>NZ_FTOV01000043.1 GCF_900156825.1 Chryseobacterium gambrini | reverse complement strand
CGCCGATGGTACTGCGAAAGCGGGAGAGTAGGTCGCCGCCAGTTTTTATTTAAAAGTCTCATAGATTAAATTCTATGAGACTTTTTTTTTGCGCACAACTCTCCATCTCTCATCTTAATCTATCCCTTATCAAAGGAAAGAAGCAAAGGAAAAGAGAAAAGTAAAAAGAACAAGGAGAAAAGGAAATAGAACAAAGTAAAAAGTAGGAAGTAGGAAGTAGGAAGTAGGAAGTAGGAAGTAGGAAGTAGGAAGTAGGAAGTAGGAAGTAAAAAAAGACAAGTAAAGAAGCCGGAGAATGTAATCATTCATCATTCATCAATTATCTTTATTACTCATTACTCATTACTCATTACTCATTACTCATCAATTGCAGTAAACAGAAAATAATGTTTTGGCACTTATCCAGAACAATGGAGTCATGGATCGATCTCAAAATATTCTGGTTAAATATTAATTTAAAAGCAAAATTACTTCATACATCAAAAATATATAGAATACCCGGACAAACAGAAACTCTCTTTTTAATAACGGTATCAGTAATTATTTTGCCCCAACAAATCCTAAACATCTTCAAAACCTTTAAGATGTTAATGAATAACAGATCTAACAAATGCTCAGTTCTTAATTTTATTCATCCCGTTATTTTTAGAATTTAACAAATTAATTTATTCGAAGAGAATACCTTGAGGCTTGCCTCGGGGTCAGAGAGGAAAAGTAGGAAAAACGGATAGTTTTTCATAACACTAAAAATAAACTCTTTTTCCTTGACTATCCCGAGGCTTGCCTCGTGATTATTTATTGACTTAATAATAGCTATAACCATCGAAAAGGTGCAAAATATTCATTAAATATAGCCTTATCTTAAGGCGCAAAGATTTTATCAACGATAAAATCAAGCATCAATCCTTTGATTTTCTTGCGCCTTAAAGATTTAATATTAATAAAAATCTTGCGTCTTTACGTTTTTCAACAAGAATATTTTAATTATAAAAAGTTTAAGCAAACTCATTGTGAACTACGATTAGTAAACGGTTTTCTAACGGAGAGTCCCCGGCAAGCTAAGAGAGACTCTCGAATTAACCGTAATATTTAAATATTGTCAGCTAATCCTGTCCGAAGCCTTTATTAATAAAGGAATAAGTCAATTAATTTGATTACTCTTAAAAAATCTCCTATTCCGGTATTTTAAAAATAAAAACACCTTCAATTATTTTTTTATTTAAATCATTTAATACCCTAAAAGATCAAAACTGAATTAATGAAGATTAAATTTTTTACCGTGAGCTCATTTTCCCTCCTCAATTATTAAATACTATCGCAAAAAATCCCTATCAACCTTTCCTTTAACAAAACTTCCACATCAAAAAAACAAACATTAGTTTAAAAAGTATAAAATTATTCTCTCATCAGATCAGCGTTTTATGTCCAAATATGAATACAAGATGAAATTAAAGTTAACAAAACTTGTTTTGTAATGTTTAAAGTTTCTATCTTTGCGGCACTGAAAAACGAAAGAGAATCAGTAAGCGGAGACGAGCTTTTAGATAAGCGATATACTTTAATAAAACACCTGGATAATACTTTTTAGGAGGTATTAAAAGGATACGGATCGGGGATATTTTATTTTAAATTAATTTAGAAAAAACTTAAAATAAAACTTGCTCAGAATAAAAAGATTTGTATCTTTGCAGTCCCTAAACGGGGAAGCG
>NZ_FTOV01000041.1 GCF_900156825.1 Chryseobacterium gambrini | reverse complement strand
TACAACGAATTTAAGGCATCGCATACCCCTTTGTTAGAGGCAATAAAACAGGGATTCGGGAAAATGAACTTTGATTTTGACAGTACCGACCACCGCCGGATGAGGGCTTGGATGAATAATATACACCGGTTCGGAGCAGACAAAACGCAGGCGGAAGTCTACGAACTTAATGAGATGTTAAAGGATCCGGAAGTAAAAAGTTTTAATGATTTCAGAAATAAGGCAAAGTCAGTATTTCCGAACTATAAGGAATTGTATCTGAAAACGGAATGGGATCATGCCAACGCCACCTCCAATATGGCGGCTCGGTATCTGGAAATGGTGGACGATGTAGAAATTGCGCCTTACTGGAGATTAAACGCCATTATCGATGACGGAACGACGGTGATTTGTCGGAGTCTGGACGGGAAAGTCTTTGACAAAAGGGATCCGGATTCATGGAAATTCCTGCCCCCGCTCCATTGGAAATGCCGCACCGACGCCGAGGACGTTTTCGATGATTACGACGGGGAAATCACAAGCTTTGACGGTGCGATACAAATTGATCCGGACGGCTGGGAACGAATGCAGAAACAGGGCTTTGATGTCAACTGGGGAGATAGTGATCAGGTCTTTACCCGCGCCCAAAGCTATTTAAAAAAGCTGCCGAAAGATGCCACGCCTATCAATGTGGATGATTTGGGCATTACGGATTACGGGCTTTCAGAATGGGCAAAAGTCAGAAAAAATACCTACCCCGAAAAAGCGGTTACCATAAAAAGCCATATCGACAAAACCGGAATGGCAAGGGTCATCACAGCGGAGAACCTCCCTGTATGGATTGATGCCATGACCGTGCAGTCCGATGATATGCTCTTCACGCAGATCCGCGAAACGCTCATCCGTCCCGACGAAGTCTACTGGAGTGATTCTACGGCAGTTCCGCAGACAGTTTTCCTACGCTTTTATACGGACGGAGCCCTGAAAGTAACCACCGAATCTGTCCGGGTTACGGCATATGAGTGGATCAGTGATCCCGATACTGCCCGCAGAGGGCTGCTGGTAGGACAAAAATAAAACCTCCGCAAGGGAGGTTTATACTCTTGATGAGCTGTAGAAATGAATGAATAAATGAGATAATAAGCGAAGGATTATAGTTTCACTTGTTATAAATCATCGATAAAAGTAAGAAAATAATCCGGAATACCACCGGCACAAAGAACATTTTTATTACCTGTTATGAACGGTTTACAATATGCACTGGATCTGATCGACCGCTCGTTTTCCAACGGGATCAGCCGCGCACGAAATGAAACAAGGGGGCTTGACAATGCCGTCAATACTGCCAACAGCGGGATCGGGAGGTTAAGAAATACCGGGCAAAGCACTTTTAGCAGTCTTGCACAATACGCCAGGACTGCCGGAATCGCCATTCTTGCCGCACTCTCCGTGGGTGCGCTCACCAGTTTCGGAAAAGAGATCACCGGGATTACTTCCAAATTCGAGGGAATGGAAAATGCCATTGTCTTTGCCTCCGGTCAGCAGGGGGCAAAAAACATGGCATTTCTTGATACGACGATAAAAGACCTTAACCTCAATATGGAATCTTCTTACAAGGGATTTCAGACCTTAACGGGATCCCTCAAAGGGACTGCCCTCGAAGGACAGGCAACGCGGGATATTTTCGAGGCGGTCGGAATTGCCGCGTCGGTGATGAACCTCTCGGCGGAGCAGAGCGAAGGGGCATTTTTAGCACTTTCGCAAAT
>NZ_FTOV01000021.1 GCF_900156825.1 Chryseobacterium gambrini | reverse complement strand
CGTCTGTCTTTATCCTGCTGCTTTTGCTCTTCTGGTTAATATTTTTAACTAAGTTATCAATCTGTTTTGTTTAATGCAAACTTACCATTGAGCGGTCTGTTTGAGCTCTTTTCGTTTTTTTCGGCGCGGCAGCTTCGCTGCCGCGCCGAAAAAAACGAAAAAGCGAGTAGCGAAAGCGCGAAACAGCTCCTGATAGTACAGAATAAAAAAGCCCCAAACTTACGTTCAGGGCGGTATATTTTACAAATTCTTCCGATTATCTTTCATCATCGTTGTCCTCTTCATCATCGAAAGCATCGTCGTTGTAGTCTTCTTCTTCCTCATCATCAAAAGCATCATCATCTTCGTCTGCAAAGTTTCCGGTAGCTCCGAAGTCATCAAACCCGAAATCATCATCCATTAATGGCATTGCTGATTTCTTTTTGGATCCTCCACTTCCGTTTTTGCTAGGCGCTTTCAAAGGAACGTTTCCAAATCTGTAAACCGTGATCGGGTAATTAACGCCTTTTGTTTCGTCGATAACTTCAACCAATTCACAGAAAAATTCCCAAAGGTCAAGAAGTCCGTACTGGAACTGAGCTTTATCTCCTGCATTCTCGAATGCCTCATCGATGTACACATCCGACATAATTTCTCCGTCGCCATCGTCACTCATATCTTCTAGCGGAACACTTTTTACTACCGTTCCGTCTTCTTCAAGCAGATTAAAAGTGGAAAGCTCATCTCCCTGCAAGCTGAATGCACTCTTAATGCCTAAATGTAAGTTCCAAAGCGTCTGTTTTCCTTTTACTTCGATATCCCGGAAAATATCTTCTTTTGCATCTAATATTACGCGGATTTTATAAACCATCAGTTTTTAAATTACTTTTTTGCCGTTGTTATTATGATAAATCTCTGTTGCAAATATAAAATAAATGAGATGTGACAAAAAAATATTTCATTATTTTTTAAAATATTTTTTTTTCATACATTTTGCAAAAATTATTTGCTTTTTTCCAGCATGAAACTGAATTTTGTTCCTTCCAGATAAACGCTTTCCACGGTGATGTTTTCATTATGCGCTTCGAGGATATGTTTTACGATGGCAAGACCAAGTCCGGAACCACCTTCTCTTCTGCTTCTGCTGGTTTCCACGCGGTAAAATCTTTCGAAAATTCTTGGTAAACTTTCAGATTTAATGCCCATTCCGTTGTCTATGACCTCAATTAAGACTTTATTTTTAAGAACGCTGGTTTTTACTACTACTTTTGCTTCCTGTCTGTTGGCATAATGAATCGCGTTTGAAATTAAATTAATAAAGACCTGTGAAATCTTCTGCTTGTCTGCCTCCACAAAAATCTGTGGCTGCAAAGTCTGGATCTGCAGACTTGCGTTATGTTTTTCTGCTTCGAGATCAAGAAGATCAAAAATTTCTTTAATTAATAAATTGACATCAAATTTGGAAACGGTAAGGTTAATTTCGCCTGCTTCAAGCCTGTTGATCATATCAAGATCCGTTACAATGGCAATTAAACGCTCTACGGATTTATCAATTCTTTCCAGATATTTATCGCGGATGGTAAGATTATCCACTCCGCCGTCGCGCAAAGTTTCCACATATCCCTGAATGGAAAAAAGAGGTGTTTTCAGCTCGTGGGAAACGTTTCCGATGTATTCTTTCCGGTAGCTTTCCATTTCTTTCATCATATCAAGTTCGGTAACTTTTCTCTGATTGAGATCTGAGAATCTTTCTCCGAGTTCTTTAATGGTGATATTTTCATCATCATCATGAACAATTTCCTGCGGCAAAAGCTGTGAAAGACCACGAACCTGCTTTTTACCATAATAATTGAACAAAAGTTCCAATACGATATAATTGATGATAAAAATCAGGACAAGGCAAATAACCAGTCCGATTTTAAAGAATGGTGTACTGTAATAAATATCCTTTAGTGAATCGAAAATGATTACTAAAAGAAACATCACCAATGTCAGAAGACAAGAGGCGACGAGGGTAAGTCTGTAAAATTTCAATTTTACAAAATTTTAATGGTTGATGTAAAGGTAAGAAATTGAAATTGAGTATTAAACAATAAGTTTATACCCAATTCCTTTTAATGTCTGAATCGTGTTGATTCCCAGTTTTTCTCTCAGTCTTCTGATGTGAACGTCTATGGTTCTTTCTCCCACGATTACGTCATTTCCCCAGACTTTTTCCAGAATTTCTTCTCTTTTGAAAACTTTTTCCGTGTTGGAAGCCAATAAATACAAAAGATCGAATTCTTTTTTAGGAAGCAAAAACTGCTGTCCGTTTTTAGAAACCCTGAAGTTGTCTTTATCAATAATTAAATCTCCGATTTCGATTAATTTAGAATTATCAGATACCTGAGAAGTTAACTGCAATAAAGCGTTTACTTTAGAGATCAGAATTTTCGGTTTGATTAATTTAACAATGTAGTCGTTTGCACCTGCCTGAAAACCGGCCAGTTGTGAAAACTCTTCACTTCTTGCGGAAAGAAAAACAATTAAAGTTTTTTGCAGTTCTTTAATTTTTCTAAGTTCCTGACAAGTTTCGATACCGTCTTTTTCGGGCATCATGACATCCAATAAAATCAGATCCGGAACAATTTCCTTTGCTTTGTCGATACCTTCATTTCCATTAGTGGCTGTATAAATGTCGTAGCCTTCCTTTTCCAAGTTGTAAGACAGAATCTCTAAAATATCCAGTTCGTCGTCGATTAAGAGGATTTTCTTTTGGTTCATTTTTAATTTTTACGAGTCAAAGTTAATAATATTTTAATCACTGTTTAACAAAACGGGTATCGTTCACATAAAGTTAACAATTATATTCTTTTCTTAATGTTTAGTTAAGAAAAAATTAAATTTCCCTAAACCATTTCCCCCGTTAATTCTTTATTCCTTTGCACCGAAAGAATATAGTAAAAAAGAAATGAATTTTAGAAAACTGAGTATCGCAGTTTTGTTTTTAACAACATCGGGAACTGTACTTTACGCTCAAGAGACCAAAAACGACACCGTAAAGAAAGAAAAGAAAATCGAAGGTGTAGTCATTAAAGGATCTACTAAAAAAGGAACTGAAGCAAACCTTATCAACTTACAGAAAAAGTCTGTAGAAGTTATAGAGCGCGTAGGTTCTGTACAGCTTGCCAAGCAAGGTGTAGGAGATGCTGCAACAGCTGTAACAAAGGCTACCGGAACGACAAAGCAGGAAGGAAGCGGACAGATTTTCGTAAGAGGTCTTGGTGACAGATACAACAGCACAACGTTAAACGGACTGCCGATTCCATCGGACGATCCGGAATATAAAAACATCAATCTTGAGATTTTCAAAACCTCAATGATCGAATATATTTCTTTAGATAAAGTCTATAATCCTAAAATGCTTGGAGATTTCGGCGGAGCGAATGTAAACATTGTTTCTAAGGAGCATACCGGAAAGCCTTATTTTAAGATAGGATTAGGAAGCAGCATTAATCTTCAGACATTCGATAAAAAAGACTTTAAAGTACAGGACGGAGCACCGGGATTCTTCGGATACAAAGAAACTACGTTCACCAAAGGAAATCCTTATCAGAAATATCCTTTCCAGACGAGCTGGAATTTTAAAAATGCCAGAAATCCTTTTAATACAGATATGAATATTGAAGGTGGGGCGACTTTCGGTAAGCTTTCATTATTTGCTTACGCTGGATTTGAAAATTCTTATGAATACAGCCAAGGACAGGAAGGTTATTATTTCTTCGATAACACGCCAAGTAAAAATTATACAAGCGTAGAGCGTTTTAATTATAAAACAAATACTACTGCATTAGTTAATCTGGGATATAAGATCAACTCTAATCACAGAATCAGCTTTACATCCAACTACATTCATTCTTCCGATCAGTCGGCAAAAATTTATCAGGGATATTCTTATGATGTAGACAGAAATGTGATCATCAACAGAGGGGATAATAAAATTACCACAACCTGGGTAAATCAGTTACTCGGTACTCACAAATTGGGTGAAACATGGTCTGCAGACTGGGCTTTAGGATACAATATGCTCAACAGCAAAAGACCAGACCGTCTTCAGAATACTATTGATGCAACAAACTCTCAGCTAATTGCAGGAAGTGCGATCAACAACCACAGATATTTTGATGAACTTAAGGATAATACGGTTTTAGGTCATGCTTATCTTACCAAAACTTTTGAAAAATTCAAAGTAACATTAGGATACGACGGACAGTATAAAGACAGAAGGTTTGAAAATACCACCATCGGTATGAACTTCAGCAATGTGGTACCTGTAGATCCTAACAATATCGACGGATACATTAATGCAGGAAATAATTCTTTATTCTCTTACATTACATTCCAGCCGATTAATAAATTGTTTAATCCTTTTTATTATACTGCAAAGCAGAATATTCAGTCTGGGTTAGCAAATGTTGACATCACACTTTCTGATAAATTCATCATCCAGGTTGGAGGCCGTTTCGATTATATCGATATGCAGATGAAATGGTTGGATCCAATTGCACAGGACGGTAAAAAGAATAAGCAATACAATAAATTCTTACCTGCTTTAAATGCTAAATACAGCGTTAATGACAAGCAGAATTTAAGATTGGCTTTCTCAAAATCATACACATTACCACAGGCAAAAGAAATTATTCCGATTGCTTATTATGATGTAACGACAAATACTTACGGAAACCAGTTCCTAAATCCTTCGGACAATTATAATTTAGATCTTAAATGGGAAATGTTTCCGAAATCGGGAGAACTTATTTCTGTAACAGCTTTCGGAAAATACATCCAGAACGCGATTGCAAGAACAAGCTATGCGAGTTCTGCACCAAGTGACATGACGTATTTCAACATTTCAGATTGGGGATATATTGTAGGAGCAGAAGCTGAATTCAGAAAAGACCTTTATTCGTGGAATAATTCTAAAGTGTACACTTTCCTGAATGCAACTTATATGCATTCTGAGCAGGAATTTAAATCTGAAAACGAAATTGCTAAAAATAACGGAGGTAAAACAATCGTATTCAACACTCCGAAAGATAAAATTCAGGGAGTTGCAGATTTTATTGCCAACGTAAACGTAGGATATAACTATAAATGGAATAATGTAAACAGCTTAGACTTCGTAGTATCTTATTCTCATATCGGTAAAAGTCTTTATTCTGTAGGAACAGGATTCATCGGAAACTTTTACGAAGTACCGAGAGAAATTCTGGATATGAACTTAAGCTTTACCTTAAATAAAATCGGAATCGGAATTTCTGCAAAGAACTTACTGAATCCTCACTTTAAAATCGAACAGGAAAACACCACTAAAACATTTATCCACAAAGACTACACGAAAGGTCGTCAGTTAGGATTAAATCTATCATATAAATTTTAATAAAAATAAAAATCTATAAAAAGTTATGAAAAAAACAATCTTAAAAGCTGCTCTTTTCTTCTCGTTAACTGTGGCATTCTCATCCGTTGCCGTTTCGTGCAGCAACTCTGATGATGATACAACAGATACAATCTCAACAATCGACCCAAGCAATTTCAAAGGAAATATTGCTGCCGGAACCACTATAACATTAGACCCGTCAAAAGTATATACAATCACCGGTAAGGTAATGGTAGAAAGCGGCGCAAGCCTTATCATTCCTGCAGGAACAAGAATTACGGTAGCGGAAGGTGCAAATTACCTTATCGTAGACAGAGGGGGTAAAATTTTCGTGAACGGAACTTCTTCTAATCCTGTAATTTTTGAAGGTACTACGCACAAACAAGGACACTGGGGAGGAATTGTTATCTTAGGTAACGCTCCTACCAACAGAACTTCTTCAGGTACTTCTACTTCAGAATTGGGAGATTTAACATATGGTGGAACAAATACTGCTGATAATTCAGGTATCATTAAATATCTGGTAATTAAAGACAGTGGTTTCAAATACAATCCTGAAAAAGAATTCAACGGACTTTCTCTTTTCGGAGTAGGTAGCGGAACTACAATTTCTTACGTATACGTTACTACTGGTGCAGATGATGGTGTAGAGTGCTTCGGAGGAAACGTAAATCTGGATCACGTTGTGGTAACTGGTGTTGGAGATGATTCTTTCGACTGGACGGAAGGATACAGAGGAACGGTAAATTATCTGTATGCTGCAAGAATGAAGGCTTACCAGACTGCTGCTGAGCCAGGAAACAGAGGAATTGAAGCCGATACTCAGGATACAAACCCTAATACAACTTTCGGAAACGGAGCTTCTAATCCGGTGATCAACAATGCTACTTTCTTAGGAAACACTGCAGGATCAGAATCGCAAGGAATGAAAGTAAGAGCTGGTTCTAACGGTCAGTTTGACAACATCGTTTTAGCCAACTTTACAACAGGTCTTGATTTTGAAACAGACAGAACTTTAACATGGTTCCAGGGTGGTTCTTACATCAAAAACTTAAGATTTGTAAATGTTACCACAAAATCTAAAGCTAAAAATACAGCGGGAACTGCGGTAGACATCACTTCGATCTTTACAGAAAATAATTCTGCAGTAGGCGCAGGTAACGGTACAGCATTACCAGACTGGGCTAAAGGATGGACAGGGCTTTCTAGCTTTGATACTACAGACGCTATGAATTAATAGTTAGTAATTAGTTTCTTCATATTTAATTCAAAAAACGGCATCGGAAAGATTTTTCCGATGCCGTTTTCGTGAATAGATACAATTTTATATTCATTAAAATACAATTGGGAAAATAAGAAGAAAAATGGTAATTTGGTCTTTTCAAATAAACAGATCTTTAACAATCTGTTTAAAGAAGTAAAATCTAAAAACATTATGAAAAACCGCTTTCAGCATATTTTAGCAGCTTTTATTATCAGTACATCGCTTGTTGTTCATTCTTGTAATAAAGAAGATGAGGACGTTGCGACTATTCCGGTTGTAGGAATTGCAAAAGATCCAAGTAATTTCAAAGGGGAAGTTACAAGTGGACAGGTTGTAACACTGGATGCCACAAAAGTATATGTACTTAATGGTGCTGTTACTGTAAAAAACGGAGGAAAACTTGTTATTCCGGCAGGAACGAGAATTGTTGCCACAGCAGGAGCATCTTCTTACCTTTTAGTGGAACAGGGAGGACAGTTGTACGCGAACGGAACCTTTAATTCGCCGGTTTCCTTCAGATCTTCCACAGAAGCTTCGGGAAGTTGGGGCGGTGTCGTTATCTGCGGAAAAGCTCCTGTAAACACTGGTACAACCAACACTTCGGAAATTTTAAATTCCGCTTACGGAGGAACTTCGGCAACAGATAATTCCGGTTCTCTGACTTATGTGAAAATTGAAAACGCGGGAGTGAGTTTTTCAACCAATGTAAAATTCAACGGACTTTCTTTTTTTGGGGTAGGAAGTGATACGAAAGTTGAGAATATTGCTTTGATTAATAGCGCAGAAGACGGAATCCAGATGTATGGAGGAACGGTAAATCTTTCCAACATCGTCTCCATCGGAAACGAAGATGATGCTTTTGTATGGACAGACGGATGGATCGGAACGGCTACCAATATTTTCACTAAAAGAAAAACAAACGGTTCCGGAAATGCCGCAATAAAAGGACTTAACAATGCTTCGAATCCTGCTGCAACTCCAGTTTCCAGCCCTACTGTTAAAAATGTAACGCTTTTGGGCGGAACTTCGGGAGAATCCAAAGCCATCAGATTGTATTCCGGAACATATGCTAGTTTTGAAAATGTAGTGGTTTCTAACTGGACCAACGGATTTTCTATTGAAAGTGATCCGACTGTGACCTATATTAACGGACAAAGTAAAATTAAAGATGCTTTTTTCGATACAAATGTTACGAATAAAGTAACTGCTACCTCAACTTCAGGTTCCAGTGTAACACTCTTAAGCAATACCTACAACGAAAAAGCGGATGCAATTGGGGCAGGAAATAAGCTTGGAAATCCGGCTTGGGCAATCGGTTGGTCTTCTTTACAGTAAAATTAATTGTATAAAATAAACAATCGGCTTCAGATAAATCTGAAGCCGATTCTGTTTCAACAAAGGATTGAAAATCATCTATCCTTTAATATTTTTTCAACTAAGAATATTCAAATTTTCTTACTGCTTCCAGCGTCATATCAATTTCTTTGTCTTTAATCGCATCACTGATGAAATACGTTTCATAACCACTCGGTGGAAGGTAAACTCCGTTTTGCAGCATCTGATGGAAGAAATTATTGAACAATGCATGATTGGCTTCCTGAGCTTCATCAAAATTAGAAACCCTGTTAATATGGAAGAATACAGACATCATAGATCCTTTTCTGTTGATTTTGTGGGCAATTCCTTTTTCGTTTAAAATTTTACCGATTTCAAAATCTAAGGTTTCTGTTGTTTTTGCCAGTCTGTTGAAGAATTCCGGATCATTTTTAATCAACTGTAAAGTTTTCAGTCCGGCTCTCATGGCTAAAGGATTTCCGCTTAATGTTCCTGCCTGATAAACACCTCCTTTTGGAGCCAAATGATCCATAATTTCGTTTCTTCCTGCAAAAGCACCTACCGGAAGTCCGCCTCCGATCACTTTTCCGTATGTTACCAAATCTGCTTTTACATTGTACAGTTCCTGAGCTCCTCCAAAAGCTAATCTGAAACCTGTCATCACCTCATCAAAAATTAATAAAGTTCCGTTTTCGTCGCAGATTGCTCTTAATTTCTGAAGAAATTCATTTTCCGGCAAAACACAACCCATATTTCCGGCAACCGGCTCAATAATGACCGCTGCAATTTCGCCTTGATTATGTCTGAAAAGATCTTCAACCTGCTCAAAATCATTGTATCTTGCCAGTAAAGTATCTTTTGCCGTTCCAGCCGTTACGCCCGGAGAATTCGGATTTCCGAAAGTTGCCGCACCACTACCCGCTTTTATCAGAAATGAATCTGAATGACCGTGATAGCAGCCTTCAAATTTTATAAACTTATCTCTTCCTGTAAAACCTCTCGCCAATCTGATCGCGCTCATACAGGCTTCCGTACCCGAAGAAACCATTCTGATCTGATCCACATTCGGAACGTTTTCTGTAATGAATTTTGCGATTTCTGTTTCCAGTTCTGTGGGTGCTCCGAAAGAGAATCCTTTTTCAGCCTGAATTTTCAGTTCTTCCAAAACTTCGGGATGCGTATGTCCTAAAATGGCAGGTCCCCACGAATTGATGTAATCGATGTACGTGTTGTCATCCGCATCCGTAAGATAGGCTCCTTTTGCAGATTTCATAAAAACAGGCACTCCTCCTACAGATTTGAATGCTCTTACCGGAGAATTTACACCTCCCGGAATGTATTTGTAAGCTTCTTCGAATAAAGCTGAACTTCTTTGGTATTTCATATGTAGTTGTTGGCTGACAGTTGATAGCTGTCGGTTTAACAATCAACCAACAACAATCAACCATCAACAAATTTTAGTTTCTGGGTTTTTTATCAATCAAATAAATTACTTGTCCGGCAGAAGGTTTCTGCCCTTCATCCATTCTGTTTTTGGCGTATAATTTATTTAATTTAATTCCGAATTTCTGGGCGATATCATGCATATCTTCGCCTGCTTCGGCTTTGTAGGTTGCAGTAACTCCGTCAGAATTTTTAGATTCAAGGAAAACAATTTCATTTTTCTTCAGAACATCACTTTCGAGTTCATTCCATTTCATGAGTTTGCTTTCACTGATCTTGAATTTTTTGGCAATGAATTCTACGTTGGTATCTTCAGGAATGATGATGTATTTTAATCCGTCATTCGGATGACTTTTTATTAGAATGGTATTGAGAATTTCCGCTTTTGTTTTAATTCTTTCCACTCTTTTCTGTTGCTGAGCGTAAGAAGTCTGTTTGTAAGGAACCTCAACGGTTACAGGTTCTTTTACTTTTCTGGTATATTTTTCCGGTTCCAGCTGAGCCATGAAAGTTCTGTCGTCTTTCAGATCCGGATACAGTTTCAGAACGGCGTATAAAGCCTCTTTTGAGTTGGTATTGTCGAATTCGTACAATTTATACCTTTCAATTTTCCCGATTAATATGGAAGCGTAGCGGGGATTTGTTGCATAACCTGCTTTTTTAAGACCTGTTGCCCACGCTTTATAATCTTTCATATCTAAATTGAAAAGATTGGCGTAATACTTCCTAGTCGATAAAAAGATGGAATGATCTTCATACGACTGTCTCGGATCGTCGTAAACCCGGAAGCATTCATTCGGAGCATCATCGGTATGCTTCATTGTTTTTCCGGTCCAGTCTTCCTTACATTTAATCCCGAAATGGTTTTTCCCTTCCAGAGCCAATCGGCTTTGTCCGCCTCCTGTTTCCAAAAGTCCCTGTGCAAGCGTGATAGAAGCGGGAATTTTATATTTTTCCATTTCTTCCACTGCATATTTTGCAAATTTCTGGATGTACTGATCTTCGGTTGCCCAGGTCTGAGCTGAGAATTTTGATAAAACTAAAAGGCTTACGATGGTGAAAAGTCTTTTCATGTTTTTCAATTTAAATTATATAATTAAATTTCTGTTCTGTTTTTCTAAAAGCAAATTGGCTCCTTCAATCCCCTGCAAACCGCCGGTGTGGAAGCACAAAATTTTGCTGTTCTCAGGAAAATAATCTTCATCTATCAATTCGAAAATTTTCTGTATCATCTTTCCTGTATAGACCGGCTCCAGCGGAATTCCGTATTTCTCTTTAAAATCATTAATAAAACGGACATTTTCGTCCTTTATTTTGCCATAACCTCCAAAACCTGAATCTATTAGATCAAAATTTTTCTTAGAAGTTAGTTCAACGATTTTATTTTCCAGTGAATCATCGTCAACCGCTTTAAAACCTATAACTTTCTGATTTTCTTCACTGAATTTTAAAATTCCGGCAACCGTTCCTCCTGTTCCGACTGCGGTGCAAAGATAATCAAAATCTTTTGTATCGTCATTCAGCATCATTTTTACGCCTTCTACAGCGGCTTCATTGGTTCCTCCTTCCGGTACGATGAGCGCTTCCGGGAATTCTTTTTGTAAAAATTCAGTCAGTTTTTCTTTGTGACGATATTCTTCCCTCGTTACAAACTTCAGATTCATTCCGTTTCTTCTGGCAAAAAGTAAAGTCGGATTGTCGCGCCATTTGTCTTTCAGCTCCTCTCCTCTTATAATCCCTAAAGTCGGAATATCTACTAAATTCCCAACCGCTGAAACGGCAGAAATATGGTTTGAAAATGCACCTCCAAAAGTAATGATGTAGGGTTTTTCCGGATTTCCGGAGAGATAATTATTAATATTGAAAAAAAGCTTCCAGTATTTATTTCCTGAAATCTGAGGATGAATTAAATCTTCCCTTTTCATGAAAAGTCTCACTTTTTTACCAAGAGGAATTTCCTGAATCGGGATTTTTTCGGATGGAATATTTAATACCATTTAGGCTGAATCTTTTTTACAAAAATAGTGTTTTTTAGATGTTTAATTTTGGTTTGAAAAGGTGAGGTTTATCATTGAAGGTAAGGATGGGTTAATTTTATTTTTACATATTTGACCACCCCGTCAAAAATTCTTTCGAATTTTCGCCACCCCTCCAGAGGAGGGGAATTTTGTGACATGTTATTGAAAATCTAATCTCTGATAACCATTATCGACTAACTATTTTCTAATTTTAAAGGTATTTTCTGAAACTCCAGAATTTTCTTTTCCTTAGATAATTTAAATTATGTTCGTTGGAATAAGCTTCTCTTTCAAAAGAAATTCTTTTATAAGCCTGATAACTGTTCTTCAGTTTAAAAAACCAGTAGTAATATTCGATTACATAAAAAATATAGAAGAAAATGATGAGCATTTCCAACTGTTGTCTTAAATGTATTTTTTCATGATTAATCAATATTTTATTTTTCTTATCTTCGGGATTCCTAATGAAGATAAAAGGGAACAGAGCGATGCCGTTGATTTTTAATTTTTTTAAAGGCTTTTGGCATATAATTATCATACTAACAAATATAAAGTTTTTTGACTTAGAGATTTAACCTATGGCACTTTTTGACATCAAAGAAGGTGAAGACTTTTACTACAACGAGCAGGGGTATAAGGTTTTTACGGAAAAGTTTCATCTGAAGAGAGGACATTGCTGTAAAAGTGGCTGTAGACATTGTCCTTACGGATACGATAAAAAGACCGATACATTTATTAAAAACGATAAAAAAAATAAATAAAATGAAGCGATATATCTTCTTACTGTTAGCTTCGGCTACTTTGGGTTTAACGTCTTGCAGTCCTTTCAACGTACGTTCTGACTATGCGGACACGGCAAATTTTAATTCATACAAAACTTATAAATTAAGAATTGATGATTTAAAACTGAATGATATTGATAAAGACAGAGTTTTGAATGAACTGTCGAGACAGCTTCAAAGCAAAGGTCTTCAATCCGGAGAAAATCCTGATCTGATTGTAAATGTAAAAGCCAACCATAAAAAAGTAACGGACGTTACCACGACTTCACCTTACGGAGCATGGGGTTGGGGCGGACCTTTCGGGTGGGGAATCGGCATGAACAGAACATGGACGAGCAATTATAATGAAGGAGCAATTATTGTGGATCTGGTAGATGCTAAAACTAATAAACTGGTTTGGCAGGGAATCGGAAGCGGAATTTCTGTTGACAGACCTAAGGCGAAACAAAAGCAAATTCCTGAGATCATGGCGGAAATCATGAAGAATTATCCTCCAATGAAATAAGATATAAATCAATCAAATATATAAGAAAGTCAATGCAGTAATTGCATTGACTTTTTTTATTGAGTTAATGATGTCTCGTTCCTTTATGATGATTGCCGACATTTTGGGGATGAGCTTCATAATTTTTCTGAATTCTATCATTCTGAAAATTCCGGTTTACAGGTTTTTCTAAATTTCAGGGGTTTTGAAATGGACTTCTTTTCCGTTTTTGTACATTTTACCATCTGTGGTTAAATAAGTTTCATCCTTCTGATAGACTTTGCCGTCTTCTCCTGTGAAAATTTCAGGTTTATTCTTTGAGTTTTTCATCTTTCGGCTAAGATAAACCAAAGTCCCGCCGGTAATTAATGCCAGTGCAATTTTTATTTTGTGATTCATAATGGTGATTTTCCAGAATAAGACAAAATATCTGCCAAATGTAATTTTAATACATTCTAAATTTTTATTTTCAATATTACTTAAAACCATTCAAAATCATCTCATTTTCAATAAAAAAACAAAGTTTAATCTTGCATACCATTCTACGCATAATTAAATTTAACAATTCCGTAATTTTTTATTGATAAATTTATAGTAATCTTAAAGTCTAAAATCTTGACATGAAAAAACATTTACTAATGGTTGTATTTGCTTCTGTTTTAGCAAATGCTCAGGCTCCTTCGGGATATTACAATTCGGCAAACGGACTTTCCGGCGCTTCCCTGAAAACGGCTTTAAGCACCATTATTACGAATGGACATCTTGACAAAGGCTACAACGGACTTTGGACGGCGTACAAAACAACTGACATCGACAAGAACTATGAGAATGATGGTTCTATTCTGGACATCTACTCAGAAAAACCTGTAGGTACAGATCCTTACAAATTTACACCGGTTACCAACCAATGCGGAACTTATTCGGTGGAAGGAAATTGTTATAACCGTGAACATATTATTCCTCAGAGCTTTTTTAACGAAGCCTCTCCTATGGTTTCAGATATTCATTTTATCAGAGCTACAGACGGAAAAGTAAACGGAATGCGCTCTAATTATCCTTTCGGAAAGGTGGGAACTGCAACGTTTACTTCAAAAAACGGTTCTAAGCTTGGAAATTCTGTTTCTTCAGGTTTCTCGGGAACAGTGTTCGAGCTTATTGATGAATTTAAAGGTGATGTAGCAAGAATGGTATTTTATTTTGTTACGAGATACCAAAGCAAACTCTCCACGTTTACATCCGGAAATATGTTGGGCAGTTCTGCTTTTCCGGGTTTGCAGACTTGGGAACTGAATGTTTTATTGGCTTGGCATAATCAGGATCCCGTTTCTCAGGCGGAAATTAACAGAAACAATGCTTCTTATACTTATCAGGGAAACAGAAATCCTTTTATCGATAATCCTAACTACGTGACCCAAATCTGGGGCTCCGCTTCTGGTTCCGGAGGTACATCTACTCCACCAAGCTCGTCAAGCTGCGGTAACGAAACATTTGAGACCATTCCTTCTGAAAGTTCGGCTTCTTATTTAACAAGAACATGGACAAATAATGGGATTACATGGACAGCAACAGATTCCAGAACAGATCAGACGATCTCCACCAAAGCAATCACCATTAGAGACGGCGCATTAACATCGAGCAGTTCAGCGAATGGAATTGGCTCATTAACGGTAACTACCCAACTGAAATTTACAGGTTCCAATGACACCTTCACCGTTAAAGTAAACGGAACAGCGGTAGGAACCGTACCTTACAATACCTCTGCAACAACAACCACTATAAGCAATATTAATATTTCGGGGAATGTCGTTATAACTTTAGAAAACAATTCTACCACCAACAGAGTTGCTATTGATAATCTGAGCTGGACCTGTTATTCCGGAACGGCAAGACAGGTTCAAAGTATTTCTTCCGAATTAATTTCAGATCAGAATACATTACAGATTTCGCCTAATCCTGTTTCCAATAATGAAATTTTTGTGAAAGGAGAAACGCAGAATATTAAGAAAGCGGAGATCTACAATCTTCATGGAAAAGCAATGCAGACCATTGATCAGCCTTTTAAAAACAGTAAAAATTCTATTAAAATTAAAAATCTGGAGCAGGGAATTTATATTCTAAAATTAGACGCTTCTTCATTGAAGTTTATTGTGAAATAAATTTTCCTTTAAGAAATAATAAAGCCTTCTCTCAATTGAAAGAAGGCTTTTATTTTATATGAATTTCATTAAAAATTAACGATTCTGTAATTTTATATTTATAAATTTTATGGTAATATTACGATCTTAAAAATTTACCATGAAAAAACAACTATTAATGTGGGGATTTGCTTCAGTTTTGGCAAATGCTCAGGCTCCTGCGGGTTATTATAATTCTGCCAACGGACTTTCCGGAGCTTCTCTGAAAACAGCATTGAGTTCAATTATTACGAACGGTCATCAGGACAAAGGCTACAATGCGCTTTGGACGGGTTTTAAAATAACCGACATCGACAAAAATTATGAAAACGACGGTTCTATTTTAGACATTTATTCTGAAAATCCTACCGGCGCAGATCCTTACAATTTTATTCCTGTAACCAACCAATGCGGAACATATACAGAAGAAGGAAATTGCTATAACAGGGAGCATCTTATTCCTCAGAGCTTATTTAATTCTGCTTCGCCGATGTATTCCGACATCAATTTCATCAGAGCAACAGATGGAAAAGTAAATGCCATGAGGGCAGATTATCCTTTTGGAATCGTAGGAACTGCTACTTCCCTATCGTCTAACGGTTCTAAACTTGGAAGTTCTGCTTCACCCGGATATTCAGGAATTGTTTTTGAACCTGTTAATGAATTTAAAGGCGATATCGCACGTATGATTTTTTATTTTGTAACCCGCTATCAGAGTAAGCTTGCCACATTTTCTTCCGGAGATATCTTAGGAAACTCTACTTTTCCGGGATTGCAGACCTGGGAACTGAATGTTCTGCTGGCTTGGCACAATCAGGATCCTGTTTCTCAGGCGGAAATCAACCGGAATAATGCTTCTTACGCTTACCAGGGAAACAGAAATCCTTTTATCGATAATCCGAATTATGTGAACCAAATCTGGGCTCCCGCAGATACACAGGCTCCGACAACCGTGACAGGGCTTAGTGTTTCCGGAACTACTTCAAGCAGCGTTTCGCTTTCATGGAATGCTTCAACCGATAATGTCGGGGTTACATCGTATAACGTTTACATGAACGGAAATTTACAGGCAACAGTAAACTCCACTTCTACAACCATTTCCGGATTAAGTCCTTCTACCAATTATCCTTTTTATATTGTAGCGAAAGATGCAGCAGGAAATTCATCTCCGAATAGCTCTACCGTTTCAGGAACCACCAATGCTCCAATTGATACACAGGCTCCTTCTACCGTTACCGGTCTTGCGGTTACGGGAACTTCGCCAAGCAGTATTTCGCTTTCATGGAATGCTTCGGCAGATAATGTTGGCGTTACTTCGTATGATGTCTACATGAACGGAAATTTAAAAACATCGGTAAGCGCAACTTCTGCGACCATTTCAGGATTAAATGCTTCCACAACCTATACATTTAATGTAATCGCTAAAGATGCTGCAGGAAATTCTTCAGCCAATAGTTCTACAGTTTCGGGAACTACGGATGCGGTTCCTCCTCCGACGAATTGCGTCTATGAAAATTTTGAAAATATTCCTGCAGGTACTACCGGATATTTAACAAGAACATGGACAAATAATGGTATTACATGGACTGCAACGGATGCAAGAACGGATCAGACGATTTCCAACAAAGCGATCACGATAAGAGACGGCGCGTTAACTTCAAGCAGTTCAGCGAATGGAATCGGATCATTGACGGTAACTACCCAACTGAAATTTACAGGTTCTAATGGAACTTTCACCGTTAAAGTAAACGGAACGGCTGTAGGAACAATTCCTTACAACATCAGTGCAGCAACTACTACAATCAGCAATATTAATATTTCGGGGAATGTGGTGGTAACTTTAGAAAATAATTCTACCACCAACAGAGTTGCCATTGATGATCTGAGCTGGACGTGTTATTCGGGAATGGCAAAGCAGATTCAAAGTATTTCTCCTGAAACCATTTCAGATCAGAATACATTACAGATTTCGCCTAATCCTGTTTCCAACAATGAAATTTTTGTAAAAGGGGAAATGCAGAATATTAAGAAAGCGGAGATCTACAATCTTCACGGAAAAGTAATGCAGACAATCGATCAGCCCTTTAAAAACAGTAAAAATTCTATTAAAATTAAAAATCTTGAGCAGGGAATTTATATTTTAAAATTAGATGCTTCTTCATTGAAGTTTATTGTGAAATAAATTTAGCTTTAAGAAATAATAAAGCCTTCTCTCAATTGAAAGAAGGCTTTTATTTTTAAATTAATAAGAAATTACTGTCCCATCAGTTCTCTCATTCTTTCCTGCATCAGTTGCGGGTCTTTCATAGCGTCCCAGCCAAGAGTAGAAATCATGACAACAACGTAAACCACGTATAAAATACTTAATACAATTCCGATGATTGCCATTATTTTTCCGGCATTCAATTGCCCGTAATTTGAATAAGCTGTCGGATTTTTTCTGTAAAGTTCTCCGTCTTTTTTAGCCAGAACCAATGCAATGATCCCTGCAATAAGTCCCGGAAGTCCGTAACAGCAACACCCGATAATTGATACAATTCCTAAGATTAGTACCGCCGTTGCGTTAGGTAATTTTTGTTGTTCCATAGTTATAATTTAATTGATTAATGTATAGGTAAGTATAAATGTTTATAAAAATAAGAAGTAACCATGATGACGGCATTGATAATCGCAAGAAAAACTAAAATATTACTGTAATTCCGTTTTCTGTCTACAAAATTGAGGAAAACCGTTCCAAAAAAAAGCAATAAAGTGTAGACCGCAGGAAACATATGAAATGCTTCGCCAAATCTGCCTTCAAAAACCATGACGATAGCTCTCTGCGTTCCGCACCCAAAACAATCGATTCCAAAGAATTTCTTGATGGGACAAGGCAGCATAAAGTCTTCTATTTTCATTATAATACAGGGTTATGATTCTCAAATATATAAAAAAATTATTTAGAAATTTTTGCTCTTAAATACTGATGCGGAAAGAAGCATTCTTCATCCATTTCAAAAGAACCCTGAACGGCGATGTAAGGATTTCTTAAGCTTTCTCTGGCGATGAAAATTAAATCTGCCTCTCCTTTTCGCAGAATTTCCTCCGCCTGATTGACTCTCGTAATTAATCCTACTGCTCCTGTTTTTGTTTCTGCCTCATTTTTCACCTGTGACGCAAGCGGAACCTGATAACCGTCGTGAACCGGAATTTTTACTCCGTGAATATTTCCTCCGCTGGAAACATCAACAAGATCAACCGAATGGTTTTTAAGGATTTTAGCAAGCTCAGCACTGTCTTCTATTTCCCAGCCGTTTTCTGCATACTCGGTTCCGGAAATTCTTACAAATAAGGCTACATTTTCATTTAATTCTTCATTCACGGCGTCTACGATTTCAACTAAAAACCGTATTCTGTTTTCGAAACTTCCGCCATATTCGTCGGTTCTGATATTGGAAAGCGGTGATAAAAACTGATGGATAAGATAACCGTGTGCTGCGTGAATTTCTATGACATCGAAACCTGCATCTACAGATCTTCTTGCTGCCTGTCTGAAGTTTTCGACCTGTTCTTTGATTTCCTCAATGGTTAAAACATGTGGAATTCTTTCAGTCGGATGATACGGAATCGGACTGGGTGCGATGGTTTCCCAGCCTTCTTCTATCGGGATCTGTACATTATTCCATGCAGATCCTTTTCTTCCGGCATGCGCAAGCTGAATTCCTATTTTGGTTTCTGAGTTCCGGTGTACAAATTCTACAATTTTCTGGAGTTTTTCTGCCTGTTCGTCGTTCCAGATTCCCATACAGTGGTTGGTAATTCTTCCGCGGGGTTCTACTCCCGTTGCTTCAACGATGATTAATCCTGTTCCGCCCTGCGCTCTGCTTCCGTAATGCACAAAATGGAAATCGTTGGCTAATCCGTTTTCGGAAGAATACATACACATTGGAGACATTACCCAACGGTTTTTCAATTCAACATTTCTGAATCTGATTGGAGTGTATAACATTTTTTGATCTGATTTTTAAAATTTTTAAAGAATGTGATGGTGTTGCCCACCTCATGAAAAAAAAGTAAATTTATCCCCCTTTTTTTAAACCCACAATATATGAAAAAAGAAACTCATATCAGTTACGAATATTTTAACAATAAAGGCGAACTGAACGATATAGAAAAAAAATTATTTGCAAAAGCGAAAGAAGCGCGCGAGAATGCTTATGCTCCCTACTCTCATTTTCTGGTTGGCTGTTCTGTGCTTCTGGAAAACGGAGAGATCTATACAGGAAACAATCAGGAGAATGCGGCGTATCCTTCGGGACTTTGCGCGGAAAGGACTGCTCTTTTCTGGATCGGGGCAAATTTTCCGTCTGAAAAAATAAAGAAAATCTTTATTGTAGGCGGACCGAAGGAGTTTTCTGAGAAAAATCCACCGATTCCGCCATGCGGATCGTGCAGACAGAGCATTATAGAATATGAAACGAAGCAGAATGAAAATATTGAACTTTATTTTTCTAATCTGAATGATGAGGTGGTGAAGGTACATTCTATTAAGGATCTTCTGCCGTTTTATTTTGACGGTACTTTTTTATAGTTAAAATGTTTAAATAATAGTAAATAAGAATTCAGATTAGATTTTTATTTAAGGGAAAGTTTTTTAAAAAGGGACTTTCTTTCATCACATAAGATTTTGAATGATGCGTATTTAAAATAGAAGAACCCATTAGTTTTTGAAAATCTTTGATTTTCTTCCTTAGTGATGCTTATTTTAAAGTAATTAAAAAACTTGTTTATGCTTTTTACCACAAAAGATGCAAAAGATTTAAACACTTTAGTTTTTTAAGTTTAATCCTTGAAATGGAAAAAAAAGAGCACATAAGTTAAAAAAATCAGAGATTTTTTCTCTTTGCAGACTTTTGAAATACTTAAATAAATTCAATAAAGTCTTTTGTCTTTCTTGCGGCTAAATTTAAAATGAGTTTAAAGAAACTTAAAGTAAGATTTTAATACATTTTAAATAATTCTGGCTGAAAATGATTATTTATTTTTCAATAGAATCTGAGTTTTATAAAACTGTTTATTTTCTGCGGTTTTATTTTCCTAGCCCAGATTGAGCGGCATGTCTGAGCTCTTTTTTGGATTCGGCGGCGGCAAAAGCCGCCGCCGAATCCAAAAAAAGCGAGTAGCGAAAGCTGGAAAAAGCTCCTGAAATTGTTTTTCGTATGTAATGCAACAAATCATTGTTTTATTAAAAAGATACTTAACGGCTATTTTTTTTGTCAATAAATTAAAAAAGTTATCTTTGCAAAAATTTTGGTTTCCATTAATTTGGAATGAAAAGGGAATTGGGCGAAAATCCCAAACTGTCCCCGCAACTGTAAATCGCATATAAGATTTCTACGATAAAACCACTGTGAAAACGGGAAGGTGTAGAAAGCGAAAGTCAGGAGACCTGCCAAAATGTAATCTTAAAAACATTGCTTTCGGAGGAAAAGTAAAATAGGAATGGCATTAAAAAGATCTTTAGTACTGCTTTTTGCATCATACGGTTGTTTTCTTTACGCGCAGGAGAAAACTATTGACACCGTTTATGTTTTTGACAATCAGATGAATAAGGTTAAACTTTTTCATCCGGTTACTACAATTACTCCCAAAGACATTGAAAAAAATTCTGCCAATCTTTCTGAGACGCTGCGTTTTCAGTCTCCTGTTTATATTAAGGAAAATGGACGCGGTGCGGTTTCTTCGCCTTCTTTCAGGGGAACAACGGCGCAGCAGACTGCTTTTGTGTGGAATGGAATCAACATCAATTCTATTTTTTTAGGACAGGGAGATGTTAACAATATCGCGATTTTCGGCTACGATGCGCTTGAAGTGAAAGCCGGCGGCGGAAGTGTGGTTTACGGAAGCGGCGCAATCGGAGGAAGTATTCACCTTAACAATGAACTGAAATTTAATGAGGGTTTTCATGCGACTTTACATAGTGAAGTGGCTTCTTATGAGACGTTCCAGAATTATTTTAAAACTTCTTTCAGTAATTCAGATTTCAGTTTTAAGGCATCAGGAAATTATTTCATCAGTCAAAATAATTATGAGGTTCCTGAAAAGCAGTATATCAACCGAAACGGTAAATATTTTAACGGTACAGCGAACATAGGTTTTAGCTATAAAATTGCCCGAAATCAGAACATTTCTTGGCAAAGCCAGTTGTATGACGCGGAACAGAATTATCCAATCTTTACGGAAAACGGCAACCGCACGAAGTATGCAGCGCAGACTTTCCGCAGTCTTCTTACCCATGATGTGAATTTAAAATCGATCTCAAACAGCCTGAAAGCGGCTTACACGGAAGAAAATTTCCAGTATTTCGGAGTTTTTGATGCTCCCAAAACCAGTGGTGGAACGGGGAAAAATCTGATTTTTAAAGATGATTTCAATTATTTCATCACGCCTAAACTGAATGTCAATATTATCGGGGAGTTTCAGATCAATAGAGGAGAGGGCTATCAATCCGGAATTGAGGATGTAAAGAGAAATATTTATTCTGTTGCAGGATTGTTGAGATATTTCCCTACCCAGAAGCTGAGACTGGAAGCCGGAATCAAGAAGGATTTTATCGAAAATATAGAATCGCCTTTACTGTATTCTTTTTCAGGCAAATGGAAGGTTTCTGACTGGTACAGTTTAGGGACAAGTTTTTCAAAGAATTTCAGATTTCCTTCTTTTAATGATCTTTACTGGAATCCGGGCGGAAATTTGGATCTGAAGGCAGAAACGTCTTTGCAGACTGAAATGAACCACGAATTGACGTTCGGAAAATTCATGTTGAGCTTCACACCTTATTACATGAAAATAAAGGATATGATCCAATGGATTCCCACTTCTATGGGATATTGGTCTCCAAGAAACGTAAGAAATGTTGAATCTTATGGTCTTGAGTCTAAAATTGGATTTCAGCACAAGTTTTCGAAAGAACATTCTTTAAAAATAAACACAGGATACAGCTACACGAGATCTGTAGATCTTGAAACGAAAAATCAGCTGATGTATGTTCCTCCTCATAAGGTTTTCGGGAATGCAGATTACCAGTATAAATTCATGAATCTGTATATTCAGGGAATGTTTACGGGTAAGACTTTTACTACTTCTGATGAGAACAACGAATATCTTATAAAACCGTATTTCGTCCTAAATGCAGGATTGTCTGTAACGGTTGCCAAAAAGTATACTTTGGGATTGAGGATAAATAATATTACCGACGAGATCTATGAAACGATGGCTTATTATCCTTTACCTAAAAGAAACTACAGCTTTTACATCAACTTAAATTTTTAAAATCAATTATTATATTATGAAATTCAACAGACTTTTTCAGCTTTTACTGGCTTTAATCCTCGTGATTAATGTTTCATGTAGTGATGATGAATATGTAATGCCGTCGCGAGGTGATTATGAAAACGGATATTTTATTGCGAATGAAGGAAACTTCGGAACACCTACAGCGAGTGTTTCTTTTATTTCTAAAGATCTTTCTGTATTGGAAAACAATATTTACAAAAAAAACAATAACGAAAATCTGGGCGATGTTTTACAGACCATCACTTTCAGCGATGACAGAGCTTTTCTGCTTCTGAACAATTCTAATAAAGTACAGGTTGTTAACCGTTATAATTTCAAAAAAACCGGAGAAATTACAGCACAACTGGATAATCCGAGATACATGACGATCAGCAACGGAAATCTTTATGTTTCTAACGATAAGTATAACGGAGGAAAATATGTGAATGTTTACAAGCTTTCTGATCTTTCTTTTGTGAAGAAAATTTCTTTCGCGTCAACTTCTACAGCGGAAAGAGTGGTAGAAGCAGGAGGAACGGTATTTGTGCAGAATGCTACTTACAGCTATGGAAGTACGCTTACGAGAATCAATACTTCAACCAACGAGATCATCAACACGGTTGCTGTTCCTAACGGTGAGATCGAAAAAACCATCAGTTATAATAACAATGTATATGTAATTGCTTCGGGAACATCTAATTCTTATATCTACGAAATTTCTCCTGCAGGAACGATTACAAAAACTACAACTTTAACCGGTATCGCCAATGCAAGAAATCTTGAAATTGATGGAGGAAAATATTACTTCACCTCTTCTAACAAGATTTACACAATGGATATGAATGCAACAACAGCTCCTTCTGCCCCTCTTATCAATTTTGTAGACGGAGGGCAATATTTTACGCTGTATGGTTTCTCTGTAAAAGACGGAAAAATCTTTGCATCTGATGTAAAAGGTTTTACCGCTCCAGCAGAAGTTACAGTATATAACACTTCAGGAACAGTTCTGAAAAAATTCGTAACAGGCATCGGATCTAATGCCGCTTATGTGAATTAATTTTTTTTGAAATAATATTAAAAGATTACGGCGGAGCTTTCAGCTCCGCCGTAATCTTTTAAGGTCTTTGCTATAGTAAGAATTGAATGTTTATCATTTCTTTTATACGATACAAAGAAATAAACTTATGCTTAAAATACTCAGTTAATAAATTTTCTTAAAATAAGAAATTGAAGAATACCCACAAACCACCAAACCGGAAATCTGAAATAGGTATATAAAAGCGTGAAATTATCAACAATTGGCTGATCTTTTGTCGCTTTTTCAATTTCAAACTCAACAGATAAAAGCGGAATAACAAATCCAAAAAATAAAAACGCAACCAGATATAAAATCCAGTTGCGTTTTCTAATCATTTTAAACTTTCAGACAACAATGTTGACAAGGAAAATTAATACTAAAATAATATAATCAAATGTCCCGAAAAACATTTAGGCGAGTGTTAATCCCAGTTTTTCCGCTTCCGCAATCACAAAAGTTCTCGCTTCCTCGCTGTCGTTTCCAATTTCTCCTTCCAGGATGGCTTCTTTTACTTTTTCCTTTAAAATTCCGATCTCGCGACCTGGTTTCAGGTTAAACATTGCCATAATTTCTTCTCCTGAAATCGGCGGCTGGAAATTTCTTACCTGATCTTTTTCTTCAACTTCTTTAATCTTAACAGCAACATATTCAAAATTTTTCTTGAATTTCTCCTGCTTTTTAGAATTTTTGGTTGTAATATCGGCTTTACAAAGGGTAAACAGATCTTCCATATTTTCTCCTGCATCAAACAGTAATCTTCGCAACGCAGAATCCGAAGCATCATCGGTAATCAGAGCAATCGGTCGAGACGAAAGTTTTACCATCTTCTGAACATATTTCATGTCCGGACCTAAAGGCAGTTTCAGTCTCTGGAATAATGTTTTTACCATTTTTGAGCCTAGAAACTCATGTCCATGGAATGTCCATCCTGTTCCTTCAACGAATTTTTTGGTCGGTGCTTTTCCGATGTCGTGAAGCAATGCAGACCAACGAAGCCACAAATTTTCCGTGTTTTCAGAAATATTGTCTACCACTTCCAAAGTATGGTAAAAATTGTCTTTATGGGTTTGTCCTTCCACTTCTTCTACTCCTTTCAGATCAATCAGTTCAGGAATAATTAATTTCATCAGACCCGTCTGTTCCATTAATTTCAGACCAATAGATGGCTTTTTGGAAAGCATGATTTTATTAAATTCCACCATGATTCTTTCCATCGAAACAATTTTTATTCTTTCGGCTTCCTGCTTAATGGCTTCCAAAGAATTTTCTTCGATCTGAAACTGAAGCGTAGAAGCAAAACGGATGGCTCTCATCATCCTCAAAGGATCATCAGAATAGGTTTGTGCAGGTTCCAGAGGCGTTCTTAAAATTCCTTTTTCCAGATCATCTACTCCATTGAAGGGATCGATTAGTTCACCAAAATTATCCTGATTTAACGAAATTGCCATTGCATTCACCGTAAAATCCCTTCTTTTCTGGTCGTCTTCAATGGTTCCGCCTTCCACTTCCGGTTTCCGGCTGTTTTCGGTATAACTTTCTTTTCTTGCGCCTACGAATTCAAGCTCAAGATCTTTGTATTTGATCATCGCTGTACCGTAGGTTTTGAAAACCGAAACTTTCATTTTCGGATCAATTTCTTTTCCTACGTTTTGGGCAAGCTCGATACCACTTTGTTCGGTCACAAAATCAATATCCGTTGATGCTTTTCTTTTCATCAAAAGATCGCGTACGTAGCCTCCGACGACATACACAGACTGGTTGTTTCGGGCTGCAACCTCCGAAATAATTTTGAAAAGTTTTAAATTTTTATTTTGAGTAAGGTTAATTTTCATTTTCTAATACGCTAATGCCGTTCATTAATCGTAATGAGCATACATTTTATTAATTTTTCCGTCTTCATTAAAAAACATCACTTCGACCGCATGTTTATCCATAATGGATTTGTAAAACAAAGCCACAGAATCTACTCCTTCCGTAGATTTTATAAGTTCGAAGTGAAGATCAGGATATTTTTCCAATGCTGTCTTCCAATATCCGCGAACAGCAGATTTTCCTTTTAAAGAACTTTCTTCTCCTCCTGCTGCTAATTTTATCATCGGCGTCACGATCTCTATATCATCCGAATAATGAGATAAAATAATATCCAGATCATTCGAATTCCATGCTTTAATCCATTCTTCAGCAAACTTTTGATGATCCATCGCAATTGTTTTAAAATTGAAGTTCTGCAAAGATAAAACTAAAAAAAGAAATCCTGCCGATGCGGATGAATAAGACTTTAAAATATATGATAAAGGTCGATTATTCTCTCAGAATTTTTATCCTGTTGTCACTCCAGACTTTTATTACCGATGAGCCCGAATATTTTGAAACTTTTTCGCGGTCTTCTTCTACTGCATAGTCTACAAGATCAATCATTTCAGGAGAAATATCCGAGAATTTTAATGGACTTTTTTCACCGCTGAAATTGGCGGAAGTAGAAACCAAAGGTTTGTTGAGTTTTGTAATCAGTTTTTTGCAGAAGTCGTTTTTTACCAGACGGATTCCAATGCTTCCGTCTTCAGCCAACAATTCTTTTGGCAATCCTCTCGGGTTTTCATAAACAATTGTTACGGGCTTTTCGCTCAGATCAATAATTTCCCAAGCCATTTCCGGAACATCTACCAAATCCTGTAATCTCTTTTCAGATTCCACCAAGATGATCATGGATTTGTTTTTTTCACGTTTTTTGATGTCAAAAATTTTATTGACAGCTTCTATATTGGTAGCATCACAACCGATTCCCCAAATGGTGTCTGTTGGGTAAAGAATTGTGCCGCCGGATTTTAAAATTTCTATTATTTTTTCCATTGTTTTCTGTCATTGCGAGGAGCGAAGCGACGAAGCAATCTCAAAAAGGATTGAGAATATCTTTAATATCTTCTGTCAAATCTCTCCACTCCGGATTAATTGAATTTATTAAATCAATTTTTTTCTGTCTCGAACCTGCTTTAATTTGTTTTTCTCTAAAAATAGCATCTCCTATTTCCTGAAATGATTCCCAATAGACAAGTTTGTCAATATTATATTTAGATGTAAAGCTTAGTTCAAAAATCTTTTCTTTATGCTGATAAATTCTTTTTGGTAAAGTTGATGTTACCCCAGTGTAAAGAACCGTATTATTTTTATTGGTCATAATATAAACAAAGCCTGGTTTCATTTGTGTTCATCTTTAAAATTATGAGATTGCTTCGTCGCTTCGCTCCTCGCAATGACATAAAATTAAAAAACTTTACAACTTCGGCAAATATCTTTCCTCAATAATATTCAGATGATGAATATTGTGACCAACAATCAATTTCCCTATGGTTTCGGCAGAAATTTGGTTTCCATTGGCAGTTCCTACATTTTTTAAGGCTTCGGAATTTGCAGTTTCCAACAGAATCTGAGAAGATTTTCTGATCAGTTGATATTCTTCCAACAGTGAACTCAGTGTTCTTTCATTCGCGAAAGACTGTTTCGCATATAATTCCTCATCAAAACCCGGCAATTCATTTTGGTCGCCTCTCGCAAAAGCCAATATTCTGTACTGAAAGATTCTTTCGGTATCGGATAAATGCAGAAGGAGTTCTTTCAGCGTCCATTTTCCTTCGGCGTAAGCAAAAAGAGATTGTTCTTCTGAAAGTTCAGAATAAATTCCTACAGTTTTTTCTCCGGATTTTTTCAGTTCTTCCAGCCAGTTTTCTGAGGGAATCAAGTCTAAATATCTTTGAACGTATTTTTGAAAATCAGTCATATATAATGAATAATAAGTAATTGGTAATGAGTAATATTTTAGTAACAATTAAGATTTCGTAAACTGTTACACTGGTAAGTTGTTACGTTATAAAATCTTCCATTCGTAAAAATTCACTTCATCGTAGATTTCGAATCCGCATCTTGGGTAAAGTTTGTTTCCGATATCATTGGATTTTCCGGTTTCAAGAAGAATTCCGGCGGCATCGGTTGATTTTGCAAGTTCTTTGGATGCTTCAATCAGTTGTTTTGAAAATCCTTTTCCACGATAATTTTCATTCACATACAAATCATTCAAAAGCCAGTATCTTTTCATTCTTGTGGAGGAAAATAACGGATACAACTGAACAAAACCGACTAATTTCCCTTCATTTTCGGCAACAAAAATTTCGGAATCGTTATTTTCAATTCTTTCTGTTAAAAATTTTTCCGCAGCAGGAATATCGGAATCTTTATGATAAAAGATCCTGTACTGATCGAACAGTTCAGATAACTGCTGTACATCTGCAAGTTGGGCTTTTCTTGTCATAATGGGAGTTTAAAACTTTGTCAAAGCACAAAAAAACTTCATAAAGCTTTAACAAAGTAGATTATAAATGATGGTCGTAGCTGAGAACGCGCTTCATTTTCCAGTCTTTTCCGTCCAGAATCCAGAGAATGGTAAATTTTGCACGGCTTCCCTTGTTCCATTTTCCGTTGTAAAATTCGGCAAAATCATGTTCTCCTTCCTGAATGAAAGCATACAGAGCATTATTGTTGTACAAAGGATATACTTTCATGGAATTTGGAATCAGTTCGCGTTTCACTTTATTGGTTCCGCCACAAATATTGTTTTTAATGGAGGCTTTGAAGGCTTCTTTTCCGGAAGTAATTCCGCCTTTATCGTGATAGAATTCCAAGTCTTCGCTTACGATAGAATCATAATGAGAAAGATCGCATTTATTGAATCCGACATCGAAAATCAGACTGTCTAATTTTTTCGCCGTTTTGTACAGTTCGTCGGTATTTTTAACCTGAGAAAAAGCAATCTGGCTTACCATTAACAGGAATAAAATCTGGATCTTTCTCATTATGTTTTTATTTTAAAATGTTGTTCAACACTCTGTCATTCTGACGTTAGGAAGAATCTTTTTTAATAAATTTTTGAATTTCTATTCCAACGTTTGTCATTCCGCAGGAATCTTGGCTCTAATTTTTTCAAACGACTTTCTAATACTATCTAAAGATCCTTTCATGATGACAAACTTTGATCGTATTTTTCAAATACTGAAAGAATTGACTACAATCCTAGCCACGATTGCAACGGCATCCTTTTGTGAAGCAAAGCGTAGCAAAAGATATAGTGGAAAGCGGGAAATAGCTCCAAAAATTTAAATAAATTCTATTTAGATTCTTTACTCCAATTCGTTCTACACAGAATGGCAAAGTGTTATAAATTATTTTTTAACTAAGAAAAAGCTCTTTCCAGATCTGCGATAAGATCTTCTGCATCTTCGATTCCTACGCTTAAACGAACCAAATCGTCTGTAATTCCCAATTCTGCACGTTTTTCTGCAGGAATGGAAGCATGAGTCATTAAAGCAGGATGATTGGCAAGAGATTCTACTCCACCCAAAGATTCGGCTAAAGTGAATACTTTTACTCTTTCTAAAAATCTGATGGCATCTTCTTTTTTCCCTGATTTGAAAGTGAAGGAAACCATTCCTCCAAAATCTTTCATCTGAGATTTTGCCAGTTCGTGTTGCGGATGAGATTCTAATCCCGGATAAATTACCTGATCTACAGCAGGATGAGATTCAAGGTATTTTGCAACAGCCATTCCGTTTTCAGAATGTCTCTGAACTCTTAAAGCCAGTGTTTTGATTCCTCTCAACACCAAATAAGAATCGTGAGGTCCTAAAATTCCTCCGCTTGCAAACTGAATGAAGTGAAGTTTTTCTCCCAGTTCTGCATCTTTAGCCACTAAGGCTCCCGCAATAACATCGGAGTGACCTCCCAAGTATTTTGTTGCGGAGTGCATAACGATATCGGCTCCCAGATCAATCGGTCTCTGAAGATAAGGCGTTGCAAAAGTGTTATCCACTGCAACCAGAATATCTTTTCCTTTTGCCACTTCAACAACTGCTTTAATGTCAACCAGTTTCATTAAAGGATTGGTTGGCGTTTCTACCCAGATTAATTTTGTTTTATCTGTAATAACGTCATTGATTTTAGAAACATCATCAAAATTCACGAAGGTAAATTTCAACTGATATTTTTCGAAAAGTCTGGTGAACATTCTGTATGTTCCTCCGTACAAATCGTCTACTGCAACCACTTCGTCTCCCGGATTTAATAATTTTAAAACACAGTCGATTGCAGCCAAACCGGAACCGAAAGCCAAACCTCTCGCTCCGTTCTCAATGCTTGCCAAAGAGTCTTCCAAAGCCTGTCTTGTAGGGTTTGCCGCTCTGGAATATTCGTAACCAGAATGTATTCCCGGACTTTTTTGTGCGAAGGTAGACGTTAAAAATACAGGTACATTCACAGAACCTGTTGCAGATTCATGATGCTGTCCTCCGTGTATTACTTTTGTATTAAAATTCATTGTTTTATATTTTTGATTTGAAGCGGGATGATGGAAGCGGGATGCCTTTATATACTTCCAACATCAGACTTCCCTCATCCCGCTTTTTTACATTTTTATCGCCGATTTTACTGCGAACTCTTCTGCCATCTGCTCCAACCATTGTGCCACATCTTCTTCACCTGTTGCTCTTTGGTAGGTATTTCCCATAGAAACAAGCACCTGATGAATGAACATTTTCATCTGATCCACCGGCATTTCTTTTGTCCAGAGATCAATTCTCAAAGCTTCCATATTTTTTTCGTCCCAAACGGAGATCATGGTTGCTTTTGTTTCTTCTTTTTCAATTCCTCCATCCTGTGCGTTCCAGGTGATGTTTTCCGGAATGTGGTTTTCATCCAGTTCTACATCTATCGTAATCTGAGTTTTTCTCATAATTTTCTATTTATTCTACTGTATATTGTTTGCCAAATATTTTACATTCAGCGTATTATTTTACTTTCGGTTTATAGCCGGACTGATTAAAGATCACGGTTGCATCCAATCCTAGGAAATCCTGAAGTTTGGTTTCAGGTTTCTGTTTCAGATATTCTTTACAGATCTGCCATCCTGTGAAAATGGCAATCTGCGGAGAAGATTCGTTATCAATTTCCGTATAAAATTTAGAGAATGGTCCCGGAGCGATAAAACGGTCTTCCAGTCTATGATCATCCCCAAAGATGATATTATTTTCCACGAAATAATTCCAGATGTTAGCTTCGTTGGAGACTGCCCATTCATACTGCTTCTGGGTGTAGTTCATTTTCAGATATTCCGGATATGTGGGTAAAAAAGCGTCTTTAAGAATCATGATTTTACCGTTGAGAATCATCATATCGATAAATTTCTGATGATCCGGAGATTCTTTCACAAAACCTTCCGCGAAAATCTGCGCCACTTTCGGAACAATATTATTCGGGTTCATGGATTTCTGGAAGTACATTTCCAGCCCTTTATAATTGGGGTTTCCGTCTCCCATAAAGCCTGTCATATCAATAAAAAGCTGATTTCCCTTCGCATCATAAAAAATAGGATCCTGAACCATCTGCAAAGCCGATGAAAATAAAAATACTTTCGGACTTTTAAAGGAAGGAAAATAAAACTTAATGTGCGAAAACAAATCCTGAAGATCGGTCTGCAGTTTTTTCTGATCTATTTTTGAAGTAGCCTCCTTGTAAATTTTAATTTCTTCAGGATCTGCTCTTCTTTTGGCAAAATCTGCATCGCTTACCGTTCCCTGAAACCAAGGAAATTTAGCTTTAAAACTTTCCGACGAAACATTCGGATCGTAAAGTTCTTTGGAAATATCTGTAATTTCTACTTTTTCCGCCGGACTTGTAATTTCTACGTTCCATTGATTCTGAGATTCTTTTTTGCAGGAATTCAATCCTAAAATTAATACTAAAGAAAGTGCAGTAATTCTGAAAATCTTCATACTTTTACATGAAATTTAAGTGTACAAAAATACGGATTTAAACATAATGTACTGATGAAAAATAAAATAATTCCGATCCTCATTCTTATTTTCTCTGTATCCTGTTTCTATAGTCAAAGTCTTATTTTTAAGGATAAAAATCTTGAAAAAGCTGTGATTGAAAATTTTGATCTGAACAAAGACGGAAAAATGAATCAGTTTGAAGCCGACAGAATTGAAAATTTATTTTTAGTGAATAAAGGCATTACAAATGCAGAAGATCTTCCCTATTTTAAAAATGCAAAAATGATCGTACTGGACGACAACAGCATTGTAAATCTTTCTCTGAAAAATTTGGATCATCTGCAGCTTTTTTCGTGTACAGGATGTAAAATTTTAAATTTTAAGGCAGAAAATCTAAAAATTCTGGCTTCACTGTATCTCGACAACAATCAGATTGAAAATATTTCGCTGAAAACAACGCCCAGAATTGATCAATTAACCGTATCTTTAAATAAAATAAAGACCATTGATCTAAGCTCGCTTAAATATCTTAAAAAGCTAAATCTTGAGCATAATCAGATTCAAAAACTGGATATTTCCGCAAATATCAATCTGGAAACCTTAAACGTGATGAAAAATCCGATCAAGGAAACAGACATTAAAAAAGGAGCAGCCAATGTAACGATTTTCGGATTTCAGCAACAGTAATTTTATGTATTTAGAAACACAAAGACTTATTCTGAGAAAATTTGAAGAAACAGATGCAGAACGCCTGTTTCTCCTCGACTCCGATCCTGAAGTGATGAAATACATCGGAATGCCTCCTCTTTCCGACATCACCGAATCTGAAAATGTAATTAAAATGATTCAGCAGCAATATCTTGATAACGGTGTCGGAAGACTCGCTGTAATTGAAAAAGAAAGCGGACTGCTGATCGGTTGGAGCGGATTGAAATTTATTACTCAGGAAATAAACGGTTACAATAATATTTATGATCTCGGATATCGTTTCATCCCGGAATACTGGGGAAAAGGCTATGCGCTGGAATCGGCAAAAGCTTCGCTTGATTTTGGATTTAACGATCTGAAAGCTGAAACCATTTATGCTCACGCTCATTCTGAAAACGAAGGTTCCAATTATATTTTAAGAAAATTAGGCTTTGAAAAAACCGGCGAATTCACCGAACCGGACGGAATTTGCTTCTGGTATGAGCTTCAACATCAAAATTACATCAAATAAACATTCAGAATTTTTAATTTTGAATTTCTTTACACAAAAACAGACAAAAAATATAAACAATGCAGACACAAAAAGTTATAGATCATATTGTAAACTGGCTGAAAGATTATGCCGTAAAAGCAAAAGTAAACGGATATGTAATCGGAGTTTCGGGAGGTGTGGATTCGGGTGTCGTTTCTACTCTTTGTGCGATGACAGGGCTTGAAGTTCTTGCGCTGGAAATGCCGATCCGTCAAAAAGCCGATCAGGTAAACAGAGCGAAGGATCATATTGAGGATCTGAAAAAGAAATTTCCAAACGTAAAATCAGAAACCGTTAACTTAACTCCTGTTTTCGAAAGTTTTGAAAATATTGTCAGCGCACATTCAGAAGGAAATCCCAATAACAATCTGGCTCTTGCGAATACAAGATCACGTTTCAGAATGCTTAATTTATATTATTTCGGTCAGCTTCACGGACTTTTAGTGTGCGGAACAGGAAATAAAGTGGAAGATTTCGGAATTGGTTTCTACACCAAATACGGCGACGGCGGTGTAGATGTTTCTCCAATCGCGGATCTTTATAAAACGGAAGTTTACGAATTAGCTAGAGCTTTAAATTTAATTGAAAGCATTCAGAATGCAATTCCTACGGACGGACTTTGGGATGCAGAAAGAACGGACGAAGACCAAATCGGGGCAACCTATCCTGAACTGGAAAAAATTCAGAAAGAATACGGAACAAAAACAGCAGAAGATTACGAAGGCAGAGACAAAGAAGTTTTCCAGATTTTCGACAGAATGCATAAAGCGGCAAAACATAAAATGGTTCCGATCCCGATCTGCGATATTCCGGAAGACTGGAGAGCTAATTAATTTAACAATATATCAGTCTAACAATGTAACAATGAATTGTTACATTGTTAGATTGGTACATTAAAGTTGTTAAAACTATTTCAGAATTAACCGTAAAAGTGACAAAAGATGAACTAAACTTTTATTTAAAGTTGATCATTATAAATGAAAAAGTTCACAATAGTTTTTAAAAATCTTTGATTTTTATTCTTTTGAGCGCTTTGATTATTATAGAAATTCGCTTTAAGATTGTCTTTTGTTACTTTTGCGGTTTAATAAAAGTTTAAACAAACTTATTGTTACATTTTTTAATTTAATACTATGAATGGTAAAATAAGATCTGTCTTTTTCATTTGTTTAGGGCTTCTTTTCGGGATGTCTGTAATGTACGTTTATAATAACTTCATTGCGGATAAAAAGGAAAATTCTTCGAAAAATCCAAGAATTGAATACAGCAGTTCTGAGATTTCGGGTTCGGCATATTCGAGTCAGGAATCTATTGATCAGTTGACAGAAGAAAAAAAGGTTATTGCTTACGTTAAAAAAAATCATCAGCTTCCGGAGTATTACATCACCAAAAATGAAGCGAGAAAGATGGGCTGGAATCCAGCCAAAGGAAATCTGTGTGAGGTTTTGCCGGGAAAAGCAATTGGCGGAGATAAGTTCAGCAACAGGGAAAGAACGTTACCTGAAGGAGAAAAGTATTTTGAAGCCGATGTGAACTATCATTGTGGAAACAGAAATGCAGACCGGATTGTTTTCACGAAAGACGGCGATGTTTATCTTACGAAAAACCATTATAAGAGTTTTGAGAAACAGTAGTTGTTGGTCATTGGTTTAAAATTAAAAATAAAGTTATGAGTACAATATATATAGATTTTACGGACATCGGAGATTATGAAGATTTCTATGCCCAACTGAAAGAAAAGATCAAACTTCCTGAACATTTCGGAGATAATCTGGATGCGCTTTCTGATGTGATTACAGGAGAACTGGAAATGCCTCTTCATATTGAATTTGTAAATATGACGGTCGATCAGCTTGAAATTTTTGAAGATCTTCTTCTCACGCTTGAAGACGCTGAGGAAGAAACGGAAGACTTCACGTTCACTTATTTTCTCGAACAGTATGAAGATGATGAAGACGATCTGAACCAAGAGGAAGAATAATATAAACGATAATCTACAACCCGCGGAATAATCTGCGGGTTTTTCATTTATAAAGTTTTTAATATCTAATGAAAATGCTTAAAATACTGCTGATTCATCTCTTAAAATAAGGCATCTGTAAGGCATCTATGTGGTATTAATAAATTTTTAATCCCCCTTTCAAATTGTTAATTTTAGATCAAATTAATAATTAAGACTTATGATCATTTGTGAAAACCTCCTGTTTTCTCATGGCGCTGAACTGCAACACTATGATTCCGGCGATTATATTTTTAAAGAAGAAAGCACTCCCAAATATTATCTGCAGATAAAAACCGGAACGGTAAAGCTGAGCAGCTTTCTGGAAGACGGCAAAGAATTCATTCACGGGATTCCTTTCGATGGTCATTGTCTTGCCGAAACGTATATTTTCCACAATAAAAAGTATGCTGTAAACGGAGTTGCGATTACAGATTGTGAAATCATCAGGCTTGAAAAAAGCAAATTCTTAAAACTTTTATTAGAAAAACCTGAACTTCTGCTTTCTGTGTATTCTTACACCGCAGACCGTATGCGGTACAGGCACATCACTGCTGCACCCTTTTCTTTCAGAGATCCGATTACAAAGCTTACTCTTATTATGTCTCATGTAAAAGCGCATTTTGGTTTTGAAGAACAATTCTCCTTTGTAATTCCTTATACAAGACAGCAATTAGCATCGCTCACAGGAATGCGGATAGAAACCGTAATCCGCGCTATAAAAAAAATGGAACAGCAGAATATTGTAAAGATCGACAACAGTAAAATTTATGTTTAAAAACAAAAAAATCCTTAACTTTTTGGTTAAGGATTTTATCATTTATCTTTACAGGAAAGTACTATTTTCCAATCACTTCCGTAATCGGATTTCCTACATTTCCGCTTGGAAACTGAATTTTAAGCAATGAAGAAACGGTAGGTGCAATATCTGTCATGAAGTACGCTTTATTGCTTTCACCATGCTGAATTCCCCATCCCATAAATATTAAAGGAATATGCGAGTCGTAAGAATTCCATACACTGTGCGTTGTCCCTGTTTTTGAATACGGAGGAAGCATGGAGTCGTGTGAAATCAACTGAATATCACCACTTCTCTGTCTGTTGATTCCGTTGATGATTCTTTGTTTAATCGGCTCAGGAATAGAAGATTCTGAAACTTTATTTACCGGAACAGCGTATAAATCTGAAGGATCACTTTCAATTTCTTTTACTGTGAAATCTACAACGTCTTCTAATTTAATATTATTTTCTTTGAGTAATTTCCTGTCGAAATAAATCTGGTAATTATCCACTGCATTGATCAGTTTATCAACCCCGAATTTTTCTTTTAACTTAAGATTGACGTTTTTATCCATTCCGTCTCCGAAGAAACCTGTGGTGATCTTATGTTCCTGTAAAAAGCCTACAGAATGCGCACCGCCATGATCTGCCGAAAGAAAAACGGTGTACTGTCCCTTTCCTACTTTAGAATCCAGATAATTGAAAAACTGGGCTAAATCTTTATCAAGTCGTAAATAGACATCTTCCACTTCGATAGAATTCGGACCAAATTTATGCCCTGCATAATCCGTCGATGCCAAATTGATGGCTAACATATCCACTACGTCGTCTCCTCCTAATTTTTCGCCTTCCACTGCTGCTTCAGCTAATTTCAGTGTCAGTGTATTTCCAAATGGTGTATAACGGATATTGTCTTTTTTAGCCTGATAATCTGCTGCTAAATTACTGTAAGGAAACGTAGGAGTTTTGGCACTTCCCAACAATCCTTCCCATGAAGAATTATCCGGAGAACTTTCTGTGTACTGATCGATCGGAAGTAAGGTATTCCAGCCGTTGGCAACCAATTTATCCGGTAAATCCTGAGAATTAAAGGTTTTTACCCACTGCGGAAGATCATTCATATACCAGGAACTTGTGATAAAGTCTCCGGTAGAATCATCAAACCAGAACGCTCCGTTCGGTGTGTGTCCTGCCGGTAAAATGGAAGCTCTGTCTTTTAAAGAAACGCCGATTACTTTTCCCTGAAAGTTGGTGGCAAGTCTCAGCTCATCCGTAACTGTGGTAGACCAGAGATTTTTCGGAGAATGACTTCCTACTTTAGCATTGGCTGTTCCTACAGGTTTTACACTTTCATCTGTGGTACAGTAGACATTTTGCCCTGTTTCCTTATCCGTCCAGTCGTTTCCTGCGATCCCATGAATTGCCGGAACAGAACCTGTGTAGATACAAGTGTGCCCTAAAGCTGTAACGGTAGGAACATAGGGAATATGAACGTTATTTAAAGAATATCCTGTATTTAAAAGTCTTTTGAAGCCGTCGTTGCCGTATTTGTTATAAAAACGGTATAAATAATCCCACCTCATCTGATCCACAACCAAACCTACTACAAGTTTTGGTCTCTCCAACTGAGAATTTTTGTTCTTCTGTGCATTGATTGTAAGGACGGACAAAAAAGCAGCCGCCGCAACCGAAATTTTCCTAAGCATCCAGTAAAATTTTTATTGACAACAAATTTAAGGGTTTTGAAAGTTTTGATGTGTGAAATTTTATTTAAATTTGATTTCTATTGAGTTCATCTGCATTAAAATTTCAATTAATATCCTTTTTAATGATGATCAAACTTTTCTTTTATATGGTTTTAGCATTATGATTTTTTTTGTTCCGCCATCCTTATTATGCTCGGAAATGAAAAATATTTTTCTCAACTTTTAAAGGGAATACAAGAAAAAAAATATCTTCTTATCTTGAAAATGAAAAACAAGTAAATCAGATGAAAAGATCATTGATTTTATGGGAAGGTCGGAAATCCCAGTTCTTTAGCTGTAAAAAATAGAGCAATACATCGCTTACAGCTTTATCAGTACAGTTCCTAAAGATCTTGACTTTTAAGAATTGAAGTGGATAAAAGCACTTTCCGTTTTTGAATCGATAAACTTAGTCTTACTTTTGGGTGAAAATTTGGTTATAGCTTTTCAAAATTTTTTTTTGAATTTACCGTTATATCAGAAATAAAATTTACCATTATGAAAACCAAATTATTCTTATTTCTGATTTTAAGCGTTTTAAGTTGTAACCTGTTCGCTTATCCGATTTCTCCAATGCCATTAAGAAAATTAATCATTGAATCTGAAAACATTGTATATGGTGAAGTTTTAGATATAAAAAGTAACAAAAAAGTAAAAGAACATGACTGGTTTAAATCTGAAATTGTTGTTTTAAAAATATACGATGTTTTACACGGAAATATTAAGTCCGGTCAAATTATCGAAGTATACACAAGTTCGGAAATATCCTGCCCTGCTCCTGCATACTACGAAAAGGGAAAATTAACATTGGCCTTTTTGTATAAGGAGAAAAAAGAAGACAGATATTCTACCCATTCTTTATCGTATGGCTCAAAAATATTAGAAAAAGAAGAATATTCTGTTTATAAAAAGAGAATTCTTGAGATGCAGGATATTTTGAAAATTAAAAATGAAGAAGAAAAACATGCTAAAACAGTAGATTGGCTTGTAGAATGTGCATTGCAAAAACCCACAAAATGGGAAGGAACTTATGAACTTTCTCCTGAAAGTGATTTTATGTCTTTTTATGATCGCGATAAAGATACTTTTGTAAGAAAATTTGAACTAAACGACAATCAAAAAGAAAAATTAAGACTTTATTTTCTTTCACAAAAAAAATTAGAGTATAGTGATTTAGGATTGCTGGATCTTGTTGCAATGCCAAATGACAAAGAACTATTAAGTTTTCTGATCAGCCGCTTTAAAGAATCTTATAATGACTTTATTTTTGAGGGAAATTTTTTCATGTCAAGAATAGCGGATTTATCCGGCAGAAATGATCTTAAGGAAATATCAGAAAAAAATGAAAAACTTGACATGTTTAGTGAAAATTATGATCAAAAAAACAAAGAAATCCTGACTGAATTTGCGAGTAAGTTATAAATTTAATGAAATATTTTTGATGTAAAAGCTCCGAAATCTAAGGTCAAATACAATGTTACCATGCTTTAAAAGGTAAGCTTTCTACCGAAATATGGTCTAAGTACGCGGAAAAATACCATTACTGTCATAATATTACAATCGAATAAGAAACTGAAGGGCTGATTCTGGAAAATATATTGAATGATAAAGCTTTCATACACATTTTGTGAATTTAATGCGATTCTCCGGTTGATTTTTTTTACATTTGGTATTAACACAAAATGTATACATGTTCCAGCAAAAACCCTCATTATTCATGAAAATTATCAGACCTTTTCTTTTGTTTATTTCAATACTGCTGTTCGGTTGGCTTTTCATGAGCAATATCAACCTTATCAACGTTGCAGCAACGCTGAATGAAGCCGAAATCAATTCGGAAGTCGGAAAGGTAAATGCTTTTACCAATATCGATCAGCTTAAGGAATTTACCATTGAAAAGATCAATTACATGGAAGTGATCCGCGAAAGATTTTCGGAAAATGCCATGATAAGGATTATTGTGATTTCTGTTCTTGTGATGATCCAGATCTTGTTGTACGCCACAAAAAGCAGATTTCATGCTCAGAATTCTAAATTCTAACTGATGGAAATCCGAAGATTAGCTCCATTTACAGAAAATCTCTTTTTAAATCAGGATTTCAAGGGTTATGAAATTGAAAAAATTTTCGTGGTTTCAACCATCGAAACCGGAAATTCTTTTGAATTTATCCTGAGAGAAAAAAATCAATATTATAAAAAGATCCGGGAGCGAGACTTTTATGATATTGAACGTTTAAATGCCATTATTCAGCAAGGTCATTCTTTCGGCGTTTATGTAAAAGAGGAACTGACGGGCTGGATCATCTGCGATTACAGACTGAAAAACAACAGTCTTTTTATTGAAAATATATGGATCAATGAAAAATTCCGGAGGCAGAATCTTGGAAGGTTACTGATCAAAAATATCAACCGTGAAGCCAAAGAACTGCAGTGCAGAATTGTGGAAACGGAAATTTGCAATACCAATTATCCTGCGATAAAATTTTTCCGGAAGGCAGGATTTCAATTTACGGGAATTAATACAAAACTCTACAATGATTCCACTGAAACGGCTTTGTTTATGAGTTTTGATGTTTTGACGTAGAAAAACAGAACATTATCGACATAAACTATTAAAGATATTTGAAAATTTATTTTGTACCAAATAGTACAATTATATACCTTTGTCTCATCAAAATAAAGAAATGGCAGGAAGACCAAAAATATTCGACGAGCAGGAAGCGATACAAAAAGCGACCGAAGTTTTTAGAAATAAAGGCTACGACACCGCTTCCGCAGACGAATTGCTGAATGCCATGGGAATCGGGAAAGGAAGTTTTTATCTGGCTTTTAAAGGTGGAAAACAGGAATTATATCTCCGGTCAATTAAACAGTTTGCTGAAAATTTTAATCTGAAAATGGTTCAGGCTATTGAAAATTCTGATGACGAGATTGAATTTATAAGACAGTTTTTCTTAAACCTTGCGCATGTGAAAGACTGCGATGCAGAAAGGGGATGTTATTTGGGGAATGCCTTGGTTCAGCTGTCGGAAAAAGATCAGGACATTAAGAAATTAACCGCAGAATTACTTAAAGGTTTACAGAAAATCTTTTTCGAAGCAATTAAAAAAGCTCAGGAAAAAGGAAGATTGAAGACTCAGGAAAGTCCGGAAATTCTGGCTTGTCATCTAATTAATCTGTGGAATGGAATTCACGTAACAAGAAGAATGGAACATTCTCCTGAAACTCTTCATTCCCTTATTGAAATGAATCTTAAAATACTGCAATAAAAAATTTTATTCTATTTTGTACCAAATAGTACAATAAACAAATTTACTTTAATTTAAACAACAAATTATTATGAACACAACAGACAACACAATTTTAATTACTGGCGGAGGTTCAGGAATCGGTTTAGAAATCGCAAAAGCATTAAGCTCGGCCAACAGAATCATCATCGTAGGAAGAAACAAAGAAAAATTAGATGCTGCAGCGAAAGATCTGGAGAATGTTTTCACAATTCAGGCGGATATTACAGATGAAAATGATGTCAACAGGTTGTATGAAGAAGTAAAAACCAGTTTCGGAGGATTGAATATTTTAATCAACAATGCAGGAAATGCTTATGTTTACAATATTGCAAATGACGGAGATGCTTACAGTAAAGCTGTAGCAGAGTTCACAACCAATTACTTTGCGCCGATCAGACTTTCAGAAAAATTCCTTCCTCTATTGAAACAACAGAATGAAGCTGCCATCGTGAATGTTTCGTCAATTGTAGGATTTGTTCCGGGGGCAAATCTTCCTACATATTCAGATTCAAAAGCTGCCCTTCACTCTCACACAAAATTGTTGAGATACGAGCTGGCAAAAGATACTAATGTAAAAGTTTTTGAATTAATGCCACCATTGGTTGCCACAGATTTCTCTGCAGAAATTGGTGGTTTGGAAAACGGAATTCCGGCTTCAGATGTTGCGAATGATTTGGTGAAAGCTCTTCAGGAAGATATTTATGAAATTCGTGTCGGAAATACAGGTTTACTATACGACAATTTCTTCGCCGCTACAGAAGGTGCCTTTGCAGCTTTCAATAATTAAAAATTTCATCGTTCCTGATTGGAATTGATTCCATATATTTTATCTCTCGCGGGTTTTTCGTGGGGGATTTTTTATTTATATGAAATCATTAAATTTGGTATAAATTCTTAATTATGCGAATTAGAACTTATATTAGAAGAATTAAAAATAAAATTAGAAATTTTGATTGGAAAGTATTATTTTCAAGTAATTCATTATCCTTTATAGCAATTTTACTTTCAATTATAACTTTTTATTTTCAGTTCTTTAATACTAAGCATGAAGTTTTTTATTCCTTCCTAACTCCTGATTACAACAATAATAATGATACTATAATCATCCCTGTATTTTATAAAAATACAGGGAATCAAACAGAATTAATTTTAGATGCAAATCTTATTTTAGAAGTTAAAACCGAAGACAATCAAAATTATTACAGAAGAATAGGCGATAATAATAAAAGTAAATTTCCCATTATTTTAAACATGAATGAAAATAAGTATATAAATCTTACATCTAATTATCAGGACTATCTTTTTGGAAGTTTAGAAATTGAACCTACTGGAAATAATTTTAGAGATTTCACAATTCTTGATAGCTTAAAATTAAAAATGACGACTCAATTTTTGACACAAAATGGAAACTTATCAAATGATACTATTGATATTGGTTACGTAACATTTAAAAAAAATAAAATTTCTCAACTGGATTACAATTCTGTTCAATTAAAGAAGCTTAACCTTAATAGTAATATACAAATGACAGGAGGATCAAAAATTAGTTATACAATTACATCAAAAGTAGATTTAAAAGACCCAAAAGATGTAGAAAAAAACAAAGCAATGTTAAAATATATTCGCAAAACAATAAATGACTCAACATTAAATAAAATAATTAAATAAAATATTCTGGCCTCCACAACAAACAAAAATTGAACCCCACAACAAAATCCACACTCCAAATTATCCTCAACTTTGTATTATAAAATTTAAATAAAAATGGAAAATACAAAAACAACAGTTTTGGTAACGGGAGGAACAGGATTTTTGGGAATTCATACTGTTCTGCAATTATTACAGCAAGGATATGAAGTGAAAACAACACTTCGTTCATTGTCGAAAAAAGACATCATCATCAAAGCATTGGAAGAAGGAGGAATCACAGATTTTTCGCACCTTTCATTTGTAGAGGCAGATCTTACAAGCGACAACAATTGGGATGAAGCCGTGAAAGATTGTGATTATGTTCTTCATGTTGCTTCACCTTTCCCTGCGCAAGATCCGAAAGATGAAAATGAACTCATCATTCCGGCGAGAGACGGAGCTTTGCGCGTTTTGAAAGCGTCGCGTGATGCAGGTGTGAAAAGAGTGGTTTTGACCTCTTCTTTCGCGGCAGTCGGTTACAGCAAAGATATCAAAGATCATATTTTCACGGAGGAAGACTGGACGGATGTGAATGCAGAACTTCCGGCTTACATCAAATCGAAAACCGTCGCTGAGAAATCCGCATGGGAATTCATCGAAAAAGAAGGCAACGGTTTGGAATTATCAGTTATCAATCCTGTCGGGATTTTCGGTCCTGCAATTGGCGGAATCACTTCTGCTTCACTGGATATTGCCGTTTCAGGAATTCTGAACGGAACAATGAATCAAACTCCGGTTTTCACAATGGGCGTTGTTGACGTGAGAGATGTTGCGGATATTCATATCAAAGCGATGATTGATCCGAAAGCTGCCGGAGAACGTTTTATCGCTACTTCAAACGATGTGATGAGCTTTTACGATGTCGCTGAATTATTCAAAAAAGAAAGACCGCAGTACGCTGAAAACATTCAGCATCTGGAACCGATTGATAAAGAATTCTACAAAGAAATGTCTAACGAAAAAGCAAAAACAATCCTTCATTGGAATCCGAGAAGCCGTGAAGAAGCTTTGCTGGCAAGTGCCGATAGTTTGATGAAAAGATTATAAATTTATATCTGATTTTAATCGACATAGGAAAATTGAGCGTAAAGAAAAATAATTTAGTGAACGTAAAGAAAATCCCACTGTTTGAGTGCGACATAAATGTTAAATCAAAGAACCAAAATTTAATTCGCACGAGTTTAGGGATTTTTAGAGAACAAAAATATTTTTTAGCGAAAGTTTCCATGTCTTGAATTTTTCGTTCTTTTGTTTCAAGACAAAAGAACATCATAAAAAAGAGAAAAAAAATTGAAATTCAATAATTTACAATCCTGTCATCTCGGTCCCGAAATATCACCGGAACAATTTATTCCTGAGCATTTCTTTTTGTTTCTGTTTAAAGGATCAATGGTTTCATATGACGGTTACAGATATTATGATATGAAACCCGGTGATTACTGCATTGCAAGAAAAAATCATCTTGTACGGTACACAAAACATAAAGATAACGGACAGTTTGAAAAAGTGATCATTACGTTTGATGAAGCTTTTCTGAAAAAGTTTCTGGAGCGCCATCCTTATCACGCAGAGCCTACTGACAATACCGATTCTTTTTTGTTTATTCAGGAAGATAAGCTGATCCATAATTTTGTACATTCTTTAGAACCTTACTACAACGGAGCGGAACAGCTTGATGATATTTTTGTAGATATTAAACGTGAAGAACTGTTGATGATCCTGCTGAAGAACCATCCCGGGCTGAAAGATATTTTTTTTAATTTCAATGTTCCGCACAAAATTGATCTGGAATATTTTATGAACCAGCATTTTAAATTCAATATCAGTATGGAACGTTTTGCTTTTATGACGGGACGAAGCTTATCGACCTTTAAAAGAGAATTTAAAGCAATTTTTAATACAAGTCCCGGAAAATGGCTGATGAAAAAACGCTTAGATGAAGCTTATTTCCTTCTGGACAAGGAACACAGAAAACCGACAGATATTTATATTGATCTCGGTTTTGAGGATCTATCCCACTTTTCTTTTGCTTTTAAAAAGAAATTCGGGGTTCCTCCTTCGGAGGTTGTAAAATTAAGGGTTTAGAACTGAAAAAATTTGTCTGATACTTTTAAGAGTGATTTTCCGCTCTTTTTTCTTTAAATACTCCACATTCGTGAAAAAATATGCATCTTTGGTAAATAAAACTAACAGTAATTACCATGACACGGATCCTCTTTTTAATTCTTACAGTAATTTCATTTCAAACATTTATTGCTCAGAAAAAAACATTTAAATGTGAAAAAGTATATGATGCGGTAAAACTTATCGATCAATCCAAATTTGATGAAGGAATTGCAATTTTACAAGAATGTGAAAAAAATGATCCTTCAGAGTACACTTATCCTTACGAAATTGCATACGCGCTTCTTCAGAAAAAAGATTACAAAAACGCGATATCCCAGCTGGAAAAAATAAAAAGCTATCCCGCGATCCAAGCCGATTATTATCAGCTTTTAGGAAATTCGTATGACTATGATAATAACCCCGAAAAAGCCATTGCAACTTATGATGAAGGTCTCAAAAAATTCCCGAATTCAGGGAGATTATATCTGGAAAAAGGAGTAATTTACGAATATGATCAACCTGAAGAAGCCATCAAAATTTATGAGAAAGGAATCAAGGTCGATCCAACGTATCCTTCAAACTACTATAGAGTATCGAATCTGTATTTAAAATCTAATAACAAATTGCCGGGTCTTATTTACGGAGAAATTTTTGTAAATCTGGAAAGAACAACAAAAAGAACTCAGGAAATGAGCAAAAAGCTCTATCAAACCTATAAAGATGCAATTGATATAAAAGACGAAAAATCCAATACTATATCACTGTGTAAAGTAATTTCTGTAGACGTTAATTCAATAAATAAAAATAAAGTCCCTTTCTGTATTATGTTTGAAGCCAGCATGATGCTTTCAACTTTAGGACAGAAAGAATTTACTTTTGAAAGCTTTGCCAAAATACGGAGTAATTTTTTAAAAGAATATTCAACACGTCTGAAAAAAGATCACCCCAATGTTCTTTTGGATTACTTCAGAAAGATGGAAGACCATCAGGTTTTCAACGCTTACAATCATTATGTATTTCAGATTGGTGACGAAAATGCTTTTACAAAATGGCAGGAAAGTAATAATGCAGAATATCAAAAATTTGTCGAATGGTATACAGCAGATGAAAATGATCTGAAGATCGACAAAACGAATCTTTATATTGCAGAATAATCAGTATGTAAAGTTTATTTAAGTTGAAAAAGAATACATCAAGTCAGATATTTACACATTTTATTCTTTGACGTTGTTTAAAATAAGCTTTCCTCTTTTAGTATAAAAATAAGAATAAGTCTATCAATCAATCCTACCGATTGATATCTATAATACAATAAATATTCTAAAGATAACATTCTACGGAACGCCGAACGTATTCCTAATATGATTTCTACACAGATAAAACTCCATAGAGTTTTCCGGCATTTTATTTAAGCAGCTTTTTTTAACTTTAATTCAAAATCAGTAATTATTTGTCCTGATATTGAATTAAAATCTGTAAAAACATTTATCAACAGCAAAGCGTATGATACAGACAATGGACATTCTGAATATTGTAGTGGTTTCGGAATAAGACATAGGAATAGCTAAGCAATATAAATCATTCATTTTTTATAAACCTGTCTCCAAATGGAAAAAAATATCCGGCAAGTAGTATGATAAACTACAAAAAACGTGTTCTTGGAGCACGTTTTTCTTTTATCTTTATTAAAATTAATTTCTACGATGATTACAAAAGCTTACATTCAGGAATACGGCAATGGTAAAACAGAACCTGAATTTCTGGAAGTAAAAACCGTTTTGGAATCCAGAGGAATTGATTGCGAATTCTTTACCATAAAAAGATTACAGCGAAATCAAATTCAAATCAATCAGGAAACGTTGATTGTAGGAGATCATTCAACAATGTTGTACGTTTTCAGAAAGATGGGTATCCGTTCATTAACTTTATCTTATCCTGAAAGTTTAAGAAAATATTTAAAAAGAAATATTTGGGAAACAACTGTGAAAAAACTCATGATGCAAAGTCATGAAGAATCCTTAACTATTTTTGTAAAACCGAAATCTAAAGCCAAGCTTTTCACAGGTTTTGTTATCCAGTCGAATTACGATCTTCTCAGGCTGGAATCATTTTCAAAAGATACAGAATTATACTGTTCATCGGTTGTAGAATGGCTTTCTGAATTCCGGGTTTTTGTCAATCAGTCAGAAATTGTCGGAATAAAAAATTACAGCGGAGACATAAATCTTAAACTGGATATGGATACGGTAAAAACGGCTATTAAAGATTTTGAAAATTCAGACGAAAAAACCAGTGCTTACGGAATAGATTTCGGAATTCTGAACAACGGAGAAACTGCATTAGTTGAATGGAATGATGGTTTTGCACTGGGTTCTTATGGTTTGGACAAGGAAATTTATACAGATTTGATTCTCAGGAGATGGGAGGGAATTTTCGAAACCTAAAGTTTAAAATAGCATGAATTTTTTAAAATGAAGGTGAAAAATAACATCATTCATTTCTGATTTTTTCGATTAATCACTTATTATAAGGTTATTTTTTAAGTTTTTAAAATAAAAATTTATGAATTTCATATTTAATTTCATAAATAATTATATCTGAAAGATTCATATTTTTTTTATGATACAACTGATAAATTTAATCGTAAAATCGCACATTTTCGGCATTTCCTCAAATTCAAAAAAATAGTGATTTAACATAATAAAACACACTTTTTTGTGAATTAAACATTTATTTACGAAAAAATAACACATTAACCATATATAAATTATCATTTTATTTATATATTTACAATTATAAAAAAATATGATAATGAAAAACAAATTTATTTCCCTGATAAGTCTGTGTATTATATTTACATGTAATGCACAAGTTGGTATCAGTACAAACAATCCTGCAAGTACACTCGACATTAAAGGTTCTTTTGCAACCCCTTACAAAGCAGTAACGGCAACCTCCTATTCATTATTAAATTCAGATCAATATCTCGATTACAGAGGAACGGCTGCTGCTGTATGGACTCTTCCTGCCGCTTTAGCATCTCCGGCAACCTTTGGAGGAAGAATTTATGAAATCAGAAACGGAAGCAATTTTGACATCACGATAAACCCGAGCGGTACTGAAAGAATAGATGTATCCACTACAGCGGTCAATCAGTCAGCCTTTACTATTCCTGCAGGATATTATGCAACTGTTAAAAATACAGGGCTTACCTCCGGAACAACCTGGGTTGTAACACTTCTTACCACAGGCAATAGCAGTTCTGCAAATTCTACAGGTTTCAGTACATCAATTTTAGGGTACATTCCTGTTAAAACTTCTCAGAGAGCGGTTCCGGCAACCTTTGGAGGGGTTTCCGTTACAGAAAGAGGATGTAAAAAATGGTCCGGAACAGGAGCAAATGGTCATACATATTGTGCTTATCAGTTGGGAGGTGCAAAAAACTTCTACGACACATTTACTTTTGCAAAACAAGTGGGAGGATATATTTCTACAATAACTTCCAATGCGGAAAGAACATTTATTTACAACAATCTTTTATCAAATACAACAGGCTACTCGCTTAATAACAGCATCTGGATAGGCTATAACAAGGTGGCGTATCCCGGTAACAGCAATCAGTTCACATGGATCACCGGAGAAGACTGGACGATCGACTGGACGACCTCTCCAAATTCAACCCCGCAAAACTTCTTTGCAACCGGGGAACCCAACAACAGCGGGGGAACGGAAGGCTCATGCCATATTTTCCCAACTTCCGTCAACAGTTCAAGACAATGGAATGATCTTACAGGAAGTCTTACGGTAAGCGGAGGTGTGAGTTTTGATCAGGTTATTTTAGAATTTAATGAAGACTAAACAATAAAACATAAATTAAACATGAAAAATAAAATTATAACTATAAGCTTTGTATTGTCCATTTTTTCGATAGTGAATAGTCAGGTAGGTATCAACACCAATACTCCCGGAAGTACCTTAGATGTTAAAGGATCTTTTGCTACTCCTTATAAACAGAGTACAGCCACTTCATATAGTTTTTTATCTACTGACGAATATCTGGATTATAGAGGAACCGCCGCTGCAACATGGTCTCTTCCTGCAGCCGTAGCCTCACCTGCTACATTTGGCGGCAGAGTTTATGAAATAAGAAACGGAAGTGCTTTTGATGTTACAATTACCCCTAATGGTACTGAAAAAATAGATGTTTCCAATGTAGCAACAGCTCAGGCAAGTTTCACGATTCCTGCAGGTTACTATGCTGTAATTAAAAATACAGGGGCAACTTCGGGCACAACCTGGGTAGTCTCTTTGCTTACTTCAGGAAACTCATCATCATCTGGTTCAGCAGGATTCAGTACATCTATTTTGGGATACGTTCCTGTGAAAACTTCACAAAGAGCTGTTCCTACAACATTCGGAGGGGTAAGTGTTTCAGAAAGAGGATGCAAGAAATGGTCAGGAACAGGTTCCAACGGACATACTTACTGTGCTTATCAGCTTGGAGGGGGCAAAAACTTTTATGATACTTTTACTTTTGCGAAGCAGGTAGGAGGATATGTGGTTACCATTACTTCCAATGCAGAAAGAACATATATTAATACCAATATTTTAGCAAACACAACAGGTTACAATCTTAATAACAATATCTGGATCGGATATAACAAAGTGGCTTATCCTGGAAACTCCACAGAATTTACATGGATCACGGGTGAAGACTGGACGATTGACTGGACGACTTCTCCAAACTCAACCCCTCAGAGTTTCTTTGCAACAGGAGAGCCCAATAACAGTGGAGGAACAGAAGGATCCTGCCATATTTACAGTACATCAGGTAATGCTTCAAGACAATGGAACGACTTAATAGGAACCTCTACTACATTTAATTTGAGTGCTTTTGATCAGGTTATTTTAGAATTTAATGAAGATTAAAAAACTGAAAATTATGAATTTAAATCTTTATTAAAATCAACAAAAATAAAAGGCTGTCTCAAAATAGAGAACAGCCTTTTTTATATCTAAATGTGAGTTTTTCTTAAAACTTCAAATCTCCATTCACTTCTCTTACTGCATTCGCAGCTTCAGCAAATTTCAATTGCTCTTCCGCAGTAAGCGTTACGTTTACGATTTTTTCCACACCGTTTGCTCCGATAATGGCAGGAACACCAAGGCAGATATCATTTTGTCCGTATTCTCCTTCAAGCATTAAAGAACAAGGGATCATTTTTTTCTGATCGCAAGCAATCGCCTGAACCATTACAGAAACAGCCGCACCCGGAGCATACCAAGCTGAAGTTCCTAATAATTTGGTGAGCGTTGCACCTCCTACTTTAGTTTCTTCAATAACGTATTTCTGCTGTTCAGCATCTAAGAATTCAGTTACAGGAACACCGTTTCTTGTCGCTTTGCTCAATAGAGGAAGCATTCCGGTATCACTGTGAGCAGCGATTACCATTCCGTCTACGTCAGAAATCGGAGCTTCTAAAGCTTCAGCCAATCTGTATTTAAATCTTGCAGAGTCTAATGCACCACCCATTCCGATGATTTTATGCTTAGGAAGACCTGAAGTTTTGTGTACCAGATAAGCCATTGTATCCATTGGATTAGAAACCACAATGATGATTACTTCCGGAGAATGTTTTACTAAGTTTTCTGTAACTTCTTTTACGATTCCCGCGTTGATTCCGATTAATTCTTCTCTCGTCATTCCCGGTTTTCTTGGAATCCCCGAAGTAATAACCGCTACGTGAGAACCTGCAGTTTTGCTGTAATCTCCTGTTGTTCCGGTAATTTTTGTATCGAATCCGTTAAGCGATGCTGTCTGCATCAGATCCATTGCTTTACCTTCTGCGAAACCTTCTTTAATGTCTACTAAAACTACTTCTGAACAGAAGTTTTTCATTGCGATGTATTCTGCACAGCTTGCTCCTACAGCGCCTGCACCTACTACAGTTACTTTCATAATATACTTAATTTATTGTTTTTTAATGGTATTATGGAACTTTACAGTTTCATAATATAACTTTTAAAATTTATTTATTTGAATTGTTTGTTTACTTTTGGTTTACAATTGAAAACTCCCAAATTTAACAATTCCTGAAAAATTGGGCAATCTTTCAGGAATTTAATTATCTTTAAAAGTGATATTTATGTTTTATATCGTAATTAATGGACGTTCAGAAGAAAGGCATACAGTTTTTTAGCTCCGGATAAAACCTCATCATAATTTTTTTCAGAAACCTCATTATCAAGAACTTCCTTGAAATTTTTCCACATAAACCCTGTATTTTCACGGTAACAGCCGAAGAAATTGAAAGTAACATCATCAAATCCTTCTGTTTTGGAAAGCTGTTTTGCAATAACATTTCCTCCCAGAGTAGAACCTTCGATCACGTACATCGCTCCTAAAGCTTCATTTTCATTGGAAAAACTGAGTTCTCCTGAAACCTTGTGATTTTCCATGTCCAGACTTTTAAGATCCTGCTCAATCAAAGGAAGTTTTTTTCTTTCTTCAAGCTGAAGTTTTTCAGAGAATTTTTCAGAAAGACTGTCGAAAATCTGATCTTCGGAATGAAGCAGCATCAGATAATTTCTGCCAATGATCTTCTTATAATCTTCCAGCGTAAAAGTTCTGTCGAATATTTTTTTAGAGTTAAAAAGTTTTTCCGCGGCATCATGAAATTCTGCCGTATTTTGTTTTAGATATTCAGATACCATACCGGAATTTTAAAGTAAATTTTTAATTAAGGTTTTTTAAAGGTGAGGATAAAAGTAGTGCCGTTTTTACTGCTTTCATAGTCTACGTTCCCGCCAAGTCTCTGCATAATTCTGTGCACGATCGATAGTCCTACTCCGTTTCCTTTAAACTTCTTCGCATTATCCATCCTGTTGAAAATTTTAAACATTTTATGCTTATTTTCTTCTGGAATTCCGATTCCGTTGTCTGTAATTCTGTAGACTACCGTGTCTTCTTCTTCCGTTCCGCCGATAATTACTTTCGGTTTTTCCTGATGGGAAGAATATTTTATGGCGTTATTGATGATGTTTAAAAATACCTGATGAAGCATTGTTTTATCGGCAAGAACATCGGGACAATCATTAATGACCACTTCGCTTTCTGAAGTATCAAACGTTATTTTAGCATTTTCGGAGATCTTCGCTATGGTTTGCTCCGTCTGTAACCTTTCGAGTTCTATTTCGCTGTGTTTTGCACGGCTTAACTGGAGTACATCATGCATCATTTCCGCCATATTGTCGATTTCCTCGATGATGGAATTGATTTTATTTCTGCTTTTGTCTGAACCGTCCGTAAGACTTTTCAGAAGCATTTGGGCGTTCAGTTTCATTACTGTAAGCGGAGTTCCCAGATCGTGTGAAATCGTATAAGAGAAACTGTCGAGCTCCTCATTCACCTTTTTAAGCTCATCATTAAGCCTTTTTATGGTGATGTAATTTTTATGGGATGTTTCAAGGATCAGATCACGAACTGCCTGTAATGCGGCAACGTTTCTGGAATTCCATCTTTTAGAATTTCCTTTGATGTCCTCGGTAAAGATCTGGAAAGACGTTCTTGGAGAAACCACCTGTGTCTGTTCTCCGTTTTTCACAATCACATCTATTTTCTTTTCAGGATTTCCTGCCCAGTCGATGTGTTCATCAAATTCTTTACGGAACCAGATCAGCAGATTATTTTTAGATTTTTCAATAAAATAAAAAGCCACTCCTGCACATTTTTCGTCGAGACCGATCTCTTTACCATGATCTTTCAGAAAACTTCTGCTGAGATAGATATTCTCATCTATATTCTGATGAGCCCACTGAGCCAGCTTTTCAATTACATTATAATCCGGAGTTTCACCTTCGGTAACGATTTTTTCGTCGGCGATGATGGCTAATCCGTCTGCTTCCGGAAGTTCCTTAATTTCAGATTTATTTTCGATTAAAGAATCAAAAAGATTGTTGTATTTTAAGAATTCCTCTTTTAACCGGGAACATTTTTCATTAAGATACAAACGGTAATCCAGCTCTTTTTTCGATCTGAAGGACGAGTAGGCATTGGACGCCAAAGCCGTAAAAATTCCTGCCTGAACGCGGTCTTCAAGATCAATGTGTTTTGGTTCGGAATTCTGACAGGTAACAAGTCCCCAAAGATAATCATCTATAATAATGGATACACTGAAACTGGAAGAGGCGCCGGAATTTTTGATGTATTGCCCGTGAATAGGCGACATTCCGCGCGATCCCGAATACGTAAGATCTATTGTTTCATCAGATTTACTGAATATAGGAACTGTTTCCGAATGAACGTTGCTGAAAATTCTTTTTCTTTTTTTAAGATAAAGTTCTCTTGCCTGTTTCGGAATGTCGGATTCAGGATAATGAAGACCGAGATAGCTCTCGATATTTTCATCTCTTTTCTCCGCGATTACTTTTCCCGAACCGTCCATCATGAATTTATAAACCATCATTCGGTCATAATTCACAATTTTTGAAAGGGTATTTAAAAGCTGATCCCAAATTTCCTGTTCATCATCAATAATGTAGAAATTATCGTACTTGTTGGAAATTCTTTTGTTGGGATTGAGTAAAACTTTTTCGAACTCAAGAAAAATTTTATCCTTGCTTCTGAAAACAGAAAAATGATATTCTATGCCTCCAATAAAGATTTTATCAAAATATGTTTCGTTTTCTCTTTTGGTAAAGTCGGCTAAAGAATTATAAATATCCGAATCTATAATGCTTTTAAAGCTTTCCGGAAAGTCCGTAAGCTTCTTATCAAAAAGCATATTTGCATTTTCGATATTAAATATATCCTCGATATTCTTACTAAAAAAAGCTATGGAATGAGACTTCGCATCAATGCCAATCAGATAACCAAAACTTTGTATGTAGCCCGGAATATGGATAGGCTCCTCATGACACTCAACAAAATTCATATAATATTTTGACCTATCAAATATACGACTTTTTTTATCTAATCGGATTTTTTCTCTATAAACGCGTACCACAAAAAGTTATAATATTTCAGCAAAACATGAGTTTTATAGAATATTTTTCTTTATTCATAGGATATACAGGAAATTCAAAACCAGAATATTTTACACTAAGCCTAATTAAATTTAACCATAAACCGTTATTTTTTTTTCTAACGGTATAATTTTTATTTATCTGCAGATAAAAATCAGAAAGAGGCTATCATTTTTATAAAAAATACAACTTTCAGAATTCCAGTTGTTTGAAATGACGAAATTCATCCCTCTCCTATTCTACACCGAAGAAATACAATCTTGTTTTACCCCAACTATAAATGGCAACTGTGCTTACACTTCTTTATCGAAGTACAGCATATAATATTTTCCGTTTTCATCTTCTCCCTGTGCAATTTTCTGTCTGTCGCCGTGGATGTAGATGTGGAAGTTTTTGTCTAATTTGATGATGCTTTTAAAATGTCTCTGCGTTTTCTTTACAGCGGCTTCACTAATCGGGAATTCTTCTGCAATATTAATCTGCATATCCTGTTCGTAATCGGTTTTAAAATTGTTGAAACTTTCGATTACATGCTCGTCACCCAAAACTTCGGCAGCAAATTCATCCAGCTTAAATTCTTCCTTTTCTTTGAAAAAATTGATTGATTTGTTTAAAAAATCTGCCTGATCGGCTTTGGAAACTTCAAATTCCTGAGGCAATTGCTTGGTAATATAATCTTTATATACCATTAAAGCTTCCTGTGTATGAAAATATTCGTCGTCGCGCTGCTTTACTTTTAAAAAATCTTCGAACCAGTAATACATATCCCCGTTTTTGTTGTTATCCACAACAGAAAGTACGTATCCCGTTTCTTTATCGTTATTATAGATTAAAGCCGCTTTATCTATTTTAGACAACCCGATTCCCTGATCTTTTTCGATATCGAATGTTTCTTCATTAGGAGAAATTTTAAGGAAAGATTCTCTTTTTTCGGTTTTAAAAATTCCGATCTTGTCTACTCTTTCTGTTCCTTCTCTTTCGTCCTCGAAATATACAATGAACAATTCTCCGCCCTGAACTCTTGGGTTTTCAGCGGCTTCGAAAAGATGTTTGGCGATGTTTTCAGATTCCCAGAGGAATTTTGACTTGTCATCAAAAATCTCAGAAACAGAACTGTACACCGGATTATTCACCAGATAAGAATCGCTGTAAAAATGGAAGGTTTCTTCTGATTTAAAGGAACCTAAGAAGTAATTTTCCAGCAGTTCCGCCATTCCTTCTTCCAACTGTAATTCTTCCTGAGAAAGCGTTAAAGATTCTCCGTTGATTTTATTTCCGACTCTGTGTACTACGATTTTTGAAAACATTTCCTGAATATTTTTGGACTGCAAAGATATTAATTAAATCAGATAATCAACAGGATTTCCATAATGATAAAAGCGTTATCATTTTGATAGGATTTTTGAGGATTTTAAAAATTAAAATAAATCAACAAAATTCTGATAATCAATATTTTAATTTAAATAAAAATTCAAAGGTATAGCATTGGCAACATTATCCTCAAAACATAAGAATATGGACTTAAAAACTTTGAACAGAATTGATAAGCTGAGAAGATTAAAAAGCAGAGGACCGCAAACCCCGAAGTGGCTGAAACCGTATCATCTTCTGATTGTAGCCTTTTTGGCAGTTTTTACTTTCGGAGCATTCATTAAAATTTTAGAACTTAATCAACAATAATATGAACTATTTAGAAGCTGCACAGGAAATCAAAGAAGTGATTCCCGAGATTGAAAATGAGCTGAAACAAAACAGAAAACAAAATTCCTACAGCGTTATTCAGACGTTTACAGACAATATTAAAGACAGAATTAAGCAAAATGACCGGAATATTCTGTTTCTATGTCTGAAAAAGATGGATGATATTTACAGAAACGGAGATGCCGTACTTAAAAATGCTGTGGAACATACGTTTATTTATTCACTGGACAATTCTACTGCTTTCTGCAGTGAGGAATACCGAAAAATGATCTTTAGTCATATTTCCAAGGATCTTCAGACGGTCTATTCCAGACAAATCTACAATCACGGCATTTAAGTTCATTACATTTTTTGCAGATTTTATTACAAAAGTACAATCAACAATTCCAAAAAGCGCAAAGCCCCTTTCGAAACTGCCGAGAAAAATATAAACCCAAAGATATAAAAAAGCAGCCACTTATTGGTGGCTGTCTTCATATCCGATCATTAATAGATCCGGTCGGTATATATCTTTGACATTGGTGTCCGGTTCGAATGTACTAAACCTTTTGTCCTGCGGAGTTCGTTTGATCACGCCATTTAAAATGTCATTAAGGGCTGATTCAAAGAGTTTCACACCCATGGGGAGCAATGTATCGCGCCAGAGTCTTGCAGCGGATT
>NZ_FTOV01000040.1 GCF_900156825.1 Chryseobacterium gambrini | reverse complement strand
AGAAAAACCGGACATTATAAAAACCTGTAATGATGAAAAAACTAATAATCCTTTTACTATTTCCAATTATTTTTTATTCTCAGACTTCTTTAACCGATAACGATATTTACGCCGCTGCAGGTAATGAATACGAAACATTATTAACTAATATTGAAGCAGGTAATAATTTTCCCGCCGTATCAGAATTACTTCATAAGATTGGAATGGTAGATGATGAAACTTTTAAAACAAAATTTGATGTTTTAAATCAAAAATGGAAATATATAGAACAGGTTACATCGGGAAACCAAAAGCCCAGAGTGGCTTATATAAATTGGACTGGTAAAAAGGTAAAAGGATACAGTCAGCCCATCATAACCAAACTTGAAATCTGGGGTGACACTGAATATATCATTAAATTTTATATAAACTTTTGGAGCCGAGCCATCAACTTTAAGGATACCAAACCGGGTGAGACGGTGACGACTCGTTTTTTGTCCGATGTCGCTGCCCTCTCAGTAGGAACCAACGGACAGTCAAAAATAGTCGTTACCACGGCAAAAGATTATTATAAATAATTACATTTTAACAATAAAATCAGATTGAATATTAACCTGCTTTTCCGGCAGGTTTTCTTTTGCAATATATTTCACAATCGGCTCGGCATCCACTTTAATCATTTTGGAGCAGTTCGCCTTCGTATCGTCGGTAATTGTTGCTTCATATTCGTAAACCGTGACAATAACATTGTTATGATCCAGGTCGTCCTCATCAGCCACCTTTTTTAATCCACTGAATTTTGTACCGCTCAATCCTTCCAGTGCGGCATCCACTTTTTCATTAAGATCAAAAAAAGCCAGTGCCAGTTCCTGATCTATACTCCCCGTATAGCTTTCAGCATAATTCTCGCAAATTACACGCACACGGACAATGCCTTTTCCCACTTTAATTCCATTTCCCATGTCTGACCACTCGAAACGCATAAACGCGATTAAGACAGCGGGTTTGGGAACCATTACAATATTCTCTTTTTCAATCTGCCCGCGGTCTTTATCAATATAGATCAATTCCTCCACCTGAGCCTCCAGATGGTCGGATATTTCTTTAAACACCATTCCTTTTATGCTCATGAGATTATTTTTTTAAGTTCTGACAGTATCATCCGATCCAGTGTTTTTTTGAGTGCCTTTGAATCGCCAATAAATTTTCTCTGCGGGATATCAATGTGTGTTTTTGTGGTGAGGGCGAGCCATTTCCAGTATTCCTTTCCTGATTCCTTATATTTTGCCCAGAAGAACCTGCGCATCTTTGGAGTGATCAGAATTTTCCCCCCTTCATTATGGATTTTGGCATAATGGTTATGATTCCCTATTCCCACGACCACACGTGATTCCGAGACCTGAATTTTCTTAATTTCCCTGCGCGTATTCCCGGAACGTACCATTGTGGTTCTCGCTCCGGGATAGCTGCTTTTTTTCCATTTTCGGAAAGGAACATCCACAAAGCCGCCAACGTTAAAATTTCGTTTAAAGAAATTCACCATGGTAATGGTGGCTTTCTGCGGAATGGTTCTTTTAAAATTCCTGTATTTTGCGCGGAGCCTGTCGAACTCCTGAGCATTATTCTCTCTACGCATTGGCTCTGATTTCTATATCGGCGATCATTTCATTAAATATCTGTTCCAGAATTTTTCTGATCTCCTGCGGGTTCTCTTTGATGTTGGTGGTTTTAATGGTGAGTTCCTTCACAAAAGACTGAATATTGAAAATCATTTTTTTTCCATCCCCGCCGGTTCCGGCACCGGACAGGGAATTTTTGGCTTTATCCTTTTTGCTTTTCGCGTTACCTCCGTTTTGCGGATCCAAAGCTCCGGCAGGTTTTCCACCCGATGAAACCAAGCCGGAGGGCGGCGGAATACCGGCAGCAGAAGTTATTTTGTTTTGAGTGGTGATCTTAACGGCTTTTTTAACCGGTTTTTCCAGTTCTTTATTCCATCCTTCATAAGCGCCTTTCATCGCATTAGGAATTAAAATCCCGGTTTCTTTTATAACATTAAAGCCTTTGGAGAGTGCCGATTTTATTTTATCGGTATCAAGGGTAAA
>NZ_FTOV01000039.1 GCF_900156825.1 Chryseobacterium gambrini | reverse complement strand
AGAAAAACCGGACATTATAAAAACCTGTAATGATGAAAAAACTAATAATCCTTTTACTATTTCCAATTATTTTTTATTCTCAGACTTCTTTAACCAACGACGATATTTATGCGGCTGCGGGGAATGATTTTGAATGGCTGATGACAAATGTAGATACCTCTAACAAAGGAGGCTATGGTTATGAAGGGCTTTTAACCAGAATGGGGTTTGTCTTCGATGATAAATATAAAAGTAACGCTTCAGGTACATTTTGGCAAAGACGATATATAAAAAACATAATATCAGGAAACGAAAAGCAGTCACTAATTTACATTAAGGAAAATTACAAGAAGGTATCAAGTCACAAGTATCCCATTATTACTAAAATGGAAATCTGGGGTGACACAGAATATATCATTAAATTTTATATAAACTTTTGGAGCCGAGCTGTCAATTTTAAAGATACCAAGCCGGGTGAGACGGTGACGACTCGTTTTTTATCCGATGTCGCTGCCCTCTCAGTAGGAACCAACGGACAGTCAAAAATAGTGGTTACCACGGCAAAAGATTATTATAAATAATTACATTTTAACAATAAAATCCGATTGAATATTAACCTGCTTTTCCGGCAGGTTTTCTTTTGCAATATATTTCACAATCGGCTTGGCATCCACTTTAATCATTTTGGAACAGTCTGCCTTCGTATCGTCGGTAATCGTTGCTTCATATTCGTAAACCGTCACAATAACATTGTTATGATCCAGGTCGTCCTCGTCAGCTACCTTTTTCAATTCACTGAATTTTGTACCGCTCAAACCTTCCAGTGCGGCATCCACTTTTTCATTAAGATCAAAAAAAGCCAGTGCCATTTCCTGATCTATACTCCCTGTATAGCTTTCAGCATAATTCTCACAAATTACACGCACACGGACAATGCCTTTTCCCACTTTAATTCCATTTCCCATGTCTGACCAATCGAAACGCATAAAAGCGATTAAAACAGCGGGTTTTGGAACCATGACAATATTCTCTTTTTCGATCTGCCCGCGGTCTTTATCAATATAGATCAATTCCTCCACCTGAGCCTCCAGATGGTCGGATATTTCTTTAAATACCATTCCTTTTATACTCATGAGGTTATTTTTTTAAGTTCTGATAATATCATCCGATCCAGTGTTTTTTCGAGTGCTTTCGAGTCGCCAATAAATTTTCTCTGCGGGATCTCAATATGTGTTTTTGTGGTGAGGGCGAGCCATTTCCAGTATTCTTTTCCTGATTCCTTATATTTTGCCCAGAAGAACCTGCGCATCTTGGGAGTGATCAGAATTTTTCCCCCTTCATTATGGATTTTGGCATAATGGTTATGATTCCCTATTCCCACAACAACACGCGATTCCGAGACCTGTATTTTTTTAATTTCCCTTCGGGTATTCCCGGAACGTACCATTGTGGTTCTCGCTCCGGGATAAGTGCTTTTTTTCCATTTCTGGAAAGGAACATCCACAAAGCCGCCAACATTGAAATTTCGTTTAAAGAAATTCACCATGGTAATGGCGGCTTTCTGCGGAATGGTTCTTTTAAAATTCCTGTATTTTGCCCGGAGCCTGTCGAACTCCTGAGCATTATTCTCTCTACGCATTGGCTCTGATTTCTATATCGGCGATCATTTCATTAAATATCTGTTCCAGTACTTTTCTGATCTCCTGTGGGTTTTCTTTGATGTTGGTGGTCTTAATGGTCAATTCCTTAACAAAGGACTGAATATTGAAAATCATTTTTTTTCCGTCTCCGCCGGTTCCGGCACCGGACAGGGAATTTTTGGCTTTGTCCTTTTTACCTTTCGCACTTCCTCCGGACTTCGGATCCAAAGCCGCGGCAGGTTTTCCACCCGGTGAAACCAAGCCGGAAGGCGGCGGAATACCGGCAGCAGAAGTTATTTTGTTTTGGGTGGTGATCTTAACGGCTTTTTTAACCGGCTTTTCCAGTTCTTTATTCCATCCTTCATAAGCTCCTTTCATCGCATTAGGAATTAAAATCCCGGTTTCTTTTATAACATTAAAGCCTTTGGAGAGTGCCGATTTTATTTTATCGGTATCAAGGGTAAA
>NZ_FTOV01000003.1 GCF_900156825.1 Chryseobacterium gambrini | reverse complement strand
GCACAGGCTAAAAGTATGAGAAGAAAGGTAAGGTGTGATCCGTATGAACTTTTTCAAAAATTGATCACTTGACGAAATATATTGAGTTAGCTATAAAATATAGTAATAAGTCTTTTCTAAACAGAGTTTTTGATCGTCATTTATTAAAATCAAATGCCTAAAAACTAATATGAAAAATATGTTACCTTAATTATTATTTTAACACTTCGTTCACCAAGATTTCCTCAATATCATCCGGATAATCTACTTTCAGATGCTGATCGGAATTTACCCAATTCTGTATTTCTTCGAGTTTCAAAACTTTAGAATTCGGAATTCCCATCTTGTCTAAAGCGCAGGCGTTGCATTCCTGCTCATATTGATTATGAATAGGGATTACGAACAGTTTTTTATCCATAAAAAGTGCTTCTGCGGGACTTTCGAAACCTGCATTGCAGAGAATTCCATCGCAGTTTTCAAACGATTTTAAGTATTGAATTTCATCAATCGGAAAAATTTCAACATTATTTTCCTTAAACTGCAATTTGGAATATTTGGAAAAAACTTTCCATTCTACCGGAATCTGCTTTAAAACTTTAATGATATTTTCATCCGAAAAACTCGGAAGATACACCAGATAAAAACCTTTTTTGTCGGGATTCAGGTTTCGGATTTTCCTTCTGATAACCGGTTTTTTTATCTGAGGATGATAATTTTCGAAGTGGAAACCAATTCTTCTTTCGCCCGGAACATAATATTTCAGCACCATTTCCCCGAAAAAATCTTTTTTATCCGGTTTCGGCGTTTCTTTAAACAACATGGAAGCCTGATGACTGAGTTCTATCATCGGATGTTTTTTGAATTTACAAGCCCATCCCGTTAAAGGCTCATAATCATTGATGACTAAATCGTACTGATAAAGCTCAATTTCGCGGATCGCTTTGAAGGCTTCTAAAAAACTATTGTCTGTAAACGTTTTCCGATAGGATAAACCGCCTGTTTTATCGTAAAGAAGGGAAACGCCTTTGTGTTTAAAATTAATATCGAAATCTGCCTTTAACTGCGACTGATGTCCGCTGATAAGTGTATCGACAGAAGCATATTTTTTCAGGATCGGAACGATTTCCTGTGCGCGTGCGACGTGTCCGTTTCCGGTTCCCTGAAAGGCGTATAAAATTCTCATTGGCTGAAGTTGGTTACTATTTTTAAAAGTTCATCACTGCCGATTTCCTGAATTTCCTCTGCGGTATCATCTTTTAAAGAATCTTTATGTTCGTCATAATAAAAAATCTTCCACTCGTTATTATTGTACTCCAGTGCGGAAAGATTTTCGATCCAGTCGCCGGAATTAAGATACGTACAGGAACCTTTTTTATTAATCACCTCCCGAATCTGCGGCTGATGAATATGTCCGCAAACTACATAATCGTAGTGATTATCGATGGCAAGTTCGGAGGCAGTCAGCTCAAAATCCCCGATGTATTTTACCGCTTTCTTCACATTGTTTTTAATTTTTTTTGAAAATGAATATTTTTCTTTTCCCATTTTCTCCAAAAACCAATTCACAACATTATTGATTACAATTAATAAATCGTAGCCTTTTCCTCCCAGTTTAGCAATCCATTTCGAATGCTGAACGGAAGCGTCAAACACATCTCCGTGAAAGATCCATGTTTTTTTATTGTCTATGTCTAAACAGATTTTATTACAGACTTTAAGTTTACCCAATTGGAAGTCGGTAAACTTCCGGAACATCTCGTCATGATTTCCGGTAATGTAGAAAACATCTGTGTTTTTTGTGGCAAAGGACAATATTTTTTTGATGACCTTTAAATGGGGTTTAGGGAAGTAAGACTTTTTGAATTGCCAGATATCGATAATATCTCCGTTCAAAACTAAAGTTTTAGGCTGAATAGAATTAAGATATCGCAGTAATTCTTTAGCCTTACATCCGTAAGTTCCCAGATGAACATCCGATATAACAACTAATTCGACGTTTCTTTTCATAGTTTTATGCAAAGAAACTACTTGAAAGTTAACTGTATATGAATGTTATATTATTTTTTTACTTATCCTTAATTCATCATAATGCTTAATTTTAACGCTAAGTTCGCAAAAGTTTTTAAATATTAACCGCTTTTTAAGCTCGCAAAGGCGTTTCACTCAGCAAAGATCCCAAAGTTTTTTATTGATGATAAATTCCGGACAACTACTATTTTTTAGAGAGTTTCCATCAACTCTTCTGTGATTTCCATATTATGATAAACGTTTTGCACGTCATCATCGTCTTCAAAACGTTCAAGCATTTTCATATTTGCCTTGAACTGCTCTTCGTTCACTTCCTTTGTATTATTCGGAATTCTCTGAAGTTCTGCGCTTTTTGCTTCAATTCCCAGTTCATCAAGCTTGTGAGATAAAGAACCGAAATCTTCGAAAGCTGTTGTAATCATTACTTCTTCTTCGTCTTTTTCTACGTCTTCTGCTCCGCCGTCAATCATTTCCATTTCAAAATCGTCCCAGTCCATTTTAATCTGAGTTAAATCGATCGTGAAAATTCCTTTTCTGTCGAAGATGAAAGCTAACTCGCCATTTTTACCAAGATTACCATCAAACTTATTGAAAATAGCTCTTACATTGGCAACAGTTCTTGTTGTATTGTTTGTTGTACATTCTACGAAAAAAGCAACACCACCTTGTCCGTAACCTTCGTAAGTAATTTCTTCGTAGTTTTCTGCATCTGCTCCACTTGCCTTTTTAATCGCTCTTTCTACGTTGTCTTTCGGCATGTTTGCACCTTTTGCATTCTGGATGCATCTTCTTAGTGCAGGATTAGATTCCGGATCAGGACCTCCTGCTTTTACCGCTAATGCAATATCTTTACCTATTTTAGAAAAAGTCTTAGCCATCTTGTCCCATCTGGCCATCTTAGATGCTTTTCTATATTCAAACGCTCTTCCCATTTTATATTTTTAATTTTCAACAAAATTACTTAAAAGTGAACGAAAAAAAAATACCCCCAGAGAACTGGAGGTATTTATATTTAGAAAAATTTAATTATTTTTTCTTTTTAGCCGGAGCTTTTTTCTTAGCTGGAGCTTTTTTCTTGATTACTTTTACCGGAGTTGGATCTTCGTAGTCTCTTTTCTTAAGAGCATTCCACTGAGCCGCATCTTCGATAGCAGTTACAACTACTTTTCTGTCTACTTGTCTTTCAATATCAGAAGCCGTTGCAGGTACAGTAGCTTTAGCTTTACCTACACCAATTGATTTAAGAGCATTAGCATCTACACCTCTTGCATCTAAAGCAGCAACTACAGCAGCAGCTCTTTCTCTAGATAGTTTCAAGTTGTAAGCTTCAGATCCTTTAGCATCAGTTCTACCTTCTAATAGATAGTTACCACCATCTTTCTTGATTAGATCAGCAGCTTCATCTAATGCGGGTTTAGACTCAGCTTTGATAGTAGCTTTATTGAAATCAAAGAATACACTTCCTAATTTTTCTTCAACAGTTTTAGCTGTCACAGCTTTAGGCTTAGGACATCCGTTGTATTCTGGAAGACCTGGAACAGTAGGACAAGCATCATCTTTATCTAAGATTCCGTCTCCGTCTGTATCTGGCCAAGGACAACCGTTGTTTTCAGCAGGACCTGCAACTGTAGGACAAGCATCATCTTTGTCGATTACACCGTCACCATCAGTATCTGGCCAAGGGCATCCGTTGTTTTCAACCGGACCAGCCACTTCTGGACATTGATCGTCTTTATCTGGAACTCCATCACCATCAGTATCAGGACATCCCTGGAATTCTGGTAAACCTGGTGTATCCGGACATAAATCGTCTTTATCTAAGATACCATCCTTATCTCTATCTCTGTTACCAAATCTAAAGTTTAAAGATGCTGAAGCTTGCCAGAAGTTAGCAACGTTAGATTTGTCTCCCGGAGTTGATACGTAATCTCCTTGGATACCTAAACCGAAGTTTTTAGTTAACCAGAAGTTAGCACCTGCACCAGTAGCAACTGTAAAGAAGTTAGCTTTACCGCTTTCGTTTCCGTTGTCACCATTTGTAACATATTCTCCGTTAGCATCCGTTCTAGGGAAAGTAAGAGAAGTATAGTCGTGTCTTAAATAGTTAGCACCAACTCTTAAATATGGATCAAACCAAGATTCTTCGTTCCAAAGAAGACCTGCAGCCTTCGCCTGGAAACCTAAACCTGTCATCAACATAAACTCTTTACCCATGTTGAATCTTTTGTTTTCAACATTTCCAACAGTAGTCTGCCAGTCGATTACCAAACCTTTACCGATGTTCCTAGCTACAGTAAGTTTTGATAATGGCGGAGTAATAGAGAAGTTGTTCATATTGAACATTGTCTTCGTCAAATTATTAGCAGAGAACGTGTTACTGAAGTTTGTTCTCTGTGCCATATGGTTTTCCGCGTGAGCACCAACCCCGATTAACCACGGATTGTTGGTAGTCTGAGCGAACACAGTAGAAGCAACAGTAAGTGCCAATGCTGAAATTCCTAATTTTAGATTTTTCATAGAATTAAATGATTAAATAATTGATAATGCAAAATAAATATAATTTTTCTTTATATACAAAGTTTTTCAGATGATTTTTAACTTTTCTTTAATATTCTGTCGAGGTTTCGTTTATTTTCTCTATCTTTTATGCTCTCCCTTTTATCGAAGAGTTTTTTACCTCTACCCAGCGCTATGAGAACCTTTGCTTTTCCCCTGTCATTGATATATAATTTAAGAGGTATAATAGTGTTCCCTGCATCCTTTAACTTTTTTTCTAATTTTTGTAACTCTTTTTTGTGCAAGAGCAATTTCCGTTCCCTTTTTGTTTTATGATTGTAAAAAGTTCCTAATTTGTACTCGTCGATCATCATATTAATGATGTACAATTCCCCATCAATAAACTGACAGAACGATTCTGCAATAGATGCTTTGGAAGAACGTAAAGATTTTATTTCTGTACCCGTTAAAACCATTCCCGCTTCGTATTCTTCCAGAATTTCATACTCAAATCTGGCTCTTCGGTTGAATATATTGACTGTTTTTTCGATCTTCATGTTAAATTCGTATGTATTTATAAGATGTAAAAATTTAATAAGGTTGCAGTTGAATTTAATTTTTTCGTGAATTAATTTTCTGCATTTTATTAAATTTAGCTATTGAAATATATAAAAAATACGCTACATTTAAAAACCTGACTATTACATTATTGCGAAATACCCAAATTCTTTTCGTATTTTTGCGCCAAATTTACAAAACTATATGTTAACAGTATCTAACTTATCTTTACAATTCGGGAAAAGAGTTCTTTTTGACGAGGTAAACATTATGTTTACGAAAGGAAACTGCTACGGAATTATCGGAGCAAATGGTGCAGGAAAGTCTACATTCCTTAAAATATTAACAGGAAAGCAGGACCCGACAACAGGACACGTATCTTTGGAACCTGGAAAAAGAATGTCTGTTCTGGAGCAGGATCACTTTGCGTATGATCAATTTACTGTGCTTGAAGCGGTTTTGAGAGGTAACAAGAAATTATTCGAGATAAAAGAAGAGATGGATGCGCTTTACGCGAAGGAAGACTTCTCTGATGAAGACGGAATTAAAGCCGGAGAATTAGGCGTCATATACGACGAAATGGGAGGATGGACTGCAGAATCTGATGCACAGACCATGCTTTCCAACGTAGGTATTAAAGATGATATGCACTGGCAAATGATGAGCGAACTTGAGAACAAAGACAAAGTAAAGGTTCTTTTGGCTCAGGCGCTTTTCGGAAATCCGGATGTATTGATCTTGGATGAGCCTACGAACGACCTTGACATCGATACAATCTCTTGGCTGGAAGATTTCTTAGCAGATTATGAAAACACCGTAATCGTTGTATCTCACGACCGTCACTTCTTAGACACGGTTTGTACGCACATCGGTGACTTGGATTATGCTAAATTAAATCTTTACACCGGTAACTACTCTTTCTGGTATCAGGCTTCTCAGTTAGCAACGAGACAAAGAGCTCAGGCTAATAAAAAAGCGGAGGAAAAGAAGAAAGAACTTCAGGACTTCATCGCAAGATTCAGCTCAAACGTTGCGAAAGCGAAACAGGCTACTGCGAGAAAGAAAATGATTGATAAACTAAACATCGATGATATCAAACCGTCTTCAAGAAGATACCCTGCCATTATTTTCGAAATGGAAAGAGAAGCGGGAGATCAGATTTTGGATGTGAAAGGTCTTGAAAAAACCAAAGACGGAGAATTATTGTTCTCAAACATCGATTTAAATCTTAAAAAAGGTGATAAAGTTGCTGTTTTGTCTAAAAATTCATTGGCAATCACAGAATTTTTCGAAATTTTAGCCGGAAACGTAGAAGCAGACAAAGGAGCTGTTGCTTGGGGAGTTACTACAAACCAGTCTCATATGCCTTTAGATAATACAAATTTCTTTCAGGAAGATTTAAGTTTGGTTGATTGGCTAAGACAATTCACGAAAAATGATGAAGAGCGTCATGAAGAATTCGTAAGAGGATTTTTGGGAAGAATGCTTTTCTCCGGTGATGAAGCTTTAAAATCCTGTAAAGTGCTTTCAGGAGGTGAAAAAATGAGATGTATGTTCAGCAGAATGATGCTTCAGAAAGCTAACGTTCTTTTACTGGATGAACCAACCAACCACTTAGACCTTGAAAGTATCACGACATTAAATAACTCATTGTCTAACTTCAAAGGAAATATTCTACTGGCTTCTCATGACCACGAAATGCTTTCCACAGTCTGTAACCGAATCATCGAGCTGACTCCAAACGGAATTATCGACAGAGAAATGACTTACGATGAATATCTTGCTGATAAGAAAGTAAAAGAATTAAGAGAGAAAATGTATTCTTAAAATATTTAAAAACCGTTCAACTGCTGAACGGTTTTTTTTAACACTTCCCCTTCAACAATAAACTTTTCTTTTAAATTATAATTCCCTATTTTTGTGAAATGAGTCAAAAATGGATTTACAAGCCCGAACCCGATGAGGAAATTGTGGATGGATTAAGTTCGTCTCTTGGTTTTGGAACTTTTGAATCTAAACTCCTCGTTCTCAGAGGAATTGACAATTATCAAAAGGCAAGAGAATTTTTTAAACCCAACCTTAACGACATTCACAGTCCGTTTTTAATGGCAGATATGCAAAAAGCTGTAGAGCGGATTGCCACTGCAATTGAGAATGGAGAAAAAATATTGGTTTACGGAGATTATGATGTAGACGGAACAACTGCCGTTGCACTGATGTATCTGTACCTCAGCAAAATTGTTCAGAAAAAATATTTAGATTACTATATTCCCGACAGAAATTCTGAAGGGTACGGAATTTCCACCGAAGGAATCGACTTTGCCAAAGAAAACGGCTTTTCGCTAATTATCGCTTTAGACTGCGGAATCAAAGCATTAGATATGATCAGCTATGCCAAAAGTCTAGATATCGATTTTATCATCTGCGATCACCATTTACCCGGAGAAGAAATTCCTGACGCCGTTGCCGTTCTGGATCCGAAAAGAAGTGACTGCCGTTATCCTTTCAAAGAACTTTCCGGTTGCGGAGTAGGTTTTAAACTTTGTCAGGGTCTCAACACCATTTATAAACTTCCTGAAGCAGAACTGTTTGAATTAACAGATCTTCTCGCTATTTCCATTGCCGCAGATATCGTTTCGATGACCGGAGAAAACAGGGTTTTGGCTAAAATGGGACTGAAAACTCTTCGAAAAACGAGAAATTTAGGATTAAGATTATTAATTCCCGAAGATAAACTATCTCATTTTGAAATTTCAAATATTGTGTTTGAAATTGCGCCTAAAATTAACGCTGCCGGAAGAATTTCTCACGGAAAAGCAGCTGTTGAGCTTATGGTTTCGGATAACCTGAAACACGCCCATCAGATTGTGAGTGACATCATGAATCTTAATGATGAAAGGCGTGAACTGGATATGAATTCTACTCTTTCTGCTTTGAATCAGGTTATTGAATCTCAGCAGGAAACAAAATATACCACCATCGTTTATCATCCTGAATGGAATAAAGGAGTGATAGGAATTGTAGCTTCAAGATTAATTGAAACCTACTACAAACCTACCCTTGTTTTCACCGATGGAAATAACGGGGAAATGGTGGCTTCGGCGAGATCCGTTTCAGATTTTGATGTTCACGAAGCACTGGATATGTGTTCGGAATATTTTTTAAAATTCGGAGGACATCATGCCGCTGCAGGACTTTCTATGGAGAAAGAAAAATTTGCGGCTTTCAAAGAAAAGTTTGAACGAGTGGTTTCAGAAAAAATAAAAGAACATCAGAAAGAGCCATCCATTACGATTGACTCAGAAATTCAGATTGATGAAATTAACCGAGAATTTATAAATTTCCACAGAAAATTAGCTCCTTTCGGACCCCACAATATGAAACCGATTCTTACCTTAACCAATCAGAAAATTTCGGGGTATATTAAAACAATGGGGAAAGATAATAATCATCTTAAATTTTACATTAAGCAGGAGTCCACCGGAAGAAATATAGAATGTGTAGGCTTTAAATTAGGTCAGTTTGCCGATGATTTCAGAAATAAATATTTTGATCTTGCCTTTACACTGGAAGAAAATCACTGGAAAGGAAATGTAACACATTATCTGAATATTAAAGATGTACAATTCAGGGATTAGAAGTTTTTTATGAAAAAAATTGGTTTATTTTTCGGTTCGTTTAACCCCATTCATATTGGTCATTTAATTTTAGCCAATTACATTCTGGAAAATTCCGATATGGATGAACTTTGGTTTGTGGTAAGTCCGCAAAATCCTTTTAAAGAAAAAAAATCTTTGTTAAAAGATCATAACCGACTGGATATGGTGCAGCTTGCGGTAAAAAATTATCCGAGAATGCGTGCTTCAAATGTGGAGTTTTCGCTTCCGCAGCCAAGTTATACAATTGATACGCTGACTTATCTTCACGAGAAATATCCCGACTATTCTTTTAGTTTAATCATGGGAGAAGATAATCTGGAAAGCCTTCACAAATGGAAAAATTCTGAAACTTTGATTAAGAATCATCACATCATTGTTTATCCGAGAGTTTTTGAAGGTGAAAAGAAAGATTCCGAATATCTGCAGCACGAAAATATTTCTCTAATCAACGCGCCGGTTATTGAGCTTTCCGCAACAGAAATCCGTAACATGATTAAAAGCGGAAAAAATGTAAGACCGATGCTTCCTCCCGAAGTTTTTGATTATTTGGATGGGAGCAGTTTTTATAAGTAATTTTGTATTCAGGAAATCAGACGTTAGAAATTAGAATTAATAACTGTAATTTCAACTCATAAACCGAATTCTCAATTCAATACTATGAACTTCATCGAAAAATTTTTCTCAAAATATCCTCAGGAAAAAATCATTAAGTGGTTTAAGAATATCTGCCTTGCAGAAGCCGTTTCGTGGTTTTTTCTTTTCACGGCAATGATCTGGATCCGTACCAATCCCGATGAAATTCTTCCTATTGTCTACATCAGTACCATCGGAAGTATTCACGGTTTCTTTTTTTCTCTTTATCTGATCTTTTTACCCGCAGTCAGAAAAATTTACATCTGGGATGATGAAGACAGCGTTTTTGCCTTAATTGCCGCTTTCTTCCCGTTTGCCACCATCTGGATTGATAAAAAATTAGCCCGTTTCGACAGAGAATAAATTCAATAAAAAGAACCATTTCGGTTCTTTTTCTTTTTATTACTACCATGACATTTCAGAAATTTCATCCTGAAATGTAATACAATCATGCTCAAAATTGTCTTATTAACAGCAAAGGAATAAAAGCAAAAAATTTAATGTAAAATTTTATTAACTGAAAATCAATTAGTTAAATTTAATTTAAAAACTTTTTAAGTACTTTGTATTGCAAGATACTTAATTTATTATATATCTTTGCAATGTTAAATAATAACAAATACAAGCTATTAAAAACTCTCTAAAATTATAAAACATGAAAACGCCCATTCTTATCGCAGCTATATTCTTCAGTGGATTATCTTTCGCTCAGCAAACTAAAAAGGATACTGTAAAAACAAAAAGCATAGAAGGAGTTACTTTAACCAAGCAGGTTTTCAAAAAACAAAGCGACCGTTTTGTATATGATGTTGCTGCATCTCCCATTGCAAAAGGAAATACAACGTTCGATATTCTGAAACAGACTCCCCTTTTGTCTACAACAGATGATAAAACGTTAAAAATTGCAGGAAAGAACAATGCGCTGATCTACATTAACGGCAGAAAAAGTAATATGGATGCAGAATCTCTGGTTCAGTTTCTGAAAAATACACCCGCAGAAAATATCCAGAAAATTGAAGTGATTACAGTTCCGGGAAGTGAATATCAGGTGGAATCTTCCGATGGGATTATCAATATCGTGCTGAAGAAAAAAATGAGCGACGGAACCAGCGGAAACATGAGAATGTCTAATACCCAGAGTAAATACAATGCAAGCAACGCCAGTTTCTCCGTAAATTACAGAAAAGACAAACTGGGAATTAATGCGAATCTTAGTGGTGGCGAAAATATCAATCCGCAAGCATACGTTCTGAGAAACCGATCTGAAAATGTACAGAATGAATCTGTAGGGAATATTGATGATCCGAACAAAAATTTAGGAGGATATCTGAATATTGATTATCAGTTGAATGACAAAAGTAATCTGGCTTTATCATGGAATACATGGGCAAACAAAAGCTACAATTCTACGATCGATCTGATGAATACGATTACAAAATATGATACTAACGGCAATATACTTTCAACCGCTTATACTAAAACCAAAAATAAAGAGGACGCAAGAAGCTATAACAATTCTGTAAATTTAAACTATGAAGTAAAGCTTGATTCTTTAGGAAGCAAACTGAACGTGAATGCGGCTTATCTTAATTATAAAAGATTTCAGTACACGAATAACAACACGCTGATTCAGGATGCGGCAGGAAACTTCACACAAAACAGCAGCAAAATAATTCAGGATCTTCCGCAGGTTATTAACAATTTTTCAGGGACGGTAGATTATATTCAGAAATTTAAAAACGATTTAACGTTCTCTGCCGGGGGAAATTACAATAAAACAAAAACAGACAATGACACCAAAAACTATTCATATCCATACGATATTTCCGGCAACCAGTTAGCTTCTCAAAACGATTTTAACCATTTTATTTACAATGAAAATATTTATGGGCTGTATGTAACTTTTGAAAAAAAGTTTTCGGATAAGTTCTCAGGAAAAATCGGAGCCAGATACGAAATCACGAACAGCTTAGGAACCGCAGATAGTTGGAAAAACAATGTAGAAACCAATCAACAGATCGAGAGAAATTATAATAATCTCTTACCTTATCTAAGTTTCAATTATGCCATTAATGATAAGAACAATATTTCCTATTCCTTTTCAAGCAGAATGAGAAGACCAAGCTTTTGGGAACTGAACCCTGTAAAAAATCTTATTACGGAAGATAATTATACCCAAAATAATCCTTTCGTAAAAGCATCTTCTACCTACAATCAGGAGTTAACGTATATGTACAAAAATTCTTATTTCCTGATTTTGAATCATACCTATGAAAAAGACCAGATTACGCAGGTTCCGTTGCAGAGAAGCTATATCGATCCGAAAACCAATCAGAAAAGAGTTCAGTTAGCCTACATCAGAACCAATTTCGGAGACAAGCAGGAAATGTCTGCTATGCTGGGAATTCAGAAATCTTTATTCAAGCAATATCTTACATTAAACTTCAATGCGGGTGTTCAGTATAACATCAACAACGGAACATTAGATACAGATCCTACAACAGGACAGGTTTTTGACACTTATGTAAACAACAGAAAATCTGCAAGTATGTTGATTACCAGCAACAACACCATCCGTTTAGACAAAAAGAAAACATGGTTCTTAGGCGTAAATTTCTTCTATGTGGATAAACAGCAGATAGAACTTGGTATGCTGAAAAACTTAGCAAGTTTAGATCTGAACATTAAGAAAAACTGGAACGACTGGACGTTTGCGGTAAATCTGAATGATGTTTTAAGAACCAATGTCGTGGAAATTGAAGATTTACAGGCTTCCGGAAACTATAACTACATTAGAAACGACCAGTACAGAAGAAGCATTAATGTAAGCATTACTTACAATTTCGGAAACCAGAAAGTGAAAAAAGTAAGAAACATCGAAAGTGCTTCAGACGAAATTAAAAACAGAACAAGATAACAATCATTTCTTCATATAAATCATTTTTTGTGGTAAACTCGCTGAGAAATCGGCGAGTTTTTTTATTTTTAATTAAAATTCAATGATGAAGAGTCGTTTAATTGTTTTAACAGGTTTATTTCTTCTTACACTTTTAGGTTGTAAACAAAACACCATTGATTTCGGAAATGGAAAAGCTTTTACCATAGAAAAAAATGTTTCCTATGGAAAAGACAGGGAACAGAAAATGGACGTTTATACTCCTAAAGCTTCTTTAAAAGATAAAGACGTTTTCGTCGTTATTCACGGTGGCGGTTGGCGCGGCGGAAGAAGATCTCAGCTTACGGATTTCACTTATGATCTGATGAAAAAATTTCCTGAACATATTTTTGTCAATCTGGATTATAGGCTTGCTTCATCCAAGCGTTTTGCTCTTCCCAGTCAAACGGATGATATTACCATTGCCATGAATGGTTTAGAAAAAGACTTAAAAATTCATCCCAAATATATTCTTCTCGGAAACAGCGCAGGCGGACATTTAGCAATGTTGTATGCTTATAAATTTGATTCGGACAGAAAGGTAAAAGCGGTTATCAATATCGTCGGTCCCACTGATCTGAACGATTCAGGATTTAAAAATTATGAAGATTATGCTTTCGTAGAAAAACATTTGATTGATCCTAAAATCGTTGACAGCAAAACAACGCTAATGGACTTTGGAAGTCCGGTTCACTGGATTACTCCAACTTCCGCTCCTACCCTTTCTTATTACGGAATTAATGACCATGTGGTTCCACTGTCTCAAAAGAAAACGCTGGACTCGGTTCTATCAGAAAATAAAGTGTATCATGAATCCTATGAATTTACCGGAGATCATCTCGGCTGGGATCAGTCTTCCAATGCAGATTTTCTGGTCAATAAAATTGAGGGATTTATGAAGAATATAAATCCTTAAAATTCTTTAGATGTACAGAATAGTATTTTTTCTTTTAATAACAGCTCAGTTATATAAATCTCAAAATAAACGTTTTGTTTACGAATACAGTTTCGCAGAAGATTCCACGCATATTGATATTAAGAAAAAAGAATTTCTGAATCTTGATATTCATAAAAACAGTTCCCGATTTTATTCTTCCGATATTCCCGAACAGGACTCTTTAGTAAGAATTAAAGAGAAACCGAAAGATAAATTTCCTTATCAGGGAATTCAGTATTTAGACGTTATTGTAAAAAATTATCCAGATTTTAATATGACATTGTATACAAGCTGTCAGAATTATTATCAGGTAAACATGCAGAAAAAACCTAAATGGAAAATCTTTCCTGAAAAAGAAAAGATTTTAAATTTTTTAGCTCAAAAAGCAACAACTACATTATATAACAGAAAATGGACAGTTTGGTTTACAACTGATATTCCCATTCAGGACGGTCCTTATTTGCTCCATGGCTTACCTGGGTTAATTGTAAAAGCAGAAGACGAGAAGAAAGGAATTTCATTTCAGCTCGTAGAGATAAGATCACTTCGAAATTCAGATCCGAAAGAACTTCCATATTATTTCAGACATAAGCTTATTTTAGTAACAGAAAATTCTTTCAAAACTATTTTAAAAAATTATTTCGACAATCCTTCTCCGCGGCGGAACAATGATAACAATGATCTGAAACAAATCTTTTTTGACGGTAACGGAAAAGAAATATCAGATTCCGAATTTTATAGAATGGTGGAAAGAAACAATAAAAAAGCTTTAGAGAAAAGGAATAATCTTTTAAGGTGGGATATTATAAAAAATTAATATTCTCTTTATTACTAAAAAAATAAACGCTCTGAAAAACTCAAAGCGTTTATTAATATTTTATTCAGACTTAAAAATCTCCGATCTTTCTGAAACTCCATTCGCATTGAAAGCTTCGATCTGGAAATAATATGCATCCGCTCTGTCGGCTCCGGTGAAGAAATATTCGTTTTTTCCGTACACCATAATGCTTCCGTACAATTTCTCAGGAGATTTACCCCAATAAATGACGTATCCGTCTGCATCGGAATTCTGCTGCCATTTCATCCAGATGCTTCTTCTTTCGCCGTATTTCTTAGGATCAGATCTCAACGGAACAAAACTCTGAACTTTTCCGGGAACTGCTCCTGCGCCTTTTCCAAATACCCTGAAACCGCTTAATGCAAATTTTCCGGTGGGCATTTTCAGATTTTCCATTTTCAAAAATCTAGCTTTTGCAGGTTTTTCCAATTCTACATAATCATGAGGAACATCTTTGGTGTTTTTGCTTTTATCCACAATCACATTCCATTTTTTACCGTCATCGGAACCATAGATTTTATACTGATGCATTTTGCCCAGCGTTTTTCCCATAAACTCAACATCCTGATCGGCATAATTGATCTGAATCGCATTAATAGTAGAAACCTCTCCTAAATCCGTCTGAAACCACTCTCCGGAATTTCCTGTTTTGGCACTCCAGTACGTTTTAATATCTTCATCCACCGCATAATTGGAATGATAACCGCCTAAAGTCGATGAAACCTGAACCGGCTTATTGTAATTCAGCAGCATCCAACCGGCAAAAAGTCCTTTAGAGAAATCTTTTCCCTGTGCATATTGCGGAAGATACGTTGGATAATCTCCGTAAGCCGTGTTGCAATACATTACATCATCCTTATCAAATCCGGCAGGCCAGATTCCCAAACGTCTTTCAAAATTATTTTTGGTTGAAATAAAAATGGTAGAAATGTGCCACCAGTTTTTGTAATTGTCTTCAAACGTTGCACCGTGTCCTGCTCCTCTTGCAAAACCTCCCGGTTTGTAAGAAAACGGATTGTGCTGTTGATATTCAAAACCTTCTAAAGGCTTATTACTAACATACACTCCATCCGAATATCCGCTGAATTCCGTTGCAGGAGCTCCGTATTGCAAATAATATTTTCCGTTATGCTTCGTCATCCACGCTCCTTCTACGAAAGGCTGTAAGAAAACATTGTCATTGTATTCCCCGAATCTTTCCCAACCGTGATCTTCCGGTTTTAACCTGATGGTCGGCTTTACAAAACCTTCGGACTGAAGGGTATTTACTTTTACTTCGGTTCCCAACAATGGCCATTCATTGCTTGATCCCCAATACAAGTACAGCTTGTTTTTGTCTTCATCGTAATGAAATGCAGGATCCCATGCTCCGACTTTTAAAGTATCGACAGCAATTTTCCAGTCGTCTTTGGTGGGATTGGTACTTTTCCAGATCGGGAAATCCTGTTCCCATGTCGAACCGAAAACGTATAACGTATCTTTCATTGCCCAAACTGCAGGAGCGTTCAGATCATGGGTATATTTATTGTCTCTCAGAAATTTCCGGTGGACAAACTTCCAGTCGAGCATATCGTCGCTGTACCAGTATCCTTCCTGATTGGTGGAAAAAAGAAAGAGCTTGTTTTTAAAATTAACAATCACCGGATCAGCCGTAGCACGGTGTTTTCCCTGTTTTGAAAAAACTTCGAATGGAGTATACCCGTAATCGATATTAATCGGGTTACAAAATGTCTTCTGCTGAGCATTTAAACTGAAAAATCCCAACAAAAGCATGAATGAAAGGAGGCACTTCTGCATTTTCATATGTTTTAACTTTGAGGACAAAATTAATTAACTTTTTTCGGTTTTCTCCAAATAAAGCCATCCAATAAGTAATGCGTAAGCTGAGGAACGACCAATAAAGGGACTAAAAACTGAAACCAGTCTAAAGAAACATTCAGATGTAATGAAAAATGTTCGTTCCAAACCAATATTTCCCATAGAAATTCTTCGAAAAATGCAAAAGCAAGAATAACGAGAATAAACAAAAATATCCCGAAAGCAGATTTGAATAAAGAAAGACGGTTTAGATTTTGATCTTCTTTTTGCTTTATTTCTCTGATGTAAATTAAGGCGATATAAGGAATTCCGTGTGAAATCACATTCAGGAAAGTGAAAACCAGATCGTTGTTGAAATAAACAATTCCGAAATACCACGAAAGATAAGTCCCTGAAATTAACGCAATTTTCGGAATATTAAATTGTCTGGTTTTAACAAATTCATACACCGTTTTTACGATCCAAATTATTAAAATCCCGAAATATAAAATCTTAATGACTGGAATATAATCCGGAAGATGCTGAAGCCAATTGAACTCATTTTGTACAAACCACGTAAAAGCTCTCGGTGTTTTAAACCAATACAACATCGGAAAAATTGTAGCAGAATACACCGCAATTTCATCCAACTTTTTACTCCAGTTATTGGGTTCAAATCTGGCATAAATTCTCATGAAACCATATTGCTGTCTGATAAAATGAAAAACAGCAATCAAAGCCAACACCGACCAAAACGTAAGACTCCCGAACTGGTATAAAATCAATCCCAAAATCCAGCTCAATGCAGGAATTCCATAGTACAACAGTTTTCTTTTTCTGACTTCCTCTTTAACGAAATACGTTTTAAATAAAGTAGAATACACATGCGCAACATCCACAAAAACAATCAGGAAAAGCCATGTGTAAAAGGAATAATGATTTTCCAGTCCCTGAACCTGTTTCTGAAATAAGAAAACAATCAGCAAAATAATGAAAGGCGGCGACAGGATAAACCAGCCGTCTGTTTTTGCGTTATGGATCCAGGGTTGTTTCATTTTTATTTTTGGGAAACCTAACAGGTTTTAAAAACCTGTTAGGTTTGAATTCTTATTTTAATATTAATCAAATTGTTGCATCTCTTTTGCGGTTCTCCATCCCTGATAAAATGCTTCCTCGAAAATTGAAATTCCTGAAAGATCAGAATGGGCAAAGAAAACTTTTCCGTTAATCGGCTGTTTTGCCATTTCGGAATTTTCAAAAATCTGGTTCGGAACCGGCGCAATCATCGCATGACCGATTTTGTGAAACTGCATTTCGAGGATAAAATCTTCGATCATAGGATGGGCTTTTTTTAAATCTTCCAAAACAAGGCTTTTCAACTGATCTTCTTTCAGACCGTATAATTTTTTTCTTGCTTTTTTACAGTCATTGGTAGAAAAACTTCTGTAGTAGGTAATCACTTTTTCACCCATAATTTGCTCTACATCCTGATGCTGATCATAAATATATCCTAGACCATCAGAACCGTAGATTACGTTATCCCAAGCCAATTCTTCATCTCCTCCGAAATCGTTTTGTAAAGTAATCGTTGTTAAAAGCCACGGAACATAGTTAAAATGTTCAGCCCTTTTATTGTTGAAAATTCTTTCGTTGATGAATTGCGGAGTCGCAAACAGAACTTTTTCAGCCATGATCTTTTTTGTCTTTTTCTGAAAATTGTCGAAACTTAAAACCTCAACATCGTTATCATTGATCTTAACATCAAAGACCAAATGATTCTGTAAAGATTTTTCTTTTATATATTTTGAAAAATGTTTTGCCAGTCTTGCATTTCCTTCCGGCCATGTAAAAACCTGATCTTTGTATTTTTTGCTCCAGTTGTTTTTTCTTCCGGCGAAATAATGAATTCCCGCCCAAGCTGAAACATAATTGATTCCCAAACCGTAATCGTCGCGACAGGAATAATCCAACAGCCAGAGTAATTCTTCAGATGTAAAATTTTCTTGTTTCAGCCAGTCTTTGAAAATAATCTTCTCTAGTTGTAAAACCTCATCTTCCCGGCTGGAATCGTGAACCGGAATGGCAAACCAATATTTTCCTTCCGCATCTTTTTTATGCTGAAAGTGATCCATCATTTTAAAAAACCGTTCAAATTCCGCTTTTGTTTCTGTGGAAATTCCGTTTTGCGGAACGATATCGTTTTGCCATGAATTTTTAAAAAATAACCGTTCCTGTTGCGGAAAAGTCATCTGATATTCATCCAAAATCGGATCGCCGTTTTCATCGTTTCCCTGATACATTCTGCATTCTTTCAGAAATTGGATGATTTCAGTATTTTCTTTATTCGGCAATGGCAAATAATGGGCTCCTAAAGGAAATTTTGAAAATTTGTTCTGTCCGTTGGAAGAGTTTCCGCCTAAATGGTTTTCCATTTCGAGCAAAAGATAATTGTTTTCCTGATTCTGACTGAAAAATCTACATGCCGAAAGTCCTGAAATTCCTCCGCCGACAACGAGGTATTTTGTGCGAATTTCTTCCGTAGGTTGAGGAAAATCTTTTGCCCAGAGTTTGTGCCCTAAAATATGATTGGTTCCGGTGATTTTTAGCAATAACGATTTGCCTTTTTTACTGCAATAGTGTAAAAAAGGAATAATGAGACTGCCTAAGAACATGGTTTTAAGGAAATCTTTACGTGAAAATTGAGTGGGCTGAGTTGGCAAGATTTAATGGTTATTTTGAGATGCTTTCGTAATTGTCATCGGGATTCTGAAAATTGTTGATAACTCTTAAAACATAGAGAACATCTGCTCTGAGATCACAAATCATGGTATTATGTTTTGTTAAAAGGAATTTTCTATACTTGGTATTTTCATATTTTTCAAAAAAGACTTTTCCTGATTCTAAGATTGTAATTGCATTCTCCAGCTTATCGTAAAAATTCAACAAAACCTTTTCATTCCAATTTTGCAGAAGAAATTCTCCAATATTGTCAATGTCCTGTTGAGCTTCTTCAGTTATTTCGACTCTTATCATTCTTAGACTGTATCAAATTTTTTCTTTTCTCTGCTAAAAATTCTCTGAAGGAAACAGTTCTGCCATTTTCAATATCTTCTTCAGCCCTTTTTAAAGACTCAAGAATCTCTTCATGGGTTTCATTTCTATAAACAGGTTCCATTACTTTGGCAATAGAAAGCAGTTCTTCGGAAGTAAATCTCTTTTCTTTCATTTTTTTAAAAAAGGTCGGCTTTTTGATCCCTGTTTTTTCGATAATATAAGAAATTTTAAATGGTGAATCTTTCAGAATCTGATCGATGTTGTTCTGGATTTCTATATATTTTTCAATTTCAGCTATCATATTTTTACAATTTAAGTATCAATTTATGACACAAATATAATAAATAATTGACACTTTTCTATTGAACTTTACCCCATTCTTCATCAAAATACCGTACTAAAATCTGGTTATCCAATCGATTGACTTCGATATCTTTGGTTTTCATATCTTTTGTAAAGTAAGAAAGCTGTGAGAAATTGTAATCATAAAATTTCAGATTCGGAATTTTACGATAGATTTTATTGTTGATCGGTTCAAAGGAAGCCATTGAAAATCCCCATTCTCCGAATGACGGAACATACGTATGATACGCGGAAGTAAAAGGAAAAACCTGATTAATTGTTTTCTCAATACACCAGAAAGATTTCGGGGCAAAGTAAGGAGAAGTAGTCTGTACCACAATCTTTGTATCTAAAGTAGTCAGTCTTTCCAGCTCTTTGTGAAACTGTAAGGAATACAATTTTCCTAAACTGTAATTGGAAGGATCCGGAAAATCGATAATGATGACATCGTACTTTTTTGAGTTTTCTTTTACCCAGATATAAGCATCTTTGTTGATTACTTTCAGCTTTGGATTGGATAAAGAACTTTGGTTCAATTGGCGCATCGTTTCATTATTCCTGAAAAAGTTCGTCATTTCTCCGTCTAAATCGACCAAGGTGATGTCTTTTACTTCTTTGTATTTTAAAACTTCACGAACTGCGAAACCGTCTCCACCGCCGAGAATTAAAATATGATCAATCTTTTTAGCCATCGACATCGCAGGATGAACCAACGCTTCGTGATAACGGTATTCGTCTACTGAAGAAAACTGTAAATTATTATTCAAATATAATCTGAATTCGCGGCTGTTTCTGGTTAAAACGATTCTTTGGTAGGGCGAACTTTTGGTGTAAACGACATTTTCACCATATAATTTTTCTTCTGAAAATGATAAAATTCTGTCCGAAAAAATAAAGAGAATAACAAGCAAAAGAAAGGCTCCGATTGATTTAACTCTTAATGAAACTGGTTTTGAAAGTTCTTTTTTCAGATAGAAACATAAAAATATGGCAATTGAAATATTAACCAAGCCAAAAAACAAAGGGGTTTTTACGATTCCCAATTGCGGAATCAGTACCAAAGGAAACAGAATAGAAGCCAATAAAGCTCCGATATAATCAAAGGCGAAAACATTTGAAACGAGATCCTTGAACTCAACCCTGTCTTTTAGAATGTTCATCAACAACGGAATTTCTACTCCAACCAGACATCCCGTAAAAAAGACAAAGAGATACAGCACGGCTTCAAAATGAGCCAAAGTATTGAACAGAATAAATAAAACCACAGAGCTTATTCCACCGATGATCCCGACCAGAATTTCAATTTCTATGAATTTATCAATTAAATTTCCTTTGATGAATTTGGCAAAATATGAGCCTACTCCCATCGAAAAAAGATAGACTCCGATGATGAAGGAAAACTGTTTTACGGAATCGCCCAAAAGATAGCTCGCCAAAGCTCCCGCCACCAATTCGTAGATCAGTCCGCAGGTAGCGATGACAAATACCGAAAACATCAACAGCAGTTCAAGAGGAATCCTCTTTTTATCCATGAATCGCTGCGCTTATGATAATTGAAATCCCGATGATAAATGCTCCGAAAATAATCGCCAAAGCAGTATTTTTATTGTGAGCGATTTCGTGCCATGTTTTTTCCGGCGTTAATTTTTCAATAATTAGATAGCAAACCAGCAGGATTGCAATTCCCAAGAAGGAATAAATGACTGAATTGATGACCGGTAAAAAGTTGATCTGATCCATAATTTTAGGTTTTATTTGTGATAGTATCTGTAATATCCCACTCCGGAAGAGTGATGTCTTCTTGTGGTTCCGTCTCTGTAGGTTTCTGTTTTTTCACAGTCGCAGAACTGGTTGCCGTCAAAAGTGAGGTAAGTAAACCAGCCGACAAAAAACACTCCGATAAGACAGAGAATCCAGTGTTCTTTTATGTAGTTAATGATATTTTCCATCGTTTATGAATAGGTGTAAGGTGAATTTGAACTATTGAACCATTTTGATCTTTCGAAAGATTTTCTTCCGAACCAGACTGCTACAACAAACGCGATGATAAATAAAAGAATAAACACAAAATTCCTGAAGGAAACAGGAAGCCATTCTGCCTTAATTTTAACAGATTTATTTTCGCTGACTGCAGAAGTAGTAGTTCCGGCTGCAAGATTGGTATTCAGAAGGGAGTCGATATCCGCTTTTCCTAAAGTCTGATGAACAAACTGTCCGAGGCTGCTTATTGTGTCTTCCTTAATCATTTTAGAGTCTCCGAAAGCCGTTGTTTCCATCGTATTGTTGTTGGTAACATTAATGGTTCCGTTGTTATCTCTGGACAAGGTTAAACTTCCGTCTTGGGTTGCGTAATATGATGGAGGCATAACCTTTGGAGTTTCCTGTTTTTCTGCCGAAATAATAAAGTGGTATTTTCCGGGAGCAACTCCGCAGAAATTAAAACTTTCATCCCGCCTTCCTTCGCTCCAGTTTTCACCGTCTTCATAACCGTGATATTCTTCGATGTCTTTTGAAGCAAACACAATTTCGTTGGTTTTCTCGTTCACCAATCCTAAGCCGACATTTGCCCATGAATTATCCACATTGGAATATACCTCAACTTTTAACGGGGCAGAACCGCCTGATAAATCAAAGCTTTTACTGACCATTTCTTTATTGCGGACATCTGCAAAATTAATCTCCTGCTCAAAAACCGATTTATTGGTTCTCGTCCCGACTACATACAATTGGATCAGACTAATTAGTAATGCCGAAACCGCCATAATATTAATGGTGTGTTTTACATTTACATAAAACGGCTGAACAATTCCTATTCCTGAATAATTGGGAAGATTTGAAATCCCGAACGCTTTTTTTACTTTGTATTTTGAGATGTGTTTGCCTGAAAAATATTGTACGCTGGTTTTAGATTTTTCCTCAGAAACCATATAGATTCCGTTTACATATTCTTTGTAAGTAGAAATTCCGAAATCGAGTCTTTCTTCGAAAAAACCAGCGGCAGCATGAATATGGCACTCCGTAGTTTCATATTTTCTGAAACTTACAGCTCCATATTCCAGAATAATACTGTTCCATGATTTTCTTTTCACATCCATTTTATCAATAGTGTGAAGCAAAACCCAATGACCATCACTTTCACTTAAGAAAGCATCTTTTCCTTTTGTATCTTTTAAATAATATTCTCTCCAAAAGATACTTGTCCCATATTTACGGATGATAATTCCGGTGACGGTATATTCTGTATTGTCGATGATTCCTTTCTGTCCGATATCCAATACTACATTTTCTGTAGGAATTTTAATGTGTTTCTGATGTTTATTATTTTCGACATCAATAAGATAAGAACAGGTCTTGCAGACGTATTCTTTTATATCGAAAGTAAGATCCAGCTTATTTCCGGATTCGCAGGCAGGACAAACGTAAAACATTTTTTATCTGTAAATTTTGTGTTTCTGAATGGTTTTAGCTTTAAAATATTCTATTACTTCATCTGCAATTTTTTCAACTTTCTCTGTGTTATCCTGCAGATAATTGCAGAGAAAAACATCAAAAGTAAGTTGTTTAAATTCCGGCCACGTATGAATACAGAGGTGGGATTCTTTAAGACAAACCGCGGAAGTGAAGCTCTTATTTTCAAAAATATGACTGGTAATTCCTACAATTTCCACGTCTTTTGTTGCGAGCATATCTCTGGTAAATGCCAAGAAACCGTCACCGTCTATTAACAAAGCTTCTGACTCCGTTTCCAAAGTCAGAAGAATATGTAAACCTTTGCTGGTTAATGATTCCAATTCAATGTATTTTCAGCAAATATATTATTTTTTTGGTAAGAAAACTTCTGCAAGCATACAACGTGCACTTCCCCCTCCGTTTACTTCAATGGTATTTAAATCTGAGTAGATAATCTCACAATACTTTTCAATTGCTGAAACCTGATCCTGATGTAAGGATTTATAAGCGGTTTCACTCATCACCAAAAATTTCTGTCCGTCTTTATTATTTACCTGAAGCATATTTCCTGCAAACTGCTGCATCTGCTCTTCAGAAATTTCAATAATTTCTTTTCCTGAATTTTTAATGGTTTCAATGACTTTGCTTCTTTCGAGTTCATCATCGATACAATCCAGACAGATTACCACAAATTTATCTGCTACACACATCATCACGTTGGTGTGGTAAATCGGAAGTCTCTCTTCTCCAACGGTTTGGAATGAATGAAAAACAACCGGCGTAAAACCGTACTTCTCGCAAAATTCTCTGAACAGGTTTTCATCCAGTCTTAAAGAAACCGAACCGTAAGCAATTTTGTTATCGTGATCGAAGATCATGCTTCCTGTTCCTTCCAAAAAATGTCCCTGTGTTTCCGGGAAAGACCAGTCGTCGATTTCAGCGACTTCAAATCCCTGTTCTTTGATGGTTTCGATGATATCGTCTCTTCTTTCTACTCTTCTGTTAGAAGCAAACATCGGATATAAAACCACTTTTCCGTCTTTGTGAAAACTTACCCAGTTGTTCGGGAAAATAGAATCCGGAGTGTGTGGATCTAATGTATCTTTTACTGTGATTACGTTAATTCCTTTGCTTCGTAACTTTTCAACAAAAGCTTTAAATTCAGACAAAGCTTTGAACTGGGTATCGAAACCTTTCTGCTCTACCTGAAAATAATTGTTCTTTGCCGTTTCTGCATTAAATCCGAATGCAATCGGCTCTATCATTAGTACTGTATCTGTTGTCTGCATACTTTGGGTTTGAGGATGTTTTGGGTTTGAGAGTCTAGTGTTTTAGTGTTTTAGTGTTTTAGTGTTTTAGTGTTTTAGTGAAAGCTACTTTTTATTTTTTATCTGTTGAAGAAAATGTACACCAATTCTGTGACTGACTCATCATATTCACTAACATTCCGATTATCTGGTTGTATTGATTATTTAAAATTTTAAATTGTTCTTCATTTATATAATTACATGCTAAAGCAAATTGAAGCCAAGTTTGAGTTTCTCTTGCCTCGCCTTCCGAATCTGTAAGCTTTGCTGTAAAAGATTTCTCATATTTTCTTTTGCCCCATGCTTCACTAATATTTGCTGAAACTGAGCGTGAGGACCTTCGTATCTGATCTGTAAGAGAATAACGTTCTTCTTTAGGGAAAATTTTTGAAAGCTGGTAGATTTCCATCGCTGTATCAAAAGATTTCTGATAAACCCGCAGATCCTGATGAAATTTTATAGTCGGCATAATCATTTGTATTTAAGTTTAAAAATATAAACTTTTTAAATAAAAACAAATACACTCATACTCTAAAACCATCAGACTCTCCAGCACTCCTACTCTCTAACAAGCGGCATTGTGGAGCATCTCAGCAACCCTCCCATTTTAGAAATTTCGCGGTATGGAATTTCTTCAACGGTCATTCCCCATTCGTTTCTGAGGTGATTGTTCATTCTTGTGAATGCTTTGTCGGAAACTACGATTTCCGGAGAGATTGAAAAAATATTCGGGAACATTTCAAACATTTCCTCCGCTGTAACGTGGAAACAGTTTTCTTCACCGAAAATATCAATAATCAGGCGGTAATCGCTCTCGTCTACAAATCCGTCTTTGTAAATAATACATTTATCTTTTCCAATGGGGTTGAATGTACAATCCAGATGTAAAATTCCTTCGTACGGTATTCTGTCGTTCTTTTTCAGTTCCAGATCGATGATTCTTTTTTTAGGAAAGTATTCTTTCAGAATTTCGATCGCATATTCATTGGTTCTTGCCGTTTTATAACTTCTGTAATCTTCACTGAAACATGTTCCGATGAACAGAAAATCGTCCCAGACAATAACATCTCCACCTTCAATGTGTGCTGTTTCCGGAAGATTAATTATTTTTCTCCACGCCACTTTTTCAAAAACCGTTTTATAAGCTTCCTGTTCGTCTGCGCGGTCTGCAATAACATTGGAAATGATCATTTTATCATCGATTACAAAGGCGACGTCTCTTGCAAAAACCTGATTGTAATCTGCAATGATGTCCGGACGAAGAACTTCTACGTCATATTTTTTTAAAACCGCTTCAAAAGCGTTCATTTCATGGATGATATCCGATTCTTTCGGATAGATGTTATTTTCGATAGAATGATATGATTTTGCATCATAACTTTCCTCTAATGTAGGAACTGCTCCCATTGAATTGGGTTGTCCTAAAACCACTGATTTCAGCCTGCCCGTTTCGTTTTTTATATTTAGCTTCATAAAGATTTATGCAATGCTACAAATATAAGTAAAGGACTGAATCTGGGAAACTTTTGTCCTGTTTTTAAGCGATCTGCGCAATATAAATCTATGAAATAATCTTCTTACAGTTTTTTACTTCAGCAGATTGATAGACTAAAGCACTTATTCACTTAAATAAGCGATTTTATCAGATAATTTTATTCACAATAATTGGTTATGAATTATTTTTTGATAAAATGTAAAAAGTTTTAATTAAAATTCCTACCTTAGTGATATAATTTCTTTAGAAATTAAAACATAAAACATTAACAATCAAACACCAAAAACATCATGAACACAAAAAAAACCGTGCTTTTAAAAGCACACAAACTTGGCAGAGAAGAACAAAAATCAATTATCGGAGGAGCATCTGCTGCAAGACGCTGCTGCGAATATGATTTTGAAACAGGAAAATGTACACTCTGGACTTGCGATAGATGTCAATGTCCATAACAGAAAATTAGACTTAAAGCCTGCTTTTTAAGCAGGTTTTATTTTTTATGCCCTTTAAAAAGAAGTGTATATTCATTTATATTAAATAAAAAAAATCCCAAAGCAAGCTTCAGGATTTTTGTTTATAGTAAGATATTGATTATCTGTTAACCATATCGATATAGTCTCTTTTTGGAGCCCCTTGATAAACCTGTCTTGGTCTTCCGATCGGATCTCCTTTCAGTCTCATTTCTTTCCACTGAGAAATCCATCCCGGTAATCTTCCTAATGCAAACATTACGGTGAACATTTCTGTAGGAATTCCCAATGCTCTGTAAATAATTCCTGAATAGAAATCTACGTTTGGATATAGTTTTCTTTCTACGAAGTATTCGTCTTCAAGAGCTACTCTTTCCAACTGCATTGCAATATCAAGCGCTTTATCCTGAATTCCTAATGCATTAAGAATATCATCAGCAGCTTTTTTGATGATTTTTGCTCTCGGGTCGAAGTTTTTGTATACTCTGTGTCCGAATCCCATTAAACGGAAGTTATCGTTTTTATCTTTAGCTTTCGCAATGTATTTAGATACATCTCCTCCATCTTTTTCAATCAGTTCAAGCATTTCGATAACCGCCTGGTTTGCTCCACCGTGAAGTGGTCCCCAAAGTGCAGAAACCCCAGCAGAAACTGAAGCGAAAAGACCTGTATGCGCAGAACCTACCATTCTTACTGTAGAAGTAGAACAGTTTTGCTCGTGATCTGCGTGAAGAATTAATAATTTATCTAAAGCTCCTACTACAACAGGATCGATTTCAAATTCCTGATTTGGCATTCTGAAAGCCATTTTGTAGAAGTTTTCTACATAGTTCAGGCTGTTGTCTCCGTGATTAAGAGGCAATCCCTGAGTTTTTCTATACGTCCATGCGCAAAGATGAGAGAATTTTGCAATTAACAATTCTGCCGCATGATCCATTTCTTCTTTAGAGTTTACATTAACCGCTTTTGGATTAAACGCTGTTAACGCAGAAGTTAAAGAAGATAAAACTCCCATTGGATGAGCAGAACGAGGGAAAGCATCCATGATTTTTTTCATCTCCTCTGCTACGAAATTATATTTTTTAATGTTTGATTCGAAAGAATTGTACTGATCCTGAGAAGGCAATTCACCGTGTAATAAAAGATACATCACTTCTGTGAAGTTAGATTTCTCAGCGATCTGCTCGATCGGATATCCTCTGTAGAATAATTCTCCTTTGTCTCCGTCTAAGTAAGTGATGTCACTAAGTGTAGCTCCGGTGTTCTTATACCCTAAATCAAGAGTGATTAGACCTGTCTGGTCTCTTAATTTTGAAATATCGATTCCTCTGTCTCCGATAGTACTATCCACAATTGGATATTCATATGAATTACCGTCGTAATTCAATATTACCTTGTTGTCTGACATTATTTAATTTATTTTTTTCTAAATATACTACTTATTACAAAATACGGCAAACTAAAAATTTCGCTTGCCGTTATTTATAAATTCGATTAATTATCTTTTGATTTTAAAAGCATCTAAGCCCGGGAAAACTGCGGTTTCACCAAGAGCTTCTTCAATTCTCAACAGTTGGTTGTATTTCGCCATTCTGTCTGATCTTGAAGCCGATCCTGTTTTAATCTGTCCGCAATTCATTGCTACTGCCAAATCTGCGATTGTAGAGTCTTCAGTTTCTCCTGATCTGTGAGACATTACAGAAGTGAATCTGTTGTTCTGCGCCATTTGTACCGCAGCCATTGTTTCAGAAAGAGATCCGATCTGGTTTACTTTTACCAAGATTGAGTTTGCAATTCCTTCTTTTACTCCTCTTGACAGTCTTTCAACATTGGTTACGAATAAATCGTCTCCAACCAACTGTACTCTGTCTCCGATTTTATCGGTTAACATTTTCCAGCCTTCCCAGTCGTTTTCCTGCATTCCGTCTTCAATTGAAATGATCGGATATTTCGCTGCCAATTCAGCAAGATATGAAACCTGCTCGCTGCTTGAGAACTGAGCGGCATCCGGCGTCTGGAATTTTCTGTAATCGTAGATTCCGTCTTTATAAAATTCAGAAGCGGCACAGTCAAGAGCCAACATAATATCGTCACCCGGCTTATAACCTGCTTTTTCAATGGCCTGAAGTAAAGTATCCAAAGCATCTTCAGTTCCTTTGAAAGTTGGTGCGAAACCTCCTTCATCACCTACCGCAGTAGATAAACCTCTTGAGTGAAGAATGGATTTAAGGTTGTGGAAAATTTCCGTTCCTTTTCTCAATGCGTGAGAGAAAGAATCTGCTTTTACCGGCATGATCATAAATTCCTGAAACGCAATCGGCGCATCGGAGTGAGAACCTCCGTTAATCACGTTCATCATCGGAACAGGAAGCGTGTTTGCATTTACACCACCAACATATTTGTACAAAGGCATTTTCAATTCTGCTGCCGCTGCTTTAGCTGCTGCCAAAGAAACACCAAGAATTGCATTTGCTCCAAGATTTCCTTTATTATTGGTTCCGTCAAGATCGATCATAATCTGGTCAATAAGATTCTGATCGTATACAGGAAGACCTACCAACTCGGGCGCAATCACCTCTCTTACATTCTCAACCGCTTTAAGAACTCCTTTCCCCATATATTCTGAACCGCCGTCGCGCAATTCCACCGCTTCATGTTCTCCTGTAGAAGCTCCGGAAGGTACCGCAGCACGTCCCATCGCACCACTTTCCGTGAATACATCTACTTCAACTGTAGGATTTCCTCTTGAATCCAAAATTTGTCTCGCTTCTATGTAAGAAATGTAACTCATTGTTCGTTTTTTTATAGTTCAGACAAATTTAATCAATTTTTAACTTTTTAAAGCAAATGAATGGGAATTTATGGGGTTATTGTGAGTTAAATTTTAGTTAATTTTGGGATTTTGGAAATTTCTTATTTTAAAGTTTAATTATATTTAATCTAATCTCATTAATGATCTTTGTTTTGCAGTAAGATTCCAACTTATTCCTACAAACCATCCCAGTTTATAGCTTTCTGCAGTATAATCTTGTGGTGAATAGGATAATGGTCTATCAATAATAAATCCATTTTGTAATTCCGTCACTTTTCTAAGAGCTGGTCCTATTGTAAAAATGATTTTATCTGTTCTTCCAACTAATAGACTTATTCCCGGAAATAATGAATTTAATTGGAGTTTTGTCATATCCATTGAAACCCCTAAAGTAAAACCAAATGCAAAATTATTCGAAGATCTCCAACTTGAGTGTAGCATTCCTGCAATAGTCGGTATATATTGATTGTTTGTTTTTTGAACAATCTTATATCCCATAACATCTTGAATAACTTCAAATTCCTGTTGTTTGTTCCCAATATCAAAAACAGTTCCAATACTAAAATCAAAACGGATTCCTCCTTTTATATATTCTTTATATTCAAATGGTGTTAATCTGTCGATTATATATTTTCCATCTTCTGCTTTTGATCTAGCAGTAATATTTATATTGAACTTCAAATAATCTTCATAACCTTGTATTGGTGGCGAAGTATAGGTATAAGTTTCAGCTTTTAACAGAATTCTATCTAAACTTTCGACGTAATTTAATTTTTTTCTTATATTGAGATCATTGACCGTTTTAGAAAGATCCGTTACATCTTGTCTAATTGTTAAAATATCTTCATTTAATTTTGAGATAAGACTTTGACCATCCGAAAATTTTGATAACTGATCCTTTATTTTATCTAATTCAGTATCATTAAACTTCATTAAAAGATTAGTTTTAATACTATCAAATTTATTAACTTCACTATTGCATTCATTTAGCTTGCCCGTTTTTATAATAACCGGATTTTCTAACCCTACATAATTTTTGATTTTTTTATATTCTCCAAGAGTAAGTTCTGCTGAGTAAACTTTATCTATATAATTATTGTAATTATCATTAATTTTATAAATAGCATTTGCAGATTGATAAAGATTTGTATACATATTTTTTATTTTGCTCAAGTAATCAGTTATTAAATCTTTTGCCGATTTATCCTGATCTGCAATTTTCAAGACTTCTCCGTTAAGCTCTCTATTTCTATTTACATATTCTGAGATTTTTTTCTCTATTTTTTCAATTTCATTTTTGTAGCCTGATTGATTGGTTTCCAATTCATTTCTTTTACTTATCATTTTTTGCAACTCCTTTTTAATTTTATTGTTTCCAGATTTCAAAGTGTCCATCTGTATTTTCAGTTCATCTAATGATTTTACTGATGACAATTGTTGATTTACAGTCTGGAGCATATTTTCCAGATTAGTTTTTTCCGATTCATTTTTTTTTATTAAGGCTGAATTGTTTTCAATTTCTTTTTCAAGATCTAAAACGTGTTTTGAAAGTCTTGTATTAATTTTTTCATCGCTGATTTTCTGATTTTTCGGATTTAGGAGCTCTTGTTCAATTTTTGCAGGTGCATTTAATTTTTTAGGATCGGCAGGCTCGGGAGATTTAGATGATTTTGGAGGATCTTCTTCACCAAAAAGATTTTTATCTTTTATTGCTATATCTTTTGCATCAATGCTCACTTTATAAAACAGATTGTTAATGCTGTCAATTTTTATAATAACTGGCTGTCCTTGAACAGGCTTTATTGGAACTCCTGTAAATTCTCCTTTTGAAAAATCATATTTAATGGTTTGTGTTTCTGTTACTGATTTACAGGACAGCATGATTATACATAAGACCACAAGTAAAATTTTAGTTTTCATGGCTATTAATTTTTAAGTTGTTCATCAAAGTTCCTTTAAAAACAAATCTCTGTCAATTACACAAAAGGGTGATTTAAAATAAAAACAGCACCATAAAATGATGCTGCCTGTGTTTAATATTTAAAATTTGCTATAAATCGATTCTGAAAAACAGATGTGTTCCGTTTTCTGTAGTGACTTCGCAGTGTCCGTTTTGTTCCTGCATTCTCCGTTTCATATTTCGGAGTCCGTTTCCTTCTGATTTTTCGTGGTTAATTCCTATTCCGTTGTCGGAGATTTTCATCATGAATTCTTTGTCTTTCTGGATGAATGATAATTTAATCTGATTGGATTGGCTATGTTTGTAAGCATTGTTCAGGGCTTCTTTTAAGCATAGAAATAAATTCCGTCTCTGTTCTGTGGTAATTACTGTTTCCAAAACAACGTTTTCGCTTTCTGTGAGCAGGAGAATCTTTGTTTTTTTCAAAAAATTTTGTGCATACATTTTTGAATAATCGATGAAGCTTCCCAAAGTATCGTTTCCGGAGTTAAGACTCCAAAGCATTTCCCGCATGGAAAGGTTCATTTCTTCGGAGGTTTTCAGGAGTTCATCAATGTCATTTTTCAGATCATCATTTTCGGCTCGTTGTTTTAAAAATTCTGCCTGAAGTTTAAGAGCTGAAATGCCTGCACCGAGATCATCGTGCATATCGTGGGAAATTCTTTCCCGCTCTGCTTCTATGGATTTTTGTTTTTCAAGCTCTTTTTGGAGGAGCTGGTTTTGGTGTTCGGATTCTTTGAGCTGGTTTTCTTTGGTGTAAAGAATTTTTTTTCTGTTGTACATCAGAACGACAAAAATAATAAAACACACAAAAAACATCATCAAAATAATAGCAATTATATATGTAACTTTTATTTCATATGGAATTTGTTTCATTGTTTACAAATAAGGGCTTTAATAAATAAAATATATGAGAGCATATTTGCAGTTTGAAATATTAAATCTATAGTTTCTAAAAACTGCTTATCATTTTGATTAAGATAATAATATGGTATCATTTTAAATATGAAAAAAATAATCCAGATTAATAATGAAATGCTGATCCAAAAATTTTGTTTTTCTAAAATACTAACTTCATCAGAATTATTAATTTGATTATAAATATAAGCTAAAGGAATATAAAGATAATAAGCTACCATTAACAAAATAAGCTGTTTATCATATGCATTCTTACATTTAACTATCGTGATAAAAAAAACAAAAAAAGTACATAATAATACTATCTTAAATATATCTTTATTTTTGAATATATCTTTAAATATCCATAATAAGAATAAAACAAAAAACACTATTGCGAAAGGGTGTATGTTTACTTTGCAAAAATTATAAAACCAAAGCATATAAAGCTCTGTAGTTAGTATAACTAAAAAATATATCCAAAACACCTTACTCCTATTTCTTTTTATTAAAAGAGATAAGAGTAAACAAATAATAATTGTAAAGATATAAATGTAATAATAATTAAGGAACATGTTCTACTGGAGGATGTGTTATTACAACATCAGCTGCATCTAAAATACTGTTAGAATCATCAATAATTTTATACAAAAGAGAAAACCTACCAATTTCTAATATCGATTGGGGAGCTTCTAAATTTAATAGGTCTTCTATATCAAACGACACAATCATTGTTTCAAATACTAAGAAATTGTTTTTACTTCCTTTTACTTTATTACAAAATTTCACAAAAATATCGTCATATTTAATATATACCTTTTGAGTATTTGTTAAAGCAAAGGGAAAACCTCTAAAATATTTGTTAAACTTATCAATCCATGTTTTTTCTAAAAACTTTTTGGAATATTCGGTTGCCAAATCAACAGGTAAATCAATAATTTGTGGCTTATTAAAGATTAAATATTTTTTTTCATCATCATTGAACTTACTAATCATGAAAGTTATTAAAGAATTAGTCCCATCGTAATCAGGATTATCTATAATTTCAAATACAATATAATCTCCTAACTTATAATTAGCTTCGAAGAAATTAATATCATTATCATTTAAGTAAAATTCCTCATGATAATCTTTTAAAGCAGAATTTTTAAGATTCTCTGCTAACCTTATTGCACGCCTCTTTGTAATTGGTAGCGCAAGCGTCTTATAAATAGGTTCAATAAACCTGTCAATAAATTTATAATTCCCGGGTGGCCTAGAACCTGAATTTTCCACATGTTTCAGATAGTTTTCTAATGCCTCTTTTAAATTTTCAAAATCTGTTAAAATCATAATTTCTCAGTTTTTAAAATGATTAAATTTATTAATAGCCTCCACTTTGTTGTTAACGTGGAGTTTTCTGTAAATGTTTCCGACGTGTTTTTTTACGGTATCAATGCTGATGAATTTTTTATCCGCGATTTCTTTGTAGAGCAATCCCTGCGATAAAAGTTCCAGTACTTCTTTTTCCCTTTCCGTAAGTTCATCATAGCCTTCTATTTCGGGGAGCTTTCTTTCGAAATGGCTGAGCACTTTTCGGGCAATCGAGAAACTCATGGGAGCACCACCGTTGTAGACATCTCTTATTGAGGAAAGGATTTTATCCATGCTTTCCCCTTTTACAAGGTAGCCCATTGCGCCGGCTTTTAAGGAATTGAAGACTTTTTCATCATCTTCAAAACTGGTACACATGATAAACTGCGTTTGAGGCAATCCCTTCCTAAGCTTTTCGATAATTTCAATACCCAGCATATCCTGTAGCTGAATATCCATCATCACCACATCCGGAGAAAGGTCAGAAAGATTTTTTAAAGCTTCATTTCCATCAAAAAACTGCGCAACGACTTTCATGTCATCCTGATAATTGATGACCTTCTTCAACGCATTGTTGTAGTTTTTTTCGTCTTCTACTATGGCTATGGAAATGCTCATGTCGGTAATTTTGTTTAAGACAAATTTCAACAGAAAACAAAACAGAGTCAATTACCCTTTTGTGTAATTTTCAGAGTTTGAGTTCATGGCTTTTTGGTTTAGTTTTTGTTTTTATTAAATTTAGTAAAAATTATTTTACAAACGAAAATATTTAACAATCAATATATTAAAAAATTAAAATCATGAAAAATGTACTTTTCATCGCTATTTCAGCGATTTCTCTATCGTTGTTAAGCTGTAAAAAAAGTGAAGAAGGGAATAAAAATGTTATAAAAGCTAACGATTCGGAAGCCATTTTGGCAGATAACGGTAAAGTAGACTCTACAATAAGTTATGATACGGATATTAATGGTAAGAAAAGTATAAAAACAGATTATGTATACAAAGCTACCGATGGAAGCCTCGCAAAAGTGGTTTTTAATTATCCGGAAAAAACAATGAGCATAAGAAGCAATAATAAAACTTTCATATTAAATAAAGTAGAATCCAAAGGAAATGAAACAACTTACGAAAAAATGGATATGAAGGCTACCGTGAAAAGAGACAGCTTAATTCTGGATCAGGGGAACAACATCATACAGCTTGTAAAAACTAAAATATAAAACATAAAAAAACCGTTCAGCAATCTGAACGGTTTTTCTTTTTATATCTGATGAATATTATTCTTCAGTTTTTTCTTCAGTAGAATCTGCAGCTTCAGCCGTTGGCTCAGCAGCTTTTTCTTCTACTACAGGAGCTTCAGCTACTACAGCTTCTTTCTTAGCTGTTGCAGATCTTCTGCTTCTTCTTGTCGCTTTTTTCTCTTCCGCATTTGGATTGTAAAGCTCGTTGAAGTCTACCAATTCGATAAGAGCAGTATCAGCAGCATCACCTGGTCTGAATCCTGTCTTGATGATTCTTGTATAACCACCGTTTCTCTCAGCGATTTTTGGAGCTACAGTTCTGAACAATTCAGCAACTGCTTCTTTATTTTGAAGATATGAAAAAACAATTCTTCTGTTGTGTGTAGTATCTTCTTTTGCTTTTGTTAATAGAGGCTCAACATATACTCTCAAAGCTTTAGCTTTAGCAACAGTAGTGTTGATTCTTTTATGCTCAATTAGAGAACAAGCCATATTAGAAAGCATAGCACTTCTGTGAGAAGCTGTTCTTCCTAAGTGATTGAATTTTTTACCGTGTCTCATTATTAATTATTTATCAGCGTCTAACTTATATTTTGCAACGTCGAAACCGAAGTTAAGACCTTTTGAATGCACTAATTCTTCTAGTTCTGTCAAAGATTTTTTACCAAAATTTCTGAATTTCATCAAATCAGACTTACTGTAAGAAACCAATTCTCCAAGAGTTTCCACTTCAGCCGCTTTCAGACAGTTAAGGGCTCTTACGGAAAGATCCATATCTGCTAATTTAGACTTAAGGAGTTGTCTTGTATGAAGAGTTTCCTCATCATATTGGATAGATGCTTTTACGGCTTCCGTTTCAAGCGTGATTCTCTCATCAGAGAACAGCATGAAGTGATAAATTAATATCTTAGAAGCTTCTGTTAAAGCATTCTGAGGACTGATAGATCCGTCAGTTTCTATATCTAATACAAGTTTTTCGTAGTCTGTTTTTTGCTCTACACGATAATTTTCAATGCTATACTGTACTTTCTTGATTGGCGTGAAAATAGAGTCTATCGCAATAGTACCTACCGGTGCATTGTTTGACTTATTTTGTTCAGAAGGAACATACCCTCTTCCTTTTTCTATATTGAAAGTAATTTCGAAAGTTACATCACTGTTCAGGTTGCAGATCACCAAATCCGGGTTTAGCACCTCAAATCCGTTGACAGACTTCCCTAAATCACCAGCAGTAATAACCGTCTGCCCCGAAACTTTGGCAACAACCTGCTCATTAGACTGGTTTTCTGCCGTAGCTTTTAATCTTACTTGCTTAAGGTTAAGAATAATTTCGGTAACGTCTTCGATTACTCCTGGAATAGTTGAAAATTCGTGCTCTACACCTTCTATTTTGATAGATGAAATAGCATATCCTTCCAGAGAAGAAAGCAACACTCTTCTCAAAGCATTACCGATTGTAAGCCCGAAACCTGGTTCTAGTGGTCTGAATTCAAACTGACCTCTAAATTCATCAGAGTTAAGTAAAATTACTTTATCGGGTTTTATGAATTGTAAAATTGCCATATTATTGGGTTGAGCAAAAATTTGATTAAAAAATTATTTAGAGTAAAGTTCGACGATAAGCTGTTCCTTGATGTCTTCCGGAATTTGGATTCTCTCAGGAGCAGAAACGAAAGTACCTTCTTTCTTCTCATCGTTGAATTGTAACCACTCATAATTTGCTTTAGAAGCTAATGCGTTTGTAACCACTTCAAGAGACTTAGACTTTTCTCTTACCGCAATTACATCACCTGCTTTTAGCAAATAAGATGGAATATTTACCAGCTCTCCGTTCACAGTAATGTGTCTGTGAGAAACAAGCTGTCTAGCAGCAGATCTTGTTTTAGCAAAACCTAATCTGTATACTACGTTATCCAATCTGGATTCGCAAAGTTGTAATAGAACTTCACCTGTTACCCCTTTACTTCTGTGTGCTTTGTCGAATAAGTTAGCAAACTGTCTTTCTAAAATACCGTAAGTATATTTAGCTTTTTGCTTTTCAGCTAACTGAACTGCGTATTCAGATTTTTTAGCACCTCTTCTTTTGTTAGGACCGTGTTGTCCTGGCGGTTGGTTTTTTCTTTTCTCGAAGTTTTTATCATCTCCGTAGATTGCAGCACCAAACTTTCTAGCAATCTTAGTTTTAGGTCCAATATATCTTGCCATAATGGGTAAATTCTAAAAATTAAACTCTTCTTCTTTTTGGTGGTCTACATCCATTGTGCGGCATAGGAGTCACATCAATGATTTCGCTAACTTCAATTCCTGAATTGTGGATAGATCTGATTGCAGATTCTCTACCTGCACCCGGACCTTTCACAAACACCTTTACTCTTCTTAATCCAGCTTCGTGAGCTACAGCAGAGCAATTTTCAGCTGCCATCTGAGCAGCAAATGGAGTATTCTTTTTAGAACCTCTGAAACCCATTTTACCGGCAGAAGCCCAAGAGATAACCTCTCCGTTTTTATTTGTTAAAGAAATGATGATGTTATTGAAAGAAGCCTGAATATGAGCTTCACCAATAGCTTCAACTTTTACTTTTCTTTTCTTAACTACTTTAGTTTGTTTTGCCATAATTCCTAACGATTATTTACTAGCTTTTTTCTTGTTAGCAACAGTTTTTCTCTTTCCTTTACGGGTTCTAGAGTTGTTTTTCGTTCTCTGGCCTCTTAAAGGTAATCCAAGTCTGTGACGTATTCCTCGTTGGCATCCTATGTCCATTAATCTCTTAATGTTCAATTGCACTTCAGATCTTAATTCTCCTTCTACTTTTACGTTTTCAGAGATGTATGTTCTGATTGCAGCCAATTCATCGTCATTCCATTCGTTGACTTTCTTGTCTTCGCTGATACCGGCAGCTTTAAGGATTTCTGAAGCAGTGCTTCTTCCCACCCCGTAGATGTAAGTTAAACCGATAACGCCTCTTTTGTTTTTTGGTAAATCAATACCTGAAATTCTCGCCATAATTTAATTTTAGCCTTGTCTTTGTTTAAATTTTGGGTTCTTTTTGTTGATTACGAATAGTACACCTTTTCTGCGTACGATTTTGCAATCAGCGCTTCTTTTTTTAATTGATGCTCTTACTTTCATTTTGATAGTATTTATTTTTTAACAATAGCCAAATGGAACACGCGCTCCATTTGGCAGATTGTTTTTAATATCTAAATGTAATTCTCCCTTTCGTTAAATCATAGGGAGACATTTCTAATTTCACCTTATCACCAGGTAAAAGTTTAATATAATGCATTCGCATTTTACCAGAAATATGAGCGATGAGAACATGCCCATTTTCAAGCTCTACACGGAACTGAGCGTTCGAAAGTGCTTCCGTAATAACGCCGTCTTGTTCAATATGTTTTTGTTTCGCCATAAATTAATATCCAGTCGTTCTTGATAATTTAGACTGCATTAACCCATCATAGTGATGGTTCAGCAGATAAGTATTAATCTGTTGAACGGTATCTAAAATTACTCCAACCATAATCAATAGTGATGTTCCCCCGAAAAATAGGGCGAACGCATCTGTCTGAACAAAGGTTCCATGCACAATTGCTGGAAGGATTGCAAAGATAGACAAAAATATTGCACCTGGCAAGGTAATTTTTGATAAAATATCATCTAAATAATCAGCCGTCTCTTTTCCCGGTCTTACTTTCGGTACTAAACCTCCGTTTCTCTTCAAATCATCAGCCATCTGGTTCACCGGAATTGTAATTGCAGTATAGAAAAACGAGAAGATAATAATTAATAGCGCAAACAATACGTTGTACTGCCAGCTAAAAACATTCTTGAAACCTGCAAGAAAAGTATTGGACTCATCTACTTTCGTTAATAAACCCGGTACGAACATCAATGCCTGAGCAAAGATAATTGGCATTACACCGGCAGCATTAACTTTCAATGGAATCCACTGTCTCGCTCCCTGCATAAGATTTCTGTTTACACCTCCTCTTGCCTGAGCTCTGCTTACGTACTGGATCGGGATTTTTCTTACAGCAACAGATAATACTACTGCTAAAAGAACAACCAACATCCAGAAAATTACTTCAATAAGGATCATGATAGACCCCATTCCTCCTTTTCCGTTCTGCACTGCCATTTCCTGAACGAATGCTTCCGGTAATCTTGAAAGAATCCCCACCATAATAAGGATAGAGATACCATTCCCGATACCTTTGTCGGTGATTTTTTCACCTAACCACATTGCGAATACTGAACCGGCAACCAAAATAACAATACTTGGCAACCAGAACATGATAGAATTTGGCTCTACATAATATGCAGATGAGAACTGAGCATACGGTAAAAACAACTGAGTGATCGATGTTAAATAAGAAGGCGCCTGTACAAGACAAACTCCGATTGTTAACCATCTTGTGATCTGGTTCAAAGTATTTCTACCAGACTCTCCATCTTTCTGAAGCTTCTGAAGATAAGGAATAGCCATTCCCATCAACTGAACAATAATAGAAGCAGAAATATAAGGCATGATACCTAACGCCATTACGGAAGCGTGGCTGAAAGCTCCCCCCGTAAACGACGAAAGCAAGCCAAGGAGACCTGCCCCTTGCTTGTTACCGCCTTGATTTTTATAATGCTCTAAGAGATCTCCTACTTCCGCAAGGTTAATTGCAGGTAATGAGATATAAGATGCGAATCTATACACAAGGATAATTCCTAAAGTAAAGATAATTTTATCTCTAAGTTCTTTAAGACTCCAAATATTTTTGAGGGTTTGTATAAATTCTTTCATTAGTGATTATTATAAGGTAATTGCTTTTCCACCTGCCTTAGCGATAAGCTCTTCAGCAGATTTAGTGAACTTGTCAGCAGAGATTGAAACCGCAGATTTCAATTCTCCTCTACCCATAATTTTCACTAATTCGTTTTTAGTAATTAAACCATTCTCAATCATTACCTCTCTTGTAATATCTCCAGTGATAGATTTATTTTCAATTAAAGTCTGGATTGTATCCAGGTTAATCCCTCTAAACTCTTTTCTGTTTACGTTTTTGAATCCGAATTTCGGTAATCTTCTTTGTAAAGGCATCTGACCTCCTTCAAAACCGATCTTCTGAGAATAACCAGCTCTTGCTTTCTGTCCTTTATGCCCTTTTGTAGAAGTACCTCCTTTTCCACTACCTTGTCCTCTACCAATTCTTTTTGAATTGAAAGTAGATCCTGCAGCTGGCTTTATGTTGTTTAAATTCATTTTAAAATTATTTTAAAAATTATTTTTGAACTTCAAGTAAGTGACTAACTGCAGCTATCATTCCTAAGATAGAAGGAGTAGCTTCGTGTTCTACAACTTGGTGAAGTTTCTTAAATCCTAATGCTTCAAGCGTTCTCTTTTGGGTTTTTGTTCTTCCAATAGCGCTTCTTACTTGCTTTACTTTGATTGTTGCCATTGTTTTATATATTAACCGTTAAACACTTTACTTAGAGAAACTCCTCTCATTCTAGCGATTTCTTCAGGTCTTCTGATATCCAATAACGCTTTGAAAGTAGCTTTCACCACGTTGTGAGGGTTAGAAGATCCTTTAGATTTTGAAAGGATATCGTGAATACCAGCAGATTCAAGTACCGCTCTTACCGCACCTCCTGCGATAAGTCCTGTACCATGAGAAGCAGGTCTTAAGAAGATATCTGCACCTCCGTATCTAGCAGTAGTCTGGTGAGGAATTGTGTGGTTCATTACAGGAACTTTCACAAGGTTTTTCTTAGCGTCTTCCACTGCCTTAGCAATTGCAGAAGCAACCTCTTTAGATTTTCCTAATCCGTAACCGATAACTCCATCTTCGTTACCTACAACTACGATAGCAGAGAATCCGAAAGCTCTACCTCCTTTAGTTACTTTTGTTACTCTGTTAACAGCTACGAGACGATCTTTAAGTTCTAATCCTCCCGGTTTTACTCTTTCTATATTATCTAGTCCTAACATATTTTCCGAAATTTAATGATTAGAATTTAAGTCCACCTTCTCTCGCACCATCAGCTAGAGCTTTAATTCTCCCGTGATATACGAATCCGTTTCTATCAAATACAATATTTTCGATTCCTGCAGCGATAGCTTTGGCAGCGATAGCCTTACCTACAGCAGCAGAAACTTCAGTCTTAGTTCCGTTAGCGTCAACTCCTTTCTCTCTTGAAGAAGCAGAAGCTAAAGTTTTTCCACTGTTATCGTCGATTAACTGAGCGTAAATTTCCTTATTACTTTTGTATACAGATAATCTTGGCAATTCAGAAGATCCGGAGATTTTTCCTCTTACTCTTCTTTTGATTCTTATTCTTTTTTCTACTTTACTTAATGCCATAATACTTATAATTTATTAAGCAGATTTACCAGCTTTACGTCTAACAATTTCTCCTACGAATCTTACCCCTTTACCTTTGTATGGTTCAGGCTTTCTGAAAGAACGGATCTTTGCAGCTACCATCCCTAGAAGTTGGTTGTCGTGAGACGTTAAAGTAATAATTGGGTTTTTACCTTTTTCAGTCAATGTATCTACTTTTACTTCGCTTGGAAGTTCCAATACGATACCGTGAGAGAATCCTAAAGCTAACTCAAGTTTTTGACCTGCGTGAGAAGCTCTGTATCCTACCCCTACTAATTCCAGTTTCTTTTCGAAACCTGTGTTTACACCAACAATCATGTTGTTGATTAACGCTCTGTATAAACCGTGAAGCGCTTTATGTTGTTTAGCATCAGATGGTCTGTTTACATTCAGTTCTCCATCTTTCTGTTCTATAGTAATTCCTGCTGTAAGTTCCTGAGAAAGTTCTCCTTTAGGACCTTTTACAGTTACCACACCATCTTTTTCAGTGATAGTAACTCCTGCTGGAACTGTTATAATTGCTTTACCAATTCTTGACATTTTCCTGTGATTAAAAATTAATAAACATAGCAGATTACTTCACCGCCTACTTTTTCTTCTCTAGCTTTCTTGTCAGTCATTACTCCTTTAGAAGTAGAGATGATAGAAATACCCAAACCGTTTAGTACTCTTGGAAGTTCAGTAGAACCTTTGTACTGTCTCAAACCTGGTCTAGAAGCTCTTTGGATAGACTTGATAGCTGGTTTGTTGGTTTGTTTGTCGTACTTTAAAGCGATTTTGATCGTACCCTGAACAGCGCTATCTTCAAACTTGTAGTTTAAGATATACCCTTGATCGAATAAGATCTTAGTAATCTCCTTTTTGATTTTCGATGCAGGAATTTCCACCACTTTGTGGCCTGCGCTTTGTGCGTTCCTTACTCTTGTTAGGAAATCTGAAATTGGATCTGTTACCATTTTTCTTTTATAAATTATTGGTTAAAGAACAATCAGTATTGTAAGGACTTGAAGAGTAAAATATCAGACCTCAGAAATCTCGGTCTGATATTTTTATCTTTAGTATCCAGACAACTTAATTGTCCCGATTTTTAATTAGTAATTATTACCAACTAGCTTTTTTAACTCCCGGGATAAGACCGTTGTTTGCCATTTCTCTGAAAGTTACTCTGGAAATACCGAACGTTCTCATGTATCCTCTTGGTCTACCTGTTAGTTTACATCTGTTGTGTAATCTTACAGGAGAAGCATTTTTAGGCAATTTTTGAAGTCCTTCGTAATCACCAGCTTCTTTAAGAGCCTGTCTTTTAGCAGCGTATTTAGCAACTAGTGCTTCTCTTTTGCGCTCACGCGCTTTCATTGATTCTTTAGCCATTTCTTAGTTCTTTTTAAATGGTAAACCGAAGTGAGTTAATAATGCTTTCGCTTCTTTATCTGTTTTCGCTGTAGTAACGAAAGTGATGTCCATCCCCTGGATTTTTTTCACTTTGTCGATTACGATCTCAGGGAAGATGATCTGCTCAGTGATCCCTAAGTTGTAGTTACCTCTACCATCGAAACCATCAGCCTTGATTCCAGAGAAATCTCTGATTCTTGGCAATGCAGAAGAAGTTAATCTGTCTAAGAACTCATACATTTTGTTAGCTCTTAGTGTAACTTTAGCACCTACAGGCATTCCTTTTCTCAATTTGAAAGCAGCTTCGTCTTTCTTAGAGATTGTACCTACAGCCTTCTGACCAGTGATGTTCGTTAATTCTTCAACAGCATAATCGATGATTTTTTTGTCTGCTGTAGCATCTCCTAAACCTTGAGATAAAACAATTTTCTCTAATCTGGGTACCTGCATTACAGACTTGTATCCGAATTCTTCCATCATTGCAGGAACAATCGTTTCTTTATATGCTTTTTTGGGTCTTGCTATATATTCCATGTGTTATTTAAAATTATAAAGTTTCACCCGTTTTTTTGTTGATTCTTACTTTCTTATCTCCTTCGATTTTGTAACCTACTTTGATAGCTTTTCCGTCTTTTCCAACTAAAGCTACGTTTGAGATATGAATAGAAGCTTCTCTTTCAACGATTCCTCCTTGAGGATTTGAAGCTGAAGGCTTAACGTGTTTTTTAACGATATTAAGTCCTGCAACTACTACTCTTGGGTCTCTTCCTTCTTTTTTGATCACTTCAATAACTTCACCTGTACCACCTTTAAGACCTTTCTTACCTGTAGTTACGATGACGTTATCTCCTCTTTTTATTTTTAACTTTGACATTTTTTTACAATTTTAAATATTAAAGTACTTCAGGAGCTAATGAAATGATTTTCATATATTCTTTGTCTCTCAGCTCACGAGCAACTGGTCCGAAAACACGGGTTCCTCTCATTTCTCCCGCTGCGTTTAGCAATACACAAGCATTGTCTTCGAATTTGATGTATGAACCATCTTTTCTTCTTACTGCTTTTTTAGTTCTTACTACTACAGCTTTAGATACCTGACCTTTTTTAGCGTTTCCTGATGGTGTAGAATCTTTGATAGTAACAACGATTTTATCACCAACTGAAGCATATCTTCTTCTGGTTCCTCCCAGAACTCTGATAACCAATACTTCTTTAGCACCTGTGTTATCAGCAACTTTTAATCTTGATTCTGTTTGTAACATTATTACTTAGCTTTTTCAATGATTCTTACTAGTCTCCATCTCTTGTTCTTGCTCATAGGTCTAGTTTCTTGGATCAAAACTGTATCACCTTCTGTGCATTCGTTGTTCTCGTCGTGTGCAGTATATTTTTTCGTTTTCAATACGAATTTACCGTACATCGGGTGCTTTACTCTCGTAGTTTCACTAACAACAATAGTTTTTTCCATTTTATTGCTGGAAACCACTCCGATTCTTTCTTTTCTTAAATTTCTATCCATTTTAAAATGAAATTATTGTTTGTTAGTTAACTCAGTGTTTAGTCTAGCGATTGTTTTTCTCAAATCTCTGATTTGGATCGGGTTTTCAATTGGGCTGATTGCATGAGCCAATTTCAATTTAGAATATTGAGCTTTTGCTTCAGTTAATTGAGCTTGAATATCACCCGCGCTTAAATTTTTAATATCAGCTTTTTTCATTGTATTCAAAGATTAAAGAGGTTTAACAAAATCGTTAGCAACTACAAATTTAGTAACAACTGGTAATTTTTGTGCCGCAAGTCTAAGAGCTTCTTTCGCTACTTCGTAAGGAACACCTCCTACTTCGAACATAATTTTACCTGGTTTTACTACAGCTACCCAATATTCCACAGCACCTTTACCTTTACCCATACGTACTTCCGCAGGTTTTTTAGTAATTGGCTTATCCGGGAAGATTTTGATCCATAGTTGACCTTCTCTCTTCATATATCTTGTCGCAGCGATACGAGCAGCTTCAATTTGTCTTGCAGTGATCCAAGCACCTTCTGTCGCCTTGATTCCGAAAGTTCCATAAGCAAGTTGACTACCTCTCTGGGCACTCCCCTTCATTTTCATCTTATGTACTCTACGGAACTTGGTTCTTTTTGGTTGTAACATAATTTCTAAATTTTAGATTTTAGATTTTAGATTTTAGATTTTTTTTATTTTAAAAAAGTAACGGTAATTTAAAATTCAAAATTTCTAATCTAAAATTTTAATTATTATTGTTATTGTTGTTGTTTTTTCTAGGTCTTCTGTTGTCTCTGTCTCCTCCTCTGTTTCCTCTTTCAGACTGACCTCCTTTTTTCTGTTGTCCCACTAATGGAGAAAGTTCTCTTTTACCGTAAACTTCACCTTTCATGATCCAAACTTTTACCCCTAGTTTTCCGTACTGAGTAAGTGCTTCACCGATGTGGTAATCGATATCTGCTCTGAAAGTAGACAATGGAATTCTTCCTTCTTTGAAAGATTCTGATCTTGCCATTTCAGCTCCGTTCAATCTACCAGAGATCTGAACTTTGATACCTTCTGCTCCCATTCTCATTGTACCTGCCATCGCCATTTTAACAGCTCTTCTGTAAGAAATTCTGTTTTCAATCTGCTTAGCAATGCTGTCTGCAACTAATACTGCATCCAGCTCAGGTCTTTTGATTTCGAAGATGTTGATCTGAATATCCTTTTTAGTCAATTTTTTCAACTCTTCTTTCAGTTTGTCAACTTCCTGACCTCCTTTACCGATGATAAGTCCCGGTCTAGCAGTAGTAATTGTAACTGTTACTAATTTTAATGTTCTTTCAATATAAATTCTTGAAATCCCACCTTTAGATAATCTAGCTTCAAGGTATCTTCTGATTTTGTAGTCTTCCGCGATTCTGTCTCCATAATCGTTTCCGCCAAACCAGTTAGAATCCCATCCTCTGATGATACCTAATCTGTTACCAATTGGATTTGTCTTCTGTCCCATACCTTGATTTAGTTTTCTTTATTACCTAAGATTAATGTAACGTGGTTAGATCTTTTTCTGATTCTGTACCCTCTACCTTGCGGAGCTGGTCTTAGTCTCTTCAATTGTCTTGCACTATCCACGAATATTTCTTTAACGATAAGGTTTGCTTCCTCGATGTCTGCCCCTTCGTTTTTCACTTGCCAGTTAGCAATTGCAGAAAGAAGTAATTTTTCTAATTTGTTAGAAGCTTCTTTCTTAGAATATTTAAGGATATAAAGAGCTTTATCTACTTGCTCTCCTCTAATGATATCAGCAACTAATCTCATTTTTCTCGGAGAAGATGGGCAGTTATTTAATGAAGCCTTAACAACGTCTTTGTTAGCTTCTTTTCTTGCGATTGCGCTATCTTGTTTTCTTGATCCCATGATTATCTGCTTCCTTTGTTTTTGTTACCACCATGACCTCTGAAAGATCTTGTTGGAGAAAATTCGCCTAACTTGTGACCAACCATGTTTTCTGTAACATAAACAGGGATAAAAGATTTCCCATTGTGTACAGCAATAGTTTGTCCTACGAAGTCCGGAGAGATCATAGATGCTCTAGACCAAGTTTTGATAACTGTCTTCTTACCAGACTCTATATTTGCCTGAACCTTCTTATCTAAAGTATGATGAATGAACGGTCCTTTCTTAAGTGATCTTGCCATAATTATTTTCTTTTAGATACGATGTAACGGTTAGACACTTTGTTTTTCTTTCTAGTTTTGTAACCTTTAGCCGGTTTACCGTTTCTAGATCTTGGGTGACCTCCAGAAGAACGTCCTTCACCACCTCCCATTGGGTGATCTACAGGGTTCATTACTACCGCTCTTGTTCTTGGTCTTCTACCTAACCATCTGCTTCTACCAGCTTTACCTGATACAGTTAATTGGTGATCAGAGTTGGAAACTGAACCTATCATTGCCATACATTCAGTAAGGATCATTCTGGATTCTCCTGAAGGCAATTTAATGATTGCATATTTCCCGTCTCTTGAAGTTAATTGCGCTGAAGAACCAGCACTTCTTGCTAAAATAGCACCTTGACCAGGCTTCATTTCAACACAAGAAATTACAGTACCCAATGGAATGTTTTTCAATTTCATTGCGTTACCTACATTTGGTTCTACGCTTTCACCTGAAACTACTTTTTGGTCTACTTTGATACCGTTTGGAGCGATGATATATCTCTTCTCTCCGTCTGCGTACTCTAATAAAGCGATAAATGCAGTTCTGTTTGGATCGTATTCTACAGATTTTACAGTTGCTTCAACGTTTGCTTTGTTTCTTTTGAAGTCAATAATTCTGTATTTCTTTTTGTGTCCACCTCCGGTGTAACGCATGGTCATTTTACCTGTTTGGTTACGTCCACCTGACTTTTTAATACCAACTGTTAGAGATTTCTCTGGTTTGTTAGTAGTAATTTCCTCAAAATTGTTTACAATTCTGAATCTCTGTCCCGGGGTGATAGGTTTTAATTTTCTAACAGACATTACTATTATTTATAATTATAATTAATTTACAGCAAAAATATCGATAACCTCACCTTCAGCAAGTTTGATTACCGCTTTTTTCAATTTGTTTGTCTTTCCTACTTGAAGACCTTTTTTAGTGTATTTCGAAGAAACCTTCGGAGCATAAATCATTGTATTAACGTCTGCTACTTTTACACCATAAGCCGCTTCTACAGCTTTCTTAATCTGGATTTTATTCGCCTTAGTATCTACCAAGAAAGAATAAGAACCTCTTAAATCTGTAAGGTAATTAGCCTTTTCTGAGATAACTGGTTTAATGATAATAGACATGATTTATTTCTTTAAATTTTCCTGGAATTTTTCTACTGCACCTTCGAAGAATACGATCTCACCTGCGTTTACTAAATCGTAAGAACTCACTTCGTTGAAGTTCATTACTTTAGTCTTAGGTAAGTTTCTTGAAGATAAATACACATTCTTGTTAGCTTCAGGAAGAATGAACAAAGATTTTTTACCGTTTAATGTTAATGCATCTAATAAAGTAATGAAATCTTTAGTCTTAGGAGCTTCGAAGCTCATATCTTCTAAAACTTTAATGCTGTTGTCTCTCATTTTCTGAGATAAAACAGATTTCTTAGCTAATCTCTTAAGAGCTTTATTCAATTTGAATCTGTAGTCTCTTGGTTTTGGACCGAATACTCTACCTCCTCCTCTGAAAGTTGGAGATTTAATATCACCATATCTAGCAGAACCAGATCCTTTTTGCTTCTTAAGTTTTTTAGTAGAAGCTGTGATTTCGCTTCTTTCTTTTGCTTTATGAGTCCCTTGTCTTTGTGCCGCAAGGTACTGTTTAACTTCTAAGTAAACCGCGTGCTGATTTGGCTCAATTCCGAATACTGTTTCGTCTAGAGTTACTTTTCTTCCGGTCTCTTTTCCTGATGTATTTAATACTACTAGTTCCATTTTCTGATAATTACATAAGAATTTTTAGCTCCCGGAACAGCACCTTTTACTACTAAAAGATTTTGTTCTTGATCCACTTTTAATACCTGAAGGTTTTGTACAGTTACCTGCTTACCTCCCATTCTTCCAGCCATTCTCATCCCTTTGAATACTCTTGAAGGGTCAGATCCAGCACCGATAGAACCTGGAGCTCTAAGTCTGTTGTGCTGACCATGAGTTGCCTGCATTACACCTCCAAATCCGTGTCTTTTAACAACACCCTGGAAGCCTTTACCTTTTGAAGTACCTGTTACGTCTACGAATTCTCCTTCGTTGAACAAGTCTACCTTTACTTCTTCTCCTACTTTTACTTCATCAACGAACTCTCTGTAGAATTCTACCAATTTAGCTTTAGGAGCAGAACCAGCCTTTTTAAAATGACCAGCTAACGCTTTACCAACGTTCTTCTCACTCTTGTCATCGAAACCTAATTGAACTGACTTATAACCGTCTTTTTCAATGGTTCTGACCTGTAAAACCGAGCATGGACCAGCCTGAATAACTGTACAAGGAATATTTTTCCCTGCTTCGTCAAACAAAGAAGTCATACCGATTTTTTTACCAATAATACCTGACATTGTTTATGTTATAATAAAATTTATCCTTTATTTATCCCCATTTTTCGGAAGTCTGAAGCAATTTCTACTTTTGATATAGGCATACTACGCCCCTAAAATGAGTGTGCAAATTTATGAATATTTTTATAACTGACAAATATTTACAGTAAAATATTTTGATTTTTAATCATTTACAGAAAAAACTTAAGATCACGAGTTTTGAATGATGTCAAAATTATTCACTTTACAGACTTTTTTGCAAAAACGAAAGAAATAGCCAGAAGAAGGAATGATATGACTTAATCACTGAATAATTAAGGAGCCAGTTCAATCGGATTATTTTTCTTTTTAATCCTATCCTTTATTTGTCGCTCTGTTCCTGAATCGAAACTAAAACCTCCTTTAGCAATTTCAGAGACGAAATTTTCATGAAAATTTTTAAATGCTTTATAAAATTCAGATTTCTTTACCGTTTTTCCTTTAACTCTCTTTTTGGAAATCCACATCTTAGGCTTTTCTGAAAAGGTTTTATAACTCACAAGCTCGAACGTATATTGTTTTTTAGAATCCTCAATCTCCACAATCAGTCCCGGAAGACCATAAAATTTATAAGGACCATCAGAAACCGGAATTTCGTTCGTGAACCACGCTTTATAATCACGTCCCGCATACGTAACCAACGCAGCCTGACATTTTAAATTTTCTATTTCTTTTGTTTCATCGGTAATCTTCCAGTTAAAATCAGGCTTTTCTTCGTAAATAAAGTTGTCCTTAATAATATAATCGTAATAAGAAATATTGTTTTTTTCAAAGTTTTTAATGACGCGAAAAGTAAAATTGGTTTTAGGTAAACTTTTAGGATCAAGACCAAAAGCAAAACGGTTTGCTCCACCAGCTAAAGAATCTCTGTTATATGAAGTTACTCCCATAAACTGAGATTTCTCTTTTCCCCTTTCCAAAATAAAATACTCTTCATTAGAACTGGATTTATCCAGAGAATCAATCTGATATTTCAAAAGATATACATATCTGGATTCAACATCATCGATATTTACCTTTTCCTGAGCGGAAAAATTAACAAGTGTAAAAAAGAATAAAAAAGTAAAAAATGTAATTTTATAAGACATCCTATTTATATTTTATGATTGGAGACTGCATATGCGTTCTTAAAAATATAAATAAACATTCTATAATCAAAATTAATTGCGAATAATACAGAAAAACAAGACAATAATAATTTGAATTAAAAAATTACGCCGTATTTATTTAACAATAACACTCACGCCAATTTCTTCAAGCTTATTTTTATCCTCCTCTAAAATATCACCGTCTGTGATCAGAAAGTCAATTTTATCCAGATCTGCGATTTTTCCGAAACCTTTTTTATTAAGTTTGGAAGAATCGGCAAGGATCACCACCTTGTCCGAACATTCAATCATTAATTGATTAAGATGAGCTTCCGCAGCATTGGAAGTACTGATCCCGAAATTCATATCAATTCCGTCTACTCCCAGAAATAATTTATTGCACGAGAAATGCTTCAGAATCGTTTCAGAGATAGATCCCACAATAGAAGTAGAGCTTTTTCTCACCTCCCCTCCCAATTGTATAATATTAATGTTCGGATTATTGCAAAGCTCGATCGCAACGCGTAAAGAAGAAGTGAGAACCGTCAACGGACCAAAATTTACCAGCATACGTGCAAGATAATGCATCGTGGTTCCTGAAGCCAGAATAATACAGTCGTTTTCCTGAATCAGAGAAAGCGCACCTTTCGCAATATTCTTTTTAGCCTCTACATTGATATTTTCCTTTTCATCTACATTTTTTTCGTACGCATACCTCACCTGCTTACTTGCTCCTCCGTGATTCCGGAACAGCAATCCAAGACTTTCAAGATAATTAAGATCCTTTCGGATCGTAACCGACGAAACATTGAATTTCTCACAAAGATCCTGAACCAGAATATGATCTTTTTCGTCTAATTCCTTTAAAATATCATTATGCCTTGGAAGCAATTTCTCCATTACGTTTCGTTTTCTCAAAAATACCATTTTTATTTTGATTCGAAAAATTTCATTTATTTTCTTTTTGGTTTCGTTTTTAATTTATAACTTTGAAAACGAAACATAACGAAATATTATGAAACGAAACGAAGAACTCAGCAAATTATCCACCGTTAAAGAATGGGACTTTATCATCATTGGCGGAGGAGCGAGTGGATTAGGTTCGGCACTGGACGCAACAAGCAGAGGATTTAAAACGTTACTGTTAGAATCTCACGATTTTGCAAAAGCAACTTCCAGCAGAAGTACAAAACTGGTACACGGCGGCGTAAGATATTTAGCACAGGGAGATATCGGCTTGGTAAAAGAAGCTTTAAAAGAAAGAGGTTTACTGGCAAAAAATGCAGCACACGTTGTAAAAAACCAGTCTTTTATTATTCCAAATTACACTTGGTGGGAAGGAATTTATTATAAAATAGGACTTTCGGTTTACGATTTTCTTGCCGGAAAATTAAGTTTGGGAAGAACGAAATACATCAGCAAATCAAAAACCGTAGAGAAACTTCCGACCATCGAACAAAAAGGTCTGGCGAGCGGAGTGGTTTATCAGGACGGACAGTTTGACGATGCAAGACTGGCGATCAACTTAACACAGACCATTATTGAAAAAGGCGGAACAGCGGTTAATTACGTTAAAGTGATTAATCTGATGAAAAATGACTCCAATAAGATCATCGGCGTTGTTGCAGAAGATCAGTTTACAAAACAGCAATTCGAAATCAAAGCGAAAGTTGTTATCAATGCAACCGGAGTTTTCACGAATGATATTTTAAATATGAATAACCCGAAACATGGAAAATTCGTCGTTCCAAGTCAGGGAATTCATTTGGTTCTGGATAAATCGTTTCTGAAAAGCGATGATGCCATCATGATTCCTAAAACTTCAGACGGAAGGGTTTTATTTGTCGTTCCGTGGCACGACAGAGCTTTGGTAGGAACAACCGATACTTTACTGGAAAACGAAAGTTTTGAGCCAAGAGCTTTGGAAGATGAGATTAAATTTGTCCTGAATACCGCAAGACAATATTTAGCGAAAAAGCCAACCCGTGAAGACGTAAAATCTGTTTTCGCAGGACTCAGACCTCTCGCAGCTCCGAAAGACGGCAGCAAAAGCACAAAAGAAGTTTCCAGAAGTCATAAAGTCGTTACTTCAGACACGGGACTCATCTCGATTATCGGAGGAAAATGGACGACATACCGTAAAATGGCGGAAGACACGATTGATGAAGCCATGAAAGTTCATAACCTCGGAATAACCACTTCCAAAACAGAACACCTTTCGATACATGGAAATGTGAAACCCGAAACGGTGGACAGAACGAATCATTTATATGTTTACGGAGCCGATATTCCGGAAATAAAAAAACTACAGCAGAACAATCCTGAATTATCAGAAAAAATACATCCTGATCATCCCTTCACCATGGCAGAAGCAGTCTGGGCAATACGAAGCGAAATGGCACAAACCATTGAGGATATTTTAGCACGAAGAGTCCGGCTTTTATTTTTAGATGCAAGAGCAGCAATCGACAGCGCACACAAGATTGCACAGATCATCGCAAAAGAAAACGGGCATTCTGCGGAATGGGCAGATGAACAGGAAAGAGAATTTATCGAATTGGCGAAAGGATATTTACTGACTCCTTATTCTCCAAGATCCATTTAACCTTAATTTACGATCACAGCATGAGTGAAAAGTTGATTCTCGCTCTGGACCAAGGTACGACTTCGTCGAGAGCCATTTTATTCAATCACAGCGGAGAAATTGAATTTGTTTCTCAGAAAAGTTTTGAACAGATCTTTCCTACACCGGGTTGGGTAGAACACGATCCCAATGAAATCTGGTCTTCACAGGTTTCCGTAGCCGCAGAAGTCATTGCCAAAGCAGGAATTTCCGGTCGTGAAATTGCTGCCATCGGAATTACCAATCAGCGTGAAACCACCGTTGTATGGGATAAAGAAACCGGAGAACCTGTGTATAATGCCATTGTATGGCAGGACAGAAGAACGTCCAAATATTGTGACGAATTAAAAGAACAGGGTCATGCTGAGAAAATTAAAGAAAAAACAGGTCTTGTACTGGATGCTTATTTTTCAGCAACAAAACTGAAGTGGATTTTAGACAATGTAGAAGGCGCAAGAGAAAAAGCAGAAGCCGGAAAATTATGTTTCGGAACAGTAGACACTTTCCTTGTCTGGAAACTTACGCGCGGAAAGATGTTCATCACCGATGTTTCGAATGCAAGCAGAACCATGCTTTTGAATATTCATACTTTAGAATGGGATGATGATTTACTGGAACTTTTCAACATTCCAAGATCGATTTTGCCGGAAGTAAAACAAAGCAGTGAAATCTACGGAGAAACAGCTACTACATTATTCTCCACAAAAATTCCGATCGCAGGGATTGCGGGAGATCAGCAGGCTGCATTATTCGGACAGATGTGTACGACTCCGGGAATGGTAAAAAATACGTACGGAACAGGCTGTTTTCTTTTAATGAATACAGGAACAGAAGCCGTTTTATCTAAAAACAATTTACTGACAACCGTTGCATGGAAAATTAATGGAGAAGTGAATTACGCTTTGGAAGGAAGTGTTTTTGTAGGAGGTGCAGCGATTCAGTGGCTGAGAGACGGTCTAAAATTAATCCGTTCCGCAGAGGAAGTAAATACTTTGGCACAATCGGTTGAAGATAATGGCGGGGTGTACTTTGTTCCTGCATTAACGGGTTTAGGCGCTCCCCATTGGGATCAGTATGCCCGCGGAAATATCGTTGGCGTAACCCGCGGAACTACGAACGGACATATCGCAAGAGCTACTTTGGAAGGTATTGCTTTTCAGGTGTATGATATTGTAAAAGCAATGGAAGCTGATTCCGGAACGGAAAGTTTAGAATTAAGAGTAGACGGCGGAGCTTCTGCAAGTGATTTGCTGATGCAGATTCAGTCAGATTTATTCGGATTTAAAATTACAAGACCCAAAACTCTGGAAACAACCGCTTTGGGAGCGGCTTATCTTGCCGGACTTGCTGTCGGATACTGGGAAAACATTGATGAAATACAGTCTCAATGGATAATTGATAAAGATTTCCACCCGCAACTTGAAAAAGAAAAAGTGGAAAAAATGGTAAAAACCTGGACAAAAGCGGTACAGCGTTCTCAAAACTGGATCGAAGATTAACCTTTTAAAATAAAACTATGACTCCATTTACAGCAGAAATAATCGGCACAATGCTGATGATCCTTTTAGGAAACGGCGTAGTAGCCAATGTTGTTTTGAAAGGCACAAAAGGAAACAATTCCGGCTGGATTGTAATTACCACCGCCTGGGCTCTGGCAGTTTTTGTGGGGGTAACCGTCGCAGGACCTGTCAGCGGAGCACACCTGAATCCCGCAGTGACTTTAGGCCTGGCTTTCGTAGGAAAATTTTCATGGGATCTGGTTCCTACCTATATTGCCGGAGAAATGATCGGGGCAATGTTGGGCGCATCTCTGGTCTGGATTTTCAATAAAGATCATTTTGCCATTACGGAAGACGAAGGGGCAAAACTTGCGTGTTTCAGTACCGGACCTGCCATCAGAAAACCTGTTTCCAATTTAATCAGTGAAATTATCGGAACTTTCGTTTTGGTGTTCGTGATTTTTCATTTCGCAGATCCAAGCATGACTTTAAATAATGATCCGAACGCAAAAATAGGATTAGGAAGTGTAGGAGCTTTACCAGTCACTTTATTAGTCTGGGCAATCGGTCTTTCTTTAGGAGGAACTACAGGCTACGCTATTAATCCGGCAAGAGATCTCGGACCAAGAATTATGCACGCTCTTCTTCCGGTAAAAGGAAGCAGTGACTGGAGTTACGCATGGATTCCTATTGCAGGACCAATCATCGGAGCAGGACTTGCCGCTTTACTTCACGGAATTCTGAGCTAACAAAACTTTACTTTATGAAAAAACTAATCTATTTATGCCTGATTTTATCAGGTACAGGAACTCTTTTTGCCCAGGAAAACACAGAAACAAAGGAAGAAAGCAGACTGGATTTTACCGCAAATATTCAGAATAACCATCTTTGGAGAGGTTTAATTATTACTGACAAGCCGGTTGTGATGGGAAATCTTTCTTATGCTCTGGATAAAGAAAAAAAATGGAAAGTCGGGATTTGGGGCGCATCTGCACTAACGGACGATAAAGACAATACACATTATAAAGAAATCAATTATTATGTACAGTTTTCCAACGGAAGATTTTACATTGGATTGTGGGATTTATTTAATTCAAGAAATATAAACACTGCGGTGGCTTCGGATGATATTTTTAATTATTCCAACAGGAGAACAGCGCATATTATTGATTTAAGAACCAATTATACATTTGGTGCTTCTTTTCCTTTAAATATTGAAGCAGACATTATGCTGTATGGAGGAGCTAATGCGGGAGAAGTGGTTCTGGAATCTGACGGAACGTATAAAAAGAATAAATATTCAACATATATTCAAGCGAGTTATCCTGTCATTAAAGATAAAAAAGTAAATCTGGACGCGTTTGTAGGAGCCGGATTTGCTTTAAATGACAAAAGATTTCTTTACGGAAACGGAGAAAACAGTTTTGATATTGTAAATGTAGGCGTGAAGGCAGGTAAAACCGTAAAAATCACCGATCATTACAGTCTTCCTGTTTCCATGATGGCAATGTGGAACCCATCGAATAAGTTCGCAAGAATTCAGCTTGCTGCAACAGTATTCTAGAAAATTAATTGTTAGTAATGTACAGACCATCTCTTCTGGAGGTGGTTTTTTATTAATTTGATGTTTTTTAATGTAAACTTGTGTAAACTAATTTCAAAATTAACTGCAAAAGATGATTATGCCGCAATAATTAGAGTAATCAAAGTACTCAAAAGAATAAAAATCGAAGATTTTTAAAGCTGTTGTTATCTATTCTAGCTTTAAATAAAATTTCATCTTCCCTTTTGTGGTTAAATAAATAGTTTAAACAAATGTATTATTCAGAAGATAACATATAAAATGGCTTAAAAAAGAGAAATCACCGTGATTTTACGGTGTAATTTTTGATAAGATATTTTTAATTTTGAGAAAAATTTACTTGTGAAAAAACTTTTATTTCTATTTTTCTTCCTTTTCTCCTTACTTTCATTGGCGCAGTCGAAAGTTCCGTTTTTCGGGAAAAGAGATTTTACCGTAGAAAATGGAGCTAACGGATCCGGAACTCCCGGTTATTATATCAACATAAAAGATAACGGCGATGTCCATTTCGGTTTTATACAGATCAATCAGGCAGACGGAACGGAAACCAAAGAAGAAAGCAATGCAGGAAAATATGATCCGAAAGTGATGAAAGTTTATTTTAAAACCTATAATGAAACATTTTACGTGAAATTTGATAAAGAAAAAATTTACCTGACGGATGAAAACGGAAAAGTAAGAAAGTCAGACGATTGCTGTCCCGTTTCTGAAATAGAAAAAACGAATTGCGAATGCTCAGGAATATTATACCAATGATGAAAGCTTCTCAACTTCTGTTAATTTTATTTCTCGTTGTTTCCTGTGGTAAAAAACAATCTCATCCGTACACTTTTTATTACTGGAAAACCCGTTTGGCTTTAGACAAAACAGAGAAAGACGTTTTACAAAAAGCAACCGATCCTTATTTATATACGCGTTTTTTTGATGTTGATAAATTGGACGGGAAATTTCAGCCTGTCGGAGTTATTACAAAAGATCAGAGTTTCAGCACCGACAAAAATATTATTCCGACTGTTTTTATTACAAACCGTGCGTTTCTCAACATCACCAATGAGGAAATACAGTTTCTTGCAGCAAGCATTAATGATTTGATTACAAAAAAGAGTTCAGAATATCAGTTGAAGACCGGCAATCAAATACAAATTGACTGCGACTGGACTGCAGGAACCCGCGATGATTATTTTAAATTTCTGAAAAAATTAAAGGAGGTTTCAAAAAAAACAGTAACCTGTACACTTCGTCTTCATCAGGTAAAAGATAAAAATATCATGGGAATTCCACCGGTTGAGCAGGTTTTTCTGATGTGCTACTCCACTTCTTCACCGCTGGAAAACTCAGATAAAAATTCTATTTTGGATGTGAGTACACTCAAAAATTACCTTTCTAAGCTGGAAGATTATCCTGTTAAAAAAATTGAGGTTGCCTTACCAATTTATTCGTGGGGAATTGTAACTAACCATTTGGGAAAACATAAACTGATTAATGCTTTGTCTGAAAAGGATCTTAAAAACCCCGATTTCAAGCGAATATCCGACACAGAAATTGAAATACAAAAGGACGGATTTTATTTCGGAAGTTATCTGAACAAAGGTTTCAGAATTAAAATTGAAGAGATTTCGGATCAGCAGCTTCAGGAAGTTATCCGTTTTCTGGAGAAAAAAATAAACAACTTTACTATGATTTATTATCAGCTAGACAGTAAATTTGTTACAGGTCAGAACTTTAGCTTGTAAATTCAATTAAAATTCTGCGTAAATTGCATTATGCTTAAAAAGATAACTCTTACAGATTTTTTAAACGGATCAGCGTAAGATTTATTTAAAATAAACATACATTCATTAAAATTATAAACTTAAAAAAACACCATTAACAAAATGAAAAAGTACTTTCTTTCGCTCGCGGTTCTATCGCTTTTTTACAGTAAAACTGAAGCGTGCGCATGGTCTGATCCGGATTATGAATATTTCAATCTGTTTACACAGAGTATCATCAAGGATAAATCTTACCTGCCTTTCCTTCACAGCTATTCCACCAGATTTTATACAGATTTTAAACAATCCCAGATTCCTAATGAAAATGTGGATGCCTGGAAAAAATTCTTTAATAATCAACTGACTTTCGCGGAAACAGATTATCTGGTGAATAAAATGAACATCAATGATCTGAACGCTCTGAAAAATGGCAGCACCAACAATCAGCTTCTTACAAAACTCGGGTCTGGTTTCTATTCTAAATATAAGGAAGCAATTGATTATCTGATTGAGGCAAAATATCTTGAACCGTACATGAAAATCAACTATGTTGAAAGTCCGGATTCTTTTTATTACCGTGAAAGCGAAAGCTCCCAAAATGCTACAAATCTTGATTACAATAAAACGATCACGACATTAACCTCTCTTTACAACTCAGCAAAAAATCCTGAAATCAAACAGCGTTACGGATATCAGTTGGTGCGTTTCAACCATTATACAAGAAATTACGAAGCAGCGGTTGAAGCTTTCAAGAATTATGTTGAACCCATAAAATCAAGAGGAGCAACCTATTTTATGGCTCTCGATCAATTGGCGGGTGCGCAACGCGGACTGGATCTGAAAAGTGATGCCAACTGGAATTTCTTTCAGGTTTTTATGAACAGTAAAAGCCGTAAAGAGTCTGCCTTCGTATCTATGAAACTTTCGGACACTGCTTCTTTTAATAATATCATGAAAAGAGCGGGAACGAATGAAGAAAAAAACATGGCTTATTTTCTTTTAGGCTATGAGGATTTCAACAATCCGATTCCGATCATGGAAAAAATGTTTGAAATAGATCCTGATTCTGAAATTCTGAAAGTGATGGCGGTGAGGAGCATCAATGAACTGGAAAGAAACTATCTTCCGATTTATTATTACACCAACAATAATGAAAAATCTACGGTAAAAGTTTCTGCAAACACTACAGCGGATCAGCCAAAAACTGAAGTTACGGAAGCTCCTAAAGAGGAAAAAATATCGTTTTGGCAGAAAATTGTGCGCTTTTTTAAGAAGTTATTCGGAGTTAAAGATAAAACGAGTACTGAAATGAAAGCCGATCAAAGCGATGATGAATTGCTGGACAACCCGAACAGAATTCCGGTTTTCAACAAGAATAATTATTACTATGACGATCAGACGAAAGATTTCTTAGATGATCTTGAAAAATTCACAAGCAAAACGAAAGAAAAATCTAAGGATGAATACTGGCAAATTGCAGATGCTTATCTTAAGTTCCTTAAGAAAGATTATAAAGCCAGTACAGAGATTTTATCAGACATTCAAACCAGCAATCCCGAATATCAGGAACAGATTAAAAGAATGAAGGTTCTGAATGATATCGTTTCCCAGCCTAAAATTGATGCGGATTTCGAAGATCATTTAATGAAAGATTATGCTGAATATTTTGTGGATAAACCGGAAGAGCCTAAAAAAGACAGTACGGAAACAGAGTATGATTATTATGGTGAGGTTCCTTCTACAAAAGATTTCCTGAAAGATGTTCTTGCCAACCGTTATTTCCTGCAGGGTGAAGACGGAAAATCTTTCCTTATGAGCAATACGCTTTCTGATCTTCAGTACAATCCCAACTCCAGTCTGGTAAAAAGTGTGGAAGATTTTTACAGAAAGCCGAACAAAACGAAATTCGAGGAACAGATTATTGCTAAAAATATTGATGATGTAGGAAATATCGATGCCTTTTTTGCCGTGATTTATGGTGACAGAGCCATGAGACAGGCAGATTTTGAGAAGGCTAAATCATACTACACAAAAGCTCAGAATTTCACAGGAATTCCTAGAATCAATTATGACTGGGACGGGAATTCTCAGAAAAAAACGCCTCATCAATACGGAGCTTCAGAATACAATGGTTTCCGAAGTATTTCGGATCTTGTTTTCGGACATAATGTTTGGGAAAGTTATCAGAGTGCGCCAGAAGAAAGTATGGTGAAGGAAGATTTTTCTCAGTTTTCTTTCATTAAACCTATGATGAATAAATTTGAATTGGCAGATGCTTTAATTCAGCTTAAAAAAATAGGAAGCGGTAAGGACGAAAAATCAACAAAAGCCAATCAGCTCATCGGAAATCTTCTTTACAATACTTCTTCTTTGGGATATTACAGACAGTTATTTGTGATGGATGTTGACAATACGAATGGCGGAAAATATAATTTCTGGAGTACCGATAGTGAAACTCCATATCAGTACTACTACAAGAACTTTACAAGTACTACTTTTATTGAACCTGATAATTTTGATCTGGCAATTAATTATTATAAAAAAGCATTGAATACATCAGCGGATAAAGAACAGAAAGCAAGAATTCTGTTTCAGATGGCAAGCGCGGAACAAGGGAAATATTATCAGTATGAAGCTAAAAATCCTTCGAACGTAGATTATTCGGATCCAAAATGGAGCGAGAAAACGGATGCTTTCCAAAAGCAGTTAGATCAGATTAAAAATCAGAAATACAGAACCTATTTTGCCATGCTGAAAACACAGTATGCCGATACAGAGACTGCAAAAAATCTGATGGGAAGCTGTTCTTATTTCGGGTATTTTATGAAATAGAATGTTTAATAAAAAAAAGGAATCAGATCGATTCCTTTTTTTTATTTTCTTTTTGCTGTTGCAACCACTCTTCATGTTTTTTTCGGAAAGCATCATGCTTCCGATCCTGATTTCTTTTTGCCGCATCGATAGAATGTGAGGAATGGATATCTTCATCCTCTTCGGCAAAATCTGCCAGTTTTTCATAGTAACAATGGAGCTGATCGAGTTCCTTCTCCGTTAGATCTTCAATATCCACAATTCTGTTGCTGGCTTTTTCATTCGCGGCGATCAGTTCATTTAATTTGATCTGAATGGCTTTCGAGTCTTTATTCTGTGCTTTCTGAATTAAAAATACCATCAGGAATGTGATGATGGTTGTTCCGGTATTAATTACGAGCTGCCACGTTTCGGAGTACTTAAAAATCGGTCCTGAAGCACCCCAGATAATAACGATTAAGGTTGCTCCGATGAAGGCGTAGGAACTTCCTGTAAATTTTGTTGCCCAGTCTGAAAATTTCTCGAAAAAACTTTTATCTGACTTATCCATTTTCGTTGGTTTTAATGAGATTTAAAGCATCAAAAACTCCGCCGAAAAAGATGAGTTTGTGGATAATCAAAATGTTAAATTCAGTTACATTTTATACCTTGTTTCTAAAAACAAAATATGACAATACATAAAAAATCCGCTCCCCGAAAGGAACGGATTTTATATAATCATTGCAAAGTATGCAATTATCACACTTTAATTTCAACATCTACACCTGAAGGAAGTTCTAACTTCATTAGAGCATCCACAGTTTTAGAAGAAGAAGAGTAGATATCCATCAATCTCTTGTGAGCTGATAACTGGAACTGCTCTCTTGCTTTCTTGTTTACGTGTGGAGATCTCAACACTGTGAAGATTCTCTTGTTGGTTGGCAATGGAATTGGTCCGTTTACAACAGCACCAGTAGCCTTTACCGTTTTTACGATTTTCTCTGCAGATTTATCTACCAAGTTGTAATCGTAAGATTTAAGTTTTATTCTGATTCTTTGTGACATTTTAATCTAATTTAATATTAACCTTTAGCCTTAGCGATTACTTCTTCAGCAACGTTTGTAGGAGCAGCTTCGTATTTCTCGAATTCCATAGAAGATGTTGCTCTACCTGAAGATAACGTTCTAAGAGAAGTTACATAACCAAACATTTCAGATAGTGGAACGAAAGCTTTGATAACTTTAGCGTTGTTTCTATCGTCCATACCGTTCACAGTACCTCTTCTTCTATTAAGGTCACCTACGATATCACCCATGTACTCTTCAGGAGTTACTACTTCAAGCTTCATGATTGGTTCCATGATAACCGCTTTAGCAGCTCTACCAGATTCTTTGAAACCTAACTTTGCAGCAAGTTCGAAAGATAACTGATCCGAGTCAACCTGGTGGTAAGATCCATCTTTCAATGTAATCTTCATAGATTCTACCTCAAATCCAGCTAAAGGACCGTTCTTCATTGCTTCTCTGAATCCTTTTTCAACTGAAGGAACAAATTCCTTAGGAATGTTACCCCCTTTAATTTCGTTGATGAATTCAAGACCTGTTTTTCCTTCGTCTGCAGGACCGATTTCGAATACGATATCCGCGAACTTACCTCTACCTCCAGACTGCTTTTTGTAAACCTCTCTGTGGCTGGCTTTTTGTGTAAGAGCTTCTTTGTATTCTACTTGCGGCTGACCTTGGTTAACCTCTACTTTGAACTCTCTTCTCATACGGTCTACGATGATATCCAAGTGAAGCTCACCCATACCGGAGATGATTGTTTGTCCTGAAGCCTCGTCTGTCTTAACCTGGAACGTTGGATCTTCTTCAGCTAATTTTGCTAAAGCGTTACCCATTTTATCCTGGTCAGCTTTTGTTTTAGGCTCAACAGCGATACCGATTACCGGATCCGGGAAGATCATCGATTCAAGAACGATTGGGTTCTTTTCATCAGATAATGTATCTCCTGTTTTAATATCTTTAAATCCTACAGCTGCACCGATATCTCCAGCCTCGATATACTCAACCGGATTTTGTTTGTTCGCGTGCATCTGATAGATTCTTGAGATTCTTTCTTTGTTACCAGATCTTGTGTTTAATACATAAGAACCAGCATCCAATCTTCCTGAATAAGCTCTGAAGAATGCTAATCTACCTACGAACGGGTCAGTAGCAATTTTGAAAGCTAATGCAGCGAAAGGCTCCTCAACAGATGGTTTTCTTTCGATATCAGCGTCAGTTCTTGGATCTGTTCCTTTGATATTGTCCTTATCCAATGGAGAAGGAAGATATTTACAAACAGCATCAAGCATGAACTGTACTCCTTTGTTTTTGAAAGAAGATCCACAAGTCATTGGAATGATAGAAAGATCGATAGTAGCTTTTCTTAATGCTTCGTTGATTTCCTCTTCAGAAATTGAATCCGGATCTTCGAAGAATTTCTCCATCAAAGTCTCATCATAATCCGCTACAGCTTCTACTAATTTCTCTCTATATTCAAGAACTTCATCCTTCATGTCTTCAGGAATTGGAACTACTTCATAAGTAGCACCCTGTCCTGCTTCATCCCAGATGATCGCTCTGTTCTTAATTAAGTCTACAACCCCTTTGAAATCTTCTTCAGCACCGATTGGTAAAACGATTGGAACTGCATTAGATCCTAACATTTCTTTTACTTGTTTTACAACGTTCAAGAAGTCAGCACCCTGTCTGTCCATTTTATTTACGAATCCCATTCTCGCAACTTTGTAGTTGTCAGCTAATCTCCAGTTTGTTTCAGACTGAGGCTCTACTCCATCTACCGCAGAGAATAAGAATACCAAACCGTCCAATACTCTCAAAGATCTGTTTACTTCTACAGTGAAGTCAACGTGTCCCGGTGTATCGATAATGTTGAAGTGGTAAGGTTTTGTTTCAGGTAATTTCTTACCTTGATCTGTTGGGAAATTCCAGTTACAAGTAGTTGCAGCAGAAGTAATGGTAATACCTCTTTCTGCTTCCTGTTCCATCCAGTCCATTGTAGAAGCACCATCGTGAACTTCTCCAATTTTATGGTTTACACCTGTATAGAATAAAATCCTTTCTGTAGTGGTAGTCTTACCTGCATCAATGTGAGCAGCAATACCAATATTTCTTGTAAATTTAAGATCTCTTCCCATTTCAGATTAGAATTTGAAGTGTGAGAAAGCTTTGTTTGCTTCCGCCATTTTGTGAGTATCAGTTTTCTTTTTGAAAGCTGCACCTTCTTCTCTTGAAGCAGCTACAACTTCGTTAGCTAATTTCAAAGCCATAGACTTATCATTTCTAGCTTTAGAATATTTGATTAACCATTTCATTGCCATAGAAATTTTTCTATCCGCTCTGATTGGCATTGGGATCTGGAAGTTAGCTCCACCTACTCTTCTGGAACGTACTTCTACGTGAGGCATAACGTTCGTTAATGCATCTTTCCAGATTTCAAGAGCTGTTTTTTCAGAATCTCCTTTTTTAGTTTCTACGATATCCAACGCATCATAGAAAATTTTGAATGCGATTGACTTTTTACCGTCAAGCATTAAGTTATTAACGAATCTCGTTACCAATTGATCATTAAACTTCGGATCTGGTAACAACGGTCTTTTTTTCGCTTTTGTCTTTCTCATTGTTTCTGTACCTTATTTAATGATTACTTTTTCTTTCCTTTTGCTGGTGCAGCTGGTGCTTGTCCTGGTTTAGGTCTCTTAGCTCCATACTTCGATCTTCTCTGTGTTCTTCCATTTACACCTGCAGTGTCTAATGCACCTCTTACGATGTGGTAACGTACTCCCGGTAGGTCTTTCACCCTTCCGCCTCTTACCAATACTATCGAGTGCTCTTGAAGATTATGTCCTTCGCCCGGGATGTAGGCGTTAACTTCTTTACCGTTAGAAAGTCTTACCCTTGCAACTTTTCTTAGTGCAGAGTTCGGTTTCTTCGGTGTAGTAGTATATACTCTCGTACATACACCACGTCTTTGTGGACAAGAATCAAGGGCAGCCGATTTGCTCTTCTTGGCAAGCGTGGCTCTTCCTTTTCTTACTAATTGTTGAATAGTAGGCATTTAATTGCTTTTTATTTTAGGGTGCAAAAATAATAATATTTTTTTAATTAACAAGCAGTTATACAGAAATAATATTTTTATTTAAAAATTAATTAACAGATACTTACGGTTTAATCCACGATTGTGACTTGTACGTTTCGGTTCCACTTAAAATTCCTTACATGCTGTTTAAGTTTATCAAGATTATTTTTATTAATGGAATAGATCGATACTTTATCTCTTGCTACCGTAATGGGATTATTTATTTTCAGTTCCGCTACTTTTTTCCAGTTTTCAGGGATGTGATTCTGCAGCCAGGCTTCATAAATTATGGCAATATCGTAATCGTTAGTAATTGTATATTGAGTAAGAAAGCCCTGAAACTGTTTATCTGCCTGTCTTTTATTTTCATTAAAAACGATTGTTTCTTTTGATCCTAAACCTGCCATATCCAACAAATGAATATTTGTAAAATAAGTAATCGCTCCAATGTCGTTAGCGACAATTTTTGACTCGTTATAATAAGAGTGAAGAAATCTTGCAGACTGAATTTGCTGTTCATAAATATTTTTACCGCCGTCAATCAGCATTTTGTGAGCGAAGGAAAATTTATATACCAATAAAAAAATATTTGCCAAGACCAATCCTGAAATTATCAATTCCTTTTTAATGTAGGTTCTGAAATGCTCAAACAAGCCTTTCAGTTTAGGAATCAAAGCCATAGAAAAACCCGTAAGAATATAAGCTTCATACCTGAACATCCCTTTAAGATCCGCAAACATGGAATGACAGACCATCAGTAAAGAAATAACAATCAGTAAAAAATGATCTTTAATTATCAGCTGAAAATTCTTTGTTCTAAAATCTCTGATAATGAAAATCAAACACATCATAATCGGAAAGAATCCAATTTTATAAAAGCTGATATTCAGTAAAAAATTATCCAAAAAAACAGTTTTCAGCTGATGTGGAAAATGAGAGTCAAAAGTAAACTTCGTTCCTTTTACAATTACTGAATTCGGGAATAAATAGCCATCATGCTGATAATTAAAATAACAAAACACTACAATCGGGATAAAACCTATTAGCAAAATCCCAAAAGCATCCTTCCATTTTTTAATTAAAAGAAACAGAAAAGCAAGAATCACAAAATAAAACATGCTTTCAAAACGCACCAACCCCATCAATAATAAGGTGAGGTAAAATCCAAAAACAGAATATCTGCTTTTAAGATTTGAAAGACATAAAATATTTACCACAAATAAAAAAACATGAAAAACATGCTCCATTCCAGATAAAACTTGTATATGCAATACAGAAAAGAAAAGGGTAAAAAGCACTGAAAGCACGATATTTTTTGCCATATTGAAAACGCCCGAAAAATACCTATTGAGAAAATAAACCGTTCCGACTCCAAAAAAAATATTTACCCAAAGCGAAAGGAGATCGTTATTTCCGGAAACTTTTATCAGAGCACTTAAAACATAGGTAAATAAAGGAGAAGAAGACGTAGAGGAAAATTTATATTTCGTAACACCCCAGACATCATATAATGCCAAATTTTTAGCCATTGCCAAATGGATATATGCATCGTCTATCAAATATATATAATGTCCGTCAGTCTTCGATAAGGATATCAAAAAATAACCTATACAGACAGCAGCAAAAAACAGAAGAGAGAGGATAAAACTTTTCAAATTAACTTTTGATGAAGCTTGCATATTTAAATTCATTCTAAAAATATCAAAGATAAGTATCATCAATCACGAAACCGCATTTTCGGCACAATATTTACTTAATTTTGTTTCAGAAAAATAAACTACAATATAGATATGAAAAACGCTAACATTATCGGTCTTAAAGAAACCGACTGCAAAAAGATTTCAGAAAAATTAAATATTCTTTTAGCTAACTATTCCGTATTTTATCAGAATACAAGAGGTTCTCACTGGAACATTAAAGGAGATCAGTTTTTTACGCTTCACCCTAAATTCGAGGAACTATACAACAGTCTTGTTCTAAAGATTGATGAAATTGCAGAAAGAATTTTAACATTGGGCGCTACACCGGCTCACAATTATTCAGATTACCTGAAAGTATCAACCATAAAGGAAAGTGTGGAAGTAAGCGATGCTACCAAAAGTGTTGAAAACATTTTAAATTCATTCAAAGTGGTAATTGATCTTCAGAGAGAACTTTTAGACATTACTGATGCAGCCGGAGACGAAGGAACAAACTCCCAAATGAGCGACTACATTACAGAACAGGAAAAAGAAGTATGGATGTACAACTCTTATCTTGGAAAGTAAAGAAAGAAAAAATATCCGGAAAATTTAAAAAAATCACCTTACATTTAGGTGATTTTATTTTTAATAACTATATTTGCGTATAAATTACACAATTATGCACAACGTACGATTAAACTCCATTTTAGATAACGACTTTTATAAAATAACGATGCAGAATGCGGTAGTAAAATTATTCCCAAGTTCTGTGGTAAAATATGAATTCATCAACCGTGGAAAACATCAGTTTCCGGAAGGCTTTGACGCTGCTTTAAGAGAAGCGGTTAATAAAATGGCAGAACTGAAGCTGACGAAAGACGAAAAAAAGTTCATGGCAAGAACCTGCCCTTATATTGATCTTCCATATTTAGATTTTCTGGAAGGTTATCATTATGATCCTTCCGAAGTTAAAATTCATCAGGAAGGAAACGATCTTTCCGTAACCGTTGAAGGACTATGGTACAGAACGATACTTTGGGAAGTCCCATTATTAGCTCTTATCAGCGAGCTTCACTACGAAATGAACCACTTGGAAAGAGACTCCAATGAAGTGGTGATGAACAAAACACTGGAAAAAGCTGAAACACTGGCAAAACTGGGCGTTAATTTCGCGGAATTCGGAACCCGAAGAAGACACTCTCATAAAGTTCAGAATCTGGTTATGGAAGCTTTAACACAAAAAAAGGATTCTACATTCATCGGTTCTTCCAATGTGCATTTCGCGATGAAGTATGGTGTAAAACCTATCGGAACCCACGCTCACGAATGGTTTATGTTCCATGCTGCGGAATATGGTTTCAAAATGGCAAACGAACTGGCTCTGGAACATTGGGTAGATGTTTACCGTGGAGATTTGGGAGTTGCTCTTTCAGACACCTACACAACAGATGTTTTCTTCCAGCAGTTTGATAAAAAGTTTGCGAAACTTTTCGACGGTGTTCGTCACGACAGCGGCGATCCTCTGGAATTCGCAGATAAAACCATTGCTCATTATGAAAGACATGGCATTAATCCGCTATTCAAATATATTATTTTTTCAGATGGTTTAAATCTTGAGAAAGTAGAAGAAATCACCAATTACTGCAAAGGAAAGATCGGAGTTTCTTTCGGAATAGGAACCAATCTTACCAATGATGTCGGCTTAAAACCTATGAATATCGTCATGAAACTTATCGGCGTTCAGGCTCCGAACAAAGAATGGATTCCAACTGTAAAATTATCTGATGAACACGGAAAATATACCGGAGATCCTAAAATGATTGAACTGGCTAAAGAATTTTTAAGAATAAAAGAGTAAAACAGAAATGATGAAAAAAATTATCTTATCAGCTTCTATTTTTGCAACAGCATTTTCATTTGCTCAGAAGACGATAGAAAAACCGAAGTTCAACGAAAAATTGGCTACAGAACTGGGAGCCGATAAATACGGAATGAAGCCGTACGTGATCGTAATGCTGACAACAGGAACTACAAAAATTGAAGACAAGACAAAAATGGCTGAGTTAATGAAAGAACATTTAGCCAATATCGGAAAACTTGCTAAAGAAGGAAAAGTTGTAGTGGCAGGTCCGTTTACCTCAGATAACAAACAAAATTTTGAAGGAATGTTCATCTTCAATACAAAATCCAAAGAAGAAGCAGAATCATGGGTAAAAACAGATCCCGCTGTAAAAGCAGGAGTCTTCGGATATGAAATCTTGCCATGGTACGGATCGGCAGCTTTACCATTGTACCTGAAGCACCATGAGGAAATTGCGAAAGAAAATCCTTAATTACTCAGGTCAATGAGAAAACTATCTTATGTTTTATTGTTACTATCATTAATCAACTGCAAGAATAAATCTTCCGTATTTGAAGTAAAAATAAATCATGTTTCAAAAAATATTATTGATGAACTGAAGCATTTAAAAGAAGAGGAAACCAACTTTTCCGGATTACTTTATAAGGATGAAAAATACGAAGTGTGGAAAAGCTGCTCTGGTGAATGGGGAGGAACTGTTTATTTTAAAAACCTGCAAAATGAAATCGTTCATTATGCAGTAGCAACCTGTCCCGTTTCTGTAAATAAAATAAACGGAAAATATTACGTTTCGAATTCTTTAGCCCATATGCGGGGATTTTCAAAGATTCTTGAAATTGCAGATCCTGAAAAAATGGAAACTACAAAGAAAATTCCGGTTTATCATCCTGATATTATAACTCGGGAATATGAATCAGAATCAACGTTAGGAACAAAAAAAATTCTTGATTCAACCAGAGTTCTCATTATATCAAGTTTCGTTTATAATAAAAAGCTGTATTCAATAATTTCAGGTATTGACGGAAAAAAAACAACCATTTCAGAATTAAAAAACAACCGGTTTGAAACAGTTTCTGAACTTCCCGAAAAGATTTTTTATTCAGAACCCATTATTGTTAAAAAAGCAGACAACCATCTCAAATTATATTTCCAACATCCCCAAAAAGGAATTTTGGAAATAAGAGACAATAAGATTCAATTAACTTACTATGAAAAATAAAACAGGCTGTCAGAATTCTGACAGCCTGTTTTTTCTAATAATCAATGCAAATGTAAGGTTTACGAGCAAGTACACAACAATAAGGATTACTGCAGAAGGTATAACCCGGATTACAAACTCCGTATTCTAAAGGAACTTGGCAGTTTTCATAAGCGCCACCTGCAATTGCTTTCAGCTCTTTTCTGTTTAAAGACTTTAAATTTTTCATAGTATTTTGTTTAATTTGCTCCTACTCTTAAGATTTTCGGACACCTCTATAATAATTCCTTTTATGGAGATTTAAATATACAAAATATTTTTACACAAAAATTTACGCAAGGTTTTCTTATCTTTATAAAAAACAAAACCTCATGAAAACCATAGAAGAAGTCCTGAAAAAATTAGACGCAATCATCATCTGGGCGAAAGAAAACCAAAGTCCGGTCGGATATTTTGCCTGTACTTACAGAATTATGACAGCGCAGGTTTTGAAAGGAATTCAGCAGAAAAAATTTGAAGACAATCCGAGAATGACTGTACTGGATATCGCTTTTGCCACACGTTATCTTGAAGCGTGGGAAGCTTATTCGAAAGGACAAAAATGCACCAATTCCTGGTTTATCGCTTTTGAAGCCGCAAAAAACAAAAATCTGCTCATCTTACAGCACATTTTCTTAGGCATGAATGCACACATCAATCTCGATTTAGGAATTTCCGCTGCTTCCATTATGCCTTATCGAAAAATCAATCCGCTGAAAAAAGATTTTGAAAACATCAACAATGTGATTGCCTCCATTAATCAAAAAGTTCAGGATTCTCTAAATAAAATATGCTATCCTGTAGAATTGATTGATAAGCTTTCGAACGGAAAAGATAACGTTATTTTGGACTTTGCCATTTCAAAAGCAAGAGATACTTCATGGGCAACTGCCGTTATCGCGTCAAATACGCCAAATTTCCTACGCGAGAACGTGATCGGAATTGTTGATTATGCTGCAGCAAAAGTTGCCACCCAAATTTTGAATCCTAAAATTTTAACACATTCCTTATTAAAGGAATTGAAAAAATGTGAAAGCAATGACGTGGTAAAAAACATAGAAATTCTGGCCTCCACCAAAAATGTTTAAGTTTCTTATGTAACCTTACAATTAATTTAATCCGACCCCAAATAAGACTCTTAGTTTTTACCAAGCTTTTTCATCAAAATAGCTTCCATCTTTTCGTAGCCTTTTGCCGTAGGATGAATTTCATCTTCGGTATAAATTTTATCAAGTCCGTTTCGGGAATCTTTCATTTCGGAATGATAATCCACGTACGGAATATTGTTCTTTTTCGCATACGCTTCGATCATTGTATTCAGGGCAATTACTTTTTCCGCAGGATGCATATCTTTTCTCCAGCCGAAATCGTATGCAGGAAGCACCGAACAAAGCACCACTTTTATATTATTTGCTTTTGCGAGCTCCACCATCGAAACAATATTTCCGAAAACTTTATTCAGAGAAATCGGCCCCTGATTTTCGGCAATATCATTGGTTCCGGCAAGAATAATTACGCGTTTGGGTTTTAGATTGATAACATCTTCACGGAATCTTAAAAGCATCTGCGAAGTTACCTGTCCGCTGATCCCTCTTCCGACAAAATTATTTTTTGTAAAAAATGATGGATCTGTGGAAAACCAGCCTTCCGTAATAGAATCTCCCATAAAAACAGAATTTGGAGCCGTTTTTTTGGCTACAACTTCCTGATTTTGCTTTTCGTATTTTGTATAATTGGCAAAATCCTGTGCGGAAAACAAGGCTGAAAACATAACGGCCGTAATGCTTAAGAATTTCATGAAACTTATTTTTGATTTGAAAATATGAAATAACGGAAAACAAATTGATCCTGCAAATATCTTTTCCGAAAAACTAACATTTTTAGATGATTCATTTTTAAACCACAAAGTCATAAAAGATGTTTAATTTTTTATTCTGTTGAAAGTTTTGAATATCGTAATAACAGTATTATGATGATCTTTTGCAACTTTTGCGGCTAAAAATTAATTCCTAAAATAAAACTTACGGTTTTCCATAAAAGAAATCAATTTTCCTTTTTGTAATTTTGAAAAATGGAGATGACATATTTAATTATAGGATTTATAGCCGGAGGAATTCTTGGTGCGGTTATTTTATATTTCGCCCAGAAATCTTCTACCGTTTCGAGGAATTCTTACGATGAACTCAATAATTTACACATTAAAAACAGTTCCGATTTAGAAAATTCCAATCAGAAAATTCAGGAATTAACACAAAATATCAGCAGAGAAAAAGAAATCAATGCACAGCAGAGCGACCTTCTGAATGATCTGAAAAATGAATTTGCCAAAATTTCCGCGGAACACGCTTCTTTAAACACACAGTTTTCCGAACAGAAAGAATTTAGCACTAAACAGAATCTTCAGATCGAAAATCTTTTAACAGAAAAACAGACTTTGTTTGCAAAAAACTCAGAGCTTTCAGCAATTAACGAAAGCTTACAGAAATCTTTGCAGACGCAGAAAGAAGAGATCACAAAAATTCAGGAAGAATCTAAATTGCAGTTCGAAAATTTAGCCAATAAAATCCTTGAAGAAAAGACAGAAAAATTCACCACCTTAAATCAAAACAACCTTAAAACCATCCTTGAACCATTTCAGGAAAGAATCGTGGAATTGAAAAACCGCGTGAACGAAGCCTACGAAAAGGAAAACAAAGAGCGTTTTTCTCTTGCCGAAAAAGTAAAGGAATTAGCAGAACTGAATCAGCAGATTTCTGAAGATGCGAAAAAACTGACGAGAGCTCTGAAAGGCGAAAGCAAAACGCAGGGAAACTGGGGAGAAATGATCCTCGAAAGCATTCTTGAAAAATCCGGACTTGTAAAAGGTAGAGAATATTTCCTTGAACATGAACTTCGTGATGAAGACAACAAAGCATTGTTCTCAGAATTTTCCGGCAAAAAAATGCGCCCCGATGCCGTTATAAAATATCCCGATGAAAGAAATGTTATCATCGATTCCAAAGTTTCGCTCACGGCTTTTACAGAACTGGTAGACGAAACCGATCAGGATGTTTATCTGATGAAACTCAATCAGCATTTATCTTCCATAAAAAATCACATTACGCAGCTTAGTCAAAAAGCATATGATGATTACGGAAAATCTCTGGATTTCGTGATGATGTTTATTCCGAGTGAACCGGCTTATATTGCAGCAATGCAGGCAGACCAGAATCTTTGGAATTTTGCCTACGAAAGAAGAGTTCTGCTTTTAAATCCAAGCAATCTGATTACTTCTTTAAAACTGATTGCCGATCTCTGGAAACGCGAATACCAGAACAGAAATTCTATGGAAATTGCGGAAAGAGGGGCAAAACTGTATGATAAATTCGTAGGTTTCATCGAAAATCTGGAAAAAGTAGGAAAAAATCTGGATCAGGCGAAAAATGTTTATAATGATGCTTACAAACAGCTTTCAACAGGAAATGACAATTTGGTGATCCAAACCCAAAAGCTGAAATCTTTGGGAATAAAAAATAAGAAAGACCTTCCGCAGAGTCTGGTAGAAAACTCTCAGACTGCACTGGAAAATTTAGAAGAATAAAATTTACAACCTCAGATCAGCTCTGAGGTTTTTTTATTTAACTGCAAATTTTAACTAATTTTGCAGGATGTTAATAGAAAGCTTTCAGAACGAAAAAGTAAAATACGTTACCAAACTTCTTACTGATAATAGATTCCGTAAAAAATTAGATGTTTTTGTGGTGGAAGGACAGCAGGAAAACGACCGCGCTCAGAAATATCATTTTGAACCGGTGGAATTTTTTATCTGTGAAACTATTTTTCAGAAAGAAGTTCCCAAAGGAAAAATTCATCTCGTCAGCGAAAAAGTATACGAAAAAATCGCCTATCGCGGAACTTCAGAAGGAATTATCGGGGTTTATAAAACAAAAGAAGCCGATTTATCTTCGTTTAAACCAAAGGAAGATTCTACGATCATTATTGTAGAAGGTGTTGAAAAACCGGGAAATCTGGGGGCTATTTTGCGCAGTTGTGAAGCTTTCGGTATTGATGCATTAATTGTTTCAGACGGAAAAACCGATTTTTATAACCCGAATGTAATCCGCTCAAGTGTAGGCTGCTTATTCGGAATGGAAGTTTTTCAGGCAGAAAATCAGGAAACGTTTGAATTTCTTCAGAAAAATAATTTCAATATTTACACAACGATCATGGATGAAACTGCCGAAGATCTTTACAAAAGAGATTTTAAGCAGAAATCTGCCGTTCTATTCGGGACAGAACATTCGGGATTAAGTAATTTCTGGATCGGGAAAGGAAAAAATACACTAATTCCGATGGCAGGAAGCATTGATTCTTTAAACCTGAGCAATGCTGTTGCTATTACGTGTTACGAAACACTGAAGCAGAAGAAGGGGTAATTTGGTTGTTGGAGATTGGTGATGGTTCATCGTTGATCGCTAACAAACCAACAATTACTAAACATATAAGCATAAAAAAACCGTTCCACTGAGTGAAACGGTTCTTTTATTTTTAAGCTTAGATTATTTCTTAGCAGCTTCTTCTTTCTTAGCTTCAGCTTTGATTTCTTCTTTAGCAACTTTAGCGTCAGCTTTAACTGAATCTTTAGCAGCATCAGCAGCAACAGTTACTGAATCTTTAGCAGCGTTAGCTGTAGAATCGATAGCTGTAGTAGCAGAATCTGTAGCAGCAGCAACTGAATCTGTAGAAGCTTCAGTAGTGTTAGCTTCAGTTTTTTTACAAGCAACTAGAGAGATTGCAGCGATAGCAGCTACGAATAATGACTTTTTCATAATAAATTAAATTTAATTTTGTTAATATTGTTTTATAAAATCTTTTTCTGTTCTGTTATTTGAACAAGACAAAGGTATAGCAGATAGAAAATTTGTTTAGGAAAAATAATTGTAATACCTTTGTAAAATAGTTTTACAAAATAACATTACTGATAATCAATAATTTAATCATTTTAAAATAAATTGACGGACTTAGATCTATTACATTTTGAGCAGCTAAAAAAGGATGTCCAGGCTCAATATCTGAAAGAATACACTCCTTCCTATGACGATATTTCGAAATGGAAGGGTATCGACATCATTTATTTTCAGGAAGATCTCAGAAAAAAGGCAAAAGGGAATATCAGCGAAAAATCTTTTTATACCTATTTTAAGAATTCGCCGGTTACCAAACTGCCAAGAATCGATATGCTGAATTTACTCAGTATTTATGCAGGTTACGACTCATGGTATGAATTCAAAAAACAGCATCTTTTTGCAGGTGAATTGCTGCAGGATGATGAAGATTTAAAAGACAATGAACTTAAAGAACTGGAAAAAACAGTTTCTGCATCACTCGATTTGCCAAAAGATGACGATTTACCTAAAAAACAGGAATTTAAAACCCCTGAAAACTCCGATTTACAAAAATCAATACTTGAAAATCAATTAATTAATAAAAATTCAGAGACTGAAAAAATTTCCTTAGCAGAAGCTGAAAAACCCAAGAAAAATTTCTTCAAAAAGAATGTTTGGGCAATTGTTACCACTATTTTAGTAATTCTTACAGGACTTTTAGGATTTAAAGATGCGATCTTTCAAAAAACTTATGTGTACTGTTTTACGGATGCCGACAGAAATTTAAGTATTCAGCGTGAAATAGAAATCAAAGTGATCAAGGAAAACGAATCTCCCATTCTTTACAGGATAAAACCCGGAGAATGTTTCAGATATGCCACAAAAGATAAAAATCTTAAAATGCAGATCAGTTCTCCGTTTTATGAATATCTGGAAGTGAACCGAAATTTGGAAAATGCCCCTGAAGAAGAAACCATCGAACTTAAACCTGATGATTATAAGATGGCGCTTTATTATTTTTCCACAAAGGATGTAAAAGGCGGAAATTCTGAGGAGCAGAATGATCTTATCACCCAGAAAAGAAGACAACTGGAAAACCGAATCAGCAATAACGCCGTGATCACTCAGGTTTACGACAGTGATATTTACGGACTTGAAACCTTGGATAAGGAAGATTACATCACTTTAGTCACCACACCTACAACATCACTTAAAAACCTTAATGTTATCGAAATGAAGACGGATAACAAAGGGAAAATCGTATCTATTAAATTTAAAATCTCAGCCAATGAAAACAATAAATAACTTTTTGTTTTTTATCATATTAATAGGATTCACCATGACTTCGTGCGTTAAAAAAGAAGAAAACGGAGGACAGAGTGATCTGGAAAAGCTAAGAAACACGAATAACAAAACGGTAAAAATGGACAGTACTCAGGCTATCAATTCCATTACTTCACAAAAAGTACAGGATGTGCTGGATTTGTCTACGTTATATCTTTCCGGACAGAGAAATACGGAAATTGATACGGCAATTTACTCTAAAATAGAAAAGTATTTCCAGAAGTCCGATTCTACTACCTTTAAGGATCTTTTTAAAGAACTTGAAAGCCTGAATGTAAAAAAAGTACGCGTAAGCAATCTGAATGTTTTCCAGAAAATTAAGGAAAAGGACACGCTGAATTTTGCAAAATTCAATGTGGAATATTTTGGAGATAAAAATAAATCGTTGGGAAATTTTGAACGGAATGCACAATACACTTTGGTATCAAAACCGGCTCAGAAAAGCAAGGAATTTAAATTTTACTTTGTGAAATTTTACTCTGATGCTCCTGAAAAAGACAGTACATCATCGGGTGTCACCAAATAGTCGAGCGGAATATCATTTTCCCAGACATCATCGATATTTTCTTCGGGGTTAAAATAATTAACTCCGATTTTTTTTGTCTCTACCGATACTTTTTCAAAAAAACCATCGTAGAAACCTTTGCCGTAACCTACTCTATTTCCTTGTCTGTCGCAATATAAAAGGGGCGTAACTACAAAATCATAATCCAGAATACCTGAATCTTCATCAGAAACAGGTTCGGAAATTCCCCAGTTATTCAACTCAAATTTAGAATCTGTAAAAATTTCTACCGAAATCAGTCTTGTATCGACAATTTTAGGGACAAAAACACGGATCTTTCTGCTTAAAAAGTAGCTGACGAAAATCTGGGTATTTACTTCCCTAAACTTCTCAATCGGAATAAAAATATGGATTTTCTGGTTTTGAGAAGGTTTGAAATATTCAATGAAATTTTTAAAAATCTTTTCAGATAACAAGAAAGCCTCATCAATCGACAAGGCTTTTCTTTTTTGCATATATTTTTTTCTTAATTCTGCTTTTAACATATCGATTATGCGTTTTCAGAATCAAGGATTTTGTACAATTTATCAGACAGACGAACTCTGAAAGGCAGTTCAAAAGTAATCTGATCTCCTGCTTTTGCTGTGTCGCTGAAAGCTCCGTTCACAAAAATCTGAGAGATGGTTATTTCCTGATCTCCTGTTGTGGGTCCGGAAATTAATACTTTATCTCCTACTGCAAGTTCATTGTTTTCAATTAAAAACTGAGCAATCTTAGATTTTGAATAATAATGCTCCGCTTTTCCGATTAATGTCTTTTTAACTTTTATTTTCTGGCGTATATCTTTTGTTTCAGCTTTTGCTAAAGGCTTGTCCGGCAGATCTCCGGATTTTTTGAATTTCAAAGCTTCAGATTTTCCTTTTCTGAATACTTTATTTCCTACCTGAAGACCCTTTCTTTTAGCAACCTGCTCTTCCCAAGGCAAATGAATGGTTTCCTGACATTCTGTCGAACAGCAGTTTTCCATCGCTGCTTTACATTCATCACACTGGATAAACAGTAAATGACACGCATCGTTCGCACAGTTCGTATGATTGTCACACGGTTTTCCGCACTGGTGGCATTGCGCAATAATGTCGTCGGTAATTCTTTCGCCTAATCTGTGGTCGAATACAAAGTTTTTACCGATAAACTTGCTTTCTATTCCTTCTTCTTTTATCTGACGGGTGTATTCTATAATTCCGCCTTCCAATTGAAATACATTTTTGAAACCCTGATGTTTGAAGTAAGCACTTGCCTTTTCGCAACGGATTCCTCCGGTACAGTACATCAAAAGGTTTTTATCTTCTTTGAAATCCTGTAGCTGCTCGTTAATAATCGGCAGACTTTCTCTGAAGTTTTCCACATCCGGAGTAATTGCTCCTTCAAAATGCCCGACTTCACTTTCGTAGTGATTTCTGAAATCTACGACAATGGTGTTCGGATCTTCAAGCAAACTGTTAAATTCTTTTGCTCTTAAATGAACGCCTTTATTGGTAACATCAAAAGTCTCATCGTTCAGACCATCGGCTACGATTTTGTTTCTGACTTTGATGGTTAATTTCAAAAAGGAATGATTGTCCTGCTCCACTGCTACATTCAGACGAATGCCTTTCATGAAATCGTATGCTTCAAGAGTCTCGCGAAATGCCTCAAAGTTGTCGGCAGGAACGCTCATCTGAGCGTTAATTCCTTCATGCGCCACATAGATACGGCCAAGTGCATCCAGTGCATTCCAGGCTATAAATAAATCGTCGCGAAATTTTTTGGGATCTTCAATTTTGGCATACGCATAGAAAGATAGGGTAAGGCGCTCTTTTCCGGCCTCATCAATTAGTCGAGCTCTTTCTTCTGCGCTTAAGGTGTTGTACAGTTGCATGCTATAAACGTTTTAAGTGAGAAAATTTTTGCAAAGATAATTATTTTCAGATTAATGAAAAATATAAGATTTATCAGGTATACATTCAGATTGGTACTCTTTTGGCTTCATCATCATCAGTCTGATTTAACTTTATGACAATACAAACATCAATATGCCATAATGTCATTAAGATTTTTTTAAGGTTCGTTAATTGAGATTTTAAAATTTATGGGATAATGTATAAATTATTGCAATTGCTGTTAAATTTTAGTTAAAAATGAAACATTACGCACCAATTGCATACCTATTTAGCATTAAATTTGTTTACAGTAAAATGAAAAAATTAACATCAATAAATAACAAAGAAAGATATACAATGAAGAGTACTTTAAAAAAACTATTACCATTTGCAGTAGTAGGAGTAATTTCCGGTGCTACTACCGTTGGAGGATTACAATATCTTAATCACGATTCCAACAGCGCAGATCAATCATATTTTACAAAATCCTCTAATGTTTCCTTTGCAGGGATGAATTCTGCCGCAGTGGGGGACGATTTTGTAAAAGCTGCCAAAACGACAGTTCCGGCAGTGGTAACCATCAAAAATTATCAGTCCAGAACTTCAAGCAGGGCTTCGGAGCAGGATATGTTCGATTTCTTCTTCGGAGATCCGTTCGGAGGAAGAGGACAGCAGAGACAAAAGCAGCAGGTTCCGGATAATATGCCTTCAGGAATGGGATCGGGGGTAATTATTTCGCCGGACGGATACATCATTTCGAACAACCACGTTGTTGCAGGAGCCAATAAGTTAGAAGTGGTTTTAAGCAACAAAAAATCTTATATCGCCACTTTAGTAGGAACAGACCCGAATACAGATATTTCCCTTCTCAAAATTGAAGAAAAAGGATTGCCTTATTTAAATTTTGCGAATTCCGACAATATCGAAGTAGGACAATGGGTACTTGCCGTAGGAAATCCGCTTGGATTGAATTCTACCGTTACAGCAGGTATTGTTTCTGCAAAAGGCAGAGGAATCGGAATTTTAAGTTCACAGGGAAAAGCAGCCAATCCGATTGAAAGTTTCATTCAGACCGATGCAGCAATTAATCCGGGGAACTCCGGAGGAGCTTTGGTAAATACAAACGGAGATCTGATCGGGATTAACTCAGCGATTCAGTCTACAACAGGTTATTACCAGGGGTACGGATTTGCAGTTCCGGCAAACTTAGCAAGAAAGATTGTTGAAGACATCAAGAAATTCGGTATCGTACAGAGAGGATTCTTAGGGGTTACTTCTTTAGATCTTTCCGACGATCAGCTTGTTGCCGCTTACAATAAAGATAAAAAGACCAATTATAAATCCGGTTCAGGAGTTCTGGTAACAGGATTCGGAGAAAGCAGCGGTGCAGAAGATGCAGGATTAAAAGTAGGTGATATCATTACCCAGATTGATACAACGCCAATTACAGATTTTGCAGATCTTTCCATTGCCATCGGAAGCAAACGTCCGGGAGATAAAGTGACGGTAACTTACCAGAGAAACGGAAAACCTTCCACTACAACAGTTACGTTAAGAGATCAGAAAGGAGGAACTTCTACAAGAACCAAAGCGGATCTGAGCGTAACGGAAAAAATCGGAGCCGATTTCCAGAGTATTGATGATAAAACAAAAGCATACTATGGTCTGAACAGCGGAGTAATCGCCAAAAATGTAATTGAAGGCGGTGAAATGGCTAAAGCAGGAATCGTAGACGGATACATCATCACAGAGATCAACGGAAAACCTGTAAACTCTCAGAAAGACGTAGAAAACATTCTGAATAAGTTCAATGGCACTGCCCAGATCAAATATATGGATGACTACGGAAGAGGTTATCAGAGAGGATTTAAAATGCCTTAATAAAAAGAGCTAAACTTCACTTCATATCAAAAACCCGGCTGCCTCAAATGAGGCAGCCGAGTTTTTTTTAGTTTAATATTCAGAAACATCTTATTTAATTGAAAAAGAAATCCTGCAACTGAAATCAGCAAACGATCCTTCCGGAAAGCTTCCTGCACCCCTGCAACAGCTTTTCAGGAAACCGGGAAAGGATGTTTCACCCCTGCAGGAAGCTTTCCGGAAAGCGGGAAACCTTCCCGCACCCTAGTAAGAAACTTTCCGGAAACTGATACACAAACAAAAAACGCTGCATTTCTGCAGCGCATTTTTATTTAAGATTTATTCATTTTTTCAGCGATTCTTCTTTTCTTCTTTCGTTCATAAATGACTTCTACAATCTTACCTCCGATCCACGAAAACGGGAAGAACGTAAGAAAAATAGAGATTTTATAGAAGGTAGGATGATAAGGAAAAACAATAACATCCAGCATGGCTATAAAAAGCATAATGAAACCGATAAGAATAGCATAAGCCACCTTAGCATATTTTACGATAATGGCAGTTGCCACCCCTCCCACTGTAGTTCCCAGTCCGGAAATAAACAGCAGGAAACCGAAAAACGCACCGTCGCTCTGCTTGCTCTGAAGAAATCTCTGCCAATGCTCGAACGGAGCAAAAGCGTCGAAATTTACCCATTGCGGAAATGCTCTTATCCCAAGAGTAATGATGAGTCCTGCAATCCCAAGACCTACGATAACCGCAATTGTATTTCTTATAAAATTCATTAATCCTGATGTGCGATCATAGAAATTTCGATATCCACATTTTTCGGCAGACAGGAAACCTGTACCGTTTCACGCGCAGGAAAGCTTTCCGCGTCCAGATAGGAAGCGTAAATATCATTCATTACCGCAAAATCATCCATGCTTTTAAGGAAAATGGTTGCTTTTACCACATTCTTAAAAGTCATTCCTGCTTCTGTAAGAATTGCTTCAAGGTTTTTCATTACCTGATGGGTTTCTTTTTCAATTCCTTCTACCAGTTTACCGGTTGCAGGGTCTACAGGGATCTGTCCGGAAATATACAATATTCCGTTTGCCATATTGGCTTGTGAATATGGTCCGATCGCTGCAGGAGCATTTACGGTGTTGATTACTTTTTTCATGAAAATTTATTTTGGGTGCAAATATAAAATTTATATTCTATTTCTATAATCAAATATTAGAAAGGTGCATTTGGCTGTGTAAAACTTCTGTCTTTATACTTCAGCGCATCACTTAAGATATTGGCTTTGATCCCGATAAAGAAGTCATATACTTTATACTGCCCGAAAGGAACCCAGTTGAAATTAATGGTAAAACTTCGCTGATCTCTTGCAAAACCGATTCTGGTATATGCAAGTTTCTGCGTCACCATATCGTAGTGGGTACTTCCGTTGATGTTCCAGTAAGGCGTTAGCTTAAGACTTCCGTCCAGTCCCACAGAAGCCAGTCTCGTCGGCGTTCTGGAAGCTGAACTTTTGGTGTAGGCATAGTTTGCATTTACATTTAACGTCCATGCCTGATCGAAATGCGCATAATTATCATCATCAAAATAATAATTTTCATTCCTTACCTCCCCTTTCGTTTTATACTTCTTGGCATAATCTGTTTTCTCGCCAAAAATTTCGCTGCTCAAAGGATAAGACATCTGAACGTTGAAGCCCTGAACACTGAAGTAGCCGAACTCTTCTGTTCTTATTCCGGCATCCTGTCCCGGAAGATAGATAATTCTGTATGGGTCCAAAGATAAGCTTGTATTCAGGCTGAGTTTATTATTAAAGAAAGAAGACTGTCCCGTAATCGTAATAATGGAAAAAGGATGATCTTTCGCTGCAAAATTATAATTTCCGGAAAGGTTAAGAGATTCAAAAATCTTTATTTTCTTCACTCCTGTAGAATCGCTTTTCGATTTTACCTTCATCTCTAAATTATTCCCGATGTTAAAACCTAAAGCGCCCACCAATCCTGTGGTTGGGCTTCCGATAATTCCGCCTTCAAAAATAGAATACGGTGTTAAAGCTCCGTTCGCATCGTAATAATTTTTAAAATATCCATACCCGGAACCTCCGAAATCCGGAGAATAGGTAAACCCGATACTTGGTGTCATCATGTGTCTGATGGCTTCAATCGCAGAACCTTTCTTAAAGTTTGCCTGTCCATACAAAGTGGTCTGAATACTTGCTGTTGTTGAAAACGTAGAATATCCTGAAATTCCTTTATTGGTTTCCGTAATTACTTTATTCTGAATAGGGTCGTAGAATTTATTGATGGTTTTTGTGGTTAACGCATTATCAATATTTGCTCCCAAACTGAATGTGAAATATTTTGCTACGGTGGTATTGGTTCCCAGAGCAATGTTATTTTTCACTCCGGTCTGCAGTTTATCCCACATTGCCGCTTTAAACAGCTCGCCTTCGTTGGTCTGAACAAAGTTCGATAAGTTAATCCCTGTGTTTACCGTTAAATTTTCAAGCAGACCGGAACGCACTCCTGTTTTGGATTTGAATAAATAAAACTGGTTGATCGCCACGTTCATCTGCGGCAGACGAAGATCTGATAAACCGGTGGCAAAATTCTGAGAATAGGAAGCGGTTCCCGTAATCGTAACCGGAAGCTTCAAAAATCTTTTGGTAATGGTAACCGTAGAGTTTTGCTGGGTATTTAAAACATTCTGATTTAAAATATAATTATTGTTCAGAGTGTTGTTATAGAATTTTGTACTTACAATATCCACCGATGCCGAAAACGTAAGGAAAGGATTGGCTTTTGAATCCTGTGTATGTCTCCACGCAATTCTGTATGTTCCTGTTTTACCGTAATCGTCCAAACCTTTGATCCCGCGAACCATGGTTCCGATGTCCGCAGAAAAGTTTCCGGAATAGCGGTATTTTTTAATATAATTCATTTCAGGGCGCAGGTTCCAGCTTCCTTTGGTGTAAATATCCGAAAGGATTTTAAGGTCAAAATGTTCCCCAATCGGCTGATAATATCCTAAACCGTTCAGGAAGAACCCGACATCCTGTCTTTCCCCGAAACTCGGGATCAGAATCCCTGCAGATCTTTTGCTTGAAAAAGGAAGAATCGCAAAAGGCATGATGAGCGGAGTAGGCACCTGCTCTATATACATCTGGATAGGTCCCGAAACAATGGAAGATTTATTTTTTGTTTTTACAAGCTTCAGGTATCTTGCTCTTAAAAAATAATCTGCCGCGGTATCTTTTTTCTTGATGTAATAATCGTCGGTGGTATAATCTGCGCGGCTCATCGCAAAGATACTGTCGTTGTACTTTTTGGTTTTGTTTGCCGTAATTACCCCTTCGTTTTCTTCGGTTCTTGCATTAAATGCAATTGCCTGTCTTGTTAAGGTATTATACTGAAATTCTGTGGTTTCGTATTTTTTTCCTGCCTGCGTTGTAATAACAGGCTCGATAATTCTTCCCAAAGAGTCCTGTTTTCCGCGTGCGTACATGAGATGTTTCTGCTCATCAATGGAAATATAGTCTGCATCAATCTGCATATCCTGGTATTTCACCTGCGCATTTTTGTTAAGATACACCATCTTTTTCTGGAAATCTCTTCTCTGGTAGTCTGCTTTTGTCTGCAGAACGGCATCCAGTGGTTCCTTTTTCAGAACAATGGTATCTTTTTTGGAAATAGTATCATTAACCGCATTTTCAGGCAATTTTTTGGGCGTTTGCTGTGCTAAAAAATTGTTAAAAATTAGGATAATTAAAATTTGTAATATATTTTTGGAGACGGTTTTGACCAATTTTTTGTTATATTTATATGTATACAATTAAGGCTCAAAATTAATATAAATTTTAAAACTGTAAGATGCACAAAGTAAATTTTAAAATAATTTTATCATTTCTCTTCATCCTGTTTACCAACTTTATTTTTTCGCAAAAGAAATTTACCATTGTTTTGGACGCCGGACATGGAGGAAGTGATTACGGAGCTAACAGAACCTACACTGATATCGGAAGGATCTCCGAAAAGGATGTAACGCTTGCCATTACGCTTAAAGTGGGGGCAATGCTTGAAAAAAATAAAGATTTTAAGGTAATCTATACACGAAAGATCGACGAATATCCTTCTTTATCGGACAGAACCAATCTTGCGAACAGAAGCAAAGCGGATCTTTTTGTTTCCATTCACTGTAATTCTTCCAAAAGACCAACCGCGTACGGAACCGAAACTTATGTACAGGGACCGGATCAGAATGATACCAATCTGGAAGTGGCAAAAAGAGAAAATGATGTGATCTTTCTGGATGAAAAAGATAAGCAGACCTTCGGTTCTTATGATGCAAGCTCTCCGGAATCTTTAATTGCCCTGAAACTTCAGCAAAGCAAATATCTGGAATCCAGCCTTCTTCTGGGCGGATTGGTAGAAAATAATTTTGTAAATAAAGATAAAAGAAGTTCCCGCGGTGTGTTCCAGAAAAACCTGCACGTTCTGCGTATGAATGCAATGCCTTCCGTATTAATTGAAACCGGATTCATCAATCATCCCGAAGAAAGTCATTATCTGGCTTCTGAAAAAGGACAGGATGAAATTTCCGAAAGTATTTATCAGGCAATTATTGATTATAAAAAAGCGATCGACAGAAAATCGGGTGTTTCCGCAGTGGTGAAAAAACCTGAACCGGATAAACTGGCGGAAGTAGCGCTGAAAAATGATTTCCGAATCTTACTGTTGAGTTCTCCTGAAAAACACAACGACGGCGATCCTGCTTTAAAAGGGTTAAATTACATTCTGCCTATTAAAGAGAACGGACAGTACAAATATTATTACGGGGTTACCAACCTTGCTTCTGTAAGAGATATCAACATTAAAACCGCAAAAGATGCCGGATTCCGTAATGCATATGCGGTAGGATTCATGCCGAACCAGAAATTAAGCACCGGATACTACACCATTGAACTCTATGTGGGCGAAAAACTGAATGGAAATTCTTTCATTCTTCAGACGCTTAAAGATGTGGAAAGAAACAAAGAAAGCGGCGTTTTCTATTATACCTACGGAAAAGTATATACTTTGGAGGATGCGGTGAAATTGCAGAAAGATCTTGAGACTAAAGGAATTAAGAATACCGTAATCCAAAAAGTTTTCAAATAATAAAAAAATAATTTTGAAGTTAAAAAGTTAATTATTACTTTTGCAACCTCAAAATTTGGCCTATTCGTCTAGTGGTTAGGACTCAAGGTTTTCATCCTTGCAACAGGAGTTCGATTCTCCTATAGGCTACCAAATTTATATCATGCCGGATTTAAAAATACAAGAAGCTAAATTGCTTTTTAAGAAAATCCACTCTAACCCAAAAAGTTATGATTTAAAAATCAATGAAGACGGGATAACAGGCAGTGATGATAAAATAAGTTTCAGACTTGACAGGACTGGAGAAAGGGTCACTTTTGAAGTAACGATTGACGGACTTACCTTCACCAATACCACTGGAGAATGGAACAATGCGATGGTAATGCTGAAGAGCACCATCAAAAAATTAGAAAGAGAAGAAGAGAATATTAAAATAGAACAGGCAATAGATAAACTCAAAAAATATTTATCTGAAGAAAATTAAAAATTTTTAAAAATAAATTTGGAGGATAAAAAAAAAGTTTTTACTTTTGCACTCACATTTGAACGATATGGCAAATCATAAATCAGCATTAAAAAGAATCAGACAAAACGAAGTAAGAAAACTTCGTAACAGATACTACCACAAGACTGCTAGAACAGCAATGAAAGTGTTAAGAAATGAAGAAGATAAGGCTGCTGCAGCAGAGCAATTGCCAAAAGTTATCTCTTTGTTGGATAAATTAGCTAAGAAAAATATTATCCACAAAAACAAAGCAGCTAACTTGAAAAGCAAATTAACTAAGCACGTTAATAAACTAGCTTAATAAGTATAGTTGGCCCGTTCGTCTATCGGTTAGGACCTCAGATTTTCATTCTGGTAAGAGGGGTTCGATTCCCCTACGGGCTACAAACTTAATTACTACTCTAACCTGGTAATTAATAAGAGTTGAAACTTATAAAAACAAAAACTAACCCTGCGATTATTCGCAGAAATTAGATGGCCCGTTCGTCTATCGGTTAGGACCTCAGATTTTCATTCTGGTAAGAGGGGTTCGATTCCCCTACGGGCTACAAAAGAGATTCATTATTGGATCTCTTTTTTGTTTATTCATACTATTTAATTCACCTCATCCTTCATTACGATATTCTAAAATCTGAAAAAACAAAAACCTTCACTATACAATGAAGGTTTTTAAGGAGAATGAATATCTTAAATCTAAATTCCGAAATTTACGAAAATACTGAACCGTGATTTGGCTTCAATATCTCCTCCGGCAAGATTTGTGTAAGCAGGAAGCATTACTTCACTTCCCAAACTGAATTTTTTGTAGGAGGCTTCAAAACCTAACTTTCCGTACAAAGCGCTTCCGGCGGTTTTAGGCATTACTTCTCCGAACTGTCTGTTCCAGTCGTAGACTTCCCCCTGCATCCCAAATTTTCCTGAAAGAATGCTGTTTTCATTTTTCCAGAGTCTGTAAAATCCTGTTGCCGCATAATTCCACTGGTTTCCGAAACGGTAATGTTTTTTATTTTCTGTTTTTAAAGTATAATCGGTGTTCAGCAACACTGCCAGTTTATCTTTCTGAAATTTATAGTTTAAAACCATCTGATAATCCCAGCTTCCTGTTCCGAGCTGAAAACTGGGATTTACTCCGGTGATTCCTTTTTCATCGAATCTTCCGATCGGAATTTTCACACCGAAACCTCCGTTCAGTTGATGGGAAGAATCTTTGGAATCGATGATCTGGTAAATTCCCATCACATTCGCATCCCCGATTCCTTCAATTTTTATATCTCCCTGTAGTGTTTTCTTGGTGTGAAACTGAAACGGAATACTAGCATACACACTTACATTTTTAGCAACCGGAATTTTTCCCCAAAGCTGAACCGTATTGAAATACTGATCCTGCGTCAGATCATTGACGAATAAATTTTCTTTCGCTCTGTAATGCTGTGCAAAATATTTAACCCCGATAAACTGAGGATTCAGCAAAGATTCAAAGCCGGAAGAACCGTTTCCTGCGGCGCAGCCACATGCATCACAATCATCAAAGAACAGTGGATTGAGTTCTTTGGGAATAAATAAACTGTCATGGATTTCTTTTGCCTGACTAAAAAAACATCCGGCTAAACCCAATGTTAAAAATATCTTCTTCATGATTTATTATTCTGCAAATTTTGGATTCGTTATAAAATTTTTGTCACTTAACGTTTTCAGAAATGCGATGGTGTTCTGTTTTTCAAAAGCCGTCATAGGAATCCCGATATGTCCGTTTTGTTTCAGCAACGGATCCAGATTAGGCTGGTTTTCTACATTTTCAGAATAAAAATTCATGACTGCTTCTAAACTGTAAAATCTTCCGTCGTGCATATAAGGTGCTGTAAATTCTACATTTCTGAGACTCGGAACCCGAAATTTCATATTATCATTCCAGTCCAGCGTTACACGGTATCTTCCTCTGTCGTCAAACTGCGGATTATAATACATTCCTGTATTCCTATAACTTTCATCGGTAAATAAGTCTCCCGAATGACAAGTCGCACATTTATTCTGAAACAGAGCCATCCCCTGATTTTCTTCAGCAGTGAAAACGGCATTTCCTTTTTTCATCCGGTCGTATTTTGAATCGGCGGAAATCATGGTTGCCATAAACTGGGAAATGGCTTTGAGAATTTTTTCACCGGTGATATTTTCATCCCCGAATGCTGCTTTAAACATTTTCTTGTAGCTCGCATCGGCATTTAACTTTCCTACCGCTTCAGGAAGAGAGCTGTCCATCTCAAAATCTGTGGTGATGGGAACCAAAGATCTTTCGTCCAGATTGTGACCGACTCCGTCCCATGTATAATTTTTCAGAAAAGCCATATTCTGTATCGGCGGCGCATTTCGGATGCCTAATCTGTCATCGATTCCATGACTTACTGTGTGACCGTGGTGCGTAAAAGCATATTCCTGAATATGGCAGAATCCACATGAGATGGTGTTATTTCTGGATAATTTCCCTTCATAAAAAAGTTTTTTTCCCAATGCTACTCCATTCACCGTGACCGGATTTCCTGTAATATCAAAAGTGATGTCCGGAAAACCCGCAGGTTTGTCGAGACGATAAGCTTCATCTTTTGGCAAAGGTTCAATAACCTCATCGCCTGTGCAGGAAGTTAATGCAAAAGCCAGAAAAAACAGGAAAATCCAAAGAGAGCCGGATTGCCCTCTTTTGGATTGCTGAAAACAATTAATCATTGTGAACGTGGTCTACTTTAAACATTTTTGAAATATTGTTCGTCACATTCACCAGATGTTGGTTCGATCCCATTGCCATATCGTTGGAACTGTCCAATGTTAAAGCAGTTTGTCCGCTTAAATATTGATTAAAATCTGCCAGAATATGAACGGAAGGGGTAATTTCTTTTGAAACTCTCGCTGTTGTAGGAAAGTCAAGGATGATTTCACGGTAAAGATCGGGTGTATTGTTGGCTGAAGTATTGCCCATGTTTCCGCAGTGGTTCATGAATTCTTTATTCGGTGAAGAGGTTCCGTATTTGCCTTCAAGTTTTGTGAAGATGTATCCTGCAGCCCAAGACCAAGCCATTCCCGCAGTTTTTGCTTTCTGCCAGAAAACGCCCTGTCCGCTTTGCCCCAAAAGATAAGCTGACTGACTGATGCCTAAACCGATTCTTACTTTTTTGTAATTATTTTTAGGAATTTCTTTCAGGTTGATGTAATTAATTCCGGCAACAGCTTCTGCCTGATCTATGATAAACGCTCCGTTGTCGGGATCGTTGTAATGGTATTTGAATTCTCCTCCGTTTTCATCGATTAAAGTGACGTTGCTGATGACATATTTCAGGGTTGAAAACTGGTGTTTTTGTCCGTTAACGGAAGTTTGTGTGGTCTGGTTCAGCACAATGTCTCCCAAATTATTGAATCCATTTTCGAATTTTAGCTGTAAATTTCCCGGAGTCGTGTCCAGAACTTCTTCATCGTCATTATTGCTGCAAGATGAAACGGTAAGTAATGTAATTGCTACGAAGAGTAATGATAAGAATTTGTAAATTTTCATTTTGATTAAATTTAATTGTAAAAATTATTATTGTTTAGTATTTATTTTTTGATAAATTTTAAAGTTTCATGTTCTTTTTTCCCAAAAAGCTGAAGGAAGTATACTCCCGGTTCTAAACTCTGAACGGTAAGTACAGAATTGTTTTGAACGGAATTGTTTCCTGTAACATCTCTCCCTGAACCATCAAAAATTTTGATGCTTTCAATCTGATATTTCGCAGTTATATGAATGACCTCATCTGCCGGATTAGGATATATGGAACTGGAAACGGTATGCTTAATCTCATCCTGAGTAGAAAGTGTTCCGTTGAAGATAAATTTCTGGATGCGGTGGTTTCCCATGTCTGTAACATAAAGATCTCCGTTTGGCGCCACAAAAACTCCTCTTGGACTTTTGAACTGATCTGCTCCACTTCCATTGCCGTTTCCTCCTGCAATCACATTTCCACTGGTCTGTCCTTCTTTCCAGGAAAGGATTCTTCTTCCTGTGTATTCAGCAATAATCATTGTTCCGTCGTTCATCATAAAAATACCGTTGGGTGCTTTCATTTGATTATTAGCGGTTCCGGAGCCATTGCCTCCCGCAACTGTTACTGCATTTGTACTGCCTGAAGAAAATTTCTGTACCCTGTTGTTAATATAATCTGTTACATAAAGATTCTCATTGTTATCTACATAGATGGTTCCGTTAACAGAAGGATTGGCTAACTGATCTGCATTTGCGCCATAAGTACCCGCAGCAGCCAAAGTTCCGGAAGAATCTCCTATTGCCCATTTCACAATTCTGCTGTTTCCTGCATCAACAATATAGAAGGTGTTTCCTCTGAGATAAAATCCACCGGGCTTGTTTAGTTGATTAAGTGCTGCTCCTTCTCCATTTCCTCCGGCCACAGTAATTCCTGTTACGGCATTGGGTTCCCACTTTTGAATTCTTGCATTAAACGAATCCAGAACATAGATATTCTTATTATCGTCTACCCAAACACAAGTAGGAGTATTAAGCTGATTGGAATTGCCTCCCGAACCATTTCCTCCGGCAACAGTAACTCCCTGATTTAATGCCGAATCCCATTTTACAATTCTATGGTTTTGGGTGTCTGTAATGTATAGATTGCTGCTGCTATCAATAAAAACAGAGTAAGGAAAATTAAGCTGGTTATTTGCACCGCCCGCTCCGTTTCCTCCGGCAACGGTAATCCCTTGAGTATTCCACGAATATTGCTGGGAGAAAATAAGATTGAAAAAAGAGAAAACTATTACAGATAATATTTTTTGAAACATATCTTTATGAAATTTCGATCCGGGATATTTTTGCTCCGGATATATATTAAACAAATAAGAGAATCGGCAAAATGCTCTAATGAACTGATCTGTAAAAATCAATTATGGAAACGAAACGATTTCTTAAACCCATTCTGTTATGAGCAGATCCCGATTCTCTTGAAGAAAAAAGTTTTGTTGATATTTTTGAGGAATTTTCTGAACACTATTTTACAGGATTTTTATAAAAAACACAGTTTTTATTTTCAGCATTTTGTATCCTCTGAAATATAAGAAGAACAAAGCCAAACGATTACAGCCGTAGCATTACAGCTAAACGTTTAATTTTATGCAATTGCTGAAAATTGACATTGTAAAACAATGTCAGAAAAACCTTTATAGATTGTCCGGAAAATTATTCTTCTGCATTTTCAGAAACAGAAGAGATTATGCTATACTAATGGAGGATGAAAAACCTGAAAATAGTGTAAATGATGATAAGAATCGGCACTGAATGTACCGACAGTATTTTTCAGAATATTTGATTTGAGGATGAAGCTGTCGTTTAAACTTTCATTTACGATAAAGATATCTATGGAATTCAGACTTATTTTCTGACTGCTTTTGTTTCCCTGCTCCTGAGTTTTTGAGAGTTCTTTTGAAAGGTAACATTTACCATTACACATTAACTCTGGTTTCATTCTGTTTTCACAAAGTTCTTTAGTTATATAGTCGTAATTAACTGTATAATCTATAAATGGCAATATCGGACGTATTGTCATCTGAATAATCATGAAAATAGAAATGATATATTTCACGGAGCAAATTTAATAATACTTTTTGTTTTGTTATATGATATTAAACATAAAAAGGCAACTTACAAAAGTTAATAAGCTGCCTTTTATATCAATCAATTAACGTTCATCCTCAGCAGAACACAATCCTACAATTGTATGGAAAGTATCGTGCAGAGCAGTAAGAGATTTTGTAATATTTGCATCAGAATCTTTTTTCTTGATTTGTTTTTCAAGATCCTGACTGTCCTTAGAAAGTTTTGCAATGGATTCCTTCACGCCTTTTTTGTTAAATTCAGCAGGAACAGCCGAAGTTTGCAATGCTTTTGCTTTTGCCGCCATTTCTGCTGCTCTTGTTTTGATAGGCTGAAGATTGCCTTCTTCCGCAGGATGGAAAGTCTGAGACATCACGGTATGAAAATCTTTCATAGCCTGCCAATCATCGAATTTCCCTTTTTTTGCTTTCGTCGCTTCTTCGTATCGTCTGCTGATTTCTTTCCAGTTGGTTACGTTCCAGATCGCCGTTAAATAATCTGCTCTTTTGTTCTGATATTTCAGGTAATACGCGTGTTCCCAAACATCGATCCCGAAAATAGGGGTTCCTTTTTCTTCTACAACATCCATTAATGGGTTATCCTGATTGGGTGTTGAGGAAACAAATAATTTTCCGCTCTTATCCACAGAAAGCCATGCCCATCCTGATCCGAAACGGTCGGCTCCTGCTTTTGCCATCTTTGCTTTAAAAGCATCCATGCTTCCGAATGTTTCGTTGATTGCTTTTGTAAGTTTTGCAGAAGGCTGTGTATTTTTTTCCGGGGTTAAAACGGTCCAGAACAACTCGTGGTTGTAATGTCCTCCTGCGTTATTTCTTACGGCAGCCGGTAATTTTGAGGCATTCGACATGATCTCGAATAAGGTCTGTTTTTCCTGCGGCGTTCCTGCGATTGCTTTATTCAGGTTCGCAACATAGGCTGCTGCGTGTTTGGAATAATGAATTTCCATTGTCTGTGCGTCTATATTTCCTTCCAACGCATTGTAAGCATACGGCAACGGTGTCTGCTTAAACTGTGCAAACGCAAACTGCGCTGCAAAAACTGCACTTAGGGCAGCTACTTTCAAAATCTTCATAACGTTTTGTTTTTTGTGGTTTATTTTGGCTGGGAGATGGGTGATGGAAGCCTGAAGTTCTCTACATATTCCATAAAACTTCCATCTTCCAAATCTCTATTTCAATAATTTCTTAATATCCTCTATTAATATTTCTCTGTCGGGATGGTATTTTCCGGTAAGCTTCGGCGTTTTACCTTCCGGATCTTCATAATTTAATCCCGAATAATACAAAATCGGCATATTGTCTTTATTATAGCGGCAACGAATGTTTCCATCTTTATCCACAAGGGCAATCATTCCGCTGTGATTAAGGCTTTCGCTTTCGTCTTCTTTATCTCCGACATAGATATTGAACTGATCTGCCAGTTTCCCGATATAATCTCTGTCTCCCGTAAGAAAATGCCAGTTCGGAGATTTTACTCCGATTCTGTCGGCGTGTTGTTTTAACGTTTGCGGCGTATCATTTTCCGGATCGATGCTTATGGAGATGATTCCAAAACCGGGATTGTTGATCTCCTCTTCAATGGCTCTCATGTTGGTATTCATGACCGGACAAATCGTCGGGCATTTGCTGAAGAAAAATTCTACCAGATAAACTTTTCCGAGCATGTCTTTATTGGTAACGGTTTTGTTGTTCTGATCCGTTAATTTAAAGTCCGGAACTTTCATTACGGTGTACAGATTTTTTTTGAAATACCCCATTCCGACACCGATCCCCAGAAAAAGCAAAGCAATAATTACAATCGGAACGATTACTTTGCTTTTGGAATTGCTGGTCTTTTTATTTTTTGGCATATTTCTCAGGATTCTTTTTGAATTCGTCTTTACAGTAAGCACTGCAAAAACCGTACGTTTTATTTTTATAGACTGCCGTATCTTTCATATCGGCTTCGGTGGGCATATTGCAGATGGGATCTACCGCATTGGCAAATTTCACTTTTTTTGTTCCGGAATTTGCGGCTGTTTTTGCTTTTTTATGCTTTACTTTAGGGGTTTCCTGTGCACATGCCATTAATGAAACAGACAATAATGCTGTTAAAATAAGTTTTGATTTCATTTTTATTTACATTGAAATTATTAATAATATTAGAATGAAAATTGATTGAATTTTAAACTAAATTTAATACTTACTGAATTAATTTTAAACCATGAAGAACATTGAAGAAATTAAGTCTTATTAAGAAATCATATTGATTTCAAGCTTCTGATATAATATGAAGCAATTCTCAAACTCTTAAAAGCTTATTGAGATTTATCCGTTAAAATAATTATTGAAAATTTAGTCTAAAACTCTATACTAAAGGAGGATGGAATATTCTGGAAAAATATTCTGAAGTATGGAAATTGATGTAACGTGAGTCTGAGTTTTTGTTTAAAACACTCAACTGACTGTTATCTGAAAAGGAAAGTATTTCATGGGATATAAATACATCGAGTCCTGAAATCTTTACCGTCTGATTGGTATTGGACTGTTTTTCTGTTTTTGCCAGTTCTTTTTCTACGTAGCATTTTCCTTTGCAGGTGGATTGCGGAATGTTTCTGTTTTCACAAAGGTTTTTTACGATGTAGTCATAATTAACGGCATAATTAATCAAAGGCAAAACGGGACGTAATGCAATCGTAAAAATGATAAATATGGAAACGAAAAACTTCAATGATGTATTCTACTCCACAAATATACTAATGAAATTTTGTTTTTATGATAGATTATGATGAAAGTCAGTTTTGGTAATGGTTTAATTGGACGCTTTATTTTCGCAGACATTTCTCAAATTCCACAGCTTCGGATAAATAGTTTAAAGCATTAAAAATCTGCGGCATCTGTGAAATCTGCGGGAGTTTTCATAATTTATTAGCCACGGATTGCACGGATTTTCACAGATGAATAAAAAATGCTTTATGATGATTAAAGGAATCTGCGAAATCTGTATAATCTGCGGGAAACTTCTTTCTCCCGCGGATTTTTGCAGATGACGCTGATTATTATTTTACCACGAAACCACCGATTTTCGCAGATGAATAAAAATGCTTTATGATGATTAAAACAATCTGCGTAACCTGTAGGAGAAAAATAAATTTTGGCTAAAGCCGAATTGAAAAATTTATCCTTGCAAACGGGCTAAAGCCCGTTCCTATTAATGAGTAAACTCAGTTTGACAATATATACGCAATACAATAAACTTCTATCATCCTACTTCCCTCTTCCGGCTTATTAAAATTTCATCCGTTGAATTCTTACCGCATTTAAAATGGCAAGTAACGCCACTCCGACATCAGCGAAAACGGCTTCCCACATGGTTGCCAAACCTCCTGCTCCGAGAATTAGAACAACCGCTTTGATGGAAAATGCCAGAATGATATTTTGCCACACAATTTTTTTTGTCTGTTTTCCAATGTTGATTGCCATCGGGATTTTACTGGGCATATCATCCTGAATGACAACATCTGCTGTTTCAATCGTCGCATCACTTCCCAATCCGCCCATCGCAATCCCGACATCGCTTAACGCGACAACAGGAGCATCATTCACTCCGTCTCCTACAAAGGCAACGGTTTGATTTTTTGCTTTTATTTCCTTCACTTTATTGACTTTGTCTTCGGGAAGCAGATCTCCATAAGCGTTCTGAATGCCTAATGTATCGGCAACGTGTTTCACGACAGAGGATTTATCTCCGCTCAGCATTGTGGTTTTTACCCCTAAAGATCTTAATTTACTGATCGTTAATTGTGCATCTGCTTTAATCGAGTCTGCAATTGTTAAATACCCGACAAACTTTTTATCATACGCAACAGCAATTAAAGTATACACCCTATTTTCAGGCAGAACATCGTATTTGATGCTGAACTTATCCATCAGTTTGAAGTTTCCGACCAACAGTTCTTTTCCGTTGATGAATGCCTTTAAACCATAACCTGCGATTTCTTCCACATTTTCCAACAGGATCGAATGATCGACTTCTCCCACATATTGATGAATAGCCGTTGCAACAGGGTGAGAGCTTTTACTTTCCAGAGCATTGACGAGTTTTAAAATTTCATCTGTATTACATTCATTATTAAAATTAACTTCCTGTACTTTGAACACGCCTTCCGTCATGGTTCCGGTTTTATCCATCACTACATTCTGAACGTTTGCCAAAATATCTAAGAAATTGCTTCCTTTAAATAAAATTCCGTTTCGGCTTCCCGCTCCGATTCCTCCGAAATATCCCAAAGGAATAGAAATCACCAACGCACACGGACAGGAGATCACAAGGAAAACCAATGCTCTGTACAGCCAGGCTCTGAACTGGTAATCTTCTACAAATAAATAGGGTATAAATGTGATTCCGATTGCAAGAAATACAACAATCGGGGTGTAGATTTTAGCAAATTTCCTGATGAATAATTCGGTAGGAGCTTTTTGAGCAGTCGCATTCTGAACGAGTTCTAAAATTTTGCTCAGTTTGCTGTCTTTGTAAGCGGTTGTCACTTTTACTTCGCTTACTGTATTGAGATTGATCATTCCGGCTAAAACAGTTTCGCCTTTTGTTTTGGTATCGGGTTTACTTTCTCCGGTTAAAGCAGAGGTATTGAATGATGCGGTTTCAGATAATAATTCTCCGTCTAATCCTAATTTTTCTCCGGATTTTAACTGAATGACATCTCCGATATTTACTTTTTCGGCTTTCATAATCTGAGATTTTCCGTCTTTTAAAACCGTCACTTCATCGGGACGCTGATCGAGTAAAGATTTGATATTGCTTTTGGCCCTTGTTACTGCCATTGCCTGAAAAACCTCGCCAACGGAATAAAAAAGCATGACCGCAACGCCTTCCGGATATTCTCCGATAGCAAAAGCGCCCACGGTTGCGATTCCCATCAGGAAAAACTCGGAAAATATATCTCCGCTTTTTATGCTTTCGAATGCTTCTTTCAAAACCGGAAGACCAACCGGAATATAGGCGATGAGATACCAAACCAGACGAATCCAGCCGGAAAACCATTCAGCTTTGATGAAATTATCCAAAGCGATTCCTATTAATAACAATCCAAAAGAGATGATTGCAGGAAGAAACATCCTGAAAGCAGACTGATCTCCTGTATCATGAGAATGATCGTGATCGTGGTCGTGACCTTCATGATGATGTTGATGTTCTTTTTTAGGTTTTGTACTGCAGCATTCTTCCATAAGTTAAATTTTTATTCAAAATTACAGACAGAACCCGTGCAATACTATTGCAAACTTTCCAGACAGTTTTCGCAGATTACTTTTGCAAAAAGCCTTATTTCATCGATCCTGAATTGAGTCTGAATGTTTTCGGGAAACAAAATATCTTCTTTACAGGTGGTCTGTTTGCAGATTTTACAGTAGAAATGGAGATGCCAGTCTTTGTGAGTATGTTCATCGCATCCATCGTGGCACAGCTTATATTTTGTTGTCGTATTTTCCTGAATGCTGTGAACGATTCCCTTTTCTTCAAATGTTTTTAAGGTGCGGTAGATTGTGGTGCGGTCTGCATTTTCAAAATGATTTTCGATTTCGGACAAAGAAAGGGCGGCTTCCTGAGAACTCAAAAAATCGTACACCAAAATCCTCATGCTTGTAGGTTTGGTATTTTTATTTATTAATTTATCCTCAATGTCCTTTTTCATACGATTCTATTTAACATATCCATTTCAAAGTTAATGGTTTTAAAATTTGTTTCTGTGAATGTTCATTCTATTTTAATAAAAAAGCTAAACAGCAAAAAAGAGCGGTTCATTACAAACCACTCTTGAAAAACACACTGCTTCAAAAATATTGAAGTTTTAGTATAATCTTTGGATGGATAGATAAATCACCCTCATATTATCTGCTGTACTGGTTGTATTCATATTATCAACCGTAGGGAAATAATAGACTCTGTACCATTTATCATCTAAAGAAAGGTCCATTGTAAGTACTTCCTGATGTCCGCCTTCCCCGCTTCCTGTTGCTCTTGGTGTTGTAGATCCTAAGATATCATTATATCCTACTCCGTAGTAAATTCCGTTATCGAGTTCCATGTATGCAGAAGGAGCAAGGGTAGCTCCTGAACCTGTAGGTGTACTTGGAGCCAAAAGATAATTTGAGGCATTAAAACGGTCTACGTTGGTTAAGGCACTAAACCACAGTTTCACCGGAGATGAAGATGTATTTACCAGTCTTGGCCACATCGTTACGCTTCCGTTTCCTCCGTTGGAAGCTCCGTTGAACCATGCATCAAGTCTTATTTTTCCTCCGATAATCGGCAAATCTGTAACAAAAGCACTCATCCAGCCAGAGACATTTGCGGAAAATCCGGCTTTATAAAATACGAGATCTCCGGGAGCCAGTCCGTCTCCTGCTCCAATTACGGCATTACATGTTTTGCCTCCGATATTTAAAGAAAATGTGGTTGTAATGGGACTTGTTACAGTAGGTGTTCCGGAAACGGTATAACTCAGCGTTCCTGAGCCGGAGTTAAAATTTCCTGCGGATAAAGTTGCAGTCAGTCCGTTTACAGGACCTATTGTCTGTGCAGCATAAATTCCTCCGTTTCCTCCGGTATAAGGAACATTCATTGTTCCGGTGTAAGGAACACCTGTTGTGTATGTACTCGGAGAGAGGGTAATTCCGTTACAGGTAATTGCCCCTACTGTTCCGGGCGCTAAAGATCCGTTATTAAAGGTTCTCCACTCTGTTCCGTTCCAAAAAACATAGCCGTTATAGACTAATCCTCCGGTTCCTAAATTGTAAACCAAGAGTCCTGTTGCCGGAGAAGGGATGGTTGTCTGGTCTGTCTGTGAAGTTAGCGCTGCTTTCGGACCCAAAAATCCTTTCTTGCTTCCTGAAGCCAGTCCGTCCACATTCACGTCCAATAGTGCAGAAGAATTTGGCGAGTTGGTTCCAATCCCAACATTACCGGAAGAGGTTACTACAAAATCATTTGCCTGTTGTGCAGCCGTAGGATTTCCTGTTGACGGATTGTCTTTCGATCCGTCTACATGGAAAACCCCTTTTGGATTAGAGGTATTAATCCCCACTTGGGAATATAAAAGATTAAAGGAAGCGATAGTAATGGATAAAATAATTTTTCTCATAATAATGTTTTAAAGAGTTTTTGAAAGGGGGGCTTTTTCAATTGTGTTTCATTTGTTGTTTTTAGAGTTTTATAAACCTGATTTATCTTGTTTAATTTTTCTCTGATAATGTATTCTTTGTTTTAGACTGATTTTTCTAGAATTCCGGACGATGTGTTTAATTTAATATTCATTATCAATTTATTTTTTTCTAATTTTGAATAATATCTTTCTTTTTGTTTGTAATAAATAAAAAGATGTTTGCACCTTATCACGAAAAAACCTTACTCTAAGGAGAATTGATCTGACATATTTTTTTAGTTAAAAATTGTTTTGCAAAGTTATTCTCGTTGATAAATCAAAAAAAGACATGTGTAAATCATAATCTTGAAAATGATTTATAATGATTATATTTGCCTACATATCAATGCTTTAAAAAAGTCATTTATGGTAAATGACTGCTTAGATTATAAAATGAAGTAAAAATACGGATGGGTACAAAACATGAACAAATTGAAAAACTGAAGCAAGAGCTCATGGACAGGTATGTAATTCTCATGCTTATCATTTTAGCTTTTTTTATTTTTATTTTTACATTTTATACTTATGATAATTTTCTTATCTGGTATTTGGGATCGGCATTATTTTTTCTGGGATACACTTATTTTCTGATGAGAGGAAGATTTAAACAATCTACAATTATTCATCTTCATCTTTTAATTGCGCCTCTTTACAATATTTATATTGTTCTGGCATTTTGGGATTATTCGGTGGTAAGTTTTTGCTGGTATCTGCCAATTCCTATCGGAGCCTACATTTTCTTTACAAAAAAAGAGGTTTTTCTTTACACGCTTTATACCGTACTTATTATTTTAGCCTGTTATTTTATTACCGCAAATTTCAATCTGGAATTTCCGGAACGTACCCAGAAAACGGTATTGTTTACCGATATTATCATCATTATTTCCAATATTTTAGTGGTTACGCTGCTTATTTATTATAAAGACAAAATAAGAAAGCTGGAAATTCTTTCGGAATTTGAAAAAACAGAAAAAACAATAATTGCAGAGGATAAAAAGACAGCCGATATTTCTACAGAAAGTACTGCTGAAAACATAGAAAGTATGGAAAAACTTTTTTCCAGAATTGAAACTTCCATGAACGAAAAACTGTTGTTTAAAGATGTAAAATTCAATCTTTCTGCTTTAAGTGTTGCACTGGACGTTAACAACACTTATATTTCAAAAGCGATCCGTTACAAAGGGTATCCTAATTTTAACAGTTATCTGAATACGTGCAGGGTAAATTATGTGAAAAAACTATTCACCGAAATCGATTTTCAGAAAGCAACGTTAATGTATGTGTATACGGAAGCCGGATTTTCGAACCAGTCGACTTTTAACCGTGCTTTTAAACAGATTGAAGGGATAACGCCTTCGGAATATTTCCAGAAACATCTTAAAAATACCATTTAATTGTGTTTTTAAAATGTACTATCTTTGAATAAATTATTTTCAATGAAAATTCTTATCGTGAATGGTCCCAATCTGAATTTATTAGGAACCCGAGAGCCCGAAATTTACGGAACAGTTTCCATGGAGGATTATCTGGATCGTCTCAAAACCGATTTTCCCTCCCATCAACTGGAATATTATCAGTCTAATATCGAGGGTGAAATTATCAACCAGCTTCAGAAAGATGAATTTGATGCTCTGATTATTAATCCGGGAGCTTTTACGCATTATTCTTATGCTATTGCCGACTGTTTAAAGAATATCCGAAAACCAAAAGTTGAGGTTCACATCAGCAATATTTATAAAAGAGAAGAATTCCGCCAGAAATCTGTAACAGCAGCAAATACAGATGCTGTTTTATCCGGTTTCGGGATGGAAGGCTACAGACTGGCTATCCTGAGCCTGAAGTAATTTTTCAACAAAAATCTGCCGGAATACAAATAAAAAATCCTCATCTTGCGATGAGGATTTCTATTTTTAGTTGGTTGTCTGCTCTTGTAACTGAGGACCGGAAGGAATTAATTTTTTACCTTCTTCGGTATTGCAGTACTGCTCAAAGTTTTTAATGTATCTTGAAGCTAAGTCTTTCGCTTTTTCTTCCCATTCAGAAGCATCATTATAAGTATTTCTCGGATCTAAGATTCCTTCTGAAACATTTGGCAATGCTGTAGGAACTTCCAGATTCATGATCGGAATTCTTGTTTTCGGAGCATTTTCGATAGATCCGTCGATGATCGCATCGATAATGGCTCTTGTATCTTTCAGAGAAATTCTCTTTCCTGTTCCGTTCCAGCCTGTGTTTACCAGATATGCTTTTGCACCGTGTTCTTTCATTTTCCCGATTAATGTTTTAGAGTACATTGTTGGGTGCAATGTTAAGAAAGCTTCCCCGAATGCAGGAGAGAAAGACGGTTCCGGAGAGGTAATTCCTCTTTCAGTTCCCGCTAATTTCGATGTATACCCGCAAAGGAAGTGGTATTGTGCCTGATCTTCATCCAAAATAGAAACCGGAGGCAATACTCCGAAAGCATCTGCAGAAAGATAAACGATCTTTTTTGCGTGTCCTGCTTTTGAAGGCAGAACAATTTTATTGATATGATAAATAGGATAAGAAACTCTTGTATTTTCTGTGATTGATCCGTCTGTATAATCTGAAATACCGTTGTTTACCACAACATTTTCCAATAGCGCATCTCTTTTAATGGCTCTGAAAATATCCGGTTCTTTTTCTTCCGAAAGATCGATAACTTTTGCATAGCAACCTCCTTCATAGTTGAAAACTCCGTTGTTATCCCAACCGTGCTCGTCGTCTCCGATCAGATATCTTTTAGGATCTGCAGACAAAGTTGTTTTTCCCGTTCCTGAAAGTCCGAAGAAAAGAGCTACGTCTCCTTCTTCTCCTACGTTTGCAGAACAGTGCATTGAAGCCATTCCTTTTAGCGGAAGGTAATAGTTCATCATTGCGAACATTCCTTTTTTCATTTCTCCGCCGTACCATGTTCCTCCGATAATCTGAAGTTTTTCAGTAAGGTTGAACATCACGAAGTTTTCAGAATTCAGTTCCTGTGCTTCCCAGTTTGGATTCGTTGTTTTAGAACCATTGATTACGGTAAAATCCGGCTCACCAAAGTTTTCCAGCTCATAATGAGAAGGACGGATGAACATATTGGTAACGAAATGTGCCTGCCACGCTACTTCAACGATGAACCTCACTTTTAGTCTCGTATCTGCATTGGTTCCGCAGAAAGCATCTACTACATAAATTTTCTTTGCAGCAGCAAGTTGGTTCAGCACTAAATCTTTACAAGACGCAAAAATTTCCGGAGTAGTCGGCAAGTTTACTTTTCCGTCCCAGAAAATCGTTTCTCTTGTAACATCATCCTGAACTATGTACCTGTCTTTAGGAGAACGACCTGTGAAAATTCCTGTTTTTACTGATACTGCACCAGATTCCGTAAGCTCAGCTTTCTCAAAGCCCTGATTTTCAGGAGAAACTTCAGCCTGATACAATTCTTCGTAAGACGGATTGTACACTACTTCGTAATTTCCTTTAATCCCTAATTTTTCTAAATCTTGGATGATTTTAGCGTGTTTCATTTTACTTATATTTTCTATTTCTTTTTTGGGTATAACAAAATTAAATATTAATTAATTGTTAAAGGTGGTTAAATATAATGATATAAGTCAGAATGACAAATAAAAAATAAACCTTGTAAAAAATTGAAAATCAAGCAATTATTTCAGACCATTCGAAAATTGTGTGAAAACCTTTTCCCCAAAAATAGTCCTTAAAGCCGTCAAATTTTGAGCTCATTACAAAATCTCCTCCCCAAGCTCCCAAACTTTTAACAAAAACAGGGCAATCTGGAAAAAATTTAGCCTTAACTGTAGGAATTTCAAGAAAATCCGATATTTTTTGCTCATGAATCAACATTAGCTCAGAAAAATTTTCCAATTCGTTGCATAGTAAAATATTTCTTGTAATATCCGAAAATTCATCAACCCTTTTTTGGGACTTGGTTTTAGACTTGTAAAAACTGATTCCTTCACGGCTGTCTTGTTTCTGATTTAAGTGAATAAAAATCAATTCATCTTTAAAAGAAGGATTAAAATTTACCTTTTCATATTTAATTTCAGGAACACTTTGATACAGCACTGCCGATTTCTCTTTTGCCACAGCAATATCGTATCCGCTTCCGCCCAGACTTATCTTATTTAAATAAAATGGATCAATTTCTGCCCACTCCGCAAGATTGGTCATTAAAGTAGAGCTGCTTCCAAGTCCGTAATCCGCAGGAAACTGAAGGTTGGTCTTTAAATGGTAAGTAAAATTATTTTTGAATGTAATAGCAGAAAGTGACTGAACATTTTTTAATGTCTTTAAAATAAATTCAGCACTTGCCGGAATATTGGTTTCTAAAATCTGCCAGTTCTGATAATCGATGGCAGCTTTCAGCCATAATTTGTTCTGATGATAGGCTTCCCAGAAAATGAGAGATTTTTCATCGTGAATTTCTTCAAAAGAAAACTCTTGTCCCAGCTTGGTAGGTACCGCTAAGACAAGAGCTCCGTCCATTGCGAAATATTCTGAAGTAAGCATCAGCTTTCCCGGTGAAAATATCTCGCCCATGATTTTTTTATTAATTAGATTGCAGAAGCTACATCTACAGAAGAATCAATTTTTTTGATGAGTCCCTGTAATGTTTTTCCCGGTCCTACTTCCACGAAGTTATTGGCACCGTCTTTAATCATATTCTGAACAGACTGCGTCCATTTTACAGGACCCGTTAACTGTGCAATAAGATTTTTCTTAATTTCTTCAGGATCAGAAACTGCGGTAGTGGTAATATTCTGGTATACCGGAATGGTTGCTTTTCTGAATTTTGTTTTTTCTATTGCCGCAGCCAATCTTTCCTGTGCCGGCTGCATCAATGGAGAATGGAATGCTCCGTTTACAGGCAATAATAAGGCTCTTTTTGCTCCTGCTTCCTTCAGCTTTGCACAAGCTTCTTCTACAGATGCTGTTTCGCCCGAAATAACCAACTGTCCCGGACAGTTATAATTTGCAGGAACTACAACTCCGCTGATTGATGCACAGATTTCTTCCACTTTAGCATCTTCCAGTCCTAAAATAGCTGCCATAGAACTTGGATTGGCATCACAAGCTTCCTGCATTGCTTTTGCTCTTTCGGAAACCAGTTTCAGACCGTCGTCAAAAGATAAAACTCCATTGGCAACCAATGCTGAAAATTCTCCTAAAGAATGTCCTGCAACCATTTCAGCTCCAAGACCGTTTACTGCTTTCAGGGCAGCAACCGAGTGGATAAAAATTGAAGGCTGGGTAACCTCCGTTTTTTTAAGATCTTCATCCGTTCCTCTGAACATCATCGAAAGGATATCAAACCCTAAAATTTCGTTGGCAGATTCCATCAGATCTTTGATGTCTTTTCTAGAATCGTACAATTCTTTTCCCATTCCTACGAACTGAGAACCCTGCCCTGGAAATACAAGTGCTTTCATGTATTAATTTAAAATATTATGCAAATATAATTATAATGTTAACAATATTCTTTAAAACACAATCAAATGATTAAGGAACCAATCTGATAACGCGGTACCCTGTGTTTACATAAGCTCCGTTTGCTTTGGACTTTACAAACTCAAATTTTGTGGCAAGCTGAGTCTGTACCTTATTCATCTGTTTGAAGATTTCTCCTTTTTTGTTTTCTCTGGTCAGCATATCATTCACGATATCAAAACCTACGATGGCAAACTTTGGAGGTGTTTTACAGTATTTATTTTTATAAGCGGCAAGAATTTCTTTTTCGAAACTTCCTTCTGTATTGATCTTTCTGTCCATTAAATAGACAAGATTTGCCTGGCTAAGATCATCTACTTTTTTCTCGAAAACCGGAGCATAATGCATACTGAAAGCTTTTACTCCCTGAACTTCTTTGGATAAAGCGATTACTCTGTTGGCAAAAGCTTCACCTGCCGTATCACTATCACTTGCCAGAATGGCAATAACCGGAGCAGACTGTCCCGTCATCATATTTTTATCAAGCTGAATATCCGCTGATGAATTTACGATGGTGATGTTTGGATTTTTAAGCGTTTTTTCAAGACCGGCTTTAATGTAATTGGCATTTTCTTTTTTAGAATCTGCAACTATATAGATTTTCTGATCCGAGAACGCAGATTTCACTTCTTCTACAATTTTATCGGCATAGGTCTGATCGTTGGTTTCCACAATAATCAGGTTGCTGTAGTTGTACAATTCCGGAGAGTTGGCAAATGGTGCAACAATCGGAATTTTCTGGTTTTTCGTGAAGTCCAGAACATCTACAACGTTCGACTTGAAGAAGGGACCGATAATTAAGTCTGTATTATCCGGATTTATCTGGGTTAATGAATTTCGGAACGAAGCTTCGTTTCCGGAATCCACAATTTTTATATCTAATTTCTGTCCGTTTCTGGCATTTCTTTCAATGGCAAGTTTTGCCCCCGTAAGAAAATCCAAAGCCATTGTACGATATTGTGTTTCTCCTGTGCTGTAGCCAAAAGGAAGCATCATTACAACGCTTAACGCATCACCGTTTTTCTTTACATAGGCAGGATCCAGTTTTTTAATTTTTAAAACCATTCCTGTTTTTAGTCCTTTGGAAAGTTCAGGATTCAGCGCAATCAGTTCATCTATTGTAACTCCAAATTTATTCACAATCGAGAAAACGGTATCTCCCTGCTGAACAGTATAGGTTACATAATCGTCTTCCGAAGAAACCGTGTTAGATGAAGATTTTTCATTCCCTGAATCTACTTTGGTTTTTGGATTTGAATTTTCTTCAAAAATATCAGCTCCGGAATTTTTTGTTCCTGCTTTTTTTATTTTAATTGTTTCCCCCGGTTTTAATCCTTTTTCTTCCAATCCGGGATTCAGTGCAAACAATTCTTCTTTTGTAATATTGAACTGTCTTGAAATTCTGTAGTAATTGTCTTTCTGCTGTACAATATATTCGTCTTCCGAAGCTTTTGTGGTGTGAGTTTCAGCAACAGTTTCAACAGTTTTTTCTACCGGAGAAGTATGTACGGCAATACTCTGTTCTCCGCCATATTTTTTGATGCTTTCAAGAGGCAGGGTAACTTCATCTCCGATCTTCATGTGAGCATCCAATTCAGGATTCAGTTTTCTGAGGTCTGTTTCGGATATTCTGTATTGTTTTGTGATTCCGTAGATGGTTTGTTTTGGCTGAAGAATAATTTTTCCAAGCTGAGAATTATTTACAGGCTTTGAAGCAGCAGGTGTTTTTGATGAAGCAGGAGCTGCTTTATCATTTTTTACTGTAAGAACATCTCCAAGCGCCAATTTACCGTCCTTCACTTTAGGATTTAGTTTTAGCAATTCTTCTACAGTAAGTCCGTATTTTTTAGCAATGTTATAAGGAGTATCTCCTTTTACAACGGTGTGCGATTTCTGGGCAGACATACCCAAAACCATACATAAACTGGATAGAATAAAAAACCTCTTTATCATATTCGGTGATTATAAATGCAAAAATACTTCTTTAAAATTAAATGACAATAATTATTGGTTTTGAAAAGACTTTCTGTTAAAATTCAGAGTGTTACTTTGGGATAGAATTGAATTTCTTCGTTATGCTCCAAATAATAGATCTTTCAGTTTAAGAATTATTATCCTAAGAATTTCAGAACATCTTTTTTGTAGACGAAAGAGAAGAATTTTTCTGCATCATTTCATTTATTTTTAAAACGCAATAATAGATTCTTTATCCTTAATAAGCAATAATTATAAATTCTGATTTTTCTATTTCTATTTTTTCTAAACAAAAATCTAACCACTGATATCCATGATCTGCAAAAAATACGCTAAAATTATAAACTCTTTCCTGCCAATTCTTAGAAGGATTTACATCTAAAAACAGATTTTCCAGCCTTTCCATCAATTCGCTTTTTTTAATCTTTTCTGCATGAAGAAGACGTTTTTTCATTCTTTTAAAAGATTTCAACTGTCTTACTTCTTCGGCTTTCACCATGTTTCCGAAAGATTTTTCGGTGGTTTCGGCGATATTTTTAAGTTTGGCAAACTGACTGATGAGTGTATTTTCCTTTTGTTCCAACATTTCCAGAATGGAATTATCTTCCAACATTTTATTGTTGATAACCGTCGTAAAGTTCTGGAAGAAATCTTCTACTTTCAGATTCAGTTTTTCTATTTTCCCGAGTGTTTTTTCTTTTAAAAAAAGCATGGAATTTCGGGGAATCAGGATCGGGAAAGGAATACTTATTTTTGAAAAGTAATCTTTGAGTTCCAGCCAATACATGATTTCTGCATTTCCTCCGATGTAGGCAAGGTTGGGAAGAATAGTTTCCTGATAAACTGGACGCATCAGAGCATTCGGGCTAAATTTTTCCGGATAATTTTCAAGTTCATTTAAAATTTCTTCTTTGGTAAACTGAATATTTTTATCTACCACAAAGTATTTCTGACCGTCAAAATCTATTCTGTCTCTCGTGTCCGAAAGGTAGAATAAATTAATTTCGCGCGGATTTACCTGAACTTTCCCATATTTTCCGGTTAAGAAATCTACTTTTTCTTTTGAATTTTTATATAAGCTGAAATTCAGCAGTTCATCTTTAAAGGTTTCTTTGATCTGATTTTTAAGGTCTTTAGAATCACCATCCAAAATCAGTAAGCCAAAATCTGAAAACAGTCTGTTGACTAAGATCTGGATTGCCTGAGTTAACGTATGTCCGGTTTTATAAGCTTCTTTCAGCATTAAAATCAGTTCCGTCCCAAAAACATAGTCTTTGAATTCTCTTTCAAATTCAGATATGAAAAATGTATCGCTAATTTCTATTCTTCCAACCGGACCGCCTGATTTTTCGTTGATTTCGTAGAAATTGTTCTCGGTTTTAAAGTGATTGATTTCCGCAAAATCGTGATCTTCGGAAGCCATCCAATATACAGGAACAAAATTAAATTCAGGAAAATTTTCTTTTAAATAAGTACAGGTTTTAATGGTCTGCAAAATCTTGTAAATAAAAAAGACGGGTCCTGAAAAGAGATTCAACTGATGACCGGTGGTGATGGTAAAGGTATTAGAAAGTCTTAAATGATCTATATTTTCATTCTGTTTAGAAGAAAGTTCAAGATGGGCAAGCTGCCTTTCTAAATTACCGGCTAAAATATTTCTCTGATCCGCCGTGAAAGAATTCTGTTTCTGCGCGATCTGTTTCTTAAAATGGTCTAAAGAAAATGTTTTTTCTTCAAATCCCTCGATATCATGATTTAAAAAATCTTTGATTAACTGAGGGATGCTTTGGATATCCTGAAAAGATATTTTTTTTATAGTTTTCAACTTGTCTATATTTTAGTTGAACAAATACCATACGATTCCCAGATTCAGCCTAAAATCGTAGACCGGATAACTTGGAAATGCATATGCTTTGTTGTTAGAAAGGAAAGTTCCGACCTGTTGTCCTTCAATAAAAAAGAACATTTTTTTAACTTTCAGATTGAAGTAAACATCGGCAATCGGCTGTCCTCCGATAGAAAATGAATTGGAACCCGGCAAAATATATTCGTTAAGAATAGGAAAAAATTCCCGAGATGCAAATTTCGAAAAATAATACACTTTAATTCCGGTCTGAATTTCCGCCGCATTTTTAAAGGCTTTGGACTGGAAGAAGAAATTGGCACGACCTATAAAACTTGGTAACGGAAGCAAATCTTTATTGGTTAAAACATTCTGAAAATGTAATCTTGTATTTAAATGAAATTTACCGTAGCTAAAAGTAGCGTCACCTCCGATCTGCGAAATATTAACGGGACTTCCGCTTTGCTGAGGCATTGCAATTGCATCAAAATAGGTATAATTATCTATTCTGAAATAGTTCGCGAACAATTCTGTTTTAAACCACTTTAAGCCAACACTTCCTCCGATTTCTGAGATGGTCTGGTTCTGGGCATTCTGAAAATAATAGTTGTAATTATTATACACAGAAGTATTCAACAAATAATTGAAGGACGGATAAGCGCTTTGAAAGTTTACTTTTGCATTCACAAAGTAATCTTTTACCGGCTCAAATTTCAGATTATTGGTTGTTTTTAAATAGGTTCCGAACTGGCTTCCGTTAGAAAATTCCAAAAATGAATTTAACTGGATTTTATCAAACAGTTTAATCTGCAAATTTCCTACTGCTCCGATTCTGCTTTCTTTAATTTCCGTAGGAATCACTAAAATCGGAAGGGTAATTTCATTGGAGCCAAATTTCAGCATCTGGTAACGAAGACCGGCATCAAGTTTAAATTTCTCATTGTCCCAAACCAGACTTACCGTATTGCTGAAGTTGTCTGAATATTTTTTTGAAGTAAGCGGAGCTCCTGTCACCAGTTCATCCGGAGCATCGTACCAGTAAGTTTCAGCGGCACTTTGGGCATAGTAATATTTGTTTCCCTGATGAGAAATGGTATGTCTTATTTTAAAAGGAATTTTTTCTGATTTAAACGGAGCAAACTGATGGGTTAAATAATATCTTCTGTAGGAATACTGTGAGCTTGAAGATGTAAGATTTACCTGCATATTCTGTCTGTTTCTTGAATTGCTGTCTCCGTTTTGAAATAAACTGTCTACTGCAATTCCTCCATTTTCCTGATTGTTCACATTCTGATGAAGATAGTGTGCAAACAATTCATAATTTCCGCTTTTTGAGACATAATGTCCTGTAAACAAAGTATTGTTATTGGATGCCAATGAATTTCTGTACATTCCCTGAGAACGCAATCCGCTGTATTCCAGAGAAAAATTAAATCTTTTTCCAATGTTCTGCGTGTAAGAAGATCTTAAAGCGGCTCCATTTTTCATTGCATTATGATAAATGAAGGTTGCGGTCGGCGTTTTTACGTCATAGTAATTGATATCATTAACGCCTAAAATCCAATATGATTTGTTGGTTGGTAATAGTGCTAAATTTTGTTCGGCATTCACTTCGTACGTAAGCGGATTAAATCCTGCACCTATGTTTGCGACCTGTGCTCTTCCAAAGTTATCTTTATTGTTATACTGAGAAAAAATATACGTTTTATCGAAAGTCATTACCGTATCAAAGACTTTCTTTTCAGAAAACTGCTTCTGATAGAGATAATCATTAATAGTCGGTTTAAATATTTTTAAAGAGTCTTTTTTCCCGGAATCGATAACGAGCGTGTCTTTATCTTTGGGAAGTTTATTGAAGTCTGTTTTGTTGACGACCTGGGCTTGAGCTGCTACACTCAGGAAAAATATGATGGAAAATAGGTATTTCATTTATTTTTATTGTAAAGCAAAAATAAGAAATAATAGGGAATAAAAAACCCCGCTTGAATTGCGGGGTTTGATAATGTATTTAATTATTGATTCTGTTTACACAATGGGTTTGAGTCTATCTCTTGTCTTGGTATCTTAAACTGCCATCTAGGATCTGTATTTGCAATAATATAAGTACTATTAATTACAGAAGCGACATGATTAACATTAGCTGTAGGAACCGTTACGCCATTCATTCTATTTCTTTCTACAGGAAGGTTTAATCTTTTTAAGTCAAACCATCTGAATCCTTCTCCCCATAATTCTAATCTTCTACTATTCATAATTTCAGTAATATATGCTGCTCCTGTATTTGTAGAAGTGTAACTAGGATTTCTATTTTTTGCCAAAATTTCAAATACTGTTTTGGATGCTGCTTCCTGTCCGTTTCTTGCTAATGCTTCAGCCTCAATAAGTATCATTTCAGCCACTCTCATATAAGGAACATCACATCTACTATCAGATACTGAAACTGATAAAAACTTTTGAGAAGTGTATGGTCTTTTTGTATAGTTGGAAGGCAATCCTAAACTTGTATGATTTCCAGTAGGATCAAAATTTGCCTTTCTGATATCTGTAGACGGAAATGCATCATACAATGGTCTATAAATCGCTTTTGGTGCAGTTCTGATTGTAGTTGAATTGTAGTTTCTAGACATATAAGCTCCAAAATTCCCAAAATAATCTGTATTATCTGGTAGTATTTCGCTTGCCCACATCCACTCATTATTAGAAATCTTATTAAATCCTAAAACATACTCTGCATTTGTCATCAAAGGAAGAGTACCTCTAGCTTCATTCGCCAATTGTGCTGCTAAAGCCCATTCTTGCTGAGTTAAATAAACTCTTGCTTTTATCCCTTTAGCTATGCTTACATTGAATTGAGATTTATGATCTCTTGTCTTACCTGCTAATAAAACAATTGCCTTATCCAAATCCAAGTGAATTTGATCATACGTTTCTTTTACAGTGCTTCGTTTCATCGGATCAAGAGAGTTTGTAAGTCGAAGAATTACACCTCCATCAGCATCATTATTAGCTAAAGTCTTATCATATCTTTTAGAGTAAATTTGAACTAACTGAAAAAATGCCCAAGCTCTGTATGCATAAGCCTCACCCAATGCTTTATCTCTAAGAGCAGTTTCAACAACCTGATTAGAAGGCTCAATGAAAACCTTAGGAGCATTATCTATTACTATGTTTGCATTTCCTATTATTTTATAGTAAAATCTCCAAGGATAGTTTGTCCCAGTACTTGTGTCTATATCTGCCGAAAGCCATCTAAGATCTGCAATATGCCAGTTTGCACCAGTTCCAGTATGCACTAAATCATCTGCCATAGAATCAAACATAACAATAGCTCCTGTTTGCCCATTATAGCCCTGCCCATATGGAGTTCTAACGTACATATCTCGGTGAATACCATTGATAATATTCATAAGTCCTTGTGGTTTTTCAACAACATCTGAATAACCCAATCGATCAGTAGGCGTTGTTTCTAAATAATCAGACTGACAACTAACGGCAACAAATAACAAAAGCAATGCTGCATATTTGAATTTAATTTTTTTAAATATCTGTTTCATCTTTTTTAATTTTATTTAAGTTTCAATTTAAAATGAATCACAAATTTTGGATAATAAAGTGATCATTTATATTTTATTTTAGAAAGATGCGTTTACACCAAAACTGAATATCCTAGCAGGAGTAAATCTGTTTGTAGTCTCTCCTGAGAAGTTTTCTTGCGGCTCTAATCCCTTTCTCTTAGTTTTAATATACAAGTTTTCACCACTTATAAACATATCTAATCTACTAAAACCTAGTGTTTTAGTAACATCTTCACCAAACTTATATCCTAATGTAACATTTCTAAGATTAATAAATGAAGCATCAACTAACCATCTAGTAGAAGCTACATCATATTGTGCAGATAAAGAACTATCAAATCTTGGAACATCAGTAACATCACCTGGATTTTGCCAACGATTAAGAGCATCAGCATGTAAAGCTCTACCTTGTGGATATCCAGTCATAAGTAAGGCATAATTAGAATCGTTGATCTTGCCTCCTATCTGATAAGTAACTAATGCAGTTAAAGTAAAGTTTTTATATCTAAATTCATTATTTATACTTCCAAAAACGTCAGGAATAGCAGAATCAGCAAAATCATATTTTGCTCTAGCTGCCCTGTTGGTAACCCATACCCCGTCTATTTGTTTATCCTGACCTGCAATTGGAGCAGAAGCCAAAGTTGGGTCTAATAAGAATAATCCATCACCATTAGATGGATCTACTCCATACCACTGTCTTAACCAATAATCATAGATGGATCTTCCTTCTGTTAATTTTTTTGAACCTGATATAATTTCTGGTTGACCATTTGGCATTTTTGAAATCTGATTTTTCAGAGTCGAAGCATTAATTGTAATATCCCATCCTCCTTTTTCACCATTTATAATCCCTACAGTAAGGGAAGCTTCAATCCCTTTATTATACATCGCTCCAACGTTTCTAAAAACATTATTACTTGGAACACCCGCACTCATTGGAACAGGAACATTAAATAACAATCCATCAGTTTCTCGCTTATACCATTCTACAGATCCTTTTATTCTTCTATTTAAAAAGGCAAAATCTAAACCTACATCAAATTGATTATTACTTTCCCAAGTGATATTTGGATCCGCTTGTGTTCCAAAGACGACTCCTGGTAAACCTGCGTTATTATTATATTCAAATAAAGTCTGGTATGCATAGAACCCAATTCCTTGATCATTTCCAACTTCTCCATATGAAGATCTTAATTTAAATTCATCAATAAATTTAAGATTATCCATAAAAGACTCTTTGTTTACTCTCCAACCAGCTCCTGCTGACCAAAAAGTATTCCATCTTTTATCTGGTGCAAACCTTGATGAAGCATCTCTTCTAATAGATCCTGATAAAAGATATTTTTCATTAAAGTCATAATTAGCTCTAGCAAAAAAAGCTTCTTTATTGTAAGTATCCGTATATGAAGTTAATGAAGTAGGAGTAATGAAATTTACTAAATCATCATTATTAGCTCCAACTTGTCCTTGTTTATAGCCATAGAAAGACTCAAAAGTATATTTATTATTCTCATGGCCTAATAATACATCAATATTGTGAGAACCAAACTTTTTAGTATAATTCAACAATTGAATGAAATTCACAGAGTATGTATTCTCGCTTGTTCTTGAAGCTGCACCAGCGGGAGCTGCATCTCCTAAAATATTATTTTGGTATTCTCTATTGTAAGCATTTCTAAGATCATAACCTCCAATGATAGATAATTTAAGATCTTTTAACAATTTAAAATCGGCAAAAACTCTGGACGTGATATTATTAGCCCTTGTAATATCACTATTTAAAATTCTTTCATATATAGCATTTCTTCCTGGACTTGCATTAGCTCCTCTTGCTCCTAGCCATTCATATACTTTGTCACCATTGGAATCAAAAATATTACTCCCATCTGCATTATGAGAATAAGGGCTATAGATAGGTCCAATTGACCTAGAAAAACGATATGGATTAATAATTGCTGAATTATTATCAGCTCCATTGTAACTATTTTCAGTTTTTGTATTAGTAGCAGCTAAATTAATTCCAACTTTTACCCAAGGTTTAAGTTGTGATTCAACATTTAATCTTGCTGTAAATCTTTCAAGTCCAGATTTAACCAAATATCCTTGATCATTTAAGTATCCTAAAGAAGCAAAATATGTAGTTTTTTCACCTCCCCCTGCGTAACTTAAATCATAACTTTGTCTAAGTCCTGTTTTGAATAACGGTTTAGACCAGTCAAAATCATTATATTTAAGAGTTTGATCACCAGTTACAACACCATTTACAACTACTGCATTGTTTGCAACATTTTTATAAACATTTACACCAAGATTTGCAATTAAATTGTCACTCGCCCAAGTATTCGCTAAAGCAGTTGTAGCACTAGCCCCAGTAGTTAAACGTCCATTTCTAAGAGCTTCCCAATTTAGTAGATAATAATCTGCAATCCCAACTCTATCATACTCAGGAACTCCTCTTTGAGAAATACCAGTCTGTAAAGAAAAGTTAACTATATCTCTTCCCTTTCTTCCCTTCTTTGTAGTGATTAATATAACTCCATTTGCAGCAGAAGATCCATATAAAGATGTAGACGCTGCATCTTTTAATACATTAATAGATTCAACGTCTAATGAATTTATTGCAGAAACCGAGCCGTTATAAATTACTCCATCAACTACATATAGTGGATTGTTACCTGCGCTTATTGAGGAAAATCCTCTGATTCTAATTGCCGGTAATGATCCTGGTTGCCCAGAGCCTGCCGAAACCTGAATTCCTGGAGCAGCACCATCTATTGCATTTGCAACATTCGTTACTGGTCTATCTTTGAAATTGTCACTTCCAATTTGCACATTTGAACCAATTACAGTTTCTTTTTTTTGCTTTCCATAAGCAACTACTACTACTTCTTCTATCTCTTTTGTAGATATAGTATCCTTTCTCTTTTGCTGAGCCGATGCTATTTCTCCTAAAAAGAAAAAAGCTCCAATAGTTAGTACTTTTAATTTCACATTCATATTAACAGTTTTTTAATATTTTAACAAAAGCAAATATGTTAATAAATTTTAACATTAACAAATTTTTAACTTTTTATATTTTATGTAATCTAAACAAATCTTATTAAAAAAAAATGCTTAGCATAACTGTTTTGAATATTTAATTCATATTTTGTTTATTATTATAATTATTTTTTTATTAAATAATGTTTTAACATTTAAAAACAGGTTGTCCTTTAGATAATTTAGACTAATTATAAATAAAAATAATCCAGCTCAATTTGAACTGGATTATTTTCTTTTTAAATAAATTATATGATTACTTCAACTTCTTCTTCACCGCAACCTCTTCATAAACTTCAAGAATGTCGCCCTGTTCGATATCGTTGTATCCTTTCAGGTTCAATCCACATTCGTAACCTTTTGTTACTTCCTTTACGTCGTCTTTGAAACGTTTTAAACTTTCAAGTTCACCATCGAATTTCACGATGCCATCTCTAAGCAAACGCACTTTAGACTGTCTCGTAACTTTTCCGGTAAGAACCATACAACCTGCAATGGTTCCCACTTTAGAAATTTTGAATACTTCACGAATCTCAACATTACCAATAACCTGCTCCTGAATTTCAGGAGAAAGCATTCCCTCCATTGCTTCTTTTACCTCATCAATCGCTTTATAGATTACAGAATAAGTTCTGATTTCAATTTCTTCACGGTCTGCAAGATCTTTAGCATTTGCTCCAGCTCTTACATTAAATCCGATAATAATAGCATCAGATGCTGCTGCTAAATTGATATCAGATTCAGTGATCTGTCCGACACCAGAGTGAAGGATTTTCACGCTGATCTCTTCTGTTGATAATCTTTGTAACTGATCAGAAAGCGCTTCTACCGAACCATCCACGTCACCTTTAAGGATAATATTCAACTCTTTGAATTCTCCTAAAGCAATACGTCTACCCAATTCTTCAAGCGTCGTATGTTTTTTAGTTCTGATGGAAAGTTCTCTCTGAAGTTGTTCTCTCTTGTTGGCAATCGCTTTACCCTCACTTTCATCTGCATAAACACGGAATTTATCACCCGCTGTAGGCGCTCCGTCCAGACCTAAAATAGTTGCTGGGATTGAAGGACCTGCTTCTGAAAGATTTTTACCTCTTTCGTCAAGCAAAGCTTTTACTTTACCGTGGTTTTTACCAGCTACCACATAATCACCAACTCTTAAAGTTCCGGTTTGCACCAACATGGTTGCTACATAACCTCTACCTTTATCCAGAGAAGCTTCAATAACAACTCCGTTTGCTGAACGATCAGGATTTGCCTTTAATTCAAGTAATTCAGCCTGTAATAAAACTTTTTCAAGCAATACATCGACATTGTTACCGAATTTAGCTGAAATTTCCTGCGCCTGAACATTTCCACCCCATTCTTCTACCAAAATATTCATTCCGGAAAGCTGCTGACGGATGTTATCAGGATTCGCATTCGGTTTATCAACCTTATTGATTGCGATAATCATTGGAACTCCTGCAGCCTGTGCGTGAGAGATCGCTTCTTTTGTCTGAGGCATTACATCATCATCCGCTGCAATCACGATAATTGCAATATCGGTAACCTGCGCACCTCTCGCCCTCATCGCGGTAAAGGCTTCGTGACCCGGTGTATCTAAGAATGTAATTCTTTGTCCGTTTTCCAGTTTCACGTTATAAGCACCGATGTGCTGAGTAATCCCTCCTGATTCACCAGCAATTACATTGGTTTTTCTGATGTAATCCAGTAATGAAGTTTTACCGTGGTCTACGTGACCCATTACCGTTACGATCGGAGCTCTTGGAAGAAGATCTTCTTCGTTATCAATTTCATCTTCAGAATCTGAATCTTCAAGATCCGCATCAGAGAATTCTATTTTATAACCAAATTCATCAGCTACCAATAATAAGGTATCTGCTTCCAGCCTTTGGTTCATGGTAACCATTACTCCTAATGAGAAACACGCAGAAATTACTTCTGTAGGAGACACATTCATTAAGCTCGCCAATTCACCAACCGTGATGAATTCAGTTACTTTTAATGTTCTGTCTGCCGCATCAATTTCCTGTTGACGCTCGTCCTGTTCTCTACGGAAGTTTCTTTTATCTTTTCTGTGTTTTGCAGATTTAGATTTACCTCCTTTATTGGTTAATTTTTCAAGGGTTTCCTTGATCTGGTTTTTAACTTGTTCGTCTGTTAACTCAACAGGCATTGTTCTTTGACCCGGTCTGTTACCTCCTTGTCCGCCTCTGTTGAATCCACCTCTGTTTCCACCTTGTCCACCCTGACCTTGAGGACGGTTTCCTTGTCCGCCTTGGTTATTTCCAAAACGGTTTCCACCTTGACCTCCTTGTCCTTGAGGGCGGTTTCCTTGTCCACCCTGACCTTGAGGACGGTTTCCTTGTGCGCCCTGGTTATTTCCAAAACGGTTTCCACCTTGACCTCCCTGTCCTTGTGGACGGTTTCCTTGTCCTTGATTATTTCCTCCCTGTTGATTATTGTTTCCACCCTGGTGATTTCCTCCGCCCGGTTTCTCAATTCTCTTTCTTTTCTTTTTAGCTCCCGCTCCAGGTTTAGGAGCAAACTGAGTTAAATCGATTTTTTCTCCAACAATTTTAGGACCATCAAGTTTTTGATAAACCGTTTCAATTTTTTGTGGTTCCTGAGATTCCTCTTCTGCTTTTGCCGGTTCAGCCGTTTTTTCTTCAACGGGTTTTGCAACAGGTTTTTCAGCAACAACAGGTTGCGGAGTTTCTTTTACAGGTTCTGCAGGTTTAGCCACAGGTTTTTCTTCTTCTTTTTTCTCTTCCGCTTTTGGTTTATCTTTTTTCACAGGTCTGTTTCTGGATTCGATCTGGGAAAGATCTATTTTATCCAAAACTTTAAATTCCTGTTTTTCAGGAGTTGCTTTTACTTCAGGAGCAGGCGCAACTTCTTCTTTTTTCTCTTCCACCACAGGTTGCGGTTTCGGAGCCGGAACTTCTTCAGCTTCTGGCTTTTTAGGCTCTAGATCTATTTTACCTAAAATTTTAGTTTCCGATTTGTTAGCTTTAGCTCTTATTACTTCAGGGGTTTTCTTTTCTTCAATTTCCAGTTTTTCTTCCGGAACTTTCGTGATCACCACCTCATGGGAAGCTTTACGTTGCTCGCCGTCCTTGGCAAACTCAGCCTCCAATGCAGAATATGCCGCTTCTTCTAATTGAGCGTTAGGATTGCTTTCAACCTCAATGCCCTTTGACTGTAAAAATTCTACTAATCTGGACATCGAAATATTGAATTCCTTAACCGCTTTATTTAATCTAATTTTTGGCATCTATATTATTTACTATTTTTTTAATTCTTAAAATTAAAGTATTTCTTTTTTACTGTTTATTAAAATTTATTTACAAATCTTAATCTTCGAATTCTTCTCTCAGAATACGTTTCACTTCTTCAATCGTTTCCTCTTCAAGGTCAACCATATTCAGTAAGCTTACAGTTTCCTTGTCTAAAACTGATTTTGCAGTAGTAAGACCTACTTTCTTAAATTCATCCAAAATCCACTGCTCGATATCATCATTGAACTCTGTAAGCTCAACATCATCATCTTCGCTGGATTCTCTATGCACATCAATCTCATAACCTGTCAACCAAGAAGCAAGTCTGATATTCTGACCCTGTTTTCCGATTACCTTAGAAATCTCTTCAACCGGAGTGTATACTAAAGCATATTCCTGCTCCTCGTTGATGTCAATTTTATTGATGGTAACATTTCCTAAAGCTCTCTTCACCAAAATCTCAGGGTTTTTGGACCACTGAATAACATCGATGTTCTCATTTCTCAACTCTCTTACCACTCCATGAATTCTGGATCCTTTTACCCCTACACAAGCTCCTACCGGATCTATTCTGTCGTCGTAAGCATCTACTGCAATCTTAGCCTTTTCTCCAGGAATTCTTACTACTTTCTTAAGCATAATAGTTCCGTCCTGAATTTCAGGGATTTCCAGCTCTAATAGTTTTTCTAAGAATTTAGGTGCAGTTCTGGAAATAATAATCTGCGGTTTTGAACCTTTGAAATCTACTGTTTCAACAATAGCTCTGATATTCTCACCCTTTTTAAAGAAATCGGATGGAATCTGATTTTCTTTAGGCAAAATGAATTCGTTCCCCTCATCATCCAGCAAAATCACGTGCTTATGACGGATATGGTGGATCTCTCCTACTACAATCTCCCCGATTCTGTCTTTAAACTGCTCGTACAACATGGCATTGTTGTGCTCCTGCAATTTTGTAGCCAAGATCTGCTTTAATGTAAGAATATTTCTTCTTCCCAACTGTGCAACAGGAATTTCCATCGTAAAATCTTCTCCCACTTCAAAAGTAGGGTCAATTTTCTTAGCTTCAGAAATCTCGATTTCCAAATCATCATCTTCAGACATTTCGTCCTCCACGATCGTTTTATTTAAAAATATCTGAAAATCTCCTTTATCAGGGTTTACAATCACATCAAAATGATCATCCGAATCATATCTCTTTCTCAAAAGTGTCTTCAGAGAATCTTCAATAATTGCCATAAGATCAATCTTACTGATCCCTTTTTCGTCTTTAAAATCACCGAAGGATTCAATCAACGCTATATTGTCCATTTATTCTTTTTTCTTTTAAAATTTAATTGTTACTAATGCTTTCTTAATCTCAGAGTACGGAATTTCTTTTTCCTCCTCCACATCCACTTTTCCTTTACCGATGTCTTTCGGCTTGCGGTAACGCAGGATGAGTGTGATCTTTTCTTCATCTACTTTTGCCAGTTCGCCTTCCGTTTTGGTAGAGTCATTCAGTAAAACCTCAATTTCTCTTCCGATATTTTTTGCAAACTGTCTCGGAGTTGCCAAAGGCTCGCTTAATCCCGCAGACATTACCTGTAAGCTGAAATCATGCTCTTCCCGATCCATATTAAATTCAATCGCGCGGCTTGCATCAAGGCAGTCCTGTAAAGAAACACCGTTGTCACCATCCAAAATCACGGTGATGTCATCCCCCGCAGAAATCTTTAAATCGATTAGGAATAAATCTTTTCTGGTCTCGAGGAATTCATGTAATAATTCTTCAATTCTTTTTCTAAACTCCATAAAATATATAAAATCCTGATGTACGGTACGAAAAAAGGCTTTCTTGCGAAGGCCTTCCCATTTTTTCCGTAAATCCACTGCAAATATACGAATTTTTATTAAAAAAGCAAAACATCTTATTATCAACAGGATATGTATTGTTCATTTACCGGAAATTAAAGACGGGCGTGATGGTATTTTTAGTATTTTTGTGGTTGAATTTTTAAAAAACATACATTTTGAATATTACTATTGTAGGAACAGGTTATGTAGGACTGGTTACAGGAACCACTCTGGCAGAGCTTGGCAATTCAGTATACTGTGTAGATATTGATGAAAAAAAAGTAGAAGGAATGAAAAGCGGCGTAGTTCCCATCTATGAGCCGAATCTTGAAGAAATGTTCCTGAGAAATATACAGGCTGAAAGATTATTTTTCACAACCAATTTAAAAGAAGCTCTGGATAAGAGCGAAGTTATTTATTTAGCCTTACCGACTCCTCCCGGAGAAGATGGTTCCGCCGATCTTTCCTATGTGCTGAAAGTGGCGAACGATATTGGCGAAATGATGACGGAATCCAAAGTTGTTGTCAATAAAAGCACCGTTCCCGTAGGAACAGCCGATAAAGTACGTGAAGTTATCGCTTCAAAAACGCAGATTCCTTTTGATGTGGTTTCCAATCCTGAATTTTTAAGGGAAGGGTTTGCCGTAGAGGATTCTATGAACCCAGCAAGGGTTGTTGTAGGAGCAAGCTCTGAAAAAGCACAGGAAATTATGGCTAAAATTTATCAGCCATTCACCAACACCGGAGTTCCTATTATTTTTATGGACGAAAAATCTTCTGAACTTACAAAATACGCAGCCAATTCATTCTTGGCAGTAAAAATTACTTTCATGAATGAAATTGCCAATTACTGTGAAAAAGTAGGCGCTGATGTAGATAAAGTGAGGCTTGGAATGGGAAGTGACGACAGAATCGGGCATCGGTTTTTATTCCCAGGCATCGGATATGGAGGAAGCTGTTTTCCAAAGGATGTGAAAGCATTGATAAAATCCGGAAAGCAGGAAGATTTTAATTTTCAGATTTTAGAAGCGACAGAAAATGTAAATATTGCCCAAAAAGTAGTCCTTGTTTCGGAGATTGAAAAGTATTTCGGAGGAAATATCGAAGGAAAAACGATCGCAATGTGGGGATTAGCCTTCAAAGCGAATACCGACGATATTCGTGAGGCTTCTTCTTTAGACAATATTGCGTTACTTCTGGAAAAAGGGGCAAAGATTGTTGCTTATGATTCGGTTGCAGAAAACAACGTAAAAAAAATATTAGGCGACAAAATTCAGTACGCAAAAAATATGTACGAAGCTCTGGACAATGCAGATGCTTTGTTTATCGCAACAGAATGGCCGGAATTCAAAAATCCGAATTTCGAACTGATGGCAAAAAGAATGAACAATAAGGTGATTTTCGACGGACGAAATATGTATCCGCTGGAAATTCCTGAGCAGAATGGTTTTTATTATAAAAGTATAGGACGTAAAACAGTTTTAAATTAATCAGATGAAAAATATAATCATCACAGGCGGAGCAGGCTTTATCGGCTCGCACGTGGTAAGAGAATTTGTAAAAAATAATCCTGAAACAAAGATCATCAATCTTGATGCACTTACATATGCAGGAAATCTGGAAAACCTGAAGGACATCGAAAACGAACCTAATTACGTTTTCGAAAAAGCCGACATTACAAAACCTGAAGAACTTAGAAAAGTCTTTGAAAAGTACAATCCAGATGCTGTTGTGCATTTAGCGGCTGAAAGTCATGTAGACCGAAGCATTACGGATCCTATGGCATTTATTAATACCAACGTGAACGGAACCGCCAATCTCCTGAATCTTTGCAAGGAATTCTGGACGTTAAATCCGGATCACACCCACGGAAGATTCCCTGATGAGAAGAGAACAAATCTTTTCTACCATGTTTCTACAGACGAAGTATATGGAAGTTTAGGAGAAACAGGATTTTTCTTAGAAACCACAGCTTATGATCCGCAATCTCCGTATTCGGCTTCAAAAGCGGCTTCAGATCATTTGGTAAGAGCTTACGGAAATACGTACGGAATGCCGTTTATCATTTCAAACTGCTCAAATAATTACGGTCCGAATCATTTTCCGGAAAAGCTGATTCCTCTTTGTATTTCGAATATTATTAACGAAAGACCTTTACCTATATACGGTGACGGAAAATACACAAGAGACTGGTTATTCGTTATTGATCATGCCAAAGGAATTCATCAGATCTTCAACGAAGCCAAAACCGGAGAAACGTATAATATCGGAGGTTTCAACGAATGGCAGAATATCGACTTGGTAAAAGAATTAATCAAGCAAATGGATGCTAAATTAGGCAGAGAAGAAGGCTACTCTGAAAAATTAATCACTTTTGTAAAAGACAGACCGGGACATGATAAAAGATATGCTATTGACGCTACAAAACTTAATTCTGATCTTGGATGGAAACCTTCTGTAACCTTTGAAGAAGGTTTGGCGAAAACCATCGACTGGTATCTTGAGAATAAAGAATGGCTTGAAAATGTAACAAGCGGAGATTATCAGAAATACTACGAAAAACAGTATCATTAAAAATTAAACACAGATTAACCGATGAAAGGTATCATTTTAGCCGGAGGTTCCGGAACCAGACTTTACCCTCTTACCATCGCGGTAAGCAAGCAGTTAATGCCTGTTTATGATAAACCGATGATTTATTATCCGCTTTCAACATTGTTATTAGCAGGAATTAAAGATATCTTAATTATTACAACACCCCACGATCAGGAAGGATTTGTAAAATTATTAGGAGACGGATCACAGATTGGCTGTAATATAGAATATGTCGTTCAGCCAAGTCCGGATGGTCTTGCACAGGCTTTTATTTTAGGAGATCAGTTTATTGGAAATGATGCTGCAGCATTGGTTTTAGGCGATAATATTTTTTACGGCTCAGAAATGGGAACTTTACTTAAAAACAAGACTAATCCTGATGGAGGTGTTGTTTTTGCCTACCACGTTTCAGATCCTGAAAGATATGGCGTTGTAGAATTTGATGATGATCTTAAAGCTGTTTCTATCGAAGAAAAACCTTTACTGCCGAAATCAAATTATGCCGTTCCCGGATTATACTTTTACGATAATGAAGTGGTTGAAATTGCTAAAAACATTCAGCCTTCCGCGAGAGGAGAACTGGAAATCACTGATGTAAATAACGTATACCTTCAAAAAGGAAAACTTGAAGTAGGTGTTCTCGACAGAGGTACAGCATGGCTGGATACGGGAACTTTTGATTCTTTAAACGATGCTTCTGAATTTGTAAGAGTAATCGAAAAGAGACAGGGCTTCAAAATCGGCTGTATTGAAGAAATTGCTTTCAGAAATAAATTCATCAACGAAGAAAAATTACTGGAAACGGCAACCAAATATGGAAAAAGCGGTTATGGGGAATACCTAAAAAAATTAGTTAATAAATAACCGGCTAAATTAATATATTTTAAAACTATTGGCTTTACGGCTGATAGTTTTTTGTTCATAACAGTAAATATTAATATATTAGTTGATATTTTCTTACTTTAAATGAATAATTATTCACAATAAAGAAAACGATAAATAAATTAAATAATCTAAATTTGCATTAAAATTTTACACAGATGAATGACCCACAACAAAAGTGGACAGAAACAATTGAAACCCAACATTCTTTGTTTGATCTGAAGCTTAAAGAAGTATGGCGCTACAAAGATCTTGTCTATATGTTTGTAAAAAGAGACTTTGTTTCCAGTTTCAAGCAAACCATTTTAGGACCAATCTGGTTTTTCATAAATCCAATTTTAACAACAATTGTTTATCTGGTGGTTTTTGGAAAGATTGCCAACCTCCCGACTGACGGAGCACCTCCACTATTATTTTATCTGGCAGGAGTAACGCTTTGGAACTATTTTGCAGGATCACTTACCGGTACTTCTTATACTTTTACAGGAAATGCTTCAATTTTTGGAAAAGTATATTTTCCAAGACTTGTGACGCCAATTTCAATTGTTATCTCAAATCTTATGAGATTGGCAGTTCAGTTTCTTTTATTTGTTATTATTTGGGGATATTATTTATCTAAAGATGAAATTCATCCTAACCTATGGATGTTGGCAACGCCTTTTCTGATCGCCTTAATGGCTATTTTTGCATTGGGAGCCGGAATGCTGTTTTCTTCACTTACTACTAAATATAAAGATCTCGGAATGCTTTTGGGATTTGGGGTGAGTTTATTTATGTACGCTACACCCGTGATCTATCCGGCATCAGCATTATTCGGACCTTTCAAAAAAATTTCCTACTACAATCCGCTTACAGGTATTTTTGAATGTTTCAAATATGGCTGGCTTGGCGTAGGCGACTTTTCTCCTTTAATGCTTGGAGTCAGCACGATTATTATTTTTATACTATTTACAATCGGACTGGTTACTTTTAATAAAGTGGAAAAAACATTTATGGATACCGTATAATACTTAAAAACACAAAATATGCTGGCTTTAAAAGCAGAAAATATATCAAAGCAATATCGCCTTGGGCAAGTCGGAACAGGAACTTTATCTCATGACCTTAATAGATTTTGGTACAAGGTAAGAGGAAAAGAAGACCCGTATCTTAAGATTGGTGAAGCCAATGACAGAACGACTAAAGGAGAATCTGAATATGTGTGGTCACTACAGAATATTAACTTTGAAATCGCACAAGGAGATGCTGTAGGAATTATTGGAAGAAACGGTGCAGGAAAATCTACACTGCTGAAATTATTGAGTAAAGTAACAAAGCCAACAACCGGCAAAATATACAGCAACGGAAGAATAGCCTCACTTTTAGAAGTTGGAACAGGTTTTCATCCCGAAATGACAGGTCGCGAAAACGTTTATCTGAATGGTGCTATTCTTGGAATGACAAGAAAAGAAATCACAAGAAAATTTGATGAAATTGTTGACTTTTCAGGGGTTGAAAGATATATTGATACCCCTGTAAAAAGATATTCTTCAGGAATGTATGTACGTCTGGCTTTTGCCGTTGCAGCACATCTTGAATCTGAAATACTTATTATTGATGAAGTTCTTGCCGTAGGAGATGCAGAGTTCCAGAAAAAGTGTCTGGGAAAAATGGGTGACGTAACAAAAGGGGAAGGCAGAACTATACTTTTTGTAAGCCATAATATTACAGCAATTAAAGAACTTTGTAACGCCGGTCTTTTACTGGAAAAAGGAAACCTTGTAACTCAAGGAGACATTAATAAATGTATTATTGAATATCAAAAGAACAGTGATATTAAATTCTCTTACGACTATTCCAATGATAATGTAAGGGTTGAAAATGATAAAATTTTGGTAAAATCGTATAAGGCAGAGCCTATTAATGGCGATATGATCAACATTAAGTCCGGAATTATAATTACCGTTACATTCATGTGTAAACTGAAAGATGTAGATATTGATCTTTCATTTTTCCTGAAAAACAGTCATGATCTTACTGTGATGAGTACAGGAATAATGGTAAGTCAAAACAAAAACTCAGAAAAAGGAGACTATACGGTAAGTTTTGAAATTCCGCCTTATACAATTAATGAAGATTCTTATTATTTTGATTTTTTTTGGGGGATAAACCGTTCAGACATAGCTTTCAGAACAGAATTATTCGGATTTGAAGTACATGGTATGCAGAATCAGTTTGGTGAAATCATCAAATCGCCTGGTATTTTATTTCCGCGCATTACCCATAAAGTTGAAAAAATCTAAAAAGATCCAAAAAAATAATCATTGCTAATAATTTTATACATTTACAAGAATCATTAAACAATATTCATCATTAATGGATAGTCCTCATATTATACATTTTTCTAAAATAGGTTCTCAGGATCTGGGTTATATTACTGTAGCTGAAGAACAAAAAAACGTTCCTTTTGAAATAAAGAGAGTTTACTGGACGTATTACACGCCTCAGGACGTTATTCGTGGTGGTCATGCACACAAAGAGCTTGAGCAGATCATTTTTGCAGTTTCTGGGACTATAGAGTTTAATACATTAGATATGGAAGGGAATAATGAAACGTTTATTCTGGATACTCCATCCAAAGGACTTTATATTCCAAAACTAATTTGGAGAGATATAAAATTCAGCCATAGTGCAGTTTTATTGTGCTTGGCTTCAGAATTATATGACGAGAAAGATTATTTCAGAGATTTTGATGAGTTTAAAAATTATAAACAATGATACATCCTTTAGCCAACGTTCAATCTAAAAACATAGGTGAAGGCACCATGATATGGCAGTTTTGTGTGGTTTTGAAAAATGCGACTATTGGTAAAAACTGTAATATAAACTGTCAGGTACTGATAGAAAATGATGCCATAATTGGTGATCAGGTCACCATAAAGCCAGGAGTACAAATATGGGACGGAATTACTCTTGAAGATAATGTATTCATTGGTCCGAACGCAACCTTTACAAACGATTTATTTCCGAAATCAAAAAATAAAGAATTTAAACTTATAAAAACTCTGGTGAAAAAAGGCGCTTCCATTGGTGCAAACGCAACAATATTAGCAGGAGTAACAATCGGGGAAAATGCACTTGTAGGAGCCGGAAGTGTAGTAACAAAAAACATTCCCGATAATGAAATATGGGTGGGAAATCCCGCAAAATTTTTAAAGAAAAATAACAATGATTAAATTTCTGGACTTACAAAAAATAAATCTTTCTCATCAACAGGAGATTGAGGAAGCTTTATTAGAGACTTTCCGTTCCGGATGGTATTTGCTGGGAGAGAAAGTAAAAACCTTTGAAGAACAGCTTTCAGCCTATTGCAATGTTCCTCATGCTATAGGAGTTTCCAATGGTCTGGACGCTTTAAGGCTGATTTTCCGTGCATATATAGAATTGGGAGTAATGAAGGAAGGAGATGAAGTTTTGGTTCCTGCAAATACATACATTGCATCACTTCTTGCGATCACAGATAATAAACTGGTTCCGGTTTTGGTAGAACCGGATATTGAAACGTATAATATTGATATTAATAAAATAGAAGAAAAAATATCTTCCAAAACCAAAGCCATTCTTTTGGTTCATTTATATGGAAGTATCGTTTTCTCGGAAGAAATTAAAGCCCTTGCCGAAAAATACAGCCTGAAAATTGTAGAAGATAATGCACAGGCTATCGGAGCTGTCTGGAAAGGTAAAAAATCCGGAAGTTTGGTTGATGCAGCAGGATTCAGTTTTTATCCCGGAAAAAATTTAGGTGCTTTAGGTGATGGAGGTGCAGTTTCTTGTGAGGATGAAACCCTTGCAAAATGTATCAGAGCTTTAGCCAACTATGGTTCTCAGAAAAAATATGTTAATCAGTATCAAGGCTATAATTCAAGATTAGACGAAATTCAGGCGGCTGTGCTTTCTGTAAAACTTAAATATCTGGATGAGGAAAACAACAGAAGAAAAGAGATTGCCAATCGTTATCTTGCTGAAATAGTCAATCCTTCAATTATACTTCCAAATCATAAAACCGAAGAGAACAGCCATGTTTATCATCTTTTTGTGATCAGAACAGAAAAAAGAGATCAACTTCAGGACTATCTTGAGGAAAACGGAATACAGACTTTAATTCATTATCCAATCCCTCCTCATCATCAGGAAGCTTATTCTCATCTTAAAGCACTGGAGTTACCGATTACAGAGAAAATTCATCGTGAAGTATTAAGTTTACCGATTTCTCCCGTGATGTCAGATAATGAAGTCACAAAAGTTATTATAACCTTAAATTCTTTTAACCCATGATACTTAATGTAATTTTTTCCTATAATCGTGCAGTACAGCTGGATTATTTAATTAAATCTATTTTAGAACGTTTTAAAACAGATTCTAAAATTGTTATTCTTTATCATACTACGGGTGCACATAAAGACGGATACGAGCTGTTAAAGAAAAAATATGAAGATAAAGGAGTTTCGTTTGTTGAAAGAAAACCTGTTTTTTTTGACGCCTCCTTTATTAAAGCCTTAAATTCTAAAAAAGATTGGAAATTTTTTAAGGAGAAAAACCTTTTCAGTAAAAAAAGTGATAATTTCAAAGGACTTCTTCAAAAAATAATCCGTGAAAGCAACTGTGAATTTGTAATGTTCAATACAGATGACGGCGTTTTTTTTGAAGATGTGATCATTCCTGAAGAAGTTTTTAAGATCATTAGAAACAATCCAGAAAATGCTTCCTACAGAATGTATGTAGGAGAGAATCTTGAAGGACATCCTGATTACATAGAGAAAAAAGAAGGCTATCTTCAATGGGACTATTATTATGATAAGGCATTCCATCACTGGACATTTCCTTTTTCAGTAGATGCCACTGTTTATCATTCTAAAGGGCTATTGAAACATCTTGAAAAAATGGTGTATCACAATCCTGTTACATTGGAGGAAAACGGATACCAATACATTACTAAAAATAAATTATTCAGCATTGGTTTAAGCCCCATACGTTCTCAGCTTGTTGCTACCAAGCTGAATAGAGTTTCAGTAGACAGTTTAAATCCGACGATACATATTAAACCGGAATTTTTAAATGAAAAATTTCTTGACGGTTACACATTGGAATTAATTATTCCAGAATTTATTGATAACGCCAATATTGTTCCTTCAGAAATATATCTTGTAAAAGATGATCAAAGAGAATTAATTTATGCTTTGGATGATCAGGGAAAAAAAATACAAAGTTTATTGGGCATAGAAGGAGCTAAAGAGCAATTGGAATAATCTAGAATTTTATTAAACAATGGGTACTCCTTTAGTAACAGTAATTTCCGTTTCCTACAATCATTCCAGATATATAAAGGAAAATCTTGACAGCATAAAAAACCAGACTTATAAAAACATCCAGCTTATTGTGGGTGACGATGCTTCATCGGACAATTCTGCAAAAGTTTTCCAAGAATGGCTACAAAGTAATAATTATGATGCTATTACAAATTTTCACAACATAAATACGGGTTTAGCAACGATGCTGAACGAATGTATTGAACTTGCAGAAGGAAAATATGTGAAAATAATTGCCTCTGATGATTATCTTCATCCGGAATCTATAGAAAACTGCGTTGCAGCAATGGAAAAATCCGGAGATGAATACGGAATGATATTTACAGACTTTTGGGCAATAGACGATAACAATCAATCCACTGAACTCTTCCTTCAATATAATAGTCACAACCATTTCTTTAATTCTGATGGTTCACTAAAAAAAGATCAGCTGGTAAAATACAATTGCATTATTGCTCCTACTGTGTTAATGAGAAAAGACGCTCTTATATCTACCGGAAAGTATGAACCTCATATTCTTCTCGAAGACCACGACAGATGGCTCAGAATAAATGAAATAAAAAAAATATTATTCATTAATAAAAAACTAGCATACTACAGAGTTTTACCAACAAGCGTTACAAATACCCGCAATGAAAGAATGATAGAGGAAGATCTTTATATTAGAATGAAATATGACAAAACAGGAATCAACGAAAGTAACTTATTTCATTATATTTCAACGAAATATCGTAATAGCGAAAAAATTCCAGCTCTAATAAAAAATGAATACCTACAATATCCTTTCAGAGTAAAAAGATTGACATTCGCTTTAAAAAATAATATTTCTCCATTTTTATATTATCTTCTGTTAAAGTTTGGAAAAAAAATAAAATAAATTGATAGTACTGCTCGTAGAATCGTTAATCTCATCAACTAATTAGATATCCAAACATATGTCTGAATTACCATTAGTATCAATATTATGTCTTAGCTATAATCAGTCTCACTATGTTATAGAATCATTAGAAAGTATAAAATCTCAGAGCTATAAGAATTTTGAGATATTAATCTGTGATGATTGTTCAAAAGATGATTCTGTGTATATTATCAGTAACTGGATTAAAGATAATCCTCAATTAAAAGTACATTTCATAATTCATTCTGAAAATAAAGGAATTTGTAAATCTCTAAACGAGCTCCTGAATATGTCTTCAGGGAAATATATACAGGTATTGGCATTGGATGATTTACTGAATTCTGATAAGTTGGAAAAACATGTAAATATTTTGGAAACCTCAGATGAAAATCAGGTTATGCTCTTTTCAGATGCCTGTTTAATAGATTCTCAATCAAAAAGATATCAGAACACTTTTATTCCTTATCATTATAAATTTTTAAGTCTTGAAACCGGTAATTTTTACGAAAGATTATTAAGAGAAAACTTTATTCCCGCTATGTCCTGTCTATTAAAAGCGTCGGCTCTAAAAAAAACGGGAGGATGGGACGAAAATCTCACTTATGAAGATTACGATATGTGGTTGAGATTAAGTAAAGAGTATAATTTTATTTATGATAACGAATTATCCTGCAGTTACAGATTACATGAAACCAATACCCACAAAAAACAAAATGTGTTGGACAAATCAATCTTTACCATCTATCTAAAACATAAAGATCAGCCGATCATTAAAAATAAACTTTTAAAAATTATTGATGAAGCTTATCTGAACAACACCCTGAATGAAGATCATAAAGAATATTTGTTAAACTACGGACCTAAAACTCTAAAAGAAAAGCTTATCCTGCGAAATGCAAAAAAAATGACCTTTGATATCTTATTATTTTTGAAAAAAATGTACCGCAGACAATAAAAATTAAAGACCCAAAATTACACACTGAAAAATAAACAAAGTGCAGAATCATAAGAATAAACTTGCCATTGTAATCCCTTATTATAAAATAGATTTTTTTGAAGAAACTCTAAAGTCATTAGTGTCTCAAACTAATAAGAATTTTACAATTTACATTGGCAATGATGCAAGTCCCGATAATCCGATGGATCTCATTAATAAATATTTTAATGATGATGAGTACTTTTACATTGAATATGAGAAAAATTTAGGGAGTGAAAATTTAGCATTGCAGTGGGAAAGAGTTTTGGAAAATGTAAAAGAAGAATGGATCCAAATTTTGGGAGATGATGATGTTATTTCTGAAAATTTTGTCAAGGAATTTTACAGCAATCTTGCCAAAGCAGAAACTAAAAATGTAAGTGTAATAAAATTTTCTCATCAATGGATAGACGAAGAAAATAAAGTAGTTGAAAATTTTAATTATCCTTTTGAAGAAATTAATTCTACTGATTTTTTCGTTAAAAAATACAATAACGAAATTAAAAGCAGCTTATCCGAAAATATTTTCAAAAGAGTTTTTTATTTAAAATATAAATTTGAAAAACTGCCTTTAGCTTGGGGAAGTGATGATTTAGCAATTCTTACCTTTTCAGATTTCAAAAAAATACTGTATACTAATACTGCTAAAGTAATGGTGAGAGTTTCCAAAGCAAGTATTTCAGGCTCCGAAAGTAATCTGGATAAAAAAATTCAGGCTGATCATGAATTGCAAAGGCTGATCATAAAAAAATATGCTCCCCATTTCAGTTATTCGTTTATTGATTCTGCAATAGATAGATATCTTTACAGTTGTTATACCAAAAATTATAATCTGGATCCTACAGTTGCTTTTTATTATTTAAAAAAACTTAAGCCCATAAAATTTATAAAAGCGCTAAAAAAAATATATTATATAAGAAAAAAGAAATGAATCCAAAGATCTCAATAATTGTTCCTGCATATAATCAAGCTGAATTTCTTGATGAATGTCTGCAATCTGTATCTGAACAAACATTTACAAATTGGGAATGCATCATTATTGATGATGGATCCAAAGATCACACAGGAAAAATTGCAGAAAACTGGGCGCAGAAAGATCCCCGATTCAGATATTTCAGAAAAATAAACGGAGGGGTATCATCTGCCAGAAACTTTGGAATAGAAAATGCCACTGCGGAATGGATCCTGCCATTAGATGGCGATGATAAGATAGCGCCGGAATATTTAGAGCGCGCCTCAAAGGAGTTTCAAAAAAATCCGGATGTGGTATACTGCAAAGCTTCGTTTTTCGGAAATAGAACCGACCCTTTTTTGTTAGATGCCTTTTCATATGAAAATCTGCTTTTAAAAAACCTTATTTTCTGCTCCGGTTTTTATAAAAAGGAGGCTTGGAGCAGAACAAATAAATATGATGAAAATCTCGTTCATGGCTTTGAAGACTGGGATTTCTGGATAGAGCTTTTAAAAAATTCAGAAAAAAAAATAATTTGTCTGGATTATTTAGGCTTTTACTACCGCAGAAAGGATTCTTCACGAGATACAAATATTAATAAAAATATTGAGCAGAAGGAAGAAGCTTTTAATTATATTTTCAACAAACATCAGAAAGAATATTACATAGTTTACGGAACATTTTTCGAACTTATAAAAAAGAATAAAAAACTTCAGGATGACAATAATAAATTAACTGAAATTGTCAACGAATCCATCTTAAAAAAAATAGTAAGAAAATTCAGAAAATAATGCTATCCATCATCATTTCATCCTATCAAAAACACTACTTCGATCAGCTTACCCAAAATATCAGGGAGACGATCGGAGAAGATTTTCAATATGAAATTATTCAGATGTGGAATCCGAATGTGATGAGCATTATGGAGGCTTACAACTCTGGAGAAGAAAAATCTAGATTTGAAAATCTTCTTTTTATTCATGAAGATGTTGTATTTCATACTCATAACTGGGGAGAAAGATTAATAAAACATTTAAACAAACCTGGTGTTGGAATTATAGGTATATCAGGATCATCATATGTTCCTACCGCTCCTTCAAGCTGGACTGTATCAGAAGAATATCAGGAAACTAATATACTTGAAAGCACAAAAGAAAATCCTATTCCCAGACATACTCAGACGACCAAAAAAAATATGAATAAAGTTTTGGGTGTGGACGGAGTATTTTTAGCTGTGAAAAAAAGCGTTTTTAAAAATTATAAATTCAACGAAGATTTAGGAGGATTTCATGGCTATGATTTAGATATAAGTCTACGTATATCTAAAAAGCTACAAAACTATGTGATTAATGATATTTTAATTGAGCATTTTTCTATGGGAAACTTAAATAAAGAATGGTTCGATACAAATATAAAAATCAGGCAGACGTTAGGATCTAAGTTTCATAAGAAAAAGTCGAAGACCGAATTGAGTTCTTTTTTAGGTTTTTTAACCCGTTATTTTATGTATTATCCTGTAACAAAAAAAACAATATTACAAACTCTTAAATTTTATCCTTTTAAATATTTAACTATTGCTGGTCATTATGTAATTTTAAAAAAATATTTTAATTACATACTATATTATTCAGATATCAACAAAAATAATAAAAAACATTATAATGAATAAATTTTTAAATTTCCACAACCAAGACTTACTAAAATTTGCAGAAGAAAATTCTGAAAAATATAAAGCCGGAATTCCTTTTCCGAGTATTTCATTTGAAAACTTTTTTAATCCTGAGCTATTAAACGAGGTTTTGAGCGAATTTCCGGACTTATCAAAACAAGATTCAATCAGCTTTAATGATCCATTACAGAAAAAATTTGCAGGTAAAGGTGAAAAATCTTTTGGCCCAAAAACAAGAGAATTAATGTATTTTCTAAATTCGGAACCTTTTTTAAATTTTGTAAATAAGGTTACTGGAATAAATGAAATTTTATACGGTGATCCCTATTTTTCCGGAGGGGGACTTCATGAAATAAAAAGAGGAGGACTTTTAAAAGTTCATGCCGATTTTAATAAAAATCCTACTAACGGATTAGACAGAAGAGTTAATGTTTTAGTATATCTTAATAAAGAATGGAAGGATGAATACGGAGGTCATTTTGAATTATGGAATCAAGATATGACAAAATGTGAAACAAAAATTGCTCCTAAATTCAATACATTGGCAATGTTCTCAACAACATCAAATTCCTATCATGGTCACCCAGATCCTCTAAACTGTCCTGAAGAAAGAAGCCGTAAATCGTTGGCATTATATTATTATTCCAACGGCAGACCTGAATCTGAAGCAATTGCTTTCAAAGAAAATCACAATACTCTTTTTGTACAGAGAAAAGACTCCGACAAAGACACCAATGCGTGGAATGAGAATGAGCAGAGAAAAAAACAGCATCTTTCACCAAAAACATCTTTAGCAAAAAGGGTGTTTAATAAAATTTTCAGAGGCTAACAAATAAAAGCATAATGATTATAGGAAACGGACTCATTGCCAACTCACTAAAAAATATCGATTCCAAAGACCATCTTTACTTTGCTTCCGGAGTTTCAAACTCCCTCGAAACAAGAAGCTCGGAATTTGAAAGAGAATTTTCTCTTCTAAAAAACAGCATAATACCACATGAGGAAAAAAAGCTTTTTTATTTTTCTACTTTAAGTGTAAATGATCTTTCAAAACAGCAAAGCCCATATGTTCTGCACAAACTGGAAATTGAAAATTTCATAAAAGAAAACTGCAAAAACTATATCATTCTAAGGATCGGTAATATTGTAGGCAAAGGCGGAAACCCCAATACCCTATTTAATTTTCTTAAAACACAGATTATACAGGGCAGTAATTTCATGCTGCATCAGAAAGCCAGAAGATTATTGCTGGATATTGATCATATTACGGAATTTTTAGAATCAAACTGTGCAAATGTTAATAACCAAACCATTAACTTTGCCTATCCGTATTATTATGATTTAAAGGAAATTGTAGAAGCCATCCGGAATAAGCTGCAAAAAGAAGCAAATTATCAGGAATCGGATGAAGGAGATTTTTATAAAGTTAATTTTGATGAATCGGTAAACGATTTCTTTAAAGGAACAGATGCTGAAAATTATTTAAAAAATTTAGCTGACAAATATATTTAGAACAGAACACAAATGCCTAAAATTTATTTTATTATTGTAACCTACAATGCCATGAAATGGGCAGAAAAATGCTTTACCAGCTTAAGGCAGTCTTCTGTTCCTGTTCACTGTATTGTGGTAGACAATGGTTCTACAGACGGCACACAAAAATTTATTACGTCCAATTTTCCCGAAGTTGAATTGATTCAGTCCGAAAAAAATTTAGGATTCGGTAAAGCAAATAATATCGGAATCGAACAAGCCTATCAAAAGGGAGCCGATTTTTTTTATCTGATGAATCAGGATGCATGGATTTTTAGTGACAGTCTGGAAAAGCTCCTTCATGTTTACAATCTTCATCCTGACAAAAAAGAAATAGGCATACTGAGCCCGATGCATATTGACGGAACCGGAAAGAAACTGGATATTTTTCTTGATAAATACATTGCCCATAATTTTGAAACAAGACTGATCTCTGATCTCTATTTCCAGACTTTACAGCCCTTTTACGAAATAAGCTTCATCAATGCCGCTCATTGGTTTTTACCCAAAGAAACCATTGACGTGGTAGGAGGATTCAACCCTTATTTTTTTCATTACGGCGAAGATCTAGAATATGTAAACCGCATTTTATTCCACAAGAAGAAAACGTTACTTGTTCCGGAGAGCAAAGTGGTACATGACGGAAAACAGTCTCTGTCTAAGGTCGATTATACAAAATACGAAGACCTCAGAATAGAAACCAACATCATGAATCCTTCTATTCCGGATTCTCTGAAGGCAGAAAAAAAAGCACTCAAACAAAGTATGCTAAAAAATATGTTTACCGGAAAGAAAAATAACTATCAGAAGTTAGCATCAAAATATAAGAAAATCGTTTCCGAGGAAAAAAAATTAACTGAACTCAGAAATATCGTGGAAAAGAAATCGCCCTCATTTCTGAATCTGTAAATCCATATTCAATATTTAAAAATACTTAAAATGATAAATAAAATTGCAAACAAAATAAAACTGCTTTCCCATTCAGGTTCCACCTATCACTGTCCCTATTGCGGTTACGATTCTAAAGATCTGGAAGTGGTAGGACATGATCTTAAAGTACTAAGAGACAAACAGGTAATTGGCGGCGGAAGACGTGCAGCAGGTTGCTACAAATGCCATTCAAGAGACAGAGAGAGACTTTTATATGCATTTTTAATTGAAGAACTGAAAGTTACAGATAACAAAAATTTCAGCATCCTTCACATTGCTCCGGAACCCAAGCTTTCAAATATATTTTTAAAATCAAATGTAAAAGAATACATCTGCGGAGATTTATTTACAAAGGGATACGATTATCCAAGTCATGTAAAAAATATGAATGTGATGGATATACCTTATGAAGATGATCATTTTGATCTTGCCATCTGCAATCATGTTTTAGAACATATTCCTGAAGATACGAAAGCAATGAAGGAACTTCATAGAATCTTAAAACCAGGAGGTCATGCTGTTTTGCAGGTTCCTATTTCCAAAAATAATCAACAGACCCATGAAGATTTCACCATTACCGACCGAAATAAAAGAGAAGAATTATTCGGGCAGTTCGATCATGTGAGAATTTACGGACAGGATTATGTATCAAGGCTGGAAAGTGTTGGTTTTAAAGTAAAAAGAATAAATATTTCGGAAAAATATAAGAAATTTGGTCTTAATCCTGATGAAGATATTTTCTATTGCGAAAAATAAGTAAGATCAATTAAAATTAAAAGGTATGTGCGGAATAGCAGGAATCATTACCAACAACGCCAGAAATTATCAGGAAGAACTGAAAAAAATGACCGATGCCATTGCGCATCGCGGTCCGGACTCTTCTCACTTTGAATTTTACGAAAATGCAGCTTTAGGACATCGCAGACTTTCTATTATTGATCTTTCCGAAAACGGAAAACAACCCATGTTTTCCTCTACAAAAAACGAATGCATCGTACTGAACGGAGAAATCTACGGTTATCAGGATATTAAGGCACATTATGCAGAATATCCTTATCGTGGAAGTTCAGATACGGAGGTAATTCTTGCCATGTATCAGAGAAAAAAAGAAGACCTCATCCATGATCTTCCGGGAATGTTTGCTTTTGCCATCTGGGATAACGAAAAACAGGAACTGTTCTGTGCAAGAGACCGTTTTGGAGAAAAACCTTTTTATTATGCAATTGGAAGCAATAATGAATTTATTTTTGCCTCAGAAATCAAAGCAATCCTCGCTTCAGGGCTTATCCGTCCAAAAGTAAGCAATCTGGCTCTTTCTCATTACCTTCAGCATGGTTATGTAAGTACATATCAGAGTATTTACGAAAATATTCATGCCCTCCCTCCTGCTCATCAGCTGATCTTGAAAGATGGCAATATCTCCATTTCAAGATATTACAGTCTTCCCAAAAAAGACAGAACCATAAGTTTATCCGATGCCAAAGAAGAATTTGCATATCTTTTGAAAAATGCTGTGAAAAAACAGCTTGTGGCCGATGTTGAAGTAGGAAGTTTTCTGAGTGGAGGTTTAGATTCTTCTTCCATTGTAGGACTTGTTGCCGAATTTTTACCCAAACAGACAACCATAAGTTTTGGCTACGATCATGAAGACAGCGAACTGAAATATGCCAAAGAAATAGCCGATAAATACCATACCAACCACATTGAAGTTCACGAAAAAAAAGAAGATCTGGTAACAGCTCTTTTAAAAACTTCTCCTTTTTTTGATGAACCTTTTGCAGATTATTCTTCAATTCCGCATTTTGAAATCTGCAGAAATGCACGGAAAAATCTTACCGTTGTCCTTTCGGGAGATGTAGGAGATGAATTATTCGGCGGCTACAACTTCTACACCATTGAAAATAAACTGAGAAATCATTTCAGTTACAAAAATATTATTGCCCAGTTTGGATTAAAACTGTATCAGAAAATAAAACCTATCTCTTTTATCAGTCAACAGAATATTGAAAACAAAAGCATTCTTGAGTTTCACCAAAACTATGTAAGAAGAGCTTTCTCAAAGCAAGAAAGGCAGGCTTTAGGATTGCATTCGGATTATGATCAGCCTTACAGCTTTATCCCAGATCCGGATTCATTAAATGATATCATGCGACTGGATATTGAAGACTTTGTACCGTCCAATATGATGGTAAAATCCGACAGAATGGCAATGGCAAATTCGTTAGAAGTAAGAACGCCGTTTCTTGATCTGGATTTCGCAGAATTCTGCATTCAGCTTCCGGAAAATCTTAAACTTAGTAACGATAACGATAAAATTATCCTTCGCGAATCTATGGGCTCTTACTGGACGGAAACCATCAGAAAACGACATAAACAGGGATTCGGGATGAATGTTAAAAACTGGTTTACAGAAGACAGCCTTCTCCGCTTTTCCGATGAACTGTTAAAAAATCCTAACCAAAAGATTTTTAATTACATCGATTTTAAGGCGACTCAGAATTTACTGACCAAAGATTACAAACACTGGTGTCTTTTGCAGTTGGCTCTTTGGGCTCATAACAACGAAAAATATTTGTAATCATGAGTCTGAAAAAAAGAATTACGTCCCGTTTCTATTATTATCAGTGGCTTTTTAATACCCGAAAGCTTCGTGCTGACTTTCCGTCTTTCCGTATTCTGAATATAAAAGATACTATTGATGATATTATTAAAAACAAACTTTCCGTAAGCAGGTTTGGAGATGGAGAATTCAGATTGATGCTTCCGCAGTACGAACTGGAATTTCAGGAAAACAGCGAAATAATCCGGGAAAAAATGCGCGAAGTGATTGCTTCAGATCTCAAAAACCACTTGGTATGTCTTCCTGAACCGCTTGCTACAGTACATTCTTTTGATATTATTACAAAGTATTGGTGGAAAAAATTCATTAATAATTACGGTTCCAGAGTTTCTCCTTTTTTAGATAAAAACAAAACCTACGGAAATTCATTCATCACAAGATTTTATCTCGGTTATGAAGATAAATCTGAAAAAAGGAATTTAGACATTATTAAATCTCTCAAAAAGATATGGGATAAAAAAGATATCCTGATTATTGAGGGAAAATATTCCAGACTGGGTGTAGGAAATGATCTGTTTGAAAATGCAGCTTCTCTTAAAAGGATTATCTGTCCCGAAAAGAATGCATTCAGATGTTATGATAAAATTTTTGAAGCAGCAGCGGAATTTGGAAAAGACAGACTTATTTTGGCGGCTTTAGGTCCCTCCGCAACGATTTTGGCTTACGATCTGGCTAAAGACAATTATTGGGCAATCGATATCGGACATATTGATATTGAATACATCTGGTTTTTGAGAAAAGCTACGGAAAAAATTGCGATCGAAGGACGTCATGTTAATGAAGCGGAAAGCCAGGAATCCTTCGATATTCCGGAGGAATTTGCTCGACCTTATCAAGAAAGTATCATTTTAGAAATAAAAGAATGAACCTGAATATTTCTGTTATCATCCCCATTTATAACGCTTCCGGATTTTTAAGAAAATCGGTGGAATCTGCTCTGCAATTTGAAGAAGTAATAGAAATTATTTTGGCAGAAGATTGTTCTACAGACAATTCTCTGGAAATCTGCAAAGAACTTGCTTCAGAAAATTCCAGAATTAAATTATTTCAGCACCCTGACAAAGGAAATCATGGCGCAGGAGCGACAAGAAATTTAGGAATTGAAAAATCAACCGGCGATTTCACAGCATTTCTGGATGCGGATGATTATTATCTTCCCAATCGCTTTGATGCGGAAAAAGAACTTTTCAAAGATCCAAAAATCGATGGTGTTTTTGGTGCAATTGGCGTGGAATATTTAACGGAAAAAGGCAAACAGGAATTTCAGCAAAAATTTAAGGAATCATCTCTTACTACTGTTAATTATCCTGCGGAAGGAAAAGAGGTTTTCAGAGGTCTGCTCAGCTTAACTTCAAAGACATTCGGTTCTTTTTTTCATTTGAATACTTTAACGGTGAGAAAATCTGCTTTAGACAAAGTTCATCTTCGTTTTAATGTAAATCTCCGCGTACATCAGGATTCCGATTTCAATCTTAAACTGGCATACCTCTGTCATCTAAAGTCCGGAATTATCGATCAGGCGATTGCCATGAGAGGAATTCATGATGACAACAGAATTACCAAGATAAAACCTTATTCTTCAAAATTTTATAAAAACAGTTTGCTATACAGTGAATCAGTTTATTTGTGGAGCAAAGCCAATTCTTTAGAAAAAGAATACGCAAAAAAAATAGCGTTAGATTATTTCAGCTTCAAAATAGCGAATCAGAAGGGATTAAAAAAATGGCTTTCATTTTTAGCTACAGCACTGCAAAATCCGGAATTTCTGAAAACAAGATATCGGTTTCATGCTTTAAACAATCCTCATGATTAATACAAAAATTAACCAGATCAAAAGGCTTGTGAGCGATTCTTTGGCTTATGTGAAATTAAAGTTTTACAGTCCGCCGAAGAAGGACAAAACTTTGTTGATCAATTTTAAAAACCCGAATCTATACCATCGCTTTTTTTATTTGCTGGTTAAATTCTATCAGCTTTCAGGATACAACATTATCTATCCTATGAATTTTGCAAGATTCAGAAATTTAAGAAATAAAGACCGCTATTTAGGACTTATTGTCCGGGAAAAAAACTTTTTAAGCATTCACAAAAAAAATCTTCCTGAAAATTTTATCGAAATAAACGATGAAATGTTTAGTCCTGATTACTTTTCCACTTATTTCGAGCATAAGAATATTGATGAAAATGCTTTTCATGTTCCTATGAGTTTTCATCCATTCATGTATAATAAAGAAATATGGAACCATAAAGTGGATACTGACAGAAAAAGGTTCAATTCTATTTTCTGTTATGGAAATTTTGATGCTAAAGCTTATTTAGATATCAAAAGAACTGCTTTTACAGTGGAAACACGAGTTGCACTTTTAGATTTTTTTCAGAAAAAAGAGAACTTTGTCTCTATTTATGGTAAGAATGATATAGTTTCCTCAGATGAAAATTTAGATGAAAAATATGTTTTCGCGATCAAGGAAAATTATCCTATAAAAATGGAGGATATCCGGGAGCTACTCTCCTATTTCAACTTTTATTTATGTTGTCCCGGAGTCGTAATGCCGCTTTGTCATAACGTGATTGAAGCAATGTCAGTTGGCACCATTCCTCTCATACAAAAAGAATATGCTGAGGTAATGTATCCTAATCTTCAGCATAAAATGAATGCCATTATATTCGAAAACCTTAATCATTTAGAACAGATTCTTGAGCAGGAAATTTTCACTTTACAGGAGCAGGAAATTTCAGCAATGAGAAGCAATGTTTTAGAATACTATAATAGCTATCTCACTCCGCAAGCTCTGGTAAAACGCCTTAATAAAAGTATTAAAGAGAAAAAACTTATATATTTACAGGCGGAACACAGAAGTATAAAATTTATCCGATAAAATTATAAACATGAATACAGTAAAAAAATTTAGTAATGTTCTATTTAGAGAAGGAATTTTCAATTTTGTTAAAAGAAAACTCAATATATCTTACCTCGACAGCGTTACCACGTATACCATAAAATACAGAGAAAAAGAAACCAAGATTATTCTGAACAGAAAATTCGGATATGTAGATATGATGATCTTTAAGAATGGTATTTACGAAAAAGACATTATCGATGATATGTATAACGAGCTGAATAAAGGCAAAACAATGTTGGATATTGGTTCAAACATCGGTCAGCACAGTTTGATATTAAGTTCATATTGTAAGGAAATATATGCTTTTGAACCTATCCCGAAAGTATATGAACAATTTAATAAAAGCATTGCTAAAAATAATATTCAGAATATAAAAACTTTTAATCTCGGAATCAGCAATAAAAAAGAAACTAAGGAATTCAATTTTATTGAGGATCATGCGGGAGCAAGTTCTTTTATAGACAGAGCCAATGAGCATACCAATAAAATCATCGTAAAAACAGATACCCTGGAAAACATTATTGGGGAAACTCGTTTTGATCTCATGAAAATAGACGTTGAAGGATATGAAGCAGTAGTAATTCTTGGAAATAAGGAAATTATCCTGAAAAACAGACCTGTAATTTTTCTGGAATACGACAGACAGTGGATTTCTGAGGAAGGTTCCTATACTCCTGAAGATCTGTACAATTTTTTCAATGATAATAAATTTGAAATATACAGCAGAGTACATAATAAAATTATTCAGAAAAGTGATTTTGCAAATGTATTCCAGGACAACTGGATTATAAAACCAATTAACATAGAGCTAAATTGAAAATCTCCGTCATAACTCCCGTTTACAATGCCGAAAAATATGTAACTCAGGCTGTGGAATCCGCTCTTCAGTTTGAGGAAGTATATGAGGTTATTTTAATTGAAGACCAATCTCCTGATAATGCTTTAGAAGTATGTGAAAAATTAGCAGAAAAATATGATCGGGTAAAGCTTTTTCAGCATCCCGACAAAGGAAATCACGGCGCGGGAAAAACAAGAAATTTAGGACTGGAAAAAGCTACCGGAGATTTTATTGCTTTTTTGGATGCAGATGATTATTATCTGCCCAACCGTTTTGATGCCGAAAAAGAATTATTTAAAGATCCAAAAGTAGAAGGTGTTTACGGTGCTTTAGGAGTTCATTACTATTCTGAAAAAGCAAAAGAACAGTATTACAGCCTTTTTAAGGATAATTTAACTACCGTTTATAAGAAGCACGATCCAAGAGACGTTTTTCCGGGTCAGCTCAATATGAGAGGAAGCTTTGGGCTTTTCAGTATCGATTGTTTAACGATCAGGAGAGAATCTATGGTCAGAAAGCTCAATACTTTTTTCAAAACGCATTTAAGGCTTCATCAGGATACAGAATTCTTGTTCAGATTATCTTATTATCTTGATCTTTATCCGGGAATTCTGGATAAAGCGGTTGCCATGAGAGGCGTTCACGAGAGTAACAGAATTACAGCAGTAGATTCTAAAAAAGTAAATCCTGCCATAACCCGGGTTCTGCTGTGGAAAGAAGTAAACGAATGGGCACAGAAGGAAAACACCATTCCGGAAGATATAAAATTACACATCAAAAGAATACACAGAAGCTACGAAATAGCTCTTGCTCCAACGCTTAAAAAATGGGGTATGATTACCAAGTATCTTTTTACAGACTACAGAAGCATTCGCTCCGGACTTTACAATATCAATTTCAGAGAATATTTATTTTAAATGTTTCGAATTTATAAGTATAGAATCCGCGATCTGTGAGGTAAAAACTTTTCCGGATTCTTCGTACATATGGTTTGCGTCTGTGTAAATATAATCTTCAGCTTTTGAAGAAAAATCAAAGTACACAACATGATATCTTTTTGAAATATTTTCTATACGTTGACTGAAATCAGGACTATATCTGTTTTCAACATTCATAATTTCACCCGAAGCAGGGATTCTTACAAGATATACACTTCCTTTATCTTTTAGAAATGTAATCATATCTTCCAGTGCCTGAATTCTTTTTGCAGATATTTTCTGTGTTTTAGCAAGATCTTCTTTGTAAAATTTCAGCTTGGCTTCTGCTCTTTTTTGTACAGAATCTTTTTCCATGCTTACATTTACTTCAAGCCATCCATTTTTATGTAAAAAAGTATTGGATCTTCCCGATTCTTCTCTTTCGCTAAAAATTTTAAACCAGCTTCTTGGATAATTCTTTAAAAGATATTCGTAATTAGGCGACATATCATAGCTGTACATATTTCCTAATGGAGAATTTTCTTTTTCCGGAAAATCTTTAGACTCATCAAATGATTTATTGACAGATAAATTCCAGGGATCAACAGTCAGTATAAAAACGCCATTTTTTGTATTCGGTTTAATTTTTCTTTTTAGAGCTTCCAGATAAACTTTTCCGTAAGGTGACTGAACGACATTGATGGCGAAATTATCAAACTTTTTATGAAGCTTACCTTCTAAAATATCCGGCTGAACAGCCTGAGAACCTCTGGAATCTCCCAAAATAATATTTTCAGGCTTTTCTACTGCGAAATGCATATAATTATCGTCTGTATTTCCATCTGCGAAAGAGCCGAGAACAGCCAAGACGACAGCACAGCCTACCAGATAAAATGATAATTTGAATAAAAATTTTTTCATACTAAAACTGAAAATAAATAAATTCATTATTCCCGAAATTAGCATAACGGAAAATGATAAAAATAATCACTGCGTACATAGCTCTTCTCAGCCACGGATGAAATCTTTCAATTTCCAAACCGTGAAAGCGGCTTCTGTTGAGCCATTCAACAATAAGCATTACTCCAATGAGAGCCATTACTTTATATGGAAAATGAGGAGGAACTGAAAGAATCGTCTTATTAAAAATTTTTCCAATATAAGAAACAGCCTCAGAAACAGATGCCGCGCGGAAAAAAATCCATGCAAAACAGGTAAGAGAAAAGGTAATTAAAATCTGAAAAATTTCCCTGAAAGAAGGTAAAAATTTATCCATGGCAACAACTTCAAGATTTTGCCTGTTTTTATCCATCAGTAAAAGAGGCATAAAATACAAAGCATTCAATCCGCCCCAGATAATAAATGTCCAGTTGGCTCCATGCCAGAAACCCGAGACTAAAAAAATGATGAAAGTATTGCGGATCTTCATTATCAGTCCGCCCTTGCTCCCTCCTAAAGGAATATAAAGATAATCTCTGAACCATGAAGAAAGCGAAATATGCCACCTTCTCCAGAATTCTGCAATATCTCTTGAAAAGTAAGGGAAAGCAAAATTCTTCAGAAGCTCTATTCCAAAAAGTCTGGAAACTCCAAGAGCAATATCAGAATACCCCGAAAAATCACCATAAATCTGAAAAGCAAAAAGTATGGCTCCCAAAACCAGATTACTGGCACTTTCGGTGTGATAATGTGCGAAAATTTCATTTACCAAAGGCGCACAATTGTCTGCAATAACCATTTTCTTAAAAAAGCCCCAGAGAATTTGCCGCATTCCATCTGCAGCCTGTTCATAATTAAATGTCCTTTTTCTCTGAATCTGTGGCAAAAGGTGGGTTGCTCTTTCAATAGGTCCCGCTACCAATAAAGGGAAATAACTTACAAAAACAGCATAATCTATAAAATTCCGCTCCGCAGAAATTCTCTTTTTATAAATATCAATCACATAAGAAAGACCATGAAACGTATAAAAAGAAATTCCAACAGGAAGGACTATTTTTAACAGCCAGATATTGATGTGGAAACCAAAACTTCCTAAAAGTTCTGAAAAACTTTCTATAAAAAAATTATAATATTTGAAAAAACCTAAAAAGCCCAGATTTATAATAATACTGAGTGCTAACCAAAATGTGGATTCTTTTTTGCTTTTGCTTTTTTCGATCATAATACCGGAAACAAAATCCAGCCCGATAGAAAACATCAGCAGAAAAAGAAATCCCCAGTCCCAACAGGCATAGAAATAGAAGCTTGCTACCAGAACAAGTACATTCTGATGTTGGTACTTTTTATTAAAAACAAACCAATAAAGTATAAAAACGATTGGCAGAAAAATTAGAAAACCAATAGAATTAAATAGCATAGTATTCTTTTAAATTGAAGATTTTAAGAAAAACTTATGCAGAATATATTGATAAACAGCTATTATCAGGAACGAAAATAGGAAAAGGGAACAGCATTTCTGTCATAATTTATTCATTTATGTTTAACAAAAGTAAATATTTTTATCCGAATTTTATCTTCTTTAAATAATCTCTGCAGGGTTTTTCTATCAATTGATAAAAAATGCCTGAAATAATTATTAAAACAGGAATATAGATCCAAAAGATGATACTTCTATCATAGATTCTGAAATAATCCCACAAAAACGACCTTAAAATAAACAGAACAGGAATGTGAACAATGTAGATGGCATAGCTGATTTCTCCCATATATTCCAAAGGCTTTATAGACATTATTCTGGTTAAAAAACCATTGTTCAGAGAGATTAAAACAATCAGCGGAACAAAAAACACAGCCATTAATCCATCATGATAATATAGAGGTACAAACAGCAGGGAAAATAATATTAAACTGAAAACCAGAAATATCGCCCAGTCATAGTTTTTCTGTTTAAAATTTTTAACAAAAAATATTCCTGCGAGATTTCCGATTAAAAATTCGTTAATATGCAATAACGGAAAGTAAGAAATAAAATCGTGACTTTTGGAAAATCTTCCTTCATACAATCCGGAAAACATGAAGTAGTTGCAAAAAACCTGAGTGGCAATCCAGATGAGAACAGCAGTAATCCAGATGAATTTATAATTTTTTGAGTAAATATAATTATACAAAAAAGGAAAAATCAGATAAAAGAAAAACTCTACAGAAATCGACCATCCCGGAAAATTCAAAATTAAAGCTTTGCCGGGAAGCCAGCTCTGAACACCAGACAAATATGCAATAATCGGGAAAAAAGCAGTTTCCTGAGATCGTGTAAATAAATATAGAATAAGTCCGATTACATACAGCGGATAAATTCTTGCGACCCTGTTTCGGTAAAAATCAATGTAATTTATTTTTTTTTTGGAATGATACGCAACAATCATTATAAACCCCGAAAGAATAAAAAAATAACTTACTCCAATATTCGCCTTAGCAAAAATCTCCGAAATATATTTTATTTTATAGACAAAAGAACCTTCACCATAATGGAAAATCACAATTGCTAGGGCAGCAAGAAATCTTGTAAATGTAATCTGACTAATTTTCACGAATCAAAAATACACTTAAAAGTTTTTATTTAACAAAAACACCAATGTATTTTCCTTCGTACTCTACTACTGTAGTTTCGATATTGTTTTTTTCGCAGAAATCCTGATAGGCAGAATTGTCTCCGATATCATCACTAATGAAAACTCCACCTTTTCTCAAATGCAGGTAAAGCTCGTTGTAAGCCCAGAATCTCCCATTATAACTTTTATCAGAATCATAATGCACAACATCGAAAGAGGCATTATCGGTAAATATTTTAGGAAGAGATTCTCTATCCGCAAAACGGTATAATTTCCAGTTGGAGGTAAGACTTTCAGGTACAATACATCCTACATACTGATCGCCATCCTGCGCCAGATAAGGCATATCCGAACTGTATAATGTTCCGTTTCTCTTAGTTAAGGAAAGTAATGCTGCCAAAGAAGACCATCCATACGCAACGCCGGTTTCCACTGCATTTTTAGCATGGGTAAACTCGCAGGAATAATAAATCAGTTCTAAAGCTCCCGCTCCTCCCATTTTAATCGGACATTCATTCTGTCTTCTTTCAGAATCTTTTAAAATTTCAGCGAAATCTTTCTGAAAAGGATCAATTTCGATCCCGAAAAGCTGAGAAACCGCCTGCTTTTGAGAAACCGCTCTGGATGCAGCCCAGGAATTTGTTTTTTCTTTTCCTTTAAAAGCATTTCCCCGGTTTACGGTATTTTTTACAATTTTACGTCCTAATTCAGGGTAAAGATCGGGTCTTTTAAGATAGGCTATAAACGTTTTGAGAACTCTGGATATTTCGCTCACTGTGTTAAATTTAAGCCACAAAAATAAAGATTTTTCTGTTATCTTTAGGATATAATTATCTTTGTAAAAATTTATTAACACAATAAGATGAAGTTTTCTGTTCTGATTGCCAATTACAACAATGGAAAATTCTTTAAAGAATGCTATGATTCTATTATAGCACAAGATTATAAAAACTGGGAAGCGATTATTCTGGATGATGCTTCTACAGACGATTCCGTGGAGGTAATTAAAAAATTAACCGGCAGTGATGAACGTTTTAAAATTTACAGAAATGAAGAAAACAGCGGTGTAGGAATCACAAAAAGCAAACTGATTGAACTGGCGGAAGGTGATATTTGCGGCTTTGTAGATCCTGATGACGCTATTACACCGAATGCGCTCTCTTCAAGCATAAAAATTTTTCAAAAGCAACGAAATGTTGTCCTTACTTACAGCAAATTTGCAAAATGTGATGAAAATCTGAAAATTCTGGAGGTTCCTAAAATCGCTCAGCAGGTTATTAATAACAGTCCGTTTTTTTTCAACTGCCCTGTAAATATTGTGCATTTCGTGTGTTTCAGAAAGAGCATTTATAATCAGACGGAAAAAATGAACACGGAAATGAAGATTGCTGAAGATCAGGATTTATATTTAAAAATGTATGAAAAAGGTAAGGTAAAATTTATTAACGAGGTAAATTATCTTTACAGGCTTCATTCCGGAGGTATTTCTCAAAATGACAACCGCCCCAAATCAAGGGAATATTTTGCCAAAGTCATTTTCAATACCATGAAACGCAGAAAATTATCTTCCATAAACGGAAAGACAATCCCGAAAGAGTACAACAGTTCTCAGGAAATCTACAGACTTTTAGAATATCAGAATTCCATTGCATTTAAAATTAAAAAGAAACTGATCATACTTGCTCAACAAATCTTTAGTTAATGACGAAAAATAATAAAATAAAAGTGCTTTTCAGGCATCGTTCTATGGAAATGGGCGGTGTGGAAAAAGTAGTTTTAAGTATGTTGAATCATCTTAACAAAGATACATTCGACATGACGATCTGTTTAAATATGAATCAGGGAGAGCTGAGAAACGAAATTCCCACTCATGTAAGAAAAATTTATCTTACAGAAGGCAGAGAAGATCTTTCAAAAAATCCGCTTATCCAAAAACTACAGTTAGCAAAAAGAAAATTAAGACTTCAGAATGCTTTGAGAAATCCTTCCATCGCTCAGAAAATTCTTAATGATGAATATGATGTAGAAATAGCTCCTACTTACGCTGCTTTTTCTGCGGTTCTCCATTCTGTTAATAAAAAATCAAAGAAAATAGGCTGGTTTCACTCCGATATTACTTTGCCGAAACTTCAGCCTTTGGTTCCTGAAATTTTAAAGCAGATTCCTCAATTTGACTATTTTATTTTCGGATCTCAGCAAACGAAGGATATTTTAATTGAAACCTATCCTGATCTTAAAATTCCCGAAAATCAGGTTATCTTAAATGCGATTCCTATTGATGAATTAAAACAGAAAGCTTTAGCTTTTAAACCTGACTTACCAAACAAACCTGTTTTCGTTTCTGTTGCGAGACTTCACAGCCGAAAAGGTTTTCATAAACTCATGGAAGCGCACGCAAGATTACTGAAAGATGGTTTTGATCATCATATTATCGTGATCGGTGACGGCGAGGAAATGAACAATTTAAAGAAGCAGACAGAAGATCTTGGTGTGACGGAAAGCTTCAAATTATTAGGTTCTTCCATGAATCCTTATCCTCATGTAAAAAATGCAGATTTTTTCATCCTTCCATCCGAATCTGAAAGCTGGCCTCTGATTATTGCCGACAGTCTGATCCTTCAAAAACCAATTATTTCAACCAACGTAGGAGGAATTCCTGAAATGATAGAACACGGAAAGACAGGCTATCTCATCAATTATGAAACGGAAGAGATGTATGAATCGATGAAAAAATTTCTTACAGAACCCGAATTAATTGCCGAAATCAAGAAAAATCTCATCAATATTGAAGAACAGTTTGATAATCAGAAGATTTTTAATGCTGTAGAAAATATCATTATTAATTTAGCAAAAAAAGAACAATGATTTTCCTTTACCGTCTTATTCTGAAAATTCATACCACCTATCAAAAGATCATTCAGAAGATTTATATTAAAATTTCTGTTGCGAGAGGACTGAAGGTGGGGAAAGATGTAATTTTTGTTGAAGCTCCTGATTTTGGTTCAGAACCTTTTTTAATTGAAATCGGCGACAGGACAAAAATTACGGCAGGCTGCAAATTCATCAACCATGATGGTGCAATGTACGTCATCCGAAGCATGGAGAAGTATGAAGATGCAAGAAATTTCGGAAGGATAAAACTCGGAAAGAACTGTTTTGTAGGAAACAACTGCATCTTTCTTCCCGGATCACAGATGGGAGACAATTGTATTTTGGGAGCCGGTTCCGTACTCAATTCAAGTATGCCCGACAATTCTGTTTATGCCGGAACTCCGGCAAAATTTATTTGTACGGTGGAACAATATGGAGATAAAGCACTGGAAAACAATGTAATGTACCCGAGAGAACTGGAGCCTGAAAGAGCAAAACTTGAAGCTTACATTAAAGAAAACATTCCTCATGTTTACAAACCTGTAAAGAAATAAATGGCTGAAAAAAAGAAAATTCTTATCCGTATAGGCTCTCTGCGTCATGGCGGAGCAGAAAAAGTTCTGGTGACTTTTTTGAAAAATCTGCCTTCCGATAAGTATGAGATTGATTTGCTGCTGAATCTGAATTCAGGAAAATATCTGCCTGAAGTTCCCGGTTGGATCAATATTCTGCATCTTCATCAAGGCGAAATGATTACCACCAACCGTCCTCATGAAATCCCCAGAAAAGCAGCGCGGGTAATCCATGAAAAGATCCTTAAAAAATTTCCGAATCTTCTTTATAAGAGTAAATTAAAGAATAAGCAGTACGACATAGAGTTTGCTGCCATTCATGGGATGCGGGATGAAATTTTAGGATCTCCTTTAAAAAGTTCAAAAAAAATTGTCTGGATTCACAATGATCTTTCACAGGTGAAAGGCTATACCGATGATGAGATCCGTAAGTTTTTTGGGTTTGACAAAATTATGGTGATTTCTGAAAAGATAGAGCAGCTTTTCCAAAGTCTGGCAAAAAATGAAACTGAAAAACAAAAAATTGTAAAAATCTACAATCCTTTAGACACCGAAGAGTTTCTTGCCAAAGCAGACCTTCCAGTTATAAACTATCAGTTTGATCAGAATGTTCCTACCTTTATTTCAGTCGGAACTGTTTTTCCACAAAAAGGATTCGACAGGTTATTGAAAGTTCATAAAAAACTTTTGGATGAAGGTTTTCAGCACAAAGTTTTAATCGTCGGCGACGGATATGATTTTGAAAACATTAAAAAATTAAAATCTGAGCTTGGTGTTGATCAAACAGCAACCATGTTAGGATTTACAGACAATCCTTATCCTTATTTTAAAAATGCTGATTTTTATATTTTAAGCTCAAGATACGAAGGCTTTCCGACTGTTCTTTTTGAAGCCATTACCCTGAAAAAGAAAATTATTTCTACTGACGTTTCCGGAGCCAATGAAATGTTAAACGATGGTGAATTGGGTCTCATTGTGGAAAATTCTGAAGAAGGAATTTATAACGGAATGATGAAAGCATTATCTGAACCTGAGTTTTTCAACAAATATTCGGAAAGACTTATGAATTATGAAATGCCTTTTAATCTGAAAAATTCCGTAAGCAAAATTGTTTCTATTGTGGATGAATTGTAACTGATTAAAAATTTAAACCTGTAGAATTATTACATTTGTGGTATGGCAGAAAACTATTCCATTCTTCAGAAAGATTTTTACCGGGAAAGCGGAAAATGGCTTTCTCCATTTCAAATCTGGGCAAAATGCATCAATCCGAACCTTCATTTTATTTATGTTTTAAGAAAGAGCCAGCAATATCTAAAAACGCCGTTGCTGAATATTTTCTGGAAACTCGTTTTAAGACATTATCAGATTAAGTACGGCTTCCAGATCTATCCCGAAACAGAAATCGGGGAAGGTTTTTATCTTGGACATTGGGGAAGTCTTGTGATCAATCCCAATGCTAAAATCGGAAAAAACTGCAATATTGCACAAGGCGTAACCATCGGACAGCAGAATCGCGGAAAAAATCAGGGATTTCCAGCCATTGGAGATGAAGTATGGATTGGAACCAATGCCGTTATCGTGGGAGGAATTACCATCGGAAACAATGTTCTTATCGCGCCAAATGCCTACGTAAATTTTGATGTACCTGAAAATTCTGTCGTGATGGGTAATCCGGCAAAAATTTATGAATCCGAAAACGCAACTGAAGGGTATATTAATAATAAGATCTGATAAATAAAAATATTTTAGCTATCATCATCAAATTGTTTGTAATTTTATCATAGAATCATCAAACCATATAAAAAAACATAATTTTATGACCTCTTTTATGATTTTAAGCATATTTTAATATTAAACTTTGTTAAAAGTATTTAGAATCTGGTCAAAAATTATATTTTTGTATCATTATCGATTTGGTCTATTGATTTTGAAAATAATTTAAACCAAATAAATAATTAATCCTTTAAAAAGCTCTTATGTCACAGTCGTACAAAGCTATTTTTGAAAACAACAGAAAATGGGTAGAGTCTAAAATCGCGGAAAACCCGGAGTTTTTTCATGATCTTGCCAAAACCCAGCATCCGGATTATCTTTACATCGGATGTTCAGACAGCCGCGCGACTGCAGAAGAACTGATGGGAGCCAAACCGGGAGAAGTTTTTGTCCACAGAAATATTGCCAATGTGGTGAATACTCTGGATATGAGTTCTACAGCCGTTATTCAGTATGCCGTGGAACACCTTAAAGTAAAAGACATTATTGTTTGCGGACATTACAACTGCGGAGGTGTAAAAGCAGCGATGACTTCTCAGGATTTAGGATTGCTGAATCCGTGGTTAAGAACCATCCGTGATGTATACAGATTGCATCAGGCTGAACTGGATTCTATTACAGACGAAGACAAACGCTACGACAGACTGGTAGAACTTAACGTACAGGAACAGTGCATTAACGTTATCAAAATGGCGTGTGTACAGGAAAGATATATTTTAGAGGAATATCCCGTAGTTCACGGTTGGGTTTTCGATCTGAGAACCGGAAAAATCATCGATCTGGAGATCGATTTTGAGAAAATATTAAAAGATATCCAGAAAATTTATAACCTTACCAGCTCAGACTGGGTAATGAGCAGAAAGACCAAATAATTTTTATATAAAGAATGTAAAATGAAACTCTGGAGTATTATTACATTACTGTTTTTTCTCAACTTTACGGCTTTACCGAGTATTGCCGCAGTTTTCAGTTGGGATCTTACAAGAACCAATGTAGTAATTAATGAAGAAGAGCCACATTCCCACCCCTCAACTTTTATAGTTTACGAAAAAACACTTCCTAAAACTCTGGATGTTTTCGATTATCTGAAGTTTTATGAACCCTCACTGGAAGACAGATCGTTTGTACTGATAGACGATTCTTTTCATCTGTCTCCATTGCTTACCATATTTTCTCCGCCTCCGGAAGCGTAATTTTTACCGTTAGATTTTTTTGATAGCTATTCTTTGTCATACCATTGATATTGAATAAACACGTGCTTTAAAAATTACATTTTCCAAACTTTACAACGGTCTGTTCATAAAAACAGATCACTATTCACAGCATTTTCATCATGAAAAAAACATCATTAATCGGAGGAATTAAGGAGAATTTCCCTTCAGGACTCGTGGTATTTTTAGTAGCGCTTCCTTTATGTTTAGGGATCGCATTGGCTTCTGGAGCCCCGCCTTTGTCCGGAATCATCGCCGGAATCGTAGGAGGTCTTGTTATAGGATCCATCAGTAATTCCAATATTTCCGTTTCAGGTCCTGCAGCGGGATTAACAGCAATTGTTTTAACTGCCATTACAGATCTTGGCGCATTCGAACTTTTCCTTTGTGCCGGAATTATTGCAGGATTGCTTCAATTGATTTTAGGATTTATAAGAGCCGGAAGTATTTCCAATTATTTTCCTAATAACGTTATCGAAGGAATGCTTGCTGCAATCGGGATCATCATTATTCTAAAACAGATTCCCCACGCTTTGGGATTTGATAAGGATTATGAAGGACATGAATCTATATTCGACAATGGTCTAAATTTCGGATATTTTACAGAATTATTCGGAGCGATTCAGCCGGGTGCTATTATCATCACTTTAATTTCGGTAGCGATTCTGATTACCTGGGACAGAGTTCCGGCTCTTAAAAGAATTAAAATGCTTCCCGGAGCTTTGGTTGCCGTTGTAACAGGAATTATCCTGAACCAGATCTTTAAAATGACAGGAAGTTCATTAGAAATCCAGACCCAGCATTTGGTTTCCTTACCGGTCCCCCAGTCTTTTGATGATTTTAAAAATCTTGTGACGATGCCGGATTTTAACGGATTCACCAATCCGAAAGTGTGGATTGCAGGAGCAACAATCGCTATTGTAGCCTCTATTGAAACCCTGCTTTGTATTGAAGCTTCCGACAGACTGGATGTACAGAGAAGAATTACCGACACCAATCTGGAATTAAAAGCTCAGGGAATCGGAAATTTAATAAGTTCGTTTATCGGCGGACTTCCGATGACTTCTGTGGTGGTAAGAAGTTCGGCAAATGCCAATTCGGGAGCGACTTCAAAATTATCGACCATTATTCATGGAATTTTATTGCTGATCTGCGTTCTGTCGATTCCTGTGGTTTTAAATTTAATTCCACTGGCGACTTTGGCAGCAGTATTAATTATGGTAGGTTATAAACTGGCAAAACCTGCTACGTTTAAACATTTCTGGCATTTAGGAAAGTTTCAGTTCATTCCTTTCATTGCAACGGTGGTGGCTGTTGTGGCAACCGATTTATTAAAAGGCGTTGGAATAGGTCTTGCTATTTCAGTATTCTATATTCTTCAGGGAAATATGAAGAGAGCTTATTATTTAAGCCGTGAAAAGCTGGATGATGCAGATGAAATAAAAATGAAACTGGCGGAAGAAGTTTCTTTCCTAAATAAAGCGGCTATCAAAAAAACATTGAAAAACATTCAACCGAATTCTAAAGTAATTATTGATGCAAGAGAAACGTCCTACATCGCAACCGACGTTTTGGAAATGATTCAGGATTTTGCCAATATCCGTGCAAAAGAAGAAGACATTACGGTTGAATTGTTAGGATTTAAAACGTCTTACAGAGATTATGAAAGAGACGAAGAATCTCACATTTTAGTTACGCATAAAAGAGCAATGTAAGCTCAAAATAATAAATTTTATACTTTTAAAAAATTCAATTTAATAAAAATTATATGAAAGCACATACATCCGAAACGCAATCGACGATTACTCCTGAAAAAGCATTAAACTTTTTAAAGGAAGGAAACCAGAGATTTGTAAATAACTTAAAGGCTAACAGAGATCTTCTGGAGCAGGTAAACGCAACCCGTGAAGGACAATGGCCTTTTGCGGTAGTATTAAGCTGTATCGACAGCCGTACTTCTGCAGAGCTTATCTTCGATCAGGGATTGGGAGATATTTTCAGCATCAGAATTGCGGGAAATTTCGTTAATCAGGATATTTTAGGATCTATGGAATTCGGTTGTAACGTTGCAGGTTCAAAGCTTGTCGTAGTATTGGGACACACAAAATGCGGCGCTTTAAAAGGCGGTCTTGATGCAGCAAAAATCGAAGGTTTGGGAATGGATAACCTCAACCATCTGATCAATCATTTCAACCCGATTATCAACGATATTATTGAAGAAGGAGAAGAGCGCTCTTCTGCCAATGCAGATCTTTTGGAAAGACTGAATCAGCATAACGTAATTAATGCGATTGATGATATCCGTAAGCAAAGTTCTACCCTTAGAAAACTTGAAGAAGAAGGAAAAATTAAGATCGTAGGAGCCAATTATGATGTAGAAACAGGCGTTGTAACCTGGTTAGCATAAGAAATGTTATAGTTTAGATAAATTGATTGGAAATTAGCTTTAAGAGTACAATCGCAAAGACCATCGGATTTCGGTGGTCTTTTGTTTTTTATTTGAACAGTTATTTTTTAAAAATAGTCAAAGAAAATAGCCTGTAAAATCTTACTTTTGATTATTAAATTTTATTCTTTTCATGAAAATACTGATGAAAATATTCTGGGGAACCTGTATTTTGTTTTTTATTACAGATCTTCATGCTCAAAAAGCGGTTTCGGATACTTTAGGATATGCCAAAAAATTTGAAACCAATAAGCAAAAATACATTGGAAAGCCTTTTTCTTTATTGCTGAAAGACATGAAGCAGCTTCAGTTTAAGAAAGCAAAATCCGACATTAAAGAAGATCAGGAAAATGCTCTTCCGAGTACAATTTTCAGGTTTTCAGATAAAGAGCTAAATTCTCCAAATGAAGTAAGTTTTGTGATTAAATGGAAAGCCGACACGGCTCCTGTAACTCCGATAGAATTTTTTGAGCAGGAACATAATTATCGTTTTACGCTTAATGAAAGAAACTTCTTCGAAAAGAAAATCATAAAAGATATTGTGGTGTACAAGTAACAAAAAACCTCCATTTCCAGAGGTTTTTGACATATTATTTTAGGAGAATTATTTTCCGTTGAATGCAGACATCGTATTGTTGATTCCTGCGAATACAAATGACAGACACGCTTTGGAGAATTTTTCAATTCTTTCCGGAAGTTTTTCATTTTCTTCTTCATTCCAGGTTCCCAAAACATAATCTACCTGTCTTCCTTCCGAGAAATCGGCAGAAATTCCAAAACGCAGACGGGCATAATTCTGTGTCTGCAATACTTCGTTGATGTTTTTCAAGCCGTTGTGTCCTGCATCCGAGCCTTTACCCTTCAGTCTTAAGGTTCCGAAAGGCAAAGCCAGATCGTCTGTTACGATAAGAACATTTTCCAGAGGAATGTTTTCTTTCTGCATCCAGTAACGAACTGCGTTTCCGGAAAGATTCATGTAAGTATCCGGTTTTAGGACCAAGACCCTTCTTCCCTTGTATTTTCCATCTGCCATCCAGCCGAAATTGGTGGTATTGAAAGAAACTTCCATGGTTTCTGCTAATTTGTCCGCAACTTTAAAACCTATATTGTGACGTGTATTTTCGTATTCTGCGCCTTTATTTCCAAGACCGACTATTAAATATTTCATTGAGAAATTTTTTGCAAAATTAAAGGATTTCAAATAAAAAAACCCAACCTTCATGAAGATTGAGTTTTTTATTATTTTAATTGTAACTTTTTACAATGGTTTGTAGATGTAATTTACACCATATCCTTTCTGCATATAAGTCTGTGCATCGTAGTTGTAATTCGTGGAGAATACAACCGGTGTAGGAATTGGTGTTCCTAAATCCGTAACGGAATATCTCTGAGGGCTGTTTGGTGATAAAATCCAGCTTTTTACATCATTCGCTTCCGTGGATAACAGTCTTGAAATTTTGTACGCATTCGGAATTAAAGTAAACGGATTGATTTTCGTATCATAGTTTGTAAACTCATATCCTAGCTTAGTTGTCGGAGATCCAAACGAACCAGTTGAACCCATTGGCCCGTAATTTCTTGTTACTTTAGAAACATTATCTCCTGCATATTCATATTTTGTTTTTGAATAAGAGGTATATACAAATGGAGTTCCTGAAGCTTCAGGTCCGTTTCTCATGATAATTGAATCCAGTTTAGCCGTTGCCGCAGCATACTTTAAGGTATAAAGTGTCTTTGTCTTTTTATAAAGCGTCTGTGGTCCTGGTACTAAAGGAGTATATGGAGCTGTAGTACTTCTCTTGAAGAAAGATCTATTTTCTGAAATGGTTTCTATTCTTCCTGTACTTCCATAAGTAAATTGCTGTGTAAAGATAACACTGTCTTTATCTAATTTTCCGTTTCCGTTAAGATCCAAAAATCCTTTGAAATCTATTCTGCTTACTTTGTCTCCGCTCCATGCTAAATCTGTAGTAGAGTTCATACTGTCTGTTACTACTTTCGATAACTGCAGACCATTGTAATAGTAGGTTGCTAAAGTATCTGAGTCTGTGATCTCTCTGTATAAAGCTCTCGGACCATTCAGTCTTGTATTGTCATTAATATCCACCAGAGGATTTCCGTCTTCATCCAATAAATCTTTACAAGAATGAATTGTAGAAATACCTACCAATAGTAAAACAAAATAAAAAAGTCGTTTCATTCCAATAGGGGATTATTTATTTTTTCACAAATATAATTTTTTTTTGAATAAAAATCACGTTTTTATTCATATTATCATAAAACTATTAAAAGATAATTCTTCTTATAACGGTTTATAGATGTATTTAATTGTCTGACTCTGATCTGAAACCGGATAATTCTGTGAATCATACAGATACCCTTTAGGATAAGAAATGGCAGCTCCTGCAGGATTTTGTATCGTAACTTTCCCTACATTGTTGGAAGACAGCATATAAGCGTTAAGCTGCGTCATAGTGGAAGATACCATAAAATATTCCTTCGGAAGCGTAGTGTAAGGGTTCACTTTAGTATCGTAATTTTCATACAGGTAAGAAGTGGTAGATGCTGTGGAAGCTGTAGGAGTTCCTCCGCTCATCAACATCGTGGTGTAATCTGCTTTTACGATATTATTTGCCGAAAAGGTAAATTTAAGTTCCGTATAATGAGTATAGGAAGTACTTCCTGCCATTTTTTTCTTCTCAACAATCCTGTACAGTGCTCCGTTCGCATCATAATATACTGTAAAATCACTGTGATTGGCCACTCCCATAACGGTCTGATCCATTGTAAAAGCGGATAATTTTCCGCTTGTATACGTAAGTGCATATGTATTATCCGTAACGTGCGGAGTTACATTATCCTGAATTTTTATCTGAGAAATAGTGGTTCCTGAATAGGTTACGGTAGAAGTAAGCGTATTGCTGGATCCGGCATCCCTGATAAAAACCTGAGAAAGTGCGCCTCCAGTAGTTACATATTCCTCCAGATCTTTTGTCCCATTGTTTACTTTAGATAAAATTCTGGGTCCTGTAATCGTAGTACCGGATGTTGTATTCTTGTTCTGATTCGGTGGATCTTCCGTTGTATTGTCACAAGAAACTACAAAACCAAGGGCAATTGCAGCAAAAGTGGACAGGATGTAATTTTTGGTCATATTATTAATTTTTAATGCCGTCAAATATAATTTATTTTCTCCTATCAGAGCCTTAAAATCATTAAATAAATATCACTTTAAAATAAAAAAATCTAAAAACTTTCGCTTTTAGATTCTAATTTATGAAAAATAATCTGTTTTTAATAAGGCTGCAAAACAGACGTTGTTAAAACAGACTGAGACATATCGGAATTCAGAAAGTTGGTATTCACTGCTGTTCCTATTCCCAGAGTTCCGCTGTTCAGATTCCTTTTTGTACAGGCAACCTTCACTTTATAATTGTTTTTCGGAGTTACATTCGTAAGCGTTGCGTTCATGTTATAGATTTTATAAGAACCGTCAGTCCCGATCAAAACATCGGTTCTTACAGCTTTTAAAACATCATCTACAAAAATTCCGCAGGCAAATCCTGAAGAAGAATTCGAATTATTGGTTTTTTGTGCCGTAGTCTGAAACGTGAAAACTACTTTATTGGTTGTATTGGTTACCGAATACGTATCCTGAGTCCCTGTAAGTACCACCCAGTTAGAATTAATTGCTGAATTTTCCGCATAAGGAGAAGTAGAACCATTAGCACCGCTAAAAGTAGCTCCTGTCTGATCCGAAACGGTATTCATGGAAAATAAAGCCATACTCCCTTGTCCGTCTGCAATTTTTATGCTCTTCCAGTCATTTACCCCAAGTTCAGAATTATTATGAAACATTGTTCCGGCTACTCCAGCAGAACCTTTTACAGTGTTTGTTCCGCCCATTCTCATCTCTCTGTTGACGTTCAGATCCCCGTTGATATCAAGCAAACCTACAGGAGTTGTGGTCTTTATACCGACTTGAGCATAATATCCTATTGAGAATGCAGAAAATATTACTAAAGCTATTTTTTTCATGATTTAGTTTAAAATTGAATTAAATACTTGTGGTATTTCATAAACATCTACCTTAAGCGAAGACTGGGTAATAAAGCTGTCAATATTGCTCGCTACGTTAATTCCAATACCTAAATTTGCCGAAGTGTTATAAGATTTTAATCTGGAACACGCCACACTTACCGTATGCTGTCCTTTTGAAAGATTCTGTACCATCCCGATCTGGTTATGGGTAATAAATGTGCTGGATGCGCTACTTGCCTTCAGATTTCTCTGTCTGAGATTAACCAGTTTATCGTCTACAAAAATTCCGCAGGCATAATCTATGGAAATATCCGGAGAAGTATTTGCCGGAAAATCTGCCTGAACCACCGTTTCAAACTGGAAATATGTTTTACTCTCTGTACTGTATACAAAGAATGGCTGCGATAAAGAAGCTATTTTTTTAAACTGATTAAGACTGTTGTAATTTGTATCTTTTACAAGAGTCGTAGATCTGCTTGCACCGTTGCTAGATTCTTCTGTACTGGAAAATGTAACCCCTGTCTTATCTGAAAAGGAATTATTAAAAATTAAATAAAATTTATTCGGTTCATATTCCGGAATACGGAGTGATTTCCATATTGGAGGATTTCCTGCTCCCTGAGAAACCAATATCTGATCGTTATTTCCCTGAGAAATACTGTTATCTGTAGGATTGAAAACAGACAATTTATCTCTGAGATTAACATCTCCATTTACATCAAGGGTAGATTTTGGAGTCGGAGTTTTGATACCAATTTGCGCAGAAGATAGAATTCCTGCAGAAATACAGAAAATTAAAAATATTTTTTTCATTGGTGAGATTAGTTACTTTTATACGTTACATATTCAATAATATCCACTTTAAAATCGGATTCAAGATTGAATGCGTTGGAAATTGAATTTGAATTCGAGATATTTTTTCCGATGGTAAACTGAGTATTGACATCTGAAGATTCAATTTTTCTGCAGGCAACCTCAATTTTCTGTGTACCTACAGGAACATTCTGCTCCGTATAGTTCAGCGTGAAGATATAATCCTGAAAACCTCCTTTCTCGGTATTGTTGTTGGAAGTAATTTTATCCGGACGTACCGCAACCAGCTTATTGTTTCGGAATATACCGCAGGCAAAAGTAACACTCTGAGAAGTCGTAGCAGCCGGAGCCTTCATTTCAATTCCTGTCTGGAACTGATACGTGAGCCTGTTTCTTCCGTTTTTAATGGTGAAATTATTCTCAAGACCGGCAATTTTTACCCACTTCCCGTTCGCAACATCTGTAATGTCGTTTCCGACAGAATTTTTATAAATTCCGTCTGCAGCAACACCATTAGAAAGCGTACTGATTCCCACCTGATCGGAAGATAAATACGAGTTGATGAGTTTATACTGACCTTCTTCCATAAAGGTAACATTGATCGATCTCCAGTTTGGTGCAAGACCTTCACCCTGAGAAACCAGGACCTGTCCGTTCAAACCGGGATTACCCAGCGTAGTAGAAGTACCTCCTACTCTTAATTCTTTTCTTAAGGTGGTTTTCCCGTTTACATCGAGAACAGCATTGGGGGTACTTGTACCAATTCCCACCTGAGCGTAAGCCGTAACAGAAAATAACAATCCGGCTACACAGCTATATATAGTTTTTTTCATAATAAGGGACTGCAAAGATAAATAAAAAACAACACAGAAAGTAGAGTTGAAAAATGTAAGCCGATAGAAATTAACTAATTACGACATAGTGAGCATTCAATAAAAAGTAGAATTATTACTACTAACAACTGTTAGGATTGGCATTATTTTGAATAAAACATTATATTAATGTCTCTAACTGAGGAATTAGATAGGCTGATTTTTATGAAAATCTCAGTATTTCAAAAAAAATATATCTCATTAATATAAAAACAGTTACATAAACCGGAAAAACAATTACCAATTAAAAAATTTATCTACAAACAGTGATAAATAGAAGGGTTTATAAATTTTTAAGACTAAAATAAATCCCTTTTTTAATCCAATTTTTTCGATCAGTAAGAAAAACAAAAACACGACAAAAATCATGTCATCCGGTATATTTTTTAATCTTTTTTTAATGTTAAGTTTCTTTAACATTGCCATTGTAAAGCACTGTCTGTCAGTTATCTTTCAGAATAACGGATAAAAAATGCCGCATTGTACAACAACACGGCAAAATATATCAGGTAATGCGATCAATTACACTTCACTCTTCAGAATTGTTTTCAGAAGATCATTTACCTCATCCACATTCCCTACTTTATCCTTTCTCATCATCAGCTGATTGCCTTCCTTTCCAGTCTTTTCCTTAAGCTGTGCTTCCTTAGGATTTTTCGTTAAATAATTAATGATGGTTCTAAATTTATTGGTCTGATAAAACTTATCCTGAGGATTTCCCGGAAAATATCCAAGAAACACACCGTTTTTCATGACAATCTTTTCAAAACCTATATCTGCAGCAAGCCATTTTAAGCTTACACTTTTTAATAGATTTACAGCTTCTTTCGGCAGTTCCCCAAAGCGGTCGATCAGTTCAGATTCAAACTTCGTCAGACTTTCTTCGCTATCAATTTCCGCAAGTTTCTGGTAAAGCAGTAATCTTTCTTCAGTATTTGAAATGTACCAGTCCGGCAACATCAGCTCCAGATCGGTATCAATATTAACGTCTTTTGTAGTTTTAAACAATTTGTTCCTTTCTTCTTCATTTTCGAAAAGATTTTCAAATTCCTCATCGTCTTTCAGCTCTTCCAAAGCTTCCTGCATCAGTTTTTGGTAAGTTTCAAACCCCATTTCATTAATAAACCCACTCTGTTCCGCTCCCAGTAAATCTCCTGCTCCACGAATTTCAAGATCTTTCATCGCAATCTGAAAACCGCTTCCCAGATCCGAAAACTGTTCAATGGCTTCCAGACGTTTTCTGGCATCGGAAGTCATCATATCATAAGGCGGCGTAATAAGATAACAGAATGCTTTTCTGTTGCTTCGCCCGACACGCCCTCTCATCTGGTGAAGATCTGCCATCCCGAAACGCTGTGCATCATTAATAAATATGGTGTTCGCATTCGGAACATCTACTCCACTTTCCACAATGGTTGTAGAAACCAGAACATCATATTTTCCTTCCATAAAATCCAGAACGTTCTTCTCCAACTGTTTTCCTTCCATCTGTCCGTGTCCCGTAATCACTCTCGCATCAGGAACCAGCCTTTGAATCAGTCCTGCAATATCTTTCAGGTTTTCAATCCTGTTGTTGATGAAATAAACCTGCCCGTCACGCTGAAGTTCATAAGAAACGGCATCACGAAGAATCTCTTCACTAAAGCCAATCAAATGTGTTTCAACAGGCTGTCTGTTTGGCGGAGGGGTTTTAATAACGGATAAATCTCTTGCCGCCATCAAAGAAAACTGAAGGGTTCTTGGAATTGGCGTTGCCGTTAATGTTAAAGTATCAACATCAGCTTTTAAAGTTTTAAGCTTATCTTTTACGGAAACTCCGAACTTATGCTCTTCATCAATAATCAGCAATCCCAAATCTTTAAACTTTACAGAGCTGCTTGCCAACTGATGCGTTCCTATAATAATGTCTACTTTCCCATCTTTTAAAGCTGCAAGGGTTTCAGATTTCTGTTTTGCTGTTCTGAAACGGTTCACATACGCCACATTAACCGGAAAATCTTTCAGTCGTTCCTTAAAACTTCTGTAATGCTGAAACGCCAGAATCGTGGTGGGGACCAAAACAGCAACCTGCTTTCCGTCTGTCGCCGCTTTGAACGCGGCACGAATCGCAACTTCCGTTTTACCGAAACCTACGTCTCCACAAACGAGACGATCCATCACCGTATCTGCTTCCATGTCCTTTTTAACATCGATGGTGGCTTTTTCCTGATCCGGAGTATCTTCGTAAAGGAAACTTGCTTCAAGCTCATTCTGCAAATAAGAATCGGGAGTGTACGCAAAACCTTTTGCCGATTTTCTTTGAGCGTATAATTTTATTAAATCAAAAGCCAATTGTTTTACCCTTGCTTTTGTTTTCTGCTTTAAAGATTTCCACGTTGGCGATCCGAGTTTACTCAGTACAATTTCTCTTCCTTCCGGACCGTTGTATTTCGAAATTTTATGTAGAGAATGAATGCTTACATATAATAAGTCTCCGTTTTTATACGTCAGTTTAAAACATTCCTGAATTTTTCCGTCGTTATTCACCTTTACCAGTCCCATGAATTTTCCGATTCCGTGGTCGATGTGAGCGATATAATCGCCAATTTTCAACGACATCAAATCTTTCAGGGTAAGCTGCTCCGACTTGGCAAATGTATTTTTTGCTTTGTATCTCTGGTAACGGTCGAAAATCTGGTGATCGGTGTAGACCAGAATTTTATGATCGTTATCCACAAAACCTTCATGAAGTTCAGATTTAAAACTTTTGAACGGAAGCTGGTGTTCTAGCTCTTCAAAAATAGATTCCAGCCTTTCCTTCTGTTTTTCGGTGGAGAATGAAATCCATGTTTCAAAACCTGCATTCTGCTTCTCCTCGATATCTTCAATCAGTAATTCAAAATTTTTATGAAAAGATGGCTGCGAAGTCTGGTCAATTTTTATTTCGGATAATTCAATCAGTCCTTCAATAGGAACGCTTCCAAAATCTACGGTTCTGAATTTTTTATAATCAAAAAGAAATTCCTGATCTGAAATAAACAGCTCCTGCGGAGATCTGTGCGCAATATCTTTTCTTAATGTTTCATATTTTTCCAATGATTTTTCGTAGAAAGCTTTCAACCTTTGCATTCCCACAATTCCGTTCTTGGAAATTACAAAACTTTCTTTCGGCAACAGTTGCAACAAAGAAACCCTACTTCCCGTTACCGTAAAATTCATATTGGAAACCAACTGAAATTCTTTTACCTTATCAATCGAAAGCTGGGTTTCTATATCAAAGGTTTTAATACTTTCCACTTCATTCCCGAAAAATGTGATCCTGTATGGTTTTTCATTCGAGAACGAGAAAACATCCACAATTCCCCCTCTTACAGAAAATTCTCCTGGCTCTGAAACAAAATCCGCCTGTTGGAAATGGTAATGATTAAGCAACTCATCCACAAAATCAAAATCCAGCTGATCGCCTACTTTTATATGATGCGAAATCGCCTTAAAATCTTCCTTTTTTAAAACCTTTTCAGACAGCGCTCCTGCATACGCAACGATAACGCGAGGAGATTTTCCGGATGTAACTTTATTAATAACTTCGGTTCTCAGGACAAGATTGGCATTCTGCGTTTTTTCAACCTGATACGGCTCCAGATGAGTCGCGGGAAAATAAAGCACTTTTTCTTTTCCCAGCAGATCTTCCATTTCCGTATTGGCATACAATGCATCTTCCTTATCATCAAGAATATAAAGAATGGTTTTCTTCTGCGTAAGAAACAGCTCGGCAACAAAAATAGAAACCGAAGATCCTGCGTTTCCTTTTACAGAAATATGTTGATTATTTTCCAGTTGAAAGAAAATCTCTTTTCCGAATTCTTTCAGAAGCAGTTCGGGAAGAAATTTTTCGTTGATGGTTTTTAATTGCATAGATAATTTGGTCTAAACGACAAAAGCGATTTCGGGAGTTTTCCGAAACCGTTTAAGCCTTACAAAGATAAGGATAAATATTTTTCTTTTAAGATGCTGAATAAAGTTTTACAGGCACACATTTTCCTTAAAATCGCTGTAACTCTTAATTTTTTGCTAATTTTTCAAATATAAAGTTAAAAAATTTTTATACCTACCACATGGCACTGCGTTTGAATGTGTCCTTCTACAACCACTAAAGAAATATTATTATGAAAAAAGCAATCAGAATTTTAGGAGCATTCCTATTACTATTCTTTGTAGTCACGGCAGTATCATGCAGCGATGATGATGATCCGGCTAACAACGACTTCTTCGCAGGAACCTATAAAGGCAGCGTCGGTTATAACGACAGCGACAACAACATCAGCTCCAATGACGGAAGTGTATTTGTAACAAAAATTGCAAGCGGTACAAAGTACAACTTTGCCTTCTCAAACGGAATTCCGGATCTTAACGGAGTAGAATTTAACAAACAGGGGGACAACACTCTGGTTATGGTAGGATCTACCGCAACATCGTATATCAGAATTGATAATAACGATCTGAAAATCTTATACATAAAAGATGGAAAAACCTGGACAGCCAACTGTACCCGATAAACCAACTTTTCATACATATGTTAGAACCTGCTTTTTCTTCGGAGAAAGCAGGTTTTTTTATGGCAGCGGAAGTAAACCCGGATTATTGAAATCAAACTCAATATATTTATCTGTATTTTTGATGATCATTTTTGCAGAACCTTCAGGTTTGATGATTGAATCTCCGATGTTTATATAGTGATCCCAACTGTCAGAAATCATAATACTGTCTTTTTCATAAACAATGGAATGAATTCCGTGATTACTGTAATTAACAGACTTCCTTAAAACAACAGATTTTATCCCTGTTCTTTCAATTTTTTCTTCATAGGTTTCATCTTTATACAGAGGTTTATAAAAGATCATTAGTCCGATAATGACAATCACGATCAGAGTATTTTGCGTGTTCCTGTTCATCATATCAAATGTACCATTTAATCTTTTTTTAAGCTGTAATAAACTTTAGTTAAGTTTAAAAAAATAGATTTTTCAGTTAGATTTTTCTCTACCTTTGATTCAACAAAACAAACAAATTCTCTATGAAAAAATTTTTAACCGCAATGTCTATTGTTCTAGGACTTGGACTTGCTTCCGCTCAACAGACGGCTCCGGCTGCTGCCACAAAAACTCAGACGGTAAAAACAGTAAAACCGGCTAAAACGGCTCCGGCTGCTACCGTAAAACCTGCAACAGCACCAACCGCAGCAAAAATGAAAAAAGACGGAACTCCGGACAAAAGATACAAGGAAAACAAAAAACTGAAAAAGGACGGTACTCCTGATAAAAGATACAAAGAAAACAAGTAAACTCAACATTATTAGTTGTTATTTTCATAATCAAATTTCGAAGAACCGATGCACACTCATTCATCGGTTTTTTTGTGTCTTATTTTCTGAAAATGATCGCCAGTTGTTCAGTTATTTATAAATTTGAACCATGGTAAACTTCCTAAAGAAATATGCAGCTTTGATCTGGGCGAAAAACCACGTCCGGAAAGCAGAAGAGTTCAAAAAAAATGCGGAAAGCGATCAGGAAAAGCTTCTTTTATCCTTAACGGAAACGGCAAAAAAAACGCTTTTCGGAAGAGAGCACGATTTTGAAAACATCAAAACGGTAAAGGATTTTCAGGAACGTGTAAAAGTTTCGGATTATGAGGATCTTAAACCTTACATCGAAAGGGTAAAAAAAGGACAGGCAAATATTCTCTGGACCGATACTCCCGAATATTTTGCCAAAACTTCAGGAACCACTTCAGGATCTAAATACATCCCGATTTCTAAAGAAGGAATGCCTTTTCAGGTAAAAGGAGCCCAAAGTGCACTCTTTCATTATATAGCAAAAAAAAACAACGCCGATTTTGTACAGGGAAAAATGATCTTTTTACAGGGAAGTCCTGAACTGGAAGAAGTGTACGGAATAAAAACCGGAAGACTTTCCGGAATTGTAGCCCATCATATTCCCGATTATTTGCAGAAAAACAGACTTCCAAGCTGGGAAACCAACATCATTGAAGACTGGGAAACCAAAGTGGATAAAATCGTAGAGGAAACGGAAAAAGAAAATATGACGCTGATTTCCGGAATTCCACCCTGGCTGATCATGTATTTTGAAAAGCTGATTGAAAAACACGGCAAAAAAATAAAACAGATTTTCCCTAATCTTCAGTTGATTGTTACGGGGGGCGTTAATTACGAACCCTACCGCGACAAAATGGAAGAACTTTTAGGAGGAAAAGTGGATATTGTACAGACATTTCCGGCTTCGGAAGGTTTTTTTGCGTTTCAGGATGATTATACGAAGGAAGGCTTATTGCTTTTAACCAATCATGGAATTTTCTATGAATTTATTCCTCTGGAAGAATACGGGCGCATCGCCCCCGATCAACATAGCACAAAAAGACTGACCTTAAAGGATGTTGAACTGAATAAAGATTATGCTTTAATTTTAACAACAAATTCAGGACTTTGGGCGTATTCCATTGGAGATGTCGTGAGATTTATAGATAAAAATCCGCACAGAATTCTCGTGAGCGGAAGAACGAAACATTTTACCTCTGCTTTTGGAGAACACGTGATTGCCTTTGAAGTGGAGGAAGCCATGAAAGCCACGCTGGAAAAATATCCTGCACAGATTACAGAGTTTCATCTTGCACCACAGGTAAATCCCGATGAAGAACTTCCCTATCATGAGTGGTTTATTGAATTTGAAAAAGAACCGGAAAATCTGGATTTGTTTAAAAGTGAGCTTGATGAACAGCTCAGAAAGCGCAATAGCTATTATGATGATTTAATTTCGGGAAATATTCTGCAGAAACTTCACCTCACAGCTCTGAAGAAAAATGCATTCCACGAATATGCAAAGTCTCAGGGAAAACTGGGCGGACAAAACAAAACGCCAAGACTTGCGAATGACAGAAAAATCGCCGATTTATTAGAAATTTATAAACTTTAAGCACATTTTTTTGATTCCGGAAACGTATATTCGAAAAAAATTATAAATTTGGAAAACTAAAAAATAATAATGAAAGCATCTGTACTTTTAAAATCATCTTTATTGACGTCGTTATTTGTAATTTCATCTTGTGCAACCACAAAATATAGTATGGATACTGCTAAAAATGATTATTCTAATCTGGAGGCAGGAAAAGTGTATACTGTAATGATGAGAGATGGTTCCAAAAATCAAAAAATGTTATTCCGTAACGTGGAAGGAGATAATCTTATCGGAACGAAAGGAAAGAAAGACAGTACAGTAGTAACCATTCCTAAAGCCAATGTTGCTGCCGTAAGAGACAGCAGAAAAGCAGGAATTGCAACCGGAGCCACCATTATCGGAGCAGCGGGAGTTGCCGCTTTGGTGTTCAGTGCTTCAAGAGCAGACTAAAATAGATTTTATCTTTTAAGTCTCATTTAATTTTTCATTTAAAAAATGACGATAACAATAGCCTCAAGTTAATATTTGAGGCTATTTTTGTCGGATGATTTCATTTACCCCGCTACAGACATTGAAAAATGTCGAATTCAGAAACCTTCTTACCGGAAGATTTTTTATCGTTTTGGCTTTCAGAATGCTCGCTACTTTACTCGGATGGTGGGTGTATCAATTAACAAAAGATCCTTTTTCAATCGGTTTAATCGGACTTTCGGAAGTAATTCCCGCGGTAAGCTGCGCTTTGTACGCCGGTCATGTTATCGATATGAATGAAAAAAAACGGTTGCTTCTGATCTGTAATTACGTCTACATTTTTTTAATCAGCCTTTTGCTGATTCCTGCTTTCTTTAATGTTAAAATGCATTTTTCGGGACATGAGATCACTTACTTTATTTACGGTGTTATTTTTTTTACCGGTATTGCGAGAGCCTTCATCGGCCCCATTATTCCGGTGATGATTCCTAAAATTGTAAAAAAAGAAAATCTTCCAAATGCCGTTACCTTAAATCAGGCAACATTTCTGATCTCTTCCGTTTGCGGACATGCTGTCGGAGGTTTTCTGATCGGCTATTTTGGCGTAAAATGGACGCTGGTTGTCATCATTTCATTAATCTTTCTGGCTTCATTATTCTTTTTTCAGTTAAAAAAACAACATTCCGAATACAAAAAAGAGAATATTAACGTTATGGATAGTATGCGGGAAGGAATTTCGTATATTTTTAAGACGAAAGAAATTCTCGGAGCGCTGTGTCTGGATATGTTTGCCGTTCTTTTCGGAGGTGCGGTAGCGATGATTCCGGTGTATGCAACGGATATTCTGAAGGTAGGAGCGGAAGGATTCGGATTACTGAATGCCGCATCTGATATCGGGTCGATGTGCATCATCACCATTTTATCGGTGATTCCGTTAAGAAAAAATCAGGGTAAGATTTTGCTTGGCGTGGTTACAGGTTTCGGGCTTTGTATTATCGGTTTCGGGCTTTCGAATCTGTATTGGCTTTCATTTCTTTTCCTTGTGATGAGCGGAATGCTGGACGGAATTTCCGTAGTAATCAGAGGAACGATTGTTCAGCTGAAAACGCCGGACAACATCAGAGGAAGGGTACTGAGCGTAAACTCAATCTTCATTATGTCGAGCAATGAAATGGGACAGTTTGAGAGCGGATTATCTGCAAAATTACTGGGAGTTGTCCGTTCAGTAGTTTTCGGAGGAACCATGACGGTGCTGATTGCAGTGATTGTCGGGGCGACCAATCCAAAATTGAGAAAAATGCAATATTAGGGCAATATACACGTTTTTATTAAATAAATCTTAAAAACTTCAAATTAAAGTTAATAATTTTTTATATTTGTCTATAAAATATTTTCTATTATGGTAAAAAAACTATCTATTATCTTTTCTTTAGTGGTGGCTGCCTATGGCTTTGCACAAACCTCCGCTGAGAAAGGACTGGAGACTCAGATTGCAAAATTAGAGTCTGCTAAAAAATCTGAAGACTTTCAGCAGTCTAAGGATTATTTCATGAAATATGTAAATACCCTTTCCAGAGGTACTGAAACAAAAAAAGAAGACTGGAGAGCATATTATTACACTGCTTTATCATTGGTAAGAAGTGAAATCAGCTCTCAGCGACAAGGAAATACGCAAAATATTGATGAAACTTCCGGGTTGGCAGAAAAATATCTTTCAGGGGTATTTGTGAAAAATCCTAATAATGCGGAAGCCAATATTCTTTTGTCTCAAATTTATGTATTAAAAGCATCAAATAATTCAGCGGACAGTGCTGCTCATTTGGCTAAAGCAAACGAATATCTTGCTAAAGCAGAATCTGAAGACAAAAACAATCCTAGAATTGATGTGATAAAAGGCGAAATTGCATTTAATTCTAATAAAGAACTGGCAAAAACCTATTTCAATTCTGCTTTAAATAAATTTAAAACGTATAGTAAAAAATCCAATCTTGACCCAAATTGGGGGAAAGAAGATATTAACTACTATCTTTCTATTCTTAAATAATCATAATCAAGATAAAATTCTACTATTATGAAAAAAATCTACCTTATATTACTATTAATTTTTTCACAATTCTTTTTTGCACAGTCCGATTGCGCCTCTGCAATACGAGTATGTGGAAACTCAGATATTTCTTATTTTCCCACGGGCCCGGGAATCGTGGACGATCAGGTAAATGCCAACGGAAGCTGTCTGAGTGCAAACGAACATTACTCAGTTTGGTACGAGTTTACGGTGGCAACAGCCGGAACTTTAACTTTTACGATTTCTCCTCAGGCTCCTTATACCGCAGATTATGATTTTGCCGTATACGGACCTAATAAAACCTGTGGTACAAAAGGTGCTCCGATTCGTTGTAACTACGCAGGTGCGCAGGCTTTTCCAAACCAGACAGGATTACAGACAGGTCTTACAGGAAACTCTGGAGCGTGGAGCCCTGCACTGAATGTTCTTCCGGGAGAAACCTATTATCTTATTGTTGATAACTGGTCCGGAGCAAATGCTGCGATGGCTTTTTCATTAACCTGGGGAGGAACGGCTACATTAACTTCTCCGTTCAACGATCCTGCGATTCAGCCTAACCCGTTCAATCCTATCGGAATTCCGGGAGCTACCGCTTCAGATCCTAGAATCATCGAAGTATGTGATATTACAGCACCTTACAATTTCCAGACTAACAGTGCCAATATTGTAAACGGTAACCCTAACTTTTATGTAAAATATTACAGAACATCTAATGATGCTTTAGCGGATACCAATGCGATTACTTCTCCAATTGTTGTAAATACAACCAGTACCTATTATTATACAATTCGTTATCAGGATCCAACGAATCCTAATAACCCGACTAATAAATGTTTCAACGTTAATGCATTCAAGTTTAAAGATGTTACCTTTAAAGCAACAAATGCCAGTTTAACGGCGTGTAACAACAATAATAACGGGGTTGCCGTGTATAACCTTACCTCAACAACCTTATACACACCTAACCCGAATTACACTTACGTTATAAAGTATTATCCAACGCTTGCAGATGCCAATAACGGAACCAATGAGATTTTGAATCCTGCAGCTTACACATCGTCTACAGGAGATGTATATGCAAAAATTACAACCAACTTAGGCTGTTCTGATATTGCAAAAATTACATTAAACTTCTTCCCTGTTGTTGTGGTAACAGATGCAACATTAAGATCTTGTTATCTCGACACCAATCCGGCTTTAGCTTCTTTCGATCTTACTTTGGCTCCTGTAACTACTCAGGCAGGAACAAAAACATATTATCCGTCTCTTACGGATGCTATCAACGGAACGAATGCTATTCCAAATCCTAGTACTTATACTGCTCCGAACGGTGTTGCATATATTAAAGTAACCAACGGAAACGGATGTTATGCAGTAGCAAAAGTAACTTTAATTGTTCTTCCGCCAGTTTATTCAAGCGTACTTGAAGATAAGATTATCTGTATGGAAGATAAGACAACTTTAGATGCGGGACCTGGATTTACAGCGTACAAATGGAGTACAGGAGCTACTACACAGGCAATCAACAATGTAACCGTAGGAACTTACTGGGTTGAACTTAAAACAGGAAACTGCGTTACAAAACAGACTGTAAAAGTTTATCCTTCCGAACAGCCGGTAATTTCCAGCATCGATATTACAAACAATACAATAACTGTAAACGTAATCGGAGGAACTGCTCCTTACAAATATTCTTTAGACGGAATCAAATGGCAGGATTCAAACGTTTTCGAAAATGTTGCCAGAGGAGACAATACCGTTTATGTAAAAGATGGTTACGACTGTGATCCTCTTACGGTAACTGTAGTTGTTCCAAACCTAATCAACGTGATTACTCCAAACGGAGACGGTGTAAATGATGTGATCGACTACTCTGCTTTAGCAGGAAAACAAGGTCTTGTTCTAAGCATTTTCGACAGATACGGAGTAAAAGTTGGTCAGGCTGATAAATTCAACGGATACAAATGGGACGGAACTACCAATGGTAAAAAAGTACCTACCGGAACCTACTGGTATACCGTAGAATGGAAAGAAAATGACAAGAAAAACACACCATTCAAGTTCTCAGGATGGGTAATGGTTAAAAACAGAGAATAAACACCAGAAATTAAATAAAAAAAACCGCTTGGGAAAAGCGGTTTTTTTCACATCATAAAGTCTAATATATTTTTAAAATCTTTCTAATGAAGAAATTATTACTGCTGACTATTTTATTCCTGTCGCAAATGGTTTTCTCGCAATCAGATTGTATTTCGGCAATTCCTGTTTGTGGAAATTCAGACATTTCTTATAATCCGAGCAGTTCAGGAACCGTTCAGGAAGCCACTTCAGGAAGCTGTCTTGCCGATGAGCATTATTCTGTATGGTATGTTTTTACCGCTGCCACAACAGGTACTATAGAATTCACCATCACCCCAAATACAGTTCCGGGTGTAACGCATTATGATTATGATTTTGCGGTTTACGGACCCAACATCAATTGTGCGACATGGGATTTTGGAAACGCGATTAAATGTAACTTTTCCGGAACCAGCGGTCCTACAGGATTAAGCTCAACAATCACGGGAAGCCAGTGGGAAACTCCGCTGAACGTAATTGCGGGAGAAACTTATTATCTTCTTATTGATAATTATATTCCGAGTAATCCGTATGGATTTTCTTTAACGTGGGGAGGAACCGCATCTTTAACTTCTGCATTCAACAATCCTGCTTTAACGCCAAATCCGTTCATTACTCCGGGAACACCTGCTGCAAACCCTGCAGATCCGAACGAAATTTTAAAATGTGCTTTACCAACCATGTTTGATTTCAGCACATTGTCTACAGGAATTATCAATGGTAATCCAAACTTCACGGTAACTTATCATTTAACAAGTAATGATGCGATTACAGGAACGGCGCCTATTACAACGCCGATCATGGTAAATGCTACCACAATCTATTATTACAGACTTAAATATGTAGATCCGAATAACCCGACCAACCCGATAAACGGATGTTTTCAGGTTGGAAAATTCAAATTCAGATCAGGTAATATTGTTGTAAATAATGCTACGATTACTTCTTGTAATTATGATAATACAGGAATCGGTTATTTCGATTTAAATTCCGCAAACGTATACGGACCGACCAATGTTGTGAAAAAATACTATCCGACTATGGCAGATCTTACGGCAGGAACCAACGAAATTACAACACCGTCTGCTTATGCGTCTCAGGCTCCAAAAACAGTTTTTGTAAAGATTACCACCAATGAAGGATGTACTGCAAATGCAGAAATCACTTTGCAGTTTTTACCTGCACTTGCTGTAGTTCCGGCTACTGTAAAAGCTTGTAACAACAACAATGCAGGAACTGGTGTTTTTGATCTAACGGCTCCTGATGTTTATCCTACATCTACAAACGTTACAAAAAAATACTACCCTACTTTAGCAGATCTTAATGCAGGAACCAATGAAATTACCAATCCTGCAGCCTACACTTCTGCAGCTCCGAAAACAGTATATGTAAGAGTGAGAAATCCTCAGGGATGTACAGGTTACAACCAGATTACTTTACAATTTAATCCGGTAGTAACGGTAAATGATGCTTCTATTGAAGAATGCTACATTGAATCTAATGTAACGACTGCTTCATTTAATTTAACTGTACCAAGTGTAACAACACAGACAGGACACACCAAGAGATATTACAAAACGCAGACCGATGCTATTGCAGGAATTAATGAAATTTTAAATCCTACAACATATATTTCAACAACAGCCGTAGTTTATGTAAAAGTAATCAGCATAGAAAACTGTTATGCCATTGCAAAAATCAACCTGAAAGTTTTACCTCCGGTACAATCATCCGTTCTTAAAGATAAGATCATCTGTATTGAAGATAAAACAACGTTGGACGCAGGACCTGGTTTTGATGCCTATGAATGGAGCACGGGAGCAACGACTCAGTCTATCACAAATGTTTCTGCAGGAATCTACACGGTAAAACTGAAAACAGGAAAATGCTGGACATTACAGCAGGTGAAGGTTACCGCTTCAGTACAGCCTGTAATTACAAGTATAGACATCAACAATGATTCATTTACAATTAATGCAACAGGAGGAAAAGCGCCTTATAAATATTCTATCGACGGAGTAAACTGGCAGGATTCCAATGTTTTCACAGGTCTTCCGAGAGGTGAAAATAAAGCGTACGTAAAAGATGCCTATAACTGTAGCCCGATCAGTGTTCAGGTAACCGTTCCGAATCTTCTGAATGCCATTACGCCAAACGGAGATAACAAAAACGATTATATCGATTATTCTGCTTTAGCATATAAAAAAGATTTGGTTTTCACGGTTTTCGACCGATACGGAAATATGATTTACAAAGCAGACAAAATCAGAAATTACACATGGGACGGAACTTCCGGTGGTAAGAAAATCGTTACAGGAACTTATTGGTACACGATAACGTGGACAGAAAATGATAAGGATAATACACAAACGAAATACAGCGGTTGGGTATTGGTAAAAAACATCCAGTAATCATTTAATCTGATTTTCAAAACATTAAATCACCTCATTTTTGGGGTGATTTTTTTATTCTCTTTGCAAAGCCTTTCTGAATAACGGTTTCAAAAGTTATCCACAATTTTTTGTTAGTTACTCCGTTTCATTTGCTTTTCAAAAAAACTATCTTTGCACTATTATGGCGCAGAAAGAAACATTATCTTCTTTGACGAACGGAAATTTTGCAAAAGAACTCTCCATTGCAGACGGGAAAATGCCTCCCAATGCATTAGATTTTGAACGATTGGTGATTGGTACTTTTTTAATTGATAAAAAAGGGCTCGATCATTCCATCGATTTGCTTACCCCTGAAGTTTTCTACGATCCGAGACATCAGGTCATATTTTCTACCATTTTAAAATTATACGAAGGCAACCAGCCTGTCGATTTAATGACGATTATTCAGGAGCTTAAAAAAGAAGGAAAATTAAGTTCAGCCGGCGGAGACAGCTACATCATCGATCTTACGATGGGAGTAAGCTCTTCTGCCCATATAGAATACCACGTCCGCGTTATTCTTGAAAAATATATTCTTCGAAGCTTAATTAATGTTTCGGCAAACGTAATTGACGCTTCCTATAAAGAATCTACAGACGTTTTTGAACTTCTGGATAAAGCTGAACAGTCTTTTTTCGAGATCACAAACGGAACCATTAAAAAAGGATTCGATACCGCCAATTCACTGGTAAAACAGGCAATCGATACCATTAAATCTTTAAAAGACAAAGAAGGACTTTCCGGAGTTCCTTCCGGATTCCGCGATGTGGATAAAGAAACCGGAGGATGGCAAAACTCCGACCTTATTATTATTGCAGCACGTCCTGCGATGGGGAAAACAGCATTTCTTCTTTCGATGGCAAGAAATATTGCAGTGGGACATAAAATTCCTATGGCTCTGTTCTCGCTTGAGATGGCATCGGTACAGCTTATCACAAGGATGATTGCTTCCGAAACAAGAATTTCATCAGAAAAACTCCGAAAAGGAACACTGGACGATGAAGAGTGGGAAAGACTGTTCTCTAATGTTTCTGAACTGGAAAACGCACCATTATACATTGACGAAACACCATCACTTTCCATTTTCGATTTCCGTGCAAAATGCCGAAGACTTGTCATGCAGCATGGTGTAAGGCTCATCATGGTCGATTACCTTCAGCTGATGACAGCCGGAAGCGGCGGAAAAGGAGGTGGAAACCGTGAACAGGAAATTTCCATGATTTCACGATCTTTAAAAGCCATTGCCAAAGAACTGAATGTTCCGGTAATTGCACTTTCGCAGCTTTCGCGAAGTGTAGAAACACGTCCGGGAAAAAGACCTCAACTTTCCGATCTAAGGGAATCCGGAGCAATTGAACAGGATGCGGATATTGTATCTTTTATTTTCAGACCGGAGTATTATAAAATTACGGTTTGGGATAACGATGAAGAAGGACAGGAAACCTCAACAGAAAATCAGGCGGAGCTGATTATTGCAAAGCACAGAAATGGTGCAACTGCCGATGTGCGTTTATCTTTCTTAAAACATTTTGCAAAATTTGGAGATATTGAGGCTGCTTTTGACGGAGGAATGAGCGGAGGAGGATATCCTTCAAACTTTGGAAAACAGGAACCGAGCGGTTTTGATAAAATTAAAACAACCATTCAGCCGGGCGCAGCTTTTGATCTTCCCGACAGTTCAAAACTTTCAGGATCTTCAATGAATGATTTTGATGATGATGACGATTTTCCTTTTTAAATTCAGGGCAAGATTTAAAAATGAAAATTGAAATATACACCGACGGAGCGTGCAGCGGAAATCCCGGAAAAGGCGGATATGGAATTCTCATGCGCGTTCCTGAAAAAAATTACCAGAAAACATTTTCAAAAGGCTTCCGGAAAACCACCAACAACAGGATGGAACTTCTTGCCGTGGTTACTGCTCTGGAAAAACTGAAATCTCCCGATAACGAAATTCATATTTATACAGACAGTAAATATGTTGCGGATGCCATTAACCAAAACTGGTTAGCCGGATGGATCAAAAGAGGGTGGAAAAATGTAAAAAATCCTGATCTATGGCAGAAATTTGCAGCACTTTATAATGTGCACAAGCCCAAAATGCACTGGATTAAAGGTCATGCAGGACACTTTGAAAACGAATTGTGCGACAAACTTGCCGTAACCGCTGCTGCATCTGCAAATTTAGAAGTTGATTCTTACTTCGAAAATCTCGAAAACAATACATTATTTTAAACAGCAATTATGAGATTGCTGAGAAAATTTTTCAGCATTTCTTTCTTTTTCTTATCATTTATTACAAAATAAACACTAAATAAGGTAAATTTAATATTAAATACATATTATTTAATTAGGATTTAATATATTTACACGTCTAATTTTAAGCATGTTAATAAATGAATAAAAAACTACTCCTTTATTTATCCCTTTTCTTAGTTTGCTGTTTCGGAAAAATCTCCTCCCAAACCTATCAGCTTATCGGAAATCCCGTTAATACTACAGGTTGGAATATTGTTCCGTCTGCTACTGTAAATACAGATTTTATACAGCTCACCGCAGATCAGATCAGTCAGGTAGGTGGTATAAAATTAGACTCTCCCATCAATCTTAAGTACTGCGATAAATGGAGAGTGGAATTTGATTTCAGAATCGATGGAAACGGAACAACAACCTATGGACGCGGAGACGGTCTTGCTTTCTGGTATCTGGCGAATCCGCCGGCTTCTTATACTGCAGGTGGAGGATTAGGAATTCCGGCCAACTCTACCGGTCTGATGGTTGGATTTGACATTTTTAACAATACAACAGAAGGACAGATGAGCAAGGTTCATATTTTATATGGAACCAACAATACAGCGGGATCAAATATCGAATACAACAACACTCCCGGAAGTACATTCCACTCTCCGGATCTTAACCCTACACAACCTTTTGTAGGAGCAACTTTCAAACACGTTGAAGTAAACGGACAGGTAAATCCTGCAGCTCCTGCAAGCTGGATCATCACGCTTAAAATTGACGGTAATACAATTGTGAGTCAGTCATTTGCTCCTTCCGGTGCTGCGGCGACCATGACAACCGGTTATTTCGGATTTTCCGCTTCTACAGGTGGCGCAAGCGCAAGACATTCTATTAAAAATGTAAAAGTTTATATTGATAAAGTAGCACTGACCCAAACCTTGGTAACTGATACTTTCTGCCCGAATCCTACAACAGGACAAGGAACCGTGAATTTAACATCTTATCAGGGACAGTTTGTAGCCAATCCTGCCAATTATACGTTCTCGTACAGTGTGGGCGGAACTCCGATTACGAATCCAACCAACTATCAGTTCAGCGCGAATACTTCGGTTTCTGTTTTAATTAAAGACAATTCCGGATTGCTTTGTGATAATCCGGACGGGAAAATTCAGTTAAATCTTTCTCCGTTCACGGCAACACCGGCAACGCTTACGGAATGTAATAACAACAATACAGGAACGGCAACCTACAATCTTACGCTTGCCAATGTAAATGAACCTACAGGTTCTACCAAGAAGTATTACAAAAACATGGCGGATCTGAACGCAGGAACAAATGAAATTACGAATCCTACCGCTTATACTTCTGCAGCAGGAACCGTATATGTAAAAGTAATAACTCCGCTTGGCTGTCAGGGTTCTGCTGCAATTACTTTAGCATTTTATCCTCAGATTGCCACTACTGATGCTACTTTAGAGTCGTGCTTTATTGATAATGCACCGACCACAGGTTTATTTAACCTTACACAGGCAAACGTAACTTCTGCAACAGGCATTACCAAAAGATATTTTAAGACACAGGCAGATGCATTAGCCGGAACAAATGAGATCCTGAATCCCGCAGCTTATATAAGCACCTCATCGGTAGTGTATGTAAGAATTACGAATGTGACCAATTGCTGGACACTTGCAAAAATTACATTAAAAGTTTTAGCGCCAATTTATTCTTCCGTATTAAAAGATAAAATCATCTGTATCGATGCGAAAACCACTTTGGATGCCGGTTCGGGCTTTGACAGTTACTTATGGAGCACAGGAGCAACCACTCAGTCTATTGCGAATGTAACGCCGGGAATCTACTGGGTACAGCTTAAATCAGGAAGATGTACAACACAGCAGACTGTAAGGGTAAATCCTTCGCAACAACCCGTAATTGCAACGATTGATATTAAGAACAACACGATTACCGTGAATGTGAAAGGTGGAAAAACACCGTATCAATACTCTTTAGACGGGATAAACTGGCAGGATTCTAATGTCTTCACAGGTCTTGCAAGAGGTGAAGTGGTCGTGTATGTAAAAGATGCTTACAACTGTACGCCTATCCATGTTCAGATTACTGTGCCGAATCTGCTGAATGCTATTACCCCGAATGGAGACAACAAAAACGATTATATTGATTATTCCGCACTGGCGTATAAAAAGAATTTAGTGTTCACGGTGTATGACAGATACGGAAATAAAATGTACGAAGCCGACAAAATCCGAAACTACAAATGGGACGGAACAACCGGCGGTAAAAAAGTAATGACAGGAACTTATTGGTATACCATCACCTGGAATGAAAATGACAAAAACAATACTCAGACCTCTTACAATGGATGGGTACTCGTAAAAAATATAGAATAACACTTCTCTTAAAGATCATCCGTTTTCGGATGATCTTTTTTCTTGGAGCATTTTTAAAATTCCAATTACTGCGGCATGATGGTTTTTTACCACTTTTGCGGTGAATTCTGAAATTTATTTAAAGAAGTTTTATGAATTTATTTGATAAAAACCATTTTTCACGGCAAAAATAATCAGATCACTGGTTCTGTTGACATTAAATTTCTTCATAATGTTTTTATAATAGCTTTTAACGGTATGCACGCTCAGATTCATTTTATAAGCAGCTTCCTTAATTGTATTTCCTGAACAGATAAGCTGTAAAACATCTTTTTCTCTGGGAGACAGATGATAGACAATTTGCTCATCAGAAATAAAATTATTGATGATGTTTGTCCGCAGTTTTGTTCCGATGTATTTATTTCCTCTCATACATTCATGAATAGCTTCTATAAGCTCTTCTATGGTAGACTCTTTTGAGAGATACGCATCTGCGCCATAACGCATTGCCATTTTAACGGTTTGAGGATCTGAAATGGTGGATAAAACAATAAGTTTATACTCTTTCTTATTTTTACTTTTAAAAAATTCCTGGTAAGCTTTGAGTAGCTCGACACCATTTGTTCCGGGCATTAATAAATCTGTGATGATAATTCCGGGCAGGTTTCCGGGATCAATTCCGTCAAAAAAAAGCTGAGCGCTGTTGAACGTAAAGATCTCGGAAGCAACGTTCTGAGAGAGCAGACAGCTCTTTATTGCCTCTGCAATCATTTTATGATCGTCTATTATTGCGGTAACCATCTTTGTGTATATATGTTACAAAACTATCATAAAAATATCAGAATTTAATACCCCCTATTGGAGGGAGTGTATTTTATTACGATTGAGGGAAATAAAATAGTCAATTAAGTAGTAATTTGCATAAAAAACAAGTGATGAATGATATTCTGTTGGATAGTGTCTTTCCTTATATTACAATGGGAGCTATTGTAATCGTCATCTTATTTTTCTCATTCTATCTTCATTATGTAGAAGAACCTGTATTCAGGAAATACCGTAATTATCTTTGCTTCTGTTTCCTGTATCTTGTGATGAAGGAAATGATCCTCGTTCCTAAATATACACAAACACCTTTGCCTCTTTATTTATTAAGCGAATGTTTCATTTGGGGCAGCTTTGTGTATTATGTAAGGTTTATTTACAGCACAGTGGATTTTAAAGACAAAAAATCTTTTTTTGAACACCTTGTAAAAATTTCTCAGATTATTTTGATGCTGGGTTTCGTAATGTACGTTATAACACACGTTTTCTTTAAAGAATATAAAGATTTGTTCAGCATTATTTACATTTTCGTCTCGCTGTATATGTTGGGGGTTTCCGTTATTTTTATCCTTTTTTTATACAAAAGCAGATCTTTCCTGTATTACAAGTACTTATATCTCGGAAGTATATTTTTACTTCTTTTTAATATTATTGCTTCGTTTTTTGATGATCCTTCTAAAAATTTTTTCGGATTTACCAATCTTTCCATCATTTCGATGGGCTGGTTTTCAGAATTAATCATGTTCTTACTGGCATTGGGAATCAAAGTGAAAAATGAATGGGAAGAAAAACTTCGGATCATGCAGCAGAATCTTGAGCATGAAAAGAAAATACTGCTTCAGGAAATCGACAACCAAAAACTGGTCTACCAAAGCCGACAATCTGAAAGGTTACGCATTTCAATTGACATCCATGATGGAATCAGCAATGCCATTACCGGACTGAAGTTTTACATCAGCGATAAAAGACTTCAGGCTAAAGAAAATTCTGAGAAAATTCTGCTTCAGGATATCGAGCAGGAACTTAACAGTATTTATATGCAGGTAAGAGACTACATTCAAAAATTATACGGAGGACAGGATGAAGAAAAGTACGACATTTTATTCTTCCTGTCCTGTTTACAAAAACAGTATCACAGCTCTAATTTGAATCTCATTACCGATGTTGATGAATTGACAGTAACCAGAAATCTGAATATTGATCAACAAAATGAGCTTTATTTTATTCTGAATGAATGCATTGGGAATTCCATAAAACACTCTCAGTGCAATACCATAAAAGTTTCCATCTGTTTTGAAAATTCTATTTGCTGTTTTAAAATAAAAGATAACGGAAAAGGGTTCGATTATGCAGAGAAATTAAATGCAGATTCTGGTCATGGTCTTTCTAACATTATGCAAAGAATAAAAAAATTAAACGGAAATATAACTTTTGAAAACTCCTGCGGAACATTAATCTCAGGAAATTTCTCTTTCGCCAATCCTTCATGAATACCCCTTTTTGTGGGAGGAAAAAACACCCCGTTTTAGTGTGATGACAGTATTGATCCTGCTTATACCTTTGAAACATCAATTTTTATATTATTTTAAACACTTCAAAAATGAAAAAATTTATATTTCTGGGAATCCTTACGATTTCTTCGTCCGTTTTTTCCCAAGTAGGAATTAATACACCATCACCCAACGCCACGCTCGATGTTACGGGAACACCCAACAATCTTAATGCTACTGACGGGATGATCGCTCCAAGAATTACCGGCAACGAATTAAAACTAAAAGACCCGCTGTATGGCACTAACCAGACGGCTACCCTGCTATATGTAACAGCCGCAGCAAGCCCCACAACTATAAAAACAGCCAATGTTACTGAAGCAGGATACTATTATTTCGATGGTGCAAAATGGACAAATGGAAATTTCTGGCGCCTTTCCGGGAACGCAGGAACCACAACGGGAACCAACTTTTTGGGGACAACCGATGCACAAAATCTAATGTTTAAAGTAAATAATGTAGAATCGGGATATATTCAAAGATCTACAACTTCAACCGCCGGTTTTGATTATAAAACAAGCTATGGTTACAATTCAGGAGCAGCCATTACAACGGGAGATGACAATTCATTATTCGGGGCCCGCTCCGGAGCCGCATTAACAGCAGGAGCAAGAAATACCGCCATCGGCTCCCGGTCACTATCGAGTACAACCACCGGAAACGACAACACCGCTGTAGGTGCTTATACTTTAGCACTGAATACCTCCGGAACAAGAAATATGGCATTTGGCTCTAATGCTTTATTTAGCAATACAACCGGCAGTAACAACATTGCCATTGGCGATACTTCATTAAACAGTTTAAACAGTACAACCTCCGCAACATACAATACCGCTTTAGGGCAATCTTCTCTGGCCGGAATGAAGTCCGGAACAGGAAATACTGCTATTGGAGCCTCAACTCAGATATCTGATGATTTAACCAACGCAACGGCTATAGGATATAATGCATCTGCAACCCAAAGCAATAGTCTGATTTTAGGAAGTACCGGCGCTTTTGGGGTAAATGTAGGCATTGGAACCACGGCGCCAAAAACGAAGCTGCACATTACTTCAGGAGATATCTATTTAGAAACCATAGGAAATGGCGTTATTATGAAATCCCCCGACGGAAATTGCTGGAGAGTAACCGTAGATAATTCAGGAAGCTTTTCTTCGGCATCCATAAGCTGTCCATAAAAGATAAAAGATACTGTGAAAAAGATCACTTCAATTAGTTTTTGGGGTGATCTTTTTTTATGCCATATTTAGAACGAAATATTTTGTTTTAAGCATACTTAATTCGCATTCAATTCTTAAATTTGAACTATGAATTATTTAGAGGCTTTAAGCAGAAGATACTCTGTAAAAAAATTTAATCACGAAATTATTCCTCAGGAAACATTGCATAATATTCTTGAATCCGGAAAATTATCGGCAAGCTCTCTTGGTCTTCAGCCTTACGAAATTCTTATCGTGGAAAGTGAGGAAATGAAGCAGAAATTAATTCCCGCGTTCTACAACCAGTCACAGATTTCCACCTGCTCTCACTTAATTGTTATTGTTTCCAAAAAAATAGTAGACAACAATTACATCAACGGATATTTCCGGCACATTTCAAAAGTGCGGGAAACACCGCTGGAAAAGCTGGATCTTTTTAAAAACAGCATCAATCAGCATATTAATCAAAAAACACAGGATGAAATTTTCAACTGGGCAGAAAAACAGTCTTACATTGTTTTAGCGAATCTTATGTACGCAGCAGCGATAGAAAACATAGACACGTGCCCGATGGAAGGCTTCCGCCAGGAAATTATCGAAGAAATTCTGGAGATAAATCCTGAGACCGAAAAAGTAACTGTAACCCTCGCTTTGGGATACCGTTCGGAGGAAGATCATTTTCAACACATGAAAAAAGTAAGAAAACCAAACGAAAAATTGTTTAAATTTATTTAACTATTTAGACAATTGTCTTAAACCAAGGATATGATAAAAGCGGATGTACTAGTAATCGGTTCCGGAATTTCGGGACTTTCCTATGCCATAAAAATTTCTGAGCAGCTTCCTGATGCCAAAATAATCATCGTAACAAAATCGGACGAAGATGAAAGCAATACCAAATATGCACAAGGCGGTCTTGCGGTGGTTACAGATTCTAAAAATGATAACTTCGAAAAACATATTGCCGATACGATGCGTGCCGGAGACGGCGAAAACAAACGCGATGTCGTAGAAATGGTGGTTACGGAAGCACCTGCAAGATTCAACGAAATTGTAGAATGGGGGGCAAATTTTGACAAAAAAAACGGAGAATTTGCTTTAGGAAGAGAGGGAGGACATACCGAAAACAGAATTGTACACCACAAAGATATTACCGGTTTTGAAATTGAAAGAGCACTTTTACAGACCGCAAAAAGCAGCCCGAATATTGAGATTCTCGATCATCACTACGTAATTGATATTATTACACAGCACCATGTTCCGGGAAAAGAACTGAATGAAGGCGACATCCACTGCTACGGAGCCTATATTCTGGATGAAAAATCCAAAACCATTAAAAAAATTACCTCAAAAATAACCCTTGTTGCAACCGGAGGAGCGGGACACGTTTACAAAAACACTACTAATCCGACGATCGCAACCGGAGACGGAATTGCTTTCGTAGCAAGAGCAAAAGGAAAGGTTTCCAATATGCAGTATTATCAGTTTCATCCGACTGCTCTGTATAGCAAGCTCGACGGAATGCTGTTTTTAATTTCGGAAGCCGTTCGTGGTGACGGAGCCAAATTAAGAACAAAAAGAGGCGAAAAATTCATGCATAAATATGATGAGCGTGAAGAACTCGCTTCCCGGGATATCGTTGCTAGAGCCATCGATGCAGAAATGAAAATCACCGGAGACGAATTTGTAGGTCTGGATTGCCGTGAAATGGATCATGAAAAATTTCTTGAACATTTCCCGAATATTTATAAAAAATGCAAAGACGAAGGAATTGATCCTTTCAGTCAACTCATTCCTGTAGTTCCTGCTTGTCATTATCTGATGGGAGGAATTGAGGTTGACCGTGACGGACAGTCCTCTATCCGAAATCTTTTTGCGGTAGGAGAATGTACCAATTCCGGACTTCACGGAGCGAACAGACTGGCTTCCAACTCATTATTGGAAGGACTGGTTTTCGGGCACAATGCTGCAATGAAAACCGTTGAACTTTTAAATGAAAATAATTTCAACTTTGATGATCTGAAAGCCGTTCCGGAATGGGATGAAGAAGGAATGAAAATTATGGACGAAATGGTGATCGTTTCCTACCTTAGAAAGCAACTTCAGGAAATGATGAGCGATCTTGTAGGAATTGTACGAAGCAACCGCCGTCTGAATATGGCTTTGCAAAAACATCAGGAAATCGCTGCCGCAGTGAACGAAATTTACCACTACTCTATCCTTTCACCACAGTTATCGGAGCTCAGAAACTTAACAACCGTTGCCCACCTCATCATTACGCAGTCTATGGAAATGACGGAGAATAAAGGCGCGTTTTACAATAAAGATCTGGTTTAAAAATTCTTCCAATTTAATGAGGATTTCCAATTTAAATATTCTTACGGTAACGAACATTTTATTTTACTCAAGGATAGTTATTTCATTAATTTTTGGTGGTCTTATTTTATTTATAACAAATAATGGAAAAATGGTTGAAAATCAAATACTCAACGCAGTTTTGGTTTTTGGATTATTACTTTTCTGTTTATTGTTAGGACAAATAGGTTGTGTTTTACTAAGAATATATTTTACCTCTAAATCAAAATATCCTTATATATTAAATATCATTTGTAATATGTTAGGTTTTGGAAGAAAGCGGCTCCAAAAAGAAAATATCAATATTAATCTTGATGATTTTATTAAAGACAACAATCTTTCATTAATACTGTATTACATTAATAATCCTCAATATCCCATTTTAGATTTTCATAAAAATAAAATTCGTTATTTTACACAAGAATATGATTGGGAAAACTTTAGATGGAGATATAAAATTAAATCTCAAGGAAGAAATAGTATTCAAATATTAGAATATGAAGGAATTAATCAAAATAATGAGAAAATAAAAGATTTTATTGATTTCGAAAAAATAGATGCTGAAGAAAATGAAGTTCTGCTATTATTTATAGTTCATGATTTGTTATTTGGGAAATCCTCATCCATATATTATTAAACTTAAAAAAATATGAAAAGACCGGCATACGTAACCGATAAAGTTTTAAAACAGTTTATTAAAAACGCTCTTGAAGAAGACATTCAGGATGGCGATCATTCTACGCTTTCTACTATTCCGAAAGATCTGGAGCAAAGTGCAAAACTACTGGTAAAACAGGATTGCATTCTTGCAGGAGTAGAACTCGCTGAAATTATTTTTAAAACTTTTGATAAAAACTTAAAAGTTGAAACTTTTGTAAAGGATGGAGATGCAGTAAAATTTGGGGATATTGCTTTTATCGTAACCGGAAGCGCAAGATCAATCCTTTCAACGGAAAGACTGGTTTTAAACTGTATGCAGAGAATGAGCGGAATTGCAACGTTAACGCATGACTGGGATTCCAGACTTATCGGCACAAAAACAAAACTTCTGGATACCAGAAAAACAACCCCAAATTTCAGGGTATGCGAAAAATGGGCTGTTGCTATTGGCGGCGGAACCAACCACCGATACGGTCTTTATGACATGATTATGCTGAAAGACAACCATATTGATTATAACGGAAGCATTACGAATGCCGTAAAAATGGCAAAAGATTACATCAAAAAGAACAAGAAAAAACTTAAAATAGAAGTTGAAACCAGAAATCTGGAAGAAGTTCAGGAAGCAATTGATGCAAAGGTAGATAGAATCATGCTCGACAACATGGATGTAAAAACTATGAAGAAAGCCGTGAAGCTTATTAACGGTTCCTGTGAAAGCGAAGCTTCAGGCGGAATTACCCGTGATCAGCTTAAAGAAATCGCTTCTACAGGCGTTACCTACATCTCTGCAGGAGCACTTACCCACTCAGCAGAAAATATGGATTTAAGCCTCAAAGCCGTGAAATAGCATTGAATTTTTATTAAAAATGATGCCGATTTGTTAAAAATTCAATAATGTGATTTTTTTCATGCGAAATCTCGATTATTATTCAATACATTGTAAATCAATATTTTAAACCTTATTAAGAACCTTTAAAAATTAACATACAGTTAATATTAGTTAAAATAAATTTCCTCAATTTTGCAGAAAATTAAATCTAACTATTACTAACGATTATGAAATTAATCAACAAATCAATGCTAACTGCGATAATTACATTATCCACAGCTAGCGTTTATTATGCTCAAAAGGTTAAGGACACTGTAAAAGATACAAGGTCTAAAGACATTGACGAGGTAGTGTTAATTGGAGTTGCTGATATCGCAAAAGATAGAAAAACTCCTGTAGCAGTTTCAACAATCAAAGAAGCGCAAATCGTTGAAAGATTAGGAAATCAGGAATTCCCTGAAATCTTAAATACAACCCCATCTGTATATGCTACAAAAGCGGGTGGTGGTTTTGGAGACTCTAAAATTAACATTAGAGGATTCGCACAGGAAAACATTGCTGTAATGGTAAATGGTGTTCCCGTGAATGATATGGAAAACGGAGCTGTTTATTGGTCTAACTGGTCTGGACTTTCTGATGTAACTTCTGCAATGCAGGTACAAAGAGGTCTTGGATCTTCAAAATTAGCCATTGCTTCTGTTGGAGGTACAATTAACGTATTAACAAGAGCTGCTGATAAAAAACAGGGAGGAACTGTTTCTTTGGGTCTTGGTAATAATGATTATTTAAAAACTTTATTTGCATACAATACAGGTAAATCTGCAAAAGGATGGTCTTCTTCATTCTTAATGAGCAGAACTGCAGGATCGATGTATGCAGACGGAACAGAATTTGAAGGATACAACTATTATTTTGCCTTAGGATATCAGCCAAATAAAAAACATGATTTCCAGTTTACCATTACGGGAGCTCCTCAATGGCACAATCAGAGAACAACCTATTCTACTATTCAAAATTACATTAAATATAATTCTGATAATGACGGAACTCCTAACAGAAGATACAACGCAGACTGGGGATGGAGAAACGGTGAAGTTTTATCAAACAGAGTAAACTACTATCACAAACCAGTAATGTCATTAAACTGGGATTGGAATATCAGTTCAAAATCTAAATTAAATTCAGTATTCTATGCTTCTTTCGGTAGAGGTGGAGGAACTGGAGATTTAGGTAGAATTCCAACAGGTGTAGGTACTGCAACAGGAGGGGTAAACTCTTTCGTTGATGCAAACGGACAAATTGCGTATGACAGAATTTTTGCTACAAACGCAAATGTTAATCTAAACACTGCTGCAGCAAGTAGCACTTTAGTAAGAAGATCATCTATCAACTCTCATAACTGGTTTGGAGCAATTATTAGTTTTAATCACAAAATTAATGATAACTTAAACTTCACAATCGGTACAGACGACAGATATTATTACGGATACCATTATCAGGTACTTTCTGATCTTTATGGAGCAGCAGGATATAAAGATAATACGAATAGAAACTTTTACACAGCTCCAGGAAATGTATATACTGTAACTCCAAGAGTAGTTTCCAATACATTTAAAGCTGAACCTACTTTCAATCCGTTCGGAGGAAAAAGAAACAGTATGGATGATATGGTAGGATATAACAACGACGGTGAAGTTTTATGGTACGGTGGATTTGGTCAGTTAGAATATTCTAGTGATAAATTATCTGCATTTGTTTCAGGAGCATTATCTAACCAGTCATTCCAGAGAATAGATCACTTTATCATCGATGGAGTTACTCTTTTAAATGGTCAGCAAGCAGGTTTTAGAAATTCAGCAACATCTCCCGTAGTTGCTCAACCAACCGCTACTAATCCATTATTGTATGAGAAAACAGGCTTTAAAGATATTGTAGGATATAATGTAAAGGCAGGTGCTAACTACAACATTAATGATCAGCACAACGTTTTTGTAAATATCGGATATTATTCTAAGCAACCTTTCCTAAACGCTGTTTATCCAAATAACAAAAACTACTTAAATCCTAACTTAACGAATGAGAAAATCTTCGGTGTTGAAGCAGGATATGGATTCCGTTCCGGTATCTTCACAGCCAATGTGAACCTTTACAGAACTGAATGGAGAGACAGATTCTTGAGAAGAGGTAATCTTTCATTTAATTACACAGATCCTACAACAGGGCTTCCTGTAAGCACTACAACTGCTTATTCAAACCTTCAGGGAATTACAGAAATTCACCAAGGATTTGAAATTGAAGCAAATGCTAATGTTCACAAAATGCTAAGTCTATTTGGTATGCTTTCTGTGGGAGACTGGTACTATAAAGGAAATGCACAAGGAAATATCTTTAGCGAAACGAATGAACTGATCAGCGCAGATACTCAGACACTTTATATAGATAAAGTTAAAGTTGGTGGAGCAGCACAAACTTCAGCAGCAGTTGGATTTACATTCAAGCCAACAGACTGGTTCTCATTCGACGGAACATATAGAGGAATTAAAAATTTATATGCTAACTTAAACCTTCTTAACTTCTCCAATCCGGATGCAGGAAACCAAGGTGCTTTAGAATTACCTTCTTATGGTTTAGTTGATTTAGGAATATCTTTTAAAATCAAATTAAATAATCCTAAACAATTCTTTACGATTAGAGGTAATGTTTATAACTTACTGGATAAGACTTACATTGCTGAATCTAATACAAACACCAAAACTGGATTAACTCTAGATCAGTATATTGCAGTAAATAAACCTCTACAGTCAACACCATTAACCACTGCTCAAATTGCAACATTAACGTCTAACTATCAGACGTACCAGGCAGCAGGAACATGGAATGGAGTAAGCCAACAAAACCAGGTTTATTTCGGATACGGAAGAACATGGTCTGCAACCCTGTCTTTCAACTTCTAATAAATACATAAATTAGATTTTATAAATATCAATCCCGGCTTTTCGCCGGGATTTTTGCTATATTTGTGTCTGAAAAACAGAAAAAAATAAATATGGACTTTTACAACATTTTACTTAATGCTCACAAAGGATTCGGATATCTGGAAATTCTTTTAGTGACGCTGTTTGTTATTGCACTTTTAGCAACCATGTTCGGATTCAGCGGAAAAGTAAATAACTTCCTTAAGAAGACTACTCTTTTCACTATGATTTTCTTCCACGTACAGTTTCTATTAGGAATTGTGATGCTGATCATCAATTTCTCTAATGGTTTAAATATGGGTGAAGTGATGAAAAACTCAGCATTAAGATTTCAGTATGTAGAACATCCGTTTTCTATGCTGATCGCCGCTGTTTTAATGACGATCGTTAACAAAAAAGTAAAAACAAACCCTACGATTTCTTTAGGAGTTGTAATTATGGGATTAATTGCTGTAGGTTTATTTGTATTCGCGTTCCCTTGGGCGAGAGTCTTCGGGGCATAAATATATTAACAAAATAATTTTTAATTAAATCAATGAAAGTAGCTGTAGTAGGTTCAACAGGAATGGTTGGACAAGTTATGCTTAAAGTTCTCGAAGAGAGAAACTTCCCTATCACCGAACTAATTCCGGTAGCATCCGAAAAATCTGTAGGTAATAAGGTGAAGTATAAACAGGAAGAATTTACGATTGTAAGCATGAAAGACGCTATAGCTGCCAAACCGGATATTGCTATTTTTTCTGCCGGAGGCGGAACTTCTCTTGAATTCGCTCCGCTTTTTGCTGAAGCAGGAACAACAGTAATCGACAATTCTTCAGCATGGAGAATGGATCCTGATAAAAAACTGGTGGTTCCGGAAATCAATGCAGATGTATTGACGAAAGAAGACAAAATTATTGCAAATCCGAACTGTTCTACCATTCAGTTAGTAATGGTTTTAGGACCTCTGAACAAAAAATACGATTTAAAAAGAGTAATTGTTTCCACCTACCAATCCGTAACAGGAACCGGCAAAGCTGCTGTAGATCAATTGAACGGAGAAATCAGCGGAGACGATTCTATTGCAAAAGTATATCCTTATCAGATCTTCAAAAATGCATTGCCGCACTGTGATGTTTTTGCAGATGACGATTACACGAAAGAAGAGATTAAATTAATGAAAGAACCTAAGAAAATTTTAGGGGACGATACCTTTAATTTAACCGCAACCGCAGTAAGAGTTCCGGTTCAGGGAGGGCATTCTGAAAGTGTAAATATTGAATTTGAAAATGAATTTGATCTTGACGAAGTAAGAAAAATCTTATCTGAAACTCCCGGAGTTGTGGTGGTAGATAACGTGAAAAACAACGAATATCCGATGCCGCTGTACTCGGAAGGGAAAGACGAAGTCTTCGTAGGAAGGATAAGAAGAGACCTTTCGCAGCCCAAAACACTGAATCTCTGGATTGTGGCAGACAATCTGCGAAAAGGAGCCGCAACGAACGCGGTACAGATTGCAGAATACCTTGTAGAAAATAACTTAGTATAAACTAACAAACATAAAAAGAGTCTCAGAATTGAGATTCTTTTTTTTATCAAACCTATGAACGTTCAGAAGAATAAAAGTAAAGATAAATTAGCCTTTCAGAAACTTATAGCCGTTTTCGGAGTTATTCTCTTTATCGGAAAAATTATCGCCTGGAAACTGACGAATTCCGACGCTGTTTTTTCTGATGCCATGGAAAGTATTGTAAATGTCATCAGTGCCTTTATGGGGCTTTATTCACTGTATCTCGCGGCAAAACCAAGAGACGATGATCATCCATACGGACACGGAAAAGTAGAATTCGTAACTTCCGGAATCGAAGGTGCCTTAATTGCCATTGCAGGAGTTATGATTATCTACGAAGGCATTAACAGCTTAATTGTCGGAAAAGTTTTAAGCAAAATAGATCTCGGAATCTGGATCATTGCCGCCACTGCCGCTATCAACTATTTATTAGGCTATATTTCCATTCAAAAAGGGAAAGCCGAAAATTCTATCGTTCTTATTTCATCCGGAAAACACCTGCAATCCGACACCTTAACAACACTTGGCGTTGTCGTGAGTTTAATTGTGGTATACTTTACCAGAATTTATTGGCTGGATTCCGTTGTTGCCTTAGGTTTCGGTATATATATTATCGTAGTGGGATACAAAATAGTCCGCAAATCCTTAAGTGGAATTATGGACGAGCAGGATCCCGATCTTCTGGAACAAATCATACAGGTTTTAGAAGAAAACCGAAAAATGGAATGGATTGATGTTCACAACATGAAAATCCAGCAATTCGGAGCGCATCTTCATATTGATGCACATATTACTTTGCCTTGGTATTACAGCCTTCGTGACGCACACAATGAAATGGAAAAAATGATCATCCTTTTGGCAAAAAACACAAAAAGAACGGTGGAATTTAATTTTCATATGGATGACTGTAAACCAATTTCCTGTTCCGTTTGTCAAATATCAAATTGCCCTGTCCGCGAAAAAGATTTTGTAAAAAGAGTGGTTTGGACTCCGGAAAATGTGACTTCTGTGGATAAGCATACAGCGGAATAAAAAAATTATTACATTTGTTAAAAATAATAATATGGGAGTAGGAACAAATCTTAAAAGATTAAGAAGCAAAACAAAATTTTCTCAGCAGGATATTGCAGATAAGCTAAATATCGACAGGGTAACCTATGCCAATTGGGAAAGTGAAATGTTTGATGTAAAGTCTCAATACATCCCGAAATTAGCAGAAATTTTTGAGGTTGAATTAAAAGAGCTTTTTGAAAATGATCAAAAAATACAGGTAACAAACAATATTGAAAATAAGGATAAAACGGGAGCAGGAGGAGTTGGTGTACAAAAAGGAAAGGTTATTATAAACATGATTATCACCGATGAAAACTCTCTTTCAAAAGTTAAGGAGGAATTGGATAAATATCTTAATAAAGATTAATTCGTTTTTCATTAGTCACAAATTTAAAATGCGAGGCTGTCCTAAAAGTTTGGACAGCCTCGTATTTTTTTAAACAATTTACTTCTTACTTCTCAGAGAGATAAAATTAGCAATTTATTATTCTATACTTAATTCAATCGGATTATAATTTTTTGCTCTTTCTTGTGCTTTCTTCATAATCATTCTTAATGTTTCTGGATCATCAATTAACTTATTATAAGTATTAGGATCGGCTATTTCTCTTCTTTGATAATCAAAAATTTTAGCTTTATTCACTAAAGTTGCTTTAGGTTCCATATTTGCCGATCTAGCAAAATATTTTCTTTTTCGAAAATTATACATACTAAATACATAATCCTTTTCTTCATCGAAAATTTCGATAATAAGTCCAGGCAATTTATTGAATTTATAAGGGCCAAACGGAAACGGTATCTCTTCAGTAAACCAAGCTACCCAACTACGACCATATTTTTTAATGACAGCTTTCTGACACTTATATTTTCCAATTATCCTAAATTCATTTATAAGTTTCCACTCAAAATTATTTGACTCTTCATACTTGAAAATTTTATTGGCGACAGGAGATGTTACGTATAATTTTCCGCTTGTTGTTCCTATATATTCAGGAAAGTCTGTAGAATATTTCAGACCTACGGCAATACCAGACTTTTCATTAATCTTTTTTTCCAGTTTTAAAGAATCCATAATATACTTTTTCATATTTTTATAATAAGATTCTTTTCCATTTATAAGGAGTGCAAAAGTATCTTCCTGTGAAACCGCGTTAGATTTCTGATCTTTGTAAATTAACTTATAATCAGCTTCATATAATACGTCAAATCCTGTTTGCGATTTAACAAAAATCATTAAAAACAGTAAAATCAGTGAATAAAATATTTTCATATCTTTTTAAACAAATTAAAGAGCAAAACATAGAACGTCTATATTTTGCTCCAAATTTCAATCTTAATGAATTAATGCTGGTAAATTGTAATTGAAACATTGGTTGTCCCACAAACAACACCATTCATTAGCTTTAAGGTTTTAATAACCTGATCATAAGTCATATCCCCCATTCCAGAATCATTTACTTGAATCACAGTCCCACAAGAAGTCCTAAAAGGAAATGCACTTACAATTCCGGCAATAAATAATGCTCCGATTAATAATGTTTTTTTCATAATCAAAATAATTTTAATTGTTTTACATCACAAACCTATGAAGTAAAAATGACAACTTTTGTAATAAAAACACAGCAAATATTGCTGTACTTCTCCAACATTTAATCAAAATAACAGATTAACATTTAAAACATTACAAACAAGTCACTTTTAAATGAAATTTTTAAAAGTATAAACAATTTTCAAAGCAAAAAAAATTATCTTTTTATTCCTAAAGCTGCTTTGTAGATTTCAATTTCTTTTTCCATATCTGCTATTCTTTGGGTTTTCTCTGTAAGTTCCTTTACAATCTTAGCATCCTCGTTTAAAGCTAAAGTAGACGGATAATAATTTGTTAGCTCAGTAAGAAAATCGTAGCCAATTGCCAAAAGTATGTTTTATAGGTATAAAAACAAGTTTTATATTTATCAAAAGATATTTTTCACTTGTTTATTTGCTTCCTGTAATAAAACATCGGGATAATAAGAAGTAAAATCAAAGGCTGAATGACAAACCTTCTCATATAAAAAGAAAAAAGATACCCGATTTCAAATCTGTCATAAATACTGTATAAATAGATCGGAAAAGTAATCGCAAAAATAATTGTAATTAAAATAGCTCCCTGAATCGTCCATTGTCTGTTTTTGAACCAGAAATGAATCACTACACATGAAAATAACAGATTCAGAATAAACCGGAAAAGATATCCGGGAATTAATTTTCCCCATTCAAAAGAGGGAAAAGGAATATTTTTATTGGCCTCATGGAAGTAATTGAGAAATGGATCATAGAAAATCCTGTCTTCAAGTATTCTTACACTTACAAGACCTAAAACTCCCAATATGACTAAAACCCAGTTAAGATTTTTCATGTTTTAAAGCAAAAAATTTTATCCAGACCAGCCATAATAACACTACCGTTCCGTAAATAACCGCCGGAAAAATATAATCATGTGCTATTTTGCCGTATTCTTTGTGATTCAGAATCACAATATTCAACCCTGCAATTCTTAAAACATTAATGATATAAAGCAAAACCAGTCCTAGAATTACAAAAACAAAGGTCTTTTTTCCTTTGTAAAAGGCAAAAACAAATGCCACAAAAAGGATCATCACAGAAACGGCATTGCAGCCTTCCACCATTCTTGTAGGATATTCGTTCCGGACATAAAAATACACCTGTTCGCCTTTAACATCATCATACAGTTGTGTTGAAAAACCCATAAAGTTCTGGATATCCCTCACCTGCTCTGCAATCATTCTCGAAAAGGGATCAAGACCTTCTTTCTGAAAACTGTTCAGAAAAAACTGATACGCAAAAAGCAGCACCAGATAAATGATGATGAAGCGCAGCAGAATGCCCAAAACAGGTTTAAAATCCTTTAGCATAATGCAAATATAGAAATTAGCCTGTAAATTATTATATTTGTGACATCTATGATTTCCGAATACGCCCAAATTTTTTTTGAAAATTATACTGGAAAACAACCTTCTGAGTTGATCTCTTTAGCTCAAAGTGGTTCCGCGAGAGTAAATTTTATTGCGAAAACTGATAAAAAGTTTATCATTACCTACAACGAAAATATAGCGGAAAATGAAAGTTTTCTGTATTACTCAGATCTATTTTCAGATTTAAAGCTTAATACACCTAAAATTTTTGCCGTTTCGGATGACCGTAAAATGTATATTCAGGAGTTTTTAGGAGACAATACTCTTTCTGAAATCATCTCAAAGGAAGGTTTGTCTGAAAATGTAAAATCTTTGGTAAAGCAAACCCTGCAAAAACTGTATCAGTTACAGATTTCAACGCAGAATAAAATAGATTTCACCAAAACTTTCGAATATGAAAGCTATGATGAACTTCCGGTAATGCACGATCTGTATTATTTTAAAAATTTCGTGGCGGATGTTTTGGAGCTGGAATATCACAAATCTACCCTTCTGAAAGAATTTAAGAACGTCGTTTCTCTCATCGAAAATCTGGAGCCGAAAGGATTAATGATCCGCGATTTTCAGGCAAGAAATATCATGGTGAATGATCAGAAAGAAGTCTCGTTTATCGACTATCAATCGGCAATGAAAGGTCCTTTGATGTATGATGTCATTTCTTTTCTGTTTCAGGCAAAAGCAAACTTTCCGGAAGATTTCAAAAATGAGATGTTGAATATATATATAAATCAGTTTGAAAGTCAGGAAATTAAAGACAAACTAAATTTTTCGGTAAAACCAATTCAACTGATGCGGTTTCTTCAGGTTTTGGGAGCTTACGGTTTTCGGGGATTAATTCAGAGAAAACCGCATTTTATTTCAAGCATAGAAAAAGGAATAGAAAACATTACAGCGTTTTCGCAAAACTGGGAAAATATGAACGATTATCCCGAACTGGAAAAAGTGATTAAACAATTGAGTGCGGATAAAACAAAATTGAAAATTGAAGAAATATTGAACCATTAAGATTTATATTTAAGAAGTTAAGCATAGTTAAGTGTTATGACGAAAAAAGAAATTACACAATTATCTTATGAAATTACCGGTTTTGCAATAAAAGTTCACAAAACACTTGGACCTGGTTTGCTTGAAAGTATTTATGAAGAATGTTTAAAAATTGAACTCATTAACAATGGATATGATGTAAAACAACAACTTTTTACAACCATTAATTATGAAGGAGTTGATATCAAAACGAAACTGGTTGTTGATCTGCTTGTAAATGATGCTGTTGTCGTAGAATTAAAAGCGATCGAAGAAATTTTGCCTATTCATGAAGCTCAATTATTAACTTACATGAAAGTTTTGAAAAAGCCTCAAGGTCTGTTAATCAATTTCTTCACCGATAACATAACCAAATCTTTAAAACCTTTTATTAATGAGTATTTTAAAGAGCTTCCAAACTAAATTTTGATTTATCAAAAATCTTAAATAAACTTAACTTCTTAAATATAAATCTTAACGGTTTAAGAATAAATAAATAAATAATTATAAAATTAAAAAAATGCTACACATCGATATACACAGTTTTTCGTACAAAAAAGGAGGAATTCCGAAAGATGAAACAGGAAACGGAGGAGGTTTTACGTTTGACTGCCGCGGAATTTTAAATCCGGGAAGAGTGGAAGAATATAAAACCCAGACCGGAAACGACATCGGTGTTCAGGAATATCTGGAAACCAAAACCGAAATGCCTAAATTTCTGGAATTAATCAAGAATCTTGTTTCCATTAATATAGATAATTATCTGGAAAGGGGATTTGAAAACCTTCAGATCAACTTCGGCTGTACAGGAGGACAGCACAGATCGGTTTATTCTGCGATAAAAATCGCTCATTTTATTGAAGAAAAATATGGTGAAAAAGTTGAAATCAGCCTTCATCATGACGAACAGCATCAACTTAATCATAAGTAATGAATAATGTGCAATAAGTAATATTTTAACCTTATTGTTCATTTTAAAATGTATTTCATCTATTACTCATTACCCATTACTCATTACCCATAAAAAATGAAAGCACTTATTTTCGCAGCCGGAAAAGGAACCCGACTGAAACCATTCACCGACCATCATCCGAAAGCTTTGGCAAAGGTGAATGAAGTTCCGCTTCTGGAAAGAAATATTAAATATTTAAAAAATTTCGGAATAAACGATTTTGTCATAAACATTCATCATTTTGGAAATCAAATAGTTGATTTTTTAAAGCAGAACGATAATTTCGGATGTAAAATAGAAATCTCCGACGAAAGCGAAGAGCTTCTGGAAACCGGAGGCGGCTTGGTTTTTGCTAGAAAATTTCTCGATCATGGAGAAGATTTCCTCATCATGAATGCCGATATTCTTACCAACATTAATATTACAGAATTTGTAGAATATCATAAAAAGATAAAAGATTTTGCTACTTTAGCTGTATCGGACAGAGAAAGCTCAAGAAAACTGCTTTTTAACGACGATATGGTATTAAGAGGATGGCTGAATGTACAGTCCGGAGAGCAGAGACTGGCAGAATTCAACAAAGGATTCAAAGCTTTGGCTTTCAGTGGGGTACATTGCATCAATCCGCTTATCTTTGAAAAAATAAAAAGGACAGGCAAATTTTCTGTTATGGAAGAATATCTGGATCTTATGCAGACCGAGCATATCCATGGTTTCCTTCACGACAGTATTCTGATCGATGTCGGAAGACCGGAATCTGTAACGGAAGCCGAAAAATATTTTAAATAATTGTACAATGGGAATTGAAGGAACGAGGGATGAAAGTCTGGTAAATCCTGAATTTGACAGTAACGAAACGAAATTACAAAACAGTCTCAGACAAAAAACATGGGACGAAACCATCACGAAAGATAGCTGGATGGTTTTTAAAGTAATGGCGGAATTTGTAGATGGCTATGAAAAATTGGCTAAAATTGGTCCGTGTGTTTCTATTTTCGGATCTGCAAGACTGAAGCCACAAAGCAAATACTACAAAATGGCGGTGGAAATTGCTGAGAAAATTACAAAATTAGGCTTCGGAATCATTACCGGAGGTGGTCCCGGAATTATGGAAGCCGGAAATAAAGGTGCTTTCAACACTCAGGGGAAATCAATTGGTCTGAATATCGATCTGCCCTTTGAACAGCATTTTAATCCTTACATCAATAAATCATATTCGATGAATTTCGATTACTTTTTTGTAAGAAAAGTAATGTTTGTGAAATATTCTCAGGGGTTTATTGTAATGCCTGGAGGATTTGGAACACTGGATGAGCTTACGGAGGCTTTAACGCTGATTCAAACCAATAAAATAGGAAGATTCCCTATTGTTCTGGTCGGTTCGGAGTTCTGGAGCGGATTACTGGATTGGTTTAAAACCACTTTGCTGAAAGAAAAGATGATCCACGAAGAAGATCTTGAGCTTTACCGTGTGGTAGACAGTGCTAATGAAGCGGTAGCGCACATCAAAGCTTTTTATGATAAATATTCCGTAAACGTGAACTTTTAATTGGCACATTATTTGTGACTTAAAACTAACAATCATGATTGTAAATCTATTATCTAAGATGAAAAAAATTTTATATATATCAGGAATTTTAACATTTTTTGTGTTAATGAGTTTCACGTATGTAGACTTTTTCTCTTCAATGACTAAAGTGGATTATATTGATGGAAGCAAAACATTGAAGTTCACCACAAAAATGAATACAAATCATATTTCTGATGCGATAAAGATCAACCCTAATACGGCAGGATTTGAAGCAGAGGTTAAAAAGTATGTAAACAATAATTTTGATGTGTACGTCAATGGCTCACCGAAAACAATAACATTCACGGGAAGTCAGGTCAGCGGAGAAACTGTATGGGTATATTTTGAGACGGGAGGCGTTTCCGACATCAGTACCTTAAGAATAAAAAATACGATCCTTTTAAGCGCCTTTCCTAAGCAGATTAACCTTGTGAATATTGCTTATAAAGGAAGCCAGAAAACAATGAATTTCCAGCGCGGAAAAGAGGTAAACGAAGTATCTTTTTAAAGACAATACAATTAATAATGAAACCACTGCTTTTGCGGTGGTTTTTTGTTGGAGCTGCATCTGATTTTAATCTTCCCAATAAAATCCGGTTGTCCAATGCATTGCATTCAATACTACCTCTTCCAGAATAAAATTATCTGGAAAATCTTTAAAACCCGATTTATCCTTTAATTCATTCATCACATTATGAGCATTTTCATAGCTTGAAAATAGGCCGATACATCTTTCATCATCCAGATGAGTATGAATTGTATAAATATGACTCAGACAAAAAACCGATTCTAATCCCAGCTCTTTTACCGATACTATTGTTGCATCAACCTCATCTCCAGATTCAGGATAATCTCGCCCGATCTCTCCTATAACTTCGGTAAATCCATCCTTACAGTTAACTTTATCTAAAATATATTTCCGAATCATAAAACTTTCCGGAAACATTTTAAAACCTGATAATCGGATAGCCTTGGCTTTCACTTCTTCAAGTTCTTTTAAATCGCTAAAATATCCTAATCTTTTAGAATCTGTGTGGGTTTGATCTGTATAGATGTGGTCTAAAGTGTAAACGAAGTACTGCATGATTTATGGGTTTGGGCAAAAATAAAAAGACTGTCTAAAAAGACAGCCTTTATTATTTAAATTTTCAAAATTCTTACTGAACCTGAATGTTATCCAACTGGATTGTTGTAGTAACACCACTTCCGTTTCCGGTGTATTCGAATAATACAAATCCGTTCCCCGTTAAAGAAGCAGGGAAACTATAACTTCCTGCAGGTACAATTGTTCCGTATCCACTTGTAGGTGTTACCGGAATTGTAAACGCAGAAGTAATATCTGTCTTTGTAGCCTGAGTAATATCTCCAAGCGGAGTATAGTTGGTAGTATAGTATACTTTTAAAGCATTACCGTTAAAAAATCCTACGTTTACGTCAAATTTCAGTGTGTTTGCTGCTGTAAAATCAACAGGTACTGCGAAATACGTTACATAAGGCCCTGTTCCAGAATTCGCTCCCAATTGGATGTATTTGTTTCCGCTGAAAGTCTTTAATTGCCAGTATCTGTTTCCTAAAAGCGGATCGTTTACATATTTAGGATATACTTCAAGGTTAGCCGGAGTGGTAGCATAGCTTTCAAAGTTTTCAAGGAAAGATCCTGAATACGTAATTGCAGTTCCTCCTTTTGGCGGAGTTGCATCTACTCTTGTTCCTTTGAAGTTAATATCATTGGTATTTCTGATCAGCATCTGCCAAGTGGAATTATAACGGCTTACTACGAAAGTAACATCTCCGTTTCCTGTAGGCAATGTTTTAGATCCTTCGGAGAAGAAACCTGAGTTTCTTAAAGCTGCACTGTTTCCAGATGCATCTTCCAAAGTTCTGTCTGTATCTACTCCTGCACCTGCAACATAATCGATAAATGTTTTTGCTGTAGGATAAATATCTGCAATGGTAAACTGTGTGTTAGGAACTTTTACCAAAGTATTGATGTACTGATCACTTTTTGCAGCAGCAAGATTTGGTAATTCCAAAGGCTTGATGGTAACTACTTCAAGACCGTTTCCGTTACAAACTCCTGAAACATATCTGCTTAACAAAGAAGCAGGCACTCTTCCGATTGCGTAAGTAGGATCTACAGAACCGATTTTCACCGTACCTCTGTCTAAACCTAATCTAAGACCTTTCGCGTTAATTCTGATGTGTGCACCTACCGGGAAATCTGCATAGTTGCTAGATCTGTCTACCTCGATCTGCAAACCTGCAGTCGGGTTTTCCGGCTTATCCTGGAAAGAAATTGTTTTATAGAAGTTTCCGTTTTCGTCTGAAGAAACTACATAACCGTCAAAAATCTGGTCGTTTGAAATTAAAACGTATCCTGTAGAAGGAGCCTGAGCTTTGAATGCTGCCAAAGTCATGGTAGGAGCAGGGAATCTGTTCTCGCACTTAATTGGCGGAGTATCCCACTCGTCTTTCTGAACACAAGATGTAATAGAAATTGCTGCGAATGCAACTCCTGCTACTAAACTTAAGTATTTCTTTATTGTCATTTTATTAATTTTTTAGAATAATTAGTGAATTGATTATTAGAATCTAAACTGTAAATTTACAAAATATGATCTTCCCTGAGTGTACCAGTATTTTGGTGCAAACAAAGTATATTCTCTGCTTAAATCTTCAGAAAAGCTTGGATAAACCGCATTTCTAGTCTGTTCAAATCCTCCTGTAATATATTTTCTGTTATTTAAAATATTGTTTACCGTAGCAGAAATTAAAACATAATATTTACCGATTACCCAAGATTTTCCTGCATTCGCATTCAGGAAGAATGATGAAGGCAGTTTGTTTGGTTCTAGCACTTTTCTAAGATCACTTTCTGTAAGTCCATAGTATGGTGTTCCGGAAACATTATTCTGAACGAAAGATTCTGTTCTTACCAACGCAGCAGGATCCAGATAATTTTCATCAAAATAATTCCAGTTGGCACCTACCCACCAATATTTAGGATTGTTGTAACGGAAACCGACTGAGTAAGCCTGTTGAGGGGTTCCTCCCTGACGATAATTATTAATGTATGATTTTCCAAGATCTACATACGGAAGACCATTTGCAAAAACGCCTACTGCATCTGATGCAAAATAAGTTCTCGGATCATTCTTATAAGTATACTGTCCAATGCTCGCTAAACCTTGCAATGATAATGTAGGTAAAACCTTAACATCAACTCCAAGTTCAACTCCCATATTTCTTTTCTTAACATCCGTCATTACCTGAGATACGAAAGCACTCTGAACATTGGTCTGGTTACCGTCTGCATCCACACTGTTTAATGGAATACCGTCTGCAAAGAATCTCTGAACCGTAGTTTCGTTGTCTGTATCAACTAAATAACCTGTTAATCTTAATTTTAAGAAAGGAGAAGAAATAACATAGCTAAGATCATTAGCATTTACCGTCATGCTCTTCACGTTGGGTGCTACAGATCCGTTTACTCTAGGATTTACGAATAAATCTTCTAAATAAGGTGCCTGATTATAATATGCTCCGTTATACACAAAGAAGTTTCTACCGTTCAGTCTGTAAACGACTTGCCCTTTCAGACCATAGTTCCAGTAGTTATAATCCATTCCTTTTCCGTAGGAATCTTTATATAAATAGTGATTGAAAAGACCTTCTCTGTTGGAAGAAGAATATCCCGCCAATGCAGATACAAATACATCAAAAGCTCCTGCTGTAAATCTTACTCCCGGATTTACTTTTACTTCCTGTCTTCTGAAAATGTAGTCGTAAGTCATTTTATCACCTACTTTTTTCGTTACATTTTCTTCACCCTGATTGTATAATCCTGATTTTCCGGGCTGGTTTGTTGCTGCAAACGGGTCTCTGTTCAGTACAAAATCAGCACCTAAAAGATCGTTTACTTCTCTGTACTGCTCAGAACGGTAATTCTGATAAGATACGTTTAATAAGAATTTCGTATTATCGTTGAAGTTGTGAACAAAGTGAGTAGATGCATTCCAGATTTTATCGTCGCTTACATCATTTACTAAATAATATAATGCTCTTTTTCCGGTCTGTCCATAGTAAGTTCCTGCAGGCTGCTGCATATTTCTCTGGTACAATCTGTCCCAGTTAAGCTGTGTAAAGTTCGGATCGTTTGAAGTCCATCCGTTCATAGCTGCCTGAAAAGCCTGTTGAGCCGTTGTTCCCGTTACTCCCGTTGGAAGCGTTACAGATGCATTAGGATCTAATGAATCGTAATAACTTGGTAAATTTCTGTAGTATGTAGGAGAAGGGTTCTGTACATTCTGCCAGTCTAAACGGGATCCTTTATCTTTTCCGAACTGGTAAGATACAGATGTCCAAAGAGTATTATTCTTATTAATTTTCCAGAAATCCTGAATCTGGAAGATCGGCTGGAAACCTTTTCTTACTCTTTCACTTCTCTGCTCTCCGTCCTGATATCCCCAATAAGAATTGTAATGAACTCCTCTGTAGTTGTACACTTCCTGAGTACTCGGACTCGCGGTAGATCTTCTGTAAGGCGCACCGATAAAGTTGAAAGTCATCGTGTGCTTATCGTTAAATTTCTTTTCAATTCCCAAATAAGCTCCGTAAGCATCATAGAAGGTTCCTTCCTGAATACCTTCTTCCGCCCATCTTCTTGCTCCCATTGCAGTAAACGCCCATCCGCTTTTGCTCATTCCTGAGCTGTAACGTAGAGATGTTCTGTTTCTGTAATTTCTGTTGGTTAAAGACTGAGTAAACTGAAATCCTTTTCTGTATTCACTCGCTTTAGTATTTTTATAAACTACCGAGCTGTTTCCACCAAAAGCATATTCCGAAGGTGAATGGTTTGCAGAAATTTCAGGGTATCTTGTAATTTCGTTAAGTCCTCCCCAGTTTCCAAAATCTACATTACCATTATCAGACTTGATCATGGAAACACCATTTAACATGGTTTCTCCAAATCTTCCATCGATTCCTCTTGGACGGAACCAATAAAATCCTAAATCAAACGCTGCGATTCTGCTGAAAATATCCTGAGATGACTGCAGTAAACCTACTGTAGAAGCCTGTCCGCTGTTGCTGTCCTCATCGTCTCCATCACTGTCAATGATTGCTAAACCTTGATCCGCGCTTGTAAGTGCAGAATATAGGGTGATTGTCCCTAAATCCTTTTTCTTCTCACTGTCCATTACATCAAACTCCATTACTTTGGTTTCGTAATTCGGTTTTGTAATCACAATTTGGTAATGCCCCGGCTTCAGGTCTACAAACTGGAAGTATCCGATTTTGTCAGCCGTTACATCATTGTCATTCCCTTTAAGATCTACTTCTGCCCTTTCAACGGGCTTTCCTTCAGCATCTTTTAAATAAGCAGAAACCGTAGTCTGTGCAAAATAGTATGATGCTGGAAGTAAAGTAAATAAAGAGACTAATGATAGTTTTTTAATCATGAGTATATTTATTTTTTTAAATACTTTTCTTGTTAATTCTCAACAGTTTAAAAGTTGGGGACGCAAATTTAGTCAAAATTTAGAATTTACAACTTTTTTTACGTTATTTTTTCTTAACATTGCAAGCTTTTAAGAATCATTATAAATAAAAACGTAAATACCACATTTTAAATTTACAAATATTTAAAATAGCGGGAAGTTAAAAAAAAGTAAATTTGCAGATTAAATAATATTAATAATAACTCTAAGAGAATGAAGAAATTTTTGAGTTTTTTTGCCATCGTTTTATCAATAATGGCATTTTCACAACAGCAGGGAAAACTGAGAAAGGTGGCTACTGTAGGTTTTTTGAATGTGGAAAACCTTTGGGACACCATTCAGTCAGCAGATTATATCGACGGGACTAAAGATATTAAAAATCCGGCTTTCCACAGAAGTATTCCTTTGGATTCCGTTAAGTTTTTAGAAGCTGAAAAATACGACGGACCATGGAGCGATGGCGCTTTAATTGGTAAGAAAGTAGTAAGATTTCAAGGCGGCTCGGAAGAATTTACTCCAAAAAGTGCTAAAAACTACAATACGAAAGTGTATAAGGCGAAACTTGCCAACGAAGCCAAAGTAATTTCTGAAATGGGAGCGCAATACACTAAAACGGCTCCTGCAGTCGTAGGTTTAATTGAGGTGGAAAACAGACAGGTTATTCAGGATCTTATTAATGAACCGGCACTGAAAAAATATGATTACGGAATTATTCATTACAATTCTTATGATTACAGAGGAATTGATGTGGCTTTGATTTATCAGAAAAGAAGATTTACCCCTACCAATTCTCTGAAAAAAGAACTGAAAGTTTTCGGTGACGAAGGAAAAAGAGAATATACCAGAGATATCTTGGTGGTTACAGGTTTCCTTGATAATGAAAAGGTAGCATTCTTTATGAATCACTGGCCTTCAAGAAGAGGGGGTGAAGCCGTTTCTCTTCCTAAGAGAAATGCAGCAGCAGCTTTACTGAAACAACAAATGGACAGTGTAAGAGCAGCAGATCCTTCAACAAAGTTATTTGCAATGGGAGATTTTAATGATGATCCTGTAAGTGCAAGTTTAAAAAATCACCTGAAAGCACAGCCAAGCCCGAAAGATTTAAGTGATGCCAATCCTTATCTTAACTTAATGTACCCTTTGTATAAAAAAGGAGTTGCTTCATTAGCGTATCAGGATGCACCAAACTTATTTGACCAGATTATTGTTTCTAAAAATTTAGTTTCAGATCAGGTAACAAAAGATTATTCGGTTTATAAGGCTGAAATTTTTGCTCCGCCTTACTTAGTGAATAAAGAAGGGAATTACAAAGGCTACCCTTTCCGATCATGGAACGGCGACCAGTTTACCGGCGGTTACAGCGACCACTTCCCGGCATTTGTAGTTCTCCAGAAAGAACCATAAAAGTACAAGACACTCAGATTGAGTGTCTTTTTTTTGTAACTTTATGAGATGAAAAATTTAGTTTTACTATTAATACTTTCTTTATTTTCAGTCTATTGCTCTGCGCAAAGCGATCCTAAGAATGAAAAAGAAAAGTCGGAAATAAAACCATCAAAGAATGATGATGGAGAATGGGATCTTACGGTAATCGATACTCAGTTTGATTATTTTCTGAATGCCATTGCCAAGCCAATCTGCCAATATTCTGAATCTTATCTGAAGAACAGAAATACTTTTCTGGTCACAGAATGGAATTCCTACTATAGTTCCGGAAGATACAGAAATGTGATAGAATCATTCATTGACTATGATCCGAAAGAAAAATACGGTATTAAATTCGAATACAAATTGTATCAGGTTTTTGCGTATGTAAACTGGAAATACGGTTTAAAAATGAACGGACTTTCGGGAAGTGATACCACAAGATACTAAAAAAGGTTCAGAATTGCTCTGAACCTTTTTTTATGAAATAGTTGAATAATTATTTGTTGAATAATTCTTCTACTTTATCCCAGTTTACTACTTCGAAGAATGCTGATACATAATCAGGTCTTCTGTTTTGGTAATTTAAATAATAAGCGTGCTCCCAAACGTCAAGTCCTAAAACTGGAGTTCCTTTTACGTCTGCAACCGGCATTAACGGGTTATCCTGGTTTGGAGTTGAAGAAACGGTAACAGAACCGTCAGCATTTTTTACCAACCAAGCCCATCCTGAACCGAATCTTGTTTTAGCAGCATCAGAAAAATCGGTCTTGAATTTTTCAAAACCTCCGTAAGCTTCGATAGCAGCTTTTACATTTCCTACAGGCTCTTTGCTTCCGCCCGGAGTTAAAATTTCCCAGAATAAAGTATGGTTAAAGTGTCCTCCTCCATTGTTTCTTACTGCTGGTTTATCAGTTCCTGTCTGGCAGATTTCCTCAATAGTTTTTCCTTCAAGATCAGTTCCTTTAATCGCATTATTTAAATTGTCTACGTATGCTTGATGATGTTTTGTATGGTGGATTTCCATTGTTTTTGCATCTATTGTCGGCTCTAATGCGTCGTAAGCATATCCTAGTTTTGGTAATTCAAATGACATAATTTTATTTTTAATGTTATTACCCAAATTTAGCCATTATTTAATCTATATTCAAAAAATGGAGATTACTTTAATAAATCTTTAACATTGATATATTGATTTAGAATGAATTAAATTTTCATGGTAAGAAAGTCTAATGACGGAAGCTTATCAATTTTGAAAAATTTATTTTTGAATTAAAGCTGATAACAAACCAAAGGGTTCAAACAAGAATTTTTTCAGACTTTATTTTAATGCTATATTGAACTCTTTCAGGATCACAAATTTTGTGGATCCAATGAAGTATTGAAATATCAGACAAAAACCTAGCCTCGATTGCAGCAATTGTCTGAGCTCATTTTAGGATTTCGGCGGCGGCTTCGCCGCCGAAATCCTAAAATAGCGAGTGCGGAAAGCGAGATAAAGCTTCAAAAGAATAATTATTTTCAAAAAAACAGCCATTAAAAACGTCCCGCTTCTAACCAAAAACTAAAAAAGCACGAACATTAAACGTCCGTGCTTTCTATTTAACAAATTAAATTCAATTTATTTATTCATCGACATCAGGAATTCTTCGTTATTCAAAGTTCCTTTGATGTTTTTGTCTACAAATTCCATTGCTTCGATTGGATTCATTTCAGAAAGATATTTTCTTAAGATCCACATTCTCTGGGAAGTTACCTCATCCAGAAGCAGATCGTCTCTACGGGTACTTGAAGAAACGAGATCGATAGCAGGATAAATTCTTCTGTTGGCAATTTTTCTGTCCAGTTGAAGTTCCATGTTTCCTGTTCCTTTAAATTCTTCAAAAATCACCTCATCCATTTTAGAACCAGTGTCAATAAGAGCCGTTGCGATAATTGTTAAAGACCCTCCTCCTTCAATCTTTCTTGCCGCTCCGAAGAATCTTTTCGGTTTGTGAAGCGCATTCGCATCAACACCTCCCGATAAAACTTTTCCTGATGCTGGCGTTACGGTATTGTAAGCTCTTGCCAATCTTGTGATGGAGTCTAATAAAATAACTACGTCGTGACCACATTCTACCATTCTCTGTGCTTTCGCCAGAACAAGGTTAGCCACTTTTACGTGCTTTTCTGCCGCTTCATCAAAAGTAGATGCAATAACTTCTGCATTTACGCTTCTTTCCATATCGGTAACCTCTTCCGGACGTTCGTCGATCAGAAGAACCATCATATAAACTTCAGGATGATTGGCTGCGATAGAATTGGCAATATCTTTCAGCAACATGGTTTTACCGGTTTTCGGCTGTGCAACGATCATTGCTCTCTGTCCTTTCCCGATGGGTGCGAAAAGATCCACTACTCTGGTAGAAATAGTAGAGCCTTTTCCGGCAAGATTGAATTTTTCCTGTGGGAAAAGCGGGGTTAAATATTCAAAAGCCACACGGTCTTTAATGAAAGCAAGATCACGTCCGTTAACTTCTGTGGGTCTTAATAAGGAAAAATACTTTTCTCCTTCTTTCGGTAATCTTACAATCCCTTTTACGGTATCTCCTGTTTTCAAACTGTAATTTCTGATCTGTGCCGTAGAAACGTATACGTCATCCGGTGAAGAGATATAGCTGAAGTCTGAAGAACGTAAAAATCCGTAATTGTCCGGTAAAATTTCCAAAACCCCTTCAATGCTTACCATTCCGTCGAAACTGAACTCCTTTTTAGGCTGTTCGTGCTGTTCCTCCGTTTTCTCAGAATGCTGCTGTTGCTGCTTATTCTGATGCTGATTTTGGTTTTGATTCGGATTTTGGTTATGGTTTTGATTTCTATGCTGGTTTCCGTTGTTGTTCGGATTGTTGTTTTGTCCTTTTTGGGATCTAGCCTGATGTTGAGGGGTATTATTCGGCTTTTCTTCTGCTGGAGCAGATTCTTGGGATTCTGTGTTTTTTGGAGCTTCTGTTTTTTCCTGAGGCGCTTCTGCGTTGGTTGTATTGGCAGGAGAAACTCTTTTCCTCTTTTTCTTAGCCTGTCCTGTTGCAGTCTGTTCTTCCGTTGCTGCGGCAGGTTCTGCTTTGGTTTCTTCGGGTTTAGGTTCTTCAGAAACGGTTTCTTTTACTTCTGCTTCAGCTTTTTCCTCTGCTTTAGGATTTGTTTCTTCAGCAGGTTTTGCTTCAGCTTTTGTCTTAGCTGTCGTTTTTTTCGGAGCAGCTTTTCTAGCAGGAGCCTTCGCAGGTTTTTCTGCCGGTTTTTCCTCAGTATTCATACTGGGTTCAGTAGCGTTGAAATATTCTTTTGCTACTTTTGGATTGGAAGCCTGAAAGTCAAGAATTGCAAAGATTTTGTCATTTTCAGTGCTGTTTCTTGCAACTTTAACGCCTAAATCCTTTAAGATTTTAGTCAGTTCCGTTACGGATTTTGACCTTAACGTTTCAATGTTAAACATATTTAGTGTAAAAAATGTAATTAATTGTGAATAAGAAAAGTAAGTCAGGTGACTGTTGTTTTCAAGTACATTCGTATAATGCAAATCTACACTTATTTTTGAATTGTGCAAAATTTATATTACTTTTGCGTAGAATTTAATATTCAATGCTACAAAGAATACAGACTATATGGACTTTTTTAGCAGTGTTGGCTGCTGTATTTCTGTTCATTACAGGAGAAGATGTTGTAATTTCAGACAGCTTTCCTGTGATCAATATCGGATGTATCGTCCTTGTTTTGGTGGGAGTACTCAGTATTTTCAGCTTTAAAAACAGAAAAAGACAAATATTGCTGAATAACATCAGCATTATTATAAACGCTTTGTTGATTGGTGTATTGATGTACTGGTTACTAAAATTATCCGGAGGAATAGATTTTCCTGAGAAGGGTATTGAGCCGGTTTTCTCATTAATTGCGGTGATCTGTCTGCTTATTGCAAACATTTACATCAAAAAAGATGAGAGGCTCGTAAAATCTGTGGACAGACTTCGATAACCTTACAACGATTTTTTGAGTGAGAACAGCTTCTTTCAGGAGCTGTTTTTTATTTTGTGTATTTTCAGAATTATTCGTGTTTAAGAGATGTTTTTCCTATTATTTTTCAATTAAATATATTTGTATGCAACATTTCCGTTTATACTGCGACAGATTGTTTATAAATTATTAAAAATGAAAAAACTCACCTATCTTACCTTTACGCTGTTTTCAATATTTTCTTTTGCGCAGGAAGTCTCTTCAGAAAGAGTACGGAATATTCTTTCAACACTGGCTTCAGATGAAATGAAAGGCAGAGAAATCGGAACTGTGGAAAATGATAATGCCGCCAATTATATTGCAAAGCTTTTTAAAGAAAACAATTTAGATTTCTGCACCGGAAATTCTTATCTGGTTCCTTTTATATACAAAGAAAAAACCGTTTATAATGTTTGCGGAGTAAAAAAGGGAAAAACGGATAAATTCTTAGGCTTTTCCGGACATTTTGATCATATCGGAACCAGCAATAACCCCAAAGACAATATTTACAACGGAGCCGATGATGACGCAAGCGGAATTACCACTCTGGTAGGAATTGCAGATTATTTCAAAAATAAAAAACCTGAATTTTCTCTGGTTTTCATGGCATTTAACGGAGAAGAAAAAGGAATGCTCGGTTCAAGAGCTATTTCAAAAGACGAAAATTTAAATCAAATTTATGATCATATGGCTGCTCTTTTCAATTTTGAAATGGTGGCTACAGAATCTGCTTTCGGAAAGAATGCTTTGTTTATGACGGGTGATGAATTTTCGGATCTTGATGAATTGTTTAATAAAAATGCGGCAAATGGCTTAAAAATAAATCCTGATCCTTATTCTTCGGAACAGCTTTTCTACCGATCAGACAACGTAAGCTTTGTAAAAAAGAAAATTATTGCCCATTCTTTTTCCACGGTAGACATGACGAAAGCGACGCATTATCATCATGAAAACGATGATGTAAATGTTGTGGATTTCGAGAATTTAACCACCATCATCAATAATTTCGGAAAAACTTTAGACAAACTTACACCAAAGAATTTTGAACCGAAGTATAACGATAAAGTGAAATTTTAAAATTCGATATCTAAAGCCACCTTTCTTCGGGTGGCTTTGTTTTTTCTGAGAAATATCTGCCCGAAAATCTGTAACAAAATACGTGGTGCATCAACTTATTATAAAGTAAAAGTCGATTAAAAACGTCTTATCATTTTAATTACGTAATTTTGCTATCCAATTTTTTCATTGAATGAACGAATATAAAAAAATATTAAAATTCGCCAAACCACACCAGAAATATATTTTCGGAAGTTTATTTTTCAACTTATTATATTCTGTATTTCAGATTGCTTCTTTAGGAACGATTCTTCCTGTTTTGGGAATGCTTTTCGGAACTATTAAAAGGGAAGATTTTGAATCTCCGCCTGTATATTCCGGAAATCTTACAGATTTATTTCCGTATCTGAAAAACTATTCCAATTACTATATCCAGACTTTGGTGGATGATTATGGTACGCTGAATGTTTTAGCATGGCTCTGCGTCATCACGGCATTTATGTTTTTGCTGAGGAACCTTTTCAGATATTTAGGATCTTTCCTGTTGATTAATTATCGTGTAGGCGTTACGAAAGATCTGCGCGGAGAAATGTACCGTAAGGTTTTAGCTTTGCCGGTTTCATTTTTTACAGAGAGCAGAAAAGGAGATATGATGTCGCGTATGTCTAATGACGTAGGCGAAGTGGAAGGCAGTATTTTAGGAAGTTTAGTGGAGCTGATTAACGCTCCGTTTATGCTTGTGAGTACCTTAATAAGTCTGTTTCTACTAAGTTCTGAATTAACGCTTTTTTCTCTTCTGGTTTTACCAGTGATGGGAACTTTAATCGCCTTAATCGGGAAAAGTCTTAAAAAAGATTCTCACGAAGCCCAGAACGAAATGGGAACCATTTTCTCTATTGTGGATGAAACCTTAAAATCGTCAAAAGTAATTAAGATTTTCAGTGCAGAAAAGATCATGGACAGCCGTTTTATGGGCTCTATGCAAAGGTGGATCAACAGCTCAATACGATTGGGAAGAAAAAAAGAACTGGCATCGCCGATCAGTGAATTCCTTGGTTCTGTTACGTTCTTAATTATTGCATGGTATGGCGGAAAGCAGATTGTTGTGGAACACAGCATTGCGCCACAGGATTTTTTAGTTTTTTTAGGAATGTTCTTCCAGATTTTACCTCCGGTAAAAAGTTTATCGCAGTCGATTTCTAACGTACAGAAAGGAGAAGCTTCTTTGCACAGGGTTTTGGAAATCCTTGAAGCTGATGTGAAAATTGAGGAAGTTGCCAATCCGGTAAGTATTTCAACGCTTAATAAAGCCATTGAATTTAAAAATATCGGTTTTTATTATGATAAAGAACACGCCATTCTTAAAAATTTCTCTTTAAGTATTCCTAAAGGAAAAACGGTAGCTCTTGTCGGACAAAGCGGAAGCGGAAAAACAACGATCGCGAATCTTCTGGCAAGGTTTTACGATGTTTCCGAAGGTGAAATTCTGATTGATGGCGTAAATATTAAAAATTTAAGGTTAAAAGAGTACCGTAAACTTCTCGGGATGGTTACCCAGGAATCTGTATTATTTAATGATACGGTGTACAATAATATTCTCATGGGGAAACCTGAAGCCACAAGAGAAGAGGTAATTGCAGCAGCCAAAATTGCCAATGCAGATAACTTTATCACAAATCTTCCGGATGGATATGATTCTAACATCGGAGATGACGGAGGAAAGCTTTCAGGGGGTCAGAAACAAAGGGTTTCCATTGCGAGAGCCGTACTGAAAAATCCACCGATTATGATTCTGGATGAAGCGACTTCTGCTTTGGACACCGAATCGGAAAGATTTGTTCAGGATGCACTGGAAAAAATGATGGAAAACAGAACGTCTTTGGTTATTGCCCACAGACTTTCCACCATTCAGAAAGCAGACTGGATTGTAGTGATGGAAAAAGGAGATATCGTAGAACAGGGAACCCATCACGATCTCATTGCGAAAAAAGGAGTTTACCATAAACTTGTAGAATTGCAGAATTTCGATTAGTTCTGTTTACAATAAAATTAAGAAAGAGTATTTCGAAAGGAGTTTAAAAACCTTAGGAATACTCTTTTTTTGTTAAACGGATTCAATTTCAATGCAAGATTAAAAACCAATATCTTTATGAGTCAGGTTTTCAAATTTCCAATTATGGCTTCATTTAAGCTTATTATTTCTACAAAACAAAAGCTTCTGCAACATGAACGATGCAGAAGCGGCCTTTAAAAACTATATAATTGTGACTATTATATTCTTTATTGTGTATTTATTCCATTAAATTCAGCTTGTTTTATTGCCCATGCAAAAGCATTCGCAGAGATAATTGAATTATAAACATCCTGATCTAACGCATCTCCACCTCTTCCATAAGAAGTTTTAACAACCGGCAAATTACTTCCGTTTACTTCAAAAGGACAAATAGTATCAGAAGCACCACAATTTGAATTAAAACCACCATCACCAATCCATATGAAATTCAGTGTTTTATGCTTAAATGCAGTGACTCTTCCCGCTGTACCTCCAGGTGAAGCCTGTGATAGATCAGAATCTGTAGAATATATATCTATTTCGCTGGAAGGAATACCTGATGCATAAGTAGTTGCTGAAGCATCTTCTCCCCAAGTCTTGCCTCTTGCATCACCAAAAGGTCCGTTTATAATTTCATCATTAATTACAGGAAGTCTGTACAAAGCACCTGCTGCATTTACACTACCTGTTGTAATGGTATTATCATTAAATACATACCTAAAAAGTCTTTGCATACCTGCATTGGATTCACTGAATGCCAAAACAACTCCTCCTTTCACCAAATAATCTGCAATAATATCTGCTTCAGCATCAGAAGGTGCCCATGAATATCCTATAACCATAATATCAACAGGACTTGAACCAGAAAGCCAACCTTGCAACTGAGCAATACTAGGACTATTTCCACCATTAATTCTTGTAAACCCTTCTGCTTTTACTATACTTGTTGCTGTAGTCCCAAAATTTGAGGCTGTACTAATCATTCGTCCAGATGCTGCTGTTCCTGAAAAATTATACCCATATACATTTTCTGAAGTCCCTACTGCGAGTAATCTTTTAATTGGTATAACTACAACTACACTTACCGTACATGTTGTAGATACACCACCTTGGCTATCAGAAGTTATGGTAATTGTTTTAACCGAAGTAGAAGTAGGCGTGCCCGTTCCTTGTAAAGTAATGTTTTGATTTCCAGTTGCTGTAAAAGTTCCGGAACCACTAAAAGAAATTCCATCAACTGTATTAGTAGTAATCGTGTAACTTCCCAGAGAAGTAACATTTACAGGCAATGTTATTGTATTTGAAGCTGTGAGAGGCGTTCCTACTTTATATACACCATTTACTATTGCTTTTCCACAACTCATTGTATAGGTTGCTGCAGGGCTTAGAACAGTAATCGTAACTGGTGGTGTACACGTAACATCAACCCCATTGGCAGAAAGCTGTATTGTGTCTGTTTGTATTGCGGCAGGAGTTCCCTGTCCCGGAATTTGTATTGTTTGTATACCTGTGTTCAAAAAAACTCCTGTTCCATAAAAATTATAACCGTTAGTTGTGGTGCCCATAATCGTATAATTTCCTATTTTAGTAACATTTACCGTCACACTAAGGTAATTGGAAGTGGTTAATTCTTTTCCTTTTACGTAACTTCCCACAGCTTTTGTGTTAGAGCAATCGATTGTAAAAACCGATTTTCCTATCTGTCCGCAGACGCTTTTCCATTCATTATCTGCAAGGCTCCAATAGTTCAGGCAGTCTTCTGTGGTATTGTAAACCGTAAGACCATCATCATTTGCCGAGTTGATGACTATGGCATTTCGCTGAGTTTCTGTAAGACGCGGAATGAGAATTCCCTTATTGCTATTTCCTGAAACAATGTCCAGAACAGAATTGGTATTGGGCGAAGAAGTATTAATCCCTACTGCTCCGTTGTACTGCGAAAAAAAATTTTCAAAAGCAAAGAACAGAACAATCAGTAATGTTCTTGCTAAACATCTGGTAATTTTTGTATTCATCATTTTTTATTTTTAGATTAAAATTTTAAATAAAGATTATAATCTCTGCAAAATTAGTCTCTGTAAAAATGATGTAACAAAATTTTTGATACGCAATGTTACTCACGCGTAGTAAAACTCACACGTTATTAATATTTTAACACAAATTCAGAATTCCGGATGATAAAAATCTGAAAACTGCATGGTCTTATATTTTAAGAAGAAAGCTGTTGATATTAATATCGGAAGGAATATTCAGTTTTTTTCGTATTCTGTATTTTTTACTTTCTACGGCTCTTATGCTGTTATTGGTACACTGTGCAATTTTTTTCGTATCGAAATCCAGCTTCATTAATGCACAAAAATAGAGTTCAGAATGAATGAGGTTAGGATTAATCTCTAAAATAGCGGGGATGAAACCCGGAAAAAAGATTTGAAATCTCTCAAAAAACAAAACTGAATTTTTCTCTGCCAGTCTGAATATTTCTTCAATATTTTCGTCCGTAAGATGATTTACCAACATCTGGTTTTTCATGAGCTGAGTATTGGTTTTTATAAGGTCTTCAATTGTTGAATCCTTAATTTTTGTGTTTTTCATTAAACCGTTGATAAGTTCATCTTTCTGGCTTATAAATACCATATCTATTAAAAAAGAAACGATGGAAAATAAAATATTAATGAGTTTTATGGTAATGTAATCTTTGTTTTCTAAAAATTTACTTCTCGGTAAAAAGCTAAAATCATAATAAAGACAGATAATAAAATTAAAGCTGATGAACACAGCTAAAAAATAAATTTCAATCTTGTCTTTACTATAATTGAAGAAAAAAGGAATTGCGAAAAGAATACTGAAATAAAAATACTCCATCCCCACCATTTTTGAAGTGTAGATATTAAAAAAGCTTACGATGAGAGTAAGCATCACAAGAATACTTACTACGCTTATTTTGAGATTTTTATGAAACTTTTTCACCTTATCTTCTATTGAAATCATCAATATCCAGAATAAGGTAATTAATGTAAGAAAAACAGAAGCAATAATATCTCTGTAAAAAGTAATAATAAATATGGAATAGAATAAGAATATAAAAAAGAGAAAAAGCAAATAACGATTAAGTAAATGATTGTAATCATTTTCAAAATTATTATTACCTCTTTCCTTTTTATCGAAGAAAAGTTTGTAAATCATTGCGTGTGTGTTTTTTTAGAATCGAATTTAACTGAGTAATCCTTTTAAATTCGACATTGCAAATATACTTAAAACCTGATTAATCTATTTTTATCTTAACTTATAGATCTTAAACCCCTGAATTTTGATTGGAAGAATAAATTTTAAGGCAAGCAAGATGAAGATGATTTCAAATGCTGTTATGCATAATGTATCATCATTGGGAAAAATAGTATTTAACCAAATTTAGCTAAAACTATACGGTACAAATTTCAGGTAAAATTAACAAATGAGGGTTCTTCTCACACATACTCATCCCCTCAATTATACGCATGAGTAGTAAAACGCACTATTTTAGAACTTTTCTGAGGGTTTTGAGGGCTAAAATTTATGTTACTGATATTTCAGCTGTTTATATCTTTCAGATATTCTCTGGGAGATTTGCCTATAATTTTTTTGAAAGCTCTGTTGAACTGTGATTGATGAACGAAACCCGCACTTGTGTAGATGACCTTTAAGGTATACTTTTTATGAATGTCCTTTTGAAATTCCTGTATTACAAAATTTATTCTGTAGGAATTTATAAAATCATTAAAATTGGTTTTCCCTTTTTGGTTTAAAGCTGCTGAAATATAGGTTCTGTTTGTATTTAAAGATTGGGTTAAATCATAAATACTGGCATTAGAATTAAGATAAAATTTATTCTTTTCGGTATACTCGATGATTCGTCTGTATAAAATCATCAATTTATCTTCTTTTATTTCGGTGTCGGATAACAATGAGGGTTCTGGCTCTACGGTTTCATTTTTCTGTTCAAAGTTGTTCTGTATTCTTACGCTTTTAAATTCTATGGCATAATATATATGAAACGTTAACAAAAAAAGGAAAAAGAAGAAGTGAAAGTATAAGGAAAATAAATTGTAGATCCACAGGAAAAAGACGGTATTAACATCTTTACTTTTCCAGCTAGGAAAACTGTTCCACTCGAAACCGCTGTAAACGAATAAAAATATAATGAAAAAAAATGCGGAATAAAGGAAAGTTTGTTTAAAATTATTTACATAAGAAAAAGATATGGGGAATAATATTAAATAAATTAGAGTAATCGGGAAATCCGGAAATTTAGATACCGAATTGTACACAATTAATAATAACTGAACACAATTATTAAAATTTACGAGATGCTTAAATTTAAAATTATCTAAAAAATCTATTTTCCACAATAAAATTAAAGATGATAAAAAACTTACCACGGCAAGTATCGTATTGTATCTGGTAATAATGCCGTAGAAATAATAATCTAATATTTTTATCAATATAATTACTAAATCTAAGAATAATTTAATCCACAAATACTGTCTGATGAATACCTTACGTTTTTTATGCAGCATTTCATTATTATAATTCATAATTATAAGTGTCTCTATACCTTATTAAATAAACAGAAAACTTAATCATAAATATCGTGAAATGGAGTTCTTAAAAATATCTATCAGTATGACTGATGAAAGTAATTATTCTGCTGTTTTGAATCAATAACTTATCTGCAATCCTCTTTGGTTTACAAATGATTTTCTACAGATCATTACGAGTAAATTTATCAGCTCCCGATGCAAGTTCTGCCCATCTACCAACTGCTGTTATCTGTGATATTTCGATCAGAGTCCTTTTTAAAATTGACATCGTTTTTGTTTTTCGAATTAAAAGTATTAATACTTACTTGGACGGCAATATATATTAATGATATAACAATAAGGAGAATCACCTTTCTTTTCATTACAGTTTTTCGAGTAAAGTTTCAATAAGCTTTAAAAAATTATATCTAAAAAATAATTAAAGCAAAAATAACAGTTTTAAGATTATCTCAAAAAATTGAACTTTTTTCAGCCGGATAAAATAAGCTAATTAGTAAAAAATGCAGAATTAAAATGCTGTTATAACAAAAAGCAGATACTTAAAAAACACTACTAATCAACACATTAAACAATAAAATAAACTTATACATCAATACGATATTTATTTTTACTTTTTAGTTTCTATTTGTATTTAATTTTACAAAAATATTTAGAAAACAAGATTAACACTGATATATTTATAATGTTAATGTAAAATATTACCATTGAATAATCATCACAACTTACATCTATATATTGTTAAAACTACAATCGTATTTTAACATACTCATTGAGTCTTTAATGTAAGAATATCAATTTTACGGAACAGAATACAAACAGGATTTTAGATTAATTTGTCAGTATTCTTCATAATTTTTTCTTCGGAATACGTTTGAAGCATTTACCTGACTTTATACTGACCGCGAATAATGAGCAAAAGCATTGAAATAAATGGTAAAGTCTATCCTTCCACGATAAGTCTAGCAATGGATCTGGTGGGAGGTAAATGGAAGGCTGTGATTTTATACCATTTAAAAGATGGTGAAAAACGCTATACTGAACTAAAAAATGAGATGTCTTTTATTACCGATATGTCATTAAGCTTATATTTAAAACAGTTACGAGACGATAATCTTATTTCCAGAAAATCTTACGGACGGAAACCTCCGTTAAAAGTTATTTACAGTTTAACGGATCTGGGTAAAACCCTTATTCCGGTATTAGAAGCTGTGGATCATTGGGGAAGTTTTATATTAGAGCAACAAAACGAAAATAGCAGATAAACTTTTACATTTTCTTAAGCATAAAAATAAAAAAGCCCTTAAAAAAATCTTTAAGAGCTCATTTTTTTTTCAAAATTTATGTTTTTATTTTATCTTTAAGGAACCCTGAACTGTTCTATTCTAAGATATACCTTTGTCGTTGGACAAGTGCCATTTGGGCATGTAGAGGCATCTAAACCAATCGCAACAGCATCATTGTTTGAAAACATACACGTTAATACATAGGCAACCTGAGCGTCATCATTTGTGGTCCATGTGTAGGTTCTTAATTCAGGCTTATTTCCATTATAAAGATTCGCAATTCCCCAAGCGGCTGTAACACCTTCCTGAAAAGGACCTCCAAAAGCAGTCCCATCACCTCCATACCATTTTCCTGCCTGAGGAAAAGGATTATCGTTATAAGCAGATACAGTTTCTGAGGAACCCGCTGAAGTACGTTGGGTTGAGCCATTCCAGAAAATACTTGGCGTACCTGAGTTGCTTCTTATTTGTAAGTTAACACCTGAAGATAGATTAGTGATACCATCTTGTATGAATATTCTGACAGAAAATTTTCCATCGGGAGAGGTAACATATTTGTGATATCCGGGAGCAGGATCGTTTGTTGAAATCAAAGGTCCCAAAGTAATCGATTGGGTATATTCAGCTGCAACCTGATCACCAACTGTAGCACTACAATTCTGACCATTGGTAAGAAATGGCACTAAACCATTACCGGAACTCCCTTGTATAGGAAAAGTAATTGCTGTAGGTGAAGAAACAGAAGGTGTTCCCCACACTGAGAAAGAAAGCTGACCACTGCCTGATGCAAGCTCTCCCGGAAGAAGTTTTATATTTAATCCGTTTACAGTAACTGTAGTTCCTTCCTGATAAAGACCGCCGTTACCTTCTGTATAGGGGATTTTTAAAATGCCATTGTAAGATACCCCGCTGGTATAGGTTGCAGGAGATAAAGTCGCAGCATTACAGGTCAAAGAAGTAACAGTGGGTGCCTTTGTAGATTGATTATTAATTGTTCTCCATTCTGTTCCATTCCAAAAAACAAATCCTTTATATACTAAACCTGCTGATCCGCTATTATAGACTAACATACTGGTTAATGGATTAGGGATGGTAACAATATCTGTGCTACTTGAAAGAGCAACTCTGGGAATTAAAATACCTTTATCTGCGGCTGTTAAATCTAATAATGCTGATGTATTCGGAGTCTCAGTTCCAATCCCCAGATTTCCGTTATCTTTTATAACAAATGCTTTATTGGCAGGTCTTGCAGTCGATCCATCAGATTGGGTTCCAAGTTTCACCATCTGGTTGGTATTGTCGTTGATGAATGCATCGTTTGTTAAATCTCCTGCAGTCCCGCTTCCCCCCAAACCTACCCACGAAGCCACTCCATCCCAATAGTAAAATCCTTTATTAAAAGAGCCGGAATTGGCTATTAAATATACTAACTGTCCATTCACAGATCCGTTTACATTGAGCGCTGTAACTCTTGGAACAAGAATCCCGTCTGCAGCATCTACAACTCCGGGAACTGCGACCCCTAAAGTCCCTGTATCATTCTTTCCTCTAATATCAAGGCTTGCCTGAGGAGAAGAGGTATGTATTCCAACCTGGGCAAAAGATGAACAACTTAGCCCGATCAGGTAAAAAATATAAATATTTCTCATTTCGTAGTGTTTTAAGTTAGGGTTATTAAATTATCAGAAATATTTACAGCCGATTGTATAAATATAACTTGTGATGGAATTAAAAACTGGGTACGCAAAACACACCAAATCCATTATCCCATTGATTGTCTTACTCTTACTACGAAGCAAAATTATAGCATATTTAAATCTCTAACAATACCTATCATTTTTGATAGGTTAAAATAATTGAAACTTTTTTTATTTTAAACTTCAAAAAAATTTAGAAACCCTTTTAAATCTTGATTTTTGAAAAACAAAAAGAGAGGCTAAAAAACCTCTCTCTGTATCTTTATAATTTTGTATTAATTTTTATTCTTCCTTCATTCTCGCGATCACATCCAGACCGCCTTTGGTAATGTCCCCGATCTTACAGACAATTTCCGTATCTAAAGGTAGAAAAACGTCCATTCTGGACCCGAACTTAATGAATCCGAACTCATGTCCCGCTTTTGCCGTATCGCCTTCATTACAGTAGAAAACGATTCTTCTCGCAACATATCCCGCAATCTGTCTGAAAACCACTTTATGATTCGTTAAACTTTCCACAGCAACGGTTGTTCTTTCGTTTTCCGTAGAAGACTTTTCGTGCCAAGCTACCAGATATTTTCCCGGATGGTATTTTTTATAAATTACATTTCCTGAAACCGGATATCGGCAGATATGAACATTCAGCGGAGACATAAAGATAGAAACCTGAATCGCTTTCCCTTTGATAAATTCATCCTCTTCAACTTCTTTAATCATTACCACTTTTCCGTCTACCGGAGCAATCACATTTTCTTTGTGATCGAGAATTTCACGATTCGGAACTCTGAAGAACCAAAATACTAAACTGTAGATTACCAGTAATGGCAGAATGATCACCAACGACCACATTTCAAGAAAATAAATCGCCACTGCGCCCAAAATGATGAACAAAATGGTGGCAACGGTAATGGTTCCTTTTGATTCTCTGTGTAATTTCATGAGATTAAATAAATTTTTCTAAAATAAAGTACAAATATACGACAGGAACACAAATAACGAAACTATCCAGCCTGTCTAATACACCTCCATGTCCCGGAATGATGTTTCCGCTGTCTTTCACGGCGAAATTTCTTTTCAGTTGGCTTTCCACCAAATCCCCGATCGGCGCGAAGGCAGCCACCAGAAAACCTACCACCATCCAGTTTCCGCGAAGATCCGGATGATAATGTTCTACAAAGTAAGACAGGATTAAAGTAAGAACAACACCGCCAATATAACCTTCCCATGTTTTTTTAGGAGAAATTTTAGGCGCCATTTTATGTTTTCCGAAGAATTTTCCGGTTAAATAAGCAAAGGTATCACTGCTCCAGATCAGGATGAACAGAAACAGAACTTCTAAAGAAAAACTGTCGTCATAGCTTGTAAATTTAGGAAGTCCCAAAGCAAAGCTGAAAGGCAGTGCGACATAAATTACGGTAAAAATAAGCTTTCCGCTGTCAAAATATAATTCGTTCGGGAATTTAAATAATGTAACGGCAGCAATCACAATAAGAACCATTGCAAGGATTTCACTCAGTCTGAAATCGAAAAAGAAATCAAAATTGAAATACCTTTTCGAGAATACATAAAAAATAAAAATTACCAAAGGAAAAACAACAAACCGTTCATAGCCTTTCCCGAATTTCATGATTTTAAAACATTCCCAAGAACCGACTCCCATTAAAAGAGTGATTAATCCGTAGTACAGATATTGCTGCTTCACGAGATCCGGCGAAATACTGTTGATTAAATGAGCTCCAAGCGGAGTGGTACAAAGAATAATAACTGCTACGTAAACAATTCCTGATAAGGTTCTTTGAATGAGATTTTTGTCCAAGATGTTAAAATTTTAAATCTGATGCTTAATCTTCAAGCAACAATAAAAACAGTTTTGTGTTGGTATGGGAAGAAGTATCCATTTTCGACTGTCCGCCGCTGATGGAAGTAAGATTTTTAATATTCCCGTTTCTCTTGATTTTTCCCATGGCATCATTCAGGTTGTTCACAATCTGTGAAATATTCGCCATAATGATAATTTTATCCGGCAGTCTGGAAGAATGATAATGAAGGATATTATTGTGAGAAAGCATAATTCTTCCATCGTACGCAATAAGATATTCGCAGGTAATGAAACTTGCATCATTATTGCTCTGAAGTTCGGAAGTATACGGTGTTTTTACCACATTCAGGAAATTCTGAAGGTCTTTATCCCAACAGAATATATTGTGAATTCCTTCAATTTTAATAATCTGGTTCAAAGTCTGTAACGCCTCCGCTTCATCAGCACAGTAGTTAAAAAAACCTCCGGAATGCGTAAACAGTTGGGCAAACTTATAGTCGAGATCCGCATTTTTCAGGGAATCTCCTAACTTTTCCAGACTCTGCTTTTCTTCCTGCTCAGGCTGGTTGGTAAGTTTGCTTACAATCTTCTTAAATAAATTCAATTTGATCTATTTTTAGTCAACTTTATACAAAAATATAAATTAATCATATAGAAATCCAAAAACATACCGAGAAATATAAAAAAACCCGACAATTTTGGAACTGTCAGGTTTTGTGTTATTTAAATTCTAAGAAATTTTAAAGCTGTGTAGGGCTTTCAGGAGCCTGAATTTCGCTGTCTCCTTCTTTTTCTTTGATAAGAATCTCTTCTTGCGGTTCTTTGGCATCCGGAATCGTATTGGTAACAGGTTTCTCTGTTAATTCGGGATCCCATGCTCTCTTTCCGAAAATTTCTTCAAGATCTTCACGGAAGATTACTTCTTTTTCTAACAGCTTACTTGCCAAAGCATCAAGCTTGTCTTTATTCTCAGTTAAAATCTGAACTGCTCTGTCATACTGATTTTCGATAATTCCTTTAATCTCAATATCAATTTTCTTCGCTGTTTCTTCAGAATAAGGTTTTCCGAAAGAATATTCAGACTGTCCTGAACTGTCATAGTAAGAGATATTCCCGATATTCGGACTTAAACCGTAGATGGTTACCATTGCCTGAGCTCTTTTCGTTACACTTTCAAGATCAGAAAGCGCTCCTGTAGAAATATTGTTGAATATCACCTGCTCTGCAGCTCTACCACCCAGTGTTGCACACATTTCGTCCAGCATTTGCTCTGTAGTTGTCAACTGTCTTTCTTCCGGAAGATACCAAGCTGCTCCCAAAGAACGTCCTCTCGGAACAATAGTTACTTTCAATAGCGGTGAAGCGTGTTCTACCAACCATGAAATCGTAGCGTGTCCCGCTTCGTGATAAGCAACTCTTCTTTTTTCAGAAGGCTTAATAGCTTTATTTTTCTTTTCAAGACCCCCGATAATTCTGTCAACCGCATCAAGGAAATCCTGTTTCGTTACCGAAGTATGGTTGTTTCTTGCGGCAATTAATGCTGCTTCATTACAAACATTCGCAATATCAGCTCCACTGAATCCCGGCGTTTGTTTTGCAAGGAATTCTCTGTCTACATTATCATCAAGTTTGATTTTCTTTAAATGAACATCAAAAATCTGTCTTCTTTCGTGCAATTCCGGAAGGTCTACATAAATGGAACGGTCAAAACGTCCGGCTCTCATTAAAGCTTTATCCAGAATATCCGCTCTGTTGGTTGCAGCCATTACAATAACGTTCGTATCGGTTCCGAAACCATCCATTTCAGTTAAAAGCTGGTTAAGCGTATTTTCTCTTTCGTCGTTTCCGCCTGAGAAATTATTTTTTCCTCTTGCACGTCCGATGGCATCGATCTCATCAATAAAGATAATCGCTGGAGATTTTGCTTTTGCCTGTGCAAAAAGGTCTCTTACTCTTGAAGCTCCTACCCCAACAAACATTTCCACAAAATCTGAACCTGAAAGCGAGAAGAAAGGAACTTTCGCCTCTCCGGCTACTGCTTTTGCCAATAATGTTTTACCGGTTCCCGGAGGACCTACCAAAAGAACTCCTTTCGGAATTTTACCTCCCAGTTTGGTATATTTTTCTGAGTTTTTAAGGAAATCCACAACTTCCTGGACCTCTTCTTTAGCACCTTCAAGACCTGCAACATCTTTGAATGTTACCTGAATTCTTTCTTTTTCGTCAAAAAGTTTTGCTTTAGACTTTCCGATGGAGAAAATTTGTCCGCCCGGTCCGCCTCCGCTTCCCATTTTTCTGAAAAGAAGGAAATAGAAAACTCCTAAAATCGCAATCCAGATTAAAGCCTGAATTAAAAAGCTCGTTAACGGACTTTCGCCTTCCGCATAATCTTTAGACGTTTTTATCGCCGGATTTTGCATTCTGATGGCATCAAATTTTTCAAGGAAAAGTCTAAGATCTCCATATTTAAGCGAGTAATCTGCCTTTGGAGCCATCATAAGCCCCGAAAAAGGATTAGATTTATCGTCTTTTTTTACGGTAGCTGTTTTGGCAGCCTGCGTTAAAAATACATCAGCTTTCTGAGCCTGTTTGTCAATTAAAACTCTCTGGATTTTTCCTGCCTGCATTTCTCTGAAGAAACCGTCTTCATCAATTGTCTTACCTGTGCTGTCGCCCATAGAATTGGCAACAAAGAACAGCACAAGTGCTACAATCATGATAGGAAAAAACCAGTTAAATCCTTTATTGTTCATTTATACTTTTTAAAATTTATAATTAATTTTCGATTTTCGTAATCACAGCATCTCCCCAAAGTTCTTCAATATCATAATACTCTCTTACTTCTTTCTGGAAAATGTGGACTACCACGGAAACGTAATCTACCAAAACCCACATGGAGTTTTCGGTACCTTCTACGTGCCAAGGTCTATCTTTAAGGTCGTTTCTTACTTTTTTCTCTACACTTCCCGCCAACGCCGAAACCTGCGTATTTGAGTTTCCGCTACAAATGATGAACGTTTCTGCTACTGAATTTTCGATATTGGAAAGATCAAAGATCATGATATCTTCACCTTTTACATCCTGGATAGCCTCTACAATTTTATCTATTAGCGCTTGTTTTTCTACTGTTTTATTCATTAAAAAATACTATAATCTGCAAATTTATTGTTTTTCTTTTACTTTAGCCTTATTTTTAGCCTTTTAAAGTCTTAAAGTTTTCTTAAATGAGTGCACTGTTTTATCTGAAAGAATGTTCTTCTACTAATGACGAAATATCTAAGTTTTTACTTTACGGAGATTCAGATTTTATTGCAGTTCATACATTCAATCAGACGAAAGGTCGCGGACAGTACGGAAATACATGGTCTTCAACGGCTGAAAAAAATTTGGCGTATACTCTTGCTGTAAAGGCTGAACACTTTACAGTCTCGGATTTTATGTTCAATTATTATACCGCAATTGCAATACGGGATTTCCTTGCCAATTTGACTGACTGTGACGTGAAAATAAAATGGCCGAATGATATGATTCTTAAAAATAAAAAAATCGTCGGAATTCTTATTGAAAAGAAAAAAATCAACCAGAATAATTATTTCCTCATCGGAGCCGGATTCAATATTTTGCAGGAAAAATTTGAAATTTCCAATGCAGGATCGCTTTTAACGCAGACCGGAAGAAATTTTAACCTGAATGATTTTACGATAAAACTTCATGATTTTTTAACCGAAAAACTGAAAAATATTCCTTCGGAAGAGGAAATTCTCAAACTTTTCAATGCAAACCTGTTCCGCAAAGACGAAATATCTGTTTTCGAAATTGAAAAAACACGCCAAAATGGCATCATCAAAAAGGCTGACGAAAAAGGTGAACTCTGGATTGATCTTGAAAATGACGGACTACAGTCTTTCTATCACAAAGAGGTAAAATTACTTTACTGATTGGCTCTTTTAATGTAAAGAAAAGCAGCAAGCGGTAAAAAGATTATATTGGGAAGCCACATCGCCAAAGCCGGAGAAATACTTTTATTTTCCGAAACCACTTTTAAAGCTTCAAAGGAAAATACGAAAACAAAGGCTAAAGAAATACCAAGAGCTAAGTTAATTCCCAATCCGCCGCGTTTTTTCTGCGAAGAAAGTGAGAGCGCCAGAAAGGTAAGAATAACGATGGAAAAAGGCATTGAGGTTCTTTGATGAAGCTCATTTAAGTGCGCATTTAAGTTGCTGTTTCCTTTTTCAGTTTCTCTTTTGATGAATTTTATCAGTTCCGGTGTTGTTTTATTCTGCCCTAAAAGTTCATTCGGGAAAAGTTCTTCAGGATCATGACCGTATTTTTTCTTCAGATCGAAGCCGCTGGATAATTTCTCTGTATCGTCTTTATTGATGGTTTTTTCCGTATAGGAATTTAGGACAAATTCTTTTTTGTCTTTATCCCACGAAACATCGGAAGCCTTTAGCTCGTACGTCATTCTTCTGTCCTTATCGAACTTCTGATAGACGAATCCTGAACCTCTTTTGTCTCTTTTGTTCCAGGAATTGATAAAGATATATTCGGTTTTGCTTAGTTGTGCAGAAACCGGAGCCGTCCCTAAAACTTTCTCTTTATTGGTTGCATTGTAGGTATAGGCTTCAAGCTGGTTTTTCTGAATATTCGCCCACGGAAGCAGAAAGTGATTGATTCCCAATGACAAAACAGCAATAAACAACGACGTAAGCAAATAAGGCCTTGCAAATCTGTGAAAGCTCGCTCCACTGCTGATGACGGCAACAATCTCTGTATTGTTTGCCATTCTTGAGGTGAAATAAATCACCGAAATAAAGACGAGAATAGAAAGAAACGTCATCACCAGATTCACGATCCAGAAAGGATAAAAGTGAATCAGGAAATAGGTAACGTTAAGTTTTGGGTCTAATGCCGTTGCATTTTCAATTCTTGGAATTTTCTGCTGAACATCGATCACCAAAACAACAATAGACAGCAATATCAGCATGAAACTGAATGTTCCAAGGTATTTTCTAACGATATATCGGTCTATTATTTTAAGCATTTTACTGCGTTTTTATTTTTAATTATAATCTCTGACGAAGAATTGGAACCACCGAATTTTTCCACTGATAGAAATCTCCTGCCATAATATGTTCTCTTGCCACTTTTACCAGATCCAGATAAAAGGCTAAGTTATGAATAGAAGCAATCTGTTTTGCCAGATATTCTTTAGAAACAAACAAATGTCTTACATACGCTTTAGAATATTCTCTGTCTACGAAACTTGTTCCAAATTCGTCCAGAGGCGAAAAATCTTTCTTCCACTTTTCGTTTTTCATATTCATTACCCCTTTCCATGTGAAAAGCATTGCGTTTCTGGCATTTCTCGTCGGCATCACACAATCCATCATATCAATACCTAGACCGATGGATTCCAGAATATTCCACGGAGTTCCCACTCCCATTAAATATCTCGGTTTTTCTTTTGGCAGAATATCGGTAACCTCATCCGTAATTCTGTACATCTCCTCTTCAGGTTCGCCTACGGAAAGACCGCCGATTGCGTTTCCTTCAGCACCCGCTTCCGCAATGACTTCTGCGGAAATTTTTCTTAAATCTGAAAAAGTAGATCCCTGAACAATGGGGAAAAGTCTTTGCTTGTGACCGTACAACTCAGGATTGTTTTCCGTCCATTCAATACATCTTTTTAACCAACGGTGTGTAAGTTCCATTGATGTTTTTGCCTGATTGTATTCGCATGGATACGCCACACATTCATCAAAAGCCATAAAAATATCGGCTCCGATCTGTCTCTGGATCTCCATGGATTTTTCGGGAGAAAACATATGGTAACTTCCGTCGATATGAGATTTGAATCGGGCTCCTTCTTCAGACATTTTTCTGCTGCTTGCCAGTGAAAACACCTGAAAACCTCCCGAATCCGTAAGAATCGGCAGATCCCAGTTCATGAATTTATGCAAACCTCCTGCTTCCTGCATGACTTCCATTCCCGGACGAAGGTATAAATGATAGGTATTCCCCAGAATAATCTGGGCTTTGATATCTTCTTTTAATTCTCTCTGATGAACTGTTTTTACACTTGCAACGGTTCCTACAGGCATAAAAATAGGCGTCTGAATTGTCCCGTGATCTGTGGTAAGTTCTCCGGCTCTCGCCTTTCCCTCAGAGGTTTTTTCTATATTAAAAAACTTTTGCATCTTAAATTATCTCGATAAAGCAGGAGGATTCTGAAGATTTCCTGTTTTATTTTTTTTATCCTTTACATACTGATCCGCTTTCGGATCTTTCTCTAATATTATTTTCTGGGCATCATCTGCGATACTGCTCATCTGTTCCTTTACTACATAATATTTGAAGCTTTCGACAAAATCCTGAGATTTTACGTTGTGCGTTTTCAGGATATATCTTGTTCCTGCCTCCAGATTCGTGTTGGGATACATGAAAGTCGCCTGATCGTTAATGTAAAGATCAGCCATAATTTCTGCCATCTGATCTTTCGGGATCAGATTTTTAGGCTTATCGATGTAGTCTCCGCATGAAAACAGACACATCAGAACGAAAATGAAGATCAGCTTTTTCATAATCTGTTGATGATGGATTTCCATTTTAAATTTAAAACTCCAAAAACGGCTTCATGAATGATACCGCCATTCATTTTGCTTTCTCCTAGAATTCTGTTTGTAAAAATAATAGGAACTTCTACAATTTTAAATCCTTTTTTAAAAGCCCTGAATTTCATTTCGATCTGAAATCCGTATCCTTTTAATTTTACGTTATCCAAACCAATTTCTTCCAGCACCTTTCTTGAAAAGCAGACAAAACCTGCCGTGGTATCATGAATCGGAAGTCCTAAAACAAACCGCACATATTTTGAAGCGAAATAAGACAGCAAAACACGTCCCATTGGCCAGTTTACCACATTTACCCCTTTGGAATACCGGGAACCGATTGCCATATCTGCATTTAAACAGGCTTCATACAGCTTAGGAAGATCATTCGGGTTGTGCGAAAAATCGGCATCCATTTCGAAAATATAGTCATACTTGTTTTCGATTGCCCATTTAAAACCATGAATATATGCTTTTCCCAAACCATCTTTCACTTTTCGTATCGAAAGATGAAGATAGTGCGGGAATTTTTTCTGTAAATCCTTCACCAGATCCGCCGTTCCATCAGGAGACGAGTCATCCACTACCAAAATATGAAAGTCATCTTCCAATGCAAAAACTGCGGAAATAATATTTTCAATATTTTCCTTTTCGTTGTAAGTCGGAATTATGACCAGTTTTTTCATTTCAGTTTGCAAAGATAGTTTATTTAACCTTTTTATTTTATACAAAATAATCTATAATTTTGCAAAAAAATTCCGTTGCCGTTATCACAAACATTTATAAATCATGTAAGAATACCTGAAAATAACGATTGGGTAATCTTTATATTGCTGGGCTGTATCTTTTTATACCTTTTTATGATGAACGTCGTAGAAAGAGAAGCCAACCTGAAAGACTTTCTGCTTCAAAAATATTTTGATGCCAGTAACAACCTTCCGAGCTGGGTAATCACCTCCTGCGTTATTACACTTACGCTTTCGGTTTTGATCTCGCAGTATATTCCTGTTGTTCCCAAATATGTTGCCGATCTTCAGGTTTTGGGATATCAGCTTAATAAATTCGGTTTTTGTTTAATTGCGGTTATTCTTTTTTATGCAGTAAAATCAACTTTAGGATTTTTATTTTTCCAAAGCATTGGTGACGGAAAAAAATGGACTGTTTTTTATTTTACCTCTACAAAATTTTATTTTATCCTGTCTTTTTTGTTAATAATTTTATGTGTAACCCACTATTATTTCCCGATCGACAGAAATAAAATGTTTTTATATTACATTTTCTTTTTCTCTTTTGTATTCATTTTCAAGGTGTTTTTCTATTTATTTCATAAGAACAACATTTTACCCGAGAAATGGTATTATAAATTTTTGTATATTTGCACGCTCCAAATTGCACCCGTTTTGTTGCTTTGGAAACTATTGTTTTTTTAATAACTGTCAATGATGAGAATAAAGTCTATATTGGTTTCTCAACCAGCGCCAAGTGAGTCGTCTCCGTACCTGGAAATTGCAAAGAAGGAAAAGATAAAGATTGATTTCCGCCCTTTCATCCACGTCGAAGGAGTTGACAATAAAGAGCTTAGAACACAAAAGATCGATCTTACACAATATACCGGAATTATTTTCACGAGTAAAAATGCGATCGACCATTACTTCAGATTAGCTGAAGAGCTTCGTTTTTCGGTTCCTGATACGATGAGATACATCTGTCAGTCGGAAGCCATTGCGAACTATCTTCAAAAGCATATTGTATACAGAAAAAGAAAGATCAGCTTCGGGGAAAAGAATTTCTCGGACCTTCTTCCGCTGTTTAAAAAATTCCCGAGCGAAAAATATCTTTTGCCCTCATCAGATGTTTTAAGCCCGGATATTACAAAAACAATGGAAGCTTCTAATGTAGACTGGAAAAGAGCCATCATGTACAGAACGGTTTGCAGCGATCTTACAGACATTAATGTAAAAGATTATGATATGCTGATCTTCTTCAGTCCGCAGGGAATAAAGTCTTTACAGCAGAATTTTCCGGATTTCAAACAGGAAGAAACAAAAATCGGCGTTTTTGGCGCAACCACTTCAGCAGCAGCAGAAGAAGCAGGGCTGAAAGTAGATTTAATGGCTCCTACAAAGGAAACTCCGTCCATGACGATGGCTTTGGAAAAGTATATTAAAGCGCTACACAAGTAAGTTTTAATACAAAAATATACAGGAACCGTCTTTTCTTACCGGAAAGATGGTTTTTTTTTAACTAAATTTGAACAAGAATTAATATTGAATGGAAGCTCCAAAGGCAAAAAAAATAGAAAAAATACTTGAAACACACGGTGATAAAAGGATTGACCCCTATTTCTGGCTCAACGAAAGAGAAAATCCGGAAGTGATACAATATCTTGAAGAAGAAAATGCGTATGCAGATTTCATCATGAAAGATACAGAACCTTTTCAGGAAGAACTTTTTGAGGAAATGAAAGCCCGCTATAAAAAAGACGACGAATCTTTACCTTATTTCTTTAACGAATACTGGTATATCGTTCGTTATGAAGAGGGAAAAGAATATCCTATTTTCTGCAGAAAATACCAAAGTCTTGAAAACGAAGAAGAAATTATTCTGGATGTTAATGTTTTGGCAGAAGGCGAAAATTATTTTGAAGTAGGAAGCGTTGCTGTTTCTCCAAACAACCAATTGGCTTCATTTTCAACGGATAATGTGAGCCGAAGAATTTACACCATTAAATTCAAAAATTTACAGACCGGCGAAACTCTTCCTGATGAAATTGAAAACACCACAGGAAAAGCAGTCTGGGCAAATGATAACGAACATATTTTCTACATCAGAAAAGATGAAAGCTTAAGAGCTTTTCAGGTGTATAGACATAAATTGGGAACAGATTCTTCGGATGATGTGCTTATTTTCCACGAAAAAGATGATACATTCGACGTTAATGTTTTCAAAACCAAATCTCTGGAATATATTTTCATTGCCAGTTCGAGTACCATTTCGGATGAGCACAGATTTATTCCTTCGGATGATGTTTTCGCAGACTGGACGATTATTCAGCCCAGAATAGATGATCTGGAATATTCGGTTGAACATTACGAAGATGAATTCTACATCATTACCAACGCAGACGATGCTTTCAATTTCAAAATTGTAAAGACAAAGATTAATAACTGTGGCATTGAAAACTGGGTGGATGTCATTCCGCATCGTCCGGAAGTTCTGCTGGAGGGTTTTGAGATCTTTAAAAACTATCTGGTTCTTGAGGAAAGAGAACAAGGTCTGTTACAGATTAAAATTATTGACGAAAAAACGCAGGAATCGCATTATCTGCCTTTTTCAGATCCTACTTATACCGCTTACATCGGAGTAAATCTGGAATTTGATACGGAAGTTCTCCGCTACGGCTACACTTCTCTTACACAGCCAAGTTCCACCTACGAATATAATATGAAGGAAAAAACCACAAAGCTTCTGAAACAACAGGAAGTTTTGGGCGGAAAATTCTTTGCCGAAAATTATATTTCCGAAAGAATCTGGGCAGATTCCAGAGACGGAGAAGCGAAAGTTCCTATTTCTCTGGTTTACCATAAAGACACCCCAAAATCTGCGGATACGCCTTTACTTTTATATGGTTATGGAAGCTACGGACATACCGTTGATGCGAGTTTTTCGAACGTGAGACTTTCCATTTTAGACAGAGGTTTCATTTATGCGATTGCCCACATCCGAGGCGGAGAATATCTGGGAAGAGAATGGTATGAAGACGGAAAAATGCTGTTCAAGAAAAATACATTCTTCGATTTTATTGATGCCGGAAAATTTTTAATTAAAGAAAATTATACTTCTTCAAAGCACTTGTACGCCATGGGCGGAAGCGCAGGAGGACTATTGGTGGGAGCAGTAATGAATTATGAACCTTCCCTGTTTAACGGAATTGTAGCACAGGTTCCTTTTGTGGACGTTGTAACGACCATGCTGGACGAAACCATCCCTTTAACGACAGGAGAATACGACGAATGGGGAAATCCGAATGACGAAGAATATTATCATTATATGAAAGAATATTCGCCGTACGATAATGTGGAAGCCAAAGATTACCCAAATCTATTGATTACCACCGGATTGCACGATTCGCAGGTACAGTATTGGGAACCGGCAAAATGGACGGCAAAACTCCGAGAGCTGAAAACGGATGACAATATCCTGATTTTCAAAACAGATATGAGTGCAGGACACGGCGGAGCGAGCGGAAGATTTGAATCTCTGAAAGAAGATGCTTTGGAATATGCTTTCCTGATGAAATTAGAAAATAAATATTAAACCGATTTTATGACACTCCTGATTATTTTCTTTGGTCTTGCGGTGGTGTATTACCTTTTTCAGAAAAACAGAATCAACAGAATTGAAAAACAGGAATACCTCCGCGAAAGGAAGAATGAAAAATTCGAACAGCTTCTGAATCTCGCAAGAAAACAGGATGCGGCAACATCTGAAGAGCAGGACAAAAATAATAACACGGAGAATTGATTGATACATTATGATGAACGAAGCGGAACTATGGCAAAAAGTAGAGCAATTTTTCATTGAAAATTTCGATACGGAAAAAAATGCTCCGATAGAAACCTACCTTTTCCTGATCGGACTTCAGGAACTGGGAAGCGGACAGCAGAAATATACAAAAGATGATAAGGTGAACTTAATCCACATTGCAGTGTGCAGATTACTGGAGCCTTTCGGATATTATAAATTTTCGCATTACGACGACGATGGATATCCTCACTTCGATAAGCTGGAAGATCTTCCGGAACTGAAACCGAATGAGCAGCAGCTTTTGATGAAGAAAGCAATTATTCAGTATTTTCAGGACGAGGAAATACTTTAGCAATAAAAAAAATGGAGAGTAAATTTTTACTTTCCATTTTTTTTGCAATGACTTTTGTTGTACAACTAAGTTAAAATTTATAAAAAAATGTTAAATAACACCTTTTTAAGAAAAATTACACAATTTTATGGCGCGTTTTTTGTTTATCAAGTCATAAAATAATTAATTTTAACACTCATTATTTCAAAAACGATTAAAATAAAGTAAATGAATAATAAGTTCATCCCAATAATTTCGGTGTTTATGACGATTTCACTGATTGTCTTTGTTACGCTCCAGTTTTATTGGCTGAAAAATTATTACGGTGCACTGGAACAGGAGTTTTCCAATAAAGTGTATTCCGCATTGGAAAGTACTTCCAAAAACATGGAAGAAATTGAAGTAGATAAATATTTAAATATTGACAATAAAGATTTCAGAAACAATATTTTAGCAAACAGCGATCAGCCTACGTTAACGACGATTCAGCAGGTAGAAGATTCCGGAACGCAGAGACAGATCATTTACTCTAAAAATATTATTGAAAAAAGTCAGCTTCCGATTTCCAAACAGGGAGATTCCATCAAGCTTACAAAATTGTATTCTGATGAAGCCGCCTATAAAATAAAAAGAGATACGACCAATCGTGAAATTCTTACCGCAGACATTAATCAGGATCTGGAGAATGGAGATTATGCGATGAAGGAATATGCGAAGATTATAGGAAATAATTTACCGATCAGCAAAAGAGTTGATGCAAAAATTTTAGATTCTGTTATTACCAAAGAATTAAAAATCAGAGGAATCAGCGCGAAATTTGGTTACGGAATTATTGATAAGAATAATAATCTTACCAAAGTTTTTAATAAAGATTATAAGGAGAAAAAAGACAACAATACGTATAGTTATCCGCTTTTTACAGATCAGAAAGAAAGAACACTTTACAGTCTCGCTCTGGTATTTCCAAAGAAAGATTATTCTTTAGCCATGAACAACTGGCCGATGCTTTTGGGAACTTTTCTTTCTCTGCTTACAATTTTAGGAATTTATATTATTTCCATTAATTATATGATGAGGCAGAAAAAAATGGCGGAAGTGAAAACGGATTTTATCAACAATATGTCTCATGAGTTTAAAACTCCTCTGGCAACAATTTCTGTGGCAACAGATTCTTTGGCGAATGATAAGATTGCAACCAATCCGGAAAAGGTAAAATACTATTCGGAACTGATTAAGCAGGAAAATCTGAGGATGAAAAAGCAGGTGGAAAATGTTCTGAATATGTCTAAACTTGAGCGTAATGAAGTGAAATTATTCCTGAAGGAAACCAACGTAAGAGAATTGATCAGAAGAACGGCAGAATCTTTCAGCCTTATTGTAAAGCAGAGAAACGGCACGCTGAGGGAGGAATTTAATGCAACGAATTATACTTTTAAAATTGATGAATTCCACATCTCGAATATGTTGGTAAATCTTTTAGACAACGCCAATAAATATTCGCCGGAAACGCCTGAAATCTCTATTAAAACAAGAAATGAAGGACATTTTTATGTAATTGAAATTTCAGATAAAGGAATGGGAATGGAAACCCAGAATAAAACAAAAATTTTCGAAAAATTCTTCAGGGAAGAAACAGGAAATATTCATAATGTGAAAGGACAGGGTTTAGGACTTTCCTATGTTAAAAAGATTGTGGAACTGCATAAAGGACAGATTATTGTGGATTCACAAAAAGGAAAAGGAAGTACATTTACGATTAAGCTTCCGATGGCGTAGATAAAAATTTAACCAATAAACAAATATTAGAAAAGAGGAGAATGACTTGTTCATTCAAAATTATTAACGATTAATAGTTAAAACTATGAGCAACAGAATATTATTAGTAGAAGACGACCAGAGTTTTGGGGCAGTGCTGAAGGATTATTTAACGATAAATAACTTCGAAGTTACTCTTGCTACAGACGGAGAACAGGGGTTGAAAGAATTTACGGAAAACGAATTCGATATCTGTATTTTCGATGTGATGATGCCTAAAAAAGACGGTTTTTCATTAGCAGAAGACGTAAAAAAGATAGATAAAAATACACCGATCATTTTCTTAACTGCAAGAAATATGAGAGAAGACATATTGAAAGGATATCAATTGGGAGCTGATGATTACATTACAAAACCATTTGATACCGAACTTCTTTTATATAAAATTAAAGCAATTCTTCAGAGAAGTTCCACGTTGGAAAATGAAGAGCAGGAACAGTTCAAGATCAGCAATATTTTCTTTGATTCTATGCTGAGACAACTGAGAGTTGGCGATAACGAATACAAGCTTTCTCCAAAAGAAAACGAATTGTTGAAGCTTCTTTGCATCCACAGAAACGATTTCATGCCGAGAGACTTAGCGTTGAGAAAGATATGGAAGAAAGAAAACTATTTTACGGCAAGAAGTATGGACGTTTATATTGCTAAACTTCGTAAACTTCTGAAAGACGACGAAGGACTGGAAATCATCAACGTACACGGAGAAGGATTCAGACTTTTGGTTAAGAATTAATTCTAAAATATCACTATTATTATAAAATTGGCAAAGCATTTAAAAATGTTTTGCTAATTTTGTTTTATATGAAAAATACATTGTTAGGCATACTTGCCATTTCTATATTTACTGTATCGTGTAAGAAGGATGAGAGAGCAACTTATCTTAAAGAAGAAACCGGAGTTCAGCAGGCTCCTGTAGCGGTTAATCAGGCTCCTAAAGCGTCTATTCTGGATCAGGCGGGAATTAAAACAACAACAGGATCGGGAACTTCCACCGTTACTTCTCCGGGAATGAATCCGCCACATGGCCAACCCGGCCACAGATGTGATATCCCGGTAGGACAGCCATTAAATTCTGCTCCTGCACAATCTCAACAGGGAACTCAGAATGTTGCGGTAAATGCTCCGCAGGGACAGACCATTCAGATTGATCCGAATTCTCTGAAACCCGGAAAATTTGCCGTAGACCAAAGCGGAAAAGCAAAAACCGTAAAAACTCCGAAAGGCATGAATCCACCTCACGGAGAACCGGGACATCGATGCGATATTCCGGTAGGACAACCTTTGAACAGTAAACCGGCTCCGGTTCAGCAGCCTGTACAGCAGAATATGGCACAAAACACTCCCGCTCCGGCTCCGACACCTGCTCCAACAGGTCCGAAGCCGGCAGTAAATCCTCCGCATGGAGAGCCTTGGCATGACTGTGCGAAGAAAGTTGGAGAAGCCCTGTAAGAATTATGCTTATTTACGACGTCAGCCAGAACACCGGCGAAACTATTCATGAAGATTTTCTGATGAATAGTCTTGATCGATTTATTAAGCCACATCATCATAACTTTTTTGGTCTTGAATATCATGTCTCCGTAACATTGCGAGACAAGACGTTTCTTCCCTGTGTGACTTTAAGACATCTAGGAAAAGCGATAAAATTACAGTTTGAAAGATTGCACAAAACATATTATTCAGGAGTAACCAACAGAAACCAATTACCTCAGGATTACGTTCAAAAAGGGATTATTGAAGGCTTGATAGTTCAAGACAATACAGTTTCTCTGTCAGATATTGAGAAGATCGAAAAGTGTAAATATTCTTTTCCCGAAGAATTTCAGAAAAAATTCAGTTTTTACCCCACCCATTACTTTCTTGCTCAATTTGGTGACGGAAGTTTTGAAAATTTTCGTGGCTCCGAAACAGGATTCTATGAGGTTCCCGCTAACAGAGATCTGGAAGATATTGTAGAAATATTTAATTCAACTTTAATACTCGAAAACGAAGATATTATTGAATTAAAAAACTATATGGATTGGAAAAAAAACGAGAAAGAGTTTAAAAGAATTCATTTGGGAAAACCTTTTTTCGCCTGCTATTTTGGAGGATATGAAGAAAAAGATTTTGAAGATAAGTTATCCAAAATCCGAATTAATTTTAGAGAATAACCATCATCATTAACATTTTTCCTACCTTTGTATGGTGAAATTTATTCAACTTTTATCCATTATCTTTTGTCTGGGAATTTTTTTAGTTCCTAAAGACAGTTTCTATGCACAGAATATGCAGGAAAACTGTTGCAAAAAAGATTCTGAAATGAGCTGCTGTAAAAAAGATCACTCCCGAAATTCGAAAAACAATCATCACAAAAAAGAACAGAAATCAAATTGTAACGACGATTGCTGTTCAACGTGTTTAGCCTGTTATACTTTTATAGAAACTCCTTTTTCCAAGAGTTTACAATTAGAATATTCGTATTACAAATCGAATAAAAATTTACAGTTCGAATATTCTGATCCATACCTTTCAAGCCGTTTAAAAGAAATCTGGCAGCCGCCAAAAATAGCTTAATTAAAAATAATGTTATTAAACATTGATTTACCAGCATCAGAATGACTGGTTATCGACCTGATGTTTACATTGCAGCATTAAAGCTTTAATTAATCTAAATTTTAAACAAAATGAAATTATATATTTCCAGGATTATTCTTGGTGTATTCTTATTATCCGTACAATGTATTTTTGCCCAGAATCTTTCTGAAAACCAGTTCAAAGTAAAAGGAAACTGTGAGATGTGCAAAGAAAGAATCGAAAATACTGCTAAAAAAGCAGGCGCAAAAACAGCAACCTATTCAATTGATTCACAGACATTAATTATTGAAACAGACAACAATGCTTCTTCTGAAGAAATATTAAAAAAAATCGCCGAGGCAGGTCATGACAATGAAAAATTCAAAGCCTCTGCCGAAACGTATGAAGATCTTCCGGGATGTTGTCATTACGACAGAAATTTACAGCCGCAAACAATTGATAGTCATGAAAATCATGCTAAAAAAGAGAATGAATTTTATGTAAAAGGCAATTGCGAATCCTGCAAAGTAAGAATTGAAAAAGCCGCCAAAGATGCCGGAGCAGATTCCGCAGAATGGAATGCCGAAAGACAAATTATAACGCTGAATTTTGATTCGAAGAAAACATCATCAGACAAAATTTTAAAGAAAATTGCGGAAGTTGGGCATGATAACGAGAAGTATAAATCCAGCGATAATACCTATAAAAACCTGCCTTCCTGTTGTCTGTATGACAGAGAAATTCCATTTGGAGAAGCAAATCCAAAAGTTCATACGGAAGAAGGCAATTCTTCAGAACACACCGACCACAGTGATCATCATGAAGCGGGTGAAAATCACAGCAGTCATGAAAAAAATATTGAAGGCGTTACGGTAACCGCATCAAAAGCGGCAACGTCTTTAAACAAAAAAGAAGCAGGACTTATTTTTAATATTGATAAAAAAGAACTCCTGAAAGCTGCCTGCTGTAACCTTTCTGAAAGTTTTGAAACTAACGCAACGGTTGATGTTTCTTTCAGCAATGCGGTTACAGGAACAAAGCAACTGAAAATGTTAGGTCTAGATCAGAAATACACGAGCCTGACAAAAGAACTACTGCCCGAAATCCGCGGATTGGCTTCTGCTTACGGACTGAATTTCATTCCCGGACGATGGATTGAAAGCATTCAGCTTACCAAAGGCGGAAGTACCGTAACGAATGGTTATGAAAGCATTACAGGACAAATTAATACAGAATTGCTGAAAAATGCAGAAAAGCCGGAGACTTCACTGAATTTATTTTCAGATTTTAACGGAAGAGCAGAAGCCAATATCACCAGTGTTTCACCCATCAATAAAAAATGGTCGCAAACATTTTTACTGCACGGAAACGGAACTTTCGGAGATACGGATATGAATGATGATGGATTTCTGGACAGACCGAAAGGAACTCAGTTAAACGCAGCTTATTTATTGAATTACAACGATTTGGAGAATTCAGGATTGGGTTCGCATTTTGGAATTAATTTCATCAAAGACGAAAGAACTTCGGGACAGATTGGATTTGACAAAAAAATGCCGCAGGAAAAGCAGTCGCTGTACGGAGTTGGAATTGACATCTCCAGATTTCAGGTTTGGAATAAAACAGGCTATGTTTTTAAAGGAAAACCTTACCAGAGTCTGGGCTGGATGAACCAATATACTTTTCATCAGCAGGACAGCTTTTTCGGACTGAGAAATTATTCCGGAAAGCAGCACACGTATTATTCCAATTTAATTTTTGAAAGTATTTTGGGAAATACCAATCATAAATACAAAGCCGGAGCAAGCTTCATGTATGATGGATATGACGAAACATACTTAACCTCAACGATCAAAAGAAACGAGATTGTTCCGGGAGCTTTTGCGGAATATACTTTAACAGGTTTAAAATACACCTTAGTTGCCGGAGCAAGAGTAGACTTTCATAATCTTGCCGGAACGCAGTTCACTCCGAGACTGAATTTTAAATATGATTTTACACCGCAGACGATTTTGAGACTTTCCGCAGGAAGAGGGTTCAGAACGGCAAACATTTTTGCCGAAAGTCAGCAGTATTTTGCATCTAACCGATCGATTCAGATTTTACAGAACGGAGGTGATATTTACGGTTTAAGACCTGAAATTGCATGGAATTATGGAGCCAGTTTACAGCAGGAATTTAAACTTTTCGGAAGAAAATCTACTGTGGTAGCCGATTTTTTCAGAACGGATTTTCAGGATCAGGTGATGGTGGATCTGGACAGGTCTCCTCAACAATTGACTTTCTATAATCTTAACGGAAAATCTTTTGCCAATTCTTTCCAGACTCAGTGGGATTTCATTCCTTTCAGAAATTTTGAGGTGAGACTGGCTTACAAATATTACGATGTTCAGGCAGATTATCTGGATGGAAGACGTGAAGTTCCTTTCATGGCGAAACACAGAGGTTTTGTGAATTTTGCCTATTCTACCAACAAAAACAGCAAAGGTGGATTCTGGAGTTTCGACACCACACTGAATGCAGTCGGAAAACAGAGGATTCCCAATACTTCATCAAATCCTGCGGAATTTCAGCTTCCTTCCTATTCCGAATCCTATGCGGTTTTAAATGCACAGATTTCAAGGAATTTCAATAAGAAAATCAGGGCGTATCTTGGAGGAGAAAATTTAACTTCCTATTATCAGAAAAATGCCATTGTTGATGTTAAAAATCCTTTCGGAAATTATTTTGACGGCGGAATGGTGTATGCTCCGATCATGAAAGCTAATTTTTATGTGGGACTGGATGTTACTTTTTAAGTTTTAGAGTTGGAGGGTTCTAGCGTTAGTGGGTTGGAGTCGTGAGCTAAAAATCAGAATTAATATTATTTGCACTTAGTTTAAACCATTAAGATTTCTGTTAAGAAGTTTAGAATATTAAGATGAGCTTCGCTTTTTTAGTTTTATCCTTATTAAAATCAATTTGATTTTCTAAACTAAACTTAACCACTTAAATCCTCTTAATGGTTCAGAAAATTCAGCAATTAAATTTATATTATTAAGCATGGTTTCAATAATTTAATAGTGTTGAAATCATGCTTTTTTGTACATTTATAGGAAAGCAAAAGGATGTCGCAAACACTTATCTTTGAAGACCAGTACAAGAAACTGGGATTCGAAACTTTTTCCGAAAACAATCTGCACGATTTTAAAGACAACAAGTACAAATCTGAAATTAAAATTTTCTATATTCCTGCAGGATACGACCTGTCTGTAGATTTCAGGAATTATAAAACAGAAAGTCCTTCCTTATTTTTTCTGACGAATCAGCATCTGCAAATTGAAAAAGGAAGCGACGAATCGCATCTGATCTATTACAACCGCGATTTTTACTGTATTCAGATTCATGATAAGGAAGTCGCCTGCGACGGACTGCTTTTTCATAATGTGTTTGAAATTCCTTTTGTTGAACTCGATGCCGAAGAAAATTCTGCAATCCAACATTTATTTCAAAACATCAGAAACGAACTGGAATGGAAAGATTCTTCCGCAGAAGAAATGATCCGAACCTACGTTAAACAAATTATCATCCGCGCCACAAGAAAATGGAAAAAGCAGAATCTGAATAATGATGAAATAAAAATTCCGGCGCACGAACTGGATATCTTTCGGGATTTCAGCCGTTTGCTTGAAATTCATTTCCGGGAAAAACATAATGTGGCTGATTACGCAGAACTGCTTCATATTTCTCCAAAGACACTCACACATAAATTCAAGAATTTAAATCTGGAATCTCCTAACCAGTTTATCATCGGCAGAATTTTACTGGAAGCCAAAAGACTTTTATTTTATACCGATAAACCGGTGAAAGAAATCGCTTACGATCTGGGCTATGAAGATCCGGCTTATTTCAACCGTCTTTTCACGCAAAAAATCGGAAGTACCCCTGCAAATTTCAAAAAAAATTACAATTCGGGAAAAAAGTACAATAGTTAGTTCTTTTTGTGTATTTATCTGGAACGAAATCTGCAATACCTTTGTCACATCAAAATAACAATATTAAAACAAAACATTATGAGACGTAACGCAACAGCCGTTTGGAACGGAACTATTAAAGAAGGAAAAGGACATCTTACCACACAAAGCACCACTTTAAACCAGACTCAGTATTCTTTTAACAGCCGATTTGAAGACGGAGTGGGAACAAATCCTGAAGAATTACTGGCGGCGGCTCACGCAGGATGTTTCACCATGAAATTAAGTGCAGAACTTTCTCAGGCAGGCTATACTCCGGAAGAATTAACGACAAAATCTGTTATTACTTTAGATCCAAGCGCAGGAAAAATTACAAAATCTGAATTAACGTTAACGGCTAAAGTTCCCGGAATTTCAGAAGAAGAATTCCAGAAATATGCAAAAATCGCGGAAGAAGGTTGTCCTGTAAGTGCAGCTTTCAATTTCGAAATTACTTTAGAAGCTACTTTGGCTAACTAAGAATTTGAGCCATTAAGATTTTATTTAAGAAGTTTAGATTAATTAAGCTCTTCACGTAAATTATTTAAAATCTTAATATCAACATGAATAGGAACGGGCTTCAGCCCGTTTTTTCATTCAAAAAATAAACCATAAGGCTTTAGCCAAAATTTAAAAAATAAAATATTCAACTTAATTAATCTAAACTTCTTAAATAAAATCTTAATGGTTTAATATAGACGGATACATTTAATCTTATTATAAAATATACCGATTGGTATATTTTTGTATCTTTGCATGAATTCAGCAGAAAAATGTCAAAAGCAGAAAAGACAAAACAATTCATCATTGAGAAAACCGCCTCTTTGTTTAATACCAAAGGCTATACCTCTACATCTCTTTCGGACATTACAAAAGCGACGGGTTTAACCAAAGGAAGTATTTACGGAAACTTTGAAAACAGAGATAAAGTAGCTCTTGAAGTATATCAGTTCAACGCAGGAATGCTGAAGAAAAATATGCAGAGATCTTTTGGTGAAGAATATCCTACGATGTCTGCCAAACTGTATGCTTTTATTGCATTTTACAGAAAAAACTGGAAAATTGTCTTCCAAAACGGCGGCTGTCCGCTAATGAATGCAGCGACAGAATGTAATGACTCCTTTCCGGAACTTAGAAAGAAAGTACGGCATTCTTTTGAGGACTGGATAAAAACCATCTCAAATATTATCATTGAAGGGCAAAAAAGCGGAGAATTCAAGCCTGAAATTAACGCTGAAGAATTTGCCTCATTATTGGTAATGATGATTGAAGGCGGAATTCTTTTATCCAAAACCACAGAAGACGAAAAATATCTCAATCTCGCTTTAGACAGGATTTTAGAGCTTATCGACAAAGAAATTAAACAAAATATCTCATAATTCATATGGATAAATTACAAATCATAAAATCATTCATCGGAAAAGAGTTTACAGCATCTCCTTCCCCATTTATGAAATGGCTGAATCCCGTTGTTCTTTCGGCAGAAGAAGGACAATTGGAGTTCCAATATAAAGTAAGGCAGGAATGGCTGAACCCAATGGGAAATCTTCATGGTGGGGTTACCGCAGCCATTTTTGATGATGTTATCGGAGCCACAATGTTCTCGTTAAACGAAAAAAACTTTATCGTAACCATAAATAACAGCATCGATTATTTTTCAACAGCAAAAGAAAATGATAATATTGTAGCTGAAACGAAAATCATCAAAAGAGGAAAGCAGTTTGTAAACGCAGAGTGCGAAATCTGGAATGCAGATAAAACGCGCTTAATTGCAAGAGGAACCTCTAATTTATTCAAAATCAGCAATTAAATGAAAAGAGTTGTCATTACAGGACTTGGCGCAGTAACGCCTTTAGGAAATAATGTTGAAGAATTCTGGAACAACAGCATCAACGGTGTGAGCGGAGCCAACAAAATCACCCACTTCGATACAGAAAAATTTAAAGTTCATTTTGCCTGTGAGGTTAAAAATTTTGATCCGAAAGTTCATTTAACACATAACGAAATCAAAAGAAGTGATCTTTTTTCCCAATACGCGATGTATTCCACAGCGGAAGCTTTAAAAGATTCCGGATTAGAGCTTGAAAAAATGGATCCGTACGACACCGGAGTAATCTGGGGAACCGGACAGGGCGGAATGTGGACTTTCGAGAGTGAAGTGATGGAATTTACCAAAGGAGACGGAACACCAAGATTCAATCCTTTCTTTGTTCCAAAATTCATTGCGAATATGGCTTCGGGAATGATTTCAATGAAATTCGGACTTCAGGGAATCAATTACACAACGATTTCTGCATGTGCTACAGGAAATACCGCACTGATGGATGCTTTTAACTACATCAGGTTAGGAAAAGCCAAAGTAATCGTGAGCGGCGGTTCTGAAGCTGCGATCACCCCCGCTTCCATTGGAGGTTTCTCGATTATGAAAGCCATGTCTACAAGAAATGATGATTTTGCCACCGCAAGCCGCCCTTATGATGCAGAACGAGATGGCTTTGTGATGGGAGAAGGCGCAGGAGCCTTAATTCTTGAGGAATACGAACACGCTAAAGCAAGAGGCGCAAAAATTTACGCAGAATTGGTGGGAGCAGCAATGACAGCCGATGCGTATCACATGACAGCACCTCATCCCGATGGAGTCGGAGCCATTAAAGCGATGCAACTGGCTTTACAGGAAGCAGGAATCAACACCGAAGATATTGATTATATTAATCCTCATGCCACTTCTACTCCAATGGGAGATTTGGTTGAATTAAACGGAATCAATAAATTATTTAAAGGAAGTAAAAATCTTGACATCAGTGCTACAAAATCCATGACGGGACATTTGTTGGGAGCTGCCGGAGCTGCGGAAGCCATTCTTTCAATCAAAGCGATTGAAAAAGGAATTATTCCGCCGACGATTAATCTTCACAGGATTGATGAAAACATCCCGAAAGACCTGAATATTGTTTTTGGAGAAGCGAAAGAAAAGAATATCAATTATTCGCTAAGCAATGCTTTTGGTTTCGGAGGACACAATGCCACGTTGATTTTTAAGAAGTTTTCTTAAGCTTTTTGAATAAATCTCTAGCAGATCTTACTGATTGAGCTGATATTGGCGTATAAAAAGGCTGTATTAACTGAGAGAAAATACTATTTTGTAGATTCTTTCTTCGTCAGAATGACAACTATAATGGGAAAATTTAATACAAAAAAAAAGCAGTCGGATTGACTGCTTTTCTGTTATGCTTTCAACCACTCCGATTTGGAAAGGTAATTCTGATCCGGATAATAAATAAAAAGAAGATTTCTTCCTTTTATGGTATTAATGATCGGTTTTGTTAAATCCCTCGGAACTGCGGGACAACCCCAGCTTCTGCCGATCCTTTTGTGCATGGCGGCAAATTCTTCGCTTACATAATCTGCGCCGTGCATAACGATGGCTCTTCTGTAGGCTGCATCATTAAAGCCTTTATCCATTCCAAGTAGTCTAAGAGAATAGCCGTTGTCGCCGTCGTACGTTGCATCCGTGATATAAAATCCTAAGCTGCTCTGCAACGAACTTTCCGTGTTAGAAAAATTCGTAGCAAATTCTTCGCCTGTATTTTTTCCGTGCGCCACTAATGAATTAAACAATACCTTTTTCTCATTCATGTCAATTACCCAAAGTCTTTTTGTGTTCGAAGACATAGAAAAATCGCATACCGTAAGTAAATGCGAATCCCCGTTAAGCAAACCTGCTTTCTTCATATTTTCAAAACCTGTTACCGCTTTGAAAAAAACTTCCTCATTAAGTTCGTGTCCCTGCTCGAAAACAATAGATCTGTATAATTCTTCTGATGAACTTACTGCTGTTGCCGCAGGTTTCTCAGATTTCGTGTCGGCTAATCTTACAATTTTTTTTGTACTGATTTCATTCTTTTCGACTGCCTTTTTTGGAGACAAATAGAATGAAGTAGTAACGATGTAAGCTGCACCTAATAAGCTATACAATGCTTTCATTCACTATTTCACTATTATGTTAAATCCAATTGAGTCAGCAAATGTATAAAACATAATTAGGGTAAGCGCAATAACTCCACAAAGTTTAACGCAATTTAAGAAATTTTAACTACCAGATAATGAGCTACTTCTTATTTTATTATAAAGATATTCAATTTCATCCCAATATTCTTCATTGATGTCTTTATATACCATATAAACCCATTCAACAGCCAATAAATCTAAAGGTTTTTTTGATTCTATCCACTCTATAATACTATTTATAGTTATCTTTTCATCAAACGCAAACCATTCGCCTGCAGGCTGCAGCAAATTTGAAAAAAGTACAGGAAAAACTTCATACTTATTAATTTTTTTCACCTCATCAAAAGTATACGAGCTTTGGAATATTGTGGTAGCTATATATTTTAAATGAAAATCCTGTTTTAATTCCGTATCCAAATACAGATCAGATAATGCAATCCAAATAGGTTTCCGTTCATCAAAATTAATAACTTCTTTCATAGCTCATCATAATATTATTTTTCAGAATCTGCAACAAATTCCAGACTTATGGAATTCATACAGTAGCGTAATCCTGTTGGTTGAGGACCATCATCGAAAACGTGTCCTAAGTGGGAATCGCATCTTTTGCAGAGTACTTCTACCCTTTCCATTCCGTAGGTCGTATCTCTTTTGTAATACACTCCTTCTTTATCTGCTTCAAAAAAACTTGGCCAGCCACAACTGCTCGAAAATTTTGAAGTGGATCGGAATAAATGGTTTCCGCACACCGCACAGTAATATTCTCCCAATTCATCAAATTCATTGTATTTTCCGGTAAATGGTCTTTCCGTTGAGACTTCTCTGGCAATGGCATATAAATCCGGAGGCAGGATTTTTCTCCATTCTTCATTGGAAATATCGAGTTTTGAAGTATCTGTTCTGGAGTAGTATGGATTGTTTTTTGCTTGGTTTTCCATAGAATTTTAAATATTTTTTATCAAAGACAAAATGTAAGCATCAAAACCGGTGCCTTTGAGAAATGAAAATAACGAATTAAAAATTTTTACAACAATATTAACAGGTGAAATTTCACAACCAAATTTACTAAATTTGAGCATATGAATGATGAAGCCAAAAGAAAACAGCTCAGAAAATATAAAGCATTTGCCACAGGATTATTTGTGTTGATGGCGGTTCTGTTTATCGGGACTACCCTATTGCAAAAAACCATAGACTCGCACTGGATAGGTTACGTTCGTGCCTTTTCCGAGGCGGCAATGGTGGGAGCTTTGGCAGACTGGTTTGCCGTAACAGCCCTTTTCCGTCATCCGCTCGGATTGCCGATTCCGCACACCAATCTTATTGAAAACAGCAAACAGAAACTGGGAGACAATTTGGGAAATTTTGTCGTAACGAATTTTCTTTCTCCGGAAAACATCAGACCTTATATCCAGAAGTTAAAAATCTCGAATTTTGTGGGAGAATGGCTCGGAAAAGAAAAGAATCAGGATATTTTGCTTAAAAACCTTTCGGATATTGTTCTTGATATTTTAAATAAGCTCGATGACTCGGAAGTAAGTCGTTTTATCAGCAACAAAGTGTCTGAAATGACCGATACTATCAAACTGAACGCCATTTTAGGCAACGGAATCAACTATCTTTTAGACAAAAACGATCATCAGAGGATTATTACCAATCTTTCTTCTCAGATTAAAAATTATATCGCTGAAAATGATGAAATGATTAAAGACCGCGTGAAAAAAGGAAGCTATACTTTTATCCCTGCTTTTGTGGATAATAAAATTGCTGATAAAATTACCTCCGGACTTTCAGATTTTTTCAAAGAGATTGAACAAGATCCGAACCACGAAATACGAAATCTGATCACCCAGAAAATCTATGATTTCTCCAATGAACTCAAACAAGATCCGAAATGGGAAGAGGAATTCAAAAATATTAAAAATGATCTTCTTAAAAACGACAAGCTGAATGAATATTCCAACGACATCTGGATTTCCATTAAAAATACGTTAACGAAAGAACTTCAGGACGATGAATCTTCATTAAAGAAATATTTATCTAAAAATCTGAATGAATTTTCACAGAATTTAAAAAACGACGAAAATTTTCAGAAAAAAATCGACGACTGGGTTCGTGTTACCGCTTACAAATATATTCTAAAAAATACCCATCAATTCGGAAACCTCATCAGCTCGACCGTCGGAAATTGGCAGGGAAAAGAATTAAGCGAAAAGCTGGAACTGGAAGTAGGGAAAGATCTTCAGTTCATCCGTGTGAACGGAACGATCGTCGGTGGTTTGGTAGGGCTGATTATTTATACAATTGCGCATTTTTTTCTTTAAAATCATAAAAAAGAGCTCAGGCGAACTCTTTTTTGTTTTTCAGAAATTTCAACAAATTATACAGAGAGGCGACCCGCTCTCGTCAAAATTTCCTTATTAATATCTTGAATCAATTCCGGACCTTCATAGATGAAACCTGTGTACAACTGAACCAACGTTGCTCCTGCATCCAGTTTTTCGAGCGCATCTTTTGCAGAATGAATTCCGCCAACTCCGATGATCGGGAATGCTCTGTTGCTTTTATCAGACAGATATTTGATCATTTTTGTACTTCTTTCACGAATCGGTTTTCCGCTAAGACCGCCGTTTCCGATTTCCGCTAAAACTTCAGGTGACGTTTTCAGATCTTCCCGGTTCACGGAAGTATTGGAAACCACGATTCCGTCGATCTTTGTTTCTGCAATCAGTTCAATGATTTCATCTAGTTGATTGGTATTCAGATCCGGAGCAATTTTCAGCAGAATTGGTTTCTGTACAGATTTCGACTGGTTGATTTTTTTCACTTCCGTAATCAGTTCACGAAGGTATTCTACATCTTCCAGTTTGGCGTGGCTTCCTACATTCGGACAGCTTACATTCAGCACAAAATAATCTACGTAAGGATGAAGCCCTTCAAAACATTCCAGATAATCCTGCGTGTAATTTTCGGGAGAAGTATTCGTATTTTTTCCGATGTTTCCACCGATGATGATTTTTCCTTTATTGCCTTTCAGTTTTTCAATCGCTGCTTCCAGACCGTCGTTGTTGAAGCCCATTCGGTTGATAATTCCGCCATCTTCAATTAAACGAAACAGTCTTTTCTTAGGATTTCCCGCCTGAGCTTTCGGCGTTACGGTTCCAATTTCTACAAATCCAAAACCAAGATCTCCCAATTCATTGAACAAAACTGCATTTTTATCGAAACCGGCCGCTAAACCTACAGGATTTTTAAATTTCAAGCCAAAAACTTCTCTTTCCAGACGTTTGTCTTCAATAGGTTTTGGAAAAAATAATTTGGTAAGAAATCCGAAATTTTTTAAGATTGAAAAAGTAAAATGGTGCACTTCTTCAGGATCGAATTTGAAAAGAATCGGACGAATGAGCGATTTGTACATTGAAAAAAAGTTTTACAAAAATACTCATTTTAAAATTAATGTCCGGTTAACGTATGATATTTTATAGAAAATGTATTATAAATGATATCTATAAAACATAAGATCTGTGTAATGTGCTAAAGCTACGATCGTTTGTTATATTGCTTTCAGGAGCTATTTCCCGCTTTCCATTACAATCTTTTTTTGCAAAAAAGGATTTTTATTACAATCGGGGCTAAACCTCGGTCATTAATTTAAATGTGAGAAGTCTTCACAAAGTTGATGGAAGTTTAAGAAATTAAGAATATGCGCTCAAATCCAGTTTCAAAATATCCCCTACTTTTTTGAAATCCTCATCTATTGTAGCATTTACAGTAATTCTTTCGTTGGAAAAAGGATGATTAAATGTCAGTTGATGAGCGTGAAGTGTCATTTTATTGATGTCAAATGTCTGAAGCCATAATTTATTCTGTTTATTACAGCCATGTTTCCGACAGCCTAAAATGGGGTGTAAAATGTGTTTAAAATGTTTTCTCAACTGATGAAATCTTCCCGTTTCGGGGATAGCTTCTACCAGACAATATCTGGAAGTCTGATGTTTTAAAAAAGGCAGATCGATCTCTGAAGTCTGCAGACGGCGATAGTATGTTACTGCATTTTGCGTAATTTCGTTTTCGTTAACCAGATCATAATCAATTGTTTCCTCTTCCTTTGTCCAGCCTCGTAAAATGGCAATGTATTTCTTTTCAACCAGTTTATTCTCAAATTGGGTACTCATCATTCTCAGCGTTTCTTTATCTAAAGTAAACAGCAAAACACCCGAAGTTTTCCGGTCTAAACGATGGACAGGATACACTTTTTGCCCGATCTGCTTTCTCAGTTCCTGAATCGCATACGTATCCGCTTCTCCCGAATAAAAAGATTTATGAACCAACAATCCGCTGGGTTTGTTGATGGCGATAAGATGTTCGTCGCGATAAAGAATTTCTAACATCCGGCAAAAGTAGAAGTTTTATATTATTCTTCAAACTTAAGATGTGTATTAAAAAACGGCAGCATCTGATTTTCAATTCTTCCGTTTTCTTTGCTTACTTCGCTTCCGTGCGTTCCTATGTATTCCTCAGCTTCATGTTTTATACCGAGCATCTCCAGTGTTTTGCTGAAATTCAGGCAGCTTGGCGGAATGTGTTTCAGCTCGTCGTTTCTACCCCAGTCGAATTTTATAGCTTTTAATTTTTTCAGATTTTCATACTGTGAAAAAGGCAGTTCTGAAGTGGAATTTCTGTTCATTTCGTCTAAAATGGCTGAATTAATCCTTACATTTTCACCTTCAAAAGAAAATGGAAGATCTGCAAAAAAGGGAGCTTTATTTTTATTTCCGTTGTAAGCTCTTGCGATGGCAAAGACAATATTTAACCTTGCATTTTCAGGTTTGGATACATCCTGAATGTTTTTAATTTGATCAGCATTTTTATAGAGTTCCATTTCTGAAAGTGCAAAGAAACGGGCGTCTAAAATTCCGGGTGACAGTGCATACACAGAAGAAAAAACTTCGGGATGAAGTATGGCATTTCTCAGCGCTCCGTTTCCACCCATGGAATGCCCTGAAATTCCGCGGCTGTCTTTATTTGCTATTGTTCTGTAATTTTTATCAATAAAATCGACCAGCTCAACAGAAGTGAAATCTGACCAGTTTCCTGAAGATTTTGAATTGGCGTAAAAACTTCCTTTGAAAACGGTGCTTTCATCGGGCATGACAACGATAACGGGTTTTATCTTTTTTGAATAAATCGCCCGATCAAAAATATGATTGATCTTATCGTTGCTCACCAGCAAACTGTCGCTCCAGAAAAAACCGTGTAAAAAATAAATAACGGGATATCTTTTGGAGGATTTTTCATAATCCGGCGGAAGATAAACGGTTACTCTTCGCTTAGGATTTTCTCCGGCGCTATTCTGTAATGTTTTAGCGGTAATATAGGTTGTAACGATCTTTCCCCCAGAAATTTTCTGCGCAAAAAACAAATGACTTACCAAAAGAAAAACGACAATTAATAATCCTGATTTTTTCATGATTCAATTTTGATAAAGCAAATTACGATAAATTGTCTCAAATTAAGACAATAATAATTAAAATGATTTCATACCTCTGATATTGAAAAAAATTAACATTTTAAATTCTTTTGATAAAAGAGAGAATTTTTATTTTCGCGCAAATTTTTAACTATGAAAAAGCTATTATTTACTTTACTGCTTAGTATTTTTCCATTAATTTCTTTTGCCCAGAATTCAGATTCACTGAAGTTGGGGAAATCCAACAGAGAGTTTTTTATCAAAGGAGATCAGAAATTTAAATTTTCCGAGTATAAAAAAGTGTTCACCAATCCTGAAGCACTGAACTACATGAAGAAAGCGAACACGAACAGTACGGTTTCTCAGATTTTCGGAGCAATTGGCGGTGGTTTTATCGGTTTCGGATTAGCAAAACAGATATTACGTACCAAAACGGCTTATCACAATGGTGTAGCCTACAAAGTAAAAGATAAAAGCGGTTGGGGATTGGTAGGAATCGGAGCAGGATTTGTGGGAATCGGGATTCCTTTTGCGATCAGTTCCGGAAAAAATCTGAAGAAAGCTGTGGATACGCAAAACCAGAACCCAGAAGGCGGAGAAGCAAAAACCGCTTCTTACAGGTTAGACATCACAGGAAACAGCATCGGATTATCCTACAATTTCTAAAATATACAAGAGCAGTTTTTACAACTGCTTTTTTTATGCTGTTCTTAGTAGTCCTGATTGAACGGCATGTCTGAGCTCTTTTTCTGTTTTCAGCGCGGCGGCTCCGCCGCGCTGAAAACAGAAAAAAGCGAGTAGTGAAAGCAGGTTCCCGACTCCTGAAAATTAAAAATGTAAATATTTGCTGTCTATTGACGGCTTTTTTTATTGAATTTCATGGAATTGGGATTCAAATTCATATTTTTGCACTTTCAGACGTTAAAAAATTATGGCAAAGCAAGAAGATGTTTTCAAGAAAGTGATTTCTCACGCTAAAGAATATGGTTTTATTTTCCCTTCGAGTGAGATCTACGATGGTTTATCCGCTGTTTATGATTATGGACAAAACGGAGCCGAGTTAAAAAATAATATCAAGCAATACTGGTGGAAAGCGATGGTACAGCTTAACGAAAATATTGTGGGTATTGATTCGGCGATCCTGATGCACCCGACTACATGGAAGGCTTCGGGGCACGTAGACGCTTTCAACGATCCATTGATTGATAATAAGGATTCTAAGAAACGTTTCAGAGCAGATGTTTTGGTGGAAGATTACTGTGCTAAAATTGAAGATAAGGAGAACAAGGAGATTGAAAAAGCAGCGAAAAGATTCGGTGAGGCTTTTGATAAAGAGCAGTTTGTGGCAACAAATCCAAAAGTTTTGGAATACAGAGCCAAAAGGGAAGCAATCCTTTCCAGACTGGCAAAATCTCTGGAAAATGAAGATCTTGCTGATGTAAAAGCATTAATTGAAGAGCTGGAAATTGCTGATCCGGATACCGGTTCTAAAAACTGGACGGAGGTAAGACAGTTCAACCTGATGTTCGGAACTAAGTTAGGGGCTTCCGCAGATTCTGCAATGGATCTTTATTTAAGACCGGAAACTGCGCAGGGAATTTTCGTTAATTTCCTGAATGTACAGAAAACCTCCCGTCATAAACTTCCTTTCGGTATTGCACAGATCGGAAAAGCGTTCAGAAACGAGATTGTTGCAAGACAGTTTATCTTCAGAATGCGTGAATTTGAACAGATGGAAATGCAGTTTTTCGTAGCTCCGGGAACAGAACTTGAATTCTACGAGCAATGGAAGCAAAAGCGTCTGAACTGGCATTTGGCTTTAGGTTTGGGTGACGAAAATTACAGATTCCACGATCATGAAAAACTGGCTCACTACGCAAATGCTGCAGCAGATATTGAATTTAATTTCCCTTTCGGTTTCAAAGAACTGGAAGGTATTCACTCAAGAACGGATTTCGATTTAAAAGCGCATGAAGAATTCTCAGGCAGAAAACTTCAGTTCTTCGATCCGGAAAGAAACGAAAACTATGTTCCGTATGTGGTGGAAACTTCGGTTGGTTTAGACCGATTGTTCTTAGCTTTATTCTCTCATTGTTTAAGAGACGAAGTATTGGAAGATGGTTCCGAGAGAACGGTTTTATCTTTACCTCCGGCTTTAGCGCCAATTAAAGCAGCGATTCTTCCGTTAATGAAGAAAGACGGATTGGCAGAATATGCAGAACAGATTTTCAACGATCTGAAATATGATTTCAATTTATTCTACGAAGAAAAAGATGCGATCGGAAAACGTTACAGAAGACAGGATGCGATCGGAACACCTTATTGTATCACGATCGATCACGATTCTTTAACGGATCACACGGTGACGATAAGAGACAGAGACACGATGGAGCAGGAAAGAGTTCCGGTTTCTGAGTTGAGAAGAATTATCGACGAAAAGACAAGTTTCAGAAATTTACTTTCTAAAATATAGACCGAAAGCCTTGAGAAATCAGGGCTTTTATTTTTTTAAAAACATATCCCCGAATTTGCTATTTTTGAAATTCAAATTTTAACCATGAAAAAATTAACACTTTTGGTTTTTGGTCTTATTCAGACAATTGTATATTCTAAGACTCAGGATCTGGCTTCTTTAGCATCAGGAAAAATGTTGGGATGAGTGCGCTGCTCACCGTCAAAAACAATCTATTTTGATAAGACATAAATATGACAAAACACCACATTTAAATCAAATTCACCAAACAGTTCAATTCCATTGAAAAACAGTAAAAGTTATTAAAGAAAGAATCCTTAAACTTGCGGGAAATTAAAAAAAATGAAAAAAAAAATTCTACTGTTTCTCTTAATGGTTAAATCCATTTTTGTCTTTTCTCAAAATATTTTCTTGGAAAAAATAGATGTAAGAAAATTAGATATCCGAGAAAAGCCTATTTTTTCTAAAATTAAAGATGTTAATGTTTTCAGGATCAAAGAAAAATCTTTAGAAAACTATCTTTCTAATGCCCCACTTGAGTTTTCAATTAATCCTCCTATTCCTCTAACGCTGCCTTTACCTGATGGGTCTGAAGAGACATTTAATATGGTAGAATCTCCTATATTATCTCCCGAAATTGCTCTTCAAAATCCTGAAATAAAAACTTATACGGGAAATGGCACAAAAGATAAAAAAAGGATTATCAGACTATCAATCACATCTGAAGGTTTTAATGCTATCTTTTTAAATATAAATGGAGACACAGTTTATTTAGAAAAATATACCTCCGATAATAACAACATATATGCAAGTTATTTTACTAAGAATATAAAAGTAACTTCCCCTATAAATAAAAGTTGTCATATTGAAGATATTGTTGGTAACAATTCGTATAAAACAAATTTAAATTCAGATAAGAATTATTCAAAAAATTTACTTACGACATCTGGGACACAACTTAGAACTTTCAGAATTGCTATCGCAGCAACAGGAGAGTTTACAACCAAGTATGGCAGTTCTACTGCAGCATTAGCAACTATTGTAGCATATCTAAATAGATTAAATGCGGTTTATAGAAACGAACTATCTGTTGCATTTACTTTAGTAAGTGGAACTAATTTAATTTATACAAACCCAAGTACAGACCCCTATAGTGGTGATGATATTAGTATGATTAGCCAAAATCATATTAATTGTAATACTGTAATTGGTACTGCAAATTATGATATAGGACACCTTTTACATACTGATATTCCCGGAAGTTCTGGTTCTGGTGTAGCTTCAGCAGCCTCTATATGTGATAATTCATATAAAGGCAGCGGGATATCTGCAGAGGGAGACTTAAATGCATATGCTCAAATTTTCATGGATCAGTTACTTTTTCATGAAATAGGACACCAGTTCGGAATGAGTCACTCCTATAACAGTAATATTCCTGTATGTACAACAAGAGCAGCCGCAACTTCTGTAGAGCCTGGTTCGGGAGCTTCCATAATGAGCTATGGGTTTACTTGTGGTACAGATGATTATTATACTAATCAAACAGCTCCAATATCGTCAGGTCCGATATTACAGTTTCACAAAGTTAACTTTGATCAGGCAATTAGCACTATAGATGCAACAAGTTGTGCTGTGATTACTGCAACAGGAAATACCCCTCCAGTTATTACTATGCCTAGCTCATATACAGTACCAAAATCAACTCCTTTTTCACTAACAGGAAGTGCAACGGATGCTGATGGAGACACTTTGTCTTACTGCTGGGAAGGCGGAAATACGGGAACAGTTGCTCCTCCTACAACAAGCACATTGGCAGATACTTCTCAACCTCCTTTTTTTAGAACCTATCTTGCAAGCACTTCACCTACTAGAATATACCCTATTTTAAGCAAAATTTTAAACGGAACTAATTATGATATAGGCGATAAATTACCATCTGTAAGTGTCACAACCTCTCATTCTTTAACTGTCCGAGATAATCGTGCAGGATGTGGCGGCATTACAAATGCAAATGTAGATGTTATTGTAAATGGATTAATAGGACCATTTTTAGAAACAACAAATTTATCCGGTTCTTATATTGGTAATACTTCACAAACCATTACATGGAGCGTAAATGGAACAAATATCGCAACTCCAAATGTAAGCATTTTATTTTCATCCGATGGAGGACTTACATTTCCTACAACACTTATTGCTTCGACTCCAAATGATGGTAGTGAGTCAATAATTTTGCCTAACATAAATACAACACAAGCTAGAATTAAAGTACAATCTGTAGGAAATATCTTTTTTGATATATCAAATACAAATTTTTCTATAACGAGTGGTACTCTAAATACTAATGAATACAATAGCACTAAAGATTACACCATATTATATCCTAATCCTAATAATGGAATCTTTACTATTAAGTTTGAAAGTTCTGTAATAGAAAATTCTAAAATTTCATTAAAAGTATATGATGCATCTGGCAAATTACTGAGAAATATGGATAATTTATATTCAAAGAATAGAAAATTGAAAATTGACATTTCAGATTTGGATAATGGAATGTACACTCTTGGTATTGTTGTTAATAATCAACTAAATACAAAGAAAATTTTGATTCAAAAAAAATAAACTCAATAAATATTAAGTTAAGTTTTATAATTTAAGAATACAAGCCTTGAGAAATCAGGGCTTGTATTTTTTTAAGAACATATCCCCGCAATTTGCTATTTTTGAAATTCAAATTTTAACCATGAAAAAATTAACACTTTTGGTTTTTGGTCTTATTCAGACAATTGCATATTCTCAGACTCAGGATCTGGCTTCTCTAGCATCGGGGAAAAATGTGGGAATGAATGCGCTGTTTGATACCAAAGACAATCTTTACGGCTATGTTTCTATCTATTCCTACGGAAAAACAGACAATAAAAAACAGAAATTCGAATACGTTATTTTAGATAAAAACCTGAATCCGGTTGCCAATAAAGAATTTGAAGCGGGACTTCTGGTTTCCAATTATTTCGGATATGTGGATTTTAAAGGGCAGATTATTCTTCAGCCTTCGGACATCAATTATCTTCAGGCTTTTTCCAAAGATGCAGCGGCTCCTGTTTCCATGGTTATTGATCCTAAAACCAATACAGTAAAGCCCAAAGTGTATTACGATTATCAGGAAGACGGAACGTTTAAAGAAATCTCACAGCCCAAAACTTTTAAAGAAGAAAGAAAAGAAAACCGCGCCGAGAAGAAAGAGAAAGGATACAATTATGTTTCCGTAGTCGGAGAAATTAAAGAAGGCGGTTATCTGGCTTTAGAATACAACGATTACGGAAAATACATCAATAAAAACAGCCTGATAAAATTTGATGACAATAAGAAAGAAATCTGGCGATACAGCTACAATACAAACGGAGATAAAAAAGTATTTTCCGACCTTTCCATTTTGGAAAAGGACGAAAACCGCATCTACGGAATCCTGAGAAAGGTAAATGATGACGACAAAACATTTTCTCTTGTAGTGATTGATATGAAGACAGGAAAAGAACTTTCCAACAAACCGATAACGGGACTTTCTCCGGAAACCATTTATAATATTGATGCTTTAAGCGGAATTGATAATGATAAAACTTTTGATGATAAAGTAGTTTTGCTGGGAAGAAATTATATTTCCAAAGAGAACAGAGGCTTTGCAAGATTTATCCTTGATAAAAACAATTATAATGTAGATCTGAAAACCATCAGCTACAAACCGGATCTTTCCAACCACATTCCAAAACTGAGCGCAGACGGAGGCGTAGAAAACGGCTATTATCTTCAGACGAAGGATGCGTATTTTATGAGCGACGGCAGTGTTGGAATTCTTTCGGAGAAATTCAAACCTGCAGGACAGTACAATGCTCCGAAAACAACCGATCTGGTTTACATTAACACCGATAAAGATTTTAAGGTAAAAGATGTACAGGTTTTTGAAAAAGAAAAATCCAAGTGGGTAAACAGCGATTATCTTTTTTCTCAATATCTGAATGACGGAAAAGACGTTGTCTTTTTCTTCCGCGATTATCAGAAAGATCAGGTAACCAAAGAAAAGAAGTGGAATCTTTTCATCAATACGATTATTGACGGAAAATTCAAACAGGAAGTCGTTCCTATTTCAGAAAAAGATAATTATGTGGTAACGCCGTATGTAGCGAAAGAAGGCTACATTCTGCTTCGTGAATTCAATGAAAAAGAAAAATTCAATAAAATCCGTCTGGAAAGACTGAATTATTAAGCGTTGATTTAAATTTTATACTCAATAAGAATCCTGACCTTCGGTCAGGATTCTGTCGTTTGATAATAATCTGCAATATTTTTAATTTCATCAAGACTCAGGTTCCACATAAAGTTCAGGAACTGCTGATAACTTTCACTTTGATTTTTGGGATCTACACGATCTAAATATCGATTTAAATTGTAGTTTTTTCTCGCTTCATAAATCTTGGCGAAACATTTTCCGAGCCAGTTTTTGTAATACTTTTCCTCTTCATTATCCTGCAAAAACTGAAGACTCGCATAAATTCCGACTCCGTAATCTTCAGAGTGATAAAAATTAGGCAAGGTTTCCATTCTTGCGATTTTTTCTACCGTAGAATAAGAATCGGAAGGTTGTTCATCCGGAACATCATTTTTAAGTTCAGGAAACAATTTTTTGAGGTTATTGATTCTTAAAACCATTTCAGGATGCGATCTCAGAGAATCTTTATTCAGCTTTTCCTTGAAATGATTGTAATTATACAGAGAAAAATCTTCTTTTTTAAGCCATTTGTCTTTAAATTCCTGTTTGGGAAGGTTAAAGTATTTTTTGTAAGTTTCCACTTTCAGCTCTCTTGGCGAAATGGTATCGAAATCTTCCAGTCTTTTCAGAGCATTTACATATTCTGCTTTTTTAAAATCACTGTTTTTAAAAACCACATATCCTAAAGAATCCGCCTGCATTTCCTGTTTTCTGTTTTCCGCCCCTTTTCTGTAGATTCTGTTTTTCATCACATCAAAAGCCCTCTGATTACGGTTTTCCTTCGCCGATTTTATATCCTGAACAACCATTTTGTCCATTTTATCCTGTTCGATCATGCTCAGAAAAGTTTTCAGCGTATGCTCGGAAATTTTATGTCCTAATTCATGGGAAATTACGGCAGCAAGCTGATCGTCATTATTCAGCCAGTTGAAAAGCCCCATATTGATGACAAAAGTTCCGTCAGCAAAACAGTATGCATTCGGAGTGTTGTCTTTGGCGATAAGAATTTTTAAATTTTGAGGAATCTGGGAATTGTTTTTTCTTAACCGTTCGATAAGATTTTTAACCTTTGCATCAAACACAGAATTGAAAGCAAAATCTTTTTCTTTCACTTTTTTTTCAAATTCTTTGTCGAATTCTTTATAAATTTTAGAAAGCTCATTGCCCGTCTTTCCGGGATAATCGGATCTGCTTTTTTTGCTTAAACTTTCGGTATTCGCCGCGAAATTTCTCAGAAATTCTTTTCTCTGGGCATAATCTGCCGTATCGAGTGGTTTATACATCTGTCCGAAAGCGGTGATAACGAAATGGATAAGCAATAAGGAAATTAGTTTTTTCATCATCTTTTACATCAATAATCACAAAAATAAATCATTTCGTTTCATGTTTTCAAATTTATTTTAAATTTGTTTAAGATCAATTGCTATGACAATTCTTATTTATTTTGTGACATTTATTGTCATTGCCGTACTTCTCTTTTATGTTTTGGGATATGGTTATATTTTCAACGGAATATCCAAAACCTATTTAAGGGGAAAACTCAGTGCCAATATTGATGACGGAACATTGTTTTCCGGCAACCTCATCGCTACAGAATCTCCTGAACTTTGGGAAGAATCTCCCGAATACAACAAAAAACAATTACCGAAAAATATCGTTGAAGATTTAGCACATTCCAATACCGCATCTTTTATTGTGGTGAAAAACGGAAAGCTGCTTCACGAAGAGTATTGGAACGGCTACAATCAGCTATCGAAAACCAATTCTTTCTCTATGGCAAAAGCCGTTACGGTAATGCTTTTGGGCAAAGCGCTGGAAGAGGGAAAAATTAAAAGTCTTGATGATAAGTTTTCGGATTATTTTGAGGAATTTAAAAATAAAGATTTTGCTAAAAATTTAACGTTAAAAAATCTGGCTCAGATGGAATCCGGACTGGACTGGGATGAAAATTACAAGAATCCTTTCCTTCCCAATGCGAAAGCTTATTACGGAAAAAATTTAATGAACGCCACTTTTTCAAGGAAATTTAAAGAAAATCCGGGAGAAAGATTTGAATATCAGAGCGGTTCTACGCAGCTTTTAGGTTTTGCCATTAAAAAAGCTGTCGGACAGTCTTTGGCAAGTTATTTATCCGAAAAATTCTGGATTCCGATGGGAATGGAGCAAAATGCAACATGGAGCACGGACGAAAGCGGAATGGAAAAAACATACTGCTGTATCCATTCCAATTCCAGAGATTTTGCAAAACTGGGGAAGTTATTTCTTAACGACGGAAAAGTTGAGGATAAGCAGATTTTAAATCCGGACTTCATCAATACAATGCGTACTCCGACTAAAAATTCTGAGGAAATTTACGGAATGGGATTCTGGATCAATCATGACAATCCTATAAAGCATTATTATTTTTTGGGACTTCAGGGACAATACATCATTATGATTCCGGAACATGATATGGTGATTGTAAGGACAGGAAGCTATAATAATCTTCCGAAAAACGACAGGGGAAGACCGGATCAGGTGAAATTTCTGGTGAATGAAACGGTAAAATTATTTCAATAAAAATATGGAAAAATACAGCCCGAAAGTTGATGAATACATTGAAAAATCTCAGGATTTTGCAAAACCTATTCTGAATTATATCCGAGAAACCATTCACGAATTCTGTCCTGATGCAGAAGAAGCAATCAAGTGGAAGTTTCCCACATTCCTGTATAAAGGGAAGATTCTTTGTTCAATGGTTGCTTTTAAACAGTATTGCAGCATGGGATTCTGGCTTCATGATGAGATGACATCTCTGAAAGAGTTTGAAACGGAGGCTGAAAAAACGAATATGTTCAGCCTGGGTAAAATTACAGAAACAGAAAATCTTCCTTCAAAACCTCAGCTTAAAAAGATGATTACTGAAGCGATGGAACTGACAGATATGGGCGTTACTTTGAAAAAAGCAGCTCCATCGAAAACAGAAACAGAGGTTCCTGATTATTTTCAAAATGCTTTGAATGAAAATAAAAAAGCTCTGGAAATTTTTAAAAAAGCTTCGCCCTCTTTCCGTAAAGAATATATCAACTGGATCACAGAAGCTAAAACGGAATCAACCAGAAACAAAAGAATGGATCAGGCTTTAGAGTGGATCTCTGAAGGAAAAGGCAGAAACTGGAAGTATGAAAAAAGGTAGTTTTACATCTAATGAAATCTGAAATTTGCCTCTTTGAGCGTATTGTTTTTTAAAAAAGCTTCATATTCGGGAGACATCTGTTTTCGTCCGAAAGTGTTTTCGCCGCTCATGCTTCCGAGACGCACTTTATCTTTGCCGTATTTTCTGTTCATGGCATCCATTGCTTTCATCACCGGCAAATGCAGATTCTGGGTATCTTCTTCAAAAAGATTAATCAATCTTTGATCTTCCGGCACAAAATCGTTCACAATAACGCCTGCTTTTTTATAATGAAATCCTTCTTTGAAAATATCTTCGAACAGCTCATTTACGACTCTGCCAATTAAAATTGATGAGTTGGTAGGATTGGGAAGAATTCTGGTTGCGGCATTCCGATATTCAGGAAGATCCTTCCTGAATCGGTTGGTCTGTACAAAAACCGTTACCATTTTGCAGCAGGTATTTTGTTTTCTCAGGCGTTCGGAACAGTACATTCCGAAGGTTTCCACACGTTCGCGAACATCTTCTTTTTTGGTAAGCATTTCCATGAAACTTCTGGTGACGGCAATGGATTTTTTGGGAGACGGAGCATCCAGTTCTAACTGACGGATTCCTTTCAGTTCGTTCACCATTCTTATCCCGTGAATTCCCATGATCTTCCGAACCCACATTTCAGGCTTTTGAAGAAGATCCCATGCTTTATGCACTCCATTGTCATGCATTTTTACGGCAAGACGTCTTCCGATTCCCCAAACGTCATCAATTTTCAACCATTTTAAGGCTTTTTCTATTTTTTCAGGGGTATCTAAAATATAAATTCCGTTAACCTTTTCGGGAAATTGTTTGACAATGCGGTTTGCTACCTTACAAAGTGTTTTGGTAGGGGCAACTCCTATACTTACAGGAATTTTTTCCTGCTCATCAATTTCATTTTTGATTTTAAGACAGTACTCGTAAATATCGATATATTTGAAGCTTTTCAGATCCAGAAAAAGCTCATCAATTTTATCGAAAGCTTTTGATAACGTTGATTATCGAAACCTAAAAAAAATCAAAAGCCCAAAGAATAAAAACATAATTATCAAACATTTAAACAATTAGCTTAGGACTTAGGCTTTTGATTTTAATATTTTTAGCCTAAACTTTTAAGAAAATCTTTAAGTTTAGGATTCTTTTCCCAAGATCTTTCTGTATTGCTTTCAGGAAGAACATTTACATAGACAGACTCTAAAGCCTCTCTTTTTTGTTTTGAATCAGCACGCGCATATATTTCAGTAGTCTGTATACTTTTATGACCTAAGAAATCTCTGATATAAACTATATTAACACCACTTTGTAACAAATGCATTGCTTTTGAGTGTCTTATAATATGAGGACTAATTGTTGCTGGTATTAGATTTTCATTTTGTAATCTGGCTATCGTGGCATATTTTTTTAAAATATATGTTATTCCAGCGGTTGTCAACTTTTCTCCTATTCTATTAAAAAATAATGGGCTCTTTTCTTTTCCAAACTTGTTCAATCCGAAATCTTCAATATATCTTTGTAAGAGATCTATCTGGTTTTTTTGTAATGGAATAATCCTTTGCTTATTTCCTTTACCAACTAATCTAATGGTACTAGGATTGTCAAATCTAATTGAATCCGGTGTTAGATCAGCGATTTCTTGAACACGAGCACCACTGTCATATAAAAGTGCAATTAAAGCTAAATCTCTTCTGGAACTTCTTGAGTCTAACGGAATCTGATCTAAAAGTAATTTTATCGCATCTAGAGACAAGTAAGTAAGTTTTTCAGTTGTGTACTTCTTTAATTTTATAGAACGTATATTCTGCCATTCCGAAATTCTCATAGGTTCCTCATACTGCAGATATTTACAAAAAGATTTAATCGCTGCACATCTTTGATTTCTAGTTGAAATTTCATTTTCATGTTCTACCTCAAGCCATTTTAAAAAATCTAAAACTGCATTTTTATTTAAATGTTTGAGCTCTAAATTATCTGCATTTATATTTTTTACATTCTTCATAAATACTAGTAAAAGCGTGAAAGAATCTCTGTAAGCTCTTATAGTATGCTTTGACGAATTACATTCTCCTATAAGGTATCTTATAAAAAAGTTTTCCAAATGTTTAGCAAAATCTGTCATAGCTATTCGTATTTATTATATTTCATATCTGGAAAAACAAAGGATGTTATACTTCCTTTCTGTATTAAATCCGGGAACATTTCATCTGTTAGCCTAACATATGCTTCTGTGGATTTGATATTTTTATGTCCTAAAAAAACAGATATCATAGGTAAAGCACAATAAATATCTTCTCCACTTTTTACAAGTTTTTCCAAAGCATGTACTGCTGCAGTATGTCTAATATCATGTATTCTTGGTCTATTAAAGCATGGTTGTTTAGGAACATCACTATGTAATAATAATTGTTCAAACCATTTATAAATACGATTTGATAAACAGGGTTTTCCATTCTGCGTTACAAAAAAACTCTTGTCTGCGTCACATATTCCTCTAATAGGCATTGACTCTTTAAATTTTTGATATTGCAAAAGAACTTCATACAGCGAATCATTTATCGCAACTATTCTTTGTCTATCATTTTTAGAATCATTAATTTCAATAACTTTCTCTTTGAATTTTATATCTTCATTAGTGATACTTAATGCTTCACCAATTCTTATTCCTGTACTATAAAGTAGACGAAGGAAAGCTGGCAGAATGAACATTTGAGTTTTATGCTTACAATTATTAATTCTTAACTTATCAACGTTGGAAAAAAGCAAATTTATTTCCTCATGAGTATATATATATGGAATATAATCGTTTTGTCTACCCTCTTTTGGAGTATGTGGAATATAACATTCAATACCCATACGACACATATACTTGCAAAAACTTACCCATGTAGTATATTTTTTGTACAGATTAGTTGCTTTGTCGTTAAGACGTGTATCTTTCCATTGCAAAATCACCTCTCTTGTTATATGTAAGTTAGTTATATTATACTCAATAAAGAATCTGTCAAATTCAAGCATATAACATTTTAACATTAACCCTCTTAAAAGTCCTTTTTGTTCCTTTTCCCGTAAAAACCCTTCAATATACGAGGAAAAAGAACTTTTGTAGGTAAAATATTCATTTATCTTATCCATGACAAACCTTTTCCTTTTTGTGTATAAAAATTAATATCTACACTAGGCACATCCAATGTGCATCTCAACAAAACCGAGATATTAATATGCAAATATTGCATTGTGCTTTGTGAGCTTTGATGTCCCAGAGTCTCTGCAATAATTGGTAGTGGTGTTCCGTTATTCAACAGATTTGTTGCAAGACTATGTCTCAAAGAATGTGGTCCGTGCTTTTTTCTACTAAAATCTATATTCGCTTTTCTGAAATATTTATTAACTATAGCATTTAGTCCTCCCTCTGTCATAGGAATATAGGGTGCATTACACCTTAAAAATATATATTTAGAATCTGACTTCGCTCTACCATTTTTTATGTAATCTACTATAGCTTCACCTACATCTATGGATAATGGCAGCTCTATTCTATCCTTTGTTTTGTATTGTTCAAATATTACCAAATTATTATCCCAATCAATGTTAGAAAACTTTAAAAATCTTATATCCGCTGATCTTAGTCCTAATCTGGTAGCTAATAGAATCATTGCATAGTCTCTCTTACCAGTTGCATACCTCCGGTCAACGGAAGATTCTATACATAAAATTTCCTCCAAAGAGTAATGCGATGTTAATTTTGTTGTTTTCTTAACTTTTATACCATCAAGAATATGTGCAGTATCATAACTAATAAGTTTCTGACTACACAAATCCTTTAATAAAGCTCTTAAAATAATTGCTGCATGATCTTTCCCTCCTGTCACAGAACTGATAAATGCTAAAATAAATTCTGATGAGATCTTAGAGAGAGAAAATAAACTTTCCTCCTCCATTCTGTGACAAAGCTTCTCCAAGGCAATGTAATAGTTTTCGCGCGTTTTTGAATTTAATCTTCTTTCAGTGGAGTATTTGTTTAAAAAGTCAAAAAGAGTAGGACCTATTTTTGTAGGTAAAACTATATAATAATCTTTTTTACTTTTTTTAACAATCCATTTTTCTTGAAGCATTCCATTTAGTAAATCAACATATCTACTATCAACTCTAAATTTGCATTCTTTTGTTATTTTGCTATTGCTTGGTTCTTCTCTGTATTCTAAATACTTCGCTCCTACATCTTTATTATATAAACTAATTGAAGAGTCTTGCATAAATTTTTGAAGTTTTAGAAATTGAGTAGAAAATTTTTTCTGAAGGGGACTTGAATTGATATACTTATTCATATACGTTTCAAGTTTTGAATGTAGTTCGTGAATATCTTTTTCCATAAATATTGATATAAAGTTTAACAAATTATCAGTTTGCTTGTGAAAAAAGTAATTTTGTCTATATATCAATATTATATACTAATCCAAATTTCATTTTTAAAATCCACTTAGATATTTTTTTATTCAGTAATATTTTTTATATTTGCTATAATAAAATAAGATATAGGGGACAAAAGAATTATCTTTTTTCCGTATGATTTTTTATCGAACAATAAAAATCTGTTAGTGGTCGCATACTAGGCAGATTTTTTTTGCTTATACAAACTTAAAAAAAATTCGCATAAAATTTTTTATTTTTTTTTCAAAAAAATAAAAAAATTAACAAATTAACAAAAAATCAACATCAAAAAACCACATTTATATTAATTATATTAATTATATTAGTTATATAACTAATATAATTAATTTTGATAACTACAGCTAAAACCTATAATAAAATACATTAAAGAAATTCAATATTTTATTTAGCCAACCTGAAGTAGGATTAATCCTTTCTTTCATCGGAGTTAAAAATTTCACAATCCAATATCCCGATGTTCCTGTAGGCTAGCTTTCATAATAAGTAATGATCCGTTAGAAAGGGGCAGGCTGTATTTCCTCTGGTGATGATCTTTTTCTGAAATCAAAGTTTCACGTTTATCTCATGCTAACCGAAGCAATTACAGGTCTTCTCTCGTATCTCGCTTTCAAAAGATCCCCCTGAGAACATAAGCTTCCTCCTGACTAAAAAAATTTTCTTTATATTCTAAAAATATCTTCAGGAGATGCATAAAAATTTCTCTGCATTAAAAGACTTAACTGCTTCAGTTTAATTAATTTTAAATTATCATCTCTATTCTCATTTATATTTTATGTCTGGGTAATGCAATCTCATGCGTCTGCGGATAAGGCTTTCGAGAGGTCATGCTTACATCTTCCTTAATCTGGCGATGGATATCATATTGTTTTTCTTTATCATAAGAATACCGAGGATCGGGGATCATCGGCATTTTTGCCATTTTATGAATAGTAATAGTAGGAAAGTGAAAATCAACTTCAACCGTTCCGAGTAATAAATAACAACCACCTCCCTGAAAATCATACTCGTTTAAACTATTGGGAAAATGTGCGGTATCAAAATAATCACCGTTGATATCGATCCAAGTCCCAAAATACATCGTCCCTTTTTTAGTGGGAACGTGTTTTCTGGAAATAAGATATGCTAACATTTTTACCTGTCTTTTATGAAATTTCAACAAGTCTTTTACAAATACTGATCCTCTGTATTTGGTCTTTAATAAATCAAAAGGACTACATGAAACCGGAAATCCAATTAACTCAATTTCATCAAATGCATCCTCGAAACTTTCTCTTTTCAGTTGTGGAAGTTTAAATTCCTGAACAGGTTCTTCAATCAACATCAAACCTCTATTCTCAGGTTTAAAATTTATTAACAGTAATCTTGCTTCAACAAGCAATTCATTTTTTGGTTTACCAGTAAACCGGAATGCTCCAATAAAAATTAGAATCTGTATCGTTTCAATACCGATATTAATTCGTCTGATAAAGTCTTCTAATGATAAGTAATCTCCATTGATTTTACGTTCATTCACAATATCATGCGATACTTTTGTTTCCAATCCTTCTAATAGCATTAATCCCAAATAAATATCTGTTCCTTTTAATGTAGTTTGAATCTCACTTGAATTAACACATGGAACCTGAATATTTCCTCCTAACATTTTCGCCTCATGAATATAAACTTCGGTACGGTAAAAACCGCCTTGATTATTAATCACCGAAACCATAAATTCCAAAGGATAATATACTTTTAAATAAAGACTTTGATAACTTTCTACCGCATAAGATGCTGAATGGGCTTTACAGAACGAATATCCGGCAAAAGACTCTATCTGTCTGAACGCTTCGGTAGTTAATTGTTCCGAATGTCCTTTTCTCTTACAGGAATTAAAGAAATTATCTTTCACCTGTTGAAGTTTTTTCAGTGATCTTCCTTTTCCGCTCATTGCCCGTCTTAGGATATCACCGTCAGCTAATGATAATCCCCCAAAATACTGTGCAATCTTAATTACATCCTCTTGGTAAACCATAATCCCGTAAGTCTCCTTTAAATTTTCCTCGAATACGGGATGGAAATATTCAAATTTATCCGGATTGTTATGTCTGAAAATGTATTCTCTCATCATTCCGCTTTGGGCAACTCCCGGTCTGATAATGGATGAAGCAGCAACAAGCGTACGGTAATTATCACATTTTAATCGTCTTAACAATCCGCGCATTGCCGGAGATTCAATATAGAAACAGCCTATGGTTTTTCCTATCGCCAAATATTCATTGCACTTTACTTCATCTTTTGACAATGCTGTATCGCGAATATCCACTTTAAGTCCTCTTGTCTTTTTAATGAGATTAACAGTATCATTAATGGTTCCTAATCCTCTTTGGGAAAGAATGTCGAATTTTTCAAGTCCGATATCTTCTGCCACATTCATATCAAACTGAACAATCGGGAATCCTTTCGGTGGCATTTCAAGTGCTGTATAATTGGTAATTGGTTCTTCGGAGATTAAGATCCCACAGGAATGCATACTCCTTTGATTAGGGTACTTTTCTAATAATCTACCATATTTCTGAACCATTTGCACAACCGAATTTCGGTCATGAATTTCCATCGGTTTTGTAGCCAGGTCATCCAATTCTTCCTTGGGCAAACCGAATACTTTTCCTACCTCTCTAAAAATTGATTTGTATTTAAACTCAACATTAGTTCCACAAAACGCAACATGATCTCTTCCGTATCGATCAAAAATATATTCCAATATTGTATCCCTGTTCTGCCAAGACCAATCGATATCAAAATCCGGTGGTGTTTTTCGGTTAAGGTTGAGAAATCTTTCAAAATAAAGATCCAGTTCCAAGGGACAGATGTCAGTAATCCCTAAACAGTAACTCACAATAGAATTCGCACCACTTCCTCGCCCTACATGCATAAAACCCATACTATTACTGTAACAGATGATATCCCACGTTATTAAAAAGTAAGAACAGAAATTAAGTTCATCTATTACTTTTAATTCCTTTTCAATTCTTTTCTTTGCGATGTCATGATTTAATCCATATCTTTTTTCCAGACCCGAATATGCTAATCGGCTGAGAAGTTTCAAATCTTCTTCTTTGGATTTGGTATAAAACTTTTTATTTTTAACTTCTTTGAAATCAAAATCAAAACGGCATGCATCAAGAATATTTTTTGTATTGCTGATAATCTCAGGATATCTTTCAAAGATTTTTAAAAGTTTTTCTTCAGAAATAAAATATTCAGATTGCCTACAAATCTCTTTCTTTGTTAATTTTGAAAGTAATGTATTATTATCGATTGCCCGTAAAATTTTATGTAATTCATATTCTTCATCAGTCCCGAAAGTAACAGAATGGAGAACCACCATTTTAGAAATATGTTTTTTATATTCAGGTCTAATTAAAAAATTCAATTCATCGATCCGTACACCTATAAATTCATCTTCCTTCAATAGAGACGGAATATTACTCATTGGATAGATCACAAAAACATTTTTAAATTCAGGTGCAACCTCTGAAAGTTCTTTATTTTCACAGTTATACTCTGTAATTATTTTATTCACTTCACCGATGCCTGAAAACTCTTTTGAGATGGTTAGATAAAGAAGTTTACCATCTTTTCTTACTTCCATTCCTACAATAGGTTTAATTCCTACTGCTTCACATTCTTTCTTGAAATCATAAATTCCGGTAACCGTATTAATATCGGTTAATACTATTTGTTTGATCTCTAATTCATCTGCCTGTTTTACCAATTCTTCGATTGATAAAGTACCGTAACGCAGACTATGGTAGGAATGACAATTCAAAAACATAACTGAAAGATTTTTAGCGTTTATTTTCCAAATCAAAACCCGAAGCACGACCAACTGCATTAATTCCGAATCGGTTTTTTAGATAATCCATTGTTTGATATAAACTCATTTGTTCTTCGGTATCTTCAAATAGATTCATTTGATGATTACCATGCACAAGTCCTGTAAACCTGATTCCTATTAATCTAAGTCTCATTCTTCTAGTGTAAACCTTATTGAAAAGTTCCAGGGCAACTCTTGACAAAGTATGATCAGCGGATGTATAAGGTACTTTGCATTGTTTAGTTTCAGTATCGAAATTGGCATACCGTATTTTAACTGTTACTGTTGAAGTCAGCCATTTTTCCTGTCTTAATTGATAGGTTAATTTTTCGACCATCCCGGATATGAGTCTTTTTAATTCGATAACATCCATTGTATCATTAGTAAATGTGGTCTCTGTTGAAATTGATTTTCTTTCAGAATAAGGTATAACGGGATTTTCATCAATACCGTTCGCCTTCTTCCAAAGTTCTTTCCCATTTACACCAATCATTTGTTGAAGAACTAGTACCGGCATTTCAGATAATGTATGAATAGTACGAATTCCAATTCGTGACAATAACTGAAATGTTTTATCTCCAACCATTGGAATCTTTTTAATGGATAATGGATTTAGAAAAGGTTTTATTTCCGTTTCTTGAATTTCTAATCTTCCAACTGGTTTTGCTTCGCCTGTACCTATCTTTGAAACTGTTTTATTGGTTGATAAAGCAAAACTTATTGGAAGTCCGGTTTCTTTAGTGACAGCCGATGCAATTTCTTTTGTCCATTGATAACATCCGAAAAACTTATCCATTCCAGATAGATCCAGATAAAATTCATCTATACTTGCCTTTTCCATCACCGGAACTTTCTGTTGGATAATTTCTGTTACGATATGGGATAAGTTAGAATACATTTCATAATCACCACGAATTACCTTCGCATCCGGACATAGTCGAAGTGCCATCCTTATCGGCATGGCTGAACGCACACCAAACTTCCTTGCTTCATAGGAACATGATGCAACAACTCCACGGTCTCCACCTCCTATAATTAGAGGAATACCGTTAAGTTGAGAGTTGTTAAGCCTCTCGCATGATACAAAAAAAGTATCCATGTCCATATGTACAATCGCACGATTCACTTTACAAAATTAGATACTATTTGTATCATTTTTTATATATTTGCGGATACAATTTGTATCAATGTCGATTTTTTCAGATAACATAAGGTTTTTAAGGACTCAGAAAAATTTATCACAGCAGGAACTTGCGGATCAAATTTTAATGAGCCGGGTGCGTTATTCTAAATATGAGGACGGACGTTCGGAAGCTCCTTATGAGCTGCTCATCAGAATTTCGAAATATTTTAATTTAAGTATTGATCTGCTTCTTACTGTGGATATTAGGAAATATCCGCTAGAAGATGTATTGAAACTACCGGACAACAGGATTGTCCTGCCAGTGGTCGTAGATCAATTGGGAAACAACAGCATTGAAATTGTCCCTCAGAAGGCATCTATGGGATATTTGTCAGGTTATAGTGATCCAGAATATATTGAAAGTTTACAAAGGATTTCATTACCCTTCCTTACAAATGGAAAATACAGAGCTTTTCCAGCTCAGGGAGATTCGATGCCACCATTTAAAGATGGCTCTTATATTATCGGAAAATATGTTGAAAATATTGATGACCTGAAACCAAACAAAAGTTATGTTTTTGTGACTTTGAATGATGGTATTTCTTATAAAAGATTTAAAGCTAAAAAGGAAAAATCAATAACTGTTGCTGCCGATAATTCATTCTACCAGCCTTATGATATATCTTTAAGCGAAATTGTAGAGATATGGCAATATGCTTCAGGAATCTTCCCTAACGATTTTGAACCTGATAACTTTGAAAACTATAACTTGAAGGATATGTTTTTAGTTTTAAGGAAGGATATTGAGCTGTTAAATGACAAACTATCAAAAAACTAATTATATTTTAACAGTAGTATTTTGAGATTATTTTAATACCTAGATTTTCAAATCTTGATTTTTGAAATAGTTTCTCAAAATCTCATATCATTAAACAAAGTTTCATAAATTTACAGAGTATGAGTTTAATATAACAGAATATGAAAATAGGATATGCCCGAGTTTCAACCAAAGACCAAAATTTAGATTTGCAGATTGAGGCTCTTGAAAAAGCAGGCTGTGAGAAAATCTATCAGGAAAAAATTTCCGGTGCAACAAAAAATCGTCCCGAACTCGATAAGATGATTGAACAGTTTAGGGAAGGTGATGAACTTTATGTCTGGAGACTTGACCGATTAGGTAGAAGTTTAAAAAACATTATTGATCTTGTCTTAAGTTTGAGTAATAAAGGAATTATAATAAAAGGTCTTGTGGATGGAGTAGATACTTCAACTATTAATGGACGACTATTTTTGAATCTCATGGCTTCCTTGGCTGAATATGAAAGAGAATTAATAAGAGAAAGAACCAATGCAGGTTTACAAGCTGCCAGGGCAAGAGGTAGATTGGGAGGAAGACCAAAGGGATATACAAAAGAAACAATATCTAAATTGTTAATTATGAGGTCTATATATAAAAACCCTACTTTAGCTCCGAAAGAAATTTATGAACCACTTGGATTAACTAGGGCAACATTTTATCGGTATGCTAAAATTTTGGATAATCATACAGATGAAGAAATAAAAAAAATGTCCATCAGAAAGTAAATTCTATAAAATGCAATTAACAACAAGCCAACCGAAAGATTGGAAAGATTTACAAAATAGGGTTGCTGAAATTTTAAAAGAGTGTAATTTTAATGTGGAGATTGAGAAAAAAGCCGAAACTGCACGAGAAAAAGTTGAACTAGATGTATTTGCAGAAGAAAAAATAAAAGGACGAAAGTACTCGATAGCTTGCGAATGTAAGTATTGGCAAGCAAATATTCCTCAAAATATAATTCATTAATTTATTAGGCAACAATCTATTTAATTATTTATATCATTCGTAATACATATTTGAGATTAGAAAAAATTCTAGTTTATCAAAAAATTATTTATAAAACTTCATTTGCCATTTGAGCGATTCCCCAATCATCCAAATGCTTCAAAAATGGAATCAATTCTTGGCCTGTTGGTGTGAGTGAGTATTCAACCTTGGGAGGAACCTGATGAAAAACTTTTCTTGAAATTAGTTGATCAGTTTCCAATTCTCTTAATACCTGAGTAAGCATTTTTGTACTTGAATCCGGCAAAAGCCTGGTCAATTCCCCAAATCGCAGTTCACCATTGGTTTTTAAATTCCAAATAATTCGTGCCTTATATTTTCCACCGATTCTTTTGAAGGCATATTCGATACCGCATTTAGAACAAGATGGTTCAGAAAGAATATTTTTTTTCATAAATCCAAAAATTAAAATATTGATTTACAGTAATAGTAACATTTTAGTAGCTACATTACAAAAACGTAACTACTTGCCAAAAGTAAAGTATTAATTTAATATTGCAAAAGAATTTTTAAATTAATTATAATGGAATCTATTAAAAACAAAGTGGCTTTTATAACAGGCGGCAGTCGTGGAATCGGACAAGAAATTGTTCGCAAATTATCTTTAGAAGGTGCGAATGTAGCCTTCACATATTCTAATTCTGAAAATGAGGCCAATCAATTGGCATCAGAACTGTCTGATGGACAAGTAACAGTCATTGCACTAAAAGCAGATAATGCGGATGAGATTTCTATAAGAGATGCTATAGATAAGGCATTCGAAATATTTGGATCTCTTGATATATTGGTTAACAATGCAGGAGTTGCCATTAACGCTCTCTTACCTGATGTTAAAATTGATGATTTCGATAGGATGGTTGGCGTGAACATCAGAGGAGTTTTCGTTGCCACACAGGCAGCAGCAGCTGTAATGAATGACGGTGGCAGAATAATTAATATAGGAAGTGCTGCTGCTGAAAGAACTATCTTTCCCGGAGGTGCGGTTTATGCAATGACCAAGGCTGCTGTCGCAGGTCTAACGAGAGGACTTGCGCGTGATTTGGCATCAAGAGGTATTACTGTAAATACAGTCCAGCCAGGACCAATTGAAACGGAAATGAACCCAGCCGATTCTCAATTTGCAGATATAATAAGAGGTTTTGTGGCTATGGGACAGTACGGAACAAAGAGTGATATTGCGGAACTCGTAGCATTTCTTGCAAATCCTTCTTCAAAATACATTACCGGTGCAAGCATAAACATAGATGGCGGACTGGTTTGTTAATGTTTGACAAATTAATTTTTACTAATGATTAAATTCATGTTATGAAAGAAAAAATGCCACAGAACAAATTGTACGAAAATATTTTAAATATCTTTATGATGCCGATACAGATTCTATACTGAATCTATATACAGAAAATGCTGTCCTGATGCCGGCAGATATTGCATCTGCGGAGGGAGTGGCTGAGTTTAGGCAAGCATATAATGATACTTTTGAGGCAGTTGATTTTATATATGCAAATATTTTCATGATACTACTAGAACAAAAAAATAGGACACTTTCAAAGTATCCTATTTTTTATTACCTCTTATTAGAGTGTTCTTGATTCTACTATCATAAAGTAAGCAATCCGTTCTTTGATCAACCATTTCCCATTTTGAAAAACATATTGGTCATCATATTTGACACTGTAATCTGTCAAAACATCTTTACCCTCGACTTCTCTTACCATTTTAATCTGACTGTATGATATGCCGGTAGCCGTTTCTCCTGTAATATTTACCGTATGCTGCCCATTGAGTGTGAAATATGTTTTTACTTTGGAAGCGTGTTCATTGAATTCCTTCTCTAAATTTTCTCTTCCGGACGTATTTCCTACCAGATTTCCGCTCATATACACATTGTAAGTCATATCAGGTATAAATAGATCCATTACTTCGGAGATTTTCCATTCGTCACTCAGGTAAGCGTATTGGTCGATCAGTTTTCTTAAATCTTCATTTGTTTTTAAAATTTCTAATGTCATTGTCGTATTGATTTGTATTATTAATTATTATTTTACTAATCTATCGTTTGAGCCAAAAAATATTGATGAATCACGTAATAATGCAGTTATCCATATTAAAATCATAGGAATTGCCGGATTAATCATTGATCCGTCATGGGATAATTCTGTTGCCATTGCTCCACCAAAATAACAGCTTATTAGAATAAATCCAATACGCATTGTTTTTGGATAAGCAAACAGAAAAATAAATGACATTTCCAGGAGACCCAATGATGTTGTGGAATTAGATAAATTTAATTTAATCATGCCTTCGACAGACCAGGGGAGTTGAATTACTTTCATCAATCCGCTGATGCCTACCATAAGTGTGACCAAGACAGTCATAATGACTGCAGCTATTTTTTTTGTCTTTTCGTTGTTCATTTCTTTTATTTTTTTTCTGTTTAAAGTACATTTTAGTATTATGTAGCAAAATTATACTATATTTGGTTACATAATATTAGTCGTTACCAAAAGGTTATCAACTAATAAAACAATCATATTTATGTCTTACGAAAAAAATAATATAGAAAACAAAGCATTTACTGAAGAATGCCATACGGTCTTAAATGCTGTTAGCGATGCTTTATATGCTATTGGTGGAAAATGGAAGCTAATGATTATTATTGCTATAGCAAGAGGTAATAAGAGATTTACTGAAATTCAGAGACAGGTTAGCGGAATTTCTGCCCGTGTACTATCAAGTGAACTGAAAGAATTGGAAATGAACGGTTTTCTTATCAAGAAAGTTGAAAATGGTTATCCGGTAAGTATAGAGTACGAGTTACTACCCTACAGCCAAACATTAGAAGAAGTTGTTAATGCAATGACAAAATGGGGAATTCAACATCGTGCGAAGATAAAAAGTGAACACTCTGCGCAAAGCAGTAAGAAATAAAAGATAATGACTTTCAAATTTTAGAGAAAATTAGTTATGCTATCACTTAATCAACTACTTGTTAAAACTTAATTTGTTTAATTTTTTCCACCAATTAATAAATTGTTAAACTTAGTTGAATAATTTATTTTTTATAGTATATAAAAATATAAGTCTCAAAAAACGATGAAAAGACACAATTTTTGGATATGGTTCTTTGCTATATTATCAACTTTATTCATTTCGATAATTCTTTTTATTACATACGCATTAGGTATTAATATACACAATGAAATAAGAGGAACTTTTGGTGATATGTTTGGGGCAGCAAATGCATTGTTTACGGGATTATCTTTTGTTGCTCTAATTGTTACCATACTTTTACAGAGAAAAGACTTAAAGCATCAACAGTATCAATTAGAAATTCAAAATCAATCAAATTTGATTCAGAACTTTGAGACTACATTTTTTAATATGATAAATGTTCATCATCAAATTATAAATTCGTTACACCTAGAGCATACTATTAAAAAAGATAATACAGAAAAGGTAGTAATTGAAAAGGAAAGAAAAGTCTTTTTGTATTTATTTGGGAAAATTAATAATCAAATGAATGGGGATGGAGAGAAATTTTCAAACATATATACAAATTATTATATGCCCCTAAATTTTCATTTAGAACATTACTATAATAATTTTTTTCAAATATTAAAATATATTGATGAATCGAAAAATATTAATCAACTTTTGAAAAATAGGTATAGTATGATCTTATCAAGTCAATTATCAGAACATGAAAAACTAATGATATTTTATCACATTATTTATATAAATGATCAAGGAAATTTTAAAAGGTTGATTGAAAAATATAATTTATTAGATAATTTTAATTATAGTTTTCGAGTGCCTGTAATATTAGCACAAAAATACAATCCGGGAAGTTGAAATATATAAAATTTAAATCTCAAAAAATGTAAGTAATATGGCACTTTTAACACCAAATGATATTGCAATACATGAAGCTGGTCATGTCCTAATATGTTATTTGATGAATGATATTATTGAATTGTATCATGTAACAATTGATGAGGAACTTAGTAAAACGATTGATACATATTCTGATGGAGGACTTTTATACAAGTATCTTAAAAATCCAAATCTATTAGACTTTTTGGAACTTGATCAATTTTCTCTACTTCACTTAGCTGGACTAGCGGCAGATATTGTAAATGAACTTGATGGAAAAGTAGAAAATAATTTTTTTTCCACAAATGAATTTATAAATAAAATTAATCACTTTAATTATCAAGGGGACATGATGGCTTTCAGTAGTAATTTTGAGCAATTTTATGAAAAGTTGAAAGTCACACCGCAATATTATAATTATACTTCTATTAAGCTTTTAGTCGATTTGTTTATGAATGAAAATATTCAAAAACTTCTTATTGAAATTAGAGAGATTATTAATTTTAGTAAAACTGTAAATGGAAAATTTTTGACAGATTTTTTAGATAACTCTTTTTTTAGAAACTTTAAACTCGACAATTGGATAGAAATAAAAAAGAGTAGAAAAGACTTATTCATCTTTGTTCCAATTCTTCAATAGGATCTTAAAACTTTAAAAATTCATAAGAAATCTCATAAAACGATTAAATAGTTTTTCCAGTTTTATTTAAGTACTTGCTAAAAATTAATAATACATTTCTTTCCGAAATGATCTAATACGTCCTTTAAGCTGGCTTTTAGATTTTCAAAAGAAGCATAAGCATCAAATTTCAGCCACTTATATTTTACAAATCTCCATAAGATTTCAATTTTATTGAGTTCTGGTGAATAAGGCGGAATAAAATAAATCAGCAAATCCAATTCTTTCCACTCTTTGATTTTTTCTTTGAATTTTTTGCTCGTATGTAAAGAAGAATTGTCTAAAACAACCACTGTTTTTTTGACTATTGTCTGCGCAAATCTGTCAAAAAAAACAATCAGCATTTCTGAGTTGATGGTCTTGTCAAAAAAATCATAAACCAAATCTCCCAAAGTATTCATCAAACCAAAAACACTGGTGCTTTTCCCCCGGATTGAAGGTAATAAAACAGGATCATCTTTGCTTTGCCATGCATAGGGAACATTGGGAACTAATCCGAAATGACTTGCATCACCATAATACATATCAATGTATTGATCAGCATTGAGTTTTGATAATTCCTCTATTTCCTTTTTTGGGCTTTTGAAAAAGTAAGCTGACAGCGTTTTTTCTTCAAGGATTTCCTACATCTTTTCCATTTATAGCCGCGACTATTTTAAAAAATTTCTCAAGGTAGGCTTTGTTATTTTTATTTCATGCTCTCTTTCCAAAATATTCAAAACCACATTCAGATTACGGCTGTTTTCCTTTACCAAATCAGGTAAAATATCTTTGACGGGATCTAATTTCAATTTAGCACCTCTTCCTGTTTTTATGCTTAATGTTTTCTGTTTTTCGGATAAGTTTTCTGCTTGTTCCCATGCATTAAAAAATAAGGTCACACGCAATCTTCCTACCTCCATAATTCTGGAAATCTCCATCATTGACTTTTTTTGTACAGAAAGCCTCAAAAACATACACCGTTCTCTGACCACTGAGCTATCTGAATTTTTATATAGATTTTCAACCAATATACTCTCTTCTTCTGTTAATTCTATAAATCGCATACTTCAATTATTAACAAGAGAAATATACAAGTTTTTAGAAAAATGTATTATTATTTATTTTTAGATACTTAATTGCTGAATGTTTGGTGATTAGTCAATTAAACAATTATTTTGCGATTCTCATGACTTCTTAAAGATTTCCTTTTATAAAATATTAGAGTAAATTTGTTATCATTAATATTCTGTATATCTTATGAGAGATCAATTTTCCGACATTATTAGAATTATAAAGAATTCTCGAAATAATGCCATAAAGGCTGTGAATTCAGAATTGATAAATCTCTATTGGAATGTTGGAGCATACATCAGTCAAAAGATAGAAATAAGTGAATGGGGACAAGCTGTAGTAAAAGAGTTATCAGAGTTTATTATTAAAATTGAGCCTGAAATCAAAGGTTTTTCTGATAAGAACCTATGGAGGATGAAACAGTTCTATGAAACTTACAAAGATTCTCCAAAACTCTCACCATTGGTGAGAGAAATTAGCTGGAGTCATAATATGGTTATCTTTTCTCGATGTAAAACACCGGAGGAGCAAGAATTTTATCTTAAAATAAGTAAACAAGAGGGCTATAGTAAGAGGGAATTAGAACGTCAAATTTCTGCGAGTTTGTTTGAAAGGTCCATGATCGGTCATTCGACCATCTCACCTGCGTTGAGAGAACTGGATTTAGAAATTGTAAACACCTTCAAAGATACTTATATTTTAGATTTCTTAAACTTGCCGGATATCCATTCTGAAAATGATTTACAGAAAGGTCTAATAAAACAGATGAAAGATTTCGTCCTCGAATTAGGTAGAGATTTTTTATTTGTCGGGGAAGAATATAAAGTTCAGGTCGGTTCTTCAGACTTTTATATTGATTTGCTGTTTTATCATCGAGGATTACAGTGTTTAGTCGCTTTCGAACTCAAGACAGATAAATTTAAACCGGAACATTTAGGGCAGCTTAATTTTTACCTTGAGGCACTTGATAGAGACGTGAAAAAAGTAAATGAGAATCCAAGCATTGGTATTTTGCTATGTAAGGACAAAGATAATGAAATTGTGGAATATGCTTTGAGCAGAAGCCTTTCACCAACAATGGTTTCGGAATATAAAACCCAGCTCCCGGATAAAAAATTACTTCAGCAGAAATTGCATGAATTATTTGGGGATTAATACACCAAACATTCAGCAAAGTACATTTTCATAGATTAAATTGCAGAATGTTTGGAGTGTTGTAAAACGTCAAATAATCTCAAAAAACGATAAAAATTTATCTGGTTAAATTGCTGAATGTTTGGGGTGTTTTGTAATCTTATAAAACACCAAAAAAGTCTTACAAAACGAAAAAGACAGCTTGCGCAAGCTATCTTTAAATTTAAAAATACGAATTAGATAAAATTATATCTTTGTCTAGTACTTCGTACACGGGCTGGGAAATTTAAGTTGTTTTTTTTCAACTACAAAATCTTAAATCCCAGCCTTTTTCCAAAGAAAAGAGTTTAAATGACTTCATAATTAAACTTTATTTTATTCTAAGAGAATACTCCGAGGCTCTGCCTCGGGGATTATTTATTAACCTGTAGTGCATTTGGAGGAAGCCCTTTAAAATGCGACTTTTTTGAATTTAGCTTTTTAGTTATGTTCAAAAAAATTACAAACTTTGTGTTATTTGATCGGAATCTGTCGCTTTTTTAGTATAAGATTTAAATTTCCAATTTCTTAATAATATAAAGATGATTGAAAATCAGTACAATAAACAACCCCGGGGCAAGCCCACGAGGTATTAGTGGAACATAATTTTTTAGTTTGATGAAAAACCATCCTTTTTCAGGACAATAACTTATCATGAGTATTTAAGCTACTGGACTGTCTAATTCAAATTTTACTCTATCTGCTTCTATTAGCTGTTTTAATTCTTGTTCGTCAGGAAGATATGTTCTATATTTACTTGCAAATAGCTTTTCATTTTCTGACATCACAGAGTATTTTACAACCGTTTCATCTTTTTCTGTGCATAGGATAATCCCTATTGTAGGATTGTCATCCGTTCCTTTTTTAAGATCCGTTTTTCAAACTTTTCCTCTTTTACCCCGAGGCAAGCCTCGAGGAATTCTTTAGATTAAAAAACTTTCCTAAATGCACTACGGGTTTTATTATTACTTGCCTAATCATATAATTGGTTAATTTACTTCACGATGAGCATCTATTATTAAATTAGACACTTTTGTACTTCCTATTCAATCAATTTCCAAGGCTTAAGAACAATCTTTCCAATATTTTTACGATTTTCTAGTAGCATATGGGCTTCAGAGGCCTGAGAAAGAGGCAATATATGACCTGCTTCCACCTTTATTTCACCTGATATGACATATCCCATAAGTTCTTGTAATGCCGTGCCTATTAATACAGGATCATTTGAATAATTATTGATATAAATACCTGTAATTGTATGATTCGGCGCTGTAAGTCGCCAAGGATCTATTGATGCAGACTGACCACTACTTTGACCAAGATAAATCATTCTTCCGAAAACGGCGAGCGCGTCAAGGGCTTGATTTACAGCTTCGCCACCTGTAGTTTCCCAGATCACATCAACACCTTTCCCATCTGTTAATTCTATCACTTTTTGACTCCAGTCAGCCTGCGTGTAATCTATTGCAAAATCAGCACCATAATCAATGGCAATTTTTCTCTTCTCTTCAGTGCTTGCTGCAGCGATAACGACTGCTCCAAAAATTTTAGCAATCTGAACTGCAAATAGCCCCAAGCCACCAGCAGCTCCTTCAATAAGAATGGTTTCGCCTCTTTGTATTTTGGCAGCCTTTTGCAAAACAATCATTGCAGTTAAGCCGTGGGCTAATATTGCAGCAGCAGTATCAAAATCAATACTTTCGGGTAATGGAATAACGGCAGTTGCAGAAATCGGGATATATTGTGCATAACCACCTGATCCCGGTATGGCAAAAACTCTTGTTCCAATCGCTAAATTATCAACACCTTCTCCTAATTCTTCAATTGTCCCCGCCACCTCTATTCCTAAAATAAAAGGGACAGGCGAGGGTTCTGGATAGTTATCCCCTCTTCTTCTTATTGTATCGGCATAATTAACGCCAACACTTTCAATCTTTATCAAAACTTCTCCCGCATTTGGCTTAGGTGTTTCAATTTCCTCGTACACCAACACATCGGGATTGCCGTTTTGGTGAAATCTACTTACTTTCATAATGAACTGATTATATATTATTTAATTTTCAAAACCACTTTGCCTTTCGCTCGTCCGCTTTCTACGTATTTCATTGCCTCATTAGTTTGATTGAAAGGAAATACTTTGTCTATGACTGGTTTTATTATTCCAGCCTCGATTAATTTGGTAATCTCCGAAAGTTGCTGCCCGCTAGCTTTCATAAAGAGAAAATCGTAACTGATATTTTGTTTTTTTGCTTTCTTCCGCACTTTACTGCTTAGCAATCCTACAATAATTTTCACATACCACGGCAAATGAAGCTCATCGGCAAACTTGGGTGTTGGCGGCCCTGAAATAGAGGTAATTTTTCCACCCGGCTTTACAATTTCAAAAGATTTATTTAGAGTTTTGGCATCCTGACTGTTTAGCACAAAATCATAATTGTGAAGAAGATCTTCAAAATGCTGTGTTTTGTAGTCTATCAGTACATCTGCGCCCAGACTTTTAAGAAAATCAAAACTTTTTTCGCTAGCTGTAGTTGCAACAGTGAGTCCGAGATGTTTTGCAAGCTGGATAGCAAAAGTTCCCACACCGCCAGATCCTGCCTGAATAAAAACTTTATCTCCCTTCTTCAGGGTTGCATTTTCTACCATTGCCTGCCAAGCCGTCAATCCCACCAAAGGAATAGATGCCGCCTCTTCCATAGAAAGGTTTTCTGGCTTCAGCGCTACATCTTCTTCATTCATTGTAATCTGCTCTGCAAAAGTTCCGAACCTGTAATCTGCCGGTCTTGCATAAACGGCATCGCCTATTTTGAATTTTTTAACTTTCGAGCCTACTTTGGTAACAATTCCAGCCACATCGTGACCTAAAATAAGAGGCATTTTATATTTCAGAAATATTTTGAACTCGCCATCCCTGATCTTAGAATCCAGAAGGTTGACGCTGGCCGCGTGGATTTCCACCAGAACCTGATTGTCTTTAACAAACGGATCAGGCACATCACTGAGTTGCAGCTCGCCTCCTTTTTTATAATTTTTAATGATAAATGCTTTCATAATATATTTTGATTAGTTTAAAGTTGTAAGATTGTTTAGTTTATGAAAATACAAATAAGAAATTACCAAAAATACAAAGGGTATCAGCGGGAATAAGCTTTTACCAAGACCATCGATAACCAAATGGGCATATGTGCCGGAAAGGAACGTAATCCCGAAACCGAAGTAAGTCCACTCCTTGATCCTTGAAGAGACCTTTGGAATCAGTATTGCTAAAGACCCCAATACCTTGAGGAGGCCCAGTTCCTGTCTGAAATGATCGCGAAAACCAAGATGATGAAATACTCCGATCATCATTGGGTTTGTAAAGTAAAAATAACCTGAGGTAGCACCCGTTAGCATAGCTATCACAGTTGCCGTCCAGTAAATTACAGTGTTCTTTTTCATAATATATAGGCGCCAAAAATCATTGTTTATTTCAGTTTATTGTAATGTTTTTTTGCATTGACCATATTGTAGGCTTTCTGTGGCATCAAACGATTTAGGATGTAAAGAGCTCTTGTATCTCCTACACGTATAGTATAGACATCATTTTGTAAACCATCAATTAATCCATTCACCAATACTTTCGGACTTATTTTCTTATCGGGTCGATCTGCTACCATATCTGTATCTACCAAGGGAGGTAATAATTCAAAAACTTTTACGGAACTTTCTATAGCCTGTAGATGTGACCGTAGAGATTTTGTATAAAAAGCCAATGCGGTTTTTGAAGCCGAATAAGTGGCTTCCAATACCGAAGGGACAATGCTTAATATAGATGTCGTATTGATGATGGCAGCTTCCCTACGTGATTTGAGCATTTCCATAAAAAAGTTATTCAGTCGGATTACTCCAAAGTAATTGACCTCCATTTCATAAATTGCACCTTCAAGATGTTTGTCGTTTGCTATTCCCAAATTGACCGGGGGAACTCCCACTCCCGCATTGTTGTAAAGGATATCGATTCCACCAAGCTTAAAAACATACTCAAAAAGTGAATTTGCGTCCTCCTCTTTTGCAACATCGCTACGAATCGTAATCAGATCCGGAAACTGTTTTTTTACGGCAGCTAACTTATCCTGATTTCTTCCCGTGACGATGACCTTTGCCCCATTCTCTAAAAACTGTCTGGCGGCTTCAAGACCTATTCCTGATGCGCCACCGGTAATCAGAATTGTTTTTCCCTGAATTTTCATTTTACTGATTTTTTTGATAAAAAGCCACTCTCAAGACTAAATGAAGAGTAGCTTCTCAATGGGTTAAGAATTGGCTTCTTGAGCAGCTAATTTTGCCATGGCCTCTCCTACGGCGGCGGCGTATTTTTTCACCTCTCCTACCGGAATATCAAACTGGTCTTTTTCTAATCCAAGGAATAATTCCTCTGCAACTTCTGATGCAGGAATACCGTTGGCACCACCTATTTCCGCAGAAAACTCGGTATTTACCGTTGGCGGATACAGTTCGTAAATCTGAACATTTTTCTGCTCTTCATACGTATATCGCAACGCTACGGTATAGCTGTGCAACGCTGCTTTTGTAGCGCAGTAGGTTGGCAAAAACTTGTGGCTTCCGTAAACCGCCAGCGAGGAAACATTGACTACAGCAGCAGCCTCTTTCTGCAAAAGGTGCGGCATCATCAATTCTGTGAAATGAATGATGGCGATATAGTTGACGTTCATCTCCGTCATTGCTTTTTCGTGTGCATTGGCCGTTTCGCTCAACAGATATGCAAAAGCTGCTCCGGCGTTGTTGATGACAACATTCACATCCGGGTGATTGGTTTTCAGCTCTTCTGCGATACGAATCCTGTCTGCTTCTACGGCAAAATCTCCCTGAATTCCTACAGCGCCCGGAAGCTCTTTCAATGCATTGTCCAGACGTTCCTGATTTCTTCCGTTGATGATAATGTGGTTGCCTTCAGCGGTTAATTTTTTAGCGATGGCCAAGCCAATTCCGGCACTTCCTCCGGTGATAAATACGGTATTTCCTTTTGTTTTCATTTTTTTATTGTTTAAATGTTATTGTTGATATTGATGACGTTTTTTTGCGACAGGGATTGCAGCTGCATCTTTTTGTGGAGCTTCAGCGGAACAAAAGATATAGCGGAAAGCTCGCCCGGTCGCAAAAAATATTTTTATTGGTTAAGGATAGGATAATCGGTGTAGCCTTTTTCTCCCGGAGTGTAAAAAGTTGCCTGATCTGGCTGACTGAGCGCAGCATTAGTACTGAAACGCTCTACCAGATCCGGATTGGCAATAAATGGAACTCCGAAAGAAACCAAATCTGCATCGCCGTCCTGAAGCACTTTTTCGGCTGTTTCTTTGTTGAAACCACGGTTGATAATGATGGTTCCATTGTAAATTTTGCGGAAATGTTTGGCCACTTCCTGTATTGCGTGAGGATTATCTGAAACGTCTGTAAATGGCTCTATGAGATGGACGTATGCTAAATTGTAATCATTTAATCTGTTGACGATGTAATTGTATAGCTCAATGGTTTCATCATCGACCGAAATCCCCATAATGCCATTTAGCGAAGGATTAAGACGAACTGCAACTTTCCCTGTATCTGCCACTTTTTGGATGGCATCCAGAATTTCGAACAGAATTCTTGCTCTGTTTTCTACCGAACCACCGTATTGATCGGTTCTCAGGTTGGCATTTTTACTGAAAAACTGCTGTAGCAAATAACCATTGGCACCGTGAAATTCTACACCATCAAAACCCGCTTCGAAAGCGTTGACAGCGGCATTTGCAAAATCTTCTACCGTTCTTTTGATGTGTTCTGTTGTCATTGGCTGTGGCTCTTGGGAAGGCTGAAAACCTGATGTGGTGAACACTTGCTGCTGCGGATTGACATTTGATGGAGCCAAAGGTTTTTTACCACCGTGCAAATCCGGGTGAGAATAAGCTCCAGTGTGCCAAAGCTGGGCAAAAATTTTGCCGCCTTCCTGATGAACGGCTTTTGTAGTCAACCTCCAACCTTCAACCTGCTCTTTGGAGTAAATGGCAGGAACATTGATAACGCCTACCGCTTCAGGGCTCACGAAAGTACCTTCTGTGATGATGAGACCTGCGGTAGCTCTCTGTTGATAATATTTGGCAGTAAGTTCAGTCGCTTTGTGCTCGGGATTGTCTGATCGGCTTCTGGTCATTGGAGCCATTACGATGCGGTTTTTCAGCTGTTGTCCGTTAAGGTCGTAGCTTTCAAATAAGATTGTATTCATATTAAAAATTTTATTGAGATTAATATTATAAAATATACTTTTTAGTATATTTTTGGTTAAAAAAAATTACAGACTGTAATTCTGAAGTTCATCTTTCAAATCCTGAACCAAATCATACATTGGTTTTGCAGAATCGATTGTTCTACAGATGACGATGCCTCCTTCTATGGCCGCCACCATCTTAAAAGCAAATCTTTTTGGGTTGAGTTTTGAAGATAATTCTCCGCTGTCTATGCCTTCCTGAAGAATTCCGGAAAGTGCTTCCTGACCTGCCGCAAATCTTGCCGCCACTTTCTGTTTAATGGAAGGAAAATTGTCGTCTGCCTCCACAGCTGTGTTGAACAACGGACAACCGCCATCTATAAAAGTATTGATAGGGTTTTTGTAAAAATCCATAAACGCACCGATCTTTTCTTTTGCCGTGTTTTCTTTCAAAACAGCTGCCGTTATTTTTTCACTAAGATGATTTAAAGAATATTCTATCACTTGCTCGGAAAGATCGTCTTTGCCCTGAAAATGTCCGTAAATACAACCTTTCGTCAATTTCGAAGCTTCTACAATATCATCAATGCTTACTCCAGAAATCCCCTTTTCGTTGTAAAGCGGAGCTGCTATTTCGAGAATAAATTGCTTTGTTTTTTCTCCTTTGGTTGCCATTCTAATTTACTTTTTATTGCGTTCCGAAAGATATTAAGAAATAGGAAACATTGCATTTCCGGTTATGATATTTTTCGGTCTAACCTCTTTCTGCATTACATCCTAATGCTCTACTACCTTTTCATCTTCGACTTTAAAAATATCAACAGCAATGTAGTTTTTGCCGTGCCCGTTGGAGAAGCGACCATGTGCCATCACGATATCTTCATTTTCCGTTACTATTTTAACTTCGTACTTGAAATCTTCCTTCAATGTGGGATTAAGCACTTTTTTACCGTTTGGCAGAGCAGGATTATGCTGAATGTAGTCACTGTCAAAATATTGGTCAAGTGCAGATAGATCTCTATCAACGAATACTGCTGTTACCGCTGTTATTACTAATTCTCTGTTGGTCATAATATCACAATTTTAATTTTTATGTACTTTTAACCATCTTTTGGTTATCAAATCATGATTTCCTGATGCAAATATACTAAATAGTATATTTTAGAAACAAACAAAACATACTAAAAGTTTTATTTTGCTGTATTATATAGATAATTAGTTAAAAACATAAATAAGATTAACATTTAGATCGTTTTTGTAGTAATCGGAAATTTCTTTGGTAGAGAGCTCAAATTTATCACTTAAAAAGCAAAATTCTTTTTCCATCTTCAACAAAGATTAATGTTTCTTTAACTTCGTAAGCGTGAATTGCAGAACAGAACAAAGATAGTCTCTTTGATATTTTTTTTAACTCATTACTTTTAAAGAACTTATCCATTGTACTTTTATCGGTAAAGCCTAAAGTAATTGATGCTTGAAATTGTACTTCTTCCGAGTTATCATGCTGAACATTAGGTGTATTCCATTGTTTTTGTTTCCATTCATTATAAACTTTACTTCGTAATTCACTTAGAACACCTGTATTTGCGAGCGTAGGAGTAAGTTCATTGTTTATAAATTTCTTAAAATCGCTTAATTTTACTCCATCTTTTATTCTAAAAAAAATCATTGTCCCTGCATCGCTTTTTGCATTAGACTTTGATACATTGTACCACTTAGAATTAGCCGAAAGTGCCGCATAAAGGATGGTGCGTTTGAATAAATTGACTTCATCAGTATAGGCTAGTTTGTTTTGCTTCTTACCTCTGAAAATTGAAAATATATTTTTTAAAGTAACATCAGCTACCCCATCCACTTTACGATCTTGCGGTATATTGGTTTCAACACCTTCAGTTGATGGCCACAAGCCTGTGTTCTCTTCTGCAAAATGTAGTTGGCGGTATTCTAACAAACCTTTATTAGCCACAATAATTTGGGCATGTGGCCCTTTCCATCTGTCCATGCTTTCTTGACGGGGTTTGTCTGTTCGCATCCACAATAAAATTGAGGATGAAAGATGTTTTTCTACATCAAAAGATGTTGCTATATTATGAGCTTCTAAATTTTGATTTTGCGCTTGAAGTAAGTTCAAGCCAATCAAAATAAAAAATAGTTGTAAATATAATTTTTTCATTTTTACTTAGTTAAAAATTCAATTGCTTGTTGAATAAACTCTTCATGATATTGAAATATTCCACCATGACCAGAGTTGGGGTATATTTTTAGTTGAGAATTCGGAAACCGTTTTGCCATATCATAAGAATTTGGGGTTGGCACCATTCTGTCAGCATCGCCATTGGCAATAAAAACAGGAAGATTAAATGTACTTAAATCCATAGGCTTTGCATTTCCCCATATTTTTATGGCTTTCAATTGTTTTTTTAGCACAGCTAATTTTACTTTTTTATCACGATTTACTTTTCTTTCTTTCAATCTTTTTAAAAAATCTTTTGCCGCAACTTTGCCTACTTCATTTTGTGTAAAAAATAAATAAAATTTAGGATCTCTAAAAGTGAACAATCCTTTCAAAATATCTTTATATGTTTTTCCAACGACATCACTTATACCTTGTCCTCCTCTTGGTCCTGTACCTGCCAATATTGCTTTACGAACCAAAGTTGGCTCAATCAAAAGAATTTCCTGCGTAATAAATCCGCCCATTGAAAATCCAATAATATCTACTTGATTGTAACCCAATGCGTGAATAAAAGCAATTCCATCTTTAGCCATATCTGCAATACTTTCTCCTTGTTTGCCCGTAGAAGTACCAACTCCACGATAATCAAAAACAATTATTTTACGTTTTGCAGCGATGGCATCCATGATTCTTGGATCACAATTGTCAAGATTTGACGTTAAGTGATTTAAATAAATTACAGGAATGCCACCTTCTTTTCCATACGCTCGATAGGCAAATTTAATTCCGTTAGCTTCTACAAATTGAGTTGGGACCGTTGCATAAGTATAGTTTTCCGTATTTTTCATGTCCATATTATTTTGTGATTGTGCCAAACTAATATACGAAATTAATATTAGTGCAATTTTCAATAATTTCCTCATTTTTAGTTATTTAATTGTTGCTAAATAGCTTTTTCTTAATTCATCTGTTCCACTTACTACGTTTCCAAAAAAAGTAGTTTCTGTTTGGATTCCGCAAAATTCAAAAATTCCTTCTTCAATTACTCTGATTTGTGCTTTATTCATTAATGTCTCTTCATAAATAGCCGTTGGCGTATTAGTATTTATAAATACGTGAGCTGTTTTTCCTTTCAATAAACCAATTGGACCATTTTCGGTTAATTGAAATGCAAATCCGTGAGAAAAAACCCTGTCTATAAAACCCTTTAAAATGGCAGGCATCTGCGCCCACCACATTGGGTAGACAATCGTTAAATGATCAGCCCAGGTTATCAATTCTTGGTATTGCTGAATATCATTGGGCATTTCTTTGCCCATAAACATATATTCAATATCCGGCATTCCTAGAATTGGATTGAACTGTTCTCCATATAGGTCTATAATTTTGATTTCATGTCCTTTTTCTTTTGACTTTCTTTCAACTTCATCTACTATTGCTTTAGTAAAACTTTCCGGATTTAAGTGCGAATAAATAATTAAGTGTTTCATAGATTTAGTTGTTTTGGTTAATAAAAATTTTAATGTAGGAAGTTGTTAATTCAGGATATTGATAATGAGGCGCATGGCCTGTATTTGGCATGATAATATGTTGAAGAGTTGGTGCATTTTGTAGCAGGGGAAACCAATTTTCTGCAGCAAAAGAAATATCGTTGTCCCCTGAAATTACCAATACTGGTGTTTTTAATGTTTTATATGCTTCTCTGAAGTTATCAATATCATTTGCCAATTGTTCAGTTGGAGCAAAATATCTCTGTAATGTTTCAACCTTAATTGGAACTTTTGACTCGTCATATCTTTGAGCAATACGTTGTAACGACGCTAAACCGCTAGCTGCACTTTCTTCTGATTTAGGTTCAAAAAATAAAGTTATTATATCTTCGGGTGTATAGCTTGGTTGCAAAGCTTTTTCTAAGAAAAGAGGTGATAAAGACGTTTCGTTTTTACCCATTGGGTTACTACCAATAATAACTGTACTTAAAACTCTTGTCGGATATAAAAATGTAACATACTGAGCAATAAGGCCACCATAAGACCAACCTCCAACAATAAATTTACCAATGTTTAGATAGTCTGCAATTTTTATGACTTCTGCTGATACAAGATGTAAATCTAAAGGTAATTCGCCTTCAGAGTAACCAATACCTGAATAATCAAAAGTAATCACTGTATTGGTTTGCGCTAATAAATCAAGAAATAAAGGATCCCATGTATCGAGTGTTCCTCTGAAGCGGTTTGCCAAAATAATAGGTGTTCCGTTCCCGATTTTTCTATAGGCAATTTGTTTGCTGTCAATATTTGCATATTGTGTTTCTGTTGTTAATGCGTTGTTTTCCATTTTCTTATTTTTTATACTGTTATTTATTTAATTGTTTAAGAACATTTTTCTCTAAAATTCCATAGGCAAAGTGTTGAAGATTAATTAAGGTTGAAGTTCCTTTTCCAACAATATTTCTGAATTTAGGCTTTGCAGTTTGAACTACTTTTAGCACTTCATTTGCAACCATCATTGGATCTTCTGCGCTTTTTACAAGTTCATCGGTGAATTTTTCAATCTTACCCCTTAAAGAATTGTAATCTGTAATTTCATTTACAGGAGAAGACGAGTTATCCATAATGCTGGTTTTAAAAGCTGCAGGCTGTACCATAGCTACTCTAATATTAAACTCGTTTAACTCATATCGTAATGCTTTGAAATAACCTTCTAACGCATGTTTTGATGAGGCATAATAAGCCGCATTTGGAAAAGACACAAGACCTACAATTGATCCTAAAGTGATTATTTTTCCAAATCTTTGTTTTCTAAAATAAAGTAATATGGAATTAGTTACCTTGATAGTACCCCAAAAGTTAGTTTCAAATTGTTGTCTTCCTAATTCAATGGGGGTTTCTTCTGCAATACCAGACACTAAAAAGCCTGCGTTATTGATAAGAATATCCAATTTGCCTATTTCTTTAAATAACCTATCGGGTAAAGTATTAATTGACTCATCTGAATTAAGGTCTAATGCGATCATTTTAAAAGGAACTACTGATTGTAGTTTTTCGGGATTTCTACTTGTACCAATTACATTGTGTCCACTTTTGTGTAACCTGTTAGCGATTAACAACCCAAATCCTGAAGAGGCACCAGTAATTAAAATATTTTGTTTCATATTATTTTGGTTAAAATATTATTCGTAAATTTGCTTGCGTTTTGCAAGTACAAATATACAAACAACTTTTAAAATGCAAGTTATTTTTTAATAATATTTTTATGAAAGAAATAAAAAAAAGATCAGACTGCCCTGTTAGCTGTACTTTAGATGTGTTTGGAGATAAATGGTCCTTTCTGATTATAAGGGATTTATTATTCGCTAAAGAATGTACTTATGGAGATTTTTTAAAGTCTAAAGAAGGCATTGCAACAAATATATTAGCCAATAGATTGGTAACCTTAGAAGAGAACAAAGTAATTCAAAAATTTGAACACCCTAATAGTAAAGCAAAAGTTTTGTATAGGTTAACAAAAAAAGGAATTGATCTTTTGCCTGTGTTAATTGAAATCCACTTGTGGTTTGATAAATATGGCGAAATTCCAGAAGACAAACATGAAATGCTTGAACTTGTTAAAAAAGATAAAACTGCATTTATAGAAAATTTTATCAGTTCGATAGAAAAATAAAAGTTTAAACAGGTTTGATTTTAAATAAAATGCTTTGTTAGATGGCTTCAAGGCTTTGCTGATAAGATTTGAAGCCGTCTAGCCAGGCATTTGCCTGTTCTATTTTAAATCTGTTTTTGTAGAGTTTTTCATCAAAATAGTAATCATTATCTACTGTTTTTCCATTGCGGGGATTGGTTTTGATATTGCCTGTTATTTCCTCCATTTCTAATTTCAGTCTTAAATTTTCACTGTCAAATCCCGAATCTGCATTCAAAAAAAGCCCCTTATGGGAAATCTCCGCTTCGGACAAAATCTCAATGATCTCGCTCATCACATCTTCTATTTCATATAAATCGTGATGATTTCCGCTTCTGGGATCTCCCATCGAAAGCATTTGACCACGATTGTCGCAAAGAAAAATCATATTGCTGGTTTTCGCAGACTTCCTGCTTTGATATCCTACTGATTCTCCGCCCATTCTGCTCCGGGTTTGACTTCCGTCGAGCTGAACACACGACATATCCAATAACCGTTTGTTACGATTTAAAAGATGAACCCAAATATTCCTGAAACTGCCGTCCTTGCTCCACTTGTTAAAAAAATAATACACATTTTGCCAGCTTATTTTTTCTTCACCGAAATAGTCTTTTACCGAAATTTCCCTCCACTGACAACCGGTTTTCAACCGTTTTATAATGGTCTGAATTATTTTTACCAGATCAAACTTCGTAGAAAATCCTCTTTTTACTTTGCTTAAATGGGGTAAAATCCATTTCTCTATTTTATCTTTGCTAATGATTTCCAGATTATTAGTCTTTTTAATTGCAATCCAAAATTGCTAATTTTCTCGGAACTTTTTTTCTCAAATAAGTTTAAACAACTTCATGGATAAAATTATAAAAAACACCAAACATTCAGCAAAGTCAATTTAATTCTAAACTATTGGTTTAAATTATAATTTCCAGGTAAAAACTCTAATAGTTAGATTATAATCCTGCTTACTGTTTTATTCAATAACATTTTTATAACAAATAATTTAAACATATTTTCAGATGTCTTCATTAAGAATGCACAAATTCTCCTCAATCTTTGATCATTATAAAACCCTAAAAATGCACGTTTCAAACATCCTATTCATGGTTAGGTTAGAATCAGTTTCTTAGATCATCTAAAGAAATACAAATCTTAATAATATACATATTTACTTCTTTATGGCATCTTTAATTTCAGAAAACGCTTAAGAAAGTTTAATCCTTAATTTAAAGAAAACTTTTTTTAACTATCAAAAATATTGATGAAAATTTATCAGTTTGTAATAATTGCTGAATGTTTGGTGCATTTATAAATTCTAAAAAATTACCGAATCGACATATATATTTTATCAAAATATTAATATCATAAGCACGACTAAATATCAATACATTACAACCTTTTTAGCTTCTAACTTGTAATAATAATTTTCTTTTGATAATCAATTGAATACACCTCATAATCAGACTTATCCACATACGCTGTGGATATCTCTATAACACGCTGACTTTTAAAATTATACAATTCGAATTTTGCGGAAAAGCATTGTACATCATTCTCTTTAAATAATTCCTTGTACTTAAAAGCCGGAGCCGCCATCGGAATTCCCAGATCTTTAGCTTCCTTACTTCTGGACACTACACAGCCATCGTTGTTGGAAAGTACTACAACGGGCTTATTTTCAAGCTTCGGATCAAGCGTTCTTTCGCAGGAAACAAAGAAATTATTACAATCTACCAGAGCATACATAATAGTGGATTCTGCAGAACAAAATTAGATACTATTTGTATCATTTTTAGTATATTTACAGATACAATTTGTATCAATGTCGATTTTTTCAGATAACATCAGGTTTTTAAGGACTCAGAAAAATTTATCGCAGCAGGAACTTGCGGACAAAACATCAATGAGCCGCGTCCGGTATTCCAAATACGAGGATGGGCGTTCTGAACCGCCTTATGAACTGCTCATCAGAATTTCGAAGTATTTCAATATAAGTATTGATCTGCTTCTTACGGTAGATATCCGCAAATATCCGATAGAAGATGTATTAAAACTTCCGGATAACAGAATTGTTCTTCCGGTTGTAGTGGATCAATCGGGAAACAACAGCATTGAAATTGTTCCTCAAAAAGCATCGATGGGTTATTTATCCGGTTACAGTGATCCGGAATATATTGAGAGTTTACAAAGGATTTCTCTTCCGTTTTTAATTAACGGAAAGTACAGGGCATTTCCCGCAAAAGGAGATTCAATGCCTCCTTTTAAAGACGGTTCTTATATCATCGGAAAATATGTTGAAAATATTGAAGATCTAAAACCGAATAAAAGTTATGTTTTTGTGACTCTGAATGACGGTATTTCTTACAAAAGATTTAAAACCAAAAAGAAAAAAGCAATAACAGTAGCCTCAGACAATTCATTTTATAAACCTTATGATATTCCTTTGGGAGAAATTGTTGAAATCTGGCAATATGCATCTGGAATTTTTCCGGAAGATTTTGAGCCTGATAATTTTGATAATTATAATTTAAAAGATATGTTTCTGGAGTTAAGAAGAGATATTAAAGAAGTGAATGATAAATTGAAGAATTAAAACTTTATTCGGCAAATTTTTTAAATTTCTAATTAATCTGTTCCCATTGATTATTAATGCTTTGTAACCAAATCACAGAGTTTGCAGCAATAGTTGAAGTACTTCCTCCGGAAATATTATTATAAGCTGATATTGAGGGGGTATTCGTAGTCGGATTTTTAATGATATACATTCTGCCGTTACATAAACTTGCGGAAGGAAGACTTATATTATGATTTCCGCCCAAAATGACTGTGAAGTTTAATTCGGTTAATGTTAAGGATGCGGTAGTAGTAACAATCGGTAAAGAAAATGATCCTGAAATCTGCAGTGTTGAATTAGGAACACTTCCAGCCATATTAATTCCCACCCGGACTGTATTGTTCAATCCCGTTCCTTGCAGACGAAGCATTTCGATATAGGTCTGAGAGGTATAGTTGTATTTATAAAAAAGGTAAGGTTCATCGCCGTCATCTCCTACCAGAAAATCAAATCTGCCATTTTCTGATGATCCATTACTTCCAAGTTCAAAAAAATCACTGGAAGCTGCAGAACCTCTCATTCTGAAATTACCATTGCTGTCTGTAAAGAAAACTGGTTTATAGATCGTGGCATTATCTGCCTGAAATTGCAGTGCCGAATTTCCTGATGTCCCTCTCATATACATCGTAGATGCAGTTGTGGAATTATAAGGACTGGGCTTTGAACTTTCTGTAAGACCTAAAGTCTGCCTTGTTCCTAACTCAAGCATTTCGGTATTGTTGGAACGCAGTTGCAGACGCACATCATTTGTTGTGCCTAACAAACTGCTTGCCGCAGCATTTGCATTGCCCGCGAGGAACCAATTGTTGGTGGCAGCATCTGTAGAAGGCGCCCATGTATTTGTGGTACTGTTCCAGCTTAAAACCTGACCATTAGTCGCTCCCATCTGTCCCAGAGAATATGGGCTAGATGGTGTTCCGTTACCAGAAAATAGGGTTGCGGCAAAAACCGGACTTAATGCACTTACTGTACCGTTTCGCAAACCTATATAGATCTGCCCATCATCAGTTGCCCTATATAGATTGCCTTCTGCTGCCGCAGATGCGGTAGAAGCAGATGCAATACTTTCCTGTCCGAAAGAAAAGATATTTATCGCGACGATAAAAATAGCAGAATAAATTTCTTTCATTTTCATTAATTTATACGTTGCCAGTTAGTACCATCACTCTGAAGCCATAAAATGGAGTTTGCTGTGAGTGCAGTTACAGCAGTTCCTGATAAGTTTCTGTAGGAAGAAATTGCCGGAGTATTGGTTGTAGGATTTTTAATCACATACATCCTTCCTGTACAGGTATTTGCAGCCGGTAAGGTGATGGCGTGGTTTCCCCCGATGATTATTGTAAAGTGACTTTCAGTAAGTGTTAAAGCTCCTGTAGTTGTAATGGTTGAAGTGGATAGCGATCCGTTGTTCTGTAATGTTGAATTGGCTAAAGCGCCGGTATTTATTCCCACCCTTACATTGGTATTAAGACCATTTCCGGATAAGCGCATTAACTCAACAGTAGTTGCTGTAGTGCCATTGTATTTATTAAAAACAAAAGGTTCATCTCCATCATCCCCGATGATAAAATCGAATCTTCCGGCATTGGATGCTCCGCTGCTTCCCATTTCAAAGAAATCTGTTCCTGCAGAAGAACCTCTCAGTCTGAAGTTTCCGTTACTGTCTGTATAAAAAACAGGCTTGTAAAAACTTGCGCCTCCTGCTTCAAACTGTAGTGCTGAGTTGCCTCCAGTTCCACGAACGTACATCACTGATGCATCAGGTTGGTTATAAGGATAAAGCCCCGTACTGCTTGAATCATACAATCCTAAAGTCTGTCTACGCCCTACTTCCAGCATAGGGGTATTGTTTGATGCTAATTGAAGTTTTACATCATTAGTCGTTCCCAGAAAATTACTTGCTGTGGTATTTGCATTTCCGGTAATCAGCCAATTGGATGCTGCTGCAGGCGTTGCAGGCTTCCAATTATTAATGGCAGAATCCCAAGTCATAACCTGCTGGTTTGCCGCTCCGTTTTGAGCTAATTTAATAGGATTTGCAGCAGTACCCGTTCCGGAAAGTGTTACATTGTCTACAACTATATTGCCTCCCACTAATTTTAAAGTTCCATTTCGTAAGCCTATATATATTTGCCCATCATCCGTTGCTCTGTATAAATTTCCTTCAGCTGCTATTGCAAATCCTGTTGCCGTTGGTATAGTCTCCTGTGCAAAAGAATTAACAGCTGTTAAACTCAATATAACAAGGAATATTTTCCCAAAATTTAAAATTTTCATTTTTGAAGAATTACAGTTTTTCTACCATTAAAGATGATCCATTAGCGACCAGTTGAAGAGTTCTATTGGTCGTATTCCATACTTTCCCCTGTACTCTTAAAACATCATTAGCATTAAGATTCAGTATTTTAGTTACCGTTACGGTACCTCTTGGATCTGCATTATTTCTATGAAATGTAAAGCCTGAAGTTCCCGCAACATCACTTCCGTTTACCTGTAGTTTATATTCTCCTGTAGCCTGAGAATTTGTAGTTACAGATGCTGATATACGATAAGTTACCCTGTACTTTCCTGCATTGGTAATAGTGATTGTTCCTGAACCCGCAGTATAACCGCTATCTACAACTCCGGCTGTGGTTATTAACATCGTTGTAAATCCAGCTGCTGTAGCAAAAGTCTGTGTTCCTGCTGCATCGTATATTTCCGCTACACTTGAAGTAAAAGGTGTAGACCAGCTTAAGGCATTTCCTGTTCCGTTTGATGTTAAGACCTGTCCTGCCGTTCCGGGTAAAAGAGGCTGGTAAACGGTACCATCTCCCTGCAAAACAGTTCCGACAGCAGGTACTGTTGTATTTCCGGTACCTCCATTGGATGGTTTTAAGGTTCCTGCCAAGGTAACAGCTCCTGAGGTTGCAGCAGAAGGAGTTAATCCCGTAGTTCCCGCACTGAAACTGCTCACATTTGAAGGAACACTGATAGTACCATCCGCCGCTACATTTAATCCGCTGCCTATTTTTACGCCTCCGATAGAAGAAGCTGTAGCCGGATTTAGTGTAATCGTATTAGCCGTATTCGTAAGTCCTGTTGAAAAAGTTAAGGCATTCTGCTTATTATTGAAGATATTCCAATCGGCAGATGACAGATATCCATTGGCAGAAGATCCTGCCTGAGAAATTGAAAACACCCCCGTTAAATTATTATAAGCCAGCGGTGATGTTGCTGAAAAATTTGATAAAGTCAAGGAAGCACCACCTAGCTGTTTCCAAACTGTACCGTCCCAGAATATGAATCCAGGAACCAAAGTACCATCATTAGCAGTAAGATAAACCAATTGGCTTTGTGTAGTACCGGATGCATTGGAAACCTGATTTACTCTGGGAATTATTATCCCGTCTTTAGAATCTACCGCTCCTCCTAAATTTTTTCCTACTATTTCTAAAGTGGCTTTTGGAGAAGTTGTGTTAATACCTACCTGAGAATAGAGCAGATGGGTACATAACAATAATAATGCCTGGATTATTAAATAATTCTTTTTCATTTAGTGTTTTTTTTTCGTATTTTAATCAGTAATTCCCTAATTAAAAAGCAAATATACAAGAATAGTTGTAAAAAAATAAGAAACAAATATATTATTTACAAAATTTTATAATTTATAGAATGAATTAAAATATTTAAATAACTGACCATCTAATTTATATTTTTCAAAACTTTACAGTATAGATTCCAATTATTTTCCACAAATAAAAGCGTCCATATTGAGATCGGTTAAATAAAATTCATAAAAAAAACTCATTGACAAATTGTTTTCTAATGAAGCAATATTTAATTTGAATAATTTGATTTTAGGATTAGTGGTCAGGTAATAATAAAGCCCCATAACAGGGCTTAAAAAATACGTAAGTTATTATTCTATAATTTTCTTATGCTTGATATTTTAACACCTAAAGTGGCATTTGTCGTATATTGAAATGAGGTGGCAAAAATTTTAAATCTTACAGGTGTAGGCTGGTTATTATCAATAATATTTGTAGCAACACTGAAACTACCATCGTCTTTATAGATAGATGTGGTTGCAAAATTTCCTTTTTTAGAGATAATAAACTTCATATTATCATTGATTCCCACATTTACTCCGCCATATCCTCCTGTTGTAAAATAAGCATAATGAGCAGAATTATTACCTACAGTAACAGCACCTGAATTTTTTTCAGATGTAAGTGTGTCGTTAGGAGATGTTGTAATTCCGAATCCTATTGCACCACCAAAAGGATTGTAGTTTGTTCCTACTTTTGTAATAACTCCTTCAATTACAAAATCATCGGTTGCAGAAAGAAAAGACTGCATGTAATACGCTAAGAGAACAACATTGTCATTTTGTCCTGCAGCATTAAATAAATCGGCATCATATCCTATATTCAGTTCATTTGGAGTTTTTACCAGTTCATTATCAAACGGAAGATTTCCTATTGTAACTCTAGACCATACATTTCGGCTGATATCAACTTCATTTGCCGAGCTATTATCAAACACTGTCAATTTTACAGATGTGTTATAATCTGCAACTCCATTCCATAATCTTATAGTATAATCTCCTAATTCATAAGTCTGGGTATTAAATGAAAAACTGATCATATTTGCATTCACTAAAGTAACTCTGGAGTTATTAATAGTTTCTGTTACAACTCCTGATGAATTGATAATTTTGATACTGAAATTGCTTGGATTTAAATTAAGATTAGAGCCAATTAAAGTAATGAATGTCAAATTATTAGAATTAGTTGCTTTTGGAACGACTGAAGGATAAATCAGCCCCACATTCATCGCATTAGTCGTCCATCCTCCATTCATAGATGTCTTCCATGCTGTTTTCTCAGATTCAGACATTATTGTCGGAATATTCAGAAAAGGTTTTACTCCATTTGACCGTCCAATTGTTCCTGCTGCGTTTTGAGATAAAAATGTAGTGAATGTCGCATCATTGGTAACATCATTTAATCCTGTGATTGAATATTTTAGTCCTGAAGTATTTACTGTCCAGTCTGCTCCCAACGTTAAACCGGCTCCGGCTACAGAAGTTAGGGAAGAGTTCGCAATATTTTTCCCCAAATCTCCAGCTGCTTTGGGTGTACCATCTGCAAGAAGCACATAATTAGAATTAAAATATCCCATATCTACTTTCTTGTAATATTTAGCATCACTTTGCTCCTTAGTGTAAGAAGTTCCTGAAATTAATTCTCCATTCCCTAATTTAATGTCATTAGTGGCAATATTTTCAGGAATGTCATTTACTCCAAGAATTCTTTTCCAAGATTCAATATCTTCCGGAGAGAAGTCTGAAGCATCTTTATTTGCTTTAATTAATAAAGCATTCTCTAATCCATTAACAGTATGTATAGATAAAGACTCATTTTTGTGATAATAGCTGTCTATCCATTCCCAAAACTGCTCCTGAGTAGGTTTTAAACCTTCTGAAAACCAACTTTTTAATTCTTTTTTGTCTGTACTCATAATAAATAATTTGTTTTTTGTGTCTATTTTTAATTAAGATATTCCTGAATCTGAACCGTCAGTTTAGGGTGATTTTTCATGTATTGTGCAATTTTTAACCAGCTTTCCTGTTTTGGTTCATAATACTCCAATACATTATTTTGAGTATATCTCATTTTAGGAGGATACCATTCGTGTGTTTTTACAAACTTTAAAAGTTGTGTTGCCTTTTTCGTTACTAAACTTCCTCCATGCATATAAGAATGAAGAGATACCCTGTCGTACCAGCTTAAGACATTGTAAATACTGTCTAAAGCAAGTGCTGAATTTTCGTAGCTGTTACTATTTTCCATATTTTTTGATTTTGTTCATTGATATTTTATCGTTGTTTTAAGGAAACAAATCAGAGTTTTTAAGTTTCTTTCCTATTAAATTTATCCTTAATAACTAAGCTGTTTTATGTCGCAAAGATTGAAATGCGAAACGCCAAAACTCGACGTATTAAAAATTATTTTTCAGTACAGGAAAACTAAAAGTTTAAAATTTCAGACAAAAAGATTTAATATTTTGAAAAGCAACTGAATATGATCTTACTTGAATTGATCATTATCGACAACTTAAAAATTCATAAAAAATACGTCACCTTTTGGCGTTTCCGAGGTATAGATTTGTATTTCAAAATCATAAAATTTTAAATAATGGATAAAGTAAGTTTACAGAGAATTGAAAAACTTCATCCCTATGTAAGGGAAGAAGTGAAACAGATTGTGAAAGAATGCAACGAAGCATTAACGGGAAAAGCAAAAATCAGAATTACACAAGGCTTAAGAAGTTTTGAAGAGCAGGAAAAACTTTACGCAATCGGAAGAATTACTTCAGGGAAAAAAGTAACTAATGCAAAAGCGGGACAAAGCATCCATAATTACGGATTGGCAGTCGACATCTGTTTAATGATCGATGGAAAAACAGCAAGCTGGGACACTGTAAAAGATTGGGATAACGACAAGGTTGCCGATTGGTACGAATGTGTAAAGATTTTCGCAAAATACGGCTGGGACTGGGGCGGAAACTGGAAAACCTTTAAAGATCTTCCGCATTTTGAAAAGAAAAATATTGTAACAAAAAAAGGATTGGTAAAAACAAGCTGGAGAACGCTCTATAAAATGCCCAGAGACAAAGAAAATTATCCTGTATTTTAATTCTCTTTTATTTGAAAATTATTTTTTAATACGTCGAGTTTTGTCGCTGTCCCCATCTATCTTTGCTTCAGTAAGATAACATCAAAGCAATTATTATATCAAGCTAAAACCAATAGTCATTTCCCGGAAATCTATTGGTTTTACTTGTCTAAAGTTGTTAGATGTTTCTTTTAAAAAAAAGTGAAAATCATATGAAAAAGACAACCATTCTTTCTTTGGACGGAGGCGGAATCAGGGGAATTATCACCTGTATTATTCTGCGTTACATCGAAGAGCAGCTTCAGTTTTATGATAAGCCAGGCGCCAGACTTGGTGATTATTTCGACTTTGTTGCGGGAAGCAGCACCGGCGGACTGATTGCTTCTATTATTCTTTGTCCCGACGAACACCGAAAAGCAAAATATTCTATCCAGAAAGGATTAGAATTGTATGCTGAAAAAGGTGGCGATATCTTTCAGGTTTCTTTTTGGGAACGTTTGGTAAATCCTTTCGGACTTTTGAACGAAAAAATCTCTCAGGAAGCGCTGGAAAAAAATCTGAATGATTTTTTTGGAAATTTAGAATTAAAAGAATTAATAAAACCCTGTTTAATAACCAGTTACGATATAGAAAACAGAAGAGCAAAGCTTTTCAATTCCTGGAAAGCCAATCTGAGTACTGATAATTTTTATGTAAAAGATGTGTGCAGAGCCACTTCGGCAGCACCTACATATTTTAGTCCGGTTCAGATAAAATCCATGTACGGACAGATTTTCAGCTTAATCGACGGCGGAATGTTTGCGAATAACCCGGCTTTGTGCGCGTACGCAGAAGCAAGAAAAATTCCTTTTGCAGAAGTTTTGAAAAATCATCAGAAAGCCAATCATCCGAGCGTAAATGATATGATTGTTGTTTCCATCGGAACAGGCATCGAGGCAAGATCTTATTCTTTCAAAAAACTGGAAAAATCCGGAAAAATCGGCTGGGTGAACCCAATAATCGATATTTTGATGTCTGCCAATGCCGAAACAGTAGATTATCAGCTTTCTCAGATGTTTCAGACTTTAGGACTGAGAAATCAGAAAAATTATTACCGGCTTAATCCTTCATTAAAAAATGCTTCTCCTGCAATGGATAATGTAAAAAGATCGAATATTGAAAATCTTATACAGGCGGGATTATGTTATATCGACGAAAACAGAGAAATCTTAAACCAGATAGTACAAAAACTAATTAAAAATAAAATATAAGCTTTAAACCTTATAATAAATCAATATAAGCTTTTTTAATTATATTTAAATAATAACTAATCATTATCAATCATGAAGACAATATTTACATTTCTTATACTCAACATTCTATCTTTCATTGCCGGCTGTTTTATTTTTTACTTTTTATTCGATTGGTTCAATCCTCCGGTTACAGAAGACGGACATCCATATATGCCGATTGAAAATGTAATATGTTCGGTAATCGCTGCTTTTGTCTCTACCATTCTATTTTTCATCTTCATCAGAAAATATATTGTAGAAAAATTTTAATTTTTTTTGAAAATAATAAATAATACGTCAAGTTTTGACGTTTGCCACTTCTACATTTGAAATATAAAATAAAACAGAGCATAAAAACAATTAAAACAAATTTTGAACTCAACATTTACGATAAAAACATATTCAATTTTTAACGCCAAATACAAAAAAAACAAAATGAAAACACAACATCATTATTCTGACATTATCTTCGATAGAAACCGTTACACCATTGAATGGAGCGACATTGAAAATGCTGAAACAGATTACGATAATTATCTTAATGACATCGAAACCTCTTGCGACGGATTTTTAAAAATGATGACCTTTAAGAAAATATATATCAATTAATTTTTAAACACATCTAGTTCTGCCGCTGTTCAGCAGTCTGGTATACTACTATTCTTGTTTCGTTTTTCTAAATTCTTCATTTTTCAAATGTTGAACAGCCGGAACTGTGTTTAAAAATCATCATCAAAACATCTATAAATCAATAAATAAAAATTACATATATTATGATAACAAAAGAAGAACTAAAACTTTACTTTGAAAAAGGGGATCAGCCCACACAAAATCAATTCTGGGAATGGATGGACTCTTACTGGCATAAGGAAGAGAAAATTCCGCAGGATGCCGTTGAGACATTTGAAAAAGTAATTCCCCTTTTTGATGAAGATAATTTTATCGGTCCCGGAATCAAATTAACAATACCCTTAAATACAAAAAAGATTTTAATATCGGCATACCTATATGAAGGATTTAATTATCAGATAGCCAAAGTCATTTTTAACGAAGGCTTAGAAGAAATAGGACAATTTGCATTCAATGGTCAAAATATCAAGATTATTAAAACTCCCTTATCTCTTAAATCTATCGGATCTTATGCTTTTTCCAATCAGGGAAATCAAAGGGGATCAGGTATCTTAGAGCAAATTATCTTGAATGAAGGATTAACAACAATTGGGGAATATGCATTTAGTGGTTCAAAAGCAAAAGTTGAAGACTTATATATACCAAACACTGTACAATCAGTAGGACAAAATGCTTTTTATATCCCTTCATTAAAAACAGTCTCTGCACCCGCCGGTTTAGATCTTAGCACCGCAGGAATTCCTGCAACAGCGGTAATTACTTACAGAGACTTACAAGAATAACTTTAAAATTAAAAAATGACAACAAAAGAAGAACTAAAACTTTACTTTGAGAAGGGAGACCAGCCTAAACAAGAGCATTTCTGGGAATGGATGGATTCTTATTGGCATAAAGAAGAGAAAATCGATTTGGCTTCTCTGCCAGATATAATTGATACCTCTGAATTTGCAACCCTAACTTACGTGAACGAAAAAATTGGAGCAGATGACGGCGGAGTCTGGATCTTTCCGGATAATTCAAAATAATCAATTATGAAATTTAGAGAAATTATAGTAAAAAGTATAAATATTGCAGAAGGCAATTATACTAATAATCAAGACGAAATTAAATCTTTTGAGCCCCTTGAAATATATCTGGTTCCGAGAAAAGAAGGATCACACGAACGTTTTGTAACCGATAATAATGGAATTATTTCAAAACAATCTGCTGACAGCAGTGATACATTTGATAACATAACCAATAGAGGAAACTCTACAACAAAGAATGAAATCGTTTTGGCTTCTGCAAAAGGAAGATCTGCCGCACTTGGATTTAATGAAAAAACTTCCGGATATTATTTTGGTGATATGAATCCCGAGCATACCGGAAGTAATAATTTAGGTTTCGGGATCAATACTTTAAAAAAGTTAAGCTCAGGATCCTATAATACCTCTGTCGGCTGTTATAGTCTTTCTGAAGTCTCAGAAGGAAGCAATAACACAACCCTTGGATACGCTACTGCATATCAGCTAAATAGATCATCTACAAATGTATTTATCGGTCATTATACAGGATTTAATTTAAGATCAGAAATATTAGAATCGGATTTAGCAAATATTTCTCCCGCAGCAGCGGCCTATATGAAAGAACAAGTTGCGTTATCGGGATACAATGGTACATCATTTAATTCTTCTTTAAACACTTATGTGGGTGGGGTTATCAATAGTAACGGAAGTACTCCTGTAAGAGCAGCCATGTCAACTATTATCGGAGCGTCAACTTTAAATAATACGTTATACAGAAATTTTAATAATATTGTAATTGGTGCAGGAAATTATATGAGGACAGCAAACTCTGCGATGAATAACTCAATCATCATTGGTAACTGCATTAATTTACCTAATCAGGTAGATGCTTTGGTAATTGGCTCAAATAAATCGCGCAGGATTAATTCATCGGAAGCAATTATATATGGAGAGCTGCCCAATAACAGACTATCTATTAACGCTCCTTTAACAATCCCCTCTCAATACATGCCAAATGCTCAGGGAAGTTCCGAGTTTTCCAAAAATATCGTAGCAAAACCAGACGGTACTTTTGGATGGGAAAACAAAACGGAATATATACCCTTTACTGGAGCAGATTCTACAAAACCTGTTACCGGAGATATTTTTATAAAAGACTCTTCTAATTATACGCAACTTACTTCACAATATATTTTTAGCGCAGATAATTCTGACACTGGAAGTCTACTCGGTTCTGATGGTATAAAATTTATTGAAATCGGTTCAGATGTTGCGAGCATATCAAAATCAGGTATTGTAACTCAAGGAGAATCATTTACCATTACTTGTAACAAACCAAAATCAAGAGGGCTCACTGGATATTATGATTACACAGATAATATAGACGAGCTAGATTATGTACAAAAGAAATATATTGACAAAAAATCATCTTACTCTAAAACAGAAATCAAAACAAACGGTAAATGGATTAATGGAAAAACAATTTATACAAAAACGGTATTTTATGATGAAATTCCCCAAAACGGCATTATAGAAATTTATAAAGATTTTGAGAATATAGAAACAATAATTTCCAATCAGATGTTTACAGAATGGTGGGCAAACGAAATTGCTTTTGCAGGAAACCAATGGAATGGAGAACTTTTCATAAGCATAAATCAAATGCTAGTAAAAATACTAAATGTGAAGATTCCAAATTCTGATTATTCTAAAATTGATTCATTTACTCTTACTTTAGAATACACTAAATTAACTGATTAACAAAATACTGATTCAAATTTATGCGAATCACAAATTAGATTCAGAATTTATTTTATAAAAAATAAAACACGACAAGTTTTGTCGCATTAACCGCATATATTTGTGGTAGAAACTTTTAGCAATGAAAAAAGATTTTTATCTTACAAGATACGCTTTAATTATAAAAAGATTGGAAAGTTCTCCGGCTACCTATTCGCAGCTGGAAGAGTATCTGCTTAACTCCTTTGAATTTCAGGATGCAGGGATTAAAGGCTACTCTATCCGTACTTTGCAAAGAGATATCCGGGAAATTTCAGATCTTTTCAATCTCTCCATTCATAATAAAAAGAAGGGAGACAACCGTTATTATATTGAGAGCCGCCCGATTATGGAAGTGGATGAATACAACCAGAAATTACTGGAGTCTTTTCAGGTAAGCAACGCTCTGAATCTTCATCCTGATTTTTCTAACCTTATCTTTTTCGAAAGCAGAAAGCCGACGGGTGTTGAACATTTTTATGATCTTTTCTTTGCCATCCGAAACAAAAGAATTGTTTCCTTTGAGCACTACAACTATAAAAATAAACTGATGACTTCCAGAAAAGTTCATCCGTTGGCTTTGAAAGAATCCAAAGACAGATGGTACCTTATTGCTATTGATACCAAAGATAAAATGCTGAAATCTTTCGGACTAGACAGAATTAATTATCTGGATGTTTCTAAAAATAATTTCAGGGAAAAATACAAATACAATTTCAGAGAACACTTTAAAAATGCCTTTGGTGTGATGAATCTCGCAGAGCAAAACCCGCAAAAAATTGTTCTGAAATGCAGCAGACATCAGGGAGAATACATCAGAAGTTTTCCGCTTCATCAGTCTCAGAAAGAAACCAAAGAAACGCCGGAAGAAATATTTTTTGAGTTTTTCCTGCATCCTACTTACGATTTTATGCAGGAAATTCTTTCCTTTGGAAAAGAAGTTCAGGTAATTGAACCTAAAGTTTTAGTTGACGATATCCGCAAAAATCTTCAGGAGTCTTTAAACAGGTATCTTGAAAGCTGAAACTTATCAAGATTTTTTGATTACATTTACATAAATATATCAAAGTGAAATCTTTTTTTGTTTTTCTTTTTTGCTGCGTTTTTTCTTTCTGTTCTTCGCAACAGACCGATGAATTCAAGCTTATTAAAAACTATTATAACCAGCATCGTTCTATGCTCAGCAAAGAGTTTAAGAAAAAATTTGATGCAGAGACAGATAATTATCATAAGGCATCCATAAAGCTCGATTATATGCTTTTCATGCAGAAAATGGACAGTGTAGAAAATGTCGCGCTTACCGGAGCTTTATTAAAAACCAAAAACCTTGAAGATCTCAGCAAATTAAAATTACTGAAAACTTTGTCTCCCGAAGCTCCTGCGCCTCCCTCGGTAGTTATTGATAAAATGGCAGATTATCCCGGAGGAATTAATGAGCTGCGAAAAGAAGTAGCCCATCTGTTTTATCTTGGCGGTGTATATTCTGATGTAAAAACTGTAAAAACTAATGTGGCTTTTATTGTAGAAAAAGATGGCAGCATCAGCAATGTTCAGGCAGAAGGAGATAATTTCACATTCAACAGACAGGCAGAAATCGCTCTTTATTCTGTTTCACAAAAGTTTTCTCCGGCTATCATCAATGGTGGTCCGGTACGATATCGTTTCCGGCTTCCTTTAACCATGAATATTGAACCATAAATGTTTACCGACGAATATTTCATGAAAATGGCTCTTCATGAAGCTGAAACCGCGTTAGAAAAAGATGAAGTTCCTATCGGATGCGTAATAGTTTCCAATAACAGGGTGATTGCGAGAGCCCATAATCTTACTGAAACCTTAAACGATGTAACGGCTCACGCAGAAATGCAGGCAATAACTTCTGCTGCCAATTTTCTGGGCGGAAAATATTTAAGAGACTGTACACTCTATGTCACAATGGAACCTTGTGTAATGTGCTCCGGCGCATTGTCGTGGTCACAAATTTCAAAAGTTGTCATCGGGGCAAGAGATGAACAACGGGGGTTCATCAATAAGAACCTTTCTCTTCACCCCAAAACAGAAATCGTTACAGGTATTTTAGAAAATGAATGTTCTTTAATTGTGAAAGAATTCTTTAAATCTAAAAGATGATATAAAAGTTGAGGTTTAGGATAATATTTATCAATCGTTTTTTTAATCTGAACCTCAACCTTTTACTATAAATTTTTTCCCAGAAAATATAACCCTTTCAAAGTATGCAATCTGTCCATAACGTGAATCTTATCCGTTAGAGGCTTGTAGACATGAGAGACTCCGCCGGTTGCCACCACAAAACAATCATCGTTTACCTCATCGTTTATTCTGTCTATAAATCCTTCTACCATTCCCAGAAATCCGTAGACCATTCCGCTTTGCATACAGGTTACCGTATCTAAACCCAGAACGGTTTTTGGCTTTACCAGCTCAATTTCCGGAAGCTGAGCGGTCTGGCTGATCAGAGAATTAAGTGCAGTAACGATTCCCGGAGCGATAATTACTCCCAAAGTTTCTCCGCTTTCTGCAACACAGCTCGCCGTGAGTGCAGTTCCGAAATCCAGTACAATTTTTTTTCTGTCGGGATACATATTATGAGCCGCAACAAGGTTTGCATAAATATCAGTTCCCATCTGTTTAGATTTTGCCTGAACTTCGGAAGGCGTACTTCTGTCAACAATCACAGGATGAATATCATGAATCTTTTTTATCGCTGCACTCATCACTTTTGTAAGCTGAGGTACAACAGATCCGATAATGACTTTACTGATTTCTGCAGGCTCAATTTTATAGGTCTGATACAGCATCAGCATTTGTACGTATAATTCGTCTGCCGTTCTGTATGGTTTTGTATTAATTACCCAGGAAATATCACAGTTGTCTTCGTTAAAAAGTCCGAATCTGATATTGCTGTTTCCTATGTTTATTACAATTGACTTCATTTATTTATTTTCAAAAAGATGGAAATCTCCGATTAATTTTAAGGCATTAAATTTACTGATTTTAGTAAAACTACGGTTTAGATTTTCTTGTATTTAAGAAACAATTATTTATATTTAAACCTAAAATCACTTCAACTCAAATTTTCATGAAAAAACTGATTCTGCTATTTTTATTTCTTTCGGGAATTAACGCTTTCTCACAAACTGCCGCCGGCGCAAAAGAAGTATTTGAAAAAATAAAAAAAGAAGCAAAGATCGACGGAAGCGATAAGACGGTTTACCATATTCTGGACGAGTTCTACAACAAGAGCTTACAGGCTGAAAATGATGAAATGACCACGGAAACCATTGAAAAAATCCAGAGTCTGCTTTCCGATCCTTCTACAAAAAACATTCACCTGCTGATGTTGTTTTTGATGTATCAACAGCATATAAGCCAGACAGCAATGGTTGGCAAAAAGCCTAATTCTGAATTTCAGGTAGAAACAATGAAGATATTGAATAGTGAATTTCAAAAAATATACGGGAAAATTCCTGCCATCATTTATATTTATACTTATGAATCTTTGGACAGTGCAAACAAGAAGGACGAAGCTAAAGCAGTTGCTGCGAAGGGTTTAAAAGAATATCCCGATTCTGTTCCTTTAAAAGTTTATCATTATCTCAATACCAATGATGAAGCCCTAAAAAACGATTTGGTTAAAAATCATTCTAACCACTGGATGGTAAAGCAATTTGGAATTCAATAAAAATTCACTTTCAATTATCACGTAATATCGTATAAAAAAATCCCTGAAAAAACTCTTCAGGGATTTATTATGCTTCATTAAATTTAATTCTATTTCACCTCAACGAAATTATCCGCCATATTAACATCAGCAAGTCTTTGGCTGAAATCTATTCCTAAAACCGATAACTGTGATTTTGTATAAGGAATGGTGATGGAGTATTCTTTCTGCGTCCAAGGCCAGTAAGGCATTGTTTTGAATTCTCCGTAAGCATCTTTTTCCTTCCACGTATGCGTCATGTTCATAGGAATCTGATAATTGATTATTTTTTTGTCCGTAGTTATAACACTGAAATCAATCGGCATCGGAACCTGTCCGTTATTCACCAAAGTAATAGTAGTAGATTTTGTATCGTATTTTACGTCTTTGATTCCGTAATCAATTGTTTTTGTGGTATTGATCCAATAATTCTGAAACCATTTAAGATCCATACCCGAAACTTTCTGGGCAATATGTAAGAAATCTCTGTCTGAAGGATGTTTTAGCGCCCATTGATCGTAATACTGCTTCAATGTTTCCGCAAGATTCTGTTCCCCCATAATGTAACCCAGCTCAACCAGATACAATTCTCCTTTTACATAAGAAGCATACGTATAGGAAGTTCCGTTATCATGATGATCTCCCAACCAGATTGCCGGTTCTTCGATACCTTTTTTTACAAAATTTCTGTAAGCATTTAAAGAATTGGCAAAAGGATTCGGAAGTTCTTTTGCAGGAGGAAACAACTGATTCATCACATATCCTTCCGCATAACTTGTAAATCCTTCATCCATCCAGGGACGCATCGGTTCATTGGTCGCAAGAATTTGCTGATACCAAGAATGCGCTCCTTCGTGAGCCATTAATCCCATCAATCCTTCAATATCATTTGCTTCACCTAAAATCATGGTACACATTCCGTATTCCATACCTCCGTCTCCTCCCTGAATGAAAGAATATGTCGGATAAACATATTTGCCGAAATGGGAATTCATCAACTGATAATATTTTGTGATGTAAGGCTGTGCTTCTTCCCAGACTTTTGTTTTATCGTTATTCTGATATACTAAAAAAACTTTCGGACCTTGCGGAACGTCAAAACTTTTTACGATATAGTCTTTATCTGCAGCCCAGGCAAAATCGAGGATATTTTTAGCGCTCCATTTCCATGTTGCTTTATTTTTATCTGCTTTAATTTTAGCATTAGCATCATACCCTTTTACTTCAGAAGGATTTTCCAGAATTCCTCCTGCTCCGATTACATACTCTTTATTGATTTTAATGGTTACATCAAAATCCGAGAACGGCGCGTGAAATTCTCTTCCGATATAATCAAATGTCGCCCAACCATCGTAATCGTATTCTGCGATTTTCGGATACCATTGCGTCATCGTCATATCCACTCCTTCCCTGTTATTTCTTCCGCTTCTTCTGATTTGCTGCGGAATTACCGCATCCCATTCTAAAGTAAATGTAGTGGACGAATTAGGTTTAATCGGTTCCGCAAGATAAACTTTCATTACCGTCTCCTGAACTTCAAATTTCAGTGTTTTCCCGTTCTGTTTGATCCAATGGATATTTTGCGCCCCTTCCTGATCTTTCGGGATCGAAGCCAATCTTGAAACACCATCTTTCTGAAGTCTGGAATCTCCGTTTTTTCCTTGTCCTGCAACTCTTTGATCCATCATCGAATTGGGCTTAAAAGCATTCCAGTACAAATGGAAATAGACAACATTAAGTTCGTCCAGAGAGTTATTTTTGTAATCTAAGGTCTGGTTTCCTTCGTAGGTAAACTTTTCAGCATTCACATCAATATCCATCTTGTACTTCGCACTCTGCTGATAATAAGCTCCCTGCTGAGCATGAAACTGTGAAATGATAAATGCAAACAGGATTGCAACCGATTTTTTCATTTAAAATTTTATTTTTTCTAAAGATAAGTATTTAAAAATAATAATCTATTTAAACACGAATATCACTAATATTCACACAATTTTAAGCACAAATAAAAATTCGTGTGATTCGTGAAAAATTAGCGTCATTTGTGTTTAATTCAACAATTTTTTAATCAAAGTAATCTGTCCCAGATGATAATAGCAATGCTCAATCATGCCATCTATATTTCTGAGATAGGTTCCATATTTTTCGTCTACAAAACCCTCGTTCATTTTCGAATCGGGCATTTTCTCCAATAAATCTGCGAACTTTTTGGCATCGCTTAAAAATTTACTTTTCAGGTTCTCCCACTGTTCCGGAGATTCAATCGGAGGTAGGTCGAAGCTGAATTGATCTCTGATTTCCAAATCGCCACCTTCAAAAACGATAATTAAACCGGCAATATAATAATCAATATGAAAAGTAAGCATTGCGATTGTATTTAAGGAACCAACTTTGGCTGTTGCCTTTTCCCAAGAAACATTGGAAAGCTGATCTTTAAAGTTGGTATTGGCAATCCATAAACCATCTAATGTAACCTCCCGGAATCTTTTGGCTAATTGTGCTGCTGAACTCATTTGTTTTAATTTTTCTTAAAGATAAATGTTCTTAAACACAAATTCCACAAATAAAAAACACAATTTTAGGCACAAATAAATTTAGTGAAATTCGTGTGGAAAATTCGTGCGGCTGAGTTTAGTTTCTTTAAAGCAAATGTTCTTAGACACAAATTCCAAAAATAAAAACCACAATTTTAGGCACAAATAAATTTAGTGAAATTCGTGTGGAAAATTCGCGCGGCTGAGTTTAGTTTCTTTAAAGCAAATGTCTTAAACACAAATTCCACAAATAAAAAACACAATTTTAGGCACAAATAAACTTAGTGAAATTCGTGTGGAAAATTTGCGTCATTCGTGTTTGAATAAACTGAATTCATGTCTCAACAAAAAACCTCAAATGAAAACATCCGAGGTTTATATGTAATTGAAATTAATCAAATTATTTTTTCGCTGAAGATTCTTTCTTTCCGCTTTGTAAGATCTTTTCTAAGATTCTTAAGGTAATAAGATAGGTTGGTTTTACCCCTGTTAATCCTAAACCTCCGGAAGAAAGGGTGCTTCCCGTTTCTAAAGGATTATCGGATGCGTAATAAGCATACATCACAAACAGATCCGGAGAAATATGGTGTCTTATTTTCGACGCCACCTGAATGGCTTTCTGGTAATGCGCACCTTCCATCTCAAGACCGATAGCTTTCCAGGAAGTGTTCATAAAATACGAAAGAATGTCCCTGTTCTGAAGTGAAGTTCCCAAAACAGTAATCATCGGACCTTCGAATGCTTTTAATTCATCGTCTTTAAAATCGTCCAGTTTCAGGGCATTTTCAAACGGATAATTGTCTGCTGTTCCTTCAAAAATATGCGAAGTAGGGATCATGATGTCTCCTTTTCCTCCGGCAAGAATTCCCGCTTTACCCATAATGGAAACAGATTTCACCTTCATCATATACACTTCCCCTTTATGTTCGTAAGGTCTCAGCAATTCGTCCATTATTTCGTAAGCCTGTTCTCCGAATGCATAATCAAAAACCATTACAACATCATCTCCTGCAAATTTAATATCCTGAAAAGGTGTATTTCTGAGATCTGTTTTGCTGAGGTCGATGATCTGTACATCGATATTACTTCCGCTTTTGTCATTAATATAGATCATTCCCTGTTCCAAAGCGTATTTTGAAACCTTATCGCGAAGTTCTTTTTTGTCGGAAATTTCTCCGTACATTTTGTAATCTACTTCTTTATGATCTTTTTTCTTCAATGCTTCGTTGGCATACAGCATATTTTTCACAGAGTGCATATTGGCAGAAATGATGTGAAGCGGTCTCATGTGAAGATTATTTTCAAACAAAACTTCTTTTACTTTATTCGCCCACTTTTCACCAAAATAGTGATGTCCTACTCTTTCCTTTAAGATAGCACTGAAATGAATTTCTCTTTCTCTGGTCTGTTTTGCATCTTCCAGACTTACTTTCGCAAGATTGTAGATGATTTTGAATAAACGGTCAGGATTTTCATCATCTCCGAAAGTATTATAAGCCTTTAAAGTTTCATCAAACGTTCTTCCTATTAAAGAAGACAAATGAATAAGGGCAACTTCTTTTTCTCTTCTGCTGAATTTTTTCTCGCCTTTCACCACTTCTTCAATAATTTTGAAGGCTCTTGTCGGTTTCCAGTTTTCATCCTGAATGAAAGCCAGATTGCGAACTTTATCTGCCTCAATGAATAAAAAGGTAAGGTGGGTAAGAATATCATAAATTTCCGAACGCCCCAAAAGAACTTCAATGTTCATCTGGTGTTCATCGATTCTGTAACAGTTTCTTCTTCTTTTTTTAGGAACGATCGGTTCGAAACTTCCTTTATCAAAACCTTCGTCTGATGTAAGATGAATGAAAGCGCATTCTTCGATTCCTTCTGGAAGTCTGTCTAAAACATACATCAAACCATCGAGTTCCACTTTGCTGGGCATACTCATGGTACCGTAAATTTCCGGATTGATCGTCTTCAACAAACTTCTAATGCTTTCTCCTGAAACTCCGCTCGGCTTGAAAAAACCTCTATAAAACAGGTGTCTCATAGATATGTATAGTCTTTCAATTGCCTCGGTGGTTTCTCTTGCTCTAGAATTTGTCATATATTTAAAATTTTTATAAAAAGTCTGCTAAGTTACGAAAAATATTTTAAATGATATTATTAATTTGCTAACCAGCATTTTAACACAATTGGCGTAACAAACAAAAATTATTTTTCTGTCTTAAAATTAAGATTTTTGAGGTGTTCTTTTTTAAAGTATCAGCAATAAATTTTCTTAATATTAAAAGTTACAGTTTAAAGTTCGATTCACTTTCTCATATATTAATAGGTATAAAAATTTCAATTTGGGAATTCAAGCCCCTTTAAAAACTCATGACATTTTAAAATTATATTAAATTTCAAAAACACCCCTTAAATTTTTAGGGTAAAATATTTTTCAATTCAATTTTTTTGTAAATTTGCCCCGTAAAAATCAACCTAATATGTCAACTTTAAGATTCAAAGCGTTAGAAACTTTACCATTCAAGGACTTCAGAAGAGATAATTCTGTAGAAGTTCCCGTGAAATTATCAGAATTATTCTGTCAGAATGTTTTCTCAGAAGAAACGATGAGAGAATATTTAACGAAAGAAGCATTCCAGTCTATTATGGATGCGGTAAAAAAAGGAAGCAAAATCCAGAGACACATTGCAGATCAGGTTGCGGTAGCCATGAAAGACTGGGCAATGAGCAAAGGTGTAACACACTACACACACTGGTTTCAGCCTTTAACAGGTTCTACAGCAGAAAAGCACGATTCATTCTTCACACCAATTGAAGGTGGAAGAGCGATTGAAAGATTCAGCGGAAATTTACTGATCCAGCAGGAACCGGATGCATCTTCTTTCCCGAATGGAGGTATCAGAAACACTTTTGAAGCAAGAGGTTATACCGCATGGGATCCTACATCTCCTGCGTTCATCATGGGAACTACTTTATGTATTCCTTCGATCTTCATTTCTTACACAGGAGAAACTTTAGATTATAAAGCACCTCTTTTAAGAGCATTGAACGCGGTAGACGAAGCTGCAACCAATGTAATGCAGTATTTCGACAAAAATGTAACGAAAGTAACCCCAACTTTAGGTTGGGAGCAGGAATATTTCTTAGTAGATTCTGCATTATATCAGTCTCGTCCTGATTTGGTTTTAACAGGTAAAACTTTATTAGGACATTCTCCTGCAAAAGGACAGCAGTTGGACGACCACTATTTCGGTTCAATTCCTACAAGAGTCATGAATTTCATGAAAGAACTGGAAATCGAATGTATGAAATTGGGAATCCCTGTAACAACGAGACACAACGAGGTAGCTCCGAATCAATTCGAGCTTGCTCCGATGTTTGAAGAAGTAAACGTTGCTGTTGACCACAACTCTTTGTTGATGGACGTTATGGCAAGAATCGCTCACAGACATCATTTCCATATTTTGTTCCACGAAAAGCCTTTCGCTGGCGTAAACGGAAGCGGAAAGCACAACAACTGGTCTTTAGCAACCGATACAGGTGAAAACCTTTTAAGCCCTGGAAAAAATCCTAAGAAAAACTTACAGTTCTTAACGTTCTTCGTCAACACAATTAAAGCAGTTCACGAATATGCAGATCTTTTAAGAGCAAGTATTGCTTCTGCAAGCAACGACCACAGATTGGGTGCAAACGAGGCTCCGCCAGCAATTATTTCCGTATTCATCGGAAGCCAGTTGTTCAGAGTTTTGGAAGAGCTTGAAAAAGTAACGGAAGGAAAACTTTCTCCGGACGAAAAAACAGATTTAAAACTAAATGTAGTTGGAAAAATCCCTGAAATCCTGTTGGATAACACAGACAGAAACAGAACTTCTCCATTTGCATTTACAGGAAATAAATTCGAGATCAGAGCGGTAGGTTCTTCTGCAAACTGTGCAGAATCTATGACGGTAATGAACACGATTGCTGCAAAACAATTAAACGACTTCAAGAAAGAAGTAGATGCTTTAATTGAAACAGGTCTTAAGAAAGATGAAGCAATCTTCAATGTATTAAGAGAATACATCAAGCAGTGTAAAAACATCATGTTTGAAGGAGACGGATATTCTGATGACTGGGCTAAAGAAGCGGAAAAGAGAGGTTTAAACAACTTAAAAACAACTCCGGAAGCTCTTAAGCAGGAAATGGATGAGAAATTTTTAGCGCTTTACGAAGAGATGGGAATTTTCACGCACAGAGAAGTTGAAGCAAGAAACGAAATCAAATTAGAAAAATATTCTACGGTTATTGATATCGAAGCAAGAGTGTTAAGTGACATCGCAAGAAACCACATTATCCCTTCCGCGTTAAATTATCAGAACAGACTGATCGAGAACGTAAAAGGGTTAAAAGAAATCTTCGGAGACAAAGAATTCAAGTCTTTGGCAAAAGAACAAATGAGCTTAATTACAAGCATTTCCGAGAATGTTTCTAAAATTAAAGTAGGCGTTGAAGATCTTATTAAAGCAAGAGAAGCGGCAAAAGCAGTTACCGAGAGCCAAAAACAGGCTGAAGAATACTGTAATAAAGTAAAACCTTTATTCGACACCATCAGAGATGCATCAGACGATCTTGAAATGATGGTAGACGATGAGCTTTGGCCAATGACGAAATACAGAGAAATGTTATTTACAAAGTAACATTTGTAAAGTTCCATATTAGTGAAACTCTCCGATTGATCGGGGAGTTTTTTTTATGAGCTATGAATGCTTTGTTAAAACGAAAACAACAGCGGTAATAAAAGCATTAAAAAGAAGAGTTAAAAATCTGAAACTGCCGAAAAACCAATCATTTATTAACAAAATTTATAATGGGGTATTTTGAATTAATTTGATTGCCTATCCTTCATTTTACAATAATCCGCAATAATTTTGTTAAAGAATCTTAATAAAAAAAACCGCACACCTACCCAAAACAGGCGGTTGCGGTTTATTTTTTTTTAACATACGTAAAAATTATGTTAAAATGTGTTAAATAAAGAACCTGACAATTGTCATATCGGGGCTCTTTTACTTGGATTCTATATTTTTGTATTGCTTTTGAAAATATACTATCCTTTTTTTAACACGGTAATCAAATATATATGAAGAAAAGAGTTTTGTTTTATCTAGTTGCTTTCGTCTCTACTGTATCGTTACAATCGTGTGTTACAAACTACGTAGTTTCAAAACCAGCAACTTACGCTAAAGAATACAAAACAGATGCCAAACTTGCCTCTCTTGAAACAAACAAAATGGAGCAGGATAAGCAGAAATTAATCAACTCATTTCTTGCAGAAAAGGCAGCTACTTTAGCCAACGCAAAAAATTCTATCAAAAATTCTGAGATTGCAAAAGCAATCAAACATAACGCAACAATCGATAACATCTTAAACGAAGCACAGACTTATCTTGGAACGCCTTACCGTTACGGAGGAATGACAAGAAACGGGATTGACTGTTCAGCTTTTGTACTTTCAGTTTTCGGTGCTGCAGCAGGTCTTAGCTTACCAAGAGTAGCAGCTTCGCAGTCTGAAGAAGGTGAAAGAATCGAGAAAGAAAACCTTCAGAAAGGAGATTTGATTTTCTTTTCTCACGGAAGAAGAATTTCTCACGTAGGAATCGTAGAAAGCGTAACAGAAGACGGAGAAGTGAAGTTTATTCACGCCGCAACTTCAAAAGGAGTCATGATTTCTTCATTAAATGATTCTTATTGGGGTCCAAAATACAGATTCGGAAAGAGAATCATCAACGAAAACGGAGAAGCTTACAATAATCTTGCAACAACAACTCCGGCAGCAAACGCAGCAAGTTTTTAATTTTAAATAATTGATTTAAATAATGAAACCATCAAGATTTTGATGGTTTTTTTATTGTTTAGTTTCTAACTACCCCGTCTTTTGCTTCGCAAAATCCACCTCTTCAGAGAAGGGGAATTGCTTTTTTCTAATACTAAGAAGATAAAAGTTTCAGAGAATATTTTCACCTGTAAAAACTTTGAGATTGAGCTTAGATCAATTCTCAAATTTACTCTGATATTGAACTCCTGCGGAGTTCTGATTCTGCATTCTTCATTTATGCTACACAGATACAATTCCTACGGAATATTTATGTACAGAAAATCCAAACATAAAATGGTATTAGACAGCAAACGATCAACGATTAACCATCAACAGTAACCTATCCGTTTTTATCAATTTCAATATCGAACTGATGAAGAAGACCATGAATTTCAGAAAGCGAAAATTTAGCCTTTTTAAGCCTGTTTGAAGCCGGATTGATGGAATAGCTGAACGATGTACGGAAATCCGCTTTTTCGAGGTTGGTTTGGTCAAAAACAGCTCCTGAGAGATCGCATCCGGAAAATACTGCGTTCGATAAATCACATTCGGAAAAATCAACCTCAATTAATTTTGAATTTCTGAATAGTGTTTTTTTAATTGATGTTTTATAAAATATGGAATTGTTGAGAAGACAGCTTTCAAATGTAAACGATAATCCGAATTCGTTGCAGTCGTTAAAATGCAGTCCGAACATTTTACACTCTTTAAAAACCACCTTGCGAAAAGCTGTTGAAACCAGATTCATCATGCTGAGGTTGCAACCAATAAATTCGCAGTCGTTAAAATTATAGCCTGAAAGATTGGCGTATTCTAAATTACAGTTTTGGAAAGTACAGTTTTCGTATTCGCCTTTGTCTAAAGGCTGCGTGAAATTTCTGTTCTCGAAATGCTGATCTGAAAAATAGGATTCTTTCATAAACTTTGTTGAGAGTTATTTTATTTCGCGAATTTAGAAGATTCAAGTATGAAAATTAAAACATAGCATTTTAAACTTCCATCTTCTATCCTCCAGCTTTTTAAACCAGACTATTCTTATCCGAATAATTTAATTTAAAGAAAATAAAAGTCATCATTGAGAACGCCAGTAAAGAACTTCCTCCATAACTGAAATACGGCAACGGAATACCAACGGTTGGGAATAGCCCCATTACCATTCCTAAATTGATGGTAAAGTGCATTAAAAGAATCGAGGCAAAGCAATATCCGAAAACGCGGTTAAAGCCCGATTTCTGCTGCTCGGCGAGATAATAAATCCTTCCGATGTACACCATATAACAGAGAATAAGAACGGCGCTTCCAACGAATCCCCACTCTTCACCTACGGTACAAAAAATATAGTCGGTTTCCTGCTCCGGAACAAATTTCCCCTGCGTAACGGAACCTTCACGGTATCCTTTTCCCCAAAGTCCTCCGGAACCGATAGCCGTTTTAGAATACAACAAATTATATCCGGAAGTATCCCTGAATGCTTTTTCACCTTTAAAAAGAACCTCAATTCTTTCTCTCTGGTGTTTCGGCAGTTTTTCTAAAATATAAGGCGCACCGAAAGCCAGACCACATAAAAGCAGCACCGAACCCGCAATACTTGAGATGGAAATAATATTCCACGACATTTTGTAATAATTCATTGCAATGTACCCTCCGATAATCAGGATGATGGTAATCGCAACCCAGATCGGATCTATCGCCAAAGAGACGAGGAAAACCCCTGCAAAAAGAAATCCTACTCCAAACAGAACTCCGCTCAATCCTTCACGATACAAGGCAATAAAAAAGGCGATAAAAACCAACATGGAACCTACATCGGGAATGGCGAGAACCACAACAGCCGGAATTCCGACAATAGCCAAAGTGGTTAGTAATGACTTTCTGTTTTTCAGATTAAATTCCGGTCCGGAAACATAATTTGCGAGCATTAAAGCCGTTCCAATTTTTGCAAACTCAACAGGCTGCATGGTAAAACTTCCGAATTTATACCAGTTTTTCTGCCCGAGAATTTCTTTTCCAAAAGGAAAAAGCCCGATCAGCAGTAAAACACCTCCAATGTAAATAATTCCTGACATATTTTCGAAGAACTTGCTTCGTCCCACGAAAATCACCAATCCGACGAACAGGGAAATGCAGAAGAAAATAAGCTGTTTTTCTCCTAACTTTTGGTCTACACTATAAATATTTGCGATGGCAAAAGCACAAAGCAGGAAATATAAGCCAAGACCTAATTTATCTATTCCTTCTGCCCATTTCATTGTTTAGCAGGTTTTGTTTTATTATTTTTCGTTTCGATGTCTATCTGTTTCTGCAGTTTTGCTTTCTGCTCTTTTACAAATTTCAGGCTGTCCTGTATTCTTTTCTGCTTGAGAGAATCTACCGGTTCTTTGTACAATCCTTTACGCTTCAGATCCGCAATCCACTGTCTTTTATATTCAGGCATAAAGCTTGAGGAAGTCATTTTTTTGTAGAGATTTTCACGCTTCAGATCACCTGTAATAAATTTTTCGGCGATTACCGTTGAGGCTGGACCTGCCCAAGTCGCTCCAAATCCGGCGTGTTCCATTACCGCTGCAACCACAATCTTAGGTTTATCAGCCGGAGCAATCAAAACAAAAATGGAATTATCTTTTCCCTGCGGAACCTGTGCGGTTCCCGTTTTTGCCAACTGGGTAAAATCGTTGGATTTTAAGCCATGTGCCGTACCTCTCAAAACTACGGCTTCCATTCCTTTCAGCACCGGTTCAAAATGTTTTTTATCAACCAAAGTCTGATGCTTCTTTTTAAATCTCGGATCCGGATTGGGTTTTCCGTCGATCGATTTTACGATATGCGGAGTGTAATACCATCCTTTATTGGCGATTGCTGCCACATAATTGGCAAGCTGAAGCGGAGTAACCAATACATCACCCTGTCCCATTCCGTTGAAAACAGCTCCTGTTGCCAAAGGATCCCAGTTTTTAGGATCTTTTTTAGAACCGCTTGCTTTATAAATGGAAGCCATTCTTTTTTCGTAAAATTCTCCGGTTGGAATTCTTCCTTTTGCACCTACTGCAAAATCATTGTTCAAAAACTCCCCTACTCCGAAGCTGCTCATGATCTTTTTCCATTCGTCAACCCCTTTCGAAGGATTTCCGGGATATTTATTAACGATCGCCAAATACGCGTAGGAAAAGTAACAGTTACTGGAAACCTGAATAGCAGGAATTAACGGATCTGCTCCACCGTGACCTTTAATTCTCAAACCTCTGTAATTAAATCCGCCTCCACAAGGAAACACTGTATTTTCGTCCATCACGCCCATCTGCATCGCAGATAAAGCAGTTAACAATTTAAATGTGGAACCGGGAGGATAAGCTGCCTGTAAAGACCGGTCGAAGGTCGGTTTGTTCTCGTAGATTGTATCTTTGGATAAAGCGTAGAGGTTTTTAGATTTATTCGGTCCTGTAAAAAGATTCGGATCGATATCCGGTCCGGTTGCTGCAACCAGAACTTCTCCGTTATTGGGATCAATCGCTACAATGGCACCGTGCTTATTAACAAGCATTTCTTCAGCGATTCTCTGCAGATCGTAATCAATGGTAAGCGTAATGTCTTTTCCTGTGATGACGTCTTTGTCTAAAGATCCGTTTTTGTAAGGTCCTACATTTCTCAGTTTGATGTCCTTCTGAATGTATTTCATTCCCTTCACTCCGCGAAGATCCTTTTCGTAAGCTTTTTCAACTCCTGTTTTTCCGATGAAATCGCCCGGTAAGTAATAAGCAGAGTCTTTTTTAATCTCCCTTTCGTTAACTTCACTGGTATATCCCAAAAGATTTCCCGACGTAGAAACTTCATATTGTCGCTGAGGTCTTGAAACAATACTGAAAGCGGGATATTTGAATATAATTTCCTGAACTCTCGCAATGTCTTCACGACTTAGATTTTTCATGAAGGTCATGGGAGTCAGCTTGGAATAATATTTTTCTTTTTTAATATTTTCGATGGTTCTGACGAAATCATTTTTCGAAATCTTCATCAGGTTGCAGAATCCTACGGTATCAAAATCAGGACGCATTAAAGCCTGAGTGAAGGAAATTTCGTAGGCAGGCTGGTTTCCCACCAGAATTTTGCCGTTGCGGTCAAAAATGACTCCTCTTTGCGGAATAACGTATTCAATTTTAATGGAAGTATTCGCTGCATTTAAAGCATAACGATCCGTAAACAACTGTAAATAAGCAATTCTCGCCACAAAAATCAGAGCGATAACGATAAGAACGGAAAAGATTTTTAAATAACGTGTGTTCAAACTTTTTGTTTGATTTTAAAGATTAATGCGTAAATAACTATAAATATAAACGAAATTAAACTAGTTACCAATACATTAAGCAATATTTCAAAAAATCTGCTCAACTTGAAGAATTCAATGTACTGTACTAAAAGCTGATGCAAAAAGATACTTGAAAATAAAAACAGTAAAAACTGCGCCCACTGCAGGGACTGAAAAGAGAAAAAATCTGTGGAAGTATCTGTAGAAGTTCTGAAAATCAATGTTCTGAAATAAGCAATCAAAGTGGTTGCAAAGGCATTCATTCCCCAGGTTCCGAGAAATGCATCTACGGAAAGTCCGATGAGAAAACTTAGTGCTAAAAACTGAAATTTATTTCTGAAAAAAGGATAAAACATTACGAATACCGGATAGAGCACCGGAGTGTACTTTCCGAAAATGGTGATCCTGTTCAGTACAAAAACCTGTAATGCAACCAGAAAAATCATAATCAATATATCCGTAAATAATGTTCTGCTAATCATTTTCCTTTTTTATTACAGCCTGCATGGTATCCTGAATCTTCTGAACTTCAGCTTTCTTGAGGTTTTTCACCACATAAACTTTGCTTAAAGCTCCCATTTTTTCACTTAGTTCCACAGAAATATCCCAGAATCCGGTTTTATTATCCACAGAATATCCTGCAATGGTTCCGATCTGTACGCCTTTAGGGAAAATCGCTGATTTTCCGTCGGTAACCACAGTATCGCCAATTTTCAGGGCAACATATTTTGGAATATCCGCCAAATGCATTACTCTGGAGTTGTCTCCGTTCCATGTTAAAGTTCCGAAATATCCTGAGTTTTTTAAAGCAGCATTGATTCTGATTTTATTAACACTTAAAACCGACTGAACCAAAGCATAGCTGTCTGTAGAATTAATAACGATTCCGGCAATCCCTTTCGGAGCCATCACGCCCATTTGCGGAAAAACACCGTCTCTCCTGCCTCTATTGATGGTAAAGTAGTTATTTCTTCTGTTGATGCTGTTGAAAACAATCTCTCCGTCTACAAAAGTATAGATTTGTCCGCCTCCGATGGTATCATGAACTTTTCTGAACATTGGATTTTTCGCCCCCTGTTTTCCATAAAGTTCTACCATCAAGGCTTTATTTTGTGCCACAAGATCTTCGTTGATCTGTTTCAGCTTAAGATACGAAACTCCTTCATCGATATATCCCGAAACCCAAGAATTGAAAGCAGCAGACTGCCCTGCAATCCATGATTGCTGCATGGCGTTTTTAGAGAATATCAGAACAAGAGCAATGATTTGCAGAAATATAAAGAAGACAAATAACGCATTCTTTGAAAATAATCTCAGCAAAAATCCCATTCAGATGTGTTTCGTAAAAAGTTAGAATTATTTAATTAAGAAATTGAATTTATCCATATTCTTAAGTGCAATACCTGTTCCGCGAACAACCGCTCTCAACGGATCTTCTGCTACAAATACAGGAAGACCTGTCTTTTTATGCAATCTGTCTGCAAGACCTCTTAATAATGCACCGCCACCGGCAAGATAAATTCCTGTCTTATAAATATCTGCCGCCAATTCCGGAGGAGTAAGAGAAAGTGTTTCCATTACCGCATCTTCAATTCTGATGATCGATTTGTCCAATGCTCTTGCAATCTCTTTATAACCCACCATAATTTCTTTTGGCTTTCCTGTAATAAGGTCTCTTCCCTGTACCGGAATATCTTCGATATCTACGTCTAGGTCTTCAACGGCAGAACCAACTTCGATTTTAATTCTCTCCGCTGTTCTTTCTCCGATATATAAGTTGTGATGCGTTCTTAAGTAATACGCGATGTCATTCGTAAATACATCTCCCGCAATTTTTACAGATTTATCGCAAACGATACCTCCTAAAGCTACAACAGCAATTTCTGTAGTACCGCCACCTATATCGATGATCATGTTTCCTTCAGGTTTCTGTACGTCGATTCCAACCCCTATTGCTGCAGCCATCGGCTCATAAATCAAACGAACTTCTTTAGCGTTTACTTTCTGGGCAGAATCTCTTACCGCTCTTTTTTCAACCTCCGTAATTCCGGAAGGAATACAGATTACGATTCTTAATGCGGGCTGAATAAATTTCCCTTTAATTCCCGGAATTTTTTTGATAAATTCCTTAATCATGTGTTCAGAAGCATGGAAATCGGCAATTACCCCGTCTTTCAACGGACGGATTGTTTTGATGTCCTCATGAGTTTTCCCCTGCATGTGTTTCGCCTGTTCACCCACGGCAATCGGCCTGCCTGTCGAACGCTCGATCGCGACAATAGACGGCTGGTCTATAACAATTTTATTATTATGGATGATAAGGGTGTTGGCAGTACCAAGGTCTATCGCAATTTCTTGCGTAAACATATCGAATAAACTCATACTTTTACTTCTGATTTTTTAAAGAGTTACAAAGATATAAATTTAAGACTACCAAAGAAATTCCGCGGGCATATAATTTGGTTAAATTTTTATTAAAATTTGTAATCGGCTATTAACTTTTGCTCTAAGCATTTACATAATTTATTTTAAGCTGGATTTAAGATAAACACAGGCGTAATGCAGGTAAAACGGCAGTCCTTAACTTCTTCTTTTTTGTGAAATATCTTTACGGAGTATCCAAATGATGAAAATTTATCTTTTTTAAAAAATAATTTTAACGTTTATTAACAACAAGACATCCTATTTTACCATCTCCGAAATAGTTTTTTACGATAATTATCATATACATTTTCAGAAAGTGGTTTGCTAAAAAAAACGTAAATTTGCCACGCTTATGTTACAATATTCAAACATACATCAGACGTCTAATTTTGCTGTGCTTTCCGTTAGTTTCGAAAAAGCTGACGCAGAAACAAGAGGTAAATTTGCATTTTTTGATGAAAACATTAAGAATTTCGTTACCCGGATCCATAATGAAGATTTAGGGGATTCATTTGTCGTTTCGACTTGTAACAGAACCGAAATTTATACCACTTCTCCTAACTATCTTCTTGTTGCTGAAGAATACTGCAAAACAATCGGGGTTAATCTGATGGATTTTCTTCAGTTTGCAAATATTTTAACGAAAGAAGAAGCTTTAATCCACCTTTTCAGAGTCGCAGCCGGACTGGAAAGCCAGATTATCGGAGATTTTGAGATCATCGGACAGATTAAAAAAGCCTACAACCGTTTCAAAAAAGAAAGACAGAACTCTAATCCTTATCTCGAAAGAGCCATCAATTCCGCCATTCAGATTTCGAAAAGAATAAAAAACGAAACCGGAATTTCCAACGGAGCTGCTTCTGTTTCTTATGCGGCGGTTCATTACATTTTAAACAGCCAGAAAAGAATTACCGAAAAAAATATTCTTCTGCTTGGTGTAGGAGAAATCGGGCAGAATACGGTCGAAAATCTGGTAAAACACGTTTACCAGCCCAAAATAAAAATCGCCAACAGAACTCAGGAAACGGCAGCTAAGATATCCGAGAAGTACAATATTCCGCATATTGATTACGCCGATTTTGATAAAGAATTGGGCAATACAGATATTCTTATCGTTGCTACCGGCGCAAGACATCCCATCGTGAACAGGTCTCATTTCCCGAACGGAAAAGAAACTTTGGTAATCGATTTATCCATCCCGAATAATGTGGATAAAAACGTAAAGGAGAATGAAAATGTAACGCTGATTGACGTGGATGAACTTTCCAAACAGATTCAGGAGACCATTCAGCAGAGAGAAAAAGAGATCCCGAAAGCCGAAAAAATCATCAAGGAAATGACGAAAGACTTCCTTGAGTGGGAAAAAAAGAGAAAACTGGCGCCCAATATTCATCATTTCAAAGCGGTTCTTAAGAATATGGAACGCAATGAAATGCATAATTTTTACAAAAAAAATAAATACATAAACATCACGGATATGGAACTTTCTGATAAAATGATCCAGAAAATCACCAACCGTTTTGCAAAATATATCATCGATAATCCTTTAAAAGCCGAAGAAATTAGTAAATTAATGCACGAAATATTAGTTGAACAACCAAACAACGAATTCAATGAAAAGCATTAGAATCGGAACCAGAAATTCTGCACTGGCACTTTGGCAGGCGAGAGAAGTTGCGAGGCATCTTCAGAACAACAATTATTTAACGGAAATCGTTCCTATTGTCTCTTCAGGCGATAAAAACCTTACACAGCCTCTTTATTCATTAGGAATTACAGGCGTTTTCACCAGAGATCTTGATGCTGCCTTATTAAATGACGAAATTGATATTGCCGTACATTCTTTAAAGGATGTTCCTACAAAACTTCCCGAAAACCTTGAGATCGTTTCTTATCTGGAAAGAGATTTTCCGCAGGATGTTTTGATTCGAAAGGAATCTGCAAAAAACAAAGAACTTCACGAGCTTAAACTGGCAACCAGCAGTTTAAGAAGAAGAGCATTCTGGCTGAAAAACTTCCCCAATGCTGAATTTTCGGACATTCGTGGAAATATTCAGACAAGGCTTCAAAAACTGGAAGAAGGAGATTTTGATGCGACCATTCTGTCTCTGGCAGGAATTAAGAGAATGAAAATGGACATTGATTATGAAATGATTCCGTTTTTAATTCCGGCTCCTTCGCAGGGAGTGATTGCTGTCGCAGGACATTCAGACAAAACTGAAATCAATGAAATCATCAGACAGTTTACCAATCATAAAAATACGCAGATCTGTGTGGAAATGGAAAGAAATTTCCTGAGCACGCTTGAAGGAGGCTGTACCGCACCTATCGGAGCATTTGCAGAACTTTTTGAAGACCAGATCCGTTTCAAGGCAGCGCTTTGTTCTCTGGATGGAAAGAATAGCATCGCAACCGATGAAAGCTTCATATATAATAATGAAGAAAATTTCGGGGAAAAATTTGCAAAAACTGTTCTTGAAAACGGCGGAAAAGAATTGATGGCGGAAATTAAAAGCCAGATCTAAAATTCACTTTTTACATTTTAACTTTTAAGGTTCCGGATTTCTATGAAGAAATATTTCTCAATATTTATTGTAGTTCTTTGCGTGTTTTTTGGAAAAGCACAGAATCAGTTTGCCCAAAAACTGTCTGATGCAGCTTTAAGCTTAACAAAAGACAGAGTAACTTACGATCCTGCTTATTTTAACATCAAATATCCGAACGGAGACGTTCCTGCGGACAAAGGCGTTTGTACCGATGTTGTGATCAGAGCTTACCGAAAACTGGGGATTGATCTTCAGAAAGAAGTGCATGAAGATATGGCGAAAAATTTTTCTAAATATCCTAAAAAATGGGGACTGAAAAAGCCCGACACGAATATCGACCACCGCAGAGTTCCCAACCTGAGAGTGTTCTTTGCCAAATTTGGAAAATCAAAATCCATTGAAACCAAACCTGAATTATATGTTCCCGGAGATATTGTAACCTGGGATCTTCCGGGAAATTTAACGCACATCGGAATTGTAGTGAACAGAAAATCGGCGGACGGGAAAAGGTATCTAATTGTACACAATATCGGAGGCGGACAGGTTTTGGAAGATTGTTTGTTTAAGTTTACCATTACAGGACATTATCAATATCAGAAATAATGACGAGAAATGTAATCTGCTTATTGGTTTTTATGTTGATGGGTTTTGCATCAGCTCAAAAAAACGAACTGAAAATCATCAATAAGCCTATCAATTATTCTGAAGAAAGAGTTCGTTTAAGTTTAGAATATCTGAAAGAGCATCATGGTCTGGTTCAGAAAACACCAACGATTGTTCCGAAAATGATCGTTCTTCATTATACAGCGGGCGGAAATGTGGAAAGCAATTTTAAATATTTCAATAAAACGCATCTTGAAAACGCAAGAAATACCCTGAAAAGGCAAAGTACGCTGAATGTTTCTTCACAATTCATCATTGACAGAGACGGAACGGTTTACCAGTTGATGGAACCGAATCAGTTTGCCAGACACACGATTGGCTTGAATTACTGCGCCATCGGAATTGAAAATATCGGAAGTAAAAAAGAACCGCTTACGGACAAACAGGTTTCCGCGAATGCACAACTGATACGGTATTTAACCCAAAAATATAAAATAGAATACCTCATCGGACATTCGGAATACGGAATCTTCAGAAATTCAAAACTCTGGAGAGAATCTGATCCGAATTATTTCACAGGAAAAGAAGATCCGGGAAAGGATTTTATGAACAAAGTAAGGCTTCAGACTGCCGATTTACATTTAAAAGACCAACCGTAATGAATATTTTATTTACCAAAAACCTAGATCCGGCGATTGTAACCAAAGAATTGGGAGACGATGTTTCGTTTGACTGTGTTGAGGTAATTAAAACAAGTTCTATAAACACTGATGCTTTTGATCTTAAAGATTATTCATTGATTTTTACCAGCGCAAAAGGAGTAAGTTCATTTTTTAAAAACGGATTTAAACCTAACGAAGATTTTACGGCGAAAAACTACAATAAAATCTACTGCGTCGGTGAAAAGACGAAAAAAGAGCTGAGAAAAAACGGATTCGGAACGTTTAAAGTACTGAAAAACGCGGAAGAACTTTCACGGTTTATTATTATGCACTGTCAGCAGGAAAAATTTCTTCATTTCTGTGGAAATATCGCATTAGACGTGCTTGACAAAAATCTTCCCCTTCAAAACATCAGCTACAGAAAAATAACGGTGTACAATACGGAGGAAATCAATCCGTTGATAAATGAAAAATATCATGCCGCAGTGTTTTTTAGTCCGAGCGGAGTTCGTAGTTTTGCAAATCGAAATTCTTTTGGGGATATGATTCTGGTTTCCATTGGAGAAACTACTGCCAATGAACTCAGAAAGCATACTTCAAAGCCTGTTTTGGTTTCGGAAGGAAGCACATTACTTTCTGTTCTGAAGCTGATCCGAAAAGAGATTTTAAATAAAAATTGATATTTTAATTGTCATTCTTGGCAATAAAGTCTAGTATATTATGATTAAAAACGACCTATACTTAAAAGCACTTCGCGGAGAAACCGTAGAAAGACCGCCGGTTTGGATGATGAGACAGGCTGGAAGATATTTGCCGGAATTTATTGCATTACGCGACAAATACGACTTCTTCACAAGATGTCAGACACCGGAACTTGCTTCCGAAATTACCGTACAGCCGATCAGAAGATTTCCTTTGGATGCAGCGATTTTATTCTCTGATATCCTTGTTGTTCCGCAGGCAATGGGAATTGATTTCAAAATGAAGGAATCTGTAGGTCCATGGCTGGATGATCCGATCAGAACGATGGAAGATGTGCAGAATGTGGTGGTTCCGGATGTGAATGATACGTTAGGTTATGTTTTTGATGCCATTGAACTGACTTTACAGAAATTGGATAATGAAATTCCGCTGATCGGTTTTGCAGGTTCTCCGTGGACGATACTCTGCTACTGTGTGGAAGGAAAAGGAAGCAAGGCTTTTGATATTGCTAAATCTTTCTGCTTTACACAACCGGAAGCGGCGCATTTATTACTTCAAAAAATTACCGATACAACGATTGCTTATCTGAAAAGAAAGGTTGAAAAAGGGGTTTCTGCGGTTCAGGTTTTCGATTCCTGGGGCGGAATGCTTTCTCCGGCAGATTATCAGGAATTTTCATGGAAATACATCAACCAGATCGTTGAAGCTTTAAGCCCTTTAACGCACGTTGTGGTTTTCGGAAAAGGATGCTGGTTTGCTCTGGAAGATATGGCGCAGTCTCCGGTTTCTGCTTTGGGCGTTGACTGGACGATTAAGCCTGAGTTTGCAAGAACTTTAACCAATCATACAATGACGCTTCAGGGAAATTTTGATCCTGCAAGACTGCATTCAACTCCGGAAACAATTAAAAAAATGGTGACGGAAATGATCAACCGTTTCGGCAAAGACCGTTACATTGCCAATTTAGGACACGGAATTTTACCGAATATTCCTGTGGAAAATGCAGAAGCTTTCATCAGAGCAGTGGTGGATTGGAAACCGAATGCTGAGTTTTAATCTTGCCATGGAATTTGATGTTTTTGTCATTCCGTAGGAATCTCAACAATATATTAATATATTTTATACAAAACGCAGCTTAGATTCCTACGGAATGACAAACCGTATGTAAGATTTATTTAAAATTTAGCGAAAAATAAATAAAACACCCTTTCAGCAATTGAAAGGGTGTTTCTATGAGTAAAATAATCAATAATTACTTGATTTCTGTAATGAATTCTTCTTTTGGTTTTCTTACTTTGGTTAAATTCACTAACCAGTCATTGGAAGCATCTCTGTAGCCGATCGGTAATAAAAGAACGCTTTTTAAACCTTTTTCCTGCAGGTTTAAAATCTTATCAACTTCTTCAGGAATAAATCCTTCCATTGGTGTAGAATCTACCTCTTCAAAAGCGGCTGCAATAATCGCAGCTCCGAATCCGATATAAGCCTGTTTTGCGGCATGAGTGAAGTTTTCTTCTGCAGATCTTTGCGGATAGGTACTCAACAGCATTTGTCTGTAATTTTCCCAACCTTCATTTTTAAATCCTCTTACTTCATTGGTAAGATCAAACATTGCATTGATTCTTTCTTCTGTGTAAGTATCCCACGCTGCAAAAACCAATAGATGCGAACAATCTGTAATCTGCGGCTGATTCCATGCATGAGGCTTGATCTGTTCTTTAACTTCCTGATTGGTAATCACTATAATTTCAAAAGGCTGTAGACCGCTTGATGTAGGAGCCAGTCTTGCCGCTTCTACTATTCTATCCACTTTTTCCTGTGGTACTTTCTGACCGTTCATTGCTTTGGCAGCATATCTCCAGTTCAGTTTTTCAATTAATTCCATAGATTAAATTTTAACCTGACAAAATTAGCGGATGTACCACAATTACAGATCAACGATTTTCAAATTTGATGTATTGGTAATATCTATAATACAGAATCCTCTTCTACCGGACTGGAAATCTGATCTGCAAAATACTTCTCCAGATCTTTCAGGGTTTCAGGATTGGTCTGAATATCTTTTACCAATTGCCCTTTGTTTACCACTACAATTCTGTTGCATACTTCTGTAGTATGCGAAAGATCGTGGCTGGAAATAAGAAATGTTACTCCGTCCTGTTTAGACAGTTCTTTAATTAAATTTTTAAGCTTAATCTGTGTGGAAGGATCCAGATTGGCGAAAGGTTCATCCAGAATAATGATTTCGGGATTTCCGATGATGGCGCCCACAATTCCTACTTTTTTCTGGTTTCCTTTGGAAAGATCACGGACGTATTTTCCGGAGTTTAAAATTTCACCACTGAAAAGATCATGAAACTGTTTTAAAAAGGCATCAACGGAGGCTTTATTCTGCCCTCTCAGTTCCCCGATGAAATAGAAATATTCTTCCGGGGTAAGATAACCGATGAGGAAAGAATCGTCTACAAAAGCGGAAACTTTGTTTTTCCATGCTTCAGATTCATTTACTTTTATCCCGTCGATGCTTACAAATCCCGTAGAAGCCTGAATAAGATCAAGCATTAAGCTGAAAAGAGTGGTTTTTCCGGCTCCGTTGTTTCCTACCAGACCGAATGTTTCCCCTTTCGGAATTTCCAGATGTTCTATATTTAAAACGGTTGCTTTACCGTATGTTTTTGTTAAATTATTAATGGTGATCATATTAATCTTTGTTTTTGAATGCTTCTAATGTACTGTATTTTTCTACCTTGTAGTGTTTTACGATAATATCGAAGATCTTTTCTCTGATAAAAAATCCGATTACTCCCAGAACTCCGATACTGATAACTCCCGCTGTAATACTGAAAAATTTCTGCATCAATGCGAAAACAAGCATCGGAAGAAACATCTTCGGAATTAAAAGCAGAAGCGCTTTTACGTTAAAGCTGTTTTTCTGTCCGAATCTTTTTTCTTTGGCATTAAGATCCATCTGCGTTTTGTTAAAAGCGCCCGACCAAAGTGTAAATTGGGAATTTACTCCGATATTGTAAATTCCGGCAGCGAAGAAGGTGAGATACATTTCCCAGCCGAAATAGGCATAGCAAACCGCCAGAATCATGGAAAAAGCGTTGACAATATTCATCAGCCACCATTTTGCTTTCAGGTATTCTTTGTAAGGGACATTCAGCGTCATCATCAAAGGATAATAAGAGCTGTCGAAAGCAGGAACCCTTTGTCCGAACATAAACTGAAATCCTCCGGTTACAAATAATCCCATGAACATCATCATCGCCGGTGTTTTGTAAATCGGTGACGAAAACATCAGCAATCCGTAGAAAAGAAACATAATGCTTCCCCACAAAATCCCTTTCGTTACCTTATTGCGTTTCAGCATTTTAATATCATTGTTGATGAACGTTCCGATCGCTCCGTATTTGTTGAGAAAGGTAATATTCTCGGTTCTTCCGATTTCTTTTTTAGCTTCCAGACCTTCATCCAGATAAAATATTTTCCGGATATGGTTGTAACAGATTTTCCACAACCCGAAAAACAACCCGATGGAAATCACTACAAAATAAGGCCTTTCAAAAAAATTATAAAAAAACTGCTCAGAATAATCCAGAACCGGAACAATATTGTAATACGCCAATCCTGCAACTGTTGCAAAAATACATCCGACAACAATGGCAATGGTTTCTTTATCGTTAAAAAGAATGTTGATAAAATTATTGAGGTAAAATAACAGCGAAATCCCAATGAGCCATCCAACAACGCCTAAAACATCATATCCTTTGAATAATGCAATGATGGAAAAAGTAATCAGGAACAGGGAATTGAACCAACTGAAAGCTGACAGAAATGTTTTTCCCAACATATAATTCACCAATGTCTTTTTGGGAATATTGAGCGTAAGAAACGGCTTGATATTCTGTGTCGGCAATTCCTGCCATATGTATTTGGCAATGAGATCAACCGCCCAAGCTGCAATCATGAATTTTGAAACCACTTTAATGGGATTCTGATGCATTTCTTCCTGAATATAAAAAAATGCGCCGAAAGCTCCTCCTACAAGACAAGCCATAAAATAAAGAATCCCAATAAATCGAAGAATCTTCATTGCCAGATTGATACCTAAAGAACTGCCCCGAAAAAAGCTTTTGATTTCTAACCTGAGGAATTTTAAAAACATAGCCATCTTTTATTACATTAGTTTATATAAAGATAGAATTGTTACAGAAATTCGCAGACCTTGATTAAAAGTCAGTGAAATATAAAATAATTTTTATTTTTTATTACAAAAATTAATTATATAATTTCTTGATTTAAAATTTACAAGTCCGCCAGCTTTATTAAAACTTTCACATGCTGATTCTATTTTGTTAGTCGCAAGATATGAAACCCCTAAGTTAACATATATTGATCTCAGCATTGAATTCTCATTATTTGCTCCTAAAGAATTAACTTGTTCATAAATTTTAATAGCATTTGCAAAATCATTTTTTAAATAGAATGAATTACCCTTCTCATAAATTTTTATAATACTGGGATCTTCTTTAGAAAGATCTGAATGCCCTTCATTTTCAATATGGATTGAATTTGTTTTTTTTATTAAAAAATCTTTATTCGTTTGGTTTTTAAAAAATTTTTCAGAATTCTTTATATAAGATATTAGCTTACTATCAAAATCATTAGACAAACCCTTTATAACTTTAATATCAGTTACTTTGGATTCTTTTGTAACAACAAATTGCACTATGAATTGATTTCTGTCTTTTGGGTAATCTTTATAACTGTACATAAAATCTCGTAAGTAAACATCAAATCCACCCAAACGATTAAAATCTGCCCTTATTACCAAATTTTCTTCATAAACTGATCTATCATCCAAAATAATTTTTTTAGGCAAAAATTCAGGATACATTTCAACGAATGATTCAGGCTTTAAAAGATAAATAATTTTTCCACTAGATAAATTCTTAAGAAGAAGATATTTATCTTGAAATTCATAATCAATATTTAAAGCAGGAGTAGATATTTTTTTTGGCAATATAGTTATTGGAACCTCCACTCCATTTACCTCCATTTTATTATTTGAAAATTTGTATTGAGAATAGGTAGAAAAATCGGGATCATTGATTTCGATAATATTTCCATTCTCAAATGTAATTTTATCTAAAATCCAGACTCCTTCTAAATTTATATTTTGAGGAAAGACAGTTATTGTTATAAACAATAACAGCATTGATAATTTTATTTTCATCTATGAGCTAAATTAATTCAAACCTATCCTATCAACTCTTTCGCCTGCGCCAAAGCCGCTTCGGTAATTTTACTTCCGGAAAGCAACTGTGCAATCTCGTTCAGTTTTTCTTCGTCACTTAATGGGACAATGGTAGATTGTGTTTTTCCGGCTATGTCCTGTTTCAGCACTTTATAATTGTTGTTTCCTTTTGCGGCAACCTGCGCTAAGTGAGAAATGACGATCAGCTGCATATCGGCAGACATTTCGCGCATCAGATTTCCGATCTCTTCGGCTACTTTTCCGGAAACTCCGGTATCAATTTCATCTAAAATTAAGGTTGGAAGTTCATCGCTTTCTGCAATGATCTTTTTTACCGCCAACATTACCCTTGATCTTTCACCACCGGAAATTGCCGTCTGTATCGGCTTTAACGGAAATCCTGAGTTTGCCTGAAACAAAAGCTGGATATTTTCTTTTCCAAACGGGTTGAATTCGGAGGTATCAAAAAGTTCAATATCAACTCTGGCTTTTTCAAGCCCTAGTTTTTTCAGTAAAGATTCCGCTTTTTTGATGAAAACAGGAATGCTCTTTTTTCTGTTTTTCGAAAGTTTTTCAGCCAAAGACTGAAGTGTTTTTTCCTTTTTGGAAATATTTTCCTCCACTTCTTCAATCTGAGCCTCCAGTTCGGACGCACCCTGCTGTTCTCCGGCTAACTGATCTCTAATTTCTTTGAGTTCTGTAAGATCGGAAACATTATGTTTTACAAAAAGATTATTGATTCTGTTGTTTAATTCAACCAGTAGCGCTAAATTTTCAGGATTTACTTCTATGCTTTCCGCTTCATCTTCCAGCTCGGAGATAATGTCTTTTAATTCTACAAAAGACATTTCAAGCCTTTCATCGAGCTCCGCAAAACTCTGGGAAACTTCCGCAATTTTGGCAAGTTTGTTCTTCGCTTCATTAAAAAATGATAAAATCCCTACTTCTTCCTGATGAAATCTTGATAAAACCTGAGCCAGATTATCGGAGATCATTTCCGCATTTTCCTGAATGGAGAGCTGATTCTGAAGTTCTTCATAATCTACATTATCCAGATGAAGTTCCTCAAGTTCGTTCAGAAGAAATGCTTTATAGTCACTTTCTTTATTGGAATCCGAAAGCTGCGTCTGCAGTTTTTTGAGCTGTGTTTTAAGGCTTTGAAAATCTGAAAATTCATTCTGATACTCATGAATGATCTGTTTGTTTTCAGAAAGTCCGTCAATGATTTTAAACTGATATTCTGCCGTAAAAAGATTCGATGTCTCAAACTGTGAGTGAATGTCGATCAGTTGGGAAGACAGTTCCTTTAAAATATCCAGAGTTACAGGAACATCATTGATGAACGCTCTTGATTTTCCGGAAGGCAAAATTTCTCTTCGGATAATGGTCTGGTGTTCGTAATCCAGATCATTTTCGATAAAGAATTTTTTGAACTGATTATTCAGGGAAAATTCCGTTTCTACGATGCTTTTTTCTTCTGCTTTTGAGATCGATTTTACATCTGCTCTTTCACCCAGAATTAATCGGAGCGCACCTAAAATGATAGATTTTCCCGCACCGGTTTCTCCGGTAATCACCTGTAAACCGTTGTGTAATGATACTTCAAGGGTATCAATAAGGGCAAAGTTTTTAATGTAAATTCTCGAAAGCATTGATAATAGCGATTATTTGGCTATTGCAAATATAGAACTTTAGATTTCAGAATTCAAGAGAATTACTGTTTCCATTTATTCCATCTTGCTTCGGTATTTTTTGGCGAAAGGATGATCATTTCATTCTTAAGATCGCCCAGAACAATTCCTCCGTTATTTCCGGAATTGAAGATGTTGAAAATCTCATCTGCCTTGGAATCCATGAAAAGATTGAAGAAATATGCCTGTTGGAATGAGTTTTCGTATTGTTTTAGCTGCATTAAAGCATCAAAAATTACTTTTTTTCCCTGACTCTGGTCCTGATTGAACAGATTATCCAGTCCCGCTCTGTGATAAGAATAAATGGTTGCACGAAGCTGGCTCCAGTTCGGGCTCATGATTTCTTTGATGAGGATAGAACGGCTTCTCGGTTCATTGATCTGCTTCCAGCCATCATAGGTATTCTGAGATTCTCCGTTCTGCGCAATCTGCTGTGCTTTCTGATACCATTGCGTTCCCGCCATCGACTGAAAACTGTCTGCATCCATTCCCAAAATGACATAAATGTAAAAACTGATGACATCAATCAAATTTTTTCCGGAAAACTGTCTTTCGTTGAAGATAAGGTTTTCATTTTCCACGTAATCAAAAGAAAATCTTGTATCCTGAAGGTTAAGCAAAGGAGATTCATACGTTGTGTTGAAAACCGGACGAACAGCCTGTACCACAATACTTCCTCTGAAACGGTTTCCGTCTCTTTCGCTGATCACAATCGCGAAGTTGGATTTTATTTTTTCAAAATTCTGAAGTCTTTTTCCTGTCCAGCTTGTATTGTTGATGAAATCTCTCAAACTTTTCTCCAGAGCTTTGTAGGCAGACTGGTTACTTCCACCCAATTGCTGGGAATTCACTTGTACCGTTGCCAGTAACTCCTGAGAAAAACTCTGACTGAATAAAAACAGAAGTAAAAATATGCTTAAAAATTTTTTCATTATCTACTAAAAATTGAGAACGGAAATTTATTAAAATTATTCTTAGTATACGACAAAATATCGGGAATTATATCTATATTTATCTAAAATCATTCGACTGCATTAAAAATGTACTCTCAGAATGAAACCATAAAATTTAAACATTTTTCTGATAAAAAATATAATCCCTGAAAAGACAATCATCTGAAGTGAAATAATTTTTGCATTTCATTCTGTTCAAGGTGTTTATTTTTATATCTGTTTTAAAGAAAACATAATGAATGATTTAAAAGAATTTTTTAACAGTCTGACTGCAATATCGTCTGATGGCTGGGAAAAGCTGTCTGAAATATTTTCTCCCAGAACTTTAAAGAAAGGAGCATTTTTTATTTCTGAAGGACAAACTGCGAAAGAAATTGGTTTTTTGGAAAGCGGTATTCTGAGAGCATTTTACAGAAACAGAGAAGGCGTTGAGTACAATAAACATTTCTTTGTAAGCCCCTGTTTCATTGGCGGATATTCTTCTCTGATCACGAAAACGCCCAATCAGATCAATCAACAGGCTCTCACAGATTGTAGTCTGCAGGTAGCCAATTATTCGGATATCGAAAAGCTTTATGACTTGTATCCTGAAATAGAAAGAGCAGGAAGAATTTTAGCAGAATTGTATTTTGTACAAAAGGAACAAAGAGAAATAGAGATTGTTCTTTTGGATGCGGACAAAAGATATGAGATCTTCCAAAAGGAATATCCTCACTTAGAGCAGTTCATCCCTCAATACCACATCGCTTCCTATTTGGGAGTAACTCCAACGCAGCTCAGCAGAATCAGAAGAAAAATTTCAGAAAAGTAAATTTCTTTACCTATGTAAATGGAATTGTCTTACCGCTTTCAGAATTTTGTCCTGTAATTTAAAACAAGGCAAAATGAAGAAATTATTATTTGCATTCTTAACCGCGATCTCTTTTTTCGGCAATGCGCAGAACAGACAGAACAGCACGGTACAAAAACCTTATACTATTCTGGTTTTAATGAATGCAACACCGCAATGGCTGTCTTTAACAAGAGATGAACGAAGCCTGTTTGTGGAAAAAGAACTTACCCCGATTTTTATCCGTGTCAGCAAAACAGTCAACGTAAAGCTTTTTGACAGTGAGTACTTTCACACATCCGTTTCAGATTTCATGATTGTAACCACAACAGATTTAAATGATTACAAACTGTTAATTGAATTGCTGAGAGACACCAAAATTTATGGCATCCCCTATTTTGAAATCAAAGACATCATTGTAGGACAGGAGAATCTTTTTGAGGATTTTAATGAACAATTTAAACAAGAAAAGAAATGACGGCAACCGGAAATACCATTTTAATCACAGGCGGTTCATCAGGAATTGGGCTTGCTTTAGCAAAACATTTCTTATTAATGAACAATACCGTGATCATTACAGGAAGAAATCTTGCCAAATTGGAACAGATCAAAGCTGAATTTCCGGAAATTATAGTTTTTGAGGGAGATTTAACCTATGAAAATTCTTTAGCAGAGCTGGTTTTGTTTATCGAAAAACACCATTCGGATTTAAATATTCTGATCAATAATGCAGCCGTTCAGTTCAACTACAGTTTTATTGAAGAAAAAGAACTTGCTGATAAAATAGAATATGAAATTTCAACCAATTTTACAGCTCCTGTAAAGTTGACCGGATTTTTATTGCCCTTACTTCTGAAAAACAAAAATAGCGCAGTCATCAATGTAAGCAGCGGACTTTTTATCTCCCCAAAAAAATCAGCTTCTGTTTATTGTGCCACAAAATCGGCAATGCATAGTTTTACTAAAACACTGCGCTATCAATTAGAAGAAACAGGGATCAAAGTTTTTGAAATTATTCCTGCTTTAATTGACACACCTATGACAGAAGGACGAGGAAAATCAAAAATTACTCCTGAAAAGCTTGTTGATGAATTTATGCGGAATTTCAAGTCAGACAAATGGGAAAGCTACATTGGTAAAACCAAACTGCTGAAATTTATCCATAAAATTTTACCTAAAACCGCAGACAGAATAATGAAAAACGGGTTGTGATACTCTTTTTGAGCTATTGAGAATATTTTCCCAAAAGGCAGCCCTAAGAATTCATCATAATAAGGTAAGATCAATTTATTTTAAAAGTTGCTCCTCAACGAAATCCAAAATATCTTTCGCTACCTCTTCTTTAGATTTCAGATCAAATTCTGTTTTTCCCGTTTTGGTAAATATTTTTATTTTATTGGTATCATTTTTAAAACCGGCTCCTTCATCACGAAGCGAATTAAGAACGATCATATCCAGATTTTTCTTTTCCAGCTTTCCTTTGGCATTTTCCTCTTCGTTCTGAGTTTCCAATGCAAAACCGACTAAAAACTGATGGGTTTTCTTTTCGCCCATTGTTTTAAGAATGTCCGGATTTTTAACCAGTTCAATCGTTAAATTTTCGTCATTCTTTTTAATTTTTTCTTTGGCGATCTCTTTCGGAGCGTAATCTGCAACGGCTGCACTCGCAATTCCGATGTCTGTTGTATCGTAAAACTCCAGAACTTTGGATAACATTTCTTTTGCTGAGGTTACCTTATGCAGCTCAACATTTTCGTTATTGATTTTCTGAGCACTCGGTCCGGAAATTAAAATTACTTTTGCGCCTCTTTTAGCAGCTTGTTCCGCCAGAGAAAAGCCCATTTTGCCAGAGGAATGATTCCCGATGAATCTCACAGGATCAATGGCTTCATATGTTGGTCCGGCTGTAATTAAAACGGTTTTTCCAGCTAATGTTTTTTCAGTTTCAGAATCAAAAAAATCTTCAATTGATTTTGCAATGGTTTCCGGTTCTGCCATTCTTCCCTGCCCGATTAATCCGCTTGCCAGTTCGCCGCTTTCCGCCGGAATAATATGGTGTCCGAAACTTTCTGCCAATTCCAGATTTCTGGTTGTGGACGGATGTGCATACATATCCAGATCCATTGCAGGCGCAATAAAAACAGGGCATTTTGCAGACATATAGGTTGCAATCACAAGATTATCGCATAATCCGTGAACCATTTTAGACAATGTCCCTGCTGTACAGGGCGCAACAACCATTACATCTGCCCACAAAGCCATTTCAACATGGCTGTTCCATGTGCCGTTATGGCTGTAAAAATCTGAGTACACCGGATTTTTGGATAAAGTGGAAATACTGAGCTTGGTAACGAAATGTTCTGCATCAGGCGTCATAATCACCTGAACTTTGGCTCCTTTTTTCACAAAATCTCTGATCAGAAAATGAATTTTATAGGCTGCAATTCCTCCGGAAATCGCGATAAGAATTTTTTTACCGGAAAGACTCATTCAATTTTAATTTTTAAGAATACTAAATTACTTATTTTTTCTCACAAAGCCGTCCAAACAACAAAGGTCATAAAGAAAAAGATTTCCTTATGACCTTCATATATAAAAAATACACTGATTTTTATTTTCTCTCTTCAGTCTTTCTGAAGTACACATCTTCGTTCAGCCATTCTTCGATTGCAATAGAAGTCGGCTTTGGAAGTTTTTCGTAATGTTTAGAGATCTCGATCTGTTCTCTGTTTTCGAAAACTTCTTCCAATGTAGAATTATGAACAGCAAACTCGTCTAGCTTATTGTGAAGTTCTGTACGAATTTCAGCGTTGATCTGCTCTGCTCTTTTTCCCATGATAACAATCGCTTCGTAGATTGAGCCTACTTTGTCTTCAATCTTATCCTTATCGTAAGTAATGGTATTTACTTCTGCTTTTGTATCTTTTACACTCATTTTGAGAATATTAATTTTATTTAAGTTCGCAAATTTACGAATTATCTTTTAATTTTGAAAGTCGCCGCCGGCGGAGGTGTGCTAATCGCTGCACTGTCCCTCTGGATCTGCATTGCTTTCTTTTCTGCATCGATCTGATCTTTCTCCTGCTGAATTGTTTTTGCCTTTTCTGCATTCTGAGCTTCCAGCTTTTTCTGTCTCTCCGTTAAAGCTGCAATTCTCGCCTCCGTATTTTTCTTAACTACGACAAAATCTTTCTTTTCTTTTTCAAGCTTGCTTCTGATTTCCAAAGCTGTTTTAGAAACTTCCGTGTTCGGCATTTCTTTTTCGATCTGTCTTGTGAAAGACAATGCGCTTTCTATACGCTCATCTTTAAGATCATACACCGATTTTGTTGCCAGTTCGTAACGGGATTTTACAATATAATCGTAAATCTGCGGACGAAGTTTGGTACTCGGAAAATCTTCCAGAACGTTTTCAAATGCTACATTGGCTGCTTTGTATTCTGCCATTTTGTAGTACTGTCTTGCATTTTCGTACGCTTTGAATTCAAGCTTGTAAGACAATTCGTCAATAAGGGTATTGATGTTTTTAGATCTTTCTGAATTCGGATAATTGTTCAGGAAGTCCTGAAGCTCATTAATTGCCGTCTGTGTTGTAGACTGATCCAGATTGTAATCCATTGATCCCTCATAATAACACAAAGCAGACATATATGCCGCTTCTTCTCTTCTTTTATCCTGAGGAAAGCTGATTGCGAAATTTTTAAACTGATTTCCCGCTAATCTGTAGTTTTTGTCGTAATAATTCGCATACGCAGAATTAAAAACCACATTGGGAGCATCATCTGTTCCTGCAACAAGGTTCGGAAGCCTGTCGTAAAGTGCCAAAGCGTTTTTCCACTTCTTTTTAGCAAAGTTTTCATTGGCAGTTTTTAAGATAAGATTTTTATCCGCACTTTTCATTGCTCTTTCCTGCTTACTTACGCAAGAAGCTACTACTGCTACAGTAAAAATACCTAAAATATATTTTTTCATATAAAAAGTTCAACAGTTTTCGGATTACACAGCCGATTTACTAATTTGCAAAAATATAACTTTTTTGCCAATAGATTTTTTTTTATGATTATTTAACGTAATTTTAGTCTGCAGCGTATCCCAAAATGGCAAAAACCGTCATTAAAAGATTCATTCTCACTTTTTTCTCGGCTTCTTTAGCATAGGTTTCCTCGCTTTTGTTAGGAACATACAGTTCATAAAAATTCCTGTTGCGGATCACAAATAAAGTGGAACCGATAATGGTTGTTAAAATATCTTCCGGTTTGGGAGTAAAGGTAAAAACGCCTGAAGCCACTCCTTTTTTAATGACTTCATCTAATTTTTTAACGAAGAGCTGATAAAAATCGAGCAGTTCATCTTTTAAATTTTCTGTGTGGCGAAGCTCCTGCGTAACAAACCCATGGAAGTAATTATATTTAAATAACTGGGAAACAATATATTTAATAATTTCTTTCAGCTGCATCTCCGGTTTTCCGTCTTTAATGGTATCTGCAAATTCTGAAAAAGTCTCTCTTGTTTTTAAAACCCTGTACTGATAAAGATACGACATCATCTTTTCCTTCGAGCCAAAATAATAGGAGATCATCGCGACGTTGATATTTGCCTTTGAACAAATATCTCTTACGGAGGTTCCCTCATATCCTTTTTTTGCAATAAGCTCTTCCGCGATATCTAAAATATGTATTTGCTTTTCTGTAAATTTTTTCTTCATGAAGTGCACTTTGAGTAAAGTTAAGAAATTTTTAACAGATTTATAAACGTTCGTTTAAGAAATTTACGTTAAATCTAAATTAATAGTAATTTTGATGAATGGATTTTTTTGATTTTCATCATCATAAGAAAAATATGCCAAACGGAATTTACAATCTGGATATTGAACAGATTCCGACCGATATTCCGTACTCAATAGGCATACATCCGAAAGATATTGATGTGAATGCTGTTGACAGGCAGTTTGAATGGATGAAAAATAGGGTGTCTGAAAACTGTTTCGCGATTGGAGAATGCGGTCTGGATTCTTTCGTAGAGACTGATCAGAAGATTCAGGAAGAAGTTTTCTTAAGACAGATACAATTTGCGAATGAAGTAAAAAAGCCGATGATCATTCATTGTGTAAGAAAATTTTATGAAGTGATTTCTTTTAAAAAAAATGCAGAACAACCCATGATTATTCATGGTTTTAATAAAAAGGAAAGGATTGCGGAAGATCTTATGAAAAATAATTTTTACCTGAGTTTTGGAAAAGCGGTTTTGTATAATTTATCTTTGCAAAATACTTTGAAAATTACTCCTTTAGATAAAATCTTTCTGGAAACCGACAATGACGATTTCAGCCTCGAAGAATTGTATAAGAAAGTATCTGAAATAAAGGGAATTTCGCTGGAAAATTTAAACAAACAGATTGCAGAAAATTTAGAGACAATAAAAAATGGATAAATACTGGTTGGAAAGAACGGAGCTTCTCGTAAAGGAGGAAGGTTTGGAAAAGTTGAATAAAGCAACAGTTCTTGTTGTCGGTTTGGGTGGTGTCGGTTCTTTTGCTGCAGAATTTCTTGCAAGAGCCGGAGTCGGAAACATGACGATTGTGGACGGCGATACGGTAGATATTACAAACATTAACAGACAGTTACCCGCTTTGCATTCTACAGTAGGAAAACACAAAGTAGAAGTAGTTGCCGAAAGGTTGTTGGATATTAATCCGAAACTTAACCTCATCAAAATCAACGAATTCCTGAATCCTGAAAGAATGGAAGAAATTCTTGACAACGGAAAGTTTGATTATGTTCTGGACTGTATCGACAGTGTAACGCCTAAGCTTTGCCTTATAAAAGCGGCAAAAAAGAGAAAAATAAAACTTGTGAGTTCCATGGGAGCCGGAGGAAAAACAGATCCGAGCAAAGTAATGGTGAAAGACATCAGCAAAACCCAGAACTGCTATCTCGCAAAACAGGTAAGAAAAAGGCTTCGAAAAGAAAAAATAAACAAAGGATTTAAATGTGTTTTTTCTGATGAGCTGCAAAAAGACGACAGTTTAAAAATGACGGACGGAACGAATTATAAACGGTCTTTTTATGGAACCATCAGCTTTATTCCTGCAATTTTCGGGTTGTATGCCGCAGCGGAAGTCATCAATTATTTAACCAAGAAAAATTAATTTTTTCCCGCAGATTTTGCGAAAGTTTCGGATATTTTTGCCTGAATTTTTAAAATCTGTGGGAAAAACATCATACAAATCCTATCTTTACAGTCCGTAAATGACAAACTTCAGATATCCCAGAGCCGAAAAACTCAAGAAAAATACCGAGATCTCTTTACTTTTCGAAAAAGGTAAATGGAGAACGAATGGGAATCTGAGAATCATTATTCTTAAAAACAAACCGACAACACCTGTTGAAAGCACGAAATTTGCGGTTTCGGTTTCCAAAAAATATTTTAAAAAAGCGGTTCACAGAAACCGTATCAAAAGGCTTTTAAGAGAATGTTACCGTCTGAATAAAGATCTTTTTAAAGAGGCTTTCGGCGATAAAACAATGGCGATGATGTTTTGGGCATCTCCGGAAATGCCCGAAAAATTTCAGGATGTAGAGGCACAGTTTATTAAGCTTTGTCAGGCTCAGAAGAAGTCTTAATCTTTTCTATCGCTTATTTTTTCGTTTATTTTTTAAGTTGAATTTCATTCACAGTATTTTTATCAGAAAATTTCTCAGAATTTATTTTTTTGTACCTTCGGGAAAACAATCAATCTGAAAATTAACATGTTAGACAACGTTCCTTATTTACCCTATCTTCTGAGTGCGTTTATTGGTATCGGACTGGCTGCAGCAAGCGGATTCCGGGTATTTCTTCCGATGTTTGCCGTAAGTCTTGCTTCTTATATGCACTGGATTCCCATGAGCGAAAATTTTGAATGGCTTTCCGGACTTCCCACTTTAATCACAACAGGAATTGCAACCATTGTAGAAATTTTAGCCTATTACATTCCTTTTATAGACCATTTGCTGGACACGATTTCTGTTCCGATGGCGACGATTGCGGGTTCTGTTTTGTTTGCCAGTCAGTTTGCAGATCTGGGAACTTTTCCACAGTGGGCTTTAGCTTTAATTGCGGGAGGCGGAACCGCAGGCACCATCAGTTCTGGATTTGCGGGACTTCGGGCTGCATCTACGGTAACAACGGGAGGTTTGGGAAATTCCGTCGTCGGAACCGCAGAAACAGCCGGAGCGGGAATCATGGCTTTTTTAGCGATGGTCGCTCCAATTATTGCAGGAATCTGCGCTATTATAATCGTTATAGGTGTTATCGTGTTCGGACGAAGATTGTGGCGGAAATTCAGGAAAAATAAAGAACTTTCTCAACAGACATAAAAGCAAAAGAGCGGAAAAATTTTCCGCTCTTTTATTTATTTTATTTTCCTGTTATAATTTCCAAGAAGAATTCCTAAAGGACCTATGACGGGAAAAAGGATTAACGCCATATAAGGCAGAATTCCAGATTTTGTTCTCAAGAGAACAGCAATTGCCGCAATGTATAAGATGATGACCGCAACCGCACCAAAAAGGATATGAAAAGCGTTAATAGACAATAAGCTCATTGTTTCGTTTTTAGGTTATCCTTTGGTTCTGAAATCTTTAATTTCCTGAATTTTACCTTCGTAATATTTTTTCTTTTCAGGGGTTTTCTTGATCAGAATTTCAAATGCTTTTATGGCTTTGGTGTATAATTTCTGTTCAAAATAAAGATTTGCCAGTGTTTCTGTCATCAAATGCGAGATATCGTCTCCTTTTTCTTTCACGACAAAGGTACTTTCTTCTTTTAACTGACTGATTCTCGGATTGTTTTCGATAAAAGTCTCAATCACTTTTGTTTTCAGATCGGGTTTCTCCTCTTTAGGTTTTTCTTCCGTTCTGTCGATTTTCAGCCAGCTTTGCCATGTATTGATGAATCCCGGAACATTGCTGTCGAAGACATTCGGTTTGGTTGTTTTTGCAGGTTTTTCCACAGGAATTTCAACTGTTTTTTCTTCTTTGCTTTCCTGTTTGGGTTCTTCTGTCATTTTTTCTTTTTCTGGTTGAGGAATCGTCCATCCCGATCCGAAAAACGAAACGTTCATTACCGGAACTTCCTCTTTATTTTCTTCTGAATTCTCAGAAACATCTTCATCGGTATTTTGTTCAGTTGTTTCTTCTGAAATTTCAGACACGATGCTTTCTTCGTCGAAATCCGATTCAGTTTCGGCTTCTGCAACTTGCTCCTGCTCTGCAATCTCCGGCTGCTGAATTTCCACAGCTTCATCTGTTTTAAGCTCTTCAGTTTTAGGCTGAGGAACTTCGGGAGATTTACTGATCAGAGAATCCAGAAGATTGGAATCAAAAGACATTGGTTTCCACGCAGACTGAACTTCCGCTTCTTCTTCTTTTGCCGGAACTTCTTCTTTTTCTTCACTGACTTCGGCTTTTGGTTCCTCTGTCTGTTCAGAACTGTTTTCTGCTACTGGATTTTCCGTTCTAATTTCTTCCTGAGTTTCCGTTTCAACAGGTTTTACTTCAAAACTTTGGGTTTCGGCAAAACTGATGTCGTGACCGATATTTTCAGGCTCTTCTTCTTTTTTATATTCTTCCGCAGCCGCTTTTTCTTTCATCTTTTTCTCCACTTCCTCAATGAGACGGCGCATTTCGTCTTCATGTTTATTGAGGTTAAGCTGAGGAGCTTCCGTAATTTTTTCTTCTGTATTTGCCTGAATTTTCACTTCCGGAAGGAAAGATTCTGTTCCGTGGAAGCTTAGTTCAGCATCATTCTGAACAACCTTTTCTTCTTTCTCGGATGAAATTTCATCTTCATCAATAATGGTTTCAGGCGTAAATTCTGCGGACTCTTCTGAAGAAATTATTTCTGAATTTTCAGACTGGCTGCTTTCATTTTTTGGTTCTCCAACAGATTCATTTGCAGAGACCTGTACTTCCGGAAGGAAAGCTTCTGTTTCATGGAAGCTTAATTCTGACAGGTCTTCAACTTCTTCTTTTTCAGTTTCAGCATTTAGATTTTCCTCTTCAACAATGGTTTCAGGGGTGAATTCTGAAATTTCTTCCGCCGGTTTTAGCTCTTCGTTTTCAGCTTCATCTGAAATATGATCAGACTGCTCTTCTGTTGATTTATTTTCTTCTTCCTGAATCTGAATCTCGGATACAGTTTCCTCTTTAGAAGATTCCGACTCTGAGTTATCTGAAGTTTCCTCTTGTTCAGCTTCAGAATTTACGTTTTCTTCTTCAACTGTAGTTTCAGGAATGAATTCCTCATTTTCTTTTACAGCCGGAATATTTTCAGTCGGCTTTTCTTCCGAAGCAGACTCTTCTTTTTTCTCAGCTTTCTGGGTTACGATAGAACCGGATTCCAGTGTAGATTCGAGATCAATTGTTTCAAAAGTATCATCTTCAAGAAAATTTTCTTCTCCTTCGAACAGAATTCTGTTTCGCTCTCCATTGATGTAAAGATGCTTAATTTCTTCTCTCGGAGCCGGAAGAATACGGGGTTCTTCTTCGGGCTTAACGATTTCCGATACTGGTTCTTCAACAATTTCCGGTTGAGGTTCAATGATAGGATTTTCCTCTCTTTTAAGCGGAAAACCTCCCGCTTTTGCCTGATACAAAATCTTAAGCGGATTTTCTGAAGGAATATTTTTTTCCTTTACCTGTTCCTGTTTTATTTCAGGTTTTGGTTTCTGCTGAATTTTACCGTTAATCAGCTGATAAAGGATTTTTTTATCTGTGGTATAAGCGGCTGTTGTAGAAAGTACTTTCTGATAATTGTCTTTATCATACAAATGCACCCCATACAAATACAACGCTCTGATATTCTGAATATAGGGAAAAGAATTAATCTCTTCTTTCAGAAGATGGAGATCCTCTGACTGAATGTTTTTCGGGGTCTTTAATAATTCTAAAACTCTATGATTCATCTTACCAATTCGCTACAATATCGTTAAATATCTTGTTTATAATTCTGTCCGTTGCAATTTTCACCTGTGAAGATTCGATCTGAGACTGGGAAAGATTGCTGTTGAACACTGCCTCATCACTGTATGTTCGGTCGAAACTTAACTCCGGATGAAGTTTGTTCTCGTAATGAACTTTTACCGTGATGGTAAGTTTATTCTGGGATTCCTGTACCACTCCTCCTGTACTTTGGTTGGTAACCGTATTGGAACCAATAGTTGTGGGTGTAATGGAATAATCTGTAATCTCACCTTCTACCAGAATGTCCGGATTTTCCTTCGTCCCTTTCAAAGTGGTTCTCTGAAGGAATCTGTTCTGGATATCCGTAGAAAACTGCTGTGACAATGTAGGGTTTACCAAAGGAGCATTGTTGGGAAATTCATTGATCTGAATTGTTTTTTCATCTTTAAGAGATGATCCCGTAAAACTGTAACACGAGTTCAGCACTGATAAGCACAGTACTAAAAGCCAAAATTTCGGCTGTCCTATTTTAATATTTTTAATTTTAAAATTCATTTTTAATTCCAATTTCCTGAATTTCATCATAAGTAACCTGCTTCAATGCATCTTCATAGGCAAAATAGTGAGAAGCATAGGCAAATGGTATTGTAAAAATCAAGCCAATAAAACATGCTATAACTCCTAACTGAGATAAAAATCCTACCGCCAGTGAATATAAAAAGATGGACCAAAGGTTTCCTTTACTCATCACCGAAGAGATTTTCCATGCCTGTTTAATCTCTGTAACTCCTGCAAGGGAAATTAAAGCGGGCATATAAAAACCTTTCAGGGCTACGAATAAAATCCCAACATACACAAAGAACATATAAATGAAAAAAACAGCAGGAGCCCCGGTTGAAGGATCCTGTTCTCCCATTGCGACCATCATGATAATCATGGGAATATAAACGACCATTATTCCGGCGAATAAAATAAGCTGAATCATAAAGTAAGGCGTGAAATTATCAAAATTGAAAATATCTCCTGCGCTTACCTGTCTTCCGGCTCTTAAATCACGGCAATATTTATAAAAATTTCCCACTGCCAAAAGTCCGCAAAAAGGAATGATTGACATGATCATTGCGAGGAAGAAAGCGCCCAACAAATTTCCAAAATTTGCTTTGTAGAATTCGTATCCGTCGCTGATGTAATCTCCTAATTTGAAATTGACCGGTTTTGCATTAATTTTCACCATGATTTAATTTTTAGTTTATTATTCTTCTAAGTTATACTGTTTTATTTTTCTGTATAAAGTTCTTTGGGAAATTCCCAGTTCGTCTGCCGCTTTGTTTCTTCTTCCTTTATGTTTCTCCAATGCTTTGATAATCAGATCTTTTTCATTATTCTGAAGGGATAAAGATTCGGGTCTGTTTTCTTCAATTTCAATATCTTCAATATCTTCGTAGCTGTTGTCCGGCTCTGAAATAATTGTCGGATTCTGAACTACCGGATTATGATTATTATTGTTTTCAAAATACAGTAAAGAACCGGGAGCCACATTCTGCTGTGTTTCAGGAGTATAAATTCTGTTGATTAAATTTTTCTCGTGACTGCTCAAATCAGATGTTCCGCGATTTTTTATCAATTCCGAAGTTAAGGATTTTAAATCATTAATATCGTTTCTCATGTCAAATAGAATTTTGTACATGATTTCTCTTTCGCTTCCGAAATCGTTCTGCTTTGGCGTATTTGGTGTATTGACAACCATGGGAAGGTGTGATTCCATGGGAATATATTCCGCCAGTTTTTCAACGGCTACGTGTCTGTTCCTTTCTACGACCGTCATTTGCTCCACCAGGTTTCTCAACTGACGAATATTTCCGGGAAACGTATAATTTTCGATGTAATGTACCGCACTTGGCTCAAGTTCAAGTTCCGGCATTCTGTATTTTTCAGCAAAATCGATGGCAAATTTTCTGAAAAGCAAATGAATATCCCCTTTTCTTTCACGCAAAGGCGGCATATCGATCTGCACTGTATTGAGACGGTAATAAAGATCTTCCCGGAATCTTCCGTCCTGAATTGCCTTCATCATGTTCACATTTGTTGCAGCGACAATTCTTACATTGGTTTTCTGAACCTGTGAAGAACCTACTTTCATAAATTCGCCGCTTTCCAAGACACGAAGTAAACGAACCTGGGTCTGTAAAGGAAGCTCTCCCACCTCATCTAAAAAGATCGTTCCGCCATCGGCAACCTCAAAATATCCTTTTCTGGTTGCTGTAGCTCCTGTAAATGCTCCTTTTTCGTGTCCGAACAGTTCAGAATCAATCGTTCCTTCCGGAATTGCTCCACAGTTAACGACAATATAAGGCTGATGTTTCCTTTTGGATTCTGAATGGATAATTTTCGGAATAAATTCTTTCCCCACTCCACTTTCCCCGATAACAAGGACTGAAATGTCGGTTGGTGCGACCTGTATGGCTTTTTCCAAAGCACGGTTTAAAGCCGGAAAGTTTCCGATAATTCCGAAACGGTTTTTTATATTTTGAAGCTCGTTGCTCATAAGTAAATTTTTAGATTATTGATTTGAATATGATTTACATTAATTAATTGTAAATCTGCTGTTTAGTTTAAAAATAATTGAGTTTAAATTTAACTTACAACGTCCAAATAATCTTTATTTCTGACTTTTGAAACTCTGGTTTTAAAATATAAAATTTCAGCGAAGAGCGTTTCTCTGCTGTTCTTTTCAAAATTTTTCAGGAGCTGATCATGTTTTTCTTTATCATAAAAATCGGTTCCTGTTTTATCGTGATGAAAATTGTTCTTTTGTTTATGGAAGAAAATTTTACCGATAAGATCAATTGCAGGATGCTTTTGATTGATCGTTATATTCTGTACAGGATTTTCTTTTGTACAGGTTTCCTGTAAATCTTCACAACCCTGATTTAAAATCCGGTTATAAAGCTCATAAAGCTGTTTACAGTCTTCACTTTCGGCTGTTCCGTTGGAAATTTGAGCCGAAATATTGCTGCAGATTATTACCAACAATACACTTAGGCAATATTTATGAAATTTTTCCATTGTCTGAGTTTAAAATGTTAATAAAATCTTGTTTACTTGGCAATATGGTAAAATATTTACTTGCAAAAATCTGTTCGTTATCTTCCGGTAAAGTATATCTTACCAAAGCTTCACTTTTATCCTGACAAAGAATAATGACTATGGTTTTATTTTCACCTTCAAGGCGTTTTTCTCTATCGTAATAGTTGACGTACATCTGCATTTGCCCGATATCCTGATGTTTGAGTTCGCCGATTTTTAAATCAATTAAGACAAAACATCTCAAAACTCTGTTGTAAAACACCAAATCTATACGGAATTGCTTTTCATCAAAGGTTATTCTGTCCTGTCTTGCAACAAAGGTAAATCCGGTTCCTAATTCCAGAAGAAAATGTTCAAGTTTATCAATTAATTCAGATTCTAATTCTTTTTCAGAATAATGAGGCTTTTCAGACAACCCCAGAAATTCCAAAACATAAGGATCTTTGATGAGGTCTTTGGACTTTTCTATAATTTGTCCTTTTTCAGCAAGCTGAAGAATCTCTTCTTTATTTTTGCTTAAAGACAGTCTTGCATATAAAGCAGAATCATACTGTATCTGCAATTCTCTTAGGCTCCAGTTGTTTTTATAACTTTCAATTTCGTAGAACCTCCTTTCATTAATATCAGTGATTCTCATTAACTTCAAATAATGAGACCATGAAAGGTTGAATTTTATAGAATCTTGCCGGGCTGGTTTTTGATTTGTTATTACTCCCGATTCGTCAGACAGTGTTTGTCCTTTTGAATAGACAATATAAAATTGCCTAATTTGTTTAAGATTTGAAACAGAAAACCCCTTACCAAATCTTTCTGTAAGATGTAATGACAAATCTTTAAGAACAGCTTTTCCATATTCTGCTCTGTTTTCTCCATTCTGTTCATCTTCAACAATCATTCTTCCTATTTCATAATAGGTAAGAACGATGGTCTGATTTACAGCTACAGCAACTTTTTTTCTTGCATTATCGAGTAATGAAGAAATATTTTGTAAAAGTTGTGTATTTTGTAAATCTTTCATTTTGAAAGAGTATTCTCAATTTTATATTAAAACTTACTCACTATTGAGATGCACGCAGCCCGACTTGAATGGAGCTCTTTTTATTTTTCCAAAAAAATAAAAAAGCAGGAACGGAAGGCATACATGAGATAAAAGCGAAGGCTTTAATCGAAAGCTATGAACAAAGTTCTAAGCTGCCCAATAAATTACTTTACCGTTTCCCCTAAAAGTGTGCCCTGTGTATTGTCAAAAACAAAAACGTCCACAATGTCACCAATTTTCTGACCTTCCAGTTTATCGAAAACGCAAACTGCATTCTGGGAGTTTCTTCCTTTCCACTGGTTTTCGTTCTTTTTGGAAATTCCTTCAATTAAAATCTGGTGAACTCTTCCTACATAAGATTTCATTCTTTTTCTGGACAGTTCTCCCTGTAAGGCAATGACTTCTGCCAAACGTCTCTGTTTAACGTCTGCCGGAATATTGTCCTCCATCTTTTTGTGAGCGGGAGTTCCCGGTCTTTCTGAGTAAGCGAACATATAACCGTAGTCGTATTCCACTTCTCTCATTAAGCTTAATGTACCTTGGTGATCTTCTTCTGTTTCGTTGCAGAAACCGACGATCATATCCTGAGAAAAAGCAACTTCGGGAACGATTTCTTTTGCTTTTTTAATTAAATCTAAATATTCTTCGCGGGTGTGCTGTCTGTTCATGGCTTCCAGCATATTGTTGCTTCCGCTCTGAACCGGAAGGTGAACGTATTTACAGATGTTATCGTGTTTTGCCATCATTCTGAATACATCCAAACTCATATCCTGCGGATTGGAAGTAGAGAAACGGATTCTCACTTCAGGAACGGCTTTTGCAACCAGATCAAGCAACTGGGCAAAATTCACGGCTGTAGCTTTCTGCATTTCTGATGCTTTGGCGAAATCTTTTTTAGGACCGCCTCCATACCAAAGGTAAGAATCTACGTTTTGTCCTAATAAGGTAATTTCTTTATACCCGCTTTCCCAAAGACTTTTACATTCATCCAGAATAGAATGCGGATCACGGCTTCTTTCTCTTCCTCTTGTGAAAGGAACAACGCAGAACGTACACATATTATCGCAGCCTCTTGTAATCGTTACAAAAGCCGTAACCCCATTTCCGCCTAAACGAACAGGATTGATATCTGCATATGTTTCTTCTTTGGAAAGGATTACGTTGATGGCATCTCTTCCGTCTTCAGTTTCTTTTAAAAGGTTAGGCAAGTCTCTGTATGCATCGGGACCAACCACAAGATCCACCAACTGTTCTTCTTCTAAGAATTTGGTTTTCAGTCTTTCTGCCATGCAGCCCAAAACTCCAACCGTCATGTTCGGTTTTTCTTTTTTCAGGTTTTTGAACTGTGAAAGACGCATTCTTACCGTTTGTTCTGCTTTTTCACGGATAGAACAGGTGTTTAAAAGAATTAAATCTGCTTCTTCCGCTTTTAAAGTGGTATTATACCCCTGCTCATTAAGTATGGATGCAACAATCTCAGAGTCAGAGAAATTCATCTGACAACCGTAGCTCTCCAAGAATAATTTCTTTGAGTTTTCTGCTTTTTCCGCAATGGCAAAAGCTTCTCCCTGTTTTGTTTCGTCTATATATTTTTCCTGCACGATAATCGAATTTGAGGTTTAAAATTTAACGTCTAAGGTTCTACACATACCGGTTTGAACTCAAAACATTAAATTCTGAACTTATTGAATTTGCAAAGATACAAAATATTGTGACAGAATGTCAGGAGTTAATCATTTCTGAATCTTATTTTAATTACATTTCTTGAAGAAATATTTTGTCCTCTGAATTTTGCAGGGGTCCACTTGTCCTTCATTCTTTTAGTAATTGTATTTATATCTTTCACAAACTGTTCAGATGAGGGAGATTTGGGAAAAATATCAAAATCCGATGCTCTACCGTTTTCATTTACCGTAAAAGATAATTCAAAAACCCCCTCCGGCTTGTACAAATCTGCAAGATATTCCCCGATTAAATAAGCAAGTTCCTTTCTGAAAGCATCAGTCCCTCCTTCATAGGATGCCTTTTCTGTCTGTTCTTTTGCATTATAATCTTTTTTGTAATTATCTCCAACCAAATCATTAGGAAAAAACGGAAATTCATAAAGTGTACCATCCGAAAGCGTTACGTTTTTACTGGGAATCCAATCGTGAAGCTCACCGAGTGTTTTTATCACATAATCATATGCACACGGAGATTTTTGCATAAACTCTTTTGTTCGCTTGTCTTGTATAAGTCCCGGTTTTCCTGTGCGATCTATTCTTAGTTTGACATAAAAATACTCGTTTTTAGGACATTTCTGAAGATTTTTTCTTGTCATTACATCGTGGATATCCTGATACATCTTTTCAGCCCCCCCTTTGTAAGCTTCTTCACCTACGGAATAGTAAGCATTACTGATTTGCGCACAGACAGATGAAAAACACAATAAAATAATAAATGGAAATAATTTTCTAATCATGATCATAAGTATTCGTACTGAAATTCACCTTCATAACAAATTTTGAATCGACCGGAACGCCGTTTTTCTTTGCGGGAGTCCATTTTCCTTTTACTTTTTTCGCCGCATATTTCATATCGTCGATAAACATTTCATTGTTTTTGAATTTCGGAAGAACATCGATCTGGCTGATTTTTCCTCTGGAATCAATATTAAACACAAAGGTAACTTTTCCCTGAATGGCATACAGAGCCATATCGATATAGGCATGAACCATATTCATGAATTCTTTCTGAAATGCCTGATCGCCTCCCGGAAATTCTGCTTTCTGATAATTTTCCGCTGTCTGCTGAACCTGAGTTGTATTTTCCTGAGAAAAGCCTTTACCGCCAATAAGCAATAAAGGTAAAATTAAAAGATATTTTTTCATGGTTATTAAAAGTTGTCTTATACATCTGTTGCAATGGAAGACAGATTCATTTTTATTTTGACCTGAGATGTTACAGGCTGTCCGTTGCAGCTTGCAGGAATCCAGTTTTTCTTGATTCTTCTTACGACATATTTCATATCATCAAAAAACACCTGACTGTTTGAAACTTTCGGGCTTCCTTCGATATTGGTGACTTTTCCGTTTTGGTCTACGGTAAGGGTAAATGTGAAATCACCATTCAGCACATAGAAATCTGTATTCAGGTAATCGTACATATATTTTCTCAGCATTTCTTTGTAAGCGGGAATTCCGCCTTCGAAACTTGCCGCCTTAAAATCGTTACAGTTTTTTACGGCTACCTGCAACAGGGGCTCTTTTATATCTATTTTGAGAATATTTTTATTGTTCTCAGTCATAAAATTATCGTCTCTTTCTTCTACATCATTAAATTGGGCAAAAGCAAAATTTGATGCAAAAAACGTAAGAAGTATCAGTATCGTTCTCATAGGATTTTTCATTAAAATTAAATTTACTTAAACAAAGATAATACTTAAACCAATGAGAGAAAAGCATTATCTGATGATGGATATTACAATAGATCTTTAATGTGTTTGTAATTGCTTTTCACAGTGTCGAGCGCTTCTTCCATTTTTCCACCCAACATGAGTTGAGCCATGGATTTTGTCATTCCTAAAACCTGCGCGGCTTCAATTTTCGGCGGTAAAGCCAGTGCATTCGGATTGGTAAAAATATTTAAAAGATAAGGACCGTTATAATTAAGACATTCTTTAATGGCAGCTTCCACATCTTCAGGTTTATTTACATTTTTTCCGGGATATCCCATTGCTTGGGCAATCATTGCAAAATCCGGATTAACCATATCCGTTTCATTGTCCGGCATTCCTCCGACTTCCATTTCCAGTTTTACCATTCCTAAAGACCGGTTATTGAACACAATAATTTTCACTGGTAGTTTATACTGAAAAATCGTTGCCATATCTCCCAAAAGCATGGATAAACCTCCGTCGCCGCATAAAGCTACAACCTGCCTTTCAGGATACGCTAAAGACGCTCCAATTGCCATCGGCATCGCATTCGCCATCGAACCGTGATTAAAAGAACCGAGCATTTTCCGTTCTCCGGTTCCTGTGATGTATCTCGCACCCCAAACACAGCACATTCCTGTATCTACCGTAAAAATGGCATCTTTCTTTGTCAGTTTATCCAAAGTATGGGTAACAAATTCCGGCTGAATGGCGTTTTCGGTTCCCGGATCTTTCACGTAGGTTAGCTGATTTTCTTTAACCTTTTCATAAAACTCAAGCTGCTGTTTAAGGAAATTACTGTCTGTTTTTTCTTTCAATAATGGTAAAAGTGCTTTGATGGTTTCTTTTACATCGCCCGTTAATCCCAGTTCCAGTTTTGCTCTTCTTCCCAATCGTTCAGGGGCTTCATCAATTTGTACAATTTTATTTTTGACGGGCATAAATTTCTCGTAAGGAAAATCTGTCCCCAGAAGAATCAGAAGATCGGCTTCGTGCATGGCATGATAAGCTGAAGGAAGTCCCAGAAGTCCGGTTAATCCGACTTCATTGGGATTATTGGGTTGAATAGACATTTTTCCGCGGAAAGAATATCCCACCGGAGCTTTTAAATATTTTGAAAGTTCCACAACTTCCGGATTGGCATTTTCCGCGCCGATTCCGCAATAGATCGTTACTTTTTTACTGTCGTTGATTAAATCTGCGAGTTCTTTTAATTCTTCATCTGAAGGACGAATAACAGGATTTGTTCTGAAAATTTTATTGGAAGTCACCGCTTCTTCCGCATCCAGTTCCGAAACGTCTCCCGGAAGACCGATTACGGCAACGCCTTTTTTGGAAATTGCATGCTGAATAGCCGTCTGTACCGTTCGCTGAACCTGTTCCGGTCTTGTAATCATTTGGTTGTAATGACTGCAATCGTCGAATAACTTAATGGTGTTGGTCTCCTGAAAATAATCCATCCCCATTTCTTCACTTGGAATCGTGGAAGCAATAACCAACATCGGAACATGAGAACGGTGCGCTTCATAAACCCCATTGATTAAATGAACGTGTCCCGGTCCGCAGCTTCCCGCGCAAACCGCAAAACCATCCAGTTCCGCTTCCGCAGCTGCTGCATAAGCTCCGGCTTCTTCGTGCCTTACGTGAATCCATTCGATGCTGCTTTTTTTAACGGCTATATTTAAATGGTTTAAACTGTCGCCTGTAACGGCATAAATTCTTTTCACATTGGCGTTTTCGAGCATTTCTACAATTTGCTCTGCAATATTTTTAGCCATATTTTGATGTTTTAGTGTTGATGTTTCAGAAATATTTTGGAATGGACTGATAATGTAGAGATGTAAAGATTATGCCAAGAGTGTAAAATAAATATTAAAAAACAATAAAAAAAGCTCCGCATTTTGCGGAGCTTCCATATATCTTCGAGCCGGATTATTTTGTATTCTGATTCGCAAAAGAATCTCTTCCCTGAAACGCCAGTCTGCCGTCTGAAGGTTTCAAATCTCTTCCGAAACTTAATCCAACGGAAACATTTTTTGGTTGATTTACTGCAAAATGCTTTTTCATTCTGCCCAAATCTCTCTTCACTTCTCTTTCAAATCCTTTATCATAAAGCTCAGGTAAAAGTTTAACATCGGTAATATCTCCCTTTTCATTTACTTTAAAATTCAATGTAAAATCACCGTTTACCTGAAATGCATTTGCTGTATATCTCAAATTATTGGTGAGGTCATATTCAAATTTTTCCTGTCCGCCTTTGTAAACATTATCTACCTGCTTTTTAACCGAAGAAACATTTACATAAGTCTGGGAAAATGAAAAGGCAAAAACCGTTACTGCCAAAACTGAAAATATTTTTTTCATAAATTATTACTATTGTTCTATAAAGTTAAGGCATTTTTCCCGATCTACAATACCTCGATCTGATTTTTCAAAAGATCTTCAAACTCATCTCTTTTTCTGATGAGATGTGCTTTTCCGTCTAAAAACAGAACTTCGGCAGGTTTTAATCTTGAATTAAAGTTGGAACTCATCTCAAAACCGTAAGCTCCCGCATTGTGGAACGCCAGAATATCGCCTTCTCTTACTTCATTAAGCTTTCTGTCCCATGCAAAAGTATCCGTTTCGCAGATGTTTCCTACCACGGTATAAATTCTTTCCGCTCCTTTCGGGTTCGATAAGTTTTCAATCACATGATACGAATCGTAGAACATCGGACGGATCAGATGATTGAATCCTGAATTCACCCCGACAAAAACAGTTGCCGTTGTTTGTTTAATCACGTTGGCTTTCACCAGTAAATATCCGCTTTTTCCGACAAGGAATTTACCCGGTTCAAACCATAATTCGAATTTTTTTCCGGTTGATTTTGAAAATTCGGAGATTACTTTTTCCACTTTTTTTCCTAATGTTTTTACATCGGTTTCTTCTTCGGTGTCCTGATAAGGAATTTTAAATCCGCTTCCCATATCCAGATATTTCAGATTCGGGAAATGTTCGGATAATTCCAGCATGATCTCCAAAGCCTGAAGGAAAACATCCGGATCTTTGATCTCGCTTCCGGTGTGCATATGAAGACCTTCCACATTAAGGTTGGTAGATTTCATCACTCTTTCGATATGACGAACCTGATGGATGGAAATCCCGAATTTACTGTCGATATGTCCTGTAGAAATTTTATAGTTTCCGCCGGCAAAAATATGCGGGTTGATTCTTACCAAAATCGGGTAAGAGTTTCCGTATTTGTTCCCGAACTGCTCCAGAATAGAAATATTATCGATATTGATGTGCACCCCGAAAGTCATCGCTTCTTCAATCTCGGCAAGATCTACACAATTGGGCGTAAAAAGTATTTTTTCTTTCGTAAAGCCTGCTTTTAAACCTAGTTTTACTTCATTGATGGATACACAATCTAATGAAGCTCCCAGATTTTTCACATACTTCAGGATGTTGATATTGGTAAGCGCTTTTGCTGCGTAGAAAAACTTTGTGTGTTTTAGGAAAGAAGAGGTAAGTTTCTCGTATTGTGTTTTAATGGATTCGGCATCGTAAACATACACCGGGGTGCCAAACTCATTGGCAATCTTTAATAATTCTTTTGAATTCATAATTTCTTTTTAGCATAAAAAAGGCAGATTCTTCGAATAAAGAGTCTGCCATTCATAATTATTTTTTATGCAATACAACTCTTTTATACATTCCAAACCTTAGAGAACTTTACAGTTCCCTTTTTACCGGTTTTATGTTGTTTAAAATTTAGCATTGCTTTCTTTAAATTTTTTACAAAAATACTAATTCTTTTTTATTTTTAAAAACCTGATTTTAAAATGGTTTCTTATTAATCAGATAAATTTCATTTCTCTTCTATTTCGGCAAAGGCAGGGTTTCAAAATCTCCTCTCAGCAAAGCTAACTGCAGCTCATTAACGAGGTCTGCAGATTGTGAAAGCAGATCGATCTTTAATTTATTAAGCTTGCCTAAAGTCTGAATCTGCGTAAAAAGTTCGTAGAAACCGTAAGAAACCACTTTTCCGTTTTCGACAATCAAAAATAGTTTTTCGCCTAACTTTCTGCCTTGTCCTAACCAGAGTTCATTTCGTTTTCTGAATTCGATTTTCTTTTTAAAAACCTCTATATCATTATATTCTTCGAACTTTGCGATGAACTGAACGGCTTTCGAGCCTTGCGTAAAAGACCTGAATTTCAAAATCGGTTTTTCCAGTTTATTCAGCTTATTTTTTTCCACCACATATTTTCCGTTTCTACAATACAGACCGAAAGGAAGGATTTCTCTTTTTTTAATTCCTTTTGAATTCAGAATCAGCTTGGCAATGATATCCGTTCCGGTAAGTTCGTAATTGATCTGTTCAACGTCTTTCTGAATGGTTTCCCACTTTTTAGATTTGGAATTGAAAACTTTTTTCGAAAATTTGTTAACATCCTGAACATGATCGGAAAAAATTATTTTTCCTGCTTCATTCTGAAAATACACAAAGCCTTTCTCGTTGGGAAGATCCTGCGTTAATTCCTTGATTTTGTTGATGTAGGTTTTCGCATTGGTTTCATCATGCTGCTTCTGAATGATTTCGTTTTCTGTGTCTTTTGAAATCAGAAGTTTGAATAATTCCAGCGTTGCTCTTGCATCGCCTTCTGCTCTGTGATGATTGGTTAGAGGAATTCCTAAAGATTTCACCAATTTTCCGAGAGAATAACTTACCTCATCTGGAATCAGTTTTTTAGCTAAAGGAATTGTATCTAAAGTATTGATTTTAAACTCATAACCCAACCTCTGAAACGATTGACGAAGCATTCTGTAATCAAAATCTATGTTATGACCTACTAAAGTTGTATTTGCCGTAATTTCAACAATTCTTCGGGCTATTTCATGGAATTTCGGTGCAGTTTTAACCATTTTCGGGGTAATATTGGTTAATTTCTGCACAAAAGGGGTAATATCACTTTCGGGGTTTACCAATGAAATAAACTGGTCCACAATTTTCTGACCGTCATATCTGTAAACCGCAATATCGATAATGCATTCTTTCCTGTAACCTGCACCATTACTTTCTATGTCTATTATTGAATACATTTAAATTTTTTACAACTTCTTTTAGATTAACGATTCATTTCCTTTACATCTGGAAACATAACTTATGCCAATACATCAATAGGAATAAGGCAATTCTGCTAAAATAATAAAAATATTTATCTTCGTCTTCCTCCCAGACCAAGCATTCCCAAGATTGCTTTTGCTCCTTCACGCATCAGTGTGCTGGTAAAGGTTCTTCCCGCCCTGCTCTGTAAAACCTGCTCGAAAATTCCGGGTTCTTCTTTTACAGGCTTTGTCTTCTGGTTAGAACTCTGCGATGCTTCCTGTGCAGCCTGTTCCATTCTGTCCACTAAAATTTCATATGCAGATTCGTTATCCACTACTTTGTCATATTTGGCAACCAAAGCTGATCTTTTTGTTAAATCTGAAATTTCATCGTCATTCAGAACGTCCATTCTGGATTCTGGTGAAATTAAATAGGTATGAACCAGCGGTGTCGGAATTCCTTTTTCATCCAGAGCGGTAACGAAAGCTTCCCCAATTCCCAGATTCTGGATCAGCGTTGGAGCATCATAAAATTCTGTAGTCGGATAATTTTCTACTGCTTTGGAGATTTCTTTTTTATCTTTAGCGGTAAACCCTCGTAATGCGTGCTGAATTTTCAGACCGAGCTGAGAAAGCACCGATTCGGGAACATCACCCGGAATTTGCGTGATAAAATAAATTCCGACTCCTTTTGAACGGATCAGTTTTACCATGGTTTCAATCTGTGAGACCAAAGCTTTTGAAGATTCATCAAAAATTAAATGCGCTTCATCGATAAACAAAACCAATTTCGGTTTTCCGCTGTCGCCTTCCTCCGGAAAGGTCATGTAAATTTCCGCAAAGAGAGAAAGCATAAATGTTGAAAACAACTGCGGCTTACTTTGAATGTCTGCAACTCTCAGAATGTTAACCACTCCTTTTCCGTCTCTTGTTTCCAGTAAATCGTGAACGTCAAAACTCAGTTCTCCAAAGAAACCGGAAGCTCCCTGCTGTTCCAATGCGACGATGGATCTTAAAATTGCGCCCAGAGAAGCAGAAGCTATCGAACCGTAATTGGAAGAAAGTTCGGCTTTTCCCTGTGGATTTTCTGTGACGTACTGAAGGACTTTTTTCAGGTCATTCAGATCAATTAAAGGAAGACCTTTATCATCACAATATTTAAATACAATCGACATGATGCTTTGCTGAGTATCATTCAACTGTAAGATTTTGCTTAATAAAACCGGACCGAATTCTGTAACGGTAGCTCTCAGCTTCACGCCTCTTTCGCCGGAAATGGTCATTAATTCTACCGGAAAAGCCTGCGGATTGTACGGAAGTTTCGTTTTGGCATATCTTTCCTGAATGGCAGGATTTTCAGTTCCCGCTTCTGCGATCCCCGAAAAGTCTCCTTTAATATCCAAAACCAGAGAAGGAATTCCCTGATGCGAAAGCTGCTCTGCGAAAACCTGCAGTGTTTTTGTTTTTCCGGTTCCGGTTGCTCCGGCAATTAATCCGTGGCGGTTAATGGTTTTTAACGGAATGGTAACATTAACTTCCGGAACGACTTCGCCATCCAGCATTCCTTTTCCTAATATAATATGATCTCCTTTGGGAGTGTATCTCGCATTTAATTCTTCAATGAATTGTGTTTTGTCTGCCATTTGCTCTTTTTTAACCTATAAATATAAAGTTTTTTGTAAAATCTGACCATGAAGAACCGTTAAATTAATTTTGGTTCTGAAATATTTCATATAATCAAAAAATCAGACGAATCTTTCAGAATTATTTAGATGAAGAATCGTAAATTAGAACAAATAAAAACTTTATAGATTTATTCTATCAGTATCCATTTTTTATTTTGGTGGTATTTAAAAAAATAAATCCGATTTTTGTATTTCAAATATAAAACATTAAAACGGTTACAATCACATAATGAAAGTCGAACAAATATACACGGGATGTCTGGCTCAGGGTGCGTACTACATCGTATCTGAGAATGAAGCAGCGATTATCGATCCGCTAAGGGAAGTAAAACCTTATCTGGATCGGTTGGAAAAAGACGGTGTAACTTTAAAATATATTTTTGAAACGCATTTCCATGCAGACTTTGTCTCGGGACATTTGGATTTAAGCAAAAAAACAGGAGCGCCTATTGTTTACGGACCTACCGCTCAGCCTGAGTTTGAAGCCATTATTGCAGAAGACAGCCAGGTTTTTGAAATCGGAAAAGTAAAAATAAAAGCTCTTCACACTCCCGGTCACACGATGGAAAGCACCACTTACCTTCTGATCGACGAAAAAGGAGTTGAAACAGCCATTTTTACAGGAGATACTTTATTTTTAGGAGACGTGGGAAGACCGGATCTTGCCCAGAAAGCGGGAAGTATTACTCAGGAAGACCTTGCAGGAATTTTATATGACAGTCTTCACACGAAAATTATGCCTTTGGATGACAGCATCACGGTTTATCCCGCTCATGGAGCGGGTTCTGCGTGTGGAAAAAATATGCAGAAGGAAACAGTTGATATTCTGGGAAATCAAAAAAGAACAAATTATGCTTTAAATCAGCCAGATAAAGAATCTTTTATCCGTGAAGTTTTAGACGGTTTAACGGCTCCACCGAAATATTTCGGGATGAATGTTGCCATGAACAAAGGCGGTTATGAAAGTCTTGATGCGGTAATGGATAAAGGTTTAACGGCAGTTTCCGTTGAAGACTTTGAAGCATTTGCAGAAGAAACAGGCGCGTTAATTTTAGATACAAGAAGTCCGGGAGAGTTTTATAAAGGATTTGTTCCGAATTCTGTAAATATCGGATTAAAAGGAGATTTTGCACCATGGGTGGGAACTCTGATTGTGGATGTAAAGCATCCTTTACTGCTTATTGTAGATGAAGGCATGGAAGAAGAAGCCATCACAAGACTGAGCCGCGTTGGATTCGACAATGTTCTTGGCTATCTTAAAGGAGGTTTTGAAGCTTGGAAGAACAGCGGAAAAGAAACAGATGAGGTAAAAAGAATTTCTTCTGCAGAATTTGCAGAACTTTATAATGAAAACTCAAAAGTAATTGACGTTCGCAAGATCTCGGAATATTCTGCGGAACATATCGATAATGCCTACAACAAACCTTTGGACGTAATCAGCGACTGGGTTCACACGATTGATGATTCTGAGCATTTTTTCCTTCATTGTGCAGGAGGCTACAGAAGCATGATTGCAGCAAGCATTCTTAACTCTAACGGAATCAGAAACTTTACTGAAATAGAAGGAGGTTTCGGCGCAATTAAGAAAACGGAAAAATTCCCGACTTCAGATTTCGTATGTCAGTCGAAAACAATGTAATATTAAGATTTTTAGAATTTTGCATTAAATATAAATGTCACAGCGCTTTAGTTTATTGACTGAAAAGCATTTAACAGCACAAAGTTTTCGGTAACCTCCGTTTTTTTAAGTGATTTTAAATGGTAAGCTTTTCGGGATCTTTAAACTAAAGTGTTTCTTTTAAAATAAAACCAACAACTATGTCTCAAGCATTTCAGGAAATTATTGATTCGGAAAGACCTGTTCTCATTGACTTTTTTGCAACGTGGTGTCAACCTTGCAAAGTACAGTCGTCTGTTTTAAATACCGTAAAAGAAAATATAGGAACTTCGGCAAGAATCATTAAGGTAGATGTGGATCAGTATCCTGCTCTTGCCAATCAGTATGGCGTTCGTGGTGTTCCGACATTAGCTATTTTCAAACAGGGAGAGATGCTGTGGAAAGAAAGCGGTGTGCATGATGTAAATACATTGACTCAGCTTCTAAAGCAGTATGCATAGAAATAAAGATTAAGGCTAAGATTGAGAAAATTTTAGCCTTAATTTTGATATATTTCCTTTAAAATTCAATTGAAAATGAATCGCGGTCATTTAAAAACTGAAAATGGCTTCGGAAATCTTTCAGTTCTTCTAAATTTAATTCTGCCGTTACAAGATTTCCGCTCTTTTGTGAAATTTCTGTTCCGTCTGCAAAAAAACAGTGTGAGCTTTCCTGATAAAACAGGTTATTTCCATCGGTCCCGATTCTGTTTAATCCAAAAACAAAGGACAGATTTTCAATAGCTCTCGCTTTTAACAGATGTTCCCATGCTCCCACTCTTTTTTCGGGCCAGTTTGCCACATACAAAACCGCATCATAATCATCATTATTTCTTGCAAAAATCGGAAAACGAAGATCATAGCAAACCTGCAAAAGAATTCTGAATCCCAGATAATTTACAATCACCCTTTCTTTTCCGGGAGTGTACACCTTATCCTCACCCGAAAAAGAAAAAAGGTGTCTTTTATCATAAAAATCAATCTGAGAATCGGGCTTCACAAAATACATTCTGTTGTAGAACTTTCCGTTTTCTTCAACCGGAGCGCTTCCGCAAAACGCTGCATTTTTTTCCTTCGCCATCTTTTTTAAAAACTCCAGCGATTCCAGATTTCTGTCGGAAACTTCGGAAGCATCCATACAAAAGCCTGTGGAAAACATTTCAGGTAAAAGAAAGAGATCCGCGTCCTGATTCTGTAATTCCTTTTCAATAATGTTAAAGTTTTCTGCTTTGTTTTTCCAGATGATATCTAAATTAAGTCCCGTAATCTTCATAAACTTTGTTAAAAAACTTCCCTAAAAATACGATTTTTCAATGATTTCGGTTTTATTTTTGTTGCGGATATTTAATCAATAGAAATTGGCCTTATTTTTTGGTTAATTGCAAAGAATTTTATCGCCGATAAGATTTATAATGAATTATCATTGAATAGTCTATGCTTTTCATGCGTCTTAAAGTGTCATGATAGTCAAAATTTAACGTTCTTGCGATAAACCAACAAAAAGTAAATCATATTAGTAATCAGTAAAAAGTAAAATTTATGAAGAAGTTGTTTTTTATGTTTGTTCTCATGCTTGCGGGAACATTTGTCAATGCTCAGGCGTGGACAGGAAAAGGAGATCAGAAAATCAATGCCGGACTGAGCGCATGGGGTTACGGAACAGGAATTACAGGAACCTATGATTACGGATTGAATAAATTAATTTCTGTAGGAGCCGGATTGAATATTTATTTTGATAATTACAAAGACAATGACGATAAAAACCGTGCTTTTGTGTTTGGAAGAATCAATTTTCATCTGAAAGACGCTTTACAGCTTCCTGAAAAACTTGATATTTATCCGGGTGCAGATGTGGGAGTTGTGGGCAGTAATTTCGGGTTGGGAGCTCACATCGGAGCGAGGTACTTTTTTACTGAAAGAATCGGCGTTTTTGCAGAAGTCGGCAACAATGGCAGTCTCGGAGTTTCGATTAATTTATAATAAATCATTACATTATATGACAAAGCTTCTCGTTTCGGGGAGCTTTTTTATTTGGCATAGTTTTGATAATTGTTACCTTTGCAAATTAAACATAAAAAGCATTAATGGAAATAGCAATCAAACTGTTTCAATTTATATTGAGCATTTCTATCCTGGTTATCCTACACGAACTTGGGCATTTCTTACCCGCCAAATACTTTAAAACCAAAGTTGAAAAATTCTATCTGTTCTTCGATCCGTGGTTTTCTTTAGCCAAGAAAAAAATTGGCGAAACGGAATACGGAATCGGATGGCTTCCTTTCGGAGGATATGTAAAAATTGCCGGAATGGTGGATGAAAGCATGGATACCGAACAGTTGAAGCAGCCTGCACAACCATGGGAATTCCGTGCAAAACCGGCTTGGCAAAGACTTATTATCATGTTGGGCGGTGTTACGGTTAACTTTTTCTTAGCCTGGTTAATTTACTCGTGCCTTTCGCTTTTTAATGGTGAAACATACACAGATCTTACCAAATTCAACAACGGAATCGGGGTTACGGAAGCCGGAAAAAAGATGGGTTTCCAGAATGGTGATAAGATCATTAATATCGACGGAAAACCTGCTGAAAGATTAGAAAATGCTTCTATTAATATTCTTTTGGGAGATAATGTAACGGTACTGAGAAACGGGAAAGAAGTAACCTTCCCTGTTAATAAGGATGGGGTTGCAGAAGTTTTAAAACAAAAAGAAGGCAAACTTTATATTACGCCGAGATTTCCAATGATTATCGATACTCTGGCAACTCCTGCTTCTCAGGCTTCAGGGCTGAAAAAAGGGGATCAAATTGTTGCCATCAATGGAAAACAGACGCCTTATTTTGATGAAGTAAGTTCTTCTTTATCTGAAAATAAAGGAAAAACAGTAAACATAGAAGTTGTAAGAAACGGAAAACCTGAAACAATTGCTGCGTCTGTTGATAAAAACGGGAAATTAGGTGTTGGTGTAGATCAGAAAGCATTAGCGAACGTTATTACGGATAAAAAATATTCTTTCGGAGAATCTATTCCCAGAGGTTTTGAAAGATCTATTGAGTCTTTAACCATGCAGGTGAAGCAGTTTAAAATTATGTTTAATTCTAAGATTCAGGGATACAAAAATGTAGGAGGCCCGATTGCGATTGTAAAAAACATGCCGGTAGACAGAAATGCCAATGGCGAAATTTCGATCAACTGGGCTGCATTTTGGGGCTTTACCGCAATGTTCTCGGTTTGGCTTGCATTCCTAAACCTGATCCCTATTCCGGGATTGGATGGAGGACACGTTCTTTTCACGCTTTATGAGATGATCGTTGGTAAACCTGTTCCTCAGAAAGTTTTGGAAAACGCACAGATGATCGGTGTTATCTTCCTGTTAGGCTTGATGTTACTGATCTTCGGAAGCGACATTTTCAAGATCTTTGCCGGAAAACTATAATATTTTTACAAAATTTTAAAAAATATTTGCAGGGTATAAATATTCGTCCTATATTTGCACCACTTAAAACAAAGGACATTCCTCCTTAGCTCAGTTGGTTAGAGCATCTGACTGTTAATCAGAGGGTCGCTGGTTCGAGCCCAGCAGGAGGAGCAGAAAGACTTACAGAAATGTAGGTCTTTTTTTATGTGGTCTCATCAAATATTTTTTTGCAATTATCATTAAATTTAATTATCTGATAAATAGTCAAATAGCTTCAAAACACCCATTATCAAAGGAAAAATTTAGATATTTTTAAAATAAAAATTTGTTTGATATTAATATTCCTGTTATATTTGCACCAATAAAACAATAGGAAATTCCTCCTTAGCTCAGTTGGTTAGAGCATCTGACTGTTAATCAGAGGGTCGCTGGTTCGAGCCCAGCAGGAGGAGCAGAAAGACTTACAGAAATGTAGGTCTTTTTTTATGTATTTATAAATTTAAAACCATGTAAGGTCTAAAAATTTTAACATTCAACCCCTTTGGTAAACTTATCAATATATTCAGAGGGAGTAATTCCTTCAATATTTTTAAATACACGGTTAAATGTAGACTGGCTGCCAAATCCAGCTTCTGAATAGATATACATAATAGTAACCTTTCTTAAATCCGTTTTTGCGATAAGTTTTTTTACAAAATCTATCCTGTGAAAATTTAGGTAATGATTGAAATTTGCAAAGCCCTTATGTCGAATAGCTTTAGAAAGATAGCCATTATTAATTTTCATAACAGAAGAGAGATCCGTAAGATTGAAATTGGGGTCTTTAAAATAATTATTCATATGGATCGTTTGCTCAATTTTTGCGAACAATTCTTCATAACGTTCAATTGCTTTTTCACTTACTACTTCAGAAACAATAATATCTTCTTTAACTCTGGCAACATCTACCATCGAACGTAAATCTCTGATTTTATCTTTATAATAGAGTGCCAATGCAATCGTAAGCATATTAAAAATAATAACAATAAGATTTATAACATCTGTTATTAATTCTCTTTTATTGTGAACAATTTCTATGTTTGAGGTATGCACTATAATAAAAAGTATTATGATAATAAAAAATGCATAAATAGTGTATGCAACCACCTCCTTTCTTCCAAAAAACACAAAAGCCCCCAAAGGCAGTATAATGATCCACAGGAAATTAACCATAGTTATATCCCAATATTTTAAAATTAAACAAGAAGCGTAAAGAGGTGAAAGCATAAAATAGCAATGAACAATTTTATCAATTGAAAACCTCCATCTGATTATGTTCCAAGTACAGATTAAAAACAAACACCCTACAGAAATATAGTAAGCTAAGAATTTATCTTTTATAAAAAAAATAAAGATTAAAGAAAAAATAAAGAGAATATTAGATAAAAAAAGAATATAATTGGAAATAAGTTCCTTTTTTATCTTGTATATTTTTGACTGAATTTCTTTTTCGTTCATCAAAACAGAGATTGATATAATTTACAATTAAGACCCATCTTTTTTAAATAAGAATTAAAAAAAAGATTAATAAATTATCAAATAAAGATACAAATAAATAACATATTCATTACATTTTTTATTTTTTAACTAAAAAATACACAAATTACAATATCATTTTAAAATAATTTCGTATAGTATCTGAATATTAAAAATTAGATATCAATAATGAATATTTTATAAACAATCTGCTTCTTGACAAGAATCAAGTTCTAATCTTGCTATAGAAAAACAAAATATTGCAATAAGAACAGAAAAATGATATTGAAGATATTTTGAAGACAAACTTTTCGGAAGACTCATTATTGAAAATATTACAGAGGTATGACAAATAACGAATACATCTATAAAATATTCCATTATCGGATTTTAACTATAATCAAATCTGTTTTGATTGATTATTGCTAATATATTTGCTTCACATAATTAAATAAACTAGTTAATATTTAGAATCACTAGTTTTTACATAATGCTTGAGAATAATACTATTTTGCGATGAATATTGACTTTAAAGATATACATATCGGCTCTTTAATTAAAATGAGAGCAGACGATATAAAAATCGAAATGATGCGCTTATGCAAATTCTTTCAATGTACAGAAAAAGAAATAAAAGAAACGTATGAAAGAAAAAGTGTTGAAAGCGAGATTTTATTAAGATGGTGCAAAGTGTTGGATTACGATTTCTTTCGAGTTTACACACAGCATCTTATTTTATTTTCACCACAAGTTCATCTTCACAAATCCAGAGACATAAAAAAAGAAAGCCTGGTTCCTCAATTCAGAAAGAATGTTTATACAAAAGAACTAATAGACTTTATCTTGGAACTTCTGGTTAATAATGAAAAAACAAAAAAACAGATTATCGAAGAATACAGAATTCCTAAAGCTACTTTGCACAAGTGGGTTAGTAAATATAATGTTACGGATAGGATAGATAAAGTATAGTAATAATCATTATAAGATGAAATATTCCGATTACCAACATCTTTTAGGTAAAAACAAAATACAGTTAATAAATGATTTTGGACAGGAATTCAATTATTATCCTGACAACATTTGGACATACATTATTAAAACCGGTTGGATGGGATCAAAATCTGTATTGATTCTTTTTTTCAAAGATGATGTCGTTTCTACAATTAAAATAAAAACATTTTATGGAAAAATTAAAACCTGATTATAAAAAAATTTACTTAGATATTATAGAAAAAAAATTCCCCAATAAGAAAAGCGACTGCTCCTATTTCTTCAGGAAAAAAATTATCTCCGCATTAGATGTTATTCAGCTTAACCAAAAGATTTTTAATTCTAACAATTCGTTAGAAGTAAATGAAAATCAACTTCACAAATCATACGACATAGAAACTGTGTTTGAAATTTTAAATTATCAGAAAAAAAATAAGTTGAATAATACTCAGCTTGCTCATCATTTTAATCTAAGCCGTAATACCATTACGAAATGGAAAAAAACTTTTTTTATATAAGGAACTAATCCTTTACACAAAATAAGCTATTCTATCAAATGAAATTACTCTAAACAGAAATTTATTTGAATGAATATTTTTTTCACAAATTCAATTAACATCATCATATTTTAACAAAACAATAACTATAACACCATCAAAACGATGGTGTTATTTCATTACATTTGCAGTTTTGTATTTAAACCATTAAAAGTTTAAATAATATTTATTTTTTTATAATAAAAGTGCATAATTTTTGTTTATGCAAATAGCTTGAAGAAACTACAAATGTTAATTAATAATTCCAAATATTACTCCCTCTTTTTATTTCTATTTTTTGCGGATCTCGTATACTCACAAAATTCGGCAAACGGCAGAATTGTAGATGCAAAAACCAATAAAGAAGTTTCCGGAGTGGATATTTTCATCAATGAAAATGAAAAAGCTGCCCTTACAACAACCTCAGGAACCTTTGCCGTACAGTCGGACAGCATAATCTATAAACTTCGGTTTTTAAGAAAAAACTATTCCTTAGAAAGTATAGACGTAACTCCTCAAAATGCCACCAATATTTTTGTAAAACTGGCTCAGGAAAAAGTAAGCAGCATACAGGAAGTCGTTATCCACAACGAAAAGCCGAAATATAAAAACAAAAAAGAAAATCCCGCTTATGCCATTATGCAGAAAGTCTGGGAACGAAAAAGAAACAACGGTTTAGATAAATTCGATACCTACACTTATAAAGAATACGAGAAAATTCAGTTTGATGCCAACAATCTGGACAGTGCATTTATGAAGAGAAAAATCTTTAATAAACTCGAATTTATTTTCGATTATAAAGATTCTACCGCAAGCGGAAAAATAGGACTTCCCGTTTTCCTGAATGAAGCCATCTATGAAAATTACGGCGAAAACAGACCTTCCAAAAAATCAAAAAGACTTTTGGTTGCTCAAAAGACATCAGGTTTTCAGGATAACCAGATCATTACTTTAACGGCAAAAAACCTTTACCGTGACATCAACATTTACGATAACACGTTAAATTATTTCGACATCGGATTTCCAAGTCCGGTCGGAGAAACAGGGTTCAGTACGTATGATTACAATTTGGTAGATACCATTTCCATGCGGGGAGAAAATGCCTTTAAAATCCGTTATCAGCCCAAAAGAACAGAAGTTTTAGCATTTCAGGGATATCTTTACATTGATACCGACAGCTATGCCGTTTTGGGAGCAACCCTAAAATCCACGCAAAAGATCAATGTAAACTTCATTAACGGGATTTCTACAGAACTGGAATACGACAACCCCGATGAAAACACTTTTCTGCCAAGAAAATTTGTAACAGAGATCGAGATGACTCCTTTTTCCAAGAAGAAAACCTCAAAGAGCATTATTGCCAAAAGATCCGTCGATTATTCGGAATATCAGTTCAACAAACCTCTTGAGGATAAAATTTTTAAAAGAAACGAGGAAGAATATGATGATAAATTCGTAGAAAAAGATGATGCTTACTGGGTAAAAGCCAGACCGGATTCTCTCTCAAAAAGCGAACAGGGAATTTATGATATGCTTGATAAACTTCAGCAGACTCCGAAGTTCAACCGTATTGTAAAGCTTTATGAAACGTTGGGTTCAGGATATTACAACATTACAAAAGGAATAGATTTAGGTCCGATTTTCTCCGTTTACGGAAAAAATGATGTTGAAGGAGACCGAATCAGAATCGGAGCAAGAACGTATTTCACAAGAAATGACCCTTGGAGAGTTCAGTTTTACACGGCTTACGGTTTTAAAGACCAACAGGTAAAATATGGTGCTGAAGGAAGATTCATGTTTAACAGAGTAAACCGTTTTACAATAGGTGCTGGAACAAGAAGAGACATTCTGCAATTGGGTGTTCAGCTTACAAATGACGATGGAATTATGGCAAGAACTTTTGCTTCTTCAACGCTTTTCGCAAGGGGAGAAAATGCTTCTTTAAGCTCCGTTAATCAAACCAACCTGTTTACGTCTATTGAGCCATGGAAAAACTTCCAGATCAGGTTAGACGGAACCATGCAAAGCATTAAATCAGCAAATCCAGACGGGTTTAATCTGATGTATTACAAAAACGGAGATCTGAGAAAAACAACCAACGATTCACATTTTACTTTAAGTTTAATTGCAAGACCGGGTGCAAAATTCTCCCAAACCGGAATCGACCGATATGAGCACGGAACTTTGGCTCCGACTATTGTGTTAAAATACACAAGAGGAATTGAGGGATTATTCGGGTCAGATTTTAATTATAACAAACTGCAGTTCATGTTCTATAAACCCGTCTTAATTGGAAGCTGGGGAAAAACATTAATCAACTTTGAAGCTGGAAAGAACTTCGATACGGTTCCGTTGGCTTTGCAGAACGTCATTCCGGGGAACCAGTCGTACAGTCTGGCGCAAAATACCTTTGCACAGCTCAACTATTATGAATTTGTTGCAGACACTTATACAACGCTGCATTTAGAGCATCATTTTAACGGGAAAATCCTTTCTTATATTCCTTTGATCAAGAAATTAAAACTAAGAGAAATTGCGTTTATCAGAGGAGCTTACGGAACATTAAGCGATGCTTCAAAAGCAATTAATGTGGAAGGATTCAAATATTCTGCTCCAAGCGAACACGTTTATTATGAATACGGTTTCGGAATCGAAAATATCGGCTTCGGAAACCTAAGAATTTTCAGAGTGGATTTCAACTGGCGCGGAAATTACCTCAACAGACCGGATATTTCAACTTTCGGAATTAAAGCAGGTTTTCAGGTCGGCTTTTAAAATACAAAACTCCTTCAGCGCGAAGGAGTTTTTTTTATTTCTTAAGATTCTTCACCATAACCTTTGCAGCTATTGCAATGCGCTACAATGTACACAATTTTACACGGCGGTCTCTGCCCTTCCGGAATGCTGCAATAGACATCGCATGGTAAACATCCCTGATCCGGAGCAGCTCCTCCCATTACATTTTTAAGATCCTGTCTTTTGATTTTTTTTAAATTTTTCATAGTAATAGATTTTATAAAGTTGACAAAAAGCCCCGATATGAGGCTTGAGTTTCATATTTAACAGTCACAAGGCATTACATCAATAACCGAATTAATACAGTGTTGTTTTTGCCATGCTGTCCACGTACACCATTCGTAACACCAATTTGCGGGAATCGGACATCTTTCTCCTCCAGCAATGGCTTTAAGCTGTCTTTTCGTTAGTTTTTTTAGATTTTTCATATTAGTTTGGTTTAATTTGTCGCCTACTCTGTTTGCTTTTCGGCTTACGCAATATATTAGTTATTTGATAGTTACCAAATATATAAATATTTCCCGTTAAATTGAATAAATATAAAAACTTTAACTTTTCCTTATTTCAGGGCACAAAAAAAGCCTCAGCAAAATTGCCAAGGCTTTTAATTTTTATAAAACGCTGAAATTATGCGTTTGCTTCTACAGATACAAAAGATCTGTTGTTTGCTTTCTTTCTGAAAACTACTTTTCCGTCAACTAATGCGAACAAAGTGTGATCTTTACCGATACCCACGTTTGCACCTGGGTGGTGTTGAGTACCTCTTTGTCTAACGATGATGTTACCCGCAATAGCATCTTGACCACCGAAAATCTTTACACCTAATCTTTTAGAGTGAGATTCTCTACCGTTTTTGGAACTACCAACTCCTTTCTTGTGTGCCATTTTATTTTAAGGTTTTTTGGTTTAAAAAATTATTCTGCGCTTTCAGTTGCCTCAGCGTCAGCTTTTTTAGTTGTCTTTTTAGCAGGTTTTTCTGCTTTTTTAGCTCCTTCAAATCCTGTAATACCAGTAATCTGAATTTGAGTTAAAGATTGTCTGTGACCATTTTTCACTTTGTAACCTTTTCTTCTTTTCTTTTTGAAAACGATTACTTTATCAGCTTTTACATGATCCAGGATCTCTGCTTCTACAGTGATTCCGCTTACAGCTGGGGCGCCTACCGTGATTGCTCCGTTTACAGTAAGAAGTACTTTATCAAAAGATACTTTTCCTCCTTTATCTCCTTTTAAACGGTTTACAAACAACTTCTGGTCTTGCTCAACTTTGTATTGAAGCCCTGCTATTTCTACAATTGCAAACATTGTTTATAGATTTTTAGTTATTTCGAGGTGCAAATATAAGAAATATTTTCTAATCTGTTCAAATTCAATTCAATCTTTTTTAAAATAAAATTTTAACTATGTTTTGAATAATTTTTCACAATAAAGTGATATGAAATTCCGTTTAAATTTATATCTTCGTTTTCACCAAAATATTTATATATATGAAAAGAAAAATCCAATTCCCGATTCTTTTGGGAGCCATCACTGCACTTTCTTTGTCAGCATGTAACGACGACACCATGGAAACGCCTGTACAACCAGAACAACAGGCAGAAAACCTGAAACCGGAACAGCCGAATGCTCTTGAAAGAGTTTGTTATTACGTAGATCAGTACTGGAGTTCTTCATCTGTATTGCTTACTTCACTACAGAATTCTGCAGACACCAACTTTATGAATTCCCAAATGACAAAAATTGCCAGTATGTGGGGAAGAAGCAACCCAACCTTAAGATTTGTGAATGATCCTTCAAATTTTAACTCTACCTACAATGCCATTTCGTATTCTACAGGAAAAATTTATTACGGCTATGCCATTTATTATGATGCAAAAGCAAAAGGAGGAGATATTGTAAATGCAATGATCCTTGCTCATGAGTATGGTCACCAGTTGCAGTATATTTTCGGACTTCCTACGGTAACAGAATCCACAGCAAGACCCAACGAACTGGAAGCAGACGGCTTTGCAGGATATTACCTGAGAAGACCCAACGGTTACAACCAGACAAGTTTTGCACAGATTGCAGCCGCTTATGAATTTGCACAGAGCATCGGAGACTATCAGACCACAAGTCCGGGACACCACGGAACACCTCCGCAGAGAAGATCCGCAGTCCGTTTAGGATTTTTATTAGGACAGTACAGCCTTACTGCAGCAGATTTCGATTACAACTTCTTCTATTATTATCAGGGAGTTTTAAACGGAACCTACAAAATGGCAAAAAACAGCCAGTATCCGGAACTTGATGCTTACATGAAGCAGTATCTTGATGAGCTGAAACAAATTCAGACCGGCGAAATTTCTGCTGAAGAATTTAAAAACTTAAAGTAAATCATCATTTTTGAAATATCTTTCTCGGGAGGCAGGACATTATTCCTGTCTCTTTTTCTTTATCCGGATATTCGTAAAGTTTCTTACTTTTGAAGCATCATACGTAACAAATGAACAGAGACCTCTATATTGATTTCGCAAAAGGACTGGCTACCATTTCCATTATCTTTATCCATACCGCTTTCTGGTCGGGACAGTTTTATATTCAGCCGGAAGTAAGGGTTTTCTCTTTAGTTTTCGATGTTGCCCTGTTTTATGCCTTAAGTGGAATTACATCCGGTTCCAATATCGAAAAAACATTATACAGATTGCTGAAACTGCAGATCACGTATATGATTTTTGTAACCTTACTCTTCTTTCTGGATTATTTCTTTAAAGTTTTCGGGCTCACTTTCTTTTCTCTGGAATGGCTGCAGAATTTTTATTCAACCTTCGGATCAAAGTATGCTACCACAAGTATTTCTTCCGCTCCGCAATGGGAAAATTTGGGCAACTGGTATCTTCACCAATACATCAATGCAGATACTTTTCCTGTGGTAATGGGGAGCTTCTGGTATTTAAAAGTCTATTATATTTTAACGGTTTTCGGAGTTTTAATATTAAAATTCTTTCCGAAACATGTTAACTGGTTCATCGGACTCTGTGCCGGATTAACCTTATTATTTAATATTTTTCCGGAAATTTATCCTTCGGGACAAGTAGGATATGTTGCTTTTTACATGACTGTATTCCTAATTGGTAACAGAATGAAAGGCAAGAAAATTCCGGACAGGATGATTCCTGTATTATACGGATTGGTTGCGGTTGCACTGGCAGGACTGTTCGGGTTTTACGGACAGGAAATATTTTACAAAATCAATAAAAATAAATTTCCGCCACAAATTCCGTACATTATCTGGACTTTCTTCTCTTTGGTAACGCTTTTTGTTTTTTATAACCGATTAAAGATCACAAAAGAAAATGTGGTGACCCACATTGGTAAAAACGCGATATTTTTCTATTTCGCACAAGGGATAAGTTCTTCACTGGTTTACTTTTTAGTCGTTCCAATGAAGGGAAATATGCCTTGGTGGATTTTAATGATTTTAATTTACGGGATCAATATTATTCTGGCATTCATCATTTCAGCCGGCTTGAAAAAAGTTGATGAATGGGGTTGGAAAATATTAGAGTTTTTAAGAAGCAGAACGGCTTCTCATTAATCTCTGCTTCTTCCGCCTCTTGCAATAAGGGCAACAATAACGATTAAAACAACAGCTCCGATAATGATGTACGTTGGATTGGTGTACCATTCTGTTGTCGTGGTGGTTGTTTGTTCAGTGGTTACCGTTCCGCCGCCCGTTGCTGTTTCCTGAGCAAAGCTGAAAGCCGACATGAATAGAATAAGCATTGCTGAAAGTATAGCTCCTGCTTTAGATTTTAAAGTGGTAATAGTTTCCATTGTTTATATTTTTAATTTGGTTTCTTAGTTAAAACAAATTAAATACCAAGATTTTTAAATTATTAAGAAAAATATTTTTTAAACGTTCTGAATATTTAAATAAACTTTAATCGTATCGCAAATTATTTTAATTTTACAGAAAATTTTAAAACATGTTTAAGTTGAAACTTCCTACCGATCCAAGGTGGGCAAATATTGCTGAAGGAAACATCGAAGAAATTTTAACGGATCATGCTTGGTGCGAGCAAAAAGCCGCTACCAATGCAATAGGATTAATTACCATGCTTCCTGAATATCCGGAAATTGTAACGGAACTTCTCGCGATTGCGCAGGAAGAGCTGGAGCATTTTCGTCAGGTTCATGAGATTATTAAAAAAAGAGGCTATACTTTCGGACGCACCCGGAAAGACGATTATGTAAACGAACTGGTAAATTTTATCCAGAAAGGCGGCAACAGGGATGATCTTATTGTCGATAAAATGCTTTTTGCAGCCATGATCGAAGCCAGAAGCTGTGAAAGATTTAAAGTTCTGACTGAAAATATTAAAGATGAAGAGCTTAAAACCTTCTACAGAGAACTGATGATTTCGGAAGCCAACCATTACACCACCTTCATCGGGTTTGCAAGACAGCTCGGAGACGAAGAAAAAGTAAACAAACGCTGGGAAGAATGGCTGGAATATGAAGCCAAAGTCATTCAGTCTTACGGAAAAGGCGAAACCATCCACGGATAAAAAAAGATACATTGAAAAAACTGACGTTTGAAAATATTGCCAATTTTTTCCTGAAAAATTTCTTTCAGGGACTCGTTATTATCGGTCCGATCGGGCTGACAATTTTTGTTATCTGGTATGTTGTAACGTCTATTGATAATATTATTCCTTCTGTTGCCAAGGAAATTCCGGGGCTGGTTTTTATTTCAACCATTTTAATTACGGCGCTTCTTGGGTTTTTAGGAAACAAATTCGTGGTCGGAAAGTTCTTTTTCGATTCTATGGACCGTCTTCTTGAAAAGACTCCGGGCGTAAAACATATTTATACTCCAACAAAAGATGTAATGTCCTCATTTGTAGGAGACAAAAAAAAATTCAACGATCCTGTCTGGGTAAAAACCAACGAAAATCCTGAAATATGGAGAATTGGTTTTTTAACGCAAAAAGAAATGGCAGACGTTGAAAAACACAATTATGTAGCGGTATACCTCCCCCATTCTTATGCTATTTCGGGCTGGGTAATCGTTACCGAAGAAAAAAACATTAAACCTGTTGTAGGGATGACGGCAGCTTCGGCAATGAAATTTGCGGTAAGCGGCGGTGTTGCAGGGTTCCATTCCGATGATAATATTTTCAAGGCACCGGAATAGTCTTTCTTTTTTACTTAAATACTATTGCAGAAGATCTTCTCTGCGATTATTTTCTTTATTTAGCTGAATACAGCACTAAAGAAAACATTTATCCTGTTCATTAAAAGAATACATCTGATTTTTAGAATAAAATTTTTTCGCAGATTATTCATTTTTAATGAAAATTTTACAAATTAAAACAAAATTAACAACAATAAAAAGATGGGCAAAGTTGCAATCATAGGAGCCGGTGTATCCGGTCTGAGTATGGCAAATTATTTGGAAAAAAATAATATCGACTATCATCTCTACGAAAGAAGAACCCCAAATGATCTGAAAGGACACGGATTTATACTTCCCAAAGAAGGAATTGAACATCTTTCAGCCATTATTGATATTAATGACCTTTACGCAAAAGGAAGTTTTCTGAAAAAATACATCCATTATAACCAAAGCGGAGAAATTCTTTCCGAAAAAGATCTGGATGATGTTTTTGTAGTTTCCAGAAGCGCCCTGATTGAGATTCTTGCCAAAGGAATTCCTTCAGATAAAATTTCTTACAATTCAACGGTTGCGCTGAACGGATTTTCGGAGGGAAAAGCAGAAATTACACTGGACGAAAATACTATTCTGGAAGCAGATGTGGTTGTTGCTTCAGACGGATCAAGAAGCCGCATCAGAAGAACTATTTTTCAGGATGAAATCATGAAAGCCGTTCTGGAAAATGAAGTGGTAAACATCATTGAAAACGAAGAACTGGCAGGCAAAATCGAAAGCAATTTTCTGAAATTTCATCATGAAAACGGCGGGCTTACTTTTGGCGTTTTAAAACTTTCATCCTCAAAAATCCTTTGGTACTGCCAGTTTGATATCACCAAACATTTCATCAACGAAGATTACACTCCGGATTGCATCAAGCAGTTTATGTTGGATAATTTTGGCAACTGGAATCCTCTGATTTCATCCATTATCGAAGGTTCTGGCTATGAAAATGCACACATCTGGAGAGTTTATGAGCTTGAAAAATTAAATCCTTTTTATCATCAAAATGTTGTTTTCATCGGTGATGCAGCACATCCATTAATTCCTTTTACAAGTCAGGGAGTTACCTCTGCGTTGAAAGACTCTTTCACTTTAACCCAACTTTTAGCCGAAGGAAATGATCTTCAGGAAACCTTCAGCAAATACGAAGAAGACCGGAAATCTGAAATCGAAATCCACATCAAAAACGGAAGAGCCCTGCTGGAACAATTCCTTTTACCTCTGAACGAACAGCCTAAAAACACTTTACCAATTTCATACAAATAAAATGTTTACAAACAACGATATCAATTTTGAAGCACTGAAAAGAAAAGCCTACAACGGAAGATGGGCAACTCTGGAAGAAGGAATTATCCCTTTAACGGCAGCAGATCCGGACTTCAGAATGTCTAAAGAAATAGAAAACGGAATCATAGAATACATTAAGGACGGCTATTTAAGCTATGGTCCTTTCTCCGGACTACCTGAGTTCAAAAAAAGTGTTGCAGAGCATTTTAACAAGGGGAAAAAAGGCAGCTTTACGCCAGAAAATGTGTTGGCTGTTAACAGTGCCGCGATGGGAATGTATATGGTTGCCAAATATGTGCTGAATCCCGGAGATGAAGCTATTATTTTCGATCCGGTAGATTTCCTTTTCAAAAAGACAGTGGATTCTGTGGGCGGAAACATTAAATTGTGCGCGGTAGATTCCAAAACAGGAGATATCGACTTTGAAATGTTGGTCTCTTTAATTTCTCCGAAAACAAAACTCATCAGCATCTGTAATCCTCATAATCCAGTCGGAAGAATATATTCCAGAGAGATTTTACAGAAGATTGCAGACATTGCGGCAGCTCATGATCTTTGGGTGATGAGCGATGAAATCTGGAGCGATATTGTGTATGATAAAAAAGAATTCAACACCTACTCTTCTGTTTCCGAGAATGCTAAAAAGAAAAGTTTTACCGTATTCGGATTTTCAAAATCATTCGGAATTGCAGGATTGAGAATTGGTGCGGTCTTATGCAACGATCAGGAATTAATGGATGATTTCACAGAAAAATCCATGTTCAATTCTACCATTGAAGGTGTTTCTACATTATCGCAGATTGCAGCAAGCGTTGCCATTGATAAGGCAAAACCGTGGTTTAATGATTTTCTTACGCATTTACAGCACAACAGAGATTTAGCCCACAGTATGCTGAGCAATTCGGGCGTTCTAATTCCTAATCTTCCCGAAGCCACTTTTGTTATTTTTCCTAAAATCAACAACGGTATGTCGAGTGACGAATTTGCACAGCACGTTTTAAAAGAAGGAAAAGTAGCGATTGTTCCCGGCTCGGAACGATGGTTCGGAAAAGGCGCTGAAGGACACGTAAGAATCTGTTTTTCAACCTCACAGGAAATCCTCACCGAAGGACTGAACAGAATAATCAATAGTTTTTAAAAAATACCGAAGCGGATTCAATAAAACTTGAATCCGTTTTTTTTCAAATATATCTTACCCTAATTTCAGACTTAACTGCTTTTGCGATTTAATTAAAAAGGCTAAAACTTTTTTCCGGAAACTTTTTTTTTATTTAAAATACCATTCATTTTTTCCATGATATCATAATTTTTATTTAATTTAAATACATTTATCAAACAAAACCATATTTTATTAATGATTTAAAAACAAAAATTAATATTTTTGATATAATTGCTAATTTAAATCTAATACAATATGAAAATTAAATACATAAGTGCCTTTTTTCTTGGAGCATCTTCCGTTCTGTATTCTCAACAGATTAATGACACCATATCAAAAGAAGGAAAAATTGATGAGGTTGCCATTACAGGAAGCCGGAATAAAAAAAGAACAGTTGTAGAAACTCCGGTTCCGATTGACATCATCGACATTAAGCAGGTAAGCCAGTCAACAGGGCAGATTGAAGTCAACCAGCTTTTACAGTTTTCAGCGCCTTCATTCAATTCCAATAAACAATCCGGATCAGACGGAGCGGATGCAGTAGATCCTGCAACATTAAGAGGACTTGGTCCCGATCAGACTTTGCTTTTGCTCAACGGAAAAAGATACCATCAGTCTTCATTAATCAATCTTTTTGGTACAAAAGGCCGTGGAAATACAGGATCGGATATGAATACGATTCCTGTAGGTGCGATAAAGAGAATTGAAGTTCTTCGTGACGGAGCATCGGCGCAATATGGTTCGGATGCGATTGCAGGAGTAATCAACGTTATTTTAAATGACCGTAATCATGGTTTTGAAGGCAATGCTTTTTATGGAGTGAATCTTTTTAAAAGTCCGGGAGATAAAGATGTGGTTTCTGACCGAAAAATAGACGGAAATACTTTTGATTTCTATGGAAACTACGGAACAAAAATAGGTTCTAAAGGTGGTTTCGGAAATTTTACGGCAGAATTTGTCAATAAAGAATATGCCATCCGTAATGCCAATCCTGAAAAATATGATGCTCCGAGACAAAGATTCGGGGATGCAAAATCACAGAATTTTTATTTTTTCGGAAATATTGAAATTCCAATATCCGATAATTTAAAATTTTATTCCAGACAGGGCTTTTCGCACAGAAATACAGACGCTTATGCATGGACAAGAAGCGCGGATACAGACGGTAATATTCCGCAGGTTTATCCTAATGGTTTTAATCCCGTTCAGGATACAAGCATTTCAGATTTTACTTTTGACAATGGCTTAAAATTTAAAGTGGCAGACTGGGAAGTGGATGCGTATAATGCGTTTGGAAGCAACAGATTTACCTATCAGATAGATCATACCATCAATGCAACATTAGGCGTAAAATCACCTACGAGTTTTGATGCGGGAGGGCATTCTCTGCTGCAGAATACAACAGGGTTTAATGCAACCCGACAGTTTTCGGTTCTGGAAGGGCTGAATGTGGCATTCGGTTCAGAATTCAGATATGAAAAATTCAATATTATCAAAGGAGAAGAAGCTTCTTACGCGATGTATGACGTGAACGGAAATGTCGTGACGGCAAGTACCCCTTCAACATTATTGGTAATCAATCCTTTAAGTGGAGATGTAAGACCGGGCGGTTCTCAGGGTTTTCCCGGATATTCTCAGGAAATTAACAAGTCCAGAAATAATTTTGCAGCGTATGTAGATACTGAACTCGATATTACCAAAAACTGGATGGTAAGTGTTGCCGGAAGATTCGAAAATTATAATGATTTTGGAAGCACACTGAACGGAAAACTGGCAACACGATACAAAATAACGCCACAGTTTGCATTCCGAGGATCTTTTTCTACCGGCTTCAGAGCGCCGTCCCTGGCTCAGAAATATTACAGCCTGCAGTTTACGAATTTTCAGGGAGGAAGTCTGGTTACCATTCAATTGGCGTCTAATGACAGTAATCTGGCAAAAGCAGTCGGAATTCCGCAGCTCAAACAGGAGACTTCTGTGAACGGAAGTGCAGGATTCACATTTAACACCGGAAAATTTACAGCAACAGTTGACGGGTATTATATCAAGGTAAAAGACAGAATTGTTTTAACAGGAAATTTCTCGCAGGATGATGATGCCATCGGAAATATTTTAATTGAAAACCGTATCGATCAGGCTCAGTTTTTCACCAATGCAATAGACACGAGAACTAAAGGGATTGATGTTATTTTAAGTTTTAACGAAAATATCGGAAAAGGAAAACTGACCGCAACATTAGCCGGAAATTACAATGAAATGGAGATCACAAAAGTGAATACTTCCGACAGGCTGAAAGGAAAAGAAGACATTTATCTCAGTCCGAGAGAAAGAGCTTTTATCTTAGCTTCTGCACCGAAAACGAAGATCAATTTAAACCTGAATTATAAGATCAGTAAATTCAATGCTAATTTACAGTTGGTAAGATTTGACAAAGTGACTCTGGTAGGCTACAACGGACCGGATGATTACCAAATATACAATCCAAAAGTAACTGCGGATCTTTCTTTCGGCTACGAATTTTCTAAAAATATTAATCTGACGATCGGAAGCAAAAATCTCTTCAACCGATATCCTACATTACAAAAAGAGGCGGCTTCAGCCGGAAATACAGAATCAGGAGGTATTTTTGATCCTGTACAGATGGGATTTGCAGGAAGACAGGTTTTTGCAAGATTTAATTTTAAATTTTAATCTTATCTCATAATAAATAATGGCTTCTGGAAATTCGGAAGCCATTATTTATCTGAACAAAACTATTATTTTTTAGAAATTTTATACAATTTTCCGCTGTCCGTAACAGCGTACAAATTTCCGTCGCTTCCATTGAGAACATCGCGGAATCTTTCGTTCTGATCTTCCAGAAGCCTTTCTTCACCCACCACTTTGTTATCTTTCATTACAATCCGGTTGATGTGTTCTCCACTTAAACAGCCGATCATCAGATTTCCTTTCCATTCGTCGATATTTCCGGTATAGAACGTAACTCCGCTTGGTGAAATTACAGGATCCCAGTAATAAACAGGCTGTTCTGTTCCCGCTTTTTGAGTCGTCCCATTGTTGATTTTATCTCCGGAATATTCGATTCCATAGGTTACATCTCCCCAACCATAATTTTTCCCGGGTTTTATTAAATTGATCTCATCGCCTCCTCTCGGTCCCATTTCTACATCCCACAAATTTCCATTCGGATCGATTGCCAGACCTTGCGGATTTCTGATTCCGTACGCATAAATTTCAGGTTTAAATCCTGTTTTTTCCATGAAAGGATTTCCGGGAGCCGGCTGTCCTTCTTTCGTTATTTTTAAGATTTTACCTAAATAATTATCTGTTCTCTGAGCATAAACTCTGGTTTGCTTATCTGATCTTTCTCCTGTACTTACAAACAGATTTCCGTCTTTATCAAACGCCAATCGGCTTCCATAGTGCTTGTCTCCGTCGTACGTTGGAGTTGCTCTGAAAATTACTTTTACTTCAGAAATCGTTTTTAAATCCTGAGAAAGTTTTCCTTTTGCAACCGCAGTATGATTTCCATTTTCATAAGGTTCTGAAAAACTGAAATAAATGATATTGTTTGTTTTAAAATCAGGATCTAAAGCCACATCTAACATTCCGCCCTGCCCTTTGGAATCTACTTTCGGGAAGCCTTCGATTTTTGAAATTTCTTTTCCGTCGGCAGAAACCACATTCATATATCCTCTTTTGTCCGTAATTAAAAATTTTCCGTCCGGTAAATTGACAATTCCCCAAGGTTTTCCAAGATCTTTATTTAAAATTTCAACCTTGTAAGGCGTCGAGGTTTTTACAGCTTTTATTCTGGTCTGTCCGGCAAAAGCAGGTTTATATTCGGGAGAATTAGGCTCTTTCGTTTCTACGCTTCCGTCTTTTCCGAGCTTTTGGGCATTAAGTTTATTTTCTTTGCATGATGAAAACAGGAGAATTAAACTGATTGCTGAAATATAAAATTTACTGATTTTCATTGAATTAGGATTATTATTTTAATTTCAAATGGAAAAATAATGCCATAAAATTTGGTGGTTTAAATTTTTATTCTACATTTGTAGAAACAAATAACAATCCGTAGAATATGAAAGAAATAAAACTGACCGATTCTGAGAAAGATCTCATGGAAATTCTTTGGGAAAAAGAAAAAGTTTTCATGAAGGACATTTTAGAATCCTACCCTGAACCCAAACCTGCCACTACAACTATTGCCACCCTTCTGAAAAGAATGCAAAATAAGGATTTTGTTGGCTACAAATTGTATGGAAATTCCCGCGAATATTATCCAAAGATCGCGAAAGGAGCCTATTTCAAAGAAGAAATGACTTCCATGATTGACCGTTTTTTCAACAGTTCCGTAACGCAGTTTGCATCGTTTTTTACGTCCAATGCAAAGCTTTCCCAAAAACAACTGAAAGAACTCCGTGAAATTATCGACCAGCAAATCGACGAAAAATGATGATCGTTTTAAAAATAATTCTGTGTTCTTCCTTGCTTTTGACCGTATATTACGTGTTTTTGCAGAAGGAGAAAATGTATGGTTTCAATAGGTTTTACCTTTTGTTTTCCCTTGTATTTTCTTACACCGTTCCGTTCATTTCCATTCAATCGGAAGCTCAAAAACCTGTTAATCGTTTGCAGAAAACGATTGAAGCAACACTACAGGTTATGGACATTACGCCGAAACAGGAAAGCTTTAACTGGATGAATCTGATCTGGATATTGTACGGAATCGTAACATTGATTTTCCTGACAAGAACTATTATTTCATATTTAAAAATTAAAAATCTGAAGGGTGAAAAAATGATCTATCAGAATCAAAATATCATCATCACAAATGAATCTATTTCGCCTTTCAGCTTCTGGAATACGATTTATTTAGGAAAAAACTATCTGATTGACAACAAAATAGATTCCAGAATATTTCTTCACGAAAAGAGTCATCTGGAACAGAAACACAGCATTGATATTATTATTGTTGAAATCATAAAGGCTTTTACGTGGTTCAATCCGTCTGTGTATTTCTACAAAAAAGCAATAATTACCAATCATGAATTTCTGGCGGACGAATCTGTCTTAAAAAATGATTTTACCATAAAAGACTATCAGAATTTAATTCTGGAAGAAATTATTTCAAACCAAAACTATAACCTTACCCATACATTCAATTTCAAAAACACCAAAAAACGATTTATTATGATGAACACCAAAAAATCAAAAATTACAGACTTAAAAAAAGTAATAAGTATTCCTGTTTTAATGATTGCTTTCGGACTGTTTGTGCAGAGAACCTATGCAACTCCAATCGAAAAGATGATCGAAAAAACACAGGAAACAATATCAGAACCGGTGAAAGATCAGATCATTGAAAATAATGAAGAAAATAGTAATGTTTTCAAAAATGATGCTTTACATAACGAAACTGAGAACGTTGCAGAACTTTTAAAAAAAGCAAATACTGAAAAAGAAGTTCAGGATACCATCCGACCAAAAGAGGGTAAAAACACAATAGTAAAGCAGGAAACTTCACAAAGTACAACAAATGAAACGGTAAAAGAAGAGCCCACACTGCTTCCTCAATATCCGGGAGGGATTAATGAATTAAGGAATAATATTTCAAAATCTTTTGACGGAAATAAAGTTAATGTAAGCAAAGAAACGTACAGAACTGAAATCAACTACACTGTTCTGGAAGACGGAAATATTGCCGATGTTAAAGCCGCGGGAAACAATGAAGCATTTAATACAGAGGCAGTGAATTCCTTCAAAAAAGCCAATGAAAATATAACCTGGAAACCTGCTGAAAAAGACGGAAAACAAGTTCGCTACAGAATGAGAATTCCACTAACGATGTATTTTCAAAATTAGGATTGATTTTTTTTAAATAAAACAGCATTCAGATTGGGTGCTGTTTTTGTTTTATATAAAGTCTTTCGTCTATTTTAATGAATCTGTGGTATGAAATAGTTCCCGATGTCAAATATTTCTTTCGTATTTTTGTTAGGATAACATCACAATTTTTATGAATTTTAAACTTCAATCAGAATATAAACCTACCGGAGATCAGCCACAAGCGATAGAAAAGCTCACCGAAGGAATCGAAATCGGAGAAAAATACCAAACGCTTTTAGGAGTTACCGGATCCGGAAAAACATTTACCGTTGCCAATGTGGTGCAGAATGTACAGAAACCGACTTTGGTTTTAGCTCATAACAAAACTTTGGCGGCACAGCTTTTCATGGAGTTTAAAGAATTCTTTCCTGAAAATGCCGTTGAATATTTTGTAAGTTACTACGATTATTATCAGCCGGAAGCTTACATCGCCACAACCGGAACTTATATCGAGAAAGACCTGAGTATCAACGAAGAAGTTGAAAAACTAAGACTTTCCGCAACCGCGAGTTTACTTTCCGGAAGACGGGACGTTCTGATTGTTGCTTCCGTATCATGTATTTATGGTATCGGAAACCCGACAGAATTTCACAAATCTTTAATTTCCATTGCGATTGGTGAAAAAGCGACCAGAACCGCACTTCTTCACTCTTTAGTTAATGCACTATATTCCAGAACATTAAACGAATTCCAAAGAGGTACATTCCGTGTAAAGGGAGATGTGATTGATGTTTTCCCGGCTTATGCGGATAACGCAATCAGAATTCAGTTTTTCGGGGATGAGATTGAAAAAATCCAGAGTTTTGATCCGGTTTCGGGAAATGTGACAGGAGCTTTTGAACAGATTCAGATCTATCCTGCCAATCTTTTTGTAACATCAAAAGAGACCTTGAACGGCGCAATCCGCGATATTCAGGATGATCTGGTAAAGCAGGTTGATTTTTTCAATTCTATTGAAAAACCACTGGAAGCCAAAAGGTTACAGGAAAGAACCGAACTCGATTTGGAGATGATTAAAGAACTGGGTTACTGTTCCGGAATTGAAAATTATTCGAGGTATCTCGACGGAAGATTGCCGGGAACAAGACCTTTCTGTTTATTGGATTATTTCCCTAAAGATTATTTGATGGTGATTGACGAGAGCCACGTTACAGTTCCGCAGGTTCATGCGATGTACGGAGGCGACCGCAGCCGTAAAGAAGCTTTGGTGGAATACGGATTCAGACTTCCTGCCGCAATGGATAACCGTCCTTTGAAATTTGAAGAATTTGAAGCCATTCAGAATCAGGTTATTTATGTTTCGGCAACTCCTGCGGATTATGAACTGGAAAAAACAGGAGGTGCTTATATTGAGCAGATTATCCGACCGACCGGACTTTTAGATCCGATTATAGAAATCCGTCCAACGCTGAATCAGATTGATGATTTAATGGAGGAAATCCAGAAAAGAGCGGATCTTGATGAAAGGGTTCTGGTAACGACGTTAACCAAGAAAATGGCGGAGGAATTAACAAAATATTTTACCAAATTCGGGATCAGAACACGGTACATCCATTCCGATGTGGAAACTTTGGAACGCATCCAGATCATGCAGGATCTGCGTGTGGGGCTTTTTGATGTTTTAATCGGGGTAAATTTATTGCGAGAAGGTCTGGATTTACCGGAAGTATCTTTAGTAGCGATTCTGGATGCGGATAAAGAAGGGATGTTGAGAAGCCGAAGATCGATGATCCAAACCGTTGGTCGTGCCGCGAGAAATCTTAATGGAAGAGCGATTATGTACGCTGATAAGATCACCAAATCGATGCAGGCAACGCTTGATGAGACTGAATACCGCCGTGCAAAACAAATGCAGTACAACGAAGAACACGGCAAAGTTCCGGTGGCTTTAAATAAGAAGATTTCTGAAAGCCTTGTCGGAAGAAGCAAAGATTTTCCGGATGAGAAATATACGCAAAAAGAAATTTTACAGAAAGTTGCTGAAGCCAAAGCAAGCTACACTTCTGAAGATATGGAAAAAGTAATCGCGCAAAAGCAGAAGGAAATGGAAGCCGCTGCGAAAAATCTTGATTTTATTAAAGCCGCGAAATTAAGGGATGAAATTGCTGCTTTGAAGGAATAAATTATTAATTGTAAAATATAATCTTCTATGCCCCAAAATAAAACAGTCGAAACAGAAGTAAATGTTACAAATTTCATCAACTCTTATGTGGAAAATGAACAAAAGAAAGAGGAAAGTTTTAAACTGATCTCGCTAATGAGTGACTGGACTGGCTTTGAACCCAAAATGTGGGGCTCTGCAATTATCGGATTTGGCAGTTATCATTATAAATACGAAAGCGGACATGCAGGAGACATGCCTCTGATCAGCTTCTCACCTCGTAAATCCGCATTTTCACTATATGTATTTTCTCCAACTGAAGAAACCCAATATTTACTGGAAGAACTTGGAAAATATAGAATGGGAAAATCGTGTATTTATGTAAAAAAATTATCTGATATCCATCTTTCTGTTTTAGAAAAAATGTGCAGATCAACCATTGAATATTTAAGCAAACATCATGAATGCGCATGCAGAAAAACTAAACCTTCAGAGGCAAAACAAAAAAAATAAACAATTCCGTGGCAGGTTTACTAAGTAATAATGAAATTAAACTTTCTAATTTAATGAATTCAGGCTTTTTCTCTTTTATCTCTCTGAGAATTCTTTAGATTAAAATTGAAGCATACTACTGAAAAATCAATTAATTAGCTGAAAACATACTTATAGATAGCATCTATTTGAAAAAAGTTTCGGCGGCATCTTCGATGCCGCCGAAACTTTATGCTAAAATTTATACGTTTTTGTTTTAGGTTTTTCAAAATTCACCGTTCCTCCCCGAATTGGAGTCAGCAAATCCATTAGACCGTTTAATTTTATTTCGTAAATTGTTGATAACTGCATTCCCAACTTTCCTTTGGGCATTCCTGTTCTGGCAAACCATTCCAGATAGCTTATCGGCAGATCCGCGAGAACTGTTCCTTCGTATTTCCCGAAAGGCATCTTTAAGAAACAGATTTCTTTTAAAATTTCAGGGTTTATTCCGTCTTCCATCTTATACCATTAAATCGATTTTTTGCTCCAGGGCATCATCTTTACCCGGTAACTGCAGATCAGGAGTATCATCATCCGAAAATTCGTTTCTGTATACCTGAATCAGAAGCAAAGTTAATGAAATTAAAATAGGACCAAAAACCAGCCCCATAAAACCGAATAAATTCATCCCCATAATAATCCCGAAAACCGTATTTAAAGGGTGAATGTCTTCTAGCTTTTTCAGAAGGGTAAAACGCAGCACATTATCCGTTAATCCTACCACAATAAGACAATAAGCCGCCAACCCGAGTCCCGCTCCGGTGTTTCCCTCTGCAATCATATAAACGCAGACAGGAACATAAACAATTGCTGCTCCCACAACGGGAATCATAGAAGCTGCCGCCGTTAATGCAAAAAGCAAAACCGGACTTGGTGTGCCAAAAATGAAGTATCCCACTAAAGCAACAATTCCTTGTCCGAGAGCAACAACGGGAATTCCGATCGCATTTGCCATAATCAGCTTCCTCATTTTCTCTCCGATCATAGATACATTGGATCTTTTCAGAGGAGCTGAAGAGGATAGAATTCTTTCGAATAAACGAGGTTTTGCCAACATAAAATAAAGAATAAAATACACCGACATAACAACCGTCATTGTATTAAAAGTTCCGCTGAGGGCTTTTGTAGAAAACTGTCCTACACTGCTTTTCAGCTTATCCATATTTTCTTTGCTTAAGATATCAAACCCTACTTTATCGAAAATATAAGTATGAATTTTTTCCAGAAATACATTAAACTTATCCATGTAAGCCTGCGCATTTCCTAATTTTTCAATTAAAAGATCTCCTATAAAATAAATCGGGAGAATGAGAATAACCAGACTCGCAAACATCAGCGTTAATGAGGCAAGCCACGGTTTCCACTTTTTTTCTTCCTGCAGATAAAAATTATATCTCCTGCACACCACATATATGGTGATTGCTCCCAATACGGAAGGGATAAAAAGCGCAAGATTATAACAGATTAATGCCGCCAATATCAAAATAATTGCCAGCAGAAACACCTGCTTTATTTTGACGCTGCTTATTTGTTCATTTTTATTCATTACTTGTTTATTATTTGTCTTGGTTTTCCTAAATGGGCACAGTAAGTAGAATACATTACGATCATGATAAACGGAAAAGTAGCTATGATGCCTATACAGCAAAGAACAATTCCGCTTATACTAATTAATCCGCCCAACAGACCTGCACCTAAAAACGTACCGTAATTTTCTTTTGCGATGTTAAAAGTCTTGCTGATTGCATCTATTGCATTTGCATTCTCAAACAAAAGGATAGGATAACCTAAAAGAAAAAGTGGATAAACAAACAAGAACGGGATCCCGCACAGTGCTGCGGAAATACCAAAAATAATTGTAGTGCATAAGCAGTACAGAAGGATATTTCCTAAATTTTGACGATACCCAATAAATAGATCAGAAAATTCTATTGCATTTTTTGTATTAAATTTATTGGCAATATAAATTAGTCCTACATAAATAGGAGAAAACAGAATGCCAAAAACACTCGAAACAGAATAATACAAAGAAGCTCCCGGTCGGGTCAAATAATTATATTGAGAAAAATCGCCATCCTCAATATCTTTAAAACCGCTAAAGCCTTCCCAGGAATTATAACCTGTAACAGACTGTAATACAAAATCGCCAATTACATAAACGATCATTGCAGCAATCGCATAAAGAAAAATTCCTTTATAGATTTCGAAAGCATGAGAAATAATAGATCCTGTATTCCTTTCCGGAACAGAACCCTGCTGATCAAATTCATCAAATTCTGACATGGTGTGATTTTTTAATGTTGTTACTACCAAATTAATCTTTTTTTGGCAGAAATAATATTAAAATCACTCCAAATTTATTCCTTTTCGGAGAAAATGGTTTTGTAAAGCGAATAAATCATCGCATTCCAGAAAGGAAATGTAAATAAACCTCCTACAAAAAACAGGGCAAATCCTATGTATTTAAAAATTACTGCAACCATCACACACACAAATATTTCCAGAAAATACATCTTCAGCGCTTTAAAATTTAAAGAAATCGATTCGAAGATGGTTCGGTTCATGAAAAACATCATCGGTGCTACAAAAATCGTAATGCAAACCCAGATAACAGGCAAAATTAAGGTATTGAAGATCATGGCATAGATCAAAAACCAAAACAGACCGTACGAAATATATCTGAAAAAGTTCGTTCCGTTGTAACCCGCCAGTAAATCACTGATCTCAATTTTTTCTTTTAAATCAATCTTTCGGAAAATCTGAAAAAACCCAAGATTTAAAGGGTAAAGGAAAACCAGTGTTCCCAGTAAAGCATAGCTGAAATACCGAGAATTATCCGTTTGTCCAAGTTCCGCCGCTTTTGCCAGATAAGCATCCATCCCGTTTTGATAGGCTTCGATAAGTTGCTGCTGCTGCTCCAATACCCCGAATTTTTCTGCAAAGAAAAACATTGAGGTGAAAAATATGGCAAAGTAAAGCACCGAAAACATCAGCTGAAAAATCAGCGTCTTATTCCAGTAGAAAAATGCCTGCTTCAGTATAAAATCTAATCCCGGTTTCTGTGGATATTTGTTTTCCATTAAAAAAATTTTGTGCAAAAGTAAACATCAATAATTACTTTTGCGGAATGTTTTCGGCGAATCATCAAAAATTTATAGAAATGGATGAACTTTCAGTACAGAAAGTTCCCTACTTTTTTATCATTGATTTTCTTACGGAGAATGTTGAAATCTTTAAAGAAAATGAAATTGAAAAATCAGGCTTATTAATTGATTTTCAAAACTTTTCAAAAGTACAAACAGAGCCTCATTTAAACAAAAAATTAGAATGGATTTCTTATCCTGAAACTTTGGAAAGCTTTAAAACAGGGTTTGATAAAGTTCAGAAAAATATTCGCTTCGGAAATTCTTATCTGGTAAATTATACCCGAAAAACTAAAATTGAGACGAATTTAACACTAAAAGAAATATTTTATCATTCTTCGGCGAAATATAAAGTTTTTTATAAAGATTTTTTCGTATTTTTTTCTCCTGAAACTTTTGTAAAGATCAACGACGGAAAAATTTTTACCTATCCCATGAAAGGCACTATTGATGCTTCTCTGGATAATGCAGCGGAAATTCTTAAAAATGATAAAAAAGAGAAAGCCGAGCATTACACAGTGGTAGATTTGCTCCGGAATGATCTGAGCATGGTGGCAGACGATGTGAAAGTTGACAAATTTCAGTACATCGATTTCATCAAAACAAAGCAAAAAGATTTATATGCCATGAGTTCCGAAATTTCAGGAAACATCAAACCTGAATTTAATGGAAAACTGGGAAGCATCATGAAAAAACTGCTTCCTGCAGGTTCTATTTTGGGAGCTCCAAAACCTAAAACACTGGAAATTATTCTGGATGCAGAAGGTTATGAAAGAGGATATTATACAGGCGTTTGCGGTTGGTTTGACGGAAAAAATGTCGACAGTTGTGTGATGATCCGTTTTATCGAAAAACAAGGAGAAGAGCTTTTCTTTAAAAGCGGAGGCGGAATTACACACATGAGCAGGTTAGAAGACGAATATCAGGAAATGAAAAACAAAATCTATGTCCCAATTCATTGAAAGCATTAAAGTAGAAGATCAGGAAATTTTTTTATTGGAATTTCATCAAAAGCGTGTAGACCAGACTTTCGCCCATTTTGGAAAGGAAGGTACCATAGATATTGCCAAGATTTATAAACATCTTGAGCATGATGAGGACGGACTTTTCAAGCTGAGAATCGTGTATGATCTTGATAAGAAAATCCGCACTCAGATGATTCCTTATGCGATTCCTGAAATTGACGATTTTCAGTTGGTAGAAAACAACAGCTACGATTATTCTTTTAAATTTGAAGACCGGAAAGAGCTCGAAAAGATGAAGATGAAATCCAAAGCCGAAGAAATCATCATCGTTAAAAACAATCACATTACAGACACTTCCTACTCCAACCTTTTATTTTTAAAAGGAAAAGACTGGTTTACTCCTTCAACGTATCTTCTGAATGGTGTACAGAGACAAAATCTTTTAAAACACAAAAAAGTAAAAGAAGCCGAGATCACTTTACAGAACATCAAGCAATTCTCTCATTTCCAAATCATTAACGCGATGAACGATTTTGACGAAAATTTCATTTATCCTTTGGACAGGATTATCAATTTACCTGGAAATGAAGAATATCTAGATCTTTAATTTTCTTTCAGAAAGTTAAAATACGATTTCTGTATATCAGCATTATGCAATGCCTGCGTATTGATTTCCAATACCTTAGGTTGAACATCAGGTTTAAAGAAATTTTCAAGAACACGGTCTAAAGTTACCTCTTCATCTACTCTTGTGTAGGAGAATCCGAAATGTTTGGCTAAATACTCAGCGTTTTTATGATGTTTTGTAGCGATAAATTCGTCTAACGTATTCGGATTGGCATTTCCCGGTCCCGGAATAATTTTGAAGATATTTCCTTCGCCGTTATTGAAAATCATAATCCTTACAAACGGAGGAATGTACTGATTCCAAAGTCCGTTAATGTCATAGAAAAAACTTAAATCTCCGGTAATCAACAAGGTAGGATTAGAATTTTTGATTGCAAATCCCATTGCTGTAGAAGTTGAACCATCGATTCCGCTCGTTCCTCTGTTGCAGTAAATTCTTCTTTTGCCGTAATCGAAAAGCTGCGCATAGCGTATTGCCGAACTGTTGCTGAAATGAATATTGTAATTTTCAGGAACAATCTGTGCCGTTTTATTGAAAAAATAAAAATCTGAAAAATCCACGGAACTAATGAACTTTTCATGTTTTGCATCCTTTTTATCTCTTAAAACATCCCATAGATTGAAATAAGGTTTAGGCTCGAGATTGACAAATTTTAATAATTTAGAAAAGAAAACTTCAGGTTTTACCTCGATCTTTTCGGTCAGAGCAAAATACGTATCCGGCTGCCATACAGGATCTAAATGCCAGTGCTGTTTTGGTTTTGCTTTTCTTAAAAACTGTTTCACCTTTTTGGAAACAACATTCTGTCCCACTGTAATCAGCAAATCAGGCGCATACATTTTAAAATCTTCTTCCGTGAAATTGAAAACGTATCGGTCTATATGCCTGAAAAATTTTTCGTGGTATAAATTTGAATTCGCTTCACTCAACACCACAACCGTATGATTTTTAACCAATTGCGTCAGCTGATTTTCCAATTCCGGACTGTGATCTTTGGTTCCCACAAGAATCATGATTCTTTGCGAAGTATTCCAGTCTGCAATAAGGTTAGAAGGAATTTCGTATTCTTTCTGTTTGATTGTTTTTTCAACCGTCGGGAAAGTCGGTAATTCTGAAATTAATTCATATAAAGGTTCTTCAAGAGGAATATTGATGTGAACCGGACCTTGTTTTTCAATACAAAGTTCAATGGCTTTTTTAATGATATCAAAATTAATGTCTTCCGCATTTTCCTTTCCATCTTCCAAAAGCTGAAAATCTCCGTAAGAATGCTGATGAAAAAGATTATTCTGACGAATCGTCTGTCCGTCGAAAATATCCACATAATCCGTTGGTCTGTCAGCAGTTAACACCAAAAGCGGAATATTGGAATAAAAAGCTTCGGTGATTGCCGGATAATAATTTACGGAGGCTGAACCGCTTGTACAGGTAACTGCAACCGGTTTTTTTTCGCTCATCGCCATTCCCATTCCTACAAAAGCCGCACTTCTCTCGTCCACAATACTGTAACAGTTGAAACTGTCGATCTCTGAAAAATGAATCGCCAAAGGTGCATTTCTGGATCCTGGGGAAACAATGATATCTGAAATTCCGTATTGCTGAAGAAGGTGTGCAAGTATCTGAATACTTCTTTTGGAAGAATATTTTTTCATAATACAAATTTAAATATATTATAATAAAAAATTTATATATTTATCTATATAACTAAAAAACCATGGACGCATCAAAAAAGCTAAATAATGAATTAAATTTAAGCAAAGGTAAAACAACTAGAGATAAAGTAGAAAATACTCAAACTGAAGAGTTATTTATAGGTATATGTGCTCCTATAGGTAGTTCAAGAGAGGTTGTCATTGAAGAAATCAAAAAACAACTTAATAAAAAATATTTTTATGATGTAGAAATTATTAAATTGAGTAAATTTATAGAGCAGCATAAAACTGAATCAGTTGTTTCAAAAAATGGAGAAACACAAGCATTTTCTAATTTAATGCATAAAATAACAGAAGGTGATAAATTAAGAAAAAGAATTAATAACTCTGTTTTAGCAGAGTTAGCAATAAGACAAATCTTATTTTCCCGATTAGAAGAAGCAGGTATTAAAGAGGAAGATATAAACCTTAACATTGAAGATTTAAAATCTAGAAGAAAATGCTTTATTTTTGATTCAATAAAAAATTTAGAGGAATTATTACTTCTTCGATCTGTTTACACTGAAAATTTTTATTTATTTAGTATTTTCTCTCCTTTAAATGAGCGGAAAACAAATTTGCAAGCGAAGGATTTATCTCCTAGTGAAATAGATAAAATAGTTAATGCTGATGATTTTGAGAATAATGATTTTGGTCAAAATGTAAAAGGTACATTTATTGAAGGAGATTTTATCGTAAGAGTTTCAAATGAAAATATTGAGCAGCTAAATAAAAAAATTGAAAGATATCTTCACTTAATATTTGAAAGTGAAATTATTACTCCAACTTTTAATGAAACAGCAATGTATTCTGCAAAATCAGCCTCCGTTAACTCAGCTTGTCTATCCAGACAAGTTGGGGCATCTATAACTGATAAAGAAGGAAATCTAATTTCTACTGGTTGGAATGATGTGCCGAAATTTGGAGGTAACCTTTATAAAGAAGAAGATATAAATGATAAAAGATGTAAAGTTTTAGGTTATTGTAGCAACGATAATCAAAAAAATGATTTAATCCAAGGAATATTAAATTCTATAATTACTGATCCAAATCTTAAAGATCTATTATATGGTAATGATTTATTAGTTAGAAATATAATTGAAAATATTTTAGTAAAATCTAAAATAAAAGATTTAATAGAGTTTTCTCGCTCTGTACATGCAGAAATGCATGCAATCATTTCAGGTAGTCAATTGGCCGGTTCAAAAATGGTAGAAGGCAAACTTTTTTGTACCACATATCCATGTCATAACTGTGCTAGACATATTATTGTTTCAGGGATTAAAGAGATATATTATATAGAACCTTATTCAAAGAGTTTATGTATAACTTTACATAGCGATGCAATAACTGAGGATGAAAAAAGTGATACAAAAGTTAGAATTTTAGTATATGATGGAGTCGCACCTAGAAGATATCTCAGTTTTTTTAATAAATTTGCAGACAGAAAAAAAGATGGAAAGTTGGCTGAATTTGATCTTAAAAAGATAAAACCAAAATCAACAAAATCACTTCAAGCTTTACCAACTTTAGAACATCAAGCTATTCATTCATTGGAAGAAAACGGGTTAAATTAATATTATGAAAAATCAAGAACCAAAACCTACTGAAAAGCAACTTTCATTTGATTTTCAAAATACATCCGAGTCTGATGAAAATCATAAAAATTGTCTTAAAGAGAAGAAAAATAACGGTAAAATAATTTCATTGACAGAATATTTTCCGAAAAAAGAAAGAAATTATACAAATTTTATTATAAGAAATACAAAATCCTTTTAATTTCTAAAAATGGATAAAATACCTAGTGTAGACCTGCGTGATTTCCTTTCGGGTGACCCGGAACGCAAACAGAAATTTGTAAATGAAATCGGAAAAGCTTATGAAGAAATTGGTTTTGTAGCCTTAAAAGGCCATTTTCTTGATGACAAATTGGTGGATGAACTGTATGGAGAGGTAAAAAACTTTTTTGAATTGCCAACGGAAACGAAACAGAAGTATGAGATTCCGGGAATTGGCGGACAAAGAGGCTATGTAGGATTCGGTAAGGAGACTGCAAAAGGCTTCAAAAAAGGAGACTTGAAAGAGTTTTGGCATTTCGGACAATATGTGTCTGATGATTCCCAATACAAAAGCGAGTATCCGGACAATGTAATCGTTGAAGAACTTCCAAAATTCAACGAAGTAGGGAAAGAAGCTTTCCAAATGTTGGAAAAAACAGGACAGTATGTTCTGAGAGCTTTAGCGCTTTATCTTGGTCTTGATGAATTTTATTTTGATGATAAAATTGCAGAAGGAAACTCTATTTTAAGACCAATTCACTATCCGCCTATTACGGAAGAGCCGGATGATGCGGTAAGAGCTGCTGCTCATGGAGACATTAATCTGATAACTCTTTTAATGGGTTCTCAGGGGAAAGGCCTTCAGGTTCAGAATCATAAAGGAGAATGGATTGATGCGATTGCAGAACCGGACGAACTGATGATTAACGTTGGAGATATGCTTTCGAGACATACCAACAATAAACTGAAGTCTACGATTCACAGAGTGGTAAATCCGCCAAGAGAATTGTGGGGAACTTCAAGATATTCAATTCCTTTCTTTATGCATCCCGTGAGTTCAATGTCACTGAATGCTTTGGAAAACTGTGTAGACGAAAACAATCCTAAACTGTATGAAGATACAACAGCAGGTGAATTTTTACACGAAAGATTAATTGAATTAGGATTAATTAAAAAATAAATACAGACCGGGTTATTTGCCCGGTTTTTTTATGCCTTTCAGACAGCAAGAAATGATTACATAATATAAGAAAGGAAGGTAATAAACACCTTCCCTTTTCTTACTTTATAATCTTTATTATCCTGTAATACAGTAGAATTCAGGGCATGGAGTAGATTGTGTAAAAGTACCCCACGGACAGATACAGGTATAAACATCTCCGCCGCCGCCGGGATTTCCCGGATCTCCTCCCGGATCTTGGTACGGCACACATTTTCCGCCGGAGCATATTTCATTGGCTCCACAGCCGCCTGAACCGGGACCTCCTCCCTCAATGCAATACGCAGGACCGTAGCCTGCAGAAATTCTTTTTTTGTCTTCTCTTGAAAGCTTTTTAAAATTTTTCATAGTTTTTTGATTTTGATGTACTCCTACTCTGTCAGCTTTTCGGAAACCGCTTTATTATGATAAGTGTTTAACTATAAAATTCTAAAAATATTATTCACTAATATAGGAAAATTCATTCATATTTTATTTTTATTAAAAAATAAACCAAAATATTACACAATAGTTTGATTTATTATTTTTTTAATTATCTTTACACTACTATCAAATTTTTAACTAAAACAATATGAAAAATTTAAAAAAACTAAGCAAAAGCCAATTAAAGGGAATTAAAGGAGCAGGAGGAATTAAGTCTTTTCCGGATGAACCGGATTTTTGTATGTACGTTTGCGGAGACGTCATTGTATGCGCTGCATGCAGCAAAGATTTCGAATGTCCTGTAACGGATATGTAGACTGCAAAAAATTGATAAAGAAACCGTTCCTTTTGGAGCGGTTTTTATTTTTGTGAAACTGTTAATCAAACAACCTCAGCTGCTGATCTTTTGCTCCCGTAAAATCTTTAATGGAAAGTTTCGGAAATTCTTTTCCATCGAAAAACTTTTTCCGCCCTATTTTAAAGGTATTATGAATCATTTCTGCAATATTCCCTTCTCCCTTTTGTCTGTCGAAGAACTTTTTCTCACCTAATTTTCCGCCCCGCATAGAACGGATCAGATTTAAAACTTTCTGAGCACGGTCCGGAAATGCATTTTCAATCCAGTTCACAAAAACCGGCTCTACAGAATCATTTAATCTTACCAAAGTGTATCCGAAACTTTGCGCTCCTGCTTCAGAGATTGCTTTTAAAATGGTTAAAGGTTCATCGCTGTTTAATCCGGGAATAATTGGCGCGACCATGACATTGACAGGAATTTTGTGTTCAGACAGAATTTCTATGGCTTTCAATTTGTTTTTTGCAGCGCTGGTTCTCGGTTCCATTTTTCTTCGAAGTTCCTCATTGATGGTGGGAATGCTAAGAGAAACGGACACAAGATTTTGTTCGGCTAGAGGCTGCAGAATATCGATATCGCGAAGAACCAGGGCATTTTTTGTAAGAACATGAACCGGATGTCTGTAATCCAGACAGACCTGCAGTATTTTTCTGGTAATCTCAAACTGCCTTTCTGCGGGTTGATAACAGTCTGTATTTCCTGAAAGCAAAATGGGAGCCGGTCGATATCCTCTTTTCTGAAAAAACTTTTCTAAAAGTTCCGGTGCGTTTTTCTTCACCATGATCTTCCTTTCAAAATCAATTCCTGCGCTGTATCCCCAATATTCATGAGTAGGTCTTGCAAAGCAGTAAGAGCAGCCGTGTTCACAACCCTGATAAGGATTCATGGAGTACTCCATCGGAAGATCATCACTTTTTACCTGATTAACGATGCTTTTAGGGAAAACTTCGGTAAAAGAGGTTTTTACCGTTTCGAAATCATCTTCTTCAGGCTCAAAGGTATATCGGTCGAAACGGTTGATAACATTTCGCTGTGCGCCCTGACCTTTTATGATATTTTCGTTCTGCATTGATGATGTAAAATTAGAGTGGAATGATGATAAAATGATCAATTTTAACATTAAAGTTTTCCACAAGAAAAATCCGAAGCCTTAAAAGCCCCGGATTTTAACATGATTTAGATATATTTTTTAACTACTTCAGTGCATAAAATTCTACTCCGTGATATTCATCATCGTAGCTTTTGTCTTCGAAATGTCTGTGATAATCCGAATAGGCATCACTGTATTTTTTATCTTTTCTGTGTAATATTTTTTTTATTCCTATGATACTTAATACTGCCAAAAGACCAACTCCTCCTGCCAGTAAAACTCCGACTTCTTTTTTCATATTCTGTCTGATTTATATATTCTCGTTATTGCAAAAAGTATACCCAAACATTTTCTGTCACGATAAATTTTGTTAACAGATATTGAAAAAATTTAAAAATATAATCTTTGCCAATACCACAACAAAGCGATCAATGGTTTAATTATTGTAGTTTAAAACAAAAATATTATTATGGAAAATACAGACAATATTGATAAAATGACAACCTTAAGTCAGGTAATGGCAAAATTGGCACAAAGAGGAGTACATCGTGAGTTCAGAATGAATGAAAAGTGCGAAATGAAGTTTGAAAATTCAGACAAGGTGTATCAGCCTTCAGAATTAACGGTTCTGAAAACGTACCGTTTTGAGGGAGATAGCAATCCTGATGATAATGCAGTGCTTTATCTGGTAAAAGATACGGCAGGAAATATGGGAATGATCATCGATTCTTACGGAGCAGACAGCAATTATCCCGGCGAAGAATTCGATAAGTTTTTAAGAGCCATCACCATTGATGAAAGCGACGATTATAATTTCTAAATTTAAATATGATAAAAATCCGGAACTTATTCAGTCCCGGATTTTTCTTTTTTCTTAAATATGCCTTTCAAAAAACCTTTCTTCTCAGTTTCTTTTTTGGACTGCTCTTCTTTATTCTTATCGGGTTTATTCTTTATCTCCTGACCTATTTCTTTTACCGACTGCTTCATGCCTTTCATATCTTCTTTTACATTTTTCACGGTCTTTTTGGCATTGTCAACCGTCTTTTTGGCACCGTCTATATTAATTCCGATCAAAGTTTTCTTCAGCCCCTGTTCAATTCCTTTCCAGAAAAGGTTGAAGAATGATTTGGTAGGATCTCTTTCCACATCTTCCACCTGTACATCTTCAGGAAGTTTTCCAGAATCCGTCTTTACCAGAAGATTGGCAACCGCGGTTAAAAACCCTTTCTTTTCACGGTTATTCTTATCTAAAATTGCAATTTTAAGATCTTTATGCTTCAGATTAAAACTTCCGTTCAGTCCTTTCGGATTCCCTCTGAAATTGAACAGCATTTCCTGAATGGTTCCCGTTGCCGTTACATGAAGATAAGGGCGGATAAACGGGTTGATTCCCTGCGCCGGAAGATTGGTGGTTCTTCCCGAAATAGCAAACACATCACGCTGATCGGCAACATCGAAATTCCAGTTTACAGAAAGCGGCGCAAGCTTCATAAAAGAACAGTCTATTTTAATGTCCACTCTTGTCGGTTTTCCTTTCATTTTGGCAGAGTTGAGGTTTTTAACATTCATATTAAAGTTGCTGAATATCAGTTTTCCCGGTCCCGCACTTTCAGGCGTATCTTCTTCATACACAAGAACAGAATTTCTAAGATTCAGATTATTAACGACCATCGGGATTTTTATAGAGCGTAGCAATCTGGAATATAAAGGTTTTTCTTTAGGATCATCTTTCGGGATTTTACTTCTGAAAATATTGGCATCGGCAGACTCAATGGTTACATTAGAAGCGTTAATCGATTTATTGTCAGAAAACAGATCCCATGTTCCGTTTGCCGTAATCTGATTTACTTTAATATCGTATAAATCTCTTTCCACAGGAATCATTTTGATAAACTGCGCTCTCGAAACGAGAGGCTTCATCGCAAACTGAGAAAGCCGGATGTTGTTTTTATCCACCTTCAGAGCGCCGGAAGTCATATGATAAAACTCGGTTTTGTAAGCAAAATTGCCCGAAGTAAGCGCATAGTTTTTTACATCAACCGCGATTCCTGAGTTGTCCGGTTTTGAGGTAAGCTGAATATCATTAATGGTTGCATTGAGACGGGCAAAACTCAACGGCTGGTTGTTTTTCTCATACGTAATATCAGAATTCTTCAGCACTACTTTTCTGATGATTATCGGAAACTGAATCCCACTGAGATTGGCTGTTTTTTTCGCTGTTTTTATTTCTCCCGCTTTGATGCTTCCTTTTACCTGATCTACCAGAACATCTTTTACATCAAGGTTCAGTTTTTTATCTACGGATTCCCATTTATTGATGTTGAAACCAATATAATTTGCGACAAGATTCATGGAGGTTTTTCCTGCTGCTGAACCATTCGGAACCACGGAAATATTCCGGATTTCTCCTTTTTTCGGATTTAACGTGAAACTTTTTACATTAAAATCCTGATGATCGGAGTACAAAATATCCTGCGCTGAAAACTGAAAGTCTTTATATCCTACCGGAATCAGCTCTTCCCTTGTTTCCTTGTCAAATCTCAGTGTATTGATGTTCAGGTTTGCCTTTTGGGCGTAGAGAAGTTTTTCTCCGTTAGGTTTCATCACCTGAACAGTAGCATTGTTTAGCTTAATATCTTCGAGATCAATATCAAAATTAATCGGTTTTTTAGGCTTTACCGGAGCTGCATCGGTGGTGTAAACCTTAAAATCAGGATTATAAAAAACAGCATTTGCCAAAGACACTTTATTCTTTTTCAGAACAATATCTTTGAACTCCATTTTTTCAATAATAAACTGAAAAAGCTGCGTCTTTTTAGGATAATATTTTTTAAACTGTTCAAAAGTAACGAGCGGAGTCAGTTGAAAATGATCAATCGACATCTGTCCGTTTCTCGTTTCTATTTTATTGATTTCCAATGCATACACATTATCCGGACGGAAGAAAAAATTACTTCCTTTAATGGAGTACTGATCAAAAACTACTGGCAATTTATCTTCTACAGATTCTTCCGTCATCTGAAGATTTTCCACATACAGATTAAGATCCTGCACCGAAAAGAATTTCTGTTTCGTAAATCTGAAAATGCTGATATTTCCTTCATTGATTCTGATGTTGTCAAACCGTACTGGGTTTCTCTTCTTTCCGGTTTTTGTATCAACCGGTTTCGCAAGAATAATATTCAGATTAGGTTTGGACAGCAGTAAATCTGATGAGCTGATCTGCTTGTTGAAAATGGCATCATAAATACCAAAACGGCTTATTTTTAAAGTGTCAATCGTACCCTGAAGTCCGATAACATTGAAATTCTGAGGGTTTTTGCTGTTGACGGTAATTCCTGTCGAAAGAATATTCCCCGACAGAAGATCAACATCCAGACTTTTGTAGGAGACCTTATAATCCGTATTGTTTTTAATGTACTTCGGAAGCCTTGTTTTCAGCCAGAAATTAAGCCCAAGATTTGCCAGCAAAACAATTACCAGCAGGATTCCGAGAGCAAGAAATAATTTTTTTACCCATCCTTTCATTTTTTGTGATTTGGTTTTAATTCAATATTCTATTAATTTTTAACAGTCAATTCAATTACATACCCTTCATGTCCTCTTACGTTAATAAACTCGCCTCCGTCGAAACCTAAGTACTGCCCTTTAATTCCCGTTAACTTCCCTGTATATTCAGGTCTTTTATCAAGAGTAAAGGAAGTTACCTTTTCAGGTTTTTCAAACGGATAATCGAATCTCCACAGATTTTCGCCTTCACTGTAGAACTTCTGGAAATCTTCAGGAAAATATTCTTTTATCTTCTGCTGAAAATCGGCAAGATCTATATCATCTTCAAAATCGTCCTGAAGCATTTTCTTCCAGCTTGTTTTATCGGCAACATGCTGCTTCAAAGCAACCTCTATCATTCCCGCTTCATATCGGTTTTCCGTTCTCGCAATCGGCAGCGCAAATGTAGCGCCCTGATCGATCCATCTTGTAGGAATCTGTGTATTTCTCGTAACCCCTACTTTTACTTCTCCCGTGTACGCAAGATAAACGGTATGTGGCTGTAACTGAATTTCCTTTTCTATATCCAAATCCCGTTCCGCAATTCCCAGATGCGCTGTGGAAAGTTCGGGACGAATGATGGTATCGCTTGCATAAGGACTTTCAAAGAAGCAGTTTTTACAGAAGCCCATTCTGTAAATCGGTTTATTTTCGCCACAGTTTACGCATTGGTAACCTGTATGTTTAATGGTAAGTTCTTTTCCGAAAAGTTCGTTCATGTGGATAAGATCACCGGAAAGATTAAGGTAATATTGGATCGGCTCGTCGTGGAAGCTCGTCATCTTTAAAATTTGCCCTTGAAACTGCATTGTATTAAGTTTAAGTAAATATAAAAAATTTAAAATTTATTTGATTTTGTTTTCAGATTTCAGTCTGCTGATTTCTTCTTTCAAAGCATCAATCTGATTCTGGAGTTTTTTTACGTCCGGATTGTTCATATTTTCAGACTGCGGCGAATATTGCCAGATCAGATGAATGTCTTTTACCAGATCATTATGTTCATCCAGCCTTTTTTTACTGAGGGAAACGCTGTCATTCAGCACCGTAATTCTCAGAAAATTGCTTTCACCTTCTTTAAAAGACTCATAATTGATGATGGCGAGTTCCGGATGATTTTCTCTGATCTTTTTAATGTAATTTTCAGACCGCTCTTTCAGTGTTTCTTTTTCCCATTTCTTTTTGGTAAGCAAAACACTCGGAAGCAGAATAATAACAGAAGCCAGACTTATAATTAATGAGTTCTTTCTGTTCGCCGCCTTTCCTTTTTCCATGTAGTACTTCTGATAACCGAGTACGAGACTCAGAATCCATGTTCCTACCGCAATAAAGAAACAATTGATAAGGTAAAAATAAAATCCGCCCCAGAAATATTCCCAGTTTCCGTTGGCAATCCCGAATCCTGCTGTGCAAAGTGGCGGAATACAGGCGGTAGAAACCGCAACTCCGGCAATTACTTTTATAGCTTCTTTTCTTACAATTCCCAGAAACCACGCAAAACCGCCCAGCAAAGCCAGAGAACAGTCGAAAATAGTCGCTGTTTTAAAACTTTCCAGTTGTGAAGTTTCCGAGTGAAAAGGAGAAACAAGGAAATACAGAGTGGAAGAACAAAGGGCAACGATAATCATCAGAAGCCAGTTGAAAATGCCCAGCTTTATCAAATGCCTGTTTCCGATAGAAAATCCGAATGCAATACCTACAACAGGTCCCATTAAAGGAGAAATCAGCATCGCTCCGATTACTGCCGCCGAACTGTTGATATTTAAACCGATGCAGGCAATTCCCATAGAGATCACCAGAAGCCAGAGATTATGCCCGCGAAAGTAGATTCCCTCTTCAATTTCCTGAAAAGTAAATTCTTCCTCTTCTTCTTTTGGCAGGGTGAATAATTTTTGAAAATTAATCATTTATGATATTTATAGCAAAAGTATAAAAAGAGCATCCAAGTATTTTAATAAATTTGTGGAATTAAAAACCAACAAATGAATTATCTCATAACCGGAGGAAGCGGTTTCATAGGTTCCCATCTTGCTGAGCAATTATTGAAAAAAGGACATTCTGTCATAAACATTGACAATTTTGATGATTTCTACAGCTATCAGATAAAAATTCAAAATACTTTAGACGCTATTCAATATTTTTCGGATTTTGAATACTCCGGAAAAGATGATGATATTAAAAAATTAATTTCTCTTTCACAATCAGAAAATTACAGGCTGTATTATCAGGACATCCGCGATAAAAATGGTTTGGAGGAAATATTTAAGAACCATAAAATAGACACCGTCATTCACCTTGCTGCACTTGCGGGAGTCCGTCCTTCTATAGAAAGACCTTTAGAATACGAAGAAGTCAACATCCGCGGAACCATGAATCTGTGGGAACTTTGTAAAGATTTCAATATCAATAAATTTGTCTGCGCCTCCTCATCAAGCGTTTACGGAAATAATGAAAAGATCCCTTTTTCTGAAACTGACAATGTAGACAATCCCATTTCTCCTTATGCAGCAACCAAAAAATGTGGTGAAATTTTAGGACACGTTTATCATGATTTATATAAAATAGATATGATCCAGCTCAGATTTTTCACGGTTTACGGACCGAGACAAAGACCTGATCTTGCCATCCACAAATTCACAAAACTCATTTCCGAAGATGAGGAAATCCCTTTTTACGGAGACGGAACCACCGCGAGAGATTATACTTATATTGATGATGTGGTAGACGGAATCTGGAAATCTGTTCAATATCTGGAAAACCATTCAGACGTTTACGAAATCATTAATCTCGGTGAGAGCGAAGTGATTAATTTAAATGAAATGCTTTCCACGATAGAAAAGACATTGGGAAAATCTGCCATCCGCAAAAATCTGCCAATGCAGCCCGGAGATGTCCTGAAAACCAATGCCGATATTACCAAAGCAAGAACATTAATTGGCTACAAACCTGACACAAACTTCCAAAATGGCATAAAAAAATTTGTGGAATGGTTTTTGAGAAAATGACCTCAGTAAGCCGGGGAAAGTACCTTAAACACTTTCTGAAGGCACACGGTGAACAAAATTTAATAAAAAGAATTGAAAATCAAGTATAAAAAAGCATATAATATAAGCTAATTTTATACTTTTGCAAAAAATTAGAAAATTATGTACTGGACATTAGAATTAGCTTCATACTTAAGTGACGCACCTTGGCCAATGACTAAAGCAGAGCTTATCGACTATGCAATCAGAACTGGTGCACCAATGGAAGTAGTGGAAAATCTTCAGGCTATCGAAGATGAAGGGGAAATTTATGACGCCATCGACGAAATCTGGAGCGATTATCCTACGGACGAAGATTATCTTTGGAACGAAGACGAATATTAATGAAAAGCAATAAGCTTTAGGCTCTGCTTAGAGCTTTTTTGCCCTTTTTTATATATTATTTTTTACACAATAAGTGTTATTAAAAACGCTTAAAGGATATCCTTTTAAGCATAAAGCAAAAAATTTATGAGTTTTTTAAACAAAGTTCTAAAAGGGTTTTTGGGAGACAAAAAAGCGCAGGACCTAAAAGAAGTAAAAAAAGTTGTAACAAAAATCAAAGCTGTTGAACCCGCTATTCAGCAATTGTCTGATGATGGTTTAAGAGAAAAAACTGCTGAGTTTAAAGAAAATATTAAATCTGCAACCAGCAAAATCACAGCTCAGATAGAACAGATCCAGGAGCAGATTAAAAATTCGAAAAACGTGGACGAAAAAGAAGCGCTTTTCTCGAAAATTGAGTCTCTGAAGAAAGAATCATACGAAATTGAAGAAAAAGTGCTTAGCCAGATTCTTCCTGAAGTTTTCGCTTTGGTGAAAGAAACAGCAAGAAGATGGGCACAAAACGGAGAAATCCGTGTAACCGCTTCAGACTGGGACAGACAACTGGCTGCCGCAGGAAAAGATTTCGTGGAAATTCAGGGAGATCAGGCTGTATGGAAAAACTCATGGGACGCTGCAGGAACGCCTGTAAACTGGGACATGGTACATTACGATGTTCAGTTTATCGGGGGGATTATCCTACACAGCGGTAAAATTGCCGAAATGGCGACCGGAGAAGGTAAAACTTTGGTAGGTACGCTTCCAATTTTCTTAAATGCACTTCCGGGAAGAGGAGTTCACGTTGTAACGGTAAACGACTATCTTGCGAAAAGAGACTCGGCATGGATGGGACCATTGTACCAATTCCATGGAATGTCAATCGACTGTATCGATAATCACCAACCGAACTCAGACGGAAGAAGAAAAGCATACAATTCAGATATCACTTACGGAACGAATAATGAATTCGGTTTCGATTATCTGAGAGACAACATGGTAACTTCACCTTCAGAACTGGTGCAGAGAGAATTGAACTTTGCCATCGTGGATGAGGTGGATTCCGTATTGGTAGATGATGCAAGAACACCGTTGATTATTTCAGGTCCGGTTCCACAGGGAGACAGACAGGAATTTGATGTTCTTAAACCTTCTATCGACAGAATCGTTGAAGTTCAGAAAAAAACAGTTTCTACGATTTTTAATGAAGCAAAAAAATTAATCGCTGCGGGAAACACGAAAGAAGGAGGTTTTAAATTGCTTCAGGCTTACAGAGGTCTTCCTAAGAGCAGACAATTAATTAAATTCTTATCGGAAAGCGGAAACCGTGCTTTGCTTCAGAAGGTTGAAGCGCAATATATGCAGGATAACAACCGCGATATGCCGATTGTAGATAAAGATCTGTACTTCGTCATTGAAGAAAAAAACAACCAGGTTGATCTTACGGACAAGGGTGTTGAATATATGTCTCAGGGAAATTCTGATTCTAACTTCTTCGTTCTTCCGGACATCGGAACAGAAATCGCAGAACTGGAAGCTAAGAATTTATCTAAAGAAGAAGAATTTGAAGCGAAAGAAAGACTTTTCTCTGATTTTGCAGAAAAATCTGAAAGAGTTCACACCATGAGCCAGTTGCTGAAAGCGTATACATTATTCGAAAAAGATGATGAATATGTGGTCATTGACGGTGAGGTAAAAATCGTTGATGAACAGACAGGTCGTATTATGGAAGGAAGACGTTATTCAGACGGTCTTCACCAGGCGATTGAAGCGAAAGAAAATGTAAAAATCGAAGCTGCAACGCAGACTTTTGCAACCATTACCCTTCAGAATTATTTCCGTATGTACAACAAACTTGCGGGGATGACGGGTACTGCAGAAACGGAAGCGGGCGAGCTTTGGGAAATTTATAAATTAGACGTAGTGGTAATTCCTACCAACCGTCCGATTTTAAGACACGACAGACAGGATTTAGTTTTCAAAACTAATCGTGAAAAATACAATGCCGTAATTGAAGAAATTGAAAAATTAACTGCTGCAGGAAGACCTGTTCTGGTAGGTACAACATCTGTTGAAATTTCTCAGTTATTATCTAAGGCATTACAGCTAAGAAAAATTCCGCATCAGGTTCTGAATGCAAAACTTCACAAGAAGGAAGCAGAAATTGTTGCCGGAGCAGGACAGCCGGGTGTTGTAACCATTGCAACCAACATGGCGGGTCGTGGTACGGATATTAAGCTTACTAAAGAAGTAAAAGAAGCGGGAGGTCTGGCAATTATCGGAACGGAAAGACACGATTCCAGACGTGTTGACAGACAGTTGAGAGGTAGAGCAGGAAGACAGGGAGATCCTGGAAGTTCTCAGTTCTATGTTTCTCTGGAAGATAACTTAATGCGTTTATTCGGTTCTGAAAGAATCGCTAAAATGATGGACAGAATGGGTCATAAGGAAGGGGAAGTGATTCAGCATTCCATGATCTCAAAATCTATCGAAAGAGCGCAGAAAAAAGTAGAGGAAAACAACTTCGGAACAAGAAAGAGACTTCTTGAGTACGATGATGTAATGAACAAACAGCGTGACGTCATCTACAAGAGAAGAAAGAACGCTTTGTTCGGAGATCACCTGAAGTACGATATCACCAATATGATCTTTGATGTGGCAAATTCTATCGCAGCAAAAGGAAAAGCGACAGGTAGCTATAAAGATTTCGAATACGAGATCATCAAAACATTTACGATGGAATCTCCTGTTTCTGAGAACGATTTCAAGAATAAAACAGTTCAGGATTTAACGAATATTTTATTCAAAGCGGCTCAGGAAGATTATCAGATGAAACTGAACTTACTGAAAGAAAAATCGTTCCCGATTATCGAGAATGTTTATCAGAATCAGGGTTCAATGTTCAGAATGATCCAGGTTCCTTTCACAGACGGTCATAAAACAATGACGATCGTAACCGATCTTAAAGAGGCTTATGAAACGCAGTGCGACAGCTTAATCAATGATTTTGAAAAGAACATCACGTTATCCATCATCGATGAAAACTGGAAGCTTCACCTTCGTGAAATGGACGATCTAAGAAGATCTTCACAGGGAGCTGTTTACGAACAGAAAGATCCGTTGGTAATTTATAAGCAGGAGTCTTTCCACTTATTCAGCGAAATGATCGAGAAGCTAAACAAAGAGATTATCTCATTCTTATACAAAGGTGAAATCCCTGCATAAGAATTATTAACAATAATTTAAAAACCGTTACAATTCAGTTTGTAGCGGTTTTTTGTTGCTGGTATTCGTTCCTTTTATGACAAATATCAATTCAATTATTTATTTAGAATAATTAAAAACAATATATTTGCAGAAAAATTTAAGGTTTCATGAAAAATGTACTGATCTGTGCTTCGCTGTTAGGTTCCATGCTAACGTTTGCTCAGGAAAAAGATTCAATTAAAGGAAATGATATTGAAGAGGTAATTGTAAACGGAAAATATTACAAGAAATATGTAGAAAAGGAAGGTTCTTCTTCTATTCGTCTGGACGAAGAATTAATCAAGATTCCTCAGAATGTTTCTATCATTACAAACAGAGCATTGGAAGATCAGCAGGTTACCACTTTGGGAGATGGTGTTCTTAGAAATGTTGCAGGAGCTCAACGATTAGAACACTGGGGAGATATGTACACCAGAGTGAATATGAGAGGTTCCAGAGCCGCAGCATTCATGAATGGGGTAAATGTAACTTCAAATTGGGGACCGTTAAGCGAAGATATGTCGTTTGTAGACCACATCGAATTTGTTAAAGGACCTTCCGGATTTTTGATGTCTAACGGTGAGCCAAGCGGAATTTACAATATCGTTACCAAAAAACCGACAGGACAGTCTCTAAACGGATCTGCAAGAGTAACTCTCGGAAGCTTTAATATGTACAGAGGAGAAGCTGATATAGATACTAAAGTTACGGATAAAGTCGCTTTCAGATTAAATTTAATGGCTCAGAATAAAAACAGTTTCAGAGACTATGAATTTAATGACAGATACATCATTAATCCTTCCTTAAAGGTAAATCTCACCGATAAAACGACTTTAACAGCAGAATATATTTATCAGAAAGCAAAAATGTCTGAAGTAGGATCTGCCTACGTTTTCAGCTATGAAGGCTATGCCACAAAACCGGTAGAATACACCATGACCGATCCCGGAATTGCACCCACCAATGTGGATAATAATACTGTAAATGTAAATCTTCAGCATAAGTTTAACAGCAACTGGAAACTAACGTCACAGCTAACTTATGTGAATGAATATACTTTAGGAAGCGACATCTGGCCTTCTCAATTTTTACCGAATGGAGACATGATCAGAACGCTTTATTTTTGGGAAGCCAGCAATGTGATGAAATTCGGACAGGTATTTCTGAACGGTTATTTCAAAACAGGAGCTGTTTCTCATAAAATCTTAACAGGGCTGGATCTCGGCTCTAAAAAATATATGGCAGACTGGAATCAAAAACATGATTTAGACACAGCCGCCAAACCTTTTAATATTAATTCAACTACATACAGCCCTCCTTCCAACGGATATGCACAGTTTGATACAAGCACTTCGCTGGAAAGCAGAGCAACTCCATACGGAACTATTGAACAAAATTATACCGGATTATATATTCAGGATGAATTAGGATTTTTTAATGATGCTTTAAGATTAACCCTTGCTGCGCGTTATACGAATGTGAAAGAAAATTCTTATGGAACCAAAGCAGAAGCAGACAAAATTACGCCACGAATCGGAATAAGCTATTCGATTGACGATAATACTTCTGTGTACGGTTTATACGATCAGTCTTTCGTTCCTCAAGCAGGATTTTTCAGAACCGGAGGAATTCCAAAACCTATTACTGGAAATAATATGGAAGTTGGGGTGAAAAGAGACTGGTTCGGCGGAAAATGGAATACAACGTTGTCTTTATACAATATCATCAAAAGAAATTCTACGGTTGCAGATCCCGCAAACAGTGCTCTTGAAAACTTTATCATTGATTTGGGTAAAACAAGAGTTCAGGGAATTGAATTTGATCTGAAAGGTGAAATCACAAGAGGATTTAATGCCATCTTTAACTATGCTTTCACGGAAAACAAAATCACAGAATCCAACGATCCTGTAAGCAATCCTGTAGGAATGAGAATTCCGGGTTACGCGAAACACACGATGAACGGATGGCTGAACTATACCTTTACACAGGGAACTCTGGAAGGTTTCGGGTTATCTTTCGGAGGAACCTATCTTGCAGACCGAAGCAGCTGGAACTGGGCAAATAGCGGTACGCAGAAAGATATGGATGATTATGTAAAATTCGATGCAGGACTTTCGTGGGAAAACACAAAATTCAGAGTCGGACTCAATGTCTTCAATGTTTTCAACAGGTATCTTTATTCGGGATCGCCATATGGAGCGTACTACTATTATCAGGCAGAAGCTCCGAGAAACTTCAGACTTTCTGTCGGATATAAATTTTAATTATCAATCTTAAAAGTTAGCCTTTCCGGAGGCTGACTTTTCTTCCATTAAAAGTTTAATAAAAATGAGGAAAAAGCATCATCATAAAAAAAAACCAAGTGCTTTTAAAAAATGGACGGGAAAACTGCATTTGTGGCTGGGTCTTGGAGTTGGATTTCTGATCTTCATTATTTCGATAACGGGAGCATTGTACGTTTTCAAGGATGAAATTGAAAATGCGACAAGAAAAGACGTGATCTATCATAACGAGCAGAATATTGATCAGAAACAGATTCTTCCGATAAGAACGCTGGAAAAAGCAGTGGTGGCGCAGGTAAAAGAAAAATATCCGGTGCATTGGGTGAATATTCCGATTGATAAAAAGATGTCCTATCTTTTCTACTGGTACGAACACGATCCGAAAGGCTGGAATTATTTTGATGAATTTCCCATCTATAAAGTAGCTTATGTAAACCCTTACAACGGAAAGGTTTTGGGAACGTATGACGAGAAAAACGGATTTTTTCAGATCGTTAAAATGATCCACTGGAGTTTTCTTTTAAAACAGTCTTGGGGAACCTATGTTGTGGGAATTCCTGTGCTGATTTTTGTATTCATGCTGATTTCCGGAATCATTCTGTGGTGGCCTAAAAATAAAGCCGCAAGAAAACAGCGTTTTTCTTTCAAATGGAAAAATGTACAAAACTGGAAAAGAAAAAATTACGATCTACACAACGTTTTAGGTTTTTATGCTTCCGTTTTCGCACTGATTTTCTCCATCACCGGATTATTTTACGCCTTTTTATTCGTTCAGTCATCAATATATTTCATTTTTTCCGGAGGAAAAACCGCTTATCCCGACTTTTCATCAATCAAAACAAAAGCACCGATTGAATGGAGAACCGAAGGAACTTTAGACAAAATAAGCAATACCGTTAAAGCAAAATATCCCGATTCCTATAACTTTTCTATCGATCTCGGACACGAACACATGGACGATCATGAACATCCGAATTTCGAAGTCTATGTAAAACACCTCTCCTATTCTTACCACAAAAGCAGCAGTTTAATCTTTGATGAAAACTCGGGAGAACTGCTTCATACCCACGATATGAAAGACAAAAATTTCGGCGAAAAAACGGTGGGAGCCAATTATGACATCCATGTCGGATCTATTTTAGGACTTCCCACAAAGATCATCGCTTTCATTGTAAGTTTGATATGTGCCTCATTACCAGTCACCGGCTTTATGATCTGGTGGGGAAGAAGAAAAAAGAAAACCCCAAAAGCAACATAATATTTTTTTAAAATAAATCTTTGGTTAATCGTCTAATAATAAGATCTTTTTTATAATTTTAGCCTTTTAGAATTTTAGAACAGAATGTCATTAGTAGATTTGTCAAAAAACGTTGCGCTGGGAATTGATATTGGCGGAACGAACACAAAATTTGGAGTGGTAAACCACAGAGGCGAAGTTTTGGAAAAAGGAAACATCCGCACAGATGCCTATCCTACTGTAGAAGAATATATTGACGCTTTATACGAGGCGGTTCATCCCCTGATCGAAAGCCATGGAAAAGAGAAAAATTTTGATGGAATCGGGGTTGGTGCTCCCAATGCCAATTACTATACCGGAACGATAGAACAGGCTCCCAATCTTCCGTGGAAAGGAACCATCCCTTTTGCTGAACTGATGTCGGCAAAATTCGGGCTTCCGTGTACCATTACTAATGACGCGAATGCTGCAGCCATCGGAGAAATGCTTTTCGGAGCCGCAAGAGGAATGAAAGATTTCATCATGATTACTCTGGGAACAGGCGTTGGAAGCGGAATTGTTGCAGGTGGAAAACTCATCTACGGACACGACGGATTTGCCGGAGAACTGGGACACACCATCGTAAAACCGGGCGGAAGAAAACACTGGAGTACAGGTTCTGAAGGCTGTCTGGAAGCCTATGCATCTGCAACCGGAATTGCGATTACCGCAAAAAAAATGAGAGCCGAATTCCCTGAATCTTTACTCAATCAGTATCCTGAAGAATCCATCAATTCTAAAACCGTTCACGAATGTGCTTTACAGGGCGATCCGATTTCCATTGAGGTATTCCGATATACCGGACAGAAACTGGGGGAAGCTTTGGCAAATTTTGTAATGTTCTCTTCTCCGGAAGCCATTCTTTTATTTGGCGGCGTGATAAAAGCAGGCGATTTTATTTTAAAGCCTACGAAACTTCACATGGAAAGAAACCTGCTTCCTATTTTCAGAAACAAGGTAAAATTGGTTTTCAGTGAACTGGACGAAGCGGATGCGGCTATTTTAGGCGCAAGTGCTTTGGTTTGGGAAAAATAACCGGAACCATTTTGATTATCTGCGCTGATTTCTATTGAATTTTTTAACGCAAAATCGCAATGATTCTCAAATAATACAGGCATCCTTTTTTAAGGGTGCTTTTTTGTTTTTATTTCATCTTTAGAGATGCTTCGACAGGCTCAGCATGACACCGCTAATACTAATCTCTATGAGTGACAAATTTGCAGCACTGTCATCCTGAGTGTGTAGCAGTCGAAGGATCTCTACTCTACCTCAATACTATTATTAAAATTCTCTCGCAGATGTTGCGGATAACGCAGATTTTCGGGCTTTAATTTGTGAAAATATTTGTGCTGATTGTGTTTGAAAAAAATTTTCTCAGCGTGACATTGCTAATACCAATAGCCTTATAAGCAACAATTTGCAGCACTGTCATCCTGAGCACGAAGCAGTCGAAGGATCTCTATTCTAACCCGATACCATTATTAAATTCTCTCGCAGATTGTGCGGATAATGCAGATTTTAGATTTTTATTTGATGAAAATATTTGTGCTGATTGTGTTTTAAAAAAATTTGTCTCGGCGTGACATTGCCAATATCAACGACTTTATAAGCAACAATTTGCGGCACTGTCATCCTGAGCGCGAAGCAGTCGAAGGATCTCTATTCTATCTCAATATCTTTATTAAATTCTCTCGCAGATGTTGCGGATAACGCAGATTTTGGATTTAATTTGTGAAAATATTTGTGCTGATTGTGTTTGAAAAAAATTTTCTCGGGGTGACATCGCCAATATCAACGACTTTATAAGCAACAATTTGCAGCACTGTCATCCTGAGCGCGAAGCAGTCGAAGGATCTCTACTCTACCTCAATACTATTATTAAAATTCTCTCGCAGATTGTGCTGATAACGCAGATTTTGGATTTAATTTTTGAAAAAATTTGTCTCAGCGTGACATCGCCAATATCAACGACTTTATAAGCAACAATTTGCAGAATTGTCATCCTGAGCGCGAAGCAGTCGAAGGATCTCTATTCTAACCCGATACCATTATTAAATTCTCTCGCAGATTGTGCAGATAACGCAGATTTTGGATTTTTATTTGATGAAAACATTTGTGTTGATTGTGTTTGAAAAAAATTTTCTCAGCGTGACATTGCCAATATCAACGACTTTATAAGCAACAATTTGCAGCGAAGCAGTCGAAGGATCTCTACTCTACCTCAATACTATTATTAAAATTCTCACGCAGATTGCGCAGATAAAGCAGATTTTCGGGCTTTAATTTGTGAAAATATTTGTGTTAATTGTGTTTGAAAAAATTTGTCTCATCTATCATGACAATTTGAATTTTGAACGCCCGATTGAAAAACTTTTCCTTATTTTTGATAGGTTTTTTCTCCATTAGTCACAGGGGAAAACAAGAAATTACAATAATTAATTTATGGATAACAACAATTTAGAACAGATTACTTTCGGGGGCGGATGTTTTTGGTGTGTGGAAAGCTGTTTCAATATGCTGAAAGGAGTACAGTCTGCGGTTTCCGGATATTCGGGAGGTCACAAAGACAATCCTACCTATGAAGAAGTGTGCACCGGTGAAACCGGACATGCTGAAGTGGTACAGATTACTTACGATCCTGCCGTTATTTCTTACGAACAGTTAATGGATGTTTTCTTTTTCCTTCACGATCCTACCCAGCTTAACAGACAGGGAAATGATATCGGAACACAGTACCGCTCTGTTATTTATTACAAAGACGAAGCGGAAAAGGCAAAAGCTGAAGCGGCAATTGAAAAATCCAAAGAATCCGGAAGATGGCAGGGAACGTATGTAACGGAAGTAACGAAATTCGATAAATTCTGGGCAGCAGAACAGTATCACCAGGGATATTATAACGAAAATCCGACCCAGCCGTATTGCAGCGCTGTGGTAGGACCGAAAATTCAGAAGTTTAAAAAGCATTTCGGCGAACTGGGAATGCTGAATGAACAATAATTTATTGTTTATCTGTTATCAATCATCTTGCATTATTTTAGCACAAAGAATTTCTTAATATAACTGATTACGGATAGCTCCAATAACGAAAAAATTCGGGCGGTTTCCTTTGGAAACAGCCCGAATTTTTTTTGAAATATCTGCAAATGATGTTCTATTCTTCTTCTTCCAGTATTGCATTTTCTCCTGCATAATTTCCAAGTATATGTTCTGTGACATCCTTTAGTGCTTTCCCGTTTTCGGGATGCCTTCCGAAGCTTGTAAAGAATTCTACATGATTGTCTGTTTTATCATACCATATCTTCCCTATCGAATTTTCTGAATTAAGCGTATCCGGTCTCGTTATTCTTCTAAAATATATGAATAATTTTTTTTCCATGGGTATTACTTCTATCTGAGGTCCCAAATAACTGCTGTCGGTTGCCATATATCGGTCTTTATCCCAATACATATATTTCTTATCAACTGCAGGAGTTCCCCACGCCGACATAAAACCTGAAACTTTTGAATTTTTATTGTTAGAAAAAACAACTCCCCCTGTAGCCAATAACAGAACGAAAACCATTTCTATAATTCCCAATCCGTTCTTTTTAACAAAATCAGGGACTTTGAAATATTGCTCGTTGGTAATATTAATGATGATTTTAGAAATCTTTTCTGTTAAAGAATTTTCATCATCATCAACGGTTATTTTAACTGTGGTTTTATTTACTTCCTCATCTTTTTTAATAAAAGTATTTGAAAAATCCGCAAAGTCATTAAAACCAACATATTTGCTTAGTCTATTAAGTGTTGCAATATCAGGGTTTATTTCTTCTCGTGTTCCTAATACAAATGCTTCATAATATCTCGAAAGCGTTCTTTCATTTATACAACGAGGTTCACGTTCATCAAGATATGACCATAGGTAAGTTGCCAAACCATTCTTCGTGGTTTTCCCCGTATCCTCTTTCGCTTTTCTGAATACTTCATTGATTAGTAGTTTTATTTTGGACATATATTAATTTTAAGGGTATTACAAAATACTTGATTTTCTACCGTGTCGCATTACGGATTTCCGTAATTCTTTTCCTGTCCATTTCCGTGTCAATCGATGTCTAAGTTTTGTCTAACAAATGCGTCAATCTTTGTCGCATCTTTGCTACAGAAATCAGTTGATAAACAAAACATTAAACCAAAAAGACAATAACAAATTTACAAAACTGATTTCAAAATTGCCAGATAAAACGGAAGAAAACTCCGGGTTGGGAAGCAGATGTTTCTCTTCCGTTTTTGAAGGTTCACTTCCCAAAAAAAATTTAAGAAGCGCTTCGAAAGTTTTAACAGTGTACAGCTCGGGATTTATTTCCTGAGAGGAAGAAAATTTTTCAAACCCTTATAAAATTTTTAGGAAATGATACAAATTATATTAATGCTATTAGGTTTAGCATTCGGGCAAAATAATGCCAATACATCATGTAATAACAACGGTAATAATAACAATAACGGACAGCCAACCACTCAATTGGCAGATCCGGGAATAGGAACCGATCCGGGAGACGGAGTCGATCCGGATGGACCGGGTAATGGTGGAAGTACAGGAGGGAATACAGGACAAACACCACCTCCATTTACAAATCCATAATCAATTATAATAGAGCAGATTAAAAGAATCTGCTCTTTTTTTTATTACTTTGTAGCATAAAACTGACGAAAACTATGAAAATCACCTTTTTATTATTTTTTTTAATATTACTTTCATCATGCTCCCAAAAGAATAATAACATTCAAAAAGAAAGTATCGCAAACTTTTATTATAAAAAAGCAAAAGAACCAAAGCAAGATTTAACATTTTACTATTTCAATTTAGCAAAAAATTCATATTTAGAAATACAAGATTCTTTAGGAGTTGGCAAATCGCTGGTTAACATGGCAATTATTCAACATAACCAAGGTGATTATTACGGAAGCATTGAAACTTCTCTTGAAGCAAATAAATTTCTTAAAAATGTTAAAGATAGCATAATTAGATGGACATTAGCTGCTAGTTACAACAATATGGGAATCTGTTCTTCATATCTTTATGATTTTGATAACTCTATAAAGTTTTATAATCAAGCTCTTAAATATGCAAATGTACCAGAAAATAAATATACATATTACAATAATCTTGGCGACGTATTAGTAAGTTTAAAAAAGTATAAAGAAGCACAATCAAATTTTGAAAAAGCTCTTCAAACAAAGGTGAAATCTAATTATGCAAAAGCATTGAATAACTTAGCTCGGGCAAAGTATAATGATAATCCAAATTATGATCCATTACCTGAACTTTATGAAGCGTTGAAAATCAGGCAACAACAAAATGATTTATATGGGGAAAATTCCAGTTATGCGACAATCTCTAATTATTTTTTGACAAAAGACAAAAATAAGGCACTTTATTATGCTAAAAGAATGTTAGAAGTTGCAACAAAAAACGATAGCAAAGAAGATCAATTACAGGCATTACAGAAAATTATCACCTTAGATAAAGAAAATTATTTAAAATATTTTGCTAGATTTCAAACATTAAATGATGATGTACAAATCACACGAAGCAAAGCAAAAAATCAATTTGCAGTTGTAAGGTATGACGTAGAGCAAAAAAATGCAGAAAATCAAAGGTTAAAACTGCGTGATACTGAAAACGAAATTGACATTTTATATAGAAACATCGGAATTGGCAGCTTAATTACAATTTTAATCTCTGGTTTTTTCTATTATAAAAAAAGAAAAAAACGGCTTGAACAGGAAAAAGAAATCGAAGTCAAAAACACCCAACTCAAAATGTCGAAAAAGGTGCATGATGTGGTTGCGAATGGATTGTATCACATGATGATTGATGTTCAGAACAATCCTGAAATGGATAAGACCAAGATTCTTAATGATATTGAAAAAATGTACGAAGAATCCAGAGATATTTCGCACGAAAATATAGCAGAGAAAGATTTTGCCCCGCGTTTTATCAACATGATAACCTCCTACTCTTCTGAGGAACAGAGGGTTTTACCGGTGAGTTATAAAGAAAGCATTTGGGAAAACATTCCTTACAACACGCAGCTTGAGTTGTATTACATCATAAGAGAAATTCTTGTGAACATGAAAAAGCACAGCAAAGCAAAGCTGGCTTCCGTAAAGTTTGAGAAAAATGATAAAAATTTAATCATCAGATATACGGATAACGGCGTAGGAATCGCCAATCTGGAGCAGCAAAAAGGCACAGGAATCCATAATACGGAAAACCGTATTGAAAGCATTGGAGGAGATATTACTTTTGAAAAAAATCCAACAGGTGGATTAATTATTGAGATAACCATACCAATACAATCGAAATATGTTTAAAAAAGTACTGATAGCCGAAGACCATGAAGTCAGAAATTTAGGAGTGGTAAATGCACTTACCGAATTACAGATTCCGCATTTTGATTTTGTAAATTATTGTGATGATGCCCTGCAAAAAATAAAAGCCGCTGCAACTGCTGATTCCTATGATCTGCTGATTACAGATCTGTCTTTTGATAAAGATCATATTGAGCAGAAGATCAATTCCGGACAACAACTGATTGAAGAAGTTAAAAAAATTCAGCCAAATCTGAAAGTGATTGCCTTTTCTATTGAGAAGAAACCGAAGATTATTGATGATCTTTTTAAAATACACAACATCAATGGTTTTGTAAGCAAGGGAAGAAATGACGGAAAGGATCTCAAAAGCACCATTAAAAAAGTATTTTCCGGCGAAACGGTTATTCCGCAGGAGATTTTAAATTCTATAAGAAATACATCTTTCGAATTCACAGAATATGACGTTACGCTTATTGAGCTCCTTGCCAAAGGATGGAAACAGGGCGACATTGAAAAACATTTTAAAGAAAATAAAATTACGCCCGACAGCAAAAGCGCCATCGAAAAAAGACTGAATGATCTCCGCTACGAACTGGGAGCCAAAAACAACATCGAACTTGTTGTGATGTGCAAAGACATCGGCATCATCTAAATGCTAGACTTCATCGAAAAACTAATAGCCTTTCAGATACTCTGGAAGGTTTTTTTATTAAATATTCTGCGTTTACGGTTTTCCGTAACGAATCGAAAAATAATGCTCATATTTTTGAAGTGTTAAATAAAAACAATCATGGAATACAAAGTAATACCTTTTGTTGCCACTGCAAATCAACAAAATATGAGTTCAAAAAATATTGCAGTACAATTAGATAACTTAATAAAGACTCATACCGATGATGGTTGGGAATATGTAAGACTTGAAAGTGTTTCTACCTACATCCAACCTGTAGAAGGTTGTTTTGGAAATACAAGTCAGCCCGGATATATGACTTCTTATCAAATGGTTGTCTTTAGCAGAAAAGAAGATGAAAAATCTATTGATTCTTCTCATTAAACTGTACTGGAGGATCGTCCCTCCATCAAAACGGAGAAAATGTATTTTCAGAACAAGCTGTTCAAAATACGTATATGCAGAAACAACAGCATCCGGTTTTATTTCGGGATTAAAAGCTTTAAAATATCGATTTAAAAACTGCCGATCCGGAGCTTATATTATAGAAACTTCCACCAGAGAAATTCAAATTATTTTACCCAACCAACAAATTCTGCATGAAACTGAAATTTCAGAAAGATTTATCAAAAATAAAAACCAATAACCATGGGAAAATTCGTCATCACACAAAGAGTAAACAAAGAGTATCAGTTTAATCTGAAAGCCGGAAACGGTGAAATTATTTTAACAAGCGAAGGCTACGTTCAGAAAGCATCCTGTATAAAAGGAATTGAATCTGTAAAAATTAATTCTCAGGACGATTCCAGATACGACAGAAGAGAGGCTGTGAACAAAAAAGATTATTTCGTTCTGAAAGCAAGAAACGGAGAAATCATTGGAAAAAGTCAGCTTTACAGCACAAAATCCGGAATGGAAAACGGCATTGCTTCCGTAAAACAGAATGCTCCGAAAGCAGAAATTACAGATGAAACTTTAAAAAAATAAAATCATGGATCTTAAAATTAAACTGGAACAGCTTCATCAGAAAGTAATCGGGCTAAAAGACCAGATCGGAACAGAAGAAGCCACAAAAAATGCTTTTGTGATGCCTTTTATTCAGATTTTAGGATATGATATTTTTAATCCTACAGAAGTGGTTCCCGAACACGTTTGCGACATCGGAACCAAGAAAGGTGAAAAAGTAGATTATGTCATCAAAAACAATGACGAGCCTATTTTCATCATCGAATGCAAACACTGGAAAGAAAGCGCAGATGCCCACAATTCTCAGCTTCACCGGTATTATCATGTTTCCAAAACACGATTCGGTGTTTTAACGAACGGAATTGTTTACAATTTTTACACGGATCTGGAAAAGCCCAATATTATGGATGAAAAGCCTTTTTTCACCATCAATATTGAAGATCTTAAAGACAGCTCTATCAAAATTCTGGAAAGCTTTACCAAAAAAGACTACAATCTGGAAAGCATTCTGGATTCTGCGGAAGCTTTAAAATACATCAAAGCCATCAGAAAAGAATTCGAAAAGGAAATTGAAAATCCGTCCGATGAACTGGTAAAACTTCTTGTGAACCGTTTCTTCGAAAAGCCGTTAACAGCAAACCGAATGGTCTCGTTTAAAGAATATGCCAAAAAAGCATTAACGACTTCTATTAATGAATCCATCAGTTTCAGGCTAAAATCTGCTTTAAGCATTAATGAACAGATCGAACAGCGCGAAGATGATGTAAAAACTTCACAGCCCATCCATGAAACCAACGATTCTAAAATTGTAACCACAGAAGAAGAACTGGAAGGCTTCCAGATCGTAAAAGCCATCCTGCGGGAGAAAATACCTTCTTCAAGAATTGCTTACAGAGACACGCTGTCTTACTTCGGAATTTTACTCGACGACAACAACCGTAAACCCCTTTGCAGACTGCATTTTAATACCGCTAATAAATATCTGGAGATTTTCCACAACGGAAAAGATGCCGGAGAAAAAGTTTTATTAAACAGTCTGGACGAAATCTACAACTACAGAAATCAGCTTCATCAGACATTAGAAAATTATAATTAACCATGAAAAAACTAATACCCTTCATCATAATCGCCTTCGGTTCTTTTCTTTTAAACTCGTGCTTTAAAGCAAACGACAGTATAGGACATGAAGGAAGATGTACAGGTTCTGCCAATTGTACAGCCTGTTCCAACTGTTCGCGGTGCGGACATTGCAGCAGCGGCGGAACCTGCGGAGTTTGCGGCGGCGGCTCTTCAGAAAGTTATTCATCCGGCAGAAGTTCAGCAAAGAAAAGGAAAACTAAAAAGCATAAAACTTCCGATTCTTATACTTCTTCAAAAACAAAATCCAATAAACCTCCAAAAGTTTTTATTGATGAGGTAAACGTAGACCTGAGTTCCAACCGATACATTGTGGGAATTGCCACCACCAATATTTACGAAAAGCCATCTATGAGATCTCCCGTTCTAGTAAGAGTTTACAAAAACGAAAAGCTGATTCCACTTTCCAAAGAAGGTTCATGGTACAAAGTAAAGGTAAAATCTTCCGGAAAGAAAGGATATGTTTTTTATAAAGATGTAAAATAACTAAAAACAAAATATCATCATGAACTTAAAAAAATTTTTAAATGAAGAACAAGACCCAAAAGCCGTCGAAAAGCTTTTAGGGAGAATCAACAGTCTGCTCACTTCGCAGGAAACTATGGAATACATTGCCGTTCAGAAAAAACCGGTACTCAATTTATCTCTGGACTGCATCGCGCTTACCAACAGAAGAATTATTTTCTGCAGACCCAAAAACTTTGGTTTGTCTATGGATTTTCAGGATTACAGCTGGGTAGATGTTGCAGACTGCCATATTAAGGAAGGGATTGTAGGTTCAACTTTTATGGTAAAAACAACACAACATTTTACCAATATGATGGATTACCTGCCTAAAAACCAAGCCCGAAAGCTATACCAGTTTGCGCAGGAAGTGGAAGAAAGAATGCGGGGTGTAAGAAGAGAAAAAAATCTGGAGACCTTAAGAGCTTCCGCAGGAGGAGTTACCGTAAATAATGCAACGCCCATTATTACACAGCCTCAGATGTTTCAGGAGGAGAAGAAACCTTTACTGATTGAAAATGAAGATCCTTTTGCTTTATTACAGAAACTGAAAGGACTAAAAGAAAGCGGAGTTATTTCTCCGGAAGAGTTTGAAACAAAGAAAAACGAAATTTTATCCCGAGTTTAAAAAATTATGAAATCTAAATCTACCGCCGCCTTACTTGCTTTTTTCCTTGGAGGAATAGGCATCCACAGATTTTATCTGGGGCAGAACATTATGGGAATTCTTTACCTGTTATTTTGCTGGACTTTTATTCCTGTCATTATTTCCGTTATCGATTTCTTTGCATTTCTGTTCATGTCTGAAAGCCGTTTTAATTACAAATACAACCTTCGGACAGGATTTTAATATTACAGCATATGAAACCATTTCTCACCTTCTGTGCGTTATGCTGTTTCATCGGTATCTTCAGACTTCCTATAGAATATTATACTTTTCTCAGAATCCTTGTTTCCGCAGGAGCTTTATTGGTTTTGTACAATACATTAACCTTTAAGCAGCATTACTTCAGTATAATTTTCCTTATCATCCTTATTCTTTTCAATCCTGTGCTTCCCATTTATCTGTTAAGGAAAAGTGTGTGGATTCCGATTGATGTTGTTACAGGAATTTTATTTCTGCTGATAGGTTTCGTCGAAAAAACCGAGCAGAAAAAGGAAGAAGAACTTACCGGGGAAACTTCACAACCTTCAGTTCCCATCCATCAAAGAGCTGTATCCAGAGACCGAATTATTAATCCTAAAAAAACCAAGGAAGAAAACAATCATGGAAAATAACAACATTACGGAACATCTTAAAGCGCATTTCTTAAGGCTGTATCAAATGGCGATCTGTGATGACGATTTCAGTGCCCTTGAACTGAAAATGCTTTACAACTGCGCCGAAGAAAGAGGCATTTCATCAAAAAATTTAGACGAGATCCTTCTGAATCCGCTTAATATGAAGTCGCTGATTCCGCAGACAATCGAAGAAAAAATAGATTATCTGTACGATCTTACCGTCATGATCTGGGCAGACGGAATTGTTTCCCCGAATGAATATACCACGATGCAAAAGTACGTTCTGATGTTCGGGTTTATGGAAGAAAATGTAACCGCCATCGTAGATTACCTCATCGAGGCGATACGAACAGGAAAGCCTAAAAGTGAAATTTTATATGAACTAAAAAACTAACCATCATGGATACCACCAGTATAAAAAATTTATTTAAACTAAAATCTGTTCCCGCAGAACCCAAAGAAGAGCAGCTTCCGAAAACTGAAGTAAATACCGACGAAGAGTCTTCTGAGGAAACACGCAAAAGAACCTACCACGAATCCGGTTACCGGGACAGTTCCCGAACCAGCGGAAACCACTCTACCCTTTCCATCTGTCTGGATGCCGTTTACTCGAAATTTCAGAATGAAGAAAAAGAAATGGTGGAAAAACAGCAACAGCTGAAAGAGTCTTATGTGAATGAACAGAAGAACCGCGAAACAGAAATTAAAGCACTCATTGTTTCGCAGGAAACCAAGGAAGAACAGCTTAAAACCAAAAACAGGGAAGTAGAAAGCCATCAGCAAACCATTGAAACCTTAAACTCAGAAATCATTGACCTTCCCAGAAATCCCGAAAAATATAATGTAAAAGCCACAAAAGGAGCTTCAGCAAAATTTATCATTGGTTTACTTCTTTTAATCCCGATAACTTTATATTTAGGAGTATTTTATATTTCAACTTCCTATTCTGCATTCTTTAAAGGTTTTAACGCAAAAAGTACTGTGATACAAAGTGTTTTTGATCCACAGGCATTAGCTAAAGCTTGGAATGATGGTTCAACCGAAGCTGCTTTTGTCGTTTTAATTCCATTTGTATTTCTTGGATTAGGTTTTTTGATTCATATGTTTGGAGAGAATAAAACTACAGCCAATTATATCAAACTCGGTTTATTACTTATTGTGACTTTTATTTTTGATGTCATTTTAGCGTATGAAATTGAAAAAAAAATATATGATGTAGAAAAAACTTTTGATTCTCTTCCATTCGATCTTAAAATTGCTTTTACCAAAAATCAGTTTTGGGAAATTATCTTCGCAGGATTCATCGTGTATATTATCTGGGGACTCGTTTTCGACTTTGTAATGAAAGAGCACCGCGAAAAAGATAAGATTAAAAACGAACAGGAAATCAGACAGAAAAGAGTAGAATTTTTTCAGGAAAAAATTAATGTTTTAAAGAAAGAAATTGAAGAAATTCTTGCGGCTATCGGAAATATAAAAGAATCCATCATTAAAATAAGAGGAAGAATTGAGGAACTTCAGAATATTATCGACGGCGTAATTATTCCGACCAAAGATTACAAGCTGTATGCTTCGGAATATGTTCAGGGCTGGATCACGTTTATCGGAGAGAAAATTGCCGTTTCCAGAACGGAAAAACAGACCATGATTGATGAATGCATTTCTACGTATAATACCAATCTGGAAACTGTAGGAGCCAATTCGGACAATCAGAACCTTGTTTATTTATCATCCTTATAAATTACAGAATATGAAAAAAATATTTTATTTATTAATGATTATTTCTTTGGTTTCATGCAATAAACATGAACCCGGACAAACAGATGATGAGAAAAAAGATACCGTTATTGCTGATCCCAACAACATCAACCTGAGTATTTTAATTGATTTATCCGACAGAATTGATCCTAAAACGAACCCGAATCCCACAATGCAGTATTTCCAGAGAGATACCGAGTACATCAAAGCGATTGAAAAAGGATTTTTAAACCACATCAAATCTAAAAAAATCATTACCTACGAAGATCAGATGCAGGTTTTCTTCAATCCGGAACCTTTAGATCCGAAAATGAATGAACTTACCAAAGAGCTGAAAGTTTCCTTTGATAAAAACACTCCCAGAAACTATTTTGATCAGGTGGATAAAAAATATTCGGAATTACCGACAACGATTTATCAGTCAGCCATAAAAGACGGAAATTATGTAGGTTCTGACATTTGGGAATTTTTTAAAAATAAAGTAAAAGATTACTGCATTAAAAACGACCACAGAAACATATTATTTATTCTTACCGACGGATATATGTATCACGAAAACACAAAATTTTCGGAAGGAAGCAAAACCTCTTATCTTACCGGCAAACTCATAAAAGCTAACCTTCTTACGACTTCCAACTTTAAAGAAGTTATAGAAAAAAATAAATTCGGCTTTGTAAAAGCCAATGACAATCTGAACAATCTCGAAGTCATCGTCTTAGGAATCAATCCGGAAAAAGGAAATCCTTTCGAAGAAGCCGTCATCAAAGAATACTGGGAAAACTGGTTTAAAGAAATGAAGATTAAAAATTATCAGATCAAATCCGCGGATCTTCCTTCCAATTTGGAACCTATTATCTTAAAAGCCATTTCCGGAAAATAAAAATATTAGAGGCTGTATCACAACTCGTGAAAACAGCCTTTTTTTTATGTTTTTTCTCGACCTTCTGTCTGAGAATGGTTTTTTGTACATACGATTCTCAACCCACATCATTGAGTTATAAGACTTCCTCCAACCGTTTTATTATACTTCTTGTACTTTTTATTCTAGTCCGCTATGCTTTTATTTCGGTTCTCGGCATTTTTGCTTTAGCACAGCGTATTTTCAGTTTAGCGCAGTGTATTTTTATCATTGCTCACTGTATTTTTGTTATTGCTTACTACATTTTTGTTATTACTCACTATGTTTTTGTTGTTACTCACTGTATTTTTGTCATTACTCACTACATTTTAGTTGTTGCTCACTATATTTTTATTCATGCACTGCATATTTTAGTGTACTACAGTTGATTTAAATAGTAAACTTATCTAAAGGTGCAAAAGATGGTAATACTTTAGTGGTTTAAGTTTAAAGAAAAGAACACATAAGTTAAAAAAAATCAAAGATTTTTCAATCAATTTTATCAAAGATAAAATCTTTGCGCCTTTTATAAAATATATATTCAGCTTCTTGCGTCTTGACGAAAAATCCAACAACATTATCTAAACAAAAAAGCGAAGAATCAATTCCTCGCTTTTCTTTATTTTCTGAGCATTTCCGTGTGCGGAATGTCATCTTCCAGATATTTTTTTCCTGTATCTTCAAACCCGAAATCTCCATAAAACTTCAGCAGATAATCCTGTGCAGAAATCCTGATTTCAGAAGTACGGAAACGGTTTTCGATCGTTTCAACCGCATATTGGATCAATTGTCTGCCTAAGCTCTTTCCTCTTGCCTTTTCTGTGGTTAAAACCCGTCCTATTGAAGGTTCGTCATATTTTATTCCTTTATCGAAAATCCTGCAGTTCGCCAAAACTTCGCCGTCTTCTTCTGCCCAGATGTGAATTGCTTTTTGGTCATAACCGTCTAAATCCGGATAAGGACAGTTCTGCTCCACTACAAAAACATCAATTCTGGCTTTTAAAACCGCATACAGTTCAGGAACCGTAAATTCGTCAAACGTTTTTATTTTCCAGACAATATTACTCATCAAAACTTACGTTATTATTGATCAAAAACTCATTGGTTTTCTGGATGAAACTTAAAATTTCATCACCACCCTCCTTCTTTTCCGCTGAGGTTACATACAGTTCCGGAAGATCTTCCCATGTTTTGTGAAGCTCCGTTTTATAATCTTCCACATTTTTTATCACACCATTCGGCTTCAGCTTATCTGCTTTTGTAAACACGATGGAAAACGGAACGCCGCTTTCACCGCACCACTGGATGAATTCCAGATCAATATTCTGCGGTTTATGTCGGGAATCTACCAGAACAAAAAGATTAACCAGATTTCTTCGGTTCAGAATATAATTGGTGATCAGTTTCTCAAAATCTTTTCTGATCGATTTCGAAACTTTTGCATATCCGTAACCCGGTAAATCTGTGAGATACCAGTTTTCGTTCACTAAGAAATGGTTGATAAGCTGTGTCTTTCCCGGAGTCTGGGACGTTTTAGCCAGATCTTTATGATTCATCATTGCATTGATGAGCGAAGACTTTCCTACATTCGATCTTCCGATGAAAGCATACTCAGGAAGATTCGGTTCCGGGCAATCCTGCCATTTTCCGCTGCTCTTTACAAATGTTGCTGTTTTAATAACCATTTTATTGAATATTTTCAGAAAAACAAACCATTAAGAAAAGCTCTTAATGGTCGTTTTATATTTTATTTTAAACTTTATCTTTTACCCAGCTATAAAGAATTTCATTGAATTCATCGGGTTTTTCCATCATCGCTGCGTGCCCGCATTGATCGATCCAGAAAAGATCTGAATTCGGAATAAATTTGTGCATATCTTCCGCAACTTCAGGAGGCGTTACATTATCCTGCTTTCCCCAGATCAGGCAGGTGGGTGTTTTAATCTTTGGCAGATCATTCAGCATATTGTGTTTGATCGCGCTTCTCGCCAACATTACGGTTTTTATTCCTTTCATCCTGTCATTTACCACTGCGAAAACTTCATCTACCAAAGCTTCGGTAGCCACAGAAGGATCATAAAAAACCTCTTCCGTTTTCTTTCTTATATAGGAACGGTCATTCTTTCTCGGAAAACTGTCTCCGAAAGTTCTTTCATAAAGCCCTGAACTTCCCGTAAGAACAAGATTCTTAATTAAATCCGGTCTTGCCAGTGTAAGAATAAGACCGATATGACCGCCCATGGAATTTCCTACAATGGTTACAGGAGCTTCAATATGGGTTTCTATAAATTTGGCAATATATTTTGCTAATGTCGTAAGATTAGTATTGAGTACCGGCAAATCGTAGATCGGCAGCTGAGGAACGTATACCTTGAACCCCCTGTCTGAAAAAAAATCTACCATCTTATCGAAATTACTCAAACCACCCATTAACCCGTGCAACAGCACCAATGGATGTCCTTCCCCTGCTTCAACGAAAGTATATTTCTTTTCTTTTTTTGTACTAAATATCATAAAATGCCTTAATAAAGCCTTGCAAAAATACAAATTAAACCTCAAAAATATTTTGATTACCCTAATTTAAAATAAAAATAATATACCAAACTCTTTTTTAACGGTTTTTTTGAAAATCTATTTATTATGGCTTGAATAAGAGGTTTACCAACACCCAACATATCAACCTATTACAGTATCGAAATTAAATCTTTAATAAAACTTATTAACATTAAGGTAAAAAGTGGTAAAAAGTGGGAGATTTTGGAAATTATTATATAAATTTGTCCCAAATGAACAGTTTCATTGGAACATATGAGTGTAAAATTGACGACAAAGGCCGGTTAAAAGTTCCTTCATCTTTAATCAAACAGATGGAAAACTTCGACGACAAGGCGTTTGTAGTCAAAAGATCTGTGTTCCAACCCTGTCTGGAAGTTTATCCGATGAACGCATGGGATAAAGTGATGGGCAAAATTAATAAACTGAACAGATTCATTAAAAAGAATGCTGATTTCATTAGAATGTTTACGGCAGGTGTAAAAATTGTGGAGCTGGATAACGCCGGAAGGTTACAGATTTCGAAAGACCTTACTGTTTTTGCAAATCTTCAGAAAGATATTGTAATTACCAGTGCAGGAGAACTGTTTGAAGTATGGGATAAGGACGATTACGAAAAAGTAATCTCCATCAGTGAAGACGATTTTGCGAATCTTGCCGAAGATGTAATGGGCGCATTCGAAGAAGAATAACTGCGTTATAAAAACGTAAAAAAACACAACTAAAACATGTATCATAACCCCGTTTTGCTGAAGCAGAGTGTTGATGATTTGGTGACGAATCCAGACGGAATATATGTGGACTGTACTTTTGGAGGCGGTGGCCATTCAAGAGAGATATTGGGCAGACTTTCGGATAAAGGAAAACTGTTCGGTTTCGATCAGGACTTAGATGCTCTTAAAAATACAATTGATGATCCGAGATTTACGCTCATCAATCAGAACTTCAGGTTTCTGGAAAACTCACTGTTGATCTACGGAGTTTCTCAGGTGGACGGAATTCTGGCAGATCTGGGTGTTTCTTCGCACCAGTTTGATGAAGCAGAAAGAGGATTCTCTACACGAAGCAACGCTCCGCTGGATATGAGAATGAACGTAATGCAGGGTCTTGATGCCAAAAGAGTCATTAACGATTACGATGAAGAGCAGCTTGCCGATATCTTTTATTATTACGGTGAACTGAGAGAAGCGAGAAAACTGGCAAGAGACATCGTTCATCACAGAAAAACAAAAAGCATCGATACAACGGAAGATCTGAAAAAACTATTCAGTTATCTTCCGCCGCATAAAGTAAATAAATTTTATGCCCAGTTGTTTCAGGCAATACGCATTGAAGTAAACCAGGAACTGGAAGTTTTAAAAGAAATGCTCGTACAGGCATACAATGTTTTAAAACCCGAAGGAAGACTGGTGGTCATCTCTTACCATTCTCTGGAAGACAGACTGGTAAAAAGATTTTTGAAAAACGGAATGTTCGAGGGAGAACCCGAAAGAGACATTTACGGAAATTATAAAAAAGCATTCGAGCTGGTAAAGAGCAAAGCCATTATTCCCGATGATAAGGAAATAGAAGAAAACTCAAGAGCCAGAAGTGCTAAAATGAGAACAGGAATAAAAGTATAAATAATGAGCAATAGGCAATAAGTAATTTTTAAATATTACACATTACTCATTACCAATTACTAATAAATAAAGTGGCAAAAAGAACAACAACAAATCGCCCTCAGAAGAGATTAACTTTTATAGACATTATAAAAGGTAATTTCCTGAACCGTGATGAGATTAAAATACATTACAAGTATTTTCTGCTGTTGTTTGTATTGATGATGGCAATGATCTACAGCAATCACCTCGTCAATAAAAAAATTAAAATTGTCAACACACTTAAAGAAGAAACAGAAGAATATAAATCGCGAAACGCTTACGCACAAAGTAAGCTGATAAAAGTAAAAATGGAATCGGAGTTGGGGAAAGAGGTTGCACGGGATTCTTTAATGACCCTTGAAAACCATCCTCATAAATTGCTAATAAAACTGGACAGTACAGATGCAAAAGCAAAATGAATACGACAACAAACGTAAAAAAACGTTACGATGGGGCTACCTCTTTGCAGTGGTGGCTTTGTGCGTGTTTGTAATGTTCCTTGCGCGCATCGTTATTCTTCAGAATACGAACGTTCAGGAAATTAAAGACGATTACATCAACAAAAACTACCGCGAAGCTACCCTGAAAGCAGCAAGAGGAAATCTTTTTGCGTCAGACGGATCCATTCTGGCAACAACCGTCATGCGTTACGACATCTATCTGGATTTCAAAACGATGAAAGACACCATTTATACCAACAACATTGGTGCTTTAACGGATTCTTTAAGCAAAATGTTCGGAAAGCCAAGAGCAGAATTCAGAAAGAAATTCGATGAGCAGAGAAAAAAGAAAAATCAATATTACACTCTGGCTAAAGGGCTTGATTTTGACCAGTATGACAGAATCCGTAAGTTTCCGATATTCAAAAAAGGCAAAAATAAAGGAGGCTTTATTGTAGACCGAAACTATAAAAGAGAACTGGCTACCTCAGAAATCGGAGCGGGAACCATCGGAATGGACGACGGTGTTCACACAGCAGGTCTTGAAGGCGCTTTCTCTAAATATTTAAGAGGAACAGACGGAAAAAGACTGGAGCAGAGAATCAATTCTTCCCAATGGAAACCGATTGATTACTGGAAAGTGCAGGAACCGGTTGACGGAGAAGATGTTTACACCACATTAGACCTTAGAATTCAGGATATTGCACATTCCGCTTTACAGAAACAGCTGGTAAATTTCGAGGCAAAACACGGAACCGTAATTGTAATGGAAGTGGAAACCGGAAAAGTCCGCGCCATGGTAAATTTAAGAAGAAATGACGATGGCGAGTATGTAGATTCTTACAATTACGCACTAAAAGACAATATTGAACCGGGTTCTACCTTTAAAACCATTTCACTTTTGGCTGCAATGGATGATGGTTTCATCGATGAAAACACAACTGTAAATGTAGGAAACGGAATCTGGGTGTACGCAAAACAAAGAATTTCAGACGGTCACGGCGGCGGAACGTATGACATCAGTGATGTGTTGGCTAAATCCAGCAACGTAGGTTCGGCAAAATTAATTACAAAATATTACGCTGAAAAACCTCAGATCTTCTTAGACCATTTAAGAAGATGGAAGTTATTCGATAAAATGGATATTGAACTTCCGGGAATTACAAAACCAAAAATTTTAACTCCCGAAAGCAAGAGATGGAATGCCGCAACTTTAGCATCCATTGCCTATGGATATTCTACAAATATCAATCTAATGCAGTTGACCACTTTCTATAACGGAGTTGCCAACAATGGTAAAATGCTGAAGCCTTTATTCATTGATAAAATTATGAAGGACGGTAAAGTGATGTACACAGCAAAACCAGAAGTAATGGTCAACAAAATGGCGTCTGAAAAAGCCATCAAAATGATGACCAATGCTTTAACAAAAGCAGTTGAAAAAGGAACTGCAAAAAGTATTTTCACACCCAATTTAAAAATGGCAGGAAAAACAGGAACCGCAAGGTTTGAATACTGGCTTCCAGGTCCCATGAAATACCGCTCATCATTCGCAGGCTTTTATCCTGCTGATAATCCGAAATACACCTGTTACGTAATGATCAGCGAGCCGAATACATCGAAAGGGTTTTATGGAGCTACCGTTGCCGCACCGGTGTTTAAAGAAATTGCAGGAAAAACATTCTTGAAAACCCCGCAGAATATTGAAAGAGAAATGCTTGTCGACAAAAAGGTAAACCTGAACAAAATGGTGGAACCTAACGTAAAAGTCGCAGTAAGCAATAAACAGATGCCCAATGTGGTAGGACTCATCGGTAAAAATGTAATTCCACAGCTTGAAAACTTAGGCTACCGTGTAGATTACAAAGGCGTAGGAAGAATTAAAGAACAGTTCCCTACAGAAGGCACAACCATAAGCAGAAACCAGAGAATTTATCTGTCTCTGCAAAATTAAAAAAAGAAAAGAACCCGAAGGGTTCAATTATGAATAACCGTAAGTGAAACTTATGGAACAAATAAAGAGAAATGCAGTTAAATGATTTATTAAAAAGAATTCCGGTATTAGAAATTCATGGTGACGACAGCCGTGAAGTTTCAGAATTGGTGTTCGACAGCAGAAAGGTTACGGAAAACTCCTTGTATATTGCAATGAGAGGAACGGTTGCGGATGGACATTCATTTATTGCATCTTCGGTGGAAAAAGGAGCAACAGCAATTGTTTGCGAAGAATTCCCAGAAAATCTTGATGAAAATGCCACTTATATTAAAGTAAAAGATTCATCTAAAATTTTAGGTCATTTAGCGTCCAATTTCTACGGTAATCCTTCGGAAAAACTAAAATTAATCGGAGTAACGGGAACTAATGGAAAAACCTCTGTTTCCACTCTGCTTTTTGATATTTTTAAAAATTTAGGATATGATTCCGCTTTGCTTTCGACAGTTGAAATCAGAATCGGAGAAAAGATCATTCCGGCAACACACACCACTCCTGATGTTATTACCATCAATAAAATTTTAGCTCAGGCGGTTGAAGAAGGGTGTGAATTTGCTTTTATGGAAGTAAGCTCCCACGGAATTGCCCAAAACAGAATTGAAGGACTTCACTTTAAAATTGCCGGATTTACCAATCTTACACACGATCATTTAGATTATCATAAAACGTTTGACGAATATCTGAAAACGAAAAAAAGATTTTTCGATCAGTTGGAAGATTCTGCGGTTGCCATCACCAATGTGGATGACAAGAACGGGAATGTGATGCTTCAGAACACAAAAGCCACAAAAAGATCTTATGCTTTGAAGACAATGGCAGATTTTCACGGAAAATTACTGGAAGTGGATTTCAACGGAATGCTGCTGAATTTCAACGGAAAAGAATTCTGGACAACACTCACCGGAAAATTCAATGTCTACAACCTCTTATTGGTTTTCGGAATTGCTTCCGAGCTGGGTTTTGAATCAGACGAAATTTTACAGGCAATCAGCAAACTAAAAAGAGTGTCCGGAAGATTTGAAACCTTTAAATCAGACGGTGGAATTTTCTTCATCGTAGATTATGCACACACTCCGGATGCATTGGAAAACATTCTGGACAGCATTAATGATATCAGAACAAAAAACGAAAGACTGATCACCGTTTTCGGTTGCGGAGGCGACAGAGATCATTCAAAAAGACCTGAAATGGGAAATATTGCTACGAAAAAATCAACGTTGGCAATCATCACGTCAGACAACCCGAGAACGGAAGATCCGGCAACAATCATCAAAGAAATAGAAGCCGGTGTTGAACCTCAAAACTTCAGCAAGTACACTTCAATTCCGGACAGAAAAGAAGCCATCAAAATGGCGATAAAATTTGCAGAACCGAAAGATATCGTTCTCGTAGCCGGAAAAGGACACGAAACCTATCAGGAAATAAACGGAGTGAAACATCATTTTGACGACAAGGAAACGATTAATGAACTGTGGCAGCTTATGAGTAAATAAATATAAATGATTATTGATAATTGATTAATGATGGAAAATAATTACAATCAGATTTTTGCTCAAAGAACAAAAACTTTAGCAATAAATATAATCAATAGTTTATCAGACTTGCCGTATTCTGATAAAGTATCCGTAATCAGGAAACAGATTTTTCGTTCAGCAAGTTCTGTAGCAGCCAATTACAGAGCAATGTGCAGAGCCAGATCAGATAAAGAGAAATATGCTAAAATTTGTATTGTAGTAGAAGAGGCAGACGAAACGGTATTTTGGCTGGAAGTAATTCAGGAAGTTAATATAGCTTCAAAAATAATGACAGATGAACTTATGAATGAATCTTTGGAGATTTTGAAAGTAACATCAACTTATAAGAACAAATTAAAGAGTAAGATTATTTAATATCGGTTAGATATCAATCATCAATTATCAAACATCAATAATTAAGAAATGTTATACTATCTATACGAATATTTAACCAGCATGGGAATCCACGTTCCCGGATTGGGACTGTTGAAATACATCTCCTTCCGTGCAGGAATGGCGGTTCTGTTTTCTTTAACCATCGCTTTGGTGTATGGAAAAAGAATCATCAACTATCTGAGAGCAAAACAGATGGGAGAACTGGTGCGTGATCTTGGTCTGGACGGGCAGAAACAAAAAGAAGGTACTCCTACAATGGGAGGTCTTATCATCATTTTGGCAACGTTAATTCCTGTTTTGCTATTTACCAGAATTACAAACGTTTACATTGTTCTTCTGATTGTTTCCGTGATATGGATGGGTGCAATAGGTTTTCTGGATGATTATTTAAAAAAGATCAAAAAAAACAAAGACGGTTTAAGCGGTAAATTCAAAATTGTTGGACAGGTCGGATTAGGGCTAATCGTCGGAGTTACCATGTATTTTCATCCGGATATTACCGTAAAAAGAAAATATGCAGACGCAAAAGTCGTAAACAGAAATAATGTAGAGCAAAACTTTATGCCTACCGAGAAAATAACCGTTTCTACCGTTCCGTTTGCTAAAAATAACGAGTTCGATTACAGCGGAATTCTGTTTTGGATGAACGATAAAGATGCCCACGAATGGGCTTGGATTGTTTTTATCCCAATTGTAATTTTCATCGTAACGGCTGTTTCAAACGGAGCCAATATTACCGACGGAATTGATGGTCTTGCCGCAGGAACCAGTACCGTTATTTTACTAACGCTCGGCTTGTTTGCCTATCTTTCAGGAAACATCATCTTTGCCGATTATCTGAATATTATGTTCCTTCCCAACATGGGTGAAACCACCATATTCGTGGTCGCAATGGTAGGAGCCGTAATCGGATTCTTCTGGTACAACACCTATCCGGCTCAGGTTTTCATGGGCGACACCGGAAGTCTGATGTTAGGCGGAGTTATCGCTGTGTTAGCCATCATTTTAAGAAAAGAACTCATGATTCCTGTCCTTTGCGGAATTTTCCTGATCGAAAATATTTCCGTGATGCTTCAGGTTGTCGTTTTTAAATACAGAAAAAGAAAATTCGGGCTCGAATATGCCCAAAACAATAGGCTATTCAGAATGTCCCCTTTACATCACCATTATCAGAAGGGAGGCTTTCATGAGAGTAAAATAGTGAACAGAATGATCATCATCGGAGTAATGCTGGCAATTGTATGCCTGATAACCCTGAAGATGAGATAGAAAATTAATTTAAAACTGAATGATTTATCTAAGTGAAAAATTCAGTCATTAAATCAAAAATTATATGAAAATAGTTGTTTTAGGAGGAGGAGAAAGTGGTTGCGGAGCTGCCTATCTGGCAAAAAAGAAAGGAATGGAAGTTTTTCTTTCCGATAAAGGTGCCATCAAGGATAACTACAAACAGTTTCTGAACGAGAATGAAATTGAATTCGAAGAAGGAAGCCACGATGAAGAAAGAATTTTAAACGCCGACTGGATTGTAAAAAGTCCGGGAATTCCGAAAAAGGCAGAAATGATTCAGAAAATTAACGAGAAAGGAATAAGACTTTCTTCTGAAATTGAATTTGCTTCGGAATTTACAGATGCGAAAATCATCGCCATCACAGGAAGCAACGGAAAAACAACAACAACGTCTCTCATCTACTACATCCTGAAAAACGACGGATTAAACGTAGGTTTAGGCGGAAATATCGGGTACAGCTTTGCAAAGCAGGTTGCCGATGAAAACCATGAATATTATGTTCTGGAAGTAAGCTCTTTCCAATTGGACGATATTCAGAATTTCAGACCATATATTTCTTTATTGCTGAATTTGTCACAGGACCATCTGGATCAGTACAATTATAACTATGAAGAATATGCTCTGGCTAAATTCAGAATAACGGAGAATCAGGAAAATGACAACTTTTTCATCTACAATAAAGATGATGAAATGAGCAAAAATATTCTTGAAAAATTAGAAATTAAAGCGAAAATGATTCCTTTCTCCACCAAAGAAAAACTGGAAGAAGGAGGTTTCATTAACGGCGATACCATTGAAGTAAAACTGAAGGATACTTTTTCAATGAAACTTGACGAATTATCTCTTCTGGGAACGCATAATGTTGCCAACAGCTTAGCCGCGTCAATTGCCGGTAAAATACTGGAAATCAACAATGAAAGTATAAGAAATTCATTAATGACTTTTCAGGCGGTTGAACACAGACTGGAGCTTGTAACTGAAATTGAGGGTGTAAAATACATCAACGACAGCAAGGCAACCAACGTTAATGCAACCTATTATGCTTTAGAAAGCATGAAAACTCCTACCGTTTGGATTGTAGGAGGTTTAGATAAAGGTAATGACTATACTGAAATTGAAGAATTAGTCAAAAGAAAAGTAAAAGCAATTGTCTGCTTAGGAATTGATAATGAAAAGATTATCAACTTCTTCAAAGACAAAAAAGAATTTATTTACGACACGTCGAGCATGGAAAAAGCAGTGGAGATCTCAAAATCTCTCGCTGAAAAAGGAGATACGGTTTTACTGTCTCCGTGCTGTGCAAGTTTTGATTTATTCAAAAACTATGAAGACAGAGGTCATCAGTTTAAAGAGCAGGTATTAAAAGCCAATGGCAATTAGCCAAAAAGCCAACAGCATTATATATGAACGAACAAGACACAGAAAACAGATTTGAATTCCTGAAGGGCGATAAAGTACTTTGGATGGTCATTCTTGTGATCTCCATTTTCTCTATTTTCCCGGTTTATTCTGCAAGTTCGAATCTCGAATATATCGTTAATAACGGAACCACAACCGGTCACGTTATCAAACATATGTTCTTCGTGGTCTTAGGTTTGGGAATCATGAGAGTAGTCGGAATGGTAAAATACGAATACATCGGAAAACTCAGCAGCATCATGCTTGGTTTAATGGTTATTCTACTGATTGTCACCATGTTCACGGGACAAACCATTGATGGAGCGAGTGCTTCACGATGGCTGAAAATTCCCGGAACACCAATTTCATTCCAGCCGTCTTCCTTTGCTTTTTTAATGCTGATTATTTATCTGTGCAGATATTTAACCAAGAAAATAACGCGGGAACGGCTTCCGATTGAGAACATCATGTACATCTTCGGTCCGATTCTGCTGGTTTTTGTTCTGGTGGCAAAAGATAATGGTTCAACCGCATTGATGATTTTAATGGTTTCGGTTATTGTGCTCGTCATCGGACAGTTACACTGGAAATACATTGCAGGATTTATCTCTGCATCATTCATTGCAATTGTTCTGTTTTTACTGGTGGCTTTAAACACCAACTTAATCGGAGGAAACCGTGTTCACACGTGGATGAGTCGTATTGAAACATTTACATCCAGCAAAGCAAAAACAGCCGATGTGGATGACGAAAGTGTAAAAGCAAAAAATTATCAGGTGATGATGGCAAAAGCAGCCATCGTACACGGCGGAGTTACAGGAATGGGACCCGGCAAAAGTGCTTTAAAACAAATGCTTCCGCAGTCTGCCTCCGACTTCATTTTCGCAGTGATTGTAGAAGAATACGGAGTGATCGGAGCGGTTTTTCTGGTAAGTTTATATTTAATCATGATTATCCGTATCGTTATGATAGCCAGCAAGATGCCCGCATTTTTCGGCTCTTTGCTTGTTCTCAGCCTCGGAGTAATGATTTTTATACAACTTTCTGTAAATATTGCAGTTGCCGTCAATTTAATCCCTGTTACAGGGCAACCGTTGCCTTTAATAAGTTACGGAGGAACCTCAATGTTGGTAACATATTTGCAGTTGGGAATTATTTTAAACATAAGCTCCAGAATTCAGATTTACGATGAAGAAGGAATGGGCAAAAAACAAAGCATAGCAGAGATTAACGACATTGCTTAAGATAAAAAAGAATATAAAAAGATTTAAACAGAAATGAATAGTCAATCAGCAGATAGCCAAAAATCAAAATCCATCCGCATTTTATTATCGGGAGGAGGAACAGGAGGACACATCTTTCCTGCTATTGCTATTGCGGACGAAATCAGAAAAAGATTTCCCGATGCTGAATTTTTGTTCATAGGAGCCAACGGAAAAATGGAAATGGAAAAAGTTCCGCAGGCGGGTTATAAAATCGAAGGAATTGATATTGCCGGAATCAACAGAGGAAATCTTCTGTCGAATCTAGGATTGCCTTTTAAAATTTTAAAAAGTTTATCCAAATCGAAGAAAATTATTAAAAATTTTGCTCCGGATTTCGCAGTGGGAACAGGAGGTTTTGCAAGCGGACCGGCTTTGTACGAGGCAAGTAAACTGGGAATTCCTATTTTTATTCAGGAACAGAATGCTCATGCAGGAGTTACGAATAAAATTTTAAGTAAAAAAGCAAAAGCCGTATTCACCGCCTATCCGAAAGTGGAAGGATTTCCGGCTGAAAAAATAAAGTTTCTGGGGAACCCGATTCGTGAGAATATTATCTCGGGAATACAGGAAACCTCTCAGGCAAAAGAAAAAATGGGCTTGGATAAAGATAAACTGACGATTTTATCTGTTGGAGGATCTTTGGGTTCAAGAACATTAAATAACGGATGGAAAGACAATCTGGAAAACCTTAAAGAAAAAGGATACCAGTTGATCTGGCAAACCGGAAAATTGGATTATAAGGAAATTGTTGATAGTTGTCAGTTGACAGTTGATGGAAATACAAACGACCAGCAACTAACAACCAACAACCAAATACAAATTAAGGAATTCATCAAAGACATGGAAACAGCCTATTCTGCAGCAGATGTCATTGTTTCCAGAGCAGGAGCAATTGCCATTTCAGAGTTGGCGGTCGCTCAGAAGCCGGTTTTATTGGTTCCTTTCCCTTTTGCAGCGGAAGACCATCAAACCAAAAATGCGATAAATCTGGTTAAAAAAAATGCAGCCCGAATGGTGAAAGACTCTGAGATGAAAGACAAATTCTGGAATACCCTTTCAGAAATATGCGAAAATGAAAAAGTAAGAAAAGAAATGTCTGAAAATCTGAAATATTTTGCCAAACCAAATGCGGCAAAAGAGATTGTAGACGAGATTTTTAAGGTGATAAAGTAAATAGAAAGTTTCGACAAGCTCAACCTGACAAAACATAGACAGTTAGTATTAGAGATGTCAACCTGAGCTTGCCGAAGGGTTAACAAAACCAACACAAATGAATGAAAATATATTATGTATACATTGTAAAATGTTCGGATAATTCTTATTATACAGGTTTTTACCAATGATTTGGAAAAAAGAATTAATGAACATAATGACGGATTAAATTCTGAAAGCTATACATATACAAGAAAACCTGTAGAACTTGTTTTCTATTATGAATTTAATGATGTTAATCAGGCGATAGGATTTGAAAAACAAATTAAAGGTTGGAGTAGAAAGAAAAAGTAAGCAATAATAAATGATAATTGGGAATTGTTGCCTGAATTATCAAAAAATAGAATGAAAGATTAAATAGGCTTCGACAGGCTCAGCCTGACACCGTTAAAAAATTAACGGAATAGCTGAGTCTAATAGTATAAAATAGGATTAGCAATGTAGCTTTGAGTATATCGAGCCATTAAAGATTAAAATATAAGATGAACAATTTAGAAACATATCAAAATTTTTACTTCGTTGGGATCGGAGGGATCGGGATGAGTGCTTTGGCGCGTTATTTCCATGCTTCGGGCAAGAAAGTTTCAGGCTACGATAAAACCAACACCAAACTTACTCAGACTTTAATGAGCGAGGGAATTGATATTGTTTTTGAAGATGTTATTGATGAAAAAATCACTTCGCTTCAGAAAGAACATACATTAGTTATTTACACTCCGGCTATTAAGAAACTGGACATTTTAGATTATTTCAATACCAATCAGTTTGAAGTATTAAAACGTGCAAAAGTTTTAGGGTTAATCACAGAAAACACAGCCTGCATTGCTGTTGCCGGAACTCACGGAAAGACAACCACTTCTACCCTGGTTTCACACCTGTGCAAAGAAGCAGATTTGCCTTTTTCATGTTTTCTGGGAGGAATTTCTGAAAATTTTAAGTCAAATTTCCTCTACAACGGCTCACAATATTCAGTTGTGGAAGCAGATGAATACGACAGAAGCTTCTTAAACCTTTCTCCGGATTGGGAAGTTATTACTTCCACCGATGCGGATCATCTGGATATCTACGGAGATAAAAATACCATTGAAGAAGGATTCAGACAATTTGCGGCTCTGGTTCCCGAAGACCAACAGCTTTTTGTAAGAAAAGGAATTGAAATCGGAAGGCCTCATCAAACCTACGCTGTAAACGAAGTGGCTGATTATTATTCCGATAATCTGAGAATGGATCATGATAAAATTTATTTTGATTTCCATACGCCAAACGAAACGGTAAAAGATTTTGTCTGGGAAATTCCGGGAATTCACAACGTAGAAAATGCTACGGTTGCGTTGGCTATTTTAAACAGTTTAGGAGTAGATTTTGAAACGCTGAAAAAAGCAATTGCCAATTTCAAAGGAATTAAAAGAAGATATACAAAACACATCTACAAAAACGGTAAAATTTACATCGACGATTATGCGCATCATCCGACAGAAATTAATGCCGTGATGGGTTCAATCCGGACATTTTACCCTGAAAAGAAATTATTGGTCGTTTTCCAACCTCATCTTTTCAGCAGAACAAGAGATTTTGCAGACGGATTCGCAGAAAGTTTAAGTAAATCTGATGAACTGATTTTACTTGATATTTATCCGGCAAGAGAACTTCAGGAAAATTTTGAAGGAATCACTTCCGATTGGTTACTGGAAAAAGTTAATTTAGATAAAAAAGAAGTTTCAACATTAAGCGAAGCATTCAGCAAAATAAAAGAAAAAGATTTTGACATCCTTCTTACAGTAGGGGCAGGAAATATAGACACACTGTATGATCCTGTTTGTGAATGGATAGAGAAAATTTAATTTTAAATGTAACGCAAAGGGACACAAAGAGTTTTTTGGAAACACGAAAACATGTTCGCAAGGGCGTTTCACTCAGCAAATGATAGCTGAAAATATCATTTAAGAGTAAATATAAAAACACAATGACAGAAAATGAAATTTCAAACATTGTTTTTGATGCAGGGATGAAAGTGCACCGAAAACTGGGAATCGGGCTTTATGAAAATGTCTATGAGCAATGTTTAATTCACGAGTTAAAAAATAGCGGATTGTACATTGAAAGTCAAAAAGATATTAGTGTCAATTATGAAGGTTTAATTATTGAGAAAGCATTCAGAGTTGATTTATTAATTGAAAATAAAGTAATTATAGAAATAAAAGCAGTTCCGGAAATTAATAAATATCATTTTTTCCAAATTCTTAATTATTTAAGAATCACAGAAATGAAATTAGGGATGATTTTAAATTTTCATTCTACCTTATTTAAAGACGGAGTAAAAAGAGTAGTAAACAAATTATAAAAAATATTTTCAGCTATCATTTGCTGAGTGAAACGCCTTTGCGAACATAAAAATAAAAAGCAAGAATTTAAAGAAAAACCTTGCGCCCGTAGCGTTAAAAAAGCTAAAAAACAAAAATGAAAAATAAATACAGAATATTAAAAATTGCCATCACAGTAATCATCCTCGGATTCCTGTTGAGTTTCTCTTTGAAGAAATTCAGCGGACAGAAGATTACGGACAATAAAATTTCTGTGAAAATGAATGAAAAAACACCGGTTTACTTCATTGATGAAAAAGATATCCGGGAAATTGTAAAAAAAGAAAACCCTTCTGGAAAAGTCGGGGATCTTAATATTCCGGCGCTGGAAAAAAAGATCAACAATCTTCCGGCGGTAGATAGCGCAAATGTTTATTTAAACCTGAACGGAAAACTGAATTTAGACATCAAACAGAGGGTTCCCGTTTTCAGATTAAATAAAGAAGGCAGAGATTTTTATGTAGATGAAAAAGGTATAGAATTTCCGATCTCCAAAACCTATTCTCATCCCTGTATGCTTGTAACGGGAAATGTGAAAAAAGAAGAGTATGAAAAACTTGCCGAGTTGGTTGAAAAGATCGACAAGGACGATTTCAGCAAAAAATATTTTATCGGAATATCCAAAGACCGAAACGGCGACTATAATCTTCTTACCAGTGAAGGAAATTACAAAGTCGAGATCGGGGATTTAGATAATATCGATTTTAAAGTAAAAGGATTTAAAGCCTTTGTAGAAAAATATCTTGTGTATCAGGATCCGGAAAAGTACAGTATGGTTTCTATTAAATATCAGAACCAGATTGTAACCACCTTAAATCCTAATTACAAAGAAAACGACAGTATTTTAAAAGCAGCCAATATAGAACTGGCAAAAGCTCCGGTTGCCGTCGCCAAAAGTGTGGAACCAAAGCCTAAAGCCGAAGTTAAAAAAGAAATTAAGAAAACGGGAAATCCTTCAAAACCGAAGGTAACCCAAGCAAAAAAAACTGAGAAACCTACGGCGTCAAAACCGAAAACTAAAGCAAAAGTTAAGATAGAATAAAAATAAAAAAACATCAATATCCATAGGCGAAAACCTATGATCCTTATTAAAACAGGAACTGAAAAACGAAAAAATCAAATCGGTATAAAAAATGGAAAATCAAGAGTATTCAGTAGGTCTGGACATCGGGACAACAAAGATTGTTGCGATTGTCGGAAGGAGGAATGCACACGGGAAAATAGAAGTTCTCGGTGTAGGAAAGGCGAAAAGTCTTGGTGTTCACAAAGGTATTGTGAATAATATTTCGCAGACCATTAATTCAATCAAAGCTGCTGTGTCTGAAGCACAGTCCAGCGCAGGAGTTCCTATCCGTAAAGTAACGGTGGGAATCGCAGGGAAACACATCCGTTCTCTGCAGCACTCCGATTATATTATGCGTGAACATCCGGATAAATTCATCACAGACGACGACATTGAAGCATTAAAAGATCAGGTAAAAAAACTGGTGATGCTTCCTGGAGAAGAAATCATTCACGTTTTGCCGCAGGAATACAAAGTAGATTCCGAAGGTGAAATTCAGGAACCGGTCGGGATGCACGGTAAGCGTTTAGAGGCCAACTTCCATGTGGTTGTAGGACAGATGGGAAGCATTCGCAATATCGCGAGATGCGTGAGAGAAGCAGGGCTTGAAATGGAAGCTCTTACCCTTGAACCTTTAGCATCCTCTGAAGCGGTTCTTACAAAAGAAGAAAAAGAGGCAGGAGTTGCCATTGTAGATATCGGAGGCGGTACTACAGACATTGCCATCTTTAAAGATAATATCATCCGTCATACCTGTGTTATCCCTTACGGAGGAGGAATTATTACGGAAGACATCAAGGAAGGCTGTTCCATCATCGAGAAACACGCGGAACAACTGAAAGTAAAATTCGGTTCTGCCGTTCCTGAGCTTGAAAAAGACAGCACGTACGTTACCATTCCCGGGCTTCACGGAAGACCGGATAAAGAAATTTCCCTGAAAACTTTAGCACAGATCATCAATGCACGAGTGGAGGAAATTCTGGAAATGGTAAATACAGAACTAAAGGCTTACGGAGCTTTTGAACAAAAGAAAAAACTGATTGCAGGAATCGTATTAACGGGTGGTGGCTCCAACCTGAAACACCTTCGTCAGCTTGCCAATTATACAACAGGATTCGACAGCAGAATCGGATTTGCAAATGAGTATGTGGCGAATGATAAAAATCAGTATCTTAAAGGTCCCGAATTTGCGACTTCCATTGGTTTATTAATGGAAAGTTTAAAAATCAGGGATAAAAAGCTGAACACGGTGGAAGACACTCCTGTTTTGGAAAAAGAGCAGCTGGAAAATGCTGCTGCACAAGCTGCGATTGAAACTTCACAATCCGCTCCGCAGGAAGTTGCGCCGATACAGGAACAACAGCCTAGAGAAGAACAGCATGAGAATAAAAAGGCGGCGAAACTCACTTTCGGGCAGTCGCTGATGGAAAAAGTAAAAAAATTCTTTGAAGAAGTAGAATAAAATATAAATGATAAAAGATCAGTGATAATTGATGATTTATTTTTTAATTAAAACAAAATCATTATTCATTTATCGCTTATCAATTATAATTATTAAAAGAAACTAATTATGGAAAACATAGGTACACAAGGATTTTCATTTGATTTGCCAAAAGGAAATTCATCAATCATAAAAGTAATCGGTGTTGGAGGCGGTGGAAATAATGCGCTGAAACACATGTACGAAAAAGGTATTCACGGAGTGGATTTCGTGATTTGCAATACAGATGCCCAGACTTTAGATAATAACCCGGTTGCCAACAAAGTACAGTTGGGAACTACCATTACGGAAGGTCTTGGCGCAGGAGCCGATCCTGAAGTGGGAGAAAAATCTGCGATCGAAAGCATCGAAGATATTAAAGCTGCAATGGGACAAAATACCAAAATGGTTTTCATCACTGCCGGAATGGGTGGTGGTACAGGAACCGGAGCTGCTCCCGTTATTGCTAAAGTAGCCAAAGATATGGGAATCTTAACGGTAGGAATCGTTACCGTCCCTTTCAGTTTTGAAGGGAAAAGAAGACTGGAACAGGCTGAAAACGGTCTGGATAAATTAAGAAATAATGTTGACTCATTAATTGTCATCAACAACGATAAATTAAGACAGCAATTCGGAAACCTTGGATTCAAGCAGGGATTCTCAAAAGCCGATGAAGTTTTAACGAACGCAGCCAAAGGAATGGCGGAAGTTATTACGGGTTATTTTGATGTAAACATTGACTTTAGAGATGCTAAATCTGTGCTTCAGAATTCAGGAACGGCTTTGATGTCTACAGGAATTGCTTCCGGTGAAAATAAAGCCGAAGAAGCAGTTAAAAAAGCGCTTGATTCCCCACTATTGAATGACAATAAGATTACAGGTGCGAAAAACGTTCTGTTATTGATAAGAAGTGGTGTGGAAGAAGTGACCATGGACGAGATCGGAGTAATCATGGATCATATCCAGAAAGAAGCAGGAAACACCGCAGATATTATTTTCGGGGTGGGAGCAGATGAAGAACTGGGAGATTCTGTAAGCGTTCTTGTAATCGCAACAGGTTTTTCTAACGATAACAAAAAATTTGCAGGACCTACAGAGAAAATTAAAATTAGCCTGAACGACAGCTTTGATACCCCAAAAGAGTCTCCTTTTAAAACAAGAGAGGAAAGACATTCTCATGCGGAACAGGATTATGATTTCGGAGGTAAAAACCTTTTCAGATTGGACGATGAAGACCACGACCATCCACAATTCGGGGTTACGTCTACTGAAAAAAAAATGACTATTGGCAACGAAGAGACTAAAACTGAAATAAAATTCTTTGATAAAGAGGAAGATACGGTTAATAACACTCAGGACTGGAGAAACGAAGACAATGAGGAAGAATCTTTCAGCTTGTTCACATTAGACGAAGAAGCGGAAGATCCGAATGATCTGGAAATAGAATCTTTTAAGTTTGATTTTGATCATAAAAAAGAAGAACCACAGTCTAATACTGCTTTCAATAACACTTTTTCTGAGGAAAAACCTATTGAATTCAGCTTCTTTGTGAATGAACCTGTAAAAAATGAGCCTAAATCTGATTTCGGACAGCCAAAAGCAGAACTTGCAGCAATCAACGAAGTGAATCAGCTTACGGAAGAGCCTTTTCAGAAAGTAGAACATTTCTTTCAGCATCTGACAGAAGAGCCTGTTGTTGAAAATAAAACAGAAACTGAAGTTCCGAAACCAGCGGAAGAAGAATTCACCTTCGTGAATAAAACCGTGGATCAGGAAAGAGTAATGGAAAGAAGAAACAAACTGAAGGAGTTTAATTCACGTTACCAGAGTTTCGACAGCTCCAGCGAGTTTGAATCTGTGCCTGCATTCAAGAGAAAAAATATTTCCATTGAAGGTAACAATGCATCCGACCAGAACATCAATACTTACCTGTCTGATAACAACGGAAATATGCAGATCAGAGAAAACAGATTTTTAAATAAAGATGTAGACTAAAATTTAATTTGAAAATGTGGCAATTTGAGAACTTGAAAATGAGTCTGTTTAAACTTTTTATTTAACCGCAAAAGTCACAAAAGATGACTAAACTTTTATTTAAAGTTGATCATTATATATGAAATTCGCTTTAAAATTGTCTTTTGTGCCTTTTGTGGTTAATTCTGAAATTAGTTTAAACAAGTTTAATTATACATTCTCAATTCTAAAATAATTACATTTTCAAATTGTCTCATTTTTTCAAATTATCAAATTAAAAACCATGAGTTTAGAAAATACAATAAACGAAGCTATAAAAACAGCAATGAGAGCCAAAGACAAAGTGGCGTTGGATTCTCTTCGTGCTGTAAAATCTCAGATATTACTGCTTAAAACGGAAGCCAGAGGAGCAGAAGTTAGTGCAGAACAGGAAATTGCTATTCTTCAGAGAATGGTAAAACAGCGTAAAGATTCTGCCGAACAGTTTACTGCGCAGGGAAGAAATGATCTTGCCGAAGTGGAGGAAGCTCAGATGAAAGTGATTGAGCAGTTTTTGCCAAAACAGCTTTCAGCAGAAGAACTGGAAGCAGAAATGAAAAACATTATCGCAGAAACAGGCGCTGAATCTATGAAAGATTTAGGAAAGGTAATGGGAATTGCTTCAAAATCTTTAGCCGGAAAATCGGACGGAAAAAGCATTTCCGAGATGGCGAAAAAGCTGCTTTCATAATTGCTGATCGTTGGTAATTTTTAGTTGATTCCTCTTCTATCCATCAACTACAATTAGCAACCAAAAAACATCAGCTATTTTATAAGGATATTCAACCTTTGCATATCGATTTGATTAAAGAAGCCCTGAACTTTTCAGTTCAGGGCTTCATTTATTCTTTTCTGAGTGACATCAATTTCTGCTTAGATAAAAGCAAAAACTGAAAGAAATTTAAGTGAGAGGGATCAGTGTAAATATTTTTTCATGGTCAACTGTTTTCAGAATCATTTCAAATTTAGTAATTATTTTTGATAATTAACATATTTAATGTAAAATTTTATAATTATTGTTAAACTATTAATATTCATTACATTTTGTTTTCTAAAACAACTGATAGTTTTTATATATTGATGAAAAGTAAAGAATTGCTTAAATTTGTACTTTACAAAAAACAAAAATATGTATCCACAAGATTTAGTAATGCCGATGAAGGCTGAACTTACAGATAAAGGTTTCGAAGACTTGACAACTCCAGCTCAGGTAGAAGAAGCATTAAAACAATCAGGAACTACCCTTTTGGTCATCAACTCTGTATGCGGATGTGCTGCAGGAGCTGCAAGACCGGGAGTTGTATATTCTTTAACAGGAGACAAAAAGCCTGATCATTTAACTACTGTTTTCGCAGGTTTCGATACAGAAGCCGTTGTTGAAGCGAGAAAACATTTAGCACCGTTCCCTCCAAGCTCACCTTGCGTAGCGCTGTTTAAAGACGGAGAACTGGTTCATATGCTGGAAAGACACCACATTGAAGGAAATCCTGCAGGAGCAATCGCTGCAAACCTTCAGGCTGCTTACGACGAGTATTGCTAGGAAATAATAATTTCAGATATAAAACCGTTACAATTTTGTAGCGGTTTTTTTGTTTTTATCCTCACAAAAAATTCTTTAAAAATCCAATTATTATTATATTTGTTGAAATGGCAACAAAAGCACTTTTCAATACTGTGGTCAATTGGTTTATCCGCCAAAGGATAGATCAGATTCAGAATTTCATGGATCATCCTATTGAAACACAGAAAGGTATCTTATTTTCCCAGTTATTTCATGCAGAAGATACGGAGTATGGGAGAAAATATGGTTTTAATTCCATTTCAAGTTATCAGGACTTTAAGAACAAAGTTCCGGTTGTTACCTACGAAGAAATGGAGCCTTATATTGAAAAAGCAAGACAAGGACAGAAAGATGTAAGCTGGCCTGGTTACATCAAACATTTTGCAAAATCTTCGGGAACCACGAACGCCAAAAGCAAATTCATCCCGATTTCTGCAGAAAGCCTTGAATACTGCCACATGAAAGCCGGAAAAGATATGGTTTCCATTTACGCCAACAATCATCCCGAAAATCAGCTTTTTAATTATAAAAATCTGCGTCTTGGCGGAAGTTCAGAGCTGTATGCGGATTTCAACACCAAATTCGGCGATTTATCGGCGATTTTAATTGACAATCTCCCTTTCTGGGTAGAAATAACAACGACTCCCAGCAAGAAAGTTTCTCTGATGGGAGAATGGGAAAGCAAACTCAGAGCCATTACTTCCGAAGTGAAGAATGAAGATGTGGGAAGTATTCTGGGGGTTCCAAGCTGGATGATGGTGCTTTTGCAAAGAGTGCTGAAGGAAACAGATGTTAAAAACATTTCAGAACTCTGGCCTAATCTTGAAGTGTTTTTCCATGGAGGAATCAGCTTTAAACCCTACAGAGAACAGTACAAACAGATTATCGGGAAAAATATCAATTACTACGAGATCTATAATGCTTCCGAAGGCTTTTTCGGAATTCAGGACAGATCCAACAGCGATGAAATGCTTCTGATGCTCGATTACGGTATTTTTTACGAGTTTATTCCGATGGATCAGTTCCATTTTTCCAATCCGAAAGTCGTGAGTCTGGAAGATGTGGAAATCGGGAAAAACTACGCGATGGTAATTACGACAAACGGCGGATTGTGGAGATACCTTATCGGCGATACCGTTGTTTTTACCTCAACCAATCCGTTCAGAATAAAAATAACAGGAAGAACGAAACATTACATTAATGCGTTTGGGGAAGAACTGATGATTACTAACGTTGAGTCTGCGCTCACAAAAGCCTGCGAAGAAACCAATGCATCCGTTTCCGACTTCACAGGAGCCCCAGTTTTCATGAAAGAGAACGAAGGCGGAGCTCATGAGTGGATTTTTGAATTCTGCGAAAAACCGGACAATTTAGAGCGCTTTATAGACGTTTTTGATAATCATCTCAAATCGATTAATTCCGACTACGAAGCGAAACGTTACAACAATATGACCCTGAAAAGACCGATTGTACATATTGCAAAGCCTAATCTTTTTTATGGCTGGCTTGAATCCAAAGGCAAACTTGGCGGACAGAATAAAGTTCCGAGGCTAAGCAACGACCGAGAATATATTGATCCTCTACTGGAACTGAATAAATAGAAAAACCGCAGAAAAACTGCGGTTTCATTTTTATCAGAAAGATTTAATTTACTTGCTTAAATCTTCTTTTAATTTTTTAGCGCCTTCCTCTACTTTGGAAGCTCCTTTTGCGGCTGCATTTTTCACGTCTTTTCCTACTTTATCAGCGCCTTCTTTGATGTCCTGCCCTGCTTTCTGAAGATCCTGTTTTGTTTTGTCTGCAGTGGCGTCTATTTTATTTTTTGCATCTTCTGCAGCGTTATCAATTTTTTGTCCGGCAGCATCAATTTTTGCCTGAGTATTTTCCTTCACATCATTAATCTTTGCCGTATCCACTCCCACTCCGTTTTCAGAAACAGTAGTGGTGGTAGTAGTTGATCCGTCAGGATTTTCAACAGTTTCTGTTTTTGATGTTGACTTTGTACATGACACAACCACTGCTGCGATCATCAGTACAGATAAAATGCTTTTTTTCATACTTTATAATTTTTTTAAAAACGTTTTTTTGTGATTTATATTATGCAGATTTTACCTCTGCAGAAGGCTCAGATGTTTTCTTTTTCTCCTCGTCTGCTTTTTTCTTTTCTTCTTCCGCCTTCTTTTTATTTTCCTTTTCAAGTTCTTCTTTCAGTTTCTTTTCCTGCTCCTGAAGTTTTAATGCCTCTTTTACCGAATCCTGATACTGTTTTGAAGACATTCTGATTTGTCTTGCAACATCTACAGAAATCGCGCCATTCGAGAAAGAATCGATTGCGGTAGTATCATAACTTGCTTTCGGACTGTCTGCAGGATAAAAATCTGCCGGTTCTTTTTTTGAACAGGACATCACAACTGCTGAAAAAATAATAGCGGCAAAAGATAAATTTTTCATGGAACTAATTTAACAGAAATTCTGCAATTACAGGATAATGATCCGATAATCTTACAGAATTATCCACTTTATAGCTTAAAGGAATAATTGATTTTGAGCTGAAAATATAATCGATTCTCAATGGAACTTTGTAATCGTGAAAACTTGAAGAACTTCCGTTTCCTGCTGCTAAAAAAGCATCCTGAAGATCTTTTCCCAGATTATAATATTCATAAGAATTGGGAACAGAGTTGAAATCTCCCGCCAGAATTACAGGATACGGCGAAAGATCTACCGCTTTTCGGATTTTTTTAATCTGGTCTTCGTGTGCTTTAAAGGTAGGAATCATGTGCGATAACAATGTATTGATTTTTCCGCCTTCCTTTTTCAGCCCATCGAACTGAAGCATCGATTTATGCAGTCTGAAAGGTTCAAGATAAACATTCACAATCCGAACGATTTTACCATTGATATCTACATCTGCATAGAAAGAATTTCCTCGCGATTTATCGGTTATTAATTCTTCCTGTCTTACAATTTTATGCTTGGTTTTTAAAATAACCGAAGGATATTTCACCAGATCCTGTCTCAAGGCACGGTTGGTATCTTTTTCCTGAACCAGAATGATATCTGCATTCTGATCCTGAATATATTTTTTCACTTTATCCCAGCCAAAATCGCCATATTTTACATTAAATGTAATGACTTTTATATCTCTTATTGATTTCTGACTTTCAATTTTTGGAGTAAAATTGATCCATCTCCGGATAGGATTGTAAAATAAAAATGTTCCCAAAACGAATGCAATGGCAATTTTTTCTTTTCTGAAAATCCAGATCAGTGTAAAAATAATGTGTAATGAAATAAGATAGGGAAAACCCAGAGAAAGAAGATTCAGATTTCCGAACAGATTAGGCGGAATCCATGAGTTCCCCAATGTACACAGGAGTAAAATACCAACAATAATATGGAAAAACAACAATACTTGACGCGGCTTCATGAAAACAGTCTAAGGGATATAGAACTTTTCAGCAAAAATCCTACCACATGAAAAAAATTAACGGTTTTTATGATTTAATTACTGAGCTTAAATGTCGCTACAACAGGATAATGGTCTGATAATTTCGCAGAACGGTCGACCTTATAGCTCAATGCATTAACGGATTTTGAAGTAAAAATATAATCGATCCTGATCGGGAATTTATAATCATGGAAACTGGTTGCGCTTCCGCTTCCTGCTTTCATAAAAGCATCTTCAAGATCTTTTGACAATTCATAATATTCATACGAGTTAGGAACTGCATTAAAATCTCCCGCCAGAATAACCGGATAAGGCGAACTTTCGATGCTTTCTCTTATCGGAACAATCTGCTCCTGATGTATTTTGAAGGTAGGAATCAGTTTTCTTACGATATCTTTCAGTTTCTGCTCGTCTTCTTCACTGTCACCGTTCAGTTTTACCATACTTTTATCAAATCTGAAGGGCTGCAGATACACATTGATGATCCGGTAGGTTTTTCCATTGATCTCAATATCTGTCTGGGTTGCATTGCCGTTTTCATATTCGCCATCAAGCAAATTTTTCTCAGCAATGACTTTATGTTTTGTAAAAACGCTTGTAAGGAGGGTTTTGCTGCTTTGCTTCAGATCTTTAAAATCATATTTTTTATTAACCATCTCCTGAAACAGAACAACATCCGCATCCTGACTGTTGACGAAATTTTCGATATTTTCTTTTCCTAAAACACCATTTTTAACATTGAAAGTAACGATTTTTAAATCTGCTTTTTCATTTTTTGGCTGAGAAAAATTGATCCAGCGTAAAACAGGATTGAAAAACAGCAGTCCCGCGAAAAAAAAGACAAAAGCTCTTTTCTTCCAACTGATGATCCAGAAAATAGTAAGCAAAATGTAAGCAATTATCAATAGGGGAAAACCTAAAGAAAGCAAATTCAGCCAAGGAAATATTTTTGGTGAAACATAGGCATTCATTAACATTCCGGATAATAAAAGAAATATTCCGGTATGAAGGATGAGAAAAATAAGGCGAAGGATTTTCAAGAGGTTTTAATTAAATCTGTACAAATGCTTTCTCCAAATTCTTGCCAGAATAAAACCTACGATCGCACCTCCGACGTGAGCCAGATGCGCAATTCCGCCTCCATTTCCGGAAACACCCAGATAAATAGAACCAATAACGACTACCGGCAATACATATTTAACTTTCATCGGGATCGGAATAAACATAATTCCAATTTTTGCATCCGGATAAAGTGTGGCAAATGCCGCCACAACACCGAATATTGCTCCGGAAGCTCCTACCATTGGCGTTCCCATAATTCCGTTGAGTTCTCCAACCAATTCCTGTTGTCGAAGTACAGATTGAGAAGAACCTGAATATTGTACAGAGGAACCCGAAAGATATTCATTCAGATTAAATCCTAACTGCTGCAATTCGCTGGAAATCTGCTGAACTTCAACAAAATTCCACAGATTGAACAGGAAAAAGGCTCCCAAACCACTTAAAAAATAAAGAATTAAATATTTTTTTTCTCCTAAGCTATTTTCCAGTATAGGTCCGAAACTGAATAAAGTAAACATATTGAAAAGGATATGCATGAAGCTTCCATGCATAAACATATGCGTAACAATCTGCCAGGATTTGAAAAATGGTGAGAAAGGATAAAAAGCAGCAAGATATCCTACAAATCTATCCTGAAACAGCAAATTGGCTATAACAAATACAGCAATATTGATGATGATTATATTTCTCGTTACCGGAGGTATACTGTTAAACATAGTTTCTAAAATTTGTTTTTAAAATCATTAAACGGAACTTCGTAGAAACATCTTTTTCCGTTGGGTAAAAATTCCGGAAAGCCTAAAGCGGTAAAATCCTTGATAAGCTGCTCCGCATCTTTTTTGTATATGAAATCGAATCTTGATTTCGACTGCAGCTTACTCCACTGATTCTGATAATACTGCATAAATTCTTCCTCAGACTTATATTCCAGAATTTCAAAAAGGTTTTCAAGAAACTTCATAACCTGCGTTTCTTTCAGTCCTTCCGGAACCGCATCTATTCTTAACACACTTTCGTGGGCAATGCTCATTTCAAAACCAAGCTCCGGAAGATATTTTTTAATGGAATTGTATTTCGCCTTTTCAATCTCATTCATATGATATTCGAGAGAAAAGAGTAAAGCATGACCATTGGTTGTTCCTTTTTTTACAGGTTTTGTATTTTCAGAAACCACAAGTCTGTGCATTCTTCCCAGATCGAGCATTAGTGTTTCATCCCCTTTGTTGAACAGCCAGTATCCGTTTGGCAACCTCATCAGATCTTCATCAAAATCTTCATCTTCAAACAGATTGATCTTTGAAGGTTCTGCAGTGATATTCTGATGGTACATTTCCGTAAGATTCTGAATTTCCGCCTGCGCAACTTCACGTTCTTCAATAAAAGGATTGTAGTCTTTATCTACGATTATTTCCGGCATTTTCAGCGTTGTACCTCCTCCGCTGTTTCCTTTACTCGGGAACGTTTTGTGCATAATTTCATCAAAGTGAGGATCTTTTTCAAAATCCAGACTTGGAGAAACATTATAAATTCCCAGAGAGCGTTTAATGGTGGAACGCAATAAAGCAAAGATCAGATGTTCATCTTCAAATTTTACTTCTGTTTTCTGAGGATGAATATTGACGTCTATTTTTTCAGGATCAATGTCTAAGAAAAGGAAAAACGTAGGCACATAACCCGGCAACAACAATCCTTCAAAAGCTTCCTGAACGGCTTTATTGAAGTATGGACTTTTAAAATACCTTCCGTTGACAAACAGAAACTGTTCTCCTCTAGTTTTTTTGGCTCCTTCCGGTTTGGCAACATACCCGTGAAGTTTACACCAGATAATATCTTCTTTGATGGGAATAAGCTGCGGCTGCAGTTTTCTTCCGAAAACATCCACGATACGCTGCATCTGGCTTCCTTTTCTCAGCCTGAAAATAGGCTCATCATCATGAAACAGGGAAAACTCAAGTGTTTCGTGCGCTAAAGCAACTCTTTGAAATTCATCGATAACATGTCGGAATTCTACGTTGTTGTTTTTCAGGAATTTTCTTCTTGCCGGAACGTTGTAGAACAGATTTTTAATCAGAAAATTAGAACCTTCCGCCGTCTGAACGGGATCCTGAAACTGGAAAACCCCTCCTTCGATATAAATATTCGTTCCGATGGTTGCGTCTTTCTGTTTGGTTTTTAATTCCACCTGAGAAACGGCTGCAATCGAAGCCAGCGCTTCGCCGCGAAAACCTTTGGTAGAGATTTTAAAAATATCTTCCGTTCCGCGGATTTTTGATGTGGCATGTCTTTCGAAAGCCATTCTCGCATCTGTTTCAGACATTCCTTTTCCGTCGTCTACAACCTGAATCAGATTTTTTCCGGCATCCCGGATAATCAACTCAATTTTTGTGGCATCTGCATCAATGGCGTTTTCCAAAAGTTCTTTCACAATGGAAGCCGGTCTCTGCACTACTTCTCCTGCCGCAATTTGGTTGGCTACATGATCGGGTAAAAGCTGAATAATATCTGACATAAAAAACGTAAATCAACTTACAAAAATAGTCATTCAAAATAAGAATTAAAACTATAAACTTCTGAATTAAAATTAATTTATCAACATATCAACATTCTAGCCATGCTTCAGATTCAGACAAAATGTCTCGTTATCGGGGTTTTCCTAAAAACACAATCCCCCAATTGCGTTATACAATTAGAGGATTGATTCACAGCTAGTTTACACAAAATTAATACTGATATTTATATCTCTTATTTAACATTGTCTGTTTATTCAGGTCCGTTTTACGAAAAGTATTCAAAATGTTATCAAGAATTTTGATCTTTTACAGTAAACTTTTACCCTTTTCATTCATCAAACACAAGCTTCCTTTTCTTGTCTCTTTTCTGTTCTTTAATCACCGGAATTCCGTGGATTTTATCATAAAAATATGCCATCAGATTCGGTTTCTTATAAATTTTGCTGTACCGGTATTTCGTATTGAAATGTCTGATATGAATTTTGTACGCATCATAACCAATCACCACCAGCAAACACAGACTGATTACATAAAACACTCTGAATTCAAGATAATAATAGGTTAACCCTGAAAAAACCGCACCCAAAACATAGGAAATCATGATGCTCATCAGCAGTTTTGCTCTTCCGACCAGTTCGCCGTTCTTTCTGAATTTTTTCTGCGTAAACATGGAGAATAAAATCCCAAGATCGGTGGTCGTTCCTGTAAGATGGGTAGTTTTTACCGAGAAATTAGAAATACTTGCCGTTAAACCATTCTGCAGACCCGTTGCAAAAAGCATTAGAGCGACCAGATATTCTGTTTCTTCCAGCGTTTTCCGGTAATAAAACTGTCCGTAGATTCCCACAAACAGTAAACAGGCAATTTCAAGAACCAATGGCATTGCATGGGCGAAATATTTACTTTTCTGATTGAATGTGATCACAATAAAATTCGACACAAATCCCCCGAAAAAGAACAGGAAGATCCACATTCCCACCACCGCAACCTGTGACCAGTTTGCTTTACTGATTTCTGCCGCAAGAATAGCATAATGTCCCGTTACATTGGAAGTAAAAGAGAGAAATATCAACAGGGAAGCAATGTTTATAGTACCTGCCGTAAAGGCAGTCAGCGTTCCTAATCTGATGTTGTCTCCCAACGTTCTGCTGTTACTATAATTCCTTAGCATTTTTCTAAATTTTTAAAGTTCTTTGATGTTAAGCTTCCACAAAGATTTCCGCCAGTCTTCCTTTTTCCGGAAGGCTTTTGCGAACTTCAACTGAAATTTCCTGAGATTTCAGGTCTTTACATTTTTTGATGTAAGGAATAAGATCGAACTTACCATTTCCTCTGCTTTTAATAGAAGGAGAATAGTATGCTTCTTCAATATTTTCCGCTTTCACATAATTATTGAATGTTCTCTGGAAACTTCCGGTGAAAATATCGCACACAATCTTATTGATCAGATGAGGATATTTATTCCTGATAATTTCATACGCATCGCAGAATTCCTGCGGTCTGATTTTATTGAAAATGGTACTTTTCGTATTAAAAAGAAGATCTCTGATAGAATCTCCCATATCATACCCCGAAACCAAAAGAATGTTATATTGATTCTGGTCTTCCGAAGCATCTTTTTCTCTCATTACTTTTTTCAGAATGTTCAAAGATTCAAGAGAATAATCCGTGGCTATTAAAATCGTCTTGTTCATATTAATGAGATTTAGGTTTATATTTATCTTTTTTGATAATACAAAACTAAAACGACCAAATTAGAACGTCTTTGGAACGGAATTAAAATGTGATTAAAGAGATTAAAATACGATTAGAATCTGTTAAAAAGGATTAACAGTTTAAATGAAAAAGAGTGAAATGAACGATGATTATATTAGATATCTTTTCCGTCTGTCTGCATACTGTAGAAATTCGGGAAACGCAACTGAACGGTCGTTCCCTGATTTTCATATGAGCTTACGATTAGTTCTCCACGATGTATTCTCACGATATTTCTTGCCAACGGAAGTCCGATTCCGTAGCCTTCGTAATTTTTGGTGTTGGAAGCCCTGAAGAAAGGATCGTAAATTTTATTCATTTCCTGTCCGGGAATTCCGATGCCGCTGTCTTTTACAATAATGTAGACATCCGAATCCGTAGCTCCCAAAGATACTTTAACCTGCTGAAAATTAGAATATTTGCAACCATTCTGAATAATATTAGCAACCGCAAGATGCAGCAACTGTTCATTTCCCTGAACTTTCAGTTTTTTAGGATTGTCGGGCAACATACTGATATCGAGATAGATATTATTTCTTGAATCTATTCTTCGGAGGGTTTCAATTACATCCCAAAGCAACTGATCGATCCGCACTTTATCCATTTTCTGGATTTTGCCGTCAAATCCGGTTTGTGCGATCATCAGCAAAGCCTTGATTTTTTTGTCTAATTTTTCGGCTTCGTTCAGAATGATTCCTAAAGTTTCTTTATACTCTTCATTGGTTCTGGAAATCGAAAGTGCCACATCTGCTTCACCCATAATCGACGTTAACGGTGTTCTCAGCTCGTGGGAAACATTTCCGATCAGGTGATTCTGGGTTTCAAAAGAAGTTTCGATGCGGTTCAGCATTCCGTTGAAAGTGTCGATGAGTTCGTTTAATTCCTTATTATCGGGTTGTGGCTCCAGACGCAAATGAAGATTTTCTGAGCTGATTTCCTTTACTTTTCCTGTAATTTTAAGGATAGGTTTAAATAACGTTTTCGATAAATAAAAAGAAAAGATCATACTGAAAAAGAGCGAAAGAACGATGCAGGTAATCAAAGTTCTTTTTAAAAAACCGAGATAGTAAACCACATAATGGTTTTTGGCGGATGCGATGGCAATATAATTTTTATCATCATGCTTAAAAGTCTGCCCGATGTAGTAAAACTCCTTGTCATTAAAATTCGCCTCGCCTTTTTTTACAATGCTTTTAAAAAAATAGTCGGGAATATGAACCTCATCCGAAATTTTCTTAAAGTTTGAGTCAGCCGGAATTGCAAAAACATAATCCCGCTCCATCGGAAGCTCTTCATCGTTTAATCCGTTCAGAATGTAATTTTCCGGAAGATCCAGATTGTCTTTGCCTTTTTCGATCTGAATAATGGTGGTGGTACGGATTTTCAGCAGCTCGTAAAATCTCTGATGAGAAAAGTTGACAATTGAAAAATACACCAATCCACTGAACAACAATATGATGGCGGTAAAAACCAACATCAGAAGCACCATCGTTTTGGTCTGATTTGTGACAACTTTATTAAACATTTTTAAGATTTTTTCAGCACATATCCCATTCCTATTACTGTATGAATCAGTTTATTATCTTCCTGATTGTCGAGCTTCTTTCGCAAATAATTTACATACACATCTACAACATTGGTTCCCAGTTCATAATTCACGCCCCAAACCGCTTCTAAAACTTCTGTTCTCGAAATTACTTTTTCAGGATTGTTTAAAAAATACAAAAGCAGCTTGTATTCTGTGGAAGTAAGTGAAATTTCTTCGCCCGCACGCGTAACTTTTTTGGTATAATCATTTAAAACCAAATCTGAAAACTGATACACATATTCGTTATCTTCTTCATCTTCAGTAATTTCATTATGATTTCCGCTATTGCTCCTTCTCAGTAAAGATTTGATCCTTGCAACGAGTTCTATGAATTTAAACGGTTTTACCAGATAATCATCCCCTCCGCTTTCCAAGCCCAAAACAATGTTCTCGGAAGTTCCCAAAGCGGTTAAGAAGAGAATCGGAACATTCTGATTGGTCTTGCGGATTTCTTTGCAGACATCCAGCCCATTCATTTCCGGCAGCATAATATCGAGGATCACCAGATCAAAATCATTCGACTGCACCAATTGAACGCCGGTTTTACCGTCAAAAGCCACAGAAACTTCATATCCGCTTTCCTGCAGCCCTTTTTTGATAAAGGACACCACACTGGTTTCATCTTCGATAAGGATTATTCTTTTCATTTGAAATTTGGAATTAGACAAAAATAGGGAAAAGATGGGACATGAATAAAGGAGGAAATTTAAAAATAAAAAATCCTCCTTTATCAAATTTTTAAAAAAAATTATGCTCTATTATTTTCTGTTAATCATCATTCTTGAAGCCAGAATATGTTCACACGGTCCCTGTCTCAATCCGTTTGCTCTGTAAAAACCGCACTGGCAGTTTCCGTCGGTCAGTCGCTGGTCTTTATCAATAAAAGCTTCCGTCTGATAGGTTACATAGCTTTCTTGAATGGTTCCCTGAATTTTGAGAATATCATTTTCAGCGCTGTAACTTATTTTCACTTTATCTTCTGCAATCAGTTGGTTAGCTTTTTCTTCCTGCGGACTGGAGAACCGCAACTGTTTCATATCCAAAGGCTCCTGAGTGAGCTCGCGAACTCTGTATAAGCCGAGATTAAGATCATAAATCACTCTTCCTGCCTGTGTATAAGATGTAAGCGAGGAAGAAATTGTTGCCGTATCAAGATTTAATTTTTTTGAAAGTTCGGCGGGAGTTCCAAACCAGGTTTCTTTTAATGTATTAAAAACTTTTTCCTGAGTAAGCAGATCCACATTTCCTCTCGGCGCCATAAGATCAAAATTTCCTGCTCTGCTCCAGTCATTTGTCGTCCATCCGGAAAGTCCCAGAGTGAAAGCCATGTCTCCCAAATCTGCAATATAAAACGAAGGCAATCCGTTTCCTAATAAGACCACTCTGAAATTTTTAGCAATCGGGATTAGTCTTTCCAGAATCAGCAATCTTCTTCTTCCCCAAATCCTGATGGTTTTGCTTTCTGATCCCGTATAAACTGAACGGTGAAATGTTAGAGTTTCGTACCACGGTTCGAAAACCGCCTGAACAGGTTTTCCGGGTTCAAGGATAAAACGCAATGCTCTCGGTCCTTTTTTTTCTTTAAATCTTCTTAAAAACTGACAGATACTGAAAATATCCATCGGATGAAGATCAAAAGTCATCGCGGGTAAAGTCATAGCTGAACTTACCTGTAAAAATCCTCTGACCCAGGAATCCGGCAAATCTATCTTCTCTTCTTTGTACACTTCTTCATTGGTGGTAAGTGCCTCAAAACCTGAAGGATCAATTTTAAATTCCGTATCTTTATAATCTCTTATTTTTTGGAATTCATTATAAAGCGCAGCCGAGTAATCTATATTTGTAGTTCCACATTTAAACTCGTTAATCTCTGTGAAAACATTATAGCTGCTGCTTAATTTTCCGTAAGTGGATTCGTCCTGGCTGAAACATTCAAAGAAAACTTCGTCGGGATGAACCGTGATAACAGGATCCAGAACAAACCACGCGTCTTTGTCTTTTTGGTACAGATAATCAAAATAAGCTTTTTTGGCTGTATTGAAAGGACCTAAAACCCTGTTCTTTTCTTTATATACCAAATCCAGCTCTCCTCTTACCTCTGCCATTCTCTTACGGATCTCCTCCACCTGAAATTCAGCCATATAATCGCTCAGCCAGAGCTTTTCCTGCTCAGTAACCCATTCTTTGTATTCTGCCCTGTCTTTCGGTTTGAAACGAAGATCAGAAACCACCACATCATGCAGTGCAGAGATGGCTTCCCGAAAAGGGATCTTTTTATTCAGCTTTCCTACAAAAAATGTGGGATCTCTCTGCAGATCCGGTGAAAAGCTCATTTGTGTGCTCGTTGCGGAATTGGTAACGGCAGTATCTTTGTGAAATTTATAATCGAATAACATGGCTTAAGAGATTAATTGAAGATGAACGTTAAGCTGAGGATAAATCATTTTCAGTTCGGAAATGATGTCAATACATTTTGCTTTATCCTGAACAGCACTAGTTGCCGACAAATCGTCCAGAATTTTGCTTACGGTTTCGGCAGATTCCTTATTCTTTCTTCCTTCTTTTTCCAGAAAATCCAAAATCCTGTTTTTGGCTGTACGGGATTTATTAACCCTTGAAAGCACAGATCTAAAGTAAAACTCCAACTCTTTAAGCTTTTCCGGTTTATCACTTGCATATTCTTGAAGATAAGAGGTTACAAAAAGCTGCATATTCTGGCTTGGATGCTGACTGAGTTTTGTAAGGTACTCCAATCCGTGTTCTTTTCTGAAAAATTTCATGATAAGGTTTTTACCGAAATTTTCTACATCAGAACGTACAGAATCTGCAATTCCTACCAAGCAATCTGTATCCCAGTCTTCGTCTGTAAATTCAGTGCTGAAGAAATTAAAGGCAAATTCGCGGCTGTCGTCCCACTTTGCGTCCAAAATGCCAAGCGCATGATTACGGTCGGATTTTATTCTTTCAACATTCTTTTTATAAAAATTCCAAGCCCATTGTCTTACGGCTAAAAACTCATGATTGGCAAGAGCAATGACCTGTTTTAAGGTGAATTTAGTCTTGTCTTCTACCTTTTTAAGAAGTTCGAAGCTAAAAAGCTGATTTTTCACGCTGTCTGCAAACAGTAATCTGAGAATCCATTTTACAGGAATTTCATTAATATATATTGATGCTGTTTTTTCAAGATACTCTCTAAACAACTGATGAGAATTTTCAAATCTCTGTTCTTTCATCAGAAGATCAAACAGCTTTTCAAAAGTCTGCATCTGAGATTCAGACTGAGAATCCAATCGGTCGTTTTGTGAAAAAATACATTCCACAACTTCTTTATATTCAGAAGAAAGCAGGGGGAGAATTTCCTGCCAGTTTCTTGCGATTTCTTCTTTCGGGTACTGTGCTAAAAGACTGATCCCGTTTTGTCTGATGGATTCGTTGGTGTTATTCAGCAAGAGCTCAATAATTGAAACAGGAATTTCCGTTACAGAATATTTTTCAGACTTCGAAAGCAGGATTTCACTTGCCAGAAACCTGTTGTTGTTTAAAGGAGAAGTCAATAACTGGGCAACGATTTCCCAACTGATCTCGGAAAAATTATCTAAAGTGGTTATTTTAAGCTTTTTCGTTGCAGATTCCGCGACAGCATTATTGTTATCGCTATTTTCCATCGAAAGCAGCTCTATAATTACTTTTCCAAGCAATGTTTTCTGTCTTTCTTCGGATAAAGATGCACTCTGAAGCAGATTATTGATAAATTCATTAGATTCTTTTCGTGAATTCATGATTAAATGCATCATAAAATCTGTGGAAGCCAGAAAATATCCTGTATTATTATCGATTGCTGTTTTTGCCCAATTTCTTGCTTCTTCGGTCTCGCACACCAACAGTTTTGCCACAAAACTTTCGTTTCTTTTCAGCTCCTCCTGTTTTTCAGATAGCACTTCGAGTCCTAACTTCTGAGGATATTCAGAGGATTTATTAAGCAGCGAAACCATCATTTCAGGATCTATTTTTTGCAGCAAATCTCTGTATTTAGAGTGAACAGAAACGTTTTCGTATGCAAATTTCATTACCAGATCCATTTTTGCCTGCATCAGAAGCTGCAGGTAAGCTTCAGGCATTTCATCCCAAAATTCAGGATAAAGCTCCAGTCTTTCCGGATTTTCCTCAGATTTTATAACAGATTCTTCCTGTTTTTGAGGAGAAGGTGTCGGCTTTTCTTTATTTGAGCCAAAAATATTTTTAAATGTATTGATTATCTGATGTAAAGATCCCGATTGTTTGTTATCTGAAGCAGTTTCAGATGTTGCTGAATTTTCCTGCTCCACTTTGTTGATCTTATTTGCCTGATAATAGTATTCTGTACTCCAGAATTGTTCTTTTTTTATGTAGAATTCAAGATTTGAATCCATTTTGCGATTCTTATCTCTTCCGAAAAGTATGATTGTAAGAAGCGGTGAACGGTAACATTCCGGAGATTCTACAACGGTATAATAATATCTTCGTTCCTTCCAATTATAAGTTCCATAATGACTTAAAGGGCTTTTGCGAGCCGGAATATAACTGTCATCGGTATATTGGATAAGCGCATTAACAGCAAATCTCAGATATTCTTTTCCTTTGTTCTGCTCTCCCAGTTCTTTTAAATAATAAAAACTGTTTTTCTGAAAATAAAGCTTGGTGAAATTTGAAAATGCAATTCTGCTTTCTTCCCCGGAAAGCTCTTTTCTTACATTTACAGAAGTTCCGATCTGGTAAAAGTACTGGTTCTGATTCCATGCTTCTTTATCCAGACTGGCTGTTCTTTTGAACATCGGAGATTTTTTTTCAAATAAATAGGAAAGCATTCCTAAAATCTGGGCATCATCCCGAAAACGGGCTAATTTGTAAATTGCACGAATATTTCTGAAATACGGTGATGCGAACGGAATTTTCCATATTATTTCTTCCATCATCCGAACCAAAGAAGGATACGCTTTTGATAAAAGATAAAGATAAACCAACTCGTCCGTTTTCTCTTTCTTCTTAAATTTCCCGAAATAATACTGTTTTAAATCATCATAATTTCCCTGATCAATAAAATCTTTTATTTCAGAGGGCAGACTCTCCAGTAATTCTGAAACAATTTTTTCCAAGCCGGAAGTGTCACTTATTGCTAAAAGCGCATCAAAAGCAACATTTCTGATGTACTTTTTGTGTCTGGAACTGCGCGCAATACTGTAAAGAAGTTCCGAAGCCTGAGTAATTTTTAAGGTTCTGATGGCAAAAACAGCAGCATACAATTGCATTTCACTGCCTTTTGTTGCCAGTTTTAATATATAAGGAACGGCTTCGTTGATTTTCATCTGAGCGGCTTTCCAGATAACCCGCGAAGTTTTCCATTCGGTTTTAAAAGAATTAATTCCTTGTGTCGCATCTTCCAGACGTTTTAAAATAACACCTTCTGCGGAATTCATATTCAGTGCATCCAATGAAGGAAGCTCTACAAAAACTTCGATTTCAGACTGATAGCCTTTATTTCTTTTTTCTTTTTCGAGCTGGTCAAAAATATTTTCTGCTTTTTCTCTGGAAACGAAAGTGGGCGTTTTGCTGCCTTCCTTCAATGCTGCACCGCGTCTTCCGTAACGGAAATTGACGATGAATGCATCGGGATTTACTTCACAAAGGTCTATTTCGTAAACTTTATCTGATTTTCCTTCGTGGAAAAAAAGTTTGGTCTGTTTAATGATTTTCATCTATCTTATGAATTAAGATGTTGATATTTATGTGTTTCGGTTCAGATTAAAAGATATTCCACCAATCTGTTTTTTCCTCTTTTGGTGTAACCGCATCTTGTTCCGGTTCTAAAACTTCAGGCAATTCTACCACGTCTGGGATCACTTTTTGAACTTCAACAAAAGGCACTCCGTGTTTTGCTACAATTGTTTTTAATTTTTCTTTAAAAACTGATGCTTTGGAAGGATTTACCATATTAACGAAATTAATATATCCTTCAATAGCATTGATAAGATGATACGCTTTTCCCCACGTTTGGTTTTGCCATCCATTGACTTCAATATTATGCAGAAGAGCCCTGAATTTCCTGAGTTTTGTCCGTTCCACATTCAGCTTTTCGTTAACTACAATTCCTGTTACTTTTTGCTGATGCTTCCGTCTCATAATGTGAAGTTTATCCGGATGAATCGTGAAATTTTCATCTTTAATAATCTTCTTTACAAAGTATAAAAGCCTGTTAATATTCTGTTCTGAATTCTGACCAGCAGAAAAGGTAAGATCGTCTGCGTAACGCGTGTATGCAAATCCGAATTTTTTAGCAAGCCCCTGTAATCTTTTATCTAATTTATAGGCAATACTATTGCTGATTGCCGGACTTGCAGGGGAACCTTGCGGTAAAAACCGCTCTCCTTTGTGAACAAAATATTTAACCCCGTCCAGCAAAACTTCTTCTGTGTTAGCCTGTGTGCAGATCAACGCAAAAATAGTAGATAATTGTTCAGAATATCCGAATTTTGAGAACAGTCCTTTTACCCGTTTATAACTTATTGAAGGAAAAAAATCCTGCAGATCAATATTAATCACAATATCTTTCCCAAGATGGGGCGCTGCATTGGTAACAATTGATTTGTTAGGCGTAAACCCATGAACAACCTCTCCTACTGAGATTCTGTTTAAAATATTTTCTAAAATCCATTGCTGAAATAATTTGAGCTTTGGTTTTGGAGCTGATATTTTTCTCTTCCCTCCCGATTTTTTTGAAACTTCAAAAGTATGGTAGTGTGATTTTTCCGAAACGTTTCTGTTAAAAGCAAGATATCTGATCTGGGAAAGACTAAATCCCGATTTCTGGCTAAAATCTAATATATTTTCGAAAACGGGAAGTGAAAACTGATCCAGTTTTTCCGTATCAGACTGCATTTGATGAAGCCCTTTGGAAACATTTTCGCCCAGATAAATAATCTGCTCCTGCTGCAATTCTTTCCAGTGATCAGCTTTTTCCTGACGTTTTTTTTCGTTTTTCTGCCTGGTTACTTCCCTTTTAGCTTTTGCTTCCTGCATCCGCTTTTTGCGCATTTCGCGAAGCATTGCTTCCTGATTGCCGTATTTTCGGTCTTTCGCAAGTAATTCCTGCAGTTCTTTTTGTAAAACGACCTCTTTTTGGATAAGTTGCTCAGGCAAGGAAGGCGTAGAAGTTTCCTGCCAGAAACCAAGCCTTTTCATTTCTTCTAAAATATAGCTGTCTTTGGAAGAAGCTTTTATACGGTCATAAATTTGTTGCCTGCTCAGGTTTTGTGACATGGTTGTGTTTTTTATAAATAAAAAGCCCTATCGTTTATAGGGCTTGTTTGGATAAACCTTCGTATTTTCCAAGGACTATATCTATCAACTCCCAGAAAATGGTACTAGTGGGTACCTTTATTTTCCCGGAAAATGAACTGAAAAGGTACCCACTAGTACCATTTTCCCCATTAAAGATAGTATGTAGTGCCGTAAGCTAAGCAATTTTACAGTGATGACGAAACATCATCTTTTCTTAAAAAAGAAAGCAAGGATCTATCTTTTTCAAATATATTAAAAATTACAGTTTCACCAAATATTATCTGCATTATTTTATTTTCCCTGAAAATCTCAACTTCATCTTAAATATTAGATTTAAGCGTAATTAATAAAAATTGAAGAATGGAAAGTTACTTTTTAGAAAATGAAAAATAATTTTCAGAATCATAGAAAATCAATTTCATGTATTATTTAAAGTTTTAAGAATAAAACTGATAAAAAATAAAAACCCTCCGTAAAATTAATTACAGAGGGTTTTAGTACCCCAGGCGGGACTTGAACCCGCACGCCAAAAGAGGCACAGGATTTTAAGTCCTGCGTGTCTACCAGTTCCACCACCAGGGCAGGCGTGGAGCGAAAAACGGGATTCGAACCCGCGACCCCAACCTTGGCAAGGTTGTGCTCTACCAGCTGAGCTATTTTCGCATACTGTGCGGATGAAGGGACTCGAACCCCCACGCCTCTCGGCACCAGATCCTAAGTCTGGCGTGGCTACCAATTACACCACATCCGCGTTGATTATGATGAAAACTTATTTTTTAAAAGAACTTGTTTCGTTTTGTCGTTTTCAGTGGTGCAAAGATAGGATAAATTCTTTTACCTCCAAACTTTTCAGGAAAAAAAATTAAAATTTTTACATTTTTTTTTTCGCGTAGCCTTTATTACGATTGATTTTCTTACTTTTACAGCGTTAATTAATATGATATGGAATTACAAGGAACGGTAAAGAAAATATTTGATGCTCAGACTTTTGCGAGCGGTTTCCAAAAGAGAGAAATGGTGATTCTGACGCAGGAGCAGTATCCACAACCGATAAACATAGAATTTTTGTCTGATAAGATCAGTTTATTGGATAATTTAAGAGAAGGAGAGAATGTGAAAGTAGGAATCAACATCAGAGGAAGAGAATGGGTTTCTCCACAAGGCGAAACAAAATACTTCAATTCCATTACAGGATGGAGAGTAGAAAAAGTATTCGATAATGCTTCAGAACCTACACAGGCAGCGCCATCGCAGTCTGCTTCCCCGGTTTCTAACGAGAACCCTTTCGCAGATGATGAAGATGACGATCTGCCTTTCTAATACAATAGATAACACTGAAAATACAAATCCTGCTTTATCAAGTGGGATTTTTTTTGAAAATGGTTCGATTAGACGAAAACGAAATTTCATTTCCCGATCCACAGGTTTATGACGGACACGAAGGAGTGATTGCTTTTGGCGGTGATCTTTCGATCGACAGAGTTTGGTTTGCCTATCAGTTGGGAATTTTCCCATGGTTTAATCCTGATGAAGAAATTCTCTGGTGGTGTCCTGATTCGAGATTTGTATTGTTTCCCAAAGAGATCAAAGTCTCGAAGTCGATGCGAAAAATTCTCAACAGGAATACTTTTACTTTTTCGGAGAACAAAAATTTCAGAGAAGTTATCAGAAACTGTCAGGAAATTAGCAGGAAAGGACAAACCGGAACATGGCTTTCGGATGAATTAATGGACGTTTTCATGAGACTTCATGATTACGGACTGGCAAAAAGCATTGAAGTATGGCAGAATGAAGAATTAGTCGGTGGTTTTTATGGTTTACAGATTGGAAATGTTTTCTGCGGCGAAAGTATGTTTGCAAAAGTGAGCAATGCTTCCAAAGCCGGATTTATTTATTTTGCCGAAAAATATCAAAACAGCCTTGAACTTATCGATTGTCAGTCTCACACAGACCACCTTGAAAGTTTGGGAGCCAGAATGATTCCTAAAAAAGAGTTTTTAAAAATTTTATACGAAAACAATGAACGCAGATAAAGAAAAATGGATCCTCCTGATTGTACTCAGCATTATTTGGGGATCGTCATTTATTCTGATCAAAAAATCTCTGGAGCATTTCAGTCCTTATCAGGTCGGAGCTTTGAGGGTATTAATCGCAGGAATTATTCTGATGCCTGTTGCAATTTCAAAATACAAACTGTTTCCCCAAAAGCATTTAAAATGGCTGATTTTAGCGGCTTTTACGGGGAATTTCTTTCCAATGTTTCTGTTTCCGATTGCAGAGACAGAAGTAAGCAGCAGTATTGCGGGAATTATCAATTCTATGATGCCTATTTTCGTGATTATTGTGGGCGCTCTGATCTGGAAGTTTGAAACAACAAAAAAACAGCTTATCGGGACTTTAATTAGTTTCAGCGGAGTCTGTTTACTGGCTTTTGGCGGAGACGGAGAAGACGGAAAATTTAAACTGATTCCTATTTTGCTGCTTCTGCTTGCGACTTTTTGCTATGCTTTGAGCACAACAACGGTTAAATCCAAGCTTATGGATGTTTCTTCTACCGTTTTATCAGCTTTTGTGTTTGGATTTGTTTTATTTTTTCCTTCCTTAATTGCTTTAACTTTTACAGGATTTTTTTCGACATTCAGTTTTGATGAAAGCAATCTGACGGGACTGTTTTTTGTAAGTCTTCTATCTATTTTCGGAACCGGACTGGCTATGATGATGAATTACCGTCTGTTAAAAGTTTCAACGCCATTATTTGCATCAACCGTAACTTTACTGATGCCTATTGTTGCAATTATCTGGGGAATTCTGGATGGCGAAAAGCTTTCTGCTTTACAGTTTGTGGGGGCAAGTATCATTATTGCCGGACTCATCTTTTTAAGGACAAAAACAAATGTTATCAAAAAATAAATCCTGCATTTCTGCAGGATTTTTATTGTGTCATTGGAAAATCAAATGACTAATTTTTCTTTTTAACTTTTGCCTTCGCTTTTTTAACCTCATCTTTAATGAAAGGATACTTTTTCTGCATATCCGTTACTAAAGAAGGATCAAGCTCCAGTGCATTCTGAAGGGATTCAACTCCTTTTTCCTGATCTTTAAGGTTGAAATAACAATTGCTGAGCTGATAATACAATTCGGCTCTGTTATGCGATCTTAAAGCTTCTTTTAAAACGATAATCGCTTCTTCATATTCTCCCAAAAGCATTAAAACTTCCGAGTAAGCATACCAGTTGTAGAATCTTGAAGGTTCTACATCCACCAGCTTTTTAAGGCATGAAAGGCTTTCCTCGAACTTACCTGAATCAATGAACAGAAATGCTAATCTTTTCTGGTAATCAAGGTTATTTTCGTTAAGATAAGTCGCTTCTCTTGCAAAATGCAATGCTTCCGTCATTCCGCCCATTTCCTCGTAAAGATACGACTGCTCCATCATAGCAAGATAGAACTGCGGATCTTCTCTTAAGGATTTCTGGAAAAAGTTTAAGGCAACGATAGGCTGCTTCAGAGCTTTATAACACAGCCCGATTTTATAGAACGTAAACGCTTTGGTATATTCCAGTTCCAGCATTTCTTCGTAAACTTCGATTGCTTTTTTATACTGCCCTAAAGCTTCATAACAAGCCGCTTTATTGGCATAAACTCCTACAGAGTTGGAATTGATCGCCAATAAATAATCGTATCCTTTTATTGCTTCTTCGTAGTTTTTCCTGTTGAAATAGAACTGTCCGTACTCCAACCACGCTACTTCAGAATAGGCAAACTCGTCCAGATATTCATTCAGAAAGGCAATTGCCTCCTCGCTCTTATTAAGATCTGCAAAGCACACCATACAATTTTCCAGCGAATATTCATCCGTAGGATCTTCTTTCAGTGCTTTTCTGTAATGTTTAAGAGCGTTAAAAGGGTCTCCTAAATTTACATATTCGTCTGCAATAAAGTTGTGAAGAAAATTTTCTTCTTCCTTCAGCTCCAGTGCTTTTTTACAAATTTCTATGGATTTTTTAGGATTTCCTAAATTCGAATAATACTTTGCATAGCATACCAAAAAGTCTGTGTTTTCCATTGAAGAACCTTTCAGCTCATCGATAAGGTCTTTCGCCGCATTATAATCTTCCCATTCTAAAAGAACTTCAAGTTTTTTAATCTTAATGTCCAAAGAATTGGGATGAAGCTTCAAACCATAATTCACCGCCATATCGGCGTAATTAAAGTCTCCCAGCTCCAGGTAGTAAACAATGATGTCTTCCAATTCTTCTGTATCAAAGTAGAATTCATCATTATTTTCCATCATTTCTTCGAACTTCTTCACAAGTTCATTTCCAAAATACTCTTCCAATACTCACATCCTTCGTCGGCCAATGTCTGAATATGCTTACAAACCTCGACAAACTTTTTTAAATTAATATTACTTCTGAAATTTATGATTCAAAATGTATGCAAAGTTGCGAATTTTTTTTGACATTTATTTTCGTAAATTTCTATCTGAAAGATAGTAAAAAGATCATTATCATCAAAGAATTGTGGATAAAAAAGGAGGAGTTATTGTTAATTTAACATAATAGTGGAAGCATTTTAGAGGAATTGAACTTCTCTTCGGATATTTACCATTTCTAGCATTCCATCAAAAAAAACGGAGCTAAAAAGCTCCGCTATTATTTCAGATTAAATTAAACTTTTAATTTTTGCGATGATATCGTCTCCCAATTTATCGGCTTCTTCCTGAGATTTTGCCTCTGTATAAATTCTGATGATCGGCTCTGTATTTGATTTTCTGAGGTGAACCCAGTTATTTTCAAAGTCGATTTTCACGCCATCAACGATAGAAACTTCTTCATTCTGATATTCTTTCTCCATTTTGGATAAAATATCATCTACATTGATTTCCGGCGTTAATTCGATTTTCTTTTTACCCATGAAGTAGCTTGGATAGCCTGCTCTCAGTTCAGAAACGGTTTTATTTTCTTTTGCCAAATGGGTTAAAAATAAAGCAACTCCTACCAAAGAGTCTCTTCCGTAGTGAAGATCCGGATAAATAATTCCTCCGTTTCCTTCTCCTCCAATCACTGCATTTTTTTCTTTCATTAAAGTGACCACATTCACCTCTCCTACTGCACTGGCAAAATATTCTGAATTGTGGGTTTTTGCAACATCTCTTAAAGCACGGCTTGAAGAAAGGTTGGAAATCGCCACTCCGTTTTTATTTTTCAGCAAATAATCTGCAACGGCAACCAATGTGTATTCTTCGCCAAACATTTCGCCTTTTTCGTCGATTAAAGCTAATCTGTCTACATCCGGATCAACAACGATTCCGAAATCTGCACCTTCTTTTTTTACCAACTCACAAATGTCTCCCAAATGTTCTTTTAACGGTTCCGGATTGTGCGGAAAATGACCGGTCGGTTCACAGTATAATTTTACCGTTTCACAGCCTAATTTATCCAAAAGCATGGGAATTGCAATTCCTCCCGTAGAATTAACCGCATCCAAAACTACTTTGAAATTTTTAGCTTTAATAGCTTCTGCGTCAACCATCGGCAAGTCTAAAATCTGCTGAATATGAATATCAAAAGCATCTTCTCTTGTCTCATATTTTCCTAAATCGTCTACTTCTGCATAGTTGAAATCTTCGCTTTCTGCCAAAGCCAAAACCTCAGCTCCGTTTTCTCCGCTGATGAATTCTCCTTTATCATTCAGTAATTTCAAGGCGTTCCACTGTTTCGGATTGTGGGAAGCGGTGAGAATAATTCCTCCGTCTGCTTTCAGTTCGGGAACCATAATTTCAACGGTGGGTGTTGTGGAAAGACCTAAATCTACTACGTTAATTCCGAGTCCCTGTAAAGTTGCCGTTACCAGAGAAGACACCATTTGTCCGGAGATTCTTGCATCTCTGCCGATAACAAGGGTTAAATCTTTTTTATTTTTATTGTTCTGAAGCCAGGTTCCGAACGCGGAAGCGAATTTCACCACATCAAGCGGCGTTAAATTATCGTTTACTTTTCCGCCAATGGTTCCACGGATTCCTGAAATGCTTTTTATTAGTGACATATATTATTTTAATTTCTTAGGATTCTTTTCTATTTTCTTACTTTCCGAATTTACTCTTCTTTCCAACTTCTTAATATCTTCTTCAGGAGGTAAGTTCTCTGGAACAATACCTCGTTGCAATAGAATTTTACGAACTGATTTATTATTTGTTACATGTTCAGAAGAAATTGTACTCTCTGTTTTTAAGTTCTTCTCTTTTGTATTAAAGATTGTAATTTCAGTTGCAAAATCCTTTGCTTTAATTGTAATTGTTGGTAGAAAATCTGCGAGTGGACGATTTTTAGGGATATTAAGGATATCTTTCATTTGCTGAGTAGTTTTACCAAATAGAGCAAAATCTCCCTTACTTCTAATTATTCCAAAATCTTTATCATTTCCTGTTTTTTCATAGATAAGACCTGAAAGTTCTTTTTCAGACAAACTGAATTTTTGTCTTGCTTGAAGTCTTTCACATTCTTTTATTCTTTTTTGAATTTCTTCAAATTTTCTTGTTTGAATTGCAAAATAACTTTGAGCAAAAGCAATAGGTTCTTTTTGAGGATCTCCATTTTGAGCGATTAAATAACACGCATATCTCGTTAGCATTATATCTTAAATTTCTCTTTGAGATCCGGAACCTAATGCAACCATTTTGTTGACGTCAACAAAATGGTCTGAAACACTATTATCACTTACTTCACATGATGTTTTAGCCTTAATAATAACGTTATAGAAGTTTCTCCATTCAGAATATCCTAATAGTTGCTGTAAGTCTCTTGCAAGCCAAAACTCTATGCCTTCTTCTGTTTTATGTGAAAAATCTTCAAAAGAATTAGTTAGCGACTCTACTGTTTCTAATTTCATCTATAGTCTTTTTACAAAAATAGAGAAAATAAAGACAATTTTTCTTCAGTTTTTCACTAGAACATTATTTTTATGAACACCCGCAATCTTTATCGCATCCGTTTCTTTTGGAACTGAACTTTTTCGGTGCAAAATTCTTTTTCAATATTCTGAATAAAGAGTAGCACGCGAATGCAACGATCAGTAAGACAATAATATATTGTAAAAGTAAGGAAGTATCCATTATTTTAAAATCTGATAGGCTATCATCGACACAAAATATGCCAAACCGGTCATCATTGCCACCTGTAAGCCAGTCCATTTCCAGCTTTTGGTTTCTCTGTAGACTACTGCAAGTGTAGACACACACTGCATTGCAAATGCGTAAAATAAGAGGACGGAAACTCCGGTTGCAAAGCTGAACACTTTCTCACCGTTCGGTTTTACATCGCGTCTCATTTTATCGATTACTTTTACTTCAGGAGCATCATCTTCAAGACTGTACAAGGTAGACATAGTTCCTACAAACACTTCTCTAGCCACGAAACTTGTCAGAATTCCGACGCCCATTTTCCAGTCGTAGCCTAAAGGAGCAATTACCGGCTCAATTCCTTTTCCCATTTTGGCAAGGTAAGAATGATCCAATTCCACATTGGTTGCCACAAACTGATCCGGCTTCTGCTTTGGACCGAAATAGCTTAAAAACCAGATGATGATGCTTACAATGAAGATAATCTTTCCGGCTCCGGTAATGAATTCCCATACTTTGCCTAAAACCATTTTAAAATCGTAGGCAAAGAGCGGTTTTTTGTATGTCGGTAAATCCATCACAAGATAGGTTTTCCCTTTATTTTTGATAAATCTTTTGAGAATGGCTGCGGAAAATAACGCGACTAAAAATCCAAGTAAATACATTCCCATTAAAACCAAAGCTTTGTATTTTATTCCTAAAAATGTTCCGTCTGAAATAATAAGCCCGATAATGATGCTGTACACCGGAAGTCTCGCAGAACACGTCATAAAAGGTGTTACTAAAATGGTAAGCAGCCTTTCTTTTAAATTTTCGATATTTCTCGTTGAGATAACTGCCGGAATTGCACACGCTGTTCCGGAAACCAAGGGAACAATACTTTTACCGTTGAGTCCGAAAGGTCTTAAAATACGGTCCATCAGGAAAACAACTCTTGCCATATATCCTGAATCTTCCAAAAGATAAAGGAAATACAGTAAAATTCCGATCTGTGGAGCAAACACGACAATTCCGCCGATTCCCGGAATAATTCCGTTCGAAACCAATGAATTGACAGGTCCTTCCGGTAAATGTTCTGAAGTGAAAGCTGCTAACCACGAGAAGAAACTGTCTATCCAGTTCATCGGATATTCGGCTAAGAAAAATACACTCTGGAAAATGATTAATAAAATCAAAAGGAAAACAATGTATCCCCAGAATTTATGAACCAGTATTCTGTCTAATTTTTCTGTTAAAAGTTCTTTGAACTGAGGTTTTTTAGAAATAACATCAGACAGAATTTTATCTGCGAACTGATATCTTCTTACCGTTTCCTGCACCTGCAGTCTTTTCGGAACCAGACTTTTGGAATCCGGCTCGTTGATGAGTCCTACAATAGATTCCAGCTTCTCCAGATCTGTTCCCAGAGAAAGACTAATCCATGCTTTATATTCGTTTTCAAATCCTTTATGAAGGGATAATTTTCTGATGAAATCTTTGTGTTCGGAAGGGGTTTCAAAAGAAATTTTCTCGGTTGTTACAAATTGATTAAGATGAACGGCTTCTTTTATTTCTTCAATCCCGATCTGTTCTTTGGCATTGGTCTGAAAAACTTTTATCCCTAATGACTCAGATAATTTATTGATATTGATCGTGATTCCTCTTCTTTCTGCCTGATCAATCTGGTTAATGACCAAAATCATCGGAATTCCCAAATCCTGAATCTGCTGAAACAAAAGAAGTCCCCTTTTTAAGCTTAATGCTTCGAGAATATAGATAACTCCGGCATAATTTTGCTGTTCATCAATAAGAAATTTGGAAAAAATCGCCTCATCTTCCGAACTTGGATAAATACTGTAAGAACCCGGCAGATCGATAATTTCAACTTCTTCGTTCTTATAACTGTATGTTCCGGAATGGCTTGCTACGGTAACTCCCGCGTAATTTCCGGTCTTTTGCTTTTTATTGCTTAGGGCATTGAAAACCGTAGATTTTCCGACGTTTGGATTCCCGACTAAAAGGATCTGTTTTTTGTGAGCGCTCTGCATTAATTCAATTCTTCAACGATGATATAATCTCCTTCTTCTTCACGAAGAGCAATCCGGCTTTTTTCATCACCAAATTCCACATACATCGGACCACTGAACGGCGCCTGATACAAAATCCTGAAGAAAGTTTCCGGAAGAAGCCCCATTTCGATGATCTTGTTGGGCATTTTCAGGCTGTCGTTATCATATCCTACTATTTTCCCCAGTCTGTTTTTGGGAAATCCGCTCAACTTATGTAAATCCTTATGTTTCAAAGCCGATATTTTTGTAAGTGCAAATATACGCTATTTAAATTTAATCTAAATAACGTATATCATGAAAAAAATCAACCCAAATGCGTGAAAGCATTTGGGTTGATTCAAATATAATTTAGTAAATATGAATGTTACTTTTTCTTTTTGTCTGTAGAAGCAGACTGGGTAAGTTCGATCGGGTTGTTGTTTGCGTTGAAGAAATCTTTATACATTTTCTCCTGCTTTTTCATCATATCCCCTATTGTTCCGTCCATTCCCGGAATTGTTTTAGACATAATCTCCTGCGTCATCATCGGTCTTGCCGTAGCGAAAGGATCTTTCTTGAATTCGTTAAACGTTTTCTCGAATTTTTCCCGCGGCATTTCTGTTACTTTTAAGCTCATGTTGGAAATTTTTTCTGCATAAGAAAGTTCTTCCCAGTTCTGTACCTTTCTGTTTCCCTGAAGCACCCAAGAATAGTTTTTTGCATCGTCTTCTATTTTAACGATCAAGCCCGGAAGTCCAGAAAACTTATACGGACCATCCTGAAAAGGCAGTTCTGTAGTGAACCATGCTGTCCATTTTCTTCCTCCGAATTCAGCCGTAGCTTTTTGAGCATTGTAAGCTCCTATTTTTTCTTTTTCGTTAGAAATTTTCCAGTCGAATTTCGGAGTTTCTGTGTAGGCAATTCCCATTGGTGAAAATCCGCTTGCTATTCTTTCAATATACTGGATTTTCATATCAGGATATGTTTTAACCACTTTTTCTGAGAATTTCGGCATCCTGATAGATTTCGACATATCTTTGAATACTCCCGACTTCTGCATTGCTTCAATCTGAACTTTCATGATAGAATCCTGAGCAAGCATGGTATAATCTCTGTAAACGGATCTGTCTTTAACGATGTCTAAAACCGTCATTACTTTTTCCAGTTTTGCAGAATCGCTTTTCGGCTTGAAAGTAAGTTCATAAAAAAAACGGTTGGCAGTTTCTTTAGAATCTTTATCCTGTGCACTTACGAAAGTAAAAAATGCAACCAGAAATATTGAAAATAGCTTTTTCATTTTAAATAGAATGTTTATACAATTAGTTATCAGTTTAGGATTTTTGTTACAGATTTTTTTTAATTTGTTTCTGAATTTTCTTTTATCAAATAAAAAAACCAGCCTTTGAAGACTGGTTTTGATTTTATTTAAAGTTGAACTTTACAGTAAACATGACCTGACTTGGTCGAAGCTGAATTCTTGTGTAATTGGTATTTGTTGCATTAATTTCATAGGTTTCAAATACTCTTTTATTCGCGATATTCATCCATTTTAATTCAAAATCAATTTTCTTTTTAGCCCATGTGAACTGATAAGAAAGATCGTAGAATCCGTTATGGTATTTCTGATCTACCGCATTGGTGTTCACCTGATCCCAGTTGAAGCCGATGGTATGGTTTTCTATCGGATAGAAGAAAAGTCCTAAATTATGGGTGAATCCTTTTCTTGCAGCATCAGAAACCACTCTTCCTGTACTTGTCTGCTTTGTTCTTGAGAAACTTGCATTATAATCAATGCTCATCCAACTGAAATAGGTATTGTTAAATTTAACGCCAAATGACTGACTGTTGTTCTTGTTCGTGTAAGAAGCATTATCCAGAAAAGCATCAGATTTTGCTGTATTATTGCTGTAGCTGACGGAAGCATTCGTTTTAAACTTCGGAAAATATTTTCCTACTTCCAGGTTATATCCATTATTTAAAACATGATTGTCCTGCTCTTTATACTGCATAATTGTATATCCTGCTTCGTTGATTGTAGGATTGGAAATTAAGTTTCTCTTTGCATCAGAAAATCTGTAGTTGATGTTAAAGAATAAATTATTTAACGGATTTCTGTATTCGATTCTCGTTCCGGCAGATTTATTATTGTTCTGAGGAATCGGATTATTAATATCCATCGCACTGATTCCCGCCGGAGAAGTCATTAAAAACCCTGAATAGGCTGTGTTTATTTCTCCAAAATTATTATTAACATTAGCATTTACGGAAGCTTTCCAGAAAGAAGCAAAGGTATATTGCGCAAAAATACTTGGTTCAAATGTCACTTTATTTACTTCTTTCGAAACCAGTCTTATCGGATCATCTGCTTTAATATTATTCGAGTTCACCGGGAAATTAGCATACAACATCCACGAATCACTTTTATAATTTACCCCTAAACTTCCATAAGGTGTTGCGGTAGTATACTTCAAATCATTACTATACTGTGAAGCGGGTGTAGGATTTGGAGTGGTAAAAGGATTTGTTATAATATTTGACAAACCAGAAACTAAATCGGTCGATTTAAAATTAAATCCAACTTCCGGCGTAAACGTCCATCCTTTTGTAGAAAAACCAATATTGGCAGAATGATTCGCCTCAAAAGTTTTAAGTCTTAAATTCTGTCTCACAAAATCTGTAGAAGTAGGAAGAAAGCCAGGAATTGCGAGATAGGAAGCCGGTGAAACATCCAAAGTCTGTCTGTCTGTCTGATAACTGATGTACGATAATACATTTACCATTTTTTCTTTCCAGGGAACTATAGTACTCAATGAGTTTTGGAAAGATGTTGTAGGCGATTCCACCGCTTCATCTCCATGTGAGGTATAACTACTTGCAGAGCCTCTAACGGTTCTGTCTACAATCCCTCTGTCTGCATTCCAGTACTGAGAAAAACTTGTGGTATTTTTAAAGAATCCTTTTTTTGCATTTTTGGTAAAGATTAATTCTCCTTTTGCTTTATCTGTATAAAAATTATTGTGGATATTCTGCAATATAGTAGATGCCTGTCTGTTGGGAGTTGCAAAAAGCTCCTGCTCATTATAAGATTCTCTTTCCACCGCATTATTTGTATAATTGGCGTTGGCTTTCAGTTCCCATTCTTTTTTCTTGTCGATATTGGTCAGGTAATTTGCAGATACATAATGAACGCTGTTCATCAGATATCTTTTTACCGGAAGATTCGGGGTACTTGCATTTTCTACATTCAGCCAGTCGTTTTGGGTTGCGTTGATTCTTCTTCCTTCAAATCTATTTCCGAAAGAGAGAATATTTCCTTCGTTTTCTACCTGTTCTCCGGTGTTATTCGATTTGTAGTTAACCACCCACTGACTTTTCTGCCCGAAGAACATCGGCGTAAGTTTTACATTCCATAAAAGCGGACTTCCTCCTACTCCTACTTCTCCTCTTCCCGTCATGGTCACAGAATTTTTCAGTTTGATATTAATAGCTGCCTGATCAGAAGGCACTTTATCCTGTAAGATTTTTACGGGTTGGTGATTTTCCAGTACCTCAACTTTCTGTACTGCATCTTTCGGAAGTGAGTTGTTGATGGTTCCATATCCTCCTTCCATTAAATCTTTTCCGTTGACGTAGAATTTATTGATCGCATTTCCCTGATAAAGAATGGTTCCATCTGTATTGACTTCAATTCCCGGCATTTTTTTCAAAACATCGGCTAATGTTCTGTCGCTCTTGCTGTCGAATGCTTTAAGATCGTAGGAAATGGTGTCTCCTCTTGCCGTAACCATTTTTGTTTTAAGCTTCACTTCCTTAATTTCCGTAGCCTCAGAATCCATTTTGAAGTTGAGTGTCTGATCGCTGTTGCTGATCTGCTTCGTTAAAGGTCTCTGGTTAAAAGCCTTTACTTTAAGGTCTACATTGGATTCTCCTGAAGTGAAGGTGACTTTGTATTCTCCTTTCGAGTTGGTAATTCCATAGGCAAGAATGGCATCTTTTCCCGGCTCTTCCACCGTTACACTTGCACTTGGGATTCCAACCCCGTCTTCATCCGTGATCTTCCCCGAAACCGTTTTCTGTGCAAAAGCGATCACAGAGAAAAAAATCATCAGGAATAAAGATATTCTCTTTTTCATAATTTATTATTTGCTTAATTAGTTAATGGTTAAAGCGTTTTGTTACACGAGTATAAAGATTGTATTTAAGCCCAAAAGTTAAACCTCTTTTTATCACTACAAACATAGTGATATTTTTTAATGTCCTGAACTTTATTTTTTAAAGGAAAAATTTTTCCCGAATGAAAAATTTTCTTTGGATTTTGTTATCAAGCCATATTTCACGAAAGAACTGACTTTTTGAGGTTTTTATTATTAATTCTTTGGCTAAATCTATACATTCGTAAAAACAATTTCACTTATGGGAGTGGGAACTAATCTTAAAAGGCTGAGAAGCAAAACCAAATTTTCTCAACAGGAAATTGCCGATATGTTGGGATTAGACAGAAATACATACACCAACTGGGAAAATGAAATCACCGATATTAAGTCTCAATATATTCCGAAACTTGCCGAAATTTTTCAGGTGAAAATTCAAGACCTTTTTGAAGATGGTCAAAAATCAACAGTTTCAAATTCACAGGACAATTTTGAAATGCACGATAATTCGATTGGTCAAAAAGATTTTCAACAGGGAATTATTATCAATATCACAGATTCTGAAGCAGCAAGAGTAATCAGTTCTCAGCTTGAAGAACTGATAAAAATTTTGAAAAGATAAGTCGGTACATTTGTGTTTTGAGCATTAGTTTTAGGGCTCTTTTCTTTTTATCTTTTGTAGGAATGTAAAGTATTATTCAAAAGGTTTTAATTCGAGAGGATTGTTAAATCTTTTTTGCTTTCTTTTCATCATATCATCAAACTCCTTTCTCATTTCTCCCTGTAAAACGGGTAAAGAAGCTGAAGTAAACCTGAGATTAAAAGAAGCCTTTAAGTAATCTTGTTTGTTATATTTTTTAAATGCTCCTATATTAAAACTAAATTCATCATCAAACTTCTCTACTTTAGATGCTGTAAAATGATAATCATCCCGGGTATCATACAATTCAAAAATTAAACCCGGCAATCCATTAAATTTATAGGGACCTAAAGACTGAGAATATTCTTTAGAAAAATACGCAATCCATCGTCTTCCGAATTTGTTTGTTGCCGCCATTTGGCATTTAATTCCATTTATCATTTTTGTATCAGAATAAAGAACCCATTGTAATTTTAAAGCCTCCTGATATCTTATTTTATTTTCGGTAACTGTTAAAAAGGTATTGATTATTCCGCTTTTCCCAATAACCCTTTCTTGAAAATAATCGCTGATTGCTCTCAGATCAACACCTTTACTTTCGTATTGTCCTGTATCATTTAAATAATTTTGATTTGCTCCAAAATAATAATCCTGTGAATTTCCTATCAAAACAAATCTTTGTTCTTTTTTAAAATTTTCTCCTAAGTTTAAAGCGGAGTCATATGTAACTCTGATAGAAGGAACAAAAGAAATTTTTTGTGAAAAAGGAAAAAAACTAAAAAAGATGGCAAGTAAAAGAAATATTTTTTTTGATTTCATGATGTAATAATTTGGAAACTCTGTCCCAAAATAATAATTTGAGACAGAGTTTTTAATTTAAGGATTAAAAGTTACACTTGAAGGATAATTACCACACTCGTCTGCATTCTTTTCTGCAATCCATAAAGCCATATCAGATTGACTCCAATCTCCGGTAAATGTTGTATAATGTTTCACTCCGCAGGTTGAAGTCCAAACAGCCTGAAGTGTTTTCGCAAACGCCATCACTGAAATACCCATCATGGCGCTAAATAAAATCTTCTTTTTCATAAAATTTGTTTTTTAGAATCGTTAATAATCAATTTTCCCTAGCTATACAATTTTGCCTAGAATAAATGTACAGTTCGGATGATGCATCATGATGACTTTTAAGAAATACATCTTACGGTAGAGCACCGCAAAACGTTTCGCGAATTTCTCATTTGTGTCATATCATAAAATTATGAATAATATTGTAAAGTTACTGCATAAGAAAATCAGCAAATTACGCCGTATTTATTGGGTAGGAAAAAAAATATTTTTTATTTAAAAATTAATAAAATTCATCAAAATTTATTTTGTGTTTTATATTTAAATACATTCGAAACTTTTTATAGAATGGGATAGAAATTTTCCTATCTTTTTGCTTATAATATTCACATCCGCACAAAAATCAGTTATAAATAATTTTTTATTTTAGCGGGAAGAAATGAATTTTTATTCATCAAATTGTGTTTTTACCGTGCAATTCTTTTTGCAGGGTGTTTTTTTATGCTCTTAAGATTATTTTTCAGTTTTTTATTTAGTCTAAATAGTTAAAAATGATTTGAATCATAGATTAAAAAAAGCTTAAATCCGTTAACATATATTTTTATTTAATAATTTTGTAACATTAAATTTTTAAGAAATGGGAATCAATTTAAAGCCTATAGATATTGTAGATGATATTACTCAGGAAGAATTCATTGAAAAGTATCTGAAGCCGAGAAAACCTGTTGTCATTAAGAACATGGCAAGAAAATGGCCAGCGTACCAGAAATGGACCATGGAGTACATGAAGGAAGTAGTAGGTGATGTGGAAGTTCCGTTGTACGACAGCTCGAAGGCAGATCCTGCAGCTCCCATTAACGCTTCTGCAGCCAAAATGAAATTCGGAGATTATATCGATCTTATCCAGAAAGAACCTACCGATCTTAGAATTTTCCTTTTTGACCCGATAAAATTTGCCCCGAAACTTCTGGAAGATTATATTTCTCCTAAAGAATTAATGGGTGGATTTCTGGACAAATATCCCAATATGTTTTTCGGAGGTAAAGGCTCCGTAACCTTCCTGCATTTTGATATTGATATGGCTCATATTTTCCATACCCACTTTAACGGAAGAAAGCATATTCTACTGTTCGATTACAAATGGAAAGAAAGACTGTACCAGATTCCTTACGCAACGTATGCGCTGGAAGATTATGATATTGAAAATCCTGACTTCACAAAATTCCCCGCTTTAGACGGCGTAGAAGGAATTGAATGCTATCTTGAGCACGGAGACACTTTATTTATGCCTACAGGATGGTGGCACTGGATGAAATATCTGGACGGAAGTTTTTCTATTTCGCTGAGAGCATGGGACAAATCCTGGGCGGTGAAGGCGCATTCTTTATGGAATCTTACCGTACAGCGTAAATTTGATGATATCATGAAGAAGAACTTCAAGAAGAAATACATGGACTGGAAAGAAAAAGTCGCTGTAAAAAGAGCAGAAATTGCTCTGAAAAGAGGCTTACCAAGATAAAAAAGAAAGACGTTTCGGCTGAAACGTCTTTTTTATTGATTAAAATTTACCTGATGATCTTTTCGATACTTCCTTTTGCACAGTTAAAAGCCTCTTCCGCTTCTTCGTAAAATATCTTCATCGAGATCTCGAACCCGCTTGCCATAAAGAATGTAACATGACCTTCGATATTGTAGCTCAGAAAGCCAATATGATTCACATTAATAACCAATGGCTGTCCCATAACCTTTGCTCCTTCCAGTGCATTTGGCTTTTTTACGTGGATAACGTTCGACGCTTTCACATAAATCAAACCGTCTGATGTTGTTTTAATTATATAAGCCATGAACTATTTTTCTGTAAAGTTATCAAATAAAAACATAAGAAAAAATCCCCGGAATAACCAGGGATTTAGTCAAAAGTATTAATATTTATAGTGATTGGTGTTTTTCCTGTAATTAGTGATAAAAAATATTCCCGAATTGCTCCGGGAAATATTTAAGATCCCTTATTTGTTTATTTTTTAATAGTTGCAATTGAGTATTCAACTACTATGCCAAGAATAAGAAAGAACTGAAAAAAAATATTTTTTTTGTTTTTGATACCTCATTGGAAGATTTACCCTAAAAACGGCATATTTTTAGATTAGCTCACTGTAACACACCAAAAAATATACATATGAAAGCAACTACACAATCTGAGAACATTAACTCTCACTTCAATCGGGAAGTTGAACGTCAAAAAGCGCTTAAAGCTCTGGAAAAAGCAAAAAGCATCAAAAGAAAAGTTGTTTTTCTTCCACAGGGAGCAACAGGGAATCTAAACTACAGAGATTCATTCTAAGTTTACTATCAAAAAAATGAGCTGCAGAAATTCTGCAGCTTAATTTTTTATATCAGTTTTGTAAGTTCTTCTACCAAAAGCTTTACCTGAAGCGGTCTTTTCTTTTTATCGACATCCAACCTGTTGTAAAATCCGGTTTTCACGATCACCATCTTTTTTTCGGGAACCATGATAATGAACTGTCCTAAAAAGCCGTAAAAAAATCTGTATTGATGATCACTTTCGTCATCTGCCCAAATGGTGTAGCAAAATGCATCGTTCTCTATTGTGGGCGATAAAAGTTTTTCACAATATTCTTTACTGATGAGCTGCTTTCCTTCCCACTCTCCTTTCTGCATGATAAGCTGTCCGAGTTTTGCGAAATCTCTTGGTATTGCATGGATACAGCAGAACGCTTTTTCAACGCCTTTTTCGTCGATGCTCCATTTTGCAGGTAATTCCATTCCTAAAGGCTGCCATATTTTTTCTGAAAGATAAACTGCAAGATCTTTTCCCGTTGCTTCTCTTAACGAAAGTCCTAATAATTGCGCAGCAACACTTTGATATTCATACTTTTCGCCCGGCATTTTCTTGAACCCAATTCCGAAAGCCTGCTCCGCAAGATCGTCTACAAAATACTGTCTGGAATTTTCTGCAAAAGGATGATGGTATTCTTCTTCCCAATCCAATCCCGCCTGCATCGTCATCAAATGTTTAAACGTGAGATATTTTCCGAAACGGCTGTTTTTGTATTGTGGAAAAACGGTTGAAATCAACTGGTTTTCAGATTCAATATATCCCTCATCAATCGCGCAACCCGTTAAAATTGAAAGAACGCCTTTCGCCATTGAAAAGGAATTCATTAAAGAAAAAGCGTTGTGATCTTTCCAGTATTCTTCGTGAAGAAGTTTTCCGTCGTGAATTATCAGAAGAGAAGATGCCCTTGTCTTTTTTAGCTCTTCCAAAACTCTTTCTGAAAGTTCCTTTTTATTGTAACTGATGTGTTTCTTCCATCGTTTCGGATGTCTGTTGCGAATAACCCGTGAAGGAAATTTTTCCTCATCGTCTGTTGAAGGAGTAAAAGGTCCTTTTTTTAAATTGATCGCTAAAGCTTTAAAAATATATCCGTATCCCGAAAGAAAAACCACAGCAACAAATGCTGAAATTCCTGCGATACCTGCGGTTAGAAGTTTCCTCATAGTAAGTTTGAAAAATTGATGTTCAGATAAAATCTTAATTATCAACCATTCAAAGTATATGCCGCCAATTTTATCGTTGGATTTTTATTGTGCTGAATTATTAACAAGTAATTCTTCCATATTTCGGGTGACTTCATTGCAGGAAAAACAGGCTTCTTTGCCATCCTGAGAAAACCATCTGCACTGCGAACGGATCGGGCAAAAGCTAAGTTCAGTATTTTTTGGAAAATTCAGATCCTGAACTTTTTTAGACAGAGAACATCTTGATTCCTCATGATTCCATTGTCCGCATCCTTTTTCTACACATTTTCCGGTGAAACGGAATCGCTGTTCCAGATTTCCATTCTGTTCAATAAAATCTTCTGTGACGGTAAGAGGGGTTATAAACTGTACTTTTCCGTCTTTATTGACGACTCCGAAAAGCTGCGCCCCAACTTTTCCAACGTAGCTGGGACACATCTTTTTTGAAGAGTTAAAACTAGCCTCCATAAGCTTTTATCTGATTATGGATTTCTGTAACCTGCTTGGTAAGATCAATTCCCGGCTTGAAAATAATGATTCCCCAAGGAAACCAGTCTTTAACCTTTAAGGGTTTAGTCAGTTCTCTGAAATTTCTGTGTGCTCCGAAAGCCTGAGTGTTGTCTACTTTGGACAGTTCGGAAAGCACTACATTCTGAATTCCTCTGTCGATGTTTTTTAGCTGTTCGTCGGTAAGGTCTACGCCTTCCAGTGAAACGAAAAATTGCTTTTTAGTTGCCATAAGTGTTGGTTTTAGTAAAGCAAATTTCGCCTGATAAAAATTAAATTCCATCAGTAAAAACAACAGTTCCGTATGTGAAAAATACGGAAATTAAACACTGATTATCAACAAATTAAATAAAATTCAAAAGTTTATAAGATTCTGTAAACAGGATATTGTCTGAATGTCTTTTCTTCGAAGTAGGGAGAATTTCTGTAGATCCAGTCGAGCTGAGCGGTTCCGTTGTCGGCAAATTTTTTGTCGGCTGCTTTTTTAGCTTCGAATTTCTGTTTTAAATCTTTATCTTTTTTCAGTAATTCTGCAGCGGTATCTTCGAAAATATAGGCTGAATAATATTCTTTCTGGGCTAAAATACCGTCGAAGAAATTCCAGTTGAAAAAGGAATCCAGCGCTTCCGGTTCAAGGGTTTCAATGATGTATTTTACCCCTTCCTGATCGGTCGGAACCATGTAATCACCTGCTGAAAAAGTTATCTTTTTATTCGCTTTATCTACGGTTGTTTCAAAATGGAGATAATGCCCTTCGTAAGGATTTTTCACGGTTTTAAAATCATTGATTCTGTAAGATTCCACCGCAATCGTGCTGTCCTTCTGAATCGGCTTCATCTGAATTTTATTTCTTTTAAATTCCTCAATAACACAGTATTGCGACTGCGGAATGACGTAATATTTCGGAATGGTGATGTAACCTGTAGGAACTGCGGTTGTAAACAGCCTGATGTTTTTCGTGAAGGGTTTGCTTCTGTCGTAATAGAGTCTCGGTTTTCCGGAAATTTCACTGGGTTTGTATTTTCCCTCAAAACCTTTGAAATCCATGGTGGTATATTTTGCAGAATCTATTTTCCAGCGGATTCCGTACTGTTTTCCGGCTTGGTACTGTTTTAGATTTTCAACTCTGAGTTGTTTTATTTTCTGATAATCCTGATCTAAATTCTGAAGATTCACCAACATATATTTGTACGTCGCATCCACTCTTTTGTCGTATGGTTTCAGCATATGCGTTTCAGGAACGGTTCCCAAAGAATTGAACAGCGAGGTATATCCTGTAGAATATCTCGGGGAATCTTCGAACGAAGCAAAGCCAACTTCCGGAATATCGCCATGAATATTGACATAAGGCGTACTTTCGTAACCCAGCTTTTTTAAGTCGTTTAAATTTTTAGCCTGATAGCTGTTGTAAAAATATTCGCCCAAAACATTTCCCAGACGTTCCTTAAAAGTAGAAATATAAGTAAATGTATATTGATAATCTGCTCCGTTACTTACGTGATTGTCAATGAAAACATCCGGTTTCAGCCACTGATAAATTTCCTGAAAACTTCTGGCATTTTTAGTATCTGCTTTAATGAAATCTCTGTTCAGATCATAATTTCTGGCATTTCCTCTGAAGCCATACTGTTCCGGACCATTCTGGTTGGCTCTGGAAAACGATCCGCGATTGAGCATTCCGCTTACATTATACGCTGCAATGGCAGCAACAATGAAATTCTGTGGTGTTTTGATTTTCTGAGTTGCCAGATTTTTCATCAGCATCATGGTCGCATCGATTCCGTCCGGTTCGCCGGGATGAATTCCGTTATTGATGAACAAAACGGCTTTGTTTTTTCTTAATTTATCAAGGTCTTTTTCGGGAAAAGGATTGTAAATGACCACATAAATTGCTTTTCCGTTATCGTCTTCTCCTTTTTTAAGGTACTGAATGGTGTTGAAATTTTTAGCTAAATTCTGATAATAGCTGTTCATTTCATCATAAGTAACCGTCTGATTTCCATTTCCTTTTTTAAAAGGGGTCTGAAATTGACTCTGGGCAAAGATGAACGAGGAGGTAAGCAGCAGAAAAAGATATTTCAGTTTCATTGAGTGGTATTTTGGGCTTTAAAATTACTTAAAGTTTGTGAAACCTATTATTTTTAACGCGGAGACCGCAAAGATTTTATTAAAAAAAATTGAAAATATTCTTCGTTCGCAAAGCCGTTTTACTCAGCAAAGGTGTTGCTTTCCAGAATTGTCATTCACTTTGCTAAATCTCTTGAAGAAAGGATCTATCTCTGAATAAGCTTTTTCACTCTCCTTCTGAACTACGCTCGTAAAAATGCGGTTTATATTCTTAATGACATGACCAATGTGTATTTTGCTCCTGCTGATTTTGCTGATGGCGCTGATTTTAAGTATCAAAAAAAATATCTTCCCAATTTAGAGAAGATATTTAGCGGTTTTTCGGTTTAACAGTATAGTTATTTCTGCCCTTTTCATCGGGATACAATGACGGAAGGGAATCGCTTTGCCAGAATTCTTTGGAATCGACATCCATGATTGTTAATGCTCCGGTGAAGGCAGCTCCGGTATCTAAATTCCAGACATTCGCTTTGTTGATGGGTTCTTTACTTCCCAAATGCAGCGTTGGTGTATGACCGATGAAAATTTCGTGGTATAAAAGCAGCCTTTTCGGATAGAATTCGGAGTCTTTCGCCAAAGTTTTATCCATTGCAACGGCTGTTTCCCATAATGTTCTGTCCCAACGGTAATTGCTGGAATATACTTCTTTTTCGGGACCGTGCATGGACGAATATCCTGCGTGAATAAACAGTCGGTTTTTATCGTCAACATAATAGTTTTTCATCCGCTGGAAAAACTCAAGATGAACTTCAAGTTCTTCCAAAGAGAAATCTGAATAGCTTTCTACCGTACTTTTTCCGCCATTGAAAAGCCATACATCTTCACTTTTTCCGAAAGAAAGCCAGTCTTCCGTCCATGCATCATGATTTCCTTTAATAAAAATACATTCCTGCTTTTCGGCAATGTCAATTAAAAAGCGGATTACCTCAGAAGATTCGCTCCAGCCATCAACATAATCTCCAAGAAAAATCAGGGTGTCATTTTCTGTAACAGCGGCTCTTTCCAAAACCTGCGTCAATGCTTTGAATCCTCCGTGAATGTCGCCTATTGCTAATGTTCTTTTCATATTTTATCTCCAAACACTAAATTCATATCTTATAAAATTTTGAAAGCAAAATTTTTTAACTTCTTCAATACAGTTTTCCCCAGAAAAATTTTTAATGAAGAATTCTTTCAATTCCTCAAAAGATTTTAAGCCTTTCATTAATTTCAACTGAATCAGATTTAATCTATTTATTGTTAAATAATACTCATAATCAAAATTGCCCGTAATTTTCCTTACCACATCTCCAATTTCACATCCATAAATTACAATTTTATCTTCTATTGAAAAGGTAATTATAATATTCAAATGATCTGTTTTTAAGTTGTATAATTCAAATTGGCAATCTTTCATTTATTTAAATCTGTTGTGATAATTCGGGCAGGACTCCACAATTTCCATTGCTTCAACTAATCTGCAATTCTTATGTTCAACAATAAAGTATAAAATACGTACGGTTCCCGCTCCTTTTCCAAATAATTCATTAACTTTTCCTTTTAAATCCTCTTTTTCAGGAGAAAAGTCTTTTACGGCTTCATCAAATTCTTTAGCTGTCATTTCGAAATATATTCTGCATCCACAAAATCAGTCAGCCAGACTTTGTTTTCGGAAAGGTAGAATAAGATTCCGTCTTCGTGCATTTTTCCTGTTTCTATGGTTAAAATGACAGGTTTTCCGTGACGCATTCCGACTTTGGTTGCGGTTTCTTTGTCCTGACTTAGATGGACGTGCTGTCTGTTTCTCTTTTCAATTCCTTTTTCAAAGATGGATGCAAGATTGGTTTCTGCGGTTCCGTGGTAAAGAAATTCCGGTGGCTGTTGTGGTTTCAGCGCCAGATCAATATCAATTGAATGTCCCTGATTTGCGCGGATTCTGGTTTTATCCTCGTTTAAAATAAAGCGTTTTTTATCGTTGGTTTCCACCACCTCATCCAATTCTTCCAGTGTGAAAGCACGATTTTGTTTTGCACATTTTTCCTGTAATTCTTCCACATCTGCCCATCCGTTTTCGTCTAAATTCAGCCCGATAACTTCGGGTTTGTGTCTAAGCACCAAGCTTAGGTATTTGCTTATTCTTTTTTTATGTTGTTCGTTCATTTTTCATTAAATTATAAAAGTAATTTTGTCATTCCGAAGGAATCTACCCCCCCCTCATTTCAATGTGTTGAGATTTCTACGAAATGACATATAAACTGCTAAAAACTGATTCATAACAAATTATGGACATTCATAAATTTCTCACACAATTTTTCAATATCCTCTTTCCTCGCCAAAACATCAACCCACTCTTTCGGAATACTCTCAAAACCGTAATATATTCCGGCAATTCCGCCTGTGATGGCTCCGGTTGTATCGGTATCTTCTCCTAAATTAACAGCTTTCAATACTGCTTCAGCATAATTTTCTGAATTTAAGAAACACCATAATGAGGCTTCCAGACTGTGAAGAACGTAACCTCCTGAACTGATGGAATCTTCATGATATTCTGAAATATCATTCTTTAAAACCCTGTCAAAAAGCTGTATCTCTTTCGGGTTAAAACCTTGAATTTCTGCAAATTGCAACACCAATTTCTGAGTATAATGATACGCTTCTTTTTTATCTTTCCCTTTGATTAATTCAATGGCAAAAATTACATAAACAAAGCAGGCAAACACCGAGCGAAAATGTCCGTGTGTGATTGCAGAGACTTCTTTTACCGTCTGATAGAGCTTTTCAATATTTTCTTCGTCCTTAAGGTAGAACGCCAACGGAAGTGTTCTCATTAAGGAACCGTTTCCGTTATCTTCTTCGAAAATATTTCCCGAAAATTTTGCGCTTTCTCCTTTTATTAATCTTGCAACAGAATGCCTTGTTGTTCCGCCAATATCGAACAATCTTCCGTGAGCCGTCCAATGTCCGTATTTTACCCACTTCACAAAGCTTTGTCCTATTTTTTCCAGATTATATCCTTTTGTTAGGTTTTCGGCAATACAAAGCGTTAACGAACTGTCGTCGCTCCACGTTCCTTTCGGCTGGTTCCACGATCCGAATTCCCGCATATTTTCGACAGGAAACGCTTTTAAAGTTTCTCTGGTTTTAAATTCTACGGGAACGCCTAAAGCATCACCCACACAAACTCCGAAAATTGCTGATTTTATGATATTTTCCACTATGCAAGATTTAGCAGTTTGTCAAAAAGTAGTTTCATTCCCTGTGTTGCGGTTTCTTTCATGACAACGGCTCTCTGTCCGTACCCGAAACCAGTTTCGTTGGGGTTGATCACGATTAAAAGACAGTCATCCTTGATATCATGAATTAATCCCGCTGCAGGATACACCTGTAAAGACGTTCCGATTACCAAAAATATATCGGCTTCTTTTGCCATTTTCGTAGCTTCTCTCATCAGCGGAACGTCTTCTCCGAACCAAACAATAAATGGTCTTAACTGCGCTCCGTCTTCTGCTTTATCGCCGATGTTGATATCATCTTTCTGCTCGTAAATCAGGTTTTTATTGCTGCATGAACAGGATTTGAATAACTCGCCATGTAAATGTAAAATATTCGTAGATCCTGCTCTTTCATGCAAATCATCGATATTCTGGGTAATGATCTGAACTTCAAAATGTTTCTCCAGTTCTGCCAGTAATCGGTGTGCATCATTCGGTTCTACTTCGTGAAGCTGTCTTCGTCTCTGGTTGTAAAATTCAAGAACCAAAGCTCTGTCTTTTCGCCATCCTTCCGGACTTGCCACATCTGTGATGCTATGATTTTCCCAAAGACCGTCTCCGTCTCTGAAGGTTTTTATTCCGCTTTCGGCACTGATTCCGGCGCCGGTTAATATGGTTAGTTTTTTCATTTGTTTGTTATTTTAGTTTTTTAAGCGCGAAGATTTTTTTACTACTATCTGTTTTTAAGTTCGCAAAGGTACTTCGACAAGTTCAGTATAAACTATTCACTCAGCGAAGATCTCAAAGAGTATTTATTCTAAAGTTTTTTCTTTTCTGCGATAAGTTTTTCAATATTTTCAATTGCCATTTTTGCTCGTTCTTCCCATCTTCCGGAAATTTCCAGAAAATCAATGTTGTTTTGTTTTAATAGGTTTCGGTGGCTTTCGTCCAGTTTATTTCTTTCATCAATTTCAAGCCTTGTTCCGTCTTGAATGTATTCTGCATCTTTGGTGGAATAAAGATAGAGATCAGCTTTATTTTTCTCAATAATTTCTTCCGGAACGGATAATTTTTTTCCAAAAATAAACTCTGCATAAGATTGAGTTATGTGAATATCCGTATCAATCAGCGTTAAAAAGCTTTTGCTGTGATCCGTATTTTCAATTCTTCGGGCGTGTTCTGTGGATACTTTTTCCAAATCCTCAAACTCAAATTCTTTTGAATCTGAAATAAGATCTCTTCCTGCTTCTGAGACTTTATTGGCTTTAAAATATTCCGCTACATTATTCGTCATTGTTGTTTTTCCGGTAGATTCCGTTCCGAGAAAAACCACTTTTAAAGCAAAATATTCCTGAACAGAGCGCGGAAGGAAATTCCAGCTTTCAAATAGGTTTCCGCGAATTTCTGAAGCCGAAATCTGAATATTTTCCCGGTCTTCATCAAACATAAAATGATCAATATCCATGATTACGGAAAGCATTTCTCCGTATTCTTCGGAAGTTACCAGAAAGTCTTCATCTTTGAAATATTCTTTAAAAACCTCGCTCCATTTTTTAGAAACGTCCCAATCTGAAACCGAAGTGTTTGGAAATTGGCTTTCTTTATATTTAAAAACTTTCACTTTCAGGTCTCTGTTATCAGGAAAAGTGTCTTTTATCCATTGCTTTCTGATATTTCCTTCTATTTTTTCTTTTTCTTCCGCACATATCAAAACAGTTATGCTTCCTTTTTCCAAAGCAAATTCAATCATTTTCTGATGACCGATGTGGAATGGATAAAATTTCCCGAATACAAAACCTTTCATCTTATTTCTTTTAAAAATTTGTTATAAACTATTTCATTTTCATCATCAAAACAGACGAAAACTACTTTTTCTATGATCTCCGATTTAAAGTTTTTCACCTCATCTATGGCAATTTTTGCCGCCAATTCTTTTGGGAAGCGATAAATTCCTGTGCTGATGTTGGGAAAAGCGATGGTTTTCACATCCAGACTTTCTGCCAATTTCAATGAATTTAAATAGCAATTTGCCAGTAATTTCGACACTTTTTCTTCATCTCCGTTCCAGACCGGACCAACGGTATGAATGACGTATTTCGCAGGGAGATTTCCGCCGGTTGTAACGACGGCTTCTCCTGTTTTGCATTTACCCTGTCGGTTTCGGATTTCTATACATTCATCAAGAATCTTTTTTCCTCCTGCCCGATGAATGGCTCCGTTTACTCCGCCACCGCCCAATAAGGAAGAGTTGGCTGCGTTAACGATAGCGTCTGCTTCTATTTTGGTGATATCGCCTTTTGTTAATTCAATGTTCATAAAATTTGCTTTTTTTCCAATCCTCAACATTCTTTGTCCAATCCGGAATTGATGCTTCATCGCAGCTTAAAATACTTATTCCTCCTGCCATTGCGCAGGTTGTATCTCTGTCGCCTAACGCAGAAACTGTATTCCAAAGACATTCTTCAACATTGCTTCGGTATCTCGAAAGCATCCAGAGTACAATCGGAACGGTGTCCTGAGCGGTCATTTTTATTCCGTTTCCTAGTGTTTTGACCAATAACTCGATGCTTGGATTTCCGTCTAAATATAAGACTTTGTTCAGTTTACTTTTCATATCAGAATCCTTCAATTCAGACTGAATTTTTTGAATAAATTCCTGTTGACTCAACTGTATCAATCCTAATTTTTCCTGAATGACAACAGCTGCGGCTAATGCAATGGCTTTTGTGCCTTCTATTGCTTCTTTGTTGGCGTGGGTGACTTCACAGGACAGTTCTGCATTTGTTTTAAGCTGATCCTGTTCATCATAAAAATAAGCTCCGATTACAGAAGCTCTCATCGCTCCTCCGTTTCCCATAGAACCCTGTCCTCCAAATTTTGAATAGGAAACTTCTTTCCAGTTTTCACCATCCTTTACTGCTCTGAAATATTGATGCATTGAAGGTCCGTAACCTCGATTAATATCAAGATAATAATTTTGGGTAAACTCTTCCGCCAGAAAATCCTGATTGATTTGTCCGAATTTTTCCAATGATTTGAAAACAGCAATTGCCATAATGGTATCATCCGTAAAATCCAGAGTGCTTTCAGGAATGATTCTTTGATGGATGTGCATTCTGATCATACTTTCTTCACCAAAGAAACTTTCCCCAAAAGCATCACCAATGGAAATCCCCGTAAGTGATTTTGAAGCGAGTAAGAGTTTATCTTTCATTATTTTAACCTTAATTTCTTATTTAAATCCTCATCATCAAACAGCAACGGTTTTTCTTCCGGAAGAACTAAGTTATCTAAATCGTCATTCAAAACAAACTGATGCTGTTCTTTAACAAAATCTGAAATATCTTCAATGAAAAGGAGGTCTTCTTTTGCAAAGGTTTTGATGAAATCATTTCTCAAACCAATCTGAATAGCTCTCCTTTCCAGTTTGTTTCCGAAAGGATCGTGATCCGGATCCCATTGCAGTCTCACAGAAGATTCTTTCACCTGATTCTGCCATTCTTCCCTTGAAATTTCTAATTTTTCATTGTATGAAGAATAGACTGCATTTTTCAGATAATTTTTAAATGCATCCATCTTCAGATGAATGGCAAGAACAGACTCCTGTCCTTCTTTTGTTCCCCAACCGTTTCGGAACATCATCCAAAGGAAGTTCGGTTTTATCCATGTCATTCTTTCTAAGCTGAATCCGCCACCAAAATATTGATTTTTAACGGCAAAATTGCCTATTTCTTTCCGATACGACTGGTAGACAATAATTTTATCTTCATCATACTGAGCCATGATATGATAACCTTTTTCCGGCCAATCCTGTAGCTGTTCTTTATATTTTTTTAAATTGATTTTCATGATATTTCTTCAAACGGCTTTATCATTTCCTCCTTTTTCGAGAGAATGGCAAAGACCACTCTTTTAAATTTATTTTTATACTTCCCAAGAAGATGCTTTTTGAATAATTCGGCAATTTCTTTCGGATCATTTTTGAAAACTCCGCATCCCCAAGCTCCTAAAATTAAGGTTTCATTTCCTTTGTTTAAAGCTAAAGCAAGCATTTTATCTGTTCTTACATCCATTACTCCGAAGATTTCGTGGGCTCTTTCCGGTTCCTGACGTTTTACAACGCCTGCGTTCACTGCGGGAGAGGTGATAAAATTGCACAAAACAGGCTGATCCAGCAATTCTCCTTTATCTTTCCTGAAAACGGGAACTTTCGGGCTGTAAATCATCATATCTGTATAAAAGCATGATTCCATCGCACGGTGGGTTTCGTAATATTCCCAACCCTGAAGCAGACTGTCGTGAAGTCCGGAAGTTCTTGCCAGACTTTCTTCCTGCGCTTCGGCTCCGTTGATGAAACCACCACCGGGATTTTTTGCTGATGCGAAATTCAGGCACATGAGCTTCTCCTGATCTTCTTCTGCAGCTAACTGTAAAATGGCTTTCAGGGAACTGCATCTCCGGACTTCAAACTGAGTCTCGAAGTGGGTTTCCGGAAGTTCGTTTTTTGTCATTTCCGACAGTTCTTCCGAGGAATACAAAACGGTTTCTTTAATACAAGTTTCCATTTCGTTTTCGATGCTTATTTTTTCGTTGTTTTCGTTGATATAATATTTTTTAGCTAAGATTTCCAGGGTATCTTTCGCCATTCCTTTATTTGTCATTGTTAGTTTTTTAATGTTTATCAATAGATTTTCCAGTTGTTCATTTGCTGCTTTTTTGAAGTCTTTTCCCATGAAAACTTTTGTCACTTCAATATTGCCGATAATTGCCTGATTAAATTCTTCCAGTTCTTCGGAAGGAATCCAGAGTTCGTTGTGATTTCGGGCTCCTACGTTTTGTGAGGGATATTTTCTAACCGTTTCTTCCGAAACCTCAAACTTGGTAACAAAACCGAGATAATTTCCGGCTTCGTCTCGTGTGTTCCATTTTTCTGCGATTTCGGAAGCGTATTCTTCATTCAGAACAGGGTAGAAAATGGGTTGCCAGTTTAATCTTGGAGGGAATTTTCTGTAATTGCTTTCGATGATTAAGAGCATTTCTTTTTCTCCGACGGGTCTGTATAAAGTTGTTGTTTTCATGTTGTTTTTATTTTTTAACGCAAAGTCCGCAGAGATTTTCCAATTATTCGAAATCATAAACAAATACCTCGACATTGTTTTTCAGAAGTGTTCTTTCAATAATCAGCTCGATTTCTTCCCATTTTCCGCCTGCCAAACCGCAACCGATTCTCGGCATATGAATTCCTGCATTTATTTTCTTTGCTTCATCAGAAAGTTTTTCAAGGCATTTTTCAACGGATTCATAACGAATCGGCGAAATTCCTTTTGAATTGGTTTTAATTTTATGCTGACCAATCATGTTGCAAACCCAAACGTTTTCTTGAACCTGAACGGTTTGGATTTCTCCAAGATTAAAATTTTCAGCATCCTGAAACCATTTTCTATATTCGTTTTCAGGCTTTTTCCAACGGTTTGAAATGGCTAAGACAAAACCTTTTCCCCAACCTCCGATGTCGTTGCAGATGTGTGCGATGATTTTGTTTCCTTCAACTTGAGGGTTTGTTGCGTCGCCTTTTAAATATAGTATTGTTTTCATGGTTGGTTTTTACATCTAACTTTTAAATAAATTATTTTTTTTATTGCTGTTTTTTTTAAACGCAAAGCCCGCTAAATTTTTTTTTACTACTAAATGCTTTTAAGTTCGCAAAGGCGTTCTACTCAGCTAAGATCTCAGAGTTCTGCTATATTTATAATTTTGAATAATGATTTATTCACTTCAACTTGAGGGTTTGTTGCGTCGACTTTTAAATATATTATAGTTTTCATGGTTGTTTTTAATTTAAAACTAAAACTGCTTCATCGTCAGAAAGCCTGATTTCTGCTGTTGCTCCGCTGTTGAACTGTAGAAAATCCTGCTCAATTCCGTCGCTAAATATAAAACCATTATTCGGCATTAGTGATTCGATGATTAATTTGTTTCCTTTTTTTAATTTTCCGCTGCAGATATCGGTTTGCGTTCGGATGCTTTTGAAAGGTTCTCTTACTGCAAAATACAAATCTTCTTCATTCAGTTGCGGATATTTTAAAGCTGTTTCGCCTAAAATTCCGAACGCCATATTGAAAATGGAACTCAGCCAGCCTGTACTTCCTGTTTTTGTGGAAACTATGATTCCGCTGGAAGAATGGGTTTCTTCTTTTCCGTTCAGCATAATTTTGTATCTCGCGGAAGAATGTGAGGAAATTCCTACAAATAAATCATTCACTGCCCGTAATTTTTGTCCGTCATTCAGTACAGCTTCGGCAAACTTCATTTTTTTTGAACTAAAATTTCCGTTCATCACAGCTTGTACGCCTTTTAAAAAGTTTTTTGCTGTGAAGGGAAGTAAAACGCCGTCATATCTTTCGGGATCGGGATTCACCGCAATGATGGGAATGTGTTTGGAATATTTGGCAACATTGGCTACCAAACCGTCCTGTCCGACCACCACAATCAGGTTGTTTTCAGAGAAAATATAGGAGGGAACAAACTCTCTTTCAATCACTTTATTTTTGATGATTTTGGAAAGCTGGGTCTGAACTTCCAGAAATGACTGACCGAATTTTTCGTGCTCATCCACATATTCCTGAAAATTTCCTCCGGAATTTTCAATATAAAACTTCGCCTGAGCCTGCGTGTTGAATCTTTCGACCAGAGAATCAAGACGGGTTTTATTTTTGATGATGATGGCGTATTCTACTTTCATTTTTTTAATTATTCAGAAGTTTTTATTTTAACACAAAGTCCGCAAAGTTTTTATTTTACTACTAACTGTTTTTAAGGTTCGCAAAGGCGCTCTGCTCAGCAAAGACGATAACCTATTTTATCCTTTTTTTGAGACAGTTAAATGCTTCCAACTTCCTTCTTCCCTCTTCCAGCCTCTTACTTTTTCAAAATACTATCCAACAAATCGGGACTGATGTTTAAGTTTCCAATTTTTCCGGCATTTTCTGCCAATTCCCTGAATGCTAAAGCGATGTTATTTCTCGCATCCTGTCTTCCGCTCAAAGCAGTGAGGACTTTCCAGTCGATTTCTTTGTATGGTTTTAAGGAAGTTTCCAGAATATAACCTTGAGTTTCTGCTTCTTTTCTGTCGTTTTCCGTTTTTTGCTCGATCAGTTTTTTTCTCTGATTTTCTACAGAAATATCGGCGGCAATTTTCATTTCACGAAGGATTCTGTTGTTTTCTTCCTGCTGAACTTCGGTTTCCATCCTTTTTTCTTCAATCTGCTTTTGCTTTTCTTCAACCGCAATTTCCGTGTTCAGTTCAGATTCCTTGATTTTTCTTTCCTGTTCCACTGCAAAATTTCTTCTTTCATAAATCGCTTCATCGGCTTGCTGCTGCAGTTTTTCTCTGGTTTCCGTTTCCAAAGCTCTTGCCATTTCAGGAGTGGTCTGAACTGCTAAAATATTGGCTCCCAGAATTTCAATTCCCATGCTTTTTATGGATTCGGAATCGATTAATCCTTTCAGAATATGATCTTCAATCTGTTTGGCAGAACGGATAGCATCTTTTAAATTGAGCTGATGAATGAATGATGAAGTCGCTGTCTGTGCGAGATTGATGATTCTCTGGTTCAGCTTTTCAATGTCATTCTTTTTGTAAACTCCTTCTCCGTCCACGGTAAAATCCAGCGTGTTGGAAAGAGCTTTCGGATCGGTCACTTTATAGCTGATCTGTCCCTGAATTTTCACGGTCTGATAATCGTTCGTGTTTTCATTAAAGATAAACGGCAGATCGTTGCTTCCCAAAGGAATCGCCACAATAGACGAATTGGGAGCGAAATAAAAGAACGATAAACCTCTTCCTTCTCTGGCGATCTTTCCATTTTTAAAATGAAGAACGTACGTCATAGAATCAAATTTGATGTGTGTAAATCCAAACATAGCTTTATGATTTTTAGTGAAACAATTTATTAATTTCGTGTATTTTTTACGCAAATTATGGGTAAAATTTTTTACACTTTTATTTTATTCAGAGCAAAACATTTTTCGATATTTTTTAATGTTCCGCTTTTTCTTTTTTCATCGGTATTGAAATCAACCGCCAGAAAATGAGTGCATAGATCAATTCCAAAGGTATCTCTTTCATAATTTGAAGTAAATCCTCCGATAACTTTCCATTTTTCCGCTTTTGTTTTAAAAGAATTGGCAAAATATCTGGGTCTTTTTCCAACATGAAGAATGGTTACCTTCTCTGTTTTATCTTTTAAAAATTCCATCATTAATGTATCGGCTCCCGAAAAATCTCCGATGATAAACTCACACTCATCAAGGTTGAATTTCTTTAACGGTTCAATATAAAACTGCTGAAACTTTTCCCAGGATACATTTCCGTTTCCTGAAACGTAGATCTTTTTCATTTTTAAGTCTTTAAATACATTACATCTGTTCTTAAAACATATTTCTGTCCGCTGATGAGTGTTTTTCCTTCATGTCTCAAAGGATGATAGAAAACCAACGCAGAGCCTTTCTTCGGAGCTACAGTGAACAAGTGTTCAAATTCTGTTTCTCCGCCTTCAAAATCATCATTCAGATAGATTAAAAAGGTATAGAAGCTTTTCTCATTTTCATTTCTGATGTAGCTTCCATCGTGATGCATTTTGAACTGCTGTCCCGGAGAATATTTATAAATCCTGAACATTTCATTAAATCCCGAAACTTCATAACTGTCATGAATCTGAGGAAGAAATTCGATGGCTCTTTCATAAAGATTTTCGGCTAAATTATTATCAAAAATCATCAATCTGTCATTGTTTCGGATTCCTTTGCTCATGACTTGGCGCCCTCTCATATTGATTTTCGCTTCCTCAAAGACTTTATCCTTCGTCATTTCAATATAATGATCGCATTCTTGATCCGAAAGGAAATTTTCTATTAAAAATATCTGAGGATGGAGTTCTGTTTTTTTCATGATTTCTAATTGGTTTACGGTTATTGTGTTTTTACCCTCTTAATTCGTCTCTTACTTCCATTAAAGCAAATCCTAATAAATTTTCACCATTCCATTTTGAAGGATCTTTTGCTTTTGCATTGGTTTCCAGCATTCCGATTCCCCAGATTTTATCGTACGGACTTGCCTCTACTAAAATTGTATTGCCTGTTGAAAGCAGAAATTCTTTAAATTTTTCATTTTGTGAAAATTTCAGAAAATTTCCCTGTTTCACGATTTCATATTTATGTTTGTTCCAGATTTCCGGATCAAAGTTTCTGACTTTTCTGCCTAAACTTTTTGCCTGATTCGGAGTTTCTGCTTTTAAAATTTGCTCTAAAACTTCATGATCATTAAATAATTTCGCTTTTCCGGCCATCATATAATGTTCTGCTGTTTTGTAAATGTTTCCGTTTTCTTGAAACTCAAAAGGAAACCACTGGCTGAAGCAGGCTTTTGTAATTTCATCTTTCACGGTATGTCCCCAAAAGAAAAGAAATTCCGGATTTTCTTTTTGATGAAATCTTTCGATGGTATTATTTAATGTATATTTCATGATTGCGTTATTTTTACACAAATTTAAAGGAATCTGATTTTATCTTCCAAATTTATTTGTGTTATTTTTACGCTAAATATTTTAATTAATTGATTTTCAGTGTTAAAAATTTATTTTTTTAAACACGAATGACACCAATGTTTTTCACAAATGGCGCAAATTTTATTTATGCTTTAGATTTTGGATATAACCGGTTTGAAATTATTTTATTCAAACACAAGGGGCACAAATGTTTTTCACAAAGGACACTAGTATTTATTGGTTTTATGTTTAGACTAAAGCCAATTGAGATTTCTGAATTGAAAAATTATTTTATTTAAACACGAATGGCACAAATGTTTTTCACAAATGGCGCAAATTTTATTTATGCTTTAGATTTTGGCTATAGCCGATTTGAAATTATTTCATTTAAACACAAGGGGGCACAAATGTTTTCACAAAGGACGCAAGTATTTATTGGTTTTATGTTTAGGCTAAAGCGATTTGAAATCTTTTAATTGAAAGAACGGACTAAAGTCCGTTTCTATTGATATTGAAATTGGAATCGTAATTGACTTGATAAGCCGATTTTATTTAAACACGAATGGCGCAAATGTTTTTCACAAATGGCGCAAATTTTTAATCAATTAATATAGAGGGTAAAATTTACACACAATGTGTCATTCTGACATAGCCTGAAGGGATGCGAACGAAGTTCAAAGAATCTCAAATTAATTTTTAAAGATTCTTCATTCCGCTTCGCTTCATTCTGAATGACAGCGAACGCAAAAGAATCATTCATGAAAATTCGTGTAAATATTTGTGCTATTTGTGTTTAAAAAAACTATTTGATTTCGAAATAAAATCCCTGCTCTTCCAGTTCCTTGTATTTTTCCTGATTAAAAGTGAAGAGTTTTCCGGGTCTTCCGCTGCCTTCTTTTTTAAGATTGTTGGTTTCATTAAGCAATCCGTAGCTCATGATCTTTTTGCGGAAATTACGGCGGTCTATTTCTTTACCGATAATGGTTTTGTATAGGTTTTCAAGATCTGAAAAAGCAAATTCATCGTTTAAAAGATTAAAACCGATCGGTTGATACTGGATTTTCGTGCGAAGTCTTTTTAAGGCAATATCAATAATGGATTGATGATCAAAAGCCAGTTTTGGAAGCTGATTGACGCTGAACCATTGTGCATCTTCGGCATCAGAATCGGCAAACAACTCATGATAGGATGGATTGACAAGTCCTAAATAAGCGATGGAAACAACGCGGTTTCGGGGATCGCGACCTACATTTCCAAAAGTGTAAAGCTGCTCCAAAAAATCGGGCTTTATTCCTGCTTCTTCATGGAGTTCGCGTTTTACGGCATCATCAAGGTTTTCATCATCCAAAACCAGACCTCCGGGAAGCGCCCAACCTCCTTTGAAAGGCTCGATATTTCTTTTAATGAGAAGGATCTGCAGATCTTTTTTATCAAAATATCCGAAAATTACTGCATCTACAGCCACTTTTATATCCTGTAATTTTTTTGGAGACTCCATTGTTTTAATTTGCGTTATGAATACACAAAGTTACAATTTTGAATCATCAATATCAACATAAAAATAATTATTCTTTGTAGACAATTTTTATTTAAATTTATAATCAACTTAAAACTAAACAATTATGAGAAATTTATTTTTTACAGCTTGTACCTTTTTTCTACTTTTCTCTTGTGATAAAGGCAAAACTGTGGCAAAAACAGACTCAGATAAAACAGATTCATTAACCAATGAAGAATGGAAACCAGTTGATTCTGCAACTGCAACAAAAGCCTGGATAGAATATGCAACTCCGGGAGAAATGCACAAAATGTTAGCAAAATCTGACGGAAATTGGTCTGGAGAAAATACCATGTGGATGGAAAACGGCGGAAAACCAATGATAAGCCAATCTGAAGTTACTAACAAAATGGTTTTCGATGGTCGTTATCAGGTAAGCAATCACAAAGGAAACTTCATGGGAATGCCATTTGAAGGAATGAGCGTTCTGGCTTATGACAATTCTAAAAAGAAATTTGTAAGTACGTGGATCGACAATATGGGAACAGGAATTATGAATATGGAAGGCGATTGGAATCCGTCAACAAAATCTATTGAATTTAAAGGAAAAATGACAGATCCATCAAGACCCGGAAAAGACTGTGAGGTAAGAGAAGTTTTCACTTTCGTAGATGATAATACCCAAAAAATGGAAATGTACGGACCGGATTCTAAAACAGGAAAAGAATTTAAAACAATGGAAATCAAGTTCACGAAAAAATAAAAATATTAATCTCATAAAAAATCCGCAGAAAAATTTCTGCGGATTTACTTTTATCTTTTGCCTTTTTACTTGGCTCTTTCACTAATCATTCAGCTTCAAAACAGCCATAAACGCCGATTGCGGTACTTCTACCCTACCAATCTGCTTCATTTTCTTTTTACCTTCTTTCTGCTTTTCCAAAAGTTTACGCTTTCTGGAAATATCTCCTCCGTAACATTTTGCGGTAACGTCTTTTCTTAATGCTTTAATGGTTTCTCTTGCAATAACTTTCGTTCCTAAAGCCGCCTGAACGGCAATATCAAACTGCTGTCTCGGGATCAGTTCACGAAGTTTTTCACACATTTTCTTACCAATGTAATAGGCGTTCGAATCGTGAATCAATGAAGATAAAGCATCCACCATATCTCCGTTGATCAGGATGTCCATTTTTACAAGCTTAGAAGCTCTGAAACCAATCGGATGATAATCGAATGAAGCATACCCTTTAGAAATAGATTTCAGCCTGTCGTAGAAGTCGAAAACCACCTCAGCCAAAGGCATATTGAAGATTAATTCTACCCTGTCTGAAGTCAGGTAACTCTGGTTAACAATTTCTCCTCTTTTTTCAATACAAAGCGTCATTACCGAACCCACAAAATCAGATTTTGTAATGATAGAAGCTTTGATATAAGGTTCTTCTACTCTGTCCATCGTGGTAGGATCCATCATTTCCGATGGGTTATTAATCATAATCGGAACTTCAGGTTCTTTTTTGGTATATCCGAAGTAAGATACGTTGGGAACCGTGGTAATCACGTTCATGTTGAACTCTCTGTCCAGTCTTTCCTGAACGATTTCCATGTGAAGCATTCCTAAGAATCCGCAACGGAAACCGAAACCAAGCGCCGCAGAACTTTCAGGTTCGAAAACCAGAGAAGCATCATTCAGTCTTAATTTTTCAAGAGAGAATCTTAATTCTTCAAAATCCTCAGAATCAATCGGATAAATTCCGGCGAAAACCATTGGTTTCACTTCCTCAAAACCTTCAATCGGTCCTGCTGCAGGTTTTTCAAAAGAAGTGATTGTATCCCCTACTTTTACTTCTCTAGCATCTTTAATTCCGGAAACCAGATATCCTACATCTCCACATTCTACCGATTTCTTAGGAACCTGTTTCAATTTCAGTGTTCCTACCTCATCGGCTCCGTATTCTTTTCCGGTTGCGAAGAATTTAATTTTTTCGTTTTTAGAAATACTTCCGTTTACCACTTTAAAATAAGCCTCAATTCCTCTGAACGGGTTATAAACCGAATCAAAGATCAAAGCCTGAAGCGGAGCATTCGGATCACCTACCGGAGCCGGAATTCTTTCTACAATCTGCTCAAGCAAATGGTGAACTCCTTCTCCTGTTTTACCGGAAACCCTTAAAACATCTTCATAGTCGCAACCGATCAGGTTCATGATTTCGTCGGTTACTTCTTCAGGATTTGCGGAAGGAAGGTCGATTTTATTCAGAATAGGAATGATGGTTAAATCGTTTTCCAGTGCTAAATATAAATTACTGATTGTCTGTGCCTGAATACTCTGTGCCGCATCTACAATAAGAAGCGCTCCTTCGCAGGCAGCAATGGAACGGGAAACTTCGTAAGAAAAATCTACGTGTCCCGGTGTATCAATAAGGTTTAAAATATATTTTTCTCCTTTGTATTCATAATCCATCTGGATCGCGTGGGATTTTATGGTAATTCCACGTTCTTTCTCCAAATCCATATCATCCAGTGTCTGAGACTGCAATTCTCTCTGAGTCACCGTATTGGTATATTCCAAAAGACGATCTGCCAAAGTACTTTTACCGTGGTCGATGTGGGCGATTATGCAAAAATTTCGTATGTTTTTCATTTAAGAATCTTGTAATTTGCAAAGATAACAAAATGCAGGATAATTCCTTAGTGTAAATTTTGAAGAACAAAAATTTAATTTTAAGCCTTTTTAATTTCCAAAATTCACGAAATGCGGAATGTCTGTTGTAAAGCCGTTCATTGGCAAAAGGTTGTTCCGGTTGCTGTTGAAATCGAACAATGAATTATTGTCAAAAGGAACTTTTGGATAATAGGTGAAGGAAATCTGGATGCGGTTGAAGACCAGAAAAGGATTATTAATGAGAACACCGATTCCTATTTTTGTATTGACGTTTGTTTTTAATAATTTTTCATCGGGCATTGCCAACCAGCCTGCTGCTGCTGTTAAGTAAGGACTGAAATGAAAGTTTTTCCAGGTTTTATTAACGAAAAGCTGAAGCTGATATCGCAGAACGAGTTTTTTTGTCCCGATATAATCTGCACTGTACACCGGAAACTCATCGCCTGCGGAGAGATTGATGCGGTCTCTGTAAGAATAGTTGTGCTGTGGATTTCCCAAGGCTAATGTGGGCGAAAAAAAGTGCCTTGCTCTGGCAAACTTCCAATCCATAAGATTCGTGAAATACGTCCCATCTAACCGGAAAGATTCGCGGTTTTGCTTGTCTTCATTGAAAAATCTTCCGAATTGCGCTCTCACACTGAAATATCCGATGTCGGTAAAATCTCCGTATGCCACGGAAATTCCTGCATACGGAATGATTCTGTTGCTTCTTGATAAACCTCCCGCTGTAAGGCTCGCCGAAGTTCCGTAGGCAATATCTTCGGGAAGATCGTACTGAAAGATATTTTTCTGAACAGAAAATTTTCGCTGTATAAATCCTACAGACGCCAGAAAACTGCTGTAAGAGGTAAAGTAATCGTACTTGTCTATTGCAGGATTGTCTTTGTACTGATAATTCTGAAATCTTCCGATTAAAGCAATATTGCTGGAAACTTTTTCTGAAGTTTTTGAGGCAATGGGAATCTGGTAACCTCCCCATAAATCCTGACTGTACACTTTAATCTGAGCTTCAGGAAAAACGGTTTCGGATTCTATAGGCAGCAAAACCCGGCGCATAAAATATTCAAAATTAAATCCTCCTGCCCATTTCGTTAAAGGAGAGAAAAAATCGCGCGTTGCACTGAGGCTGATTCTTTCATTTCTGGCAAAATCCCTTTCTCCCAAAATCTGTGCATTGATGTAGGAACCCCATAAATTGTATGCGGTGTAACTTCCGAGTAAATAATTCTGTTTTTCTTTGGAATCGTTCCGGTACAGAAAACTTAAATCATGTCCCAGACCGAGAAAATTTTCTTCGGTAACGCCTAACCCGATTTTACTTCCGGAATAGCTTGCTCTGGGTTTCAGACTCCATGAATCCAGCACTTTTACGATAACATCGATAGAATCTTTGGTGGAAGTACTGTCGGAAATACTGATGTTCACTCTGTTGATAAAAGGCATTGTTCTCAGCAAACGTTCAGATTCGTAGATTTTCTGGGCATTGTATTCCTCTCCTTTTTGGAAAAGTAAATAATTGTTAACCGTGGAAATTCTTGTATTGGAGTGAAGATGATTGGTAAACCAGTCGTACCATCTGGATTTCTCTTTCTTATCTTTAGAACCGTATCCGAAAGGATCTATGGTTTCGATTTTAATATTTCTGATGTATTTTCCGTCGTGCGTTTCCTGCGCTACTTTTTCGGTGGTTGTTTTTACGGAAACGGAATCTGCTTCTCTACGAAATATAAAACGGTGAAGGAATTTTGTAAATTTTCTCTTATCTGAAAATTTTTCAATTTTATAATAGATTGAATCCTTTTTTTCCTGTGCGTGAAAAAAGAAGAAACAATTAAAAATAAGAGCTAAAATTACGATCGACTTGTTCATTTACCATCTGAAATTCGGTAAATTTTGTAGTATCAATTTACAAGCCATTAAAGTGCTGAATATTTTTTTTGCTGAGTAAAGAATCTTTTTAATTCGCAGAAAGTTTAAAAGAGAGACGCGCTGTCTCTCTTTTTTATGGTAATTGATCAAAAATATCATTAAAATCGTACTCGCCTGTCATCGGATCGATGTAAATTTCCTGAGAATTATGACTCAGCTTATTCGGATTAAAAAGTAATGCATCTGCAATTCCGCCGACCAATCCAAACATGATTCCTAATTTAATATCATATTGAGGCGGAAATAAACTTGAAGGTTTTGCGACAATGTAAAATCCTTTTTCGTTTTTTAACAGTTCCTGAAATCCTGAATAGGTATTTTTAAACGCTTTTCCGTTTTCTACATAGATAAACATTTTACGGGAAGGAATTTTCATTTTCTTTCCGTTTTCGGTTTTTACAGCCCTGTCTAATGTTCCATTTTCCCATCGCTCCAAAGTGTAGCCTTCTTCTGGAGTCTGCCTGAAAAACGAATTGTAATCCAGATAGATTCCTTCTTTCAGGGTTTCATTTTTAAAAGCAGGATAATTATTTACATAGTTTTGATAATTGGAAATATCATCCAAGGTAAGATCATATTTTGAAGGTTTGGATTTGTATGTTTTTTCAAGATACAAAGAAAAAAGATGATGCATATTTCTCACCATCGCATCGGCAACATCTCTGTGACTGAACATAAATGTGGTGTCTTTTTTATACAGAAAATGACACTTCCCCTCTTCTTTCACAAAGCTTTGAAGGGAAAATTTCATGGTTCCGATGTTTTTCCTTTCGTACGTTTCTTTTATAGATAATTTAAGATCATTGAGAACCAACACAAGATCCTGCTTCCCTCCTTTCAGATTACTTTTACGGTACCATTCGGAAAAATCGTCTTCCGGACTGTTCTGAAACGAAACTTCTTTCATTTCTTTGCCATCTCCGAAAGGCAGAACTCCGATGGTTTTATCTTTTCTGTTATCAATAACAATTAATGTGTTGTAATCTCCTTCTCCATTATTGGGAATACTGCCTTTTAGTTTTATGATTTCTTTATTCTGTGCAAAAGAAACAATCAACAGACAAGTCATGATAACCTGCAAAAACTTCTTCATCATTAAAATTTTAAATTAAAATTACTTCGTAAAAATATATTCTCCCGTAAGCGGATCGATGTAAATATTAGACAAATTTTCAGGTTTATCTCTTGCGGCTTTTCCGGAATCGAGTGCTGCACCGATCATTCCGCCGACAATTCCGCCCATCATTACACCAATCATGACGCCGTTATTAACATTCTGAGGCGGAAACAGCTCAAGTCTTGAAGAAACTACATAATATCCTTTATCGTCTTTCTGCATTTCTAAGAAGCCAACAGGCGTAAGTCGGTATGCTTTTCCGTCTTCCACATATCCAAAAACATACTCGGCGGATAAAAGAAGATCTTCCCTGTTTTTAATCCCGATAACTTTTCCTTTTTTATTTTTATCTACATAATATCCTTCTTCCGGCTTTTGAAGAGAAAAAGATCTGAAATCTTTATACACTCCGTTTGTAAGTTCAGGGACTGTAAGATATTTGATATTTTTGCCTACGATTTCCTCATAATTATGAAGATCAGACTCAGCAATTGGAGTACTCAAAGCAATATGCGAGTAAGAATCTTTAATTAAAGTGGAAAAAATATTTTCTATGGCTACAGATATTACTCTTGGGATGTTGGGCGTTAATTTTGAATTGAAACCTACCGTACTGTTGTACCGGTTAATGAAATAATATTTGCCGTTCCTGTTGATAAAACTGCTGATTTTAACCTTTGCATTTGCCAAGCCTGTGTTTTTAAAATCATCAATCCTGATTTCTTCCAACAACAAAACAATATCGTTATTATTTCCTTTGGTCTTATTATCGTTTGCAAACCAGTCTTCAACATATTTTTTGAGATCCTCATTTTCAAACTTCAACTGAACATTTTCTTTTTTGTAGGTTACAGTTCCTAAATCTTTTTCAGTTCTGTTATCAATCAGGGTTAAAGACTTTACCCGTGAGAATTTATCTTTAATACTTTGGTTGAGCTTTATATATTCAGTTTTCTGCGCTGTTAAAATACACGAAAACATCAAAAACAGAATTATCTTCCTCATCGTTAAAAATTTTCGCAAAAATATAGTTTTAATTTAAAATTAAACGACCCTCACAAATAAATTGCAAGGGTCGTCCAACATTAAAAAAATAAACTATTATGGGTTTTGTCTTGAAGCGTTATTACTGCCATTATTTCCGTGAGGTTTTCTTTCGTTCATTTTATCTCTCATCATTCCCTCAGACTGGAAAAGCTTCAAAACTTTTTGGCATGGTATTACTTTCTGCATTTTGTCTGCATATTTCTTCCTGTTATCGAGCAGCTTCTGCCCTACTTCAAAACTCTGCTGAAGCTTGGCTTTTGCCTCTTCATCCGATAAGTTTTCAGGGTTAAAATCAGAATTAAACTGACTTTTTATCTGCTTCTGGCTTTCCAGATATTCATTATAAATATCGGTAAACTCTTCCTTATCACTGGGATCAATATCCAGATTATCCATCACCATATTATTCCTGAACTTCATCAGAAGATTTTTTCTTTCCTCAGGAGAAAGATTATTGATGATTTCCTTTCTCTGTTTAGGATCCATCTTCTTCCAGTCATAATCTGTCCTTTGGGCATTCAGACCAAAACTATAGATAATAAAAAGCGTAAATAATATCTTTTTCATTTTCTTTTAATTATATAAGTCCAAATAAACGTCCTGTGTAGAATTGCTTGCCAGTTCCGAAATTTCGGAATTTGAGAAGGAATCCAGGTACTCGTTCATCTGAGCCTCATTTTGTTTCGAAACAGATGGTGAAGATTTTGGTCTTGCTTCATCTGCCGCCTTAGCCGGTTTTTCTTCTTTCGCTAAAGACTTATTGTTGTCCTGACTGCTACCTGTTTGATTATTATTCTCAACAGAAGTTAAATCAGATTTTAAGGTTTCATAAGCAATCTGGCTTTCCGTTTTAGGCTCCTGATTGTTTGCTGCAACCTGTTGCTGTACCTGATCTGCAGAATTTCCGTTGTTGAAAACAAAAGTCGCTCCAAAAATCAAGGCAAGCGATGCCGCCGCTGCATAAGCCCAGTTAAGTTTGAAAACCGGTGCTTTTTTTACAGGCAGAACACGCTTTACAACATTATCCTGAACGGTTTCAAATAATTTTTCAGGAACGGTGTAAATATTCTTACGTTCTAATTGCTCCAGATCAAAATCATTCATTCCGCTCAATACCTTTCCCTGAATATTTTCAAACAAATTTTCGGGGACTTTGTATATGTTTTTGCGTTCCAATTTTTCCAGATCAAAATCTTTCATGCTGTTGTTTCTCAAAAATTATCTTTCGTAATTCTCTTTGATGTATTCTTCAATCTTTTGTTTGGCATAATGATAATTTGTTTTTAATGTTCCTACGGACATATCTACAATTTTAGATATCTCTTCGTAAGGCAAATCATCATAATACCGCATCATAAATACCAGTTTCTGCTTTTCCGGCAGACTTTGTATGGCGTTCTGCAGCAAAATCTGTATCTCTTCTGCATCTCCGTCTGTATTGTCTGCAATAAGATTCTGCATATGATATTCGGGATCTTCATCGGTTTTCTGCATTTTCTTCAGTTTATTAATCTGCTGCAGCGCCTCATTGGTGGCGATTCTGTACAGCCATGTGTACAACTGGCTGTCATTTTTAAACTGATGAAAATTCTGATAAGCTTTAATAAAAGTCTCCTGCAAAGTGTCCTGCGCAAGATCTCCGTCCACAATAATTCTTCTTATGTGCCAATACAATCTACTCTGATAAGCATCCATCAGTGCACGAACTCCTTTTTCCTGAGTTCGCGGATCTTGCATCAACGAAATAATTTCCGTGTCTTTAATCTTCATAGGATGCTTTCATTGTTTTGGATTACAAAAATAACTGAAAGTTAAATTACTCCTTCAATTTTTAGTCCAAATATCAAAACTAAAAATAAGAATTATTTTAAACCTGTCGATCATCTTCTTTTTAAAGGATAACCTTATATTCTTCGAATTGCTTTATCACAGTATATTTATTATTGAAATATTGATGTGTATATTAAAAAGCAGCAGCAAAATATTTATTTTTAAATCCCGTTTCAGAAAATTTAAAATGAATTAATTCTGATTATAAGAACTAAGTTTCCTCTTCCAAATCATTGCAAAAACTTATATTTGTTTTATGCAAATTGTAATTATCGGTTCAGGAAATGTAGCCTATCATCTGGCAAAAGCATTCGTTCAGAATAAGATTCCTTTGGCTCAGATTTTTGGAAGGAATGAGGAGGAATTAAAAAAAATCTCCGAAGAATTAGAAATCACTTATTCAACTAAAAATTTAGTCGATTCAGATTTATACATTATTGCCGTAAGTGATAACTCCGTTGAAGAGGTTTCAGAAATGATTCCCATAAAAGACTGTCTTGTTGTTCATACTTCCGGATCGTTACCCAAAGAAAGCTTAAAAGGAGATTATCGGAAGGCAAGTTTTTATCCTTTGCAGACCTTTTCAAAATCGAAGGAGCTTGATTATTCTAAAATTCCCTTTTTTATCGAAACAGAAAACGAGCAGGATAAAAAAACACTTTTTGAAATTGCTTCGAAGATTTCAGAAAACGTGATGGAAAGTACCCATGAAAAAAGAAAATACATCCATCTTACCGCAGTTTTTGCCTGCAATTTTGTAAATCATCTGTTTGCAAGGGCTAAAGAAATTTCAGATTCGCAGGAAATTCCTTTTGGTTATTTTTTACCATTGATTGATGAAACTGTACAAAAAATTTACGAAATTGAGCCCCGATCTGCCCAGACCGGTCCCGCAGTAAGGAACGACAAAAGAATACTGGAGCTGCACAAACAATTACTGCATGGAGAAAGTCTGGAAATTTATAAGACAATGAATCACTCAATTCAGAAAATGTATGAGTTATAAAGAGAAATTAAAAAATATTAAAGCGTTTGTATTCGACGTAGATGGCGTTTTTACAGACGGAAGCGTGTATCTGATGCCCGGTGGAAATATGTGCAGGGTAATGAATGTTCTGGACGGATACGCCGTAGTTAAAGCATTAAAAAACAATTATTTAATCGGAGTTATCACCGGAGGAAATGATGAAATGGTAAAACACAGAATCAATTATCTGGGTATTGAAGATTATTATGCAAAATCCCACAATAAGATGGCAGATTTTGAGGATTTCAGAAGAAAAAATCATTTGAAGTACGATGAAATTTTAACAATGGGGGATGACCTTCCGGATCTTCAGATCATGAAAAGTTCTGCAATTTCTGCGTGTCCGGAAAATGCAGTTCCCGAAATAAAAGCCATTTCCGATTATATTTCGCCAATCAAAGGCGGAAGCGGAGCTGTAAGAGACGTCATCGAACAGGTGATGAAAGTTCAGGGAAACTGGTTCGACGACGATGATACACAATCTACTTAATTTACTGTAAATGAAATTACTATTAGCCTCACAATCTCCGAGAAGAAAAGAACTTTTAACCAGTTTAGGGTTTGAATTTGAAGTCGTAAAGATTGATTGTGAAGAAATTGTTCCCGAACACATCAAAGTAGGGGAGTCTGCTGCTTATTTATCTGAATTAAAAGCAGATGCATTCCGAAGTCTTGAAAAAGATGAAGTATTGTTAACCGCAGATACCGTTGTAGCCATTGATGATCAGTTTCTGGGAAAACCATCAGATGAAAAGGAAGCTAAACAGATGCTTCAGCTTCTTTCCGGAAAGACTCATCAGGTTTACACCGGAATTACCATAAAAACTTCAGATAAAACCATCACACAGACCGATGTTGCCGATGTGGAATTGGATGAAATCACAGATGATGAAACAGAATATTACATTAAAAATTACAGACCTTTCGACAAAGCCGGAAGCTACGGTATTCAGGAATGGCTCGGAATGGCAAAAATCAAAAAAATAACAGGAAGCTATTATACGATCATGGGACTTCCTACTCATTTGGTTTACAAAATTTTGAAAGAAATATAACGAGTTTCCCCATAAAATTTTATTATTTTTACAAAATCATCAATCCTACTGATAATAAAAAGTAGATTAGCGAGTTATATTTAATAATGAAAAAGAATATTTTATTCCTTTTGATACTCTGTATCGTTGCTTCATGCGCCACAAAGGTTAAAAAGCCTGAACAGCGGTCTAAATTTATGAAAGGATTTACCACATATTACAACACGTTATTTAATGCAAAAGATGCTTTAAATAATGAGTTTGAGACCCGCGACAAGGGGCATAAAGACAATTTTTATGCGCCTTATATTCCGATTCTTACGTATGAAGATCAGCCTTTGGGAAGTGATCTGGGACAGTCTGCTGCATTTGCAGAAAACTCCATGAAAATGGGAGAGATCAACCGTCCTCAGCAAAATACCGATTCCCGCGGCGGCCGTCCTCCCGGAATGCCTTCAGGAATGCCCGGAAATCCGATGTCGGGTGCAACAGGAATGGCTACAGGAGACTCCGGTCAGCCGGAACAGAAAGGGGCTACAACACTGGAAATTGCAGAAGCAAAGGCTTTAAAAGCGATCAACAAATATTCTGTGATCCGACATGGTGAAGAGCAGAACAAGCAGATTTTCGATGCGTACATGATTCTTGCACAGGCGAGAATTTACAGGGGAAAATCTTTGGAAGCACTTGATGCGCTGAATTATGTTTTCACGCACATGAAGGATGATAAAAGACTTCCTCTGGCAAGAATTTATCAGGGTTTAGCGTATGATCAGATCAAAAACTACCATAAAGCTCATGAAACTTTTGCCAAATTAAAAGGCGATAAAATTCCTAAACAGTACGAAAAATTATTAAGCATTTACTACGCTGAATCTCTTTTGGATGCAGGAAAAAAAGAAGAAGCTATAAAAGAACTGGATAATGCTTTTGAACTGAACAGCAACAGAAAGCTGAAAAGCCGAATTGCTTATCTGAGAGGGCAGGTTCTGGAAGGGCTTAATCAGAATGAAAAAGCCCGCGAAAGCTTTATGGCCGCTTACAAATACGCCAATGATTTTGAATTTGAGGTAAAATCCCAGATCGAAATTGCCAAAACATTCAACGGAAACGGAGATTACAGCGGAGCAAGAAAATACCTTGAAGACATCAGTAAAAAAGGAACTTACGGCTCCCGAAAGAACGAATTTTATTATGCTTTGGGACTCATGGCGAACAAAGCCGGAAAGAAGGAGGAAGCTCAGGAATTTTTCAGAAAATCTCTGAAGGAAAAAGTGTCTGACGGACAAATTCGCGGTCTTGCGTACTATGAAATCGGAAAAGGATATCTGGATAAAAATGATTACATCGGAGCCGGTGCGTATTATGATTCTGCTTTGGCGGTAATGACTTACGAACCTTCTAAAGTCCTTTTGGCAGATCAGTCTACGTACATCAAAAAGATTTCAAGAAACTATTATCTGATCAAAAAGAATGACAGTATTCTGAATCTGGCAAAAATGGCTCCGGATCAGAAAACAGATTTCTTCAATAAATATATCGCTAAAATTAAAGCCAAAGAGGAAAGGGAAGAACTGGAAAGAAAACGGGCAGAAAGATCCAAAGGTTTTGATACGGGAGATTACAGTTCAACGTCCATATTTGCCAACAGCTCAAATTCTTTCGAAGATTTCGGGGTGGCAACCAAAGGTTTCTATTTCAGCAATACAGGGACGGTTTCCAAAGGAACCCAAACCTTTAAGCAAACCTGGGGAGACAGAGCTTTGGTAGACAACTGGCGTTTTTCCAAGAAAATGGCAACAATCGAAGATCTTAAAAATGATGCTTTAGGAACCACTGCCGCGCCAAATCCGAGACGTTTTGAACCGGCTTTCTACATAGAGCAGATTCCGACAGATGTTGCAAAACTGGATCAGCTTAAAAAAGACAGAGATACCGCTTCTTTAGGTTTGGGAGTTATGTATCAGAATTATTTTACCAATACGCCTTTAGCTACAAAAACCCTGTATGATCTGGTAGATGTAAAACCTGAAGAAAAAGTAATGTTACAGGCTTTGTATGAGATTTTCGCCATGAATTATGAAAAAAATCCACAGGCAGCAGAAAGAGCAAAACAAATCCTTTTAAAAGATTACCCTTACACATCGTATGCAGAATTTGCAAGAAATCCTAAAAGCAGTTCTTTCGTAAAATCTTCCGCAGATGTGGAAAACCAGTACAAACAGGCATTTGCACTGTATGAATCTGAGAAGTTCGGGGAAAGTAAAGATCTCATTGAAAAAGCGATCCAGCAAAATCCGAAGGATGCCCTGGTTCCGAAATTATATTTGCTGAATGCATTTAACTCAGGAAAAGCTAGCGGGAAAGAGGTAATGATTCTTCAACTGGAACAGATTGCCCTGAATTACGGTAAAACGCCTGAAGGCGAAAAAGCCAAAGAAATGCTTAATTATCTGAAAAGTGACCTGAGCTTTCAGGCTACCGATAATAAAGGAAATGCGGTGCCTCAAAATCCGGGAGATATGGTAAACAATGTTCCGCAACAACCGACACAGCAGAATAACGGAATTGGCAGTTCTCCACAAATGCAGGGAAATAATATGATGAATAATCCTCAGCAGAGCCAGCCGATGAACAACAGCGGAAACAAACCGCCCAAAAAACAAAATAACAATCAGCAGCCTCCTGTAAATACAGTTCCGGCAAAACCACAATAAAAATAAAAGCGAAGAACTACTCTTCGCTTTTATTTTTTTTCTTTACTCCATGAAAATCTTTGAGATAGAAAGGCTCAAAATAAGCAATGTCCTCAAATTCTTTCCGCTCTATTTTTGCAAGTGCTTTTTTTACTAAATATTTTGCAGAAGGATAGGAATTTTCATCAAATACGGCATTCGGAAGCTGCAAAATGTCTTTTGCTTTCTTGGCTCCGTCTCCTGCAAAAAGGATTTTTTTATCTTTAAATTCTTCAAAAGAAATTTCGTCTAGAATTTTAGCCTCGGTTGCAGAAATTTCTTTGCCTGTTTTTCCGTCATAAACCGCCGTATAAACCTCCATTCGTCTCGCATCGATCATTGGTATTATCAAATCGTAGTTTTGGTCTAAAAAAGGCTCTATGATGCTTTCCATAGAATTTACCGCAATCAGAGGAATTTTCAGTCCGTAGCAGAAACCTTTTGCAGAAGCTGCACCAATTCTCAATCCGGTATACGAACCGGGACCTTTCCCCAGACAAACGGCTTCAATTTCCTTCATGGAAATTCCGGCTCCTTCCAAAGCCCATTCTACAAAAGTATGCAGACTTTCAGACTGTTTGTAGTTTTCAGAAACTTCTTCCGTTACACACAACAGTTTTTCATTATCGGAGATGGCAACGGAACAGTTTTTTGACGAGGTTTCGAGATATAGAATTTTCATTTTTTAAATTTAAAATCAACAACAAAATGCAAATCGATTGTTTCACTGCAAATTTATGGCTTTATTTCCACACTTTGCCTGCTCCAGAGTTTCCAGACCGATTTCTCCTTTTTCCAGATTTCCAGCAATGCAAGAATCATTTCGAATTTCTGGCTTTTATAAGTTCCTGAAACTTTTATTTTTCTTCTAAGTGAGCAGATATTTTTATCTTTTTTAAGCTCTGAAATTTCAATCTGTTCGATCTTATCATAAATAACTTTTTTCGAGCCGAAATCTCTCTTAAAATCCGAATAGTTCTGAATCCATCCATTGGAGTGTCCGAAAGAAACATCATCTTCGAATAAATCTAAAACTCTGGAATCGTTATTCTGTATCAGAGAATCCAGTTTTACCGTCTGAGAAAGGAGTTGTTTTTCGTCTTTTGAATACTTCTGTGAGTATCCAAAAATATAACAGAAGACCAATAACAAAGATAAAAGTTTCATAATCAAAAACTCAGGTTAAGACTTTCTGTGAATGGTTCTCGGTTCCGCCTGAGCAGAAGGGTAGATCGTCATATCCGAAATACAGACGTGTTTCGGAGCATTGATGCAATAGGCAATGGAATCTGCAATATCTTCGGCTTTCAGAGGTTCATAACCGGCGTAAACCGTTGCAGCTCTTTCGCTGTCTCCTTTAAATCTTACCATCGAAAAGTCTGTTTCTACCGCTCCCGGCTGAATATTCGTTACTTTGATTCCGAATTCCGTCAGTTCGATACGCATTCCTTCGGAAATAACATCTACTGCTTTTTTTGTGGCACAATAGACCACACCATTTGCGTATGTCTGTCTCGCTGCAACGGAACTGATGTTGATGATATGTCCTGAATTTCGTTCTTTCATTCCGGGAATAATCATTTTAGAAACATACAGAAGTCCTTTCACATTTCCGTCAATCATAGAATCCCAATCATCCGTTTTTCCGGCAGACAAAGGATCTAATCCATGAGCATTTCCGGCGTTGTTAATTAAAACATCAATATTTTTCCATTCTGAAGGTAGAGAACTGATTGCCGTTTCCACTTCTTCCAGATTTCTGACATCAAATTTCAAACTAAATATTTCGGTATATTGTGAAAGTTCATTTTTTACATCTTCAAGAACTTCCGACCTTCTTCCGCAGATAATTATTCTGTTTCCCTGTTTTGCCAGAAGTTCGGCGGTAGATTTTCCGATTCCGGATGTTGCTCCGGTGATTAATATTGTTTTCATTTTTACTTTTTATTTTTGAATTGTATTATGATCTTTTAATCTTTTCATCAGAAGTGTATAGATCCAAAATTCAAACCATGGAATACTCATTAAAAGCACCCAAATCAATAAAATTCCTTTTAAAATGGTCGTAAACTGCGATTTTAAAATCATTAAGAACAGATTCTGAATTTTCTGAACAATGGATTTTTCAATATTTTCTGGATTTAATACCACAAGTTTTTCTGATATCGTATTAAACTCTCCATAAGAAAGCTCATTCGTAATGCCACCATTGGAAACAGAATCCAAAATTCCGTATAAAATAAATGAATAGATTTTATCTCCATACCGATTCACAAACATGGAAGCCATCCAGTTTTTTGGAAGGTCTATCATATCATTTTTAATGTGGTATGCTTTCGCGATATCAATGACTTTAATCTTTGCGTTGTTATTTTTCTGACTGAGATCTTTAACAGCTTTTCTGAGATCTTCAATAAAAACTTTTTTAGACCTGTTGTCTTTAAAGATATAATATGTACTGGAATTATAGACCTGCTCGGAAATAGAATAACTGTCTTTCTTTAATGCGGAATACACTCCACAAAATAAACCTATTTTTAAAGAAAAAACGATGTTGACAATAAAAATAGCAGGAATATAAAGTTTAACAAACCAATTGTAGTATTTCTGGCTGCGCGATAAAGCTTTGTATTTTTTTAGAATGATGACCAAAAAGGAACTTATCAGCAAACCTAAAACAAGGAAAAGGAAGCAGAAAAGAACAATTTTTAAAGGATAATTCTTTAAAACGTATCCTACAGCGTTGTATATTGTTTCCCAATGTATATTCTGCATAATCAGTTGGCGTCAAATGCTTCAAAAGCATCGGTGATATGTTCAATAATCAGATTTTTATTTTCGTCAGGAAGAACGGAAATGATATCAAATCGTACTTCCTGATTTTTATTGTATTCTTCCATGAAATAATTGGCAGCCGAAACAATCAACTTAATCTTTCGTTTGTTTACGGCTTCCTGTGGAAGATTAAACACATCGGTAGAACGTGCCTTTACTTCAACGACTACAATTAAACTATCTTTTTCGGCAACCAAATCCAGTTCTGCTTTTTGGTATCGAAAGTTTCTTACCAAAATTTTGTAGCCGTTTTTCTGTAAATATTCAGCGGCCAATTCTTCTGCTTTTTTACCAAAATCGTTGTGATCTGCCATTGTTGAGATAAAGTGTTTGAGAGTTTTTGAGTTATTAAATATTTTCTCTATCTATTAATTTTTTATAAACTTCGTCCAACCATTCTGTTATATTTTCATGAAATTTTCCAAACAACAGTTCCTGTTCTGTTTTTAAAAATTGCTTTTTAAAAATGTAAGGACTTACATTAACCCAGAATTTAATTCCTTAAATGTAAAACTGATAATCTTCATGCCTTACATCAAGTGGGGCATATTGTTTTTTTTCTTCTTCAGTTAATGGAGGATAAAAAGTTTTAATTTCAAAGTCGTGGAAAGAAAGCAAAGCCTCTAAATTTTCTTTTAACCTGTTTGGAAGAACATCATTAAATACTGTTTCCTGTCTATAATTTTTAGAATTATTTTTATCTAAAGCTTCATTATCACGATATTTTTTGTACCAATTAAACTTAAGGATATAATTGTAATCACTGTAAATTTCTAAATGTATTATTCGGATTTCATCATATAATCCCGGACTGAAAATATAATCAACTAATAAACTTCTCACACTAAAAACTCAATCTTAGCCTTATTCTTAACCTCCAATCTCACATTTCCACCAATAATCAACGGTCTGTTGTCTTTGATGTGTCCATTCGGGAAACCGAAAACTGTTGGGAAATTGTACTTTGAAATTCTGTCGGCAATTAACTTGTAGGCAAATTCATCAAAGCTTTCTTCGTATTGTTTGTTCTCTTTTTCGTCACCCATATTGGTCATTCCGCCGATAATCAAACCAGAAATTTTATTAAAAACTCCGGCTAATTCAAGGCTCATAATCATTCTGTCGAGAGCATAAAAATTTTCGCCGATATCTTCAATGAAAAGAATTTTATCTTTAAAATCAAAGGAATATTTCGTTCCTAAAAGCGCATAAATCAAGGCTAAATTTCCACCGACCAACTGTCCTTCAACGTTTCCTTTTTTGTTGAACTGATGAGAGGAGAGGCTATATTTAAGAGATTTTCCTTTTAAAACATCAAAAATAAGATCGTAACTTTCTTCTGTAACGCCAAAGCTCGATGTTTTTACAGTCTGTCCGTGAATCGATGCAAAGCCTTTTTTCAGCAGATAACTCTGGATCACCGTATTGTCTGAATACCCAATATACCATTTAGGATTTCTGGTAAAGTTTTTAAGATTAAGTTCCTGAATAAGATGCTGACAACCGTAACCGCCTCTTGAAGCCCAGACTGCGGAAATTTCGCTGTCATTGAAAGCCCAGTTCATGTCTTTTAATCTTTCCTGTTCGGTTCCTGCGTAGTTGTATCCGTTTGCATATTTCGTGTAAAGATGTTCTCCCAAAACGGGCTCAAAACCTTTACTTTTAATCATTTCGATTCCCTTTTCAAGCTGGGAAGATTCTACGGCTCCCGCAGGAGAAATAATGGCTATTTTATCGCCTTTTTTCAGAGATTTGGGAAAAATTGTTTTATTCATTTGTCTTTTTGTACTTTACTTCAGTTTTCTCTGCTTCTTCCAGTCTTTTATCGAACTGATTGAATTTTTTAAAGCTCTGCAAGAAAATAAAGAAACTGAATATGATGAGAATTCCGCCAACAATTCTTCTGATTCTGTTGGCTAATTTTTGGGTAAGTCTGTCGTGAAACTGCTTCGCAAGGAATATTTTTACCAGATCGATAAAGAGATACGTTCCGATGACGATTCCGATGTATAAAATGAAATTACTGGTATCCGGATACTGATTTCTTACCGAAATAACGGTGACAAGCCAGAAAAGGATGACTCCGACATTCAGAAGATTAAAGAAAAAACCGTTGACGAATGTTTTAAAATAGTTCTGATTGATGAATTTTTCTTCTCCGGGAATATGCATCTTGGTTTTGGTAACCATCATCACAATTCCGTACACAAAGATCAGAATTGCGGTAATCCTGTAAAATCCGGGATGTTTATCGATGAGCGTTACTATATCTGCACTCGCATAATACGCTGCCAAAATGCACAGAAGGTCTGCAGAAATAACGCCTAAATCCAGTGCTAAAGCATGTTTCGGACCTCTCGAAAAGCTGGTTTCAATTAAAAGGAAAAAAATAGGTCCTATAAAAACCAGACTCAGCATGAATCCTAAAACGATGGCAGATAATATAAGTTCAAACATTCAGTGGTGTTTTCAATGAAATAATTTCATCTATTTATACAAAGTTAGTTTTTATGTTGTAAAAAGCAAATAAGAAAAGCATCGGATCAATTAATACTTATCAAACTCATACAATTCATAATATTCTATAAGTTTATCTTTGTATTCCTGTCTCAATTTCGGAAAAACATAAAAAATCCATTGCTTAGAATAGATATAATGCGCTAAAAAATTTCTTTTAAAGGAATAATATGATTCCAGATAGTTTTTCCACCTTTCATGGTATTTTTCAAGTGAAGAAAGAGATTCAGGATCATTTTTTCTGATCTTTTCATGAAGTTTTAGATAAATATTTTCAATTTCTTCTTTCCAGGAATTTTCTTCAATTCTAAAATTATTAATTACATCGACATCAGATCCTTTACCGTCATCAAAACTTTTAATTCGGGTTAAAGCTGATTTCAGAGACGGACTGTACGGTAAGCTGTCTTTTATAAAATGAGACTGATTGCTCTTTTCAGTAACTATTTTCTGTTCATTTCTTTTGCATTCAATACATAATAGCAAGCCCAGTAAAACAGCTACAGTATTCATATTTCTTATAAATCTAAAACAGTATTTTCCCATCAAATAAATTTTAAGTAAAATAAAAAAAACTGCAATTTCTTGCAGTTTCTAAATATAGTTCTTTGTTGTAAAATCTAATCAACAATCTTGAAATCCAATTGTTTTTGAATCAGATTTGCTTTAACCACTTTGATCTGAACCTGATCTCCCAACTGGTATTTTTTACCATGTCTGTTTCCGTACACGGCGTGAGTTTTTGCATCATAAGAGTAAGAATCGTCGGTTAAATCTCTTAATTTGATTAATCCTTCCGCACCGTTTTCAGGAATTTCTACCCAGAAACCAAATTCCGCCACTCCTGAAATAACCCCGTTGAAAGTTTCTCCCAAATGTTTCTCCATAAATTTCACCTGCATGAATTTTATAGAATCTCTTTCCGCATCTGCCGCCAGTCTTTCCATATAACTGCAGTGTTTTGCTTTTTCTTCAAGATCTGCCTTGTTCGGAGATTTTCCGCCATCAAGATAATGCTGCAACAATCTGTGTGCAATTAAATCCGGATAACGACGGATAGGAGAGGTGAAGTGGCTGTAATAATCGAATCCCAATCCGTAGTGACCAATAGGTTCTGTAGAATAAACCGCCTTGCTCATGCTTCGCATTGCCAGAGTTTCGATCATATTTTCTTCGCCTTTACCTTTTACATCGTGCAATAATTTGTTTAAAGATTCTGCTACTTTTTTGGTATTCGCCAAGTCCATTTTATATCCGAAAGTCGACACAAAATCTCTCAGAGATTCCAGTTTTGCAGGATCCGGATCATCGTGAACCCTGTAAATAAAAGTATTTTGTGAAATTTCCCCTCTCTTGTTCAGAGAAACAAATTCCGATACTTTTTTATTCGCCAACAACATAAATTCTTCAATTAAATGGTTGGAATCTTTGCTTATTTTAAAGTAAACTCCAACAGGCTCGTTGTTTTCATCCAGATTGAACCGTACTTCGCTTCTGTCGAAAGTAATCGCTCCGTCTTTGATTCTTTTCTGACGCATGATTTTTGCCAGTTGATCCAAAATGAGGATTTCTTCTTTAAAATCGCCGTCTTTTCCTTCAATTCTTTCCTGCGCTTCTTCATACGTAAATCGTCTGTCTGAATGAATTACCGTTCTTCCAAACCACTGTTTTTTAATCTCGGCTTTGTCATTCAGCTCAAAAACGGCTGAAAAAGTAAATTTATCTTCGTGCGGACGAAGCGAACAGACATCATTACTTAAAACTTCCGGAAGCATCGGTACAACGCGGTCTACCAAATATACGGAAGTCGCTCTCTGGTAAGCTTCATCATCCAGAATTGTTCCCGGAACCACATAATGCGAAACATCCGCAATATGAACTCCGATTTCCCAGTTTCCGTTGTCTAATTTTCTGATGGATAACGCATCATCAAAATCTTTTGCATCTTTCGGGTCGATGGTAAAGGTTGTAATTCCACGCATATCCCATCTTTTTGCAACTTCTTCTTCATTGATGCTTCTGTCGATTTTATCTGCATCTCTTTCCACTTCTTCAGGGAATTCGTAAGGCAGTCCGTATTCCGCAAGAATAGAGTGGATCTCGGTTTCATGCTCACCGGGAGCTCCTAAAACCTGGATAATTTCTCCCTCCGGATTTTTATCTCCCGGTCTCCATTCCGTCATTTTTACGATCACTTTATTCCCGTCTTCCGCACCTCCAAATTTAGGTTTAGGAACAAAAATATCGGTATTAATGGTCTTTTTATCGCAAACCACAAAACCAAAATCTTTGTGAGGAACGATCTGCAAAGTTCCCACAAATTCTGTTCTCGTTCTTTCTAAGACTTCCAGAACAGAACCTTCCAGTTTTTTGCCTTTATAGGTATAGGTTACAATTAATACTTTATCGCCCTGCAAAGCATCTTTTACGTTTTTGGAGTGGATAAAAATATCATCTTCAAGACCTTCTACCTTTACATAAGCATTACCGGACTGGTTGAAATCGATAATTCCTGTTAACGTTCCTTTGATATTAAGGTTAAGAACGTATTTTCCTTTTTCGGCTTCTTTTATTCTTTCGGCAGCCTGCAATCTGTGCAGTGCCTGAATCACAAGTTCTCTCTGTCTCGGATTCTTATAATCTATTCCGTCTGCAATCTGCTTATAGTTGTAGACTTTCGTGGAATTTTCATTTATAAATCTAAGGATCAGTTTTCCGATTTCCTTTAGTTTATGTTCATTTTTCTGACTTATATATTTTCTTTTTTTTGCCATTTTAATTTGTAATTCGTTAAATTTTCAATTCTGATCTCCCAATCAGAGGGATTTAAATCATCCTTTAACAAGAGATTTTTTAAATCTTAAAGTTTAGTTTATTGGTAAAAACCCATCAATTTTCCTTCCATTTATTCTACAACGGAAGTTTTAGTTTTGTATAAATTTAATACAAATATGGAGAAGAGTGGAGAAAAACCTTTTAATAATGTGTTTTTAAATTTTCTACAGGCTTGTATGGAAATAATAGATGGTAATTTCTATTGGACGCTGCAAATATACAAAATAAAAAATAAATAAGGCTTGCAAACTGATTTACAAGCCTTTATATATTTTAACAAAATGGAATTTTATCAACTCTGTTCTGATGTCTGCCTCCCTCAAAATCTGTAGAAAGGAATTTTTCAGCAATTTCGATAGCCACTTCCTTTGATATGAATCTTGCAGGGATAGAAATCATGTTGGCATCATTATGCTGTCTTGCCAAGGAAGCAATCTCCGGCATCCAGCAAAGTGCGCAGCGAATCTTCTGATGTTTGTTGGCAGTGATCTGAACGCCGTTCCCGCTTCCGCACAGCAAAATTCCTAGTTCATTTTCACCGTTTTCAACAGATGTAGCAGCGGGGTGTACAAAGTCCGGATAATCCACACTGTCTGTGGAAAACGTTCCAAAATCCTGAATTTCAAAACGTTCTGAAAGATAGTTCTTAACAATCTCCTTGTATTCATAGCCTGCGTGGTCTGCAGCAATTGCTATTTTTCTTTTCATAATACTTGTATTAAGCCTTTAATAGATTTATTCCACACAAAGTTAAGTATAATGTGGATAAGTCTTAAATTTTTGCGAGTTAATTGTGAAAACGCTTGTGGGTAACTGTTGAAAAAAGTTCTAAAACTAAAGTTTCGTAACATTGAAAAATTTTGTAATGGAATTTTACTTTCATAGATCCTGCATTTTTTTACACAAAGTTATTGGGGAGAATTCTCAGTCTTTTCCATAAAATATTTATTAATAATAGTAAATTCTGAAAGTTACCCACAATTGTTAATAACGATGTGAAATACTCTAATATCAATGGATTACAATGTATATAAGTTGTGAATTGGCTTAAAATTAAATGTGGTAAAGTATTTCATTAAAATTTATCCCCTAAACTAACAATACTCAACAACAGTATCATTTTTCTTTTTTTAAGAGAAAAGAAATTATGTTGATTGATGAATGATGAGTCTGCGGGAAACTTTTTGAAAACTTTTCAAAGCTTGAATCGTTCTGAAAATTTTAAAATCTTACATTTGTGAAACAAAATTTGAACGAAATGAATGAACTCGACCTGCCGGAAAAAATGAAGCCAATGGATTCTCAAAGTCGGTTCACTTTACCCGAAAAAATATAAAATGTACATATGAAAACAATCAATGATTTCAATTTCAATGAAAAGAAGGCGCTTGTAAGAGTGGATTTCAATGTTCCGCAGGACGACCAGCTTAAAGTAACAGACAATACGAGAATTGTTGCGGTAAAACCAACCGTGGATAAAATCCTTAAAGATGGCGGTTCTGTAATTTTAATGGCTCACTTGGGAAGACCAAAAGGAGAGGTTAAAGACGAATTTTCACTGAAACATATCGTAGACGAGGTTTCTGAGGTTTTAGGACAGGAAGTTAAGTTTGTGGACGAATGTGTTGGAGAAAAGGCTGAAAAGGCTGCTTATGAGCTTAAACCGGGAGAAATTCTTTTATTAGAGAATCTGCGTTTTCATAACGAAGAGGAAAAAGGTGATGAAGCTTTTGCAGAACAGCTTTCTAAATTAGCAGATGCATATGTGAATGATGCATTCGGGACAGCTCACAGAGCGCATTCTTCAACAGCGGTTATTGCTAAATTTTTTCCATCAACTAAATTTTTCGGTTTATTGATGGCTAAAGAGCTTCAGGCGATTGATAAAGTACTAAAAAGCGGTGAAAGACCTGTTACAGCTATTCTTGGTGGTTCTAAAGTTTCAACTAAAATTACCATTATAGAAAATATTTTACCGGCAGTTGATAATTTAATCATCGGAGGCGGAATGGCGTTTACTTTCATTAAGGCTTTAGGCGGAAAGATCGGAACTTCATTAGTGGAAGAAGATAAGTTACCTTTAGCACTGGAGATTTTAGAAAAAGCGAAGGAACATAAAGTAAAAGTTTATCTTCCTTCAGATACAGTAATTGCTGAAAGTTTCAGTAACGATGCCGACAGAAAAGAAGTGGATATTTACGAAATTCCTGAAGGTTGGATGGGACTGGATGCAGGTCCGAAATCGAGAGATCAGTTCAATGATGTATTGTTAAATTCCAGAACGATTCTTTGGAACGGACCGATCGGAGTTTTCGAAATGTCTAACTTTGCTGCAGGAACAATTGCGTTGGGAGACAGTATTGCCGAAGCTACAAAATTGGGAGCTTTCTCTTTAGTTGGAGGAGGAGACAGTGTTGCGTTTGTGAAGCAATTCGGTTACGGAGAAAAAGTAAGTTATGTTTCTACCGGAGGAGGAGCGATGTTGGAAAGTCTGGAAGGTTTAGAACTTCCGGGTGTTGCTGCCATTAACAATTAAGAAAATTAATTTATATATTTTAAGTCCGCTGATTTTTTCGGCGGACTTTTTTATTAAACTTGTTCAAAGTCATTTTAAATTTAACTGCAAAAGATACAAAAGACTTTATTGAATTTATTTAAAGTATTACAAAAGTCTGCAAAGAGAAAAATCTTTGATTTTTTTACTTATGTATTCTTTTTCAGTTTAAGTATTTAATTTAAGAAACTAAAGTGTTTAAATCTTTTGTTATATAAAAGTTTATTATGAAGCTTTAAAATTTTATAAATTATTTTTAAAGTTTAAATATTGTTCTTAAAAAACGATCAGTATTTTTAATTTTCAAATACGAAGAACAAATTAAAAATTTTCATTTTTGATTTATCAAAGAATAAATTCTCAAACTTTGAAAATTACCAGAGAATTGAAATTTCTGAAATGGATAAAAATTTTTGCTGATTCATTTTTTACTTAATTGCTCATATTTGAGTTAATTTCAAAATTAGTCGAAAAGTCAATAAATATGATGATGATGTAATGATTAAAATTTTCAAAATTCTAAAAGGATGAAAATTGAGGATTTTAAAAACTTTTGTTATTTTTCTAATTTTCACAAAAAATTAAAATATGCTTTGTATGAAAAGTTTAATGGTAAAGAAAAATAGAGTTAAATTTTGAGTTACTAACTTTTTACTAACAAATTTTAAAATTCTGATCTGATTTTTTCCAAAATTTAATCTTGTGAAAAAAATATTCTGAAAATTTGAATCGAGTAGGGGAGTTGATAAAAAATAAAATCCCAGAGAATTTCCCGGGATTTTGATTTTCAAGACTCAAATTCTGAAAAATTGACCTTCAGAAATGGCTTAAATTTCGATTTTCTACTTTTTTTCGATAATGTATATCAAACTTGAAAATTCGTTCGAAAAAAGGGCTTTTATGTTAGAAATCGTTCCGTAGATCGTTGCTTTTAGCCAAAATAGGGATGATTTTTTATATTTTTCGCTCAACATAGAGATATAATAAGAATCCAAAATCAAAGGTTTGATTTTTCTCATTTTCCAGTTGGGCTTTTTGGCAATCAGATTTTCCATACCTTTTTTTGAAAAATGATAGATGTGTCTCGGAACATCATACGCTGCCCAATATTCTTTATAATGTTTCGCATCGTAAGAAGTAGGATTGGGAACGGCAATAATCAACAGTCCTTTGTCTTTCAGTTTACGATTGAAAATTTCGAGGATCTCGTCCTGATTTTCGATATGTTCAAAAACATGCCATAAAGTAATTGCGTCCAGACTTTTATCTTCAATGGAATGAATATTATCTAAAATAGTAGCTTTTGAAATTTTATTCTGGGCTGCTTTTCTTGCATCTGCATCCGGTTCAAAACCGAAAGTTTCGAAATCATTTTCTATAAACTTTACAAATTCTCCGGCTCCGCAACCGTAATCCAATACTTTTGATCCTTTGCTGATTCGGTCTAAAAGTATATTTTTTTTGTACTGCAAATTAAAGGACTGTAAAAATTTATACAGTTTTTCTTTAAGACTTCCGGAATCCTGATGATGGGAAATATAATCTTCACTTTCATAATATTTTGAAATATTGGATGGAATAGGGGAGGTCTTGAAAACTCCCTTTGTATCTGTTTCAATAATTTCAAAAATTTCCTGAGATAGAAAATGATCTTTTATTTTCATTTGATTTTTCTTTAAAATTAAAAATTAAGATATTCAGACCTTTGTATAAGCTCATAAATACCTTAATTTTTGATTGTATTTTTATGAATGTTTCACGTGAAACATTTTCGTTTTAGCGTCCTAAATAAACTAATAAAACGTTAATATCTGCAGGCGAAACTCCGCTGATTCTTCCAGCCTGTGCAATTGTTTTTGGTTTTACATTCGTCATCTTCTGCTTAGCTTCTGCAGAGAGACTTGAGATTTTTGTATAATCGAAATCTTCCGGAATTTTAATGTTTTCCAGACGGTTCAGTTTGGCAACATTTTCTTTTTCTTTCTCAATATAGCCTCTGTATTTGATATTCACTTCTGCCTGTTCTCTTACTTCATCATCAAATTTAGAAGAAACTTCGCTGATAAAGTCGATCTGATCCAGTTTTTCCAACGTCATATTAGGTCTTGTAAGAATCTGAGCTGCTCTGTAAGCCTGATCAACAGGACTGCTTTCGATAGTTTCCAGAATAGGATTGATTACTCCCGGCTTTAAAGAAGTTTCCCGAAGAAAGCTTTCAAGTTCCTCGCTCTGAGCGACTTTCTCATTTACTCTTTTTAGTCGTTCTTCTTTGGCTAAACCTAAATCAAAAGCTTTTTGCGTTAATCTGATGTCTGCGTTATCCTGTCTTAAAAGAAGTCTGTATTCTGCTCTTGAGGTAAACATTCTGTACGGTTCTTCTGTTCCTTTTGTGATAAGATCATCAATTAAAACTCCGATGTAAGCTTCATCTCTGTTAAGGATAAATTCATCCTGATCTTTTACTTTGTTGTGAGCGTTAATTCCGGCAATAAGACCTTGTCCGGCTGCTTCTTCGTATCCCGTTGTCCCGTTGATCTGTCCCGCGAAGTACAAGTTATCAATTAATTTTGTCTCCAAGGTATGCTTCAATTGGGTAGGAGGGAAGTAGTCATATTCAATAGCATAGCCCGGACGGAATACTTTTACGTTTTCGAATCCCGGAATATGTTTCATTGCTTTAATCTGCACATCTTCAGGAAGGGAAGAACTGAATCCGTTTACATAGATCTCTACTGTTTTCCAGCCCTCAGGTTCTACAAACAACTGGTGTCTGTTTCTCTCTGCAAAACGGTTGATCTTATCTTCAATACTCGGACAGTATCTTGGTCCTAAACTTTGAATTGTACCATTGAACATTGGGCTTCTGTCGAAACCTTCACGTAAAATATCATGTACTGTTTCGTTGGTATAAACAATGTGGCAGCTTAACTGTTTGGTTAATTTAGGGGTATCTAAATAGCTGAATTTTTGAGGATTTTCATCTCCTTTCTGTTCTTCCATTTTAGAATAATCCAGACTTCTTCCGTCTACGCGGGGTGGGGTACCGGTCTTCATTCTTCCTGCTTCAAAGCCTAAAGAAACGAGCTGTTCTGTAATTCCAAAAGCTCTTGGTTCGCCCATTCTTCCGCCTCCTAATTGTTTGTCTCCAACGTGGATCAAACCATTAAGGAAAGTTCCGTTGGTAAGAACTACAGAACGTCCTTTGATCTCAATTCCTAATGAAGTAACCACTCCGGCAACTTTATTATTTTCGATAATAAGCTGTTTTACCATGTCCTGAAAGAAATCAAGATTGGGTGTATTTTCTAAAGCTAAACGCCATTCTTCTGCGAAAAGCATTCTGTCATTCTGCGTTCTTGGCGACCACATGGCAGGACCTTTGGAAAGATTCAGCATCTTGAACTGGATCGCAGATTTGTCTGCTACAATTCCGGAATATCCTCCCATCGCATCAATCTCTCTTACGATCTGTCCTTTTGCAATTCCTCCCATTGCAGGGTTGCAGCTCATCTGTCCGATGGTCTGCATATTCATTGTAATAAGCAGCGTCTTTGAGCCTAAATTGGCTGCTGCAGCGGCGGCTTCACATCCTGCGTGACCGGCACCCACTACGATTACATCATATATTTCTGAAATCATTTTTTTTGCTTGTTTTAAGCCTTAATTTTTACTCTTTTTTACAAATGTTTCACGTGAAACATTTGTAAATTTTATTGTCTTAAATCTGTTCTGTTGCGCTTTATTTAGCCCCGATCGTAGCATTTGTCTGAGCTCATTTTCTTTTTTCAAAAGAAAATAGCGAGTGCGGAGAGCGGGATTAAGCTCCTAAAAACTTAATGGTATTTTGCTAAATAATGATCTTCTTTTCCTCGCATCTGCAATTCTTCTTCTTCTGTTTTATCTTTATATCCGCAAAGGTGCAGAATACCGTGAGCCAAAACTCTCCGTAATTCTTCTTCGTAATTTCTGGATAGGGTAGAAGCGTTGTCTGAAATGCGCTGCAAAGATACAAAAATCTCGCCGCTTATGGTCTTCCCTTTTACATAGTCAAATGTAATGATATCAGTATAGTAATCGTGCTGTAAATAATCCTGATTTACCTTGAGTAAATATTCGTCGTCACAGAAAATATAATTGATCTCGCCCAACTTTTTTTCTTCTGAAAGAATGAGATCTTCCAGCCATTTTTTGTATTCTGTGTTTACCGATTCGGGTAAGTTTTCGTAAAAAAATTGTATCATTTTGTAATTAAAACCAGTGTCCTAAGATAACACTGAATATGCCTTTTTGATTGTTTTTAAGTGAATGGCTGAAGTTGATTTTAATCTGCCCGAAAGGAGATTTGTATCCAGCCGTTAATCCTACAGAGCTGAAGTTTAATTTTACCGCATCCTCAAAGGTTATATCATTGGAAAGGTTCGCAAAAGAAAAGTTTCCGCTCAGGAAATAGTTTTTATTGAATTTAAACTGAAGGTCGTTTGAAATTAAAACCACATTATTGCTGTTCAGTTGAGCAAAATAGAACCCCGAAAAGCTTCTGTAGTTTACGATATTCTGTTCAAAGATTCCGCCCAGTCTGTATTTGTAGAAGTCGGGAAGGTTTTCGCCGATGGTGATTCCTCCGTAAAGATTGAGTCTGTAGGAAAACTGTTTTGAAAGAGGAAGATTTATCCTGATGTCTGCTTTTACCTGAACGAGTCTTTTTTCTACTTCAGATTTTAAAAGATCAATTACTTTTCCTTCTGCATTAATGTAAATTCCGCGGGTAGGGAAGTCTCTGTCGTTTTGGGTATCGCTTTTCAGAAATACGTACGGATTGAGAAATCTGCTGTATCTTTTATTGTCTCCGTTGAATTCCGCTTCGAAATAATCGTGACTGATTCCGCCGCCAATGGCAAATTTATCTTTCCAGATCGACTGGAGGTAGGCTTCATTTCTCAGCCAAAACCATTTGTCTACTTCGTTGTTATTGACATCTTTTAAACTAAAGCTCATTCCCGAAGAATAAATTCCGAAACCCGGAATATATCCGTTATCAATAAAATAGTTTAAATAATATCGGGGTTTGTCTCCCACAACAACATCAAGTGAAAGATTTGAATTTCGGAATAAAAGTCGTTTTGCTGAATAATTTAAAAGAAGTCCGGTTTTGAAAATTTCGTCGTAATGTAAACCGAATTTTAGAAAGTGTCTTGTATCGTCTTCGGTAACGTAGAGCTTAAGGTAATTTGAATTGTTTCCGGAAATAATATCATAATTGATGAATTTGTAATTGTTGGTGGCGACTAATTTATCAATCTGTTTATTGATGCTTCCGTAGGTTTGAAGAGAAGGAAGCCGCAGTCCCATTTTCCCTAAAACATAATTTTTACCGTAAATTCTGCTTCCTTCGATCTCGAGACTGTCGATTTTATAGACATTGGAATAAATAGGGCTCATTTGTTGTCTGATTCTGTCGAAAGGTCTCTTGGGTAGCTGATCGAGAATATCGACGTATTTTAAGCCTTCTACGTAGCCGCTGTCGAGAATTTTTTTCTTATCATCATAACTTGTAGCGGTCATGCCTGTTAAATTGGGCTTGATGTTGATGTCGGTATATTGATATTGTCTTTTGGTATCTTTTTTAATTCCGAAATCAATGACCTGATTTAAGATGGCAATAATACTGTTCAGATCTTCACGTTTGGAAAGATCCTGATTGAGATCTACCCCGATAACGATATCAATTCCTTTATCTTTTAAAGGTTTGGAAGGGTAGTTCACCGTCATCGCTCCGTCAATATAAATACTGTCATTAATTTTAACAGGGTCCATGAGTGACGGAAATGCAGAACTTGCCATAATCGACTGTACCAAATCTCCTTTTTCAAAAATCTGCATATTGCCGCTTTCTAGGTTGGTCGCTACGCACATAAAAGGAATAGGAAGTTTGGAGAAATCGTCAATATTGGAAACATTTTTGAAAAGTTCCTTCAGCAGATATACATTTTTCTGTCCGGAACTGATGGAAGAGGGCAGGGTAATTTTTCCGTTTTTAAGAGGAATAGACAGAAGATATTTGTCAACGGATTTATTAAAGAAAGTTGTTTCCTGTCGTTTTGCTTTGGGATCTGTGATTAAAGAATAGAAATCGGTATCCATCACAATCTTTTCTATTTCTTTTCCGGAATATCCTGAAGCGTACAGTCCACCTACAATGGCTCCCATACTTGTTCCTGCAATATAATCTACTTTTACGCCCAGAGAATCCAGCACTTTAAGTACGCCTACATGAGAAAATCCTTTAGCTCCGCCTCCTGCAAGAGAAAGTCCTATTTTGGGATTTTTCGGAATAACGAGATCTTTCTTTACCTGAGACTGAATCAGAAGCAATTGAAAGGCAAATAAAATAATCAGGAGCTTTCTCATAGGCTAATCTTTAATATAAATCCGTTTCACACGGGGCGAAATGGAGGTTAAAACTTCATAGGTTATTGTTTTGCAGTAGTCTGCGAATTCTTTTAAACTTGGTTTTGCGTTAAAAACGGTAACAGTATCGCCTTCTTTTACATTCGGGATATGATCTACATTAATCATCATCATATCCATACAGATGCTTCCTACAATCGGAGCAAGGGTTTTGTGGATTCCTACATTTCCGACTTGGTTTCCGATTAATCTTGGGATTCCATCGGCATATCCTACAGGAATAGTGGCTATTTTTGTCTGATGATCTGTTTTAAATCGACGGCTGTAACCTATTGATTCTCCATTTTCTACCGTAGAAATTTGAGAGATCACTGTTTTAAAACTTACCACAGATCTTAACTGTTTTTGTATTTCACTATTTGGTGATTCCCCTAACATTCCGATACCGATTCTTACCATGTCGTACTGATGAGCGGTGTAATTTGTAATTCCTGAAGAATTTAAAATATGTCGAATAGGAGTGTACCCCAATTTTTCTATCAAATAGCTGGAATTTTTCTCAAAGGTTTCTAGCTGATGTAAGGTAAATTCTTTTTCATCCGGTAAATCAGATGATGAAAGATGGCTGAAAATACTCTGAACTTTTACATTCATTGAATTTAAAGTCTCGCTTAACTGATCCAGTTCATTACCTTTAAAACCAAGACGATGCATTCCTGTTTCCAGTTTGATGTGGATCGGATATTTCTTATCATATCCGGATTTCTGAACCGCTTCATAGAATAATTCCAGAACTCTGAAACTGTAAATTTCCGGTTCCAGATTGTAAGCAATCACCGTTTCATAACTGTGCTGTTCAGGATTCATGACCACAATAGGAACCGTAATTCCTTTTTTTCTGAGTTCTACGCCTTCATCAACGAAAGCGACTCCAAGATAATCTATGTGATGATGCTGTAAAAATTCCGAAATCTCATAACTTCCTAAACCATAAGAGTTTGCTTTTACCATCGCCATCATTTTTGTGGATGGCTTTAGTAAAGATTTATGGTAATTGATGTTATGAAGAATAGCATTCAAATTAATTTCTAAAACCGTATCGTGTTTTCTGAGTTCAAGCAGATCTTTAAGTCTTTCGATCTCAAATTTTCTTGCCCCTTTTAATAGAATGATCTGGTTTTCAATTTCTGTAAGGTGTTTACTTTCAATTAATTCCTGAGTATTGATGAAAGTAAAAGTTTTAGCTTTAAATAATTCACTAAATTTTGATATTTCATCACCAATCAGGAAAACAGAATCGAATTTCTGCTCGTTTACAAGCTCGGAGACTTCTTCATAGAGTTCTTTCGAATTAGAATTTACCCCTACAATATCTGTAAGAACCAGAGATTTTTTCGGTTTGTTGTATTCATTGAGAAATTGAAGAGCGGTTTTCAGAGAATCAAGATCAAGGTTAAAAGAATCATTGATGATAATATTGTTCTTAATCCCTTCAATTGCTTCAAGCCTCATTTCAACGGCTTTTAAAGCGTTGATTTTTTCGACGATCTTTTCGTTTTCAATACCAAGATCCTTTAAAACCGTTACAAGCGCCAAAGCATTCGTTAAAGTCGCTTCATCCCTCTGATGCACCGGAAAAGAAATTTCTTCGTCGAAATAATGTACCGTTACCTCTTCGTTTTTCGAAATATTGTTTTTGAAATAGACCTGATTGTATTCTTTAAAGCCGTAAGAAATTAATTTTTTACCTGAATATAATTCCTTTATCTTTTTGTCAACCAAAGGATTATCTCCGTTGTAAATAATCGTTTCAGAATGTTTGAATAATTTGATTTTTTCATCAATCAGCTCCTCTTCCGATTGGAAGTTGGCAAGATGAGCAGTTCCGATGTGGGTAAGCAAACCAATCTGCGGATGGAAAATATTTTCGAGCTTTTCCATTTCGTCTGGCTTTGAAATGCCTACTTCAAAAATTCCTAATTGATGTGAATTATTAATCTGAAGCAGAGAAAGCGGAAGTCCGATTTGGGAATTGAAACTCTTCGGGCTTTTTACCGTCGGGAATTCATTCCACAGACATTGATACAGCCACTCTTTTAAAATTGTTTTTCCGTTACTTCCTGTAATTCCGACGGATTTTAAATGAGCATTTTCAAAATGAAATTTAGCTAATTTTTGAAGAAATTCCACAGAATTCTCAACAATGATCCATGTAATATTTTCAAACTGCGGATGATGATGTTCGGAAATGATGACGTTTATTCCACGGTCTACCGCAAATTCAATGAACTTTTCCCCGGAATTTTTTGGAGTATTGATTGCTATAAACGCAGTATTTTTAGTAGAATAAATAATTCTGCTGTCGAAAGCGATATTCCTGATCAATATATTTTTGTCTCCAATAATCTTCGCATTGGTGATTTCTGCGATATGGTTTGTCGTGTAGTTCATAAACTACTTTTCTGTAATTAGGTTATAATTAGAATCAGGATTTCGGAAGTTATTAATCATATTTAAAAGATTTATTTGATTTCCTGAAATTTCATAAATGATAGAGTTGTGTTTCGTAATTAATAATTTGTGAAACGCTGTGTCTTCATATTTCTGATGAATAAGATTTCCATTTTCAAGCAAAGAAATTTTTCTTTCTAAAATTTTATAAAAATCTTCCAAAACATCGAACCCCCAGTTTTCAATAAGAAAATCTTCTAGAATTTCTAAATCCGATTTGGCTCTATTTGTCCAAAAAATATTCATTTTTCTTTTTTGCAATTCTTTCCTTTGCTTCATTCATCACTGCCATATGTTCGGTTATCCGTCCGTTTTTTACGTCGTCTAAACCTTCCTGAATAGCATTGAGAATATCATCATGCGAAATTTTTTCCGGTTCTATAATCTCCGCAATCTTCAGCAATTCCTCCGGAAGAAATTTTTTCTCTTTCATCTTTCTGAAAAACGTAGGCTCGGAAATTCCGCTCTTTTCAATGATGTATTTCATTTTGAAAGGCGAATTTTTCAGAATCTCGTCAATAGAATTGCTGATCTTGATGTAATTTTTAATCTCTAATATCATTTTCTGATAGTTTTCACTATTAAATTTTAAACAAAATTAATAATAAATTTGATATTAAATCTCTTTTTTATTCAAAACTTCATCCACAAAAACTCTTCTGCTTACCGCATCGTAAGATTCTGTTTCTCCGAGTTCTACAAGATCTTTTCCTGCGGAAGTTCTCATAGAATAATTGGCAAGATTTCCTGTTCTTCTGCAGATCGCGTGTACTTTTGTTACATATTCTGCAGTTGCCATCAGATTGGGCATCGGTCCGAAAGGTCTTCCGAGAAAATCCATATCCAGACCTGCAATAACCACTCTTATTCCGCCGTTTGCCAGTTGATTGGCTATATCCACAATGCTTTCATCAAAAAACTGTGCTTCATCAATCCCCACTACATGACAGTTGGAAGCCAGCAAAAGAATTTCGCTGGGATTTTCTACCGCCGTGCTTCGGATTTTATTCTGATTGTGCGAAACCACATCTTCATCCGAATATCGCGTATCCAGTTTAGGTTTAAAAATCTCTACATTCTGCCCTGCCATTTCAGCTCTTCTCAGCCTTCGGATCAACTCTTCGGTTTTTCCGGAAAACATTGAGCCACAAATAACTTCCATCCAACCACTTTGTTTGGAATGATTAATTGTATTTTCTAAAAACATTTGTTAAATTAGCCGTATATTTTTAACTTCAAAAGTAAGCAATTTTAACAAGATTCTTCTATGCAGAACATCCAAGATTTAAAGGAAAAGATTTTTTTTGAATCCAAGAATATCATTGGTATTTTGGATAAAATAAGCAACGTAGACGAACTTTCGTCAAAGCAGGATCTTGTGGAAGAGCTTGCTAACAGGATTTCGTTTCTGCGTCTGCTGGAAAAAAATTTAGAGTATTTCGGAAGTGAAAATTCTTCGCTGATTTCAGAAAATAAAGAAAAATTTTCTTCACCCGCTCCTTTGCAGGAACCCCATGATTTCAGCAGTGAAGTAACGGAAGAAGAAGCTATTTTCAATAATGAGCTTAATGAAATTGACGGAAGCGAATCCGGAAATTATTCAACTGAAGTGACTGAAGAAGAGGCAATTTTTAACAATCAATTAAATGAGATTGTAGAAGGTGAACTTCACGAAACTTTAGTTAATTTTGCAGAAGGAAATTCTCAGGATGAAATTCAGAACAATCCGAAAGAAAATGATGATGTTTTCAATGCTCAGTTAAACGAAATTGATGAATATGAAACTTCTGAAAACAGCGGATCGGATCTGAATTTTGTGGATGAAGAAAGAATTCTGGCAAATTCTGAACCCGAAAATGATGAAGAAATCTCGGAAGAAATGTTTAATGACAGCAAAACGGAAGAAGAAGTTATTTTTAATCATCAACTGAATGAAATTGATGAATTTGAGAACGAAATTTCGGACGATCGTGGAGATATTTTGAATGATTTTGATGAAGAAGAGAAAATTCAGAACAATTATCAGTATAAAAATGAAGAAGAATCTGAAGATATTCCAAGCATTTTTGATGGAGAAGTTTTAGATGAAAATGAAGAAATTTTAGTGGAAGAAAATGATAATCAGTATTCTTCCCACACAATGATGGAACAGGGCGAATTGGCGACCGATACTTCAAATGCTGAAAACATCGTTAATGAAATTAAAAACGAAGCAGTTGCTGAAGAAAAGCAAGAGCAGCCTATTTTAGCAGAAATTAATGACAGAAGAAAAATTGTTGAGATCAACAAACCTGTTTCTGAAGAGAGAGAACACTTAAAATCTGATGAAAGCTTTGAAAACCTTGAAGCCTATCATGATAAGAAGATAAAACTGGCAAATATCAAAGGTCTGAAAGCGGTACAGTCGCTTTTTGATGATGACCATCTTGAAAGAGTATCAACAGAAAAAACAATTCCTGTTGAGAAAAAAGAAGAGCCGGGAAGTATTTTGAAAACCAATATTCCAACCGAGTTTATGGAAGCGGAAAAGAAAAAGCCTGAGTTTAAACTCGATCTGAACGACAGGATTGCTTTCACAAAAACATTATTCGGAGGAAGCCAGACGGAGCTGAATGAAGTGGTAAATAACCTGAACAGTTTCAGAACACTGGAGGAGGCAAAAGAATACTTGAGTGATCTTTATTATGCCAAAAAATGGAGTAAAGTGGACGAATATGCACAGAGACTGTGGATATTGGTGGAAAATAAATTTTTATAAACTAAATTTTGAGCGGAATCTTATATTTTGTTCCTACACCGATCGGGAACCTCGAAGATATGACCTACAGAGCGGTAAATGTGCTGAAAGAGGTTGATTATATTTTATGCGAAGACACAAGAACTTCCGGAATTCTTTTAAAGCATTTCGAGATTTCCAAGCCTTTAAAATCCTATCATTTACACAACGAGCATCAGACAACGGAAAAAGTGATTACAGACCTTAAAAGCGGTCAGAATATTGCGATTATTACCGATGCAGGAACTCCCGGAATCTCAGATCCGGGTTATTTGTTGGCAAAAGCAGGTTCCGATCATCATATTGAAATGATCTGTTTACCGGGAGCAACCGCTTTTGTTCCGGCTTTGGTGGTTTCAGGATTACCGAATAACGAATTTCTTTTTGCCGGATTTCTTCCCCAGAAAAAAGGCAGACAAACGAAGCTGAAACAACTCGCAGAAGAGAAAAAAACAATCGTTTTATACGAAAGTCCCCATAAAATCAATACTACACTGGAGCAGATAAAAGAATTTTTCGGCGAAGAAACCAAGGTTAGCTTAAGCCGTGAGATTTCCAAAAAGTTCGAAGAAACCAAACGCGGAACAATTCTTGAACTCATTGAGTTTTCCAAAAGCAAAACGTTAAAAGGTGAGATTGTTCTCATCGTAAATAATTCCATTTAATTGAAAAATTTAATTTTCGTGCTGCTTTCGTCGGTCTGTTTCGGGCAGACGGACCAGTACAAACAGATACTTTTAACAAAAAAAATAGGCAAAGAAGTCCGTTTCTATTCCAAAGGATACGGAATGATTTCTGATGCTAAAACCGGAAAGTCCGGAATTGTAGATTCTCTGGGCAATATCACTTTTGAATATCCTGCAAAAAGTGAAATTTCACATTTATGGAAAAACAGGTTTGTTTTGAGGGTAAAAGCGGGAAATTCCAATGGAAAAACGGCGATTATTGATGCGAACGGAAAGGAAGTTATTCCGATGGATCTTTTCAAATTCAGAACCTGGGAAAATAAAGACAGGCTTATTTATTCAAAAAAAGGAAAAGACTGTGTGTACGATTTTAACGGGAAAGAAATTATCCCTTTTTCTGAAAGAATAGTTTTTGGAAGCGAAAACAGATTTTTTGTTAAAAATAATGAAATGTGGCTGATTTATGATTTTGACGGAAAGAAAATTTCAGACCGCCCGTTTACAGATGATCTTCGTTTCTACAAAGGCAGGGCTTATCTTTCGAAAGGTGAAAAATCCGGAGAAGTTATTGATAATAATGGTAAAACCTTAAGCACCATTTCGGGACATAACGTAGACAATATCAATGCGTTTCCTTATTTGGTAACTTTAGATACTTCTAAAAATAAATACGGAATTATTGATGAAAAAGAAAACATCATTGCCGATGAAATGTATGAACAGGCTTTCGTGGGAAGAGAATACATTTACCTTACCAGAGAAGATAAAGTAAGTATTTTTTCTAAGAAGGAAGGGAAGGTGTATGATCTTGATTATCATTATGTAAACCCTCTTTTTAATGGGTTGTTTAAAACCTCTCAGGATCAGAAAAATCCAAAAACTGCCGTTGTCCGTTTAAACGGAGAAGTGGTTTTTCCGAAGGAATATGACAGGGTAGAAGGTCTGAACATTGCCGGAGAAAAATATCTCTATCTGAGAAAAGATGACGAAGAAAAAATTCTGGATAAAAATTTAAAAAATATTCTGAATGACGATTACCAGATCGAAAAAATATTCCCCAATACACTGATTGTCAATAAAAATGAAACCTTTTACACATTTTCACCAAAAACAGGAAATTATAAAGAATTAAAAGGATTTAAGGAAGTAAAACCTTTTGAGCTTTATCCTACATTAGTCGGGAAAAACATAGATAATTTTTACGGGATGATGGATGAAAGCGGAAATGAAATTGTTCCTTTCGTCTATGATGACATCACAACATTTTTGGGAGTTAACGAATTTGTGGTGAAAAAAGATAATAAATTCGGCGTTACCAACGATAAAAATGAGCCTTTAACGGAAGTAGTCTATGATAAGTTTTTTTCAGATAAAAAAGGCATCAGACTTACCAAAGGAAAAGAAACAGAATTCATCTACTTTACAGAGCAAAAAGACAGAAGTTTTATTGATTAATTGCATAAGTGGAAAATATTTGAGGTCTTTGCTGAGTGAAACGCCTTTGCGAACACAAGAACAGTTGGTATATAAAAGAATCTTAGCGACCCTTTGCGTTAAAAAGCAGTATGATTAATAACGAATATCAAAAAACAGTCATAAATTTTCGCTAAAAAAGTGATTTAAAATGCATTGAATAACATTTTGTAATATCTTTGCGCACTGTTTTATTTCTGTAAAATTAAATACTGTATATTAGCCAACTTTCAAAAGGCGAATACGTTATAAAGAAAAATAATTGTCATATATGAAACTATTAGAAGGAAAAGTAGCGCTAATTACGGGAGCTACACGAGGAATCGGAAAAGGAATTGCCGAAATGTACGCCGAACAGGGTGCAAAAGTAGCATTTACTTACGCCGGATCTGTAGAAAAAGCGAAGGAATTGGAAGCAGCTTTAAGTTCTGTAACTCAAATTAAAGGATATCAGTCTGATGCATCAGATTTTGATGCGGCTCAAACTTTAGTAGACGAAGTTATTGCTGAGTTTGGAAAAATTGATATTTTGGTAAACAATGCGGGAATTACAAAAGACAATCTGCTTTTGAGAATGTCGAAAGATGACTGGGATAAAGTAATGAAAGTAAATCTGGATTCTGTATTTAACCTTACCAAAGCGGTAATTAAGCCCATGATGAAGGCAAAAGCAGGATCGATCATCAACATGACTTCTGTAGTAGGAATCAGCGGAAATGCAGGACAGGCAAACTATGCAGCTTCTAAAGCGGGAGTTATCGGTTTTACAAAATCTGTAGCGCTGGAATTGGGTTCCAGAAACATCCGTTGCAATGCAATTGCTCCGGGATTCATCCAGACTGAAATGACGGATGCTTTAGATGATAAAGCAAAAGAAAAATGGAACGAAGCCATCCCGATGAAAAAGCTGGGACAGACCAGAGATATCGCAAATGCGTGTGTATTCTTAGGAAGCGAAATGTCTTCTTACGTTACAGGACAGACGTTAAACGTTGACGGAGGTCTGTTGACATAAAATATGAAAACGGTACAGAATATTACCTTATTCTTGTCGGTTTTACTACTAATCGGTCTGGTTTACTTTTCTTTTTTTAATGTGTATCAGACCGATGATTATATCTATTCCTACGGAACAAAGAAGTTAGGATTTCTGGGGAATGTCTGCGATTTTTATATGCATTGGGGAGGAAGATATTTTGGCTATACCATTAATATGCTGAATCCTGTTTCTAAAGATCCGTTCAATATACTCCCGAAAATTTATCCTGTATTTTTACTGATATCATTTCTTACAGTCATTATTTTAAATTTCAGACTGTATTTTAATTATTCCTTTGCTGAAGCGCTCAGAAAGAGCCTGTTATTGTTTTTTATTTACACGGTTGGATTAATCAGTTTACCGGAACATTATTTTTGGATCACAGGATCTAATGTCTACTTTTTACCGGTTATTTTATCAGGTCTTTTATTCTTTTTTTATGGAAAGTTTCAGCAATCACACAAAAAATGGTGGTTCTTTTTAAGTACTGTTATCATTTTTATTCTGATGGGAGCAAATGAAATCATCGCGCTGCTTTTGTTAGGAGCATTGAGCTTTATAGGCTTTGAAAAACCATCAAAAGAAAATAAAATTCTTTTAGCCATCGGAATTATCGGATTTCTTATCAGCTTTTTAGCTCCCGGAAATTTCAACAGAATGGTAAAATCTGATGATGCTTTTTATTGGATATGGACCAAAAGAGCGGCTTTTTTCACTTTTAATTTTGGATACATTTTTACAAAAACTATATTTCTTATTCCTTTATTTACTGCTTTGTTTTTTGAAGAACTTACTGCCTTAAAAAGTAAAGTCAAATTTACCAAAGCTTTTCTAATCTGGATGATTTCATTGCTGCCTTTAATGTTTTTGGGCTATCTGATCAATATTGTAGGAAGACAGAACGATAATATTGTCATCTTCTTTTTAAGCACGTTTTCTTTCATTTTACTATACAAAAAGGAGAATTTAAAAAGATTTTGGTGGATCAGTTTTTTAGTTATTTTTCTGCCGGAAACAGATTTTTTCAATAAGAATTATTCGGGTTTTAATATAGATTACAACATGAATAATTTCGTTAAAGAAATTTTTGTAACCGATTTAAAAGAATATGATAAGGAAATAAAAGACAGAATTACAGTCATTCAGAATTCAAAAGAAGATTCTTTAAAGATTGATAAAATCAGGGAAGTTCCCAAAATACTGTACTTTGATGAATTGTCTTCCGCAAAAGAAGAGAAAAAATACGTTAATGATCAGTTGGAAAAATATTTCAACAAGAAAAGCATTGTTGTAAAATAAGTGCTATTTTTCTTTAAAAACTTTGTCATAAATAAGCTTCACCTGCAAATCTCCGAATCCGAAAATTCCCAGCTCATCACGGAACTTTTCAAAAACTTCACTAAAATCTGTTATGCCTTTCTGTATTAAATTTTGAATAAAAACTTCAGGATTAATGTTTTGATAAGTTGCAATCAATTCAGGTAAAAAACGAAAGCAATCAGATTGAATTTCAGAAAGTTGTTTTAATTTATTTTGATGATTACTTTGATAAGCTTCCCATAAATTCAGTCCCAATTCAAGATCCTTTTGTTTAAATAAAACTTTTGAGGTTAATGCTCCTTCCAAATCAAAACGGTCAGAATCCGAAAATCCCTTCCATTGGTTTTCTTTCGATTCTTTTGGGAAAATCCTGTAGATGTTGATATTTTTATCCTTCGGAATCAGCGTTAAGCAAAACCACATATTAACCTGACAAAAAAGATCATCTTCAAACCAAAGATATACCTCAGAATCTTCCGGAATCTGCATCATCTTATTACATTCTGAAACCACTTTACGGTAATAATTTTCTTTTGTATCACCATAATTTTCAGCAATGAATTCTGATCTTACCTTCCAGAAAACATCCAGATTTTCATTCTGTAAAGAACCTGCAACTAAAGCTTCTCTACAGATAATCATCTCGCCGGAAATGGTTGTTTCCTTCAATTGCTCAGCGAGACAATCACCGTTTGTAATATTAAATATTTTGTTCAATTGTTAATCTTTAAATACCTGATTTTCCTGCTCCTGAACTCTGATGAAAGTCGTTCTTTTCGACAGTTCTTTCAGTTTGGAAGCGCCCACATACGTACAGGTAGAACGAACGCCGCCTAAAATATCTTTCACCGTATCCAGAACCGGACCTTTATAAGCCACTTTTACAGTTTTTCCTTCCGAAGCCCGGTATTCTGCAACGCCGCCTGAATGTTTATCCATGGCTGTTTTCGAGCTCATTCCGTAAAAAAGTCTGTATTTTTTGCCGTTTTCTTCCACGATTTCGCCACCGCTTTCATCGTGTCCTGCAAACATTCCGCCCAACATTACAAAATCTGCACCGCCGCCAAAAGCTTTCGCCACATCTCCCGGAACTTTACAGCCGCCATCTGCAATAATATGACCTCCTAAACCATGTGCTGCATCGGAACATTCTATAATTGCCGAAAGTTGAGGATATCCCACTCCGGTTTTCACTCTCGTCGTACAAACCGAACCGGGACCAATCCCGACTTTAATGATGTCTGCGCCAACTAAAAGAAGTTCTTCCACCATTTCTCCGGTTACAACATTTCCGGCAATGATGATCTTATCTGGGAAATTTGCCCTTGCCTTCTTCACAAATTCCACAAAATGCTCAGAATAACCATTGGCTACATCAATACAGAGAAACTCGATTTTTGGATGTCTTTCGAGGATGGTTTTTATCTTTTCTTCATCGGCTTTTCCGGTTCCTGTGCTTAATGCGATATACTGATAAATGTTTTCAGGTTGGGAATCTAAAAATTCTGACCATTCTTCCACAGAATAATGCTTATGAACCGCTGTGATGATTTTTTCTTTTGCTAGTTCCACTGCCATTTCAAAAGTTCCCACTGTATCCATATTGGCAGCAATCACGGGAACGCCCTGCCATTTTTTTCGGGTATGTTTAAAGGTAAATTCTCTTTCCAGATCAACTTCAGAACGGGATTTCAGGGTAGAACGTTTCGGACGGAACATTACATCCTTAAAACCCAGTTTAATATCATATTCTATTCTCATAATTCGGATAATTATTTTAATTAAAATTATGAAAAAGATTGATTCTAATCTTTATTTAAAAGGATTTTATAAATTATTTATGATTGTCCGTTATTTGTCATAATTGGAAAAAATCTTTGAGTTCTTTGCTGAGTGAAACGCCTTTGCGAACTTAAAAACAGTTAGTATATAAAGAATCTTTGCGAGTCCTTTGCGTTAGAAAAAACAGTATAATTAATAGCGGATAATCAAAAATTATTTAATACAATTTAAATCTTGATTCAGAAGCTTACTAAATCATAAATACGATCACAAAAATCGGCATATGAAGCTGAAGCGTTAAGAAAATTACAATTTATTCCGTTAAAAAGTTCCCACTGTTTGAAGCGCGAGGCAAATTTTTAATCAAAAGACCCCAATTGAATTCGCGCAAGTTTTGGGAATTTTAGGAATGAATTTTAATTTTTAGCATTCAGATTCAAAGTCTTGAACTTTTCGTTCTTTTGTTTCAAGACAAAAGGACCACACATAAAATTTTAAAGAAAATATTTAGATCAATTTTAAAATCAGGATAATAATTGAATAAGTTTTAATTAAAAACAATACTTTTGAAACCATGGAATTTCCTGTGACACTTCATATTTTAGGCAAAGAAGTTTTACTGCATCCCATTACGGAATCTTTAGGGATTTTTGTAGGAATGCGGTATTATACTTTTGCCAAAAGAAAAGATAAAGAGAAATTCAGCAGTGTCAATTCATTGCTGATTCTTATTGCTGCTACTCTGGGCGCGCTGCTCGGTTCCCATATCATTGGTTCGCTGGAAAGACCTTACGATTTGATGAAAGCTGAAAATGTTTGGATGTACATCTGGCTGAATAATACCATTGTGGGAGGTTTGGCAGGTGGTCTCATTGGAGTGGAGCATATGAAGAAAATCATAGGCAAAAAAGAAAGTACGGGTGACAAAATGGTTTATCCTTTAATTACCGCTATGTTTATAGGAAGGATCGGATGTTTTTGTACAGGGATTTACGAGGAAACTTACGGATTACCAACACGTTCAATGTTCGGAATGGATTTAGGAGATCATATCAGCAGACATCCCGTCGCTTTATACGAAATGTTCTTTTTATTGATTGTTTTTATCGCGCTGAAATATTTTCAAAAGAATTATACATACAGATCCGGAGCTTTATTCCAGCTTTTTATGCTTTCTTATTTCTCATTCAGATTCATACAGGATTTTATTAAGCCTAAATTTAATATCATTTTGAATCTGAGCACAATACAAATCGTATGTTTATTAGTGATCATTTACTATATTTATCTATTGAAAAAAAATAATCATGAAATTATTAGAAGTCGGTAATTTTGGAAATAGCGAGCTTAACGGATTGGGAATCTTATTTCTTTGTCTGGGACTTATCATCTTTGCAATTTCCATTTTAATTGCCATCATCATCGGAATTATGTCTGCGACAAGTTCTGAAAAAAAATACAGCTTTAAAGTTCCTTTGATCGGAATCCTTATCGGAATTCTTACGTTTATTGCGGGAGGATGCATCTGTGGTTTTAGCCTGTAAAAACGAAATTATGCCAGTAAGAAATTATACGTATTACGATTATACCATAAGTCTTTGCCCGGAATGTCTAAAAAGAGTCGGAGCAAAAATTATCATCGAAGACGAAGCGGTTTTCATGACGAAAAGATGTCCGGATCACGGATTTTTCAAAACTAAAATTGCTTCTGATGTTCAGTATTATAAAAATATCAGAAACTACAATAAAGCATCAGAAATTCCGGTGCATTTTGGAACCGATGTAGAATATGGCTGTCCTTATGATTGTGGTTTATGTGTTGATCATGAGCAACATAGCTGCCTTTCTATTGTGGAAGTAACAGATCGGTGCAATCTTACATGTCCTACCTGTTACGCAATGTCTTCACCGCATTACGGAAGTCACAGAAGTCTGGAAGAGATCGAAGCCATGTTTGATGTTATTGTTAAAAATGAAGGCGAACCGGATGTTGTTCAGATCAGTGGCGGAGAACCGACAATCCATCCGGAATTTTTCAAAATCATGGATATTGCGAAGTCCAAACCCATCAAACACTTAATGTTAAATACTAACGGGGTAAGAATTGCCAATGATCCCGGTTTTGCCGAAAAACTGGCAACGTACGCTCCTGAATTTGAAATTTATCTTCAGTTTGATTCCTTTAAACCGGAAGTTCTGGAAGATTTCAGAGGAAAAGATTTAACAGACGTACGAATGAAAGCTTTAGAGAAATTGAATTCTTTAAATCTTTCGACGACACTCGTTATTGTTCTTCAGAAAGATAAAAATATTGATGAAATCGGAAAAATTATTGATTTTGCCCTTAAACAGAAATGTGTCCGCGGAATTACCTTTCAGCCTGTAGAAATTGCAGGAAGAAACCGTGAAGATTCTGCTCATGAAAAAATTACTTTAACCGAAGTAAGACAGGAAATTCTCAATCAGTTTCCTTTGCTGAATTCGGATGATATCATTCCGGTTCCGTGTAATCCCGATGCTTTGGCGATGGGATATATTCTGAAACTGGAAGGCGAAACGATTCCTTTAACACGATACATCAATCCTGCTGATTTACTGAACAATGAAACCCGAAATACCATTGTTTACGAACAGGATACCGGATTGCAGATGCAGCTTCTGGATATTTTCAGCACCGGAATTTCTGTAGATAAAGTAAAACCTAAAGTTAATCAGTTATTGTGCTGTCTTCCTGACGTTTCCGCACCCAATCTGGATTACGATAACCTGTTCAGAATTATCATCATGAACTTTATGGATGCGCATGATTTTGATGTCCGTGCCGTGAAGAAATCCTGCGTTCATATCGTGAATAAAGACCTGAAAATGATTCCTTTCGAAACCATGAATTTATTTTATCGTGATGATAAAAGCAAATATCTTGATGAATTGAGGAAAGAGGATAGAGTTTTGTTTTAATTTCTTTCAACAAATTTCACCGCTATTTATGAATTTTTTGTATTAATAATGACATAGGGAAATGGAGCGTTAAGAAAATTACTTCTGTGAACGTTAAAAAAATTCTACTGTTTGAGCGCGAGAGGACTGTTTGAACCGAAGAACAAATCTTGAATTCGCGCGAGTTTTAGAATTTTTAGAGAACAGAATTAATTTTTAGCGAAAGTTCCCAAGTCTTGAATTTTTCGTTCTTTTGTTTCAAGACAAAAGGACAATATTGAGGCGTAAATTTTTTTTACGCCTCAATATTTATGTTTAATCAAACTTCATTACCTCATTCAGCGTATTCATATACTCGTAAGCTGTAAGATCGAATTTCACCGGAACAATAGAAATATATCCATTGGCTAAAGCGGTTTCATCGGCATCTTCAGATTCGTCCATATTGTTGAAATATCCGGTAAGCCAGTAATATTTTTTTCCGTGAGGATTCACCCTTTCATCAAAGCTTTCTTCCCATTTTGCATTTGCCTGCTTGCAGACTTTTACGCCTTTTATTTCCTCTTTCGGAAGTTTCGGAATGTTCACGTTTAAAACAATTCCTTTCGGTATTGGGTTTTCCAGAGTTTTTCTTACAATATTCTGAATATATTCTTTCGCCTGTGTAAAATCTGCTTCCCAACTGAAATCCAGCAAAGAAAATCCGATGGCAGGAAGACTTTCCACCCCCGCTTCAACAGCAGCAGACATCGTTCCTGAATAAATAACATTGATGGAAGAATTTGCTCCGTGGTTGATTCCTGAAACCACAATATCCGGTCTTCGCGGAAGAATTTTATCAAGTGCCATCTTTACACAGTCAACAGGAGTTCCGCTGCACGAAAAATCCTTTTGCGGACCGTCGAGATGTACTTCTTCGTAACTTAAAGTAGAATTTATGGTAATCGCATGACCTTTACCACTTTGTGGAGAGTTGGGCGCTACAACAACTACTTCTCCGATTTCGTTCATAAAACTGATAAGATTTCTGATTCCCGGTGCTGTAATTCCGTCATCATTTGTAACCAGAATAAGTGGTCTTTCCATATAAATTTTTTAATTGTAACAAATATAGTGTAAAGAGTTTCTTCGGAAAAACTTTGCGTTTAATTATTGTATGAAATGTTTATGCCTTTTTATTCATTTTTGCGAAAACTAAATTTAAAAACTAACAATTCTCTTTTTTTAAAAAACAATTTTAACAGAGAAAATGTATTGGAAAACGGATTTTAATAAAATTCCTTAAAAGTAACAGATATTTAGAAATAAGGTATTAAATTTGATAGTTTGTAACGGAGAATAAAAAATAACTACTTATTACAATACTTTTTTAAAATTAATAAAAATACATTACAGATTTATGTGGAAAAATTTTAAGCTAAATAAATTTTTACTCCTAATTCCATTAACAAGTCTAATGTTTTGTTTCAACTCGCCAAAGAATGATGACGAAAAGATGCAGACGATAATGGTGAGCGTTAAAAATACACTTTCTTATTTGCATTACAGCCCAAAACCCATTAATGATGCCTATTCTAAGGATGTTTATAAGCATTATTTCGAAATGGTAGATCCGGGAAAAAGATATTTCATTCAATCGGATATGGACGAATTCGGGAAGCACGAAACGAAACTGGATGATTACATCAACCAGGGAGATCTTACTTTCTACAAACTTACCATCGACAGATTATACCAGAGAGTAGACGAGATCGATAAAATTACACAGGATATCTTCAGCAAGCCGATTAATCTGGAAGAAGATGAAACGCTTATTTTAGAACCGAAAATGAAAAAAGTTCCGGCAAACAAGCAGGAGCAGTATAATGAGTGGAAAAAATTCATCAAATACAATATTCTTCAGGAAATTGAATCGATGAACAGCAAAGAAGAAGCTCAGAAAGAGAAAAAAGATTCTGTACAGAAATACAACCTGAAAGATACCATAAAATATCAGCCTCTTGCACCGGATCAGAAGCTTAAAAAAGCAACCGATGAGGTGAAAGATCTTGTAAAAGAAACTTTTACGAGATTCAAAAAGAGAAAGAAAATGGATTGGTTTACTGTGTATATGAATGCCTATACAGAAGTTTTCGATCCACATACCAACTACTATTCTCCAAAGGATAAAGAAGATTTCGATACCAATTTCACCGGAAAAGTGATCGGAATAGGAGCCATTATTCAGGAGAAAAAAGGAAATCTTTATCTGGGAGCTTTAACGATCGGCGCTCCGGCGTGGAAATCCAAACAGCTTTCCGAAGGAGATAAAATTTTAAAAGTAAAATCTAAACCGAAAGAAGATGCCGTAAATGTTGTGGGAATGCTTTCTGATGAAGCCGTAAGACTTATCAGAGGTGAAAAAGGAACTCCGGTTACTTTAACGGTTCAGAAAAAAGACGGAACAATAAAAGAAGTTACCATGATTCGTGAAGAAGTGGCGATTGAAGATACTTTCGCAAGAAGTATTATTGTAAACTCTCCGAATGGTAAAAAATACGGATTCATCAATTTACCAAGTTTCAACGCAGATTTTGAAAATCCGAACGGAAGAAATGCTTCTGATGATATTAAAAACGAAATCATCAAGCTTAAAGCTCAGGGAATAGAAGGAATTGTTCTGGATCTTAGAAACAACGGAGGAGGTTCTTTAACGGAAGTGGGAGACATCATGGGACTTTTCATGCAGGCAGGACCTTATGTTCAGGTAAAAGACGGAAACGGGAAAATTCAGACCTTAAAAAATAAAAATGAAACTCCGATCTGGACAGGCCCACTGGTGATTATGCAGAACGAACTTTCCGCTTCAGCTTCAGAAATTTTAGCAGGTGTGATGCAGGATTACGGAAGAGCAATGATTATCGGTTCGCCTCAATCATTCGGAAAAGGAACAGTGCAGACTTTTGTGGATCTAAACAGATTCTTAAACACAGAAGACGATTTCGGATCTTTAAAACTTACCATCCAGAAATTCTACAGAATTACGGGAGAATCTACCCAGAGAAAAGGAATTGTTTCAGATATTAAAATGAAAGATCTTTTCTCGTATGCAGAAGTAGGAGAAAGATATGATGATTATGCTCTGGCTTGGGATAAAATTCCTTCCACAAGCTTCCAGAAGCTTAATTATTTCAACATTCAGGCGTTGGAAAAAGCAAGCAACGACAGAATGGCTAAAAATGCAAAATATCAGTTGCTGTTAGAATCCGCTCAGTGGAGAGAACAGCTGGATAAAGAAGAGACCATTACTTTGAATATCAATAAATTCAATGAATTGATGAAGCAGAGAAAAGCACAGATCGAGAAGTTCAAGTCTCTGACGAAATTTGAAAACGGTCTTCAGTTTACTTTGTATCAGAATGAAATTGAAAGAGAGAAAAAAGATGAAGCCTTCAAGAAAAAATCTGAAATCTGGATCAAAAATCTTAAGAAAGACCTTTACCTTCAGGAAGCAATGAACATCATTACAGACATGAGTGTAAAATCTTAATATTCAGATCGAAATATAAAAAATACCGCTACTTTTTGTTAGCGGTATTTTTTATTGATAGAAGCGAAAAACTACTTAATCTCCACACAACCCACTCTTCCTCCTGCATTTCCGGTTGGCTGCGTATGAAAATCGTCGGCTGCGGCGTGAATAATCATTCCTTTTCCGATGATATTTTTAGACTCATCAGAACATCCGAGACACCATTTATTCGTTTTAAAAGTCAGCGTTGCCACACCATCCTGATTTGCCGTAAGATTTCCGATATCTCCCATGTGGAAATGTTCAGCACCCCATTTTCCATGATCGTTTTTCGATGGATTCCAGTGTCCTCCCGTTGAAGTTCCGTCTGCTGCAGAACAGTCACCCTTTTCGTGGATGTGTACCGCATGAATTCCCGGAGTAAGATTCGTAACATCCAGTTTCATGACAACTTCATCTCCTTTTTGGGTAAACTTTGCCGTTCCGCCCGTTTGTGTGTTGCTTTTGGAAAGGATTTGATACGTATTTGTTGTTCCGCATGAAACCGCAAAAAACGCACATCCTGCCAATAATGCTAATGTTGTACCTTTCATTTTTAAATGATTTAAAGTGATTGTCGGATAAAGTTAGACAACATTTTTCAAAGCGCATTACGATTCCTGTCTTTTTTCATAAATAGCAATAAAAGACAAACCAATTTCATCCGATGTAGATACCTTTGCAGGAAATGCTTTTAAATTGGAAGAATACAGAAAAAGAATGGTGAAAGCTATTCAGTACATTGATAACAATCTCGATACCGAACTTTCGTTAGAAAAAGTTGCGGAAGTTGCAGCGTATTCTCCCTTTCATTTTCACAGGATTTTCAGACTTATGACCAATGAAACCCTTCAAAGCTATATCATCCGCAAAAGAATTGAAAAAAGTGCCTTTTATTTAGCCGTAAAAAAGAACATAAGTGTAAAAAATATTTATCTTGAATTAGGTTTCTCCAACCATTCGGCATTTAACAAATCATTTAAAAAGCATTACGGAAAATCTCCCTCAGAATTCAGAAAATCGGCTCCCGAAAAATTTCATAAAATTCAATTAAAACAAAGCAAGAACGGACAAATGGATACGGTTTTCCAACAATACATTTGCAATATAGAAAACCTGTTAAAATGGACAACAATGAATTTAAAAATTAAAGTTACCAATCTTCCGGAAATGAATCTGGCAGCAGTGATGAGCCTTGGAATTGCGAATGTTGAATCCTCTTACAACACCTTAATAGATTGGGCAACCGAGAAAAAACTATTTCCCCGAGAGAATCTAAAAATGATTTCCGTTTATCACGACAGCTTTAAAGTTACTCCGCCCGATAAAGTACAAATTCACGCCTGTATGCTCTTGGAGGAAAAATTACAACAGCAGGAAAACCAGATTTTCCCTGAAACCCTTGAAGCCGGAAAATTCATTGTCGGAAGCGGAGAAGTCACCTTAAATGACTTTGAACAATGTTGGGTTTCCCTTTTTCTTTGGATGAATGAAAACCATTATTCTGTAAGGAAAGCTTTTCCTTTCGAAATCTACCATACCAATTACAAAGAACATCCGGAAGGAAAAATGCTCGTCAATTTCTGCATTCCCATCAATTAAATTCAGCGCAGTTTAATAATACAATTAGTGGTAAAATTCCCCTCCTTTGGAGGGTTGGCGAAAATTCAAAGAATTTTTGACGGGGTGGTCAATATATTTTCCTAAAATAAATCTTATCATCATAAAATCAAAAACAACCATTCAGATTCCAAAATCTACCACTCAGCAACAAAAATTTAAAAGCAACAAAAATTCGTCATACTTTTGAATCGAAATAAAACAGCTATGAAAACAAAATTATTATTTCTTATCACTTTTTTATCATTTGCACTAAGTTTCGCCCAAACCAGAATTTCGGGAAAAGTTACGTACAAAAATAGAGGAGTGGGAGAGGTAAATGTTACCCTGAAAAATACTTACGACGGAGCGACAACCGATTCCAATGGGAACTTCTCTTTTGAAACCACAGAAAAAGGCAGCCGTGTTTTAGTTTTTACCCATCCGAAATATATTGATGTTGAAAAACCGATTGTTATTGAAAATCAGGAAGTTTCTGTAAATGCAGAACTGAAAGAGCAAATTAATGAAATTGATGCGGTAGTCGTTTCGGCAGGTTCCATTGAAGCAAGCGACAAAAAAAGAGCAACAGCTTTACTTACTCCAATTGATATCTACACAACAGCCGGAGCGGACGGACAGATTACATCGGCATTAACGTATCTTCCGGGAGTTCAGAAAGTTGGTGAAACAGAAGGTCTTTTCATCCGTGGCGGAACAGGAACAGAATCCAGAATTTTCATGGATGGAAGTTTAATCAACAATTATTTCTCCAATTCAGTTCCGGGAATTGCAGGAAGAGACCGTTTCAATACCTCTCTTTTCAAAGGCAATGTTTTCTCAAGCGGCGGATATTCTGCATTGTACGGTCAGGCTCTTTCGGGGGCACTGATGCTGGAAAGTGTGGATCTTCCGGATCAGAGTTCTTACGATTTCGGTGTTTCTCCGATCTTTTTAAACGCAGGATTTCAGAGATTGGGCGATAATAAAAACTATTCTTACGGAGCCAGTTTAGGATATTCCAACTTAAAGCTGATGCAGGAAATCTTCAATTTCAACACCAATTTTTCTGAAGCTCCACAAAGTATAAACAGCGATCTGAATTTCAGATTTAAAACAAAATCTGGCGGATTTTTCAAATATTACGGAAAATACGATTCCAACAGAATGGCAGTGCAGACTCCAAGTCTGGAGCCGGAAGATTATGACCTGTCTCTCGTGAAACTGAAAGGAAAAAATACCTATCATAATTTATCTTTCAAGCAGAAATTCGGCAAATATTTACTGAATGCAGGAGCATCTTATTCCTATAATCAATCAGACCTTGATTTTTCAACCCAAAAAGGCGAAACCCAAACCGGAACCACAAAACTTCTGAATGACGGAAATTACATCAATTTCAAGACAGTTTTAGAAAGAAAAATAAATAAAATCAGCGCATTAAGAGGAGGTTTTGAATTCAACAGTACCAGCGAAAAATTAAACTTTAACGATTTTGTAACGAAAAACTACAAAGACCTGATCTCTTCAGCGTTTGCAGAAACAGATTTAGGGTTCAGCAATCAGTTATCAGCAAAAATAGGGGTGAGAGCAGAGCATTCTTCCTATCTTGGGAAAAACAATATTGCACCTAGACTGGCTTTAGCATATCGTCTTGCCAAAGACTGGACAACTTCATTCGCTTACGGACTTTTTTATCAGAATCCCGAAAGCAGATACATCAACGGTCCTGCAAATTTAGACTTCCAGAAATCACAGCATTATATCTTTCAGGTGCAGAGAACAACGGAAGGAAGAAGCCTGAGATTTGAAGCTTTTTACAAAAAATATGATGATCTTCTGAAGGTAAAAAACTTACAGTACATCGACGGACAGAACCAATTTGTTCAGACAGCGGATAACAACAGCGGTTTTGGTTATGCAAAAGGGTTAGAGTTATTCTGGAGAGATAAAAAAACATTCGACAATATCGATTACTGGATCAGCTATTCATTTTTAGATTCAAAAAGAGATTTTATGAATTATCCGATGAGTTTAAAACCGAATTTCGCTTCCGAACACACCCTTTCTGCAGTAGCCAAAAGATTTGTTCCGGAATGGAAAACAGGCTTCAATATTTCCTACACCTACGCAAAAGGCCGTCCGTATTACGACATCGCAACACAGGATGTGAATGGTGAACAGAAATATTTCGTTAGACACGAAGGCAGTCTGAAAGATTACAACGCGTTAAATTTCAGTGTAAATTATCTTCCCAATTTAGGAAAGAAAGACTCAAAAACATTTACCGTTCTCGTATTGAGTGTATCCAATATTTTAGGATCGAAAAATGTATACGGTTACAATTTCTCAATGGACGGATCAAGGAGTTCAGCGGTTGTTCCGCCTGTAAATACCTTTGTTTTTGTAGGCGCATTCATCAGCTTCGGAGTCGACAAAACGCAGGATGCCATCAATAATAATCTGTAAAAGTTATTTCAATTCAATTAAAAATATATCTTTAGTCAAAACAAAAATTAACTTAAAAATTTAGAAAACATGAAAAAATATCTATTAACCTTTGCTTTAAGTCTGATCAGTTTAACCTCTTTTGCCCAGACAGATTATGAAAAAATAATGTCTGATAAAATTGCCAAAATTGAAAACTGTAAATCTCTTGACGAATTCCAGACTCTGGCGAATGACTTCGACAGAATCGGGAAAAAAGAAACCAAAGAATGGCTTCCTGCATATTATGCCGCGTTTTCATACATTCAAAAGGGAAGAATGTTAATGAGAGAAGGTAAAATGTCTGAGCTTTCAACACAGGCAAATATTGCAGAAAAATATCTGGATCAGGCGGAAAACATTGCCGGAAAAGACAATGCAGAAATCCACCTGCTTAGAAAAATGTCGTATTCCCTTAAAATGATGGAAAATCCTACCGAAAGATACATGACAGACGGAATGAAAGCCATAGAAGAATTGAAAAAAGCGGAAAATCTTGATCCCGAAAACCCAAGAATTGCTCTGATAAAAGCGGAAGACACTTACTTCACTCCGGAACAGTTTGGAGGAAGCAAAACAAAAGGGATGGAACAGTTTAAAGATGCTTTAACGAAGTTTAAAACCTACGTTCCAAAATCTAAAATCGCTCCCAACTGGGGAAAAGCAGAAGCTGAATATTTTGTAAGCGGAGCTGCAAAATAATGTAAAAAGTCTGTTTAAACTTTTATTTAACCACAAAAGCCACAAAAGAGTTTGATGTATTTAAAAAGTTAATAAGCCCAGGAATAAAAGAACATAACAGTTTTTAAAAATCTTTGATTTTTATTCTTTTAAGCGCTATGCTTATTATAGAAATTCACTTTAACATTATCTTTTGTGCCTTAAAATTTAAAAAAACCTTCTTCGCGGAAGGTTTTTTTGTGCCCTTCAGTCACAAAAAATGACGGTTCGGCGAAAAATTATTTTTAATACTTTTATTAAAGCCTAATTTTGAACCAAGAAAACCCACAATGAAATACAAAGGCATCATCATATTACTCTGGATATCGCTGGCAACAGCATTTTTCTTCTTTTTCGTTTTTAATGATGAAAAAACACTGGAAAATTTTGCTATTACCCTTTTGGTTTCCACCATGTATTCATTCGTTCTGGGACTGGGAAACGGGATCATCAACGATTTTCTCAACAGGAAATTCCCATGGTCTGAAACCACAAGAACAAGAGCGATCATAAGCATCATTTCCATTCTCATCGCCAATACCATTTTGGTGTATTTCTGTAATTACATGAATTTCGTGGTGATTCAGAAGGCAACAACCTCAGAACAGTTCTTTTCCAGCAAATACAATGTTTCCAATTGGTTCATGATTAATATTGCCCTGCTTATTTCGGCTTTTCTTCATGCCAAAGGTTTCATGGAAGAACTTCGGAAAACGTCCAAAAAAGAAGTGGTTGAACAGAAGTTAATTGCCAAATCTGCCAATGCACAGTTTGAAAGCCTTAAAAACCAGTTAGATCCACATTTTTTATTCAATTCTCTGAATGTTTTAAGCTCGTTAATTGATGAAAACCCGAAACAGGCGCAGAAGTTTACTGCCTCAATGTCAAAGATTTACAGATATGTTTTGGAGCAGAAAGACAAAGAACTGGTTACTGTGGAAGATGAGCTGGAATTTGCTAAAACCTATTGCGAATTGCTGAAAACACGATTCGAGGACAGCGTAGATTTTGATTTTGAAGTAAAAAAAGAAGATTACCGAAGATTTGTCGTTCCGCTGTCTTTACAGCTTCTTCTGGAGAACTGCATCAAGCATAATTTTGCCACTTCTTCCAAACCTCTCATCATTAAAATTTTCTCTGAAAATGATACGTTGTGCATCGAAAATAATTTACAGGTAAGAGAGCAGATCAAAGAAAGTTCAGGGATCGGTCTTGCAAATATTGTACAGCGCTATTCTTTACTCACCAAAAGAAATGTTTTTATAGAAAAGTCTGAAGATTATTTTAAAGTAAAACTTCCGGTACTTTCTTCTAAACCGGATGTTGTAAATGAAATAGCGGAAACTAAAAATGAATCTTACGAACGCGCGCACAAACGGGTAAAAGAAATAAAAAGCTTCTACGGAAATCTCATTTCTTACTGTATTATCATTCCTTTTTTAATTATTTTAAATCTCATCACCAGTCCGGATCGTCTGTGGTTTTACTGGCCGATGTTAGGTTGGGGAATCGGGCTTGTTGCTCACGGAATGAGTGTTTTCGCTATTGGTAAAAGCTGGGAAGAAAGAAAGATCAGGGAAATTTTAGAAAAACAAAACAGAACATTAAAATAAGCATCATGGAACCGATAAGCAAAGATGATTTCAGATACAAAGAAGCGGAAAGACAGGTGAAAAGAATCAAAAGATTTTACTTTTCCGTCTTCATTTATATTGCGGTTAATATTTTCATTTTATATCTGAATTACACAGAATTAAAACCCAATGAATCTATTTTTCAGTTAAAATTTTTTGCGCTTCCTTTTTTCTGGGGAATCGGAGTTGCCATTTCTGCAATGAGAACGTTTATTCCGGGGTTTATGTTGGGAAATAAATGGGAAGAAAGAAAAATTAAAGAACTGATGGAAAAGGAAAAAAACGGCAGATAAATTGTTCATCACTTCCAAATACCGTTTGATATGAAAACTTTACAGATTCTTTTCGCCATTTCTATGGCCGCATGGTTTTTAAGCGAATTTCTCTACAAAAACATCCTGAAATCCGGTGAAAAAGACAATAAAAAGGATAAATCTACTCTAAATCTGTTATGGATTGCCATTCCGCTTTCAATTGTAAGTGCCGTTACGGTTTCTTACGTTATACGGTTTCCCATTTCTGATGAGGTCTGGATCTATTATTCAGGAGCTGTTCTGATATGGATCGGAATTATTTTAAGGTTCATCATCATTCGTTCTTTGGGAAAATATTTTACTGTTGACGTTACAATTAAAGAAGATCATAAAATTAAGAAAGAAGGGTTTTACAAATATCTCAGACATCCGTCTTACGCTTTTTCATTGCTTACTTCGTTGGGTTTGGGGTTGTATTTAAACAACTGGCTCTCATTGGCTTTAGCCTTCCTGATTCCTTTCATTGCATTCAGCTACAGAATTAGTGTCGAAGAAAAGGCTCTGATTGAACAGTTCGGAGAAGAATATCTTAAATACCGGAGAAAAACAAAAAAGCTTATTCCTTTTGTTTATTAAGTTACTTATTTACTGATTTTTAATCAACAAAATCAGGAAAGTTGTTTAAAGTAAAATGGTAGAAAACTCTATAGAGTTTTATCTGTGTAAACAGCATATTCGCAAGGCGTTCTGCGTTCCGTAGGAACGCTATCTTTAGAAAATTTATCGTATTTAAGATACCAATCCTATGGATTGATTGACGGATTTATTCTTATTTCTACACAGATTCTGCTCCTAAAGGAGCAAACACTTAACTCCATAATTAAAAATCCTTGCACTGTCATTTCGACGAAGGAGAAATCTAGTCAGTTTAACAATCATTTGATATAGAAATTGATTACAAATTCTAGCTAAAAAACGCACTATACTTTCGCGGTATTCCTAACCAAACAACTAAAAACATAAAATCAAAAAATCCCGATTCTCCGTTGAGTCGGGATTTTTACAATTCAGGATGCATATTCTACGGTTCGGTCATTTAAAATTGATTTGTGGCTGTTTTCCGACCTACATTTGTCTCAACAAAAACAAACAATTAATCTTTAAAAATAAAAAATATGGAAACTTACACCAACAAAGAAGAATTAGCATACGAAAAAGCATCAAGAAGAGTAAAAGAACTGAAAGGATTTTACGGAAACCTTACTTCGTATTGCCTTGTGATTTCATTTTTAGCTGTGCTGAATCTTTTAACATCGCCACAGTATCTTTGGTTTTTCTGGCCGATGTTAGGATGGGGATTAGGTCTTGCAGCGCACGCAGCGGGTACTTTCGGGATCGGAAGAGACTGGGAAGAAAGAAAGATCAAACAACTGATGGACGAGGAAAGAAAAAACACAAAATCTTTATAATTAGCATTTAATTTTAACTTTAAAAACAGATTATTATGAACTACAATCAGGCACAGGAAAGAGTACACGAGCTTAAAAAATTCTACAAAAGCCTTTTATGGTTTGGGATCGTGGCAGTAATTATTTTCGGAGACGATATTTTAGAAAAAGGAATCTTTGATTTTTCATTGTGGGACGGATCGATCATTCTTTCTATCTGGGGAATTATTTTAACCGTAAAAGCCATAAAACTCTTCCTTCTGGATTCTGAATGGGAAAGAGAAGTGATGGAAAAAGAAATGAAAAAATCGAAAGAACCGCTGAAGTTTTAAAACTGACAATTTTTGATTACTTTTATTTCGAAATTATAAAACTAAAACAGGAACTCAATGATCAAAACTGTTATTATCGAAGACGAAAAACCCGCTTCAAGGAAACTGGAAAGAATGCTTAACGAATTTCCTGAAATAGAGATCGTTGCAAAAATAGAATCCGTAGAAGAAGGAGTACAGTGGTTTTCGGAAAATGAACATCCACAGCTCATCTTTTCAGACATTGTTCTGGGAGACGGTCTGTCTTTCGATATTTTTGAAAAAGTTCCGACAAAAGGGTTTATCATTTACACGACAGCTTTTGATCAGTACACTCTGAAAGCATTCAAACTGAACAGCATCGATTATCTTCTGAAGCCGATTTTAGATGAAGATCTTGCCGGAGCAATTGAGAAATTCAAATCATTTATTCCTTCAGATAATTCCGTCAATTCACAGGAAATTAAAGAATTAATTAAAAAAGAGAAAAGTACGCTTTCCAGAATTTTAGTAAAGATCGGGTACAACCTGAAAATTGTTCAGACGCATGAAGTAAGCTGTTTTTTCAGCGAAAATAAAATTGTTTATTTACAGACTCAGGAAAGAACATATCCTTCGGATTTCACACTGGACGAACTGGAAGAAGTGCTGGATGAAAAGAAATTCTTCCGCGTAAACCGGCAGTTTATCATCAGTTCAGATTACATTAAAAACATCCACACTTCACCCAATTACAAGGTTGAAGTGGAATTTCAGCCACAGGAAGAAATTACCGTAAGTCGCGACCGTGTAAAAGATTTTAAAGACTGGTTGGTAAGTTAAAACCCAAAACTATCAACTATGATCAACTACCTGTAATCGATACGGTTAGATTCCGTGTCTTCAAGCTGTTTGATAATCGATTTCGGAATTTCATCGCTGTCGATCGGAAAACTGATGGAGTCTGAAATAAAGGTTTTCCGGTCTGCTTTCTGGAAAATTTCGAAAAGGGCAATCGGTTCCTGATTAAAACTGATACACGTACTTATAAAATGCAACTCATGGAGCTTATACTCTGGATTTTTCAGCTTTTCCTTGATGTCTTTTATTCTTGAGATAAAATGACGCTGCCGGATGAACGTATTGCTGTTCATGATGATAAAGACATAATCGGAATAGGCTGTTATTTTTCCAAAATATTTATGACGGTCGCCGCCGCTTCTTTCGACGAAATATTCTCCGGAAGTTTCAGATTTGTAGATTTCCGTTGCAGAGCGCCAGATCCGGTCTTCTTTTGCCTGTAAAGGATTTTCCGGAAGATTTCTGTTGTAGGAATACCAACAGCCGACAAGACGGTCCAGCAAAGCGGTGTTTGGCTTTACATTATTCATATCAATTCTCAGATCATTAAAATTGAATGATTCCGTATTGGAGTTGATAAAATCGATATAACTCGAATATCCCAAAACTTTAACAATCATGCTGAGTTTGGCAAGATTCGGCTTGCTTAATATCGCATTTTCATTCTGGTGATATTTCTTTAATTTGTTTATAATCAAATGTTCATAAAGGTAATTGGAGCCTAAAAGATCCGGGCTTTTTTTACTGTTGTTCTCTGAGGTTTCCTGAATAATCAGATCATTAAGTTCTGCAACAATGTAACACCATTCTGTTTTGGAGACATCTTCCCAATGAGGTTTCTTAAGGAAATGCAACGCCAGAAAATTCATCAGTTTTTCTATGTGTAGTATATCTTCTTTTCTCATCTTTCAATTTATAAGACTAATATAAGATAATTTTAAAACTAAATGAGACTGTTGCAAGACTTTTATATCTCAAGATCGAACGTTATTTGAGTAGAAATTAAAAGTTAAAACAATGGAAACAAAAATGGTATTACAAAACGATCCTCTCTGGAACAGGCTTCAGGAATTCTCATTGGATGAATCTGCTGCCAATTTTCCTTTCTCAAAGAAACTGGCAAAAGAAGAAAACTGGACAGAAACATTTACCCGAAAAGCAATTGATGAATACAAAAAATTCGTATACCTCTGCTGTAAACTTCCAAATGGTGCTTCGCCAAGTGAAATTATAGACAAAGTATGGCATATGCATCTCATTTACACACAAAACTACTGGGAAGAATTCTGTCCCGAAGTTTTGCAGCAGAAACTGCATCATCAACCATCACAAGGCGGAGAAAGCGAAAATGAAAAACATAAAAGCTGGTTTGCGGAAACTTTAGAAAATTATGAGAAAATATTTGAGCAGGAACCGCCGAAAGATATCTGGAAATCGACTCAAATTCCTTCAAAAAAGAGAAAAATATCGCCTTTTGTTAAAATTTTTATTCTTTTAAGCAGTTCTTTGGTGATCTATTCCTGTATGGAAAACAATAACGGAGGTTGGGGAATATTCCTGACTCTTATTTTCGTCTTCGTGCTGATCGTAATGATTATAAAAGCATTCAGTACAAATAATGCATCCAATAAAGACAATAGAGATAACGGAAGTGACGGCGGCTTTTTCTACACCTGCGGAAGCGACAGTTCACACAGCGACGGAGGTTCTGGTTGCGGCAGTTCCTGCGGAAGCAGTTGTGGAAGCGGATGCGGTGGTTGCGGAGGTGGAGGAGATTAACCGAAATACAATACACATGAAAAAAATCCTTATCCACACAATTCCTGTGCTCATAAGTCTGATCTGGCTTATTGCAATCAACCATACTTTAGATCCGATTTCTTTGAAAGCACACTATTTTCTCAAATTCTATTTCATTCTCGTCCTTGGATTTTATGCCTCTGTTTTTGCGCTGAAATTTTTTGGAGAAACCATTTCGAAAACAACTTTTTACTTCCTGATTTCTATATTTCTATTGGGAGTGGTAAAATTAGCCAGAGGAATTTTCTTAGGAAAACCAATCGGTTATTTAATGATGATTTTAATATTGGAAATTATTGTATCTGTGTTTCTTAATTTGTTCTATGTAAACCATAAAATGAAATAGAAATTGATGTTTTTTCAAACAAAAAACCCGAAACTAAAACGCTTCGGGATTATTATTTAGATAAGATTTATTTTAGGAAATAACTCCGCTTCCGATCAGTTCTTCGCCGATGTACCACGATGCAAACTGTCCTTCTGCAATGGCAGACTGCGGTTCTTCAAATTCCACATAGAATCCTTCTTCAAACTGATATAAAGTTGCTTTCTGCAATGGCTGTCTGTATCTGAATCTTGCCATTACTTCCATCGATTCTCCGTTTTTCAGTCTCAGATCTTCACGAACCCAGTGCAGTTCAGAATTATCAATTTTTAAGGCTCTTTTAAGCAGTCCCGGAAACTGATGTCCTTCTCCCACGAAAAGAATATTATTTTCCATGTCTCTGGAGATGATAAAACAGCTTTCTTTATGTCCGCCGATTCCAAGTCCTTTGCTTTGTCCGATCGTGAAAAACTGAGCTCCCTGATGTTTTCCGATAACTTTACCGTCTGTCTTTTTGTAATTGATTTTTCGGCTGAGGTATTCCAATTCTTCCTGTTTTGACGAAAATTCAGGCATTTCTTCAGCAAAAAGGGGAGAATCTTTGAAAATTTCTATGATTTCGCCTTCTTTTGGAACCAATTGCTGCTGTAAGAATTGCGGTAAACTTACTTTTCCGATAAAACACAATCCCTGAGAATCTTTTTTATCTGCCGTTACCAAGCCGATTTCTTTAGCAATTTCTCTAACCTGAGGTTTTGTAAGCTCTCCAATCGGAAATAATGCTTTGGACAACTGATCCTGACTTAGCTGACATAAGAAGTAGGACTGGTCTTTATTGTTATCTTTTCCGGCAAGAAGATGGAAAATTTCCTTACCGTTTTCATCGATAGTTGAATCTACTCTTGCGTAATGTCCGGTTGCGACTTTATCTGCGCCCAAAGACATTGCCGTCTTCATAAAAACATCAAATTTTACTTCCCTGTTGCACAGAACATCAGGATTTGGAGTTCTTCCTTTCTGATATTCGTCGAACATATAATCTACGATTCTTTCCTTGTACAGATCGCTCATATCGATCACCTGAAACGGAATTCCAAGTTTTTGAGCCACCATTAAGGCATCATTGCTGTCCTCGATCCACGGACATTCATCTTCCAGCGTTACCGAAGCATCGTTCCAGTTTCTCATAAACAAAGCCACCACTTCATGACCTTGCTGTTGCAGCAGATACGCTGTAACACTGGAATCCACACCTCCGGATAATCCTACTACTACTTTCATGTTATTTCAATTTTACGAAACTCTTAACGGGAGTTCTTAGTTTGACGCTGCAAAAATACAATTAAAAAGATTCGTAAAAAAGTGATAATTTTAGACATCGATAAAAACAATTTAAATATGAAAAAACTGATTATTTCTTTATGTGTTTCATGTTCAGGCTTGCTATTTTCTCAGGTTGCTGTAAATGCTTCTCCTGAAAATAACAATCGCTGGACTTTCGGCGGCGGAATCGGCTTTGGTTTCGGAAGTAACAATTACTTTAATCTTTCAGCGGCTCCAAGAGTGGGTTACCGACTTACGGAGGATCTTGAAGGCGGTGTTTTGGGGAGTATTTCTTGGCAGAAATCAAATGCTTACAGTTCTACGATGTTCGGAGTTGGTCCTTTTCTGAATTATTATATTGCAAGAACGTTTTTCGTAAGTGCCAATTATCAGCATTATTTCATCAATTATAAAGACAAATTTTATGATTTTAAAGCTAATGCAGACGAAGATGCATTGTATCTTGGCGGCGGTTATATGCAGAGAATCGGGAATAATTCTTATTTACAGCTTGGCTTGATGTATAATGTTTTATGGAAAGAAAATTCGAGTATTTTCTCAAGTGGCTTAGTTCCGAATATAGGATTTGTGGTGGGGCTTTAGTTTGTATTCTGAAAGGTGCGGTTTAAGATCACTACATTCAGATCAGCGACATCTGCAAAATCTGCGCGAATAAAATTTAAACGCAAACGGACAAATTTTTTAACAAATAAGCACTACAGAATTAGAATAAAAACTAACAAATAAAAAAGCATCGGAAAGCTTCCGATGCTTTTTTATTATATTAAATTATTTACTTACGATTAAGAAGACTTCTCTGCGGCAGATTTCTTCGGCTTTGAAGTTTTCCCTGCCAAACCGTCTTTCGCTTCATTCAGATCAAGAACTACGGTTTCTCCTTCTGTTAATTGTTTGTTTACGAGCATTTCTGCCAATAAATCTTCAATGTATTTCTGGATCGCTCTTTTTAATGGTCTTGCTCCGAAATCCTTATCCCATCCTTTTTCAGAAATAAAGTCTTTTGCTTCTTCTGTCAGTTCTACTTTATATCCTAATTTTTCAAGTCTTGAATACAATTTGTTCAGTTCAAGATCAATGATTTTCTTTATGTCTTCTTTTTCAAGAGAATTAAAGATAACGATATCATCAATTCTGTTCAGGAATTCTGGTGAGAATGCTTTTTTAAGCGCATTTTCAATCGTACTTCTTGCTCTGGAATCTGTTGTTGATTTTTTCGCAGAAGTTCCGAATCCGACACCATCACCGAAATCTTTAAGATCTCTTGTACCGATGTTTGAAGTAAGAATGATAATCGTATTTCTGAAATCGATTTTTCTTCCTAAACTGTCTGTAACGTGACCTTCATCTAAGATTTGCAGCAAAATATTGAATACATCAGGATGTGCTTTTTCAATCTCATCTAAAAGAACCACAGCATAAGGTTTTCTTCTTACCGCTTCTGTTAATTGTCCGCCTTCCTCATATCCAACGTATCCAGGAGGCGCACCTACCAATCTTGAAACGGCAAATTTCTCCATGTATTCACTCATATCGATTCTGATCAAAGATTCATCAGATTCGAAAAGTTCTCTTGCCATTACTTTAGCCAGCTCGGTTTTACCAACCCCTGTTGTTCCTAAGAAAATGAATGTACCGATCGGACGGTTTGGATCTTTAAGACCGGCTCTGTTTCTTTGAATTGCTTTCACAACTTTTTTCACCGCATCTTCCTGACCGATTACTTTTCCGTTCAGGTTTCCATCCATTCCGGCAAGTTTATCCAGTTCGTTTTTACCAACTTTGGTCACAGGAACACCGCTCATCATAGAAACTACTTCCGCTACATTTTCCTCTGTTACGGTTTCTTTTTTCTCTTTTACATCTTTGTCCCATTTATCCTGAGCAGAATTCAGTTCCATCTGAAGTCTTTCTTCTTCATCTTTCAGTTTTCTCGCTTCCAGATAATCCTGCGCTTTTACTGCTTTTTGTTTTAATTCCTTAATTTCTTCGATTTTCTTTTCAAAATCGATGATTTCGGTAGGAACTTTCATGTTTTTAATATACACTCGTGATCCCGCTTCGTCCATCGCATCAATCGCTTTGTCCGGTAGGAAACGGTCTGTAATATATCTTGATGTAAGATTTACACACGCTGCAATTGCTTCAGGTGTATAAATTACATTGTGGTGCTCTTCGTATTTATCTTTGATCTGATTTAAAATCTGAACGGTTTCGTCAATAGAAGTAGGTTCCACCATTACTTTCTGGAATCTTCTTTCTAATGCGCCGTCCTTTTCAATGTACTGACGGTATTCATCCAGAGTAGTAGCTCCGATGCATTGAATTTCACCTCTTGCCAAAGCCGGTTTGAACATATTGGATGCGTCTAAGCTTCCTGTTGAACTACCCGCACCAACAATAGTGTGAAGCTCATCAATGAATAAGATCACGTCTCTGTTTTTCTCCAGCTCCGTCATGATCGCCTTCATTCTTTCCTCAAACTGACCACGGTATTTTGTTCCTGCAACCAAACTTGCAAGATCCAGAGTGATCACTCGTTTTCCGTAAAGAACTCGTGAAACTTTTTTCTGCTGAATTCTTAAAGCTAGACCTTCCGCGATGGCAGATTTACCAACTCCCGGTTCACCAATTAGCAAAGGATTGTTTTTCTTTCTTCTTGAAAGGATCTGAGAAACTCTCTCAATTTCTTTTTCACGACCGATAACAGGATCTAATTTCCCGTCTCTTGCCAGAGAAGTTAAGTCTCTACCAAAGTTATCCAATGTTGGTGTTTTACTTTTAGCAGAGCCTAAATTTCCTGTAGGCTTTCTCATTTGCTCAAAATCCTCTCTTTCGTCATCGTCGTCGTAAGCACTCATCTGTGGAGCCTGTCCGGAATTTTTAAGCATAGTTTGATATTCTTTTGAAACTCCTTCATAGTCGATGTCGTAAGCTCCTAATATGTTTGAAGTAGGGTCCTCATATTTATAAAGAATGCCTAAAAGCAGATGAACGGTATTAATCTCATTGCTTTTGTATTGTCTGCATTCAAGTTCAGCACGTTTAATGGCATGATCTGCCATCTTCGTGAAAGAAATATTGGTAACCTCCTCAGAAATAGGATTTAGACTTGCTGTATTTAAAGTTTCAATTTTTCTTCTGATTTGTGTTAGATCCGCATTAAGGTTTTGAAGGATTTCTTTTGCAGAGTTTTCTGTTTTTATAATACCTAAAAGTAGATGTTCTGTATTAAGAAATTCACTTTTGAGCCTTTTCGCTTCGCTCTTGCTTTGTTTGAACACCTGGCTCAAACCTTGTGAAAACTTATAATCCATAATATATCTCATTAGAATAAAAGCAACATTGCCATTTATTCATTATCTAAATTACAAATATTTTACCAAAAAGCAATAAATGACTTTATGGCAGAAAAAATTTTATTATCTTATTGAAAATGATTAAGTTTGTCTCCCCGAAATTTTTATTCATGAATTCTGATTTTGCAAGTTATATAGGATATTCTGCATCTGTTTTTATTGTATTGAGTTTCATCTTGAAAGATGTTAGAAAAATAAGGATCGTGAATATGATCGGCTGTATCTGTTTTGTCATTTACGGAATTTTCAGCGGTATGCTCTGGCCGGTAATTATTCCGAACGGATTAATCTGTTTTATACAAATTTATCATCTTCTGATGACAAAAGAAAAATAATGCAGCGAAGAAAAATCATTACTTCTGCGTTCAGTAATTTGTATACAGATCAGCGTATCGAAAAGGTTTGCAAGACTTTACATGAAAAAGGCTATGAGATTGATCTGATAGGGAATGACTGGAACGGAGCCGGAGAAATGTCCAGACCTTATTCTTTTTCAAGGATTAAATTAATTTCAAAGAGCTTGAAAACGGCTTATTTCGAGTTCAACTGGAAATTGTACAGGGAATTAAAGAAAAAAGCGGATAAAAACACGATTCTTCTTGCAAATGATCTGGACTCTTTACTGCCTAATTATTTAATTGCTAAAAAATTAAATATTCCGTTGGTTTTTGACAGTCATGAAATTTTTTCCGAAATGCCTGTGATTCAGGGCAAAATGTCACAAAAATTGTGGCGACATCTTGAAAGACAGCTGATTCCTGATCTGAAATTGATGATTACAGCAAGTTCCGGATACGCCAATTGGTTTAAATCCCACTACGGAATTCAGCCTGTTGTTGTTCAAAATGCACCCAGAAAATTTGTTTTTGAAGGTGAAATTCCGGAAAACCGTCCGAAAACGATTCTTTATCAGGGAGTCATTAATCCTTTTCGCGGGATTGATAAGGCAATTTTGGCAATGAAACATTTGGATGATGTTATCTTTAGAATTGCAGGAGACGGACCGATGAAAAAAGAATACGAAGAATTGGTTATCAGGGAAAATCTTCAGCATAAGGTTCAGTTTTTAGGAAAATTATTACCGGAATATCTGCGAAAGATCACTTTAACTGCAGACTGCGGAATGAGCATTGAAGAGAATGGGGGAGAAAGCTATTATTATTCTTTACCTAATAAAGTTTTAGACTGTATTCAGGCAAGAGTTCCCCTGATTCTGTCAAATCTTCCTGAAATGCAGAATATTAAAAGACAATTTGACATTGGTGAAATTATAAAAGATCATCAGCCGGAACATATTGCGCTTGCCATTCAATCGGTTTTAGATAAAGGAAGGCAAAATTATCTTCCCGAACTTGAAAGAGCTGCTCATCTTCTATGCTGGGAAAACGAAGAAATAAAACTGTTGCAGGTTTTTGAAAAGGCATCTTCTTAAATTTCTATCCAAATATTTGATATTGATGACTTTAATTTTAGCCCCGATGTTCTATGTTAATACGCAAATTAATCAGGTTAAAATTTTAAAGTTTTTTTGATAATCTGGTTGATAAGCCATTTTGTTTTTTACCACACCGA
>NZ_FTOV01000037.1 GCF_900156825.1 Chryseobacterium gambrini | reverse complement strand
CTATATCTATTTTATTTTGTCTGGCGCTGTTGGTTTCCTGTGGAAGCAGGAAACCGCTGCCGCCGGAAACAGTCACCGACACTTTGGTTGTAAAACAGGTCATCCGGGATACGGTGCTGGAGGTTCAGGCAGATTCTACGTATTACCATGCGTGGATCGAATGCATTAACGGCAAGCCGGTTCTAAGGGAGCCGAAGCCGGGGAACAGAGAAAAAAGAGCTAACAACCACGACCACAGTAAGGCGTTACAAAAGCCTGACGTTATCCTGGACGAAAGCGGAAAGCTAACGGTTGAATGCCGTAAAGAAGCAGAACAGCTCAAAGCACAGCTTACGGCTTATTACGAATCACGGCTAAAAGAACGTGTCCAACCGGTTGAGATCATAAAGCCCTTTGCATGGTATCATAAAATATTGATGCTGGCAGGCGGGATCTTTCTTCTCCTGATTGGGTCTGTCATCATTATTACCATTAAAAATTCACATCATGTCTGATAAAAAGAAATTTCAGGAAAAAGCCAATGCGCTTTTTGAAAAATACCCGGAGGCTGATAAAATTTTTATTTCAGAAAACGGACAGTGTTTTTTTGAAGAAAAGGCGGCTAAGGATTACCATGAATTAAGAGGGTTTGAAAGTGAGCCGGAAGTCTTTTTTCGTGAAGGGTTTGAGGACGAGGACGATTCGGATGTGCAGGCGGCTCTGCATAATTCTGAACTGGCACGAAAAGTCTTAGAAGGAATTATCGAAGATGTGGCGGCGGTTTGTGATCTTGACCGGGACTACGAACCGGCAAATGCTGACACGGACGAAACCGTTACGGCTGTTATTTCACTTCGTGAAAAATATGCTGAAAAAGACCGCCTGCTGACCGAAATGGGTGCCAGGCTGGAGGAACTTTCAAATGCTGCGACGGAAAACGAAAATCTGAAACAACAACTGGAAGCCGCCAATAAACAGTTGGAAACTTTGAATAAAACAACAATCCCAAAAAACAGGAAAGATGCGTCCCAGACTGATCGTACAAAAGCTTAACGGCGGGCTTGGGAGAAGGAATCCCTCCGCCGACATGGTAACCGGCAGCGTGATGAATGCCGTTGCCACTTCCGAAATGGTACTGGGAAATATCTACACCCTGAAAAATATTCAGGAGGTCGAATCATTGGGGCTTAGTGAGGAATATGACCAGACCAATAAGGTACTCGTATATGAAAGGTTACGGAGGTTCTTTGTTCACAACCCATCCATAACGGTGTATTTTATGCCCGTGGCTCAGGGCGTAACCCTGACGCAGATGGCGGATAAAGACAATCAATATTTAGCCAGATTACTCCGTGATAAAGCCGGAGAAATCGTTCAGGCTTGTGTTTCCTTAAACCCGGATAAAAATCATTCGCCGATTATCGAAACAGGACTTGATAAGGACAGTATCGATGCCATTTATAAAGCGCAGGCTCTGGCGGATGCCGAATGGGCAAAAGACCGCTACTGTGAAATCTATATTGAAGGCAGAAGCTTTTCAGGAACATCGGCGGCAGCTCTTAACCTGAGAACGCTTTTAAGCGAATGCCCGGACATTTCCGTGGTGATCGGTGCCGATTACGAGGTTTCCAGCCGGGACGACCTCTATAAAGGCTATGCCGCGGTGGAGGATTACGCTGCCATGGTTTCTAAGGCGGATGTTTCACAGAACGCGGGGGAACAGATCAATGATTTTAACTTAACCCATGTGGATGAGAAAACCTTTATCATTCCGGGACTGAGTTCCGGTAACAAACTGAGCGATTATTCGGATACGGATCTGGATAATCTCGATGATAGAGGGTACATCTATTTTGCGCCCATTGTTAATCTGGGCGGGATTTCTTCCACCGCGGGAATCTATATCAACGATACGCATACCTGCGCTAAAATTACCTCGGATTTTGCTTATGGGGAAAATAACAGGACGATCAAAAAGGCGATCAAGCTCGCCAAGGCAGCATTAACCCCGAAAGTGAAGGGACGGATATACGTCGATGAAAACACCGGATTTATGGCACCGGAAACGGTGAAGGACTTAGAAACCATTACCAAGGTTTCACTTGACCCGATGGTGGCAGCCGGAGATATCAGCGGTGGTGTAGATGCCTACATCAACCCGCAGCAAAACGTACTGGCTACAAGTGAATTTATCGTGCTGCTGACTTTTATTCCGGTGGCTATCGGAAGAAGGATTAC
>NZ_FTOV01000049.1 GCF_900156825.1 Chryseobacterium gambrini | reverse complement strand
ATGATTGCCGGAACGTCAGGGGTTACCCCGATAGAAACCACCACTTTTGCCAGCTCATCACAGAGTTTCCCGAACCCGTCCTGAAACCCGTTAAGAACTTCCTTTAAATTTTCACCGTCCCGGTTGAACTGAAAACCGGAACCATCGAAAGTGAATTCTGATTTTTCGTTCCTGAAATAAATCTTTTCAACCTCGCTTACGGAAAGGATTACTGCCTTATTGTTTTTTTGGTAAGTACCAATTGTTACTAAGCTTCCTACCTTCGGTATGATAACAAGTTTATCTGTTTTGTTTTCAACAACCGCATTAAAAGAGCAATCAAAAAATTCTTTTTTATTATCAATGGTTACAACCTGACAATAGTCATTCTCAACCTTGATTACTTTTGCCGTATCTAAGACTATCGGAAACCTGTTAAGTAATTTTTTTAAACTCTCCATCCCTGTATGTTTTTCCTATGTCAATTATTCTCCTGTAACCGCCGGTTGCGCTCATCGTGATCTCCACTTCATCCACAAAATTTTTGGTGTTCCTTTCTTCATACTTTTTATCCTGTACCTGTACTACCTGTCCGTGTTCCACCCGTGACCAACCGAAAGAGGTTATAGTACCTTTATACCCGCCTCTTGTTTTAAGGTTCTTAAATCTGTTATCGGTTCGCTCTTTAAGTTCCTCTTTGGTAAGTCCGTCTCTATCAGTCCAGTGTTCAATATCGCCGCCTTCTTCACCCGTTTCATACGTTGTGACCTGACCGCTTTTATTAATACTTTTCGCATAAATTTTCACTTTAGCTTCATCCGGGAAAATATATTGCAGGTTGTGATCAATAATATTCTCGCCGTATTCAAACACCGGCTGAGCCTTTGAAACTTTTTCGTCCGAATAGATTTTACCGCACACCAGTCGTCCGTCCCTGAAAAAGGTATAAATGCCCGCTTTTTCCTGAAGCTCATTAAAAACCTTGACGGCGGTGGTCTGTTTCATCGAAAAATCTCCGTAGACTTCATCAATACAATCCAGTTCATACCCTGGAGCGACCGCCTGAATAATCTGCTGTACCGTGGCGTTTTCAACTGACACGCTTGTTTCTTTTCGTTTGAGCTGCCACATTTCATCCTCGCAAATCAGTTCATAGGGAATATTAATCCTTGGTGACCGTGCCACATAGCCGGTAAACTCTGTAAACAGCTGCCGGTTGTACCCCAGTCTGATTTCTACCTTATCACCGACTTTTATGAAATTGCCGAGGTGTT
>NZ_FTOV01000034.1 GCF_900156825.1 Chryseobacterium gambrini | reverse complement strand
ATAGATGCCGCCATCCCTTCCACAATGACTTTGGTATGTCCTTCTGAATTCAGGATCAGGTCATAAATGGCGAGCCCCTCATACACAGAACCGCCCCCGCAGTGCATTCTTATGGTTAAATCACTATGAGTTTGCAGTGCATCCCTGAAAACCTGTTGAAACCTTTTATAGTCGAACTCATCATATTTTCCGATGTACCCGTACATCCTGATTTCGGCACTGCCGGAAACCTGATTTTTGAGTTCATAATGAAAGGGCTTTTTAGACATTTCTTTGATTTTGACAGGACAAAGATTGGCTTAAAAACACCCCGAAAAAAGCTGACGGTTAGCGGCTGAATATTTTCATTTAGAGGTTATATATTTTCATACAGCCACTAACAGCCGGCTTCGGTAAAGTCCTTATATAAAGCAATTTTGCTTCCTATATAGAAGGAATGAAACCGGAAATTGAGGTTGCATCCGACCGAATTAAAAATTAAATACCTACGGATGAATGAAAAGAAAAAGCTGACCAATGACGAGAAATATTCTATAGCTCAGGACTTGTTTCTGGAAACGGACAAAACACAGAAAGAAATCGCAGAAATCATTCACGTCACAGAAAAAACGCTGGGAAAATGGAAAACCGAGGGCGAATGGGATTTGCTTAAAAGCGCATCAACGGTTACCGCCCGAAAGATCATCGAAAACCTGTATAAAAAGGCGCATGCCCTGAGTGAAGATCCCAAAAGCAAACCCAATGATATTATTCAGATTGCCAACAGCATTGAAAAGCTGTCGAATAAAAAGGTAACCATCAGCCAGATCATTAATGTATTTAAGGATTTCACGACGTACGCCTTTACTCAAAACGCAGAACTGGCAAAGGAGATCAACCTTTTGCAAAAAAAATACGTGGACTATAAAATCGGGGAAAAGTAATGTCGGCAATCACCATCACCAAAAGGGATTATAACGAATGGTTAGAGTTCTGTTCACAGGTTCAGAACAGTGCCGCCGTTGCCTTTAATGATACCGAGGAAACACAAAAATTACGAATTAAAAGGGCATTAACCGATTATAATTATTTTGTTAAAACCTATTTTGAATTATACGCCGATGCAGACTGCGCAGACTTCCATATAGATTTTGCCAACGCCTGCCTTGCGGATCCGAACTTTTTCGGGGTTGCCGAATGGGCGCGGGAACACGCCAAGTCCGTTCACCTGACGATTATTATACCCATGTGGCTTATCGCTCATAAGCAATTAACGGGAATGCTTTTGATGGGGAAAAATGAGGACGACGCGTGTAACCTGTTATCCGATCTTCAGGCACAGCTGCAATACAATAAACTCTTTGCCCACGATTTTGGGGAGCAGTATAATTTCGGGTCATGGGAGGACGGGGATTTTACCACAAAAGATGGAATCCGGTTTCTTGCCTTTGGTCGTGACCAGTCCCCGCGCGGGGCAAGGGAAAACGAAAAACGTCCCAATTACGGTGTGGTGGATGACGTGGACGATGACGACATTGTCCACAATCCCAAAAGGGTGGATAAAGTGGTGAAAAAGATTTTAGGAGCCATGTATTTTGCCCTCAGTATCAAAGGGGCGCGTTTCACGATGGGCGGGAACCGTATTCATCATAATTCAATCCTTGCCAATATCGTGGGAGATACCAAACCCGGAGCGAAGAAAAGAGAGGGCATTTACCATTCCAAAGTAAAAGCCATCGAAAACGGAAAACCTGCCTGGTGGCAGCGGTATTCATTACAGGAACTCCTGAGGAAAATTGCCAAGGCGGGAACTGTTCTTGCCAAGCAGGAATTCTTTCACGAAACGGATATTGAAGGGAAAATCTTTAAAAACAAATATTTCCGTTTTGCCAAACTTCCGCACCTCTCCAAAATGGATATCATCATCGGGTATTTTGATCCGAGTTTTGAAAACAGCCAGACCTCGGATTTTAAAGCCGTATCGGTTTGGGGACAGGATAAGTTCAAACGCTACTGTATTAAAAGGTTCACGCGCCGCTGTGAACTGGAGGACGTTTTCGAATGGATGATCAAAGTTGAGAAAAACCTGCCCCCCGGGGTGGGGATCATCTGGTATATGGAAAAACAATTTTACACCCGACCGGTAAAGAAAGCCCTCAGACGCGCCTGCAAAAAATACAAATACCCGCTTAGTGTCCTGACCGACGAAAGGCAAAAACCCAATAAATACACCCGTATGGTAAGAATGGAGCCGGAATACTCCTCCGGAAACGTGGTCTACAATGTAGAGGAAGAAAACGATCCGGATATGGTGGAAGGGAATTT
>NZ_FTOV01000033.1 GCF_900156825.1 Chryseobacterium gambrini | reverse complement strand
ATCTTCCGAAATACATTAAGTTCAGTGATTTTGCAAGTTACGACAGGAGCAATAAAGTATATGTAAATACGAATTATCTTTACAGAGCAGATGGCTCAAAGATCAGGAAAGTACATAATTATAAAGATCCTTCCTATGCTTATGCTTTGGGAACCAGAACCACCGATTACTTAGATGGGTTTCAATATGAGTATGACTGGACACCATTATCCGGAATACCTACGAATGATTTTCAGTTAAAATTTGTTCCAACTTCAGAAGGGTATTTTGATTTTGTAAAAAATAAGTATATTTACAACTACACAGATCATTTGGGAAATATCCGTTTAAGTTATTTCAACAGTGGAAGTGGCGCAGAAGTTCTTGAAGAAAATAACTATTATCCGTTTGGGATGAAGCATGAAGGATACAATACTTCTTTCAGTTTTGGAAGCAGTTACCAGTATAAATACAATGGCAAGGAATTACAGACGGAGTCTGGCATGTATGATTACGGTGCAAGATTTTATATGGCAGATATCGGAAGATGGGGCGTCGTGGATCCGCTCGCGGAAAAAATGAGACGTTGGTCGCCTTATACCTATGCATTTGATAATCCAATAAGGTTTATTGATCCGGATGGAAGACAACCTGAATGGATAGTTGGAAAGGATGGTAAAGCGGTGACGTATAAACAAAATAAAGATGGCTCATTAACATGGAGTAAAAATGCAACCGAAGATACCAAAAGAATAGGTAATCAAATGGCTAGAACAGAAACGGGATTAGGAAGACTTAATAAAATGAGAGATGTAAAATATGGGGTTGAATTAACTATTAATAAAACAGTAACAGATAATGAAAATTGGGGCGAAACTACTTATCCTAAAAAGCTACAAGTTCTAGACAGAAAAACAGGTGAAGTTGTTCCTCTTTATGCAAAAATGGAAATTTTTGAAGCTACAATAGCAAAATCAATGGAGGATTTAAAAGCAGCACCTGAAGGATCAAAATTTGGAGGCGAAAATGCTGATAATACCAATAATTTGTTTGAATTGTGGAAAACTGAGGGCATAGATACTGTAATTGGTGCTATTGGAGTTCATGAGGGTAATCATGGAACAGATAGAGAGAGCCTTAAATTAATGGGAGAGAATCTAATCAAAAAAACAACAAATGATTTAGAGGTGCGTCCTAATGCAGAAACAGCGAAACATATCGAAGAAATAAAAAAAATAAATAAAAAAAATGAAACTCCATAAGATATTATATTTAATTTTTTCTCTCATATCAGCAACTATTTCTGCTCAATACATTAATGATTCTAAAATTAAACCATATCAGCAAGAAGTTATAAATTTTTTAATTCATAAAAAAAATTTTTCAAGTAGTCATAATTTAGAGGACATCCCAAATATGATATATGTTGCTGAGTTACTTAAAACTTCAAACAAAATGCTTATTTGTGAAGTATCAACTACTTCACCTCATTCCTTAAAGTATTTTTCAATAGTAAAAGATGGGAAAATTTATTTATTTAACAGTGTTGATTTAAATGAGGATTTTAGTAGTATAGTTGATAAATTAAATGAATCGAAATTATCTAGTAATCAATTGTTTAAAATATTTTCTGAAATATCTTCAATATATAAATATAATAGGAATGTTAAAAATCAGAATTCTATAATTACCTCTGGTAAGTAAGAAACCCGCTCTCGCGGATTTGTAATCCGTGAGCAACAATAAATAACCCACCGCTTTGCGGTGGGTTTTGTGTTTTATAGTAAAGCAAAACTTACTTATAGGCTTTTCTTGCATTAAAATCTCTTATGGTAAGATCGAGAAACCTTGTTACCAAAGCTTTGTCTTCTTCGCTCATCTCCTGTATGGCTTCAAATTTTTTCAGAAGTTCAGAAAGCAGGGCGAAGTCGGGGTAACGGTACAGGAAAGATTTGAGTACGATTCTCAGAACAGGTTGGTAAAACATTACCATCAGGTAGACAATAATCCCGAAGAACTGCTTGCCGAAAACACCTACAACGATCTGTCTCAGCTTGTGAACAAGAAAGTAGGCTCTACATCGGGTTCTGCACCCCTGCAAAGCATCGATTACGATTACAACATCCGCGGATGGATGACGGAGATCAACAAAAACCAGATGGCGGCTACCGATCTTGGAGGAAAACTGTTTTCCTACAAGATAAAATATACCAGTCGCGAGGGGATCGAAAATCCGGATACAGCTCAGTTTTCAGGAAAGAATGTTGTCCCGAAATACAACGGGAATATTGCCGAAGTAGACTGGAGAGCCGTAGAATCTATTGGTGCAAATCCATCAACAACCCCGAAGAGATACGGGTATGCCTATGATAAAATTAACAGGTTAACGGCAGGGTTTTACCAGAATCCCCAAAACCCGAACAGTAAAGAGAATACGGAGTCTTTAGCGTATGATCTGAACGGAAATATCACCAGTCTGTACAGGACCTCGGTTCTGGAATATGGGAATACAACGCCGACCATGATTGATAACCTGCAATACATCTATGCTTCCGGCAATACCGGCAACAGGCTTACCAACATCAACGATTATGCACAGAATGCAACAGGATACGAAGGCGGCGGACAAACCATCGGATATGATGTGAACGGAAACATGATCAGTATGCCGGATAAGGGAATCAGTGTGATCAAATACAATCATTTAAACCTTCCCCATCA
>NZ_FTOV01000031.1 GCF_900156825.1 Chryseobacterium gambrini | reverse complement strand
CCTGCCAGTAATCTGTTCACTCCATCATAAACATAGCCGTATCTTCTCAGGTTGTCTCCTGTGGTTGTTCCTGTTCTCCAGTCTACTTCCGCAATATTGCCGTTGTATTTCGGTTTTACTTTCAGAGTAGAAAAGTCTGTATTGGGCGTTTCAAGCCCTTCCACTTCACTGTATTTTACTTTATACCCGAACAGTTTTCCGGTAAGGTTTGCCGGATTATTGATCTTGGTCATCCATCCGCGGATGTTGTAGGTGTAATCGATGCTTTGAAGATTATTTCCTACTTTCTTGTTCACAAGCTGTGACAGATCGTTGTAGGTGTTTTCTTCAAGCAGTTCCTGCGGATTATTATCCACCTGATAATAATGCTTTTTCAGCCTGTTTTGGGAATCGTATTCAAAAGTTTCTGTTTTAATGCAAGAAAAGCCTATAAGTAAGTTTTGCTTTATTATAAAACACAAAACCCACCGCTTTGCGGTGGGTTATTTATTGTTGCCCACGGATTACAAATCCGAGAGAGCGGGTACTGTCATTTTAATGTGTCCAATACATAAATGTCATTCCCTCCAATATCGCCATTTTCTAATTGGAACATTTCCCAAAAATTTCCTCGAATGGTTATGTCATTAATATTTAGATCTTTTGGTATAGGAAATTCACAATTGAAAATATTTGCATTTTTAATACACTTACACTGTAAGTGAGCTTGTTCAGTTCCTTTAGAATAAATATGATAATTTAACTTTCCTTCACAATTTAGTTTTTTTAATTGACTTGGCATATAAAATTTATAGCTTACAGAATTTGCATTTTTCTTTACAGAATAAAATTTACTCCCTAAAGTATCAATACTTTTATTCTCAAATAAAATATATTGATTTACAAATTCTTTATTATCTATCAATTTGTACTCCAATTTTGCAAGCAATTCCTTAGTTTTATTATCGGAAGCACTCCACCAATTAATTCTAATATTATTGTTAGTTATATAACCATTTATAGCATAATTTTTAAATATGCCCTTTACTTTATATAAAGAATCATTTACTTTATTCTTTTCAATATTTTTCAAATTTTTCAAATCAGTTGAGATTGAAAAATACTTTGTTGAATTTAAATCTTTATAATTTTTAGCTTCTTCGCTTTTTTTACAAGAAACAATAAATAGTAAGATAAATAATAAAATAAATTTATTCATAATTATTTTGAAGATTTTAATGAATCTGCCGTTTTGTAAAGCCTTTCTCTAGCTTTATCAGAAGTTTCTCCCTTTCTAGGAATTGTCTTATATGTGGTATCAATTGGAACTATGGAATTCTTTTTAAATGTGTAATCTTCAAGATAAATAGTATCATTATTATAAAAAATAGACTTATTTATACCTAAAGCTGATTCTGAATCAAGACCAAACTGGACTAAAGCATCTTGAAAACCTGTACTGCCACCACTAAGTTTTGTATTTCTGCCATAAAACATAAATATAGTTTCTAACATATCGTTGGCTTCAATTGTATCACCAGACCTAAGCTTATTTAGTGTTTCTTTATCAGGATCATTTATTCCTCCTGTAGAACTGAAAAAATTTTCATGACCAGACCAAGTTGCCCACGTCCCTCCAAAAAGCATCGGCATAGAATTAGAGAAAGCTACTAAAGCATTAGATGCACCCTCAGGCAAATAATCAGGTTTTCCACCTTCATTTAATCTTACATAGCCAGACTCTCCATCAGGTCCAATTTTTGCATTTGAAAGAACTGTTCCATTCTTAGCAAAACCGTCTACACCTCTCATTTTTTCAGCTTGTTCAACCGTAGTAACATTAGGATCATACTGCCACTTTCCATCTTTTCTAATCCAGTCTGATTCTGATCTTCCGTCAGGATCAATAAAACGTATTGGATTATTGACAGCATAGTTATAAGGTGTAAATCTTCTGTTTTTCTCCGCAAGTGGATCAACGACTCCCCATCTTCCGATGTCAGCCATATAAAACCTTGCTCCATAATCATATGCACCAGTCTCCTGAAGTTCCTTACCGTTGTACTTGTAATTCTTATACGAACTTGATCCAAAGAATGAATTTCCACTCTTCAAATGATTCATTCCAAATGGATAATAATCATTAGCATCCACAATTTCTAGAACTTCTGCGCTGTTTTTTCCAAAACTTACCCTTGTATTTCCCAAGTGATCTTTATACTGGTAAATATATTGATTATTTCTGCAAAATTTATTAACATAAAAAATAATACTCACTACTAAAATTTAAAGACTTCTTTAATAAAAATGTAGCTTTATTATAACACAAAACCCACCGCAATTGCGGTGGGTTCTTTATTATTGCTCACGGATTACAAATCCGCGAGATCAGGTTACCTTAGAAATAAAAATGTATGCTAGTTTCATACGATAAAGCTAGCTCAAACATTTCATTGATTTCATCCGAGCCATTAGCACTTTTTTTTAATTCATTTAATGAATTATGTATAGATTCTAAATTTGTAATATGCTCGTCTTCAAAATCATCAATATTGCTATTTGCTATTTTATTAATTAAAATAAAGACGCCATCATCCCATAATTTTTTGAATTCATCATTTGTTATATTTAATTCCACGATCTGATCCGGACTTACTGCATCGTAATCCAATGCAATTTCAGCTTCTTTACTCTTTGGAACAATAATTTTTTTTGACATATTTAATCTATATTATTAAAATGAGTTACTTGATTATATTCAGCTTGACTTCTTCCCATTTGCTTTCCGTTTACTGTTTTATTATTAGGCACGTTTCCTTCCAAATCCAAATAAGTTCTCCTTCCAGACAGATTCGTATCTTCTATTTATTTCCACAAAATTTATTAACATAAAAATAATGCTCACTGCAAAAATTTAAAGACTTCTTCAATAGAAACGTAGCCGCGCTATAAAAAACAAGAGGCAGTCTCATAATTCAATGATGTGGGTTGAGAATCGCTGTACAAAAACCATTCTCAGACACGAGGCCGAGAAAAAACATAAAAAAGGCTGTTTTCACTAGTTGTGATACAGCCTTCTTTTATTATTGCTCACTGATTACAAATCCCCGAGATCAGGATTGGCTTTTTCTTTTAATATAACGAATATAAAAATAAAGAACTACTGAAATCATAATCGTGGTTATTATTTTAAGATAAGTTTGAAGTGGAACTTTGTGACTACTTCCCAATATCATGAATAGATAAAAAACAAAAATCAAAAAAAGTGCAACACAAACAAACTGTAAAATACTCAATATTATTTTCATTTATCTATTTTTTATTATTCCTTGAAATCCTTGCTTTAATAAGGCTTGTACAAACTGATTAAATTGATTTTTAGACATACCTCGAAAATCTAAAGTTTCTCCTTTTTTAAAATCTATTTTCTCTCCTCTAATAACACTTACAACAATAAGAGCTGATTTAGTAAGGAGTGCAGCTTCTGTGGTTGATCCATACATATCATTTGTTAGTTTTTTGCCTGACGAAAAATTGTACCCTAAATGATCGTCTGTTTTTACACCTTTATGAGCTATAGCGTCTTGCAATGCATGTAAACCTTGACCTAGATTTCCAATTTTTGAATCATCTGACGAATTTGCATATGTGAATATATTATTCCAACCAAAACTTAAACCTCTTAACATTGCCTGATATTCAGTCATCCCGTTCTCAGCCTCTTCATTGCTCATCATTGAATGCCATTTGCTATTAGCTTCGTCTTGGGACTTTGCTGTTATGCTATAATCTATTCCTTTTCTATATTCTGTAACAATTCCAGTTTTATTATGGAGTATATTATCAGTATGCAAAACACCTGAGCTGGGATGATCTGCATATGTACTTGAATAATGAGCGATTAAATCGGCTCTACTTGCCGAGTATCCCAAATTTAGCATTTGCCTATAGGTTATGTCATAATGAACAGATACTGCATAATCTCCATTTTTATCAATAAATAAAATTGGATTATTTGAAGCATAACTATAAAGCGTATTAAATGGGAATTTCTCACTAAATCTATCCAAAACTCCAAATCGTCCGATATCCGCCATATAAAACCTTGCTCCATAATCATACATGCCCGTTTCTTGAAGCTCCTTCCCATTGTACTTGTAATTCTTATACGAACTTGATCCAAAGAATGAATTTCCACTCTTCAAATGATTCATTCCGAAAGGATAATAATCATTAGCATCCACAATTTCTAGAACTCCTGCGCTGTTTTTCCCAAAACTTACCCTTGTATTTCCCAAGTGATCTTTATACTGGTAAATATATTGATTTTTTATGTAATCGTAAAATCCTTCTGAAGTCGGCAAAAACTGCAGTTCAGAATT
>NZ_FTOV01000030.1 GCF_900156825.1 Chryseobacterium gambrini | reverse complement strand
TGCGCAAAAAAAAAGTCTCATAGAATTTAATCTATGAGACTTTTAAATAAAAACTGGCGGCGACCTACTCTCCCGCTTTCGCAGTACCATCGGCGCTGGTGGGCTTAACTTCTGTGTTCGGAATGGGAACAGGTGAGCCCCACCGCTAAAACCACCCTAAAGGTTGTATATAGCTGTTGGCTATTGGCTTATTGCCATTGGCCATTAGCTTTTTATCGGTAAATTTCATCACAAAGGCAAAACCAGTGTTGCACTTATAAATACTTAAGCTAAGTTATGATAAGCATGATTGCTCATTACCTATTACTCATTACTTATGAATAGGCTATAAATCTACGGGTAATTAGTACTACTCGGCTATGCTGTTACCAACTTTACACCTGTAGCCTATCAACGTGGTCATCTCCCACGACCCTTAAAAGATGTCTCATCTTGAGGCGAGTTTCGCACTTATATGCTTTCAGTGCTTATCTCTTCCAAACATAGCTACTCAGCGGTGCACCTGGCGGTACAACTGATACACCAGAGGTTTGTTCAATTCGGTCCTCTCGTACTAGAATCAAGCCCTCTCAAACATCTAACGCCCGCAATAGATAGAGACCGAACTGTCTCACGACGTTCTGAACCCAGCTCGCGTGCCACTTTAATGGGCGAACAGCCCAACCCTTGGGACCTTCTCCAGCCCCAGGATGTGACGAGCCGACATCGAGGTGCCGAACCTCCCCGTCGATGTGAGCTCTTGGGGGAGACTAGCCTGTTATCCCCGGAGTACCTTTTATCCTATGAGCGATGGCCCTTCCATACGGAACCACCGGATCACTATGTCCTGCTTTCGCACCTGATCGACTTGTTGGTCTCACAGTCAAGCACCCTTATGCCATTACACTCTACGCACGGTTACCAAGCGTGCTGAGGGTACCTTTGAAAGCCTCCGTTACTCTTTTGGAGGCGACCACCCCAGTCAAACTACCCACCACGCAATGTCCTTCTGAAAGAAGTTAGGCTCCAAGTAAGTAAAGGGTGGTATTTCAACGTTGACTCCACAAACACTAGCGTGCCTGCTTCAAAGTCTCCCACCTATCCTACACATTACTTACTCAAAGTCAATACGAAGTTATAGTAAAGGTTCACAGGGTCTTTTCGTCCCATTGCGGGTAATCGGCATCTTCACCGATACTACAATTTCACCGAGCTCGTGGCTGAGACAGTGCCCAGATCGTTACACCATTCGTGCAGGTCGGAACTTACCCGACAAGGAATTTCGCTACCTTAGGACCGTTATAGTTACGGCCGCCGTTTACTGGGGCTTCAGTCAAACGCTTCGCTTACGCTAACGCCCTTCCTTAACCTTCCAGCACCGGGCAGGTGTCAGACCCTATACAGCATCTTTCGATTTAGCAGAGTCCTGTGTTTTTGATAAACAGTCGCCTGGGCCTCTTCACTGCGGCCAACATTGCTGTTGGCGTCTCTTCTTCCGAAGTTACGAGACTATTTTGCCTAGTTCCTTAGCCACGACTCACTCGAGCACCTTAGGATTCTCTCCTCGACCACCTGTGTCGGTTTTGGTACGGGTTGCTTCACTTCGGCTTTTCTTGGATCCGATTTCACTATAACAGCTTCGCCCGAAGGCTAGGCCTTGACACTTCCGTCCGTCTTCAATAGCTACGTCGAACCGTCCCCTTTTTAGTGTGAGCAAGTATGGGAATATTAACCCATTGTCCATCCACTACCCCTTTCGGGTTCGCGTTAGGTCCCGACTAACCCTCAGCTGATTAGCATGGCTGAGGAAACCTTAGTCTTTCGGTGAGGGGGTTTCTCGCCCCCTTTATCGTTACTTATGCCTACATTTTCTTTTCTATAAGCTCCACAATACCTCACGATACTGCTTCAGCGCCGATAGAATGCTCTCCTACCAGATATAATTAATTATAAATCCATAGCTTCGGTATTCTGTTTATGCCCGATTATTATCCATGCCGGACCGCTCGACTAGTGAGCTGTTACGCACTCTTTAAATGAATGGCTGCTTCCAAGCCAACATCCTAGCTGTCAATGCAGTCCAACCGCGTTGCTTCAACTTAACAGAAATTTGGGGACCTTAGCTGTTGGTCTGGGTTCTTTCCCTCTCGGACATGGACCTTAGCACCCATGCCCTCACTGCCGTAGAACATTTATTAGCATTCGGAGTTTGTCAGGAATTGGTAGGCGGTGAAACCCCCGCATCCAATCAGTAGCTCTACCTCTAATAAACTTATATACGACGCTGCACCTAAATGCATTTCGGAGAGTACGAGCTATCTCCCAGTTTGATTGGCCTTTCACCCCTACCCACAGGTCATCCGAAGACTTTTCAACGTCAACCGGTTCGGTCCTCCACTTTGTGTTACCAAAGCTTCAACCTGCCCATGGGTAGATCACAAGGTTTCGCGTCTAATCCTACTAACTATGCGCCCTATTCAGACTCGCTTTCGCTCCGGCTCCGGACCTGAAGTCCTTAACCTCGCTAGTAAAATTAACTCGTAGGCTCATTATGCAAAAGGCACGCCGTCACAGAATTAATCTGCTCCGACCGCTTGTAGGCGTACGGTTTCAGGTTCTATTTCACCCTTCTATTCGAAGTGCTTTTCACCTTTCCTTCACAGTACTTGTTCACTATCGGTCTTTCAGGAGTATTTAGCCTTGGAGGATGGTCCCCCCATATTCAGACAGGATTTCACGTGTCCCGCCCTACTCATTTATCATCTATGTATGCCTTTCAAATACGGGGCTATCACCCTCTATGGCTGTTCTTTCCAGAACATTCTTTTAAACATATAAAGACTTTTGGGCTAATCCGCTTTCGCTCGCCACTACTTACGGAATCTCTTCGATTTCTTTTCCTCAGGGTACTTAGATGTTTCAGTTCTCCTGGTTTGCTCCCATTGCTGGGTGACATGTCTTCAACATGCCGGGTTGCCCCATTCGGACATCTGCGGATCTATTCGTGTGTGCCAATCCCCGCAGCTTTTCGCAGCTTACCACGTCCTTCTTCGCCTCTGAAAGCCTAGGCATCCGCCATACGCCCTTAACGATTTCTTTCCTATTTTTAGGTTACTCAAGCACTTATAAGTGCTCGGTTTTCTCTTTGTGATGTCTTTACCGTTAATGTCAATGATCTTAATTTCTTCTCTTCAGTCTGATGAACAATTATTGTTTTTGGCTCCAATCGTAACTTTTAAATCAAACTTCCAAAACTGTGGAGAATAAGGGAGTCGAACCCTTGACCTCCTGCGTGCAAGGCAGGCGCTCTAGCCAGCTGAGCTAATTCCCCCTCTAGGTGCTGTTGGCTTCTTGCTAATTGCTTCTGGATTTTTTGCCATCAGACATAAGCTATTTGCCAGCCGCCTTAATTAGTAGTCTCGGGCAGGCTCGAACTGCCGACCTCTACATTATCAGTGTAGCGCTCTAACCAGCTGAGCTACGAGACTTTGTATGAGTAATGGGTGATGAGTAATAAGTAATATACTTTTCCCCTTCTTCATTTCTCAATCTCTTTCCCTTTTACTAATTTCTAGTGGGTTTTGTATTTATATATATTTATAAGTAATAAGTAATCGGTAATAAGTAATTTTTATATTCCTCACTTTTACACTTGGATCTTTTTACTTTTAACTTTTTACTTTCCTTATAAACCAACCAAATAAAAAACTAAAGCTTTACTTTAAGTAAGTGCTTTGTGTATTGCTACACTAATTTTGTTTAACGTTCTTCAACGCTCTAAAATGAGATGTTCCAGCCGCACCTTCCGGTACGGCTACCTTGTTACGACTTAGCCCTAGTTACCTGTTTTACCCTAGGCAGCTCCTGTTACGGTCACCGACTTCAGGTACCCCAGACTTCCATGGCTTGACGGGCGGTGTGTACAAGGCCCGGGAACGTATTCACCGCGCCATGGCTGATGCGCGATTACTAGCGATTCCAGCTTCATAGAGTCGAGTTGCAGACTCCAATCCGAACTGAGACCGGCTTTCGAGATTTGCATCACATCGCTGTGTAGCTGCCCTCTGTACCGGCCATTGTATTACGTGTGTGGCCCAAGACGTAAGGGCCGTGATGATTTGACGTCATCCCCACCTTCCTCTCTACTTGCGTAGGCAGTCTCACTAGAGTCCCCAACTGAATGATGGCAACTAGTGACAGGGGTTGCGCTCGTTGCAGGACTTAACCTAACACCTCACGGCACGAGCTGACGACAACCATGCAGCACCTTGAAAATTGCCCGAAGGAGGATCTATTTCTAAATCTGTCAATTCCCATTTAAGTCTTGGTAAGGTTCCTCGCGTATCATCGAATTAAACCACATAATCCACCGCTTGTGCGGGCCCCCGTCAATTCCTTTGAGTTTCAAACTTGCGTTCGTACTCCCCAGGTGGCTAACTTATCACTTTCGCTTAGTCTCTGATTCCGAAAAACCAAAAACGAGTTAGCATCGTTTACGGCGTGGACTACCAGGGTATCTAATCCTGTTCGCTCCCCACGCTTTCGTCCATCAGCGTCAGTTAAGACATAGTAACCTGCCTTCGCAATTGGTGTTCTAAGTAATATCTATGCATTTCACCGCTACACTACTTATTCCAGCTACTTCTACCTTACTCAAGACCCGCAGTATCAATGGCAGTTTCATAGTTAAGCTATGAGATTTCACCACTGACTTACGGATCCGCCTACGGACCCTTTAAACCCAATAAATCCGGATAACGCTTGCACCCTCCGTATTACCGCGGCTGCTGGCACGGAGTTAGCCGGTGCTTATTCGTACAGTACCTTCAGCTATTTACACGTAAATAGGTTTATCCCTGTACAAAAGAAGTTTACAACCCATAGGGCCGTCGTCCTTCACGCGGGATGGCTGGATCAGGCTCTCACCCATTGTCCAATATTCCTCACTGCTGCCTCCCGTAGGAGTCTGGTCCGTGTCTCAGTACCAGTGTGGGGGATCACCCTCTCAGGCCCCCTAAAGATCATTGACTTGGTGAGCCGTTACCTCACCAACTATCTAATCTTGCGCGTGCCCATCTCTATCCACCGGAGTTTTCAATAATAAGCGATGCCACTCATTATATTATGGGGTATTAATCTCCCTTTCGAAAGGCTATCCCCCAGATAAAGGCAGGTTGCACACGTGTTCCGCACCCGTGCGCCGCTCTCAAGATTCCGAAGAATCTCTACCGCTCGGCTTGCATGTGTTAGGCCTCCCGCTAGCGTTCATCCTGAGCCAGGATCAAACTCTCCATTGTATGTTTGTCTGACTCACTCAAAGTTTTTTAACGCTTTAGTTTTTCCTTACTTGGTTGTTATATTGTATGTCAATGATCTTCAAATCTTTCGCTTCTTACAAAACTAATTCTCTGTCGTTTTCGTTTCGTATTTGCGAGTGCAAAAGTAATACTTTATTTTATTCTGACCAAATGTTTTGAAGAAAATTTTAAAGTTTTTTTTACTAACCTTAACCCCTCTCTGCCATTCAATCCCTCACTCCTGCGCTTCCCCGTTTAGGGACTGCAAAGATACAAATCTTTTTATTCTGAGCAAGTTTTATTTTAAGTTTTTTCTAAATTAATTTAAAATAAAATATC
>NZ_FTOV01000029.1 GCF_900156825.1 Chryseobacterium gambrini | reverse complement strand
TTTCTCTTTCCGAATATAAATCCTGCCAGTCCTGTCAAAAGGGCTCCGAGAAAGGCAACCACAGGTTCCGTTATCAATTCTTTCATTGTTATATTTCGTTAATTTCTTTATCAAAAAGTTCTGTATACAGCCCCATAAACTGCTGTAAAATATCCACCAGATGGGCGGCTTTTGTTTTGATCAGAAAGCGGATATACTGTACAGACGGAGCTTTTAGTATGGCTTCTTTTTCGTCGGTAACCTGTCCGTCATCATCCGTTGTCCTGTAGATGCCTTTTAAAAAACCGTCCTTTCCCATGACCTGTTCCACATTTCCTTCATGGATCATCCAGTCTGGCATTTTTAACCGTTTATGGATGATATTGCCGTCCTTTATAATCAGGTACTGGCGGACATTGACGTAAATACGGTCTTCCCCGCCTTCCATATCCGGAGTATTAAAACCTGTTACCACTAATTTCCTTGCAAACTGCGGATACATCGGATGATCCGGAAGCATCATTTCATGCCATGATTTACCGGTGTTTTTTATGGCGTCTAATACTGCCTGCACTTCAGGCGTTACTATTAATTCAGTATTCATGATCTTATTTATTAAAATTTATAACCTTCAATGAAACTTACACTGGATGTACACGCCGTGGGAGGCGTAATCCCGTCAATATCTGCCGCACTGAATCCGTAATACAACAAAGACAAAGCTCCGTTTGAACCACTTTTTACAAAAGTTGCCGATACTGAACCGGTGGAAACGATAATGGTATAAATGCCCTGGTTTCTCATAATCATCACTTCGTAGGGTATGGATTGGAATTGTCCTACATTGAAGCCTCCCGATATCACAGATGACGATATATCCGCCCAGCCATATTTCACTGAACTGGAGTCATTATTTTGTTTTATTTTAGAAAATGCCTGACTGCTGTTTACCAAAGTCAGAGGATTGGAAGAAAGACCGACACCGATGATATTCCCCCAGCTTGTTAAACGTCCTGAACCTACCGTAACAGAAGCTTTCAAATAAAAATTTTCATTATCCGAAATTATTGTACCCGACTTGGCTGCACATACAACCGTTTCAAATTCAGTATATGGTGCATTGCCTGAATTTGGATAATGGCTTACCGTGGTACCGGAGGCATTGATGGTGTTGTTGACCTGTGCCGGAGTGGTTGACGCTTTCTCCCACGTCATCCCTGAAAAATCAATCGGGATTACATTAGAAACCAGAGTAATGGTAACACTTGCCCCGGTTGTATAAGAAGCCGCGCCGTTCCAGAGCTTAACCTTATAGGTTCCCAAAGCGAGATCTTTAAAATTATACCAGAAGGAAAGGTCTAAACCGCTGGTATATAATTGCACCTGACTGTTGGGAACCTGAAACTCAGTACCTCCTGCATCTACCAGATACACGGCAAAACCTGCGGGATTCAGATTCAGATTGGCACCCCTCATTACAAACCACTGTGCTGTATCCTGTTTCGCCGCAATTGGCGGGGTTATAATGGCTACACTCATGGTATTGGTCGTCCAGCCACCGTTTGCGATCGTTTTTATTTCATTTTTCTGTGCGTCGGTAAAGCCTTCCCAAAGTGCTTTATAGTCTGCGTAATCCCTGTACATAAACATTCTGGCTGCTCCGGTTAAATCCGAGCCATAATAACGCCTGTTTGAGTGCGTGATCTGATACGGCAGGGTTTCCGTATTTTCATCGAAAACCACTGCTTTACTCCGGATCCTTCCATTGCTGAGATGCAGCATTTCAGCAGGTGCCGTTGTACCGATCCCGAATTTCGTACCGTCTGTATAAATGCGGGATCCTGTAAAATCATTTCCGTTCCAGAACAGCAGGTAACCGGAAGCAGGATTAATGGCAGCCCATGAAACCTGCCCGAGAAAATACCTTGCGTAATAATTTCCGCTTGCGGTCGGCTTATTCATTTTGCCGTCCAAAGCTGCCTGTAAGCCCTGAACCATTGCAATGGTGAGATTCGTTAATCCGGTGGGAATATAATTATCAGCCGAGGTTTTGCTGCCTCCTTTATAGATGTATAAAGAATAATTTCCCGCTCCGTCAGGAATGGCAATGATATCATTTTTTTCATAGGTATAATTGGCATGATCAGCCATGAAAGAAGCTAACGAAGTCTGTGTTACCGTAATAAGCTCGGTTAAACCTAACGCCTCAATCATTCCGGAGATAATTTTCCCGTCGCTGTTAACATAGTTTTCCAGCAGCATACAAAGGGAATTGATCTGCTCTTTATTGTATACCGACTGGCTCTGTCCCGTATCCACCAGAGCGGTATTGGCAGGAATCTCATCTACGCCCAGCCTGTTTTTCCATGCATTGACATGGGCGGCGGTCAGGTTCGAAGCGTCCAGTTTTGCGAGGTATCCGGCGTGCGCATTCGAATCATTGAGATGGCTGCTGAGGGCTTGCGCGCTTGCCGTCTGTTCAAAAAGCCCGACAAGCCCGCTAACCTGCGACATGGGGATGGACTCATCCTTATGCCAGAATGAAGACCATGAAGCCTGAAATTGTGCCTGTGTGGGAAAATCCCCGGTTTCAAACCAGCTTAAAAGTGTATTTAAAGGTGTTGCCATGAGGTGTAAAATATTATTGAAAATCAGGTTCTATAAAATCGACAATGACCCCGCGGTTCAGGACATCCATGGGCATTCCCTTTCCCCCGGAATTGATCCCGTAGGTATGGTCATAGAATCCGTCCGGGGCTTTCCCGTTCCATTTGATAACGGAAAGGTCATTCCCCACGGCGGTCTGCCCGCTGTTGGTGGCTCCGTAAAAAGGGATCACATAATCCGGAATATTATTCTGGGTGATGGTTTTACTGTGGCTGCCGACCGTGGTTCCCAGGGTTGAAAAAACAGGATCGTTGGGATCAAGCCCGAAAATGGTCTTTCCTTTAAAATCCGTGCAGGGTTTCCAACCCGCCGGAATCTCAGAAAGGGGCTTACGCCAGAACCATGCAATCCCCCCGTTAACAATGGGAGCGGTCTTGAGCTCTACTTTGTCAAGCCTTGTTTTAATATCGTTCAGGTCGGCTTGCGTTGCGGCGGCATTGATTTTTTCCATCATGACCTTTAACGTGTCCAGTCTTTTAAAGTCGCCCCAGTTCCACATATTGTCAGGAGCAGAAAGTCCGAATTTTACCGTTTTCTTTTCGATCAGTATTTTATCGGTCTGATCCTGAAACGTTTTGGTGATCTGCGCCGTATGGATATACACCGAAGCAGTGACCAGCCCGCCCTCAAAATAGAGGACGTCCCCGTTGATCACCACAATACCGGGGCTTACGCTCTGCCCGGTGGGCGTACAGCCCGAGAGAATCGTTAAATGCCCGGCTACATCCCCCAAAACATTGAAGATGGTGTATGCTTCCTGGAGCACGTCCATTAAATCGTTGGTGAGGGGAACACCGCCGGTCTGAAGAAATTGGATATTAATTCTCATTATGGTATGATTTCTATGCTGTAGCGTTTGCTTATTAATTTGTAAAAGTCAATCTCGGCTCTGAGTTGATGCATATTGATCGGCGTGCCGGGAATCCTGACGATAAAATCGTACTCTGAATACAATTCCGCTTCCGTTCGCAGGTACAGAGGATTTTCATCCCCGTAAAGCCACCGGGTTTTGGAAAAATAGAGATTGTCCTCGGCTTCGGTATACAAATAAACTCCTTCATACTGTACGGCATTTACAATCCGGATCCTTCTTTCCAATGGATCAAAAGCATCATTAAGCCTTCTTTCCATGGAGAATTTCTGATAATTGAAATTCATTTTAATTAAATTCTGTTTTCTTCTTTTCAGAAACTCAATATATAATGCTTCAAGAGGGAAAATCAGGCACCACAAAAAATGAAGGGTTACCGGTTTTCTCCTGGAAGTAGGCAGCCACCATAGGGCTAACTGTTTATAACTGATATTAAATAACTCATCTTTCATTACTCGGCAGGCTGATAATTAATGTATTCTATTCCGCTCCAGTCTTCAATTTTAAACCGCCCTGATTTGGGGATTCTGCTGATCTCAACGGGTTGGAATAATCCATACCCGGTTCCCGGTTCGATCCATTGGCTCGAAACCTCTAATTTTTGCAGGTCTCTTACGCCGTTCACTTCCTGAATAACATTTTCCAAGGCTTCGACAGAAAGCTCACCGTTAAATGGCAGGTTTTTTAAAAAATTCTCAATGGCAATTTTAACGGGATACTCCGCCGTCAGAATGCTCATGCCGTCCGGATGCAGGAGTAAGGGATCGAAACAGATCCTGTATTTTAATAAAAGAATATCCGGCAGGAAATTCACCACCACAATATTGTCTCCGGTCGCCTGTATTCTTTCGATATACGATTTAAAAGCAAGGGCTTTTTCATCTGAAATCACCTCGTCCATATTTTCACCGGCAATTTTCATGGATATTTTTTTTACCCCGTTTCCGCTGATATTGGCAGTAACCGAAGCATACTTTATAATTTTTGAATCTTCGATCTCCTGCTGTGTTGCGGTAATGATATTTCCGTTTCCGTCTTCATAGGTTGGGAGAAACTCCCCGGTGTAGGAAAGCGGATCCAGTTCAAACCCATACTGAAACCGGAGTGCCTGCTCGCGGTACCATTTTTCATTGGGAACTTTCTGGGCAGCGATTTTATCGTCAATTTCTTTCATGTGCAATCTGAGGGCTTCCTGAAAATTAAAAATCATAAAAGCCACCGTTTCCAGCATATTGCGCCAGACTGCTGTTTTAGAATTGGAGGTCAGCCCCTGTAAAAAAGGGTTTGCCTCTTTTAGCGAAAGGATAAGTCCGATGAGTTCCTGAAGTGTACTGTTCATATTAGCTTACTTTAAAACCGTTTGCAATCTGCATATAGCCAATCCCTTTTAATGTTGGTATTTCGCTGTCCTGTTCGGCTGACCAGCCCGTTGCAGGCTGTATGTTCTTGGCATCGTAATAATTCAGGACGTCCGTATTTTTAAATACATCTTCAGGAATTTCAAGGGGTAATCCTGCAGATAATACGTCCGAAACCGACAAGCCATTAGCCACGGCGATGGCAAAGCAGTTTTCCACGGTTCCTGTGTATTGAATTGCAATGTCCAGAATAGTCTGATGAGTTAAAACAATTGTTTTCATTATGTTACTTTTCCCTGCGTTAAAGAACTTCCGGCACCTCCGCAAATTCCGGTCACAGTTCCGCTTTTTACATATTCCTCGATGGCATCCGCCAGTTCCTGAGCCGCGGTTTCTACATTACCGGTCGTTGATGGCTTATGTAACATCGTAATAAGCCTTTGGATGAGCTGGGCTTTATTAAGGGGCATCTCTTTGGGCGTTTATGGTGAAATTTTCAGCATCTTCAATTTTGAAGTCAATGCGGGTAAAGCCGTCATATTTTAGCTGTTCGTTGACCTCACGGGTAATCCCCTGGCGGGTATTTCTTGCCTTGAGCATTCGGGGCAGTTCTGCGCCCAGAAGCGGGGTATTTTTAAATTCCCCTTTAAAGGCAATGAGTAGGCTTTCAATTTCCTGCTGTCCGGATTCTCCAATATGAAAATCACCGTTTACAATGGAAATATCGTTGTCGTCATTCAGTAGGATATCATTCATAATTTTTAGGTTAAAATTTTGTTTAATGCCTGATTATTGGTGTTGACAATATCATTTTTAATCTGCATGATTGCCGGAACGTCAGGGGTTACCCCGATAGAAACCACCACTTTTGCCAGCTCATCACAGAGTTTCCCGAACCCGTCCTGAAACCCGTTAAG
>NZ_FTOV01000026.1 GCF_900156825.1 Chryseobacterium gambrini | reverse complement strand
ATTATTTGCAGTTGAAATGTATTTCAATAAAATACGACATGTTCTGCCGTTCTGCGAATATATCTTTGCTGCATGAAAAAGAATAACATTTAAAACAAGCAAAATGAAAATAAACAACCGGTCAGGCTAAAAGCATTCTGATAAATCCAAACCCAAAATATGGGGTTTTTACGGATTGCAAGTAACAAACAATTAAAAATATATTAGCAACTTAAAATTTGATATTCACAATGAAAAAAAATTATTCAGGCGCATTTCTTTTGTGCGTACTCCTGGGAGGTTTTTCTTCTGCCCAGGAAGTGGTGTGGCAGAAAGACATCCCGTCTTACACCCAGGAGTTCCTATCGCAAATTACCACCACGATTGACCAGCAGTATTTAATTACAGGCAGCAGCATCCATTCCGACAACAGTCAACCATCATTTGGCAGTCAAAAGCAGAACAACGGTTACGATCTTCGTTTGATGAAACTAAATCAGCAGGGAGAAACTGTCTGGGAAAAATATTTCTCGGGCAACAACCACGATATGGCAGCTTCCACGGTCAGCACCCAGGATGGAGGATTTGCAGTACTTGCGACTTCCAGTTCTTCAAAAGGTTTTGATAAAAAAGATGATTCCAAAGGCGGATCTGATTTTTGGCTCATCAGAATCAATGAGTTTGGCGATGAATTATGGCAGAAAACCATTGGCAGTGCTGCAGATGAAGAGGCACGGGCGGTGATTCAGACCACAGATATGGGATTCTTTGTCGTTGGCAATGTGCAGAACTCACCGAAAGGTTACGGCTCCAAAGATGTTCTGGTGGTACGGCTGGATAAAAACGGGAAGGAATTATCCCAATTGATTTTAGGCGGAAAAGGGCTGGATGAAGTGGAAAAAATGATTCCCACCAAAGATGGCGGAGCATTGTTAGGGATCTATTCCAGAAGCAATCTGGGCGGTTCAAAAAAGACAGAAAACTATGGCGAGGCGGATTTCTGGGTAGTCAAAATTTCAAAGGAAAATAAGATTGAGTGGGAAAAGAACTTCGGAGGAAAAGGTGATGATCATTTAAGAACACTTGCCCTTACTTCAACAGGCTACCTGATCGGAGGGGAATCCAGATCGGAAAGATCAGGAAACAAAACAGTAGGTATTGAAGAGGGAACAGATTTATGGTTGGTTGCTATTGATTTAAATGGAAATGAGCAGTGGCAGAAATCCTACAATTTCAAGAACCAGGATGTTCTGATGGGGATGAGTGTACTGCATTCTTCGGATGACAAAACGTCCAAAGGGATTCTGCTTGGTGGTTACACACAGGCGGAAGGCAGGATTGAAAATGATGATGAGACTTTCTGGATGCTATATCTCGACCAGAACGGAAATGAGCAGTGGAGAAAGCACGTAAAAGGAGAATCCCGAAAAAAAGAGGAAAGACTGTCTGATATTAAGCTGAACCGTGACGGATCGATTGTACTCGCAGGAACCAGCGCAGAGGAACTGGGAAAAGAAAACTGGAAAATCGTGAAGCTTGGGGATAAACAGGTTGACCAGCTGATCGAAAAGCAGGACATTAAGATCTACCCGAACCCGGTAACGGATTATGTATATGTGGAACTTGGATTTGAGGGCTTGAGAGAGGGAGCGTTTGAAGCAGAAATTGCAGTGTACGATATGGGCGGAAGAAAGCTTGAAACGGTAAAGACAAAAAATAAGATCACCAAGATCAATACCCAGCCTCTGATTCAGGGGGCGTATTTGGTGGTGGTGAAAACCAATGATAAAACGGCGAATGCCAAAATGATTAAAAAATAAACATGATGAAGAAAGCAATGAAACTATTTGCAGCACCTTTATTATTAATATTGATTAATAATAAACTGGTAGCACAAGAAAAGATCAATTTTATTCCGAAATCTCCAGAAATTTCGTCTTTAGGAAGTTTTCTGGATAAAAATGTAAATCTATCTACAGGATCTGTGAATGTAAGTTTACCTTTATATGAGTTGAATGTAAATGAAAACATAAATATTCCCATTCATCTTTTATACAATACCCAAGGTATAAAAGTAAATGAAATGGCGAGTTCTGTTGGTTTGGGATGGAATTTAAGTTCAACATCTTCCATCAATAGAACTATAAACGGAAAGATCGATAATTATAATGACAGCAGTTTCAATCAAAATATCAATCTGGCTAACCAGCATTTTTACACCAGCAGTGTGTATGGTAACCTTAATACACCATCAGACAATTGGATAAATAATAATGTGGGACTTTTAGATCTGGAGCCGGATTTTTATCATGTAACCCTTTTTGGTAAGTCATTCTCATTTACCTATGATTATAGCACTCAGAAGTTTGTACAACTGCCTTTAGATGATTATAAAATCATACCCAATATTAATGCGAATGGCTTTATCATTGATTTTATAATTATTGATAATTATGGGAATAAGTTCTTTTTTGGCAACTCAAAAGATAATATGAATTATACTGCGGTTATCGAAGAATTGTCCAATCAATTCATTAGCAATGATAATACTCCTTCTGATTCTCCTCCGCCAACAATCAATACATGGCTGCTGACAAAAATTGAAACTTCAGAAAACAGGACGGTACGGTTCTATTATGAAAACAATTATAATAATTTACCAAATGATGTTAATATTACATCACAGTACAAATATAAATTTAACAGAGTTTATCCGAAACCAGGTTCATTACATGGAGAAGAATACCTGTTTAATCCTGATGTTCCGGGATTAAAAGTGCCAATATATCCTTTGACAGAAGAAATTTTTCTACACAAAAATAATATTACTTACTCGGCTTATAATATCACTACTATACAGGATAAAGTGTTAAGCAAAATAGTATATAATGATACTGAAGTTATTTTCAATCAGAACACAACCCCAAGATTGGATAATGACAGATTTTCTTTAGCCTCGATTGATCTTAATATTAAAAATAGACCTGTAAAAAAATGGCAGCTCTCCTATTCTTATTTTAATGAAGAGGTTCAAAGTAAAATGCCTGACAATTCGAGAGATAATCACAATTTATTTATAAATACATTTGATAAATATACCTTAAGATTAAAACTTAATAATGTTATTGAAAAAGATTATAATCTGAATGATGTCAAAAAATACAGTTTTGAATATTATCCCGGAGAATTACCCAGCAGACTAAGCTTTGCACAGGATTATTTTGGTTACTACAATGGTGAAACTTCTAACAACGAGCTGATCCCGAAAATATATTTTAAATTCGAGAATAACAGCAGGGACTTGGCAGGTACAGCCAACAGAAAAGTAAACGAAATTTATTCTAAAATGGGAATGCTGAAAACAATTATTTATCCAACAAAGGGATCTACAGAATTCACTTACGAAAACCATAGATTCAATGCTTTATTTGATTCCAATGAATATGATTTTACTAATTTATTTGAAAACAGTCTTATACGAAATGTATTCTCTGGAGGTCCGACAATTATAAATAATCCCGATGGCAGTATATCAATCCCGAAACTGGAACAATTTGAATTTCACGTTGATAAAGTAATCTCAGCGGATATAAGCTGCTTAATTTCAAAAGTTTCCAATCTTAACTCATACTATTTACAATTGCAAAAGAAAGTTAATGGAAATACTATCCATATAATGAATTTTGGCTCTACATATGATGTCACAAATTTCACGCTGTATCCCGGTGATTATATTCTGGTTGCCAACAGATACACAAACACTATTGATGAAGGAGGAACTGATGATGATTTTGGAGATTTTTCCCTAAACATTACTTATCTTGATAATTCTCAGGATCAATTTGGTAATAATAATTTAGCCGGAGGACTAAGAGTTAAATCTATTTTAAATAAAGATAATAATGGAGTTGCTGTTTTAAAAACGACTTTCAATTATGATGAAACAGTTAACAATAATTCTTTCTCAACGGGTATTTTGTACGGATTTCCAAAAATATTTGTAAAGGATTACTACTATAAAGTAAATAGATTTTATGGTCTGATGGATTTTCCATTTAGAAACGGTACGTCTTCTCACATACTATATTCCAAGGTTACACAAAAAGAGGAAAATTTATTAAATAATTCTGTACTATCAACAGTACATTATTTTAAGAATGATTTCTCACCATTTATTGGAAACTGTACCTTTGAACACTGCAAAACACCATATTATTCATGGAAGACCGCTTTAAATGACGGAAAAGATATTTTATCCGGAAACTCAAATTCTATAGTGAAAAAAGAAAAGAATGTCTTCTCAGAAAAGAATGCTCAGTACATTAATTTTTTCTCTATCGCTGCTGAACCCAGAGATCAAATATTAACTTCAAATGCGGGAACTTATAAAACTGCTTATAAATACCAGGTTTTACCTTTATATACTGATTTTACATATCTGTTAAATTCAAAAGTTTTAGAAAATTTTAACAGCGATACTTTAGAAACAAACAATCAATATAATTACAGCAGTTCAATGCATTACCAGCCAACTTCTCAGGTTACTACTTTTCCGGATAGCAGTACTCAGCAAACCACCTACTCCTACGCCCACGAAAAAAACAACCAGTTAATGATCAGTAAAAACATGATCGGTATTCCATTGGAAACCACCGTTACGCAAACCGTTGGCGGTGTTACCAAAACTCTGGGCAAAACAGAAACGGTATATCCGACAGCTCTTTCTACACCACAGACCGGAAATCTGGTATTGCCATTGTCTGAGAAATCGTATGATAAACTGAATAACACGATGTCCACGGATGTAACCTATGATAAATATGATGATAAGGGAAATATCGTTCAGTATACCGAAAAAGACGGAACTCCTGTAACTATTGTATGGGGTTATAATAGGACTGAGCCGATCGCCACTATTGAAGACATCACCTATGACCAGTTTACGGCTGCCGTTTCAACCAACGCCATTGTTTCTGCTTCCAATGATGATGCTTCTGATCCAAGTAAAGAAGGTCTTCTTTTAAATGCGCTGAATGATTTCAGAAAATTATCGGCTCTTTCAGGAAAGAAAATAACAACCTATACGTATGATCCGCTAATTGGAATGACCAGTAAAACCTCATCTCAAGGAGTTAGACAAACATTTGTATATGATGCAGCAGGAAGACTAAAAGAAGGAAATATCAGAGGAAAAAATAATTCAGGATCATACATTCAGGAAACTTCTCAAAAGAATAATTACAAATTCAAGCAATAATCACAGAAATGAAAAAATATTTAATATCAAAAGGATTATCCTTGTTAGGCGTATTGCTCGCAGGGATGTCTTTTGCACAATCCAATGAAAATTATGTGCAGTCCATCACATGTCTAAATCAGGATTGTACAAAAAAATCGGAAACCATTACCTATTTTGATGGCTTGGGAAGACCTAAGCAGATCATTAATGTAAAAGCCACTGCTACCGGAAAAGATCTGGTCATGCCGGTAACGTATGACGGATTCGGAAGACAGGCAAAAAATATATTGCCTGTTCCTGTGGCTTCTCAAAATTCTTCCATCCATACCGGGATTACCGATGAAACCGCTGCCAATGCATATTACGGTGTTTCCAATGCTTTTACGGAGAAGGAAATTGAAAACTCCCCTTTAGACAGGGTATTGCAGGAAGCGAATCCGGGAGAGGAATGGAAAATGAGTTCGGGAAAGACAAAGAAATATAAATACGAAACCAATACCGGAAACGAAGTTAAAGCTTTTGTGACAAACACTTCAACCAGTACAGTGAGCGGTGTTTCCAATACGGTTTCTTCAGTATCACTTTCTTCTGCCAATTCAGGATTTTATCCGGCAGGAACACTGTATAAAAATACGGTTACCGATGAAGACGGAAATTCTGTTATCCAGTTTGAGAACGGAAGAGGGCAAACAGTTTTGATCCGTAAGAACGACGGTTCACAAAACATCGATACCTATTATGTCTTTAATGAATACAACCAGCAGGCTTTCATCATCACACCGAAGGCGGTAAAACAGATCGAAGATAACAATAACCTCATTACAGATGCGATTTTAAATGAACTTTGCTACCAGTACCGTTATGACGGGCAAGACAGAGAGGTGGAGAAAAAATTGCCTGGAAAAGACTGGCAGTTTACAGTATACGATAAACAGGATCGTCCGGTTTTAGCACAGGATGGTCTTTTAAGAACAACCACCAATAATTTCGGAAGCAAAGGCTGGCTTTTCACCAAATATGATGAATCCGGAAGAGTGGTTTATACCGGTTTTTTTGCCAATACCGCGACAAGGCAGGCAATGCAAAGTGCATTGAACAATATGACGGCGAATGCATATAATAACGAAAAAAGAACGACTACATCTTTCAATTTGCAGGGACTTGAGGTGTATTACAGCAAACAGGCATTCCCAACGGGAAGCATGACGCTGCTTTCTGTCAATTATTATGATACTTACCCGCCTGAAGCTCCGGCGGTTCCTCAGACTATTTTAGGACAGTATACCCTGCCCCAGACATTGGATGCCGATAATGATGCTTCTACAAACGGAGTTCTTACGGCTTCTTATGTGAAAAATATTGAAGACAACAACTGGACGAAAACCTACAGTTATTACGATTCTTTTGGAAGGGAGATTGCCACCAAAAGTACCAACCATCTCGGAGGATATACCAACACGGAGACAGAACTGGATTTTACAGGCGTTCCTTTAAAAAAATATACCTTCCACCTCAGAAAGCAGGGCGAAACCGGGGTAACGGTTATGGAAAGATTTGTATATGATGACCAGAACAGGCTTCTGAAACATTTTCATCAGGTAGACAGCAATCCGGAAGAACTACTCGCAGAAAATACCTATAACGACCTCTCGCAGATTGTAAATAAAAAAGTAGGTTCCACTTCGGGTTCTGCGCCTCTACAGAGTATTGATTATAATTACAATATCCGTGGCTGGCTTACCGATATCAATAAGAACCAGATGGCAGCTGCCGATCTTGGCGGAAAACTATTTTCTTACAAAATAAAATATACCAATCGTGACGGAATCCAGAATCCGGATTCTTCACAGTTCCCGGGGAAAAATGTAGTTCCGAAATACAACGGAAACATTGCGGAGGTAGACTGGAGAGCCGTAGAATCTATTGGTGCAAATCCATCAACAACACCGAAAAGATATGGGTACGCGTATGACAGGTTAGACAGATTAACGGCAGGCTTTTACCAAAATCCGCAGAATCCTTACAGCAAGGAAAATATGGAGTCTCTGGTGTATGATCTGAATGGGAATATTTCCAGCCTTTACAGGACTTCGGTGATGGAAAACGGAAGCAGTACGGCGACGGTAATTGATAACCTTACCTACGACTACACCGGAAACAGAGCGACCAAAATTAAAGACATCAGCGGAAACTCTACCGGATATGAAGGAACAGCGGGAAATACCATTGGGTATGATGTGAACGGAAACATGAAAAATATGATCGATAAAAGCATTACAGCCATCGGTTATAATTATATGAATCTTCCCAACTCGTTAACGATTAATCTGGGACAGCTAACCACCGATATTGCTACAAAATATAGTGCAGACGGAAGCAAAGTAAGAAAAGAAACTACGAAAACTTCGGTAGGAATTGCAGGGACAACCACCACTAAGGAAACAACCGATTATTTGGATGGTTTCCAGTATTTCAGTACAACAGGCGGAAATACAGGCGGTGGCGGAAGTACCGAAATGATGATGGCTTCAAGAGCTTTTGAGCCGCAGGCTTTTAGCTTGGTTGATCCTACAGGTACCAGTACACTGCTTACCATAAAGACTCCCGACTTACAATTCTTCCCGACAGCAGAAGGGTTTTATGATTATGTAAAAAATCAATATATTTACCAGTATAAAGATTTACAGGGAAATGTAAGGCTTTCTTACGCAAGAAACAGCGCAGGAGCTCTTGAAATTGTCGACAATAATGATTTCTACCCATTCGGGATGAATCATCTGAAAACGGGTAACGCATATTTTGGAGGGGGTTCCTACAAAAACTTCAAAATGCAGGGGCAGGAATTGCAGGAAACCGGATTTTATGGTTACAAATGGAGAAACTATATGCCGGACGTCGGCAGATTCTTTAATATAGATCCGCTTTCAGAAGAATATGCTTACCAGTCACACTATAATTTTTCGGAAAACAGGGTTATTGACGCAAGAGAACTGGAAGGATTAGAAGCTAAGAAAGTTAATCAGGTAAGCTTACCAGACGATCCGTGGGAGTTTGGAGAAATGATTGCAGGTGGTATTAATAGTGTTCGTGCTGCCGTCGCAAATAATTATGGAAGAGTCTATAATTTAGTTTCCGGAGATAAGATAAGGAATAAGTATGAGGTTGATACCGATGGTACTTTAACACTTGTCACTGGAGTTCCTAAAGAAAGTCTCAAGGAGAAAGCAGTAAACGGAGCGCTCGACTTAGGAACAATTGTGTTAGCCGCCGCCGGAGGACCCGAAGGAATGTTGATGTCTCAGGGAGGAAAAGCTCCAGCTTTGAAAGGTGTAGAGGAAATAAAAAATGCCGTAAAAGCTGCAAATGGAAATTCAAAAGCGAGTACAAGGGCTCAACACGTTTATGGGATTGTCAATAAAACTACTCAAGGAATAGAAAAAGTTGGAATAAGCGGAGGTAAGATCTCAAAAGCAGGAAATTCATATCGAGCAACGAAACAAGTGAATAAATTAAATAGCGCAGGAGGAAATTATACCCAAAAAATACTTAAAAATATACCTAAAGGAAAAAATGCAAGAGCAAAAGCTTTAGAAGCAGAAATAAAATATACAAATAAAAATAAAGCTACAATAAACCCAAGAATACATAATAGACCAAAACCACAATAAATTATGACTTTATATTATATACACTTAGGGCTTGATTACAATGATTATATTCTTAATGATAATGAACTACGTTTTGAATTTCAAAAACATACTAATTTCATTGACGATTATTTTTCAAAAGCTGTAAGGAAACATCGTTTTATAACAGATGGAACATTTAAGATGATTGCAGTTTCACCGACTGAATTTGGTATAAAACCAAATAAAATTGTACCAACTGATGTTTTAGAAGTTAATATACCTTTCGATAGAAAAAGGTATGAAGAAGTAAAAGGTTCTGAAGATTTCAATTATTATTTAGAATTATTAGAGCAAGGATTTAGAAAAGCTTCTAATTCAAAGGAAATACCTCTTGATATTTTACTGAATTTAATAACAGAATTTAAGGAAGGCGGTTGTAGAAATGAATGGTTGCATAAAAAGAAACAATTTAAAAAGAATGATTTAGAAGTCAAATTAATATGTGAATTCACAACAAATTATTTTCAATTAAAGGTCAGTATATCGCAAATATCAACGAAAAAAGAGTTGATTAATGGGATTATTGCTCAAACTGAACCTGGGAATTCAATACATGAAGGTTTATTCAAAGACATAATTATTGATAAAGATATAATCATTACTGATAAAGCAGATGCTCCACGATTTGAAATAAGTATTAATAAAGCTTTAGAGGGAAAATTAGAATATAAAATCTTTGGCGATAAAGATGTTAAAAAAATTCTTTCATACCATTTATCATAAATGATAAAATATTAGAGAGTATTTTAAAATTGAAGTTATTTAAGAAGTATCCTCAAAGCCACCTATTTGGTGGCTTTGTTATTTTGCAGTTCAATTCTTTCTTTTTCCAGAACTTCCGCCATTATTTTGGCTTGTGCAGTACAGTCTTTTAATTCGGCTTTTAAGCTGTCAATTGTTTTGTTTTTAGCTTGCAGGGTTTCCTCTGTTTTCTTTTGTTCCATACAGGAAAAAGAAACTACAGAAAGAAATAGTAAAAGATATAATTTCATCATTGTAATTTTAAGTTACGGCTAAGATAGATAAAAAATCACTTCTTTATTATGCAGTAAGGAGCAATTTATAGCAGAATCTACTTGCTTTATATAAAAGCGGTAAGTTATATTTGCTTTAATAAACACCTCAATATGAGGGATTTATTTTAATTAAACAAGAAAGGAAATTATGAGAACAGCGGTTTATTTCAATGCGGTTTATTTCAATCAGGCTAAAAATGAAACCTATGAGCTGGGTGGAGTTGCAAATATGCAGCAAGCGTACGATCTATATAAATTTGTTTGCAGTAGAAATAACTGGAACCCGACAATGTTTACCAATGATGTTATAGTAAGATTGAAGTAGGACTCCACATAAATAAAATACTCCCTTATTAGCTTTGCCAATAAGGGAGTTTATTTTAAATCAACCATTATTATTGTATTTATGGTATTCTAATTTTGATAAATTCGGGATTTTCCCGATAATTTTAAACGTTGAAATTGTAAGTATTACAGAGCCGAGAAGTTGAGTTCTATCCTTTCAAATTTACCCTCTTCATTCTGTTTCTCGAAATCATATTGGTAGCCTTTCAGGAAATTGCTGTAACTCTGTTTTAAAAGCCTTAAACCTTCTTTCCACCTTGGATCATCAAAACGCGTTTCATGGCTTAGTAAATTCATTACACTTGCATAGTCGAGATCACCTTTTTTGTTTTTCACCAAAAACCCGATCAGCATTTCAAATAAATCCCGGTCTCTCTTTTTAACGGTATCATAGAGGAAAGCGTGGATCAGTTCCAGAGCCTTGGTGCTTCTTTCGTCCCATGTAGGCTGTGTATCCCTGCGGCGTTTAATTCTGATCGTTTTATCACTGTGCATTAAGGTAAAGCCGCCTTTAGAATTGCTACGGATTTTTCCATATTCATTTAATTTCTCCTGGTGTTTTTCCATCTTGGCATGAGTAAGCTTTTTCAATAAACACGATTTGCTTTCAACTTCAAGGGCTAAGGCAATCAATTCTCCCATATCGCTGTCCCTTTCGGCTTCATAGGCGCGTTTTTCTTTTTCCTGCCGTTCTACCTCCATTTTTCTTTTATGGTTAAGCACCGCTTCCATTTCTTCTGCAGACAATTCGTTAATTGGTCTTTCTAAAAGTTCATTAATATTCATAATTTGTTATTTTTGATAATTAGTTCTTTTGTATTAAGTTGTCGATTTTCTCTTTTTTTCCGTCGCGTTTTTCCATCTTTATACCCCTTATCGTAGGCTTTCTTTGACTCGCCGTTTAAAAGGGCTATATTCTTTTGATGAGCCTGTATTTGCTGCGAGACGGTTGTTGCCAAAGTGTAATTTTTCAAAATCTCGTCCAATAATTCTGTGGCTTCCATGTCCTAAAATATAAGTTTGGTTAAATCCGGCTTGTATTGCGGGAAATAGTTTAAATAATTTTCAGCTTCAATCCACAAGTCTAACTCCGGATCATGGAAATACTGAAAGCGGTCTTCCCCGTAATGCATCACCGGTGGCTCCCAGTTTTCATTGATGATCCACTCATACGCTGCCAGAATTTTGGGCGTTGTAGAGTTAAATTTCTCTCCTCTGTACAAATGGATCCTTACCCTTTCGCTCCAGTCTAAAAACCTGACAAGGCTGTCCAGTTGTAGAATTTTTAATAATATGTCTTTGTTCATTGTCTTTCTCATTTTATTTTGTCCCCCAGTACAGGTTTGCTTTTTCTTCATTGATCATTAACGTACCTCCCGGGCATCTGCCGGAAATAATGGCTTTTAGTCCTTCTGCCTGAATAATGATTTTAGCGAGCTTTCTCCAAGTTGTTGCCAGAGCATTGTCCGGCAGTCCTTTCACTTCGTGGCAAACCATTATTATTAATTTATTGGAATGGTTCTTTTTCAATTCTGATACCAT
>NZ_FTOV01000023.1 GCF_900156825.1 Chryseobacterium gambrini | reverse complement strand
CGCTTCCCCGTTTAGGGACTGCAAAGATACAAATCTTTTTATTCTGAGCAAGTTTTATTTTAAGTTTTTTCTAAATCAATTTAAAATAAAAATACTCCCCGATCCGTATCCTTTTAATACCTTATAAAAGTATTATCCAGGCGTTTTATTAAAGTATATCGCTTATCTAAAAGCTCGTCTCCGCTTACTGATCCTCTTTCGTTTTTCAGTGCCGCAAAGATAGAAACTTTAAACCCGCTCTTCCAAATATATTTAACATAATATTTACACTGAGGCTGTAATTGTGGGTAACTTTGTATTCTAAATTATTGATTTATTTGAGTTTAAATGGTTTTCCATAGTTTTCCACATTACTCGATTAAAGTTTCTTGCTCTATGAAAATGTTGGATAAGGAGTGGAAAGAGTGGATTTTGAACCGGAGTTTCGTGGATTTGAGGGAAAAATGCATGGGTTTGAGGTGAAGTGTTGGAGAGGAGAGAGTTTGTGGGCAAAGAAAAGAAGCTGGAGAAGAAAAGTTTATTGAGAAAGCAAGGAGATGATTTACAAATGAAAAAGCAGAGTTTAATTACTCTGCTTTTCTTTATTATATATGGTGCTTAAAAATTCTCCGTAGGATTTTTCGAGACCGATGATATCGCCACTTTTTAGATTAAGCCCGCCTACTCCACTTTCGTCTGATTTTATTTTTGTAGCCGAAATCTGGAAATACTGATTAGAACTATTGTCTTTAGGCTGGATTTTGATGGTTGAGCCTAATAACTTTTTAGTTGAAATTGTATAGACTTCACCGGAAACCGTTTTCAGTTTCAGGTATGATCTTGGGGAAAGTACATAATCGGTCTTATTGATCGCTATTTTCTGATCTTTTTCTGAAGAAGCGAAAATATACATATACCCACTCTGATCTTTGAATTGATCTTTTGGAAGAAAATAAAGATTTAATCTGTAATTGGAAGGGTTGAAATTCTGAGGAGTTCCATCAATATTTTCAAAAGGTTTCCATGAAAATGCATTGGCCCCGATTTCTTTTGCCTTCTTATACACTAATGAAAAAACTTCATCGTCGTATTTCCAGAATCCCTGAACTTCGACTTCACCCAAATATTCAGCATCTTTTATTTCTTCATTAATTTTGTACAGGAATTTATCGGTATTCTCTTTCGTTTTTTGAACTTTCGTAAGGTACACATTTTGTGCGCTGCAAAACTGAGTAAGAAAAGCGAAAGCAACAATGATGAGATTTTTCATTCTATATATATTATTGTGTAAGAATGGTAACGCATTCTTCGAGACTATTTTCCCAATATTTGGGTTCTATTTTATAAACTTCTTCAATTTTATCGAGAGACATCGTGCTTCTTTTCGGTCTTTTTGCCGGTGTAGGATATTGCTCGGTAGTTAAAGGATTTAATTTAACTGAAGATTTAGAAAATTCAGCTATTTTTTCAGCAAATTCAAACCAGGTTGTTTCGGGATAGTTTGAGAAGTGGAAAACTCCGTATTTTTTTTCTTTTGCTTCAATGATGTTCATAATGGCTTCAGCCAGATCGTTTGCATTGGTAGGCTGCCCAAACTGATCTGCCACAATTCCCAATTCGTCTTTCTGAGAAAAAAGATTGAGCATTGTTTTCACAAAATTTTTATTGAACTCGGAATACAGCCATGAAGTTCTTAAAATAATGGTTTTCGGATTAATTTCCAGTGCAAGCTCTTCCCCTTTCAATTTGGATTCTCCGTAAACTCCGATCGGACTTGTGAAATCGTCTTCGGAATAACTTAAATTGGTTTCTCCATCAAAGACATAATCTGTAGAAACGTGGATAAACGTTGTTTTAGCATCTTTACACGCCTGTGCAAGGGAAGCAACACCTTCTGCATTTACAGCAAAAGCCTTTTCTTTTTCAGTTTCTGCAAGATCTACCGCTGTGTACGCTGAAGCATTGATACAGTAATCCGGTTTGTTTTCCGTAAAAACAGTATTGATCTGATGTTCATTGGTGATATCTAAAGTCTGTGAATCTGTAAAAATGAACTCATAATCCAGTTCAAAATCCGGAGCAATTTTTCTGATGCAGTTTCCTAACTGCCCGTTTCCTCCTACTACTAAAATTTTTTTCATCATGAGTTTCTCGCGTTTTGTGATCTTAAATATTTAACTCTCGACTGGAAATCTTTCTGTTCCAAATCTACATAAAACTTATTGAATGTTTCTTTAATTTCTTCGGGATGTACTTCGGATTTTCTGGTTTTAACATTAAAGTAGATTACCGTAACCCACAATACGGCATGAATTGTTTTCTCGTCTAAACTTTTCATGAGGATTTCTACTTTTGCCGTTCTGTCTGCCACTTCAATGGTCTTGCTGCTGATAACAACCGAGGTATTATACCGTACTTCCTTTAAATAGGATATTTCATTCTGAATTGCAATCCACGTACATCCCGTCATTTTGGTGTATTCTTCATACGTGAAACCATAAAATGTTTCTACGTGATCTTCTCTGGCGTTGAACATGTAGTCCAGATATTTCACGTTGTTTAAATGACCAATGGGATCGCAGTCGCTGAATCTGACCTTTACCGTGGTTGATACTTCTTTTTCCATTCCGCAAAAATAAAAAAACCACCTCGAAGTGAGATGGTTCATTTTTATAAATATTTATTAATTTCTAAAAAATTACTGAATATTCAATTCTTTTTTCACTGCAGCTGTAGCGTCTGGTCCTCCTTTGAATACGAATGCAGAAGAATTTGCATCCATAATGTAATCATAACCGTTTGCTTTTGCTACTTTAGAAACCGCCTCGTTCAGTTTTTTCTCGATTGGTTCGTAAGCAACATCCTGCTTAGCCACGAAATCTTTCTGAGCTTTATCGTTCATCTGCTGGATTTCTTCCTGCATTTTTGCCAATTCTGCTTCTCTTGCTTTGTTTTCTTCAGCTGTTTTCTTTGGAGCTTCTTCAGAATACTGCTTTAATTTAGCCTGTCCTGCGTCTGCTTTTTTCTTGATTTCTGCCTGTTTAGTATCTAAGAAAGTTTTAAGATCCGCATCTGCTTTTTTCTTTTCAGGCATTGCGTTAAGAATTCCTATAACATCTAAAGTTGCAATTTTTTGAGCTTTTGCCATACCTACCGATACAACCATCATTACCGCTGCAAATAATACACTTAATTTTTTCATAATTGGTAAATAAATAATTTAATTTGTTTTTAGATTTGTAAATGTAATAAAAGTTAAACTTTTATTTTTTTGTTTTGCCTTTTTCTTTTGGTTCCGAATCTTTTAACAAGATTGCCAAAACTTTATCCGAATAATCGGATCTTTTCTGAAGAAAAATAACATTATTGCTTGTTTTATCTAAAACTATCGCCAAACCGTTCTTTTCAGACATGGTTTTGATAGCTTCCCAGATCTGATCCTGAAAAGGCTGAACCAGATTTGTTCTCAGTTTCTTTATTTCTCCGGTGGCACCAAAACGTAAACTCGTTGTTGTTTTGATGTTTTTTTCCAGATCCATTACTTCTTTTTCTCTCAATTTAAGCTGATCTCCTATTAAAAGAACTTTTTCACTTTCAAAAGCAGATCTTTTTCTTTCGTATTCAGACTGCAGGTTCTGAAGTTCGGACTGCCATGTATCAATCTGTGCATTCAGTCTTGCTTCAGCTTCTTTATATTGAGGCATTTTATTCAGAATATATTCCGTGTCTACAACGCCCACTTTCTGTGCGTTGCTTAGACCGAAAAGCAGGAATAAAACAAATGATAAAACAATTCTAAAATTTTTCATATCGTGGATTATAATGATTGGTTCATCAAGAAGTGCGTCTTCCATCCTGAAGGCTCAGTTCCTGAAACTGTTTTGTCGAATCCGTAAGCGAAATCAAATCCAATTAAACCAAATGCTCCCATATAAACTCTCACCCCAATACCCACTGATCTTTTCAACTGGAAAGGATTATAATTTCCCCAAGAATTCCACACGTTACCTCCTTCCGCGAATGTTAATGCATAAATTTTTGCTGTCTGGTTCAATGAAATCGGGTATCTTAATTCTAACGTAAATCTGTTGTAAATAGTACCTCCTCCTGTTGGAGTAATATCTTCAGAAGTTCCTCCGTATGTAGAAGCATTTTCATAACCTCTTAACGGAATTAATTCTCTACCGTCGTATCTACCTCCGAATAAACCGGTACCTCCCACATAGAATCTTTCAAACGGCGGTGCTCCCAATTTAGAGTTATATCCGTCCATGAATCCCATTTCAGCTGAAGATCTCAAAACCAGTTTTCCAATAATTTCATTGTATACATCTGCTTTGAACTTCACTTTATAGAATTCCATCCACTTGTATTTCTCTGTAGGACTTAAAGTAGAATAATCTTTATTGTTGAATGCAGAATATGGCAATGTAAATTTCACCGAAAGGTCTATGTTTGAACCTACTGTCGGGAAAATCGGGTCGATACCTGCAGAGTTTCTGCTTAATCCTAAGTTGATACTTAAGTTGTTGGCAGAACCATAATATTCTGTAGCATCACCAAACTGGAACGGATAGTTCTTAAAGTCATACTTCTGATACTGAAGACCTGTATAAAGTGAGAAATAATCATCCGGCCATTTCAACAATCTGTTTAAACCAACGGAAGCGGAGAAGATGTTAAGTTTCTGTGCATTCCCATAAACATCAGAATATTTTACTCGAGAGTTGTTCAAACTTACAGAAAGTGCAGTCGGTCTTGTTCCGAACAACCATGGTTCTGTAAATGAAACTCCGTAATTCTGGAAATATTGTCCTGCCTGTGCCTGAAGCGATAACGTTTGCCCATCACCTTGAGGAACCGGCTTAAAGTCTTTGAATTTAAGGAAATTCTTTAACGAGAAGTTATTGAATGTTAATCCTAAAGTTCCGATGAAACTGTTACCTCCGTAACCTGCCTGTAACTGAACCTGAGATGAACCTTTCTCCACCAGTTTCCAGTTGATATCTACCGTATTATCCTGCTGATTTGGCTGGATATCCTGCCCAACCTGTTGAGGATCAAAAAACTGCATTCCGGCTAAATCGAAATATGTTCTTTTGATATCACTTTTAGCGAATAAATTTCCCGGCTTTGTTCTTAAAGCTCTAAGAATAACGTGGTCATGAGTGGTTGTGTTTCCTTCCCATGTTACTTTATTCCATGTAGCTTTTTCACCTTCATTGATACGGATTTCAAGATTGATTTTATCTCCGTCTACAGATTTTTCAACCGGCGTAACGTTTGAGAAAAGGTAACCGTTGTTCATATAAATGGACTTGATATCAGAATCGTCTTCTTTTCCTCCATCTTCACCCACTTTTTTGTTGAAACCTACGGCATCGTAGATTTCTCCTTTTTTGTATCCTAAAAGTCTTTGTAAATAGTCTGTAGAATAAACGGTATTTCCGGTAAATGTAATATCTCCGATGTAATACTGTTTACCTTCTTTAAGTTTTACATTGATCTCATAATTGTTTCTCTTGTTTCTCCAAACAGAATCTGAAACAATGGCAGCATCTCTGTATCCTAAAGAGTTATAATAGCTGATCAGGTTTTGCTTGTCTTCCTGATATTTATCTTCAATGAATTTTGAAGATTTCAGGATTCCGCCAATACCGAATCTTTTTTGTTTTGTTTCTTTAAAGGCTTTTTTTCTAAGTTTTCTGTCTGATACATACTGATTTCCTTCGAATTCTATATGATCGATTTTGATTCTTTTGCCTTTATCTACATTAATCGTCCAGTCTACTAAATTAGGATCTCCCGCATTTACTTTTTCCTGAATGGAAATTTTAGCATCTGCATATCCTTTTTTAATGAAATCTTTCGGAACGTTTGTTTTAAGACTTGAAACTAAGTTCTGTGTAATTTTTGTTCCCGGCTTCAGATTGTTGTCTTTAGCCATTTTTTCATTTTTGGACTTCCCGATTCCTTTACCCGTAAATTTTACTTCTCCAAGATCTTTCAGATCCTGCAGATAAAACTTCAGAATAACCGTTTCGCTTTCAATACTTTGTACGTACACTTCCACTTCAGAAAAAGATTGAGTGTCCCAAAGTTTTTTTACAGCATTGCTGATTTTCTGCCCCGGGATATCCACAGATTCTCCCTTTACCAAACCTGTAAATCTCAGGATCTGAGCCGGCGTATATTTTTTAACCCCATCTACAACGATGTCTTTTAAGGTGTATGTCCCTGCTTGGTTTTCTGCGTGTACAGAATTGCTCACCTGTGTGCTGTCCTGTGGAGTTACCTGTCCATAAAAATGTGCAGAAGCAACAAACATAATGATGGGTAATAGTCTAAACTTCATTTTATCGTAGTCTTTCTTTTCTTAAATTTTACTGAATTTTTATCTGTTCTCCGGTCATTCCGAATCTTCTTTCTTTGTTTTGATAATCTACAATACACTGAAAGAAAATATCTTTTGAAAAATCCGGCCACAGAACGTTTAAAAACTGCAGCTCTGCATAGGCGATCTGCCAAAGGAGAAAATTACTGATTCTGATCTCACCGCTGGTTCTTATTAAAAGATCCACCGGTGGAAAATCTTTTGTATAGAGGTGACTCTCGAATAATTTTTCATCAATATCTTCAATGTCTACCTTTCCTTCCTTTACGTCTTCGCTGATGCTTTTAACGGCATTTAGTATTTCATGCTGCGAACCATAACTGATTGCCAGTACCAAATTGCCTTTTGTGTTTTCTTTTGTAAGTTCCACCACACGTAAAAGCTGATCTTTTACAAGTGAGGGAAGTTTTTCGAGATTTCCAATAACGTGCATTCTTAATCCTTTGCTGAAAATTTCTTCCGCTTCAAGCAATAAGGTCTCTACAAGTAAATTCATTAAAGTATTTACTTCCTCTGCGGGACGGTTCCAGTTTTCCGAAGAAAAGGTATAAAGAGTTAAATACGGTATGTGTATCTCATTACACGCATTTATGGCATTTCTTACCGCATCAATGGCATTCTTGTGACCAAAGGTTCTTTCTTCGCCACGAGATTTTGCCCATCTTCCGTTACCATCCATGATGATAGCCACATGCTGTGGTAAATTCTCAGGATCTATTTTATCTTTTATCAACGACATATTAATCACAATAACATGGAGGTCTTCCGAACGAATAAGTAAGTCCAAGACTCACGGTATTCATCCAGTCTTTAGACTTAAAGTCTCCAACGTTCCTTTCTCCTATAATCGCAGCTTCTCTTTCTTTAGACACTACATAATAAGCATCTGTCTGCAAAAGAGATCCGCCTGTAACGGGGCTCAGAATATCTCCGTTATACGTAGCAACTACATCCTTGCTCTGAATTCTGCTGTAATCCAGCTGATCCGTAAGCGTATATCTGAATGTAGCTTCTGCAAAAATCGCCCAGTTATAATTAAATTTATATTTTAAACCTACTCCAAAAGGAATTTGCATTGTAGTTTTGGTTCCTGTAGAATACACCGGAGTTGTTGTAAAATCCAGTTCATTAATAGGAGCCTGAGCCACACCATCCGCATCTCTTCTGAAATCATTAATCACCGTAGCTTTAGGAGCATCGAACATTAAAGCCCCTACCCCACCGAAAATATACGGACTCACCATACTTTTCTGCTCGTTGTTTACCGGGAAGAAGTTGTATTCAAAGATCAAACTTGCTTCATATACATTATTTTTCCCGAATGAGTTTCTGTTCTTTCTATATTCTTCTTTCGCCACCTTGTCATTAAACTGGATCTGATTATATCCTAGATCCAATCTTACAGTCTGGTGAGGATTAAAATTAAATCTGTATAAAATTCCACCATAAAAAGGAACACCCCAATCTGACGCTTTACTTAAATCCAATGGCTTTTGTAAAATATAATTCGTTCTCCCTATATCCCCAACTAGGTTACTCATACCTAGACGAACTCCAAGTTCGTTTCTTTGTGCTTTAACACTTACCACAGTTCCTAGAGCGGCAAGGAAGCTAAACAATAATTTTCTATTCATAAAAGAATATGGATTTATGGTTATTTTAAAATTTAATTTTTGCAAATATAAAACTTTTTTATATTAATGATAATCTTAATGTTTAGTTAAAAATAAACAAAAAAACATAATTTGTTATAAAGTAAACGACAAACTAGCAAAATTATTCTTTTTTTAATAGAATCAAAATTATCATGATATAATAAACCCCCATTAAATGAGGGCTTAAATGTATTATTTTTTATTGAATATTGACTGTACTTTATTTCTAATTCTTATCAGCAATGGTTCTTTGTAATTTTTGTCTTCGTCAAAATAGCCGTAACCATAGCCATAACCGTATCCATAGCCGTACCCATAACCATATCCCTGCTTCGTATTATAGTCGTTATACACAAGACCTAAGTGCCCAATTTCTCCGCCATGATACTTTTCCGTGATCATTTTCAGCATATATTTCTCCGTATACTCGTGTCGAACTACATAAATATTGGCATCTGAGTGTTTCATCAGCTCGTAAGAATCTGCAACAAGACCTACCGGAGGAGAATCGATGATGATAAAATCATATATCTTTTTAAGGTCTTCAATGAACTTGATATTTTTATCACTCATCAATAACTCGGACGGATTCGGAGGAATAGGTCCCGAAGTCGCCACATCAAGATTTGGAATTCTTGTTTTGTTGATAATCTGGCTCATTTCCACTTCTCCTGTAAGATAGTTTGAAATTCCGAATTTATTATCAATCTTAAAGTCTCCGAAAATCTTAGGTTTTCTTAAATCCATCCCCAAAAGGATGGTTTTCTTATCACTTAACCCGAGAACAGAAGCCAGATTGATAGAAACATAGGTTTTTCCTTCACCTCCAACAGAGGAAGTCACCAAAATTACTTTGCTGCCACCACCTTCTCCAGATAAGAATCTTACATTGGCTCTAACCCCTCTGAATGCTTCCGAAACGGAAGATTTTGGCTGATCCAGAACGGTAAGCATATTCTCATGATTATTGTTTCCGATAACCCCAAGAAGCGGAATTTTAGTTGCATTAAGTAATTCTTTAATGTTTCTGATTTTGCTGTCCAGTATTTCTCCAAGGAGAATAAACAGTAACGGTAAAGCCAGAAGACCTCCAATAATCCCAGCTTTTGTTGCCTTCACATTAGGTCCGATCGGTGGCTGTCCTACATTTTTTGCAGGGTCAATCACACTGATGTCCGATTGGTTTGCCGCCATTCTCAGCTGCGTATCATTCTGCCTTGTCAGCAAACTGTTGTAGGTAGCTTCAATCATGTTGTAGCCTCTCTCTGCATCTAAATATTTTCTCTGTTTTTCAGGATATGTTGCCAGTTCGGAATTTGCATCCCCAACTTTTTGGTTAATTTTATTAATTTCTGTGTAATACGCTGTATAATAATTTCTTAAAGCCCCATTTGAACTGACCTTTGCTTCATCAATCAGTCTGTTGATTTCTCTCATCGGTTCAGAATTTGGCTTGTAGATTAAAGCCATTTCCCTTCTTTTAAGATATAAAGCTTTTAGCTCTGCTACAGAAGCACTGAAAAGTCCATCCTGAAAACCTGCAGCATTGGTACTGATCATTTTTTCAAAATTCTGGCTTTCCAAGCTGTTTTTAATCTGATTCAGAGAGCTTATTTTGCTTTCAATATCTGCCTTCTTTGCTTCAAGATCTTTTATTTCTGTTAAAGATTTTTCATCCCGGTCTTTTATGTCGTACAACTTTTCAGTTGTTTTCATATAATTAAGAACATTGGCACTCGAGTCTAATTTTTTTCTGATATTATCCAGGTTTTCCTTTAAATACACACTGGTATTCTGATCTATCACAACTTTATCCGCCTGTCTTTTCTTCTGAAGCTGTTTTACGGACATATTAAGGAAGTTCACTGTACTGTTAAGATTATAACCGGTTTTGCTGATAATCATGATCGTATTAATCTCCTTATCAAATTCTACATTTATGGTAGAAACAATATCATTAACGGTCTGGTTAACAGTATTTAAATTAACAATAATATTGGTTAATTTAATTTTCGGTTTTACAGGATTTTTTAACAGCCTGAATCTCAGATTAGGAGAAGTATACCAATCTCCGACACGAATAATTTTATTGGCAGGTCTTTCAAAAGGATTAATGGTTGTATAACTTTCAGATTCAAAACTATACAGGTTAGGCGATTGCCCTTCTTCCGGCAATACCACTTCATAAGAATCTCCGCCTTTAGGAACCAATGTGATTGGATAATTTACCTGTTGCCCATGCTTTCTGTCGATCTGTAAAAAAACAGGAGAATCGTCCTTATCCAGATAGGTTGATTTAATGACTCCTTTTGTAGAATAATTTACAAACAGATCAAGCTCTTTAATCAGAAATTCATTGTGGGTTCTGGATAAAAGCATTTTTTTAAGGTAAACTCCGTCCTGATTTCCACCTTGTCCCCAAATGAAGTTAATAGACTGGCTTGGGGTAAAGTAGCTTGAAGTATTATTGGAAATACTTAAAGATAAATTGGATGCATAAATATTCTGAGCATAATATTTACTGTACATCCACGAAATTCCGTAGCCTACAAAAAACATTAATACAAACCAGTACCAGTTTCTCAGCACTCTGCGTAAAAAGTGTTCAATATCGAACAAAGCAAAACTTCCGTGTTTCTCTTTCTGCGAATCTGCTTTTTCTACCTTTGTTTCTTTTCCTGGAATCATAATATTAAAGGTTTTTTAGAAGTAGATAGATCGACAATGCTGTTGTAATCACCGAAACTCCGGTTGTTAAAGTCTGGATAGGGTCTTTGCCCAATCCGTTGAGACTTTTTGCTCTTGTATTCAGATAGATTTCATCTCCGTTCTGCACGTAATAGTAAGGAGAATTCATAACGTCTTCACGGGTAAGATCGATGATTGCTTTTTTAATTCCTTCCGGTAATTTCCTGTGAATTACGATATTTTTACGGTCTACCGTTCTGTTTAATCCACCACTGATTGCTAAAGCCTCCGTAATGGTAAGTGTATTTTTATGAACTACTTTTTCACCGGTAACTCCCGTTGTTTCCACATCTCCTAAAACATAAAATGTAATTCCGTTGGTGTTTAAACGTACTTCAGATTTACCCTCCTGAAAATTTTCATTAACTTTATCCTGAATTTCACTGCTGATTTCCGCAATGGTTCTTCCTTCGGCTTTTATAAATCCTATTCCGAAAACATTAATATCTCCGTTGGCATCTACTTTTAAACCGTTAAAATAAAAAACCACATTTCCTCCAGTATTTCCTCCACCGGAAGACATCATACCTCCACCAGTGGCAATACTGTTCGTAGAAGGGGCTGTAGCAGAGCCAGAAGTGTTCATGGAAGAATAAAACTGTGCCGCATCCCCTTTAGGAGTGGTCACAATATTAAGATTCAAAATATCGTTTTTTGTAATTCTGTAAACCGGAATATTATAAGGGATCAAACCTTCTTCATTAATGACAAGGCTTTCACTGGGCTGCATATACCGTACATCTTTTGTGGTAATACAAGATGTAGTGATTAAAAGAGGCAGAGCCAGAAGTAATAAATGCTTACAATTCTTCATCATATTTTTCAAGTTGTTTGCAAAAGTAAAGATTTAATTGATAGTCTTTTTATTATTCTTCAAAAGATAAATAAAATCTGGAATATAAGCTCCCAAAAAACCAAGGAAAAGTATAATCAATAATAAAAGATTTACATTTATATGTCTGAAATAATAAGCTATTGTAATAATAAAGAGATAATATACAACAATATAGAAGCTTGATCTTCTATGGGTAAGGTTAAGCTTTAAAAGCTTATGATGTATATGATTTTTATCCGCATCAAAAGGCGATTTCTTGTTAATTAACCTTACGATGATAACATTCAGGGTGTCTACAATGGGTAAAATTAATATGGCTACCGCCACTACAGGAGCAGACTGAAGATGATATCTCGGAACTCCGGGAAGTTTTTTGTCGATAAAAATATCGATAAAACAAATAGAAGTAAAGGCAAGAAGAAATCCTAAAAGCATAGAACCCGTATCGCCCATAAATATTTTATTGGTTCTGTAATTCGATAAATTATAATACAGAAATGCTAGAACGGCGCCGATGATAATGGCAGATAAAACAACCAGAGGATAATTATATTCTCCCAATCTGTAATAACTGATTCCGAAAAGGGCACTGCAGATTACAGAATATCCTCCCGCGAGACCATCAATTCCATCGATGAGATTAAATGCGTTGATCAGGATGATGAAAGTAACAATACTAAACATAACGCTTATAAAATAGCTCATCTCGTAGATCCCGAAAATCCCGAAAAGACTTCTGATCCTTATATCTGAACCGATTACTATAAACGCCGAAACCACAATCTGTGCGACCAGTTTTTTATAGGCTCTCATTACCACAATATCATCCATTACTCCGATGTACAGGAGAATAACGAGAGAAGCAAATAAAAATTTATAGAGATCGAAAAGTTCGTAAGCGAAAATAGAAGCACAGATTCCGATAGAATAAAAAATGGCAATCCCTCCAAGATTAGGAATTTTCCGGAGGTGGGAACTTCTTATCCCCGGTTCGTCCATTAAATTTTTCCTTCGGGAAATTTTAATGATGGTGGGAACGGAAAAATAAGTGATTAAAAAAGAGAACAAAAAACCAAAGCCTACTTTTACGTAAAAAATAGGAATCCCCGACTGGTTTAAGAACAATTCAAAATTCTTCATTTTTTTCTATTCAAGTACTTAAAAGGTTTGGCGACTAAAAACCTTTTGTCCGGCTTATGAGCAACGCAACACAGTACTTCCATTTGTGTTTACACTAATTTTCTTATCAGCTTTTTCTGCCCTGCAAAAAACAACAGATAAAATATCTTTTTTTTCAGTGGCAAAGATAGCAGATAATTTTTATCAAAACGACTATAATTCAATATATCTTTCAATTTCAGCCCTCTATCTTTGATAAATAACTCTAATTCTTCCGACATACTGTTAAAAATCTCCCCGTCTTTTACAAAAGCGAGGTAAGCGAGAAAAGAATAAACCCCTTCAAAAATCTGAAAATTTTTAAGTTCTTCCTTTCTGTCCGCATATTTGGATTCCGCAAACACCTTTTCCACATCCATTACGGCTTTCAGAATATCAAGCCCTTTTTCCGTGTGGGTTTTGGTAATAGAATCGGTACGTTCCAGATACTGATAATGAAAATTCTGGGTCTGTGAAATCGTATCACACTCCAGCAAAAGCTGCGGAACAAGCTGGATATCCTCAAAATGAACTCCTTTTTTAAATCTCTTTTCCCGAAAAAGTTCTTTTTTAAACAATTTATTGCACGCAAAATAGCTGAGATCGGAAAAAACAGAAAGGTTCTTTTCGAGATCAATTTTTTCGGGCATATTGGGAATCTGGGTGAGCTTTTGCGTAATATTTCCGTTTTGATCGACCTTTTGAATATTGCAGATCACCATTTTCGACTGGTGTTTTTCCGCAAGATAAGCCATTTCTTCAAACATGGAAGGCGCAACATAATCATCACTGTCTACAAATCCAAGATAATCTCCCGTTGCATGATCGATGCCAAAATTCCGGGCATCACTCAGTCCGCCGTTTTCTTTGGTAAATGGCCTGATTTTTTCAGGATATTTCTGAGCATACTCCTGAATAATCTTTTCCGAATCGTCTTTGCTGCCGTCGTTGATGATCAGAATTTCGATATTCTGATGGGTTTGATTAACTAATGAATCCAGACATTTTGCCAGATAATTTTCAACGTTGTAGACGGGAACAATAACAGAAATTTTTGAGGGAACAATTTTCATACATTATATTTTCGTCAGTCGTGCATTCAGCCAGCCTTTTTTGGCATCATCAAAATCTTTTCGGGAGCATGGAACGCAGTTTTCTATATTTTCATCCTCCCCGAAATACCAAAGATTACTGAAGGTATCGCGCTTGAAGGCATATTGCCGGTCGTCTACCAAAACATAGAACACTTCATAATGTCTTTCTTTCGGGTGTGACCGCTGAATATTGATTCCTTCGATGAGATACCAGATCATTTGTGCTAAAAGCTGATGATTAAGCTGGTTTTCGGAGTAAATATTATAATTAAAAATTCCTACCGATTTTAAATTTTCACTTAAGCCGATTTCCTTCATATACGCGCAGATTTCTCTTCGGTTCAGTCCGTTTACCTGCGGATTTATGGAAAAAGGTTCGCCGAAACTTTCAATGGCATCACAGTTTACCGTCACCAAATCCGCTTTTCTGAAGAAGGGTTCTGTTTTTTCGGTAGAATTCATCATTTCGGCAAGACGGATGATATCAAACTCAACTTCTTTGATTAATCTTACCGAATCTGCTTCATTCAGATGTTTCTGATAGCCTAAATGATGATAATTTTTTATGGAAAAAGTTTTCGCTCCGAAAATCTTGCTTAAAAAAGTATGCTCATTGATCATTTCACCCTGTTTGAGCGAAATAATATTGCTGATCTGGGTATAATTGATGCTTTTGGTATGGAAGTTAAGCGCCGAAAAAAGCGAAAACGCAAAATCATTGGAACCGCCCACAATTACCGGAATGGCTCTTTTATAATGACAAGCCGACAATACTTCCTGCAGAATATAGTGAGAATCCTGAACAGATTTTCCTGAAACAAGGTCTCCAAGATCCACAATCGGAATTTCAAAATCCAGTTGCGACAGTTTGTAAAACTCATTCCTGATTCCTGAAAAATCCTGAACTTCAGCATCACCGTTCGCGCCTCTGTAATCCGAAACGAAAAGAAGCACAATACTGTCTTCCTTTATTTCCTTTGTGATTCCTGCCCCGATCTGCCAGTTTTCTGTCCTGAAATTTCTTGGGGATATGATAAAATCTTCAAAATTCATTTGTAGTCTGCATTGTTTTCACAAACTTACAAAAATATTAGAACTCTTATTTATCTCATTTTAAATGCTAAACCACATCAAAAAAAACAAAATGGTCTATTCTTTCAAACTGATAAAAATTTTAATCTTAAATTTCAGATTCTAAATTAACCGTTAAAACCAAAATACATGAGCATTACGAAAAGGGACGAATTGAAAAAGCTTTTAGCACCCATCAATAAAGAATTAAGAACACACGGCGGAAATGAGAATAAAATTAAACTCACCGGATTAAAAGAAAAGCACATTGATTTTCTGTTAGAATTAATTAATGTTCATTTAGAAAAATACAAGGATTTTGCAAGAGCTGATCTCGAAGATTTCCATGCAGAGGATATCAAAGGACTGGTGAATTACAAAATGCCTGTTAACATTCATAAAATTGATCTCCCAGAGAGTTTCAGCGATCCTGTATCTTGGGAAATAGCGATTGGAAGGCTTAGATTTGGTTCTACGCAGGTGATCTTAGAGATAAACAACTGGGAAATTACCGACAGCACACTGGTTGGCTGATTGATTTTGAAATCCGTTCCGCATGAATGAAATGTATAAAGACAAACTTGAAATATTGCAGCAGCGCATCCCGATCGGAGACAGACAGGGTTTTACCTTACTGGAAAAAACCGAAGGAGATACAGATGAAGCTGAAAAGTATTTTACAGAAGAACGCATTTCCATCATTGTAAATAAGACCGGAATACCATCTGAAATTGCTCTTCATCATCTCTGGGAAAATAATTTTGATATTAAGCAGACCATTAAAATAATTGAAAATAAATATTTTACCACAACGGAACTTATTCTAAAGAAAGATCATGATAAAGAGGAAGCTTTGGATAAAATCTTTTCAGCAATTGTAAAAAAATATGACTGGAAAAGAAGTTCCCTAAACGATCACGACGAAATAAAAGACATTCCTCATGAATTATACAGTTTTGTAACTGTAATGGAATGGCTCTATTTTGAAAACTGGGAAGATTTTGAGAGTGCTTTATTTCATCATCTCGACATGGTAACGGAACAAATGAGAACAAAGCTGAATCTGCCTCAACTTGCAGATTATCTGGAAAAAGCTCAGAATATTTCAAATTCTTTTTACGAAAAATACGAAACTTCAAAAGACCATAATAATTACGTAAAAGCAACCAATGAGCTGCGCAACAATAAAGAATTTATTGCAGCAGAAGAGAAGTTTATCCACCTGAAGCCGCTCCTTGAAGAACGTCTTTATGAATTTGTAAAAACCAATATAGAGAAGTTTCCCTAAAGAATTCGAATACCAAACACGGCATAATTTCCTGTGAATGACAAAATCAGACCGGAATTGCATACGTATACTTGTGAACTCTGAATTGATATTACTCCCAGATTTATCAATACAAATTATCGTTTTGTTCATAAAAAATCCGTTTCACAAAATATTTGTGAGACGGATGATTGAACCTAATAAAAAATTTAACTTAGAAATGAATGATTTAAATATTCTAAACGGTACCTATTTTTTTCTGATATAATTAAATTTTATATATTTTTTTCCATTTCGTTAAAGTATTTCTGCTGATTCTAAAATACTTTGAAGTATGAGAATTATTCATCTTATGCTCTTTCTGATATTTTATGATGTACAGAATCGTCTCATCATCATACGATCGGTGTCTTTGATTAAATATCACAGAGTCCTGATCTTTCTTATTAAAAATTAAATTATCCAGTTTCACTATATCCCAAGATAAAAGAGTCTCTTTATCTAAAAAATATTTAAACTCCGGTTCCCTTTCAGGACATATTTTTAAAATAATGTCATGATAAATTTTCTTATAATCAGGAATTGTTCTCATCATGCTTGGCTTTCCATTTGTATAATGTTGTCTTGGGTATTCCGTATTCCCGCATAATAGAGTCCGCACTTTTCTCTCCGGATCTCATAAGTTCCAAAATGTATTCTATAAGATTCTTAGTGTATATGTTTTTCCTGAATTTCGGAAGAGACGATATCTTTGTGGAATCGGATGCTTTAACAGGTGGAGCATACAATATAATGTGCTGGGAATACAATCTGAAAAAATCGTAATTCAGTAATTTGCTCCATTTTAAAAGTACATTGCAATCTATGCTTTCTTTTCTATACATCTCTGCAACCTCAGCTTCTGAGCATTTCAGAAAATTGCATATCCGTACTAAATCTATATCCAATTCATCCACTCTCATTTTAACATATGAGCCTATATGGATTTCTTTAAAATTTGATACTATTTTCATTTCGATGAACCACGATTTTTTTTAGAGAGGATATTCCTTACACAGTAGAGATGTATTGATAGACAATACAGCCTTGCCGAATCCGGTTATCGTAAAAAAATTATCAGAAATATCATCGGAATTTGTTCCCGTAAGTCCGTTTATGAGAAATCGGAAGTAAAATATTAATTTTTTCATTGCATTTTTTTGCAAATAAAAAGAAAATGCACAAAGGAAACCTTAAGGAAATATACTCATCTATACTCAATGATGCTACTTAGATATACTTTGAAATATAAATTAACACCAACCCACCATCAGAAGGATTTATTATAATTGAATTCATATCTGCCGACGCGGAAATCTCGGAACATCTTTTATTTAAAATCTATTTCAATGAGGAATAATAAAAATATCATCATAAATTTTCTTCTGAAAAAAATTATAACAAGATAGCGTTCCTACGGAACGCCGGACTTCTTCCGAATATGGTTTCTAAACAGATGAATCCGCCTCAGAACTGAGGCGGATTCCCTTGCTATTTTTTCGGTAGACTTTCTTTAGCTCTATTTTAAATTCATCTTGAAGAAAGCCTCAATTTTATCAAATGGAATTTTATCCATCTTATCATACAAATCAACATGATTAGCATTGGGAACAATATATAATTCCTTTGGTTCGGAAGCCGATGTATAGACATCTTCAGAATAGTAACGGGAATGTGCTTTTTCTCCTGCAATCAACAAAATCGGACGCGGTGAAATCATTTTTATATTGGCTGCCATAGGAAAATTGAAGAAGGCAACTGGTGTTGTGGCCGTCCATGCTGTTGTAGAATTAATGGATCTCGGATGAAATCCTCTCGGCGTTTTATAATAATCGTAAAATGCCGCTAAAACAGGATTGGAATCGGGAGGAAGCTGATCTGGCAATCCGCTTTTTATAATGATTAAGTTTCCTTTATCATCAAACGGAATTTCATGCAAAGCCACATCATATTTACCGTTTTTTGCGTCTGTCCAGCGTTGCTCACTCAGATAATCGATAATTTTGTGACGCTGTTCATCAGTATAAGAATCGGCATATCCCTTTGAAATGCTTCGGGACATATCGTACATGGAAGCCGTTGCTACAGCCTTTATCCGGCTGTCGCTTGTCGCAGCAGTTAACGCCATTCCGCTTAATCCGCAGATTGCCATAACCCCAATTTTTTCACGGTCTACATTCGGCAACAATCCTAAATAATCTACTCCCGCAGAAAAATCTTCAGTAAAAATATCGGGGGAAGCGACATTACGGACTTCACCTCCGCTTTCTCCTGTGAAAGAATTATCAAAAGCTAAGGTGATAAAACCGCGGGAAGCCAGTTCGTTCGCATATAATCCTGATGACTGTTCTTTCACGGCTCCGAAAGGTCCGCTTACCACCAATGCAGGAAGCGCTTTGCTGTCTGTATTTTTTGGAGTATACAGATCTCCCACAAGGGTAATTCCGTAACGGTTTTTGAAGCTTACTTTTTTGCGTAATACATTTTCGTGCAACCGGAAAGTATATTGGTCTGCCTGTTCCATTGTGTTTAATTTTTTAGTTTTTGACTGCTGAGCCTGGCTGAAGGAAATTCCTAAAGCGAATAAGGTCATGATAAATATTTTGACTCTATTTTTCATTATAAACGGTTTCATATGGTGAGTCTGATTCAAATTTTACTAGTACATTGTCTGAGCCTAAAGCGTCTGCCAAATCATCTGCATGATCTACATTTCCAATTTTGGTATAGGCGTAAGAAGTGGAGAACGTTTTATAAAACAACACTACAACATTGCTTCCATAAAGCATGAGATCTCCATTCTGAATCTTCCCGGGAATTGACGCGTTAACAGGCAAGGATTCAGATAATTCCGCATACTTTTCATTGCTGTTAAGCTCTTTCATATCAAGCGTAAGAGGCAACAATTCCTTAAAGGCTTTAGCAGTGGCGCTATCCTTTAGATTAACCTTAAATACTTTGCTGTTTATTGTGATCTTAAGATTCATTTTTTCTGTATTTGATTTTTGATCTTTGTGCTTATCCTATTTTAAATGAATGGTTTGCCTGCAGAAACGTTCAGAACAAAAACCTCGTTTTAGTAAAAATAGAAAGTCAGCAATACTACTGGCTTTCTATTGCGTAAGGCTTAAAAAGATTGTTCTGTTTCTGTATAGATAATTTCCTGAAAGTGAGGAAACATCGGGAAAGACTCCATTACTTTTTTGGCTTCTTCTGCATTTACATTTGCTAAAACCAATACGGCTCCCATATGATCATCTTTTATAAACAAATGTTTTAATGTTCCCTGTTCTACCAGTTCTGTTGCTCTTGCCATTTCTTTAGGCATTAATTCGTCCAGATTTGGAATTTTAGCTAAATCGTTAATTACGTTTGCGATTACTGTTTTCATTTTTTTATCATTTTAAATTGTTATCAACTGTTTTAATACTGCAAATTTAGGCTGCGTATCGGCTTCTTACCCTTAATCTATCTTAAGAAATACGTTTATATTTTACAGGGTAAGCAAAATACTACACCATAGATTCTTCCCACGAACCTTTGGTATCTACACCTGCTTTTGCGGCGAGTGTTTCGAGGGTATCCATTTCATCCTGAGACAATTCTATAACGGACGCCTTTACCATTTCCTCTACCTGATCGATTTTAGTAACTCCGATAATGGGCAGAGTTCTTTTCGCGATCGCCCACGCGACAGCAATTTGTGCAACTGAAGCATTTTTACGCTCTCCGATGGTACGCATTGCATTCGTCAACTCTTCCAACTGAGGAAGTATCTTATTGTAGGTATTGCCTCTTCCGCTTCCTTCAGGCAAAGGATTCTGCGTATTGTATTTTCCTGACAAAGCTCCCTGTTCAAGAACCATGTACGCGAAAAACGTGATATCGTTGCGGTTGCAGTAATCTAAAATTCCGGCATCTTCCGAAGAACGGTACAATAAACTGTAATGATTCTGAACGGCAGAAATTTTAAAGCCTTCTTTTGCCAGAATATCATTCGCCTGTTGTATTTGCTCCAGATTATGATTGGAAACCCCTACATTTTTCACCTTTCCGCTTTTCAGCAAAGGAATAAGACCGGAAACCCATTTGGGCGCTCCTACGGGATTGTGAATCCAATAAAAATCAACATACTCTGTCCCTAAGTTTTCAAAGCTCTGATGAAGCATTTCTTCCACAGGATTCGCCGATTCTTTTGCAAACTGAGGGGTAAACTTGGTAGATATAAACAGATCTTCACGCGGATAATCCTTTATAAATTCGCCCACCACTTTTTCGGAAGATCCCATCCCGTAAACCAGTGCAGTGTCCCACAAGTTCAGTCCGGATTTCACGGCTGCATCAAAAACAGGTTTTAACTCACCGGTGGTTAAGTGGTTTCCGAAAACCTGATCGCTTCCGGCAAAACCTGCTCCCCAAGACCATGTTCCCAATGCTATTTTTGGTAAATTTTTCATTGTTGAATTTTATTTGTTGCTATTCGTAAGCTGTTTTGCCAGCTCTTCTCCTACCCCTCCCGCAGAAGCCGGATTTTGTCCTGTAATAAGACGTCCGTCTGCGATTACATTTTTTGCCCAGTTGGATGCCGCATGGTGCAATGCTCCATGATCTGCCAAAGCGGTTTCCAGAAGAAAAGGAACAATATTCGTAGCCTGAACTTCCGCTTCTTCGTCATTGGTAAAAGCAGCTAATTTTTTACCGTCTACCAGATAAGTATCGTCGCTTAATGTAACATTCACTAATGCTGCAGGACCGTGGCAAACCGCAGAAACAACGCCTCCGTTCTCATAAATTTCTTTCGTAACCCTCTGTATGCCTTCGCTGTCTGCAAAATCCCACATGGTACCATGACCGCCTGCAAAAAATATTGCGGAATATCTGGAAGCATCTGCATCATCAATCTTAATGGTATTCTTTAATTTCTGCTGAAATTTTTCATCGTTAAAATAATGCTCATTTACAGCATCAGACATATCCAGGCTGTCTTTATCAATGGGAGGTTCTCCGCCTTTTACAGAAGCCAGCTCATACTGTAAACCTGTTTTTTCAAGCTGGTCTAAAACGTGCGTTAATTCGCTTAACCAAAATCCTGTCGGAATACCTGTAGATCCTTTTACATCGTTGCTTGTAACAACGCAAAGAACAGGTTTTAATAATGTATCCATCTTTTTGTTTTGTTTGAATTTATTTTTCAGTTTGTTATATCAATGTAATTTCTATGAATGAAATCTGTTTTTTAGTCTTTCTTAATCAGTAACCCCTCACTCACTACGGTAGCCAATCTGTTGGCATGGTCTTTTGCTTTCGCTTTTACCATTTCTAAAGTTTCGATCGGGTAAACACCGGGGATATACTGCATTCCTGTAGAATAAACAGGCTCCTGAATTTCCATCCGGCAAAGTTTGGCGGTCTGGATAAGCGGAGGCAGAAAATCATCAACCGGATAATTCATCGCTTTACCATAATCATACAGATCTTCGGAAGCACCTGTCGTAAATGAAAGGATCAGTTTTTTGCCTTTCAGCTGATCTCCGCCTGCACCATGTGCAAAACCAAAAGTATATACATCATCAATATACTTTTTCATCAGAGCCGGAAAAGAATACCAGTGAAGCGGAAACTGCCAGATAATGAGATCCGCATTAACCAGTTTTTCCTGCTCGGATTTTACATCGATATGAAAATCGGGATAAAGAAGGTCTAACCGGCTGATTTCCGCATCCGAAAAGAGTTTTAAAATATTTTCTAAAACGGCTTTATTCGCATGAGATGTTTCTAAGTTGGGGTGTCCTGAGACAATTACGATATTCTGCATTTTCATTTATTTAATTGATAATGCAAATGTAGAACGGTGCAGTGTCTCGTACCCTTAATGTATCTTAAGAAATAAAATGTCTGGGCTTGGTAATATCTTTGCGTATTTTACTTAAATGCTCCGGAGTGATGCCTAAATAAGCCGCAATCTGGGTTTGAGGAAGTCTGTTGGCAAACTGCGCATAAGTTTTCTGGAAAGCCAGATATCTTTCCTCGCCGGTAGAACTCATGTATTGCAGAAGCCTTCTTTGGATGGTCGTTAAATGTTTTTCCAGCAGCTCACGGATAATATAATTGAATATCGGAGCTTTTTCATATAACAACTTTAAGTTTTCCGGAGTAATGTACAGAACTTCGGAAGCTTCCAGTGTATCAATACTGAGGTTTGAAGCAGTGCGCTCTCTGAAGCTCAATGCATCAACAATAATCCAGTTCTCAGCAGCGAACTGAAGAATATGAGTGGTTCCTTTTTCATCCACCATATACATCCGCATACAGCCTTTTAAAATAAAACAGAACTTGCTGCATATTTCTCCTTCACGCAGCAGCAATTCTTTTCTTTTATAGCTTTTATGGACAAACAGGTCTTTAAGAAGATCTTTTTCGGTTTCATTTAAAGCGGCAACGCGTTCAAAATAATTTATAATCTGCTGATACATACTTTGTGTTTTTTTATGTACTTGTTTTATCAAATTTATGAAATCATTTGATAAATAAACCTGCATCCGATTAAAAGAGAAAGAATTATTGTTTTAATTTGAAAATGAATTCATATGAAAGCAAAAAGCACAGACCAAATCTGTGCTTTTCTATTTTTTACAATCTATCTACTTTTTTGAGGCAGGCTTCTTTGTTGTAGTTGCCTTTTTGGTAGTGGTTGTTTTCTTTGCGGTTGTTGCTTTCTTTGCCGCAGGTTTCTTTTTCTCTGCAAAAGCTTTCGGATCCTGATCGGTAATCCATTTTTTAACCTCATCAAGAGAAATTTCTTTTAACTCTTCTCCTTCATATTTGGTATCATCTGCCTTTCTCGGAATCTTGAACATCGCTTTCCCAAATTTGATGAAAGGTCCCCATCTTCCGTTTTCGATGGAGATCTTTTCTTTTTCCCATTGCTGGATGTATCGGTTCGCTTCTTTTTCGAGTTTGGCATCAATTAATTCATTGATGTCGCTTTGAGAAAGGTTTTCAAAATCGTATCGCTTCGGAACGTTTACGAAAATATCTTTGTACTTGATGAAAGGTCCGAATCTTCCGCTTCCTTTCGTTACCGGTTCCCCTTTGTAGGTTGCAATCGGCGCATCTGCGATTTTCTTTTCGTTGATGATCTCTTCTGCACGTTTCTGATCTACGGAAAGCGGATCTTCTCCTTTCGGAATGCTGATGAACGTTTCGCCCCACTTCACATAAGGACCGAATCTTCCGACTCCCACAGAAACCGGCTGTCCGTCCACTTCATTTAAATCAAATGGAAGTTTGAACAGTTCCAGTGCTTCTTCAAAAGTAATGGTTGCAATATTCTGTCCCGCCATTAACGAAGCGAAAACCGGCTTTTCTTCATCGTCTGTTTCCCCGATCTGGATCATTGCCCCGAATCTTCCGATTCTTGCGTGAACATTTTTCCCTGTTTTCGGATCTACTCCCAGAAGTCGGTCTCCGGTTGCACGGTCTGCATTTTCTTCCACATCTTCAATTCTCGGATGGAATTTTGAGTAGAAATCCGTCATCATCTCTTTCCATTTCTGGTCACCGTTTGCAATTTCGTCGAAACTTTCTTCTACTCTTGCCGTAAAGCCGTAATCTAAGATTTCTTTAAAGTTATCCGTCAAGAAATTACTTACCACTTCACCCGTGTCCGTTGGAACGAATTTATTTTTATCCCCTCCGAATTTTTCGTCAAGGACTTCTTTTTTAATGGTATCATTTGCCAAAGAAATTTTCACCACTTCTCTTGTCTGCGGTTCAATTTCTCTTTTATCCACATATTCACGGTTCTGGATGGTCTGAATGGTCGGTGCATACGTCGATGGACGACCGATTCCCAATTCTTCCAGTTTTTTTACCAGACCGGCTTCGGTATATCTTGCGCTCGGTCTTGTGAATTTTTCGGTTGCGGTTATCTTTTTATAGTCTAAAGTTTCTCCTACGGTTACTTTCGGAAGCAATTTTTCGTTGTTTTCTTCGTCATCCTCCTCAGCTTTTACAATTCCGTAAGCTTTCAGGAAACCGTCGAAAATAATGACTTCGCCCTGTGCTTCGAAATGCTGCGGAAGTTTTGCGTTCCCGATTTCAATCACTGTTTTCTCAATTTTAGCATTTGCCATCTGAGAAGCGAGTGTTCTTCTGTAGATTAATTGGTATAATCTGTTCAACTGGGCATCTCCAATTGTTTTCACAGCAAAATCTGTAGGACGGATCGCTTCGTGAGCTTCCTGTGCAGAAGCGGACTTTGTAGTATAGTTTCTCGGTGCAGAATATTCCGCTCCGTATTCTGAGACAATTTGTTTTTTTGCGCCTTCAATCGCTTCCTGAGAAAGGTTTACCGAGTCGGTTCTCATATAGGTAATGTATCCTTCTTCGTATAGTCTCTGTGCAAGACGCATGGTGTTGGTTACATTATATCCTAGTCTTGAAGAAGCTTCCTGTTGCAGTGTAGAAGTGGTAAAAGGTGCCGAAGCTGAACGTGTTCCGGGTTTTGTTTCAACATTTAAAACTTTAAACTCGGTAGTTTTTGCCTGTTCAAGGAATTTTTCAGCCTCTTCTTCTTTATCAAAATCCTTTTTAAGCTTCGCAGAAATTTCCTGCTTTGTTTTATTTAAGAAAATTCCGTCTAATTTAAAACTTGCTTTTGGTACAAACTCACGGATTTCTTTTTCTCTTTCTACAATTAATCTTACGGCAACGGACTGTACTCTTCCCGCAGATAATCCCGGTTTTACTTTTTTCCAGAGAACCGGAGACATTTCAAAACCTACGATCCTGTCGAGAACTCTTCTTGCCTGTTGAGCGTTTACGAGATTCTGATCAATATCTCTGGGATTTTCAATAGATTTCAGAATAGCATTTTTAGTAATCTCATGGAAAACAATTCTTTTTCTGTTTTCGGGCTTCAGTTTCAGTTCTTCTGCCAAATGCCATGCGATAGCTTCTCCTTCACGGTCTTCATCGGAAGCCAGCCAAACCATTTCGGCTTTTTTTACGGCAGCTTTAAGTTCGGTTACCAATTTCTTTTTGTCGGCAGAAACTTCGTAATCCGGACTGAAGGTCGACAGATCAATCCCCATTCCTTTTTTAGGCAAATCCCGGATGTGTCCGAAGCTTGATTTTACCTCGAAATCCTTACCTAAATACTTTTGAATAGTTTTTGCTTTTGCCGGTGACTCAACGATTACTAAATTTTTCGACATTCCAGAAATTTTTGCAAAAGTAAAGTTTTTTTATTAGATAGTTTTTTTGAATTACATTTTATTTAATAATTCAAGCGGCGCAACGAAGACTCTGTAGATAATTCCTTCGAAAGTAAAGCCCCTTCCGGACATCTCTACTCTATATAATAATGAGAAAATAATAATGAAAAGCGTGATGTAAAATTTACGGCTGATCACAATGGGTTCGAATGCGTAAATGCTGCGTTCTTTCCTTAACAGCAAAGCAAAGAGGACAATTATGAGCATCATATGAATATACATCCATCTTCCCCAATCAATGGCAAGATAAAACAGGGGAAATGAAAACAAAAAGGCTCCGATTAACAATATAGATAAAACCTTTCGGTCATTTAGAAATTTTAAATAATACCCTATATGAAAAATACTTAATGCTAAACTCAGAAAATACAGTATATATTCATTGCTGTGCTGTCTGATGTAATCTCTTTCATTGATGTTCCAGTAAAAAATTCCGTAGGTAGGATGAACTCCTCTTTCACAAAGAATCTGAAGAGATCTTCCTTCGTTTACATTTTTACCAAAAGCCAAGATTAAAAGCGTGGGAATTCCAACGGAGAGAAAATACTTGAGATATCTTTTAAATTCAAATTTTCCTGTTTTCAGATATAAAGCGATCGCAAAGTACGGGACGTAAAACAAAACAACTTCGTGCAGAAAGGTCGTTACGAAAAGTGCAATACAGAAAAAATATTCTTTGTTCTTCGATAGTTTGTCGTTGTCTAGCAAATAGGCAAACCATGTAAATAAAAGGAAAACGATAAATTCTTTTTTTCCGACATAGGTTACCGTATTTAAAAGCCCCACAAAACCAATGGAAGACAGTAAAAGTGAAAAATAAAGCAAATCGGTGGCTTTATACCGGATGAGTTTGGTATACAGCCAGAAAAATCCGGAAATAATTAAAAACTGTACGAAATAGACCAGATAATTTAACCGCAATCCTGTAAGATCCTGCAAAAGAAAGAAAAAGCTTCCGGACAATCCTCTTCTTTTAAAACCTCCATCCTGATAATTGATGAGCCAGTCTCCAAGAATATATCCGTCGTCCTTAAGATTGTAATAGTAGGTGAATACAAGCGTATAAACAGCCGTAACGGCAATTAAAAAATAGATGCCAATTTTAATATTGAAATTCGATACGACTTTTTCTAGCCTCATAATGTGTTTTGAAAAATTTGGAACAAAAAAAGAGAAACAAAACAGCTTTCAGTTTGTTTTCATTATTTAAGACTCAAAAATAATGATTTTAACTTAATTACGGTTTTATTTCTCTTAAGGTTGCTATTTATATCAATTATTCCTTAATGATTTTTACAATTTCTGTTGAATCGTTGATTCTCAGTAAATAGGTTCCGGTAATCAATGACGAGAGATTGGTTTTCCCGTTTTCAAATTTTCCGGATTTTACCAGTTGTCCGGACATATTGTAAATCTGATAATAATACCCTTCTCTGTTATCCGGTGTTTTGATGTACAGTTCCTCTTTTACAGGATTCGGAAAGAATGAAATTTTATCTTCTTTGATTGCCTGAACATCATTCTTACTTAAAAGAGCAGAAGGCTTTGAAGCCGGTAAAGAAGTAATCTGAAGCTTAGGAATTACCCCTTCTTCATTTCCTTCGGCATCATATTTAATTTTTACACAACGGCAGCTCATCCCGAAATACGGATCGTTGTTATCATGAAAAGCAATCATCCGGTTGGCGGTAGAAGCGGCATCAAATAAAATATTAACCGGTCTTCCGATATAATTTGAATTCAGAGCAGCAGTCCACACTCCGGGATACTGATAATTGATGAAATTATAAGTTCCTGTTGCCGTTTGGTTTGCCGTTACACTTCTGAAACCACGCGATCCGGAATTCGGATAATTCCCGATTTTGTAAGACGAATCATTAAACATATATCCGATGGTATAACTCGCGGAAGCACTTCTTCGCACTCTCTGTCCCAGATAATCTGTAATGATGCTGTATGAAGTGGCTGCATTCTTATCTTTTTTATACCAAGGCGTAAACCCGAAATCCTGCCCTGTTGATATCATGACTCCGGTAAGATCAGGAACTCTCCATCCTTCCGGACAAGGATCAAACGGAGATTTTTTGCCTCCTCTTCCCCATCGTTCAGGTGCAAGATTCGGCTCATTGGCAAGCCAGTCGGTTCCGTTGGTGTACAAAGGATTTGATGAATTATACGGCGCAAACGCACTCGGAATCATGTAAATCAATGGATTTTTAACAGAATACGACAATACTTTTGAAACTTTATCTGAAATTTTATCAGCAGCCGAAACATTGGCATTTGCCGAATTGGTGTAGGTGTTGTAAGGTACAATATAATTTCCGGCGAGATCGTTGTAGGAAGCCGCTGAAAGTGTTGTGTAAGTTAAAACTCCGTTTGCGGTATTTCCAAGATAAATAGGATGAGACGTTCTGTCGTCTGCATACTGGAAGATCGGCAACGGATCTTTTCTTCCCCACTGATAATGCAGTCCTGTGGAAGCTTTAATTTTTGCCAGTTCTGCTGCAGTTGGCGTTAACGGATTCGCTACAACAGGAAAGACATCGGTCGCACCAAGATTTCTGTCCATGAATTCCGTCTGAAATACGTTATCTGCTTTCGGAACATAATTTACGTAGTTCGTCACTGAAGTTACAGGCAGTTCGGTCGTATAATTATAAGAACCTACTGCCGTATCAGTTACCCAGATATGCCATGACCAGTATACAGGATTTGTGATGCTTCCGTTATGTAAAGTAACGACCGCATTTCCGCTTTGGTTAGGATTAATGGTAACTGCAATTTTAGAGGAAGAAATTGCTCCCAGAGAAGCAGGTGAAGGATTAACAACGGAGACACTGTTCACCAAACCCGTGTTGGTGGTCCAGAGAATATTGGCTTTAAGGTTATTAAAATTAACTGAATTTAAAATCTCTTTATTGTTCAGAAGCTGACTTTGTACAGAAAATGCCTTGCTTACAGGAATCTCCACGGTAAAAGCTGAAGTATTTTTTACGACCTGATACGTATTCGGATTATTGATTCCTTCCCGATATTCAGTTTCAGGAACGATATATTCTGTAGGGAAATCATATTCGTTTACGACATACAGAGGATCTTTTATGCATCTGCAGCCTGCGGCATCCGTTGTAGAATTTCCGGCAAGCGGAAAATACCAGTATCTCCCCTTCACATCAGGATAACCGGAATCTGGAATATCCGGCTGCATTTTGTCCGGAATTAAAAACAATGTTCTGGCTCCTACAGAAGGCGTTGTATCAAAATGTCTCGCCATAGTTGCCGTCCACAGCGTTGTCTGATGCTGATCCGTAAACTGTCCCTGATGCGCATTCAGAACAATGGCTCCTGTACCGGGAAAAATTCCCATATTTAAACCTCCTGCATTCGAAAGATCAAAACCGAAATTAGGATACAGCTTAAAATTGGTCATAAAACTTGGCGTTCCCGAATCCGTAGGCTTTATTTTATGGTAATTATTACTTTCAAAAACATTTTTAGACATATTCGTTCTTACGCCAAACGGAGAAAAATCTACCCGAATATCATCAACATAAGTAGGAGAAGCCAGATTGGCAACTAATGCTGATGGAACGCGCCATCCGTTCGGACAAGGATCATAGGAAGATTTGTTTCGGTAAGGCTGTGCTGCTGCTTCTGCATTATATCCTGAAGTAACTTTCCCCTGAGAGTTATCCGACCAGAGATTGAGCTCCGGGAGCTGACTGTCATTCAACCCCGGCATTTTACCAAACCAGTTCACCATCAGATTCGCATTGTTGTTATAGTACGCAATCCCTGTGTTATCGTCTTTATTTACATAGATTAAACTTAAAGGATTTTTTACCGAAAGTTTCAGATTATTGGAGACTGTAGCATTAGACAGCAGGACAAATTTTCTTAAATTATCAAAATTTGCTGCTCCGGTGAAGTTTTTTGCGCCGCGATGTCTTATCCTTCCTATTGAACCTGAAACTTCATAGAAATCATTCCCCCTGTAAACCAATGGCGGAATAGGATCTTTTCTTCCCCACTGATACAGCAGTCCTCCGTTTCTGTTCCAGTCGTTTGCTGTTATAGAACTGCTTACTGCACCGAGATTTCTATCCATCCAGCCCCATTCTTCATCGGGAATGGGTTCGATGGTTCCGTCTGCTTTTTGTCTTTTCACATTGGGATAACTTTTGTAGGCAGATCCGTTGGAAGGATCATCTGTAACCCAAACGTGCCACGACCAGTAGATTTCTCCGTCTACCCTGAAAGCAATTACCGCATTTCCTTTTTTAGATTTATTTACCGGAACTTTAATTTTGGCATTTTCACCGGAATCTATTATTTCGAGCCTGTAGGCAGGATCTGATTTTATTAACCCATGAACATCTTCCCAAAGAACATCGGCTGTTATTTTACCGGAAGGAATTGGTTTTCCGCCCAGTAATTTATCCTCTCCCCACATTGCATAGGCTTTTTTTACCGGGATATAAATACCGTTGCTGTTTTGGCTGGGATCAAAAATATAACTGTTGGGGGCTTTTTTCCAGTCCGGAACAAATAGCTTTTTATTATTGTTAATAAGAAGATCATCTTTATGCAAAGATTTCACTAATGAATCTGAATATGTGGAATATGCTTTTTCTGATATTGTCCAATCATCAGATTTATTTATCTTAAAGCTTTGTCTGGCATCGATTTCATGCGCAAACAGGCAACCTAAAAGTGCCGCGAGATTTGTAAATGATTTTTTCATATCCTTTGACTTTATGCTGTTGCAAACACAATACAACATTTAAACCCTTGTTAAAAAAAATCAATTTATTTTATAAATAACCCCACAATAAAAGAAATTCACACAATAATAATCTACAATTCGGAATTATAGATGCTAATATCTCATTTTTAAACTCAGGTTCTGCGAAAATACATTTTTTTCTCTAATTTTTTCATAATAAATTGTAAGTTGAATTAATTTTTAACTTTCTGATAATTTGACAGATATAGCGGACTCATTATAAAAAGTCTTATCTTAGCTGTATGAGTTATAGTTTAGATTTTCGTAAACAAGTGTTTAAAATAAAAGAACAGGAAAA
>NZ_FTOV01000020.1 GCF_900156825.1 Chryseobacterium gambrini | reverse complement strand
CGCCGATGGTACTGCGAAAGCGGGAGAGTAGGTCGCCGCCAGTTTTTATTTAAAAGTCTCATAGATTAAATTCTATGAGACTTTTTTTTTGCGCATAACTCTCCATCTCTCATCTTAATCTATCCCTTATCAAAGGAAAGAAACAAGGGAAAAGTAAAAAGAACCAGGAGAAAAGGAAATAGAACAAAGTAAGAAGTAGGAAGTAGGAAGTAGGAAGTAGGAAGTAGGAAGTAGGAAGTAGGAAGTAAAAAAAGACAAGTAAAGAAGCCGGAGAATGTAATCAATCATCATTCATCAATTATCTTTCATTACTCATTACTCATTACTCATTACCCATCAATTATCAATATTGTTTGCCATCTTCTAGCCGCGATAGAAACGGTTACCCCGCAGCGGGAACAGGAAAAGTGAGGCACTAACCCGGGAAGCAAGGCGCGAGGAGTAAGAGTGGATAGCGGGATAAAGCTCCTGAAAATATGATCTGCGTTTGAGAGAACAAATTGTTATAAAGCACTTATTGTAAATATAATCTGGCTGTTATAGTTTGTGGCAGGAAGGGCAACCGATACTCCAGAAAGATGTAATTGTACAGGGATGTTCGAATAGGATGCCAAAGCGAGTACTGCTGTAATTCTAAAAAATTCTATATCTGTAGTTGGTGGGATAACGGTATATGTTGTACCACCTGAAATTGAACATCCAACGCATGTTGTGGTTCCGTCTCCGGTTCGTCTGGCACTTAAAATAAGATTAGAATTCCAGGTAGGATTGGCAACGTAATGCATACTTACTTTACCGCTGGTTAGTAATAATGGAACGCTTGCTGCCAGAATAATTTGGTTGGTAGAGCTTTCGTAGGTTCCGGCGTAATTATTTCCTGCTTCGGTTATGGATGGAATTGTAACTGTCCAGTTTGTTCCGCCTACTGTTAATGTGCGTTGTGACTGTAACTGAGAAAATACAACCAGAATGGCAATAAATATATTTTTAGCAATAAACTTCTTTAGATCAATCATTTTTTCCTTTTATTCTGTTATGGTATAGGTAATGATAACCGGCGTGTTCGATCTTGCATTTAGACTGGAATAGTTGTTGGTTACAAGAGTTACTGTTAGCTGATGTCCATTATTGGATCCGTTTCCTGTAAAGGCTCCTCCAATTCCGCTGATTACAGTCTGAGCTACCGTCGTAAGGGTAATCTGTGCAGATGGAATTCCTAATGTTCCTCCTCCTGAACCTGATGCTGTTGCTGCCTGAATTTTAATATCGATTCCCGGAATGGTCTGGTTGACAGATGCCGTGATTCTGCGTGATAATCCGGAAGGGGCAATGGCAGAAGTATAGTTAATCCATTTTGATGTATTTGCAATGGGCGCTGTTATAGCATTTCCGGCCTCGGTTGGGGCAGTATAATTTAAACTGATCGTTCCGGAAGGTTCAATATCCATAAGTGTTACGACAGGTAGGGCAACAGCAACATTTCGGCTTCCTGTCGTTTGAGAAAATAGTTGACAGGATATCATCAGTAAAATTAAAAATATAGATTTTGAATAATTCATTTTTTTATTTCGTTGTAAGTTACTTTGATGGATTCCTGCTGATATTTGATTTCCGATGGCTGCTTTATGACGTTAATGATTACTTTTTTTATTTCTGAAGGATTTAGCGTTAAATCAAAACTTTCTATGGGAATTTTGTACTTTTTATCCAATCCGTTTCTGTAAACTTTTACTTTCCATTCTCCGGGTCGCAAATAGGTAAAATCAAAATTTTCTCCGATCATCACTATTTTACGATAAATCTGATTTCCGTTTGAGGCTTCGATGATGATATTTTCTTTTTTCTTATGGTCTTTTTTGTTGGATAATCCGATAAAGTTGGATTGCGTATTTTCCGAATATTCAATTTTTCCCTGAATTCCTGCGGCGCCTGTTAATCCGAAATTGAAAACATTTTCCTTATTGGTTAACTGTAAAAAAGCAGGAAGACTGATGTTTGAAATATCATTAATATCCGTTGTAGAGCGATCGATTTCCAGAATATAATCTCCGGGAATCACATTTTTAAAAACAAAATTTCCGTTTTTATCTGTTACAGATAAATAATGCCCAAGTAACACTCTGATTCCTTCCACTTTTTTTACGCCTAGATTGGAAATTGTTCCGGAAAGGGCAGTATAATCCGCTGTTTTTTGTGTGGGAATATTCAGTCTGGCGGTATATCGAAGGGAGAAGATAAAATCTTTATTCCCTAATTCTCCGCGCTGTAATGTGTATCTTCCGGAAATATCGAACTCATGTCCCCGAAAAATTTCCTGATGAAACAATACTTCAAATAAATTTCTGTCGGCAAAATATTCTTCAGGCATGTAATTGTTCTGATAAAATAAACTGAAACTTGTCTTTTGAGAAATCCTGCTCAGAATTCTTGCTCCGTAATAAACCTGCTTCTGATTTTGCATCTGGTATCTTGAAGTAACGGCATAACTTCCATAGATATTGAATGAAGTTCTGAATTTTTCAAAGCCGATGTTTGCCGTATAAAAACTTGAATTGCCTGAAAAATTCAGAAGGTAATTTTTTGTTTTTCCGAATTGTCCTTCTGCATTGAATTGAAAAATGCCGAGCTGCTGATCGATGCTGATTCTGAAAAACTGTTCTTTATAATCAAACTCCTTTGGCATAAGGCGGTCTTCGTATCGCTGAAATCCATTGAAAACGGAGAAAGATCCTTTTTTTGCATATCTGTATAGAATTCCATACTGAAGGTGTTTTCTGTAAGGTGCGGCAAGAAACAGGGTGTCGCGCTGAAAGTTTTTTGCATCCTGAACAAAATTGGCGATAAGATCTACTTCTTTTGAAATCCGGTACTGAAGAGTTCCGTTGAAAGTACTCGTATTGTTAAAATATCCTGCATATTGCGGACTTGTACGCATATACATGACATTTCCGCTGATTTTATTAAAATTCGCAACCGTCTGCATCATAAAAGCGTTTCCTTCTGTCTTTTGAGTTTTGCTGTAAGAGATCTCTCCGGAAACTTCAATATTTTTATTTAATTTAAATTTTCCTGTTACATACGGAAGCTGTGCATCAGAATCCAGCCTGAAATTGTTGAAACTTAAAACAGTATTGTCTTTACGGGGAATTTTATATAAATATCCCGCTGTAATTTCAGACTCTTTTGAGATTTTAAATTTGGAATACACATTAAATTCATCCTGAATCTCTCTGAAAAATCTGGGGTGATTATAAAAACCTCCGAAACTTATTTTCTTGATGTCAATACGAACTTCTGCACCGCGGCCGTATCGGGCATATTCCGTTAAAAATGAAGAGGAATAATTTTTATCTCCGAGATGAATAAATACGTTTTCCCTCTTGTAATTCACAAAATATTCTTCATACTTCGTGAAAGAATTAAATTCGACAGGATTTTTCGTTACCGCGTGAAATTCGATGAGATTTTTATTTTCTTTATCCAGACTGCCTTTACCGTAAATTTCTCCCTGAAATCCGTTTTGGTAATCGCCTCGGTTTTCCATTCCTGTAAAAGCAAGGGAAGCAAAGACAGGAAGCCTGTGAAAAACATCTTCTTCTGATGGTTTTACTGAAATAATCTTCACACTTGCATAAGCAGACTGATTTTCTTTCGGATGATCTGCCGAATAAACGGAAAGTATGATGTTTTGAGATTCATTTTTACCTAAATCCGGACTGGTTGTTTTTGATACAGTTATTATTTTCTGTTCACCCGGAGATAAAATCAATGAATTTTCCTGATCAGTCAGCGCGTTTTTACTTTCCAGAATCAGATTTTCTTTAAAGTTTCCGTTGTTTTTTAATAGAAAAGTGGAAATGATAGTTTCTCCCGCTTTTACAAATTCAGGAGCATTTAAAGCAGTGAGTAAAAGTTTTCGGTTTCCGGAAATAACAAATTCAAAATCATTTGAAAACTGATCGCCTGTTTTCTTTTCCGTTCCGTAAAGAGTAATTTTATATGTTCCCTGAGGAGTTTCGGATGCAATTTTTACCGGAACAAGGTAGACACTTTTTTCTCCTGATGAGATTTCGATTTCTCCTTTTGCTAAAATGGGAACGATGTTCTGGTTAGAAGTTTCAACAGAGAGCTTGTAAATTTTATTTTCAGAAAAATTATTTTCTATGGTAAATGGAATAGAAGTGGTGATTCCCGGCATCAGACTGTCTTTTTTTTCAGCAAAACTTTTTGTCTGAGAAAAAATTACTGCCGGAAATAAAATGAAAATATATGATGCACAGTTTTTAATCATTTTTTACTTCTAATTCCACATTGAGGGCAAAAGCATTTTCATCTTCATCGGTTGCGATGAGAACAGCCTTATAAAGGGAAGGAGCCGTTTTTTCCAGATCAATATGAAAGGATTTTGAGGTTTGTGGCAGCAATCCCATTGCCTGACTGGAAAAACTTCCTGTTTTCTGTCCGCTCTTTTTATCATACATTTCCATTACCACTGTCGGTTTGCAATACAGATTTCCTTTATTGGCAATGGCAACTTTTAAAATCTGTCTTCTGTTTTCTTTTTCAATCTTTATTCCTTCGAATTTAAGATCTGGTTTTGCTAGCTCTGCATCAAGATCAGTAATCACCTGAATGGCATAACGGATGATCGAAGTTATGCTCACTCCCTGCTTATTCTCATCAGGATTTATTTCTTCCACAGGTTCTACAATAATAACGCTCCAGTAACTTCCGGGTTCAGAAAGTTGATCAGGAACGGTAATTTCATAGTAGATTTCTGTTTTTTCCTTGGATTTAAGCGTAACCAGATTGGTGTTCATTTTAATCCAGTCTGTATTGGTTTTAACGTTGGTATGAGGAGCAGAATACTGAATCGTTCCATCGGACTGATAACTGAAATCCTGAAGAAACAATTTTACACTTTGGGATCGGCTCCCTGTATTTTCAAGAGCAATTTTGCCTTTATAGATTTTTCCGTTTTCCACTTTATAGGTATGGGAAAGTCCGTTCAGTACTACAATTCCTGCTTTCAGAAATACAAACTGAAGCATTAAAAAAGAAAATAGCAAGATCTGCTTTATCATAATCTATGTAAAGTTTTAAGTTTGATAAAAGGCTATACAAGACCAAGAAGAAATTTTTGCAACTTCTTCCTGCCTGTATATCGGAAAATGTATTTCTTAATTGTCCGAGATCGTGTAAGTAACGGTTGCAACCGTAGTTGCCGCCGCTGTGAGATCTGCGTAGGCAGCAACTCCGCCGGGACCACTTCCGGGAGCTAAAGCATAGGTAAGATTGTGTCCGTTATTCGCTCCGTTTCCGGTATATGCGCTTCCGATTCCGGAAATAATGGTTTGGTCTGCGGCGCTTAAGGTAAGCTGTGCAGAAGGAGTTCCTAAAGTTCCGCCTCCCGATCCTGTTGCCGCTGCAGCGGTTACGTTGATATCAACCCCCGGAATAACGGCATTTAGTTTTACGGAAACATTGCGGGTAGGATCTGCGACAGATTTTATAGAAGAATAATTAAGTCATAAAGTGGTATTGGCTGCGTTTGCGACAATCGGGTTTCCGGCTTCTGTAGGAGCGGTGAAGCCCAAAGTAATGTTTTTGCTGGCTGCAGGTTCAATATCTACCAAAGCTACTTCCGGAACGGAAATCGTAATGGTGTGATTGTCGGTATTGGTGTCTTGGGCGCTCAAATGCGCAGATGCAGCAAGGGTGACTAAAGACAAAGTTAAACTGAATTTAAATCTTTTCATGGTGATATATTTTGTTCAGTGAAGTTAATAAATTAAAATGTAATATGAAAAGTTTTTAACAATAAATTTTTATCATTATTAATTCGTTATCAATAATTTATAATTTAAATGTTTTATTCAATTTAATTATTTTGAGTGTGAAATTTTATGATTTACCTCAGTATAAAAGAAAAAGCTTTAACCTGTTTTGCATGAGGCTTCATCCATTTTACTTAAAATGAAATGAAAATACTCCGTTGAAAAGTTAAGATTAAAACCTGCTTAAAATTCCCCAATGGATTTTAATATCGTTGAATTTAAAAGGATTTCCAAACTCATTACCATTAGAAAGCTGGAAACTCATCAATCCGATCGGGATAAAGAAATTGAAACCGAGCCCGACACTGTAGAGTTTGGGTTTTACATTAAGAGATTTGTTGTTGAGCTGTCCGTATTGCCCGAAAACATCAAAAAATGCCTGACTTCCGATGAGATAACGGTATTCTAAACTTCCGTAATAGTAAAAATCGGCGGCGAGAGAGTTTTCATTGAAACCCCGCATGGAATTCCAGCCCCCGAACCGGTACAATTCATTGGCAGAAAAGTCGATTTTAGAATCCATCATCGCTCCTTCCGCTTTGATGTTGAGGAAATGATTTCCGTTGATATGATAATTGTGCTCTCCAAAGAAGTAAAACTGATTCTGCGGAGATTTTATATTGTCTTTGGTATAAGTGGTCGTTAAATAATCGTATCCCGCGTTAATTTTTGTTTTATAAAGGAAAAGATCAATATCGGTCGGTTCTACCATTTCAAACCAGATTCCGATTCCTTTTTTGTTGTAATCTTTACCCTGAACATACAACGTATCGATGATGCTGGAACTTTCGAAAGTTCCTCTCAGTCCCAGTTTGTTTCGGGAGTTCAGATGATAATAAAATGCGGGAAGAGCCTTCACATTGGCAAAAGTAGAATCCTGACGGAAAATATTCACCTTCATATTAAGACCTACATTGGATTTAAAAAGGTAAGGAATATCGGTCTGAAGATCAAAAGTCTGTCCTTTATCCGGGTTTCTCTGCCAGTAAAGATTGATGAGCTCAAAACTGTTGAAAATATTTCTGAAATTTACATTCAAAGTTCCGTTCAGGGTAAATTTATCCGTTTTATCGTTTCCGAAACCAATGACCCCGTCAAAACTGTTTGTCTTTTTCTTTTCCATGAAAAGATAAATGCTCGTGGAATCTTTGGTAAATAACGTTTGCGGAGGACGCTCCAAAGCAACAAACTGATGGCTCTGGAAAGACTTATTAATGGCAATCAGGTTTTTATCATCATAGGTTTTTCCCTTAAATTCCTTTTCAAGATTTTTAATGAATCTTTTCGGAACACTGGTGTAGCCTTTTACCACGAAGTTATCAATGGTTCTTTTATCGTTCTTGTTGATGTCGAGTTCTACAATAGGATAACCGTTTTTCTGTCCTTTATATTTGGATTTTATTCTGCTGAATGCAAAGCCTTCATCAATGTACTTTTTGTTGATGCTTCTTTTTGTTGAATCTAAATTTTTAGTGAAAAATTCTTTCTGAATCTTCGTTTTATTTGAAATAGAATCTGAAAGATTAACGTAAGTCTGGTTGAAATTCTTCCCTTTGTCATAAAATATTTCTGTGCTGTCACCTTTTTTTCTGACTTCTTTCAACTGGGTGAAAAAGTAATTGGTCTGAGCCAGAGAATCCAGAAACTTCACTGCTGAAGCAGAATCTTTTACCTTTTTCTTCACCTTGGTTTCAGAATCGATCAGGAAATAATGCTTCTTCTGCGCCTGTACAAAAACGCAAAACAGTATAAAAAATATTTTTAGAATTAATTTCAATTTGTCATTCTGAATATAGTGAAGCGGAATGAAGAATCTCTATAAAAATACAAAAAGATTCTTCACTGCATTTCATCCCGTTCAGAATGACAATGCGCCCAATCATTCAACTCAATTTAAGCCAGTTTATTGTATTTCTTCATCAAATTTTCATAAGTTCCCTGCGGAAGAATCCATTTGAGCGGAACTCCGATTTTCTGTCCGAATTTACCAAAATAATAGTGTGCTTTCCATTTATTTTTGCTTAAAAGCTGATCTACATATGTTGCAACTTCCAGAGGTTCTGTTCCGTCGCCCACGTGAGAATTCATTAAAGCATACACTTTATCGAAAACACTTTTGTAAGGTTCTGAAACCTTTGTTCTCACCCTGTTTTCTGCGATATTTGTTTTAATATCACCCAAATGAAGCGAACAAACGTGAATGTTCCAGGGATACACTTCGTATCTCATTGCTTCAGTTACTTTATCCAAAGCCGATTTTGAAGCCGAATAAAATCCTCGGAAAGGCAGTCCCATTTCACTTCCGATACTGGAAACATTGATGATTTGTCCGAATTTATTTTCGCGCATTTTAGGCATCACGGCGCTCATCATTTGTACAGCTCCGACCAAATTCAGGTTAAACAGTTTCAAAATATCTTCTTTTGAAGAATCTTCCACGGCTCCTACCATTCCCATTCCGGCATTGTTGATCAGAACATCGATTCTGGTTTCTGTTTTCAAGACTTCAGCAATCGCATTTTGAACGGCTTCATTGTCTGTAACGTCCGTCGGAATCGATTTGAAATACTGACTTTCGGTGTGTTTTCTGCTTAAGCCATATACTTTATGACCTTTCTTCCCGAAATATTCTGCTAACACGAAACCAATTCCTGAGGAAGTTCCGGTGATGATGATGGTTTTATGTTGTGACATCTGATTGTATGTAAATTTAAACTCTGTTGTCATTCTGAATGAAACTCAGTGGAATGAAGAATCTGTTTTTAGATTTCTCCTTCGTCGAAATGACAACTATAAATTGATATTATGTGTAAATATTATTCTTTAATTAATAAAATTTCCAAATCCTCCCAAAACATCGGATACGATTTCTCCACAACATCTTCCTCTTCAATATTTAATTCTTTGATCAGGCAAAACGGTGCAAAACTCATCGCCATTCTGTGATCCTGATACGTTGCAATGGAAATGTTTTCCTGAGGTTCGTTGAAACTGATGGATTTAATTGTCAAATCTGTAAATTCTGTTTCTGCACCCAGCTTTTTTAGTTCATTATGTAAAGCTAAAAGACGATCGGTTTCTTTTACACGCAAAGTTTCTAATCCTGAAATTTCAAAAGGAATTTTCAGAGCTGCCGCGGTTACACAAAGTGTTTGGGCGATGTCCGGACAATTATTCATATCCAGAACGATCTTTTCGGGAAACTGAAATCCTTCAATCGGCTCAAGCGTTAATTTATGCTCCTGTTCCGTGAAAGTCGTTTTGATTCCGAAAAATTCTTCATATATTTTTACAATTGCCGAGTCTCCCTGTGTAGATTCTTTGTAAAAGCTTTTTAAATGAATGGTTTTTCTTCCCAACGCAGCGAAAGAGTAGAAGTAAGATGCCGAACTCCAGTCACTTTCGACTTCATAATTGATAATTGACGATTGACTATTCACATCAAATTTTTCAACTTTTATGGTATTTTCGATGAAGCTGCTTTTAATTCCGAATCGGGTTAAAATGTTGAGCGTCATTTCAATATAAGACCGTGAAGTCACTTTGCCAACCAGATTTATTTCAAGTCCGTTTTCCAGTTTCCCAGCAATCAGAAGAAGAGAGGTGATGAACTGGCTGGAAATATCCGCCGGAACATCCACTTTGGTCTCCGTAATTTTTCTCCCGTGAATTTTAAGAGGCGGAAATCCTTCATTTTCCAGATATTCGATTTCGACACCCAGATTTTGCAAAGCAGTGACCAGATTTTTGATCGGTCTTTCTTTCATTCTCTTGGAACCCGTAAGAATTGTGGTCTTTCCCTCCTGAATAGAATAATAGGAAGTAAGGAAACGCATCGCTGTTCCCGCGTGATGAATATCCACGATCTCCGAATCTTCGGATAGGGCTTTTTTCAGGAGCTGTGTGTCCTGAGAATTCGATAAATTCCCGATTTCTATATTTTTAAACAGACTTTCTAAAATCAACAAACGATTCGAAATACTTTTCGAACCGCTGATCTGTATGGTTTTGTTTTTCTGTAATTTTGATTTTTCTAGCTTCTTCATTGTTCGTCTAAGTTGGAAGCTCGAAGCTGGAAGATGGAGGTGAAAAGTTTAGTTTAAAAACTTCCGGCTTCCAACTTCCGGCATCCAGCTATTTTAATTTTTCATTATTCTGATGGCGGTCTTTGTCGCGATCCGTCTTGATCTTCATTTTTCTGTCAAAAGCTTCCTGCAGATTAACTCCGGTCTGATTGGCTAAACATAACGTTACAAACAGAACATCTGCCAATTCCTCGCCTAAATCTTTGCTTTTGTCGCTTTCCTTCTCGCTTTGTTCTCCATATCTTCTGGCAATGATTCTTGCCACTTCGCCTACTTCTTCCGTCAACATTGCCATATTGGTCAGTTCATTGAAATAACGAACGCCAATTGTCTTGATCCATTCGTCAACTTGCTGCTGCAGATGTGTAATTTCCATTTATGGTTTGTTATTGATCTTTTCCTCTAATACAATTATTTTCGCTTCCAGTGTTTTTATTTCTTCTTCATGATAGACAGAATTTCCGATGTTCTCGGTAAAATCTGCAAATCTTTTCAGAAGTTTTCTTACCGTTATATACACAATAATCAAAACGGCAAAAGCTCCGATATTTACAATATTTAGATCCATTTTTTAAAAGTATTGATAAGCACCCACTGTAGGATTTGAAGTTCTCGATACATTTGCGATATCGGTTGGAACGGTTGCCGCAACAGTTGTACTTCCTTTTCCGATTGCCGGAGAATTCTGTTTTACTCTCAGATTCATCTGGGCTGCGAAATAATTAACAAACAGCGGATCCAAATTTTTAAGTGACTGAATAACTCCCGGACTTGTATTGAAATCAAAACCTGCTTCCGATGTTCCGGAATATTTGATGAGACAGTTCTGAATGGTAAAATTAAATAAGTTTGGCGGAGTCTGCTCAAAATTAACCGAATTGTCACGGTCGGAATACACGATGCTGTTTCTTAAATTAAAGATCAGCGCTCCGTATTCTTTCACTCCGGATGCATTCGTCCATTCGTTGGCGGCTAAAATTCCGTTTCGGTTATAAGAATGCAGAAGCTCCGAATAATTGGCAATCGTACAGTGGGTAAAATTATGCGTTCCTCCTTTGAAAATTCCTACCGCAGATTCTCCGCAATTATTCATCACAAGATTTTTTGCAGTAATGGTAGAAGCAACGGCATAAATCCCATATTCCTGAAAGGTGTGGATAAAAGAATTGCTGATATTGGCATTGGTCTGTTTCATCTCAAGACCTTTTGTTCCTCCGAATAATCTTGCATAATTCATATTCAGGGTAGACCCGGCTTCCATTTTAATGGAGTTCCAGTTCTTAGGAATTGTATCGTATGCAGGATCATTTCTGTCTCCGCGAAGCGTAACATTGTTGGCTAAAGTACCGTTGATATTCAGTGTGGCTCCCGAAAGCACTTTCATTCCGCTGTTTTTGTGGAAATACAATTTTGTACCCTGCTGAATATTCAGGATAACATTCTGGTCAATCGTTAAATCTCCGTAGATAATTTTAGCCTTATTGTTATTCCATGTTGCATCTGAGGTAATAATATTCGGATTCGTAGGTGTTTTTATAAAAAATTCCGCATCCTGAACCACGGAGAACAATACAACCTGTTGTTGTCCTACTGGGCTCTGGAATAATATTTTATCTTCGGCAATCGCTTCAGGACCGGTTGCTTCCGGTGCAATTTCAACGAAAATATACAGACTGTCTTTTTTTCTTAACGGTACATCTTTAAAATCATATCCCGGTTTCCCATCCACATTGATCTTATACAAAGAGGTTGCACCTTTTTGCAGGTGAATCCGAGGGATCAGAATGTCTTTGTCTTCATTATTATATACTTTTACCGCATACGTTTCTGAACGAACCTGATGATAAACCGTATCGCAGAAAACCGTGTCTTTGGAAAAGCTTAATTCCTGCGAAGGAGCATCGAAACTGATGTCGTCCTTATTACAAGATACAGCCATAACAAGCATCCAGAAAGAAAAAGCCAGTAATAATTTGAATTTCATCGAAATTAAAGTTTAAATAGATTTCAAATTTAACGAAAATACTTTGAATTTCTTATGAAGAAAAAAATATTGATCGTCTATTTGTAATTTTAAAAAATTATTGTATTTTTGCACCCTAAAATTAGCAGAGAAATATCCATTACTATTTCGAAAGCAAACTTTAATTTTTTAAAAATTGTATTATGAAAAACGGAATCCACCCAGAAAATTATAGACTTGTTGTTTTCAAAGATATGAGTAACGACGAGGTGTTTCTTTGCAAGTCTACTGCAGAAACAAAAGATACTATCGAGTACGAAGGACAAGAATACCCATTGATTAAAATGGAAATCTCTTCAACTTCTCACCCTTTCTACACTGGTAAAGTGAAGTTAGTTGACACTGCAGGTAGAGTTGATAAGTTCATGAACAAATACAAAAAATTCGCTAAGTAATTTTTTGTTGCCACAATATTTAAAAGTCTTTCGGTTTCCGGAGGACTTTTTTGTTGTATTTTTGTTTAGACGTTAAACATTGAATTTTAAACTAAAAACTGAACGATGCAATTAGTATTTTCAGATGCACAATACTGGGAAGATTTTCTTCCGCTTACTTTTACACGTCCCGTTGCAGAAATGCGATGCGGAATCCTTACTTTCTCCGAAAGATGGCAGAAAATTTTAGAAAACGCCGAAATTTCTTTCTTCACGGAGATGTATCTGCAGGGAAAATTTCCTGAGCCTGCAAAAAAAGAGAGTCTTTTTCTGGTGACGAATTTTTTACCGACAGAAAATGTTATTCAGCAGATCAAAGACCTGAAACAGGGAGAAGCATTGGTGTATGAAGATGAATTAGTTGCTGCAAAAATCAATATGGATGGTTTTTCTCTGCATCAGATTGAGAAAATGACGGATATTAAAGAGGAGCTTATTTTCTTTAAAAAACCGACGGATCTTTTTACCTATAATAAAGAAGCTATAGATTTCGATTTTGCATTGCTTACGAAAGGCAGAGTTTCTCAGGAGCTTTCTTCAACCAATGGATTTTTGGGAAATAAAGAAGATCTGTATATAGAAGAAGGAGCACAAATTGAATTTTCGACCATCAATACAAAAACAGGCAAAATCTATATCGGGAAAAATGCTGAGGTAATGGAAGGTTGTAATCTTCGTGGTCCGATTGCGCTGTGTGAAGAGTCTAAGTTTAATTTAGGCGCGAAGATTTACGGAGCAACAACAATTGGTCCTCATTGCAAAGTGGGCGGAGAAGTGAATAATATTATCATTTTTGGATATTCTAATAAAGGGCATGACGGTTTTGTTGGAAATTCGGTGATCGGAGAATGGTGTAATCTGGGAGCAGATACCAATTCTTCCAATCTTAAAAATAATTATGCTCCTGTAAAATTGTGGAACTACAGAACCAAATCTTTTGAAGATACAGGATTGCAGTTTGCCGGTTTAATTATGGGCGACCATTCTAAAACAGCCATCAACACGCAACTAAATACAGGAACAGTTGTAGGTGTTGCTTCTAATATTTTCAAAGAAGGTTTCCCGCCGAATCTGGTGGAAAGTTTTTCGTGGGGCGGTTTCAAAGGAGATGAGAAATTTAAATTAGACAAAGCCTATGAAGTGGCAGAACGGGCAATGGCAAGAAGAAAAGTGCCTTTAACCGATGAAGATAAGGCTATTTTTAAACATATTTTTGATGCGTATTAATGCGATCAATAAAGGAAACTTCAAATTATTTTGAAGTTTTTTTATTTTTAATGTAATAAAATGTAAAATCCGGTTGTCTTACTTATAGAAACAAAACTTATGACCCAAGAAACTTTCAGAAGTACGGTATTCATTCTCAAAGATGAGATGTATCGCTTTGCGAAAAGGTTTGTCATGAGCAGTGATGAAGCAGAAGACGTGGTGCAGGATCTTATGATTAAATTCTGGCAGAAGAAAGAAGAACTGGAGCAGTTTGGGAATTTAAAATCCTATGCTCTGAAGTCGGTCCGGAACGAGTGCCTGAACAGACTGAAGCATCACGATGTAAAGCTGGGATTTGCAGATATGCAGCTTCATCGTTCCGAACTTTACAGTATGGAAGTCAATAATTTAAAGGAACACATCATTGGTTTCATTAATCAGCTTCCGGAAAAACAGAAAATGGTAATCCATTTGAAGGATGTAGAAGAATATGAAGTCTCGGAAATCGGCGAAATGCTGGAAATGGAAGAGAATGCAGTAAGAGTAAATCTTATGCGGGCCAGACAAAAGGTAAAAGAACAAATTTCACAATTGATGAGTTATGAGCAACGACAAATTTCAAGATAAATACGAAGAAATCTTCCAGAATTTAAAGGAAGAAAAAATGAACTGGGATTTTAATGATTTTCTGAAAAAAACGGAAGAAAAAAATGATGAGGTTCAGGAAAATATAACACCGATCGTCCCTATCGATACGAAAACAAAACCATCGTTCCCGAAATGGTTCTGGATGGCTGCAAGCGTAGTTTTGCTATTGAGTGTTGGTCTGATTTTTAATTATACTCACAATTCAAATATGGAAAATCAGGCTCAGTTGGTTGAAAACCAGATAAAGAAGCAAAAAGATAATTTCATCGAAGAAAACAGTGAACATACGGAGCAGGTAGCGGTAAACCTTCCGAATGATTCAGTTTCCGGAGCGAAAAAAGATTCGGTTTTTCATGAAACTCCGGTTGCCGAGAAAGATTATCTGGATGAAATTTTACCGAAAAGAGGAAGGCTGAAGAAAGAAAGAAAGCCGAAGTATGTATATAACTCCTCTAAAGCTTCAGATTCTACAGGATATAAAGATTCTTACGTTATCGTTAACGGAAAAAGAATCGAAAATGTAGAAGAAGCGATTAATGTGACTAAGTATTCATTTCAAATATTTGCAAATAATGTTAGTGAAAAATTAGCAAAACCAACCGTCGTGGATGACGATTATTAATTAACCTTAAAAGATTATGCACCTGATCAGGCACTAATAATCCAAAATAAAAAATTGACTCATGAAAAAAGTATTCATAATATTCGCACTCGCTTTTTCCCATTTCTTTAATATTTACGGGCAGGAAAAAGATAAGTTAGATCAGCTTTTTGATAAATATCAGGAAGTGGAAGGAGTAACGTCCATTAAAATTGCCAAACCGATGTTCGGAATGCTGAGCAATCTGGATTTGGGAGATGCTGAACTGGATCAGATAAAACCGTTATTATCCAAAATTAACGGACTGAAAGTATTCATTGCCGAAAAACCACAGGACGGAAGTTCTGCGAAAGGACAGAAGCTGTCGCAAATCAACAAAGACATTTCTTCTTATTTAAGCAATCTTAAGTACAGTGAAATCATGACAATGAACAGTAACGGAGCTAAAATAAAATTTCTTTCAGCAGAAGAGAAAAACGGAATTTTGGATGATCTGTTATTGAGCATCGATAGCGGAGGAGAGGAAAATATTCTTGTAAAACTGGACGGAAAACTTTCGATGAATGATATCAATAAAATCATCAATTCTACAGAAACAAAAACAAATCCGGTTACCAATACCAGAAATAACCTCACTTCGGAAAATACCTCTTCTTATCTGAATGGCGAATCCAGAAATGTAGGCGAGTTCTCAGGAATTCAGGTGAGTACAGGTGTTAATCTGGTGTTCAAGCAGGAAAGTCCGACCAATGTAAAGGTAATTGCCGATGCCGATAAGCTTCAGTACATTGTTACAAAAGTTGACAACGGGGTTCTGAAAGTGTATGTTGATAACAAAGGACAGAAAAATTTAAAATTTAAAAACATCAGTGTCAACGTTTCTTCGCCAAGAATGGATAACATTAAAGCGTCTTCGGGAGCAACTTTTACCACGATTAATTCTGTAAAAGAAAATAACCTTACCATTGATGCATCTTCAGGTTCTGTAGTGAAAGGTAAATTCAATATTTCGAATAATGCTTTATTGGAAGCGTCTTCAGGAACAAGCGTAAAAGTTGAGGTAAATTCCAGAAGCTTAGTATTTAAAGGATCAAGCGGTTCGGATGCAAGTATTCAAGGTGAAGCAGAAACAGCAGCTTTTGATGTCAGCAGCGGTGCGGTTTGTAAAGGCGAAGCATTTCAGGCAAATCTGGTGGAAGCGGAATCTACTTCGGGATCTAACCTTTCTGTAAATGCGGTAGATAAATTAAAAGCGAAGGCTTCATCAGGCGGAACCATCCGATACAGAGGAAATCCGGAAATTACTTCAGACATCAGCAAAATGTCCGGCGGAAGTTTAAAACCCATCAACTAAAAATTTAATTTAAATCCAAATTGCCATGAAAATATTAAAACACCTTTTTCTTATCGCCTGTGCGATGTTCATGTTACAATCCTGTATAGTTTCTTCGGGAGCCGGTAAAATGGCTTACTTTTCAGATTCCGGGAACGATTTTAAAGGAGCAAAATTTACCACCATCAATGTTCCGATGTTTTTAGCAAAACCTGTTATTAAAAAAGCATTAAGAGAAGACGGTGAAGATAATGAAGAGGTGATCCGGCTGATCCGGAAAGTTTCAAAAATTAAAGTTTTAACTGTAGAAAACGGAGATAAATCGATGCTGAATGATTTTGCGAAGTATTTAAATAACAATAATTATGAAGAATGGGCAACCATAAAACATGACGGAGAAAATGTAAATATCCGGGTGAAACAGAAAGATGATGTTATTAAAAATATGCTGATTACGGTAAATTCAGATAAAGAGTTGGTTTTTGTGGATGTTCGGGGAAATTTTACAGCCAATGATATTTCAAAAATGATTTCATCGGCATCCGATAAATAGCACTTTATCTTCAAATCATATCACTAAATTGTTTTTTTGTACAACTACCGTTCCGCAAAAAGGAGCGGTTTTTTGATTTAAGTTATTGATTATTAAGTTTTATTTAAACTATGAAAATCGATTTTCGTATTTCGGTAAAATACCTTAATTTTGCAAGAAAGTAAAGATGTCTATTCATAACAAAATTGTAGAGACAGCCATCACTTTCGATGACGTGCTTCTAGTCCCTTCTTATTCAGAAGTTTTACCTAATCAGGTTTCTTTAAAATCAAGACTTACCGACAAAATTACGCTTAATGTTCCGATTGTTTCCGCTGCAATGGATACCGTTACAGAAGCTGAACTGGCAATTGCACTGGCAAGAGTCGGCGGTTTAGGATTTATTCATAAAAACATGACGATCGCTGAACAGGCTGCACAGGTTAATCGTGTAAAGCGTTCGGAAAACGGAATGATTTCAGATCCTGTTACGCTTTCAAAAGATCATACTTTGGCTCAGGCTAAAGAAACAATGGCGAAATATAAAATTTCAGGACTTCCTGTAGTAGATGCCGAAAATACTTTAATCGGGATCATTACCAACAGAGATGTAAAATATCAGGAAAATCTTGAAATGAAGGTGGAAGAGATCATGACGAAAGAAAAGCTGATTACTTCTGATAAAAATACCAATCTGGAGAAAGCGAAAGAGATCCTTCTTAAAAACAGAGTGGAAAAGCTTCCGATCGTAGATGCTGAAAACAAACTGGTAGGATTAATTACCATTAAAGATATCGACAATCAGTTAGAATATCCAAATGCTAACAAAGATCAGAGCGGAAGATTAATAGTTGGAGCAGGAGTTGGAGTAGGTGAAGATACATTGGAAAGAATCGAGGCGCTTGTAAAAGCAGGCGTTGATATCATTGGAATCGATTCAGCTCACGGGCATTCCATCGGAGTCTTAAATAAAATTAAAGAAATCCGACAGGCTTATCCTGATCTGGATATCGTTGGAGGAAATATCGTAACGGCTGAAGCGGCTAAAGATCTGATCGAAGCCGGAGCAAATGTTCTGAAAGTAGGAGTAGGTCCCGGTTCAATCTGTACAACGAGAGTGGTTGCAGGAGTTGGAGTTCCTCAATTATCAGCAATTTACAATGTTTACGAATATGCGAAAACAAAGAACGTAGCTGTAATTGCAGACGGAGGAATCAAGCTTTCCGGAGATATCGTAAAAGCGATTGCCAGTGGAGCAGGAGCCGTAATGTTAGGTTCGCTTTTGGCAGGAACTGATGAAGCTCCGGGTGAAGAAATCATTTTTCAGGGTAGAAAATTCAAGACTTATCAGGGAATGGGAAGTCTTTCTGCGATGAAGAGAGGAGGAAAAGAGAGATATTTCCAGAGTGAGGCTAAGAAATTCGTTCCGGAAGGAATCGAAGGAAGAGTTCCAAGCAAAGGATCTCTGGAAGAAGTAATTTTCCAGTTAACAGGAGGTCTGAGAGCAGGAATGGGATATTGCGGTGCTAAAGATATTGAAGCGTTACAAAACGATACCAAGATGGTAATGATCACAGGAAGCGGATTGAAAGAATCTCACCCGCACGATGTCATCATCACGCAGGAAGCTCCGAATTACTCTTTATAATAAATTAAATATATTTTAAAAGCTATCTCAGTACTGTTGAGGTAGCTTTTTTTATTTGTTTTTTGTCCTGATTATAAAAAAACCTCCGCTTTTGGCGAAGGTTTATCACATATAATAAAATTTTATTTCTTCACAAACTTAAATTCGTGAGTCTGGAAATTTTTAGTATTGATCTTCAAAAGATAGATTCCTGCGCTTAGTTCAGAAACGTTTACTTTTTCATTAAATTCTTCAGATTTTACAATTTGTCCGGCCATATTGTAGATCTGAACAGATTTTCCGTCTTTTATCCCTGAAATTTTAATGATCTCAGCAACCGGATTGGGGAAGATCTGAATTTTAGAATCATTGTTTCTAACATCTGAAGCTGCAAGAGATGTGCTGTGCAAATCTCCCGTCATGGTCGCATTGGAAGTCGTAAGATTTCCTCCGCAACCTCCGGCTTGTGATGTAAATGATGTATTCTCAACCCAGGTTCCAAAAGTAATTGATGGTGGATTTTGTACGAAATTATTGTTACCCGTAGAATTATAGTAGATTAAGTTTGGGCTTGAAAAAGTTCCGTATCCTTCATCAGCAAGGAATTCCCATCTGCTTAATGTATTATTCCACTGAATTTTAAATTCGCAGGTTCCTAAGCCGCCACAAGGTTGTCCGTCTAAAGGTGTTGTAATATATATCCCTTTATTAAAGGCGTCTACTCCCGTTTTTGTAAAAACAAAATTCTGATTATCAAATATATTATGACAACCGTTAAAGGTGATCGTCTGTGCAAAGGCAGAACTGCCTAAAGCCAGACATAACAGGTAAAGTTTTTTCATAATATTTTAAAATTGTGTCGGGAAAATACCTTGTAAGGAAATAATACATTTCAAAGTTACGAAAGGAGGTCTGTTTTCGTGTGGCTGTCCTCCTCCTGTCTGGTTTACCATGGTCGATTTCATGGTTGTATTTGCAGCAGCATCAGAATATTCTTTATCTAATCCTTTTGTATCTGCAGGAAGATTACCCGTAGGCGAATTTTGATTTCCTTCAGCGGTTACAGCATTTACTGTATGCGAGTGAGGCGGCATTTGCGTTACCTGAAGTGTTACAGATTCTGTTCCCCCGATTTGTCCCATCGTGTAGTTGGTAGGTCCTCCCGGAGCTTGTCCTTCGTGTACCAGAACTCTTCCCCTCATATCTGGTAAAGCGAATGTTGTAGTTCCGTTACCACCATAAGTGGTTCCTAACAGTGCAAAAAGAGCCTGATTTTGTGCAATTGGTAAAAGTTGTCCGTTACAGGCAGCCCAGTTTTTTGGAACGAAATTGTAAGGTACGAATGCGATTTGTCCTAGGAAAGGCTCTGAAGCTTGTGCTTTTAAAACAGAAGTAGATGCAATGCTCAATAGCAGAGTACATCCGAATACAAGTTTTTTCATGACGAATAAATTAGTTTTAATTAGGTGTTGTAAAGTTAACTATTATTCTGTATATTTTAATTATAAATAACAAAACCTTTCAGACTTGGCTGAAAGGTTGAAATATTTTAATTGATATTTAATTATTTATTTAAATTATTTTTAAAATCATCGATCCTGAAATCTGTCAGGGCATTGCCTTTTTCCACTTTTTCTTTTGAATATAATCTGAAATCATTTTCTGTTTTTTCTAAAAGATAATCGTAAGGCCCAACGTGGGAAATTAGTTTTACTAAAACAGGGGAAATTTCAAGACATATAAAAAGTCCCATAATAAAAGCGGCAGCTAAACCGATAATGGCGGAGTTTTTTCCCAGTTCGTCCAAAGCCTGTAATCTTGCTGCAAAACCATTGAATTTATCTTCAAAAGTCTCGGTAGATTTTCTCTCTGTTTCTAAATTGGTATATACTTTAGAAATTTCTTTATCTAAATATTCAAGTCTGGGAGAAACCTGTTTCTGGTAATTTTCAAGATCCTGTCTTCTCTGCTCCTTCAGTTCCTGCTTTCGTTTTGCATTGGGACCGAAACCTTCTTTCCCGCTTGTTAATCCGGATTGCTTTCCTAAAATTTCTTTTTCAAGCTCTACAGAAGCGGAATCATAAGATTTTTGATAGTTGGCGATTTTATCGGAGATTTGTTTCTTTTCAGTCTCAAAAGGTCCGCTTTGCTGAAGAATTCTTCCGTTCATCTCGCCCTGAAGCTGTTTTTTATTTCTCTGAATGATTGTATTCAGTTGTTTGTTTACCTCCTTTTCAAAAATTTTAAGCTCAAGAGGTTTAGAAATAATAATTCCTAAAAAAGTCGCCAGAATTAATCTGGGAATTGCCATTAGAATCTGATTCCACCATGTTCCTGTCTTTTTGATGGAAGAAACGATGTATCGGTCCAGATTAAAAATCATTAAACCCCATAAAACACCGAAGCCAATTGCTGTCCAGATATCATCGAAAACCGTATACATCGCGTAACCTGCGGAAAGTGTTGCAAATACAGCGGTAAAAAGTACAATTCCTCCGATTCCCGCGAATTTATTCCATTCGCTCGGAGTTTTTCTCAAAATATGAATGTTTCCTCCGGAACAGACCATCAGAAACTTTTGGAACCAGTTTATTTTATGATTCACCTGATTTATAGTTTGTTGGTTGTTTTTCATGATAGAAAAATTTATACAAATGTACTACTAAAAATCATACCAATGTAAAAGATAGTATTATGTTTTACCAAGTATATAGGTTTGTTTTATTATTTTACTGTAAATCAATTAATTAAATTTATTAAATAAAATATTCTTATCTTTATGTATAATCACTAAATATCAAAATATGAAAAATGTAATCTGCCTTTCTCTGGCAATGGCTTCGTTTGCGCTTACTTCCTGTACCAAAGAAAAATCGATAGATGATGATCTGAAAGAAGTTGCCGCAAACATCAACAAAACGACACCTCAGAATCTTGCCGACGGAGTGCGTCTCGACAGCGTTTCTGTACAGCCTGGGAAAATTTTTAAATATAATTATACCCTAACCGACGATGTAAAAGAAAGTGTAAGTCCTGAAGAAATTCAAGTTTTTAAAAACAATGCAAAAGAAGGAGCTTTAAGAGTTATTAAAACTTCGCCGGAGATTAAAGAATTCAGGGATAATGATGTTACCATGATATATAGCTACTATGATAAAAACGGAAAACCGACTGCCGATTTTAAAATTACCCCCGAAGAATACAAAACAAAATAAACCAATCAATCACTCACAAAATATTTATCTGTGAGTGATTTTTATTTCAGCCGATCCGGATTTTGTTTTAAAAAGCTTTCCCAGCCGGTGTAAGATTTTGTATCTGCAATCGTTCCTGAATTAAAATGATGACATACCGCAACTGCCAATCCATCGGAGGCATCGAGATATTTTGTGGGAAATTCTTTCAGATTTAAAAGACTTTGGAGCATTCCTGCAACCTGCTCTTTACTGGCATTTCCGTTTCCGGTGATCGCCATTTTTATTTTTTTCGGAGAATATTCTGTAATCGGGATATTTCTGTGAAGACTTGCCGCCATCGCAACGCCTTGCGCGCGGCCTAATTTCAGCATACTCTGAACATTTTTTCCGTAGAAAGGAGCTTCGAGAGCAACCTCATCAGGATGAAATTCGTCAATCAGCGCCAAAGTTTTATCAAAAATATATTTAAGTTTGGTTTCGTGGTTCGGATACTTTTTCAGCAATAATTCATGGATGGAAATCATTTCCATTTTTCCTTTTTTTATGGAAATAATCCCAAAACCCATCACGGTTGTTCCCGGGTCGATTCCTAAAATAATCTTCTCTGCAATCATTGCTTCAAAGATATGAACTTTCAGCCTTTTAAGAATGTATTTTTTTGAATCATATTTTACAGCAGTCCCAGTTTCTTTTCTGCAATAGGAATCCAGTTTTCATCATGTCGAAGCAAAGTGATTTTATCAACTAAGAATTTAGTTTTATATTCTTTTTCTTGATATTTCTCCCATGCTTTCAGATAGTTTTCCCACGTCAGATTTCGAAAACCCACCGTTACATGAGGGTGGAAAGAATAATTCATAAAGTTGAATATTTCCTTTACCCGAAGATAAAGATCATTTAGTTGTTCGTTGTTTTCAGGTTTCACAAAAACCACAGGATTTTTAGGATGGGCAAAACTTCCGAAACCATTCAGTTCAATTTCAAAAGGAGAAACAGCAGTATCAATCTTCTGGAAAGCTTCCAGAATGTCATTTTCTAAAGTAAGCTCTCTGGAAAACGGCGGAAACAAAGTAATGTGCGCTTCATTTTTCAGAGCTTTGGAATTGTCAAAATTTAATGCAAAGTCCTGTTTGAATATTTTTATTTCTTCAATAATTTTTTGTGGCGGATAAATGGCGATGAAATACATCTTTTTCATTGATTGAAATTAAGAATTTTAAAATTAATTATGATGCATAAGAAAATTATGTATAGATTTGCTAGGTATAAAAGATGAGATATTGAAAAAGAACAGTCTGTATAAAGGAACCCTCCAAAACATCATCCTGAAGCTTCTTGCCAAGGAAGTAAAGATGTATGGATACCAGATCACGCAGCGCGCGAAAGAACTTACGCAGGGCGAACTGGAAATGACGGAAGGTGCGCTGTATCCGCTTTTGCATAAGCTGGAAGCGGAAGGAATGATTTTGTCTGAAATCCAGAAGATCAACGGAAGAGACCGGAAATATTATCTTCTGACCGAAAAAGGGAAAAAGCAGCAGGCAGAACAGGAAGCAGAAATGAAAAATTATTTATTTAACCTCAATACGATTTTTAATATATGATAACCAAAGAACAGGAACATCAAATAGAATTATATTTAAATTCAAAAAAGCTGACTGCTCAGATTTTAGCTGAAGTGAAAGATCATTTTATTTCTCAGATCAGTCATCTGATGCTGTCTGAAAATTTAAGTTTTCCCGAGGCTTTTCTGAAAACTAAAATCAGTTGGAAGAATGAGCTGGAAATGGTAAACGCAGATTTTCTTTCGTTCAAAAAAGTAGCCAGAATCGAAAAAGTTATTTTACAGCAGAGGTTTAGAAAGATTGGCATTTTTTCTTTCATTCTTGCAACAGTAGCAACATTCATAATGTTTTTAAATACGGATGTTTTTTTTACAGTTCAGATTGTATTGTTGGGAAGCTTAGCAATTCTTTTGGCATACAGTTTCATTGCTAAAAAGATGAAATTTTCCAATTATATCGCCATGAGCTTTCATCCCTTACTGCTTAGAAATCTTCTTTTCGGAGTGCTGATCTTTGCTTTTGGATCTTTTATAACAGCAGAAAACTGGAAAATCATGGATATGAATGTTTCAAAATTTCTATCGGTATATTCTTTGGCGGTTCAGCTTCAGTTATTGTATTTCAATTCAAAGAAAATTAATGTTTTAGTTTAAAATTTAAAATGATGTTTTCAAAAGAACACGAACAGGAAATTACGGATTATCTTATTTTTCACAGGCTTCCTCTGGATATTTTAGTTGAGGTGAAAGATCATATGATCTCTCAGATTGCCGATATTCAGATGGAGGAAAATGTGGGTTTCGATGAAGCTTTTCTTAAAACGAAAAAGTTATGGGGAAGTGAATTTAAAATGACGCGTTACTCTATTTTTTACCAAGAACAGATTCCTGTTATTGTAAAGAGAATTGCGAAGGTAAAGTATCGCAGCATTTTTAAAAAATCGTTGATTTTCGGTCTGGCTTCTTTTACAGTAAATCTCCTTTTGATCTATTTTTCAACCGATCAGGAAACTTACAGTGATCTTTTCAGGCTGTATAATTCACTTTTTGTAATGGTTCCTTTTTTATTATGGCTGTTTAATAAAAATTTGAGAAAATATGTAAAAAAAGATTTTAAATATCAGGGAAAATCTTTCTTTACCATCTATCAACAGAATCTGGGACTTTTTGTTTTGACGCTTAATATCTCTTTTCAGCTTATTCTACGGGATGATAAATATGTTTTCCGGTTTTTCAGAACAGATGATCCTGTATCGGTATTTTCATTGCTGATTGCTCTAATCATACCTTATATACTGCACACCACTGTGATCTTCGTGCTGATTAATTTTTTCGAACATAAAAAGACAATGACGAAGATGAATAATTTTTTAACGATTTAATCAGTTGAAGATTTAAAATAAAATAAGATGTTTTCAAAAGAACAGGAACAGGAAATTACAGATTATCTTATGCTTCATAAGCTTCCTCTGGATATTTTGCTGGAAGTGAAAGATCACATGATTTCTCAGGTTGCAGATATTCAGACGGAAGAAAATTTAAATTTTCAGGATGCTTTTCATAAAACCCGGAAATTGTGGGAAAGTGAGTTTAAACGTACAACGTATTCCGCATTTTTTTCAGAAGAGATTCCAGTAATTGTGAAGAAAATCGTAAAAGAAAGGTATTTCAGTATTTTCAAAAAATCTTTGTTGTTGGGGTTGGTTTCAGCTGCGGTGAATTTTGCATCTGTTTTTCTGATGAAGGATGCCGAAATCTATTCTTTATTTTTCCAAATACAGAACGGGCTGTTTATTCTGTTTCCTGTCGCGATCTGGGCTCTGCATTACAAAATGCTTAAATACATTAAGTCTGATTACAAATACAAAGGTAAATTATATTATACCATGTATCAGCAGAATGCGGCAGTTACTATTTCCATGATCGGAATTATGGGGCAGATCGTTTCTAAAGAAGGAAATTATCCGTATCTGTATTTCAGAGAACATAACCACGATGAAATTGTTTATGTTCTGATCACCTTAATCCTTCCTTTTGTTGTTCAGGTGATGATTATTTTCGTGATGATTAATTTTTTTGAACATAAAAAATCATTAGAAAAAATGAAAGAGTTCCTGAATCTTTCTGCTGAATAATTTACATCTTCATTGCATTTCCTTTTGTAGAATTCATCTCCGAAATAGTGCTTTCCAGAGCATCTGTAATTTTTTTGATCTCAACGTGAGGTTTAAAAGTAAATCCTTTTCCCTGTTCCTCATCGGCGATATTAGAAAGAATAATAACCGAAGTTTTTGTTTCCGGATAAAAGATATTTAATGAAGGAGAACCTTTAACGTAACCGCTGTGGAAAAATGCCGACGGTTTTCCGATGTTGCTCATAATTCCGTATCCATAACCCATTTTCCCGAAAATAGCATGATGTCTTTCTGCACTTTTAGATTCAAACTTTTTCAGTGTTTCAGGACGGAGGATTTTTCCGCTGTATAAAGCAGTGTTCCACACATGAAGATCGTTAATGGTGGATAAAATTCCGCCTGCAGGAACTCCGATATCTTTACTGGCGAGTCTTTTCGGCATATTCTGGATCTCTTCGAAGTTTTTTCTGTTACCTAAATAAGCTCCGGCAAAGTTTTCTCCCTCAAAAGAAGTCGCAGTTGAAGAATGATTCATTCCGGCTGTTTTAAATAAATCCAAAACATTTTCGTCATACGATTTACCCGAAACTTTTTCCACAATTTTTCCCAATGTATTAAAACCGTCGTTGGAATAAAAGAAATCTGTTCCGCTTTTAAACTGGAGCTTTCCGCCTAAAGTATTCAGTCCCGAAGTATGGTTCAGAAGCTGATGAATGGTAATGTTTTCGTAATTTTTATTTTGAAACTCCTTTAAATACGTTGAAACTTTATCGTCTACATTCAGTTTTCCCTGTTCCATCTGAAGCAGAATTAAAACAGCGGTAAATTGTTTGCTTACAGAACCGATAGCAAAAACAGTACTGTCATTCATTTTTAACTGATCTTTAAAATCTGCAAAGCCCTGATTTTTTCTGTACAGCTCAACCGAATCTTTGAAAACCGCCACACTTCCGTTAAACTGATATTTTTTGAAAACAGAATCGATCTGGTTTTTCAGAAGACTTTTTTCAAAAGCAATGATCGTACTGTCTGCAATTGCCTGTTTGTCCACTTTTTTTTCGGACGGAATAAATGGAATCTCTTTTTGACAGGAAATTAAACTGACAGAAATAGAAGCACAAAGAGCAGAGAAAAGTAATTTTTTAATCATTTATTGTTTTTCTTTCAGGAAGCAATTTTTATGCCCCTGTTACGAAAAAGCCTCCTAATTTTCATTAAGAGGCTGGTTGTAAATTATTAAATGGTAATTAGAATGATACTGTATTTACGGTATTGGTTGCTGAAGTGGTAAATGTACTTTTAAGCGTTCCTCCGGAAGTAGAATAAGTTCCTCCGGTGTATAATCCCCATCCTGAAGTTCCTCCTACATAGCTTCCGCCGGTATAACTTCCGCCAAAATAAACCTTATAAGTAGTACTGTTTGCAAGATTCGGACTGGAAAAATGGAAATAATACACTCCGTTTTTAGGCTTGAAGGTTACCATTTCCGTTCCCGAAGCATTTTCAATATGCAGCATAGAAGTGGCTGCAAGCTGTGCGCTGGATTTCAGGAACATACTTACCTGTGCGGAAGCAGCTCCCATTGCTTTAGTCATACTTGCATTCGATCCCGCAGAAATCAGAAAACCTCCGTTCATTAAAAAAGTTCCGTTGTAATCAATTCCTTCTTCCGGCTGACTTGTCGGTCCGTTTACAATAGTTGTTCCGCCTGTAATGGTGATATTTCCGTTACTGTCGATCGCGTCGCTTCCTGCTACGATATTAATTCCTCCGGTAATGTACAGATGGCTGTTGTCATTAGATTCCGTTCCTCCGGCAACTGTTCCGTAGGTTGCGTTAATTCCGTCATTGGAAGCTGTAATATTGTTTACTCCGCCTGCTAAAGTAATGATCGGCGCTTCTACACCTTCACCGACTCCCGAAGTGGAAGAAATTGCAGAAACCGTATTTGTTCCGCCATTTATGGTAACCGAGGCATCCGAATGGATCCCGTCATCTGTAGAATTAAACGTATTGTTTCCGTTGTTGATTGTAACGGCTCCGGTTGCGACCAAAGTTTTCGGGTGACTGTAATCTGTTCCGGATACTAAAAATCTGGCTCCTGTCGTTTTAATCAGTAAAACAGGATTTCCTGTTGCGCTTCCTATCGTTATCGTTCCGTCTGCTTTTAAGCCTTTTCCTCCTGTTCCCGAACTTGTTGTCGTCACTGAACCTGCATTAATCAGAAGATTTCCGTCTGCAGTAATGGCGGAAGAAGAATAGGAATCCAAAACGCCCGTTGTATTGGTGTAAGTAGCTCCGTTTCCTGCCGTTGTAATCGTTAAATTTCCATTATTGACTGTGATATTCTGAGCGGCTGAAATTCCTTTCCCTCCGTTTGCCGTAGAAGCTAAAGAAAGATTGAAGGTTCCTCCGTTTACAATAACGCTTGCATCGGTTTTTATTGCTGTGGAATACGAAGGATCGTAGCCGCTTCCTGAAGCGGTAAGAACGGCTGCTCCCGAAAGTGAAGCAGTAATATTTCCTCCGTCGAAAGTAATATTTCCTTTTGCACTGATGGCTTTCGATTGTGCGCCTGTTAAAGTTAAATTAAATGTGCCTCCCGAAATTCCGATGGTTGAAGTTCCTGTTTTAATCGCTTTTACATCGGCTGAAGCCAAAGTTGCGGTTACATTTCCTCCCGAAATAGAGATCGCTGTATCTCCTGCATCTATTGCGTCCCCAGTTGCTGTGATGTTTACCGTTCCGCTGCTCATGACATAACCTTCCGAATGAAAACCGTCTGATGCGGCGGAAGTTACTGTAATATTTCCGTTCTGAACTTCAATTCCTGCCGAAGTGGAAACGCCGTGTTTTTTAATTCCTTTGATGTTTAAAGTTCCTGTTCCTGTAAAAATTATTTTTCCGTCGGTTTGTAATGTCCCGTTTTTTGTGCTTGAAGAACCGTCTGTTAACGAATTTGTTGTCCCTGCCTGAATTGCAAATGTATGAGTTTGTCCGCCTGTAATATTAATGGCAGGTCCGGAAGCGTTGGTAAGATTTAAATTATTCATTACAAAACTTGCGGGAAGAGAAGAGCTCATCGTGAGACTTCCTGTTGTGCTTGTTCCCAGTAAATTATATTCTAAATTATTGATGGTTGCTGTTGAAACAACATTCACCGTTCCGCCTGTTGCCGTAATATTAACCCCCTGATTAGAATAAGGATTGATAATGGTTGCGTTTTCCGAACCTTTGTAAATGATATAAATTTTGGTTAAGCTAACCGCAGTAGTAGAGAAGGTTAAGCTGTCAACGGTGCTTTTCGGTAAGTCTAAACTTGTTGCAGCTCCGCTTATGTGAAATTTTGTATAATTTGAGTCAAATTTAATACTGTCGACAACCGGAGTAGGGGAAGCGTACATATTATTTCCCGAATTATGCGCCACAATATTGCTTTGGGCTTTTAATCCAAAAGACAAAATAAACGCAATTACTATATATAAATGCTTTCTCATTTTTTGATCAGTTTTAAAGTTGTGTTATTAACCTGCACCAGATAAAAGCCTTCTCTGAAGCTGCTGACATTGATGTCTTCATTGGGTTGATAAGTTCCCGACAGAACAAGTCTTCCTTCAGCAGAATAGATTTTCACTTTTAAAGATTCTTTTTTGTCTGATGTTATTCTGATGAATTCTGCGGAAGGATTCGGATATAACCTGATCTGGTCTTTATTTATCCCGATTTCCTGAGTGGCTAAAATAGATGACGAAAAAGTAATTTTCCGGATAATACCGGTCGGGATAGAAATATCGGAAGCGGAACTCGCGGTTTTTACCAACAAATTGCTGCCTGAAAAGTAAAGTTTTCCGCTGTTTTCAATCGTGTAGTTCTGTGTGGAACCCGTGTAATAGGTAACTTTTATTGTTGTCTGTGCAAAGGAAACTGTAGCAAACACAAATAAAAGCAAACACATCATTTTACTGAAAGGTTTTGCTATGTTCATTGTCAAATTAATTTATATTTCAAAATTAATTTTTAGTTAACATTGAAAAAATAATTTGAGGTAAACAGTAAAAATGTGTCGGTGAATGAGAAATATTTAATTAAAATAAATTTTTATTGAAGGATTCTTATTTTACAAAAACAATAAAAATGTCTTTTACGAGATCACTTTCGGTGAAAAATTTAGTATAAGGTTTCGGGATGTAATAAATATCGTATTTGCTGCTGTACAAAGAATAACTTTTGTTGTACAGTTTGTAATCAAGTCTTTTACCGTGTAGAAAAACAATTGAATTTTCTTCGGCATACGGCGGACCGAAACTAACTTCTCCCAACTCTTTATAAGCTCCATTGTCCGGAAGTTTGATCACTGTATTCTGTCTGAGTTCATTTCTGCTGAATACTTTCAGCTTTTGATCGAAGCTATAAGAAAAAGGGCTGAATTCTAACAGATAATTCTCTTCCTGAATTAATTCCTGAGGAATTTCCAGTGAATAAAAACCATCTTCGTCCGTTTCTGTAGAATATATCTTGTTGATGGTAATTAAACTGACATACGCTTTAACCGGTTTTCCTTCTTCGTTGGTTATAACTCTTCCGAAGGCGGTTAATTTTTCACTTCCGTCCGTGTTTTTTCTTTGAGTTTTCTCTGTGGATGAATTTTTTCCGGAAAGGACAACCTGAGTTTTTGAAACATCTTTGGTCTGCGCAGGAAGCGTATTCGCCAAACTCGCTGTTAATGCAATTCCTGCAGCAACTTTTGTAAAAGTATTTTTTCTGTGGGAAATATTTTCAGGAATTGAAATGATCTCTTCCCATTTTTGTTCAGGCTTTTTGTTCACAAGTATTCCGCAGAATTTTTCCCCATGATTTCGTTCTGTAATATCTGAAATTTCCGAGTGGCTAAGCTTGGTAAGATCATACACTTTTTTGGAACAGAGACCGCAAAATTTTCCTTCCGGAATATCGCGCATGTTTTCCAGAGATTCTTCACAAGGCTTTTCAATTCTAAGATAAGGTCTCATTGGTTTAGTTTAAACGAGAACGGAGAAAGAGCGGAATTATTTTACAATCAGATCGCAGAACCAGAAAACATATTCGTCATCTTCGCTGTTTTCATCAGATTTCGGTTTCGGATATGTTTTTTTTACAATTTCTCCGATTTCAAACTCAACGGGATTTTTAAAAATAGGTCCGTTAAAAGTAAAAGTATGAAATTCGCCATTTTCTCCGCATACATCTACATTTTCAGGTAAATCTTTAATGAAGTCTTCATCAATAATTCTTCCGGCAAAACTTTTATCGAGATAGGTTTCGTTCACGCAGGTAACAATGGTTTTAAAGCCAAGATCTAAAAATTCACGGATGAGGTCGGTTGTATTGATTTTCCATAAAGGAAAGACTCCTTCCATTCCGATGGAGCGTAACTGGTCTTCGCGGTATTTCTTTAAATCTTCCAGAAAAATATCCCCGAAAATAGAATGGGTAATGCCTTGAGATTTCAAATCATTCATCGTTTTGCTCATCAGTTCACGGTATTCTTCCATTGTAGGTTCTTTCGGAAGTTCCATTTTAATGAGAGGAAAGCCTAAACTTTCTGCCTGCTTTTCCAACAGCGAAACATGAACGCCATGCATGGAGATTCTCTGAAATTCTTTATTAATGCTTGTAAGCAGAGATGTGACTTCAAATTTTTCTTCCTTTAAAATTTTATATAAAGCTAAAGCAGAATCTTTTCCGCTGCTCCAGTTGAAAATGGCTTTCGGTTTCATTGTTTAGGTAATGTTTTTCAAAAATAATCAGATTGATTCAAAAGTCAGTTGACAATTGTACATATTTATTGAAATTATGGTTGTTTGCATTGTATTAGATTATTTTAACTAAATGTTAATAAAAGTTCATATATAATTTTATTTTAGTCAGTTATAAGGATTTATGGTGGGTAATAATGTTATATATTTGCACCTGCTAATTTTTGTGACCGTGAAAAAGATTTTTTTTATTCTTTCTATTTTATTTTTGAGTGAAATGAATGCTCAGAATGTGGGGATTAATTCCGTTACCCCGCAAATGACTCTGGATGTAAACGGAGTGGCTTCTACCGTAGCTAAAGCCGACGGAATGAGAGCTCCCAGAATAACATTGGCCCAACTGAACGCAAAAACAGGGTATAATTCCAATCATGTAGGAGCTTTGCTTTATATTACCAGTGTTGCAGGTGGTTCTACCGTAGCTGCTACAGCACAGATTACGACGGTTGGATATTATTATTTTGACGGTACTGCATGGCAGTCGGTAGTTGCCAAAACAGGTACAGCGGTTTTTATTGCTTCTTTAGGAAACGGAGACGGTTCTGCTACGGCGGCTACAATTAATTCCGGAGCATTTACAACAGTTCCGCTTTCAACCGTCAGTAAAAATGTAGGCGGAGGGATCTGGACTCCCGCAACCAACACGTATACCGTGCCTAATTCAGGAACGTATCTCATCAAATCGAGTATAAGACTGATAGACGGAAGCGCAAGTAGGAATGTATTTCAGGCAGTAAATACGTCTAACTCGGATATTCCTGAAGGAATCTGGGACACGAATCCCGGAAACCGATGGACAATGCTTTATACAAGAATTGCTTATTTTAATAAAAACGATCAGCTAAGACTTTATATATATTCTGACGGAGCAGCAGCTAATATTTCGGATGCTTCGCTGAATATTGTTTTGCTAAGCCAGAACTAAAGTCCTTTTGAAATAAAATAAACCCCTTAGAGAATTTCTCTGAGGGGTTTAATTTTATATTTTTTCAGGTTTGAGCCATTTGATCTGGCAATCCTTAAAGTATTCGTTAATTGCAGGAAGTGCTGCCGATGCTTTTGGATGAACGTCGTGAAATAAGATAATTCCCTTTCTCCACAAAAGCATTAAAGTAATAACCCTTGAAGAGACTTCCTGAGAAGAAATTTTTTCACTCCAGTCCTGCGAATCGATATTCCATAAAAGAACAGGTTGTTTATTTTTCAACAGATATTGTATGATCTCTTTGTTTCTTTGTCCGTAAGGCGGACGAAAATAAAACGTCTTATTATTAAAATCAAAAACATCTTTGATGATACCGTTGCTCGCATCGATCTGCGATTTCCAGTCGGAAAGATACTGATGCGATTTGTGAACCATGCTGTGCGAACCAATCCAGTTTTCTCCATACATTGATGAAACACTGCTTTTGCCGTTTGCTGCAATTCTCTGTTGTAATTTATCTCCCGATAAAAAGAAAATGCCTGTAAGGTTTTGTTCTTTTAAGATGTTAATCAATTGATCTGTATGACCATTTTTCGGAGTCGGGCCATCATCAAACGTGAGAAGATAATTTTTGTCGTTTAATTCAAAACCATTTTTCTCAGTTGGATCTAATGTATTGATTTCACTAGTTCTTTTATTGGATTTTGCAGCCAGACGAAGACATTCTAAAATGTATGTTTTGTAAAAATTTTTAGAATTCCGATACCAGTTTTTTAGATTTTCAGGTAATTCGTCTGAAAGTTTTTTTGTTGCTAAAACCAATTCAGGGTAAGTAGGATTTACTTTCACGGAAATTACTTCGGAAAGAGCATTTGTTTCAAGATTTTTAAAATTAGCAACCAGCCGATCCTCAGTCTGCTTTTTCCATATTTTTATCCCTTCAGAAGTTCCGTCTTTCACCCCCAAAGTTTTAAATAACTCTGTCTCACCGACAGAATTAATTTCATTGAATCTCTGTAAAAACACCAGCATTTCCATTTTGGAAGCAACATCAAAATCTTTACTGCTCTTCATGGGTAATTTCCAAAGATCGCGATTGGCTGTCGCAATGTTGGAAGGCCCCTGTGAGAAGATGATATTTGAAATCAGAATGAATAATAAAAGAAGCTTTTTCATTATCTCATTTTTGATTTTACTCTCAGAATAGCTTTATCGTAGACCGGATTTTCTTTATTTTCTTTTGCCAAGCCGTAATAATAAAGAGCATCTGAATATTGACCGCTGTTTTCGTAAATTTTGGCAATGTTGTAGTAAGAATTTGCTTTAACGGTATTGTCGGTTGCAAATTTAATAGCTTCACGGTTTGCCCAGATTGCTTCTGCATTTCTTCCGATTTTGCTGAATGCAAGTCCAAGATTACTGTAGATTTGTCCGTCAAAAGGATTGTATTCCAACGCTTGCTGATAATAATTAACCGCCTGTTCCATTCTGCCGGAATGATAAAAATTTTCACCTTGTTTATTAATATCAAAAGCTGTCTGTCTGTTGTTTTCCGTAATAGAATTAATTGGTGTTGAAGAATATCTGTAGTTGCTTAATAAGCTCCTCACGCCTTCCCAAGAAGTAGAATTTTCAAAGTTATTGATATCAATAATATTCCCGGATTCATCAATCATGAAAACCACCCAAACGGTTCCTTTTTTACGTTTTGGTACATCATAACTTTTAATCAGGGTATTTCCTATATAAACATAAACTTTTGCATTGCTTATATTGGAAAGGTTATCATTATCCACTCTGTTTTTATCGGAGTAATCATGAACCGCATAAATATATTTTTGATTCTGAGCTCTTTTTTCAATCGTAATAGTTTCAGGACCAAAACTATCTGTATCGTCTACATCAAGATTGGCGTTGGTTCCTTCTTTGTGATAATAGCAAATATGATTGTTCGGATAAGAAAGATGCGAATCCAGATCAGAAGGAGATTTTCCCCAGCTTAAAACAATTCTCATTCCGTCCAGATCTTCCATAACAGGGCTTAAAGCGTACGTCAGACCGCCAAAAGGACCTTTTGTAACCAGTGTGGAATAGCCTTCTTTTTTGATGATTAAAGTGATCTCATTGTTGGCATCAACGAACTGTGGAGGAATAACGGCTTTTCCTGAAGCATCCGTATTGACCGTTTCTGAAGTTTCACCGTTTTTCTGGAAGATAATTTGTGCATTGGGAATAACTTTGTCTTTAACGACTGCACTTAAAACCAATAACTCATTGTTCTTTTGAGCAAAAATAAAGGATTGCCAAAAAACGAACAGCAAAAGAATTTTTTTCATGGAATGTTTTTATTTAATTGGCATCAAATATAAATAAACCTCTGATACAATAAGATGATTAAACGGATATTTATTTTAAATTTTTAAAAGTCTCATAGAATTTTTGTTGTTCGAGGATTTCTTTTCTGAACTTTTCGGCGACATCCAAATCTGTTTTTTTAAGCGGAATACTTTCCTTAAAATTAGAATAATTAATCTCCCTTCTATATTTTATGTAGCTGTCTTCTTTTACATCTTTTTAATTAGATCCCAAAAATACAAAAAACCTCAAAGAAAATTCCTTGAGGTTTTATTTGTGTGAAATTTTTCTTAATAAGGTTTATAAGATTAGTCAAAAATCTTTCCTCCACGTTTAAAAAGTTCATCCCAAGTGATGCCTTTTGTTGCTAATCCTCTCTTGGTTTGAATTGTTTTGTAAAGGATTTTTCTTCCATCAGAAAGCTGTAATTCAATTTGATCTATAGATTCTTCAATATTGTTTCCTCCAGCCCAAGCTCTGACACTATTTCGAATTCTATTTACTGTCGTCATATTGCCATAAAGTCTAAAGGTCTCTGAAATCTTTCCTTTGTCTAAACCTGGATGTATAAAAGTTAAATATCCAAAATTTTCCATAGGTATGATTACATATTTCTTCTATACTTCCCGCCCACTTCAAACAAAGCATTGGTAATCTGTCCAAGAGAACAGTATTTCACAGCATCCATCATCACTTCGAATAAGTTTTGCTGATTAATTGCGGCGTGTTGCAGTGTTTTCAGGGCGGCTTCCGATTTGTCTTCATTGGATTTCTGGAAATTATGAAGCATTTCAATCTGGAACTGCTTTTCTTCCTCCGTTGAACGGATGACTTCTCCCGGACGAACCGTTGGCGAACCGTCTTTTCCTAAGAACGTATTCACTCCGATAATCGGATATTCTCCGGTATGCTTCAGCCATTCGTAATGCATTGATTCTTCCTGAATTTTTGAACGTTGGTACATCGTTTCCATTGCGCCCAAAACACCGCCTCTTTCCGTGATTCTGTCGAATTCTGCGTAAACTGCTTCTTCCACCAAATCCGTCAATTCTTCAATAATAAATGAACCTTGTAGGGGATTTTCATTTTTCGCCAATCCTAACTCTTTATTGATAATCAACTGAATTGCCATCGCTCTTCTTACGGATTGCTCAGTCGGAGTTGTAATTGCCTCGTCATAAGCGTTGGTGTGCAATGAATTACAGTTGTCGTAAATTGCATACAACGCCTGTAAAGTGGTTCTGATATCGTTGAAATCAATTTCCTGAGCGTGAAGAGAACGTCCCGAAGTCTGGATGTGGTATTTCAACATCTGGCTTCTTTCGTCGGCTCCGTATTTCAGTTTCATCGCTTTTGCCCAGATTCTTCTTGCCACACGTCCGATTACTGAATATTCAGGATCAATACCGTTGGAGAAGAAGAACGATAAGTTCGGTGCAAAATCGTTGATGTCCATTCCTCTTGACAGATAATATTCAACATAGGTGAAACCATTTGCCAAAGTAAATGCCAACTGAGAAACCGGATTGGCTCCCGCTTCCGCAATATGATATCCTGAAATGGAAACGGAGTAGAAGTTTCTTACTTTTTCTTTGATAAAATATTCCTGAACGTCACCCATTAATCTCAAAGCAAATTCAGTAGAGAAAATACAGGTGTTCTGCGCCTGATCCTCCTTTAAAATATCTGCCTGAACGGTTCCACGAACAGTTGCAATGGTTTTCGCTTTAATTTCTGCATACACATCAGTCGGAATAATTTCATCTCCTGTAATTCCCAATAGTTTTAATCCTAAACCGTTATTGGAAGGCGGCAATTCTCCGTTGTATTTTGGTCTTGCTAAACCTTTGTCGTCGAATTTCGCTTTTAAAACTTCCTCAACCTTAGCCTCAAGCTTATTCTCAACAATATATTTCTCCACATTCTGGTCGATGGCTGCATTCATAAAGAAAGCCAACAACATCGGCGCAGGTCCGTTAATCGTCATTGAAACCGAAGTTAGTGCATTCACCAGATCAAATCCTGAATATAGTTTTTTAGCATCGTCCAAAGTGGCAATAGAAACGCCCGCATTTCCGATTTTGCCATAAATATCCGGCGGTAAAGCAGGATCCTGCCCGTAAAGAGTTACCGAGTCAAAAGCCGTAGATAAACGTTTTGCAGGCATTTCCGCAGAAACGTAGTGGAATCTTCTGTTGGTTCTTTCAGGACCTCCTTCTCCGGCAAACATTCTCGTAGGATCTTCTCCAGTTCTTTTGAAAGGATAAATTCCCGCAGTATAAGGGAAGCTTCCCGGAAGGTTTTCCTGTCCTTTCCATTTAATCAGATCACCCCAGTCGTTGTATTTCGGTAAAGAAATTTTCGGAATTCTTAGGTGGGATAAAGATTCTGTTGAGGTTTCCACCTTAATTTCTTTTCCTCTTACGAAATAGGAATAAAATTCAGCTTTGAAAGCCTCTTTCGTATTGTCCCATGTTTTAAGGAAGTCTATGTTTTCCTGTTGAAGTTCCTTTTCAGCTTTCTGATATTCAGCATCTAATGTTTCATTGGAAAGGAAATTTTTAACGCCTTCAATATGATACATTTTTCTTGCTAACTCAGCCTGTTTTTCAACATTCGCATCGTACTGTCTGTTGTTTTCAACGATTTCGGAAAGATAACGGACTCTTTTAGGAGGAATAATCGTTACTTCGTCTGTAATTTCCTGTTCAACAAATGTTTTTAAATTTAAATCAGCAAATTTATCGTTGACTTTTGCAACCAGTCTGTTGTATAATTCTGTTGTTCCGTGATCATTGAACTGAGATGCTTTTGTAGCATACACAGGCATTTCATCCAATGGCTGTTCCCATAACAGGTGGTTTCTCTGGAACTGTTTTCTTACGGCTTGAAGGGCATCAAGAGCGCCACGTTTGTCAGATTTATTTAAAGCAACCAAATCTGCGTAATCCAACATATCGATTTTCTCCAACTGTGTGGAAGCTCCGTATTCCGGAGTCATTACATACATTGAAACATCCGCAAAGTCTGAAACTTCCGAGCCGGATTGTCCGATACCTGAAGTTTCCAGAATGATAACATCGGGATGAGCCAGTTTCAATACATTCAATGCAGAATGAATGAATGGAGAAACTGAAACGTTATTTTCTCTTGTCGCCATTGAGCGCATATACACTCTTGGATCATTAATCGCGTTCATACGGATTCTGTCTCCCAAAAGTGCACCTCCTGTTTTCTTTTTAGAAGGGTCGATCGAAATGATCGCAATTTTTTTATCAGTATTGGAACGTAGGAAACGTCTTACCAATTCATCTGTTAAGGATGATTTTCCGGCTCCTCCGGTTCCTGTGATCCCGATAATCGGAATATGTAAGTCTTTTGATTTTTCGTCGATCGCTTTTACCAGTTCCGGTTTTTCTTCCGAGAAGTTTTCAACGGCAGAAATGATTTTAGCAATGCTTGTAGAATTTTCAAAACTGATTGAATCCAGATCTTTTACATCAATATCTTTTCCTGTTGCGAAATCTGATTTCTGAACCAAATCGTCGATCATTCCCTGTAAACCAAGTTCACGACCATCATCCGGAGAATAAATTCTGTCGATTCCGTAAGACATGATATCTTCGATTTCTTCGGGCAGAATTACACCGCCTCCGCCACCGAAAATTTTGATCTGCGGAGAGTTTTTCTCTCTTAAAAGGTCATAGATGTATTTGAAATATTCATTGTGACCACCCTGATAAGAGGTTAATGCAATGGCATTTGCATCTTCCTGAATCGCAGTATTTACTACTTCTTCAGCCGATTTATCGTGTCCAAGGTGGATAACTTCGCATCCTGTTCCCTGAATCACACGGCGCATAATATTAATCGCAGCATCATGACCGTCGAATAGCGACGCAGCCGTCACGATTCTGACTTTATTTTTTGGAGTGTATTTTTGGGTTTCCATAAAAGATTTAGAAAATTTCTGAATTTTTCAAAGATAAAAAAATTGATCAGAGGAGCTCACATAAATGCAGATTTATTTGATTGCAGTAAAATGATAAAGAGAAGATAGGCGTTTTTAAACTTCGTATTAAGGTACTTTACATTAAAAAGGAGGAAATATACTCCCTCCCTCTTGCTGATTTTTTTAATAGTATATAGTATCTGTGTTCTTTTAAAATAAGAATAATAGCTTTTAAATTGTTAAAATTATCCACTTATTGAGTCATAGTTCCGGTTTTCAGTGAAATTCGTTGGTGTTTATATTTTTGCGTCATCAATTTTGCACTACATTTATTGCTCAACGATAGTAAGAGTGTTATATGAAGAATCATTAATCAGATTAACTCCGATTCCGGGGTTCAAGTCTACCCAAGCCAAAGGATAAAGTCTTTGTCCAGCTGTTAAATGTACAGTAACGGTACAGTTGCTGCCGACAAGCGTAGAAATAATAGTTCCACTTGAATTGCGGCTGTTTGCAGGAAAATTGTTGGCACATTTCAGGCGGTTTAGGATAGTTGTCGCATCACTTCTTACTTCCCATATAGCTTCAATTTGGTTAGGATCGTCAAATGTTGTATTTTGAAAAGCCTGAACCAATGTATTGGCTGCAAAAGTAAAAGTTGCCAGATAATTTCCTGTCCGAGGTGCAGTAAAATATCCTCCCGTAGGATTTGTTTCCCCGGCGCCGTTTGATCCTGCTGTAAAATTATTATTAGAATCATAAATTTTATTCCATCCGAAATAATAAGACGTCCTGTGAGGAATATTCGGTGTATCTGTTTTATTTGCAATAACTACAGATTTGTTAGAGTTTGTGGTACTTTCTATGTTTACCCACTCTAAGCCGTTGCTGTATTGCAGTATAGTTCCGTTGTACCGCAAAGCGCCTTCTTTGGCTGCGTCTGCGGTAAGAGTAGTATTACCGATGCCTATGGCGCTGTTGTTTCCTGCTGTAGTCCTTACATCCAGTTTTACTTTTGGCGAACTGTTTCCTATGCCGATGTAGCCTTCTGTACCTGCTGAATTTGATATGATAAAGTCGTCCACAACAGTGGTGCTTGTAGGAGCTGCGTTGAGATTGTTTTTTGAAGCATCAACATGAAATATTCCTACAGGTACAGAAGTGTCAATACCCAACTGAGCGGAGATATCTTGAAATGCAAAAATAATGAGGAGTAAGAGATATTTTTTTTTCATTTTTCATTTTTTTTAAATTCCGAAAATCGTTAATGTTGTTTTTGCCGGGTCGGAAGCAATAATTTTGTTTCCGCCGGTAACATTTTTTACCTGCACATTTACTGTGTCGTTTTGTTTCAGGTTAAAAATGGCGGTACACGCTCCTGAAGCAGAAATATTGCTGTTGGAACTTCCAGGATAAGAAGAAACACATTTGAAAGTCTGTATATTATTATTGGTTCTGTTGCTGGTAATGATAGCTTCTACGTATGCATTGGTTCCTAAAGTCGCTGTCTGAAATTCGAAATTGAAAGTAACCAGATATCGCCCGTCTTTATTTGCTGAAAAGATGCCTGTGGCGGGATTAAAACTCTCCGTTAAATCTTTGTTCTCAGACCAGTTTACCACGGTTGAAGTAGTATTGTCATTAACAGACTGGCTGGAAACCTTACCCGCAAGGACAAATGCATTGGGGGTTACTACGGGCAATACAATCCATGTTGTTCCATCAGAATATTCCAGATTGGTTCCGTTGTATCGAACTGCGCCTGAACCCGCATTTGAGGCGGTTTGGGAAGTGTTTCCGACAGCAATGGCATTGTTGTCTCCTTTTGAGCGTACATCAACCCGCGTTACAGGGTTTTTGGTTCCTATTCCCAGAAATCCGTTTTCGTTAATTACTACATCATCATAATAATAACTTGCATCAGCTGACGGAATTTGAGGATTATTTTTTTTGGCATCTACGTGTAAAACATTTTCGGGATTTGACGTACCTATTCCTACATTTTGTGCGGAGATCTTGCCAAATAGTAAAAATCCTATCAGTATAATATATTTCATCATTATTGTTCGGTTATCGTTAAATGGTTAAAACCCTGCTCTGGATTGGAGAGATCGTTTACTGCGGTGGAGGAGGGAAGTCTCATGCTTAGATTTCCGTTATAAGTAGTCTGTCTTATGGTTGCATAAACTTTTTCGTTGGTAGTAAGAGGTATTGCGCCTACACAGGATCCTCCTATCTGCGACTGACGGGCATAAGTAACACCGGAATTATCACCGTAAGAGGCTAAACTGCGGACACATCTTTTTTCGACAGAGGTAGCTCCGGTTTCTGTGATTTTTACAAAATCAACTTCTATGACACCTCCTTTCAATACCCAATATCTCACCATATCGTAAGTGAATGTCAAAAGGTATATTCCGTTACGGGGTGCCGTAAACTCTCCGGATGACGGATCGAATGCATTTTTGTTATCTGTAAATTTTTCAAATTGGGTAACCTTTTTATCCGTATTGTAAGGAAACTGATATTGTGCCTGAAAGGCAGCTGCACGGATTCTTGCCACTACATTTGTTTTTTCGATATCAGGCGTTTTTAGCTGAAACCATGCCGTTCCGTCGGAATATTGAATTACCCCTCCGTTTACAGGGGCATAGCGTACAGCACCGGCGGAGACTTGTGTTGCTGTTTGTGAGGTATTTCCTATGGCTAAAGAATTGTTGCTTCCTGCAGAACGCAGATCCAATTTTACGAGCGGAGTAATTGTTCCGACTCCTACATTTCCGTTTGAATCTATAGTGAAGTCATTTGCAGTCTGGATATTGTTAGGAATTCCTGTTGCAGGATTGTCTCTGTTTCCGTCTATATGAAATTTTTTTTGAGGATTACTGGTATTAATACCTACCTGAGAATTACACAGCTGAAAAAATAACAGTATTGTTATTAAAAGAAACTTACATTTTTTCATTCTATTATCTTATGTTTTTTGCAAAGTTATTATTAGGATAACGGTTTGCATTAATGTAACTTGCTGCATATTTGCAAATTGCGGAATTTTGCAAAAGTATAATTTGCATCTTACTTGTAGGATACAGAATTTTACAAACAAAAGCACGTATGAAAAAGTCCAAAAAACAAATAGCTTTTGTCATAAAGTGTATTTGGTGTTTAGTTTTTATGGGTTTCCATTATGGGAAAGCTCAAAAACAAATCCATTTTGAAGATGAGTACAACCGTTTGAAACAGTTGGCTCAGAGTGATATTCATTCTGCTTTAAAACAGACCGACCAATTAATTCTTAACGCCCGGAATTCAGGAGAGCAAAAGTTTGTTGTAAAAGGGTTATACCTTAAAAGTTTTGCTTATCTGCTGAATGGAGATCCGGAAAGCTGTTTTGAGAATGCACAAGAATCTCTGGAACTTGCAGAGAGCATAAACTATAAAGAAGGGCAGGCTCTCGCCTACAGAATATTAGGAACTCAGTATGCAAAAATGGAGGCTTCTGATCTTGCGATGCAGAACTTTGAACACGGGCTGAATATTTTAAAAAATTTGAGGTCTCAGGAGTCTTATGAGGTAAGAGGATTGATTCTTAATTCAAAACTGATTGTTTTGGGAGATGGTAAGGAACCGCAGCTTACAAAAGAGAAACTTGCTGTTTCGCTGCAAGTTGTAGAAGAATTCCGACATATTGAAGATCCGGAGCTTCGTAATAACCAACTGGTTTCGGCATATACCAATATCGGATACAATTATGCTGATCTGAAAAATCCGGATTCGGCAAATGTCTATTTTCAACGGGCACTGAGTCTTGTAAAGCCGGATAATTTTTATCTTCAGGCTGCCATTAATCATGATATTGGCTATCTGCACATGGGAGCCAAAGATTATCAGAAAGCCATTATGTATTTTAAAAAAGCGTTGGCTATTCTTCCGGATAATAATGATTTTGTAAATAAAAAGATAGAAATTCTAAAAAACCTTTCTCAAACCTATTCTGAAAACGGAGATCAGTCAAATTTTATTAAATACTCCGAAGAGCTTAAAAAACTTTCGGCAGTTTCAAATAAGAAAAACTTTCATAGTCTGGAAAAATCACTTCAGGAAAAGAACAAGACAATTGAGGATCAGAATACAGAAGTTTCCGTGTATTCAGGATTGCTTATTTCTTTAATCATCATCATGATATTGCTTACCGTTTTTTATCTTTACAGATCGAAAGAAAATCAAAAGAAGTATGAGGAACTGAGAAAGAAAATAAGTATAGGAAACACAGATAATAAGTCTTCAAACCTAAAGGATTCTCTTCAGGAAACATCTGCAAGTGCTTCAGGGAAAGAAATTTCTCCGGAAACTGCTGTTAAAAGCGGACTCATGGTTTCAGAAAAAACAACCGAACGCTTGCGCCTCGCTTTGCAGGATTTTGAAAGCGGAACTTTGTTTCTTGAAAAAAACTTTACTTCAGCAAAACTTGCTTCTCTGCTCGATATCAGTTCCCGAACGATTTCTGATTTTATAAAAACTGAAAAAAATATGAATTTCAATTGGTATATTAACGATCTGCGTGTCAGGCATTTCATTCAAAAATTAGACAGTGAAAGTGAATTTCGTAAATTTAAACTTACATATATTGCAGATTATTTGGGATATTCGTCATTGGGAGCATTCTCTAATTCGTTTAAACAGATTACAGGAATCGGACCTTCTTATTATATGAAAAATCGTAATAAAGAACTAGAATTTTAAAAAATTTATGAAAAAAGCACTGTTATACTTCATGCTCGGAACTGTTCTGAGTTTTTTAATCAATTATTTGTTTTACAGTTCGGAAAACATCGGACTCGATATTTATTATGCTTTTGCTTTTGGCTTCGCATGGGGAATTGCTTATTATTTAGATACCCCGGATTTTACTCTGCCTCAAAAATTAGGATTATCTTTTGTTGCCATGGGAATCTTAGTTCTTGCGGGAACTTTAATTTTCAATCTTGAACAGGCTATTCCTTCCGTGCTGAAATTTTCGACGGTTTTTGTGGCGTATTATTTAATTGCAAGCTTCAGAGCAAACAAAACATTGCGCAATTAATGCATCGTCATAAAACTTACATACATCAATATAAGGAACATGCAGACAAGTCCTAATAAATTCACAATAAATAAAAGAATTCCTTTTACCACGCTTATGCTCCGTGCGTTTTCGTAAACTCTGTGATGCGCAACGAAGAAATACACAAGCATATAAATGATTGCCGCAGAATAAAGCGAAAAACTGAAGGTGTTGAAGATCGTATTATCCGGAAGCAGTGAAGTGAGTTCTGAGACCGTTATGATGATCAGAATTCCTAAAAGAAGAAAGGAAAAATAGTGAAGCGTAAAAATTCCGTGATCAAAATACCACCATTTCTTTTTATTGTGGAAAAGCCAAAGTAGAAAGGCGAAAATCGGCAGGTAAACAAATAGTGCTTTCGGAAGAGTGTGAACAATATTATCAGCAAATTTTTCAAAAATCTGGTCTTTTTTCAGCCCCTGTTCCTGAAAATGAAATATTTTTTCTGCATAAGGTTTTAGAAATGCGAATGTAGCTTTTTTATCCTTGCTTTTTAAGCTTAAAGAATCATACTGTTTTAGGGTAGTAGCTCCCAAAATGCTCATTTTTCCGTCTGCTGTTTCTCCAAAAGTACCCACTTCAGGATCGTTTCTGTCTTTCGGGTCAACAGTTTTCATCTCTTTTTCCGTCTCAGGATGAGATACATTTTCTTTTATCAGTTGATTTTTTTGGAGTGAATGTTTCAGACTGTCTGTGAATCTTGCAATCTTTTCGTCCTGTTCTTTTTCTTTTAAAATCTGTTCTTTCTTTTCATGGTCTGAAAGTTCCTCTTCCGAACTGGAAAATAGAGTAGGGAGGAAGAAAGTAATAAAACTGATGAAAATATACAGTTTTACAGGAGCCACATACATTTGTCTCTTTCCGGCAAGATATTCCTTAGTTAATCTCCCGGGACGAATGAGTAAATATTTTATTGTTTTCCAGAATTGTCCGTCATAATGCGTGAAATCTTCAATGAAATGAGTGAAAAGATAATGGAACGGCTGTTTGGGCTCCGTATTTTCCTGTCCGCAATGAGGGCAGAATCTTTCTTCAACAAGGTGTCCGCAGTTAAGACACGTTTTATCTTCTCTAATTTTTCCGTGGCTCATGATATAGATATGGATTTCAGCAAATATAATTATTTAAAGAAATTAAATAATCATATTGATATGTTTTTGAGGATAATATTAAATTTAATTAATAATTACCTTTAAAATTTATTCGATTTTTAAATGGTTTTTGAATTTATACATGAATTTTTAAATGGTTATTTCCATGTTTTTTGATTGGTTTCTGTACGATTAAGTCTTTCAGATACTTAGGCTTAAACACATAATCAACAGATTAAACGAAATATGTTTTTGCATTCTAAAAATAATTTGTACCTTTGCACACCCTTTTAGGGGAAAATTATGTTTAATCTTTAACTAAAACGTGTGAATACATTAAGTTACAAAACTGTTTCAGCGAACAAAGCTACTGCTAATAAAGAATGGGTTGTGGTAGACGCTGAAGGACAACCGTTGGGAAGACTAGCTTCTACGGTTGCAAAGATTTTGAGAGGTAAGCACAAAACGAACTACACACCTCACGTAGATTGTGGTGATAACGTAATCGTTTTGAACGCTGGGAAAGTAACTCTTTCCGGAAACAAGTGGAACGACAAGACTTATATCTGGCATACAGGTTATCCTGGAGGACAGAAGTCTATGACTGCGGCTGAACTTCAAAAGAAAGATTCTTTAAAAGTATTGGAAAAATCAGTAAAAGGGATGTTGCCTAAAAACAGACTTGGAGCTGCGATCCTTAAGAATCTTTACTTATATGAAGGAACTGAGCACAAACATGAAGCTCAACAGCCTAAAACAATTAATGTTAACGAATTTAAATAATTAATATGTCTACAGTTCACAAAATCGGAAGAAGAAAAACTTCTGTAGCAAGAGTTTATGTAAAGCCAGGAACTGGTAACATTACAGTAAACGGTAAAGACGCTAAAGAATACTTCTCTACAGATGTAATGGTTTACAAATTAAACCAACCATTTATCCTTTCTGAAACTGTTGGTCAGTATGACGTTACCGTAAACGTATTCGGTGGTGGAAATACAGGTCAGGCAGAAGCTATCAGATTAGGTATTTCAAGAGCTTTATGCGAAATCAACGCTGAGTTCAGATTAGCATTGAAGCCTGCTGGTTTACTTACAAGAGACGCAAGAATGGTGGAAAGAAAGAAGCCAGGTCAGAAAAAAGCAAGAAAGAGATTCCAATTCTCAAAACGTTAAGATTTGCTGTTGGCGAATGGCTTATGGTTGTTTGCTACAGAAATGTATTAATTTTTATTTAAACTTAATCTCGGCGAAAAGCCAATTGCCACAAGCAAAAAGCAAAACGCCAATTGCCCGTTACGTTTAGCATCCAAACGCTTCTCCCATCTAAAGAAGTTGTTGATTGTTTAAAAGACGGAAAGTAAACTAACAAAAACAAAAAACATGGCAAAAGCAAATGTAAAAGACCTTCTAGAGGCTGGTGTACACTTCGGTCACATGACTAGAAAGTGGAATCCAAATATGGCTCCATACATTTTTATGGAGAAAAATGGTATTCACATTGTAGACTTACATAAAACAGCTGTTAAATTGGATGAAGCTTGTAACGCTTTAGAAAAATTAACTTCTGCAGGTAAAAAAGTTCTTTTCGTAGCTACTAAGAAGCAGGCGAAAGAAGTAGTTGCAAAACATGCTTCTGAACTTAATATGCCTTATATTACAGAAAGATGGCCGGGTGGTATGTTAACAAACTTTGTTACTATCAGAAAGGCTGTTAAGAAAATGAACTCTATCGACAAAATGAAAAAAGATGGAACGTTCGAAACTTTATCTAAAAAAGAAAGATTACAAGTAGACAGACAAAGAGCTAACCTTGAGAAGAACTTAGGTTCTATCGCTGATATGGTGAGACTTCCATCTGCTGTATTCGTAGTAGATATCATGAGAGAACACATCGCGGTAACTGAAGCTAAGAAATTAGGTATTCCGGTTTTCGGTATTGTTGATACCAACTCTGACCCAAGAAAAGTAGACTTCGTTATCCCAGGAAACGATGATGCTTCTAAATCTATCGATATGATTCTTAGCGTAGTTTCTGAATCTATCAAAGAAGGTCAGTCTCAGAGAAAAGCTGATAAAGAAAAATCTAAAGAAGAAGGAGAAGTAGTATCTGCTGATAAAGATGCTGACTTTGATGCTGAATAATTAAAGATTTTCTTTACTATAGAAAAATCGCCGAATCAAAGATTCGGCGATTTTTTGTTTATATCTATTAAGGGCAAACAAGCATTCCTGGAAAATTTGGATTATCTACACCTATTCTGCAAACACCTGAACAGCATATTTCAGTTTCTTCATTACAACCGTCACTACATTTTCTGTAACCACCTTTAATTGTTCTCAATTCTTTTCTTGAAACTTTTTTCAAATTTTTCATAGTTTTTAATTTGTAATTTTCCTACTCTGTATGCTTTTCGGATTCCGCAATGATTTTATTCAAATGTAATAAATTATTTAATATATCACTTATTTTTGATAAAATATTTTTTCTTAGTTGGAAAGCGTTACATTATAAGACGAACTGATAAACTTTGTTTTCTGGTATACAGAATTGCAAACCATTCCCGAAATATTATAATTCTGATTTTTCGGAACCATTGCCGAGCCGATTTTATTGGCACCAATAGGGATTTTCTTAAAATAATTATTTCCGCTAATCGTAAGAACCATATTGCAGCGGGAATTATTCTCAACAGTAATTGATGTATTCGGGCTGTCTTCGGAACCGTTTAAAAGATCCGTTAAAACTGCCGCCGTTTCGGATTTGTACGTTTTTAGTAAAGTCTGATATTCTAATTCTGTTTGATTGGCAGTAAAGGTTCTGTTACCTGCGTTTGAATTTGTCTTAGGTTTTACAGAACCGCTGGTTGTCCTGTAATGAGTCGTCTCACAACTGTTTAAGACAATGATGATCATAACAGCAAAAGGAAAAAACTTTTTCATAACAAAATTTTCTTGGTGTAAATTTAAAACTTTTACTTACTCGCCCGTCATAATTTATTTTCCAGTCTGAACAGGATTATTAATGGTTAAAAAAATACTTTTCTTAATTTCTTTCTGTGAGGAATATAAAACATCACAGACATGGCTCGTTAAAGTATAACTTCCTTTATTAATTACGATAGAATTCTCTCCTTTCGCCGGTACTGCAAGATTATAGAAATCTTTTCCCTGAATTCTTAAAACAATATTACAGTCAGAATTATTTTTAAACAAAAGAATAACTTCTTTGCTGCTGATATCTTCATTAAACATCGCATTAAGCAGTTTTACGGTTTTGTCTTTATGTTCAGCGGGTGTAGAAGCAATCAGGCGTTTAAATTCCTCCATTTCCGAGGCATTAGAATTCTTCATTAGGTTAGAAGAAATTTCGGAAATAACAGGTCTTGCTTCCATCGGTTTGGCATCCTTTTTTCCTTTTGTCCACTCCGAGTTTTTTAAGGCGATCACCTTGGATTTTAATACGCTTCTTTTTGGGTCATCCGGATGCGCAGTTTTCAGGAATTCTTCTATTTCACTGATGTTTTTGCTTTCTAAAATATTCTGGGATTTATTTTGTACCTGAGCCGTGTTACAGCATACAAGAATTCCCGTCGAAATAATCAACATTAATTTTTTCATAACTTATCTTTATAATTTTGTGTTTATACGTGAAAATGTAAGGGTGTAGAATATTACAGCCTTTAATTGTTTATGTGAATTTTATCACTTAAAAAACTACCGATAAGTTAAATTTGTAAAGAGTCTGGAAATACTGAATTTTTTTTCATCATGTGTTTTGTTGTTTAGTTAATTCTGAATTTAATATACGTTATTGTTTTTCCTTTGGCAGAAAAAAGCTCTTCATAGTACGTTTTAATATCTCTTAAATGCGGAGTATTCGGATCATATTCTAAAGCTCCGTAAATATCGTGGTGTGCGGTAATGATTTCATAACCTGCTCCTTGCAAAAATCCTAAAGTATAGCCGTGAAGAAATTCCGAGTCTGTTTTTAGGTGAATAATTCCTCCGGGTTTTAAGAATTTCTTATATCTTTCTAAAAAGTCAGGATGCGTTAATCTGTGTTTTGTACGCTTGTATTTAATTTGTGGATCCGGAAATGTAATCCAGATTTCATCCACTTCATTTTCTCCGAAAAAATAATCAACGAGTTCAATCTGGGTTCTCAGAAAAGCCACATTTTTCATGTCGTTTTCTACAGCTTCCTTGGCTCCGAACCAGAATCTTGCCCCTTTAATATCAATTCCGATAAAATTTTTCTCAGGGAATGTTTTTGCAAGACCTACCGAATATTCTCCCTTTCCGCAGCCTAATTCTAAAACAATAGGATTGTCGTTTTTAAAGAAATCTGTTCTCCATTTTCCTTTAAGATCGAAACCGTTTAAAGCATCTTCCCGCGTTGGCTGAATAACGTTTGGTAATATCTTGTTTTCTGCGAATCTTGCTAATTTATTTTTACCCATGAGAAATTTATAAAATCCTGCAAAAATAACTAATTTTAAGCAAATGCTTCATTTTTAAACCTGAAAATAACAGCTAACTGCGTTATTTTCTCATAGAACTTCCCAATGCAACCATGATGGGTTTCTGGATGGTTTTCTGTGATGCGTACTGAGCTCCACAAACAATACTGGTGAAAAGATAATCACCTTTCTGTACCACAATCGAATTGTCGCCGTGCGAAGGAACAGGAAGCCTGTACTTCGTAGTTCCGATTCCTTCTATTCGTACAATAATATTACAGTCCGATTTATTTTCAATCATCACAATACATTCTTTCGCATTGGGGTCGTTATCGAAAAGAGAGTTCAGGATTTTTACCGTTTTGTTTTTATGTTCCGTCGGATTTTCCGCCATCAGCATATTAAATTCAGAAGCTTCCGCATCAGGAATGGCAGCAACAGGTTTAGTGTTTGCAGATGTTATGGAATGAGCAGCAGGAGTAATGTATACGTTTTTAGGATTGCTTGGTGTGTACACTACCGCAGATTGCCCCACCTGCAGTTCTTTCTGATATTTTGCAATCTGTTTCTGTTTGATGAGGGCATTCATCTCATCAAAAGATATTTTGGTAGAAGGTCTTCGCTTCAGCATAGCAAGCCAGTCCTGCATCTGTTTTACTTTCTGGTCACCGGGTTGCGCATTTTTTATGTATTCCTTCATCATTTCCATCACGCGGGGTTTAAGCACAGATCTTCGCGGATCATCGGGATGAGCATCTCTCAGGAAAGCATTAATTTCGTAAATATTTTTACTTTTTAAAATTTCACTGTAATCTTTCCCTTTCGACTGAGCGGAAAGAGTGATGCACAGAATCATACTAAAAAATATAAATAACTTTTTCATTCACTGGTATTAAAGTGTAAAAGTAAAATATTTTCTCGTTTAATTGATTTATTTTTAAGGCATTAGTATCCAAAATTGCAGCGAAAATTACACCAACTGTAATGAACATTCAATTTTTTCTAAATTTAAAAATTATTTTAGGTAAAACAAAAAAATGTACATCCCAGTTGGAAAATGTACATTTTTTTATTCGTATGAAGGAAATTTTTATTTCAGAACATCCTGAAGGTGAGAATTCCTTAATCTTCTCTGGTAAATCGGAAGATATTTTTCAATCGGAATTTTTATCGCCTCGAAATTTCCGGCAAGAACATAAGGTTCGATATTTTCTGAAGTATAGACAAACTGCAGGAAGTTATCAATTAAGTTTTCAGGAATTTTGAATCTTGTAAAATAATCTTTTCCTAAATAATTTTTAATCTGCGTTACAGAATTATTCATTTTTTCGTAGGCTACATAGCGCTGCTTTTTCTTTCTTTCGCCGGATAAAATATCATAAATACTTTCGAGGCTGAAGGTAAGTCCGCCATCGCGAAGACCTGCAACAGGAAGCTGCGGCGGAGTTCCGTCTCCTTTAGGTTCCGGAAGACCGATTACTTTTTTAATGGCTAAAGCCTTATCTTCTTTTCTGATTGAATTTACATCATAACGTAAGTTTCCGGTAGGTTTAAACCTGCTGATGATGACTTCCTGAATATCGTGATACGCCACTTTCAGTTCAACCAGATTTTTTTGATCCATCATCTGAGGCGTCAGCTTAATATCTTTTCGCTCTGTAATAATCGACGTAAAACGGATCACATCTCCCGGATTGGCAGAGATAGAAAAATCACCATTATAATCACTTAAAACAGTTTTCAGGGTATTAAGATTCGTAACATACATCTGGTTCAGATACAAAACAGAATTATCTTTTAGAAAAACTTCTCCGGAGTATGTTTGTGCGTTAATTTTTGCCAGAAAAACCAACAGCAGCAGAGTAAATAGCTTCTTCATATAATACCGCAAAATTACGCAGAAAACCAACAAGCTATACCTATTTTAGTAGTGAAAACAGGTTAAAGTTATATTAAACTTTGATTCAGAATTGTTAATGAATGTTATAAGGATGCATTTAAATATAAAATGTGTGAAAATTTTTAATGATTTTTCATCCCGATTAATAATTCTTTACCAAAAGCCAACTCGTATATTTTACAGTAGTTGTGCCACCGAACTCCGTCCAGCTGATGAAATACCAGTACGTTGCTGTATTTACGAGTCTTCCTCCGACTCTTCCGTCCCAGGTAAATCTGTTGGAAGGCGCTCCTCGAAATACTTCCGCTCCATATCGGTCAAAAATTCTGAAAACAATGTTGTCATTATTCATTAATTCAGAATAATTTATAGCATCGTTATAGCCATCAAGATTAGGCGTAATTGTATTGATAAGATTAATAATAACAAATGGTCTGGTCACTTCCTCGCACTGATTAGTGTCCCGAATGTGGATAATATGATTTCCCCTCGGAACATTCATGAAAACATTTGAACTCTGCCAGTTTACGCCATCCAGAGAATATTCGTAAGGCGGAGTGCCACCGCTTGCTCCGATCGTTACTGTACTTCCGTTTATTTCAATCATCGTGATAACCGGAAGAGAAGATTCTGTAACGGTTACATTTTGTCTGTAGGTACAGCCTTCTGCGGTAAGATCTACCCAATAATTTCCGGGGGCAACATTTCCGATTGAAGAGGTGGTTGCTCCGGTACTCCATAGATAACTGTCGAATCCCGGTCCTGCATCTAAAGTCGTCAGTGTTTTAGGGCAAACTATTTTATCTTTCAGAATTAGTGATGATTTTGGAGTTTTTATCGTAACGGTAATTGAAGCAATATTAGGACAGACTCCGGATTTCTCAAATCTTATAAAAACCGTTTGGGTTCCCGATAAATTCATTGGGTTTGCAATCTGCGCCGTGTTGTTCTGAGCATCCGGAAGAGTAGGGTGAAAAGTCACTGTAACAGAAGGATCTGTTGTAAACTGACTGATATAAGGTATCAGATCAATCACTTTTGTACCGTCCAGATTATCATCACACATGGTGATGGCGTGTGTGGTTTTAATTAAAGAAATTTTATTTCCGATAACAAAAACAAGCGGCTTCACAACTGGAGGACAGCCGTCCGGAGAATCTACTCTTATATAAATTGTAGTGGTGGTTGTGTAAGACCAGTTATTCGGTAAAGTATTTGCGTTTCCGGCATTGGCATCTGCTAAGTTGGCGTAATATCTTACATTCGTAAAATAAGTCGGATTGTTTAAAACAAGAGGGGTGATGTTAGGCAGAATTACATTCACCACGCCGTCCAGATTATCATCACAAAAAGTTCCGGTATAATTATTAAGAACGTTGGCAAAAGGATAAAGATTAAGCGTAATCTGGGCAATAGCTTTACATCCAAGTGTATTTTTTACCACGGCATACACAATGGTTCCGTTCGTTGCGGTATAAGAAGTCGTATTGGTAATTGCGGTTCCCGGAGTTTCGTTCTGGGCATCCAACAGATTCGTATAATAGGTAATGGTTACCGGAGAATTAGTGGTAACATTGGCTGTTGTTAAATTAAATATCCCCTGTCCCGATCCGTTATCACAGACTTTTAATGTTGCATTATTCACCGTTAAAACCTGAATGTTAATGGTAACGGTTACAGTTTCGCAGTCAGGAAAATCCGGGTTGTTTCCGCAGAATGTATACGTGAAAGTGTCTGTTCCTGCAGTTCCGGGATTCGTAACGGTGTAAGTAATGACTCCTGTCGTTGCATTTACGGTTGCTGTTCCTAAAGTCGGAGCCGTAAGCACTGCGACTGTTGAAGGGATCGGAGTCTGGGTAGAACTGGTAAATGCAGGAGCAATTGTTTTTGTGGTACAGACATCATAGGTAGCGGTAGACAGTTTTGTACAGTTCTGTACCTTGTACTGTGCCGTGATTAAAGGAGCACAGCTTCCCATTGTTACTGAGCAGGTGTAATAACCGGACTGAGTTGGTGAGTAAGAAGCTCCTGTAGCTCCCGGAATTAAGACTCCGCCGACGTACCATTGATAGGTGTCATAAATTACAGGATCTACTGTAAGAACAATTCCCGGAGCGCAGTCTCCACCGGATTTTAAAATTACAGGCTGTGTGGGAAATCCTGCGAAAAAACCGCCATATCCTACCGCATCACTTCCTGCGTTGATTCCTGCAGTTATCGCTTTAGACGAAACAACGGTTACCGTTCCTGCAGTATTCGGAATTCCGTAAGTTACCCAGTTAAGAGTTCCCGTCATATTAAAAGGACCTGTTGAAATAGGAGGAGTAACTCCGTTTACGGTAACTACTGCGCCTCTTTCTGTGATGAGATTTAATTTCGTGGGAACATTTAAAATACCATTCGGATTTCCGTTGGAATACACAAAGTTTTCATCAATTAATCCAAGTTCGTTAATCTGTTTCGGTAAGTAACAGTTCAATGCAGGAATAAAATTGAATCCACCGGTTGCCACTTCGTTCCCTGCGGTACTTGCACCTGCAAGAACCTGATAAATATAGACGTTTTTGGTTGTTTTGATGTATAGATTATAATGTCCGCTTCCCTGAAGCTGATATTTGGAGTCAGGAATCATGAAATACTGTCCCGTATTTAAAGTGGCAACAGGAACAACTTCATTATTTACACGGATTTCCGTATTGTCTTCGGTGGCAATTACCAAAGCACCTTCCATATTCGAACCGATGCTTCCGTTGCCTTTTACCAGAGCAAATTCATTTCCTAATCTGTCCACCGGAACCGCCTGATCCATTAAAATATCCGAACTTGAAGGAAAATTGCCTGCATATTGCCCGTTGAAATTTCCGTTCGTAACATTGATGTTTTTATTGGCTGTAATTTTGGCTCCGATAAATCCGTCAAAATTTCCCGCATTATTTCCGATTCCGTCGATGATGTAGGATTGCCCTTTATTTAAATTAAACGTAATGGTAGGATTGGTTGCTCCCGTTGTTCCGTTGGAAAACTGTACGGTGGGTTTATATCCTGTTATGGTAACGGTGGTATTGTCTTCAGTTGCCAGAACACTCGTCATAAAATTCAGGATAGAATTACTTACAGAGAGGGGAGCATTGGCTGCGTAAAAAGTTTTTCCGGTGGAAGGAATTCCTTTGGATGTAATAATTTCAGCGTGATTAAACACTGAAAATCTTAAGTTGGCGTAAAAGGGAAATTCTGCTTTTACAAAAAGCCCTTTAGTTGTCGTCGTAAAAAGATCTGTCTGTAGTGACGTAATAATATAATCTCTTAGGATATCAACTTTTTGAGGATTTCCTTTACTGATCGTTACCGTAGCAATTAAAGTGTTGTTGTTATAAATTTCTACCGGAAAAGGCGTAGTACGGTTAGTAGAAAGATACAGTTTCTGATTGGGATTTGAATTTCCTGTACGGTCTACCATCGGCGCAAACCAGTGTTCTCTATCCAATTGTGCAAAAGTAGAGGTGAAAAACAGAAGTAAAAACAGAAAAGATAGAATTTTCTTCATTCAGATATTGCCTTTAACACAAATTTAATAATAAAAAGCATTCTGAGCTTAAAAAAATAAAAAAAACCATGATATCAAAATCATGGTTTTCAGAGTATTATTTAAAGAGATATTTAAAATTAATTTCTGTTTTTCACTAAGATCCATCCGGAATATTTAATAGGGGTCTGTTTACCGTTTGGCTCATTCCAGCTTACATCGTACCAGTAGTTTCCTGTAGGTACTTTTTTGCCGCCGACTGCGCCGTCCCATTTGTATCCGTTTTCTTTATTTCCCTCATGCATTTTTGTGCCGTATCTGTCGTAAATATTGAATACAAGATTTTTCTTGTTTCCTAACGCCGAATAATCAATTACATCATTTACGCCATCTCCGTTCGGAGTAATTACGTTAATAAGATTCGGTACGGTAACTTCTACCTGCATTGGATTACAGTTGTAGGAATCTTTTACATAGAATGTATTATTTCCTCTCGGAACATTGGTAAATACATTGGAATCCTGCCAGTGAATATTATCAATGGAGTATTGATAAGGAGCTGTTCCTCCCAATACATATACCGTAACGGTATTGTTTGAAATATCAATATTTGAAATAACAGGCTGTTCTGAAGCATAGACTTTTACCGTCTGTCTTGTTACACAATTTCCAGTTTTCAGATCTACCCAGTAAGTTCCAGTGGTAACGTTACTGATCGACTGTGTTGTTGCACCTGTACTCCATAAATACGCTGTAAATCCTGGACCAGCATCTAAAGTTGTTTTATTTTCAATACAGATAATCTTCTCCTGCAAAACGCTGGAATACACTGGTGGAAGAACAATTAAAGTAACTTTTGCTATTCTGAAACATCCGTTTGCATTGCTTACTTTCACGAAAACCACTCCGTTTGGTGCTATATAGTTTACCGGATTGATGATTTCATTGGTTCCGAGCTGTGCATCCGTTAAAGAAGGATAATATTTTTTTGTAATTCCTGTAGTGGTAGATACAAGAGCCGTTGTAAGGTCAAATAATGCCGTAGCAGGATTAGCCGGAATAAAACATGATCTCAGTGTTGCGTCTGTTACTGTAGGACTTGCAGAAACGGTAAACGTTAAAGTTACCTGCTCACAATCCGTAAAATCAGGATCGTTTCCACAGAATTTATAAACCATAGTATCTGTACCTGTAAAACCGAAATTTGGAGTATAAATGATTACGCCGTTCGGATCAATAACTGCAGAACCGTTTGCAGGAGGTGTAACAATCGTTACTGTACTCGGAACATAGGTCTGGGTAGAATTTGTAAAAGACGGAACCACAGCCTGAAAACCTTCACAAACCGTAAGCGCTTTTGTAGACTGCTGAAGGCAGGTGTAGACTTTATAAACAGGAGTTATTGCAGGAACACAAGATCCTACTGTAATTCTTACCGTAAAATTTCCTGCTACTGTCGGCGTATAGCTGTTTGAATTGGCTCCCGGAATAGGATTTCCGTTCAGATACCACTGATACGTTTCATAGCTGTCGTCAACCTCAAGAACAATTCCCGGAATACAGTCTCCGGTTTGTTTTGTAATTAAAGGAATGGAAGAGAATCCTGCAAAATATCCTCCGTACCCTGCCGTGCTGTATCCTCCGTTCACTCCGGCTGTTACCGCTTTTGTTGAGGTTACCGTCACATTTCCTGTAATTCCTGTAATAGCATAAGTTACCCAGTTCGTATTTCCTGTTAACGGATAAGGTCCCTGAGCTGCAGTAGGAGTTGCTCCGTTTACGGTAACTGCTGCTCCGGCTTCTGTAAGAATATTAAGCTTCAGGGTTACCCCCGAAACACTTGGCATTTCGTTAATCTTTCCGATCTCATCGATTTTTCTTGGAAGGAAACAGTTCAAAGGTGGAATATAGTTGTATCCTCCGGTATTATTTTCTGTTCCTACTCCTACTAACTGATATAAATATACATTTTTAGAGGTTGAAATAAACATATTGAAATGTCCGCTTGCTCCTCCCTGCTGAATATAATTGGTTTCATTAATTCTATACCATTCCCCTGCATTAATCGTTGCAATGGGAGCGGTGGCGCCGTTGATGAAAATCTGGGTATTGTCTTCTGTGGCAATAACAATTCCACCTTCCATGTTTTCGGCAGGAGCGGTAGATCTTGTTTTTACCATGGCAAAAGTATTCCCCAGTCTTTCCGCCGGAACCGACTGATCCATAATTAAATCTGAACCACTTGAACTTAAAGCACCGAAATTACCGTTAGAACTTCCGTTGGTTAATGTGATGGGCTTATCAGAAACTATTTTGGCTCCGATAAATCCTGTAAGGTTTGCTGCGGTACCATTATTTCCGGCCATAATGTAAGACTTTCCTTTATTCAGGGTAAAAGTGTGGGTGTTGGTACCGGAAGGAGTTCCTCCTAAAAAGACCAATCCTGAAGTATTCCATGTAACCGTAACCTGTGTATTGTCTTCCGTAGCCAAAATTCCTGCTGTAAAATTATTGGAAGTTCCTGTTCCTGCATTAGTATTGGGCGGATTGGCTACAAAGAATAATTTCCCGATTCCTGCTTTACCTTTGGATGTGATGATCTCACCGTGCGAAGGTTGTGCAGATCTCAATGTGCAGTAAAAAGGCTTGTCTCCCTTCAGGTAAAGACCTTTTGTAATGATCTGTAACGCCTCCGAAGTGGTGGTTGCGCTAATAAGATTGGCAGAAACGGTATACGATTGAGGATTTCCTTTGCTGATGGTAACGGTGGTAAGCAAAGTATTATTATTATAAATTTTTACATCAAACGGAGTGGTAGAGTCTGTAGAAAGATATAGTGCATTGGTATATCCTGTGGTGGATGCATAATAAGGCGCGATCCAGTGCTCTGTATCCCTCTGTGCAAAAAAAGTACTCATGCCGAAAAGCATCAGTACAAGAGACAGTAGAATTTTATTCATAAGTTGTTGAATTAGGATTCATGCAAAAATAATGGAATTTTCTAATACATATTCAAATTATGTTTTAAATATGATAACATATTAGCGTAAAAAAGCCACGATAAAAAATCGTGGCTTTAGGATTCAGCTTTTTTGTTTGCTTAATCAATATTTTTAACAAGGATCCATCCTGAATATTTA
>NZ_FTOV01000046.1 GCF_900156825.1 Chryseobacterium gambrini | reverse complement strand
CGGTAAAAACAGCATCATTCCCTGGGACAAACTCGATACCGACCCGACAAAGGTCAACGATGCCGAGATCAGGGCATTGGCATTTGACAAGAGATCGGAAGTCCGCGTAAAGCATTCACAGGGGTTCCGTATCGGAGTGCGTGATTATGTTTTAAACAAACTGGCACCGGCTCATCATGTTTCAGGAGCCATGCCGGTATTAAGAACTACAGGAGCCGTATTCAACGGAAGAAAAAGGCTGACGTTTCAGGATCTGATCAATTTTTACAATGAAATTGAAATATTGAACCTTATTGATGACGATACCTCGGAATCACCCAATTTCTGGAATATGATCCTGAACCCGGAACACCGCTCAGACCTTAAAATTGATAAAGCGGGAACCGCTAACCACAGGGATAATCTGGAATTTGACAAAGACACCGGGGAGTTCAAAAGGTTCTATAAAATAAGGATGTGGGAAAATAACGCGGCTCCCCTGTATTCGCCGACAGGGGAACTGAAGGCAAGGGGATCCATTAAAGAAGATGGTGACCAGTATGCCTCTACCTTTTTCTATTCCCCCAATACGGTTTGGCATTTGGAGAAGCTCAAAATCCTTTACAAACCGGAATATCAGGATACCACCAATGCTGATCCGGAGTCTGAATTCAGATTACAGGGATACGGGCTTTGTGACAAAAAGCAGGAGTACGGGTTTGGGGCAATCATTTCTGATAACGGTTAAGAAACGTTCACGATGAAATTATCTACTAAGGCTTTGGAAGTTGCGGCTTCACAGATCGGGAAACAGGAAAACCCGCCCGGATCCAACTGGGGAGAACCGGTTAAAAGCTACCTCTCCAGTGTGGGGATCGGCTTTGCCGCCCCGTGGTGTATGGCTTTTGTGTATTGGTGTTTCCGTCAGGCTTCCGGGCAAATGAATGTTAATAATACGGCAATCAAAACAGGTGGCGTCTTAGCCGCATGGAATCAAGCCGCTCAAAAAATAAAATCCTCTAATCCCGCCATCGGATCCGTGTTTATTATGGATTTCGGCAAAGGGCAAGGGCATACCGGTCTCGTTGAAAATTTCGACAAAGAATTTATTTATACCATAGAAGGAAATACCAATGACGCCGGTAGCCGTGAGGGGATTAAAGTATGCAGGAAAAAACGCCTGCGAACGACGATTAAAGGTTATTTAAACTACTAAAATGAAATCTTTTTTTAACGCTATATCTATTTTATTTTGTCTGGCGCTGTTGGTTTCCTGTGGAAGCAGGAAACCGCTGCCGCCGGAAACAGTCACCGACACTTTGGTTGTAAAA
>NZ_FTOV01000032.1 GCF_900156825.1 Chryseobacterium gambrini | reverse complement strand
CCTGCCAGTAATCTGTTCACTCCATCATAAACATAGCCGTATCTTCTCAGGTTGTCTCCTGTGGTTGTTCCTGTTCTCCAGTCTACTTCCGCAATGTTGCCGTTGTATTTCGGTTTTACTTTCAGAGTAGAAAAGTCTGTATTGGGTGTTTCAAGCCCTTCCACTTCACTGTATTTTACTTTGTATCCAAACAGTTTTCCGTTAAGATTTGCCGGATTATTGATCTTGGTCATCCATCCGCGGGTGTTGTAGGTGTAATCGATTCATCGTGCGTTAATATTTCTTTTGCCAAGAATTTTTTAAGGCTGTCTTTTTGCTCATTTGCCATAGCCTTTAATTTTTCAATTGCTGTTTGTTTATCCATGATGCGATTGATTTACAAAAAGTTAATAAAAATGAGATTCTATCGTAGCAATAATCAGTGTTAATATATTACAAAGTATTTTAGCAGAACGATAGGCAAAATCAAATCTTTTTATTCTATAAAATGATGATTTACAACAGAAATTGTATTTCGATCGTACTAAAAACCACTGCGGATTGCAGTGGTTTATTTTAGGTTTTAAAACTTTAAAGCCAATATATTTGGAACATTAAAATGTTCTGATCAAAATTACATACCATAAATCTTAGGTTGGCAATTTTTACAGATAATAGTTTCACAAGTTATTTTATCCATAGAAATAGGATTGTGTATCATATCTGCGGTTTTACTATCAATGTAATAAAAACTTAGGTTTATACTGTAGATTTCTCCAACATAATTTAAAATTTCTTTATAATTCTTCGGAGTAAAACTATTTAATTTGACCTTGCCTAATATTGTCCCCTTTTCTACAATATCATTTTTTTTAAGAACAACATCTTTCATTAAATCATAAATAATAACCTGATTATCATCATATATTATTGCAATATAATCTAATTCACTACCAACATCAACTACTTTACCATTTACAATTGATCTTACTATAGCATTCTCATTATTAGTTACAATAGTTAAATCAACAGGAGTTATATCAGGATTATCCTTTAAAAAAGTTCCTTTATATACCTGTTGAGCCTCATTATTTTTATAACCCTTTATAATTTTTCCTCCATCTATAGGACAATTACAGGATTGAGAAAATACTTGTTGAAATAAGCTGATAAAGAAAAATATATAACAAGTTTTCATTTTTAAAATATTTAATTAATTCCCTTTGATAGTTTTTTTAATTTCTGCTTCAATTTGTTTATTTCTTTGGTTTTGATTTTTAATAGAATCTGGAAGAGTGTAATCTTTTACTTTTGTTTTCGATAATGGTCCTTCTGTAACAACGGGTTTTATATCATCATAACTGTTTCTTACGGCTACACCATTATTTGATGCAGTTTCTGCTTCTACAGCTTTATATTCAGATAAAGAACTATTAAAACCTTCAATAGGGGTTTGATCGTATACGTCAAGCGATACACCTTCATCTACACTCCAAAGATTAAAATGGTTAAGTTCGTGAACTAATGAAGATGCTGGTGAAAGTATTTCTCCTGTTGTTAATCCTTCCCCTCCCAGAGTTGGATTCCATTTAGTTGTTTGATCCGAACTATTAAAAACAGTCACTGAAGATTCTACTAGTTGAGTCGTTTTAGAATTATTTAACGCATCAACCACATCCTTTTGGGTGCTCATAGCATTTAAAGCCTGATATGCAGATTTAACAAAACTATTGTCAATCCCTTTTAGTTTTTGAATATCATTAACGGATGATAACCGTATTGATTCATTATTTCCATACTTAATTACAATATCGTTAACACCACGACCATCAGGATCTATAAATCGAATAGGATTGTTTACAGCGTAATTATAAACAGAATGCCTTCTGTACTTCTCCGCGAGCGGATCTACGACGCCCCAACGTCCGATGTCTGCCATATAGAATCTTGCTCCATAATCATACATGCCCGTCTCCTGCAATTCCTTCCCATTGTACTTGTAATTCTTATACGAACTTGATCCAAAGAAAGAATTTCCACTTTTTAGGTGATTCATTCCGAAAGGATAATAATCATTAGCATCCACAATTTCTAGAACTCCTGCGCTGTTTTTCCCAAAACTTACCCTTGTATTTCCCAAGTGATCTTTATACTGGTAAATATATTGATTATTTCTGCAAAATTTATTAACATAAAAAATAATACTCACTACTAAAATTTAAAGACTTCTTTAATAAAAATGCAGCTTTATTATAACACAAAACCCACCGCAATTGCGGTGGGTTCTTTCTTGTTGCTCACGGATTATAAATCCGCGAGATCAGGAGTTGTCATTTCTGCCTTTGTGGCAGCTGCTTCAGGAGATCGGATGGTTTATTACAATTCACTCTATTTTTTAAATTATCAATATAATCCTGAACTTGCTTCTTTCTTTCTTCTTTGGTAGTTTTTCTGTATTTATTTCCTAACGTAATATTGAGAGTTGTTTTTTCTTTTTTATTAATATCAAAAATTATTAACGAAGAGTAACCAATATTTTCTGAAAAATAATTTTTATTATCTTCAATATATCTTAATTTATCGCATAAACCAGAATTTATCACAAAATTGGAAACCTGAATGGAGTCCTTAATATCAATACTTTCTTTAGTGCTTAATTTGCTGGAATTGCATGAATAAAACAATAATAAGCAAACACTTAAAAATAAATTCCTTTTCATTATTGTATTTCATTAAGGTTAATGTTCCCTTTTTTCTCTTTAGAAGAAACTACATTTCCATTTTGATATACAACAACCCTATGCATTTGGTTACCATTTTTATCAGTGAAGTTTTGATAATTAGTAAAACTCATTGTTTTAGTATTTATATTACCGTCTTTATTTTCTCCTGATTTTACTCCTTGTATTTCATCTCCTTTAGTAACTGCCATAGGATGTACAACGTCATAAGCATTATCTTGAGATAAACTTGCTACCTCAGGAACATTCTGTGCCAAAAAAGATTCATATGCTTCATGAAAAATATCCGTTGATGCTAAATTGTTTTCAGTTGCAGCATGTTGTACATCCCATAAATCGACAGTGTTTTGATATTTTTTACCATCATCTCCTAAAGAAATATCAAATCCACCTATTAAGGTTTTACTGCTTTTCTCTGTCAATGATATTGTAGTTTTAGAACCTGGAGCGAGTAGCATACTATATGCATCATATAATCGTTGCTGAACACCAGAAAGAACAGCTCCTTCTGCAAGTACAAAAGATACCAATCCACTCTTATCTATATTTACTGTTACATTATTTCCAAAATCATTTTGGATAATATTTTTAAATATATCAAATACTCTTTGTTGATCTCCAAAAGTTGTAACTATTAAATCCTTACCATCAGGATCAATAAATATTATGGGATTATTAGCTGTATAATTATAAGGAGACATAGAATTGTATTTCTCTGCTTTCATATCCACCACACCCCACCTTCCGATGTCAGGCATATAAAATCTTGCTCCGTAATCATACATGCCGGACTCCTGCAATTCTTTACCGTTGTACTTGTAATTCTTATACGAACTTGATCCAAAGAATGAATTTCCACTCTTCAAATGATTCATTCCGAAAGGATAATAATCATTAGCATCCACAATTTCTAGAACTCCTGCGCTGTTTTTCCCAAAACTTACCCTTGTATTTCCCAAGTGATCTTTATACTGGTAAATATATTGATTTTTTATGTAATCGTAAAATCCTTCTGAAGTCGGCAAAAACTGCAGTTCAGAATT
>NZ_FTOV01000025.1 GCF_900156825.1 Chryseobacterium gambrini | reverse complement strand
TCGGTGTGGTAAAAAACAAAATGGCTTATCAACCAGATTATCAAAAAAACTTTAAAATTTTAACCTGATTAATTTGCGTATTAACATAGAACATCACGGCTAGGTTTTTGTATGTGATTTCAATATTTCGGAATAATGACAAGCTCATACTATAATACATATTGGATATATAAAGACCACCCCGTCAAAAATTCTTACGAATTTTTGCCACCCCTCCAAAGGAGGGGAATCACAAAGCTCCTATCTATGAAAAATTCACATTTAACTGGCGAAGTAAAATTGACAATTCACATCTTGAGATTTTTCAAAAATTTAATAATTACCGCATAAAGTAAAACGCACAATTCACATTTAACTCTTATTTTTGTAGCATGAACTACTCTGCAGAACTCAAAAAATTCGTAACCAGTCAATATGTATATTCTGCGATCAGAATTACACTGGCTACCGTTCTGCCCTGTCTCGTTTTAGCCCACTTCGGGATTCTGAAAGAATATTTCCTATTTCCGCTCGGAACGAGCTTTGTTGCTTTAACAGATCAGCCGGGACCTTTCATCAGAAGAAGAAATGCATTAACTTTTGCCATATTCTGCTTTGTATTCGTTGCGACGGTTGCAAGCCTTGTGATGAACTTTAAAATTCTGGTTTTCGCAGAAATTATAGTTTTTGGAATGTTCTTTTCCCTGATCGGAGTTTACGGACAGAGATTAGCTGCCGTTGGTTCTTTATCATTGGTTGTTCTTGCGATTTTCATCGACGGACATTTAACCGGAACCAACATTTTCAAAAGTTTACTGATTTTTGCTTCAGGATGTACGTGGTTTCTGCTGATATTTCTAGTGGTAACTACGATTCAGCCTTACAAACTGGCAAGCCAGATGATTGGAGAAAATTACCTTCAGTTAGCCGAATTTTTAAAAATCAAAGCCAATTATTATCAGAAAAATCCGGATTTTGATAAACTGACCACACAGGTTATTGCCAAACAGATCGGAATAAAAAACCTGCAGGAAGAAACCAGAGAAACGGTTTTCAAGACGAGAACTATCGTAAACGAATCTACCACAACAAGCCGTTTATTGATGCTGATGTTCCTGAACTCAATGGATCTTCACGAAAAACTGATGACTTCCGAAAGTGATTATCAGAAACTGCAGCAGATTTTTGACGACACCACTATTCTTGTGGATATTCATGATTATCTTAATCTGCTTGCCGAAGAAATTACCAACATCGGAATCGCCCTGCAAATCGGGACAAGAGCAAAACCAATGTTCGATCTCGACACGGAGCTGAGTAATTTAAATCATAATTATTTCGATCTCAGAAACAAAAAAATATCTCCCGAAAATTTCGAAAACTTCATGGTGCTGCGCCAGATTCTGATGCGCATTAACGAAATCACTAAAGAAATTGATGAGATTTATAAAGTTTTCTCCCAGAATGTAAAGCTTGCAAAAAGTCTTTCCACAGGTCTGGATCTTAAAAAATTCATGCCCAATGAGGAAAAACTGAATTTCAGAATTTTAAGAAACAATATTTCACTTTCGTCATCTCATTTCAGACATGCTTTGAGAATTACGATTGCGTTATTATTGGGATACCTATTTTCATTATTCCAGTTTTTAGGAATCGGACACACCTATTGGATTTTAATTACCATTGTTGCGATCTTAAAACCCGCCTACTCCATTACCAAACAGAGAAATCTGCTCCGTTTGTACGGAACTGTTGCCGGAGCTGTAATTGCCTATGGAATTCTGCATTTCATCCACATTAACGAAGTTTTATTTACCATTCTTTTATTAAGCATGATTATGTGTTTCAGCTTTCTGAAGGGAAAATATTTCTGGGCAGTTCTGTTTATGACGATTTATATTTTTCTGAGCTTTAATTTTTTAAGTCCCGGAAAAGTCAACATCATTTTTAAAGACAGAATTGTAGATACCATTATTGCAGCCATAATTACTTCTCTGGTTGCCTACATCGTTCTTCCGGTTTGGGAGCATACCCAAAATCTTGATCTGATGAAGAAATCTGCGGAAGCCAATCTCAGTTATTTCCAAAGTGTAATTTCCAAGTTTCTGGAAGAAAAATATGATCTTGAAGATTATAAAGTAAAACGTAAAAACGCTATTATTTCGTTGGCAAATCTTTCTGACAATTTTCAGAGAATGATTTCCGATCCTAAAAATCAGCAGAAAAAACTGGAAGTAGTGCATCAGTTTGTAGCGACTTCACACCTTATCACTGCCTATACCGCTTCCCTTTCCCAATATGTAAAGGATGATGAAAAGTATCCTGAAATTGACGCTGAAAGCTGGAGCAGAAAAATAGAAGCCGAAATGCAGAAGGTTTCAATTCTTTTACATGGAGATACTATAACGGAAGAATTAAAAAAGGAAAGCCGCATAGAACCTGAAGATTCCTCTTTGGAAGATTTAATTTTAAAGCGAAAAACCGAGCTTACTGAAAACGAAGCCTATGATTTGAGAGATCCGAACAAAATTTCTCATTTAACGGAGCTAAAAAATATTCACGATGTTCTGGAACTGATCTTCGACGTTGCCAAAGAACAGCGAAAAGTAATTGAAAAATACCGGAATGAAACAGATTCTGTTGAAAAGAACAATTCTATTCTTCAACAATCGTAAAGCAGTAATCATCAAAAAATTCTACCCTTGCTTTGAATTCATCTGAAATTTTATCATCATGAACCCTGCATTTGATGTGATGAAGGTATTTCAGTTCAAAAGGCTTCACTTCATAATGCTTTTTCAGGGACCAGTGTTTGGAATGATGAATTTTATACATACTTTCTTTAACGCTCCAAATAATCGTGTAAAAAGTCACATCATTGTCTGATGGAATAAATCCGCGTTCATTTTCGTAGGTGAATTTATCAATGACCCTTAAAATTTTAGGATTAAATTTCTCGATATCTATTCCTATTTTATTCTTCGAAATAGCGATGGCTGCAAAAGGAAATGAATGCGTAATGGATATTTCCGCATCTTTCGGAGATAAAAATGGTTCTCTTTCTTTATATAAAATCTTGGAATCAGGTTTTAGGCTTTTTAATAATTTACGCACCATTAAAACCTCCAGTAATTTTTTGGGATGATAATCTTTTACTTTATCGGCATTTTCGGGTTCCAGAAGCTCATGAATATCCAGTGTTTCATCTTCATCATATTTCCATACGAGAATTGTAGCATTATCATCAGAAAAATCGCGGTAAAGTGGCATGTATTGAATTATTTTGCTAAAATAACAATTTCTTATGAATCGTATTTTGAATTCAGAAGTATTCAAAATTATTAAATTCAGATTTATATTATCTATTATCTTAAATGTTGTTATCTAAAATGCAATAAAAATCGTTATAATATGCTTAATATCATATAATTCTTGACAGAAGTATGTTTTTTTATCTAAATTATTAATTGTAATTTTGCACATTATCAATTGAATTAAAACTTATTCATTCATATGAGTACTACAACACAATACATGCCTTATAAAGTTAAGGACATCTCCCTTGCAGAATGGGGAAGAAAAGAAATTACCCTTGCTGAAGCGGAAATGCCTGGTTTGATGGCAATTCGTGAAGAATACGGACCGTCTCAACCGTTAAAAGGTGCAAGAATCGCAGGATGTCTTCACATGACAATCCAGACTGCTGTACTTATCGAGACATTGGTAGCTTTAGGTGCTGAAGTTACATGGTCTTCTTGTAATATTTTCTCTACACAGGATCACGCTGCTGCTGCCATTGCTGCTGCAGGAATTCCGGTTTATGCTTGGAAAGGAATGAACGCGGAGGAATTTGACTGGTGTATAGAGCAGACTATTTTCTTTGGTGAAGACAGAAAACCGTTGAACATGATCTTGGATGATGGTGGAGATTTAACCAACATGGTTTTTGATAAGTTCCCTGAACTTACTGCAGGAATTAAAGGTCTTTCTGAAGAAACAACAACAGGTGTTCACAGATTGTACGAAAGAATGAAGAACGGAACTTTGGTAATGCCTGCCATCAACGTAAACGATTCTGTAACGAAATCTAAATTCGACAACAAGTACGGATGTAAAGAATCTGCAGTAGATGCTGTAAGAAGAGCTACAGACATTATGTTGGCAGGAAAAAGAGTGGTAGTTTGCGGATACGGAGATGTAGGTAAAGGTACTGCTGCTTCTTTCAGAGGAGCTGGTTCTATCGTTACGGTTACTGAAATCGATCCGATTTGTGCGCTTCAGGCTGCAATGGACGGTTACGAAGTAAAAAGATTGGATACTGTGGTGGATAACGCAGATATCATCATCACAACAACAGGTAACTTCAACATCGTAAGAGGTGAACATTTCCTTAAAATGAAAGATAAAGCGATCGTTTGTAACATCGGACACTTCGATAACGAAATCGATATGGCTTGGTTAAACGACAACTACGGTAACACAAAATCTGAAGTAAAACCTCAGGTTGATATCTATACTGTAGAAGGTAAAGAAGTGATTATTCTTGCGGAAGGTAGATTAGTAAACTTAGGATGTGCTACAGGACACCCAAGTTTTGTAATGTCTAACTCTTTCTCTAACCAGACTTTGGCTCAGATTGAACTTTGGAACAACTTTGAAGCTTACGGAAACGAAGTATATATGTTGCCTAAACATCTGGATGAAAAAGTAGCGGCTCTTCACCTTAAGAAATTAAGCGTTGAACTAGAAACTCTTTCTCCTGAGCAGGCTGAATATATCGGGGTGGATGTGAAAGGACCATTCAAACCTGAATATTACAGATACTAACAAGCATATTTGCTTTTATATATTGAAACTCTCCTGAAAAGGAGAGTTTTTTAGATTCCGGCGGCTTCGCCGCCGGAATCTAAAAAACTACAATAGAATATCTTTTACTACATATTGGGCATATTTTACACTCTTTTCTAAACGCAGAACTCATCAAGAATAATTACATTCTTGTTATCCCTCCGTCACCACTGCATCACGCTCTCCATCTTCTTCTTTTCCTTCCTCGATCATTTCCTCCGCTTCGGCTTTTTCTTCTGCTGTGGCATAATCGATTCGTTCCTCCTGTTCTTCTTCCTGCTCATAATCAATAAAAAATTCACAGAAAACCGGTAAATGATCTGAACCAAAATTATCAAGCGTTTTCAGGTCTTCAATAAAAATTTCTTCACTGTGAAACATCAGATCAATCGGAAATCTCAGCAAACGGTATTTAGCATGAAAGGTGGAAACAAAAGAACGCCCGATTCTCGGATCGATAAGGTGGCTTGTTTTCCTGAAAAGAATGGATGATTTCGACCATGCTACATTGTTGAAATCTCCTACAACAATCACCGGTTTTTTTATTTCGGTAATTCTTTTGGCGGCACTCAGAAGATCTCCGTCTCGCTCTTTTGACGTTTCTTCTTCCGTTGGGCTTGGCGGAGGGGGATGAACTCCGAAGAATACGAAAGAAAATCCATCCTCGGTTTTCAGATGCGCTTCAATACTTGGAATATCATCTGCCACGAAATAATGCGTTTGGGAACTTTCGATTTTTAATTTGGAATAAAAATGCATTCCATATGTATTTTCCAGAGTTACTTTATGCTGGAAAGGATATTCATTTTCCAGTTTTCGCAGTGCTTTTTCCCAGTCTCCGTTGCTTTCCATCGTGAGGAACATTTGCGGCTTACACTTTTCGATAAGCTGAATAAAACGGTCATATTCTGTATTAAACTGATAAACATTGGCAGAAATAAAATGTACTTTATCTGAAGATTTGTACTTCTGAGAAAACTTCTTAACCGGATAAAGCGGAGTATATTTTATGAGAATGATACTGTGATGAATGAACATTAAGATTAAAAGTCCCTGAAAATACCAAAAGTATGCTGAATCTTTTACAAAAAAACCTAAAATAAAGGTGAAAACAGTAAAAAATGTGATCTGTATTTTACCAAATTCAGGCACACGGAAAATCCAGTGCGAATGCTGAATTTTAGGCAGTATGGTTAAGATTAATAATAAAACGGTCAGACTCAGGTAAAATGTCCACATATATTTTTCAAATAAACAGATAAATTTAGTGTAATTTTATAAATTTTCAAACGGATTGCTGTTTAAACTTTGTTAATTCATTTGAAACTAACTGTAAATTTTCGTTATTTTAATCATTCAGATAAAAACAATCTTATGTATAAAATATTTTCATTTGCTTTACTGTTCGGAGGTCTTTGCTTCGGGCAACAAAATCAGAATTCTGATATTGAAAAACCAATCCGCAATTTGTTTGCCGGAATGAAAAATTCTGATCCGGAAATGATGAAATCTGCTTTTGCAGATACCGCGATTCTTCAGACCATTACAAAAGACGGCGTAAAAACCGAAGATATCGAAGCTTTTGTAAACTCTGTTTCTCAAATGGCAAAAGGCGATCTCGAAGAAAAAATTACTATTGAAGCCATCCATACAGACGGAAATCTTGCCAGTGTTTTTACTCCGTATTCATTTTACTACAAAAGAAAATTCTCTCATTGCGGAGCCAACAGTTTTCAGCTCATTAAAAAAGGGACGGAATGGAAGATTCAGTATGTAATTGATACCAGAAGAAACGATAATTGTAAAGAAATTAAGTAATGAAAATTCATCATATTGCCATCATTTGTTCAGACTACGAAGTTTCTAAAAAATTTTACACAGAGATTTTAGATTTAAATATCATTCGTGAAGTTTACCGTGAAGAAAGACAGTCTTACAAGCTCGATCTGGCGATCGGAGATCATTATGTTATTGAGCTGTTTTCGTTTCCAAATCCTCCGCAACGACCTTCCCGACCGGAATCCTGCGGCTTAAGACATCTGGCTTTTTCGGTTGAAAATGTAAAGGAAAAGCGAGAAGAATTAATTCATAAAGGTTTGGAGTGCGAAGAAATAAGGATAGACGAATATACCGGAAAAGAATTTTTCTTCACACAGGATCCGGATCAGCTTCCGCTGGAATTTTACGAAATGTAAATTTTAAAACTTAATTAATAATGAAAAAAATTGTTGTGATTCTTGCCGCATTTGCTTTAACCAATATCAATGCTCAGAAAGTCAATGAACCGAAAGATCATCCTAAAGAATGGTCACAATCTTACGAACCGTTCCGTATTGCCGGAAATCTGTATTACGTAGGAACGTACGATCTTGCTTCGTATCTTATCGTTACCAATAAAGGAAATATCTTAATCAATACAGGATTAGCAGATTCGCTTCCGATCATTAAAAATAATATTAAAAAGCTTGGTTTTAAATACCAGGATACCAAAATATTGTTGCTTACACAGGCGCATTACGATCATTTGGGCGCAATGGCAGACATCAAAAAAGAAACCGGAGCCAAATTATATGTAGATGAAGCCGATGCCGATGTCCTGAAAAGCGGTGGGAAATCGGATTATGAACTGGGAAAATATGGGGTTACTTTTAAACCTGTAAAACCTGATTATATTTTAAAAGATAAAAATGTAGTAGCGCTTGGAGATGCAAAATTAACAATGCTTCATCATCCCGGTCATACGAAAGGATCATGCAGTTTTCTCTTTGAAACCAAAGATAGCAAAAGAAGCTATAAAGTTTTAATTGCAAATATGCCGACTATTATCGTGGATAAAAAGTTTTCGGAAGTTACTGCATATCCTTCTATCGAAAAAGACTATCAGTATACTTTGAATGCCATGAAAAATCTGGATTTCGATATTTGGGTTGCTTCTCACGCAAGTCAGTTTGATTTACACAAAAAGCATAAGCCAAAAGATAAGTACAATCCGGCAGTTTTTATGAACAAAAAAGAATATCAGGACGAACTCGATTCTTTAGAAAAAGACTTTCTGAAGAAGAAATCTGAATAAGTTTAATGCGCATATCCCGTAAAAAAACTGATTGCCATAATCGCCAGAACAATGGAAGAAATGACTACATAGATGTAGTCTTTTTCTTTTAAATAACCAATCAAAGCGAAAATAATTCTCATCAGCGGAGTAAATACCAGAAGAAGAATTCCCAACTGGATAATCGCCATTCCTTCTCCTTTGCAAAGCGAATTCCAGAAGTGTCCCCACACTTTTTCCGAAGATTCTCCCATATCCAGAGAAGTATATTTTTTAGGCATTTTAAAGCCTTCCGTAAAAAGTTTGATAAAGCCGATCAGCGATGTCGCAACAGAAAGGATAACTCCCAGTCTCAGCAAATTTCCTACCGAACGGTTCAGATCTACATCTGTGAAATTCTTTCTCATTATCTGAAGCTTTTATTGATACCGTTGTACATCATATATACCGAAAGAATCGTAATGACAATGGCAAAGAATGTCTTTAATTTTTTGGTCTTGGAAACCATCAGCGTTTTAGATCCGATAAAACTTCCTACCACGACCCCAATAAGAACCGGAGCTGCAATAACCGGAATAATTTCACCTCTCTGAAAATAGATCAGCGCACTCGCAACCGCTGTTACTCCGATCATAAAGTTACTCGTAGTGGTAGAAACTTTAAAAGGCAGTTTCATCATATTATCCATTGCCAGAACTTTCAGCGCACCGGAACCGATTCCCAGTAATCCGGACATGGCTCCTGCGAACATCATCATCAGAAATCCCGGAACTGTATTTCTTGCAGAGTAGCTTTTCACCACCCCTTTATCCGGAAAAGTTCCGAATAATTTTAATTTTTCTTCCAGACTTCCTTTAATAATAGGTTCCTGATGATCCGGTTTTCCTTTTAAATTTAAAATAACCGTCAGAAGGAGAATACTCGCGAAAATAATTCCGATCGTATTCGGATTAAGCATTCCGGAAACCAAAGCTCCCACGATGGCTCCTGAAGTGGTCGCTATTTCTAAAAACATACCAACTCTCATATTGGTAAAGCCTTCTTTTACAAAAGCTACCGCCGCACCGGAAGAAGTTCCGATAACAGAGATAAGAGAAGCACCGATGGCGTAATGCATAGGAACGCCGAAACCCAGCGTTAATAAAGGAATAATGATAACTCCTCCTCCCAATCCGGTCAAAGAACCCAGAAGTCCTGCCGAAATGGCTCCAAGAAAGAGAATGATGATTTCTGACATGTTACAAATATAAAACTATTGCGTTAGTCTGCCAAACGTTTAAAAAAGATAAATTTGACGTATTTTTGCAAAAACAGAATTTTATATGAAATTATTTTATATCATCCTCGGAGCCACCCCGAAAGGACGAAATATAGAGCAGCACGATGTTTTCTTCGGAATTGCGGAAAGCCTGAAAGATCTGGTTCCGGATATGAAAGAGTTCTGGAAGGATGCTAAAATACACATCGACTGTTATCAGGAAGTGCGTTTTATTGATGGTTATGAAGTGAAAATTACAGAAAGAGGAGAGAAAACATCGGAAGAACAGCTTTATTTTATTAACCTTGGAGGATATAAAAGAGGTTTTTTTGAAGAATTTCATGAACAGCATTTAATGGTGGGAAATTCGATGGCGGAAGTTACAAAAAGAGCAAAAGCTACAGAATTTTATAAAACAATGGGTTTCAAAGGAGCGGAAAGTCATATTGATGATAAACACGGTGTAGACATTGATGATATTTTCAAGGTAAATGATATTCTTCCTGAAAAAATGAAAGAAAAATATTCCATTTCATTAATAAAATCCAATGCTGAAAATCAGGAAAACGTAGTGGAACTGGGATATCTGAAAATTGATAAAATTCAATAAAACATAATGCTCATAGCTGAGTGCAACGTCTTTGCGAGCGAAAAATAATGAGTGAATTTTTCAAAAACTCTTAGCGAGCTTAGCGTTAAATTTTAAACGATATTAAATCTAACAGAAAATAAAAGTAAAAAATGAAAATTGGAATTTTAGGAGGAGGACAGCTCGGAAGAATGCTGATTCAGGAAGCGTTGAAATACGATGATGAATTTTATACGCTGGATCCTGCTTCAGATGCACCCTGTCATAACATTTCCTACTTTACACAGGGAAATTTCAACGATTATGAAACCGTTCTGAATTTTGGTAAGGATAAAGATGTGGTAACCATTGAAATCGAGCACGTAAATGCGGATGCTCTTGCCGAGCTTGAAAATCAGGGGATAAAAGTCGTTCCGAATTCTAAAATCATTAAAACGATTCAGCAAAAGATTCTTCAGAAACAATTTTATGCGGCACACGATATTCCAAGTCCAGAATTTGAAGTAATGGATGGAAGTTCCGACGAAATAAAAATGCCTCTGCCATTTGTACAGAAAATGAACACAGGTGGTTACGACGGAAAAGGAGTTCAGGTAATCCGCACCAATGAAGACATGAAAAATCTCTGGATACAGGATTCTGTGATCGAAAAGTTAGTGGACATTGATAAAGAACTTTCCGTAATTGTTGCCAGAAATGAAAACGGAGAAACAAAAACCTTCCCTGTAACGGAAATGGTTGCTGATCCGAAGCTTAATCTGTTGGATTTCAACATCTGTCCGGTTTTTTTGACCGAAGAAATTGAGGAGCAGATTAATTCGATCACAGAAAAATTCCTGAATGCAATTCATTCTCCGGGACTTTTTGCCATTGAACTGTTTTTAGATAAAGAAGGAAAAGTCTGGGTAAACGAAACGGCTCCGAGACTTCACAATTCAGGACATCAGAGTCAGGAAGGAAATGCCAATTCACAGTTTGAGCAGATGTACCGGGTGGTAAAAAATTTACCTTTGGCTGATACGGATGCCATTATCTACAGCGGAATGCTGAATTTGGTGGGCGCAGAAGGCTTTTCCGGAAAAGTAGTTTATGAAGGAATGGAAGATGTTTTAAGACTTCCTGAAACCTACGTTCATCTGTATGGAAAAACAGAAACCAAACCGGGAAGAAAAATGGGACACATTAATGTTCTGGCAGAATCCAGAGAAGAACTGATGGAAAAACTGGTAATGGTGAAAGGAATGGTAAGAGTTATTTCTGAATAATTTTTACGATTAACATCATTGAAAAAGACTGCTTGAGAAGGCAGTCTTTTTACTTGAGGATCTTCGGATAATCAATCGTCCATTTTCCTTCTTGAGAATTCCATAAAAGATAAGGTCCGTCAAAACCTTCAAGATAAGTAAGTTCAAAATTACCTTTGTTATCTGTTTTATAATCAAGATAAACCTGTGAATCTTCATGTGGTAAACCTAAATTTTCTAAGGTTTTATAATCGCTGTTTTCGGGAAGCTTGCCAAACCTATTTTCATAACTTTTAATATTCTGAATGATTTTATTCCCTTTTTCAATATCCGATTTTCTAGTGATTTCAATCGGAAGATTCCAGTATATCGTAACTGAAATAATCATTAAAGCAACAAGTGAAACGAACAGGATAACTATTTTTTTCATAAATTAATTTCTGTATTGTATAAAATACCTGCAAGCTTTGAGTAATCATCATTAGAACCGAAATTTTCTGTTTGGGCTTCTGTGCCTACCAATTGATATTTATGGCAACTGAAACATATTTTAGCGATCCCGGTAACCAATTTATTCTTCTTAAAAATCAGAATATCTCTAAAAACAGCAATGCAACCAGCAGCCATCCTTTCGCCGGCTGGCTTTTCTACAAATATTTTATCTACACTGCTAAAATTGGAAGTATTTATACTCTGTTTTCTATAGCCGATTTCATTCATAAAATTCAGAAAATCAAGATCATCAATGTTTTTAGGGATGTTATTACAGATTACTTGATATCTTAGGTTATCAATATTTGATCTTTTTTTAAACTTGTATAAGTTAGCAGCATCTTCCATCTCAATTTCAATTTGATAATAATCTATTTCATCATAATCAAAAAACTTTCTACCATATTTAATTTCTGACATTTTTAGCGTTTTTTTATATCTGATTTGAAAAATACACTTTTTTATTTAGAAATTAAATACATAATTGTCGGCTCCTACTTAAATATCTTCTTAATCACATTTCCGATTTCCATAAAATCATCATGATTTCCTACGGAACGTTTTTCCACATCATTTTCATCAAATTCGGAGAACGGAAAAATCAAAAGATAATTATTACTGCGAAGATTTCGGTTCAAAAGTTCCGGAATCAGTCTCATCTGCGGAATGTAGGACTTCATGCCTCTTTTTGCCATAAAAACAATTAAAGCTTCATCTTCTTTAAGTTCCGCTGCGGTTTTTTCGCCGTCTTTCCATGAATTCATAATGATGAATTCAGCTTCAATATTAGCTTTTTTAATAATTTTCTGAAGAATGTCTAAAATAGTTTCCGAAGCATAAAAAACAATCGTCGCGCCGGAGTTTCTGGCAATATTCCAAACCCTTAAAAGCGCATGAAAGAAACCTGGTTCTTTATGGGCATTTTCGGGAATCATCACCGCATATTTTTTGATGGTCGACAAAGGCTGTGCAGCATGATATACCAAAACATTCACATGGTCGTTCTGAAGATAGCCGTTGTACAGATTGTAAACAAAAGAAGGAGAGAAGCCTTTTTCATCTTCCAGTCCGATGATGATATCAGTGATATTCTGCTCTTTAATAACGTTATTCACTCCGTTGATGACATCGTTATCGTACCTTTTCAGTGGCTGAATCTTTACATCCGCGGCAGCAGCCTTATCTGTAGCGCTGTGCAGAAGTTTTTCGGCATTTTTTACAGAAGATTCGTTTTTATCTTCATTAATCACATTCAGTGCAAATATATTTTCTGTGTTGGAATGTGCTTTAATTAAAATTCCCAGATTCACGATTCTTTCAACGGTGGCTTCATAATTTAAAGCCAGAAGAATATTTTCCTCTTCATGCGTATTTCCGGAAACTGTATCTTCATTATCCTGCTGTGCGATTTTCTGTGCGCTGGACATGGAAATGAATGAAGAAATGGTACATGAAATCAAAATCAGCAGAATACTTCCGTTCAGAACATGCTCATTTAATAATCTGATCGGTTCTCCTGTTTCCGTTTCCGAAAGAATAATATTGTAACCCACCATTACTGAAGCCAGCGTTGCAGCCGCCGAAGCAGAACTCAGTCCGAAAATCAGCTTTCCTTCTTCTTTTGTAAATCTGAATGTTTTCTGTGTGGCAACAGCCGAAAGATATTTTCCGCCAATTGAAGCAAAAAGCATTATTGCGGCAACTTCCAAAGTTTCCCAGCTTTTGAAAAATACTTTAAAATCAATCAGCATTCCTACACTAATCAGGAAAAAAGGAATGAAAATAGCATTTCCCACAAATTCTACACGGTTCATCAGTGATGACGTGTGAGGAATCAGTCTGTTTAAAGCCAATCCTACGAAGAAAGCTCCGATAATCGCTTCCATACCTGCCAATTCTGCCAGTAAAGCGGCGAGATAGATCATCACCAGAACAAAAATATACTGTGAAATTTTATCATCTACTTTTTTGAAGAACCATCGTCCGATGATAGGGAAAATCAACAAAACAATCAGTCCGAACACAACGAATGAGACTGAAAGCTTCACCCAGAATTCTGTGCCGACATCACCCTGCGACATTCCCACAATTACGGCAAGAACCAAAAGCGCAAGAATATCCGTAATCATCGTTCCGCCCACGGTAATATTTACTGCCGGGTTTTTGGCAATTCCCAACTTGCTTATCAAAGGATAGGCAATTAATGTGTGTGACGAGAATAAACTGGCAAAAAGAACAGAGGTAAGGACAGAAAAATGCAGAATATAATAGGCGCCGAAATATCCTAAAACAAAAGGCACGGTAAAGGTATAAATTCCGAAGGTGAGACTTTTCCATTTATTTTTTTTGAAATCGCCCATGTCTATTTCCAGTCCGGCAAGAAACATGATGTAAAGCAGTCCAGTAGTTCCTGTCACCACAATACTGCTGTCTCTTGCAAGAACATTGAAGCCATTCGGACCGATTACTGCTCCTGCGATAATCAATCCCAACAGATGCGGAACTTTTATTTTATTTAAAAGCAAGGGTGCGGCAAGAATAATAATTAAAACCAGAAGAAATTTAAGTACCGGGTCTTCGATGGGAAGACTCAGGTTGTGTATGCTCAGTAAAGTCATTATGTGTTTATTTGGTGGAACGGATTAGTTCTACAGAGAATTTTGCCATACAGCTATTGTCTACTGCAATGGTTCTTGTACCTCTAATTTTATTGGCTGAAAAATCATTGAGAAGCACATTCATTTCGACCTGTTTTTTCGAAGTAGAATCTGTTTTAAAAGTAAGCTTTGCCTCGTTATTTTCAAATTTTCCGGAGTAGAGCCTTACCAAATTATTGTTGTTAATGATCTTAGTAACCAACTGAATAGAATCGCTGTCGAATTCCCAGGTATCGGTACGCTGATCGCCGACTACATAATCGCTGCAGTTGGATTCTGTACAGATTACTTTTCCTGTCCAGGATCCGGCAATTTCAGCAGGCCAGACTACAATTTTTACAGAATCTTTTTTGGCAAAAATACTGTCTCTCATTTTTAAAAGAGACTGATATTCAGATTCTTTCTGGGCGAATAATTTTTCTTTTTCCAGTAATTGCTGCTCTCTTAAAGTAAGGTCATTTTCCTTTTTTCTGTTGTCGCAGCTCGTTAAAAGAATTAATATAGCAGAAACTGCAAATAGGGCGTTTTTTATCATATTGAATAACTTGGTGAAGACAATATAGGAAAAAAAACGGAAAGTTAAAAGTCTGGATTTTTATCTTAATAGTATATTTTTTAATCAATTTTTATTCAATTCGTTGTTTTTTGAACATTTCTCTGTTGTAATTAATAACAAAAACACCCAAAATGATCAATATTGCTGCAATGATAAATTTAGCTGAAATTTCTTCATTAAGGATCAGCCAGCTTAAGAAAATGGAAATAATGGTATTGATATATGCCAGAATAGAAACCTGAACCGGAGAAACTTTGGTTAAAGCATAATGATAGGCGAAAAAAGCTGCAACAGAGCCAAAAAGCGAAAGGTAAAGCATTGCGGAAATACTTTTTACAGACCAATTTTCGAAGTTATAATTTTCGCTGAAAAGTAAAGCAAAGATAATCTGAATGATCCCTGCAAAAGCAAACTGATAAAAAAGATTCAGCGAAATATTTTTACTCTGAATATTCATTTTTTTAGTGAAAATTGTTCCTGAAGCCCATCCTGCAATGGCAAAGAGTAAAAGGAGAATCCCAAATCTGTAATCCGGATTGGCTAAATCGTTAATACCATCCCAGAAGATGAATAAAATTCCTCCAAAACACATGAAAAGCCCCAACATTGCACGAACGGTGAATTTCTGCAACCCGATTGCCACACTTCCTAAAAATACGACGATGGGTGAAGTGGCACTGATTAATGAAGTTAAACTGCTGGTTAAGGTTTCTTCCGCTACCGTTGTCAGTCCGTTTGCCATAATTAGCATCAATGAAGAAAAAATAAGCTGATACCCCAAATTTTTCCAGCCGATCCACTGAAAATGATTTCTGTACAGTAAAATGAAAAGCATGATAACTGCTGCCAAAAACTGACGGATTCCCGCAACAAACCAAGCCGGAATGGTTTCAACAGCAACACGGATTGATAAAAATGTGGTTCCCCAGACAACAGCAACGGTGAGAATGGCAAGAGTAAGCTTAAAATCTTTCAAAATGGTGGTCTTATCGGCAAATATATTCAATTAAAAGTTTATCCAAAAGCTTTCTGAAGCTTCATTCCTTTTGCCCAACAACTTTTACGCCTTTTTGCATGAGGTTTTTTAATTTTTTATCTTTGAGCATCTAATAAATTGAAAAATGGTAGGAATAATAATGGGAAGTCAGAGCGACTTACCGATCATGGAACTGGCAGCGAATTTTTTAAAATCTTTAGACATTCCTTATGAACTGACGGTAGTTTCTGCACACAGAACACCGGAAAGAATGTTCGATTATGCAAAAACAGCTAAAGAAAGAGGCTTGAAAGTAATTGTTGCCGGAGCGGGAGGAGCAGCCCATCTTCCGGGAATGGTAGCAAGCTGCACAACTTTACCTGTGATCGGAGTTCCGATTTTATCGAGCAACTCTATTGATGGTTGGGATTCTGTATTATCAATTCTTCAGATGCCGGGCGGAATTCCTGTAGCTACAGTTGCTCTGAACGGTGCTTTGAATGCAGGAATTTTAGCTGCAAAAATTATCGGAAGTTCAGATGAAACCGTAGCAGAAAGCCTTCAGAAATATCAGGAATCTTTAAAAGATAAAGTTCTGGGAACGGTGGATGATATTAAAGAGAAGCATCCGAATCATTTTGATAAATAATTTAATACATGATAAAGACTCAGGCTCACGAATTTCTTGAGCCTGAGTCTTTATCACTACTCCTGAAATTTAGTTAGTCATTTATTTCATCAGGAATTTTTTCGAATTCCATTAAAATAAAAACTCTCCGAATTTGGAGAGTCTAATCTTTTTTTATTCCTGAAGCATATTGTCTCTGGTATTTTTCTGAACGGCAATGGCTCCGAAAAGTGCCAGTAAAAAGGCAAATCCGTAAAACCCTTTTTCGCTTGGAAGAATTGTCGCATTCCATAATCCGATCGCTAATAGCACAATCGAGGAAAGAGTAGCAAACCAGCAGATCCCGTAATAAATATCAGTCACTTTAATATTTTCCAGTCTGTCGCGTACTGCTTTCTGCAAAGAGACTACTGCAAATAATCCATATAAAAGGATGGTAAAATAATATCCTTTCTCATTAAGCTGCATTTCCGCTCTTGCAAGACCTACAATAAAACCAATCATTCCGGCCCCTAAAGCAACCCAGGATGCTGCGACAAATGCAGTTGATACATTTTGCTTTTTCATGTTTAATGTTTTTGTTAAAGGCTTCAAAGATATTAATTTAAATTAAATGTGAACTATTCTTTAAGGTTCCTTAATTAAATTAATAACTTATATTTTACATTAACACTCCGGAACATTCACCGCAATTGCCAAACCGCCTTCGGAGGTTTCCTTAAAACGGTCATTCATGGATAAAGCGGTTTCCCACATCGTCTGGATTACTTCATCTAACGTTACTTTTGCTTTCGCTGGATCACTTTCCAGTGCAATATTTGCTGCCGTGATGGCTTTTATCGCTCCCATTGTATTTCTTTCGATACAAGGAATCTGTACCAAGCCTTTTATCGGATCGCAGGTTAAGCCTAAATGATGTTCCATCGCAATTTCAGCCGCCATTAAAACCTGACCGACAGTTCCGCCTAAAATTTCGGTAAGACCTGCTGCAGCCATCGCCGAAGAAACACCTACTTCCGCCTGACAACCGCCCATTGCCGCAGAAATGGTTGCATTTTTCTTAAATAAGGTACCGATTTCTCCTGCTACTAAAAGAAATCTCACAATGTCATCTTCGCTGGTAAATTCCGTAAAAGCCTGTGCATACATCAGAACTGCCGGAATTACACCGCTTGCACCGTTGGTAGGAGCGGTAATGATTCTTCCGAAACTGGCGTTTTCTTCATTCACAGCCAATGCAAAACAGGAAATCCATTTATTGATATTGGTGAAATTTTCTTCGGCTTCTACAACCTGCTGAAACCATTCATCTTTATTTTTGTAGATTTTATCGCCCAGTAATTTTCTGTTGATTCCGGCTGCACGACGCGTAACATTCAATCCACCCGGAAGAGTTCCTTCTTTATTGACACCTTTGTAAATGCATTCTTTGATCTGCTGCCAGATGTAAAGTGCTTCCGCTTTGGTTTCGTCCGGTGTTCTCCAGCTTTCTTCGTTGATTAAAATTAAATCTGAAATGCGTTTCAGTCCTAATTTTTCACAATATTTCACAATATCTGAAGATTTATGACAAGGATATAAGGTACGGACACAATGTTTCTGAATCGATTTTTTCTCCTGACTCATGATAAAACCGCCGCCTACAGAATAAAAATCCTGCACAAGCTCAGTTCCGTCTTCAAAAACAGCTTTGAAAATCATTCCGTTGGGATGATACTCAAGAGATTTTTTCATATTAAGCACCAGATGATGCCCGTAAATAAAAGGAATTTCTTTTTCACCTCCCAGATTGAGAATTTGGGTAGATTTTATTTTTTCTATTTTTTCATCAATTTTTGTGGTATCGATTGTTTTAAAATCTTCTCCATTCAGTCCCAACATTCCGGCAATATCGGTTCCGTGACCGATCCCCGTTTTTGCCAGTGAACCGAAAAATTCAAGGAAAACTTCTTTTATCTCTTCAATTGATCTTTCTCTTTTAATAATCCTGATGAATGCAGAAGCTGCATTCCAAGGTCCCATCGTATGCGAACTGGACGGACCTATTCCTACTTTTATAATCTCAAAAACCGATATTGATTCCATATAGAAAATTGCTCATTTTTCCTAAACGCAAAGATACACGATAAATCGAGATGCAAAAGCCGGAGTTGAAAATTCAGCTCCGGCTTTCTAATTAAAACTATATGAACACTTGTAGATAATCTTTTTTTGTGTGAATGGCGAATGGTGAATTTGCTTCGCATTCAATTGTTAATTGTTTTTAAGCATAAATAAATTCACAATTCACCATTTACTATTGAACATTCTCTTTCTCAGCAGAGACTTTCCTCATGCTGCGAAATATCCAGTCCCACATCTTCCTTAATCTGATGATTTCGTTTTTAATTATCCTACTAATATCTTTAGATGGATCACTAATTTTTTTTAATATTAAACTTTCTTGATTGTCTGATAAGCATTACCTGAAGATTTATTTACCAGAAAAAAAAATAATAAACACCTAATAATCAATAATTTAAAATCATGTCATACATAAGTAATATCCTGATTTTTGGTAATTAACCATGACGACCTGTAGATTTGCTTAGTGAAAAAAAAATTATGATGAATCTAAAGTTACTTTAACATTTGAATCATTCATTAGTTAAAAAAACATTTAACGATCCTGATATTTTTTATGAGAATTTATAAGAATACTATTTACATTTTAAGTTTAAAAACTTTTCTTTGTTAAGTATACAATAATGTAGAAAGTCCCTAAAAGCATTATTTTTTCTGATATATTTTCTATTGATGCAGCGATCAAAAAAAACATTAATAAACAAGGTATTGTCATTAAGGACAACAATACTTATTATGCTGATATTGAATATCTTGCAAAGTTACAAATGATGGATAAAAGTTCTAAAAAACTATGGAGGAGCTACAAAATCGGCTCATACTGCTTTAAAAAACTGTTTGTCAGTTATTTCAATGATACATAAATACAGCTTAATAGAAGATATCTTTAAATATAATTTCTAAAACACCCATTATCAAATGGTTATAAGTAAAACAGATATTCAAAAAATTTTTATTCTTTATTAAAATCAGGCAAATCTTTCTAAACACACAAAAATCTAAACAGATGAAAACAAAACACTTCAATAGATCACCAACAACTTTATTATGTTAAAAGTATGATTTATTTCACTTAGTATTTTCAACTATTTATTACAATTAAATAAGATTGATATTACTAAATATTCTTATCATAAAACTATATCGCATTTTATGATAAATTTTAATCAATTTAAAGTTTACATATACCAATTATACATTAAACTTTGCTAAAAAAAATATATAATGAAAAAAAGCTTATCCCTACTAGCATCATTTGTGATTACGATGACTTATTCACAGGTTGGAATCGGAACAAGTACACCAGACCCAAATGCAATTCTAGATTTAACAGCAACGAACAAAGCATTATTGCTACCTCGCATTGTCAACACAGATGCTGTTGCATCTCCAGTAAACGGAATGGTAATCTATGATACAACCTTAAGATGTGTTAGATTTTATCAAGATAACGATTGGACAAGTTGCATGACAAATACAATAGTTCCTGCAGCTGTTATCGCAAATTGTAACACAAGTACATTTACGGGAACTTATGTTAACGGCATTGCTATGACCGCTTCAAATAATTTTTCGGTAACTATTACCAATAACACGTCTTCTGCTGCTAATCTGGTATTTCAAACCTCAGATCTTGCCTTGAGTGGTGTTTCGGGGATTACAGTGACGGCTGTTTCTATACCTTCGGTAACCTTAAATGCAGGCCAATCTCAATCAGTAGGCTATATCTTGGGTGGAACTCCTACTGCAAGTGGTACTTTAACAGGAACTTGGACAAATGCAGCATTAAATTGTGTGAAAACTGTAGAGGTGAATAGTCCTGCTATTGCCTCATTAGATTGTGCAGGTGCTACAAATAACGGTACCTTAACAGGAGGTACATCTGCAAGTGGTGTATCATCTGTGATTTCTTATGCTGGAGGCAATGGTTCAGCACACGCTGGTCAAACCGTAACTTCTACAGGTGTTACAGGATTAACGGCTACTTTAACAGCAGGTTCTTTTGCCTCTGGTGCAGGTACTTTAACCTACAATATTACAGGTACGCCAGCTTCTTCTGGTACAGCTACTTTCGCTATCAGTATCGGCGGAAAGACGTGTAATCTGACGAGAACGGTATCTGCTCCAATTTCGATTCCTGCAGGAGCAGGATTTGACAATGCGACAGGTTGTATTATCAATGGCTCAGAGGCAAGTGATGATGCCTTATTTCCGTCGATTTACAACACGTATGCATCTCCAAATGGTGGATTTGTAAATATTGATATTCTTGGAGATTGTAACACAACATATGGCACAGCATGGTCTGGTACGAAGTTTATTGCTCTTACTATAGGAGACGCTATAACTATTGATTTAGGTTCTGCTCCAGCCCCTGGGTCTACTTTTACTATGACTATCTATGAGAGGAAATTACCTACATTTCCGACAACTTCATACAGAGTAGGTTTATCTACTACCTCAGGCACGACTGGTGGTGCTGGTCTGAATAATTTATTTAATTCTCCAGGCACATCTGCCACAACGTGGACACCTCGAACGATTAGTTTTACGGTGCCCGCTTCACCATCTAATCTTCGATATTTGACTATCGAATCTACGGGCGTATCAGGAGATTGGTTACATATTGATTTCTAGTCATTAATTATTTATTAAATATAAAATATAATAAGTCTCAGTTTACTGCTTGTTGTCTTTGGATTTAGATCGTATGCTCAGAGTGAGGTTTTGTATAAAATGGGCCAGAATTTAGCACTATCCATATGATGTTGTATATCCCTATTACTGGCGAAGATGGAAAAGTTTGGTTAAACAACAACTTAGGAGCCCATTATACTAACGTTAACCATCCAAGTTTTAACATAACAAAACAAGCCATCAGTGAGACAGATCATTTGGCTTATGGAAGTAAATTTCAATGGGGTAGAAAACCAGACAGACATGAATTAATGACCTATACAAGCAGAACTGCAGCAACACCTGTAATGGTAGTACATTAACCCAAAATAATAATCCAACAGATGCGTTATTTATTGCTACGATAGCTGAAAGTAATCTAGATTGGAGACTCACTCAAAATAGCGCACTTTGGGAAACCGAATCAAGCAGTAACAATCCTTGCCCTGTAGGATTTAGAGTTCCTGCGGATCCTGAGTTTGATAATATGTTAGGAAGTGCAAATATTACTAATGGCTCAACCGCATCCGGTTCTGCATTAAAATTGACCTTTACAGGATTCCGTGATTATACAAGTGCTTTTTCAAGTCTAAGCACGAGTGGTGTATATTGGACTAGTTCTAAAAGTCAAATCAGCTCAAATGCAGCACCTAATTCTATGATTTATGGTTTAAACAATGGCGTTATTACCACAACTGCGCAATACCGTCCTTGTGCAGCTTCTATTCGCTGCATTAAAGATTAATTCTTTAGGTATTTTAAAAACCCGGTAACCTCAATGAGAATAAAAACTCAGGTATGCTTACAGTATAAGGGGTACTGATAAAATTAGCAAAATCTGAGGCTGTCCAAACTTTTAGGGCAGCCTCTTTTAAATAGCAAGGCGGTATGTTTCTAAAAACCACCGCTATGAAAAGTATGTAACCACAAACCAAAGTTTTATCAAAGAAAAGTACAAAATAACAGAGATCAAGAAACTAATTACAGTTATGAAGAAAATATTCTTACTTATAGTATTGATAGCCCAAATTTTAGCTGAACAAACCATTAAAGGAACTTTTCCACAAGCCAGAAACATGGAAATTACTTTAATAGGATATGCTGGTTTTAGTGAAAAGGAAATCGCCAAAACCACTGCGGATAGCTTAGGAAATTTTCTGCTTATATATCCTGAAGAATATAAAGGGGCGGCACTTTCACAGATACAAAATGTAACTAAAATAATTGTACTCCTCAACCATGAAAATTTTGAAATGCAATTGGATAATTTGCAAGATTTTAACACGTTAAAATTTACCAATTCATTTGAAAATGATGCTTTTGCCAAAGGAATTATGATATATCAAGAAGCAGAGCAGAAATTAACGGGTTTAAAGTATCTGTTGCCTCTATACAAAAACAATAAAATATGTGAGTCTTGGCTTCAAAAAGAAATCAACACACAAGAGCAGGTTTTTGAAAATTTTATCGAAAAATTGCCAAAGGATAGTTATGTAAAATCGTATTTAAAATACAGAAAATTTATAGGAGAAGTACAACTTACGAAAGAAAGATATAAGGAGCTAAACCGTCTTGCACAGCATGAAGATGCTTTAAAAAAAGTTAGATTTTGCAAGCGATGCATTGTGGCACAGCGGATTGTTAAAAGAAATTCTAAATAATTACTATCAAGCAATAGAGTTGTATGAAGATAAAAAAAAGATTATAGAACACAGTATTGCAGCCAATGAAGTTTGGTTAAAAGCTTTGGAGAAAGAACCTACTAAGCAACAAGAACTTGCCGAATATTATTTTACTTTATTTGAAAAGAAAAATCTGACAAAGGTATCTGAGCATATTGCATTATCTATGCTGAACAAAAAGAACTGCCAATTAACAAATAAACAAACTAATTTATTTGAACAATACAGAAAGCTAGGCATTGGCAAAACGGCACCAAATATAAATTTTAATCAAAAAAATCAGGGTGATTTGAAAGATTTAAAAAATCTAAAAAACGCATATAAATTAGTAGTTTTTGGAGCCAGTTGGTGTCCTAATTGTCAAACAGATTATCCTTCACTAATAGGCAAATATAAAAGACTTAAAAAAATACATGATTTAGAAGTGGTTTACATCTCGATCGATACCGATAAAAATACTTTTGAAGCGTATTATAAAGAAGCTCCGTTTATCACTTTTTGCGACACCAAAGGTTAGGAAACACAAGCTGCAAAAGACTATCATGTTTTTGCCACACCTACCTATATGTTGTTAGACAAAGAATTGAAAATTTTAGCCAAAATACAATCACCAGAGCATTTAGAAGCGTGGTTTAAAAATAAGAAATAACCATAAATAACTAATTAAAAAATGCTAAGCACAAGTCTCAATCAGGTAGCTTTTGTTAAAACTAAAACACTTTTCTGTTTGAAATACTTTGTTTTAGTTAGCTATACTTCATTTTATATCAATTTGCGAGAACTATCATTATTGGTAACTCATTTTTAACTTAATATAATCCGCAAAAATTTTATATTATTTTTTTATTTAAATAATACATATGAACGAATTATTACTATATCTTTATAAAAAAAATCATTTTGAAAGAATATTAAAAATTCACTTAGAATTTTTTCATTTTTTTTTAAATACATATACATTCAACGGATTTTCAAAAGAATGTTTAGAGTACAAATTATTTGAAACTAGCAGTTTATAAGTTATGAAAAATGACATACTTTTTTCCTTAAAGGATAATCTCATAAAACTAGCCACCCAATTTACAAAATCCAAAATATTTAAGATCGGAACCCGTTTTGCTAAAAATAGAGATCAGTATGAACATATTATGAAGGTAAACGTGTTATCATATACTGCAATTTTAATTCTTTTTACATCTTTTTTAAGAGGTTTGTTTCTTTGGCATTTGGATTGTCTACTGTTTTTATTAATAATTGCAATCAACAATTCCAAAAAGCGCAAAGCCCCTTTCGAAACTGCCGAGAAAAATATAAACCCGAAGATATAAAAAAACAGCCACTTATTGGTGGCTGTTTTCATATTCTATCATTAAGAGATCCGGTCGATATATATCTTTGACATTGGTGTCGGGTTCGAATGTACTGAACCTTTTGTCCTGCGGAGTCCTTTTGATCACGCCATTTAAAATGTCATTAAGGGCTGATTCAAAGAGTTTCACACCCATGGGGAGCAATGTATCGCGCCAGAGTCTTGCAGCGGATT
>NZ_FTOV01000009.1 GCF_900156825.1 Chryseobacterium gambrini | reverse complement strand
AATTCTGAACTGCAGTTTTTGCCGACTTCAGAAGGATTTTACGATTACATAAAAAATCAATATATTTACCAGTATAAAGATCACTTGGGAAATACGAGGGTAAGTTTTGGGAAAAACAGCGCAGGAGTTCTAGAAATTGTGGATGTTAATGATTATTATCCTTTCGGAATGAATCATTTGAAAAGTGGAAATTCATTCTTCGGGGTGAGTTCGTATAAGAATTATAAATACAACGGGAAGGAGCTTCAAGAGACGGGCATGTATGATTATGGGGCGAGATTTTATATGGCAGATATCGGAAGGTGGGGCGTTCAAGATTTATTAAGTGAATTTTACTATTCATACTCGCCATATAATTATGTTGGTAATAATCCCATTATCAGGACAGATCCTACAGGAGCAGATTGGTACACAGACAAAGATGGTAATTACCAATATAATTCCAATCTTAATAAAGATAACGCAGATAAGTTCTTTAAAGACAATAAAATTGAAGGAGCAAAATATTTCGCGGCTAGTGGTAAAGCTATTTCTGGATATAATTTAGGAAAAGATAATCAAGAAATTACTTCAAGTTATAATTTAAATAGTGATGGCTCAGTAACTGATAATATTTTAGGTAAAAACATTGATGCTGGTTCAACAGGTCAATTAGGAGAAACAGGTAAATCTGTGACTGCTGTGGATGATAGACCGACAGGTGATTTAAATAAGAATGGTGATAAATTTTATTCGAATGATAAAAATACATATCAATTAAATAATAATCATTGGGTTAAATTATCTGGTCAAATGGTTGATGCAAATGCTCTTCATGCTGGTGGAATGGGATCTATTTATTCAACTCACAATTCTATTACCTTAGTAGATCGTGCTATTTATAATGATAATTTAACAACCATTTTTGATTATACAATTGATTTAAAAGGATTGGCAGTTGGTATGGGTTTATCTTCTATAGAGAAAGGGAAATTTGAAAAACCTTCTATAAAAGGTCTTGTAATTGGGTTTATTTATAATTTTTATTCAGGAACTTTTAATCAATTAAATTCAATAAGAGAACATGATGAAAACGCTGAGAAAAATATAAATCAGAATAAAAAGTAATGATAAACGGTAGAATTATTATAAGAGCAATTATATATTTATTGAAATTTTGTGGAATTATCATAGGGATTGATATTATATATAATATTATAGTGCATCATCAATTAAAATCAGTTAATATAATATTTGATATTATTTTTGGCTTTCTTTTTTGGATACTATTTCTTTTTTCTGACAGATTGCGGTCTCACAAGTAATATTTTGACATATATGATACGTGGGCAATAATAAAGAACCCTGATCTCGCGGATTTGTAATCCGTGAGCAATAATAAAGAACCCACCGCAATCGCGGTGGGTTTTATGTTATAATGAGCTACATTTTTATTAAAGAAGTCTTTAAATTTTAGTAGTGAGTATTATTTTTTATGTTAATAAATTTTGCAGAAATAATCAATATATTTACCAGTATAAAGATCACTTGGGAAATACAAGGGTAAGTTTTGGGAAAAACAGCGCAGGAGTTCTAGAAATTGTGGATGCTAATGATTATTATCCTTTCGGAATGAATCACCTAAAAAGTGGAAATTCTTTCTTTGGATCAAGTTCGTATAAGAATTATAAGTACAACGGAAAGGAGCTTCAAGAGACGGGCATGTATGATTACGGTGCAAGGTTTTATATGGCGGATATTGGTAGATGGGGCGTTGTAGATCCATTAGCGGAGAAAATGCCAAGCTGGTCGCCGTATGCTTATGCTTTTGATAATCCAATAAAACACACTGATCCTGATGGAAGAGAACCTGAAGATATTGTTATTAAAGGTAGTGACAAAAAAGAATGGAGAATTAAGACAGCGGGGGACGATGTTGTGTTTAATGTTCCTTTTGCTCTTAAAAATAATGCGACTTTAGATATTGGTGCAGGAAATGTAGATCCCAGTAGATTTGCAGTAGGTTATACAGCACAAGGAGATTTATGAGCAGGGTTAGGAATCGGTGGAAGTGGTGGTGTGCAAATGTCAGTAGTTAGATTTACAGATAAAACATACGGAGGTTACAACTATGTTTATGCGGGAGCACAAGAACAATTTTCAGCAGGAGCACAAGCAACTATTTCTGCAAGTGTTGGCGCAAGTGTTTCTATTGCTTATAATGATGATACTAAACCATTTAACCCTACGTCATATGCAGGTACATTTATTTCAGCAGGAGCCTCTGCAGATGTTAAATTTGTTGCAGGAGGCGGAGTTAATGTAAATGTATTTTCAGGAGTAGGAAAAGGAGAAAAAGGCTGGAAAGGAGTTTCATTGGGAGCAAGTGTAGGTGTTGGAGCTGGTGCAAATGTGGGATCAGGAAATGTAACATTATCTTATAGTTGGCTACTTAATGACGTAAAACCCACCGCACAAAGAAGCCTTATAGATAGAGCTACTAATATTATATTAAGCCCCGCTGCTTCTGCCGTTAAAATAGGTACATTAGATAAAATAAGACAATATAACAACAAGAAATAATGTGGAAATATTTAAAGTATTTATGGTATATTATTTTATTAGCCCTTTTTGTGGTATTTATAATCTATTACAATAAAAGTTCAGATGTTGCAATGAAACAATCGGAACAATATCTTAAAAACAATGTAGAATTTGAGGGATATGTAACAGGGTTTGAACAATCGAACAATCACGCTTTCGGGGTTATTCATTTGAAGCTCACAAAAAGTAATGTGCAGAAATTTAATAAGACAATAAAAAATAATATTTATCCTTACAGAATTCAAGGAACTATAGCTGAGCTATACACTACTATTCCTGATGGGCTTCAAAAATTAGATGTTTATAAAGTCAGTTCAAACACTCACCAATATACCATTACTTATAAGAGTAACAATAAAAGTTATACGTCAGATCTTTATATTATCAAAGACCCATATAATATTGATTTTGTGAAAGAAAATACAATATTTAAGTAAACCCGATCTCCCGATGACGCGGATTTATAATCCGTGAGCAACAATAAAGAACCCACTGCAATTGCGGTGGGTTTTATGTTATAAAGAGCAGCACAAAATAAAATGCTTTTCATTTTTAACCTCAGAAAGCAGGGCGAAGTCGGGGTAACGGTACAGGAAAGATTTGAGTACGATTCTCAGAACAGGTTGGTAAAACATTACCATCAGGTAGACAATAATCCTGAAGAACTGCTTGCCGAAAACACCTACAACGATCTGTCTCAGCTTGTGAACAAGAAAGTAGGCTCTACATCGGGTTCTGCGCCCCTGCAAAGCATCGATTACGATTACAACATCCGTGGATGGATGGCGGAGATCAACAAAAACCAAATGGCGGCTACCGATCTTTGCGGAAAACTGTTTTCCTACAAAATAAAATATACCAGTCGCGAGGGGATCGAAAATCCGGATACAGCTCAGTTTTCAGGAAAGAATGTTGTCCCGAAATACAACGGGAATATTACAGAGGTAAACTGGAGAGCGGTAGAAAGTCTGGGAGCCAGTACTTCGCTAACCCCGAAAAGATACCATTAGGATTGAAATAGAAGGAGCAGAAAATCAGAAAGGAATAATAAAAATATGGTAACAGGCTACTGCACAAAAGTATCCCGACTTTTAGCGGATAAAAATAACCCAACGCAATTACATTGGATTTTGTGTTTTATAGCGCTGCTGTGTTTTTAACAAAAAAATCTTTTATTCTCAAATGAAATCATTAATTTCAAAATTTATCCCGCCAAATGGACAGACGTCGTCTACCTATATACAACCAGCGAATAGAAGTGCTCAGGCAAGGCAAATTTTATTAGATTAATGTTTAAATTATCCAAAATATATGGTACGAAATAGAAGTTTTAATAAGTTAATTCTTGCTATTCATGACTTAATGATACATGTTAAAATAATGAGTGTAAATAAAGTTCCTCACAAAGAAATGTATGATTTTATAGATGAAATTGAATATTTACCTCAATTGATCGTAAGTGAAGAAGATCAGACTGAACTGTTTGACAACGAATTAATAAGGATATGTGAAAAATATAATCTTACAAATATTCTTAGTAAATATAATGAGCTGTCAGAATAAGATTCAATTATTTATTGCATGGATCAATTTACGAAATAAAAAAAGTTGACCAGCAAACCATGGAGAATCTGAGAACCAATCCTTAGTTAACCCAGAAAAGATCTGGTTTTTCCTTATGATCCACTCAACAGCCTGGCTACAGGGTTTTACCAGTTTTCAGAATTTAGTTCTGAGGATCAATTAAAAAAGTTTTCAATATAATTGACATCTTCCGTAAAACAGCATAATAACAACACTCCTACCCTTTCAGATTAAAAATATCCGGAAAAATGATTCATCTGCTTCAATCAGCCATCCACTTACATTTCGGGTAAAAATTTCATTTAACAAAGTCTTCATTATCCGTAGAAATCATGAAATAGATTCACTTATAGAATGATCTTTATTCAATCTGTTTTTAAAAATTAAAAAATAATACAAAATTCCATCTTCCAAAAAAGATTTAATCTGCTCATAAATTATCGGCTTCACTGTTACTTTACGCAATTTTTGGGCAAAATATCTTTATAAAACAATCATAATCACTAAATTTGTGAGTCTTAAAAAATCAAATAATAAATTACAGTATAATGTCAGACAAATCAAAAATCTATTACACGCTTACGGATGAGGCTCCTATGTTGGCTACACACTCGTTTTTACCGATTGTGAAAGCTTTTACAAAATCTGCAAACATTGAGATCGCCGTTCCGGATATTTCTTTGGCAGGAAGAATTTTAGCCAACTTCCCGGAATTTTTGAAAGATGATCAGAAGATCGGTGATGCTTTGGCTGAATTGGGTCAGTTAGCGACTCAGCCGGATGCCAACATTATCAAGTTACCGAATATTTCAGCTTCTGCTCCTCAATTGGATGAAGCAATTGCAGAATTGCAGTCTAAAGGTTTTGCAGTGCCTAATTATCCTGCTGAGCCTAAAAATGATGAAGATAAAGCGATTAAAGCAAAATATGCCAAAGTTTTAGGAAGTGCCGTAAACCCTGTATTAAGAGAAGGAAATTCTGACAGACGTGCTCCAAAAGCCGTTAAAAACTATGCAAAAGCAAACCCTCACAGAATGGGCGACTGGGCTTCTGACAGCAAAACAGACGTTGCCCACATGAACGGAGGAGATTTCTACGGAACTGAAACCTCAACAACGGTAGAAAATGCTACAAAATTTAAGATCGTTTTCAAAGGAAACGACGGTTCTGAAACGCAACTGAAAGATTTTGCCAACCTTCAGGCTGGAGAAGTAATTGATTCTTCCGTAATGAATCTGAATGCTTTGAAGACTTTCGTACAGGAAGCGATTGAAGAAGCAAAAAACAGAAACGTTCTTCTTTCGGCGCACCTTAAAGCGACCATGATGAAGATCTCTGATCCGATTATTTTCGGAGCGATTGTAGAAACGTTCTTCAAAGAGGTTTTCACGAAATATGCAGAAACCTTCAAATCTTTAGATGTTAATCCTAATAACGGTCTTGCTGATCTTTTCGAAAAAATAAAAGGAAATGCTCAGGAAGCGGATATTAAAGCAGATATTGAAGCGGCTCTGGCAAACGGACCGAGAGTGGCAATGGTAAATTCAGACAAAGGAATTACCAATTTCCACGTTCCTTCCGATATCATCGTTGATGCTTCTATGGCTGCATTGGTAAGAGGAGGCGGAAAAATGTGGAACAAAGACGGAAAAGAAGAAGATACCGTTTGTATCATTCCGGACCGTTCTTACGCAGGTTTCTATCAGTCTGTTATTGATGATATGAAAGCACATGGGAAATTAGATCCTACCACAATGGGTTCTGTTCCGAATGTTGGTTTGATGGCTCAAAAAGCTGAAGAATACGGATCTCACGACAAAACATTCCAGGCTTCTGCAGAAGGAACCATTGAAGTTCAGGACGAAAACGGAAACGTTCTTCTTTCTCAGAAAGTAGAAAAAGGAGATATTTTCAGAATGTGCCAGACGAAAGATGCTCCGATTCAGGACTGGGTAAAATTAGCAGTAAATAGATCCAGATTATCTGATACTCCGGCTATTTTCTGGTTAGATAAAGGAAGAGCACATGACAAAGAAATCATCAAAAAAGTTGAAAAATACTTAGCCGATCACGATACCAACGGATTAGACATCAGAATCATGGATGTAAAAGACGCCATGACGGAAACATTAAAAAGAGCTAGAGAAGGAAAAGATACCATTTCTGTATCCGGAAACGTATTGAGAGATTATTTAACTGATCTTTTCCCAATTCTTGAACTTGGAACTTCTGCTAAAATGCTTTCTATTGTTCCATTGATGAATGGAGGTGGTCTTTTTGAAACCGGTGCGGGAGGTTCTGCTCCTAAACACGTTGAGCAGTTCATCGAAGAAGGCTATTTAAGATGGGATTCTTTAGGTGAATTCCTTGCTTTACAGGCTTCTTTAGAGCATTTGGCACAAACTCAGGGGAATACAAAATCTCAGGTGTTAGCGGACGCACTGGATGAAGCTAATGCTAAATTCTTAGCTACCGACAAGTCTCCTGCAAGAAAAGTGGGACAAATCGATAACAGAGGTTCCCACTTCTATCTGGCAATGTACTGGGCTGAAGCTTTAGCAAACCAGACTGCTGATGCAGAATTAGCAGCACAATTCGCTCCGATTGCAGAGGCGATGAAGGAAAACGAAGAAGTGATTAACGCAGAATTAATTGGTGCGCAGGGAAAACCTCAGGATATTGACGGTTACTATAAAACAGATACTTACAAGACGTATGCTGCCATGAGACCAAGTACGGTTTTAAATGAAATCATCGACGGAATTTAATTTCGTTTTTACTAAAATATTTTTTAGCCATAGCCGAGTGTAGTTCGGTTATGGCTAATTTTTTATAGTCTGTAAAATCAGCCTAACTTATTTAAACTCTTTTCGTTGAATCTGCCTACGCTTTTCCTGCAACGGATTTCAAAAATTATTATTTTTGAGACAACATGAGTTTATATGAATTGCTTTGACTCAGCCTTAGCTTAATCAAACACTTTTCGTCGAATCCGCCTACGCCTTTCCTGCAGCGGATTTCAAAAAATTATTATCTTTAAAACAACGTGAGTGTATGTAAATTGCTTTGACTCAGACTCAGCTTAATCAAATTCTTTTCGTCGAATCCGCCTACGCTTTTCCTGCAACGGATTTCAAAAATTATTATTTTTGAGACAACATGAGTTTATATGAATTGCTTTGACTCAGCCTTAGCTTAATCAAACGCTTTTCGTCGAATCCGCCTACGCCTTTCCTGCAGCGGATTTCAAAAAATTATTATCTTTAAAACAACGTGAGTGTATGTAAATTGCTTTGACTCAGACTCAGCTTAATCAAATTCTTTTCGTCGAATCCGCCTACGCCTTTCCTGCTGCGGATTTCAAAACTATTATCTTTGAGACAAGACGAGTTTATATGAATTGCTTTGACTCAGCCTAGCTTAATCAAACGCTTTTCGTCGAATCCGCCTACGCCTTTCCTGCTGCGGATTTCAAAAATTATTATCTATGGGCAGCAAAAGTTTAATGTGAATTGCTTTGACTCAGCCTTAGCTTAATCAAATGCTTTTCGTCGAATCCGCCTACGCTTTTCCTGCTGCGGATTTCAAAAATTATTATCTTCGTGATGAAGAACAACTCTGATAGACAACTACTCTACTTGTGAAGAGTTGTGAATTGCTTTCAAAAATTATTATCTTCGTGATGAAGAACAACGCACTTAAATAAAGAGTTTGGTTTATGTCCGTTGTGAATTGCTTTCAAAAATTATTATCTTCGTGATGAAGAACAACTTTCAAACAGCCTGCTCATTATTCTTTTCTGTTGTGAATTGCTTTCAAAAATTATTATCTTCGTGATGAAGAACAACTGGAATACCTGCCTGATAAAACAGATCATAGTTGTGAATTGCTTTCAAAAATTATTATCTTCGTGATGAAGAACAACTAAATTCATATTCAGAATTCGAGGATCTAAGTTGTGAATTGCTTTCAAAAATTATTATCTTCGTGATGAAGAACAACTTTTGCTTTGGTAAGAGCAATTGCAGTAATGTTGTGAATTGATTTCAAAAATTATTATCTTCGTGATGAAGAACAACTGCAAAAGTATGCCTTCCGACATGCATCGTGTTGTGAATTGCTTTCAAAAATTATTATCTTCGTGATGAAGAACAACAGGCTAGAGTGGGAAAAAACTTCCGCATCCGTTGTGAATTGCTTTCAAAAATTATTATCTTCGTGATGAAGAACAACCTCCTCAGTGTATGACTTTTGAGCGACAACGTTGTGAATTGCTTTCAAAAATTATTATCTTCGTGATGAAGAACAACTTTAAAAGTTTAATAATAGTTATTACAGCTGTTGTGAATTGCTTTCAAAAATTATTATCTTCGTGATGAAGAACAACTTGATTTGCAGATGAAAAATCGATAGGTTTGTTGTGAATTGCTTTCAAAAATTATTATCTTCGTGATGAAGAACAACGTATGCAGATAACATACGAACGGCACGAATGTTGTGAATTGCTTTCAAAAATTATTATCTTCGTGATGAAGAACAACTGTAGCCTTTCTGAAAAATTCAGAGGAGAGGTTGTGAATTGCTTTCAAAAATTATTATCTTCGTGATGAAGAACAACTAAAGAAAAGATCATCGTTCCGGATGGTCCGTTGTGAATTGCTTTCAAAAATTATTATCTTCGTGATGAAGAACAACATTATATGACCATTTAATTTATCCATTATGGTTGTGAATTGCTTTCAAAAATTATTATCTTCGTGATGAAGAACAACATATGGGTGAAACATTCATCGATCTATACAGTTGTGAATTGCTTTCAAAAATTATTATCTTCGTGATGAAGAACAACTTGAATGCTCATCACCTTGACCACCTCCAAGTTGTGAATTGCTTTCAAAAATTATTATCTTCGTGATGAAGAACAACTTCCCATTTGTTAGTTATGTTAGATTAGATGTTGTGAATTGCTTTCAAAAATTATTATCTTCGTGATGAAGAACAACAAGTAACTAAAATAGAACAATAACAATTTAGTTGTGAATTGCTTTCAAAAATTATTATCTTCGTGATGAAGAACAACTCCTGCAGGAGTGAACCCATATTGTGCCAGGTTGTGAATTGCTTTCAAAAATTATTATCTTCGTGATGAAGAACAACTTATGAAAATGAAGTAGACAGCACAGAGCTGTTGTGAATTGCTTTCAAAAATTATTATCTTCGTGATGAAGAACAACTACCTTTATTGCCTAACAAACACCTGCTTAGTTGTGAATTGCTTTCAAAAATTATTATCTTCGTGATGAAGAACAACAATTGTTATTTTTCCCCAGCGATATCGCTGGTTGTGAATTGCTTTCAAAAATTATTATCTTCGTGATGAAGAACAACATAAAGATTCATATTGCTTATTTCTACTTTGTTGTGAATTGCTTTCAAAAATTATTATCTTCGTGATGAAGAACAACTCACGCGGAAGTGTTGGCAGTACTGCAAGAGTTGTGAATTGCTTTCAAAAATTATTATCTTCGTGATGAAGAACAACGTTCAGGGTCTTCTTGATTACTTAAAAGTTGTTGTGAATTGCTTTCAAAAATTATTATCTTCGTGATGAAGAACAACTTTATAGTTATCGTGATATTTAACCTTTATGTTGTGAATTGCTTTCAAAAATTATTATCTTCGTGATGAAGAACAACTTTAGCTTTGGTAAGAGCAATAGCAGTAAGGTTGTGAATTGCTTTCAAAAATTATTATCTTCGTGATGAAGAACAACTTGGTTTGCACTTGAAAAATCAACAGCCTTGTTGTGAATTGCTTTCAAAAATTATTATCTTCGTGATGAAGAACAACCTTTCCCTTAATTTCTTCGTTTGTAGTTACGTTGTGAATTGCTTTCAAAAATTATTATCTTCGTGATGAAGAACAACAGTACTAAATAACTCTCCTCCATCTTTAACGTTGTGAATTGCTTTCAAAAATTATTATCTTCGTGATGAAGAACAACGGTAGCATAAATTACACTTAAATTAGCAACGTTGTGAATTGCTTTCAAAAATTATTATCTTCGTGATGAAGAACAACCTTACCTTTAATTTCGTCATTTGTTGTAACGTTGTGAATTGCTTTCAAAAATTATTATCTTCGTGATGAAGAACAACCGCCCTATGTATTATAATAGTACAGTTAAGGTTGTGAATTGCTTTCAAAAATTATTATCTTCGTGATGAAGAACAACTTCAGCATCTTTAAGATTTTTAGTGGTCTGGTTGTGAATTGCTTTCAAAAATTATTATCTTCGTGATGAAGAACAACAATATTCTTATAAGTGGCATAAATTAAACTGTTGTGAATTGCTTTCAAAAATTATTATCTTCGTGATGAAGAACAACGAACAGTTCATAGCACTGGCTAAAAATGGTGTTGTGAATTGCTTTCAAAAATTATTATCTTCGTGATGAAGAACAACTTTTGCTTTCGTAAGAGCAATTGCAGTTAGGTTGTGAATTGCTTTCAAAAATTATTATCTTCGTGATGAAGAACAACTTAAAGTCAATCAACCGGACTATTCAAAGTGTTGTGAATTGCTTTCAAAAATTATTATCTTCGTGATGAAGAACAACTTTTTGCCTTCGTAAGAGCGATTGCAGTAAGTTGTGAATTGCTTTCAAAAATTATTATCTTCGTGATGAAGAACAACATACTCACCTGCTCCATGATACTTGATTGGGTTGTGAATTGCTTTCAAAAATTATTATCTTCGTGATGAAGAACAACGTGGCAGAATTACAATAAAAAGGGTGAAGCGTTGTGAATTGCTTTCAAAAATTATTATCTTCGTGATGAAGAACAACCAGTATCTTTACAATGTATCTTTATCTTTAGTTGTGAATTGCTTTCAAAAATTATTATCTTCGTGATGAAGAACAACTTAATCTGAAGTTTTAAATTGTTTTTAAAGGTTGTGAATTGCTTTCAAAAATTATTATCTTCGTGATGAAGAACAACAAGCTCTGCACAAATTGATATAATGCTCCTGTTGTGAATTGCTTTCAAAAATTATTATCTTCGTGATGAAGAACAACCATTTGTTAACGGAACACCGCCAGTTTGTAGTTGTGAATTGCTTTCAAAAATTATTATCTTCGTGATGAAGAACAACATCCTCCGTTAAAGAGATTTCCGGACTTGCGTTGTGAATTGCTTTCAAAAATTATTATCTTCGTGATGAAGAACAACGGGAAATCTTCCGGGAACAAACTATTGCCTGTTGTGAATTGCTTTCAAAAATTATTATCTTCGTGATGAAGAACAACGAGGAGATTGTGAAGGCAATGGAATCGTTAGTTGTGAATTGCTTTCAAAAATTATTATCTTCGTGATGAAGAACAACTTTCTAAATTAGAGGATCTAGCCAAATCTGGTTGTGAATTGCTTTCAAAAATTATTATCTTCGTGATGAAGAACAACTAAAATACAATAGAATAGTACTTAACTGTAGTTGTGAATTGCTTTCAAAAATTATTATCTTCGTGATGAAGAACAACAGAGCTATCAAACACTGCCCCTGAGTATCCGTTGTGAATTGCTTTCAAAAATTATTATCTTCGTGATGAAGAACAACAGGGCTTACAAACTCCGAGGCATGCGACCAGTTGTGAATTGCTTTCAAAAATTATTATCTTCGTGATGAAGAACAACTAGTTATGATGGGGGAGATACAACTAAAGGGTTGTGAATTGCTTTCAAAAATTATTATCTTCGTGATGAAGAACAACAGAGCCAAAAATACGGAGCTCTTTAATAGAGTTGTGAATTGCTTTCAAAAATTATTATCTTCGTGATGAAGAACAACTTAGATTTTGAGATCTTAATCCTGTGTTATGTTGTGAATTGCTTTCAAAAATTATTATCTTCGTGATGAAGAACAACACCTCTATCCGTGTATTTCACTGAATTAGAGTTGTGAATTGCTTTCAAAAATTATTATCTTCGTGATGAAGAACAACTGCTGATTTTGATTAGCACAATCAGTCCAAGTTGTGAATTGCTTTCAAAAATTATTATCTTCGTGATGAAGAACAACAATATGCTGCAAGCTGAAATGATGCAAGCTGTTGTGAATTGCTTTCAAAAATTATTATCTTCGTGATGAAGAACAACTAGCTCTAATAAAAGAGTTTACTGCCAGTTGTTGTGAATTGCTTTCAAAAATTATTATCTTCGTGATGAAGAACAACGCACATAAGATTTAATATTAAGTCTGTGACGTTGTGAATTGCTTTCAAAAATTATTATCTTCGTGATGAAGAACAACGAGGGCTTTGAGGATTACCTGAGAGAGCACGTTGTGAATTGCTTTCAAAAATTATTATCTTCGTGATGAAGAACAACTTCCTACTAAAGTACCGTTAATGGATGGTAGTTGTGAATTGCTTTCAAAAATTATTATCTTCGTGATGAAGAACAACGTACCAGTAATAAACGTCTTCATGCTTCATGTTGTGAATTGCTTTCAAAAATTATTATCTTCGTGATGAAGAACAACTTCTCCAATTCCCATAATTTTTTTTTAGGTGTTGTGAATTGCTTTCAAAAATTATTATCTTCGTGATGAAGAACAACTGATTTAATTTACTTGATATAATTTTCCAAGTTGTGAATTGCTTTCAAAAATTATTATCTTCGTGATGAAGAACAACTAAACTCTTGCTCTTCTATCTTAAGCTCCTGTTGTGAATTGCTTTCAAAAATTATTATCTTCGTGATGAAGAACAACATCAGCCATTGCGGGGATATAATCTACTATGTTGTGAATTGCTTTCAAAAATTATTATCTTCGTGATGAAGAACAACATAGGTAATAAGTATGACTTATTGAAGGGTGTTGTGAATTGCTTTCAAAAATTATTATCTTCGTGATGAAGAACAACGGTATCGCTTGACAACCCAAACTCCGGAAGGTTGTGAATTGCTTTCAAAAATTATTATCTTCGTGATGAAGAACAACGTAAATAACCTCAGCAGATCCGCTAATAGAGTTGTGAATTGCTTTCAAAAATTATTATCTTCGTGATGAAGAACAACTTGAAAAATATTTGAGTTATAAACATATTAGTTGTGAATTGCTTTCAAAAATTATTATCTTCGTGATGAAGAACAACCCTAGCTTTTAAAGCCTCATACTCATCCCCGTTGTGAATTGCTTTCAAAAATTATTATCTTCGTGATGAAGAACAACCTCCTGTAGTAGGGGTATAAATATCCGGGAGTTGTGAATTGCTTTCAAAAATTATTATCTTCGTGATGAAGAACAACATTGGTTACTCCATTACCAAAATAAAAGTGGTTGTGAATTGCTTTCAAAAATTATTATCTTCGTGATGAAGAACAACATTATTAGCGCCAGAAAAGTCAATAGGCTTGTTGTGAATTGCTTTCAAAAATTATTATCTTCGTGATGAAGAACAACAAACTTTGAATAGTCTGGCTCATTAACGTTGTTGTGAATTGCTTTCAAAAATTATTATCTTCGTGATGAAGAACAACTAACGCATCTCACCACTGAATCTATCAAGTGTTGTGAATTGCTTTCAAAAATTATTATCTTCGTGATGAAGAACAACTAATAAGGATTCTACCGATGTATCTACACGGTTGTGAATTGCTTTCAAAAATTATTATCTTCGTGATGAAGAACAACAGTATCTCAGCAGGAAAGATGAATAAGCGCGTTGTGAATTGCTTTCAAAAATTATTATCTTCGTGATGAAGAACAACTAGCTTTTCAAGGTAATGTTGTAAAGAAATGTTGTGAATTGCTTTCAAAAATTATTATCTTCGTGATGAAGAACAACATGAGAATCTGATGAAGGATGAGAAGTTTAGTTGTGAATTGCTTTCAAAAATTATTATCTTCGTGATGAAGAACAACAAAAATTGAGGAATTTCAAAAATATTCCAAGTTGTGAATTGCTTTCAAAAATTATTATCTTCGTGATGAAGAACAACCTCTTCAGTGTAATTCTTTTGCGCAACCACGTTGTGAATTGCTTTCAAAAATTATTATCTTCGTGATGAAGAACAACCCTTCGGTAATGATTTTTGCTCTTGTAAGAGTTGTGAATTGCTTTCAAAAATTATTATCTTCGTGATGAAGAACAACGAGCAATTGCCATAAATATACCGAACTCATGTTGTGAATTGCTTTCAAAAATTATTATCTTCGTGATGAAGAACAACTAAGATAGATAAAGATACAAAGATATTGTAGTTGTGAATTGCTTTCAAAAATTATTATCTTCGTGATGAAGAACAACCTCAAAATCTAATCCATTGGTTTTCAATGGATTATTTTATATTTTAAAAATAACAAAATCTCTAAAAGTTAATTATAATCTATCTCTAATTATCTTTTTTGATTTTCTATTTGGGAATTGCTTTGGCTCAGCCAACTCGAATCCAACGCTTTTCGTCGAATCCGCCCACGCTTATCCGGCTGCGGATTTCAAAATTTATTATCTTCGTGATGAAGGACAATCTCAAAAAATAACCTACTGGTTTTCAGTAGATTATTTTTGTTTTCAGGATTCAAAATTCAGAACAATTCGAGCTGTTGGAAGGTTGGTGGCGGTTCTTCTTTATTTCTGGCAAAAAAGATTTCGATGTCTCCAAACTGTTTATCCGTAATGCACATAATGGCAACCTTTCCGGCTTTCGGAAGCATAAATTTTACTCTTTTGATATGAACTTCTGCATTTTCGCGGCTCGGACAATGACGCACATACATCGAAAACTGAAATAAAGTAAATCCGTCATCAATCAAAGCTTTCCGAAAACGGTTTGCATCTTTCATATTCGCTTTCGTTTCGGTCGGGAGGTCATATAATACTAAAACCCACATAATTCGGTATGCATTAAACCTTTCGGCGTTCATTTTTGGTGACTATTGTTTGTTTATTGTAATAATCGCAGCCCGACCTGAGTGGAGCTCTTTTTGCAGATTTTTATCCTTCGGCTCCGCTCAGGATAAACTACAGGCGGATAAAGCTGCCATAAAAAAATTACATCAATTCCGGATAGGAAATCAGTCGTTTTTCTCCTGTGTAGCATTTGTAAAGCGATGAAGCGGTTGTTTTTACAGCAACCAGCAACGGTCTTGTTTTGTCATCAATACGCACATCTTTGGTCGCAATCTGGAGAATATGCGCTTTAAATTCTTTTGTCAGTTCTTCGGTATCCGGATGAATTTTCAGCCACTGTATCACGAGTAAATCAACAAACGGACGATAAGGTTCCATTAAATCATCGGCAAGGCAATACGGATTGTATTTATTTTTATGAAAAATGCCGAGAACAGGCAACAGTCCGGTTTCTACAATAGCTCTTGCCACAATGCTTCTGAGCACGGCATATCCAAAATTAAAAAACTGATTGGGTGAATCTCCAAAACGCTGTCTCAAAAAATCCAGACTGATGAGGTATTTCCAGTAATGCTGCGCCGCAATCCCTTCCATATTCGTTATATCGCCGGATTTTACATTTCTCTGATATTCAATCATCGGTTCGTAATAATCTCCCAGTTTCATCAGGACGTTTTTCTGGTTTTCGATCTTACATTCCACAGTCTGTTTCCAAAGCTGTTTTTTCAGCGGTTCACTGGCTTCCAACTGATCTTTTACCCGATCGGAATGTTCGGTATGTCCATACAGCGGAAGCATAATTCCGTGCGGTAAATGATGAGCATCACAACTCACCACCACTACATTATTTCCCATCATTTTCTGAATCAGATGGTGCGAAATGGTAATCTGATAATGATCCAGCATCAACAACCCCAAATCTTCCACAGGAACACTCCCCTTTTCCGTTTTGGTTTCCGGACAGAGGATTTTCAATTGCTCGTCTTTGAGCTTAAGGTAAGCGGGATTGCCGATGTAGATGGAGCGGGTGATCATACTATAAATGTTTTAATATTCTCCTATTTGAACTATCTTACCTAAATGGTTAAGCCTTACTTTTACAATAGATCTCAAATTATTAGAGCTTTGAATTACTTTATATGATGTACCTCTTAACACAGAATTTACATCTACACTTGTTTCTAAATGATGTCTAAACCAAAATCCAGAAAGCAATGATCCGAACTTCTGCACTCTAAAAAGATTTTTAGAAATCAAACTCAGATTTTTATCATCAAATAAATCAACTTCTTTCGGATCAAAATCGTCTGATGGAAATAAAAACATTTCATTCTGTTTCATTGTAAATAAGAATTTCCAACCTAACTCAGAATTATATTCTTTGTCAATAATTGGTAAATTCTGATTTACTCTTTCTACAGCTTCATAAAAACTCACAACTTTCTCCTGTAGGTTTCCATTTTCATCTTCATAAATTGCAACGTGATGATTATTTCCTGTACTGACGAAATCAACGGCTATCTTTTGACCATTTTCGTCTAAAATTTCTTTTCCTAAATGATCTTTTTTATAATGTAAAGCTTCGGCATTATTAATTCCTGTAATAGTAACGGTCTTTATTGAAATTCCTTTTGATTTGTTAATCCAGATCGGATTCTTTTCCAAATTAGAAAAGGCTTCTTTAGAGTTTCCGTTAAATTCTTTTAATCTTTCAGTTAGAATATCACGAACTCCTTTATCAATAACTTTTTCAATATTTTTAAAATCTTTAAAATTATCCGGATTAACAACTTTTCTGATGGTATAACCTGTTTCATACCAAGCTAAAGTTACGGTTTCAGGCAATTGCTCCTTTTTTTCAGCATTAAGAAATATTGGATTTTTAGAAATAACATTTTTTCCGGTGAATGCTTTTTTAGAATCTCCGCCAAACTCGTGCAATCTTTTTAACAGAGCATTTCTGTATTTTTCATTTTGAACTTTCTGAATCGTTTCTAAATCAAATTTCCCAGATATTTTTTCTTCTTTTGTTTTAAGAAATTTCGAACTTCCGTAAATTGTTTCTTTATGAAGCTGTCCTCTCGGGGTTAGTTCTGTTTTTGCAATTATACTTCCCTTTTTCTTAATTTTATTTATATTTTTGGTAACTACTTTATTTTTAGCTTTATGAGAAATCAAAACTTCTTCCAATTGTTTTTTGGCTTCAGTACGGAAATTTTTAATCGGTAATTTGAATCTTCTTTCTTTTGATCCGTTTTTCTTTTCTACAATTTCTGTAATGCTATTTTCAATATTTGTAATTATTTTATGTTCTTTATGAGCTTCATTTTTTCTTGCATTCAAATAATTCAGATATTGGATGTGACTGTGGGTGGTAAAAGCAACCGTTAAAGCATCCATTGCGTGGTGACGATGGTCGTTCCTTTTTGTCCAATCAATGATCCTTTCTTTTTCCTCTCCTTTGGAATTTGCAATTAATTCCGTTAAACCTAATTTTCTGTACTTTTCGATATTAAGTTCTTTCATTGTATTAACAAGATTCCAGTCTTCCCGAAGTTTATCGGTAATTCTTCCCGAAGTAGAAACCACAGAATTAGTAATTCCAAAAAGGATTTCCTTAGCTTTTTTGGCAATGTATTGTGTAGTGCGCAAATCTCTTTCAATGAATCCTTCTCCTATTTCAGAGACTTTTTTCTGTAGCTTTTCATATTTAGCTTTGGTAATAATACCTTTATCATAAAGATCTGTGATGACATTAAGAAATTTCTCTAATTTTTCCTTTCCCTCGTTCTCAAGATAATCGAAAGCCGTAAAATTTCCTTTTTTAAGATTAGCACTTCTGGGAACTAAAACTTTATTGGAGAAACTATCATCAAAGAATCTGGATTGAGGAATGATGTGATCAATATCGTATTTATCTGTAAATAAATTTTCTCTTTCAATTTTTACATCTGTATACAGATCTTTAAAGCCGTTATTTGCCAGTTCCAAGTATAATTTATAGCGAATAATATCATTTCTTGAAGGACTTTTTATGCCAAATTCTCTTTGCAAAACTTCTGCATATTTCTGATGCTGTATAGTCGCTTTGTTAATTTCAGAAGTCATCGTAGCGCGTTCTTCTGCATTAAGTTTGAGTTCTCGCGCCAATTCAATTCTTATTTCATCTGGTTTTCCATATTCCTTTGAAACTTCATTGACGAGATTAATCATTTGATTCAAAATCTTTTCAACGACTGGATTTCGTAAAGAATTTTTAGGAAGAATATCCAATTGTTCTTTCAAAATCCGGTTCTCCAATTGCTCTTTGGTCAAGGAATTTTTAGAATGATTGTAACCTGCATAATTACATGCTACGCTGTATTTATGTTCTTTAATGTAAGGATAAATCTTTCGCATTGCCTTAGAGCTCAAACTTCCATAATCCTGAGAAAAACCAATTTCAGCTAATATTTTGGAATGCTCTTTTTTAAATCCAAATTTCCTCTCCAATAATTCATACAATTTTTCGTTTCCGGAAGGAGAATCATCGCCTTCATAGGAATATAATAAATGCCATAGCTGATAAGAAGCCTGTTTTTCAAAATCAGTTCCTTCCAACTCCGGATTAAAATCCAGAATAGAAGTATCAATTCCTAATCCTGAAAACTTTTCTCTGACAAACAACTTAATAATTTCTGCAGAAGTATTTATTTTAGAAACTTTAATTTCTTCATCTATTGTTAGTTTAAATTCTTTTGGAAATTCTATTCCTTCATTGGCAATAATCTTTAGAAAAGCAGTATATAAGTTTTCATTAGTATAATTTCCTTCAATATCTTTGAAATTAGTTTTCCATTCTTTTCCTGAATATCCAACAATATCTAGAACATCTTTTGCAGAAAGTTTTCCTTTTATATTGACTTCATCAAAAATAGATTGCTTGAAATCTAAATCTACTGGGAATATTTCCTTTGTATCTACATTTTGAAACTGTAAATTATTCAGAACCTGCCAGATTTTAAATTCCTGAAACAAAGGAGATGATTTTGGTGCAACTTTTAGCCCAACTGTTTTCTTTTTTGTTTTTCCATTTTCTGTAATTTCAATTTCCCTGTTTTCAAACTCACAGATACTGATTAAACCTTTCTGTGATTTGAGTTTCCTTTGATAGAAAATGATAATATCCCGAATTTCTTCCTTTAATTCTTTCGTTAATTCTTTATAATGTTTTGATTGAGTTTCCCATATCTTCTCAAATTCATCTAAGTAATCCTGTCTGTAGAAAACCTGATTTTTAAGCTTTGTATGAGAGTTGACTTTCAACTGCTGAAATAAATACTCTCCAACTGTTTGATTATGAAAATAAAGCTCTTTACTTCGATCACTAATCGCACCTAAATAACCGCTCGAATTATTCAGATTGCTGTTAATTTCCTGAAATACAACAGCCAGACTTTCAAAATCCAACTGTCTTTTTACCGCTTCGCTTCTCCAAAAGTATTTTTCAACTTTCTTCTCCTGCATTGTTCCGGTTTGCTTAATCCCAACGAGAGAAAATGGCTCTTTTAGAACTGCCCAAGTTGCATTTTTATTTTTGCCTTGTAATTCTTTATAAAGGTCATCGGTTAAGATTTCTGAATAATATTGTTTCTGAAAATTCCATACTTTATCAAATTCAGCCTGTAAATCTGAACGGTAAAAATCAGGCAATTGTTTTTTTCCCTGCTGTAAAAGTTGATATGAATATTCTCCGGGGGTTACATTCTCTTCATACAATTTTTTGGCAACAGCCATTCCGTCTACAATCTGTCCATCTTCATCATTTTTAGCTTTGCGGCTGCTTTTATATCCTCTTTTCTTATTGATAAGAAGCAAAACTCTGGCAAATTCTGAAAGTTCTATTTTTTCTCTTGCTGCCTTTGCTCTCAATTCCTGAGTTTGAAATGTTGAATTTTTGCCAACTTCGGCAAGTAAGTCAGATTCTTTAAGAATATTATTTTTCTTTAAAACATCAATAAGATTGGCTCTTCTTAACTTAAATCTCTGAAGATTCCTTCTTGCACTTCTGGCTAAAGTTCTTCCTGCATTGGTTGTAATTGGTTTTCCTTTTTCAAAATTTAATTGTTCATCAACAGTTAACGGATTTACACGAACTCCCAATTTGATAATTTTACTGTTTTCTAAATTTTCAGAATCCTCCTGAACATAAGCCCAGCCAATTGATGAAACTCCCAAGTCCAGTCCAAGTATATTTTTAATCATAAGTATCAGTTTTTTGAAGTAAATAAAAATAAGAAGAAAAAATTTATTAAAAATGAGGTTTTCCGTAAACCATTCAAAGAATTTTTCTTTTATATTTGTATCAATAATTTTGAAAAGCAATTCACAATAAGGATTATTCCGTTGTGAAAACATTTAGCGCCTCGACTATCTTCGGGGCTTTTTTATGTCTAAATTTTTCAGTAAACACGATTAAAATTATAAATAAATCCGTGAACTAAAACATTTAAGGCGGGGCAACTCGCCTTCTATTTCAGAAGGGAAATGCAAAATCCCCAACACAAAAAAAGCCGCCTCAAAAAAGGCAGCTTTACAAGTCTGAAATATCTAACAATATTATTTTTTAGCTTTTACGTCTACAGCGATTTCGATGTCTTTGCTGATCATCCATTCTGCAGGATCCGCTTCGGAAGTTCCGAATTTAATTCCCCAGTCTGCTCTGTTCACCGTGAATTTAGCCTGAATTGCCGCTGAATTTTCCGTTACATCCACTTTTGCAGGGAACGTTACATTCATTGTTTTTCCTGATAAAGTAAGGTTTCCGCTTACTGTTTTGTTGGCACCTGCTACTGCATCTTTTGGAGCTTCCTTAAGATCTGTTACGCTTGTAATTTTGAAATCAGCCGTCGGATTTTTTGCCGTGTCGAAGAAATCAGGGTTTTTAAGGTGCGCTTCAAGATCTGCCGGTTTTTTATCTTTTTCCGTTACAGAAGCCGGATCTACTTTAATAGAGTTCATGTCGATTACAAAGTTTCCTGCCGTTACGCCACCGTTTTCGATGCTCAGATCTCCCGATTTTACCATTAAAGTTCCCCAACGCGGAGCCATTCCTCCTTTGTGGAATGCTTTCCAGTTTACCACAGAACCTACCGTATCTACAGGCAAAACTTCCCCTTTGCTTTCTGCTACTTTCTGCTCAGTAGAAGTCGCTGCATTTTCAGCCGATTTTTCTTTGTTACAAGACGCTGCAAGCAATCCTACTGCAACCAATGCAATAACACTTAGTTTTTTCATATTATTTAAATTGTTTAAAGTTTATTCTGAATTTCTAAATTCCGGAACCAAAAATAGAAAACATCCCACACTTTTATCTTATCATACATCAAGAAAACAAATTTCAGGGTTTCCATTATTGACCTTTCCGCTAAAATAAGAATTATTAAATACACATGATACAATTAAAATCTTTATATCAAGTTTAAACTCATTTTAAATTTAACCACAAAAGAGACAAAAGACTTTATCGGATTTATGTAAAGTATTTCAAATGTCTGCAAAGAGAAAAAATCTTTGATTTTTTTAACTTACGTGCTCTTTTTCCATTTATGTATTAAATTTAAACAACTAAAGTGTTTAAATCTTTTGCATCTTTTGTGGTAAAAAAGTTTAAAGTTTATCTTCAAGCAAAGCATATTTATCTTACTTTAAGATAATTACAATCATTTTTTTTATTTTTTTGAGTTTTAATCATTGCACGGTTAAAAATTTTAATCTTAAACCATCCATCTTCTTTCTTTTTATTAAATTTAAATAAGACAGTAAAGCTTTTGTAAACAGTATGGTTAAATTTAAAATGTGTTTACAAAAGACATTTTGATTATTTTAGCCGTTTAAAATTTACAATGAACACAACACAATACATACAGCAATCCCTCAACATATCCGAAAAAAGCATCAATGCCACTTTAGAACTACTGGCGGAAGACTGCACCATTCCTTTCATTTCCCGTTACCGAAAAGATAAAACCGGAAATCTTGACGAAACACAGATTGAGCAGATTTCGAAACTCAGTAAACAGTTTGAAGAAATTGTAAAAAGAAAAGAATCCATCTTAAAATCGATCGAAGAACAAAATGCTTTAACGCCGGAACTGAAACAGAGAATTGAAGAAAGTTTTGATATTCAGGAAATTGAAGATCTTTATCTGCCGTTCAAAAAAAGGAAGAAAACCAAAGCCGATGCCGCGAAAGAAAAAGGACTGGAACCTTTAGCGAAAATGATTATGAGCCAGAAAGTTCAGGATTTACAGTTTTTGGCTTCAAAATACCTGAACGATCAGGTTGCCTCCGAAGAAGAAGCTTTGCAGGGCGCAAGAGACATCATGGCAGAATGGATCAACGAAAATATGTATGTGAGAAAAAATCTCCGCCGCCTCTTTCAGCGAAAAGCAATGGTTACTTCAAAAGTAGTGAAAGCCAAAAAAGACGAAGAAGAAGCACAGAAATTCTCGCAGTATTTCGAATGGGAAGAAAGCCTGAACAGAATGCCTTCTCACCGTCTTTTAGCCATGTTAAGAGCCGAATCTGAAGGTTTTGTGAAAGCCAATGTCGGGATCGATAAAGAAGAAGCCATTGATTTTATTGAAAATGCCATCATTAAATCCAACAACGAAACATCGGAACAGATTTCACTGGCGATCAAAGACAGCTACAAAAGATTACTGGAACCCGCAATCTCCAACGAAACCTTACAGGAAGCGAAAGAAAAAGCCGATAAAAAAGCCATCGAAATTTTCGCTGAAAACCTTACGCAGCTTCTTCTTGCTCCGCCTTTGGGAGAAAAAAGGATTCTCGCAATTGATCCGGGCTACAGAAGCGGTTGCAAAGTAGTCTGTTTGGATGAAAAAGGCGACCTGCTCCACAACGAGACCATTTATCCGCACGCTCCGCAAAATGAAAGCGGAATGGCAATGAAAAAAATCCGTTCCATGGTGAATGCGTATAACATTGAAGCCATTTCCATCGGAAACGGAACCGCAAGCCGCGAAACCGAGTTTTTCATCAAAAAAATTGCATTCGACAAACCTTTACAAGTTTTCGTTGTTTCGGAAGCCGGAGCTTCGGTGTACTCTGCAAGTAAAATTGCGCGTGAAGAATTTCCAAGCTATGACGTGACGGTTCGCGGATCCGTTTCCATCGGAAGAAGACTGGCGGATCCGTTGGCGGAACTGGTAAAAATAGATCCGAAATCCATCGGAGTCGGGCAATATCAGCACGATGTGGATCAGACCCAATTAAAAAACGAACTGGATTCTACGGTGATGAAATGTGTAAATTCTGTGGGAATCAATCTGAATACAGCGAGTAAATCTTTATTAAGCTATGTTTCGGGAATCGGCGAGAAAATGGCAGAAAATATTGTGAACTACCGTACTGAAAATGGAGCTTTTGAAGATAGAAAACAACTTAAAAAAGTTCCGAGATTAGGCGAAAAAGCTTTTCAGCAGGCAGCCGCATTTGTGAGAATTCATAATGCCAAAAATCCGCTGGATAATTCTGCCGTACATCCCGAAGCCTACGGAATTGTTGAAAAAATGGCAAAAGATTTAGGCATAAAAACCAATGAGCTGATCGCCAATAAAGAAAAGATCGCACTGGTAAAACCCGAAAACTACATCACCGGAGACATCGGAATTTTAGGAATCAAAGATATTTTAAAAGAGCTTGAAAAACCGGGGCTGGATCCAAGAAAAGCTGCCAAAATTTTTGAATTTGATCCGAATGTAAAAAGCATCAAAGATTTAAAAACAGGAATGATCCTTCCGGGAATCGTTAATAATATCACCGCTTTTGGCTGTTTTGTAGATCTGGGAATCAAGGAAAGCGGATTGGTTCATATTTCCCAGTTAAAAGACGGCTTTGTTTCTGATGTGAATGAAGTGGTAAAACTGCATCAGCACGTTCAGGTAAGAGTAACGGAGATTGATGAAGCGAGAAAAAGAATTCAGCTGAGTATGGTTTTGTAGTTAAACTTGTATGAAAATTTCGGATATAAAAGAAAGAAAAATTATTAATAGACCTACTCTCGATTTTGACAAGTATGGGAAAAGAATTTATCATGCTTACGAATATCATCTTCCATATAATCCAAGCTTTAAAGGAAATGAAACTCAAAGGCTTTTTGCCAAATGGATAGACATTGCTATATTTTCTTGCTTCATTAATTTCTTGCTGAATAAATCCATCATATTCAATATACTCTTATCAATTCCTTTGGTGATTGTTTTGGGGGCTATCAGTGAATATTATTTCGGAACAACTTTAGGCAAAAAGATATTCCGTATGAAAGTAATCGATGATGAAGGCAATCATCCTAAATTCGGAAAGTCTTTGAAAAGAAATATTTTATGTTTGGTAAATCTCTTACCTGTCTTTACAGAACAGACTTACAGAAATCCGTACGGTAAAAAAACATCTACCCAAATGAATTTCAGAATGTATCTCAACAATAAAATCTGTAAAACTTATGTCATTAAAGAAAGTAAACTATCCGAAGTAAAAGATATGCTTCAAACTGAAAATAATAAAAATAATGAGCGACTCATTGACTAGTCGCTCATTTTAAAATCTATCTTCAAAATTTTTAAAATTCTCAAAAAATAAAATCAGAGATTTTTAAATACTTTGTATGTTCTTTCTCTCTCTTAGAACAAACTTTAAAACTGACTCTTCATATTTTGTGGCTTATAAAAACACTGAATTTTAATAATCCTTAAAATCTCTTACCGCTTTTCTCACTTCCGGCCATTTAGTAATCTGTCCTTTATCGTCCAGTGGCATTGCTCTTTTTTCCCGGTTCGAAAATTCGGGGTCTTCTGAAGCCATGTACGCTAAAGTTGCTGTTAGAATCACATTGCTTTTCACCTCATCAAAAATAATTTTGTCGTAGGTATCTTTTGTCGTATGCCAAGTGTAGCCAAAATATCCCCAGTTTAAAGAACCCAGTCCGAACGACGGAACTCCCGCTGCTACGAAAGAAGCATGATCGGAACCTCCTCCACCCGGAGTTCCCGGAAAGTCTGTTTTAATCTGGCTTTTAATATTTTTAGGAACCGCGTTCAGCCATTTTCCAAGATAATCGTAAGCATGTACAAAACCCTGTCCGCCGATGTTTACTACTCTACCCGTCCCGTTGTCCTGATTGAAAACCGCCTGAACTCCCTTTACAATTTCAGGATGATCCGCCACAAAACTTCTTGATCCGTTCAGTCCCTGCTCTTCACTGCCCCAAAGTCCGACAATAATGGTTCTTTTGTTATCGGGATAATATTTCTTAAGAATTCTCATCGCTTCCAACATGGTTAAAACTCCCGTTCCGTTGTCTGTAGCGCCTTGCGCACCGTCCCACGAATCCAGATGCGCAGAAAGAATAACGTATTCATCAGGTTTTTCTTTTCCTTTAATCATTCCGATGGTGTTGAACGATTTTGCTTCGGGAAGGATTTTTGATTTCACCTCGATCCTGATCTTGGGTTTTGCGCCGTTTTCCGCCATTCTGTACAACATTCCATAATCTTCAAGCTCAATATCGAACATGGGAATATTTTTCGTTTTTGCCTCAAAAATTCTGTTGGCTCCCATAATTCCCGTCCAGTTGGAAATCGCAATTCCTGCCGCACCCGCTTTTTCCAGAGCTTCAGGAAGCGTTTCATTGTTATAGCCGATGCTTTTTATATAATTCTGATACTCTTTTGAAGCCTGTTCTTTCTCTTTTTTGAGTTTCTCATACAGTTCAGGCGTGGCAAATTCTTTGATCTGATCGTCGGAGCGTCCTATTTTCTGATACTGTGCCATCAAAACAACTTTTCCCTTCACGGAAGACATCCATTGATCAAATTCAGCTTTGGAAGAGACTTTCGGGAGAATAATAACTTCTGCTTCCACTGCTTTTTTGGTTGCCGGACTCCATGCTAACTGGGTTGCCGATAAACTTTTCATACGAGGAAACGTCATATCCACATGAGTGATCCCTCTTTGCCATCCTTTCCATGTTCCAAACTGTTGCAGACTGGCTTCAATATCCCATGATTTCAATTTATTTGCCGTCCATTCATTGGCAGCAAACATTTCCGGAGTTCCGATCAGTCGAGGACCGATTCCGTCCAAAAGTTCATACGCCATCGTTTCAAGCTGGGAATTATTGTTTACCTCATTCACGAAATTCTGAACTACGGGATTAAGTTTTTCCTGAGAAACGGCATTCTGAGCCAGAGAAAATTGCGTCATCGCCATCATAACAGGCAATGCAAGAAATCTGTTTATCTTCATATTAATCATTGTAGCCCTAAAGATAAAGAGATTCGCGGAAATGGGAAAACGCGGAAAGGATTTGGTGATGGTGAATTGTTGCTGGTGAATGGTGAAAAAGTCAAGGGTGAATGAGATTCGCTTTTGATTTACAATCCACAAATCAAGACTACATAAGAGGAAAATCAGAGATTTTCAGAAACTGATGTTTTCTTACGACTTAACGAGTGTTTAAATCTCATGTGACGTATGTGATTATTTAAAAAGTAAATTTCTTTGTAAAAATTCAAATAAAAAAACCGACTGAAAAGCCGGTTTTGGGAACAACTATTTTTTTGATTCTTCAACAGAAACTTTTCTGAATTCCTTGAAAAGCTTGCTTAGTTCCAAAGCTGCTTTACGAGCTCTTGTTCCAGCTGCTTTGTTTCCTTTTTCTGCTTGTTGGTTTGCTTCAGTTGTGAAAGCTTCAAATTCTGCGTTGATTTTTTCAATTAGTTCTTTCATTATTTTTAAAATTTAGGCTGCAAATATAGCTTTTATGGTGATTCCAGCCTAATAGTGAAGAAAAAATATTCAAATTAATTGCTAAAAAAGTATGGTTTATTTTATTTTTCCCAGACAAGCAGAAATATTAAACAGTCTAAAGTATTTTTATTTGTCAGTTTTCTGAAATTTTGTAGTCAATAATCATACAATCTTTCTTTGCAGAAAACAATAAACCAATCTATTTCAACAAGTTGATATTCTAGACTAACTTGGCTTTTCTAACATTTCGAAAATTATTTCAGCCTGGTCACAGAAATTGCCACTTTTCTGATATCATCTGCTGCGCTTATTGTATTATTATTATCAATCACAGGAAAGTAAGTAACTCTATACCAACGCTCGTTCAGCCAGATATCCAACGTTTCAATTTCTGTAAGTCCTGTTGGAGGTGTCGACAAACTGGTAGGAACAGTGCTTGTTGTTTCATTGGCACCATAACCGTTCCATATTCCGTCATCTAAATTAATGAACTGTCCGTCACTCAGCCATTTATTCATAGTGCCATAATTTTGCGCTGTTGAAAAGGCGGCAAAACTTACTTTTATATTTTCTCCAGAAATATTTACCAAACGTGGAATTCCTGAAATAGTACCGTTTCCGGTTACAGGAGCAATAGCATAATAGTCGAACCTCATCCCATCAATGCTTGGAACTGCATTAACACCGTTGTTGTAACTGCTAAGATAATTTGCGGTAACAACAGTAGCAGTATTGGTACCTCCGGAACCTACATTTGCGGGCATAGAGCCATACCAATATTTCGCCTGACCCAAAGATAATCCTGAGCCTATCTCAACGTCACAACTCTTACCTCCAATATTAATTGCAAAATGGGCAGTCGCTGGGCTGCTTGCACTGGGCGTTCCTGTTACATTATAATTCAGCACCCCTGAACCTGCTTCAAAACTTCCTGAAGCTAACGTGGCAGTAAGTCCTGTAACACCGGTAGAAGCTATTGACTGAGCGGCATAAATGCCTCCATTACCACCAGTATATCTCACCGTTAAAGTTCCGGAATAGGAAGTACCAAGCACATATGTTTCCGGAGTAAGAGCTACCTGATCGCAAAGAATGCTTCCTATAGTACCATTTGCAAGTGAACCTCCATTGAATGTTCTCCACTCTGTTCCATTCCAAAAGACATATCCTACATAACTAAGACCTCCAGTTCCTTTGTTGAATATAAGCAATCCGACAGCAGGAGAAGAAATAGTTGTCGTATCTGTATTTGAAGTTAGGGCAATTCGTGGTGCAAGAAAACCTTTGCTGGAACTTGTTAAATCTAAAATTGATGAAGCATCAGGAGCTACTGTGCCTACTCCTACACTTCCGGAAGCTGTAGCGACAAAATCGTTGGCTTGCTGTGATTCTGTAGGAATTCCAGATGTGCTATTATCTTTTCCTCCATCTACATGGAAGATACCTTGGGGATTAGCTGTATTAATACCTACTTGACTGTTAAAAAGAGATACTGACGAGATCAGTAAAACAAACATAATGTGTTTTTTCATGTTGACTGTATTTATTGTATTATTCTGATGAAAAACAAAATATAAATTCTATATTTTGCTATTTTTAGTATTTAAACAAGATTTTTTTTAAACAATAACTATATTTGCGCTTACAGAAATTATCTTGTTTTAATTTTCGCTTTACAAAAATAAACACTTGAACATAGGGATAAATATTTGTGATAAATGAAAAACAATAAATCATTTATAAAAAAATAAATAATTGTAAATCAATATTTTAAATCAATCAAATTCAATAAATAAGAAAATAAAGCACACATGATAGAAGAGATTTATGAAAAAGGGGTAGAAAAGGAAATAAAAAACCTCTTGTCGGCTTACTTTAAGATAATGCTTTCGGTATTAATGCTGTTTACAATAATGTATCTTTTTTTCGTTAAAGATTCCCTGTTGACCTATTATACTGCTTGCGGTTTTATAATAATTCTGATACTTTTAGTTGTTTTGAATACACTGAACAACTTTAATCCATTTAAGTTTATAAAGATCTATTTATTCGTTGCTCCATTATATGCCTGCTTTTTATTATTTGTTTTCTGGAAATATACCATTCTGAATGTAGTTTGGTTTTTCCCGATTCCCATTGCAGCATATATTTTTTTGAGTAAAAGAGAGTGTTATATGTACTCTTTTTATACTTTTATTTTGATAGCTTTAGTGTATATTATTTCTACTCATTTTCATTTGAATCTCAGAGTGTATTCCAGAAATGAAATTCTGCTGTCGGATACGATTGTATTTTTAGCAAATTTTTTAGTGGTTCTTTTACTTATTTATTATAAAGAAAAAATTAAAATAGCAGAAACCAAAAGTATTCAGGAAATACTCAACAGTAAAGAAGAAGAAAATTTGAAAGAAGAACCGAAGAAAAGCGAGAATAACAAAACTGTTAATATTGATGAATCATTGCTGAAAAAATTATTTGAGAAAACAGACTCAGAAATCAACAGTCAAAAGCTCTTTAAAGATCCTGATTTCAGCCTTTCCAAACTCGCCTCGATTATGAATGTAAATCCAAGCTATATATCAAAAGCCATCCAGATCAATAATTACAAAAATTTTAATCACTATATCAATACATTGCGGATTATTCATGTAAAAAAAATGATCGAAAAAAGTGATTTGCAGAAACTTACCATGCTCTATATATATTCGGAGGCTGGATTTTCAAATCAATCTACATTTAACAGAGTTTTTAAACAAATTGAAGGAATAACACCCAGTGAATATATTAAATCACTATAATTACCAAATATAAAAAGATCCAAATCAGCCAATGCTCCCAAAATGTAAAACCTTTTAAAATAAAAAAAGGAAAAATTAAAATTTATTATAGATAATGTTAAGGTAAAACTTCACGATAAGATTAATCAAAAAAACACTTACTTAAATATAAAAAATCCCGAAACAACAATTTCTTAACTTTCTCTCACTAACACTTTAAAAGTTCTTGGTTCTACAACAAATTCAATCTTAAAAACCGTAAAAACAATCCTATAAGAATTATTTAAGGGTAACTTTTTTTGATCTACTCTCTTCGATATTTAAATTCTGTTATTTAGAAACTTTTATTTACTATTCATTTTTAAATTACGAAAAATTCTCTTTACACTGCACAATTAAGTAAAACTACTGACTTTTTTCTTTCCCAGACTGATTAATTTTGAAGAGTAAAACTGATGATTTCGGAAATCTTTAAACCTCTATTTTGAAGTTAAAATAATTTTCAGAATCAAAAAAACTTATCATTATAAAAACGAAATTACCATGCTGAAAAGACAAAAAGAAAGTATTGAGCAGGAAAGCCTGTTTCTGAGAACATCCGCAGACAGTTCTCAGGGTTTTCTGGAAAACCTTATGAAAGGGTATTCCAAACTCACGATCGATGATCCGTTGATTCCTTTCAGAGAAAAAAATCTGAACCAGATTGTAGATAATGTAGACTATGGCATTTTAAAGGCTCTGGACGGAACCTGGGTGAGCTACAACGCCGATTACAATAAAAATATCGACAGAACAATGAACGGAAGCGGCGTTCATACCACGATTATGCCTTCACCGGGAACGAATTCGGGAACAATTCCGGGAAAGTTCAGCTTTGAATGTGAAGAATACATTGAAAAACTGGTTTTTTCTCTTGTTCCGGGAGGTGTACGCAATCGTGGCGGGGCAAATGAGCTTTTCTGCGGGGCTATAAAGTACGAGCAAAGCATTAAAAGTGTAAATACCCAAAAAGATAATCCGGATTTGCTGTACACACCTATTCATGAAGAAAACGGAATGTATCTCTGGCTGAGTGATGTCTACAATCACGCAGCCACAAAGGAATCCATCGAAAGAGACCGCGGAATTCATGCTTTTGATGAGGAAGATTACAAAAACTACGGGTACAAAGGCGAATACAGAAACGAGCCTTTGGTGCAGGTGAAAGATGAAAACGGAAATCCTCAGTATATTCTGATGAGTGAACTGAAGGAAGGACAGGAATATTATGAGATTATTCCGGCAAAAGAACTGAAACCGGGAGCCGGTAATCGCGGACCGTATTTTATTCCGGATTATTCTATTTCGCGAAGCGGAGTGATTCCTCACGGAAGCACGATCACTTTACTGGGCGACATTGTTCCTTCCCAATCCAATTATCTTGTTCAGGGAGCTCCGCAGTTTCCGGAAGGCGATAAAGCATGGAATTATGATTTCCTTTCTGTTTCGCCAACGATGGGAGGAGCAGGAGCGAGTGAAACGCATCCTATCAATCTGGATGAGCCCGCTCCGGCTTGGGTTCACGAAACGCTAAATGACCAAAATGATCCGGGAGAAAATAAAATTTACACGCAGAGAATTCTTGCACACGATCTTTATCCTTATTCGGTAAGACCGGATCTGAGATTAAGAGATACGCTCAGCGGACAGGAAGTTAAGAATTATGTTTTTCTTCAGATGTCTTCCAAAAACAAAACCGGTGCACAAGGCGGGATTTTAAATGTTCCTTTTGTAAACCGTTTTGTTCCGACGGTAGAGGTAAATTTCAGAATGTGGATCGAAACGGTGGTAGAAAACGGAAGAGAGATTCTTCAGCTTCAGTATGAGCAGATTATTCTTTTTGAATTCCATTTCGGAGATGACGGCGGAACAACAAGCTGGCCGCATATTCAGGTGAACACGCTTCGAAAACTGGAGGATATTCCTGAAGATCAGAGAAAAATTATAGAAGAGCAGTTTTTTGAAGGAACAAAAACTCCGGAAAATATATCCTTAAATGCTCCGGCTGCGACATCAGGCTGTCCGTATCACAAAGGGTAAGTAAATATTTATACTATGGTTTTAAAGAAAGCAGCGACGGCACAAGTGCCGTCGCTGCTTAATATACGCAATACCTATTTAACAATTATTAATTTAACCAGAAAAGATTTTATCTAGGATAAAATTAAACATCAATTCTTTATTGAAAATCTTTGATTTTCTTGCGCCTTAAAGATTTGAGACTAATAGAAATCTTGCGTCTTTGCATTTTCCAACAAGAATATTTTTGTTTTAAAAAACTTTAAAATCTTTATTAACTTTAACTACAGCAGCTCAATCTTTTGTCCTTTTTTGTGGTTCAAATAAAGAGCTTAAACAAGTTTAAAATTTAATGATTATCCTTTTGCTTTTTCGTCTGTGAAAAGTTCTACACAATCTCTTTTTTCAATAAGCTGCATCGGATATTGTTCGGGATTGTAAACCCCGTTCAAAACTTCATTCAGAGCGTGTTTTTTGCTTTCTCCAAAGGTGACGATCAAAATATTTTCTGCGTTATTGATGATGGGAGCTGTAAGGGTAATTCTGAACATTTCCTGAGGTTTCAGATAATAGGCATCCACCCACTTTTCTTTTTCCCAAAGCACTTTTTCTCCCGGAAACAGTGATGCTGTATGTCCGTCGTCTCCCATTCCCAACAGAATAAAATCAAAACTTCCGTCATTTCCCAGAACATTTCTGATCTGATTTTCATATTCCGCAGCAAATTCTTCCGCAGAAACTTCGTCTTTATACATCGGGAAAATGTGATCTTTATGTACTGAAACATGATCGAGAAGTGTATCGAATGTCATTTTAGCATTGCTTCTCTCGTCATTCAGCGGAACCCATCTTTCGTCTACCCAGAAAAAAAAGACTTTGCTCCACTCTATTTTATCTGCATATTCCCCGGAAGCCAACAGTTTAAAGATAGCTTTCGGAGAGGAACCTCCACTTAGCGCCACCACAAAACGGTCGTGATCCTGAATCGACTTTTCAGCCAAATCTACAAAACGGTCTGCAGCTTTTTTATATAATGTATCTAAATCGTTAAATACGGTAATCTTCATTTTTACTTTTTTCTTTATTATATTAAATCTGTTTAGACTTTTATTTAACCGCGAAAGTCACAAAAATTGAACTAAATTTTTATTTAAAGCTGATCATTATTAATAAAAAAGCTCACAGTTTTTAAAAATGAGCGCTTTGATTATTATAGAAATTCACTTTAAAATTGTCTATCGTTTCTTTTGTGGTTAATTCTGAAATAGTTTAACACAAGTTTATTTTTAAACCCAGTGATGTCCCTGTCTTTCTACCAGAGCAGTACTTTCTTCAGGACCCCAACTTCCGGCTTCATAGTTTGGGAAAGAGGCATCTTTTTCATTTGCCCACGCTTCCTGAATGGTTTTTACCACATCCCATGCTTCTTCCACCTGATCGGAACGCATAAACAGGGTTAAATCTCCTAAAAGTGCATCCAGCAATAAGGTTTCGTAAGCTTCCGGCGTATCTTCCTGACAGGCAAAATTATCAAAAATCATTTCTACAGGTTTTAAAACCAGAGAAAGTCCCGGTTTTTTTGCCATAAACTGCAATCGGATGTCCATTAGCGGCTGAATATTGATAATCAGTCGATTGGCAGACAATTGTTGCGAGCTTTCTGAAAACGTAGAATGCGGAAGCGGCTTAAACTGAATGGTGATGTAAGAATGTTTTTCTTTCATCTTTTTCCCTGTCCTTACGTAAAACGGAACATCCTGCCATCTTTCATTATCCAGATAGAACTTTACGGCTGCAAAAGTTTCGGTGTTGGAATCCGGCGCAATCCCTTCTTCCTGTCTGTATCCTTTTGCTTTTTCGCCATTTACCGACCCTTTTCCGTACTGTCCTCTTACTGCGTAATGGTCTACTTTTTCCGCAGGAATTCTTCGGATAGACTTTAATACGTCCACTTTACGATCTCTGATCTCTCCGGATTCCAGTGAAGCAGGCGGTTCCATTGCCACCATGCAAAGGATCTGCAAGAGGTGATTCTGGATCATATCTCTCAATGCACCGGTCTGTTCATAGAAGCTGCCTCTGGTTTCCACTCCTACTTCTTCGGCTACCGTAATCTGTACAGATTCAATATGTTTGTGATCCCACAAAGGTTCAAAAATAGCATTTCCGAACCTGAAGGCAAGAATATTCTGTACGGTTTCTTTTCCCAGATAATGATCAATGCGGTAGATCTGTTCTTCTTCAAATGCTTCTGCCAAAAGGCTGTTCAGTTCAATCGCAGACTGTTTATCGTGTCCGAAAGGTTTTTCGATAATAATACGGTCTTTTTTAGGATCTGAAGCAAGCGATGCATTTTTGATATGATTGGAAATGGTAGCGACAAAATTAGGACCTATTGAAAGGTAAAAAAGTCTGTTTCCTCTTGTTCCGTAGACTTTATCAAAACTTTCCAGCTTCTGATTTAGATTTTTATAGGAACTCTCTTCATCAAGCTGATGCTGAACATACGTTATGTGTGCCTGAAAACCCGCCCAGTCTTCTGAAGTTACTTTTTTTCTTGAAAAGCTGTTCAGGTTTTCTCTGATGTAATTTTTAAAATATTCGTCGGAATTATCTGCTCTTCCCAAAGCGATGATGTTAAAGCCTTTCGGCATTCTTCCATCTATATACAGGTTGTAAAATGCAGGAAAAAGTTTTCTTTTTGCTAAATCTCCTGTTGCGCCAAAAATGATAATTGTTGTTGGCTGCAAAACTTTATTTTCGCTCATTTCTGAATTTTAATGATTAAAACTTTCCCAGTTGGTGTGAAAAACTCCCTCTCTGTCGGTTCTCTGGTAGGTATGTGCTCCGAAATAGTCTCTCTGTGCCTGAATCAGATTCACCGGAAGAGATTCCGTGGTATAGGCATCAAAATATCCTAAAGCCGTCTGAAGTCCTAAGCTTGAAATACCGTTTGAAACTGCAAAAGCTGCTGTTTTTCTCAATGAAGAAACCTTTTCTTTAACGATAGCTGCGATATTTTCATCAAGCAGAATATTGGAAAGCTGAGGATTTTTTGTGTAGGCAGTATAGAATTTCTCCAATAAAACAGAACGGATAATGCATCCTCCTCTCCAGATCTTTACTACATCTTTCAGAGGAATTTCAAACTGATATTCTTCAGAAGCTTTTACCAGTAAAGCCAGACCTTGTGCATAGCTGATTAATGTTGACAAATACAGCGCCTCTCCCACTTCTTTAATGAAAATCTCTTTGTTCTCAGGAGTTACAACTTCACTGTGAGAATACAGTTGCGAAGCTTTTATTCTTTCGTCTTTATAAGCTGATAAAATTCTGGACGTTACCGCAATATCAATCGTCGGAATTGAAACGCCGATTTCCATTGCCTGTTCGGAAGTCCATTTTCCGGTTCCTTTAGCACCTGCTTTATCTAAAATCTGATCAACCAGATAACCATCGGTTAAAGAATCTTTCTGCTGGAAAATGTCTCTTGTGATTTCGATCAGGAAAGAATTCATCTCTCCGTTATTCCATTCTTTAAACACTTCATAAAGCTCATCATTTGTAAGCTTTGCTCCTTTTCTCAGCAAATCATACGCTTCGCTGATGAGCTGCATAATGGCATATTCAATCCCGTTGTGAACCATTTTCACATAATTTCCGGCAGAACCTTTTCCCATGTAGGCTGTACACGCATCACCATCTACCTTGGCTGCAATGGCTTCCAGCATCGGCTGTAAAAGTCCGAAAGCTTCCTGATCTCCGCCCGGCATAATGCTTGGTCCTGTTCTCGCTCCTTTTTCGCCTCCGGAAACTCCCATTCCCATAAAATGAAGCTTTTGGGAAGCCAGATCCGCCACACGTCGGTCGGTATCTTTAAAGTAAGAATTTCCGGCATCTATTACGATATCTCCTTCGCTCAGAATCGGTTTAAGATTTTCTAATACCGCATCTACCGGTTTTCCGGCAGGAACCATCAGAATAATTTTTCGCGGTGTTTCCAGCTGCGATACAAAATCTTCCAGAGAAGGTATACCTTTTATATTCATATTGGAAGTTTTCTGTTCTTCCAAATCTTTTATTTTTTCATGATCAAGATCAAATCCTGCAATAGAAAATCCGTGATCGGCGATGTTGTACAGGAGATTTCTCCCCATAACTCCCAGTCCGATCATACCATAACTGTATTTTTCCATTATGATGATGTATTAGTAAATGTTTAAACGTTTAAAGCTTTAAAATTAAGCATTATGAAAGTGATATAGAAATAAGATTCATAAAAATTTTCTATCTGATGTTTAAGGCAATATTTAAAATTTGCTTAAAAATATAATCCTCAATTGTTTACTACAGAAATGTCATACAAAAACTGGCAACACGTTTATGTGCTGCCAATTCTTAAAAAATAATCGGATATATTTGAAATCAAGAAATTTTTCCTGCCAGTCTTCTTACCATTCCTTTAAAAATAATTCCGTGAAACGGCAAAACAGAATACCAATATAATCTCCCGGTTAATCCATGAGGTCGAAAAACCGCTTTTTGCCAAAGTTTACCTTTATACACTTTAAACATTAACCACGCTTCTCCGGGAAGTTTCATTTCTGCAAAGAGGATCAGTTTTCCTTCTTCTTTATTAGCGTACAAAACACGCCAGAAATCCAGTGCATCACCTTCATGAAGTTTATCGGGATGCGTTCTTCCGCGTCTCAATCCCGGTCCGCCAACCAATAAATCCATAAAACCGCGAACCTTCCAGAGACTCTGACCGTACCATCCGTTTGCGCCGCCTAAAGAAAAAACTCTATGGAGACATTTTTCACGGTCATCATATTCTTCAGTTCTTAAATCTACAAAACAGCCGTATTTTGGAACATCAAGATAATCTTTCAGGCTGGAATCGCTTCTGCTGCTAATAAAGCTGTCTTTCCAGCTTGAAGCAATTTCGTTGTCCTGAATTTTAGCCAAAGTTCTTCTTAACGCCGTATCATAAGAAAAAGGCTGAACTCCGGTAATCTGTTTAATTTCCGCAAGGCTTTCCGGTCTGCAGATAACTTCAATCTTCATGCTTCCAACCAGAGCAGAAGCTAAATTGTACGATGTTGAAGTAATAAAATACAGCCAGTACGAAGACAATTTCGGAGTCATTACAGGAACGGTAAAAATCTTTCTTTTCAATCCTCTGATTTTGGCAAACTCCAAAAGCATTTCTTTGTAGGTCAAAACATTATCACAGCCAATGTCAAAATTTCTGTGATACGCCTGTTCTTTAAATAAAGTAAAAATCAGAAAATCCAGAACATTGGCAATTCCAATCGGCTGACATTTTGTGTGAAGCCATTTCGGAGCCACCATCACCGGTAATTTTTCTACTAAATCTCTGATGATTTCGAACGATGCACTTCCTGAACCAATGATAATTCCAGCCCGTAAAACGGTTGCCGGAACTTTACATTTCATCAGGATTTTTTCAACTTCAAATCTTGAACTCAGATGTTGAGAAAGCTCTTTTTCATTCGCCAAACCCGAAAGATAAACGATGTGTTTACAGTCGGTGGTTTCAATATAATTTGAAAAATTAACGGCGCATTGTCTTTCAATTTCTGCATAATCGTTGCTGTTGCTCATCGAATGCATCAGATAATACGCTCCGGAAATATCTTTCGGAATATTTTCCAGTGTTTCGGGTTTCAGAAAATCCACTTCCACCACTTCAATCTGGGCATCATCAATATCCACACTTTTAGAAAAACGGTTTTTATCTCTGCAGCAGCAGATTACCTGATAACCTTGTGCAGCGATTACGTTAATCATTCGTTTCCCGATGTATCCGGTAGCGCCGGTAAGCAGAATTTTTTTCATAAGATTGGTTTTGGTGACTGGAATTTGTTTCTCAGCGTAATGAGAAAATTATACCTTTTCTAAGAGATGTCCAAAATAATCTTTCTTTTTTGAAAGATAACTTTCATTCACCTCATTCGATTCTATTTCCAAAGGAACTCTGTGATTGAGAATGATTCCGCTGTTTTCCAGAGATTTAAGCTTATCCGGATTATTAGTCAGCAAATTAATTTCTTTCACATCCAAAATTTTAAGCATTTCCACCGCTACATCAAAATTTCTTCCGTCTGCAGGCAAACCCAGCTTTAAATTGGCTTCCACCGTATCAAAACCTTTTTCCTGAAGTGCATATGCTCTTAACTTATTAATGATTCCGATATTACGCCCTTCCTGTCGAAGATAGATAATCATTCCTCCGTTTTCCGACATATATTTCATTGCCGCATCTAATTGCTGTCCGCATTCACATTTTTTAGAATGAAAAATCTCGCCTGTGATACACTCCGAGTGAAAACGTACATTTACCGTTTTGCTGAAATCTGTGTTTTCTGCTACCCAAACCAAGTGCGGATTCCAGTCTTCTTCGTGTTCTGAGAATGCATAAACAGTAAACATTCCAAAATCTGTAGGTATATTCGATTGTGCCTGTATTGTCAACATAATTCAAAAATTAAATGGTTTATATAGTACAAATTTATACTTTATTTTAATTAAATGTAAATTTATTTACTAAATTTGTCAATAAATAAATTCTATTATGCAAGAACAAGCCAATATCACGCAGGAAAAAATATTTGAATTATACGGAGATTATCTTTTGAATCACGGAGAAAAACCTAAAAACGCTTACCTTTTTGCCAAAGAAAATAATTTTGAAGAAAAAGAGTTTTACCACTATTTCTCAGGATTCGAGCAGATTGAAAGAGAAATATTGAATCATCTTTTCACGAAATCTCTGGAACTTGCTTCGGAAGTGAATTCTTCGAGCGAAGTGACAACAAAAGAAAAACTACTGAATGTGTATTACATTTTCTTTGAAAATATGACGATGAACCGTTCTTTAGTGTTATCTATTTTAGGAAGCAATAAGATCCAGAGTATCAAAACGCTTCAGAATCTTAGGGAAACCCACAAACAATTTGTCAATACTCTCGATTTCAACGAATGGGAAATGATTGAAAAAGCCAAGGAAGATATCAGAAAATTCAACGAAAAATCGAGACAGGAAGCACTTTGGCTCCATTTGGTTTCCGCCATTGATTTCTGGAAAAAAGACACTTCTCCTGATTTTGAAAAGACTGATATTTTCATCGAAAAAACCATCGATACGGGTTTTGAACTGATGGACAACGAGCCATTGAGAAAAGTTTTCGACCTTGGAAAGTTTCTTTGGAAGGAGAAGTTTAAAATGAGTTGATGAATGGCGATTGGCAACTGGCTTTTGGTTTCGAATAAGCTAATATTTATTTGGGCAGCTATTTCCGCCCTCCACTCCCGCTTTTTTGCAAACCAATGACTTCGATTCCTCAGCCATTGATTTACAAAAAGAGCTCCACTCAGGTCGGGCTGTGAGATTCGCTGATTCAAGAATTAAAGATAAAAGAATGAGGCAATTCGGCTGCGAAAATGAATGAAAGTAATCTAGAGAATAGTGCGCTCCGTAGGTGTGGAATCTGTGTAGAAATTACGAATAATTGTGTTGAAGAGAACTCCGCAGGAGTTTAATCTGAAAATTCAAAGATGAATTAAAAATAGCACTCCTACGGAGTGCCGCCAAGAACAAATACTTTAAGCTACACAGATAAAGCTCCCAAAGGAGCTTAACACAACACCCTTGCAAACTTAAAACAGTTAGCAATAAAAAAAATCTTTGCGAACATTGCGTTAAAAACATTTGACAAACAAAATTTAAAAATGAAAACATTAGATAAAATTCCTACAGGAAAAATTGAACGGACAAGTAGCCTGCTTAAAGCAGGAGCAAAAGTCGGTGTCAATTACCTGAAATATTACGGAAATAAAATCACGAAAGATGAAGATGAGGCACGTAAAATTCTGAACGAAGACAATGCTGCAGACATTTACGATTCGTTAAAAGAATTGAAAGGTTCTGCGCTGAAAGTTGCCCAAATGCTGAGTATGGAAAAAAACATTCTTCCGGTGGAATATGTGGAGAAATTCTCACTTTCGCAGTTTTCGGTTCCGCCTTTGTCGGGTGCTTTGGTGAAGAAAACATTCAGAAAATATTTCGGGAAAAATCCGGAAGATATTTTTGATGAATTTTCCGCAGAATCGGTTAATGCTGCGAGTATCGGACAGGTTCATACTGCAAAAAAAGACTGCAAAAAACTGGCTGTGAAAATACAATATCCCGGTGTAAGAGAAAGTATTTCGAGCGACCTGAAAATGGTAAAACCGATTGCGATGAAAATGTTCAACATCAAAAAAGAAGGTTCGGAATCTTATTTTCAGGAAGTGGAAGACAAATTGTTTGAAGAAACTGACTATAATCTGGAACTGAAACGAAGTCAGCATTTTGCAGAAGAATGCAGTCATCTTCCGAATGTGAAATTCCCCCATTATTATCCGGAATTTTCGTGTGAGAAAATCATCACAATGGACTGGATGTCGGGAATTCATTTCTCTGAGTTTACCAAAAAGCAGAATTCGCAGGAGAATTTGAATAAAATCGGACAGACGCTTTGGGATTTTTACATGTATCAGATGCATATTCTGAAAAAAGTTCACGCCGATCCGCATCCGGGAAATTTCCTGATTTCGGAAAACAATGAATTATTGGTTATCGATTTTGGCTGTATCAAAGAGATTCCGGAAGATTTTTACATTCCGTATTTCGAACTGGCGAAAGAAGAAAATCTGAAAAATCCTGAAATTTTCCGTGAGAAATTATTCACCTTGGAAATTCTTCGAGTCGAAGATTCAGAAAAAGAAAAAGAGTTTTTTGCCAAATTATTTTACGAATTGCTGGAACTGTTTACGAGACCGTTTAATCAGGAAAAATTTGACTTTTCAGATGAGTCGTTCTTTCAGGAAATTGCCGATCTGGGACAGAAATATGCGAAAGCAAGTGATATGAAAGGAATGAATACCAACCGCGGTTCCCGACATTTTATTTACCTGAACCGAACATTTTTCGGATTGTATAATATGATGCACGATCTGAAAGCGAAAGACGTGGCGATTAATAATTTTAAAAATTATTGTAAGTGATATTTAACCGCAAATCGAAGATTCGACGGAGCCAAAAGTCACAAAAGATTTTGATGAATTACAGGTTATTAAAATAGCCGAAAGGTTTGAAAACGATTTTGTTGGAATAAATGAATCATTAACAGGTCGCTCCTACGGAGCTCATATCTTATAAAAATGTTAGCTATTAACAGTCAGCTCCTATCGGAGCATTGCTAATTCCTACGGAATTAGCTGTTAATAGAAAAAATAAAGAGCCGTAAAAAGGAAGCTCCGTAGGTGCGACCTGTTAACATTACAATTGTATTTGAATTAAAGTTTAATATAAAAAATATGCCTTCAGGATTACCCTCCAAAATCTGTGAAGTCTGCGGACTGCCTTTCAACTGGCGGAAAAAGTGGAAAAAAAACTGGGACGAAGTAAAATATTGCAGCGAAAGATGCCGAAAAAACAAAAAATCAACATCCTCTGGTTCACCAAAGATTTAAGAACAAGAGATTCAGAATCCTTATACAATGTGATACAGGAAGAGTTGCCTTTTCTTGCAATGTATGTTTTTGACGCTGAATTTTTTGCTCAAAAACAGTTCGGTTCCAAAAAAATAGGAAAATACCGTACAAAATTTTTGCTGGAAAGTGTAGAAAATTTAAAGCAGAATTTAGCGAAACAGAAGATTCCTTTTTTAGTTAAATACGGCAAAACGGAAGACGTTTTCAAAGACATTTCCGAAGAATTTGAAGTCGTGAAGATTTTCTGTCAGGAAGAATGGACGAAGGAAGAAACCGATCTTCAGACAAAAATCCGAAGTGTGGTTCCGGCTGCCGTTTGGGAAAAATCGTATTCACAATTTTTGGTTCATCCCCTTTTTGTTTTTAAGACTTTGGATAAAATTCCGATGCTTTTTACCGCGTTCCGGCAGAAAATTGAAAAAAATCTGCTGATCCGCCCTGAATTTGAATCGGAAGATTTGATGTACGATAAATCGGAAATTCATTTTAAAAGTGATACCATTTCGTTAAAATCGCTCGGTTTTGAAGATTTTGAAACGGACGAAAGAACAGCTTTTCCTTTTTCGGGTGGAGAAAATGAAGCATTGAAAAGATTGCATCATTATTTCTCGGAAACGCAGAACTTAAGTCAATACAAGCAAACCCGAAACGGTTTGGTGGGAAAAGATTACAGTTCGAAATTTTCGGCTTGGCTGTCGGATGGAAGCCTTTCTGCGGTAACCATTTACCACGAGATAAAAAAATATGAGGAAGAATTCGGAGCCAATGATTCAACGTATTGGTTGATTTTTGAATTGCTCTGGCGGGATTTTTTCAGATATGTTTCTTTACAGTACAAAGATTTGATTTTCTGGAAAAGCGGAATCAATCATCAAAAATATTTCGCGGAAAACAACAAAACATTGATTCAAAAATGGAAGAATGGAGAAACGGATTCCGATTTCGTGAATGCGAATATGCTTGAACTGAAAAATACAGGCTGGATGAGCAATCGCGGTCGTCAAAATGTGGCTTCCTACTTCTGCAAAATTCTGAAACAGGATTGGAGAATCGGAGCGGCGTATTTTGAAGAAATGCTGATTGATTATGATGTTCACAGCAATTATGGCAACTGGATGTATCTTGCCGGAGTCGGAAATGATAATCGTGACCGGACTTTTAACCCAGAAAAACAGGCAGAAATGTATGATTCTAACCAAGAATTCAGAAAATTATGGCTAAAGCAGTAAAACATACCGCCCAATTGATTTTTCCGCATCAGCTTTTTGAGGATATGGATTATCTGGATAAAAGTCAGCCTGTATTTTTGATAGAGGAATTTCTGTTTTTTAAACAGTATTCTTTTCATCAACAGAAGATTGCGTTTCACCGTTCAACAATGAAGTTTTATGAAACTGAATTAAAAAAGGCAGGTTTTGAAGTTGAATATATTGAAAGTTCATCGAAATTTTCGGACATCAGAAATTTAATTCTGAAACTTGAAAAAGAAAGTTTTACAACGATAAAAACAACGGATGTTTGCGACAACTGGCTGGAAAAAAGATTAAAGGAAACGAAATTAGAACTCGAAATTTTTGATAGTCCGCTTTTCATCAACAGCAAAGATGACCTGAAAGATTATTTTGAAGGTAAAAAAGCCTATCATCAGACTGATTTTTATAAGCAGCAGAGAATTACCCGAAATATTCTGATGAAAGCCGGAAAACCGTTGGGCGGAAAATGGACGTACGATACCGAAAACCGGAAAAAATATCCAAAAAATAAAAAAGCACCCGCAATTCATTTCCCAAAAAACAATGAATTTTACGAGGAAGCAAAACAATATACCGAAAAGCATTTTGCGAAGAATTACGGAATTCTTACGGATGAACAGCTCTACCCGACTACTTTTAAGGAGGCTGAACATTGGCTCGAACAGTTTCTGGAAAACCGCTTTCTGGAATTTGGCGTTTACGAGGACAGCATCGTGGAAAAGGAACATGTCCTTCATCACAGTGTGCTTTCTCCATTAATGAACGTCGGACTTTTAACACCTGAAAATGTGCTGGAAAAAGCGATTTCGTTTGCAAAAGATCACGATATTCCAGTGAATTCTTTGGAAGGTTTTGTACGCCAGATTTTGGGTTGGAGAGAATTTGTTCGCGGGGTTTATGTTTATCAGGGAACGTATCAGCGGAATAAAAATTACTGGAAACACAAGCAAAAACTTCCGGAGTCTTTTTACACCGCCAAAACAGGAATCCGCCCGATTGACAGTTCGCTCCAGAAAATCCTGAAAACCGGCTATGCCCATCACATCGAAAGACTGATGATCTTTGCCAACTTTATGAATCTTGCTCAGTTCAATCCGGATGAAGTCTATCAATGGTTTATGGAAATGTTCATCGATTCCTACGACTGGGTGATGGTTCCGAATGTGTATGGAATGAGCAGTTTTTCGGATGGCGGAAAAATGAGTACAAAACCATACATCAGCGGAAGCAATTATATTAAAAAAATGAGCGATTATCCGGACGGAGAATGGGCGGAACAATGGGATGGGCTGTTTTGGAATTTTATTAATGACCATCAAGATTTTTTTGCCAAAAACCCAAGATTGGGAATGATGCTGAGAACACTGGAGAAAATGCCTGAAGAAAAACGAAAACAGCATTTGAAAACGGCGAAGGAATTTATTGAAAATCTTAAATGATTTTTTAAAAATAAAAGAATTTAATATCAATAGGAACGGGTTTTAACCCGTTTGCAAAAAGAAATAAAATGGTTGGCTTTAGCCAAAACTTAAAATATATTTCGGCTAAAGCCTTTTGTAAATTAAACTTCAACATCGGGCTAAAGCCCGATGCAATTGATAGAATATTTATCAAAATCAAAAAAATGAATAAAAACCTCAACATAAAAGAAATCGACAGAATCATAGAAATGGCGTGGGAAGACCGAACGCCGTTTGAAGCGATAAAATTCCAGTTCGGAATCAGCGAATCGGAAGTAATTGAACTGATGCGTTCGGAACTGAAAGAATCGAGTTTTAAGCTTTGGAGAAAAAGAGTGAATTCGGGAGTGAGCCAAAAACACCTGAAAAAAAGAAGCGAAGAAATCGATCGCTTTAAATGCAGCAGACAGAGAGTTATCAGCAATAATAAAATCTCGAAAAGGTAGTTGATTTAACCGCAAAAGACACAAGAGAATTGTTTGGAAATAAAGTTTTGCAAAAGAGCAAAAAAGCATTGTAAATAGACACTTTATTTCGTCAGACTCAGGATGAATTAAGCTCAGCCTGACAATTAAAAGATAATTAAACGAATAGTATTAGAGATGTCACACTGAGCTTGTCGAAGTGTATCAAAATATAAAACTGTATAACCTTCATGTTCAAAAAATTAAAAATAAATCATTATGAAAAATATAATCATCATCGGTTGCGGAAAGGGAATCGGATTAGCAACGGCAAAAATTCTTGCAGAACAACACAAAATCATTGGAATTTCCAGAACGGAAAATTCTGAACTGAGTCATCCGAACATTGAATTCCACGCAATGGATATTCTTTCGGGAAATTTAGATGAAATTAATTTCCCTGAAGTGGTGGATGGATTGGTTTATGCACCTGGAAGTATTAATTTAAAACCTTTTAACCGGCTTTCTGTGGATGATTTTAAGAATGATTTTGAAATCAATGTTTTGGGAGCGGTTAAAATTATTCAGAAACTGTTGCCGAATCTTAAAAAGTCGGAAAGTGCCTCTGTTGTGCTTTTCAGCTCAGTGGCAGCAAAACTGGGAATGCCTTTTCACGCTTCGATTGCGGCGAGTAAAAATGCAGTGGAAGGTCTTACGAAAAGTCTGGCGGCGGAATTTTCGGCACAGAAAATCAGAGTGAATGCGATTGCACCTTCTTTAACGGATACGAATTTAGCATCACAGCTTTTAGCAACGCCTGAGAAAAGAGAAGCCTCTGCAAAAAGACATCCGTTGCAAAGAGTGGGAACGGCTGAAGAAATTGCGGGAATGACGGCATTTCTAGTTTCAGATAAATCGTCGTGGATTACAGGACAGGTTTTCGGAATCGATGGCGGAATGGGAAGTGTGAAACTTTAACTTTATTGAGAGAGAGTTTGAGGGGTTTGAGAGTTGGAGCGTTGGAGGATTTAGATTCTTAAACCTCTTTATAAGATTATAAAAAAATATTTAAAATACTTAGATTAAATTTGCACTATGAATACTGATTTTTTCATTGATTTGCTGCATCAGGTTAAAGAATTTGAAAATTCCGAAGCTTATAAACCTCACTCTACGGTCGAGGATTTCCGTCTTTGGCTGAATGATAAAAAATACAGAAAAGAGAGCCCGACCAAGCTTTTTAAAAATGAACAGCATCAGGTTTCTTTCACAGAAAATGAAATCTGCAAACAGGTTCTGCTTTTGGGACGATATTCTAAACAACTGATCCGAAAGGGACTGAATGATTTTCCTGAACTCGCCAATGAAGAATTTACCTATCTCTACCGACTGAAAGACGAACCGAATCTAACTAAAATTCAACTCATTGAAAGAAACGGGCACGAAAAACAGACGGGAACCCAAATCATCAAACGTCTTCTGGAATATGGCTTAATCGAAGAAAAGAACGACAGCGAAGACAAAAGAAGCAAGCGTCTCAACATCACCGAAAAAGGTGATGATTATTTCCACCGTTCCGTTGAAAAGGTAAATATGACGTCGCGAATTCTTGCCGGAAAACTGGAAAATAAAGAAAAAACCGAACTTTTGGAATTGCTCAGAAAACTGAATGATTTTCATTCGCACGTATACTCGGAGTACAGAAATGAAGATATTGGAAAAGTAATGGATTTGGTTGCCCACAAAAGGCATTCATAAATATATTCTACCAACAAATTTTAAAATTCGTAAAAACTTTCAGACATTTTTGTTTTGTTTGAAAGTTTTATGCGTAATTATACATTCACATAGAAAAAATAAATGTCTGGATATTAGCATAATTTCCCCAATCAGATAACATAAATTGTGATATTGTTTATAATGGTATGATTTTTTTATTTTTAAATTTAATTAATCCGCTTCCGCCAATACCATTATCATCACAAAATCTTATATATGCTAATATCAGAAGAACTTTTACTCCACTATGGCGCAGAAGAAGAAACTTTCGATCGCCATCAAACCATTTTTAATGAAGGAGAAAAACCGAAGTATTATTATCAGGTTGTAGAAGGCAGAATAAAACTTAACCATTACAATGATGAAGGCAGGGAACTTATTCTTGCCATTCTGGACAGAGGACTGAGTGTATGCGAACTTTTGCTGTTCATTGATCAGACCTATCCAGTAAATGCCGTTACTTTTGAAAAATGTACTGTGCTAAGACTTTCAAAACAAAATTTCGTAAAGCTTCTTGACGAAAATCCTGAAATTTCAAGAGACATCAACAAATTCTTGTCCGAAAGACTTTATTACAAATATATTATGCTGGAAAACAATTCGTCTCTTCGTCCGGAAACACGAATCGTAGGCGTTTTAGATTATCATAAAAGTTTTTATGAAGACCAGTCGAAATATTCATACGAAGTTCCGCTGACCCGACAGCAAATTGCCGCTATTACTGCTTTAAGAGTGGAAACAGTGGTGAGAGCCGTGAAAAGACTTGAAAAGGAAAATTATCTGAAAATCATCAACAGAAAAATCTTCGTCTGATCTTTTCATACCACAGTTGTGTGTTTTGAGCCAAAGTGGTCTTATAGTTGCAGATTCACCAGCAACCAAACACTAAAATAGTATATTATGGAAACGAAGACCGCAACTAAAAAAACACCTGCGAAAAAACCGACGTCAGCGAAAACAAATGTAAAATCAAACGCTAAAACCTCAACAAAGGCAGCCACAAAAACGCCTGCAAAGAAAAATGCAGCAAAAGAGCTGAAAGATCTTTTTGAGGATTCTTTAAAAGATATTTACTGGGCAGAAAAAGCTTTACTGAAAGCTTTGCCTACCATGATGAAAAATGCAACGCATGAAAAGCTGAAAACTGCTATAGAAAATCACATCACAGAAACCGAAGGTCATGTGGAAAGACTGGAAGAATGTTTCAAAGCTCTGGGCAAGAAAGCGCAGGCTAAAAAATGTGATGCGATGCAGGGTTTACTGGATGAAGGAAAAAGCATTATCGAAGAAACAGAACCCGGAGCTGTAAGAGATGCCGGAATTATTGCCGCAGCACAGAAGGTTGAGCATTATGAAATTGCCACCTACGGAACTTTAGCAGCTTTCGCAAAAGTACTGGAAGAAAAAGACTGTCTTCAGCATCTTTTAAGCACTTTGGAGGAAGAAAAAAAGTGTGATGAGCTGCTTACAAAGGTTGCAGACACCAATCTTAACAGCAAAGCATTGTAAAATATTTTACGGAAGGTAAAAGAACTTTTAAATCAAATAAATAGAGCTTGATCATTCAGGCTCTATTTTTTTATTTGCTATGAAAACAGATATGGTTAATAAAAAAGCAGCCCTGAATGACTGCTTTCTGATAATCTGTTGAATTTCATTAATTTTTACGAGATACTCTCCAGACAATTCCTCCTACATCATCTGCGACCAGTAAAGATCCATCTGCCATCTGCAAAACACCAACCGGTCTTCCGTAAACATCTCCTTTCGCTTCATTTGCTATAAAACCTGTAAGAAAAGGCTGATATGAACCAGAAGGTTTTCCGTTTTTAAAAGGGACAAAAGCAACCTGATATCCTACCAAAGATGAGCGGTTCCATGATCCGTGCTGTCCTATGAAAGCTCCGTTTTTATATTTTTCCGGAAACTGAGAACCTGTGTAAAATGTTAAACCTAAAGATGCGGTATGGCTTCCCAAAGGTACATCCGGAACTATTGTTTTCTGTACAAGATCGGGTCTTTCTCCTTTTCTTCGCGGATCTTCGTTTTTACCGAAGTAAGAATACGGCCAACCGTAAAAAGCATTCTGTTTTACACTAGTAAGATAATCCGGAACTAAATCGTCTCCTAATTCATCTCTCTCATTTACAACAGTCCAGAGATCTCCGGTTACAGGATTCCAACTCATCCCGACAGGATTTCTGAGACCTGCTGCATAAATTTCCTCACCGCTTCCATCGGGATTTACTTCTAAGATATTGGCTCTTCTCACCTCTTTATCCATTCCGTTTTCCCCTACATTGCTTCCCGATCCTACAGAAATATAAATTTTAGACAGATCTTTATTGGCAATGAGATTTCTTGTCCAGTGATTGTTGTATCCACCCGCAGGAAGATTTACCATCTTTTTTCCCGGTTTTGTAATCTTTGTATCTCCCAGTTTGTAAGGATAGACCCATAATCCGTCTGTATTGGCAACATAAAACTGATCATTAATGATGAGCATTCCGTATGGCTGGTTAAGATTAGCTAAAAACACTGTGGAAGATTCCGGAATACCATCTTTGTTGGCATCACGGTAAAGGATTATTCGGTTGGCAGATTTTCCGTCTACTTCAGCATCACTCTTACCACTGATGTCATTTTTAATTTTCTCCGAAACAGTACGTTCAGAATTAGACAACACCACAAATACGTCTCCATTCTCAGCCTGAATCATATTTCTGGGGCTTTTAATATTTTCTGCAAATCTTGTTACGGTAAATCCTTCAGGAGCAACAGGCGCTTTTCCTTTAGACCATCCCAATACGTTGCTGAATTTTGTCTTGCTGTTTTTTTCATCCGGTGCAGGAAGCTTCAGCGTATCGGTTTTGGTAACGGCGGTATTGCCCTCTTTTTTTCCTGTTTTATTTTCTTTGCAGCTCAACGTCAGCAAAGTTAACATGGGTAGAAAATAGTGTTTCATATATTTTTAAGTTGTGATTTTGTTTCTCAGAGATTACAAAAAGTATTCCTTTAAGAAAATAACTTATATCGATGAATATTATTAATCGATTTATTCCGAATCAGATAAAATTGATCTTCAATTTTTCATTAATTTAAGATTTCGTTTAAGATTGGCTTTGTTTTTGCGATGCAACGGATATGAAAACAATTTTTATCGTTGAAGATGAGACAGGCATCAGAGATGCATTGCAGCTACTCCTGTCATTTGAGAATTATGACGTTCGTTCTTTCGCCAATGCTGAAGCATTTAACAACAGAGATCAATCCGTAGTTCCAGACATTTTTATCATGGATGTGAAATTACCGGATGGTTTGGGAACAGATTTATGCAACCAGATCAAAGAAAATCCCGCAACGTCTCATATTCCCGTAATGATTATCAGCGCTCATGCAAAAGCGGCAAACGTTGTAAACTCCTGCAAAGCGGATGTTTTTATCCCAAAACCTTTTGATATTGATGATGTTATTGTGAAGATTGAAGATTTGATAAAACAGCCTAACCTTCAATAAATTAACATTGCCCTACTATAAATAGATCCTCCAAATTTAAATTTTGGAGGATTTTTTAATTGATAATATTATGAATTTCGGTAAACAGATTTGGAAAATTTAACATTTAAATAATTATAAAACCTGGCGAGTTTAAAAATAAGTACTTGTAATATTGATTATTTTTTAAATTTTAGAAAATTTAACTGGCAGTAAAATTTATTCTCAACTGCTTTTTTTAACAAATTTTATGTTCAATAACTCAACAAAAAGGCTTTAATTTTAAATAAGTTAAAATACTTTATATTATTTATTTATGATTTTAATTTAGTTGTACAATTTTCTAAAAAATCGTAATTTTACGAATCTTTTTTACAAACAAAATCTAATAAATAAAAATGAATACAGAACAGTTTGTGAGCCGTCACATTTCCTTAAATGAAGCCGATAAACAGGCAATGCTGGAAAAAGTTGGCGTTTCAAGTATCGAGGAGCTTCTCTCTCAAACCATCCCTTCTTCTATCCGTTTAGAAAAAGATCTTGAAATCTCAGAACCGCTTTCAGAATACGAAATGCTGATCCATTCTAAGGAATTAGCATCGAAAAACACTGATTATACAAGCTACATCGGGTTCGGATATCACAACACGTTGTTGCCATCGGCTATTCAGAGAAACATCTTTGAAAATCCGAGTTGGTACACAGCATATACTCCTTATCAGGCGGAAATTGCACAAGGAAGACTGGAAGCGCTTCTTAATTTTCAGACTGTTGTGTGTGATCTTACAGGTTTTGCCTTGGCAAACGCATCATTATTAGACGAATCTACGGCTGCTGCAGAAGCAATGCATATGTTCTTCAACAACAGAACGAAAGATCAGAAAAAAGCCGGAGCCAATAAATTCTTTGTTTCCGATCTTGTGCTTCCTCAGACAGTATCTGTATTAAAAACAAAAGCGGAAGGTCTTGAAATCGAAATTGTAGAAGGAAATCATAAAACACATGAACTGGATGGTTCCTATTTCGGGGTTTTATTGCAGTATCCGGGTAAAAACGGAATCGTTTTAGATTATACAGATGACATCGCTGAATATAAAAAATTAGATCTTCAGGTGGTTGTAGCGTGTGATCCGATGGCTTTGGTGAAGTTAAAATCTCCGGCTTCAATGGGCGCTGACTGTGCTGTTGGAACAACCCAGAGATTCGGAATTCCATTGGGTTACGGTGGTCCTCACGCAGCATTCTTCTCTTGTAAGGAAGATTATAAGAGAGATATTCCGGGAAGAATTATCGGAGTTTCCCAGGATGTGTACGGAAGACGTGCTTTAAGAATGGCTTTACAGACGAGAGAACAACACATTAAAAGAGAAAGAGCGACATCAAACATCTGTACAGCTCAGGTTCTTTTGGCAGTTATGGCTGGAATGTACGCTGTTTATCACGGTCCGAAAGGATTAAATTATATCGCAGATCAGATTCATTTTAAAGCCAATGCTTTGAAGGGAGGCCTGAAAGCTTTAGGATATGAAATCGTGGAAGAACCGATCTTTGATACGGTAAAAATCACGATGAATGAAGATGAGAAAGGAAGACTGATGAGAATGATGCTTGATCACAAATTAAACTTAAACTACTTCACAGAAGGAGTGGTAAGTATTGCGATCAACGAAAGTACAACATTGGATAAATTAAATTATCTGATGGCTTCTTTTGCCCAGTTCAAAGATAAGCAGACTTTCAAATTAGAAATTAAAGAAGGATACAGCATTCCGGAAGAGAATTTAAGAAAAGACGAAATTCTTACGGAAGAAGTATTCAACAAATACCATACGGAAACGGAATTGATGCGTTACATCAAGCGTCTGGAAAGAAAAGATTTATCGTTGACCCACTCAATGATTTCTTTAGGTTCCTGTACGATGAAACTGAACGCCGCAACGCAAATGTTACCGCTTTCATGGGACAATTGGGGTTCTGTTCATCCGTTTGTACCGGTTGACCAAGCAGGAGGTTATCAGGAAATGATCCGTGAACTGGAGAAAGATTTAGCTGAAATTACAGGTTTCGCAGGAACTTCTCTTCAGCCGAATTCCGGAGCTCAGGGAGAATACGCAGGATTAATGGTGATCAGAGAATATCACATTTCAAGAGGTGAAGGTCACAGAAATGTGGTTTTAATTCCTCAGTCTGCACACGGAACCAACCCTGCTTCTGCGGCAATGGCAGGAATGAAAATTGTTGTGGTTAAAAACCTTGAGAACGGAGAAATCGATTTTGAAGATTTAAAAGCAAAAACAGAACAGCATTCTGAAAATCTGTCTTGTGTAATGATCACCTATCCGTCTACATACGGATTCTTCGATGCCAACATTAAAGAAATTACAGCTTTGATCCACGAACACGGAGGACAGGTTTATATGGACGGAGCGAACATGAACGCTCAGGTTGGATATACAAGTCCCGGAAACATCGGAGCAGACGTTTGTCACTTAAACTTACACAAAACTTTTGCAATTCCTCACGGAGGAGGAGGTCCCGGAGTTGGTCCGATTTGTGTGGCTAAACATTTAGTTCCTTTCTTACCTTCCAATGCAAATATCAGAATCGGGTCAAAAGAAGCGATTGAAGGAATTTCTGCAGCACCTTACGGTTCTGGATTAATTCTGAATATTTCTTACGCTTACATTAAAATGTTAGGAAATTCAGGTCTGAAAAAATCAACGGAACACGCGATCCTGAATGCGAATTATTTAAAAGAAATTTTAGCAGAGCATTTCCCGATTTTATATTCAAACGAAAACGGAAGAGTTGCCCACGAATGTATCGTAGATTTTAGACAGTTCAAATCGTTAGGAATTGAAGTTGCTGATGTAGCGAAAAGATTAATGGACTATGGATTCCACGCTCCTACCGTTTCTTTCCCGGTTGCAGGAACTTTAATGATTGAGCCGACTGAGTCTGAAAGCAAAGCAGAAATCGACCGTTTTGCAGAAGCTTTAATCGCCATTAAACATGAAATTGATGAGATTGCAAACGGTGAAGCAGACGCAGCCAACAACGTATTGAAAAATGCGCCTCACACAGAGCAACTGGTAATCTCCGATTCTTGGGATAAACCATACAGCAGAGAAAAAGCAGCTTATCCGTTAGACTGGGTAAGAGACCACAAATTCTTCGCTACAGTTTCAAGAGTGGACGAAGCTTACGGAGACAGAAACTTAGTTTGTACCTGTGAGCCGATTGAAGCTTATATGTAATTAGAAGTTTTTTAGATATAGAAAAATCCCTTTCACTGATGAGAGGGATTTTTTATGTCATTGCGAGGAGCGAAGCGACGAAGCAATCTCGTTGTAATTTAATAAGACTGAAAACCAGATAAGTAATCTATATATTTTACATTATTCCACATAATCGCCAGATCAAGCGGAGTTTTTTTAGATGAATCTTTAGCGTTTACATCTGCTCCTTTCTCAATTAAAAAGCTAAGGATTTTCATTAATTCATCGTCGAAACCATCTTGGTTTTCGGCAAACCAACCCGCAATTAAATGTAAAATTGTTCTGCCAAATTCTCCTTTTTGATTTATTTTTCCACCGTTTTCTAATATCAAATTAACTGCCTGAATTTTTTTGTTTATAACAGCGCTCCAGAATAAAGGATTCTTACCATATTTTTTATTTAGATCATATCCTTTCTCAATAAAATATTTAATAGCTTCTATTTGTCCACTTCCACAAGCAATTGCAATGGGATAAGAATAACCGTTATTAATTTTTAAACTGAAATCAGCACCTCGTTTTTCTAATTCAAACATCTTGATCATATTGTCACAATTTTTACAGAGAGCCATTATTTCTTCGTCAAAAGGATTTTTGTTTGGAAATAACACTTCCTGATAATGTATAGTTCCTTCCACATACTGAATAAGTTCTTTTGGGATGTTGCCTAAAGTGGCAGGAATAAATTCTTTTTCAGGAGAAAATGAGATGATTTTGGGATATCTTTCCGAGACCAGATCTTTTTCCAATAATTTCAAAAAATCGAATGCAGCCTTTTCATAATCTTCCATTTTTTCTACATTTGGATGATTATAATAGTAATTTGGATGACCTCTCCAAAAAATCATAATTGCGGTTGCTTTGTCACAATTGCTGTCTCTTACAATTTTTTCTAAGCCGGTTAATCCATTATCCCAGTTATAGTAAAATGCTTTTTTAAATAATGTTTTTGTTTTTGCTATTGATTTTGCCATTTTTTTCTTTCTGATAATGAATCACATATCTGTTGTCTGCTCTGTTATAATACTTTTGGTTTGTTTAGAATATATCCCGCAAACCAAAACTGCTGGAAATTTTTTTTGACTTTATAATAGTTTTTCTATGACAGTCAATAACGAAATATATTTTCAAAATTAATTCTAAGAATTGTTATCAATAATTTCACACAAAGCCGTCACCACTTCGCGGTGTTTTCCATCCGGATAGTTTTCCGAATAGTTTTGCTGCAATGCCGAAGAATTGTAGTTATTTCTTTCCAGCAGTTCTTCTGATAAGCTGAAAACGTAATTGAGTTCTTTAGCTTCATCTGCATATTTTCCATTCGGGAAAAGATTTTCGTATTTTTTAATTAAATCATTAGCGGCAATAAATTCGTGCGTGTCTTTAATCATCAGTGAGCAGAAACCTTCTTCACTGTCGATAAGAAATTTATAAGAATCTACAGCCGATTCCCAGATATTTTCTTCACAGGCTTCCGCATCAAAACCATATTCTAAAGCTTTGGTATAGTGCGATGTTGCGCCCCAGTAATCATTCTTGGAAAGATAAATCATTGCGCCGATCTGGTTATGGTAGATGGCTTTATTGTCGGGAAATCTTTCGAGTAAATTTTTAGAAAGGTTTAAAGCTTCTTCATAGTTTCCTGCCTGAATGGTATTGGAAAGTTCCCAGAAACCGTTTTTCTCTTCTTCTGATGCAAAATTGATTGCCATGGTATATTAGTTTTAAATTTAGAGCCCTAAAGTATTAAAAATGTTTAATTTAAGCTATTATTTAATGAAAATTTTTATATAATTCTAAGATTTTCAATTTATCGTGAAGGTATTTCACATGATTTTTTAATCGCATCTCCTAATTTGGTCTTTGAATTATTATTGCTGGAAAAATGTACAAAATAACCTCCTCTTTCTCTCAAGCCGTGGAGATTTAACGTTAAAGAAACATAATCAGTAAAGCTCATTGTAGAATGGTCTGTAAAAGAATTGCCATAGTTATCTCCTTTATACACAGTTGGATCGTCATCAGAATTAAGATCTAAAGCAATCATATTGTACTCCGAATAAAAATCAAATATTTTCAGGTCATCATCAACGTCGAAATGCTCTTCCCATTTATCAAATAAAACCGTTTTTAAAGGCAGTATCTGAATGGATCCTATATGATTATCATAAGCATCCAAATTCCAAGCTTTACCCGCTCTTACTCTTCTGTCCACGTAAGGTTCCTTATAATCCCATAAAATTTGAATATGACCGAATAGGCTGTAAAACTCTTTGACAGCCGAAGGAATTTTCCGTTTTAATTTTTTCTCATATTTTTCAAAATCCTCATTGCTTAGAGGTTTTCCGATCGAAAAATAGTGGATGTAAAGATCTTCACGCTGAAGCAGACTTCGGATCATATTGTAGAAATCTCTTTTAAGATTTGGGAAAAAGCTGAGGTGTAAGTGATTTTCCAGCAGTTCATCTTCAAAAAGATAGTTGCGGTTGATGTAACTGTAATTACCGGAAACAAAGAAATCGCGACCGATCAACAAATAAACATCCTGTTCTTTATTAAATTTTTTCACTACGGCTCCAGAATTCTCAAGCATATTTTTAACATCCCCTTTTTTACCGGCAAGGATAAATTTTTTCGATTCTGTATATACTTCAATCTGTCTTCCTTCGATTTCTTTTCTGATCAATTTTAATTCCATTTCGCTATTTTTTTTCAGTTATTGAGTTTAGAGTGAATTTTGCAAGCTCAATATTGGCTGTGGTAGCATCAGATGAAAAAATCAGATGTCCTAGAAGGTTTTTGGCTTCTTCCTTCTTTCCATTTTGGTCTAGTAAAATTGCTTTATTTATTTCCAGAATTCCTTTGGTATCTGCATCAGGATTTTTTAACAGACCTTGTTCAATAGCGTTAAATTTTTCTGCTTTGTTATCCACAAGATTCGCAAGCTCTTTCCATGCAGGAGCAAAATCAGGAACTTTTTCGGTCAGGGTTTTGGTAATTTCTAATTTCTGTTCCTTATCATCCGTCCATTCTATTTGCAGATAAGCTAAATAGAGACCTTTAGGAAATTTTCCCGATTGTTCACCCTGAAGAGTGTATAAAGCTATTTTTGTAGTGAAAAATCCTTTGGGTGAAAGATCATCAGTTTTTTTATAAAATTTTAAAGCATTATCGAAATCTCCTTTTAAAAGATATGTAAAAGCAAGATCATAGATAGGATATGACCAGTCGGGTTGAATTTTTATGGCTTCTTCAAGTTTCGCAATGGCAAGATCATACTTTCCTGACTGCCCGAGTTCTCTAGCTTCTGTATGCAGTTTTCTTGCTGTTGGATCAATATTTTTATTATCCATAATTTCATAATCTATTTTTCCTGTTGTATTTTTTAATTCGCTTTTCGTAATCATGTGACCTGCTTTATCTTTAAAAACAATATCATTTGTCGCAGATTTTGCTTCCTCTGATTTATTTTGGCAGGAATTGAAAATTAAAAGAACATACCCGAAAATAAGGATTGTTTTTCTCAATATTTATATTATTTTTTACTGTAGAAGCTTTACAATTTCTGTGTTATTTTTCTCTTTTGCCATATCCAAAGCTGTTTTGCCGTCCTTATTTTTAATTGTTAAATCAGGCTTATATTGAAGCAGAAATTTTACCGTTTCCAAATTTTCACCCTGAGCACAGTACATAATTGGGGTTTCATGATCAGCATCGATATTATTAATATCAGCGCCGTTTTTTATAAGATATTCCGCGATATTTAAATAGCCTTTACTGATTGCGCTTGCGAAAGGTGTTGCAAGATCTTTTGCTCTGGAGTCTACCATAGCTTTATTTTCGACTAGAAGTTTTACCACCTCAAATCTGTTATTTCTTGTGGCAAAACGTAATGCAGTCCACCCGTTAACATCCTGGAAATTTGGATTTGCTTTATTGCTGAGAAGTAATTCTACAATCTTTACAAATCCTTCCTGAGAAGCAAAATTCAGCGGAGTTGCGGTGCTTTCTAAAGGCGTATTAACATCGGCGCCTTTTTTTATTAAAAGTTCAACCAGTTTTATGTTTCCTGTTCCTACTGCAGAATATAAAGGCGTTAAACCATCTTCTTTTGATTTTTGGTTTATATTTTCTCCTTTCTCCAATAATTTTGTTACCTTTTCGATGTCCTGACTTTCAATAGCATTAAAGATTTTTTGAGAAAATACAGAGCTGAACGTAAATAGAGATAAAGCGACAAACAGGCTTTTGGTTTTCATAAGGTTAAAGTTTTATTTGAAATTTAAATTTATAATTTCCAAATATAAAACAATATCTTATTAATCAATGATCATTGCCGGATCAAAAATTCTTTTCCTATTCATTAAAATAGAATCAAAATTTATTTTCTCAAAAGAATCATTTCTGTTATAAAATTCGAATTTATACTTGTAGATTTCAATAATCTTATCTCTGATTTCCTTAGTAGGTTTCCGATCGTATTCATCACACAAACAAAGTGCTAATTCGCGCAAAGCAGACTCATACTCCCATTGATTTGTAACAGCTTCATCATTAATTTTTCTTTCTTTTTCCTCATCATGTAAAGGATAGTTGACTTTACAGTTTTTAAAAGTAATTTCTCCACTATATTTTTCAGAGCACGAAAGCAAAAACATCAGAAAAACTGAAAAAAATCCTGATTTCATTTAGCACACTATATCTTTTCCGCTTTAGCTTCCAATGATTTAATCAAATTCCCTTTCACCACAGTAAAAGCATGATCTTTCGCCTCAGCAAAAGAAACATCATATTTCCTGTCTATATTTCTTAAATCTGCCGGAAACTTCATGAGTAAATCGTCATAAAAATCATCTAAAAATTGTTTTGAAGGCAGTTCATAATCTATTCTAAGCTGAAAACGTCTTAATAAAGCCGTGTCGATAATTTCAGGATGGTTTGTCGCACACAAAAGCAGGGCGTTTTCCGGAAAATAATCAATCAACTGAATAAGAGTATTTACGAGACGTCTCATTTCGCCCACATCTTTATCGTCGCTCCCTCTTGCTTTTCCTATCTGGTCGAGCTCATCTAGGAACAGGACGGATCTTTCCCTCGCTGCTTTGTCGAAGATCATTTTAATATTCTGGGAAGTTTCCCCGATTCTGGAGGAAACAATATTGCTTAAATTGAGGATGATGATGCTTTTTCCCAAAGCATTGGCAATGGCTTTTGCGGTCATTGTTTTTCCGCAGCCGGAACTTCCCTGAAGAAGAATTTTGTTGTTTACCGGAAGTCCATATTCCAGAAGCTCTTTGGAAAATGTATTTTCTTTAATAAGCTGTACAAGCAGTTCTTTATTTTGGGGATCAAGGAACACATCATTAAGGCTAACTTCTTCTTTGTCTTGAATAATAAGATTGTACAGATTCATTTTGCTGAAATTATATGCAAAGATAAAGGTTATCCAACAAAAAAGCCGAACAAATGAATGTTCGACTTTCTATCGGCTATTATAAAAATTAAAATTTGTCTTCCTTAGTGTAAAATCTTGCGCTATGTTTTTTGTGCCCTTTTACTCACGCTGAGTAAAAGAGCAGTCAATCTTTGCAGATTGAAAACATATAACAATATAATTTCGTCTTTTTGTTCAGGAACTGAATTTCTCCAGATCAGAACTTTCTAAATTAGTTTCTTTCTCTTCTTGCTGCTGCAAAATAAGAGGCGAATACTACTAAACATGTTGCAATTCCGATGTAAGTGATCATTTTGTTTAATTTTTAATTATTTGACTATTTATTATCAATTTTACATTTGCAATATTACGACTTTCAAACAAGGTTCCAAAATAAATAATCATGATGTATATCAGTGTTTTAAGCGGTTTTTGTTTAAGATCATGATAAAAATAGTTTACAAATAATTAATGTAAAAATGAAAAAATAATACGGCTTTTTTTGATTTATGTGTAAAAATTTATTGATCTGTTAATTATTTCACAGCTTGTATTTAAAAGTTGATAATCCAAAAAAGAAAAAATGCAATACATAATAACATTTTCGGGGACAATAATATCTCACTTGTTTTTGATATTTAACCTCCGCAATATTAAGAAATGTTAGCATAGAAACTCTAAAAGGCACATTTTCGAGTATTTTTTTTGAATAAAATTTTTTAGAATAAACGAAATAGCAGTTTTTTTCAGGACGAAAAATGATAGCGTTTTTCCTGATTTTCTATCAACATATTAGAAATTTTTGAAGAAGAATAGTTATTTCCTACAATTTTTTCCGGATGATATAGGAAAATGATAAAAGTGAAATATATAAACTCACTCAATTATAAAGAGAATTAGGATCAAACTAAGATCGATAAATCAAATTACGATTGTCTGTGTCTTTTTTAATGGTTTCAGGCTGATCCAACTCAAATTCTTCGTATTGAGATTCTTTTTTATTTTCGCTTTCAAAACAGTTTCTGTCAATTTCATACTGTTTACAGGAAAACAACACAAGAGGAATTAAAATATACGTGAGTTTCATGGCTGATTAATTTTTCTAATACAATTTCTGATCTTTTTCACAGAAAAAACTCGTCCTTTTCCCTTTTCCGGTTTCTTTTTTCACAATTTCCAGACCGCATTTCAGGCACTTTTCCTGATGATATACTTCAAAATGTTTTCTCAGAGCATTCGCTTTTTTCCATTTCTTGAAATCGAAACTGTAATTTCTGGCTTCTGCGATCAATTCCTTTAATTTTTTTGAAGGTAAATTTCTAATAAGCGTTTCAGGATGAACTCCAATTCTGAACAAAGCCTCATTTTTAATAATATTCCCCACTCCCGCGAAAATATCCTGATCCATCAAAGCATCACAAACCATCATTTCAGGATTTGCTTTCATCCTTTCTTCTGCCTTTTCGGGATTCCACAGATCACTCATTACATCAGCTTCCCAATCGATATCTTTTAGGAATTTGTCTTTTACCGTTTTTACATTGCAGGTATAGAAATACATCCCGCCGTTCTTAAACGTTAAGCCCAGACGAAGATTCTGCGCCTGATCTTTTCTTTCAAATAAGCTGTAAGAACCAAACATCAGCAAATGAATCCGGATATTGGCTTTATCAAAAATTAAAAACGTCTGCTTTCCGAAGGTTTTTATTTCGCGTAAAAAATGGTGTTTAATTCCTGTAGTTTCAGTAATCGAATTTCCTTTTACCTCCATTACTTTTTCGCCTGCAAATTTCTGCAGATCTTCTTTCATCAGAACAATCGGTGGACCTTCGGGCATAGCATATGAATTATAAAATGTACACAACAATTATTTTGCCATGAAAAAAATTAAGCCCGATGCAATTCATTAAACATTTCAACATATTTTTCTTTGAACAGTCTTTCGGCATTTTCAGGAAAGCGGAAACCATCCGGTCCTACGTAAATTTGTTTTGAATTAAAATCTTTATCCAAAATTCTTGTTTGATTGTATTTCGTTAACCACACATCGAAATGTTCGATCAGTTTTGTGGCTTCGTCCAGTAATTCAGGAGGTAAAGAATGACCGTTATTGATGAGTAGATCTCTGATGTGCTGATTGGATTTTAAAATAATTTCATCTTCATAAAATCTGTCATATTCCTGTATTTTAGAATATTTGTTCTGAAAAGCAAGCTTTAAACGGTTCAGATGAATGTAAACCTGTCCTAACAATTCTACTGTATTTTTCCGCCATTCAAAATAAGCCGTATCTTTTTTTGATAACGCTTCAAATTCCCTTTTCAAAACCGAATTGTATTTTTCTGTTCTTTTGTGAAAGAAATAAGCAATTACTGCGGTGAAAAATCCTGTAACAATCGTGCTTCCAAGGATTTGTTTAAAAAATTCGGACATGATTTCAGTTTTTTGGAGTTAATGATCCTAAAATTACGATGAAAATCTGCAAAATGTCACAGGTATTTTACGGAAAAACAAAAGCGGGAAACACGATATTTTTCAGAAAAATTCTTCCGATTAGTTCGTAAAAAATAAAATTTGAAGTAATTTTGAAAAATGATGAACTTAAACCAGATTTTCACGAATCAGCGTACCGGAAACAATCCACAGACAAAGGCTTCAAGAACGGATTTTCAGAGGGATTTTGACAGAATTATTTTCTCTTCGGCTTTCCGCAGACTGCAGAATAAAACGCAGGTTTTTCCGCTTCCGGGAAGTGTTTTTGTACACAACCGTTTAACGCATTCGCTGGAAGTTTCTTCTGTCGGAAGAAGTCTGGGAAGTGTAATGGGTGAGTTTATTCATGACGAATTTAAAAATGATCTTACTGAAGATTCCAAAAACTTTTACCTTCACAATTTAGGCAACGTTATTGCGGCGGCTTGTCTCTGTCACGATGTCGGAAACCCCGCTTTCGGACATTCCGGAGAAGATGCGATTGCGAGTTATTTTGAAAGAAATGAATCTGATTTAAAACCCAAATTCAACGAAAAAGAATGGGCGGATCTGGTGAATTTTGAGGGAAATGCGAATGCAATAAGAGTTCTGGCGCAACAACAGCAGGGAAAAGATGCAGGAGGAATTCAGCTTACGTTTTCTACTTTGGCAAGTATCGCCAAATATCCGTGTGAAGCCATAGCTAAAAAGAAAAGGATCATTCACCGTAAAAAGTTCGGATTCTTTCAAAACGAAAAAGATATTTTTCTTGAAATTGCAAAAGGCACGAATTTAATTTCAGAAAGCGAAGAACCTTATATTTTTAAAAGACATCCTTTTGTCTGGCTGGTTGAAGCTGCGGATGATATCTGTTACAATATTATCGACATGGAAGATGCGCACCGATTGGGAATCGTTTCTACCGCGGACTGCAAAAACCTGTTCTTTGAACTGGTAAAATCTGAAACAGACGATATAAAACGGGTAAAAGACAAGCTGGATTCCATAGGAAATGAAAACGAACAGATTTCTTATTTAAGAGCCAAAGTAATCAATGCATTAATCAACAAATCGATTGAGCTTTATAAAAATAACTTTAATACCATTCTGGAAGGAAATTTAGAAAAAGGTCTTCTGGATATTTATAAGTACGAAAATAAAGCTTTGCAGGATATTGAATCTTTCTCGATAGAGAAAATTTACAATCATAAAGCGGTGGTGGAAATTGAAAATGCAGGTTATAATGTAATGTACGAATTGCTGGATCATTTTATTCCCTCCATTCTAAAATCACATGATGAAAGAAAATCTTACGACAAAAAAGCGTTAAAACTATTACCTAAACAGTTTGTATACGACGATGGAACCGATTACCAGAAAGTTTTGGGCGTAATTGATTTTGTCTCCGGAATGACGGATAATTATGCAACAGATCTTTACCGTAAAATTAAAGGAATCGACATCGGAATGACGGTATAATTGTTTTTTAGATATACAAAAACGACTATTAGGATTTAAAAAAATCAGGAACTTCTTCAATTTAAAATTGTTGAAGTTTTTTTATGCCCTGAACTCACCGTAAATTTCTTTTTTCTCCGTGCATATCAACTGTTGATTGTCATAGCGGTAACGTTTAAATTATTTTTTATATATTTAAACAAACACAGATAAGTGTTTTTCAGTTAATTAAAAAATTTACACCCCATAAAAAAATCAAATTATGACATATTTAGGAATTATTGTTTTTATCGGATTGGTAACCTTATTTGCTTCTTTTTTCACAGTGAAACAGGAAACTGCGGCAATTGTAGAGCGACTCGGAAAATTTCACTCCGTCCGTCATGCAGGTTTGCAGCTTAAAATCCCTTATCTGGACAGAATCTCAAAAAGAATGAACCTCAGAATCCAGCAACTGGATGTAATGATTGATACGAAGACTCTGGATAATGTTTTTGTGAAAATGAAGATTTCCGTTCAGTTTCAGGTGATCAGAACTCAGGTTGCCGATGCTTTTTACAGGCTGGAAAGTCCGCACGACCAGATTACATCATATGTTTTTGATGTCGTAAGAGCCGAAGTTCCGAAATTAAAACTGGATGATGTTTTCTTAAAAAAAGATGATATTGCCATCGCTGTAAAAGCAGAACTTCAGGAAGCGATGCAGAGTTACGGATATGATATCATCAAAGCTCTGGTTACAGATATCGATCCGGATGAGCAGGTAAAACACGCCATGAACAGAATCAACGCTGCGGAAAGAGAAAAAACAGCCGCAGAATACGAATCTGAAGCCCAGAGAATAAGAATTGTAGCCGTGGCAAAAGCCGAAGCGGAATCTAAAAAACTGCAGGGACAAGGTATTGCAGACCAGAGAAGAGAAATTGCAAAAGGTCTGGAAGAGTCTGTAAGAATGCTGAACAACGTTAATATCAATTCTCACGAAGCCTCTGCGCTTATTGTTGTTACGCAGCATTATGACACGCTTCATTCTGTAGGAGCAAGCAACAGAAGCAACCTTGTTTTACTGCCCAATTCGCCCACCGCAGCAAGCGGAATGCTGAATGATCTTGTGGCCGCCATGACCACTGCCAATACAGTAGGAGAAATGACCAAAGGAAATTATCCTAAACCGCCGAATGATCACGATCACAATACAAACAACAGCAGATAAAGCAAAACCTCCGGAAATTCCGGAGGTTTTATTGTTTATTTTTTAGTTTTAGATATTTGCTTTACCAAAGTGTATCTTATGGAAGATCCGTCTGCCGGAGGATTTTCTATTTTTTCTGTTTTTACTTTTAAAACATATTCATAACCCGGTTCATAAGTGAAGCCTTCGATATTGGTATAAAAATTCGTCCACGAATCTGAAGCATTTTCTTTTACCTGAAGGCATTTCATGGGTGCAACTCCGGTGCAGTCTGCGGTTTCAGGACCTACAATAAATGTCTTTTCGTTCGCAGCAGCAACGTTGGAAGAAGTTGTACATTGAGTAAGAATCATAACAAAAATTGCAGAAAACGTTACTTTTAAAAATGTTGTGAAATTTTTCATAAATAAAATTTTAGGACTTGGTTGCAATTACTGTGCCGTGAAATGATCTTAAAATTTACTTTTCAGCAGGTTTTTTATCTGAAACTCCCCAAAATTTCTGTCTCCCGATCAATAGTTCGAAAAACAGCCTGAAATCTGAGATCAGCGACCAAAGCGGATATTTGAAGGTTGCAGGTTTATTTTTTTCAATTACAGCATGGCTGAACCACGCGAATCCGTACCCAAAGATTGGGACATACCAGAGAAACCGTTCTTTTCCGGAGCTGATAACATATCCTATCACAAAAAAGACAAGCAGGGTTCCCAGAAAATGAAAGACTCTTGTCCCTGTTTTACTGTGTTCCGTAAGATAAAACCGGTAAAATTCTTTGAAGGTTTTAATTCTTTCAGACATAATTATTAGTAATTTAAAGTTCCAATCATAAACGTCTTAGAAGCATTCAATGCCCGTGAATTTTTAGTCAGTTCCTTTATTACACCTTCATTCTTAATGTAATTGGAATGAATAAAATAAGTGTCTTTGTTTTCGCGGGTAATGTAACCCGTATGAAAATCCAGTCCTACAATATATACCTGATTTTTATTTTTCCCTAAAATATAATGCTCCAGATCCTGTCTTTTGCTGAAATATTTTACCTCTGTACAAAGTTTTTTAATCATTACAGAAGATGCTTGCTGCGCAAGATACGTTCTGTTGATATCAAAACCGTAATCCGATAAAGTATTCGTTACAAAATATCCGCAGGCAATACTTCCTTTTTGCGGTTCTCTGGAGGTTCCTGCAAAAGACCATGGCGTTTTTGCCCAGTATTGAGGAACATCATTATTGATAAATTTAAAAAAATACTGCTTTTTCTCTGCCTTTGTTTTTTTATGAATTGCTGTTACATATTCTTTATAACTCTGTTTTATTTCTGTACGTTTATCAGCCGAATTGCTTTCCTGCTCAGATGTCTTTTTACATCCCGCTAATAACAGAAGCGAAAAAACAAGCAGGTATTTCATCATACAATTAAGCTTTTCCCAGTTTGCTGTTTCTGTATCCGTAGCAGAAATAGATTACTAAACCTACAGCAAACCACAGTCCAAACCAGAACCAGTTGTCATGACTCATTCCGGTAAGAAGATATAAACAAGAGCTTAAACCGATTAACGGGATCAGAGATAGATTTTTAACAAATGTCAATACACAAAGCAGTAAATTAACCAGAATAAAGAAGAAAATAGAAGCTCTGAATTCACCTTCTTTAGGATCTTTCCAGTCCATTAAATTATGGAAAAAATCAGGCTGCCAGAAATAGAAAACCACTAATCCGCCAATAAAAATAAGAGGGAAAATAAGCTTTCCGTTGATGTAACGCAAATGAAATCTTCCTTTGATCTTTTCTTTTGCCGGAAGCATTAAAACTCCTGCACAAACCAAAACAAACGCGAAAATGGTTCCGATACTTGTAAAATCGAGAATGAAAGATTTATCGGTAAATAAAATCGGAATTCCGACAACAATTCCCGTAATCAAGGTTGCAAATGAAGGGGTTTTATATTTCGGATGTACCGTCTGAAATTTTTGAGGCATCAGTCCGTCACGGCTCATGGCGTACCAGATTCTCGGCTGTCCCATCTGGAACACCAAAAGAACGGTTGTAATGGCTACAATCGCCACAAACGATACCACAAGTTCCATCCATGCAACATTGGCGTTTCCTTTTTCAAAAATAAAGGAAAGCGGATCTCCAACGCCGTCAAATTTTCTGTAATCCACCATTCCGGTAAGAACCAGCGTTAAAGCAATATAAATAAATGTACACAATACCAGAGAAATAATCATTCCCTTCGGAAGTGTTTTCTGGGGATCTTTTGTTTCTTCCGAAAGCACACTTAAAGCATCAAACCCGATATAAGCGAAGAAAACCCCCGAAACCGCACTCATTACCCCCGCAAAACCATTCGGCATGAAAGAAGTAACCTGAGTTTCCGGATTTAAAGGCGTCCAGTTATCTGTATTGATGTAAGCAAATCCCACTAAAATCACCAAAACAATCACCGCTAATTTCAGGATCACCAACGCATTATTGAAGTTTTTACTTTCCTTAACTCCTACATAACACAGCCATGTAATCAATCCGTTGATGACCAATGCCGGAACATCAACGATGAATTTTAAACTTCCTATTAACGGAGCATTCGTCCATGCATTAATCAGTTCTTTGTTTTCGGAACCGCTCATAAAAGCTTTCTTAGCTTCGGTATAACTGCACGTAAGATAGTCGGGAATATGCATTCCTAAACGGTGCAGGAAACTTGTAAAGTAATCCGACCACGAAAAGGCAACATAAATATTCCCGAAAGAATATTCCATAATCAGCGCCCAACCGATGATCCAGGCAATTAATTCCCCGAAACTTGCATAGGCATAAGTATACGCGGAACCCGCTGTCGGGATCCTGCTCGCAAATTCTGCATAGCAAAGTGCAGTAAAACCGCACGCAAAACCACAAATCAAATATAATAAGATCACACCGGGGCCTCCTCTGAAGACGGCTTCGCCGAGACTGCTGAAACTTCCGGCTCCGATAATGGCGGCAATACCAAAAAATACGATGTCCCAAACACCCAAAACCCTCAATAAACTCGTAGATGTGTCTGTCTCTGAATAGATTTTTCTTCTAAAAAGTTGATTCATTCAATTCTATATTTGATTCGAAAAAAGCAAATGTAATTATTTCTCTGAAATAATTTTTATTTTCTTAAGGTTTCTTATTAAAAAGTTAAGAAGTCTTAAAAAAATATTCAGTTACTAACAATGTGTTAAAACGCTTGTTTATACAATATCTTTTCAATATTTTCGTTGATAAATTGTGGATAAAAATTCCCGTAATTTTAAATATCTGAACCTGGTTTTCAGGCTTCTTCATGTTAAAATTTAAAATTAATGAAATCGAAAAAAATACTTTTAGCGGCTGCTGTAATGTATTTCGGGATCTCCGATGCGCAACAGTCTCAGTACTTTACCCAAAAAGAAAACTACAGATTCAATCTCGCTGAAAATCTTTATCAGACCAAAATATACAACGCTTCACAATACGAATACGCCAGACAATATTTCTACAATCAGCATTTGTCGCGTTCGAGAAAAGAAGCTGCGCAGTTTTTTGATAACGTGATCGGCGTCATTCTTCAGAAAAATCATGCGGAAGAAGGATTAACCGCTTTTATGAAAGAATATCCGAACTCTGCGTATTTTGCACAGGCCAATTTACCGTTGGCTGATTATTATTTGGCTAAAAAAGACTTCGCCAAAGCTCTGGAAACACTTAAAAAAGTAAACCAGTATCAGCTTTCCAAAGAAGAAAATACACAGTACATTCTGAAACTTGGCTATGCTAAATTCATGATGGGCGATTCCAAAGGCGCAACAGATGCACTAGAAGAAGCTTATAAAACAGCAGACCAGTCTCAAAAAGGCGACATTGCTTATATGTTGGGACATTTATATTATTCCAACAGACAGAATGATAAAGCGTTCCGTTATTTTGATTCCATTAAAGAAGAGCCGAAATATTCTAAACTGGTGCGTCCTTACTATGTTCAGATGTACTACAATGACAAAGATTATGATAAAGCGATCTCCGAAGGAACTGCTTTACTGAATGAAGATATTTCAGATTCCTATAAAGCGGAAGTTCATAAGATCATCGGTGAAAGTTATTTCATGAAAGATGATTACACTTCTGCATATCCTCACTTGAAAGATTATCTGAGCGTTCAGCAAAATCCGTCCGAGAATGATCTTTATGAGATGGGATTTGTAGCGGCTCAGCTTAAAAAGTATGACGAAGCGGTTTCTTATTACAATCAATTGCTGAACAGCAATTCGGCTTTGGCTCAGAATGCTTATTATCAGCTTGGAAATGCTTATCTGGCGGTTGGCAAAAAGCAGGAAGCACTTTCTGCTTTCCGTTCTGCCTATCAGATGAATTATGATAAGAATGTGAAAAAGCTTGCGCATGAACAGTACGCCAAATTAAGCTACGACATCGGAAATCCGTTTGAAAGTGCTTCGACGGTAATCCAGAATTATATTAATGAAAACCAAAACGGAACCAATGCTTCGGAAATGAGATCGCTTTTGGTGAAATCCTATTTATATTCCGGAAATTATAAGGAAACGCTGAACGCGATTGACCGTTTACAGAGCTCAACGCCGGAAATCAATAAGATCGATCAGGAGGTTTCTTATCTTTTGGGAACGGAAGAATTCAACAAAGGAAATTATGATGAAGCGGAAAATTATTTCTTGAGAAGTTTAGGATTCAACATCAATAAAGAATTCAACAACAGAGCTTTATATTGGTTAGGACAGGTGTATTATCAGAAAGAAAATTATCCTTCCGCGATCGCTCGTTATGAAAAATTACTGGGCGAAAATTTCCCTGAAAAACAACAATTATCTTATGATTTAGGCTATGCTTATTTCAAATCTAAAAAATTCGATCAGGCGGAAACGTATTTCAAGCAATATTTAGCAAATCCGAAACCTGAGTTTAAAAATGATGCAGAACTTCGTTTGGCAGATATTAATTACGCAAACAATAACCTGAACGAAGCGATTGCCATTTATGATAAAAATGAAGACGCAACAGATTATACACTGTATCAGAAAGCAATGGCTTTAGGATTTAAAGGTGATACTCAGGCGAAAATTACCAACCTGAAAAACCTTTTATCCAAATATCCGGATTCTGATTATTATGACGATGCGCAGTACGAAATCGGGACAGCTTACGCAGCACAGGACGATTTCAGTAACTCGAATGATTACTTTAACAAAGTGATTAAAACTTCGTCTGATAAAGATTTGGTTGCCAATGCATCGATTTACAGAGCGCAGAATTACATTGATCAGAATCAAAGCGATAAAGCTTTATCTGAACTGAGATCGCTTGGAGAACAGTATAAAAATACAGCGTATGCTGAAAAAATCGTTCAGGCTGCAAAACCGATCTTTACAAAGAACGGAGATGTTTCCGGCTACGAAACTTTCGCAAGAAATCTAGGGGTTAATATTGATGCATCAGAAATTGATGAAATTAATCTTTCGACAGCAAAACAGTATTTCACGAAGAAAGATTACAAAAACGCGATTTCATATTACGAGAAATATTTAACGCAGAATCCTACCGGAGAAGGGCTTTATCAGGCAAAATATGAGCTTGGTGAAAGTTATTATCAGACCAAAGACACTACAAAAGCATTGTTGGTTTTACAGGAAGTTGCCAATGTTCAGAATGATTATCAGGATGATGCACAAACCCGTTTAGCGCAAATCTATGTCAATCAGGGGAATACGGCTGAAGCTAAAAAATATCTTGAAAATATTAAAAACTCATCAGACGTCAACATTAAAAATTACGCCAATGTTGAACTGATGAAAGTTTATGCCGATGAAAAGAACTTCTCTCAGGCTGAAAAATTAGCCGATGCGGTTATTTCCAACAATAAAAACTCCGCAGCGGTTATTGAGACGGCAAAAGTAATTAAGGCAAGAAGTCTGATGAATTCAGGAAAAGACAAAGACGCACAGTCGGCTTACGCTTCTCTTGAAAAATCATCAAACACCTCAGTTGCCGCAGAATCTCTGTACGCGAAAGCTTATTATCAAAACAAAGGAAAAGCGTTTAAATCTTCTAATGAAACGATCTTTAAATTAGCCAATAATTATGCTTCCGAAGAATATTGGGGAGCAAAAGCGCTTGTTCTGATGGCGAAAAACTATGTTGGTCTGAAAGACAATTATCAGGCAAGTTATACTTGTGATCAGATCATTGAGAACTACAAGGATTTCCCTGAGATTGTTGCAGAAGCGAAGGAAGTTAAAAAGCAGATTAAAAAGTAAAAATATATTTAATGTATCAATTTATCAATGTAACAGTTTACCAATCAAACTATACATTGCCGGATTGTTGCATTGATAAATTGGCACATTATTAATACAAAAAGTAATGAATAAAAGAATTCAATTATTATCCATCATATTTTTAGGGGTTTCGTCGGTAGCGTTTTCCCAGATCAAAGAAGAAAAACTGATTCTCAATAAAAAAAGGGAACCGGAAGTAAAAAAGATCGAAAAAAAGAAAACTTCGGTAGAAACTATTAAAAATTATCCGCCGGAAGAAAAATCTCAGAATCCAGTACAATACAACATTACGGATGTTCCTGCGGTTTCGGACTTTAAAACGTCAACCATTCAGGGAGCAGATGTGACCCCGAAATTCGAAGGTTCGGCGCAAAACAACTACATCCAGTTCGGAATGGGAAATTTCGGTAAAATTCTGGGCGATGCAAATATTTCGAAAACGCTGGAAAATAAAATTGAGGTTGGAGTGGATGCTCATTTTCTCTCAACACAGGGTTTAAAAAAGGAATATGACTGGGATTCTAAGCAAAGCTCTACAACTTTAGGAGCTTTTCTGAATTCTTACGGAGATAAAGGAAAATTCAATCTGAATGCGGAATATGGTTTGAACAGCTATAATTATTACGGAATTTATGCTCTGACTCCAAGCAATGATGTTGATCTGGATCAAAGAGTCAATCAGTTTAAAGTAAACGGTTATTATGACTTTTATTCGAACGAAATTCTGAATGATGTGAGGGTGAAATCTTCATTCTTAAAAGACCATTTTGATGCTCAGGAAAATCAGGCTTCCGTTTTGGCGAATTTCTCGAAACATGGGGTTGAAATCGGCAAATCAGGTATCAGTCTGAATGCAGATTTAGGCGTTGGTCTGGAAACCGTGAAAACTGAATTTTCAATCAGAGATAAAAATTCGTCCAACTTTTTCAATACAAGTCTGAGTCCGAAAGTTACTTTCAGAAAAGGGGATTCTTACCTGAAATTAGGATCTCAGTTTGCGTTTCTGAATGGTAAAAACCAGAATGATCTGATGGCTGAACAAATGAAAAACAACAAGACCTATTGGTTTCCGGAAGCGGAATTTCAGGTTGCTGCCGCAGAGGAATTTAAATTTTACGGAGGAGTTGACGGAGGTTTAAAGCTGAATACGTATTCAGACTTACTACAGCAGAATCCTTTCATAGTTTCTGACCAGTATTTAAGACCAACTGAAACAAAATATCATTTTTATGTAGGTTTGAGAGGAGATATTGATGAAACTTTTAAGTATGATGTTTCTGCAGGATACGGAAAAATGAGAGACATTATGTTCTTTAAGGCCAATGATCTTTTTGACACGAATTTTACCCTGAACCGTTCTGCCTATAACTTCGCAAATACTTTTTCTGCGGTGTATGATGACGGAAATGTAGGAGACATCAAAGGTAGTTTGCAGTATTTTCCTCTGGCAAATTTAGTGTTGGACGGAGAAGTAAAATTTACCAAGTTTGATCTTAAAAATTATGAAAATATCTACAATGTTTCCTTAGTTACTGCCACAATCGGAGCAAAATATACCATGTTGGATCAAAAATTATTATTAGGTTTTAAAGGGATTTTTGCCAGCGACAGAACAACGAATTCATTTATAATTCAGGGAGTTGGAAGTCCCATGTTCTATCAGTCTACAGAGAACACCAACGATAAAGTGGGAGGTTATGCAGATTTAAATTTGTCTGCAGAGTATAAAATTCACAAAAATTTCAGTATTTTCGCGCTTGGAAACAATCTTCTGAGTTCAAAATATCAGACGTACCAAGGCTATAAAGTTCTGGGTGCACAGATTTTGGGAGGCGTGAAGATTACGTTTTAGAGTGAGAGAGTTTGAGAATTTAAGTGTCTTAGCGTTTAGTTTAACTCTAAAACTTTGCGACTCAATACGGCTGCATAGTTTAATGGATAGAACTTCGGATTTCGGCTCCGACAGTGAGGGTTCGAATCCTTCTGCGGTCACTTTTAAGGACAGACATTTGATGTTTGTCCTTTTTTATTGATCATAATTGAAGTTGATTTTATTTCTTTGATATAAGTCATTAATTTTTTTAAAAATTTATTATCTGGATTTATTCTAAATTAATATATTTGCATCATGAATATGATCGTTCCTTTCAAAGTAGCTCCATTGGCTCCTGCTTTTTCAATGAATACCGAAGAAATGTACTGCGGCGATAAGAAATCATGCTGCAAAAAATTTAAAAAGGGAAAAAGATGTAAAAAGTGCCCGGGAAGAAAGAAAATGGCTTAATTAAAGTTTTTCAGCAGGAAATAAACCGCCAGAATTAGTAAGACTACCCCGATAATAATTCTCGCGATTTTTGGCTGTCCATGAGGATTTGCAACAGTTCTTGGCTGTGACTTAAATAATTCCTCTGCCTTATCTTTAAATTTTTCCGAATTGTTTTCGAAAACTTCGGTAATAGTAATTCCCTGAACGGCTGTTTTGTGCAGTAGTGAATTCGTAGCGTGAAGCAAAATCTGGAATTTACCGTCTTTAAATTCCGTTATTTTAAAAACTCTTTCTCCATAAGATTTTTCCAGTCCGAAAGGTAACACTTTCACCACATCGGCATTTTGAGTCTGCCAATTAATGATGATCTCCTCCCCTTTTTTCGCATGAATTTTGTTTGCCGTAAAATTTTTAATAGAAGGCGGAATATTGTACCTGAAGCTTTTCTGATGACTTTCTAAATTCTGATCGTAAGAATGTCTTCTGCTTTTGTCGCTCAATGTTTCGTAAGCTTCCTGAATTTCACGGAACCGGTCTGCGAAAAAATCATCGTTATCATTTTTATCAGGATGATATTTTAAAGATAATTTTCTATACGCTTTTTTGATGTCTTCTTCCGAAGCATCGTGAGAAATCCCGAGAAAATAGTAGTAATCTTTCATTAAACTATGCAAAAATAAGGAATTTGTTATTGCGAGCAAAGTGAGGGATTTATTTCTTCTCCTAAATCTTTAACGCAGAGTCCACGACGGTTTTTTTGATATGTTGCGATTATTTTCGCTCGAAAAAGCGTTCTGCTCAAAAAAGGATAATCGCTTTATTTAAATTACACAAGCAGTTAATTATACATTTTGTCATGCTGGAAGCATCTTAGCAATGTATTTTTTAACGCTAAGGACACAAGAGTTTTTAAATGTTTTGTATTTTTAAGGTTCACAAAGCCGTTTCACTTAGATAAGAACACCCAGGTAATTTTATATTTTGAATACTACAGTGATATTTAAGTTGCCACAAGTGGAAAGCTTATCATGATTTGATGCTTTTTGAGATTGCTTCTTCGCTTTGCTCATCGCAATGACTGTAAAAAATTCCGGCTCGGGAAGCTTCGCTTCCCGAGCCGGAATTAAACAATTTCAATTGAATTACGTTTTATTATGCTTCTGCGACGTTTTCTTTTCTTTCGAAACCTCTGTGGCGGCATCTTGAAGCGAATTCTTTTTTAAACTTCCCTTTCAGCTCCTGATATTGCTCGTCGTTCATTTCTCTGATTTTATCTGCCAATCCGAAAGGAGATTTTTCTTTGATTCCGTATTCCTCAAAAATACCCTTTACAAATCTTTTTCTCTGCGCTGCTTTTTTAACAACTGCTGCAATTCCTACTACGGCTAAAGCAGCTAAAGCGCCTTTTAATACTGAATTTTTCATTTTCTCAAAATTTTAAATTTTACTACTTCTTGTTTTTTATATAGACGAATAAATGCTGAATTTACTTTACTACTTCTAAATTTTTATTTATTCGTTTGTTCTGTTGTGCCTGTTGAAAAAACCTGTTGAACATCGGTCTCTCCAGACTTCTTTGAATTTTTCTCTTTCTTCGGGTGTAAGATGCATCATTTTTTCTCTCATTTTCTTTTCTTTAAAATCTCTCATCCCTTTTCCGAAATGGAAACCTCCGAAAAGAATTTTACTCAGAATAAGAATTCCCATCGCCTGCCAGAAAGTAATGGATTTTACGCCCAAAATTTCAGGGAGAAGGCAATTCCAGAGCGCCATCACGATCCATGTAACGCCTAAAAAAATCAATGGCGGACAAAGAATCAGAAAAATCCAGCCTTTTTTATGTTTATGATTCATATCTTTTTATTTACTAACTGTTTAAATCTTCGTATAATTTTTTCAATCGGTTTCTTAAATGTTTTACGGCGTAATTTTTACGGCTGATAATCGTTTTAATGTTTTCGCCATGCTCATCCGCAATTTCCTGAAGGGTTTTGTCATTGAGTTCGTTTTCCACGTAGACGAGTCTTTGTTTTTCCGGCAGTTCATCCAGAGCTTCAAAAAGTTTTTTCCAGATCTCATCCTGAAACATTTTAATTTCGGGACCTGCGCTTTCATCCATGAGCAGAATATCTTTAATGGAAAAATCGCCGTCTTCATCTTCGTACACGAAATCTTCAAGATTTTCGGTTTTCTTCTTGCGGTATTTGTCCGTGATTTTATTTGCCGTTACTCTGTACAGCCAACCGCCAACATTCACAATCTCAGAAAGATTGGTAAGACTACTGAACTGATACCACACTTCCTGCAGAATATCTTCCGCATCCTCCGTATTTTTCACTTTCGGACGAATGTACGACATCAGCTTTCCTCCGTACTTTGAAACGGTCTGTGAGATGATATTTTCCTTCTCCTTCTGTGGCATTGTTATTTTTTCGACAATCTCCATATTGCTATGACGATTGAAAATTTTGTTTTACTTTAATAAATTTAAAATAATTTTTAAGAAATTAAGATTTTCTTTTATTCATCAGAATTTTAAAACACAAATGAAGCCAATATTTTTTCGCTAATAACATAAATCCTTTTATTATGTTTAATTTTTAATGATGAAATTTTTGAAAGATATATATATATCGTTTATATTTAAACAAAAAAACGGAAAGCTGAGCCTTCCGTTTCTATTTTAAATGATATGTTTTTAGTTCAGATAAATTCCGAAATACCAAGTCCAGACAATCAAAATGATTTGCATCGGAATTCTTTCTTTATACAGATAAGTCATTCCGGGACCTGTGAAATCCGCTTTAAAAATATTGATCTTTTTTCGGGATGAATTGATATTGGCAATGAATACCAAAACGTAAAAAACAATCAATAAAATGGCAGTCAGTTCACGAATGGAAGGAATCATCAATCCGATTCCGGCTGCAACTTCAATAATTCCTGTAAAATAAACCCAAAATAGTTTTGCAGGGATAAAATCAGGAATCATCATTGCCATTCCTTTCTGGAACTTAAAATGAGAAAATCCTGTAAATATGATGAAAACAGCCATTCCAAAATTTCCTGAAAACAAAAAATTCCAGTCGCCCTGAAAAATTTTGGTTGCTACTAAAGCCAAAATGAATGTTGTAAAAAGAATGATAAGTAATTTCATAAGATTTCTTTTTGTTTCCCGCAAATACTTTTATCAACTATAAATATAGCTTAAAATAAGTGCAAAATCGTGGAAAATAATTATTTTTCAGCAAGTTCTTTTACAATTTGCAGACCTTTTGTAAATCCTGTATTCATATGCTCTTCCCAATCTTTTTCAGTCTGAACTTCGGCATGAAGTTTTGTTTTGCCATCAAAATCGATTAAAAAATATTTTTCAAAGCAGCCGCTCCACTGTTTCACCTCCATGCTTTCTGTATCTTCGTTACCTGCTTCATCTCGCATTCCCAAATGTTTAAAAACAATCTGATCCGGCTTTTCCAGACTGTCTATTGTAGAAACCATTCCTGCTCCTTCTGCATTTGTAAAATAGGTTTTTCCGTTTACTTTCCAGTCAGATTTCATAAAAGAAGCAGAGTTGGGATTAAAAAATTTTGTCCACTCACTGTATGTATTTTCATTCCACAAAACGTCCCAGACTTTTTCTTTGGGAGCGTTGATGATGATTTCGTAAGATAAAGTTTCCATATTGTTTTTATTAAATTTTTAGAGTTGGTTTTCGGATAAATGCTTCACATTGGAAAGGGCATCCGGAAATTTTTCTTCGAAAAAACTTTTAAACTGTTCTAAAGTCTGAATTTCCACTTTCAGATGGGTTGTATTTTCATCTTCAGTCAAAATGTATTTTTCCGTGGCTTCACCCCAGTTCTGCGGTGCTTCTACTCCATTGTAAATCTCACCGAGATGGAGAAATTTAATTTCCTGATTGGGAATTAATGTAACAATTTTACTGAACATCCCGTTGTTTTGGGGATCCAGAAATTTAATGATCTCATTTTCTTTTAAACTTCCCTGATAAAAAGAGCCTTCCGTAAATGCAGAAGTCCATTGCCTGAAAGAAAAATCGTCCCAGAGTACACTCCACACTTTTTCCGCTTCCGCATTGATTTGAATGTCAAAATGTAATTTTTCCATAAAAAACTGTATAAACTAGCTGTTATTTTAATTAAGATTTTATCCTCCTACAAAGTCTCCGCCATTAATATGAATGATTTCTCCCGTTATAAAACTGGAATCTTGCGAAGCCAGAAAAACATAAGCGGGAGCAACTTCCGATGGCTGTCCTGCTCTTTTTAACGGATTGTCTTTTCCAAAAGTTGACAGATCATCGAAAGTTTCCTTTACAAGAGGAGTCCAGATTGGACCCGGAGCAACGCCGTTTACCAAAATTCCTTTTTCAGCAATATTTACCGCCAGAGAACGGATGAAAGTGGCAATCGCTCCTTTCGTAGCTGAATAATCAATTAAATGATCACTTCCCCGATATGCTGTAACAGATGTGGTACAGATAATTCTTCCACCTTTTTTCATTAATGATAAAAAATCTCTGGTGAAAGCAATCATAGAAACAATATTGGTATCAAAGGTTTTCCAGATCTGATCGTCTGAAATCTTTTCAATATTATTTTTAGGGAACTGAATTCCCGCATTGTTTACAAGAATATCCAGTGTTTTCCAGTCTTTTTTGATTTTCTCCAGACATTTTGTTCTGAAAGTTTTTTTTGAAACATCCCCTTTCAGCAAAATACATTTTCGCCCTTCTTTTTCTACGAGTTTTTGTGTTTCTTTCGCATCCTTGTCACTTTCTTTATAAATAACTGCAACATCGGCTCCTTCTCTCGCAAAATGAACCGCAACTGCCTGTCCAATTCCACTGTCACCTCCGGAAATTACCGCTTTTTTATTTTGAAGTTTTTTGCTTCCCAAATAGTTTTTACGTATAATTTCGGGATAAAGTCCGTCTTTAGGGACTTTAGATTTTGAACCTGACTTGTTCTGTGTCTTCATAAGCAAATCTTTTATGAATAAACATCAAACAGCAAGCCGAAAAGAAAAAGCCGGAAGCAGGAAGTTCTGAACGGTTAAAATTATTTCAGTCCTTATTTTCCTTCTTTTGGTCAAATTAAGAATGATAAGCGTCTTCGAGATCCTGAATGACAATTTTCTGCATTCCCATCATTGCCTGAAACACTTTCTGCCCTTTTAATGGATCTGATCCGTTCATCAGCTCAAGTAACTTTTTGGGAACAATCTGCCAACTGAAACCAAATTTATCTTTCAGCCAGCCGCACATACTTTCCCTTCCTCCGTCACTCGTTAAGGCATTCCAGTAATGATCGGTTTGTTCCTGATCATCCGTCATTACAACCATTGAAATTCCTTCATTGAAATCGAACTGATGATCGTAAGAATTATCCATACAGAAGAAACTGTAGCCATCGATTTCAAAATGGGCATGCTGAATATTTTCAGCAGGTTCGGGAGTCGGATGTCCTTCGCTTCCATCACCGTATCTTAAAATATTTCCGATTCGGGAATTCGGGAAAACTTTAGTGTACAATTCCATCGCTTCTATTGCTTTACCATTATTTTCATGGATAAACATCAAAGTAGGAATAATCTTTTGGTCGCTTTGCTTTTCGCCTAAAAATATTTGCCAGGTTACGTCATATTTATCTTTCAGCCAGCCATATTTTTTGCTCCAGGAATAAGAATCCAAAGGCATTAAAGCCGTTCCGCCTTCCAATAACTGATCCCAGTATCGTTGTACCTCATCTTCCGTTTCGCAAATGACCATAAAAGAAACCGAAGCATTTTTCTTGAAATGCGGACCGCCGTTCAGGAGCATCATTTTCTGACCAAAAAGTTCGATGTTCATCACCATCGGAGTATCTGTAGTAATTTTTCCGTCAAATATTTTGCAGTAAAAGTCTGCAGATTCTTTCGCGTCTCCGTCGTACCAAAGACACGGGAAAATATTTTTGTTCATAATTTTAAATTTATTTTTTTTGTCTTAAACACGAGTAACTGCAAATATTTTTCACGAATAATCACGAATGGTTCGACAGAAACTGCATTGCCGATGAAGCATTTAACCAAATTTATAGTGAAAATTTATGCAGATATTGGTGCAGTTTGTGTCCAATATCAATTTTTAAGGGAAACATGGTTTTCTTTCATATAAGCTTTGAGTTTCTGCATCGCATTTTTTCCGAAACCGTGAAGCTGCATAATTTCTTTTTCAGAATAATCTGAAAGTTTTTCCAGAGAATCAATTTTTTCTTTCGCCAAAGCTCTTCTCGCAGGTGCAGAAAGAATTCCCTGTAAAAAAGTTCCGCTCACAACATGACTCACCGCGCAAATGGAACTTAAACATTTTGCCATTATTACTAAATTGATCATGGTTCTGAAAATTAAAATCGTTCTTAATTGTTTTCTACATACTTATGAAAATTGTTCAGAATAGCGTACCACCCTTCTCTCTGCATTTCTACAGGATTTTGCGTTTCCGGATCGAATGTGATGGTAACGCTGGTTGTATTTTCGTCGATCTTATCAAAAATGATCTCCGCTTTTCTTCCGTCTTCCATATGATATTTTATTCTTTCATTCGGAATAACTTCATCATACGTTCCCACAAAATCGAATCCGAAACTTTTATCTTTGGCTTCCATTCTGTTTTTAAATTGTCCGCCAACCCTTAAGTCGTTTTCAGAGTTCGGGCATTCCCAGGATTCGTGGGCAAAATTCCATTTTGTAATATGTTCCGGTCCGTTGTAATAATCCCAGACTTTCTGAACGGGAGCCAGAATGGTAATATCGATGTGAATTGGTTCCATAATATTATTTTTAAAGGTGTAAAAGGCAACCAAAGTTAAGTTGCCCCTTCAATATAATTCAGTTTAAAGATAAGTCTATTTTACGTATTCTTCATTATAATTGATCATCCAGTGAACACCATATTTGTCCTGAAAGCTTCCGAAATAGTCTCCCCAGAATTGGTCTTCAATCGGCATTTCTATATTTCCGCCTTCAGAAAGCCCTTTAAAAAGTCTGTCGGCTTCTTCTCTGGAATCCGGAAAAACAGAAACATAATTGTTATTTCCTACATTCAGTTGTTGTCCAAAACTTGGAACGATGTCTGATGCCATCAACAAATCTCCGCCAACAGGAAGTGCAATGTGCATTACTCTGTTTTTTTCTTCTTCCGATAAATGTTCAGTTCCGGGAGCATTGCCCATTCTGTAAATTTCACCAACGAATTCTCCGCCGAAAACGGATTTGTAAAAATTGAAAGCTTCTTCCGCTTTCCCATCAAAATTTAAGTAAGGATTTAATTTAGCCATGATTTTTTATTTTTTTTAGATTTAAACACAAATAGCTCTAATTTTTTCACGAATAACACTAATAATATTTGTGGAATTTGTTTAAAGTATTTGTGTGATTAGTTTTTTTAAACACAGATAGCACTAATTTTTTCACTAATAACACTAATAATATTAATATTTTAATCAGCAAAGATTGAACAGATCGTTTGTCATTCTGACGAAGGAAGAATCTATCTTATTGATTTTTTAACCTCATACGATTGAAGAAAATTTCTTTAAAAAATGACAAAGAAATATCCGCACAAATTTTATTTCACAAAAATTTATGTAAGAGTTAAATGATATGGGTTAAGGTTTTACTCTTTAGGCATTTAGGAAGGATCTGCAAACATTACATTCCAGCCATGTCCGTTGATGTCCCAAAAAGAATTATGATACATCCATCCGTAATCCTGCGGTTCTTCATGTTGAGTAGCTCCATTTGCTACGGCTGCATTTACCACCTGATCTACTTCTTCACGGGTTTCTAAACTGATTGCCACCAAAACCTGCGTGGTATCGCCATTGGGTAATGGTCTCTCGGAAAAAGTCTGGAACGATTCTTCCGTTAAGAACATCACATAGATATTCTCGTTCATTACTACACAAACGGACTTGTCATTTGACATTTCTTCGTTGGTGGCGAAGCCTAAATTTGTCCAGAATTCTTTGGTTTTCTGTACATCTTTCACCGGAAGATTCACATAAATTTGATTGATTTTCATTTTGCTATTTTTTATTGTTGAACTTGTAATCAAAAGTACCAAGTTAAAATAAAAATCAACTTGCCATAAGACAAGATTTAAATTTTCTTTGGATGGGAAACCAGTTCTTTACGAATTCTGCTCAAAGAAGTGTCTGTAACGCCTAAAAATGAGGCTATCTGCTTCAAGGGAGCAAACTGCACAACGTGAGGTTTCTGTTCTAAAAGATTGAGATAACGTTTGGTTGCGGAAAGGGTAAACATCTCTACGGAACGCTGTTTCCCGATGAAAAGCTGCTGCGACATCCAGGCTCTTCCCCATTCTCTGAGGTTCGGAATTTTATGAAACAATTCCTGAAAAGTCTCAAAATCAAACTTCCAGCATTCGCAGTCTGTAATGCAGACAATATTTTCCTGAGTGGGAATTCTCTGAAACAGTGAAGAAACTTCGATGATGATTTCATTTTCAACAAAAAAGTTGATCGTTACTTCATTTCCGTTAAAATCGTTGACAAATGAGCGAGCCAGACCTTTCTCCAGAATATAATATTCGTTGGCAGTTTTTCCTTCTTCCAGAATGAAATCTCCTTTGTGAAAAAGGACTTTTTCATGCGCCTGAAATATCTCCTGAAGCTCATCATCAAGGAAAAAAGGGAAATCGTAGCAGATTTCTAAGGCTTTATTGCTCATCATGTAAATGTTTTTGAAGTTTTAAAAATAGAATTTTTATTGGAACTGATGAAGTAATTCTTACATAAAGTGAAGATTTGCGGGATCATAAACTAATCACGCTCTTACTTTGAGATGCTTCAATCCACTTTGTTCTGTTAGGATAACAAATATATTTGATTATTAACAGATTTTAAAACAGAGAAAGCTGAATAGGTTTGGGATTCGAAGGTTTCTGAGCATCTCCGAAAACGGTTTTACCTCCAAAACGCCAGGAATTCTGTCTTTCTTCTTCAATTACTTCCTGAATATCAAAATCGGGAGTAAAATCCTTTTCAGTTGATTCGATAATCTGATGTAACTTGTTTAAGGTTTTTAACTTGTCTGAATTGCCAAGTTTAGATTTTTCAATTCCTGATTTTAGAATCTGTAAGCTTTCATCATAGACTTTGGTAGGAACCGGAAACGGATGACCGTCTTTTCCGCCATGCGCAAAAGAGAATCTCGCCGGATCTTTGAATCTTGACGGCGCACCGTGAATGACTTCGCTTACCAAAGCCAAAGACTGCATGGTTCTCGGACCGACACCTTCCAACATCAGCAACTCTTCAAAATTTTGCGGTTGCTGCTCTCGGGTTACATATAAAAGCGCTCCGAGACGTTTCAAATCAACATCAGAAGCCTGAACATCGTGATGATTGGGAAGAATTAGCCTTGAAAAATCACTCATAATTTCGGCAGAATCGGTATGGGAAATTTCTAAAATTCCTTTTCTGTTCCCGGAAGCTTCCGCATCTGTAAGATTTAAAATGGTTCCTCTTGAAATTCCGTTGATTCCGGTGTGAGGTTCTTCCACAAAGGATTTTATATTTCCTGAATGCCAATGATAGCGTCTTGCGGTTCCGTCCGATTCGTGCATTCCCTGCTGAACAACACTCCAGTTTCCGTTATCCGACAAAATAAAATTATGCAGATAGAGGTGATATCCATCCTGAATTGCGGTGTTATCTACTTTCGCCGAAAGTTTGCTGGCTTTTACAAGATCATTTCCGTTTAAACCCGTTTTATCGGCAATCTGAAGGAGTTCTGAAGGTGTTTCGCGGGAAAATTTTCCTTTTCCGCCACAAATATACAATCCTAACGACTGGGAATTCGGATTGATGGAACGCTTCAAAGCGCCCATTACGGAAGTTGTAATTCCTGAAGAATGCCAGTCCATTCCCATCACCGCGCCAAAACTCTGAAACCAGAAAGGATCTGCCAGTCGGCGGAGAACTTCGTCTTTACCATACTCCATGAGAATAACCTCAACGATAGAAAGACCGAGGATCGACATCCGTTCGTAAAGCCAGGGCGGTACTTTGCCATAGTGAAGGGGTAAATCTGCGGTTCCGGAACGTTTCATGATGTAAAGGTAAGCGGAAAGTTTTTAATTTTTAATGATTGTGATCAGGAATTTTATGGAAAATAGGAAAGAAAAAAGTCCTGCAGACTGTGCAGGACTCCGATTTTTTATGGATCGGTTTTTACTTCAACGCAGCTAATGCAGCCTCATAATCCGGTTCATCTGCAATTTCTGAAACCTGCTCTGTATAAACCACTTTATTGTTTTCATCTGCTACAATAACCGCACGGCTTAAAAGACCTTTCATCGGAGAGTCTGTAATCGTTACTTCATAATCGTCTCCAAAACTGCTTCTGAAATCAGAAAGGGTTTCTACATTGTTCAGACCTTCCGCAGCGCAGAATCTTCCCAAAGCAAAAGGTAAATCTTTAGATACATTAATAACGACTGTATTTTCTAAAGCTGAAGCTTCTTCATTAAACTTTCTTGCGGATGATGCGCAAGTAGGAGTATCAATACTTGGAAAAATATTAAATACTTTCTTTTTTCCTTCGAAAGTCTCCAGAGTTTTTACATTCAGTCCTGAATCTACCAAAGCAAAGTCTTTAATTGTGCTTCCTACTGATGGTAAACTTCCTATTGTATTTACTACGTTTCCTTTTAATGTAATACTTGACATAATTTATTTTTTTATTGTTTTTCAAATTTAACTAAAAAAGAAAAATTATCTATCCAAATAATGATTAAAAATACTTAAACAAAAAATAAAATGACATAAATCTGAAAACCATCTTTATAATCAAAAATTTATTTATATTCGCAATCCTTAAAATTATTGACCATGAGAAAAAAAATTACTCTATTCTTATTCGGAGTTCCTTTTTTTGGTTTTGCCCAGTCTGTGATAGGGAATATGAACTCGGGAGCGGTTTCTGCGGATAACTTTACGCATTCGGTGGGAGAAATTTATGTGATTCCTACAGATCCTGACAAAGCGAATTCCGGAACAATGGGAATGTTTTACCAGTCTGTTTTACAGGTTTTGGGTGTTTCAGAACTTGAAAAAGACCATGTGAAAATTTATCCGAATCCTACTGCTGATTTCATTTACGTTAAACTGAATTCAAAATCAAAAATCGAAGGTGCGGAAATTTATGATCTTTCGGGAAAGCTTGTTTTTAAAACCAAGTTAGATGCTGAACAACTGGATTTAAGACATCTTCAACAGGGAGTTTATATGATCGTTTTCAAAAACTCCGACATCAAACCTATTAAAATTATCAAAAAACCTTAAAAAAACTATTTGAACATGAAAAAGCTTTACGCAACTATAGGATTATTTTTAGCAAGTTTAGTAAGTGCGCAGGTTCCGCAGGCTTTCAGCTATCAGACGATTGCTTTTAATGCGGCAGGAGCTCCGATTGCTAACGGAAACGTTTCTTTGAGAATCAGCATCCTGGATAATGCAGCCAACGGAACGGTTTTATATACAGAAACTCAAAACAAAACTACCAACGCTAAAGGTCTGGTAAATCTGAACATCGGACAGGGAACGGCTACTACAGGAAACTTTGGAGCGATCAACTGGGGAACCAACGCCAAATTTGTTAAGGTAGAAATGGATCCTGCAGGAGGTTCTAATTATACGAATGTCGGGGTAAATCAGTTGATGAGTGTGCCTTATGCACAAGTGAGTAAAACAGTTGTAACAGGAGCAGGACAGGGAATTACGCTAACTTCTCCTAATGGAACAAGTTATACTTTAGGAGTGAATGATTCCGGGACTTTAAGCTTACCTACAAATTCCAGCTCTGCAGGAAATACAGTACCTTCCAATTTGTATATGTATGGATCATATAATTCGTTTAATCCATCAACTGCAGAACTTTTAAGAGGAAATGGAATTCCTAAGTTCGGATACAAATACCTTCAGGCAAATACTCAGATTAAGTTTTTGTCTTCCCCTGGTAATGGAGCACAGACTTACGGTTCTGATTCTTACGGATCAATTGTAGCAAATGGAAGCAGTTATAATGTAACTTCTAACGGATTTTATCAGATTTATACAGGTTTTGTTACTGTAACAACTATTGGAGTTAATTTTGAGAATTTTGTTCCAAAATTACAGTTCACTTCAACAAACGGAACACCACCTACAACCAATGTAACTTATAGTACCGCAACCGGTAAATTCACCATAAATGTTTATGGTGTTACGAATACTAACGGTGGCTCTTTTTATATTCAATTGGCTCCAAATGGTATTGAACCCGAAGATTTAGGTGATAATTTAAACGATGGATCATTTGATGTAAGCGGAGCAGCGATCAATTTCCCAAATCTCACTTCTACTCCTAAAAACTTTAAAATTGAATTTGGCCTTAATTTCGATGCAACCGGAACTTATACAATCACACAAATATAAGCAATAAATTATCTATTCATAATTTAACAGAAGCTCCTTTCATAAAGGGGCTTTTTGTATTAAAACACGGAAGATAAAAACAAATCCTCCCGAAAAGAGAGGATTTATTATAAAAACTATGTCGTGGAAAATTTAAATAAATATAAACTTCTAAGCATGAGCTTTTCTGAATTTAATCATGCTTAAAATAAACAGTCCTAAAAGTCCCAGAATAAAATAACCTTCCGCAACCTGAAGCTGAACCTGAGGTTTTATGAATGCGGCAATTCCATAGCTCAATGCTGAAGTAATAATGAAGGCTACTCCACCCGTCAAACCTCCTGCAATTCCGGCAGAATTGGGAAACCTTCCGATACAGTAGGAAAAATAATTGTTGAAAATAAATCCTGCTGTTACGTGAATTAAAAAAGCAAACGCAACCAGACTGTAAATATTATTGGAGAAAGAGGAAGCGGCAAACATAACAGCAATCAGAAGCAACTGAATAAAGTTAGCGTTTCTTATTTTCGGTAAAAAAGCTTTGTTAATCAATGCCTTTCCTAAAAATCCGCCCGTCATCCATGCAAAACCGAGAATGAGAGAAACATATCCTGCCACAACTTCGGAATAGCCCATTTTATGCTCAATAATAAAGGAACCACAAAGATTAAAAAACATAATCATTGAGTAGCTCAAGCCGCACATAATCATTCCGTAGAAAAAATCTTTAGCTTTGAACATGGAATTATATTCTTTAATCAGAAATTCCAAATGAAATGGATTTCTCTTTTTTAATGTTTCACCAGAGAATATAAATTCAAGAATCAGCAATAACAAACTGTACCCTGCCAAAACGTAAAAATTTGACTGCCATCCAAAGTTTTTCTGCAGATATCCTCCGATAAACGGTGCAACAATAGGTCCAACCGACCAGACAATCGTCATGATGCTGAGATAATGTTTCCGCTCTTCTCCTTCATAAACATCCACAAAAAAAGCTCTTTTGGCAACGACTGCAAAGCCAGACAAAACACCCTGCAAAACACGCATTGCATAGATCACAAAAATATTCTGCGTTGTAGCGGTAATTAAAAAAGAGGCGACAAAAAGTGCCAGAGAAATCATGGAAACTTTATATCTTCCGAAAGAATCTACAATACTTCCGGCGAAAAACTGGGTAAGACCGTAGCTGATTAAAAATATGGATAAAGTAAGCTGAATATTGCTTTCCGTCTGATGCAGTTCCGTTGCCATACTCGGCATAGAAGGCAGATAAATATCCGTTGCCAGTCCGGACATCGGAATAACGGCAAATGCTAAAACCGTAGCAATAAATTTGTTTTTTTCTTTAAGGGTAACCATTACTGATGTTAAAAATTATCAATTGAAAATCCAGATTTCCGGAAAAAGATCCTGAAAATCTGAATTCATGCAATTTTAATTATTGACTAATTTCATTGATCCTTCGCTGTATCTTTCACCAACGTCGGGATATTTATTTAAGATAGAATCTATTGTTTTCAGATCAGATTCTGAAAGCTCAATTTTGGTTGCTTCAATATTTTCTTCTAAATATTGGATGCGTTTCGTTCCCGGAATCGGAATGATATCCTCTCCCTGATTCAGAACCCATGCTAAAGCAAGCTGAGTTCCTTTTACGCCTTTTGAAGCAGCAAAATCATTGATTTCCTGTGCTAAATTTCTGTTATTTTCAAGATATTTTTCCTGATAACGCGGTAAAGATTTTCTGAAATCTCCATCCGTAAAGTTCTGAACTTCATTAATATTTGAAAAAAGTCCCCGTGCTAAAGGTGAATAAGGAACTAAAGTGATTCCCAGTTCACGGATTACAGGCAGAATTTCACGCTCGACATCTTTCGTAAGCAGGGAATATTCTGACTGCAGCGCGGTAATCGGATGAATTTTATGTGCTTTTCTGATCGATTCCGCAGAAGCTTCGGATAAACCTAAATATTTTACTTTTCCAGCCTTTACCAAATCTGCCATTGCACCTACCGTTTCTTCCACAGGAATATTCGGGTCTACTCTGTGCGCATAATACAAATCAATTTCATCAATTTTGAGGCGCTGAAGACTTAAATCCACTGCCTTTTTAATCCATTCCGGCGAACCGTCAAAATACGTTCCCGGAGCGCCACTGTGACCGGCTTGTCCGTCTTTAAAACGGAATCCGAATTTGGTTGCGATAAAAATTTTGTCACGGTTCGGAACCAAAACTTTTGAAATTAATTTTTCATTTTCTCCGTTGGCATACATATCGGCTGTATCCCAAAAGTTGATCCCCAGATCTAGCGATTTATGAAGGGTTTTGATGCTTTCCTGTTCATCTGTGGGTCCGTAAGCAAAGCTCATTCCCATACATCCCAAACCGATGGCTGATAATTCTTTTCCGGTGTTTCCTAATTTTCTAAATTTCATGATAGCTTGTGATTTTAAAGTTACAGTACAAAATTATAACAGCCGCTGAATGATTTCAATATAGAATTCAAACGAAGAATTATAAAATTCAAACAAGCGCAGTTCTTACTGCATTGGGCGTCATTCCGGTTTGTTTCTTAAAATAATTGGTAAAATAAGCCGGTTCTTCAAAGCCTAATCCGTAGGCAATTTCAGAAACATTCCAGTCGGTATGTTTTAATAAGGCATGAGCTTCCTGAATAATTCTAGCCGCAATCTGCTGACTTGTCGTTTTTCCCGTAATTTCCTTTACGGAACGGTTTAATGAATTGACGTGAATGGAAAGACTTTCTGCATAATCCACCGGACTTTTGAGTTTTAGAAATCTTTCGGGACTGTCAATCGGAAATTGTCTTTCCAGTAATTCCATGAATAAGGAAGCAACTCTTTGCGAAGCATTCTGATAAGGTTCAAAATTTTCCGCAGGATGCATTTTCATCGTTTCGTGGATCAGAAGATGAAGGTAAGCACGCAGCATATCATATTTGTGAAGATAATCAGACTGAATTTCGTTCATCATTTTAATAAAGATATCGGCAAAGGTTTTCTGCTGTTCTTCATTGATAAAGAAGACGGGAGTTCCGCCAATTTTGAAGAGCTGGGAATCCTGAAGATTTCCCAGACGGTTTCCGTCATGCACAAAATGATCTGTAAAGAGGCAGAAAAAACCTTTCTGATCATTGTCTTCTGCTTCCCAAGAATAAGGAATTACCGGATTCGAAAAGAGCAAAGCCGGCTGATCCACATAGATCCATTTATCGGCATAATGCAGCTTTCCTTTCCCGATAATCAGAGAAATTTTATAATAATCTCTTCTGCTGTATGGCGTAATAAGAGAACAGTTTTCGCGTGAAAAGACATTAAAATGTCCTACTCCGGGAGTTTTTATACATTCCAGACCGACGCGCTGGTAAAATCCTTTTACGGTTTCATTAGATTCCATGCTTCAAAATTATAAAATTCAAACATAAATCTAATCATGAAATAATCATCATAGATAAAATAAAAACGACTGATCTTTCGACCAGCCATTTAAGATTAAATATAATTGATTAATTGGTTTTAATGATGACCTTTTCCGTGTTTGTGCCTGTAAACTTTGGCTTTTTTATCCATGTGTTTATAGCGTTTGTCATTATTTTTATTCCTATTGTAAACTGCTACAGGATTTTGTCCTTTATAAACTTAGCATATTTATCCCTTCCTAAAATCCTTTCCAACTCTACATAACGGTCATTTCTCCATCGATCAGGATTATTATCATATACGCTGTTCCAGGAATCATAATCTCTGTAACGGTCGTTCAGTGCATAAATCTGGTTTGCCTGTGTTGTTGAAAGCACCAGATCTGAAATTACACTCTGCCAGTTAACATCGGTAATGCTTCTTCTGTAATCGTTGTAATAATCTGTCTGTGCGTAGGATAAACCAAAAGTTCCTACCAACATTATTGTTATGATTAACTTTTTCATCTTTCATTCAATTTAAATTCTACTGTACAGAAATTTTCAATTTGAATGCCAAAATATTTTTAATCATTTTTAAAGATCATCAAACCATATATAAATCATTGATTTCCTTACATTTATAATCTATTCATAAATTTTTCTTAACGGTTTTAAAAATTCTTAAAATTTTCGCAGATTTCAGTTTTAATTTGTAATTTTAAAAGGAGAAAAGTTCTCCAATCTTTTTCAATCACCGAAAAATCTCAATTGTATGGAAAATATAAAATTTGAAGTATCTCCGTATCAGGATGAATTGCAGATACTTATTGACGGAAAAAAGTCGGGCTATATGTCCATTGAGATCGACGGCAGACTTTTAATTGTCTACTACACCAAACTTGAAGAGGAGCATGAGGGGAATGGTTATGCCAAAATGCTTCTTGACGAACTTGTTCGCTATGCCGAAGAAAAAGATCTTCTGGTAGATCCTGAATGTGATTTTGTAAGACAGCAGTTTGAAAATCATCCTGCCCGTTACAAAGACATTTGGCACGCGTAAATTAGTCTTTCCACCAGACTCTGAACTTATTATCTGAAGCATTCAGATCAACAGGTTCGCCGATCATGGGTGTTAAAATATTAAGATTTTTATCTTTTCCGAGCTTCGTTACTTTTTCCAGCGGTTCGTTCCAAGCGTGGAGTGCCAATGCGAATTTGGACGAATGCACCGGAATGATATTTTTTGCTTTTACCTCGATACTTGCCTGAATAACGTCTTCCGGCAACGCATGAATGTATTTCCATGCTTCATTATACTGTCCGTTCTCCATAAATGCATAATCGAAAGGTCCGTATTTTTCACCGATCATTTTGAAATGGGTATCGTAGCCGCTGTCTCCGCCTAAAAACAGTTTCTTTGTTGGAGTTTCCAGAACATAGGAAGTCCAGAGTGTGACATTTCGTTTTACTTTTCTTCCTGAAAAATGTCTTGCAGGGGTATAAATTATTTTGATATTATTTTTTAAAACAACTTCACTTCCCCACTCTTCTTCTATTAACTGTTCCGGTTGATATCCCCATCTTTCCAGATGTGCGCCAACTCCCAATGGTAAAATGACCTTTTTTACTTTATTTTTAATGGCTTTTACCGTAGGATAATCCAGATGGTCGTAATGATCGTGGGTAATCACCAGATAATCAAGCTCCGGAATACCTTCTGGCTTAAAAATATCAGCTCCGGAAAAGGCTTTGTTGAAAAACTTAAACGGCGAACCGTAAGAACTTAACACCGGATCTATAAGAAATGAAACGCCATCAGTCTGAATGTAATACGAAGAATGTCCCAACCACACAAAAATATCTTCATTTTTAGGAAGATTTTTTAAATCTGTATGAATGGATGGAATATTCTTCAGTGGTTTCAAAAGCGGATTTTTTTTAGCAAAAAAGAAATCGAACATTACTTTAGGCATGGAATACCCTTCTGCAAGAGAGGGGGTTTCGCTGAGGTTCTGAAACTGACCGTCTCTGTAATGAGCGGACTGCTGCATTCTTTTTAACCTCTCTCCTTTTGCTTCCGCACCAAAGACTTCCTGTCCTGTAATTACGAAATATAATAAAACCACTAAAACTGCAACTGCAACTGCAATAATTGTATAAACCATTTCTTAAAATAATTGTCAAATGTATGACTTTATAAGCTATGACGATTTAAAACTGAAATTCCTTTATTTTTTATCTGAATAATTTTTAGTAATTGTTTTTAACGTCAAATTCGCAAAGTTTTTTGCTCGGAGTTTTTATGAATATTTTTTGTTCGCAATTGCGTTTCATTTATTAAACTTGTCTAAACTTTTTTACCGCAAAAGATGCAAAAGATTGTAACACTTTAGTTTTTTAAGTTGAATACTTAAATGGAAAAAAGAGGAAGAATTCAATATCAATTATGAAGAAAATAAAAATACAGACAGGGTTTCGCCTGTCTGAACGGGATAAACAATAGTTTTCCCAAAAAATAGTTTAAACAAATTTAAAAAATAATTTGCATATTAACATCCCTTTTGAGGTTAAATTTAAAATGAATTTAAACAACTTCATTTTAATAATACAAAGTGGCGAAGTCCAAAATGCTTTATTTAATTTGAAATATGTTAAAATTTTAAGTATTTTAGTTGTTTATGGTAAACATCAACAATTCATTGGGGTAAAGTAATTATTTTAGCATTGGTAAAATTGAAAATGCGCCTCAGAAATTATTTCATATTAGTATTAATTGTCTCGCTATGCTCTTGTGTGTCTGTAAAAAAGCACAATGAGCAGCAGAAAGTATGTATTTCCCCCGAAAAACTGAAAGAGGATATTGATTTTGCGTATTCTAAACTGAAGGAAACGCACCCAAATCTGTATTGGTACATCACCAAGGAAACACTGGATTTTAAGTTTGACAGTCTTAAACAAACGATTCAGGAGCCGCTTACGCCGCTTCAGTTTTATTTTAAATTGCAGCCTGTAATTGCCGAAATAAGGGAAGGTCATCTTTCGCTGAGAATTCCGTCTAAAAGAATTAACAAAAAAGAAATTAAAGCACTGGAAGGGAAAAAAGGAATGTTCAGCCGTTTTGAATATTATGTGAAAAACGACAGGCTTTACATTATCGAAAATAAAGATTCGATCCAAAATATAAAGCCGGGAACAGAAATTCTCTTGATTGATAAGGTTCCTGTTTCTGAATATATTAAACGGTATAAAAAACTGATCAGCAGTGATGGTTTCAACACGACTTTTCAGCCTTATTTCCTGAAAGATGTTTTCTTCAATTATTATGTTGCGGAAAAAGGCTACGAAGACCGCGCAACTCTGGAAACGCTTTATCATGGAGAAAAGAGGACTTATGAACTCACAAGGGAATCAAAATCTGACGAGGATCTCAAGAAAGACCAGGAAAACAAAAAGCGGACGCAGGAGAAAAAAGTAAATGATTATGTTGCTTTGAGCAATTCTTATAACCGGAATTTTAAATTTTTAGATCAGGACAGTACAATTGCTTACATTCAGGTGAAAAGTTTTTCGGGTGTTTTTTCTTCGAAGTTTTATAAAGAAACGTTCAGAAAGATTAAAAAAGCGGATGCAAAATATTTAATTATTGATATTCGGAACAATTACGGAGGTTCGCTTGAAGAAATTAATAATCTGTATTCTTATCTTAGTTCTGAGCCGTACACGCTGATAAAACCGTCACAGGTAATCTCGAAATCGTCGCCTCTGAAAACCAATTATTTCAGAAAATCCGGTTTTTTGCAGTATGCTTTCAAAACATTGATGTATCCTGCATTTTTCTTCGGACAGACTTTCAGCACGTATAAAAAAGACGGCAAATTTTATTACAAAACGAGAGCCGACAAAGTATCTAAACCTAAAAATGATGTTTTTAAAGGTAAAGTTTTTGTGCTGATTAATGGCTCGAGTTTTTCAGCTTCTTCTATTTTAACCTCAAAGCTTAAAAATGATAAGAAAGCAGTTCTTGTAGGTGAGGAAACCGGAGGAGCTAATGACGGTACGGTTGCGGGATTTTATTCTTTTCAAACGCTGCCTAATTCCAAGATCGATCTGCCCATCGGTGTTCTTCTGGTACAGCCCAATATTACGTTTACTGATACTCAAAAGGGTGTTGTTCCGGATGTAAAAGTTTCTGAAACCATGGAGGATATTCTTGAGAAAAAAGATCCGCAACTGGATTGGATAATCAACGAAATTGAAAAAGAAAAACGTCCATAACTGATGTCAAAAAGTATTTTAAAAATCTTAAAAATCATAGCTACTGCTCTGTTTTTATGGTTTATCATTCACTCCATTTATATTATCACTGATGGTTTTTCTGATCAGGGAAAACGTGCCGATCTTGCCGTTATTCTGGGAAATAAAGTGAATGAAGACGGGACTTTATCGACAAGGCTTGAAAAACGTCTGGAAACCGGAATTGCGTTGTATCAGCAACACAGAATCCAAAAGATTCTCGTGAGTGGCGGATTGGGAAAGGAAGGATTTTACGAAGGGGATAAAATGAAAGAGTTTCTCCTTAGCAAAGGAATTCCTGATTCTGTAATTATCGTTGACAATAAAGGAGATAACACAAGATTGACCGTTGAAAATACGCTTAAACTTGAACCCAAATTACATTTTAAGAGCATTATCGTTGTTTCCCAATATTTCCATGTTACCCGAACCAAAAAACTGTTTGAAGATCAAGGCTTTGAAGAAGTAAGTTCGGCAAGTCCGGCTTATTTTGAATGGCGGGATCTGTATTCGATTTTGCGTGAATTTCCGGCTTATTATACGCAGTAAAGGTTTTCGGCGGCTTCGCCGCCGAAAACCAATCAAAATTTATTTTTTCAGTTCAGAGAAAAGCGTTTCAATCTGCTTGATATATTTTCCGTAGAACACATTAAACCAAAGTTTCCCCAATAAAAGCAGCAAAGGCATCGTGATAATCATGGTAGAAATTAACGTGATGGCAATCTGTGTATCCGATAAAGGAACCGGTCTTGGTATAAACTCCAGAACGATAATAAGTTCGCAGACTAAAAACGGGACAAAAGCAAGATAAAAAGACAAATAGTATTGCTTATTCAGGTTAAACTGATGCAAAAGATCCTGCAAACTGTCATACGTTTTCATCATCGTCTGGCTCATGTTTTTATACAGCTTAAAAAACTGACTGTAGAAGAAAAAGGTTACAAAAACCATGGATCCTATAAGAATCGTGATGTAAAATTTAAACTTAAAAGATCCTGCACAGACGGCAATTAAGGCAAAAGCAAAAACAAAAATTGCCACGGTAGACCAAAATTCCATCCGCATATTTTTACGAATTTTTTCCAGCGGAAGATGAATTCTGTTTTTCTGTTCGATGCTTATTTCAGGGGTTTCTCCAAAAGAATGATCTTCATTCCATGTATTTTTAAGGTCGTCTATATTCATGATGTCTGATTTAAATGTTATTATTTATTTTCGTTTAAGATATCTTTTCAGCTTGTTTTTGGCGCGGTTCATTTTTACCCTTACATTTCCTTCGGAAATCCCCATCTGTTCAGCAATCTGCTTTCCGGAAAAATCTTCGAGATAATAGAAAATAAAAGCTTTATCAATAGGATTCAACTGATGAATGGCTTTATACATGGCATTCAGTTTTTCTTCTTTTTCATGATCAAATTCTTCCTGAATGATTTTATATTCCAAAAAATCTTCATTTCCTATAAAATTCCTTCTTTTTTCGTTTTTAAGAAAAATAATGGCTGTATTCAGGGCAATTCTGTACAGCCAGGTCGAAAATTCGCTTTCTCCTTTAAATTTGGGATACGCTTTCCATACCTGATAGGTGATCTCCTGAAAAAGATCATCGCGGTCTTCTTTTTCGTCCATGTACATTTTAGAAATCTTAAAAATGATTCCTTTATGTTTTTCTATTTCTCTTAAAAATTCGTGTTCTAATGAGGTCATAATTTTACGCTCTATAGAATTAGTTTGCCCTTCATAAAAATGTTACAGTTTTTTTATTTAAATCTGTTTAAACATTTCGTAGAATTATAGTTGCAGGGTAACATAGAACATTTAAAGATTTTTTTTAACAAAAAAACCGGCAGAAATATTCCGCCGGGCATTCATTGTGTTTTTTTTGATGCTGAAAACTTATTCTACTACTATCTTTTTAGAAACAGCAGTACCATTTACACTAATTTTAATGATGTAAATTCCTTTTTGGAACCCAGAAATATTAATTTTATTGGTTCCTTTATTTAATTTTTCATCCTGTTTTACAAGTTTTCCTGAAACATCATAAATTTCGAAGGTTGCATCATTCTTAGTATTTTCAATGGTGAACACTCCGTTTTTAACAGGATTTGGATAAACTCTGATTTCATTTGAAATTTCTGAAGTATCTTTCACGGCAAGAATGGTTTGACAATTACCTACCCCCACTGCACACCAAGCATTTTCAACCTGTTGTATTTCGGGTGCATTTGCTCCGAATAGGTCTGCAGCCGCTTGTTTTGTTCCATTATAAGCATCCAGAAAAGTACTGTTTGGCGTGAGATAAGTTGTTAAAGTTTTGTAAGCAATCTTTTCTGCTTTTGCCAGTGTTATTCCTGTAACATTAAACGCTGTTCCCAAGTCATTGGTTCCAGATCCGCCTTGAGAAAGAAGATAAAACCAATAGTTGCCTACTCCGCTGTTGGTATGTACTCCGCAGTAATCATTTGTCTGTCCGGAAGGTGTACATCCTACCACACTCACCCAATAAGTTCCGTTGTAGGTATCGGGTTGCTGACCTAAAGCAGGATTAGCGGAATTAGGATTAGACAAGCTTCTTATATATCCCGGAGAAACATTAAGAACACCTTCGCCAACCGTCCAGTTAGCAGAAGCTGGAGCTCCGTAAAATTCAATCGCTGTTCCAAAAATATCTGCAAAAGATTCATTCAACGCTCCTGATTCTGACTGATAATTTAGACCTCCCGTTCCATTTCTATCGATAATCATGTGAGAATATTCATGACCGCCCACATCAATGGAAGCCAGAGTATTGGTTGCTCCGGGAGAACCAGGAAGGTTTCCGTTACCAAAAGCCATAAATTGCATTCCGTTTGCCAATTTTACAGCGGTTGCATTAAAGCCATATCCTGCAGGATACGAAGAACTAAGCTTCGAAAAATCCATATTATAATAATTATTGATGGCAGAACCGTTTCCGTCAAAACTATTTCTGTTAAATTTATTAAGATAATAGTCATAAGAAGATTTTATCGCCCAGTGAACTTCTACCGGAGCTTTTGTGGCTGCTGAAGTAAAATTCGCAGAACTGTTTGTATATTCCGTAGAACCTGCCAATACAAGATTTCCCCCTGCATCGAGACCAAGCTGTCCTGTAAAACCGGTAGCATCATACGTATGGATTTTTCTTGCATTATCGAGCAGTCTGTAACTTCCATTGTAAGAATCTACTGTAATAGACTGGTTGCCTTTGTAGTATGTTGTACTTACAGAAGGAGTATCTGCATGATAAATCTGCGAAAGTGTTTTTACAATTTTTTTTGTATTATTATCAATATAGATCACCTCAGAGAAAAGAGGTTTTAATGAGGAAGTAGCTACAGTAGTGGTGTTATAAAGCTTCACATCTTTACCGGCATACACTTTTGCAATTACGTTTTCTGCTGTTCCGAATGTCAGATTTTCAGAAGATGTATTTTTTTCATTAGAAATAATCTGTTTTACTTCCTGATCAGAAAGTTGTGCCGCGGTATTAAAATCTGTACTATTTATAAACTCACCATTCACAAAAGTTACCATTCCATCTTTTTCATGAACAGAAATAACATCATCCATTACTTTAGTATTTTTAAAATAATGCTGATATACAGAATGTTTAATTCCCAATTCATCCGTAGCAGTTTTTACCAGTGAAAAAGAATGATCTCCATTACTTCCCAGCCACTCTCCTAAATGATTAATAAGATAATCCGAAGGAATATTCTGCCCGCTGAAATCAGCACTGAAATTCCCCATTGATGAAGTAGTAATACGCTTAGGAAAATTTTTCACAGAAAGCTCTGTACGTTCTTTTTTCTGAGCCTTTACCAAAGAAAGCGGTGCAATACCGATAGCAAATGAAAAAATCAATGCTTTAACAATTGTAACTGTCTTTTTCATATTATTCTTTTTTGATTAAATCTGACAGTTAGTAGGAAAAGATAAAGTTTGTTACAAAAAAGACAGCAATTCTATTAAATTAAGAATATTTATTTTTTTAATTCCCTTTGTTTAAAGCTTTTTGAAGGATATGCAAGTCGATGAAATCAAGCTTTGCGCCAATTAGAATAACTACCAATAAGACAATCGTTAAAAATACAATAATGAAAACATAAGCGGAAGCAAACCACAATACCGTGTTCAGGATATTTCCTTTAATTCCGAATTTTTTGATGAAATATTTCCGGAAACGTTCAAACCACGTTTTATCTCTGTTCTTTCTTTGTTTCATTTCTACTTCAACGCCATTAAGTTCATCCACAAGACATATAACATCTTCAATGTATTTTCCGTACATATAGTAGATCCAGTACTTTATTAAAATAAACAAAACAAAAATGGCGATCAAAAAACTGACGACAAAAACAGCAAAATGGTAATCCATATTAAACTGAAAATCAATCTGCTCAAGAGAAGAAACAAACGCTAAAGGAATATAAGAGATGTAGTATGAAATATAAATTTCCTTAGAAACCAAAAGTTGTGTTTTGAGGTTGAAAAGATCATAATTGGTATTAATACTTGTCTTTTTCAGCATTTTATACAGCTTAATGAATCTTGAATAAAAATAGATGATAATCCCTAACGTAAGAACAGCGACTAATATCGAAATTGTCTTTACATTAAAATCTTCCGTTGCAAAAGGAAATCCTATTAAAAGCATGGGAAGCGTGAGAATCATCAGCCAGAATTCAGTTTTCATGTTGATTCTGATCATTTCCAGTGGCGAATGTATTTCGTTCTGCTTTTCCAAAGAAATTTCCGGAAGCTCCTGATGATCTTTTTCCCAGAGTTCTTTAAAATTTTCTAATTTCATACCTTATAGTTTAGAGAGCCGTTTGTTTTTCGATAATTTCTTTCAGTTTTGTTTTCGCCCGGTTCAGCTTCACTCTTGCGTTTACTTCCGTTATTCCCAGTTGTCTGGCTATCTCCTTACCCGGAAAATCTTCCAGATAGAAAAAAATCAACGCTTTGTCAATAGGACTGAGCTGATGGATCGCTTCATACATCATTTTCATATTCCTATCCTCTGCATCATTATAAGATTCCTGCTGAACACGGAGATTTTCTATGCTCTGATTCTGTATAAAACTACGTTTTTTTTCGCTTCGGAGAAAGACAATGGCGGTATTAAGGGCGGTTCTGTACAGCCATGTGGAAAATTCACTTTTTTTCTGAAAATCGCTGTAGGATTTCCACGCCTGATAGATGATCTCCTGATAGAGATCATTCTGATCGTCGGGATTATCCATGTACATCTTCGAGATCTTGAAAATCACGCCTTTATGCTTTTCAATTTTCTCTAAGAATTCCTTTTCCAGTAAAGACATTTTTTAGGCTATGTTTCAGTTAGTAGGAAATGCTGCATTTTGTTACAATAATTATTTTAATTTTTTACATACCACATTATTATTTATGGCTTAATATTTGGAATTCCTGAATCACACCAAAAATATAAATATGCCTTACATTACAAAACAAGACGATCAGAACGTCCAGCTTTACTATGAAGATTTCGGATCAGGACAACCCATTATTTTAATCCACGGATGGCCGTTAAGCGGAAAATCGTGGGAAATGCAGATTCCGGTGCTTTTAAATTTAGGATATCGCGTGATCGCATACGACAGAAAAGGTTTCGGAAAATCTTCACCAACTTATGACGGATACGATTATGACGGACTGGCAAAAGATCTTCATGAAATCATCTCACAGTTAGACCTTAAAAATGTTATCCTCTTCGGATTCTCTATGGGAGGTGGAGAAGTCGTGCGTTATTTAACGAATTACGGTTCAGAAAATGTTGATAAAGTTGCTTTAATTTCATCCATCATTCCGATTGTAAAACAGAAAGAAGACAATCCGGACGGAGTTCCTCAGGAAAAACTTGACGAGATCATGAATGCGCTGAAAACAGACCGAATCACTTTCCTTGAATCTTTCCACAAAGATTTTTATAATTTCGGAATGCTTTCAAAGCCTGTGAGCCAGAAACAACTGGATTTCGACTGGGCAATTGCTTCTTTTGCCAATCCTATTGCCACCATAAAATGTGCTGAAAGCTGGGCAAACACAGATTTCCGTCCCGAGTTAGCCAACGTCAATGTAAGAACACTGATTGTTCATGGAGACTCGGATAATATTGTTCCGATTGATACTGCGGGAAAACAGGCTGCACAGGGAATTGCCAATAATGAATTTGTTATCATTGAAGGTGCGCCTCACGGTTTAAATGTAACCCACGCAGATGATTTAAACAGTATTATCAGCAGATTTTTAACGGAAAAATAACTTTTCTTCCAAATATATGTTTTTGATTTTTACTAATCAAATAATCCGCAGTCCTTTCAGATTGCGGATTTTGTTTTATGGTCTTTATTTAACTAATTTCAAATTAAGCCGAAAAAAATAAAGCTAGGCTTAAGAATAATCAAATTGCTTAAAAGAAGAAAATCAAAGATTTTCATACATTAATGTGTTCTGATATAAAGATTAGAAATTATTATAAAAATCTTATGTGGCTTATGTGTTTAAACAAAAACTTTTACGCTTGTTAACTTGTGACTTTGTGGTTATAAAAGTTTAAACAAGTTTCAAAATCAGGTTAAAAGATCAGTGATTAAAAAATATAATCCGTACTCAGGAAATTAGAATCATGATCTCTTACAATCGTGTTCAGTAGATTTTTATTGGAATCTGTAACTTTTGCAGCAACCAGAGAACGGATTGAAAACGAACGAAGCGCATCAAAAACAGAAAGCGTTCCTTCCGCACTGTCTTTTCTTCCGGTGAACGGAAAAACATCCGGTCCGCGCTGAGCCTGACAATTGATATTCACTCGGCTTACCAGATTCACAAAAGGATCGATTAATCTGGAAACTTCCATCGCATCTTCACTGAAAATACTCACCTGCATTCCGTGATCTGCATGAACCTGATAATCGATGGGTTCCTCGATATCATCAAAAGGAACCACCGGAATTACAGGACCGAACTGCTCTTCATGATACAGCTTCATTTCATGATTTACCGGATAAACGACTGCCGGAAAAACAAAAGATTCTTCTGTAAAACCACCGTTTTCATTTAAAACTTTAGCACCTTTCGACAGCGCATCATATATACACTCTTTCAGGTAAGAAGGCTTATTCACTTCCGGAAGCGGAGTAATTTTCACATCCTTTTCCCATGGAAGTCCCGGTTTCATTGCCGAAACAGCTTCCGTTAATTTGCGGGTAAACTCTTCTGCCACCTCTTTCTGAACGAAAATTAATTTTAAAGCGGTGCATCTCTGTCCGTTAAAAGAAAGAGATCCCAAAATACATTCACTCACCGCAACATCCAGATTAGCGTGTTTTGTAACGATAGCCGCATTCTTAGCATCTAAACTTAAAATCGCTCTTAAACGATTAACTTTCGGATGCAGTTTTTTCAGTCCGTTCGCAACTTTACTTGATCCGATGAACGCAAGAACATTCACTTTTCCGCTTTCCATGATCGGCGTAATAATTTCAGAACCTTTTCCGTACAACGTATTTACCGTTCCTTTCGGGAAAGCTTCTTTAAAAGCATTTAATAAAGGGTAATGTGCTAAAACACCATGTTTTGGAAGTTTAAACAGAATCGTATTTCCCATAATCAACGCCGGAATCAGCGTCGTGAAGATTTCATTTAAAGGATAATTGAAAGGTCCCATGCTTAACACCACACCAAGCGGCGCTCTTCTGATTTGGGCAATTGTTCCTTCCGCCTGCTGAAAACGGGAAGATTCTCTGTCGAGATCTTTTAGTGCATCAATCGTCTGGTTGATGTAATCCACCGTTCTGTCGAATTCTTTCGTAGAATCTGCCAACGTTTTCCCGATCTCCCACATCAGCAATCTGATCACAAGATCTCTCTGCTGAATCATTAAGTATACAAATTTCTGCATACATTTTATTCTCCCTTCCACAGACATTGTTGGCCACTCTCCCAGTCCGTTGTCATACGCTTTTACGCAGGCATCCAAAACTTTCATGGCTTCATCGGGACCGATATTCGGGATGCTTCCCAACAGTTTTCTCTCCAGACCATTTTCTGTACGAATACAGACCGGAGAATAAATATTCTGCACATCGCCATTCCATTCTACTAGTTCTCCGTTAAGAAGGTATTCCCGCTGATGAATTTCGGGAACTTTATATTCTTCTGGGATTTCGTTTTCGGATTTGAATATTTCATGAAATAACGGGCTGTTTGCTGAACTCATAAATCTTTTATTTTTTTAATAATGATAAGGTTAAAATTTGTCTATACTAAAGGTAGACCTAAAAATCGATTTTAAAAAGACCTTCGTAATAGATTTGCTCTATTTAAAACAAAAATTAACATTCCGCTTCTAGATTACGGACATCTATCATTTTCTTCTTCTGTGATCTTCAAGTATTGAAAATAAAAACTCATGTGACTAATGTGTTATATTTAAAATAATAAAATTGCTCTGTCATTCAGAATGAAATTTCGCAAAGCATTATGCAATGAAGAATCTTTTAAGATGTAGTTTTTGAGGTTTTTTGGCTTCGCTTCGTTGCGCTCAAAATGACAGTGTTGCAGATTAAATGAAAGAGTTTTTAAACACATTAGTCACATAAGATTTTAAATAATTTCTACGCTTTATATCAGAGCACATTAGTTTGTGAAAATCTTCGATTTTCTTCTTATGTGATCTACTAAATATTTCATTAAACTAAACTTATGTGACTAATGTGTTATATTTTAAAAAAGTAAAACTGTCATTCTGAAAGGAATTTTGCGAAGCATTATGCAATGAAGAATCTATTAAGATACAGTTATTTTTAGATTTTTCGACTCCACTTCGTTGCACTCAAAATGACAGCCTTGCAGGTTGAAGAGTTTTTAACACCTAAGTCACATAAGATTTTAAATAGATTAAGCATTATATTAGAACACATTAGTTTATGAAAATCTTCGATTTTCTTCTTATGTGAACTTCTAATTATTTTATTAAACTAGACTTATGTGACTTAAGTGTTATATTTAAAAATCCTGTCATTCAGAATGAAATTTTGCGAAGTATAATGCAATGAATAATCTATTAAAATGCAGTTTTTTGAGGTTTTTCGGCTTCACTTCGTTGCGCTAAAAATGACAGTGTTGCAGATTGAAATCTAAAAGTTTTTAAACACATTAGTCACATAAGATTTTATAATAATTTCTACGCTTTATATCAGAGCACATTAGTTTGTGAAAATCTTCGATTTTCTTCTCATGTGAACTTCTAATTATTTTATTAAACTAGACTTATGTGACTTAAGTGTTATATTTAAAAATCCTGTCATTCTGAATGGAATTTTGCGCAGCATTATGCTATGTAGAATCTCTTAAAATGGAGTTATTTGAGATTTTTCGACTCCACTTCGTTGCACTCAAAATGACAGTGTTGCAGATTGAAATATAAAAGTTTTCAAACACTTAAGTCACATAAGATTTTAAATAATTTCTACGCTTTATATCAGAGCACATTAGTTTGTGAAAATCTTCGATTTTCTTCTTATGTGAACTTCTAATTATTTTATTAAACTAGACTTATGTGACTTAAATGTTATATTTAAAAATCCTGTCATTCAGAATGAAATTTTGCGAAGCATTATGCAATGAAGAATCTATTAAGATGCAGTTATTTTTAGATTTTTCGACTCCACTTCGTTGCGCTCAAAATGACAGTGTTGCAGATTGAAATCTAAAAGTTTTTAAACACATTAGTCACATAAGATTTTAAATAAATTAAGCATTATATTAGAACACATTAGTTTATGAAAATCTTCGATTTTCTTCTTATGTGAACTTCTAATTATTTATTAAACTAAACTTATGTGACTAATGTGTTATATTTTAAAAAAGTAAAACTGTCATTCTGAAAGGAATTTTGCGAAGCATTATGCAATGAAGAATCTATTAAAATGCAGTTACTTTAGATTTTTCGACTCCACTTTGTTGCGCTCAAAATGACAGCCATATCAATTAAAAATTTTTGATTAGTATAGTCCTTTTTGCTATTACATTAAAAAATTATTTACATTGAAAAAATCATTTCGTCTTTACCAGAATAACTCCGTTTTTTCCTTTCTCACCATAAATTGCAGTTGCTGAAGCTCCCTTCAAAATATTCATTGTTTTTATGGACTTCTGGTCTAATTTCCGGAACTTCTTTTCACTGATGATCTTTCCGTCCAGAACATACAAAGGTCTGTAATCATCAATTTTAACGGAATGAATGCCTCCGAGAATCAGCCTGTCCGAATGAATTGTATCACTTATCTTTACACCAGAAGTCATTCCTCTTAATTGAGCTGCAGATTTTTCAGCCGGATGTTCTTCAGAAGTTACTGTTGTAATACCTGTAACCATTTGTTTAGATTCTTTCTTAGTAGTAAATCCTGTGAGAATAACCTCATCTATCATTTCCGCTTTTACAGAATCATTAACCATTTTCTTCTGCGCATTCAGTGCGACAAAACCCGCTGTTGTAAAAACAAAGCCTACCGCAAATTTGGTAAGCAGCGAATTGAGGTAAGAATACTGCAGATCTCTGTCGAGTTGAGATTCGTTGAAATTTCCACAGATATTTTCTGATGTGGTGGAAAAAACATTGATGATTTCTTCATCCGAAGCGTTGGTGAAGTCTCTTACGGTTTTTGAACAGACTGCACAAAATCGTCCTTTGTCTTCGGGTGTCATCATTTCCCAGTTTTCGTGACATGGTTTTGGTATCGTGATTTTCATACTGATCTTTTCTTATAAAGATGCATGGTTTGATGAAAAGGTTGGAAAAGGGAATGATTTTTTTAAATCGGATCAAAATTTTCATTAAATGCAAACCGAAGATTCAACGAAGTTAAGAGTAACAAAAAGATGGGGATAATAATTTAAGTTTGGATGTAACATATCAATCTACTCAAAAAATTTTACGATATTTCGGAACTTAAAAACAGGACAATTATTTATTGATTTTTAATTACCATGAAGGAAGAAAATATAGAACGGCTCAATTCTCTGTTTTCCAATTTAAAAACGGAAGAACAAAAACTGCAGGAAAGTCTTGCCAAGAAGAAAAGCGAGGAAGATATGTTTATTGAAGGGTTCAGAACACTGAGTAAAAACCTCATCGAACCCAAAATGCAGGAATTCAGAAGGATGCTGAGAGAAAACGGATTTGGCTGTAAAGTAACTTTTAATGAAGAAAATAAAAACGGTTTGGGCGTCAATTCGCAAACCCATATGAAACTTCAGATTTCCAGAAATGTGGAATCTAATTTTTACGCGAATGATAAATTTCCGCACATCATGTTCGTTGCCGATAAAAATCTGAAACGCATCGGAATTCATCAGGACACCATCTTCCAGAACGGAACCGGAACCGCCGCTTTCAAAGAGCAGAAATATACTCTGGAAACAATTACCGAAGAAAATATTGAAAAAGAAATTTTAGAATCGATTGAAAACATATTAATGAACAGATAGAATAAATTACCTGTCAATTATTTTATCATAAACCTTCTACAGGCTCAGTGTTACACCGTTGAAAATAACAGTCTGTACCGGAGAAGTCACGCTGAGATTGTAGAAGGATCTTTTTACTTTAAAATTTAAGTCAAAAACTCTAAAAATTCTTGGTATACCAGAAAACAAGTGCCGTAAACATAAAGGTGAGAATAAACCAGACAAAAGCCGTCACTACAATTCCTGCTGCACCATACAGAATAATACTGAAGGTTTTGTTCGCGGTTCCTGAATTTTTCAACAGGGTATAAGTTTCGCCTTTAAAGAAACGAACCGCTAAAAATATCAGAATTCCAATACAGCTAACCGTAGAAAACAGCACCCCCATTAAAGGCTCAAAAATAGGTCCGCAAGATAAAACAGTCATCATTTTCATTAATTATTTACATTCAGGTGAAAATATCTCGGATCGGGGTACTGAAATTCAAAATTCAGTTCTTCCATTAATTTTGCAGGGGAAATTATTCTTCCCGTAGTTCTTCTTTCTCCTTCGTAAGGCAGATCTTTCTGCGCATTGATGACTTCTTCTTTGTTGGGATGAATCGGCGCAACAATATTATAAACTTTAGCCTGAGATTTCTGGTCTAACATTTTTTCAACAACCGAACAGATGTCTGCATAATGAATATGATTCACCAACTGATCCAGATGAGATATATTGTAGTTTTTCAGCAGTCTTTCACCACCCATTAAACCGCCCAGTCTCAAAATATTGGTTTGAGGAAATTTCTCCAGAATAAAGCTTTCGCTTTCCACTTCCGGAAGATCATCCTCTGTAAATTCTTTTTCGATATCCGGATAAACGCCTGTGGAACTTGTATAAAAAATCTGACGGTTAAAATCTCCTATAAAACGAAGCAGGTTTTCCCTTTTTCCCGTCATCGGAATTCTGGAGCCTCTGAGTCCCGAAAAAGGAACGGCAACAATAATGGCGTCCAGTTCAGAAGCTATTTTCCACGGTTTCATGTCAGCATCAATTTCATCGGAAAATTTTACCAGATCCACATGATATCCTTTAGATTTCAGAACATCCAGTTTTGATTCTGTTGTAGTGGTCGCAAAAATTTCATAGTTTTTAGACAGATGCTCCGCCAAATTATTTCCCAACCAGCCACAACCGATGATCCCGAGTTTCTTCATATTTTTTATTTACCGAAAATTACAATTTTATTATGGTTTTTCAGCGCTGAAAATTGTAAAAAACAAGCTAAATATGATCACTTTTTTTAAACCACAAAAGGCACAAAAGATAATGATAAAACGAATTTCCAGAATAATCAAAGCCCTCAAAAGCATAAAAATCAAAGATTTTTTTAAAACTGTTGCGCTCTTTTATTCTTACACTTGTTAACTTTAATAAGGTATCAAAATCTTTTGTGGCTTTTGTGGTTAAAAAAAGCCTTCTTAAGCTGCAACACTGTCATTTTGAGCGGAACGAAGTGGAGTCGAAAAATCTCAAATTACTTCATAATAAGAGATTCTTCATTGCATATTGCTTCGCAAAATTCCTTTCTGAATGACAGTTTTACTGTTTTAAAATATAACACATTAGTCACATAAGTTTAGTTTAAATAAATATTTACAAAACCACATAAGAAGAAAATCAAAGATTTTCATAAACTAAAGTGTTCTGATATAATGCTTAAATTATTTAAAATCTTATGTGAATTAAGTGTTTAAAAACTCTTACTTTTAATGTGTGACACTGTCATTTTGAGCGCAACAAAGTGGAGCCGAAAAATTTCAAATAACTGCATTTTAAGAGATTCTTCATTACATAATGCTTCGCAAAATTTCATTCTGAATGACAGAGTGATTTTACTGTTTTAAAATATAACACATTAGTCACATAAGTTTAGTTTAAATAAATATTTACAAGATCACATAATAAGAAAATCAAAGATTTTCATAAACTAATGTGTTCTGATCTAAAGCTTAAATTATTTAAAATCTTATTTGACTTAAGTGTTTAAAAATTCTTCAACCTGCAAAGCTGTCATTTTGAGCGCAACGAAGTGGAGTCGAAAAATCTCATATTAAAAGATTCTTCATTGCATAATGCTTCGCAAAATTCCTTTCAGAATGACAGTTTTACTTTTTTAAAATATAACACATTAGTCACATAAGTTTAGTTTAATAAATAATTAGAAGTTCACATAAGAAGAAAATCGAAGATTTTCATAAACTAATGTGCTCTGATATAAAGCGTAGAAATTATTTAAAATCTTATGTGACTAATGTGTTTAAAAACTTTTATATTTCAATCTGCAACACTGTCATTTTGAGCGAAACAAAGTGGAGTCGAAAAATCTCATATTAAAAGATTCTTCATTGCATAATGCTTCGCAAAATTTCATTCTGAATGACAGAGTGATTTTACTGTTTTAAAATATAACACTTAAGTCACATAAGTTTAGTTTAATAAAATAATTAGAAGTTCACATAAGAAGAAAATCAAAGATTTTCATAAACTAATGTGTTCTGATCTAAAGCGTAGAAATTATTATAAAATCTTATGTGACTTAAGTGTTTAAAAACTCTTCAACCTGCAAAGCTGTCAATTTGAGCGAAACGAAGTGGAGTCGAAAAATCTCAAATTACTTCATACTAAGAGATTCTTCATTCCATAATGCTACGCAAAATTTCATTCTGAATGACAGATTTCCTTTATGGCTTTCGTGGTTAAATTTAAAACGATTGTTATCTAAAAAATCATTTCAAAAAAAATTGCCATCAAATTAATCTTCAGATTCTCTGAGATTGTGATGAAAAAACATGGTTAAAAGCAATGGATTGTTGAAATCATCTGCTGTTTCGATCTTCGGCTTTTGTTTAAAAAAAGAATTTCTGAAGCTGAATGTCATCATTAAAGCATCATCCTGAAAACGGTATAAAGAAACAGTTATGTTGATAAAACCCTTTGATCTGTAGAAATATATTTCGGTATATTGATCCTGATAATGAAATATTCTTTGGTTTACGCGATCAATCATTACGACAACATTTCCCTTTTCATCAAAGTATTGAGTTTTATCCCAAAAAAAACTGAATATTTAATCCTGTATATCTGATCTTTGATTTTCAGTCTTTCATTAGTTGAGAAAACAAAATTAGCCAGCCTTTCCGCAACGATATTCCCTGCTTCATCTAAAAGCTGACAAGAAGATAAAATTTGCTTTATCGTGAATAATTTCATCCTTCAAAAATATCATTTTACTGAGGAAAAACAATTTTTACTTTACAAATAAATCTTTGCAGGTATACCGAAGCTTTTTGTTATTGATGCTTACTCTTCCGTTATATTCGTAGAGAGAAACCGAGTCGAAATGCACTGCAATTTTATGAATATCAATTTCAAGATCTACATCATGATTGTTCGAAAATCTTAAGATCTGTTTTTTCTGATTTCCTAATGAATCTGTAATCTTTTTATTCTCGCTTAATTTTACGGTATCTTCATAGATTCTGTAATCTTTTTTCCATCCCTGAAATTCATCAAGCCTGATGTAGAACAATGAATCATTGATCCTTTTTACAGAAAACAGATCATACATACAGTGCATCGTAAGATCGCTCAGGTTTTCTTTGTTGTTAAAACTGCTGTTTAAATAATCCCATTCGTCCTTTTTCACCTCATGATCTTTTTTACAGGAAACCAGAGCCAGAAATAGAAAAATATAAAATATTTTATTCATAAAAACAAGTTGAGATTAAAAAATTTTCTTTCTGAATACAAAAACGATCACTCCCGAAAAAAGCAGATACGCGATTGCTATACAAAAACTAATCAGTTCGGTTCTTCGTATGGCTTTGGTCTGAAACTTAATTTCCTTAATCGCTTTCTTTTGTACATGATCGATTACCGGCGGTGTATACAAAGCCAGTCTTTCTTCCAGAACAGGCTTATTAAAACCGTACTCTTTTGCCATTTTATAAGTTTCTGTAGCTTCTTCTTTTTCCCGCATCAGGTAAGAAATATTCCCGAGATCAAATAAAAGCTGTGCTACGATTTTATCTTCAGGTTTTACAAAAGAAACCCTCTCATTAAGCTGATAATACAATTGCTTTCTCAAAACAAAAAGTTTCTCGTCATCTCTTTCCGATTCAGGAAATTTTTCATTTCCGAAATCCATACCGATTAAAAATCTGGAATTGATCAACTTTCCGCCTTTCATTTTGGCTTTCAGAATATTGATGTGAATCCATTCGGAGCCGTAGTGAGAATTAGGGTTTATTTTTACTGCTTTTTCGATCCAGCGCAGCGCTTCGGCATTATTCCCGATCAGTTCATAAGCGGTCCCGATATTGGAAGCGGTAGAATATCGGTTGGGTTCCGCTTTTTCAATCTTTTTGTAAAGTTCAATGGCTTCCTTATATTTTCCCTGAATAATAAGGATCAGTCCTTTATCTGAAAGGTAATTCAGTTTTCCTGTTTCCCTGTAGCCTTTTTCCAGCGATAACAGTATTTTATTCAGTTCTTCGGTATTGGTAAAAGAATGACCATAAGGAACATATCCTTCATAGTCTTCATAGAGAATGGTTCCGTCTTCGAGATGCAGTGTTTCTCCGTTCAGGCATCCGAATGCGGGAACAGAAAATAAAACCCCGAACAATACACTAAAAAAATATTTCCTCATATCCGATTTCTATGGTTACAGGTTTTAAAAAGTTTTTATCCGCAAAAGATACAAAACCTGTTGCATAAATTTAATTTTAATAATCAAATAAGTCCAATTATTCCACCCAAATATTTAAAAGACCAAAGAAGAAAATCAGAGATTTTCACAAACTAATGTGTTCTGATATAAAGCGTAGAAGTTATTTAAAATCTTATGTGACTTAAGTGTTTAAAAACTTTTAGATTTCAATCTGCAACACTGTCATTTTGAGCGCAACGAAGTGGAGCCGAAAAATCTAAAACAACTGCATCTTAAGAGATTCTTCATTGCATAATGCTTCGCAAAATTCCTTTCAGAATGACAGAAAAATTTAACCACAAAAGGCACAAAAGATAATAATAAAGCTAAGTTGTAGAATAATCAAAGCACTCAAAAGCATAAAAATCAAAGATCTTTAAAAACTGTTGTGCTCTTTCATTCTTGCGCTTATTAACTTTTAAGAAGCTTCAAAATCTTTTGTGCCTTTCTGGTTAAAAAAAACGCACTTACATTTTAATCTGCAAGGCTGTCATTTTGAGCGCAACGAAGTGGAGCCGAAAAATCTAAAAAAACTATATTTTAAAAGATTCTTCATTGCATAATGCTTCGCAAAATTCCTTTCAGAATGACTGTTTTACTGTTTTAAAATACAACACATTAGTCACATAAGTTTAGTTTAATTAAATATTTAAAAGATCACATAAGAAGAAAATCAAAGATTTTCATAGACTAATGTGTTCTAATATAATGCTTAATTTATTTAAAATCTTATGTGACTTAAGTGTTTAAAAACTCAACCTGCAAAGCTGTTATTTTGAGCGCAACGAAGTGGAGCCGAAAATCTAAAAACAACTGCATCTTAATAGATTCTTCATTCCATAATGCTTCGCAAAATTACATTCTGAATGACAGGATTTTTAAATATAACACTTAAGTCACATAAGTTTAGTTTAATAAAATAATTAGAAGTTCACATGAGAAGAAAATCGAAGATTTTCACAAACTAATGTGTTCTTATATAAAACGTAGAATTATTTTAAAATCTTATGTGACTTAAGTGTTTAAAAACTTTTTCATTTAATCTGCAACACTGTCATTTTGAGCGCAACGAAGTGAAGTCGAAAAATCTCAATATTAAGAGATTCTTCACTGCATAATGCTGCGCAAAATTTCATTCTGAATGACAGGAATAGTTTTGAAATGGAATAATGAAAGTATTGTATTAAATAAAAAATTTAAAAAGATCTTTCATTCATCACCCTTCTCAACTTTTCATTACATTTGTTTCCTCAATTCAATAAATAATCACGAAACTGCTTTCTTATTCTATGCAAAAAATTGTCATTCTGTTGTTTTTCGTTTTATCGGCATCTGTTTTCGGTCAGGACTATTTAAATAAAACCGAAAAATATGATGTGGAACTGTTTAATTATTTAGACAGCTTAACGGTGGAGAAAAAAGTTCCTCTGGAAGAGTATCTGAAGTTTTCAAAGCCTTTTTCGAAATGGGATATCCGACCTTTACAGCATGAGAAAATCTACGCGCTTGATTCGGTACGCACATCAAGTGAAATCTCCAATTTTTTCTGGGGTGGTTTTTCTCAGCGGTATGAACTGACGGAAAAGGAAGCGGCAGACAAACCGAATCAGTTTTTAAAACAAGGCATGATTGACGAGGACAGGTATATTCAGTTTCTGAAGGATCATTTTTCGGAGTTTAAAACACTGGCTGCACTGGTGGGAAAAAGCAGAAATTTAATTTATGTAAACCAGAGTTCTCTGCAAAGGGTAGATGGTATTTTTAAAGAAAACAATGGATACTGGTCTTATGTGATTCCGCAAAAATCGCCTTTCCCGATCTCGGCAAAAATAAAAGCGGAAGGGAATTATCGCTTCAGCTCGTTACAGCAACAGATCCTTGAACAGATGAAGAAGGTAAATATTTATTCGATTGTAAAAACAGACTTGGGAATGTTCTTTCTTCTGGACGGATTTTCTGATAATTCTTATGGCTATTATTTTTCCCCGTCGGGAATGCTGGAAAACAACAATCACTTGTTTGAGATCATGAGTTCCCGAAATATCAGCGACGGATTTTACTATTATATTGCGAATTAGGGAGGATTAAAATTGATATTGCATCGATGTTTGCCAAATGTATCTTCATTGGTTTCTCGTTAATAATTGGATTATATTTGCTGATAGATCTAATGAACTAAGATTTTCGATAAATTTAAACTTTTATTTAACCGCAAAAGTCACAAAAGATGAACTAAATTTTTTATTTAAAGTTGATCATTATCAATGAAAAAGCTAACAATAGTTTTTAAAAATCTCTGATTTTTATGTTTTTGAGGACTTTAATTATTCTGAAACTTCGCTTTATGATTATCTTTTGTCCCTTTTGCGGTTAAAAGTTTAAATAAAAAACTCACAGATAAATTATTTTTATGCAAAGACAGACCATAAATGATGCCTATTTTTCAACATTAACATGGACGGATCATCATTTAATAGACTTGGCAAATTCGGCAACTCTTTTTTTACCAGACGGACAGATTAAAAAACTTGAAAATTATTATTTACCATTTTTTTTTGACAGTGCGCTAAGCTCTTCCGATGGTGTATACTCAGTTGTTTACAACAGACTCGGCACAAAGGGTCTCATCATGAAGAACAAAAAAATCTTAAGAGAAATCAACCGTTCTTATTATCATGCAGGCGTCTACGAGTACCCTATTGCATTCGCTAAACTTAAAGATGGAAGAGATATTCTTATTCACTGTCCAAATGAATACAACAGGCTGGAATTTGAAGAAGTTGAGACGGGATTACTTTTGACAGACCATGCAGACAGAAATCCTTCACATTTTTTTCATTCACGCCTTGAAGTAAGCCCGGATAATAAAACTTTTTTAAGCAAAGGCTGGGCGTGGCATCCATATGATTTTGTGGAAATTTTTGACATTGAAGAATGTTTAGAGAGTCCTAAAGCATTGGATCAAAGCAAACTTATTCCTGATGTTTCTGCTGAAATCTGTACAGCAAGTTTTATTACTAACGAATTGGTTTTAATTGGCTCTCCAAATGAAACGGAGCCTTTTGATGATGAACCCTCCGATCTACTTGAAAACGGTGAAATTGGGATCTGGAATGTTACAACAAATGAAATATCAGAAATAATTAAGCCCAACTGTACGGTGGGCGGAAATTTAATAGCAATAGATGATACATTCGCTTGGGAATTATTCAGGCATCCTAAAATTATCAATTTCAGAACAGGAGAAATTGTAGAAGAAATAAAAGAAATTTATTCCGGTAAGCAGATTTCATCAATTATACACTCTACATCTGATTTACCTTTAATAACATTTAATAGAAAAACAAAACAGATTGCAATAGCTAAAGATACAACGATTGAAATACTTACTAAATAATATCCATTATAAGGTTTTAAATTGATATAAAGAATTATTTTTATTTGTCTTTTGAAAAGCCTCTTTACTACTGTAAAACCTTGTGAAAGGTCTTACAAAGATTACTCTAAATAAAAAACCTGCCTATCGACAGGTTTATTTTATGTTCTGTTATTGCATGAAAAACGAGGTTATCTGTTCGAGACATTTGTGTAAAATCAAAAGATTGCTTCGTCGTTCCTCCTCACAATGACGGTTTTAAAAAAGATTTTCATCCACAAAATTCGGAAGCGTTACTTTCAGATTCGGTTCCATTTCCATGGCTCTTTTGATAGCGAAAACAGCACCTTCATTTCTTGCCCAGCTTCGTCTTGAGATCCCGTTGTTCACGTCCCAGAACAGCATGGATTTTAATCTTCTGTCGGCATCATCGCTTCCGTCCAGCAGCATTCCGAAGCCGCCGTTGATGACTTCTCCCCATCCTACTCCGCCTCCGTTGTGGATCGAAACCCAGGTTGCCCCACGGAAACTGTCGCCAATCACATTATGGATCGCCATATCTGCCGTAAATCTGGAACCGTCATAAATATTGGACGTTTCTCTGTACGGCGAATCTGTTCCGGAAACATCGTGATGATCTCTTCCCAAAACTACGGGTCCGATTTCTCCGTTTTTAATGGCTTTGTTGAAGGCTTCTGCTATTTTCATTCTTCCTTCTGCATCGGCATATAAAATTCTCGCCTGTGAACCGACCACCAGATTATTTTCCTGCGCTCCTTTGATCCACTGGATATTGTCTTTCATCTGCTGCTGGATTTCTTCAGGGGAATTCTGCTGAATTTCTTCTAAAACCGCACACGCAATATCATCTGTTTTCTGTAAATCTTCCGGTTTTCCGCTCGTACAAACCCAACGGAATGGCCCGAAACCGTAATCAAAACACATCGGTCCCATAATATCCTGCACATAAGAAGGGAATTTAAATTCTCTTCCCAACGTAGGATTTTCTGCCATTACATCAGCTCCGGCTCTGGAAGATTCCAGTAAAAAGGCATTTCCATAATCGAAGAAATAGGTTCCTTTTGCCGTATGTTTATTGATGGCTTCTGCATGTCTTCTTAAGCTTTCCTGAACTTTATCTTTAAACAGTTCCGGATCTTTCGCCATCATTTTGTTTGATTCTTCAAAGCTTTGTCCCGCAGGATAATATCCTCCCGCCCAAGGATTATGAAGCGAAGTCTGGTCTGAACCGATGTCGATTCTTAAATTCTCCTGATCGAATTTTTCCCAGACCTCAACAATATTTCCCAAGTACGCCAGAGAAACAGATTCTTTATTTTCCTGCGCCTGTCGAACTCTTGCAACTAATGCGTCAAGATTTTCATGAATTTCGTTCACCCACTTCTGCTCGTGACGGATTTTGGTAATCTTTGGATTGACTTCGGCACAAACGGTAACACAGCCTGCAATATTTCCTGCTTTCGGCTGCGCGCCGGACATTCCGCCTAATCCTGAAGTCACGAACAGTCCGCCTTTCGGATCTTTATTGATTTTTCTGAACGCGTTCAGTACCGTAATGGTCGTTCCGTGAACAATTCCCTGCGGACCGATGTACATATAGCTTCCCGCCGTCATTTGTCCGTACTGTGTAACGCCCAATGCATTGAATTTTTCCCAATCGTCCGGTTTGGAATAGTTGGGAATCATCATTCCGTTGGTTACCACTACTCTCGGCGCATCTTTATGGGAAGGAAACAATCCCATCGGATGTCCGGAATACATGACCAAAGTCTGTTCATCCGTCATTTCAGAAAGGTATTTCATCGTTAAAAGATACTGCGCCCAGTTGGAGAACACTCCCCCGTTTCCACCATACGTAATCAGTTCATGAGGATGCTGCGCTACGGCATAATCCAGATTGTTCTGAATCATCAGCATGATGGCTTTTGCCTGCTCGGATTTTCCGGGATATTCAGAGATTGGTCTCGCCTTCATCTCATAATCCGGACGGAAACGGTACATATAAATTCTTCCGTATTTCTCGAGCTCTTCCCTGAATTCCGGCAGTAATTCGGTATGAAATTCTGGATCGAAATAACGCAAAGCATTCTTCAGTGCCAATTTTTTCTCTTCTTCTCCTAAAATTTCTTTACGCTTCGGCGCATGATTGATGTTGGTTTCGTAAGGTTTCGGCTGTGGCAAACGGTTGGGTATGCCCTGCTGTATCTGTTGTTGGAATGTCATGTATTTGTTGATCGTTGTTAGTTTAGTAGATTTATTTTTGTGGTTTTAAAGATATTCAAATTAGAAAATCCCTGCAACTAATGTGAGGAAATTTGAAACAGTATGAAAATTCCCCTCCTCTGGAGGGGAATTTCCATTATGGAAATTTCGAAGGTTTAAGATTTTCAAAAATAAAAAACCTCACTGAAAATTTCAATGAGGCTTAGTATGAAAAGATTTTTTAGATTTAATTATGATTTTTCACCACAACCCATCCGGTAAATGTTCTGCCGTCCGGTATGGTAATTACATACCAGTAACTTGCGGTTGGAAGCACTCTTCCTTTTATCATTCCGTCCCAATAGAACTGGGTATTTGAATTCTGTTCAAAAATCAGCATCTGATAACGGTCGAAAATTTTAAGGTTAGACATTTTTGTTCCGAATACCTGAAGATCTTTAATTACCCAATGGTCATTAAGTCCGTCACCGTTTGGTGTAATTGCATTGGTGATATCCAATACCAAACCGTCTTTTTTCACGATACAGTCGCTGTCGGCAAATCTCACGTAGAATGTGGTAATTCCTGTCGGTAAATTATTGAAGCTGTTGCTTACCTGCCAGTTGATACCGTCTATAGAATACAATATTGTTTTCGAGCCTGTAGCATAAATCATCACATTATTACCGCTAAACTGAATGCTTGTAATAACAGGAACCTCATAATGTTTGATTTCGAAAGTCTTGGTGTAAGAACATCCGTTATCTGCTGTCACGGTTAATGAATAAGTTCCTACCGTGTTAATTCCTGTAATTGTATTGGTGGTAGAGATGGTCTGCCCTGCAGGATTAGTCCACTGATAGCTTACAATGGTATAGTTGGTAATGTTTACAGTATAACTGCTCAGTGAGCCTTCCGGACAGAAATACAATGTCGGAATATCAAAAATAGGCGTTTTCTTCAGTGAAAGCTGAATCTGTACAAGATTCGAGCAAAATCCCGGAACGCTTACTTTTACATAAATGGTACTGGAACCAGAAACCTGATTATAAAGATACGCTGACGGATTGGCAATAGCATTGGTTCCCGCATTAAGATCTGCTAATGAAGCATAATATGTAAAGATAACGTTTGCGCCATTGTAAATCTGTGTCTGGAACTGTGTTAAATTGACCGTTTCAGATCCGTCATTTCCGATATCACAGGTTGCTAAAGGGAAAGGTCCGTTGTTCAGCAGGGTTACTTTATTTCCGTAAGTAAAGGTTATGGTTGCAATATCATTACAGCCCGGAATATTCTGCACATTCACCCACATCTGTGCAGGGAAAGGATTGGCTGTAAAGTTGGAAGGATTGGCAATAGGATTGGTTCCGTTCTGCGCATCCAGAAGTGTAAGATAGAAGGTAAATGTATTCGCAGGATTCGGTGCATCAACCATTAAATTGGTAAAATTCAAAAGGTTCACTTCATAACTTCCGTCGAGATTTTCATCACAAACTGAAATGTTAGAATTGATGGCTTTCGGAGGGAAATACGTATTCAGCTCAATTGACGCTACGGAATAGCATCCCGTTGTATTCACCTGAAATCTTGCCCAGACCTGAACGGTAGATATATTGGTTGTAACGGTATTTCCGATCTGGTTGGCAGGGTTTCCTGCATTGGCTTCCGCCTGTGTATTATAATAAGTAACGGTGATATTCGATAAAGGATAGGTGTTCTGAGCCGGAATAAACATCTGAGAAGTAGCATCACTCAACTGGAAAGTTTCACTTAAGTTAAAATCTTCATCACACTTGTTTAATACCGCATTATTCAGAACTACCGGAGGTAAGAATGACATCTGAATGGTTAATTTAACGGCTGAAAAACAATCGTTATTATTAAATTTAACCTTTACATAAACTGTTGCAGTTCCTCCGGTAACCACAAACTGGGTAGGGTTTGTAATTTCATTGGTGAAAATGTGTGTCACCGGATCATAGTTCAGATAATATGTAAAATTCACATTGGAACTTGTTGTAATCTGGCTTTGTGCCTGAGTAAGATCATAAATTTCCGTATTGTCATTATTGTTGTCACAAATATTGGTCAGGTTAACTGTTACCTGAGGATTTACGGCAGGTGTAGAAGTTAATCCTACGGTGAAAGGATAAATCTGCTCACAGTTATACGAGTTGATTTTCACAAAAAACTGCTGTGTTCCGGTGAAGGTAACGTTATTCACAGGATTGTTTCCGCTTGCAGCATCTGCAGCAGTAAGGTAGAAAGTTACCGCAGCATTCTGGCTTCCGATCATCGCAGATGAAAATTGTGATAATTGTACATTTTCTGTATTATCATTATTAAAATCACAAACCGTAAAACTGGACTGTTCGATCACCGGATGAACCAAATTGATCGTGATAGGTCTTATGGTATAACACGAATCTGAAATTTCGAAACGTATATAATAGGTCTGCGTAACAAAATTTCCATTGGTCGTGATGATCTGATTCGGGCTTATAGGATTTATTCCGAAACTTGCATCCGGATAATTTGAATAAAACTCTACCACAGGAACTGTTGCCGGAGAAACCAGCATTCCGTTTGAAAGGGTATTTAAATTGATACTGATATCATCCGTTCCGTTAAAGCAGATGTATTCTGTCTTAGAATTCACCACAATTTTATTAAACGTAATATTCAGATTTACGGTAGCAACCGCAATACATCCGTTCGGAATCTGAACTCTGATAAAAATCGTGTAAGTTCCTTCATGCACAGTACTTAAAACTCCTCCTGAACCTGTAAGTGCCTCATTGTAGGTGGCGTATGCGGTAAAAACAGCTCCCGGTTGTGATGAAATCAGCGGTCCAAAAGTTAAAGGAAAATCAAAAGGCTCTGCATCATCATTGTTGACATCACACGTTGAGTAGTTATAGTTAATCGGAGAATTGAGATTAACTCCCGGTTTGAACTGGAAAGTGACCGGACCTAAAACATAGGTACAGTTTCCTTCCTGCAATCTTACCCAAACCGTTGTTCCTGCCGTTACATTAATGGTACTGATTGAACTGGTGTTGTTCTGAGCATTTGCCTGTGTTGCAAAATAAGAAATTCCTGTAGTTCCGGGTGCGAAAAGTTCAGGATCCAGAAACGATAAATTGTAGTTCGCTTCTACTCCATCGTTATTGGTATCACAAATCTCAACTGTATTTTTGAGTAAGCTTTTCGTCTGTAAATTTAACGTTAAAACAGCAACCCGGTAACAGCCCGGAACATTGGGATTCTGAATTCTTACATATAAAACCGTACTGGCTGTTAAAGTATAATTATTCGGCAGCGGACTGACGTTATTTTGGGCATTCTGCAAACTTGTATGAAAGCTGAATACAAAATTCGCCAGATTTTGTGTAGTCACATTTCCCTGAAAGCTGCTTAAAGTAAGGTTTACGGGATTGTTTCCGCAGTAATCCTGAGTGAAATTTTTAGCAGCCGGATACGTAGGATCAAATGTTAAAGGAAAATCATCTGTTAAAGTTATGGTACTGGTTCCGCAGGTATTAAATACCGCAGTTGCCGTATACACTTCATTCTGGGTAGGGCAAATTGTTGCCTGAATTCCTGTAGCAACCGTCTGTCCTGCGGAATTTGTCCACGTTACATCTGGTTGAATGGCATTTCCAAGCGGATTAAATCTATATCCTTCCTGCAAAGCCTGCCAAACGCCCGTATTTCTGTTGGGAGGAGAAACACCGAGTGTTCCGTCTGCATTAATTACCCCGATTAAAGCATTTTCAAATTTTCTTGTCGGACACGGCGTTGGTTTTTTATCCACGAAAACCTCAATCACATTTGTAGTTTCATGCAGAACAATCTGTGAGGAAGCTCTTTCTGTACATCCTGCAATTCTTCCTTCATAAAAACTGATTACGAATTTTCTGTAAGGAGCCGTTCCGATGGTGGAATAATATATTTCGGAGGGATCATTTGCCGAAAAAACCATGTCGTTGTACACTCCGAAAATAGAATTTTTGGGAAGACTGACATTGGGATTCTGCCACTGAATATTGGGATAGTTGATGTTTCCCAACTGGCTCAGATCAAAAGTGACCATTCCGTTCGAGCCGACAACCAAGGCATTGAAATTCTGATTGTAAAAACAGAACTGAAAAGGCAGATCCAGTTTGGTAGGAAAAGCATCATCGTAATTGGCATTAAGCGGAGTTCCCTGATTCAAAGCAACGGGAGGAGTAAAAGCCTGTGAAACGACTTCATAATTTGTGGTTTGCTTAATGACAGGATACTCCACATGAAGATCAATACAGCCGTTTGCATTAAGACCATTGGTACAGGTAACATTAAAGCTCTCGTTGCCGACTGCGTCTTTGATGATGATATTTCCGGGAGTTTGGGCAAGCCCGAAAACACTCATCCATACAAGGATAAATTGTAAAGGTTTTATCATAATCAAGTTTTCTTTTTAATCACTATTTATTGATAAATTTACCATTTTTTATGACACAATCATCAATTGTAAACAATTATTTACATGACATTCATAACAAATTTTTAAATAAGTTCAGAATATAATAATTTACAGTATAAATATAGACAAAAAAACCTTGCCTGAACAGCAAGGTTTACAATTATTTGATACTGAGTTGATATTACGTTAAAACATCGTCATTTTCCTCTTCATGATCGTCGTCATTATCGCTTAGACTCCAGTAGTTATTTTCTTCATCTTCACTCCCGATTTCTTCCATTTCATCATCATCTTCCACTCCGGGAATATCCAATCCTTTATCCAGTTTGTCATCATCATTTTTTTCATTAAAAATTGGTTTTCCGTTTCCGTCTAAAGAAATATGCTCTTCCTGATTAAAAATATCTTCACTGGATTTATACTCTCGCTGTTCCAGTCTTCTTTCCTGTTCCTGTTCGCTGTTTTCGGGTATCATAATGCTATTTTTTTGGTGTTACTTATCATTAAACAAAAATAGTTCCAAGATATTAACCGTAAATTTCCGGATTTACACAGGCAGGCATTTTTTCTCCTTTTGAAAATGCGATAAGATTTTCAGCCGCCAGTTTCGCCATACCGTTTCTTGCTTCTTCCGTTGCAGAGCCAATGTGAGGAAGCACACAAACGTTAGAAAGTTCTAAAATAGGATCGTCTTTAAAAATAGGTTCAGGATTAGTAACATCAAGTCCTGCTCCCCAGATTTTGTGTCCTGAAAGTGCATCGTAAAGATCTTTCTGATGATGAAAGCCTCCTCTTGCGGTATTGATGAAGATTGCATTTTTCTTCATTTTATCGAAAACAGAAGTATTAAAAAGTTCTTTCTGCTCCGGTTTGAAATTGGCATGAATGCTCAGAACATCAGCTCGTTCAATAAGCTCATCAAAAGAAACATACTGGGCTCCCAAATTCTTTTCTGCTTCTTCATTGCGGTGACGATTATGATAAATAATATCCATATCAAAAGCAGCTTTGGATTTTTTTGCCATTTCGTATCCAATTCTTCCGAGACCAAAAATACCGAGCGTTTTTCCGTATAATTCCTGACCTAAAGCGTGCAGCGGATCAAAATCTCCCCAGTTTCCGGATTTTACTTTTTCAAAATTATAACTTGCTCTTCGGGCAACCGACTGCATCAGTAAAAATGCAACATCTGAAGTGGCTTTGCTTAAAACATCGGGCGTATTTCCGACCGGAATTTTTCTTGCATCGGCTTCCTGAATATCCACATGATCAAAACCTACGGAATACAAAGCGATCGCCTTAATATTTGGGCATTCGTTGAAAAAGTCTTTATCGAATTTAAATTCTCCTCCCACGCTTAAAATGGCATCATTGCTTTTGCAGTAACTCAGCCATTCTTCGTGTGAAAGATTTTCATGTTCAGGAATGAATATTTCAAGATTTGCGTCTTTAAGAAGTTTGATACCTGCTTCAGGAATTCTTTTGTTGATGAATATTTTCATATTTTTTTGTGATGGTTAAATGATTTCTTCAAGTAAAAAACCTCACTTTTCACAAGTAAGGTTTTTCAACTTTAATATTAAAATGATTATACTTTAAATTTATTTTTCTAAGATTCGGATGCCAGTTCTTCTATTTCTTCCCAGATTTCCAGTGCAGATCTTCTTACTTTTCTTTTCGGTTCCGACTTTTTAGCTTTGAAATCCTTTATCTGAAGATTATTTTCGGATTCTTTTTTATCATGATTATCTTCCGCTCTGTTTCGGAAATTCATTTTAAAACTGTTCTGAATATTACTGAAATCTTGTAATATTTTAAATCTTTTGGTATTCATCATATTAAGATTTTAGTTAATTAGACAATTATGAATATTCAATTTTCGTTCCGAATTTTGAAGAAATGTTATTTTTGAATTAAAATTAATTCACCTTTTCTCTTCACTATATTTTTATAATCCCACTGAATGGTTTCCGATTTTTTTAAAGCTCTTTTCAGATCTTCTTCATTAATTTCTGAGACACTATTATAAAAAACAGACGCATCCTGAAATTTTTCTCCATGGACGTTCAGAAATTCTTCATTGAAAGATTTGCCGCTCCAAAACATCAGTCTTATTCCTTTTTTTTGTTTACTGTATCCTGTAATCCGATTTCCGTCTAAAAACCAGACAGGATGAGAATGCCAGATTTTAGATTCAGCATCAATAAGATTCTCACAGATAATTTCAGAAAGTCTTTCGCAGATTTCCCGATCGGATTCCGCTTGAGAACTGTTATATTTTGAGATTTCAGAATTCATTTTTATTTTTTAACTCTTTAAAATTAAAAAATTTATTCTGTTTTATTTTATGCGTTGATGCAGGTTTTACTAAAATCAAATTGAATGAATTTTTACTGCCCGAAAAGATATTCTTCAATTTATTTCTGAAAATGGTCTTACCCTTCATCCATCCCAATTAAACAAACATCACTGATTGGTATTTCCCAGCATCGGAACAAATTTGTAAGCCCCGAATTCCTCTTTTTCAAACTCTGTCTGTGAGATTTTTGTAAATCTGTATAAAACCTGCTCATCGGTTGGTCCGAGAGGAATGACCATTTTTCCGCCGACTTTAAGCTGTTTCAGAAGTTCGGTTGGCAAAACGGAAGCGCCACAGGTCACGATAATTTTATCAAACGGAGCAAAAGTAGGAAGTCCGGCAAAGCCATCCCCGAAACTCTGAAATTTTGGATATAAATTCATTTCACGAAGTTTCTTTTTGGAAAAATCGAAAAGATCTTTTTGTCGCTCAACCGTGTAAACATGGGCTTTCATTGCCATTAAAACGGCGGTCTGATAACCACAACCGGTTCCTATTTCCAACACTTTTTCTCCTTCTTTCACCTGCAGAAGTTCAGACTGCTCGGCAACAGTTGAAGGATGTGAAATCGTCTGATGTGCAAGAATAGGAAAAGCTCGGTCTTCGTAGGCAAAATCTTCGAAAATACTTTCAATAAAAAGGTGTCTCGGAACTTCATTCATCGCTGAAAGTACGTTTTCATCCGAAATTCCGATTCTGTTTCGGAGATATTCCACTAAAATCTTTCTTTTTCCTTTATGTACAAACGAATCTTGCGCCATTACAGATAGTAGTTATTAGGTTGCAGGTATGAGTTCGCACAAAAATATGAAATTTTGTCGGGGGTTAAAAACTGTTGCACGCAGTTTTTAATTTTCTGATAGGGGTCTACGTACAACCAACAACAAATTGTTATATTTACAGAAATTTAATACAGCTATGTTGAAAGCAGGTTTGGTAGGAGCCGGACATTTAGGAAAAATACATTTACGACTTTTAAATCAGTCAGATAAATACGAGTTCATCGGTTTCCACGACAAAGACGTAGAAAACGGCAAAAAACTGGAAGCGGAATTCGGGTATAGATATTTTGAGAATTTTGAGGAATTGCTGGAGCAGATTGATATGCTGGATATTGTAACGCCCACCATTTATCATTACGATTATGCGCTAAAAGCAATTGAAAAAGGTCTGCATTTTTTCATTGAAAAACCTGTAACCCAAACTCTTGAACAGGCGGAAGAAATTCTTCAGAAATGCCAGGAAAAAGGCATCAAAGCTCAGGTGGGACACGTTGAAAGGTACAATCCTGCGTTTATTGCAACGAAAGAGTACATTAAGAATCCAATGTTTATCGAGATTCACCGCTTAGCAGAATTCAATCCGCGCGGAACAGATGTTTCTGTGGTTCTGGATCTGATGATTCATGATCTGGATATTTTATTAAGCATTGCTAAATCTAAAGTTAAAAACATTCACGCGAGCGGCGTTTGTGTGGTAAGCAAAACACCCGACATTGCGAATGCAAGAATTGAATTTGAAAACGGATGTGTTGCGAATTTAACGACTTCCAGAATTTCGATGAAAGCAATGAGAAAGAGCCGTTTTTTCCAGAAAGACGCTTATATTTCCGTTGATTTTCTTGAGAAAAAAGCGGAAGTGATCCGCATGAAGGACGCTCCCGAAAACCCTACTCCATTCGACATGATTATTGAAAATGCAGAGGGCGAGAAAAATCAGATTTTATTTGAATATCCGAATATTCAGCCGAATAATGCCATTCTGGATGAGCTTAATTCTTTTGCAGACTCCATTACGGAAGACAAACACGTAGAAGTTTCTATTGAGGACGGAACGGAAGCGCTGAAAGTTGCGTTGGAGATTATGAAGTTGATTTCTTAATCTCCAAAGTATTATACAAATAAAAGAATTATTTCATTTATGAAAAAGGGAATAATCTTAACTTTTAGCTTTTTAATCTTAGCTTTTTTCGGATTTTATATTTATAAAAATAATTATTTTATTCCTGAAAGTCAAGAAAGTATTTACCAAAGACGAATAAAAATTTTTGAAAAAACAATAAAAGAATTTGAAAATTCCAGAACTGGAAGAATTGATCTGACAAGCACTATAATTCTTCGTTGGAGAATTAAAGATTTTAAAGCGAATGAAAATGACATTGAATATTGTGAAAACGAATCTCAAAATGTAAAATACATCTGCGAAATTAATAATGAAGATTGGTATGGCTCAGAAACAAAAACTGAATTACCAAAAAACGAATTAAAGTCTCTTGCGATTTTTATTGATGGGAAATATATTAAATTAGATGTTTCACAAATGTTTAATCCAAATTTTAGTGGAGAATTAAATAAAAGTCAATTTCAAATTAAAAAGTTTAAACATTACTATCTACTCTTTGGCTTTTTCTCTGATGGCGCAGGAACATACACCGCTCATTGGAAAATTCAGAATGAAAAAGCTGAGAGAATAAAAATATCTAATAATGATGAAGACTTTCAATGGCAAAACTTTAAATAAAACTTATTAAAAACGGGCTAAAAACCCGTTTTTTTTTATGCCTAATTGGCTTTAACCAAACTTATCATTTCATCGAAACAGTACTAATTTTCTCATTCATCCCGATCCGGATTTACACCATACAATATTCGTAATCATCATTATTTTTTTCAATTCAATTTCTGTTTTTAATATTTTTCAACATATTTTAAATATATTTGCCATTATTCAACAATAATTTCTTTATAACAATCCCTTAACAATTCAATAATTAAAATCACTATGAAAAGAGCCATCCTATTATCCGCTTTTTTATTGTCTCAATTTGGGACATCACAACTTTTAAAAACACAAGGTGAAAAAATTATTAATGATAAAGGTGAAAACATTCAGTTGCGAGGTCTCGGCTTGGGAGGCTGGATGCTTCAGGAAGGATATATGCTGAAAACGGCTGACTTTGCAGGTCCGCAATACAAAATCAAGGAGAAAATTGCTGAACTGATCGGTGAAGACGGAATGAATGAGTTTTACAAGGCTTATCTGAAAAACGGAATTACCAGACAGGACATTGATTTTCTGAAAAAAGCAGGATTTAATTCGATCAGACTTCCAATGCATTATAATCTGTACACTCTACCGATTGAAAAAGAATCTAAAAAAGGAGAAAATACATGGCTGGAAGATGGTTTTAAAATGACTGATGATCTTCTGAAATGGTGCGCGGACAATAAGATGTACCTGATTCTCGACCTTCACGCAGCACCGGGCGGACAGGGAAATGATGTGAATATTTCTGATAACGACAAATCGAAACCTTCTCTTTGGGAAAGTGAAGAAAATCAGAAAAAAACCATAGCATTATGGAAGAAATTAGCCGAAAGATATAAAGATTCTCCATGGATTGGCGGTTATGACTTAATTAACGAACCAAATATTAATTTTACAGGAAAAAATATAAACGGAACGGATGAAATGTCGAATGCTCCGCTTTGGAAGCTTCAGAAAGAAATCACGGAGGCGATCCGTACTGTTGATAAAAAACACATCATCATTATCGAAGGAAACGGTTGGGGAAATAATTATAACGGTTTAACGCCGCTTTGGGACGATAATATGGTCTTCAGTTTTCATAAATACTGGAATAATAATGATGACGCCACGCTGAAATTTGCGCTGGATTTAAGAGAGAAACACAAAATCCCGATCTGGCTGGGCGAAACAGGCGAAAATTCAAATGTATGGTTTACAGAGCTTATTCAGCTTTTAGATAAACATAACATCGGTTACGCATTCTGGCCGATGAAAAAGATAGACAATATCGCAGGAATTACCAACATAAAAATTACTCCGGAATATCAGAAATTATTGGATTATTGGAAGAACGGAGGTGAAAAATCATCTAAAGAATTCGCCAAGAAAGCTTTGATGCAGATCGCCGAGAACTATAAATTCAGCAATGTGGAAGTTAAAAACGATGTGATTGATGCGATGTTCAGGCAGACAAAAGACGGTTCCACAAAACCTTTCAAGAATCTTCAGGCTCCCGGAAAAATCTTTGCAACCGACTATGACCTGGGAAGAATGGGTTCTGCTTATTCGGATAAAGATTTCATTAATCTTTGGGTGAGCGATCCTGCAAAAAGATCGGAATGGAATTCAGGAAATCAACTGAGAAATGACGGTGTTGACATTTACAGAACAAAAGACAATGAATATTACGTCGGAAAAACGGAAAGCGGAGAATGGCTTCAGTATACCATCAACTCAAAAGCAGATAAAACGTATACTTTCGACATAAAATATGCAAGTGAAAACGATGCAAAAATCAGGATTGAAGATGCTTCAGGAAAACTATTAACCACCGTTTCATTGGCTTCAACAGGCGGAAATGAAATTTGGAAAACGGCTTCTGCAAAAGGAATTCATCTTAAAAAAGGAGAAAATAAAATCAGAATTTATTTCGAAAATGATGGGGTTAATCTGAATTATTTTGAAGTGAGATAAAGAAAAAATCATAAATTGCAAATCCCTTTTAGTTTCTAAGAGGGATTTATTTTTAAAACTATTTTTTAAATTTTATTTTAACCGCAAAAGAAGGAAATGATTAACACTTTAGTTATTTTAAGTTCAATACTTAAAAAAAAAAGAACACATAAGTTTAAAAATCAAAGATTTTTATCCTTTACAAACTTTTGATCAACTAAAAAGTATTTAAACATTACAGAATTTCTTTTGCTTCTTTTGCGGTTAATAAAAATATGATTAAACAAATATTATGAAAAAAATCACCTTATTATTTCTTTTGATTTCGGCATTTGTTTTTGCCCAGAAATCCTCTTTAGAAACGCAAATCAACTCCATTATTAAAAATAAGAAAGCAACGGTCGGAATTTCCGTTCTGGGATTCGAAAACGGCTTTACGTACAATAAAAATGCTGATAAAAAACTTCCGATGCAGAGTGTTTTCAAGTTTCATATTGCTGCTGCTGTTTTAGATTATGTAGAGAAAGGAAAACTTTCTTTAGATCAAAAAGTTTCACTTAATCAGTCGAATTTACATGAAAACACATGGTCTCCTCTTCGCGAAAAATATCCAAATGGCGGTATTGTTCCTTTAAGCGAAATTATTGAATACACTGTTGCCAAAAGTGACAATAACGGCTGCGATATTCTTTTAAAATTATTGGGCGGAACGCAGGTTGTTCAGAAATTTATGAATGCGAAAGGGGTGAAAAACTTTCAGATCAAATACAATGAAGAAGCGATGCATAAAGACTGGAATGCGCAGTATGAAAATTACACCACCATGAATTCCGCGGTTGATGTGCTGAAAAAGTTTTATGACGGAAAATTATTATCAAAAAAATCGACCGATTATCTGATGAAAGTAATGCTCTCCACTTCCACAGGAACAAATAAATTAATTGAGCAGCTTCCGAAAGATACGCCTATCGCAAGAAAAACGGGATCTTCCGGCAAGAATAATGCGGGTTTAACGGGTGCTGAAAATGAAATTGCGATCATCACTTTACCGAATGGCAAGCATTATGCAATAGCTGTATTTGTCAGTAACTCAACGGAAACAGCCGAAGTGAACTGCAGAATGATTTCAGACATTTCAAAAACAGTCTGGGATTATTTTAATAAGTAAAAATTTAAGCTTAATTTTAAAACCATTAAAAATGAAAAAAATAGTATTATTAATCGGGTTATTCAGTTCAGCAGCATTCTTTGCACAGAAGAGCGAAAATTATCTGCAGGTAGGCTATCACAGCATTTGCTGCGGTACACCTTCCGCTAAACCCGTGATGGATTTTATTAATCAGTTTCAGAAAAAAAACAAAATAAAAAATTTCGAAGTGTACAAACAAAGCGGTTTGGGAAGAGAAGGTGAATTTAACATTTATATCGGAACAGATACATTCTCCAGAACCCAGAAAACCAGATTTGTAGAAGGACTGAAAGCTGCCATCAATACTCAGAATCAGATGAAAAAACCGAACAGAGACGGTAATGTGAGTTTTGATGAAACAACGACGGTAAAAAAATCAGATCTTTCCAACGCACGAAATTTAACTTTAATCAACAGCAAATAATTAAAACTTAAATAAGGAAAAATGATCAAAAACATTGTAGTTATCGGAGCCGGAACCATGGGAAATGGTATTGCGCACACATTTGCACAAAGCGGTTTTAAAGTAAATCTTGTAGATGTTTCTCAGGAAGCTTTAGACAGAGGTCTTAAAACCATTACCACCAATCTCGACAGAATAATTGCAAAGGGAAACCTTACCGAAGAACAAAAAGCAGAAACTTTAGGGAACATTACGACATTTACAGCACTTCAGGATGCGGTAGGTTCAGCGGATCTTATTGTGGAAGCAGCAACGGAAAATCAGGAATTAAAACTGAAGATTTTCGGACAGATGGATGAGTTTGCTCCTGAAAACTGCATCCTTGCAACCAATACTTCCTCAATTTCGATCACTAAAATTGCTGCGGCTACAAAAAGAGCAGATAAAGTAATCGGAATGCACTTTATGAATCCGGTTCCGATCATGAAACTGGTTGAAATCATTAAAGGCTACTCTACTTCCAAAGAAACGTTCGACGCGATCTATGAAATGAGCAAAACGTTAGGAAAAGTTCCTGTAGAAGTAAACGATTATCCGGGATTTGTTGCCAACAGAATTTTAATGCCGATGATCAACGAATCTATCGAGACGTTGTACAACGGCGTTGCGGGTGTTGAGGAAATCGATACGGTAATGAAACTGGGAATGGCGCATCCGATGGGACCGCTTCAGCTTGCCGATTTTATTGGTCTTGATGTTTGTCTTGCGATCTTAAATGTAATGTACGACGGCTTCAAAAATCCTAAATATGCTCCGAATCCATTATTGGTAAACATGGTAATGGCAGGAAAATTAGGCGTAAAATCAGGAGAAGGTTTCTATGATTACTCCGAAAGCAAAAAAGCGGAAAAAGTAGCGAAAATGTTTTCAAAATAAAAAAAGTGAATTGTGAACGGTAAATTGTGAGTTTTTTGGAATTCAATTTTAACTCTGATTAAGATTGACTGGCTTTGCAAAATTTACTAATTTCACGATCCATGAAATTTAAAGAAAAAAATATTCAGATATCAATGGTCATCATTACTTTAGTGATGACCATTTTGCGTTTTCTGCTTAATGAAAAAGGGCGTGTAAATCCGGATTCCATCCGTTATATGAGATTTGCGCACGTTTTCCCGACGATCGACAATACCACGACTCCTTTAGGATATCCTTTAGCGATAAAATTTTTTACGTTTTTCGGGTTTGATGAATTCTGGGGAAGTAAAGTTGTAGGAATTTCCGCATTTTTATTCATCCTTTATTTCACCTGGAAAAAGAAGTTTTTCTTTAGAGAGTCGGTTGTTTTATGTGCTTTATTCAGCTTCCTCTCCATTTTCTCCTATACCATGAGCGAACCTATGATTTTGCCGTTTGTTATGGTATTTTTATATGTTTCCACATTAATTATTGAAGGAAAACTAGAAAAAGGAAAAGCTGTTTTTTATCTTTCGTTAAGCCTTATTGCATTGTATAACATAAGATACAGCTCTCTTTTCATTATGGGCGGAACCGGACTATTCGGATTGATTTTCTGGAAAAGAAAATATTCGGGAATATTTATCATTTCAGGACTCATCGGAGGAATTTTTGTGATTTTGTATAAATTTCTTTTTATTGATTACTTTAATGAAAACTATGTCAGTCAATTTCTGGAAATCGGTCTGCATCCTACCTCTAAACTTCTTGCTGAATTGTTTCAGGGATTATGTACCACTTTCAACCCATTCATTCACATTGCAGATCCGGGAGGCGGAATGATCAATTATGCGATCTACGGAATCGGCTTTTTAAATATTCTTCTGATTGTATTTTTGTTTATTAAATACAAACTCTCAGAAACGGAGGCATTTTATATTTTTGTAAGTGTTTTCGGGATTATCTGCTCGTATTTTATTCAGTATTTTTATTCTGTGAATGCGATCGATTACAGATTAATGGCTCCTTTCAGTCTTCCGGTCTGGCTGGTTTATTTCAGGAAATTATTCATGGTTTTTGAAGTTAAAACATACGCTTTAGGCTTTTTAAGTCTGCTTTCCGGAATGTTATTTACATGGCTTTCCAAAGGCAATTATCTTGAAAACAGAAAGGAAATGAAGCAGTTTCTGCAATCTGAAAAAATGGAGAAGATTCCGCTGAAGTTTTATCTTGAAACAGCAGAAGATCTTGACAAAATACAGGTTGCCGAACTGATGAGTACCATCAACCCGAATATTACGTTAACTTTCAAACCGAAAGATACGCTTCAGAAAACAACGTTAACAAGGTATAAAGTTTTACAAAAAATAAAGATTGACAAGAACAAATACCAATAATTTTATTATCTTTGATTTAAAGTTAAAACATTAAAAAAATGAAATTACCAAAGTTTTTATTAGCAGATAATTCGGAATTTCCAGAAGATTTATTCGTGGTTCATACAGAATATCCAAGATTTATCTTAAACGTTGAGGAAGAAGAAGTTGAGTGGCTGGATGATTTGGAAGGTGACGACGAAGAAACAATGGCAGACGAGGCTACAAAAGTAGTAGAAGCTGCGTTTAAATGGTGTGATGAAGAGTTGGCTAAGTACGACGAAGAAGAGGAAGATTAATAACAATTTAAACATAAAAAAGGAACTCGATTGAGTTCCTTTTTATTTTATTCAGCTTTATTGAATTTTAAAAGTAAAAGATTGTCCTGATACAATTCCAGAACATTTCCGGTTACTACATATTTATTGGCTTTTACTACCATATCCATAAAGTTTTTTTCTACACTCATGTTATCGCACGCCATTCTTGTAGAACCTAAAGCTCCCGCAGAAAAATTTCCCATAGAAGGATCTACTTTTGCCGTTCCGAAGTAATTGTTGCATCCCGCATTACCACTGATTTTTTCTCCTTCAATATTCAGGGTAGGAATTTTCCCTTTCACATTATCAGCCAAAGCCCATTTTGTACCCGCAAGAGAAGGCTGTGCTTTTCCTACTTTGGAAGCAGAAGAGCTCGACATTGTTCCACATGAAACCAAAACTGCAGCAGTACATATACTTAAAAAAAGATTCTTCATTGTTTACTTTTTGATTTAAATCAAATTTACGGAAATATTATTATTTAAACGGGTTTCGGAAGATTTTATTATTCTTTAACACTTCAGATAAAATCGTAATTGAATATGATTTATCCGAATTTAATAAAACATTCAATCTTTAAATCGCTGTCGGTTTTAATTTTACCCATAAAAAAAACGGACAAATGTCCGTTTATATTGTATTCGAAAGGTATTTTTTTTAACCTCTTAATTCTGCATTGAATTCTTTCTGGAAAGATTTGATTAATGAATCCATTACCGCAGTAATTTCTTTCTCTTCAAGAGTTTTTTCCTCGTTTAAAAGTTCGAAACTCATTGCATAAGACTTCTTGCCTTCCGGAAGATTTTTACCTTCGTAAACGTCAAATAAATTAATATTTTTCAGGTAAGGAGATTTATTTTTCTTTGCTGTCTGATAAAGATCTTCGTAATTCACGTTTTTATCAATCAGTAAAGCAAGGTCTCTTCTGATTTTATTGAATTTAGGAATATCTTTGAATTTCAATTGATTTTCAGAACGTAATTTCTGGGCAAATTCAAGTTCGATTTCAGCGTAGAAACATTCCTGCTCAATATCGAAATCTTTCAGCATCTGAGGAGCCACTTTCCCGATCCTTACCAAAGCTTTTCCGTCCGCTTCATATGCCAAAGCATCAGAAAATCGTTCATCAGACAAAGCTATTTCTTTATAATCAATGGATAATCTTTCCAGCAAAACTTTTACATAAGCTTTCAGATTATAAAAACTTGTCGCAGATTTCGGCTGTAACCAGTTTTCTGCAACGTCTCTTCCGGAAACAAGGATAGCCAATTGCTTTCTTTCCTCGTATTGATCTCTCTTATGATAGATTTTTCCGAATTCGAAGAATTTAATATCCTGATTTTTTCTGTTGATATTGTAGATTGCATTCTGCAAAAGCCCTTCCAGTAAAGACTTTCTCATAAATGCCAAATCGTTGCTTAAAGGATTTAATAATTTTACAGCATCCGTTTCATCTTTCAGCGAAGTCAATGAGTTGTTCATTACTTCATTGAAACCTAATCCCTGTAACGTTCTTGCCCAGTTATTTTCAAGCTCATCCTGATCCTGTGCAGCCAGTTTTACCGGCGTAAACGAAATTTTCTGAGGTGCATCGATCTTATTGTATCCGTAGATTCTTAAAATCTCCTCGATAACATCAATTTCTCTGGTAACATCTGCTCTGTACGCAGGAACAGAAATTTCATACCCGTTCTGAATTTCATTTAAAACCTGAATTTCAAGGGCTTTTAAAATTTCTTTTACTTTTTCTCTGTGAATTTTGGTTCCTAAAATCTGCTCGATTTTTGAAAATCTGATGATGACATACTGATCTTCAATTTTCTTAGGATACTGTTCCAGCAATTCTCCCACAAGTTTTCCTTCAGTAAGTTCCTGAATTAATTTAATAGCGTGCGTAATTGCTGTTCTTGTAATATTAGGATCCACTCCTCTCTCGAATCTGAAAGAAGCATCGGTATTCAATCCGTGGAATTTTGCTCCTTTTCTCACCGCAACCGGATTGAAATAAGCACTTTCCAAAAAGATGGTAGTTGTTTCAGCAGAAACCCCTGAATTGGCACCTCCGAAAACTCCGGCAATGCACATCGGCGTATCTTTTCCGTCTTTGATGATGATTTCAGAACCGTTCAAAGTTCTTTCAACACCGTCTAAAGTGGTGAATTTTGTTCCTTCTTTTACTGTCCCTACTTTTACTTTTTTATCGGCAATTTTATCTGCATCAAAAGCATGAAGCGGCTGTCCGTAACCGTGAAGGATATAATTGGTAATATCTACAACGTTATTGATGGGGCTTAATCCGATGGCTTTCAGTCTGTCTTTCAGCCAAGCCGGAGAGTCTGCCACTTTTACGTTTTCAATCACCGCTCCGATGTATCTCGGACACAGTTCTGCATCTTCCACTTCTAATGTAAAATCGTGAGAACCTTCGTTGTTCAGCGCAACGGAAGATACTTTTTCGAACTCAGATTTCTGTTTGTTTGTGGAAAGATAAGCGTGAAGATCTCTTGCAACACCGTAATGAGACATCGCGTCGGTTCTGTTCGGCGTTAAACCGATTTCCAGAACTTCATCGTTTGTTATTTCAAAGTAATCTGCGAAATTTTTTCCGATTTCAAACTTTTCTTCATCCAAAACCATAATGCCGCCGTGATCGTCGCTAAGACCCAATTCGTCTTCTGCACAGATCATTCCCTGAGAAACCTCTCCCCGGATTTTTGCTTCTTTGATCTCGAAAAAGTTTCCGGTTTTATCATAGATTTTTGTTCCGACAACTGCTACGGGAACGGTTTGTCCGGCTTCCACATTCGGAGCTCCGCAAACGATGTTTAAAATCTTTCCGTTTCCTACTTCTACGGTTGTCTTTTTTAATTTGTCTGCATTCGGATGTTTCTCGCAGGTTAAAACTTTACCTACAACAATTCCTTCCAGGCTTCCTTTTATGCTTTCAAATTTTTCTATCCCTTCAACTTCAAGTCCTATATCTGTAAGGAACTCACCGATTCTTTCAGTTTTCAGGTCCGTTTTGATATAATCTTTAAGCCAGTTGTTTGATATTTTCATCTGATAATTTATTATTTTTCAAGGTTAAAAGAAACCTTGCTTATTTTGAAAATTTTACTTGAATTTTTCGCGTTACAAATATCGTGTTTTTTTAAGAAACAGAGAAATGTGAGAGAAACTTTAAGAGTTATTTAGCAGCTTTCTTTTTCCTGCCGGATTAGCAAGGCATTGTCATTACGAAGAGCGAAGCGACGGGGCAGTCTAAAAAACCTTCTTTTTAACGCAAAAGATCGCTAAGAAAAGAATTGTTAAATTTCGAATATTTTTGTTCGCTAAGGCGTTCTACTCAGCAAGTGACAGCAGAATTTAAATCTGTTATTACTGTTTCTAAAACTAAACCTCGATTTCTACTTGTAGATGTATTCCGGAGATTACTTCTTCTCTTTGTTCATTGCAAAACGGCGAACTGCAATTTAGCCCCGATTGCAGCTTTGTTTGAGCTCATTTACTTAGGAATCGGCTGCGGCAGCTTCGCTGCCGCAGCCGATTCCTAAGTAAATAGCGAGTGCGGAAAGCGGGAAATAGCTCCTAAAAAATAAGAGGTTCTGAAAAAATCAAAACCTCTTATCCTATTTTATTTACGTTAAAATTACAATCCGATTACCGGCATTGATAACATTAAAATACTTTCGTTTTCTTCAAGACCATCAAGAGGTTCAATAATTCCCGGTCTGTTTGGCTGAGACATTTTCATCGTGATATCGTCTGAACCAAGAATCGTTAACATTTCTGTTAAGAATTTAGAGCTGAAGCCGATATTGATATCTTCTCCGTTGTAATCGCAAGGAATCTGCATATCTGCTTTGTTTGCATACTCCGTATCTTCTGCGTGAAGGTGAAGAATGTTTGCAGACAATTTAAATCTTACCTGATTAGTCGATTTATTAGACATGATAGAAGCTCTTTTAATCGCTCCTAACAAAAGATTTCTGTTGATGGTTAATACATTCGGGTTTTCTTTTGGAATTACCGCTGTATAATTAGGATATTTTCCGTCGATTAATCTACAGATCCAAACGTGTTTTCCAAAAGTGAATTTTGCCATATTCTCGTTGAATTCGATCGTTACGTCTTCATTGGAACTCGCTAAAATATTTTTGAAAATGTTTAAAGGCTTTTTAGGCATGATGAATTCCATCGGTTCGGCATTCATCAGATCTTTTCTTTTGTATACTACCAGTCTGTGAGAATCTGTAGAAACGAAGTTGGTTTCATTTTCTCCAAACTGGAACAGTACTCCCGTCATTACCGGACGAAGAGAATCGTTACTTGTGGCGAAAAGTGTATTGGTCAGGGCTTCAGATAAAACTCCTGCAGGCATGGTAACACTTTGTGCGGCATCAAATTCCGGCAGTTCCGGATAATCGTCTGCATTATCCAATGCTACGGCGAAGTTATCTTTTTCATCTAAAATCTCAAGCTGACTTCCTGTTCCTTCCGCATTGTCCTTCACAACCAACGTAAGAGGCTGTTCTCCGTAAGTCTTGATGAAGTCCTGAAAAATCTTTGCAGGAACGGCAAATTTACCCGTATCATCAGACTTTGCCTCAAGAGAAGTTACAAGAGTCGTTTCGCCGTCAGATGCGGTAATGGTAACCTGAGTTCCGTCTAATTCAAAAAGATAGTTTTCTAAAATCGGTCTCGACTGAGAGCTTGATATTACGCCACTTACAGTTTGCAAAGCCTTCTGTAGTTCACCACTTGAAATAATAAATTTCATAGATTTAAAAATAAATTTTTACAAATATAATAAATAGAAAACAGAATGAAAAGAATAATTCTGAGAGTTATTAACATCCATCAAAATAATTTTACAACTTCTCTGCTCTGCTTTTTGATGCCCGAAAACATCCTAAAGCACTAAAGATAAGGATTTTCTTTTAGCAATTGACTATATTTGCAAATAAAGTTTCAATATGCGAAAACCTCCTGTACATAAGAGTTTAAGAAATGCTTTCCGGGGTGTTTTTCTCATGATGAAGCATGAAAGAAATTTTCAGCTTGAATTTGCCGCTTTCCTTGTTAATGTGTTTCTGATTTTTTACCTGAATCTTTCTTCTACAGATACTATTTTAATTTTAATGGTTTCCTTCGGCGTTTTAGCGACTGAAATTCTGAATACTGCCATTGAGAAAATCTGCGATTTTATTCACCCTGATTTTGATAAAAGAATTGGTTTCATCAAAGATATTTCCGCCGGAGCCGTAGTTTTGATGGTTATTTTATCGGTTATTGTCGGAGTTATGGTCTACTGGAAATATGTTTCAGGATTTCTTCAGCAGTTCTGAAGGTTGTTTATAAATATTTTTCTATAATCGGAATGGCAATTTCAGCCATGATTCCATAGCCTTTTTCGTTGGGATGAATGCCGTCTTCTGAAAGCAGGATTTCTTTATCCTGCAGAAAAGCAGAATGAAAATCAATATAATTCAGAGAATTTTCTTTGGCAATTTGTTTTAGAATCTGATTGTATACCAAAACCTCATCATTTGTTCTTAATTTTCCGGAGGCAGTGATAATTCCGTCTAATTTTTCAGCAATCGGGAGAATGCTTATTAAGTAAATTGTTTGTGAATATTTTTCTGCTTCCTGAACCGCCTTTAATATATTTTCCCTGAACTTTTCCGGATTTACAAGGTAATTATCTTCTTTTACAGCCAGATCGTTTGCGCCGTATCCCAGAAAAATAATATTTCCTTCATCTGAATTTCTTGCTGCCATTTCGGAAGAAATTCTTTTTACCAAACCTTCGGTTGTTTCGCCGCCGATTCCAAGGTTGAAAATAATCAGTTCTTTGCTTCCTTCATTGTATTTTTGCAGAGCATATCTTTTCAGAATATCGACCCAGCCGCCAAAAACGCCATCGTATTCTCCATAAGTGATGCTGTCTCCAAAAAATAATCCGTACATAGTTTAGGCAAATGTTAATTGTTCAATTAAAAATCAATCCAAAATTAGGGTAATATTTTTATGCGATTCTATAATTTCTATTAAAATTTCAAATAACGTTTGTCCGTTTCCATTAATTAAATCATCCAGTTTTTGCTGAATCAATGTAACGTTGAAAGGTTTTCCCTGTTGGATTTTATTTTCGTAAAATTGTTTCGTCAGATCAAAGCCTAAATCTTGTTTTGATTTTCGAGAATCTTTCCAGATAATTTCACCTTCGTATCCATACAAAATATCATCAAAACCATCTAAAGTTCCGACTTTCCAATCCTCATCTTTCAAAAAAAGTAATGAAACTTCTTCATAGAACGCTTCCAGATTTGAAAAATGACTGCCATTGATGACAGTCATTTTACTTTTATTATTATTTGAAGTACTCAACTCCATTTTTAAAGATGTTGTGATAATTTGCGGTTGGAATATTTTTAAACAGACCTTCAGCAAAACGTTCCGGATGTCCCATTCTTCCGAAAATTTTTCCGCAAAGACTGGTGACACCCTCAATTCCGAATAATGAATTATTGGGATTAAAAGGCATTCCGTGAGCAATATTTCCTTCTAAGTCTAAATATTGAGTGGCAATCTGTCCGTTTTCATACAACTTCTGAATTTCCGCTTCCGAAGCCATGAAACGACCTTCACCGTGAGAAATTGGGATGGTGAAAACCTGATCTTTCATTCCTTTTAACCAAGGCGATTCGTCATTGACGACTTTTACATTGACCATCTGGGAAATATGTCTTCTGATCGCGTTGTGAGCCAACGTCGGTGAATTTTCATCCAAATCTTTGATTCTTCCGTAAGGCAATAATCCGGATTTAACCAACGCCTGAAAACCGTTACAGATCCCGATAATCATTCCGTCTCTGTCGAGCAATTCGTGAACGGCATTTCTCATCTTCTCGTTTTTCAAAACGTTAACGATGAATTTTGCAGAACCGTCTGGTTCGTCACCCGCTGAGAACCCTCCTGAGAAAGCCAGAATCTGAGAAGTTTTGATCTCTTCAACCCAAGCATCAATGCTTTCATCCAACAATTGGTGATTGATGTTGATTAAAGGTAAACTGCTGATAACAGCGCCTTCTTTTGCGAAAGCGTTCAATGTATCGTATTCGCAGTTTGTTCCCGGGAAAACCGGCGCAAATACTTTTGGCTGAGCGATTCCGTGTTTTTTAATAATGATATTTCTTGGGTTGACTGAATTTAATTTTTCATCAATTTCAACCGTTATTTTTTCTTTTTCAACTGTTGGGAAAAGGTTTTCGAAGGTGTTGCTGTTGGAAGCGAGAAGCTGGAGGATGGAAGTTTGAAGATTGTTGATGGTTAAAACTTCATTCGCAACCACTTTTCCAATGAATTGAAGGTTTACAGAGCTTAATTCCTCTTTAGATTCTATAATTAAGCTACCAACTCGCTTACTGAGCAATGCCGAAGCATCATCTACTGTAATGTCAGCGCCCAATTTGTTTCCGAAGCTCATTTTTGCCAAAGCAACTGCTACTCCGCCTTCTTTTACTGTTTTTACAGAAACGATTTTTCCTGCTTTGATATTTTCGAAAATAAATTCATAAATATCTTTTAAAGCATCATAGTTTGGAAGTCCGTTTTCCTGAGCAATATGATTGAAGAAATATACTTTATTTCCTTCGTTTTTAAATTCAGGAGAGATGATATTTTTCTTTTCTCCGTTTGCACAGGCGAAAGAAATTAATGTTGGCGGCACATTCAGATCCTGATACGTTCCGCTCATTGAATCTTTCCCACCGATGGCTGCCAAACCGAAATTAATTTGCGCATCGTAAGCTCCCAACAAAGAAGCCAATGGTTTTCCCCACTTTTCAGGATTCTGACCTAATTTCTCAAAATATTCCTGAAAACTGAATCTGATGTTTTTATAATCGCCCCCCATTGCAACGATTTTTGCCACACTTTCTACAACAGCATAAGAAGCTCCTAAAAGTGAGTTTTGCTTTGAAATTTCTGCATCGAATCCCCAACTCGCTAAAGAAACGGTTTCAATATCTTTTGCACCAATGATTGGCAATGTCTGAACACTTCCTTCCATTAAAGTCTGCTGATATTTTCCACCCAAAGGCATCGCAACCGTAGTCGCACCAATCGATGAATCGAACATTTCCAGCAATCCTTTTTGAGAAGCCACATTTTTGTCGCTTAAAATCTTTAGGAAATTCTCTTCATTAAATGCAGGTGTTTCTTCTTTTACTTCATTCAGGTGGGTAATTTTAACTTCCTGACTTTTTGAACAGCCGTTCGTATCTAGAAACGCTCTTGAAAGGTCAACAATTTTATCGCCTTTCCAGAACATCTGCATTCTTCCGGAATCTGTCACTTTCGCAACTTCAACAGCCACAATATTTTCAGCCTCACAGAATTTGATGAACTGTTCTTTATCTTTTGGTTCTACCACAACCGCCATTCTTTCCTGAGATTCAGAAATAGCCAGTTCAGTTCCGTTTAACCCTTCATATTTTAAAGGTAAAACATCTAAATTAACTTCTAAAGAATCTGCGATTTCGCCAATTGCCACGGAAACACCTCCCGCTCCAAAGTCATTGGATTTTTTAATCAGTCTCGTTACTTCAGGATTTCTGAATAATCTCTGAATTTTACGTTCTTCAACGGCATTTCCTTTCTGAACTTCAGAACTCATCGTATGGATAGAAGTTTCGTCCTGTTCTTTTGAACTTCCGCTTGCTCCTCCAACTCCGTCACGACCTGTTGCTCCTCCTAAAATAATGATAGAATCACCAGCTTCAGGTTTTTCACGTCTTACCCAATCTACAGGAACTGCTCCGGCAACGAAACCAACTTCCATTCTTTTGGCTTTATAACCTTCGTCATAAATTTCAGAAACCATTGTTGTCGCCAAACCGATTTGGTTCCCGTAAGAGGAATATCCGTTTGCCGCCTGTTTCGTGATTGTTTTTTGAGGCAATTTTCCCGGTAATGTTTTATCAACCGGTTCCAAAACATCCGCTGCACCCGTTAATCTCATCGCTTGGAAAACAAAAGAACGCCCAGACAAAGGATCTCTGATCGCGCCACCTAAGCAAGTTGAAGCACCACCAAAAGGTTCGATTTCTGTCGGGTGATTGTGGGTTTCGTTTTTGAATAATAAATACCAAGGTTCTTTTTTACCGTCGTATTCAGCTTCAATCTGGATTGTACATGCGTTGATCTCGTCAGAAACCACAAGATTTTCCAAATTGCCTGTTTTATGGAAATATCTTCCGCAAACAGTTGCCAAATCCATTAAGGAAATAGGCTTCAATTCGCGTCCTAAGAATTTTCTTTTTTCGATGTAATCATTGAAAATGGTTTCCAATGTATGTTTAAATTGTCCTTCGAATTCGATATTTGACAATTCTGTTTCAAATGTTGTGTGACGACAGTGATCGCTCCAATAGGTGTCTAAAACTTTAAGTTCCGTTTCTGTAGGATTTCTCTGTTCTGATTTAAAATATTCCTGAATGAATTTCAAGTCATCCAAACCTAAAGCAAAACCGTGATTATTAAAGAATTCCTCAAGCTGAGCATCATCAAAATTGATAAAACCCTCATGAACAATAACTTTTGAAGGGGCTTTCTCCGCAGGAATGTTTAAAGTTGATAAATCTTTTTCCTGAGATTCCACTTTATTGATTAGAAGGTCTTTGATTTTCACCAAATCAGATTCGGAAATACCTTCGAATTCGATCAGCTTTCCGCTTCTTACTTTAGATTTTTCATTTCCGGTCAATAAAGCGATACACTGTTGCGCAGAATCTGCACGCTGATCGTACTGTCCCGGTAAAAATTCCAATGCGAAATAAATTCCCTGTGCAGGATTTTCTTCGATTAAAATATCCGTAACCGGATCTACGAAAGTGCTGTTAACCACTTTTTCGAACTCACCGCCATTTAAACCGAAAATATCGTACACGTTGTATACTTTTACTTTTTGGATGGACGGAATAACCGCTTTTACTTCATCAAAAATTTTTGGACTTTCTACATCGAAAATTCCTCTTTTTTCTACGAAAATTCTTTTGTTTTGAGACATTAGATGTCAGTTTTATTTAGATTTATTTATTTTTTTAAATTAATCAACGGAATGATTTTAAATCAGCATATATTGATTAGATAGCAGTCCTACGGACTGCAGATTTCATATTTATTTGCATTCTTACTACACAGATAACATTCCTACGGAATGATATTCATTATAATTTTAAAGAGGATTCCGTTAGGAATCATATCTGTGTAGAAAATTATATTGTCAGAGATAGCGCAGTCCGTAGGACTGCTATTTTTCTTTATTAAAAAATCATTTTACAATAAAAAATTAACTTAATTCATCATAAAATTCAAATAAATATTCATTCTTAAATTCAATTTCAAATGCGTTCAGCATCTCCATATATTCTTCTCTGAAACTCTTCTTCGAATGATGTTTTTCCTGATTCAGAATATAATTTATAACTTTATCCTTTTGGCTTTTCGCATAGGAAAATGCGCCATAACCTTCCTGCCAAGAAAACTTACCTAAACACAATTTTCTGTCATTAATAAAATTTGTAGATTCAATTTTAACCGTTTTAATCAGTTCCGGAATTGTAATCTGCAAATTCTTATAACTGAAGAAAATATGAATATGGTCTGGATTTGCATAAATAGCTAATATCTTTTGTTTTTTATTGCTAAATATTCCACAAATATATTTTTCAATTTCTTCTCGTACTTCTGATTTAATTTTAATATCACGTCCTTTTGTAGCAAAAACAACCTGAATATAAATTTGTGTATAGGTGTTGGGCATAAAATTTTATTTTCATCACTTCTTCAAAGGTAAATTATCTTTGTCAAATTCCCAATGAATACAGATTTAGTTTCTAAAGAAAACAAATTCATATACCAATCTTTTTGCTACACAGATAACAGTCCTACGGACTACAAACGCCTCTTTATTTATTATCTACACAGATGACATTCCTCTGGAATGTTTATTAATATTACAATTCTTCAAGTTGATTCCGTTAGGAATCTTATCTGTGTAGAAAATTTATTGTAATAACGTTGCAGTCCGTAGGACTGCTATCTCATCAAACCAAATCTTAAAAAATATGCAGCCCAAAAGGACTGCATACCATATTATACTTTAAGATCAGCTTCTAACCCAATCAAATCTTTATTTGCATCGATAATCGGCTGAACTTCATTGGCAATGAATTCTTCCGTCTGAATTGGCGCAAAACCGATAAAGTTTTTAGGATCGAGAACTTCTTTTAATTTTGATTTATCTAATTTTAATGAATCGTCGTTCAGGATTCTTTCGATAAGATCATTTTCCTTACCTTCTTCTTTCACCTTTTTAGACGCTTCCATGGAATGAACTCTGATCACTTCGTGGATTTCCTGACGGTCTCCTCCTGCTTTAACTTCTTCCATGATGATGTATTCTGTCGCCATGAAAGGAAGTTCTTCCATAATATGTTTGTTGATTCTGTTCGGATATACAACAATTCCGTTCATGATGTTGTTCCAAATTAACAGAATCGCATCAACTGCTAAAAAAGCCTGAGGAATAGTTAATCTTTTGTTTGCAGAATCATCCAAAGTTCTTTCAAACCATTGGGTCGAAGCTACCATTGCAGAACTTGTGGTTAAAGACATAACGTATTTTGCCAATGCCCCGATTCTTTCGCTTCTCATTGGATTACGTTTGTAAGCCATTGCAGATGAACCGATCTGGTTTTTCTCGAATGGTTCTTCAATTTCTTTCAGATTTTGAAGCAAACGTAAATCGTTGGTGAATTTATGAGCCGATTGAGCAATATTTCCTAATAAAGCGACTACTTTCGCGTCTATTTTTCTGTCGTAAGTCTGTCCGGAAACGCCAAAAACTTTCTCGAAACCAAATCTTTTTGACAATTCTTTATCTAAATGTTTTACTTTGGAATAATCACCGTTGAAAAGTTCTAAGAAACTTGCAGCCGTTCCTGTAGTTCCTTTTACCCCTCTGAAACGTAAAGTTTCTAAGAAGAAATCAAGTTCTTCGATGTCAAGGACTAAACTCTGAAGCCAAAGGGTTGCTCTTTTTCCAACCGTTGTTAATTGCGCCGGCTGAAAGTGTGTAAATCCTAAGGTTGGTAAATCTTTATATTGAATTGCAAAATCCGCTAAGTTTTTAATAACGTTAACCAACTTTTTCTTTAAGATTAAAAGTCCGTCACGGATCTGAATTAAATCTGTATTATCTCCTACAAATGCTGAAGTTGCCCCCAAATGAATAATTCCTTTTGCTGAAGGTGCTACATCACCATATGTATGAACGTGAGCCATTACATCGTGTCTGAATTTTTTCTCGTACTCCGCTGCTTTATCGTAATCGATGTTTTCAGCATTGGCTTTCAATTCGGCGATTTGCTCGTCTGTAATGTCAAGCCCAAGATCTTTTTCGATTTCAGCAAGGGCAATCCAAAGCTTTCTCCAGTTCTGGAATTTATTGTTATGAGAAAAGTTAAACAACATTTCTTCGCTTGAATAGCGTTCTTCCAATGGATTTTTGTAGGAATTCATTCTTTTCTTTTACTTTTTTTAGATATGCAAAAATAAGGTTTTTCAGTGAGAGAGAAAAATGGTTTTTTCTTAGAAATGCTTATCTGTGTTTAAATGAAACCAGACAGCAATAATGAAGGAAAACTTTCATAAAAAAGCTGTAGAAAATATTTTTCAACATTAAATGAATTATTATCAGATTTATTTTTTTATTTTAGCTTCTACAAAAGAAATATTAAATCAAATTAATTATGAAAAATCTAAAAAAATTATCAAAGTCAGCTCTGAAAAATATTGCAGGAGGATGGGTACCTCCGCCTGGTGAAAGTTGTCCTGCAGGCAGTTGTCAATATAAAGAAAATGGACCTTGCAGACCGTATAATGCTAATCTTTGTATTTAAAAACTAAAAAACAGGAAACTAAAATTTCCTGTTTTTATTTATTGATAAATCACCACATCATTTTTTTTAATCTGATAACCTGTTTTTTTATAAGGAACTAAAACGTAGCTGTCTTTGATATGTTTTCCGCTTTTCCATATCTTACTTTTTCCCTGTCTGTCGAGAATAATGCTGTTTGCGCTTCCGTCCGGAATAAAAATTTCGGCTTTTTTCATGTTTTTACTGAAGATAACTGCCGTTGATGTAGTGTAGCTTTTATCTGAACTTACTTCCTTTAATTTGATTTTCTGTTCAAAAACTCTTACGCAATCATTTTTGATCTGAGAATAGGTATAACCTGCGGAAGCTTTGCAGCCATGAACATCTTTGTCTCCGCCTACAACATGCGTCTGCTGTGCAAAGATTAATGAACCAAGGAACATTGTACTGAATAAAATTGTTTTTCTCATGTTTTAAAATTTAAGTTTTCAATTGTCTAAAAATTATGCCAAAGCACTTTATAGTGAGTGTTTATTCAAAAATACAAAAAAAGCCACTCTAATTGAGTGGCTTATATGATTTATTTTGTCCAGTTGATTTTGGAATGTTTCACATCGGATGAGTTGGTTCCGATCATGATATCAAATTCACCCGGTTCCCAGTCGTATTTCAGATCTCCGTTGTAGAATTTCAGGTTTTCCGGAGTAATATCGAAGGTAACTTTTTTAGATTCCCCTTTTTTCAACATCACTTTCTGGAAGCCTTTCAGTTCTTTTACGGGTCTTGTAATGCTTCCTACCATATCTCTGATATAAAGCTGAACTACTTCTGCTCCATCATAATTTCCGGTATTCGTTACAGTAACGGATGCCTGAATGGTCTGATTTCCTTTTGGATTTGCATTGGAAACTGTAACATCAGAATAATTGAATTTTGTATAGCTTAATCCATAACCAAAAGGATACAACGGCGTGTTACACTCATCCATATAATTGGAACGGAATCTCTGGTACTCGCATTTATCAACCAATTTCTGATCTAACGGGCGTCCTGTATTTTTAGCATTGTAATAAATCGGAACCTGTCCCAAACTTCTTGGGAAAGTCATCGGTAATTTTCCTGAAGGATTTACTTTTCCAAACAGTACATCAGAGATTGCATTTCCTGCTTCGGAACCTGCAAACCAGACATTAAGAATTGCATCCGGAGTATCTTTAATGTTTGTTAAAGCTAAAGGACGACCTGTGAAAAGAACTACTGCAATTGGCTTTCCTGTCTTTTTTAGTTCATTTAAAAGATCTACCTGAGACTGAGGAATGGTAATTTCTGTTCTTGAAGACGATTCTCCGCTCATTTCAGCAGATTCTCCGATTGCCAGAACAATAACATCGGATTTATTGGCAACATCTACCGCTTCTTTTAATAAAGCTTCTTTTGAACGGTTGTCTCTGTCGGTTTTTTTACCGTGCGCTGCATAAATATCTTCCAGTTTCGCATCATAATCAATATTTGCTCCTTTTGCAGAAAGGAATTTTACTTCTTTGCCGAAGTTTTCCTGTAATCCCTGCATCAGATTAACGGCTTTCTCATGTTTTGCGGCAACGCTCCATGTTCCTGCCATATTCAGAGAATTGTTTACCAATGGTCCGATTACGGCAACGGTTCCTGATTTTTTCAAAGGCAAAACCTGATTGTCGTTTTTCATCAAAACCATGGATTGTGCAGCAACGTTTCTGGCAATGTTTCGGTTTTCCATATTGTACACCTCTTTTGCTGCCAGTTTTGCATCTCCGAATTTATACGGATCTGAAAATAATCCTAAATCGTATTTCGCCTCAAGAATTCTTTTTGCTGCCATATCGATTTCAGCCTGAGTTATTTTTCCTTCTGCTAAAGATTTTTTCAGGGTGGTTAAGAATCCTTCGCCTACCATATCCATATCAATACCTGCTTTTAAAGCCAATGCGGAAACTTCCTGAAGATTTCCCATCCCGTGATCTACCATTTCATTGATTCCGGTATAATCGGTCACTACGAAACCTTTGAAGTTCCATTTGTTTCTTAAAACTTCGGTTTGCAGCCATCTGTTTCCTGTTGCCGGAACTCCATCCACTTCGTTGAAAGAAGCCATTACAGAAGCTACTCCTGCATCTACCGCTGCTTTGTAAGGAGGAAAATATTCGTTGAACATTCTTACGTGACTCATATCCACTGTGTTGTAGTCTCTTCCTGCTTCACCTGCCCCGTACAGTGCGAAGTGCTTGACGCAAGCCAGAATATTGGTTCCGTTGGCAAGATCTTTTCCCTGATAACCGTATACCATGTTTTTGGCCACTTCACTTCCTAAATACGGATCTTCACCGGAACCTTCTGAAACTCTCCCCCATCTTGGTTCGCGGGAAATATCCACCATTGGCGAGAATGTCCAGTTGATTCCGTCTGAAGCGGCTTCTTTAGCGGCTATTCTTGCAGACTGCTGCACCAAATTCATATCCCATGAAGCGGCTAATCCTAATGGAATCGGGAAAGTGGTTTCGTAACCGTGGATGACGTCCATTCCGAAAATCAATGGAATTTTAAGACGGCTGTTTTCTACGGCAACTTTCTGAACGGCTCTGATTTTATCTGCACCTTTTATATTGAAAAGTCCTCCTACTAAACCCTGTTCGATTTTTTTTCCGATGTCTGAACTTTTAGCCAAACCGGTAGTAAAATCGCCTGAACTTGGTAGATTGAGCTGCCCGATTTTTTCATCTAAAGTCATTTTCGACAAAAGATTATCTACGAAAGCTTTCTTTTTAGACTGATACTGAGCCGTTTGATACGACTGAACGGGCTTCGTTACCATTTCCTGCGCCGAAAACACAGGTGCTAATGCTAAAGCCGCAATTACAATTAACTTTTTACTCATAACTTCTTCATTTTTTAAGGAATTCGTGAATCTTCGATTTCATAAATCTATCTTCTTTAATTAGTTTATTATTTTTTGTTGGATAAACGCAGAGGCGCAAAGTTATTTTGATAAACTTTATGTTTTTAAGGCACAAAAGGTACTTCGACAAGCTCAGCATAAACTATTTACTCAGCAAAGACTTCTCGTTTAAATATTTACACTAAATTATTTTTCTTTTCTTTTTGACAGCATCCATTCGTATAATTTAGGATTGGAATAGGTCGAATCCCACGAATTATGGTTGTCATTCGAGAAAATCGTTAATTCGGCAGACGGATTTACAGGATGCAGTGCCTGATAAAAATTAAATGCATTTTCCGGTAAAACGACATCATCCATTCCGCCATGAAAGATTTTCATATTCAGATTTTTATACTGATGGATGTTTGCGTACATTACTCTGTCTGTAGGCGCACAAACCGGAACGACCGCCGCAAACATTTCGGGATGTTCCATTGCTAGTTTCAGTGTTCCCCAACCTCCCATTGAAAGTCCGGTAAGGTAAATTCTTGAGGCATCCACTTTGTATTTTGACTGAATTTCTTTGATCAAATTATATACGGTAACGGTATCCCACCACATATTTTCAGGACATTGAGGTGCTAAAATTGCCACCGGTTCTTTTATTAAGTTTTTATAGGTAAACGGACTGTGCGCTTTTACGATTTCCAAATTATTGCCTCTTTCTCCTGAACCGTGAAGAAAAACAATAAGCGGAACGTTTCCTTTTGCATTCTGAGGAAAATCCAGAATGTAAGAGATTTTTTCCTGTCTTTTTATTTCTTTGTTGAGCTCTGCTTTTGTTTCCTGCGCATTTGCTTTTACAGAAAACAGAAACGGCAGCAATAAAGCGTATTTTAGTTTATATTTCATATCAGAATTTGTATGTTTTGGATATTCTAATTTAACATTCTTTTTTTAATAGCCCCGATTGCAGCATTTGTCTGAGCTCATTTTCGGGATTCGGCGGCGGCTCCGCCGCCGCCGAATCCCGAAAATAGCGAGTGCGGAAAGCGGGAAACAGCTCCTAAAAAATTATTTAATATGATATTTTTCTGATTTGAAGCTTAGTTTCTTTAATCCCTGCTGAATTTCGGGTGCATTCATGAATAATTTCCACAAAAATCCAGTTCTGTAATTTTCTATCATTGGAGCGATCGTTCCCTGATCAATCGCGAGATATCTTGGCGTTGTCCAGTTATTGTAATGAATGGACGTTGCATCGTAAGGTCCGGCTGAGCCAATAAATTCAGGTTTTTGGGTGTAAATAAATCTTAAAAAATCCATTGATTCTTTTGGAGAATACGGAAAACTGCTCAACGCCGCAGTAGGAGTAATTACCCCACGGTCATTTTGCGGAAAATGTGCATCATATCCTGCGCTTCCGTCCTCGTTTCTTGAATAACTGGCTGTTAATCCCCAATAATTGGGTCCATATCCTTTCCAGTTTTTGGGATTTTCAACGCAATATTTGTAATCAATAAGAACCTGATTTTTATTTAAATCAAAATAGTTTTTGATTAATTTATCTGATAAGTTCGTCGGATCCAGACCGATATAGGAATAATGTGCCCAAAATAAAGGTCCTCCGTATTCTGCTGCGCCATTGTGCTTTACGTACATCGGCAAACCGTATTTTTCTTTATCTGAAAGGTAGGTTCCGTTTCTTGTCCAGCCTTTGTAATAGGTTTCGGCATCGATCGGATAAGTAGGTGATGAAGCGGCTAAAATATAGGTAATTAAACATTCGTTGTAGCCTTCCAACGGGAAGTTCATTTCCCACTGATAATCGGGTGACCAATGCCAGTAAAGGACTTTCTGTCCACCTTTTGTATACCAGTTCCATTGGATACCTTTCCAAAGCTCGTCACATTTTTTGGCTAAAGCTTTTTCTTCAGTATTTCCGTTTTTAAAATATTCGCGAACCATTAAAATTCCTGAAGTTAAAAAAGCGGTTTCTACCAGATCTCCTCCATTGTCTTTTTTGCCGAACGGAACCGTTTTTCCAGTTTCGCCATTGATCCAGTGTGACCAGGCTCCTTTGTGACGATCTGCTTTTGCAAGAAAATCCATCATGGTAGTCAATCTTTTCACCGCATCTTTTCTTGGGATAAATCCTCTTTCTACACCCACTAAAATGGTTGCCAATCCAAATCCTGATCCTCCTGTTGTAACAACATGTTTATCATTATCCGGATAGATATTATCTTCGTGATAGCGCTCTCTTCCCAACATTGAATTGGGCTCTGCATAATCCCAAAAATACTTTAAAGCATCTTTCTGAACTTTATCCATTAACTGCTCGTCTGTGATAGTGCTTTTTACAATCTGAACTTTTGATGCTTCCTGCATGAAAGTCTGTGAGTTCTTACACGAAACCAAGAGTGATGATATAGTGATGACTGAAAGTATTATCCTTTTCATAATTTAATTTTGTTTAAAATCCATACTGTGTAGAATGGAATCCTAATTTTATTAATCCCTGCTTAACATCGGGCGAATTCATAAATAACTGCCATAAAAACTGGCTTTTATAATTTTCTACCATTGGTGCAATCGTTCCCTGATCTATTGCTAAATATCTTGGCGTAACCCAATTATAATGAACAGAATAAGCATCATAAGGTCCAGCTACACCTACATATTTATTATAATTTTCATTATACAGAAATCTTAGCATATTCATACTTTCTGCAGGTGTGTAAGGCATACTCGATAATGCTGCTGTAGGAGAAATAATTCCTAAATCGTTATTTGGCTGATGTGCAGCGTAATCATCTCCTCCCGTATTTGGATTTCTGGAATAACTTGCAGTAAGTCCCCAACTTTTTGAATTATAACCCTGCCATCCTTTCGGATTGGCAACGCAATACTGATACATTATTTTAGCATGATTGGTTGTGGCATCGCCATAATTTACATATTCATCGGACAAGCCTCTCGGATCCAGTCCTAAAAATGAATAATGCGACCAAAACATCGGACCTACCGTGCCATTTGCGCCGTTATGATTGACTACAACAGGTAATCCAAACTGAGATCCTGTATTTTTTATACTTCCGCTTCTGGCCCATCCCTGCTGATAAACAGGTTTATCGATTGAGTAATTTGGAGATGCAGCAGCCATGATATAGGTAATTAACGTTTCATCAAAACCTATTAACGGCATATTCATCTGCCAATCGTAATTGGGAGACCAATGCCATGTAAGCATATTGGGAGCTGCGGGATTTTGCGTATACCAGTTCCATTCAATTCCTTTCCATAGCGCATCGGCTTTTTGAGAAATTGCCAGTTCTGAAGCATCTGAAGAGTTTTTAAAATATTCTCTCACACAGATCAGTCCCTGCGCAAGAAATGAAGTTTCAACCAAATCTCCTCCGTTATCTTTCTGACTGAAAGGTACAACCTGACCGTTGGTTCCATTGATCCAATGCGGCCATGCTCCGTGAAAACGATTGGCATTCTGAAGGAAATTAAGAGAAGTTGTTAATCTTGAAACCGCTTCTGCTCTGGAAATATATCCGTTTTTAATACCTACTAAAATGGTCATGAGTCCAAAACCTGAACCACCGGTTGTCACAATATTTGCATCCTGAGAAGGATTATCGGTATGATATCGTTCTCTTGCCAATTTTGATCCTGATTCGGCGTAATCCCAAAAATATTTTAAAGCATCTTTTTGTACCATTTCGATGAGTTGTGCATCGGTATAGTTGTTGTTGGGAGTTTCTGTATTGCCTCCAATAGGTGTTCCTGAACTCGGTGATGAATCTTCTGAAGAACATGAATTGATTAACAATACTGTAAATAAAACTATTGTTAGAACTTTAGTCATAGTATAAATATAATAAAAGGAAGATTTCTCTTCCTCTTATTATAGTCTATTTATTTTTTATTAATATAAAGATCATTAACCTCCGCAGGTGTTAGAGCACTTACATACATTCTAAACTGGTCTAAGCTTCCGGACCAGGATTTCATCCAGCCCTCACTAGGGTTTCCAGAACCACCAATTCTAAATCCGTTAATTTTAGAAGTATTAAATTTAACTGCGCCGTGTCCTGCCCAAGTCTTGGTAGATTTTGCAACTCCATCTATATATAGTGTCATTCCTGAAGTCGTAGCATCATAAACAAAAGCTAAATGATGCCATTGATTATCATAAATACCTGTCAAACTACTGTCAGAAGGCCATTCAAACCATTTGTCACCCGGCTGCTCATCAACAAAAAATTTAATTGTTGGTATTGCTGCTGTTCCTTCAAATAGAGCAAACATACTTGCTTTTGCCCAATTATCACTTGTCATACTAAAAGCAAATTCCGTATTACTAGAATCACCATTCTTTTCCCAAAATGCTACTGTAAAACTTCCTGCTTTATTTGCAAAATCATTAGAATTAAGGTATTTCAAGAAGACTTGAGAGCCTCCACCTTTAAAAGCTTTACCAGCAATTCCATCCACTTGAGTAATTGTATTATCAGGAGCAAAACATGGATATCCTGATAACTCCTCAGCAAATTTGTTTTTTAAATCTGTACCGCTCTTATCAAATGGAACAAAAAACCTAAGATTTCCAGCAGGTAAATTAGCCTGATCTTTAGGATATTCTCCTAATTCCGGTCTTTCCATATCTTGGCAGTTTGTCAAAATTAAAGACAAACATGAAATACTTAAAATTTTTAAAATGCTTTTCATGATTAAAAAATTAATAATTAGGATTTTGGATTAATACACCTTGGGCTTTATCTATAGCCGTTTGTGGAATAGGAAAATATTTATTTCTGTCTTGATATCCTAAAATACCTAATATATTAACAGCATCTCCCCAACGAACTAAATCATAAAAACGTTCACCTTCCATTGCAAATTCAACTCTTCTCTCTTGTTTAATTGCATCTCTTATTTGAGCCTGAGTAGTAGCAGTAGTATTTGCCAGACCAGCTCTTGTTCTTATTAAATTCAAATAAGTTATTGCCTTTACCGTATTCCCCATTTCATTAGCACTTTCAGCAGCTATCAGAATAACATCCGCATATCTCATCAATTTTATATTAGTCCAATGATTTTTATTCTCCCCTTCCTGAGCTCTTCTCGCAGGATCGGTATATGCTTTCTTATTCCAATATGGTTGAATTGACGCTAACGTTGAAGGAACACCTTCAACACCACCTGAAGCTAATATGGTTGCTCCCTTACGAATATCTCCTGGTTCGTAGGCGTTTATTAAATTCATTGTAGGCACATTAAATCCCCATCCTAAATCCCAAGTACCAGATCCTCTTACACCTTGTGATTCCCAATAGTTATTAGAATAGTTTACTTTATTAATTCTTGCAAACTGTACCTCCCAAATAGACTCAGACTTATTGTCTCCCTGATCAGTAAATAGTGTTGAATATGATGGGTATAGTGAGTAGATACCTGAATTAATAACAGTTTCGGCAAATCCTAATGCTTCACCCCAGCTTTTTTGGTAAAGAGCTAACTTTGCCAAATAAGAGTAAGCCATTCCTCTTGTAGCTCTACCTTTCTGACTTGGCCAATCCGCCGGTAAAACAGAAGCTGCAAATTGAAGATCATTTTTTATTTGTACATCAACTTCTGCTACACTTGATTTTGCTTTAATTTCATCTTGAGGATTGACAACCTTTTTTGTAATGATAGGAATTTCACCATAATCTCTCCTAAGATCAAAATATGCGAAAGCCCGCATTGCTTTTGCTTCTCCTAAATTTATTAATGTAGCAGCATCCGGATTTTGGATTGCTTCAATATCTGCAATTACACTATTACAAGCGAAAATTAATTTATAATGACCATTCCAGTTTGCTACAGCAGTACCTTCTGTTTTGGAATACTGAAAATTATCCATTATATTACCCATTGCAGAAGCATCGGCAGGAATACTCCCTTTTATTGCATCATCTGAGCGAATGCTTTGAAACCAGTGACGGGTCCAATCTGTTACTCCTCCTTCTGTTCTTAATTGGCTGTATAATCCAAAAATCTTAGCTTCCGCACCACCAATACCAGCTTCACCTTCTGTTGCGATTCCTAAAGGCTTTCTATCTAAAAAATCGTCACCACAAGAAGTTAAACTTAAAAAACTTATTGCCGTAAAAAAAGAATATTTAATTATTGTATTTATTTTCATAATTTAAATGTTAAAAAGTTACATTTACACCCATAGTCGTTATAATTGGTAAAGGATATCCTCCATTATCAACTCCAAATTGTGTTGGTGTGCCACCAGCTTCAGGAGTAAATCCTGAGTTATTTCTCCACGTAACAAGATTTTGAGCATTTAAGTATAGCTTAAGACTGCTTAAACCTATTGATTTTGCAACACTTGGATTAAAATTATAACCGAGTTGAATATTTCTTAGTCTAACATAACTTCCATCTTCAATCATATAATTTGAAACATTATTTGTATTATAATTGTTTCCATCATTAATAATTGGCTCCCAGTTAGATGTTCCCGGACCATTCCAAGCTGCTAACCTATCCTTTCTATAATTAAACTGAGCAAACGTACTTCCGTTACCCCAATTTCTTAATACTTCGTTTCCATATACTCCTTGTACATCAATACCTAATGACCAGTTTTTATAATTTAAATTTAGATTTAGTGCATAAGTAAAATCTGGAGTTGGATTACCAATAATAGTTCTGTCTTTATCATCAATCTTTCCATCTCCATTCAAATCTTTAAATTTCAAGTCTCCTGGACCATAAGTACCCAGTGTACTTGTTGGAGATAGCAAAACATCTGCATTTGTTTGATAAACTCCTTCCACTACATATCCATAAAAATATCCTATAGGATAGCCAGCTTCAGTTACTGAGTTTCCATCAAAAATTCTATATCCCGGCTCAAATACTGAAATTACTTTATTATTGTATGTTGTAATATTTCCACCAATTGAATAACTAAAATCTGAACCAATTTTATCTCTCCAAGATACAGACCCCTCAATACCTTTATTTTCTATTTCTCCTGAATTTCTAAAATAATTTTGCACTCCTGTAACATAGTTAAGAAGATCTTTTGTTTTCTTGTTATAATAAACTCCTTCAACACTTAATCTATTATTAAATGCTGATGCTTCAAATCCTACCTCATAACTTGTGATAACTTCCCATTTTAAATCAGGAGAATTTTGCCAAGCCAATACATATCCCGGATAAAGATCTTTTTGAAATCCTACATTTGCAAATACAGCATTTGCTCCTGAAACATATCCAGGGTAATTAGGATATCTGTAAGGAGAGAATCTATTTCCTAATTGTCCATAAGATCCTTTTAACTTTAATGAACTGAAGAAACTATTATTCATAAATTCTTCTTTGCCTAAATCCCAAGCAGCACCTAAAGCCCAGAAATTCTGATATTGGTTAGGGTTATCTGCAGCAAAAGTAGCAGAACCATCACGTCTGAATGATGCGTTGAAAATATATTTCCCTTTGTAGTTATACAAAACTCTTGCAAGATATGAAATACTCGCGCCGTCGTCATATTCAGATGAATTTGCTGTTCTTGTGGCAGGATCTCCAAAAGGATAAGTATCTAAATACCAGAATCTTTTATTCCAAGGGATTGCATTTTGATCACCAGCTTTCTGTGTAACATTCCCAGTCATCTGTTCAAATTTTTCATCATAAACAGTATAACCTGCAGTTGCTGTGATACTATGCCCTCCAAAGTTTTTATTCCAAGTTAATAAATACTCCTGCTGAGTGATGATATTATCGGTAGAATTTTGATAAACAGATGTTAGCTGTCTTCCTCCAAATGCATTTGTTGTTCCGCCAGTTTCTCCAACATATAATTTTGTAACAGGATTATATCCTCTTGCACGTGTCATCCCAAAATCCACCATATAGTTTGTACGGAAAGTAAAATCGTTCCAAAATTTCACCTCTGCGAATGCATTGGCAAGTATTCTATAGGTTTTTGATAATTGAGTTCCATTAAGATAATCAACTGAAAGTAATGGATTGCCAACCTGAGCATCACCTAATCCTATTGGCAATTGATTATATAAACCTACCTGATTGTTAAAAGGTTGTACAATCGGAACAGCTACTAAGGAAGATGCATAGCTTTGAAGCCTGGGATTATTTGTATACGATCCATTGACTGAGAATCCGACTTTAAAGTTTTTACTAAAGCTAAATTCATTATTGAAATTAACATTAAATCTCTTTAAAAGCTCATTATTAATTATTCCTTGTTCTTCTAAATGCCCTATCCCAAAGTATGTCTTATTTTTTTCAGTTGAACTTGAAAAGCTAAGGTCATTTTTGATGATAGTAGCTCCATTATTAGTAATCGCATCTATCCAATCGGTATCTGCATTAAAAACATTATAATAACTGTACGGTGCAAGTCCTTGATTGGCTCTGTTACGATCGTACAATGATCTAAATTCTGCAGCATTTGTTAATTCTGGCTTACCTGTCAAAAATTTTGTCCCTAATGAAGAACTGAAGTTTATTGTCGGTTTACCTGTTTTTGCTCTCTTTGTAGTTACTATAATAACACCATTAGCTCCTCGAACACCAAAAATGGCAAGTGACGAAGCATCTTTTAAGACTTCAATGGATTCAATATCATTTGAATTTACAAAATCCATATTATCAGACCATATTCCATCTACTACGTAAAGAGGTCTAGAATTGTATCTGCTAACAGTTCCTCTGATCCTAATATCGGGAGTTGAACCTGGTTGACCGGAATTTACAACTGCCAAACCTGCAACTTTACCTTGTAATGACGCAGCTGCATTTGCATTAGGCTTATCAGCAACATCAGATCCACTTATTTTAGCTATAGATCCCGTTAGATCTCTTTTCTTAGCAGAACCATATCCAATCATCACTACCTCCTCAATCTTCTGCTCCTTCGGAACAGTATCTTTTGGAGTAGTTTGCGCATTGACATTCATACCGAAGTATAAAACCGCAATGAGACATGAATACTTTAAATCACTTTGTTTCATATAGTTTAATTTTATTCGTACAATCAATTCTGAGATCAAAAACAGTAGCTTTTGAGCGTCTTTTTTGCTGAGAAATAATATATCCTCAATAAAAGACATTAGCCAAAATTATAAAAATATATTCAACAATGTTAATTATACTTAATATTTTACCGTTCTGTTAATTTTTAACATTTAAATAAAAACAATTAATTATTATTTATATTTATTAAATAATTTAATAATAACGGTTATTATTAAATACTTCTCAATTTATTATTCATAGCATTCAATAAAAAAAAATTTAAATAAATTCTTCTTACCCGTTTATAATAAGTACTTTAAGAATGATAACTCCACAAAATCTATTTCTTACATAAAGTAATAGTATGACAATAAATATGAATATAAAATTTGTTAAACTAATTCTACTGTTATAAATTTGGTTCAGTATTTGACAATCATTAACGTTTAATCAATATCAATGAAAAAATATATCATCGCAGCGGCTCTTATGATAGGAACCGGAGCATTTATCAATACAACAATGCAGTCTTGTACGACTCTCGCTACGTCTGATCTTGGATTATCGATTATTAAAAGACTTCTTTTAAACGGAATCGATAAAGGAGTTAATGTATACAGCAACAGAGATGCTTTTCTGCAGAACAATATGGTGGATAAAGCTCTTCCGAAGCAGCTTAGAGACATCAACTCAATGCTGGAAAAAATCGCTCCTTCTCTGGTTGCAAAAGAAAGAGCTTATATTGCCGATGCGGCAGTTTACACCGTAAACATCTCAAAACCAATCCTTGTGAATGCCGTTAACAGCCTGAATGCAAATGATGTTACAAGAATTATTCAGGGAGAAAAGGGAACGGCAACTTTAATTCTGAAAGAAAAAACCTCTCAGCAGCTTATTGCCGCAATTACTCCGAAAGTGGAAGAACAGCTTAATCAATACGGCATTGTGAAAAGCATCAACACCGCTTTATCAGGCAGCAATTTATTGGGCAGTCTTTTAGGAGGCAATAAAACTTCTGTAAATTCGGGAGGATTGAGCCAACTGGCTTCCGAACAGCTTGTGAACGGAATCTTCAACATCATCGAAGATTATGAGATCCAAAACTCCAAGTCGCTTCTGGGACCGCTTGGAAAATAGAAAAATTTTAATTATATTTATGTAGATTTTTAAAAAGCAGATGGATATATTACAAGGAAATCAACACGCAAGTCCCGAAGATTTTTACAATTCTTTGAGGGAGAAACTGGAAGGTCACCACGATTTTCCGGAAGATTATTTATTTAAATTTATTATTCCGACAGATCAGGCAAAACTTACGGAGATTTATAAAGTTTTCGACGGGATCAAATTTACACTGGGAAACCGCGAAAGTAAAAACGGAAAATACACAGCCTGCAATATCAACGCATTCGTTTTGGATGCAGATCAGGTTGTCAATATTTATCAGGAAGTCGCAAAAATAGAAGGTGTCATCCTATTATAAAAACGAAAAAGTCAGCTTTACGGCTGACTTTTTTAGTTTAAATTATCAATGAATTTATTTATTTCTCAATAAAATACTTTACGTTTTCAATCGGTCTTCCGAGCATTGCTACCGAACCTTTAATGATGATGGGTCTTTGGATCAGGGACGGATTTTCAGCCAGAACTTTGATCCATTCTTCTTCAGATAAATTTTTGTCTGCGAAATTTTCCAGATACAATTTATCGGTTTTTCTGATGATGTGAAAAACACTCTGATTCAGCTTTTTTAAAACAGTTTTAATTTCCAGCTCACTCAACGGATCTTCAACGATGTTGATGATCTCAAACGGAACTCCGTTTTCGTCGAGGTATTCTAAAACCGCATTCGATTTTGAACAATTTCCATTATGTAAAACCTTCACCAACATGATTATTTATATTTAAAAATTAACTGTTTTAGCAAATTTAGAAAGAAATAAAACGATTACTGCTTTAATGTATAATAAAAGTTTGTTAAAACAAACCGTTTAGTTCCGCTTCGATTTTCTCTAAAATAAATCCGAAATCTTCAGGCTTTTCGACGAAATCCAGATCATCCACTTCAATAATCAAAAGTTTGCCTTCCGTATAATTGGAGATCCATTTTTCGTATTTCTGATTCAGTTTTGAAAGATATTCGATGCTGATGGATGCTTCATATTCTCTTCCTCTTTTGTAAATTTTCTTTACCAGATTCGGAACGTCAGATTTAAGGTAAATTAATAAATCCGGCGCAGAAACGAAAGATTTCATCAGATTGAAAACAGATTCGTAGTTTTTAAAATCACGGTCTGAAAGAAGATTCATATCGTTCAGGTTTTCTGCAAAAATGTGTGCATCTTCATAAATCGTACGATCCTGAATAATATTTTTCCCGCTCTCTCTGATCTCTTTCACCTGCCTGAATCTGCTTCCTAAAAAATAGATCTGAAGCGCGAAACTCCACTTGCTCATATCTGCGTAAAAATCCTCCAGATAAGGATTATGATCTACATCTTCAAACTGGGCATCCCAACCGTAATGCTTAGAAAGCATTGTGGTTAACGTGGTTTTTCCTGCTCCAATATTTCCTGTAACTGCAATGTGCATATTTTCCTTAGTATATTTTTTTAAATTTTATAAAGATCTAAATTCCGGCAGCCTGAATTTCCGAAGTATCCTCAATAAGTCTCTGGAGAGAGCTTTCCGCGGGATTTTTACTTTCAATTTCCTGAGTTTTCTTTTCAAGTTTTCCTTCAGCACTGTTTGGTTCTGCTGTTTTCTCAGCCGATTTTTCTACATCCTGCTCTGTTGCTTTCTGCTTGGGATCAGGCTCCGTTTGTGGTTTGGCTTCTTTGTTATTTTCCAGGTTGTAAAGATAAAGTTTGTTGGCTTTTATTTCAAAATAAGACAGCGTATTTTTATCCACAATCTGCGCATCCGGATCTTCAAAGATCTTCACTATTTCTTTTTCCGGAATGTACTTTAAAATAGAATTATTGGTGATCACCAGTATAAATTCATTCTCCCGTCTGAAACGTTTTCCGTTTTCCAAAGGGGCTTCAAACAGCTTTTCAAACTTTAAAGAATAAACGCGGATGTATTTTCTTGTTAAAACATACACTTTATTTTCGTACACCAGAAGATCCATTAAATCGTCAATACTCGCATCGAAAGGATAAGAATTGATGGTCGTTTCATTTCTGAAATTGTACTGGATCAGACGTTTTGTACTGTCGTCCAGAAGCCACAGCTGCTGTAGGTCTTCCGCATACGCCATTTTGATAAAACCGAATTTCTGTTTAAAATCGACCTTTTGGATTTCGTTCAGATTCTGGTCTACAAATTTCATTTCCTGAGCATTCTCAGAAAACAAAGGCACACTTAGCGGGTTTTGTACCGTCTGTACTTTATAAGGAACCGTAAGCATCATTTTCCCGATCTGCCTCCCTAAAGAATCGTACTTGGTAAAGCTGAAATCTTTGTTTTTATAGATGTACAGGTTTCCGTAATCGTCGGCAAGCATATCTTTTGCTTCCTTCAGTTTCAGCGTGTCTAAAGGAAGGGCTTTCTGCGCGGATAACGAACAGAAAACCAATGCAAATATGAAGGATAATAATTTCAAATTCTTTTACTAAGATAGCGCTCCGAAAAGGAACGCTACCAATTTACTGCTTTTATTTATTTCAACAGAAATTGCGGTTCATTTTAACTTATTTAATCGCAACTTCATAGATTTTCGACCAGTTTTTACCCGTCACCAACATATGATCTCCTTTGAAGGCGATTCCGTTAAGAACATGCTCACTGTTGTTTTGGGTATATGCTCCGGTAATTTTTGTAAAATCAAATTTCCCTACGGTTTCTCCGGTTTGAGGATTGATCTTTAAAATATAAGGCTGATGCCAGATATTGGCATAAATAAATCCGTTGTGATATTCCAGCTCGTTGATTTGATTGTAAATTTCTTTATTTCCACCCACAGAAATGGTTTTCACCACTTTGGAAGGATTATTTACATCCAGAAAATACAGTTTATTCGAACCGGTGTCTGCAATAAGATTTTTCCCGTCATACGTTAATCCCCAACCTTCCCCGAATTCATTCGGCAAAGGAAATTCTGAGATTTTCTTTAACGTATTTTTATCGTAAACAAATCCGATTTTATTTTGATAGGTCAACTGATAAATTTTATCTCCGGCAATGGCGATTCCTTCGGAGAAAATATCGGCGGGCTGTTTTTCAGTCTGCGCCGGAGTTGTACTTCCCAAAGTATATTTTATTAATTGTGAAGCTTTTTCCAGTCCGTCACTTTCATAAATCGTATTTCCTTCCATAAGAAAACCTTCCACAAAATTGTTCGGATCATGAGGATATTCTGCTACAATTTCAAAAGGAATATTGGCTTCAGGATTTTTGGTAAAAACGTTGATGGTGGCATCCTGATTTAAAATCTCTCCGCCCTTCGTTTTAATATTGAAGGTCACCTCATTATCGCCATACGCAAAAAACTTCGGATCAATGGTTAAATCTGAGGTTTCCTTATCTCCGAAACTTATGGAAATACTTTCTGCATTTTCCGTAACTTCCTGCGGAAGATTCAGCTTATCACCAAAATGATATCCCTTCTCCTCCATCGCATTGTTATAATCCGCTAAAGAATCAAGGATTTTTTTATCGTTTTTACAGGACATCAGCAGCAAAGCTGCTGCAAAACCTGCGATCAGGCTTTTCTTCACTTTAAGTTTTTTATTTTCATTACCAAGAAACAGAAGACATCAAAATTTATTTGATCGCTACTTCATAAATTTTAGACCAGTTTTTACCGGTTACCAACATATTATCTCCTTTAAAAGCAATTCCGTTCAATACGTCGTCGCTTCCTTTGGTATTTTGCTTGGCAATTTCTGTAAAATCAAAAGTTCCTACCACTTCTCCGTTCGCAGGATTAATTTTCAGAATGATCGGTTTCTGCCAAACATTGGCGTAAATAAATCCGTTATGGAATTCCAGCTCATTCAACTGATCGTAAGCCTGAGAACTTCCCGCAACGGCAATGTATTTTACCATTTTTGAAGGATTGTTCGGATCTAGGAAATACAATAATTTACTTCCATCTGAAGCAATCAGGTTTTTTCCGTCGTACGTTAATCCCCAACCTTCACCCAAAACATTCGGATAAGCAAATTCCTTCAATAATTTTAAAGAACTTTTATCATAAATGTATCCTTTTTTGCTCTGCCATGTTAACTGATAGACTTTATCGCCAACAATCGTGCTTCCTTCAGAAAAGTCTTCCTGTGGCTGTTTGGTTGAAGCCAAAGGCGTTGTAGTTCCTAACGTATATTTTAAAATCTGCGAAGAACCGTTCTGTCCGTCGCTTTCATAAATCGTGTTGCCTTCGATCTGGAAACCCTGCACGAAATTTTTCGGATCGTGAGGATATTCGGCGATGATTTCATAATTGATTTTCTGCTCAGGATTTTTGGCAAAAACATTAATGGTCGCGTCCTGCGTTAATGTTTCGCCACCTTTTGTTTTGATATTAAAAGTAACAGCATTGTCGCCTAATGTAAAGAATTTAGGATCTATTGTAAGACCGGATGTTTCTTTATCTCCAAAACTGATCGAAATGGTTTCTGCATCTTCGGTTACCTCTTTCGGCAAATCCAGTTTATCTCCGAAATGGTATCCTTTTTCCATCATCGAGTTGTTGTAATCTGCCAAAGAATCGAGTACTTTTTTATCATCTTTACATGAAGCCAACAACAAAATCGCTGCAAAACCTGCTATTATATTTTTTTTCATTGATTTCTAAAATAATTTCCCCAAAATTAGCAAAATTTATTCCTCTGAACTAATTTCATGAAGATCTTGACCAAATTGTAATATGTAACCGTTGTTATCATAGATCGCAAATTCCCTCATTTCCCAATCGAACGTTTCTATTTCGTAGCAGATTTTCGTTTTGTCTTTCAGTTCATCCCATAATTCATCTGCATTTTCTATGTTAAAATAAAACGAACCTGTAAACCCTATTCCGTTGAATTTCTCATGCTGATTCGGTTTAGTGACCATGATCTCTACCTCATCTTTCTGCAAAGAAGCCCATTGCCAGTCGTCGTTTCTTTCCTGTAATGTAAAACCAAGAATCTGCGTATAAAAGACGATTGTTTCATCGAATTGTTCCGTCCATAAAACAGGACGAAGGGAATTGAATTTTGCCATCATTTATATTTTAATTCACGAATTGAGATCAGTTTTCCAGATAGGGTTTCAAACTTTCCTTCAAAATTCCGTTCCAGCCCTCAGTAAAAGATTCTCTTGAAAAATGTTCGCCCAGATCGTTAAAATGATCAATATCCTCGTGAATAAGCTTTATTAAAGTTCCGTTTTCATCGGGTTTCAATTCCCAGGTTACGGTTGTTTTTTTATCGGAAAATTCGGGATAAGCCCAGGAATATTTCAGTTTTTCATTGGGAACAATTTCTAAAATTTCTCCCTGATGATGATACTTTTTCTCTTCCCCCGGTTCATAAAAGTTGAATATTTTGCCAGTTTGCAGTTCAAAATCAAAAATATCGAAATACCACGACTGCATTTCAGTTTTATCGGTTAATGCTCTCCAGACTTTATAAACCGGAGCATTTATTTTCTGCTCTACAATAATTGGATGACTCATATTTCTGTTTTTTTATTGATTGAATGCAAAAATGATGAAAGAAAGTAAGACTATTTGTTATTTATAATAACCTCAGAGGTTTATAGTATTTAAACTTTCTGAAATTATTTTTTTAACAAGCTTTCGATAAGTTTACTTTGATTTTCTATTATTTTTGCCATTTGCTCCTGATTTTCTAAAATTTTAGTAATCAATTCAGGTGAATCATAACTAATTGTATTATTTGTTGATTCAATAACAAAAATAGGACTATTCGAATTGCTTTCAAACGTTGAATTTGAAAAATCTATACTTGGCATTTGTTCCTGAATCAAATCAAAGAAATCCACTTCAAAAATTTCTGCAATTTTCTGAAGGTTTTGCAAAGTGGGTTTAGCTTGTCCTGTTTCCCATTTATTATAAGCAGGCTGGGAAATATCAAGCTGATGTGCGATATCCATTTGCGACCAGCCTTTCTGTTCTCTTAGCTTTCGAAGCTTTGTTTCTAAACTCATACATTCAAGATTTAAATGCTAAAGTAATGTTTTTTAAAATTATAACCAACGGTTATCGATTTTATAACTGTCGGTTGTTGTACAGAAAGGGAAAAGATTATATCTTGGCAACGTGATTTAAAAACAATCACTTTTTTAAAAATATTTATTAACTTTAAAAATTCAATTACATGAAAAAGAAAATTTTGATTGGTGCTTTAGCTTTAGCATCTGTGTTTACATTAGCGTCTGCAACGGATGGAAACGGTTCATCCTCCGAAACGGAAAGAAGATTTTGGGGAAGCCAAATTGTAGGAGTCCAAACTTGTGTTCAAAGTGGTCATGCAATAGATGGAAGCCCAACTTATACCGTTACGTATGAAGTTGAATATTATATATTATGGATAGGAGTGCAAACAACAACTCAAACTCAAACTGGTATGCCACATTGTGAGATACCTACTGGCTGTACTTCTTGTTAATTAAATAAAGTTGAATTGAAAAAAAAAGAAATTATAACTATGTTAGGAAAAGGAATTTTATCCTTTTCCTTACTTTTCTATATTACATATTTCAAGGCTCAAACAATTATCCGATTTTCGGACGGTAAAACTGTAGAATCAATTGTAATAAAAAATGATAAAAAAAATGAGTTTCTTACTTCATCGGATCTAAAAAATTTTCAGTTTAAAGAAGGGACTCAGATTTTATATAATAATAAAGTCGTTGATTTTGCAGTAAATAACGACACACTTGTTGTTTTTGACAAAGTAAAAGAGATTGAAGAAGTAGAAATTTTAAACTTTAATAATAAAACAGAAAAAACTGTAAAAAAGACAAATCAGCAAAACGTTTTTTATGCTCTAAACTCTAATTATCAGATGGGGACTTCTATACAGATTAATACCGAAGATAAAGTTACATATGTAAAATCAATATCAGTTTTTCCTGTGATGAAGAATAAAGAAGTCTTAGAGTCTGGGAAGATGAAGATAGAAATTTTACCAAATATTAATGGTGATCCTGATGAAAAAAATCCCATCTTATCATTTGATGAAGATGTGAAAAAGATAAAAACAGGAACTTGGCTTATAACATTTCCAAGAATAATAAAATACCCTAAGAATGGTTTTTTTATCGTTTTTCATTTTCAATACAATAAAAATAATGTTTTTGCTTTAAGTTTTAAGACAACAAAAGAATCAAATGTATATTACTATAATCCCACATATTATGGAGGATGGAAAAAAGATGAATCACAAGGTATTTTATATAAACTTAAAATCCTACAATAATTAAAACACGGTTGCTTTTTACTATTATTTTATTCTCTTTGGTTTTTTACAAAACTCAAACAATCTTCAGATTTTCTGATGGTAAACAAATTGATTCTGTATTTATTGCAAATTCCTCACATAAAGTTTTACTCAATAAAAATAATTTTCAAAAGTATCAGTATAAATCTAATTATAAAATATTGTATGAAAACAAGATATATGATTTTACCTTAGAAAAAGACAGTATGATCTTATTTGATAAGATTCAGGAAATTGAAGCTGTTAATATTGTAAATAATAGTAGAGAAGAAATATCTGTAAAGAATAAAAAGAAGTCGAGGTATGTTTGCTCTATATTTTCTAATATAAAGAAAGCTGTTTTTATTCCAAAGCATTTTAACAAAAAATCCTATTTGAAATCCATAACCGTTTTCCCAAGAAAAATATTATTAGAAAATGGTATATTAGAAATATTCATTTATGAAAATAAAAACGGTTTTCCTAAAGATGATACTGAACTTTTAAAGTTTGAAAAAAATATTAGTGATATAGAGACTGGATCTTTTGAAATTGTATTACCAAAGGCGATTGTATATCCTGAAAACGGATTTTTTATTCTTTTTTACATACGAGATAAAGAAATTACTTTGGCTAAAAAGGTTATAAATTTGAATTGTAATTCGGAAACTAAAGAATTTATGAGGTCAGATTATACCCAAAAATGGACTCTCATCAATTTCCCTTCACTTCAATATAAACTTAAAATCCTGCAATAATTAAACACGGTTCCTTTTTTTAATATATTCAAAAGAAAAAAATCCCAACCCGCGTCAGAATTTTTAATATTTTTTTTATAATCCAGCCATTTCAAAGAATTTAGATAATTTAATGTTTTGGGCTTCACATATTCTCATAACAGTAATTAAACTTATTTGATATTTTTCGTCTTCCCGGATTCTTCTTACAGTTTTTTCATCAATGTTGTTTTCATTAGCAAATTGACTGTTGTTGTTCATAGGAATAACCCACTTATCCCTTATAAACTCAACGATCTTTCTATTTGCTGTTTCCATGAAAACAAATAAAAGCGTTATTCTGTAAAATAATTCGGATTGAAATCCGAATCGCAATAACTTTATATTCCATTTGCAAAATAGTTTAGATCTGGCTAACCAAAAAACAATAAAAACACAAAATAGTATTCGTATGAAAAAGATAATTATAGACTTTGAATCTCGTTTTTGGTGCGGTGAAAAGAAACATTCTCCACTTCCGCTCATGGAAGTATTTTTCCAGTTTCATGATCTGGTAACTGCCAAAGAACGACTCAATCTCATCATGCAATACGCAGCAAAGCCCAAAAGCGGATTCTGGAAGAACCTTCCGTTATCTTTTATTTTCATCAGTCGCTCCGGTCGTTTATTCGGGCAGGATATTGCCTTAGAAGCAAAAGCGAAAAATGGTTAATTCATCCGCTTTCGGAAGACAAAAATCCGATGTTGCAAGGATCGTTGTCGATAAAAGAATATCACAATCCTGTAAAAGTTTTCCGGAAAGCTTTTAAAAAATATCGTGTTGAGGAATTCGAAGAGTTTCTCTCGGAAATCGTATATTTCTCTCTAGGAACTTTCAATAGTGCACCAGAGCGCAATTTGGCAGATCCGTATTTGCACCTCATCAAAATGCTGGATGCAACATGGCTGATTCTGGAACGCGAAAACAATAAAAAGCTGTTAGAATCAAATTAAAACATGAGTAAATTTATTGTTTCAAGTTGTCTGATACTTAATAATTTCTGCTTTTTTATCAAAATCAAACATTTCCAGATGATATTCATGAAGAATTTCAACATCACCTCCAGTAGAATCATCAACTTTACTGTCGTCCGCCAAATAAATTTTACCGTCATCAAAGACGATATCATAGAAAGGATCACCCAGATCATCCGGATTTGAAAAAGGTACAAGCGTTTTTATCCTGTATTGTTCTGAAAATATTTTAGCTAAATATAATTCTCTCTCTTTTTCATGAACTTTGGGAGTTCTGTAAATGGATATTCTGAAATTAAATTCCCTGCTGCCAAATCCATCATCGGTGTTGAAAAAAATATGAGCCGGATTATCAATATCTAGTTTTTCAGGAGAATTTCCCGTGAAATCATCATGAAAAACCTGTAACTCCGTAAAAACTTCTGAAATTGTTTTTAAAATTTCATCGTTATTTAGTATTTTATTCAGATAAATTTCTTCCATCCAAAATTTAATATTTACAACACAATATTATTCTTAGGAACAATGGCAGGAGGAAGATTGGTTTCGTCCAGCATGTCTCTCATGTCAATTTCAATGGTTCGGCTGATCTGCGTGATCGGAACATCATTTGCGCTTCCCTCAAAAGGATTTACGGAAGCCTCTCCCACATTATCCAGCGTATGAAAACACCACGTTACCAAAAGCGAGAAAGGAATATTGAACCATATTGTAAAACCTTCAAAAGAAGTTCCTTCTCCTAATTTATCAAATTCTTTCAGAAGTCCGAAAGGTACGAAGATGATAAACAGCAACAAAAGATAGGTGGTTATAGACGAAAAATTTCTCGGATAAGGAAAGTTTTTAATTCTTTCCGCTTTTCCCTGACTGTCTGTAAATTTCACCAATTGCTGATTGATCTGCGTCCACTGAAAATCATTAATTTCGCCATTTGCATACGCTTCAGACAGTTCTTTACTCTGAAATGCCATTAATTGTGTCGCTCTGTTCTTTTTGCTTAAAATATACTTCAGTTCATCATCCAAAAGATAGTTTTTCAGTTCATCATCCAGCTTTGAAATTCTTTCTGAAATCTCATAATTTTTGGCATATTCGTCAAACTGAGGGGTATTGACATTTTCCCAGACTCTCGGCTCACGAAGCTGAAAACGAAGAGCGGTAAGCCATGCATAATGACGCTCGAACATTGTTTTTACTTTCTCAGGATTTTTCCCGCGCAAAGAATCTCTTAGAATATATCCGAAACTGCGGCTGTCGTTAATAATGGCTCCATAAATTTGCCTTGCTTCCCAAAGACGGCTGTAACTTGCATTGTTTTTGAATCCTACGATGAATGCCACTGCTGTTCCCATGATGGCAATCGGCTGCCAAGGAAAGGAAATAAACTTCCATCCTAAAAAATACATCGTGGTAGGAATTGCCGACAAAACGGCTAAAATAATGATGCTTCTCTTGGTCCAGAGTATAAATTCTATGGCTCCAAATCTTTTTCCTGCGTGCATAAGTGTTTTATTTTTAGTTTAAATTTTTAAAATGAATTCAATATAATGAAATGACGGATTTAAATTTAGTATTTATTTTTAATTTTTTGTAAACGGAATGTTGTTGTAAAATCCGATCTGGATTTGTCCGCGGTTTCTGTTTTCCTGAATCTGGTTCATATATCCCGCTTCAATTCTCATATTTTTATTAATGACATATCCTAAAGCGCCGTAGACTCTGTTTCTGTCGAAAACAGGACTGTCGAAATGAAGAAAAATTTCATTGTAAGCCGATGCATAGAATGTTTTGGGCAACATTTCCTTGTTATTGATCGGAATATTAAATCCTAAAAAATAGCGGAACCTCATCCTGAAATCATCTTCCAGAAATCGTTCTTCCAGACGATAACGATGCTGAATATTAAAACGTCCGAATTTCTGCTTTGTAATGTACTGCTGAAAAATCCTGTGCTCTATATTTTCTGTTTTTTCTCCTTTCACGTAAGGCTGACTTAGAATAAAACCGTATCCCAACAAAACATTGTTATTGTTTTCGGTAAGATCGTAGCCGATTCCGGTACGGATTAACAGTTGTTCCAGATCTCCTATTCCGTCGAAATTTCTGTACTGGATTTCGTTGTGAAAGTTCAGTTTTTTACTGATTTTATTGTTTCCGAAATACATATACCACGCTCCCAAATCGCTTTTCTGAGCCTGTGAAAAAGTTGCTCCCAACGTAAAAATTCCCAAAACAGCCTTTTTTAAAATATTCCTCATACAGTTATATTACTATTATCTATCGTTTTCAACAAATTTAATATTTTAAATCAATAATAACAAACTGCATATTTTATGCTGCCTTAACTTTTTATTTAACCGCAAAAGTCACAAAAGATGACTAAACTTTTATTTAAAGTTGATCATTATGAATGATTATGTTGGTTTATGAATAGAAGATAAAAAAACTGACAAAAATTCGTCAGTTTTAAGGTTCTACTACCATTCTAAGGATGCTGCTGCATTTTTGCAGGATCGTCATAATTTACCATCCAGTTGATCCCGAATTGATCGGCAAACATTCCGAAGTAAGCTCCCCAAAATGTATCGGACATGGGCATGGTAACCTTTCCGCCTTCGGAAAGTCCCGCGAATAATTTGTCTGCTTCTTCTCTGGATTCTGCATTAATGGAAATTGAAAAGTTATTTCCCATCACCAGATGAGCAGCGTGATCGCAACCTGCATCACTTCCCATTAAAATCGTTTCTTTAGAAATCGGAAGCGAAACGTGCATAATCTTGTCTCTGTCTTCTTCTTTTGTTTCCTGACCTTCCATTGGAGGCATCTCCCCGAATGTTCCGATATAAGGATATTCTCCGCCGAAAACAGATTTGTAAAAATCGAATGCTTGTCTGCAATTTCCGTTAAATGTTAGGTAAACGTTTACTGTTGCCATAGATGTGTCTTTTTTTATAGTTTAGTTTTAATTTTTAACTTGTCTAAGCTTTTTTACCACAAAAGATTTTGACACTTTAGTTTTTTAAGTTTAATAGTTAAACGGAAAAAAGAGCACGTAAGTTAAAAAATCAAAGATTTTTTCTCTTTGTAGACTTTTGAAATACTTTAAATCCAATAAAGTCTTTTGTCTCTTTTACAGTTAAATTTAAAATGAGTTTAAACAAACTTTTTAAATAATAATTCCGTTTGAACTTTTTATCACATAAGAGTTTAAAATGATTTTCAAACCTGATAAAAAGAACAATTTAGTTATTAAAAAACCTTTGATTCTGCTCTTTTGTGATGGTATTAAAAAGAATGAAACTTTATCTGTGCTGATCGATCAGGATCATATTTCCGTCGGGATCTTTCAGGTAAATATGTTCAGGACCGGAAGTGTTTTCATCGGCTTCCTTCTGTAGTTCCAGACCTTGCTCTTTTAATCTTTTCTGAATTTCGCGAACATCGTCGAAAGAATCAAGATTCTGTGCATTCTGATCCCATCCCGGATTGAAAGTAAGCATATTCCCATCGAACATTGCCTGAAAAAGACCAATGATATGGTCGCCGTTTTTCATGATAAGATAGTTATGATCGATATTTCCCGCCATCTGGCTGAAACCTAATTTTTCGTAAAAATCTTTAGACTTCTGAAGATCTTTTACGCTGAGACTGATTGAAAAAGCACCTAAATTCATACTTGTTTATTGTTTAATGCCAATTTGTATCCTGCCAAAACCAATCCCCATACTGCAATTCCCAAAACCCAGAACCAGAAAGGAGTCGGAAGCATCACCATATTGTAAATGGTAAAAAAAGTGAAAATAACTCCACAGATGATTGCAGAAGTCGGTTTTCCGTTGTTGGCAACTTTAGTGGAAATAAATCCTGCAAGCAAAGCTCCCAAAGCGTAACCGAGAATCACGATAAATTTTCCCATGAACGGTAAATTTTCCACATACGCTCTGAAACCTTCCAGATCATCCGGTCTTAAACCCGCCGGAAAAGGATACAGCGCATGAGCGAGTCTTTCCATCAGCCAGACTCCGATGGATCCGGCGATCATTCCTGCGATTACCGCTAAAATTCTTCTTAACATGATGATTACTGATTATTAATTCTTGTTTTAAAATCAAGCGTTCCGTCGTAGCTCTTCCAGTCGCCGATCAGTTCGATGTACTGGGATTCCACTTTTTCAGCATCTTTATTCCATTTAAAAGTATAGATGAATTTACCTTTCAGAATTCCGGAATGTTTTCCTTTGTTTTCTTCCGCCAGTTCGTATTCCCCGAAAACGGTTCCTCTTTTTTTGGCATCCTTATATTTGGTAATGATGAATTTTCCTTCGAATTTAGCATAGGTTTTATCAACCAAAGTGTAGCCTGAAACGAAATATTCCTGATCGTTTTTTTTATTCTGCTCGGAAATGTTGATTTTCAGCTTAATCTGCTGATTTTTGTTTCCGATGGTTCCTGTGTACGCTTTGCTGTTATTCAGCCAGACATTGGATATATCGGGCATCTGTGCAAAGATGAAATTGGAAAGAAGCACAAAAAGTAATAAAAGTTTTTTCATATTGTTTTATGTTTTTTTTAAACGCCGAATTGTGCAAGATGATGATTCAAATGTTTTGCAAACATATTGTTCCATTCCTGAGCTTTCAGCTTCCCGAAAGAAAAAGATTCTTTCCCGTCAAAAGCAGAAGCTCCCAATTGCTGTGTTTTCTGGATAAAGCCAATCAGTCTTTTTTTCTCTTCTTCGAAATTTTTATGATCTGCGATGATGAACTGAGGCGCAGTAGGTCCGTTTTGTGTATAGGCTTTTTCACCCACAACTTTAGGTTTTACAAAAGATTTTAGGATAAATTTTGCAATTGCACCCGGCTTTTTATGCTTTTCCGGTTCGTAAACCATTTCGTAAGACACATTACAATGCGCCAACATCTGATCTACAGACATTTTACCCCACAAACCTTTGGTTTCCGGCGTAAGATTATTAATCCTATCAATGTAATTCTGAGCATCTTTTGCATCAAAAACGTTTTCCATAGCTTTTTTAATTGTTAAAAAACAAATATATCAGTTTTTTCCGATCCTTTTTTCATCATTTAACAAAAAGAATACAACCCATTATAAATCAAATTATTAATCGAATAAATTTAAGCTTAGGATAATGGGTTTTGATCAGATTTTTTTTATAATTTAAAAATTCAAAAACTGATATTCAGAATTTGTGATAATAAATGTTTAGAGAAACCGTTAACCAAAATAAAACTATAATCTTGAAAAATTCTGTTACCTTTTTATTACTTTTCATTTGTTCTTTTTACCATGCACAGGAAATGGAAATATGCAAATGTGATCTTTTAAAAAAATCCGAAGACAGTATTAACGCTTTTTACGCAAAACATAAGTTTAAGACGATTTCCAAAAAAGAAGCTTTGAAGCCCAAGTATGATTACATTTCAGTTAAATATTTAAAAAATTATTCAAAATCGCAGGATATTGTCGATTCTTTGGAGCTTAAAATCAGTAATGAGATAAGCAAAATCGTTCCTGATACGGCTTATGTTTCTTATAAAATTCGGGACTCTATTGAAAGACTTGAATATTCAAAAAAATTTGGAGATATTCCGAAACCCGTAATTATCAAGACAGGTAAACTCCATGGTGCTATAGCTGTCTTATATCAGACCCGTAATATTTATCATCCAAAATATTATCTTAGAATTTCTTATGATGAAGGGAAAAGCTGGAAAAACTATTATACTGGCTTGGAGAAAAGTGCTAATTATTTATTCAAAACAAATTCTAAGTATCCTTTATGGAAAAATAAAAACAGCATACAGATTGAAGCAGATATTGTGAGAATGATTAAAGAACCTTTGTTTCCATCAAGTCCCCTTCCGACATATGAAACAATTAAAAACAACGCTTTAATAACTTTAAATTTAAAGGAAATTATTAAAGATTCTGATGATGATGGCATTAACGATCTTGAAGAAAAATTTGTCTATTTTACGAATCCTTTATCAGCAGACACAGATAAAGACGGCATTATGGATTTTGACGACGAAAACCCCCGATATAAAAGCCTTAACAACGATTTTACAAAGCTCGTAGAAATATTAAGATTCGGAGATTATCCATTACTGACAAATAATTCTACAGTACGAATGGATGAATTTATCACCGATTTAAAAACAGTTCACGATGATATACAAACTCAGATAGAAAAGCAGAAATCTGAATTTAAACCACGAGAAAAAAGTTTATTGGATTTATTAGAATTTAAAGTTATTGTTACAAATGATGAAAACATCAGGCGGATGGATACCTATGGAGAGAAAACCATATTTCTGACTTCTAAGGAGTATTCTAATTATTTAAAATATAATTATGGTATTAATTATTGCAATTACAGCAAAATTTTCAAATGTGATGATAAAAAAGATACATACATTTTAACTTTTGACAGCTTAATAATTGGAGAAACCTATATTTTTATCAAAATTCCTGAAGGTTGGATTGTGAGAATCGGAAATAGATGGCAAGCCTAAATAAAAATTCCCCGCCAACAGCAGAGAATTCATATTTAAATTAACTTAAATTATCTCTGAACAGCTTTCTTCATCGCATCAGGACGAAGAACTCTGTAGCGTACTTCCATATCTTTAGGAACGTAGAAAACCAATGGCAGTTTGCTGTTGTATCTTACTGTTTCCGGCTGGATGTAAACAAATTTTTTCGCCAGTTTCTGATCCGGGCAAGCCATTAAAGTTCCTCCGGTTTCTCCTTTGGATTCTACTTCGTAATAATTGTAGCCCCATCCCTGAAGATCCTGCGTATTGATCTTTCCGATTAAAAAGTGTTTGTTGCAGTCGAGCATTTTTTCTGTTCCTACAAAAAATTCCACTTTAAGGTCATTTTCATTTTTAGCAACCGGAAGCTGTACATAAACCTGCTTAAAACCTTCTTTCGCTTTTGGGAACATTTCGATCTGTAACTTCTCGAATTTTTCTGTTTTCTTTTGTGCAAATGCATTCACTGCTGCAAAGAGCATTAATCCTGAAATAATTGTCTTTGAAAATTTCATAAGTCTTGTATTTATTTTATAAGTTCATTCAGGACAAAAACCGTTCCAAATTAAACAATTGTTTAACTTTAATATTATCTTAAGTTTAGAACAATAGATTCATTTAGTTTAACGAAAATACTTACACTAAATTTACATTTTTTATTAAAATAATACATTTATCTTATTTTTATCACAAAATATTGAATAAACATTATTTAATTTTCATATCTTCATCGCAAATAAAAATTAATAACTGTAAAAACACGTTTCTGCATCATATTCTGATTGATGGTTGCGGCTTAAGCAAAAGAAAATTATTTTCATTATCCGTTTTCTTACGGGAAACAATGCTTAAGCGAAATCAGTTCTTCTATCAGAGGATGTATCTGCTTTATAAGAAAACGCCGTTTTGGCTAATAACAAAAAAATATGAAAATCTACACTTTTTTACTTTTTACATTGTTTTCAGGTCATCTTTTTTCTCAGAATAATTTTGAGTATGAAAGAACATGGGGAACTTACTTCGGAGCAAACGGCGGTACGCCTGAAGGTATCTTTGCAAACAAAGGAATTCTTTTTGACTCTCAAAGAAATATGCATATGAGAGGACATGTATCAAATACGTTCAGTTACGGAGCTTCCTATTTTAATCAGTTTTTAATAGGTGGTGGCAACCCATATAATAGTCAGCAACAGGGATACAATTTATTTGAGGCTAAAATTTCGTCTATGGGAGTACTTTCGTATTATGGATATCACAATTCTCTCAACAACTTTCTTCTGGAAAATATCGACAGCCAGGATAACAAATATTATATTCTCCATTCTACAGCACCTGCCATTCTGCCAACAGCGGGAGTTTACCTTACTAATGATCCTCAACCATCTTCCACGATGAAAACTATTCTGGTAAAATATTCTCCTTCAGGAACACTTCTATGGGCAAGTTATTTACCAACCTCTAATCGCGCCATAAATATCGAATTTGATGAAGCCGATAACCTGTATATTTCCGGCAGAACAACCATAAACAACAATGTATCTACAGCTGGTGTACTGCAGGAAAACTTTGATCTGGTATTAAGCTCTTCCGGAGATCCGACTCCAAATGATTACTTGCTGAAACTCTCTCCCAGCGGACAAAGAATCTGGGGAACCTACACGCCTTTCGGTATAGGACCTGCCATGAAATATTACAATGGTTCTCTGTATATCATTTCCGGTAAAAACATCAACCCTGCACTGAATACGACCGCTACTCCCGGAGCATATCAAACTTCTGTTACAGCAAGCTCTATTACCAAAATGAATGCTACGAACGGAACAAGAGAATGGGGTACTTATTACGGTCCTTCAGAATCGGTGAACTATTTTTCTCTCGCGGACATTGCGGTAAACGAAACCGGGATCTATATCACCGGAACAGACTACAATTATGATAATGCAAGCTTCTTCGGAACACCTACAAGCTATAAACAGTATGTAACAGGAGGTTCGGATATTTTTCTTTCAAAATTCTCTTTATCCGGCGATCGGGAATGGAGTACCTACTTTGGATCTTCGGCGGAAGATATGAATGAATTTGATAAAGTAATTGCCGTAAACGGAAATGATATTTACATTACCGGTAATACAATTGGTTCAGGAAGCAATATTGCCACAACGGGAAGTTATCAGTCAGCACCGCAACAGAATAATTCAAATTCCGTTAACTTATATTTCGCAAAATTCAACTCTTCAGGAAACCTTGTATGGAGTTCTTATTATGGAGGCACTTCAGATTTTCCTACCTTCGTTGTACCGATTAATGTAGCTTTCAAGGATAATTCGCTGTACTTATTCGGAAGCACAAATTCCAATACCGGATACAGCACGGAAGGTTCATGGATGCCCGTACGAAATCCTGCCAATACCATCGGTTTAACATCATTTATCGCAAGATTTGACAATAAAAGTCTGAGTACTTCTGAAAATGCAGCGTTGTCTGACCTCGTTCTGTTTGATAATCCTAATAATGGAAATTTCTCTCTTCGCGGAAAAGATCTTACCAAAGCAGAATGCAGTATAAAAATTTATGATATGGCGGGAAGAATGATTACGGCACAAAAACTCAGCAATGCATATTCCCAACATTTTAACATGCAGAATATCCTGAAAAAAGGAAATTATATTATTGAAATTTCTGCTTCACGCCAATCCTTAAAAACATTTAAAATGACTGTACGCTAAACAGTTGTTTTATATAAGAGGTTTTAAAATAAGAACACCGCAAATCCGTGGATTTGCGGTGTTCTTTTTATTTAATTGCTATTAATCTCTACGACATCACCTTTCGTATGCGCATTCATCTGCGGTGCGTAATAATTCTGGATTGTGGTAATTCCGTTTGAGAATATTCCGGATGCATTGGCAACGTAATCGTATTCGAAAACATATTTTCCTTTCGGCATTTGTTCAATATAGAAATTCGTGGAAGCATCTTTGGTTGACTGATAATAGCCCAAACCATTTTTCCACTGATACCCCGAAAGGACATCCAAAGGTTCAAATCCTGCTGCTCTCATGTCTTTGATGTGGATGAATTCCATCGGTCGGTCGGTATTTAAAATCATTCGTACCGTCACTTTATCGCCCACTTTTAACGGAGTTTCCGGAGTGATTTTCTGTAATTCTTCCCCGTTCACGGTTTTTATTTTTCTGTACAGTTCTTTGGTGATGGACAGATAATTCTCGGAAGATTTTATCTTATCCAGATCTTCGTAATACTGCCAGAACAAACCTCCCTGAACAATTCCTGCTCCCGGTTTTGTTA
>NZ_FTOV01000042.1 GCF_900156825.1 Chryseobacterium gambrini | reverse complement strand
TACAACGAATTTAAGGCATCGCATACCCCTTTGTTAGAGGCAATAAAACAGGGATTCGGGAAAATGAACTTTGATTTTGACAGTACCGACCACCGTCGGATGAGGGCTTGGATGAATAACATCCACCGGTTCGGAACAGACAAAACACAGGCGGAAGTCTACGAACTTAATGAGATGTTAAAGGATCCGGAAGTAAAAAATTTTAATGATTTCAGAAATAAGGCAAAATCAGTATTTCCAAACTATAAGGAATTTTATCTGAAAACGGAATGGGATCACGCCAACGCCACCTCCAATATGGCTGCCAGATATCTGGAAATGATGGACGATGTAGAAATTGCGCCTTACTGGAGATTAAACGCCATTATCGATGACGGAACGACGGTTATTTGTCGAAGTCTGGACGGGAAAGTCTTTGACAAAAGGGATCCGGATTCATGGAAATTCCTGCCCCCGCTCCATTGGAAATGCCGCACCGACGCTGAGGACGTTTTCGATGATTACGACGGGGAAATTACAAGTTTTGACGGTGCGATACAAATTGATCCTGACGGCTGGGAACGGATGCAGAAACAGGGCTTTGATGTCAACTGGGGAGACAGTGATCAGGTCTTTACCCATGCGCAAAGCTATTTAAAAAAACTGCCGCAAGATACCAAACCTATTGATGTGGATGATTTGGGAATTACGGATTACGGGCTTTCAGAATGGGCAAAGGTCAGAAAAAATACCTACCCCGAAAAAGCAGTCACCATAAAAAGCCATATCGACAAAACAGGAATGGCAAGGGTCATCACAGCGGAGAACCTCCCCGTATGGATTGATGCCATGACCGTGCAGTCCGATGATATGCTCTTCACGCAGATCCGCGAAACGCTCATCAGTCCCGACGAAGTCTACTGGAGTGATTCTTCAGCAGTTCCGCAAACAGTTTTCTTACGGTTTTATACGGACGGAGCCCTGAAAGTAACCACGGAGTCTGTCCGGGTTACGGCGTATGAGTGGATCAGTGATCCCGATACTGTCCGCAGAGGGCTGCTGGTAGGGCAAAAATAAAACCTCCGCAAGGGAGGTTTATACTCTTAATGAGTTGAAGAAATGAATGAATGAGATAATAAGCGAAGGATTATAATTTCACTTGTTATAAATCATGGATAAAAATAAGAAAATAATCCGGAATACCACCGGCACAGCAAACATTTTTATTACCTGTTATGAACGGTTTACAATATGCACTGGATCTGATCGACCGCTCGTTTTCCAATGGGATCAGCCGCGCACGAAATGAAACAAGGGAGCTTGACAATGCCGTCAATACTGCCAACAGCGGGATCGGGAGGTTAAGAAATACCGGACAGAGTACTTTTAGCAGCCTCGCGCAGTATGCAAAGAGTGCCGGGATTGCCATTCTTGCCGCCCTGTCAGTGGGTGCGGTGACGGGCTTCGGAAAAGAAATCACCGGGATTACTTCCAAATTCGAGGGGATGGAAAATGCCATTGTCTTTGCCTCAGGTCAGCAGGGGGCAAAAAACATGGCGTTTCTTGATACGGCAATAAAAGACCTTAACCTCAATATGGAATCCTCCTATAAAGGATTTCAGACCTTAACGGGATCCCTCAAAGGGACTGCCCTCGAAGGACAGGCGACGCGGGATATTTTCGAGGCGGTCGGAATTGCCGCGTCGGTGATGAACCTCTCGGCGGAGCAGAGCGAAGGGGCATTTTTAGCACTTTCGCAAAT
>NZ_FTOV01000035.1 GCF_900156825.1 Chryseobacterium gambrini | reverse complement strand
ATGGATGCCGCCATCCCTTCCACAATGACTTTGGTATGTCCTTCTGAATTCAGGATCAGGTCATAAATGGCGAGCCCCTCATACACAGAACCGCCGCCGCAGTGCATTCTTATGGTTAAATCACTATTGTTTTGCAGTGCATCCCTGAAAACCTGTTGGAACCTTTTATAGTCGAACTCATCATATTTTCCGATGTACCCGTACATCCTGATTTCGGCACTGCCGGATACCTGATTTTTGAGTTCATAATGAAAGGGCTTTTTAGACATTTCTTTGATTTTGATAAGGCAAAGATTGGCTGAAAAACACCCTGAAAAAAGCTGACGGTTAGCGGCTGAATATTTTCATGCAGTGGTTGTATATTTTCATACAGCCCCTAACAGCCAGCTTCGGTAAAGCCCTTATATAAAGCAATTTTGCTTCATATATATAAGGGATGAAACCAAAAACTGAGGTTACATCCGACCGAATTAAAAATTAAATACCTACGGATGAATGAAAAGAAAAAGCTGACGAATGACGAGAAATATGCTATAGCTCAGGACTTGTTTCTGGAAACGGACAAAACACAGAAAGAAATCGCAGAAATCATTCACGTCACAGAAAAAACGCTGGGTAAATGGAAAACCGAGGGCGAATGGGATTTGCTTAAAAGCGCATCAACAGTTACCGCCCGAAAGATCATCGAAAACCTGTATAAAAAGGCGCACGCCCTGAGTGAAGATCCCAAAAGCAAACCCAATGATATTATTCAGATTGCCAACAGCATTGAAAAGCTGTCGAATAAAAAGGTAACCATCAGCCAGATCATTAATGTATTTAAGGATTTCACGACATACGCCTTTACTCAAAACGCAGAACTGGCAAAGGAAATCAACCTTTTGCAAAAAAAATATGTGGACTATAAAATCGGGGAAAAGTAATGTCGGCAATCACCATCACGAAAAGGGATTATAACGAATGGCTGGAGTTCTGTTCACAGGTTCAGAACAGTGCCGCCGTTGCCTTTAATGATACCGAGGAAATACAAAAATTACGAATTAAAAGGGCATTAACCGATTATAATTATTTTGTTAAAACCTATTTTGAATTGTATGCCGATGCGGACTGCGCAGACTTCCATATAGATTTTGCCAACGCCTGCCTTGCGGATCCGAACTTTTTCGGAGTTGCCGAATGGGCGCGGGAACACGCCAAGTCCGTTCACCTGACGATTATTATACCGATGTGGCTTATCGCCCATAAGCAATTAACAGGAATGCTTTTGATGGGGAAAAATGAGGACGACGCGTGTAACCTGTTATCCGATCTTCAGGCACAGCTGCAATACAATAAACTTTTTGCCCACGATTTTGGGGAGCAGTATAATTTCGGGTCATGGGAGGACGGGGATTTTACCACAAAAGAAGGAATCCGGTTTCTTGCCTTTGGTCGTGACCAGTCGCCGCGCGGGGCAAGGGAAAACGAAAAACGTCCCAATTACGGTGTGGTGGATGACGTGGACGATGACGACATTGTCCACAATCCGAAAAGGGTGGATAAAGTGGTGAAAAAGATTTTAGGAGCCATGTATTTTGCCCTCAGTATCAAAGGGGCGCGTTTCGCGATGGGCGGGAACCGTATTCATCATAATTCTATCCTTGCCAATATCGTGGGAGATACCAAACCCGGAGCGAAAAAAAGAGAGGGCATTTACCACTCCAAAGTAAAAGCCATCGAAAACGGAAAGCCCGCATGGTGGCAGCGGTATTCATTACAGGAACTCCTGCGGAAGATCTCCAAGGCGGGAACCGTTCTTGCCAAGCAGGAATTTTTCCACGAAACGGATATTGAAGGGAAAATCTTTAAAAACAAATATTTCCGTTTTGCCAAACTTCCGCACCTCTCCAAAATGGATATCATCATCGGATATTTTGATCCGAGTTTTGAAAACAGCCAGACTTCGGACTTTAAAGCCGTATCGGTTTGGGGACAGGACAGGTTCAAACGCTACTGTATTAAAAGGTTTACCCGTAGATGTGAACTCGAGGACGTTTTCGAGTGGATGATCAAAGTTGAGAAAAACCTGCCGCCCGGTGTGGGGATCATCTGGTACATGGAAAAACAATTTTATACCCGACCGGTAAAAAAAGCCCTCAGACGTGCCTGTAAAAAATACAAATACCCGCTTAGTGTCCTGACCGACGAAAGACAAAAACCCAATAAATATACCCGTATGGTAAGAATGGAGCCGGAATACTCCTCCGGAAACGTGGTCTACAATGTAGAGGAAGAAAACGATCCGGATATGGTGGAAGGGAATTT
>NZ_FTOV01000008.1 GCF_900156825.1 Chryseobacterium gambrini | reverse complement strand
CCACCACTTTTAAAATAATGGATGAAACATTGTTTGGCACTTTTATTTTCCATGTCAAGGCTGAATTTCCGTTTTCATTCAGATCAAAGTTCTGAGTGCCTGAATTTAAATCAAACTGAGACGAAATATCTTCATTGGTGAAGGCATCCAGAATCTGTAAACCTGCCGAACCGTTTAATTTTTTGCTCGTTAGGTTCGATAGTTTGGACTGGAGATTCAGTTCATCTCCTTCTCTCAAAAATCTTGGGTAGTTTGGCGTTACCGAAAATTCTTTCTGCGTTACGACTTCTTTTTCCAGTGTTCCTGCTTTTGCGTCTTTGGTATGTGCCAAAAACATCAGCTTCCATTTTGTCAGTGCTTCCGGAGAAGTGAATTCGAAGCTTATATTGCCTTCTGAATCGGTTCTTAGATCCGGGTAGAAAAACGCGGTTTCGTTTAGGTTTTGGCGAACGGGAATATTTTCCAAAGGTTTATCATCTTTATCCAGTATACCATCTCCATAGGTTCCATCATAATATTCTTTCTTTTCCTGTTCTGTTAATTGTCTTCCTGAATTAAGAATATCAATTGCCGCATCATCCATTCTTACACTTAATAATTTCATTCGAGCTTTTGCTGACGGCGGCGGAGGTGGCGGTGTATATGCCGCTGCTTTTACGCCTTCTACATTAACCATTCCTGTTCTGGTTTCTAAAAGGTTACTTTTGTTATACATCCATAATATACTTCCGTCAAACCAGTTAAAAACAGGAACATCAACCTGTTCTCCTGAAAAATAATCTAATCTTTTCTGGTAATATTTTTGTCGCAGATAATCTCTCACTTCGTATGATACTGTACTTACAAACGGTGCATATAAAGTGTACCAGTCATATCGATTAACAGCAAATTTATCCAAAGACATATCATACATATTCGCTAAAACTTCGGCGTTGATTTTCTCTTTCTCATTTCCTGAAATTTTTACAGACCATTTTTCTTTTGAATTCGGCTGAATTTTATCTCTGAAAGTAATGGTTTCAATCGTTAAGGATTGATCAGTATCATCTATATCCATATTTACAGATTCTGTCTGAACATCATTAAAGGCAACTACCTGAAACTGTACATTCAAAACTCGTATATCTTTATCTTTTGGAATATCTGCTGCATATTCCAGCATTCCGTTTTTGAAAGGCAAAACTTCAGAAACCGTTTTTCCGGAACCATTTTGTATAAAAATATTCAGAAGAGCTTTTGGAACCGAAGAATAAACCGTAAATGCAGCTTTTTCTCCTCTTTTCAGTTCTTTTTTGGACTGCACAACCGTCAGGAAAGTTTTTTGATCGGGTTTAAGCAATTTTTTATCCCAAACACTGAAATTCTGCAAAGTTTTTATTGTGTCTTTTCCTTCAATATTATACAGTTCCAACCGATAATCTCCGGCTTCCAGTTTTCCTAAATCCAGATTGGTTGTTGGTTGTTGGTCGTTAGTTACTGGCTGTTGTGTTTTTTCAAGAATTACGGTTGATTTCCGGTTTTTAGGCTCATCCTTTTTATCGTAAAAATCATGTGGAAATCTGCTGATGAATTCTTCTTTTGAAAATTTTGGTAAATCCTGAACTTCAGATTTGAAATTCTGTCTGAAAATTCTGTCCGGAGAAACCAGTTTTAATAATTTTACCTGATACGATTTTTTAAGAAGCTGTTCGTTATAATTTTTTGTTTCAACATTCAGTTTTACATTTTCATCAGAAAAAACATTCTTTATTTCTTCAGCCTGAATGTAATGAGAAACGGAAGCCACTTTCAACTGGGTATCTGCAGTCTGTGTCTCGCCGTTGATATCTGTAACAGAGGCATTGATTTCATAATTATCAATCTGAATTCCTTCTACATTTTCGTCTTTTTCAGGATCAATTTTAATGATAAATTCTCCTTTTTCATTGGTTTTTGCTTCTCCCAGAACAGAGTTTTCATTATCATCATCATTTTGCGGATACCATGAAAAATATCTCCAGCGGATATTTCGTTTTTTAATTTCATAATTAACGGTTGTATTGCTTAAAGCGACTCCGGAAAACATCATGGCTTTCCCTTTCAGTTCTATGGTTTGTCCGTATTTGTACTCATCTTTTACAGGATCGAACGTCACTTCAAATTTCGGTCTTTTATATTCCTCCACTCTGAAATTTTTATACCCGTCATTTCCATCTGTTCTCAGATAAAAAGTTCCGTTCAGTTTCCCTTTCGGAAGCACAAAACTTCCGTGATAAGAACCGAATTCATTGGTGGTAAATGTCTGTGAAGAAACATCCTGTCCGTTGGTGTCGGTTAATGTAATTTTCTGTTTTAATCCGGCAACTACAGATTCTATATCTTTATCACGCTGTGTATTAATGACTTTAAAATAAACCGTCTGTCCCGGTCTGTAAATTGCCCGGTCTGTGAAAATCTGTACCTTGCTTTGTTTTGTTTCTATGTTCAGATCACTATTGTAACCCCTTTCTCCATAGACTTCCATGATCTGCACATCATTGGTTTTTGGCTGTCGGATCAGGAATGTTCTGTAATAATCATTGTTTTTTGTCGCAGGAAATTTGAAAATACCGTTATTATCTGTTTTACCGTTTATTTTGGTTAAATTATTATTGGAAACAAATTCATAAAACGTAAGATTTTCGTTAATTACGGGTTGTCCGTTTTCACTGTTCACTAATTTTAATTGATTGGATAACTGATCTCTGCCTGTTTTTGACTGATAAATAATTCTGTTATCCGAAACCAGAAAATAAAAGTCTTTTTCCGCTTCGGCTTCATTGTCGCTGATTCCGGCAACGTTGTATTCGGCAAGATAAATTCCCGGCGGAAGAGATTGTATTTCTAAGGACGTTTTATGATTCTTAAAATCTTTCGGATCATCCAGTTTATAAGCTTCTTTCCTAACCAGATTTTTTTTAATCTTATTAAATTTAGTAGAATACGAGTTTTTGGCGTACTGTAAAAAAGTAGTGAGATCCTCTTTTACTTCGTAAATTGTAATAGAAAAGGCGGAAACATTTTTATATTCTGCCACAAAATGAATCGGCTTATTGCTTTGGGTCTGCTGTTCATATTTAATATTCAGAAACGGATTCAGGATCTGATTTTCTTTATTTTTAATATTATCAATAAAAGGAGATTTGGAATACTGCTTTTTTGCCTGATCCGCAACTGCAAGGGCTTCTTTTTCCTTTTTTTGGGAAAGCAACTGCTCTATGATATCTTCCATGATCAGAACTTTATAATCGCCTTCAATTTCCGTTTTCAAAAGGTTTTGAAGCTGAGTCAGACGATCTTTACACAGTGTGAAATTACAGTTATCCTGCAATTTTTTATGCATGAAATACAATTTGGAATTGCCCGAATTCTGCGCTATCAGATCATCATAGATCGCATTAATCTTTATCTGATTTTCAGTAAGTTCATTTTTGGTAAATAGATCATTATCAGAAAGAAATTCGATCTTTTTGGTCGAATACCAATTCCATAAAGTCGGGAAATAGGAAATATAATCGTTGTAAGAAAAAGCCTTCTCATATTTTATAAGAGAAATTTTTCTCATATTATCTTTTTGCAGATCAAGTTCCTGATATTTTTTATTCAGATAATTTTTAAAATCAAGCTTGCTCCATGTCTCGATCTGCGAGAGATCCTGAGAATTGATATTGGTACGCTGTTCGATCTCCCAGGAATGTTGGTTGTAATAATCGAGGAAAAAACCATTCAGCAGAACTTCAAATAATATCCTGTCATCGTCTTTCAGTTGTTTTTCTACATCACTCAGTTTTTTGAAAAGCCTGCTTACGGAATCGTTCTTTTCATCGTCCTGTGTTTGGTTTACGATACTGAATTCTGCCTTTAAAGACTGGATAAGCTGTAAAGTATTGTTATCTTTCATCGCCTGTTTCTGTATTTCTGAAATGATGGGAAGATTAGATTTATACGCTCCTTTCTGGGAATTTGCTGATATTTTTTTCCATTGCTCTTCATAATATTTCTGGGCGGAAATCCCCGAAAAATTCAGCAGGAGAAGCAAAAGCATAAAAATCTTGGAAAATCTTTTCATATATGTTATTTTTGATAAATGAATTTCTTAAAAGTACTGAAAAAATCCGTTATAGACAGTCAGTTTTACGTATCCTTAACGGGAACTCTTTTTGCAGTATTTTTCATGTTGGAGCAAAACACGTTCCGCTATCCGACGGTTTTCCTCCTTTTTATAACGTATTTCAGCGGTTATCTGTACACCAAATACCAGAAAACAAAGCATTTTTTTAAAATTCTGATTCTGAATGCTGTTGCAGGAGTTATCTGCTCGTTGTTAATTATTCATAACCACAACGAAATACGGTTGATGAAATGGTTTGTCATCGTTGTTTTAGGTTTACTGTACAACAGCTTTTTTCTTGATGTTTATATCCGCAAAATTCCTCTGCTGAAGGTATTTTATGTAGGATTGGTTTGGGGACTGATGAATTGCTGGCTTACGTTGCCGGAATTCAGCATCCCGATCTTCCTGATCAGTTTTTTCTTCATTACGGCTTTGGTTTTACCTTTCGACATTCGGGATATGAATGTTGATACCGTGAAAACGTTTCCCACGATGATCGGCATTCAGAACACAAAATATCTGGCGTATCTGCTTATTTTTATCAGCAATATTTTATCTGTTTTTTATCTTGATTTCAATTATGCTCTTGCTTTTTTTCTTTCAAGCATCATCACCTATATTTTCATCTATTTCTCTGAAAACGAAAGAGATGATCTGTATTTTTCCTTCGGGGTAGAAACTTGTTCGGCACTTCCCTTTTTATTTTTAGGAATAATGAAGTATTTTTGACGAATGATTATCAAGAAGCTTTCCCTGTACAATTTTAAGAACCACACCGAGAAAAAATTCGAATTTTCTCCGCAAATCAATTGTTTTGTAGGGAATAACGGCGTGGGAAAAACCAATATTCTGGATGCGCTTCATTATCTTTCCGTAGGCAAAAGTTTTTTGGGAAATACGGATATCAACAATATTAAAAATGACGAAGATTTCTTTACGATAGATGCTGAAATTCAGAATGATGACAGTGAAGACAACATCAAAGTGCTTCAGCCTAAAGAAGCGAAAAAAGTCATTAAAAAAAATGATAAGAGCTACGACAGAATGGCGGATCACATTGGCTATTTACCCAGTGTGATGATTTCTCCATATGATTCAAATTTAATTTCAGATTCGGGAGAAAGCAGAAGAAAATTTCTGGATTCTATGATCTCACAAACGGATTCTGAGTATCTTTTTGATTTAATTCAGTACCAGAAAACGATTCAGCAGAGAAATGCTTTGCTGAAATATTTCGCCAAAAACAGGGTTTGGGATAAAGATTCACTGGAAATCTATGATGATCCGATTATTAAATTCGGAACAAAAATTTTTACTAAAAGAAAAACATTCGTTGAAAAATTAAATCCGATTGTTCAGAATTTCTACAGGATTATTTCAGGAGGAAAAGAAACGGTTTCTGTACTTTATGAGTCTCATTTGCTTGAAAATTCCTTTGAAAATCTGCTGAAAGAAAGTCTGGAAAGAGACAGAATGCTGACTTATACTTCGAAAGGAATTCATAAAGATGATCTGCTTTTTGAAATGGATGCTGTCTTAATTAAGAAAATCGGTTCTCAGGGACAGCAGAAATCCTTTTTAATTTCTTTGAAACTGGCGCAAATGAGTCTGATAAAAGAGTTAACAAAAAAAACGCCTATTCTTTTGCTGGATGATATTTTTGATAAACTGGATGACAGCCGTGTTTCTCAATTGATAGAACTGGTGAATCAGGAAAATTTCGGACAGATTTTTATTACGGATACACATCGTGAACGCACGGAAAGTGTAGTAAAAAAGATTAATGAGGAAAGTATCATTTTTGAGATTTAGACCATGAAAAATATACTGTTTTTATTTTTTGCTTTTTGTTCTTGTTTTCATTCAGGTCAAAAGAAGAAAAATCCGAAAGACCTGCTTGATGATTTTTCCAACGATAGATTCTATAAAGACTTTAAACCTATTACTTTCAATAACCGTATAAAAAAATTTCCGTTCAATAAAACATCAAAAATAAAGCTAATTTCATATAATCTTGATTTTAAAAAAGAACCTATTTACACTCCGCAGCTTATTGATGACTCTATTGCCATTAAAAATGATGAAAACAGAAAATTACCCGTAGAATTATCCGATATTTTAGCAAACAAAAATCTTGAGAAAGCACAACAGCAAAAGAATCTAACCCTTATGGAAATTCAGGAACTTTCTGATATCATTTTTAACGAGTGTGCGAAATACAGAATGGGACTTTTCAGTAAAGCAGGATGTTACTTTCCGAGAAACGCAATTCTTTTTTATGATGAAAATGATAAAATTTTCGCCTATTTTGAAATCTGTTTTCAATGTGGAGGTTTTACATCCGATCCTAAAAATTTGTTTGAAGATGATTTCGATTGTGATGATATCTACAGTAAACTGGAAGTATTTTTTAATAAGGTAGGAATGCAAACACAATACAAAGAAAAATAAATGAAGAAGAAAAAACGTGAATTCCAGTCCTCGGAACTTGTAAAATCTTTTGCCAAAATTCATGGTTTTGAGCATAAACTTTTAGCTTTTGAGATTAAAGATTTTCTTTCGGATTATCTTGATGAAAGCCTTTTCAACGAAATTAAAAGCGTAAATATTGAAAACAAATGTGTTTTTATAAAAATTAACTCGCCGCTTTTGAAGCATGATTTCCAGATGCGGAAAAGCTTTTTCCTGAGAAAATTTCAGGATAAATTCGGTGTGGAGAAGTTTGATGATCTTCAGATATTGTAAAAATTAGATTTTACTCTTCTTCAGGTTTGGCAGATTTAGTATTGCTCATGAGTTCGTCTGCTTTTTTATCAAGACCGGATTGTATCGGAAAGAAAAACTTCAGCGGATGTTTTAAAAAATACCTGAAAATTCCTTTGTAAAGTTCTCCAACCTGTCCGAAATTCAGTTTTCTGGATCTGAAAGCCAAAAACATAGACAAACTGAAACTTACCAGAAAATTGAAAAAACCAATCAGGAAAACCGTTACCAAAGATATGAAGAAGGTATAAGAATCGATTGTGAAATCTTTCCCGTACAATCCCAAAGCTAAATTTCCTGCGGCAAAAGTGATGTGGCGAATATCAAGATCCAGTCCTAAGAATAATCCTACCGGAGCTGTTGCCCCAAGAAATACCCCGAACCAGAAGTTGGATACAATTCCGGGCCAGTTTTTAGCGTAGTATTTGGATAGTCCTTTGGCAAAATTTTTACCGAATAAACGACTGATAGAAATACTTTTCGCAATTCTTTCCGGAATCTGATAGAACACAGAATTGTTTCCGATATTCCCTGAAATAATTCCTGAAATGAAAAGATAAAATCCTGCAATACAGGCGTGAAGAATGGCTTTGGATTTAAAAGGATCCAGATCTTTCAGTAATTTATCCGATCTTTCTATGGCTAAATTTTGCGAGAAAAATACATCCAGTCCGTAAATAATCAGCAAAGCAATCGGGAAGGAAAGCAAAACATTTCCGACAAAAGCAATAAACTGGCTTCTGAATAATTTGGAAACCAAATGGGCAAATTCTGTACTGCTGCTTTTGATATTTCCTTCTTCTGCAAGCACTTTCGTCATTGTTGCCGCCGTCATTGCAGGCTGTTTCGTGGCTAAAGTGAAACCCATGAGATAGATCATCACGAATCCCATCGCATAGTTCATGGAATATAAAAAGGCATGAGAAAAATCGCTTCCGGGAATGTATCCGTACAGCATTTTCAGTACACACAATGCACCAACAATAATTCCTCCTCCACTCGCTTTGTAGAACATCGTCATGTACTCTTTCCGGCTCGAAGTGATGTAGTGGGTTCCTGTTTCGGCAGTATGATTCGTGATCAGGTGCGAAATCAGCCTTGTACTGTCGTTGATAAGTTCAGAAATGTTATTTCTGTGAGATTTATAGCTTAAAATATTAAAAAACAACTGTTTGGAATTTAACAAAACATCTTTCTCTTCATCAATAACCAAAAGCTGAATGATTTCAAAAATTCGCTGTACCTGTTGGCGGATTTTAAGAAGCGACTGATTGATTTTCCCCGAAATTCCGTATTTTGAGGAGTTTTTAAAGGCAATATTTACAAATTCCAGACATTGCTCGATATAAATTTTAATCTGCTTATAACGGCTGTTTTTGGAACTGAGCTGAAGCTGATTGTCTTTTTCGAAATCTGCAGCCAGTTCTTCCAGCTCATTTTGCAATGCCAGAAAAGGATTATCGAAATTTTTGTACTGAGGGGCCATTCTTACGACTTCAACTTCCATCGCAGAACCGGTAACACGCCATGAAAGGATGTTCATGGAGAACAGCATTTCTTTCTTCACTTCCGGACTGATGATAAAATCTGAAATCCCTAAAAGTCTGAAAAGCTCATCAATTTCATTTTCAGGAAGATTATGAAAGAAACCCAAATCATCTTTTGGGGTAAGACTTACGTTATCAACCATATACCAGATCGTATTTTCATTAACGACCGGCGGAAGAATTTTATTCAGAATTCTTTTTTTAAGCTCGGGAAAGAATGCATTCTCCGAAAGAATATTGGCTTCCGTAAGCGATAAATTAAAGGCTTTTCCCTGAAATATATGATGAAGATAGTATTTAAAATTTTCAAGAAGCTCAGGATTGTTTCTGAAAAAATCAAGCACATGTGTAAAATCAGATTTTTTTACACTGCTCAGAATTTCGGCAAGCGGATCTAGCGAAACCGTTTCATTCTTAAAAGAAAAATATTTTTTAAGAACGGAGTCAAAATTTGTGCTGGAATTAAAAAGTTTCATTGGTGCAAAGATACTATTTCAAACGCACATTCCTCATCTGTCTCATGATCCAGTTATGTTTCTTTCTCAGATACGGCGACGGATTCTTGGGATCGTATTTTTTAGGGTTGGGTAAAACGGCTGCAATCCAGGCTGCTTCTGAAGTGGTGAGATCTTTGGAAGATTTCCCGAAATAGTATTCCGAAGCGGCTTCTATCCCGAAAACGCCCTGTCCCATTTCAATGGAATTCAGATATCTTTCAAGAATGATGTCTTTATTCCAGACTTTTTCGATGATAAAAGTATACACTGCTTCCAGTCCTTTTCTGATCCAGCTTCTGCCCTGCCAAAGAAAAATATTTTTTGCAGTCTGCTGGGAAATTGTGCTTCCTCCTCTTAGTTTCTTGCCTTTTTCATTGTTTTTCATGGCTTTTTCGATGGCTGTATAATCGAAACCGTCATGATCGAAAAATTTCTGATCTTCAGAAGCAATTACAGCTTTTTTTACGTTACTTCCCATTTCATCATAGGAAATATAATCTCTCTGCAACCTTCCGTATTCGAAGAGTCCGCCAATCTGGGTAAGCGTGATGGGAGGATTGAAAAACCTGCCCCACACAATAAAAACTACGTTCAGAATAAGAAGAATAAATATAATCTGTTTAATTTTTTTCCACATAATTTTTAAAAAAGAAAGTCAAAAATAAGGAAATACTCCGAGTTATTGCAATTCTTTCATGTAAGTAAGCTGATAACCGGGTAAAAGTTCCGGATGAAAAATTTTAATATAATCTTTTAATACCAAATCTGCACGCACCACGCCGCTTTCAAAAAAATCATTTGCCTGTCCTTTTTCCTTTCCTGTAATCACATAGATTTTTCCTTTGTTGAATACCTCCAGTTTGCTGTAAAAAGGATTCATGCCCAACATTTCTTTTTTGGAGATATGATTTCCTGCATTAATCCAGTATTGTACTTTGCCTGATTTTGCAAATACTTCTTCAAAGCTCATGGTTACGGCTTTCTGATCTGTATTGTCTTTAAGAATATATTCTGCATTGGCATCGGAAATAAAATTTGCGGCAGAAGTTTTTCCTCCCGGAAGATACCAAACATCTCCATACATTTCGTTCGCCAAAACGGTTGGCTTTTCTTTTGCGGTAAGCGCCAGTTTTTTCAGATCACTGTAATTTTTTTTCACCTCATCAAATTTTGCATCTGCTTCTTTTTCTTTTCCGAAAAGTTTTCCGAAAAGCTTTATATAAGCTGTTTTTTCCAAAGGTTTCTGCTCCAGATATTCATCCAGAAAAATGACCTGAATTCCGTTGTTTTTCAGCAATTGGTAGGTATTGTCAAAACTTGCGATATGATTGGTAAAAATAGCGTCGGGTTTTAGTGAAATAATTTTTTCCACGTCATATTTCTGCTCGCTTCCCAAATTCTGAATTTTTCCCTGCTTAATTAAATTCTGAATTTTTTCTGAATAAATATATTCCGGATTTGAAACGCCGATAATGAGATTTTCTGCATTAAGACCGGAAATATATCCCGCCATACTTGCATTCAGCAGGATAATTCTTTTAAAAGGAAGCTGATTTTTCTTGAAATCATAGGTGAAATTTCCCGATTTGATGTGTATTCCTCCATTCTCTTCCTTGTACTGCACCAAATTTGAAACTGAAACAGCTTCCGAAGGTGAATTTTTTATCTCTCTTTTACAAGAGGTTAGCGCGAAAAACGCGATTAATAGTAAAATTCTTGATTTCATCTTTCAAAGAAAAGAAAAAAGTGCTATATTTGCAAACCTTTAAACGATAAGGAAACAAGGGCCTCGTGGCGCAACTGAATAGCGCATCTGATTACGGCTCAGAAGGTTACAGGTTTGAATCCTGTCGAGGTCACAAGACGGGGGTTTAAATTTTTCGAATTTAAATCCCCTTTTTTTTGCTTTGATAACTCCCTCCTAATCAGGAAGATATGATCAACAAAAGAGTTGATTTTGCTAGTTTGAAAATCGCTTCCATCAAAAATTATCTTTTCAGGGTATATCAAACTTACAATTGCGCGCTTGTCTATAGGGCTAGCATTTATATATCTCTCTGAAATATTTCCAACTATTTTTAGTGCTTTGCCAATTTTATCTTCTACGCCTTCTTTTCGTTCTGACTTTACCAACAGGCTAAGTTTATATTCAAGGTCATCCAGTTCTCCTTTATATCTATTTTTAATATCCCTAAAATCCTCTTCATCAATTTTGTCCGACAGGTACATATCCCGCGCCTTACTAATTCTATCATTTAATTCACTAATTCTGCTCTTAAGAGTACTACGTTCACCATCAAAATTCTCAGAAGTAGACTTTGTATTTTTTACGATGATCTTCTTTAAGATTTCTAAGACTCCGGTCGGAAAATCATATTTGGAAAGCTCTTCTTTAAAAAGTTTGTTAACTTTATCAGAATGGTGTCTAAATCCACAGGCTGTGGTACAATGATAATAGTAATAATGTTTTGTATGCCCCTTTGAACTACTCGCCGTCAGATTCTTGCCACAATTTGGACAAAGCAGAAGACCACGCAGAGGATATCTTTCTTCATTGATTATCCTTCCTCCTGGCAATCTGAGATCCTTTGTACCTTTCTTTTTCAGGACATGCTGAACTTTTAAAAACAACTCCTCCGAAATTAATGCCTCATGTTTACCCGGCACAATGTCCTCCTCTTCATTTTTATAAGCACGCACATATATTTTACCACAATAAGTAACATTCCTCAATGCAACCATAAAAGCATTACTAGAAATATTTTTACCCTCTCTCTTATTCATTTCCACTCTCACCTTTGCAGTTGGAAGATGGCCTTTTGCCACTTGTTCAAAAGCCCAGATTATATTCGAAGCTTCTGGTTGTTTTACGGCAACATACTTTCTACCATCCTCAGTACACTTGTTTACATAACCGTAAGGGGCTATTCCCATCAGCCGCCCCTCTTTAATTGCACGTCGCATTCCATTGGTCACATTTAGTGCTCTCCTATCATTCTCAACTTCAGGAGTTGACAGGTAAATAGCTAAGAGCACTTTATTTTCGGGTATACTTAGATCCAATGGCTGTTCAATAGCCTGAGGTAATATATTATTTTTTTTAAGGTGTCCGATCATTTGGTAGGCTTCGGAGGTATTCCTGCTAAATCTGTCCCATTTAGTAAACAAAATTAAGCGCTCCTCGCGATATCCGCGGCTTCTTTTGAAACTTTGTAGATAACTTTTCCACTCGGGGCGATCAAAACTTTTGGCAGAATGGTCTTCGAAAATTACTCTGTCGATCGTAATAGCTAGCCTATCACAATGAAGACGCAAACGCTCTTCCTGGTCCCTCTGCGAGTACCCCTTATCGGCCTGTTCGTCTGTAGATACTCGGATATATAAATCTGCGATCATAATTCAGTTATTTAATTTGGTAATGAAATTAGCAGTGCCAACAAGAGAATTAGCAACCATCTGATCCTTAAAAATTTACTAGAAAATCTAATTACACAAAATTACAAAAAACTTTTAATCGGGAGAGAATATTTCCTTGATGGTGATCCTTGCCAATAGATGCAAAAACTCCATAATTTTAATTGCTTCCTCTTCATCCACATCTATACCTGCCTCTTTTAGCATTATCATTGACTGTTCAATGGGCAACTCATCCAATTTCATAAGGTGCTCAAGTCCAATATCTTTCAAATTTGAACCATTCCCACTATAACTGCTTCCATTTCTTCTTTTTTTTGTAGCCATTCTCCATAATTATTTTCGGAATCGAAAAATTACCAACATTGCATGGCCAACATCTAAATCAGTGTAAAACTTACCTTAAATAACCTACACTTTCCTAATAAGCTCTGTATAATGCGAAAGCATCGAGTTGTATTAATTATCACCAAGAATTGCTAAATTTATATAGGCGAATAGTAATGTTATATAAAATGGGTAATTTGTTCGAGAACAGTAAGTTTGAAATCGAGATCAATGGCTTAAAAGTTGTTGTAATTGAACACACTTTAAAGGATCAGCAAATTTTTCGACTCGTTTTTGACGATAATAGAGCTCCCTTGGTAATAACTTCAGCCAAAACGTGGGCTGGTGAAGTCTGGACAAGTATTCCACAAGGAAGACAGAAAGAGGCGGAGCTATTCGGTAAAGAAATTAGTGAACATTTAAAAACTTAATCATATGTGTTATTACAATGGACAACGGGTATCTAGAGATGAATTCATTCGCTTAATGGATCTCGAAAAAGCAGTAATGAATTATGATTTTTTAGATCAAGAAATTCACGAAGGATTTAACTACGGAAATATTGCTGTTTTACGCCCAACGGAAGATAGATGCAATTTCGATATCGTCCAAATGGAATGGGGCTTTATCCCCTCTTATACAAAAAACAGAGAAGAGGTTAAGAAAATGCGTTTTGGCTATAAAGATGGGAACGGAAAATGGCACCAGGCTTACACAACATTAAATGCAAAAGGTGAAGAGCTGCTTATGAAGGATGAAAATACAGGTCGTGAAAAAATGTTTCGGAAAGCGGCGCTGGAAAGACGATGTTTAATACTGTCAAGTGAATTTTATGAGTGGAGACATATTTTCCGTCTAAACAAGAGAACTAATCAACCGCTCAAAACAGCGGATAAATATCCTTATCACATCGGTCTCAAAAATAAGAATTATTTTTTTATTGCTGCAATCTGGCAAAATTGGACTGATAAGGACACAGGAGAAACGGTGGATACCGTGGCTCTGGTAACAACAGAAGCAAATCCTCTAATGAGACAAATTCATAACTCTAAAAATCGTATGCCTACCATGTTGCCAGATGAGCTTGCATGGGAATGGATGATGCAAGATCTTAGTGAGGAACGAATCACGGAACTTGCAACTTATCAAATCAGCGCTTCCGAAATGGATGCTTATACGATCGAAAAAGATTTTAAGACCACCGGTACTCCAACCAAAGCCTTTGTGTATTCGGAAGTCCCTGAACTTACATATGAGGTTTAATGAAAGAATTCATACTTATTGCTAAAGGATCAATTTCCAAAACTATGAAATCGAGGATATACTCAATTCTTTTTAATATGGTGTTGCGCTGAGTATAATTAAATCGCTTATATGCCTACTTAATCCAAGAAGGAGCCGGACCATGTGGAAACTTCCATTCTATTCCGGTTTCTTTCGTTAAAGAAGCTAGTTTGGCCTGAAATGTATCATACATGTAGCCATCTAGCCATTCAAACAGTGGAGCCCATTTTTTTGGAGCGCCCAACCATACTCCTACTTCAAGCTTGGGATCTATGATAAAGCTTGAGTCTACGTAATGAATTTCTATATCTCTTTCAAAACTTGAAAGTTCTCCATGATGAGCATACTTAGCATGTCTAAAGTCAATAATTTCGTTATGGATATTAAGAAGATCTAACGGTATAATTTTCTCTTCAAGCTTAGTAGTTCCCGTTCCTTTACCAAAAATTCTTCCATACGATATAATTATGCTCGTTGCGAATGCGTCCATCTGCATGATATCTTTAAACATGTCATCAGACTTACGAAAGTTGGATAAACATGAATACCAAAATCTGATATTGGAAACAGCATACATGTTTAATAGCATTTTACGCATTTGCTCAATCTGTTTACTATATTTTTGTTGAATTTGGTTAATTTCTTGTTGCGACTTTTCCATTAGAATAGGTTACTTTTTAAACTGGTTATCATTTAATTGAGCATATAAAAAGAGACTTACTTTGACGAACTTAATAAACTGAATTACTGCTGTCCGACACATTTTATTATTTAAAGGAGCATCATAGTATTTGTACTTTTTGCGAGAGCCTCCTCTAATAATTTATTTAAAAACTGATCGACAACAAACTACTGTTCATTCAAATAAATTCAACGTTTATTTGTATACCTCGCGTCCCAGAATTTCTGAACTTCAAATTCGTTGCCGCTATATTTTACCATATATTTTCTGACCTTCTGATAATTTGGAACTGCTGCTAATGTTTTGTTTGAGTAGTTAGTATGTTGAAGAAACTCGGCAAACCAAATCATTTCTAATCCTTCCTTGGCCAGCCTATCCATCATCTTCTCTTTATCAATAACCAATAATTCCTGGTAGTTTCCTCTATTATCTTTTATCTCCTGTTGCGTACCAACTACTTTTCCCTCACGATCCCTAAACATGCCGTCGGCCAAATCAACAATACCAACTAACTTTCGTACTGCTTTAGCGGGAATTATTGACGATTGCTCGCCATCACTTGAATCATCTGTTGTTACTTTAGTAATAGTTTTAAGAACAACTTCCTGAGCTCCCTCCACATTTATAAAATAATCCTCACTTTCCATTTCTCCTATCCATTCCATCCACACAAGGTCCGTTGGATTACTGTATGTATGAGTTTCAGGATGTGCTACAAGACTGTCCAAATTTTCAACGAAATAAAGTTCGTCTTTGCAATCGCTTAATCCATCCATGCTGCCTTTTTTAACAAAAGTCGCACGCACAATCAACAGTCCCATATATAATTCCTGCGAGTCATGAACTTTTGTTTTATTATACAAAGCAAGCATCGGCTTTTCCCCTTTTAGAGAAAAGTCGTTTTCACTAAAATCTATCCAATCACAAAAATTTAACTCTGGCTCAGAATCAATAGATTCTTTAATAAAATCATTTATTTGCTCATCATCTGTCCTCTCTTTTACAAGAGGACTTTTAATAATCCACCTTGGAGGATTTCTCTGTGTTCCAGCTCTTGACCGAAAGTATTTTGATTCAGCCGGATTTGGAATGGGTGACAATAACGAATAATCACTGATCACAACATTTTCCGCTAAGTCTGCCGGAGATAGGTTATCGGAAAGGTAGCCCTGTAAATAATGGACAGCAAGCCAGGTATATTTTTCTTCATAAGTGTAAATCTTGCTCTTACTTCCATGTGTATCATCAGTAAATGAATTTCCTTCGTTCCTATTAAAACCTAGATTTTTAATATAAGCAATTGCAGCTGCCATACCCCAGACATGAGGATACAACTCTACATTTTCATTTTCTAAACTAAACCGATGCAAGAATTCAACAGCCTCATCGGTGTCTTCGTGGTCCAAGAATTTATTGTAAGCCTTCTTAATCACATACCAAGCCAGATCACTTACAATGGGATAAATCTGTTCACTGCCATCTTCCAGTGCATCGTTGTCCAGTGGGATCAAAACATCATTTGCAAGGTGTCTTGGCCTAGAAGTTTCAACTTCCCAGCTGTTGAGCAGACCTAAGCCATATGCCCTTTCTACAATTGCGCGCATACCTTGTCTCACAATTACATTTCTGTGCTCAACAACATGATTAAATACATTGTTGAGTGACCATCTGGCTAATCGTTCTATTGAAATGGGGTCTTTTAACTTCCCTGCTAGTGCTAACATAATGGATGACAAGTCCTCCTGAATCTGTGGATCATTTTCAGGAAACAGTTTGTCAAGTAATTTTTCAAATTCCTCAGGTTGTTTCAATGCCCACACAGTCAAAGAAGCACGTAATCGGCTGCGTAAATCCTGGTCTATATTTGAAAGCGCCCAACCAAAGACCAATGGTGTTTCATCATAAAAGGAATATGGAGAAAGGTCTAAATATTCGCCGGCAAAACCAATAAGTGCGTCCTTTACTGAATATGAGCGACCATCTTTTACTTTTAATATAAATTCTTCATGGTGATCTAATCCAGACCATTTTTTATCTCGTTCAAAGGTGGTACCCCGTTCTTTTAAAACATTATGAAGAAAGAGTGCACCGAATGGATTCTCATTAAAACGACTCGCAGGCAGAATTAAATTAGCAAGGACATTAAACTGATTTTCTCCAGGACTTAATAGCATTTCTTCGACCTCTGCCTTATATTTTTCCACCTGTTCGCCCTTAGCATTGACAAGTGCTGTTAAACGTAAGGAACTAATTTTTCCCTGTTCCACCCCATCAGTCAAAAATCCATCATCACCAATAAGTTTATTCTGTGAAATAAAAAGACGGTCGACCGTGGACTGTAAAATTAATTGGGCAGAAACTGTTTCTTCAGCCCCCAATTCCTGACCTATATTTTTAAATTCGGTTGGAATATTAGCTATTGTGCCATTTGAGATCTCGGTGGCAAGTCTTCCTGCAATAATCATTTCAATTACAGAATTACTAAGCATCCGGTAGACGGATCTTTTCTTTTTCATCCCAATTCCCTGATCGAATACCTCCGAACGGATTAACATTCCATTATTAACCAGAAAATCAATTAGAACCTCAAAGGAAGACAAATATTCACCCACATTAGGTTTCAAAACATTACTCAATTCAGTATGATCCAGCTCACTTTTTGTACAAAAGGCATCTGAGACTGCCTCAAGAGCATCCCTGACGGGAGTACGGCCCTGACTGAATTGTTGTTCACTAATTGATTTAAATGTCTCCTCTATGCGGTCGATTTTTTTTTCAAGGAGATCCATTGTTGCAGTAAGGATATCTTCCTCCTTTTCAATAGTCTGACCTTGATACTCTTCACAAAAGAGCCTCAAAGCAAATAATGAATCAATCCCACGTACTTTTGTGAATGAGTCAATCCGGATATTAAAATGCTCTTCACTAAAATATTCTTCGGCAACACTCCATACTGGTACGTCACCCTCTCTAGGCAGAAAAACAGTTGCAAAACCTTTTCCTTTTGGAATTTTCGTTTTCTGATAAAAGTAACTTCTAGCAGAAAAAACAAACTTAAGCCTTGGATAAGTACGCATAAAAACCTCTGCCTCTCGCATACGGGCATACCATATACCCTCCTTTCCGAAATCTTCTTCAAGTCCGTCAATACAGATCAAGATCTTTGTGTGTTCAAAGTCTGGGTCTGATGTATTTGTTGCCCGCTTATGTTCAGATTGTATTGCGAGTGCCTGAAATGCAGAAAATATCTGATCCTTCGTCCATCCCGGCAGGGAAAGAGATGAACTTAACAGACTTGTCCAGTCATTGGACTTTGCTCCTTTGGCTTGGATAATAATTGCTGGAAAACCTTTCTTAATATGAATGTCAACAGCATTTGTCAATCCGTGGGTTTTCCCAGTTCCCGGATCACCTAGGATAAGACGCATTGTTGCCGAGAAGACAGATTCTATGTCTTGCTCCTTAAAATCGGTATATTTCACAATTACGTCTATCAAATCAGAAACAACTCCATTTTGTCCGTTTAAAGGAACGATACGTTTTAGTTTGGTCAATATTCTATCTACATCATAATTCTTTTGACCTTCAACTTTATATAGATCATTCCCCACGCCAAGGGCATCAATCATTGCATTTAAATGCTCGATTTCCTTTTCAAGATGTAAAATAAAATTTGTTAATAGGTCTGGCTCTATTGATACACTTGCTTTATTTTTTATAAATGCTTGTATTCTTTTTATGATCTGGTTAAGTAAGTCCTTAAATTCAGCGAGATCAGCTGTAAAACCATTTCGAAATTCCTGTGAAAAAGATAATTCCTGGATACTCTTATGGATTAAACCCTGCGCATGTAGTTCTGGTATATAGCGCTCTTCCAGCCATCCTACCCTGCTTAATTCAAAAAGTTCTTTTAGATATTCTAGTGAAACGACTTCCTTTTCAAACCAGAACTTATACATTCCCTCGTTTCCAGATTGCGCAATCTCAAAATCCAGATCATGGTCAAACCACCATGTAATCTTTAATGTAGGATGCTCTTCTAGCATTTCCTGAGTAAATGCATCAACTAATTTATCCTCATGTTCTTTTGCAGGTTGCTTAGCTTCACCTTTTTTACCTCTTACAAATTTTAATGAAGAAAGATCCCGAGGGATACATATAATATATTCGGCTATTTCAGGACGAAGTGCCAAGGCTGTATTAATAGACTCTTCAATTTGCTTAAACTGAGTTTTAGTAAGTGTCGCTCTAAACCACTTCGCCTGTACTGCCAAAATACTTCCCCCTTTCAAAATTCCATAAGCCTCAATTCCTCCATCCCCTGCCGCACCATTTACAGCTCTAAATTTAACAAGTTCATCTCCATAAGTACGTTTTAGATAGCTTTCAAATAGTTGATTACAGAGCATTTCGAAGGCCACATCATAATTGTTGCCATACACCAGAAAGTTATTCCAATTCATTTTTTAGTTAATAGTTTCGATTTCGATCTTTGGACTTGGGTAGCACTAAGATGAACATAATTAATAGTTTTCTTTAAATATATAAAAAATCAAGAAATTTACTTGCCATTGTTCCCCCAATTTACAATCCTAAATGTTCCTGATAAATCAGCATTAATCATATCCATTATTTTTTTAATTAACAATCGTTAAGACGTAATTACTTTATTTTAAGTTTATTAAAGCTTTGGTTGCAATTTTCTATAATCCTTTATTTTTAAGCTTTGTATAAGTATTTACTGAATTCAATAAAGTATAAAATACCCATTCCAACTGTTCAGCATGTACAAGATCCTTAGTTGTTTCTTTGTTATGTCTGATATCAAAATTATTGACAATCTGAAAGAAATCGGATACATCTCGCGCAACAAGAAAGGTTGTTAGCTCCTTTCTTAGGGGCTCTAAAACATAACTTAGTGTTTCACAAGCAGAACGCATCTTATCCATTGACTGTGGTTCATCAAAAAACAATTTCCTTGCATGATTAATTTTCTGATCAGTATCAATATCACCAGTCGTAATTTCCTGATTGATTAGACCAAACATTGGCATTTTGGGAAGTTCTTTTTTAGCTAACTCTTTACCGATATTGGTAACCTTTACTCCTTGATAGAGATATCTTCTTTGAGATAAATTGTTAATTTTTCTCACAGTGATACTGTGATCTTGAGCCAGCTGATCAATGATCCTATGAAATTCTATCGGATCGGCATACGCAATCGCGAAGTCCCTACTTGAATAAAATTCAAATTCTACGTTCTCTCTTCCTCCATTCAGATACAGATATTTTAAAAAATGACTACATTTTTCTTCAAACTCTATAGGTGGATTTAATAATTTATAACCCGCTCTAATAAAATCGCTGGTTATTAGAACAGGTTGCTCTCCTTTCAATGATCTTTCCTTACAGATCCCAGCAAAAAGATAATTTTCATAATCGCCATGTAAAAGTTCTTCGTATGCAGGCAAAGTAATTTTCACATGTCCAACAACACCAGTTTTATATTCCACAAAAGGTCCGGTTGCTTGGTACAATTCCCCTTCTTGCAAGTCATATCCTGTGAGTGCACAACGGTTATAAGTCATAGTCATTTATTTATTTTATTTTTTAATATTCAATGTCACTTTTCCCAATTAACCTCAAAATTACTGAGCGTTAATTACTGCAAAGTAAAACAGCTGCTGCGCAATCTTTTTGCGTAATCTAAAATAAATCTTTATTATTTAGTTGGACATCAATTCATATTCCCATAAAAGTTATTATCCACATTATAGGTATGGTTAATTTTGTCTTTATTACACCTTCCGATAAATGTTCCGGCGGGCGATTTATACAATAGAACATGACCGCTACATCCTGTTCTTATGCATTCCGCTGATCTTTCGTTGATGGTAAAGTTCCAGACCGAGTTCCTACAGATAGTGATATGTGAATCTTCATTCAATAATAACTCATTGCCAACACGAAGCTTATCAGTAAGTAGTAAATACAAGATTTTGTGCGCATATTTGTATTTTTTCAGACTATTTTTATTATAATACATGTACGTAAACATCAAGCCTATTAGCGCTGTAAAGGAGAGACTCCGTTCCCATTCAGACGAAAAATAATAGAAACAGGCACCCAATAGAGAACAACTGACTGCCAATAAGATATAGAAATGTAATGAATCTAATAACGACCTTGAGAGAGTAAAAGGTCCTACAAATTTGCTGATCTTAAAGTAGACCGTATTACCTCTAAGATAAGGTAAAGGCTGACCAAGGATATATTCAATGTGCTCGGTAGGCATGTCCGTCATTTCTACTGCAATTTCTGAATGTCTTACTATACCTATCTCCATTCCGGCATTATCTCTTTTTAATTCATCAAGGACTAAACTATCCTTCGGTCTAATACCACGGTTGGTGATAAAGGTAAACATACTCACCGGATGCTCGTAAGACATACAGTTGGCAAAGTCCTCCCGTATTTTCTTGTGAACATCCTCTCTGGACGACATGGCAAAATATTCACCGGTACTTAAACAGTAGCCGTCCCTACCACCATCTCCTTCCCTTCCGTTGGGTGTAATCGGTATAAAATCCTTACCATGTTTGATGATCAGATATCTTTCACATGCGTCCTGAAAATTAAATCCTTCCTGCCCCGCAAGAAGATTACGAATGAAATCTTTTTCCATAATAATTCGATTTATTTATAAATGTTAAACTTGGTCTGTATCAATATCAGGTAAGCATTAGATACTTTTAAAACCCTCGCATCTATTGAAAGAAAAATTATACAATGACTCCCTTTCAGAACTTACAAAAATTCTTTAATAATTTACACAATTTTTCATTACATAGATAAAAACAAATTACATTTTCACTGTTAAACCTTTTCCAGGATATCAGCTTTCCTACTTTTCCTTTTGCCTTAACAGGAAAGCGTGGCCGTGCTATTCTCTATATCTTTTGCTGAGTAAAAGGAGGAAGCTACTATCACTCTCACAAAAGTTATGAAACGCCAAAATTAATATCGCAAAAAAGAAGCTGTATCATAAATAAAATCGAAGTTGACTGTACGATTTACATTTGGCCATCTGCTTAAGATTACTCTTTGAAAAAGAAAAAAGGCAATTTTCGATGTGAAAATTGCCCTTTTTAATAAACTAAATCATTTGCTCAAAACTCAATTTGGCAAAGGTTTGCCAAAATCGACTTGTGATACAGCCTATTAGACATATTATTAAAAGGTGCCAATATTAAGCTAGAAAAGATATGGAATTTGAAAGACTCTTTGTTAAATTCAATATTTCATAGTAACATCATAGCTCGAAATCAGTCCACAATATTGGGAGATTCTTCTTTATATCGAATCAAAATCTCATTATCTTTCAGGTTTATGTCAATGTTCCCATTCTTTTCAGTAATATATGAAACAGATTTTAAAATATTTGATCGCGAATTCTTGAGGTATCCATAAAAATTGTACTCGTATTTAGTATATCTTATCTGATAAATAGTCTTCATCAAGTTTATGATATCTTCACTTCCTTTAGTTTCAAGTATCAGGCGGATTGTCTCCTCATGCGCACTGAAATTTATACTTTTCTCCTCAATATTTTTTGACGATTCAAAATTCACGAAGAAGTCTTCCAACAATTTAAAGCTTTTTTCAATGTCCTGAACCTTCAATAAGTGCGATTCTTTCATTATCGCCAAGCTTTTTTCAACTTTGTCGAGGTTACTAATTTCAGCACTTTCTAAAATAGCTTTCATGATATAGTTGGGGTCAGAATTTAAACCGCTGATCATCATCAGTATTCTACTCCAGTTTTTTTCTGTAAACAATTCTTTATTTAAATTCTGTACACCTTCAACTAAGTAGCTTGAACAGAGATAATCCTGAATGGCCCGGAACTGAAATTTCCATCGATTATTGCTTTTGTGAATAATTCCCGTTGCGAACTCAATGTAATCCAGATAAAGATCTAAATCATCTATTGCTGGAAAATCATTTATCTTCTCATAAATCTGCTCAGTGCTTAGTGCATCTCTCTCGATTTGTGAATACTGGAGTGCTAACTTTCCAAGAAAATTTGTGATTTCAATAGCACTTACTTTTTTATCTTTTAGCTTTCGCTCAATATTTCGGTTTGAGTCCCAGTTATCTACAAGAGCTGACACCAGTTCCTTTATAAGCTGTCCTGAATTTATCGGTATAATCGACTTATGTGTAAATAGAAAATGTGCAATTGTTAATAGCAATGGATTCTTTAATACATCATTCACCCCTGGCGCACTATTGAGGACAGAAATAAACTCTTTCCACTTACCTCCTCTAGATAATTTCCGATACGTCAGATCTTTGATCTGATTTTCATTAAAAGGCTGGACATACCATTTCTTGAATTCTTTCAGTTGTTCCATCTTTCTGTCCGGTCTGGAAGTGATAATCAGCGACGTGAGAGGGTTCTTGTGCCTAAACTCATTTATGGTGGTTTCAAAACTGCTGAACTTGTCAAAATCAATTTCGTCGGCACCGTCTAACAATAAACACAGGTTACCGCCGAACTTCACAGTTTTATGATCCAAAAACTTTATATTGTACAGTGTATTGTTTATGCATGTGTCAATATATGTATTAAAATCACTTTTATAATTATTGAAGTCACGGAGCTGAATATAAATCGGAAATTTATTTAGGTTTTTATCATGATCGAAATTTTCTGATATATAATCCAACGCTATCTTTCTTAACATGGTAGTCTTTCCGGAACCTGGTGCACCAAAAATCAGATTACTGTTTTCAAAGCAATGAAAGTGATAATACATTTCATTCTCAGAATCTTTCGAGTAAATTCGTGGAGTTACAAAATCTGAAAGAATATCAATTTCCTGTTCTTTAAAAATCCCTTCAGATTTTAATACCTGTAATGATAAAACCTTCCTTAGTTCCTCAATATAAGAATCATCTACTTCGATTTCCTGCGCATCGTTTGGCAATCCTTTTTCATTGACTAGACAGAAGAAGAATTTTTCCTGTTCATTTTTTGGAGCAAATACGACCGTCTTAAATCTCCCTCTGTGCAGATTTACAATCGCCTCTTCCCTGTAACACTTTTCCTCAATTACCTTTGCATAATTATCAACATGATAAAATGATAAATCATCTTCCTCCAAGGTAAATTGCTGAAAAAACTCATCATTCACTTTTGTGATCGGCAAAAAATACATTTCCTTCATCAGTTTAAATTTAAATAAGATTCATAAGGCTTGATGAACTGCTCATATTCATACTTAAAACCTAAGCCAATCATACTTTGCACAAAATTTTCATACACCAAGGTTCTCTGCGCCAGAGGACTTTTACTTAATATTTGTCTTCGAACGTATTCTATTCTGGACGCATTATCCATCGTTGAGAAAAGCGGGCAAAAATTTGCACGAAGCTCTACAAGTGCCTGGTCGGTTGGAGTATATCCTCTAGCTGCAAATTTCACAAACCTTACCAAGATTTGAGCCGAACTATAATGTGCAGCGTGAATATTGAGGTCCCTAACTATACTGAGTTTTTTAGCTCTGGCATCACCGATACCACTACCGGAAGGATCAATTAACAGTTTATTTATGGGTTCATAATATATCGCATTGCACGCAAAGTCCCGTATCTTAAAATCATCTGCCAATTCCGAACCGAATAGAGAGGTACCATACCCAGCATTACTCAATGAAAAATTTTTAACATCAATAAAAGGATCGCCGGAAGCTGGAGTACCACCTATACGAATGTAGCCATGTTGCCTTGCATAGGAGAATTTATCGTTGAACATTGATCTGATAAGTGGTAATGCCCACTTAAGCGGCATTGTGGTAACCAGGTCAATATCATTCGATTTTTCGCCCTGTATAAAATCACGTACTGTCCCCCCAACTAAATAAGTTTCATATCCCCTATAATAAAATTCTTGTATGAGTTCCATATAGTTCGGTCCCGGTGGTATACGCTCTTCAAGTTTTTTGGTAATCATATCAGCTAAATCTGTATGTGCTGCTTCAACAATTCCTGATTCAGGCAGTCTTTCCCAGTTAGGTCCTATTCTGTTATTTGGATATTTCGCCCTAATGATTTCAAATGAATTGGTTGAGTCGGGAAAATCAAATTGGTTTATTATAACAGGCTTTTCATATATATCATAACCCAGTAATTTCCCTTCTATAATTTTGTTTTTGGAAAAATATACCACCTCCTCTCCGGGTTTTGGAAAAATAGAGGGTGGCAAACAGTTTGGATTGGCACTCATATGTTGCAATTAAAATTTTCTTTTATGGCTATTTGTGTAATTATTGAAAATTCAATAATTAATCTGCTCTAATTTATAAATTATTATTGTATAAAATACAGATATAAACTAAAACTTTATAATCCACAATCTGATTTACGACGATATCTCACACTTTACAAAAAACGCTCTAAGTGGGGAGCTCGGAGCGTTTTGCTTTATTATTAACCTATTTTATGAAAAGTTTGCTCGAACGAGCAAATAATTATTGATATCTAATTTAGACACTTTTCACTAAAATATCAAATTTAGTAATTAACATTACTGCAACAGTAGGAGTCTTCTCCTCTATTTGCAACATTATTCCGACTGTATGATCACATAATTTACAAGTTTGAATTCATCTTTTATGTCTGTGCGGATACGGCATATCGCCTCAGTGATCTCTTCTGTATTCAGGTCATCTTCAAAATCTATTATCAACATCAGGACAACTTCTCTCTTCGACTGATAAGTCGATAATATGTTTTTGTATTCACCACTGTAACGTCCTTTTCTGCGAGTTTCGCAATTTTTTTTCTCGTTTCGGGCGCGATACCTTCGACCATCAACATGCTTCTGGTTTCTCTTGCCAATGTAAAGGAAACAAAAACAAGCAGCAATCCTACGATTACTGATGCTAATCCATCCAACTCGGGAATCTTTAGTGAATGGCTCAGCCACATTATTACAGTTACAATTATTAACCTGAAATCTTTAATATCACAGATTATTCCCTAACTTTCAAGAAGAATAATTTTAAATAACGATGATCAGGATCTATATAGATTGGAATGTAATGAGCCAGATGAAAAACGGGCACCACAGTGATTTTTTTTCAATTATTTCAGATAACGAGAAATTTTTAAAGCCTTATTCATCTTCGCATCTTGGCGACATTTCTGCGAGTAGCCAAGATCAATCAAATATGGAGAATATCGAGTCTGATCTGGATTTTATCTCCAACCTTACCCAAAATTATTGTTTATTCCATATAGAGGGCAGAACCGTATTTCGAAATAATTCTCCTCGGGATTTATACATACAGGATAGCAATCTAAGTCAACTACTAGATGTGCTTCGTATCGAACCACTTTCAGACAATATTGATGAGGAAAGTAGAAATCTACAGGAACTATTGAATGAGCAAATTACGTTATTTAAAAACACTCCTATCGATAAAGTTTTTCAAAAATCCTTCGAAAACCCTGAAACAGCTCACCTAATGCGCAGCTTTCTCCCTGAACTTGAGGACAATTATACACAGGTTGGACTTTTAACAGCAATCTTTGGAATGATAGAAAGAATGAACAAAAATACAGCTTATAAAGATTTACGTGAAAATCTTCAAAGTGGGGCAGATATAAAAAGAGACCAAATATTTCACAGCGCTTCCCCCTATGAACTCATTGATAAAGCTTATAAAAAAAAAGGAATCTTAGCTAAACCAAAAAATCCTACCCATGAGTTTGCCTCACCCTGGTTCACAGAAATAAGTAATGAATACATAGCACTGGACATGCACGGGTATCAGGAAGACAAAATTTCTATAAACAGAGGCAGGAAACAAACTTTCAGAAATACTATGGAAGATGCTTTTCATACAGCTTATGCCTCTTCGTGTGATTTTTATATTACTCAGGATCAAAGAAACTGTAAAAAGGCAAATGCCGTCTATAAAAAACTTGATATTAACACTATCGCGATGTCGGCCGATGACTTTCTGATCCTTTACAAAAAATGTCTTCAGTTCAAAACAGTAGATTTCCTTAATCAATTGTTGCATTTACTAAAAAATTTAGCGCCATCCAACACTTCCGACCTTAAGAGTAGCCGTTATGACAGCACTTTCTTTTTCTTTGACTACTTTAATGTAATACGCATAATTACCGATAAAAGTACTAAAAGTCCATTCCTCCTCCTGACTAGACATCTACCCAATAACTCCCTACCTATTTTCGGCAAGGAAGCACATGTTCTTGTCAGTAAATTACAGCTGCTTTTGGGTAGCGACGTCGATAATTTGGGAAAATTCTCTAATCCAGAATTGGGGCAGATTGGAAAAGACTGTTGGCCCGGCAGACATTGGCAGTATGCTGATGTTAACATAAAACTACGCGCTATGGAAGGACATCTGCAATTGTATTTGTACCCACCGAATAATAAAAATTGGATTCGAAAGCTATTGCACGCGGTGAAACCCTTTTTTAACTTTAGGAAATAAACGTCTGGGCAAATAGCACCAGCTATCAATAAATTATAAAAAAAATTGTATTACAAATTCCTTTGATTAGCTAAAACTAATCAAAAACCAACATCAACTGAAAAATACCAAAGTAGAATGAAAACATCAATTGTCGGAAAGTACAATTTACTAGAAGGGAATAAATTATATCAAGCAAGAGCGAGAGTAGCTCTACCCTACCTAGTTAAACAAGCTGAGGCACGTCAGACAATTTATTATTCCGACCTTGCTAAAATTCTTGAAATGCCAAATCCACGAAATCTTAATTATGTATTGGGTGTGATTGGAAATGCAATGAAAGAACTGAGCTTAAGTATTGACATCAAAATTCCACCCATCCAATGTATCGCGATCGGCAAAAGAACTAACCTTCCAGGCGATGGAATTTCTTGGTTTATCGATATTGCTGATTACAGCACCCGTAGCCCAAGCCAGCAGAAAGAGTTTTTGGATGCTATGCTCGCAGAAATATATTTATTTCCATACTGGGGGGAAGTTTTGAATGTTCTGGGTTTGGATCCGGTACAAATAGACCTTCAAGAAGATTTAGATAAAGCAGGGAAAATACGATCAGGAGGTGAAAGCGAAAGCCATAGAAAATTTAAGGAGTTTGTTTCAAAAAACCCTTTAGTACTAGGTCTTAAGGATTCCCTACCAGATGGAATACTCGAACACGTACTACCTTCCGCTGATGTTATTGACATTCTATTTATTGATCAATCCCTTAAAATCGGCGTTGAAGTGAAATCTCATATTTCTCCTCCTGAAGATATTTTGCGGGGAATCTTCCAGTGTGTAAAATACAAACATTTAATTGAAGCAAAGCAAATTATTGACAACGAACTTCCCAACAGTCGCGTTATTTTGGCGCTGGAAGGAAGACTTCCCGAGAAATATGTAATAACCAAAAACCTTTTAGGCATAGAGGTGATTGAGAACATATTGATGTCATAGGAAAAGTTTATAGAAGAATAAAACAACTTCGATTAATTTATATTATTTCCATTTCATTCTTACAATCCATTAACAAAGAATTATATGAAAATCTTACTTAAAATGCTGCGGTTGTGCCTCAGTAGGAATGTATCCAAAAGATAGAGTTCCTGATCTGAAACAATACTATTTCTTTTATAACTTTCAATTTTCATTGATTTTATGCTATTGGAGATACCCCGATATGGAAACCTTCTAAGCTCAGTCATCCGGTCCAATACATATCCGGCATATTTCTTTTTTATAAAAACCGTATCCTTTTTATTATCAATTCCCTTAATATCTATCCCAACAAAATCAACGCGTGGGTTATTTTCATACCACTGCCCCAAAAACCCTTCCTCAATAAATTTAGGAATGTATCTTTCAAATCTTTTTTCCCGTTGAAATCTCGCACGGTCAAAAATGTATTCCTCAACGTTCACTTCCACCTCATCTAGTTCAAGGTATTTGGCAAGACATAAGCGATGCTGCCCACCCGTAGTGAAAAAGTGATCGCCATACTGCTCAACTGTCTTTTCCTCCTCATTAAAGTGGATATGGTTAATAATCTGGTCTAAATCGATCAAATCGTCAATGACCCAATCTAATCGTTTCAGGTCGCGTAATAAATCGTCCCAGTGATATGTCCAATCCTTTGGCTTAAAAGCTGGACAATTGTACGAGTACGCATATTCAATACCACATATCTTTGCTGGATTGATCTTCTTTTTTACAGTCCTCTTACGATAAAAAAACTCCTTATGGAGAATTTCATCCGGGCGATAAACAATATCGCTATGCCAATGCTGATTAGGATAATTTGGATTATGTAATTTTATCCAGTCTATCCGTTGTTGATGCGAGTACCTGCTGGCCATTTCTTTATATTTTTTTGCATTTTCCCAATCGATACCATTTCAGTCTTACCTCTCACTTGCAATTGTATCCGGGTCTACAAGCTCATGAATGGAAGGCACTTTCGAGTACCCGTTCCCTCCATAACGAACATGGTCATTATTTTCATTTTTATAAGTGGTCAGTATATTTTTAAGCTCAATAGCTCCTTTTATGTCGAAAATTTCCTTTACATTATCAAAATGCTTTTTAGATGTCATTTTTGCGAAAAAATTGATAGGCTGTGATTCACCATAAATATAAGTATAAGGAAACCACGTTTCGTAATCAACTATTTTCAGGTAGCTAACGAAATAACATACCATATCAGCTAATATAATGTCGGTCTTTTTAAAATCTTCGCACAAATTCATAATAATATACTCTCCAAAACCTGTAATCTTCTTGTGTGTCCTAGAAAAATATTGTTCCAGATATTCATGGTAACCTCCAATAAAAGTAAATTTAGAACCTTCTGTCTTCCTGGCATATTTTTCTTTTTTGTAATATTTAGTATGCAGCAGATCTGCAACGAGTTTGTAGTTTTTATTTTTTAAAGTTGCAGCTATTGCATACAGGAAAAGTTCATGAAAAATTATTTTAAAAATGTCAAATCTAGCAGGGCTCCAGCTGCCTTCATGTTCCCTCGGACTATCATAAAGCGGAGCAGTTTCAAAAAATTCGATTAATAATTCATCGCTATTATCCAGTTCATTACTTGCCAAAATTTCAATAAATTGTACAAAATCTTCTTTCAATGGTTTATATGATTTCAACGTATCATATAATTTCTCGCCATAACCGATTATATCTGTTGGCGTATTGACAAGCTCAAAATCCCAAAGTTTATCCTGAAAGATCTCAATAAAATTTTTCAATTCCCTATATGGAACCTTTCCATTCTTATTAATCTGGTTAATTATCGTCTTTAACTTATTGTGGGTTACAGCAAGATTTACAGCAGAATCGGTGATATATGATGGCACCCTTGTTCCTAATTTAGGTTTAGGAAGTGATGGGGCTTCAAGAATATTTCTTAATAATTCCTCATAACTATTTTCAAAATCCTCTTCCCTGGAAAAATCGATATATTTTCTGCTTTGTAAATACACAGGAAGAAACGCATGTCCATCCTCATCCCTCTCCCGTACAAGTGGAATAAATTTGACCTGGTCTTCCTTCGAATAGATATTGGGCGTAATAATCTGCGTTTCGGTTCCAACACCCCCTGCTCGATCATTAGATTTTTCTGTATACGTTTTATCAGAAACTATAAGTACTCTAAAAATATCTTTTGCCTTAACCATAGTTTCCATGAAACTATGAATGTCATGACCATCTTGAAGTGACCATCTATCCAGCACAACGTCAACGCTGTCGTTCATTAGTCTTGTTGCAAGATCAACTATCCATTGTTGATGCTCACTATTACCCCATGCATAGGAAATAAATACTTTTTTACTCATGTAAATTGTGCTATTCTAGGTTTAAAATTAGCTTAAATAAAGCTATAAATTCTCCAGCTTTCTATTACACAAAAGTAAGTAAATCTTTGTGTTTAAAAGCAACTAGCAACAGATCCGCGCGAATAATATGAAAAACAAATCAAGGAAAAGTTAAAGACCGCGAAATTTTACAGCAGTGCATTTCCTAGTCTGTATGAAAAAATCTATTCAGTCCACTTAACGGTATTCCCGAAATGCCTTATGCAAGGCTTTATTATGGCGTGTGCTTCATGGCACCGCGCTTTCCGTTACAAGTCCTCGTTCCTGCGGGTTTTCCACTTCAATCACTCACGCAAAAGATATCGTTTCAAAATCTATAATACAAAACATCAATTTCATTGTCAGCCCACAAAAGCAAAAGCACATTTACGCCAAGCTCGTTCCTTCGTTGTAAAAGAGCTTTCTGCATCCCAGATATAGAAAATTGAAAGCCGCTCTCCTAAGCTAGTACGGTTTAAACGCAGCTTCCAATTACCTATGAATAATACTGCTTTACCACGACTAAAATTTCAGGAAAAATAAGATTTGTTTAATCAGTTTTTATCAAAAGAACAGTCGAAAAAGGGAAGTAAAAATACGTCGGCCAGCCACCGACACCACCCTGCAAGAGAAATAACGAATGAACGGTCTACGCCCCAGAGGGTCCCCCCCATTAAATCATCATTTCTCTTGACTCTGCACCATTTGACCGGCGTATACATTGACTTTCTTTTTTTTCCTGTTTTTTCTTTTGAAAAAAATGATTCGGGGCCGAGCCTCAGCAGGACAGGAAAAGGGGGAAGCGTAACAGGATTGTATAACTTAAAAACAGACGATTATGAACATCATCGGAAGGCTGACAAAAAATGCAGAAGTCAGCAAAACACCAAACGGAAAAGAAGTTGTCAACTTCTCCATCGCAGTGAACGACAGCTACAAGAACAAAGCGGGACAGCGAATCGAGCAGACCGAATTTGTGGACTGCTCCTATTGGCTTACTCCTAAAGCCGTGACATTCCTTGTCAAAGGGCTATTGGTTGAACTATCGGGCAGAATCAGCGCAAGGGCGTGGCTGTCAAGTGACGGAACAGCAAAAGCAGGGCTCAATTTCCATACCTCTGCTATCAAGCCTTTAGGAAAACCCGCCAAGCAGGAAAACGGACAAAGTACAGAAGCCAGTGCAGGAAAACAGAATGCAAACACCACAGTACAGGAAGGCTCGGATGATGACGATTTACCTTTCTAATCGTCCGATTCAATTTAACAGATTCATCAATAAACAGAACACCTTAAAATCAGAAATCATGGCACATAATCTAAATTACAACAACAGAACAGGCAGATATTCATTTTTCTCGGTAAAGGAAAAGGCTTGGCACGGACTAGGACAGATTGTTCAGGACTACCCGACAAGTGCCGAAGCAATCCGGCACGCAGGTCTGGACTACGAAGTAGAGAAAAGCCCATTATTTACAAAAGGTTCGGGCATCGTTCAGATTGCAGACGGTATCGTTATTCAGGACACGGAAATTGAGGTTCCCAATTATTTCGCAAACATCCGAACGGACAATAATACCGTACTTGGTGTAGTGGGCAAAGACTACCATATCGTACAGAATAAAGATGCCTTTACCTTTTTTGATTCCATCGTGGGCGGTGAAAGTGGCATCCTCTACGAAACCGCAGGTGCATTGGGACAGGGAGAACGCATTTTTATCACTGCAAAACTCCCCAACTACATCCGTATCGGCAATTCCGATGATGTGATTGAGAAATATATCTTCCTGACGACCTCCCATGATGGTAGCGGAAGCATCACGGCAGCCTTCACCCCTATCCGAATCGTCTGTCAGAACACCCTTAATGCTTCACTCCGCAATATGAGCAACGTGGTTCGCATCAAGCACACCGCAGGAGCAAAACAGCGCCTGAACGATGCCCACAAAGTAATGGGATTGGCGAACAGCCTGACCATGCAGATGGACGGCATTTTCAACAGTTGGGCAAAGGTGAAAGTAAAGGACAGCGAAATCCGCAAGTTGATTCAGCTCGCTCTATGCCCAAACAAGGAAACATTTGACCTGCTGAAAAAAGGGGCGGATGATGAATTGTCAACGATGTTCAAAAACACGGTGGATGATGCATTCGCATACGCCATGATTAACGATACCCAATTGATGGAAACTACAAAAGGGACATTGTTCGGGGCTTACAATGCTGTGACGGGTTACTTTCAGAATGTCCGAAACTACAAAAACCCCGAAGCAAAACTACAGAGCATCGTTTTGGGCGGTACTGCACAGCTTAAAACCCAAAAGGCATTTGAACTATGCACCTCGTTTGAGAAAATCGGTGCAGATGTGCTTGAACTGAATTAACAAAACTTTTAAAGGTGGCAGTCCTGTAAAAGTCTGCCACCTAAAATTAATCCTAAAAGATTCAAAATGAAAACACTAAATCAAATGGATAACCTAGATAGAGGCTATCTACTTGCCAACCTTTTTCCCGATGAACTTAAAAATATGATAGACTTCATCAAGAAAGAAGCAGATTTCTGCCAAGATAACAAGGAGCAGATTTTAAAGGATTGGACAGCAGAGCATATTACTGCCGAACTATGGTACAATTTAATAGCCTTTTTTGAGCGTAGATACAAAAAGAATGGTACAAGACTGTACAGAAATAAAAAAACATTCAGGGACCAACTTTTCGACGGTTACGATGCGCTGTTCAGCATCAATGCCCTCATCAAATTTACAGCAGAGCCACAGTGTTCTAAAAAGCTAAAATATGCGATTTACATGCTGTTTGGAGACAATTTACTTGTAATGATCGACCTAAAATCTGAGCCATGAAACCAACATCAAAAATAACGGAGTTTATGTTTCTAAAGGTCTACAGTGAGATAGGACGCAACAATTTCGAAATTGCTATCGTCAACCTCACCAAAGACTGGATTGACAGAACAAAAGAAACAATGGAACTTGTGGAAATGCTTGGAATTAACCCTGTTATGGGGTATATCGCAAAAAAAGAACATACTGTTCGGTTTCTCGTTCATCAGTCTACGCATATGCCTTTTTATGAACAGTGGTTCGGTGAAAACGAACTCACATTTGTGGAAGCAGATACGCAGGAAATAGAATGGTTATGCAATGAAAAAGGATTTGTAAAAAGCGATGTATTACTCATCCATTCTAACGGAATGGCACGTTATCAAGCATTCGAAGACATCCGTCTCAGGACATCTGAGTTCGACCTGAAATTGATTCAGGAAATATTAACCCATCAAAATTAATGATTATGACACGTTCAAATCTTCATATCACATTAAGCAACGGCGAAGAAATTATATGTGTTGCCGACAGCACAAGTGCCCCCGAACAGGGTTATATCGTAGAGGAAATTCTTACACCCTTACTCGCATTAAGCAACAGTAAAAGAGAACTTTCTTTAATCAAAAAGCACTGCACAATGGACGAGAGACGGGCAAATGCGTCTTACCGCTATTACATCAACCTCAAAACCAAAACAGTTACCCTGTTCGAGGAAATTTATAACTACCGTACAGACCGATTTAAAAAAGGCAAGGATTTAACAGAACGCTATACAAGCTACTTAGAAACCTTAAATAATGGAAACCATGAAAAAGGAAAATGAAACAGCGTTTCAGGCGCTCACCATTATCGCTGATATGGTAATGAAATTCGGACAGCTCTATGTCCTCAATATATCATCCGAAGATTGGGAGCATCTACAGTCCGTCAGGAACGGGCTTGAAAAGGTCATTCACGATAATGGCTACCGAATGAACTATGATAAAAATATGAAGCAGAACATTATTAAAAGATAACAATGGATACTTTGGCAAAATACAAGTTCGCAGATTGGTTATACAACAGGTTTGTCGAAAACTATAAAAATCAAAATGTCGTGGAAGCGTTCATTTTCTTGGACATCCTTTCACGCTATCAGCTATTTGCACAGGAAATACGCAAACTTTCTGACCAACGAAGACATATCAAAGAACTGCACAGAACCGTCACTAAAGCACTGAAAGAAGGAACAGCGCACAGACTTCACCTTGCAGGCGAAGAAGGAACAGCAGAATTTAATAAGGTAATGGCAGAATATGAAGCACAATTAAGGGAAATCGGCCTTTCCGAATCATACATCACCGACCGTGTAAGCGACAAAAAAATGAATTATTATGGAAGCAACTAATTTTTTCAGACAGATTGCGAAAATGGAAATGAACAGCAAATTGATGCTAACTATTACCAAAGCAACAGAAAATATAATTATCGTTTCGATATTGATCGAAAATGACAGTTGTGGGGACAAGGCTAAAAACCTGATTCCTCCCTTTAACCTAAAAGGTACGCCCGAAGAACTTGACGAGGGATTTTTTGCCCACATCAAAAAACCTGTTCAGACAGCTTCTGGTCTGCTGTCCAATATGGAACATTTTATGAAGCAGGTAGAACTTGCTCAGGCAAATTCTGCGATGGAAAAGCAAAACTCCACTAAGGAACAAAAGGAAAAAGACAACAGAAACAAGAAATATAACGAAGCTATGCTAAAAGCGGATGCCTTTGAAAAGGAAGGAAAATACAAAGATGCTTGGACTGCACTCCCAAAAGTCGGGGATTATCCTGAACATTCCGAAGTTATCAAAAAGAAACAGGAAATCTATGAAAGACAGTTTGCCCCTAGCCTATTTTCAGATACTGGAAAAGAAACAGTCGAAATAACTCACGAGAATAACCCTTAAATCAATAGTATGTTAGTAGCAACAGCACTTCCAAGAGTATTCGTACTCAAAGAGAAAGAACAGGAAATCAGGCTTGACGACCCTGAGCCAAAATGGAGCGTACAGGCAGTCCTGAATTTTTATTCAAATAACTATCCTGCACTCACCACAGCGAAAATTTCACGTCCAACGATTGCGGATGATACGATTCTCTATCGTTTTGAGACCGTCATCGGAACGAAAGGTTAACTAAAAAGTCAAACACATGAATTATGCAAACACAATATCCCGAAACGGTAAAGCTACCAAGAAAAGAAAACCAAGCGCAACTGCACAGACAGTTGGAGCAGTTCGAACGATGGATCAGAAAACCAAAGGATGCAGGGGAAATCCAAAAGGACAAACAGAAGTCTGTACCACCTGCGATGTTGCCAATGCCTTTTTAGGAATGCGCTTTCCTCCAAGATTGCAGGAAACCGAAACTATACAGGACTGTGATAGATTAAAAATGGACAAGGATTTTAAAAAATCCCTGTCTCTAATCGCTAAAAAATTTAATCTTTCTTTACAGGACTGTGGAAATATCCCTTTTCCATATAACATCGCTGAATCAATGGCAGACCTTAAAAGACAGCTTAAAAAAGTGGAGACGGATTGGCAAGAAGTCCGATTGATACATCATAATAATAGCACTTACTTTGCAAAGGAAGACAGATACGATACAGGAATGACATTATACTATATCCCTGTAATTCCACTTTATAACATACTGCACAATTCGGAAACAGAACAGGCTAGTCAGCTTTTACTTTCTGTATATGCCTACATTTATCAGATTCTTGGTGTACCCTACTATAGAACTGATGATTGCTATTTGTACTCTATGTATGAAATGCTTGAAAATTGGATGTATGATGACGGTGCGGAGGAAGAGTTTATAGCCGACTTTAATAATGCTAAACGCATCGGTGATTTTATCAAAAAAATAATCAGTGACCCGATAAACCTGCACAATTACACAAACCGCTTAAAAATATTTGTCGCAAAAACAGATTTTGATAAAAAATGCCTGACTGTTGCGAAGTCATTTTATAAGATTTTGAGCGCATATCCTAAAGTTCAAATCGATAGAAAATTCTATCCCTTGCGTTTCAGGGAAAGAATAGATATTGATGAGCGTGCGGTTTCATTGGATAACTATGTTTCTTTTTGCGCTTCGATTAACGGTAGTTTATTTGAATCGCTCTGCCAGTCCGTTAACGACGATTTACAGGAATACGGCGAAATAGACGAGCCTACACGCTTTATCCCCTACGATAACAGAAGAATAAAAGAAAACAATTTTGGTTTTGAAAGCAAGGTTTTTAATGCCATTGATAGCCTTATTCAAGTATGGCAGGAACATCAACTCTAAAATTTAGAAATCATGGAAGATATTACAAACAGTTTTGGAACTTATTTTTACCCCTCAAGCGCATTGGTCTTTTATCAGAGCAACGGTGGCTTAAATGATACTTATGTCGAACACTTTGATATGGACAGTGATGGAGCGCCCGTTAATCCCCACCCCCTCACAATAGGTGAAGCAAAAAGGTTGGCGACAGCGCTAAATATTGATGAAGACAGTCTCAATCAGTTAAAATCAGATGGCATTTTACCCAATAACCTACTGTCATTCGACGCAAAATCAGCAACCATAATCTGGTATAGCAAAGCCCAAAAAAGAGAGCTTTTATTTTCTGAGGGACTTGGAATAAAGTCAGGAACGGCACAAACCCCCTCTTTGGTCTGGATGGCAGACCGAGAATCACTCCATGTCTATGCATTAGCCATCAATAGAAAACCAACAGCAAACACCGCCCTGCATTATGCTCCTTTTTTCAATGTATATGAAAGTGGTGAAGTCTGTATGGGAACGGTGGACATAAAAGCAACCGAAACAGGTTCTATAAAAGAGTTGATGACCTTGTGGGAAAACTATTTTTTTAATAGCTATTTCTCCCACATGATGGCTGACCATAATCCTGTTGACGGAAACTGTGTACTGCTATGGGAAAGCCTAATCGGAACTGATACCATGTTCCCAACTGATAGACTTATCAAAAGCAATCAAAAACTTAAAAATATATTACGATGAGAATGCCAAAAACCAATGTCCATTTTTTGGACAATTACCTGCTAAGTCCAACAAACCCCATCCGTGTCAACGTAATCGGTGCAGGTGGAACAGGTTCAAAATTTATGACTGCGCTGATGGAAATCAACCACAGTTTATTGGAACTTAACCACCCAGGATTGGAGGTATATCTTTGGGATGACGATATGATAACCTCCGCAAACGTAGGTCGCCAAAGATTTGCAGAATCAGAAAAGGGACTTTTCAAATCTCAGGCAATTATCAATAGGCTGAACCGTTGGTCGGGTACAAACTGGAAAGCCATAACAGAAAAATTCCAAAGGGATGAAAAAGGAGAAATACCGCTCCATGCAGGTTCATCAATTTATGTTTCCTGTGTCGATACCGTTGCTTCAAGATTTACGATTGCAGAAATATTACAGGAACTAAACAGCAAATACGCAAACCACAGGGATAAAGGAAGGTATTGGTTAGACCTTGGGAACACCAAATACACAGGTCAGGCAATACTGTCAACCATCGGAAAAATAGAGCAGCCCACATCAAAGAAGTTTAAAACCTTTGATTCGCTTCCCTCCATTATTGCGGAATACGGTGATGCAATGCTCAGTTCTGAAAAAGAGGATAACACACCAAGTTGCTCTCTGGCTGAAGCTCTTTTAAAACAAGACCTTTTTATCAATAGTACCATTGCGCAAATGGGAGCTTCCCTCCTTTGGAATATGTTTAAAACGGGAATGACAGAAAATAGAGGTTTCTTTTTAAATCTAAAGAATTTCAGAACACAACCTATTTGCGTTGGCAGTTGAAAAACTGCCGGCGCCAAAATTCGGCTCCTCCTATGGTCGGAACCGAATTTTGGCAGAAAAGCGGTGCAAGCAGTTTTAAAAATAGCACCCACTGAGCCATTCCATTTTAAAAACCGCTTGCGGCTCGTTCATTATTTTGGTTTGTTTTCTTCTAACAACTAAATTCTGTTTATCAATTTATATTTTTTTGCTAATTCTGTTAACATACACCACCCAAAATTTACCATGATTTTAAAAGAAAATCTATTTATAAAAAGGATTATTTAAAAAGTTTATAAACAAAAAAAGCACCGACGGGTGCTTTTTAAAGTTCATTTAATGCTATAATTTATATTTATCCAGCCTTCCCAAAAAAAAACTCTTATGTTTATTTTAGACATTAATTTTATAATAAAATCGATTTTCTGTTAATGTCAGAAATATCAATTTCATTTTCTTCTAACAATGTTTCTAAAGCATCAGAACCTTTTTGCTTAAATAATTCAAACTCAGGTTCTGATATCGGTATAGCAAGAAGAAAATGGACTTCTTCATTTTGTACCATAAAATCTTCAAGTTTATCCTCCCACAAATACGGTGTAGTAAAATAAATATGTTTCATTTCAGAAGCTGGGTAATACTTTTCAACGAGTTTTTCAAAAACCACCCCTTCAGAAACCTTCCATTGATCTTTAATGCAAAAAAAAGCACTTGTGCTCAAAATATTCCCCACTTTATCTTGCGCCGAATATCCTGAAATCATTAATTCGTACTTTTTATCCCCTACAGAATAGTCAGACAATCCAATTGTAGCATAAAAAATAACATTTTTATCTAAAGGATCGGGACACTCCATAATGAAAATGGCATGTTCACCTGTATCATCTCCATATTTAATGACTTTTGGTTCTGTACCTATTATTGGGGAAAGCTTTTTATATAATTCCTTTTGTCTTTCTGTTGGTTTCATTTAATTACTGAAGATTTCTGCTATACACCTGTTTGAATAAATGATTTAACATTTCAATAATTGCAAAATACATAAATACTCGAAAAATTATTTTGTTTTTAGATCATTCATTATTTTTTCAGGTATAATATCTTTAGCACTCCTACCCGCATTGTTTACAATACTAAAATCAGCATTATGGTCATACATTTTTTTTAAATTGTTAAAGTTTTTACCTCCTTTCCAATGCATTACACAAACCCATGATGGTGTATTCCCATTAATATCTTTTGCATCCACATCAGCGGAATGGTTCAGCAGCAATGCCACACTATCATCATGTGCCTCCTGAATAGCAAAATGTAATGCCGTATATCCATTATTATCCTTTGCTTTGATTTCTGCGCCCTTTTCAATTAACCATTGTAGTAATTCAATATTGTTGTAAAATGCCGCATTTAAAAGACTTGTTCTCCCAAATTCATCCTTAATTTCAAGTCCATTATTTTCTAAAAAGGACTTGACATCATTATTTTTGTTTTGTTCAATAAAGATATATATATTGTTAATATTGATGTTCATAATTTTGCTTTATTCAAAATAAACAAAAGTTTAATACATACACCGCCTGAATCATCTTTTTATTCGATCTTGCCTAATGCTTGTGCAACTATGGATATATGTTCTCTTAATTTAACTTTTTGTAAATTTTCTACTTTTTCCGGTCCCCCGAGCCCTAGAAGAGGCACGTAACCATAACATTCATCTGGTTCAACTTTTCCAAGTCTTTCTTTCGCTGGTTCGTAATTATCTAATAATAATTCTTCAGAGAAATATTCCCAATCAGTCATTATCGAATTGAACAAAACATTAACTTTTCTTCCAATCACCTTTGAAACGCCATGACGGATGTCAATATAAATCACACTTCCACCCTCATACGAATATAATCCCCCAAAAGCATCCCTAGCAAAACAAATTGATGGTTCGTGGACAGGAACATAAATTTCTTTTAAAATAGGATCAAATTGCACCGGATCAACTACCCAAAAAAAACTATCCATATAACTTCCTGCACCGTTCGAAATAAAACTGAAAAGCTCATCCGGTAAAAAGCTTTTTACTTGTTCAAGGTGATCATTTGGCAACTCAACTTTATGCTCAATATTTCCGTATTCTTCAATAAATTTTTCAAACATGATATCTTTTTTACTATAACAAATATAATCATTTAAAGCCTATTACGGGTATAGTTCGACGTTTAAATATGTACTTTTTCGCTCCGCCTCGCTCATTTTCTCAGCAGCATCTCTGACATTTTTATCAAGGTCATCTATCCTTGTTTTCCACTGACTACCCAAGCTTGAATTTACTCTTTTATCACCCATCCCAGTTACTTTATCTCCGAATCCGCCAGCAATTTGATCTGGATCGTGTAGAGCTGCTTTATCACTCATCCATTCTTCAGCTTCCAATTTTGCTTTTTTAGGAGACATCCCACTTTCAATATTGTTTTCAATTCTTTCCTGCAATGCTTCTTGTCTGAACCTTTTCTGAGCAGCACTACCTTCTGCTGATCTTCCATTTTTCAGATATTCATCTCTGTTCTTTAAAAAATCATCAACACTTAGTTTATTTAAGCCCTCTTGTTGACCTTTTAATTGTCGGATGAACTCGTCTAAATCATGTTCAATATTTTTTAAGAATGGATTAGTTAACTTAAATTTAGGTAGCAAGCTTCTAGTGACTACAGCAGCAATTTCATCACTTTCTTTTTTAGCCAACTGCTCCAAGGTTTCCTTTATTCCTTTTTTTGCACCAGCTTCCAATGCTTCTTTACCCGCTTTTTCAGCTCCAGCCTCGGCAACTTCCTTTACAGTCTTTTCAACGACGACTTCTGCACCTTCTTTTAAAGCTGTCTTACCTGCGGTAGCTGCCACTGAGCCACCCGCAGTATACACAGCTGCAACAGCATCTGGTATAAATTCTCCAACTGTAGTACCGATCTTCCGAGGATTTTTAGCGATCCATTCGCCCGTTTCCTGAGCCCCCTTGACAATATCATCTCCAAGCTTGTCCCAATTCTCTTCCTTGGAAGCCCAATCCCATGTAGAATTTGCTGCTTTTTCTAGATTCCCCGGTGTCGTACTCCATTTATATGCTTCATTAAGTCCTTTAGTGGTCGCCTCATACCCCTCTTTCACCATTCCTCCTAAAGCTTCGGCAGTACCTACCGGGTCTTGCCCAACCTGATAGATAACTTCCCCAAGCCCGACTACTCCATTCACCGCCCCTTCAACTAATCCCGTTCCAAGATCATCAAACCAATCCTTAGCCCCTGCAATAGGTTTCATCCAGTCAGGAATCATCTTATCCCTTTCAGCTCGATTTTCTTTTGTTTTTTGTTCAAGCCAGTCAAATCCTTCTTTGATGTAATCGCTGGGCATCTTTCCTTCTCCTATACCATAAGCAACGGCGGAAGCCCTATCAAAAAATATACTGATCTTACCTCCAAAAATACAATTGCAGGTAGAATCTTCTAGAAGCATCCTGTTTCCATTAATTTTTACACCATCCTTCGGATTATCCCATTGCAAGGTAGTAGGTAAACAGGTTACCCCCGTAGCCCATTTTGCAGGACAGGTACAGAGTCCCATTGGTTTAAGGTGAAAGAAAGGTAACTTATCTGCTTCGGTTGCCATTGGCACCGCATATATAGTCGTATTTTTGTTAAAGCTAACCCGTAATGTCGATGGGCTCGTTCCTTTATCGCAGGCGAGAAAAGCACCCTCGGGCACATACTTTTTTGCCATGATCCACTTATTTATAATTAACGTTCTTAACGCAGGTGCAGATTTCTACCAATTTGGTCTTTCTAAAAATCCGCTCCAATTCACTTAGGTTTTCTTTCGACTCCAAGACCGTGAAATCAGGAATCTTTAATATTTCCGATACCAGACAACCTGATAAACGTTTAATCTTTACGTCATCGGCATAGATATCTAGACAGTTTAGTTCTGCTAGTTTATCGGCATCCTTACTGCTCAGTAGTATAAAGTATCGGTCATTTTGAAAGACAAGATCCTCTATCTTAAAAATCATATTGCTTTTAAAATATTTCTTTCTTCACGATAAAGCGTACCAGGAATTTCCGCTATACTCATGCACATACTCTGTTCAGACCAAGGCCATTCATCCAAACGGTATCTTTCGATGTAACCTAACTGTAGCTGTGTAGGGACACGTGGCCTATTTTTCAGAATCCTGATCATGGCTGTAACTTTCTCCTGTTCAAACTTTTCATCGTCAATTGTCCCCTGAACTTCGATTTGGATTTTACCATCTTCTAATTCTGTAAGTGTCTCCACAGTATTAATAGGAACCATTTTTGCCGCCAAAAAATTGGGAAGTTCACGATATCCAGTTGTCTCTTCGTCTTTTTTTAACTGATTTGCATGAATACCAGGAAATAGAAGCAGATAAGGCTGTGCAAATCGCAAAGCATCCGATAAGTTGTCTGCGTTTTCCAAAAGTTCATTAATACCTGTGATAAAAATATCTTTGTGCGGATCTTTCTTATGTTCTTTTATAAGCTCCGGTTTAATTTTTTCCCACTTCATACGTATATCTTCCATATTTAAGATTGTACCTAATTGCCCTTTTTCATTTAGGGTAAAAATCAGTTCATTCCTTATCTCATGAATATCCCCCACCCAACTGTACAAGCCAGTAGCATTACTCTGTTTATATCGGATTATATTTATTTTAAAAGTGGGAACTCCTTCGCTGACGGACAATAACTTTACCTCGAGACCAATTTCCAAATGATTTTCATTGCGCAAACCCTGAAATTGATAACGCTCTTCCCTGAGGAAAGCATACTTTCTTGTTTTCCCAATATCCTGAATATCGAACTCCATAATTATCCTTTATTAATTTCTACATCTGCCCCCGTAATATTGGTCGGCCCACTAGAATTGATCTTGGAAGATTTGCTGTCAACAGCTAAGTCAGCATCGGTCTTGATATCCATGTTGCCATTACTATGAATAGTAAATGTTCCAGCAGTCGCATCGAAACTGATGTTTCCATTGGTAACTGTTCCGGTAATCCCCTTTTTGTCGATGACAATTTTATTTCCGCCAACCTGAAAGGTTATACTTGTCTTGCCGTCAAGCGTAATATTACCTGCTGCGTCCATATTGAAGAGAGATTGTGGCGGGGCATTTTTTTTACCGCCGACATTAATGGAACTATTGCTGCCAGCATTTACGCTGTGGGCTGTTTTGGCATTTGTTGTGGCATTTCCCGCTCCGTCGAAATGCATGTTTGCTCCACCCTGATCCTGTAGGTTCATGGAACCTGCACCATTATGAAATTTCAATTCTGCTCCGCTCCTACCACTGAAACTCATTACATTATTCCCTTCACCCCCACCAGCGCCAACTTTTCCATGAAACATGCCTCCCATAACAAAGGGCCGATCGGGATGCAGGTGCACAAAATTTACAATAACCTGATCCCCCACTTCTGGTACAGACATAAATCCACGATTTTTGCTGACCTTATCGCTACTACCCGCATCGGGAGACATTACACGGATAAATTCAGTAGAATCCTTTCCACGTTGCCAGTCCAGTTGCACCTGTACGCGCCCTTGATTGAGTGGATCTGTATTTGACATTACTTTCGCAAACTGCGGTTCCGCATTTGGAACTACAAACTCCGGCCTTGGGATGAATCCTGTATCGGATGCAATCGCTTGAAATGAACCATCATAATACCCTCGAGCGTCAACTTCGTGCGTCACTTCAATAAGCATCAGTTTTGTAAAGTATGAGGTTTCGCTACTATCGGCTTTTCTCATCTCGATATCCGCTATACAGCCAGGATGAAGAAACGGAACTGTCGTATTTCCTGAGGTGACAAAAACTTCTGACGCTTTACTCCCGGCAGTACCTTTCTGCGATGCATCAATATCCATAAAGGTTACTGCTTTTATAGGGGCAACACGTAAAGATGGTGTTTGAAAAGTCCGTTCAGAAATCTCATATGCTCTTTTGGCAATATCTGATTTATGGTCAATTTTACTTTTTCCACCAGCGAACTTTTCATCTTTACTACTGTTATAACCATAGAATGTTGGATTTACATGCTGCGCCTTCATTTTGATTTTCACATCAGTCAGATTGCTGCCATAAGTAAGTACAACGGGTTTCTCCTGCGGCGGTAACTGTCCAAAATGAAGGACTTCACCATCATAGAAAAATTGTTCACCATAAGCTTCTGCCATTCTAGCCAGATAGTTATAATGTGTCTCCTCATACTGACAACTATAAGGTACATTTCCATAGCGGGAATCAACCCTGAAATCAAATTTGTCTGCACCTAAGCCTTCTTTGATGACTTCACTTGCTATACTATTTAGGCTGATAGGTTTTGATCCGCCGAAACTCTGAATATGCGGTGCTGCATCCAATAATATTGTGGGGCTATAGCCTGTCATGACAAGATTGCCCAGACTTCCTTTTTCCTGACTAAAACCTACTTCTGTAATAACTCCTACAAAATTTCTCTCAGGGCTATTATCGACATCTTTATATTTAAAGACAATTGTTATTCTTTTTCCCAGAAAATTTTGCGCCTCTTCCAGATTGTGATTTTCCGCCGCTCCTAAGGTATCATGAGCAAGTGTAAGCTCAAATTCATGGTGCTTCACAGCGCTTTGGGTAAGTTTAAAGTGCTTGAAATATTTGATTTCTTTTCCATCGACAAAAATATCGAGCTTAACTACCCTATTGATCCCTGCAATTGCATTTTCAGGAATCCCTGCTGCATTAAATATTTTGGAAGTAGGCTGGTTTGACCAAACTTTTTCCTTGAGAGTGGTGGGGTCATTTGGTAATAACGGCTGATTCAGAAACTGCCGCCCCGTGTCGGTTATATTTTTTGCTTGTTTAAGATACCCTTTTTGTGGACCCGGAATATTAGTAACGTCATCTAAATTGACGTCACTTAACGAATCCAAAACGTTTTTCTTGGATGAATCTATTCCCTTACTGGAAAGATTATCTTCTTGTTGAAACATGATAACATAATTTTTTTCGGTTGTGTTATTTAAAAAGGTTTATCACCGAACGGTGAATTCAATTACCAGGACTACAAATTAATAAGCAGGTAGTACTTTCACAACGCTATCGTAGTAGAGATCTGATAATGGTACCAAAAGAAATTCCGTGGGTCGAAATTACTCTTTAAGTATTAAGATACGCGAACTATTGTTTGGTTGTATTCATTCTTTTTCATAAGCATTTTAATGATTTTGGTTTTGCAATATAATACCTTACAACTTCACGACAAAATGAATTCGACATTATTTTAAAAATTGTCGTAATTCTACTAATCAGAGTTTTACAGTGCTTTCTTATTACCCTTTTCTATTTTTTCAACTTTGTAAACATAAACTTTAAAAATATCGCCTTGTTCATTCGTGCCACTGAATTCCAGCAGTTCCACAGGACCTCGCACGTGTTCTTTTACAACTCGGTCTGTCCATTTTACATTAATTAATTCACCAATCATAAGTTAAATATACGAAATGAGCTTATAGCAAAAATTAGAAAATCCCGATTGATCCAGCAAACAAATATTTTTTTTAACTGAAATGCAAAACAATATTTATCCTGCATATTAGTATTCAAAAATTTATTATATTGTAGCTAGAAACTAACAAGCCATTTATAATGCAAAATAGCCTATTAAACAGGATCAATTACGTCCATGTTGGAAAACATGGTACATTCTATCCTAACAATAATCCCCTGTACAATTCAACTCCAGAGGAGGTTGATTCATTGTTCAAGTTCTTAAAGGAAAATAATAAATCTAAGTTACTGTTATACTTTCACGGTGGATTGGTTCCCGCGGACGAAGGATTGAAAACCGCTGAAAGAATTGTAAGATATAGCAGCTCCGGTTCTGATTCCCATGCATTCTGCTTTGTCTGGGAGACAGGCTGGATGAAGACAATTACAGATAATCTAACGACCATTTCTAATTCTGATTTTTTCAGGAAAATTTTAATAAAAGTTTTAAAGGTCACAGGTCCAAAATTAGGAATTGAACCTGATGATCTTTTCGACGGTGCAAAAGGTTTTGCTCAATTTTCAGAAGAAGAAATTGAAGCCGAACTCAGAAAAGAAGCACCTTTTGAAAGCTATCAGATTAATGCGGGCGCAAAATCAGCAACAATTTTAGATGCTGAATCTGCAATGGATGAAAGTGGGATCCTGATCTTAGAGAGTGAATTACAAGCAGAGCTCGAACTTGAAATAGAAAGCGACCCAGAACTACAGGAACTTATTTCTACTGAAAAAAGTCAGGCTGAAGAAGATATCTTAGATCCTAAGTACAAGCACAATTTAGAAGAAAATGCCAAAGGGTTAATCACCACAATGGAAGTGATCATAGGAGCAACCAAAGTTGCAATCCGTGTTATAAAGCGTTATATAAAAAAAAGAAATCATGATTTTTATCCAACAGTTGCCGAAGAGACCATGCGTGAATTGTATGTTTCGGAACTTGGGAATTGGCTTTGGGGAAATATGAAAAAGAAAGCCACAGATATGTGGAAGCACAGCGACTTTGAAGGAGATTACACTCAGTGGCCTGTAGGATTATATTTCATAAAAAAGCTTGCTGAGTATCAAGAAGAAACAGGCAAAAAATTAACAATCGATTTAGTGGGACATTCTGCTGGTTCTATCGTCATCTGTGAATTGATAAAAATGATATCGGCCAAAGGCTATGACATAAAATTTCGTAATGTTATTTTCATGGCTCCAGCATGTCGTACAGATCTTTTTAAAGATACCATCCTTAAAAACCCTTCGATCTTTAGTTCATTCAGATGTTTCACTATGTCCGACGAATATGAGAAAAAGGATAGACTGTTTTACTTTGTGTACCCAAGGTCCCTCCTATATCTAATTTCAGGGATACTGGAAGATGAGAGCGATGCATTGATTTTAGGGCTCCAAAGACATACGACAGGGAATCACCCATATAATGATGATAATGCCATCCAAATATCAGATTTTCTAAAAAAAGAAGGTCATACTGTTTATGCAGTGACGGATAAAAGCGCGTTAGACGGATTCCGATCTGGAGCACGAAAACATGGAGCCTTTGACGATGATGAAGAAACGACATTGGATAGTATTATCCATATAATAAAGCAATAACAAAATGCCTGCAAATATAGACGATTATGCAGTAATAGTTGGTGTTAACCACTATGCTGAATTAGCAACGTTAAAAGGGCCGGATAAGGACGCCAAAAGATTTCATAATTGGGTTGTTGACGAAAAGGGAGGGTATGTTCCACCTGATAACTGCTATCTTGTACTTTCAGAAAAAGATTCTCTATTACCAATACAGTATACCATTGATCAATGTTTCGGTAAAATCAACAGCAGAACCAAGAGGCGAAAAGGCAGAAGGTTATATTTCTACTTTTCCGGACATGGTCTTGGATTATCCTGGAATGACACAGCGCTTGTTCTGCCTCAATGGGATACCTTTTTTAGAAACCACGCCCTTTCATCAGGTGATTACCGTACCACCTTGATCGAATCAGGAATTTTCAGTGAAATATTCTTTTTCTTTGATTGTTGCAGAAATCGGAAAGTAGCCGTGAATGGTGCGCCACCATCGTTTGGCAATGTTATGCCTGCTGCAACGGCAGGAGCATGCAGATCATATGTCTATTCAGCTTCCGAATTTACTAATCAAGCTTATGAAGCGCTTATACAGTCAGAAAGTGGAAGTTTACAAGAAGATGGAATCAGGGGAATATTTACGGAATCGCTTTTACGTGGCTTAAGGGGAGCAGCTGAAAAAGATGGCAAAATAACTTCCCTTTCGTTAGCAAATCACCTCGAAAGAGATCTGCCAAAGATCGCTGCGCAAACTAAAAAAGTTCAGGTCCCAAATATCCAGGGTGATCATGCTGACACGACAATAATAGATGGACTGACTGTAAATATTACCAATGTGCAGATTACTTTTACTGTCAGTGGTAAAAAGGCCATACTGGAAGATTCAGACCTTAATGTTTTAAAAGAAGGTATCTCAGATGTAAATGAACCTTGGATAATACCTTTGTCTAAAGGACTTTATACTATTTACTATGAAAATGAACAATCTGATGCAAAACCAATAAGGATTGATGGGACAATAAAAACATTAAGTTATGGTATTTAGAACACAAGAAATGAATGAACAACAAGAGTTTAATTTTAACTTTTCTGTTGTAGGCCCGCTAAGCGAATTTGTTTTGCTTAAACTGTTCAGTGGTAAAGGAGAAATGTTAGTTAGCCGACATGAGGAGATAGCAAAAAATCTACCCCGCGGGCTTTATCAGCTACAGATCTTTTCCAATGAAAAATTTGAACAGAAATTCATCAGATTGGAAGAAGATCTTCAATTAACATGGGAAAATAAAGGCTCTTTTTCGTCTATTCCGGCAGATTTCTTGCGAAGTACCAAAAATTATTACCAAAATGCTGTTAATCAGTGGAGCCAAAGATCCACTATGGATAACATGGAAATTAGCGATAATGATGCATCGTTGTTTTTATTTTTTAGATACCCCGATGAAATTATAAAAGGAAAGCAGGAAAATGTAGCCCAGTCTATGGGATGGCGCTTTTCAATATTGAACAGTGATAGAAAGGTAATTTATCGCCTGTATAATGAAACAAACGTTAAAGAAGATACACGTGACGGTTGGTTGGCATTCCACGCAAAAATGGAACCCGGTATCTACTATCTTGTATATAAAGGCAATTCTAAATCAAGAGAAATTCCATTGTATGTATTTCCAGAATGGCAAACCCAATTCTACCTCACTTTCAAACGTACACCTATTTTTTCGACAGCAAGGGTTCAACTTGTTCGACAGAACAGCCATCATAGATTGCAAGAACAGGAAACAATTCAGTTAGACGCAATTTTAAGAAATCTGGAAAATGGGATCTATTATGTTCCGCAGTCTCTGATTAATAATACTGCACATTCAAAATGGCGAAATCCCATTTTAGCAATTGCGGTTTGCTATGCCTATTTACTTAGCAATGAAGAAACAAATGACCATCTTTTTCGTATAATGCTGCGGAATATTGAAGAAAGGATATTACCCTTGGAAAATGCTTCTGATCTACAAGCACTACGATTACTGGCCGCAAATCATTTCGGAGATCCTATACCTCACATGGAATTACAGGAACCTTGCATGTTTAATGTAGGAATGAGAGCATTTATTGAGCACTCCATTAAACACCCTGACAAGATTACTATAAATGAGATGTGTGAAGAAATTATTTCAAATCTACATAGTGACAGTGCCTGGACATCATATAGACCTCTTGAAAAGTCTTATAAAGATGTAGTATGGGACTATTCGGAACAGATTAGGATTTTAGAAACTTTTCAACTTGAAAATAACCCATATGAAAAAATAATAAAATCTTTGCCTAATTCTAAGAACCTTCGACTTGATGATTGGCTGAGCCTCAGTATTACTTCCCAATTAATGGCAAAGAAAGAAAGTCCGGTAACAGCAAAAAGCTTGGCATTTCAGTTTCAGGTAACACAGTCAATGGTTGAACATAGCATTGATAACATAAAAAATAAGTTGATTAATAACGAACAGCAAAATTTTCTACTGGACAGGAACGATCTAACAGACAATTTAAAGGACAACATTTACAAAATAATAATTGATGATTTAGATAATAATATATTGTAAATTATTCCTGCCTGATGTCAGGTAATCTCCTGAATTAGGACAGGCTGAATAAAAAACTCAAATTGGACTCACTAAATTACTGTCTCAATGGTGAGGTTCTGCTCCATATTAATATCGTGCAAGCGTCTCTTGATAAATTCGGCAGGACCTATTCCATTGATTTCTTTGAAAAGTTTCGAAAAATGATTTCTTGAGCCCATACCACATTCTTCCGCAAGCGTTTCGATCTTATATTTGCGGTATTCCGGGTCATTATAGAGTTTATCAGTTATATATTTGATCCTTAAATCTATGAGGTATTTTGTAAAATTCATGCCTTTGTATTCGTTCACGATCTGTGACAGATAGAAATGATTAGTATCAAATTTATCAGCCAATTTATGCTGTGTAATCCCATTCTCCCTAAATCCTCCCTTATCCTCAAAATCCTGTAATTTATGCAGTATTTCCTCTATAACTTTTTGGTCAATTTCAAGCTTATTGCCATCTTGCTTTTCTTCTATTTTAATAGCTATATTGGCGCTGTCTCTAGCTTTGATCTTTTGCTCCAGAATGTCATATTTCCTTCGGATTCTTTTTTCTCTTCTTTTATAAAACAACATGGTAGCAGCAAAAGTGACTGCGACTGTACCTAAACCCCATTGGGCCACTTTATCTTTTATGGATTTCTTTTCTAGTCGTTTTTTATCTTCTTTCAGTAAACGTGTATCATACTCCTTGCTTATCTTTCGGGACAGATAATTGAAATCTCTGAATAGGACACTATCTACTTTTAAAAGCTGATTGGTATAATATAATTGCTTCTCTACGCCATTATTTGCTTTGTAATGATCAATCAAAAGTTCATAGGTATCCCGAACTTCTGGTACAATGAAACCATGCTTCTGAAAAATGGAATCGACTTTTTCAAAGTTTTTTAAAGCATAAGGTTCATCACCCAATGCAAGATAGGATTTTCCCAAATATGAATAGTTTACAGCTAACCATGAAAAATCATTAATTTTTGAAAGTGCTACTGATGAAGCGATAAGTGAGGCGATAGCAGTTGAAAATTCTTTTTTCCGAAACTCTGAAATTCCTTTTTCTTTTATAAAATATCCAGATTCCTGCCTATGTTCACGGGTGGAACCGATTTCTGTAAGTCCAATGCTAACAATAGAATCGGCAAGTGAAAATTTCCCCATATTTCGATAACAAATAGCCATCTGATGAAGACTATTATAGTTACCTCGTCTAGAATCATATAGAATATTAGGATCTTGCTGTTTCTTTAGCTCTGACGCAAAATGGTTCCGTGTCTTTATAAAAATGGGCAATGCCTCATCGTAGTAGCCTATATAGCTTTTGACTACACCGATCAGATAATTTAGCCGGTTCTGATAATAGGGATCTATATCTTTTGGTGCATACTGAACTGCTATAAGAAACTCATTCAATGCCAATTGGTATTTTTTAAAATGGAAATAGTAGACAACACCCTTTTCAAGGTATGCAGAACTTACTAACGCCGGCTTACGAGATAATTTTGCGGCAATGATTGTACTGTCTGCAAATTTTAGCTTTTCATTACGATCGGCGGAAAATTCAACACCGTCTGCATATCCCTGATATAATTTATCATAATCCTTATCCTTTTTTGCTTCAGCAATGTACTGACGTATGAATGGAAGCGCCCTGAAATCATTCTCTGAGAACACTTCATAATTTCTCCTTATATAATAATACTTACTGTATTCCTCTTGCTGGGCACAGAGAAATTCACAGTGAAACAAACATAAAACAATTATGATATGAAAAGAGGAGAATTTCATAGGTCAAGTTTATATAAAATTAATAAAAATCGCCAAACCATGATTTATTAAAAACGAAAAACTGCAACATACCATAAAAATGTTTTAAAACATTGATTATCAACTTTATAACAATGCTCAATTTGAACAATTTGCGCATTCAAATTGTTCAACGGGCGCACTAAACAGTTTTTCCGTCTTCCAATGCCCTCTACCTTCGCTCTTGAATTCGAAATAACCGGCCGGGATAATTCTTAAAATTTTTAACAAAATGAAAACTATTATCTCAACAATATTAATCATCGCAGGAGCGGTCATTTTACACTCCTGTAGAGAATCCGAAATTGAGGAACCGCTAGAACTGGAAAAACTGAATATTGTCAACTCAAAAACAGAAATGTCAAAAAATAGCGATACAATTCAAGCAGGAATCGTTTCCAACGACTCCGACACTGATGAGACGATCAAAGACCCACCGATCAGACATGGTGGCCAATGGAAAACCTCGAAATAATACTCGATTTAAACTGTGCGCGAAATAGCCTTTCAACGTAAATCACAAAATAATCTTGCCATGCGAACGAAAAACTTGATAGCCGAAACAATTATATTCTTACTCCTACTCATGTGGGCATATACGTTTGTCAGTAAGGTTCGTAATTTTGACACTTTCAGAAGGCAGATCAATGGTGCATATATATTATCGTCTTTTGGATCATCCTTGCCTTACATTCTACAGCTACTACATTTATCACTTGTAGTATTGTTGATAAAGAAGTCTTGGCGGAAAATTGGACTTATTACTTCGCTATCTGTTCTGCTGTTATATACAGGATATTTAATCTACATCTTAAAGTTTGCACCAAGCATACCATCTTCATGTATCTCGCTTTATAGAGGGTTGAACTGGAATGATCAACTGTGGATTAATCTTGCGGTGCTGACGCTAAATATCATTGGTCTGATCATGTTTTCGTATAAAAGTCCGCCACACAGTAGTCATGTTCAGACCACGTACTAAATTTTAAAACTAATAACCAAAACAGGGAAAGCCGAAAACCTGAAACTCAGAGTAGGCAAAAAACTAAAGTTTAGCTTTTTGATTTATAAAAGCACCAAACATCATGAAATCAATTAGAATTACACTAGGAGTTGCAGCTATTGCACTAGGTACGTTTGCCGCTTTTTCTTTTGGCCCAAAAGATAAGGAAGTAACTAAAAATGAAACTAAAGCACCACTGTACTGGTTTGATGCTACAACAAACGCTTACATTGGTCATTCAGAGTCATCAGGATGTGATCTTTCAAATTCAAATCCTTGTGAGGTTGGTTATGCAGCTGTGGCCAACCCAAGCAATCCACAAAGACCAAGCGGTACACCGGATCGAATAGATACCGGAGAAAAACAGTAACTACTACAACGAAATCAAAAGGAAGGGTTTCCTTCCTTTTGATTTCTAACTTTATAGAATTTAACACACCATAGATATGATAACATTAAAGTCACTTACCTTATTTTTCGGACTGTTATGTTTTTTACATTTTGCTTTTTATACGCCAAGATATAATAAAAGTAATGCAATTAAAACCAATAAGGCAGCATTATATTGGTTCGATGCAACTACTCATGTGTTTTTAATATACGATGAGACCTCCCTATGTGATAACTCTAGTAATTATCCTTGCGCATTAGGATACTCAAAAGTATCTGACCCGTCAAATCCCCAAAAACCAAATACTATACCCGATGCAATAGAAACAGGAGGGATACCTTAAAGTTCCTATATTTTTACATTATTTTGATTCCTTATCCATATCCTTCAACACTATACAGTTAAAATTTCTAGTTTGTTCTTCAATGAATAACCCATATCTTTCAAGTGAAGAGTTGATTTCATGAAAATTTCTCCAATTTGTGCTTATACTTAAACTTACGAGTTGATCTGGTAAAATTCCAGTTTCATCTATTAACTCAAAATTTAAACTTGCTGAACCTCTCTGAGCTCTTAGAAAATATTCCCATTTAAAATTTTCTACTTTATGCATTCCTTTGCCGAAATCAGATTTAAATGCCCCACCTTTTGAAAATATTAAATTGTTATCTTTCTTTTGTTTTAAAACAAAACATTGTACTCGTCTCTTTTCCCAGCCGCTTTTAAGATTGAACATTATATCAAGCTCATTCTGCATGAATTTATATAGTCGATCATTATTGATTCCTATACCATTAATGACATCGTAAAAATAGTAACCTTGCTGTTCTTTCATACTCTTATTTGAATCGACTTGGTAAATCTTTGCATTTTTTGATTCATTTATAACTTTACTATCCGGAAAAACTTGGTCGTATAGTCCAAAAGCAAGCTTATACAGACCTGCTAGTGATGAACCATCACTGCTAATTCTTTTAATAGTACCATCGGCATACTTGCTTTGACCCGTACCGCCGCTTTTGGAATAAACTTTCTGTATTGGAGCGAGATAGGTATAAAAGGAAATTTCTTTATGATACGGATACCAGTTTACTAAAAGTGGGTCATCTATATCAAATTTCACATCTTTTTTTTCTTTAATATTCAGATTGTTACCTTTTAAATGGTTATTAATATTTGCTTCATTTGCATTACTTCCATTTGTGATGTATTTAACTTTTCCACTTTCGTCGATCCAAATATGAGTAGGTAGAGAAGCATAAAAAAATAATCCTGCTAGTTCCTTTGCATTTGTAACCGACGGTAATCTATTATTTTTTACATTATCAGAATGTATAGCTTGTTTGGTCACCTTCTCATCTGAATCTTTTGTAACCATAATGACCTGTATTTTACCATCAAACTTTCTTTGCAATTCCTCCATATGTGGTATCGCTGCTATACAGGAAGCGCAATTGACTCCCCATAGATCCAATATGACCAGCTTGCCTTTGAAGTCCGATATTTTTGCTGTTGGCTTTGAATAGTTTTTTATTTTGAATTCTATGTCAGGAACTTTGTCACCGATCTTAAGAAATGATACTGAGTCGGCAGTTGAAGCCATAGAGGTACTGCTTAATAATACTAGTATTATCAAGCTTATTGTTGCTAAATAGTTTTTCATGATTTATTAATTGTAACCTTCGTTTTGAGTTAAATTGGGGTTTTGTCTAATATCAGATAACGGAACTGGATATACAGCGTCAGTCTTTTGCCATTTATCTCCTTTTAAGTTCGTCAGGACAAGATCAACCTGACCTGTTCGTTTCAAATCAAGCCACCGATGTCCCCATTCGGCAAAAAATTCAATCCGGTTCTCATGATTTATGATTGTTATAAGATCTTCTTTTGAAATAGATTGGTTCTTATCCAGTTCAGAAAGCAAGGCCCTTTTCCGAATTACATTTAAATCAGAAATAGCATCTGAATTATTGCCTAAATTAGCACTGGCTTCGGCTCTTATAAGATACATTTCTGCTAATCTTAATACAATATTGAACTCCGGTTTAGCGGCTCCAACGACTACCGACCTAGTTTTATATTTGTAGGGATAAATATAGACCTTGCCTGCTACAGTATTTTGATTCAGCCATTTGCTTTTACGACCGTCTCCTGATTCAAGAGAATTTATTAAGGATTCAGTTAACGCAAAGTTCGGCCTTGCAGTTGCTGAAGATGGAATAAATCGATAAGCATCAGCAACACCAAAAATTTGGGTATTGGGTGGTACAAATTGTAAGATTGCTTCTTTACTTGATGAAAGAAATACATTTGACAAATCAGGTAATAAATAGTTTCCGCTTGATATGACCTTTGTCGCTTCAATCTTTGCAAGTTCATACTGTTTTGTATATAGATAAAATCTTGCTAGCAGTGCTGAAATACCCCATTTGTTTACTCTTAATGTTGTACTCTCATTTGTAGAACCTATATTATTTTGAGCAGCTCTAAGATCAGCGATTATTTGATTATATACTTCCTGTTCACTGCTACGGGCTAACGTACTTGTTACCCGATAATCTGAGGTTAATGACAATGGAACAGCACCATAAAAATTCACTAGATAAAAGTAGTTTAATGCACGTATAAAGAGTACCTCTGCTCTCGCTCTTTCTTTGTAAGAAGACGATAGTGGGGAACTCTCCAATTTTTCCAATATAATATTACAGGAATAAATAATATTATATGGATTTGTCCATGAAAGCGTTGTTGTTGAAGAAAGATCATTATTTAAGAAAGGATCAAAGCTTGCTGAAGCACTTGTATTATAAATTTCATCACTACTTAATCCAGGATAAAGTGTAACACTTCCATTTAAGAACCCCGATGTACCGCTAGTAATCTGCTGAACATATAAACCCAAGATAGCTGATTCTACTGTACTTGAATCAGAAAATACCTCATCAGTAGTTAACTGATCAATAGGATTATCGATTTCAATAAACTTTTCACAAGAAACAAAGGCTATAAAAGATACAACCGAAACGAACTTAAAAAAGTAAAATATTTTTTTCATGGCTGTAGATTAAAAAGTTAAATTCATTCCTATTGTAAACGTTCTTAGTGGTGGAGTTCTTAACCAATTCTGCGTTTCAGGGTCTCCCAATTCGTATCCTGTAAATGTCAACAAGTTTTCTCCCTGCATATAGATTCGGGCATTGGAAATTCCAATGTTCTGCAAAGATTTAGAAGTCAGATCATAATTAAGTACCACATTTTTCAGCCGTATATATGATGCATCTGAATAAGCTCCAGAAGAGTTCAAAAACAAATTCGAATAAGCGGTCTGAATGGATCCAAATGTAGTTTGGGAAGGTCGTTGAAGTTCTGCAATATCGCCTTCTTCTTCCCAATATTTTCCAAGGATTAGCGAAGGAACATTATTGAGTGTCCCAATATTACTATAGAGATAGCTCTTATAGTTTTTAGCGGTATGCTTCCTAAAAGAAAATAGCACATTGAGTGAAATTCTTTTGAAGGACAAAGTATTGGAAAATCCTCCGTAAAACTTAGGATCTAAACTTCCAAAAACCTCATAATCATTAATATCATATATCTTATCGCCATTTTTGTCCTCAACTTCGTATAATCCAGTTGTAGGATTAACGCCTAGATATTTATATCCATAACCTACATTCAAAGTTTGTCCTTCAACAAAAGTATAGTTATAAGAAGAGTTCGCCAGATTCGGAAAGGACAGCAATTTGTTTTTAGGAATAGTAAAGTTCAAGGCACTCTCCCACTTCCAATTATCATTTCGGACATTTATTGTATTAAGAGAGAATTCCCAGCCCTGATTTTCAATCAGCGCATCTAAATTTCTAATGATGGTACTAAATCCACTTATAGAAGGTAATTTATAGGATATGAGCTGGTTGCTGCTCCTGTTGTTATAATAATTCGTTGTCAGCATGATTCTTTCTTTCAAAAAAGAAAGATCAAGCCCAATTTCCCGCTTTATTGTTTTCTCCCACTTATAATCTGGATTGTACAGTTTATTTGGATATAAAGCACTATTTCTACTATATGTAATAGGGCTAGTAGCCCATGTATCCAGAAATTGGTAATTACTGATTTTATCATTACCTGTAGTGCCTATACTTGTCCTAAGCTTCCCAAAATCCAAAAATCCAAGGCTATTTTTGATTAGTTTTTCTTCTGAAAATATCCAGGTTAAACCCATAGCACCAAAATTCGAAAATCTATTCTCCGATGCAAAAATGCTGCTGCCATCCCGTCTTGCAGAAACAGTTGCCAGATATTTGCCCAATATATTATACTGTGCCCTACCAAAGAAAGCGTTATAACGATATGGAGAAGCTGATTTTTTCCCTGTGATACTTGTTGCTCCCTGTAAAGATTCCATTAAATTATCACTAGAATAACCAGTAGCATTAATGGTTTCAAAATTTTGATCTTTAGCTTGGAAAGTACCACCCAAAAGGACATTCAATTTACCCGGACCAACTGTTCTCGTAAATTCAGCCTGAGGCTCAACGATCCATCCTGATAATTTATTTGTAGCGAAATCCGTATAACGATAAGGAGTATAATTAGGATTTTGCGCAGATAAAGGATAAAGGGATGATTCATCAAATAAAACAGAATTATAGCCCATATTACTTCTCAAAGTCAAGTCACTTGTCACCTTATAGCTGATCTGCCCACTGGTATTAAGCGATTTTGTCTTAGAAGTATACCTTCTATTCAGATAAGATAGAGGATTCCAGAAACCTGAGGAAATTCCACCTTCATCCCAAGCCAAAGATCCATCATTATTATATAATTGAATGTTTGGCGGTAAAGACAAATTGGATGCCTGATCAACACTTATAATATTATTGTGATCAGCACTATAGTTTACCGAAACTAAGAGATTGAATTTCCGATCCTTAGAGCTATGATTTACATTCAGCATAGAAGATCCTCTCAGATAAGATAAATCTTTCGAAAAAACACTTTTTTCCTTCGCATAATTACCTGAAAACAAAAATTGCGTGTTTTCATTTCCTCCATTAATACTTAGCTGAATGTTACTTCTTGAAGCATTATTAGACAGAAAAAGCTTAGAAAAATCAGTATAGCGTGTGGTATCCCAAACTATAAGATCAAAAGCATTGTTTTCATCAGGAGTTACATTATCCAGCTCGAAAGCCTTCTTCCTCAATGTCAAATACTGCTGTGTATTAAGCATTTCTATTGGGTTGGGGACTTTACTAATACCAGCGTATGCATTTAAATTAAGGATAGTTTTTCCCTGTTTTCCCCTTTTGGTTGTTATCAAAATTACCCCATTAGCACCCCTGCTCCCATAAATGCTGGTGGCGTCTGCATCCTTTAAAATTTCAATGCTTTCAATGTCCTGCGGATTCAGTGCATTTAAAGGGCTTACACCTCCTGGCTGGGTTGCTGTTAAACTTGGATTACCAATTGCGGAAGGTATTGTACTTAAACTGGTATTATTTGCGGATTGTGGTATACCATCAATGATAAATAAAGGCTGGTCATCCGAAATAGACCGATCCAGCGCCGTTCTTCCCCGTAATTCAACCTTGAATACTCCACCAGCTACGCCTGTGCTTTGTGTTACTGTCAGACCGGGAGCTAATCCGTCAAGAGTAGATAAGACATTATTTACAGGTCGGCTTTCGATTTGGTTTGCTGAAATTTTACTGATAGAACCTGTTGTGTATCTTTTAGTTGTTTTGCCATACGCAATGACGATAGCTTCATCCAACGATGATAATGATTTTTGAAGCATTACATTAAGATTGACATTTGCATCAATTTCAATTGGAAGAAAACCTATGTAGGATAAAACCAGTTTTTCGTCTAAATATTCAGATGGTAATTCAAAATTTCCGTTAATATCAGAGTTCGTCACAAAGTTGCTGCCCTTAACATGAATAGTTGCCCCTGCTAATGGATTGCCCTTTTCATCGACAATCCTTCCTTTTATGGTTTCCTTTTTTTTTGAATTGGAAGTATTCGATGCTTTCCGCTCCTGCAAAATGATAATCCCATCTGCAATTTCAAATGCGATCGGTTGGTTGGCGAAAAGTGTTCGTAATGTCTCTTCTAACGAAGCATTCTTCAGGTTTACAGTAATAGGGCCGACTGTTTTTAGTAGATCCTCATTGTAAACAAAATCATACTTTGTCGCTTTCCGAATTTCGGAAATTGCTTTTGACAAGGGCGCTTTCTGCAAGGAAAGGCTAATCTGTTGAGCCTGTAAAGCTGTACCGCTGGCAAGCAGTATAAAGAGCGTTGCACTATTTATACCATTGCGCAGAAGTTTTCTCCTGTGGGAAAACAGATCCACCCACGGCGGAATGTTTTTCTTGTTGGAAAAATCACGTTTTTTCATAGATTTGTGTAGGGTTAAAATGTAATTTTCGTTGCTGGAAATTTATAATGTAGACCCGATCGCCGGAGTGCGCTAACACTCCGGCATATTTTCAGGCCAACATATGAAACTATAAATCGTTATTTTTTAATCTGAATCCTCCTTCCTTTCGATAGATTAATTTGTAAATCTGTAATTTTTTCAAGTGCATATAAAACACTAGAGAGTTTCTTTTCTCTTGAAATTGTTCCGTTAACCTTTATATTTGGAATATTGTTGTAATCAACGTCAACACCATACCATCGTTCAACTTGTCTCAGGACTTCCTGCAAAGTCGCCCCTTTAAACTGGAACTCATTTGAAGTCCATGCTATAAAAGGTTCGGTATCTACGGAATTTACCGCAAAACCATCATTGACCAGCTTAGCTTGCTGGCCGGGAACAAGTATAACAGTTGCCTTATCACGGCTACTTAACAATTCAACTCGTCCGCTGATTAACGTAGTTCTGACAGAAGGTTCATTGGAATAACTGTTGATGTTAAACTTAGTTCCAAGTACCTTCACCTGCTGTCCATTAGAAGCAACAATAAAAGGCTTTGTCTGGTCGTGCGCCACATCGAAAAAGCCTTCCCCCTGCAATTCAACATATCTGTCTTTATCAGTGAACTTTGTAGGATACCGTAAAGAAGACTCCGCATTTAGCCAGACTTTAGTACCATCGGGAAGTGTTATCTTATACTGTCCCTTACGTGGCGTTGTTAGTGTTGCAAACTGTACCTTATTTGGTGATATGCTCGTGCCATCCATATATGAAGTGCCCTGCTCATCTACTTTTATAGCTTTCTTATCCCCTGCGAGCGAAAGAACTCTACCATCTTCAAAAGTTAGCGTTGCTTTATCACTTCCCGGAAGAATATCTCCCGATAAGGTAGTTGTTGCTACTTCTGTCGATAAAATCTTGTCTGACTGATAAAATTTATAAAGCCATATGGAAATTGAAATCGTGAAAAGGACTGCTGCTGCTGTCATAAGCCTGAACCAGATGCTCATTGGTTCAGGTTTATTAAGAATTTTATTGAATTTTGCGAGCTCTTCATCGGTCGAGGAACCAGATTCTTTCAGTTCGATTAGATCAGCAGCCAATCGGTGTTGATCCAACAGCTGTTGGAAAATAACTCTATTGGATTCACGTTCTTCGATCCAGTCCTCCAGGAACTCCCTGTCCCAATACGGGAGCTTTTGTCCAGTAATATACTTATGGAGTAGTTCCGTGATCTCGAATCCATCGAACAATTCTTCCTCTTTCATGTTTCGTATTTATTATAGAAACGGGAAACATAGAGGGCTTGTCCAAAAGAAAATGAAAATATTTTAAATAAAATAACACTGGAATTTTTCAGCTACTTTTGCTGGTAATAAAAATGCTTACAATATCATCGGATAGTTATCCTAGATAGTCCATATATTCATCAAATGTAAAAATGGATAAATTCGCATTGTTCTCCCTACCTACTTTCAGCATGGCCTTATCAGAGGTTACAAAATACAATTTATCATTTTCGATCTTATGCTCTCCGACATTTAACATCAATTGGGTGTCCCACCAAAAATTAGCTCTATTATTTTCAAACATATTGATCTGGCTGTTTATTATATTTTCATAAACTGACTTGTACAATGCAATATACTCTGGAAAATTATTCACAAATTTAGTGCACAAAAATGTCCACTGAACCTCATCTGGCCTAACTTGTGTAGGATGTTCTAAAGCATAATAATTAAATACTGGCTCTATATACTCTCTTGCTAAAAATTGAGAGAACTCAGCGGATCGGATCTCATTTAAAAGTTTCCTCCGCTTCTCTTTATTATTAGGAAAAACAGCCCAATCTTCCATCTCAGGATCATATTCCTTTAGCTTTGTCAAAAATGATGTCGCGTATAAGTGCTCTGCATTTTTTACGAAACTCTTGGTTTTATTAAGGTTATCTTCCAAACGCTCAAAGATTTCATTGGTGGGAGACGTAGCCAAATCACGTACAATTTCAATAAATGCATTGCCTGTTTGCACTTTCTTTTCACTTGATAATCCAAACATATATTTGGCCACAAGCATTTCTGGTCTAGCTAACATTCTAGAAAACCCATTATCAAAACAATGAAGATACATTGCTTTAATCGCGTTTAAAGACTTTTGAAATAAACTGCTCCCACTTCGGCCCGCGACATGTGCCAAGAGTTCCTGTATGACAATTGGACTAATGGATGCTTCCAGGTTATTTTTCTTTTCCTTTGCTCGGATCTCAAGCATGTAATCATCTAAATCATCAAAACTTAAATCTTTAATTAAGTACCTATATGCATTGGTATCAAATACTACTCTTTCCATTTATTATTGTTTGAAATCATACTTCTCCACGAGAAGAAATTAGGAATTAAAACGTTAAAAATACAGATATTTAACCAAAGACATAAACTTATTTAGGTAGGAATAAAGGATGGTATAAAAGTTAAATGCATAAAAGCAAAAGTGCAATCCCCTTATTGGAAAGGGTCTTTTTCAATATGGAAATAGCCCGTGCCTTTTGGCTGTTTACCGTACTGATACTAATATGAAATTCTTCAGCGATCTCTTTTGGTGTCATTCCATCCATTAAACTTTGCATAATATTCCGACATTGTTCGGGAAGAAGCTCAATAGATTGACTCAATTCAAGAAGTACCTCTGTATGGATCATTTTGCTCAATATGTTCTCCTCATCGAGTTCCTCTAGCCCCTGCGAATATTTGTTCATCCGATTTAACCGTACCTTCTCTTTCTCAATAACATCAAAGCACTTGTTTTTTGTGGAGATATACAAAAATGCTCTAACACTGTCATAACTTTTAAAGGTTTCCCGTAATTCAAATGTTTTGAGCATAACGTCAAGAACAATCTCCTGTGCATTAGCCCGATCAAAATTGACAAGTAGTCTATGGGCAAAAAAGATCAATGCGGGATGGTAGATCCGGAAAAGTGTATCCATTGCTCTCCTATCACCGCTTTGGAACTTTATTAGCAGTGCCTTTTCTTCGATCTCTGTTCTGGATGTCATAATAAGGCTATTGTTAGAAGAGTAAAGTTAGAAAATATTTATTTCAAAAAAGAAATCTTAAGGTCTGCAAAAAGTAGATTTGTTTATTAAGCGGCATTAATGGTAGTAATAAATCCTGAATAACAGCAATGTTCAGCTCAGTATATATCAAAACAACTTGTTTTCCAGCACTAAAAAAAGCCGAATTATTTGCTTAAATCTAATTTTGATTGCCTCGATACTCAAGAATAGTTAAATTTGTTATTAAGGCAAATACTTCCGTATAATTGGATTGTGATTTCCCTGTAATAAAGCCATCCTATCACCCTAAGATTTGTAAAAGTATATGAATATAATAAAAGTACAGGACTTCAACAGAAAACTTACTGATGAACGACTTCACAATCATAACAGATACCAAAATGAACTGACAACCCTTTATCGGGAGATTATTTCCGGTATGGCTACGGACTACTTTGAGTATCGGAACCATATACCAGCTTTCTTACATAGTTTAGAACAAAATAGTGATCATTCTCTTCCGTATTCCATTGATCTTTTCCTTGAGCTTTATAACAAACTTCTGGGCTCAAAAAACTTTAATTTATTTGACCTCTCTATTATGGATCATAAACCGGATGATCATACAATCAAAATGATGGAGCCGATTTTAGAAGCTTCCTATAAAAAGAAAAAAGAACAGAGGTTATCAGAAAATAATTTTGATATTTCAACAATTTCCGATCAGAATAAAAAAAAGATGGCTACTTTGGTTATCCGGAAATTTCAGAATGATGCCAAGCAATTAAATTGGGATGAAGGTCTGGTTATCTCAAATATATCTCTGGCAGGATTCTTACGTCAAATACTGCTAGCACTCAACAATCCAGAATTATTTTATCATAGCGTTGGGCTTATTGTTGATAGGTTAAGCTCCTCCGAATATTATCAACCCGGACGTGATTTTGCAGAAGAGATCATACTGTCATCCTATAAAGACGGTATCCCTGAAGCGGGTTATTTTAATAGTTTCCGCATATATTCCAACATTGGTAGCATCCATGCTTCTTTAATTTATATTAATCTTGCTTTAACCTGCTTACTAGAAAAGAAACCGCCGTATTCAGATAGGTTAACAAGGGAAATTATCTGGCAAAGCTTTAAATTTTTTAGAAATGTTAAATTTTATGAATTTGCCATTGAATTGTATACTGAAATCCCTGCAGAAATCAATTTTTCGGCCTATGAAAGGAGATCTCTCGATCACGGATATTTCACCGTTTTACTAATGATGCATGATCAATCTCTTCCATCGAAATTACTCGATTATCTGCGTACAGAAAGAGAAAACATCTTGGCTGGAGGAATTAACGACGCTACGCCTTGGCTTCTAACCCTATACAATATCAAAAGAACTTACCCATCTGCGGACTTTAGTGCCAGTGGATTTGGTTTTTTTCTTTCCACATTTGAAATGATTGTTCCACCGGAGAACGTTAAAAAATACAAGGATATCATTCATGCGGATTCAGAGGATCTAAAAAAGCATTTAAAGGAATCTCTTGTTAAATTGAATGAAACAAGAAATACAGCAGACTTTGTTTACGATAACAAAACTGCCATCATGATTTCAGAACGACTTATTGACTATAGCACAAAAAAGCAGAATGCTGCAGCTTTCCTTTTGTCCATGGTACTAAAGTCTGATTACAGTATCCTGTTTCAAGAAAAAAAATCAGCCGAACTTGTCCCATTAATTCTACCGGAGATAAATGTTGATGAATTAGAAACACTCTATGATAATACGGAGGAATTTAAAAAGGAACTATCACTCAGTACCGGGATCGCAATGTGCTGGCTTGCCTCTGCGGAGGAGCAATTATCCGAGTTGCAGTTATTTAATGATGTATTTTCATTTCATCTTCTTAAGGACTGGAATCATAGTATATATAAACAATTACTTGATAGTGACTATTTTGTTGATCTTGAATTTAATGATACCGTAAAAGAGAGTCGAAGTATACGACAGGTCTATCCCGAAGAGTATGAAAATGAAGAAATTAGAATGATCAAACAGCTTAGTATTGGAAAGTTGTCAATTCATAATATGGCTCAGGGACTGTATATTGTAAATGATATGGAGCTGGCAAGATTTCCTCATAACTTATTTCTAAATGGCGTAGGGGACTTTATCGCTAAACATATTCCTGTTACTAATGTCCTTTCGACCGAATGGCTTTTAGAAAAAAAGGGAACTAAACCATTACATTTTGATTACAGGAAATCTATCTGGATACCTATTGAAAGTGGAGATATTCCGCTGAGCTACTTATATGGAAATATTGAAAATACGCTGCAAGAATTTTCTTTTGTTGTTCATCAGGAAATACAATTACAAACTCCTCTATCTGCGGAGATCAATATAGTATGCTCGCACGGTGCAAAAAACATTTCCGACACCCAAATGATCTCTCAGGGAGGTAACTTCACATATGACTTAAACACCATCATTGGAAAAGGGAAAATTTTGATCTTCTTTGTTTGCCATTCAGCCTCTATGAAAACAGAGTTTTTCAGGAACAACGTAACGTCTTTGATTAAGAGATTTATTGCTCAGGGCTATGATGCTGTCATCGCGCCATGCTGGGCACTAGATGTTACAGTTCCAAAATATTGGTTACCAGAATTTTTAAAGTCATTTGAAGAAGGTCAAACTGTATCAGAGGCGATGTTCAATGCAAACAAGAAAGTATATGAGCGATATCCTACACCAGCAGCTTGGGCATGTTTACACCTATATGGAAATCCGAATCTAAAAAGAGATATCAATTAACAAAATAATACAAAATCTGAATTAATTTACTCTTTTAACTTGCTATCAAAACCTATTCTTGGTAATCCAATTTCATGTTCCTGAGGATAAGGTGCCCGAAAAGTCATACTCACATCTTCTTTCATACGTTGCTGTGCTTCGTATTTCTTATCCTCATCGTGCGAATATCGTGGATCAGGAATAAATGGCATCTTTGCCATTTTAGTTATTGTAATCGTAGGAAAATGAAAGTCTACTTCTACTATTCCCAAAAGCAGATAGCACCCACCCCCTTGAAATGGATACTTTTCAAGAGAATCTGGAAAATGAGCCGTATCAAAGTAATTTCCATTGACATCGACCCAGGTTCCAAAATACATAGTCCCCCTCTTTGTAGGTACATGCTTACGCGAAATCAGATATGCAAGCATCTTCACCTGCTTTTTATGGTATTGTACAAGGTCATTGGCCATCACAGTTCCTCTGTACTTTGTCTGCAACAGATCAAAGGGTGTGCAAGACACCGGAAAAGATAGAATCTCAATCTCATCAAATGCATCTTCAAAGATGTTCCTTTTCAACTCTGGAAATTTAAATTCCTTCACAGGTTCTTCAAACAACGTTTCAAATCTACGTTCGGGTTTAAAGTCTCCAAGCAATACCCTTGCTTTTAAAAGCAATTCATTCTTCGGTACAGCAGTAAACCGAAATGCCCCAATAAAAATCAAAATCTGCAATGTTTCTATACCAATAGGTATTCGTTTGATAAAATCTTCAATGGATTTGTATTGTCCATTTCGTCTCCTTTCTTCGGGAATCAATTGTCCGAGTCTTGATTCAACTTTTTCAAGATGCATAAATCCCAAATAGATCTCATCGCCATAAATCGTAGCTTGGTGCTCACTCCTGTTTACACATGGATTCATAATCTTTCCACCAGACATCCTTGCTTCATGAACATACACCTCCGTCCGGTAAAAACCACCCATATTATTGATAACTGACACCATAAACTCCAACGGATAGTATACTTTCAGATATAAACTCTGATAACTTTCTACAGCGTAAGATGCAGAATGTGCCTTGCAAAATGAGTAGCCTGCAAATGATTCAATCTGTCGGTAAATCTCTGCACTCAGTTCTTGCGGGTGTCCCTGTTGTCTGCAAGATGCAAAAAAATCGTCTTTTACTTTTTGAAGTGCCGAAAGTGACCTACCTTTTCCGCTCATTGCCCTTCTGAGAATATCACCATCCGCTGCGGATACTCCCCCATAATGCAGCGCAATCTTAATAACATCTTCCTGGTACACCATGATGCCGTAGGTATCTCCGAGTTGGTCTTCAAAAACTTTATGGAAATATTCAAACTTATCTGGATTGTTGTGCCGAAAGATATATTCCCGCATCATGCCGCTCTGAGCGACCCCTGGACGTATAATAGACGATGCTGCCACCAGCACTTTATAGTTGTCACATTTTAACCTTCGCAGCAGCCCGCGCATCGCAGGACTTTCGATATAAAAACAACCTATTGTCCTTCCCTGGCTTAAAAATTCATTGCATTTTTCTTCATCCTTGGAAATGTTAGTGTCTTTGATGTTTACCTTAATTCCTCTTTTCTCTTCCAGAAGCCTAACTGTATCATTGATTGTACCCAGACCCCGCTGGGATAAGATATCGAATTTCTCAAATCCGATTTCCTCTGCCACATGCATATCCCATTGTACGATCGGAAATCCCTTGGGCGGCATTTCCAGTGCGGTAAAATTTGTCAAAGGTTCTTCAGAAATAATAATCCCACAAGAATGCATGGAACGCTGATTTGGAAACTTTTCTAAGAGCTTTCCATATTTCTGAACTTGCTGTACTATCTCATCTCGAAATACTCTTTCAGGATATTTCGACAATTCATCGAGTTCCTCTTTCGGTAAACCAAACACCTTCCCTACCTCCCTGATAATAGATCGGTACTTAAACTCAACATTCGTCCCACAGAACGCAACGTAATTTTTACCATAACGGTCAAAGATATAATCCAATATAGTATCCCGATCCTGCCAGCTCCAATCGATATCAAAGTCCGGTGGGCTTTTTCGGTTCTCATTTAAAAACCGCTCAAAATAGAGATCGAGTTCCAAGGGGCAGATATCGGTAATACCCAGACAGTAAGCGACAATACTATTTGCACCACTACCCCTACCAACATGCATGAAGCCCACACTATTACTATACCTGATAATATCCCATGTGATCAGGAAATATCCACTAAAATTAAGTTCATCAATAACTTTCAATTCCTTTTCGATCCGCTGTTTTGCCTTTCCGTGACTTTTCCCATAACGCCTTTCCAGTCCAACAAAAGCTAAACGTGTTAAAAGCCTCAGGTCATCTTTCTTAGAGCCTGTATAAAATTTTCTATTGCGTGGTGTTTCGAATGTAAAGTCAAAACTGCACTCCGAAAGAATTACAGTTGTATTCTGGATAATTTGCGGATAATTCCGGTAGGCATTTAAAATTACTTGTGGAGATTTTAAATATGCTGTTTTCGAGCAAATTTCGCTTTCTGGTAATTTAGAAAGCAATATATTATTATCAATAGCCCTCAAAATCCGGTGCAGATTGAATTCCTTCTTCGTGCTGAAAGTCACGGGGTGCAATATGACCATTTTGGGAATCAACCTATGATATTCTTTGCGGATCAACATATTTAGCTCTTCCTCCTGAATTCCAATATATTCATTATCATTAAGCTGTTCAGGTCTGTGAGCATTCAGTGGATAAATGATACAACAGTTTTCAAAATCTGGTCGCTCAGGTAGATCGATACCATCACAATTATAAGATGTTAGAACCCGATTTACCTCTCCTATACCTGTAAATTCTTTTGCAATGACAATATAGAGCAATTCACTCCCTTTACGTATCTCAACACCAACAATCGGCTTTATTCCTTTCTCTTCACATTTTTTCTTAAATTCATAAATGCCCGTAATCGTATTGATATCAGTAAGAACAAGCTCTTTAATACCCATTGCGGCTACCTGGCATACAAGATCGTCAATGGATAACGTTCCATAACGTAAGCTGTGATAGGAATGGCAGTTCAAATACATAGTTGAGCAATTAGCGTGAAAAATTAAAACCCACGGCTCTGCCGACCGCATCTTTTCCGAAACGATTCTTAATATTATCCATTGCCTGATAAAGGCTGATGAGCTCAGCATTATCCTCAAATAAATTCATCTGATAACTACCGTGGACAAGATCAGTAAATCTTAAACCCACTAAACGGAGACGCATTCTTCGCACATATACCTTATCGAAAAGTTCAAGCGCAACTCTTGCTAAAGTATGATCAGATGATGTATAGCTTACACGGCTCTGTTTGGTTTCGGTGTCAAAGTTTGAATACCTGATCTTAATTACTACGGTTGCTGTCAACCATTTTTCCTGGCGAAGCTGATGGGCCAACTGTTCAGCCATTCCCGAAATAATACTTCTAACTTCATACACATCCATCGTATCGCTACTAAAGGTTCTCTCTTTCGAGATTGATTTTCTCTCTGAATATGGTACGACAGGAGTTTCATCAATTCCATTGGCTTTCTTCCATAGATCAACACCATTCTTTCCGATCATCTGTTGGAGCACCTCAACCGGCATTTCTGATAAGGTGCCTATAGTTCTTATTCCAACTCTTGAAAATAGCTGAAAAGTTGCATTCCCTACCATAGGCATCTTTTTGATCGACAAAGGGTTTAAAAATGAATGAACGCCTACTGAAGGTATCTCACGATGACCGTGAGGTTTGGATTCCCCCGTTCCAATTTTGCTCACTGTTTTATTTATTGACAAAGCATAACTGATCGGAAGTCCTGTTTCTTTTTCAATTTTGGCACCTAACTCATTCGTCCATTTATATGCCCCGAAAAATTTATCCATACCGGTAAGGTCAAGATAAAACTCATCGATGGAAGCTTTCTCCATTACCGGTGCGCTTTCTTCAATAACTTCTGTAACAGTTTGGGACATCTTACTGTACAATTCCATATCGCCCTTCACTACTTTAGCCTGTGGGCAAAGACGTAGCGCCATTTTCATTGGCATGGCGGATCTAACGCCGAAAGTTCTTGCTTCATAACTACAGGAAGAAACCACACCGCGGTCTCCTCCACCAATAATCAATGGGATACCATTAAGCTGTGAGTTTACAAGCCGCTCGCAGGAAACAAAGAAGGTATCTAAATCCATATGTACGATAGACCGATTCATGTTTACTAAATTATTTAGCAAAATTGAGAAGATTTATCACAATTTATATTACTTTTGTTGTGATAAATTGTCACAAAATGTCAACACTCTCTATTCTAGCGGATAACATAAGGTATTTGCGACTTAAACAGGCTCCTAATCTCTCACAAGAAAAAATTGCTGAGAAATTGATGATTTCCAGAGATTCATACGCAAAATATGAAACTGCGAAATACACTCCTCCCCTGGATGTATTGTTAGGTATTTCCCGCTATTATCATATTAGTACAGATCTATTATTGACTGTTGACCTCAGAAAATATAAACTGGAAGAAATGCTCAATCTGCCGGATAACAGAATACTGCTTCCTATTAAGACGGACTCATTAGGGGAAAACAAGATAGAAATAGTTCCTTACAAAGCTAAAATGGGCTATCTTAAAGGATATGCAGATCCTGAATACATCGAGGGGTTACAGACAATGTCTCTTCCATTTCTAAGAAATGGTAAGTATAGGGCTTTTCCCGCAGAAGGCGATTCCATGCCCCCTTACAAAGATGGTACTTATGTTATTGGAGAATACGTAGAGCGTATTAGTGATATAAAATTAGGTAAAGTCTATCTCCTTATCACGCGAACCGATTTTATATTTAAGCGGATAGAAAGCGTAAATAAAAAGTCCATCACCGTGAAATCAAATGAAAGCTTCTATGAAAACTATGAAATTCCTTTTTCTGACTTATGGGAAATCTGGCAACATGCTGGCAGCTATTCACCCCAGGAACTTGAGATTATCGACTTTGCAAGCGAAGATGTAAAATCAATGTTATTGAGATTAATGCAGGAAATAAAGGAATTAAAGGCAGCTATAAAGAATTGAGTGAATTTAGGAAAACAATCGGGAGCCTGTCACCTTAGGAGACTTCCGATTGTTTTTGAAGATAACTGTTGCTATTCACTTTCATATTTAACCCAGGCACAGCCTGAAATATAAACTGCAAATTCGGTATCTCCAATGTGGCAGATCGTAAACTCGTCTTCCCTATCCGTATTGAATTTTTTAGTGAATTCTACACCCCCAAAAATAAACTTTTTATTCTCTGGAAGCGATCCTAGCGTTATTTCTTTCGTCATTATCCCAAAAATAATAAACAAAACACAGAGATTTTACGGTTTACCGTAATTCTTTGAAATAATCAGATTTATATTTTGATCAGCTTTGATATAAAAGAAATATCCGAACTTTTAACAATGACCCTAACGCCAGAAGGATATTCAATCATAACTGGAGTTTCAGCATAGTTAGAATCTCCTTCCACTGCATTCCCATTCATTAATTCATTTCTAACAATCTCCAGTGTATGACTTTGCGGCGAAATTGGCTCATGAAAGTTTTCAGGGGCTTTCACTTGAACAGATAACATCGAATCGGATACACCATGCTGCTCCAGATATGGATTGATCGGTTTTCCGGTTTCCTTGTGCTTTAAATATGCAAAATAGCTATACGGACGTGGTGTAAAATTCAAAAGCCAGGCCGCCATTTCTATAGCTAGTTCAGAAGTATTCTTGTCCTTTTTCAGGAAGTAAATTAAAGGCTTAAATTTTGCCGGATTAATCATTTTAACTTCCAAAAGCGAAACCTCGTCCTTCATCGACTTATCCATGAAATTTTTGAGTGTACGCATATCATAATGGTTCGAAATTTCCATGTAGCTCATAATACACTCATTTCTAACCTTCGCTGGAGTTAAGTACAGCATATTATTTGAAATTATCCCTTGTTCTTTGAGTATCAAATAATGGTTTCTTACAGCATCTCTATATTCATTCGTCATAATTTGAATTATTTATATGTCCTAACTATGATTTAAAGTTCATAATTTTTGGCATAATTTAATAATTCCGGACTGCTATAATACTATAATATCTTTTGTTAAAGGGAAATTTATTTGAGTCTACACTTAAAAACTAAACCGAACTAATGGGACAACCTCGTGTCTTCATATTTTTTTCGTTCAGTTTTCAAAGAAACCAACCATTCCAAATACATTCCTTCAGGCATATTTCGATAACCTATTTCATGAATATGCTTATATTCTTTATTCAACAAAGAAAGCAATTCTTTTGCTTTTGGTTCAGTAGCAACTAATTTTTGATATTGCTCCTTATGCGTTTCTGCTTTTAAAATCAATGCAGTCACTAAATAAGGATAAACCTCCAAAGCTCTTTCCGCACATTTCAGGGCGAAGCTTCCATCATTTTCGGGAAACGATCTCTTATAGCCATTGGCAAGATCCACCAAACATAGGGCAAGGCTTTCACGATCAGTTAAAGCCTTCATATAAACACCGTTCTGTATTGCATCCAAATGTATAAATCCCGATGCCATAAGCCATGCATCCTGTGGGAAAACACCACTCGTCAATTCCGTATTGTACCAACCTATTGACTTTATATTATGCTTAATATAGATGTGGTTTGGAGCTAGCGCCAAACTCGCATCAGCACCAATCTCTTCTGCAAGTATTTTATATAGGTATGGTAGAGAATTACAGTTACCTTTCTGCGTATTGACCAGTTTGGAAACAAAAAGGTTTGTTAACTCTTTATGACCAAATACGTCATTAAAATCATAAGAAAAGGGTTTATAATGAAGCGTATCCTTATTCATAACAATCGGTGTTTCTTGGCAGATAATTGAAAATATAGCGGCATATTTACTCACTGCTACTCTATCGTTTCCGTCATAGGTCAAGTCTCTACTTTCTATAATTTTTTTTGCAAAGTTGGCCATGAATTTTATTTTCCGGTTTACTTCGACTGTATCCAGCTTACCTTGATAATAAGCATCCTCAACACTTAGCACAGCAGTTTTAAAACTATAAGCCTGTTTATCAACCAACATATTATTTATCGTCTGAAAAGCATCATCGTAAAACTTATTTTGTTGTGCTTTGGCAAAATTGGTTATTGAAAGAACTAGGGTAATAATAAAGTATTTCATAATTTGGAACTCTTAATCATAAAGAGTATTAGATTTTATTGTTATCAAGATGATCAATGATTTCGATCACCAATACATCATCGGTTTTTTTATCATATTTCGCAAGGAACAAATCTATTAGTCGGCTTAATTCCTTCAACGAGCACAGACGTTCATAACTAATATTATGCTCTTTTAGCAATTCGCCCATGCCTATTTTTGACTTAAAAAACCGATATTCTGTATCTGTACTAACAGAATGTTCTGCAAAAATTATAATCTTGTCAAAATCCAGCTCTATATACTGATCGCCTAACAAGGTAGCTAGTGAATTGCGTCTGATTGCTTTAATAATATCTTCTAATTTCATCTCTATTCGCATTTCATAATTAATTTCATTCAACAAGGTTCAATACTTTCCAGCCATCTTTGCCAGAATACCATACCCACAGCCTATTTATCGTAACTGTACCGTCACTGTAAATAACCTTCTCCTCTATTAATTGCTGATCTTCCCTTTGATATTCAATGCTGAAAACCCTGTCTAAACCTTCAAATTTTGGAACCCCATTTAACTCTAACTCTTCAAAAAATGATACTTTCAAGGCTGATGTTATCATCTCATGGGTCTTCTCATTAATTTCTACAGAATGTTCTATCATAATATTCTCAGCTTCCTTTCTGAAATCTTTACAGGAAATAATTCCATCAAGATCTTTGTGGCTATAAAACTCCTCAATACTTAAAATTGCACCTTCAGGCGTAGAACGATCTGGTCTGAAAAAATCATTACCCTTGTCAATTCGAAATCCACATTCTATTTCAAAATTGAGTTTTTCCTCTTCTCCCAGCGTATTCCAATAATGTCTTATAGAATAGCCTCCAAGCATTCTTTGCCCCTCAATAATCATCCAGTCTATAGCTGTATTTAAAGGGACTTTTTTCGGCTCATTACTTTCTGACAAAACTCCACAGTAATAGCTATCTTCAATCCTGATATTTTCCAACCAAACAAAAATGCCATCCTTGTTCTGAAATTTGATCGCAGAATAACCAGAATAACCACTTTTAACTAGCTCGTTGAAATACCAGATTGTATTTTTTGCTTTATATAATAAATAGAGATAATCCTGATTTACCTCTAACTGAAAACTTTTATTCATGTTTCACAGGTGAATGTCACCGTTGTTTTATGGTTATCGTATTATAGCCGGGGAGACATCTTTTAATTTATAACTTTACCCATTGTATTTGGGTTATACAATGCAGTTCAAACTGATCTCAATTTATCGAGGATTATTCATCACAAAATAGCTCTTATCCACTGTGCCGATTTCAAAAATCGTTTTGCTGTATCATCCCCCCATTGCGCCCCATAATCAAACTCAAAGTTTTTGCAATTGTCATTTTTCAAAATTGTATTGGCGGTTAGTAAAAGCTTTTTACTATCAATAATTCCTGAAAGCTCCTGAAATTTCTTTTTCCAACCTGCGGATGGATTAGCACCACGCCCAGTATCAAAGAAATTAATAAGCTGAACTTTAATGTCAAAATCATCCCAATCGTCTTCAGAAAGCTCTAAATTAAAAATGCCATTCAAGATTTTATAGCAGCCCTGCTGATTTTCCACTTGAAATTTTTTCAGATAATCAATTAATGCGACATCCTTAGCCGAAACCAATTTTAAAATCTTTTTAAAACAGATAATATCATGGTGAAAGGTCTTTTGCTGAATAATATGCAGTATATTTTTCAAAGTTGAAAACTTAACATCGTCAGTAGCCTGTTTAAAAATACCACGAACGTGTTCTATTTTTAGAATGTCTTCTATGAAATTACTGTTAGGCGAAACGAAATAGTTATCTCTAAGATAAACAGTAATATGAAAAAAATCTTCTGGCGAATAGACAGTCATCTTATCATTTACTAACTTGGCTATCAAATTATCTCTGAGTAATGCTCCTAACCTTGCTACATATAACGATCTTAAAAAAGCACCATTAAATTCATTATTATAATTCAATAACTTAGGCAAAATGTATTTATAGCTTTTCCTCTCAATTTCTGATGAAATCAGTTCGTTAAAAGCGATTTCGAGATCCTGTTCTGTTTTTAATTGTTCTTCCCTATCACTAGATGATTCTTTATGCTTAAAAAGTAATAAGTCAAACCAGTTTTGGATTTTAATGAAATCACTCTCAGAAATAGCTAGTTCCCTAGCCAAGATTCTTGATTTTGCCAGTTCATCTTTTTTAAAGATTAAATATTTATCATCCATCATCGATATCACTTAATAACTGCTTACCTTTATCAAAAACACTATTCTATATTATTCAGCACTTTCCATTCCTGAGCTTCTGAATAAGCCACCCATAATGTATTGTTTACTGTAACACCATCAGGATAAATTACCTTTTCTCGGATCAGACATTTATTATCATGCTTCTCCATTAAGATAAAATTCCGTTCTATATTATTAAAAGAGGGAAATCCATTAGATTCTAGGTCTTCAATGAAAGATGCCTTCAAGGTTCCCGCAATTTCAAGTTGTAGCTCCTCAGTAACGTTCACCGACCTTTCTTCTAACAAATGTTTAGCTTCCTCCATAAAGTCTTTACAGGATAAGACCCCCATCAAATTCTTTTCTGAATAAAAGTTTTCAATTGTGATAATTGCTCCTTCTGGCGTTACTAAATCTGGTTTAAAAAAATCATTGCCATCGTCAATTTTAACGCCAAAGTCATTATCAAATGAAACCTTAGTATCTTCATCGAGCGTATCTCTATAATGTCGTATCGTGTAGCCGCCAATCAAACGTCCATCTTCGATAATCATCCAATCAATTACATCATTAATTAATACTTGTTGAGAAATACCATTTTCAGCGAGTTCACCCACAAAATAAATATCTTCAATATTTACCTTTTCCAACCAGACATAAACTCCCTTTTTATTTTTAAATTTAACGGAGTTATATCCAGAAAACCCTGCATAAATCAACTCATTAAAATACCATAACGTGTTTGCTGCCTTATATAGGTTGTAATTATAAAGATCGTTTTCTTCGATTTTTGCACTATTATTCATTTCATATTTATTTTAATTACGCACACCCAGGTATCCCTGCGCATGGATCTTTGGGTTTGGGAACAGGCATTAAAACAGGAGCCGGAGGATTATTAACATTAATATTATCCTTTTTAATCGGCGGTGCTTGTTTCAATTTTAGATCATTCAATTTTGTATCAGGATTATTATTTATCGCATCTTTTGCTTTATCCCTCAGATTTCTAACTCCATTTAATGCCTCAGACTTTGGTATTTCATCAAGCAATTGCTTAATTTGTTCATTGAGCTTTGGATGGTTTCCATGCCTGCCTTCTCCAGTAGCTTTATTGAACTTCTCCACAGTCAGCTTATTTTCTTTTCCTTCAAATTTATAACCTTCTTCCCTTGCTTGCTTTACAATTTCGTGATTTTTATGTTGTCGCGGTATTAAATGATGCTCATTTGATACTTTTCCGGTTGTCTCAGAGGTTTTAGTAACAGTTTCGACAACTGGGCTGGGACGCACAGATGAATTCTCCAAAAGCGGCATTAAACGAAATAGTCCCCAACAGCATTCAACTGCATCTTCTGGCGCAAGCCCTGTTGGATCTTTAAATTTCACAGGGTTGTTAAATGACATGTTATATGGGGTCCAATCTGGGAACTCCTCACTTAGCGGATCGGGACTTATCCAACGACCATGTGTGTCTCCAATTGGTTGGGCATCTGGATCGTCAAGATCGAATTCCAGAAAATCGACAACCTCACCCTTTTTGACATTGAAGCGTACTGATCCGATAGTGACAACACTATCCTGATCGTGAAATTCAAGGTATTTCCCTTTGCTTAATGTTGCAACTTTTGGATAGTACCCATATTTTTTAAAAGGATTTCCAGCAGCAATATTCTTTCTCCTTCTCTCGGCCTCTTCCGGACTAAGACTATCTCTAGTTTTTAGAACTTCCGCCATGTAAGGACGGGAGCGCTCTTCTTTTGTCAGCTTAACAGGATTGATCCACTCCTTTTTTTGGCTAACCTTTTTCTTGTGATTTACCTGCGCTTGGGAAAAGCTTAGCAGGAACAACACAAGAAAAAATAAAATCTTTCTCATAATTTGTTTGTTTTTGGTTAATGGTTAATAATTCTCTAAGTATTCTATAATCTTTGGGCTTTTCCTTTTTTGGAGGCACCGGTTTTGTTCGCTCCTTCGCTTTCCTAAGTTTCTGCGCATTTATGATTTTAATACGCTCGGCGATTTCGGCACTTTTTTGCTTGTTTTCTGTACTCCGTAATGAGCCAAGCCATTTTTCATATTGGTCAAGTGGCATCTGCGTAAAGCCTGATTGGTCTATATAATCGAAGTCAGACTTAATTTTAAGAAATTGTTCTTCTAATGGTGGATAATTACGGATATTTTGTAGCTGATCCTTATTTTCAGGATCAATACCAAATCTAGCACAGGCTTGCATAAAGCGCATTTGATCGGTATTGCTCTTCCATAGCGTAGCATTAATATTATTTGGATTTAATGCTAATGCTTTATCTAAAACTTTGGATACAAATTCATCATAACCATATTTATGAATATATCCACTGGCAAGATCAACATAGGTCTGTGATAAGATCTCCTGCTTACTTAGGTTCTGCATATACAATTTATTCTTTAATGCCTCAGCCTTGATATAGCCAGAATTAAGCACAAATGAATTGGCAGAAAACATTCCATTGGTGAGCTCTACACTTAGCATTTCACCATCAGCATCTTTAAACCGAATGTAGGAGTGATTAGGAGACATAACCAGATAAGCTTCTGCACCGATCTGTTCAGCTAAAATAAGGTATAACAAGGGCATCGAATGACATTGTCCTGTATTGGTTTTCATCAACTTGGAAACAAACATTTTGGAGTAATCCTTTGCGCCCATATAATCATCAAAATCATACTTCATTGCTTTATGCACTACTTTTCCGTTAAGTTTACTGTCTTCCGCGAAGTATTTGAAAATGGATAAGTTTTTAGAAACATTGTCGGAATCTTCAATTCCACTATTTTTTATTTCTTTACGAATGATATTTGTGGCTTTCTGGATTTGACCCTGATAAGTTACCTGAAAATTTTTATCATTGTTATTGTATGCATTTTCCACTATAAAAACTGCATCAGCAATTGAATAACTTTCAGAATCAAGTTTTGAAAGATGTTCAAATGCATTGTAATATGCACTAGTTCCTTTCTTGTCTGACAATGGAGATAGCTTAAAATTTCTTGAAAATGCTTCCGCACGAATCTCTGCCATCTGACGTTCAACTTCTTTATTTAGATGCTCCTGATCGGACTGGTAATTAACTTTCTTCTGTGGATTAACATAATTTGGGTGATTATTCATTCTAGAAGACAAATTGGATGTCTCATTCCGAATCACCGGAACACTATTTAAATTAGCTTGCTGAGGAGTTTCAGGAAGTTTTGGTAATCGTTGGCCATAGCAATAACATCCAACTATAAAATAGTAAAGTAAAATAATTTGTCTCATCGGTTTTAATGTGTTCTTATAGGTCGCTTTTTGGCTTCGCAATATATTTATTTTATAAAAACTAAAACATAGGGGTTTTCACGGAATTTTGAATAATTCTCTCTGCTTAGCTTTTCATTTCTAATTCTTTAAAAACAAAATTAAACTGCGATAACGCCAAAACCTGTCGTAATATAATAGATGTTATTACGAATTTGCACTTATGTACTTTTTAGGGGTAAAATACAAAAGGCATGGAACTATGACGCTATGTTAGAGAGGTACTGCGAGAACCCGACAACCATATAGACGACCTAGCCCATGCCCATATAATGGTACACGGGCGTAAGTCTGTCAAAAAATGGTTGTAAAGAAGATTCGCAGTTTTCTCTAACCAGTTGACAGCTTACGCTTTATTTGTTTTCGATAAATTTTAGGATGTAAATATATAAATATTTTTTAAACGAAATTTAATTTCACCATCAAAGGATGTAATTACACATATCTTAGACAATTATTGAGCAATTCCAATTTTACATAAAATTATTCAAATAATTGCAAGGTTTAATGCAAATCTATTACAAAAATTAACTCATTCAATAAAATATAATTAAATTTGTAAAGCGAGATCTCCGAAACCTTTTTAATGACTTTCTTTTCTAAACATATAATTGATGTCGAGGATATGTATAAATCCATATATAATACATATCGGGAACGTGTGTTTCATTATATCAATGGAAAGGTTAAGGACAGAAATGATATTCGTGATATCGTACAAAATGTGTTTTTCCATCTATGGGAATATAAAGAGTCTCTGGGAGGTGCTAATACTGAAAATATAATTTTTAAGACCTGTAATCAAGAAATTTCAAAATTTTTCAAGACACAACGAAAACATATATTTGAAAATAATTATAATATTCCTGAAACACCTGATGATGCTGTCGATCAGTTGGATTCTAAACTCATTAAAGAACAACAATTGCAAGCAATGCAGGATAGCATTGAGTTACTTCCGACTTCAAGCAAGAAAATGTTCACTATGAACAAGCTTGAGGGCGTCACTCAGGAAAAAATTGCGGTTCAGCTTAATTTGTCAAAAAAAATTGTGCAAAAACAAATTTCAGAAGCACTAATTTTTCTTCAAAATTTTCATAAAAACTCTTAAAACAAGTTAAAGTCAGTTAAAAAGAGTTAAATAAATGCTCCAAGAGGGGATCTTTTTTCATTTCGTTCCTAAATGTAATAAAAGACCCCTTTCTATGAACAATAATGAACCTTACGTAGAACCACTCACCCCCCAGGAGGCAGAAGAGGATTGGCTCGCTATTATCGCTCGGATAAGAGCGCACGAAGCCAAAAAGAGAAAAAGAAAAATCACCCGCTTTGTATCTGCAATTGCAGCATCAATCCTGCTGTTAATCAGTACTGTTTTAACTTACAGAATGTATGTGTTACCTGACATATACTTCGCTAAGGATAGTGATTTGGCAATAACCTTAAAGGATAATTCTCATATTACCCTTTCCAAAGGTGCAAAGTTAACAGTATACAAAACCTTTCCTTCTGATACTAGAGATGTTTTTCTTGAGGGTGATGCAGTCTTTAAGATAAGCAAATCAAAAGAGCATCCATTTATTGTACATGCAGGTTCCTATGAAGCTAAAGTTTTAGGAACTGTATTTAAAGTTGTGCAAACAGGCGCTACTTTTAACGTTGATCTGTATGAGGGAAAGGTTCAGGTGAGCAACTCTACAAAACCCAAAGAATCTTATATTATACAGCCCAAAGAAACATTTTCTAATATGGGCTCCAATCAAGTTGCTACTGTAGCACCAACAGCCCAAGGCGATTTCAAAAAGAAAAAGATAAGCGCTACACTAGCTTTTACCGACTTCTATTTACAGGACGCCTTAAAGATCATAGAAAGGACTTATGGGATTAAAATCATATTTCCCGCAGACCGGGCCTCTTCAAAAATATCTATTTTAAGTAAGGACGCCACGGTAGATCAGCTAATGGAAAATATCTCAATACAATTAAACCTAAATATAAAAAAAGCCAATGTTAATACTTTTGAACTGGAGGAATAAACTCCGGTCTTTGATTACTGCGGACATAATCCCAGACATTTGCCCTAAGTTAGGTTGGACTTAATAAAGAAGACCGACGGGCGCAACCGTCGGTCCTGTATCCAACTAATAAAACTGAACGGAATTATTAATTTTTAAATACATGCAAAAATATGAAAATTTTATGCAGTGCCGCTGTATTTCTATTATTCGGCTGGCACGGGCTACATGCCCAACAGAATCTCTCGCAAATGAGGGTAACTTTTGAAATCGGTAAAACTCCTGCAACAAAAGCAGTTGAAAAATTTCTAACCGAAAACAACATACAGTATAACTACTCTATTGATGACCTAAAAAATTATACGGTACAACCGCTAAAGTGTAAGAACGAACCTGTAATTGACTGTTTAAACAAGCTATTAAAAGATATACCGGTTGAAGCTTTAATAAATAATAATAGCGTCATTATTCGACGAAAAAAGAACAGACTAACAGCTGATAATATTGAATTTTCTGACCCCGCTATCGCAAAAGCAGATACCTTACGCGAAGCATCTAAAGTACAATCTATAGAGGAAGTTATCCTAAATGCTGGATATTACAATGTAAAGGACAAGGAACGTACTGGTAGTATTTCTAAGGTAACAGCAAAAGAAATAGAAAATCAACCTGTAACCAATGTATTATCTTCCATCCAAGGTCGTATGGCAGGTGTGAACATTGTGCAGAATAGTGGCGTTCCCGGCGGTGGTTTCGATATTCAGATAAGGGGACAGAACAGTTTGCGAACAGGCACTTTTACCGATCCAAGTGGTAATGTTCCACTATATGTCATAGACGGCGTTCCATTCAGTGAAATCTTATCTCAAAAATCCCAGATTTCCTCTACTATTTTTCCAACTGGAAATATCAACCCTTTGAATAGTATTAATCCAAATGATATTGAAAGTTTTGAGATATTAAAAGATGCCGACGCTACTGCAATCTACGGTTCCCGTGGTGCGAACGGAGTCATTTTAATCACTACTAAAAAAGGAAAAACGGGGACAGTTCGTTTGAATTTTTCTACCAATTATGGAATCAGCGAAAACATTTCAAACTTAAAATTATTGAATAAAGATCAATACCTAAAAATGCGTCGTGATGCTTATGCAAATGACAAAATTAACACATACCCTGTCAATGCCTATGATATTAATGGTACCTGGGATCAAAATCATGAGACCGATTGGGTTAAGACTTTAATCGGCAAAAAAGCAACCTTAAGTAACACCCAGCTTTCATTAAGTGGTGGAAGTGAAACAACAAATTTCATGATAAGTCTGGGGCATAACGAACAATCAACTGTATTTGGCAACGATTTCAAATACAATAGCAACAATTTCAATTCAAACATTTCACATCTTTCTAAAGACAACAAGTTTCTAATGAGTATATCAAATATGTTCTCTCAACAGAAAAATAACGTTGTTATGACAGATATGACCAGAAATGCCTATTTGTTATCCCCCATATCACCCCCACTTTATAAGGACGACGGAAATCTCAATTGGGCGAATAACACATTCACAAATCCATTGGCTGCTTATAATGCATCATATAATAATGACACAAAAACATTACAGAGTAATTTCAATTCCGAATACCGTCTTTATAAAGATCTCAAAATCAAATTGAATGCAGGTCTCAATTATACTACTATTAATGAATTAGCTTTAACTCCGAACACCATTTACAATCCAAATTTAGGAGCTGGAACATCAAGTGCTAATTCACAAGCAAATAAAAAGAACCAAGAGATATTCTCATATATAATTGAGCCACAAATAAATTGGCAGAAGAATTGGAACAAACATAAATTGGATGCACTTGTTGGAGGAAGCTTCCAGAAGAGTGATCGCCAAACGGATGATCGCCTTGGATTTGGATTTGAGAGCAACCAGTTTATTACTAACATTTCTGCGGCAAAAACCATATTAACCTTTGAAGATTCCGATATCGAATACCGTTATGCTGCACTATTTGGACGGCTTAATTACCAATTTGATGGTAAATATATTGTCAACGTTACAGGAAGACGGGACGGTAGCAGCCGTTTTGGTCCCAACAAACGCTTCGCCAATTTTGGAGCAGTAGGAATGGCCTGGCTCTTCTCAAAAGAAGGAATTTTCAAAGATTTGAAATGGCTAAGTTTTGGTAAACTTAGAGGAAGTTACGGTTCTGCGGGTAGCGACAATATCGGTGATTTTCAATTTCTTGATAACTATATTGTGTCATCATCCTCGATTTACAATAACATTACAGGTCTATCTCCGTCTCGTCTCTATAACCCAGATTACAGTTGGGAAATTACAAGAAAATTAGAGACAGCTCTTGAACTGGGCTTTTTCAAAAACCGTTTAAACATTACAACAGCGTGGTATCGTAACCGTTCTTCCAGCCAGTTGGTAGGTTACCAGCTTTCGGCAGTAACTGGGTTTACAAATGTGATAGCGAACCTACCAGCAACAATTCAAAATACCGGTTTAGAAATTGAACTATCAGGCCGTCCTATAACAGGAGAAAATTTCCGATGGGAATCTGGTTTTAATATTAGTTTTCCCACAAACAAGCTTTTATCATTTCCTGGACTTGCAGGCTCTTCCTACGCCAATCAGTACGTAGTAGGACAACCCACGAACATTATTAAGCTTTATCAATTGGAAGGCATTAACCCAGCAACAGGTCAATATCAGTTCACAGACTTCAATGGTGATGGTAAGATATCAGCTCCGGATGATCGTCAAGTTATAGAAAATCTTGGTGTCAGATTTTTTGGCGGATGGAATAACAATGTGTCTTTTAAGAATTGGAACCTCTCACTACTATTCCAATTTGTAAAAAAGAAAGGATTAAACTACAATTCAGTAATGACGATGCCGGGTTTAATGAACAATCAACCTGTTGAGGTCCTAAATGTATGGTCAGAAAGTAATCCTTCTGGATTTTATATGCCTTACAGTACCAAAAACGCAAGTAACCATGCCCTGTTCCGATCAAGTACGGCTACAGTCTCCGATGCATCTTTCATACGGCTAAAAAATTTACAATTAACGTACAAAATACCCCTGAAAAACGAAATTTTTAAAAGTGTTTCAATTTACTTTCAAGGACAAAACCTCTGGACATGGACAAAATTCTTTGGAGTAGATCCAGAGGCCTTGATTCCTGGTTTTTTGCCCCCTCTGAGAACCTATTCCTTTGGAGCTCAATTTAACCTTTAAAATCTATTAAAATGAAAAAAACAAAATTTATAATAATGATGATTGTAATATTGATTACTGCATCATGCGAAAAATTAATTGAAGTTGACATTCCTGACAATCAGATCGATAGAGAGGCTGTTTTTAAAGATGTACAAACAGCTAATTCGGCATTGGCGGCGTTGTATGCTGATGTAATGAAAAACTCGCCCATCGCCGGCGCAAACCTGGAAACCAATTTAAGCGCATATACTGATGAACTAGATAATTATACAACAGCTGCATCAGACACGAGAGATATTTTTCTTAACCAGCAAATAGATACAAACAGTATTGTTTATAGTCTTTGGGCAAACTCCTATAAGCATATTTACACGGCTAATTCCATCTTGGAAGGCATCGAAGGTTCAACTGCCATAACAGCTTCAGATAAGAAATATTTAAGAGGTGAGGCACTACTGACTAGAACCATTATGTTGTTCTATCTTAACCAACTTTATGGTGATATTCCTTATCCTGAGACCACTAATTATAACATCAATAATACGATCAATAAAACCGCTTCTACAGAAGTCCTTTCAAAAATGGAAAGCGACCTGCTTGAAGTTTCTCTCCTTCTCCAAAATGATTATAGGAATGCTGAGCGTATTTATCCCAATAGAATGGTAGCAAGATTGCTTTTGGCTAAAGTTTACATGGCAAAGCAAGAGTGGGATAAAGCTGAAAGCGCGCTGAAGGAAATTACACAAAGTCCATTGTATCAAATGACGAATGACATCAATAAGGTCTTTCAAAAAACGGAAAAGCACATCTTATGGCAGTTAAAGCCTCACAACAATCAGTCCTTGCCACAAGCGTCGATATACTATTTTGTTAATGCCGCACCTTCTACATATGCATTGGCAGCAACGTTAATTAACTCATTCTCTGTCGGTGACCTGCGAAAACAGCATTGGATTGCCGCTGTTAACTTTAATGGAAACACATATTACCGAGCAGAAAAGTATAAAAACCGGGACTTTAACAACACAATGGAATATTCCATTATCTTCAGACTTGAGGAAGCTTATTTATTACTGGCTGAAACACTTGTTCAACAAAATAAATTTACAGAAGCCTTGCCATATTTAAACACTACAAGGCAGAGAGCACAGATTCCCATTTTAGCCATGCCCATATCAAAAGATTTATTAATGGATGAAATTCTGCTTGAAAATAAGAGAGAGTTTTTTACAGAAATGGGACACCGTTTTCTTGACTTAAAAAGAACCGGAAAACTGAATACCCTTCCAAATACAAAACCTAGTTGGAAAGACTACCACAAACTCTGGCCTATTCCACAAAAAGAGATTCTACTTAACGCTAACCTTAAACCCCAAAATACAGGTTACTGATGAAGAATATTTTTTTTATATTATTGTTTGCTGGATGTCTAATGATTTCGGCGCAGGGACATCATGACACCATAACAAAATGGAAAGATAAATTTGCAACACTTGGCGGTGTTCCAAAGATATCATCGAATGGAAATTGGATTGGTATTCATAAAACGAATAAAATAGATGGAAACTGCTCTTTTGTTATTAGTACAAAAGGTGCTGCAAAAACGATATACAAGATACCACATTCCAAAATAGTCTTTTTAAAAGAAGAAGGTGTATTGGCGCAGACGGGACCAAAGGTCGAATTTCTAAATCTTATCACCGGTAAGACCTATAAGTATGAGGATAATTTAAAGGCTTATATCTTAGAAAAACTTAACAGATATGCACTTTTAACCAGCGATCATCATCTTAGAATCTTTGATACCTCAGGAAAGCTGCTTTGGGATATGACGGAAGTAGATGGGGTGGTCATAACCGATTCTAAAAGTAAACTATTCATCAAAAAAGAGAATGCTGGTAGGTCGGAGATTATAGAGATCACCGGAGATAAAGAAAAAGTTATTTATTCTACACAGAACTCCATCCGGAAAATGGAATTTACTGCTTCTTTAAAACAGTTGGTCATTACAGAAACCACAACAGATCTTGACAATGACAAATTGATTGTAATAGATCCTGAAAATTCTGGTAAAAAGTTGTTGGAACTGAATCTTCCCAAGCAGGCAGAAGTTGAATTAAATGAAGTACAAGAGGGCAAAGCCTACCTTATTAGTGCAAGAGTAAAATTCACCGAAGAAAAAGACCCCATTTTAGAAATTTGGTATGGTAATGATCCTTATGTCAATGAACATTACAAAATGTTTATAAATAAAAAATTCTGGATTTGGCATACGAAGAATAGCAAGTTGCAAGAGATAGTAGTTCCGAACGATAAGGAAGTTAATTCTCTTAACAACGATCGTTATTTCCTCACCTATCCACCTCGCAAAGATCATAATTTTGTTACCAGCGAACCGGAATTAAATGCCGCTAAAATTTATGATTTGAAATCAAATACCTTGACTGACATAGGAAATTTTAAATTGGTAAAACGGTTGTCCAAAGAATGGCCCTTGTTGCTTAATCATGAAGTTTTTTGCTCAGCAGACGGAAAATGGTTTTTAGCTAGCAAAGATGGTGTCAAATGGATTTTGTACAACTCCAATGGAAAAAAAGAAACTCTGATTGACAAAACAGGATTAGAACAACCTGTATTTTCCAAAAATGGAGATTACGTCTATTTTGAAAGCAGTGATGATCTCTGGAGTTTTAATATCAAACAGAAGAAATTGACCAGTCTGAGTGTCGGAAAGGGAAAAATGACCAGGATTATAAATTATGTTTCTAAAAGAGATAACTATACAATGATTTCTTTTTTGCCTACAGAAAGAATGATAGTTGAGATATATGATAAAGAAAAAAATGTAATCTCTTACAAACTGCTTGATTCTGGAAAATGGAAACTGGTTATACCACCAATGGAAAATAGAATAACTATGAATGGTTTGATGCATAATCCTGATATGACATTCTTTTATACCATGGAAGAAAATTATAATATGCCACCAGCTCTGTACAGTTATGATACCCGAGGGCAAAAACACATGATTTTTGACGGCAATATTCAAGATAATAGGGCTAAAAAGATAAGACAGGAAATTTACGGCTATTCAGCAGTTGGAAAGAACCTTAATGGAATTTTATATTATCCAATCAACTTTGATCCGAAGGACAAATACCCGATGATAGTTCTAGTATATGATATGCAAAGAAATCTTTCCAACCATTATCTTTCGCCCAATAGAGTACTACCTGAAGGCTCTCAGATAAGAACCTTACTTGAACGGGGCTATTTTGTATACCTACCAGATACTACTGTCAGTGAAAAGGGCCCCGGGCTATCAGCGCTGGAATGTGTGAACAATGCGTTAGATGCTGTACTGAATAATACCAATATCGACCACACGAAAATTGGGCTTTGCGGGCAATCGTATGGAGGTTATAAAACCAATTTTATAGCTACGCATTCCAATCGCTTTGCTGCTTACATATCTGGTGCCGGAATTAGTAATATTATCAGTGATTTTTATTCGTATAATTATAACTTTAGAAAACCAAATTATTTTATATATAATACAGTTTATCAGATGCACACCACTGTTTCAGAAGATAAGAACAGGTATATAAAAAATAGTCCTATTTTAAATGTTGAAAAAGTAAATGCCCCGATACTATTATGGGCTGGAAAAAATGATACTACTGTACCATGGAATCAAACAATGGAGTTTTATATTGGACTCAGACGTTATCAAAAAAATGTTGTCGCACTTTTTTATCATAACGGAGACCATTCATTCCTAAATGAAACCCCTGAAGAATTAGACCTAAGTTCCAAGGTACTCGACTGGTGGGATTACTTCCTATTGAATAAAAAAGATATAACCTGGATAAATAATCAAATAAAAAAGGATGCCCAATAGGGCATCCTTCCTGCTTATTAATTACTTCTGCTAAGCGCAGTAGAACAAGTTGTCTCATTCAGTTTGAATTTGTACAATTGCGTAACTCCATCATCATTCAAAGTACAAATTACGCCAGGTGCTTCATTACATTCCTGTTGCACCTCAACACATTGACCTTCTTCTATGTGATAAGTTGGCATTGCTTTACTTACCTTACTACCTGCATAAGCACCACCAAATCCCATTGCTACAATAAGAGTTGGTAATAATAATTTTTTCATGCGATCATAATTTAATTGGTTATTGCCTAATCTGTTACAGGGTTTTCGGCTAATCCCCTATATATCCGTATCCATTGAAAATTCCCAGAATCATCAATTTCGTTTTGTTTCTTATTTAAATGCGTCCTTTCTAATCCTATAGCGTTGCAATTCGTTGTCAACAAGCACATACAAGTAAATCCCGTCGCTTATCATAGCTGACATCGCTTTACCATTTTTATTCCTTATGTAGAAACTTCCTATATACCGCTGTTCATCTGTCCTGTAGACATCAATTATAGAAGAAGTTTTCCATGAGCCCGCCGGTTCATGTTTTCCTTTTAAATTCGAACGGTTTAAAATTAAATCACCTAACAAAGCAAACCCTTTATTTACGCTGAAAGATGGCGCATTCATTTTTTTTCTTCCGTCAGACAGCTTGGTTACAGATATATTCGCGGTTTTAGTGGTATCAATCGTGTTAAGTCGCTTACGTATATTCAAGTTACTGTCCATTACGATGTATTCATTTCGATAATAATAAGTATAAACTACTTTATCTGCACCAGCTTCAACTCCTAAGATACCATCTACATCAAAAACACCGTCAATCTGTTTCTCCAGAACTGTAGGCTTTAATTCAAGCTTCGGGTTTTTGTTAAGGTCTAGCGAGGCCATCGAGTATTGCTTATCGGACCTTTTTTGTACGCGGAGTACAAATTTCCCTGAATCTAAAACCGATAGTTGATTGAAAAATGCATCCCCGTAGCTAATTGTATGTGCTATAGAATCATTAAGTTTCCCACGATAGATAATAGGTACATTACCATCATACAGATAATAGTAAGGGGACTTGACTTGAAGCTGGATATTTCTAAAGGGATAGTCTTTCTTATCCAAAGTTATCTTAACTCTTGTCAGGTTTTGGAAACCGGTATCAATCATTGCTATGAACAATGGTGTAGTCAGATTTCCGAGATAGATTTTACCCTCTGCTATTCCTGCAAAATAATAGGAATTCACACTCAAATTCACCGTTTTATCGTCAAAAATAGGATGCTGCAAGAACCGTCTTGTAAAGTTGTTTTCCTTCTTAATAATATTTTCCGAAGAGATAAACATGATAATTACAACAAGACAGCTGACAATGACCGTACTTATTGATAAAAGTATTGCGTTCCAAGTCTTCCCCTTGTTTTTTCTAACAAGAACGAAAATTCCTAGTGCAGACAAAACAACAAAACAAATATTAAAGATTAGATGCTCGGTCCAGCCTAAATTTTCAAGAATTCCTCCACAACTACAGGGGATGAAGTCACTGTAATTTAGTATAAGATAGATATAAATGGTAAAAGCACTCATTAATCCAAGGGATGCATACAACCCCGCCTGTCTGGAATCACTCAAACAGAGCATGACTGCAACAATTAATTCAATGGTAATAATTCCGTAAGATATTATCCCAGCATATGCGCTCAGAAGCGGTGATTGTGCCAATTGCACCTGAAAGTTTTCAAAATCTAATAGTTTGTTGGCGGCAGCATACATAAAAAGCAAGGCCAGCAAAATACTGACAATCTTCACAAAATGCTTCCCTATAAAATTTACAACTATCATAATCATTAGCATTGATTATGACAAATTTCGCCAATATAGGAAATTATAATACGGACAATATTGATGATAATATTTCCATTTTGAGGAAAAACATGCCAAATATTTATTTACCAACCTTAAGTTTGGCCAATCGCGGAATATCACCAAGACGAATTCCATTCCTTACAAAAACCTTGTGCATGTTCTCGTAATCAGAAAAATTGTTTTTGAATGCTATTTCCTTCAAGCTAAGGGTAGTAAAGGCGATATCACCAACAGCTTCCAACATCTTAATTTTTAACCAAAACCGATAGAAAGAATCACCAAGACATAGCTTGGAGTCGCGCTGAAAATGTTCGTAATTATAACCTTTGGATTCAATATAATTTTGAAGGGTCTGTTTAAATCCCAAATTATACGACTTTAGTAAATCCTTTATGTATGAAACATCGGATGGCACGTCTTGTAGTACATGCTTTGGGACCGATAGGTCAACAAAATGCAAGTAACCATTCCTTATGTCTTCCAAATATGCTATTCCAACCACAAGGTGCATGCTGTCCCCTTCTGTATATCTGTGATGAACTGGAAACACATCCTTAAAAGCCTGGGCTTTCCAGTTCAGCTTAGCAATAACGTCAAGCACGATAGGTTCGTAATCATTTAAATCTGTAAAATCAAAACTACATACATGCTCCTTCTTAAATGCTTCTTTTGGAATAATATCAAGCTTTTTTAAAATAGCATAAAAGCTATCCACAATACTTTGCAAACGCCCAGATAATTCCAGTTGGTCGGAGAACAAAACGGCTGGCTTCACAAAGTTTAAATTGCAAAATTTAGAGATATTTCGCCCAGCCAAATCATCCAATAATGAAATGGTGTAAAAATTCATTGTAACCTTTAATTAGTTTTCAAAGTAAGACCGATCTCAGAGCTGGCTTTGTAATAAGTTTTCGTATAGTGTAATTTACGGCCTATAGTTTTTTAAATATAATATTTTTAATCTAATAAAGAAATAACAGCCAATAAATTACCAATTAAATGCATTACCATACATTACCAATCCTTTAATTGTAACAAAAAAGGACGGCTTTAAGGCCGTCCAATCGAGCATGGGCTCATTCTGGTAGTGTAGGATTTTCGTTTTATAAAAGTAACAAACAATTACAGATTTAGAAATTATCTAATTGGACCAATAATAATAGGGCCTAGCTTCTTATTGTTAAACTGGAAAGATAGCTGCTTTTCATTACCAAAACTATCACTGATCCATACGTCAAAATTCTGTGCTACAAATGACTCAGAGGTATAATAAAGTCTGAATTCCTTTTGCATTAACGGGTAAAGATCATTTGGCAGATAAGGTTTATGATCAAAATATCTCAATGTTCCTTGTCCATCGTTCTGAAAATAGCGAATGTGATACTTATTTTCAGCATAATCCCCAATGGAGATAATCGCCATTCTAATTTCCACTGTTTCACCCAGTGCAATATCTTTTGGTACAGGCATTACCTTTACCTCAAAAGGAAAATTCTCCTGGATATCCAAATTATCTTTTGTACATCCTGACAAGGAGAGAATTCCAACAATCGCCATCAAACCCAGTACAAGCGTACCAAATGACATTTGACTAATATGCATTATATTTTTCATAACATTATTTTTTCAAAAGTTAATGCGTAATCCAATCCCTGAAAAGGGTCTGAATTGATCCAAATCTGTTCCCCAAAGCACCCTAACGCGCCCCTGCAAAAGCAAAACGATCCTATCCGACAAATAAGTTTCAAGAGATAATCTACCTGCAGTACCGAAGATGAAACCACCGTCATTCAATAACAGCGCACCGTCTGAAAGTATGCTATCACCACGATTCAAAACTTCATATCCAGCAACACCGGTCAATCCCGCATTAAGTGTGATAAACTTTCTTGCATCCGAAAGCAACTGTACACTATATCCAATCTCACCCAAATAATTTTCCAAAGGGAGCGTCCACTGCTTATAATCTGTAGTACGCCGCTGAAATTCTGCACTCCAAATCCAGTAGTTCCCTCGCCTTCCGAAGCTATTTACGGTTAAATTGACGTAGTAATTGGAACTTAAATCTTTACTTGCCAGCATTCCGACACTTACCTCTAGCGCTTTTTGTTTATAGACCATGCGTTGGGAATATCCATGAATACTTATAAGCATAAGTATCAAAACAATGATATAATTTTTCATAAGATATTTTTTTACTGACTAATTTTGATTTTCATATCCGAAACAGATTTCGCATTCACCAGATCGGAATTCTCTATTTCTAACACCTGATTTCGACCTCCATTCTTCTCATACAATCCTATCTTTAGAACCTGATCATCACTAATGGTAAATTGATCGAGAAGCACGACATTTGATGCCGATGATTCATCTGACACGATCTCCATCATCGGATATTCACGTAATGGTGCAAGCTGTTTTTCCTGCGATACTGTCCTTTTACCAACCTGTTTATCCACAATCTTGAAAGTGCAATAATCAATTAAGTAAGGAACGTTAGATTTATTCTTAACCTCCGTATGAAAGTAAAATTTACCATTGTGCACAAATATGCCCTTCAGGATAAATTGCACACCATAGGATTTAGATCCAATGTGTCTGATGTACCGTTTGTCTTGCTGATAAATGGTCTTCATCACCGTTTCTGTTAATGATGGTGGGTTAAAACCAAGTTCCTCAAACTGGACATTTTTTTGCTCGACACGTTCACCCTCTTGTTGCATTTTAAGCAGGTCATAATTTAATGTTTGCGGATAACCATTGTATGTCACATTAAAATTATAGAATTGCCCATCCTTTGTAATTACACTAAAATTAGTTTCTTCACTAAAATCCTTTACCGCAGCTTTAACACGCAGAACGTTCTGAGCATCTTCCGCTATTCCAGCAGTTAGAAACTCTGAACCCAGATCTGCATATCTTATCGCAACAGGAAAGATTAAATGAGTAGTCTTGTTGTAGGTTACCTCAAGCCTATAGGCTTCGACCCTTCCCTTTTCAAGATCAGATTGTTGTCCAAAAGTTTTTATAAATAGTCCCACCAAAAGGACTAATAAAACTGTATTCCTTATGATATTCATCTTTTTAATTTTTGTTAATTATTCTTTTTCGTAACCAGCAAGACTTGCTGGCCGGCTTTAAGGGTCACCTTGACAGTCCTTATTTTTTTTGAAAAATATCCCGAAACTCCCTGCACAAGACCGCGTGTCAGGTCCCCAACAACCTGCTGTCCTGCTGAACGCGACATGGAAATATTCATACCGGAACTTTGACTCATATTAGCAGCTATCTCCCCAGCAGCATTAATTTCGTCAGACCTTGGAACGGATAACCCTAATTGACCATTCACATCATAAGCAAGTACCTCAACAGGCAGGATATTCCCCTTTACCTCAACTGATGAAACTTTTAACTGTAACCTATTCCCCTGAAATTTTGTACCAGCCTCCAGTTCCGTCCCTTTGGGAACGCTGTAGCCTGCAATCGTTGCATCTTCCAATAATCTCAGTTTTACAGAGCCATCCGCAGTAACAGTTTTAGTTTCCATAATTATAGCGCGTATACTATTTCTTGCAATCCCCTTTTTTTCTCTTGCCCCTACCGTTAAAAAGGAATGATTCCTTTCTCCTTCCAGGCTTGCCAGGAAAGTGCTGTCATCTTGTTCGCGATATAAAGCGCTCACTATACTTTTACGTACTCCCTTTAAACTCTCCGTTTTTTCGGTTTTACTTTGAATTTTATGATTTGTACCATTTGCTGAATCTGTAATAGTTGTTGAAGCTGTCATATCCGTTCCTTGAGTTCCACTAGGAAGATATTTTGACGCCATTTGATATGATTTTTCCATTAAAGTTAGCTGGTCATTCAAGGTAGGAGCAGCCGGAACATCCTTTGCAGAAAGCTTCTCTTGCAATTGATCAACTTTCCTGCGCAATTCCAATTTCTCCCTGTCATCATCTTGATAAAAGGAACTCAGCGTACTTTGCGCATTTCTGTAGCTCGTTAACGAATTATTTTGGTAACCTGGGTTTCCATAATTTCCAGATGTATTTCCAACACTTGCGGTAGAAGCAGGAAATTCTGCTGTAGTACTATCGCCGTTGTTATTCCAATAATCAGCCAGTGATTGCAATGAACTTCTTTTTTCAGCTTCCTTTTCATCCAACATCTCTTTCTCGTATGCCTTTTGTTTGTCCGCCTGCAAACCTTTGTCCGTAGCTTCGGGAACAACATTTTTTAATCCCTTTTCATCTATTGCGCTACCAGAGCTTTTCGGCTTAAATATCAAATACAGGCACGCAATAAAGACAATTCCCAGGAGCCCAAAAATCAACGGTTTTTTGAGCTTGTCAACTTTTGATTTGCTCTCGGTTAAACTGGAATTATCACCCCCAGTTTCATCATCGACGATTAAACTTATCCGTTTATTTTCTTTCTCTTCCATTTCTATATTTTTTATAGTTAATTATGGTAGAATCCTTCCTCGCTGATGAGCCTTCACTAATGGAGGGAGATTCTATATGGCTTATCTCCATTTGCCGATCCTCTTTGCCCAGATCATAACATACCTTGACAAGCACACCAACCCCCATTGTGAGGTAAAAAGCAAAAAGAATAATGACATATCTGCACTGGGTCTTCAGCGGTAATGCCTGCCACCTATTATCGAGTTTTTCTAACTCGGTTTCGATTGTATTTCTAAAATTTTTCATACTAGTTTTTTAGCTATAATGAACCTTTGTTATGCAGTTTTTTCATTCGTTAACAACTTATTTCTACCGCTCAACAACCTCCTCGTCCTTATTTACTAATACACCGAATTTCAAAATCTGAAATCCCTGTGGGTTATTATCTGATTTCACACTGTTCAAGAGTGTACAGGAAGTGACCAAACTTCGCCTCGTCAGATTACTAGATCTGATAATGAACTGCTTGGCATAGGTAGTTACAGCATAGGGGTAAGAATTAAAATTGCATACAACGCTATCAACCTCAATTCGTTGCTGCACATTACCAGAGATAATCCTATTATAGTATCCCTTCTCTGAAAGATCATGGTAGTAGTCGTAGGCACTTTTATCTGCCAGATCAAATGCGCGTTTCATATTACTTTCAATAGCCGCTTTGTCCGGAGCAAGCGTAAAAAACAGCTCGTGAAATCTACGCACATGCTCTCTGGCCATAACCGGCCTATTAATGGCAGCGTCCTGAGATAAAGCCAACATTAGCGATTTACCTTGATCCAAAACATAAATCTTTTCCCGTTGTACATTTGCAAAAGAATAGGATTTCCAGACTGAAAATCCAGTCACTCCAAAGCAAAGCAATGCAAAAACAATAGCGTATAGCCGGATCTGTCTAAAGCTATTCTCTATATTTCTTAAAGTTTTAAACTCCATAACTATTTCGTTTTTTGCCCACCTTGATTATTACCCATAAGCTGACCTCCTACTTCGCCGATGGCAGCTCCAGCACCAGCAGCTGCGACATTTCCGCTACGCATAGCCATCTGACTAACATTTCTGGTAAAATTCCCAGCGCCACCAGCCTGAATAATCCATCCCGTTACCGTAGGTATGGTGAAGTAACCAACAATTCCAATGATCATGAATATCACATATACGGTGTTACTGGTGTCGGGAATAAATGTTGGATCATTGAGCATTTCAATATCCCGCTCTAATATTAAAGACTGGATTTTCGCAAGCATTGCACTGAACATATCCGCCACAGGAAGCCATAGGTAAACACTTATATACCTTGTCAGCCACTGGCTTAACGTACTTTGAAAGCCGTCCCATACGCTGATCGCAAATGCTATGGGGCCTAAAATCGACAGCACGATCAGAAAAAATGTTCGAATTGTATCGACAACCAAAGCAGCTGCCTGAAAGAGAATTTCCAGCAGTTCCCGAAGCCACTTTTTTGTTGCCTGCTCCATATTATAAGCCGTGCGATCCATATACATTCCCGCCATCGTAACCAGATCATTTGGCGCCCATCCCAACTCTTCCAGTTTTTTGTCGAATTCCTCGTTATTGACCAGATAGGCTGTTTCTGGATTTCTCAGTGTTGCTTCCTTTTCCAATAGGTCTTTCTGCTCCTGTAACTTATTGAGGTCAAGCACCTGATCGTCCAGCATACTATGTGTTCCTTGAACAACCGGGCTTAAAACTGCATTAATAGTTCCCAGTACGATGGTTGGAAAAAACATGATGCAGATTCCAATCGCAAACGGTCGCAGTAAAGGGAAAACATCGATAGGTTCAGCTCTGCTCAATGCCTGCCACACTTTTAGTGCTACATAGAACAATGCACCCAATCCGGCAACACCTTTGGCAACAGTTGCCATTGTAGCAGACATCGGAAGCATCTCATCGTAGAGCCCCCGAAGGAGCTCATGTAGATTATTAAATTCCATAATTTTTCTTCTGATTTACCAATACTTTTGTCCATCTGTTCCATATAATTCCATTACCCTTTTGGTATTGTTTTGCTTCTTTGCACGAAGAATACTGACAGAAATATTTTTACTCGTATAGTATCGAACAAGGCTGTGGTATTCTTTGACCTCCTTATATACGCGGTCGATAATTTCCATTCGTTCCTTATCATTCAATGAAAGACTGCTGGAAGTAACGATCTGCTTGAGATCCTTAAGCAGATCAGTACTCTCATTTAACAGTGCAGAATAGCCGTTACCGATAGCCATAAGTTCATTCGGAGAAAAATTCTTGTCATTCAACATTTTCCCAAAATTGTTTACATACATGGAACTGACATCTCCGACCAACAATACCGTCTGCTGCACCTTCCTGGCATCTTTGACTAAATTGTTTACGGCCTTTAGCTTATCATAGTATTCCTTCCCCTGCTCGTAAACTTTCTTGACTTCGTTAAAATTTTTCACAACATTTGATACCGTACTAGAGGTCTGTACAATTTCATTGGCGGAATTTAAAATTCCCGAAGCAAGATTTGTCGGGTCGGTTACGACCCACTGTGCTTGTACTTTTTGGGTAATGGATACTGTTAACACCATTACTACGGTGATAATAAAATTTTTCATTTTCTAAATTTTTAGGATTGTTATTAAATAGTTAATTGTCTTCTCTCGACAGTCCCTTGATCCTTCGTAAGGATATTTTCTTGATTGCTCCCTCAACATCGCCACCCATTTCCTGCGCAAGATTCATCACTTCTAATTTTTCAGATTCTTCAGTTGTATACGCCAAATACTCGTGGTGGCTAACTTCTGTGGCATATACTGCGGAATGCGTTCCACCTAAACCGATCCAAACTTCTTTGTAGAGGCGTGTGGGGTCATTATCCTGATTAATACTTAAAATCTGAGATTTTTCGCGTTCGGTCAGCCCCAGCATTTTTTGAATATCATCAAACTTATTAGCGTACTTTCGTTGATCGAGCAGTATCTTGCAGTCTGAATTATTAATAATACTTTCACGTACAATCGGTGAATGAATAATGTCGTCCACTTCCTGGGTTACCACTACGGCTTCGCCAAAAAACTTCCTAACCGTTTTAAAGAGATACTTTAAATATTCCGCCATTCCTTCCTTCGCAATGGCCTTCCAGGCTTCTTCAATTAGTATCATTTTACGAACACCTTTTAACCTACGCATCTTATTTATAAAGGTTTCCATTATGATTATTGTCACAACAGGAAATAGAATTTTATGATCTTTTATTGCATCAATTTCAAAAACAATAAATCTCTTATTAAGCAAATCAAGCTCTTTTTCTGAGTTTAGTAAATAGTCATATTCTCCACCTTTGTAATATGGTTCCAGCACATTTAGAAAATTTGCCAGGTCGAAATCTTTTTCGCGGACTTCCTTTTCCTGAAGGACCCTTCTATAATCTCCTTTCACATATTCATAAAAGCCATTAAAACTTGGTTGAACAGAGGATGATTTTATTTGCTCGATGTATCCCGCAACCGCATTTGACAAAGCCACCTCTTCACTACGCCTCGGCGCTTCGTCATCACGTTTCCAAAGGGTAAGGATAAGCGTCTTGATGCTCTCTCTTTTTTCGATGTCAAACACATTATCGTCCGTGAAGAAAGGGTTGAACGCAATCGGATTATCTTCGGTGTAAGTAAAATAAACGCCATCACCGCCTTTCGTTTTTCCTTTGATAAGCTCACATAAACCCTGATAAGAATTTCCAGTGTCCACTAAAAGTACATGCGTCCCTTGTTCATAATACTGTCTCACCATGTGGTTGGTGAAGAATGATTTTCCACTTCCATTTTTTTGGAGGGTTGGCGGGCTACTCAATTAAGGGTAGCCCGCCAACCCCCAGATGGCCCCAGAATGAAACGGTTTCTATTGGTAATAATACCTTTTTTCATAGGCAAGTCCGAAATATCCAAATGAATTGGCTTACCAGTCAGCCTATCTGCGAGTTTGATCCCAAATGGCGACAATGAATCCTTATAGTTCGTTTCCTCTGTAAAAAAGCAAAGAGCTGGTTCAATGAAGGTGTAAAAGGATTCTTCAGAGGGGAAGTCACCTGCGTTGCCGGGTATCCCCGCCCAAAATAATGTGGCAGCGTCAACTGTGTTGTGACGTGGTTTACATTCCATCAATGCCAGGGCACTTCCTACATCGTTCTTTATTTGTCGTAATTCTTCTCGATCTTCAGACCAGGCAAATACATTGAAATGCGCCCGAATAGAAGGAGACCCATGAGAATGTGCCTCATTCAAATACCTTTCGATCCATTCCCTATTTATCTGATTGGCACGGCTATATCTTGCGAGTGAATGCATATTACGGGCAGATTTTTCGAACTTTCGTAAGTTATCGGAACTATTGTCAATGAAGAGGTATTGATTATAAATGTGATTACAGCTCAACATTAGACCAACCGGGGAGGCAAAGGATAACATACAGTCACTTCTGTCGGTCGATAATCTGTCATAGCGTTGCGATTCAGAAACGGCACCGGGTAGATCATCGGTATCTGAAAGAGCATGCAATACCATTCGGTTGCTTCCAATTCTTAGTTCCTCGGCACCGAGTGCCAGATCTTCTAAGGGTACATCTTTTTCGCGTGATAGTGTGAAATACTGATCCAATAATCCACGACCATCTTTAGTACCGATAATGTCAGACTCTTCGAGCTGATTCATTTTGATGTATCCACTGTCATTGATGATACGCTGGAATTGCGCAACGTTCTCTACAAATCGTCGCATACCTTCCCTATCTCTTACCTCCTTTGAGATTAAGTTTCCCTTACAAAGACTACTGAAATTGCTTTGCATGCGCATCCTATCTTTAGTAGTTTTGGTTATAAAAACATAGCAGTAGTGATTTAAAAAAGGGCGTTCGTTAAAATGCATTTGAAAGGAGCGCGATAAAAAACTGTGCTCAGCATTTTCTAAGTCGGGTCTATATTTTTCTTTTAAGTACCAATCCTGCTTATGCACAATGGTAAAATCAGGAAGTGTTTTTACAGCCTTGCTCCATGTAGAATGAATAGATTCGTAAACATCTGCTCCTACGGTGAAGAGCTCAGGAAGAAAAATTTGAAAACATAGCGTGATATCTCCTTCCTTTGAGATGATGCAATTATTTTCTACTGCCAGCAATGGAAATCTACTTTCCAAGGTGGTCGTTTTGGATATGTTTCTCATAAAATTTGTTTTTTGGTGGTGAGATTTCTTTTTAAATACCTATGGACTGGTTTACGGCAAATAATGTATCGGGGATGCACCCTTCTTGCACCAAGTTTCATTAGCCCATGCTCACCATATTTTGCATTAAGTGCGAAAGTTTTCCAGATTATAATTGATGCAGCACCGATTCCGAAACTCAAACAGATGTACGTATGAATTCCAGCCATATACATGATCATCACAAGAATGAGAACTGTAAGCAGTCCACCGGCGAAAACAAAAAGATATTGAGCTTTCAAACCTTTGAATTCAACCGTCCTTCCTATTCCTTTATTGATATGATACTTCATAGTCAATTTTATAGAAAGAATGAACGCAGTATTGTTGCTGCCACAATGAGGAAAATACAAGCTCCGAACCAGCTCGCCGCTGTTTTACTCGTGTCAGGGTCTCCAGAAGAAAACTTGTTGTACACTTTCACCCCTCCAATCAGTCCCACGACAGCACCGATCGCATAGATCAGCTTGGTTGCAGGATCAAAATAGCTGGTTACCATTTGGGTTGCTTCTGAGATACCTGCTACACCATTTCCTTGGGCTAGGAGCACACTTTGGAAGGAAAGGCAAATAGCAAATACTAACAGAATTTTTAGTCTTCGATTTTTCATGTTTCATTACATTTTTTGTTCGTAATCCCCGTCTGTGCGGGCTTGGAAACAAAGGTGTCACCGGAATGAAATGAAATTGGGAAGAGTGGTATAGAGCGGACTAAATTGGCCTAAGGTTTCCTAATTGGGCATATTTTGGGACAAAAAAACCGCCAAAGTACTCAACTTTGACGGCTCCTTATTGTTACCCATCTATATAATTATAGCTTTGGTCCTCTTTTGTTTTTGAAAGAATTTTCCTGTGCTTTGACGGCTTTCTGGATAGGTTTCTTTAATCTATTTTCAGTAATAAGATCATCTATCCCCGTTTGTTTCCAGGGAATGATCTTAGCATCAAATTCGAGCGTCAATCCAACCCACTTTAGATCATCTGTTTCAGGCCATCCGTTTCGCCTGTTCCAGCCGACAGGATCGAGTACCTTCACATCTGGAATTTCAACAAATAACAGATCCTTTGGATATTCAGTAATATTCTCATAGTCCAGTTTTGCAATTTCATGCGTTCGCGGATTATAGGGAAATGCATAAGTGTTGGTTTCCACAACATAATAATCGTCAAGGTCGTCAAAACGGATTCCCATTGTTGAAAAATCATCTTTGGGCCTTAATAGATCTATTCGCGCATCTGCATAGAAAATACTATCGCCAATTGTAATAGTTGGAAGTTGACCGGAAGAAATTCGATTTTTAAGCAAGCCCTGATCTACCATAACCTCAAAATCACTTGCCCCCTTAATTTCTTCCAGGGACTTATTGTATTTTAAAGCCATACCACTCGGATCTAAAGTCATTAACGGGGGCAGATTGACCTTGACGCATCTACCGGTAGATTCCTCGTAGTGCTCAAATGTGTAACCGTCTTTCCCAAGATCGTCCATTTGCCATAACAAATAGATATTTTTTGGATCTGATTTTTCCCATACATTGTTGTTCTGAACATCAATGATAAACTCAAAATTTTCCCATTTAAATACTGGCAAGTTTGTTTCCATAACATTTTGATTTTAGTTTTTCTTAATTCCAAGACTGCTAAAATCTGCGGAAACAGGAAAAGGATGAGCAGAATGAGATAATGAAATACTAATTATTCCTATAGTGTCCCATTACTGCATTGTTTTTCGTCAAGCTCTACCTTCCAATCGAAATTGACCCACTCATAAAAAATTACCAATGTCAAAATCGTCCAAGTTGCCTTCAGATGGCGCCAGATCGTTCAAGTTCTTGCTATCTAAAGTTTTATCAAGTAAGATTGCTACCCTTTGGGAAGCACCTTCAATTGTATTCTCTAAAACATTGTATAAATCCGTCCCCTGTATTTTTTGCATAACATCAATTACCTTATTTTGCTGCTCCGATCCGAGATCATTTTGCTGGAGAAGTTTTCCTACCGTCAACAACTCTTCAAGAGAAACACCCTGACTGAATCTTTCATCATAAGGTGGAAATTCATCCTCCAACCATTCTTCATCCTCGATCGTATCAATAGGTAGTTCACTCTCCAGTTGTGGCTTTAATGGATTTTCCAAAACTTTGTTAGGTTGATCAAATTCATTATTTTTAGGTTTTATCAATGGCCTACCGCTAATTCTTTCTTCTCTTAAGCTATGATCTGCGTCCTTATGGGTTTTGCCCATAACGTCGGGTAATTGGGAAGAAACCGCCTTCGGTTCCGGTGTTTCCACGGACTTAACTATTTTAACCTTATCAATAGCAAGCAAAACGATAATTGTAAAAAGGCAGAACAGGATCACAATTTGTATTACAGCTTCCATAACAAATCAAAAAATAGGTTTACAGTTAGCTTCAAATTCCTCAATTATCATCGACTCAAATAGGTCAAAAAGATGTGAAAGTATATTGTCGAGGTAGCTGTGGAGGGGGATCTTATCTCCGCTAATGATTTGGGCAATCCGGGATAAACGTTGGTCGTACTCTTCCCGCAAATAGATACTTTTTTCACCTCTTTTTTCCATATTTTTTTTGTTCAGGAACAACTTTTCATATGTTCCCTTAGCAATTCCTGTTTCTTGATTTACCTTAATGGTAACTTCAACTTTGTTTTGTGTCTTTTTCATTGTCAATTATATTATCGGTTTAAAGCGGTCATTGAAGTAATCAGTGATGTCACCTCCAAATTCCCTGAAATGATATTCCAAAATATTGTCGATGTAAGAGTACAGCGTTACTTTATCTTCCCTTGTCAATTGTACGATCCGTAGCAAACGTTCATGGAATTCCGATCGAATGTATACAACCTTACCACTTCTTCCCGAAGGAAAACGGTTGACCAGAAACGTTTCTTCATAATCAACTTTCTTAGCTAATGATGACTTTGCCCGTTCGCGGGGTTTGCTCTCTTTTTGTTCATCCTGTTTATCGATAATCTTATCTGGTGCCGGCTCATCCCCACTCATAATCTGCATAAGATAATCTTCATCGACGACAGGTCTGTCAAAATCTTTTCGTTCCTTTCCTCTTGCCATTTCTTTAAAATTTATAAGTGAATGATCTTTAGAAACTCCGTTATAAACAGGTCAAAGCGAGTAACCTTCAATAGCTGCAATTCAGCTGGTAGCAGACTGGATCGAAAAACGTAATTAATCGTATCATCCGTCTCTTTTCTAAACCGCTTACTATCCCGAATACCTGTTTTCATCATAAGTAGACCAAGCTCCTCGATCACCTCTTGGTATGCATTGTAGAGACCAGTCTTTTCACGACCGTCAACCTGGTTCCAAAACAGCCAGAGGGCTAGCCCTTCGTTCTCATCATCTGAGGGAGGAAGCTGAAGAAAGGCCTTACTGAACGAAAGTGTACTCTCCACGACCAGACGATCAGCAGTAATCGGAGAAAAAATAAAATCCATCGACTTTAACGCGGTTAACACGCCTTTAGTATTGGCTGTACCCGGTAAATCAAAGAATACAATATCTGGCTCAACAGAAAGCTGACTTATATTCTCTAAAGCTGCTTCCAGAGCTGTATCCGCCTTACTCTTTATAATCGGGTACGCTTTCTTATTAATGGTCTGGAACTGCTTCATAGCTGCCTTCTTGTGATATTCACTTTTCATGATACTTACTTTATCTCTTTCTCGCATATTACTCAGACTATGCTGTGGGAAGTCACAGTCCATAACCATAACATTAAAACCTAATCGATAATGCAGGACACTTGCCAACAAAGTTGTGATTGTGGACTTCCCTACCCCTCCTTTTTGAGTATAAATGCTGACCTTTAAAGTTTTCTTCGTTTTTTCCATTGCTTATATATTATTAATCATTTTACCATTTAACCCCCAAAGCGGGAACACAGAAATATATTTTACCTTTTAACTTCTAAAATGGTTATTTACAAAACCTTAGACATAATTTGTTCTATTACCTTTTGTATTATTACCAAGTAGAAAATATGACCATAAATGAAAATGTAAAACCATTCACACGTAGATGCATAAGACATTTTGCCAACTTTACCGCTTTTATGCTTTTACACTTTTATGTTTTTAAAACCTAATACTTTTATTACCTACTTATTGACATATTACTTTACTGACCAAAATGCAGTTTTACCAATCTTCCCCAATTGCTGTAAAGGAAAACAGTTTTACTAGACATTTTAGCTACCATGAGCATACTAACCTATCTTTTCCGAAATTGACTTAATCCATTTAGGATTAACATCCAGTGTAATATTTTTTTTATTTCTGTTCCCGTGAACAGAGCAAGTTGTGTTTTGAGTGCCTCAAAACTCGTTTTGTGCCCCAAAACGACTTGCTCCTGCCGAGAGCTTAGCACATCCTCCGAAGTCGGATGTACTATTTAATTTTTTTATTAGGTATAGTTTTCTTTTCGGCTATTAAACGCCGACTTAGGAAAGAATAAGCAAAAACCCAGTTTGCTATTCTAAAATCAGATATGTTTTGGCAAAAAGATATGAAAGCTCAACACAAAGGCGGGAGAAATCCAAAAATAAACAGGGCGATACACCGCTATGTATTCCGATTGACAGATGCAGAAAACACTAAGTTTTTATCACTTTTCGAGCAGAGTGGACTGGATACAAAAGCAAAGTTTATTGTATCATTATTATTTGAGAGACGCATAAAATCAATTAAAATAGATGCTGGCGCAAACGAATACACAACAAAATTATCGCATTTCTTCGCACAATTCAGAGCCATCGGCGTAAATTATAACCAGGTTGTTAAGGTGCTACATACAAACTTCAGTGATAAAAAAACGATACTATATGTTGGTAAATTGGAAAAACACACCCTTGAATTAGCCAATTTATGTAAGGAAATACTGATTCTCACCAAACAGTTTGAAACAGAGTACCTGCTAAAAAAAGAAAATTAATGGTCGCAAAAATCGGAAGAGGAACTAATATATATGGAGCTTTACTGTACAACCACAGCAAAGTTCTCAATAATAATGGCGAGATTTTGCACCTTCATCATATGAAGGAAACTGCTGACGGAAATTATACGGCAATGCAACTCTTAACTTCTTTTGCCCCTTATTTACTGGCAAATAAAAACACCGAAAAAACAGCGCTTCATATTTCACTTAATCCAGATCCAAACGATAGTATTTCTGATGAGGACTATATAAAGATTGCTGAGGAATACATGCAAAAATTGGGCTATGGCGAACAACCTTATGTCGTCTTCAAGCATACTGACATCGAACGTACGCATATACACATTGTATCAACAACAGTTGATTGTAAGGGTATTAAAATTCCGGATTCATTTGAAAAGAAAAAATCAATGGATATCTGTAGAGAACTCGAAACAAAGTTTAACCTATCGCCTGCACCTGAAAAGCAGTTCTTTGAGTCCAGCATCCCATTAAATCCTGTGAATTTTGCCACAGGAAATATCAAAGCTCAGATCGCATCTATTGTTCGTCATCTTCCAAAATATTACCAATTCCAGAGCCTGGGCAGTTACAACGCATTGTTGTCGCTTTTTAATATAACGTCTGAGCACATCAAAAAGGAATATCGAGGGGAAATCAAAGAGGGATTGGTTTATTTCGCTACAAATGAAAATGGGAATAAAGTAAGCAATCCCTTTAAATCTTCATTGTTTGGTAAACAGGCAGGACTACAAGAACTCAGGGCTCATTTTGATAAAAGTAGAGCGAACAGCGCATCAGCTAAATCTTCCATTATAGAAGTAATCCAGCAGGCAATGCAGCTAAATTCCAACGAAATGACTTTTAAGGACTATTTGATCCAGCATGGCATTAATACTGTTATCAGGAGAAATGAGCAAGAAAGAATTTACGGCATTACCTTCATAGACCATAATACAAGGAATGTGTTTAACGGTTCCCAACTAGGAAAGCAACTCTCAGCGAATGTCTTTCAAGAACTATTTTCTAGTCACGACTTAAAACTGAACCAAAATAAAATAGTACAGCCAATTATTATTAATCAGACAAATTCAACTAATAATACAACCACATCTGATCACTTACATCCGTTTTTTGATTTTATGGTAAATCTTTCTAACATTGATGGTTTTGGGTTCCTCGAATCACTACTCACTGGCACATTTGCCGAAGATCCCGAAGAGCAAGCCTTTGAATATCAGATGAAGAAAAAACGAAAAAAACGTCCCACCTGATAATCGCCAACAAAAGCGTCAGAAAGATGGTACAGCCTACAAAAAACCGTAAGTGGCCTGCACTTCTTGAATAAGGTCTTCTAATCTCTCTGCCATATATGAACTTTTATAGACGCGATCCTGCCATATTTCAACGCACCAATATCCCAGTTCATCATTCCACCATACAAGCCCGTGAAAATTACTGGCCGTACATTCAGCACAGTAATTCTTTCCCTGTATCCAAAATGCCACATTATGATCCACCTCATTATCAAAATTTGAAAAGACCGCCCCTTTTGGATATATAACAAACTTTTTAGGTATCCTCAAATCTACTTTCATAAATGACCTATAATTTATATTGATTGAATTCCCAAAAATGTAGACGATTAGGCTAACTTGGATATCATAACCTATAACGAAGAGCTATTTGGCGCCAGATGTCTTCTGCCAGATCGTTATCTTCGCCATGTGCAAAATGCCATTTTCCATCTCGCTTAATAAGAGTCTGAACCAGCCCATCTAATAAAACGGAAAATTCTTCTTGGTCCTTCGTTAAATCTTTTTTCAATAAAACAATCTGGAAATCACGGGTTTTAAATGTAATTCTAAAAGTCTGCTTATTAAAATGTTCTTCATATTGTCCGATTGTATCCAGCATGATAATATATTTACTTTCGAAATTCTTTTTAATAATATGAATTTTATCTCAAAATAGAAATTCTCTGAAAATATTCCAATTTTAAAAACCCACATTTCACACCAATTTTTCGTGTCTCTAAAAACTGGTTTTTACCCTTGATATAAGACATTACAGGACAACTTATACCGCTTGGAACAACTTCCCAAATTTTCATCCGCTGAGATAATATCTATGGTGAAAATTTTCACTTATGCAAGAAGACGATTTGCGAGGATTAGCCAAAATTATGGCCTTTATGCGTGCAGTTAGTATCCTATTGGTACTTATGAATTTCTACTGGTTCTGTTATTCTTTTTTCTACGACCAGGGATGGACACTTGAGGTTCTGGAAAGGATATTAAAGAACTTTCAAAGGACAGCCGGCCTGTTCGACAATTCGCTATATAGTAAAGTATTTGCGTTGATCTTATTGGCGCTCAGTTGCCTTGGGACCAAAGGTGTAAAAAATGAAAAAATTAAATGGAAAAACATTTACATATGCCTGATATCCGGTTCAGTTCTTTTTCTTTTAAATTTTCCGCTCCTTAAAATTTCAAATCCACTTTATATACTTACTACTTCAGCGGGATTTATCCTGCTGATGGTAGCTGGCTTATGGATGAGCAGGCTACTAAAAAACAGGTTAATGGACGACCCTTTCAACAACGAAAATGAAAGTTTCATGCAGGAAAGCCGTCTTATCGAAAATGAATACTCCATTAATCTACCTACACAATTCTATTATCAAGGAAAATGGAACGATGGATGGATAAATGTTGTTAATCCTTTCCGTGCTGCAATAGTCGCCGGTACTCCAGGATCAGGAAAAAGTTATGCTATTATAAACAATTATATCAAGCAGCACATTGAGAAAGGATTCTCTATGTATGTATTCGATTTCAAATTCGACGATCTTTCATTAATCGTTTATAACCATTTGTTGAAACATTATGATAAGTATAACGTTAAACCACAGTTTTACGTCTTAAACTTTGATGATCCCCGTCGCAGTCATCGATGTAATCCTTTAAGCCCCTCATTTTTGAGTGATATTTCCGATGCGTACGAATCTGCCTATACGATAATGTTAAATTTAAACAGGACATGGATTCAGAAACAGGGAGATTTTTTTGTAGAATCACCCATCATTCTGCTCGCCTCCATTATTTGGTTCCTCAAGATATATCAAAACGGTATTTATTGTACGTTTCCCCATGCCATTGAACTTCTAAATAAGAAATACTCCGATCTATTTACGATTCTGACAAGCTATCCAGAACTTGAGAACTACTTAAGCCCTTTTTTGGATGCGTGGGAAGGTGGAGCACAAGACCAGCTACAGGGTCAGATCGCATCCGCAAAAATACCATTATCAAGAATCATATCTCCAAAATTATACTGGGTAATGACCGGGAATGATTTTTCACTTGACATCAATAATCCAAATGAACCCAAGATCTTATGTGTTGGTAGTAACCCGGACAGACAAAATATATATTCCGCTGCGCTAGGACTTTATAATTCAAGAATTGTTCGTCTAATCAATAAAAAAAAGCAGCTAAAGTGCTCGCTGATTATCGATGAGCTACCCCAAATTTATTTTCGAGGCTTGGACAACTTGATAGCCTCCGCCAGGAGTAATTTAATATCCGTATGCTTGGGATTGCAAGACTTTTCAATGTTAACGCGAGATTATGGCGATAAAGAATCTAAAGTAATCCAAAATATAGTAGGTAATATTTTTGCGGGACAAGTGGTTGGCGACACTGCAAAAACATTATCAGAAAGGTTCGGGAAAATTGTACAAAAAAGACAATCCATTAGTATCAACAGAAATGATACCAGCTCTTCCATCTCCACACAGCTCGATAGCCTGATTCCTGCATCAAAGATCTCAACCTTATCACAGGGGATGTTTGTTGGAGCCGTAGCTGACAATTTTGGTGAAAAAATAGAACAAAAGATATTCCATGCCCAGATCGTTGTAGATACCGAGAAGGTCGCCAACGAGACCAAGAATTATCAACCCATTCCGCAGATACGTTCTTTCCTATCCGAATCTGGTGAAGATAATATGGAACAGGAAATTAACGAAAATTATAAACAGATTAAACAGGATGTCACTGTTATTATAGAGAAAGAAATGTCACGTATACAGAATGATCCTGATCTTGCTCATCTGATCCGACCGGATTAATTTTGCTGTTTGAAGGCAAGTACATGTGTTTTTTTGGTTTAAAATTAATAAAAGTCTATTTTTGCTCTGAAAAATTATTCTACTTGAACATGAAAGAACTTATCGAAAAAATTAACGTTGCTGTAGAAGCATTCAAAACTGATGCGGAATTACAAGCCGAAAAAGGAAACAAAGCTGCAGGAACAAGAGCTCGCAAAGCATCTCTAGAACTTGAAAAACTTTTTAAGGAGTTTAGAAAAACGTCTGTGGAAGCTTCTAAAGCCTAAAATCCAGCCCCTCCATACATCATATGAAGGGGCTATTTTTATAGAGTTACCGGCACCTGATTGTATATTCTCACGGTTTAAGATGCGATATTTTTTTTGAAGGTTCATTCTTTGTTACAATATCTTCTACTTGTCGAACGTTCTCTTTACCCGCATCCAGGGATAATAGGATTTTCCGCTCCATCGCAGCTAACTGAATTCTCAACTCCTCTAAACTTCCGTCCTTTTTCCAGTCTCCAGATACAATTTCACGAAGTACCAGCTCATCTTTTGTTAATGCAGAAACCTTCTTTTCCTCCACTTCTATCAATCCCGGAATCTTCTGCAAAGCGCTTAGAAAATTCAAGGAAGCACGCTCCGGGTCACTTGCCATAATTCCATTATTATGTGTGTATTTTAAGTTACCTTCACCACTGATGAAAAAACGGTTATCTCTTTCTAAAGAATCCTTCTTTTCAGAAAATTCTGTTTTCACCAAAAGTCTAAAGCCATATAATGAGCCAATTTCCCTATAATCTCCTCCTGTTCTCATAGTAAATGATAACTTATTCAGGTGGTCACCGATTTCTTTCACTGTAGCCTTTTCATTCAAGCCATCGAGACTAATAGCGTTTATAATGTTTCCAGTATCAGTTTTTTTAACACGTTCATTAAAATTAGTCCAATCTGTTTTTAGACGTTCAAGAAGTGACTTGCCAGTCTTCAAATCTTCTGAAATAGTTTCAAGTTTATATAATGAACTTCTCTTAGACCGCATGAATGACATTTTTTCTCCTTCGAGGGCTGCAATCCGCTTCTGCAATTTAGCTTTCTCCAGCAAATCTGTGTTACCTGACAAAATAGCCTGATACTCCGAATAGCTCATTCCCGTTTTTTCATCCATGGCTCCCTCATCGATAGTCCGCACACCTACATTATTACTCTTCAATTGGTCAATAAAAATCTGTTTATTATATAGTGTGTTAAATTTGTAGCTGTCTAAAGACTTTTCAACGGCATAAATAAAGACATCTACTATATTGTTTCCAAAGTGCTTGGCAATCTCATTCCCCTTTCTTATGGCACGTCCATCACGCTGGGCCAGATCAGAAGGCCGCCAAGGAATATCCAGATGATGTACAGCGACCGCACGCTTTTGAGCATTAACACCCGTACCCAGCATTTCCGTTGAACCAAAGAGTATCCGTATTTTTCCCTCATTGGTAGCTTTAATAAGTTCTTTCCGATGGTCGCCAGTTTTAGCCTCCTGGATAAAGCGGATCTGATGAGCCGGAATATCATAGTCATGCATTAGCTTGCCCTTGATTTCCGAGTAAATATTCCACTGATCCGGCTTGTAGGTTCCCAAGTCTGAAAAAACAAATTGTGTCCCTTTTTGAGCATCGAATCTTCTATAATATTTGGCAAGGTTCGCGGCACAAACAGATGCCTTATTACCGGGGTGATCACCGTACTCAGAGGAGATCATACGCATATCAAGCGACATTTTCCGCGCATAATCTGTTGCGATCAACATTTTAGCTTTCTCTTCTGTCGGAGAAAGTGGCTCTCTTCCCAACAATTCGGCCTTTCCGGTTTCCGCGAACTCCATTAATTTCTTTATGAATCTTTCCTGATCCGGTGTTGGGGGGATATGAACTAAGCTTTCTTTTTTCTCAGGACGGTCAATTCCTATATCCTTAGCTGTCCTATAGTCTGTTATCTCCGAATAAAATTGCGCCAGTTCAGGAACCTTAATGAAATGCCTGAACCTTTCTTTTTGAACAATATTATTGGCTACCGAAAATTCATAATCAACCGATTTTCGAGCATAAATTGCCGCCCATGCGTCGAAACAGTTTATCCCCTGTCTTTCCAGTGCTTTTGGACGCAGGTATTTGAACAACAGATATAGCTCCGTTAAAGAATTACTTATTGTGGTACCTGACAAAAAGGTGGCTCCAAGATCTTTCCCCGTACGCTCCTGTATGGTTCTGATTGCAAACAGTAGATTTAAAGCCCGCTGACTCCCCTGTGCATTTCCCAATCCTGCAACACGTTCATGCCGGGTATTGAACATCAGGTTTTTAAATCGGTGGCTCTCGTCCACGAACAAGTGGTCAATACACATCATTTTAAAGTCAACCACATCATCTTTTCGGTTTTCAATGTCGCTTTCCAGGATTTTCAGCTTTACATTTAGGTTTTTTTTCCTGATCTCAACTCCTTTAAGCATTGCACCGGAAACATCTTTACCCTGCGATCTCAAAACTTCAAGATTACGCTCAATTCCTTCCAGTTCAATATTCAAAATTTCTTTTTGAAGTTCTGACGATTGGGGAATCATACTGAACTGCTCATGCGTAAGAATAATACAGTCCCAATCATTATTTTTTATTTCGCCGAAGATTCTCAGTCGGTTCTGCGGAGTAAAATCCTTTTTTCCAGGATATAATAGTTTGGCGTGGGGATATGCTTTGCGATAAGTCTCGGCGATTTCATGTACATTGGCTTTTAAAGCAATAATCATCGGCTTATGAACCAATCCCAGCCGCTTCATTTCTTGGGCAGCAGTACACATAATTAACGTCTTTCCAGCACCAACCTCGTGGTCGCAGATCCCGCCACCATTACATTTGATCATCCATACCGCATCTTTCTGACTACCATATAGATCTTCAATACCTACAGCTCTTCGGTTGAGCCCAGGAAAAGCCTGATGGCTACCGTCGTATTGTGGCCGCACATGACAATTAAATAAGTCATTATACTTTTCAGTGAGTCCATCTTTAAATTCTTCACTTTGGTCGAATAACCAGTCCGTAAAAGCCCTTCTAATATCATCAATTTTGCTATTTGCAGCTTGAATAGCTTCCATATCCCGCACCTTTACCTCAGTACCGTCTGCTAAATACGCTTTCTTTGTAATATCCGGTGTGGTATTGACTAATGCATGCCGTAAGAGATTCAGTCCGTCAAAATTTCTACTGTCTGACTTTACCGCATACTTTTCTGTTATGATTATATTGCTGCCGCTGCATTGCACTGAAAAGTCATCCGAACTTTCAGTATATTGAATTGAGACTTTCGTTTCAAAAAGATGGCTGGCAAACCTGCTATAAATGTCTGTGTCAATCCAGCGTTCACCAAGATTAAAATCCAGCTCTTCAAATGATATTAAAGTAGGTCGAACCTCTTGGAGAGCTTTTAAACTTTCTTCACCCTGTTGGTCTGTGACATGCTCCGAAAAAAATTTGCTAAGCTGCTTTGTCTTTTCGACAACATTCCCAGATAAAAATGTTTGCGAGGTTTCGTATAATCCCAGGAGCGGATTAAAATAAATCCTTCCTTTCAACTGCTCTTTCAGCTCTTCAACTGAAATTCCAGAAATGTTAAACATGAAATCAAGATCAACTTTAGCAGAAAGATTAAGGGAAGCCGATAACGCTTCACTGGCGCTATTGACTGCTAAATCATCAGTTGAAAAACTAACGGGATGGTCAAAAATGTCCGCTTTGTGTATTATTCCTCCAATAACACGTTCCAGATAAGGGATTTCATTTCCCGAAGCATCTGTTTTAATAACTTTGATATTCTCCGCAGCATTTAAATTGCCATATTTCTTTACAAATGCGTCATACTGAATATTGAGCAATCTCCGACCTAAAGTATCTTCTTCTTTCTGAGTTACCTCATAGTGATATAAGTTATGATAACAGTCCCTAAATTTTATATAATCTTCGATCCTACTTTTTTGCTTTACAGCAAGTATAAGCGGGTGAAAAATGTACTGTCCTTTCCGGAAATTCCATTTGATTGATCCAACATTACCATTGTAAGCCACCAAAGTGTTATCCCTATAGTATTCTTTTTTTTCTCCTTCAAACACAACTGACTCCATTAGTTCGGCCTGTTCAGTAATTTCTGAAAAAAGAGAAAGCGCATGTGCTCTATTCGATTGATTATCTTTTAGATCAGCAGTTTTTTTACTCCGTTTTGTATTATTATCTCTGATGCTTTGGTCAGAATCTGTCGTCTTTGTCTTATCATTTGTAGATGCATGTTCGAATAACGAAAGTTGCTGTACTTTACTTTGTTGCTTCGTTTTACGAACTGTTTTTTTTGAAAACGAACGTTGCGTAAAACTATCAATTTGTTGGTCAGAAAATAAACTTAGTTGAACAGGTTGCTCATCATTATTCCGTGTATTTTTACTTTTAGAAGTAGAATCTCCTCCCAAGGGAGTTTGCAAAATATCCTTTTGTTGCGAATCTGAATCCATTTTAACAGCAAAACCATTGTATAGTTTGAAATTAAAAAAGGTGCTGAAATCGGCTGCAAGCTTTTCTTTGAGATCACTGGCGATCCCTTCTGTTCCGCCATCATGCAGATAGATTGTCCTCTTTTTACCATATGCATCTGTATCCTCAATGTATCGGGTGGATACAATATGGTTAGGATTAAAAAACAAGGTATTGCAGTGTGAACCCTGGTCACCTGATACTGTATGGATAAAATCTTTTGCCCGATGTGATAACGAATCTCTATCGCTGCTCTTTTGCAAAACGATCAGATCACTCCCTACCTCCGTTCCTGCCCCTTCAAATAGATTATTAGGAAGTCTTATTGCAGTGACTAACAGGTGCTCCCGCATCAGTGCCTCGCGGACGGGCTGATTGGATGGACTGTCCATAATACCCTGTGAGGTTATAAAGGCCAGGATACCGCCCTCCCTAAGCTTATCTGTAGCCTTTAAAAAGAAATAGTTGTGAACACTTTTGGTTGCAATTTTACGTGCTTCATCCTTACCTCTCGCAAAGGAAAGATCAAATACGGAACTCGTCCCAAAGGGTATATTACTTACAATTAGGTCATAAAGTCCTTCTTCCTGATCAGCGATACTTTCAAAACCAGTCACTCGTACATCTGCCTCTGGATGCAGTAGTTTCAAAATCTTTCCGGTCAAAGGATCTTGTTCATAGGCCGTAACACGAAGGTTCGTTTTGTTTTTAAAAGGATGAATAAAGGCGCCAACACCCGCTGAGGGTTCGAGTACTTTATTGATTCCTAAATCATCCCCTCCTATTACTGACACGATAACTTCGGTTATTTCTTTTGGTGTATAGAATGCATCTAATACAGAACTCTTAACACCGCTGACCCAATTTTTATATTCAATATCATTTTTAGCGTGTTCACGTAATAAACCGTAGAGTTCTTTTGTCAGAGCAAACAATGGCTTTTCACTGCTATTCCATTTTTCAATGTCTTCTGGTAATTCGGCTGGATTAAGCACACATTTTAGCCCGCCAAATCCCACATATAATGACAATTGTTGCTCTTCGCCCGATGTTGGTTTACGTTTTTTATTTTCAACATTGAAAGCAATTTTCAGAGCATCAATATTCTGCTGGAGGTGCTGCCTCTTATTGAATGCCATGTTGCTCGATCCATATGGCGATGAAACCTGTCATTTCTATGTATAGCAGGTCATAATCATTTGAATATGCAAAATCATCGGTTAGATCATACTTTGCAAAAACCTCTTCGCAGGTAGGAAGTATTTTTAATGCAAAATCCCTGAATTCAAAATCAAACAGCAGGTCGCTGAACTCGTATGTCAGCACCTCAAAAAGCGTAGTGAATTTTGAAAAGTGAAGCCCCTCATAAAGTATGTAATCGGCTATTTCATCGCATTTAGTAATATGGTTGCCTGACCTGAAAGCTCCATCATAAGCATTAGCTGCCCACCGCGCCCGTTGGGCGATAAATTTCGTATCCTCTAATTTTTCAGGAAAACTCGCTTCTATATGTTCCTGTAGCTTTAATTGGTAGTAGGAAAAATCCTTTTGCTCTTTTTTCATGTGTCAATTGTTTACTTGTTAGGTAAACCTAGCCACAGAAGCCCTCGTAAAGCAGTTTAGGGGGTATTCTAACCTAAGAAGTCCGTCATTTTCCTAATTGAAAAAATGAGATAAAAAAAAAGAAGCCTGAAATCACCGGGGATCTCAGGCTTCACACCAAATCACATCATGAAAATTATCGGAACTTTCGTTTCTTTTTCTGCTCAAATTCAAAAGAAGTAGTACCATCCTCTGATAACACAATATAGGCATCAAATGGCTTTCCACTGTGACCGACCATCTTGCGGATCAATGGTGTTCTTTTCTTGGTAAGCAAAGCTTCTACAATTTTATATGTTAATTGTATTCCGCACACCTTTCGAAAAAGTATCCATCCGCATTCATCACTACAGCATTTGATTACCTTTTCACGCAAACAGGCTTTACTACTACATTTAGGGCAGTAAAGATCTTGAGGACCCGTCTCCGCAATTTTCTCGGTCAGGAGCTCCTTGGTAACCTCTTGGGTTAGCTTCTCAAGTTCAGCATGAAATTCCTTAGCAGACATTTCATTATTCTGTATCTTTTCGAATGAAAGTTCCCATTGCGCCGTCATAGAAACATCTGCTATCTTTTTATCTTCTACTATCTGATAAACAAGAAGGCCCTTCTCAGTAGGAATGATCGACTTCTTCTCCCGACGGATATAATCCCTGTCGAAAAGCGTTTCAATAACCGAAGCACGGGTAGCAGGTGTACCTATCCCAATGGTTTTAAGTGCTTTTCTCTCCTCAATATCCGTAATGCTATTACCGGCATTTTCCATTGCTGATAAAAGTTCTGCTTCAGTATATAATGCGGGTGGCTTTGTTTTCTTGGAAAGAAGCGTCGCAGTGCTTAACTGCAAGAGATCGCCCTTCTGTAAATCTGGCAGGTCATAAATAGCATTGTCCTCTTCTTCATTAAAAATCCCATTGATCGACTTCCAGCCTGGGGACGTAATCTTTATTGCTTTAATTACAAAATTATAATGGAGTATTTCTAATATTGCCGAAGTAGTTTCCCTGTGGCAGGCTGGTGAAATAGCTTCAAGAAGTCGGCAGGCTATTAAATCATACAATGCATTTTCGTGCGCGTTCAAAATGCTAGGAATATTCTCGGTTATTAAAATTCCATGATGGTCAGTTACCTTCACGTCATTGACGATATGTTTGTTATATCTCTCCCATTTAACCTCTTCGACCTTTTCTTTAAAAGCATTGGAAGCCCCTAAAGCGACAATCAGATTTGGAATTTCGCTCCAAACGTCCTCTGGAATGTACTTTGATCCCGTACGGGGGTAACTTATCAATTTCTTTTCATACAAGATCTGCGCTATTTCCAACGTTTTTTCTGCGGAAAAACCCAGTTTCCTATTGGCCTCTTTTTGTAAGCCTGTCAAATCAAAAAGTAATGGTGCCTGCAATGAACCGGATTTCTTTTCAACATCCACAACAAGTACAGTTCCAGCACGCCCAATAGATCTTATTGCAGATTCTACTTTAGTTCGTTCTTCCCATTTATCAACCGATAAACTCTTGAAAATAGTCCCCTCTTTTTGATGTTCCAGCTCAATCTGGAAATAGCTTTTTACTTCAAACGATTTATGATCTATATATCTTTTACAGATAAGCGATAAAGTAGGTGTCTGAACACGCCCTAAAGAATATAAACCATCCCCTAAACTGATCGTCAGGGCTTGCGTGGCATTGATCCCGATCATCCAGTCAGACTGTGACCGCTCGCGTCCGGCATAATAGAGACCATCAAAATCAGCACCAGGCTTCAAATTGTTTAATCCGCTTATGATTGCTTTCTCGGTTAAACTACTGATCCAAAGCCTCTCAAATGATTTACCGCAGCCTAAATATTCATATATGTATCGGAAAATTACTTCACCCTCCCTACCCGCATCGGTAGCAACAATAATACTGTCGCACTTTTCGAAAACTTCGCCAATTATTTCTAATTGCCGTTTTGAACCTTCATCGTAAACATAACCATTACCAGCCTTTACTTTTCTACAGGTAAGCATAAAATTTTCTGGTATGATGGGAAGGGATTCCCTATTGAACCCCTTTATTCCATAGTCCGCAGGCATCGCCAGTCCTACAAGATGTCCATAAGCCCATGTGACCATAAAATCACCCCCCAAAAAATATCCATCTTTTCTTTCAGTTGCTCCTACAATTCGGGCTAGTTCATGTGCTACAGAGGGCTTTTCTGCTAAGATTGCTTTCATAATGGCTTACTTTAGTGAAGTTTCGGTCGTCTTGTAGGGGTCTTTCTTTCTTGCGCATCAGTCTTTGCAGTATTACGTGCGGCCTGTTTTGAATCATCTTTTTGCACCGGAGATTGTCGCTGTTTCTTCTCTTGATTTGTATCACCCAGGACTTGCTCCAGCTGATTTTCCAAATGAGGTTTTTGGAAGGAGAAGTCAACCTTTCCTTTTTGTTCATTGTAGAAGGCATAACCTGAATATATTCTATTTTGATCCTTATTGACAAGATCTTCCAGATAAATAGCTTTACCCTCTTTTAGCTGATCCTGTTCTTTTTCGCTAAGCTGTCGGTCTCTAAAGACAGGTGGAATTACCCTTGTAAGCTGTTGTTCAATATTCAGGGTTTCTTTATTGCCGGCAAATACAATTTTTCTGTCATCAGCGCTGAACTGCAACGTTTGGCTGAACAGTTCCTCTGTTTTTGTATTTACCATACCATCAACGAGCACGGGCTTTCCTTCCATGAGTTCCTGCTTTTGTTCCTTACTTAACTTTACGCCACCAAATTTATCATTGATTTTAATCCATTCAAGCGGATATGATACCGGCTCCTTTGTATATTTATCCAAACTGATCAATGACTTTACTGTAATACCCTGTGTATTCGTCAGTTCAGCCACCCGTCCCATATTTCCAGTTTTTATCAGGTTCTCCTTATCCTCTCTTGTAAATCTATGGCCATAAAAAGGATTTTCCAAAGGAGCTTTATGTCGTATACCATGCGTCAAAATAACAATCTTATTATCGACTTGTCTTAAAGAAAGACGAGCATCGCCTTTTAATGCGAGCCCTTCAAAATTTCCTTCAATCTTAAATATTGTATCTGATTTGTATCCTTTTAGCAATTTGTCCAATTGTCCATTTTTCTCTAACAGCTCCCTGTTCAAGCCAAATTTATGAGCTGTATTCCAGTCAATTTCATCTGCATTATAACGATTCACATTTTTTGCATCATCTTTGGTTTTCCCTTGATTAACTTCTTGTTTCGTTTCCATATCTTGTTTTTTTTGTTTATTGTCATGTTTCACTTCCAATGCGTCCAGCAATTTATTTCCTTCCGGTGTTGGATTATCGAGAGCAGATTGTAATTTCTTCGCTATCGCCTCCATATCGATGTCGGCAATTTTAAAGAACTTGTATCCTGTAGGATCGTTGAGTTTTCGCCAGAAATTAGAAAAGAAATTGCTGAAAATATCGCTTTTGTCTACGCGAATAAAATCCAACAAATTCTTCTGTTTGGGCTCTCCTGTTTCCAGTTTCCCATCCTTATCAACTCCTTTTACAGCTTCGATCCTGTTCTTAACTTTGTCAAGAACCAATAGGATATCGGACAGCGGCTCTAACGCTTTGGCTACCTTTTCGTCAGTGATTGTTTGTTCGTTCATAATAAAAAAGTTTTAAGTTTATCGAAAGTAGAATGGGAATCGTTACAGTATTATATCTATTCCGTTAGAAACCTATTTTTGCCTATATTTTCCGCCGTGATAACTGTCTCTAATAAACTGTTGCACATCAGAACTCTTGTAATAAATTTTACCACTGATAGTGAAAAACTTTATTCTGCCGATTGTACGGTAACGCTGAAGACATCGGTAAGTGATCTTTAGCATTTGAAGCACGTCTTGATTATCGAGCAGTTCATCACCGTCGATACTCAATCTCTTTTTGTCGCGGATTTCAAGATCCCCTGCGAGTATATCAAATCGCTTCATGATACGATCCATCCAAGCGAGGAATTCAACTCGATCTATATTCATAGCCTTTTACATTTGGTTTACATACCAAAATTGGCCTTGATTTTCCGCTAAATCGTACAAGGTAGTATCAAGGATATACCAAGAGAAATGAACTTTTTTTTCGTTATTTTTTTAATAGTGGCGCCAGTTTGCATTGGTATCCTATGACTAGTATATTGGTACATACTAAAAGTATGAACTGTCGAAACCAGCTGTGTAAATTTCAGGTTAATTATTCCTACGAATAAATTCAGTATAACGGGACAGCATAAATTTCGGCAATAAAAAACAGGTCATCGATTTGATTACCTGTCTTGTACAATAGATTTACTACCTACCTTAAAGTTCTCTATCCATATATTGTTCTAGAGAACTTTTTAAGAAAAGTAAATAGCTGGTTTTCTCTCCTGCCCTGAACTTCATCTGATGGAATGCATGATGAATATCCCCCAATTTGATTTCAAACACTTCCTCAAATAGTTTACTCATTTTTCGCAGGCCAGCTCTTCCATTAGACACACTACCTGCGGCATGTAGTGCATAAATCAGTTCAATTAACGCATTCTTGGAATCCGTCCAAGAAAAATTTCCATTTTCAGGCATAGGGGAACTGCCGGTGTTATTGGAGTCTTTCTGACTAATTTTCGACAAATAATAGGAAAAAAGCAAGTCCATCGCTATGATCTGAGCGACTTTATAATCATAATAGGTAGAAAACTCAATATCAACTTCAAAGAAAAAACTGTCTACACCATCGAAGAAATTAATATTACCTAATCTAAAATAGGAATTGTCTTTATCGCAGCGACCAGAACGATAATACCAGTAAAAATCCGAACTCTCCAGGTGCTTTTTATATTCTTTATTTAAAAGCTTGATCTGCTCGTTGTAATAAGCTTGTACCAAATCATAAAGTTCCGGGTTAATAACTTCCAAACGGACAAGCTTATTATAGTAAATGAGTTTTCCTAAAATCTCGGGCTTGACAGTCTTAAAAAAGACTACTTCGTCGTCGGCTGTAGCAAAACCATTTTTAGCAATTTGGGTTTTAAGATCGCTTAATAATTGGCGAAGAAAAGAAACCATATGATAAGCTTCTTCAATGGTGCTTTTCGTACTTCGTTCTAGATTCTTCTCCTGTTGTTCGATTGATAATAGAATATTTTTATATAATTGTTTCATGGTTACTTTTTTAAAGTGAATAACCTCCACACAGTCGTTTTCCCTTTAAATTATATCTCTCCACGTTGAGATATAAAATTAAATATACAATATATTTTTTTTCTAATAATCAATAGTTTAGGCCAGTTATTATTCGCCGACACTAAATCAGAATTCGTACGAATATACTCATAATCTGCAATTGAATGAAATATGTTTGCTCATTAAAAAATTATTATTTCCCAATAAAACAAAGATTATTCTTTAAGATACTGTAAAAATTAAACCAATGAAATTTATACCTTTTATCTAATATAAAATGAAACAAAAGATTTTTAATCAAAATTCTGGTTAGAATTAATGCATAAAAGAGACCACCATTTAAGTAATCTCTTCTATTGTACCCTAATCTAATCTGGGAATTTTTGTAATTAAATCTTTCCGTTCAAGAATTTAATAGCCTTACTTGTATTCTCTAGCGTACCATGCGAGATGAAAAATATCAGATGGATCATATTCAAATCCTTCATTTGGCTCGATTTCCATTGTTAATTTATTAAATGTAACCTTGTACTTTATAAAAAAGCCAATTGGTTGGAGGCAGTCCTCTTTAGCGTCGTTGATAGCCTTGATCGCATCGCTACTTGGTAATGTTATTTTAATCATATTGCTAAATTACATTTGCAGATATTTTTATTTTTACGGTTACCCGTAAGATTATAATTTTTATTAAAATTTGAATTTTGATGGTTTAGGTTTTAAATCGATCTGCCCTAAAAAATGTAAAGCTGCTTTGTCCAAGTGCTCCAATTCATACGGAGAAAAATCCCTTTTTTGATTAGGAAATCCCTAGACTAAATAGGATAAGAATTTCAATCTTATCTTTGTTGACAGCCAATTTGTTTAATTAGTGCTACATCTCTAAAAATATAGCAAACATCTATATTAAAAGGACAAATATTTTGTAAGTCAAGCTCTTGCAGATTAATTTTAAAATTATGAATAAAAAAAGAAAACCCAAGTCAGAACTGGCAAATAATCACACTAAAAATTACCATTACAGATAAAAATAATTGGTTGGTAGGCGCGCAAAAGATTCGAACTACGAATTGAAATATTTTAAAATTACAATCCCATGAAGATAACTTAGCAGGAATCAAACAAAATAAACAATAACATAAATGCTTTATTTTCAACTACATAACTCTAGAATATTTTCAATATCGTTATAAAAATAGTTTGGATAGCCTACCAGCGAGTTCACAAAAACCGGCATTAGAAGTTTACTTCATGCCGGTTTTTTTATTATTTTACTTGACTCTCTAACTCTTTTTTTTAAATTAAACTATAAAGGTATAATTTTCTGATCGCGTTTGATTGAAATGAAATATTGTCATAACTGAAGTTCAGCAATTGACTCCTCATGCGGAAGTTTTTCCCTGTTATTTTCACGTTCCAGAATCAGCCATGCTGCATCCAGCATTTTGGTGAGGTGCAAATACGGATCTACGATATTGCGCTCCGGTGCATTGTTGAAGTTTCCGAGCGAGAAATACACGACTTCCGACAGAAACTCCTCGAATTCCTCGAGACGGTATTTTTTAAAGGCTTTTCTGAAAACTTTTGCCGGATCGCAGTATTCTTTTTCCGACAGCGAACCCTGCAACATCGGGTTTTTATGTTCCGAAAGTTCATGAACCAACCATTTTCCGTGCTTTTTTCTAAGGGAATATGCTGCGCGAATAAACGACCGTAGCGACTGGTAAAAATAAAAGATAACAGAAGGATCTTCCGGAGTCCGTATTTTGCGCTGTGCGGCGTATTGCATGATGAGATTTAGATGTTCTTTGGCGGTTACCAAATCATGGAACTGGAAAAATACTTCCATCAGCGAAATTGCGGAATATTTCTTCCGACCGCACCAAAAACGGGATTCAAAATCTATGCTGTTCTTTTTCATACGAAGAAAGTTTTGTGTTTTTATTGTTTTTTGGGGTTGCTTATGTAACTTATTTTACAAATGTAATAATATTTCATTATTGCGCACAGAAAACCGCACTGTTTTTTTTCTCTTTCTTTTAATTTGTTAACATGGACGATGAAAAAGACGTAATCATTTCTATTTGCAAATACATTTACACTAATTGGATTTCAAAAGCGGAATCGCAAAGAGATTTTGCGTCAAAATGCGGCGTAGAAGAAAGTACCATAAGAAGAATTAAAAATATTGCGTTAGGAACATCAAAGACTGATTATAATATGTCCTTAAAAACTTTAATCAGAATTTGTCGAAAAAAGGAGATTACCTTAGAAGAATTTTTTGGAAATATAAATAAATGAAAATCCTAACAAGAGTTGGGATTTCAAATACATATATTATAATAAACCAGAATATCATTCTTAATTAAGTAATAATGAATATATTTAGGCTATTATACAAAATCGTAAAGTTGATTTTAAATTTTGATCAATTTTTAAAGCTGAATAATTATATCATTATTTGTAAGTATAGTCTGCTCAACTATGTAACGATTCGATTTTAATAAGTTAATATTTTTTTTTAAAGGATGTCCATAACTATTTTTTCCTGAAGAAATTATTGCTCTTCCTGGAATAACATTTTTTGGAATTTCGTAAATGTAATTACCTGCTTTTCCTCCATGGTGAGGCACAACAAGATGATGTTGATGTTTAAAATTCAGATGAGGAAGAATATCTCGCGAAATTTGTCCATAATGACAATCACCAGATAAAATCACACTATTATTTTTTGATTTGACTGACAAAACTAAGCCGGAAATATTCCTATCTTTATGTTCTTCTGCATTATACAAAACAATTTGATCTGTGATAGGGTTAATATTTTTAAACAAAACTACTCCACGTTTAGAATTTTTTACATTTGCACTGATTGGATAAGTTTTTGCTATTCCTAAGGCATTTTCTATTCTAGAAAAAAGTTTTCTTGACGTTAGATTTGGCTTATTACTCCTACAAATAAATGCCGAAAAATTATTTCTTAACTCTGAATCAGTCATTCCTAATAATGCATGGTAATGATCTTTGTCCCAATGTGATAGTATTAAAATGGGTTTTGCGTTATTATATTCAATATTTCTGTTGTCAATTATTTTTCTGATATTCGACTTTGATTCATTTAATGATGCTCCTGCATCAAAAACAATTTTCACCTCATCATTAGAAAGTATTTCATTCCAGTTACCATGTCCCACATTTCTTATAATCACCTTTAATTTTCCCTTTATATCAAATGTAAATTTTGATAAATCTATGTATCTATTAAAATATCCATCTAATTTTTTTACTGAAATCGAAGATCCAAAAATTTTTGTCTCAATATTTTCTACGTTTATAGTAAATCCAATTAGAAAAGAATTTTCGTTTTGTGAGATTAAATTAATATTATTTCTCAAAAAATCAATTACATCTAAATTTATCTTGTAAATTGTGTCTTCTTTAATATTATATCGATAACCATTCAACATAACCATTGTGGGGCTATCAAGATTATATTCAATACCCATTTCATTGGTAAAAACTTGATAATAATTTGAATCAAAAAAATCGATAAGAACAGTCTTCTCTTTCTTATTAAATTCTTCTATATATACATAAATGTCGGGATTACTGATTTTTGAATTTAATAAATTCATGGTTAAAATAGTTTACTAATATTTATAAAGATAATAATTTGTGAATGAATAAAAATTTCTGTTCTCTACATTAATATAAAAATTTTATTAGTTTTTTTATATACTTATCTAATACAGAAATAATTTAATAGAGAACTCAAAAAATTGTGATTTATATTGTTAATATAATAAAAATCCTTTTGAACTATCTATGCGTTAGTTTTGGTCAATACTAATATTATAATTTAGGCTTGCTATTTACCATATTGCATCCATCTAGCGTAGTCGTATCCATCTGATAACTCAATATGATTAAAGCCTTTTTCGTGGATCATATCGAAATAGTCCAATGTTTCAAATTTTCGAAACCATACATCATTAAAGAGAATATAGGTCAATCTTATTTTTTTATTGTCTTTGCCAAAAACCGCGACTTTAATATCTAAACCTTTATCTAACAACAAATTTCTAAGATTTTCTCCATATTTCAATCGCATTTTAGATTCTTCCAAAGAGGTCTTTCTATCTAAATCAGCAATCTGTTTTTTGCCAATTGCATCTTTATTTTTTATTAATGAATCTTTGGTTTTCTCAATTCTTTTTGCAAATTCAGAACCTTTAGTTTTTTTAGCTAGCCCTGTAAACCTTATAATCTCAGTCTCTACAAAATACTTTTGCGATTTTAAGATTTCATAAGCATTTTTGACTTCATCTGCTAAATTATTGATGGGAATTTCATGTTGAAGTAAAATTTCAACTTCAGTTGATGTTAAGCCCAATCTTTTTATATCATTTTCTCGTGCTAATTTTTCTGCTGAAATCTTATCTGATTTTTCCTTCCTTTCTTTTTCAGCTGCTATTTCAGATTCTGTTTTATAAAAAAAATTAATGTATAGCATTGCAATAAATATCATTGCTAGTCCCGAAGTCAAAACTGTTTGTCTAACTTTTTCTGTTGATCGTAAGTTTTCATTTTTAGTTTTATCAGGGAATTTATTTTCTCTAAATCTTACTATCAGGAAATTGACCAGTAACACGATAAATAAAAGCACTAAAATTGTTGTAAAAGTTATCATAATAGATGTTGGTTATTATTTTTCAAATATAGATAAAGCACATATGAGGAAATTGTGGAAAACCGTAAATCTAAATATGATAACAATAAAGCAAATTTTAAGCTTGTTGATTATCTTAAAAGTCATCAATACCAAACAAAAAAATCCCGGACAACCGGGATTTTAAATTTCATATTCAAACTTACTTAATCTCCACAGGAACCGAGATTTGATCCCAATCCATCGAGAATCCGTTCTTGTTTATTTTGTAAACCAGAGTTTCCTGTTTTGCAGGCAGTGTTTTTGTTTTTACCTCTATATTTAAAGCATTTACCTGTTCGTATTTGAGACGCCCCATTGTTTTGGCTCTTTGTTGAAGATGGCAGTCCATGTTCCGCTTTCTTTAGGAATTAAGAAAAAGCTGTATTTTCCGGCAGGAAGTTGTTTACCCTGAACGGTAATTTCTTTATCCAGCGTATTTTTCACAAAATACAGGAAAATATAATGAAAGGCTGAAGATTTCTTCCTACTTTTATTAAGCTAATCTTCCCTTATATCGGCTTTCCTTCTGCCATCCTGCTTCGCTATAAGTGTCTACAAAGCATATTTTAACTTGTGCCATTCCTACAGAAACGAAAGAAATAACACAAGTAGCATCCTGTTTGTTACGCGTAATATACCAAAGTGCATCACCATGAGCCAAACCCCACGAGGAAACCCTATTAACCAATAAATCTGCATCTCCCCTGCTTACAATCGCAACTCTTATATGTGCTTCTCCCATAGATGCGACCTGATATATTCTTGCCATTTTTAAATGATTTTTTATGCTTTTATTAAACAGATAAAATTATGATTGAAAATAAATCACAAATATACTATGTGAGTAAACAAAATGAAAAAATAATTTCAGAAAATTTTTTATCGGTTACAGCTAAAAAGACCAATTTAAGCTCATCTAACATAAATCTCACAGTCTTTCACCCATTAAATTTTAAATAAATTTCGTATATTTATATGGCCACTAAAACTAAAAACTATGACTTCTTTTCAACTGAAAAAAGGTTTGTTCTTATGTATTGTATTTTTTACAGTCAATATAAAAGCCCAAACTTCTGACTCTGCAGACTCAAAAAAAAATCAGGACGATGTAAAATATCCTGTATTACAGGTTAAAGGTCTGTTTCAGGCTAGATATCTTGTGGGTACAACTAAAAATGTCGATGTTAACGGTCTTCATCATGAGGATGGAAGCGGAACAGACAACTCTTTTATAGTAAAATACATGAGGGTACAGATGCGCGCTCAGATCAGTAAAAGAACAGAGGTTGTTGCACTTGCCAACCTTGCCGATTTCAAAAATGATCCAAAATCCAGAGTGTTGGAAAATGCATACTTAAAATATACTTTCAATCCAAAATTAGCATTTACCGTCGGGCAATTTCGTCCTTTGTTCGGGATCGAGGAAACCTACCCTATCGACATTATAAAATCTCTATCCCAGACATTCCACGAAAAGCAGATACCGCTTATCAAAAGCAGATAAAACGCAAAAAATTTAGAACAAGAGCAGCAATAGAGCCTGTAAGCGGACATCTAAAAACCGATTTTAGGCTGGCTCAGAATTACTTCTTGGGAGAATCGGGACTACAAATCAATGCATTACTATCTGCAACCGCTTGGAATATGAAGAAAATGATGGAAATATTGAAACAGAAAATTGTTTTCTATTTTTATCAAATACACATCATCCTGTTTTTTAATCCTTTTTTAAAAAATAAATTAGAAAGAAGGTGTTGCTAAGGAGCAACTAATTAATGAAATTATTTTAAAAAAAGACATACTACTGAAAAATAGTTGGTATAATTCCATCAACTATTTTTCAGTAGTATGCCTTAAAGTTTATCTTCATCAAACAGCATTGGCTACGCCGAACCACTTCGTTAGGTTTCTATTCGGTTTTTAGAAAACAAGCAACAGGTACGAATTGTTTAAAACGATATTCAAATATCTTCAAGTTCTCTGTATGATTCCTGTTGCTTTTCCCATGTATTTTCTACAAAATTATTTTAACTTTTAGTATTTTGAAATTATAGTAAGTAAACTTATCACAAGTTCTTGGACTTGAAAATATTTTAGAATAGTAAATTCGCATGTAAGTTTTAAGTTAATTCTTATAAATGTAACATTTTGAGTTGCTTCATATTTAAAACACTTTTTTTTGGTAAAACAACAGACCATGCATGCCCGTCCGATATCCATGATATGGATTGATATTGAGGAAAATTGTGAAAATTACAAATAATAGCTCCTTCATTATGTTCGATATTTTCAATTTCATACAAATGAAAAGGAGTCATAAGTCCTGTTTTCAGGACTTTGGATAATGCCTCTTTGATCGTCCATAAAATTGTAAGACACTTATTCTCATCAGTATCAATCAATGAAAGTTTATTTTTCTCTCTATAGGTAATAATTCCTTTAATCGTTTCAGCCTGTTCTGCACTGATCACTTCTACATCTACTCCCATTGGATGTTCTTCCGAAAATACCACAGCAATCGCCCTTTCAGTCGTATGAGAGATACTTAGCTGAATATTTCCTGCTTCCTTGAGGTAAAGAATAGGCTGCTGAAATACTCCTGATCCTATTCTTGTTTCTGTTAAAATCACATCCTCCTTAAATACATTCAATGCCATTTTGGCGGCATATCTTCCCAACAAATAACTAGATTGTATTTTAGAGAATTTTAGTGTATCAAAAAAAGCCAATTCTGCTATATGAAGAAATGAATATCTTATTTCTTTTAGAAATTCAAATGAATCATCAACAATAGAAATTACAATGGGAAGCGTATCATCTGATCTTTGTATACATAATTTTTCAACCAGCATTATTTTATTTCTTTAGACATTAGATTGTGTAGAAAATATTTAATCTAAATAATCATTGGATAATAACCTGATATAAAATCCATACCAACTACCATTTCAAATATATTTTAATTAATTATTCTACGAAAAGCTAAAATTTGAATTAATTTTATTATTACAATACGAGAGGTACTAATATCAATCCACTATAAATTTTCTTAAATAAATTCATACTGTTCTTTTGTTCGCCATATTGTGGGGAATTCCAAGTCACATATTCACCTGTTATTTCTTTTATTACAACAAAACGGCCTCCATTTATGTGCAAAAATGTAATTGCAGGCAAAGGACAATTGATTAAGTCGTCAAAATTGATTTTTCCAACTTCATTTTCTATTTCAAAAGTTGATGATAAAATAGAGTGCAGCGTTATGAAATCTAAATTTTCACAATCAATTTCTACTATAGTCTTCTTCGGCTCATGATATTGAAAGAATATCTTAAAAATTTCGTATGCTCTCTTCTTATTGTAATCTGTAGGTAACATTATATTATATTCTATTTATTTAGTAAGTACATTGTTCCTTTTTCTGTGAATTTGAGATCTTCTATCTCAATTTTATAAGCTTTTTCATCATCTTTTAAATAGTGAAACTTAGCAAAATATTGGATGTTATCGATCTTATTCCAACAGAAGTAATGATTTTCCTTTATTTGATAAAGAAAAATTTCATTGTATAAATAATTGTTTATATTACCAGTTGAAGTAAGCATTACAACACTTCTATCTGATTTTTTGTAGAAGAAAACTTCTTGATTAGCAGACTTATAGGGGGAGTCTTCAACAAAGGGAAAAGAATAAGATTTTCCGAATGTAATAGCTTTGACCTTTGTTATTATAGTTCTAATTTTCCGTTGATAAGGATTAATAAATAATTGAAAATTAAATTGTTGTTTTAAACTCTTTCCTATAAAATTAGGCGAGATATAAAACACTTCTTTTTTATTATGTCCTGCTTTAGTATATTTTTCTATATGAAAACTTGGCAAACCCTTAATATTAATAAAATGAATTAACAGATAGGGTTTTTCTGTAATAAAATCGTATATGTTTCCATCTCTCCATATATGGGTATTTCTGCTGTGCAAAAATTCCTGAGCCATGTCCATATGGAAATATCTGATCTTATTAGTGATTTCCAGTTTTCTTAATATCAGAGCCATACTTTCAACTTCAGAATCAATATATTGTATATCCTGTGACTGAACAGTAGTAAACTCAAAATTACATTCATCAAAACAGAAATGCCTATCGCTTTGTACAATCTTCCTGAAATCCTTACTTAAACGAAATATTTTATTAATAAAAGGTATATTTCTATATAAGGTAAAGAAACCGGCAGGATATTTATCAACAGGAGAAATAACATCATACTTATCTAACATTTCATTGGTAATAAACTCACGAATATTCCCAAACATTAAATCAACATCACAATATCCCCAAAAGTCATACTTAGAAATATATTCTTGTAGGATGACCCCATACAAAGGCTTGAAATCACATAGTTTATAGGCATCCTTTACACTGACCGAAACTTTTAGTTTTTCGGTTGCCATTTCATTAAATTTTTGTAAATCAAACTTAATGAAATGAACATTTTTTATTTTATACTTAGGAGCAATATTAGTAAAAATATAAAAATCTATGGTTGGATTATATTCACAGCCTTTCAGGAAATAATCAAAATAGTCAGGCCAGGTTTTCCCGAAAAAACAATTTATAAATGCTATTTTTTTCATAATAATTAGTGGCTAAAAATGATATTAACTAAAGAACCCCCAGTAATAGAAATAGGAAAGGATTAATACAAATGAAAACAGTACTGAAATGACAATGATCTTATATGTAAGTTGTCTGTAGTTTACCAAAAATAGTATGAATGATAAACCGGATAGGATCATATGTACTTTTAACAAATAAAATAAATTGATAAACTTTTCGGGAATACCAAAAGCACATATAAAAAAATTCGTATTATTAGAATAAACGATCGCATAGATAAGCCCCGCCATAAGTACTGTTCCTATTATACAATTAATGATTAGTATCGCGTAGAAAGTTTTCATGATCAACTTGTCTACATATCGTTTTCTCCATATACTTACAGAAAAGAAAATAATAGCAACTAATAAAATTCCATAAGCCAGAATCAATGGAGCGACTTTCAAAATATCAAAACCATCAAACAATAGCATTGCCAGTTTTGCAACTCCTGAATTGATATGAATGTCTGTCATAAAATTCAGTTCCGGCGATGTAATAATCTGTGTACTGCTTAGGTTTCCAGATTTTTTGTCATTGATGAAGTTATTAATAAGATCACTTCCTTCTTTGCCAAATAAGAGGGCATGACCTTCATTTTTAAATATAATCAATTTGGCATTCAATAATCCGGCTAATGATTGGGCATTTGAAACAGGAGTAATAGGATCAAATTCTCCTCCTATGATCATCGTTGGAATTTTAGACATTTTTATATAATCTAATGTATTTTGCGCGACCGGTTTATTATTCCACTGATTGTTGACGAGAAAATCAGCTCTGTAAAATGACAATCCTCCCTTTAAACCAGGATAATTTGCCGCATCCTCATCATAATATTTTAATGAATTATAAGGTAGCGCATCGTTAAGTACCATACTATAATAAGTTCCAAAATCCAATGCTTTAAAAACGCCGGAAAATACTCCTACAATTGAGCTTAGCGTTTTTGCATCTCTTTCATGAAATAAAGTAATGATAACGGGCAATACTTCTATTAATCCCTTAGCATATAAAGCCTGATGCACTACAATCTTAAAATCTTCGCTATTAAAAGTAAAACTGCCTTTTTCCAAAAAATCTTTGGGAACACTTACGGTTAGCGGATTTTTAGTCAGATCTTCTATTACTTTATAATAAGTCTTTTCAAGATTCGGAAATTTTTTATTTACAGCTGGGTTCTGCTTACATTTCGCAAAAAATAGATTTAGTTCTTTCACATAATGATCATTGATTTTGTTGTAATATTCAGAAATATTGTCAACTGTCGAATCTAGAATCATTTTATTAAAATCTTCAGGAAATGAGTTCGCATACACCTGTGATATATAGGTGCCATATGAAACTCCAAGTACATTCCATGTATCATAGTGCAATGCCGTTTTAAGGGCATGAAGGTCATTGGCTATATTTATGCTGCTATAATTTGCAGGGTCAATGCCTTTTCTTATTAGCTCATTTTTACAGCTCATTGTAGCAAATAGCCTGTTTTTCTCATCTGCAGCAGCAGATTCATTGGATGCCAAAATTTTAAATATTTCTGTTCCAAGTTCGGGGCATAAGCGGGGTAAGGAATTTCCAACTCCTCTTGCATCTACCAATATAATATCTGAATAGTCTCTTAAGGGATGATCCCGAAAATATTTAAATGCTCCTATTCCCGACTGTCCTGGTCCGCCTTCTATATATAATAACGGTTTTTGGGTTGATTGTTTTTTCTTCTTTAATACAACAAATGCAATTTTTATTTTGCTTGACGGAGCGATCCAGTTTTCAGGAACTGAAAGATATCCCCATTCCAATGATTGGTCATCTTTTAGACTTTCAAAATCAAAAAAAGGTTTTGTTTTTGTAATAGTGTATTCTCCCTTCTGAGCAAACAGAAATGAGGATACCATAATGAGCAGTAAAAAAATTACTTTTGAGGTCTTCATATAGAATAATTAATTTTATTTTTTTTTATTTATAATTTACAGAATCTCTTTATAGATCGATTTTTCGTAATGGCCGTGAAATTTTAAAAGTCAAAATCAATATCCACAGGATTGTTACTATAGAAAAAGTCTTTGTATCTCAATTCTACATCAGATTTCAATGTTGAAAGATATTTAAGAAAATCTGCATAAGATTGCGAAAAATCTGTAATGATGTGATGGTTGTATAAGCTTTTGTTATAGCTTATTTCAAGATGCATTCCTTGCAATTCATGAATGACATTTATGATAAGGGGGAATTTATTATACGTTGTTTCCTGTGAAATATTTTCCAAAGAAAAATCAGTAAAATCACTTATTACATCATAATTGAATTCAGGGCTTTGTGATACAAAAAGAATATCAATATTATTTTTCACGAAAGAATAATCTGAAACTTCTTCATACTTTGTTACTTCTAAAAATTCCCCGGTTACTTTACGAAGCATCTCACTAAGTTTTTCTTCTCCAAATTCTACCCGTAACAGTATACTCTTAATAAAAACGCCTAAAAGTGATTGCACCTGAGGAACAGATCTTCCTGAATCCACTGTTGCAATACAAATATCTGTCTTACCGGATATATTGCGCAAAAACACCAATAGAGAGGTTAGCATAAGCAGATATGGAGTTGTTTTCATTTCTTTTGCTAAATCAGATAATCCTTCAGTTAGTTTCTGATCCAGAGGAATTTTAAATATATTTCCTTCAAAAGAATCCACAGTTAGCGTTTCTTTTTTCAGGAAAGATTCATATTGATATCCTTTCGTGTAATTTTTCCAGAAAATATCATTCTTTTCGAGATCCATATTCTGATAATACCAGTACGAGTAATCCTTGAACTGAATTTCCGGCATTAATTGTAATGTCTGAATTGAATCGTTATTATAAAGGGCTACTACCTGCTTTATAAATAATCCTGTTGATATTCCGTCAAAGATAATATGATGAGTAAGGAAAAGGATTTTGTATTTCTCTCCTACTTTCAGAATCATCATTTTAAGCAACAATTCTTTTCCAAGATCAAAGTAATAGCCTTTATAACCATCTACTACTTTTCTGTATTCGAATTCGTTTGCAATCTCATTAATTTCTAATGCAAAATGAATATCTTCAGAAGAATGGATTTTCTGAATTACTGCCTCATCTTTCAGTATAAAATTTGTTCTTAATATTTCAGTAACAGATATTATTTGTTTGACTGCTTTCTCCAGTATTACAACATTCATCGTTCCATCAATATCGAACTCCATCAACATATTATACGACGGAGAAACACCTTTTCTCTGGCAGGCCAACCAGATATTTCTTTGTGTAGGTGTTACGACAGATAAATTCTGATCTGGTGCTTTTAGTATCAACCTATTTGTGTTATTTTCCTTTAAAATAGTCTGACATAAAGCAGATAAATTAGGATTTTCAAACACATCCTTCATAGTCAAATGGACGGAAAATTTCTTGTTTACGACATTGACTAATTTGGAAATCAATATAGAATGGCCACCAAGTTCAAAAAAATTGTCATTATCGTAAATATCTTTTTTACAATTTAGAATTCCCTGCAATATATTTTTTAATTCCTGCATCAATTGTACATTTTCAATGACTTGAGTTGTGACAGGCTCATCAGAAGGGAGATCTTTCAATGAAAGAAACTTCCTGTCTATTTTCTGATTGGGGGTAAGAGGAAATTCCTTTACCTGAAAAATAAATTGAGGGACCATATAATAAGGAAGCTTTACCTGCAATTTGTCATAGACGGAGGAAATCTCAATTTGCATGTTAGTTTTCAGATAAGCTACCAAATGATTTTCCCCTTCCAATTCTTTAACCACCACTACAGAATCTTCAACATTTTCTATCGTATTAATATGATTTTCAATATCTCCTAATTCTATTCTATATCCTTTTATCTTAACCTGATGATCACTTCTTCCAAAGAAAATGATTTCTCCCTTTTCATTCCATTGCCCTACATCACCCGTTTTGTACATTAATTCTCCTTCTATAAAAGGATTTTCTACAAACCTTTCCGAGGACAACTGTTCATTATGATAATACCCTTTAGCTAATCCTTTACCACCAATATAAATATCTCCAGGAGTATTTAGAGGTAAGAGATTTAAATTTCCATCTAAAATAAAAAAAGATGTTTCTTTAATCGGTTGTCCAATATTCTGAGGCGAAGTTCCTTGTTCAATTTTTTTGGTTGAGGACCATATTGTGGTTTCTGTGGGACCATACATATTCCAAAGTTCCATACAAGATGCTAAAAGGTCTTTTATTAGATCATTATTAATCAAATCTCCACCGCAAAGTATTTTTAATTGGGAATCGGGTTTCCAACCTAAGTTAAGCAGTCTTTTGAAAAAGCTAGGGGTTGCCTGAATAACTGAAGGTTTTACTTTCTGAATTTCCTGTATTGTGATCAGAGGATCTCTTAATGTCTTTTCACCAGAAATGTACAATTGAGCACCGATAATCAAAGGGGTAAAAAACTCCAGAATAGAAATATCAAAAGAATAAGTTGTTACTGAATACAGTACATCCTCAACATTTATTCCAGGTTTCTCACTGATACTTTGTAACAAGTTTAGTAATGAAGCATGTCCTATTTCAACTCCTTTAGGATTCCCTGTAGATCCTGAGGTATAAATGATATAGGCAGTCTCCTCTGGTCTAACCTTTATTTCTTTACTTTCCTGAGTTTCCCTTAAAATACCTGTCAGAAAAATTCTTTGAATATCAGTAAGATTAAGAGAAATATTTTCTTCAGATATTAAAAGCTGCGCTTTACTATCCTGTAAAATATACTGCAATCTGCTTACAGGAAATTCGGGATCAAGAGGTATATAAGCTTTCCCTGCTTTCATTATTCCCATTAGGGTACAAATCATATAAGCCGATCGGTTGAGCAAAACTGCTACCACCTTTTTATCGTTATGATGGTGTAAAAGATAATCAGCTATCCGGGAAGAAATCATGTTAGCCTCGGCATAGGATAAAGAAAACTTTTCATCAGCAATTGCTACTTTATCGGGAAATTCTAAAGCTTTTTCAGTGAATAGGTCAATAAATGTTTTATTGAAGTCTTTATCTTCTGTTTTAAAAGAAAACTTTTCATTAAAAGAGAAAAGATTTTCTTTTTCTTCTTCAGATAAAAATGAGATTTTATTCAGAGGTTCAGCCGCAAATGTTTCGATGTTAACGATCAGATAATTGATATGTCGTACACACTGTTCGATAGATAAGTCATCAAAATAATCGATATTGTAATCAAAATCTATTTTAATATCATCATTATCATCAAATTCCCTTACATATATAGCTAATGCTGACCTTTCAGATTTATTAGTGAGAGGAATTACTGTTGTTTCAGTTCCTTCAAAGTGGTCTGCATAATTATGTTTTTCGTAAGATAATGTAATATTAAAAAGCTTACTTTTTTCATTAAATAATTTCAGGTCACTTATAATTTTTCCGAGAGGATATCTTTGATGTCTGTAATCTGACATCAACTGTTTTTTGGTATTATTTATGAGTTCCAGTAGAGTATCCTGATCATTCAACTTCATCCTTAAGGGTGAAACTCCCATGAACAATCCAACTGTTTTCTTGAAGGCTTTGGTGTTTCTATTCAGAACAGGTATTCCAATAGCCAAATCATTACTCTGATTAATTCTTCCTAAATAAAAGAAAAACAATCCTAAAAAACCATGAAAAGTAGAAAAATTATGTTTCTTTCCCAGTTCTATAAATTTGTTGTAATCTTCTCTTTGAACTATTAATTCTTTTCTTTCGCTTTGATGAAAAGAGTGGTTTTTATTGTCTTTTCTATTAAAAATTACCTGTGGTAAGCTGGAATATCTTTCAGCCCAGTATTGTTTATCTTTATGCCACTCATCAGATTCCTCATAAGTGTGATCATTAATTACAAACGTACTATATTCATAAGGATACTGATTCTGTACAGCATCAAATTTCAGAATGTCGTTGTAATTTCTAATTAATCTTTGAAACATAAGAGATGTTCCCCACCCATCAGTGATAATGTGGTGATATACTGAAAACAGGTAATAGTGGTCCACATTGCATTGAATAAGGACGAAACGGTACAGATGATCATCTTCCAATACATTAAAAGGCACCAAAAATTCGCTCTGCATGTATTTTTCAGCAATGCCAACAGCATCAGTCTCTTTTGAAAAATCAACAAATTCTAAAAGTCTTGGGTCACCTTCTTTTATATATTTTTTTACTTCATCTTCATTTTGTCTGAAAAAGCTTCGATAGGCATCATGTTGATTGATCATTTCATGATAAGCCATCTTAAAACTTTCAATCTGAATTTCACCTTTAATTTCTATTTTTGCCCCTATATTATAGATTGGAGTTCCTGGATATAGCAATTGTTCAAAAAAAACATCCAGTTGGGGAAGTGTCAATTTCATAAGCTTATCGTATTAAAAGTAAGCATTTTGAAAATTTGCCGGAATATCTTCTTTGACTATTTTACCATAATCAAATTTTAAAAGCTTATCACAGTAATGAAAATATCTGTCGTCGTGAGTCACAGCAATGATTGTTTTGCCTTCTGCTTTCAATTTTGGAATCAATTCTTCATAAAAATATTTTCTGAAATACGGATCCTGATCTGCAGCCCATTCATCAAGCAAAACAATCGGTTTATCTTCCAATAATGCAAATATCAATGCCATTCTTTTGCTTTGCCCTTTTGAGAAACTTCTTCTTGCAGATTCTTCGGAATCGTCTTTTACTATATTTTCAAGTTTGAAAGTTTCAAGTAACATTTTATATTTCGGGTTATTTTCCAATATATAATCATCATAATTTTGCGAAAAGAGATGATTGCTGGTAAACACAGCCGAAATAAGATTCTGGATATCCTTCTCAGAATTTATCCTTTCCCCATCCAAAAGAACATCCCCTTGATCGGGAACATACAAACCTGAAAGAATATTGATAAAGGTACTTTTACCACTTCCGTTTCCGCCTACAATAAATATAACTTCTCCTTTGTCAATTTCAAGGTTGATAGTCCCCAATTCAAAATTGGCATCTGCATTATCATTTTTATAGTTAAAATGGATATCCCTGAAGCTTAATTTTGAAAAATCAACAGCTAGTTTTTTATCATGCTTAGCTACAATTCTTTCATTTTTAAAGTCCTCGTAAAATGCTTTAAGACGTTTGTTGGCTACAAATAGTCTGGTTACCATATCCTGAAGATTGATCAGTACATTAATGGGACCTGCAATAAATAATAAGACAAGTACATATGGAATTACAAATTCTTTTTTCAACCATCCTAATTCGGGTAAAATAAAAAGAATTAGACCTATGATAATATACATCCCGTACTGACTGATAAGTCCTACCGATAAAAAAGAAAAACTAATTTTAAAATCCAGCGCATACGATGCGGTCCTGTTTTCATATACATAATTTTCAAGTAGCTTCTTTTTTCTTTTATCACTGATCATTAATTCTTTAAAACCACTGATAACATCCTGCACATAGCCAAAATAATGTTCGTTATATTTCTTTACTTTTTCTATCGATTTTGACAAGGAATTTATTACTAAATAATAAATTCCAGCAATTACCAAAATTGCGACAAGAATAATTATGGCTGAGAGCGGAGATAATTTGATAAGATAAAAAAGACATAATATAACCATCAATAAGGAGGAAAATGCTGCCGTTACCACACCTGGTAGCGAATAGAACGTTCTTGTATCCTCGACTGCTGTGTAAAACCTTTGAGTACCTAATTTTTCAATTTTAATTAATGGAGTATCCAGTATTTTCTGGAATAATTTTTTTTCCAATTGGGAAAGTAATTCAAAGGTTATTTTATTGAGTTCTCTCTGAAAAAATATACTCAATAAATAGGCATAAACAACAAAGGCAAAAAATGTTATATAAATGTAACTATTGATTGATAGTTGATTAGATAGTGTATTGTTAATTATATAAATAATAGCAAAACTCAATAAACTGCTTATGAGGGCATATACAGCTATTAAGATAATGTGCTTAGTTTTTATTTTTAACATAATTTGATTCTTTTATTTTAAAACAATAATTGATGATTTTTCCTATTTCATTACTATGATGATGAATAAAAAAGTGATTCCCCGGTAATATTAAATGATAGAATTGGGAATCTGTAAATCTTCTCCAATTTTCAATTTTTGTATTGAGTGACTCTGCACTTCCCATCATTGCATATATAGGGGCTTTAATCACAATATCATTTTCAATACCCTGTTCTTTTTCAATACATTCAAAATCGGCTCTCATAATTTTAGCAAAAAATGCAAATGCATCTTGATTTTCAAGAATTTCAACTGGAATACCACCCATCTCTGATATCTTTTCTTTAAAACTATTGTCGTCTAAATTATATCTTATAGGAATTTTATGATCTTCCATAGGCCCGGGATTCCCGGAGACAATCAAAAACTCAGGAATATCATTACCTTCTTCAAGTAATCGAGTGACAGAAAGGCCAAGTAAAGCTCCCATGCTATGCCCTAATATGATAAAAGGAGAACCATTTCTCTTGCTTTTTATTTGTAGAAAAAGATCATTAATTGCTTCTTTTTTATCAGTTATTAAACTTTCATTAAATCTTTCTCCTCTCCCTGGTAATTCGATGGGGATAAATTCGATGTCTGATGCTATTGTTTTTTGTAAGAAATTGTAAGAATATTTATTTCCACCCGCAAAGTGTAGCAAAAAAAGCTGTTTATTCATTATTTCGTCGTTAGTGTTTGGGAATTAAATTTTGTCCATGCATCACTTTCCGATGCCTTTTCAAAACTGGATTTCATTTTAAATAAGTTATTCTTTATTTCGGTATTATTCTGAAGCCTATTAATAATAGAAGTAATTTCGATATCATTTAAGGCATAAGCATCTATTTTTACTCCCAACTGATGAGCTGCTATCCGATCTGCATTTTCAAACTGGTCAAGACCTAATGGAATAACAATCATAGGAATTTCATTCATGATGCATTCTTTGACACCACCCATTCCCCCATGTATAATAGCCATGTCTGAGTGTTTGAGCATTGCCATTTGAGGAAGCCATTGATGAATTCTTATGGTATCCGAAGCATGAGACTGATAATCTTCAAATAAATTTCCAACAGATATATTAAGTATATAATCTTTCATAGATTCCTGTCGAAAACTATTGATAAGAGTTTGCGTAATTTGTTGCGCTTTTTCTTTATCGATTTGATCGGCCCAGGAACCTAAGGAACAATAAATTATCATTTTTCCTGATTTCTTCTGTTCAGAAAGTTCGGAATCAAGCTTGTCCATATCATAATGTAAGTGAAATATATTATACTCAGGTATACAAGATCCAACATACATATCATTTTCACTTATGATCGCATTTTCAGTTAAAAAGTCTTTTGAAGCGGGTATTATATTATTGAAGTTTTCAAAAATAGCCATAATATCATTCAAAGAATTTATTGCGTACCCTTGATCGATAAGGAAATTAATCAGAATATTAGTAGATTCCAGATTGGCGTCGTCCATCAACATATTAATACTCCATTCTTTAATTTTTTCTGTAAATGATATTTTACTGAAATCATTATCTATCGGAAAGTGACAATATAGAAGGAATGTCTTTAGCTTATATTTCAAATAGAAAGCAGCCGCTTCTATCGGATTATAGGCTGTAAAAATAATAGCTGTTGGATTGAGCTCATAGATCAATTCATCAAGCCCCCCATTGATAATAGAACGAATAATATTCGCATTAATTTTGCCTGCGATATATTGGCTGCCTTTCGGATAATAATCTCCAAAAATAGTGGTAGATGGAAATGATGTATCTGATATTATTTCTGTTACATCAGGTATGCCCATATAGTGAACATGAACACCCATCTGATGAAGTTTTTCACTGATTCCGAGAGTCGGAATTATATTTCCTCTAAATGCATCAGTATAAATTAATATCTTTTTCATAAGGTTTTATTGATTGTTATCATGATTATCTGCTTCTTTCTCTTTCACTTTCGTTTCCAACCGCTCTTTCTTCTTTGGAAATCTTATCATTTCCAAAACTATAATTGATTGAAAATCTAAAAAATCGGTTATTCGGGTAAGCTTTGTAAGTTTGTAGTATCCCATTAATTTCTGATAACATTGTTCGTGGACTAGAATTAAAAATATCATACCCGGCAATACTTAAGTTCAATCCTTTATAGGGAGTTTTGTAAGAAAGAGCTATATCCAATGAATTGGCATTAGAATAATGAAATAAATTTTGATTGAAAGCCGATCCATACCAGTAATTGATATCCAGGGTCAATGTTTTTGATTGATTAAGAATTAGTGAATTATTAAGAGATCCAAAAAATTCAAACCCATCCCTTAAAACTAAATTGAAATCCTGAGTTTTCTTTGACTGCGAATAGTTCAAAAATAGGGTTACATAGCTTTTCCACCATGATAGAGCATTAAATTCATACGTTTCCGATAAAGAATAACCATAGCTTTTAAAATAATTATCAAAAGTTACAATCTGCTCTTTAGTCTCATCATTCATTTTAAAGAATACATTATATGCATTCGAGTTTATATTAAAAGAAAGTTTTGATGTTAGATTCTTGTAAGTGTGTGAAAGTTCTACATTATCTACATAAGAAGGTTTAAGATACGGGTTCCCCATAGAGGAGATTTGGCTGTTTATATAATATCTCGCTGGATTTAGTTGTCCATACGAAGGTCTTTGTATCCTTCTCGAATAGTTAAGTAATAAGCTATTATTTTCATTAATCCTATTTTTGATAAATAACGATGGGAATAATTTAAGATACTTATTATAGTCTACCTGATCTAAAATAACAGAGTATCCCTTTGTTTGTGTATATTCTGTTCTTAATCCTATTTGCCCCTCCCATTTATCAGAAAATTTCTTTGTCCCGTTAACGTAAAGAGCCTGAATTGCCTCATTATACTTAAAATGATCTGACTGAGTTAAAGTATTACCAGAAGAAAGATCATAATTATTGAGTACATAATCTGTCCCTGTAAATCCTAATTTCCCTCCGTAACTAAGATTGATCCATTTTCCCGGATGCTCAATATCAAATTTTAAACTGTAATTATTGATGTCCTGATTGGAAATTCCTTTATTAAAAAAGTTTATTCCTTCAAAATTATTATCAACATCATATTGGTTAGAAAGGATGGTATTATTCTTATCCGTAACATAGCTTAAATAATCAAGGTCTATATTTAATTTTTTCCCTAAGGTATCTAATTTCTGTTCCAGATGGAGATTCAATGAATGATTATTATTTTTATCATGAATGTTTCCATTTCCTCTGAGAAAATAAAGAGGATTATTTGTACTATTAACTACGGATGTATTTATATTATCATCAATATAGTTGTTGTATACCCCTCCTAAATACTGAAGTCCTATTTTTGTTTTTGGAGTTATTTCATAATCTATTAAAAATCTCCCTGAGAACTGATTATAATTCCATTTTTGTTCTGTTGTTAAAAAATAAGGTTCTGAAAAGAAAATATTTGACATCTGTTTTGTAAAGGTATCCCCATAGGTATATCCTGTATTGAGTAAAAAACTAAGTTTATTTTTTTGATACGTAAAACTGTTGTTTACCGTTTGCAAGATATATTTCGCTTTTGCCACATCATTGGTAAAGCTGGTATTATTATTCCACGAATTCTTTTTGCTCTTTTTAAGAACAAGATTAATAATTCCACTGTTTCCTTCTGCTTCATACCTGGCAGACGGATTACTGATGACTTCCACAGATTTAATGTTCTCGCTGGGTATAGATTTTAAAAAGTTTTTTAAATCATCCCCACTCAAGTTAATCATTCTTCCATCAACCATTACTTTAACAGCATCTCTTCCAAGCATTGATATCTGATCATTTTTTAGAACGAGTCCTGGCACAACTTTTAATGTCTCGAAAATATTACCTCTATTCGCCAGTGCATTGTTTTCGACATTGAACACCGTTCTATCCAGTTTATGAACAATCATCTTAGGTGAAGAGGTCAATTTGACTTCTTCTATTAATTTAGATACCGCTGTCAACTCCATATCAGCCAATTTAGTATCCGCGTTTATTATGATTTCCTTTTCAAAAGGAACATATTCAGAATTCTTAATTGTCAGTATATAATTCCCTTTTGTAAGTTCCAGACTAAAGTTTCCATTATCATTAGTAATAACTTTTTTATTATTGTTCGAAGACGTATTTTTAAAGAGAAGTTCTGCATTTTTTACCGCTTCTTTTTCCTTATTTAATACCCTTCCTTCTATTTTATATTGAGAATAAAACAGAACAGGGAATATTAAAATTAAAAAATGTAGTAACTTAAAGTTTTTCATATAAATAGTTTAATTATTGCGTTTTTACAAAATTCATAAGTTCTTTAATGTATTCTGAAAGGTTTATTTTAGAAGTAGATACTGGTTGTGATAATTGAATTAAAACTCCATTAGAATATTCAAATGCTTTCAGATTAATACCATTAAATTCGGTTATTTCTTCTATAGATTCATTGAAAGAAGCATGCTCTTTCTCCGTGTTTTGGCTTAAATGACTATAGAATCCAAAAATATTTTTTTCGATATCTCTACCGGTTATTTCTTCAATATCTTTTCTAATCATTTCATATGGAATTTTTTGCTCTGTCCTGCATTGTATCATATTCCCATAATTCTTCATTATTTCCTGAACTGAATAATCTTTAAAATCAGGATATGTAACCATAATCAAATTAGTTAATACTCCAATCATATCTTCATATTCTGAATTTTCCCTGTTACTACTCAACATACCAAATAAACCTTTGTTTGGATTATTATAATCAGTAATAATTCTTAAGAAAATTGATAAACAGAATGCATTTAAAGGAAGTGAAACTTTCTGAGATACTTTCTGTAGAATTAAGAAGTCTTCATTTTTTACAAAAACTTCCTGCACTATAAACTTTTGAAAGTATACAAGCTCCTTATCTGAGTTTTTATCATATAATGGGAGCTCAAGTAAGCTTTTAATTTGTTTTTCCTTTATCCTTATTCCTTCATCAGATTTTAAAAATTTTTCTTGGGAATCAATAAAATTAAAATAGTGAGGTTTAACTGTAATCTTTTCATTTGAATTAAAATAAGTTTCCAGTTCATTTTTCAGAATATTAGCTGAATAGTCATCCAATAAAGAGTGATGAATTCCAAAAAACACGTTAGCCTGTGAAATGCCCGAAGTTTTCGTTTTAACTACAAATACTCTTATCAATTCTCCATTGAACAAGTCATAAGGTTGGAATATAAATTCTTTCCCGATAGTCTTGATCTCATCTTCTGATCTGAATTGCAGGTTTTCGGTCTGTATTTTTATTACAATTTCTTCTGGGGATAGATAACACTGTATAACCTGGGAATCCTTTTTCTCAAACTTTGTCATCAAAGAAGGAAATTTAGAAATACATTTTCTAAGTTTCTCTTCAAAACTATTTCCATCAAATTCTTGTAAAGCAATATTAAAATTTACTGATGAGTATTTGTTTCTAATGTGATGATACTGATTAGGAGATATTGCCATCGTATTTCCGTAATTCCATTCATTTTCATCTTCGTTTTCATTTAAAGTCTTAATCAAATTTTTCTGATACAATTGAGATAATTTTTCAATAGTAGATTCATGAAATACATTCTTTGAATAACGGATAATAACATGAAGTTCTCCAGAAACTATGATACCAGAAATATTTAATAAAACTGCTGTTTTCAAATTTTCTTCGGCAATCGATGATCCTATATCCTCAGAAGAGAATTCAAACATTGCCTTTTTATTATCAGCTCCACCTACATCATCGAAACTTCCCATATAACTATACACTACCAGGGGTTCTGAAGAAGAATTTATTTTTTCTCGTAAATAGTGAAGAATACCATACCCTATCCCTTTTTGAGGAATATTTCTTAATGCTTCTTTTACAGTTACTATGGCAGGACAGCTGTCATCACTTATGTCTAATGAAAACGGATATAGACTTGTAAACCAACCTACTGTTCGGCTTACATCCATGTCAGATGAAATGTCTTCTCTACCATGTCCTTCCATTAACACCTTACTTTTATTTATCCCAAAATGTTCCTGCAGTGAAATAGCTATAGCCGTTAATAAAAGATCATTAGCCTCAGCATTATACTTTTTACCCGCATAAGTTTGTAATAAATGAGTAGAATCCTTATCAAGAGAGAATCCCATACTGCTATCAGTAGCATATCTTTCAACTACAGGATAATCTGTAGGAATCATCGGATATTCTTCCAATTCTATATTCTCCCAATATGAACGTTCCTTATTCAGAGAGATATTAGTACTGTAATTTTCCAGAGCCTTACTCCAGCTTTGGAATGAATTTGTTTTTGCCGGAAGCATATATGCATTGCCTAATACAGCTGAATCATATAAATTATTCAGATCTTCCAACAGGATACGCCACGAAACCCCATCTACTACAAGGTGGTGAAGAATTAACAATATCCTATCACCATCACTCATAGATACATGACCTATATGGAATAAAATCCCCGAAGTAATATCAATTGAGCTTTGAAGCAACGTGCCAATATTTTGTAATTGTTCTAGTTCCTCCTCTTCACTTAAGCCTAGCATAACATCAAAATATTCATACTTGTAATGTTTTTCAGATATATCAGCATTGAATTGTGTCCACTCATCCCCATTATTACTATAAATCATACGCAAAGCATCATGATGAATGATCAATTGCTCAATACAATCTTCCAGAATAGAAGCAGAAATTCTTTCAGTACTTTTTAGTACAACTGATTGATTATTATAGTTTTTATTAATAAATTCCTCATTCTCAAAAAAGTAGCGCTGGATAGGTGTGAGATTTATATTTCCGCTCACGACGGACTGCTCTATAGTGGAAACTTCACTAATGATATGATTACTCATCTCATCAAGAATCGGATATTGTAGAATATGTTCTACCTTAAGAGTATAACCCTGTTGTCTTAATTTTGATACGATCTGAATGGATTTGATAGAATCTCCTCCAAGGTTATAATAGTTATCCTTGATACTTATAGGACTATGTTTTAGAATTTGCTCACAAACTTCTACCAAAATACGTTGCATTGGAGTAACAGGAGCAACATACTCGTTCTTTATCATATCCCCAGTAGAAACCTCTGGCAGCAATTTACGGTTGATTTTTCCGTTACTAGTTAAAGGAATACCTTCTAACTCTACATAAAAACTAGGCAACATATGCTGGGGTAACTTATTTTCTAAGTACTTTGTTAAATCATCTTTATCAATACCTCCTTCTGCTACATAATACACCACAAGGTTCTTGTCCCCTTCATGTTCTTTAACTTCTGTAACTACATTCTTAATTCGATCACTATAGTTAATCACATGACTGTCGATCTCACCTAGTTCTATCCTGTGCCCCCTAATTTTAACCTGTTGATCAATTCTGCCTAAATACTCGATATTACCATCAGGTAACCAACGTCCAAGATCTCCGGTTCGATAGACCTTGCTACCTTTAACAAATGGATTATCTATAAACTTCTCCTCTGTCAGGTCGGGTCTGTTTAAATACCCTCTGCTTAATCCAGACCCAGATATATATAATTCTCCTACTACCCCTGCCGGAACTAAATATTTTTGATCATCCAGAATATAGCAATTAAGTGTTGGAATAGGTTTTCCGATATTTGATAGTACAGAGTTTGTATCCTTTGTAGTAAGTTCTTTATAAGTAACATGCACGGTGGTTTCAGTAATTCCGTACATATTAATCATTTTTACATCGGGATACTTATTCTGCCAGTCCTTAAGCATAAAAGGATTCAATGCTTCTCCTCCAAATATTATGTAACGTAATGCTAATTCTCTGTGATTAAATAATTTATCATATTCTGCCAAGTTGTAAAATGCTGCAGGAGTCTGATTCAATATTGTGATCTTATTAGTAATCAGATAATCTAAAAAAGCTCCGACATCCTGTGCAACTCTCTTAGAAATTACATGTAGGGTACCACCAAAAAGAAGTGCTCCATAGGATTCCCATACCGAAAAGTCAAAGTTATAGGAATGAAATAATGTCCATGAATCGCTACTATTAAAATCATAAAGAACATTATCGTTGAAAAATAATCTCACCACATTTTTATGTTCAATCATTACACCTTTAGGGTTACCTGTAGTTCCTGAGGTATAGATTATGTAAGCCAGATTTGTAGGCTGAATGTGAGTATCCGGATTCTCCCCTGAATAATGATCCTTTAAAAGGTCAAACTCTAACCAAAATTTTTCATCTATAATTATTTTTGACTTTGTATCCTCTTTTATATAATCAATCCTATCCTGAGGATAATCATTATCTATAGGCACGTAAGCGCCTCCGGATTTCAAAATCCCAAGAATTGATTTTATCATCTTCTCGCTGCGTGGCAATTGAATACAGATCAGATCATCTCCCTTTATATTATATTCCTCGCGAAGATAATGAGCCAATTGATTGGATTGTTTATTTAACTCCCTATAACTAAGGTTTGTATCTTCAAAAATAACAGCTATATTATCAGGATTAGTTGCTACCTGAGATTCAAATAGGCTTACAATAGTTTCTTCTGAAGGATAATCTACTTCTTTATTATTAAATTCTTCTAAGTGTTTTTTCTCTGTAAGACTTAAATAGTCCATTTCGAATATTTTCTTATCGGCATCAACGAAAATATTTTTCAGCAAATTGGAAAAATGCAATTCAATATTATCCATTAACGATGTATCAAATGCTGAAGCATCATATTTAATATCAAGTACAACTGCATCCTCTGATGGGAATACTGTTATTAAGAAATAGTAATTGGTTTCATCTACTACTTCAACATTCTTTATTTCCTCAATGGACGAGTTATCTCCATTTTCAATATAGCTCTCCACAATAGAATCCTGAACAGGATAGTTCTCAAAAACAATAATATTGTTAATCATATTACTTCCTAATCCGGAAATCGTTTGAATATCTGAAAGATTAGAATAATGATGCGGATTGCTTTGAATAGACTGCGTATGCAGTTCATGAAAAAACTCTTTAACCGTATTCTCTTTGTTATATTTTACTCTGACCGGAACTGTATTGATAAATAGTCCTACCATATTTTCCACATCTTCCAGCTCTGGAGGACGACCTGATACAACCGCTCCAAAAACGGCATCATCTGTTCCGTTATATCTGGAAAGTAAATACCCCCAAACTCCCTGAATATATGTATTGATCGTAATTCCTATATTTTTGCACTGACTTTCGATTCTTTTGAATGAATCTCCTTCAATTTTAATCTTATTATTGACAAGCACTTTAGCGCCAGTGGATGAAGCATGCTCTTTTTTAAACGGAATTATGGTTGGTGATTCTACTCCTTCAAGATAGTTTTTCCAATATGAAAGTGTTGCTTCCTTATTAACTTCCCCTAACCATTTGATATAAGAAGAATACTTCTTGGGTTCCGGTAAATTGACTTCCTTCTCATGTTCCAGTGAATTTAAGATTGTAGAGAAATCATTGATCAAAATACTTAGACACCAACCGTCCATAATAATATGATGATGACTCCAAATAAACTCATAATAACCATTAGGTAACTCTACAATAAGCAAACGCATCTGAGTAGGGTTCCCCAAATTAAAGCCACGATTAATGTCACCCTGCCTGATGTTATCCAATTCAAGTTCTGATTCTAAAATCAAATGTTTGAAATCTACTCTAGCTTTCTTATGTACAATCTGTAAAGGAGTCCCTCCGTAACGGTTTTCAAAAGAAGTCCGAAGAATAGTATGGCGGTTCAATAATATTCCAAAAGCCTTTTCTACAAGAGATAATTCAAGTTCTGAAGACTTAACAAGATAAGAAGTCTGCATAAAATAAACTGAGCCATGCGGATCTACCAGCCAATGATAATATAGGCCCTGCTGCATTGGGGAAAGCTCATAAATATCTTCTATCTCATATCCTTTGCTAATCTGTTCAATAGTATTGAATGATAAGCCTTTATAGGATAAATCAGATGGAGTTAGAATTACAGATGAATCTTCGCTTTCTGTAACCATAGTTTCCAAGTGAGTCTGATAAGATGATAAAAGCTTCTTTATAGTACTTTCGTTAAATACTTTAGTTGAATAACGAATACTAATATTCATCACTCCGTTTACCGTCATACCCGACACATCCAATAAAAGATCTGTAAACAAATTGACAGAAGCTACTGAAGAACCTATATTTTCGGAACTGTAATCAAATAATGAGCGCTTACCTTCCATTTTTGAATCCCCAATTTCGTTAAAATCTCCTAGGTAGTTAAATTGAACAGAAGCCAAACCTGATGATTCAAATGGCTGATCCAGATAATTCAAAATACCATAACCAATACCTTTGTTAGGAATGTTTCGTAAGCCTTCTTTTACACTTACAACTGCTGGTTGTTTTGTGTTGCTAATATCTAATGAAAAAGGATACACACTGGTAAACCAACCTACTGTACGGCTAATATCCAACCCTGTCTTCATGACTTCTCTACCATGCCCCTCCATTAAAACTTTAGTCTTGCTTACACCAAACTGTTCTTGTAGAGATAATGCTAAGCCTGTTAATAAGACATCATTGATCTCTGTACTGTATTTCTTACCTGCACGAGTTTGTAATAATTTCGTACACTCTGCACTCAAGCTAAAACCAAGGGTAGTTTCTAAAATGTTTTTACCTTCTACAGCATAATCCGTAACAAGAGTTTCATAATCTTCAGACTCTACCCCTTCCCAATACAAACGCTCTTTGGATAGCTCAGAACTTCTGCTGTATTCATCCAAAGCTTTACCCCAATTCTGGAAGGAATCAGTTTTGGAAGGAAGTGTTGAAGATAACCCCTGAACACCGGACTCATATAGCTTCCCTAAATCTTCAAGTAATATTCTCCATGAAACACCATCAACGACCAAGTGGTGAACCACTAAAATAATACGGTCTCCATCATTCATTGATACATGGGCGATATGGAATAAAATACCTGATCCAAGATCTATATTATTTTGAAGATCCTCGCCTATTTGCTGTAATTGGGATAACTCTTCAGATTCATTGGCGGTATTTCTGATATCAAAATATTCAAAATGATAATGAACACCATCAATTCCTGCATTATACTGACTCCATGCCTCGTCCTTTTGGCTATATACCATTCTCAGAGCATCATGATGTGACACTAAAGTCTTTATAGAGGATTCCAGTATCTTTCCGGAAAGCCTTTCCTCACTTTTTAAGATAACAGACTGGTTATAGTGATTTTTTTTAGTAATCCCTTTATTCTCAAAAAAATATCTTTGGATTGGCGTAAGAATACTTTCTCCCGAAACCGCTGACTGATCGATTTTGGCAACATCTGTTGTCATATAATGAGCCAACTCCTCTAATACAGGATACTGTAAGATATGTTCCACCTTTAAGCTGTAACCCTGCTGACGAAGCCTTGAAACAATCTGAATGGATTTAATAGAGTCACCTCCCAGGTTATAATAATTATCCCGGATACTGATCGGGCTATGTTTTAAAACCTGCTCACAGACAGAGACCAATACCTGTTCTTCTTCACTCGTTGCAGCTACATATTCATTCTTGATTAAGTCTGAGCTACTCACTTCTGGCAAACTCTTTCTATCGACCTTTCCGTTACTTGTTAAAGGAATTTGATTAAGTTCCACGTAAAAACTTGGAAGCATATATTGTGGAAGCTTACTCTCAAGGTATCTTGATAAATCCTGCTTGTCGATTAATGTATCACTTACATAGTATACTACTAAGCTCTTGTTACCTTCATGCTCTTTTACCTCAGCAACTACTGCTTGAATAGATGGATTGAAAGAAAGCACCTGGCTATCAATCTCACCAAGTTCAATACGATGTCCACGGATCTTAACCTGATGATCGATTCTTCCCATATACTCAATGGATCCATCTGGTAGCCATTTCCCTAAATCTCCGGTACGGTACATTTTAGTGCCAGAAATAAAAGGATTAGCAATAAACTTTTCCTCCGTTAAATCTTCACGGTTCAGATAACCTCGAGCCAAACCTGCTCCAGAAATATACATCTCTCCGCTTACCCCCACAGGAACTAAATGTCCATGAGAATCAAGAATATAAATCTGAGTATTGGCAATTGGCTTACCAATTGATATGGTAGCCGAATCTAAGTCACTTCCTTTTTCCAGTTTATATACAGTAGCACAGATACTGGTCTCAGTTGGGCCATAGGCATTGTAAAAGGTCCCATAATTAAGATATTCTTTAGTTTTTCCTATAATTGCTGATTCACCCGCTGTTATTAATCCTTTTAAATTTTGAAGCTTATTAACATTTAATAACCCGAAAAATGCAGGTGGTAAAGTTACCAGATCAATAAAATGGTTATTTACATACTCTTCAAAAGCGTACGCGTCTTTTCTTACCAAATCACTGAGAATATGCAGAGATTTACCACATAGTAAAGTCATAAAAATCTCGGAGATTGATGCATCAAATGAAAAAGAAGCAAACTGAGCTACATTTTCATAGGCTGAAACCTCAAAGAATTCTTTCTGGAAAAGCATTGTATTCAAAATACCTCCATGAGTATTTAATACTCCTTTGGGTTCTCCCGTAGAGCCTGATGTATAAATAATATAAGCAATATCATCTTTTTTTAAAATTTCTGACTTAAAATCTGAAATACTGTCCCCGGCCATCTCTAAATCAATAGCAATAGATTCACCAGAATAAAAATCCATATCAAAGAAATAGTATGACTCAGTAATTAATAAAGATAAATCTGAAGTCATTACCGTTTTTCTGGATTCAGGAAGATTAGCATCTATAGGAACATATACTGCTCCTAGTTTTAATATTCCAAGGATAGAAATAATCTGATTCTCTCCACGGTTAAGCATTACACCTACCTGATCTCCTTTTTTTATGCCATAATCTTTCTGGAGACGATGCGCTACAGCATTCGCCTGATCATTAAGCTCCTTGTAGCTCAATTTCAAATCTTCGTAAACAACCGCAGTATTATCAGGGGTAAGATTTGCTTGATCTTCAAATAAACTAATAATCGTTGCATCGGTAGGGTAAGTAACTTCACTGGTATTAAAATCGTTTACTAACAATTTCTGATCAGCAGAGCTAAGATAATCTAATTCAGCAAGAGGAATATTTGGAGAATCAACAAATTTTACTAATAATTCTTTGTAGTGTTTCATAAAACTCTGAATCGTATCAGAATGATATAAATCCTTATTATAATTTACCTGTATGTACAGCTGGTTATTCATCATTCCAAAATGAAACTCGATATCATTTTTACAAGTACCATTTTTAATTTCTTTAATGGTATTAGGACCTATCTCATGTACAGAATAGGGATCTTGTTTGGCATCATGAAATGTAAGTGAAATATCAAAAATTGAGTTGTTTGCCTGGTTCTTTTTAAAATCAATATCATTCAGAATCTCACTCAGCGGATATATAGAATGTTCATAAGCTAAGATCAGATTTTCTTTGACTTTATCAAATAAAGTATTAAAACTGTCCATAGAACTTACTTTATTTCTTAATACTAGTGTTCTTAAAAAATAACCAATCTGTTGAGAAAACTCCTCTCTTTCTCTTGCTGCCATCGGAGATCCGATGACGATATCTTCATGTTGAGTGTATTTGTATAAAAGTGATTTTAATACAACAAGAACCCCCATAAAAAGACTGCCATGACGTTTCTGAACCAGGCTGTTTAAAGATTGGGTGTTCTCTTCTGATAAAAACATTTGAAAGGCAAAACTATCATATGTTTTAAAAGACGGTTTTATTTTATTCGTAGGAAACTGAATAGGCTCCGGTAATGGCAAGAGAGTATCTTTCCAATACTTTTTATGGTCTTCAGAAGATAATAATCGTTCATAAGACCAATCTACATAATCTCTATATTGATATTTTACCTCTTTCTCGGGTTCTGTTCCAGTTAAATATTTTTTATATACTAAAAACAGTTCATTTTCAAATATTTTAACAGACCATTCATCTGCAATAATATGATGTATATTATAATAAAAAATACTATTTTCTTCAGGAAGATAAATTAAATAACATCTTAAAAGCGGATCGTTTTCTAAATCAAAATTTACAAGATTATTTTTATTAATAAATTCTACTCCATCCCCGTCATTACTATGGGTAAAATCTACTTCAGCTATATCTGCTACTACATTATTATGGATTACTTGTTCTAAATCACCAGAAGCATTTAGTTTAAAATTAGTCCGTAAAATTTCATATTTATTAATAACAAAATTCAATGCTTTTTTTAACAATTCAATGTGTAAAGTTTCTTGAATATAAAAATGTGCAGGTAAATGATAAGCTATAGACGCCGCAGGATCCTGGCAGGTTACCCATATTTCTCGTTGAACATGAGATGTTCTGTAATGGATATTGCCTTTTTCATCTACAGAAGTATTTGAGAGTAGATTATTTTTAAAAAATTGAACTAAAGAATCTTTATTTATCTTTATTTCCTTCAAAAGCTCATTTGGAATATTTTCTTTTGTAGAAATGATTTCTAAATTATCATTCTTTAATGCAATTTCTATATTATTTTCTTTTAATTTTTCAATGAAATTTTTCATAAATTTTGGTATAATTGATACTTCTATTAAGAATTATCCTTAGTTAATGTAGCTTATAATCCTTGATTACATTTTAATATATAAAAACAATATCAATCTGTTAAGGGTACATAATCCTGAGTTTATATTGAGACTCAAGCAAATCATTTAAAATCTATTTTTAAATTACGATTCAGTAATTCCGTTACACATATTCTATTGTCTTTTCTCCAAATAATCTTTCTGCTCCAATTCCTCTTGATATACATTCTTCCAGTAGTTTATTGGATTCTACAATAGCTTTGGATTCATCTGTATATTTAATAGAACTGATAAAGACAAGCCAAGGCTCCATCCCCATCGCATATACAAATACATCTTTAGGATTAAAAATATCAATAAAAGCCATTCCCTGATTGTAATCAGATCCAGCCAGACGTCGTGAAAGATCTTTGTCTCTTTCTAACTTTTTATACATTAATGGTCCATACAACCAAGATAAAGGAGCTCCTTCACATTCCATTCCCAGGAATAATACATCTACTTCTCCAACGATTCCTTTTACTTTTTCATAAATCTTAGGCTCAATGTTACAGGAGTCTGCTGCAAATAAAAGTCTAATCCCATTATGTAATGAAAAATGATAGCATAACTTACTTCTTACATCAAGATCGGCATGTTCTCCTAAAAATGGAAGTCCTGTAATTACACAATTCTCCATTTCAATACTTTCAAGTTCATTTAATTCAATAACCTGCTTAAAACCTATTTTTTTAAACATAAGCTTCAGATCCGGATCCTGTAAATTTCCTTTACTGCTGCTTGGCACAATAATCGTTTTTATTCTGTGTCGCAATTGCAATAAGGTTTCCAAAAGAATATGATCCTGATGATTGTGGGTGATTAAAACATAATCAATTTCTTCGGGAAGATCATTGATGGTATATCTGTTAACATCGGTTTCATATCCATCATAACTTATAACAGGATCTACCACAATTGATACTTCTTTTGTTTCAACCAAAACACAGGCATGCCCAAAATATCTGGTTCTAACTCCAGGCCCATCATATTTGCGGAATTCTGCAGGTTTTTCCTTCGTGAAAAAGGTTTTAAAAAGTTCTTCTTTTTCAGATGGAATATTTAATAATTCTTTAATTTTATCAAAATCTCCCGGAACCTTTTTCATTCTAAACAGTTCATCTATCACTTCAGATTTGAAGGGGATATCAAGATGAATAACATTTTCATCTGGTAATCTAGGGGTGCTTAGTACAAAAGATCTTGAGTCATCGGAATCAATTAATTGTAAGCTTATAGACTGGGCTGATTCATCATAATATTTACTTGCATATAACAAAGGCTCTATTAATCTATAGTTGACATTATTATTTAAATCGTAATACAGCTCAACATATCCTTTTAGAATTTCAGGAATTTTTTCATACATACTATTCAGAGAAAACCCCTGAACTTCTGTTTGTAAAATATCATTTAACGTTTTTAAGGCATTATCTAATTCTAATAAATGTGCTCTCTTTTCAATAGTCTCGTCATGTAATTTTGTAACTTCATTTACTCTTTCTGTCTGATAATCTATGAAAGGGCCACCCAACATTTTAGGATTTTTAACCGCTAAACTATGTGTCTTTGCATTTTTAATGTAAGAAGACATAATTCTAAGGTGTCTATGCTTTATATTCATCGCCGCAGTGACAGGAGATATAAGGTGTGACCATGCATACCATAGATCCATCAGTGGCTCGATTACAACATTAAGCTTTAAATAATACATATCATTTTTCAAATTTTCCATATTCTTTATAATAAATTTTATAGTGTTTACCGATTAAATAATTGTTCTAAATGTATTTTCTTCCTTATTTTCAACTTCTTTCATTACTTCTGCTAACTCCTTAATGGTTGGCTTTTCAAGGAAAACATTAATTGTCACTGACTTTTTCATTCTCTTTTGTATTTCTCCAATGATTCTGATTGCATTCATACTGTTTCCACCCAACTCAAAGAAGTTATCCATAACTCCTATGTTTTCAATTCTTAATATTTCCTGCCAAATTTCTTTAAGCTGTTCTTCCGATTCATTAGCAGGCGCTACATATTCATTCTTTATCAAATCTGAAGTGCTCACTTCAGGTAAATTCTTTCTGTCGATCTTTCCATTGCTGGTTAAAGGGATATTATCCAGTTCAACATAAAAACTAGGAAGCATATACTGTGGTAATTTTCTCTCAAGATATCTGGACAGATCCTGCTTGTCGATCGGAGTATTACTTACATAATATACCACCAAACTCTTATCTTCCTCATGTTCTTTTACCTCGGTAACTACTCCTTTAATAGAATCACTGAAAGAAAGTACCTGACTGTCGATCTCCCCTAGCTCAATTCGATGCCCACGGATCTTTACCTGATGGTCAATTCTTCCTAAATACTCAATGTTACCATCCATTAGCCATCTTCCTAAATCTCCCGTACGGTACATTTTAGTCCCTGGTAAAAATGGATTATCTACAAACTTCTCTTCCGTTAAATCTTCACGGTTTAAATAACCTTCAGCTAAACCAGCCCCGGAGATATACATCTCGCCACTTACTCCTACTGGAACCAAATGTCCATATTCATCTAAAATATAAATCTGGGTATTAGCGATAGGCTGACCGATAGGGATCGTTGTAAATTCTAAAGCACTCCCTTTTTCAAGTTTATATACCGTTGCACAGATACTACTCTCAGTGGGACCGTAAGCATTATAAAAAGTTCCATACTTCAAATATTCTTTCGTCTTACCCATTACTGCGGATTCTCCTGCCGTAATTAATCCTTTTAAATTTTGAAGCTTATCGATATTTAATAAACTGAAAAAAGCAGGGGGTAAAGTCACCAGATCAATGGAATGACTATTGACATATTCTTCAAAAGCATAAGCATCTTTTCTAGTAGAATCACTCAAAATATGAAGACTCTTACCACTAAGCAAAGTCATAAATATCTCAGAAATAGAAGCATCAAAAGAAAAAGAAGCAAACTGAGCTACATTTTCATACAATGAAACTTCAAAGAATTCCTTCTGGTATAACATCGTATTCAAAATACCTCCATGGGTATTCAAAACACCTTTGGGCTCTCCTGTAGAACCGGAAGTATAAATGATATAGGCAATATCATCTTTTTCTAAAACTACGGACTGAAAGCCAGAAGCATCTTCTTCTGTGAATTCTAAATCGATCGAAAAAGATTCACCGGAGTAGAAATCAAGATCAAAGAAATAATAAGATTCCGTGATCAGTAAAGATAGACCGGAGGTCATCACCGCTTTCCTGGATTCAGGAAGGTTAGCATCTACAGGTACATAAACCGCTCCTAATTTTAATATCCCTAAAATGGAAATAATCTGATTTTCTCCTCGGTTTAGCATGACACCTACCTGATCTCCTTTCTTGATTCCATAAGCACTCTGTAACTGAACAGCTAGGCTTGATGCTTTTTCATTCAATTCGGCATAGCTTAACCCCAAATCCTCATAAACAACAGCAATATCCTCCGGAGTAAGACCCACCTGATCTTCAAACAAGCTGACAACACTTTGATTATCCGGATATTGAACAAAAGTATTATTAAAATCTTTTAACAATAATTCCTCTTCAGCAGAACTTAAATAATTAAATTCTGAAAGAGGCTCATCCGGAGAATCAATAAGATGCTCTATCATGTTTTTTAAATGAGCAACAAACTTCTCAACAGCCTCTCTATCATATAAATCAGTATTATAAGTTGCAATTCCTAATAATTCATGATCACCTTCAGAGAAGTTAAATTCAATATCATTCTTAGAAATATCATAGGCAAGCGGATGGCTTTCAATGACCAGATCATCCATTTCTTTTGGCCCATCAAATAAAACCATATTATTATGATTGTTCAATACTACAGATACATCATAAAGAGCTGACTTGCTGATATCTTTTTGATAGTTTATATCATTGAGCATTTGATCAAAAGGATAGTTTCCATTAGAAAATGCATCTATAATATTCTTTTTTTCCTTTGCTAAGAATGTACTGAAGGAGTCATTATTATCAATGTTTGACCTTAAAGGAATTGTATTAAGGAAAAGCCCAAGCTGATTTTCTAAGTCCGAATGATCTCTGCCAGAGAATGTTGTTCCGATGATCACATCATTTTGATGGGTATATTTATTTAGCAATACTTTGGTACAAGCTACCAAATAGGTAAATAAAGAGATGTTATTTCCTTGTAAAAAGCGTTTCACTTTTTTTACATTTTCATCATGAATTACAAACTTACATTTATCTCCATTGAAAGTCTGATACTTCTTTCTTTTTCCTGAAAAAGGCAGTTCAACCCTTTTTATATCATCGGAAAGAGCATTGATCCAAAAATCTCTGTTCTCCTCAACATTTTTCTTGTTCACCCAATTTGCGTAATCTTTATACTGGATTTTAAGATCTGGTAAATTGGGAGATTCATTTCGTACTAGGTAATTATACGTTTTTATAATTTCTGAAGCAAAAAGATTACTTGACCATCCATCACAAATAATATGATGAGTGTTAAACCACAGAATATATTCATCGTTATCAACTTTAATCAGATATATTTTGAATAAAGGAAACTCATCTAATTTAAAGTTGATTTTTTTGGTATTCAGAAGCTCCGTTAGCTCCTGATCCTTATTTGGTGAGGAAGATAAATCAATACTCTCAATTTTAAAATCAATCTTGTCAAAAGGTAAAACCTGTTGAAAAACGGTTCCATTTATATTAATGAAAATGGTTCTTAAGATTTCATACCGATCAACAAGAAATTTAAATGAGTCTTCAAGCTTTGAAGCTTCCAAAGCTCCCTTTAATTTATAGGCTTCACTAACATTATAGGTAGCCGAAGCTTCATGATTTTGCTGGATCACCCAAAATCTGTATTGAGCTGCAGTGATTGGGTAATATTTAGCTTCTTCAACTTTCTCAATAGGTTCAAAGTTTTCAAAATTGGCATCTCCTAATATTTTTTGGACTACCAAATCAATTCTTGGGTTTTCCATAAAATCTTTTATGGAAATGGTTTTATTAAAAGTAGTTTTAATCTTGTTGATAATTCTTATAAGAATCAGACTGTGTCCCCCCAATTCAAAGAAATTATCTGTAACTCCTATATTTTCTACTCCCAATATCTCTTCCCAGATCTCTTTTAATTGTCTTTCAGCTTCATTTCTCGGAGCTATATATTCGTTCCTGATTAGATCTTTTGAACTTACCTCTGGTAAATTCTTTCTATCAATCTTTCCGTTGCTTGTTAATGGAATATTTTCTAACACTACGTAAAAGCTTGGTAGCATATATTGAGGTAACTTGGTCTCTAAATAATGAGATAAATCCTGCTTGTCAATGACAGAATCGCATACATAGTATACTATCAAACTCTTATCTCCTTCATGTTCTTTCACTTCAGTAACAACAGCTTTGATTGATTCACTGTACGAAAGTACCTGGTTATCAATCTCGCTTAGCTCGATACGATGACCACGAATCTTTACCTGATGGTCGGTTCTTCCTAAATATTCTATATTACCATCTGGTAACCATCTGCCCAAATCTCCAGTGCGGTACATCTTAGTACCTTCCACAAAAGGATTGTCTATAAACCTTTCCTTGGTTAAGTCTTCACGTTTTAGGTAACCGCGAGCCAAACCGTCTCCCGAGATATACAATTCTCCGGTTATTCCTATTGGTACTATTTGATGTGAGCCATCTAAAACATACATCTGTGTATTTGATATAGGCTTACCGATTGGTATAACAGCATTTTTTATATTTTTTATACAATCATAATACGTCACATCTATACATGCTTCTGTAGGACCGTATAGATTGACCAACGAAACGTTCTCTGGAAATAATCTGTAAAATAGCTCCTTATGGTAAACAGATAAAGCCTCACCACTGGTAAAAACTGTTTTCAGGCTCATCAGTTTTTGTTTTTCTTCATGTGTGGTATCTATATGATTCAAGAAAGCAGTAAACATCGATGGAACAAAATGAATAACACTCACATTGTCCTTTTCTATTGCATCGGAGATCAGGGATGGATCTTTTTCATCTCCCTGTTTAGGAAAAGATAATGCTGCTCCATATATACAACCCCAAAGAAGTTCCCAAACAGATACATCAAAGGTATAAGATGTCTTTTGAATAAGCACATCTCCATCTGTTATAGGATAGCGGGATTGCATCCAGATCAATCGGTTAATAAGAGAGCTATGCTCGATCATGACTCCTTTTGGATTTCCTGTTGTTCCTGACGTATAGATAATATAAGCAAGGTGATCTGGTCTTATATTGCTATTTACATTCTCCGTTGAATATGTTTCTTTTAAGGATTCAAACTCCAAAAGAAAAGATTCGTCAATATTGGCTTTGGCTTGAGTATCATTTAAAATGAAATCTATTCTTTCTTGTGGGTAATCAATAGCTATAGGAACATAAGCCCCTCCCGATTTCAAAATTCCTAAAATTGCAACCAGCATACTCTCACTGCGAGGCACTTGAATACTGATCAGATCATCTCCCTGAATAGAATATTTTTCACGTAAATAATGTGCCAACTGATTCGATCTTGCATTCAGTTCTGAATAACTCAAGGAAATATCTTCATAAATAACAGCTGTCTGATCGGGTGTTCTTAATACCTGCTTTTCAAATAAACTTATAATGGTTTCACCTGAAGGATAAGTAACTTCTGTACAATTGAATGAATCCAAAATTGCCATTTCATGAGCATCTATATAATCCAGAGATTTTAAAGGGGTATCGGAAGTGCTTACAAACTGATGGAGAACTTGTTTGAAATGATTTATAAATGAAATAATTGTTTCTTTATCATAAATGTCTACATTAAGTGTAGTAACCATTTCTAAAAATGAACCTTTATTTATAAACTCAAAATTGATATCAAAAGCTCTTTGAGTAAATCCTATTTCTTCTATTTCATCACTTTGTGCTATATTCGACTCATTATCCACAAAATCCTGAAAAACGACAGTGATATCAAATAAAGGATTTCTGGAAGTATCTTGGGGTAATTGTAAATTTTCAATCAACAAATCAAAAGGATAATCCTGATGCGTAAATGCTTTTGTAAAAGATTCTTTTACCTTTCTGAAAATATCTACTAGTGTATCTTTCTCAGAATCTAACACACTATTTAATACAATTGTATTTACAAAAAGTCCGGGCATTTCATTAAGGCTTGGATGATTTCTACCAGAGGTAAAAGTTCCTAATGTAATGTCGTTTTCTGAAGTATATTTATTCAATAAAACATTAATGGCACTCAGTAGAATCACGTTCAAAGTTCCCATATTCTGTTTTGCAAAAGCATCTAATTTTTGGGTAAGATCTGATGAAATAACAGTTTTTAATGAGTAGCTGTTGAATGTTTTAATAGAGGGTCTTTTGGTATATGAAGGCAAATCGATTGCAGGAATTTTCTTTGACAAAAGATCAACCCAGTAACGTTGCGAAGCAATATAATTTCCGTTTTTAATCCCTGCAATTTTCCAATAGGTATAATCCAGATATTGCAATTTCGGACTGTTTATGTCTTCCGAATGAGATAATGCTTGATAATAGTTTAAAATATTTTGCTTTACAAGGTTTAGAGATACTCCATCAATAATAATATGGTGGAAGATAAAATATACCACTGTCTTATCTTTGAGCTCATAAATTTTAGCTCTAAGCAAAGGTCCTTTACTCAGATCAAACGCTAATGAATTCAAGTTTTGAACAGTCATTTCTATTACTTTTATACCGTCTGATTCACCTTTAAGATCAATAATTTCAACATCAAATCCGATGTTATTTTCTTCTAAAACGATCTGTCTTATTTCCCCTTGATCATTGAGATTAAATACTGTTCTGAAAATCTCAAAATTTTTGATCAGTTGTAAAACAGCAAGCCTGATTACTTCAGGATTATATGTTAAAGGAAATTCAATAGGATGATTAATATGATAAGCCTTCGATCCTTCTTCTGTAAGACTTTGCAGCCATAATCTTTTTTGGGCATCTGATACCGGGTGATCTTCTTTGGTAGAAGTATGTTTGGTAATACTATTAGAATTATATTTTAGAATATAAGAAATAATCTCTTCTTTGTGAATTCTAATTCTTTTAATAAGACTCTCTTCAATATCCTCTGTGGTATCAATAACAAGGTTATTATCCTTTACAGATAGTTGGATATTTTTAACTTTTAATTCTTCTAATAAATTTAACATATCGTTGTAAAAAGTATAATTTATATTATAATAGTTTTTTGATTGGCAGCATTGCCTATTTCCGTTTTTGATACATATGATATCATTTCTATATGCAAGGCAAGTCCTTTTATTGTGGGAGAAGTATAAAGATCCTGTGGTGTTAATTCAAGGTTGAATTCCTTATTTATACTTTTCAAAATAGTCATTGCTTTTAATGAATCTCCACCCAATTCGAAGAAATTGTCTGTTATTCCCACTTTTTTAGGGGAAAAAAAGTCATTAAATACTTTACAAAGCTTCATTTCCGTAATGGAAACAGGTTCTACATAATCACTGCTATAGATATTGCTTGCAGAAGTATTTTCTGTTTGGTTATTATCTAATTTATAATCATATGTCAGGTAATCATTAGGATTTTTCACTGAAGCAATTATCTGATGATTTTGGGCATGAGAAAGTACAGTAGCTTTAAAGATTTCAATTAATTTAATTTCATTGATGGCGTTCTCACTAAATCCATCCAGATTAATATTTATCCAGTTATTAGGTTTAGACTTCCCAATAAAATAATCCATATAAGAATTCGCTACAGAATAAGCTCCAAAAGTCTGTCCCCCAAGGATTGTTGATAAACTTGAACTTATCCATACAAAATCAGGGTTCCTATCGTAAAAAATATTATATAAATTAATAATTCCCTGTATTTTGGAAGAGAATTGATCCTGAATTACCTCTATATTAATATGTTCTACAAGTTTTAGAGAATCAGCCGAAGTGTTTCCCGCTAAGTTCAACACCCCATCTATTTTTCTATATTTTTGTTCTATAAGAGCTATTGTAGATTTTAACGATTGAAAGTTTGAAATATCAGCATTGTAATAGGCTATTTCAATTCCTATTCTGTTTCTAAACCCTTCATCAAGATCATCAATTGGCTTTCTACCAATTACAACAATTTTAGCATTGTTTTTTAACAGATAATTGATCAACACCTTTCCTATTTTACCCGAACCTCCTATGACAACAATAACTTTGGAATCTATCACAGTATCTTTACTTTTTTCCGTACTCCATCTTTCATAAAATGGAATATATCTTTGATCCTCTTTATAGGTAACAACTGGATCGGAAAAGTTGTATTCTATTTCATCAATAATTTTATCATAAGCAATATTATTTCCTGACGGAATATCTAAAAGGAAACTGAAAATATTTTTATTTTCCTGGGCACAAACATACAGCTGGCTAAATGAAGATAGCAATGTGATATTACTATTTTCATTAAGTTCCATATTATTTAAATCTCCTAATAATGTGATCTTAGAGTTTGATATGGAATCATTATAAATTAAAAATTTTCCAATGATATTAAACAACCTAAAAACAGAGATCATAGAATTTGATTGGTCATCTTGTATGTTCCAGTTAAAAATAATCTGATATCTTGTGATACCTGTCTCCTTGATTTTATCTAAATAATCTTTAACAGCATCAAGGTCTATTTTCTGATTTTCTTTCAAAAATTCATTCTTTCTGACCTCTACAAAGTCAATTCTCCTACGCTCCAATTCCTGAATGATATTTTGTGATAAAATATGGTTTTCAGAAAAAATAATGTAAGTTGTTTTTTCCTCTTGTACGCCTTTACGTAACTCACTTTTTTTCCATCTTTTCTGATAAAAAAGATCTGAGGACGAAGGATTATTATCCATTGTAAACCTTTTAAAAGTGTTTACGTGGAAATCCAATTTATTTTTTTCAAATGCATAGGTTGGCAATGAGGTCTTTTTTGTATTTTTATTGTGATAATATTTTTTCCAATCTATTTCAACGCCTAACTGCCACAATTCTCCTAAAGCCCTGTTAAGAAGTTGCTGTTCTTCATTTTCACCAGACTTTCGCAATACCTGAATAATGGTATTGTCTTTATAGAATTGATTTTGCCTAATCGCATTGGCTAATGTAGAAGGTCCTAACTCGATGAATATATAATCATTTGGATCCTTCAGAATGTTTTGAATACCTTTTTCAAAAAGAACCGTATTCAACATTTGCTCTTTCCAATATTGAGGCGATTTTGTTTCATCCCTTAAAATAATACCTGCGGTAAGATTTGATATATACGGAATCTCAGGTGTCGACAAGGTAATGTCAGTAAATAAGTTTTCAAAGTCCGCAGAAATCTCATCCATCATACGGGAATGAAATGCATGCGAGGTTTTTAAAACAGTCGTAGTTATATTTTTTTCATTGAATATAGTGCTGAACTCCAAAATATCTTCTTCTGTTCCTGATAAGACTGTCGTCTGCTCTGAATTGATCGCTGCTACTGACACTTTATCCGAAATTTCATTTTTTATTTGATTAAAAGGGGCATTTACTGCTATCATTTTTCCGGCTGGTACTTTGCTCATCAATAAAGCTCTTTCCGCAACCAGTACCAGACCATCTTCAAAAGAAAGTACTCCAGAAATACTCGCTGCAACATATTCTCCTAAACTATGACCTATCATTAATGAAGGTTTTATTCCCAGTTCAATAAGAAATTTCGCTAATGCATATTCAATAAGGAATAATAAGGGCTGGGTGTATTGTGTTTCATTAATTTTCGCTGGATCAAAAGTGCCTGTACGATCATATCCCAGAATCTGAGAATAATCTGTATTGAATTTATTATTCAATATCAAAAGCCCTTGATCTATATATTGTTTAAAACCTTCTTCCTGATGATACAGCTGCTCCCCCATTTTAAAATACTGTGCACCTTGTCCTGGAAAAACAAAAACAATCTGATGTGAAGTTTTTACTTTTTGGTAAATATTTTTCTTAGTTTCTAATTCATTTAATAGATCTTCTCTGTTCCTAAAAACAATTGTATTTCTATAGTCAAACTGAGCTCTCCCCGTGTTTAATGAGTAAGAAAGATCGGACAAATTAATTTCTTGATTTTCTGTAATGAATTTTTTTAGTTTTGTAAAATATTGTTTTAAAGCTTCTGATTTTTTGGCAGAATATGCTATGATATTGCTTTCTGCTCTATTTTCATTGTTGGTATTAGCAGGTATAAAATTTTCCAATATGGTATGAGCGTTAGTTCCCCCAATCCCAAAACTGCTTACCCCTGCAATCAATGGACGGTTATCTTTTTCTTCCCATGGTTTCACTTCCGTATTAACATAAAAAGGACCTTTGCCAAAACTTATTTCTGCGTTAGCGTTTACATAATGTAATGATGGCGGTATTATTTTATTCTTTAAGGATAGTGCTGTTTTAATGATTCCCGCAACTCCTGCTGCATTACCAGTATGTCCTAAGTTTGACTTCACAGCTCCTATGGCACATTTCAAAGATTGGTCATAGTTAAATGACTTATTAAGCGCTTCTATTTCAATAGGGTCTCCCAATTTTGTTCCGGTACCATGAGTCTCTATATAAGAAATCTCATCAATGGAAATCTTAGCAAAATTATGAGCCAGCTTTATACAATCAGATTGTCCTGAAACGCTGGGTGCTGTATAACCTACTTTTCTTTTTCCATCGTTATTAACAGCTGTCGCTCTTATGATGGCATAGATTTGATCATTATCATTAATGGCATCTTCTAATCTCTTCAATACAACAATACCACCGCCTTCTGTACCTACAGTTCCTGTTGAATTTTCATCAAATGCCCTGCAATGTCCATCTTTAGAGGAGATCATTCCCTCTTCATACATATATCCCTTTTCATCTTTGGTATTTAAAGCGATTCCTCCTGCGATCGCCATAGAACACTCTCTTAATAACAAAGCCCTACATGCCGTATGAATAGCAACCATAGAGCTTGAGCATGCAGTATCCATGAAAATACTAGGTCCCTTTAAATTCAGATTATATGAAATTAAAGAACTACAATAATTTTTATTATTGATTTGTGATAAATAAAAAGGATCTACTGTATCTTTTTTATTTATAGTTGTATGGGCAATCCAATTGAAATTGTCAGGAGCAGTAAGATATAATCCTACTTTATCCTGAACTTTTAATGGATCATAGCAAGAATCTTCAAATGCCTCCCAAACCAGTTGGTGTAAAATTCTGGTTTGCGGATCCATACTATTAGCCTCGTCTTTCGTATAGCCAAAAAATGAATAATCAAAAGCATCAGAATTTTCAATGAATGTTTTCACTTTCACATAATCAGGATTTTGTATTGTCTTCGCTTCTATTCCACTTTCTAACAATTCCTGATCTGTATAAAACTGAATCAGTTCATTTCCATTGACAAGCTTCTCCCAAAATGTATGGGGATTGTCACAGTCAGAAAACATACACGAAATGCCTATTATTGCGATGTCTCTTTTTAAGGATTCTCTTTTCATAGTAATATTAGTTAAAGTCGTCAATAAAGCTATCTATATGGTCCGATAGGTCTTTATCTTCAGCAGTATTCGTCTCAGCAGTAGGAATGTTCATATTTTGTATGAATTTTGATAACTCCGATATTGTTGGATAAGAAAAGAATTTGGCTATCTCTATTTCCAAACCAGCATTTTTACGAAGTAACTGGGAAAACCTTACTAAAGATAGAGAATTCAGCCCCATATCAAAGAAGTTGTCATGAATACTCACTTTTTTAACATCATTGTTTAATAACTGAGATAAGCTATCCATTAATAAATGGTCCATTTCCGTCTTTGCTGCTACATACTCGTTCCTGATCATATCTTCTGAACTGACCTCAGGCAGGCTCTTTCTATCAATCTTTCCATTACTGGTCAATGGAATGCTATCCAACTCCACATAAAAGCTCGGAAGCATATACTGAGGTAATTTATTTTTTAAATATCCTGATAAGCTTTGCTTATCTATGATCTCATCTGTTGTATAGTATACTACCAGAATCTTGTCTCCATTATATTCTTTTACATCAGCTACCGTATTCCTGATAGTCTTATGATAAGATAAAACCTGGCTATCAATTTCACCAAGCTCTATCCTGTGTCCATGGATCTTGACCTGATCATCAATTCTTCCCAGATATTCGATAGTACCATCCGGTAACCATCTGCCTAAATCTCCTGTGCGGTACATTTTGGCATCTTTCACAAAAGGATTGTCCACAAACTTTTCAGCTGTAAGATCTTTGTTGTTTAGATATCCCTGAGCCAAACCTGATCCGGTGATATACAGTTCGCCGCTTACTCCTACCGGCACCACATTCCCGTATTCCTCCAAAATATAAATCCCAGTATTAGAAATAGGTCTTCCGATAGATGCAGCAAATAGATCCACTTTTTGGGCAATACATCCTACTGTTGCCTCTGTTGGACCATATTCATCATAAATCTGAATATTTTTATTAATGGAGTGAATGATTTGAATATGCTCATGATAAAGCTTTTCCCCTCCTAAAATTATCTTGCGAATACCTGTATGATGAATTTCTACATTCTTTAATAATGAGATGTGGGAAGGTGTTAGTTTTAAGATATCTATATCCCTATTTTTAAAAGCTTTAATAAGAGTCGTTAAAATATCTTCTTCACCTTCACCCAGCCATAATGAACCGCCTCTGGTTAAAGAACAGAATAATGCTGTAACAGAAAGGTCGAAAGAAATCGAGGTAAACAGCCCCCAATTGCCACGATCTTCATTATTAAAATAGTACTGATTACTCCAGCAAACATAATTCATCAGGTTAGAATGACTGATACATACTCCCTTAGGATTCCCTGTAGTACCGGAAGTATAAATTACATATGCCAGGTTTGAAGGATCCAGCTTCACTATAGGATCTTCTGTCGAATAATTATCCCTGTGAACGCTAAATTCTTTCCAGAATTTTTCATCTATAAAGACTTTAGATTGAGTATCCTCTAAGATATACTCGGTTCTTTCCTGAGGATGATTCATATCAATCGGAACATAAGCTCCTCTTGATTTTAATACTCCAAGAATGGATATTATCATCTTCTCATTACGCGGAAGCTGAATGGCAATCAAATCATTCGCCGTAATCGCATATTTTTCCTGCAAATAATGAACCAGCTGGTTAGATTCTGAATTTAGTTCATTATATGTTAGCTTTACATAATCAGATATTAACGCAGTATGGTTCGGAATATGATTTACCTGTTTGGCGAATAAGCTCAGTATGGTTTCTGAAGGATAAAATGCCTCCGTTGTATTAAAACCTTTCAGGACTAAATTTCTCTCTTCTGCTCCTAAATAAGCTATTTCTGAGACCTGCAGATCAAGAGAATCCCTAAAGCTGTTCATTATATTTTGGAAATGCAGTAATATGGAGGTTACAGCAGAAGTATCATAGACTGATGAATTATACCTGAACTCAATATGTAAAGAGTCTGTATTGGGAATTACAACAATATTCAGGTTATAGTTTGTATGTTCAAAAGCTTCTGTATTTTCATAAACGATACCTGTAAGCATTTCCTGATCTTCCTTTCTTACATAATTCTCAAAAATTATGATATTATTAATCAGATCTTTGCCTAATGAAGATAAAGATTGTATCTCTGCTAGACTGCTAAAGTGATTTCCTGTACTTTGGATAGAATCCTGATGAAGCTTATTCAACAGACTTCTTGGAGTTTCATCTTTATCAAAACTTATCCGTACAGGAATCGTATTGATAAACAAGCCTATCATATTTTCAACACCTTCCAGATCAGCAGGTCGTCCCGATACCACAGATCCGAATACTACATCTTTCGATCTGTTATATGAACTTAATAAATAAGACCATACTCCCTGTACATATGTATTAAGCGTAATCCCTAAATACTGACAGAATCTATCAACTTCCTGAAAATCGTTGTTTTCAATCACAAGAGTTTCTGCAAGATAATGAGATACTTCTCCCTGATCCTGCTTCTCAAAAGGTATTAATGTCGGACTACTGATTCCTTTTAAGTAATTCTCCCAATACACCATCGCCTGTTCTTTATCGACCTCTTCTAACCATTTGATATAAGAAGAGTATTTTTCAGGCTCAGACAAACTCAAGGATAAACCTTGCTGAAGGGAATTTAAAATAGCAGAAAAATCATTGATCAGAATACTTAAACACCAGCCATCCATGATAATATGATGATGGCTCCAGATAAATTCATATGAGTTATCCGGTAATTCTACAACAAGTAATCTCATCTGCGTAGGCTCATTCAAATCGAATCCACGAGCAATGTCTCCCTTTTTGATATTATCTAATTCTAAATCTGATTCTAGTATGAGATGTTTAAAATCTACTTTGGCTTGCTTATTTACGATTTGAAGAGGAACATCACCATAATGGTTGTCAAAGGAAGTTCGGAGAATCGTATAACGGTTTAGCAGCTTTCCAAAGGCTTTCTCTACTTTTGACAGATCAAGGTTTTCGGATTTTAACCTATAGGAAGTCTGCATAAAATAAGCAGAGCCTTTAGGGTCTACCAACCAGTGATAATACAAGCCTTGTTGCATCGGGGAAAGCTCATAAATATCTTCTACTTCGTTATCCTTACTGATCTCCTGAATGCTACGGAACGGTAACCTTTTGTAAGTAAGATCGGAGGGAGTTAGAATCACTTTTTGTTCTTCATCTTCAATAATCATTTGTTCTAAATGAATCTGATAGCTGTCCACCAGTTTCTGAACCGTAGATTGATGAAATACTTTATCCGAATATCGAATATTGATACTCATCTCTCCATTTACCGTCATCCCGGAAACATCTAATAAAATATCGCTCTTCTGGTTGTCTTTCGATACTGGATATCCTATATCTTCAGTGGTGTAATGGAACAAAGAGCCCGTAGTATCATCAAAATCTCCAAGATAATTGAACTGAACAGAAGGATGCTCTGCTGAGGAAAGTCCTTGACCCAGATACTTCAAAATACCATAACCAATTCCTTTATGTGGAATACCCCTTAAACCTTCTTTTATACTGACCAGGGAAGGCTGATTCTCAGAACTGATGTCTAATGAAAAAGGATATACATTGGTAAACCATCCCAAAGTTCGGCTGATATCCAAACCTTTATGCAGGACTTCTCTTCCGTGTCCTTCCATCAAAACTTTGGTCTTATTTATCCCAAAGTTTTCATGTAAGGACAGCGCTAAACCAGTTAGTAATATATCATTGATCTCAGCACTGTATTTCCTTCCGGCACGGGTCTGTAATAATTTAGTTGACTCAGCACTCAAACTAAAGCCTATACTTTTATCTAAAATATGTTTACCTTCTGTAGGATAATCTGTAGCTATAGCAACATAGTTTGCAGACTCTATACCCTCCCAATACAAATGCTCTTTGGACAATTTTGCACTTCTGCTGTATTCTTCCAGAGCTTTGCCCCAACTCTGGAAAGAATCCGTTTTGGATGGAAGATCTGAGGATAAGCCCTGAACTCCTGATTCATACAGTTTTCCTAAGTCTTCCAGCAAAATTCTCCAGGAAACACCATCCATTACCAAATGATGAACCACTAAAATAATGCGGTCGCCATCACTCATCGAGACATGACCTACATGGAATAAAATACCAGACGCTATATCGATGCTGCTTTGAAGACTCTCGCCTATTTCTTGTAAGCAAGATAATTCTTCTGATTCACTGATACTCTTTCTGATATCAAAATATTCCAAACGATAATGAACACCATCAACTCCTGCATTATATTGATTCCACTCTCCATCTTTCTGGCTATAAACCATTCTCAGAGCATCATGATGCGACACTAAAGCCTTTATAGACGATTCAAGTATCGTTCCCGAAAGCCTTTCTGAGCTTCTTAAAACAACAGACTGGTTATAATGATTCTTATTAACAATATCGTCGCTTTCGAAGAAATATCTTTGGATAGGTGTAAGAATACTCGCTCCCGTAACTGCCGACTGGTCAATATTCACAACATCTGTTGTTATATAGCGTGCCAGCTCTTCTAATATAGGATACTGTAGGATATGCTCTACCTTTAGACTGTAACCTTGCTGACGCAATCTCGAAACAATCTGAATCGATTTTATGGAATCTCCACCTAAGTTATAATAGTTATCAAGGATACTGATAGGACTGTGCTTCAATACCTGCTCGCAAACAGATATCAATGCCCTTCCTTCTTCATTAGCAGGCGCTACATATTCATTCTTTATCAAATCTGAAGTGCTCACTTCAGGTAAATTCTTTCTGTCGATCTTTCCATTGCTGGTTAAAGGGATATTATCCAGTTCAACATAAAAACTAGGAAGCATATACTGTGGTAATTTTCTCTCAAGATATCTGGACAGATCCTGCTTGTCGATCGGAGTATTACTTACATAATATACCACCAAACTCTTATCTTCCTCATGTTCTTTTACCTCGGTAACTACTCCTTTAATAGAATCACTGAAAGAAAGTACCTGACTGTCGATCTCCCCTAGCTCAATTCGATGCCCACGGATCTTTACCTGATGGTCAATTCTTCCTAAATACTCAATGTTACCATCCATTAGCCATCTTCCTAAATCTCCCGTACGGTACATTTTAGTCCCTGGTAAAAATGGATTATCTACAAACTTCTCTTCCGTTAAATCTTCACGGTTTAAATAACCTTCAGCTAAACCAGCCCCGGAGATATACATCTCGCCACTTACTCCTACTGGAACCAAATGTCCATATTCATCTAAAATATAAATCTGGGTATTAGCGATAGGCTGACCGATAGGGATCGTTGTAAATTCTAAAGCACTCCCTTTTTCAAGTTTATATACCGTTGCACAGATACTACTCTCAGTGGGACCGTAAGCATTATAAAAAGTTCCATACTTCAAATATTCTTTCGTCTTACCCATTACTGCGGATTCTCCTGCCGTAATTAATCCTTTTAAATTTTGAAGCTTATCGATATTTAATAAACTGAAAAAAGCAGGGGGTAAAGTCACCAGATCAATGGAATGACTATTGACATATTCTTCAAAAGCATAAGCATCTTTTCTAGTAGAATCACTCAAAATATGAAGACTCTTACCACTAAGCAAAGTCATAAATATCTCAGAAATAGAAGCATCAAAAGAAAAAGAAGCAAACTGAGCTACATTTTCATACAATGAAACTTCAAAGAATTCCTTCTGGTATAACATCGTATTCAAAATACCTCCATGGGTATTCAAAACACCTTTGGGCTCTCCTGTAGAACCGGAAGTATAAATGATATAGGCAATATCATCTTTTTCTAAAACTACGGACTGAAAGCCAGAAGCATCTTCTTCTGTGAATTCTAAATCGATCGAAAAAGATTCACCGGAGTAGAAATCAAGATCAAAGAAATAATAAGATTCCGTGATCAGTAAAGATAGACCGGAGGTCATCACCGCTTTCCTGGATTCAGGAAGGTTAGCATCTACAGGTACATAAACCGCTCCTAATTTTAATATCCCTAAAATGGAAATAATCTGATTTTCTCCTCGGTTTAGCATGACACCTACCTGATCTCCTTTCTTGATTCCATAAGCACTCTGTAACTGAACAGCTAGGCTTGATGCTTTTTCATTCAATTCGGCATAGCTTAACCCCAAATCCTCATAAACAACAGCAATATCCTCCGGAGTAAGACCCACCTGATCTTCAAACAAGCTGACAACACTTTGATTATCCGGATATTGAACAAAAGTATTATTAAAATCTTTTAACAATAATTCCTCTTCAGCAGAACTTAAATAATTAAATTCTGAAAGAGGCTCATCAATAAAAGTTTTAAAATGACTAAGTGTATTTTTTAAATGAGAAGCCAAAGTTATAATAGTAGAACAATATACCGATGTATTATATTCAAAGTCTATATTCAGGCAATTTTCATTTGGTTCTATTGCCAATGTAAAGTCATAATTAGACTGGTCAAAAACCTTTACATTTTCAAAGTTTTCTTTTTCGCTCTTTACATAATTTTCAAAGATGACAATATTGCTAATCAAATCTTTACCTAAAGGAGATAAAGACTGGATTTCTGCCAGACTATTGAAATGATATCCTGTATTTTGTATAGAATCCTGATGCAGCTTTTTCAAAAGACTACGCGGAGTCTCATCTTTATTGACCTTAATTCTTACAGGAATGGTATTGATAAAAAGACCTACCATACTTTCAATTCCTTCTATATCAGGTGGTCTTCCTGATACCACAGATCCGAATACAATCTCTTCAGAGGCATTATATGAACTCAAAAGATAACACCATGCCGCCTGTACATAAGTATTCAGGGTAATACCTAACTGCTGGCATAGTTGACCAATCTCTTTAAGCTCTTCTTCTCCGATGCTGAACTTTTCTGTAGCAAAATGAGGTTTCTCTCCTTTTATATTTTTTTCGAAAGGTATTAATGTAGGAGCACTGATGCCTTTTAGATAATTCTCCCAATATTGCAATGAAGAATCTTGATCAACATTCCTTAGCCATTTAAGATAAGAAGAATATTTCTGTGGTTCCTGTAAACTTAATTCTACCTCGTGTTGAAGGGAGTCTAAAATCAAAGAAAAATCATTGATGAGAATACTTAAACACCAACCATCCATGACAATATGATGATAGCTCCAGATAAATTCATACTCTTCATCTGGTAATCCTACCAGTATCAGACGCAGCTGTGTAGGATCATTCAAGGCAAAACCACAGATGATATCATTATTTCTCATCATCTCCAGATCACTTTCCAGAGAGTCTTTAGATTCTATCACCTGATATTTAAAATCTACTTTAGCTTGCTTATGTACGATTTGAAGAGGAGCATCACCATAACGGTTGTCAAAGGAGGTTCGCAGAATTGTATAACGGTTTAGCAGCTTTCCAAAGGCTTTCTCTACTTTGGAGAGATCAAGACTTTCGGATTTTATCCTGTAGGAGGTCTGCATAAAATAAGTGGAGCCTTTAGGATCTACCAACCAGTGGTAATACAAACCCTGCTGCATCGGGGTAAGCTCATAAATATCTTCAAGATCACAATCCTTACTGATCGCCTGAATGGTATGGAACGCCAATCTGTTGTAAGTAAGATCCGAGGGAGTTAGAATCACTTTTTGTTCTTCATCTTCAATAATCATTTGTTCTAAATGAATCTGATAGCTGTCCACCAATTTCTGAACCGTAGATTCATTAAATATATTCCCTGAATAACGGAAATTGATGCTCATCTCTCCATTTACTGTCATCCCCGAAACATCCAGTAAAATATCAGTCCCTTGGTTCTCTTCTGATACTGGATACCCAATATCCTCTGTGGTATAGTGGAACAAGGAGTCTGTGGTATCATCAAAATCACCAAGATAATTGAACTGAACAGAAGGACGCTCTGTTGAGGATAATCCCAGATTCAAATACTTCAAAATACCATAGCCGATCCCTTTATGAGGAATCCCTCGTAAGCCTTCTTTTACACTTACCAAAACTGGCTGACTACGATCACTGATGTCCAACGAAAAAGGATATACACTTGTAAACCATCCCACAGTTCGGCTGATATCCAAACCTGTATGCAAGACTTCTCTTCCATGACCTTCCATCAACACTTTAGTCTTGTTAATGCCAAACTGATCCTGTAAGGACAAAGCTAATCCGGTTAATAAGACATCATTGATCTCTGCACTGTACTTTTTCCCGGCACGGGTCTGCAATAAACGTGTAGCCTCACCATTCAGTGTAAAGCCTATATTTTTATCTAAAGTATGTTTTCTAACGACCGGATGATCTGTAGGGATACTAGAATAAACTTCTGATTCTACACTCTCCCAATACAATCGTTCTTTGGAAAGTGCAGAATCGTTACTGTACTCTTCCAAAGTTGTTCCCCAACTTTGGAAAGAATCTGTTTTGAATGGAAGTTCATAAGATGCTCCTTTGATCCCTGATTCGTATAAGTTACCTAAATCTTCCAACAAGATTCTCCAGGAAACTCCATCTACTACCAAATGGTGAATAATCAGTAACAACCGGTCACCATCACTCATCGAGACATGACCAACATGGAATAAAATACCAGACGTTATATTGATGCTGCTTTGAAGACTCTCGCCTATTTCTTTTAATCGCGATAATTCTTTTAATTCTCCTCCACTGCCCCTTACATCAAAATATTCAAAATTGTAATATTTCCCTTCTGTGCCTTGATTATATTGATTCCATAATCCATAGTTTTGGTGATATTCCATCCTCAAAGCATCATGATGAGATACTAAGGCCTGAAGGCTGGATTCAAGAACAGGACCGGAAAGTCTTTCTCTGCTTTTTAAAATAACGCACTGGTTATAGTAGTTTTTATTAACAATATCTTCGCTTTCAAAAAAGTATCTCTGGATAGGAGTAAGAATACTCGAGCCGATAATCACGGACTGATCTATCAATACAACATCTGAAGTTATATAACGAGACAATTCTTCGAAGATAGGATATTGTAAAATATGTTCTACTTTTAGGTTATAACCTCGCTGACGTAATCTCGATACAATCTGGATTGACTTAATAGAGTCGCCTCCCAAGTTATAATAGTTGTCACGGATACTGATAGGGTGATGCTTTAAAACGCCTTCACAAACCTCTATCAATGCTTTTTCTTCTTCTGTTTCTGCAGATATATATTCGGTCTTTATCAAATCTGAAGTATTTACTTCAGGTAAACTCTTTCTATCAATCTTTCCGTTGTTCGTTAAAGGAATATGATCTAGCTCTACATAAAAGCTCGGAAGCATAAAATGTGGAAGCTTATTTTCTAAATGGTAAGCTAATGACTGCTTGTCAACGGATGCATTACTTACATAATACACAACAAGGCTTTTGTCACCATCATGTTCTTTGACTTCTGTGACAACGGATTTGATCGCTTCACTATAAGAAAGTACCTGACTGTCAATCTCACCCAGTTCTATCCGGTGACCACGGATCTTTACCTGATGGTCTATTCTTCCTAAGTATTCAATATTACCATCCGGTAACCATCTTCCTAAATCTCCTGTTCGGTACATCTTGGTACCTTCAACAAATGGATTGGATACAAACTTTTCAGCCGTTAGATCTTCTCTGTTTAAATAACCTCGCGCTAAACCGGAACCGGAAATATACAGTTCTCCTGCTACTCCGATGGGAACTAAGTTACACGATGAATCTAATATATAGATCTGAGTATCAGAAATAGGCTTACCGATCGGGAGTGTGGCAGGTTCTAAAAGATTGTCATTCCCTATCTTAAATTTGCTCGCAAAAACCGTAGTTTCTGTAGGACCATATCCATTCATCATTTTTATAGAAGGATATTTTCTTTGCCAGTCTCTAAGCATTATGGGGTTTAGTACTTCTCCTCCAAATATGATATATCTCAAAGATAGCTCCTTTTTATTAAACAGTTTATCATATTCTGCTAGATTGTAGAATGCCGCAGGCGTTTGATTCAGTACTGTAATCTTATTATCGATGATATAATTTAAAAAAGCTCCCGGATCCTGAGCAACCTGTCTGGAGATAACATGAAGTTTACCTCCAAAAAGAAGAGCTCCATAACACTCCCATACCGAAAAATCAAAATTATATGAATGAAATAATGTCCAGGAATCGTGGCTATTAAAATTGTAAAGAGCATCATCACTAAACAATAAACGGACTACATTTTTATGCTCTATCATTGCTCCTTTGGGGTTTCCTGTGGTTCCTGAAGTGTAAATGATATATGCCAGATTTTCAGACCTTACTGTAAAAGTAGGATTCTCTATAGAATAATTTCTTTTTAAAGTTTCAAACTCTAATAGAAACGACTCGTCTATAACCACCTTGGATTTTGTATCTTTTAGGATATATTCTTTCCTTTCTTCCGGATAATCGGTATCAACAGGAACATATGCTCCGCCTGATTTTAAAATACCCAACATACCTATCAACATTTTCTCACTACGAGGTAACTGAATACAGATAAGGTCATCTGCTTCTATATTGTATTGCTCCCTAAGGTAATGAGCCAATTTGTTTGATTCTTCATTCAACTCTCTGTAAGTAAGTTTAATCTCTTTATAAACCAATGCTGTAAGGTCTGGAGTTCTATTAACCTGCTCCTCAAATAAATCTACAATGGTCTTATCTACAGGATAGCAGGTTCCTGTATTACCGAAAGAGGCTAAAACTGCTTTTTCTTCAACTCCTACATAATCTAATTCCCTTAAAGGTATATCAGATACACTAACAAACTGATGAAGTATTTGTTCAAAATGAGATACCAGAGACAAAATAGAAGATGGATCAAAGACTGATGAATCATAACGAAACTCTATATGCAAAGAGCTTTTATCCGGAATTGCTACAATCGTAAAATCATAATTTGTCTGTTCAAAGACATTTACATTCACACCAGACAATCCCATTATTAATGAATTCTGCTCATTATCCCCTTGTTTTGCGTAATTTTCAAAAACAACAATATTATTAATCAGCTCTTTACCTAATAAAGATAAAGACTGTACTTCTACTAAGCTCGTAAAATGGTATTTGATCCCATTAATGGAATCCTGATGAATCTTGTTCAACAGACTTCTTGGAGTCTCATCTTTACTAAAACTTACTCGTACAGGAATGGTATTGATAAAAAGACCTACCATACTTTCAACACCAGCCAGCTCGGCAGATCTTCCTGAGACGACGGATCCGAATATTACATCTTCCGATCTGTTATATGAACTTAATAAATAAGACCATACTCCCTGAATAAAGGTATTTAATGTAATGCCTAACTGTTGACACAGATGATTAATCTCTTTAAGCTCATCTTGTCCGATACTGAGCTTTTCTGTAGCAAAATAAGGCTTTTCTTCTTTTATATTCTTTTCGAAAGGTATTAATGTCGGACTATTGATTCCTTTTAAATAATTCTTCCAATACGTTATCGCCTCTTCTTTATTTACTCCTTCTAACCATTTGATATAAGAAGAATAACTTTGAGTTTCTGGTAAGCTAGCCTCTATCCCTTGCTGAAATGAATTTAAAATAGTGGAAAACTCATTGATCAGAATACTTAAACACCAACCATCCATGATAATATGATGATGGCTCCAGATAAATTTATATGAGTTATCCGGCAATTCTACAACAAGTAATCTCATCTGCGTAGGCTCCCGCAAATCGAATCCACAAGCAATGTCACCCTGTTTGATATTATCTAATTCTAAATCTGATTCTAATATGAGATGTTTAAAATCTACTTTGGCTTGCTTATATACAATTTGAAGGGGAATATCACCATAACGGTTGTCAAAGGAAGTACGGAGAATAGTATAACGATTTAGCAACTTTACAAAGGCTTTCTCGACTTTGGAGAGATCAAGGTTTTCGGATTTTATCCTATAGGAGGTCTGCATAAAATAGGCAGCGCCTTTAGGGTCTACCAACCAATGATAATACAATCCTTGCTGCATGGGAGACAACTCATAAATATCTTCAAGATCAACATTCCTGCTGATCTCCTGAATCGTATTGAACGACAATCCTTTATAGGTAAGATCCGATGGAGTTAGAATCACTTTTGATTCTTCACCCTCACCGATCATTTTCTCTAAATAAGATTGATAGCTGTCCGTCAGTTTCTGAATCGTAGCTTCATTAAAGAGCTCCCCTGAATACCGGATGCTGATAGTCATGGCACCACTCATCGTAATTCCTGAAACATCTAATAGAATATCCGTTCCAAGGTTTTCTTCAGATACCGGACTTCCAATAGACTCTGAGCTGTAATAAAATCCAGATCCTATTGTATCATCAAAATCTCCAAGATAATTGAACTGAACCGATGGATGATTTACCGGAGAAAATGCATCACCCAGATAATTCAAAATACCATAACCGATTCCTTTATGAGGAATACTTCTTAAAGCTTCTTTCACACTGACCAAAGCAGGTTGCTTCTTATTGCTGATATCTAATGAGAAAGGATAAACACTGGTAAACCATCCTACTGTTCTGCTTATATCCAAGCCAGTACTCATTAACTCTCTACCATGACCTTCCATCAAAACTTTAGCCTTGCTGATACCAAACTGATCCTGTAAGGATAAAGCCAGACCGGTTAATAAAACATCATTGATCTCTGCACTGTATTTCCTCCCAGCACGAGTCTGTAATAATTTCGTAGAATCAATACTTAAACTAAAGCGTAAGCTTTTATCTAAAACCTGCTTACCTTTTGCAGCATGATCGGTTGGAATAGCTGGATATACCTCTGATTCTATACCTTCCCAATACAAACGCTCTTTGGAGAGCGCAGAACTGTTACTGTAGCTTTCCAACGTTTTTCCCCAACTCTGGAAAGAATCCGTTTTGGAAGGAAGCTCATAAGATGCTCCTTTAAAACCTGCTTCATATAAATTTCCTAAATCTTCTAACAAGATCCTCCAGGAAACTCCGTCAACGACCAAGTGGTGAATAACCAATACAAGTCGGTCTCCATCACTCATCGAAACATGACCGATATGGAATAAGATTCCTGATTCGATATCGATAGTACTTTGGAGACGAGCTCCTATTTTCTGTAAAGAACTCTGCTCGTTTTCCAGAGAGCCTTCTTCTCTGATGTCAAAATATTCAAAAAGATAATGATTACCTTCTATTCCTGCATTAGATTGATTCCATCCACCTTCTTTATGGCTATATACCATTCTTAAAGCATCATGGTGATTGATCAAAGATTGGATCGAAGATTCCAAGACAGAACCTGAAAGTCTTTCTTTGCTCTTTAAAATAACAGACTGGTTGTAATGATTTTTGTTGATGAGCTCCTCGCTTTCAAAGAAATACCTTTGGATAGGAGTTAGAATACCCTCACCTTTTACAACAGATTGGTCGATCACCGCAACATCCGTTGTCATATAACGAGCCAGCTCCTCTAAAACAGGATATTGTAAAATATGCTCTACTTTTAAGCTATAGCCACGCTGGCGTAATCTTGATACGATCTGGATCGACTTAATCGAATCTCCTCCAAGGTTATAATAATTATCACTGATACTGATAGGATTATACTTTAAAACCAGCTCACAGACTTCTACCAAAGCTTTTTCTTCCCATGTCATTGGGGCCACGTATTCAGTCTTGATCAAATCTGAAGAACTTACTTCTGGTAAACTTTTTCTATCGATCTTTCCGTTACTGGTCAATGGAATATGCTCCAACTCAACATAAAAGCTGGGAAGCATATATTGGGGAAGCTTGTTCTCTAAATAGTAAGCAAGATCCTGCTTGTCGATCGCAGAATTGCTCACATAATACACCACCAGACTTTTATCGCCTTCATGTTCTTTAACTTCCGTAACTACAAATTTGATACAATTATCATAAGAAAGTACCTGGCTATCAATCTCGCCAAGTTCTATTCTATGTCCGCGGATCTTTACCTGATGGTCTATCCTTCCAAGGTATTCAATGGTACCGTCTGGCAGCCATCTTCCCAAATCTCCTGTTCGATACATTTTAGTACCCTCTACAAATGGATTAGCCACAAACTTCTCTTCCGTTAAATCTTCACGGTTTAAATAACCTCTTGCTAAACCTGCTCCCGCGATATACAATTCTCCATGGACTCCAACTGGTAACAAATGTCCATGTTCATCTAAAATATAAATCTGGGTATTGGCAATAGACTTTCCGATATTTACATTTGGGTCATTGACGATGGAAACAGATGACCAGACTGCACATTCTGTAGGACCATATTCGTTATACAGAATAGCATCGCTGTATTTCTGATGATGTAATACTAAGTTTTTACTTAACTCCTCTCCTGCTACGATGACATGTTTCAGTGTATTTTCTCCTGAGGTGTTTTCATTGAGATAAGGGAGCAAACTGGAGTAATAATTGGGAACGCATAATATACCTTCAATTTTATTTTTTATAATCCGATGCGAAATATATTCCACATCTTTAATATTCATATTGCTTTCAATAAACAATCTTCCGCCACTACACAGTGTTCCAAAGATTACTGCTACCGAAGAGTCAAAAGAGAAAGAAGGGACAAGTAACATACTTTCAATATCATAGAAAGCAATTCTGTTGATCGTAGAATGAAATACATTCTGATGCTCGATCATTACTCCTTTAGGATTTCCCGTAGTTCCTGATGTGTAAATAACATATGCCAGATGATCTCCTTTTATTGCAGAATCATGGCTTTCCGCTGAGTATGCATGTTTTACTTCATTAAACTTTGCCAGGAATACATCATCTATATTCACTTTAGCTTTGGTATCAGTTAGAATGTAGTCAATCCGATCTTTTGGATAATCCATATCAATCGGAACATATGCTCCTCCAGATTTTAATATCCCCAATATGGATATGATCATCTTTTCATTCCGGGGAAGTTGAATACAGATCAGGTCATCAGCCTTTATATCATATTGATTTTTAAGATAATAAGCTAATTGATTGGATTCCATATCAAGATCTGCATAACTCAATGCTACGTCTCCATAGATTACTGCAAGTCCGTCGGAATTTTTCCTTACCTGAGAATCAAATAAATCAATAATTGTTTGATCAGAAGGGTAATCAGCTATCAAGTTAAACCGACCAAGTATTTCTGCTACCTCCTTTTCGGATACAAGGGGATAATCGATGAGACCAGTATTTAGTAATTGATCATAATTGGAAAGAATATACACTAAACTCTTCAATAAATTATCAATCAAATATCCTTTATAAATATCTTTATAACAAATATTTAAAATAACCTTTTCTTCAGATTCGTCATAAAAAAGAGAAAGATTATCCTTTATGGATTCAGGTCTCTTACCATACTGAATCGAAAAATTAGAGTACTTCGTTAAATCAAGATCATTGTTATTGTAATCAGAATGATAAACAGCTTCTTTAATATTGCTGGCAAAACTCTTCAAAAGGTCTTTAAATGTAATCTCTTTCTTTTTCTCAACATCCAGTAATATTTTATTTTTTAATGGAATTTGATCAGATGCATACACCTTAATAACACCTTGAAAATCTTCACAATATTTGTCAAGCAAAAAAGAAAAAACAGATACAATAATGGTTAATTTAGATAAAGAAGTGTTTTTTGAAACTTTCAGAAAACTATCCAGATCACACTTCGAAATCTCTATTTCCAAAGATTCTGTACTATCTTCAGATAAGACTACAGTTTCCTTATTTTTTGTCTTGTTTAACCAAAAAATATTTGATAATGATGATGTATTTAGCATTATATTAAATGATAAGGGTGGATTTCAGCGATCAGACTTTGTTGTAAAGAATCTATTTTTACACAAATCTTTTGCTTGTTATTGATTTTTAAAATTTCACATGGATAAGACTCAAAAGGCCCCGAGGTTATTATTTTCCTTTCTCCAATATTTAGGTCGTGAATACCTTTTAACTCTACTTCAGAATATTGACTAAGAAAAATTTTAATGCAATTTATTTCTTCATCTAAAACCCGGACTAATCTGCCTCCAAATTTGATAAACAATACAACTCCATCTACAGTAAGAGCTTTAAAATAATCTTTTATTGTTTCTAGGTAAACGAAAACATATGAACTAAAAAGAGGCTTTTCTACCTTCTTTTTACGATCACTCCATTTTGAGATTACTACATCAACTGGTAAATATATTTTGAAATCCTGCTCAGCTAATTTTTGAGCTATTTTTTTTTCGAAACGGGATTTGGTATATATGACATACCAACCTTTAATAAAATTCATATTAATTTGTAATCATAGTTATTATAGCTTCGCCCCTTAAGTCACAATTTACTGCGACAAAAGAGATCAAAAAAAAGAACTAAAAAAAAAGAGAGATTAATAAAAGAATTGGGTGATAATAATTTTTAACCTTTAACTTTCCTTGATTCTTGGTGTTTTTATTTTTTCTGAATGCGAATGTAAAAAAAAAAAAACAATTATATCACATAATTTTGAGTTTAACAAAAATTTAATTCCCCATAATTAGATAACATTTATAGTCAATTCATTTTCAACATTTAGCAAGGTTTCACAGAAGATGATTAACACACAGTATATCAACGAACAATGAAATAAATCTGCTAAAATAACGAGTTAATTAAAAAAAATATATAACCCATTTTTTTTACTCAATTTTATTTAATAAAAAATTAAGCATTATGGTATTGTTAAATTAAAATATCTAATTTGTTGTTAGTTTTAAAAATAATAGTTTTAATGAATTCTCTAAAATATATTGTTTTCTAGAATAACACTTTGTTTTTCCTTTAAATCTTGCCAGATAATGTCTGATTCTGGAATTGCAACCTTCAACAGTGAAGGTTTCTGTTTTTGACTCGCAATGCTTTTCCTAAGGAATTAATTCTGAGTAGCTTTTCCAATAATCACTATAAAAGCCATTAATATCTTTCAAACTGTCCCAGAGCCTTTTAAATCTTGCTGTGATTCTTTTTTCACAAAAAACATCGACGAACCATTTTCCAAATCTATCAACAGCAATCCACTTCCAACTGTAGTTTTTTTATTCTGTATATAACTATGTATTTCATCCTGCTCAACAATTTCTATAAGATACTCAGATTTAGGTATGGAAGCAGATTCTCTCCACTCTTTAACCCATTGATAAACCGTTACCTAGCTAATTTTAATACTCTTCCAATTGCTCTAAAACCCATTCCTTCTAAATAAATTTCCAAAGCTAACCTCCTTTGTTCCATACTTTTTACATCTGAGTTACTTTCAACACTAAAATAGCAACAACAATCTTTGCATTTATATCTTTATAAGCCTATTGTAAATCCAGCTTTAGCTTTATTCTCTAATTTACATTTATAACATTTCATAAAATCAATTTATGAAATATACCTTAATTTAAAAATGCTAACATTATTTATTCATTTAACATGAGTTTGATGTAAAAAGTGAAAAATGCCATCGGGAAAAGCATAAAAATTAGTGTATTTAATATATTGAAATCCAAATATTTAACTAAATATTCCACTATGATTTTTGATGATAAAATTACACCTATTTATTATATCGTTGATCAGTTTTTAAAGAATTTAGCCACGTTGTGAAAGAATATTCTTTACAAGACCAAAAAATTAAGAAGAGAAACCGAAGATCAGTCATGTCTGAAAGTGAAGTAATGACCATTATGATTCTGTTTCATTACGG
>NZ_FTOV01000028.1 GCF_900156825.1 Chryseobacterium gambrini | reverse complement strand
TGGTGGGGAAGGTTTAAATGATTGTATTTGATCACACTGATTCCCTTATCCGGCATACTGATCATGTTTCCGTTCACATCATATCCGATGGTTTGTCCGCCGCCTTCGTATCCTGTTGCATTCTGTGCATGATCATTGATGTTGGTAAGCCTGTTGCCGGTATTGCCGGAAGTATAGATGTATTGCAGGTTATCAATCATGGTCGGCGTTTATTCACCTGATCCTGTACAAAACTTCTTGAATTCGAATCAGGAATACCCGTATCTTTTCGGGGAACAAAACCCACCGCTTTGCGGTGGGTTATTTATTGTTGATCACGGATTACAAATCCGCGAGATTAGGATTTTATATTTTGTTTGTAAAAACATAAAACAACCATAAGACAAATCCAAAAAAACCAGATAACAAGATTCCTAAAACATTTACAGATTCTTTACCTAACAATTTTATACCAATATGAATACTTATTGTCGTTAAAATAAATATAAATAACATTAAAACTCTCTTATATATTTTACTTTCTTGCATCTTTGATACTTTTATCTCTTTGTATATCTGTACTTACTTGATCAATCATTCCACTATACATATTATAAACAGCACCTAACAATAATGTAACAGGATTTGGAGCAGATATTTTTTTTGAAGCTATTGCCTCTATCACTGTACCAGAAATCAAACCTTCTAATCCTATTGCATCATTAAGTGTTTTTTTAGCTCCGTTTCTCATAATCGCGTGATCACCATATGTCGCATTATGGCTTGGAACATACCCCAAAGAGCTAATGCTATTATATGCATCATAATTTACGGTTACACCGCTTAATTTAACCCAGTCTCCGAATTGAATTTGATATGTATTTCCATCATTAGATTGCCATTGTTCACCACCTGCAAAATAATAAGCATCTGGCTTATCATCGTATGCGTTTATTGAAAAACCCATTTCTGTTTCAAATCCAGTCCTGGATATGCAAATAGAAATTCCAGTATAAGTTAAGCTACATTTTGATAAATTTTGTTTTGATTGTTAAACTCTTCAATAGTTTGGTAATTCAACGCACTATGCCTTCTTTTTTTGTTGTACCAGATTTCAATGTATTCAAAAATTTCCAACTCCATTTTTTTCTTTTGAAATGAGCTTGTTTCCATAAATGAGTTCCGTTTTCAAGGATTTAAAAAAGCTTTCAGCCACGACATTATCCCAGCAATTTCCTCTGCGGCTCATACTTCTTGTAATACCATAAAATTCCAAAGTATTTGCAAATTTTCTGCTTGCATATTGAACACCTCGGTCGCTATGAAAAATTAGACTTTCCCCTATTTTCCTGTTTTTGAAAGCCATTTTCCAAGCTGCAAGGCTTGTTTCCCCAGTATTCATCCCTTTACTCAAACTCCATCCAATAATTTTCCGATCATATAAATCAATCACTGTTGTCAAATACAAAAATCCTTCTTTGGTTTGAATATAGGTAATATCAGAAACCCAGACTTGCGCAGGTTTCTCGGCAATAAAATGCCTGTCCAACACATTTTCTGCTACCAAGTAATTGTGTTTAGAATTCGTAGTTACTTTAAATTTCTTGCTCAGTTTACTTCTCAGACCCAGCTCTTTCATATATTTTGCGACAGTTATTCTGGAGATTTTATAACCCAAAGAATTCAATTCAAAAGTAATCCTTGGACTTCCATAACGTTGTTTTGATGAGAAATAAATTGAAGTGATTTGCTGTTTTATTTTTCCTTTCAAAAGCAATCTTTTGCCACTCGGCCTGTTTTTCCATTTGTAATAACTGCTGGAACTTAGCTGTAAAATCTGACACATCTTTTCAATCGGGAATACAGATTCATTATTTTTTATGAATTTATATTTCATCGACCGCTCTTGGAGAAGATGCCGATTGCTTTTTTTAATATATCGCGTTCCAGTTCCGCATCTTTCAGCTTTTTTTCCAGCTCATGAATCTTTTCCTGTTCGGGTGTTAGTTTTAAATTTCCATTTCCCGGAAAACTTCCTTCCCTAAATTCTTCATACTCTTTACGCCATTTGTAAAGTAGCGTGACTGCGATTCCCAGTTCCCTTGCGAGTTCTGAAACATTAGTTCGTTCTTTGCTTAGCTGAACAGCCCTGGTTTTAAAAGCAGGAGCGTAGATTTTTCTCTCTCGTTTCATAAGTTAAAATTAAGGTTTTATGCTTAACTTTAACTGGACACTAAATTAGTACATCCAGTGCTTTTATTTCATGGTAAATAGTCTCTGATAAATCATAGTTATTATATTTAATACTTTTTGAGTTACCTTCATCATCTGTAAATGTCGCAGTATATTTTAAATCACTACTTTCTTCTTTAAAAAAATTTTCATTCAGAGAAACCAAGTGAATTTTCTTATCCCCAGATTTAGAAATGTCTAAACTATTAAACTCTGAAAAATTATTATAACTTTCAGGGATTGACAATGTTTCATTCTTTATAAATCCCATAGCTCGAGTATCATTAACTGTTTCTGCTACAGTAGAAGAATTAAGTCCGAAGTTTTTAGAACCTATATAAATATCTTCAGTTTTACTGGTTCCATATTTATTCCAAATCCTTCTACCTTCTTCGGTTTTATACATAAGTTCTTTAGATGCTTTAAATGATCCATTCGCAGTTAGAATAATGATATCTTTCCCTGATCTTCCGTCAGGATCGATAAAACGAATAGGATTATTAAACGCATAAGTATAAGGCGACCAACGACGTGAAGTCTCCGCGAGCGGATCTACGACGATGTCAGCCATATAAAACCTTGCACCATAATCATAGTTTCCAGTCTCTTGCAGTTCCTTCCCATTGTACTTATAGTTGTATAATCCTGCTCACATTTTGCCAATCTTCCTACTCCGGTTTTTTTCGCGCGAGGCTTTACACTGTGATCGTCTTCGCTTGCTCGCTTTTTCAAAAGTATTAATTTCAACTGAAGAAAAAAACAGGGTTTTCACTATTTTTTATTTCAATTGAAAAAAAAGAACTGAGTTCCGAAGTTTTTACCCTTTTGAAAAAAGGCAGAAAAGTCTTTGAGCGAAAAATTTCGAAGAAATTTGTACGTACAAAGACACATCTTGCTATTTTTTTTCCCCAAGCTCTCAAAAAAAGCGTTGATTTTTCCAAGACCTCTGTAAAGAATTGATTTTCAATATCCATTTTTTGTAAATCATTTTTAGAGTTCTAAAAAAACAGTACAGTACATTATTTTGTGAACCTACTACTATTTTAAGGAGGTGCAACGCTCGAACCTACTACTATTTTAAGGAGGTGTAACGCTCGAACCTACTACTATTTTAAGGAGGTGCAACACTCGAACCTACTATTATTTTAAGGAGGTGTAACGCTCGAACCTACTACTATTTTAAGGAGGTGCAACACTCGAACCTACTATTATTTTAAGGAGGTGTAACGCTCGAACCTACTACTATTTTAAGGAGGTGCAACACTCGAACCTACTATTATTTTAAGGAGGTGTAACGCTCGAACCTACTACTATTTTAAGGAGGTGTAAAAATTTATTTTAATTTTTTTTCCGCAGATTTTTACTTTTTCAATTGAAAAAAAATAAGGGATGACTAAAAGTGGTATCGTTGTCGCTGTTGTCGCTGATGTGGACTTGTGGGAAAAATCGGCGCGGGATTCAACTCGGCTTTTTCCACAAATCCACATCCTTTTACAAACTAAATTTTCTATTCCCGGCTTCATTCAGCGTTGGCGCATTTTTCCTTGATTCGGGTGGTTGAAGCGTTGGAGAAAAAGGTGTTTTTCGGCTTGGGAAAGATTCGGGGAAGGTGTCGGCTAAAAGCGGTTGCTGTGGAGTTTTTTCCAAAAACGGAACAAAGGAAAGCATTTTGCATAATCTCAAATTATAGGCAATGAGGGATTTGCCAGTAACGAAGCTTGTCGGAGTGGAAGGCAACGTTTTGCGTTGGGTTTGCGTATAATTTTGATTATGTAATTTGCTGTGGATTTAAAGCGAAGGGCAGGTTTTGGCAAAGCTTCAGAGGAAAATGTCTTTTTTTGAAGTGGGGGCGGGTTTTCTACTAAAATGCAAGCGGTGGAGTTTTCACGGTTCAGCGTTCAAAAATTCAAGGTTCTTACTTGATTGGATGATATTGATTGATTGCCGTTTGTAAGGCGTTAATTCCGGTTTCTTTGTACTTTTCTGTGGTGTCTGCGTGTTTGTGACCTGCAAAATATTGTACTTTTCTCAGGTTTTCGCCATCGTCCAGTTTAAGTTTAATAACGCTTTGACGGATTTTTACGCTTGTCAGTTTCTTGGTAAAATCTTTCTGATAGGTTGATACAAGGTAATTGATATCATCTTTTGTAATGCCTGAACCGAGTTTGTTGAGTAAAAAGTTGTCGGTTGATAGTTGTCGGTTGTTAGCTAAAATTTCTCTTTCTTCCTGTAAATAATGATAAAATAATAGGATTTGTTCGGCTTTTAAATCTAAATTTCTACTGTTTGTAATTCCTGTTTTCTGAACTTTTATTTTTGCATTTTTCAGATCTAAATTTTCAATCTTTAATCTTTCAATTTCTCCAACCAATAACGCCTGATTAACCAGTAAACTCATGATAATCTGATTTCTTTTTGCTAACATGGGATAACGTTCTCTTCTCGGTTCTAAAAGCTTTTGAAGTTCTTTTTCCGTAAGCAGTTCCTGTAATTGTACCGGATTTTCTTTGCCATCTTTTAGTTTGATATTCGATGCAGTATTGATTTCTGTTTTGCCTGTTTCTACTAAATAATCGTAGTATTTTTTTATCGCGTAAATGGTTCTTTTTACGCTTTGCGGATTGTAGTTTTTTCTCAGTAATTCTATGTATTCCATTAGGTTTTGATAGCTGAGCTCTTCCGGATTCCTGTAATGTTTGTTAAACTTCTCTATTTCATAGAGATAGTTTTTTACAGTTTCCTGAGATAAGTCAGTTTCTAAATATTCTTTAAGCTCCATCATTTACTCTTGTGTATATCTGTGTTGTTCCTAAATATTCGTGTCCTAAAAAATCCCGTACTTTCTCCAGTTCCATGCCCTGTTCCAATAAATGGGTAGCAATGCTGTGGCGTAAGCAGTGAAGGGTAAATCTTTTGTTTTCTAATCCTGTCTTTTTAAGAAGTTTTGTAAATTCATAATAGAGTTTGGCAGCACTGATCCCAAGTAAGCTTTCTTTTGATCCGGACAAAAAAATAAAATCTTTAAGATCTTTCTGAACCTGTTTTGTAAAGGGAATAACTCTGCGTTTTCTGCCTTTTCCTTTCCGGATGTAAAGTAAACCGTTTTCTAAATCTATATCTTTTAATAAAATGCTCACTGCCTCTGTCCTCCTTAATCCGCACGCATAGCAGAGATGCAGGATAATGGTTTGTAATGAACTGCTTTTGGCATAGAGTTTTTTAATTTCTTCATAGCTGAAGACTTTTCTTTCTTCTGATCTCGGCGCTTTTATTTTTAGCTGATATGGATTGATTTTCTGGATTTCTGCTCTTTGCAGATAATCAAAATAGAGTTTGACTGCCAGTAAAATAGAATGGAGATAATGCCCGCTTAAAGGCTTTTTTGTTCTCTTGCTTATGATGGTTTTCAGATAGGAATAATAATCTAAAATATCCTTGGTCTGTACTTCGGAACAGTCTTTCCGGGTATATTCCAAAAACCTTGCAATATGCTTTGGATAGGAGTTTATAACGGTTTTGCAGTACCCTAAATTCTGAAGTTCTTTTCTAAATTGTAAGATGGTTTCATTCATTTGTTATTAAGTATGATGGTTTTGCTTACTCAATATTTCCGATTTTTCCGAACGCTAAATAATTGCTAGTTGATAGTTGTTGGTTGTCAGTATTTTACGCTGTCGTAGGTTGTGCTTTAGCGTTCGTTTTGCTTCCGTTTGGTGTTCGCTTGTGTTCGGTGCGCAGCCGCACCTGCAATTTATTTTTTCTTCTTCAGCTCTTCTAACTGCCTGTTAAAAGCTTCTTTTAAATCTTTCCTGACTTTCTGAATATTATCACTATAAGAGATTTTATATTTAAATCCTTTGTTGGCAAAGCCGATTTGTTTTAAATATTCTAATCTCACCAATTCGTTCAGATAGAACTGTAATTGTGTTTTCTTAAATCCTGTAACTTCCATCGCATCAAACCTTGTAAAGCTTTCTTCTTTAAAGGCTTTTTTTAATTTCTCAAAAAACTGTCTCAGGCTTCCGTCTAATTCGTCTATTTTTAAAATAATGCTCTCGAATAATATCTCAACTGCATTCTCTATATCTTCAATTTCTGTAACCAAAAAACCGTTTCTCACTTCTCTCTGGAACTGATGGATTAACGTAATCTGCTTAATAATACTCTGGAACATTTCATTTAACCGCCTTTTATTCTTTACATTATTGGGCAATTGTATTTGGGTCGCAAAAGGATTGATGACCTCGTAATGCTTTAAATTCCGCACGATTTTCCGGATAAAGTTTATCGCTTTCTGCTCTTCGCTTTTGTCGACTTCTCCGGCATTTCTGCGGTTCTGATAATTGATAATTTTCTCGGTCTGTTCTTCGCTTTCATTAATAGCGATGATAAAACTGCGGTTCATATTGTCCTCGTACAATTCTCCTTTTGTAGTAGCTGATAAAGAACTGAACTGTCCTTTTACAATTTTATTGGTCGATTTATTATTTCCTTTTTTGTCTTTGATACTCGTTAAACTGCTTAATATTTGATTGCTTATTAATTCTCTAAGCGCATACAACGCATCTTCTTTTAATCCGTCTAAATCTTCTATAATGATGATCTTTCCGAACAGATCAAACTCTCCCCAGTTGTATAAACTGGATTCTGTAATTCTTGTAAATCTCAGAACGTCTTCCTGCGGCATTAAATCCGCAATTCTACTAATAATATGCGTCTTTCCGCTTCCGCTTGAACCCTGTACAATTCCGTGCAACGGACTTTTATTTAAATAGCTGATCGTAATTAAAAACAAAAGCAGTCGGGACTGTTCTTCGCCGATGATTCCTGCTTTTTCGATTAACTGATTGAGATTCTTTAGCAGGTTCTTTTGCTGTAAAAAGTCGGTTGCTGTTTTGGGTTGATCGTTGTTGGTTTTTAGAGATTCTTCCTTCGTCAGAATGACAGTGCGCGTGTCGTTCTGCGTAATTTGGGAGTCTCTTTTTTCAGATGAAAATAAAATTTTCCTTTCTTCTAAAAGCTGGGTGAAAATACTTTCATCGTGCAGTTGCAGTGTTTCGTTAACATCTTTGCAGGGCAATTCAACGGTAGAGATTTTAAGTTTCGGATCATTCTTAATAAAGTCTTTGGAGTACTTTTCCACTGCGGTTTTTCCCGCTTCATCGTTATCAAAACAAAAGATAATTTCTTTAGATTCTTCGCTTTGCTCAGAATGACACCATTCCTGTATTGCCTGTGAAATTTCCTCATTCAATCCATTGGTTCCAAAACTGCTTATTAAACTGTAATTTTCTCTGATTTCTTTAATCTGAAGTAAACTTGCACAATCGATAATAGCTTCCGTAAGAATGAGTTTTTGGGTTTCTTTTTTCGGATATCCGGGATAAATTCCGGAACGGTTCTTCAGGTAAAAATGTTTCGCCATTGAGCCGTCCAACGAAGGATCATCATATAATGCGGAGCGGAAGTACAATCCTGTAACCTGATGCTCTTTGTTTCTCAGCGCAAAACAGATGCACCATTTCGCAAAAGGGCTGTAGCCTTTTTCGCCTGTTCTTGTATTGATCTGTCCTTTGTCCTGCAGCAAACCAACTTCTAAAGCCTGTTTCAATAATTCATCTGTTTTCCGTTCCCCGTGATGGAACTGTCCCGAGTTGTAGCCGATTTCGATTCTTGTAAAATCCAACCCGCGATTTTTTAAATATTCCTTTGCAGGCTTGCTATTATTAATAGCGTTTCTAAAATACTGAAACATATTGGTTAAGAACTGTTCTCTGCTGATTTCCATGTTTCCTGTTCCGGGATTTAAAAGTTCTTCAGCTTTTTTTATCGCTTCGTGTTTTGTGTAATTCTCTTTGTACATTATAAAATCTATAACATCCATGCTTTTCCCGTGCGTTTTGCAATTGGAACTAAAACAATATGCCGTCTGTGTTTTGTAATAGATCTGCATGGAGGGCGTTTTATCCTCGTGGAACGGACAGCACATTTTATTGTTCTTATCCGGTTTTAAACCGTAATAATGAAGAACCGATGCAATTGATAACCGGGATTTGATTTCTGTAATTTCCATTGAAAAATTATTTTATGCTTTAAAATGTATATTTTAATTTATTGCAAATATATATTTAACTGCATAAAAATACAAATCATATTTTCACTATATTGTATAAAATTGCTTTTTATATTACTTTTGCTATATAAATACCTCAGATTATGAGCCGTACTGTAGATGTCATAGCCAAAAATATCAAAAGAATAAGAGAAGTTAAAAACCTTTCTCAAAAAGAGATTTGCACAGATTCAGGCGTTCCACAAGGGCAATATTCCAGAATTGAGAACGGCAAAGTAGAACCTTCTATTTCTACGCTGGAAAAACTGGCTAAAGTTTTCGGAGTTTCCATAGGTGAGTTTTTTAATGACAATGATTTGCAGAAAGAACTTAATCTACCGCTTTTAGAAAAAATAAAATTGATTGATCTGCTCCCTGAAGACGAACAACAGGCTTTGCTTAAAATGATTGATCTAGCAATCTCTAACAAAAGAATGAAAGATAATCTACAACAGATTATTACGCAATAAAAAACCTCGCTTTCGCGAAACAACTTTTTAAAACACAAAACCCACCGCAATGCGGTGGGTTCTTTATTGTTACTCACGGATTATAAATCCGCGAGATCAGGTCGTTATTCTTGTATTTTTTGAATAATTTCAACTAGTTCGTTGTATGTACTTTCTTTCTCTTTTTCAATTATTTCTCCTGTGTCATATTTTTCAATAATAATATTGTATTTATGGGTTTTATCATAATTAAAAGTCGATATGTAGATCAAAGCAGTTCCTATTTGAATACCTATTGCTGTAGTATCTGCTTCCCAAAAATCAACGATTTTATAGTCTTGCAGTAATTCTTGTTTTAGTCTTACAAGTAGTTCGTTTATTTCAGTATTTTTATTCTCCATTATTTTAAAAATCTACTATCTGTTAATAATTTTCGGACAGTTGTATTACCACTTTGTAAAGCTTCTTTTACCGTACTATCTAAATATTCTGCAGGGAAAACAGCTTTTATACTACCTTTTCTATGAGTTGATATAAATTCCTGTACTGTGTTATCTACATTTTCTAGTATACTTATAGTAGTAGGACTATTTATATTTAATTTAAGTAATTTTGCTAATTTCAAGAATTTTCCTCCAAGATTACCCATTTTCGCCATATTCCCAATCTTTCCTTTTCTTAGGTTAACTAATAAAATGGCTGTTGCAATAACTATTTCTTCTTTATCCTCACTTTCTCCAATAGACTTTAAATTTTCCAGTGATTCAGCTAAATCACTTGGGACATCTTTAATTTGTTTCCATAAACGAGTAAAATCACAGCCAATATCGTTATGCCCACACTTTCCATATCTGGTATTAATCATTGCAGACTCTTCAAAAGTTGCCGGTCTCATAGGGGTCATTATAGTTGCTAACTTATTTACATCAATATTAGAAAATGCAGATTGAGATTTTTTATGTCCTTTTATTATAACTTCTTGTATTTGATGAGGATTATTATCTCCACCTTTGGCGTTCGGATCTAATTTAGGTTCTCCAGGTTCTCCAATCATTCCTGTTGGGTCTGTAAAATAGATTGGATTATTAAAAGCATAAGAATAAGGGCTATACGTGAATTGTAATTCACTTAATGGATCGTGCACTCCCCACCTTCCGATGTCAGCCATATAAAACCTTGCCCCATAATCATACATGCCGGATTCCTGCAACTCCTTTCCATTGTACTTGTA
>NZ_FTOV01000013.1 GCF_900156825.1 Chryseobacterium gambrini | reverse complement strand
AAATTTGTATCTTTGAGAAAATAAAAAGCCCCGAAAAGGGGCTGTATGATGGCGGAAATCTTTTTTTAATAGTAATAAAATGGTAGCAAATAGTAATTTTTCGGCGTTTCGTTTTTTCTCAATCCGAGGGTTAAATATGCCCAAAACCCTTTTATTAATGGGCTTTTTTAGCTTTTTTTGCGTATTAATCAATTTCGCTTTTTCGTTTTAAGGGGAGTATAATTGTTAAAATTATTCTTGTACTCAGATCAAAATTTAGATTTAATAAATTAATTATACTCATATTTTATATAGAAATCAGTATAATTATTTTTTATTATTCAAGTTTTGGAGGAATCACAATACTAACAACTTTCTATTATATTCCTATCATAATTTCTCTTATAATTCTTTATAACTTTAGAACAGATTTAAAGTATATTCTTGTTGTCTTCCTTTTTATAATAGCACAAATTCTTATTCTAAGCATTACAAGGTATTCTTTGTTTCTTTACCCTTTTTTAAATAATGAATACCCAATAATATTATCATTAATAATCTCATTTAATGTTATATTACTTACCATTATTTTTACAATCTTGATGCTGAGAAACGAATCACAACTTCTTAACCTATCCAATGTAAATGAAAACCAGGATTACATAATTAATGATTTAAAAATTAAAGTTAATGAGTCGTTTACGGAACTGAACGAATTAGCCATGAAAAATTCACCTTCATTTGCAGTAAGATTTAATGAGGTCTATCCTTTTTTCTTTCATAAACTAAAAGAAATACAACCTGATTTAACATCACATGATCTTTACTTTTGTGCTTATCTAAAGCTTAATTATTCTTCAAAAGAAATAGCAAATTATACTCATGTAACCCTACAAGCGGTTCAAAAGAAAAAAAATAGGTTAAGAAAAAGCTTACGTATATCTTCAGACGAAGATATTTATCAATGGATTAGTAATATTTAAAAAGTAAGCACAATACAGTAAAGCATCATTTACGTTATATCAAAAACCGATATTGATTCCATATAGAAATTTGCTCATTTTTCCCAAACACAAAGATACACGATAAATCGAGATGCAAAAGCCGGAGTTGAAAATTCAGCTCCGGCTTTCTAATTAAAACTATATGAACACTTGTAGATAATCTTTTTTGTGTAAATGACGAATAGTGAATTTGTTTCGCATTCAATTGTTAATTGTTTTTAAGCTTAAATAAATTCACAATTGACCATTTACTATTCAACATTCTCTTTCTCAGCAGAGACTTTCCTCATGCTGCGAAATATCCAGTCCCATATCTTCGGATTCTTCTGAAACCCTTAAAGTGATAATACTGTCGGTAATTTTATACAAAAGCAATGATCCGAAAAACGTAAAAACAGAGACCAACAGTAATGCAGCCATATGATGGGCAAAAACTTCAAAACCACCGTGAAGAAGACTTGCTTTTTCGCCGTGTGCAAAAATTGCGGTTAAGATCATTCCCATGATTCCTCCTACTCCATGACAGGCAAAAACGTCTAAAGTATCATCAATTTTCTTTAAAGCTTTCCAATTCACCATTAAATTAGAAACAATAGCGGAAATAAACCCTATAAAAAGACTTTCTGCAACGGAAACAAAACCACAGGCGGGAGTAATTGCGACTAAACCGACAACGGCTCCGATACAGGCACCTAAAGCAGAAACTTTTCTTTTATTAATTCTGTCGAAAAAGATCCACGTCATCATCGCGGAAGCTGAAGCTATTGTTGTTGTTCCGAAAGCCGTTGCTGCCGTTGCATTGGCTGCCAAAGCCGAACCTGCATTAAAACCAAACCACCCGAACCAGAGCATTCCAGTTCCCAACATGACATAAGAAATATTGGAAGGATCGTGATGAGGTTTTTTTCTGTTTCCAACCACCATTGCGCCTGCTAAAGCTGCAAAACCTGCACTCATGTGTACAACAGTGCCTCCTGCAAAATCTTTTACACCAAAATATTTATTCAGTAATCCGTCCGGATGCCAAACCATGTGACAAAGCGGCGTATAAATAAACAGACTGAAAAGCACCATGAATAAAAGGTAAGAGATGAAACGTACCCGTTCTGCAAAAGAACCCGTAATTAATGCAGGAGTAATGACCGCAAATTTCATCTGAAACAACGCAAAAAGAATAAAAGGAATCGTAGAAGCCATCGCTTTATGCGGCAATACTCCTACTCCACTGAAAAAAGGATAGCTCAAAGGGTTGCCGATGATTCCGTAATGTTCTCCATTGATGGTAAAACCAATAGAATCTCCGAATGAGAGGGAAAAACCAACCACTACCCACAAAATAGAAATTACTCCCAAAGCAATAAAACTTTGAAGCATCGTAGAAATTACGTTTTTCTTTCCCACCATTCCTCCGTAGAAGAAAGATAAGCCGGGAGTCATTAATAAAACAAGACCTGCCGCCGCAAGAATCCAGGCAACATCTGCCCCTACAATTTTATCTTCACTTAAAAATGCTCCGGTATTCGGGAAATCTGTAATGGGACTCCAGAATAGTCCGCCAACGGCAATCAAAGCAATTATCGTAAAAGAAACGATCCATTTTAAACCTACTGTCATAAAAATTTGTGTTTTACCCCTTCAAATGTAAGGATAAATTTTTAAAAACAATAAAAATTTAAAACAAACCCCTATAAAATTAATTGAAATTTAATTTTAAAAATAAATTCTATTCTAACACCCCCTTTAAAATAGATGCAACTTCTTTAAATTTTGTAATTGGGAATAAATGGCTCCCTCCTTTGATTACATAATCGGGTTTGGAATTTTTGATCGGGAAAACAATATCGCGGTCTGCCAAGATCTGTACCACATCGGGATTTTCTTCGAACTTCCAGTCTGAGATCTTTTCAATCGACCATTTTAAATAATACGGATCTCTTACCCTGAAGTATTGCAAAACTTTAGGATTTCGGGGATCAAAGAATTTTCTTACGACGGAATACATATTGGTGGTTCTTTCGTTGAAGAAAGTAACAGGCAGAACTTTTGGAATTTTCGTGATCTGTCCGGCTTTGATGAGGCGGGATTTTTCTTTATCGGATTTAATACTTCCGAGGATCACCACTTTTTTGGCAGGTTTCAGCCTGTTGATTTCCTGCACCATAATTCCCCCGAAAGAATATCCCACCAGATAAAAAGGCTCCGAATCATCAATCTTTTCTGCCATTCTTTTTACATAATCTGAGAATTCTTCATTTTGATGAGGAATCAGCCATTCGATAAAAACCACTTCGTGATGCTTTGGAAATTCAATTTTCTCCAAAACCTTAAAATCTGCACCAAGTCCGCTTACTACATAAATTTTCATACTACTAAAATAAAAAAATCAGTCAAAAAAAATGAGCGGTTTCCAAAGAAATCGCTCATTTTGATTTATTAAAAGGTGTCCTTATTTCTTTTTAACAGGCGTTCTGTTTTCGTTATCCAAAACTGCTGTTGAAATTCTGAACTGGATATCCATTTCGTTTTTGATGAAATAATCTTTCAGAGAAGACTGGTAGAATACTTTGAAGTCTCTTCTGTTCAGTGAGAATTTAGCAGACTCGATTACTACGGTAAACTGAGTAATATAAACGTTTGCAGGGAAAGTGATGGTTTTTCTCACTCCTTTAATCGTTACATCTCCGTAAACGGTAGAATTGTACTCGCTGTTTGCCAGAGGAATAATTTTTGTTAAATGGAATTTCGCCAACGGAAATTTCTTAACGTCGAAGAAATTTGAACTTTTAAGATCGTTCGTTAATTTTACCATATCTTCATCCTGGCTTGAAACATCACCCGCCATTAAGGATTTCATATCGATAACGAATTCTCCGTCCACCAAAACTGTTTTATCAAAAGTGAATTTTCCACTTTTCAGCTTTATGGTTCCGGAATGAGTAGTAGGAACTGTTTTTACAACTTTATATCCCCACCATCTGATGTCCGACGATGTTACTTTTACCACTTTATCTCCTTTCTTCTGAGCGAAAACAAATGACATACTTACGCACATCATAGCAAACAATAGTAATCTTTTCATTCTTTTTTATTTACAATTCAACAAAAATAAAAAAAAGTGTAGAACTTCTACACTTTTAACAATCTTTTTTTGATTAAATTATTTAGCTGTTACCTTTACAAGCAAATCCATATCATCTTTCACAAGAACATCCTGCATTGTAGATTTGTAAGCCACATCAAATTTCTGTCTGTCGATAGAGAATTTATTAGACATTAAGCTTACTGTTCCGTTTGCGTATGTAATTTTTGCAGGGAAAGAAATAGCGTTGGTTTTTCCTTTTACCGTTAAGTTTCCTGTAACTAAAGAAGTATACACTTTATCGTTGTTTTTCTTTACTCCGGTGATTTTGAAAGTTGCCGTAGGATATTTTTCAACTTCGAAGAAATCTCCGTTTTTAAGGTGACCGTTCAGTTTCTGCTGATATTCTCCGGAAAGATCTGTTGCGTTGATAGAAGTCATATCCAATACGAAAGAACCGCCAACCAACTGGTTTCCTTTCAATACCATTTCTCCGGATTTTACTTTTACCGTTCCGTTGTGAGAGCTTGCCTCAGATTTTGCGATTTTATAACCCCACCACTGTACATCAGAGCTTACTACTTTTTTTGCCTGTCCGAATGCTAATCCGCTTGCTAAAACTGCTAATAAAAATATTTTTTTCATTTGAATAAAAGTTATTTTCTTGTTTGTTATTTACTGGTGCAAATGTAACTAACTGCTTTGAGAGATTTCATTGATGTACATCAATAAATACAATTTTTTTCATGAGTAATATCATCCATAAAAAAACTCCGAATTTCTTCGGAGCCTTGTTTTATTCTTGATAGTAAGCGGTGTAAAGTGCTGCACCATTCAGTGCCGTATTCGGATTTCTGTTCAGATAAATCGGAATATTTCTCAGCATTTCTTCCATCTTATCGCTGATTTTAAATTTTTCGTAAAATTTATCCTTGTTGATGTAATCTGCAATAATCTGCGGAATATCTCCGGAGATAAATAAACCGCCTGTCGCTTTTAATTTAAGCGTAAGGTTGTTGGCTTCTCTTGCTAAAAATTCAAGGAAAGTGTCCAGCGCAATCTTACAGATCAGTACATCTTCTTCTATTGCAGCTTTGTACAGTTCTTCTGCAAAGTTGCCATTTGCGAAACGATCGGCAAGCCATTCCGGTTCCGGATGTCTTTTCACGTCTCTCAGGAATCTGTAAATATTGAATAAACCTCCTTTAGACAATACATTTTCCCAGCTTACGATTCCGTAAATATTATTCAGGAACTGATAAAATTCTACCTCAACGTTTGTTCTCGGAGAAAATTCCGAATGTCCTCCTTCGGTTGCAAAAGGTCTCAGATATTTTCCGTCGAAGAAATATCCGGCTTCACCCAGACCATTTCCCGGAGCAAGAATTGCCACATTTCCGTTTTCGAGGTGTCCGCTTGTGTAGATCGGATCAAGATCTGCATCTTCTAAAAGCCCCATTCCGTAAGCCGAAGCCTCCAAGTCATTCAGCATATCCACTTTTTCGAATCCGAAATCTCTTTTGTATTCTTCAACATCCAGATTCCAGCCTAATCTTGCCGGACTGCTTTTTCCGTTCAAAACAGGTCCCGGAACGGCTATTCCAAGCCTTTTCACGTTTTCCAGATGGTTGTCCTGAATAAATTTCTTTAAAATTTCTGAAAAAGAAGCATATTCTTTCGTAGGGTAATTATTCTGGATTTCAATCTCAAGACCTCCGTTACCGGAGACGAAATATCCTAAAGTTGTAATATCTTCACGAAGGTTTGCGCCAATGATAGAAACGTTATCATTGCTACCGTTTTTTACTCCTGGTAAATAAAGTGGAAATTTTGGATTCAAAATCATAACCTCAAATTTTATCAAATATAATAATATCTTTTGTAAATTTTCGTTAGAAATAAAAAACCTTCTCAAAAATTCGAAAAGGTTTGGTTAATAATTGCTTATATTTAAATCTAACTACTTCCCTAATGGAATGTTGTAAGAAAATCCTACTCCAATGTTACCCACATTGTAGTCCTGATTAGGCAAATCGCCCTTGCTTCCTACAAAAACTTTCTGGTACTGCACAAAGAAATTCCAGTCCTGATTGTGATATCCGATCTCCGGTTTCAGATAGAAACCTCCGTTCGGTCTGTCTAAAGCAACATTAGAAGCCACTTTATCATCACCTACCAAAAATCCGTATCCTAAGTCTGTCCCAAAATAAAATCCTGTCTGTTTCGGATAAATTCTCAATAAAGCAGCCACAGGAACTACTCCTACATCATTATTAGTATATCCGTTATTATCTTTACCGAAATAGTGTGTATATCCTGTTGCGATCCCCAATCCGAATCCCGGAGTTACAAGGTTCTGATAGGCTACATCCACACCTACTGCCATAGAAGTATTGTCAGAAGGAACTGCTAAACCAACATTTGCTCCTACCTTTATCATATTATTCATCTGTGCACTTTGTGCGCTCAATGCTCCTGCAGTCAAAATTCCGGCAAATAAAATTGCTTGTTTAAACATTTTCATAACTCTGATTTTTTAAATTTTACTAAGCTGAAAGATGTAAAAATCGTGCCAAGCAAAGCCTTTACAACAACTTTAACAATGCTTAAAAACGTAAAAACATGAAATTCAATTCATTATTTTGATTAAAAAATTAAATAAGCGTTTAAAAAAATCGTTTAGTTTTCAGCTAAAGGTTAAACATTTAATCGGAAAATATTTAAAAACAGCTCTCAATATTAACAATACTTAACCGTTATTAATTTTAACCTTACTCCATCACACCCATCAAAAAGTAAATAATTGATATGATTTCTCCATCATTACCCAACAATAAACACCTTCTCTGGCGCGCAGGATTCGGACCGGGAATCAATCAGCTTGAAGATCTTTATAAAAAAGACACCAAAAGCCTGATGAATGATTTATTTAAAGAAGAAACATTTCTTTATGTAAATTATGATACGCCCGATATTGCAGAAACCGGAGATTACATGATGAATGATCAGACTCCGGCAGAAAAGAAAAAAGAAATGCAGAGAATCAGCCGACAGCAGAACGAGGAACTCAATCTGAATTTTCTTGATAAAATGGTGAACAGCAAAGAGCAGGTGAGGGAGAAAATGGCATTTTTCTGGCACGGACATTTTGCTTCCAGAGTGGTGAACCCGAAATTTAACCGACAGATTTTAAATGTCATCCGAAAAAATGCACTCGGAAATTTTAAAGATCTATTATTTGAAGTCAGTCAGGCTCCTGCAATGCTGAATTTTCTTAACAATCAACAGAATAAGAAAGATCATCCCAACGAAAATTTTGCCCGTGAAGTGATGGAACTTTTCACGATGGGACGCGGAAATTATACAGAAAAAGACATCCGGGAAGGTGCAAGAGCCTTTACAGGATGGGGATCTGATAAAGAAGGAAATTTTAAAGAAAGAAAAAATCTTCATGATGAAGGCTCAAAAACTTTCCTCGGAAAAACCGGAAATTTTACAGGCACAGATGTTTTAAATATCATTCTTGAAGAGAAAGCAACGGCAAAATTCATCACCACAAAAATCTATAAATTCTTCGTGAATGAAAATGTTGATGAAAACATTGTAAAATCTTTGAGCGAAAGTTTTTACCAGTCCGGTTACGACATTAAAAAACTCATGATGGATATTTTTTCGAGCTCATGGTTTTATGATAAAAAAAATATCGGCAACAGGATAAAATCTCCGATTGAACTTATGGCAGGAATCATGCGATCACTTCCTATGAATATTCAGAATCCTGAAAACCTCATCGTTTATCAGAAATTATTGGGACAGATGCTTTTGTACCCTCCGAATGTTTCAGGCTGGCCGAACGGGAAATCGTGGATCGACAGCTCGACTTTAATGTTAAGACTTCAGATTCCGCAGATATGGTCTGGTTTGCGACCTTTGGATTACCGTCCGAAAGAAGATGATGATTTGGATATGGGCTTGAAAAACAACACGAATTCTTTAACGAAAAGTTTTAAAAATCCAAATATTACGATCGATTGGACTCGTGTAGAAAAGATTTTTAACGGAAAGAATGTGGAGGATTATTTAATTCAGAGTTCAAAATCTCTGGATATGAATTCGGTGAAAAATTTCTCCGACAGCAGTGTGAAAATGAATGTCATTAATCTCATGTCGACACCGGAATATCAGTTAATGTAGTTTTCAGGTCGCAGTAGCAGATTTTAGCTTGCCGTTAAAATAGAGCTTTAAAACCTGCAACCTGTCATCTTTACCCTAAAACCTAAATTTATGTTAATCAAAAGAAGAGAATTTCTAAAAATAAGTTCATTGGCAACCGCATCGTTTCTGATGCCGAATTTCCTGAAAGCCATGACATTCGATGAAGCGCTGGAACCCAATCAGAAAATATTGGTGGTTCTTCAGTTTACAGGAGGAAACGATGGTCTGAATACGATTATTCCTACAAAAAATGATATTTATTTCAGGGAAAGAAATAAAATTGCCATTCAGAATTCCATGCAGCTTACGGACGAAGCGGGGATTAATCCTGCCCTCTCCTATTTCAAAGAACTTTACGATCAGGGAGAACTTTCTGTGATGAATAATGTCGGTTATCCGAATCCCGATAAATCACACTTCCGAAGCATGGACATTTGGCATTCTGCAAGCAGAAGCGATGAATATCTTGACACAGGCTGGCTGGGAAGATTTCTTGATGAAGAATGTTACAAATGCGATCATCCTACTCAGGCTCTGGAAGTGGATGATATGCTGAGTTTAGCTTTAAAAGGTGAAAAAAATAAAGCATTTGCCTTTAAAGATCCGAAAAGATTATATCAGACCAGTCAGGAAAAATATTTCAAATCGCTGTATGATCATCATCATGACGATGAAACGGTTTCCTATTTATATCAGACTTTAGGTTCCACCATCAACAATGCAGGATATATTTTCGAAAAAAGCAAGGCAAAAGATACGGAACAAGTCTACCCAAATTCTCAGCTCGGAAAAGACTTTAAAACCGTTTCTTCTTTAATTAAATCTGACATCAATACGAGAGTGTATTATCTTTCCATCGGAAGTTTCGATACACACGTCAACCAGAATGAAAGACAGCAAAAACTGTTTACAGATATTAATGATGCGGTAAAAGCATTTGTGGCGGATATGAAAAGCAACGGACTTTTTAATGATATTTTACTGATGACTTTTTCAGAATTTGGCAGACGTGTTGCCCAGAATGCAAGTAACGGAACCGATCATGGAACGGCAAATCAGATGTTTTTCATCAGTGGAGGTTTAAAGAAAAAAGGAATTCTGAATGCACTTCCCGATTTACAGAATCTGAATGAAGGCGATTTAGTCTACACCGAAGATTTCCGGAAAATTTATGCTACTATCCTTAAAAACTGGCTGAAAGCAGACTCTTCTAAAGTTCTGGGCTGGAAAAACGGGGTTTATGATTTTATATAAAAGCTTTTGATCATCCGTTATTAATTATACTACTTTTTAACGCAAAGGATCGTTAAGATTCTTTATATACTAACTGTTTTTAAGTTCGCAAAGGCGTTTCACTCAGCAAAGAACTCAAAGGTTTAATGATGAAAAATCACGGACAGTCATAAAAACTTTGTTTTAACTTTTATATAGAATCAATGAATACAAATGCAAAAGTTAACACAAATTTAGAATAACTAATCATTACATTTTGATCATATTTTGCAACTTTTGACTCCGTTGAACCTTCAGTTTGCATCAAATTTTAAAATCATTTAGAAAGCTTTAAAAATAAAAAGAGGCTGTTGCAAAAATGAACAGCCTCTTTTCTATAATTTAAATCTAACTACTTGTCATGTTAATTCGTGGATGCAGGAAGTTGCTTAGGATCTTCTTTTTTCTGACTTTTCTGATCAATTTTCTCAGAAATCTTCTTCACGATAAATTCGATAACCAAAGGCGCAACTACTGCTACAACTGCTTTTAATATTCTTGATTTCATACTGTTTATTTTTTTTATGATTCATGCAATACAATTTCTAAGCCAAGAATTATTATGAATCTTCTTCAGGAATGATAAGATTCTGATAGTTTTTTGCCGCCGCTTTGAATTTTTCTTCTAACCGCAAGCGGAGTTTTCTCGGTTTATGCACAATCAGGCTTTCTCCAAACCCCAAAAGAAGCCTTTCCAATTCAAAATTCAGCTGTACGCAGATTTTAAAAATGGTTCCCTCATTACTTTCGCTTACAATTTCCTGACTTGCATGAAACGGTTTGGTCTTCACATAAGGCGCATTGGAAGAATCTACAAAGAAAACCACATTTCGCGGAGCCATCGTTGGCGAAACGCTTACTCCCACAATATCTTTAAAATATTCGTCGCCGTCGAGATTCATATCAATATAATCAATATTTTCATCGGTCTGAATGTCTTCCATTCTGTCCAGAGCAAGATTGTAGACATACTGCTTATTGGAACAGATCAAAAACCAGCGGTTGTTAAATTCCTTCAGCAACTGCGGATGAACAATATAAGAGTCTGATTCTCTTGCCTTAAAACTTTTATATGTGATGTTCAGTACTTTCTTGTGCAAAATCGCATCATACAGAACATCAATATATTCCAATCCTTTCAATTGCTCATTTTTATCTAAATGAATAATTGATTTTTGGTTGGTGGAATGAATGGAATCTTCCAGCTTCTGGATCACCCCGTTCATTTCCTTGAACATCGAAAAATCTTTGAACTGTTTTAAAATCTGCACCGCATTATTCATGGCTTTCAGATCACTTTCGTTGACCGAAATATTATGAATGCTGTAATCCGGATCGCTGTAGCGGTAGTATTTTCTTTCGTATACTTCAATCGGTGCTTCATAACCGAATTTTTCGCTCCGCATATTCTGCAGATCGAGCTGAACAGTTCTTTTGCTTACAAAAGATTCTTTCCCTTCAAATTCAAACAAAGCTTCGGAACATTCGTCAATAAGATCTTCGAGAGTATATTTCCGGTATTTATTTTTCAGGCATTTATCCAGTGTTTTGTACCGGATGAGCGCGTTTTTGTTGGATGACATACGATGAGGTTAAGGTTTAAGTTAAGATTAAGACTGAGATTTAGATTGAGGTTGAATTTAATATAAGGCGTTGAAATTCCCCTCCTCTGGAGGGTTGGCGAAAAATCTTCGATTTTTTGACGGGGTGGTTAATAGTTGTCATTTTTCATGAAATCTTTTTTACCAAGGAAGCACTCAATCAATCTCTTCCAAATTGTTTGAGATTGCTTCGTCATTTCTGAACTGCGTTCGCAGACCTCCGGTCTATTCGCAATGACAGTTTACTTTCTACTTAAAGCTTTTCCTTCAAAAGAAATTCCTTCCCAGCCGGATTCCATAAAGTTTCTGATATTCTGATGATCCGTTCCTTCAGGATTTTTAAGAACATCTTCCCTGTAAAATTCTCCGAAAAGATTCAGCGTTTCTTCTTTAGATAAATCATTTAATTTCGCAAAACTAAAAATCTTACAGGAACCGTTATTCTGATTGGCTTCATTTACTGTATTTCCGTTCGTAAATTTTGTGGGAGTAAAATCGTAATGTTCATCAATAAAAGAAATTACATCCTTAAACTGAATTCCCTCTGCCGATTTTTCTAGTTGTTCAAATAACATATCTTAATTTTTTATTTATAAATAATTCAATTTTAAAACAGAAATCCGCTCGATCGGAGCAATATCTGTGTAGAAAAGTTTTAAAAAACTATTTCTCGTTCCTTAAGGACACTATTTTTTGAAATGATTCAGCATCCACTTTAGAGCTTTATTTGTTCCTCACAAAAATCTTTGATTTTTAAATCTGATGTGCTCTAAAATATTCTCAATCATTTAACTTAAAACTAATGTGACTCATGTGTCTACAAACTTTTATGCCTTTTGTGGTTAATTCGTCAAAAATAATTAAAATAATTTTATCTGCGCAAAAAGATTGCACACTTTAGTTCTTACTTTGCATCATCAAAATGAGAGAACACATGGAATTTAACGGAAATCATTTAATCGAATTAGGATACAGACCAGCGAAATGGTTTAAAGAAGCGATTGAATTCATCAACGAAAATAATTTAGACGAAACTCAGATAAAAGAATATCTGGAACAGTTTAAACAGCCCGAACTGATTCCGCTTCATGAAACGGCAAAAGATTTTGTGATCAACATCAGAGCAGAACACGAAAGTGAAAATGATAACGTAGAAAAAGTAATCAACACAATGAAAGTCCTGATGAAAACGCCGACTCTGGAAAACGGAGCCATTATGCCGGATGCCTGTCCTACAGGTCCTGCAGGTCATATTCCTGTTGGCGGTGTGGTTGTGGCAAAAAATGCGATTCATCCGGGATTCCATAGCGCAGATATCTGCTGTTCTGTGATGCTGACGGATTTTGGAAAAGCAGATCCTAAAGAAGTTTTGGATGCAGCCCATTCTATCACGCATTTCGGATACGGTGGAAGACCGAGAGGAGAACAGATGCCAATGTCTCAGGAATTGATGGATGCTTTCAGAGAGAATGATTTTCTGAATGACGAAAAATTAATCAGCATTGCGCGTTCTCATATGGGAACTCAGGGCGACGGAAACCATTTCCTGTTTGTCGGAATTTCCAAAAATATAGGAAACACGATGTTGGTAACACACCACGGTTCAAGAGCTCCGGGCGCAGCTTTATATGATAAAGGAATGAAGGTTGCAAACCAGTTCAGAATGGAAATTTCTCCTGAAACCTTAAGAGAAAACGCATGGATCCCTTATGAAACGGAAGAAGGAAAACAATATTGGGAAGCCTTGCAGTTAATCAGAAAATGGACGAAAGAAAACCATATTTCCATTCATGATGCCGCTTTGAATAAATTGGGAATCGAGAAAGAAGACCGATACTGGAACGAGCATAATTTTGTATTCAAAGATGGAGATTTATTCTACCACGCAAAAGGTGCAACGCCTTTGGATGATAAATTTATGCCGGATATTACAGGTCCGAGACTGATTCCGCTGAATATGGCGGAACCGGTTTTGATTGTAAAAGGAATTACCAACGAAAGAAATCTGGGTTTTGCGCCTCACGGAGCGGGAAGAAATTTCAGCAGAAGTCAGCATAAAAAATCGTTGGCGCATAAGACTATCGAAGAAGTTTTTGAAGAAGAAACCAAAGGATTAGATATCCGTTTCTTCACCAACGAAATTGATATTTCTGAGCTTCCAACTGCTTATAAAAGTGCAAAAAATGTGAGAGCGCAGATTGAAGAATACGGACTGTGTGAAGTTCTGGATGAAGTGATGCCTTATGGATGTATTATGGCGGGTGATGTTCAGAAAAATGCACCGTGGAAGAAAAAGAAGAAGTTTAGAAAAGCATAGAATTTCTTTTGTCTTGAAACAAAAGAAACAAAAAGTTCAAGACCTGGAAATTTCCGCTAAAAATTAAAACTTAATCCTAAAATTCCCAAAACTTGCGCGAATTCAAGATAAGTTCTTCGGTTCAAAAGTGCAGTCGCGCTTCAGACAATGGGAATTTTTTAACGGATTAATTTTAAATTTTCTTAACGCTTCACTTTCCGAAGTCAGATTATTGGAAGTTAAGAGTTCAAAATTATCCGTAAAAACAGATTAAGAACAATGCGTTAACAAAAACAAAACTAATAACCAAACCTTGCAGGTGTAAAAGCCTGTAGGGTTTAATGAAAACCTTTAATCATAAGGTAGGAACAGTAGCTCAGATGGTAGAGCAACAGATTACTTTTCGCTTTTGGCAAATAAAGTTCCTGTAAACTTCAAAGTTGTGGGTCGCAGGTTCGAGTCCTGCCTGTTCCTCAAAAGAATGAAAAAAAATTGTTAGATATACACAAAGGCGCAATTTATTTTAACAACTACAATTTTAAGGCGCAAGGATTTTATCTTCGATAAAATTTAATGCTGAATATTTTAGCTAAAAATGTTACACTGAGCTTGCCGAAGTGTCCGCCTTTTTAAAAAACTTTAAGGCAAAGGGAGTTCCTATAAATTATTTGGAAAATTACTCCCCGCCTTTTAAAAATTATAGGTAAAAGGAGTTCCTATAACACTTCACTTTTAATGAACCTTACTCCTCACTTATTTTTTTAAACTAAAAACAATGCAAACATTAAAATTATTCAACGCTGTACTGGCAAAAGAATCGGATGCTGAAGTATTTATTTCTCAGGATGGTTTCATCATCGAACCTTCTGCATTGTGGGCAAAAAAAGAAATTATTTCTTACTACGCTAAAGAAAAGCTGAACGGAAATGATCTCAACAAAACCTTCCATAAATCTTGGCAGAAGATTAAAGAAAGTACTAGATTCGAACTGTTGATGGAACAGCTCTTTCATTATTTTTCCACTTATGGAAGTAGATTTCAGGGTGAAGTATACATTCTGGATGAAGTGTTGAATATCCCGGATCTGAAGCTGAATTTCAAAGTCATTAAAGCCTACTCCGAAGAAGAACTTCAGGAAAAATGTCTTGCTATCCTAAGATCTGGAATCGCTTTGAAGGAAGAAACGATTGATGATTTACTATCTATTCTGCACGACGAACTGGAATATGATTTTACAGGAAAAGAAAATGTCAGAAACAAAGAAGCCATCATAAAAATTGCCGACCGTTACGATGTTTATCCTGAAAATAATGTTGAATTTTTACGTTACGTGATCTACAAAACCACAAAAGAAACATTATTAATTAAAAACAATGATTTGATTAATGATATTAAGCAAAGCAAATTCAATCCGACTTATCTTTTTGAAAGTTTCGGACTGGAAAAAATGGCGGAAATTTTTAACCGTTTCAAGCCTTTATTTTTAGCCTATAAAAACAGGGCGCCAAAGGTGATTAATAAAATTTCGAAGCTGTCAAAGGTTTATCATAAACCATTAATTTCGAATCCATTGAATAACGCAACCAATATGTTGCTGGAAAACAGCGATCTGCACTGGCTGGAAAATGCCACTCCGTTTGCTTTGTTTAAAGCTTTATCGGCTTGTTATTCAAGAATGTACGGTCAGGATACTTTTGTGTACAGAATCCGGAACGGAAAATCGTGGACGAAAAAATCAATTGCAACTTCTGTGAATGAACTGAACTACGATTTTATTTTAAGCTATTTAAAATCAAAGTATCGTTTTGAAGGAAAGAAATTCTATTTCCCTGAAGATGTAGAATTTGCCTTACCGACTTCTGAAAAGATGTTTGTAGGAAATATTCCGACGGGAACAAGATTCTTCGGAGAAAGATTAGCGGTAGGAATTTACTGGGAAAATGCATGGGGAGCTTATGATTTGGACCTTTCAGGATTAAATATTGCCGGAAAAATCGGATGGAATGCAGCTTACAACCAAAATGCCGGTCAACTGATGTATTCCGGAGATATCACTTCTGCTCCAAACGGTGCTGTAGAATATCTTTACGCAAACACAGGTTTAATGGCTCCGACTCTGGTAATGAACAACGTTTTCAACGGAAACAGCGACTGCGGATATAAAATAGTTATCGGAAAAGGCGATGCCGTTTCTTACGATTATATGATGAATCCCAACCATCTTTTTGCGGAAGCAAAATGTCAATCCGTACAAAAGCAGACCGTTTTGGGAATATTGCTGCCAAAAGACGGAAGACAGTGTTTCGTATTGCTGAATTTCGGAGCTGGACATACCCATGTTTCAGGAAATACAGAAATTTCCGTAATGGCGACGAATGCATTGTATCAGCAATGGTACGAACCGATATCCTTCAATCTTTTGATTCAGGAATTAGGGGCTGAAATCGTTTATGATAAAGAAAATGCCGACTTTGATTTTTCTTTGGAGAATCTGGAGAAAGACAGTTTTACGAAGATTTTTAAATGATAAATTTTTAAGGTTAAATAATTTTAACGCAATACACACAAAGTTATATTTATTAAAATGATTTTATTTATTTATTCGCAAGGGCACTTCGTTCATCTAATGATAAAAACAAGTCTGTTTAAACTTTTATTTAACCGCAAAAGTAACAAAAGATCTACTAAATTTTTTATTTAAAGTTGATCATTATAAATGAAAAAGCTCACAATAGTTTTTAAAAATCTTTGATTTTTTTTTAACTTATGTGCTCTTGCTTTCCATTTAAGTATTAAACTTAAAAAACTAAAGTGTAAAATCTTTTGCATCTTTTGTGGTAAAAAGTTTAGACGAGTTTTACATAAAATAATCCTGCGTAAAAAGATTGCGCAGGATATTTTTTATTTTGTATAAAATTTAAAAATCATGACACCCAAAATAATAGAAAAACTAAAAGAAGTCGAAGCAAAGCGCGGTGTAGAAATACTGCTTGCCGTAGAATCGGGAAGCCGCGCGTGGGGATTTGCTTCTCCGGACAGCGATTACGATATACGCTTCATATACCGACACGAAAAAGACTGGTATCTTTCGCCGTGGGATAAAGATGAAACCATAGAATTTATGACGGAAGACGATCTGGACGGTTCCGGATGGGATCTCAGAAAAACGTTCCATCTATTGTTGAAGTCAAACGCGGCTTTATTGAGTTGGTTCTACTCTCCTGTCGTTTATGTGAAAAATGAAAAATTTTACGATCTGTTTAAACCTTTGGCGGACAAATGCTTTTCTCCGATAGCGGTATTTTATCACTATTCAAGCATGAGCAAAAAATATCTCGAAGCATGCAGACTTGATGAGGTGAAACTGAAATCTTACTTTTACTGCCTAAGAACTACCTTAACCGGAAAATGGATATTGGATAAAGGGACAGTTCCGCCTGTTTTGTTCAGTGAATTACTGGTTTTGGTCGATGATTTTACAAGAACGAAAATAGAAAATTTAATCGCTTTAAAATCTACCAAAGGAGAATCTTACCATCATCCGAATGACTGGGAACTCTTCGGATTTTTAGAGAAGACCATACTGGATAATGAAGAAAAAGCGAAAAGTCTGAAAGGAGGAAATTCGGATAAAAACGAAATGGAGAAGGTTTTTAGAGAAATATTAATACATTAGAAATAAAAATAATGCCATGAAAAACCTCATCGCGCTCTCTCCCATGTACACGGAAGACAGCAACAATCTGAAAAAAGCATCCCTCAATTCACCCTACGAGTTGAGCCGATTCAATGCAAAATGGAATGTTCCCGAAGAATTTCGTGCAGACGTGATTGCGGTGTATGGCGAAGATATTTATGCTGAAATTGTGGCGGAACAATGCAATCTTACGTTGACAAAACCTGATGACGACTGGCTTTCAAAAGTTTCGGAGGAATTTACCCAAAGGAAAATTTCTTACGGAAAGCTGAAAGATTTCGTGCATGAAGAAAATATTTTCATCAAATGTTCCGATTTTAAAAATTTTAAAGCCGGAGTTTTTGATAAAGTCACCAACATTAAAGGTTTTGACACACTGGATCTGGAAAGCAGGGTTTTTACTTCCGAAGTGGTAGAATGGGAACTGGAAGTAAGATGTTTTGTCTTAAATAATCAAATAAAAACCCATTCTTCTTATTGGAGAAATGACGTTTTTGACACCGATCCGCTTTCTGAAAACGAACAGAAAGAACTTTTTGATTTTTTCAAAAATTTTATTCAGCAATACGGGGAAACGCTACCCAAAGCGATTGTTCTGGATTTCGGGATCATCAAAGGAAAAGGCTGGGCTTTAATTGAAGCCAATCCTGCTTGGTGTTCCGGTTTGTATAGTTGTGATGCGGAGAAGGTTTTGGAGGTTGTTGTGAAAAGCTGTATAAAGAATTAAAAATGCAGATCATCATATTCATCGGGATTCCCGCAAGCGGAAAAAGTTCCTTCTACAAGGAGCTTTTTTTCAATTCGCACATCAGGATCAGCATGGATTTGCTGAATACCCGAAACAAAGAAGGAAAACTGCTTAAGTACTGTTTTGAAACACAGTCCAAAATAGTTATTGACAATACAAATGTGACCAGAGAAAGCAGAAGAAAATACATTGAACCTGCCCGACAGAACAAATACGAAATCATTGCATATTATTTTGAAAGCAGCATTCAGGATTCTCTGGAACGGAATAAAAACAGAAAAGACTCCATCAGCGAGATCGGAATAAAAGCAAAATACACAGACCTCGAAAAGCCTTCCATTGAAGAAGGTTTTGATAAAATATTCCATGTGAAAATAAGAGACTACAAATTTGAAATCAGCGATTATGAAGTTTGAAGAAATTGAAGCGCTAATGCGAAAAAACGAAATCCTTTCGGAACAGTATATCCTTCCGGAAAACTTTATTATCGTGAGACTCGACGGAAGAGGATTTACCAGACTTACCAAAGAAAAACTGTCGCTGGAAAAACCTTTTGATTCGAAATTTAGTCAGGCAATGATCGATACCACGAAACACCTTTTTACCATCGGGTTTAGAGTGTTGTACGGTTACACGCAGAGTGATGAAATTTCTTTACTGATCCATAAAGACGACCAGACTTTCAGCAGAAAAGTAAGGAAGATCAATTCTGTTCTGGCGGGAGAAGCCAGTGCTTTTTTCAGCCTGCAGTTTCAGGAAATCTGTGTTTTCGACTGCAGAACGATTTCCATTCCGAATCGTGAAATGATCGCGGATTATTTTTGTTGGAGACAGGAAGATTCCCACAGAAATTCCCTTTCAGCCTATTGTTACTGGACGTTGAGAAACAACGGATTCAACGCAAAACAAACCACCGAAAGAATTGAAAGAATGTCACCATCCGATAAAAATGAACTGCTTTTTCAGTACGGAATCAATTACAACGATCTTCCGTCTTGGCAAAAACGCGGTGTCGGAATATTTAATAAGGAAGTTAACAAACAAGGCTACAATCCTGTAACACAGGAAACGGTAGATTGTATGAGAAATGAATTGTTTGTGGAAAAGGAATTGATGATACGAGAAGATTATAGATTATTTTTGAATGAATTTTAAAAACATAACCATGGAAAAAGAAAGTATTATCACCATCAACCAACCCCATCAGGAAACTGATTTTAATTGGGCAATAAAGCGTTATTTACCAAATTTTAAAGATAGAGAGTCTACAATTATTGGTATGCAATTTCCCTGGAAAAAAATATTTGAGGATGTCAAAAATTTTAATGAAATTTCACAAAACATAACCGACTTATACAATGAATTTACACGAGGTAATTTTTTCAAAAGCATAAATTACACGCCACAGTTTAGGGATGTTTTTATTCTAAAAACAGAACAGTTTTCCGGTTATTATTGGATTGAATTTATTTTTACTAAAAATAAATGGAACCTTAAAACAAAAAATTACTCTTGGGAAAATGAAACCTTTGTCTATGCAAACGGATTAAACAAAAAAGACGATTTTATAGTTTCTAAAATATCTTATGAAGTTTTATTTTTCTCCTTTAGAAATCCAGTGAAAGATGAAAATGGTTACAGAAAAAGGAAATACCGATTACCTGTTTACATCAATGATGAAGGTTTTTCTCAAAGTAATTATATCTTTTATTTTAGTAAAAGTGATGGCTTAAGAGGAGACCTGAGAGTAAGAAGTATTCGTTTATTAATTGATGAAGATTTTGATTATTATTTGCATATTTGTTCAAATGAATTTTCTGAAAGCTCCGGAAGAAAACTAGATTTTGTTAATCAAGGACAAATTCCGCTGAAAATTTTATTTCAATTTCTAAAAACAGTTCATGAAAATAATACATTTGGCTATTATGGCGGCGGTGCAATATTAGATCTTCCACAAACACATTTTATCTTTAAAATTAAAGAAAAAATACATAAAGCAGGTATATTATCACATTCAGACAAAAAAAATTACGAACTCGAAAATTTACAAGCACTGGAAAATACTATTTTGGAATGGATTGATAAGGTTATTGAATTTCAAAAACAAAATTAAAAACCAATGAACTACAAAATCATACACAACGAAGAAAAATTACAGCAATTCATAGACTGGCTTCCAGAACTACTGCCCAATGAACAATATTATGTTGCCCTTCTTGCAAGAAAAAAATACAACCCAGAAACAGGGCTGAAAGCCGATAAAGCACAGTTAAAACGATTTACCTCAACCAAAGAAAGACTGCTTCAGAAAATCAGGCAGCTCGAAATTCCGGCAGGTTTGTACGAATCCGGAAATACCGAAGTTTCTCAGGATAACCTCGCGATTTACATCACTCCCAACCCGCGCGACCTTCACAATGCTTCATTGTTTTTAATGAAAGAAATTTCGGAAAAACTCATCCGGAAAGATAACGCCATCAATCCCCATACGTTGGCTTTAAATCTTATTCAGACCACCACTTCACGAAAAATATTCTTTGATCTCGATATTGATTTCCGAATAGAAAACCATCAACAAGCCATTGAGAAATTCAGAGAAGACATTGCAGACTGCTTAAACCCAGACTGTCTTACCTTTATCAAAACCAATGGCGGACTGCATTGTTTAATTAAACTGGACAACATTCAGAAAGAACACCAGAAAAGCTGGTATCAGAAAGTTTCACAGCTCACCTGCGAAGAATATGAAGTCACGATGAACGGCGATAACGTTTTGCCAATGGCAGGCTGTTTTCAGGGAATTGATTTTTCACCCTATTTTTTAGATTAAATTATGTGTACCCCCAATACAGAACTACAATTCTGCACCTGTGCTGAAGGAAACATAAATGACATAAAAGACATTTACATTTGGTCTATATACCGTTATCATGGCTCCCGGGAATCATTAATACGCGGAAAAGTCATGATGCCTGTAAAAGATTTTGAAAACAGAATCTCTGCAGAACATATGACATCCAAACTTAATCACGGAAACATTTTCGATTTCGATTATACTCCTCAGGAAAGAGATACAATTCATATCAGTTTTAATGCTAAAAACAGAGCCGAATACAAATATTTCACCTTAATCTTTAGAGATGGAGTTTGGCAGGAGGGACGAAATCCATTGTTCGTAAGTATTGAAAAAAATATTGCCAAAGGAGAAGTTAAAGTTTTGTACAAAGAAGAAAATGAGTTTCTAAACCATTGCGAAAATCTAAGATGCCAATACGGAATCGAAATCCCCGAATCCGTTAAAGTTACATGTGCGAACCTCAAAGACGATTCTCAGGATCCGATTTATTCAGCCATAAAAAACTTTAAAGAATATAAAATTTTCTATAGACAGGAATTTATAGAGTATATTGTAAAAACTTATTTTAAAATTTATCCTGATGAAAATTCCGATAGGTTACAAGCAATGATTGATTCAGCGCAAAATAAATTTTCTATATTGGAAGAGAAATTTATTTCGGAAACAGAAAACTTTGCTTTTCTTAACAGATGCTTTAAGGATCTTGACAAAAACCTCGAAAAATGTTTTTTTATAACGATTCCTTTCCAAAACAAAGAAACACATCTTTTTATTAATAGTAATTTAATCGGAAGAACAGGTTTTAAAAGCAACAGAAATAACAGATATTTTAAGAATAAATCTCAAAAAATAAAATTTGAAGATTTTGAACTTTTTAAAGATTATTAAATGACCATCCAGGACCTTAAAAACAAAAACCTCATCCTTTTCGAAGCCATCTCCGGAAGCCGTTCTTTCGGATTGGCAACAGAAAATTCTGATACAGACATTCGCGGCGTGTATTATTTACCGAAAGAAGAATTTTTCGGGTTAAATTATATTCCCCAGATTTCTAACGAAACCAACGACATCACCTACTATGAAATCGGAAGACTCATCGAACTGTTACAGAAAAACAATCCCAACATCCTCGAAATTATCGCCAGTCCGGAAGACTGCATCTTACAGAAACATCCCTTAATGGATCTCCTGAAACCCGAAGATTTCCTTTCCAGACTCTGCAAAGACACCTTTGCAGGATATGCCGTTTCCCAGATTAAAAAAGCAAAAGGACTCAACAAAAAGATTCTCAATCCGATGGATAAAGAGAAAAAATCCATCCTCGATTTCTGTTATATTTTGCAGGATCAGGGCTCCGTTCCGTTGAAAAAATGGCTGCGGGAATCCTCTTCCCCCGAAAATAAGAATGGTTTACAGCAGGAAAAATGCGGCTTGGTAAGCATCGACAATACCAAAGGAATGTTTGCCCTGTTTTACGATCAGTCCGGCGATTTCAGATACAAAGGAATCATCCAGAACCTAGAAGCAAATCAGGTCTCTGTTTCCTCCGTTCCCAAAGGACAGCATCCACTTGCCTATCTTTTCTACAACCTAGATGCCTATTCTACCTACTGCAAAGATTACCGCGAATACTGGAAGTGGGTTTCCGAACGCAATGAAGACCGCTACAACGTCAATCAGAATCACGGACAGAATTACGACAGCAAAAACATGATGCACACGATTCGTTTATTACAGTCGTGCGAACAGATTTTTAAAAACAATTCTCTGAATATCCGCGTGGAAAACCGCGAAGAATTACTTGACATCAAAGCCGGAAACCGGTCGTATGAAGAAGTATTAAAAAAAGCGGAAGACCTTATTGCTTCTATTGAACATTATCATGCTGCTTCTACTCTACCCGATGTTCCGGATCTGGAAAAAACCACAAAAATATTAGTTCAGATCCGCGAGGAACTCTATAAAAACAAATAAAGCTTCATTTCTGAAGCTTTATTTTATCTATTATCTGATATTTATTTTACCAATCTGATCTCCATTGCAGAAAAACCTTTCGGAGATTTTTCCTTTTCGAAAGAAACTTTATTTCCTTTCTTAATCTGGTCAATGCAGTTGTTGTTGTGGAAGAAAATATTTTCTTTAGTCTTATCTTCCGTGATGAAACCGTATCCTTTTTCGCTTAAAAAAGTTACAATTCCTGTTTTTACAGTTTCTTCAGCCTCAATAGGAGCTGCTCCCAACTGGATATTGTTGATATCAATTTCCTCTCTTTCAGCCTGATCCGGTGGTGTAGAAGTAAGTTGTCCGTTCGCATCTACATACATGAACATTTCGTTCAGGCTTTTCCCTTTATCATTGTTTTCCTTACGCTCTTCACGGCGCATTGCTTTTTCTTTTAGTTTTTGCTGTTTTTTCTTGAAATTTTCTTTTTTAGAGAAAGAATCTGCCATATATTTTATTGAATTTTTATTTTACAGTTATTTTAAGCTTCGGAAAAATCAGGGAAATCGCCCTTTTCAATGATGGTATCCACCAAATTCCGAACCTGTTATTAAAGGGTTTCTGAGTGCTTTTATTAATGTGAATGCCCTTAAAAAGGCATAAATTGAAACGGAAGTAAATAAAATATTCTAAACGATCACAGAAAGTAAAGACAGAGATTTCTTTTAATAAGTTAACAAATATACGAAAAATAAGCACACCAAACAAATCTTTGGAATTTCAATTCATTGAATTTCAATTTATTTTAGAGATTGAATTTTAAATGAAGCCTGATGAAAAAGTAATCCGAAGATTCCAACAAAAAATAACACAAAATAGTAATGGATTAATTCTGGAATATGTAAGAATTTCGTATAAGAAAATTTATAATCATGCCAGAATTAACATTAAAACAAAAAAACAGAGATCTTAAAAGCATTTGGGATTTCTTACTCTTTTCCATTATTGTCGGAATAGTAATCTGCTTTCTTATCGGCTTAAACACCTTGAATATGAAAGGAGGAATAATGGCTTATCTGGAACTTACAGGAGCATGCATCTTTATTGGAGGAGCCAGTTTTGGAATTGGGGGGCTTTCAGGATTTTTATTTGGAGTACCAAAAATTTTAAACTCAGATACAAATAATCATGACAGAAAACCTTCAGTTACGCAAAATGATAATCTTGTTCAGATCAGTGACTGGCTTACAAAGATTATTGTCGGAGTGGGCTTAACTCAATTGAATAATATTCCTGAATTTTTAGCGCGTGTGGGAAAATATTTTTCGATAATATTTCAGAATAAAGATTCTGGCGAAAAAATAGCCATCGCTGTAATATTGTATTTTCTTATTATTGGCTTTTTATCCGTTTATCTATGGACAAGACTTCATTTTATTGGTATGGTAAAAAAAGTAGAAGATGATTTAGATAAAAAAGTCAATGCAATGGCTGAAGTCATTAATGATACACAGCAAAAAATGACCGATTTAGGCGGCGGAAAAACAATCTCTGAAAAGTTTGATGAAGTAAAAGCAGAAGTAAACAATATTGCTACGAATGATCCGGATGACCCTCAAAAATCAAAATGGGGTGGAAAATCTGAATGTAATGAAAGAAAAATTACGGCAAAAATAGAACCTTCAGAAAATCCTGCATTATATAAGGTAACCCTTGAAGTATGCAGTACAAATCCGGCAAATCCTCTTACCGGGTTTGTTAAATTCCATTTACACCCTACTTTTAACAATGATAACCCCATCATTGCGGTTACTGATGGAATTGCAAGGCTGGTTTTAAATAAAGTATATGGAGCATTCACCGCAGGAGCTGAAGCAGATGAGGGAAATACCCGCTTAGAAATAGATTTGGCAGAATTATCCGGTGTTCCACAGGAATTTAGAGACAGATAAACCTTTTTAATGATTAAATGGTTTAAAATAATAAAAAAGCTGCTCCTTTAGGAGCAGAATCTGTGTAGAAATAAAAATAAATCCGGCAATCAATCCGTAGGATTGGTATATTTAATGCGGCAATTTTTTAAAGATAGCGTTCCTACGGAACGCCGGGCTTATTTCGAATACCGCTTCTGTGTAAAAAACAAGTTTGCGAAATATCATAATTATACTTAATTTGCTCAGGATATAAAACTTTACCCCGTAGAAATTCTGCATAATAAATTCAGAAACTCTGCCCATTTAAAGTTCTCACTATAATTTTTAAACAAACAGACCATGGTTCTCGAAGGATTAAATACAGAAGGCGTACTTATTTTTGCTAATATAACCAGGTGTAAAAACTATTATTCGGATAAAGAATTCAATTATGACTATCCCGATGGATTATCAGAATTATTAAAACAGGGAATCATCCACATTATTACTACTGATGAAGCAGTAGAACAGGTCGATTTTGTTTTTAATAAAGACGAAATAGACAGCAATAGATGGGAATTTCACGATTCTTACAACTACTTAAAAGCAGAACCCGGAGATCAAATCCGCGCTGTTTCTCATGCAGATTTTACCCAAATGTGCCATAATCATAACGGTGATTTAGAAGCCCATATCGACAGCTCATTAACCCTTAAAAACATTTTAAACGGAAGCGGAGATGTAACAAAAGAAGAATATTTTAAATATGAATTGCCATTGATAGAAATACCAACGGGAATCTGGAAATTAAATGTTTATTCCCTTAAAGAAGAGCATATCCTTAGCTGGATGGAATTTTTAATCCACTTAGAAAAAATAGAATCCGTCGATATCGATAAAATCACCCTGAAGCCGCTTGAAATCTAAAATACTTTTCGAGAGCAGAAATAATATGAATTATATAGACGACAGCACAGTACCCCAATGCAAGATTGAAGAAAAGAAATTCGAATGGGGAGAACCTTACAAAGTGTATACTCCTGTTTTTCATTTTCCACATTTGTTAAATACCACACTGGAAAATTCGATCATTTTATTTGGCGAAAATAACTTTAAGAATCAATTATTGATGTTATACAATACGATCAATAATCATGAAGAGTCTGAAAGACTTACAAACTATCAGGGAGAAACATTGAACAGGAAGTCAATATTGGAATTGATAAACACATATCTTAAAAAAACTGAGACTTTAACTGCCCCTTGGGAAAAATACAACATTGGATTAACAGAGGATGATTATATAAGGCATCTTGAAGATAAGCTGGGAAAATCCCTGTATTATGTAAAAGTCTGATTGCCAAATAAAGTCTTCTCTGTTACAGTTTATTGAAAACCTTTCGATAGCGCGGATTTGAAACCGTGCTGTACTCCCAAACCGCGCTGCGCAAAGTTTCCCGACTTTGAGCAATATCAAACCCGATAGCGCGGATTTACAATCCGTGCTGTACTTCCAAGCTCAAAAATGCTTTGGTTATATCCCATTTCTTCATAAAATCCTATACAAATTCTTCTCTTTCTATGGAAGATTTCCTGATTTCCGGAACAGTAACTTTATGGGACGTAAATCATTTTTTCGCATTCGTATAAAACGAATAATAATAAAAAACAGGATACTTTTCAAAAGTTTCTGATTTACCCATGGTGTAGGCATCATGTTCATATATATTTGAAAAATCAAGAATAAGAGATTTCTTTTCCGGGAAATTGAAGATGAACTTTATTAAACTGCTCACAGCAGTTTCCGTCTCATAAGTAAATAAAAGTTGTTTTCCGTCAGCGCTGTATACTTTCTTATTATAGACTCTCGCATTCAGTTTTTTATCCACCCCCGTATCACTGGATTTTACCTTGTACATCAATGTTTCCTTACCATTCTTCATAATGTATACATCTGCATTTTTATAACTTTCATCATACTTAAAAACAACGGCTTCATTGATTTTCGTAATCATATCTGTGAATTTTTCTTCATTAGGGATCGACTGCGTTTCCGTGCCTGCAGGCATTTCGATAGGTCCTGATTTTGAAGCTGCTGCCGGTTTCTTTTTTTGTGCATTGATAGTAACCCCGAAGAATACAATTGCAGTTACAACTGAAATAAATTTGAAAATTTTCATGGAATATTTTTTTTTGCAATGTTATGTAAATTATTTAGAATAAATGAACACCGGATTGATAGTAATTAAAAGTTACGGCTTTCCGTAATATTTTTTTTGTGGAGAAATCATATCTTTATCAAAACAAAAAACCATGAGACTTGTAGCAATCTACACAAAAGACCATTTTTTATTTTCTGAATCATTAGTAAATCTTGGAGGTAAGTACATTTACAACATACAATATAAACAAGAAAATAAATATGAAGTAATAAGAACCCCTAATAGCAATTATATTGAAAACTTTTGGAGTAATAATATATCATTAGTTTCAGCAATTGTGGGAGAAAATGGAGCCGGAAAAACTAGTGTTTTCAGAAATCTAAATAAAATATTCTCACCTTATGATAGACAAGATAGAATGTTTGATGCTATTTTCATTTTTGAAAATTTATTAGAAGATAGTTATTGTTATTTCTCTGAAAAATTTGAAATTGATGAAGTTACTAAAATTCAAAGAAATCAAATTGAAACAATTTATTATTCTCCAGTTATTGATTATGATTTAACGGACATCAACTCACCAATAAGTTTGATCTATCATTACAGCGATTCAATTTCTACATTCTATCTTCAAAACATTCAAAGACATTTATTTTTTCTGAAAAACACTGAACTAGTTGAAAATCTAAAAAAATCATATGACCATTTTCCTTTTTATGAAAAATTAATAATTAAAGCGAACTCTCTCTATAAAGATGACTTTGAAAAGGTTTATATACAGACCACAATAGGAAATAACTTTTACAGAGTTAGAAATGATTTGATGGAATTGGCAAAATATAAACCCTATTGCTTTTCTAGTGAAGATGCTGTTGAGGAATATTTTAATAATCATAAAGGTGTACAAGAAGAATTGCATGAGATTTGGGATATTTATAAAAACTCAGAAGAAACATCTCATCTTCTTCATGACGGAAAAGATTTTAAAAAAAATTTGGAAGTAAACCTTCTCTCATTCTTAGTTATCAATGATACTTTTACTATGAATAATGATAATGGAGGATATGATTTTAATAAAATTTTAGAAGCAGAAAATTTTACAGACAAATTGCATCATTTTTTCAATAAATATATTATTCAAACAAGCAAATTCTTTTATAACGTTTTACTAAACGGCAAGGATGAACTAAATATTAAAGATTCTGAAATTTTATTAGAAGAATTAAAAAACAACAATAACTTGATTAAAGGCAAAATATCTGGATTTGAAAAAGTATATATAAATGAAGCAATAAAAAAGCATATAATTATTTTTAAAAATATATTAGATTTTATTGAGCAGATAAATCAATTTATAGATGATGATTCAACTACAGAATTTGAAGGTGGACTTGAAATAGATATTCAAAAGTTGGACTTGGAAGCTTTCAATAAATTTATCAAAACATATGAGTTCCTTAAAGACGAATTAACTGATTCTCTTCCTAATAAAAGCCGAGATATTTTAGAAATTAGATCGACAAAAAAGTTATCAACAGGAGAAAAAGCTCTGATTGACTTATATTCTTCTATATATGATTATTTGAAAGCACTCAGAGATCATCAATATAATGAAAATTGTATTTTTTTATTAGATGAAGCTGACTTAGGATTTCATCCGGAATGGAAAAAGAGATATATCAATGCTCTCACAACAACTTTACCTATTCTAATAAACTCTTTGAAAGATAAAATTAAAAATATCCAGATAATTTTTGCAACACATGATCCATTAACTCTGTCCGATATTCCAAATACCAATGTTGTTTATTTAAAAAAAGAACCAGCTACAACTAAAGTTTTATCAGAAGGCGAAAAACCCACGAAATCTTTTGGAGCAAATATAACTGATCTTCTTGCTGATAGCTTCTTTATAAAAGATGGTCTAATCGGAGATTTTGCAAAAGAGAAAATTGATTACCTTATTAAATATTTAAATGGTGACGAAAGTAGTCTAATAACAGATAAGATAGAAGCAAAAAAAATAATTGACATAATTGATGAGCCTGTTCTAAAATACAAATTAGAAGATATGTACTTTGAGAAATTTCCTGAAGAATATAACAAGGAAAAGGAAATAGAGGAATTAATGAGAAAAGCACAAGAATTAGGACTAAATATTCAAAGGTAAGCATGCTACATATAAATCCAACAAAAGAAGCAATTGAATTCCACAGGGAAAAAATTCTTAAACTCTTTGAAGAAACTATTAATAAAGGATATATTCTAAGAAAAAAAATTCAAAAGAAGCTTTCTAAAGAATTTCTAGTTTTTTTAGATAAATACAAATATGAATTGATAAGTGCTAGACCCGACAGATTGTTACAAATAAGTCAAGAATTTGAAAAGAAAAGAATATCAACTTATCAATTAAAATTAATAAAAAGCTTTTTTATTCAGACTGGCTATAAAAACTTTCCGAATAAAGAGTTTTTAAACTTATTAGGAATTGACACCTGTATATATTGTAATAAAAATTATACTTTAGATTTAGATAATTTAAATAATGCTCGTGCTGAGTTAGATCATTGGTTTCCCAAAGAGACCTACCCCATTCTAGCATTAAGTTTTTATAATTTAATTCCTAGTTGCCATTCTTGCAATCATATAAAACATAACAATGCCCCAGAGGGAGGCTGGGATAATGCCTTACAAAATATTAATCATCCATATTTAGAAGATAAAACTTCTACATTTTCTTTTAGTTATTTTTTCACCTCTCTTAATCAACCAAAGGCAATTATAAAATCAACTAGTGAAAAAGCAAAAAACACCATTGCATTTAATAAAATTGATAAGATTTATGAAGCTCAATCCGATAGAGAACTTAAAGACTTATTAGACTTACGTTATAAGTACTCTCAAAATTATTTAAATATTTTATTAAATAAAACATTCACAAGAGAATTCTCAATGTCTAAAGAAGAAGCATATAGAATGGTTTTTGGTATAGAAACTAAAGAAGAAGATTATCATAAACGACCTTTTTCCAAATTCAAAAAAGATATTATTGATGAATTATTAAGAAATAAATAATTTAGAAGTTAAACTATCTTAAACAATAAACTTTCACTTCACAAAGTCTGAAGACTTTACGAAACGGGTTATTTAAATTAATTGATAATGAAATCATTCAACATAAAAGAAACAATCGGAGATAAAGGTAAAATAGTATTCGATGACTTAAGTACAATAAATATATCGCTGGGCATTGAAAATAATATTGACGATTTAAAAGAAGATTTGCTGCAAGTTGAATTGGCAAACGGCAATGTATTAGATGTTGGATGGTATCCTTCATCGGATATTGAAGGATATTTTAGCGTTTGCATAATAAAAAATTATGACTGGATGGAACCATTCTATCTAAAAAAATGTAATCAATGGAATGACTTAAATGAATTAATAAAAGAAGCAATAAGTTTTAACTTGGAAAACAGCTAAAAAACAGGCTGAAAGATGTCAATGAACAAGAGGAAACAATACCCTGCTTTGCAAAGTCTCCCGACTTTGTGCAATAATAATTTAAAACTCAAAAACAGATTTTACAAGCTCTACTTTCAAAACATCCCCCTCGCCTCACCGCGAGGGTTTTTTATTTTAAAATTTAACATAATATCCTGACTACAAAATATTTACCGAAAAATAATGACCATTTCAAAATAAATTTTAAATTTGAAAGAATTTAAAAAAACACAAACATTTATGTCTTCAAGATCAGAAATAGGGCACGCCAAAAATGTGGCGAACCTGCAAAAATTAATTCAGCAGATTTCCGTTTATCCCCTTTACAATCCGCCGGTTCCCGAGCTTACCATCGATAGTCTCCAGAACCTGTACACCACTGCCAATGCGAAACTTACGGAAGTCGAGGAAAAACGCAATGCCAACAAAAATGCCATCGCTTTGCGTCAGGACGCATTCAAAAACCTGAAAACAAACTGTACCCGAATTACCAACCGTTTAGAAATTCTCGGGTTATCACAGGGAACCTTAAATCAGGCAAAATCATTGAACCGCACCATACAGGGGGCAAAAAAGAAACCCGCTGCCGTACCCGAGGAAGGCAAAGAAGCACCCAAAATCATTTCCTCTTCCCGACAGTCTTACACCCAGCAAGCTGAAAACTTCGGCATTCTTGTACAGTTGCTCGAAACCATTCCCTCCTACACACCGGATGAAGAAGAACTGAAACTAACAACCCTTAATACCTACAAACAATCATTGGTAACCACCACTCAGGCAGTAGACCAGACCGAAGCAGAACTTAACCTCAAGTTCATCGAAAGAAACAGAATACTGTATGCAGAAGGAACCGGACTCTATCCCATCGTCCAGAACGTAAAAAAATATGTAAAAAGCCTTTACGGAGCCACCTCTCCCGAATACAGCAATGTAGCGGCAATTAAATTTTCGATGATAACAGAATAACATCCTTCTAAAGAACAGAGGATTAAAACCAGAAATCTTTTTGTAAAAGTTAACAACTAAAATAAAAACATCCTGACGAATATTCAGTCAGGATATTTTTTATATTTTGATCGCTAAAAGTTATATTGGAGCAACTGAAAGTTATATTCTTCCAACTGTAAACAATATTCTTACTCCTGAAAGTTATATTCGATCAACTGAAACATATATTCTTCCAACTGTAAACAATATTCTTGCTCCTGAAAGTTATATTAAAGCAACTGAAACTTATATTCTTCCAACTGTAAACAATATTCTTGTTCCTGAAAGTTATATTAAAGCAACTGAAACTTATATTCTTCCAACTGTAAACAATATTCTTGTTCCTGAAAGTTATGTTCGATCAACTGAAACTTACATTCTTTCAACTGTAAACAATATTCTTACTCCTGAAAGTTATGTTCGATCACCTGAAACTTATATTTTTTCAACTGTAAACAATATTCTTTATTCCTTCAATTTAAACTTTAAAGTCAAATATATAATTCTTCCTTAAACTGCTCCGTAGGAGCAATATCTGTGTAGAAAGACACATCCCCCACAATAACAGAACTCCGAAGGAGTTCAATATCACCCCTCCGATATCATCACAACGCAATCTGAAACCTCATTTTCCCTATCTCCACCGACAAACCCCATAAAAAAACCACCGGAAATCCGGTGGTTTTCATATCTGTTAATATCAGAATAATCTTAAGCTTCAGATGAAGGATTATTATCTCCCGCAGGTTTTTCACCTTCCGGTCTTCTCTGTCCTTCCGGTCTGTTTGGTCTTTCAGATCTGTTGTTCTGTCCTTCCGGTCTTGGTCCTCTTTGTTCACCTTCTTTCTTCTCAGGTCTTGGAGGTCTTGGCAACAAAACTTTTCTGGAAAGCTTCATTTTCTTACGGTCATCATAACCCATAAATTTCACTTCCACTTCATCACCTTCGTTATAAGGAACTTTGTCTAAACGAGCCCATTCGATCTCAGAAATATGAAGAAGACCTTCAGTACCTTTAGCAATCGCTACGAAAGCACCGAAATCCATTACCTTCACAACCTTACCTTTGTAAACTTCCCCTACTACAGGAACAAAAGTAATCTCATTGATTTTTGCAATCGCCTCGTTGATTTTTTCTCTGCTGACACCGGAAATTTCGATTCTTCCGATTTCTCCAATTTCTTCAATTGCAATAACAGTATCTGTATCCTTCTGCATTTGCTGAATGATTTTTCCACCAGGTCCGATTACAGCACCGATGAAATCTTTAGGAATTTCCATCATTACCATTTTCGGAGCGTGAGGTTTCACATCTTCTCTTGGAGCAGCAATTGTTTCAGTAATTTTATTTAAGATATGGATTCTTCCGTCTTTAGCCTGTAAAAGCGCTTTCTCCATAATATCCATTGATAATCCCTGGATTTTGATATCCATCTGACAAGCTGTGATTCCGTCTGCAGTTCCTGTTACCTTAAAGTCCATATCACCTAAATGATCTTCGTCTCCTAAGATATCAGAAAGTACCGTGAATTTCCCTGATTTTACATCAGTTACCAACCCCATCGCAATACCTGAAACTGGTTTTGTAATCTGAATCCCCGCATCCATCAATGCCAATGTTCCGGCACAAACTGTCGCCATTGAAGAAGAACCGTTTGATTCTAAAATATCAGAAACGATACGGATCGTATAAGGATTTTCTTCAGGGATCATATTTGCCAAAGCTCTCTGAGCAAGGTTTCCGTGACCAACCTCTCTTCTTGAAGTTCCTCTCAAAGGTCTGGCTTCACCCGTTGAGAACGGCGGGAAGTTATAATGTAAGAAGAATCTTTCGTCATAGTTTGCCATTACGCTGTCTACCATGTTCGCATCTTTTACCGAACCTAAAGTTACAGCCGTTAAAGATTGCGTTTCACCTCTTGTGAAAATTGCAGAACCGTGCGCTCCCGGTAAATAATCGATTTCGCTCCAGATCGGACGAATCGTTTCAGGATCACGACCATCAAGACGGATTTTATCATTCAAAATCATCTGACGCATCGCTTCTTTTTCCACATCGTGGTAATATACTTTTACGAAAGGAGTTACTCTTTCAAGCTCTTCTGCATCTTCTGCATACTGAGCAAGGAATTCTTCACGGATCGCCTTGAATTTTTCGCCTCTTTCTTCTTTGCCTGAAGGAGTTTTCGCTACTTCATATACTTTATCGTAAGTTTCTTTCCAAACTTTTTCACGGATTTCCTCGTCATGAGTTTCGTGAGAATATTCTCTTTTCGGGAATGATTTTCCTACTTTTTCAGCTAATCTTTCCTGAGCTTCAACTTGTTTTTTAATTTCAGCGTGAGCGAAAGTGATTGCTTCCAGCATTTCCTGCTCAGAGATTTCTTTCATTTCACCTTCCACCATTACGATAGAATCTTTAGTAGCTCCCACCATAATATCAAGATCAGAATTCTTAAGATCTTCGAATTTAGGATTAATAGAAAGCTCACCGTCAATTCTTACCACTCGTACTTCAGACATCGGTCCGTTGAAAGGAATATCTGTAATAGCAATCGCTGCAGACGCCGCCAAACCTGCTAAATCATCAGGAATCGACTGTCCGTCATAAGAAATTAATGAAATCATTACCTGAACTTCCGCATGGAAATCTTCAGGGAACAAAGGTCTCAAAACTCTGTCTACCAAACGCATCGTAAGGATTTCCTGATCAGATGGTCTTGCTTCTCTTCTGAAAAAGTTTCCGGGGATTTTACCGCCTGCATAGAATTTTTCTCTGTAATCTACTGTTAAAGGTAAAAAATCTACACCAGGATTGGCTTCTTTGTTGGCTACAACAGTTGCTAAAAGCATTGTTCCGCCCATTTTTACGACTACAGATCCGTCAGCTTGCTTAGCTAATTTACCTGTTTCAATTGTGATTTCTCTGCCGTCTGCAAGAGTAATCAGCTCTGTAATTGCTTGAGGTACACTCATAAATTGTTTTGTGTTGTACTCCGTATTGAGTACTTTAATTAATTATATTTCGTCTAAATTTTCGTTTGCAAAGATAATGTATTATAATGATTTTTTTAAATTTTTGTCTGTAAAATCTTACCTGTCTATCCCATAATTTCCATATATTCTGCACCGAAAACCACTTCTGATTACGAAAACAAAAAAGCAACCTCTTCCGAGATTGCTTTTTATGTGAAAATCTTTGTAGATTATTTTCTTAAACCTAATTCAGCAATAATTGCTCTGTATCTTGCGATATCCTTATTTTTAAGGTAATCTAATAAACTTTTTCTTTTACCTACCAGTTTCACCAAAGATCTTTCTGTGTTGTAATCTTTGTGATTGCTCTTTAAATGAGCAGAAAGGTGGTTGATTCTGAAAGTGAAAAGTGCAATTTGCCCTTCAGCAGTTCCTGTGTCCTGTGCAGATTTTCCGTGTTTTGCGAAAATTTCCTGCTTTTTTTCTGTTGTTAAGTACATTCCAATATTGTTTAATGATTATTATGTAACGGGTGCAAAAGTACGACTATTTTTTTATTCTGCCAACATTATTGATTTCATTTATTGATTTTGATAGAAAAAAATGTTAAAAATTTCTTAAAAAAATTATGCTACCCCACTAAAAGGCAGTAATTTTGCATACGAATTTAGTGATGAGAAAATTAATAACATTTACCACCTTTACTTTAGCTCTTTTTGCAGGTTTTTCTTTATTAAAAGCTCAGAAAAGCCATGAAAACAAGATCAAAAAAGTTTTATATTTCAATCCTGAGGTAGAACCCGACCTTCAGGAAATTAAAGAACCTACCAATACGGCTTTCTTCAGCGCAGTTTCTGATAATTTAAGCGAAAGAAAAAACAAAATGCTGAGAACGGAAACCCAGATTTCTTTTGACAGCATCGACAAGCAGACCGTTTGGGATTACTGTAAAAACAACGATGCCGATTTTGCCATTGTTCCGAAAGTAAAATATTTCAAAGTGGGAATCGGAAAATATGTTTTTTCCAATCAGGTCGTGGTAAGCATGAAACTATTTGATGCAGAAGGCAATCTGGTTACCGAAACGGATTATGACACGTATAAAAAGAACATGAGATTGCTTGGTTCTACTGTAAATTCTGTAAAAATAGGAACCAACGGAGCCATCAAAGGAATTTTAAAACAGCTAAAAAAAATTAAACCTTCTGCAGAATCCGGATTTTAATTTCCGGCAGTTAAAACTATCATGCAAATCATTGAATCTTATAAAATTAAATTCATCCCTGTGTGAATAATTAAAAATATTTTATTAATTTAGTCTGAAACAATTCATTCAAACTATCTCAATTGAAATTTCTTAGCATTTGCAGTTTTTGCAGGTGCTTTTTTATTGAATTGTTTTTATTTAAATATATTCATCGGTAATCCAACGAATTAAAATCACTTAATTTTCATTTATAGGTGAATAATTAAAACCTTTTTTGTATTTTTAGCTTACATTAAATCTAAATAATATGAAAAATTCAAACCTGAAAAAGCTCACCAGAAAAGAGCAGGAAAAGATCAACGGCGGAGGTCTTCAGAAATGTCATTACCATTTTGAATGTCCGGGAGGATCCTGCTGTCAAAATGTTTGTGTCTACTACAACTGTCCAGAAGTTTAACCCAAAAAGATTGTTATGAAAAATCTAAAGAAACTAACAAGAAAGGAGCAGGAGAAAATCAATGGAGCCGCTTTGGTACAGTGCACGAAAAATTCGCATTGCTTCGGTGGATACTGCTGCAATTATGCGTGTTATATGTATGCATGCATTGAACCTTAGTGTTTGAGAATGCATGCTGAATGGTAAAGTTCAGCAATGCCGTAAAAAAACAATAATCTATTACTTTTGAAATTTAATTTTTTCAAAGCATCCGCTTTTTTGCAGATGCTTTTTTTATTCTCAGAAATTTAAATAATCCTTAAATTTTGCAGTTCTTTGGGCAATTTTAAAAATTTGGGTTATTTTTGCACTACTCTTAAAAATTTGACGTTTTGAATTCTAAAGACGAACTTATCTTCAACCCTGCCGATATTGCCGAAACTCTTAGCGAACTTCACGCAGATGAGAGGCTTTTGGCATTTCTGAAAGTTCCGAAAGAATACAAAGCAGATGTTTTTTCGCATCTTGATCCCGATTTTCAGGAAGAAACGATCAGAAGTATCGGGAGCGATGAGGTTTCAGAAATCCTGAATGCGATGACGCCGGATGACAGAACAGCTCTTTTTGAGGATTTTCCGGATGAGCTTATTAAGTATTCCATCAATCATCTTAATCCACAGGAACGCAGAATAGCCCTTAAATTATTAGGCTACGATTCTGATTCTATTGCCCGTCTTATGACGCCTTATTACATCCAGATCCGTAAAGAATGGACAATTAAAAGATGTCTTCAGCAGATTAAAAAAGTGGGAAGTAAGGTAGAGACGATGAATTATCTCTACGTTGTGGACGAAAGAAACCGGCTGATCGATGATATTGCTTTGGGAAGTCTTTTGTTGGCAGAAGAAGAAACTTTGGTTTCAGAAATTACGGATAATCATTTTGTTGCGATTACCACAACGACGACTAAAGAGGATGCTGTACAATATTTCGAAAAATACGACCGTGCTGCACTTCCTATTATTACAGAAGCGGGAGTTCTGGTAGGAATTGTAACGATTGATGATATTCTCGACCAGATCGAACAGCAGAATACGGAAGATATCCAGAAATTCGGGGGATTGGAAGCTTTGGACGTTCCTTACACGCAGACTTCTCTAATCGAAATGGTAAAAAAGAGAGGAATGTGGCTGATTATTTTATTTTTCTCTGAAATGCTTACGGCTTCGGCGATGGGCTATTTTGAGGATGAAATTCAGAAAGCGGTTGTTCTCGCACTTTTTGTTCCTTTGATTATTTCCAGCGGAGGAAATTCCGGTTCACAGGCTGCAACTCTGATTATCAGAGCAATGGCACTTCAGGAAATTACTTTAAAAGACTGGTGGTACGTGATGAGAAAAGAAATTTTCACAGGTTTATCATTGGGCGGTATTTTAGGAATCATCGGTTTCCTGAGAATTATGATCTGGCATAAAGCAGGTTTTTTCGACTACGGAATTCACTGGGCTTTTGTAGGGTTAAGTGTAGGCGTTTCTCTGGTGATGATCGTCCTTTGGGGAACACTTTCGGGTTCTATGGTTCCTTTTATTCTTAAAAAATTAAAACTCGATCCGGCAACTTCTTCCGCTCCTTTTGTGGCAACGTTGGTGGATGTAACAGGATTAATCATTTATTTTTCTGTTGCAGGACTTTTCTTAACGGGCAAACTTTTGTAATTTTAAGCGACATCTAAAATAGTACAATGAAGGTAGTTTCTTTGGTTCCCTCAATTACTGAGGCTTTATTTGATTTGGGTTTAACTGAAAAAGAAGTGGTCGGAAGAACGAAATTCTGTATTCATCCCGCTGAAAAGGTAAAAGATGTACCGGTTATCGGCGGTACGAAAAACATCAATATTGAAAAAATAAAGGCTTTACAGCCTGATCTTATTTTAGCCAATAAGGAAGAAAATGTAAAAGAACAGGTGGAAGCTTTAATGCAGGACTTCAAGGTAATCGTCACCAATGTTGAAAATATTGAGGACAATTATTATATGCTTAAAAATTTAGGTAAAATCTTTCATCAGGAAGAAAAAGCACAGCTTTTTAATCTTAAAATCTATGATGTTCTCAACCACGCAAAAATTGAATCTCCCATAAAAGTTGCCTACTTAATTTGGAATAATCCTTATATGACGATAGGTTCCGATACTTTTATTCATAAAATTCTGGGTGAGATCGGTTTTGAAAATATTTTTAAAGATCGGAAACGTTATCCTGTTATTCAGACAGAAGATCTTGCGGAAGCAGAACTCATAATGCTGTCTTCCGAACCTTTTCCTTTTAAAGAGAAACATATTAAGGAACTAAAAAAGTTTTATCCTGATAAAAAAATAATGATTGTAGACGGAGAGGCTTTTTCCTGGTATGGAACGCACATTGCGAAGTGCGAAAATTATTTTAAGGAACTTATTTCTGATCTTAAACACGAATTTTACTAATTTTTTTCACGAATGGCACTCACTCTTTTTTTATAGATTTTCTAAGTTTTGGCTGATGTCAATTATTCGTTTGTTTATGAAAATGGACTAAAGTCTGTTTCTATTGATCCCATTTCAAAAGGAAACTTTGATCTATCCTATCCTATCATACAAAAGACTCCGGCTCTTCGAGCCGGAGTCTTATATTTTACACACTTTAAAAGCGAGAGTTTTTACAAAATTTTAGAAACTTCGTTACACAGCCATTCCAATAATTCTCTGTCTTCTTCTGTAAAAGGATCAATCTTATGAGAATCGATATCAATCTGACCGATATTCTGTCCGTCTTTGAAGATTGGAACCACGATTTCTGCTTTGGTATCGATAGAACAGCTTAAATAATTACTTTCTTCGTGTACATCGGGAACAACAAACGTTTCATTGGAAACGGCAACCTGACCGCAGATTCCTTTACCGTAAGGAATGATGGTGTGATCCGTAGGAGCTCCAACGTAAGGTCCCAGTTTCAACTCATCTTTATCTCCGTTTTTGAAATAAAAACCCGTCCAGTTGAAATAGGATATTTCCTGATCCAAAAGGTGACACACTTTCTGAAGTTTCTCTTCTGTATTATGTTTCGGACTTTCAAGAATAGACGAAAGTCGTTTTTTTAATTCTGACATTTTTTTACTGTTTTAAGAAAATTGTTTTAAGGAAAGTTCTTCTTTGTAGCCGAACATTCCACGCTCTTTTATCATCTCTGCCACTCCTTCCGGAAGCTGATTTTCCCATCCTTTCATATTGCATCCGATTTTCTTCAGGATATCTCTGGAATAAATTTCCAAAAATTCCGGATTATAATTGGTAATATCTACAATACGGTTGTTATGCTTGAAATATTTATATAATTCCTTAAGGTTTTCTTCCACTTTAAGGTTATCGGAATCCAGTAATTCGTGAGTTTCCGGATCTTTATAAGGATAGAGGTATACTCTCATGCCGTTTCGGAAAAATTTCCCGAAAGCTTCCAGAATTCCTCCCGATAAATTTTTATAATATTTTTCGTCGAATACCATCAAAAGGTTATTCACCCCCATTGCAACGCCGATTTCTCCGCTTGTGTAGGAAGCAAAATAATCAATCAGTCGGTAATATTCAGAATAATTGGATACGATTACGGTATATCCCAATTTGCCGAGAACATCTACCCTATCGAGAAAATCTCTTTCATTAATGTCTCCGTCCGCTCTAAGGTTTGAAATGGTAATTTCTATTAAAACTTCAGTTTCATCCTGAGTACAGGTTACTTCTTTCATGAACATATCGAGCCCGTTCTGAAGCATATCGATGTTCACCTTCGTTACAGGTCTGAAGCTTCCTCTTACCGCAAAAATATTTTTCTTGTACAAAATATCCGCAGGAAGCATATTATTCCCTTCCGAATTGAAAATCACGGCATCCGTCATTCCGTTTTTAACCAACTGTAAAGACATCAGTCTGTTATCCACATACGCAAAAGCCGGTCCGCTGAAATCGATCATATCAATTTCAAGATTGTCTTTTGCAACGTCGTCGTATAAAGATTCTATTAAATTTCGTGGATTGTCGTAGTAATGAAAGGCTCCGAAAATAAGATTTACCCCCAGATTTCCAAGGGTTTCCTGCTGCAACGTGGCATCATTTTCCTTGAATTTTACGTGAATAACGATTTCATTGTAATCTTCGTTCTCCTTTACCTGAAAACGGATTCCTACCCAACCGTGACCTTTCACTGTTTTATCGAAATTAATGGTGGTAACGGTATTGGCGTAAGAAAAATATTTTCTGTTGGGGTTGCTCTCTCTGGAAATTCTTTCTTCGATAAGGGCTACTTCATAGCGAAGCATTTTTCGAAGTCTGTTTTGGGTAACGTATCTGTTTTTTACCTCTTTTCCGTAGATGGCATCACTAAAATCTTTGTCGTAAGCCGACATCGCCTTAGCAATTGTACCGGAAGCTCCCCCTGCTCTAAAAAAGTGTCGGACTGTCTCCTGCCCTGCTCCAATTTCTGCGAAAGTACCATAAATAGTAGGATCTAGATTAATTGTTAATGCTTTTTGTTTAGGAGTTAGTTTCTGATACATTAGGACATTAAATTTTTCGTAAATTTACCAAAATTAAACCAACCTCAAAAGAAAATGAAGTTGAAATTTTTAGGAACGGGAACTTCGCAGGGTGTTCCTGTGATTGGCTGCAGTTGTGAAGTGTGTACTTCAAGTAATCCCAAAGACAGTCGTCTTCGGTCTTCTGTGATGGTAACCACCGATGAAGACAAAAAAATCCTTATCGACTGCGGACCCGATTTCAGACAGCAAATGCTTACCCACAAGGAAGATCATGTAGATATTGCTCTGCTTACTCATGAACATAATGACCATGTTATCGGCCTTGATGATATGCGTCCCCTTATTTTTAAAACCGGAAAAGATATTCCTTTGTACTGTTCTTCAAGAGTTGCCGACGAAGTTAAAAACCGTTTTCCTTATGCGTTTGCGGACGAAAAATATCCCGGAGCTCCGGCTTTTGAACTTCATGAAATTGAAAATAAACCATTCACAGTTGTAGATACAGAAATTACCCCGATTGAAGTCATTCATTTTAAAATTCCCGTTTTCGGTTACAAATTTAAAAAGCTTGCTTATATTACAGATGCAGGATTTATTTCTGAAGCGGAAAAAGATAAGCTGAAAGGTCTGGATATATTGATTTTAAACTGCATCCGTAAGTCTGATCCCCATCCTGCCCATTTCATTTTGCCGGATGTTATTAAATTATTTGAAGAACTGAAACCTGAAAAATTATTTTTAACCCACATCAGTCATCATTTAGGATTGCATGACGTTGAAGATAAACTACTTCCATCCGGAATGCACCTTGCCTACGATGGTTTGGAGATTATTTTTTAAAATTTTTCTTTAAAAAACTTTGGAAAATAAAGAAAAGTTTCTATATTTGCACACCGATTCAAAACAAGGTAACACACTTGCCCAGGTGGCGGAATTGGTAGACGCGCTGGTCTCAAACACCAGTTCTTAGGAGTACCGGTTCGATCCCGGTCCTGGGTACAAAAAACCTCTGAAATCATTTGATTTTCAGAGGTTTTAAATTTTTAGGGTGGTTACTGGCCTAAAGTTTTTAATACGTAAAGTCATTATTCAAAATAAAAACCGCCCCATTTAAAAACGAGACGGTTTATTTATTTAATTTTTAATGATTTTCTTAACCTTTATTATGTTCTTATCCGTTATTATTTTTAGCAGATACTCACCTTTAATTAAGTCATTAGTATTAATCGTTTTCTGCAATAAACTTCCTTGTTTGAGGAGTTTGCCAGATATATCATACAATTCATAAGATTTCAGACCTTCTCCTTTAACCGTAATGAAACTGTTAAAAGGATTTGGATAAACATCTATAATGTTATCTATTTCTACATCCGGATTTTTTTCCAAGGTATTTTTTGCTGTACGATTTGTACCTGTAATAATTCCTGTATTAGAAGCAGTTCCTAAAAGTTGTCCAAATTTCGATTCCTCTTTTACGCATCTTACATTCATTGCATTCATCGGATGATTAATAAATGCATCATTCATTGATACTAGTTTGGATGAGGTAAGACTGTTTGTAAGAAAAGCCAGATTATAGGCGGTTCCATAGGAATTAGCAGATCTTAGTGTAGCTGTCCATACTCCTGAAATACCTAATTTCATAGCTGCAGATATCACATCATTATTACTAAAGCCTCTAAATCCTGTTACGGGATAGTTTCCGATTTTATATTTCAGGTTCGGATTACTTGTATTAGCAGAATTACCAAACTGATATCCATAGACCGTGCTAGTATTTTTAACCGTATTGCCTAAATAATAAGGAACACCACCATTATAAATATCTGTTGGATTTTTAATCTCAAAATCCACTTCCTGTACAATCCCCATACTGTGAATTCTAAACGGATCTACTGATGCATTCTTTTTATAAAACCCATTATACCATGGAGAACTTCCTTTATTATCATCTAAATGATTCGGGTCATTAGGATCATTGTCCACTACTCCAATTGAAGTATCCGGAACTCTCCATCCTCCCGGACAAGGATCAAATACAGACTTAGATGCAGCATGCCCCCATCTGTCCATCATTTGGTTAGGAGTAGAATACAGCCAGTCTTGTCCATAAAAAGCATTAAGACTTGCACGGTTTGTATATTTTGTACCCGGAACCATAAAAGCCAAAGGATTTTCTGCAGAATATTTCAGATTATTCATGATGTTTTCTGCTTTAGTAATTCCAACATTACCATAATCTGTATCTCTTCGTTTGATATAGGTATTTCCATAGGTATTTCCCGTAAGTTCAGAAAACGATGATGGATATACATTTCCACTGGCATCAGGTCCTGATGAAGTCCAAATACTGTAATTTCCTGTAGCAGCCATTCCATTAGAGACAATTAGACCTGGAGTAATAAAGCTGGGTATAGGATCTTTTCTACCCCACTGATACTGCATTCCGCCAGAATTATTAATCATTATTAATTCTGCCGGTGTTACAGATTCTGGATTAATAACATTCGAAAAAGCATCAGTAGCACCAAGATTTCTATCCATAAAGATATTTTTCATTGGCTGAGCTCCGGAATTTGTAAAATTAACATAATTGGCATTAGCAGGCAATAATACATCTTCTGTCTGATATGCAACTTCATCTACATTGGTATTGGTTACCCAAATATGCCAACTCCAGTAAGCAGGAGCAGAAACATTTCCGTTATGTAATGAAACTACCGCATTTCCGGATTGATCGGGAGCTACTTTTACCGAGATGTAAGCGTCTTTTATATTTTCCTTATTAGCTGGAGCATTAATTACTTTGATATTAGAGATTAAAGATCTGTTGTCTGACCAATAAACGTTTACTTTAAGATTACTGAAATCACGCATTCCATGATCTGAAAGATATTGATTATAAACAGAAAATGCTTTACTAATCGGAATTTTTATTTCCCTTTCTGTAGTCGCTCTTGTAACTAAATATGTATTCGGATCTTTAAGTCCTTCCGTATAATTTACATCCGCTGCATTGGTAAAGAAGCTTGTCGGGAAATCATATCCTTTTGCATATTTATCTTCTACACAACGGCATGCCATAGCTCCTGACAAAGCGCTAGATTCATATGCATGGGTATAATATCTACCTATCATATTTTGGTATGGTGGTGTAGCTGGATCGGGTTTTGATGTAAACTGTCCCGCATCTCCATACGCAGAAAAAAAGTATGAGTAAGGAGTAGATGAAGCAGTAACAGTTGCAGACTGAATAATAATTTCGTGAGGGTCCTGATGATAAAAATCACCGGTAGAGCCTACTACATACTTACCATTACCCGGATAAACCCCCATATTTCTCGGAAAACTTCCTGAATAGGTATTTGTAAAATCTATCCCTAAATTAGGATAAATTTTCACTCCGTTCAGAGCCTGATTAATTGTGGTTGGCTTAGTATTAACAAAAGATGCCAGATCATTCGCTGGACTGCCGGAATCTCTTCCCCATGGAGAAAAAGTATTGCTAACTGTTGTTGCAAATGTATTGTTGATGTAAGACGGTACTCTCCAGTTATTCGGGCAAGGATCATAAGATGTTTTTGGTTTGTATGTATTGACAGTACTTCCTGCTGTATTGATAGCAAGCTGAGAATTATCTCCCCAAAGATCAGATTTTTTTCTTGTCGCATTATCTGTTCCTATGTTTTGAACAAACCATGCATGTCCGGCTACTGTATTTGTAAAAATGAGATCCAGAGGATTATTTACAGAATACTTAATATTACTATTAATATCACTGTAAGGTCTTTGCATACTGGTTATCTTATTCGTTGTTCCGTTTCCTGTATAATCATACAAATGTTTTTTTGTACCTATGGTTCCACTGATCTCGTATTTCGAGCTATCTTTATATTCAAAGGCAGGAAAAGGATCTTTTCTTCCCCACTGATACATTAACCCACCGGATTTATCCCAGTTATAACCGGTAAAGTCTTTATTTGTAGCACCTAGATTTCTGTCCATCCACTTCGGAGTAAACTTCTTTACCACTCCATTTTCTAGATAACTTGCTGTCTCTGCGCCCGCTCTAACATTTCCATAGGTTACACCATTTGATGGATTATCTGTAACCCAAACATGCCAGCTCCAAACAATTTTATTATTAATTTTCAATGCTACAACAGCATTTCCCTCACCTTTTGCTTTATTTATCTCTACCTTAATTTTTGCATCCTCGCCGGATCCTTCCATTGGGAGACTATAATTTGTAGAACGGATAATACCGGCAACATCTTCCCAATAAACTTCTGCTGTTGGCGTACCATTAAGAACTGTGGCATCATTTAGCAACCCATTCTGATCTTTCCACATCGCATAGGCTTTTTTTACAGGAATATAAAATCCGTCATTATTCAGATTAGGATCGAAAATATAACTGTTGGGCGCCAATCTCCAATCTCTTGCTGCCGTAACATCTATTTTCCCGTTTAATGTTATCTGTCCACATCCCCCATTTGTAGCAACTGAATAATTAAATGTACCTACAGCCGTTGGTGTTTCGCTAATTGTAAGCGTATTATTATTTACAACCCCTGTAACTCCTGAAGGCAGACCGTTTACAACTATATTTGCAGCATTACTAAATGTGTAAACAATTGGCAGAATCGGTGTATTTACATCTACCGTCTGTGTATTGGATCCTGATGATAATGCTAAAGTTGCCGGAGGATTTACCACCACATCTATTTTTGCTCTTGTGCTCTCGCAGCCGTTTACTGTTTGGCTTACATAGTAAGAAACTGCACCGGAGTTGGCTGTTGACGGTGTAGGCGCTGTAGCACTTCCCGTTCCTCCTGTAGCTGTTGTATACCACAATAATCCTGTTCCTGTGGCAGAAAGCGGAGAAGCTGTATCATTCTGACAATAAGTAATAGGTGTCGTTATTCCGGGTGTATCCGGAGTAGCATTTACTATAACGTCTATTTTTGCTCTTTCTCCCTCACAGCCGTCAATAGTCTGGCTCACATAATATGATGTAGTACCTGAATTTGCTGTAGAAGGTGTTGGTGCTGTATTACTTCCCGTTCCTCCAGTAGCTGTGGTATACCATAACAATCCTGCTCCTGTAGCAGAAAGCGAAGACGCTATGGTGTTCTGACAATAAGTAACAGGAGAATTTACCTCCGGTACAGGACTTGTACAGGACTGTGGAGTATAGCCTACCAAACCATAAACATTCAGAGCGTTGGTTACCCCTCCATTATTTGTGAACAATTTTACTTTTATAATGTATGTTCCGGCAGAAAGCGGTTTATTCAAAACTTCCGGACTCCGTGAATTTAGCCAGCCTTTAGCCCCATCACTCATCCATGCGGTCTGTGTAATTAATTCTTCTGTATTAGGCGAAACATCTGTCCTAACGAGATAAGTCCAGTTTCTCACAAAGCTTAATGACCGGAAATTAAGCGTAGCATTAACGGCACCATTGGGTATTGTAAAACTCTTGCTGTAATAATAGTAATAGCCATCTCCTGCAGTAGCCCAACCATCTTTATCCGTAATCCATCTGCTTTGTGACGCACTGCCAGTAACCGTTAAGCCTGGAGAAGACCATCCCGGATAAGTATGTCTGGTTTTGGTATTTACCGGAGTCGTTTCCCCCGGTCTTACAACTGACCAATCCGGATCAGTTACGGAAACTCCGTCGGTGACATCCGGCGGCGGCGCATTCATCAGTGTACCATCATCATTTTTACCGGTACTCAGATCTATTGTTACGGTTTGGGACAATAAAAATCCCTGAAATAACAATAATGATAACAGAAATAATTTAGTTTTCATTTGTTGTTTATTAATTTACACTACTCTTTTTTAAGGATTTTCGTTTACTCCTGGTTTTATAGGTTGATGTGATTTTTAAATTTTTTGATGTTTTTAGGCAGATTGACCAATTGATCCGCTATTCGGATTTAAAAAAATTCGAAAGACATTTTGAGCTTTGGTTTTAATATTTAGAAACTTTAATAACAGATTATTCTTTATGCAAGACGCAATATTAATTCTGACTTTGGTGAAATTTTATGTTCAAACTTATTTAAACATTTGGCTAGGTAAAATAAAATGTTCATCATATTTATAAATTTGGAATTCAATTTCATAAATAGTACAACAATTAAAACAATGATAAACAATATTTTAAAATTGAAATTAAAATATTATTACCGCAAAGATGCTTTTGGGTAAAAAAACATTTGTTCTTTCGAAGATTGTTAAATTTTAAGTACATTTGAATAGAAAAAAACACATATGCTCTTAAAAAAAATACTCGTTATATTTTTTTTTATTTCTGTAAAAATTTATTCTCAAAGCCTAACTGATCTAGAAGAATCATATAAGATCGACAGTTTAATAAAGAAAGATCAATGGGAACTTGTACATCACAAACTGAGTAACGAAAACATCAACTTCAAAAGAATTTCAAAATATAATATAAAGTATGATTTGCTGATTAAAATTGATTCAGCTTCTTCTTTATATCGAAAAGGAAAATTTTCGGAGGCTGAAAAATCGGCAATATCTTTTTTGAATTTACTCCAAAAAAATAAGAATAAAATAGCGTTTTCTTATTATGAAGCATTAAGGCATATTGCCATTACGCGGCTGTTTTATATTGAAAAGAGAAAAGGAAACATCGCACAAGGACTGAAATTTCTTAATAATTTGTCCATCGGAATGAGCCCGGTATACAAAAAGAAGCAATTAATTTTTTTTGCTGTAGCATACATAGAGCTAAGAGATTATAAAAAAGGGATTGATCTTCTCAACATACACCTAAACAACATCCGTAATGACAGCAACAACGTGCTTTATACCAAGTTTCTAAAGGCAAAAGAAACTGCGGCAGCTTATAATACAAAAAGTGATGCTTTTATCAATTGGTACAAAGATACGGGCGCAATAAAATTTCTGGATTCCGCACAGAAAAACTATGAGAAAGCTTATCTTCTAATGAAAAACTCTGAGAATTTTTCAGCATATTCCCAATCCCTTCACAAAAGCAGAAAGGCTCAAATAGCTTTACTTAGAAAAGAATATGACCTATCGTTATCTCTTTTTAATGAATGTGAAAAAGATTCGGTTTTAATGGAAAAAAGTTTTTCAAGAGAAATGGTTTGGCTCGCTAAAGCTGAAATCTATACCCATCTTAAAAAAAGCGATTCGGCATTTAAATACCTTGAAAAATTAACTGCTGATATTCAGAAATCCAGATGTTCGCACGAAAATAAGCTTAAAGTCTATTATTTATTAAGTATCAACTATGAACATACTGGGAATATCGAAAAGGCTTATAAGTATTCAAAACTGAGCTTGTCAGAAATAAAAAAAGAAAACGTTCAAAAAAATGCAGGAAATTTTTTTCTGGGAGTTTATGAAAAAGAAGAAATAAAAAATAAATCTGAAGAAATGCTCCAAAAGAATAACACGAATTTATTATTATTGTTTGCATCATTACTCCTGATTTCTACCATTTTTTATAAAATATATTACCAGAAAAGAAAAAATAAAGAAGAAATTATTAATATCAGGAAAATCGAAAGTAATATTCCAGATATACAGCCTATTACAGATCAAAAAGTTACAATCTCCACATCAATAGAAGATGAAACCGTTGCTTATATCCTTTCAAAACTCGATTCGTTAGAATTTAAAAAGAGATTTTTATCCAACAGCTTCAAACTCGCCAACATTGCCAAACAGTTGAATACCAATACCACATATCTGTCGCAAATAATAAACCAGTATAAAGGGGTATCCTTTTCTGAATATGTAAATACTCTGCGAATAAATTATATTATAACAGAATTGGATAAAAATCCTCTAATCCGTAAATATAATATTGAGGTAATCTCTAAAGAAATAGGATATAAAAGCTGTACAACTTTCATAAATGCCTTTAAAAAAAGAACCCAAATGACGCCTTCTGAATATATCAAAAATCTGGAAAAAATGTAAAAATTTAAACTGCCTCTTTATGGCACAAGCGTCGTAAACAAATAAAGAAAAAATATAGAGAGCAGAACCAGTCCCTGCATGATATTGGTGCGACCTGTGGCTAAAGAAATGGTGATAATAAACAGCGACAATCCCAAAAGCAGTGTTGATTTTATACTGATGCCCAACGTCATACGGAAGTCGGCAAACACCGAAACTAAAGCAACTGCAGGAATGCTGAGACCTATACTTGCCAAAGCCGATCCGAAAGCGAGATTAAGACTTGTCTGCAACCTGTTGTTGTAGGCTGCCCTTATGGCGGCAATTCCTTCAGGCAGCAGGACAATTCCGGCTATAATAATTCCTACGATTGATTTTGGCGCTCCTGCTTTCAGGACAAGAACATCCACATCTTTCGAAAGGTATTTTGCAAGCAAAACTACAATCCCAAGACATAAAATAAGAAATAAAACGCTCAAAAGCATTACTTTCCGGCTGGGTTTTTCGGGGAGAAAATCCGTTTCTTCAGAAAGTTCATCATTGCCTGTTTTGGGAATCGGTGCTATAAAAAAAGCGCGGTGCCTGATTGTCTGAACCATTGTAAAAGCAATATAAAGCGCCAAAGAAATGACCGATATAAAAACAAGCTGAAGAGAAGTATATTCTCCATTGTCGTGACTTGTGGTATAATTGGGAAGAACCAGAAGAAACACTACGACAACGATAAGCGTTATCATAGCCGTTCCCACTCCCTGAAGCGTAAAAAGCTGCTGTTTGTAGCGAATAGATCCAACGATGATACAAATTCCTATAATCCCTGTAAGAATAATCATCACCGCTGCAAAAACTGTGTCTCTGGCGAGACTTATTGTTTCCAGACCTTTTGAACTGAGCATAATTGAAATAATCAGTGAGACCTCTATCACCGTTATGGCAAAAGCAAGAAGCAAAGTTCCGTAAGGTTCTCCCAGTCTGTATGCAATGATCTCGGAATGATAAACTGCCGCCAATACAGATCCTACAAGAAAAACAGTAAGCAACAGAGAATACCAATGACCGCCGACATAATAATGTGCGAGATAAGCAACCCAAGCTATTAAAGGAACAATAACTGTCCAGCTGAGCAAATGTATTTTGTTATTCATAGAAGAAAAATATGGGATGAACGAATGATAGCCAACTGTTATATGACATCATAATCATTCGTAGTGGTTATGAAATGATGCTCTATAAAATTTTCACAGCCATCACAAAGAGCAACTAACTGTTGTCTGCTGCAATTCTCAATATCAAACTCTTCTTCCACTTCAATGGTAAATTCTGTTACCTTTTCTGTATTAATAAGCTCCAACCCCATCAGTTCATTGAGTGAAGAAAGCACTCTGCCTTCATTAAAAAGCGGCATTTTGCGCATAACAGAATCTTTGAATCTGTATAGTTTTATTGTTTTCATATGTTGATTTTTGTTGAAATAAAAAGACAGGGCACAAAGCACCTGCCCTTTTCATAAAGTCCGTTAAAACATATTTACTATTTGATAGACCTTATTGCAATCCGTATAAAATGAGCGTTATTGAAATAACAATCTGCACATCCCTGTTATTTAATAACACCTTAATGAAATTAGAATCAGCGGGCTGGGATTTTTATCCGTAAACGCCTGCAATATATTGATATTCAAAGATGATGAAATAGTTGGCGTGGATGCTACACATTTCTGGAAAAAACTTACATATTTCACAGGTTTTTTAAAGATCCTCAAGATTTTTAAGCCGTTGTTTTTTCAGATTTCTGTAGAAGGAAGGCGACAGTCCCGTTATTTTTTTGAACTGGTTAGAAAGATGTGCAACGCTGCTGTAGTTAAGTTTATAGGAAATTTCGGTGAGGTTAAGCTCACCATACAAAAGCAGCTCTTTCACTTTTTCCACTTTGTTAATGATGATGAAATGCTGCAGTGTCATTCCCTTTACTTCAGAAAATGTATTGGCAAGATAAGTATAATCGTAGCCCAGTTTTTTACTCACATAATCTGAGAAATTTTCTTTCGGAAGAGCTTCAGAAAAATGGATCATTTCTGTGACTACATTTTTGATCTTTTCGATCAGGATGCTTTTCTTATCATCCAGCAGTTCCAGTCCGGTTTTAAGCAGATTGTCTCTCAACTGCATTCTTTGTTCTGCGGTAATATCATCCAGCGTTTCCACCAGACCGAGATCTACCACCGCATTTTTTATGTTCAGTTTTTCCAGCTCCTGATGGACAACCATTTTGCAGCGGAGACTTACCATATATTTTATGTACAGCTTCATAATCCAACCCTGTTTTCAGCCCGTTAATCCATACGTCAACAGCCACTCTTTCAAAGTTAGCGCTTTAATTTTTAATATCTATGATTTATGTAATAAATTGAAAGACAATTACAAAGAATTCTTTTTTTAATAGACCATCTTTACGTATAGATAAAAATATTTTTAAAATGTCAAAAGAAAAGGAAACAAAGAAAAAATCCGATAAAACACCACCGGCAAAATCATTAAAGGAAAAACGCCAGGACAAACAAAACAAGAGGAAGGATAAAGAAAACGAGAGCCGAGAATAATGCTGAAAGTAAAAAAAGAAGGAATTATCCTCAGAAAAACCGAACTGAGTTTCGAAAACGAAGGCGTTCTGAATCCCGCAGTTATTAAGGAAAACGGAAAAATACACCTCTTCTACCGCGCCGTTGCCAAAGGTAATTTTTCAAGCATCGGATATTGCGTACTTTCGGATCCGACAACGGTGGAAGAAAGATCAGAATCTCCGGTCATCGTTCCCGAATCGGATGAGGATAAACACGGCATCGAAGATCCGAGAATAGTAAAAATAGAGGATGTATTCTATCTTACGTACACCAGTTACGACGGAATCAACGCCTTAGGAACCTTATCTGTTTCCAAAGACCTGAAATTCTGGGAAAATAAGGGAATCATTGTTCCGAAAATCCCTTACGAAAAATTTAAACTGTTATCTGAAGCTGAAGGCTTGATCCCTGAAAAATATAAAAGGTACAACCAGTTTCAGATCAGCCATACCGACAGCGATCCTATTTTTTTGTGGGACAAGAACCTCATCTTTTTTCCAAGAAAAATAAACGATAGATTTTATTTCATTCACAGGATAAGACCCGATATTCAGATTGTAAGCACAGAGAACATTGAGGATCTTACTACCGAATTCTGGGAAGATTATTTTTTTCATTTTAATAATCATATCCTTTTATCTGCCAAATACGACCACGAGTCCAGCTACATTGGCGGAGGCTGTCCTCCCATAGAAACAGAATACGGCTGGCTGATGATCTATCACGGCGTTCACGATACGGTTAACGGTTATGTATACAGCGCCTGTGCCGCCCTTCTGGATCTTGAAAATCCTGAAAAAGAAATTTCCAGACTTCCCAACCCGCTTTTCAAACCGGAAGAAGAATGGGAGCTGGAAGGCGAAGTCAGCAACGTCTGTTTTCCCACCGGAGCCGTAGTAGAAAAAGATCGGCTGTACATCTATTACGGTGCTGCAGACGAGAGAATTGCCGTCGCATCATTAAGCATTGATAAATTACTGAAAGAGCTGATGATGTACGCCGTATAATCATCATTTAATAAAGAATCAGTAAAAAAAGAAATAATTTATGAGTAAAGATATCCAATCAGACGTGGAGGAAAAAGCAATAAGACAGGCTGAGAAAAACAAAAAACACAAAACTTATCATAAATCAGAGATTGTCTTTGTAAGTACTTTTCCTCCAAAGGTGTGCGGAATTGCCACGTACACGCAGGATCTTGTAAAATCGCTCCGTTCGAAATTCGGGGAATCATTCGATATGCTGGTTTGCCCGATGGAAACAGAAGAGGAAAATTATACCTATGAAGAAAAAATCCATTATAAGCTGAATATCTCAGATGCTTTTTCGTATCTCGAACTGGCAGCGCAGATTAATAAAAACAACAAAATAAATCTTGTGATGATTCAGCACGAGTTTGGATTCTTTAATGAAACCGAGAACGGGCTTTATCTTTTCCTCAGAAACTTAAAAAAAGATATTGTGGTAACTTTTCACACCGTTCTGCCGGATCCCGATGAAGAACTGAAGCTGAAAGTAAATGAAATCGCCGGATTTTCTAAGCATATTATCGTGATGACGGCTATCTCTGCCGAAATTTTAATTAACGAGTATGAAATTTCTCCGGATAAAATTATGATGATTCCGCACGGAACACATCTCCTGCCTTTTACCGACAAAACAGCGCTGAAAGAAAAGTACGGACTTAAAGATAAAAAAGTTCTGTCGACATTCGGGTTACTGGGACCGGGAAAAAATATCGAGACCACCTTAAAAGCATTACCCAAGATTATCGCCAAAAATCCTGATGCTGTTTTCCTGATCCTCGGTAAAACCCATCCTGCCATCGTAAGAAATGAGGGGGAGAAATACCGTGAATTTCTGGAAGACCTTACCTGTAAGTTTCATCTGGAAAACAATGTGCGCTTCATCAACGAGTATCTTCCTTTGCCGGAACTGCTGGAATATCTTCAGCTTACCGATGTTTATCTTTTTACCTCCAACGACAGAAATCAGGCGGTAAGCGGAACGTTTTCCTATGCCATCAGCAGCGGATGCGCCATTGTTTCTACGCCAATTCCTCACGCAGTGGAAGTTTTAAAAGAAGAAACCGGAATTATCATCGGTTTTGAAGCACCGGAACAATTGTCTTCCGCAGTCAATGTTTTATTGGCAAATGAAGAAAGCCGGAAAAAACTCCGTCAGAAATCATTGGAAAAAATGGCTCTGACCGCTTGGGAAAATGCTTCTATCTCGCACGCTTTACTGTTTCAGAAGTTCAGAAATGACGAAACAGCGCTTCATTACAGCTTACCGGAAATCAATCTCGGACACATCCAGAATATGACCTCAGATTTTGGAATGATACAGTTTGCCAAAATCAACGAACCCGACATCAGCTCCGGTTATACACTGGATGATAATGCACGGGCAATGATTGCGATGTGCAGACATTTTAAGATAACCAGAGACAAATCTGATCTTCAGCTGATTTCAATTTATTTAAAATTCATCAAATTTTGTCAGCATACCGATGGAAGTTTCCTGAATTATGTAAACGGACATAAACAGTTCACCAATCAGAATTATGAGACCAATCTGGATGATTCCAACGGAAGGGCAATCTGGGCTTTGGGATATCTGGTTTCATTAAAAGAAATTCTGCCTTTGGAATATTCTGAAACCGCTGAGAAAATTATTGAAAAAAACCTGATCTGGGCAGAAAAAATTCATTCTACAAGAGCGATGGCGTTTATGATTAAAGGACTATATTATCAAAATTCAAAGAACAATCTTCCTTTGCTGAAAGAATTTGCCGACCGGCTTGTAAAAATGTATCAGCACGAATCCGGAAAAGACTGGCATTGGTTTGAAAGTTATCTTACCTACGGAAACAGCCTTCTTCCGGACGCGTTGCTTTGTGCGTGGATCGCTGCTAAAGAGGAAATTTATAAGGAAACAGCTAAATCTTCTTTTGATTTTTTGCTGTCTAAAATTATGATCAACGGAGAGATCAAAGTAATTTCCAACCATGGATGGCTTCAAAAAGAAACCTCTGAAAACGACTTCACCATTGGTGGAGAACAGCCGATTGATGTTGCCTATACCATTTTGGCATTGTCTACATTTTATAAAGTTTTCGGTGATGAAAAATATCTGCAAATGATGATGAATTCCTTTGAATGGTTTCTGGGAAAAAATCACCTGAAACAAATTATCTACAATCCGGTAACCGGTGGCTGCTACGACGGGCTTGAAGAGAAAAATGTCAACCTCAATCAAGGCGCAGAATCTACCGTAAGTTATCTGATGGCGAGACTGAATATGAACATTTAAAAGGGTGTTCAGCCTAAAAAACATTTGTTATCCGTAATTTTTCATACCTGAAATAAAAATTTAGCAGTCAAAAATCCTTGTGAACCGGCGTTAAAATTCAGCATTGTGATTAATAACGGATAAGCCCTGAAGATTATGTCTAAAAAATAAAAATCCTGAAAATGAACCATCGAGTCCCAACCAGAAAAAATAAATTCCGCCAGCTCGGAAAGAAAAATGCCATTAGTAAAATCCGCCACGCCGAATTTGTATCGCTAATTTACATCAGAAATACCAATATCGCGATGGATAAGGATCTGCAGGAAATTCTCCGGATTCTGAAGGAACTTCAAGTGCTTAGCCGAAAATCGAGAATGGTATTTAAAACCAACTGTACGCTGAGCCAGCATATTCTTTGGGAAGTTTTAATTAATAAAATCAATGATAATATAAACTGCATCCGGTTGCAGGTAGAATATATAAAAGAGAATACGATTAAAATAAATCATTTCAACCATTCGCTGTTCTGGAAGCAGAATGAAACTTTTCTGAATTTACTGAAGGAAAGCTTTGAAAAGATAGATGAACTGAGTTCTCAAATTCTGCCACAGGAGGAAAGACTGACGTGGAAAACAAATATCGGAAGCAATCAGGAAGAATTCTTTTACATGATGCTTCCACTCTTAAACATCTGCAAAATAGAGCTAGATTTTATTAAAACGCACACTCCCGCCAATCTGAAGAAAGTGATGCAGAATGTAATTGAAGATATCCCCCAAATCAGTTTCAGGAGAAAATACAACAGATACGGACACGCTTATATACAGGCGTTAGAACAATACAAGAAGGAGTTTGGAGAAAAGCACAGTTTCTGGGATATTCTGGTGAAGGTTTTAACAATCGATATGAGAAAATCGCCTTCGGAACTCGTCATGCTTGGCAGATGGATTGATGGTAAAAATAAACATATGATTAACAGCAAGTAAAGGGTTTCATCTTTTTGCGATTACAGAAGCACAGTTTCATCTTACGTTCAGCTCCAAAAAACAATCAAAGTTCAGGCGATTTTCCACATCTCTTATATAGAATGGTGATTGATGGTCGCTTTATTTTAATTTCTCATCCGCATTTCAGGATTTCTCCTGCCTTTTTCATCATGGTCTACAAGATTTCAGTTTCAGCCTCATTCTGAAGATTTTCCTTTGGTTCTGGATTTTCTTCTGCATCTTCTGCAGCATCTTCATTCAGAAATTCGGGTTGAGGTTTAGATAATGAGCTTAAAAAAGTGATGGTGGTACGGTTTCCGTTTTCGTCTACTTTTACCACCAGTGATGTGCAGCAGGGCGATGCTTTGAAATAATTTTCAAATCTTCTGCCGCATTTAAAGCATTCTGTAATAATGACTTCCTGTGTCTCGAAATTTTCCATGGCAATTGTGTGTTTTTTTTGTGGAACAGCTCTGTAAAGAGCAAAATATAATTTTTCATCAAATAATTGTGTTTTCAGAATCCGGGCTTAAGTCTCAGTCTCTACCTGTATCTTATTGAACAACGAAACTTTGTAAAGGGCATCAATCACCGCTTCATCATTTATCAATCTGTTTCTCACTTTTCTTATATAATCGGGATCTTCTTGTTTCTTCAGAATTATATTAACAGAACCTGTGTAGCGCGCTGGTAACCATTTATCAATAAAATCAAATCTTTCATTGATGGTGTTCTGATAGGGATATATCAATTTGCTCATACAAATAAATATTTTTGTTTAACCTTTTTTCGTAATTTTGTGTCTATCTCCATGAGATAATTATAAAACAAATATACAAATATATATTTAAAAACAATAATTAATTGAAGTTTTAACAATTATTTATTAAATAAAATTAAAAAGAAGAAATTATTCGATATGAAAATTCACGAGAAGATACGCGAGTACAGCAAATCAAAAGGAGAAACTCTGAGAGAAATAGCCGAAGAATACGGTATGACGCCGCAGGCTATTCAGCTTTATTTTTCAGGAAAAAATGCAATACCTCTCAATTTTCTGGTTTGGTACCTAGAAAAACATCCGGATCTGGATCTTTATGCGCTTTTTGATAAGAACAGGGAAAGCATTGTTTCTGAACCGAAAACGCCGTACAATAAAAAAACTAAAAAACAGGAAGTAATAGACCGCATTGTAGAAATCCTGCAAAAAGAAATGTAATATACACTGAAGATTAATTACCCAAATACATCAACCGGAAAAATTAAAACAAATAATCTTTCCGGTTTTTATTTTTCTGTAACTGAGGAAAGTAGGAAGCCTGAAATTCTTTTGCCAATTAAAACAAAATTAGTTTTCCTCTTTTTAACAATTTATTTATCTTCGCACCTCGAAATTTAAAAAAGTTAGTGGCTCAAAAAAAATCACAAATATGACCAATGCTTCCCATAAACTGATTCCTATGACGGATTTTGTTATCGAGTATTATTCGCATGAAGGATATGCAGACCTTCAGACGCTTAAGTTGATGAACAATTACGCCAATCTTCTGAAAAAGGAGCTTACTTTGGGAATGTTTGTTCCCGTAGATTCTTCCGGCGAAATCCTGAAAGAACCCAAGAACTACGAATCCTGGAAATCTCTTGAGCACAATTCCAAAAAAAGAAACGATGAAGAAAGCAAGGCTTTCGAAGAATATAAAATCTATCAGAAAGCCGAAAAAAAATGTCTTTTTGAAGGATTTAAAATTGCTTACAACGGGTATTCCGTAGTGAGAATTGTTGCTTCTTACAATACTTCAATCGAACTTTCCTTCAATAAAAACGAAAAGACATTTCAAAACTTCAAAGACATCGAATCGCTAACTTCTTTTAATGAAATCTATCTGAACAGTGCCGCTTTAAAGAAAATAGGCATTCATAAATAGCTCTCAGTTAAACTTTCAGTATTACTCTTTCACCGCTTTTCCGTACACTTCCAAGGCTCTTTTTCTGGCAAAAGTATGCTCCACGATCGGTTCTGCATTGATGTCCTTTTCGGAAAGCCATGTTTTGATGTATTTTAAATCTTTATCAAATTTTTTCGTCTGCTCAGAAGGATTGAAAACCCTGAAATAAGGCGCTGCATCGCAACCGCATCCTGCAGCCCATTGCCAGTTTCCGTTGTTGGAGGACAACTCGTAGTCCAGAAGTTTTTCTGCGAAATACGCTTCTCCCCATCTCCAGTCGATTAAAAGATGTTTGGTAAGGAAACTCGCGACAACCATTCTTACCCTGTTGTGCATAAATCCGGTTTCATTAAGCTGTCTCATTCCCGCATCTACAATAGGATAGCCGGTTTTTCCTTCACACCATTTTTTAAATTCTTTTTCATCATTTCTCCACTTAATGCCATCGTATTTTTCTTTAAAAGACTGGTTCACCACTTTCGGGAAATGATATAAAATCTGCATAAAAAATTCTCTCCAGATCAGCTCATTCAGCCAGACTTCATTGTGTTTCTCTGCAAATTCCACACATTGTCTTACGGAAATGGTTCCGAAACGAAGCGCAATTCCTAAACGGGTTGTATGATCCATTGCCGGAAAATCCCTGTATTGATCGTAATCATCAATAGTCTTTTTCTCCAGTGAAGGCTTTTTAAATTCCAGATCTGTTTTTTCAAAGCCTAAATCTTTAAGCGTTAAAAATTTGGAAGGCGAATATTGATGAAATTTTGAAAAATCGACCTCCATTTTTTTGAAGGTAACGGATTTGAAATTTTCTTTCCATTTTCTTGAATAAGGAGTGTAAACGGTGTAAGGTTTACCGTCATTTTTTACCACATCATCCTTTTCGAAAATAACCTGATCTTTAAAATCCTGAAAATTAACATCATTTTTTTTCAGCAGATCCTGTATTTCTTCGTCTCTTTTTATTGCCTGTGGTTCATAATCCCTGTTGCAGAAAACAGTATCAATTTCAAAATCTTTAATTAATTTTTTGAAAGCTTCAACAGGCTTATCGTGAAAAACCGTTAATCCGCTTTTATGTTTTTTAAGCTCGGTATGAATTTCTTCCAGAGCCTGATAAAAATAATCTACTCTTCTGTCTGATTTATCTTCAAGCTTATCAAGAATTTCCTTATCAAAAATAAAAACCGGAACTACTTTTAAACCGGCTTCAAATGCATGAAACAATCCTGTATTATCTTCCAGTCTGATATCTCTTCTGAACCAGAAAATATTTACTTTTTCTTTTTTAGACATAATGATTTGTTAACCCTGTTTTCTCTACAAAAATCAGACTAATTTTTCTAATTGTAAAGAGATTGTATTTAATTTATAATTTATTTTTACCATTAAGAAATTAAGCCTCTTTAGCTTAAAAAACTTAATAAAAATCAATGTGTTGATTCCTTAATTATAATCAGTTTAACTAACTTAAATTCTTAATGTTAAATTTAAAAATTAACAAAGTTTATTTTAGAATTTAAAATTTTTTTGAAATAAAAATATTCTTATTGGAAAACGCAAAGTTTTTTAATTTTAAACAATGTTTTAAGGCGCAAGAAAATCAAAGATTTTCAATAAGGATTGATGCTTAATTTTATCGCAGATAAAATCTTTGCGCCTTAAGATAAGACAGTATTTAAAGAATATTTTGCGTCTTTGCGCTGGTTACAGCTATTAAGTTTAAACAAGTTTTTAATCAAGAAAAGCTATAAAACTTTTATTTAGCAATATTTAAATAGGCTCTAAATTTTTTTAATTATAAATCCACATCAGAACAGGCTTTTTAGATTTCTGAAGCATCAAATCTATTTCTTTCATCGCATTATTGGAGATGGTAGGACAACCCCAACCTTCGGGCGAACCTTTAGGGAAGACTTCTTCATCGCTCATCAGATTCCAGGAATGAAAGACGATGAATCTTTTCAGCGCATTGCTGTTGGTTTTTTCCAGACCGTGCATGAGATATTTTACATGAATTCCCCAGTCGCTGTAACCTCTCCCCTGAATTTTGTATTTGCCGAGTGATGAAAGATGACTTCCGTCTTCATTGCTGAATTTCGGATGGTCTTTAGATTCGTCACTGCTCCACTGGTTTTCTCCGCAACCGTGACCAACCAGATATTTTTTTGAAGCAGAGTTTGTTTTAAAATCCCACACAACCAGTCTTTTCACTCCGGAATGCAGACTCATATCAATCAGAATGCAAAAATCTGTACTGAACTGATTGGATTTGCAGAATGTAAGTGCTTCTTCGGCTTTCGATTTTGTTTTATTTAAATCAATTTCCGGTTTCTTTTCCTGCTTTGAGATTTCTGAAATCTGTGGCTTGATGGTATTTTTCGCTTCCTGTTTGCATGATAACAGGAAAAGAAATGCCGTTATCCAACTTAAAAAATTCACAGAAAACTATTTGTAATGTAAGAAAATTCCGTAATCTGAAGGTGTCCAGAATGCCGCTTTCTGATCCGCCGCTTTCAAGGCATCATTTGCCCAGGTGTTGCAGGTATTCAGGAAGCTGTATTTTCCCTGTGCATCATAGAACGCATCATCATTACCGTAAACAGCATTTGTAGGAACAAGATTGTAGTTTCCGTTTTGGTCTTTATCAAATTTAGCATCTACAAAATCTACCAGTTTTTTATACTGATCCTTGCTGATCATAATTTTTTTACAGTCGTCGCCTTTATTCATGGTTTTATAGAAAGTACAGTGCATTGCCGATTCGCTAAGCCAGAAAGCGGCTTTAAAAGCCGTCGAAAATTTAAGATCCGCCCACGTCGGAGTGTCGAGATAGAATCCTTTATCTCCCCATCCTACTCCTACATAATTGTAATCTGTACTTTTGGATTTTGTATTGCTGAACGGGATTTTTGTACTCCAGTCCTGTACATCATTTTTTACAGGCATTACAATATCCGTATGAACGCCGTTGGTATAAATATAAACAGGAATTTCTTTCTTCTGTCCGTCATCCTTCGCTGAAACTTCAATGAATGGTAAAAAGTAGCCTAAGGCGACATACAGAACAACAATTCCTACAATAATTCCTATGGCTTTTATAATGAGAAGTAACATCTTTTTCACGTTCATGGTTTTTAAAGTTAATAAAATTTAATTAATAATTTTTCGCAAAAGTATTTGTTTCAATCGGAATTTTCGCTAAATTTAAGTACCAAATATTCAAAAATATGCACAAAAACATGAAATCCAACAAAAGATTTAAAGTAAGAGTAAAAGTAGCGCCCAAAAGAATCCAGAAAAAACGCTAGTTTTTCAGCCGCCTAATTTTCAGAACAAAGTTTTTTGATCTGAAAGTTTTTTAAAATTCTTACCCACTCTTTCCCTCCTTAAAAATCTATTTAAGGAATGGGCGTTCAACCTTATTATTCTGGAACTTCAAAAATTCCAGATAAGGGTTTATCCGCCAAAATGTAATTATTTTTTCTCTGAGGATTTTTCCAGAAACTCTATATTTCTTTTCAGACCTGCAAATTTTGTTCTTTTAACAGGAGATTTGCGGAAAATCTCGGAAAAAAGCTCCTGCGTGAGCTCCTTCCATTCTCCTTTTTTAAAGTTTTTTAAAGCTTGGTTCGGTTTGAATTTGGTTTGCTGATGAGGTAACGAAAAGCGGTTCCACGGACAGACGTCCTGACAAACATCACAGCCAAACATCCAGTCGTCCATTTTATCCTGAAAATAATCCGGAATGGAGTCTTTCAGCTCTATCGTTGCGTATGAAATACATTTGCTTCCGTCAATCAGCTTTTCTGAAACAATCGCATTGGTAGGACAAGCATCAATACATTTCCTGCACGTTCCGCAATGATCGGTCACCGGATGATCTGCAACAAGTTCCAGATCGCAGATAATTTCGGCTAAAAAATAAAATGAGCCGCTTTGTCTGGTAATTAAATTTGCGTTTTTTCCTACCCATCCGATTCCTGATTTTCTCGCCCAGCTTCTTTCCAGAACCGGCGCAGAATCTACAAAAACACGAAATCCGAATTCCCCGATTTCCTCCTGAAGTTCTGCAACCATCGATCGCAGAATATCTTTGATGACTTCATGGTAATCTTCAGCATAAGCATATTTCGAAATCTTAAAGTTTTCGAGAGTGGAAATTTTTTCCTCGGGAAAATAATTGTAGGAAAGAGAAATTACAGATCTGGAGCCTTCTACCAATAATCTCGGATCCAGCCTTTTATCAAAATGATTTTCCATGTACTTCATTTCGCCGTGAAAGTTATTTTTCAGCCAGTTTTCGAGTGGTTTTGCATCTTCCTCAAGAAAGTCTGCTTTTGAGATCCCACAATTCTGAAATCCAAAACTTTTTGCCTTGGATTTTATAAGCTGTGTATATTTTTCTGCGTTTGAAGTCATGATTTTATAGTGCAAAACTAATATTATTTTATAAATTTGTTTGAACTTAATTCAGAGAATTGCTTTACAGGCATTTTTCATATACCCGTCAAATAATTTAATTCTAAATATTAATATATTATGTCTTTATCAGAAGTTATAAAATCAGGAAATTATGCATTAATTGACGTTCGTGAACCTATGGAACTGGAAATGGACGGAAACATCGAGGGTGCTAAAAATATTCCTTTGGGAGAAGTGGAAGACAGACAAGAAGAAATCCTGTCTATTGATAAGCCGGTGATTTTGTTCTGCAGAAGCGGGAACAGAAGCGGAAAGGCTTTGGAATACCTTACCTCTCAAGGTTTGAAAGATGGCTACAACGGCGGAGGCTGGGCTGAGCTGAAAGCAAATCTGGAAGCAAATCAGGGAACTTTTTAAAAGTTCCTTTTTTTATCTGAAAATTTTTGAAAATGAACCTGAAAGAAAGATTTCTGCGAAACAGTCTTTTATATACCGAAGATCAAAATCTTATTGGAGATCTGTGGTCTGAAATTGAAAAGAAATATACTGAAAAAGGGAGACATTATCATAATCTTGAGCATCTGGAAAATATGTTCTCTGAACTGGATGCTGTAAAAGATGAAATTGAAAATTTTCCTGTTATCTCATTTTCTGTTTTTTACCATGATATTATCTATGATGCTACATCAAAATCAAACGAAGAGAAAAGCGCTGAATTTGCTGCGATAAGACTGAAAAAACTTAATGTAGACTCTCATTTCATTCAAAAAATTTCGGAGCAGATTATTGCCACAAAATCGCATCATTTGTCTGAAGACAGCGATACCAATTATCTTCTGGATGCCGATCTTTCGATTCTCGGAAAAGATTCTGAAGTATATTTTGATTACACGAAAAAAATCAGGAAGGAATATTCCATCTATCCCGATTTGTTTTATAAGCCAGGAAGAAAAAAGGTTTTAAAACATTTTCTGGAGCAGAAAGATATTTTTAAAACCCCGATTTTTAAAGAAAAGTATGAGGATATTACGAGAAAGAATATTCAGATGGAAATTGATGGGCTTTTATCTTGCATTTATTGACCACCCCGTCAAAAATTCTTTGAATTTTCGCCACCCCTCCAGAGGAGGGGAATGTAATGCTGCTGAAATTTTACCAACTATTTTCAGTATTATGCCTTTACAATTGAGTTGATAAATTCTGCGGATTTTTGCAGAACAGCATCTGGGATTTCTTTATGCGGGGTATGTCCGATGTTCGGGATGATGAATTTTTCTGCGGTTCCGCTTACCTGAGAAATTGTTTTTTCAACCTGATCCAGTGTTCCGTATTCGTCATTTTCTCCCTGAATAAATAACAATGGCGAATTTATATCTTTCAGGAGGTATTCAATATTCCAGCTTCTGAATCTGTCGCTTAACCAGATTTCCGTCCAAGCTTTTACCATCATTTCAACTTTATCGCCATGATATTTTGCGAGACGTTCCGGAAGATTGGTGGTTTTGTAAGCTTCAAAAGCATTTTTTACACCATTTACGGTTATCTCTTCTACGAAAATATGTCCGGCTTCACACAGAGTGGCAGTAACTTTTTCAGAATATCTGGCGGCGAAAATCAGGGCAATTGTTCCGCCGTCGCTGTGTCCGAAAAGGATTATATCATTTATATTCAGTTCTTTTAACAGATCATTCAGGAGATCGGCTTCCTGCTCCATATAATTATTTTCTCTTTCATAGGTAAGCATAGGAAAAGATTTTCCGTAGCCTAAACGATCGTAGACCAAAACATTACATTGTGTCTGCGAAACCAGTTTCTCAGGAAAATCTCTCCAAAGCTGAGTGCAGCCTAAAGAATCGTGCAAAAAGACGATGGTTGGTTTATTTTCAAACGAATGACGGTATTCTGTATAAAGTTTTTTTCCGTTGACATTAACAATCCTTCCTTCCATCAACTTTCAGATTAATTTTATAAACTTGGCGTATTGATTTCGTTAAATTCTTTAAGTAAATTCTGAAAAACAGTTTCTACGGGAAGAACTTCATCAATTAACGCAGAAACCTGCCCGATTTCGAGTTCGCCTTCTTCCATATCACCTTCGAACATCCCTTTTTTGGCTCTTGCACGTCCTAAAGAAGCGATTAGAGACTCTTTGTTTCTTCCAACGTTGTAGATTTCTTCAAGCTCGTTAAAGAACTTATTTTTAACCATTCTTACAGGCGCCAGTTCTTTAAGGGTAAGATGGGTATCTCCTTCCTGAAGTTCTGTAATTTTATTTTTCCAGTTTTCATGGGCACTTGCTTCTACAGTGGCAGCGAAACGGGAACCGATCTGAACGCCGTCTGCGCCTAAAATCATGGCTGCTTTCATCTGGGAGCCTAAAGCAATTCCTCCGGCAGCAATCAATGGTTTGGAAATATGTTTTCTTACATTCGGGATCAGGCAGAATGTAGTGGTTTCGTCTCTTCCGTTGTGACCTCCTGCTTCAAATCCTTCCGCAACTACGGCATCTACTCCTGCCTCTTCGCATTTCATGGCAAATTTCGTTGAGGAAACGACGTGTGCAACCTTCAGACCTTCTTTCTGCAAAGTTTCGGTATATGTTTTGGGGTTTCCGGCAGAAGTAAAAACAATTTTCACTCCTTCTTCCAGAATAATCTGAATTACTTCATCCAGATTAGGATACAACATCGGAACATTTACCCCGAAAGGTTTGTCTGTAGCCTGTTTACATTTTTGGATATTTTCCCTTAAAATATCGGGGTACATGCTTCCTGCACCGATTAATCCGAGACCGCCGCAATTGGAAACGGCAGAAGCCAGCTTCCATCCGGAATGCCAGATCATGCCTGCCTGAATGATAGGATACTGTATATTAAAGAGTTGTGTAATCTTATTTTGTTGTGAATTCATCTGGTGAAGCTTTTTTGCTGAATTAAAATCTATGAAACTGCTCATCTTGTAAAAATAATAAAAATAGCGGTTTTCAGAAGATTTTGGGCATAAAAAAACCTTCAGAAGTTCTGAAGGTTTTGATGATTATTTTTTAATTGAATCTCTTTTCCAGTTGGCTTTAAAATTACATGAATCGTAACGCCCGTCGATGGAGATAAATGTTGTCGGAAGTTTTGAATTAACAAATTTTTCGATCATTTCATTTCGCTTTTTATTCAGCGCCATCTGCTTTACTCTGTCGTAATCTGTTTCCAGTTTGATCTGGTGAGCAGGAATGACATCTTCCACTTTTACGATTTTCACCACTTTTCTTTCTCTTTCATCCATATCATCAAAAGCGGTTGTAATATCTCCTTTGTTTAAACCTGCCAATTCGTAGCTGATTGTTCCCGGAATTGTTTCTCTCTCGATTTTGCTGGATCCGTCTGCTCCCGGAATAACTCCCGCGTTGAATTTGGTTCTTTTATCATCTGAGAATCTGAAAGTAGCATCCTTGAAAGTCATTTTTCCGTTAAGGATTAAACCTCTGATGCTGTCCAGTTTCGCTTTCGCTGTTTTAATTTCTTCATCTGTAGGAACAGCCATTAAAAGGATGTGTCTCGCTTCGTAGATTTTTCCTGATTTTTTAACAAGCTGGATAAGGTGATATCCGAATTCCGATTCTACAGGTTCTGAAATTTCTCCTTCCTGAAGATTTAAAGCGGCTGCTTCGAAAGGTTTTACCATCTGTCCTTTGGAAATGTTTTTCATCAAACCTCCGTTGGACGCAGTTCCTTTATCTTCGGAGAAAATCCTTGCCTGACTTTCGAAAGATTCTCCTCCTTCGATATCTTTTTTGATCTTTTTCAGCTTATTGATGAGTTCATCTTTATGAGCCTCAGTAAGCTTAGGATACATCATGATCTGAGATAATGAAACCTCATCTTTGATCTCGGGAAGCTGACTTTTATAGAGATTATAAAAATCCGTTACCTCGTTTGGCGTTACGTCCGCTTTGTCTGTAATTCTCTGAATTTTAGCCTGTCCGTAATATTGGTCTGTATCGATTTTCTCGATCGCATTTTTCATTTCATACCCGTTTCTGAACTTGTAGGCAGCCAACATTGCTTTTTCATCAGGAAACTGAGAAAGCAACTGCTGATATTTTGCATTCGCCTGTTCTTTAATTGCCGCAGAACGGTTATCAATCAGGGTATCTTTTTTCGCTTCGTATACCAAAAGCTTATTATTCAGTAAGTTTTCCAAAAACTCACACTTATCTATATTGGAAGCTCCCTGCTGTTTTGCATAATTCATCTGCTCGTTAACGTCAGATTCCAATACAATTTCATCACCGATAACAGCAGCAATTCCGTCCACTAAATCTCCCTGTTTTAACTGAGCGTTCATCATATTTGCACCAAACAACATGATGAAAATTCCAAAAAGAAAAGTGATCTTAAGTTTATTTATCATTTTACTATTTTAAACAAGTTGCAAATTTAGAATTCTTAATGAATTACACTAAATTTTTTATTATAAATATTTCTTAAAAAGAGGTATTTATTGTACTTCTACGTCGAAAGTTGTCAATTCTTTAAATTGCTTCAGTCTTCCGAACACATCCGATTCGGTTACTTCCTGAATTCTTTCTGTCCCGAATTTCTCAACCGTGAAAGAAGCCATTGCCGAACCTACGATTAATGCAGACTTCATGGTTTCGAAATCAAATGTTCCTTTTTTCGCTAAATATGCGGCAAAACCTCCTGCGAAAGTATCTCCCGCTCCGGTAGGATCGAAAACCTCTTCCAATGGTAAAGCCGGAATAGCAAATACTTTATGATCGTGGAAAAGCAAAGCTCCGTGTTCTCCTTTTTTGATGATAACGAACTTTGGTCCCATTTCGTGGATCTTTTTAGCTGCTTTTACCAAAGAATATTCTCCTGAAAGCTGTCTTGCTTCTTCGTCGTTGATTGAAATCACGTCTGTTTTGGCAATCATCTGCATTAGTGTTTCCAAAGCCGTGTCCATCCAGAAATTCATTGTATCCAGAATAACAAGCTTCGGACGGTTGTTCATTTTTTCAAGTACGGAAAGCTGTACTCCCGGGTGAAGATTTCCTAATAATAAGATCTCTGCATCCTGCATAGAATCCGGAATTTTAGGATCAAAATTTTCAAGAACGTTTACTTCAGTTGCCAAAGTATCTCTTGTATTCAGGTCGTTGTGGTATTTTCCCGCCCAGAAGAATGTTTTCCCTTCTTTTACGATCTCAATTCCTTCTATATTAACGTCTCTGTTTGTGAACATATCAAGATATTCCTGCGGAAAATCTCCTCCTACTACAGAAACGATCCCGGACTTAACGCCCAAAATGGATGAAGTGATCCCGATGTACGTGGCTGCACCTCCTAAAATTTTATCTGTTTTTCCAAATGGCGTCTCAATTGCGTCGAACGCAACACTTCCTACAACTAAAAGTTTCATATTTTTTTCAAAGTATTTTAAAAGTAAATTATTTTTTCCATTCAAATGTGTCCAGCAGATGTTTCATATCTCTTTTGATATAATCTACCGCAGGAGCCAAAGAATCCGGTTTCGGTCTTGTGTTAAAATATAAATAGGCAGTCACAAAGTGTTTGGTACTGTCTGTAATGTAAAACTGAAGATTGGAAGCGCTCTGACCTTTGAGTTCATAAAAATTTCCGTATACCTTTTTTTCAGGATATTCGAAAGATTTTGTGTCGATTGCGCTTGCTTTAATGGTATGTTCATAAACCATTTTTTCTGCTTCCTGAATATGGGCTGCAAAATCATTCTGTATCGGGTAATACGTTACAAAAACTTTGGCTTTCATTTTCGGATAGTTCAGATAGTACCAGCAAGGCTTTTTTGCATCGGTAATGTTTGCAAAATCTGAATATTCAAATGTATAATTACAGTTGTTTTCGAATTTCTGATATTTCGGTGCGGGATATTCCAGTCGAAGTTCTCCGTAAGGCTTCGGAACGGGATCTTTTCCGCAAGATACCAAAAGTAAGGCTGTAAAAATAAAAATGGCGTTTTTAAACATTTTGCAAAAGTACAAATTAGATTTCAGATTTCGGAAGACAAATTTCGGGATTTCAATGGGTTTTGAAATTGAGATTGAATTTTAATTTGGAGGCTTTGTTTTTGAACACTAAGAACGCAAAGATTTTTCTTTTAAAACTTAAGTTTGCTAAGGCGTTTCACTTAAATAAGCACACAGAGCGTTTTTTATTAAATCCTAATTATTTTTTAAGCTTATCCTTCTGTTTGCCTGCAAATCCTTAATCTTTCTTAACTGCTTAAACGTTCTTAATGGTTTCTTTTTAAACGCAATAGGCGCAAAAGTTTCTTTGAAATTATTGAAAACATTCTTCGTTCGCAAGGGCGTTTCACTCAGCAAATGATAGATATTGTGAATGAATATTCATTTTAATCATGTAATTAATTTTAACACAAAGTACGCGAAGATTTTTCTTTTAAAACTTAATGGATATTTTTAAGTTCGCTAAGGCGTTTCACTTAAATAAGCACACAGAGCGTTTTTTATTACATTCTAATTATTTTTTAAGCTTATCCTTCTGTTTGCCTGAAAATCCTTAATCTTTCTTAACTGCTTAAATGTTATTAATGGTTTCTTTTTAAACGCAATAGGCGCAAAAGCTTCTTTGAAATTATTGAAAAATTTCTTCGTTCGCAAGGGCGTTTCACAAAGCGAATGATAAACATCTAATCATAAAAATTTTATATTTTTTGAGATTGCTTTACTTCGACGCGCTCAGCACAGGCTCGCTTCGCTCATCACAATGACATTACCAAATTCTATATGCCGTTTCATAATTCTGGATATAATTCTCCAACGGTTTTGGGAAGGATTTTTCGTGAGAGCCTTCAACATCGGTTACGATGTAATTATTTTGAGTGATGAAATTGTGCCATATTTCTTCTGATTCTATTTCTACATTAAAAATTTCTATGCTTAAATTTTTGTGCGTGAGTTTATGGCTTACATTTTTTACACTTTTGATAAACGGAATTAAATCATCAGAAATTTCAGGCGGAAATTCAAATAGCTTTTTCCAGATGAAATCATCTTTTCTCTGTTGAATTAAAAACTGACCATTTCTATGAACGAAATAATATTTCAGCTCCAAATCAGCGGCTTTTACTTTTTTTGTTTTTACCGGAAATTCAGAAACTTTATTCAGGGAAAAAGCCAGACAGTCTTCATTCAAAGGACATTCGCTGCAAAGAGGATTTTTAGGCTTACAGATTTCGGAACCTAAATCCATCATCGCCTGATTGAAATCACCGACGCTTTCAGGTAAGATTAAATGAGCGAGTTCAGAAAAATAATTAAAAGCTTTTGAACTTGAAATATCAAAATCATCTGCAAAAATACGGCTCAGTACACGATAAAAGTTTCCGTCCACAGCCGGAATTTTACCTTCAAAACAAATACTGGAAACTGCAGCGGCTGTATATTTTCCGACTCCTTTTAACTTTAAGATTTCATCGTATTCATGAGGAAAAACGCCATTATAATCGTTCATGATCTGTTGCGCTGCCTTATGAACATTTATCGCTCTGGAATAATAGCCTAATCCTTTCCAATACAGTAAAACTTCGTTTTCGTCTGCTTCGGCAAGGGTTTTTACATCCGGAAAGCGGTGAACAAAATTATTATAATGTCCTAATCCCTGAGCAATTCTGGTCTGCTGAAAAACGATCTCACAAATCCAGATTTTATAAGGATCTTTGGTCTGTCTGAAAGGTAAATCGCGGGCATTTGTCTTATACCAGTTAAGAAGTTTATTGCCGATGTGTCTGAAGTCTGATTGTTTTGTTTTTTCCAAAGGTTTGTCTGTCTGCATATTTATGCTTCGACAAGCTCAGCATGACAACGCTAAAAATTCACTTTTAATAAAACGACTAGTATTAGAAATGTCATGCTGAGCTTGTCGAAGCATCTGTTTATTAAATACAAAGATAATTTAATTTTCTTTTTGAACTGAATAAACAGGAGCCGCTTTCAGCCACTGATATTTTAAATGTTTTTCTTTTGCAATGAAGCGGTATCCTTCCAATTTTTTGAGATAAATATAGGAAGTAGAATCTTTTTTGAACATCAACTGTTGATTAGAAAGAAAACTGAACGGAAAAGCCACCATAGAATCTCTCGTCGTTTTCTCTACTTTGCCATTATTAACCATGTAAATAAAGATAGATTTTCCGCGACCCTGAGACTGATCGATGAGTTTAATATTTGATGAAGAAACCACCATATCACTTTCATCAAAGCATTCCTGCGGTTTCATGATGTAAGCTTTTCCTTCTTTTATTTCGTCGGCAAAAAGATCAATGGGATGATTTTGCTGTACTCTTTTATCTTTACAACTGAAAGTCATAAAAATTACGGACAAAAAGTAGAATAGCCTGCCTTTCATATTTCTATTTTTAACGATTTGGTAGAAAAAAACCGATGAAAAATTGCATCGGTTTGTGTATTGATTGGTTTAAATTTAGTCCTGAAGATATTCAGCATCCCATTCGTTTCCGTCGTCTCCTTTGTGTCCGTCTAATTTGATAACGAAACTTTTTGTAGGGAAATAAGGCGTAAGACGAATATCCAGCCAAACTCTGTCTTTGTTTACTTTATCCTGCTCAAAACGAACAATTTTGAATTTTTCGATCAGTTTATCCGGTCCCTTAATTCCGTCAAGGAAGGTTACGATCTGTCTTCTCAAATCATCCTCATTTCTTGCGTTCCAGTTTTCGAAAGCTCTTCTGTTTAGGAAATCGAGCAAAACTTTAGTTACGTAATCGAATACGCGAACGACAGAATAGGTCTGAAGCCCGATGTTGTCTCCTGTAAACAGGGTTTTTGCAGAGAAAGCCATAATTTTTCCGTATTCGTTCACCATGGGAACCAGTCCCATTTTTTCCAACTGGGAAATTTCACTTTTCTTCAATTCGAATTTTACGGCGTCCACTTCATTGATGTTTCCGTGCTTTTTACCTGCTGCAACCTGAGACATTAATGTTTTATGAATTTTTCCGGCAAGTGAAGTTGATGGCGGAAGTTCTACATTTTCCTCCTCTCCTACTTCCTCAGCTTTTCCGCGTCCAACCAGCCAGTTACAGGTCATGATGACATTACTTCTGTGCAATTCTCCTCCTGTAAGATTGGCAGAATGGAATAAATCCACCACGTCATCCGGTTTATCAAGATTTGCGAAATCCGTTACCATCATTACTTTGTTTTCGTTACAGATTTTCGCCCATTTTTCAATGACTTTATTGGATCCCAAATATCCCGGAATTGCTAAAATAGAGTAATTGTCTCTAAGGTCTAAACGGTCGTAGTAGTTCTTAAATTCTTCTGCAATGGCATCGATAAATATAGGATTATCCAAGTCTGAAACCTGATCTAAACTTGCATTAACAATACTTACGTTATCAACTTTATCAAGCTCGGTATTTTTGTAGAATTGAGCGACCGTTCTGTAGTTTGTTTCCATTTGACGGACTGCATCAAGCGTATTTTTAAGATTTAGTTTTAAATTCTGATCGGCAGCCTGCGCTTTAGCTTTGCATGTTTCTGCCATCTTATCTGCAGAATCGTTTCCTTCCAGAAGATTTACCCAAAGATTGATTTTCTGAAGAAGTTCTTTTCTTTCATCTGCTTTATTGCTGTCATTAAGGAAGATTTCCTTTCTGGCTTTTCTGGTGGGATTCATGTTTGCGATTCCGTCTACAACAGATTCTACAAAACCAAAACCTCCTATTTTATTGAGTTCGGCAAGCGGATTACTTTTCGGCTGACCTGCGTGTTGCTGCTGTCCCTGTTGTTGGTTTTCAGCTGCCTGTAATTTACTATCCATGATTAATGTAACGTCTTTAGATTATTTTTCAAGTTCCTGTGCCACTTCTTTCAATACCTCTACGAAGGCAGCTCTTGTCTGATCGTTTTCCAGCATATTACGCAGAATTTTATTGGTTTTAAGCTGGCGTACAATTTTGTTGTACTGTTCCTGCTCCATGCTTAATTGCTGCAGATAATCTGATTTCTGAGTGAGATTTTTTGGGGTAAAGTCCGCGAGATTCTGAAAACGGAATTCCTCTTCTACTACATTACCGTCCTCCGTTTCGTGCTGAACGCTTACAGAAGGCTGGAAATGTCTGAAGACGTCATCTACTGTTTTTAATCCTGTTACAATTTCAGGGACGTAAGATTCGTCGGTTGTAAGCTGGCTTACTATCAGCGATTTATTCTCCTGAATCTGCTGAATAGCTTCATTGGCGTCTACTTTTACTTCGTTTCCGCCAACGCCATAATTAAACATTGCCATATTATTAATATTTTGAGATTTTCGATGTTGGTGTGTATTGTCTTTATCAGCATCAAATAGCTGACCAATCCAATGTTTAAATTTAAAAAAAAACTGTAACATACAAAATTTTGTTAAGATTTTTCTTGAAATATTAACTTTTTAAATTAAATATCAACTAAAAAACTGATATTTTGTGATGTCACTAAACTATGAAAAATTAAATAAAAAACGCACCATTTCTGATGCGTTTTTCATTTCTAACAATTTTTGGCTTGTCTTACCAAATTTTTATTCTGTCCTGCGGAGCTTTATACATTTTGTCTCCCGGTTTGATATCGAATGCTTTGATGAAAGAATCCTGATTGACCAACGGACCGAATGCTCTGAAAATTCCCGGCGAATGCGGATCTGTTTTCACCTGATTGGTCATATACTGATCTGTGGATTTTGTTCTCCAGACTGTTGCCCAGCTCATGAAGAATCTCTGATCCTGAGTAAATCCGCTGATTAAGCCCGGATTTCCGTGATCTTTAAGATACATCTGAAGTGCATCGTAAGCCACTGCAACTCCTCCCAAATCCCCGATGTTTTCGCCACTCGTGAATTTTCCGTTTACGAAGCTTCCTTTTACCGGTTCATAAGCGCTGTACTGTGCTGCCAATTGTGCTACTTTTGCGTCGAAGTTTTTACGGTCTGCATCGGTCCACCAGTTATTTAAGTTCCCGTCTCCGTCGAATCTTGAACCGCTGTCATCGAATCCGTGAGAAATTTCGTGACCGATAACGGCTCCGATTCCTCCGAAATTAACAGCTGCATCTGCTTTTGGATTGTAGAAAGGCGGCTGAAGAATGGCGGCAGGAAAAACGATTTCGTTGTTTGATCCGCTGTAATAGGCATTTACGGTTTGCGGCGTCATTCCCCACTCTGTTCTGTCTACCGGTTTTCCTATTTTATCTAAATTTTTCTGATATTGCCAAGCTGAAACATTCTGAAGATTGGAATATAAGGTTGCTCCCTGTTTCGGAGCTTCTACTTTTAACTGGGTGTAATCTTTCCATTTATCCGGATAAGCAATTTTCACGGTGAATTTTGATAATTTTTCCTGTGCTTTTACTTTTGTTTCCGGAGACATCCAATCCATCTCGTTGATATGTGTCTTGAAGGATTTTAGAATGTAATCGATATACATTTCCATCTGTGCTTTTGCTTCCGGCGTAAAATATTTCTCGACATATAATTTTCCGAACGCTTCACCTAAAACGCTGTTTACCAAAGAAAGCCCTCTTTTGTTCATCGGACGCTGTTCTTTTTGCCCCTGAAGATATTTGGAATAGAAATCGAATCTTATCTGCTCTAAATTTTCATCCAGATTGCTTGCATTTCCATTGATTAAGTGGTATTTCAGATAGTCTTTCAGTAAAGGAAGATTTTTCTGGGTAAGGAAGGAATCCATATTCTGGTAATACTTCAACTCGCCGATAATGACTCTGTCGGTATTTACTCCGGCATCCTTCAGATATTTCGGAAGATTAACGTTTTTAACCAAAGCAGGCAATTCTGATACGTTTTTAGGATTGTATCTTAAATTGGCATCTCTGTTCTGTTCAAGCGTTAATAAATAGTTTGCCAACTGTTTTTCGAAATCCACTACGTTTTTTGCTGCAGATTCTGAATTTTTATAGCCTAAAACGCCGAATAGTTTTCCGACATAGGTCTGATATTCTGCTAACGTTTTGGTGTTGGCTTCATTTACTTTCTGATAGTAATCTCTTCCCAGTCCAAGATCGGGACCGCCAAGATAGACTGCGTTCATTTTAGAATCTTTCAGGTCTGCACCTACTCTCCATCCGTAGAAAGAGTTATCGCCCACTTTTGTCGCTTCAAGCAGATATTTCTGAAGATCGCCGATGTTTTTAATGGCATCAATTTTTGCAAGATCTCCTTTAATCGGAGCCAATCCTTCTGCATTTCTCTTGTTGGTATCCATAAATGAGGCATACAAATTCTGGATTTTCTGTCCTTCGGAACCTTCAGGATAAGATTCTGACAAGATTTTGTTCAGGATGTCCAAAGAAGCATCGTCTACATTTTCTCTGAGTGCATTGAAAGAACCCCAACTTGCTTTATCGGAAGGAATCTGAGTGGTTTTTACCCAGTTTCCGTTTACATAGCTAAAAAAATCATCTTGGGGACGAACAGTTTTATCCATGTACGATAGGTTTAATCCTTCTTCTTTTGCTTCCATTTTTTCTGGCTGTACAATTTCAACTCCTTTCATCGGCTCAGGTTTTTGAGTATTGGCAGTTTTTGTTGTTCCACAAGAATTTAAAAATACCAAACCTGAAAAGGCAAGTACTCCGATATTTAGCTTTTTCATTAAAAATTGTTTTTGATTTTACACAAACTTACCAAATATACAAATTAGTTTATAAATGATAAGTGATAAATAATAATTGATGAAAAGGATGTAAATAAAACTTGCTATTTTTATTATCTGATCTTGATTTGCGGTTAAAATGATATTTGATTTTGATTGAGTAAGACAACAAATCGTTTAGTATTTCACGCAAGGAGCGTGAAGTTTTCTTTTCAAAATGATTCCGTTGATTTTTTTGTTCGTAAAGGTACTTCGACAAGCATAAACTATTCACTCCGCAAATGATACATAGATTTTCTGAATTAAGGATAATTTCTATTCATTTTCCTGATGCTGAAAAAAATGACTGAAATCCTAGCCGCGATTGCAGCAATTGTCTGAGCTCATTTCTTTGGATTCGGCGCGGCTCCGCCGCGCCGAATCCAAAGAAATAGCGAGTGCGGAAAGCGCGAAAAAGCTCCAAAAAAAACAAAAAAACCGCTCATTGCTGAACGGTTTTGGCTGTATCTAAAATGGTGATTACCAGATTTTAATTCTTTCTGCCGGTTTTTTGTACAATTTGTCTCCTTCTTTTACATCAAACGCTTTGTAGAAAGCATCAACATTGGTTAAAGGACCGAAACTTCTGAAATATCCCGGAGAATGCGGGTCTGTTTTTACCTGATTGATCATGTATTTTTCGCTGGATAAAGTTCTCCATACTGTTGCCCAGCTCAGGAAGAATCTCTGATCCTGCGTGTAACCGCTGATAACTCCCGGATTTCCTTTGTCTTTTAAATACATCTGAAGAGCATCGTAAGCGATGTTTACGCCTCCTAAATCTGCAATATTTTCTCCGTTGGTAAAGGTTCCGTTCACGAAAGTTCCTTTTACTGGCTCGTATTTGTCGTACTGTGCGGCAAGAGCTTTTGTTGCTTTTTCGAAGTTGGCTTTATCTTCCGGAGTCCACCAGTCTACCAAGTTTCCGTCTGCATCGAACTGTGCACCTGAATCATCAAATCCGTGGCTCATTTCGTGACCGATCACGGCACCGATTCCACCGAAATTCACCGCAGCATCTGCTTTAGGATTGAAGAAAGGCGGCTGTAGGATTGCAGCAGGGAAAACGATTTCGTTGTTTACCGGATTGTAGTAAGCATTTACAGTTTGCGGCGTCATTCCCCACTCTGTTTTATCTACCGGTTTTCCGATTTTAGCTAAGTCTTTGTTGTACTGCCATTCTGCAATATTCTGAAGGTTGGCATATAGATTTCCACCTTTTGATTCCGGCGTGATGGTTAATTTGGAATAATCTTTCCATTTGTCCGGATACGCAACTTTTACCGTGAACTTATTCAGTTTCTCCATTGCTTTTTGCTTGGTGGTAGAAGACATCCACGTTAATCCGTTGATGTGAACCGCGAAACTTTTCTTTAAGTAATCGATCAGTTCAACCATCTGCGCTTTAGCTTCTGCCGGGAAATATTTTTCAACGTATAGTTTACCGAAAGCTTCTCCTAAAGATCCGTTAATTAATTCGTAACCTCTCTTATTTAAAGCTCTCTGCTCCTGCTGTCCTCTTAAATATTTGCCATAGAAAGCGAATCTCATGTCTCCTAATTTCTCACTTAAATAAGCCGCGCTTCCGTGGATCATGTGGAATTTAAGATAATCTTTAATCACAGGAAGATTCTGCGTATTGATGAATTTATCTAAATTCTTGTAATATCCTAATTCTCCGATAATTACTTTATCTGTATTTACGCCAACTGCTTTAAGATAAGCCGGAAGGTCTACATTTTTTACCAAAGCTGAAAGCTGAGCCATTGTTTGTGGATTGTACTGAAGCGTATTATCACGGCTCTGCTCGTTGGTTAAGTATGTTTTTGCGATGCTTTTCTCGTAATCTACGATTCCTTTAGCGGCAGCATCAGCATTTTTATATCCTAGTTCTTTTAACATAGAAGCAACATATTTTGTATATTCTGCTAAAGCTTCTGTGTTTTTTTCGTTTACTTTCTGATAGTAATCTCTTCCAAGACCTAGAGATGCATCACCAAGATAAACAACGTTCATTTTAGAGTCTTTAAGATCTGCATCTACTCCCCATCCGTAGAAGTTATTTTCTCCTTCTTTGGTTACAGAGATTAAATATTTCTGAAGATCTCCAACGGATTTAATGGCATCAATTTTATTCAGATTTGCCTGAATCGGTTTGATACCGTCTGCATTTCTCTTTGCCATGTTCATGTACGTTGCGTACAGGTCCTGAATTTTCTTGCCTTCTGTTCCGTCAGCAAATTTGTCTTTCAGAAGAGAGTTCAGAATCGTCATGGAGTTGTTGTCTGTATCTTCAGCCAGTTTGTTGAAACTTCCCCAAGTTGGTTTATCGGAAGGAATTTTGGCAGTCTTCATCCAAGTTCCACTCACATAGTTATAAAAGTCATCTTGCGGACGTACTGATTTATCCATCAAGCTAAGGTCTAAACCTTTGTCTGTCGCCTGAGCGTTCACGGTTTGTGAACAAATTCCTCCTATTAAAAGCAGAGAAAGCGTTAATTTTTTCATTATAATTACAATTTATACAATAAGTGTAACTTTTTTTTATTTCGTTACTTTTTACAAAAACAAATTTAATTAAATATTAAGATCTGTTTATATTTTAAATATATTTTCACAGCATTTGTCGTCCTGAAAGAATTTAAGCGTAGTATGAAAAGTAATCATGGAAAGATTTGTGCTTAGATCTTTACAGGATGACAAAGTTTATGGTTATTTCGTGATTTTCAAATGTATGATATCATCTTAGCCCTGATTGCAAATTTGTTTAAGCTCATTTTATAGGATTCGGCGCGGCAGCTTTGCTGCCGCACCGAATCCTGTAAAATAGCGAGTGCGGAAAGCAGGAAGCAGCTCCAAAAAATATTTTAAGATGTTGCAATTTCTTTTACGTTTCCGGTACGTTTTAAAAATCCCCAGGTCTGCATTTCGCCTTTCAGTGCTTTTCGGAGACTTCTGAACAATACAATATACATCAGCCAGCGATATCCGAAACGCTGAGGAATCACATACAGCAGGTTTACCAATTTCTCTCTCTGCATGATGAACGAAATAAAAGCCAGAGACGCATCCACCAAAAAGAAAATTAAATAATAACTGAATATTTTTCCACCATTTCCGGATAATATTCCAAAAAACATGATGACATCGGCAAGCGGCGAGAAGAACGGAATAATGTACTGAAAGAGTAAAATATTCGGCATTGCCCAAAGTCCTAAACCTTTGTATTTCGGGTTAAGGAAAGTCTGTCTCTGTTTCCAGAACATCTGCATGATTCCGTACGTCCATCTGAAACGTTGTTTTAAAAACTGTTTTACGCTTTCCGGAGCTTCTGTCACTGCTACTGCACGGTTTTCGTTGGCAACGGTGTACCCTTCTCTCAAGATTTTAACGGTAATATCGCAGTCTTCGGCTAAAGTATCGGAAGAATATCCGCCAACTTCTTCAATTACAGATTTTCTGAAAGCTCCGATAGCACCGGGAATTACAGTAATGGCATTGATATTCGCATATGCTAAACGATCAAAATTCTGACTGGTTGTATATTCAATAGACTGCCATTTTGTAAGCCAGTTTACAGTATTGCCCACTTTTACATTTCCTGCAACGGCTGCAATTTTTTCATCCGGATCCGAGTTTAAAAATCTTGCAATTAAATATTTTACGGCATCTTTTTCCAGTTTCGTATCGGCATCGATGCAGACCACATATTCCTCATCGGTTTGTGAAATCCCAAAATTTAAAGCAGTTGCTTTTCCGCCGTTGGTTTTGCTGAAAATTTTCAGTTTCGGATGATCAGAAAAGGACTCTTTCGCTTTTTCATAGGTTGAATCTTTGCTTCCATCATCCACCAGAATAATATTGAAATTGGGATAGGTTTGTTTTAACAGATTGTTTAATGATGAAACAATGTTGACTTCTTCATTGTACGCCGGAACAATAATTGAAACCTTCGGATAGGATTCTAAAACGGGAAATTCTCCCGATTTTTTCTCTTTTCGACGTTCTTTAAACGCCCAGAATAACATAATAAGCAATCTGATGAGTCCTAATGCGATAAAAATGGTAAACAAAGCCACTAAAAAATGACTGATTCCATAAATAATGGTTGCCAAAAGAAGATTAAGCTGCATCACATAATAGGCTCTTGTTTTCGGAATGGAAGGCATCAGTTCCGCTTTGTTTTTATGCAGAATACTGGCAAGATTGGTAAAATGATATCCTTGTTTCTGCAATGTCGGGATTAAAACTTTCAACGCTTTTACGGTTTCTTCACGGGTTTCGCCTCCTGCATCGTGAAGGAGTATGATGTTTCCGCGTTCGGCTTTTACACCTGCTAAAACACGTTTTACAATTTCATCGGCTTTTATTCCCGGCTGCCAGTCTTCGGGATCGATGTTTTCACCAATATCAAGATAATTCTGCTGTCTCGCCAATGCAACCGGAACAATTTCTTCTGAAGTTGTTGGCTCAGAATCGGCATTGTAAGGCGCTCTGAACAGAATGGTACTGTGTCCTGTGATACATTCGATCAATAATCTTGTCAGTTTCATTTCCAGTAAAGCTCTTTCGGGGCTTACTTTTGCCACATTTTCATGGGTAAATGTATGATTGCCAATTTCATGACCTTCTCTGTAAATTCTTTTAACCAAAGGAAGGTTTTTTTCGGCATTTAATCCTACCAAAAAGAAGGCAGCCGGAACATGATATTTTGACAGTATGTCTAAAACCTGCGGTGTGTAGGTTTCATCGGGGCCATCATCAAAAGTTAATACCAGTTCTTTCTGTGGAGCTTCTCCGTATTTTTTAACTTCGTAAGAACTGGGATAGGTTACATAATTTTCATCGGTAATGATTTTTTCTTTGGGATCAATCTCAAGGGCAATTTTTCCGTCATGAGGCGTATTCAGAACATCCAAAACTTCGCCGTCACCAATGTAATCGACCATCGTCTGACCTTTTACATTCTCAAGGGTTTTTAAATTTAATTTTGATAATCCTGCAAACGTAAGATCTCTATCGTAAAAATTCCAGATCCGGCTGTCCTCGCTTCCCAATCTCCAAAGCGCAGTTCCGGCAAGAGGATATTCTGAAGAAAAGCGCATCGTATTAAAAATAGAAGCTGCATCGTTGAAAAATACAGTATGTGTATTGTTTTTCGAATCTGTGTAAGAGTAATTTAAATTAAAAGTATTGTCGTCGAAATTAATTTTCGCTTTGCTTGCACTCGCTTTGGTAATTGCCTGCATATACGTCACGGAATTATTCTGTTCCTTGTCTGTACTCCAGTCGTATCCGTAAGCTCCCAATCCTAAAATGATTTTGTTGGGGGAAGTCTTTGCCAGAATTTTTCCGGTCTGTGCTTCGATCCATTTTTGAGAGGAAACGGGTCCTGCATCGCTGTCTGCAGAATATTCATCATACGCCATCAAGACAAAATAATCTACATAAGGATTTAATTTCTGAATATTGTAATCGTCATTATCCGTCATGATATCCATGGAAACCAATAATTTATTCTGCTTAAAAGTTTCGGACAGCTCTTTCATGAAAGCGATGAGGTTTTCATCAGAATCCAGATTCATATCTTCAAAGTCGATGTTGATTCCTTTGAAATTGAGTTTCTGGCATTGCAGGGTTAATTTCCGAATAAGATGGGTTCTTTTTTTCGGATCTTTCAGCACTTTTCCCAATCCCTCAGAATGGAATTCCTGTTCAAAGTTATTGCTGAGAATCGGCATTGCGGCAACTCCTGTTCTTTTAATAACTTTATAACCGGCAGGATCCACATTGGTTTTCAGATCGCCATTTTTCGGATCGAGGAAAAACCACTCCGGAAAAACAAGATTGATGTGTCTGATATTTCTTTTTAAAGACATTAAAGACTGCGGATCCCAAGCAACGTAGAACGCAGAACGTATTCCGCCCGGAAATTGTGCCCAGTTGCGGTTTTGGTTTTTAAGTCTTTCGGCTCTTGCTTTTTCGATTTTAGCAAGGTTGGTGTGCATTGTTTTTTCGGAAATGAAACTTCGGAATCCTTTATATTCTTTGGAAATTCTATTTTCCTGAAGATAGGGTTTGCTCGCTGTAATAACGGCTTTGTAATCTTCTTTAAAAGGAATTTTGGGGCTTCTGTCCCATTTCATCATAAGACCGAGTGCCAGAAAAAGCAATATGGCGATGAAGATAAAGATTCGGCTTCCCCACTGAACGTTTCTCCAGCGTTTTTTGCTGTCAGTCTGAAAAATCTGCTTTGAATTTTCCACGATTTTGATATTTTTCTCATGAACGTCAAAAACCGTGAAAAACCTATGCAGAATTAATTAAAAAAAAATTAAAAAATTAACTGATTATGAATCAATTATTCACCAAAAGGGCAACAAGATCCTGAATGACTTTCTGGGATACAAAGTGCATAAAATCCAGTCGATCCAGATGCGGCATATACAATTTTGAAGTCACTTCCTGATCTTTAATTCTGATGGTGTAAAAAACAGTTCCCACTTCCTTTCCGTCCTCTCCTTTTCGGGGACCTGCAACTCCGGTTGTAGAAAGAGAAATATCTGTATTGAAGAGTTTCTGACAGCCTTCTGCCATTTCCGCAGCGACCTGCTCACTTACGACCGTAAATTCTTCTACGGTTTCTTTTTTTACTTTGAGAATATCGATCTTTTTTTCTGTAGCATAAGAAACAATGCCGCCTAAAAAGTAATTTGAGCTTCCGGAAACAGAAGTAATCATTTTTGCGAGTTCTCCGCCTGTACAGCTTTCGGAGGTAGATAAAGTCAATTTTCTATCTGTTAAAATATCGGCAAGGATTTTTTCTATTTTATCCTGTGAGGTAGCAATTACATGATCTTTTACTAAAGGAAGTAGCTTCTGGATTTCGTCTTCCAACTGTTGCTGCAAAATACTGTCGTCCTCTCCGCTTGCAGTGAGTCTCAGTTTAACGCGGGTTCCGACAGGAAGATAAGACAAAGAAAGGTTTTCCGGCAAGGCAAGTTCCCAGTTTTCAATTTTGTCTGCCAAAATACTTTCGGGAATTCCGACTACGGAAACAATTCTTGTGGAAAGGTAATGGAGACTGAATTTATCTTTTAAAAAAGGAACAATCTGATCTTTAATTAAAGGTTTTACTTCATAAGGAACTCCGGGAAGACTGAAAAGCAGTTTTCCGTTTTCTTCCATCATCATGCAGGGTGCAGTTCCGTTATGGTTCTGGAACACTTTGGATTTTGTAGGGACAAAAGCCTGTTCGCGGTTTCTTTCCAGAATTTCTGTTCTTCCGCGTCTTTCCATATATGCTTTCAGATGAGCGAAAGTTTCTTCGTCTAAAGCGATTTCGTCATTAAAAAATTCGGCAATGGCTTTTTTGGTTTTATCGTCTCTTGTAGGACCCAAACCTCCGGTTGTTATGATGATATCTCCCAGCTCAAAAGCAGAAGAGATGGTCTTTTTAATGGTTTCAATCTGGTCTGAAATGGTAAAAATCTGTATAACTTTTATCCCAATATTTTTCAGTTCGGCAGCAATAAAGTTAGAATTGGTGTCTACGGTGCTTCCTGAAAGGATTTCGTCACCAATGGTGATCAGAACGGCATTTTTCATATAATAAGGTCGAAAAAAATTTTTCTATACAAATGACGGAATTTTCCCTGTGACGGGCAATATAAATTGATTTTTTCTATTTTTGGATAAAATTGTTTAAAACTATCATTCAATATGTCTAAATATGATGATGCTTCATGGCATTACGGCAGCGATTTTCCTGAAGAACTTCCAATAAAAAACGGAGCAACCCACACCGGAATGTTTCTGAACTGGTGTATTAATAACGATTTCATCTCGGAAGAATTTAAAGAAGATCATGAAGAAGAAATTCAAAGTTTAAAAAGAAGAGAAATTACCGGCGCTGAATTCATCATGGATTTCATGGACGGAAAGTTTTCTGAATATGATCTGAACGAAACAGGAAATGCTTTTGCCCATGATTATTACAAAGACGACACGGATTTCGGAAACCGATTCAGCTCTTTCGCAGATGATTATGTGAATTTATTCGATACAAAAGCGGAAGAGCATGATTACGAATATGAAACATTTTATCACATCGAAGATACGTACGAAAATTATGATCTTATGAAGCAGGTTATCGATTATCGTTTTGAGGAATGGAAAGAATATAAAGGATTGGTTTAAAATAAATATCAGTAAAATAATCGTCTAAACTTTTTTACCGCGAAAGATCTAAAAGATTTTAATACTTTAGTTGTTTAAGTTTACTACTTAAATGGAAAAAAGAGCACATAAGTTTAAAAAAAATCAAATATTTTTTCTCTTTGCTGACTTTTGAAATACTTTAAATTTAAATAAATCCAATAAAGTCTTTTGTCTCTTTTGAGGTTAAATTTAAAATGAATTTAAACAAACTTAGTTTTAAACTGCACTACTTTCAACCCTGCTCAGATGTTTTTTCTTAAAGGCAGAAGGTGTTTCTCCGATGTATTTTTTAAATAATTTATTGAAATATGAAAGGCTTTCAAAACCTACCTGAAAGCAGACTTCCGTTACACCGGAATTTTGCAGCAGTAATAATTTCGCCTGATTGATCCTGTAATTATTGACAAAATCTGTAAAGGTCATATTGGTCTGCTTTTTAAAATAACGGCAGAATGCGGGAGTGCTTAAATTCACGTTTTCTGCGATAATATTTACGTTGGGATTTTGGTCATAATTTTCATGAATATAATCGTAAATGGTTCCCATCCGGATTTTATCATTTAAAAACCACTTGATGCGGGTGTCTTCATTATTCAGTTCTTTTACTTCGGCGGAATCTGCAAGAATCTGCAAAATTTCGATCAGCCCTACAAAAGCATGAAAAGAATTTTCGTTTTTTATCTGGTGTAGTTTTTCAACAACTTTTTGTTTCGTTTGTCCGGAAAAGGATAATCCCAGATAAGAACGTTCCAACAGGTTTTTAATGTTTTCAAATTCCGGAACAGGCATAATGTATTCCTGAAGAAAATTTTCGCGCATCTGCAAAACCATCTGTCTGCATTCGGTCTGAATTTTATAATCAAAATTAAGGTGAGGAACATTGGAACCGATGAGCAATAGATCGCTGTCTTTGAAGTCTGAAATATTTTTACCGACGTGACGGATTCCGTTGGAAACTTCTACGTAAACAAGCTCTATTTCAGGATGATAATGCCAGAAGAAACAGTTTTTAAGGGATGGTGAAAACAGCTTAAAAGATTTTCCTTCTTCAAATTCAATATTTTCTTTCTGAATTTTCATTATGTTCTCTTTTGATTAATATTTAATTCAAAATTAATTAAAAAAGTTAATACAGAGCAAAAATGAGTCATCTCCGTTAAAGTATAAATGATTATTTCTATCGATTTTTGCACTTTAAAAGAAACAATAAATTATTCAGGATCGTTAAAAGGATTTTAAAATGAAGATAGATAAAAGAATAATACCGTTGGCAATAGGCGGTCTTGGAATCGGAACCACCGAATTTACCATTATGGGGCTGCTTCCCGATATTGCAAGAAGTTTACAGATCAGCATTCCGGAAGCGGGACATTTAATCTCGGCTTATGCTTTCGGAGTGGTTGTAGGAGCTCCGATTTTAATTGGATATTCTGTAAAATTTCCGCCAAAAAAGGTTTTGATTGTTCTGATGATGATTTTTACCCTGTTTAATGCATTATCGGCAATTGCTCCGGATTATAACACGATGATGATCATCCGTTTCCTTTCCGGACTTCCGCATGGAGCATTTTTTGGAGTGGGAACTGTGGTTGCCACCCGATTAGCCGCAAAAGGTAAAGAAGCGTTCTATATTTCGCTGATGTTTACAGGACTTACGGTTGCGAATCTCGCGATGGTTCCGCTGGTAACGTATATCGGTCATGCATTTCACTGGAGATGGTATTTCGCCATTGTTGCTGTGATCGGGTTATTTGCCTTATTATTTTTAAAACTCTGGCTGCCTATGCTTGAAACCAATGAAAATACTCACTTCATGGAAGAAATGAAATTTTTGAAGAAAAAGCAGTCATGGATGGTTTTGATGATTACTGCGATTGGTTTTGGAGGATTATTTACATGGTTTAGCTACATTACGCCTTTGATGACCATTGTTTCGGGGATTAAAGAAAATCAGATGGCATATGTGATGATTCTCGCCGGAGCCGGAATGGTTGTAGGAAATTTAGTCGGCGGATATTTGTCTGACAGACTGAGCCCTGAAAAGACCTTTGTTTTATTACTTTTCTTAATGATGAGTTCTTTAGTGGGCGTATTTTTCCTTTCAGAATATCAAACGGTTTCATTGGTACTGACGTTTATCTGCGGTGCACTGTCGATGTCGGTTGCTGCACCGATTAATATTATGATGATGAAAGCCGCCCCTAAAAGCGAAATGATGGCTGCTGCTTTTATGCAGGCCGGATTTAACTGTGCGAATGCTTTGGGCGCGTTTTTGGGAGGAATACCGCTGGAAAACGGTTATTCTTTCAACTATCCTTCGTTGGTGGGTGTGGGAATGACGTGTATCGGATTGATGATTGCATTCAGATACAAACAGTTATACAGTTCACAAAAAAAGGAAGAAAAAGAAATTATAGCAGAATGTGTTTCCTGCGATCAATAAAAGAATCAGCAGTTTCCTCCGGAAACTGCCGATTTTCATAATTTTAATTTTTTAGAATTTAAATGTGCATCCGCAAACGCTCATTTTACCTTCTACAACGGTAGTCCATTGTCCGTTCCACGTTCCTCCGTAAGACGCGCAGATTGCAGGACAAACTTCTTTAGCATCTTCGTTGCTCCAGATAGGACCGGCCAAAACATCTAAAGTGTACTCGGAGTCTCCTGTAGGCTGAGTATTCAGTTCAACGCCGATTACACTCATCTGTCCTTCAACAATGGTAGTCCATTGTCCGGTAAACTTTCCTAAGTGTGCTGCCGCGATACGCGGACCTAATTTTTGTGCTTCGTCATTGCTCCAAAGTGGCCCCGCAATGATGTCTAATTTGAATGTTGACATAATTTTTAGTTTTTTGTTTGTTTAACATTACAAATATAGTCACAATAATGAGAAATATTCTACGTAGAATGTACCAAATTGATAATTAAGTATTTATACTTACCATTTAATTTTCAGATCAATAAAAAAGGCTGCCTTAAAAAGACAGCCTTTCCGTTGTTTTTATAATAAGCAGATTACGCTTCTACTTCATTTCCGTTTTTGCACCAGTACAAAGCGTTGTACAGGTTACCTTTCGGGAAAGATTTGAATTCTCCCGGCATCAGTACACTGAAAATTTCAGTAAAATTCTGTACATGCTGATTGTCGGTAAGAATTGCCGCCCTGTTCCATTTGGTTAGATTCTTCAGTCCTAAAAGAGCGTCTTCCAACCATGCACCGGCTGTAAAATTATCCAGATCTGTATCGATATACATTAAATAATTTAGTTCTCCAAATTGTTCAATCTTTGCTTTTACACGAGGAAAAACAAGATTCTCAAAATCTTCTTTCGTTACTGCTCCTGTTGCATTAAAAGCAGCAACATTTTCCGGAGCCTCTGGAATAATCGTTATCATATTTTTATTTTTAATGTGGTTTGATTGAAGGGTGAAAACAAATATTAAACCAATATTAATTTTAGATGAATAAAAGGCGCAATTATTGTTTATACAGAGAAAAACAGTACTATGGATCTTAAATCTAACGAACCTTTCTGGCTTTTGAAAAACGGATTGATTTCTTCATATCCTTCTTTAAAATCCAATGAAGAATGTGATGTGCTGATTATCGGAGGCGGCATTACAGGAAGTTTAGCAGCCCACCAAATGATGGCTGAAGGGTACAAAACAATTCTTATTGATCAACGCGAACTCTGTAACGGAAGTACTTCAGCAACTACTTCCATGCTTCAGTATGAAATAGATGTTCCTCTTTTTGAACTTATTGAAAAGATAGGAAAAAAGGGAGCTGTAGCAAGTTATAAGGCATGTTCGGATTCTATTGATAAGCTTGAAAAGTTAGCCGGTGAAATTAAGTCGGGTTCAGGATTTAAAAGAAAAAAATCTCTGTATTATGCTTCCAAGAAAAAGGATGTTGCATGGCTGAAGAAAGAATTTAACGCAAGAAAAGACGCCGGTTTTAAAGTAAAATGGCTTGAAAGTGATGAGGTTTCAAAACAATTCGGATTTAAAAACACATACGGCGGAATTTTATCTGAGCAGGGAGCAAGTATTGATGCATTTAAGTTTGCACATGAATTATTTAAGCTAAATGTAAAAAAAGGTTTACAAATTTTCGACAAAACAGAAATGACAGATGTTGAATATTTTAAAGGATATAATTTAATTACAGTAGATTCCGGTTTTCAGATCAGGGCTAAAAAAATCATTTACTGTATCGGTTATGAAAGCAAAAATTTAATAAAAGAACATTTTGTCAGTCTGAAAAGTACCTATGCTCTTGTTTCGGAAATTGATAAGAAAAAATTTAAAAATATCAGCAATACTCTGGTCTGGAATACTGATGAGCCTTATATGTATATGCGGACAACGGATGATGGAAGAATGCTAATCGGAGGCGGTGACGAAGATTTTTATGATGCTGAAAAACGGGATTCGCTTTTAGATAAGAAACAGAAGGAGATTTTAAAAACGTTGAAGAAAATAAAACCTGATTATCATTTCTACACAGATTTTGTCTGGGCAGGAACTTTTGGAGAGACCAAGGATGGGCTGCCTTATATCGGGGAACATCAGGATTTTAAAAATTCTTATTTTATACTGGGTTTCGGAGGAAACGGAATTACGTTTTCCGTGACGGGAATGGAAATGGTTTCTCAATTTATGAAAGGTAAAAAGCATCTGCTTTCAAAGTATTTTAAATTTGGGAGATGATTTTGAAATTTTTCAGTTTTTCGGCGAAGGCTAAGCCTTCGCCGAAAAACTGAAAAAAACTCGCGGCAATGTTGCCGCGAGTCTACACACTCAAAATATTTGTTGTTCAGAAATTTTGAAAACAACACTTTTGCCTCATTGCATTAGCTTTAATGGTTATTAGTTTTTAATCACTTCTGATATTTAAATTTAATTTCTGCTGATAATCTTTCAGTTAGAGGCTATAGCCGTTTTTCTTTGCCAGTTCCAGAACAGACCTTTCAATTGCTTTTCCAAGATCATCGGCTTCAGAATTTCCTCGTTTTTTCATTTCGGCATCAATGAAATCCTGTCTCTTTTTAGACAATACTTCAATTTCTTTCTGAATTTTTTCTCTTTCGGCAGATTTTTCGGCAACCGCTTTTTTAATTTCCTCTTTGCTTTTGCCTTTCAATTCGGCAGGAAGTTCTTTAGCTTTTACGTCCGACATGAAGTTCACATCCTTTTCAGCGCGGTCTACCAAATCCCAATGATCGTTTTTATAGGCATTTTTCTTAGATTTTGCGACCGTTCTTTCCACGGCGTTGGAAACCGACTGCACTTCGGCATTTTTGTCCTGAAGCATCTGTTTGTTTTTAAATTCCGAACCGTGACTTCCGTAATAAATGTAGGTGTCATTCAGTTTGGTGTTGCATTCTGAAATTCTGACATCATAGGGAGTTTCTATATAAATTACTTTCTGGTCGCTGTCGATATTGAAATATTTCCCTTCGCCCAAAGAAGCGCCGTTTTGCCAGAAAGTCTGTATTCCTTCATCGCGGCTTCCGCAGAAAATTGTGTTGGTATAAATATTCTTTCTTTTGGCAGTTGGAATCACTTCTTTATAGCTGATTTTTCCCTGATCGAAAGGCTCGTTTCCCGCAATATAAATCAGCTTCATGCTTTGGTTATTCTCATCCCATTTCAGATTCATCGAGGCATCACGGATCACGGCTCCGCAATATTCGCTTCCGCCGTTGGTTCTCAAAGCAAACAGTTTTTCCGAAACCAGATCCAGATCCTGCGTTAAAGGAGTTACCTGCCGGATGTAATTTTCATCTCGTAAACCGTCATTTCCGTATTCATACAAAGCAATTTCCACTTGTGGCGCTTTGCCGTTGTATTTTAAGGTCGTTAAAGTATTCACGATATTCCAGAGTCGGGATTTTGCCTGATCGATCAGTCCGTCCATGCTGTTGGAAGTGTCGAGAAGCAATGCCACCTGAATTTTATTTTCTTTAATCTTTATTTCTGAAGGTTTATCGACATTCTGAACCACTGTTCTCTGAACCGCCGGTTCTTTATATTCAAATTTTGAGTTTTGTACCCCGAATAAAGCGGCGGTTCCGGCTGCTAATGTTAAAATTTTAAAAGCTGTCATGATTTTGTGTTTTAAAGGATTTCGTATTTTGTTTTAATGCTGTATTTCAGCTTGATGTTATCAATATTTTCAAAAGAATAATCTACATTGGAATCTGCTGCCTCAAGCTGGATATTGGATACTTTTGCTCTGAAGTTCATCGGCATGATCATATCACTGGTATAGTCTTCAATTTCTACGATCTCAAGCGGAGTTCCGGTTCTTTTGCCCATACTTTCCAGAAGATAGTCGGCTTTTTCCTTTGCCGCTTTCAAGGCATTGATTTTTACGGTTTTTCTGAAATCTGTAATCTTTGTATTTTTAATTTCTGAAATATTGATGCTGTTGACCCACTTTTGGTTCAGGCTTTCAAAAAGATTTCCGATATCCGTCTTTTTTGTTACCTTAAACTGAAAATCTTTCGTAAAAAGTTTGGTTTTGGAATAAATATTCTGATACATCGATTTGAATTTGATGTCTTCGTTTTTTACGCCATTGCTTTTCAGGATTTCAAAAAGCTGTTTCTCGTTGTCTGCCAATTGATTTTTGTTATCTCCTTTAATTCCGAGATTGAAAATAATTTCATCCGGCTCTACTTCCATTTCTGCAATTCCGGTTACTTCAATAAAGTTTTTCTTTGTTTCCTGTGCGTTGATCATACCTCCTATCAGAAATAATCCGATCAGTAAAAAATGTCTCAGTTTCATAATTTTCTTTTTTTAATTTTAAACTTCTAGAGTAAAATTACGCCGATTTCAGAGTGAAAATCGGGAGACTTGGTGAAATGAAGGTTTGGCTTGGTGAAATCAAAAAAATTAGAAATAATGATCATTTTAACGCAATGTTTGCAAAGATTTTCATTGAAATTACTGTGAATATTCTTCGTTCGCAACGGCACTGCGGTCAGCAAATGATAACTGAAACTAATGTTTATAATGAATAAAAAAAACAGTCCTGAAAAGAACTGTTTATCTGTTGGTAAGAATAATTGATTTTCCGCTTGGCGTGACGAGTTTTTTCACCTCAGAAAAAAGTTTGGTTCGGATGATGAGCTCATCATCATTTTCTGAAATGGTGTAGGTTTCGGAAGTTACAAACGCATCGTCGATATCATGCTCAAAAAGTTTGGTAGAACCGGACTGATCTACCGAGTAAAAATCTACTTTGTAATCATTAAGTCCGGTCTGATAAAATTTGTAAACAATTTTTTCATTGAGATCGCTGGAAATGATCTTGGTTTCAATGAAATTGTTCTGTTCAAGAAACGAACAACTCTGCAGGAATAATACAGGTAAAAGAAAAAAGTAAAACTGTTTTTTCATAGTTATGTTTGGTTTTAGCAAAGGTATGTATTGCTAAATGGTTGATTGTTAACAGAATTTCAATTTTCATATTACAATTTTTTCATATAAGAGTTGATAAAGAATTGAGATTGCCCAAAAGATCTAATAATAGGATCTTGTATTCTTTCCGGATGAATATTTTAAGGCGATATTATAAATTCTCTTCAGATCTTCGTCGTTTTTATCGCAGAAAGACTGATAATAACTGATGATGTTTTGCATGGATTTTTTGCTATTTCCCATATTGGTTTGTGAAAAATCTTTTGCTGCTTTTTTGAGTGCTGTCGTCATTTTAGCAATCTGAAAATTTTTCTTTAATTCTTGTTGAGTTGTTTCCGTCATTTCATCATATTCTTTTTTAGAAGAAATATTTTTCACTTCATCATTCTTTTCATAAACCAAAGAAGCCGTAATTGAAGAATTTTCTAATTCATTTTTCTCAACTTCCATCAGGAAAATCTGGGTTTGTCCGCAATCTAAATTTTCAAGTTCTACTTCTATTTCATGATCAGAAATATATTTTGGCTGATAACCGTAAAATGTTTTAATGTTCATTCCTTCAGGAAGATTGATCGTTAGTTTCGGCTTTTTTCCAATATTGTATAAAAGGCTTTCCAATTCATCTTTAAAGGTCTTTTGAATATCTTCTTCTACATCTCCGATAAAATAATTGGAGCCTCTTCCGTAAGTGGCGATTCTCCGTAACAGATCAAAATCCAGTTGTTGCCCGACTCCGATGGTACTGATGTCTATTCCTTTATCGTTAAATTCTTTCGACTGTTTCAAAATTGTTTCAGGATCTGTAATTCCGGAATTTGTCATTCCGTCGGTAAGAAGAATTACTTTGCTGTTGTAGTCTTTGGTATTGTGTTTTTGCGCTTCCGAATAGCCCATCATCATTCCCGAATGAATATTGGTGGAACCCGAAGGATAAATACTTTCAATAATTGCATCTAAATTTCCGGCAACATCTTTTATTTTTGATGATTTTAAAACAAGATTCGCAGTATCATCAAATTTTACAATGGAAATGAGATCTTCAGGTTTCAATCCTTTTACAAAAACTTTCAGTGCCGTTTTTACTTTTTCAAGTTTTCCGCCACCCATAGATCCGCTGTTATCAATGACCAGAGAAACATTTGCTTTGTTGGAGTTTTCTCTAGCCGATACATTTTGCGTTGCAAGACCGATTTGCAGTAAAAAATTGTCGTCCGAATTCAGAATTGTATTGTCATAATCAATGCTTAAAGCTACTTCATTTTTCTTCGGAATTTTAATCTGATGTTTGTGGTAATTCATAAAATCTTCTACAATAATCGTGTTTTCATTAAGAAATCCACTTTCATTTGCACTTGAAAGACCGTTGCTCACTGTATGGGAAACAGAGCCTGAAGAAACTCCTAACTGCGCTTTTGAGATATTGAAAAGAAATGTTGAAGAGAAAAGGTAAATCAATGTACTTCTGTTAAGAAAAGATAAATTTTTCATGATGATTAAATTTGAATTATACTACAAACTTAGCCTCATAAATCCCGCAGAAAATACAAAACTTGGTGAATGAAGAATTTCACTTGGTGAATAATTTTTTGCACATTATATATATGTATATCTTTGTTTTATGAAAATGTGTCATCTTTTCGCCATCTTTTGTTTACTCATCTTTGGGAATATCTTTTATGCTCAAAGCAACAAAACTGTGGAAGACATCCAGTTTCAGACGAAGAAACTGAAGAAAGCGGTCGATACAAAAGACGAATCTTCACAGGCAGATTCTTACTACAACATCGGAGAATCGTTTTTCAACAACGGAAATTTTCAGAAAAGTGAAGAATATTACACCAAAGCAAAAAATATCTACGAAAAATTAAACGACAAACCGAATATTGAAAAGGCAAGCCGAAAACTGGCACAGTCTCAGGAAAAGCAGAATAAAATTTCTCCCGCCATCAGCAATTACAACAGAGCGGCAGAAGTAAGTTATTCTAAAAGCCGTGCCTTGAATTCCAATGACGTGACGAGACTTTCCGTAAATTCTGCGGAAGCTAAAGAGGAAGCCATTCAGAACAATATTCAGCTTAACGAGAAGGAAAAAGACAAAGGAGGCGAACTGGCTGCGAATTACACGCAGATGGCGGATATTAATATTCAGCAGAATGATATTCCAAAAGCGGAGGTTAATCTTACAAACGCCTATAAAATTTCTAAAAAAGAAGCGCCGCAACAGGCACTGGAAATCAATCAGAAATTGACGGATTTTTACGTTGAAAATAAAAATTTCGACAAAGCGATTGAAGCAAAAAAGACCGTTTTAAAAGAAAATTTCGTTAAAGAAAATTCAAAAAAACAGGTAGAACAGATCCAGGAGCTTGCCGATATTTACATTAAAAAAAATGATCCGAAAGAAGCCATCGATCTTTTAAAAAAATCATACGGAATCGCGCTTGAAAAAGGTCATACACTGGAAGCGCAGAAAAGCGTAAAAAAGCTCGACAGTCTTTACAACGTTTCTGAAAATACAGATGCTTCGGTAAAATTGTACCGCGATTTTCTCGGAAAACTGCCGGATCTGGTTTCAAAAGACAAAAGTCTGGTTGATGAAAAAATCCTTGAAGATACCGAACAGAGAATTGCCCAACTGGAAAAGGAAAAACAACTGAAAGATGAACTCATCCGAAAGAAAAATGTTTTCAACTACAGTTTGATTTTTGCATTGATTGTTTTAATCGGGTTAATTATTTTCATTTTCAGAACCCTTAAAAAAGTTCAGATCAAGAATAAAAAAATCGCTTTGCAATCGCTGCGCCGCGAGATGAATCCGCATTTTATTTTTAACAGCTTAAATTCTGTGAATCATTTCATTGCCACCAATAATGAACTGGAAGCCAACCAATATTTAACCAAATTTTCAAAATTAATGCGCGGCGTAATGGAAAATTCCACTGAAGATTTCATTCCTTTTCAGCAGGAGCTGGATTTATTACAGAATTATCTGGCGTTGGAAAAAACACGTTTTGCCGATAAATTCGATTATGAAATTCATGTAGACGAAAGTTTAAACACTCAAAGTCTTAAAGTTCCGGGAATGCTGGTTCAGCCATTTTTAGAAAATGCGATATGGCATGGTTTACGTTACAGAACAACCAAAGGATTTTTGAACCTCAGCTTTGAAAAAGAAAACGAGCAGCTCAAAATAACCGTTGAAGACAACGGAATCGGGATCGAAGAAAGCAAAAAACAGAAAACAGAACATCAGAAAACAAGAAAAGGTCGTGGAATGAAAAACACCCTCGAAAGAATCGATCTGTTAAACGATCTGTATAAAAAAGAGATTTCCTGCACGGTGAAAGATAAAGAAAATAATTCCGGTGTTTTGGTGATTTTGAAATTGAATTTAATGTAACCACTGAATGAAGAGAAAAATTTTAGCCTTTGTATTTTTAATTTCATCTTTCATGATGTTCGGACAGGAAATCAATTCTGCCCGTTTTGAAACTATTGTTAAAGCACTGAAAATAAACAGATCACAGATCAGAACAGAATTTTACGCAGAAAAGAAAATGCCGAATGAGAAAGATTCTTACCTCGTTGTATTGCCTATTTTCGATGGACAAGAGGACGAAGGAATGTATACTATAAGAAATTACATCCTGATTACCGATGAAAAAGGAAATATTAAAAATAAATATTACGATCCTGAAGAAATTACTTCGGATGCAATAGGATTAAGCGGAATAACAATTGATACAGGTTTATATACAGTCAGGAAAGACATCCGTGCTTTCGGAATCAGAGTCAGCTTTCGGGGACAAAGCCAGCCGAATCCTTATTCAACAGAAGAGCTTTCTCTTTTTTATAGGGAAAATGGGAGCCTGAAAAAAATTCTGAACAGATTCGAAGTGTATTCGTACGGCGGAGAATGGGACACAAGATGTAATGGAGCGTTTCATGAGACCACTTCCACAATAGTTCTCGACAAAAAAACAACCGCTAATTTTACAGATCTTATCATCAAGACACAAAATATAAACAGGAGAACAAAACTGATAAAGGGCGATTGTAAAGACTTTGAAACCTCAAAAACAACTTTCAAAACTTTAAAATTCTCTAGCGGAAAATATCAATAGTTTTTTCCCGCAACCTAAAATCTGCCACCTAAAACCTAAAAGTATGAAAATAAAAGCTGTAATTGTAGACGATGAACTTATTGCAAGAGATGTTCTGAGGAATTATCTTACAAAATACTGTCCTCAGGTTGAAATTTTGGGTGAAGCCGAAAATATCAAAGAAGCCGTTCCGTTGATTGCCGAGAAACAGCCGCAACTGGTTTTTCTGGACGTTGAAATGCCTTTCGGTAATGCTTTTGATGTCCTGGAAGCGACCAAAGACTTTTCCTACGAAACGATTTTTATTACCGCTTTTTCGCAATATTCTTTACAGGCTCTTAATAAATCGGCAAGTTATTACATTTTAAAACCTATTGACATTCAGGAACTTATTTTAGCGGTTAATAAAGTGGCAGAAAGTCTGGAAAGCAAAGAAGAACTTAACCGGAATAAAATCCTACTCGAAAATTTAAAATTAAAACCCGAAAAACAACAGTTGATTCTCCCGACTTTGCAGGGTTTCGATGTGGTGAAAACGGAAGACATTGTAAGACTTCAGGCGGATGGAAATTTCACGCAGGTGTATCTTACCGATGGTTCCAAAAAAATGGTCTGCCGTTTTTTAAAGCATTTCGATGATTTGCTGGAAAATCCTTTTGTAAGAGTTCACCGTTCACACATCATCAACACAAGTTTTGTAAAATCTTACCATAAAAGCGGAACGGCAACACTTTCCGACCATACGGAAATTGAAGTTTCCGGAAGTTTCAAAGACAATTTTCTGAAAGTTTTTTCTTGATTTTTGGGCAGCTTAAAACTTCGTTTGTAAACTTCGATAAAAGCCTTCACTTTTCTCTCATTTATGCCTTCCGCTCCCGCTTTTTTGTTTTACAAAAAGAGTTTCGCTCAAGTCGGGCTGCAAAGATTCAACATTAAAAGAATTGACTTATCCATTTTATCAATAAAGGCTTCGATAAGCTTCTTACAATGTTAAAATATTGCGGTTAGTATTCGAAATGTCACCCTGAGCTTGTCGAAGGAATTATTAGAAAACTGCTTACCAATCGTTCAGGCATCATTTTTGAACTTTTCAGGACGACTACAAAAATATTTCTATTATGAAGACTTTTCAGAAAATAGCAATCCCTGTCTCTCTGGGTATTTTAGGATTATTTATTCTCAATTCATGTTCCGTAGGAATTCCCAAAGGAGCAACGGCTGTGCAGAATTTTAATGCAGATAAATATTTGGGAACATGGTATGAAATAGCCCGTTTCGATTACAAATTCGAGAAAAACATGGATAATGTAACAGCAACCTACTCTAAAAACCCGAACGGAACCATAAAAGTAGATAACAAAGGCTACAACTACGTTAAAAAAGAGTGGAAGGAATCCATTGGTGAAGCACGATTCGTTGGAAAAGAAACGGAAGCACGTCTTAAAGTATCGTTTTTTAAGCCGATCTGGGCAGGATATAATGTGGTAGATATCGACGATAATTATCAGTACGCTTTGGTCATGGGAAACAACCTTGAATATCTTTGGATTCTGTCCCGAACAAAAGAAATCCCTGAAAGCATCCGCCAGAGATTTTTAGAAAAAGCAAAAAATGTAGGTTATAATACAGATAAATTAATCTGGGTTAAACATAATTAATCTGAATTAAAATATCAGACAAAACCAAATAAAAAATCGCTCCAAAAACGGAGCGATTTTTTATTTTAATGAATATGTTTTTCTGCGTGATAAGAACTTCTTACCAAAGGTGAACTTTCAACATGTCTGAATCCTAAACTTCTTGCAAAATCCCCAAATTCATCGAACTCTTCGGGAGTAATGAATTTCTTTACAGGAAGGTGTTTTTTTGTAGGCTGTAAATACTGTCCTAAAGTAATTACGTCCACATTTGCGTTTCTGATGTCTTCAATCGTCTGGAAAACCTCCTCTTTAGTTTCTCCCAAACCAAGCATTACACCTGTTTTTGTTCTTCTCTGTCCTGCTTCTTTTAAATATCTTAAAACCTCAAGACTTCTTTCGTATTTTGCCTGAATTCTCACTTCTCTTGTCAGACGTTTTACCGTTTCCATGTTGTGAGAAATTACTTCCGGAGCTACATCTACCAATCTGTCGATGTGTTTTGTGATTCCCTGAAAGTCCGGAATCAAAGTTTCCATTGTGGTTCCCGGAGAAATTCTTCTTACTGCATTTACGGTTTCTGCCCAAAGAATAGATCCCATATCTTTCAGATCATCACGGTCTACAGACGTTAAAACAGCGTGCTTTATCTTCATTAATTTGATGGAACGTGCCACTTTTTCAGGTTCGTCCCAGTTTACATCCATCGGTTTTCCGGTTTTTACCCCGCAAAACCCGCAGCTTCGCGTACAGATATTTCCAAGGATCATGAAAGTAGCTGTTCCTTCTCCCCAACATTCGCCCATATTCGGACAGCTTCCGCTCTGGCAAATGGTATTTAATTTATATTTATCAACCAAAGTTCTCAGTTCTCGGTAGTTTTTTCCGGTAGGAAGTTTTACACGAATCCATTTTGGTTTCTGAACGGTAGTATCCTGAACTAAATTCTCCATTTATTTCTCAAATTGAGGTTCAAAGTTAGTGATTTTTTTATCGAAACAATCAAAGACAGGCATTGATGAAACACATAATTTCGTAATTTTAGAGTACAAAATATCTTATGAAGACTACATTCTGCATTGCAGCCCTTATTTTCAGTACATTCTGTTTTGCGCAGAAAGAATTTCAGCCGAAAAATTCAAAGATCAATGAAACTGTTGAGGGTGATCTTGACGGAGATAAAATCCCTGAAAAAGTATTAGTTTATGATATTCCGACCAACGGCGATTCCGGAGATCTCCGCGAAATTCAGATTCTGAAGAAGGTAAATAATAAATGGACTGTTTTGGAGAAATCCCAAAAAGCAATTCTGGGCAGTAAAGACGGTGGAATGATGGGCGATCCGTATCAGGGAACCGAGATAAAAAACGGGATTCTGGAAATTAGCCATTACGGCGGAAGCAGTTGGAAATGGGGCGGTACAGACAAGTACAGATTTCAGAACGGTCATTTCGAGCTGATAGGCTTTTTCTCTGAAAGTGGAAAACCAGAAGAATATTGGACAACAGTAGATTTTAAACTTTCCACAGGTAAGATTATTTATGAAAAGGAAGTCGTTAACAAAAAAGAATACGGAAATTCGAAGAAAGAAGTTTTCATTAAAAAAGGAATGAAAATCAATCTGCAAAACAGAAATCAGGAAAAAAGAAGAGAAATTCTGATTCCCAAAACAAAGGAAAAGATTTATATCTGATGATATTAAAGTAAAAAAGCACCTCTTTGCAGAAGTGCTTTTTTAATAAACTTGTTTAAACTTTTTTACCACAAAAGAAGCAAAAGATTTAAACACTTTAGTTTCTTAAGTTTAATCATTCAATGAAAAAAAGAGCACATAAAAGATTTTTCTCTTTGCGGACTTTTGAAATATTTTACATAAATCCAATAAAGTCTTTTTTACCTTTTGCGGTTAAATTTAAAATTAGTTTAAACAACTTCAATATAATTTTAAAGGTTATTTAAAATCTTCAATGGATTTGTTGATCGCATCGATTTGCTTATTGATGCTTGCTGCATTTTGAGGATTCTGCTTCAGAAGTTCCATTTTTTTGGCAAGACCGTCTTTCAGCATTTGGGAGATCATCATTTTCGCCTGAGGATTGTTCCCGATCTGTCCTTTTGCCTGATTCAGCATTTTGGTGATGCTTTCTGTCGCTTTCAGATTATCAGAACTCATAATCCAGTTGTAGCCTTCTTCCGCACTTTTGCCCAGTTCAGGATTCTGGAATTTAATGAAGGGATAAAATGCGGCTACCTGTGCAATATTAGACATTTGAGAAGTTACCTTATTTTTAACTATCACCGGTAAAAGTTTAGACAACAAATTTTCAGGAGCGCCTTCCAGATCAATTTTATCTGCTAAAGCACTTGCTTTTGCGGGATCTATTTCAACAATAGCGCTCACCGAGCTTCCTTTCACCGCGTTTGAAACTGCATTTACTCCTTTTTCGAAAACCGGAAGGTATTTTTTATCTTTTGTTTTTGCCAGAGCTGAAATCGCTGCAGCCTGTACTAAAGTTTTAGGATCATTAGAAGCTAATTTTTCTACTTCTGCTCCCATTGCTTTAAATTGCTCAGGATTTGATAAATCCATTAACTGCAAAGCTTTTATTCTTGTTCTGAAGAATGGATCTTTAAGAGCGGCTGCCAATAATTTTGTAGCTGCCGGATTTTTTCCCACCTGATCTTTGATTCCGCTTACTGCAAGATATCTGCTTTTAAATTCTTTTGATCCCGCATACTGCATTGCATATTGCTCCGGCGTTTTGGTATCGGTAATGTCTGCCACCAAAATTCCGTCGGCATTAATATTTATCAGATCGGCATTTTTAGAAACATCAAAATTAAAGGTATTTTTGGCTTCTGCATTTACCCACACATTGTATCTTTTCGGCTTTCCGTTATCATACACATCGATTGCCAGAGGAAACTGGAACGGCTGATCCTGCGTCTGCTCTATGGTTACAGCAACCTGTTTTTTAACCGGTTCGAACGTGTAAGAATATTTAATTTTAGGGTTTCCGTGCCCGAAATACCACTGATTGAAGAACCAATTTAAATCTTTTCCTGAAGCTTTTTCAAAAGATAATCTTAACTGATGCGCTTCTGCGTTCTGATATTCATACGTTTTAAGATAGTCGTTCATTCCTGCGAAGAAAGCATCATCTCCCAGATAATTTCTCAGCATATGAAGAATTCCGCCTCCTTTCTGGTACGTTACCAAATCGAAAACATCTTCACGGGAATCATAATTGAAGCGGACAAGATCTTTATCAAAATTTCTCGGCGTTGTAAGGTACATATTGACATCTTTCATCTGATGATAATCTGCCTGATCTTTTCCGTATTTGTATTCGTTCCAAAGGTATTCGGAATAATTGGCGAAAGATTCGTTTACCGTAAGATTGCTCCAGCTTTCTGCCGTTACGAGATCCCCGAACCATTGGTGAAACAATTCGTGGGCAATGGTATCTTCCCATGTATTTTCGTCGATGAGCTGTCCCGGTTTCTGCAAAATATCGCTTCCGTGTAACGTTGCCGTTGTATTTTCCATTGCTCCGCTTACGTAATCTCTTCCGGAAATCTGAGCATATTTCGACCATGGGAAATCGTAGCCTAATTTTTTAGAGAAAAACTCGATCATTTCCGGAGTATTTCCGTAGATCTGCTTTGCATATGGCTCGTATTCTTTCTCAATATAATAATCTACCGCAATATTTTTCCATTTATCCTTCACAATAGCGTACTCTCCCACTCCCATGAAGAAAAGATAGGTAGAATGTCTTTTATCCATCACCCAATGATCGGTTCTTAAACCGTTTGCTTCTTTTTGAGAATCTTTCAGCAATCCGTTGGAAAGGGTTACGTATTTATCAGGAACCGTCATGTAAATTTCCTGCGTTGTTTTCTGGTTGGATTTATCAATGGTCGGAAACCAGGCTGAAGAAGATTCCGTTTCACCCTGCGTCCAGATTTGTGTTGGCTTATCCGGATCTGTTCCCTGTGCGTTAATGAAATACAGACCTTTTGCATCACTGATGGCTGCACTTCCCTCCTGTTTTACTTCATTCGGACGTGCTGTATATTTAATGTAAACTGTGTAATCCTGATTTTTCTGATAGGTTTTGTCTAAAGTAATTTTTAAAACATCATCCTTATAATCATACTTTAAAGGAGATTTTTTTCCATTGATATCCAATGCGACTTCATGGATCAGCATTCCTTTTGCATCAAGCGTCAGTTCGTTGGTCGGATAGAAAAAAGGTGCGGCAGTAAGCCATTCTTCCCCGTTCATCTGTTCTTTCTGATAATCGAAATTTACTTTTAGCTTCGTGTGTTTCAGCTCCGTTACTTTGGTATGAGTGGCTCTGTATACTTTTTCTCTTCCCGAAGTTTCGGTTTGTGCGGCTGCATTTGCGGAAAATAAAATTCCGCCCAGTAAAGCAATCGATAAAATGGCTTTTTTCATTATTTATTTCTTAAATTATTTTTTAGTTAAAATATCAAAAATATCGTTTACCAATGTTTCGTAATCTCCTTTTTTGAACTGTTCTTTGGTTTTGGCAAAAGCTTTTTTCAGCTCACTTTCCGGATTTTCTTCGTCGATAATTTCTATGGATTCTATGCCTTTCATCTGAAGAATTGCATTTTTCAGTGCTTCAAGATCGGCAGTTTCTTCGGTATTTATTTTTAAATATTTCATTGTTTTATTCTTTTGTAAACGTATTTTTTGTCCCTCCCTGAATAATGACAAACTGTTTTTTTGCCGGATAGAAATCGATCACAATTCCTGCCATATCAAATTTAAAGCTTGTCTCGGAAATTGCTTCTAAAGGGAATGCACTTTGTCCTGTTGCCTGAGCCATGAGTTTTTTATCTTCAATAAAAATGGTAATCTTTAACGGGATACCTTTGCTGGAATAAGTTCCTGTAAACTTCTGAAGATCATTCTCGGAAATTTCATAGGTTTTAAAATTGGGTATTTCGAAATCTTTTCCCATGGCTGTTTCAATCATTTTGATGGAAATTTCATTGGTATCCATTTCCGACTGATTGGTGCTGAAAGCGGTGGCAATTTTCAGATCCGGAAAATAAAACAATGCAGAACTGAAGTTATCTATTCCTCCTGTATGACCAAACCCGGAATAGTTGTCGAAAGGAACTTTCACCAAACCATATCCGTAATCATCCACAAAAGTTTTCATTTTTTCAAGACTGGATTTTTTCACCAATTTTCCATTTTCGAGACCAAGAATAAAAGTGAGGAGATCTCTTGGAGTAGAGATGATATTTCCTGCTCCAATCGGAATACTCATATCCGTTTCAGATGAAGCTACATATTTTCCGTTGATGTATTGGTACGCTTTTGCCTGATCTTTCGATGGATCTATTTTTCCTCCAACTTCTGTAAGCGTTAATTTTAAAGGTTTTGTAATTTTATCTTTCAGCAAAAAAGCATACGGTTTTTTGTAAATTTTTTCGAGAATAAAACCGAGCAGAATGTAATTAGAATTGCTGTATTCGTGTTTTGAAGCGGGTTCAAAATCGCTTTTGTATTTTTTTATAATGCTGATTAAGCTGTTCTCAGTCTGAGGTTTGGTGTTATACTGCCAAAACTCGGCTTCACTGGTCAGATTATGAATTCCTGTTCTGTGCTGCAGTAAATTTTCGATGGAAATTTTTTCAGCATTTGGAATTTCAGGATAAAATTCTGAAAGTTTCTGATCTAAGGAAATCTTTTTTTCCTCAAAAGCTTTCATGATTAAAACGGCAGTAAATGTTTTACTGATTGATCCGATCCGGTATTGGGTATTTACATTCGCTTTCTGATTTTTCTCAACATCTGCAAATCCTACAACTTTCACAAAGGTAGGACGGTCGTTTTCTGCAAAGGCAAAGCTTCCCATAATTTTGTGATGTGCATACAAAGAATCTATGTAAGCGGCTAATTTTTGCTTCACATTAGCCTGAGAAAATGCAGTCGTTGAAAGACTGATGACAGACAGGAAAAGTAACTTTTTCAACATACTTTTGAGATTTGCTGAATGAGTTGAAAAATTTCAGGAGATGTTACAAAAAAAGTGAAGTTTTCGGCTTCACTTTATTCTTTATTTACTGAGAAAATATTTTAGCCTTACTGGATTTTGTCTGCAATGCCAGAATAATTTAACCACTATTTCGTTGGTTTTAATTTCATACATCATCTTAATCTGATTCTTGCCGATAAGGGTATACTTTATATCAGGAAAATTTTCTAAAGATGGATGCTTTACAATATTGTCTTTTATTGTCTGCCTGAATTTTTTAATATCGTTTTCTAAAACGGCAATTTCTTTTGCAGTCCATTTAGAATTTAGAAAATCTATAATTTCACTCAACGATATTCTCGCTGTTTCTGAAATTGTTATTTTCATTTTTTATGAAAAATTTCATTTAATAAATCGTCTGTTAATTCCTGAGTTTTCCCGTTTTTATAGTCATTCTCACTTTGCTCCATTACTTTTGCAAAATATTCGGAACTTTCAATTTCCTCCCAGGAATAGGTTTTATGATCTTCTGAAACTTCAATATGGGTAATACCTTTTATCTGCGACAAAAGTTTTTTAATGAAAGCCACATCTGCATATTCGTCTAAACTGATTTTAATTTCCATACATTTTGAATTTAGATCAAAGTTAATGATATTATGGCAACATTTTAAATCGCAACAGGCGCTTTAATTCCCGGATGCGGATCATAATTTTCCAGTGTAAGATCTTCAAAATCGAAACTGAAAATATCTTTAATTTCAGGATTCAGCTTCATGGTAGGAAGTGGTCTTGGTTCTCTGGAAAGCTGTTTTTTAACCTGCTCAAAATGGTTGTTATAAATATGAACATCTCCAAAACTGTGAACATAATCTCCAACTTCCAGATCGCAAACCTGCGCAACCATCATGAGCAATAACGCATAGCTTGCAATGTTAAAGGGAACTCCCAGAAAAACATCGGCACTTCTCTGATACAGTTGAAGCGAGAGTTTTCCATCCGCCACGTAAAACTGAAATAATGCGTGACACGGTGCTAAAGCCATGTTCGGGATTTCAGCAACATTCCATGCGGAAACGATAAGTCTTCTGGAATCCGGATTTTTTTTAATCTGATCGATAACGTCCGTAATCTGATCCACGATTTTTCCATCTGCTCCGTTCCAGCTTCTCCACTGCGCTCCGTAAACCGGTCCAAGATTGCCATTTTCATCTGCCCATTCGTCCCAGATTGAAACACCATTGTCCTTCAGATATTTGATATTCGTGTCTCCTTTCAGAAACCATAGCAATTCGTAAATAATGGATTTCAAATGCACTTTTTTGGTGGTTACCAAAGGAAAACCTTTCGATAAATCATATCTCAGCTGATAGCCGAAAATACTTCTCGTTCCGGTTCCGGTTCTGTCGGTCTTGTCGGTTCCGTTGTCTAAAATATGCTGTAAAAGGTCTAGGTAATTCTGCATGTTGAAGGATTATTTTGAGTGTCAAATTTAGAAAAATCTTAATGATTTTCTGCTATCATAAGTTAGGAAAAAAGTAGTAATGAATGTGAACAGATTTTATGATTCAAAGAAATTTCACTTTACTTCTACAATCTTCTGAGTGATATTATTGACAGAAAAATTCTGGTTTTCACTTAATCCATGCATTGCTTTTGCCAAAGGCGATTCTGTGGAAATCGTCATGATTTTCTGGTGATCTATCACAATTTCTCCCGCCGATGCAGAAATATAGAAAAGTCCTTTATCCGTTTTTACTAAGGCTCCGTTTTGCACTTTTGATGATGGATCGGATGATATTTTCTGCACAATAGATTGCTGGTTTAACGATTCGTTCAGTTGCCTTTGCAGATTATTGATTTCCTGCTGAAGCATTTCTCGCCCGGTCTCATATTTATCGCCCATTGAGCTTTTGGTATCATTATTTGAAGCGCGCGTTTCCTCGATCAGTTTTTCAAGTTTCTGAATTTTTTCAGCAATTCTGCTTTTTACGGCTTCCAATATTTTTGATTTTTCCATCTACAAAGCTTCATTTTAAAATATTCTTCTTCAAATGTATTAAATAAAATTAATCTGATCATGATTATTTTTTAACATAACATGATAGAAAAATTTTAAAATAGAATGTTTAAACTCATTTAAATTTGTTTATCTGTTACTCATTATAATGATTAATTATGACAAATTGCGGACTACCATTAACCGCAAAGCAACCCTATTATTTTATTGAGAAATAAAGCAAAGATATTTTTGGCAGAGACGAATGATGAAGTGGTCAATTAATAGCAAATGTAATCTGCTTCCCTTTGCTTTGCTTAAAATATTAACTCTGAAAACATAGACTTTGCGTTTGAAACTTACAGTTAGAATTATACTGAAAAGTATAAACACCTTTATAAATAAAATCAGTTGAATTATTTGCATTGATATTTTCCTTTTAAGTCGAAATCAATTTCAGATTATTTTTTCGAATCAATTTTTAATATTTAACATAATATTATTTTAAACATTAAAAATCTACCTTTAAAGCCAAAATAAAATATTAAAAAGCGGTTAATTATTAAATATTCTTTAAATTATATTCATATTTATTATTAAATAAACAATAACCCATATATTTGCGCACAAAATTTTATTAAAATACCATGACAAAAAAATTATTCGCTATTGCATTGATTTCGAATTACTGCCTGTTTTTTTCTCAAGTTGGAATTAACACTCCCAATCCGCATCCGTCTTCGGCTCTTGAAATATCTTCCGACTCCAAAGGATTGCTTCTTCCAAGACTTACAACCGCATCCATTAATAATCTTTCTTCGTCTGCCAATGAGGGACTAATTGTTTTTGATAAGGAATTAAAGTCTTTTGTAGGCTGGGATGGAACAAAATGGATCAACCTCGGATATGAGGAGATTAATACGGTTCCCACAGCAACGAATCTTGTAATCGGGGGCAACCTTTCTGTCGGAGCTTCTCTTACAGGAAACTATACGTTTTCAGATGCTCAAAGCAACCCTGACAATGCGAGTACATTTATCTGGAAAAGAGCTGATGATAATTCAGGGACAAATGTTATAATCATTCCTGCTGCAAGTGCACAAAACTATACTTTGGTTGCAGCTGATCTTGGGAAATTCATCCAATTTTGTGTAACACCGGGCTCTACCATTGGAGCTTCACCGGGTTTACAAAAGTGTTCTGCATGGGCAGGTTCTGTAATTGCCAATCAAGCTCCTACAGTTAGTAATGTATCAATTTCCGGAGCAACCAATACCGGGCAAACTCTCACAGGAAACTATACATATACTGATATTGAAGGTAATACCGAAGGGACATCAATTTTCAGATGGACAAGATCTGATGATGCATCCGGAACAAATGAAACGACGATATCTGGTGCTACTGCAAAAACATATGTCTTAGGAAATGCAGATGCTACAAAATACATTAAGTTCTATGTAACTCCGGTTGCTACGGCAGGAACAACAACAGGAAACGAAACAGGTTCAGGTTATGTGGGCTCTGTGGTTCTGACTCCGGTTGCTTTAGGAAGTTGGGATACCTCGAGTATTGCGGGAGGAACAGGTAATTTCGGTCCTTCACCTTGGAACGGAACTTTAGCTACAGGAATTCAGAGTGCTAAAATTGTAAGAGATAGCGGAGCTACCCAATCCGGATCCGGATCTGCCGGAGCTTGGGGTTCAGATGGTCTCAATTCAACTTCTCAGGCATTAGCGGAGGCAGCAAATGATACATGGACATTTGAATTTGTACCACAAACGGGGAAAAGCTTATCGATTACTTCTATAGAAGCATACAGTTTCAGAAAGTCGGCAAGCGGTCCTAAGAACGGTCAATACCAGTATAAAATCGGTACTTCAGGAACGTGGACAGATATTTCAGGTGCGGTAATCTCAGGAATCAGTGGTGCATCACAAACAACTGCCAATCAATCTGCTATAGATTTATCCGGAATAACAGCTTTACAAAATATTACTGTTGACACTCCGGTTTCCATAAGACTTGTTTTATGGGGAGCTACTGCAACTACCGGAACAGCTTATATGGGATATACTAACCAAACCATTAGCATTAAAGGTTTTGCCCAGTAAAATTATAATATGCAAAAAAATAAAACAACAGGCTGTCTATGACAGCCTGTTGTTTTTAAGTTTGTTTAAACTTTTATCTAACCATAAAAGGGAGTGTGTTAATATGCAAATTATTTTTTTTAATTTGCTTAAACAGGTATTTTATTAAAATTTAAACCTATTTTTCAAAAACCGCGTAATCTCCGGGTTTAAAATTAAAATCTTTTCCGTTACTGAAGTCTCTTTTTGTCTTTTCAAAAACATTCTTAAAGCTTCCTGAAAGATGTTCGTCTTCGATAGAGAAATTTACAGGATCTTTGGACATATTGAGAACAACTAAAACTTCATCGTTTCCGTTTTTCCTTATATATGCTAAAATTTTATCGTTAGCGGTTGTGTTGAGAAGATACGTGGTAACATTGGAATCACCTCCTCTTAGTGCCGGATTTGAAGATTTTAAGTTGAGGAGTATCTTATAAAAATCTGCGTTCTGATAAACGTTGCTCCATTTGATGACATCTTTTTCAAAAAACTCCAGACGCTTCATATTGGGTAATTCCTGACCGGAATATAATAACGGAACGCCATTCCAGGTTGCAGAAAATACAGCCATCGGTTTTGTGATCACTCCATATTTTTCATATTCTGTTCCGTTCCATGAGTTTTCATCGTGATTGGTTGTGAACCAAGCCCTCATTGAACTGTCTCCAATCGCCGAATATTTTCTCAGAAGATCCGTAAGTTCTGAAAGCGGCTCATTTTTTTTGTAGTAATCTGCGGATTTGTGCATCCATTTCCAAGAGTAGCTTGCATCAAAAACTTTCCCGTATTCCGGACTTTCGAGTTCATCGAATTCGCCCAGCCAGAAAAGTGGTTTTACTTTTTCTACTTCAGGACGCGCCTGCTGCCAGAAATCTACCTCAACCCAGGAAGCAAGATCGCAACGGAATCCGTCGATATTGGTTTCTTTTACCCAGTATTTCATGGCATCAATCATTGCAAGACGCATTTCTTGATTTTTATAGTCTAATTCGATGATATCATCCATTCCGGAAGCGATATGAAATTTTCCGTCCGGATCTTTTAAATAGAAATCGGGATGGGTTTTTGTCCAGATATGATCCCAACCGGTATGGTTTGCAACCCAGTCGATAATCACTTTAAAGCCTAATCTGTGTGCTTCATTCACCATGTGTTTGAAATCATTCAGAGTGCCGAATTCGGGATTGATGGAGGTATAATCTGAAGCGGCATAAGGACTTCCCAGACTTCCTTTTTTATTTTGCTGTGCAATCGGAGTGATCGGCATGAACCAGAGTGTTTTCACACCCATTGATTTGAGTCTCGGCATTTCTTTTTCGAATGCTCTGAAGGTTCCTTCTTTTGTATATTGTCTTACGTTTACTTCGTAAATGTTTGTGGTGTGTTTCCAGTCTTTAGGTAAATCCGTCATGTTTTTTACAGCTTTTTGAGAGGTGCAGGAAAGAATTCCCAGACCTGTTACAGCGATTAAAATTAACTTTTTCATTAATTCTCTTTTAACAAAAATAGGGATTGTGATCGGAAAAACAGAACCCTGAACATTGAATTTTAAAAGGAAGGTAAAATTATATTATGCAGTAAATTGTATTCTGACCTGTTTTGTACAAATGTCTGAAACCTTAGCCGCGATGTTCTATGTTAATACGCAAATTAATCAGGTTAAAATTTTAAAGTTTTTTTGATAATCTGGTTGATAAGCCATTTTGTTTTTTACCACACCG
>NZ_FTOV01000018.1 GCF_900156825.1 Chryseobacterium gambrini | reverse complement strand
AAATAAAGATGAAGTTCTGCATCATGAGTTTCTGCTTTGAGGATATCAAAGTGTTCAACTAAAAATTCAGGAAGTAACAATTTAAGAAGTTCTTGTTCGCTTAGCATTATCCAAAGATAAAACTACTTAACATTCCCCCCAACTTTTGAGACTGAGCCAAAAACCTGGGGACTAAGCAAAAAGTTTTGGCTCAGTTGTATATTCAGGACGAATTTGCTTCCGTAGCCAGACCTGTAAAAGAATTAAAAGGCTTCCAGATCGTAGAACTGAAATCCGGCGAAAGTAAAAAGATCTCCTTTAATTTAACTGAAAAAGAACTCGGTTTTTATGATAATTCCGGAAACTTTATTGTAGAAGAAGGAGCATTTAAAGTAATGGTAGGCGGAAACTCGGAGAGTGTGATTTCGGATGAATTTGGTCTGGAGTAAAAAGTTTTGTAAAAAAAGATTCCTTTTTTAAGGGTAAACTTATTTAAACTATTTCAGAATTAACCATAAAAGGCACAAAAGACAATGTTAAAGCGAATTTCATTAATAATCAAAGCGCTCAAAATAATAAAAATCAAAGATTTTTAAAAACTATTGTGACCTTTTTCATTTATAATGATCAGCTTTAAATAAAAGTTTAGTCATCTTTTATGACTTTTGTGGTTAAATAAAAAGTTTAAACAGTATGAAAACAATCGAAGTTTGTAGATTCCGCTTCGATTTTTTTATTTTTATACAAAAATGACAGCAAAATATCTTTAGCCTCAAAACCAAAAACGATTTACTTATATTTGTCCTGCAAAGCAAATTCAAATGTTCAGAAAAGTAACCCTTGTTTTTATCCTTGTCTTTTATGCGGCCTTTTGTCCGGCTCAGCAGCTTCGGCCGTCAAAATCATCTGAGATTTACCGCGAACTCAAAACCCTTAAACACCTGACAAAAGTGTTATACCTTGCCGCTCATCCCGATGATGAAAATACGGGATTACTTTCATGGCTGGTCAACGATCAAAACGTAGAAACAGGCTATTTGTCTTTAACCAGAGGCGATGGAGGGCAGAATTTATTAGGGACAGAGCAGGGTGCAGCACTGGGATTAATCAGAACGCATGAACTTTTGGAGGCAAGAAAATTAGACGGTGCCCAACAGTTTTTTACCCGTGCGATTGATTTCGGGTTTTCTAAAAATACCACCGATACTTTTAAACAATGGAAAGCAGACAGCATTACAGCAGACGTTGTCTGGGTGATCCGTACATTCCGTCCGGATGTCATTATTTGCCGTTTTCCGCCTACCGCTGCGGCAGGACACGGACAACACGCGGCTTCCGCTGTGGTTGCCGAAAAAGCTTTTAAACTGGCAGGTGATAAGACTGCTTTTCCTGATCAGCTAAAATACGTCAATGTATGGCAGCCAAAACGTGTGTTGTGGAATACATTCCGGTTTGGTGCAGTAAACACAACCGCTGAAAATCAACTGAAAATTACCGTTGGGCAATATGATGCGCAACTCGGAATGGGTTATGGTGAACTGGCAGGATTCAGTAGAAGTTTACATAAAAGTCAGGGTGCGGGAACACAGTCTGTAGCTGGGATAAAAACTGAATATTTTTCCCATGTTATCGGAGATCCTGCAAAATCGACAATTTTTGACGGAATCGTTAAAACATGGACTTCACAGGGAAATGCTGATATTGACCAATCACTCGATCAGATTATTTCAAATTTTAATTTCAACAATCCGGATCTCAGCTTACCTGCTTTGCTTGCTTTGCGAAAAAAGATTATGGCGCTGAAAGATGCAGAGCTGAAAAAGGATAAAATTAAATCTCTTGACCAAATTATTTTAAGCTGCGCCGGATTTATGGGGGAAGTAGTGACCAATCAGGCTGAAGCCGTTGCCGGAAATCATTATCAATTCAGATTAAATCTCATTTCAAGAGTTTTAAATCCTGTTGTTTTAGAAAATGTAAAATGGCTAAATCAATCTGAAAGTTTCAACAGAAACCTTTCAAAAGATTCTTTAATTACCATTCAGCATGACATTCAGGTTCCATCAGATGCAGCACTCACAGAACCTTACTGGTTGTCAAAACCCGCCACGAACGCGGCAACTTTTTCAGTTCCGAATGATACGTTAATTGGTTTGCCGGAAGCAGAATCACCACTGAATGTTTGGGTGGATTTAAAAATCGGCTCGGAAAGGTTTCAGGTTAAGCTTCCTTTATCGTTCAAAAAATTAGATCCGGTAAGAGGTGATGTGGTAGAAGCTTTGCGCATTGTTCCTGCTCTGGAACTGAAATTTACGCAGCCGCTTTATATGGTCAAAGAAAATGAAGATTTACAGGTAAGCTTGAATGTGAAAATTAATTCAGATAAATCGTTCAGCAATGGTAAAATTAATCTGATGTACAACGGAGAACAATTAGGCAGTACAGATGTCAATTCATTCAATGGAAAAGAAACAACCATCGATTATATAATTCCCAAAAATAAACTCAGCAAAATAAATGCGTCTCGTTTACAATTGGATGCTAATTTTGTCGCAGATGGAGTCACTTACAATAAAAAACAAGTATTAATTCAATATCCGCATTTACCTTCCCTGCAATATTTTGCACCTGCAACGGTAACCGTAATGAAAGGTGACATTCAGGCAAAGGTTAAAAAAGTAGGATATATAGAAGGTGCGGGAGATTTTATTCCTGAATTTCTGAGAATTGCGGGGATTCAGGTTGATGTTCTGAAAGACGAAGATTTTTACAGCGGAAACGGCAGTCAAAACAAACTGGCTCAATATGATGCCATCATATTGGGAATTCGTGCCAATAACACAGAGAAAAAGCTCGGTCGCTGGATGCCTTTTTTATGGTCTTATGTAAAAGCCGGAGGAAATCTGGTGATGCAGTATAACACCAGTCAGGATACAACCGTCGATCAATTGGGAATCTATAATTTCCGTATTGCCACAAGTAAACGCGTTACTGAAGAAAATGCAGAGGTTACATTTTTAAAACCGAATCATAAATTACTGAATTTCCCGAACAAGATTACGGCAGATGATTTTAAAGGCTGGGTACAGGAACGCGGCGCGTATTTTCCGGATCAGTGGGATACGGCGTATGAACCGCTTTTTGAAATGCATGACATCGGTGAAGAGCCTTTGCAGGGATCTACTTTATATGCCCCATACGGAAAGGGGAATTTTATTTATACCCCGTTGGCATTTTTCAGGCAGTTACCTGCGGGAAATGTTGGGGCGGCACGTTTATTTTTAAACTTTTTATCTGCACAGAAAAACTGATGAACAAGCCACTTAAAAATTGGAGTACATGGTACATATTACTGGCGCTCGCTTTGGTATTGCAGATCGTTTTTTATTATTGGTTTACTAAATTCTGGGCATGAGTACGATAGATTGGGCAGTTCTTATTTGTACACTGGTTGCAGTGGTTGTGTACGGCGTATTTATCGGGCGTGGACAGAAAAGCAACGAATCTTACCTGAAAGCAGACAATAAAATGCCATGGTACATTGTGCTGATCGGAATTATGGCGACTCAGGCAAGTGCCATTACATTTCTTTCGGCGCCGGGACAGGCGTATACAGACGGAATGCGTTTCGTGCAGTATTACTTTGGGTTGCCTTTGGCGATGATTGTGATCTGTATTACGTTTATCCCGATTTTTCAGCGTTTGAATGTTTACACCGCTTATGAATATTTAGAAAACCGTTTTGATAAGAAAACAAGGGTACTTACTTCACTGCTTTTCCTTTTTTCGAGAGGTTTGTCGACAGGAATCAGCATTTATGCGCCGAGTATCATCTTATCCAGCGTTTTAAACTGGAATATTTATCTAACGAATGTTTTAACAGGCGGAATTCTGTTAATTTATACCTACGTTGGCGGAGCAAAAGCCATCGCGCACACCCAAAAACTACAGTTTCTCATTATTTTAGGAACTATGGCTTTTGCGGGGTATTTGCTTATTGAAAATATGCCGAATGGAATCGGTTTTAAAGATGCGCTTTATCTGGCGGGGAAATCCGGAAAGCTGAATGTCATCACCACGGAATTCGACTGGAAAGACAAATACAACATCTGGAGCGGATTAATTGGCGGTTTTTTTCTGGCGCTTTCTTACTTCGGGACAGACCAGAGTCAGGTTGGGAGATATATTACGGCGAAAGACAATACCAATGCAAAAATGGGCTTGTTGCTGAACGGATTGGTTAAAATTCCGATGCAGTTTGCAATTCTTTTAATTGGCGCTTTGCTTTTTGCTTTCTTTTCTCTGAAACCGGCTCCGATTTATTTTAACGAACGTTCTTATCAGCATTTAAAGGAAACGAAACCCGAACAGGCAGCGGTTTTTGAAAAAGAACATCAGGATTTGCAGACAAAATTTAATGCAGAATCGAAGGAAATTTTACAGTTAAAACAAAACAATTCCTCCCAGCTTGAAACAAAAATTCAGGATTTTAAAAATACGCAGTCTCAGGTAAAAGCACTTCACGGAAGAGTAGAAGAAGCCATCAATCAGTCAAACTTTAATGCCGAGAAAACGGATACGAATTATATTTTCCTGTATTTCGTGAAAAATACGTTGCCTGTTGGAATGATCGGGTTGCTGTTTGCCGTTATTTTCCTTGCGAGTTGGGGTTCTATTTCGGCGGCGCTGAATTCTCTTGCTGCCTGTTCCTTAAAAGATGTTCATCTGATCTTTAAAAAAGAAATTCCGGATGATAAAACCGAACTGAAATACAGCCGACTGCACACTTTAGCGTGGGGAATTTTCTCCATCGGAGTAGCCATGTTTGCTACACAGATGGGTTCTCTTATTGAAGCGGTGAATGTATTGGGTTCCCTTTTCTACGGACCGATATTGGGGATTTTCCTTGTGGCTTTTTACTTTAAAAAAATCAATGGGGCGAATGTATTTATTGCAGCTATTTTATCTGAAATTGCCGTGATTGCCGTTTATCAGTTCGATGTTGTTTCCTTTCTCTGGCTTAATGTGATCGGCGCAGCGGCGGTGATTGTATTTTCTGCAATCGGGTTGGTGTTTTATAAGCCGAAAGCAGTAACTTCGTAAGCGGATAATAAGAGCGTTTTTAAATGTATAATTTATTTTTACCATTAAGAAGTTAAGTCTCTTTGGCTTAAAAAACTTAATAAAAATCAATGTATTGATTTCCTTTAAGATCATTTTAACTAGCTTAAATGCTTAATGTTAGAATTTTCTTTAGAGCACTTGTTGGAAAACGCAAAGACGCAAGATTTTTATTCGTCTCAAATCTTTAAGGCGCAAGAAAATCGAAGATTTTCAATAAGGATTGATGCTTAATTTTATTGCAGATAAAATCTTTGCGTCTTGATTGTTATCGTTAAGTTTGTTTAAACTAATTTTAAATTTAACCGCAAAAGAGACAAAAGACTTTATTGGATTTATTTAAAGTATTTCAAAAGTCCGCAGAGAGAAAAAATCTTTGATTTTTTTTTAACTTATATGCTCTTTTTTGCCCATTTAAGTAGTGAACTTAAACAACTAAAGTGTTAAAATATTCTGCGGTAAAAAAGTATAGACAAGTTTGTTATTAAGTTGAAACAATTTTAATCATAAAAATAAACAGACAAATAATAGTATTATGAAAACAATTTTTAAATCGGCTACCGTTCTTGTGGCAGCCATGACGCTGTCGGTAAACGCTTTTGCACAGGACACCAAAAAACCGGCAAGTCCTCCTGCTACGGCAACCGGAAAGATTAAGGATGCCAATATTACGATCGCTTACAGCAGTCCTTCTGTTAAAGGGCGCACCATTTGGGGAGGTTTGGAACCGTATGATCAGGTTTGGCGTGCGGGAGCGAATGAAGCCACCACTTTTGAAACGGATAAAGATATTACCGTTCAGGGTAAAAAACTTCCTGCCGGAAAGTATAGCTTTTTCTTAATTCCTAAAGAAAGCGGAACATGGACTGCCATCTTCAACAAAGAGGCAAAACAGTGGGGCGCCTACAAATACGAACAGGCAAAAGATGCTTTACGTGTAGACGTAAAAACAAAAGCACTGCCTGCAAAACAGGAAACTCTGGTTTACAAAATAAATAAAAACGGATTCTCGATGGATTGGGATAAAATCTCGGTTCCTGTGGAGATAAAGTAAGTTTGAATATGAAATTTAAAATCCCGGTTGTCCGGGATTTTTTGTTTGTATTGTATCTAATAGAAGGTTATTGATAATAATGTTATCTTGACTGTTTTACAATTAATCCGTTTTTAGGAATAAGAAAGATGTGAGCTTCGGTGATTTATTTCATAATTGGATAAGTTTGGAAAACCAAAGAATATGCTATATTCTAACGTTCATTTAAAACTTTTTAAGTATTAAATTCCCGCAACTAATTCCTTTAGCTTTTGCATATGAGGATCCTTCTCTATAGGATTAATATCATTGAAAGAGTTTTGAGATAATGTCTGGTTCAGAATTTTTACCTTCTGAAGCATTGGAACAACATATTTTAAAAAGTGATTAAAGTGCTCCGAAACATCCGAATATTTAGTAGCTAGCTTATATCCAGGCTTTCCTGAATGGCTCACAATAAATAATCCTTCATATCTAAGATCTCTGATTAATGTCCTAATTCTCTCATTTTTTATATTTGGGAAGAAATTGTTTAAATAGATTAACAATTCCTTAGTTGAAACCAAGCGATTAGGATTTAATTCAGACTGAAATCTAAGATATTCTAACAATCTTGCTTTCTCTTTGCTTTTTTCACTTTTTGAAGAGTCAAAAAACCTTTCAATAAGTTGATAGTTCATCATCATGATTTGCCTGTCAAGTTCAGGTTTATTTTCTATTTCTTTAGTTATATAGCTTTCAAAAGGAAAATAAGAAATTGAAGTTCTTGCATGCAGAAGATTAAACAGTTCAATATATTGCTTATCAAAATGACTTGTACAAAAAACTTTTCCTAAGCAACCGGAGATAAAGTCAGCTATTTGAATCAGTTTTTCATCTTTATCATCAAATATTTCAAAATTTCTGTCTGGATTAAAAAGATCACGACTAATGCTTTTTTTTCTCACATAATCTTGAAGTTCATTTTTAAATTCTTCACCCACTTTATCCGCATTTATGGAATAGCTTTCATATATATTATTATATTTTTCAACAAATAAAGATTGAAAATATTTATAAAAAGTTCTTTTTATCTTTAGTCCATCACCTGATAATTTAGATTTATCAACAACCATAACATCTACAACAAAATTTAACTTTTCTATGAATTCTAGCAGAATTTCTTTTCTTTTTTTAAAGTTTTTCTTTTTGATGTTTTTTGACTTTAAATCATCACCTAATTTATAATTACTACAAATTTCTTTTAGTATCTTCCTTGCTTTGTTTGTGTCATTTTCTTTTATAATTACAGATGTATATATAAAATGTGAAAATGTACCTTTTTTGGAAAGGTCAAGATGTGCATTACCGAATTCATCAATAAAAATTTTTGCTGGAATCATTATTTAAAGTGGTTTTTATTATATGTCGCAAATAAAATTACGAATACAATTTTTTAAATCAAATGCTAAATCAAATTTTTATAATATTCTAACAATATGAAATAGAGTAATGCTAAATTGTAAATAAAAGTAATCTTAATTGCTTACTAAAGTTAATTTTTAATTTAATAATCTCCTATCTTTAATAAACTAATCTTTGTAGGAAATAATGAAAAGTTTAAAAAATCGTGATATAGCAATTGATAGGATCAAATATGCTCGTGAAAATAATAGTCATTATTTGGATTTAAGCTCTCTTAATCTAAGTGAACTACCGGATAAAATATCAGATCTTCATAGCTTAATAGAACTCGATTTGAGTTACAATTTTTTTTCTGAAATGCCTAAGGACATCGCAAAGCTAAAAAATTTGCAAATTCTGAATTTATCAAATAATTATATATATAGTATTGAATTTGAATACGATATAATATACCAGCTAGAAGTTTTAAATATATCAAAAAATTTTCTTTATGATATACCACACAGTCTAAATTATTTATCATGTAATAAAATTTTTTTTAATGATAATCCCTTTTTACACAATTTACCACTTTCTATTGAAGGTTATAATGTACAGTATATTCAAGAATATTTAAACCAAATAAAATATAAAGAAAAGCAGAGATTTTATGAAACAAAATTAATATTTGTTGGAAGAGGAGAGGTTGGTAAAACGACTTTAATGAAAGTAATAAAAGACCCTACAATAGAAATACAATTGGGTAACGAAGCTGTAACACATGGCATCACTATCGACAAAATGGAATTAGAAATTTTTTTTCCTGCACAGCCACCACATTATAATAGTTATCATGAAATTGAAAATGTTTTTGAAGTTTTTTCAAAAGATGAAATTGAAGAGTACGAAATTGATTTTGATGAGAGAGTCGGTTCCAAATTTTACTGCTCTTTTTCTGAAACATTTAGCTTTTTAGAGGAAGAGAAGCAAATGGAAATTATGATGAAAAATTCACTTGACAGCTCTTTCGAAATAAAAAGAGAAATTAGAGTCAATTTATGGGATTTCGGAGGTCAAGAAATATATCATAGTACTCATCAGTTTTTTTTAACTAAAAGGTCAATATATATATTTGTTTGGGAACCGCGTAAAGATACATTTGAAGAAGATTTTGATTACTGGCTTAATATTGTAAATTTATTAGGTAATGGTAGCCCTTTGTTGATAGTAATGAATAAATCTGATTTGAGGTTTATCAGTATTGATGAAAAAAAGTATAAAGAAATGTTCCCAAATATTGTTGGATTTTACCAAGTATCTTGTCTTACAAAGGATGGTTTAAATATTTTTTTAACCAATTTAAATGATACTGTAAGAAGACTTGATCATATAGGTGAAGAACTACCTACAAGCTGGATTCAAATTAGGAGAAAATTAGGAGAAGTAGATAAGGATTATATTTCAATCTCAGATTTTAAAAATTTATGTGAGGAAATTATTTATGATATGTCAAGAACTTATTTAGAATTAATAAGTGATTATCTACATGATATTGGTGAAATAATACATTTTAAAAATCTCCCTCTTTTACGCAATATAATAATTATAAACCCTCAATGGGCTACAAAAGCAGTATATTCATTAATTGATACGATAGCCATTCAGAAAAATTATGGTGTATTTTCCTATTCTGATCTTGAGACTTATTTAGATTTAGAAAAGTATCCTGTTGAGACTCATATACAACTGCTTGAGCTGATGGATAGGTTTGAAATTTGTTTTAAAACTGTTGGCTCTTCAGATAAATATGTAATACCTGAACTTCTTAAAAATGAAGTGCCAAATCAACATGCTATAGAGGATGTGCTTTCAAAAGAAAATATATTTCAGTTTCGTTATAAATTTAATTTTTTGCCCGATGGTATTCTTGGTCGGCTTATTTGCAAACTTTTTTATTTATTAAATTCTGATAATTATTGGAAAAACGGTGCGATCTTTAATTACAATTCATCCAGTGCATTGGTTATTTCTGACAAGCTCTCTAAAACAATAAATGTTACTATATCTGGCTTAGATAATAGAGATTTGTATGGTTTAATTAAAAATGAAATTTCACAAATTTTTCAACTTTTTAAAATGCAAGAAAGTAAGGAATATCATGAAGAATTTGCATGCAATTGCTCCATATGTATTAATAATCAGGAACCCAATTATTTCCCTAATACAGTGTTGAAAAAATTTATTGATACAGGGCGTTCTACAATTGATTGCTTTAAATCTGCATTAACAGTTAATATTAATGATCTACTTTTCAAGTATCGCTCGACAAATTCAAAAAAAGATATAATCTATGATATAATAACAGCAATTTCAAAGTTACAAGGTTTAAGCAAAATTATTGATAAACATGAGGATTCAAGAAATAGTTTTATTAGTAATGAGTTATCCAGCATGGGAGTTATAAGCAAAGATCAATCAAGATATGGATTGTCGGAAACAGGTAAAACTACAGGTGAAATTGATATTAAGATAGAGTCAAATAATGGAAATGTTTTGACATTTTATGAAGGAATGAATTTAGAATATTTAAACAAGACAACTATAACAAATCATATTGCAAAACTTATTAATAACTATGACGTTTTGGGGCTTCCTGATAAATTTTTAGTTTGCTATTGTACAGCTAAAGATTTTATTCGATTGGTTGAATCTTATTTTTTATTTATTGATGGCTTAAGTATAAGAGATACAGAGTTAACTGATGTAATTGATGTAACTAAAAATTTTGCGGAAAAGTCTGAGATTAAAATTTATAAGTCCTTTTATTTTAAGTCTCAACGTAAACTTTCACTAACACATATTCTAATAAATATTCAATAATATTTAATTCATATATATATCAACTTTTATTTCAATTCAAGATAGATTTGCTTAAATTCTAAATTTTTCAAAAAACTCTCGTCAGGATTTATTAGCAAGTTTGATATATTTCTTCATATCAAAATCAAAGAGTTCTTGAATCGTAACATTAAGTTCCCTGCATATAATAAGCAAAGTATCATAGCGTGGATTCGTATTGCCTCGCTCTAATTCTCCGATTGTCTTTTTCGCATGACCAGTCCTTAAACCCAGTTCTTCCTGTGAAATAGGTTTATTGGTTTCGGGATTTATAATTTTCTTTCTTAATTCAGAAATTCTGTACCCAAGTGCTTTTTTACAGCTAGTAAGATCAATTTCATTCATTAACTGTAAAATTCTATGTTTGAAGTTAAAATTTAGGATACTTATAAGTATCCTTTTTTAATTTTTTATTTATATTTGTAAAATCAATTTTGCAACAACGTAAAGCAAAAGAGCTACCCAAAAAACAATAAAACACAAAACATTCTTCGTATGAAAAAGAACAGCATAGATTTTGAATCCCGTTTTTGGTGCGGTCGGAATAAACATTCCGCACTTTCACTGATGGAAGTATTTTTCCAGTTTCATGATTGGACAACAGCCAAAGAACGCCTAAATCTCATCATACAATACGCCGCACAGCGCAAAACACGGATTCCGGAAGATCCTTCCGTTATCTTTTATTTTCACCAGTCGCTCCGGTCGTTTATTCGCGCAGCATATTCCCTTAGAAAAGATCGAGGAAAATGGCTGGTTCATGAACTTTCGGAACACAAAAATCCGATTTTGAAGGGTTCATTGTCGGAAAAAGAATATCGCGATCCGGCAAAAGTTTTCAGGAAAGCCTTTAAAAAATACCGTCTTGAGGAATTCGAGGAGTTTCTCTCGGAAGTCGTGTATTTCTCGCTCGGAACGTTTAATAATGTACCGGAGCGCAATATAGTAGATCCGTATTTGCACCTCATCAAAATGCTGGATGCAGCATGGCTGATTCTCGAACGTGAAAACAACAGGGAAAAATTTCCGCATGAACAGCAACAGACTGCTGAACTTCAGTCAACATAAATATTTTCTTTCAATCCAACGCGCCAAAATGAAATGATTAGAATATTTTAAACCCTCAAAAGCATAAAACATCAGAGATTTTTAAGGTTGGTATGAACTTCATTTGTAATCACATTTACATACAAGTTTAGCCCATCATTTGCGCCTTTTGTGGTTAATTTAAATTAGCTTAAACAACGGGATAATCAATTACAATCAGGATAAAATAAAAACCGGCTTGAAGTTAACTTCCAATGCCGGTTTTTTTGTGACTTCAACAAGTGTGTCTTTAAACATTTTATTAATGATTTCTTCCTGCGGAGAATTTATTTCAAAACCTACTAAAATTCTGTTATTTGTAATTTTCCGATGGCTTACGTGCAAAAATGGTAAAAAATAATATCAATTTTTAACGTTTTTTTTGTTTAAAAGTGTTTTTTTTACACTTGTTTATGTTTTTTTTTGATTTATTTTTTTCTAATTCTTATCATAATATTTTTCTGAAAAAAGCACCTCTTTTCTTCCCGTATTCTTCATCATAAATACTTGTTAACTGATCGGTTACAATATCGATAAGTGTAATTTTAATGATAACCTTATCATAATTTGTATGTGAATGTTTTCATAAAAAATCGATATGTAAATTGCTGATATTTAGGTCTTAGTGTGAAATTTATTTTTTTTATTCATTTGAATTTTTATATTTGTCATGTTACATAAATGTTAACACTTGCATGAGCCCCAATTTTATACATACCTATGTTTCGGTTGATTGTGTTGTTTTTGGTTTCGACCACGAAAACAGATTAAATATTTTATTGGTAGAAAGACATCTGGACCAGGAAAAACAGATAAAGCTTCCGGGAAGTCTTATTTTTAGTGATGAAGATGTGGACGATGCTGCAGAAAGAGTACTGCACGAGCTTACAGGAATTAAAAAGATGGTTCTGAAACAGTTTAAGTGTTTTGCAGATCCTATGAGAGCCAATAATGAAAACGACATCCAATGGATGGGAACAGAGTACAAACAGCATATCGACAGGATTATTACCGTTGCTTATCTTTCTCTGTGTAAGATTGATCATAAGATTAACAGTACAAAATACAGTACAGTAGATTGGTTTCCCATAGATGAGGTTCCCTCTCTGCCGTTTGATCATAATAAGATTATTAATGAATCTTTGGGGGAGGTAAGAAAATGGATAGAAGTGGATTTCTCAATTATTTTTGAGCTGCTTCCCAAAAAATTCACCATCAGACAGCTTTACCAGTTGTACAGTGCATTAAGTGAAAAACAAATTGATATTAAGAACTTTCATAAAAAAATATCTTCATTCAATTACATCATTCCATTGGATGAGATTGAAAAAAATGTATCACACCGCGCAGCCCGATATTATAAATTCGATGCCAAAATTTACAAGAAAAACAATACTAAACTAATAAAATAATACCTTTTTAAAACTATATGTACTTACTAGGCTATGATATCGGCAGTTCTTCTGTGAAAGTTTGTCTCATCGAGGCATCCAGCGGAAAAGTAATCGCATCCGAATTTTCTCCTAAAAAAGAAATGAAAATTACTGCGGTACATCCGGGTTGGGCAGAGCAGAATCCTGTCGACTGGTGGACAAATCTGAAATTGGCACATGAAGCGGTAATGCATGAAGCCGGTATACATGCAGAAGACATTAAGGGAATTGGTATTACGTGGCAAATGCACGGTTTAATTTTAGTAGATAAAGATCAGAACCTGCTAAGACCATCCATCATCTGGTGCGACAGTCGCGCTGTTCCTTACGGTGAAAAAGCCTTTAAAGCAATCGGAGAAGAGAAATGCTTATCCCATTTGCTGAATTCGCCGGGGAATTTTACCGCATCAAAATTAGCATGGGTAAAAGAAAATGAACCTGAAATTTTCGGGAAAATAGATAAAATAATGCTTCCCGGAGATTACATCGCCATGAGACTTTCCGGAGAGATCGGTATTACGGTTGAAGGTCTATCAGAAGGGATTTTCTGGGACTTTAAAAACAATTGCATCTCAGAAGATGTCATTAATTATTACGGGATTCCGAAAAGCTTTTTCCCTGAAATCGTACCTACATTCGGGATTCAGTCAACAGTTTCTGCCGTAGCGGCGCAGGAATTAGGCTTAAAAGAAGGAACTCCCATTTCCTACAGAGCAGGAGATCAGCCCAATAATGCATTGTCACTCAATGTTTTCAATCCCGGAGAAATCGCTTCCACAGCAGGAACTTCAGGCGTAGTTTATGGCGTTCTGGATCAGTTGGAATATGATACATTATCAAGGGTTAATACTTTTGCACATGTAAATCATACAGAAGAATTAACAAGATTGGGAGTTTTGCTTTGCATTAACGGAACAGGAATTTTAAACTCCTGGCTAAAACAGAATTTTGCAACATCATTATCCTCTTACGGAGACATGAACGATCTGGCATCCCTTTCACCGGTAGGAGCCAAAGGATTAAGCATCATTCCTTTCGGAAACGGAGCAGAAAGAGTGCTGGAAAATAAGGAAACCAACTGCTCCATCCACGGAATTAATTTTAATATCCATACCAAAGGAGATATTCTGCGTGCCGCGCAGGAAGGAATTGTATTTTCTTACGAATACGGAATGAATATCATGAGAAATATCGGGATGGATATTCAGGTAATTCGGGCAGGAAATGCCAATATGTTCCTGAGTTCAATTTTCAGAAAATCATTAGCCGGAGTAAGCAATGCCGTTATTGAACTTTATGATACCGACGGAGCGGTAGGTGCTGCAAGAGCCGCAGGAATGGGAATCGGCTTTTACGCAGATGCTAAAGAAGCCTTTGCCTCTCTGGAAAGAATCGCCGTAATAGAACCGCAACTGGAAAAAAGAGAACAATACTTAGAAGCCTATTCGAGATGGAAACAGCATCTTAACGAAATAGTATAATCACCAATACAAAAAGATTTTTTATTGTACTTATTGACCCTCAAGGATCAGTGAGCAGGGAAACTTTATGTTGAATTTTAAAATTAAACTAAAAATTATAACAAATATATGAACACTTTAACAGGTACGAAAGAGTTTTTTACAGGTATCGACAAAATCAAGTTTGAAGGGAAAGAAAGCAGAAATCCAATGGCTTTCAGATATTATGATGCAGAAAGAATTGTGATGGGAAAACCTATGAAAGACTGGACGCGTTTTGCGATGGCTTGGTGGCATACCTTATGTGCAAACGGAAGCGATCCGTTTGGAGGACCAACAATTCATCATCCATGGGACATCGGAAACGATGCGGTAACCAGAGCAATGCATAAAATGGATGCCGGTTTCGAATTTATGTCTAAAATGGGCTTCAATTACTATTGTTTCCATGATATAGATTTGGTAGATCCTGCCGATAACTGGAAGGATTACGAAAAAAACCTTCAGGCTGTAGTGGAATATGCAAAACAAAAACAACAGGAAACCGGAATTAAACTTTTATGGGGAACTGCAAACGTTTTCACTCACGAAAGATATATGAACGGAGCTTCCACGAACCCGAATTTTGATGTTGTTGCCTGCGCAGGAACTCAGGTTAAAAATTCTATTGATGCTACAATTGCTCTTGGTGGCGAAAACTATGTGTTCTGGGGAGGAAGAGAAGGTTACATGAGTCTTTTAAATACCGATATGAAGCGTGAAAAAGACCATTTGGCACGTTTTCTTACCATGTCCAGAGACTATGCCCGTCAGCAGGGCTTTACAGGAACTTTCCTTATTGAGCCAAAACCGATGGAGCCTACAAAACACCAGTATGATTACGATTCTGAAACGGTGATCGGCTTCCTGAGACATTACGGATTAGATAAAGATTTTAAATTAAATATTGAAGTGAACCACGCAACACTGGCAGGACATACTTTCGAGCACGAACTTCAGGTGGCAGTAGATGCAGGACTTTTAGGAAGCATCGATGCAAACAGGGGAGACTATCAGAACGGATGGGATACAGATCAGTTTCCGGTAGATTATTTAGATATGGTTCAGGCATGGCTGGTATTACTTCCTGCAGGAGGTTTAGGAAACGGAGGAGTAAATTTCGATGCTAAAATCAGAAGAAACTCTATTGATCCTGAAGATTTATTTATTTCTCATATTTCGGGAATGGATGTTTTTGCGAAAGGATTATTAGCCGCAGCAGATATTCTTGAAAATTCAGATTATAAAAAACTGAGAACAGACCGTTACGCATCTTTCGATAACGGAAACGGAAAGGCTTTTGAAGCAGGAACGCTTACTTTGGAAGATCTTCAGAGGATAGCTCATGAAATTGGGGAACCACAGCCAAAAAGCGGAAAGCAGGAACTGTTTGAAGCGATTGTGAATATGTATATCTAAATAAACATAAAAAGGCTGCTAAACACTAAGGATTTTTCAATACGATAATTATTAATAGCCTTTTTATTCAACCCTAATATTAAACGTAATAATTATGAATCGATCTTATTTAGCTAAAACCAATAAAGCAGCGCTCTTTTTTGCGATGGCTTTATTACCTTCCGGTTTAGCCTATTCTCAGAGTAAAAAAGATACTGTTGCTAAGGAGAAAAAAATAGAAGAAGTAGTGGTAATCGGGTACGGAACCCAAAGAAAAGAAGCGGTAACAGGCTCTGTGGCATCCGTAAAAGGTGATGTTTTAAGAGAAGTACCTACTGCTAACATTACTCAGGCATTGCAGGGAAGAACAGCAGGTGTCGATATTAGCCAGACCTCTACCAAGCCAGGAGCCAGCATGCAAATTCGCATCAGAGGAACAAGATCTTTAACACCCAATGCTAATGATCCGTTAATTGTTCTTGATGGAATTCCGTTTGTGGGATCACTTGGTGATATCAGTTCCAGTGACATTAAAAGTATAGATATCCTGAAAGATGCTTCTGCAACTGCAATTTATGGTTCCAGAGGAGCAAATGGAGTTATTTTGGTAACAACCAACAGAGGCTCCAAAGGTCAGAAGCCGAGATTTACGTACAATTCTTTTACAGGAGTTCAGACCTTGTTTTCAAGGTTTCCGATGATGGATGGTCCTAAATTGGCTAAATTAAGAGCTGATGCAGGAAATATTTACGGATTAGGAAAAGATGAAACGTTAGACACCAATACAGACTGGCAAAAGCTGTATTATAAACCAGCGATGATGACCAGTCATGATGTAGGGGTTTCAGGTGGAACAGAAGGTGGTAATTATAACGTAGGTTTATCCTATTTTAAACAGGATGCTTTAATTCCGATCCAGAGTTATGAAAGATTCTCATTAAGGATCGCTCTGGATCAGCAGGTTGGTAAAAGCTTCAAATTCGGATTTACATCCAATACCAACTATACCGTGTCGGATGGTAACGGAGTGGCAGGAGCGCCGGTTCTGGGCAACTCTCCTTTAGCAAACCCTTATAATGCAGATGGAAGTATTAAAAGAACCATCAGTACGGCATCGAATATTGATCAGTCTTGGGTATATATCAGAAAGACCCTCGAAAATCTGGGGGATAAATATGTAGATGAAAGCAAAGGTCTTTCTTCATACAATAATTTATATGGAGAAGTAAGCTTACCGATTAGCGGTTTGAAATACAGATTAAATGTCGGTTTGGATTATACCACTTCTAACAGCGGAAACTATACAGGAGTAGGGGTTTTCAATGTGAATGCGGCAGCTCCATCCAGTGCAGGAAAAGGAAACAGTCAGACTTATCACTGGACTTTAGAAAATTTATTAACCTATGACAAAACTTTTGGAAAACATAAGATCAACGCTGTAGCTTTATATTCTGCAGAAGGCAATCGGTATATCAGCAGCTATATGAGTGCCAAAAATGTACCGGCAGACTTTTTCCAGTATTACAATTTGGGACAGTCTCCACAAGCAGATATATCTGTAAAGCCTGAAGATCAGATATATATACAGAGAGGGCTTATATCGTATATGGGACGTGCTATGTACACCTACGATAATAAGTATATGATTACGGCAACGCTTCGTGCAGATGGTGCATCTGTTTTGGCACCGGGTAACAAATGGCATACCTATCCCGCAATATCGTTAGGCTGGAATTTGGCGAATGAATCTTTCATGCAGAGTCTCAAAGCCATCAACCAGTTCAAATTAAGATACGGATGGGGGCAGACTTCCAATCAGGCGGTTGGTCCGTACACTACCAAAGGAACTTTAGGGGTTGTTCCGTATAATTTCGGAAATACCAATACGACAGGGGTTTATATTACTACTGCACCAAATCCAGAGCTGGGCTGGGAATACTCTAAAACCAATAACTTCGGTTTGGATTTCGGATTATTTAATAATAGATTGACAGGTACTGTAGAGTATTACAGAACTAAAACAGAACAGGTTTTATCTCCGACAAATCTTCCTATATCCGGAGGTATTGCGAGTGTAACGAACAACATAGGACAGATAGAAAACAAAGGTTGGGAAGTTTCACTTAATGGTACGATTATAAACAATCCTGATGGATTCAGCTGGGATGCAGGGGTTAACTGGTATGCCAACAGAAATCAGATTTTAGCTTTGAATTCAGGGACTATCCGTGATGTAGCGAACAATTGGTTTGTAGGACATAATATCAACGCGATCTATGACTATCAGAACATTGGTTTGTGGCAGCAGGGAGATCCTTACCTGAATATATTGGAACCGGGGGGTAATGTAGGAATGATTAAAGTCCTTTACACCGGCGGTTACAATGCAGATGGTACTCCGGTAAGAGCAATTGGTCCGGACGACAGACAAATTATCGATACTGCTCCGGATTGGCAGGGTGGTTTCAACATGAGATTCGCTTACAAAAATTTTGAATTGAGTACTGTAGGTGCATTTCAGCACGGTGGTGTTTTAATCAGCTCGATTTATGGTTCTTCGGGATATCTTAACAGATTAACGGGAAGAGGGAATAACGTGGATGTAGATTACTGGACGGCAGAAAACCCGAATGTAAGATATCCTAAACCCGGAGGAATAATGAGTGGAGACAACCCGAAATACGGTTCTACTCTTGCTTACTTCGATGGATCATATCTTAAACTGAGAACAATAACACTAGGTTATAATTTGAAGAAAGAATTTTTAGATGATCTGAAATTAAATAGTTTAAGAATTTATGTAACCGTAACTAATCCTCTCGTTCTTTTCTCTCCATATCATAAAGAATCCGGGATGGATCCGGAACCGAACTCTTACGGTAACCAGAATCAGGCGGTAAACAGCAGTCTTCCTTATAACGCGCGTCAGCTGATTATAGGAACCAATAACCCGTCTACACGTAATTATCTAATGGGAATCAATTTATCTTTTTAAATTACAAAATCATGATCAAGTTTAATAAAAAAATAGTTTTAGGAGCGTTTTTCTTCTCGCTTTGCTTATCCAGTTGTAATGAAATTCTGGACGAACAGCCAAGATCTAACTATACGGTGGATTATTTTAATACGCCGGATGGGGTAACAGCAGGGGTAACATCTTTATACAGAAGTTTGCGTTTATTGTATGGTAACGGCTACTTCATGAGTAACTGCCAGAACGGAACCGACGAATCTACTTTTGCACAGAGTGCAGACGGAAACTTTAAAGAATTGGACTTTTCAGGAAATGGTAACGTTACACCATCTTCTTTCCCTCCGAGTATGATTTGGGGATCTGTATTCCCATCAATTAATACCGCAAACGGAATTGTAGAAAGAGGTCCGCAGTTTGGCGTGGCAGAATCATTAATTTCCGAAGCAAGATTCTTCAGAGCATTTGATTACTTTATGCTGGTTCAGACGTATGGAGGAGTCCCGTTAGATTTGGGAGCAGGAGAACTTGCACTGAATACAAATGCGATAACAACTTCTAAGAGAAATACCGTTCCGGAAGTTTATACCAGAGGAATTTTTCCTGATCTCAGAAAAGCAATAGATAATTTACCCGCTTCACCAAGAGTAACAGGAGGAGTAACGAAAAATGTTGCAAGATTATTTTTAGCAAAAGCCTACCTTACATACGGATGGTGGCTGCAGAATCCCAATAGCATTCCAACGTATCCGGACACTCCCAGAACCGATCCGGACGGACATAATGCACAATGGTATTTCCAGCAGGCTTATGACACAGCTATGCAGGGAATAACTAATCCCGGTCCATATTCTTTGCAGCCTACATTTTACGATGTAAATGTAGGATCAAACGACAGAAACAACGAGTGTATGCTGTATGCAGATCATACTCAGGCAAGTGCATTTTATAACGAATCAGATCCTGTAGGTTTTGGTTCAGGATGGGCTCCTGATAACTTCGCTGCGTGGATGCAGACCTGGAACTACACCAACCTGAAGAGCAGCAGTTCTGCAACAACCTTTAATGCTGTAAGTTCTGTACAGCGTGCTGCTACTCAGTCTTTAGGACGTCCATGGGTTCGTATGGCTCCTCCGATTGGGGTTATTCAGAATACATTTGCTGATAAAACTACTGATTCTAGATATGACGGTACTTTTGTTACGACTTACAGAGGTAACTGGGACAAAGCAGGTGTTACAAACCCTGTTCTGTATAATGCCAATAATTTACCTGTACAGCCGGGAGGAGCTATTCTGAGCTTCCTTAATGATGATTCCCAGACGCCAACTTATCCTTCAGGAGCAGGGCAAAACGGTGTGGGTGCAGGTACTTTGCCGGGAAGAGCAGATTGGGTAGTTGCACCAAACGGAATCAGCAGAATCGTTTATCCGGGATTATGGAAAATCGGTACGTACCGTACGGATGATCCAAATGGATTAGGATATCCTAATGCAGGTTTAACAAGACCTTTCAATGTCGCAAAATTCTCAGAGTTCTACTTTATCGCAGCAGAAGCAGCCGTAAAAGGAGCATCTGGTTCTATGACGGCGAGAGATTTAATTAACGTAATCCGTGCAAGAGCAGGTAAATGGAAATTTAATAACGCTCAAAACACTACGTACATTGCAGATAATAGTGCCGCAATGACAGCCGCAACGCCTTCGGTAATTACTATTGATTATATTCTGGCAGAAAGATCCCGTGAATACTACGGAGAATTCTACAGATGGTACGATTTGGTGCGTACACAGAAGTGGGGCGAATATGCAGCTACTTATAAAATCGGAGGTACTGCTTATGGAAACCATACACCGCAGACCGTAACACGTAATATTCAGCCGTTCCATTATCTGAGACCGATTCCGCAAGGACAAATCGATGCAATGAGTGGTGCAACTGCTGATGAAAAAGCAAAATATCAGAATCCTGGTTATTAGAAATCGGTTAGTTTCACATTCATATATAGTTCACAGGGCAGATCCTAAAAAATATCTGCCTTGTTTTTTAATTAAAAATTTTAAATGGTATGGAAAAAACATGGCGTTGGTTTGGGAAGAACGATAAAATTAAATTACAAACCCTTTTACAAATTGGGGTGGAAGGTATTGTATCTGCCTTACACGATATTCCTAATGGAGAAATCTGGAGCTTAGAGGCTGTTAACGATTACAAAAATTATATAGAGAGTCACGGTCTTCGCTGGTCTGTTGTGGAGAGTCTTCCCGTAAGCGAAGCGATCAAATACGGAGGTGAAGACCGTGATTTTTTAATAGAAAATTATATTAAAAGTCTCGAAAACTTAGGAAAAGCAGGCATTACTACGGTTTGCTACAACTTTATGCCGGTTTTAGATTGGGCAAGAACAGATCTTTTCCACGAATGGGAAGACGGTTCATCATCATTGTACTTTAATAAAGCAAGATTTGCGTATTTTGAAATTCATATTCTTAAAAGAGAAGGAGCAGAAAAGGACTACATCGAGGAAATTCTTCAAAAAGTTGAAGAACTTAAAAATACACTCACGGAAAAAGATAACCATGATCTGATCGATTCAGTTATTGTGAAAACACAGGGATTCGTCAACGGAAACATAAGAGAAGGCGAATTAAATCCCGTAGAAAAATTTAACAATTTACTGTCATTATATAATGGTATAGATAAAAATAAGCTTCGCGAAAACCTGAAATATTTCCTCGAAAAAATAATGCCGGTTTGTGAAGAATGGAATATCCAGATGTGTATTCATCCCGATGATCCGCCTTTCGCTTTACTCGGTTTACCAAGAATTGTCACCAACGAAGAAGACATCGACTGGTTTCTGAATGCAGTAGACAATCCCCATAACGGACTCACTTTCTGCGCAGGTTCGCTTAGTGCCAATCTACAAAATGATGTTCCGAAACTGGCTCAGAAATTTGCTCACAGAACAAAATTTGTTCATCTCAGAAGCACCAATGTTTTTGAAAACGGAGACTTTATTGAAGCACATCATTTAGGCGGAAGAGGAAAGTTAATCGATGTAATAAGAGTATTTGAAAAAGAAAATCCCGATCTGCCCATGAGAATCGATCACGGAAGATTATTATCGGAAGATAAAGATAAAGGATATAATCCGGGATACTCTTTCCTGGGAAGAATGTTGGCTTTAGGACAGATAGAAGGAGCAATGGCAGCCGTACAAAATGAAATGAACAAAAAACTTTAGGAGAAAGAACCCGAAGGGTTCAATACAAATAACCGTAGGTGAAACCTATGGCAAACAGAATACAATGAACAGCGAACCCGAAGGGTTCAATATCAACCATCATTCATCAAAAATAAAAAATGAACGAAATATTCAGTATAAAAGATAAAGTCGCAGTCATTACAGGAGCTTCCGGCGTTTTGGGAGGAAGCCTTGCCAAAAGTTTTATCGAAGCCGGTGCAAAAGTGGTGATGTTAGGAAGAAATCACGAAACACTGCAGTCCCGTGTGAAGGAACTTGCAGGTTCAGAAGATAATGCATTTGCCGTGGAAGCCAATGTAATGAACATTGAAAGTCTGGAAAATGCATCAGAAAAAATCATCGAAAAATATGGTAAAATAGATATTTTGCTGAACATCGCCGGAGGAAATATTCCTTCAGCAACCTTATCTCCTGAACAGTCATTTTTCGACATGAATATCAGCGGATGGGATGAGGTAACCGCCCTTAATATCAACGGAACTGTTTATCCGAGCTATGTTTTCGGAAAAATAATGGCGGAACAGAAAAGCGGCAGCATTGTTAATATTTCATCAATGGCAGCGTATTCTGCAATTACAAGAGTCGCCGGATATTCAGCGGCAAAATCAGCAATTACCAATTTTACCCAATGGCTGGCTTCCGATCTGGCTTTAAAATTCGGAGATAAAGTCCGTGTAAATGCAGTAGCACCGGGATTTTTCATCGGAGATCAGAACCGTGCCATTTTACTGAATCCTGATGGATCTTTAACGGACAGAAGCAAAAAAGTAATTGCCAAAACACCCATGCAGAGATTCGGGGAAGTGGAAGAGTTAAACGGAACTGTACAGTTTCTCTGTTCAGATGCCGCAAGCTTCATTACCGGAGCTTTAATTCCCGTTGATGGAGGTTTTAGTGCTTTCAGCGGAGTTTAATTTTTTTTAAATTGAATAATGAGTCATTTCATTAAAAATAAAGACGTTTTCGGAGATTCGTTTTTGTTGGGATCATCAAAAGCAGAGAACCTCTATTTTGGCTATGCGGAAGGAATGCCCATCATCGATTATCACAATCATCTGGAACCTGATGTCATTTCACATAACCATAATTTCCGTTCCCCTACGGCGATCTGGCTGGATGGCGACCATTACAAATGGCGCGCGATGCGGAATTTCGGGATTGATGAACATTTCATTTCAGGAAAAGCAGCCGATAATGAAAAATTCCTTAAGTGGGCAGAAACCGTTCCTTATACGCTTCGGAATCCGCTATTTCACTGGACTCATCTTGAGCTAAAAAATACTTTCGGAATTAAGGAATATTTGTCCGGTAAAAATGCGGCAGATGTTTACAGCTCAATGCTGGATTCCTTACAGAAACCTGATTTTACACCACAGAATTTACTCAGAAATTATAAAGTGGAAGCACTTTGTACAACAGATGATCCTTCGGATGAGCTGGAACATCATAAAAAACTAAGAGCAGGCGGTTTCAGTACAGTCGCTCTGCCGAGTTTCCGGCCGGATATCTACATTAATATTATTGATCCCGAATCGTATATTCTCAACCTTAAAAAACTCGAAAAAGCTTCCGGAATCAATATCAGTTCTGTTTCCGATTTGTTGAATGCACTTCAGTCAAGAATCAATTATTTTGATGAGGTTGGAGCTAAAGTTTCTGATCATGGATTTGAATATTTTCCGGACACAACGAAATGGAATTCAGATCTGGAAAAAGAGTTTTCAGAATTTCTGAAAGGCAACAAACCTGCATTTTCCAATCCGGATGCGCTTTGCGGATTTCTTCTGAAAGAACTTTGCAAAATGTATTCTGATAAAGGCTGGGTTCAGCAGTTCCACGTAGGGGCAACAAGAAATAACAATTCCCTCATGCTGAGAAATCTTGGCGTCAATACAGGTTTTGATGCAATCGGAGAGCGGTATTTTGCTCAAAGGATGAGTGTTCTTTTTGATGAACTCAATTCCGAAGACAAACTTGCAAAGACAATTATTTACAATTTAAATCCGGCTTATAATGAAGTTCTGGCTTCTCTTGCAGGCAATTTCAACCAGTCAGGAATCCGGTCAAAAATACAGTTCGGTGCTGCATGGTGGTTTCTGGATCAGTTGGATGGAATGCAGAAGCAGATGAACACCCTTTCGAATATTGGATTAATAAGCACATTTGTCGGAATGCTTACCGATTCCAGAAGCTTCCTTTCGTTTTCCAGACATGAATATTTCAGGAGATTGCTTTGTAATATGTTCGGAAGAGAAATGGAAGAAGGGCTTCTTCCCGATGACGAAAAATGGGTTGGAGCGATAATTCAGGATATCTGTTATTACAACGCCAAAAATTATTTCAATTTTTAAGAATGAATCAGGGAAATTCAAATAAAATTTTATGCTTCGGAGAACTGCTTTTGCACTTTGCTCCGGATTCTCATGGAAATTGGCTGGAAAATCAGTCCGTTAAAATTTATATAGGCGGAGCTGAATATAATGTGGCTTCCGCTCTTTCCAAATGGGGAAATAAGGTTTCTCTGTATTCTGCATTACCGGAAAATTATCTGGGTGATCAACTGGAATTAAAATTAAATCAAGAAAAAATGGAAATCCTCGCAGAAAGATCCAATGGCAGACTGGGAACCTTTTATCTTCCTTTTGATGGCGATATGCAAAATGCCAAAGTGATCTACGATCGTTTTCCTTCCGTTTTTTCAGAATCAGATTTTTCAGGATTTTCCGATGATAAAGTTTTTCAGGATATTACATGGCTTCATATAAGCACAATTACGCCGGCTTTGAGCGAGAATGCTTTTCAAAAATGTTTTGATTTGATGAAGAAAGCCAATGCCCGGAATATCAAAGTTTCTCTGGATCTGAATTACCGTGCTTCTCTTTGGCAGAATCAGAATCCTTTTGATAAAATCTCAAAGCTGATGCCGTTTGTGAATGTTTTAATGGGAAATATATGGTCAATTCAGGCATTTCTGGACATTTCAATCCAATACGATCTGAACGGAAATTTTGATGATGAAAACCTTTTAAAACAGGCTGAAAAATCAGCTTTGGAAATTCAGAAATCTTATCCCAATGTAGAAAGCATTGCCAATACTTTCAGATTCACAAAAGGAGATGAAGTTCATTATTTTGCAACCCTTTATTCCGAAGGGAAATTATTCATATCAGAACACTACTATTCTGATAAAATTCTGGAAAGAGTAGGCAGCGGAGATTCTTTCATGGCGGCTCTTATTCACGGAATCATCAAAGGAAATACAACCCAAAAGATCCTGAATGATGCTGTAAAAGTCGCTTTCAGAAAACTTTTTGTACAGGGCGACACCATCAACGAAACGATTAATATCGAGAATTTATGAATTTACTAATCATACAAAAAATAAAAGGTCAGAAGATCGTTCCATTGTTTTACAATGAATCTTTCGAGGTTTCAAAATCCATTGTAGAATCGCTTTATAAAGCAGGAATCCGCGTTGTAGAATATACCAACCGTGGAGCATCTGCTTTACAAAATTTCAGAAAACTGAAAGAACTGTCAGCGACAGAATTTCCGGAACTCTTCTTAGGAATAGGAACCGTAAAAAATGTAGCAGAGATGAATGAATACGTAAATGCGGGTGCAGACTTTATCATTACACCGGTGATTGATGAGTCTATTGTGAAAAATGCCTCGGAAAGAAATATTTTACTGATTCCGGGATGTTTTACGCCTTCAGAAATAAATCTTGCTTATCAGAACGGACTTAGAATGGTAAAAATATTTCCTGCGGATGTCGTAGGGAAAAAATACATCAGATCGATCCGGCCGGTTTTCCCCGAAATGGAATTTATGCTTACCGGCGGAATCAGCTCCGATTGTGAAGATATTCTCAGTTGGATGGAAAGTGGAGCAGTTGCGGTAGGACTCGGAAGTTCTCTGATTAATCCCAATCTTTCTTCCGAAGAATTAAAAGATAAGATGGAGAAATTACTAATTCAGTTAAAATCAAAATAAAATGCAGATACCTAAAACGAATCTCAGATGGTGGATGCTGTCTTTGGTTTTCCTCGCTACAACCATCAATTATCTTGATCGTCAGGTGATGGGATTGCTGAAACCAACATTAGAAACCGAATTTCATTGGGACGAAAAAGATTACAGCTATATTGTGATGGCTTTTACCGCAACATATGCATTAGGTTATCTGGCAATGGGACGTTTTATTGACAGAGTGGGAACTAAAATTGGTTATGCGGTTTCTTTAATTGTATGGAGTCTGGCTTCTATAGGACATGGCTTTGTGAAGAGTACAGTAGGATTTATCATAGCAAGAATGGCTTTAGGGCTTAGCGAAGCCGGAAATTTTCCCGCGGCTATAAAATCTGTTGCAGAGTGGTTCCCAAAAAAAGAGAGAGCTTTAGCAACAGGAATTTTTAATTCGGGAGCAACGGTCGGGGCAATTCTTGCTCCTGTTCTTGTTCCTTTTATTCTGGGGCATTACGGATGGCAGCAGACCTTTGTCTGGATTGGCGCATTGGGATTATTATGGATTATTCTTTGGTGGAAATTCTATTACACACCGGAAAAATCGAAGCTTTTAAGTCAGGAAGAACTTCAATACATTAAAAGTGACCAGCAAACCCAGTCTGAGTCTCATGAAAAAATTCCCTTGTCAGAATTATTGAAATACAAAGTAACATGGTCATTTGCCATCGGAAAAATAATGACAGACCCCATCTGGTATTTCTTCATGTTTTGGCTGCCCGCTTATTTTTCCGATGTTTTCAAAATGGATTTAACCAAACCTTCTATTCCATTAATCGTTATTTACAGCGGAACCACCATCGGAAGCATTGGCGGCGGTTATCTTTCATCTTTTTTAATTAAAAAAGGCTGGGCGATCGGAAGAGCGAGAAGCATCGTGATGCTGTTGTTTGCATTAATGGTAGTACCGGTAATGTTTTCAAAATATGTAGAAAATATGTGGATAATAACGGTTATTATAGCTTTTGCAACCGCTGCGCATCAAGGTTGGGGAGCAAATCTGATGACAACTGTTGGCGACAGATTACCCAATAGCCATGTAAGTTCCGTGATCGGATTTGGCGGAATGCTCGGTTCGGCGGCAGGAATCATTTTCCCTCTGTTCATTGGTGTTGTTCTGGATACATTTAAAAAATCAGGAAATATTAATGGAGGATATAACATCATTTTCTTCATTGCAGGAATCTCTTATGTTGCCGCATGGCTGATCATAAAACTGATTAATAGGAAATCTGTAACTGAAGAGTTAAACAAGAATTAAAATTGCATCTGCTTTTAATGAGGAATAAAATGCAGCTTTGAAAGATTTAAAAAGGTCAGATTCAATATTTTTCTGACAAGATTAAAAAGCATAAATACCATATTAAACAATAATCTAAAAATATAATAATGAGACAGAGAATAATGCATTCGATTTTTTTAAGAAATAAACTTACTTTGTTGGCTGCTGCCTCTTTGCTTTCTGTAAGTCATTTTTCTGCACAGACTTTCTCAGATTTTACCTATCGTGGAAACGACAAAATATACAACGACAATCCCCTGAAACCGGACGAGTTTTACTCCCCGATTCTTCAGGGCTGTTATCCCGATCCAAGTATTACAAAAAAAGGAGATGACTATTATTTAGTAAACTCTTCTTTCTCAATGTTTCCCGGAGTTCCTATTTTCACTTCCAAGGATCTGGTGAATTGGAAGCAGGTCGGTCACGTTTTGGACAGACCTTCCCAGCTTAAGGTAGAAAAAGGCGGTGTTTCACAGGGAATTTATGCACCGGATATCAAATACAACAAATTCAACGATACATTTTATATGATTACCACCCAGATTGCAGGTGGAGTCGGGAATATGGTCGTGAAAACCAAAGACCCTGCAAAAGGATGGAGTGAAGTACAAAAGCTGAATTTTGACGGGATTGATCCTGCCATTTTCTTTGATGATGACGGAAAAGCCTACATCGTTCATAACGATGCGCCGCCAAAAGGAACCGAGCAGTATCAAGGTCACCGCGTCATTAAAATGTGGGATTACGATCTGGAAAAAGACCAGGTTGTCGCAGGTTCAGACAAAATTATTGTGAACGGAGGAGTAGACCTTTCCCAAAAACCAATCTGGATCGAAGGTCCTCATTTATACAAATACAAAGAAAAATATTACCTGATGTGTGCAGAAGGCGGAACCGGAGGCAACCACAGCGAAGTTATTTTTATGGCAGATTCTCCAAAAGGTCCGTTTGTTCCGGCTAAAAACAATCCAATTCTTACCCAAAGATACTTTCCAAGAGACAGAAAAGAAAAAGTAGATTGGGCAGGTCATGCAGATTTGGTGGAAGGTCCGAATGGGCAATGGTACGGCGTATTTTTAGCTATTCGTCCTAATGTAAATAACCGCGTCAATAAAGGCAGGGAAACCTTCATTCTTCCTGTTGACTGGAGCGGAACATATCCTGTATTTCAAAATGGTCTGGTTCCGATGAAGCCTAAATTGAAAATGCAGGAAGGGGTGAAAAATCAGACCGGACAAAACGGATTTTTCCCGAACGGAAATTTTACCTATAATGATAAATTAACCGATAAAAATCTGGATTTCCGTTGGATTGCAATGCGTGGATCGCGCGAAAATTTTATCACCACTACAAAAGCGGGGGTAAAAGTGAATCCTATGGAGACGAATATCAAAGCTTTAGCTCCTGTTTCTGCATTATTCCACAGATTGCAGCACGAAGATTTTGAAACATCCGTAACGCTTGATTTTAAACCTAAATCCGAAAAAGAACTGGCAGGAATCACTTGCTACCAGAGTGAAAGATTCAACTACGTTTTCGGAATTACAAAAAAAGACAAAGATTTCTACATTGTTTTGGAAAGAACAGAAAAAGGGGAATCCAGACTGTTAGCAAGCGAAAAAATTTCACTTTCAAAAAATATTAAAATTCAGGTTACAGGAGAAAAAGATGAAATCAGCTTCAGCTATTCTTTGGATGGCAGAAACTTTAAAAACCTTGGCGGTCCGGTTTCGGGAGATATCCTTTCTACTGATGTGGCAAGTGGATTTACAGGCAGTCTGATTGGGTTGTACAGCACTTTGTCTAATGATATTGTGCCGAATTAATAGTAAAAGCAATCACCCGGAATATGAATAGGAACGGACTTCAGCCCGTTTTTCAAAAAAGAACAGCCAATTCGGCTTTAGCCAAAATAAAAGATCATACAGGCTTTAAAAAGGCTAATTCGAATTTACAACAGATTGATTATCAGTAATGTCAAACTGAGTTTGTCAAAGAATTTTTTAGATTGATTAAAACCAAACCAAAATAGCAAAACCGTGAAAATTAATACACCATTTTATATAGTTTCTTTTTTGGGATTTATCGGGCTGAATCCACTTTCGGCCCAGATAAATCATTCTGAAAAGGCAACAACGCACTTTACCAATCCCATCATTTGGGCGGATGCTCCGGATTTATCAATCACGAGAAACGGTGACGATTTTTATCTGATAAGCACGACCATGCATCTGATGCCGGGAGCTCCGGTAATGCATTCCAGAGATTTGGTACACTGGGAAATGTCGAGCTATGTTTTTGATACACTGAATGATAATTCTAAATATGACTTGCTTAACGGAACTGTTTACGGACGTGGACAATGGGCCTCTTCCATCCGTTATCACAAAGGAAAATACTACGTTTTGTTTTCCCCGAACGACGAACCTTTCAAATCCTATTTTTATGTTACCGACAATCCTGAAAAAGGAAACTGGAAACTCATCACGAGAACCCGGCATTTTCATGATGCGTCTTTGCTGTTTGATGATGATGATCGGGTGTATGTATTCACCTCAAACAAAGTTTTTGAGCTGAGTCCCGATTTTAAAACCATTATCGGAAATCAGGACGGAACAGAAGTCTTTCAGAAAGATGAATCAGAAACTGGACTTTTGGAAGGCAACCAGATCATTAAAAAAGACGGAAAATATTATATGATGATGATTTCATGGCCAAGAGGCGGAAAACGCCGTCAGGAAGTGTACAGAGCCGATAAAGTTACCGGACCGTACGAAAAAAAGATTGTTTTGGAAGACAACTTTCTTGGATTTTCTTACGCCGGACAGGGCGCTTTGATTGACGATAAGAATGGCAACTGGTATTCCATGATCTTTCAGGACAGAAATGGAGTAGGAAGAGTTCCGATTTTGCTTCCCGTGAAATGGGAAAACAACTGGCCTGTTTTGGGCGACAACGGAAAAGTACCTTTAACGGGTGAAATTCCGCTTCCCACCTTCAAACCAAAAAATCATTTAATAGAAAGCGACGAATTTTCCGGCAAAAAAATGAAAATTCAATGGCAGTGGAATCATAATCCTGTCAATTCAGCATGGTCTTTATCCGAAAGAAAAGGCTTCCTAAGGTTGAAAACAAGCAGAGTAGTGGATAATTTGTACCTCGCTCCAAACACCTTAACGCAGAGAATGGAAGGTCCTAAATCCAGCGGCATTGTCTCTTTAAATGTAAAGGGAATGAAAGACGGCGATGTTGCAGGTTTCAGTGCTTTCAACGGTGACTCAGGCATTTTGTCTGTCATAATGGAAGGTGGTGAAAAATTTATTGTTTTTTCAGCCGATGCGGTCAGTTTAGATAATAAAACCAAGTCAGTTATAAGCGTTAAAAAAGAAGAGAAAAAGCGTATTCCCCTGAATTCCGATACCATTTATTTTAGAATTGATGCAGATTTCAACCTCGGAAAAGATCTGGCAGATTTCTATTACAGTACCGATCAGAAAAACTGGACCGAAATGGAAAAAGGATACAAAATGATTTTCGATTACCGAAGGTTTTTTATGGGTTCCAAGTTTGCAATCTTCAATTATGCAACCAGGAATCTGGATGGTTTTGTAGATGTCGATTTTTTCAGAGTCAATACCATTTCAGAGTAATGAATGTGGGATTATTTTTTGGGTAGCTTATCCGTCTTCCACTCCCGCTTTTTTATTCGTCGTTTCTCCTCACAAAAAGAGCTCCGTTCAAGCCGGGCTACGAGAGATTCGCTGTTTAAAAAGAAATATGAGCTCTGTAGGAGTATTCTGTTAATAGAAAAAATTTGCGTAACCAAAACAAAGCCTCGTAGAGGCGAACTGTTAATAAAAACAGACGATAAAATTAAAAAAACAAATCCATTTGAATGAATATTTTTTTTATCAAAATCAATAAGTGTAAAACTTATAAATAAAAATCATGAACAAATCCATCATATTAACAGTCACTTTCACGTTATCCGGAGTCCTTTTTTCTGCACAGACTTCCGATAAACAGGCACCACAAGGTTTTGATGTGGAAAATCCTACAATTTCTCACGGAAAAATCGATACGGTTCAATATGTTTCAAAAACGGTAGGAACGACTAGAAAAGCACTGATTTACACACCACCCGGATTCAAAAAAGGAAATAAATACCCTGTTCTTTATCTTCTTCACGGTATTGGCGGAGACGAAAAAGAATGGTTCAATCAGGGAAAACCAAATGTTATTCTCGATAATCTCTACGCACAGGGAAAACTGCAGCCGATGATTGTTGTTTTACCGAACGGAAGAGCAATGAAGAATGACAGAGCAACAGGAAATATTATGGCTCCGGATAAAGTAGAAGCCTTTACAACCTTCGAAAAAGATCTGCTGAATGACCTGATTCCCTTTGTAGAAAAAAAATATCCTGTTAAAAAAGACAGAGAAAGCAGGGCTTTGGCAGGGCTTTCAATGGGAGGCGGACAAACACAGAATTTTGCCTTCGGAAATATGGATAAGTTTGCATGGTTGGGTTCATTTTCTTCAGCGCCCAACACCAAAGATCCCGATAAGCTTTTACCCAATCCGCAGGATGCCCTGAAGCTGAAACTTATTTTTATTTCCTGTGGAGATGCAGACGGACTGATGCCTTTAAGTAAGAGAACCAGCGACTATCTCAAAAAAAATAAAATCCCCCATATTTTTTACATCGAACCGGGCGGTCACGACTTCAAGGTCTGGAAAAATGATTTATATATCTTTTCACAGCTTTTATTTAAGCCTATCGATAAATCTCAGTTCAGTAATTTTACGGTTTTGGGAAAACCCGAAGCAACCAATATCAGGAATGCACAGTATCCCAAAATTCTTCCCGACGAAAGAGTGATGTTTAAAATCAAAGCTCCGGAAGCGCAAAAAGTACAGATCGATTTAGGAAAAAAAGCTGCCCTGAAAAAAGAATCAGATAGTTTTTGGATTGGTACAACAGATCCTCAAAGCGGAAGTTTTCATTACTATTCGAATCGATATTCCTTTTGAAGGCGATGATTTTTATGCCTTAAAAGACGTTCCCCATGATGATATCAGAATTAAAAATTTTTATTCCAAAGTCATTAAAATATGAAAAAAATAATACTCAATCTCTGTCTGGTAGGCTTTTCGGGAATATTATATTCGCAGAATCCCATTATTCAGACCAGCTATACTGCCGATCCGGCTCCGATGGTGTACAACGACAGGCTTTACGTTTACACAACCCATGATGAAGATGATTCCACATGGTTTACGATGAACGACTGGAAAGTCTATTCCACCAACGATATGGTGAACTGGACCGATTATGGAACCATTCTTTCCTACAGCGATTTCGACTGGGCAAAACGTGATGCGTGGGCGGCACAGTGCGTGGAAAGAAACGGTAAATTTTTTATATACGTTCCGATGTGGTCTAAAACCAATAATAAAGGAGCGATTGGTGTTGCGGTGGGAGACAGTCCGTTCGGGCCGTTTCATGATCCGCTTGGAAAACCTCTTGTGCAAAGCGAATGGGGCGACATCGATCCGACGGTTTTTATTGATGACGACGGACAGGCGCATATGTACTGGGGAAATCCGAAACTCAAATATGTAAAGCTAAATCAGGACATGATTTCTTACTCCGGCGAGATTGTTGAAGTTCCCATGACAGCAGAATCTTTCGGGAAAAGAGACGGAAAAGAAAATCCTGAAAGACCGACGAAATATGAAGAAGGACCTTGGTTATATAAAAGAAAAGATCTGTATTATCTCTTCTGGCCGGGCGGACCGCTTCCGGAATTCATAGGCTACTCCACAAGCAAAAGCGCAAAAGGACCATGGAAATACGGCGGAATTGTAATGCCAGCCGAAGGAAAATCGTTCACCAATCATCCCGGAATTGTTGATTTCAGAGGAAAAACCTATTTCTTTTATCACAACGGTGCTTTGCCGGGAGGAAGCGGATTTACAAGATCCGTAAGTGTGGAGGAACTCAGTTTTAATAAAGACGGTTCGGTTGTACCCATCAAAATGACGAATGGAATTTCCAAAGCCATTGCAGCCATTAATCCTTACTCATTTAATCAGGCGGAAACAATTGCATGGTCTGAAAATGTAAAATCTTATCAGAACAAAGCAGCAGGGGTTTTTATCAAAGCAAAAAAAAGCGGCGCTTACACCAGTGTGAAAAATGTGGATTTTGGCAGAAAAGGTGCCACTACATTTTCAGCAAGAGTGGGAACAACACACAACACTGACGTGACAATGGATGTTCGTCTGGACGGTATTAACGGACCATTGGTGACCACGGTAAAAGTCCCTTTAACCGGCGGAGACGACCGTTGGGAAACCGTGAAAACAGAACTGAAGGAAAAAATTACCGGCGTTCACGATGTGTACTTTGTATTTAATGGAAAAGTACCTAAAGATATTATGTTTTTCGATTATTGGACTTTTCTTGAAAATAACTGATTATGATTAAAATATTCTACCTATCCATATTGTTGTTCCTCACCGGAATTTCAGGTTTTGCACAGGTCGCAGAAATCTCAAGTCCCGATGGAAAATTAAAATTAAATGTCTTTGCTGAAAACGGAAAAGCTCTTTACAATCTTAGTTTTCAGGGAAAAATAATGTTGGAAAAATCACCTTTAGGTCTAATTACCAATGAATCTGATTTTTCTGAAAATTTGAAATTCGTCGACAACAAAAAAGATAAAATTTCTAAAAATTATACCAACGAAAAAATTAAAAAATCACAAGTCAGTTATACGGCAAATACTTTAATAGTCAATTTTACCAATGCAGATAACTTTAATATTGGGATTGAATTTCAGTTGAGCAATAACAATCTGGCTTTCAGATATGAAATTCAGCCTATGAAAGACCGTCTGAGCGCGGTCGTACAGTCAGAAACTACAGGTTACAGATTCCCGGCTCAAACCACAACTTTCCTTTCTCCAATGATGAAACCGATGACAGGTTTTGCCAGAACGGCACCAAGCTACGAAAGTGGTTATAAAGCTGATGCAGAATTAGGAATAAAATCTGATTATGGTTACGTTTTTCCAGGATTTTTTCATGTCGGAAACGATGGATGGATTTTATTGTCCGAAACTGGTGTAAACAGTCTCTACTGCGCTTCTCATTTGGATACAACCCCAGAAAAAAATCTTTATCGGATAGCTTACCCGAATAAGGCTGAAAACAATGGATTCGGAAGTACAGGAGCATCCATTTCACTTCCCGGAAAAACACCTTGGAGAACCATCACCATTGGCGATTCTTTAAAACCGATTGTGGAAACAACGATTCCTTTTGATGTTGTGGAACCAATGTATGAACCCTCACAGAAATATACTTTCGGAAGATCAACCTGGAGCTGGATTTTGTGGCAGGACAACAGCATGAATTATGAAGATCAAAGCCTTTTTATCGATTTGGCATCAGAAATGGGGTATGAATACATTCTGATCGATGCGCTTTGGGACAAAAACATCGGCAAAGAAAGAATGAAAGATCTCATTCAATATGCCAGATCCAAAAATGTAGGCGTATTGCTTTGGTACAATTCCAACGGTGCTTCCAATGATGCGCCGATGGGACCGAGAAACAAAATGAGTTCCTCCATAGAACGCAAAAAAGAAATGAAATGGCTGAAAGAAGCAGGTGTACAAGGGCTGAAAGTCGATTTTTTCGGTGGCGATAAGCAGGAAACAATGCGTCTGTATGAAGACATCCTTTCCGATGCCAATGATTTTGGGTTAAAGATTATTTTTCACGGAGCAACATTACCGAGAGGCTGGGAAGTAATGTACCCAAATTATGCCGGAAGCGAAGCTGTTTTAGCATCCGAAATGCTCTATTTTTCCGAAGACATCCGCAAGCAGGAAGCTTTTTTCGCCTCGCTGCATCCCTTCATCAGAAATACGGTCGGAAGTATGGAGTTTGGCGGGACTTTTCTCAATAAATATTTATCGAAATCCAACAAAGACAAAAATAAAAGATACACAACAGACGGTTTTCAGTTGGCAACGGCGGTTCTGTTTCAGAATCCGGTTCAGATGTTTGGAGTAACACCGAACAATCTGAACGATGCCCCAAAATTTCAGCTTGATTTTATGAAGGAAATTCCCACACTTTGGGATGAAACGGTTTTTGTAGACGGTTATCCCGGAAAATATTCCGTGATCGCAAGAAGACATCAGAATCAATGGTATGTTGCCGGAATTAATGCAGAAAAAACGGTAAAAAAATTGAAAATCAGTCTTCCTGTGTTTGCCGGAAAAACGGTGAAATTCATCAACGACGATGCTCACGGAAATTCATCGGAAAAAGAAGTGAAAGTGAATGCAAAAGGTAATTTTAGTGTGGAAATTCAGCCAAACGGAGGATTTGTTTTGAGAAATTAATTGGTTTTGGGCAGCTTTTTCCGCCTTCCACTCCCGCTTTTTTGCCTCCGCTTTGCTGCGGCAAAAAGAGCTCCGTTCAAGTCGGGCTGCGAAGAGATTCGCTGCACTCAAAGAATCCGAAGGATTCAATATCAATAGCCATAGGTACAAACCTATGGAAAGAAATATGAATAAAATCCGAACCCTGAAAGGGTTCAATTTAATAAGCCATTCAAATTTTATTTAAATAGAAAATAAAAGATTATGAATCAGATAAAAATATTTTTTCTCGTCATGGTATTCGGATGCTGTTTACAGCTCAATGCAACAGAACCTTTCATCAGCACAGAAAAAAATGCGGAAACAATCGTATTGAAAGAAAAATCAGTTAGCCTTTCGATTCTTATCAGTTCCGGAATAGATACAGGAATTTTGAAAGCAGTTAAAAATCTGCAGTCCGATTTTCAGAAAGTAACAGGAAGTGAACCCAATATATTGAATCAGGTTTCGGAAATGAATTCTCCTTTAATCATCATCGGGACAGTCGGAACAAAATCTGTAATTGATGATCTCATTAAACAGAAAAAAATTGATGGAAAATCTTTAACAGGGAAAAATGAAAAATACATCATTCAGAATGTAAGCCATCCATTTCCCGGCGTTTCTGAAGCAATCGTCATTGCCGGAAGCGACAAAAGAGGAACCATTTACGGCATCTACGAAATGTCTCAGCAAATCGGGGTTTCGCCATGGTATTACTGGGCAGATGTTCCGGTTGAGAAAAAAGAAAATGTATACTTCAAAAAAGGAATGTATACAGACGGAGAGCCCGCAGTAGAATACCGTGGTATTTTTCTGAATGATGAAGAACCTTCATTGGGAGGATGGGCAAGAGCAACTTTTGGAGGAATCAATTCTAAATTTTACGAAAAAGTTTTTGAGCTGATTTTAAGGCTGAAAGGAAATTACATCTGGCCTGCCATGTGGGGAAAAGCTTTCTATGGCGATGATCCTTTAAACGGATCTTTAGCCGATGAAATGGGAATTGTTATGGGAACTTCGCATCATGAACCAATGGCTCAGGCTCAGACCGATTGGCATCGGTATATTAAGAAGAATAATTTACCGAATGTCTGGGATTATTCCAAAAATGAAAAAGTTTTGCAGGAATTTTGGAAATTGGGGCTTGAAAGAAGTAAAAACTGGGAAAAATTAGTAACAGTCGGAATGCGCGGCGATGGTGATGAAGCGATGGGAGAGGGAACGAATATCTCCCTTCTCGAAAAAGTAGTGAAAAACCAACGAAAAATCATCGCTGAGGTGACCGGTAAAAAAGTAGAAAAAACACCGCAGGTTTGGGCTTTGTACAAAGAAGTTCAGGAGTATTATGACAAAGGAATGCGGGTTCCGGATGATGTAATTCTATTATTCTGTGATGATAACTGGGGCAATGTGAGAAAACTTCCCGATCTTTCAAAACCTTTACACAAAGGCGGTTACGGGATGTATTACCACTTCGATTATGTAGGCGGACCGAGAAATTCAAAATGGATCAATATCAATCCGATTCAAAGAGTTTGGGAACAGATGAATCTTTCCTACGAACATAAAGTGGATAAAGTTTGGGTGGTAAATGTCGGAGATTTGAAACCGATGGAATTTCCCATCAGTTTTTTCCTTGAAATGGCCTGGAATCCGAAGCAGTTCAATTCAAAAAATCTTTTAGAATATACCGAAAGATGGTCAGCACAGCAGTTTGGTGAAAAGCACGCCAAAGAAATTGCGAGAATGATTAATCTGTATGCGAAATACAACCGTCGCGTTACACCCGAAACACTGGACAGCAAAACATACAGTCTTGAAAACTACCATGAATTCGAAACTGTTTTAAATGATTACAGAGCATTGGCTGTTGATGCATTGCGCCTGAAAGAACAGATCCCTGCAGAATATCAGGATGCCTATTATCAGTTAGTTCTTTATCCCATTGATGCATGCAGTAATTTGTATGAAATGTATTATGCCATTGCCAAAAACAAGGAATTGGCTGCCAGATACGATTTAAAAGCAAATTATTTTGCGGACAAGGTAAAAGAATGCTTTGAGAGAAATGCATATCTGGATCATAAATACAATAATGAAATTGCCGGTGGGAAATGGAAACACATGATGGATCAGATGAGAATAGGATACAAAACCTGGGCAGACGGAAAAGAAAATATAATGCCTGAAGTAACCTATGTATATGATGATAACGCTTCCAAAGAAAAAATATTTCAGGAGAAAAATGGCTATATTTCGATAGAAGCGGAAAATTTTGCGAGAACCAGCCATTCAGACCGAATTCATTGGGAAGTGATTCCGGATTTTGGGAAAACTAAATCCGGCGTGACTACCTTTCCACAGAATGCCTATCCAAAAGCGGATGAAAATATTTATCTGGAATATGATATGAATTTTGAATCCAAAGGTGAATTCGAAGTCCAGTTGTTATTGGCGCCGACTTTGAATTTTAATCACAATAAAGGATTGCGTTATGAGATTTCCTTTGATGGCGGAACGCCGCAGATAGTTAATTTCAATGGTCATTACAGAGGCGAATTGGGAAGATGGCAATCCGAACATATTATTAAATCTGCAACGAGACACCAGATTTCACAACCCGGAAAACATACGCTGCGATTCAGAGTTCTTGAGCCGGGAATCGTTCTTGAAAAAATACTGATCGATACGGGAGGTTTACAGCCTTCTTATCTGGGGGCACCCGAAAGTGAAATTCTTCACTGAAAATCAGCAAATAGTAATAACAATCAATGCTTTGCTTATGAAACATTAATCTAATTTATCATTCTCTTTCTTTAAATATTGTTTTCAGCAAATATAGGACAAGGAAAACAGCAGAAGCTTTGTAACAAAACTTTATTTAAAATCCGCTGCCTGATACAGTTCAGGGAATTTTCTTGATGGTTTTTCAATAATAAACCGTCTTGAAGGGGATTGTTTATTCCATACTTTACTGAAAAATGATCAAAATTAAAACTAAAACATTATGAAAAAACGTTTAAACTTTTTAGCAATTCAATCTGTTTTTCTGCTTTTTAGCTGTTTTTTTTACGGACAGCTTACCACCGTTAAAATCGATAAAAATACCTCGTATCAGAAAATAAAAGGATTCGGAGGATTTGTCTGCAGTCCGCAGTTCGCTTACAATCACATGACGACTTCCGAAATTCAGACGCTTTGGGGATCAGGAAGCGAAGGAGGCTATAATATCATGAGGCTTTATATTCCGGAAGACAGCAACAACTGGAGCGCTGTATTACCAACGGCACAGTTGGCAAAATCAATAGGGCTTACCATTTTCGCAAGTCCGTGGACGATGCCTGCAGCCTGGAAAACCAATAACCATGTGAATGCCGTGTATACAGACGCCAACGGAGTCCAGCAGATCGGATATTTAAAGCCTGAAAATTATCAGGATTATGCATTGTATCTCAACAGTTTCGTTACCTATTTACAAACAAATGGAGTGGATCTGGATTATATTTCTATTCAGAATGAACCGGACGAAATGGCTCAATATCAGGGATGTATCTGGACTCCTACTCAGATAGCGACTTTTGTAAAAGATTACGGGCATCTCATCAACTGCAAAGTGATTGCACCGGAAAGTGTAGGCTTTACCGATAATTTTGCCAATGCAATGTTGAATACTGCTACTATGGCAAATTTTGAAGTTTACGGAGGGCATCAGTACGGATTAATGCAGTCGGCTTACAAACAGTTCCAGAATTACAATAAAGAAATCTGGCAGACAGAATATCTGATTAATTGGAACTCAGGCAGCCAGACTCCGCGTGATTTTAGCTGGAACCTTGATGCTTTTAACTTTGCTTCAAGCATCAATAATTCCATGCTCGGAAATATCAATGCGTGGATTCATTATGCTTCAAAAAGATATTACGGATTAATGGGCGACGGAACCTACGGAACACCAACAGGAGTGATGTCTAAAAGAGGTTATATCCTTTCCCATTATGCAAAATACGTAACAGGAAAAACAAGAATTGATGCCAAATGGGAAGATAAAACCGGAGCTTTACAGGGATCTTCCTATATTTCCGCAGATGGTAACCAGATTGTTTTGATGGTCATTAATTCTTCTGCCAATACTTATAATCTGAAGGTCGATCTGCCTTTTTATACCACATCGGGAACAAAAGTACTCACAAATGCTTCTTCCAATATGGTGACCACGCCGATTTCATTCAGTACACCCACTTTCCGTCCCGGAGCGGATATCGCTCCATCCAGCGTCATGACTTTCGTATTCAATAAAAGTGGCGACAGACCGGTTTCTCTGATGACAGGCGGAAATATCCATTACAATAAAATCGAGACACAAACAACCACCAATTCCGCTTTCGGAACTGCTTTTAACATCAGTAATACAACGGTAACATTTTCCAATCCAAGTCCTTTGATCAGTAATAATATGACTGCTTCAAACGGTTATCTTCAGTTGAATGACAGATACAACAAGCTGATTTTACACGTTAACAGTTACACTACAGCCGGACAGAGCTATTCAGATAATACGACTCTGTATTATATCAACAGTCAGGGTATTGCAAAATCTTTCAACTACGGAAGGATCAATTTTCCGACAGGAGGAAATTTTGATATTACCCTCGATATTTCGAGACAGGTGCTTTCCGACGGTTGCAAAGGAATTTTAGGACTTAGAAATTCAAATTATAGTTCCGTTCTTACCTTAAATTTAGGAGATGTTTATTTTAATATAGGCAACGAAATTGCTTTAAAATTTGGCGGAACCTATTCAGACAACGACAGCAATCTAATGGACGCATTGGAAAACGGCTACTTTACCTCACTGGATTTCAGGACAACTGCAGGAATTACCCCTTCAAATAACTGGCAGCCTCTAAGCGTAAATTCAAATAACATTTTTTATGTGAATTCTAATGTAAATTCTACCTCAAACAATGTAATTTCCGGAACAGCTTGTTCCAGCCTTGTCCTTTCAGATTTGGGCAAAGATTTTCAGGTTCCGTTTAATTTCAGCACGACATCAGCTTCTTACAGCAGAACTTTTAACGGGTATGAAACTTTGCTGTTACCTTTTGAAGCCAATATTCCTTCAGGAGTAGCGGTATATCTTATGTCGCCGGGCGCAACAGCAGTTTCGGGAACCCAGATTTCTGGCGGAACAATTCCTGCCAATACTCCGGTACTTGTGAATGCGACAGGAAACTATACTTTTACAGGGACAGGTAACGTTTCTACACCAAAAGCCATTACCGTAAATCAGATGAACGGAGTATATCATACCATAAAAGTTCCGGCTAATAGTTATGTCTTGAAAACAGAAGGCGGAGTAACAGGATTTTACAAAGTTGTTGCAGGAAACGAGCCGATGATTAATCCTTTCAGAGCATATCTTACCGAAGAAAATCTGTATTCCGCAAATATGCTTCCTCTAAATTTCTCAGTATTGGCTGCACAGGAAAACAGTCTGCAGAAAGATGCAATAAAGCTTTATCCTAATCCTGCAAAAACGGAAATTTTTGTTGAATTAAAAACTCAGGATGCAACGGCTAAAATTTATGATGCAAGAGGGGGCTTGGTAAAATCGGGATTGAAAATGAATGCCGGAAAAAATCGTATCGGAATCAGCAACTTTTCTGCAGGAACCTATTTTATTGAAATTTCATCCGGAAACCAGAAAATAGGATCACAGAAATTTATTAAACAATAATCTGTATATCAGTTAATTTCATTCAAAGCCATCATCAGTATAATATTTTGATGGCTTTGTTTTCTCCGATAAAAAAATAATAAGTGTTTTTTTTACATTTATTTAACGGAGAATCTTATATTTGTTTTCATTACAAAATTCTTAATTGGATGATGTAATAATTAAAGATTTCTAATCATAAAATATTTTGTTTTGATTAAATGAAAAAACTCCTGTTCAATATATCAATCGTCATCTCTGCTTTCTCGTACACACAGAATTTAAAATACCCTTTCCAAAACCCTGATCTTCCGGTAGAACAAAGAATCGAAAATCTGCTCGGGTTATTAACGGTTGATGAAAAAATCGGAATGATGATGGATAATTCCAAAGCAGTTCCCAGGCTGGAAATTCCCGGTTATGGTTGGTGGAACGAGGCGCTTCACGGTGTTGCAAGAGCAGGAACCGCAACGGTTTTTCCTCAGGCAATCGGAATGGCAGCAGCGTGGGATGTTCCGGAACATTTTAAAACTTTTGAAATGATTTCCGACGAAGCGAGAGCAAAATACAACAGATCTTTTGATGAGTCTCAAAAAACCGGACGTTATGAAGGTTTGACGTTCTGGACTCCGAATATTAATATTTTCCGTGATCCGAGATGGGGAAGAGGTCAGGAAACCTATGGCGAAGATCCTTATCTGACTTCTGTACTGGGCGTTGCAGCCGTAAAAGGTCTTCAGGGAAATGATCCGAAATATTTTAAAACCCATGCCTGCGCAAAACACTTCGCTGTACACAGCGGTCCCGAATGGAACAGGCATTCGTACAACGCAGAAGTTTCCAGACGAGATTTGTATGAAACTTATCTTCCGGCTTTCAAAGCCTTGGTTTTAGAAGGAAATGTAAGGGAAGTGATGTGTGCTTACAATGCGTTCGATGGTCAGCCTTGCTGTGCGAACAATACTTTATTGACAGAAATTCTCCGCGGAAAATGGAACTACGACGGAATGGTCGTTTCCGATTGCTGGGCATTGGCGGATTTCTATCAGAAACAATACCACGGAACACATCCCGATGAGAAAAGCACCGCTGCAGATGCCCTGAAACACTCCACGGATTTAGAATGTGGCGACACCTACAATAATTTAAACAAATCTTTAGCAAGCGGATTGATTACAGAAAAAGACTTGGATGTTTCTATGCGCAGAATTCTGAAAGGTTGGTTTGAGCTCGGAATGCTCGATCCAAAAGCTTCTGTTCACTGGAACTCCATTCCATATTCGGTTGTGGATTCTGAGGAGCATCAAAAACAGGCTTTAAAAATGGCTCATAAATCAATTGTATTGATGAAAAATGAGAAGAATGTTTTGCCTTTGAATAAAAACATCAAAAAAATCGCAGTCGTTGGTCCAAATGCAGATGACGGACTGATGCAGTTGGGAAATTATAACGGAACACCTTCATCTATTGTAACAATTTTAGATGGAATTAAAAACAAATTTCCAAATGCTGAAATTATTTATGAAAAAGGAACCGAAGTTGCTGATCCATCTTCCAGAACTTCGCTTTATCAGAATTTTTTAAGCCGGAAAAACGGCGAAAAAGGAATGAAAGTAGCATTTTTCAACAATAATGAATTCAAAGGAACTCCGGCTAATATTTCAGTCAATAAAAGCGGAATCAATTACAACAGTTTTGGCGGAACCCAGCTTGCTCCCAATGTGGGAAGGGAAAATACATCGGCAATTATTTCCGGCGTTTTCAAAAGTTCTTACACCGGCGATGTCATTTTTTCACCTTCCACATCAGATATTTACACACTTTTTGTTGACGGAAAAGAAATTGCCACAAGAAAAGGTCCCGATGCAAGGCATCCTTCTGAATTTCCTATACAAATGGAAAAAGGCAGAGAATATCAAATTGAATTACGTCACACCCAAAAAGGAAAATATGTAAGCATCACTTTCGATGTATACAGAAAAGATCCGGTCAATTTTGCTGCCGTTCGGGAAAAAGTGAAAGATGCAGAGGTCATTATTTTTGCGGGTGGACTTTCGCCAAGTCTGGAAGGTGAAGAAATGATGGTGAATGCAGAAGGCTTCAAAGGAGGCGATAAAACGTCCATTGATTTACCGAAAGTTCAGCGTGATTTATTAGCTGAATTGCGCAAGACAGGAAAACCAGTCGTTTTTGTGCTTTGTACAGGAAGTTCATTAGGTTTAGCGCAGGACGAAAAAAATTATGATGCTTTACTGAATGCATGGTATGGCGGACAATCGGGCGGAACGGCGGTTGCAGATGTTCTGGCGGGAGATTACAATCCGGCGGGAAGATTGCCGGTTACATTCTACAAAAATCTGGAACAGCTCGATAATAATCTTTCTAAAACAGCTAAACATAAGGGTTTTGAAAACTATGATATGCAGGGAAGAACCTACCGTTATATGACCGAAAAACCATTGTACACATTTGGACATGGGCTGAGTTATTCGGAGTTTGTTTATGGAAATGCTTATTTGGATAAAAATTCTCTCCAATCCAATGAAAATGTAACGATTACAGTTCCTGTCACCAATAATTCGGAAAGAGATGGTGAGGAAGTGATTCAGGTGTATGTGAAAAGAAATAATGATGCTTTGGCGCCAGTAAAGACTTTACGGTCATTTGAAAGAACCCTGATTAAATCTAAAGAAACAAAAAATATCCGGTTAACTATTTCTAATGATTCTTTCAAATTTTATGATGAAAAAGTGGATGATCTGGCTCCAAAAGCAGGAGATTATACCATTTTCTACGGCGGAACTTCTCATGAATCCGGGTTAAAAAGCCTTGCGATAAAAGTCAATAATCAGCCATAAAACCTATAAGGTTTATCAATCAAAATTCAACTTTTCAACTCAAAAAATGAAAACGAAAACCAAAATATTCGTCACCGCATTTTCTCTAAGCATAGCTTTCCTTTCAGCACAAAATGGGAAGGTTAAAAAGCACGTTCTCGATTTGGACGGAACCTCAACCAACATCAAAATCCAGCCAACGATGTACGGAATTTTCTTCGAGGACATCAACTTTGCAGCAGACGGAGGATTGTATGCAGAATTAATTAAAAACCGAAGTTTCGAATTTGATGAACCTTTGACAGGCTGGAAGCAATCCAATACCAAAACGCTTTCACCCAACTTGGATTCCGGATTTTTGACAATTATAACCGACAAATCCAAAACCAATAAAAATTTCGCAAGAATCACCGTTTGGAACGACGAAAATTATGTACTTGAAAACGAAGGTTTCCGGGGAATTGGATTGCATCAGGGTGAAAAGTATGATTTTAGTTTCAATTTAGAAAACGTTTCAGGAAATATTTCTGCGGTCAATACAAAACTGATTGATGAAAACGGAATGGTGATTTCTTCTGTCTCATCCATAATCAAGGGAGCAGGATGGCAAAAATATAGCACCGTTTTTATACCTTCCAAAACCATTGAAAAGGCTAAACTTCAAATCACTTTTACAGGGAAGGGCGTTGTGAATATGGATATGATTTCTCTTTTTCCGCAAAACACATGGAAAGGAAGAAAAGGCGGTTTACGGAAGGATTTGGTTCAGAAATTATATGATTTACAACCCGGGTTTTTACGTTTTCCCGGCGGATGTATTGTTGAAGGTCGAACGTTGGCAGAACGTTATCAATGGAAAAAAACAATCGGAAAAGTGGAAGACCGTGAAAATTTGATTAATAAGTGGAACAATGGTTTTGCTCATCGTTTAACTCCGGATTACTGGCAGTCTTTCGGTCTTGGCTTTTTCGAATATTTCCAGTTGGCGGAAGATCTGGGAGCTGAGCCGCTTCCGATTCTGAGTTGCGGAATGGCATGCCAGTTCAACACGGCAGAACTTGTAAAAATGGAAGATTTAGATCCTTATGTTCAGGATGCTTTAGATTTAATTGAATTTGCAAACGGAGATTCCAATACGAAATGGGGTAAAATCCGTACTGAAATGGGACATTCGAAACCTTTTAACATGAAATTCATCGGTGTAGGAAACGAACAATGGGGAGCAGATTATATAGAACGGTACAAAGTTTTTGAAAAAGCAATTCACACCAAATATCCTGATATTAAAATTATTTCTGGAAGCGGACCGTCTCCCGATGGCGAATTTTTCGATTACGGCTGGAAAGAACTTAAAAAACTGAATGCGCAGGTTGTGGATGAGCATTATTATAATTCTCCGGAATGGTTTATGAAAAACGCCGGAAGATATGATGAATACGACCGTTCAGGACCTAAGGTTTTTGCCGGGGAATACGCCGCACAATCGGTGGGTGTTGTAATGCCGGACAATAAAAACAACTGGTTGACCGCACTTTCCGAAGCCGCTTTTATGACTGGATTGGAACGCAATGCAGATGTTGTAACCATGACTTCCTACGCACCGCTTTTCGCTCACGCAGACGGTTGGCAATGGACGCCCGATTTAATCTGGTTTAATAATCTCACATCTTATGCAACTCCCAATTATTATGTTCAGAAATTATTTTCAAACAATAAAGGAACAGATTTAATTAAAATTTCCGAGAACGGAAAGCCGATGAAGGGCGAAAACCATCTTTATGCATCCGCCGTACATGACCTTGAAAAAAATGAAACAATCATTAAAATTGTTAGTACGGATGATGAAAAAATTTCAGTTGAAATCAATCCCAAAAACATTAAACGTGCCAGTAAGCTCACCAAAATCTTACTGACTTCATCAGGACTTTCCGATGAAAATAACTTTCAAACGGAGACCATCACACCCAAAGAAGAAACGCAGACCATTAAAAAGGGAAAATTTTCAGTAGAAATTCCGGCAAATTCTCTCGTTATTTTAAAGCTTAAATAGCTCCAAATCCACATCAATAAAAGAAAATTTAAAATTAAGTGTAAATATTACATTTATTTAAAATAGAATCTTATATTTGTTTTATCTCTTCAATAAAAAACAGGAGAATTTGTTAAGGTAAATGAAATCTTAAAAGGAAATCTTTGCATAATGTAATCCAATACATCCGTTATTTTAAAAAAGAGCCAAAACTATAATCAAATAAATCACTTTCGTTAATGAAAAAGTACGTTATCGGCTTAGACTATGGAACAGATTCTGTTCGCGCCGTTTTGATTGATACTGAAAGCGGGGCAGAATTGGCAGCTTCCGTAAGCTACTATCAAAGATGGAAAAAAGGCAGGTTCTGCAGACCGGAAAACAATCAATTTCGTCAGCATCCGCTGGATCACATCGAAGGACTGGAAAAAACCGTTTCCGATGTCGTGAAAGAAAGTGGAGTTGCACCCGAAAATATTGTCAGCATTTGTATTGATACTACGGGTTCTTCACCCCTTCCAGTAAATAAAGATGGAATTGCCTTATCCCTTTTGCCCGAATTTTCAGAAAATCCCAATGCAATGATGGTATTATGGAAAGACCATACTTCCATCCGTGAAGCTGAAGAAATCAATGATCTGGCGAAAAATTGGGGTGGCGAAGATTATACAAAATTTGAAGGCGGAATTTATTCCTCAGAATGGTTTTGGGCAAAAATTCTTCATATCAACAGAGAAGATGAAGCCGTAAAAAACGCAGCGTACAGTTGGATGGAACATTGTGATTACCTTACGTTTCTGCTTTCCGATCATCAGGATTTAGCAACATTCAGAAGAAGCCGTTGTGCAGCCGGACATAAAGCAATGTGGCACGAGTCGTGGAAAGGACTTCCTTCCAAAGAATTTCTTGGTCAATTAGATTCGTCATTGGCAGAACTTCGCGATAGATTATATGATAAAACCTATACTTCCAACAAAGTTGCCGGAAATCTGAACGAAGAATGGGCGGCAAAATTAGGCTTAACGATCAATACAGTCATTGCTGTCGGAACTTTCGATGCACATTCCGGAGCAATAGGTGCAAAAGTAGAAGAGAACACGCTCATCAGGATTATGGGAACATCCACTTGTGATATCATGGTGGCTCCCAATGAAATTATCGGCGACAGAACAGTAAAAGGAATTTGCGGACAGGTCGATGGTTCCGTCATTCCGGGATTAATGGGATTGGAAGCCGGGCAATCTGCATTCGGAGATGTTTTGGCGTGGTATAAAGATATTCTCACAGAACCGACAATCAATATTATAATGAACTCTGAAGCGATTGACGAAAACCAAAAACACTTACTGAAAGAAGAAATAGAAAAAAGCATGATTCGCAATCTCACTCTGGAAGCAGAAAAAATTCCTCTTTCGGAAACCGTTCCCATTGCGTTGGACTGGATCAACGGACGAAGAACACCGGATGCAAGTCAGGAACTGAAAATGGCGATCAGCAACCTTTCTTTGGGAACAAAAGCACCACATATTTTCAAAGCGTTGGTGAATGCCATTTGCTTTGGTTCCAAAAAAATTGTCGACCGCTTCGAAGATGAAGGCGTTAAAATCGATAAAGTCATAGGAATTGGCGGCGTTGCCAGAAAATCACCATTCATCATGCAGACTCTGGCAAATGTCCTGAATATGCCGATTGTTGTAGCTGCATCAGATCAGGCTCCGGCTTTAGGGGCAGCTATTTATGCCGCTGTTGCCGCAGGAATTTATCCCAACGTCCAGGAAGCAAGCCAAAAAATGGGCTCTGATTTCGAAGCTGAATACTTCCCGCAGAAAGAACATGTAGAACAATACGAAGAATTGATGCAGCACTATCAGATTTTAGCAGATTTCATCGAAAATAATATCAAATCTAAGAAAAAGTTGACGGTTGACAGTTTATAGTAATTAATTAGGTTTAAAAAAGCTCCGTTAGGAGCGTCCTGTTAATCGTAAATAATGTAAATATTATCATCACAAAAAGAGCCTCGTAGAGGCGACCTGTTAAATATTTACATTAATTAAAGAACGATCAACGATCAACCAAAAACCATCAACTAAAACAATCATGGCAGCTTTATCCATCTGTAGTTTATCCTGAGCTTGTCGAAGGGCTCCCAATCTTTTTCGCCAAGGCTTTTCCCTGTGCAGAAAAAGGATTTCCGCTTAAGCCGGGCTGCGATGGATACGTAGGAGAGAACCCGAAGGATTCAATAGGATTAGCCGTAGGTCAAACCTATGAATTTGAAAAAAATATGTAAATAAAAATGAGCATCTATAAAGAATTAAAACGAGAATGTTACGAAGCCAATATGCAGCTCGATGCCTTAAAATTGGTGGTCTACACATTCGGAAACGTAAGCGCCGTTGATCGTGACAAAGGAATTTTTGCCATCAAACCCAGCGGTGTTCCTTACGAATTACTGAAACCGGAAGATATGGTGATTTTAGATTATGACGCCAATGTGGTGGAAGGGAATTTAAGACCTTCTTCAGACACCAAAACCCATGCTTATCTTTATAAAAACTGGGAAAATGTCGGTGGCATTTCACATACACATTCTGTTTATTCAGTAGCTTGGGCACAGGCGCAGTTAGACATCCCGATTTTCGGGACAACGCACGCAGACCATCTTACAACAGACATTCCTTGTGCGCCCCCGATGCATGACGATTTAATCGAAGGCAATTATGAATATAATACCGGAATCCAGATTCTGGATTGTTTCAAGGAAAAAAAACTGTCTTATGAAGAAGTAGAAATGGTGCTCATCGGAAATCACGGACCGTTCACTTGGGGAAAAAATGCTGAAAAAGCTGTTTACAATAGCAAAGTTTTGGAAACCATCGCTGAAATGGCGTATCTCACCAAACAAATTAATCCGAACGTAACTCGTTTAAAAAATTCACTCATCAAAAAACATTACGAACGCAAACATGGCAAAAACGCTTATTACGGACAATAGTTTTGCTTTTGGCGAATGGCTTTTAGCTTTTGGAAATTGTCATCGTTCAATAGAAGACTGCGAACCCGAAGGGTTCAATATCAGTAGCCGTGGGTGAAACCTATGGAAAAAAACGCACAAATCCTACAGAATCCGGAGGATTCAATATTAATAGCCGTAGGTGAAACCTATGAAATAAATAAAATCAAATATCAATTATAAATCATCATTTATCAATCATCAAATATGTTAACACCTCTCAATACGAAAGAAATCTGGTTCATCACCGGAAGCCAGCATTTATACGGTCCTGAAACATTAGCACAGGTTGCGGAACATTCGGCAAAAATCGTGGAAGCGTTCAATGCTTCGTCACAGATTCCTGTAAAAGTCGTTTTAAAGCCAACCGTAAAAACAACGGAAGAAATTTTCGAAACATTAACGGCTGCCAATTTTGCAAAAAACTGTATCGGGATCGTAACGTGGATGCATACATTTTCCCCTGCAAAAATGTGGATTCGTGGTCTTACTGCATTACAAAAACCAATGTTGCACCTTCATACCCAGTTCAATCAGGATATTCCGTGGTCTACGATGGATATGGATTTCATGAACCTGAATCAGGCAGCGCATGGCGACCGTGAATTTGGATTTATGGTAAGCCGTCTTCGTAAAAACAGGAAAGTAGTGGTTGGACATTGGGCAGAGGAAAGAGTTCAGAAACAGATTGGGGAATGGAGTAGAGTTGCTGCTGGCTGGGACGATTGGCAGGGTGCAAAATTTGCCCGTTTCGGAGACAATATGAGATACGTTGCCGTGACAGACGGTGATAAAGTGGAAGCGGAAACCAAGTTTGGATTTTCTGTAAACACTTGGGGAATCGGAGATTTAGTAAGTGTTGTCAATTCAATTGGCGAAGGCGAAATCAAATCGTTGATCGAAGAATATGAAGCATCATACAAAATGGCAGAATCTCTTCTTTCCGGAGGAGCAAACAGAAAATCCCTCGAAGTTGCCGCAAGAATTGAACTAGGTTTGGAAAAATTCCTCAAAGACGGAAATTTCAAAGGATTCTCGGATACGTTCGAAGACCTTCACGGATTGGAGCAGCTTCCGGGAATTGCCGTTCAGAGATTAATGGAAAAAGGTTATGGATTTGCAGGAGAAGGCGACTGGAAAACTGCCGCTTTGGTTCGTGCGATGAAAACAATGGGACAGGATTTAGAAGGCGGAAATGCTTTTATGGAAGATTATACCTACCATTTGAATCCATCAAATCCATCGGTTCTGGGTTCGCATATGCTTGAAGTGGACCCTGTTTTGGCGGTTAACAAGCCTTCTTGTGAAATTCATCCACTCGGAATTGGCGGAAAAGCAGATCCTGTTCGTCTGGTTTTCAATTCAAGAGGAAATATCGATTCTTTAAATGCAGCTTTAATGGATTTCGGAAATCATTTCAGACTGCTAATCAACAAAACAAAAGCGTTGGAAATCACCGAGGAACTTCCTAAACTTCCTGTTGCAAGAGTGCTTTGGAAACCACTTCCGGACTTATACACGGCGGCTGAAGCATGGATTTTAGCAGGTGGAGCCCATCATACCTGTTACAGCGAAAATATCAGCGCAGAGCAGTTGGAAGATTTTGCGGAGATTGCAGGTATCGAATCATTAGTAATTGATGAAAATACAAAAATCCGAGATTTTAAGAACACGCTTCGCTGGAATGAAATATATTATCGTTAAACTTGCAAAACTTCTAAAAAATGAGAAAAACAAGTATCAACCTGATAATTCTTTTTGCTGTTTTATGTATTTTCGGCTGCAATAAAAAAGAAAATCAATCAAAAGCTCAACAGGAAACAATGGAAAACATACGGATTTCAGATTACGGAGTAACGTCAAAAGGCGATTCCGTTAAAAAATATACTTTAGCCAATAAAAACGGGATGAAAGTGGAAATCATCAACTTCGGCGGAATCATCACTTCACTTACGGCTCCCGATAAAAACGGAAAATACGAAGATGTCGTTTTAGGATTTACCCGGCCTGAAGATTATTTCAACGGAAATTCTTATTATTTCGGAGCGTTAATCGGACGTTACGGAAACCGGATTGCCAATGCAAAATTTACGCTTGAAGGCACATCCTATGACATCGATAAAAATGACGGATCCAACAGCCTTCATGGCGGAAAAGACGGATTCCATACCAAATTCTGGAATATTGAATCTGTTAAAGATGCTAAATTTCCAACTTTGAAACTGACTTATACCAGCGCAGATGGGGAAGAAGGCTATCCGGGAAAACTGACGACAACAGTTTTTTACACTTTAACCGACGAAAATGCCCTTGAAATTTCTTACGAAGCGGAAACAGATAAACCGACTGTTGTGAATTTGACTCAGCATTCATATTTCAACCTTTCCGGAAATTTCTCAAAAACAATTCTTGACCACGAAATGCAGATCAATGCCGATAAATTTTTGCCGGTGAATGAAACTCTGATTCCGACCGGTGAGCAAAAAGCGGTGAAAGGAAGTGCATTCGATTTCACAGCTTCAAAACCCATTGGAAAAGACATCAGTGCTGATGACGATCAACTGAAAAAAGGAAAAGGCTACGATCATAACTGGATTCTGAACGGAAACGGATTGAGAAGTATTGCGAAAGTGTACCATCCCGAATCAGGCAGAGTAATGGAAGTTTTAACTGATGAACCGGGAGTGCAGTTTTATTCCGGAAACTTTCTGGATGGAAAATTCGATACTAAAACTGGCGGAAAAAATGAATTCAGAACGGGGTTCTGTTTAGAAACTCAACATTTTCCGGATTCACCAAACCAATCTTCCTTCCCTTCTACAGAACTGAAGCCGGGACAGAAATACCAGTCGAAAACAATTTATAAATTCTCAGTTAAAAAATAAAATATGGGAAATTTGGCAACTCTTGATATCATTATATTTCTTATCTATTTTGTGGTGGTTGCAGGCTACGGAATCTGGATTTATAATAGAAAGAAATCTGCAGCAACAGGCAGTAAAGATTATTTTCTGGCGGAAGGTTCACTTACATGGTGGGCGATTGGAGCCAGTTTAATTGCTTCAAACATTTCTGCAGAACAGTTCATAGGAATGTCCGGTGAAGGATTTTTTGTAGGAATTGCCGTGGCTGCTTATGAGTGGATTGCTGCAATTGCATTGATTATTATTGCGGTATGGTTCATTCCGATTTATCTTAAAAACAAGATTTATACGATGCCACAATTTCTGGAAACCCGTTACAATAAATCGGTTTCCCTGATTATGGCTGTGTTCTGGCTTTTTTTATATGTCATTGTCAATTTAACTTCCATTCTTTATTTAGGTGCATTGGCAATTGATACATTGCTGGGAGGCGACAATCTTCACATCATCATGATTGGATTGCTTTTAATGGCTCTTTTAATCGGTCTTGGCGGTATGAAAGTAATCGGTTACACAGACGTTATTCAGGTAGCGGTTTTAATTATCGGAGGTTTTGCCACCGTTTATATGGCGCTTCAGATTGTTGATCAGAGGATTAACGGAGCGGCAGTCGGGAATGCTTTAACAGGTTTTCAGACTTTGATGAACGAAGCACCGCAACACTTTAAACTGATGCTGGAAAAGCCGGTGAAGACCACCACCACTTTGGCAATGCCTGAAAATCTTGATGTTCAGAAATATGTTGTTTTACCAGGCTTGGCAATGTATTTCGCAGGACAATGGATTGTAAACCTGAATTATTGGGGCTGTAACCAATACATCACCCAAAGAGCATTGGGAGCTGATCTGAAAACCGCAAGAACAGGAATTTTATTCGCAGGATTCTTAAAATTATTTATGCCGATTATCGTAATGCTTCCGGGAATCGCAGCGTACGTTTTGTATTCAAAAGGGCATTTAACAGGCTTTAATGGCGTAAAAGATGGCGCTTATTCTGCAATCTTAGGATTTCTGCCGGTTGGTCTGAAAGGTCTTGCTGTAGCGGCTTTAACGGCGGCAATCGTTGCTTCTTTGGCAGGAAAAGTAAACAGTATTTCAACGATCTTTACATTAGACATTTATAAAAAATATTTAAAAGCTGATGCAACGGAAATCCAGATGGTGAGAACCGGAAGATGGGCGATTATCATTGCCATGTTTGTGGCTTTGGCATTTACCTGGACCGATGTTTTGGGAATCGGCGGCGAAGGAGGATTTACCTTCATTCAGAAATATACAGGATTTATAAGTCCCGGAGTTTTTGCCATGTTCCTTTTGGGAATGTTCTGGAAAAGAACCACCGGAACAGCGGCTTTGGTCGGTGTAATTTTAGGATTCGTTCTGGCAATTTTCTTCAACAGTTTTGCCGTCGATATTTTTGGAAAAGAAACCTGGTTATATACCGCTTTCACCTATGAAAAACTGGAAAACGGAGTTGTGCACACGATTACAGAAATCCCGTTTTTAATTAATATGGGATGGTCTTTTGTAATCACCATTGCAGCCATGGTCTTAATCAGTTTTGCAGGACCGAAAGTGAATCCGAAAGCATTCGCAATCGATGCAACAATGTTCCGGGTAGACAACAGAACATTGGTTTTAATCGTTGTAACGTTACTCCTGCTCACTGCACTTTACGTGAGATTCTGGTAAAATTTGAATACAATAAAATAAAGACAGGATTCCGTTTTGGAGTCCTGTTTTTCTTTAACTTTAATTCAGCATTTAGAAAGAATTAAATGAAAGATTTTAATGAATTGATACAAACCCATTTTGGACCGCTGAATTCTCAGGAACTCTCTGTTATTCAATCTTATTTTAAAAAAGAACAATTAGAAAAAAATGAAATATTTACAAATTCGGGCGAAATTTGTCACAGATTAAGTTTGGTGAAATCCGGAGTTTTGCGTGTTTTTGCTTTGTCCGAAGATGGAAAAGAGATTACGCAATGGCTTTCTACGAAAGATTTTTTCATTACCGATGTGATGGGATTTTTCTTTAATCAACACAACCGATGGACAATACAGGCTTTTACCGAAGCCGAATTGCTTACCATCTCCAAAACAGATTATTTACAACTTTGCAGGGAATTCCCCAAATGGACCGAAATTGAGAAAAGATTTATGATTAAATGCTTTGCAATGATGGAAGACCGGATTTTTTCCCATCTTTCCATGACCGCAGAAGAAAGATATAACCAGTATTTTGAGCAGAACAGAGAATTATTTCATCAGGTTCCGTTGCAATATGTCGCTTCGGTTTTGGGAATGACGCCCGAAACTTTCAGCAGAATCAGGAAACGACAGGCAGAAAATTCTTGATTTTTGTCAAGAGAACCTATTTTCTGTTGTCAGACATTTGTAAGATAAATCTCAGACAATGAAAAATCTCTTGCAGCTCTAAGAATTGGGACAATTTGGTTTAGCCGTTTTCCTGTTTACACAGTTAGAATTTCAGTGGTGGCTTTTTCTGCTTTGCCTTTTGCTTCCGGATGTTTCGATGATCGGCTACTTAATCAATCCAAAAGTCGGAGCCCGGATCTACAATTTTTTTCATCATAAAATGCTCGCAATCCTTGTTTTGATTCTCGGATTTTGGCTTAAAATTTCTATCGTAGAATTTGCCGGAATTATTTTATTCGCACACTCTGCGATGGACAGGATTTTCGGATACGGATTAAAATTTGAAGACGATTTCAAACATACCCATCTGGATTCAATAGGAAAGAAATAAACCGTTTAAATCTTAAACATAAATCCTTCCGCAAGCTTTTTCTCATATTTTGCTTCATCAAAACGATACAGAAAAGATCCTTTTTTAGAAGAAGTCATATCTTTACCCTCCGTTTTCACAAGAATATCCAGCGCATTAATTTTGCTGATGAAATTCCGCTTGTCAAACTGTTCATTAAAAATCGCCTCGTATAAATTTTGCAAATCTTTCATCGTAAATTTTTCCGGCAGAAGCTCGAAGCCGATAGGTCTTGTAGAAGCTCTTCTGCGCAATCTCAGAACGGCATCTTCTACCATTTCGTTATGATCAAAGATAAGACTTGGAAAATCCTGAAGATCAAACCATTTTGCGCTGTATTTTTCATTGATCTGGATATTCTTTTCAATATTAATCAGTGCATAATAGGAAATTGACATAATTCTTGCCGTAGGTTCACGGTCAATCCGCGTATAAGAATTCAGTTGTTCCAGATAGATGTTTTCCAATCCTGTGAGGGTATTCAGGACACGGTGCGCTGCTTCATCGGAGGTTTCTTCGTTTCCTATAAATCCGCCCATCAAGGACCATTCTCCCATTTTAGGCTCAAAATTCCTTTGTACCAGAAGAATTTTAAGATTTTCGCCGTCGAACCCGAAAATAATACAGTCTACAGCTACCAAATGTCGTGGAAAATGAGAATAGTCTTGTGTCATCGATTATATTTTATACAAAGTTAATGCTTTTAGCCTTTGATTTTACGGCTTAATCAATATAAATGTATTTTATACACTTTATTTTACTTTTTATTTTGAATTTCTCAGGATTTCATCATCTTCCTTATCATTTTGGGAGCAGTTTACACCTTCGAAACTTACATTTTATTCATCTAAAACATTAAAAACAGATGAACTTAATGTTAAAAATATGTTAAAATTAATTTTCCTTTCATTTTAAATTTACCTTAAAACTCCGATCAGGGCTTAGTCTTAAAAATACGATAAGCTATTAATATAAAATATCAGCGTTCATACTGTATATTCCGTATTCATTTTTTATACACGTAATTTCGCTGTATGGTTCTGATTATCGCTATTTTTCATAATCTTAATTTTTATGATAAGCTCCTGTTGTTTTTAATTTTTTTCTAAGACTTTAAAATAGACTTTTTTTTGATTTCAGCGGCTCATTCTGCAAAATTCTTTGTCATATTGATTCTTTCTTTTATTTTTAGAAATGTTGAATAGACATTTATTAATGAATAAAAAATCGCTGATAGTATTTTTAGGTTTAAGCACATTTGCTTTTGGGCATGTGAGCAAAACAGTCAGCTATTTTCCGCTGAACAAAGTCGCTTTGTCTGAAAGTATTTTCAGCAGGGCAATGCAGACGGATAAAAATTACATAATGTCGATGGATGCCGATCGTTTGTTGGCTCCCTATTTAAAAGAGGCAGGACTTAATCCTAAAAAACCGAATTATCCGAACTGGGAAAATACAGGATTGGATGGTCATATCGGCGGCCATTACATTTCTGCTTTGGCTTTGATGTACGCTTCTACAGGCGATGCAAAAGTAAAACAACGACTGGATTATATGATCGACGAGTTGGAACGTTGCCAGAATCTTTCAGGAAACGGTTATATTTCCGGCGTTCCGGATGGCAAAAAGATATGGAAAGAAATCTCTGACGGCAATATTCGTGCATCCGCTTTCGGACTGAACGACCGTTGGGTTCCTTTATATAATATTCACAAAATATATTCCGGTTTGCGTGATGCGTATTGGTATGCAGACAGCGAAAAGGCGAAAAAAATGCTCATTAAGCTTACCGACTGGATGGCAGATGAAGTTTCCGGACTTACCGATGAGCAGATTCAGGAGATGCTGAAAAGCGAACACGGCGGACTGAACGAAGTTTTTGCCGACGTTTATGACATTACCAAAAATGAAAAATATCTAAAATTAGCACATCGGTTCTCGCATTTGGCAATTTTAAATCCATTGTTGATTCACGAAGATAAACTGACGGGAATTCACGCCAATACGCAAATCCCGAAAGTAATTGGCTTTAAGAAAATTGCAGATCTGGAACATAACAAAGAGTGGAACAGCGCCGCAGTTTTTTTCTGGAATAATGTAACCCAAAAACGTTCAGCCATTATCGGCGGAAACAGTGTAAGCGAACATTTCAATCCTACCGGAGATTTCAGCGGGATGATTAAAAGTATTGAAGGACCCGAAACCTGCAATACCTACAACATGCTGAAACTGACCAGAGAACTTTTCGCCACTAATCCAAAATCCTCTTATCTGGATTATTACGAAAGAGCTTTATACAATCATATACTTTCCACCCAAAATCAGGAAAAAGGCGGGTTTGTTTATTTTACACCCATGCGTCCCGGTCATTACAGAGTATATTCCCAGCCGGAAACCAGCTTCTGGTGCTGCGTTGGTTCAGGAATGGAAAATCACGCCAAATACGGCGAAATGATTTATGCGCATTCTGAGAAGGATTTATACGTGAATCTTTTTATTCCGTCTGTTTTAAAATGGTCAGAAAAAAAATTGGTCATAAGACAGGAAAATAATTTCCCGCAGAAACCTTCCACAAAATTGATCTTTGATCTTGCTCCAAAACCCGAAGTTAACCTAAAAATTAGAGTTCCCGAATGGACGGATGTTTCACAGATAACAGTTTCAGTGAATTCTAAAAAGATCAGTACTTCTTTAGATTCCGAAGGTTATATCAACATCAGCAGAAAATGGAAAAAAGGCGATGTGATTGAGATGAAAATGCCAATGCATCTTTCTGCAGAACAGCTTCCGGACAATTCTGATTATTATGCATTCAGATACGGACCCATTGTTCTGGCAGCAAAATACGGTAAAGAAAATCAGACAGGGCTTTTTGCCGATGACAGCCGCGGCGGACATATTGCACACGGACCGCAGATTCCTTTGAACGACATTCCGACAATTTTAGGATCTTCAACAACGGTTTTGAATCATCTTCAACCTGTTAATGAAAAAGATTTAAAATTTAAAATTAGCGGACTTTATCCTCAGAATAAATTAAGCAACGGATTGGAGCTTGTTCCGTTTTACCAGATTCAGGAAGAACGCTACATCATTTATTTTCCTCAGGCAACTCAGGATAAAATCGAAATGATTCAGCAGAAAAAAGCGAAGGAAGAAGAGGCGATCCGAAAACTGGATATTATCACAGCAGACAAAATCCAGTTAGGAGAACAACAGCCGGAATCGGACCATTTTTTTGATAGCAAAGATGCCTACGAAGGCTATATGGAAGACCATCATTTCCGCGACTCCAAAGGCTGGTTTAGCTATCAGATGAAAAACAAGGACAGAAATGCAGAATACCTTTATCTTCTCTATTTCGATGCCAATAGCAATCGTACCCTGAATGCCGAAATCAATGGAATTAAAGTGTTTTCCCAAGATTTTGAAGGAAAAATGGGAAGCTCACCGCAAACATTGTTAATCCCTATTCCCGAATCGGAAAAGAATAAAGAAACACTCACCGTAAAATTTATTTCTGGTGAAAAATCATTAACGCCGAAAATCATCGAAGTAAGATTACTGAATCAAACGCCAGATAAAAACTAAAAACAACTGCAGAATTAAATCTGCTCCATAGGAGCAATATCTGTGTAGAAATACAATTGACCGAAGAAAACAGAACTCCGTAGGAGTTCAATCTAAGAAAGAACAAATTTGCAATTAGCGTTTAAAGTATAAAAAATTATGAACCATAAAAATATTACCAGAACGATTACCTTAATGCTTTGCATATTCTGCAATATGCTTTTTCAGGCAAAGGTTACGCTTCCCAACTTAGTTTCAGACGGAATGGTGTTGCAGAGAAATCAAAAACTGAATATTTGGGGGAAAGCCGATGCCAATGAAAAAGTAGAAGTGAAGTTCCTCAATAAAAGCTACAAAACCACTGCAGATCAAAACGGCAACTGGAAAATCGTTCTTCCTGAACAAAAAGCAGGCGGTCCGTACACCATGACCATCAATGAAATTACCTTAAAAGATATTCTGATTGGCGATGTATGGCTCGCTTCCGGACAGTCGAATATGGAACTGCCCATGCGCAGACTGACACCGTTGTATTCGAACGAAATCAAAAATGCAAACAATCAGAACATCCGTTTTTTTACGGTTCCTCAGAAATATAACTTCAAATCACCTCAGACGGAATTGGGCGGAGGGAAATGGGAAGCGACAAATCCTCAAACCATTCTGAATTTTTCTGGAGTTGCGTATTTTTTTGCTAAAGATGTAAGTGAAAAAAATAAAGTTCCGGTAGGAATTATTCACGCGAGTTTGGGAGGCTCTCCAATTCAGTCTTGGATGGATGAAAATTCACTGAAAAAATATCCTGAATATTTGGATGAGGCTAAAAAATGGCAGAATGATGATTTAATAAAATCAACAGAATCTTCGGAACAGGCATTAAGCAAAGCCTGGTATACAGAATTGGATCAGAGCGACATAGGTTTAAACCAACATTGGGAAAAATTTGATCTGAATGATTCTGACTGGAAAACCATGAAAATTCCAGGTTCTTGGGAAGATACGGAAGGCTCTTTTGAAGGTTCAGTCTGGTTCAGAAAAGAAATTATTTTAACAAAAAATCAGGCAGGAAAAGCTGCATTTTTGAATCTTGGAAGAATAAAAGACGCCGATGTAACGTACATTAACGGAACAAAAGTAGGAAACGTAACCTACGAATATCCTCCGCGTTGGTACGATGTTCCGGTAGGAATTCTTAAGGAAGGTAAAAATGTAATTGCGGTAAGAATTTCCAATGGAAGCGGAAAAGGACAATTCATTGCAGACAAACCCTATTATCTTGAAATCGACGGACAGAAAATCGATTTAAAATCCGAATGGAAATATAAAATCGGAACAAAAATGGCAAAAATGGCACCCGGAACAACGTTTATCCGCTGGAAACCTACAGGATTGTACAATGCCATGATCAATCCTTTAATCAATTATAATATCACAGGAGCAATCTGGTATCAAGGAGAAAGCAACACCGGAAAACCGAAAGAATACGGCGATTTATTAACCAAGATGATTTCAGACTGGAGAAATAAATTCAATAATAAAGAAATGCCTTTCATCACCGTTCAATTGGCTAATTTTATGGAGGCGAAAGCGCAACCGGTCGAAAGCAACTGGGCGGAGCTAAGAGACCAGCAGCGTAAAGTTTCATTACAGGTTTCAAATGCAGGACTTGCCGTGATCATCGATATAGGAGAATGGAATGACATTCATCCGCTGAATAAAAAAACAGTAGGAGACAGGCTTGCTTTGCAGGCAATGAAATTGGCTTACGAAAAAAACATCGTTGCAGACGGACCGGTTTATCAGTCAATGAAAATCGACGGAAATAAAATTGTTCTTTCTTTTAAAAACGGAACCGATGATTTTGCTCCCGCTGCTGAACTAAAAGGGTTTGCTATCAAAAACGCCGGCGGAAACTGGTCTTGGGCAAAAGCAAAAATCCAAGGCAAAACAATTGTAGTCTGGAATGATTCCGTGACGGATCCAGTTGCAGTCCGTTACGATTGGGCAGATAATCCCGATGGAAACCTAAAAAACAAAACCGGACTTCCTGCATCTCCTTTCACCACAGAATAAACATTTAATTTGATTTTTAATCTTTGCTGAGCGAACCTTAAAAAGTATTAACATTCAAAAAAATCTTTGCGGATTTTGCGTTTAGAAACGATCATTTATCAATAATCATTTATCAATTATAACATGAACAATTCATCTCAAAAAATATCTGTCGTTGAAAAAATCGGCTACAGTTTGGGAGATTTAGCAGCCAATCTGGTTTTCCAGACTTTGGTTACGTATTTAGCTTACTTTTACACCGATATCTACGGATTAAAACCGGAAGATGCCTCCATTATCACTTTGATTGTCGGACTGATTGCAGGTTTTGGATTCAATCCGATGGTGGGTGCTTTGGCAGACAGAACACGAACCAAATGGGGGAAATTCCGTCCGTGGATATTATTTTCAGCGGTTCCATTGGGTGCTGCAGCCCTTTTTGCATTCAGCACCCCAGATTTTTCTTATAAGGGAAAAATGATGTATGCAGCGGCAACATATACGATTCTACTGCTGTTATATGCTGCTAATAATTTGCCTTATGCTGCTTTAAGTGGCGTGATTACAGGCGATATGGGCGAGCGAAACAGTATTTCGTCTTATCGTTTCGTAGCCGTCATGTTTGCACAGTTTTTCGTGCAGGTTTTTATGTTGCCGATTATTTTATCAGCAGGAAACGGCGATAAAGCAGTCGGAATCGAAATCGTAATGACGTGGTTGGCGATTATAGGAACCATAATGTTGCTCATTACATTTTTCATAACCAAAGAAAGAGTTATTCCAAAACCGGAACAGGAGTCCACTTTGGGAGCAGATTTAAAAGATTTAAAGAAAAACAAACCATGGATCATTATGTTGGTGGTTACGGCACTGATTTTCATTACTCTGGCAATGAAAGGAGGTTCCTATGTCTATTATTTCAACAATTATGTGGATGAAACTTCCTTGAAAAATTTCATATCACCAATTACGGCATTCTTCAGCTCCATCGGGATGAATTTCTTCGGAGAAGATCCTCGTTCAGCAGGTTTCGGGCTCTTTAATGCAGGCGGAATTATCATGATGATCATCGGAATTACCTTTTCAAAAAGATTTGCCGATAAATATGGAAAAAGGGACGCGTTCATTGCTTCTCTGTTCATTTCAACTTTATTCATTGTGGCATTCATTTTTTACCCGCCAAAATCGGTGGGATTAATGTTCCTTTCGCAAATTTTACACGGCTTTTTCTACGGAATCAGCACACCTTTGCTTTGGGCAATGATTGCCGATGTTGCCGACTATTCCGAGTGGAAAAACAACAGACGCGCGACCGCGATTATTTTCTCGGCAATGATGGTCGGACTAAAAGTTGGTTTAAGCATCGGAAGTTCACTGGTTTCCTCTATTATCGGACATTACGGCTACATTTCTTCGGAAGGTACGGAAAAGGTGATCCAGCCGGAATCCGTAGCGAATGGAGCTCAGATGCTGGTCAGTATTTTTCCGGCCATTCCGTTTTTTGCAGCGTGTGGATTACTAATGTTCTACGAAATCAACAAAAAAATGGAAACCCAAATCGAGCAGGATCTGAAAGAGAGAAGGAGAAAAGAAGATTAATATGGGTTTCATCATTTGGGCAGCTTAATCCGTCTTCCACTCCCGCTTTTTTGTTCCGCTTTGCTTCACAAAAAGAGCTCCGTTCAAGCCGGGCTGCGAGATTCAAAGATAATATCGGTTATGTTTTAGATTTAGGATTTAATATATAATAGGAAAAGCAAAGCTCCGTAGGAGCGAACTGTTAATAGCCAATATATTCAAGCCATTGAGCCTCGTAGAGGCGACCTGTTAAAGTTTCAGAATAAATAATAAAAATTAAAAATGAAAAAAATAGCCGCATTACTGGGAATTTTAACCCTCACCGTTTCCTGCAAAACCGCAAGTTCGGCATCATCAAAAGATTCCCTGAAAGATGCTTTCAAAAATAAATTCTACATCGGAACAGCAATGAGCCTTCCTCAAATTAACGGTACCGATGTAAAGTCGGATGAAATTATCAAAAAACAATTCAGTTCTATCGTTGCAGAAAACTGTATGAAATCCATGTTTATACAACCGCAGGAAGGGCAGTTTTTCTTTGACGATGCAGATAAATTTGTAGAATTTGGTGATAAAAATAAAATGTTCATCATCGGTCACACGTTGATTTGGCATTCCCAGTTACCAAAATGGTTTTTCGTAGACAATAACGGAAAAAACGTTTCGCCCGAAATTCTGAAACAGAGAATGAAAAGCCATATTTCAACTTTGGTCGGAAGATATAAAGGTCGTGTAAAAGGTTGGGATGTTGTGAACGAAGCGATTATGGAAGACGGAACGTACCGCAAAAGCAAATTTTACGAAATTCTGGGCGAAGAATTCATTCCGTTGGCTTTTCAGTATGCGCAGGAAGCAGATCCAAATGCCGAATTGTACTACAACGATTACAACGAATGGTTTCCGGAAAAAGTAAAAACCGTTACCAAAATTGTTGAAAATTTAAAATCCAGAGGAATCCGCATCGACGGCGTAGGAATGCAGACGCACGTAGGACTTGACACTCCAAAACTGGAAGAATATGAAAAAGCAATCACTGATTATGCAGCAGCAGGAGTAAAAGTCAATATTACCGAAATGGAAATCAGTGCGCTGCCTTCTCCATGGGGAACTTCTGCCAACGTTGCCGACAAAGTGGAATATGAAGCCAAAATGAACCCTTACACCAAAGGATTACCTGAAAATGTAACGAAAGAATGGGAAAACCGCTATCTGGATTTTTTCAGGCTATTCATCAAACATCAGGATAAAATCCGGAGAGTAACACTTTGGGGCGTTACCGACAATCAATCCTGGAAAAACGATTTTCCGGTAAAAGGAAGAACCGATTATCCGCTGCCATTCGACAGAAATTATCAGGCAAAACCTGTTGTGCAAAAAATCATTAAGTTAACCAAAGAAAAATAATTATTAAACCACAAAAGGCACAAAGGAAAAATTGAAATAAAATTATCCAAAGAACAAAAAAGTGAAATGTTTATGACATATTCTTTTTTTAGCTTTTGGAAAACTTAATAAAAGAAATAAAATCTTTTGTGCCTTTTGTGGTTAAAAAATAAAATCTATCATCTAAAAATCTAAACTATAAAATGAACAAAGCAAAATACCTTTTCCCGAAAGATTATATGGCAGATCCTTCCGTACACGTTTTTGAAGGAAAATTATACATTTATCCCTCTCACGACCGCGAAAGCGGCATCGAAGAAAATGACAATGGCGACCATTTCGATATGAATGATTACCATGTTTTTTCTCTTGATGACGTAGAAAACGGAGAAGTTACAGACCACGGTGTTGTTCTTTCCGTACAAGATATTCCATGGTCGGGAAGACAGTTGTGGGATTGCGATGTGGCTTTTAAAAATGACAAATACTATATGTACTTTCCTTTAAAGGATAAAAACGATATTTTCAGAATCGGCGTTGCGGTGAGCGATAAACCTTACGGACCATTCATTCCGGAGAAACATCCGATGATGGGAAGTTACAGCATAGATCCCTGTCTTTTTGAAGACGAAGGAAAACATTATATGTATTTTGGAGGAATCTGGGGCGGACAATTACAACGCTACAGAAACAATAAAGCCTTGGAATCTGCTATTCTTCCTAACGATAATGAACCTGCCATTTCATCAAAAGTGGTAATGCTCAGCGATGATATGCTTGAATTTGGCGAAGAGCCAAAAGATGTTGTGATTATTGACGAAAACGGAAACCCATTGCTTCATGGTGATAAACATCGTTTTTTCGAAGCATCATGGATACATAAATACAACGGGAAATATTATTTTTCGTATTCCACAGGAGATACGCACTTGATTTGCTATGCAGTGGGTGATAATCCTTACGGTCCGTTCACTTTTCAGGGTGAAATTTTAACCCCGGTTGTAGGATGGACAACTCATCACAGCATTGTAGAATTTGAAGGAAAATGGTATCTGTTCTTCCATGATTCTGTTCCTAGTGGCGGAAAAACATGGCTGAGAAGCATGAAAGTCGTTGAATTGGAATACGGTGTAAATGGAAAAATAAAAACGATTGAAGGACTGGAAGACCAGCAGTAACTTCTACAACTTTGACAAAGTCTGTTTCTTAAAAGAACTCGAAGAGTTCAACAAAAGTAGCCGTAGGTGAAACCTATGGAATATTATCGAAGATAAGCCGAACCCGAAGGGTTCAATCTCAACAGCCGTAGTTAAAACCTATGAAATTTAAAGCAAAAATTTAAAATAATGCAACATTTCCGAAACTATATATTACTGTTTCTCATCATTCCATTCATGGCTTTGGCTGAAGACGGGAGTCAGTTGTGGCTAAGATATCCGGTAAATCCCAAGTCAAGAAATATTGTGAATTCAAACAGTAAAAGTCCTACCATTGAAATCGCTAAAAAGGAACTCAATCAACATTGGGCAGGACAGGTTGTTGATTTAAAGATTGATAAATTTCCGGAAAATTTTAAAGACGGTTACAGAATAGTTTCTACTCCAAAAAAAATCAGCATTCTTGCAAAAACAGATTTAGGATTACTGTACGGAAGCTATCATCTTTTAAATTTGCAGCAGCAAAACACTAATTTCTCTAATTTGAAATTAGAAGAAAAACCTTCCTACGACATAAGAATTCTCAATCACTGGGACAACTTGGACGGAACGATTGAGCGTGGTTATGCCGGTCATTCACTTTGGAAATGGGAAGATTTACCAGGTAAGATTTCCCCGAGGTACGAAGAATATGCAAGAGCCAATGCGTCCATCGGGATCAATGCAACGGTTCTTAACAATGTGAATGCTTCACCAAATATGCTTCGAGAAGATTATCTTAAAAAAGTCAAAGTGTTAGCCGATATTTTCAGACCTTATGGAATTAAGATTTATCTGTCAGTTAATTTTTCTTCACCGAAAGTTTTGGGAGGACTGCAGAATTCCGATCCGTTGAATCAGGAGGTTCAGAAATGGTGGAAAGATAAAGCCGCAGAAATTTACAGATTGATCCCTGATTTTGGAGGATTTTTGGTAAAAGCCAATTCCGAAGGGCAACCCGGACCGCAGGATTACGGAAGAACACATGCAGACGGAGCGAATATGATGGCGGATGTTCTGAAACCCTACGGCGGAATCGTCATGTGGAGAGCATTTGTGTACAGTCCAAGCAAAGATGACCGTGCAAAACAAGCTCATCTGGAATTTGTTCCGTTAGATGGAAAATTCAGAGACAATGTGATTATTCAGATTAAAAACGGACCGATTGATTTTCAGCCGAGAGAAGCATTTAACCCGCTTTTCGGAGCATTGAGAAAAACTTCTGAAATGGTTGAATTTCAGATTACGCAGGAATATTTAGGACAGGCAAATCATTTGGTTTTTCTGGCACCGTTATTCAAAGAAACTTTAGATAGCGATACTTTTTCAGATGGAAAAGGTTCCACAATTGCTAAAATTACAGACGGAACATTAAGACCTGCAAAACTTACTGCCATTGCTGCAGTTGCCAATATAGGAGAAGATACAAACTGGACAGGACATCATTTTGCCCAAGCCAATTGGTATGCGTTCGGACGTTTGGCATGGAATCACAATTTAACTTCGGAACAGATTGCAGATGAATGGATTAAAATGACTTTTACAGATCAGCAAAACTTTGTAGATCCGGTTAAAAAAATAATGTTGACTTCCCGTGAAACTGCAGTAGATTATATGATGCCGCTTGGTCTTCATCATATCTTCGCCGGAGGACATCATTACGGTCCGGAACCGTGGGGCGATTACAAAGGGGGAAGACCCGACTGGTCGCCGGTTTATTATCATCAGGCTGATGCAGAAGGACTCGGTTTCGACAGAACAAAAACGGGAAGCAATGCCGTTTCCCAGTATTTTCCGCCGCTTAACGAAATCTATGGTAACATTAAAACAACACCTGAAAACCTGATTCTCTGGTTTCATCATGTTCCGTGGGATTACAGAATGAAAGACGGAAAAACACTTTGGGATGAGCTGTGCTATAAATATGATTCGGGAGTTCAGAATGTAAGAAACTATCAGAAAATCTGGGATCAAATACAGCCCTATATTGATAGTCAAAGGTTTTCAGAGATTCGGGACAAACTGAAAATTCAGGCAAAAGATGCAGTTTGGTGGAAAGATGCCTGTTTGCTTTATTTTCAGACCTATTCCAAAAGACCTATTCCGTCTGATATTGAAAAACCTGTCCATCAGCTTGAAGATCTAAAGAAGATCAAACTCAATATGGGACATCACAATTGATCAATCTATTTAATTTTAAACAAATAACTTCTAAATCTTTTTGAGACAGGTAGTTGTTTGTTTTATGAATTAAGTATGAATTTAACACTTAATTGATGGTTTCAACTTTAATGAATGTCTTATTTGTTAATAATCAGACGTTTAATGTTTTGTTTGTCATTCCGTAAGAATCTCAACAGGAAAAAAAAGATTTAGATTCCTACAGAATGATAAACTGACTGTTGATGATGAAACAACTAAAACTAAAAATAAAACATTTAACCAAAAAATAATCAATAATAATCTACATATGAAATTTTTTATCGATACTGCCAATTTAGAGCAGATCAGAGAAGCGCAGGATTTGGGAATTCTTGATGGAGTTACCACCAATCCGTCTCTTATGGCGAAAGAAGGAATCAGCGGGAAAGAAGCTGTTTTGCAGCACTACAAAGAGATTTGTGAAATTGTAGACGGCGATATTTCGGCAGAAGTTCTTTCCACAACCTATGAGGAAATAATCAAAGAAGGCGAGGAGTTGGCGGGAATTCACCCTAATATTGTAGTAAAAGTTCCTATTATTAAAGACGGAATCAAGGCGATCAAATATTTTTCCCAAAAAGGAATCAGAACTAATTGTACCTTAATTTTCTCATCAGGACAGGCACTTTTAGCGGCAAAAGCAGGAGCAGCTTATGTTTCTCCATTTTTAGGAAGACTGGATGATGTTTCCACCGATGGTCTTAATTTAATTCAGGAAATCAGAACCATTTTCGACAATTATGGTTTTGAAACTGAAATTTTGGCAGCTTCTGTTCGCCACGCGATGCATATCATTAACTGTGCAAAGATCGGTGCTGATGTGGTAACCTGTCCTTTGCCTCCGATTTTGTCATTGCTAAAGCATCCTTTAACGGATTCCGGTCTGGAGCAGTTCATTAAAGATTCACAAAAAATGCAATAAAAAATATGCACGATATTCAAAAATTAAAAAATATTGCTTCACAGGTTCGCAGAGATATTGTAAGAATGGTTCACGCCTGCCAGTCGGGACATCCGGGAGGTTCATTGGGATGTACAGATTTTCTTGTAGCGCTCTACTTCGATGCAATGAAAAGAAAAGAAGGATTTGATATGACGGGAAAAGGCGAAGATGTATTTTATCTTTCCAACGGTCATATTTCCCCTGTTTTTTACAGTGTTTTAGCACACTCAGGATATTTCGACAAATCTGAGCTGGCAACGTTCAGAAAACTGAATTCCAGATTGCAGGGACATCCGACTACGCACGAACATCTTCCCGGAGTTCGCATTGCTTCAGGCTCACTTGGACAGGGATTGTCTGTGGCAGTCGGTCATGCGGTCGGAAAGAAATTAGATAAAGATACTAATTTGGTTTTCAGTCTTCACGGCGACGGCGAATTGCAGGAAGGGCAGAACTGGGAAGCGATTATGTATGCTTCTCACAACAGAGTTGATAATCTCATCGCCACCGTAGATTATAACGGACAGCAGATTGACGGCCCCACATCCAAAGTACTTTCTCTGGGAAATCTTAAAACCAAGTTTGAAGCTTTTGACTGGAAAGTTCTTGAAGTGGAAAACGGAAACGATATGGAAGAGATTCTAAAAATTCTGGACGAAGCCAAATCTTTGACAGGAAAAGGGCAGCCGATTTGTATTCTCCTGAAAACAGAAATGGGTTACGGCGTTGATTATATGATGGGAACTCACGCTTGGCACGGAAAAGCACCGAATGATGAACAATTAGAAAAAGCTTTAGATCAACTCGAAGAAACTTTGGGTGATTATTAAAATTATTTGGGCAGCTTTATCCGTCTTCCGCTCCCGCTTTTTTGCAAATTTCCAAGGCTTTTCCACCGCGGAAATTTGCAAAAAGAGCTCCACTCAAGCCGGGCTGCGAGAGATTCGCCGTTCCAAATCAATCAACGAACAAAGCATTAAAGAGAAAAAGTTTTCGGAAATAACAATAGAATTTATTGTGATGTTAAATTACAGGTCGCTCCTACGGAGCTGGATTCTCTAGAATTAATTTTTCTATTAACAAACAGTTCGCCACGCTGTGGCTCCATTTAAATACGCTTTAGAATAAAAAATGCTCCGTAGGAGCAAAGTGATAATAGATCAAAATAATTCGGCATCACAAAACATCGTAGAGGTGACCTGTAAAGCTTTTAGTATTCACAAAAAAAATATTTTGTAAAAACATCGGATAAAATTTACTTGAGAAATCCACTTTTAGCTGAGCAAAGCGCCTTTGCGACCGGAAATATCCTCAATAAGATGAAAAAATCTTTGCGCTTTTTGCGTTAAAAAAATATCCACAATTAATATACAAATGAAAAAATATACCTACACAGAGAAAAAAGACACCCGAAGCGGCTTCGGAGCAGGAATGGCAGAACTGGCTGATAAAAATCCCAATGTTGTCGGGCTTTGCGCAGACCTTATCGGTTCTTTAAAATTTGAAAAATTCATCGAAAAAGCTCCAGAGCGTTTTTTCCAGATCGGAATCGCGGAAGCCAATATGATTGGTATGGCAGCAGGTCTTGCAACGGAAGGAAAAATACCTTTCACGGGAACTTTTGCCAACTTTTCTACAGGAAGAGTGTACGATCAGATTCGTCAGTCGGTGGCTTACTCCGGAAAAAATGTGAAGATTTGTGCTTCCCATGCCGGTTTAACGTTAGGTGAAGACGGTGCAACCCACCAGATTCTGGAAGATATCGGATTAATGAAAATGCTTCCGGGAATGACGGTGATCAATACCTGCGATTACAACCAGACGAAAGCGGCGACCATTGCTATTGCAGATTACGAAGGTCCTGTTTATCTGCGTTTTGGACGTCCCGTAATTCCGGTTTTTACGGAGGAAAATCAAAAATTTGAAATTGGAAAAGCATGGATGGTGAATGAAGGAAAAGATGTAACCATCATTGCAACAGGATATTTGGTTTGGGAAGCCATTAAAGCCGGAGAAATTCTGGAAGAGCAGGGAATCGATGCTGAAATTATTAACATTCACACCATTAAACCATTAGATACAGAAGCAATTCTTAACTCCGTTAAAAAAACGGGCTGTGTGGTAACTGCGGAAGAACACAACAGATTAGGCGGATTGGGAGACAGTGTCGCTCAGCTCTTGATTACAGAATACCTTGCTCCTCAGGAATATGTTGCTGTAAACGACAGCTTCGGGGAAAGCGGAACACCGGATCAGCTGATGGAAAAATACGGATTAACTGCCAATGATATTGTTAAAGCGGTGAAAAAAGTAATGAAGAGAAAATAGACAATTGCTTGATTTAAATTTTTGGCACAACTCACGATTTTTTAGAGAAAAAGACAAATTTTATTCGTGAATTCGCGACAAAAAAATTTAAAATCATAAATTGCAGTCAGGTATGCAGGATAATTTAATCAATCACACAAAAGACGCATTTCGGGCATTTTTTCAGTCAGAACCTGAAAGAATTTTTCTCGCGCCGGGACGAATCAATATCATTGGAGAACACGTAGATTACAGCGACGGCTTCGTTCTTCCTGCAGCTATTGATAAGTACATTTGTTTTGCTGTAAAAAAAACAGAGGATGCCGAAATTTCTTTTTTTGCGAAGGATTTTAATGATTCTTTCAGTTTTGACATTCATAAAAAGCAGTTTCCGGTTTCGCAAACCTGGGTGAATTATCTGTTGGGTGTTTTCAATGTCATTCAGGAATCTGGAAAAGAAGTCGGAGGATTACAGATTGCTTTTAGCAGTACGATTCCGATGGGTTCAGGCTTATCTTCTTCAGCAGCTTTAGAATGTGGATTTGCTTATCTTCTCAACGAAATTTTCGATTTAAATTTAAATAAAAAAGAAATAGCGGTCATTGGTCAGCAATCTGAATATACCTTTGTAGGGGTAAAATGCGGAATTATGGATCAGTTTTCGTCAGTCTTCGGAAAAGAGCATCAGGTGATGATGCTGGATTGTAACTCTCTGGAACATCAGTATTTTGAAGCCAATATGGAAGGTTGCAGTCTGGTTCTTTTCGACAGTTGTGTAAAACATACCCATCTTACTTCCGGCTACAATGACAGAAGAAGAGATGTTGACAACGGTAAAAAAATCTTGGGTGAAAAATTTCCTGAAGTACAGAAATTCAGAGATTTCAGTTTTGAAATGCTGAATGAGGCAAGAGAAGAAATGGGGGAGATTTCCTACAGAAGATGCTTTTATCTTCTCAAGGAAATTAAAAGGGTGAAAAAAGCAGCAAAAGCTTTGTCAGAAGGCAATATAGAATATCTTGGACAGCTTTTGAACGAAACCCACTCCGGACTTTCGACTGAATTTGAAGTAAGCTGTGATGAACTCGACTTTATGGTTGAACAAACGTTGAAAGAAGAAGGCGTTTTAGGCGCAAGAATTATGGGAGGCGGTTTTGGCGGCTGCAGCATCAATCTTATTAAAGATGAAAATGTAAATCAGGTTATTGAAAATATCACTGTTCAATATAAAGAGGCGTACAATATCGAGATGAAAATTTACAAAGTAAAAATATCGGACGGAATTAATGAATACCAGAGAAATGAAATCATCATTTAATCAAAAAAATCATCCTCACAGAAGATACAATCCGCTTTTGGATGAATGGATTCTGGTTTCTCCGCAAAGAGCGAACCGACCTTGGCAGGGACAGACCGAAAAAACGTCATGGGAACAGCTTCCGTCTCATGATCCGAATTGTTATTTATGCTCGGGAAACATTCGGATTAATGGGGAAAAAAATCCGGATTATCAGGGAGTTTATGTTTTTGATAATGATTTTGGTTCCTTAATGAAAGATGATGTTGAATTTTCTGGTGAAACTTCAGATTTCTTTTTATTAAAACCTGAACGAGGTATTAACCGGGTTATCTGCTTTTCGGAAAATCATAGTCTTACGTTGCCCGATATGGAAGTTAATGACATTAAAACTGTTGTTGATGTGTGGCAGAAACAGTATGAGGAACTGGGAAATCTCGATTACATCAATCACGTTCAGATTTTTGAAAATAAAGGTCAGGTGATGGGTTGCAGCAATCCGCATCCGCATGGTCAGATCTGGGCACAGTCTTCAATTCCTTCTATTGTATTAAAAACGCAGGAAAATCTTAAAAGATATTTTGAAAAAAACGGTGCTTCTCTTTTAGAAGATTATGTAAAAAAAGAGTTGGAAGCCGATGAAAGAGTCATTTTAGAAAATGAAGATTTTGCTGCATTAGTTCCGTTCTGGGCAATATGGCCTTACGAAACGATGATTGTAAGCAAAAGAAAAACTGAAAATTTACTTGAGTTTTCCGAAAACGAAAAATTATCTTTAGCATCAATTTTAAAAGATCTAACGACGAAATACGATCGCCTTTTTAATGTTTCCTTTCCTTATTCAGCGGGAATTCATCAATCGCCAACCGACGGAGAATCTCATCCGGAGTGGCATTTTCATATGCATTTTTATCCGCCTTTGCTGAGAAGTGCAGAAGTGAAAAAATTTATGGTCGGTTATGAAATGCTCGCCGAAGCTCAGCGTGATATCACACCGGAGCAAAGTGCAGAGATATTAAAAAGTCTTTCCTGTACGAAGAACAATAAAAATTTTGATTAAAAAAGATCATATTTCTTAAAAGGAATTTATGCGCAAAGCTATTTTTGTAAATTGCTGGAAATCATGAATAAGTAAATAGCATCCATTTATAGTTCGGAATGAATTTGTAAGCGATATTATATTGGGAGAATTAGCTTTTAAACAGATTATTGCCTAAAAAACTTAAGAGTAAAATTGTTTAAAGTAAAAAGAATGTTGCTTCTTTAAGAGCAGAATCTGTGTAGAAATAAGAATCAATCAATCCGTAGAATTTCGACAGATGCTCTAAGGATAGTCTTTCTATGGAATGCAAACATCTTCCGTCATGAATGGAAAAATAAATAAGGGATTTTCATGTATTAATATAGCGGACTCATTATAAAAAGTCTTATCTTAGCTGTATGAGTTATAGTTTAGATTTTCGTAAACAAGTGTTTAAAATAAAAGAACAGGAAAA
>NZ_FTOV01000007.1 GCF_900156825.1 Chryseobacterium gambrini | reverse complement strand
TCGAGCGTCTGTCTTTATCCTGCTGCTTTTGCTCTTCTGGTTAATATTTTTAACTAAGTTATCAATCTGTTTTGTTTAATGCAAACTTACCATTGCCGCGACATCCTTTTTTTTGCATGGGGATAAGAACGGGTAAAAAAGATACAGCAGAAAGCGGGAATAGCTTCAAATAAATTCAACATCTTTTTAATTTGGCTATCTTTGCAGAAAGAAATCAGTTTACAATGACTATTAAAGAAAAACAGCAGGAAATCATCGACGAATTTGCTTTTCTTGAAGACTGGGAGCAGAAATACGAATATATTATTGATCTTGGAAAAGAGCTGAAGGGGCTTTCTGAAGACAAAAAAACGGAAGAAAACCTGATCAAAGGCTGTCAGAGTAAAGTTTGGATTGATGCCGAATTTAAGGATGGAAAGTTGTTTTTCGAGGCAGATTCTGACGGGATTTTGCCGAAAGGTATTGTTTCGCTTCTGGTAAGCATCTACAGCGGTCACTCTACACAGGAAATTCTGGATTCTGATTTCGAATTTATTGCTGAAATTGGTCTGCAGGAGTTTCTTTCGCCTTCCAGAGCCAATGGTTTGATGGCAATGACGAAGCAGATTAAATTTTACGCAGTCGCATATCAACTGAAGTCTTAATCTGTGACCCGAATTTTAGCATACCGTTTTTCTGCTTTTGGGGATGTTGCGATGACAGCTCCCGTTTTCCGTGAGTTTCTGGAACAAAATCCCGATGTAGAAATTGTGATGGTTTCCCGAAAGAATTTTGAAGCTTTATTTGCTGATATTCCGAACGTTATATTCAAAGGAGTTAACCTTGATGATTATAAAGGAATATTCGGATTGAGACGTCTTGCCAATGAATTAATTAAAGAATTTCATCCGGATCTTATTGCGAATCTTCATGATGTAATCCGCACGAAGATTCTCGACAAAATTTACAGAAGAAAAGGACTTAAAGTATTCAAAATCAATAAGGGAAAAGAAGAAAAAGAAGATCTCACGAATGTCTGGAACTTAGATAAAACGCAACTGAAAAAAACGGTAGAGCGTTATGCAGATGTTTTTCGGGAAATGGGCTTTAGCGTTGAGCTTTCTCATGCATTGAGACCGGTTTCCGGAGAAAAATCAGGAATAGGGTTTGCGCCTTTTGCTCAGCATCGTGGAAAAATGCTCCCGCTGGAAAAATCTTTTGAACTTGCTAAAATTTTAGCACAAAAACATACGATTTATTTTTTCGGAGGGGGAAAGTCTGAAGCTGAAACGCTGGAACAGTGGGAAAGAGAAATCCCGAATACTCTCAGTTTAGCGGGAAAATTGAGGCTTCAGGAAGAATTAAATAAAATTTCTACATTAGAATTAATGATCTCCATGGATTCCGCCAATATGCATCTGGCAAGTCTTATGGGAACAAGATGTGTTTCCGTGTGGGGGCAGACTCATCCTTTTGCCGGGTTTTTAGGCTTTGGACAAAGCGAAGAAGATGTGGTTCAGGTGAAAGACCTTACTTGCAGACCTTGTTCTGTTTTTGGGGATAAAGAATGTTATCGTGGAGACTGGGCTTGTCTGGAAGAGTTGCATGTGCAGAGAGTAGTGGAAAAGATTTTATAAATAGAGCCTCCCGATTCTGGAGGCTTTTTTTAATCAGTCTTACACAGAAGATATAAAACAAAAAAATCTCTCTTAAAAAAGAGAGATTTCTGTGGGTCCTGAGGGATTCGAACCCCCGACCCTCTGGGTGTAAACCAGATGCTCTGAACCAACTGAGCTAAGAACCCGAATTTTTTTGAAAGGTTTCGTTTCCTTTTCTGTGGGTCCTGAGGGATTCGAACCCCCGACCCTCTGGGTGTAAACCAGATGCTCTGAACCAACTGAGCTAAGAACCCTCTTTATCGTTGTTTCCTCGATTAGAGTGGTGCAAATATACGACTTATTTAGAAATCTCCAAATTTTTTTCTAAAAATTCTCCCACTACAAAGTTGCTTCCGCCGATAAAAATCATTTCTTTATTTGTACATTGCTCTTTTGCAGAAAGATACGCCTGCTGTACAGAATCGAAAATTTTGTAAAAAATTTTCGCATCGACAAGTAAATTTTCGTAATCTTCAGGGTGTCTTCCGCGATGGATGGCTGGTTTTGCAAAATAAAACTGAGAGTTATCAGGTAAAATTTTCATGACTTCATCTATTTTTTTATCATTCACAAAGCCTAAAATAATATGTTTGTGCTTATCGATGGAATTTAATTGTGAAAAAACATATTCCAGACCTGCCTGATTGTGTCCTGTGTCGCAAATGGTAAGCGGATTTTCTGAAAACTGGAACCATCGTCCGATAAATCCTGTATTCTGATGAACGTGTAAAAGTCCTTTTTCAATATTTTCATCCGAGATGGTATAATTTAGTTTTTTTAATTCTTCAATTAAACAGACAACCACTTTGATGTTTTTTTCCTGATAATATCCCTGGAGATCAGATTTTAACGCTGTTTTTATCAAAGCAGCATCAATAAAAGGGGCATTTTCTTTATCCGCTTTATTTTTAATGATATTTTTTACGGCTTCATTTTCATCACCGGAAATAATCGGAATCCGGGGTTTTACAATTCCTGCTTTTTCTCCTGCAATTTCTTCAATGGTATCTCCTAAAATATTCTGATGATCTAGCTGAACATTCGTAATGGCCGCCACCAAAGGATTAATAATATTTGTTGAATCCAGTCTGCCGCCTAAGCCCACTTCAATAATCGCAATTTCTACATTTTGCTGATGAAAATATTCAAAAGCCATAATGGTGGTAAACTCAAAAAAAGAAGGCTGAATATCTTCAGGAAGATTTTTCAGTTTCTGAATAAAATGATAAACAAATTCTTTGTCACAATTATTACCGTTTACCTTAATCCGTTCTGTAAAATCGATCAGGTGAGGAGAGTTGTACAGTCCTGTTTTATATCCCGATTCCTGTAGCACTGAAGCCAGCATATTGCTGGAAGATCCTTTCCCATTGGTTCCGCCAATGTGGACGCATTTTATCTTTTCCTGAGGATTCCCGAAAAAATCGCAAAGTTTTATGATATTGTCCAATCCCGGCTTGTATGCTTTCTGCCCGTCTATCTGATAATTAGGAGCCTGTACGAACAACCATTCTACCGCTTCCTGATATTGTTCATTTGTCATAATGCAAAATTCTCAAAAGTTTTTTAAAAAGAAATATTAAAACTGTAACTTTTTTATATTTACTTCGTCTAATAGGGAAAAATATATAGAGTATGAAAAAGGTTTTGACTATTATTTTGGGATTATCTTGTCTGGCAGTCAATGCCCAGAAAAAATGGTCTTTGAGAGAATGTGTGGATTATGCAACCAAACATAATCTTCAGGTGATCCAAAATGAATATTCGAAACAGTCTCAGGATCTGAATCTGAAAATTGCCAAGAAAAACTATCTTCCGTCTGTTTCCGGTTCTGTGGGAAATACGGTGAGTTTCGGGCAAACCTCTTTCGGGACGGGAAGTTTAAGAAACGACAGATTCAGTAACAGTGCAAATTTGGGAGCAGATATTTTGGTGTACAATAACGGCAGACTTGAAAAAACCATCAGAAAAACAGAATTCGATGTAGAAGCAAGTCAGTATGATATTGAAACCATTAAAAATGATATTTCTCTTCAGATTGCACAGCAGTATTTAACAACCTTACTGAATAAAGAAATTGTAAAAATTTCTCAGGCGGCTGTTGAAAATGCTCAGAAACAATATGACAGATCAAAAATTACTACAGAAATAGGCACAACGGCACAAACGGTTTTAGCAGAAGCAGAGGCAGGACTGGCAAGAGAAAAACAAAACCTGAAGACTGCTGAAATTAATGTGGGAAGAAGTTTATTTGCTTTAGCACAGCTTTTACAGCTTCAGGAATATAAAGATTTTGATGTGGAAGATGTAAATGTTCCGGATCAGTTGGCTCCGCAGTTAAAATCTGTAGATGAGGTTTTAACAACAGCTTACGAGACTCAGCCGCAGGTAAAAGCCGCGGAAAGCAGGATAAAAGCAGCGCAGGCGCAGACCGAAGTTTCCAAAACGGCTTTCTGGCCTACTGTTACGGCAAGTGCAGGAATCGGATCTTTCTACAATAACCTTTTAAATACAGATAATGTAGGTTCCGCTCTTTTCTATGTAAAAGAACAGGGATTCTTTTCTCAATATAAAGACAATTTCGGACAACAGGCGGCTCTTTCTGTCAATATCCCTATTTTCAATAAAGGAATTACAAAACTTCAGGTAGAACAGTCTAAACTAAATGAAAGTCTGGCAAAAGTAACTTTAGAACAGCAGAAACAGACCGTAAGACAGAATGTTCAGAAAGCGCAGTTTGATGTGGATGCCAATTATGAAATCTATCTTTCATCACTTCAGGCAGAGAAAAGCACCAAACTTGCATTGGAGTTTGCAGATAAAAGTTATGCAGCGGGAAGATCTACCATTTATGATGTAAATATTGCAAGAAATAATTATGCTAATGCACAGGGTTCTGTAGCTCAGGCAAAATATAATTATGTTTTCAGTCTTAAATTGTTGAATTTCTATGCCGGAATTCCATTAAGTTTGTAAAATGTCTATTCAGTCATTAGAAAAATATTTACCGCAAAATACGCTTCAATATTTAAAAATTTGGTTTGCAGACTATTATATTCATATAAAAGTTACACGCAACAGGAATTCCAAACTGGGAGATTATCGTAAACTTCAGGATCATTCTCATGAGATTACGATCAATTCCACTTTGGCTCCGCAATTATTTTTCTTTGTGTTAACCCATGAGTTGGCGCATCTTATTGCCTTTGAGAAGTACGGCAGAAGAATTTCTCCACACGGAAACGAATGGAAAGAAACTTTCCGGCAGATGCTTTTGCAGAGTCTTGAAGTATATGAAGAAAATTTAAGACCCGTCATTGTTAAATTTTCGAAATCTCCGAAAGCCAATTTTATGGCAAGTCCGGAGCTGGTAAAATATTTTCACATTGAGAAACAGGACGATACGCTTGTGTTTATTGAAACGCTTCAAAAAGGAGATCTTTTTATTTACCGGAACGAAAAGTACCTCTTAGAAGGTCTAATTAAAAAAAACTATCTTTGTAAAAACTTGGCTACAGGAAGAAAGTATTCTTTCAAACCATTGGCAAGGGTAGAAAAATACACATAAGAATGTCAAAATCAAACAGATATTGCGTCATTATGGCAGGTGGAATCGGAAGCAGATTCTGGCCTATGAGTACGCAGAAATTTCCGAAACAGTTTCAGGATATTTTAGGAGTGGGACGCACCATGATTCAGCAGACCTATGACAGGATCAGCAGAATTATTCCTAATGAAAATATATTTGTGATTACGAATAAAGAGTATGTAGAGCTTTCGCATCAGCAGTTGCCGGAAGTTCCGCAGGAAAATATTGTGGGAGAACCTTTGCTTAAAAATACGGCTCCGTGTAATCTTTACATGGCGAATAAAATCGCTGAAACAGATCCCGATGCAACCATGATCGTGCTTCCTGCAGATCATTTAATTTTAAAAGAAGAAACTTTTCTGAAAAAAGTAGAACTGGCTTTTGAAATTGCTGCAAAGAACGAATATCTGGTAACGTTGGGAATTACACCAACAAGACCCGACACAGGATACGGCTATATTCAGTTTGTAGACAAACACGATTCAGATTATTATAAAGTAAAGACCTTTACGGAAAAGCCGATTCTTGAAATTGCTAAAAGCTTTCTGGAAAGCGGTGATTTCCTTTGGAATGCAGGCATTTTTATCTGGAACGTAAAAAGCATCCATCATGCCTTTGAAATGTATCTTCCGGAAATGACGCAGCATTTTATGGCTTGCGAATACAATGCAGACAGTGAAAAAAGCTGTATTGAACTGATTTATCCTAAAGTCCAGAAAATTTCTATTGATAACGGAATTTTAGAAAAAGCACAGAACGTTTATGTAATTCCGGCAGATTTGGGTTGGAGCGATCTGGGAACCTGGACTTCCGTTTATGAAAATGCAGACAAGGATGAGAATCTGAATGCCGTAAAATCTAAACAGCCGATTCTTACCTACAATGCAAAAGGAAATGTAATCCGTATGAAAAATAACAATAAAGCAGTAGTTATCGACGGATTGGAAAATTACATCATTGTAGATACCGATAAAGCTCTTTTAATCTGCCCGAGAGATCACGATCAGCTGATAAAAGACTATGTTTTAGACCTTAAAAACCTGAAGAAAGGAGATAAATTCATGTAAAATAATTTTCTTTTTTCCTCGTTCTGTAACTATGATAACATTGATAAGAAAATTCTGGGTATTCGGTTTTTTGTTTTTGGGAATATTTTCTTACGCACAGGAAAAGAAGCATTTTTCTAATGTTTCCAGTATTTTACAGAACATTATTCCGAATGTTAAAGCCTCTTCCTGGTTGCTGATTCACAGCAGTTATGGGAAAGACCGTATTTTGAAACAATCCGGAGCGGCGATAGATTATGTTTCACAAACCTCAGGATTCAATATCGGAATTGCGGAAGAAAATGAATTTTATTTCATCGTCTATGTATCCGGAGGAAAAACAGAATATGTTACCACTCTTGAAGGGCTTAAAAACTTTGTGGGAAAACCTGATGACATTCAGGATGCTGCCATTTCTGCAGCTACAGACGGTTATATTATCGATGAAGAATTCAGAGATATTGCGGCGAATTATTACGAAGATAAATCCAATTATTATCTGAATTTAGGAAAGTTGACTTCTACAGAATGTCCTTATCAGAAAAAATATTTTACTTTAACCATCAGTAAATCAACAGGAATAATTACGGAAGCGAAAGATAATGGTTCGTATATTGAGCTTTATAATAAAAAATGCACCAATAACCCAAGATTGCTGAAGATCGAGAAAAAAGAAGAACCGAAAGATGAGCCTAAAAAGAAACCCGCAAGATCCACAAAACGAAAATAATTCTTACGAAACAGAACGTCTGATTCTTCGTCCGATGTCTCTGGAAGATACAGCATTTATTCTGGATCTTTACAACCGTCCGAAATTCATTCAGTTTATCGGAGATCGTAATTTGAAGACACTTTCTGACGCAGAAGATTATATCAGAAACCGTTTTCTTCCTCAAATGGAAAGATTGGGCTACGGAAATTATTTAATGCTTACCAAGGATGGGAATCATAAAATCGGAGGAGTTGGAATTTTCGAAAGGGAAGGATTGGATGTTGTGGATATCGGCTTTTCGCTTTTAGATGAGTTTGAAGGAAAAGGGTACGCTTATGAAGCCGCTTTAAAGATAAAATCTGTCGGAATGGATGATTTCGGGTTGAAAAAGATTTCTGCCATTACAACAAAAGACAACTTTTCTTCTCAGAAATTAATTGAAAAGCTGGGGTTGAAATTCCAAAAATATGTCACCATTCCCAACGATCCGGAGGAACTGATGTATTACGAAACAGAGTAGGATAGTTTTTACTTTAAACAACTTCTTTATTTAACCACAAAAGCCACAAAAAAGATTCAATAGTTCTGAAGATCTCTGATTTTTATTCTTTTAAGCCTTTTGCGGTTAAATTATAAATATTATTTAAAAGCTATTTCAAAATCTGTGCAGCGTGATCTTTCGTTTTTACCTTATCGATAACTTCTGTACAGATTCCGTTTTCATCAAAAACAAAAGTGGTTCTTACAATTCCCATGAATTCTTTTCCCATAAACTTTTTCAGTTGCCAAACGCCAAATTTTTCAATAATATCACGCGTTTCATCGGCAATGATATCAAAAGGAAATTCAAATTTCTCACTGAATTTTTTCTGATTTTTTACAGGATCTGCACTTACACCCAACAATTCAAATCCCTGTTTCTTAAGTTCGGCATAATTGTCTCTCAGATTGCATGCTTCAGCAGTACAACCCGGAGTATTTGCTTTCGGATAGAAAAAGACAACAAGCTTTTTACCGATCAGATTTTCAGAATGTACCGTTTCACCATCCTGATTGGTTCCTTCAAATTGAGGTAATTTATCTCCGACTTTCAACATAATGATTTATTTTTGTTCAAATTTAATGCTTCCATGACAAAAAAGCAAAGAGCCGAACTCGTACAGACCGAATTAGAAAAATTATATCCCGAAGTTCCCATTCCGCTGGATCATACCGATCCTTACACTTTAATGGTTGCTGTAGCACTATCTGCACAGACAACCGATAAAAAGGTGAATCAGGTAACGCCTGAGCTTTTCGCGGTGGCAGGAACTCCACAAAGAATGGCAAAGCTGGAGGAATATCAGATTAAAGAATTAATCAAAGAAATAGGACTTGCCAATACCAAAGCCAAAAATCTCAAAAGAATGGCAGAACTTCTTCTGGAAAGACATAATGGAGTAGTGCCGCAAACCTACGAAGAACTCGAAGCGCTTCCCGGGGTTGGGCATAAAACTGCATCCGTTGTGATGAGTCAGGGCTTTGGATTTCCTGCTTTTCCTGTAGATACCCACATTCACAGATTAATGACACAATGGAAACTCACTTCCGGAAAAAACGTAGTTGAAACCGAAAAAGACGCTAAAAAACTCTGGAAAGAAGAAGTGTGGAATAAACTTCATCTTCAGATTATTTTCTACGGAAGAGAATATTCTCCCGCGCGAGGAAACGGAGCCAAAGATTTCATCACCAAAATGCTGTTCGAAAAATAAACAGTCTTTTCCGAGGCCTGAATTCCCCTCCTTTGGAGGGGTGGCGAAAATTCGGAAGAATTTTTGACGGGGTGGTTAAATAGATGAAGAAGCAAATCAATCCAACAATCTTCGGTGATAATTAATCTGTCCCAGATGATAACTCAGATGCCCGAAAAGATGGATCAGGAAATATTCCGTCGTCATTCCATAACCCAAAGGTTCAAGCGGATATGGTTTCTGGAGGTCTTCATCAGATAGCCTTTCAAGCGTAATCGTTACCGTTTCGATCGTCTTTTTAATCTGCTGAATCAATTCCGCTCTCGGAATATCTTTTAATGAGAATTCAAGCTCCCTGTTTCTTACATATCCGGAATTTCCCAAAACAGCTCCCACAAAATGACTGAGATTTCCCACAATATGCAACGTTAAATTTCCTGCCGAATTTGAAATGTTTGCCTCTGTTTTCCAGAGATTTGTTTCATTCTTATAAGATTCAATTTCCTGTTTCAGCTTATTTAAATCCCTTAGGAATAGCGATTTTAGACTTTCTGTCATTATTTTTCTTATTTAATTTTTGTTTTAAAATATCCTCTGAAATTTTTAGTAACCAGAGAATCCAGCTTCGTCTCATAGTCGATAAACCCATAAATACTGTCGCTTTTTTGAAAGATGTATTTATTAAGAGCCAATTTCTGATAAACCGGATAAGAATTGATAAATTTAATCTCACCTTTTAAGGCTTTAGGGTCAATATCTTGAATTAAAAACTGATGATTAAAAACCTTTACCAAAACTCCGTTTCCAAAATATCCGTTGTAATTATTAAGCCAAATATTGATGGTGTCTCCTTTGTATTCAGTTTTGCATTTATAATCGCTGAACTGAAAAAATCTGTATTGCTTTCTTCGAGGATATAAAAAGCTTTCATAATAACCATCTTCTTGTACAATATGAGCGGTTCTTGTTAGATTTTCTACTTTTTCACTGCTAAATAATTTAAGCTCAGGATATTTTGATAGAATTTTGAATGTATCATTTTTACTTAAATTTTCATCAACAGTAATTTTTTCAGGTTGTGAGATTTCCCTGTTTTCCTTTTTGCAACTTAAAAAACACAATCCAAAAATGAAAGTGATAAAAAAGAGAAATGCTTTTATCATATTCTGTTTTAAAACATAAAGCTAAACAAAAAAGCCACAAAAATTAATTTGTGACTTCAGTTTTTAATGAGGAATTTCTTCTGTCAGAATTTCGTTTCCGGCTTTATCGTAGTAAATGCAGGTAAATTGATCCAGATCTACAATCCATTTTTCAATTCCCGTTTCAGCACAGTCTTCGCAAAATTTCATATAATCCGTTTCTCCTCTCTGATGACTTTTAAGCTGCTGAATAAACTTTTCCTGGTCAGAATCATCAGCGATTACTAAATCTTTATATTGAGGTTCTGAGGTTGTTTTAAAATCATTTTCTCCAAAATATTCGGTATGGCTGTCTTTTACCCATGTTTCAAAAGATTTCACGCCTAATTCCTTAATTTCTTTGATGTAATTTGGAAAATCTGCTCCAGTTTTTACTTTGCCGTGAGCAGATTCAATTTGTTCTACTGTAAACATCTTTTTTCGTTGTATTTTTTTGTTTTTCAATTTTAATTACAAAGGCGCAAATTATAAGTTTTTTAAACTCATTTTAAATTTAACTTCAAAAGAGACAAAAGACATTATTGGATTTATTTAAAGTATTTCAAAAGCCTTCAAAGAGAAAAAATCTTTGATTTTTTTAACTTATGTGATCTTTCTTTCCATTTAAGGATTAAACTTAAACAACTAAAGGGTTACAATCTTTTGCATCTTTTGCGGTAAAAAAGTTTACATTTAAAAAATAAAAATCAATGAAAAACTTTGCGTTTTTAGGATACCTGCAAAAATTATTTCTGTTTTTTTGCCCAAAGTTCCATTTTCCTGTTCAGAACATCCAAAGGAAGGCAACCCTGGCTCAAAACTTCATCATGGAATTTGGCTAAATTAAATTTACTTCCCAGTTCTTTCTGATATTTTTCTCTCAGCTCACGGATTCTCAGCGAACCGATTTTGTAGCCTAAAGCCTGTCCCGGCATTGCCATATATCGCTCTACTTCGGCTGTTGCTCCGGCTTCGTCATAAGAAATATTGCTTAGAAAATATTTGATTGCCTGTTCTCTCGTCATTTTTCCCGTGTGAAGACCCGTGTCTACTACCAGTCTTACTGCTCTTAGCATTTGGTCGCTCAGGTAGCCCATCTTCTGATAAGGATCTGTGTACAGCCCGAATTCCGGTCCTAATGTTTCGCAATAATGAGCCCATCCTTCACCGTAAGCTCCAAACCAGCCGAATCTCATGAATTTCGGGAGTTTGGTGTTTTCCTGTTGTAAAGAAACCTGATAGTGATGTCCCGGAATAGCCTCGTGTAAGAACAAAGATTCCATACCTGAAGTTACGTTGAATTTTGACGGATCTGGAAGCGGAACGTAGAAGATTCCCGGTCTTTTTCCGTCCGGAGTTCCCTGAATGTATTCTGCACTTGCACTTGCCTCTCTGAATTTTTCAGTTTGTCTGATCTCGAATCCTGTTTTCGGTGTTATTGAAAACATGGTTTTCAGCTTCGGCGTAATTTTCGTTAAAATTCCGTTGAATGCAGCCAGAACTTCTTTTGAACTCGTGTAAGGCATTGCTTTCGGATCTGTTTTTACATAATTGATGAACTCTTCCAGTGTTCCTGTAAAACCAACCTGCTGTTTTACTTTTTCCATTTCGGCGCGAAGTATTGCTACCTGCTGAAGTCCGATTTTATTAATTTCCTCCGGCGTTTTATTGGTTGTCGTCCAGCTTTTCGCATAGTATTGGTAAATTTCCTTTCCGTTCGGTAAGCTGTTATAACCGTCTGTTTCTCTTGCTTTTGGTAAATATTCTTTTTCTAAAAAGTTGCCCATTTTAGTATAAGCGGGAATAATTTTCTGCACGATGGCATCCCTGTAAAGCTTAGAGAATTTTTCTTTCTGCTCGTCTGTAAAATTTTTCGGAAACTTTCTGATCGGTCCGTAAAAAATGTTTTTATCCGGATCGGCAGACGTAATTTCTTCGGCTCTCATCTGTGGAATCATCTTTACCACCAGTTTTTTAGGCAAAACCATTTTATTGTTAATCCCTTCACGGAAATTATCGGTCGCTGCATTCATCCATTCCTGAAATTTTTCCATTCTTTTCAGCCAGTCGGTATAATCTTTCTCTGTTTTAAAAGGCTGGCTTCCTTCTCCGCTTCCATACAAAGGAAAATTAAGCGGCAGACCGCCAAATTGTGTAAAAGGAATATATTCCGGATGATAGTTATAGTTTTCAATTTTATCTTTTAACGTAAAATTCAGCACATCATAAATTACCTTATCTTCGTCTGAAAGATTCTTATAATCCACATTCTCCAGTTGTTTTTCTACAGAACGGTAGAAAGCTACTTCTCCAGAGATAAAATCTTTATCGATGTTAATCGGAAGCTGATCGTTATAACGCAAATCTCCCTGCGAAGTCGCATCCAGAGGATATAATTTCAAATACTGTTCATAATAATTGGAAGCAATAGAATCCAGATTGGATGGTGTTACTTTTGTTAAAGGCGAATCGGATTTTTTGCATGAGCCTAAACTGATGATCAGACCTAATCCTAAAATACTTTTTGATATGATGTTTTTCATTCCGGAATCTTTAGAGAACAAAAATAAATATAATATCAACGTAAATTTTCAATCAACTAAAATTAAGATTATAAACAAGAAAATTATTTGTTTTTAATTTATTTTAATGAAAATATTTACCTCAAATCACATCTTATGCGTAAAATAATATTGATAATTGTATTTTTTTAATTTAAAGTTAGGTGATTTGGTAAAAATGTGTTATTGATTGCTTAATTAATTTAAAAATTTATATATAATTAGTATATGTTTAAAAAAAAATAATTATTCGTATGATTTGTTTTGTGTTATTAGTTTTTTTCTATATTAGCGATTAATTAAATAATAAGTAAAAGTGTTGTGAATTATTTTAATTATTGTTTAATTTAATGTGAAAATATAATTTTAATTGATATGACTAAAAAACTACTTAACCTGGCAATTGCTTTCTCAAGCATTTCGGCTTTTTATGCCCAAGTTGGAATAAATTCAACTTCGCCAAACACAACCTTTGAGATTGTTTCTAAAACCAACGGTGTAAGACCGGAGGGTATCTTAATTCCAAGATTAACAGGAGATCAGATTAAAAATATGGAGCCTCTTCTAGGAAGTTCTCAAAATTCTATGATGATTTACGCAACGAGTGCAGCAACCAGTCTTACGGCAAGTACCGTAGATCTTACAGCCCCTGGATTTTATTATTATAATTTCGGATTGGCAAAATGGGTTGCTATTAATAATTTCGGGACGGCTGCAAAAACGCCGATTTCAGGACTTATCGACGGAACAGAGAATAATTCGATAGACAGTAAGAATTTCGCACAAAGTTGGGATTGGACCACAGCAAGTACACAGACTCCTCTTACTTTAAGAGCCAATGCTTTAACTACAGGAACTTTACTGGATATTACTTCTACAAGTACAGCCTTAAATTCAACAAATGGATTGGTGAGAATTATCAATAATGCAGCACCTTCTAATGCAACAGGTATTTTCGCGAGGTTTCAGCCAAGTAATGTTGCAGGAAGTGGAATGTCTCTTCTTAATAATGGAAATTCAGGATTCGGAACAACAGCTCCTTCTGCAAAAATTCACATTTTGGAATCAGGAACAACCAATCAGCCTGCAGCTATTATAAGTCAGTCGAGCAGTGCAGCAGATACCGGAAGTTTAGCAAGTACGGGATCAAAAGGAATGTTCATTGATATGAGTTCAGCTACTCTCGACAGGGCGTTGGTAATTACTCAAAATGGAACAGCGACAAATTCCCGGGGATTAAATGTTGTAATGGCTGCAACTAATCCGTCATTAGGAGCCTTTATTAATCATAATGGAACAGGGGAAGGTTTGAGAATACAGAATACAAATACAGCAACCACAAGTAATGGGATTTTAGTTATTCACAGTGGAAACTCTACAGGAAATGGAGTAAGAGTACAAATGGATGGTACTACTTCTACTGGAGGCGGTTTTAGTGTACTTTCAGCAGGAACGGCTTCCGGAGTATTTACTACTACTACAGCAACATCTACGGATGCAACCGCAGATGTTTCTACAAGAAGAGCAGGAGTTTGGGGGAATAGAGTTTTAGGAAGTGCTGCTGCAAGCAATTCAGGAAGTGGCTATTCAGGACCAAGTTCTGCCGCAACCACTTTAGCACATACTACTCTTTACGGGTCAATGGGGAATGCGGAACCTACAGCTTCTACAGATGCCTACATTTTTGGTGTTTTAGGAGAAGTTCTTTCTGTAGCAAGTGCCGCAGCAGTCGACAGGTCGGGTGGAGTGTTGGGGAATTCACAGGTTGCAGGGACTTTTGGAATTTTAGGATACAGAACATCTGCTTCTGCGAATGCAGGAGTGTATGGAAATGCCGCAATGTCTACAGGAACGGGTAGATCTGCGTTGGGTTCTGAGGCAGCAGGATTTGGGGTAATGGGAGTAGGAGATCTTATGGGAGCTGCTTTTAGGGGTAATGTTTACGGGATTAACGCAAGCGGAAGCCGTTACGGGATGTATGTGGACGGTGCCACGTATACGAATAATGTAATTGCTAATGTAAGTACTGTAGACGGAAGCACAGAAAGAGTTACAACGTATGTTCCTACATCAACCACTGCAGACATTTATACACGAGGAACCGCAACTCTTGATGCGAGCGGAAGGGTAAGTGTTTCTTTTGACAGAAAATTCTCTGATCTTGTTGCGGAAAATTCTGTAGTGGTAACCATTACTCCAATCGGGAAAGGCTCTCAGATTTATCTTGAGCAGGAGCCTACAAAAACAGGATTCAGTGCCAAAACGGATGATAACAATGCTGTAAAATTCTCATACATTGCTGTAGGAACGAGAAAAGGTCTTGAAAATATTGCAGTTCCGAAAGAAATTCTTTCAAAGGATTATGACGAAAATATGACTGCCGTACTTCATAATGAAGCAGATACTTCCTCAAAAGGAAAACCGGTTCACTGGAATGGTTCTGAACTGAAATTTGAAAAATCTGCAAATGCACCAAGCAATGCAAGATTAAATACGGCTCAGCTTAAAGCCGAAAAAATTGAATAACTTATTTTAATAATTAAAATTTTTTAAAAGTGTCGTTATCATATAGCGGCACTTTTTTATAAGATTAAAATTTTAGAGGCTTGTTATATTAATTTAAAAGAGATTTTTTAAAAATACTTTTCAAAAAATTTTTCACGTTCAATCTATTTTTTATCTTTGTTGAAAACGTTTAACAATCATATTATTACCGCTCTTTTTTTTAAGAAATAATGAAAGGGATTTTAAAAATTTACCATCCGGACGAAACGCTAAAGTACAATATCAGAAATACTTATTGCAAGGCGGTTTACAGCAACCAACAACATTTTCTGGAAGTTGAAATTATTACGGATGACAGTCTGGATCATGTAGAGGATGATTCATTACAGTACAACTTTCCGCAGCTTTCTCTTGAAGTGTTCGATTTCCCTATCGATTCCGCGGAAATAGAAGGAAAAACCATTACGATTAATGATTCTGATGAAGATACATATACCGAAGTAGATCTTTTCGATGACGAGGAAGCCTTTATTTATGATAATGAGCTTCAGTTTGAGAAAAATGAAGAAGGAGAACTTCAGGTAATCTGGAAAGGAACGATTGATGATTTCTATACAGGATCAGACACGCCGATTCCTTTCAGGCTGAAATGTGAATTCAAGCAGGAAGAAATTGAGGTAGACGAAGATTAATCATCTTTATTTGTCCCCATTTTTATATCAGATTTCTTTTCAAATCATTTTTGGAAAGAAATTTGCTGTTTATGAAAATAACAAACTTTAAGTTGTTTTTAAGCAATTTTTAAGAGTTCAATTCATAATATTCCATTACTTTTGTCGTTACAACTTTTATAAAAATACACTTTAATGCTGTTAACGGAACTTACTCAGATTTTATTTGCCCAGGTTGCTGCACCTGCAGTAGCGGCAGACGATTTAGAATTCTCATTTTGGAAAATCATGTTCCACGGAGGAGCTTTCGCTAAAATAGTGATGGTAACCGTGTTGTTGCTCGGTGTATTTTCCGTATATCTTTTCTTTGAGCGCTTTTTCTTTATTAAAAGATTAATCTCAAAAACAGATGCCAATTTTATGGATAATATCGAAGATTTTATCAGAGATGGTAAAATAGAGTCTGCGGCAGATTACTGTAAAAGACAAAATTCTCCGGAAGGCAGAATTTTAGAAAAAGGAATTTCAAGATTGGGGCGCCCTGTTTCGGATATCGTAAGTGCGATGGAATCTCAGGCTCAGGTTGAGGTTGCCAACATGGAAAAAAATCTGAATCTTTTGGCGGTGGTTCCAAGTATAGCTCCGATGTTGGGACTTTTGGGAACGGTAATCGGGATGATCATCGCATTCTTCAATTTGTCTCATGCAACGGGTTCTTTCTCTCCGAAAACTTTGTCTGAAGGTATTTATACTGCATTGGGACAAACAGCAGTAGGTCTTGCTGTAGCAATTCCGGCAAACTTTTTTTACAATTTATTATTAACAAGAATTGATAAATTTGTATTGAAGGCGCAAAACATGTCCGGCGAATTTTTAGACCTTATCAATAAACCGTTATAATTTTTTCTTATGAAACCGAAAGGTTCCATCTGACAAACATAAAATCAGAATCAACAGATGAAAATTCAGAGAAGAAATAAAGCAAACCCGGAATTCAGTTTGGCAGCGATGACAGATGTTATCTTGCTGATGCTGATCTTCTTTATGGTAACTTCTTCGGCAGCCAATCAAAGTGCGATCGATGTGAAATTGCCGAAAGCAGATACCGCAGCAGACAATATTCCGAATCCTTTGGTGGTGAGCGTAAAACCGGATGGGTCTTATTTTGTAGACGATAATCCTGTGAACAGAGGAGAATTGGAACAGACCATTGTCAATAAATTAACAGGTCAGGCGAATAAATCTTTCACCATAAGAGCAGACGAAAATACCCTCCATAAAGACGTGGTTTTTGTAATGGAAATTGCCGAGAAACATAAATTCAATATTGCCATTGCAACCGTTAAAGATAAATAACTCTTCGAAGTAAGGAGCATTTTAAAATGAGAAGCCATATAATCAGTAAAGATGAGCAAAACAGAGACAGGATAAAAAGCGCAGTGCTTTCTATTCTCATTTGGTCTGCCATTCTTTTATTTGTTTTTCTGTATAAACTGAAACCGGAACTCGATGAACAGCCAGAAGTTATTACAACCATGCTGGTTAATTTTGGAGATAACAGAAACGGAAACGGGGTAGAAGAACCGGCGGATCAGCCGGGAAGCCTTGCTGCTGCGACAGAAGAAGTCGCTTCTGAACCTGCAGAAACCGCTGTTCCTGAAACCAAGACCGTTATACAGCCTGATCCGCAGCCTGAAACCAAAAAAACAGAAGCGAAAGATAAGGTCATAACCGGAAACAATACTAAAACTTCGGTTCCAAAAAAAGAAGAATCCAAAGCAGAAACTAAAAAGACTTCCACAAGTACCTCTGCAACCAAAAACACTAAAAAATCAGGAGCCACAACCGCAAATTCCAAGACTGGAAATGGTGACGGAAAAGGAAATGCAGCCATTGGAAATCTGATCAGAGGACGCGGAACAAAAGCAGGAAGTCAGGGTGACGGAAACGGAATCGGAAATGCAGGAGATCCTTTAGGCGGAGATGGAAATGGCGACAGCAAAGTAGGAATCGACAGAAAACTGGTAGGATTTATCCCCGGAACGATGGGAAGAGGCGGATCACAACCCGCGAATAACTGTACAGCGAGCGGAACGATTACCATTGCTTACACTGTAGATAAAGCAGGAAACGTTGTTTCGGCGAGAAGATCGGGGGGAACTTCTGATCCCTGCATCAGTTCGAATGCGATATCGTGGGTTAAGAAATATGTAAAAGCAGAAAAAGCGAGTGTTTCTTCCACAGGATCATACAAAATTACCTTCTAAAAATACAAAAGCACTTTACTCAAGTGCTTTTTTTATTTCTGAAATTCTGTTAATAACCGGAAGGGCAAATATTCCACTCGTTTGGAGATACAGTTCGTAGAATGTTTTTGCTTTATCTAAAAAATCTTTATTATCAGATTGTTTTCCGTTAAAATAGAAAAGATTTCCTAACATTTCATAGTAATCTTTATGGTCTCTTTCCTGTCTTTCATTAACAATTTCTATGATTTCCTCTTTCGGTTTTGATGAAAGCGTTGTAAAATCAAATTTGAAAATATCTTTCATTAAAGATTCAAAATCAAGCTCTTTCTGCATTAAGCTTTCTTCAGGCTTATCCAAAATCAGCTTTTCTAATGCCTGAGTTAACTGGCGTATTAATCGTAGGGTAAATTCTTTATCTGTGATCATTTTCTTCTTTATTTAAAAATTTATCAATTTCCGGGGTTGAGTCTGTTTTAGATATAAAATCAATTGTTCCTTTTTTGCTTCGGTAAATCTTAGTAGCTAACTTTATACCGATACCAGTAGCTAAAAGAAGAAGTACAATGGCAACAATAAGGGTGAAATTATTAGGATTGGAAAAGTATATTATCGCCGAAATAGCTGTTCCAATCAAAAATGGAGACAAAAATATTTGTAATCCACCGACTAACTCAGCAGATTTTTCAAAAATATTTTGCGTATCATTTTTCATACTTATGCAAAAAACAGATAAGCCAATATAATAGAAGTAATAATCCCCACCAAATCTGCCAGAAGCATAGCAATTACTGTGTATCTTGTATTCTTTACGGCTACGGCTCCAAAATAAACAGCAATGACATAAAACGTCGTGTCTGAGCTTCCCTGAAGAACCGCTGCCAATTTTCCCTGGAAACTGTCTGCGCCGAAAGTTGTCATGGTATCAACCATCATTCCTCTTGCTCCAGAACCCGACAAAGGTTTGATTAAAGCGGTCGGAAGTCCGTCTACAAATCTCGAATCTAAGTTTGCAGAATACGCAACCCATTTCATCCCATCGATAATTACGTCAAATACTCCGGAAGTTCTTAATAGCGAAATGGCAATCAGCATTCCGACCAAATAAGGAATAATCTTTACACAAGTTGTAAAACCTTCTTTTGCTCCTTCAATAAAAGCATCAAAAACATTGATTTTTTTATAAACAGCGCCAAGAACAATGGCTAAAAATATGAAAAGTATTAAACCGTTGCTTAACACTTTGCTGAAATCATCCAGTTCATCCTTGCTTAATTGAGTGAGGTACAAAACCAACAACGCGATTATGGCAGAAATTCCACCGACGTAGGCAAGAACTACAGGTTTTAAAAGGTTGATTTTCTGATATAAAGAAACAACGATCATCGCGGCTAAAGTTGCCGCAAATGTAGCGATCATGCACGGAAGAAAAATATCAGTCGGCGTTTTTGAACCCATCGAGGCGCGGATCGCAATGATGGAAACCGGAATTAGAGTCATTCCTCCTGCATGAAGACACAGGAACATAATCTGAGAATTGCTTGCCGTGTCTTTATTCGGATTTAAAGTCTGCAAACTTTCCATCGCTTTTAGACCAAAAGGTGTTGCTGCATTATCCAGACCGAGAAGATTGGCACTGAAATTCATCAGCATATGCCCGAAAGCGGGGTGGTTTTTAGGAATATCGGGAAATAATTTTGAGAAAAAAGGCTGTATTAGCCGGCTTAAAAGATTGATTCCGCCTGCTTTTTCCGCAATACTCATGAAGCCCATGAATAGAGTCATGATTCCGATAAGTCCGAGACAGATCTTCACTGCCGTTTCAGAAGTTCCGATTACCCCATCCGATTCCTGAACACGGTACACTTTTACATCCTGTTGTAAAGAATCTGTTTTATAATGAATCCTGCTGTCCGCAAAATCAGTCTTTTTCATGAGGCTGTCGCGCACAAGAGGAGAGAGTGCATTCATTTTCTGAGTGGCAATCTGTACGGTATCACCGCCTTTTCCTACAACCATATCATTGAAAATAGTTTTGTAGTTGCCTGATGAAACGTATTTTATACCTGCAATGGCAATGGCAATGATAATAAATGCCGACCAAATTCTGCTGAGAACCATTCGATAGAATTAAATATAGGTTAAACTTATCAAAAAAACTCCAGATTACAAAGAGGGAAGTGTCAATGATGAATTTCCTTCGGGTGAATAATGAATTTTTAATTGTATTAAATTGACTCGCGAAGTGAAATTCACTTTTCACATTTTCATTTTTCATCCAGATAAACCAGAAATCCTTCAAAATCATCATCCAGATTTTTCAGAACTTTAGCATCTTTCATTTTCTTTTCTAAGCCTTCAATGAAAAAACTTTTCTCGAAAAACTGGCGATGAACTCCCGGAAGCAGTTCTTTAAAGTAATTCATCCCGAATTTGTTGTTGTGAAGATCCATTTTGGTCTCTAGAGGTTTGTTCGGGAATAATTCTTCGTGCATATCGGTGATTCTTTTACAGAATTTCAGCGCTTTCTGAGGCGAGGAGACTTTGGAGCAGTACATCGCAATAAAACAGCACCAAAGAGCGTGTCTGAATGCATTTCCCACACCATTGGTGGAAGCTGTTTCAGGAAATTTTTTCTGGGCAATGGTGTATGCCTGAACGGTGGCATGAAAACTGAGCAATGAGAAAACAGGATGAGGAAGAACAAGCGTTAAAAGACGGATAATCTTTTTAAAACTCATACTTCGGATAGTGCTGAAAAATATCTTGAAAGTTCTCATAAATAAAAATCTCTCCCTAATTAGAGAGAGATTGTGTTATTTTGTTACAAATTATTATGCTTTTACAGCTAATAAATTCACTGTTTTGGCAACAGTATCTCGGATTTCTGTTCTTTTAACGATAAAATCTACAAAACCTTTTTCCTGAAGGAATTCTGAAGTCTGGAAACCTTCCGGTAAATCTCTTCCGATGGTTTCACGGATAACTCTTGGTCCTGCGAAACCGATTAAAGCTCCCGGTTCAGCCATGATGATATCTGCTGTCATGGCGAAAGAGGCTGTAATTCCGCCAAAAGTAGGATCACAAAGATAAGCGATGTATAAAAGTCCTGCTTCTGAAAGCTGAGCCAGTTTAGCCTGTACTTTAGCCAACTGCATCAAAGAATACGTAGCTTCCTGCATTCTTGCTCCACCGGATTGGCAGATAATCATATAAGGAAGTTTTTTCTCGATACAGTAATCGACCGCTCTTCTGATTTTTTCTCCCATTACAGAACCTAAAGAACCACCGATGAAAGCAAAATCCATACAGGAAACCACCATTTCTGTTCCTTTTACGGTTCCTACCGCGTTTCTGATGGAATCGGTAAGTTTAGTTTTAGCTTTTACTTCTTTCAGACGGTCTGTGTAAGATTTCGTGTCTTTAAAGTTCAGAATGTCAATACTTTCAACATTGGCATCCAGTTCCGTGAATTTGCCTTCATCGAAAAGGATCTCAAAAAACTCTGCACTTCCTATTCTTACATGGAAACCGTCTTCCGGAGAAACATAGTTATTTCTCTTCAATTCGTCATGTTCCACCACTTTTCCTGATGGAGTCTGATGCCAAAGACCTTTGGGAACGTCCTTCTTCTCGTTGGTAGAAGTAGTGATATTTTGTGCTTTTCTTTTAAACCAATTCTCGAATGCCATATTGTTTATATAATTGATGAAAAATAAACGATAAATGATGAAAAAACTGTTTAATAGAAATCAATTATCAATCATCATTTATCATTAATGATTTTTATTTTAGCGTATTTACGTTATTTAAATCTTCAAATGCCTGAACCAGTCTCTTAGAGAAAGTTTCCTCACCTTTTCTTACCCAAATTCTTGGGTCATAGAATTTTTTGTTCGGTTTTTCTTCTCCTTCAGGGTTTCCGATCTGAGTTCTTAAATAATCGATATTGTTTACCATATAATCTCTGATTCCTTCTGTGTATGCAAACTGAAGGTCAGTATCAATATTCATTTTAATTACCCCGTAATCAATTGCTTCTCTGATCTCTTCCAGAGTAGATCCGGAACCTCCGTGGAATACGAAATTAATAGGCTTTTCAGCAGTTCCGAATTTCTCCTGAACGTATTTCTGGGAATTATCAAGGATTTTTGGCGTAAGAACCACGTTTCCTGGCTTATAAACTCCATGTACGTTTCCGAAAGCAGCAGCAATCGTGAAGTTATCAGAAACAGCTTTTAACTTTTCATAAGTGTAAGCGATATCTTCCGGTTGCGTATATAATTTAGAATTGTCTACATCCGAATTGTCTACACCGTCTTCTTCACCACCTGTAACTCCGATTTCTACTTCTAAAGTCATCTGAAGTTTTGCCATTCTTTCAAAATACTGAGCTGAAATTTCTAAGTTTTCTTCCAGAGATTCTTCAGAAAGATCCAGCATATGAGAAGAATACAGCGATTTTCCTGTCTGCTTGTAGAATTCTTCGTTAGCATCCATCAATCCGTCGATCCAAGGCAATAATTTTTTTGCAGCATGGTCTGTATGAAGGATTACCGTTGCTCCGTAAGCTTCTGCAAGCGTATGGATATGTTTTGCTCCGGCTACAGCTCCTAAAATAGCGGCTTTCTGTCCGTCGTTGCTTAACCCTTTTCCTGCGTTGTAAGCAGCTCCTCCGTTAGAGAACTGAATGATAACAGGTGAGTTTAGTTTTGCTGCAGTTTCCAAAACCGCGTTTACGTTGCTGGAACCAATTACGTTTACTGCTGGTAATGCAAATTTGTTTTCTTTAGCATGCTGAAAAATATCAGTAACTAATTGACCTGTGGCAACTCCTGCCGGGAAAATTCTGCTCATGTTTTGCTTTTTAATATAAATTATTAGGGTGTTTTTAAATTCCTGTAAAGGTAATAATTTTTAAAATATTCTTAATTTCTTTTATCTCTCCCCCAAAGTAGCTTCTGGCGGATGGTTTCGTAGAAACTTAAGTTATTCGGCTGAACGAGTAATATCTGAAAATCCGCTTTTTTAATCACAATTTCCTGATCTGTTTCGATATGAATCAACCGCGAATCCAGAGAAAGAGAATATTGTGACACGCGGCTTTCAACTCCGAATTTAATTTCAACCCTGTCATTTACCACCAAAGGTCTCACATTGAGATTATGGGGTGCGATAGGAGTGATGACGAAGTTCTCGTTGTTCGGAGAAATGATGGGTCCTCCACAGCTCAAAGAATACGCTGTAGAACCGGTAGGAGTGGAAACGATAACACCGTCTCCCCAGAAAACATTCAGAAATTCATTATTAATATAAGAATCTACCGTAATCATGGAAGTGGTTTCCTTTCTGGACACCGTAACATCATTTAGAGCATACGGGAAAAAATCCTCCAGAACAGGCGAAACAACCTGAATTACAGAACGGCGGCTTGTTTTTACATCGCCTTTCAGAATAGAATCCAGCTCTTTAAATGCTTCTTCTTTGGTAAAACTTGCCAGAAATCCTAATCTTCCGGTATTTACCCCAACGATCGGGATCTCAAGATCTTCAATGAAGGTGAGAGAATTCACAATCGTTCCGTCCCCGCCAAAAGTGAAGAAAAGATCCACTTCTTTCTCCAGAAGGTCTTTTTTATTATTAAATGTCTCAAAAATCTTTGAAAACTGAAGCGCTTCAGCCATCTCATCGTACAAAACAGATTTTACACCTCTGCTTTCCAGCTCGGAAATAAATTTGCTTAAATATAAAAAAGTATCAAGATCTTTTTTCTGAGAATAAATGGCTGCCTTCATTAGTTTTTATATTTCTATGAATTTCTGGAAAAACCCGAATCTGTCCTGCAATAAGTCTGATTTTTCGTCAGAATAGTACTTCTGTACAATGCGGTAATCATATCGGTCGAATGTTTCATCAATAGAACTCAGATTTTCATTGCTGATCTTTATCGTCACCTGAATCACTTCATCCGACATGAAACTGATAAACGCGCCGTAAAATTTGGAATTATTGCTTTCCACAATATTGGCGATCTCCGTCATCGAATATTTTCTTGCCGGCGTTTCAACCGTAAGAATGGCTCCCGATTCGGAAAACAGCGGATATTTTGAAAAATCCTGAAAAATATCCTCACAGCTGATGTATCCCAAATATTTTTCGGATTTATTAATAACAGGAATCACGTTGGAATTGAAGGTATAGAATATTCTGATGCTGTCCATAATATTGTTATCCTCCAGAATGGCAAAACGCTCGATCTGATGTTCGAGGTTTTTCAGCGTCCCTTCCTCTTCATACAGGAAATCCTGTGCAATTGCACCGTAAAAATGATGGGATTTTTTGATGAAAATATGAGAATATCCAAATGCCTCTAACATTTCCCTCGCTGATTCTATCGAGTCAGAAAGGCTGAAACACGGGAAGTCTTTTGAGATATAATCCTTGATAAACATTGTGCTAATTTATAAAAAATTAAACGAAACTTTTTCCGAAAATGATACTTTTTTTCAGGAAAATAAAAAAAAATAATTTTAAAATTTGTTGGTGTAAAAAAAAAGGGTATCTTTGTCGCCTTTCATTTTTACTTTTTATTAGATTTATTTCAAACTGCACTGTCTCTTAGACATATGCAGTTTTTTTATTTTAAAGCCTTTGCAAATTCCCACATCACAATTCCTCCGCAAACGCTTACATTTAAAGAATGTTTGGTTCCCAACTGAGGAATTTCAAGAAAAGAATCAATATTCGGCAGCGCTTCATCGCTTATTCCTTCCACTTCATTTCCTAAAATCACCGCGTATTTTTTTGTTTGATCGATGGTGAAATCTGTGATCATTTGGCTGTTGGTCGTCTGCTCGATTCCCACGACTTCAAATCCCTGAGATTTTAAATCATTAATGGCGGCATTAATATCATTTTCATGACTCCAGTCTACGCTTTCCGTAGCTCCCAAAGCAGCTTTATGGATTTCGCGGTGTGGCGGCTGCGGCGTGATTCCGCAAAGGATAATCTTCTGAACCAAAAACGCATCTGCCGTCCTGAACGTTGCACCCACATTGTGCATGCTTCTGATGTTGTCTAAAACTACTACCAAAGGAATTTTCTCAACCGATTTAAAGGTTTCCACATCAATTCTGTTGAGTTCTTCCAGTTTTAATTTCTGTACCAATTTTATTTTTTGTCAAAATTAGGTATAAATATTTACGATTTTCAGATAAAAACGGATTTTGTTATTTTTTATTACCCATGATCTGATGAACGTTTTTCTCAATATTCTGGGCAATGGTTTCCATCGGAATATCGTTTTCGTCATTATTAAAAGGATCTTCAATTTCTTCGGCAATCAGCTCAAGGCTCATCAGAACATAATAAATGAATACCGTAAGCGGGATAATGTAATTTCCGATATTGATAACGTAAGCAATCGGCAGCGCAAAAACATACAGAATGATAAACTTTTTAATGAACGATGAATAAGAATAGGGAATCGGCGTATTTTTAATTCTCTCGCAACCGCCGCAAACATCCAGAAAACCGGAAAGCTGGGTGTCGAGATACAGCATTTCAATATCTGAGATTTTTCCTTCTTTCTTTAACTGATTTAATTTGTGGCTCATCAGAATGATAATTTCACTCGGACCATGATTTTTCAGCTCTTTCTCGATTTCAGAATAATCTTCATCCAAAGCCAGTCGGGTAGATTCTTTAGATAAATGTTTTGCCAGAAAGTGAGGAAAAAACTTTAAGTATCTTGCAATTTGCTCAGCATTTTGTCTGTCTTCGCCCAAAATAGTATTCACTTTTATGGCAAAATTACGAGTGTCATTCACCAGTTTTCCCCACAGTTTTCTGCCTTCCCACCATCGGTCATAAGCAGTGTTTGTTCTGAAAACCAACAACAAAGAAAGCACAAAGCCTAATAGAGAATGAATTAAACCCACATTGCTGATTCCCGATTTCGAATTAAGCCGGAAATGTTCAATTTCAAGGTATTCTACGCCCCACGAATATAATCCGACGAGGATCATGCTTGGAAATAATATTTTTAAAGTATCGCTTTTATGTAAGCTGAAAAGGATTTTCAGGAAATGTTTGGTGTTGTAAACTCTCATAGATTTCGTTCGTCTTACAAATATAATTTTTTCATTTTATCCTGACTTTATTCATATCTTAAATCTTACAAATTATGATTTTAAGGGTGCTGGTTTTAGTATATGAGATTATTTTTAACGCAAGGTTCACAAATTTCTATGCTTGCAGATATTTTCCGTTCGCAATGGCGTTTCACTCAGCTAATGCTATTGCTGTCATTTGCTGAACACAGTGCCTTCGCGATCAAAAAAATATGCATGAAAAAATTGAAAAAAAATCTTTACGAGCATTGCGTTAAAGAAATTCTGCTTCATTTTAAATCCCATAAAATTCAAGTTTAAAAACCCAGTCGATATTAATTTATCTTCAAAATTTCACCAAATTTCAGAAAAACACTATTTTTATTTCACATTAAAAAATACACACCAAATGATTCTCGAAAGTGTAGATGTTGTTAACGACATCAGTAAAGAAGACTTCCAGAAAAATTATTTCAAAAAGCACAAGCCGCTTCTGATTAAAAATTTTGCAAGCCGTTGGGATGCCTTCGACAAATGGAATTTTGATTTTATCCGTGAAAAGGCTGGAGAACAGGAAGTCCCTTTGTACGATAATAAGCCTGCCGACGCAAATAAAAGCAGCGACGCTCCGGTTACCAGAATGAAAATGAAGGATTATATTGATACGATAAAAAGTAAACCTTCCGATCTCAGGATTTTCTTTTATATCATCACCGACCGGCTTCCGGAACTGCTGAAAAACTTTACATATCCGGATTTGGGAATGAAATTTTTCAAACGTCTTCCGACCTTGTTCTTCGGGGGAAGTGAAGCGCATGTTCTGATGCATTATGATGTAGATTTGGGAGATTTTCTGCACATTCATTTTGAAGGAAAGAAAAGAATTCTGTTATTCGATCAGAAACAATCTGCTTTTTTATACAAAGTTCCGTTATCGGTTCATACCATTTATGATGTAGACTATGAAAATCCTGACTATGAAAAATTTCCCGCCCTGAAACATGCCAAAGGTTTTGAAATTTTCATGGAGCATGGTGATGCTCTTTTTATTCCCGGCGCGTTCTGGCATTTTAACCGATATTTAGAACCCGGATTTTCAATGTCGCTTCGTGCATTGCCCAATAAACCGAATGTTTTTGCCAATATGTTGTATCATGTTTTTATCATGCGATATACCGATAAAATTATGCGAAAAATTTTTAAAGCAAAGTGGGTGAATTACAAACAGAAGTGGGCATATAGGAAAAGTTCGGAAGCTTTGAAGAAAATTTAATCATTTTTCTCCCGCAGATTTCACAGATGATTGTGTTGAATTTTATTAAATAATGTGTCTAATTAATATACAAAAGATCATGAAATTACTTTATCTGAGTTTATTTTTTATATTTTCAATATCTTTTTTTAATTGTCAAAGTTCTTATACCCCGGCAAAAATGTATAAGGTGATTCCAACACTTACAAAATCAAAGCTGATTCTACAAAGTGAAGTTGATTCATTGGTTTCTACAGATAAGTGTAAGTATTTAACAAAAGGAAGGAGTTATGCGGCTCCTGCAGGTCTATTTGCTAAAAATGATTTAAAAAATGCAGCAAAAGGAATTGATGAGTGGGTTCAGTTGGATAAAGGGAATGCATATATTCTTACCAATTATAAATGGATATCAATGGATCATTCAGGATCAACACAATTAAATGTAGATTTCGATACGTTATATTGTAATGAATAAGTTGATATTTTATTAATTGTCTTTATCTTTTTAATTAATATTGGAGAATAACGATTAGTAAGCGGTTTTCTAACAGAGTTCCTTCGACAAGCTCAGGATGACATCTCTAATACTAACAGAAAGATTTACACATTGTCAGGCTGAGTCTGTCGAAGCCTTTATTAGTAAAGGGATAAAGTCAATTTATAAATTTAAAAAATATGCCAAATCATCTGTGAAATCTATGGGAAAAATACAAAGCTCTTTCCTTCTACTATTTTATTTCATACTTTTACGACCCAAATTTAAGAACGATTGTAATGGCAAAGGCAGCGAAGAAAGAAACCCCGTTAATGACGCAGTACAATACCATCAAGGCGAAATATCCGGATGCACTTTTGCTATTCAGAGTAGGGGATTTTTATGAAACTTTCGGGCAGGATGCCGTAAGAACGTCACAGATTTTAGGAATTGTTTTAACGAAAAGAGCCAATGGAGAAGGTCATATCGAACTGGCTGGTTTTCCGCATCATTCGGTAGATTCTTACCTGCCAAAACTGGTGAGAGCGGGAATGAGAGTTGCGATCTGCGACCAGTTGGAAGACCCGAAAATGGTAAAAGGGATCGTAAAAAGGGGAGTCACGGAACTGGTAACACCGGGAGTTACGTTTAATGATCAGGTCCTAAATTCAAAAAAGAACAATTTCCTGCTTTCCCTTCATAAAGAAAAGGAAAAATTCGGGATTGCTTTGGTGGATATTTCTACGGGAGAATTTCTGGTGAGTGAAGGAAATCTGGAAAAACTGCTTCATATCGTCAATACATTTGATCCGAGTGAGATTATTTACCAGCGAAGTGTTCAGATTCCGGAACAGATTAAAAATAAAAACGCTTTCAAACTTGAAGACTGGGCATATCAGTACAATTTTGCCTACGAAAAACTGACGAATCACTTTAAAACCAATTCGTTAAAAGGTTTTGGAGTAGAGAATCAGCCATTGGCAATTACCGCAGCAGGAGCGATTTTCGCTTATCTGGTGGAAGATACGCATCATAATTTACTGTCTCACATCACCAAAATTCAGATCATTCCGCAGGAAGACTTTCTGATGATGGATAATTTTACACTGAGAAATCTTGAGATTGTGTATCCAAGCAATCCGCAGGGAAAATCATTATTAGATATTATCGATAAAACTTCGACTCCGATGGGAGGAAGACTGCTGAGAAGAAGGATCATTCTACCATTAAAATCTGTAGATGAAATCAACAGAAGATTGTCTTTAATTGATTTTTTAAATGAAAATGACCATCTTAAATATGAAATTTCCCAATTATTAAAATCAATTTCTGATCTGGATCGACTGATGGGAAAACTGGCGGCGGAAAAAATTTCACCAAAAGAACTGGGATATCTTCGCCAGAGTTTAATTAATATTCATAAAATCAAAGCGTTGCTTCATCCTCATGCCGACATTTTGGCTTGGTTGGATCCGTTGTACGATCAGGATGAATTGATAAAATGCCTTCAGAACCATCTGAACGATGAGCTTCCTGTAAATTTATCGAAAGGAAACGTCATTAAAGAAGGAATTTCTGAAGAATTAGACCGTTTGAGAGGATTACAATCCAAAGGTCGCGGTTTTCTGGACGAAATGTGCCAAAGAGAAATCGAAAGAACAGGAATTTCAAGTCTGAAGATCGATTTCAACAATGTTTTCGGCTATTATATTGAAGTCAGAAATACCCATAAAGATAAAGTTCCAAATGACTGGCTGAGAAAACAGACACTGGTAAATGCAGAACGCTACATCACAGAAGAACTGAAAGAGTATGAAAATCAGATTCTTGGAGCCGAAGAAAAAATCGGCGTTTTAGAAAACGAATTGTACAGAAATGTATGTTCCGAAACGATGGTTCATATCGATCAGATTCAGGAAAACTCTAAAATTATTGCACAGTTGGATGTTGCCGTTGGTTTGTCGGAATTGGCTGTTTCTGAGAGTTATACAAAACCTGTTTTAAATGACAGTTTTGCCATCGATTTAAAAGAAGCAAGACACCCGATCATAGAAAATGCCCTTCCTTTAGGCGAAAAATACATTCCGAATGATATTTTCTTAGATAAAGATTCTCAACAGATTATCATGGTAACCGGACCGAACATGGCGGGTAAATCGGCAATTCTTCGTCAGACGGCAATTGTTTGTCTTTTGGCGCAAATAGGGAGTTTTGTTCCGGCAAAACATGCTGAAATCGGGATTTTGGATAAAATTTTTACAAGAGTTGGCGCAACGGATAATATTTCTGCGGGAGAATCAACTTTTATGGTGGAAATGAACGAGGCAGCGAATATTCTGAATAATATTTCCGAGAGAAGCTTAATTTTACTCGACGAAATCGGGCGCGGAACTTCTACCTATGACGGAGTTTCCATTGCTTGGGCGATTGCGGAATATCTTCATCAACATCCGACTCAGGCAAAAACGTTGTTTGCAACGCATTATCACGAGCTGAATGAAATGACCGTAAGTTTTGAGCGTGTGAAAAATTTCCACGTTTCTATTCAGGAGAATAAAGGAAATATCATCTTTTTAAGAAAGCTGGTTCCGGGAGGAAGTGAGCACAGTTTCGGTATTCATGTGGCAAAACTGGCGGGAATGCCTTCCAAAGTCGTGAACAGAGCCAATGAAATTCTGAAAACGCTGGAAGCAAGCCGATCCCAAAGCGGAGGTTCTTCTGAAAAGATCAAGCGCGTTACGGAAGAAAATATCCAACTTTCTTTCTTTCAGTTAGACGATCCCGTTCTGGAAAGCATCAAAGAAGAATTAACAAAAATCGACATCAATACATTAACTCCCATTGAAGCGTTGATGAAGCTGAATGCGATAAAGAAAATGATTGGAGGATAGTTTTTATGTTATTTCTGATTAAAAGAAATTGTTAAAGGAATTCGAAATCTGTAACGAACTTTTTCTCCGTTAAGTTCAGCAGGAGTCCATTTATCTTTAATTTTTAAAAGAGCTCTTTCAGCTTCTCTGTTAAAGCTCTCATTGTCTCCGTATGCCTTTACTTCTGTCACAAAACCTTCTTTATCAATTAAAAAAGTAATTGAACAGGATTCTGCTTCAGCATTACTGTGTACTTTTCGCATTCTGAAGTTTTTAGCGATTTTATTTCTCAATACTGTTACCCCAAGAGGAAATGTTGCTGGCTTTTCTGCATCAATCGTCGCCCTGCCATTTTTTTCAGTAATTAAAAGTTCGTTAAGCTGAGTTGTTTGGATGGGTTGTTCCTGAGAAAAGATAAGCACAGGAAAAAATACAGCTAAAAATGGAATTATTTTCATCATTAAAGTTTTTGCAAAAATAAATTTTAATTGCAAACGAAATTTAAAATTTCTTCAAAGTAAGCGGAAAAGTATAAAGAAATCTTACCGGTTCCCCTTTGATTGTTGCGGGTTTCCATTTTACAAAAAGTCTTCTTACAGCAATTTCTGCGGCTTTGGAGTGTTTCGGATCGTCTCCTAATGCAATTACATATCTTACATAGCCTGTTTTTTCGACAATCAAATAAACTCGGGTATTTATTTTTTTTGATTTTACATCGATAACGTCCATTTTTTCTGAAAATTCCCTTTTGAACGTTTCCATTCCGCCGGGAAATTCCGCCGGAGTATCTGCCTTGGTGTAGACATCATCAAGCTTCATTTTCGTCCTTAGAACTGCGTAATCCGGAAGTTCTTTTACTGAATTATACTGCTTGTTTTGTGCAGATAATGAGAAACTTAACCATAAGCCTAAAAAAATAATCAGCTTTTTCATATAAATGTGTTATGAGAAGTAATATTTTTAAAGCATCAAAAATAAAGCCGAATGAAAATTGATTTTTTAATAATAATCAGTGAAAATCATTGGGTTGATGTGGTGTAATGATCCATCTTATCAGTAAAATCAATAAAGCAAGAAGAGCCATCACGATAAACCCTGAAAAAAATCTCAGAAAATGAGTTTTGTTATCGTTATCAATCTGCTTTATTTTTAATTTTGTAAGGGTTATAAAACCTACATAATACATAAAAAGGACTACAAGTGGAAGAAAAAGGATTGGCATTTCGGTTTACATTTAATTATACATATTTTCTGGCTACCGTTTTTATATTTCTGACGGAAGTTTTAATCGCCACCAAACTCAAAGATATTTTCTTTGTGAGAGCGTATCTCGGAGATGTGATTGTTGTGATGCTGATCTATACTTTCATCAAAACATTTTTCAGAATTGAAGATAATAAAAAATTGATTCTCAGTATCCTGATTTTTTCTTTTCTGATAGAATTTGCCCAATATTTCAATATTGCTGAAAAATTAGGCTTCCAGAAAGGAAGCCTGATGTATATCGTTATCGGAAATTCGTTTTCGTGGATTGATATTTTGTGTTACTTAGTTGGATGTTTATTGCTTTTTGTTTTTGTTAAATTGCAGAAAATGAATGGTTTAAGTTGATGAGTCCTTCTTTGAATTCCGGATAATATTTCGAATACTAACCGTTATTGCAGCAAAATAATTGACACATGTTATCATGAACTTGTCGAAGAATCTCTAAATTATTTAAATTACCTTCCGAAACTGTAGTATTTATCTTCAGCGTATTTGATGAAGCGGTTCAGTAAAGCTACATTTTCCTTTTCAAGAGGAGAAAGCTCGCTGTCTACATTATTGGAAACCGGAATGTACCAGTCGGTCTGCTCAAAGAAATTTCGGTAGGTCTGTTTCTTAAAAGCATAGCCGTGTCTCGCGAAAACTGCGTTTTTAATGATTTCCATATCCAGTTTTCTGAGGTTTTTAAGATCTTTTTCCGTTAATTTCTGCTTGGAAGCATTGATTTTAAAAACGGCATCTGAAGCAATTCTGTTTCTGGATTCGGTGTAGGTTTCCGTTTTTCCGGTTTCTTCGTCGGTGTATTTTTCTACGAAATCCTTCGGATTTTCCCAGTCGATGAGGTCGTTGTTTTCATTCAGCATGAAATTCGGGTTGTATACAAACTCTTTTTTCACAAGCTTTAAAATCTTATTCGGAGCTTTTACCGCCGATTTATTGAAGGCATTCCAGCTTCCGGTAAGACTGTCGTTGTTCAATTTTACCTCAAATCTTCCGTCTGTTTTATCATTTCCGGGTTCATCCAGAATAAAGGATTTTGAAGTTTCGTTAAAAACTCCTCTGAATGGTCTTTGATTTCCATCAACAATACTTTGTCCGTATACACTGTCTTTGGTAATCCTGTTGATTTTCAGGGCAATTCTTTTATAAATTTCACCTTCATACGTTTCGCCGTCTTCGGAGGTTACCATTCCTTTTCCGGCAAAATCGCCCATATAAATTCCGTAATATTCTTTGTAAACTTCGGGAACAACTACAGAATCCTTCTTTGCCGCAAGACTGTCTTTTGAAGGATCTGTTGTTTTTACATCCTTTTTACAGGCGGTTAAACCAATTGTAAATAAGGAAATTAACGATAATTTTAAAATTTTCATATGTATTTTTTTGCAATTAAATATTCAATTAATAAGATGTTCGGAATCCAGCCCAACCATGCTATGATCTGATAAACATCCATCGGATTCGGGTGGAATAAATATACAATAATTACCTTCCACATTCTTAATGTTACCGCGGAAAGTGTCAGCGCAAAACTACGCCACATCCATTGTTTATGCTCTTTAAATTTTTTCTGTTGGGCTAACTGATAGGCTTTAAAAGTGGAAAACCACCACAAACAGCCGAGAATGACAAAAGAAATCTTCGATAAAATTCCGCCGTTGGCAAAAATTCCCATATAAATTCCGGACGGAGCCGCGAAAAGCAAAATCAGAAAAATGTAGATCTTTCCTGTGTTTTTGTGGAAACTTTTTATGCCTAAATCTTTTCTGAGAATCGCTAAAAATCCAGTCAGCAAAACAAAAATACTTGTGTAGACGTGGGTATAGAAAAAATAAAGATATTCCGGTCTGTCCGTAACTTCCGTTTGTTTGATCATTAAAAAACTCACATCAGAGCGCAACGGAATATATTCTAGCGTAATTTTCAGCATCAGCCAAAAGAAATATCCAAACCCGATCATCAGAAGGATTTTAAAAGTGTTCGAAATATTTTTGTTATCTGAAAACATTTTTTGTTTTTAAACACTAATGTTACCAATTTCTCACAAATGGTCACAAATGTTTTTTGTAATTCATGAAAAAATTCGCGCAATTCGTTTAATCTAAATACTAATGTCACAAATTTTTCGCAAATGGTCGCAAATAATCTGTGTAATTCGTGAAAAAAGATTCGTGTAATTTGTGTTTTAATCTAAACACTAATGTCACCAATTTCTCACAAATGGGCATAAATAATCTGTGTTATTAGTGAAAAAAAGAATCGTGTAATTTGTGTTAAAATTATTATTTCAGATTCAAATCCTGCGCAATCAGCCATGCTTCACTCCAACACGCCTGAAAATTAAATCCGCCGGTTACCGCATCAATATTCAGCACTTCTCCGGCAACGTAAAAGGTAGGCAAAATTTTAGAAGACATATTTTTAAAGTTAATTTCCTTTAAATCAACGCCTCCCGCCGTTACAAATTCATCTTTAAAAGTCGATTTTCCGGTGACATTAAATTTCTTTTTGCATAGATTTTCAAGAATGGTCTGCATTTCTTTTCCTGAAATCTGGGCAACCTGTTTATTCAGATCCACTTTTGAAACCTCCAGAATTCTCTGCCAGAATCGGTTGGTAATATCAAAAATCTTTGATTGTCCGATGGTTTTCTTTGGATTCGATTGTTTGAAGTTTAGAAATAATTCTTCCGCATCATCAATTGATTTGGAAATAAAATTGACTTCAATTTCAAAATTGTATTTTACTTTCGCCAAATTGATTGCTTCCCAAGCTGAAATTTTCAGAATGGCAGGTCCCGAAAGTCCCCAATGCGTAATAAGTAAAGGTCCGCCTTCTTCGGTTTTCAGTTTCGGAATGGAAGTTTCCGCCATTTCAAAGCTTGTTCCGGCTAAATCTTTCAGCAAATCATCTTTAATGTTAAAAGTAAAAAGCGACGGAACCAGATCAATAATTTTATGACCTAAATTTTCGATCATTTTCAAAGATTTTGGCGAGCTTCCGGTTGTATAAATGATAAAATCAGCTTCAAAATCACCTAAACTGGTTCTAACAATATATTTTTCGCCTGATTTTTCAATTTCTTTTACAGAGCATTTGGTTTTTACTTCAACATTTTTCTGCTGAATTTCATGTAGAAAAGTATTGATGATCGTTTGTGAAGAATTGCTTTCCGGAAAAACACGGTTATCATTTTCTATTTTTAACGGAACATTTCTCTGCTCAAACCAATCCATCGTATCTCCCGGCTGAAATTTGGTGAAAAGACTCAACAATTCCTTGTTTCCGCGGGGATAAAACTGTACCAGTTCTCTGGGATCAAAACAGGCATGAGTCACATTACAGCGTCCTCCTCCCGAAATTTTTACTTTCTGAAGAACATCCGAATTCTGCTCAAGAATGGTAATTTTATATTTTGTTTCGTCCAGATTGGCTGCACAGAAAAATCCTGCCGCACCACCTCCGATAATGATAATTTGCTTCATAATACTTTTAATCTTATGCTCAAGATTACTTTTGCAAAACTACAATTTTTATAAACCATCTTATTTGAGTAATTTTGAAGAATATAATTTTTTCATTTTTACAGTGAAATTATTGACTACAAAAAATGATTTTTGTGATAAAAAATCACACAATTTATATTTTAAAACAAAAAGTAAATGAAATTCTACCATACATTTGAAGTTCGCTGGAGCGATCTTGATGCCAACAAACATCTGGCAAATTCATCTTACGTACAGTATTGTGCGCAAACCAGAATGGCTTTTATGAAGCAGGAAAAAATGGGCGTTACCCAAATGAGCCGATGGGGAATCGGTCCGGTAATCATGCACGAAAGATTTTCTTTTTTCAAAGAAATATTTGCAGACCAGACTGTGATTGTAAGTCTTGAAATTGACGGTTGTGCAGATGACTGTTCTATTTACCGTTTTGTACACAAATTTTATACAACGGACGGAGAACATTGTGCAACTTCAGAAGCAACGGGAGTGTGGATCGATACGATGCTGAGAAAAATGACAACACCGCCCGATGATGTGGTGGAAGCCATGAACAAATATAAATCTCCGGAAACGATAATTTTAACAAGAGAAGATTTCAAAAAACTTCCTTTCCGTCCGGAAAATGTTGATCCGGCAGTATTTACTAAATAAATGATAATTGATAAATGATGCCTGATTTTAGACATCATTTATCAATTATGAATCATCAATGATATTTTAATTTATGTTTGAAGATAAAGATCCAGAATTAACGCCAATTTCCAAACTGGGAGAATTTGGTTTAATTAAACATTTAACGGAGCATTTTCCTCTATCCAATGAATCTTCGGAGCTTGGAGTGGGAGATGATGCGGCGGTAATTAATCCCGGAAATAAGAAAGTGGTTCTTACAACAGATGTTTTGGCGGAGGGTGTTCATTTCAATCTGGGATATGTGCCTTTGAAACACTTAGGCTATAAAGCGGTTGTTGTAAATCTCAATGATATTGCAGCAATGAATGCAACGCCAACTCAGATTTTGGTTTCTCTTGCCGTTTCCAATCGTTTTCCGGTGGAAGCTCTGGAAGAAATCTATTCCGGAATTCAGACCGCTTGCGCAAGATATAAAGTGGACTTAATTGGCGGAGATACAACAAGTTCCAATGCCGGTTTGGTAATGAGTATTACGGCAATCGGGATGGAGAATGATGAACATATTGTGAAAAGAAGTACGGCAAAACCAAACGATCTTTTGGTGGTAACCGGAGATTTAGGGGGCGCTTATATGGGACTTCAGATTCTGGAAAGAGAACACGCTGTTTTCTTAGCCGATCCGAATATGCAGCCGGAAATGGAAGGCTACGATTATATTCTGGAAAGACAGTTGAAGCCCGAAGCAAGAACCGATGTAAAAGGGATTTTAGAACAACTGGATATCAAGCCAACTTCTATGATTGATGTTTCTGACGGTCTGGCTTCTGAAATTCTTCACCTTTCAGATCAGTCGAAAGTAGGATTCAGATTGTATGAAGAAAAAATTCCGATGGATAATTTAACGATTACAACAGCGGATGAATTCAATTTAAATCCTGTGATGGCTGCTTTAAGCGGAGGAGAGGATTACGAATTATTATTTACGATTTCACCAAATGATTTTGATAAAATTAAAAACCATCCGGATTTTACCATCATTGGTCATGCCGTTGAAAAAGAAGACGGAAATTTTATGGTGGCGAGAGGTTCTAATCAGTTGGTTGCTTTAACAGCGCAGGGTTGGGACGCTTTTTTGGGAAATCAGCAAGGATAGATAATCTTATTATTTAGATATTAAAAAACCACTGCAATAGCGGTGGTTTTTTTAGTAATTAATCTTTCTTAATGTCTGCTTTTACATTCTGGTAGGATTTGTCTACCGCATTTGCACCTTTTTTAGCCGTTTTTTTGGTCCATTTTGTTGCTTTTTTAACACCTTTTTTGGTAGCATCATAACCTTTTTCTGCGGTTTTGCCGGTCCATTCGGCGCCGTCTTTAACAGCGGTTCCTACTTTTTTGGCATCTTTTTTTACCTCTTGCTTTACAGAATTCGTTTTTTGTGCAGATACTCCGATTCCAAATAAAAGAATCAATGCTGCTGAAAATAATCTCTTTTTCATTTATAAGAATGTTTTTTATAGTTTATCGTCAAAAATCAAGCCATTAATTTATAAAATTTCAGAATAATTTTGTGACGAGGGATCATAGAAGTATTATAAGCAAAAAATTTGTATTGTGAAGAGGACTTAAATATTGTGAAGCCACTGCTATTGTTTTAAACGGACATCATCATGCAGAAGAATTAGTAAAAATTTTTGTTCATAAAAAAAACAATGTAATTCTAAAAAATGCAGACAGTATTTCTTGGAATCTTTTTGAAAATACTTATGTTGAGAGAAGTTTTAATTGGTAAATGAATGTAGAGAGAATTTTTCAATATATGAAGCATGTGAGGAAAGATTTACTAAAGATCTTATAAAAAATCCGGCTCAACAAAGCCGGATTAGTTATATAAATTAGAATTTTTTAAGCCTTCGCAATATTCAAGATCACTTCCATCGCTTTCTCCATGCTTTCCAGAGCCACATATTCATACGGTCCGTGGAAATTGATTCCTCCTGCAAAAATATTCGGACAAGGAAGTCCCATGTAAGATAACTGCGCTCCGTCTGTTCCTCCGCGGATTGCTTTAATCTTTGGTTCGATTCCTGCTTCTTTCATTGCTGCTGCGGCAAGATCTACGATGTGCATTTTTCCTTCAAACTGCTGCTTCATGTTTCTGTACTGCTCTTTAATTTCAATTTCGGCAGTTCCTTCACCGTGTTTCTTATTAAACTCAGCTACTTTTTCTTCCATGAATTTCTTTCTTGCCTCAAATTTATCAGCGTCGTGATCACGGATGATGTATTGCAATTTAGCCTCAGAAATATCTGCATTTAAGTCCATTAAATGATAAAAACCCTCAAAACCTTTAGTCGTTGCAGGGGTTTCATTGGCAGGAAGCATTTGTGCAAATTCAGAAGCCAGTAAAGCGGCGTTAATCATTTTTCCGTATGCATAACCCGGATGAACGCTCAATCCATGGATTTTTACCACTGCTCCAGCCGCGTTGAAGTTTTCATATTCCAGTTCGCCAACTTCTCCGCCGTCCATCGTATACGCAAATTCTGCCCCGAATTTTGCCACATCAAACTTATGCGCTCCTCTTCCGATTTCTTCATCAGGCGTAAATCCAACGGCAATTCTTCCGTGCTTGATTTCCGGATGAGCCATTAAATATTCCGCAGCCGTTACAATTTCTGCACAGCCTGCTTTATCATCGGCTCCAAGAAGGGTATTTCCGTCTGTGGTAATTAAGGTCTGACCGATATATTTTTTTAAGCTTTCAAATTTTGATGGTGATAAAGTAAATCCTGTTGTCTGATTCAAAACCAGATCTCCTCCGTCATAATTTTCCCAAACCTGCGGTTTTACATTCTCTCCGCTGAAATCCGGTGAAGTATCGTAATGCGAAATAAATCCGATAGTCGGTTTGTCATTATTCTCAAGATTGGAAGGAACGTATCCCATGATATAACCATTTTCATCGATCGATACATTTTCAAGACCTATCGTTTTCAGTTCTTCCGTGATGTAGTTGGCGATATTCCACTGTCTTTCTGTAGAAGGAGTGGTTTCGCTTTCTGCGTCGCTGGTTGAATAGATTTTTACGTAATTAAGAAAACGGTTCAGTAGCTTTTCTTTCCACAAAGGGCTGAATTCTATTGCGCTCATTATATTGGTATAAATTTCCTGTAAAGTTAGCAAATTTGATGCTCAGAATAATTTATTTGTGACCGAATAGAAGCTGTTGAGATTATTAATATGATATAAAATGCTGAAAATCAAAATAATGATCGCTTTGTTTTAATCTTAGATAAACTTGTTTAGTTTTATTATATTTGAGAAAACCTAAACGTAAAAAATGTTTCTTACAGAATGTCCGCGTGATGCAATGCAGGGGTGGGGAGAATTCATCCCGACTGATAAAAAAATAGATTACATCAATTCTCTTATGGATGTGGGTTTTGATGTTCTGGACTGTCTGAGTTTTGTTTCTCCGAAAGCAATTCCGCAAATGGCAGATTCTGATGAAGTGGCGGAAAACATCGATAAATCCCGATCCAATACCAAAGTTTCTGCGATTGTCGCCAATTACAGAGGAGCTGAGAAAGCATTAAAACATCAGTCGGTGGATATTATCGGCTTTCCGTTTTCCATTTCCGAAACTTTCCAGCACAGAAATACGAATAAAAATCAGGAAGAAGCTTTTCAGGAAATTATTAAAATGCTGGAACTGGTAAAAAATGAAAACAGGCAGCTAAATATTTATTTTTCAATGGCTTTTGGAAATCCTTATGGCGAAATGTGGAAGTGGGAAGAGGTAGATTTCTGGGCTCAGCGATTTTCTGAAATTGGAGTTAAGGAGATCTTACTTTCTGATACTACGGGAGTGGCAACGCCGGAAACCATTTCTCTTTTGTTCGGAAAAATTCCTTCAAAATATCCTGAAATTAATTTCGGAGCACATTTCCATAACCGTTACGAAGATTCTTATGCTAAACTGAAAGCAGCCTACAATGAGGGTTGTAGAAGGTTCGACAGTGCCATCAAAGGAATTGGAGGCTGTCCGATGGCAAAAGATGATCTGGTGGGAAATATGCCAACCGAACAGGTGATCAATTTTATAAGCGTAGAAAAAGCGGATCATAAGTTGAATCTGCTGAACTTCGAAAGTTCTTATAACAAAGCGAAAGATATTTTTCATTTTTGAGACAAGTTCTCTTTTATTATTAATTAGTATGACTTCAAAAATTACATATATTGGAGATTTGAGATGTTCAGCAGAGCATTTACAATCCGGAACTCTTATTGAAAGCGATGCGCCGACAGATAATCACGGAAAAGGTGAAAAATTTTCTCCCACAGATTTGTGTGCAACTTCTCTGGCAGAATGTGCGCTTACAACCATTGCGATTTTAGGCAAAGAAAAAAAGATTAACATTGATGGTGCTTATTGTAATCTTCAAAAGATTATGAAAGGCGAGCCACGAAGAATCGGCGAAATTGTTTGCAATTTTGTGTTTCCGAATTCTTATTCCGACAAAGAAAAAGCTTTTATAGAAGAAACAGCGCATAATTGTCCGGTTGCGAAAAGCCTTCATCCGGATTTGGTACAGACAATGATTTTCATTTATCAATAAAATAATAGACCGTAGAAATTTTCTGCGGTTTTATTTTTGTTGAAAACTTCCGCGATATTAATTTAAACCAAGCAAAAAATGTCACCAATAATCTCACCTTCAGAACTAAAAAATCTTCCAAAAGAAAATCTTATCATTCTTGATGCAAGAGCAGGAAAAGATGTTTATCAAAATTATCTGAATAAACATATTAAAGGAGCGAGATTCATCGATCTGGATGAAGACCTTGCTGAAATCGGAGAGAACGCTGCTTTTGGAGGAAGACATCCGCTTCCGGAAATTAAAAAATTTGCAGAAACACTTTCCCATCTTGGAATTTCAGAAAATAACCATCTTGTTATTTACGATGATAAAAACGGGGCAAATGCCGCGGCAAGAGCTTGGTGGATGCTGAAAGCTTTCGGTTTTGAAAACGTTCAGGTTTTGGATGGCGGTTTTCAGAATGCAGAAAAAGAAGGTGTTGAATTTTCTTCCGGTGAAGAATCTTTCGAAAAAGCTGAATTGATCCAGAAAGAAAACTGGCTTCTTCCTGTTTCAGATCTGGAAACTGTTGAAAATGAATTAGCAAAGCAATCGTCAACGGTAATTGATGTGAGAGATGCGTACCGTTACAGAGGCGAATCTGAGCCAATTGATCTCGTTGCAGGACATATTCCCGGAGCGATTAATATTCCTTTTTCTGAAAATCTTGATGAAAACGGAAATTTCCTGTCGCCTGAGATTTTAAGAGAAAAATATTCAAAATTACTGGAAGGAAAACCCGAAAATCTCATTATCCACTGTGGTTCCGGAGTAACGGCTTGTCATACCATTCTCGCTTTGGATTACGCAGGCTTTAAAATCCCGAATCTGTATGTAGGATCATGGAGCGAGTGGAGCAGAAGAGAAAATAAAGAAATTGCTACAGAAATATAAAAACTTCCACAGACCGAAATCTGCGGAAGCTGAAGGGTAGGTTAATAAAAAGGTTATTTTTTTAGTTCTATTTGGTCACAGCCAAACCTTCAAAGTAATATTTGAATGCATTGATTTCCAGTGCGAAAACTCCGTCGTTTCCAATCATGTTGATCGGTCTCCAGAAACTTCCGTCGAAGAAGCTGATGAGTCCCTGATAAGAATTTAAACCATTCGGTTCGGTAACTCCCCACGGATTTCTCAGGATGATGTAGTTTTTACCATTGAAAGTTGACCATCCCAAAATGGTATAAGCATGGTTTCCTACAATATTCGAACCCGTGTAATCTCTTCCCGATCCGTACGTCCATGCAACCATTGGATTGATGGTTTTAAAGCTCATCGAATTCTCTCTTACCACGCCAAAAAGATCTAGCGCTGTTCTTAGTGAAGTGTAATAATAATACGGGGTTTTGTTCGTAAGTTGTGCAACAGCTTTGGCAGGATCTCCGAATGCGGTTTTGGAAATGTCCGGTTTATCGTCATTTACGTTCGTGATCCATTTGGCAAAGGCTTTTTCGTAAACAGCCGGCCAGATTTCTGCGGCATCATTGCTTCTGCAGTACACAGGATTGTTGGACGAGTTAATGATTGTATTATCAGTAACTTCCACGAGTCTTGTTGCCGCATCTTTTCCTCCGCCTTTCGTGAAAAACTGGATGGCATTGGTACGGTCTGCTTCTCCGGTTCCGGTTGCTCTTACTTTATGTTGAATGGTGTAAGGATCTGCCCATGCAATGGCTGCAATGGCTGCAATAAAATAACAGTTGCCCACTGATCCCTGAATCGGGTCATTGTATTCCGTAACGTCGTTGAAGAAATTTCCTCTGTCGCTCCATGAAGTTCCGGCGGGAGTCCATCCGTTGGCATTCGTCATTCCGAAAATGATATTTCTAATAGATGGAGAGATCAGTTTATTGCTAAAAGTGTTGTTCAGTTTTGGAATGTTCAAAACAACTTTTACTTCACCCTTATCCAGTCTTGCATTTTTTACGACAACCTTATTCAGATCTTTTACTCCGGTGCCGGATAAGTCATTAAGGGTTTTAATCGTCGAGAGGTTGACGGTTTCCAGTTTATCTGTTGCTCTTACTTTAATATCTTCGGTTTTTAAAGCTTTTACCGTGTTGTCGCTGTTAAGTTCAAGTCCGGCATAAAGGGGAGAATTGAATTTAATGTCGAAAAGTTCTGCGTAGTTTTTTTCTAGAGTTTCTTCAAGAATCTGATAAGATTTTGCGTCTTTCCAGTCGAAGGTTCTTCCTGTGATGGCTTCAGTTAATGCATAAGGATTGATAACTCCTACAAACATTTCTTTAGGTGCTTTGTCCATGATAATTGGTTTTTAAAGGTTAAGGTTAGAATTAATCTGGTTAATGAAATCGGGATGATACAGATATAAAAACCGGTTGAACAGAGAAATTCCAAAATCATCATTGGGTTCGACCATGATTTTTCTTGAATTCACCTCAATCATTCTCTGGCTTCCTCCCACCATTGCTGGATCTTTCACAGAATCCTCTATTTTGCTGATTAAAGAAAGAAGCTGAAGAAAAATTTCTATATTGAATTTTCTTTGTTCGGATACAATCATTTTTTCATCCGCGTCATATCCTCTGAAGAGTTTCAGATCTGCATTTCCGTCCTGTTCGGAAAAGACAATCTGATATCGGTAAGCATACTGTGGCGGAACACTTCCGTTATTAAACGATACGATGATGGTATTGGCTTTCATACTGTTGATTTCTGAAACCAAAATTATATCAACTTAATAATCTGAATGTTAGGGATTTCACGAAATGTGTATGGGGAAAAAACGGAAAATAAAAAAAGCTGCTTCAAAATGAAACAGCCAATTATTTTTTAATGGAAAAATTGTTTAAAGAAATAAAATTTTAAAGCATTCCAAGCTCAAATTTAGCTTCTTCGCTCATCATATCTTTATTCCAGCTAGGTTCGAAAGTAAGTTCTAAGTCTACGCTTTTTACATTTTCCACTTCACCAACTTTATCTTTTACCTCCTGCGGAAGCGTTTCTGCAACCGGACAGTTGGGCGTCGTTAACGTCATGATAATTTTTACGTCCGCTTCATCGGAGATCTGAACATCATAAATTAACCCCAATTCGTAGATGTCTACCGGAATCTCAGGGTCATACACGGTTTTTAAAACACCGATGATTTCCTCACCGATGTCAGCAATCTGATCGTCTGTAAATTTCATTTTTTAATCTAAATTGATGTACCTTTTCAACAAATCTTCCTGACGCATACGCCGGAAAACATTCGCCAAAGTTAAGACATCTTTTTCACAATAGTCAACTATTCTTTGCAAGTCTTTCTCTATGTAGTAGATTGATGAAACCATTGAGCCGTCGATATCATCTTTTGGAGTCGGTATTCCGAAAACATGAGCCAGCAATTCCAACGATACAAAACTTTTGTAATCCCCGAATTTCCAGAGTTCCATCGTATCGATATGCGGAATTTCCCAAGGCTTTTTTCCGAACATCTGAAACGGAGTAGGAGGCATCATTCCATTAATTAAATATCTTCTGGCAATCCACGGAAAATCGAATTCTTTTCCGTTATGTGCGCATAAAATGACGTCGCGAAGTCTCGGACTGTTAAAAATTTCGCCAAACTCCAGAAGCAGCTTCTTTTCATCGTCACCCGCAAAACTTTTGATCTTCAGCGTATCATTCTTTTCGATCATTCCGATCGTTATGCAGATGATTTTCCCGAATTCTGCCATAATTCCGGCTCTTTCCACATAAAATTCTTCAGGAGAAATCTCATCTTTTCTCTGGAATCTCGTTTTTTTATCCCAAAGCATCTGTTCGGCTTCCGATAGTTCTTCCCACAATCCGAATCCCGGAACCGTCTCGATATCAAGAAATAAAACTCTTTCTAAAGGAATATTTTGTATCATTTTTTACTTCTTCGTAATTTGTTTGAAACTAAACCTCACAGGTTTCAATATTTTCATTAGATTTTTTGAAAAACATTATCCTACCTGCATTCCGTTCTTTGTGGGTAATGAAGGGGTTAAAAGGGTAACATCTTTTTTATTTTCACCATAAACACCCAAAACCAGACATTCGCTTAAAAAATTGGCGATCTGTTTTTTAGGAAAATTAACGACAGCCAAAATCTGCTGACCAATTAATTCTTCTTTCTGATACAACGAAGTGATCTGAGCGGAGGATTTTTTAATGCCTAAATCTCCAAAATCTATTTCGAGCTGATAAGATGGATTTCTTGCTTTCTCAAAATCATTTACAGAAATAATGGTTCCGCAGCGGATGTCTATTTTTTCGAAATCTTCCCACGAAATTTCAGGTTTTATCATCATGATAACGAGTTGATTAATTGTTCTACTTCAAGTTTCTGTTCAGCATATTTTTTCTGCAGTTCAGAACCTTCACCCATTCTTTTATAATATTCAAGGGCTTTGCTGCCGAAGTCTTTTTTGTAAAAATCAGATACTTCAGGAATCTGCGGAAAAATCTTATGGAAAAGCATTTCGTAATACGCCTGAAATTCCCTTTCGCTTTTTTCTTCAATAACGTGTCCCGGAGCTTTCTGCCGTACATGCAGCATTTCGTGGGCAATTAAATTTAAAACCAGATTCAGATCAAAATCGAATAAATTTTTAGGGATCATTACTTTTTGCGGGCTTCCTAAAACGCCTTCTGCCGTTAGAACGAGAGAATTCGGAAAAACCTCATCGCGAAGACCAAATCCTTCAAAGTTTTCATGTTCGAGATTGAAAGAGCGGATGATGTATTCTGCCGCATCAATGATCTGGTCATGTTCTCTGTAAGCTTCTAAATGTAAAGCAACCTGTTCGAAATTCATCTTTAAATATGTTTTAACAAATGTATTAAAATCAAAAGATTATCCCGGTTTTTTACAAGGGAAAATATCAAATGAAGACGAAAATATTAACGTGGGTTCAATATAAAACAATACAAAAACATCAATAGGAATGGGCTTTAGCCAATTTTGATTCGGAATCTTTACATTGAACTCAGTAAAATTAAAGGATATTCAAAAAAAATCCCTCAATAAATCTGTTGAGGGAAAAATATGATCATTGATGATTTTATTTTTTAATCCACCATTGGCTGTCCTTTCTGTCGGAACGTTTTACGCCGTTATTCAAAGTATAGGCAAAACCAACGCCCAATGTCTGTTTCAGCTGTGTTTTCTGGATCTGATTATGGTCGTACATTAAATCCACAGTAATATTGGATGAAATAAATTTGTTAACCTTTAAATTTAAGATCATTCCATACGCCAAAACCAGTCTTTCCGGATGATCGAGATAATTGGAGAAAACAGATGCCGTATTGGTGATGTTCACATTCTCCATCAGCTTAAATTTATAATAGGCTGTTCCCAGAAAACCATATTGTAAAATCGAGGAATCTCCGTCTGCTTTTAAACCGTAATTTCCTGCAAGCTGGAGATCTTTATCCAGCACAAAAGCCCATCTCGCGTTGCTCGGACGAAGGGTAACATTTACGTTATCATTTGGTCTGTACGTAATCCCCATCCCGACATTCAGATAACCGGGAGCCATAAAATTGGATATTTTTTTCGCTTCCGGATTATTTCCGTCCTCATATCCCGCAGAAAACTGAGAAATCAGTCCCGCTCCTACAGAAAGATACCAGCTTTTTGAAAACTTTCTTCCGTAATTTGTGGAAACATTAATAACGTCCTGTGTTTTTCTTACACCTACACCTTTCGTATCATTTTGTCCGTAATTCAAAAGGATGATGTTTTCCCAAAGATCATTGTCTTTTTCATACGTAATGTTGTAATCCAGTGCAGCAAGCCACCCTACGTTGTTGGCTCCTCCGCCGACCCAATTCGAGAAGGCTGCCTGATTGATCATTAAGGACTGTTTTCCTAAAACCGACCAGTGTTTAATGGTGTCTGCTTTAATGGTTGCGGTGTCTGTAATGACAACCTGTGCGTTGGCGAAAATTCCCAGAGAAAGAGAGAGAATTAATAAAAACTTCTTCATGAGTTCAGGATTTCATTGTACAAAATTCCTTACAAAAATATTAAATATAATTTTTATGAATGTAAAACCATATTTAAGAAGTGAATGTGATCAGGCTTTTATCCGGTTTTTGAAGTTTTCAATGACAAAATAAAAGGAATTCCTTCGAAAGCCATGAAAATCATTACTTTTTGGCTGAAATAAATTTCTGAACAGAGATTTCATCGCCAATTTTTCCGAAATTTATCGTTGGCTTTTCATTTGACGTAGAATCTTCATGTTAAAAAACAATATAATTTCCAAAAAGGCTCTTTTATATCCTTTGCTGATGCTTTCAGCGATGTGGCTGGGCTTTTTTCTGCAGATGCAAGGCTTTTTTCAGAGCTGTTTCGGGGCGATTATTCCATTGTTGCCGGAAGGCTTGCTGGGAATTATAACTTCACCTCTTTTACACGGAAACATGGAGCATATCGTAGGAAATTCTATCCCGATCGCGGTGCTTATGTTTTTACTATATCAGTTTTATCCTTTGGTTGCCAATAAAGTTTTTATCACGGGATGGCTCGCTACAGGATTTTTGGTGTGGCTTCTTCCGCCGATTGACATTATGACGGGAGATTATCTTTACACCTGTACCATCGGAGCAAGCGGAGTGGTGTACGTTCTTGCTTTTTTCCTTTTTTTCAGTGGGGTTTTTAAATGGAATACAAAACTGCTGACTATTTCTCTGCTGGTTGTTCTGTACTACGGAAGTCTGGTGTGGGGAATGCTTCCCGAAGAACTGTTCTCTAATCTGCAGGAACCCAGTAAAATTTCATGGCAGGCGCATCTTGCAGGTGCAATTGTGGGAGTAATTCTGGCTTTGCTATTTAAAAAAGTAGGAGATAAAAAGAAAAAATTCATTTGGGAATTTCCAAATTATTACAGCGAAAAAGATGATAAATTATGGCAGGAATACAAAGAAAACCATCCTGAAGATTTTATGGAGCTGCCGTACAAAAAGAAAGACGATATCTGGGAAAGACTGGATGAACTAAGAGGTAAATAATTTTAAAAATTTTCTACATTTGTGAAAACAACACAAATGTATTCTGAAGAACATCTTTATTCTATCGCTCTGCGCGAGTGTAATTTAATCGGGGATATCAATTTTTATAAGGTTGTCCGTACTTTCGGAAGTGCAAAGAACGCTTGGGAAAATACCAAAAAGGAATACAAAAAGCTGGACGGATTCGGATCTAAAATGATTTCAGACATCGGAAATCCTGCTCATCTGAAGTTTGCCGAAAATGAACTGAAGTTTTGTGAGACCAACCATATCAAAATTAATCTCAGACATCTCCATGATCTTCCCAAACTCTTAAACGAATGCGATGATGCTCCTGTAATTCTCTATCAGAAAGGGAATTATGACGATTCTAAGCAAAAAGTAAGCATGGTAGGAACAAGAAATATGACTTCCTACGGAAAGCAATTTATTGAAGAGTTTTTTCAGGAAACGTCTTCCGGTAATTTTATTTCGGTGAGCGGTCTGGCTTTAGGCGTCGATAAAGAAGTTCATGAGCAGTCTATTCTTCATCAGGTTTCTACGGTTGCCGTTTTAGCCCATGGTTTTCACACATTGTATCCTTCAAAAAACAAAAAATTATCAGAAAAAATTCTTGAGGAAGGAGGGGTGTTATTTACAGAATTCAATTCTTCAAGAAAGCCGGATCGTGAAAATTTTATTCAGAGAAACAGAATCGTAGCCGGAATTTCTCCTGCGACAATTGTGGTGGAAACAGCTTTTGGCGGAGGTTCAATCAGCACGGCAACTTATGCAAATCTGTATAACCGTGAAGTATATGCGCTTCCCGGAAAAATTACGGACAAGCAGAGTCAGGGCTGTAATCATCTGATTTTTCAGAACAAAGCTTCGGCAATTTCCACGATAAAAGATCTGGTTGAAAACTTAGGATTTAATCATCCGAAGGGAAGAACTGGAGAATTATTTCCTTACAGTGAAATTTTAATTCAATTAACTGAGAATCAAAGTGAGATATTCAGAATAATAGATGAGAATCCGCAGATTTCTCTGGATGATCTTGCCGATAAAACAGCACTTGCCTCACACAAAATTTTACCGGTAATTTTAGAATTGGAACTTTTGGGGAAGGTAAAATCACTTTCGGGGAGACAATTTTTGGCAACCTGACAATTAACGATTTCTTAATATTGCATTATTTTAAACATAACATTTAATTTTTAATAATATTAATGCGTTAATTGTGGATTTAATAATATTAAGTCATTATATTATTAAATTTTCAACAATTATTATTTAGGGTGTTGTGAATCTTGAAAAAAAAATTAAATTTGTTGGCAATAATATTCAACCCTAATATATGGAACAATATAATATTGACCAGAAAATCCAAGAATTTATAGCAAAAATTGAGGCAAAAAACCCTAATGAGCCAGAATTTTTACAAGCAGTAAAAGAAGTTGCGGTAACTGTAATTCCGTTTATCTTAACGAAAAAGGAATATACGGGAATGAAGCTTCTTGAAAGAATGGCGGAAGCTGAAAGAATTATCATCTTCAGAGTTCCATGGGTTGACGATAAAGGAGAGATCCAGGTAAACAGAGGGTTCAGAATCCAGATGAACTCTGCGATCGGACCTTACAAAGGAGGAATCCGCTTCCATCCTACAGTAAACCTTTCTGTTCTTAAATTCTTAGCGTTCGAACAGGTGTTTAAAAACTCTTTAACTACGCTTCCTATGGGTGGTGGAAAAGGAGGTTCAGACTTTGATCCGCAAGGAAAATCGGATATGGAAGTAATGCGTTTCTGCCAGGCTTTCATGACGGAAATGTGCAAACACATTGGTCCTGAAACAGACGTTCCTGCGGGAGACATCGGAGTAGGAGCAAGAGAGATCGGATATTTATTCGGACAATACAAAAAAATCAGAAACGAGTTTACGGGAGTTCTTACAGGAAAAGGTCTTGCGTACGGAGGTTCATTAATCCGTCCTGAAGCTACAGGATACGGTGTTGTTTACTTCGCAGAGCAGATGCTTAAAACGATCGGACAGACTTTCAAAGATAAAACGGTAACGGTTTCAGGTTTCGGAAACGTAGCTTGGGGAGTTATTAAAAAAGTAAACGAACTGGGAGGAAAAGTAGTAACGATTTCAGGACCGGACGGTTATGTGTATGATAAAGACGGAATCGACGGAGATAAGATCGATTATTTATTGGAATTAAGATCTTCCGGAAACAACAGAGCGGAAGATTATGTGAAGAAATATCCTTCTGCAGAATTCTTTGCAGGAAAACGTCCTTGGGAAGTGAAGTGTGATGTTGCCATCCCTTCTGCAACCCAAAACGAATTGGATCTTGATGATGCTAAATTGTTGGTAGAAAACGGATGCGTTTGTGTAACAGAAGCTGCAAACATGCCTTCTACGCTTGATGCAATTAACTATTTCTTAGACAATAAAGTATTGTTCTCTCCGGGGAAAGCTTCTAACGCAGGAGGTGTTGCAACTTCAGGTCTTGAAATGACGCAAAACTCGATCCGTCTGAACTGGACTTCTGAAGAGGTTGATGCAAGACTGAAAGAGATCATGATCGGAATTCACAAAGCGTGCAGAGACTACGGAAAAGAAGAAGACGGCTATGTAAACTACGTAAAAGGTGCCAATATCGCCGGATTCGTGAAAGTTGCTGAAGCAATGTTAGCTCAGGGAGTAGTATAAAATACAAAGGTTGGGAAATTCCCGACCTTTTTTCATATAACCTGTTCCCGGGATTATAAATGGGAAAAAAGTAAAAAGTGAAAGGAGAAAGCGTTGATTATTCAGCGCTTTTTTTATTTTTAACGCTACGTTCGAAAGGTCTAGTTTTCGAATGATGCTGAATATTTTTCGATCGCAAAGGCATTTCATTCAGCTAATGATAATCATTTTAATTCAAATGAAATTAACATCTTCATGTCATTTCGACATAGGAAAATCTATAACGTCTCAACCAAAGACAGATTCTTCACTTCGCTTCGTTCAGAATGATAATAAGAACTGCCAAAAAAGTGAAAAATCATTACATTTAATTTATGAAAAATACATTTGAAAATATTGATGAATATATTGCTCTGTTTCCTGAAATTAAGGATAAATTAGAAAATCTCAGAAAACTGATTCTTTTGCAAAGTTCTGAAATTGAAGAATATATTGGCTATCAGATGCCCGCTTTCAGATACAAAAATAAACCCTTGGTGTATTTTGCGGGGTATAAAAAACATATCGGATTTTATCCCGGAGCAGAAGGAATAAAAGAATTTGAGGCTGAATTTAAAAAAAGCAATTATAAATTTTCAAAAGGAGCGGTACAGTTTCATGTAAATGAGGATCTTCCTGAAAATTTAATAAAGAAAATTGTTCAGTTCAGACTTGAAGAAATACATCACAAAAAATCCTGAAAAATGATTCAGGATTCTCTTTATTTGCATATCGATTATTTATTCAAAATTTGATATTATGTTAAATGCAACTTTCATACAAAGTTTATTGTTTCTACTTCTTTTAACTTGATTTATAATTATTTAAGATAAATTATGCCGTTTTATATTTATATAAAAAAATCCTGAAACATTACATTTCAGGATCTTCTTTCTACTTCTTAAAAATTTAAATACTTACTTCGACTTTTTCTTCTTGGATTTCTTTTCTTCTTTTATAGCGTCTGTAGATTTGGTGGTGTCTGCTACTGCTTCTGTATTGGCATTTACAGTGGTTTCTGTGGATGCTGTTGTGGCGGGTGTTGCTGATTCAACAGTGGCAGTGGTGCCTGTATTTTGGTTTTGGCTTGACGTTCCCGAAGTTGTCTCCCAGTTGGTGGTTGCCTGTGAATTCTGCTGGGTTTGAGTGGTCGATGGATTATTAGAATTTGTTGACGGGCTTTGTTGTGTTGTTCCCGTCTGAGCCGATACTGCGATTACTCCGACTAATGTAAACGCTGCTGTTAAAACTAACTTCTTCATAATATTAATATTTAAATGGTTGTTTAACTTAAACGCCGGCATTTTGTCTAATATTATACGTGAAGTCTTTATTTAACGGACTTTATAATTATTTAAGACGGATTTTGAATTATATATTATTTTCCTAAATTTTTCATAATTCGCTCTACAAATTCGTATGCAGCGGGACAGATCACGGTGTTTTTGATCATTAAATTATTGATCTGGTAGATCTTCTTTCTGTCGGTATGGGGATATTCTCTGCACGCTTTCGGACGAACCTCATAGATGGAGCAGGTATTGTCTTCATTTAAAAAAAAGCACGGCAAATTTTGCAGAACTTTATCATTATCTTCATCTACACGCAGGAATTTTGCTTCAAAATCGGCAGGTTTCATGCGGAGATGCTTAGAAATTCTTTCAATATCTTTTTCGGTATAAAGCGGTCCTGTTGTTTTACAGCAATTGGCACATTGCAGACAGTCTATTCTTTCAAAAACCTCTTCATGCGTTTCCTGAACGATATAATCCAGATTTTTGGACGGTTTCTTTTTCAGCCCGTCCAGAAATTTTTTATGTTCCTTTTGTTTTTGTAATGCCTGTTTTTTATAAAATTCTAAATCCATTTATTCTTCTTCTTCCATGAATACCGGAAGTTCTGCTTTTTGATAGTCACTTATTTTATCCAGATTCAGCACCGTGGAAAGATTATCTTTATCGGGATAATACATCGGGATAAACTTTGCACCGTATACAATTTCTTTCGTTACATAAGAGGTTCTCTGTACTACCGTATTTGAAAAAACCTCGTCAAAAGCACGGATATGAACAATAATTTCAATGCCCGTATTTTTAAAATCCTCCTCTGAAAAACCGTAAAACGGAGACTCTTCATCAATTTCATGTACAATTGTCCAGTTCAGAGCCAAAGTATTGATTTTGCTGAGCTGTGTTTTCAGCTGATAAAAATTAATTCTCGGTGAGCTGTTTTCCATCACCTCAATTGCTGTAGTAATAACAACATCTGCATCCGTTAATGCATTGTTTTTATAGGGAGCCAGCCTGAACATTAATGCTGAAGTTTCTTTAAAAGGTGCGACAACGGCAACATCAGAAAACTTCAGATACGCTCTCGGTCTTGAAAATCTTCCGTAAAAAAGTCCCGTAGCAATGGCAAAGGTAAGCAATCCTAAAAAAGCCTCAAAAGTAGCCACCAGACTTGCCATGAAGCCTACCGGAGCAATTCTTCCGTATCCTACTGTGGTAAACGTCTGGGAGCTGAAGAAAAACACATCGATGAATTCATTTACCGGATTACTTTTATCAATTCCCGTTAAATGTTCTACACCAATGAGATAATAAATTAAAGCAAAAAATAAATTCACTAAAACATACGCAATCACCAGATAAGAAAGAAAATTGAATGTGGATAAATCCAGCATCGTATGATACCAACTGTATCTGTTGAAAATATTCACTCCTTTTCTGTTAACGTTCGGAAGACCGTCCTTATTAATGAATCTTCCCGAAACATTGCTGCCAAAACCACTGTTTTCGGTGTTTTTCTGCTGAATTTTTTTTCTAAATCCCCGTGCCATTTTTTATATCATTTTGTTTTTACTTTTTCTGTTGATTCTAAAATTGAAAAACAAGTTAATCTACCGATTTATCCATTTGAATTCAAATCAACATACAAAGATAAAATATTGTTGTGATGAAATTTGCAAAAGTCTTTATGAATATTTTTAGTTAAAATATGAAAATTTCAGCTTGATTTTAATGGCAAAAAGCAGCTCGTAGAATTCTTTCATCTCTTTCTGAAAAAGGTTAAAAAATAAGATAATTTTCTCTTCAAAATTTCCGAAAAACCTTTCGGAAATTTTTCTCATTGATTTTCAATTATCTATGAGTTTTTATCGAAAATAATTATAAATCAATTTAATACGACGAGTTTTGTCGCCACGCCGGACGATATTTGCTATATAGAAAAACACAGAAAGTGAAAAGAGACTTTAAAACTCATGGTGGACATGCTTTAGCCTGAAGACCACCTAAAAAAATAAGGCTAAAACCTGAAGTGACTCTACTAAAAAGAGGCTTCAAATCTTAACCTTTATAATGCAAAACAAATTTACAAAATGTCAGGAAAAAACGATGCGTCTCAGACGCTTTTCAGATTCGTGAGCTTAAGAAATCCACAGCTTACAGAAACCAAAGAAAGAAATTTAGGATTTATCCACAGACCAAAAGGAGCTATCGGAATTTTCGATACTGCCATTGCAGGAAAATCTTCAAGAGCATCGAAGCTCTCGGAAATGGCAAATGCGGCAAGAACATTCAGTAATTCCGGATTTGAAACCGAAAAGAAAATTGAAGAGGGAGAATTCGGGAAACTTCTGATCATCGGAAGAAAGATTTCTAAAAGAGAAGAGCTTAACGCCAACGAATTAAGCGATGTAAAAAATTATTACAGTCATCTTATTGATAACAATAAAGAGCTTACAGCAGATGGAATCAAAGTCTTTTCAACTCTTTGGAACAATTATATTTTCCAGATCGTTACTCAGGGAGATTTCTATGTGAAAGAAGCAATCAGCCATATTTTAATGGCAATCCATATTGGCTTTGCCCAAAGTATGAATTTAGCGGATCCTGAAATTATCAAGGTTAACGGACCAAAACCATTGGAAAAAGCCTTGGACGGAAAAATCGTTTTGCCTAAGTTTTTATTCTCTGAAGATGCTGTTACCGCGGGGTCTGTTTCTTCAAGAGCTGCTTCCGGAATATCGGCTAACGCTTTGAGTGCAAGAACTTCGCAGAGATTAGAATCTGAAGCACAGGTTTTATTGGCAGCCAACAAAGCGCTTCATCGAAAAGAAGCACTGGAAAAGCTTACTACAGAACTGGAAAAGCTTCAGAAAAAATATCACAAATCCTCTTACCAGGCGTATCAGGATGAATATGCAAAATATCAGAAAGAAAACAGAGAAGCACTGGAAGCTTACGAAAGAAAACTTGCAGAAATCGAAAGTAAGATCACCGAAGGAACTACGGAAGAAGAAAAAAACCGTATGTATGAGGAGTTGAAGAGATCTGAGGTCGCTCCTTTTCAGTTTTCTTATAAAAACGAAATCAATTTGCCGGATCTACAGGAAAAACTCTCCCCGGAATCTTTTGATCTCTTTATCGAACTTTTCACAGAGATTGATATGGACAGGACTTCTCAAGAAGCGGAAAAAGAGAAAGTTACAATTATTTCTGACAATACGTTAAGAATCGGTTCCCAAAACATCACGCTTAATGAGGAATTAGAAAGTTATTCAGATGCCTTAAATATTGTAGGAAGTCATATTTCTTCTTCTATGCAGACCGCACTGGAAAACACTCCGCTTCAGCAGCAGCAGTATGTTAACCTTGCGGGGGCGTCTGTTCCGGTGGTGCAAAGCACCGCAAGAACACCAATGGCATATAGTTTTTATGCACACAGCTCATCAGCATTTTCGGGATCAGGAGGATTTGTTAACTTTTCTTTTGAGGTCGCAGATTCTTCATGGAGCGTTGCTTCTGCAAAAATTATTGCCACAACCGATAAGGCAGGAAGTTTTGAAGAAAACTTCAGCAACATTCCCGTGATCAATGATAAAATTACGCTCCCTATGTGTCTTGTTAACAAGTTCAGATCAAGTATTAATTTCAGAATCGAAATTATTTTTGATAACGGAAGCAAGGCATCCGCAGATCTTGGACAGCTGTACACAAAAGGAAATCTGGGACTTACGGGCATGCTTACTCTGACAAGAGGGGTAGTGGAGAATCCGGAAGAACCTGAAAACGTAAAAATCCAGAAACGCAGAAGCTTCGGAATCAAAAGATTAGGGGTTGCCGATTATTTGAAAGTCGTGCAAAGTGTTCACGCCTACGTTCCGGGAGAAGTTTCCAATATTGAGAACGTGATGGCAAGTGAACTGAGACACAAATCTTCCGTAGCAAGGGATTATTCTGAAATTACCGACACGACTTCCAAGTCTCAGGAAACAGAAAAAATTTCCGATACGACCAAAACCTCCAGAACGGATATGCAGACGGAAGTTGCGAAAGAACTGGAAAAAGACCAGAGTATCACGGCTTATGCAAGATACAGCTATGGTGCGGGTAAAACAGTATTTGAGATGGGGGCAGACTATGCGAACAATACAGCTCAACATGACAGCACGAGACAGGCGGTTGCTAAATCTCAGGAAATCACGGAAAGAGCGATGGAAAGAGTGTTAACCAAAGTTTCTGAAGAAAGGGTACAAAAGATCATTAAAGAATACACGGAAACCAATGTTCATGAATTTGACAACAGAGGAAGGGTAACCAAAACGGATAATGCCGATGCAGCGCAACCTAAACATATTACAGGGGTTTACAGATGGATCGATAAGAAGATGAAAAACCAAATTTACAATTATGGTAAACGTACTATGTTTGAATTTATGGTTCCTGAACCTTCAAGACTGCATCGTCTGGCGGTTGCAGTTGCAAAAGCTCAGGTGCTTACAGCCCCGGTAGATCCGAGAACAGCTCCGGAACCATGGAATATGGCAAGTCCGAAAGCTGCAACGAAAGACTTACTTCAACATTGGGCAAATATTTACGGAGTAACTTTAACCGACCTTCCAAAAGAAAATGTGGAAGTATATCAGGAAATTGTTGGGCGTCCAAATTCAACCGGTTCATTCGGTGCGGTAGGAACACCTATCAATATTACACAAAATTATGCTGCCAAAGATATGAAGATCCAATATTATATGGATCGAAATACCAGATTTCATAATAGTGAGTTTTATTGCAGCAACGGTAAAGGAGGAGAGAGAAACTTAAATTTTGGAGGCAGAATCAACCAGAGTACGATTTGGGAAAATGGCTTAAACCTTTCCGGGACGTTTAACTTTCTGTACCGAGGCAGAAATATTGAAGATGTAACGCTTAACGTGACGTTGTATTGCAAACTTTCGGATGCATTTATGCTTCAATGGCAGACAGAAAACTTTAATGCTATTATTAAAGCCTATGAAGAAGCGTACAAAAAGTTTCAGGAAGAACAAAAACGTTTAGACGACGAGCAAAAAGCTAAAGAAGCAGAAGCAAAAGAAAAACAGGGAAACTTCTACCGTTATATGGAGCATGATACCCTTAAGCATAACTGTATCGCTTACCTGTTGCAGGATTACCTTAACTCAAATACACTGGGCTATGAATCAACAAACGCATTAAATGATAATACCAAAATGGATAACTTCCAAGTTTACCTGAATGATAATCTTGATCAGTATGCTGCTTTGGCGAAGTTCATGGAACAGGCATTTGAGTGGGAAATCATGGATTATACCTTCTATCCGTACTATTGGGCGAACCGTAAAAGCTGGCAGGAATTCTATCTTACCGAAAGTATGGATCCTCTGTTCAGAAGTTTCCTTCAGGCAGGGATGGCGAGAATCATTGTTACCGTAAAACCGGGCTTTGAAGCTGCTGTACAGTTCTTTATGGAAACAGGGATTATCTGGAACGGCGGAGCAGTTCCTGTGATTGGAGACCCAATGTATATGTCTATTGTAGACGAGATGAGACAGCCGACAGGAGTTCCGCAAGGGAAATACTGGATCACAAGAGTTCCTACAACGTTGACGATTCTTCAGGCATCTTCTACAGGATTACCGGTTGATCCGTTGCATCCGCTTCCACTATTCCGTGAAGATTATCCGGAAAATTGTGAAAATCCTAAGGAACTGGAGTTTGAAACTAGCTTCAAATTGGATACAGAGGCGCAGTTGGCTCATAGTGATGGAGCGACAACGCTGCCAAGTACAATTATTAAACCTGTATAACAACGGTTAAACTTTGTTTTGAAAGTGGTGGGAAACCACCGCTTTCTTTTTTACTAACATTTAAAATTAACAAAAATGAAAACAGGAAATATAGGAATTAGAAACCTTGCGGATATTGGTGTAGAAGATATTGATGTGTATGGGACGAGAAGAAGTAGAAAATCAGTTGAGATTAATAATCTAAAAGTAAGAGTTAATAGTACATATAATGGTGAATTTGGTTTTGATTGGATTGATGTTGATCCTAAAACTGGAGAAATATTAAAAATTCAAGGGGTAAGTTTTTCTGAAGCAGAATATTTTTACAAAAAACCCATAAATCAAAATGACATTGGAAACTTTATCCCAATTTCTTCTGACATTAATAGTGCTAAAAATGCGATAAAAGAGCATTATGAATTGTTAACAATAAAAAATAGCAATCAAATCGTTGATATCCCTTGGGTTCTTATGAAACCTAATCAAACAATAGAATTATCTTTAGAAACTAGTCTAGAGGAAAAATCTAACTCTTACTTTGATAAAATCAGTATATTTGGAGATGAGTATTATGATTTTGAAATAATAAATAAAAAAAATACAGGTAAAAAAGCAGGCAAAAAAGCGGAAATGGAAGTTTCTGAGTTAAGTGAATCTATTTTGTTGAAAATAAAATGTTTGAAAGAAGCTCCAGAGAAAAAATATGAAATTCTTGGAGAAGCAACTTCAGGAAGTTCTTTGAAAATAGGAGGATTAACAATGATGGAAAACAAGGTATTGAAATTAAAATTCAGAGTAATTGCATTGGTCTCTTCAGATGGTAACCCTTCAGCCAAAGCCAAAGCACTATTTCAAAAATTTAAGGATAGTGATGTGAAGAAATATCTTAATGAAAATTCTCTGAACCAAGCAGGCTATGAAATAGAGATAGAAAACCAAACAATGTTTGATACATTAGGAAGCGGAGATTTGGATGATTATTTCTATGCTTTTGATAAAACTGATTGGACAGGCAAAAAATACTTTGCCAATATAAATAAAGAAAAACAGGATGTTGATGCCGCAGGTAATTGCAAAATAACTAGTTGGGATCCAGTAAAGAAAGAGTGTGCAAAAATAATTGTACCAACAGATGTTATTGTAGACAATCAAAAAGATATAGGATTAGCTGATAAAGATAATGATATGGATGCTGTTACAATTCGTGAGTATAAAAATAAACTAAAAACTAAAAGCAAAAGCTATGAAGGCGGAATTATCATCTTAAGTGATTTTGAATCTTCTGATAAAGAAACAGGAGCGTACAGTCGAACTTCTCCACTAGATCATTATACATTGATGGTGTACTCTACAAATACTGAATCAAAAGATACTTATGCTCACGAGATTGGGCATATGCTTGGATTAGATCACTTATTTTTCAATACAAAAGAATTGAATAGTTTTAATAATTCAAAAAATTACTATCAAACACTAAAAACAAATATAATTACTAAAACAAGAGAATCTTATCCTTTTTATATTTATAAGGAAATCAAGGCTAAAGTGACCACATTAAAAGAATCATTAAATAACTTTATAAATAATAGAAAAAATTATATTATTGGTAAAGAAAGAGATTTAGCTCAAGGGAAAGCTTCAAATGGCAATTTTACATATAATGGAAAACCTGTTACTAAAGCTCAATACTTAACATTACTTCAAGAAGATATAGATAAACAAAAAGCTTATATTACTGAAAATAAGAAAGCTATTGAAATTATAAATACAAATAAAATAAAAGATTTTGAAGAGTTAAAAACGAACTTCAACATATTAAAAAATGATAGTATAAAGCTTGATAAAGAATTCATGAAGTTTTATGAAAAAGAATGGGAACAGATAGAAGCAAATTTTTTAAGATTTAAGAAAGCCTCAACGAAGAATATAATGGATTATGATAACACAAGAGTATGTTTTTTAAGCCATCAAATAAAAATAATGCGAAACGATATAAAAAATTATTAAATATGAAACGATATAAATTTTTCATTGTTATACTTTTCATCTTAGGATGTAATGTAATGTATTCTCAGTCTCAACTTCCTTTATACAAAATGGTTATGAATAGTGATGCTATACTAATAGCCGAAACAACAGAATTTTCGTATAACAACAATCAACAAAATGAATTTTATGTAGAAAATAATATAAAATTTGGAAATACATTCACTGTTTTAAAAAATAGATATAATCAAGATTTTAAAAAGCTAAAAGTTAAAATTGAAACCAATAATAATGATTTTTATGAAAATATTAATGGTGAAGAATGCTCCGGAATAAGTAATATTATAGAAAAAAATAAAAAATACTATAATATATTTTTTATCAAAAGAAAAGATAAGAAATATTTTATTATTGCTCATTTATGGAATAATATTCTAGTAGAAGATTTACCTTTTTTTGAAAATAATGTAAATAAGATAAATTTAATTTCCAGAGAGAAAAATTTAACAAATAAATACAAGAAGATAAAAGAATGGTTTGATAATTCAAATAAAAATCACCCTGCTGGATATATTATAGAAACTCCTTTAACAGAGGAATTCATCAACTTTTTCAAAAAAGATAATTTATAAATGGTCTCGGTTGCAAAAATCAGTAGCATTGACTATCTACTTTCGGTTTGAATTGACCACCAATTATAAAATTTATGGCATAATACTGAAAAATGCTTGTATCATTGAGGAATTAATACTCAATTCAATCCGAAATTACACTAGAGATTTATTGAATCTAAAAAAATAAATAAGAACAAAATAGGTTGTCTCAGAAAAGAGGCAATCTTTTTGTTTTTCGTAAATTGAAATCGTAAAAACTGGAAAATAATTATGTTAACAGAACAGGAAATTATCCAAATAGCTCAAGATCATATTGATAAATCCGGTAAAAATCCGGGATTGAGCTTTCTCTTTTCAAAGAAGCTACTATTAAAAAAAGTTATGGAATGATTTTTTTCTATGTAAGCAAAGAATTTTATGATACAAGAGATGAAAAGTATAATACATTAGTTGGAAATGTTCCTTTTTTAGTCAAAAATGTTGATGGAGAAATTATAGAATTTGGCTCCGGCAATACGATCGAATATTATATTCAGGAATACGAAGCGGGAAGATATTGTTAGATTTAAATTTATTAAAATGAAGAACTCTTTTACAGAATATTTAATAAAAAACGGATGGTTAGAAGTTAGTTGTTTAACGTATCAATTTCAAGAAAATAAATCTGTAGAATTGTTTTTTGATACTTCAAATCAGATCGAGTTATATATCAATAAAAAAAGAATATCCGGAAAATATCTTAAAAGCATTGAAGATTTGGTAAGTTTTTTATCTGATAAGAAATTAATCTGATTTACAGAAAATTGAATACTGTTTTCGTAAAAAACAAAATCCCAAACCTGAAATGTATCAATCCAGCCACAAAACATTTCCACACAATTTTATGCTAACTTTGGTGTATGAAAAAATTAGAATCAAGAGAAGATATTGAATATCTGGTGAATTCGTTTTATGCCAAAGTCGTTAAAGATGAGGTTATTGGCTTTTTCTTTAATGATATTGCTAAAGTAAAATGGGACAGTCATTTGCCGAAGATGTATTCGTTTTGGGAATCCATTCTTTTCGGACAGATGTCGTACAAAGGAAATCCGATGGGCGTTCATTTTCCGATCAATGAAATTCAGGCGATGGAACAGCATCATTTCGATCGTTGGCTGAATCTCTGGAAAACAACGGTTGAAGAAAATTTTGTGGGAGAAAACGCAGATCTGGCAATTTACAAATCTGAAAACATTGCCAAACTGATGGCTTTCAAAATGGAACTCGCAAGAAGACTCTAATGGTTTAAAGTTCTTTGTTGTGAGTTCAGTGTTTTTTTAAGTTACGGAACAATTACCGTGAAAATGTAGGCTGCAAGGTTTACCAATAAAACCGTTCCGTAGAGAATATTTGTTTTTCCGCGGCTTAAAGAAAGCATCACGATAAAAACAGAAAGAGAAAGCAGAATAATATCTTTCTTGTCCAGACCTAAAACCAGCGGAATATCATACAGGATACAAACCACAGAAACCGCAGGAATCGTGAGTCCGATACTTGCTAAAGCAGAACCCAGAGCAAGATTTAAACTCGACTGGATCTGGTTGCTTCGAGCCGCCCGAATCGCCGCAACACCTTCCGGAAGCAGAACTACCGCCGCGATAATGACTCCGACCAGAGATTTTGGAGCGCCCAAACTCTGCACCATATTTTCAATTGTGGCAGAAAGACCTTTTGCCATCATCACAACAATCGCCAGACAAATCACCAGAAAAGTAAAACTGATTGCCGTTTTTGAAACCGAAGGAATATAATTTTCTTCTGATTGCTCTTCCGGAACGATAAAATAATTTCTGTGACGGATCGTCTGAACCATCAGAAAGACTCCATAAATCACAAGACAGGCAATAGAAACAAAAATCAGTTGTGCCTGATTATAAAAAGGACCGTTTACGCTGGAGGTGAAATTCGGAAGAACCAAAGTCAAAATCAGGATGGAAACAATACTAACCAGATAAGTTGTGGCGGAAGTTCTTGCAAAAAACTGTTCGTAATATTTCACGCCGCCCACCAAAATACAGATTCCTAAAATTCCATTGAGAATAAGCATTACCGCAGCAAAAACCGTATCTCTTGCAAGCGTAATCGCCTGATCTCCTCCCGCAACCATCAGTGAAATAATCAGCGCCACTTCAATGATTGTAATACACAGCGCAAGAATAATAGTTCCGAAAGGTTCACCTACTTTATGTGCGACAACTTCTGCATGATGCACTGCAGATAAAACACTGCCCGTTAATAAAATTCCGGCAATTACATCAGACAGAACACCCGTCCCCATAAGTCCGGAAAAATAATAACCAACTGCAAGAATGGGAAAAATATACGTATAATGTAAAAAGTCTTTCAATTTCATAACTGTTCCTAAAATACAAAAAATCGATGACTTTTGAAATATCAAAAGAAAATATTAATGGTATTTTAATGATTCCAGAAATAAAAATCCTGAAAATCCGTCAACATATGAAGCAGTAATCCGATGGCTGCAATCCTGATATTTCCTTTAAAAAAAAGCATCAAAAAATACACCGCAATCGCATAATAAGAATGCAAAAAATGAAAACCGATGCTTCCGCGGTTAGGATCAAATATAGGATTCGCGAAAAGATGATCCACATCTACAAGCATGGTTGCTAGCAAAATAAGATACACTTTTTTCCAGTTCTTCCTGTAAAAGATTAGAGCAATAAACACGGGAAAAACAAAATGCAGGAAATAATGCGTGACGGGTTTTAGTAAAGTAATATGCAAAGCATCCATTGATTTTTATTTTTTTACCACCTTAAAATCAAAGGAAGGTCATCTTTTTTAAACTGTACTTTCAGACAATAATCCTGATCTCTGTTTCCGTAAAAAATATAATCAATATCGGAAATCATTTTCTTTTCCTTAGGTGATAATGTTTTTAAAAAAGACAGCAATAACGGATTATTTTTTACAAAAATATAATTTTCATTCAGATTGAAAGACTGCTGAACTGGTTTTCTTGTAGATTTTATTTTAAAACCTTTGCTATTCTGAGTGATGAGGTTAGGCTGAAAAGGAATTGCTGTGAACTGATTCTGGGCATTGATCCATTTTTTATTCTGAAAATACAGTTCCGTCTTTTCAGGGTTTAAGCTTTGAAAATCAATGATATAATTCGGCTGAATGATCTTCTGAAATGTTTTCTTTTCAACTTCATTAAAATTGTCATCGTAGCTGTAAGTAATGATCGTGTCATTCACCTCTTCCAGATGTACGGAAACTTTCATCTGATTAATGGATGAAGAATCTGCAAAAGTTTTATCAAAAAAAGAACTAAAAATTTTAATATTTTCAGCATCCAGTTCTGTTTCTAAAAAAGAATCGGTCTTCAATAGTTTTGAAATAGCCGGAGAGGGATCATAAGAATCAGACTGATTCCTGATTTCAATTTCATCATGTTTCAATTCGATAGAAAGATTATGGCTGCCTTTTTTTGTGTTCAGAATAATACTTCCTAATCCATTGGTAACGAGCGCGTCTGCATCAAAAAGATTTGCCTGAGAACTGTGAAATAACTGGTTGTTAATTCGCTCAAAATCATCACTGGAACTTCCGATAATGAGGTTTTTTCCAAGGATTTTAATAAAAACCTGATCTTTCCTGAACATCTGATTTCCCAGATCCGTAAACTTCTGCTGTTTCAGAAACGATAAAAAAGTCTTCGTGTCTTCCAGTTCAAAAACACTGTACCAGTTCGAAACTTTTGAATTTTTCAGATGGAAAACCTGCAAAAAATCGGGAATTTCCACTCCCGATTTTCTAAAAGATATTTTGTTTTTTCCTTTGCTTTCAAACCATAAAGAAGGATGCTCTATAAGGCTGTAAACATATTGTCTTGTCAGCTTTTTTGTATCAATCAGAATGATCGCATCTGCTTCCTGCGGAGAAAAAATCTTCGTATTTTGTTTATGGTAAAAAACGAAATACATCATCCCCGCAAAAAGTAATAGAACGAAGACAAAAAGTTTCTTTTTCATTATAAAATAGGCTGCTTTTTATCAGATTCTTTCATTTTATATACTTCATCAAAAACATCGAAGAAATACATTAAACTGTTTTCCGAAGCATTTTTAATGTTGTAATTAACTTCTGTTTCTATCTTTTCTCCTTTGGCTTCTGTTTTAAAATACACTTCGCCCAGATTTTTCTTCAGAAGATCCAGTGTTTTTCTTTCCGACGGAGTTTTAAACTCTTTCTCAAGTCCGACCATTAGTTTCTGAATGTCAAACCTTCCCGACAAAGGATATTTCGCCGAATCTTTTGCCCATTTTTCAGAGATTTCCGATTGGTTTTTAGCTGAAATATTCTCTGTTGAGGTCGTTGCGTAGACAATTCCGTCTTTTACCGTAAAGAATAACTTGTCGAAATATCCGTCATTTTTTCCTTCACTGAAGGCATAGAAATCTCCGTTTTTAGAGAATTTCTTAGCCGTTACTTTATTCGTGGTCAGCAGATTGAAAATACGGTTCCAGTACCCTTCATTTTCCGTAGCAAAAGCAAACGTGAAATTCGGAACAGCGATTTCTTTGGTTTTCTTCACTTCCTTTTCATTATAATCATCATCGTATTCATAATCCGTGTATTCTACGGTTTTGGATTTCAATTCGTTAAGGACGAAAATTCCGTTTCCTGGTGCGATCTTGGTAATGGCCTTTTCATCCAGAACAATCTTCATGGTTTCCATTAAAAGTTCCATTTCTTTCTGATAATCGCCTTCTCCGGAATCTTTCAACAGGCTGTACATCAGATCAAAATACTTATTTCCGTCTACATTAATGGCGTAATATCCGATGCTTTTATCGTTGATGAGAGCCGTCAGCTTTTTATTCTTTTTCCCTCTGTAAACAGAATTGATGCTCTTCTGAACCGCTTCATTTTTATGCTGATAACTGTTCACCAGTCTTACTTTATCATTGTCAAAATACAGATTGTAAGAAGAATTCGAATCGTATGCTTTCCCCATAAGATTTCCGAAAGGGTAGTGGCTCATAATTTTACCGTAAGCTCCGTTATTTACGATTCTTCCGTAATCCGTATACACAAAAACATCGGAATCCGCATCACGGAAAGACAATATTTCTTTGGAAACATCAAGCTCCGGTGCAGAACTGAAATAATCATCAAAATCCTTTTCCGCCAGTTTTTTGGTGATCTTAAACTTTTCGATCTTCAGAGAATCCATTTGTTTCAGATAAATGCCGTCTTCTTCCGTCTCCTCATCCATTTCTTCCTCCATATGCGGAAGTGTGTATTCGCTTTCTTTTTCAGAATAATTTTTGTCACTCGAATCTTTTTCTTCTTCAGGATATTTGTGGTGCTTTTCCAGATATTTAATGTCTTTTTCTTTCTTGGCAATTTCAGCCTTGTATTCTTTAATGTCTTCCTTTAGATATTGAATATCATCTTTCAGATATTTGATTTCTTCCTTGTAATCGAATGCTTTTTCTACGTATGCGCTGTCAACCGCAACGGCTGCGCTGTCCATAACAATTGCCGCACTGTCAATTGTTGCAGCGGCACTGTCTATCATCGCTTCATCATTCCAGTCGATTTTATAAGGTTTTTCATAGCTGATTAATTTCAGAACCGCTTGCTTATCATTCCAGGCAACGAACATTTCATCATCAAGATTAACGTACGAGTAATTTTTTCGTTTCGAAATTTCCAGTCCTTTTTTCTTGGATGAATTAATGAATTCCTGAAATTTTTCTTTGTTATCCAGCAGAAAATGAGCGGTATACGTTTTTACGGAATCATTGAAATTGGCGTAATGATATTGTGTGGCATCATATTTTATCCCCGTTTTGGAATAATCGTTCCACGATGCCTGTTTTTCTTTGTCTTCTTTGGCTACTTCAAGCAGAAAAGGGTTCAGTTTCTGCCAGTTGATTTTCTGGTTAAGCTGCTTTCCGTTGATTTCCATGTAAAAAAGAACGTCTTTCGGAAGCTTCATTTTCTGTTGCGAAAAGACGAAGCTAAAAGCAAAAAGTAAAAGTAAAATTTGTGTTTTTTGTAAAATAGATTTCATGGTTGTCGATTGAAATTATTGAAAGAGAATGGTATTTCGTAATTGTTTTTTCTGAAGGATAAAATCCAGAACATGGGCTTCCAGTTTTACTGCTTTTTTGTTCGGAGAAAGCAGGTAAGCATTATTGGTCTGGGATTTTATGGTATTTTCAAACTGCATCACGGAAGTATATTTCGCATCGTTAAAGACTTCTTTATCCGCTTTGCTCATCTTGTCGTAATCATTTTTAAAACTGCTCACTTTATTTCTGGTGAATGTTTTTTTCTCCGGACTCTGACTGTAAAGCTGTACCGGAACCATTTTTCCAACGATGTTTTTTGCTTTCAGCTGTTCCAGTCCGGCATTGATGTTTTCAATTTTTTTGAAGTTACAGCTTAGTTTGATAATGTAGTTATCAAAATCCATTGAAGTCTTCACATTCGAAATTCCGGGTGTAGCTTTGAAAATTCTTGCCGCTTCATTAATTTTAGCTTCAATTTCAGACCTTTTCGGAACTTTTTTACCGTTAATTGTTTCCATTTTCGAGATGGATGCCAGTCGGGTTTTGCTTTTACTGGCGTTCAGGATAAGCGAATATTCTCCGCTTCCGTCTGCTTTTACGTTGATTTTGTCTAAAATATCAAAACAGCTTGTAAGCAGCAACAGAGGCAATAATAAAAGCAACTGTTTAATAATGTTTTTCATATTTGAGTTTTTAAATAATTTTCAAATTTACCAACAAAAGTTGAGAGTTCTTTATTTAAAGTTAACGGGGACAAATTAAAACCCACATAATAACCTCTAAAAATCAAAGATTTTTAAAACTGTTGAGAGCATTTTTATTTATAAATTTCAACTTTAAATAAAATTTTAGGCAGACCAGATGTTTAAATTCTGCCTTTCAGATAATCCTGCCTCAGATCCTCATCCAGTTTTTCAATGGCGTATCGAAGGCTTGTTCTGGGCATTTCTTTGTAATGTTTATTCAGAAAATTAATTAATTCCGCTTCGTTTTTTTCTCCCATTTCGCGAAGCAGCCAGCCGTTGGCTTTGTGCATCAGATCATGGGTATGTTTCAGATTTTTAGTAACGAATTCTTTGGTAAGATCAAATGATCCTTTTTTTACATAATGCATCGTTCCCACAACAGCAATTCTTTTATGCCACATTTCTTCAGAATCCGAAAGCGTTCTCAGTAATTCATCTTTCTGGTTTTCAAAAGCATAGCGTCCCAGAATTTTATAACAGCTTGAATCTACCAGATCCCAGTTGTTAATGTGCTGTAAATGATTCAGATAAAACTCAACAATTTCATCTTTTACCGCTTTGTCTTTTGTTTTTTCAAACTTAGAAATTAACATGAATAAAGCCGTCAATCTGTGTTCATGATATTGGGAAGACAGTAATTTGCTGAGTTCTTCCATCGAAATTCTGGCGTAAAATTCTTTTGCAACAGAACGCTGATCCGGAACTTTTACTCCTAAAAACAAATCGCCTTCTCCGTATTCTCCTTTTCCGGTTTTGAAGAACTTCGGGAAAAATTCTGCTTTCTCGGGAATTAATAAGGTAACTAAAGCTTCTTTTATTTCTTTTAAAATGTCATTCATTTGATAATTAATAATTTAATCAACATTATGTAAAGCAACACTTTCCTGTTCCTCTTCCTCTTTGGCAATCTTCTTCGGATTGGCAACTTTGGCTATCGTAAGTCCCTGAACGATAATTGAAAACACAACCACACAGTAAGTAATGCTTAAAACAATCGTGCTGTTTTCATTTTTCGGAATAGAAAGCGCCAGAGCAATCGAAACTCCGCCGCGAATTCCGCCCCAAACCAAAACTTTTACTGTTTGCGGACTGAATCTTGTTCTGAAAGACATGAACTTAGTAGGTCCCCAAATTGAAATAAATCTTGCCAGTAAAACCACCGCAATTGCCAATAATCCCGGAATCATATAATGGCTTAAGTCTTTGATCATCAATAATTCAAAGCCAATAAAAAGGAATAGAACTGCATTCAGGATTTCGTCGATAAGTTCCCAGAATTTGATCAGATAATCCTGTGTCACAGATTTCATTTTGAATTTTACATTAAAATTACCCATGAACAATCCGGCGGCAACCATGGTTAAAGGTCCCGAAATATGCATCTGTCTCGCAATAAGATACCCTCCCATTACAACAGAAAGCGTTACCAGAACGGAAATAATATAATCGTCCACTTCACGCATCAGTCGGGAAGTAATCCATCCCAGAACAACGCCGAGTAAAAGTCCGCCACCTGCTTCTTTCAGCAATAGCAGACCAATGCTTTCCATATTCAGCGTTACTTCGTTTCCGATCGCAAGCTGAAGAACAACTGTAAAAACCACAACCGCCATCCCGTCATTAAAAAGTGATTCTCCCGCAACTTTGGTTTCCAGAGATTTTGAAACGTTTGCCTGTTTTAAGATACTCAGAACGGCAACAGGATCGGTAGGAGAGATCAGAGCGCCAAAAAGCAGACAATAGATAAAAGGCAGCGAAATGCCGACAAGAGGCAACAGATAATACATGCCGAAACCCACCACAAAGGTAGAAATCACGACTCCTGCCGTTGAAAAAATCACGACAGGAACAAACTGCTCTTTGAGATCGTCGATATTAATATGAATTCCTCCCGCAAACAGAAGGAAATTTAGCATGGCTCCCATCAGAACTTCTGTAAAGTCGATGCCGGTCATTAAATTGTGAAGATGTCCGAAAGTTATCGGCAAAACCGTTTCTCCGAAGGAAACTAAAAATATGGAAACCACAATGGCGATCACCATAATTCCGATGGTACTCGGAAGCTTCAGAAATCTGTAATTAAGATATGAAAATATGGATGCTAAAACAATTAAGGCTGAAAATGAATAGTATAATTCCACTAATTTGGTGTTTAAAATTTTTTGTGATTAATAATCGATATATAATACTTTGATGTGAACTTTGTTGCTGTCTTTTTCCCAGATATCAAGAATTCCGTCTTTTGCGGATTTTGATCCTCTTGTATATTCTTTTCCGAGATTCAGGATGTTCAGCAGAATATATTCGTCGCCTACTGAATTCACGAGATACGGTGTTTTTTCTGTTTTTCCGTCTCCGGAAGACTTCATTCCGTCGGTTAAAGCGCGGAACTGACTGAGATGATACAGAAAATTTTCTCCGTCTTTAATGCTGTCATATGCTTTCAGAAGAATCAGCAGAATATCCAGATTGGTAGGATCTTTATCATACAAAGCTTTTCCCTGTCTGATGCAGTCCTGAAAATTATTGCTCTTGAAAGCATCGGCTAAACTTTTAAATGCTTCATCTGTTGTAAAAAGCAGATCTTCTCTGAAATTTCTTCCGTAGTAAAGATGCTGTGCTTCAAGCGTATCTAAAGATTTTGGATAGGCTTTGTATTTAAAAATCAGCTTGTTGTAGTTGTATTGAGACTTTTCGCTTTTAAGATCTTTCTCAATAGCTTTAAAATCAATTTTTGATTTCTGAGCAAAACCACTAAGCGAAATCAGAAGAAACAGGAGAAAAAAGTAATGTTTCATCGGTTCTTTTCTATTTTGTATTTGTTGTATAAAACGAGCATAACAAATCCTAAAACCAGCCGGAACAAAGCGGGCATAAAATAGGTTCCGGAAACATATAGGTCGTTGGTTATTTTTTCGTAAAGAAAATAAATCAATAAATAAAAAGGAGAAAGCAAACCTTTACCGTAGAGATAAATTTTAAAGAAAAGATGATTGAATTTAAGATCTGTAAAGAATGATAACAGTGCCAACAGACAAACTACGACTGTTACCATTCCTAAAATTTTTACTATTAAAATATCTGTTTCTTTGCTGATTCCTCCGATGCTTCCCAAAAAATTAATTCCTACCACGATCAGAAAAAAGTAATAGAATGTGTTGTTGGAAAACAGCCTGTTCATGAATTATTGCTCTTCATGATCTTTTTCTGCACTTTCTTCCTCATCGTTATCGAAATATTCGAAAAGGAAATCGTTGTACGGGAATCTGGAAATATGGATTTTCATCACTTCATCATAGATCAGCTTTTTCATTTCAGGGAAATTTTCTTTCGTAAGTGCCGAAATGAAAACCGTCGGATATTTGGATTTTGCCATCCATGTTTTTTTCCATTCTTCCAGAGAAATATTCTTTTTTGTGGAAGGCGTTAAATCGTCCTCGTCTTTTTTCTCATAGCTAAAATCATCAATCTTATTGAAAACCATGATCATCGGTTTCTGATGGGCATTGATCTCCATTAAAATCTGATTCACAGAATCAATATGATCTTCGAAACTTTCATGAGAAATATCCACTACGTGAATCAGCAGATCCGCTTCACGAACCTCATCCAAGGTAGATTTAAACGATTCAACCAATTGGGTAGGTAATTTTCGGATAAATCCAACCGTATCCGTTAAAAGGAATGGTAAATTTCCGATCACTACTTTTCTTACTGTCGTATCCAATGTCGCAAACAGTTTATTTTCAGCGAAAACTTCAGATTTAGACAAAGCGTTCATCAAAGTAGATTTCCCGACGTTGGTGTATCCTACCAAAGCGACACGAACTACTTTTCCACGGTTGTTTCTCTGGGTTGCCATCTGTTTATCGATGGTTTTCAGTTTGTCTTTTAACAATGAAATTCTATCGCGGATAATACGTCTGTCGGTTTCAATTTCCGTTTCTCCGGGACCTCTCATCCCGATTCCCCCTTTCTGGCGTTCAAGGTGGGTCCACATTCTCGTTAATCGGGGTAAAAGATATTGATATTGAGCTAGTTCTACCTGAGTTCTTGCATATGAGGTTGTTGCTCTCTGTGCAAAAATATCAAGGATAAGGTTGGTTCGGTCTAAGATTTTGACTTCCATTTCTCTTTCCAGGTTTTTAAGCTGTGAAGGAGATAATTCGTCGTCAAAAATAACGGTTCCTATGTTGTTTTCTTTTACGTATTCTTTAATTTCCTGAGCTTTACCGCTTCCGATGAAGGTTTTGGAATCGGGCTGTGTGAGTTTCTGTGTAAAACGTTTATCTACCGTTGCTCCGGCTGTAAAGGCTAAAAACTCCAGCTCATCCATATATTCCTGAAGTTTATCCTCATCCTGATGTTGTGTAACAACCCCTACCAAAACTGCCTTTTCGTAATTATGTTCTTTCTTTTCTAGCATTAAATTCTGTCTGTATTTGTGAGATTTACAAGATACCATTTTTCAGGAAAAAATCCAAAACGAATTTTTTGGGGAGGATAGTGTACGCTTCGGCTCCGCTCAGCGCACGGTGGCGGGTTTTATTTACAATGATCTGTTTAAAATGGAATCGCACTAAAGTACGCTGAGCGAAGCCGAAGCGTACGGTTACTTTAAAAATATCTGCATTAAAATTTTATCGGAGATAAAATCTTTGCGCCTTAAATAGATAGAGCGTGTTAAAAAATATTGCGTCTTTGCGGGTTTAACAACTTTAGGAATAATTATTTACGATAATGTGCGCTTCGACTCCGCTCAGCTCATGGTGAATGTTTGGTTTACAATAATTTGTTTAAATGGAATCGCACTAAAGTACGCTGAGCGAAGCCGAAGCGTACAATTAAAGAAATAAGGTAATCAAAATTCTCCCGAAATCCTTCGACTGTTGTTCGGTATTCCTTCGGAAAAAATCCCATTTTTCCGAAGCCGATCCGAAGCCGATCCGAAGAAGACCCGAACAGGATCCGAAGAAATGGGTTTTCAAACCGGTCAAAAGCAGTCAAAAGCAGTCAAACCGGTCAGAATTTTTTATGGTGGTGGAAAATGGACATTTTTTTGGTAATTTTAAGTCAGCTAACCGGAAAAGGCAGGCAAAGCAAAATGATAGAAATTTTTAAGTAAGATAAAAATGCAAACTGAGAAATTAAATAAGAACAAAGAAATCAATCCCAGTCAGACGCAATAAACTTCATCCTATTTCCCTGATCATCATTTAAAGTCAGAAAATGTCCTTCCACTTTGTAATGATTCATCTTTTTGATGTTCTGAGAAAAATCGTTTTCCAGTTTCATATTTGGACACGCCATTTCTGTTGAGGTAACTTCTGAAATGTGTAATTGATTCTCTTTTTTAAATTCAGTTGTGAAAAACATTTTATTGCACCCCATGAAGGCAGAAGTTTTTATTTTCCCGTTGTCGGGAGGAGAGGTAAGATCAATTTTTGCATTGTTTTTAATCAACTCTTCTTTGGAGTAATCTGCAAAAGAAACCAGCATCCATTCTCTCCGGATCTGTGGATTTTTTACAGTTACGGAAGAGCAGTTTAAGATAAAACTCAGGCATAAAAATGTTAAAATTGCAATGAATCTCTTTTTCATAACTCACCGGAATCCATTTTCGTACCATCTCAGACATCAGACAGTAAAAAAATTAGTAAATTAGCGACACAAAAATTATTTTATAAAATGAAAAGAATATTACTACTATTCACTTTCCTTTTAAGTTTTGCCCAGATGAGGGCGGACGAGGGAATGTGGCTGTTAATGCTCGTGAAAAGACTGAATGGGGTAGATATGCAAAAAGAAGGATTGCATCTTACACCGGAAGAGATTTATTCTGTCAATAATTCAAGCTTAAAAGACGCAATCGTAAGCTTTGGAGGATTCTGTACAGGAGAAATTGTTTCCAATCAGGGTCTTATTTTTACCAATCACCACTGTGGATATGGTGCTGTAGCTGCCGCTTCTACACCGGAAAAAGATTATCTGAAGAACGGATTCTGGGCAATGAAGCAGAAGGATGAATTCAATGCAAAAGATCTTTACGTAAGATTTTTGGTAAGAATGGATGATGCTACCCAAAGAATCAACGCTAAACTAAACAACAATATGTCCGCTGCAGAGAGAAAAGCTGTGATCGACGCTGAAACAAAAGCGATCCAGTCTGAAAACTCTGAGAACGGAAAATACACAGTAGTTGTAAGAGATTTCTTCAACGGAAATGAATTTTACTATTTCGTTTATCAGGACTACAAAGATATCAGATTGGTAGGAGCTCCGCCTTCTGCATTAGGGAAATTCGGGGGCGATACAGACAACTGGGAATGGCCAAGACACACCGCAGACTTTACGGTTTTCAGAGTGTATGCTGATGCAGCGGGAAATCCTGCGGAATATTCTCCAAACAACGTTCCTTTGAAGCCGAAACATTTCTTACCGGTTTCTCTGAAAGGAGTAAAGCCCGGAGATTTCTCAATGATCTTAGGATATCCGGGAAGAACCAACCGTTACCTGACTTCTTACGGAATTCAGCAGATGGTAAACAAAGATTATCCGGCTTGGGTTGAAGCTTCTAAATTAGCCATGGATGTAATGAAAAAATACATGGATAAAGACAAAGGAACTCAGCTGAACTATGCGTCCCAATATGCTTCTGTAGCGAACTACTGGAAAAACAGACAGGGTACTATTGATGCCGTTATTAAAAACGGAACCATTACAGACAAGCAAAAAATTGAAGAAAGATTTAAAACCTGGGCGGTACAACCTGAAAACGTAATTGAGTACGAAACGGTTTTAGAAGATATCGGACTTTATTACAAGCAGACTTCAGACAGAAACGTGGAGAGAATGTACATGACGCAGCTTTCCAGAAATTCTAAATATTTCACACTTGCATTGCAAGTAGGAAGCGTTCTGCAGGCATATGCAAAACAGGATATGGCAGGAAGACTGGCTATGAAACCGAAAGTAGAGGCAGCATTGAAATCTGCTTACGAAAACATTAATATCAAGCTTGAAGGAGAAATGATGAACTCTATGGTAAACCTTTACCAGACAAGAGTAAACAAAGATGTAGCTTCTGAAACCATTATGGGACTGGATGCTAAAAATCTTTCGAATGTAGCGTATTCTTCCATCTTCGCCAACAAAACTTCTGCAACAAACTTTATGCTGAATCCGGATCCATTAAAACTGGATGCAGATCCGCTTTGGAAAATTGCAAACGGAATTATGGCAGACCAAAAAGCTTCTGCAGAAAGATTCGTAAAAATTGATGATAATTTTGCTAAAAACAACAGATTATTCTTAGCAGGATTAATGAAGGCAATGCCTGAGAAAAAATTCTATCCGGATGCAAACTCTACCATGAGATTAACGTACGGAACGGTAGATAAACTGCCAATCCGATCAGACAGAAACTACTTCGGGATTACCGATAACTATTATACTGATATGACAGGTCTTGTAGGGAAATACAAGAAAGGGGACGAAGAGTTTGATCTTCCACAGAGAGTGATCGATCTTTACAACCTGAAAGATTTCGGACAGTATGCAGATGCAAAAGGATATATGCCGGTAAACTTCCTTTCCAACAATGATATTACAGGAGGAAACTCCGGTTCTCCGGTGATCGATGCAGACGGAAACTTAATTGGTATTGCATTCGACGGAAACAGCGAAGCATTAAGTGGAGATATCGTTTTCGAACAGGAATGGCAGAAAACCATTAACGTAGACGTTCGTTTCGTTCTTTGGACGATCGACAAATATGCGGGTGCAAGAAGACTTATCGACGAATTACAATTGGTAAAAGACGAGAACACTCCTGCAGACACCAAAACAAAAATGCCAAAAGCAACTCCTGCAAAAGGAAAGAAAAAATAATCTTTAAACAGATATGGGAGCCGCGAAAGTTTACTTTCGCGGTTTTTTTATGCTGAAATTTTATTATTTTAACCCGATCAAAAAATATATTATTAAAAATGAAAAGTAAAATTTTCGCAGCCTTGCTAATGTTTTTAGCATTATGGAGCTGTCAGAAAAAAGAGAAAGAGAATTTAAAATCTGTACAAGGCAATGACTCTTTACAAAGTATTATCAAACAAGACAGTTTACATAAAGAAACGATATCGGGAAATGAAACACCTAAAGCATTTACAGATGATTTCCTGAAAATTGAAAACGTTCAGGTGAATGGAAATGATATTATTTTACCCCAAGAACAATTCCAAAAACTTTATCCAAAGCATGATTCTGTAAAAACTGAACCATGGGACTGCGGAAGCCCTTTTGAATGGCTTGATAAAACGTGGATGGAAAAAACATACGGAAAGGATCTTATAAACTTTGACGGGAAAATAACCACTTTCTATACCAACAATGCTGAATTTATTTCAAACAATCATACCGTCATTTTCAGCAGTACGAAATCCGGAAACAACCGTTTTGAGATCAAGTCGCATCATATTATTCTTACACAGGAAACCACTGTTGAAGATTTCCAAAAGCTATTTCCCAAACTGAAAATCGAAAATACCGATCAGAAGAATATTCAGCGTTTCAGCATTCCGGTGGGAAAGGAGATAGAAGATTCCTTTATGTTCTATTTTAAAGACGGAAAACTGGATAATTTTAATCTGTGGTGGTTATTGTGCTAAATTTTAAGTTATGAAAACAGATTCTGTACAATTTAAAGCAGTTATTAAGCAAAACGGCGAAATGAATGCGGCTTTTGTAGAATTCCCTTTTTCCACGGAAGAGATATTTGGTAAAAAAGGTCAGGTAAAAATAAAAGCTGTTTTTGACGATAAAGTTGAATATCGGGGAAGCCTTGCCAAAATGAAATCGGATTGTCATATTTTAGGCTTAACTCAGGAAATCAGGAAACAGCTCGGAAAGACTTTCGGCGATGAGGTTTCCGTTTCTTTAACGGAAGACAAAGAAGAAAGGGTCGTGGAAATTGCGGAAGATATTGTATTGCTTTTTAATGAAAATCCTGAAGCGAAAGAATTATTCGACAAGATGAGCTATACCCACAGAAAGGAATATATCGGCTGGATTGAAGAAGCGAAAAAGCCGGAAACAAGAGAAAACAGAAAAGTAAAAATGATAAGAATGATCTTGGATGGAAAGAAAGGAATTTAAAAAATGCAGTTCTCCCTTGAACAGGTTTTATCATAAAGAACAAGTCCGCTCATTATTTTGGCGGACTTTTTTATTCAGCTAAATTTTTTACAATTAAATCATAAAATGAATCGTCAGAAACTGTTTCACCCCACCATTAATTATGGCAATAGAATCTTCATTATGATGAACGGTCACTCCCAGATCATTCATTATTTCCTTAAAATAGCCACTTTCCGTATTGGAAGAAATAATATTTTTCTGCCATGAAAATTCTGCCGTCTGATCCTGACTGTTTTTAATGATTAAGATTCCGAAATCATTTTTGAGGATGGCCGTGTCGATCTCTGCTACCGAACTTTCATGCGGAGCAAAATCTTTTGACAGAAGAATGACAGATTTGAAATGATGTTCCTGAGCATCTGTTTCGGAAATTTCTACAGCAGTTTTCATTTTTTATTTTGAGTTTTACTTGATCTTTATGCAAACATGAATCTTTATAACGACAAAACTTGTCGTATTAAAAAATATTTTAATAAAAGTTTCGGGGCAGCAAAGCTGCCCCGAAACCACAAAAAATTATAATTAAAACAAAAAAGAGATATTCTATGATCAGGCATTCCAGAATTCGCGGTCTAAACTCCTGTATTGGATGGCTTCCGAAACATGATGAGAAAGAATATTCTCAGATTCTTCAAGATCTGCGATGGTGCGGGATACTTTTAAAATCCTGTCGTAAGCTCGTGCGGAAAGATTAAGCTTTTCCATAGCCATTTTGATGAGGTTGAAAGATGCGGCATCCAGTTCACAGAATTTTTCAATTTCTTTCGGTCCTATTTGAGCGTTGTAACTGATTTTTAAATCTTTATATCGCTCTCTTTGAGTTTCGCGGGCAATGAGAACCCGTTTTCGGATGTCTTCACTTTTTTCACCTTTTCTGCGTTCCGCCAACTGTTCAAATTCCACTTTCTGCACTTCAATATGAATGTCAATTCTGTCCAGAAGCGGCCCGGAAAGCTTATTCATGTATCGCTGCATTTCGTAGGTTGAGGAAGTATTATTCGGGTCGTCGGGAAAAAATCCGCTCGGACTCGGATTCATCGAAGCAACGAGCATAAAACTGGCAGGATAATTTACCGTAAATCGGGCTCTTGAAATAGTAACTTCACGATCTTCCAAAGGTTGTCTCATCACTTCAAGAACCGTTCTTTTAAATTCCGGCATTTCATCCAGAAACAAAACACCGTTATGAGCCAGTGAAATTTCACCCGGTTGCGGATAACCGCCGCCGCCATGTAAATTGCATTACTTTTTGATAATATCTAATCCTTTAACAACACTTTTTACAAAAGTAAATGATAATTGAAACTTCTTAAAATAATTTTTAACTTTAATTACACAAAAGATGTTGATTATGAGCCATAAAAAAGTTAGGCAAATTGGGTTATCCAATTTAAGTTTAACAGGAAACATATATAGCGCTAAAGGAAATGAAATAGTAAATTTTGAATCCTCATTGGAACGAGATTATATTCATCTTTTAGAATATGACACTAAGGTTTATAAATACTATGAACAGCCATTAAAAATATATTATGGGAATAATCAATATTATGTCCCTGATTTTTTCGTGCAATACCATTCAAAAGATGTAAAAAGCGAACTTATTGAAATAAAATATGTAAATGACCTTGTTGAAAATAAAGAAAAATACAAACTAAAGTTTGAAGCAGCCCAAGCATTTTGCTCTGATAATGGATTAAAATTTAATATTGTTACCGAAGAGCAAATACGTCAAGGTCATAGATTACAAAATGCAAAATTTCTATTAGGATACAGGAGTCCCAAAGTTGGATTTGATGATGGTCTTATGACTGTTTTAGAAAGAGTTATAGAAAATCATAAAATAGTTTCAATACAAGAGACTCTTGATTTAGCAATTACTTGCGAAGAGAAAAAAGCTGAACTATTATACGTTTTGCTTCATATGTTATCTAAAAGATATATAAACTTCGATGAAACAACTAAATTAACAATGGATACTCTAATATTTTTAGAATGATGGAAAGAATTTTTATTAGTAAAGGTGAAAAAGTATTGTACAATAATACTTTATGTATAATCGTAAGAATTATTGATATAGATACGTTGTCAATTGAAGAAATTAAAACAAATATCATACATACCGTTAAAATAGCCGAACTAGAAAGCATTAAAAACTTCAGCGTAAACAACGAAAAAAACCTTGTTTCCTTGTCTGACAAGGAATGGGAAAAAGCACAGCACAGATATAATCTAATCAGTCCAATATTAAAAAACAGGGGTGATTACAAACTGATCTCTTCAATTTCCAAAAACAACAAGATCAGCGTTCCAACAATTTATAGATGGGTTAAGATATTTGAAACCTATGGAACAGTTTCGTCACTTGCCGGGAAGAAGAAAAATGGAGGACAAGGAAAGAGTAGATTATCAGATGATTTGGAAAACATTATAGCAAATAAAATACATTCAGTTTACCTTAATCAATCAAAAAAGTCAATAAATAAAACTATAAGAGAGGTGAATTTAGAATGTGATAAATACTCTATTAAGCCACCACATCCCAACACAATCCGTAATAGAATTAAAAATATTTCTGATGAAGAAAAAGTAAGAAAAAGATTAGGAATAAAGGAAGCTAAATATAAGTATGAACCTCATAGAGGCAGTTTTGAAGGGGCACAATACCCATTATCCATAGTACAAATTGATCACACATTGGTTGATATTATTCTTGTAGATGAACAATATAGAAAACCACTGAAAAGACCTTGGCTCACACTAGCAATTGATGTTTATAGTAGAATGGTTACTGGCTTATACCTTTCTTTTGAGCACCCAGGAGCACTGGGTACAGGAATGTGCATAGCCAATTCTATATTACCAAAAGAATCATGGTTAAATTCATTAGAAATATCTGGAGAATGGCCCTGTTGGGGAATAATGGACACTGTACATTTAGATAATGCCAAAGAATTTAGAGGAAATACTTTGCGAAAATCCTGTGCTAATTATGGAATTAATATTGAATTCAGACCAGTTGCTACTCCACATTTTGGAGGACATATAGAGCGTATTTTAGGAACATTTTCGAAAGAGATTCACAATTTACCCGGAACAACTTTCTCTAATATTCAAGATAGAAAGAATTATGATTCGAAAAAAAATGCATCTTTCACACTATATGAATTTGAAAAATGGTTAGTCACATATATTACTAAAATCTATCATAAAAGAATTCATTCTAGTCTAGACATCACTCCTGAACAGAAATTTAAAAGAGGAATTCTGGGAGGATCCGACGTTATAGGACGAGGAATTCCTCCTAGAATTAATAATGAAAGAAAAGTAAGATTAGATTTCATGCCAATAATTAAAAGAACTATTCAGGAGTATGGGATTGTTATTGATCATATCCATTATTATAGTGATGTATTAAAAAGTTTCATACATGATGCCAATATCAAAGGGGAAAAAATACAACATTTATTTAGAAGGGATCCTAGAGATATTAGTTGCATTTACTTTTACGATCCACAAAAAAACGATTATTACGACATTCCTTATAGAAATATGTCTTTACCTAAAATATCGATTTGGGAATATCGGGAAATTTTAAAAATAATAAAAAGTAAAAAAATAAAGGTAGATGAAAAATCAATCTTTGAAGCTTACCGAGAATTAGATGAGATAGAAAAAAGAGCTATGAGAAATACAAAAATCCAAAATAGTAAATCTTATAGTAAAAACAAAATACAAACAAAATTAGACGAGGAATCTCTAATACAAAATGAGCAGAAAAATTATCAAGATATTCAACCTTTTGATGACATTGAAGTATGGAACATTTAACAAATAATTTAAAGACATTCATTGACAATTCTTCTAATGAAGAAAGAATACTATACACCAAAGAGTTTAAATGGATAGGCTATACAAAAGCTAAAATCATTTTAGATAAAATGGTAGATTTAACAACATATCCCAAAGGGCATAGAATGCCAAATTTATTGCTTGTTGGAGAGTCAAATAATGGAAAAACTGCCTTACTAAAAAAGTTTTGCAGATCACATCAATCATATGTTGATGAAAAAACTGCAAAATTAAAATGTCCTGTATTAATGATTCAGTCTCCTCCAGAACCAGATGAAAAAAGGTTCTATAATGCTATATTAAATTCAGTATTAGCGCCAACAAAAACATCTGAAAAAATTGAGAATAGACAAAATCGAGTAATACATCTTTTAAAAGAACTTGAAGTTAAAGTCTTAATTATTGATGAAATCCATCACGTTCTTGCCGGTACGATTTCAAAGCAAAGATTATTTTTAAATGTTATAAAATATTTATCTAACGAATTAAACATACCATTAGTTTGCTCCGGAACAAAACTAGCTTTCAATGCTATACAAACCGATTCACAACTATCAAATCGATTTGAACCTAATATCCTTGTAAGATGGGAAAACAACACTGATTACAAAAGACTTCTAGCAAGTTTTGAAAAGGTACTCCCAATCAAAAAGAGATCGGATCTCATAGAAGATCGACTATCGAATAAGATCCTTCTGATGAGCGATGGCTTAATAGGGGAAATTTCCAAAATATTAGAGCTCTCAACCATATTAGCTATTAATACGCAAAGTGAAAAAATAACTTTAGAAATATTAAATAACATCGATTATATAGCTCCACAAAACAGGAAAAAAGCTTTTTTTAACAATGGTATATATTAAATCTTTTGATAAAGATATTTTTCCTCTGTATATCGCACCAAACAAGAATGAGTTATTTAGTTCTTGGATAAACAGATTATCTATTAACCATCAAGTTAAAACACAAACTTTTCTTAAGAACTTCTTCCCAAAATCAAGAAGCTATTTTACAAGAGATATAGATATTTTAGCTCCTAATAATTTGATAGAGATAATTAACAGATATACTCCCTTGTCGATCTCACAAATTAATAACCTTTTTTTAAAATCTTTTGAGGGTTATGCCTTCGAAAACATTAATACTAAAACAATAACAATAAATGTTTTACCAATCGGAATAGTTAATAGGTCCAAGTTTAAACACGGTCTCCAAGCTTGCGTTAAATGTTTAAATGAATATAAATATTATCAAAAACAATGGAGACTAAGCTCATCTATATTATGCCTAGACTGTAAATTATATTTGATTGACAGATGCCCTGAATGCAATCACCCTCTACATTTTTTTAAAATTAATAAGGGAGGAAATAGATTATATCCAGCGAATGGTTTTAGACCATTTAATATTTGCTACAATTGTTTTTTCGATTATACTTTAATAGACTTAAATCATTTAGTCGTAAGTAATAAATTAGATTTACAATATCAAAAGTATATTAATTCAACTATTAATATTGGATACAACGAATTCACTTCGTATTCATTTTTATTTTTAAAAGTATTATTAATCATTGCCTCTAGACTTAGAAGCAATTCACATAAAGGAATATTTAAACAATTTCTTAAAGATATATACCACTTCGATCTAGAAATAATTAATGAAAATATTAGCTTTTGGGATCTTCAAACAAGAATTGAGACTTTTCCACTTGCCTATAAAATACTTAAAGAACAAAAATTTTATGACCAACTTAACCACTATAAAATAGCAAAATCTTATATATACTCTGAAAAGTCTGGAATACCATATTGGTTTGAAAAGAAACTTATTTATTAATTTTTTTATATATATTGTCACCAATTTTTTGGATTGTGTTTTTCTCTGTAAGTCCATATCTATGGTTAACAGGTTGTAGGACTTCTAAAAACATTTTTTCTCTTATATATTCAAATCTTATTTTCTTATTTTGATAATCCTTACTTAATCTACCGTCGTAAAATATTGAACTCCAGCTAAATTTTACACTTCTATGATCAAGTATTTTAATAAGTTTGCTTAGATTTTTATCGTTCCTTTGCTGTGCTGGTATATTTGATAAATTTTCTACTAACCCAATATTCCGATACAAACCTGTTTCAATAATGAAAAACTCCTTATCATTTAACCTAGCAATAGCAATTATCATATATGGTATTTTAGAGTTCTCAGGCTCATAAAATGAGAACTTCTCATCTGCAGAATCATTAATTGTTGCGAAAACAATATTTACTCCCTTTTCTTTTAGATATTCAAGTATTTTCAAAAAAAGATCAGAAGAATTTTCTTGAATAGCAGTATAATCAATAGCTTGAGTATTATTTCCCGTTGTTGTCTGATTACTTAATATTCCATGCTCTTCTACTGTATTTACAAGTGTATTTCCTTTTATGTAATTTTTATCGTTTTGTATTTTCTTGGTTTTTTTATAATTAGGAGACTCTAAGAAGATATCATTATCAACTGTTATCTCTTCAACGCCCAAATTAGGATTTGTAGAGACCGCAGGAGAATCTGATATCAAATCTAATATCTCTTCTCCATCAATTGTTATATTGTCAGTATATGTCTCAGAATCTCCGTGATTGTTTTCAGCTGAACGAGTATCTACAAGTGCTATTGGTTCAATATCTTGGTCATTAATAAAAAAAAGATAATCTTTTTTATTGGGTTCGATATTTAACAATCTATAGGCGAAAAATTTATTTTTAGCAAGCTTTTGTCCTATAACAGTGGCTTTAATTGGAAAGTTAAATGGTATATTATAGAAGATTTCTCCTGAAAGGTGCCCTCTTTTATCTTCTTTTTGCTTCCATAATAAACTATAAAAACTATTAATCGCTTTCCTTAATAAATAAATCCCTGTTTTGTTTTCATCTTTATGGGTAAACCAATATTTACCTATAAACTTTGCCTCTTTTTGCCCTATACCGATAGTATTATCAAAAACGAATTTGCTTTCTAGCACATCTCTATTTACAAACCCTTTATTAAATTTTTCAAAATCTGTAATTATATTAATAACTTTAGTGGAATAGTAGTAGAAAAACTGACTAACCAAGCTTAAAGAAATAAACGTATCATTATTAAAGAGATAATATGCTTTATTATTAATTTGATTAGCAAAAGGGGTATCACTAAAAAACTCTTCACAAGAACCTACTTTGAAATTTCTATAGTTTGATAAGATAACTTCCCTTTTTTCTATTTTATTATGATTTTTATTTAAATCGCATACAAACTTTCCATTGCAATCATAAATATCTGCGAGTTTAAATTTATTTACTATTTGCTCTGCTATTTCTTCTATGATAATTTCATCTAAACTCCACTCTTCTGAATCATAATAATCAGATGGATTTACTTTTATAAACTTGATTTCTCTATATAAAATTTCATCTCTAAAAGTGATCTTTCCAAAATTAAAAAGCATCCAAAAATCACCTTCCCTAGAATAACTCTTTATTTTTTTTAAAACCATATTAAATTCATGTTTTGGTGAAATTACAAAAGTTGAAGATAATAATTTAATTATAAAATGGAAATATCAAAATTATAAATCAACCTATAATAACATAGCTTCAATAACCGGAAAATTTATTATTAAGATTTCTGCTCTTTGTTGAATTTATAAGTAATGTTTGTTAAACTAGGTTAGATAAAATCGTGTAGATAGCAAATAAAAAACAACTTGTAAACAATGATAATTTCAGAACGCGGAAACACACAAAATATTATTTTTTTTAAATTATTTGCCATATTTGTGTGTTTTTTATATATTTGTAAAAAATTTGACATGAACATAGGAGAAAGAATAAGAGAACTGAGGATAAAAAAGGGGTTATCACAAGAAGACCTCGCTATCCGTTCTGATTTTTCAAAATCATATATTCAGAAATTCGAAGAAGGGCATAGAGAAATTCGTTCATCCCAACTAGTCCAGTTATCCGGGGCATTGGGAGTGAGTATTCCTGAAATATTAAATGGAACAAGCTATAACTCAGATGAATTCACATTAAGAAATATCGAATTCAGAGAAGGGTTTAAAATTAATTTCGACCGAACTTTTTTTGAACGTAAAATTTTAGGAGAATTGCATGAAAAGTACAATTCTTATAGTAATTTAGAAAAACTTGTAAATTCAATAATTATATTTCAAAATCCACTTAAAAATTTTGATCCAATTACTAACAAAAAGCAAGTTGAAGATGCTGCTAAAATTTTGAGAAAAAAATGGAAATTTGAAACTACACCTATTTATAATTTAGTGAGTTTTTTAGAAGATTTAGGAGTTAAAATTTTTGAAGTAAATGAAGACGAAAGCTTTGCTGGTTTTTCTTGTTGGGAAAAGAATAATCCTATAATTGTCATTAATGTTAAAAATGCAGATATACCAAGAAGACGATTCACTGTTTTTCATGAATTAGCCCATTTACTGTTAAGATTTGAAGTAAATGAAGAAATAGAAAGGATAGAGCGTTTCTGTGACCACTTTGCCGGGGCAATGCTTCTGCCTTATGAAGCTCTAATGAACTATATAGGTGATAAATCTAGCATTACATTGGAAGAATTGAAAAGAATTAAAACCATGTACGGAATATCAATATTTGCTATCCTTATTAGAATTTTAAGCCTAGGTCTTATTGGGTGGGAAAAGTATCAAGAATGGAAAGATCAGTATGACTCTTGGAGAGACAAAGACATCCCACATGAAGACACCGAAAGAGTAAGTAGATTCAATTATTTGCTTGCTAAAGGGCTAAATGAAAAATTATTTAGCAAAAGTAAGGCAAGCCAGTTATCCGGAATGACGATTACAGCATTGAGTAGAGAATCATTTACCACAGAATTTACATTGAGATGATAGTGTTAAATGACATAGAGCTTATTATGCCATTGCGATCTTTGCAACTTATTAAGAACGGTTTTTTTGGTATTTCTCAACTTTTTTTAACTGAGAATTATTTTGAACCGAATGAAATAATCGCAATAAAAGATTTAGAAGGAAATGGAGATCTAACCGTATTTGATCTTTCAAACGATTTTTATAATTTTTACAATAAGAATCACAATGATCATCCCGAGATAGCAATTACGGACATCTCCTCCGTTTATTATGCTCAAAAATATGGATTAACAGTACTGTCCAGATGTAAGCATGTAGAAAAATTTGCAATGGAGAATAAAGTTAGCTTGTGTGAACCAATTGAAGCCGTGAAAAAAATGAATGCACAACCAGATCAGATAAATCTTTTAGAATATATAATAACATCTATGATGAAAAACTAAAATAACAGCTTTAAAAAGAAAAGCCTAAATCTAATGATTAGGCTTGTATTGAAGAATAATTTTCTTTTACCTTCTTGATTTGAGACCTCAAAGGTAAATATAATTATACTTTTTTCCAAGATTTTTCATAAAAATTAAATCGTTTTTCTTTTTAAGTTGCTCATTTATAAACAATTATTAAATTTTAATTATGGCAACTAATGCACCAAAAGACGGAAGTCGTAAAGGAGCGGTAAGAGACCGCTCTCAAGTTCAAAATCCTAAAACAGGTTTATGGGTAAAGAGAGATACTACAACAGGGCAGTTTATTGATGTCAAAGTATCAAGTCCAAAACCCTTTAAAGGAGTAAAAAAAGAAAAATAATCATTTTTATGAAGCCAGAGTTTTTTCAAAAAACAGTACAGCTTAACCCTGAAAAAAGTACGGGAAAGCTAAGAGTTAGCAAGTTATGTGAATTAATAGATTCCCATCCTTATAGGGATGAAATTTATAGTTCATTTAAAATTAGTGAAATTCAAGATGAGATTATCTGCATCGATTACATTGATCTTGTATATGAAAGAGTTAAATATTATAATGAAAATTATAATAGATCCTTTATATATGCTCAAGTAAAGGACATTGATGTTTACGACGATGAACAGATCATTGATGGAGAAATCAATACTGATATAATTTTCAATTTTGAAGAATATGTTGAAATTGATGAAGTAAAGAATAATCTCCGTACAATTGCTATTTATGATGCAAAGAACACTTTTTTGGATAGTTATGAGATGACAAAATATGCCAATAACCTTTTTAAGATTAGGGAGGGTGCATTGGCAAGACAAAACATTCAATATTTCAAAGAAAAAGCTAAGACTAATTCTAAAGTTAATAAACATAAAAGTTATAGGCTTGTAGAATATAATAGTCAATTTTATTTACGAGGAATTACGTCAATAAATAAATATTTTGAATATGGTGTTGATTTTACCTTTGTGGTAAGTATGTTGATTTTACACCAGAATATGAAATATAAAGTTGGAGTCGAATATACAATAAGAAGCGCTGCATTAAATGAATCTAAACTTGATATAATTGTTTCTGAGAAATTCTTGAAAGATGCCGGAGCCTTCGGTAGCATTTCAACAGCGGTTAAAATATCTACAAATGATTTAGGGCAAGGCTCACTTAGCTTTTCTAACATTCTCAGTGTAGGTAGAATTGAAAAAGGTTTTTTTATCTATAGAAGAAAATCCGAAGTTGAAAAAAATAAAGAGATCATTCCACATACAACAAAACCAGAAAATGTATTCTCTACGTTTAATAATATGGAAGGAGTCTTGAATACGAGTGACGAATTTATACAAGAATTGAACGAAATAAAGTCAATAAAAAGACCTGATGAGCTTAGAGTCAAAATCTTAGCTAAAATTAAAAATCCTCGAAGTGCTCTGAAAGGTATAACGAAGCTTTCAGATATTTTTAAATGGAAGATTGATAATGAAATTTCAAGTTTTGCAAAGCTAATTGAGATGTGTGAAAATGCAGAGGACTTGGAAATTGAGTATGATTTAAAAGACAAGTTACGTTATATAATCTCCGACATAATGCTTTATGGAGGTTAAAAGGAAATCCATTGTAATTCAACTACAATGGATTTTTTGTTTAGTTTTTAATAAGATTTGCATCAGTGCTTAATTGATAAAACATTTTTAAAATTATCAAGTAACTTTCCCTTTAATATTTCTGACTGGAATTTCTTTACAGCACTTAACTCCTGAATAAGAAATTCTGCATTGTATGGAATTTTGCTACTCCTATCAACTCCTATAAATGGACTATCGGACTCCAATAATAATCTGTCATCTGGTATGCTTTTTATAATATTTAAACCATTCTTGGACTTCAGCATAGCTGAATTTATTGAAAAATAAAAGCCATAAGATAGAGCAGTCTCTAATTCTTTTAAAGAACCAGAGTACCAATGTAAAATAACAGTCCCAGGAAAATTGTTGCCTAAAATTGATAAAACTTCCTTTTCAGCCTTTCTTGAATGAATGGTTAATACTTTATCCCGTTTGTCAGCACATGCAAAAATGATTTTTTCAAAAATCTGCTTTTGCTTAGCAAAATCATCAAATGATTTTTTTTGATTATCTAACCCAATCTCACCTATATATCTAGTCTCGTTAAGATACTTAAGAAACAAATCTAACTGATCACTAAATTTAAAAACTAATTCTGGATGATAACCTAAGGCGGGACGAATATATTTACACCCTTCACATAATTTTTTTGTATGAAAAAAAACTTTTGGAAGGTTTGTTACAGCTATCGTATAAACTTGCCTTTTTTCAATATTTTTAATAAGTGAGTATGGATCTTCAAATAAGTCTAAGTGGAAATGAGTATCAAATAACATTAAGCATTTAACTGTTTAAAAATTGTTCAACTTCTGACATACCCCTTTGATAAACTGATATGTATTCATTTAGTTCATTTAAAGTGGAGTAAGGAATAGGACCTGATCTTATAATTTGCAAAGCTAGTGAATGTTCATTATTAATGTCTGATAATTTTTCTAATCCTATCTTAAATGCACGATAATCAGAACCTTTTTTATATTTTTGAGACGGAACCGATTCTCTCACATCTCCAATTGCATAGGTTGTGAAAATTTCTCCAGTTTGATACTCGGATGCTTGACGAATTATGCACGGAACGCAATATCCACAATTAAGAGGTTCTCTTCCTAAAAACCTCCCATTTTCTGGATGGGAACATGACATTGTTGTGGCAATATGTTCTTTTAAAAAGTCAATATCTTCACATTGCAATATCATTTCACCCTTAGTTTTAAACCTATAAGGATTTTCAATTTTATTGTTTATTCCTAATTTTTCAAATATACTATTTAATCCATCCACAAAAAACGGATGGGTAGTTCTTGTACTGTGGCTACTAAACCTTGATTTTGTAAGAGGTATATTTAGTGAAATAAGACCATTCTCTGGAAGAATCATCTGAATACCATCACCAATACTATTAGCAACGGCAACCCCAAGTGTTATAAATAAGAAAGAGCGAGCTCTTGAAGAGTTCTCTTTTTCTGCTGTAGAGTTTTTTTGATTTGGCTGTACCCAAAATTTTTGAGATTTAAAACTTGTATTGCCAAACTGAGCTTTTAAAGCCCCTAAAACTTTATCTTGAATTTTGCTTTCAGAAGTTTTGTGATGACTTACAAAAAATGGTATTTCCCCATTTGATAGAAGATCTATTGCTCCAATAAACGAATCTAGACCACCTGAAAGTAATGATACTTTTGTAATACCATTTGGATTTCTATTTTCTGGCAATACAAAATCTCTAATTTCTTCACTCTGTCTGAATACAAATTCCCATTTATCCCCACTTAAAAAGCTTAAATATTTGTTGAACTCTTCACTTACAGCATCCCAAATTTCAAAATCTTGTACTGGAAAATTGACAATGAAATATCTAGACCATCCTTGAAAACCATTGTTCTTTCTTGATACAACCTGATCAATCGTGTATATGGCAAGGGCAAAATTTAGTAAGTCATAAATTACATTATTGGGTACAAGACCTGAATGACTTAGATCTCTTAATATATTTTCCTTGACCATTTTATTCACATCTGTATGATCAAGCTGAATTTCCAGCACGTCTTCTTGCTGATCTTCACCATATTGAAATGTATCAGAGTTATGTATTTTTACTATTATATTTTTTGTTTTCATTATTCAAGAGTTGAGTATGCAGTTTGAAAAATTTCTTCTATTATTATGTAATTCACACGATCATTTAAATTAAATGTTTCAATTGGAATATCTCGATATCTCTCAATTGTCTCAGCTCGAATAAAATCTTTAACTTGTATTTCTAAATTTATAACTTCTCTTTCTGTAACATCACCTCTTTCAATTGCTCCACCAAGCTCATACATCCATTTATTAAAAATATAGTTACTAACAAACTCAATAAGTGTATCTTTTATTTGTTCTAGATTTAATTGGCTTATACTTGTAAAATCACTTCCTTCTTCTTGCATTTTCCCATACAATGAGTCCAAGGTCGAGATAAGAGCTTCACGTGCTATAGCTTCATCATTTGTAGCTCCAATTGGTGCTAATGCGTTAGCTATTGCTATACAAACCTCTTCCGAGGTTCTCCCAATAAACTCATCTATTCCGAGCCCCTGTAAAGCATTTGCTATCCCTCCTTCAGCTATACTTCCTAAGAAGTTCGCATAGTTTTTACCTGTTATTACACCTTGCACAGCGGCTCTTGTTGCTCCTCTACTTCCGCCTAAACTGTTTACATAATTTTTGCCAGCCTTTCTAATTGATGCTCCAGATCTTGCATTTGATAGCCTAGTTAGAGCTCCTTTAGATTTCCCCCAATCTTTGGATTGATTCAATGGATTTATTTGTTCTAAAGCTTCATCTTGAGATTGCTCTTCTTGCTGATCATTATTTGCCGTATCATTCTCAAGATCATTATTTTCGGTTTCCGGTTGTTGTTCATTTTGTTCTCTTTCTGGTGGATTAGGACTAAACCAATCAGGTAAAAGTGGTGGAGATCCTGTTGGTCCCCCGTTTGAAGCTGATGTTCCCATGATTTATTAATTATTTTATTTTTTTTCTAACAATCTTTGCAAAGTTTTCATTAGCAGATTTACTCCATACACTAAAAAGATGGTTTAAAGCTTCAGGATTAGAAGTCCTCAATAGCCTATCAGTAAGTGTTATAGCGATTAATGGTAATTTATGGTCTGGATATTTTGTAAGAAAAGTAATAGCTTGTGATTTCAAATCTGATTTTTCCTCACATAAATAAAATAATGCTTTAAAAGCTTTGCTGTCATTAAGATTTTCTTCCTGTTTCACCTTTTCTGTCAAAGCTTCAAAAACAGATGCTGCTTCGCTAGAAGATAATGTACTTAGTGATTTTATTGCAGACTTACGAACAATTTCAGAATCACCTAATAATCTCCGAATTGTTTCTTGTGCCTTTGGGGTCATACGCTGAAAATTAACTGCGCTAATTGTTAATTTATCTCTAGAGAAATAGAAGTAAGGTTGTAAATTTTCTTTTCCTAATTTAGGTTCACTTTGGATCCACTCAACAATCCAATTATCTTCTAATAATATCTTCTCTTCTGAGCTTGCTTCATCTCCTTCTGATGTATCTTTAGACTCAGCATTTTCTTGTCCATAAGTAATTGTTTCTAACTTATCTATCAGAGGAATAGCACCATTATTCTCTGCTTGAATATCATGAAAATCTGTAAATGTTTCTGGCTTGAAATATTCTAACAACATTAATTTTGCAAGCACTCTTTTCTTTAATTCTATTCCTTTTGCAGAAGCCATGCTAATTCTTATTAACAGAGTATTAAGAAATCTTTTTGCTTGTCTAGGGTTTCCATTTAAACCAGTGCTCAAAACCGGTACTATCTGAGAACAAAGAGCAATTGCATCTTCAAACTCCTGATTACCGATACGAAAAAAATCAGAAATATTACTTTGGTCTAAGGCAAAATCAAATCCATTTGTTGATTTTGCATTTATAACCTCATTTCTTCTCAGTTCAAAATCATCTGTATCTACAGAATATAATTGAGAAAATAACAAATTAACATATGTCGTCAATTCTATTTTATTTAAAGGGGGAATTCGAATAGGATATTGAATTAACTTTTCTAGATAATCTCTACCTATCTCAAGATTTTCCCCAGCTAATTCCGGGAATCTTCTTTTAACAGCATATTTGATTAATCTTTCATCTGCTCCAATTACAAAAGCCGTTTTCTTCGTAAATAAAAAAAGCTTAATAGCTTCAAGAGTACCTATTATTGTATCAGGAGAACAGCGATCAAGATCATCTATAAATACTATAATTTTGTCTATTTTTGTTTCATCAATAAGTGATTCAAAATTTTTGTGAAATTCCTGGATATTATTTCTCAAACTCTCGTCTGAGTCTTCTATTTCTTTTCCTTGTCTTTCTTTTATATATTTTTCATAATCCCCATCGCTCATTTTCCCCATTGCATCAGCCAATGACACCCCAGCAAGTCCTACCGGTCCTAATGTTAAAAAACTCATTCCATATTTCAACGATGATCCTGCGACTTTAATCCAATCTATTCTTTTTAATAATTTAGCCGCATATTTAATAGCTTTCTCTGAAAATGTTCGTTTGTTTATTATTTCATCTACAATCCGCCCCATTAATACAGATTTTGCATCTTCATATCCCTCAAATAACCATCCGTTAAATTTAATTACCAAAATATTTTCTTCATTTTCATATTTTTTTTCAATCATTTTCATTAAACTAGACTTTCCACTTCCCCAATCTCCATAAATTCCAATACTACAAGGCAATAGATTATCTTTATCAATTATTGTTGTTACTGCTTTCATTAAATAACTATAATCAATATAGTCCGAAAGAGATTCGTTGTCATTCCACATACTTTAGTGATTTATATCAAAATTAATATCTAATCTTTATAACTTTTTACGGTAAACCGTAATTCATGTATTATTTTTGAGAAAATATACAATTGCGCTAAAATTCTTAAAAATTAGTGAATAAATATCTAGTAAAAACACGGTATTTCATGTTGCACTAATACAATGATATTATTATGAATGTTATAAGTTTATCATTTTTAGTTGTATATTATCATTTACTTTTGTAATTGACATTTGTTGTTTCCAGCGCTTCTTTTAAAGTTAAAGGCGGCAAAATACTCGGAACTCTTTTGGCAAGCATTGTTTTTCCGCTTCCGGGTGGTCCGATCAGGATGATATTGTGTCCTCCCGCTGCGGCAACTTCCATTGCTCTTTTTGCAGCTTCCTGTCCTTTCACTTCAGAAAAATCAAAAGGAAAATCGTTAATCTTTTCCTGAAATTCTTTCCGTGTATCTACTTCGATTTTTGGGAGTGGTTTTCCTTCATTAAAAAAGTCAATAACTTCTTTGATATTTTCAGCGGCAAAAACATCAAGACTGTTAACAATTGCTGCTTCGCGGGTGTTCTGTTTGGGCAGAATAATTCCTTTAAAACCTTCTTCACGAGCCTGAATCGCAATGGGAAGAACCCCTTTTATGGGCTGTAAAGTTCCGTCCAGAGAAAGTTCCCCCATAATCACATACTCATGAATATTTTCGGCAACAATCTGATCTGAAGCGGCAAGAATTCCGATGGCAATACTCAGGTCATAAGCAGCGCCTTCCTTTCTGAGATCTGCAGGAGCCATATTGATCGTAATTTTCTTTCCGGGAATCTTAAAGCCGACGTTTTTCAGAGCAGCAGAAATTCTATAACTGCTTTCTTTGATGGCGTTATCCGGAAGTCCGACCAGATGGTAGCCGACTCCGCCTGTATCTATATTTACTTCTATCGTAATGGTTTGTGCCGCGACTCCATGAATGGCACTTCCATAGACTTTAATCAGCATTTTTTATGTGTTTGCCGTAAATGTAGAAAAATTTTTAAATAATGATTTTCTTAAAAGAATTTACCTGAATATTTAAAAAACAAAATGAGATTCACTGAAATGATCCATTCCTGATGTAGATTTTCTATGAATTTATAAATCCATTGAAAAAAATAACTTATGTGATGTAAATTTTTAAGAGTAAAAAAAAAATAAAAGCTGTTCCAAAAATGAAACAGCCTTCGTATTGATCAATTATATATTGTTAAAACTCTATATCAACCTGAAGCTTCTTGGCAAGAAGTTTTGAAATTTTTTCTTTTAATGGCTCGATGTCAATGTTCTGCATGGCATCGTTCGCAAAAGCGTATAACAATAACGCCTGAGCTTCCTTTTTAGAAATCCCTCTTGCTCTCAGATAAAATAACGCATCTTCATTCAATTGTCCTACTGTACAACCGTGAGAACATTTTACATCATCTGCAAAAATTTCAAGCTGAGGTTTGGTATCAATCGTTGCTCCTTCGCTGAGTAAAACGTTGTTGTTTTGCTGATAAGCATTCGTTTTCTGGGCAATTTTATCTACGAAAACCTTTCCGTTGAAAACCCCGTGAGATTTTCCGTCGAAAATACCTTTGTAATTCTGGTAACTTTCACAATTTGGTTGATTATGGTGAACCGCCGTGTGATGATCTACCAACTGATCTTTTCCGATAATGGTAATTCCGTTCATGAATGAATTGATATTCGATCCGTTCTGAATAAAATCTAAATTATTTCTTACCAGCTTACCTCCGAAAGAGAACGTATTTACAGTCGTTAAGCTGTCTTTTTCCTGTTTTGCGAAAGTATTGTCAATCAGATAAGAAGTATCGTTATCGTTCTGAACTTTATGCCAGTCCGCTTTTGCGTTCGGATAGGTGAAAATTTCCGTAACAGAATTTGTTAACACATACGTGCTGTCAAAATTATGATGACTTTCAATAATTTCCACTTTGGCGCCCTCTTCTACGATTAAAAGGTTTCTCGTATTGTAGAACGTGTTTTCTTCCTGATTCTGAGAAATGTAAAAAACATGAATCGGTTTTTCAATCACTACATTTTTCGGAACTTTAAGAAAGAAACCGTATTTGCAGTATGCCTGATTTAAATTCGTGAAAGCAGATTGATCTTCAGCAATCGTGTTGAAATATTTCTCGAAAACATCTCTGTGTTTCTCATCATTCAATGCATAATTGAATGAAAGAAACTCAACATTTTCAATGGAAACTTTAGATAATTCTTTATGAAGTTTACCGTTCACGAAAGTAATCCAGTCGAAATTCTCTTCACCTAAATGAAGCTGATCCAACTGCTCTTTGGTGATGTTATGACTTTCTTTTGGGAAAAAGTTGTAGTTTTTCTCAGTAATTTCCTTTAGGTTGGTATATTTATATTCTTCGTCCTTTTTGGTAGGAAAACCAGCTTTTTCGAACCTCTGAAGAGCTGCTTTACGATCTTCATCCAGAAATCTGTGACGAAGGCTCTCCAAAAATTCATTATGGTTTTGTATGATCTGTTCTTTTAATGCCATTACTGGTATATCTGTGGTTTGCACCATTTTTTCTTTTTTTGTTTGGCTGAAATTGTTAAACTAAGAGATCAAATAAAATCTCTGAATTTTTTAATCTTTTAATTAATTTAAAAGCCAGTCGTACCCTTTTTCTTCAAGCTCTAACGCAAGAGATTTATCACCGGTTTTGATGATTTTTCCGTTGGCTAAAACGTGAACAAAATCAGGCTGAATATAGTTCAGCAATCTCTGATAGTGGGTAATCAGAAGAACTGCATTCCCTTCGTTTTTGAAAGCATTTACACCATCTGCAACAATTCTTAACGCATCAATGTCCAATCCGGAATCTGTTTCATCCAAAATAGCCAGTTTCGGATCCAGCATCATCATCTGGAAAATTTCGTTTCTTTTCTTTTCACCTCCGGAAAACCCTTCGTTTAAAGATCTTGAAAGGAAATCTTTTTTAATGCCTAATTTTTCAGATTTCTCACGAATCATTGCCAACATCTCTTTTGCCGGCATTTCTCCCAATCCGTTAGCTTTTCTGTTTTCGTTCATCGCTGCTTTGATGAAGTTGGTTACAGAAACGCCCGGAATTTCTACCGGATACTGGAAAGAAAGGAAAATTCCTTTGTGGGCTCTTTCTTCAGGAGCATCTTCGATGATGTTTTCACCTCCGAAGATAATTTCTCCGTGTGTAACTTCATAATCTTCTTTTCCTGCGATAACAGAAGAAAGCGTAGATTTTCCGGCTCCGTTCGGTCCCATAATGGCGTGAACTTCACCCGGCTTTATTTCAAGATTAATTCCTTTTAAAATTTCTTTGTCGCCGTCTTCAATTTTGGCGTGTAAGTTTTTTATCTCTAACATACGTTTAAATTTATCGCAAGGCTAGACTAAGATTTTTTAATCTTCCTTTGCTTTTATAAGATAAACAAAGGCGCTAACGCTTATCAATGAAATACTATTTGTTTAATTACATTTATATCTGAAATTAATCAAGACCATTTGCAATTCTCATAACTCCGTTTTTAAAAAGTTGAGAATTGAAATTGATAAGCATTCCTAACTTATAATTTCCAAGTCTTACATAATTTTTTATTTGTGCAGCGTGAAAATTGGTTAAATTTTCAACAGATTTTATCTCTAAAACCACTTTGTTTTCAACTAGTAAATCCATTCTGAAAGCATTTTCTAAAAATAGTTCTTCGTATTGAATATTGAGAGATTTTTGCTTTTCCACATTAATCCCGGCTTTTTTCAATTCATAAAATAAACATTCTTCATAAATGCTTTCATACAAGCCTATTCCTAATTTTCTGTGAATTTTTAATCCACTTTCAAAAACAATTTTTGAAATTTCATTTTCTGTCATTTGTATAATTTTCGCAAAGATACACAAGTTAATTGTAGGAATTCAATTTAAAAACTTTGTATCACTTTCCTAAGCGTTAGCGCCTTTGTTTATCTTGAGAATAAATAGTAAGCGACTAAAAAATCTTAGTTTAGCTTTGCGATAAAATAAAATTATCCCACAGAACCTTCTAATGAAATCTCAAGTAGTTTCTGAGCTTCAATAGCAAATTCCATTGGCAGTTTATTTAAAACTTCTTTGCTGAAACCGTTTACAATCAGAGCAATAGCTCTTTCTGTATCAATTCCTCTCTGGTTGCAGTAAAAAATCTGGTCTTCCCCGATTTTTGAAGTCGTTGCTTCGTGCTCCAGTTGTGCAGTCGGATCTTTAATTTCAATATACGGGAAAGTATGAGCTCCACATTCATTTCCCATCAGTAAAGAATCGCACTGAGAGAAATTTCTTGCTCCTTTTGCAGAAGGCATTACTTTTACAAGACCTCTGTAGGAATTATTGGATTTTCCTGCGGAAATACCTTTGGAAATGATGGTAGATTTGGTATTCTTACCGATGTGGATCATTTTGGTTCCTGTATCTGCATATTGGTGATTATTCGTAACGGCGATAGAGTAGAATTCACCGATGGAATGATCTCCTTTCAGAATACAAGACGGATATTTCCATGTTACCGCAGAACCGGTTTCAACCTGAGTCCATGAGATTTTTGCATTTCTTTCACAAAGTCCTCTTTTGGTTACGAAATTGAAAACCCCTCCTTTTCCTTCTTCATTTCCCGGATACCAGTTTTGAACGGTGGAATATTTAATTTCAGCATCATCCATTGCGATCAGCTCAACAACCGCTGCGTGAAGCTGGTTTTCATCTCTTGACGGTGCTGTACAACCTTCCAGATAAGAAACATAGCTTCCTTCATCCGCAATCACAAGCGTTCTTTCAAACTGACCTGTTCCTGCCTGATTGATTCTGAAATACGTAGACAATTCCATCGGACATCTTACGCCTTTCGGAATGTAGCAGAAGCTTCCGTCAGAAAATACTGCAGAATTAAGAGCTGCATAGAAATTATCTCCTCTCGGAACTACTTTTCCAAGATATTTTCTTACTAAATCAGGATGGTTTTTTATTGCTTCGGAAATGGAGCAGAAAATAATTCCTTTTTCCATCAAAGTATCCTGAAACGTTGTTTTTACAGAAACGGAATCCATTACAATATCTACGGCAACACCTGAAAGTCTTTTCTGTTCTTCAATATTGATTCCTAATTTTTCGAATGTCTTCAGTAATTCAGGATCTACTTCGTCCAGACTTTCCAGCTCAGGTTTTACTTTTGGCGCAGCATAATATTTAATCGCCTGAAAATCCGGCTTTTCATATTTAATATTTGCCCAGTCCGGCTCCGTCATTTTCTGCCAGATTCTGAAAGATTCCAGACGCCATTCCGTCATCCATTCCGGCTCTTCTTTTTTAGCAGAAATTGCACGGACGATGTCTTCATTTAAACCCGTTGGGAAATCTTCGTAGTCGATTTTTGTTTCCCAGCCGAATTCGTATTTTTTATTTTCCAGATCGACTCTTAGATCGTCTTCAGTATATTTATTCATTATTTTTTTTTAAGATTTTAGAAGACAGATTTCAGATCTGATTTTTTATCCAAATCTGAAATCTGCATCCAATGTCTTTTTTTACAAAGAAAAACTCTCACCGCATCCGCAAGTTCTGGATGCATTCGGATTGTTAAAAACAAATCCTTTTCCGTTTAAACCTCCCGAATACTCAAGAATGGTTCCTGCTAAATAGAGGATTGATTTTTTATCTACAATAATTTTGATATCATTGTCTTCAAAAATCTGGTCGGTATCTGTTTTTTCGTTGTCAAACTTAAGAACATATTCTAAACCAGAGCATCCTCCGCTTTTCACCCCAACTCTTATATAGTCTTCAAAAGGCTTAAAACCGTCCTCTGTCATCAGCTGAATGGCTTTTGCTTTTGCTTGATCTGATACTTTTATCATTGTATTTATTTAGAATGATTTAATGATGCAAAAATACGAACTAATTTCCGCAATCTCAAATCGAAGATATCTATTTTGATGATTCTGTTCTTAATAGATGTATTTCAGTGATAAATTTACGGTTAAAAATATTTAAATTTTCTTAATAAACGTCGTAAAGCCTGTTTTTGATTTAACTTTGATCGGGATTTTAAATCTATAAATAAAACAAAGATTTCACTGTTTTTTTGTGTAGTCTTTAAAATTACAGTTTACAATAAAAATATACTATAAATGAAAAAATTAGGCATTCTTGCTTTGGCTTTGTTCATGCAGACGGCTTTTGCACAGACCAACAGATTTGTATATCAGGTGACGATGAAACCCGATGCGTCCAATAAAACAGATACGAAAACAGAAAATGCGTATCTGGACATTTCTCCGGAAAAATCTGTTTTTTATTCCGAAAACAGAATTAAAAGAGATTCTGTGATTCAGGCTGCCATGCAAAGTGGAGGAGCAAGAGGTTTTAACAGGGATCAGATGGAAGCTTTACGATCCAACATCAATTATTCTGTTGAAAAAGATAAGAAAAGCCAGAAAATGACGTTCAAAGACAGAATCGGAAGAGATATTTATACTTACGAGGAAGACCGCCCGATCAACTGGAAAATTTCTTCGGAAACCACAAAAATCGGAGATTATAAAGTTCAGAAAGCAGAAACGGATTTTGGAGGAAGAAAATGGACGGCTTGGTTTACCACAGATCTGCCTTATCAGGACGGACCATATAAATTTGGTGGACTTCCGGGACTTATTGTGAAAGTAGAAGACGATAAAGGAGAATATTCTTTCGACTTAATGAAAAATTATAAAATCGCAGATTTCCCAACAATGAATCAGTTCGGAAATACCATTAAAGTAAAAAGAGGCGATTATGTAAAACAGCAGAAAAAGTTTATGGAAGACCCGATGTCATTTATGACGCAGGGCGGCGGAATGGGTGCGCCGATGAGAATTGACGGCGGTGGTGGAAACCGTGGCGGTGGTGGATTCGGAGGAGGAAATTCCGGAGATTTCAGAAAACGGATGGAAGAAAGAGTAAAAGAGGAAGCAAAAAGAAACAGTAACCCGATAGAATTACAATAAAAATTAACCCTGAAGATTGGTTCTTCAGGGTTTTTTATTTGGCTGATTTAAATAATTATTTCAAAAGCTGGTTGAAAGTATCTCCCTGTCGGATGTCTCCGGTGTTATATCCTTTCATAAACCATTCTTTACGCTGCGCAGAGGATCCGTGCGTAAAACTTTCCTGATTAACGTATCCCTGTGATCTTCTCTGGATATTATCATCACCTACCGCTTCAGCCGCTTCAATAGCCGACTGAATATCTCCGGGTTCAAGAATGTGCTTTTCTGCATCCGTTCTTCTTGCCCACACTCCTGCGTAAAAATCTGCCTGAAGTTCTGTGGCAACAGAAACCCTGTTCATTTCTGCTTCAGAATATTTTCCGCTTCTTCTTAGCTGATCTACTTTTTGCGTTGTTCCTAAAAGCGTCTGAACATGATGTCCCACTTCATGCGCCAAAACATAGGCTACCGTAAATTCCGTTACTTTAGCTCCGAATCTTTGCTGTAGTTCATTAAAAAAGCTCATGTCCATGTAAACAGACTGATCTGCAGGACAGTAAAACGGTCCCATTGCAGACTGTGCCACTCCGCAGCCGGATTGTGTGGTTTCCGAAAAAAGGATAATTTTCGGTGGAGTATACTGCATTCCGTTTTCCTGAAAAACCTGATCCCATGTCGTGATGTTCCATTTTCCCATCATGTCTACCATTTCTCCGATTTTTTTGTCTTCCGCAGTCAGTTCTCTCTGCTCCGTTCTCGGAGATCCGGAACCCGCTCCCGAAGAAAGAATCGAGGAAGGATCACCTCCCAAAAAGAATATAATTGCAGCAATAATAAGCGTTCCCAGTCCGCCTCCTACAACGGCTCCGCCGCCAAGTCCACGTCTGTCTTCCACATTACCACCTCTGTCGTCAGTCCATCTCATAGTTTGTATTTTTTATTTGTTGGTAAATTTAAAAATTTAAACCATACAATTTTTGTGCGGATTATGATATTTTCAAAATATTTATCGATTCAGCTGATTTTTTTTCAGCCAGAAAGAAGTCGACTGATATGCTGAAATCGTTGCATCCACCATCGGTTTGTTCTGTTCTTTTTCCTTTAATGGATTTTCATCAAAATAAATATTAAATTCCGGAGCAAGATTGTTTTTCTGCTGGACCAAAGCGTATTGCTTAATTTTTCTTAAAGGAGAAATAACCGTTAAATAATTATCTTTTACAAATCCTAAATCCTGATACGTTGCTACATAAGCTTTCGGCTGAAATTCTTTGCTGAAAACGTCCTGACCTAAAAATTTCGATTGATAACTGAAATTCAGCAAACCTAAAACAGTTGGCATCACATCGATCTGAGACATGGTTTGGGTAAATTTCTGCGGCTGGATAAATCCTTCCGAGAAAACCATCGCAGGAATTCGGTATTTATCCATTGGAAGTTCTGTATCTCCTGCACTGGAAGCGCAATGGTCTGCAATGACCACGAAGACCGTATTTTTATACCAGTTCTGTTTTTTAGCCATTTCGAAGAATTTTTTCAAAGCATAATCTGTGTATTTTACACCGCCTTCACGGGATTTTGCATTTCCGGGGATATCAATTTTTCCTTCAGGATAGGTAAAAGGTCTATGGTTGGAAACTGTCATCCAATGATTGAAGAAAGGCTTTCCGGATTTTGCTTCGGCATTCATGGTTTGGATGGCTTTTTTTGCCATGTCTTCATCGGCAACGCCCCAAACGTTTGCAAACGTGATTTCTTCCGGCTTGAAATTATTTCTGTCGACAATGTCATAACCGTTTCCGGCGTAGAAATCCTGCATATTATCGAAATAGCTGTATCCTCCGTACAAAAATTTTACATCATATCCTTTCGATTTGAAAACACTTCCTGTGGTAAATTTGTTTTTGTTGTTCTCTCTTTTAATAATGCTTTCTCCGGCTGTAGGCGGAATACAGAGCGTTAATGCTTCCAGACCACGAACGGTTCTGTTTCCGGTAGCGTAAAGATTGGTGAACATTAATGATTTATCGGCTAAACTGTCTAAAAAAGGAGTGATTTTCTGCGTATTTCCATAATGTGCTAGAAAATCTGCCGATAAACTTTCAATAGAAATTAAAACCACATTTTTTTTCAGTTCCGGTTCCGCAGAAAGAATATTTCTTTTCAGAACAGGCGGCGCAAACTGGCTTAAAAAGTTTTTTTCTGCCTGACTCTGATTGATTTCTGGATAAAACTGGAAATAATCCAGCTCGTTGTGGGTAAATGCCCAATAGAATTTCGGAAGACCGTTTGCCTGAATCTCTTCTTCAAAAACGCTGTTTCCTTTAATCTTTGTTGTGAAATTTAATCCGAACAAGCTTACTCCTACCAGAAGAATAAACGATCCCAGTAAAATAAATTTCTGTTTCAGATTCGGAAGATCTGAAAGTTCTTTTTTTGTTTTCTTAAAAATGAAGAATGTAATGGAAAGTGTTACGATAAAAATTGCTGAGAAAAGAGGAACAACGGGATAGCTTTCCATGATGTTTCCAATCACTTCGTTGGTATAGATGAGATAATCTACCGCGATGAAATTGTATCTCAATCCGAATTCGTTATAGAAGAAATATTCACTTACTGCGTTGAATACGATGAGTAAAACATACAGAAACAGGGTTATGAAATAAAGTATGTTTCTTATTTTCAAACGTTGTTTTGGGAGGAAAAGCATTAATGCGAAGCATATAATTTTTAACCCGATAAAAGCCAGAGCAATTTCTGCAACTGAGCCACCATATTGTTTGAAGATATTGTTCGGAATCAGAAGGATGTACAGGAAAAAGAGCACTAAAATTCCCAAAATAATCTGTCCGTAAGGTTTCTGATATTTTGAATTGGAGAGAAATAAAAAATAGAGGGCTAAAAAGGTACTGGCTAAAATAAAAACCAAAGCATCATTGAGAACACCCACCAAAATTATTTTTAAAATTTCAAACACTCCAAAACTGGCTGTGGTAATGGGATGGAAGAAAAATACAATCCTTATGATTAAAGAAATGATAAGGTAAAAGATTCCTAAATAAAGAAATGGTTTTGTTTTCTGAACAAACATTGTTATGATTTGAATATGAATTCTTACAAAAATAAGTATTGAATATTACTTGAGCGTATATTTTTTTAAAATACCACAATATATATTCGGGAGATAACTTTCTGGGACAAAAAAAGAACTATTGAAGAATAGTCCTTTTTAAATATTTTTCACTTCGGAAAATTACGAATTTCCAAATCCGATATTTCCTTTTCTGCCGGAAAGATTCTTTTTAAAATCAATCATTTGCAGAGCCGTAACAGCCGCTTCAACTCCTTTGTTCCCAAGATCGCCGCCGCTTCTCGCAATCGACTGTTCTTTTGTATCGTCTGTTAAAACACAGAAAATCGTCGGAGTATCCGTCAGAACATTACAATCTTTAATTCCCTGTGCAACTGCGGAGCAGACATAGTCGAAATGTGGTGTTTCTCCACGGATCACACATCCGATCGCAATTACTGCATCAAAGGTTCGTTCTTTACAAAGCTGCATACTTGCATAGCTTAACTCAAACGCTCCCGGAACCGGAAAAAGAGAAATTTTTTCAGATTTTACTCCCTCTTTTTGAAGAATTTCCAGAGCTGCATCACGAAGATTGTAGGTTACAAAATCATTCCACTCAGAAAAAACAATGCCGATAGAAAAATCATCGGCATTGGTTATGTTAAGTGGCTTGTAATCAGAAAGATTAACTGTTGCCATTGTTTAGTAATATTTAGTCATTTCAATATAAGAATCAGACATTCCGTTGTCGTAGTCCTGATATTTTTCGTCGATTGTTGCAAAATACTTTTTAGCTTCTGCATTTTTCTTTAATCCTAAAGCTAAAATACCTGCTTTTCTTGTAAAATAATACGTTGTGTAAGGATCGTCTGAAGCTGAAGCCGCTTTGTCTAATAACTGAAGTGCTTCATCATTTTTGTTAAGACCGGATTTTGCATCTGCCATTGCTCCGTATTTCATTGCCATCAACGTTTTGTTGTCGGATGAAAAACTGTCTAAAAGATCGTAAGCTTCCTGAAACTTTCCTTCCTTGAATTTCACCAATCCAGCGTTGTAAGCTGAAAGCTTTCCTACGTTGGTTGCAGAATATTCGTTATAAGTTCCTAAGAAACCCGGATTTGCAGCAGATTTTCCGCCTAAAGCTTCTTTATCTTTACCGTCAGCAAGATTTTTCTGAGCAGCCAGGAAACTTTTTACAGCTTCTGCATTTTTAGGAGCTACAACAAATTGTTTGTAACCGAAGAAACCAAGAACCCCTAAAATAAGTAGTCCGAAAACAATTCCCAAAGGTTTTGAATATTTTTCAAGGAACCTTTCTGTGTTTAAAGCTTCTCTGTCAAGATCTTTAAAAAACTCAACCGTTTCTTTACCTTCCTGCTCGTTTGTAATTTTTGCCATAAATTATTAAAAATTGAAATGCAAATTTAATTGTTTCTGAATGATTTACAAAATACTTTGTGCGTATTGTTGATTTTATTTGAATTAATCAAGTAGAATTGTTAATTATGAATCGTGAATTTACTAAAAAGATGCTTCGACAAGCTCAGCATGACATCTCTGATACTATATATATTGATGTAACGTTAAATTATTAGCGTTGTCATGCTGAGCTTGTCGAAGCATCTAATTTAATTCAGTTTAATATTCTAAAATATGATAAATTTCTGCATTAAATTTCTTCAGTTTTTCTTCGCCTTTTAAATCTTTTAATCCAATTAGGAAACTGAATTGGGAAACGGTTGCGCCTTGTTTTTCAACCAATTTAGCGGCAGCTTCTGTTGTTCCTCCCGTTGCTAAAAGATCATCATGAATCAGGACTCTTTGTCCGGATTTTAACTGTCCTTCTCGGGTTTCGATAACAGCACTTCCGTATTCCAGATCATATTTTTCTGAAATGACGGGTGGCGGAAGTTTTCCTGCTTTTCGGATTAAAATAAAAGGAACTTCTAATGCAACAGCGATGGCAATCCCGAAAAGATAACCTCTGCTTTCAATTCCGCAGACTGCATCAACTTTTCCTTTGCTGAATTGTACCAGATCTGCAATCACCTCTTCATACAGTTTCGGGTTCAGGAAAATAGGAGAGATGTCCTTAAACTGAATTCCCGGAATCGGAAAATCAGGTATATTTTCAATGGTTTCTTCCAGTTTTGTGATGAGCTGCTGCGATGCCATTTTTTATGGATTGATTTTGTAGCTGGAAATTTTCCAGTCTCCGTTTACATTTTTAAGTCCGAAAGTTGCTCTCAGCGAAGTTGTTTTTCCACTTTTATCCGTTACATCATACGTTGCACTCACACTTGCAGAAGTTGCATTGGAAGCATTGGTGGTGATGTTTTTTACGCTTACGTTTTTCACCGAACCAAATCCTGAAGTCGGGTTTGAGAATGACTCATAGCTTCCCCAACTCGGGTTGCTTGCAGAGTTGTACGCAGCTTTTAGGTTTTGAGCGCTTACGTTATTTAAAAATCCTGAAACGGTACTTTTCGGATCTGAAGCTGGCTGTTTTGGTGCTGCAGGAGTTGTAGGTGTGGCTGCATTTGGATCTGTTGTGGAAGGAACCGTTGCATTCGGATTATTCGGATCGATTACAGCGGGATCCTGAATAACTGCTGTTGAATCTACTTTCGGTGCAGCCGGAACTTTCAGTAAAAGAGGATTTACGTCTAATCCGATTTTTGTCATTTTGAAAGTTTTTGCTGTTGTTTTTACAGAAACTGTGATGTCGATTTTATTATCAACAACCTGAGCTGCAGGAAGTGAAGAGAATTTTAAATTAAATCCTTTGAAATTGTTATCCTGCATTAAATTTTTTGCCGTAGAAAGCTTTACTCCATTGCTGAAAACTTCCAGCGTTGCTTCCAGACCTGCTCCTGTAAAGGATACAGGATTTCCTGCGTTATCAACTAATCTCGGAACGATCTGAAGCGCAGTAGGCGCACCTGTTCCGTCATCTCCAGTCGGTCTTGTGGTAATACTTAATGAATTGGCTTTTACGTCATTCGGGTCGCTTTCTTTAGCTGTTTCGTTTCCGAAGATGTTCATTTCTCCTAATGCTCCTAATGAAGGCGGCGCTGTACTTGCCCATTCGATTCCGTTTTTCTGGGCTACCTGATCTGCCATTGCCATAATTTCGGGCACTTTTTTTCCGTCAATCAGTTGTCCTAAAGCTTTCAGTTCGGCAAAATCGCCATCGGCTTCCACACCGAAAGTTTTTAGGATGTAAAGTGCTTCGTTAAATTTAATCTGTTTAATGGTAGGTAAACTTGCCGTCATATCATTGATACTCGCCTGCAAGGTTTTAGTATTGGTAGCATCTACATGATCTTTCTTGCATGCTGTGAAAAGCAACAGGCTGAAAATTAGTAGAAAAGAAAACTTTTTCATTTTTTTTCGGTTTACCACAAAAATAATAAAACCTTTATTAATAGCGGGTTTTATTTTTTATTTTGTTGCTCTTTGAGCTGATCTCTGAAAAACGAACTGAAAACAGTCTGCATATTCGGAAAAGATGAATCTTCCCAGTATTTAGTTGTATAGCTGCTTTTACTGGTATTCAAATTTACACTTTCGATATCATTATTGTCTCTGAATTCTATTTCTGCAGGATAAAAATTGCTGTAGTAAATCAACTGATTGTAGTCCGGTTCACTTTTGTGTTTTAATTTGATAAATCGAATGTCGTTAAATTCCAGAAGCTCTCTTAAGGTCTTACTGCTTTCTTTTTCGTAAGAAGCATTTGAGATTACTCTTACATCGTAAAAACGGTATCCTAAAAAATTTACTTCTTTTTCCTGTAAAGCACTGTGAGCAATTTCGATCTGATCTTTCCGGTCTCCTTTCAGTTCTTTAATGACGGCATTCTTTTTTTTATATTCCTGAATATTTCCGACATCTTTCATCTCAGGAACATTCATCATTTTACCATAATCAAAAGAAGCTGTCAGTTTTTTATCAACATTTTTATCTTCAATCCTGAATGCTCTGTATTGTTCTACATTGGCACTTTTCAGTTTTTTTGTTTTATTATCAAAAATGTAAGTAATGATTCCGTCTGTGTAGCAGTTTAGTTTATTGTTTACGGTAACGTAAGTGTTAAAATTTCCTTTTACAAAAATGTATTTTGCGGGTTTGTTATTTTTTATGACAACACGTTCGATATCTTTTACCCTGTCATCCACTTTAATAATTTCTTTGTCGAAATCCGCATAGGACAAAGTAGCAACAGACATATTATCGTAGATGAGCTGAAACTTTTCCTGATCCGGTTTTATGGACTGCCTGTCGATTTTTCCGTCGATATCCGAATAAGCTAAAATGCTCCCGTCTTTCCCAAACACAGAAACCTTAGGAAGGGGCTTATTGGTTTTTTCTGAAACGAAAGTGATACTTTGTGCATTGATGAAGTTTACGAGGATTGTTAAAAATAATAACAGGAGATTTTTTTTCATGATTGATACAATTAATGTTTTTTTAGTTAAATCATTCTTTGATTATATGACAACGAAAACTTAAAAAGGTTGCATTGTTTTTTTTATTTCTGCACAAAAAAGCAAAAAAAAGACTGATCATTACAATCAGTCTTTTTTGTTTTTATCTTGTTACAAATTCCTTAGAAAGGATATTCATAAATTTCAGATTCGTGAAGGTAAGGGTTACCTGTAGGGATCAGTTTAAGTTTAGATAATGCTGAAAGCACAGTGAACATAAATAATCCAACTACGAATAAGATTGCTCCTAAGATTAAGATGAATACTTCAGGAGTTTTCCAGTATGGTCCTACTGTTCCCGGCATTACCATGTTGAAGTAATCTAAGATGTGACCACAAATTACGACTACTGCCATTGTTGTAACCACTTTGTAGTTTCTCTTGATGCTGCTGCTTACTAGTACCAATAACGGTAATAAGAAGTTTACAATAAGCATTGGTAAGAAAGTAGGAGAGTAGTGCTGGAATCTTCCGAAGAAATAGTTAACCTCTTCCGGAATGTTTGCGTACCAGTATAGCATGAACTGTGCAAACCATGTATACGTCCAAAGCATACTTGTCGCGAAAAGGAATACTCCTAAATCATGTAAGTGGTTATCGTTGAACTGTGGAAGGAATCCGTTTTTCTTTAAATAAACACTTAAAAGAATAATTACCGCAATACCACTTGAAAGGCAGCTCACCATTGAATACCAGATATACATGGTAGAATACCAGTGAGGATCAATAGACATCAACCAGTCCCAAGCCCAAGCTGCAGAAGCAAAACCGAAGAATGCGATATATCCTACTGCCCATCTGTAAAGCATTTGATATTCTACTCTTGATTTTGTTTCGTCTACTTTTTTAGACTGAGCTTTCAGTTTCCAAGCGAAGAAAGAAGCACCTAATACATAGATGAAAGTTCTTACTGCATAGAAAGGGATATTTAAGAAAATTCTTTTTTCAAATAAGATCACATCGAAATGAGCAGAATTTGGGTCTGTTAATTCCGGATCCATCCAATGGAAAAGGTGACCTTGGTGTGTGATGTTTAAAATCATTAGAATGATTAGAATAGCACCACCGTAAGGAATATAAGAAGCAATAGCTTCCATTACTCTTGTAATGATAATTGGCCAACCTGCGTGTGCAGCGTGCTGAATAGAATAGAAGAATAATACGCAGCAGCTTACTCCAAAGAAAAATACAGCTACAAAATGTATTGCCGCTAAAGGCTGGTTGTGAACCTGAAGAGTAGCATGCTCAAGGTGAGCTGCGTGATCCTGAGGTCCTACCATTTCACTAGAATGTGTAGGCGCCGTATGACCAGAAGCATGAACCGCCTCCATCATATGTTCTATTTTTTCAGTAGTAATTCCTTTATTCATAAAGAAACCAACAGCAAAAAGAACTAAACCTACAACAAGAAGGATTATAGAAGTTGATTTTAATTTTGGTGAAAAACTATACATTTCTTTTCTTATTTTTTAGTTTCGGTAGTCATCGTTTCAGATTTCGCAGGGGCAGCCGCTGTCGTAGCTGTTGCTGTAGCCGCCGCAGGTGCTGCAGCTCCTTTTTTGAAAGCATCCATTACATACATGGCAACTCTCCATCTGTCTCCAGCGCTAAGTTGTCCTGCATAAGATCCCATTGCGTTTCTACCGTTGGTTATTACATAATGAACAGATCCTACAGTAATATCTCTGTCTGCATAGTTTGGTACACCAGAGAATGCTCCGGACTGAACGATTGGCCCTTGTCCGTCTCCTCCTACACCGTGACAAGCTGAACATGTTTTCTCGAAAAGGCTTTTTCCTCTTTCAAGATCTTTTGCAGCGTTTGCTGGGTTTAAAGGAGAGCCTGTTACTGTTTTTGAAGCATCATAACCAGCATTGTATTCATCCGGTGTTTTTGGAAGTAATCCTTCTTCGAAAACACCATCTTTATTTTGAGCTACGGATCCTTCTACAGGAGAAAGACCTGTTGCAAAATTATTTTTAACAAAAGCAGGAATTTCATTTTCATGATCTGAATAAGCATCCTGAGCTTTCATCAATGGATCGTATGCTACCGGAAAATACATATCCGGGAAATAGACCAGCGGAGTGTTCTCTTTTGGTCCGCAAGAGTTAAGTAAAACTGTTGTTAAACCTAAAACTGCTGTAATTTTTAATACATTCTTTTTCATTTTAAGCATCTTTAACAGTTATTTCTTCAACTCCAGTTTCAATAAGCAACTGCTTTACAGATTCTACATCTTCAGTTACAAATTCCATTAAGAATTTATCATCCGTTGTTCTTGGATCCGGGTTTTGTGCAGGCGCTCCTGGATACATTTTGTTTCTTACCAAGAAAGTTAATGACATCATGTGTGCTGCGCAGAATACCATAAGTTCGAACATAGGTACTACGAAAGCCGGCATATTGTGAGCCCAGTCGAAAGCTGGTTTACCCCCAATGTTCTGAGGCCAGTCGTGGTTCATTACATACCATGTAAGAGTAGCACCGATTGTAACTCCATAACAAGCGTAGATGAAAGCGGCATCAGAAATTCTTGTTTTCTTTAATCCTAAAGCTTTATCTAGTCCGTGAACCGGAAACGGAGTATACACTTCGTTTATTTTGATTCCTTTATCGTTGAATGCTTTAACGCCGTTCATTAAATCGTCGTCGTCCGCATAAAGTCCGTATACAATTTTAGTGGTGCTCATCTCCTTCTTTTGCTTTATAAGTTTCACCTGAGATTTTCAAAATCGATTTTAATTCAGCCTGTGCAATTACAGGGAATGTTCTTGCGTATAATAAGAATAATACAGAGAAGAATCCGATTGTTCCTAAATATACTCCCACATCAATGATTGTTGGCTTAAACATCGTCCAAGAACCAGGCAAGTAATCTCTTGAAAGGTTGATAACGATGATGTCGAAACGCTCAAACCACATACCGATGTTGATGATTAATGCAACGATGAATGTCCAGATAATGTTCGTTCTTAGTCTCTTGAACCAGAAAGAAGCAGGAACAACAAGGTTACAGATAATTAGTGACCAGAAAGCCCACCAGTAAGGTCCAACAGCAGCACCAGGAGAAAGATATGTGAAATCTTCAAATCTTGATCCTGAATACCATCCGATGAAATATTCAGTGGCATAAGCTACCGTTACCATACCACCTGTTAAGATGATTACGATGTTCATAATTTCGATATGATACATAGTGATGTAATCTTCAAGGTGACATACTTTTCTTGCAACTAACAATAGCGTCTGTACCATTGCGAATCCTGAGAAGATCGCACCGGCAACGAAGTAAGGAGGGTAAATTGTGGAGTGCCATCCTTTAATAACCGAAGTTGCGAAGTCAAAAGATACGGTAGTGTGTACAGAGAATACAAGCGGAGTTGCTAAACCTGCAAGAACCAAAGATAGTTCTTCGAATCTTTGCCAGTGTTTTGCTTTACCACCCCAACCGAATGCAAGGAATGTATAAATTTTCTTAGTCCAAGGTGTCTTCGCTCTGTCTCTGATCATTGCAAAGTCAGGGATCAATCCCATGAACCAGAATACTGTTGATACCGAGAAATACGTAGAGATCGCAAATACGTCCCAAAGTAGAGGAGAGTTGAAGTTCCCCCAAAGAGAACCGAACTGGTTTGGTAAAGGGAATACCCAATATCCTACCCAAACTCTACCCATGTGGATAACCGGGAAGATTGCCGCCTGTACAACCGCAAAGATCGTCATCGCCTCTGCAGATCTGTTTACAGACATTCTCCATCTCTGTCTAAATAATAATAATACCGCTGAGATTAGGGTTCCGGCGTGACCGATACCAACCCACCATACGAAGTTAGTAATATCCCATCCCCAGTTAATAGTTCTGTTTAGTCCCCATGCTCCAATACCTGTTCCGATAGTGTAAGCGATACATCCGAATCCATAGATGAATAGAACTAAGGCTGCATATAATGAAATCCACCATAATTTACCTGCTCTTTCTTCGATAGGTCGTGCAATATCTTCCGTGATATCGTGATAAGTTTTGTGACCAATAATTAGAGGTTCCCTTATCGGAGCTTCGTAATGTCCTGACATTTTTTACCTATTTATTATTTAAACTTTATTTTTCTACTCTGTTTCTTACTTTAGTGTGATAGAACACATTTGGTTTTGTTCCGATCTCCTCCAGTAAATAATATCTTCTGTTTGAAGCATATTGCTTTCTCACTTCAGATTCTTTGTCATTCATATCTCCGAACTTGATTGAACCTGTAGAACAAGCTTTAGAACAAGCTGTCTGGAACTCTCCGTCCTTCACGATTCTATTCTCTTTTTTAGCTTCAAGAATAGTAGTCTGAGTCATTTGGATACACATAGAACATTTCTCCATAACCCCTCTCGTTCTTACCACAACATCCGGGTTCAGAACCATTCTTCCAAGATCGTTATTCATGTTGAAATCGAACTTGTCATTCAGGTTATAAGTAAACCAGTTGAAACGTCTTACTTTATAAGGACAGTTGTTTGCACAATATCTTGTACCGATACATCTGTTATAAGCCATGTGGTTTTGTCCCTGCTTACCGTGTGAAGTTGCCGCTACCGGACATACTGTTTCACAAGGTGCGTGGTTACAGTGCTGACACATTACCGGCTGGAAGATTACATCAGGATTGTCAGCCGGATGGTTCAATGCTCCACCGTCTCCGAACGCAGTACCATACAATTCCGGTACAGCCATTCCTTCTTTTAATCCTTCATAAACTTCTACCTTCTGTCTTGATGAATAGTAACGGTCAATTCTTAACCAGTACATATCTCTCGACATTCTCATTTCTTCTTTTCCTACAACCGGAACGTTGTTTTCTGCCTGACAAGCAATGATACATGCTCCACAACCAGTACAAGAGTTCAGGTCAATTGATAAGTTAAAGTGAGGTCCGTCTGTATCATCAAAAGCATCCCAAAGGTCAATTTTTCTTGCTGGAAGAGCTCCGCTGATGGTGTGATACTCCAAAGGTTTGTTCCATCCGTCGTGTTCATCATCAAATGCTACGTTTAAGAAATCAGCCAAAGGTACTTCTTTAGCAATTTCGTAACGTCCCATTAATGTATTCTGAAGCTGGATACCTGCAAATTCGTGATCTTCTCCTGTTTTCTCGATTTTAACATTAGAAACAACTAAGTTAGAACCATCGAATAAAGGATAAGCATTTACACCGGTATCTGCCGTAGCTCCTGAGTTTTTCTTACCGTATCCAAGCGCAAGACCTACTGATCCGTCTGCTTGTCCCGGTTGTACAAATACAGGAACGTCTTTTATTGTTACTCCGTTTACAGTAAGGTTTACAAGAGAACCGTCTAACTGCATTCTTGCGTTAAGATCGTTATCAATACCCAATCTTTCTGCGTCTTTCGGAGACATTGTTAAGTAGTTATCCCAAGACATTCTTGTGATTGGATCCGGTAATTCCTGTAACCAAGGGTTGTTTGCCTGAGTTCCGTCTCCCATTGCTGTCTTCGTATACAATACCAATTCTAAATCTGAAGGTTTGAAGCCGCTTAATTCAGCAACAGCCTGTGCACCGTTTCCTCCTGCGTACGATAATGTTGTCGCATTTGATGAAGCATTGATACCGTTATATAAAGCTTTGTTGAAAGAAGTTGCTCCTAAGATAGAAGTAGCATTTGCTTTTAAATAATCATAATAATTATTAGCAGCATTGTTTTTACCGTTTTTCCAAACCAATAAAGATTCTTCAATCTGTCTTGATTTGTAGATTTTCTGGATCGTAGGCTGCATTAATGAATATACTCCTGTCTGTGGTTCGATATCTCCCCAAGATTCCAGCCAGTTGGCTACAGGAATTACAGCTTTCGCTGCTTTGTACATTTCATTTTTCTTATCTGCAACAGCGATTACATAAGGAACTTTAGATAACGATTTTTTGAAATCTTCTCCTTTGTGGTAAGAGTAAATAGGATCTACATTGTTAGCGATCAATACACCAACCTGTCCTCCGTTCACCCATCCAAGGAATTCCTCGAATCTTGCTTTGTCAAAATCTTTTAAGAAGTTTGCTTTCCCGGTGAAAGCTACTGATCCTAATTTTTGGTTAATTAAGTGAGCTAAAACCTGAGCTCCTTTAGAACCATCAGCGAAAACAACTGCTTTGCTTCCTTTTGCCAATAATTCTTTTGCAATTTCAGATGCTGTTTTATCTGATGTACCGCCACCAACGATTGCATTATAAACTTCAACTAAAGTTTTGTTTATCTGGCTTGGTTTTAGTCTGATTCTTGAATCTGCGTTTGCTCCTGTTAAAGACATATTGGATTCAACCTGAACGTGTCTCAACATATTTTTTCCCGGAGTTCTTGCCACTGCGTAAGAAGATTCTAAACCTCCCGCATTGTAATCTCCTAAGAAGTCAGCCTGGAATGCAACCACCAATTCAGTTCCTTTAAGATCGTAAATTGGTAATGCTCTTGTTCCGAAAACTTCCTGAGCCGCGTCTAATGCTGCAGCATAAGGATAAGCATCATATGTTACTAGTTCTGCTGTAGGATATTTAGCTTTAAATTCAGCAAATAATTTTTTGAAAGTAGGGGATGCAAAAGAATGAGATAGTAAAACAATTCTTTTACCTGCTGCTTTAGCCTCATCCAGTCCTTTGATAACGAAGCTGTCTACTTTGTCGAAAGTTTCGTCTTTCCCTTCAAATTTAGGCTGCTTTACTTTATCATTATCATAAAGAGAAAGTACACTTGCCTGAGCTCTTGCATTTGTTTTACCTAAATCTCCTGCTGCCGGGTTTGGTTCAATTTTGATAGGTCTTCCTTCTCTTGTTTTTACCAATACGCTTGCGAAATCGAAACCGTCGAAATACGTTGAAGCGTAATAGTTTGGAATCCCCGGAATGATTTCATGCGGCTTTACCACATAAGGAATCGTTTTGATTACCGGAGCTTCACAGGCAGCCAGTGTTACTGCTGCAGTAGAGAAACCTAATAGTTTTAAGAAATCTCTTCTTGAGGTTGCGGAACCGTTTTTTTCCGCATCATCAAGGAAATCTTCTACCGGAATTTCTTCCTGGAACTCTTTCTGAGCCAGCTTATTGTTTAAAGCCGGATCTTTAAGTTCGTGAATACTTCTGAATTGTATTTTGTTTGAAGCCATTTGATACTTCTAATTTTTAGTTATTAATAATGACATTTACCACACTCAAGACCTCCAATAGCATCTACCGTAATCTTACCACCATCTTTAGGGTATTGTTTTTTCAACTTGTCGTGTAGATTTTTGAAGTATTCTTTATTATAACCGTTGTTCATGTCAACTTCTGTAGTTCTGTGACACTCGATACACCATCCCATTGTAAAGTCGTTAGCCATCTGAACAACATTCATTGTATCGATTTTTCCGTGACAAGCTTTACATACAACATCAATTTTGTTGTTAGGGTTCTTTTTGTTGAAAGAATTGATGATTGCCTGTTCACCTGCTACTACGTGCTGTGCGTGGTTGAAGTATACGAAGTCCGGCATGTTGTGGATTCTAGTCCATTCAACCGGCTGAGTTTTTCCTGTGTACTGTTGTTTTTCAGGATCCCAACCTGTAGCGGCATAGATTTTCTTGATTTCTCCGTCATAGAAAGCCTTATCTTTTCCTGGCTCCATGTAGTGATCTGCGTTGTATTCAGAAATTGTTCTGTGGCAGTTCATACAAACGTTCATAGAAGGGATTTCAGATACTTTTCCGTATTTGGCACTGGAGTGACACAACTGACAGTCGATTTTCTGTTCTCCAGCGTGAATTTTGTGTGAGAAATAAATAGGCTGTTCCGGCTTATATCCTTTGTAAACCCCGATCCACATGATCCAGTTCCAGATTCCGTAAGTTGCCAGAAGCGCAAGGATTGCGATTAATCCTTTTCCTACATAGTGATATTTTGCATAGATTTCGCTGAAAGATTTTACTCTTGTTTCATTAAGACCGGCTAAGTCCTCAGACTGACCCAGTTTTACCAACTGTCTTAATTTTACCAGAATCCAAACCAATAGCGCTGCGATTGCTAAAAGTGAAATGATTACTACGCTTGTTGTAGTGTTGTTTGCAGGAGCAGCCTGATCAGTTGTTGCTGCTGTTGCTTTTGCATCATCCTTTTTAGGCTCTTCAGCCGGAGGATTTGAGGTGTATGCCAAGATATCGTTGATATCTTTTTCTGAAAGTTTCCCTTCAAAAACCTGCATTGCCGCTTTTCCGTTGGCTTCGTATACTTCATTGGCATACTTGTCTCCGGAAGCTCTAAGTTTTTCATTGTTGGTTATCCATTTTTGAAACCAGTCAATGTCTAGATTTTGATCTTTTTTCAGTCTTTCAACTACTCCTCCAAGAGCAGGACCTACCAGTTTCTTGTCTAGTGCGTGACATGCAGTACAATTCGCTTTGAAAAGCTTCTCACCATTCTTAGGATCGCCGTCCTGCCCGTAAATTGAAGCACTGGTCGATAGCAATAAGCCTATTGCGATCAACGTCTGTCTATAATGCTTTCTCCAACTAATCATTTAAATTATCTTATGTTAGTAAATATTGAACATTCAATCAATCCCGCAAAAATAATATTTTTAACAGGAATTTAACGGTATATGGAAAGGGGAAAATGTCATTTCCGTTTAATTTGTAATTATTCTAAATAACCATGTTTGGTATAATTTTTTAATTTGTATAAATTTGCGCAAACAAGTTTAAATGAAAAATTTAATCAAAATAATTTCGATGCTGTCTGTGCTTGCATTTTATGGTGTTGATGCACAACAAGTTGTAAGGAAAGATACTTTGGCGGGAACGGAACTTACCATGACGATGGATTCTAAGGTGAATGCGGCTCTGGAAAGCATAGAGGATAAGTGTTCCAAAACAACTTTGGCAACTTCTTCAAGGGAAGATGACGAAGATTACAGCCCTTCAAAACCAACTAAAATTTATGTTCCGAACAGGGAACTTACCAACGCTGAGATATGCAGAAAAAATCCAAGAATTTTAGGGTATAAAATTCAGATTACAACGGTAAAAAGTAATGAGGAAGCCAATGAGGTAAAGGCTTATTTCAGAAAAAGATTTCCTAACCTGAAAGTGGAAACGGATGCTTCTTTAAGACCGAATTATAAAATTTTAGCGGGGAGTTATTTCACAAAACAAAGTGCGGCTTCTGACCTTTCCAGAGTGAGAGAATATTTTAAATCTGCGCTTGCAGTACAGTACAGAATTTTCTGTGCGGAAGCAAAATAGTAGAAATTATTTAGCATAAAGTAAAAAGCTGGGAAAAATTATTTCTCAGCTTTTTTTTATTGATTTTGAATTTTAATTTTTCAAAATAAAAAGTAAAATTTTAATAAAATTTATTTAAAAACCAAAAGAATTCAGTCATCCTTAAATAATTATTAGTGATGAGATAAGCAAATAAAATGAGGAAGATCACCGTTAAAAAAGACAGAATTTTTGGTGATTGCCTGTAGTAATGAAATAGCCATCCTAATAACAGTGGATACACAAAAACAAAATGACCTCCGTAGATGTATGACGTGTGAAGTCCGAATCTCATAACACAGTGAATGATAACGTCAAACAGAAAAGAAATCATGAGAACCTGAACGAGTTTATTTCTGAAATTTTTAAAATAACTCCAACAAATCAGGATCAATAAAACGGCAATAAAAATATAAGGAATCCATGATGAATAAACAGTCATTATAATCCCTTTATAGTGGTAACCGCTCATGTTATGTTTATCGCGGATCAGGAAATTTGAAAAAAGTATATTTCCCCCGAAAAAGTACGAAAGGATCATATCCCATGTAGGAGTAGAATTTACATTGGAGAATTTTTCGTACTGTTCATTGGTTTTGCTGAATATATTCTGATATTTAAAATCGATTCGGTTTAAGTATAATAAAACAAAGCAGACGCAGGTAAAAAGTCCTCTGAAAACCGCATTCCCAAATTTTTTCCAGTTTCTGAAAACTCCCTTTTCAAAAGCGACGGGAATAAAGACTTTAACAATATTCGTTACCGTTAAGCCTCCGATGGTAACCCCTGAAAAAGCTAATGCTAAAGCCGGAATTTTCTTCTCTTTCTTTAATTTTATAGCTGAATAATGATGAAAGAGGGTCAGGAAAAATAAAGTGTAGGTAAAGTTTTCCGGAGTGAAAGAAAGGAGAATATTCGTTGAAAATGCTCCGAAAAACAGAATTAGTAAAAGGTTTAAAACTAAAGGAAGACGGATAATATTTTTAAGATATTTAAACACCTGAAGAATGCTTAAACTTACGGCAAGATTACTCATCCAGGCTAAAGCGAAACGGAAATTTCCATCCATTTTTCCGTTAGAGAAAAGTAAAGCCAGTTCTCGGATCCAATTAAAAAAATAGTAGGAAAGCGGGTGTCTTTCAAAACTTCCGCCGGTCATCACAATAGATTTGTTGTCGAAGCTGAAATACGCATCCCAGGGAATTCTTCCGTCAAAGATAATTTTGTGATGAATCGCAATGTATGATCCCATATATCCGTAAGCGACGAGAAAGAAAAGAAAAACAATAAGTTCAATTCCCGTCGACGGAAAAAGCAATTTGAAAAAATGGATAAATTTTGTTTTGAATTTTGACACCTGCAAAAACTTTCTGCAAAAGTAAAATAAAAAACCCACCAAATCTGATGAGTTTTTGTATTGATTTTTATGATTTTAAAATTAAGAGCTGCACGAAAGCGTTGAACATCCCGATACATCATCATAATCTGAAGGTCTTTTTGCTGAAAATTCCGGATAAACAGTGTGGTACGGATTTTCTAAAGCGTGGGTTAATTTTTTCAGCATTTCTGTTTTTCCGTCATTAATTTCCTCAATGCACTGGTAGAGAAGATAATTTCTTAAAATAAATTTAGGATTGGCTTTATGCATGATTTCCAAAGATTTTTCCCTTGAAATAATATTTTTTTCTAGTCTTGACTGATAAGCTTTCATAAAATCCTCCAGTTTCGAAAGTTTCTCATCATTTAAAAATGTGTAAGAGACATTTTCAAATTGCAATCTGAGATCTTTCTGGTCATCATATTTTTCGAGTTCGTTGAAAAATAAGGTATAATCTAATTGAAGATCCTGCATCAGACTTTGCCATGTGGTAAAGAATTTTTCATCGCTGGTTAACAATTGATCAAAACCGAATTTTCTGCACAGCATTCTGTCGTGCGATTCCCAGAAATAGCTTCCGTAATCATTTAAAACATCTTCCAGAAACTTTTCATCTTTAATTAAAGGATGAAGTGCATTTGCCAATTGCCATAGGTTCCATTGGGAAATCTGTCCCTGTTTTCCGAAAGCATATCTTCTTCCGGGAAGATCGGTGGTATTCGGAGTGAAATTTAAATCATATTCATCCATCATCGAATAAGGTCCATAATCGATCGTTAAACCTAAAATCGACATATTATCTGTGTTCATTACTCCATGAACAAATCCTACACGATACCATTCTACCATAAGATCTGCTGTTCTTCTGCATACATTTTCGAAGAAATCTTTGTACTTCTGAATTCCTTCCGAAGAAATTTCTTTGAAATAATGATCAATGGTATAATCTGCAAGTTCCTGCAATGTTTTGTATTCCTGTTGGGCAGACATCAATTCAAAATGACCGAAACGTAGGAAGCTTTCTGCGATTCTGATGACTACCGCTCCTTTTTCCAGTTCAGGATTTCCGCTGTACATGATATCTCTTACGACTTCTTCTCCTGTAAATGCCAAACTCAATGCTCTGGTTGTAGGAACTCCTAAATGAAACATCGCTTCGCTCATCAGATATTCACGTACCGAAGATCTTAAAACGGCTCTTCCATCTGCGTGTCTGGAATAAGGAGTTGCTCCGGCTCCTTTCCACTGTATTTCGTTTTTCTTTCCTGAATTGTTTTCAATTTCTCCGGCAAGAATGGCTCTTCCGTCGCCTAATTGTCCAGCCCAGTTCCCGAACTGATGTCCCGCATAAGCAGTGGAGTAGGTTTTGATATTTTCGGGAAGATGTGTTGCTGCCAAAAAATTAAGATCTTTTTCTTCAAGCGCTCCAAGTCCGATTTCTTCTGAAAGTTTTTCGTTAAAGGCAATTAACTCTGGATGATCAAAACCAACCGGCTGAACAGTGGAAAATAAAACCTTCGGAGTATTTCTCTGTAGGGTATTGCCGGAAAAATCTCCGGGAAACTTTTTTATAAAGGATTGTTGTATGTTTTCAAGATTCATAATTCAAAGGTATTAATTAAAAAGAAAAGACCTTCCAAATGATTGAAAGGTCTTGTATATTTCTAAAAAAGAATTTATTTATTATTGAAGTCTATGTCTTCCCCTGTATTTAGGTTTTCGTTTACATTTTCTTCTTTTTTACCCGGTGTTTTTGGTCCGCTTGGATCTGCCGGTTTCGGATTTTTGATCTCATCAAGCGTCTGTAATCCGCCATCATCTCCGTAACCTGCGCCTAATCCTTTAAGATTTGAACAGCCGTCTTTCCATTCTGAAGGTTTTACGAATTTATCATCCGGAGAGATTTTTAAGCTTTTATCTGCCCATACTTTCTTCATGTAGATTGCCCAGATTGGTAATGCCATTTTAGCTCCCTGTCCTTCTCCTGTTCCGTAGAAGTGGGTGGCTCTGTCTTCCCATCCAACCCATGCTCCGGTTGCCAGTTTTGGTACGATTCCCATAAACCAACCGTCTGAGTTGTTCTGGGTAGTTCCTGTTTTACCGGCAATTTCGATATCTTTTGAAATTCCTTTTCTTCCCAGTTCCCCTGAAGCGGTTCCGTATTGCGCTACTCCTTTCATCAGTTCAATCATGGTATAAGCGTACAGCGGATTCATCACTTCTTTAGGTTCTACATTTACTTCCTTAATTACGCGGCTGTTGGCATCTTCAATTCTCCAGATCATTTCCGGTTTGTTGTAGTTTCCGTAGTTTGCAAAAGTACTGTAAGCTCCTACCATTTCGTAGATGGTAATATCCGAAGCTCCTAAAGCCATTGGTAAGCTTGTGGAGATTTCTTCTGTTACTCCCAAATCTCTCGCGGTTTGTATTACGCTTTGTGTTCCCGTCATTTCGGCAAGACGAAGTGCAACAGGGTTTTGTGAGTGCGCCAATGCATCTTTTAAAGTAAGCATTCCGCCTCTTCCCGGAACACGATAGTTTCCTTTTGTAAATGTTGCATTAGAAATAGTAGAACAAGGTGTTAAACCTAGTTTCATAATCGCAGTTGCGTAAACGAAAGGCTTAAATGTTGAACCTACCTGTCTTTTACCTTGTTTAATGTGGTCATATTGGAAATGCTGCCAATCGATTCCTCCAACCCAGGCTTTAATTTCTCCTGTTCCCGGAATTACAGACATCAATCCTGCCTGAGCAACTTTCTTGTGCCATCTGATAGAATCCCAAGGAGACATTTCTACTTCTTCTTCTCCAGCCCATGTAAATCTTGAGGTTTTAACAGGTTTTTTAAATTCCATTAAAATAGAATCTTCCGGCATTCCGTCTGCTTTAAGAAGTTTGTAGCGTCCTGTCCTTCTCATTGCCTGAAGCATCAGATCATTCACCTGCTTATCATTCAGGTAATAGAATGGCCAGTTTTTTCTTCCTCTCTGCTCAGCGTCAAATCTTTTCTGAAGATCCGTTAAATGCTCTCTGATTGCATCTTCTGCATATTTCTGCATTCTGGAATCAAGAGTTACATATATTTTTAAACCGTCTTTATAAAGATTTAATTTTTTACCGGTTTCTTTTTCGTAATCGTCAAGATATTTGTCGATTTCTTTTTTCAGATAAAACTTATAATATGCGGAATAGCCTTCTGTAATATTACTTATAGGATGAAAATCAACTGTAATTGGCGTTGCTGTAGCTTTATCAAAGGTTGCCTGATCGATATATCCTGTTTTCAGCATTTGATCCAAAACAACATCTCTTCTTGTTTTTGCTCTTTCAGGATTTCTGTATGGATTATTTTTTCTTGGATTTTCAAGCATGGCAACAAATGTTGCTGCCTCCGGTAAAGTAAGCTCAGAAGTTTTTTTATTAAAATAAATCTTCGAAGCCATTTCAATTCCGTTAGCATTAAATAAGAAATCAAACTTATTGAAATACAGTGTTATGATTTCTTCTTTCGTATATCTTTTTTCAAGACTTACGGCAACAACCCATTCTTTTAATTTCTGGAATGCTCTTTCAATTCTGTTTTGAGAAGCATTTCCGGTGAAAAGTAATTTTGCAAGCTGTTGGGTTATTGTGGATCCACCGCCTCTTTTACCTCCATAAGCTACCGCTCTTACAACTGATTGTAAATCAATTCCTGAGTGTTCTTTAAAACGTTCGTCCTCTTTTGCCTGTAAAGCATAGATTAAGTAAGGCGGGAGATCTTTATAAATGATAGGCTGTGTTTTCTCTTTTTCAAATTTACCCAAAAGAACTCCGTCTGAAGAGTAGATTTGTGAGGCAACATAAATATCCGGATTTTCAAGCTCTTTTACATCCGGCATTTCTCCTACGAAACCTTGCGATACGGCAAAGAATAGCCCTGAAATTCCTAAAACCAAAGCAAAGAATCCGATCCAGATAAATTTAACCCACCTTTTCCAGGCAGTGTCTTTCTTTTTAGGAGGAAGAGGGAAGGTTTTCCCTTTGTTCCCAGTATTTTGTTTGTTCACTTCCATTGATGATTACGGTTTAGCCGTTTCTATTTTTACTCCAATGTCTTCAATTCCCGGAAGGTTGTCGTTTCTCATCGCTTGAGTAAGACCGATTTCATATTTTCCTTTTGCGGGAAATTTATAATTCAGTTTATATTGAAACAAAGTTTCCTTCGTATCTCCAAATCCTGTTCCGAGCCATTCTCCGTTAGGTTTTGCCAACACATAATTCAACGTATCCGTTTGCTTTTTCTTACTTTGAAGGTCGGTAAAATTGACAATAAACCTTATATTGCTGTAAGGATAATTGTTATTATTTCTTACAACAAATATAATATTTTTAGGATTTTGCGGATCTGAAATTTCAAGATTAAATTTTTGTTCACTTTTCTTATTCCATTTGTTATCAACAGAATTCATAAAAACTTCTCCTTCGGTGGAAGAATTACAGCTAAAGAAAAGAATAAGAGTAAATAATCCTAAAATTTTACGCATTGTTATCTTTTTTTGGAGGAAACTTCTTTTTAAATTTCTTTTTGTTTGGATTTGGTTTTTTATCAGTTTCAGCACCTGCAGCAGCTTCTGCTTTTTCCAACTGAGGTTTCGGCTGTTGAGGCTTTTGCGGTCTCGGTTGGTTGTTATTAGAATTGGCTTTTGGATTTTGCTGCTGTTTTTCCTGTCTTTGAGGTTTTTCAACAGATTTTTCATTTCTTTCAGGACGCTCCTGTCTCTCAGGTCGGTTGGTGTTTTTCTTCTGACCCTGCTGATTATGGCTGTTCTGATTGTTGCTATTCGGTCTGTTTTGGTTTTTATTTCTGTTGCCTCTGTTTTTCTTTTCGAAACGGTCTACGTTGTTCTCCTGAATCAGGTCGATGCTTGCAAAAGGAGTTTCCGGCTGTTTCAGCTCTTCCAGTGGAAGTGTTTTTTCTCCGCGTTTATTCTTGGAGATCAGCTTTTTAACCAGATCAATATCAAAATCGTACCACGCAATTGAATTTTCTACATAAGCAAACCACATTTTCTTTTTGAAAACGTCGATTTTAATGCAGAAAGCTCTTCCTTTCTCGGTATCAAGAGTGGTGGAAGAAGACGGGAAATTGCTTAAAGCATCCAGATAACTGTCTAATTCATAATTAAGACAGCATTTAAGTTTACCACACTGTCCGGCAAGTTTCTGAGGATTGATACTCAGTTGCTGATATCTTGCCACGTTGGTATTTACAGATCTGAAATCCGTTAACCAAGTCGAACAGCAAAGCTCTCTTCCACAAGATCCGATTCCGCCTACTTTTGCGGCTTCCTGTCTAAAACCGATCTGTTTCATATCGATTTTTGTACGGAAAGCTCCGGCGTATTCTTTAATCAACTGTCTGAAATCTACACGGTTATCTGCCGTATAATAAAAAGTGACTTTAGAGGCGTCTCCCTGATATTCCACATCGGTGATCTTCATTTCAAGACCTAATCTGTGCGCTATTTTTCGGGCGTCTATTTTTACGCTGTCCTCTTTTTTTCTTGCTTCCTGCCAAACTTCAAGATCTTTCTGATTGGCCTGTCTGTATATTTTTAGTGCCGATTCTTCAGAACATTTTTTCTTTTTCATCTGAATCTTTACCAATTCTCCGGTGAGACTTACCACACCTACATCGTGTCCGGGACTCGATTCTACTGTTACTACACTACCTATATGTAAAGGAATATTGTTTACATTTTTATAAAACGATTTTCTGTCATTTTTAAATCTAACTTCTACAAAATCACATCGGTTCGGTGCGGGATTGTTGATGTTAGAAAGCCAGTCAAAAACACTTAATTTATAACTATTACCACAGGTATTTACATTTTCACAGCCATTCGCGGTCTTCTTGGGTCCGCAAGAATGTGCAGAATCGCCGGATGTTTTACATCCACAACTCATATATTATATATTTAATTTGCAAATTTATGATTTTTATCTTTATGAGGTCTAAAATAATCAAATATTCGGGAATCGTTTTGTTTAAGACTAAACAAAATGTTATTTTATGAAGATAGTTTGAATTAATCATTTAATAATGATGTTTTTAAAGCTTATTTTACTTAAAGTGCTATTTTAAACATAGTTTTCTTTTGCGTTGATGTTTAAAATTTTATGATTTATTAACAGATGTATCTAAAATAATTTTATATTTGGATTATATAATAATAGTCTATGAAAAAAATATTGATATCAACAGCTTTATTGGCAGGTGTATTATCTTATGCAGGAGGCTTCAGGGTTTCTCTGCAAGGGGTGAAGCAGTTGGCAATGGCGCATACCAGTGCACATGCTGAAGATGCGAGTGTTACGTTCTTTAACCCTGCGGGAATGTCTTTCATTCCTTCAAAACTTAGTGTTGCTGCGGGTGGATTCGGGATAAGTTCTAAAGTAACCTATCAGAATCTTACTACTTTGGAATCTTATTCTACGGATAATCCTATGGGAACTCCTATTTATGCTGCGGTAGCTTACAAAGTGTTAGATAATCTTTCTTTAGGTTTTAATTTTTCAACGCCTTACGGAAGTACGGTAGAATGGCCGGATAACTGGGCTGGAAAAGAAATTGTAGAGAATATAGAACTGAAGGCATTTTATTTTCAGCCGATGGTTTCTGTGAAATTATCACCTTGGGTCTCTTTCGGAGCGAGCTATATTTATGCTAAAGGAAGTGTAGACTGGACGAAAGCGGTTACTCAATTAGGAGGAAATTTAAATCTAAAAGATGATAAGGCTTCAGGACACGGTTTTGGTTTAGGTTTCTATTTCAGACCTGAAGAAAAACTGGATGTAAGTATTGCTTACAGATCTCCGGTTTATATGAATGCGGACAAAGGAAAAGCTACATTTAATATTTCTCAGGCATTATATTCTTCAGTAAGATTAGACGCTAACGGACAGGATAACTTTAAGGCTGTTCTTCCTTTGGTGGATGAATATACAATAGGGGTTACCTATAAAATAACACCGAAATGGCAGGTTTCCGGAGATTTCAACTACTACGGATGGGAGAAGTATAATAAGCTTACATTAGATTTTGAAAACGCATTGGCAGGAAATCAGGCAGACGATCCTACCAAAAATGTAACGCCTAAAAACTTCCACAATTCTAAAGCTTTCAGAATCGGAACGCAATATATGATTACAGATAAAGTTGCTGGAAGATTAGGATATTATCATGATGAATCACCTTATGACGACGCACACTTCAGTCCGGAAACACCATCTTTTGATGCTAATGTAATTACCGGAGGGATTGGATTTAAACTCAATAAATTAGGAGTAGACCTTTCAGGAGCTTACAACTTCCAGAAGTCAAGAAATATAAACAATGCATTTTATAACCTTTACGGGCAGGCTAAAGCACAAGCATTTTACTTTGGTTTAGGTTTGTCTTATAACGCATTTTAATTTTTAATCAAGAATTATGAAAAAAATATTAATTTCTACATTCGCTATTTCAGCGTTGTTGTTAAATGTAAGTTGTGATACAGACTTCGATACTGATGTAAAGGATGTGGTAGTAACTTCCGGAGAAGCCAATTTTTCCAAATATGTATCTTTAGGAAATTCTCTTACTTCGGGGTATAGAGACGGAGCCCTTTATTTGGATGGACAAAACGAATCTTATCCTTCAATGATTGCAATGCAGATGAAGCTTGCAGGAGGGGGTGATTTTAAACAGCCTCTAATGCCAAATAACGTTGGTGGATTCAATAATCTTCCGGGATTTTCAGGTAAACTGGTTCTTAGTGTAGTAAATGGGTCACTTACACCGGTGCCATCTGCTCCTGCAGCGGCGTTAGATAACATTTCTTCAGGTGCACCTTATCAGAATTTAGGGATTCCGGGAGCGAAATCTTTCCATTTGGGTATTGCGAGCTATGGATCTCTTAATCCGTTTTATGCAAGATTTTCTACAGGGGTAAGTCCTGTAGCGGCGGCAGTAGCTCAAAATCCTACTTTCTTCTCTCTATGGATCGGAAATAACGATATTTTAAGCTACGCAACCAGTGGAGGAACAAATTCTACAACAACAGGAGGCGTTACAACATATACACCTGCTGTAGTTCAGACAGGAAATATTAATCCTGCAACTTATGGATCTAATGATATTTCTGATCCTAACGTGGTAGCGTCAAGTATCAATTCTTATGTAACAGCGCTTACAGCGAACGGTGCGAAAGGAGTAATTGCTAATATTCCAAGCGTAACAGCAATTCCTTTCTTTACAACGGTTCCTTACAATCCGTTAACTCCGGCTGCTTTAGGTGCTAATCTTAATACGCTAAACACAAGTCTGTACGGTCCGCTTAAACAGGCGCTTACAGCTTTTGGAGCGGGGGATAGAATCAATCTTTTATCTTCTACTTCATCAAACCCTGTTTTGATCAGAGATGTTTCTTTAACGAATTTATCAGCACAGCTTACTGCGGCACTTACGCCGTCTTTAGGAGCGGCTACAGCTGCTGCTTTCGGACAGATTTACGGACAGGCGAGACAGGCAACCGCAGAAGATTATATCCTTCTTACGACCAGAGCGGTAATCGGATCTACTAATCCGAATGCTCCGGCTTCCATTAATGTATACGGTATTTCTTATCCATTAGAAAACCAGCACGTGCTTTCAAAAACTGAAGCAGCAAATGTGACAACTGCTATGACTGCCTATAATACTTCAATTAAGTCTATTGCAGATGCTAAAGGACTTGCATTTGTAGATGCAAATGCTAAAATGGTAGAACTTAATTCTCAATCCGGAATTTTGTATGATGGGATAAGATACACTGCAAAATTCGTAACCGGGGGAGCTTTCTCTCTGGACGGGGTTCACCTTACAGGAAGAGGCTATGCAATTATTGCCAATGAATTTATTAAAGCTATCAATGCTAAATATAAATCTACCTTACCACAGGTAAATCCAAATAATTATTCCGGAGTAAAATTCCCATAATAACTGGATAAATAAAAACTTAGAAACCACAAGAGTAATTCTTGTGGTTTTTTTTAAATTTGCAAAATCTTTAAAAAGTAAAAATGGCCGATCAGTTAAGTTATCTATTTTCTACAAGGACGAGTAAGGACTTGGCAGAGAAAATTGCCCAAAATTATGGGAAAGAATTAGGAAAAATCAACTTTCAGACATTCAGCGACGGAGAATTCGAACCTGTTTTAGACGAATCCGTAAGAGGGGGAAGAGTTTTCCTGATTGGATCTACGTTTCCGCCGGCAGACAATTTATTAGAGCTTCTTCTGATGATTGATGCTGCCAAAAGAGCTTCTGCTAAGAGTATTACCGTAGTGCTTCCATATTTCGGACTTGCAAGGCAGGACAGAAAAGACCAGCCCAGAGCGCCAATCGGTGCTAAGTTGGTGGCAAACCTTTTAACGGCAGCAGGAGCTACAAGAATCATGACAATGGATCTCCACGCAGATCAGATTCAGGGATTCTTCGAAATTCCGGTAGATCATCTGTATGCTTCTACTATTTTCGTAGATTACATCAGAGATCTCAATCTGGAAAATCTTACGATTGCTTCTCCGGATATGGGAGGTGCAAAAAGAGCGAAAAACTATGCCGGTCACTTGGGTGCAGATGTAGTAATTGCTTATAAGGAAAGAAAAAAAGCAAACGTTGTAGAAGAAATGTTCCTTATCGGAGATGTGGACGGGAAGAATGTTATCCTTATTGATGATATGATCGATACCGCAGGAACACTTTGTAAAGCGGCAGACATCTTAATGGAAAAAGGAGCGAAATCTGTAAGAGCAATGGCAACTCACGGAGTGCTTTCAGGAAAAGCTTACGAGAATATTGAGAAATCAAAATTATTGGAAGTTATTGTAACTGACTCAATTCCTGTTAAAAATAATTTGTCATCTAAAATAAAAGTGCTATCTTGCGCCCCATTATTTGCGGACGTTATGAAGATGGTTCACGAGCACCAGTCAATTAGCAGTAAGTTTGTTATTTAACTGATATTTAGGAGTTTGCAAATTTAATTTGAAACAATTTTTTAAATTTTTTATAAATGAAATCTATTACAATTCAAGGTACAAAAAGAGAAAGCGTGGGCAAAAAGTCTACAAAAGCTTTACGTGATGCTGAATTAGTTCCTTGTGTTGTTTACGGAGGTGAAGCTCCTTTGAATTTCTCTGCTACTGAGAAATCTTTCAAAGGTTTGGTATACACTCCTGAAGCACACACGGTATCTATTGAGGTTGATGGTCAAACAATTCCGGCTGTTCTTCAGGATATTCAGTTTCACCCGATTACAGACAAAATTCTTCACGCAGATTTCTATCAGTTATCTGATGATAAGCCAGTTATCATGGAAGTTCCTGTAAGAATCACTGGTCGTTCTAAAGGTGTTGTAGCTGGTGGTGTTCTTCGTCAGTCTTTCAGAAAGCTGAAAGTAAAAGCAATCCCTGCAAACTTACCGGATGAGATCGTTGTAGACGTTACTCCGTTAAGAATTGGTAACAAACTTTATGTAGGAAGTATCAAAACTGAAGGATACTCTTTCATGCACCCTGACAACGCAGTTGTAGTAGCTGTTAAGATGTCTAGAAATGCAATGAAAGGTGGTGCAGCAGCAATGGACGATGAAGATGAAGAAGAAGTTGCAACTGAAGAAGGAGCAGCTCCTGAAGCGACTGAAGCAGCAGCAGAATAAGAATTTCTTATTGAGATATAGAAAACCTGTCAATTTTTTGGCGGGTTTTTTTATTATTCTATCCGATAAAACTTTCTTTGTCTGAGTAATTGAATCTTTCTATTGCCTGTTGCCCAACAAGACGACATCCGTCATCTTTGCTTTAGAAAAAAAGCCGTAAATTTGAAGAGTTCTAAATAAGAACGTTTTAATTAAAAATTTAATAAATGTTTGACATTCAGGAAATCAGAAGTCAGTTTTCTATATTAGATCAGAAAGTGAACGGTAAACCACTGGTTTATCTCGATAATGCAGCCACCTCTCAAAAACCGGATTCCGTTTTGGAGGTCTGGAACAAATATTACACAGAAATCAATGCGAATGTACATCGTGGAATTCACACACTGAGCCAGTTGGCAACTGAAGAAATGGAGCTTTCCAGAAGAAAAATCCAGAAATTCATCAATGCTGAACATGATTTTGAGGTTATTTTCACCAAAGGAACTACCGAAGGAATCAATTTGATCGCCTATATTTTAACCCAAAAATTAAAAAAAGACGATGAAATTATTATCTCTTATCTGGAACACCATTCCAATATTGTTCCGTGGCAGATGCTTTGTGAAAGAACCGGAGCGAAGCTGAGAGTCATTCCTATGGATGAAAACGGAATTCTTCAACTCGATCAGTTTGAAAAATTTTTAAATGAAAAAACAAAAGTTGTTTCTGTTAATCAGGTTTCCAATGCTTTAGGAATTATTAATCCGATTGAAGAAATCATTGCAAAAACAAGAAAGAATACCAATGCTTATATCGTTATCGACGGAGCTCAGTCTGCGCCTCATTTTACCCTTGATGTTCAAAAAATGGACTGCGACTTTTTTGTTTTCTCGGGGCACAAAATGTACGCTCCAATGGGAACGGGAATTCTGTACGGAAAACAGCAGATTCTTGAAGACTTACCACCATTTCACGGAGGCGGAGAAATGATTGCCACCTGTTCTTTTGACGGAACCACTTACGCAGGTCTTCCTTTTAAATATGAAGCAGGAACACCAAATGTAGGTGGAAACATTGCTTTGGGAGCTGCCGTGGATTTTATTCTGAAAGTAGGGCAGGAAAATATTCAGAACCATGAAAATGCTTTGCTGGAATATGCGCAGAGACAGCTTCTGGAACTGGAAGGCATTAAAATTTATGGTGAAAAAGCCAACAGAACCGGCGTTGTTTCTTTCAATCTTGATGGAGTCGGAATTGCTTTGGATGTAGGAATGATTCTGGATAAACTTGGGGTCGCCGTAAGAACGGGGCATCACTGTACGCAGCCGATTATGGATTTCTTCAATATTGCGGGAACCGTAAGAGCCAGTTTTGCGGTGTACAATACATTCAGTGAAATTGATGCTTTGATAGAAGGCGTAAAAAAAGCACAGAGAATGCTAAGTTAGACTTAGATTTTTTTATAATACAAAACGGTCAGAGAAATTTCTGACCGTTTTCTTTTTGTATGTACTATTAATTCAATTCTGAATCGCACATTTCCATCGGAACCAGACATTTTGTAGAAAGACACGGATTTCCGCTCGGAATCTGAAGACAGCATGCATGATATCCGTTATATGTGATGTGGTACGTATTGGCAGGACAGGTATGACCGCCTAAAACCTGTTTTAAGTTCTCTCTTTGGATTTTTTTTAGATTTTTCATAATGTTTTGTTTTATAGTAGTTTGTAATAAGTCCCTAAGATATGAAAAATATTTAAAATGATATTTTTTAATAAATTTCAAAAAATAATTTCCTTCGGTGTAACCTTTTCCGTTTTTAATTGTCTTACTAATAGAAACAAATAATTATGAAGCTTCTGTTTGGAAATAAAAAAGATGATTTGCTGAGCCGCCTCAAAAGGCAGGAACCGGCAGCGCAGAAAGTTTTTTATGATCAGAATGTAAAGAAATTTCTGAGCATCGGCAGAAGTTACGTTACAGATTTGTATCAGGCTGAAGATTGTGTAATAAAAGCGTTCTGTAAAATTTTTAAAAGTATTGAGACCTTTAGAAATGACGGAAGTTTTGAAGGCTGGGCAAGAAGAATTGTGGTGAACGAATGTCTGAACTTTATTAAAAGCCGCAAAACCGTTTTTTATCTGGACGATATCAACCAGTCTTATCTGGAAGAAATTTATGAAGAGGATATTGCTTTTGATTTCAATGCGCAGGAACTTCTGGATCAGCTTCCGGATGCTTACAGGATGGTTTTTAACCTCTATGTTCTCGAAGATTATTCGCATCAGGAAATTGCGGATACTTTGCAGATTTCTGTTGCCGTAAGTAAGACACAACTGTTTCGGGCAAAGGAAAAAATGAGAAAAATTTACTTTCAACAACAAAAAGCACTGAAAAATGAACACTACTAAAAATAATATAGAACATCATATCAAAAAGCAGATTTCAGAAAGAGAAATTACTCCTTCTAGAAATTTGTGGTCTGAAATTGAAACCCAGTCGGAACGAAAAAACTCAAAAACAAAAATAAATTGGTATTTGGTGGCGGCTTGTCTGGTTTTAACGTTCAGTTTGGGAGCAGTTTTGTTTTTTAATAAAGAAAATAAGGAAACTGAAAAATCTGAAATTGTTGCTGAGGTTAAAAAGCAGGTTATTCAAAATAAAGAGCAGGAACTAACAGTACCATCTCCTGAAATTGTAAAGCAGAAACAAACAGAATCTGTTGCTATAGTAAATATTCCGAGTGAGAAAAAGAATGAAGCGATAGAGTCGCAGATCATGATTGAGCAAAAACATATGCCTTTAACAAAAGAAAATGCTCCGGAAATTATCGGCACTATTTCTAAAATCGAGCCTGAAAAAATCATGGCAAAGTCAGATTCTGCAAAAACTCAGGGGAAAAGAAAAAGATATGTTGATCCTTCTACATTACTGTTCTCGGTAGAGCATAAAGACGTTATCGAAAAAACCAAAGAAAGCAATGTAGCAACCATTGATCTGAACGGAAAATAATACTTCAAATTTTTAACAACTAAAAAAATAATACTATGATTAAAAAAATGATCATGATGGGACTATTGTGCCTTTTATCTGGTACAGCCTATTCTCAGAAAAATCTTACCTTAAATCTTCAGCCTAAAGAAGATACGGAAGTAAGCCCGATAGTAAAAGAAAAAGTAGATGAATACGCCCGAAAAATTGATTCGATTATTCAGGAAGAAAAAAAACTGATGGAAGCAGAGCTGATGATTCTGCAGGCTAAAAACCTGGATAAAGCTGAATTCGACAAACAAAAGGCTCTTGTTGCCGACCGCTTTTCGGAAAAAATTGATCAGCGAATTGAAGAACTTGGTTTTGATCTGGATTCTGTGATTCAAAAGCAGGTAAGATATTCTCTTCTGAATTCTGATGTAACTTCCAACGAAGAAATTAAAGAAAAACTTCTAAGGAAATTCCGTCCGACTAAGAACTTCACCGCCTATTTTTCTTACGGAGCCATGATTCTCACCAATGATAAAGCAGATAATGATCTGGATAAAAACTTAGGATACGCGGGAAATCTTGAATTTGGGTTGAAATTCAATTATCAGTTCAGCAGAACAAGTCATTGGGGATTAATTTCCGGGCTTGGATTTTCATGGAGAACCTTAAATATTGATAATAACCGGTTTTTTGCCAAAGACATGAATTCGGATGTTTATCTTTCGACTTATGATAAAAATTTAAGCAAAAGCAAATTGAGAACAGGCTACGTCATCGTTCCTTTGGGGTTGCAGTATAATTTTTCTAAACTGAAAAGTGCAGGAATGGATATCCAGTACAGAGACTATCAGAAAGGCTTTAAAGTAGGCGCAAATGTTTATGGAGGAGTAAGAATGTCGACAAACAACATTATTAAAGGCGAAGAAATCAGCCAGAGAGAAAGAGGAAATTATCAGGTAAATCCGTTCATTTATGGAGCGCAATTTACCGTTTCGTACAGCGATTTCAGCATTTTCGTGAAGAAAGATTTCGGTAATTTTTTCAAGGATAATCAATTTGAAAATGACAAAGCTCTGGTTATAGGTCTAGCTTACAAATGGTAAAAACACGTAACATTTATATATAACAGGAAACCGCAGGACAAACTTATCCTGCGGTTTTTTACAATATTTAACAATTTAATTCTTAGTCTATTTCAGGCTTCCTACCATATCTTCAGGTTTTACCCACTCGTCAAATTGTTCGGCGGTTAAAAGTCCCAGATTCACCGCTTCTTCTTTTAAGGTAGTTCCGTTCTTATGGGCGGTTTTGGCAATTTTTGCAGCATTTTCATAACCGATGTGCGTGTTCAAAGCTGTTACCAGCATCAGAGATTTATCAACCAGTTCTTTAATTCTTTCATAGTTCGGTTCAATTCCTACTGCACAGTGATCGTTAAAAGAAATACAGGCATCGGCAATCAGTTGGGCAGACTGTAAAAAGTTATAAGCCATCACAGGTTTGAAGACATTCAGTTCGTAATTTCCCTGTGTTCCCGCAAAAGAAATGGTCGTATCATTTCCTAAAACCTGAGCGCAGACCATCGTCATTGCTTCATTTTGCGTAGGATTTACTTTTCCCGGCATAATGGAAGAGCCCGGCTCATTTTCCGGAATATGAATTTCTCCGATCCCAGAACGAGGTCCAGAAGCTAATAATCGGATATCCTGAGCAATTTTAAACAAAGAAACCGCTAATTGTTTTAAAGCTCCGTGAGATTCTACAATCGCGTCATGAGCTGCCAAAGCCTCAAATTTGTTTTCTGCGGTTACAAAAGGAAGATTCGTAAATTTCGAAATATATTCTGCCACTTTTACATCATAACCTTGAGGGGTATTTAAGCCGGTTCCAACCGCGGTTCCGCCTAAAGCCAGCTCAGAAAGATGAGGTAAAGCATTTTTCAGTGCTTTCAAACCATAATTTAACTGAGCGACATACCCTGAAAATTCCTGACCTAACGTTAAAGGCGTTGCGTCCATCAAATGTGTTCTTCCGATCTTTACAATATCTTTAAACGCTTCTGATTTTTCTTTTAAAGTATCTCTTAGTTTTTCGACAGCCGGAATAGTAGTTTCCACCACTTTTTTATAAGCCGCGATGTGCATCGCAGTTGGATAAGTATCGTTGGAAGATTGCGATTTATTCACGTCGTCATTTGCATGGATTTCCGACTTTTCGCCTAAATTTCCACCGTTGTTGACGTGTGCTTTATTGGAAATCACTTCATTTACGTTCATATTTGACTGTGTTCCCGAACCGGTCTGCCAGATCACCAAAGGAAACTGATCGTTAAGTTTTCCTTCTAAAATTTCGTCACAGACTTTTGCGATCATATCTCTTTTTTCGGCGGGAAGAACTCCCAGATCAGTATTGGTAAAAGCGGCTGCTTTTTTTAGATAAGCAAAAGCTTCGATGATTTCATGTGGCATGGAACCTTCCGGACCGATCTTAAAATTATTTCTTGAACGTTCCGTTTGGGCTCCCCAAAACTTATCTGCAGGAACCTGCACTTCGCCCATCGTGTCTTTTTCTATTCTGTAATTCATGTGATTGAAATTTGTTTAGTTTTGATTTAACCCCAAAAGCACAAAGAATTATTAATATTAAAAATCAAATTTCACAAAATGAAAATCGAAGATTTTTAAAACTAATGTGTTCTTCTAAAGCATTATTTATTAAACTTAAAATAACTAAAGTGTTTAAAAGCTTTTGCGTCTTTTGTGGTTAAAATATCTTCGTATAAAGTTAATGAGAAAAGAAAACCCCCGCAATTTATAATCATTATAAATATCAATCTAAGTTACTGATTTTACTCATGCTTTTTTGAGTAAGCCGTATTTTTGCACCCAAAGAAAAAAGTAAAATGGATTTCAGATATCAGGATCCGTATCCGATTCTAAAGGATGATACGGTATACAAAAAATTGACTTCAGACTATGTAAAAGTTGAAAAATTAGGAGACAGAGAAATTTTAACCATTGATCCGAAAGGGCTTGAGCTTTTGGCGGAAGAAGCAATGGCGGATGTTTCTTTCATGCTTCGTTCTTCGCATCTTGAAAGTTTAAGAAGAATTATTGATGATCCAGAAGCTACGGACAACGACAGATTTGTGGCTTATAATTTATTACAGAATGCAGCGGTTGCTGTGGAAGGAGCTTTGCCTTCGTGTCAGGATACCGGAACTGCAATTGTGATGGGTAAAAAAGGAGAAAACGTTTACACAGGCGTTGATGATGGAGAACATTTAAGCAAAGGAATTTACAATACGTATCAAAAAAGAAATTTAAGATATTCTCAGGTGGTTCCTTTAACGATGTTTGATGAAAAAAATTCAGGTTCCAATCTTCCGGCGCAGATTGATATTTACGCTAAAAAAGGAGATTATTACGAGTTTTTATTTTTAACGAAAGGAGGAGGTTCGGCAAACAAGACCTTTTTGTATCAAAAAACAAAGTCTTTACTGAACGAAAAATCTCTGGAAGAATTCATTAAAGAGAAAATTTCAGATTTGGGAACGGCTGCTTGTCCGCCTTATCATTTGGCTTTGGTAATTGGCGGAACTTCCGCGGAAGCCAATTTGGCGGCTGTTAAAAAAGCATCAGCAAAATATTACGACAATCTTCCGACAGAAGGAAATGAAGCAGGACAGGCTTTCAGAGACTTGGAGTGGGAAGCAAAAGTTCAGAAAATCTGTCAGGAAAGTGCTATCGGAGCACAGTTTGGCGGAAAATATTTAACTCACGATGTGAGAGTAATCAGATTGCCTCGTCACGCCGCTTCCTGTCCGGTTGGAATGGGAGTTTCCTGTTCAGCAGACCGAAATATCAAAGGAAAAATTACGAAAGACGGAATTTTCTTAGAACAACTGGAGCAGGATCCGAAGAGATTTTTACCGGCAACACCGCCACATCTGGAAGAAGCAGTAGAAATCAACCTGAATCAGCCGATGTCTGATATTTTAGCAGAACTTTCAAAATATCCGATCAAAACGAGACTGAAGCTGAACGGTACTTTAATTGTAGCCAGAGATATTGCCCACGCAAAAATCAAAGAATTACTGGATGCAGGACAGCCAATGCCTGAATACTTCAAAAATCACCCGATTTATTACGCGGGACCTGCAAAAACTCCGGAAGGAATGGCTTCAGGAAGTTTCGGACCGACAACGGCGGGAAGAATGGATGTTTATGTAGATGAATTCCAGAGCCATGGCGGAAGTATGATTATGCTGGCAAAAGGAAACAGAACAAAAGACGTTACCAATGCCTGCAACAAATACGGAGGTTTTTATTTAGGTTCCATCGGAGGTCCGGCTGCTATTTTAGCGAAAGACAATATTCTTTCTGTTGAAGTGGTGGATTTTCCGGAATTGGGAATGGAAGCCGTAAGAAAAATTGAAGTGAAAGATTTCCCTGCGTTCATCATTACGGATGATAAAGGAAATGATTTCTTTGCAGATCTTGCGCACTAAAAATAGTTTATAAATAATTACTACTTTGTATTGCATGGTACTTTATTTAAAGTTATCTTTGCAATACAAAATAGTATTATGAAAAATTTTTTACTTACATTTATATTTAGTACAACTGTTTTCAGTATATCTTTTGCTCAGACGGATGCTAAGATTGACAGTTTGATACAAAAAGAGTTTAAAGATTCAGATGCTCCCGGCGGTGTTTTCCTGGTTTCTAAAAAAGGAGAAATTATCTATGAGAAAGCATTTGGTAAGTCTAATTTGGAACTGAATACGGATATGACTGTCCAAAATGTATTCCAGATAGGCTCTATGACCAAGCAGTTTACAGCTTTTTCTATTTTACTTTTAGAATCCAAAGGTAAATTAAATATAAAAAATCCTATTTCTAAGTATATTCCCGATTATCCGAATGGAAAGTCTATCACCATTCATCATTTGCTTACCCACACTTCTGGAATCAAAGATTTTACGAAAATGAAATCAATCTCAGAAATCGCACAAAAGGAAATGACTCCCAAAATGATGATTGATTTTTTTAAAAATGAACCTGTTGATTTTAGTCCCGGAGAAAAGTTTGATTATAATAATTCCGGTTATGTATTGCTTGGGTATTTAATTGAGTTAGTTTCCGGAGAAACATATGAAGATTTCGTGAAGAAAAATATTTTTGAAAAAATTGGGATGAACAACTCTTTTTATGCTACAGACAGAAAGATAATCAAAAACAGAGCTTATGGATATCATGAAAAGAAAGATGGGTTTGTAAACAAGACAATTATCAACTACAGTGTTCCATTCGCTTCCGGATCTTTAATGTCAACCGTTGAAGATATGCTGAAATGGCAAGATGCTATTAATCGATATACTATTCTTGATGAAATACATACTAAAAAACTTTATACAAAAAATAAACTAAACAGCGGAGAAGAGTTTACCTATGGATATGGATGGCATTTAAAAGAGATCAACGGAACTCCTACAAGAGAGCATGGAGGCAGCATTTTCGGATTCAAATCTATGGGAGTATATATTCCCGATGCAGATATATATGTATTAGGATTCAGCAATTGCGACTGTCATTCCCCAACACAGCTTACAAAAGATATTGCTCAATTAGTTTTAAATAGTCAAAATTAGCAGCGTGAAATAATGGTATAATAGTTTAAAATCAAAATAAATAATAAAATAGGACGTATATCTTTTGTGTAAAAAAATAAAAAGTCCTATTTTTGCCTAAAATCTTTAAGAAAATGATAACGATTTTATCAGCATTTTGGCCGTTTTACCAGTTCCTTTGGACAATTTTCTTCATTACAATGTTCCTTGTAGGATTTTGGTGTATCTTTATGTTCTTCGGGTTGGTAATTCCAATGTGGTTGACAGAAGGTTTGAAAGAGTATTTCGGAAAAGTAAAACCTTTTAATCCGGAAGACATCAGAAGCAAACAGCTGAACGAGCAGGAAGGGGTAGAAGTAATCTACAGCAATCCTAAAGGAAACGGACCATTCTTACACGACAGTCACGGACACGGACATCATTAATTGATTGTCATTGTTTTCTCACCTGAATTCTGAGGAAACAATATCAAAGCAAAACAACATATATTAAACCACTTAATTTTTTAAGTGGTTTTTTTATTTCTATAATTCAATCAGTTAAGTATTATTCAAAGCATACTATTTAATTGGGGTAAAGTTCTGTTTTTCAACAAAAGTTGATTTTTTTTTCGAAAAATAATTTACTTTAGTATTGAATTAACCTTAAAAGGATGAATTATATGAAAAAATTCTATTCCGGTATTTTGTTGTTTGTCATTGCTCATATTTTTGGGCAGATAAGTTATACAATTACCCCGAATCCGTTTAATGAGACGGATGCAATAACGTTAACTGTGCCCGGAAATCAGATTGATGAATCGGCGTGGGGAGTTTCAAACAATGCCATTTATATCTGGACGTGGTCTCTGGATACCAATTATCAGAACAGTCAGGATTGCCCGACAAATGGCAGTTGGAACAATTCCAATGAATCTAATCGATTAAATTATAATGCTGCTACAGACACTTATTTCTTATCTTTTACACCGACAACTTTTTATGCAAGAACAGGCATCGGAAGGTTCGGTTTTTTGCTGAAAGATAAAACCGGTGCACATCAGACGACTCCTGATATTTTTGTTAATGTAGGGATTTTGAATTTAACGATGACAAATCCTGCAGCTAACAGTTTAACATCTGTTCCTACAGGGAATTCTATTAACATTACAGCTACCACCAATGTAAATGCAACTTTTCAGCTTAAAGCCAACGGAACGGTTGTAAATTCTACTTCTACAGCATCAACTTCATATTCTTATAACTACACGGTAACAGGAGATGCTAATATGGAGCTGATTGCAACGCAGGGTTCGGCTTCAAAAAGCTCAACTTTTATTTTGCAGGTTCCGAGAAATGTGATTTCTGAAGCAATTCCGTCATGGATAAGACAGGGGATCAATTATCATCCAACTGATAACACAAAAGTAGGATTGGCTTTGTATGCTCCGTCTAAAAATTTCGTTCATGTGATCGGAAGTTTTAATAACTGGGCAGTAAATGATGCTTATTTAATGAAAAGAGATACTGCAAATCCAGATTTATACTGGATTGAGTTAAGCGGATTAACGCCTCAGCAATTGTATACTTTCCAGTACAGAACCAATGATTTAAGAAAAGTGGCAGATCCTTACTCTCCACAGATTCTTTCTTCTTATGACGATCAGTACATTTCTTCTACGACTTATCCGAATTTACCGGCGTTTCCTGCCGGACAGGGTTTTGAGGTTTCTATGTTTAAAACAGGACAGACTCCTTACAATTGGCAGGTTACGAATTTCCAGCGTCCGGCAAAAGAAAATCTTGTGGTGTATGAATTGCTGTTAAGAGACTTTACGCAGGAAAAAAACTGGCAGTCTTTAATTAGTAAGATTTCATATCTGAAAAATCTGAATATTAATGCGATCGAATTGCTTCCTATCATGGAATTCGAAGGAAACCTTTCCTGGGGTTATAATACTTCTTTCCATTATGCATTAGACAAAGCGTACGGAACACCAGAAAAATTCAAAGAATTTGTAGATCTGTGTCACCAGAACGGAATTGCTGTAATTCTGGATATTGCTTTCAATCATGCAACCGGGCGTTCTCCGCTCGCAAGACTTTGGAATGTTGATCCGGATGGAGACGGTTACGGAGATATTGCTGCCAATAATCCTTACTTCAATCAGGTTCCTAAACATTCTTATAATGTATTCAATGATTTTAACCACACAAGTTCTTCAACGAAATATTACGTTGAAAGATGTCTTCAGCAATGGTTAACGGAATATCATGTAGATGGTTTCCGTTGGGATTTAACAAAAGGATTTACGCAAAGCTGTTCTGAAAACGATGAAGCCTGTACAAACGCTTATCAGCAGGACAGAGTAGATATCCTGAAATACTATGCAGATAAGCAATGGGCTCTTGATCCGAATTCTTACATGATTTTTGAACATTTGGGAACCGATGCGGAAGAGCAGCAGTGGGCAAACTACAGAGTTGCAGAAGGAAAAGGAGTGATGATGTGGAATAACCAGAACGGATCTTATAACCAGAATACAATGGGCTATAAAGAAAACAGTAATTTCGACAGAATGAATCATACATTGCATGGATTCTCTGAAATGAGAGCGGTAGGTTACGGAGAAAGTCACGATGAAGAAAGGTTAATGTTCAAAAACCTTGCTTACGGAGCGGTGAACGGAAGCTATGATGTTAAAAACCTTAATACAGCTTTAGACAGAATGAAAGCTTTCGGAGCAACGTTCTTCACTATTCCTGGTCCGAAAATGATCTGGCAGTTCGGAGAACTTGGATACGAATTCAGCATCAACAGATGTACGAACGGAACCATTAATAACGGATGCAGAACCGATGAAAAGCCGATTGCGTTTACTTTGGGATATGATACAGATACCAATAGAAAAGCAGTTTATGATACCTGGGCGAAAATTATTAATTTCAAAAATATATATCCGGTTTTCAAGTCAAAAACCTATACTGTTGAATCAAATAATTTAGCAAACGATCCGAATGGATTAATTACGAGAATTTACGTTTACGACAACGCAATTACGAACGGAGTGAAAAATGTAGTGGTGTTAGCAAATTACACAACGGCAGCTCAAAGCGTGGTTCCGTATTTCCCGTATGTAGGTCAGTGGCAGAATCTAATGGATAACTCTGTTTCTAATGTAACTTCTACAACGGCTCCGATTACTCTTCAGCCGGGAGAATTCAGAATTTTCGGAAATTATGTGGGAAGTTTATCCACATTGGATGTGAATGCTGAAAATAAGCTTTCTTTACAGATTGCGGATAACCCTGTAAAAAATGGTCTGGCAAAATTAATTTACCACAAAGCGAAGAATGGGGAAATCTTTATCTACGATATGAGCGGTAAAAAAATGGATTCATTTAAATTAAATAATGAAAACGGGGCCTACGAATTAAAAACAAATTATCCGGTAGGAACGTATTTGGTTCATTTGAAATCAGATACGGGAATTTCGATTCAGAAAATGATGGTAAAATAACCTGTGGATAACTTCAAGAGTTTACAATAAGAGATCGCGAAAGCGGTCTCTTTTTTTGTTTATACATATTTTATCCGCAATAAAAATAGAGGTTGTTAATACGATACTAACGGCTTTTCAATACTTTATTCACATTGTTTTCCACATTAAAATAGAAGGTTGTCCATATCTTATTCATACCTTACTCATACGTTATTCATATTTTACTCACAATTGAAAAATTGTTTATCAACAATTAATTTTTGTATACTAACATCAAATTAATATTTTCCTAATAGGTAATTCACGAGTTATCCACATCTTATTCACAATTTTTATATTTCTTAAAAATTCAAAATTCAATTTTTTTTGCAGATTAAAATTATTAGTCTACCTTTGCGGTAGATTTATCGAGAAAGGTGGAGGGATTTGGCCCTGAGAAACCTTAGCAACCGACATTTTCTGATGAAAAGGTGCTAATTCCAACCCGATTGGGGGAAGATAAGTGAGTCAGTATTCCGTATGAATTCCAGCTTCTTGAAGGTCTTTATGTTTGTTTCGGCAAACCATTTTAAATTAATTTTTTTAAAGCACTGAATAGAATGAAAAAACTCAGCGTAAGCGTACTCCTTTTAGCAATAGGATTTTTATCGGCACAGGAAAAAGAACAGCAGATAGAAGATGTGGTCATTGTAGGAAACCGAAATGCAAAACGCACAAAACTGGAAACTCCGGTTCCGGTAGACATCATCAACATCGAAAAAATACAGCAGTCTTCACCGCAAACTACCGTTCAGGATTTACTGAATTATGTTATCCCGTCTTTCAACTCAGTCCGGCAATCGGCTTCAGACGGTACAGAACATATCGATCCTGTTACCTTAAGAGGAATGGGACCCGATCAGGTTCTGGTTCTCGTTAACGGAAAAAGAAGACATACTACTTCTTTAGTTAATTATCAGAATACAGTAGGAAACGGTTCTGTAGGAACAGACTTAAGCACCATTCCGGTAATCGCAATCGACAGAATTGAAGTTCTGAGAGACGGCGCGGCGGCACAATACGGTTCAGATGCTATTGCAGGAGTGATTAATATTATCCTTAAAAAAAATATCGGCGGAACAGCCAGTCTTAATTACGGAATTTCCGGAAGAAATGATGGCGAAACGTATCAGGCAGCAGCCAACTACGGAACTTCTTTAGGGAAGAAAGACGGCTATATCAGCTTATCCCTGCAATTAAACCAAAGAGGAAAAACAACAAGAACGCAGAATCATAATCTTGATATTTACGGTGATAATTTCGCGTATGATTTTGCTCCGGATTTTAATGCTGCAAAAGCACTGGACGATCAGAAAATTCTTGCCAATGGTTTAACCCGGGATGATTTTAATTTCCAGATCGGTGATGCAAAAATAAAGCAGGCGCAGTTATTTTTTAATTCCGAATATCCTTTGAACGATCAATTTAAAATATATTCCTTCGGAGGCTTCAGTATCAAAGAAGGGCAGGGTTACGGTTTCAGAAGATTGCCGAGTGAAACTTCAAACAATGTTTATTCTATTTATCCAAACGGTTTTCAGCCGACTTTAGGCTCGAAAATCTATGACATTTCTTATGCAGTCGGAGCAAAATATAATAAAAACGATTGGTTTTTTGACCTTAGCAATACATTCGGAAGCAATACATTCAATTATGATGTAAGCAACACCGTCAATGCATCTTTAGGAGCAAAGTCACCAACGGATTTTTATGCAGGAGCACACAGTTTTCTTCAGAATACAATTAATCTTGATGTTTCAAAAAACATCAGGAACTTCAATATCGCATTCGGTGGAGAATTCAGGTTTGAGCAGTACGACATTAAAGCAGGAGATCAGGCTTCCTATATGAGATATGATATTTTCGGAAATCCTGTGACGGCGACTACCAATCCGGATAATATCTCCGGAGCAGGAGGAGCGCAGTCTTTCATTGGATTTTCACCACAAAACGCACTTTCAAAATCCAGACATTCAACTGCGGTTTATGCCGATGTTTCTTATGATCTGGATAAAAAATTAAATGTAGACCTTGCCGGAAGATTCGAAAACTATTCAGATTTTGGAAGTACACTGAACGGAAAATTAGCAGTGAGGTACGAATTCGCAAAAAATTATGCAATCCGTGCTGCGGTGGGAACCGGCTTCAGAGCACCATCTCTTCAGCAGCAGTATTTTAACAATTCTTATGCAGATATTTCCACCACAGGAAATTCAATTGTTACCAAAGGAATTTTTAACAACGACAGCGAAGCAGCGAAAGCACTTGGCTTCGACAAATTAAAACAGGAAACTTCGGTGAACGGAAGCGTTGGATTTACTTTAAAGCCGATCAATAAGCTGTCAATCACTTTAGACGGATATTTAATTAAAGTGAAAGACCGAATCGTGATTACAAGTAATATTACAGACGACCGATTGGCGGTGTATGGTGTGGAAAGCGGAAGATTTTTTGCCAATGCCGTTGATACGGAAACCAAAGGAGTAGATCTGGTAGTTGCCTACGACTGGAAAATTGGAGGAGGCAATTTAAACATCAATCTTGCCGGAAATTATACCGAAACAAAAATTACAGATTTCCATTTCCCTGCTAATCTTCAGACACCGCAGAATGAATTTTTCGGACCGGATCAGATCAATATCATCGAAAGTCTGTCTCCCAAAACCAAAGCTTCTTTAGGACTGAATTACGGAATCGGAAAATTTAATTTTCTGGTGAGAAATACTTACTTCGGGAAAGTAATCCGCGATGGATATCCGTTTGGAGGAGTTCAGGAATTTAATCCGAAAGTAGTAACCGATGTGAGTGTAGGATATGATTTCACAAAAAATATTAATTTAACCGTCGGAGCCAATAATGTGTTTGATGTCTTTCCGGATCTGCAGATTTATGAAAATTCGTATTTTGGGGTTTTCAAATATGCTCCGGTGCAGATGGGAACTCTCGGAAACTATTTCTTCGGAAGGCTTAATTTTACATTTTAATTAATGAATTCAACTTCACATCAGATCGGCTGGAAAACCGCAGTGGCAATTGTCGTTTCGAATATGATCGGAACCGGAATTTTTACAACACTCGGTTTTCAGCTTACCGACATTACGAATACCTACAGCATATTCCTCCTTTGGTTCATTGGAGGAATTCTTGCTTTGTTCGGAGCCTTTTGCTATGCCGAATTAGGTTCCCATTTCAAAGGAAACGGCGGAGATTTTATTTATCTGAAAGAAACGTATCATCCGCTTTTAGGCTATCTGGTAAGCTGGATTTCTCTTATCATCGGTTTCTCATCTCCCGTTGCACTGGCTGCATTGGCGATGTCGAAATACCTTTCTGCTTTCGATGTTTCTTTTGGAAACAGCTTTGCCATCGGAATCATCTTTCTGGTTTCCGTTTTTTTGTCATTCAGCTTAAAAGCTTCAAGCAGATTTCATAATTTTTTTACACTGATAAAAATTGCGTTCATCATTGTTCTCATTATCGTCGGAATCGGAATTTCAGAATCGGAAACAATTGGGAACAGCCTGAAATTAGATAATTCATGGCAAAAGGAAATTATGCTTCCTGCTTTTGCGACGTCTCTGGTTTTCGTAACGTATTCTTACACAGGTTGGAATTCTGCTTCCTACATTGCAGGAGAAATAAAAGATGTTCAGAAAAATTTACCGAAATCACTCATTGTAGGAACTGTTTTCGTAACCGTATGTTATCTCTTGGTTAATTTTATCATGCTGAAACACGCTCCGGTAAATCAATTGGCGGGAAAAGAAGATGTGATGGGGGAAGCTGCCAATAATATGCTGGGAAATACTTTCGGTAAAGTAGTTAATATTTTTATTGCTCTACAGTTAGTCGCCACCATCAGCGGTTATTTATGGGTAGGTTCTCGTTTGACGCAGGCTTTTGCAAAAGAAAACCGACTCTGGAAATCCTTATCGGTCGGAAATAAAAAAGGAATTCCTGTCCGTGCGATTTTTGCCCATGCCGTGATTGCAACGTTGATTATTCTCACAGGAAGTTTTAAGGAAATCTTTGTTTACACAGCATTCATTCTTCAGTTGTTTGCCAGTCTGGCAATTTCTACGGCATATTTCATTAAAAAAGAAGACCGGAAAATATTCAAATCCAATCTTTTTTACGTTTTTCCGACGGTTTTTTTATTGTTCAGTATCTACATTCTGTATTTCACTTTCATTCATAATCCTAAAGAAAGCATCATCGGCTTAGGAATTGTTGCGGTGGGAATTGTTTTGTATTTAATTGATAAGAAATTATCCCGCTGATTTAAATTAATCGTAAAACAATCAAACATTGTTTTTAACGCAGAGCTCGCAAGGATAATGGAACCAGCTTTGAAAAGAATCCGTCCGCAAGGGCGTTTCACTCAGCAAATGACAGCAGAATTATATTTTTAAAATCATTTTGAAGCGCCTTAATTTCAACGAACATTACATAAGAAATCATTTATACACTCTTATCATTTGCTGAGTGAAACGCCTTTGCGACCGAAAATAATCACAAACATTTAAAAGAAAAACCTTGCGGACATTGCGCTAAAAAATTGAACCATTAAGATTATTTAAGAAGTTAAGTTTTGTGAAGATTATTTGAACTTATGATTTGTAAATCTTGGTGTTAAATCATTATAATCAAACATTGTTTTTAACGCAGAGTTCGCAGGAATAATTGAACCAGCTTTGAAAAAAATCCGTTCGCAAAGGCGTTTCACTCAGCAAATGATAGCAGAATTATATTTTTGAGATCATTTGAGGCGCTTTAATTTCAAGAAGTTATTACGTAAGAAATCATTTATACATTTTTATCACTTGCTGAGTGAAACGCCTTTGCGACCGAAAATAATCACAAACATTTAAAAGAAAAACCTTGCGGACATTGCGTTAAAAGAATTGAATCATTAAGAATATTATTTGAACTTCTGACTTTTAAATTTTGGTGTTAAATCATTACAATTAAGCATTGTTTTTTAACGCAGAGCTCGCAAGGGTAATTGAACTAGCTTTGAAAAAAATCCGTTCGCAAGGGCGTTTCACTCAGCAGATGATAGCAGAATTATATTTGCAATCATTTAAAAAGAAAGCTTCTGCGGACATTGCGCTTAAAAAAACAATAAACTCAAAGACTCTTCCGAACATTGAGTTAAAAAAAGATTCTTCAATACGCATACGCTTCGTTCAGGATGACAAACTATTAGTTTTAAAATTGAATTAATAATCCGTATCTTTGCACCCACAAAATTTTCATAATGTCTAAATCATTAATTCCAAAATTAGAAGCTATAAAACAGAGATATAATGAGGTGGCAGACCTTATTATACAGCCTGATGTTATTTCAGACCAAAAAAGATATTCTTCTTTGAACAAAGAATATAGCGATTTGGGGAAAATTGTAAAAGTTTACGATCAATATAAAGGAGCGTTGGATACGATTGAAGAGTCCGACGAAATTATTGCCGACGGATCCGACAGAGATTTCGTGGAACTGGCAAAAATCGAGAAAAACGAAGCACTGGAAAAAATTCCGGGATTAGAGGAAGAATTAAAAGTTTTATTAATTCCTAAAGATCCTGCAGACGACAAAAACGTCATCGTGGAACTTCGTGCCGGAACAGGAGGTGATGAAGCAGCCATCTTCGTGGAAGATATTTACAGGATGTATTCCATGTATTTCAAAACGAAAGGATGGAGACACGAGATCACAGATTCTAACGAAGCGGCGAAAGGGTACAAAGAACTCATCATGAAAGTGGAAGGAGAAGGCGTGTACGGAATCATGAAATTCGAATCCGGAGTTCACCGTGTACAGCGTGTTCCTGAGACAGAATCTCAGGGAAGAGTTCACACTTCTGCCATTACCATTGCGGTTCTTCCGGAAGCTGAAGAAGTGGATGTGGAAATTAATCCGGCAGATATCGAAATGCAGACTTCACGTTCAGGTGGAGCAGGAGGACAGAACGTTAACAAGGTTGAAACTAAAGTTCAGCTTACGCACAAACCTTCAGGATTGGTGGTGGTTTGTCAGCAGGCACGTTCCCAGTTAGCCAACCGTGAACTGGCGATGGAAATGCTTCGTGCGAAATTATACGACATTAAGTTGCAGGAAGTTCAGGGAGATATTGCGGCACAGAGAAAAACAATGGTTTCTACGGGAGACCGTTCAGCGAAAATTAAGACCTATAATTATCCTCAGGGAAGAGTTACCGATCACAGAATCAACAAATCCATGTATAACTTAGATGCGTATATGAACGGAGATATTTCTGAGATGATCGATGCCGTTATCATGGCAGAAAACGCCGAAAAAATGAAAGGCGAAGAAGAAAGTTTATAAAATCTTTACCATAAAATCTTTTGTAAGTCTCCGGAGTATTTCGGAGACTTTTATTTTTATATTAATTGAATGTTTAAAATATGAATTTTTTAAATTGTTTTAAATCAGTTTATTACAGGCGATTTTTGATGCCTGTTTAAAAATAATTTCCTCAAAAGCTTTTTTGATCGCATAAATAATGTACATTTATATAAGCTCTTAATTTTTTAGGAGCTTTTTTATACACTAAAATTGAAAATGAACTATACTTATGAAAATGCTTAACATTGCCTTTCTGGCAATACTTCTTTTCTCTTTTCAAAGCTTAAAATCCCAAAATATTCTAAAGCCTGAAAATGTTTTTAATCTTTACTTTAATTCTTTTGTAAAATATGATGATGAATCTGTAAAAGAACTCAACAGTTATCTTATTAATTTTCTGGGAAAAGAAAGTACCCACAGAATCAAACTTAAAGACACTTATAACGAAAAGATAGACGATTATACCAGACTTTTTCTTGCCGGTCTTCCTGCAGATGTGGCATCTGAATGTTCGGTTGAGGTTAAAAATTATTTCAGTGCTTTGATGCAGAATTTTGCCAATACGAAATACAGAGTAAAAGAAATTAAAACCGTAAACGATGAAAGATTTAAAGAAAACGGGTTCTCCGAAGTTACATACGAAGCAAGTTTTAAGGTGCCTTCTCATCGTCTGATGCTCAATATAGGAGACATTAAAAATATTGGTGCGGGAGAAATGAAAAAATATCTCATTGATGTTACCAATCAGATTAAAAAAGCAGATAAAATTGTTTCCACAGAACAGAAATTCAATCTTTATCAGGTTAAAATTGGCGAAACCATTTATTACTGGAACGGCGGCCCACAGGAATTAAACTGGAAGCTGAATGAATTTTATCTGAAAAATCTCAATTAAAAATTCAGGCTGTCTTTTAGACGGCTTTTTTTATTCAAAACAGATTCCTTACTTTTGGGAAAATAGCTTAATATGAAATTCACACCCATTTTATTAACAGCCGGAGTTCTTTTTTCGGCAACATTTTATTCACAAAAAATGAATTATCCAAAAGCAATAAAAGGAAACCAAACCGATACGTATTTCGGAACTGCCGTTGCAGATCCCTTCCGTGATTTGGAGAACGATTCTGAAGCCACCAGAAAGTGGGTAGATGATGAGGTAAAACACAGTCAGGATTACCTTTCGAAAATTCCCTTCAGAGATGAAATTAAAAACCAGTTGAGAGACATCTGGAATTATGAAAAAATTTCGGCACCTTTCAAAGAAGGAGAATATACGTATTATTATAAAAATGACGGATTGCAGGCGCAGTCGGTTTTATACAGAACCAATAACAAAACAAAAGCAACCGAAGTTTTTCTGGATCCGAATAAATTTTCAGAAAAAGGAACCACATCACTTTCTCAGTTGTCTTTCAACAAAAAAGGAAATCTGGCTGCGTATTCTATTTCGGAAGGAGGAAGCGACTGGAACAAAATCATCATCATCGATGCTGTTACAAAAAAACAGATTGATGAAACTTTGGTTGATGTAAAATTCAGCGGAATTTCATGGCAGGGTGATGAAGGTTTCTATTATTCCAGTTACGACAAACCAAAAGAAGGAACCGTACTTTCGGGAATGACGGATAAACACAAAGTGTATTTTCATAAACTGGGAACCAAACAATCCGATGATCAGTTGATTTTTGGCGGAGAAAAAACACCGAGAAGATATTTAGGAGCGGGAGTTTCCGAAGATCAAAGATATCTGATTATTTCCGCAGCCAACGCAACCAACGGAAATGAACTGTATATAAAGGATCTGAAGAACGGCGGCGATTTTGTTCAGATTAATAAAGGTTTTGATATCAATGTGAGCATTGTTGATACGCAGGGTGATGATCTGTATATTTTTACGGATAAAGATGCTCCGAATATGCGTCTGGTAAAAACTTCCATCAAAAATCCGGCTCCTGAAACATGGAAAGATGTTATTCCTCAGACCGAAAATGTTTTAGGAATTACAACAGGAGGAGGATATTTCTTCGCCACCTACATGATTGATGCCATTGATCAGGTAAAACAATATGACAGAACCGGAAAACTGATTCGTGAAATTTCCCTTCCCGGAAAAGGAAATGTTTCCGGATTTGGAGGCAAGGAAACAGAAAAAGAGCTGTATTTTTCATTTACCAATTACATCACTCCCGGAACAACGTATAAATTTAATGCAGACTCAGGAAAATCAGAAGTGTATCAGAAGCCAAAAGTGAAATTCAATCCGGAAGATTATGTTTCAGAACAGGTTTTCTACACTTCAAAAGACGGAACAAAAATTCCGATGATGATCAATTACAAAAAAGGAACAAAGCTTAACGGTAAAAATCCTACGATCCTTTATTCTTATGGAGGATTCAACATCAGTTTGCAGCCCGCTTTCTCTGTTGTAAATGCAATCTGGATGGAAAACGGCGGAATCTATGCCGTTCCGAACATTCGCGGTGGCGGAGAATATGGTAAAAAATGGCATGATGCAGGAACGAAGATGCAGAAGAAAAATGTTTTTGAAGATTTCATCGCAGCAGGAGAATATTTACAGAGCAAAGGCTACACTTCCAAACAGTTCATGGCGCTTTCAGGAAGATCAAACGGTGGTTTGCTGGTAGGAGCTACGATGACGATGCGTCCTGATTTAGCTAAAGTAGCGTTTCCCGGAGTAGGTGTTCTGGATATGTTGAGATATAATAAATTTACTGCAGGAGCAGGCTGGTCTTACGATTACGGAACTGCGGAAGACAACAAAGAAATGTTTGACTATTTAAAATCTTATTCTCCGGTTCATAATGTAAAAGCGGGAACGTGTTATCCATCAACCATGATTATCACGAGTGATCACGATGACAGAGTAGTTCCGGCGCATTCTTTTAAATTTGGTGCAGAATTACAGGAAAAACAGGCTTGTAACAACCCGATTTTACTAAGAATTGAGAAAAACGCAGGTCATGGAGCCGGAAGATCTACGGAACAGGTGATCGGAGAAAACGCAGATCTTATTTCTTTTGCGTTGTATGAAATGGGGGTTAAAAACCTGAAAAAATAATCAAAATGTTAAAAATGGCTGATATATTAAATGTTAGCCATTTTTTTTGTAATTTTCCACTCAAGTTATATTTGTTTAGAATATTTAAAAATATTAATTGGCTATTATGAAAAAAAGAATTTTACTGGTTTGTGCTTTAGCGGGTATTGCTACCTCTGCTTATGCACAGAGATGGGAGCCGTCTTCTCAGAAAGTTTCTGAAATTAGAAAAGAAGTGGAGGTGAAGTATGCTTATAAGGTAGACTTAACATCACTCAGAGACCTTTTGAAAGATGCTGTGGAAACAGGAAACGGAGCAAAACCTGTTATTATTTCTTTACCGACTGTAGAGGGTAAAGTTGAAAAGTTTGCGGTATATAGCAATCCTGTTATGGAAAAATCCATGGCAGATACCTACGGACTTGGATCTTACGTAGGTGTAGGAGTGGATGATCCTTCAAAATATCTTAGATTCAGTACATCGCCTACTGAAATCCAGACAATGATTATTAAAGATGGTGTATTTCAGTTTATAGAACCTATTACTAAGGATAAAAAAACATACGGCGTTTTTTATAAGTCCAAGAGAACACAGAGCGACCAAGGGTTTGAATGTGGTACAGAAGAAAAAAATATCAAGGATATTAAATCTCTTTTAGAAAACGGAAAAAAAAATCTTTCTAGTGTAGGAATTACAAACAGACCTTCTATTACAAAATACAGAACGTATCGTTTGGCGCTTTCTACAACGGGAGAATATACAAAACTGTTTGATCCTTCAGGAGGAATTACAAATACAGTAACCCAAATGAATGCAACAATGACCCGTGTGAATGGTGTTTTCGAAAAAGAATTTGGTATAAAATTACTTGTTCAGAATTTACCGGGAATTATTTATACAGATCCAACGACAGATCCTTATACCGGTAATTTAAATTTAAATTTACAGCAAACCCTAACTTCTCAAGTTGGGAATGCAAATTATGACATCGGTCACGTTTTCAATGCGGCAGGAGGAAATGGAAATGCTGGATGTATAGGATGTATTTGTACAAATCCTGCAACAAGCACTACTTTAGCAAAAGGATCAGCATTCACTCAAAATACAAATCCTGTAGGAGATACATTTGATATCGATTATGTTGCACACGAAATGGGACATCAGCTTGGAGGAAACCATACGTTTTCTAATATTACAGAAGGAACGGCTGTAAATGTTGAACCCGGAGGAGGAACAACAATTATGGCATATGCGGGAATTACCCCAGATAACGTTCAATTGAATTCTGATGCGTATTTTCACTATTCATCAATTGATCAGATTCTAACAAATCTTGATAGCAAAAGTGCTTGTGGTACGGAACAGACGATCACTACAAATACCGCTCCGGTTATTGCACCTCTTACAGCTTACACCATTCCTAAAGGAACAGCTTATTATTTGGAAGCTTCAGCTACCGATGCGCAAAATGATACATTCAAATACAACTGGGAGCAATATGATACGGTAGGAACTACCAGTTCTATCTCCGGAGACAGCGGATGGGGATTCAATCCTGTAGGAGCATTAACAAGATCATACTTTGGAACAACCAGCGGAAGAAGATATTTCCCTAAATTATCTACTGTAATGGCAGGTAATTTAATTAATAAAACTGATTGGGAAACAGTATCTTATATTCCCCGAGTTTTAAAGTACGCAGTTACTGTAAGAGACGAAAACCCGGTAAGACCAATGGTTTCTTCTTCAGAAACAACAGTTACAGTGGGTAACGACGGACCATTTAAATTTAATGGAATTACTGATGCTACAGTACTTTACAACAATGCTTCAAATACAATCTTGTGGGATGCGGTAAATACAAATGCTGCACCATATAATGTATCAAATGTAAAGATAGATTATACAACGGATAATGGAACTACATGGACGGATTTGGTTGCATCAACTCCAAATACCGGAAGTTATACAGGGCAAATGCCTGCTAGTTTAACAGGTGCTGTTAAATTAAGAATTTCTGCAATTGGGAATGTATTCTATGCGGTTTCTCCACAAATTACAGTGGCGGCTGCGCCGACTTCTACTACGAATGCGCCTACAGGTTTGAAAACAAGAGATCTGGACGTACTGAGAACATCAGCTATTGTAGGATGGAATGCAGTACCCGGAGCAACATATTCAGTAAACTACAGAAAAGTAGGGGATACAAACTGGACGACAGCTTCAAGCAGTGTTAGTTCAATTTCTTTAACGGGACTTGAGGATGAAACCAGCTATGAAGTAAGAGTTGCTGCAGTGGTAAATACTGTTCCCGGAACTTTCTCAGGAGTTTATACTTTCAAAACAAAAGGTCTTAGAACAGGATATGATTATTGTGTACTAAACAGTCCGCTTCCTTACTTTGGAGCAATAGGGCGTGTTCAGTTGGCGAATGTCAATTATGTAGATGCTACTTTCAGATCTTATAAAGATATTACTGAGGTTCCTGCCAATGTAATTAATCTTGTGAAAGGAACAGCATATTCTGTAGCAGTATATGGTTTGTCTACTTCAGATTATGTTAGTAATCCGATGGGACTAAATGTCTGGATCGATTATAACAGAAATGGTGTATTCGAAGCTTCAGAAAAAGTTCTTTCAAACAGTGGTACGCCTAATGCTGCTTCCGGTGTAAGAGCGGTTTCTGCTAGCTTTACAGTTCCTACAACTGCTTATTCAGGAGATAAAACGACTTTAATGAGAGTTGCAGGTAATTTTAATACTCCTCTTACTTCAGCTTGTGGTTCTGTAAGTCCTGCAGGAGGAACAATGGACTTCAGAGTGAAGATTACAGATACAGTTCTTGCTACGGATGAAGTTAAAAATAATGCAGAATCCGATATCTCTATATATCCGAATCCGGCAGAAGACTTTGTTGGAGTGAAGAATATAAAAGGTAAAGCAGATTACAAAATCTACAGTGCCGATGGAAGACTGGTACTTCAGGGAGATCTTAGCAATCAGATTATTAATGTATCCACTTTAGTAAAAGGGGTATATGTAATTGCGATTAAAAATGGGGAGAAATCTTACAGCACTAAGTTAATCAAGAAGTAATATTCTTAACATAGATTCAAAATAATCCGGATAAACTTTATCCGGATTATTTTTTTATCTAACATTCCCGAAAATGTAAAAAAGTGTATTAAATAATATAGAATCTAATGAAAACCATACTTCTGTATATCTCAATATGGTTTACAGATATAAAAATATAACTTACAGGTGCTAAAACACTTCTTTCAGTTGCAAGAATGTAATTTACAGCAGGAAGAATATAACTTACAGACGTGAGAATATAAAATACAGGCGCAAGAATGTAACTTACAGGCGCTAAAATATTACTTTTAGTTGCAAGAATGTAATTTACAGTTGGAAGAATATAACGTACAGATATGAAAACCGCCATTGCAGAAGGGAAATGTTTTTCCCCTTCATTAAATTTCAGAAGAAGGTTTTAGCAGTTATTTGTAGTTTGTACTTATTTCTTTAATTGATATTAAAAAATTACGATTAGTGAGTACATAAAAAGCAATTTTGCAGTTTTGCAGTTTCGCTTTTTTTATTTAAAAAATATTCCCTCAAAAATGTGTAATTTTAGCCATCTATTAAATCTGAAATTATGAGAAGGGCAGTTCAGAATAAAACTCCTCAATTCACTATTACCGAAAAGAAAACAGAGGTCTATCCTTTTGAGAAAGACGGCTTACAGTTAAAATCTTCTTATACGGCAGAAGACGTTAAAAATCAGGAATTAACGCAGACTTCTCCGGGAATTGCTCCTTATTTAAGAGGTCCGTATTCCACGATGTACGTTCAGAAACCATGGACGATCCGTCAGTATGCAGGTTTTTCCACGGCAGAAGAATCCAATGCTTTTTACAGAAGAAATCTGGCGGCGGGACAAAAAGGTCTTTCCGTTGCCTTCGATTTGGCGACACACAGAGGATATGATTCCGATCACGCGAGAGTTGTGGGCGATGTTGGAAAAGCGGGAGTAGCAATTGATTCTGTGGAGGATATGAAAATTTTATTCAATGAAATCCCTTTGGATCAGATTTCAGTTTCCATGACGATGAACGGAGCCGTTCTGCCGATTCTTTCATTCTATATTGTGGCGGCAGAAGAACAGGGCGTTTCTCAGGATTTGCTTTCAGGAACCATCCAGAATGATATTCTGAAGGAATTCATGGTGAGAAATACCTACATTTATCCACCTGCTCCTTCCATGAAGATTATTGCAGATATTTTCGAATATACTTCTCAGAATATTCCGAAGTTTAATTCCATCTCAATTTCCGGTTATCATATGCAGGAAGCAGGAGCCACTCCTGTTCTGGAAATGGCTTATACACTTGCCGATGGTTTAGAATACGTAAGAACCGGAATAAAAGCGGGAATGAATGTTGATGATTTTGCACCAAGATTATCATTTTTTTGGGCAATCGGGATGAATCACTTCATGGAAATTGCAAAGATGAGAGCGGCAAGATATATCTGGGCTGAATTATTAAAGCAGTTTAACCCTCAGAATCCGAAATCTTTAGCTTTAAGAACCCACTCACAGACTTCAGGCTGGTCTTTAACGGAACAGGAACCTTTCAATAATATTACCAGAACCGCGATTGAAGCATTATCTTCAGCGTTGGGCGGAACACAGTCTCTTCATACCAATGCTTTGGATGAAGCGATTGCACTTCCTACAGATTATTCAGCAAAAATTGCAAGAAATACACAGATTATTCTTCAGCAGGAAAGCGGAATCTGCGATGTCGTAGATCCGATGGGCGGAAGTAATTTAGTGGAAAGTCTTACACAGCAAATGATTGAAGAAGCCATGAAATACATTGATGAGGTGGAACAAGAGGGTGGAATGACAAAAGCTATTGAAGCCGGAATTCCGAAGATGAGGATTGAAGAAGCAGCAGCAAGAAAACAGGCAAAAATTGACAGTGGTGAAGAATTTATTATCGGGGTTAATTCTTTCAGATCAGAACTGAAGCAGGATGCCATTGAAATCCTGGATATCGACAACACGGAAGTCCGCAGAAAGCAGATCGAAAGATTAAATAAAATAAAGGCAGAAAGAAATCCTGAGGCGGTGAATGAGATTTTAGATGAAATCCGTGAAAGTGCCAAATCTGGAAAAGGAAATCTTTTAGCCTTATGTATTGAAGCCGCAAGAAGAAGAGTAACGCTGGGCGAAATGAGCGATGCGATGGAAGAAAGCTTCGGAAGATATAAAGCCAACATCAGAACAATTTCAGGAGTTTACGCCATGAATGCAGGGAAAAACGAATATTTTGAAAAAGCCTTACACCTTACTCAGAAATTTGAGGAGGAAGAAGGGCGCCGTCCACGATTAATGGTCGCCAAAATGGGACAGGACGGTCACGACAGAGGAGCAAAAGTCGTAGCAACAGCCTTTGCAGATATGGGATTCGATGTGGATGTGGCACCATTATTCCAGACTCCGGAAGAAGTGGCAAAACAGGCGGTAGAAAATGACATTCATATTTTAGGAGTTTCTTCTTTGGCGGCAGGTCATAAAACTCTGGTTCCGCAGGTGGTTGAAGAACTTAAAAAACTCGGAGCAGATGATATTACCATTGTTGTAGGAGGCGTAATTCCGCAGCAGGATTATGAATTTCTGTATGCAAACGGTGCCGATTTCATTTTTGGTCCGGGAACCAACCTTCCGAAGTGTGCAGTAGATATTCTGGATAAATTTTTAAATTAAATTAACCTTTTCACCAGATAAGTTGCACAGCTTTTGTACTGTACTCCATAATCAAAACAAAATATTATGGCTTATACAGTAGTTTCCGTATTTCCTGTAACGGTAGATACAGAAGAAATTAAAAAAGATTTAAAAGAAAACGGCTTTGATGAAGCAAATATTATTATTTCCAGATCAAACCTTGAAAGCGGGCTGTCAACCGACAATTATCAGGAAGATGAGCAGACCAAAGGATTTTTTGAATATACCTTTGCGCATGACAATGATATGCTTGATGCGTACAGAAAACACAGTATTGGTAAAAATAATGTTATCGTTTATGCCGATAATCTGGAACAGGCAGTTTCTGCCAATTCAGTACTGAATAAAAACGGAGCTTTGCAGGTATACAGAAAACCTGCGGAAGAAAAAACAGATATTCCTGAAGGAATGACTGAAGAAGAGTATAACGGAATTATAGCAAAAGCAAGGCACAATATTTACTTCTTAGGATCAGAAAGAGTTTATCATTCCAATATCATTAAAGGAATGGACGATCCGATGGATGATCTGGGATCTAAAGATTAAATATAAAAATTAAAAAATAAGATAGGCTGCTTCAGAAATGAGGCAGCCTATTTTGCTAAATATTATATGAAAAAAAAACAATTAGGGTAGCAAAACTTTATCAATTGCATGGATAATTCCGTTGCTGCATTGTACGTCGGTTACAATAATATTAGAAACTCTGTTGTTGTTATCTGTAATCTTAGCACCGCCCGTTGTGGTAATCTTAAAACTTCCACCCTGGAAAGTTGGAACCATCATATTGTTTGTAAGATTATTAGATCCTACATTAGCTCCGGTAACGACGTGATATTTCAAGGTATTTTCCAAAGTCGTTTTTGGAATGGCTGCAAGATTAGCCGCTCCGATTTCTGTTAGCAAAGAAGAAAATGCTGTGTTGGTAGGTGCAAAAACCGTAAACGGAGAATTGGCAGTTCCGCTTAAAATTCCAACAAAATTTGGCATATCACTTCTTGTAAGAGCAGAAACCAGAGATGTAAACTGAGGATTTGCCGTTGCATGAGTAACGATTGTCGGCAAACCGATTACCGCATCTACTTTGTGGATTACTCCGTTGTTGGCATCAATATCTGTGGCAACAACATTCGATACCCCATTAATTTTTACACCGCCATTCGTATTGATAAACATACTGATTGGTCTTGTGGAAGAAGCAGATCCCATAGCAAGAGTAGAAACATAGCCGGTAGAAATTGTTGCAGCTTTTACTTCAGAATTCAGAACGTGATTCATCAGCAGAGTTTTCAGAGCATCTGTAGGAACGTCATTAAGACTTGCATATCCGTTTGCCTGTAAAAAAGTTGCAAAAGCGGCATTTGTTGGGGCGAATAACGTAAAAGTTCCGCTTTGGTTAAGAGTTGCAGAAAGACCTGCTTTGTCGATGGCAGCTTTTAAACTGCTTAAATTACTGTCTGAAGAAACCAGCTCATACGTGGTCTTCTCAGTTATCATGTTGTCATCATTGTCGTCGCAGGAGATAATGCACAGCATGGCAACTCCCGAAAATAGTAGAGGTTTAAAGAAATTTCTCATAATATTATTTGTTAAGATGTAAAATTTTATAGGCAAATATTATACCTTTTTATTTATTTTAGTAAAATTAATTTTATTTTTTGTCATTTTAGCTCTCGAGCCACAAAGAGAGATTGATGAAAAAAGCAGTCTCCATGAAAAAAACATTACAGATTCGATAAAAAAACCGAAAAATAATTTTGATATTCAGAAAAATGTATATATTTGCAGCGTAAAATAAAGTTTAACCATTTAAAAACAACGAAGTAATGTTCATATACAATCAGCTTTCAACAGTAGGATTGCCTTTTGCAAAGGCGAGGCTTCGTGGTTTGGTACACTCTTAGAATAACAGTACAATGAAATATCAAAACCCGAAGTCGTAGAGATTTCGGGTTTTTTTATTGCGCAATATTTCAAACTCAAACAGTTTCCCCGAAAAATCTTTTTAGTATTTAGGATTTTTTTGAATTAGCAGATAATTTTTTATTTGAAGCTATTTCCAGCTTTCCGCTGTATCTTTTTTATTACGACCTGCGCTTCGCTCCGGTCGCAACAAAAAAGGATGCCGCTGCAATCTGGGCTAAAAAAAAGGATCCGTATCATCATTTCGGCGTAAGAAAAATCTTACCGAGGAATGGTAAAAGTAAATTCAACTATAGGTTTAGTTGGAGATGGTTTAATGCAAAAAATGGTTCAGAAATTCTGAAATCCGGCAAACAAATGGAAAAAGATCATCTTCTGTATTCTCGAATAAGAAGTCTGAGAAGCAGAAAAAGAACTATAAAAAAAGATGTAGAAAAACAGATCAGAAAAAAATATAATCGTCATAGAGAAGTCTGGAAATTAAGAAGGAATATTCCGCTCATTCCGCTAGAAAAACCTTATCAGAAAGGATTTGTGAGATTTTTTGTCGTAAGAGATGATGTAAAACGTTCTAAAGACGGCGATTTCTTCGAAAACCTTTTAAAGAAAATCAATACGGAAATGTATTCCGACAGCCGAAAATTTCTAAAAAAGAAAAGAAAATCCGGACGAAGAATTTACGTGGAAAAAGAACAAAAAACCGCAAACGTTCTTCCCTGGGAATGGAACGATCCGAAATTTGGTTTAACGGAACGCGAAAGACAGTATTTTGTAAAAAAAGAATATTACGCCCATAACAAAAAATTGATCAAAGAATATTATGAATTTACAGAACCTTGGAGATTCGTATTGAGAGTAAGACCCAATATGATTACACACTATAAACCTTTAGATGAGGATTTAGAAAAAGAATATAATGCATTAGACTCCTATTTAAATCAACACAAAGTAATAGGAATTATTCAAAAAAACATTTATGGGAAACCCGATAAATGGAAGGATAAATATAAAAGGAAAATTAAAGTGAGAAAATATTTTAATTATAGGATCTCCGCAGAAGAGCTTGCAGAAATATTTACAGACGGAGAATTTTAATTTTTCAGATAAATCATTAAACAACAAAAAGTAAGCATGACCTGGAAAGTTGCAGAAAGAAAAATAGGAAAAGCAGGAAATATAAAACAGCAGCAGAAAAGACAGCAGGAATGGAACCGCAAATATGGCGAAAACTGGCACATAGGATATTTTATCCACAATGAGTTTATAGCTCAGGAAGATGCTTTGGAAACCATCTATTACAAAAGTTATGAAGAACATTTTGAAAATCATCCGCAAGATTTATCAGAGCTTATTTATACAGCCAAAGCTTTACGGAATCCCCATGCAGAAATGACGGGAGGAACAGATTTACAGGTTCCTGCAATTTATAAATATTTAAAAAACAAAAATCTTACGCTTTTGGGCAATGAGATGGTAGACATAGGAACCTATGGAAGCAGATCACACAAACTCAGTGTAAGACTTAGTCCTCTTACCATTAAAGTAACAGGAAATCCCAATATGACCTTAGAAACATTCTGGCAGGACAAAAAATGCCTTGTCATTTGGGAAGACAATTAAAACAAAAAACAATGGGAAATTTAAAACTTAAAGGAAAAGATATATTAAAATTAGGCTATCCGAATAACCAGAGTGTGAACATTGCGCTGGAAGTGATGAAAAGGAACTTTGCCACCAAAAACATCCATCACGTCAAATCTATTCTAAAAGATATTCTGGTGAATCCCGAAAACTTTGAAAAAGATTTAACCTTCGGACAGATTGCGGAAGCTTTGCTTTCATCCAAGAAAACCGAGAAAAGAATGCTCAATACACATCGGGCGACATTTAATATTTTCGGAAACAATATTTCAGATGAAGCAAAAAATCAGCTGTACACAGCATTGAAACTGCCTATTTCAACACAGGGAGCTTTAATGCCCGATGCACACAGCGGATACGGACTTCCGATCGGAGGCGTTCTCGCGGTAGAAAATGCCGTGATTCCTTACGGAGTCGGGATGGATATTGGCTGCAGAATGAGCCTCAGTATTTTGGATACACCCATTTCATATCTTGAAGGAGCAAGAGACAAATACGAAAAAGCGCTTGCTGAACATACCAAATTCGGAATGTACGAAACTCACAAATCTCACGTCGACCATGAAATTTTCTACAGAGATACGTTTGATCTCATTCCGGTTTTGAGAAGATTAAAAGGAAAAGCCATCAAACAGATGGGAACTTCCGGCGGCGGAAACCACTTTGTGGAATTCGGAGAAGTGGAAATTACGGAAGAAGATGAACAGATCGGACTTCCGAAAGGAAAATACCTCGGAATCCTTTCGCACAGCGGTTCGCGTGGATTGGGAGCAGAAATCGCCCAGTATTATTCCAGAGTTGCGGCAGAACAGTGTCCTTTGCCGAAAGAAGCTCAACAATTTGCATGGCTGGATCTGAATACGCATCTCGGATTAGAATATTGGACCGCAATGAATCTTGCAGGAGATTACGCTTCTGCGTGTCATGACGATATTCACAGAAGACTGGTAAAAGCGGTAGGAGGAAGAGTAAAAGCAAAGATTGAAAACCATCACAATTTTGCATGGAAAGAAATCCACAACGGAAAAGAAGTAATCGTTCACCGAAAAGGAGCAACTCCGGCAAATGAAAACGAATTGGGAATGATTCCCGGTTCCATGACGGCAAAAGGATTTATCGTTCGTGGAAAAGGAAATCCGGATTCTCTGAATTCCGCTTCTCACGGAGCCGGAAGAGCCCATTCAAGAGGCGAATGCAGAAACCTTTTTACTCAAAATGATATTAAAAAAGAATTAAAATTAAAGAATGTCACCTTAATGGGCGGAAATGCAGAAGAAGCACCGATGGCATACAAAGACATCAACGAAGTGATGAATGCACAAAGTGAACTGGTGGATATTCTGGGAACTTTCCAGCCGAGAATGGTAAGAATGGATAAATAGATTGGTTGATAGGTTGTGGTTGTTAGTTGATGGATTTTAACTACAAACTATCAACCATCAACCATCAACAAAACAAAAATAAAAAAATGGGAGCACCACATAATATAAAAAGATACGGTGAAGTCTGGCCGGAATTCAGAATTCAGAGCGGACTCGAAATTTTAGAAAAATTAAAAGATAAAATTATTATTTCAGGAGGTTGGGCTTGGCATTTTATGTCTGAACCCGGGCATACGGAATACAAACACGCGCACGACCATAAGGATATTGATGTGTTTGTAAAAAAAGAAAACGTAGCAGAAGTAGTGATAATCCTTCAACAGGAAGGTTTTCAGAAAGTCTGGACAAGGTACGATCATCTTCAGAGCGAAGAGAATTTCCGAAGATATGAGAAAACGGTTGAGCTGGAAAACGGAAAATTCCACAGGATCACAATCGATTTCTTTGAAAGAAATGATCTTGAAACTGTTGAAGCTAACGGATTTACTGTCGTAAAGCCTGAAGTTTTGCTCACGTTTTACAGAAACATTCATTCCAGCGATAAATGTTGGGCAGTTATGGCTGCAAAAGATTTACTGGAAAAAAGGATTGATCCTATTGGTCATCCGAAATTAAGTGAAATGCCGAAATAAATTAAGATGGAAGACGAGATTAAAAAAGAAATATTCGAATTTATAAATCAGAATTTTTCTGATAACAGAAAATTATTAAGAGAAAAAGCAAACGAATTTTTGAATAACCCTAATGTAACCAATTTGTTTTTAAATGAATTTGAAAAATTAAATATTGTCGTGCATTTTCAGTCTTTGTCTTCAGAAACTGATAAATTTTCGAAAGAAGAAATGGGAGACATTTCAGATGTCTGGAATTTTTATTTAAATGAAGATATCGATGAGGTAGATAAAAGTAAAGGTTATGAGGATTGGGATTTTGATACATATTTAGAATCAGGAAAACCTCTTCACTGTTGTAAGGTTTGGATTAATTGGTTTTTAAAGCTTTATTACATCCAAAACTTTGAAATAATTAGAAAAGGAGAAGATGAAACAGAGCGAGTTTTAATAATTGCTGATCTTTATGAAAAAGAAAAATACAGTTCAATTTTAAAAATATTGAAACAAAACGGTTACGAAGAAGTTACAGATGAATTGGCTCTATTAAAAGCAGGGTCTATTTCTACAGATTGTAATGATGATCCGACTGTTTTTGATTGTCTGTTTTCGGATATTATTCATCCCGCTCATTTTAGAAATAATTACACAAAATGAAAAAAATATACAAACAGGAACATTTCAAATATTACGAAAACCTTCTCGTAGTCTGTCCGGATTGCGGTGAAGATGCTGTCGTGGAAAATGAACACAATTATAAACAGGCAGCTCTGAAATGCAGACATTGCGATTTACAGAAGAATGCATTAGATCTTTTGGTGTACAAAGCTTTTGTCAATCTTTACTGCCCGATTTGTGCACATCCCATACGTTATGAGCAAGGCAACTTAAAAGAGAAACCTAAAATCAGTAATGTAAAATGTGATGCATGTGATTCTCAGTTTCAAATTCAGCCAAAAACTGAAAAGTATTTGAATTCTTTTCCCAAAGAAGAAGGTTTAATTCACGATCCTGTTTTCGGTTGTCCGTATTATTTTCAGGCAGATTTTAAAGGGAAATTATTCTGGGCGAGAAACAGAGAGCATCTGTTGGAAATGGAAAATTATGTTTCATCAGATTTAAGAACAAGATTACCTTACAGAATGCAAATGGTAGAAAGATTACCGACATTTATTAAAGAAGCCAAAAACAGAGAGGCAATTTTAAAAATTTTACAAAAATGGAAAAACTCATACAAATAACCTCAGGAAGAGGACCTTTAGAATGCCAATGGGTGGTTGCAAAAGTTCTGAAACATTTTCTTCAAGAGGCAAAAGATAACAATATAGATTACGAAATTATTCACCGTGAAAATGGCGATGAAAACCTTACTTTGAAATCGGTGACTTTGCTTTTACAATCAAAAAATCTCAATGAATTTTTAAGTACATGGTTAGGAAGCATTTGCTGGATTGGCAAAAGTACATTCCGGAAACTGCATAAAAGAAGCAACTGGTTTATCGGCGTTTTTGAACTGGAGGGATTGGAGAAAATCAATTTTAATGAAAAGGACATTCAGTTTCAGACAACCAGAAGTCAGGGAAGCGGCGGACAAAATGTAAACAAAGTGAATACGGCGGTTCGCGCAACACACATTCCGACAGGACAAAGTGTTTTCGTTCAGGATTCGCGTTCACAGTTGGAAAATAAAAAACTTTCGATTGAAAGACTTAAAGCAAAAGTTTTGGAACAGAATATCATTCAGCTCCAGAAAAGAATGCAGGAAACATGGAACAATCATCTGAATGTTCAGCGCGGAAATCCGATACGTACATTTTCCGGAACCGATTTTAAAAAGAGTTATGAAGACAAATCGTTTAAAAAACAGAGAAGTCAGCTCAAAAACGAATTAAAAAACTACAAAAATGACCTTAACTAAAAATAAATACTATTTTGAGGCTTTAGACAATTATCCGTACAGTTTGCCGGAATGTCTGGAAGCATTGAACTATGCGTTGTCTTATGATCCTCAAGACGCAGACAGTCTTTGTCTGATGGGAAGAATATACAGCGAAATGTTATCAGATTATGAAAAAGGAAAGCTGTACTTTGAAGAAGCCATGCAGTGTGATGTTACCAACCTGAATGTTCCTCAATACTACATTAGCTGTCTTATTGATAACGAAGATTATCAGGAAGCCGATAAACTGATCGATTATTCTTTGAAAATCAAGGGAATTGATAAAGCAACCTTATGGTTTTACAGATCTTTACTTTCTGAAAAGCGCGGCAGTTTTGTGAATGCCCTGAAATTTTTAGATGAATCTGCAAAGTACTGTTTTACAGAATACAGTTTGAATGTGGTAAAGAATCGAAAGAAATTCATCAAATCGAAAATGCCGAAGAAAAAGAAGATGAAAAAAGAGAAGGAGACGAAATAAGTCTCCTTTTTAACATAATATATTTTTTTGACAGCCATTCATAAAAAATCTTAGATTTGCTTAAAATCAGCCACATGAATAAAAATATATTTTATATACCATTCTCTGTAGCGGTAATGTTCGCTTACAGTACAGTAAATGCTCAAAATTCTAAATCACTGATTCAGGATTACTATAAAAAAAATGCGCAGCTTACTCAGAAAAATAATTTTGATAATAAGCTCGGATTTATTATTCTTAATGAAGACAATTCCAAAAGCCTTGGTGCAAATATTGTAAACGTACAGCAGACTTACGACGGTCTTCGTGTGTACAATGCTTTAGGCAAAGTTTTGATAAAAGATGAAAAAATTATCTCTGAAAAAAATGATTTCAAAAAAGAGATTGTTATCGGAAATCAGGGAAGTCCGAAGGAAAGAATTCCTGAAGAAACGTTAAAGCAAAATTTAAACTTGAAGGAAATTTCAAGAATAGAGTACTTACCCAATGTTTATTTTGAAAAGAATAATGTATTTGTACTGGCTAAAGAAATTTTTGTTTCAGACAAGAAATCTTCAGATGTATGGCACGTAATTGCAGATGCTTCCACAGGAGAAATACTTACTAAAGACAATCTTACGGTAAGCTGTAATTTTGATCATAACGAAAGCAGTGAAGAGAACTCTTATTCAGAACCGGTAAAATTTACTACTGAAAGCTCAGATTCTCAGAAAACGACTTCATTATTAGTTCCGTCTAATGCCTCTTATAATGTTTTTCCTCTACCGGTGGAAGCTCCAAGTTTCGGATCGCGCGCTGTTTTAAACAATCCTTGGGATCTCACGGCATCACCTGAAGGATGGCATTCTACAGGTACAGCAAGTTATACCAATACAAGAGGAAATAATGTGTATGCTTACTCCGATCAGGCAAATGCAAACACACCGGGATATTCTCCGGACGGCGGAGCTGCAAGAAATTTTGACTTCACATTCGCAGAAGGAAGATACATCAATCCGTTTACACATAAAGATGCAGCCATTACCAATCTTTTTTACATGAACAATAAGGTTCATGATGTTTTTTACAAGTTTGGGTTTACAGAGTCGGCAAGAAATTTTCAAACAAATAATTTTGGAAACGGAGGAATTAGCGGAGATGCAGTAAATGCAGAAGCATTCGACGGAAGCGGGCTGAATAACGCCAATTTCAATTCAGGATATGAAACGGTAATCAGCGGAACAACTTACCTTCTTGCGCCAAGAATGCAGATGTATCTTTGGTCAAGAGCACAGACAAGCGCAGATCCTATTTCACGGTATCAGTATAATTCTCCCTCTACCGTTGCAAGCCGTCCAAAAGTTTTAACCGGTGCCGCTTCTTTTGGGCCTTTGCTGTTCGAAGGTCAGTCCGTAACAGGAAATCTTGCTGTTTCTTCACCGGCGGATGCCTGTACACAACCTGCAGCAGGAAGTCTTACGGGAAAAATCGCCGTTGTAACCAGTACCACCTGCGAATACAGTCTTAAAGTTCTAAACGCTCAGAATGCAGGTGCAGTAGGCGTTATTGTTTACAGACCAAGTACAGATACTCCAACAACTATGGGAGCAGGAACCTATGGAAATCAGGTTACAATTCCTTCAATTAACATGGGGAAAACCGAAGGAGAATTTTTAGTAGCACAGATTTCGGGAGGAAATACAATAAACGCTACCTTAATTAATGATTTTAACGGATTTAAACATTCAAGTTTAGACAATGGAGTTGTTGCCCATGAATACGGTCACGGAATTTCCAACAGACTAACAGGGCAGGGATACAGTTGTCTTTCTTCAACCAACTCTACTGAACAGATGGGAGAAGGATGGTCAGATTATTTTGCCTTGATGCTTACAACCAGACCGGGAGATACTTCTTCTCTGGCAAGAGGAATGGCAACCTATGTTGCGGAGCAGGCAACAACAGGAAACGGAATCAGACCTGCAAAATATTCACCGGACTTTACAGTAAACGGTTACACGTATAACAATACAAATTCTATGACAGATTCTCACTCCATAGGATTTGTATGGGCTTCCATGCTTTGGGATCTTACGTGGAAATATGTAGAAAAATATGGGTATAACAGTGATGTTTTAGCCAATCCGAATTCAGGTAATGCCAGAATTTTACAATTGGTAATGGATGGGCTGAAACTTCAGGCCTGCAGTCCTACATTTATTGACGGAAGAGATGCCATTCTTCAGGCAGATCAGGTTAAAACAGGAGGAGCAGATAAATGTATGATCTGGAAAGCCTTTGCTAAAAGAGGTTTGGGAACAGGAGCTTCTGCCGGAAGCAAAACCGTAGGAACAGATCAGGTAGAAAGTTTTACCTATCCTGCAGAATGTGATATTGTACTGGCAACTCAGGAAGCCGGAAACGCAGAAACAAAATATGTCGTTTTTCCAAATCCTACCTATGATGAATTCTTTGTAGGAAATATTGATAAATCCAAGGAAGATGTGAAAGTAAAACTTTTCGATATGTCAGGAAAATTAGTATTCTCCGATACGCGTGAAAACACTTCCAAAAAGGCATTTTCAACCAGAGGATTACAAAAAGGAGTTTATATGGTAAACATCAGACAGGGTGAAAAAACTCAGACAGAAAAACTGATTGTTAGATAAATTATTCAATCAAATAATTTTAAGAAGGAAGTCATTTAGGCTTCCTTTTTTGTACATTTAATAATGGAATTAAGATTTGAACGCAGACCGTTATATTTAAAAGAAACATTTTCAATTGCTTACGGGAACTATGATAAAAGAGAAGCCTTGCTCATAGAATTATCTCATCAGAATTGCAAGGGTTACGGAGAATGTGTAGCGATCGATTATTATCAGATTGATCTTCAGAGATTTATTTTACAATTAAAAGAAATTCAGTCTCAGATTCAAAGCTGTACAATTACTCATCCTCAAGAATTTTTCAAGTATCTGTTGAATTTAAATCTGCATCCGTTTTTACTCTCTGCATTAGATTGCGCTTATTGGGATCTTTTCGGCAAACTGGAAAATAAAAGCTTTACCGAATTAAATAACCTTCCATCAGATCATTTAGTTGAAAGTTCCATCACCATTTCTGTCGGTGAAATCGATCATCAGATTGAAAAAATCGAAAAAAGTTCATGGAATAAATTCAAAGTGAAATGCAAAGGTTTAAATAAAAACAACGTTGAAAAATTATTAAAACTTAACAGACATATCGCTCTTGATTCCAATGCAAGTTTTACGGATGAAGATTGTATCTGGCTTCAGGAAAATGATGAGGTTCAGAAGTTTTCTTACCTGGAACAGCCAAGACCAATTGACGATTATGGAATTTTAGAAAAACAATCTTTTGCAAACTGGATGGCAGATGAAGATTGTCAGAATTTGGATTCATTAGACAAATTAACTCCCTATTATAAAAGCATCAATATCAAATTAATGAAATGTGGCGGATTAACCCCTGCTTTAGAAATGATCAGAAAAGCAAGAGCATTGAATTACAAAATCATGATTGGCTGTATGACGGAATCTACCGTGGGAATTTCAGCAGCCTGTAATTTAACAGGAATGGTAGATTACGCCGATTTAGACGGAGCTAATTTAATCTCAAATGATTATGCAGCAGGAAGTTTTGTGAAAAACGGAAAAATTATTTTATCTTCAGAATCAGGTTTGGGAATTATGATTAAATAAGTGAATAATGAATCGTCAATTACACTTTGTTAGTGAATTTTTAAAAATCTTTGCAATTAGCATTTAACTCATAGTCACTAAAACAAAAATAGACTTCAAAAGAAGCCTATTTTTTGTTTGCTGAAATCAGATAATCATAAACCATTTGATGCTGATCTTCCGATAATTTCGCTTTCGGAGCCATTCTGCTTAATGTTTTTATCCAGCCCTGATCGTCGTGTTTTGCAGGATCCGGCAATTTGTGGCATCTGTTGCAGGAATTTTCAAAGATGGTTTTTCCCTGAGCCAATTGTTCGGATGAGGTGTATTTTGGCCCAGTTACGGCTACACTTTTTGGTCCGCACGATACGACGATGGTTGCAGAAGCTAACGTCATATCCAAAATCAGTTTTTTCATATTACTATTTTTTGTTGTGATTTATTTTTTTGCAGATACGATATAATCGTACACCCACTGATGCTGTTCATCAGTAAGTCTTGCTTTCGGAGCCATTGAATTCATAATTCCGACCCACTGAACAGAAGTATGGGAAGCCGGATCCGGTAATTTGTGACATCTTCCGCAAGAGTTTTCGAAAATTGTTTTTCCTTGTGCAATTTGTTCTGCTGTAGAAGTCGAAGCTACAGGAGCCGTTGCTGTTGAAGCTTTTGGAGTACAGGATGCCAGTAAAACGGCAGCAAATGATGCTACAGCGATAAGTTTTTTCATGTTTTTTAACTGTTTATTCAAACAAATGTAGCAAATTACCGTTTCCATTGATAAAATTGTACATAATTTAGAAGAAATAAAAATTACAACACGAGTCAGAAAGTTTATTTTTAATGTTTAATTATTAATAATGAAATGAATAAAAAGTATTCGAAGAAATTCCCCTCCTATGGAGGAGTGTCAAAAATTCGGAAGAATTTTTGACGGGGTGGTTAGAGAAATTAAATTCTAAATATTTTATCTGAAGCTGTTTCCCGCTTTCCGTACTCGCTATTTTAGGGTTTCGGCGGCAGCGAAGCTGCCGCCGAAACCCTAAAATGAGCTCAGACAAATACTCCAATCGGGGCTAGGTCAGAGTTCAGTTACAATATTTCTAATGCATTGTAATGAAAGACAAACCTAAAAACTCAACTTAAAAATTCCGTAATCCAATACATTCCCTCTTGACCATTCCCGTTTAATTGTCTATTTTTGAAACAATGAAATTTTCTACAGAAGAGCTAATAGAAGGAATAAGATCGGGAAACAAACGCCTGATCGCAAAAGCCATAACATTAGTTGAAAGTAAAAAAGCCGAACACAGAATACAGGCAGAAGAACTCCTCAAACAAATCATGCCTTTTACCGGAAACTCAACCAGAGTAGGAGTGACGGGCGTTCCGGGAGCCGGAAAATCAACTTTCATTGAAAATTTCGGAAGACTTGCCATTGCCAATGGCAAAAAAGTGGCAGTTTTAGCCATTGATCCAAGTTCAGCCATCAATAAAGGAAGCATTTTGGGCGATAAAACCCGCATGGAAGAACTTGCCAAAGAAGAAAATGCATTTATCCGACCTTCTCCGAGTTCCGGATTTCTGGGCGGAGTGGCAAACACAACTTTCGAAACCATGATGATCTGCGAAGCGGCAGGTTACGATTATATTTTAATAGAAACCGTTGGAGTAGGGCAGTCTGAAGTTTTAGTTGCCGATATTACGGATGTCTTTTTATTCTTAAAAATCATTGGCGGTGGCGACGAACTTCAGGGCATCAAACGCGGAATTATGGAAATGGTGGATGTTATTTTCATCAATAAAGTCGATCAGGACAACCTTCAAAAAGCCAAAAATACAAGACTGGAATTAAAAAGAGCCTTAGATTTTATTCCCCCAAAGGAAAAAGACTGGAAAGTGCCTGTTTTACTGGGATCCGCTTTAAGTAATGAAGGTCTGAATGATGTTTTTGAAAAAATTAATGATTTTATTAATCTTAAAAAGAAAACCAACCGTTTCGAAGAGGTAAGAATCCAACAGGCAGAAAAACGTTTCGAATATTGGGTTCAGGAATATATTCTTTCTGTGATGAAAAAAAATAATTCCGTGGAAGAAGCATATCTTCAACACAAAAAAAATGCTTCAGCCATGATTTCAAATCCAAGTACCGAAGCAAAATTATTTGTGGATAAATTTTTGTTTAAAGAATAATTTTAATTTTTGAATATCCGTTAAACAACCTATTACTTTACACTGATATGAAAATCAATTATTTATAACAGGCACTTCGACAAGCTCAGTGTGATACCTCTAATAATAAACGCTTGATTTCTAGCGATGTCAAGCTGAGCCTGTCGAAGCTTTAGGTTAATAAACGGACAATTAAATTTCAATTAAAGCTTTTCTTTCTCCTCTTCATTTTTCGTAATATATCCGTCATAAGAAATCGGCTGTCTGTCGTTGCTTCTGATGGAAGTAAAAGCCTTTCCGTTTTTGAAAATCTCCATATTGATTTCATCAACAGAACTTTGGTCATTCACTTTAATTTTTACGATCCATTTTCCCTTTTTTCCCTGAGACTTTGTCACCGTAAAATCTTTTGAAGTAAATCTGTAACTGTTTTGGGTCGTATTTCCGTAAGTAGGATTAAAAACTCTTCCGAAATAAGGCAGTACAACCTCAAGTTTATCTTTTCTCAGATCAATAGAATAATTGCTTCCCGAAAGATCAAGAATTCTCGACGCTGTAGCATTGGGAAGAGAACCCATCACATTAATAACGTCATAATTCGTGGGTGTAGCTCTTTCTGCATGAAACGAGAAGTCTTCGGAATTCACAAGTGCTGTTACAGCGGAAGGATCCGTAGCGGTTTGAGAAGAGCAGTTTTGGAAGATCATCAGAAATCCAAAAATAAATATAATCGAAATATACTTTTTCATAATACTAAAATAATTGTTAAATTTAAATAGCAAATTATATGCAAATATATTGTTTAAAATTATTTTGGAACAAAAATTGTAAAGGTTGAACGTATACACTCGCACTATGAAAATAAAACACATTTTTGGAATGGGAGCCTTAGCTCTGTCGGTTGCTGCCTGTACAACGAACCCGATTACGGGAAGATCTTCGTTGCAGCTTGCAAATAACTCGGAAATTATGACCATGTCTGCTCAGGAATACAAAACAACATTAGGAAAATCTAAAGTTATTTCCGGAACTGCAGATGCGAAAAAAGTGGTAAGTGTAGGTTCCAGAATAAAATCTGCTGCCGAAAGATATTATCAGCAAATCGGGCGTTCCGCAGATCTTGCGAACTACAATTGGGAATTTAATCTTCTTCAAAGCAACGAGCTCAATGCATGGTGTATGCCGGGCGGAAAAGTTGCCGTATATACAGGAATTTTACCGGTTACAAAAAATGAGAACGGTTTGGCTGTGGTAATGGGACACGAAGTTTCTCACGCTTTGGCAGGACACGGAAACGAAAGAATTTCTCAGGCTATGATCGCACAATATGGCGGACAGATTTTGGGAGGATCTATTTCAAATTCTCAGTGGGCAAGCGTTTTCCAGCAGGTTTATCCAATTGGATCTCAGGTTGCTTTATTGAAATACGGAAGAAATCAGGAGTCTGAGGCAGATCAGATGGGATTATATTTAATGGGAATGGCAGGTTACGATCCAAGAGAAGCAATTCCTTTCTGGAACAGAATGGAAGCTGCATCTACAGGAGCAAGACAACCGGAATTCCTTTCCACTCACCCGAATCCTGAAACAAGAATCTCGGATATTAATAAAAATTTGCCTAAAGCTTTAGAATATTACAAGGCTGCAGGTGGAAAAATATAAATCATAAAGAATTTAATCTTGAGTAAAAGCCTTGTTGAATTTTAATAAATTTGATGGGGCTTTTTAATTAAACACTTAAACACAACACTATGAAAAATTTAACCATTATCGGGCTTGTACTTTTAGCCTTATCTATCCTGCTTTTTTATTTAACGTCTAATAATTTTACCATTAATGATCTTCAGATGTCTCATATTATGGGAATCTTAGGAGGGATTGGAATCGGCTTAATTATCGGCGGAATGGTAGGATACGTAAGTAAAGGAAGTGCCATAAAAGCTGAGCAGAAAAGAAAAGAATTTAAGCAGTTGCAGAAAGATAAGGAAGATCTTGAACAGCAGGCTGCAGAAATTGCAAGACGTGAAGCAGAACTTCGCAGTCGTGAAAATCAAAATCCTCAAATCTAATGATCTGAGGATTTTTTATCAGTTGTTATTTTCGCCCGTTAAAATTTATATCCCACACCTACCATAAACAAGTTAGGTCTGTTATCGTATCTGATTTCCTGACCGGAAACTTTATTAATGAAATTTCTAGAATCTTTACTGAAAGCTCCTTCATATTTGGCATTCACAAGAAATTTTTTAATTTCAAGCTGTGCCCCGAATTGATAGCCTACTGTAAAATTGTCTTTTGCATTTTCCTGAAAATCGTTAAAAGTATCTTCTTTGCTTAAATTATAACTTGCAACAGGACCTACATACACCCCTAAAAAGTCACCTAAAACTTTATGTCCGATTAATACAGGTAAGTCCAGACGGTTGTTTTTAATATCAAAAGTGGTATTGGAGGCAGGATCTGTAAAATCACTTTTAAAAGTCGTATAATACAATTCCGGCATTAGAAAGAACGATGCAGGAAGATTCGCTTTTAAAGAAAGACCAATATTGAAGCCTACATTATTTTTACCTTCTCCTTCAATTGCCTGGTTTACGGTTCCTTTAATGTTTTTCCATGAAGGAGATCCCGTAGGAAAAATTAAATTTGCTTTTCCTGCAAGGGAAATTTGTGCAGAAGCAAACATAGAAAAACCTATTAATGCGATACTAAGTGCCTTTTTCATTATCTTCTATTTTTGTAATGGTATTATCAATAGTTTTATTATTCTCAAGCAGATATTCTCTCAGTTCTTTAAATAATTCTGATGAATAAACGAAATCAATAAGATTTTTATTGCCCGCCGTAATCAGGACGTCTTTATTTCCTTCCCATTCTTTAATTCCCAGTCTCAGATAGACAATTTTTTCTCCAATCGTCATTACCGAATTCATATCGTGGGTATTGATGATCGTTGTTGTGTTATATTCCTTGGTAATTTCAAGCAAAAGATCATCGATGACATTCGATGTATAAGGATCCAGTCCGGAATTTGGCTCATCACAGAAAAGATATTTCGGATTGTTGACAATAGCTCTTGCAATTGCCACACGTTTCTGCATTCCTCCCGAGATTTCAGAGGGGAATTTTCGGTTGGCTTTATCAAGATGTACTCTTCCGATAACATCAAAAACCCTTTTTTTCTTTTCTCTGAATGTTAAATTGGTAAACATATCCAGTGGAAACATAATATTTTCTTCCACCGTTAAAGAATCAAACAAAGCACTTCCCTGAAATACAGTCCCGATTTCTGAACGAAGATGCTGTTTTTCCTCACGCGTCATTACATTGATGTCTTTTCCGTCGAAAAGAATCTCTCCCGATGTCGGCTGATAAACATTCAGTAAACTTTTAAGGAAAACCGTTTTTCCGGAACCACTCTGCCCGATAATTAAATTTACCTTTCCTTTATCGAAAGTTGTTGAAATTCCTTTAAGTACTTCAACTTCATCAAAACTCTTTTTAAGATCTTTTACCTCAATCATCAGCTTAAAATTAATTGGGTTAATAATAATTCCGAAAGGATAATAAATACCATCGTCCAGACTACCGCCTGAGTACTCGCTCTACCTACTTCCAGAGAACCTCCTTTTACATTATATCCGAAATAGGATGGAACTGTAGCAATAATAAAGGCAAAAACAATTGTTTTGGTAAATGCATAATAAATAAACAGATTAGGCATATACATCTGGATCCCCACAACATAATCATTGGTTGTCCAGTTTCCCGTTAAAATTCCAGCCACATAACCGCCTCCGATACCAAAAACAATACTGATGGCGATTAACAGAGGATTAAAAATAACACAGGCAATAATTTTAGGTAAAATAAGAAAGTTTGGAGAATTTACTCCCATAATGTCCAGTGCGTCGATCTGCTCGGAAACCCTCATCGTTCCGATACTTGAAGCAATATAGGAACCTACTTTTCCGGCAAGGATCAAACTGATGATGGTTGGAGAAAACTCCAGAACTAATACTGCTTTCGTAGCATATCCTACAAATGATGGAGGAATAGGGAAATCGGAAGCATCAAAATTGTTGAACATCTGAATGGCAACAACAGCTCCCACGAATATCGAAGTAAAGATCACCAACCCGAAAGAGTTGACGCCCAAATCGTTGATTTCTCTCATGAACAGCTTCCAGAAAACCTTCATTTTCTGAGGCTTCTGAATAGATTTACCAAGAAGAAGAATGTATTCTCCGACTGCTGTAAAAAACTTTTTTAACATTCTGCTAAATTAGACTTTTTTTATTGAATTAAATTAAACTTGAGACTAAGACTGAAGCTCTGTTTTAATATTAAATTTAGTATATCATAATGTAGACCAAAAACATTATTTTGCATTTTTATCTCCGCCTACCACCAGTAAAATTGTTTTCAAAATAATAACAAGATCCAGTAAGAAACTCCAGTTTCTTACGTAGAAAGCATCTGCCAAAACTCTTTTGTTCATTTCCACTTCCACATCTCCTGCATCACCGCGAAGTCCGTTTACCTGCGCAAGACCCGTAATTCCGGGACTTACCATACTTCTTAAACTGTATCTTCCGATTTTAGGTTTGTAATAATCGTCTACAGCCAACATATGCGGTCGCGGCCCTACAATAGACATTTCACCTTTCAAAACATTCAGGAACTGAGGCATTTCATCGAGGCTTGTTTTTCTTAAAAATTTTCCGATTTTCGTAATTCTGGAATCATTTTCCGAAGTGGTTTTGGTAGACGATTCATCGTTCACAACCATCGTTCTGAATTTGATGCATCTGAAAACTTCTTCATGGAAACCATATCTTTCCTGTATGAAAAAAACCGGACCTTTAGAAGATGAACGGATTAATATTGCAATGATCGGAAAAAGCCAAGAACAGATTCCCACTAAAACAATTACTGAAAAAATAACATCGAAAGTTCTTTTCAGCAGGAAATTAGAATGATAATCTAAAGGATATTTTGCCTGATTGAGGACAGGCTGTGTCTGAATATAGCCAATATCATACAGAAAGAAATTGTTCTGAACAATGCTTGGAATAAGGGAAATGTGTACCTTATTGGCTTCTGCTAATCTGAAAATCTCTCTTTCCTGTTTTTCGTTGTATATATTTTCGGTCGGAATAAATAAGGTATGAATTCCGTTCGTTTTCCAGAAATCAATCAGTTCTTCAGCTTTAATTTCAGAATTTTTATAGTCGAATATTTTATAACCGTAATCTCTTCTCTCCTTTAAAATATTCTTTAAAACTTCTGTAGAGCTGTTTTCGCTCAGAAACATGACATTCCTGTGGTTGATTCCGAGACTTCTGAAGTATTTAATTCCAAAATAAATTAAAGATTTCGCAAGGAAAATAAAGAAGAACAGGTAAAACGAAAGCCAGTAAATATCCGAATTGAAAAATACATTATAGCTAACTTTTCCGATGAGTAAAACTCCGATAATAAAAAGCAAAAAATGAATTAAAAGCCTTTCTAAGAATAAGGTATAAGTAAGGTTTCTCGGAATATTATAAATCTTTGTCCTGCCGCTGAGAAGCATCCAGAACAGAAATAATAACGCCAGAGAAAATAAATTCTGATACCAGGTTTCCTGATTGTATTTTAAATTTTCATTTCTGCTCAGAAAAAAGAATATAAAAATAGATGCAATAACCATAAGGTCAAGCAAAACGATGATCGATTTCAGGTATCTGGAGTATCGAATTCTCTGCATCTATCAGTATTTCGGATACGAAAGGCTAAGTTACATATTTTTTACGGGATATTCAGGTACTTATGGGTCTGAACTGAGGCTCTCCATTCCGGATGTTCTAAAATGAAGTCTGTAATTTTAGGATACATTTCATCTCTTTTGCTCCATTCGCTCTGAAGATACAAAGTACAGTTTTCCGAAACTTTTGCGGCCTGTTCCTCTGCAAATTTAAAATCATTGTTATTGAAAACGATTACTTTAAGCTCATGAGCTTTGGCGTAAATTTCCTCTTTCGGAAGTCCTGTTTTCTTTGGCGAAAGTGTAATCCAGTCGATTTGTCCGCTCATAGGATAAGCGCCCGAAGTTTCAATATGGATGGAACAGCCTAATTCTTTTAACTTTCCGGTTAAAATATCAAGATTCCACATCAAAGGTTCACCGCCCGTCAAGACAATTGTTTTACAGTGTTTAGCTGCGGTTTCGGCAATCGCTTCTGCATTCATTAACGGATGCAGATTAGGATCCCAGCTTTCTTTTACATCACACCAATGGCAACCGACGTCGCAACCACCTAATCTGATGAAATAGGCTGCTTTTCCGGTATGCGCTCCTTCTCCCTGAAGAGTGTAAAAATGCTCCATTACAGGGAGCATTTTACCTTCTTTTAATAATATTTCTTCTGTTAAATTCATTTTAAAATTAGTCGTTATAGACCGAAGTTTTATAAGCAATGATGGTGTTTTTCATCAGCATCGCTCTCGTCATAGGTCCAACTCCTCCCGGAACCGGCGTAATCCAGCTTGCTTTTGCTGCACAGCTGTCGAAATCTACGTCACCCGCCAAATAATATCCTTTTGGAGAATCGTCGTCTACTCTTGTAATACCTACATCCACAATTACAGCTCCTTCTTTTATCATTTCACCTTTTAAAAAGTGAGGATCACCTAAAGCGGTAATTACGATGTCAGCTTTTTTAGTATATTCTTCGATGTCTTTAGTGTAAGAGTGCGTTAGCGTTACCGTAGAATTTCCCGGGAAATCTTTTCTTCCCATCAGAATGCTCATCGGTCTTCCTACAATTTTACTTCTTCCGATAATTACACAGTCTTTACCTTTTGTTTCAATATTATATCTTTCCAGTAATGTTAAAATTCCAAACGGTGTTGCCGGTAAGAACGTATCCATTTCCAAAGCCATTTTTCCGAAATTTTCAGGGTGGAAACCGTCAACATCTTTTCTCGGATCGATTGCGTTGATGATTTTTTCCTGATCAATCTGCTTTGGTAAAGGCAACTGAACGATAAATCCGTCTACTGCTTTCGACTTATTTAATTCATCGATCTTTTCCAATAATTCAGATTCTGAAACGGTGCTTGGAAATTTAATTAAGCTCGATTGAAATCCAACTTCTTCACAATCTTTTACTTTTGCATTTACATAAGCCTTACTTGCTCCGTTGTTTCCCACAAGAATGGCTACCAAATGCGGCGCTCTTCTCTTGTTGGCAAGAATTTTTTCTACTTCAGCTTTGATTTCCTGTTTTATTTCTTTGGATACTTTTAATCCGTCAAGAATTTCTGCCATTTTTACTTTTATTACTTTTTATTAGATTTTTATGGATATTTTTCCGGATTCTGGTGTGTGCAGAAGACGGAGAGGATATAAATCATTTTTTCATCTTCACTAATTTCATAGAAAATAATGTAAGGAAATTTCTTTACAGTGAAAGCTCTTACATTTCTATGCCTTTTCTGAAAATACGGATTTGTAATTATTCTATCAATTGCCAGATCTAATTGTTTATTGAAGTTTTTTAAAACTTTTACCGAGATATCAGCATAATACTTTGTTGCTTCTTCAATATCTTTTTCGGCAGTGGGCAAGAATTTATAACTAAAGTCCATATTTAGCTCTGATTCTTTTTAAAGATTCTTTGCCATCTATTGCTTTTGATCGGTCTTGTTTTAAAGCTTCATCAATCACCCTTTTCATTTCATCCGTCAGCTCAAAATCATCCTCATTTTTTTCAAAGCTGATTTTCATCTTTTTCAAAAGATTTTCCATTAAAGTCTCTTCTTCTTTATTTTTAAGATGGATGGTAATGGTACTCATATCTTTGTATTTTTAATCAAAATTAACGAAAATCAGCAATAATTTATTTGTTTGCTTTATAATAATTAATCAATCCGTTGGTTGAAGAATCGTGAGAATTAACGGTCTCGTTGCTTTCAAGTTCCGGTAAAATTTTATTGGCTAAAACTTTTCCTAATTCTACACCGAACTGGTCGAAACTGAAAATATTCCAGATTACCCCCTGAACTAAAATTTTATGCTCATATAACGCAATTAACTGCCCTAATGAAAAAGGAGTTAATTCGTTGAATAATATTGAGTTAGTTGGTGTGTTTCCGTGGAAGACTTTATAATTTAATAAGAACTCAATTTCTTCTTCAGATTTTCCTGAAGCTTTTAATTCTGCTTCTACTTCTTCTTCCGTTTTCCCGAATGCAAGAGCTTCAGTCTGAGCAAAAAAGTTCGCCAGTAATTTATCCTGATGATCAGAAACTTTATTCGGACTTTTTGCATACGCAATAAAATCTGCCGGAATCAATTCTGTTCCTTGGTGAATCAACTGATAGAAAGCGTGCTGCCCGTTTGTACCGGGTTCTCCCCAAATGATTGGTCCTGTCTCATATTCTACAAATTCCCCGTTTCTATCCACACATTTTCCGTTACTTTCCATATCTCCTTGCTGAAAATAGGCAGGAAAACGGTCTAAATATTGCGAGTACGGAAGAATTGCATGAGTGGTTGCAGCATAAAAGTTTCTATACCAGATCCCGATCAGTCCCATTAACACAGGAATGTTTTCCCCGAAATCAGCCGTCTGAAAATGTTGGTCTGTATCATAAGCTCCTCTTAATAGCTGCTCAAAATTTTCGTAACCTACCGCAAGAACAATACTTAAGCCGATTGCACTCCAAAGCGAGTATCTTCCGCCAACCCAATCCCAGAATTCAAAAATATTTTCTTCTGCAATTCCGAAGTCTTTAACTGCTTGTACGTTAGTGGATAAAGCAACAAAGTGTCTTGCTACATCTTCCTGTTTTCCGGCTTTTAAGAACCAGTCTTTCGCAGAATTGGCATTCGTCATTGTTTCCTGTGTCGTAAACGTTTTGGAAGCAATGATAAATAAAGTGGTTTCAGGATTTAAAGTTTTCACAGTTTCCGCCAGATGATTTCCGTCTACATTGGAAACAAAATGAACATTTAACCTTGTTTTAAAATGCTTCAGAGCTGAAACTACCATCACAGGTCCCAAGTCTGAACCTCCGATTCCGATGTTCACCACATCTGTAATTTCTTTTCCGGTAAAACCTTTGTGATCTCCCGAAATAATGCTTTCGGAAAAAGATTTCATATGATCCAGTACTTTTTTGATCTGAGGCTTGATATTTTCGCCGTCTACCAAAATTTCTTTATCTGAAAAATCCCTCAAAGCAGTATGAAGGACAGCTCTTCCTTCCGTTTCGTTAATTTTATCTCCCAAAAACATTTTAGAGATCGCATCTTTCAGCTCGCATTCTTCTGCGAGATTTAAAAGAAGATTTTTCGTTTTGGAATCGATTAAATTTTTAGAATAATCAAACAAAAAATTAGTTCTTTTGATTGAAAATTCATTAAAACGGTTCGGATTGTATTGGAAAAGGCTTCTTAAATCGAAATCATTGTTGGCAAATTGTTCGTCAAGCGCTTTCCAGCTATTGGTTTGAGTAGGATTTATTTTTGATAGCATATCTTTAGAAATTAAGGTTTTGTGACTTCGGATTCAGGATTATTGAATACCAAATCCTCGTGCAAAATTATTGATTTGCAAATTTACGGAATTTTAGTTCAATCATATTAATGGATGATTAAAAATCAAATGTATGTTGAGTAACAAATGAATTTTTAAAATTTAAAATGCTTATTTTTAGGCATAATATTTCATGACATCATGCTGAACAGAAGAAATTTTATTAAAAAGTCATCTTTGGGAGTAGGATTTTTTGCCTTGCCTGTTTCCGCAAGATTTTTATTTGCAAACGATTATGTCTCTAGAAGACCACCTTTTAACGAAAGAAAATTCACTTCTGAGGCTGTTGAGAAAACCATTAAGACCATCAAAAAATCAATTGCTGATGAAGAATTGGCGTGGATGTTTGAAAACTGTTTTCCGAATACTTTAGATACCACGGTAAAATTTTACCAGAAAAACAATAAACCTTACACGTATGTGATCACAGGAGATATTGATGCGATGTGGCTTCGGGATTCTTCCGCGCAGGTTTATCCGTATTTAAGTCTCGCTAACGAAGATGAAAAACTGAAAAATCTTCTGAAAGGCGTCATTAGTAAGCAGGTTGAATGCGTTCTTCTTGATCCTTATGCCAATGCATTTTTCAATGATGCCAATAAAGTAAGTGAATGGAAAAATGATTCTACCCAGATGAAACCCGGAATTCATGAAAGAAAATGGGAGATCGATTCACTTTGCTATGTTATGAGATTATCTTACAACTATTGGAAAATAACAGGAGATTCTTCCATTTTTGATTCCGACTGGAAAAAAGCGATGCTTTTAATTTTGCAGACTTTTAAAGAACAACAGCGGAAAGATTCAAAAGGACCATATAAATTTCAGCGATCTAACGGAAATCCTCTGGACACACAATTTGCCGGAGGTTATGGAAATCCTACAAAGAAAGTGGGGTTGATTCATTCGATGTTCAGACCTTCGGACGATGCGACTTTTTATCCTTTTTTAATTTCTTCCAATATGTTTGCGGTGGTTTCTTTGAGGGAGACTGCGGAAATTTTTTCTGAAATTTTTAAAGATGAAAATTCTTCGGATCAATTTAAAAATTTAGCTGAAGAAGTGGATGAAGCCATTCAGAAATATGCAGTTTTAAATCATCCGGAAGCCGGGAAAATTTATGCCTTGGAAATCGACGGTTTCGGAAATGCTTTATTTATGGATGATGCCAATGTGCCGAATTTATTATCCATTCCGTATTTAGGTTACAGATCCAAAGAAGACGAGATCTATAAAAATACCCGAAAATTTTCTTTAAGTAAAGCAAATCCGTGGTTTAGCGAGGGTAAATTTGCCAAAGGAATTGGAGGACCGCACATCGGAGAGCATAAAATCTGGCCTTTGGGTTTGATTATGCAGGCTTTGACAACGGATGATAACGAAGAAATTGTTTCCTGCTTAAAAATGCTGAAAGCCACTCATGCCGGAACCGGATTTATCCACGAATCTTTTGATGTAGATAACCCGAAAGACTTTACAAGATCATGGTTTGCATGGGCAAATACATTGTTTGGAGAACTAATTCTTTATCTCTATAAAACAAAACCGGAAATTCTGAAAAGAAAGTTTTCAACATAAAAACCTCCGGATTTGCCGAAGGTTTATTGTAAAATTTAAAATATATAGATAACCGGAGTTAGGATCGCTAAATTTCTGTGGTAGGCTGTTTTTTAGCAGGTTTTCTTTTTCTTACAAAATAAACAACTGCAATTCCTATTAATACAATTGGCCAGACTGTGATGAGTCCTACTACAATTTTCTGGATCAGATAATATCCTTCCACAAAAGCCGACTTTGCGCTGTACAGAAAATCAAATTTGTACTTATCGTCTATGCTTTGTGTGTTGGTAACTGCAATTTCTGCGACTCTTATTTTGGGTTCTTTAATGTAAATGTCAACAGTGCTGTATTTCAGCATGTCCGTCATATTCATGCTTTCCAGTTGCTGGCTGTTTCCTTCCTTCATATTTTCATCGCTCATGGTTACTTTGTCTTTATTTACCTTCATCTGAGCAATATTGTCGGTTGTTTTCTTATTGCGCTGAGCTTCCAGAGCAGAATATTTGATATTTGCCGTTACATCTTCCGCATTAATTGATCTTGCATTCAGGAACAGTTTTTTATTGTTAATTAAAGTGAGCAGTTCGCCCAATTTTTCTGTGGGAACTCTTACCTGCATGGTGTTTTCAGACTGATATTTTTTTATCAGCATTGCCTGTTCATCCGATGTATTGTAGGTTTCCTCAGAAACCACATTGCTTTTCAGGTCGCTGTGCGTTACGAAGCCTCCCAATTCCTGAACGGATTTTTCAATGGATATGGTCGCGTCATAGACATCTTTTACTTCCATATTCACGTCTGCGGTTTTAATGAACTGCTTGTCTTTTACCTTCATGGTTGCCACAGAAGAAACACTGTCCGAAGATATTGCTATTGCTGAATCAGCAGATGCATATTTTTCAAGATTTTCGGAAGAAACTTCTCCTTTTTTGCATGAATAAATTCCCAGTAAAAGTGCTGTTGCGATGCTTAGTCTGATGTACTTCGTTTTCATAGATATAGATTTTTAATGTTTTGCTTATCCCAAAGTTCAGACAGAATCGTTTGTAATATTTGAAAATGGAACGTAAAAATTCTGTAAAGAGAAATTCTGTTTTAAGTGGTTGTAATTCATTGTTTTGTAAATTGTGGGCTATTCAGCTACCTCATTTTCGGAGTAATTTTTGCTGTTCCTTTACAAATCAAACACAACAAATTATTATGTCAAATACTTTTTCCAAAATCCGAAATGCTATAGAATTATTCAGATCCATAGATTTTGATAAGTTGAGTGCTATTTCTCAAAAAGTAAATCTTCCCAAGCTGATGGAAAGTTTCTCCAAATTAGACGATAAACAGCTTAACGGAATGATGAAAATGCTCGATCCGAATAAAAAGAAGAAAGAGCTTCCTGATATAGACGGCGATTTCTACGACATCTATCATACATTAAGTCCTGAACAGCGGGAAATTCAGTTAAAAGTGAGAGCGTTCATGGAAAAAGAAGTAAAACCGCTTGTTAATCACTACTGGCTGCGTGATGAATTTCCTCACGAACTGATTCCAAAATTTCAAAAACTGAATATCTGCGGAGTTACTTACGAAGGGTACGGCTGTCCCGGAATGCCTTTTCTAATGGAAGGTGTTATTGCGATGGAAATGGCTAGAATTGATGCTTCTATTGCTACCTTTTTCGGAGTGCAGTCCGGTTTGTCGATGGGTTCCATATATATCTGCGGTTCCGAAGAGCAAAAACAGAAATGGCTTCCACAGATGCAGAATTTTGAAAAAATCGGAGCCTTTGGATTAACAGAACCTGAAGTTGGTTCCGGAGCTGCAGGAGGATTAACGGTAACCTGCAAAAAAACACCTGAAGGCTGGATTCTGAACGGACAGAAAAAATGGATCGGAAATGCAACGTTTGCAGATTTAATTATTATCTGGGCAAGAGATTTAGATGACGGCGAAGTGAAAGGATTTATTGTAGAAAAAGACAATCCGGGGTATTCTGTTGAGAAAATCAAAGGTAAAATGGCGTTGAGAATTGTTCAGAATGGTTTGATTACGCTGAAAGATTGTTTGGTGACAGAAGAAAACAGGTTGCAGAATGCCAATTCCTTTAAAGACACCGCAAAAGTCTTGCGAATGACGAGAGCCGGAGTCGCATGGATGGCTACAGGATGCGCAAGAGGAGCGTATGAAAGTGCGTTGGATTACACCAGAAAAAGAGAACAGTTCGGAAAACCGATTGCTTCTTTCCAGATGATTCAGGGGCACTTGGTAGAGATGCTTTCTAATCTTACGGCAATGCAGACGATGGTTTTCAGGCTTTCTGAAATGCAGGATGAAGGAATTTTAAAAGATGAACACGCTTCTCTTGCAAAAGTTTTCTGTACCATGAGAACCAGAGATATTGTTTCCAGAGCGCGTGAAGTGATGGGCGGAAACGGAATTCTGCTCGAATATGATGTGGCAAGATTTGTAGCCGATGCGGAAGCTATTTATTCTTACGAAGGAACAAAAGAAATCAACTCCCTGATTGTAGGAAGATCAATTACAGGTTTCAGTGCATTTGTATGATGATAAAATTGAATGGTCAATGTTCAATTCGCTTTGCTTGTCAATTTTAAAATTCACTTGCGTAGCAAAATTCACTATTGACCATTCAATCTTTTATTTCACTAAGGTTTTATATTTTTCTTTATTATCGATAATCATCCAGAGATTGATCAGAAAAAGAACTCCGGCAATTGACATTCCCATAGGAGATTTATCTAAGGTAAAGATATGACAGACAATTCCGATCATTACCGGAAGAATAATAATGGCGCCCAAAGCTCTTGTTTTAGGAAAAATAAAAAGCAGACCGCCTATAACTTCGACTACTCCTGTAAGCGGCATCAGCCAACTGATTTCTCCAAATGCGGCAAAAAGTTTCATTTGTTCGGGAGTCGGCTTTTCCATCGGCATATAATTGAAGAATTTGTTTAATCCGGCATTAATGAACATCAATCCGAAAAGAAGGGAAAGGATAAATTTTACGATTTTCATGTTATGATTTTTTATTAAAGTTAAATAAAAATATAATCGGCTGATTAAAAAGGAAATGAAATTTAAATAAATTCTCGGTTTTGAGAAATATTTATTGAATTATATGGATTGATTTAATATATTTGTTGTGCAAGACAAATAAAACTAAATATTATGCTGAAAAATCTTAAAAAACTAAATCGTGCAGATTTAAGAGAAATTAAAGGAGGTGGAGGCGCAGAAAAATGCGATATCGGACCTGTTGGATGTCCTTGTAAAATTCCGCCGGGCGATCCTTGTTTAGGTGGAGGAGGAGATCCGGGAAATCCTGGCGATCCTGTAGGATATTGTCCGGACAGCGGTCAGTATATCTACTGTACAGAAACCTGCCCAAATGGATTACAGCCGCTTTGTGCATTGTAAAAATAAAAGCCTTCGATTTTGAAGGCTTTCTTTTTTATAATTAATGCTTGATAATCAATCCATTTCCTTTAAAGTAATGTTCTTCGAAATTTTATAGGTTTTCTTCTTTTTATCGGGCTTTTCTTCTTCACCCAGCAATTTTCCCCAAGGCTGAAGTCCCTGAACTCTTTCGAAAATTATTTTAATGATGGCGATAGCCGGAATGCACAGAAACATTCCCGCAATTCCCCAAAGATGTTCCCCGATAAGAATTCCTATAAATGAAAATAAAGCATTGATTTTTACTTTTGAGCCCACCACAAATGGCAGAACAATATTTCCGTCTACAACATGAACCGCAATATAGCCCATTGCCACATAAATACAGGTAGATGGAGTAGAGGTTGCGAAAGCGATGAAGCATGAAATTAAAAGACTGATGCAGATTCCCAGATACGGAATTACATTTAACAAGCCCGTAAGAACTCCTAAAAGAATGGCGTATTTTACTCCCAGAATCGTAAGAACAATAGAAGTAAGAACAGAAACGATTAAAATCTGAAGACACAATCCGATAATGTACTTTTTGGTCATCACTCTTACTTCGCCTACCACTTCCTGAACGCTGGCTTTATGTTTTTCATTAAAAACGGTAATAATAAAGTTGTTTAAAACTCTTCTGTAATTTAAGATGAAGATAAAAAACAGAATAAAAAACACGAAGAATCCTAAACTCGAGGAAAAAATCCCAAAAGTAAAGCCCAGAATAACGCCGGATGAAGAAAGAAGTTTATTCAGTCCCTGATCAATATAATTAAGCTGCTCATCAATTTTTACGTGAAAAGTTCTGGAAACCCAGTGCTGAATATCTTCCGCGACCGAGGTGAACTGCTTTTTAAGGTGTGGAATATCTTTACTGAAATCCGAAAGCTGTGATCCGAAAAAGTAAATTAATCCCGTTAATATGAACAGCATCATTAAAACAGAAGCAATGGTCGACATGGATCTTGTAAATCTTAATCTTTTCTCCAGAAAATTGGCAACCGGCAGAAATAGCATCGCCATTAAAAATGCCAGAAAAAACGGAGCTAAAATACTCTGTCCCAAAGCAAGAAGATATCCCAATCCGATGATGGAAATAATAACCAGCGTGAGTTTTACAAGAAAAGGGAGCCGAACTGTATTCATAATTTAAAATCTTACTTCTATAAAATTAGTAAAAACACTTGTAACAGAAGGGTTATTTTTCAATTTGTTTAAGATAATTTCAATTTATTGTTCTTGATTATTCCATGTATAAGATCATTATTATTGGATTCTGTATTCTTAAGTTTACCAAAGAAAAAAGGACAGAAATAAGTCTCTGTCCTTAATTTGTTCCCAAAAATGAGAACTTGTGATAATTTTAATGATATTTATAAAACTTTTTCAACGGTAACGTAGCTGTTATTGGTTACGGTATAAGATACAGTTCCTCCTATTTCTGAAACTGTTTCCAGGGTAATATACTGTCCCTGAACCATGTATACGGAAAAATCAAGGTTTATTTTCCTGTTTGTTCCGTCGAAGTTTACTGTATTTTCAAGCAACTGGCATCGGAGCGCATCATTTACATACAATCCTGCTCCGAGTCTGTTGCTGAAAGTTCCTGCAGGACCTGTGAAGGTAAGATTAAGATTAATTCTGTATAATCCGGTCTGCCGAATATACAATCGGTTGATATTGGCTCCTGTAGTTCCCACATTCGTTTTCAGCTTTAGCGGATCTGCAAGAAAATTCGGTTTATCAATTAAAGAATTTATCGGAAGCAGAGTTGATCCTGAAGTTGTACTTACAGAATTAATCTGAAATCTTGAAATATTATCAGATTCCACTTCAAATGCTTTGCTCCATGCCAATCCGTCAAAAACCATCGTCTGTCCTGTACTCTTTACAAATAAGAGCATTCCTCTCAGGTTTTCTATTCTGACAGAAGGTGCGTTACTTCCTGTAAAAGGCAGATCTGTCTCAGTATCTACAGCGGGAAGACCAAATCCTTTCACTCCTGTCGCTTCACTTGCATTGGTGATGTACAGCATTACCTGATCAGAGCCATTCGCGTTTGAGTCGGGATTAGTAAGGGTGGTGAAATTAATCTGAGCGCTGCAAATATTCAGTAAAAAGATAAATAGTAAATAAATATTTTTTTTCATCATTAATAGTTTTTAATTAAACGCGCTGCCAAATACGAGTAAAGAGCATTAGAATCTGTTCCGTAAGCAGATAAAGAGCCTCCCGAAATAGCATTTGAACTGATTTCCGGAACCACTCTGAGCTCTGCTCCTGAAGGTAAATAGACAGTTTGCGAAAAGCTTGAAGTCTTGTTTCCCTGTGTGTCGATTACAAAAACAATAGAATAATTGGTCTTGGTAACTACAGTTTCCCAATCTGATGTTGAGGTATATTTTACCTGAAGACTCATTTTAAATTCTGTAATTCCTGCCTGTAATCCGAAACTACCTCCTGTAAAGCCTAAGGCAACAGCAATATCGTAGATGCCGGATTGTTTTATAGTTACATTTCCTGTGTTTTTTAATGTTAAATTGTCTACGAGCACCTGGCTTCGGTTATCTGCAGCCAGATAAGTAGGCGTGTTTCCGGCGAAGCAGAATCCGATCCCAAATGAAATGCAGGGAATCGTAGTCCCTGAAGAGACTCCTAAACGGGAAGCTTTCGGCTGATAGATCGCCTGAATCTGTCTTGCAGGATTCCAGGAATATCCGTCGTATTTATAGTACTGATCATCATTTTTACTGTAGATCAGACTTCCTGTAAGATTAGGATAATCATCAAAAATATCCGTTGCAGACGCATTGTATTTCGGGAAGGTTGTATAGGTATTGGAAAAGGGAAGAATAACACCTTTAGATCCATCCACTATTTTCACAATGTTTTTTGTACTGATATCATTTCCGCCGATTACTATTTGTCCATGAAATAGCTGGAGGGAAAATATTACGGCAAATAATAAATTTTTTTTCATCATTACATGTTTATTTTTTCTATAATAATTTCAGAAACAGAGTTTCCTGTTTTATCCATAGAGAAAAACATATTGTTTCCTCCCAATACTCCTGTACACACGCCCGTTCCGATGTTTTGTGTACCGTTCATTGTCAGTCTCAGTTTATCACCTGCATTGAAAACGCCTACGTAGGTAAAAGAAAGTGCCTGTCCCACGTCAATAGCACCCGGAGCTAAGGTAGTTACCGATAAGGCTCCGGATGTTGAGCTGCTTGAATTATTATTAATAGGTCTCCACGTTGCATCTGTAGAAGAACTTAATTCCAGATTTACCCTCGATTGAAGATTGATAACAACTCCTGCACACAAAGGCGTACTTATATCAATCGCTCCGCTTTTAAAAGAAATCTTATAAAGACCTTTTTCATTTATATTTATCACATTGCTGTTCGTAGAGGCAAGAGCAACACTCGAAGAAATATCATTAAAAACAGGACTGCTGTTTGTAAAAAGAATATTTTCCGTAGAGCAGGTTCTTACGGTAAGCGCGCAGGCTAATCCGCACGTTCCGCAGGATGAAGTTACAACGCCTGATCTTATGAATCTTGCCATTTTATTGCTCTTCATGATGCTTACAATAGGATCCGATATCTTCCATGTTGCGCCGTCATTCTGTACAATACTTCCGGTTTCTCGGTTGAATATTATCGATCCCTGAGTTCCTGTTCCGGTAGTTGCCGTTTCGGAGACGGGCAAAGATAATGCTGTATTGGATCTCGGAATTCTTGCCGCGAAATTATCCTGCTTTATATGCAGCATTGCTCTTGAATCCGGTTGAAAAGAAGTGTCTTTCGAAATCCCTATTTGAGCGTTTGGCAAAAACGAAAGAAGACCAAAGAACAATAAAATAATTTTTGTTTTCATCGCTAATTTTTCAATTTGTTATAAATAATCTGATACAGCCAAATACCTACTTGGGCTTCGTCCAACAATGGATGATGGTAATTTCTTAAATGTCGGGTCTGGTGGCTAGTGAAAATCTGTAAGATTTTTAAAGTTTTTAACTGAAAGCTGAAACTTTAAAATGTTTTTGCTTACACAAAGTTCATTATAAAAAAGAAAAATTATTGTTGATTTATATCAATAAAAAACGTTGATCTAAATCAACGTTTTTTATAATACTGAATAAAATTTACAAGAATTTACTGGTTTTTCAGCATATTGCTTTTAATCCTGCTGTAAGTTTCTTTGGTTAAACCAAGATAAGAAGCAATAAGATGTTGCGGGAATTTCTGAAAAAAATCCGGATAACAGTTTTCAAGTTCCTGTATTCTTTGTTTTGCGGGCAGCATATTGGTCGCATAAAGCCGTTTTAAAAGCTGTAAAGACTGTCTTTCAAAAAGAATCCTGCGCGCTTCAAGAATAAAAGGCTGATTGATAAGATGCTCTTCAAAATCTTCTTTTGTAAATATCAACAGCTCGGAACGCTGATATGCCTGAATATAATATGATGAAGGTATATTTTTCAACATGCTTTCCCTGTCTCCGACCCACCAGTTGTCTATAAGTAAACCCAGAACCTTTTCTTTACCTTTTTCATCAAGAGAATACTGTTTGATAGCTCCCTTAACGATAAATCCGGTTAATTTACATATTTCACCTTGCTGAAGAAAATACTGGTTCTTTAATAAAGTCTTAGGTTTGAAAACCTCTTTGATGATCTTAATTTCTTCGGGATTGAGAGGCGAAGCTAACAATCCATTCAAATATGAAATAAATTTATTATACATCTTTTTTCCGAATATAATTTTAGTAACATTATGTTTTTTTATACGATTATTTTGTGTTTGTGTAATACAAAATTATGAAATATTTCGTTGTTCTGTAGATAATAATTGTTTAAAATTTCGATATTTTAAATAATCCTCTAATCTGTTTTCTCTATAGTTAAGGATTTTGTAATTTTAATTAGTTGTTGCTGAACTTATGTAATTCAAAATTATCCGTGTACACAAGAAAAAAAGCCATAGCAATTGAGTTTTGCTATGGCCTGTTAAATTTATTTTTAAAGATAACTTTCTTTTACTCTAAAATTTTATTGAAAAAGAATTTATTTCTCCAATGCGATTTCGATAACTTCTTCCATTCTGTTTACATAATGTACATTCAGGTTTTTCAGATAATCTTTTTTAATTTCTTCCACATCTTTTCTGTTGGCTTCACAAAGAATAACCTCTTTAATTCCCGCTCTAGTTGCTGCCAGAAGTTTTTCTTTAATTCCGCCTACCGGAAGAACTTTTCCTCTTAAAGTAATCTCTCCGGTCATGGCAAGATGAGGTTTTACTTTTTTATTTTTAAATGAAGAAACCATAGAAGTCAGCATCGCAATTCCCGCAGAAGGTCCGTCTTTTGGCGTTGCACCTTCCGGAACGTGAACGTGGATGTTTTTCTTTTCGATATCATCCTGAGAAATTCCCAGTTCATCATGTTTCGCTTTAATATATTCCAGCGCAATGGTCGCAGATTCTTTCATCACGGTTCCTAAATTTCCGGTCATGGATAATGATCCTTTTCCGTTGCTCAAAATACTTTCAATGAATAAAATATCTCCGCCAACGCTCGTCCACGCAAGACCTGTAACAACCCCCGGAACTCCTGTAATTTCAGATAAGCTTTTCGGTCTCGGAACACCTAAAATTTCATCTACTTTTTCGATCGAGATTTTAGGATCGTAATCTTTAACCAAAGCAGTCTGCAAAGCTACCCAACGCGCGATTCCTGCAATTCTTTTTTCCAGAGATCTTACGCCGCTTTCCGAAGTATGCGCTTCGATAATATGTTTTAATTCAGCATTTCCGAGTTTAAAAGATTTAGAATCCAAACCGTTTTCTTCCTGCTGTTTTTTAATTAAATGTCTTTTGGCGATTTCAATTTTTTCCTCTAAAGTATAGCCTGCAATCTGAATGATTTCAGTTCTGTCTAACAAAGGAGTCTGAATGGTAGATAATGAATTTGCCGTTGCAATAAACATTACTTTAGACAAATCATACCCCATTTCCAAGAAATTATCGTAGAAAGACTTATTTTGTTCAGGATCAAGAACTTCTAAAAGCGCCGAACTTGGATCACCATGCAATCCCTGTCCGATTTTATCCATTTCATCCAGAACAATCACCGGATTGGAGGTTCCGGATTTCTTGATAGACTGAAGAATTCTTCCCGCCATTGCACCAATGTAGGTTTTTCTGTGACCACGGATTTCACTTTCATCGTGAAGACCACCCAAAGAAAGTCTTACATATTTTCTTCCCAGTGCATCAGCAACAGATTTTCCCAGTGACGTTTTACCGACTCCGGGAGGTCCCACAAGCAAAAGAATAGGAGATTTCATGTTGTTTTTAAGCTTTAAAACAGCCATATGTTCCAGAATTCTTTTCTTGATATCTTCTAAACCGAAATGGGCTTTATCTAAAATTTTCTCCGCTTTGGCAATATCAAAAACATCTTTGGTATAGGTTTCCCAAGGAAGATCCGTAAAGAAATCCAAGTAATTTCTCTGAACATTGTAATCCGGCGAATTAGGATTCTGACGCTGCAAACGGTTGATTTCCTTCTGGAAATGTTCTTCTACTTCATCGCTCCATTTTTTTTCTCTTGCCTTTTTAATAAGATCTTCTATGTCGCCTTCTGTACCTCCTCCCAATTCTTCCTGAATCGTTCTGATCTGCTGGTTCAGGAAATATTCTCTCTGCTGTTTATCAAGATCCTTCGAAGTTTTCTGATGGATCTGGTTTCTCAGTTCCAGCTTTCTGAAATCCTCATGCATCATCTCGTAGCACTTGTTGGCTCTTTCCATCAGATTCTTTTCTTCCAGAAGCTTTTGCTTATCGGAAGAAGGGAAATTGGCATTTGTGCAGATGAAATTCAACAGGTCATCATTGTTGTTGATGTTTTTGATGGCGAAGTTAGCCGCATTCGGAATGTTAGGATCCAGCTCAATGATTTTCAGGGCAAGATCTTTTACATTTTCCAGTAAAGCTTCGTATTCTTCTTTATTTTTAGGCTTGGAATCCTTTAATTTTGATATTTCTGCTTTAAAATAAGGCTGTGTTTCAACCACTTTCCTGATTTTGAATCGGTGAAAACCTTTCGTAATCGCAGTAATATTTCCTTCCGGAAGTTTGATGATTTTAATAATCTTTGCTAAAGTTCCGGTCTGGTACAAATCTTTTTCGGAAGGCTGCTCAAGATCAGAATTTTTCTGGCTTACGATTCCGATGAAATCGCCATTTTTCTGGGCTTCTTCCAACAGTTGGATAGATGCTTTTCTTCCGGCAGTAATCGGGATCACAACGTTGGGGAACATCACCATATTTCTTACAGGAAGGATCGGGAATATCTTTTGCTCCGAATTTTTTTCTGTTTCCGCAAGATCATCAATGTTGATTTCCTGAGCTACAATATCAAATCCGTCGCTTATCATTTCTTCTAAACTAATATCTTCAAATTCTGTCATAGTAAATCGAATGACAAATTGTCATTATCGTTTTAATTCGTTAACGTGAAATTTCATAATATGTTTTGAAAAGGCAATTCATATTATGTGTGCTTAAAATGCACAAGACTTATGCCATTTGTTTTTTGCTAAAAAATACGGTCAAAATTTCCTTTTTTATAAAAATTAAATTTTAAAAATTAAAATAAAGGTCTTGTATTTCCGTAATTTCTTAAAAATGTGTATTTTCGCAAACTGATAAAAAACTATAATTTATATAATGGCAATTTTAGGACAAATTAGGAGTAGACCTTGGCTTTTGATGGGAGTAATTGCACTGGCGCTTTTGGCGTTCCTTGTAAACCCGGACAGTATTGATAAGGTTTTTGGTAAAAATCCTGATGTTTTAGGAAAAGTGAATGGTGAGAAAATTACCCGTGAAGAGTTTAACGATCAACTTTTCGTACTGCAACAACAGGCTGAACAGCAAGGTCAACCAAAAAATGGTCTTGAAGAGCAGGCTTGGCAATTGCTTGTGCAATCGAAGCTGATCAAACAGCAATTCGAGAAAATGGGCTTCGAAATGACGGACGATTACTTCTGGAACCAGATCCAGTACGATCAGATGTTTGCACAGCAGAAGCAGTTTTTTGATGAGAAAGGTAATTTCAAAACCCAGGAGCTTAAAAAACAGATAGAAGATATGAAAGCGGCTTCGCCGGAAGGGTACAACCAATGGTTGAAAACCAGAAAATCAATCGAGTACAGATTGATGGCGAGACAGGTATTTGCTAATGTTTCTACAGGAATCACTACAGGTAAAAAAGAAGCTGAAGAGTTGATGAGAGAAAGAGATCAGTTAGCTGATATCGATTTCGTAAAAGTAGATTATGCAGCTTATCTTCAAAAAAACAACATTAAAGTTACCACTGAAGATTTAGCAAATTATATCAAGCAGCATCCGATAATGTTCAAAGCGGAAGAAAGCAGAAATATAGGAATCGTTTATTTCCCTTCTCAGCCAAGTCCTGCAGATGATGCGGCGGCTCAGAAAGAAATCAATAAATTATTCTCTGTAGGAAGCGATGCAAGCGGAGGTTCTGAAAACTTTCAGAATACAAAGAATGACTCTATGTTCATCATGGCTAATTCTGATATGCCTTTCAATCCACAGTATCTGAAGCCAAACCAATTGCCTCAGACGATTCAGGCGCAGCTTCCGACAGCAGCGATCGGTCAGACTTTTGGTCCGTACAAAGAGCAGAATTTTTATGTAGTTTCTAAACTTTTAGATAAAAAGACTTCAGATTCTACACTGTCAAGACATATTCTGATCGCTTTCAAAGGAAGTCCTGCGGGAGAAGGAGTTACAAGATCCAAAGAACAGGCTAAGAAACTGGCAGATTCTATCGGAGCGATTGTAAAAGCTAATCCGGGGAAATTTACAGAATTCCTTAAATTATCAAACGATCCAAATTCTGCTGCACAAGGTGGTAGCTTAGGATGGACAACTCCTGAAACACCTTTCGTTCCTGAGTTTTTAAAATATCTGTCTGAAAACCCTAAAGGTGCGACAGGTGTTGTAGAAACACAGTTCGGGTATCATATCATCAACATTGAAGATAAAAAACCGGGAGCAATGGCTTACAAAGTGGCAAACTTGGTAAAAGCGGTTAAACCTTCTGATGCTACGGAAGCAGAAGTAAACAAAAAAGCAAGCAGATTCGTTCAGCAGGTTCAGGGGAAATCTTTCAACGATTTCGTGAATATTGCTAAAAAAGCAAACTATCAGTTCTCTAATCCTAAACAGGCGAAGAGATTCGACGGACAGCTTCAGGGATTAGGAACAGACAAAGATCCTGAAATCCTTGCTTGGGCTTTCGACAAGAAAAGAGAAAAAGGAGATACTGAATTGTTTACAGTAGACGGAACAGGAGATAAAATTGTAGTTTACTTAAACGGGAAGCAGGAAAAAGGAACTGCAGATCCGGAATCTGTAAGAGATCAGATTGAAGTAGTGGTTAAAAATAAACTGGCTGCAAAACAGATTTCAGAGAAAATCGCGAAAGCAGGAAATTTAGATCAGATTGCTAAGCAGTTCGGAACCACAAAACAATCTGCACAGGTTAACTTATTAAATCCTTCAGTAGCAGGTTCTATGGAGCCAAAAGTTGCCGGAGCTGCATTCGGAGTGAAGAAAGGACAGCTTTCTAAGCCGGTTGAAGGAGGAACGGGAGTTTATGTTCTTATTAAAAAGAATGAGATCACAAACAAACAGCCTGGAGATCTTAAACAGTTTACAGAATCTGTTACCCAGAGAAACGGCGGAATGTTCGGGCAGGCTTGGTTAAAGAGCTTACAGGACAATTCGGATATCGAAGATTACAGAATCGAGATCTGGAACAAGCTAGGTTCTCAGCAATAATAAAAATAATTTTTCAGATAGATAAAAAGCGGCAAAGTTTTTGCCGCTTTTTTTGTGTGTAACGCAGAGCAATAGAGAAAAACATTCATTTAAATGTAGTATATTTGCTCATTAGAAAAAATTTAGCAAGTGAAGTTCAGTAAAGAATTAAAAGCTGGTGTGATCGCACTATTGGCCATTGTCGGCTTTGTGGTGCTTTTTCAATTTATGAAAGGCAGAAGCCTTTTTACTACCGATAATATATTTTACGCACAATATGATAACGTCGAGGGATTGGCACAATCTTCCCCTGTTTCCATTAACGGATTAAAGGTAGGACAGGTTGATAAAATTATTCCTCATACATCTAAGGACGGTAAAATCGATTTTCTTGTAAAAATTACGGTTGATAACAATTTTGAATTCTCAAAAAATTCAACATTGGAAATTTTTGAACCGAGTTTAATGGGAGGAAAAGAAATGAGAATTAACCTGATGTACGGAGGTCCTACTGCGAAAGACGGAGATACTTTAAGAGGGGCATTTAAATTAGGAACTTTAGGAAGCCTTTCTTCACAGGTAGGTCCTGTAAAAGATCAATTACAGGTTGTTTTACACAGAGTAGACTCTCTGATGACGAATGCCAATCAGCTTGTTGATGCGCAAAACAGACAGGAAATTAAATTATTACTGGCTAATCTTAACAAAACGGTTGCTGCTTTACAGACTACGGCAGGAAGCGTAAATTCCTTAGTGGGTCACAACGATCCTAAACTTCAGAAAGTTTTGGACGATGCAAGTCTTACCATGCAGAGCGGAAAAGTTACTTTGGATAAATACGGAAATTTAGCAGAAAGCATCGATACTAAAAAACTGAATGCTACCATCGCTAATTTAGATGCAACAGTAGGACAGTTAAATAATGTGGTTTCAGGAATCGACAGAGGGGAAGGAAGTTTAGGGAAAATCATGAAAGACGATCAGCTTTACAATAACCTGAATGCCGCTTCAAACAATCTTAATTCTTTGATCGAAGATTTGAAAGCGCACCCAAAAAAATATGTTAACTTCTCCGTTTTCGGAAAAAATAATAAAGACTAATTTTTTAAACCATGCATTATATCCCTAATATTATTTTTCTGATTTTATTAATTGCAGGTTTTGGACTTTTTGTAAAAAGTCTGCAGAAGATATATAGAAACATCAGATTAGGACGTGAGATCAATCGCAGCGACAGAAGAGGAGAAAGATGGGCAACAATGGCAACTGTTGCAATGGGGCAGAGTAAGATGACAAAACGTCCTGTAGCCGGAATTTTACACCTTTTTGTGTATGTAGGCTTCATCATCATCAATATCGAACTTATCGAAATTGTGGTGGATGGAATCTTCGGAACACACAGATTTTTATCAACCATTTTAGGAAATACCGTTTATGGTTTCTTTACCGCTACTTTAGAAGTTTTGGCACTTTTAGTCGTAATTGGCGTCGTTGTATTTTTTATCCGTAGAAATTTTTACGGAGTCAAAAGATTAACGATGAAAGAACTTTTAGGATGGCCAAAAGAAGATGCAAACTGGATTCTGATTATCGAATTTGCTTTGATGATGGCTTTCTTTACCATGAACGCTTCAGACTTTATTCTCCAGTCAAATGGGTATGGTCATTTTGTAAAAGTAGGATCTTTCCCGATCAGCGAAATGACTTTCGTTCCGTTTCTTGAAGTTTTCAGTTTTGATAACGGATTCTTATTCGGCGTTGAAAGAGCAGCTTGGTGGTTCCACTTTGTAGGGATATTATTCTTCATGAATTATCTTTATTATTCAAAACATTTACACATCATTCTTGCTTTCCCGAGCACCTGGTATGCAAACCTTGAAGAGAAAGGAAAATTCAATAATCTTGAATCTGTAACGAAAGAAATTAAACTGATGATGGATCCGAATGCAGATCCTTACGCAGCTCCGGCAGAAGGAGAGGCAGAAACGCCTGCGAAATTCGGAGCAGAAGATATTTTCGATCTTAATCAGGTTCAGTTGTTAAATGCCTATTCATGTACAGAATGCGGTCGTTGTACTGCAGTTTGTCCGGCAAATATTACCGGTAAAAAATTGTCTCCGAGAGCCATTTTAATGAAGACAAGAGACCGTCTTGAAGAAGTCGGCAAAAACATTGATAAAAACGGAAAATTTGTAGACGACGGAAAAAAACTGTTGAACGACTACATCACCAAAGAAGAATTATGGGCCTGTACCACCTGTAACGCATGTACAGAAGCTTGTCCTGTATTGCTGGATCCGCTTTCTATCATCTTCGAAATGAGAAGATTCCTTGTTATGGAACAGTCTGCTGCACCGCAAGAACTGAATCTTATGATGACGAATGTAGAAAACAACGCTGCACCGTGGCAATACAATCAGGCAGACCGTCTGAACTGGGCAAAAGACTAATTAATGTAACAATCTAAAATGTAACGATGTAGCAATCTTTTCATTGAAAACTGTTACATTGTGATATTGATAAACTGATATAAAATGGATTTCAATATAAAAACAATGGCAGAATATGCTGCCGAAGGAAAATCGCCTGAAGTTTTATTTTGGGTAGGTTGTGCCGGAAGTTTCGACGACCGCGCTAAAAAAATCACGAAAGCATTTTGCAAAATTTTAAATAAAATAGGCGTGGAATTCGCGGTACTTGGGCAGGAAGAAAGCTGTACAGGAGATCCCGCAAAACGTGCCGGAAATGAGTTCGTTTTCCAGATGATGGCATTAACGAATATCGAAATTCTGAACGCTTACGAAGTAAAAAGAATCGTTACGGCTTGTCCGCACTGCTTTAATACGCTGAAGAACGAATATCCGAATTTAGGAGGGAAATATGAAGTAATGCATCACACCCAATTCCTTAAAAAATTAATGGAAGAAGGGCGTTTGAAAATTGAAGGCGGCGCATTCAGCGGTAAAAAGATTACTTTCCATGACCCTTGTTATCTGGGAAGAGCCAATGAAGAATATGAAGCGCCAAGACTTTTACTGGAAAAACTGGATGCCGAACTGGTAGAAATGAAGCGTTGCAAGACCAATGGTCTTTGCTGTGGAGCAGGAGGAGCACAAATGTTTAAAGAACCTGAAAAAGGAAAAAAAGACATCAATATCGAAAGAACTGAAGAAGCACTTTCATTCGAGCCTAAAGTAATCGCAACAGGATGTCCTTTCTGTAATACGATGATGACGGACGGTGTAAAACATTTCAATAAAAATGATGAAGTTGCCGTGAAAGATATTGTAGAACTTTTAGCAGAAGCTGAAGATTTATAAAAAATAGCTCAAAAGTATAAGACTCAGGATTTTTCCTGAGTTTTTTGTTTTATGATAATTCTGTAGTGTCGGATTAATGTCTGAAGAAAAAATTGTAATTTTACCTTTTAAATTGATTAAAATGAAGATTGAAGAATCTAATATTGTAGAAGCAAACGACTACAGAGTAATAATATATCCAGCATCAAGGCCTTTTGAAACAAAAGAAGCAAAACAGATAACAGAGAAACTTTTTGATTTCCTGGCAACTTGGGCAGCACACGGAAAACCGCTTTCATCGTCTTTTAAAATTGAAAAAAATCAGTTTATCATCATCTGTGTGGATGAAGAGAAAGAAATGGCTTCCGGATGCAGTATCGATGCACTTGGGAAAGTAATGAGAGAAATTGATGAAGAATATCAATTGGGATTATTCGACAGAATGAAAGCGAGTTTTATAGAAAACGGAGAAGTGAAAACTTTAAAACTGAATGATTTTAAGTCAAAAGTAAGAAACGGAGAAATTGCTAAAGACATTCAGGTTTTTGATTTTTCTAAAAACACCTATCTCGAATTTATAGGAAATTTTCTTTTGCCATTCGATAGAAGTTGGGCGGCTTCTATAAAGTAATAATTCATGCAGATCCTTTTTATTTCGTCTTGGTTTCCTAACAAATTAGAGCCTACCAACGGAAATTTCGTACAGAGACATGCGGAAGCCGTTTCTTTATTGCACGATGTTGAAATTTTACATGCAATAGGGGATTCTGAACAGAAGGAAAGCTATATTTTTGAGGAAAATCATAGTAATGGAATAAAAACGATTATAGTTTACTATAAAAAATCTAAAAATCCGGCATTAAATTTTGTAAGAAGACTTCGGGCTTATAAGTTGGGTTTTTCACAACTCCGGAAACCAGATTTGGTGCATGCGAATATTTTGGATAAATCTATGCTGTTTGCGGTTTATTTAAAAAAAAAATATCAAATTCCTTTTGTTGTAACAGAACACTGGTCTTTATTTCTTGAACTCAACAGATATAGACTCTCATTTGCAACGTTATCTGTTGCCCGATTTATTGCAAAAAGAGCATCATTTATTTTTCCGGTAAGTGAAAATTTAATGAATAACTTAAAAGAGCTGAAAATTGGTGAGAAATTTAAAGTTGTTGGAAATGTTGTAGATACAAATCGTTTTACTCCTGCAAAACATCATTCGGATATTTTCAGATTTCTTCATATCTCCAATCTGATCGCTTTAAAAAATCCGGATATTATTATAAAAACGGCAATTCAGCTGAGAAAAGAGTTTAAAAACTTTCAACTCAGCATTGGAGGTGACGGAAACATAGAAAGATTAAACAAAATCATTAAGGAAAATAAAGCGGAGAATTTCATAACAACATTTGGAGAACTTACCCATGATGAAGTTGCCCAACAAATGAAGAACAGCGATTGTTTTGTATTGTTCAGCGAATATGAAAATTTACCCTGTGTACTTCTTGAGTCTATTTCTTCCGGCATACAGGTAATATCAACCCGTGTAGGAGGTGTACCGGAGATTGTGAAAAATAACTGCGGAATCATCATTGGAAAGACTGAAGAAGAATTATATGCTGCAATGAAGAGTGTTTTAAATAAAACCTATAAACCGGATTCTCCGACGGAACTTCACCAGTACATTGTAGACAATTTTTCTATGTTGAAAATAGCGGAAAAATTCGATGAGATTTACAGGAAAGTGGTTTAAATGATTTTTAATTTAAAAAGCATAAATTTTCGCCACAATATTAAAATGAATAGCTTAAAGGATTTTATTAAAGCATTTTTTGCCAACAAAGGACAGTATGTATTTCTGTCTCTATTGATAGCGAAAATATGTGCATTTTCAGGATCTGTAATGATGATCCGGCTTTTGCCTGAAAAAGAATTCGGAATACTAAGCATTGTGGCGTCTGTTTTTGCCATCTTTGTACCTTTCAGCGGTTTTGGCAGTTTTCAGAGTTTGATACGTTATGGTTCTTTATGCCCAACTGAAAATGAAAAAAAAGACCTTTCTGTTTATCTTTTTAAAAAAGGGTTTTTGTATCAGCTTTTTCTCAGCATCGTATTTTTTTTAATTGCGATTCTTTATGTAAATCATTACTACTACATATTTTATATATTTTTTTTCTTTGCTGTACGGCTCATCGGGGTGTACTTTCTTAGTCACAAACAGGTTGAGCTTCGCATACATATGAAGAACAGCGAATATGCCATGCTTAATAATATCGTGAATATTGGAGGATTGGTCATGATGATTGCTTTTTCTTTTTTTTGGGGACTCTACGGATATTTGCTTGCTAATTTAATCGCTCCATTTCTTTCTCTTTTCTGGTATAAAGAGCCGTTGTGGAAGATTGCTGCTCCCACGATAAAATTTCAAAAGAAAGAGATTTGGAATTTTGCTTTTCATGCTTCTGTAACAGCTTTGTTGTCAGATGCTTTTTTTTCGGCAGATATTTTACTCCTCAACTTTTTTAAAGATGAAAGTGTAGTTGCTAATTATAAAGTCGTTCTGCTTCTTCCGTCCAATATTACTTTTTTAGCGCTTTCTTTTATGCAGAGCGATTATCCTGTCTTAGCAAAAAACTCTTATAACAGATCTTTTTTAATCAGTTATGTTATTAATTACTATAAAGTTTTTATTCCTGTTTCTATCTTAATATTTGCGCTCGGATGTTTTTTCAGTACTTTTTTAATTAAATTATTTTTCGGAATAAAATATGTAGACAATTCATTTGCTTTCTGTCTTTTATTAGGAGCATTTTGTGGAAGCATGCTTTTAAGGAACCTTTATGGAAATATGCTTTCTGCAGTAGGTCTCATGAAAAGAAATACCTTTTATTCCATTTTGTCTTTGCTGCTTTTGGCAGGATTTTCCTTTTTTTTAGTTCCAGAAAACGGAGTTATAGGAGTGGCGGTTTCTTTAGCGGCAACATTAACTGTTATTGGTTTTTTAATGATGTTTTCGTTCTTCGTTTATCTTAGAACATTGAAATGAATTATCTTTGTAACATGAGAAATATTGTTTTTGGATTTCTGGTCATTTTTTGTGCCTTTCTGAGCTGCAGAACGGATGATGAAGACTTGCAGAAAATCGATCAGATTTTGAATGTTTATATGAAAAACGGAGCAGGACGAGATCTGTTTCATGCGAAAAAAGATCAGACCTATTTTACGTACTCTCTGAACGATGTTAACGGATCTAAAGATGTTTCTCCGGTAAGCAGTACTTTGCGGGCAACGGCAGATTCCACCCTTTTTATTGAATATATTGCAGGTGCCAAAAGAGTAGGGCTGGATACATTAGATCCGAATAACAAGACCTATCAGTCGGTGATCACGGTTTCACTGGTGAAAAGACTTAATAATACCATTTTGGATACCATTAACGAAACCCTGAAAATTCAGTATCATATGACGCCTTCGGTTTTTGAGGTCTCGAAAGTCTATTACAACGATACTTTAAGGTTTACCAAAACACCGGGTTCCCCGAATGTTGTTACTATCGTAAAATAATTTTATACATTTGCAAAACTGTTGACATTCTGATGTTCAACATTCTAATAACTAACATCTAAATAAAATGTTACAAGTCAATTTTTTGCGCGACAATAAAGAGCGCGTTTTAGAAGGTCTTAAAAAAAGACAATTCAAGAATCTTGAGTTGGTAGACGAGGCTATTGCTACCGACGAAGAAAGAAAGAAAATTCAGTTTGAATTGGATTCCCAACTTTCCGAAATCAATAAAATCTCCAAAGAAATCGGGCTTTTAATGAAAGAAGGAAAAAAAGAAGAAGCAGAATCCGCAAAATCTAAAACAGCACAGTACAAAGAGTCGACGTCGGAATTGAAAGCTCAGTTAGATGTAAAAGAAAAAGCATTACTGGATATTTTGTATCAATTGCCGAACATTCCTCATGAAAAAGTAAAAAATGGTGCTTCTGCGGATGATAACGAAATTATCTATCAGTCTCACGATGTGGAAGGTCTGGGTGAAGGAGCAATTCCTCACTGGGAACTGGCAAAAAAATACAATCTTATCGATTTTGAATTGGGCGTAAAAATTGCCGGAGCAGGTTTTCCGGTATATTTAGGAAAAGGCGCAAGATTGCAGAGAGCTTTGGTTCAGTATTTCCTTGATAAAAATATTGAAAAAGGATACATGGAAGTGAATCCTCCTCACGTTGTAAATGAAGCTTCTGGATACGGAACAGGACAGTTGCCGGATAAAGAAGGGCAGATGTATCATATCGGATTAGATGATTTATATCTGATTCCTACCGCAGAAGTTCCGGTAACGAATTTGTACCGCGACGTATTATTTGAGGAAAAAGATCTGCCGGTAAAAAATACAGCATTCTCTCAATGCTACAGAAGAGAAGCGGGAAGTTACGGATCACATGTAAGAGGTTTGAATCGTCTTCATCAGTTTGAAAAAGTTGAGATCGTAAGAATTGAAAAACCGGAAAATTCTTATGAAGTTTTAGAAGAAATGGTAGAACACATCAAAGAAATCTTAAGCGACCTTGAATTGCCATATAGAGTTTTAAGACTTTGTGGAGGAGACACTGGTTTTGCTTCTGCCATGACGTATGATTTCGAAGTGTGGAGTGCAGCTCAGGAAAAATGGCTTGAGGTAAGCTCTGTTTCCAATTTTGAAACCTTTCAGGCAAACAGACTGAAATGCCGTTATAAAGCAGACGGAAAATCTCAATTGGTACACACACTGAACGGTTCTGCAATGGCATTGCCAAGAATTATGGCTGCTTTGCTGGAAAATAATCAGACAGAGGAAGGAATTAAACTTCCGAAGAAAGTCGCTGAATATGCGAAGTTTGATTTGATCAGCTAAAGAAAATTTTTGTCTATATATAAAAAAAAACCACTGTTGTTCAGTGGTTTTTTTATTTGGTTTATCTAAACGATTTCATTTGAAATCAATTCATGATTAATCTTTAATGAATCGTGTTGACGTTGAGTTTCCGTTTTTGTCAATCATTTGTAAAATATAATTTCCTTTGGCTAAACCTGATGCATTCAGCTGTGGATTTTTAACTGAATTCTTTTGCGAATAAATTTTTTGGCCAACCATATTGAAAATATTTAATTCCACTATATCGTTAGCTGATTTTACATATAACAGGTCTTTTACAGGATTAGGATAAACAGAGGATCCTCCATCTATTTCAACAGACTTCACACCCAACACACTTCCGGAATTAATTTTCACATAAGAAAAGTTTCCTTGCAGTACAGAGGTTGAGCTCGACCAGCAAGCGGTAAAAAGTGTACCATATCCCGAAACACCTGTTCCTACTGCATCAACAGAAGTTGTTGTTCCGTTGCTTCCGGTATGACGTATTTCTATTACAAGATTAGTACCTGTATATAAATAAGGAGTATTGAAATTTATATCAAAACTGAAACTTCCATTGTTCGTAACGGCACCTGATGGTATTAAAAGACTTCCCGAACGAACCTGTGTCTGTGTTCCTACTACGTTGGCTGCAAAATTAAGCTGTCTGTTAGCCGGCTCTACGCCGTCACTAAGGTAAATCTGATAATCCGGATAGGTTGTATTTGAGGCAGGCCATGCAGAGGCTGCGCTTGTAGGAATCCTAAGTGATATTGAAGTAAGATACTTTCCTGATAAAGCAGTAAGCTGAGAGTCATCAATAATCAGTTGGTAAGTTCTGGTAGAATTGGCAAACGGTCCTGTAAAGGCTGCTGCTGAAGTCAAATTAGGAACAGTTACTGAAGTTTGGGCTTTCGTTGCTGAAAAAAATAAAATAGTACCAACCGTAAACGCATGACATGCCATTTTACGAAGGTAGCCTAGTGTTTGATGTTTTTGAATTTTCTGAAATGTGGGAAAAGGTAGCTTTATATACATATATTAAATTTTTAGTTACAATAAAGATACGAAATTGATTGTATAATAAAATCGTATTTAAAAAATAATATTAGTAATTGTATTAAATATTTAATATAATTTTTATGTTAATAAATTGTTATGTATGTGATTTGTATAATTTTAATCTTCAATTTGATCCTTTTTAGAGTTATAATTAAAAACCCTCCGGATAGACTCCGGAGGGTTTAATCTTTTAAATTTAGCCATTATTTACTACTAATGACAATTCGTATTATCGTGATTGTGAGTACTGTGATCTCCCGGCAAATGACAGTCTCCCTGATTGTCTTTTGAAATGGTCATGGCTTCTGCTCTAGGAGAAATGTAGGGAATTCCCAGTTCCATTCCTCTCACAATAAAAAGTCCGCCCAAAATAATCATCACAATCGGAATCACTTTTAAAACTTTTACCCGAAAAGCCTGATTCATGAGATTTCCGACCAAAACAACTGTAAACATAAACGGAAGTGTTCCCAAACCAAATAAAGCCATATATAAAGCGCCCTGCCATATTCCTCCGCTTGCTAAGCTTGCCGTTAAAGCCATATACACCATTCCGCAGGGTAAAAAGCCATTCAGAAGACCTGTTGTGAATCTTGAGCGGTAATCTGCCTTTTGAAGCAGTCTGCCCAGATTGGATTTTACTTTGAATAAAAATTTCGAGAAAAACGGAATTTTTGAAGCAAAATCTTTTCCCCCAAATGAAAAAACAGCCATAACGATTAGCAGAATTCCTACAGCAATCGTAAGATATTTCTGAAAACCTGCCATTTCAAAACCTTCTCCGATAATTCCCAGAATTGCTCCCAAAAGGGAATAGGTAAAAATTCTCCCGAACTGGTAAGTAAGATTCTGAAGATAAAAGTTGGTTGCCTGTTTTTTTGTTAATCCCATCGACAATGCAATAGGTCCGCACATTCCGATACAGTGGAATCCTGATGCAAAACCCAGTCCGATTGCCGATATTACAAGTGCTATTTCCATATCACATCATAATCCATTCTGTAGTCCGTTTTATCTTTTGTCCAGTTCAAACGAAGGGTATAGTTCCCCAATTTCAGAACCTGTGCAGGAATTAAAAAAGACTGATTGGCATCGAGCTGAACTGTTTTGTGAACATCCAGATTCTGATCGTCGGTTCTGTTCAGCACAAATTTCACTTTGGTATTAGAATTATTGTAGTCTTTCGGAAAAGTGATTCTGATCCCTGATGGATTTTGGCTGTAAGCAGGTTTTTCCTTTAATTCATCTGCCCGTTTTTTAGCATCAATCACGTCCTGATATTTCAGTTCTTCTTCATAGTAATTATCGGTTACCATTTCAGAATTCTTCTGTCCGTTCGGAAAAAGAAACATCATGGATAAAATAAAGATCATAAATGATGCTAAAGCGATAATTACACCGTGTCCCCAATTAAAGTTTTTCATTTCTAAAAATTAAAATTGTAATTTGAATGGTCCTTCAAAATATGTTTTGTATGAATCTACCAGATTGCCCTTCATATCATAAACCCCGATCGTAATATTCTGCTTGGATAGCGTCATTTCATTCTCAGGAAAACTGATATTGATGGTTCCTTTGGTAATTTTATCTCTGTCTACCGGAATCTTGCTAGATGCACTGTAGATCACCTCTCCATGTTTCGGCTCAATAACTTTAATGGTTACAATTTTTTTCTCGTTGGTCTTATTTAAAAAGGTATAATTGTAAGTATTGGTAATTTTTCCGTCTCTCACGAAGAAAGTACTTCCCGCGGGCTTAATGAATTTGGCTTCCAATTCGGCTCTGCTCGTCAGAAGATACCCTAAAAATCCTGTAAGCAGTAAAAGAACTACCGCAAAGCCTTTCATTCTGCCGGTAAATTTAAACTCGGTCTCTTTTTCTATTTCATTTTCAGTGGCATATCTTATCAGTCCTTTCGGAAGACCTACTTTTTCCATAACTTCATCACAGGCGTCAATACAGGCTGTACAGTTTACACATTCCAGCTGTTGTCCGTCTCTGATGTCAATCCCTGTAGGACAAACCACCACACATTGATGGCAGTCTATACAGTCCCCTTTTCCGGCGGCTTTTCTGTCTTCTCCTTTTCTCCATTTTGCTCTGTTTTCACCTCTTTTAAAATCGTAGAAAACATTAATGGTGTCTTTATCAATTAAAACTCCCTGTAATCTTCCGTAAGGACAAACCAGCGTACAAACCTGTTCTCTGAACCATGCAAATACAAAGTAAAATGCTGCCGTCAGAAGAATCATCACAATAAAGTTGGTAGGATTGGCAAACGGACCTTCAGAAACTATTCTGAACACTTCTTCATATCCCACAATATACATGAACATGAAGTGGGTAATAATTAATGAAATTACCATAAAGATCGTCCATTTAAGACTTCTTTTCCAGATCTTTTCGCTGTTCCACTCCTGTCGGTCAAGCTTCATCTGCTTGTTTCGGTCTCCCTCAATAAGATAATCTATTTTACGGAAGATAAATTCTAAAAAAATTGTCTGAGGACAAATCCATCCGCAGAAAATTCTTCCGAAGGCCATCGTAAAAATGATGATGAATATTAAAGAAGTAATTGCTCCGAGCGTAAGGATGAAAAAGTCCTGTGGATAAAAAGGCTGTCCAAAGATGAAGAACTCCCTGTCAATTACATTAAATAAAATAAGAGGATTGCCATTAATCTTGATGAATGGCACTGCAAAATAAATGAGCAGTAAAACATAGCTTACAATGTTTCTATAGTTGGTGTGTTTCCCTTTTGGTTTTCTGGGAAAAACCCACTTCCTCTTACCGGATTGTTCCATTGTCCCGATAGAATCTCTGTAAGTTTCAGGGTCCAGAACTTGTCCCTGTCCGCCGCGTACTTCTGTTTCTTCTATATCTGACATTTGTGATAGTTTTTAAAAAAAGAAAAACATAATTCGTTACTATTTTTTATTTAATAACAAACTATGTTTTTCATATGCTTTAATTTATTTAAGTTAAATTATTCTTTTTCCCAATGTGCCTCTGTTCCCTGAGGAGCTGCACCACCTTGAGCCTGTGTTACCGGAGGTAATTCCTGGTTGATGTGATATACATATGCTGCAATCTTTTCAATTTCAGCACCCGAAACTTCTCCGTTCTTACCAAATGCTCTCATCGCAGGATTGTTAGGAGAACCATTCCAATCCATATTGAATACGTTTTTGAATAACGTTTTCTCCGGCTGGTTGATCCAGTAGTTATCCGTAAGGTTTGGACCAATACCTCCACTACCATCTTCCTTGTGACAAGATGAACAGTTTGTTTTGAACAATTCTTTTCCTTCAGCAATATTATCAGCAGAATATTTAGCGGTCTCAATCGTTACCGGAGGCTGCTCACTGTTGTATTTCTCAATTGCTGCCAACTGTTCTTTGTATTCCTTTTCATATTCGCTCAACGGATGTGCGAAATCTGTAAAAGAGAATGCTGCTACATACACAATACAAAAAGCAGTCCCAAAATAGAATAAACCTACCCACCATTTTGGCAATTGGTTATCCAGCTCCATGATTCCGTCGAAACCGTGGTCGATAAGAATATCTTTTTCTTCTGCTGCAGATTGCTTTTTGAATGCTGCATTATATAATCTTGTAAAGTAAGGTACTTTCTTTTCAGCTAAATAAGCCGCCTTTTCTTCAGGAGATAATTTTTTGAATTTATTGTTCTCAATTAAATCTCCGATTGCACTGTGGATATAAGCTAAAATACCTCCGATTACTACAGTTCCCCAGAAATAAGGAGAAGATAGGAAATCATAGCTTTGTACAAACAGATAATAAAAAACTATTAAAAGTCCAATTATTATTAAAATGTTTATAACAACCGGTGTTCTTTGTTTCATAATAAGTAGTTTAATTTTTTAAATTAAAATCGTCATCATTGTCATCCTGCAGAGGTGCTTCCTCTTCCTCTTTATAATACTTTTTAGGCTTGCTAAAAACATAAATTACCAGAGCGATGAAGAACAGCATAAAGAAAATCAGAGCCAAAGTCTGGTAAAAACCAGCATTTTCTGTATTGGATAAGATGTCTTTAAAATTCTGAGGTATCATGATGTGAACCTTTTAATATGTTAGTTATTACTTGCTGTTTTGATTTCAGTTGTCTTGATATCTGTTCCTAATCTTTGAAGATAAGAGATAAGCGCTACAACTTCTTTTTTCTCTAATTCTCCTTTAGGTCTCTTCGCATAAGCCTCCTTCAAATCCGGTGCTTCAGACATAATATCTCTTACGATTTTTGAAGCCTGATTGTCTGCCCAAGAGTTGGCAGAATCAATTTCAGCTTTTGTGTAAGGTACTTCGAAAGCACTCTTCATCAGCTTCATCTTGTCAACCATTTTAGATCTGTCTAAATCAGTTGCAATTAACCAAGGGTAACGAGGCATGATAGAACCTGCAGAAGTAGATCTTGGATTATACATGTGTTTGTAGTGCCAAGAACTTGGGTTTTTACCACCCTCTCTGTGCAAATCCGGTCCAGTTCTCTTAGATCCCCAAAGGAACGGTCTGTCGTATACGAATTCCCCTGCTTTAGAGTACTGTCCGTTTTTACCGTTAAATCTTACGATCTCATCTCTGAATGGTCTTACCATTTGCGAGTGACAAGCGTTACATCCTTCTCTGATATAGATATCTCTACCTTCTAATTCTAATGGAGAATATGGTTTTACTGCTGAAATAGTAGGTACACTTTTCTTAAGAGACAGGGTAGGGATAATTTCTACCATACTACCGATTGAAATCGTTAATAAAGATAAAATACCTAATAATACAGGAGTTCTTTCTAACCAAAGGTGAGTTCCTTCTCCTTCTTTACGTTTTCCGCTGATGTTTGCCAATGCAGGTGCTTCAGCAGGTACATCTTTCTGGAATGATCCTTTTCTTACCGTAGCCACTAAGTTTACTACCATTAAGATTGCTCCTGAAAGATAGAATAATCCTCCTACGAATCTCATTTTGAAGTAAGGAATAACCGCTGTTACAGTATCTAACCAGTTTTTCCAAACCAAAGTTCCGTCCGGGTTGAACTGTTTCCACATTAACCCCTGAGTGAAACCTGAAATATACATTGGTACTGCATAGAAAATGATACCTAATGTTCCTAACCAGAAATGCCAGTTAGCTAATTTTGTAGAATATAATTTCGTTCTCCATAAGATTGGGATCAGGTAATAGATTACACCGAATGCCATGAAACCATTCCATCCTAATGCACCTAAGTGTACGTGACCGATAACCCAGTCTGTAAAGTGACCGATTTTGTTAATGTTTTTTGTTGCCAAAAGCGGACCTTCAAAAGTTGCCATACCGTAGCATGTTACAGCCACAACAAAGAACTTAAGAATAGGATTTTCTCTTACTTTATCCCAAGCTCCTCTTAAGGTAAGAAGACCGTTAAGCATACCTCCCCAAGACGGAGCAATAAGCATGATAGAGAAACCTGTTCCCACCGCCTGTGCCCAAGCTGGTAAAGCCGTATACTGAAGGTGGTGAGGACCAGCCCAGATATAAACGAAAATTAATGACCAGAAGTGAATGATAGACAGTTTATACGAGAAAACCGGTCTGTCCGCAGCTTTTGGTAAGAAGTAATACATCAAACCAAGAACCGGAGTCGTCAATACGAATGCTACCGCATTGTGACCATACCACCATTGTACGATGGCATCTTTTACCCCTGCATAAGCAGAATAAGATTTCCATCCTGTGAAAGATAATGGTACCTCAAGGTTATTGAAGATGTGCAGCATTGCAACTGCGATCCATGTACCGATGTAGAACCAGATGGCTACATAAAGGTGTCTTACTCTTCTTCTTGCAATCGTTAAGAACATATTGGCTCCGAAAATGATCCATGAGAATGCGATCAAGATATCAATCGGCCATTCGTGTTCCGCGTATTCCTTAGAAGTGTTGATTCCCATAAAGAACGTAACGTACGTTACAAGAATCATAATCTGCCATGTCCAGAAGTGGATCCAGGACAATGTATCACTGTACATTCTAGTTTTCAGTAATCGCTGTAAAGAGTAATAAACTCCCACATAAACGATATTCATTACGAACGCAAAGATTACAGTGGTTGTGTGCAACATTCTGATTCTTCCGAACCCGAACGCTCCATGAGTATTAATCAATCCCTGGATACTTCCACCTAAACTATTAATGGTTGTATCGTCTGTTCCAAAAAAGAATTCCGGAAGCTCAGGATAGAAAAGCATTAATGCCGCCGTAAGTCCGAACAGAAATCCTATGATCCCGAAAGCAACGGTCGCATAGAGGAATGCCCGAACAATACTGTTGTCATAACTAAACTTTTGTGTTTCCATATCAACTATTCACTTTTTTCTTCAATTTTTTTATTTTCTCCTTTTTCATCATCGCCCTCTTTGTTGCCAGATTCTTCTTTTTCCTTTATCTCATCGGAGTCGAAGAGTATTCGTACAGCCGGAGATTCATCATCTTCAAACTGTCCTTTTCTGGCATACACTATAAACACGACCAGGAAAACTGCAGCCAAAGAAACACTGCATAGGATCATTAAATATAGAATATCCATTAGACAACAAAATTAACGTATTTTCGGGTTTCAAATTTAGTGAAAAATAATGACTTTCATCACGAAATACGGCTTTTGGCTAATTTAAAACGAATCTAAATAAGTCTTTCTAAGCCCCTTTTTTGAAGTATTTTCTTCCCAGAATCCAGGTCGAAAGTGTAGTGAATGAAACCACTGTAATAGAACTTGCAGGCATAATTAAAGCAGCGAAAAGAGGATGCATGTGTCCTGTAACTGCGTAACTTAAACCAACAATGTTGTAAAGAAAACTGATTATAAATGTGATTTTCACAATCGTGATAGATCCTTTGCAGACATTCAGGTATTTATCTAAGCTTACCACTTTTTCTCCATTCATGATAACATCGGAAGAAGGGGTAAAACTGTTGGAATCATCTGCAATCGCAATTCCTACATTGCTTTGTTTTAAAGCTCCGGCATCATTCAGTCCGTCTCCAAGCATCGCAACTTTCATGTTCTGATTCTGAAGGTTTTGGATATAGTTCAGCTTGTCTTCGGGATTTTGGTTGAAAGCCATTCCTTTGTAATTCGGAATCAATTCCTTTAATTGATTTTCCTCCGAAGAATTGTCTCCACTCAGAATAAAAACTTTATAATGGGTAAGTTTTTTAAACAAATCTTTTAAGTTCTCGCGGTATTCATTTTTAAAGATGAATTTTCCTAAAAATTCGTTGTTTTTACTGATGTAAACTGCGGTTTCAAGATTTTTTGATTCCTGATTGTTATATCTCGCAGAACCGATTTTGTAAACATTTCCCCGTACGTTTGCTTCGTAACCTTTTCCTGAAATTTCCTGAAAATTTTCAACCGGGAAATATTCATCTTTTACCTCAATGAATTCGTATAATGATTTTGAAAGCGGGTGATTGGAGTTTTTTAGTAACGTTTTGATATTCAATAAGTCAAACTCTTTTATTTCAGCGCCCTCAAATTTGATATTTGATTTTTTTCTGTGCGTAATAGTTCCGGTTTTATCAAAAACAATCGTGTCTAATTTTGCGATTTTCTCAATTGTTAAAGTGTCTTTTACGTAAAATTTATTTCTGCCCAGAATCCTCATAATGTGCCCGAATGTAAACGGAGCGGACAACGCCAACGCACACGGACAAGCGATGATAAGAATCGCAGAGATCACCTGAAACATTTTCTCCAGATCTACAGTGTACCAGTAGATTGCCGAAAGCAGTGCGATTCCTAAAATAATGAAAGTGAAATATTTACTGATGTTATTCGTTAACGTATCAAGTCCGGTTTCATGTTTCTTAAAGGCTTCTTTATTCCAAAGCTGGGTAAGATAACTTTGGTCGACATTTTTAATCACTTCAAGTTCCAATGATGATCCGATCTGTTTTCCTCCGGCAAAAATTTTATCTCCCGGCTGTTTGCTGATGCTTTCGCTTTCTCCGGTAATGAAACTGTTGTCGATATTTCCTTCACCATTAATCAGAATAGCGTCTACCGGAATAATCTCCTGATTTCTTACCAAAATCCGGTCGCCCACTTTAACCTCAGAAAGCAGAATATTTTCCTGTTTTCCTTCAAAATCAACTTTTGTAACGGCAATCGGATAGAAAGATTTGTAATCTCTGTCGTATGAAAGCGCGTTGTAAGTTCTTTTCTGAAAGATTTTACCCAAAAGCATGAAGAACAAAAGTCCACACAAAGTATCAAAATATCCGGGACCGTAATTCGTGGCAACTTCATATAAACTTCGTCCGAAAAGCACAATAATTCCCAAAACAATCGGAACATCAATATTCACGATTTTATTTTTCAGACCGTACCAAGCCGATTTGTAATAATCTGATGCAGAATACACCACGACAGGAATTGCCAAAAGGCACATCAAAGCTCTGAAAAGACCTTTGTAATGATCCATCCAGTAATCTTCTCCGCCTACATACTCAGGAAAAGCAAGGAACATCCCGTTTCCGAAGGCAAAAGCCGCGATGGCAAATTTTACAAGTAACGATTTGTCTAAATTTTCAACGTTTTTATCGGCGGTTTCCAGACTGATGACCGGTTTGTAGCCTAAATTCGTTAAAAAATTAGCTAATTCGCTTAATTTTAAATCGTTATGATTAAAAGAGATCTGTAAGGTCTTTCTGGTGAAGTTAACCTGAGAATATTTGATGTTTTTGTTTAGTGTATGAAGACTTTCCAAAAGCCATATACAGGAAGAACAGTGGATTACAGGAATTTTAAAAGTGACTAAACTTGTGCTTCCTTCAGAAAAATCCGTTACCTTTTCAAAGATTTCAGTAGTGTCGAGATATTCAAACTGTGAAGAACTTTCGTCCGGACGGATTCCTGCACGTTTATTTAATTCATAAAAATTAATTAAGTTGTTCGTATTCAGAATTTCATAAACAGATTTGCAACCGTTGCAGCAGAAAGTCTTTTCATCAAACAAAATTCTTTCTTTTTCGATCCCTTGACCACAATGAAAACAGTTCTCGCTCACCTTCATAAATTATTGAACTACAAAATTATAACAATTTTTTTTGTTTATCGAGTTAAAAAGTTCTATTTTTGTGATAAATGTCATATAAAATGTCGCAGGAACAACAAATTGCAATCGAGGAGAGGTTCGCAAGAGTTTTTAATGATAAATCATTCAAGGAAAGGCTTTCCAGTGCTGATTTTGAAAAATACATTAACGCTAAAAAGAAACTAAGTTTTCAAAAACACGAAACCATTTTCGAAGACGGGGAAACGCCGAAAGGTGTGTTCGTTCTGGAAAAAGGAGCAGCGAAGTTATCAAAATCGGGAGCTTTCGGGAAAGATCAGATTCTGAGATTCATTAAAGAAGGCGACATCATCGGTTACCGTTCTTTGCTTTGCGGAGAAAATTTTCAGGCGAAAGCGGAAGCAATGACGGATATTGAAGCTACTTTTTTACCAGCGGATATTTTTATGTATCTGTTGGAGGTAGATTCCCAGCTTTCCTTCGTGATGCTTCAGAAAATCGCTTATGAACTGGGAGAATCTTCCAATACCATTACTTTCCTTGCTCAGAAAACCGTAAGAGAAAGACTCGCGGAAATTCTTCTGTTATTGGAACAGAAATTAGGGGTCGATCCGGAAGGATTTATCAAAATTTCTTTAACGAGAGAAGAAATCGCCAATATCATTGGAACCGCAACCGAAAGTGCAATCCGTCTGATCTCCGAATTCAAAGGAGACCATCTCATCGAGGTAGACGGAAGAAACATCAAAATTCTCAACCACGACAAATTAATGAAACTAGGTCACGTAGTTTTATAAATCATACAAACTTGAAGTCGGCTAAATGCCGACTTTTAACTTTTAAAAAATAGATACATTATGTCTGTTCATTCTGAAATTAAAAAAGTTACAACTGAAACCTTGCGTAAAATGAAATTCGACAAGGAAAAAATAACGATGCTTACGGCATACGATTATACCACTGCGAAAATGGTGGATGCGGGAGGAATTGATGCGGTTTTGATCGGAGATTCTGCGGCAAACGTAATGGCGGGTTTTGAAACCACATTGCCAATTACTTTGGATCAGATGATTTACCATTCTCAAAGTGTAGTCAGAGGAACCGACAGAGCTTTGGTGGTTGCCGATTTGCCTTTCGGAACGTACCAAAGTAATCCCGAAAAAGCTTTGGAATCTGCTGTAAGGATGATGAAAGAAGGAGGAGCTCATGCAGTGAAAATTGAAGGCGGAAAGGAAATTTCAAAATCAATTAAAAAAATTATCAACGCCGGAATTCCTGTGATGGGACATTTGGGATTAACTCCACAGTCAATCTACAAATTTGGAACATATAAAGTAAGAGCCAAAGAAGAGGCAGAAGCTGAAAAATTAATTGCAGATGCACAACTTTTGGAAGAATTGGGATGTTTTGCAGTAGTTTTAGAAAAAATACCGGCAGATTTAGCTAAAAAAGTAACCGAATCTATTTCTATTCCAACCATCGGAATCGGAGCGGGTGCGCATTGCGACGGACAGGTTTTGGTGTATCATGATATGGTGGGAATGAACAAAGGGTTCAGTCCGAAATTTTTAAGAAGATATCTGGATTTGTATACAGAAATCACCGGAGCAGTTGCGCAATACGTGAAAGATGTGAAAACTCAGGAATTTCCTAACCAAAACGAAAGCTATTAATGGATCATCAGAAACTTCAGACCATTCAGGGGGTTATTTCTATTCTAGCCGTAGTTTGTCTTGCGGTAGGATGGTTTAATCTTTTTTCTCCGGATATTAACGAACTTCTTTCCAAGAGAATATTTTACATCATCGTAGGAGTAAGCTTCATTTTGCAGGCTTCTTTATTGCTGAACAGGAAATTTGTTTATCCGATGTATGCCGCTGCTGCACTTTGCATTATCGGAGCATTTTTACCTTACGAATCGAATCTTACAGGAATGAAAACCATCGGTCTTTTGGCAGGGGTAATTATTTCTTTTGCCAACAGATCCAATTACCGTCAGTAGAAAAATGGAGGAACAGATTGTTTATGAAGACAACCATCTTCTCGTAATCAATAAAAAAGTCGGACAGCTTGTACAGGGCGACAAAACCGGCGATGATTCTTTATTAGAATTAATTAAAGATTTTATAAAAAAAAGAGATGAAAAGCCGGGAAATGTGTTTCTCGGTTTAGTTCATCGCATCGACAGACCGACTTCGGGTCTTGTGATTTATGCTAAAACTTCCAAAGCACTTTCCCGTCTCACGCAGATGGTGAAAAACCGTGAAGTGAAAAAAACATATTGGGCAGTTGTTGCAAAAGAGATGATTCCCAAAACGCAGAGACTGGTTCACTATTTAAAGAAAAACGAAAAAAATAACAAAGCCATTGTTTTTCCAAAAGCAACCGAAGGAGCAAAAGAAGCTATTCTTACGTACAATGTAATTAAAACGTTAGACAATTATCTTCTTCTTGAAATTGATCTTGAAACCGGAAGACATCACCAGATCAGGGCGCAGTTGTCAAAAACAGGAGTTCCCATCAAAGGCGATCTGAAATATGGTTCACCGCGTTCTAATCCCGATGGCGGAATTAATCTTCACGCCAGAAAACTGGAATTCATCCATCCTGTTACCAAAGAGAATATTCAGATTATTGCTCAGGTTCCTCAAAATGATGCCGTTTGGAGAGCCTGCGAAGAGTAATCATTTACAATTTCCGTAAAAACCCTTACCCGGAAATAGTGATTTCACTGTAATAATTATTGTTTTTTAGAAATAGTTTTACACTATCAATCTAAAAAACAATAATCATGCTTACATTGGGACAACTTAAAGAAGCTACCTGCTCAAAATCTGCTTATGCTTCAAAATTCTTACCGTACGTTATAGCAACATGTGATAAGTTTTCCATTAACACGCCTTCACGAATGCTTAATTTTCTGGCGCAGGTCGGTCACGAAAGCGGCGGATTATTTTATACCGAAGAGCTGGCGAGCGGAAGTGCTTATGAAGGAAGAGCAGATTTGGGAAATACTCAAAAAGGAGACGGCGTAAAATTTAAAGGAAGAGGGCTTATTCAGATTACTGGAAGAGCAAATTACAAAGCGGTTTCACTTGCTTTAGAAGCAGATTTTGTGACAAATCCCACATTTTTAGGAGGAAAAAATGTAACGAAATGTAGTGCTGTCCAACTCAAAAACGCAGCAGAAAGTGCCGGTTGGTTCTGGAACAGCAGAAAACTAAATGCTTTGGCGGATCAGATTGACATTACCAAAAGTATTGATACCGGAAATAATCTGGTTGTTTTCAAAAAAATCACAAAAGCCATTAACGGAGGGTACAACGGTTTGCCCGACAGACTGAACCGTTATAAAGCAGGGTTAAGTTATTTCCTTTAACTAAAAATGTTTGGCCATGAAAAATGTATTATTCTTAATCATCTTTTTCCTGATTACTAATTTCTCTGCGCAGAAGCCGGTTCTTCACGATCTGAAAGATCCTAAAATGCATGCGGGTTGCTATATCCACGGAAAAAATAATCCGGTTGCCAATTTATCGGAAGACGAAGGCGCTTTATTTAATCTTAACGGAAAAGATGAAATTTTTCCTTCCATCAAAGGAACAAAAGAATATCCCGAAGCCTTTGGAAACAAAACCTATAAAATTTACATCCGCGAAACTAAGTCGGTAAAGGATGGAGAATCCTGCATTGAAAATAAAGTCTATTCAATAAAAATTATTTACAAGAAAAAAGCCTATCTCTATTCTAAAAAAGGAATGTGTGGGTGTTAATTCTCTAAAAATGCGATCCCTTAAAAGACTATCCAGAACCTGAGATAGTCTTTTTTTTGTTTTTTTAGGAGCTGTTTCCCGCTTTCGCTACTCGCTTTTCTGGATTTCGGCGGTGGCGAAGCCACCGCCGAAATCCAGAAAAGAGCTCAGACATGCCGCTCAATGGGGCTAGGTTGCGGTCGTTTGTTTTAAATATCTAGCAAGATTTGCGTTGAAATCAAAACATCTGCACCATCCTCAAAATCAGCGAGAGATATAAAATTAAAAATCAATTCATCAAGCCATTTTTTCAACCTTCGCGCAGCAAATATATTTGCTTTTGCTTACTAAATTAAGAGTCTGAATAAGAATTCTTTGCGTTGAAATCAAAAATCTCTTTATCATTAGCAAAATCAAAAACTTCCGACTTTCCACCTTCACAAAATTTTGCCCATTTCAAAAAAATGTCTAACTTCGTCCCATACTTTAGGGGTGTCCGTTGAACAGACGGGCTGAGAATTTACCCTTTGAACCTGATTTCTAGATCATACTAGCGTAGGGAAAAGTGAGATGACTTTGCTGTACATTCTACTGTACAATCATGGACATTCCTAAAGTGTTTTTAAAAAATTTAGGAATGGAGCTCACAATCAACCACACGACAAAAAAGTTCGAAAAACTTCCCGAAAATCTGGAAGCGCTTATTGCTATGGAACTACCTGAAAAGAAAAAAGGAATTGCTGTAGCTCTCAACAACCGCATTATTCCGCAGTCATTCTGGGCGGAAACATTTCTCAACGACAAAGATTCAGTTTTAATTATCACAGCCACTCAAGGTGGTTAAAAAAAATATTTTTATGGCTCATAACATCACACGTTCACCGTTTCCGAACTCAAAAAAAATCTATGTTGAAGGGAAAATTCATCCGATCAATGTAGCGATGCGCGAAATACAGCTAAGTCCGACAAAATTATCCAACGGAACTTTAGAAGAAAATTTACCTGTCACAATTTACGATACATCAGGACCTTACACCGACGAAAATTCTGAAATTAATATCGAAAAAGGACTTCCTAGAATCAGAGAACAATGGATTTTGGATAGAAATGACGTAGAAGTTCTTGATGGAATCACTTCAGAATACGGAAAAGCCCGTCTTGCAGATTCAAAACTGGATGAACTGCGTTTTTCTTATAATCACAAACCGAAAGTAGCAAAAGAAGGACAACAAGTTACCCAATTATACTATGCAAAACAGGGCATCATCACTCCCGAAATGGAATATATTGCTATCAGGGAAAACCAGAGAATTGAGCAGTTGGATTCCGTTTCAAAAGACATGGCTTTCCAACATCCGGGAAACAGTTTCGGTGCAAAAACACCAAAGAATAAAATTACACCTGAATTTGTAAGAGACGAAATCGCAGCCGGAAGAGCCATTATTCCCAACAACATCAATCATCCCGAAAGCGAACCGATGATTATAGGGCGGAATTTTTTAGTTAAAATTAATGCCAACATCGGAAACAGTGCCGTTTCATCAAGCATTGAAGAAGAAGTGGAAAAAGCAGTCTGGGCTTGTCGATGGGGTGCAGACACCATTATGGACTTATCAACCGGAAAAAACATCCACGAAACCAGAGAGTGGATCATCAGAAACAGCCCGGTTCCCATCGGAACGGTTCCCATTTATCAGGCATTGGAAAAAGTAAAAGGCGTTGCAGAAGATTTAACGTGGGAGATTTTTAAAGATACCTTGATCGAACAGGCTGAACAGGGCGTTTCTTACTTCACAATCCACGCGGGAGTTTTACTGAGATATATTCATTTAACAGCAAAACGGGTGACAGGAATTGTTTCCAGAGGAGGTTCAATTATGGCAAAATGGTGCTTATTTCATCACAAAGAAAACTTCTTATATACACATTTCGAGGAAATCTGCGAAATCATGAAAAAATATGACGTTGCCTTTTCTTTGGGTGATGGTCTTCGTCCCGGTTCAATTGCCGATGCCAATGACGAAGCGCAGTTTGCAGAGCTTGAAACTTTAGGCGAATTAACGAAAATCGCATGGAAACACAATGTTCAGGTGATGATCGAAGGTCCCGGTCACGTCCCGATGCACATGATTAAAGAAAATATGGATAAGCAGTTGGAAGTTTGTGATGAAGCTCCGTTTTACACTTTGGGACCTTTAACAACAGATATTGCACCGGGTTACGACCACATCACTTCAGGAATCGGAGCGGCAATGATCGGTTGGTTTGGTTGTGCTATGTTGTGTTACGTTACGCCGAAAGAACATTTGGGACTTCCAAACAAAGAAGATGTAAAAGTGGGAGTGATTACGTATAAATTGGCGGCTCATGCTGCAGATTTGGCAAAAGGACATCCCGGAGCGCAATACAGAGACAATGCGTTGAGTAAAGCGAGATTCGAATTCAGATGGGAAGATCAATTCAATCTTTCGTTGGATCCTGAAACCGCGAGATCTTATCACGATGAAACGCTTCCGGCAGACGGAGCAAAAGTAGCCCATTTCTGTTCGATGTGCGGACCCAAATTCTGCTCCATGAAAATTACCCAGGAAATTCGGGAATCTGCCGAACAGGGAATGCTGGATAAATCGCAGGAGTTCATCGAAAAAGGAAAAGAAATTTATATATGATCATCGTTATCACTTCTGAAGAACTGGTTCAGAATGAAACTGAAATCATCAATGCATTATTTCAGGAAGGATTGGATTTGCTTCATATCAGAAAACCTTTTATCCATTCAGAAGAAATGACGGATTTTATCCAAAACATACATTCTGAATTTCATCACCAATTGGTTTTGCACAGTCATCACGATTTAGCTGAACGTTTTAATATTTCAAGATTTCATTTCAGAGAAATTGACAGGAAAAATAATTTGTTTAAATCTTTCACAGATAAAAGGATTTCAACCTCTGTTCATGATATTGAAACTTTTAATGAATTAAGTGACGATTGGGAATATGCTTTTATCAGTCCGGTTTTTCCGAGTATTTCAAAAAAAGGATACGGAGAAAATTCGAATATTTTGAATGAGATTCAAAAACGAAATAATTCAAACGTAAAACTGATTGCTTTGGGAGGAATTCATGAAAGTAATATCAGCGAAATTTTCAACAGCAGAGTAGACGGCGTGGCTTTGTTGGGAGCAATTTGGGAAAGTAATAATCCTATAGATATTTTCAGAAAATGCAGAAAGAGCGTCCTTTCGTAATGAGCATTGCCGGTTTCGATACAAGTGGCGGAGCCGGTGTATTGGCAGATATTAAAACATTTGAACAGTTAAAAGTTCAGGGATTGGCAGTCTGTACGGCAATGACTTTACAAACAGAGTCCGAATTTTATACGCTTCAATGGCAGCCGATAGATGAAATTTTATCAGCGATCAATGTTTTAATGAAAAAATATAAAGTGGAAGCGGTGAAAATCGGGGTGGTAAAAAATGCGGAATTTTTAGACCAGATTACGAAAAAAATAAAATCCATTAATCCTGAAGTAAAAATTGTCTGGGATCCGGTTTTAAAAAGCACATCGGAATTTTCTTTTTTTGATCTGAATACCATTTCAAATGTAAAAAATGTTTTACAAAAAATAGATTTAGTCACACCCAACTATAATGAATACAACGTTTTGAAAGAACATCTTTTTGAACCATCAGAAAATGGATGTTCCGTATTAATAAAAGGCGGACATCGTGAAGATAAAATCGGAACAGATATTTTATGGGAAAATGGAAAAGAAATTTCAATCAAATCCAACAATACAACCTCTGTATTTTACCCGAAACACGGTTCAGGCTGCGTACTTTCTTCCTCAATTGCAAGTCATTTAGCAAAAGGAGAAAATTTGCAAAATGCCTGCCGAAAAGGAAAACAATACATTGAAAAATTTTTAACAAGCAATCAGATGTTGTTAGGATTTCACTCCTGAAAATTAATATTAAAACTTTGTGGTCTTTGCTAAGTGAAACGCCTTTGCGAACTTAAAAAACGTTTAGTAGTTAAAAAAAATCTTAGCGCTCTTAGTGTTAAAATCAAAATTAAAAAATGGAAAAATTACAATACATCTCTCAGGGTTCATCTTTAGAAGTTCAGGAAAAGAACATCCGAAAAGCTCTTGATTATGGCGCAAAATGGATTCAGGTTCGCTGGAAAAATACACCCGAAAAAGATTTTATCAGACTCTGTGAAATTTCAAAAAAGTTATGTGCAGATTATCAGGCTGTTTGTATCATCAACGATCATGTTCAGATCGCGAAAGACGTTGATGCAGATGGAGTTCATTTAGGGCTGAACGATATGTCCGTAGAAAAGGCGAGATACATTTTGGGAGAGCATAAAATCATCGGAGGAACAGCCAATACTTTTTCAGATATTCTTCAGAGAATGGTAGAGCATTGTGATTACATTGGGTTAGGTCCGTTGAGATTTACTTCTACCAAAGAACAATTAAGTCCGATATTAGGATTTGAAGGTTATCATGAAATCATCAATAGCTTAAAAGAAAAATCTATTGAGATTCCTAAAATTTTTGCCATTGGCGGAGTTGTTTTGGAAGACATCAAACGATTACAGGAAATCGGAATTTATGGTGTTGCTGTTTCCGGGCAGATTACCAGTCAGCCTTCCGTAATTAGAGAATTCAGAAACATTTTAGAATTCAGTTAAATCTTAGAACATCTAAATTAAAAAGTAAATATGAAAAATCAACCTTTAAAAATAGCCGACAGAATCTTTGAATCGAGATTGTTTTTAGGAACAGGAAAATTCGGAAGCCTGTCGGAAATGACTAATTCTATCATCGCTTCTGAAAGCGAATTGGTAACTATGGCTTTGAAAAGAATCGATGCTCATTCTTCGGAAGATGATATTTTAAGTGCATTAAAACCGACAAAATCTCACCTTTTACCCAATACTTCAGGAGCAAGAACTGCCAAAGAAGCCGTTTTAGCGGCACAGTTGGCAAGAGAAGCACTGGAAACCAACTGGGTGAAACTGGAAATCCATCCCGATCCGAAATATCTGTTACCCGATCCTATTGAAACATTGTATGCAACAGAGGAACTGGCAAAATTAGGGTTTGTCGTGATGCCTTACATTCATGCAGATCCTGTTCTGTGCAAACGTTTGGAAGATGCAGGAACAGCCGTTGTCATGCCTTTAGGAGCGCCAATCGGAACCAATAAAGGACTAAAAACATTGGATTTTTTAGAAATCATTATTGCTCAAAGTAATGTTCCGGTTGTGGTGGATGCGGGAATTGGGGCGCCTTCCGATGCGGCAAAAGCAATGGAAATGGGCGCCGATGCGGTTTTGGTAAACACAGCAATTGCGGTGGCGAAGAATCCGGTAAATATGGCATTGGCGTTTAAAGAAGGAGTGATTTCAGGAAGAAGAGCTTTTGAATCCGGTTTGGGCGCAATTTCACATCACGCAGAAGCTTCAAGTCCGCTTACTGCCTTTTTATTTGATTAAAATTAAATATAATGAAGAGTTTTAAAGATTTTTTTGAAAAATACCAATGGGATGAGGTGAAAACGAAACTTGAAAAAGTAACGTTAACCGATGTTGAAAAAAGCCTTCATAAAAAGAATAAAACCATCGAGGATTTTTTGAATTTTCTGTCGCCTGTTGCTTCTCAAAAACTGGAAGTGATGGCAGAAATGACTCAACAGCTTACCCAAAAACGTTTCGGAAAAACCATTCAGTTGTATGCGCCGCTGTATTTGAGTAACGAATGTCAGAATATCTGTACTTACTGTGGTTTCAGTCTGGATAATTCCATTAAAAGGAAAACACTTTCTGACACCGAAATTCTTATTGAAGCCTCCGTTTTAAAATCAATGGGCGTGAACCATGTTTTGCTGGTAAGCGGTGAAGCCAATAAAACGGTCGGAATCGATTATTTTATGAATGCCATACAGCTTTTAAAACCTCATTTTGCCAATATTTCGATTGAAGTTCAGCCTTTGTCGGAAGAAGAATACCGACGGGTTCATGAAGCAGGAGTACATGCGGTTTTGGTGTATCAAGAAACTTATCATCAGGAAGTTTACAAAGAATACCATCCGAAAGGAAAAAAGTCGAATTTCGAATTTCGTCTGGAAACACCCGACAGAATTGGAAAAGCCGGAGTTCATAAAATAGGACTCGGTGTTTTACTGGGACTTGAAGATTGGCGCATAGACAGTTTTTTCAACGCATTACACATCGATTATCTTCAGAAGCAATACTGGAAAAGCAGATATTCAGTTTCATTTCCACGCCTAAGACCTGCGGAAGGAATTATTGAACCGAATTTCATCATGTCCGACAGGGATTTATTACAGCTCATCTGCGCTTACCGAATCTGGAATGAAGATTTGGAGATTTCTATTTCCACAAGAGAAAATGAAAAGTTTAGAAATAACATTATTTCATTAGGTGCAACAGCGATGAGTGCAGCATCCAAGACCAATCCGGGAGGTTATGCGGTGGATAAAGAGTCGTTGGAACAATTCGAAACCAGTGATGAAAGAAGCATAGAGGAAATCAAAAATATCATTAAAAAAGCAGGCTACGATCCGGTAATGAAAGATTGGGATGTGGTTTATAGCGGAATTTAATTTGAACCATTAAGGTTTATTTAAGAAGTTTAGAAAAATTAAGCTTTTTGCAAGAAAATAATAAGATGAGATATTCTTAAAATATTTAAATATTGCCTTAACTAAACTTCATTCCATAAATAGATCTTAATGGTTAAAAAACAATTGTGCATTTTGAACCTTTGTATTTCTAAATTAAGTGAAACGTCTTTGTTTATCTTCGTTCAAGGCAATTAAAATCTACTCTTTGTCTTTCTTAGCGTTTAAATTTTATCGCAAGGATAAACAAAGTTTTTTAAAATAAAGCAATCTTTAATGAAAGATAAACAAAGGCATTTCATTTATAAAAGTAAAACAAAAAGTAAATATATTTAACAATTAATGGGTTAAAATTACTTTCCAAGATGCACAACAGGTTGTTAAAAAATAAAAATTGTAATGAAAAAAGAAGACATTTTCGCAAGATACAGCCGACAGATCTTCATAGAAGAAATCGGATTGGAGGGTCAAAGAAAAATAATGAATTCTAAAGTTTTGGTGATTGGAGCCGGAGGTTTGGGAAGTCCCGTTATCCAATATTTGGCTGCTGCAGGTGTCGGAACTTTGGGTGTCGTGGATTTTGATGAGGTGGAACTCCATAATTTAAACCGACAAATTATTCATAATGAAAAATCAGTTGGAATTTCTAAAGTAAAAAGCGCCGAAATGTTTGTCAGAAACTTAAATCATCAAATTAAATTTATTGGGATTGAACAAAAAATAGATGAATCAAACGCAGAAGAATTGATTTCCGGATTTGATATCATTATTGATGGTTCCGATAATTTTAAAACGAGATATTTAGTTAATGATACCTGTGTACAATTCAAAAAGCCTTTGGTTTATGGAAGTATTCTCGGATTTTCAGGGCAGGCTGCGATTTTTAATTATAATGGCAGTAAAAATTTAAGAGACATTTTTCCGGAACCGCCTTTTGATGAACAACTTCCGGATTGTGACAGCTTAGGCGTTTTGGGAGCGTTACCCGGAATTGTAGGAAGCATGATGGCGAATTTAGCTTTGAAAATTATTACAGATTTACCATTGCCGTTGAATCAGTTAACGTTGATTGATACGTTGAATTGGCGTTTTCAGACTATTGATTTTTAACTTGAACACAAATTGCACGAATGCTTTGCACAAATCGCACAAATATTCTAAGTTTTGGCTAAAGCATTTCTTTGGGGCGTAAAAAAGCGGACTAAAGTCCGCTCGTATCGCCTAAACACTAATGACACAAATTTTTTTGCACAAACCGCACAAATTTTCTAAGTTTTGGCTGAAGCATTTCTTTGGGGCGTAAAAAAATCGGACTTTAGTCCGCTCGTATCACCTAAACACTAATGACACAAATTTTTTGCACAAATCACATAAATATTCTAAGTTTTGGCTAAAGCCTTTCTTTCGGGATATAAAAAAGCGGACTAAAGTCCGCTCCTATTGATAAAATAAATACTTATTAGTTTCAATTTTGCTTAATCATTATAAATCAAAAATTATTCGTGAAATTTGTGCAAAGACATTCGTGCAATTAGTGTTTAAACTAAAAACTACTGTCCCTGCTGCATCACACCACCATTTTCATCTTTCTTCGTCTGATTCAGAATGTTTGCATCTTCTTTTGCCAATTTGTTCTTCGTAGGGATTTTGTAATTAACCGATAATCCGAAATTTCTTGAGTCGTATTTCGTTCTCAGCATTACCGTTTCTCCGGAAGGCGGATTCGAGCGAACCTGCATCAATTGTCCGTTGAAAATATCATTGGCAAAAACAGAAACCGTCAAACGATTGTCCATAAATTTCTTCGTAAGGGTAAGATCCACAGAATTGTTGAATGGTTTTTCTGCGGTGAAATAAAAATACCCTGCTTTTGGAGTGAGATAACTGTAATTGGCTGTTAATTTGATCTCTTTCGGTAAAATGATCTGCGTCATCAGATTCAGAATCCAGAATCCTTTATTGTTCAGATTGTCAATGTCATGCTTCTGATAACCTGCGTAAATGTACATGAAGTTGATCTTATCCGGATTGAAATTAAACTTCATGATTTCGCTCAGCGGTTTGCTAAAAATCATGAAAGGAACCGGTAATCCGACGTTGAAATTGTGGATTTTCATTTCAGAAATATTAATCTGCTCGTTGAACAGATTTTTTCCGTCTTTTCTGATGATCTGTGCAACCTGATTTTTCGCTGAACTTACACTGTATCCGATAAATGCATAATCGAAAGCTGAAATTTTTATTTCATAATTATCAAAAATCGTTGGCTGAAGATTCGGGTTTCCTGTTACCTGCGTATTCGGTCCCTGAAATGTGGTGTTGTTTGGGTTTAAGGCAGAAATACTCGGCAAATTGATCTTTTTATTGTAATTCGCTGCTACGTATACCTGATTCATCAGATTGTACTGAACACTTGCGTTCGGGAACAATTTAAACTTGTTAAAAGGAAGAAGATCTGCCTCAATAAGATTTTTGTTGTTGTAATATCTTGTAACACCGGAAATATCATAATTTTCAGCACGCGTTCCCAAAATAAAATCAAACTTTTTCAGCTTAGCCTGAAACTCCAGATAAGTTGCCGTTGTCTGTCTGGTGTATTCTAAATTCGTGATTCCTTTGCTTTCCGTATCAAAATTCTGATGCTCGTACAATCCTCCCAAACTTACTTTTCCGCCGTCCAGAATCTTTAAAGGCTGAGAATAATCTGCCTTAAAATTGGCGATTTCCATATCCGATTTGTTGTTCAGCTTATTAGAAAAAGGAATTCTGGGACTATTTTCAACAGGGTTTGTATAAACGACATCTGTAAAAATGTTATCCTGAATAAATTTACTGTCGGATTTTGTAAAACCAAACTGGAAATCCAGCTTTTGGGATTTTTCTGTAAAACGTTTCTGATAAGTTACCACAGCTTCCTGTCTCACATTATCGGTATGAGCTGCATCAAAACTGGAAAAATTTCCTTCTCTGATAATATTTGGATTCAGATAATACGGAAGATCTGCAAGTCCGTTGCTGGCTGTATAATTATCATTGTTGTTATGGTAAATATCATAATTTAAAAGCAATCTGTCCTGTCCGAGATCAAAAGTAAGCCCGGATTTTGCAAAATATCCTCTTCCTACTCTGTCCGTATTGCTTAACATCAGATTGTCCTGATTGCTGTTCAGCATACTTTCACGGTAATTCTGCCCAACATTCAGTTGCCATCCGAAAATTTTATTTCTCGCATTCAGATTCAGAGAGTTGCTTGTTCTGCTTCTGAATTTATCATAATTCGTAAAAGAATAATTTCCTGAATAGGTTGCCGTTAAATATTTATTCGCATTTTTATTGGTAATAATATTCATGATGGCACCGCCTGAAGTGGCAGGAAATTCCGCACCGGGCTGTGTAATAACTTCAATTCGGTCTACAGAATTGGCGGGCATTCCTTCAAGAAAAGAATTAAGCTCATTGGAAGTAATGTTCAAAGGTCTTCCGTTCAAATAAACATCCAGAACTTTTCCCTGATACATCATTCCTGCGATATCGGTAGACACCAATCCGGGAAGTTTTTTGATGCCTTCCAGAACGTTTCCGTTATTAAGCTGCGGCTGTTCCGAAAAATCGAAAATCGTACGGTCGGCTTTCTGTTCAACGGCTTTTTTAGTTTTGGTGATGGTTACTCCTTCAATTTGTTTTTCTTTGGTTGCCTGGTTATTCGTTTTTTCCTGGGCAAAAGAAAAGATGCTGCCCAAAAGTGATAACGCAATAATTGCTTTTTTCATAATGTCTTTCTGATATCCTATTAGACAATGAAAAAAGTACTTTTGTTACATTTTTATTCACTTAAATTTAAAATCTATACCCTGCTGAAATAAAGAGGCGGAATAATCCACCATACTGATCTCTGTCTGAAGCAGATAAATTTTTAACAATTCCGGCTTCCAGACCAGCTTCCACAAAGAGATTTGATAGAAATACATATTTTTCTCCCACTCCGGCTCCGATTCCTAAAGATGATCCCCATTTCTCATTATTTAAAGTCTGACCATTATCGTCAAGCGGAGAATATTTGTTTCTGTTGTAAATAGCTAATGCTTCAATAAAAAAATCTTTTGCAATACCTTCATTATCTGTGTAAAATCTATAATATGGCATAACCGTATATTTTTCTTTCCATTGGTATATAAAATAACTTCCTATTCCGGCATTGTAATTAATAATTCGTTCATATCCAATATCAATTCTTGATTTAAATATTCCAAAGGCATTAATTTTTACTTCGTTGTTTTCCTGCGCGAAAGAGAGTAGAGGAAGAAACGATAAAAGCAGTAAAAGTTTTTTCATAGTTCAGTTTTACTATTAGTTTTTAAAGCCTAAAAATAAGCTAAATCAATATAAAACAAAAAGCAACTTCAATCTGAAGTTGCTTTTTTATGATTAATTAAATCTAACAATTAATTTTTCTCCTGTTGTTTGATCAGATTCAAAGCAGAACCTGCCTTAAACCAGTCAATTTGCTGATCGTTATAGGTATGGTTTGCCATCACAATATCTTTCGTTCCATCTGAATGGATGAATTCTAAAGTCAGTTGTTTTCCCGGAGCAAACTGATCAAGATCCAAGAAGTTGATCACATCATCTTCCAGAATTTTATCATAATCTGCTTCATTGGCAAAAGTAATTCCCAACATTCCCTGTTTTTTCAGGTTGGTTTCATGAATTCTCGCAAACGATTTTACCAAAACAGCTTTTACGCCCAAATGTCTCGGTTCCATTGCAGCATGCTCTCTTGAAGAACCTTCCCCGTAGTTTTGGTCTCCCACAACGATGGATGGAATTCCTGCGGCTTTATAATCTCTCTGTACGGCAGGAACTTCTCCATATTCTCCTGTAAGCTGATTTTTAACTTTATTCGTTTCCATGTTGAACGCATTAACTGCTCCGATCAACATATTATTTGAAATATTATCAAGGTGACCTCTGTATTTCAGCCATGGTCCTGCCATAGAAATGTGGTCGGTTGTACATTTTCCGAAAGCCTTTATTAAAAGTCTTGCTCCCGTAATGTTTTTGCCGTCCCAAGCCGGAAATTCTTCCAGTAACTGAAGTCTGTCTGAAGTTGGGCTTACATTTACCTGAACAGAAGATCCGTCTTCAGAAGGCGCCTGATAACCATTGTCATCCACAGCGAATCCTTTTTCCGGTAATTCAAAACCTTTAGGCTCGTCTAATTTAATCTGCTCTCCGGCTTCGTTGGTTAAAGTATCGGTAATAGGATTAAAATCCAGTCTGCCCGAAATTGCAACAGCAGCTACCATTTCCGGAGAAGCTACGAAAGCGTGGGTATTTGGATTTCCGTCTGCTCTTTTTGCAAAGTTTCTGTTGAAAGAGTGAATGATCGAATTCTTTTCTCCTTTTTCAGCGCCTTCTCTGTCCCATTGTCCGATACAAGGACCGCAGGCGTTCGTAAAGATTCTTGCATTCTCAAACTTTCTGAATGAATTCAGGAAACCGTCTCTTTCTGCGGTAAATTTCACCTGCTCAGAACCCGGATTAATTCCTAAAATAGCTTTTGGTTTCACTCCTTTAGCAACGGCATCTTCCACGATAGAAGCTGCTCTTGATAAATCTTCGTAGGACGAATTGGTACAAGAACCAATCAGTGCCCATTCTACTTCTAAAGGCCATCCGTTGGCTTCTGCTTTTGCTCTGAATTCAGAAACAGGCGTAGCCAAATCCGGAGTGAAAGGTCCGTTTAAGTGAGGAGTCAGTTCAGAAAGGTTAATTTCAATTAGCTGATCAAAATATTGCTCAGGATTTGCATATACTTCAGGATCACCGGTTAAATGTTCTGCAATCTGATCTGCCGCATCTACAACATCCTGTCTTCCGGTAGACGAAAGGTATCTTCTCATGGAATCATCATATCCGAAAGTAGAAGTCGTTGCTCCGATTTCCGCTCCCATATTACATATGGTTCCTTTACCTGTCGCTGAAAGAGATTGTGCTCCTTCTCCGAAATATTCTACGATGCAGCCTGTTCCTCCTTTTACGGTAAGAATTCCTGCCACTTTTAAGATCACGTCTTTTGCGGAAGTCCAGCCGGACATTTTACCGGTTAATTTTACACCGATTAGTTTAGGCATTTTAAGTTCCCAAGCCATTCCCGCCATTACATCTACTGCATCTGCGCCGCCAACTCCGATGGCAACCATTCCTAAACCTCCTGCGTTTACGGTATGAGAATCAGTTCCGATCATCATTCCTCCAGGGAAAGCGTAGTTTTCCAGTACAACCTGATGGATAATTCCGGCTCCCGGTTTCCAGAAACCGATTCCGTACTTATCACAAACCGAACTCAGGAAATTGAAAACTTCCGAGTTTTTGTTGATACCTTCCTGTAAATCTGCTTCTGCACCTACTCTTGCCTGAATAAGGTGATCGGCGTGAGCGGTTGAAGGAACAGCCACTTTCGCTTTTCCTGCCTGCATAAACTGTAGCAGTGCCATTTGTGCCGTTGCATCCTGCATCGCTACTCTGTCCGGTGCGAAATCTACATAAGAATTTCCTCTTTCGTGTGCCTGTGTTGCATTTCCTTCCCAAAGGTGGGTATAAAGGATTTTTTCTGAAAGGGTAAGAGGTTTTCCCACTACTTTTCTTGCCGCAGCAATTCTTTCCGGGTAACGCTCGTACACTTTTTTGATCATATCAATATCAAAAGTCATATCTGAATTTATTTTTCTTCTGTTTTAATTATTTGCTCTTTGCTATTAAATAAATTAACATCATTAAATTATCAAATTCTATTCCTGTATGCTTTTAAAAAGGATAAAAAATGATAAATAATTCTGAAATTTCCAACCTTCAAGTTAAGAAAAAATAAAATTTTTGTGATTGATCTAAGTTAAAATAATTTTTGCAGATCTTTAAATGGAAAGATTCTAAATAAAAAATTGAAAGATTTTACATCTTTACGAGTAAAATCTTTCAATTCTATAAATTGTTAAAACAGCCTTTACGGCTTATCTGTAAGCTTTTTAGTGAGCGCTTGTACTTGTCAGTTCTTTAATAGAAGGAACAAAAGTAGTAAGGTCGATCCCTTCAACCGCTGTTTTATACTCATCGATGCTAGGAATTCTTCCCATAATCGCAGAAAGTACAACCACCGGAGTTGAAGCTAATAGAGATTCTCCTTTTTTACGTTCAGAATCTTCAACCACTCTTCCCTGGAAAAGACGTGTAGAAGTGGCTAAAACCGTATCTCCTTTTGCTGCTTTTTCCTGATTCCCCATACAAAGGTTACATCCCGGTCTTTCTAGATACATCATGTTTTTGTATTCAACACGAGCTTCGCCTTTAGGAGCATTATCGTCAAACTCAAAACCTGAATATTTCTCTAGAAATTCCCAGTCGCCTTCAGCTTTTAATTCATCAATGATGTTATAGGTAGGAGCAGCCACCACAAGCGGAGCTTTAAATTCTACTGTACCATTTTGTTTTTCAATGTTTTTAAGCATCTGAGAAACAATTTTTAGATCTCCTTTGTGAACCATACAAGATCCGACGAAACCAAGATCTACTTTTTTCTCACCACCGTAATACGTTAAATCTCTGATGGTATCGTGCGTATATCTTTTAGAAACATCTTCGTTGTTTACATCCGGATCGGCGATCATCGGTTCTACGATGGCATCAAGATCTACAACAACTTCAGCGTAATATTTAGCATTGGAATCCGGAGTCAGAGCAGGTTTTTCACCAGATCTGATTTCCTCAATTCTTTTATTAGCCTTGTCAATTAATCCCTGAAGAACCTGATTGTGGTTATCCATTCCTTTATCAATCATAATCTGGATTCTGCTTTTTGCAATTTCCAGAGACTCGATTAAAGTAGCATCTTCAGAAATATTGATGGAAGCTTTTGCTTTCATTTCAGCCGTCCAGTCTGTGAAGGTAAATGCCTGATCGGCAGGAAGTGTTCCGATGTGAACCTCAATAATTCTTCCCTGGAATACGTTCTCTCCTCCGAACTGTTTCAGCATCTGAGCCTGAGTTGCATGAACCACATCACGGAAATCCATATGCTCTTTCATGGTTCCTTTGAATGTAACTTTTACAGATTCAGGAATTGGCATTGAAGCTTCTCCCGTTGCCAAAGCAAGGGCAACAGTTCCTGAATCTGCTCCGAAAGCAACTCCTTTAGACATTCTCGTGTGAGAATCTCCTCCGATGATGATTGCCCATTCGTCTACGGTAATATCGTTAAGAACTTTGTGAATAACGTCTGTCATCGCGTGATATTCACCTTTCGGGTCACGCGCAGTGATCAAACCGAATTCGTTCATGAATTTCATTAATTTAGGAATATTAGCCTGTGCTTTTTTATCCCAAACTGAAGCGGTGTGACATCCGGACTGGTAAGCTCCGTCTACTACCGGAGAAATTACCGTTGCTGCCATAGATTCAAGTTCCTGAGCCGTCATTAAACCTGTAGTATCCTGAGAACCTACGATGTTTACTTTCACACGTACATCGGATCCTGCGTGTAAGATTTTACCCGGAGTTTTTCCTACTGCATTTCTGTTGAAGATTTTTTCAACCGCAGTAAGCCCCTGTCCTTCGTTAGAAATTTCTTTAGAAGGTGCAAAAACAACCGGAGCTTCGATGCCTAAAACTTCAGCAGCGAATGTCTGTAATTTTTTACCGAACACGATGGCGTAAGATCCACCCGCTTTAATGAATTCCATTTTCTGCGGTGTGAAAGATTTTGTAAGATCGATAAGTTCCTGATCTCCGTTGTATAATTTTTTTTCTTTGGTATTGATGGTTAAAACCGATCCCGTTGCAACAGAATAAGTCTGCTCAAGAATAGGTTCGCCTTCTTCGTTAAGAACAGCTTTTCCGTTTTCGTCTACTTTCTTTACCCAGTTTTTAAGATCGATTCCGATACCTCCGGTTACGTCCACTGTTGTAAGGAAAATTGGTGAAATTCCGTTGGTACCTCCAACGATAGGAGCAATATTTACGAAAGGAATATAAGGACTTGCCTGTTTTCCCGTCCAGAGTGCAACGTTGTTTACACCAGACATACGCGAAGAACCAACTCCCATTGTTCCTTTTTCTGCGATAAGCATTACGCTTGCATCCGGATGTTTTGCCTGTAAAGCTTTGATTTCTTCCTGCGCCTGAGGCGTAATCATGCATTTACCGTGTAATTCGCGGTCTGATCTTGAGTGTGCCTGATTACCCGGAGAAAGTAAATCGGTAGAAATGTCTCCTTCCCCTGCGATGAAAGTAACCACTTTAATTTCTTCAGCAACTTCAGGAAGTTTTGTGAAGAATTCTGCTTTTGCATAGCTTTCCAGAATTTCTTTTGCAATTTCGTTCCCGATATTGAAGGCTTCTTTCAGACGGGTTGTATCTGCTTCATAAAGGAAAACCTGCGTTTTCAATACTTCTGCAGCCTGTCTTGCGATATTTTCGTCATTTCCTAAAGCCAGATCCAGCAATACTTCGATAGATTTTCCACCTTTCATGTGGGATAACAATTCGAAAGCAAAAACCGGAGAGATTTCTTCTACTACAGATTCACCAAGAATAATTTCTTTTAAAAATTTAGCTTTTACACCGGCTGCACTCGTAGTTCCGGGTAACGTGTTGTAAATAAAAAATTTAAGAGAATCAGCCCTATATCCGTTTGCTGTATCTTTAATCTGTGCGATGATCTCGCTTAATAATTCTGCACTGTCAATCGGCTTTGGATGAAGCCCCTGAGTTTTTCTTTCTTCAATCTCTTGGATGTAATCCTGATAAATATTCATAATAATAGAAATCTTTTCAATCTTAATCGGATGATAATCAACATTATTCACGAGAAGATTATCATCGTGTGTTTTCCGGCAGAATTATTATTTTTTTGTTTATTTGATCTAAGCAAGAAGCTGAAATTTTTAGATAGAATATTAAAAATGACTTCTTTAAGACATCTGTCATAATAAATGCCTGAAAACGTGCCCAAATTTACGGAATTTTAGAATTTTTTCAAGTTTAAATTATTTAGATTCTTTATAAATATGTATTTTATATTTTCTATTTTTGGCGATATTTTTGCAAACAATTGATGATTATGAAAAATGCAGCTTCGGTTTTATTCCTTTTTATTTCGGTTTTTATGTTTTCTCAGTCTAAAACAGTGAAGAAATTGCCTTCGAAGACAGGTTCTAAAACTGTGGTTAAAAAATTACCAGAAAAGGCAAAACTTAATAGCAATTTTCCGATTATCAATGAAGAGCTTCCGCTTTTAATTCCGAAAAAACAGGACGGCAAATTCGGATATGTGAACCAAAAAGGAAAATTCATTATCCAGCCGGAATATCATATTGCGGTATTTTTCTATGAAGACTGTAATCTTCTGAACTCTCCAAATGTAAAACTCAGAAAATTCGGGACTGCGGATTATGCGACGGTAGAAAAAGATGAAATTTCTTACCGTGTCGACAGAACAGGCAAAAGAGTGTATCAGTACAAACAGTCCGATTTGACAAAATGTCCTCACAAAGAGTATGTTCAGCAGCTTTTTCAGGTATATACGATGAATGGTTTTTTCGGAATCATCGAAAAAGCGACGTTTGAAAATCCTTATGATTACAAGCAGTTTAAAATTTATCCTCAATACGACTATCTTTTTATTTTGGAAGGTGATGATGTTGCCAATCCGATGATTATTGCTTCAAAAAATAATGTTTTCGGAGTGGTGGATGTGAATGGAAAGGTGATTATTCCGTTTGAATATTCTGATATTAAACGAAATTTTAGCTGGAAGCTTGGTAAAATGTTCGAGGTTTCAAAAGACAGTAAGAATTATTACTATGTAGATTCGCAGAATAAGACCTATTAAATTTAAATAAGAGTTTCAAAAATCTTTCACAAATACCACAAGTTTTTCATTAAATGATCTTGGTGAAAAAATAGGTTGGAAAAACGTAATTTCCCACAGTTGGTAAATTTTTCGTAATTTCGCGGCTGAAATAAAGGGGTGCTGTAGCAAGCTGAGATTATACCCAATGAACCTGGAACGGGTAATGCCGTTTAGGGAAATTAAAAATGAGCAATAGGTAATGAGCAATGAGTAATCCTCATCATATTACTTATTACCGATTACCAATTACTCATCATAATCCGCCCCTTTTATTCATTAAATTTTAAAGATTTATAGAATGAAAGGATTATTTTTTTTAGGGCTTACTGTTGGCTCTTTCGCTTTTTTACAGGCGCAGAATTCCGATTCCCTGAAAGTAAGGGAAATTGAAGCCGTTAATTTTACCAAAAGACTTCCTGTTGCCAAAGAAATCATCAATGTTCAGAAAGATCTGGACAGCAGAAATTTAGGACAGGACCTTCCGATTTTACTGAAGAATCAGACTTCCATCATTTCAACTTCAGATGCCGGAAACGGAGTGGGGTATACAGGATTCCGGATTCGTGGTGTTGCGGGAAGTGCCATCAATGTCATGATGAACGGCGTTCCGTACAACGATTCCGAAAGTCAGGGAACGTTTTTCGTGAATGTTCCGGATCTTACAAGTTCGGCATCACAGATTTTAATTCAGAGAGGGGTAGGAACTTCCAATAATGGTTCTGCGGCTTTTGGAGCAAGTATTAATGTGCTTTCCAAAGATCCTGAAGAGAAGTTTTATTTTAAAACAGACGACAGTTACGGATCTTTCAACACCTATAAATACTCTGCGGAAATAGGTTCCGGAAAATTCTGGGGAAACCGTCTTTCTGTAATGGGAAGATATACCCACATCAATTCTGACGGATATATAGACCGCGCTTTTTCAAAATTAAATTCTTACAATCTGACCGCTTTGTATGAGGAAGGGAATACAAGAATTCGTTTGATGGCTTTCGGAGGAAAAGAAAAAACCTATCAGGCGTGGAACGGAATCGACCGAAAAACATGGGAAACCGATCCTAAATTTAATTATTCGGGAGCAATTTACGATTCGAACTGGGAAAACATCGTCGGATTTTATGATAATGAAACGGATAATTACCGACAAAATCATTATCAGTTGCTTTGGGAGCAGAAATTTAATGCTCAATGGAATTTAGAAACAACGGTACATTATACGAAAGGAAAAGGGTATTATGAAAATTATAAGCAGGATGCTAAATTTTCGAAATATAATCTTCCTAACTTCATCAACGGTTCTCAAACCTTGACGAGAACGGATTTCATCAGAAAGAAATGGCTGAATAACGATTTTTACGGGGTTGTTTCCACGCTTTACGGAAAATTAGGAGCTGTAGATGTGAACTTCGGAGCCGTTGCCAATCAATATTACGGAAGACATTTCGGAAATGTAACGGGCGTTTTTCTTCCCCAGATTGATGAACATGAATATTACAGAAACCGCTCTGTGAAAAACGAAGTTTCAGGTTTTGCCAAAGCATTGGTAAGAATGAATGATTTTGAATTTTTCGGAGACCTGCAATTGAGAAATGTAGATTATGATACAAAAATCATCACGGCAGGAGATGGAGAAGGCGCTGATTTAAATAAAAACTGGCTGTTCTTTAATCCCAAAGCGGGAATCAACTATAAAATTTCATCAGGAAAAATTTTCTTTTCCTATGCTCATGCGCACCGCGAACCAAACAGAGATGATCTGTTGGCAAACAATGAAGTAAAGGCTGAAAAGCTGCACGATTTTGAAGCCGGAGTAGAAAAGCAGTTCGGAAAAGTATCTTTTACTGCGAACTTGTATTATATGTACTATGTAAATCAGTTGGTTTTAAATGGCGAACTGAATAATGTGGGGGCTTTCATCAGAACAAATTCGGGGAAAAGTTACAGAAGCGGAATCGAGCTTGGAGCTTTGGCAAAACTTTCCAAACAGTGGGAACTTTCCGGAAATGTGAGTTTCAGCAACAACAGAAATTTAGATTTTAAAGTGGAAACAGAAACGGGTGTTAAAGATCTCGGAAATACGCAGATTTCTTTTTCTCCGGATGTGATTGCCAATTTAGGGTTAAAATTCAATCCAACGAAGAATTTCCAGTTTGCATTAATGAATCAGTATGTCGGAAAACAATATCTGGATAATTCGGAAGATGAAAATTTACAGCTTAAAGATTACTTTTTAACCGATTTTAATGCACAGTATCAGTTTAAAATTAAAAATAATGAGATTGCTCTGAAGCTTTTGGTTAATAATTTATTCAATAAAAAGTATGTGAACAACGGAGCTGTTTATGACGGTTCTCCGTATTATTTTTCTCAGGCAGGAACAAATTTTATGTTTGGGATCAGCTGGAAAATTCAGTAAACATTCAGGCTATATTTAAGATTAATTATAGAATGTAAAGTTAGATTTAAGACTGCTTCGGCAGTCTTTTTTGTTAGTAAACTCGCTTCTGAGGAAGATTTTAATTGTAATTATCACATTCATTAAGATAGAGTTCTGCTCCGACGCTAAAAATTTTATGTACTTTTGAGAAAAAAGACACAGATAATTATATGTCATACAGAGCAATAACATCAGGCGCTGTTACTTCGACAGACATCAAAAACATCCTCTGGAGATGGCAATGGAAAATAGCAAACCCGAATATACCAAGTATAGAAAAAGACCCTAAATAAAAAACAATGAAAAATAGTGTAATAGCAATAATTTTATGGTGTGCAGGAATTATTTCCTGTACTCCACAAAAGCTAAAGATTTCTGAAGCACCGTCTGTTTCTGCTTTGTCACTCGAAACTATAAAAGATAGCACACGTTATTTTAATATCAGCCGATTTGAAAAAAATAAGACAAGTGATGGGAGATATTTTTATGAAAAAAATGATTCTATCGTTACTGAAAGAAAAATGTTGAAAGGATATGAAGTCAAAAAATCATGTAGTAAAAAGAAAAACTTTTATACAATCTATAATTACGATGAAAACGGTCTTTTAGTACAAAAATCAACTTATTTTAATAATATCCAAATAGGAAAAAAAATTTTGTATGATAAGAATGGAAACATTATTTATATTGAAGAATTTGATAACAATCCAAGCTATGGCTTTAATTACAATGATATAATAATTAAACTAAAAGAAAAATCGAATATTGATTTAGAAAATTTAGAAAATTTTTATTTGTTACCAATAACTTATCATCATCCTAATATTTTTTTAAAAAGTAAATATGATTGGTTATTTGTTAAGCAATATAAAATAGATGATGTTTCCACTACGCAAAAATCTTTTTGGTTAATTGACAGTAATTACGAAGGTGAAATGGTAATAAAAGTATTAAAAACCAATAGTGAAAAATAGTTTAATAGTAGTAACATTTGCATTTTTGTTTTCAGTTGTTTTAAATGCACAAAAATTTCCTCTCAATGAGAATTTTTATATTGACAGAATAATTGGATTAGATTCTGTTAACATTTATCAATATAGATTGATTAAATATCCTCTAAAAAAAGATCAAAAGACAAATTATTTATATTATTTAAGTTTTGATACTGATGGTAAATTTGACTCACGTGATTCTGGCTCAACCTGTGGTTTAGATATATACAAATCAATATCCGGAAGTTATCAATTAATTGATGATTTTCATATTTTATTAACGCCAAAATTATATCATAACGCCAAAAAGTTGTATCCGGAAACAATCTCTTCAAAATCGTATTTGTTCTTTATCTCAAAAGAAAGTGAAGATTATTTTAAGCTGATTCAAAGTAAAGGAAATATTAAAGACGATAAAAAAAACGCAATCTTATCAAAAGAACTAGATAAGAAAATTAAAACATATGATAGGAGAAGTATTTTCGAGTTATGTGATTATAAACCAAAATCAAAGGATAATATTTCTAGAGTAGATGAATATATAGCGGACTCATTATAAAAAGTCTTATCTTAGCTGTATGAGTTATAGTTTAGATTTTCGTAAACAAGTGTTTAAAATAAAAGAACAGGAAAAACTTACT
>NZ_FTOV01000005.1 GCF_900156825.1 Chryseobacterium gambrini | reverse complement strand
GACGCCAATTAGAGCATGCCATATCAAAAGAGAAAAACAGCACAAAACCTTTAAAAATATTGCCCAAAAAGGACAATGTTCTTTGGGTTGGTTTTACGGATTCAAGCTTCACTTAATCATTAACGATAAGGGCGAAATTTTGGATTTCATCCTTACAACGGGCAATGTAGACGATAGGGAGCCGCTGAAAAGTATGGATCTGCACAAATGGATTTTCGGAAAACTTTTTGGCGATAAAGGCTATATCGGAAAAGACCTGTTTGAACAGCTTTTTATCGACGGTGTTCATTTAATCACAAAAATAAAGAAAAATATGAAGAATTCTCTCATCCTTCTTCAAGACAAAATTATGCTCAGAAAGCGGGCTTTGATAGAGTCTGTCAACGATGAACTTAAGAATATTTGTCAAATAGAACATACCAGACATCGAAGTTTTGATAACTTTGTACTCAATATCCTATCCGCTTTGGCGGCATATTCTTTCTTTGATAAAAAGCCATCAATTAATACCTCTTCAGATATCATTGATGAAGAAAGGTTAATTGCAGCTTAAATCGAACTCACGTTAACTAAGCAATTTATTTTTTTGATCTGTGAACTCTTCATCGGTAAGTACACCTTTGTCGTGAAGTTCTTTTAGCTTAGCCAATTGATCAATGTTAGAATTGTAATTATGCGGATTATTGGAATTGACAATTATTTGTTGATTATTTGATCTGTTTGACAAAGCCCATATTAATGCTCCTACCCAGCCTATTAATGCCCAGCCTAAGAAAAAATTCAATGCAAATATAGAACCTGCATTGGAATGCTTTCTACTGTAAGCAATAAATGTAGGTATAAAATAAATAGGAGTGATGATTAGTAAAATAATTAATATGTGCTGCCACGAAAGGCTTAAAAGAGTTAGAAATTTCATAGAAAAATTAAAGTTTTCATTGGTTAAATAATAGTATCAAATATATTTATTTTTGCTTTTATTGAAGCAAATGTATACGAATATTTTCACTCACCCTAGAAAGTTGGGATCAATAGGAGCGGACTTTAGCACTCTTGAAAAAATAAATTGCTGCCCAAGACTTTAGCCAGATTCATTTATATTTCCCACAAATCATCCGGATTTTCACAGATTTTTTACAAGAAAAGATTTGTGTTATTAGTGAAAAATATTTGCGTCATTCGTGTTTAAATAAAAAGAAAAAAGCATCCAAAATATTGAATGCTTTTAAAAATTTATTTAATAAAACCTCTGTTTCTCAATAAGGGCTTAATATCCGGATCGTGTCCTGTAAAATCTCTGAATGCCTGATTGAGATCCACAGAATTTCCAACAGACAGAATATATTTTCTGAAGCGGTCTCCGTTTTCTCTTGTCAATCCTCCATTTTTAGAAATCCATTCCCAGGCGTCGTTATCCAGAGTTTCAGACCATAAATAAGCATAATATCCCGCAGAATAACCACCGCCCCAAATATGTGCAAAATAAGGCGTATGATATCTCGGCGGTACCGTTGCCAAAGTAAATCCGTGCTTCGCTAAAGATTCTTTTTCAAAATCTAAAACAGGGATTAACTGACTTTCATTGGTTACTGTATGCCAATCCATATCTAATTCAGCCGCAGAAACCAATTCAGTGGTCATATAACCCTGATTGAAAGTTGCCGCTTTTTTAATTTTATCAACCAAAGTTTGCGGAATGGGCTGTTTTGTTTCGTAATGTAAAGCGTAGTTCTTTAAAACAACAGGATCTAAAGCCCAGTGTTCGTTGATCTGTGAAGGGAATTCCACGAAATCTCTCGGTACATTGGTTCCGGAAAGCGAAGGATATTTCTGGCTGGCAAACATCCCGTGAATAGAATGTCCGAATTCATGGAAAATAGTGGAAACATCATCATAACTGATCAAAGAAGGTTTTCCGGGAGCCGGTTTCTGATAATTGTAGCAGTTTACAATTACAGGTTTTGTTCCCAGTAAATAAGACTGCTCTACAAAATTGCTCATCCACGCTCCTCCGTTTTTAGAATCCCTCGTGTAGAAATCCAGATAATAAATGGCAATGGATTTTCCGTCATGATCGAAAACTTCATACGTAACCACATCCGGATGATAAACCGGAAGATCCGTTCTCTTTTTGAAAGTTAATCCATAGAATTTTTCCGCAGCGAAGAACACGCCCTTCTCCAAAACGGTTGTAATTTCAAAATAAGGCTTTATTTCACTTTCATCAAGATCAAATTTTGCCTTTCTTACCTGTTCAGCATAAAAATTCCAGTCCCATGGTTCAACCTTGAAACCTCCTTTCTGCTGATCGATCAGATCCTGAATGTCTTTTGCCTCACGTCTTGCCGTTTCTACCGCGGGAGTCGCAATCTGATTCATTAATTTTGTTGCAGCTTCCGGCGTTTTTGCCATCTGATCCTGCAATTTCCATTCTGCGAAGCTTTTTTTGCCTAAAACCTGAGCTTTTTTCAGTCTTAATTTCGCTAATTTTTCAATGGTTTCTCTTGTATCATTTCCATCTCCTTTTTCAGCTCTTGTCCATGATGCTTTGAAGAGTTTTTCTCTCGTTGCTCTGTTTTTAAGATTCTGTAAAAGAGGTTGTTGTGTTGTGTTTTGTAATGCTAAAAGATACTGTCCCGGTTTTCCGGCATTTTTAGCATCAGAAGCTGCCGCAGCAATTTCATCGGCGGAAAGTCCTTCAAGTTCTTTTGCATCAGTAAAGAAAACACCTCCCTGCTTTCTCGCTTCAAGCAATTTGTTGGAATATTGCGTAGACAGTGAAGCCAGTTCCTGATTGATCTGCTTTAGTTTCTCTTTATCCGCAGAAGAAAGATTCGCTCCTGCAATTTCAAAATTCTGCTTGTAATATTGTAATAATCTTTTGCTTTCAGCGTCTAAGCCATTCTCAGAAATCGCTTTTATTCTTTTATAAAGATTTTCATTCAGATACATTTTATCAGAATGGGCTGCAAAGATCGGAGCATATTCTTCATCAAGAGCCTGTAAAGTCGGGTTTGTATTGGCGCTGGTAAGATTAGAGAATACAATGGTTGCTCTTTTCAGAACTTCACCGCTTTTTTCCAGAGCTACGATGGTGTTTTCAAACGTTGGTGCTTCAGAATTGTTGGCAATTTTTAAAATTTCAGCGTCGTGCTGTTTCAAGCCAAAATCAAAAGCGGGTTTAAAATGTTCATTTTTAATTTTGTCAAATTCAGGAGCTTCATACTGAAGTTTGCTTTTTTTCATGAAAGGATTCGATGAAAGCGATGCGTCCGGAGCTGGAACTTCCTGTTGGTTATCGGTGTTTTTCATTGTTGTACATGATTGGTTGAATGCTAATGCAGAAATTAATAATACCGATGTAATATTTTTCATAAATTAGTTGTTAATAAGGTATAAAGATACTTAAAACTTAATTCATAAAATAATAAACATGAAATCACAGACTATTTTTCTTTTTTCAGTTGTTGCACTTCTGGCTTCTTGCGATAAAAATGACCGACATCATAACGGGAACGATCAGAAAAACTGGGTGGAAAAGGTGACCACGAAAGACAACGGACCGATGAGTCATAAAGAAGTGACGGGCGATTTCGATGAAATCGAAGTTTCACAGGCAATAGAAGCTGAAATTATAAAAGCTGATTTTGAAAAGGTCGTAATTTCTGCTCCCAAAAATATTATCGACGAGGTTTTGGTGGATAACAACGGAGGAGAGCTTCATATCCATTACAAACCGGGAATCCGTGTGATGAATACGCACAATGTTTCTGCGAGAATTTATACGAAAGATTTTTCAAAATTAAATGCCAATTCTGCAGCCAGCGTTAAAGTGAAGGATAAATTTGTGCAGGATAAAATGGAACTTGAAGTTTCGAGTTCTGCAGCGGTTTCCGGAGATCTTGAAGCGAATACATTTAATATTTCCATAGACAGCAGCGGAAGTTTCGACGGAAAAATCTGGGCGGTAGATCTTGATGTGGATGCTTCATCCGCTGCAAGTGTGGATCTTTCCGGAAAATCTAAAAGCGGCAAAATCAGTGGTTCATCGGGAAGCAGTATTTCTGCAAAAGATGTTATTATCCAAAATCTGAAAGCAGAATCTTCCAGTGGTGCAAGTGTAGACATCAGTGCGTCTTCAACCATCAATGCAGAAGCGTCTTCTGGAGGAAGTCTTACGATTTATAAGAAAGGAAACGTTACCAGTATTACCAAAGACGAAAGCAGCGGCGGAAGCGTAACTATTCAGTAATGTAATGCTTTGCTGAATGAAATGCCATTGCGAATGGAAAATTAAACGTTTGAGATAAAATCTTTGCGGTCATAGCGTTAAAATGATGACTGATTTGCTTATTTAAATCAAATGTAAGCTATTAATTTTCATCTTCATCCTCTTCGTCGTTTGAAGAATCTTCCCATTGCTGATTATCAAAATTAAGATTATCATACGCCAGTAATTCCTCCTCTCGCAGGAGGATTTCTTTTGTGGTAAAAAGATGGATTTCATCATCATGATCCGATTTGGCTAATTTTCGGATGGAAGCTTTATCGATGGTCATGAATCTTTGTCCAAGACGTCTCGCTGCGTATTTCCTCATTCCGGTTGCATGAAGAACGTCGACTGCCATATCTACGGCGGTTCCCAGAGTTTCACGGTAGATATTATGAATTCCGCTGTTTAAATATTCATAAGAATCTATTCTGTTTTTGGCACGTACAAAGATTTTTACCTGAGGATAATTTTCTCTTACGATATCGGCAACAAATTTATTGTCTTCGGGATCATCAAGACACAGAACAAGAATTTCGGCATCTTCAATTCCTGCTGCGCGTAAGGTAGGAATTTTTGTGGCATCTCCGTAATACACCTTAAAACCGTAGCTTCTCAATAATTTCACACGGTCAGAATCTCGATCCAAAACCGTAGCCGGAATTTTATTGGCTTTTAAAAGCCTTCCTACCGTACTTCCGAAATGTCCGAATCCTACAATGATGATTTTCTTTTGCTGAATATTACCGTCCAGAATATTAAAATCATTATCGGGATCAGGAACTTCTTTTATGAATCTCGGAGTAATAAGTTTATCATTAATAATTAATAGAAACGGTGTGATGCACATGGTAATTGCTGTTACAGCCATCATCTGCGCATTCAGTTCAGAAGGCAAAAGATACAGACTTGAAGCATAATTAATCAGTACAAAAGCAAATTCTCCTACCTGCGAAAGGGCAAAAGCATAAAACAGGCTCTGTGGAGTATCTATTTTGAAAAATTTTCCGATAAGAAATAAAACGACAAATTTTATGGCTAAAACTGCGAAAACGGTGGTGAAAATAAAAGTAGGATCTTTCTGAATGACGTTAAAATTCATCGTGGAACCCACACTTACAAAAAATACGGCAAGCAGTAATCCTTTGAAGGGATCAATCTGTGCTTCCAGTTCGTGGCGGAATTCGCTGTTGGCTAACATGACTCCTGCAAGGAAAGCTCCTAAAGCGGGAGATAAGCCAATAGCAACCATGAGTTCTGAAACTCCGATGACCAAAAATAGGGAAGAGGCTGTTAAAAGCTCCGACATTCCGGATTTTGAAACATACCTTAAAAAAGGAACAAAAACATACCGCCCCAGTAAAATTAAAATAACCACTCCCAAAATAACGGTCGCGAACTGCATCCATTCCGGAAGAGTCTGTATAAGCACCTGAATTTCGTTATCGTGATGTCTGGATTTGTAATTGGCAATTAAAGGAAGAATCGCCAAAATAGGAATCACCGCAATATCCTGAAACAGCAACGTGGAAAATGAAGCTTCTCCGGCTAATGTTTTTAAATTGTTTTTTTCCTGTAATGTCTGCAGCACAATTGCCGTAGATGACAACGCAAAACACATGGCAACGGCTATGGCTTTATCAATCTTCCAGCCTGCCCAGATAAATACGAGAAATAGCAGTGAAATCGTTAAAAGCATCTGCGTTAAGCCGAGTCCGACAATTTTCTTCCGCATATCCCAGAATTTTCGGGGTTCAAGCTCTAGACCGACTAAAAACAAAAGCATGATGACCCCAAATTCACTGGCGTGCATAATGTCGTTAACATCTTTTCCCGTTAATTTTAAAACATAAGGACCAATGATAATTCCGCCTGCAATATACCCAATGACAGAACTCAGCCCGAATTTTCTTGCCAGCGGAACCATAATGATGGCTACGCCTAAGAAAATAAGTGTGTTCATTGCTAAGCTTGTTTCCATAAAATTTTTATTGGTTGAGAAGTTCTACAAACTGCTGTTTGTGTACGATAATTTCTTTTTTTGAGAGCTTGTTGGCTTCGTAAACGATTTTGATATTTTTGATGTTTGCCTTAAAAACATTCAGCGATACGATAAGTCCGCTGATCAGCTCCTCTACGGTAAACTGATAGGTTCCTTCTTTGCTGAACGATCTTTCTTTTCCGCCTGTGGTTACCAGAATGTAAACCTCTTTTCCCTCCAAAGGATTGTGATGATCTTCTTTAAGCCAGTCGCGGTCGAAAACTTCATCAATCCAGAGTTTTAACAAAGGCGGCATTCCGAACCAGATAAGCGGAAACTGGAAAATAAAGCGGTCGTAATTTTTTATTCTTTTTCTTTCCCTGAAAGCGGCAATATGAAAATTAGGATACTCTTCATAAATATCCCGAAGCGTAAAATGCTGATGACGAACATAGAAATTAATGAGCTCTGCATTCGAGTTGGAATGCTCTAAATAAGGATGCGCAAAAACTACCAACGTCTTCTTCATAAACCTGTTTTACGTAAATATAATGAAAAATTTTTGAAGTAAAGAAGGGTTTTGTAGCAGTTTAATAATTTTTTAATAGTAAAAAGGATACTTTTGATAATATAAATGGAATAAATGATTTTGATTTTTAACGTATTAAAATTTTATAAAGCTGATAAATAAAAAAATCGATCAAAATGACCGATTTTTTATTGTATATGTTTATTTCAATTTAAAAACTGAGTAAATTTAAAGCAGGAATAAAATTCTACCATCCTCCTGAAGCACCACCGCCTCCGAAACTTCCGCCTCCTCCGAAGCCGCCAAAACCGCCTCCTCCGCCGCCGGAACTTCCACCACCAAATCCACCGCCGCCAAAGCTGCCCGGAAAAGGGAAAAATCCACCCGGATAATTTCTGCGACCTCTTCTGGAAAGTATTACATCGTCATCATCATAATTTCCTCCGCCTTTTCCTCCTCCTTTGTTTCCGAAAAGGATGGCAATAATGATGAAGATAACAAATGCAATGATGATAATTTTAAAAATACTTCCGTCTCCGTCTCCGCTTTCACGGTTGTTCAAAGGTTTAAATTTCCCCTGAACCGCTTCCATAATTGCAGAAGTACCGCCGTTAATGCCTTCGTACCACTCGCCTTGCTTAAAATGGGGGGTAACAATATAGTCTAAGATCTGTCCTGCAACAGATGCAGTAAGATATTGTTCCACGGCTCTTCCCTGTTGGATAGACATTGTGTGATCTTCCGTTGCAATAAGAAAAACGATTCCGTTATCCACATCTTTTTTTCCGATCCCCCATTTCTCTCCAAACATGGTTGCCAGAAAATTAATATCTTCTCCTTTTGTGGAAGGAATAATAACCACTTCAATCTCTGTAGAGGTAGAATCTGCAAATGCGATCAGTTTTTTATTAAGCGCATCTTTTTCCTCCTGCTTCAGAAGATTGGCATCGTCATAAACAGGATACAGAACGTCTGGTTTTGGGGGAATAGTATATTGTGCCGATACAAAAGTGTAAAAGCATACCAGTAAAAATGAAAAAACTATTTTAAGAGAACGTAATTTCATTAGGAAGTTCGTTGTGGTTTTCTCCTTTTACAGGAAAATATTTTTTTAGTTCCAAGCCAGTTTCCAGAATTCCGCTTTTTAAAGCCTGATAATAATTTCCTTTGGCAAATTCAGACGTAATATAGTCGTGCAGATGATCCCAGTAAGACTGGCTTACTTTTGCATGAATTCCGGTATCTCCGATGATGGTAAGGTATTTCTGTTCGAAATTGACATGAAAAAGCACCGCATTTTTTTCTTTGGTTTTATTCAGACATAACTCTTCAAAAACTTTGAAAGCAATTTTTGCATTGTCTTCATCTGTATTGGAATCGATATGCACTCTGATCTCGCCGGTAGAATGCTCTTCTGCTGACTGAATAGCTTCCACAAGGGAAGCTATCTGCTGATTTGTTAAGAAACTGGTTGCCATTATTCTGAGAATACTTCAGGTGCCTTTTCTGCTCCTGCTTCCGCTTTAAAATAAGGTTTTTCTTTAAAGTTGGTGAAGTTCGCCAGAATATTATTCGGAAAAGTTTTAATAGATGTGTTGTACTTTTTAGCTGCATCATTGTAATAAACAGTTTCTGTTCTGATGCTGTTTTCTATCGCAACATACTCTTTTTGGAAATTAATGTATTGTTGATCTGCTTTTAAATTAGGATAAGATTCCACCACTGCCATCAATCTGCTTAAAGCTCCGGATAATTCTCCCTGTGCAGCCTGAAATTTAGCAATATCCTGCTCAGTCATATTGGTAGGATCAATGTTGATGGAAGTTGCTTTAGAACGTGCTTCAACAACTTTCGTTAAGGTTTCCTGCTCGAATTTGGAATAAGATTTTACCGTTCTTTCAAGATTCGGGATAAGATTTGCTCTTTTCTGATAAACTGTTTCTACGTTAGACCATTTTGCATTAACCGTCTGTTCTTTGTCTACAAAGCTGTTGTAGCCGTTTTTGCCCCAGAAGAAAATAACTGCGACAATAATAAGAAGAGCGATACCAATAGTTCCTGCGCTCAGACAACCTTTATTTTTCATAGTTTGAATTTTTTTAATATGTTTTGTGCTAACCAAATATACAAATTATGTGCTAATTTTGTAAAAATTTATTTTAATGACAACAATTGTGGTGGCAATGGGAGAGAAGAACGAAATTGGTTTTGAAAATCAGTTGCTTTGGCATCTTCCGAAAGATCTGAAACACTTTAAAGAAATCACTTCGGGGCATCCGGTGATCATGGGAAGAAAGACATATGAAAGTATCGGGAAACCACTTCCCAACCGTACCAATATTGTTGTGTCCAGAAAAACCGATTGGTTCGAAGAAGGAATTTTAATCGTCGGAAGCATTAAAGAAGCCGTAAAATTTGCTAAAAAAATAGATGAAGATGTTTTCATCATCGGAGGCGGTAAAATCTATGAACAGACTATGGATGTTGTTGATAAACTGGAAGTAACTTTGGTAAAAGCAGATCTTGAAGCAGATACTTTCTTTCCAAAGATTGATCCAAGGATCTGGAAAAAAACAGACGAAATCTGCCATGAAAAAGACGAAAAAAACCAGTATGATTTTTGTTTTCAAACGTTCGAAAGAGTTTAATGTTTAAAGTTCTCAGTTCAGAATTCGATACAAAACTTTAGACTCTGAACCTTAAACTTTGAATCTTAAATTTCTTATCTTTGCACTTCTAAAATTTAATAATGAATAAATACATAAAAATTGCAGTTGCAGCAGTTCTTATTCTTTTAGGACTATGGATGATTATTTTCACAAGAGAGAAAGGTTGGGGAATTGTAGTTTTCCTTTTGGCAGGAGCTCCTATTCTGCTTTTCTTTAAAAATGAATATATTCTTTTGGCTTTCTGGCAATTAAGAAAGCAAAACATGGAAAAAGCAGGAGAGTGGCTTAAAAATATCACAGATTACAAAAACCAGCTTCATAAAACGCAGTATGGATATTTTCACTATTTAATGGGATTAACTCAAGCTCAGGATCATCCTACAAAAGTGGAACCTTTCATGAAAAAAGCTTTGGAATATGGTCTTAACATGAAGCATGACAGAGCTATGGCAACTTTAAATCTTGCAGCAGCAGCAATTTCTAAAGGAAGAAAACAGGAAGGGCAGAAACTTCTGGACGAAGCAAAACGATTAGACAGTGCAGGAATGATGACCGACCAGATTAAAATGATGAAGGAGCAACTGAAAATGCCAACGATGCAGAAACATATGCATAACCCGAATATGAGAAACAGAGGTAAATTCTTTTAATGAATAACTCCAGTAAAAATAACAAAAGCATCTAATTTTTTAGGTGCTTTTTATTTTGCGAATTTAGGAGGTGGTGGTTTTGGTGATTTGAAGAATGTATCATTAGGATAAATTTTCTTACGGAGTAATCCGAAACGATCTAATTTTTCAAGATTATCTCGCAGACCATCACTGTAAAAAGATTTTGCTTGGGCTTTGTTTTTATAATGAATGCTTACAATTGCAGAATTTGTTTCCGTTTTTGGTTTATTTTCTTTGGATAAATATTTAAAATAATTCTCAAAGCTCAATTGATTTTTATTGCTTACATGGTAAACTATTTTGGGTAATGTCTGTTCTCTTTTTTCAAATGAACTTATTTCCGAATAGGTCTGAAGAAATACAGTATCTTTTTGTTTGATAAAAGTATACAATTCATGAGATAAAAATAGACAGGCTGAATGATTTACACTTACTTCAATAGTATCGCCATTTTTCATTTTGTCTGAAAATTGATATAAATCTTTTTCTAAATCAAAATTACTCTCATGCTGACAAGAGAGAAACAATGAGAAAATCAAAAAAGAAATGCATTTTTTCATACATTACATCTCAGAGTTATTCTCATACCCGTAAAATTTCGGGATCTGCCAATGATATTTCACGGCTAAAGTTCTTATGGAAACAATTAGTAGAATAGTGAAAATCTGAACGATAGTATACGTTAAAGTCGTAAATTTTGTCAATAGTAAAAAAGCGGAACCTCCCACAATACAGGCGGTTGCATAAATTTCTTTCCTGAAAATTAAAGGAATTCTGTTGAGCAATATATCCCGGATGATTCCACCGAAACAACCTGTAATTGTTCCCAATCCGATACAGATTAATGGATGAATATCTGCATTTAACCCCTTCTGAACGCCAATAATCGTAAACAATCCCAGTCCGAAACTGTCAAAAATAAATAAAGTAACCCGAAAGTTTTTTTCAAAAGATTTAAAAATCATGGTGAAAATACTGGTCAGGATAATCAATGCGCACGTAAGCAAATCATGCATCCAGAAAACAGGAATATCAAGCAGAAGATCTCTTACGGTTCCACCGCCAACAGAAGTTACAAAAGCAATAATCAGCACGCCGAAAGGATCGAGCCGCTTTTGCATCGCCGCAAAACTTCCCGACATCGAAAATGATATCGTTCCCAAAACTTCTATGGCAAAATTGAACTGTTCGTGCATGTTTTATGGGTAATGAGTAATTGGTAATAAGTAATATGATTATAGTGTTGTATTTTGAGATAATTTGAATTTATAAGCAGTCATTACTTTTACCAATTCATCACATTCTGATCTTAAATTTGAGATTTTTCCGGGATCTAAATATTCCAGCTCATCAATTATTTCTAACCAGAACTGAGTTTCATCAATTTCTTCTACAACAATGCAAATTTTAGCAAATCTTTCCTTTTCGGATCTTGCTCTCGCAACTGCTCTGTAATTAGCAGCTACAGAAGTTGCTGATCTTATAATTTGTTTTCTTATTACTGAAAGATCATCAGAATAAGGTAATGGTGATAACGATTTAATAATCGAAATCGAAAAATCTTTAGTTCGATCTCTAAATAACTGATTAAAATCCATAGTTGTAAAAATTACTCATTACCCATTACTTATAATTGCACTCTCACCGAATCCGGAACCAAAAGCTCATATTCTCCGCCGTGATTGATGATTTCTCTTACAATGCTACTGCTGATAAAAGACTTTCCTGAAGACGTTAACAAAAATACCGTTTCCAGTTTTTTGTGAGCTAAAGTTCTGTTGGTGTGGGCAATTGCTTTTTCAAACTCAAAATCGGCAGGATTTCGTAAGCCTCTGATGATGTACTGTGCATTTTTTTCAAAGCAGTAATCAACGGTTAAACCTTCAAAATAATCTACTTCCACGTTTGGGAATTCCGCAACGGAATTCTGGATGAATTCCATTCTTTTTTCCAGCGGAAACATATATTTTTTCTGGGAATTCTGCCCGATCGCAATTATCAGTTTATCAAAAAGCGGAGCCGCTCTTTCTATAATATCATAATGTCCTAAAGTAATCGGATCGAATGACCCCGGAAAAACAGCAATTTTCATGCGTATAAAAGTTATAAGTTATAAATTATGAATGATGAGGGTAGAAATGTAGAGTGATAAACTTGCAGCTTCTATCCTCAATCTTCCATCCTTTTAATTTTTTTGTAAAGCTTTTTCAACCTCGTTTCCACAAAGATCTGTAATAGAAATTCCGTAGATTTTTGCCTGCTGCGGAAGAATACTTGCAGGAGAAAATCCGGGGTTCGTATTCATTTCCAGCATATAAGGAATTCCGTCCATCAGAATATATTCACTTCTTGAAAAACCACTCATCCCAAGAGAATTGTAAGCTCTTTTTGCGATTTCTTCTACGCGGATTCTTGTTTCATCATCGATTCTTGCAGGCGTAATTTCCTCAGAAGCCCCTTCGTATTTGGCTTCATAATCGAAAAATTCGTTGGTAGGAACGATTTCTGTAATTCCCAGAACAATTGTTTCTCCCTTATAATCGATTACTCCTACGGAAACTTCCATTCCGTCAAGAAAACTTTCAATTAAAATTTCATCATCTTCTTTGAATGCAATTTCGGTTGCAGCAAGGAATTCAGCCTTTTCTTTCACTTTAGAAATTCCCAAAGATGATCCCGACTGATTGGGTTTAACAAAAACAGGCAAGCCAAGAGTTTCTATAATCTCATCAACCTTAATTTCTTCTCCTTTTCTTAAATAAACACTCTTCGCAGAAGGAATTCCGTATTTTGAAAGTACCGCTAAAGTATCTTTTTTATTGAATGTTAAAGCACTCTGATAAAAATCGCATCCCGTATATTTCTGTCCGATCGCGTCCCAGTACGCCTGAAGAATTCCGTTTTCGCCCGGTGTTCCGTGGATGATATTAAAACATACATCAAATTTCAATGGGGCATTGTTATCTAAAGTCACAGAAAAATCGCCTCTGTTTATGGGAAACTTCTGCTCATTTTCGCCTAAAAAATACCATTCATCTTTCAGGATAACTACTTTATATACATCGTAAAGATTTCTGTCTAAAGAATCGTAGATTAATTGTCCGCTTTTCAATGATACAACATATTCGTCTGAATAGCCTCCCATCACTACGGCAACTTGTTTTTTGCTCATTTTTGTTTAGTATCAATTAAGGCAAATTTAATGATTTTATACAACGCGTAAACCTAAAACCTGAAATTTTAAAATCAAAAGTGAAATGTGTTAAATTAAAAGCACATTCTAAAATTATTAGTTATATTTGCTGTCTAATTATAGTCATTTTAAGTATGCTTAAATCACTTTTCAATTGGAAAGTTTTACTGAACTTAGTCGTAGCCATCGGTGTTTTTGTGGGGTTGGTTTGGCTTACGTTTCGTTGGTTAGAATATCATACCAATCATGGTCAGGAAATTCCCGTTCCAAATATCGTTAACAAATCTGTACAGGAAGCCATCAAAATATTGGATGATTCGGGATTGGAATATGAAGTGGACAGTTTTAATTATGATCCTAAATACAGACCTTTTCAGGTTTTACAGGTGTATCCCGTTCCGGGTTCCCGTGTAAAAGACGGAAGAGCAATTCAGTTAAGAGTAAATCCAAGAACCTGGGCTAAAGTTGAAGTTCCTGATGTAATCAATAAATATTCAGGTCTTGCTTTCCAGCGTCTGGAACAGGTGGGTCTGAAGGTCGGAGATACCATCTATGAGCCAAGCATTCAGAAAGATGCTGTGATCCGTATATTATTTAACGGAAATGAAGTAAAACCGAAAACAAAACTGGCAAGATTCTCTACGGTGGATGTCGTGATAGGTTCCGGACCAATGAGAAACATTGCGATTCCTAATGTTGTAGGATTAACGGTGAAAGAAGCGAGACAGGTCATTGCAAGAAGCATGTTTGAAGTAGGTCTTGTGGATCATGAAGACGGAAGCAAGGACGAATCCGATGTTATCTATTATCAGGATCCTGCAGCCGGAGATGTCCGGGATCAGGGAATGCAGATCGACCTTTGGGCGAGTAAAAGAACCCTTGCTGAATTGAGCGCTAAAATAGAACAGCTGAATTCTACCTACAGAATGAAAGTAGATACCGCTTTGCCTCCGATTCAGTATCAGGAAATGCCAGTTCGTCAGGAACCTTCACAGGACGTTCCGCCACCACCTGTAACTCCGAGAAGAGAAAATCCTAAACCGTCCACAGATGCGGTAAAGACAGATGCTTCTAAAGCTACTGTAAAGCCCGCTACATCGGTAACTGAAAATAAACCAAAGACTACTGCTTCCAATACAGGTAGTAGTTCTGGTAATACATCAGCGAATAAACCTGTTGCGACAACTCCTGCAAAACCTGCAGAAAAGCCAAAAGCTAAAAAGATGGTTATAGAATAAAACGATAATTATTATAAAAAATACAGGCTTCAACTTTCATTATGTTGAAGCCTTTTGTATAAAAGATAAAACAATGGCAGAAGATAACGAAGATTTTTTGGACGAAGAATTATTAGATCAGAACAGTATCGATAATCTTGATATTGATGAGGAAAATAAAGGATTGTATGAGCATCTTAATATCACGGTAGATAAAAGTCAGGAACCCTTGAGAATCGACAAGTTTTTGTTGATTTTCCGTCAGAATTCTTCCAGAAATAAAATTTCACAGACCTGCAGAGCGGGAAATGTTATTGTGAATGGTGTTGCGGTAAAACAGAATTACCGTGTAAAACCCGGAGACCAGATTTCTGTACTTTTGGCACATCCTCCGAGGGAAAATGTTATCATTCCGCAAAATATTCCTATCAATATTGTATACGAAGATGATGATCTTATCGTTGTAGATAAAGATCCGGGAATGGTAGTACATCCGGGATTCGGAAACTGGGACGGAACCTTGGTAAATGCTTTGGCATATCATTTCGAGCAGAATGGCGAAAAATCTGATCTCGACAGGGTAGGGCTGGTTCACAGAATTGATAAAGACACCTCCGGATTACTGGTTGTTGCAAAAAACGAATATGCGCTGAGCTTTTTGGCAAAACAATTTTTCGACAGAAAAACGAAAAGGTTATATTGGGCATTTGTTTGGGGCAATGTGCAGGATGATGCGGGTACAATAAAGGGGCATATCGGGCGTCACCCGAAAAACAGAATGCAGATGCATACGTATGAAGACGGAAGCCAGGGAAAGCATGCCGTAACGCATTACAAGATTTTAGAAAGATTTAAATACATGACCTGGGTAGAATGTAAGCTGGAGACGGGAAGAACCCATCAGATCAGAGCACATTTCAAACATATCGGTCATACACTGTTTAATGATGAAAGATATGAAGGACATACGCCTCTCCGTGGAGTGAATCTTCCTAAGTATAAGCAGTTTATAAAAAATGTGTTCGAAATTTTGCCCAGACACGCGCTTCATGCCCATACTTTAGGATTTATACATCCCACTACCAAGAAGGAATTATATTTTGAAAGCCCAATGCCGAAAGATATGGCGGATGCTGTAAAAAAATGGAGAAATTATTTAGAAAACTAAAAATATATTGAGAATTTTTTTATATTTGTTGAATTGAAATCAAGATTTGTTATGAGAAAACTATATGCTATCGTATGTTTAGCTCTTTTGTCAAATGCATACAAAGCACAAGAAACTTTACCGTACTATCAACAATATCTTTTAGATGGTGAGTTTTTGTTCAACCCGGCACAATACGGAAAGACCGACTATGTGCAGCTTAATCTTAACTATCAGCAGCAATTTTCGAAGTTCAGTGAGTCTCCAAACGTTCAGTCGGTAGGGATCAACGCGAACATCTTTGATAGAGTGGGAGCAGGTTTGTCTGTATTCAGAGACAGCAACGGTCCTATTTCTGCGGGCGGTATTACAGCGGGTGCTTCATATTTTATTCCTCTTAGCAGCGACGGAGACAGAAAAGATCAGTTCTCTTTCGGTACAAGCGTTAGCTTCTACAACATGAATTTTGATTATTCAAAGATTAACACGCAGGATGCTTCAGATCCGTTATTGCAGGGAAGTGAAAGTAATATCTTCATGGCTTATGCAAACTTCGGAGCACAGGCAACTTACAAAAATATTTTCGCTGGAGTTTCAGTTAATGATATCGCACTTACCAACGATGAAGCGATCGTAAACGGACGTGAACCTTCTCCAATCAAGTTTTTCTTAAACTTAGGATATGACTGGCATGTAGGTGATAACATCTATTTCACACCTTCAGCTTTAATTAACCTGAACACAAACTCTACAAGAACGATTGATTATAACTTAATGGCAACGTTCTTTAACGATATCAATGCATTCTCTTTCGGGGTAAGCTACAGATCTGTTCAGAACAGATTCGACAGTCAGCAATTACAGATTGCTCCTGTTGTAAAAGTAAGATTCAACAAATTCATGATTGGAGCTACTTACAACTTAGGTTTGTCTGATATTCAGGAATATGGAGGAAACAGCTTCATGATCGGGTTAGGATATAACTTCGATAACTTCATTAACCACAGAGGTTATAGATATTAATTGATTTAATTTAAATAAATTTGAGCTCTGAATTTTTTCAGGGCTTTTTTTATGATTTACATTCACATTCCGTTTTGCAAGCAAAAGTGCAGCTACTGCAATTTCCACTTTTCAACATCTTTAAACTTTAAGGATGAAATGCTGGCTGCGATGAAGAAAGAAATCTTTCTCCGAAAAAATGAATTGCAAAACAAAAACTTACAGTCACTGTATTTTGGAGGCGGAACACCTTCTATTCTTTCGCCGGATGAAATCAAATTTTTAATTGATGAGGTATTAAAACATTTTACTTTTGAAAAGGATATCGAAATCACTTTAGAAGCGAATCCTGATGATCTGGATAAAAACTTCCTGAAAGGACTGTCGGAATCCCCGATAAACCGTCTATCCATAGGAACCCAAAGTTTTTTTGAGGAAGATCTGAAATTAATGAATCGGGCGCATACTGCAAACGAAGCCGAAGATTCCATCAAAAGAGCGCAGGATTTTGGTTTTGAAAATTTAAGCATTGATTTAATTTACGGTTCGCCAACTTCCAATCTGGAAATCTGGAAAGAGAATTTAAATAAAACCATTGCGCTTGAAGTTCCGCACATTTCTTCTTATGCTTTAACGGTTGAGCCGAAAACGGCTTTGGAAAACTGGATCTCAAAAGGGAAAGTAAAAAGCCCGAAGGAAGAAGAACAAAACAGAGAATTTTACTACTTATCGGATTTTCTGAAAGATAATGGTTTTGAGCATTATGAAGTTTCCAATTTTGCCAAACCGGGATTTTACTCAAGACACAATTCTTCTTACTGGAAATATAAAGAATATCTGGGAATTGGTCCTTCTGCACATTCTTATAACGGCTTCGATGTGAGAAGCTGGAATGTCGCGAACAATCAGCAGTATATCAAAAACTTAAATTCAAATCTTTTGGCTAAAGAAGAGGAATTTCTTTCTCAAAACGATCAGTTTAATGAAATGATCATGATTGGCTTACGAACAATATGGGGCGTTGATCTGGGAAGCTTAAAAGAAAAATTTAATGACAGCATTTTAGAACATTTTCAGAATGAAATCAAATCAAAGCTTGAAGAAGGAATTTTGATAACAGAAAACAATCACCTGAAAATTACGGAAAAACACTGGTTTATGGCAGACGGAATTGCTTCGGATCTGTTCATCGTCTAAGATGAAAGTCTAAAGCTGCAAGTTGGAAGAACGGTTTGTGAAAAACTTGTAACATCCATCTTCTGCATCCAACAATTTCACTATTTTTGTATAAAATTTCAGCTCAATTTTGAAAACTAAAAAGCAGGATTATTCGCATCTTTCCCAGAAGCAGCCTATCGGAATTTTCGATAGCGGAGTGGGCGGACTTACAGTTGCCAAAGAAATAAAAAGACTTCTTCCAAACGAAGATCTGATCTATTTCGGCGATACCAAACATCTTCCGTATGGTGAAAAATCGAAGGAAGCTATTATCGAATATTCTACAAAAATCACCAATTTTCTGTTGGAGCAAAACTGTAAAGCGATTGTTATTGCCTGCAACACAGCAACGGCAAATGCGCTGAATGAAGTGATGCAGTCTGTTGCGGGAAAAGTTCCTGTGATTGACGTAATTAATCCGGTTGCAGAAAAAGTTTCCTATGAAATCCACAACAATGTGGGCGTCATCGCAACGAAAGCGACGGTGAATTCGGGGTTGTATAAAAAAAGCATCAGAAAGCACAATAAATGGATCAAGGTGGATGAACTGGCGACGCCTTTATTGGTTCCTGCCATTGAGGAAGGTTTTAAAAATCACCCGATTACCCACGCAATTATCTACAATTATCTGAGCAATAGTAAATTAAAGAATATTGAGACCTTAATTTTGGGTTGTACGCATTATCCGTTGCTGATTGATGAAATCAAGCAATATTACGGAAACCGTGTTCGTGTGATTGATTCTCCGAATATTGTCGCCAATCATTTAAAAATCATTCTGGATAAGTATCATCTGCTGAATGAGCAGAATCCGAAACCGAATTACCATTTCTATCTTTCGGATTTAACGAAAAATTTCGAAAAAATCTCAAAGAAATTCTTCGGAAAAACCATCGATTTAGAATTGAAAGTATTATAAAAAACAAAAGCTGTCTCAATTTGAAACAGCTTTTTCTATATAAGATTCTTTAACGCAAAGATTTATTTTTCAAAGTTTATTTTTAGTGAGCTAAGAATTAATCAATTGAAAATTGATTTTATAAAGCATACTTCATAAGCGACTTTGTCGCCACTCTTTGCTCTCTTAAATAATTTCGGGGATTATATTAATCTTTGCATTTAAATAAATTAAATTTCCAAAATTACGTGCTGTCTTTCCAGTCTTCTTTTCGGGGTATGAACCGGCTGGTTTTTGTCTTCTTCAGACTTTACGCCAATCACTACCGCAAAAACACTTTCGTACTTTTCGTTCTTTAAAATCGCATCATATTTTTCAGTTTCAATTCCTTCCATCGGAGTAGAATCTATTTCCATATCTGCACACGCAGAAAGCAAAACGCCCAATGAAAGATAAACCTGATGTTTCAGCCACGATCTGATCTCCGCTTCACCTTTTGGTTTTACAAAAGTTTTATAATAAGTTACCGAACCTTCCGGAAGATTTTCTTCAATCTGCTTTTCAAAATCTTCAGGATTTTTAAGTGCCTGAAAAACGATAAGATGACTTCCGTCCAATACTTTTTCTTTGTTAAAATAAGAGGCTTCGGCAAGCTGTATTTTTGTTTCCGGTTCCGATACAAACACAAAATTCCATGGCTGACTGTTAATGGAAGATGGACTTAAATGCAGAATTTCTTTAAGCTGCTGAATCTGTTCTTCACCTATTGTACCTTGAGGATTATACTTTTTTACGGTATATCTCGATTTCATTTTTTCTAAAAAGCTCATAATTTTTATACTATATTTTTTATAGTTGCAAAATTAATGTATGTTTAATATATTTGCAATAACGGTCTAAAATGATAGTATGAAAAAAATGTATTCCATAGATAATAAAGAATATCCGTGCTGTACAACGGTTACCATGAGATTTATCGGCGGAAAATGGAAAGCCGTGATTTTGTTTTATCTGATTGATGGAGCAAAAAGATACAACGAGCTAAGAAAATTAATTCCCACAATTACAGAAAGAACGTTAAGTTTACAGTTGAAACAGCTTGAAGAAGATCATATTATCGACAGAAAGGTGTACACAGAAAAGCCGCCTTTAATGGTAGAATACACCTTAACGGATTTCGGAAAAACGTTGCTTCCTCTTTTAAAAGAAATTGCAAAATGGGGCGAAAGTGCGGTACAAAATTCCAGCAAAGTAGAAATTGTGAACTAATGAAAAAAATAAGCTAATACAGCTATTGGCAAACATAAGCTCAACATCATATAGGTAAAGTAAAAAAGCCAGTCATTATCATAATCAAATGAAGAAAATCTGGGAGCATCAATTGGATCTCTTTCGTTGTATTTTCTAAAAATATTTAAACTGAAATGCAAAAGAACAAATTGATATATAGGGCAGAATAAGAATAGATAAAAGTTTGGCTTATTTTGGGGTATATCTGTTATTATTAAAGCTATTATCCCTAAAATTGATAAAGCAATACAAATTCTAAAGATTATCTTATAAGATGTGAATTTGAAAAATAGGCTTCTGAAAAATAAAAATAAAAAAGGTATAAATAGAAGCCCAATTATAAGAGCCAAGAAATCAGGCTTCATCCCTATTCGGTTCAAAAAAACTGAAACTTACATTTCCGTATTTTCGGGTATCGATTAAATTCGGATGATCAAATTTCATTCGGCTTTGGTGTTCTATCACTAGAATTCCGTTTTCCTTCAGGTATTTATTGTTTAAAACCAGAGAAATAATTTCCTGATACTTTTTTTCTTCCATTTCGAAAGGAGCATCGGAGAAAACAATTTCAAAAGATTTTTTGTTTCTGAATTTCTTCAGCCAGTTGAATACATCACCCCGCTGAACATTCACCTGCAGACTGAATCCAAGTTCAGAAGCGGTAGAATTAAGAAAAGACGTATGTTTCGGATTCATTTCTACGGACGTAATATCCTGACATCCTCTTGAAGCAAATTCAAACGAAATAGAACCGATTCCCGCAAAAAGATCCAGTACGGAAACCGACTGCATATCGTAGGTGTTTTCCAGAATACTGAAAAGTGCTTCTTTGGCAAAATCCGTAGTTGGTCTTACATCAAAATTCTTTGGAGCGGCGATTTTTTTGGCTTTCCATTTGCCGGATATGATTCTGTACATAATTGATAGGTTTTAGATTGGAGGTAAAAGATTGCAGATAAACTAAAACCTGCTATCTGATCTTCTGCAACCTAATTTAATATAAAATTTTTAGAAGGAATATTATCAAATACAATTTTCATATTCTTTACGAATTTCTGAAGCTCTGAAATAAACGTTTCATTCTCAGTAGTTTCTCCGTACGCGTAGAAATTGGTTTCATTGATTCCGAAACCGATTTTGCTTAAAGTAAACATCACGAAATAAAGGAAATCTACCTCAGAGTTAACATCCAGATTGTTGTATAAGATAACTTTTTTGTTGTCTATCGCGAAAAACTCACATTGGTTATGATACAGGTTGATGTGAATTTCTTTGCTGTTTTTGTTATTGATGGAATTTAAAAACTTTTCACCGGAAAAATTAAACTGAACAGGCAGCGCCAGTTCTTTAATCTTTTTGTAAAAATGCTTCGGAAATGTATAATAAAACTGAATTTTAAACTTTTCGTTAATCGAAAGCATCAGTTCTTCTTTCTCTTTATCCACAGGAGCGTTGAAGGCGATAAGATCGAATCCTGCTTCATGCTCCGAAAAACCTTCCGGCATCAACGTGAAATGATTGAGTGCGGAAATCACATGGATCTCATCAAATCTCTGCAGAAGAAGCACTTTATCCAGCATATCCGAAATAAAGTTTTCCGGAGATTCTTCATCCACGAAATACGATTTCTCTTCCACAATGCTCTTATTTTTAGCAATCTGGTAGATTAATCCGTCTTTGGTAAAAAGTAAATTAAGTATATTCATAATTTGATTCCTGCAAATTTAGTGAAATTCTACCATTACCGCACCCGATTGATGATGAAGTATTTCCTTATTATAAAAATCCACATTCGTCTGGCTTTCTAACGTATCGAATACCATTTTCTGCAAAACTCCGTCTCCGATTCCGTGTACGATTTCCAGCCTTTTAAGATTGTGTTTTCTGCAAAAGTTGATGGTTTCCACCAATCTTTCTTTTTGGATGAAAAGTCTTTCAAAACTGGTGTAATCATTTGGATTTTTAACTAAATTATGAAAATGAAGATCAAGAACCAAATGATTTTTCTGATGTGCTTTGGAGATTACTTTTTTCGGCTCCGCTTTTTTTATAATGGGTGTATTTTCATAAAAATCCGAGATTTTCGGAACCAGTTTCTCCTTCGGATATTGATGCGTAAAACCGTATTCATCTTTAAAAACCACGATATTTCCTTTCACGGAAGTAACCACCCCGCTTAAATCTTCATCTACTACAGAAACTTTATCGCCTATTTTCATAGTACTGTCATTGCGAGGAACGAAGCAATCTCTTATTATTCTTAACTCCTCAATTTTTTTCTTAATGGTTTAAAAATTATTTTAAAACTTCGGTCCCAATTCAATAACCTCCAAATCCTTTATTTCCGTATCATCAATTACAAAACGCATCATTGTCCGCATTTTATGCCATCCCTGTTTTCCGCACGCTCCGGGATTCAGGTGGAGAAGATTGTTTTTCTCATCAAACATTGCCTTCAAAATGTGTGAATGTCCCGAAATAAACAGCTTCGGAGCTTTTTCAGCAATCTCCTGCTTTGCCAACGGTGTGTATTTTCCCGGATAACCGCCGATGTGGATCATGAGAACTTCTACATTTTCGCATCTAAAACGACTCACTTCCGGAAACTCAGAACGGATTTTTGCGTTGTCGATATTTCCGTAAACTCCTTTCAGTGGTTTTATCTTTTCAAGCTGCTCAATTACATCCATACTTCCGAAATCTCCGCCATGCCAGATTTCATCCGCCTGACCTGCATATTCTAAAATACGGTCGTCGATATAAGAATGAGAGTCGGAAAGAAGCAGGATTTTCGTCATTATTTAAAATTCTCTGCAAAGATAAGATTTGAAATTATTTTTTCTGAAGATTTATAAACATCTTTAATGTTATTGTTATTCCTTGAGGCTTGTAATGACATTCATTAATATAAACTTGTTTAAGCTTTTTTACCACAAAAGATGCAAAAGATTTTAACACTTTACTTGTTTAAGTTTACTACTTAAATGGAAAAAAAGAGCACATAAGTTAAAAAAATCAAAGATTTTTTCTCTTTGCAGGATTTTAAAATTAGTTTAAACCAACTTGTAATTTTAGTTTCAGAACTGTCATTCAGAATGAAATTTTGCGAATCATTATGAAATGAAGAATCTTTTGCAGATAAGTCCTTTTTAAATTTCAGTATTTTGTTTCGAAGAATCAAAGTAATAATTAAAGCTTTAAATAAAAGTTTAGTTGATCTTTTGTGGCTTTTGCGGTTAAATAAAAGTTTAAACAGACTTTTTGTTATTGAGTATAATATGAAAAGTTTAAACCGCTTTATTTACTACATTTGAAAAAAATTAAAAATGAAGCAGAAACTTTCTTTTTTCCTTCTTCTTTTATCGGTTGGGATTGCGAATGCGCAGGTTGAAGAGAAAAAACTGGATGAATTGGTCCAGAACACTTTAAAAACTTTCGACGTTCCGGGAATGTCGGTTGGTGTGATTAAAGACGGAAAAGTAATTTATTCCAAAGGTTTTGGGGTACGTTCTTTAACTTCCAAACAACCGATGGACGATACCACATTGGTCGGAATCGCCTCCAATTCCAAAGGTTTTACCTGCACCGCTTTGGCAATTTTAGCAGACGAAGGAAAACTGAACTGGGACGATAGAGTTTCAAAATACATTCCTGAATTTCAGATGTACGATCCGTATGTTTCGCAGAATGTTACTATTAAAGATCTGGTGACACATAGAGCAGGATTAGGTTTGGGACAGGGAGATTTAATGTTCTTTCCGGAAGGCGGAAATTTAACGGTAAACGATATCGTTCACAACGTAAGATATTTAAAGCCTGAAAATCCTTTCAGAACAACTTTAGACTACAATAATATTATGTTTATCGTAGCCGGAGAAGTAATCCACAGAGTTTCAGGATTAAGCTGGGCAGAATTTATCGAACAGCGCATTATGAAACCTGTAGGAATGACTTCAAGTTTTGGAAGTTATAACAGAGCCAAAGCTGTTGCGAACAAAATTGATGCTCATGCACCAGTAGACGGAAAAGCCATCGCTGTTCCTCACGACTGGAACGAAACAGCCAACGCAGCCGGAGGAATTATGAGTAACATTAAAGACATGACGACTTGGGCAGAATTTCTGTTGAATAATTTCACAACGAAAGACGGTAAAAAATTAGTTTCAGATAAAAATGTTCAGCAGTTGTGGGGTTTACAGATTCCGAGTGGAGTGGCGGCGAAAAATCCTTATGATACCAGTTTCTACGGATACGGAATGGGTTGGTTTTTAAGCGATGTGAAAGGTCACAAACAAATTCAGCATACAGGAGGACTGATCGGGACGGTAACGCAGTTTACGCTGATTCCGGATATGAAGCTGGGAATTGTCGTTTTAACGAATCAGCAATCGGGATCGGCTTTCAACACGATTACCAATACCGTGAAAGATTCTTATCTGGGAATTGCAGGCCGCAACTGGCTGAAAACCTACGGCGACCGGCTGAAAAAAATGGAAGAAAGTTTTGATAAGCAGAAAAAAGAGGCTTTTGCAAAATCTGAAACATTTAAAAAAGATAAAAATTTACAGCCAAAACCGGAGCAGTTTGTAGGAATGTACAACGATCAATGGTTTGGTGATGTGGAAATTGCGCAGCAGGGAAGTACCTACAGAATCTCATGCAAAAGTTCTCCACGCCTGAAAGGAGAACTTCTCCCGTATTCCAATAATTCTTTCATCATCAAATGGGACGACAGAAGCTACGATGCCGATGCTTATATTATTTTTGATTATGATGAAACCGGAAAAGCTCAATCTGCAAGATTAAAACCCATTTCAGACGTTACAGATTTCAGTTTTGATTTTGATGATCTGGATCTGAAAAGAAAATAATTCAGTAAAAATCATTCAATTTGATTATCAATAGGGACGGGCTTTTGCTCGTCTTTTTGTTTGAAGCGGAGAGAAATGCTTTAGCAAAATTATTGATTAAGTTTATTTAGGCTTTTTTATAAAGGTTAAAAAATTTTTTAACACATAAGTCACATGAGATATTCTTAAACCCTTGAAAATATTCAGAACATATTAGAAAAAAAATCAAAGATTTTTAAAAACTAAAGTGTTCTAAAATATTCGCAAACCTTATCTTTTATCTTATGTGACTTAAGTGTTAAAAACTTGTGTTCTTTTAGTTGAAAATTTCCCATAGATTGGCACAAATTTTAGCAGGTGATGTGTTGGTATCAATATCTTCAGCCTCCAAACTGTTCAATTTCATTATGCAAAAAAATCAAAGATTTTTAAAAACTAAAGTGTTCTAAAATATTCGCAAACCTTATCTTTTATCTTATGTGACTTAAGTGTTAAAAAGCGTGTGGCTATACTCATCGAACCCTCAATTTAAGGTTAAATTTGAAATTAATAAAATATAATATTAAACCAAAAATTCACCATTCACAAATTCACCTACATTCTAAAACCACCCCGTCAAAAATTCTTTCGAATTTTCGCCACCCCTCCAAAGGAGGGGAATTTTTACAGACGATTTATTTAATCTTTCCCGGATCGTAGAAAAACAGCAGTTTCTTTTTGGCTCCGTCGAATTCCGACCACGAATTGCAGTCGATCTCGAAACCGGCAACACCGCAGGTTGGAAAATGGAAAATATCTTCGGAAATGGAATTCGCAAAATTGGAAATTCCGTTGTTGTGAGAGAAAAAGGCAACCGATTCGTGGCTGTCGTCCAGATCGTAGATTACGGATTCGAAATTGCTTTCGGAAGGATTATAAAGTTTCTCATTCGTATTAATGCTGATCTGGTAAGTCTGGTTGAAAATTTTGCACGTATTCAGTGCGCGTACTGCGGGGCTCGATACAAAGTAATCGATCGCTACGTTATTGTTTTTCATGAATCTGGACATATGCATTGCTTCTTCCAAACCCTTGTCTGCCAAAGGTCTGTCAAAGTCTTCCGTTTCTTCCGGCCAGTCGCTTTTCGCATGTCTTACGAGGATGAGTTTCTTCATAATTTTGTTTTTGAAGAATTAAAATTATAAAAAAATTAGCGGATTAAAACATTGATTTATAAAAAAAACTGTGTTTGGAATAAAATCATTAAAATTTACTAAATTTGCAAACCTATGGGACAAATCCTTGCAATAGACTACGGAAAAGCTCGTTGCGGCATTGCTGCAACGGATGATATGCAGATTATTGCGAGCGGTCTGGAGACGGTGCAGACTTCATTAATTATTGATTTTCTAACGACATATTTCGGTGAAAATCGGGTGGATGAAGTGGTAATCGGTCTTCCGACAGATTTGAAGGGGAATGTATCCGAAGTGGAAACAGATATTTTAAAATTCATTGAAGTTTTTCAGAAAGAATTTCCGATGATAAAAGTACACCGCTTCGACGAGAGATTTACCTCCAAAATGGCTTCGTTTTTTATCTCCCAAAGCGGAAAAAATAAAAAGAAAAGACAGGAAAAAGGATTAATAGATAAAGTAAGCGCAACCATCATATTGCAGAATTTTTTAGAACAAAGAACAAGATGATTTTACCGATAAGAGCCTTTGGTGACCCAGTTTTAAGAAAAGTAGCGAAGGATATAGACAAAGATTATCCCGAGCTACAGGAATTGATAGGCAACATGTTCGAAACCATGTACAGCGCCAACGGAATTGGTTTGGCTGCTCCACAGATCGGACTGGATATCCGTCTTTTTGTGATCGACGTAAGTCCTTTGGCAGAAGATGAAGATTATGAGGATATTAAGGATGAACTGGCAGAATTTAAGAAAGTATTCATTAATGCCAGAATTCTTGAAGAATCCGGTGAAGAGTGGAAATTCAACGAGGGATGTCTTTCTATTCCGGATGTAAGAGAGGATGTAAAAAGAAAAGGAACCATCGTGATCGAATATTATGACGAAAATTTTGTAAAACATACAGAAACTTTTTCCGATATTAGAGCCCGCGTAATTCAGCATGAGTACGATCACATAGAAGGAATTTTGTTTACAGACCATTTAAGCGCCTTGAAAAAGAAGCTTGTAAAAGGTAAACTGTCGAAAATTACTCAGGGTGATGTAAGCATCGGTTACAAGATGAGATTTCCAAAATAAAGTTTGAATTAAAATAAAAAAAATATTAAATAGCAAAAGGCGGAATGCCGATTGCAGAATTTACAAAAAATAAAATTATGCTGTTAGAAAAAATAATTTCAATTTCAGGAAAACCAGGACTTTTCAAATTAGTTTCACAATTAAGAAACGGATTTATTATTGAAGACGTTACCACGAAGAAAAAAGTAAGCATTGGAAACTCCAGTCAGGTAAGTTTGTTGGATAACATCGCGATGTTTACCTTTGATAAAGAAGTTCCGTTGTTCGAAGTTTTTGAAAATATTGCTAAAAACTACGATTACAAAGAAGCGATCCACCATAAAGCAACAGATGCTGAACTGAAAGAATTCATGACGGCTTCTCTTCCGAACTACGATACCGAAAGAGTATATGCTTCAGACATCAAAAAACTGGCGCAGTGGTACAACATCCTTCAGAAAGCGGGATACATTACGCCGGAAAGCTTCGTAAAAGCAGAGCCTGAAACTTTAGAAGGTGAAGCAGCAACGGAAGAAGTAAACGTAGAAAAAGAAGCGCCTAAAAAAGCGCCAAAAGCAGAAAAACCTGCAGCACCAAAAGTAAAAGCTACTTCTGCCGCAAAATCTGCTCCTAAAAGCACCCACAGAAAGCAGGGATAATTCATTTGCTTGAATTTAAAATATAAAACCTCGTCAGAAATGATGAGGTTTTTTTGTTGCATAAATTTTTGATATAAAAAGCTAATATACTCTATATAAATTCCGTATAAATACGGATTGCCGTAAACGTTGATAATTTCTTATTATTACATTTGTGAATTAAGCAATAAATAGAATTTATCAAAACTAAGAAATAATTTTAATGAAATAGCCCAAAGCTTTTGAGAGTAAATAAAGCTAATTGGAGATTTTTGATAGTTGGGCTGAGATTACAACTAACTTCGGAATAAATTTTCAAAGGACTTATTTGGTTAGCACAATTTCATTGTTTGAGAAGGTTCATTTATTATTTAATTCATTGTCTAAAAATACTAATACTTTGCTAAGCAATACTAACTAAACTTGTATGAAACCACATATCAAAAATAAACTAAAAGATCTAAAATATAATACACATAAAGTTCAACTAACCACTGGAAGGTTAAAGAGAATTCCTAATGAGCTAAAAATATGTACAGAGATAAAGTATTTAGATTTATTTGGTAATTCAATTCCAGAAATTCCAGACTGGTTTTTTCAATTTAAAAGATTAGAGCATTTAAGTTTAAAAAATAATATTCTTAAAGAATTACCAACTATTGTATTTACTCTTGAAAATATTAAATATTTGAACTTAGGAGATAATCAAATAAATTTGATAAGTGGTCATTATTTTGGAAATTTAATGGATATTGAAAAAGTTGATATTAGCTATAATCAAATAACATCAATCTCTGATGACTTTGTAGAATATCCAAAATGCAAAGACTTGAGTATTAAAGGGAACAGATTACAAGTGTTCCCGAGCGCAATTAGTGATATTAATACTTTAGAAAAGTTAGATTTATCCGAGAATAAAATAAGCTCAATAGAGGATGATGCATTTGATTGTTTGGAAAATTTAATTGAACTTGATCTAAGTTTTAATGACCTTAAATATTTGCCAACTAGCATAGGCAAGCTTAAAAAGTTAAAGAGATTGAACTTAAGCGGAAATAAAATTTCTTCATTGCCGAAGGAGTTTGAAAATCTTACCTCGCTTGAATTTTTGGATTTTGATAGTAATCCAATTGGTAAAGTTCCAATAGAAATTTCCTCTCAAGGAGCTTCAGGAATCATAAACTATTATTTATCTCTAGGTGATAATGTACAATTATTTGAAGCAAAATTATTAATAGTTGGACAAGGTAATGTTGGAAAAACTTACTTAATGAATCGTTTAATACATAATTCAATACCTGAAACTAATACTACAGAAGGAATTGATATAAAATCCTGGAGAATAAAGACTCTGTCATCACCTGATTTTAGAGTTAACGTATGGGATTTTGGAGGTCAGGAAATTTATCATTCAACACATCAATTTTTCCTAACAAATAGATCTCTTTATCTATTAGTTTGGGAAGCGAGAACTGATCAGCATTTGATTAGTTTTGATTATTGGCTAAATGTTATTCGTCTTTTGAGTAATAATTCTCCTATTATAATTGTATTAAATAAGATAGATGAGAGGATAATTAATATTGATGAAAGGTCATTAAAAGCAAAATTTAAAAATATTGTTTCGTTCCATCAAGTTAGTGCTAGTAGTGGGAAGAATATTGATTTGCTAACAACAAAAATTGAAAATGAAATCAATTCTCTACCATTAATTGGAGATAAGCTTCCTAAAGTTTGGTTAGAAATAAGAACAATATTGGAATCCTTGGATTCAAATTATATTTCAGCAGAAGAATATTTAAATATTTGTAATCAACACGGCTTATCTAATCAAAGAGCACTTTTCTTAAGTCAATATTTTCATGATCTTGGGGTTTTTCTTCATTTTCAAGATGATAATTTGTTGAGAAATATCTTGTTCTTGAAACCAGAATGGGCTACAAATGCTGTATATAAGATACTTGATTCTAAAGAAGTTATAGCTCGTAATGGCGAATTTGATCCTGATATGTTAGATTCTATTCTTTATGAATTTCCGCGTGATAAACATCCATATATAGTTACGCTAATGAAGAAGTTTGAATTGTGTTTTGAAGTTGAACAAAATGTTTTTTTAATCCCAGAGTTACTTAAACCTGAAAAACTTGAATTTGATTGGGATTATAATGATAATTTACGGTTTGAGTATCATTATGATTTTATGCCTGCAGGAATAATGGCTAGATTTATCGTAAGAACAAGAAAATTGATTTTCGATAAAACCTTCTGGAAAAATGGAGTAATTATTCAAAGAGAAAATACAAGAGCATTGATAACTACGGATCAATATTCTCGTAAACTATTTATTTGGATTCATGGAAATATTGCATCTTTTTTACTTGAAATCATACGCAAAGAGTTAAATGATATTCATCAATCCTTAAATTATCCTGACGTTCCTGAAAAAATTCCATGTAACTGTCCAGAATGTATAAATTCAATGACTCCTCACTTATTTAACTATGTTTTTGTACGAAAAATAGGAACGGAAAATATTTTCAAGACAATACCATGTGAGGTAAGTGCTACAGGAGTAAACGTACATAAACTCCTAGGCTTATATAAAATTGATAATTTAGAACCAGAAAATAATGCAATGTATTCACTTGATAAGATTCTTAATGATCTTATTGAAGTAGGATCACGAATTCTTGAAAGAAAATTTCAGAAGCAAATTGAAAATTTAATTAATGATGATATAGTTGATTTGTTGAGAACACAAGGACATAATGTTGCCGATCAAACGAGATCCGGAATTTCTAGCAATGGTAAAGATGCAGGCGAAATAGATATAATGATTAGAATGAATAATGGAATTCCTGTTACTATTATTGAATGTTTTAGACTTGAAAGTTGTGGACCTAAGAACACCGTAGTTTCAGGACATCTCATAAAATTACTTTCAAAATATGATACACATGAACTTCAACGCAAGTTTATAATTGTATTTGGTGAGGCTGAAAGATTTGATAATTTGTGGATTAGTTATTCTCAATACATTAAGAATTTAAATTCCAATGATAATTACGGTGATAAGTATCCTATTTCAGGATTTAGTGTAAGAGATGAACTGCATAATTTTGCAAATATGAAAGTTGGTATTTCCAGACATGATAATAATGGGGAAACTGTTGAAGTTGTACATATATTGTTGAATATGAAATAATAATTATTAAGCAAGAATATGTATCTGATACATATAAAAAGTGATATTGAATAAATTAAATTGTAAATATATGTCAGAAAAGGAAAGTGCTTAAAACTGAATATTAAACGATTTTATATACCAACCAAAAACTCCTGAAAACTCAGGAGTTTTTTTATTCAATCCCCTCAATTCCCACCACTTTACTTTCCATCACCTTTGTTCCGCTTTCGTTGTAAACCTGCTTCACGGTTACTTTAATTCGGTCGTGTTGTGGAAAGTCCATGAGTTCGGAAATATTTTTGTAGCCGAATGCTTTTGCCAGTAACGTAATATGGCGGGTAGAGTATTTTTGATGTTGCTTATAAGATTCAACATTTCCTATAAATTTTTTAGCAACTCCCATCTCGATGCTAAGTGTTTCTTGAGACCAACCTTTTGATATTCTTAATGTCTTTACATGTTCAATAAAAGCAAAATCAAATTGATAAGTCTCAAATGTAAATATTTTTTCCATTTTTTTTACCCTACTATAGTGTGGTATAAATTATTTTTTTTATATTTGTATCAGCGAATTAGCAAAAGCCTCAAAAGCCTAATTGAAAAGACGCATTCCAAGCCGACAACAAAAAGTTCAGCACTTTTTCGTCGGTAAAAATGGGGTCTTTGGATAGGTTTCAGTTACAAATTTTCAAAATACACAGATGATGAATAAGAAGATCTCAACCCTGCTGTTTTCAGCACCTCCCGAATAAACGGAGTTCTGCTGCAAAACCAACAACAGCGCTACACCGAGACTGCCCGCAAACGCAGGAAGTCGGAGTACAGTTTTATCCAAAAACCTTTACCCTTCGAAATTCCTTTACGCCTAAAGGAAAGCCGAAGTACGCTAAAAATCACCCTTAAAAGTACTGGCTTTCTTTTAATTTTCCAAATTATTTTCATCCCGAAAGGAATTTAAAAAATGCAGAAGGTTTCTCTGCCAAAGATCGGGAAGCGCTGTTGTTCCATTTGGCAAACTTTTGTCATCAGAATAAACTGATTTTAGAATTTTTTAAAGGGCTTGTTTAAGCTTTTTATAAATAAAAATATTCTTGTTGGAAAACGCGAAGGCGCAAAGTTTTTTTATTCATATCAAATCTTTAAGGCGCAAGAAAATCAAAGATTTTCGATAAAGGATGATGTTTAAATTTAAGAATAAGAATAAGAATAAGAATCTATATAAATATTGGAAAAACGCTAAGGCGCAAGATTTGATAAAAGTCCTATTCTTTTAAGACGCAAAGAGAAAATCAAAGATTTTCTTTTATAATGTTGATGATAAATTTTATCGCAGATAAAATCCTTGCGTCTTAAAGCATACTATTTTAAAACAACTTTGCGCCTTTGCGAAAAACCAACCTATTAAAAACCAACCTGTTGAAATTCATAAAAAACGATAACCCAAAAACAGACTCATGAAAAAGAAAAAAACAGATTTCGAAGCCAAATTCTGGTCAGGAACGAGAAAACATACCGCCATAAATTTACTGGAAACCTTTTTCCAGTTCAATGATCCTGCTGCAACAAAAGAAACCCTAAATGAAATGGTTCAATCTTCAGTACAGAAAAACACCCGAATTGCAAAAGAACCCGCCGAAATTTTCTATTTGTACCAATCGTTACGGTCATTCATTCTCGTTGCTCATCACATCGCGAAAAAAGGTAAAAAAGGGAAGTTTAAAAACTCAACGGAAATCAGTTTTCCCAAAACAACAATGAGCCTTTCAGAAAAAGAATACCGGAATCCGCTACGCGTATTTCAGAACGCTTTTAAAGTCTGCACTTTGCAGGATTTTGATGATTTTCTGTCGGCAACAGCCTACTTCTCGTTGGGAAATTTCAGTTGTGAAACGGAAAAGAAGATCATCATTCCCTACTTCCAGCTCATAAAATTACTGGAAGCCGCCCCGCTGATTGTGGGAAATTGCCATAAAAAGATGAAGGGATAAGGTTGGCTGAGCGTAATCGGTTGCTGAGCGGAGCCGAAGCCAACCGCAGAATGTAATGAAACCGCAACGTTGGCTTCGACTTCGCTCAGCCAACCATGATGGTTTGTAGAATAAAACCAAGAATCATAATGGGATGAGCAAAACTGTTGGCTTCGACTTCGCTCAGCCAACTATGATGGTCTGTAAAATAAACTCAAAATCACAAAGGAACGAGCAACACCGTTGGCTGAGCGGAGCCGAAGCCAACTATGATGGTCTGTAGAATAAAACCAAGAATCACAAAGGAATGAGCAACACCGTTGGCTGAGCGGAGCCGAAGCCAACGACAACCCTCATTTATTTCAGGACAAAAGAACTTTCACAAAGATTTCACGTAAATTTGTAAGACTTGAATTCTCAAACGTATGAATACCAAACAGGAAAAACTGGAAGCTTTCGGAAGATTATTAGACATTATGGACGATCTGCGCGAAAAATGTCCTTGGGATCAGAAGCAGACGCTGGAATCGCTCCGCCATTTAACGCTGGAAGAAACCTACGAACTTTCGGATGCCATTTTGCAGAATGATCTGCACGAAATAAAAAAGGAGTTGGGAGATGTACTGCTTCATCTGGTTTTTTATGCCAAAATAGGCTCTGAGAAAGGCAGTTTCGATATTGCGGATGTCATTAATTCTTTGAACGAAAAATTAATTTTCCGCCATCCTCACATTTACGGAGACACGGAAGTGAAAGACGAAGAGGAAGTAAAACAGAACTGGGAAAAACTTAAACTGAAGGAAGGAAACAAATCTATTCTGGGCGGCGTTCCGAAAAGTCTGCCGAGTCTTGTAAAAGCCTACAGAATTCAGGATAAGGTAAAAGGAATCGGTTTCGAATTTCATGATGCTGAAGATGCGTGGAAAAAAGTGGATGAAGAAATTCAGGAATTTCATGCGGAAACAGATCTGGATAAAAAAGAGCAGGAATTGGGTGATGTATTTTTCTCATTAATCAATTATGCCCGAATTTCAGGAATCAATCCCGATTCTGCACTCGAAAGAACTAATCTTAAATTCATTTCAAGATTTCAGAAAATGGAAAATTTAGCTTCAGAACAGAATCTGAATCTTGCCGATCTTTCTCTGGAAGAAATGGATGTATTGTGGGAAAAAGCTAAACGTTTACAGTAAATGAAGGTACAGAACCCGACGCAGAAAAGATTTCAGTATCTCTTGGAGTTTAAGCAGACGGAAAGGAAATGGCATTTTCCTTTTCTTGCCGCGCTGTGCATCGGAAGCTGCCTTTTTATCGGATATTTTTTAGGAAAACCGAATTACGGCGCGCTTTCGAGTTTGGGCGCTTTAACGATTTTATATTTTACTTCTGCGCCGATTACACAGAGAATGATTCATCTCGCGATCTGTGCTTTCGGAATTGTTTTCTCTTTTACGGTAAGTTCTTTTTTCGGGTTTAATATTTATTTTGCCGCGCTGTCGGTTGCCGTTATTTCTTTTCTGGCGCATTTTATTTCTTCGTATTTTAAAATTCCGCCACCGGGAAATTTTTTCTTCATTATGGTCGCAGCAATGGCGAGTACCTATAAGTTTGATCTGGAAATGATCCCCACAAGAGTAGGACTGGTTGCAATGGGAGCGATACTTTCCTGTTCCTTTGCTTTTCTGTACTCCGTTTTTATTGAAAAAAGCAAAGTGCTAACCGTACCGAGAAGAAGTTTCAACAAAAGAAGATATACAAAATTTGTAGAAAGTACCATCATCGGGTTTTTTATGGCGCTTACTTTAATCATCGGTCATCTTCTGGAATTTAAAAACACTTACTGGATTTCCATTGCAGCAGTCGCCATTATGCAGGGCAGGAATTTTGAACACGTCCGACAGAGAAATATGCACAGAATTCTGGGAACTTTCATTGGAATTGGTTTGGCATGGGTGATTCTTTTGTTTAATCCCGAAAAGATCGTCATGATTGTTATCATCACCGTTTTACAGTTTATTATTGAATTGTTAATTGTAAGAAACTACGGTTTTGCAGTGGTTTTCATCACGCCTTTAACGATTCTTCTGGCGGAAACAGCAAGTGAAATTCATCATGATGTGGAAATTTTAATGAAGGCAAGATTATTGGATACCATTATCGGAAGTCTTATTGGTTTGGCGGCAGGATTTTTCCTCCATCATCAGCAGATTATTAATAAATTAGAGAAAAATATAAGGTTCTCTTATTTTCAGTTTAAAAAATTAAAAAAATAAATATGTTGCGCATCGTCGTTTTATCGTCATTTTTACTGTTGAGCTGTAATCCCAAAGCTCAGGAAGCTCCCAAAACCGATGATCTGAAGGTTGAATTTTCTTTGCCTAAAAAACTAAAGGAAGTTTCCGGTATTACTTTGTCTCAGGATAGCAATACAATCTGGGCAATTGAAGATCAGGGAAATAAAAACGTTATTTACGGAGTAGACCGAAAAGGAAACCTTACGAGTGATGTTCTGGTAGAAAATGCAGAAAACCACGACTGGGAAGATATTACCAAAGATGCAGCCGGAAATATCTACATCGGCGACTTTGGAAATAATGATAATGACAGGCAGAATTTATCGATTTTAAAAGTTGATTTAAAAGATGCCTCCCAAAAATCCACAAAAGTTACCCAGACCACAACTTTTCACTATGAAGGACAGACGGAATTTCCGCCAAAGAAATCCAACTGGCTATACGATTGTGAGGCTTTCGTAGAGATGAATGGAAATTTCTACCTTTTCACCAAAAACAGAAGCAAAGGTTTCGACGGCACTTTTTTAGTTTTTCAGGTTCCTAACAAAGCAGGAGATTTTGAAGCAAAACTGATCGGGAAATTAAAACTTGACGGAGGATACAGCGATGCGGCAATTACTTCCGCAACCATCAACAGCACGAAAGATAAAATTGTTCTCCTGAACCATAAAAATATCCAGATCCTCACCGGTTTTTCAGCAGATGATTTCAGCAAGACCAAGATTGAAAAAGTTTCACTCAACCACAATTCTCAAAAAGAAGCCATTGTTTTTGCTGATGATAAAACTTTACTTATCGCCGATGAAAAGGATGGGAAAGAAGGCGGAAATGTGTATCAATTTAGTTTGAAATAAATGAATTTAGACAGATAAAACCTCATGCAGAATGATGTCATGCTGAAAGGCTCTCAACAACGTATTTTCAATAATGAAAAATATATTTTAATTGTCTGTTTTTATCAAAAAGACTTCGACAGGCTCAGTCTGACACAATCATAAAACAACAGTTAGTATTAGGAATGTCTTGCTGAGCCTGTCGAAGTATAATGAAGTAAAAGATCTTTGCTCCTTTAGGAGCAGAATCTGTGTAGAAATAAGAATTAATTTATAAATCAATCCGTAGGATTGATATCTGTAATACGATAAATGTTCTAAAGATAGCGTTCCTACGCAACGCTGAACCTACTTCTAATATGATTTCTACACAGATAAAACTCCAAAGAGTTTTCTGGCATTTTACTGTAAACTTTAATAACAAAATCCGCAGAAACTTTCTGCGGATTTTTATCTTAATTGTATAACTTTAAAACGTCATTCCTACACCTCCGGAAATTCTTCCTCCGTCGCTTCCGTAGAAATAATTCAGTCTTGCGGAGAACATTTCTACAATACTCAGCCAGAATCCTGCGCCTACAGACTGATGCCATTTTTTAGAGTCCTCATTGTCATTCCACACTCTTCCGACATCATATCCCAGTAAAACGCCCATGTTTGCCGGAACAATATTGTTTTTTACCCTTCCAAAATCCCAACGGATCTCCGAGTTATTGGTAAAATAGGATTTTCCTGAGAATCGGTCGTTTCTGAAAGCTCTCATTCCGTTGTTTCCGCCGATGGCTGCAGCCTGATAAAAATCAAAATTGTTATTGTTGATCCACATTCCGTTGCTGGAGTTGGCAAAAACAAAATTTCCGCGGCTGTCTAACCTGTGATCTATGGAAAGCGTTCCTTTTAAGATCAGAAAATTTCTTTTGGTATCGGCAAGATTGGTTTTCCAGTCTGCATTTACTTTAAATTCCATTCCCATAGTCGGGAAAGCGTTGTTATCCAGATTTTTATAGCTGAAGGTATAATTTCCTCCTGCAAACTGCTGATTATCGAAAACTTCAGGTCTTACATCGGGTGAAAGATCTACAAAACGGTCGCCGTTTCGCTGTACTTTATTATTTTCAAAAGTCAACTGAAACTGGTTGAAAACATTCGACCAACTTTTCTTGGAAACAGAAGGTGCAAAATTGATCTTTGAAATTCTTGCCCTGTTGAATCTTCTGTCATCTGCTTCCTTATCATAGATACTTTCATTGGATAATCCGAAGAAATTTTCGGCGAAACGCGGCGTGGTAAATCCTGCATCAAGATTAAAATCCCAGCTTCCGATGGCTTTTTTAAAAATTCCTTTATAATAGGCATTAAAACCTCCGGTTGCCGTATAGTAATTAACTTTCAGGCTGTGCTTTTGGGTAAAAGGAGAGCGGATGAAATTGTTGACCGTGTAATTAACCAACGCACCGAGAATCACTCCGTCATCCGGATTGTAATCTGCATTCGGATATCCTGCAACAAAATTGTATTTCGGATGTTTGTAGTTGTAGGTATTGATGTCGTAATCGTCGGAAATGTTTTTTGTCGCACCGTTTGTATTGTACGTATTTTTCTGCGATTTAAAATCGTAGATCTTTACTTTGCTTCCATTGGAAACATTGTACGTATCGTGATTGTATCCTCCGATAAGACGGATATTCATTTTAGGTCTTCCCTCTCCGGAAACTTCGTAGATATCGTCATCTTCCAGTCCGTAGATCCAGAGTTCCTTCGTTTTGGAATCGTCATATGTTTTTTCGAAAACCAGTTCCGGATTTTCTTTGTTTTTGTCTAATTTATATTGCTTTACATTAACGGTGTTTGCCGTTTTTGTAATCACAAATTTATCAGGATTCACCGTTCCGGCAAGAGGAACTTTTTCCTGCAGTACCTCATAATATTGTGAAGCGTAAGTTGCTAATTTTGTCTTTCTCAGTTTCAGTTTTCGCTGAATATCTGCAATGGTTTCATCCTGAACTTCTTTCGGAAGATTGGCAAAGGTTTCATCAATATCTTTATCCGATAAATGTTCCTGTATGTATTTCGCCTGTGCAATCCAGTCTTCCTGCGTAGAACCTTTTAGAAATACCAAATCCAGAGGATAAGGTTCCATAGCAAGCCATTTTACACTTTTAATATCATCTTTAAAGGTTTTCATGTGGCGGATTGCCGGAATATTCATAATGATTTTAAAAGCAGCTCCGTCGTATTTACTGAAAGCCTGATCTCTGTCTTTGGCAATCGGTTTGTAGACTACTTTGTCGCCTTCTTTATATTCCGCCCATTTCCATTGGTCAGAATGTCTGTCCCAGTCACCGATTAGCATATCAAAAATTCTTGCTCTGATGTAGGTTTCTTTATCTACGGAATATTTGTAATTTTTATTGAAATTCTTCAGAACATCATCTGTGGAAAGAATATCTGTTGCGTTATCCAGCGAAGCCAGCGTTTTCGGATCAGAAGAAAAACGTTCTTCGATCATGTATAATTCGTCCCCGTAGTTCAGATTGTATTCTCCCAGAGCTTTTTGCTTAGGAATATAAAACAATCGTGGATTGCTGTGGAAAAGATCAATCTTATCTGCCATATTTCCTACCGCAAATGGCGTAAAAGGATGGTTGGTTGTATAAAAATCCAAGAGGAATTTCTCAGGAAAGGTATTGTTCAGCTCGTTCCCGAATGTACTTTTCTTAAAAGCCATATTGTTCAGAAAACGGACTGCGCTTTTTTTAACGCCTCTCATCACAAATTCCTGTCCGTCCTGTGCTTTCAGTCTTAAACTGTTAGACTGGTTTCCGCCGCCTTCACGAAAAGGAGTATAACCACCGTCAAGCGTTGAAATATTCGCAGTCGGAGCTTCAATAGGCATTCCGTAATATTTTCGGTAATGTTCTCCCCAAAGCCACGTATAAAATTTTCTTTTTTTCGTTAATTTTTCAGGATAAATGGTTGAGGTTATCTCAGAAGGAAAAGAATTCGGGTAATTATTAACAAATTCTTTCGGCTGATCGATCACCTGAATGTGCGAAAGCTGTTCCAGCGTATTATTTTTTGTTGAAAAATATTCTACATCCGAGCTTTTATCTTTTCTGATATTCAAAACCGCAAAACCGCTTCCTCCGTAAGAAAAATCTGTTTTCTCGCCAATTGTTGCAGGATCTACTTTAGAACCGGCACCGCTTACGATCTGTCTGATGTTTCTGAATTCGTGATACTGTAAATTATGATCGTGCCCGGAAACAAAAATGATGTTTTCCTTTTCCTGAACAATGCTTTTTATTCTGTTGGCTAAATCTGCATAATGCTGGTTGTTGAGATCTTCAGGACTTACTCCCGATGAACTTCTTACCACATTGATGAGACTGGCAACTCCCGGAGCCGGAATTTTACTTTTCAGCGGAAAAAGATGAGATTTTGCAGAGGTATATCCTGCATGAGTTCCGGTGCTGATAATCGGGTGATGTAGCGCAACGATAATTCTTTTGTCCTGATTTTTATTAATTAAATCTTTAAACTCTGTGAAAAGATCTTCCCGCGTTTTAATATCGCAGTTTTTATTAATTCCCGGATAGTTGTTCCAGTTGACCAGAGCCCACTCCGTGTCGATTACAATCAGTTTGATGTCTTTGGTAAGATTAATATCATCAATCGGGCATGAATTTTTAGGAAGGAATGCTTTTTTATCGTTTAAATAATTTTTTACGAGTTCTTCCTGCGCTTTTAAGCCGTCCAATCCGTTGTACCAGTCATGATTTCCCGGAATAAGGAGTGTTTTGCCTTTAAAGTTTTTTACAATGGATAATTGATCTTCCAGTTTCTGTTTTGCCAGTGGATAATTTTTATCAGATTCTTTTGGCATTCCGGAAGGATAGATATTATCGCCCAAAAAGATCAGCATCGAATTGCTGTCGGCTTTTTCAAGCTGGCTTTTTAACAGATTCAGGGTGTTCTGAGCCTGTGCTTCGTCTGCATTTCCGGCATCGCCTACGAGAAATATTTTAAAATCGGTGGCAGATTTTATATCAGAATTTTTAATTTCAGATAAGTTTTTACCCTTTTTTACGTTATATGTTGCGCAGGAGTAGAGAACTCCGGCAGACAATGCTACTCTGATCACCAGAGAAGTATTTTTTAAATGAGTTTTAAAGGATAAATTCATAAATTTACATTAATAAAATTTCGATGATGAATATTTTACAAAAAGCAAAAGACTATGTCGAAACCTTATTCAAAGATAAACTATCTTCAGTATATTCTTATCATAATTTTATACATACTACCTTCACGGTAAATAAGGCCGAAGAAATTCTCAGAAGCACTCCTCTTTCTGAAGAAGATCAGGAAAAAGTGATTCTGGCTCTTTGGTTTCATGATACTGGTTACATAGAGTGTGCCAAAAATCATGAAGAGGCAGGTGTAAAGATTATGAAAAATTTTCTGCAGCAGGAAAATTATCCGGAAAGCTATATCGAGGATGTTTCGAAGCTTATTTTGGCAACCAAAATAACGTACGTTCCGCAGAATCTTCTGGAAAAAATAGTGAAAGATGCAGACTGCAGCCATTTTGCAAGCCACGATTATAACGATATTTCCGATGCATTGAGGAAAGAATGGGAGCTTACGAATGTACGCTGCTATTCTAACGACGAATGGAATGCAGGAAATCTGGATATGCTTAAAAATAAGCATCAGTTCTACACAGAGTATGCAAAAAAAGAATGGCAGCCTCTGAAGGAGAAAAACATTAAAAAAATTGAAAAGAAGTTGGAAAAAGACGAGGATAAAAAAGAAAGTTCTGAAAATAAAAAGTCGAAAGAAAAAGAGCCGAAATCCGACAGAAGTGTAGATACGCTGTTCAGAGTTACGTTAAGCAATCATACAAGGCTGAGTGATATTGCCGACAGCAAAGCGAATATTCTTCTTTCTGTAAATGCGATCATCATCTCGGTTTGTCTTTCCGTTCTGGTTCCGAAGCTGGATACGCCTAAGAATTCGCATTTGATTATTCCAAGTTTTATCCTGCTTTTATCTGCGGTTCTTACCATCATTTTTGCGATCTTATCCACAAAACCGAATGTAACAAAAGCAAAATTCAGCTTACAGGATGTTGCCGACAGAAAGGTGAATCTTTTATTCTTCGGAAATTTCAACAGGATGATTTTTGATGATTATCAGAATGCAATGAATGTTCTCATCAAAGACCGCGATTATATCTATGATTCTATGGTGAAAGATTTGTATTTCCTAGGAAAGGTTTTAGACAGAAAATACAGGCTTTTATCCATTACATACAAGATATTTATGGCAGGAATTGTAATTTCTGTTTTGTCTTTCGGATATGCGTTTTTAAGTCTTTAGATAAATACGAAACAAATGAAGAAGCTCACCCGACCGGATGAGCTTTTTTATTGTGCTAATGAAACTCTTAATGCTAAAAGTCCTGTAATTCCCTGCAAGTCTTCTACTTTTAAGAATTCAATGTCGTTCTGGAGAACTCCTTTCTTTTGTAACTTATTGATGTAATCCAGATATTCTCTCTGGTTTTCCATCCCGAAATAAACGATGGTTATTTTTCCGGGACAGGTAATTCTGTCGTCTGAATCTTTTACGTGCGCTTTATCGAGCCGTTTTTTAATGATTTCATAGTACGAGTTATAGGCTCCGTCTACATCAAAACGTTTTTCATCCATTCTGAAGCGGATATCTATTTTTTCGTTATACACAAAAATCAGCGAGGCAATATCAAGACACACCGGAAGATCTTTTTTGAAATTCCTGAATTCAATTTCCATATTGCAGATTGTCTTTAACTGCCAGTAACGAAGTTTGTTAACAATTTTTGAATGGTAATGAAGATCGGGCGCAATGTTTTGTCCGGTGTACAAATTATGCTCCACCCCGTCTGATTTAAACCGTTCGTAATAGTGCGGAAAAATCTGCTGTGCCTGTATCTGGGCTTCATCCAGAACATCCGCCAGTTTTCTGTTGACCAAGGTTATCGAATCATCCAGACTTTTCCTGTTGGTGTAAAAGAGATCGGTCTGGCTAAAAACCTGTGCAAAATAATCTTTTATTTTTGCCTTTACTTCACTGGAGGATTTTACTTCCAGTTTAGCCTGAAGATAAGGATGAATTTCTTCTCTTACCAATCGCTGGAACCGTTGTTCGGTATCCGCTTTTATTTCATTGTTGAGTTCATTTTCAAAAATATCTAAAGCCAGTAAAAACTTTTCCGAATCTGAATGGGTTAGATTAAAAATCTCGTGAAGACCATCAATCTGTTGGTTGAGGTCTTCGAGCATCAGATTATACCTTTTTTCCGAAGAAGAACGGATGTCTGAAAAGCCAAAGAGCGGAGTAAGATTTTTAAATGAAATCTCTTTTAAAGAATATATTTTATTGCCAAGCGAAGCATTGAAATATTTTTCGGCTTCGTTTCTGAATTTCCAGACCACGCTGTCGTGAATCGTTGTATATTCACGCTGAATGATCGCCTCGATCTGATAATTTTTTTCAAAACTGAATCGGCTCAGCGAGAAAATAATCATGTTGCTGAACGATTCCATTTTTTTCAGTTTCAGACCGTTGAAACTGTTCGGAATGGGGGAGGTAAATTCCATAATAGCCAAAAGCTCATTGTCTTTCACAATCGGAATAACCATAAAGCTGTTGATGTTATTTTCCTTTAAAATGCTGAACGAAGGTTTTGCTTTCGCCTCTTCATCTAGATGGTTGAGGTTTGAGATGACAATAGGCTTCGGATTGTAATGCAGATTGATGATTGTACTTTTCCTGGTGTTTTCGTCTATGGCATTGATCCAGAAGTTCAGAATATGATTGGTGAAAATATTTTCATACACCGGCATTTTTTCCAGCCGCTGTTCTTTCTTATTGTAAAGCATCAAACCAAAATTCAGCTCTGCAATATCAAAGTAAGATTTAAATATTTCAATAAGGTTTTTATCCTGCGAGAAATTTTCTGTATCTACTTCAATCATGGTAGATTTCAGATCAGACAGGGCTATTTCTGTAGTGCAGTCTACCAGAGAAATAATGGTAAAACCTTTTAAGATCCATGATTCCGGAGGGAAATATTTTCTCCAGAGCTTAAAATCGTCTAAGTTTTCCAGCAAAATATCCAGAATTTCATCCGAAGGTATTTTTGTTCCTTCAGCCGGATAGATTTCCGTGAAATCTGCATTCACGGTAATTTTATAGTGCTTCATGATTCCCTGCGCATTGGGAATGTCATAATAAAAAGGAATGGTACTTTTGATGTCTTTTTTAAAATAGCTCTGTAAAATAAGACAGCAGCAGAATACATAAAATTCGTCGTCATCAATATCACGCATCTCGATTTCAAAGTCTTTTCCCGCATCTTTTAAGATGGCTTTAAAACGGTCTGTATAATTAAAGGTGATATTGGAAACCGGAACGCTTGCCGCTTTTATTTCGTTGTTTGTAAGTCCGGTAGGGAAGAGGTCTGCAAGCAAAAGCTTGATGAGGTCTTCGTTTTTTTCCAGAAAAGATACTTCCTGAAATCCCTCGCGGAATTCGCTGAAATTTTTGGTTTTCTCAATTAGAGATTCAGCATAATTGGCGCGGTATTCCAGACGGTCGTTGTACCGAATGTGTTCCAACACATCCAAATACTTTTTGAATGAAATAAAAACCTGAAATGGAGTGTCTTTTTTATATAGCTGTGACACAAAAACTGAAATTTAGAGTAAAGGTAAAAAAAAACCACAACTTAAAGGTTGTGGTTCTCTATTTTAATAAGATTTTTTATAATCCGAAAAGTCTTGCAAACAGATCAGGGAAAACTCCCAGAACAACGATTGAAGCAATAACAAATACTCCTACGATGTTGTACGTGATCGTTACTTTTTCTGAAGATTTAAATGTACTTTCTTTGAAGAAGAACATAGAAATAATCAGTCTTAAATAATAAGCAATGGAAACGGCTGAACCTAAAACAGCGATCAAAACAAGGAAAACTCCGTGCTGAGAATTCATCGCCTGAGAAAATAAAGAGAATTTCCCCATGAAACCTGCGGTTAAAGGAATTCCTGCCATTGAAAGCATGGAAACTGATGCAGTCGTTGCCAATAAAGGTTCTGTTTTTGCCAATCCTTTAAACGCTCCGAAAGAGGTTTCTCTTTTCAGTTTTTCAACATAAATCAGACACATGAAAACTCCCACTGTAGCCAAAGCGTATGCAAATAAATAGAAGGCTAAATTATAAGTAGAAAGACTTGTCATTCCGAAGAATACCAAACCGATGTATCCTGCGTGAGAAACTGAAGAGTATGCCAACATTCTTTTCGCATTTGTCTGAGCCAATCCCATAACGTTTGCCAAAAGCAATGTGATGATTAAAAATACTCCGAAAACATTAATCCAGTTTTCTGTAACTCCGCCAAATCCTATCGTCATTAATCTGAATAATGCGAAAAATCCTGAGATTTTTACCACACTCGCCATGAAAGCCGTGATTAATGAAGGGGCTCCGTAATAAACATCCGGACTCCACATATGGAAAGGTGCTAAAGCAACTTTAAATGCCAATGCACAAAGAATCAGAAGAACACCTAAGATGAACATCACATCTTTCGGGTTTGAAACTCCGAAGTCCTGAATTTTATATAAATCGAAACTTCCTACACTTCCGTAGATAAATGCGATCCCGAATAACAGGAAACCTGTTGCGAATGCACCCATCAGGAAATACTTGATGGAAGCTTCGTTGGATCTCAGATCTGTTTTGTTAGCTCCCGCCATTACATATAAAGGAATAGAAAGGATTTCAACTCCTAAGAACAGCGTTACCATATTCTGATATCCGAAAAGGATAATCCCGCCACAAAGAGCGAAAAGCATTAAAGCATACAGTTCAGACTGGTGGCTTCTGTGGTTGCTGAATGCAAAACCGCCCAGAAAGAACAACAATAATGTCGTTACGATTGATATTTTTGTGAATAGCGCAGTATTGGCGGTGTAGTCATACATATGTTTGTACTGTCCGAAGAAAGCACATTCCGGCATGAAACTTACCCATAATGCGATGATTAATCCCAAAATCCCAATGTATCTTGCGAATTTCCCTTGTTCAAAAACTCCTGAAAATAACGCAACAACTGCCGTTAGGAAAACAATAATTAAAACACTCATTTCTTAAAATATCAAATTAGCTTACCATTGATTGGTAGATAAACTTCAACGAACTATTCACCATTTCGATTATCGGTTGTGGGAAAATACCAAATACAATCACAAAAACCGCTAAACTTGCCAATACAGAGAATTCTACTGCAGAAAGATCTTTTACTGTGCTTAAAACAGCTTCATCACCCTGTCCGAACATTGCTTTTCCGTAGAATCTCAATAAATAGACAGCACAAAGGATTACGGTAAGACCTGCAATTACTGCTGCCAATCCGTTAAAATCATATACCGATTTCAACAGGATAAATTCCCCGATGAATCCATTGGTCAATGGAACTCCCATTGAACCTAATATAATGATCAAGAACAATACGGCAAACTTAGGAGCAACTTTCGCCAAACCTCCCATCTGTCTGATGTCTCTTGATTTAAATCTTTTGTATAAAATATCACAGCAGTAGAACAGACCTACAACGTTAATACCGTGAGCAAAAGTCTGTACCAAAGCTCCTTCAGCTCCTTCGATATTGAAGTTTCCTCTTAAGGTTATTACGGCTGAAGCAAAAATACCTGCCACCATTAATCCAACGTGAGAGAAAGAAGAATATGCAATAATTCTTTTCATATCAGTCTGGATGATCGCGATTAAAGCTCCGTGAACAATTCCCACAATAGCTAAAATGATCACAATCTGTCCTGAAATTCCTGCAATCGGAAGGGGAGTGATTGGTAATAAATAACGCATAACTCCATAGATCGCCATTTTCAGCATGATCCCTGATAAAAGCATGGAACCTTGTGTTGGCGAATAGGTATACGTATCCGGCTGCCACGTGTGGAAAGGGAAAACCGGCAATTTCACTGCAAAAGCAAAGAAGATAAACCAGAATACAACGGTTTGTTGTGTTTCGTTTAACTGGGCATTATAAAGATCTGTCAGCGCAAAAGATGCAGAGTGATTGTATACATAAATCAATCCTGCTAACATGAATAATGATCCAACGAAGGTATAAACGAAGAATTTCGTAGTGAATTCAAATCTTTTATTTTCCTGACCCCAGATTCCGGCAATAAACCAGATCGGAATCAAAGTAACTTCCCAGAAAATGTAGAACAGCAAACCGTCCAGCGAAGTGAAAACTCCTACAAGACCGAACTGCATTAACAGAATTAAACCATAGAATGTATTTCTGTAGCTTACATTTTCATTAAATGAAGATAAAATAATGATGGGCGCCAGAATATTGGTTAATAATAAAAGAAGCAGACTCATTCCATCGATTCCGAAATGAAGAGAGCTCTTCATGAATTGTGACCAAGGATAGTTGATCTCGTGCTGCAATACGCTGTCTACCGTAGGATTAAAATCAAAATCCGCAGTGATGTAGAAGGTAATCAGCATTTGTACCAACGCAATTCCCAGTGCCAAATATTTGCTGGATTTATCTTTCCATGCAAAAACTAATCCCGAACCTACCAGAGGTAATAGTAATAGTGTTAATAATAAACCAGACATTATTGTAATATAAAGTTAACAATCAGTATAATTCCCACAGCCAAAGACATGATTAAGATGTAATTCTCAACATTTCCGTTCTGGATACGTTTCATGGCTTTTCCGCTGTCTTCAGCTCCTTCACCTACGAAGTCCACAAAACGATCAAGAATACCTTTATCAAACATCTTTCCTCCGCGTCCTAATCCTTCAACAGTTTTTACAATTAATGCATTGTAAATTTCGTCAATGTATAATTTTTTAGCAGACAGTTTTTCCCATCCTGTGTACTGCTGTTCCGGTAATGCCTGTTTTTTCTTATTCACATAAGTATTTTTAACAAGGAACCAAACGCAGAAGAACATTACTACTGTTGCTCCTAAAAGTATCATTTCAGTCCCAAACGGAACTCCCGAAAGAGTTGCTTCCATTTGTTTAAAGCTTTCCTCTGTAAGAACCGGCTTCAGCCATTCCATTAATTTGGCATAATGACCGTGACCGATGAAGTGAGGAAGGTTAATTAATCCACCCAAAACAGAAAGAACAGCCAATACGATCAATGGTAATGTCATATTCGAAGGGCTTTCGTGTAAGTGGTGTTTTTGTTCTTCTGTACCTCTGAACTCTCCGTGGAAAGTAAGATAATACAATCTGAACATATAAGTAGCCGTAACAGCCGCTAAAACAAATAAAATTACCCAGTATACCGGATTTTTAGCAAAAGCTGCCACTAAAATTTCGTCTTTGGAAATCATCCCTGAAAGCAAAGGGAATCCTGAGATTGCCAATGTTCCGATAAGGAATGTAGCGTGTGTGATCGGGATGTACTTTTTCAGACCTCCCATGAAACGCATATCCTGTTCGTTGCTCATCGCGTGGATTACAGATCCTGCTCCCAAGAACAATAATGCCTTGAAGAAAGCATGTGTCATTACGTGGAACATCGCTGTTGTATAAGCTCCAAGACCTAAAGCGATGAACATGAATCCTAACTGGGAAACGGTAGAATACGCCAGTACTTTTTTAATATCGTTCTGACGAAGCGCGTAGAATCCAGCTAAAGCTGCCGTTAAGAATCCGATGAATAAAATTACTCCCTGAACGGTAGGTGCCAAAGTGAATAAGAAGTTGGATCTTACCACTAAATAAATACCTGCCGTTACCATCGTTGCGGCGTGAATTAACGCTGAAACCGGAGTAGGTCCCGCCATCGCATCCGGCAACCATGTATATAATGGAACCTGAGCAGATTTACCGGTAGCACCGATAAATAAACTCGTTGTAATGAAAATGATTACCGTTCCGTCCAATTCAAATTTTCCTGCATTTTCTTTGATTGTTAAATAATCTACAGCATTCGTCTGTGAAGCTAACATGAAAATACCGATCAATAAAGCAAGATCACCAATTCTGTTCATGATGAACGCTTTTCTTGCCGCTTTACCATACTCTTCGTTGGTGTACCAGAATCCGATCAGTAGATAAGAACACAATCCTACACCTTCCCATCCGATGAACAGGATTAAGTAGTTGCTTCCCATTACCAATAACAACATAGAGAAGATAAACAGATTCAGATAAGTGAAAAACTTATAGAAACCTTTATCGTGGCTCATATATCCGATAGAGTAGAGGTGAATTAAAGATCCGATCCCTGTGATGATCATCACCATCATTAATGATAACTGATCGATCTGGAACCCGAAATTAATCTGAACTCCGTTTACTCTGAACCATTCAAAAGCTTTTACAATGACAGGCTGGCTTTCAGAATCAAAATTCATGAAAATACTTACTGCGATGCAGAAAGATGCAAAAACCATTGCTGTAGCCAAACTACCGACAACTATTTTTGGAAGATTTTTTCCGAAAAGTCCGTTTATAAGAAAACCTAAAAGTGGTAAAAGTATTATTGCATACACTAAATTTTCCATTCTTATCCTCTTAATTTATTAAATATACTTACATCAACAGAACGGGTATTTCTATACAGCATAGCAATAATTGCCAGACCTACCGCTACTTCCGCAGCAGCAACCACCATAATGAAGAAAACTAAAAGTTGTCCGTCGCCATTACCTTTGTATGCAGAAAACGCAGCCAGTAAAAGGTTTACAGAATTCAGCATAAGCTCTACACAACCCAAAATAACAATCGCGTTTTTTCTCAGTAATACTCCTAAAACTCCCAAACAGAACAGTACTGATGAAAGTATGATGAAATAATTCAGAGGGACGCTTTGTATAAATGTATTTACTTCTCCCATAATTTTATAGATCTTTTTTACCGATTAATACCGCACCTACAATACCTGCCAAAATAAGGATGGATGCAAGCTCAAACGGCAAAACATATTCATTAAACAAAAGTCTTCCCAGATTTTTCGTCAAACCAACTCCGTTGTCTACATTTTCAACAACGATCTGGTTCTGCTGAACACCTCTGAAAACGCCTAAAACTCCAATTAACAAAAGTCCTGCTGTAAAAACTCCGGCAAATTTTAAAGTATTGCCCTTCTTACTTTCGTCTTGTTTATTAAGGTTAAGCATCATCAGAATGTAAAGGAACAATACCATGATCGCTCCGGCATACACAATAATCTGGATAATCGCAAGGAACTGTGCATTCAGAAGGATGTACATGCCCGCAATAGAGAACATTGTAACAATTAATGACAAAACAGCGTACAGAGGATTTCTCGCAAAAACGAAGTAAACCGCACTTGCCACTGCTAAAAACGCCACCAAGAAAAATAAAAACTGATCCATTATTTTACCGCATTTTTTTGTTTCTCGGATTGTCTTTCTGTGATGTCAATCCTTTCATTTATTTTTTCTACCAATTTATCTTTTCCGTAAATGAAAGAACCTCTGTTGGTTTCCACGTCCACTAATCTGTCGGTAAGATAGATCGCAGATTTCGGACAGGCTTCTTCACACATACCGCAGAAAATACATCTCAGCATATTAATTTCATATACCGATGCATATTTTTCTTCTCTGTAAAGATGCTTTTCTTCCTTGGTTCTCTCTGCAGCAGTCATGGTAATTGCTTCTGCAGGACATGCCACCGCACAAAGTCCGCAAGCCGTACATCTTTCCCTGCCTTCCTCGTCTCTTTTCAAAACGTGCTGACCTCTCCAGATTTCTGCTCTCGGTTTCTGTACTTCCGGATACGAGTATACTGCGGGAGCCCCTTTCAATACGGTTCTTACAGCATGCTTAAATGTAATCCCCATTCCTGTAAAAATCGCAGGTAAGTAGATTTTTTCAGCAAGGGTCATTTCTTTATTAGAAACAACTTTTGATCTGTTCGTAAGTTTCATTTTTTTTATTATTAAATGTTAGAAGATGGAAGCCGGGAGATGGAAGTTGATCGCATCATCACATTTTCACATCAGCTCATTTTCAAATTAATTAATTTCCAAATGCTAAAATTACAGCTCCTGTAACCAGCAGGTTAACCAATGCCATTGGAATTAAAGTTTTCCATCCTAAGTGCATTAATTGATCATATCTGAATCTCGGAAGTGTCCATCTGATCCACATAAAGATCAGAATTCCGATGATGGTTTTAATTAAAAATGCCACAATACTCAAAATTCCGGCTGTATTTTCGCCCCAGTTCTGAGTAACCCATTCAATTCCGGGATAATTGTAACCTCCGAAGAACAGAACAACCATGAAAGCATTCGAAATAAACATATTCACATATTCGCCGAACATATACAATCCTAATTTCATGGAAGAATACTCTGTAGAATATCCTGTTACCAATTCAGATTCACACTCAGGTAAATCGAAAGGGTGTCTGTTGGTTTCTGCCAAAGCCGCTACAATAAATACTAAGAAAGCAATCGGTTGGTAGAAAATATTCCAGTTAAGCCCCGAAACCCAAGGAATGAATCCCCACAGTTTTCCGTTTGTCTGGCTTTCCGTAATTTCTTTTAAATCTAAACTTCCTGTCATCATAATGATGGAAAGCAAAGCCAATCCCATTGCCAATTCATAAGAAATCATCTGAGAAGAAGCACGGATCGCTCCTAATAATGAATATTTGTTGTTAGAAGCCCAACCTCCGATCATAATTCCGTAAACTCCGATGGAAGCCATTCCGATTATGAATAGTACACCAACATCAATGTTTGCCACCTGAAGATCGTAAGAAGTACCTGCAATATTTAAACTTTTACCCCAAGGAATAACTGCGCCTGTGATTAATGAAATAAACATCACCAAAGCCGGTCCCAGTACGAAAAGGAATTTTTCTGCGTTCGCAGGGGTAAAATCTTCTTTAAAGAAAAACTTTCCACCGTCGGCTAAAGGCTGAAGCAATCCGAAAGGTCCTGATCGGTTGGGACCAATTCTGTCCTGCATAATAGAAGCAACTTTTCTTTCTGCCCAGGTAGAGTAGGCTGCAATCGTTAACGAAAGCAGGAAAAGCGCAAATACAAGTATAAGTTTAAATGTAAGTAAATCCATTCTGAATTTTAGATTTTAGATTCTAGATTATAGATTGTAATTCATTTAAAATCTATAATTTAAAATTTATAATTTAGTATTATTTTTCGTCTTTTTCACTGATTTCCTTTGCCATCGGATTATCTAAAACTCTTAGTTCATCTTTAGGCTTTTCGTAGTGGTTCAATGAAATTACTGAATGTCTGTCGATGTGTCTCGGACCTTCAATATTCCAGTCAGAAAGTTCTTTTCTGTCGAAACGGCAGGTGTCGCAGATAAATTCTTCAACTTCTCCCCACTGATCTTTTCTTGCGGTAACTCTCACGATTTCGTCACCTTTCATCCAGACTACGGCTTTTCCGGAACATTTATCACATTTGCAGGTAGCGTTCATTGGTTTTGTAAACCATACTCTGCTTGAAAAACGTGCTGTTCTGTCGGTTAATGCTCCTACCGGACAAACGTCGATTACGTTTCCGATGAAATCATTATCCAAAGCTTTATTTAAGTAGGTTGAAATTTCAGCGTGATCTCCTCTGAACAAAATTCCGTGTTCTCTTTCTCCGGTTAACTGGTTTGCAGCGAGTACACATCTTGCACAAAGAATACAACGGTTCATATTCAGTTTGATGTGCGGACCCAAATCATCGGCATCGTACGTATTTCTTTCGAATTCCGTTCTGGTTTCAAGATTTCCGTGTTCGTAACCTAAATCCTGAAGATGACATTCACCGGCCTGATCACAGATAGGGCAGTCTAACGGATGGTTTACCAAAAGGAATTCCGTAACTGCTTTTCTACCTTCCTGAGCTTTTTCGGAAGTAAGATTTTTTACTTCCATCCCATCCATTACGTTGGTTCTGCAGCTTGCCACCAATTTCGGCATAGGACGCGGATCTGCTTCAGATCCTTTGGAAACTTCCACAAGGCAGGTTCTGCATCTTCCGCCACTGGTTTCCAGTTTGCTGTAGTAGCACATTGCAGGAGGTACAGATTTTCCGCCGATTTGTCTTGCAGCTTCCAGAATAGAAGTACCCGGCAAAACTTCAGTAGTCTGTCCGTCTATCGTTATTTTGAATTTTTTAACCTCTTCGCTCATATTCTATGCTTTTCGCTTTTGCCTTAGCAATTAAGCTCTGTTTTAATTATACTTTTTTGTATTAAATGTATATCCGATTCCGGCGAGAACCTGTCCGAAAACAAAATCCTGTCTGGCTTTATCCGGTTTATTATTTAATGTCGTTTTAATGTCCCACATATTGATGTACCCGGCTTTTACTTCTGCTCTCAGCATCCAGTTTTTCCAGAATACAAGGTTAAGACTGGATCTTAAATCGGTTCCCATTCCGGCAACGTGAAAACGGTCGCTTCTCTCATTACCAAAAAGCTTTACATTACTTTTTGGAAACATAAACCCGATTCCGGCTCCGTAAGACCATACCAGATCAATGTTTTTTTTATGAACCAGATTTTTATATTTTTCAAGCCCGACATTTTCATAATTTAATCCGTCTGTATGCTCAAAAGTAAGGAACTTTTCATCAGCAAGATTTACCTGCCCGTTCTGTACCATCGCTGCATATTTCGGATCTGAAATATTTCCTGAAAACCCAACCGTCTGATCCTGGTTCATTACATATTTCATGTGATCAATTCCTAAAACCAAAGCTAAATTATCTTTAATAAAATAACCAAGTCTGAAATTATACTGTGTCACTGTAAACCAGCTTGGATCGAAATAAACAATTCCGAATTTCGTTGGTCTGTCTTTCGCAGAGACATTATTCAACTGAAAATCATAACCGTTTCCCGAGAAATGAATGTCAGAATTGCTGTAAGCCGCTCTGTTCCATCCGTAGAAAACGAAAACCTGACCTTTTTTGCTTAAGGGTAAAGGTTTTTCTTTTTTTTCAGCTTTGTATGGAGTCGCCTCCAGTTTATATTCTTTTTCTTCTAATGTATCTTTTTTTACCTGTCCGAAAACAAAACCCGACATCATTAGACCTACTGCCAATATTTTTTTCATCTTAAGCATTCTTCTCAACTGCAGGAATCGGATCTGCATAATGTGCCAATCCGTAGTTCTGAGTCTGTGATAACTCAGGGTTTTTAATGTGCCATTCGAATTCATCTCTGAAGTGACGAATAGCCGCTGCAACAGGCCAAGCTGCTGCATCACCTAACGGACAAATTGTGTTTCCTTCGATTTTTCTCTGGATGTCCCAAAGTAAATCGATGTCTTCCATTTTTCCTTCTCCTTTCTCGATTTTCTTTAAAATCTTGTACATCCATCCTGTTCCTTCACGGCAAGGCGTACATTGTCCGCAACTTTCGTGATTGTAAAATCTCGCTAAAGTCATGGTATGTTCTACGATACACTGATCTTCATCCAAAACAATGAATCCTCCCGAACCCATCATGGTTCCGGTAGCAAATCCACCGTCAGCCAAAGATTCGTAGTTCATGTATCGAGGTTCTCCGTTTACGGTTTTTAATAATAAATTAGCCGGAACAATCGGAACAGAGCTTCCTCCCGGAATACAGGCTTTTAATCTTTTCCCGTCTTTAATTCCTCCGCAATATTCTTCAGAGTAAATGAATTCTTCAACCGTAATGGTCATGTCGATTTCATACACTCCGGGTTTGTTGATGTTTCCACAAGCAGAAATCAATTTTGTTCCTGTAGATCTTCCAACTCCTATTTTAGCATATTCAGCTCCTGTAATTTCAATGATCGGAACAACTGCCGCAATAGATTCAACGTTGTTTACTACCGTTGGTCTTTCCCAAAGTCCTTTTACAGCAGGGAATGGCGGTTTCAGTCTCGGATTTCCTCTTTTACCTTCAAGAGATTCAAGCAATGCGGTTTCTTCACCACAGATGTATGCTCCACCACCTCTCTGAACGTAAATTTCACAATCGAAACCGGTTCCTAAAATATTTTTACCTAAAAATCCTGCTGCCTTCGCTTCTTCAATGGCTTCTTCCAGAATATCGGGAATCCATGAGTATTCTCCACGGATGTAGATATAAGAAACATTTGAACCTAAACAGTACGATGAAATAAGCATTCCTTCGATCAGTAAGTGAGGAAGAAACTCCATCAGATATCTGTCTTTGAACGTTCCCGGTTCAGATTCGTCGGCATTTACAACAAGGTGTCTCGGAACACCTTCCGGTTTTGCAAGGAAGCTCCATTTCATTCCTGTTGGGAATCCTGCTCCACCACGTCCACGAAGCCCTGAAGCTTTTACTTCTTCAAGAATTTCGTCAGGAGTCATTTTTAAGGCTTTTTCAGCAGCTTCATAACCTCCGTTTTTACGGTAGGTTTCAAAGTAGCGGATGCCTTCAATATGTGCGTTTTTAAGTAAAAGTTTTTTACTCATTGTTATTTGCTTCTTGCAATAGGCTTTTGGCTTCTTGCATTAATTATGATTAAACGTTAAGTGAATAATTTAAAATCTAAAATGTAGAATTTAAAATTTCTATTAGTCTAAAGCGATCTGTCCTTCTCTGCAAAGATCAAGGATCTCGTCTACTTTTTCTATCGTTAAATTTTCATGGAAAAATTTCCCTAACTGCATCATCGGAGCATATCCACAAGCTCCCAGACACTCAGCAGGTTTTAAAGTAAACATTCCGTCTTCCGTAGTCTGTCCGTCTTTAATGTTCAGTTTTGTACGGATATGGTCAAGGATTTTTTCACTTCCCGAAACCATGCAAGGTCCGGTTCTGCAAACCTCCAGAACATATTTACCTACCGGCTTCATGTTGAACATAGTGTAGAAAGTAGCTACTTCATAAACTTCGATAGGTTTGATACTCAATAATTCTGCAACATAATCCATTACCGGAACGTCTAACCAGCCTCCGAATTCTTTCTGTGCCAAATGAAGTACAGGAATAAGGGCAGATTTTTGTCTTCCTTCAGGATATCTTGCGATGATTTTGTGTACCTGTGCTAAACTTTCCGGTTTAAAAGCTATTGTTTCGCTCATATTTAAAGATTTTAGATTTTAGATTTTAGATTTTAGATGAAAATCTTAGTTCTAAAAATCTTATCAATTTTGATATTAATTTATATTTAAAGAGTTTAGATTAATTTAAAATTTATAATCCAAAATCTATAATTTCTTTTATGCGTCTAATTCTCCCGCAATAATATTCATACTACACATCGTAACGATCGCATCTGAAATTACAGAACCTGTAATCATCTCAGGATATGCCTGATAATAGATGAAACAAGGTCTTCTGAAATGCAGTCGGTAAGGGCTTCTTCCGCCATCACTCACAAGATAGAATCCTAATTCTCCGTTTCCGCCTTCTACAGCATGGTAAACTTCACCTTTAGGTACATCTGTTTCTCCCATTACAATTTTGAAATGGTAAATCAGTGCTTCCATTTTCTTGTAAACATCTGCCTTTTCAGGAAGATAGAAATCCGGAACATCCGCATGGAATGGTCCTTCAGGAAGGTTTTCGTATGCCTGTTTGATGATTTTTATAGATTCCCAGATTTCCTGCTGACGAACCATGAAACGGTCGTAGGTATCTCCGGAAGTTCCTACCGGAATGATGAAGTCGAAATCCTGGTAAGAAGAATAAGGCTGCGCAACTCTCACGTCATAATCAACACCTGTTGCACGTAAATTCGGACCTGTGAAACCATAGCTTAATGCTCTTTCTGCAGAAATAGATCCTGCTCCGATGGTTCTGTCCATAAAGATTCTGTTTCTTTCTAATAATGTACAGAATTCTTTGAATCTTGGCGGGAACGTTTTAAGGAAATCCTTTAATAACTCATGGAATTTTGGAGTGAAATCTCTTTCAAAACCTCCGATTCTTCCCATATTGGTCGTCATTCTCGCTCCGCAGATCTGCTCATACATATCGTAGATACGTTCTCTTTCGATGAACATATAGGTAAGACCGGTAATTGCTCCGGAGTCCATTCCCGTTACACCGTTACAGATCAGGTGATCTCCGATTCTCGCAAGCTCCATTAAAATAACGCGCATATAGTCTACACGTTTTGGAACTTCAACGCCGATCAGCTTTTCAACCGTCATGTGCCAACCTAAATTGTTGATGGGCGCAGAACAGTAATTCATACGGTCGGTAAGGGTAGTGATCTGAGAGTAGTTTCTTCTTTCAGAAATTTTCTCAAATGCTCTGTGGATATATCCCACAGTCTGCTCTGCATGAAGGATTCTTTCTCCGTCCATCGTTAAGATATTCTGGAAAATACCATGCGTTGCAGGGTGGGTAGGTCCTAAATTGAGGGTGTATAACTGTCCGTCAATCTGTTCCTTACTTTCGTATTGGTTTAGTATATTAGATAATGAGTTATCTTTCATAATGATTGCTTTTAGCTATTTGCTTCTGGCTATTGGCTAGCTGCCATTGGCCATTCGCTTTTTTATCTTCCGAACATGCTGTCGTTCTTGTCTGTTCTTGTTCCGTCTTCCAGACGATATTCTTTCAGCATCGGATGGTAACCAAGATCTTCCATATTTAAAATAGGTCTCAGATCCGGATGTCCTTTAAATTTGATTCCGTAGAAATCATACGTTTCTCTTTCCATCCAGTTAGCTCCTGCATACAATTCCACTAAAGAATCTACTTCGATATTTTCTCTGGACATGAATATTTTCAGACGTAATCTGAAGTTCGTCATCATATTGTGCAGGTGATAAACCACGCCGATTTCCTTTTCCGGAAACTCAGGATAATGGATTCCGCATACATCGGTAAGGAAATTGATTTCCAGTGATGAATCTTTCAGATAGTGAACGATTTTTTTCAGATCTTCCTTCTTTACTTCAATCGTCAACATTCCATAAGGCTCTGAACTTGCAATAACAGACTCCGGAAATTCTCTTGTAATTGCTTCTAATACAAATTCGTTTGTCATTTCCGTTAGTTGCTAATGTTGTAAGAATCTAGTAATTTCTGATATTCAGGCATATCTCTTCTTCTGATGCTTTCGCTTTCTGCCAAAGCCTGAACCTGCATTACACCTTCAATAATCTGTTCCGGTCTCGGAGGACATCCCGGAACGTAAACGTCTACCGGAATAATTTTATCAATACCCTGTAAAACAGAATACGTATCAAAAATACCACCGCTGGAAGCACAGGCTCCAACTGCAACCACCCATTTCGGCTCTGCCATCTGAGTGTACACTTCTTTAAGTACCGGTCCTAATTTTTTGGATATCGTTCCGCAAACCATTAACATATCTGCCTGTCTTGGGGAGAAAGAGTTTCTTTCCATACCAAATCGGGAAGCATCATACGTTGGATTCAGGGTAGCCATAAACTCAATACCGCAACAAGAGGTTGCAAATGGTAACGGCCAAAGAGAAAATTTTCTTGCCATCCCGATTACACTGCTCAGTTTCGTTGCGAAAAACCCTTCTCCTTCAAATCCTTCCGGAGCCGGTGCATCTGTTCTTATTACTGGTTTGTTATCTGACATTTTAGTAGATTTTAGATTTTAAATTTTAGATTCTAAATTATTGTTAATGTTAACTTTAATCGAAAATCACCATCTAAAATTTGTAATTTAAAATTTATAATTTCTTATTTATCCCAATCTAAAGCGCCTCTTTTCCATACATAGAAAAATGCCATGAAGAAGATCGCTACGAATGTAAGAACGGCAAGGAATCCTTCCATTCCGAATTCTCTGAAGTTTACCGCATACGGATAAAAAAATACGATTTCAATATCGAATAATACGAATAATACCGCCGTCAAAAAGTACTTAATGGAAAACGGTGTTCTTGCATTTCCTTCTACCGGGACTCCACACTCCCAGCTTTGGTTTTTCACAGAATTTCCTTTTTTCTGTTTCGGACCTAAAAAATGCGCTCCAAGCAAAGAAATGGCTACGAAACCGATCGCAACACCTGCTTGTATAAGGATTGGAATATAACTTTCAGGTAAATTCATTTTTGCATTATTATCTCAATTTGCAAATTTAGCGAATAAACAAGAAAGCATGAAATTTATGAGGTTAAAAGTGGCTCCAAAATAGGGAAAACGGATAATTTAGAATCATTAAAAATAACAGTTATTTTTTCATTTTTCTGATGAGAGAATACGCCATAAAGGAAATATAGGCAAAAAGGAGACTTGCGTAGATAATATTCACCGCTGTATTGGTTCTGTCGTCCGGTAACTGGAAAAATAAATTGTATGCAATAAATCCGGCAATTAAAATTCCGAAAATGATGAGTTGTGGTTTCATATTTTAAAACTTACAATAAGTCTACTTTTTGATGATGAAAAATTATTTAATTTCCAGAGCGTAGGTTCTCCTTCTTTTATGGTTCACGGGATTGTAATCCTGCCAAAGAAGCTGAATGCTTTTGTTCTCTTCCAGTTCAGGATTGGTTTCCAGATATTTTACTCCTTTTTTGTTGAAGATATCCCAGATTTCTTTAAAAATAATGGAAGTAACGCCACGTCTTTGATAATCTGGGTGAATTCCGATCAGGTAAAAATTAGCCCTGTCGTTTTTCTTTCCTGCCTGTAAAAAATGCCACCACCCGAAAGGAAGCAGTTTTCCTTTGGATTTTTGCAAAGCTTTTGAATAGGAGGGCATTGTAATGGCAAAAGAAACCAGATTGTTATTTTCATCTGCGATACACACGATGAAATCTTTATCGATTAAAGGGAAATATTTCTCTTTGTAGGTTTTTCGCTGTTCATCTGAAATAGGAGTGTAGGTAGAAAGGTGCTTGTACGTTTCATCCAGCAGATCAAACATCGCATCCACATACTGCAGAATTTCTTCTTTAGATTTAAATCTTAAAACTTTCAGATGATATTTCTGGGAAATCAGTTCATTGAACTTGTAAATTTTCTCAGGAAGGGAATCCGGGAACATAATTTCAAATTCCACCCATTCCTTTTCTTTGGTTAAACCCAGTTTTTCCAGATGTTGAGGATAATACGCATGATTGTAAATTCCGATCATGGTTGCCAGTTTATCGAAGCCTAAAGTCAGCATTCCGGCTTTATCAAGGTTGGTGAAACCCATCGGTCCTTCAATCTTTCCGATGTTTTTTTCTTTGGCGTACTCAACTGCTTTTCCGATGAGTGCCTGAGAAACTTTTTCATCATCAATAAAATCAATCCAGCCAAAACGTACTTTTCTTATCCCTAGTTCGCGTTCTTCCTTATGATTGATCATTAAGGCGATTCTTCCGACAACCTTGCTGTTTTTGTACGCCAGAAACTGTTTGGCTTCAGAGTATTGCAGTGCAGGATTTTCTTTCGGACTCCATATTTTAATCTCATCATTAATAAAGGCCGGAACGTAATACGGATTGTTTTTGTACAGATCCATGGGAAATCTTACGAATTGCTTTAGCTGTTCGCTGTTTTTTACTTCAATAACTGAAATCTCTGACATGATTTTTTCGTGAAATTATGGAACAAATATAACTAAATTAATACAATACTTTGGCACAGTTTTTACATCATATCGGATGAAAAGTATATTATAAAGATTACAGAGATGAATGGTTATTATTTGATTATTATTGTTTCGATGGCGGTGAGCTGGTTTGTTTCGTGGAGACTGAAATCGAAATTCGAACAATATTCTAAAGTCTATCTCAGAAACGGGCTTTCAGGAAAAGAAGTGGCGGAAAAAATGCTGAGAGATAACGGAATTAACGATGTTCAGGTAATGTCGGTTCCGGGACAGTTAACAGATCATTACAATCCGGAAAATAAAACAGTTAACCTTTCTGAGGCAGTGTACATGCAGAGAAATGCAGCGGCAGCGGCTGTTGCAGCACACGAATGCGGTCATGCGGTTCAGCATAAAGTAGGATATTCAATGTTGCAGTTAAGGTCCAAATTGGTTCCGGTAGTAAGCATAAGTTCCAATCTGATGCAGTTTGTAATTATGGGAGGACTCGTAATCATGGCATTTAGTGGAAGTAAACTTGTTCTTACAATAGGGGTTATTATGTTTGCTTTCACGACGCTTTTCGCATTTGTAACACTTCCGGTGGAATATGATGCAAGCAACAGAGCCATGAAATGGCTTCGTGATACGGGGACGGTAACAACAGAAGAATATGTAGGCGTAAAAGACAGTCTGAAATGGGCGGCAAGAACGTATGTAGTAGCTGCAATCGGATCTTTGGTACAGCTTCTTTATTTTATCTCTTTATTAATGGGAGGAAGAAGGGATTAATCTTTAAATTTGAATGAAACATACTGCATCTCGGATAGTTTTTCCGAGATGTTTTCTTTTTGTGAAAGTTTCAGGGAAGCAGTTACTATGCAGTTTTCATTCGCATCAAATTGCAGGACTTTCGCATCATATTTAGACAGCAAAGTAAAAATAATATTCTGCTGATTAAAATTAAACTGAATCTCAACAGTAGTTTCAAGCTCTTTCGTAACAATATTTGCTTCTTCCAGTGTAATTTTTGCCGATTCTTTGTACGCTTTTACCAAACCGGAAACGCCCAGTTTTGTGCCTCCGTAATAACGGACGGAAATAACCAGAACATTGGTGATTTCATGTGCTAATAACTGGTTGTAAATGGGCAGTCCTGCACTTCCGGAAGGTTCTCCGTCGTCATTTGCCCGATAGTTTTCTCCGTTAAGTCCCATTCTGAAAGCATAGCAATGATGCGTTGCCTTTGGATGTTCCGCACGAATCTTTTCCAAAGCATTTTTCAGTTCTTCCTCATTGTTCACGGGAAACGCAAAACCCAGAAATTTGCTTCCCTTTTCTTTTAATAAAGTATTTTCTACCGGAGATTCTATCGTCTTAAAATTGAACATATATAATAGAGAAAAAATGATTCTGCTGAGAATGTTAGATTTAATTGTTCAAAGGTAAAATTTTTTTAAGAAAAGTCCCGTAAACAGATAACAAAAAAGAGAACCGTTCCAGTTCTCTTTAATCCATTAACAAGGAAAGCTTCCTTCCAGCCAAGGCGGAGGACAACTCATACTCGAAGGTGTTTTACAGCATCTTTGCAGGTTTGCAGGATAATAAGAACAGCAAACCGGTGCTATTCCGCCAACAAGATGTTTAAGCTCTTTTCTTGGTAGTTTTTTCAGATTTTTCATATAATATTTTTAAAGTGAAATAGGTGGGTCAAAGCAAGCCTGTCCGATCGGAATACAGACACCATTGCAGTTATATTGCGTGTGGATGTTGCAAGGACACACTTTTGTTCCGTTTTGAAGATAATAACATTTTTCGATTCCTCCCAAAACGCTTTTCAGTTCATGCTTGGATAATTTTCTCAGATTTTTCATGATGATGATTTTTAGTTCATCATAAAGCTACATATTTAATTTCAAACTGTGGTGAAAAATTATAAAATATTTATTATGTTAAATTTTTGATTATTAAATATTTAAATGTTTTCCGGAAGAAAAAAATCAACGCGGTTATCTCTGATAAATTCAGTTTTAAATGGATTTGACCGGTCAAAAACAGGAGCTTGGGTTCCGTTCCCAAGAAGAAGATGTTCATTGGTAATAACAATCGCTTCGTCCCAGAGATTGGCATCTATAAACTGCTGTAAAGTGAATTTTCCACCCTCGATAATCACAGACTGAATCTGCTCTTTATAAAGAGCTTCCATAAGATTCTGAAGGAAATTGTCCTTTTCGGTTTTAATAAAATGAACATGATCTGCAATTTCTTCTTTTACAGAATTAATCACGATGGTTTTTGATTCTTCGTTGTAAATTTTAAAATTCTGAGGAACTTTAAGATCAAAATCAATTAAAATTCTCACAGGATTAATGCCTTCCACATTTCTTACCGTTAAACTTGGATCGTCATTCAGTGCGGTCTGTGTTCCAACTAAAATAGCGTGTTCATCGGCTCTCAACTGATGTACGAACTGATTTACGAGAGAATTTGAAACTGCGGTTGGTTTAAAATCCTTATCCAGAAATCCGTCTCCCGATTGCGCCCATTTCAGAATGATGTAAGGTCTTTTCTTTTCGTGGTAGGTGAAAAATCTTTTATTAAGATCAATACATTCTTTTTCCAGAACGCCTGAAACCACTTCAATTCCGGCATCCTGAATAATTTTTTTTCCTTTTCCGTTCACTTTGTCATGAGAATCCATCGCCCCAACAACCACTTTTTTAAAGCCTAATTCATTGATTTTTAAAGCACAGGGCGGCGTTTTTCCGTAATGTGCACAAGGTTCTAATGTAACGTAAATAGTGGATTCGGGGATTAAAGATGGGTCTTCAACAGAATTAATGGCATTAATTTCCGCATGAGGTTCTCCTGCTTTCTGATGATAGCCTTCACCGATAATTGTACCGTTGTGAACAATCACACTTCCCACTAAAGGATTCGGATAGGTTTTTCCGATGGCTTTCTGAGCCAGTTCGATGGCTCTTTTAATATAAAATTCGTCCTGCATACTGAATGAAAAAAGCGAAGTCAAATTGCTTTGCTCCGCTTTCTAATATTTTAAATAGTTTTATTCTCCCGCAATAATGCTGTGAAGATTTTGTTTTAAAGTTTCCAGATGAGCTTTTTTCTCGTCGATAGATTCGTACGTATCTCTCAGCATCGGGTTTTCTCTTGAAGGATTTTTAAAGAAAGCGAGATTGTTTTCCAGTTTTACGATTTCAGCTTCAAGATCAGAAATCTGGCTTTTGATTTTTCTTGCTTTGTCCGTAAGCTGATTTTCAGATAAACCTTCTTCTTTAAGTTCCAGCTCGTTGATTTTATTTAATTTCAATTTTTCTCTCAACGTTTTGTTGAATTCTGTATTGATGGAGATTTTATCTCTCGGTACTTTTCCGATGTTGTTCCATGCGGTTTTAATGGCTTCAATTCTTTCGATGCTTCCATCTTCGTTCCCGATTGTTTTTAACTCATCAAGAATTGCCTTTTTATGCTTGTAATTTTCCTTCCAGTTATCTGTAGAAGCGTTGCTTTTTTCACGGTAATTGTTGAAGAACGCATTACACGCATCACGGAATTCATCCCAGATTTTATTCGTCATGCTTTTCGGAACATGACCTATTTTTTTCCAGTCTTCCTGAAGTTTTTTGAATAAAGGAACGGCGATGTCCCACTCTTCATTATTCTGGTTGTCTTTTGCAGTCTGGATCAGTTTTAATTTTTCTTCCAGATTCGCCTGCTGAGAACCTTTTAATGATTTATAATAGGTGTTTTTTGTTGTATTGAATCCTCTCAGAATCGTTTTGAACTCGTTCCAGTTCTGGTTAGAGAGCTTTCTCGGAACGCTTCCTGTTTTCAGAAATTCTGAACGGAGATCTTCCACTCTGCGGATGGCGTTCTGCCAGTAATTATGGTTAGGATTTTCACCGGGCTCAGAAAGTTTCTTAATTTCAGCGATGATCTGATTTTTCTTTTCCAGATTTTCGTTCTGCTCCGTTTCAATGGCGGCAGAAAGTTCAGATTTTCTTTCGTGGATTTTGTTGGAAATTTCTTTAAATTCTTCCCATGTTTTCTCACGGAATTCTTCGGCAACCGGTTCCGCTTCTTCCTTCCATAATTTGTGAAGATATTGCAGCTCATTCAGCGCTTTCTGAATCACAGGCTCATGTTCAAGCTGTTTTGCACGCTCAATGATGTGTTGTCTTTTTTCAAGATTGTGGCTGTACTCCTGCTCCAGAAATTCCTTATTCAGATCAAGCATCTGATAAAACTGGTTCAGATGATGAAAATAATTGTTGTTAAGAATCTTGAATTCAGATTTCGCAACCTGTCCCGCTTTCGACCAGTCTTCTTTAATCTCTCTTATCGATTTGAAAAGATTGGTTCCCGGTTCGGAATTCGTATAAAGATTTTTAAGTCTTTCGATGATGGTTTGGCGGTGCTCCAGATTTTTCTTCTGTTCTTCTTCCTGCCCCTTTTGGTAAGCATCATGCTTTTCTCTGAAAATATTCACCAAAGCAGAGAATTTCGCCTGAGAAGGATGCTCATAACTAAAATTTTCAGGAGCATTTCCCGCTTCGGCATATTCATGCTTTTTATCTTCCACTTCATCATGGATGTAATGACTTGCTTTTTCTTTGAGCTGATTGAATTTTTTGAAATCTTCACCTGCATTGGGCGCATTGATGATTTTTTCCATTTCCTTCAGGGCATCGGCAAGAGAAATTTCTACTTCTTCGTGCTCTTCTTCATGTTCCGTTTCCTCATGATGAGTGCTTTCATCCTGAGGTTCTGCAGGTTCTGATGTTTTTTCCTGAGGGACTTCGTTAGAATTTTTGTTTTCCTCGTTTTCAGAAAGGTTGTTTTCTGTAATCATAGCAAATCGTTTATGTGAGTGGCATTAAAATATCCTCTAAATATAGAGCTAAAAAGCTAAATACAGTACTAATTTATGTTATTTTTTTTGAAAATTCCAAATTTCCCAGGCTTTTTCTGCCTGTTGTTCCAGCATATAATATCCGTTTACTGTTTTGGCTCCTTTTTCAGAGGCATTGATGATGAATTTGGTATAGTTTGGGTTGTAAATTAAATCGATAATCAAATGTTCTTTTGAAAGCCCTTCGAAAGGGAAATTCAGACAGTCTTCCACATTCGGAAAAGTTCCTACCGGTGTACACTGGATAATGAGTTTATGATCCTGTACAAAAGCAGCATTTAAATTGTCATAATTAATTTCCGTGCTTCTGGAAACCGTAACCGATGGAATTCCGTGTTTGTCCAAAACATATTTTACCGCTTTTGCTGCACCTCCGTTTCCTAAAATGATGGCTGAATCATGGTGGTTTTTTTTGTGAAGCAGCAAAGTCTTTTCGAACCCGAAAGCATCCGTGTTATAGCCTCTTTTCTTCCCGTTTTCGATCAGTACACAGTTTACGGCTCCGATGTTTTTCGCTTCATCGCTCAGTTCGTCCAGATAATCGATGATTTTTTCCTTGTAGGGAATCGTTACGTTAAAGCCCAATAATTCCGGAGCAGAAAAGACATCTTCCACTTCATCAATTTCGTTTAAATCAAAAATGTTGTAAGAATAATCTTTCAACATCAGTTTCTGGAATTTATCTTCAAAGTATTTTTTCGAGAAAGAGTAGGAAATGTTTTTCCCGATCAAGCCTAATTTTTTGTTGGAATCCATAGGATAAAATTAAAAAAAAAGACCGGAAAAACCGGTCTTTGAGATAAATATTTTTTTTGTTTTATTCTACGATAAATTTCGCTGAGGAAGAATCTGTTTTCAGAATATAATTTCCTTTTGCCAAACCTTTCAGATGAATTTTATTGGAAGTTCTGAACGGATTTTCAATCGTTTCGATCAGTTTTCCTGAAAGATCATAAATCTGAGCTTTCGAAATTTTATTCAGATTTTCTCCTTTTACAAACAATTCATTGTTTTTTACAGGATTAGGATAGATGGTAAACTGAGATTTGTCTTTAGAAACTTCCGCAGTTGCCAATGAAGTGAAGCAGGTCCAGCTTAAATCATCAATAGAAATTCTTTTTCCTGTTTCAGAATTGATTATTTTAATAACCACATTGTTAGGAACATTGATGTTGCTGATTGTAGTAGTGGTAGCTGAAGTAGTAAAAGGAATAGTTCCCGCATTAGTTCCGTTAATCTGTAAAGTCAGATTACCTGCAGAGTCAGAAAACGGTAATTTCGTAGTCACTGTTAAACTTCCGATTCCGCCTGAAATTGTAGAGCTTGTAAGATTTCCGTTTCTGATGGTAATAGCCCGGCTGTTAATTGTCTGATCGGTTCTTGCATCAGTGGCAGTCCATGTAATGCTATTGCTCGTCCATGTTTGCGTTGTGTAGCTTGAAGCCGCCGCCGGAATATTGGAAAAATCCTCTGTTCCGCAGCTTCCGCCCGGCTGTCCTCCTGCAAGAGTTGTTCCTGAAGCGGTATTGCTCACTGCTGAAGCATTTCCTGCTGCATCTTTAGCAATCACATAGAAATTATAGGTAGTAGAAGGATTCAGCCCGGAAACCGTAGCCGTTGTTCCGGTAACCGTAGCATATAAAACGCCGTCTTTATAAATTTCATATCCTACAACACCGATGTTATCTGTAGAAGCCGTCCAGCTTAAAGAAATCGTGTTGGAAGTAGGGTTGCTGGTCGCTAAATTGGTTGGAGCAGTCGGAGCCTGTGTATCGGCAACCGGAGTTCCCCAAATTTCAGCAACGTATTCAGGATGATCGATGTATGGATTTCTGTTTCCCTGATAAGTATAAGAAGCATTGTTTCTTGCAATTTCGGTAGCAGAAACAGGATCTGCGATATGCCATGCCAATAACTGGTTCAGTTCCCAGGTCTGTAATCCCGGAAATGCGGAACCTCCCAACATATTTCCTGTTCCGAAACCTGAAAGCTGAGTTTCATATCTTGTTACGAAATATAAAACCATTCTCGCGATATCTCCTTTAAAAGCATCAACAGGCTCAAAAACCGTCCCCGAATATCCCGGAGAAACAGAAGTCCCCAGTTTTGATCCGTTTTGAGAAGTGAAAGAAGCCGATCCTACTTTTCCGAAAGGAAAGTTTGATCTCATTCCGTTTACTTTTCCGTCGGTCGGTCTGATGAAATGAATATCTGAAACCATCGGAGCATTGCTGTTGAATAAACTTTGAGGAACGATATGCTCTCTGTTGTAGCAGTCGCCTTCGCTGTTATAGTTTCCGCACTGCGCTCCCGGATAGCTGTATGAGTAAGGATCTGTTCCGTTAGGATTCTCGGAATACATGTCTAAAACCGTATTATCGTTTTCCAGTCCCGGAATTCCTGCAATATTATCGCGATCCGTTGTTGCATAACCACTATATAGTGCACTATATCCATTGTCTACGTGACCGTTGGTAATAATCTGTTTCAGTTTGGTTTTTAAAGCAGCTCCGGAAAGACCTGCAGTTCCGTCGTAATATCCCGTAGGAATCTGAGCAAAGGTACTTATCAAGACAAAGCTCAATAAAAAAGAGAATAATTTACGTTTCATTTTTAAAAATTGGGACGCAAAGATACGAAAAAATGAAAGCTTATGTATTAATTTTTAGTAATATAATCTTTGCTGATCTTGGAAAATGCCCATGAAATTCCAAAGCCGAATAAGGATGCGGTAACAGCAACAGTGATGTAATTTTTACCCACTATTTTCACCGGAAAAGGTAAAGTTTCGTTGGCTTTAAAGAACTCTGTGAACTGCTGGAAATAGCAAAGTCCGGTTCCTATAAGTAGGCCTGAAATAATTCCTAGAACGACAATTAAAACTCCGGTATAAAAGTAAACCTGTCTTAAATGACTTAACGGAAAACCTAACGAAATAAGGGATTTTGCCTGTTCTTTTTTATCCAGTTGAAGAATGATGATGGCTCCTGCTAAATTGAAGGTGGTAATAAAGATTACCAAAGCAAAAATTAAATAAATAAAAAGCTTCTCGGTATTGATCATTTTCCAGAATGCCGCATTTTCTTCCTCTTTGGTTTTTACTTCAATGTTTTTTCCAAGGGAAGAAATAAGCTGTTGCTTTACGGAGTCTGTATTTTCAGGATTCTTTAATTTGATAACGATTTGATAAGCCGAATGTTTAGGAAGATTTAAAAGCTCTTCAGTCAATTCAACAGGAGCAATAATATAATTGTCCAGTTGGTCTTTTCCAGCAAAAACTCCGGAGACGAGGATATCTTTCTTGTTGTAAATATCTTCTTCTTTATTAATGATTCCGGTTCCCGGTTTCGGCATAAAGATCGTTGCATAATCTGAACTGGATGGTACAGGAATCGAAAGTCTGTTATCCAGAGAGTTTTCCATTAAAACTTCGTTGGAATACTTAAAGCTCGGATAAGCGCCGTAAAAAACATCCTTATTGATGGGGTTCACTTTCGTGTAGGCAGAATCTACTCCTCTTAAATAAGCAATATCGCCTTTTCCGTTATAACTGATGTAGACCTTTTCTTCAATAACTCTCGAAAAGTTACTGATCTCTTTATTGTTTTTGAGAACGGAATTAATTTTATCGAAATCTTTCAGTGTTTTTCCGGAAGAACTTTTAAGGGTAAGATCGGCATGAAGATTTGAAATCAATTCTTTATTGAGGTCTTCAAGCCCCGAAAAAACTGAGATAATAACGAACATTGCAGTTACGGCAACCGTCATCGCCCCAACTGCCAACCACGTAATAAACGTAACGGCAGTACTTCCTTTTTTAGACAAAAGGTATCGGGAAGCGATATAAAATGCAATGTTTTTCAAGGGTTACAGAATAGGGTTGTCACCTTCACCTCTCAATTCACGTTCCAGTTTTTCAACGTCGTCCAGAGAAGTGTCTAAGTAGAAATTAAGATTAGGGATTACACGAACCTGCTTCGCCATTTTCTGACCGATGAAGTTTCTGTATTGTGCTTTATTTTCTTCAATTTCCTTCATCACGGCTTTGCGGTGTTCCTGCGGAAATATGCTTAAATAAATTTTGGCAATACCCAGATCCGCCGTTACTTTTACATCCGAAACCGTTACCAGAATGCTTTGTTTGCTTTCTGAAGCCTGTTTGCGGAAAAGTTCTGCGAAGTCTTCCTGTATAATCTGTGCTACTTTTCTTTGTCTGTTACTTTCCATAATTTCTGCAAATTTAGTACTTTTGTTTGAATTGATACTTTGAAATTTGTTCGCTGTATCAAATTTACGACTTAATTTATTTAAATATTTATGAAATTAGAACATATCGGCATTGCCGTAAAATCTTTAGGCGTTTCTGATGAACTTTTTGCTAAGCTTTTAGGAAAGGAATCTTACAAACAGGAATCTGTAGAAAGGGAAGGGGTGGTTACTTCATTTTATGCTTCCGGAGAAAGCAAAATTGAACTTTTGGAGGCGAGTAAAGAGGATAGCCCGATCTCAAAATTTATTGAAAAAAAAGGAGAAGGCATCCATCACCTGGCTTTTGGCGTGGAAAATATTCTTGAGGAAGTGCAAAGACTGAAGAAAGAAGGTTTTGAATTTATCTCGGAAGAGCCGAAAGAAGGTGCTGATAATAAATTAGTTGTCTTCCTTCATCCCAAATCCACAAACGGCGTACTGGTAGAACTTTGCCAAGAAAAGCAATAAAAAATTTTGTAGTGAAAGAAATTTTACTATTTTTGCAAACACAAAATTTAACCAAGTTTTGAGGTCCTATAGCTCAGTTGGTTAGAGCACCTGACTCATAATCAGGTGGTCCCTGGTTCGAGCCCAGGTGGGACCACGTAAGTGAAGAATGAAATTTTCTTCGAAAATTAAGAAGCCCCTGTTTATGGGGCTTTTTTCATGTTTATACTTTTTTTATTTAGTCTTTTGTAGTATTCTTTTATCAAAAAACTTTCCCCTCTAATTTCCCCCGTTGTAGTTTTGCTAAAATCTCATATTGATTTAAATATTCCTGTTTTGAGTTAGATATGACTAGGAGGTTTTGTATCAAGCTTAAAATTTTGAAATTCATTTATTTTTATAAAATATTGATTATCAATTGTTTGAATTTTTTTTTATTGAAAAAAAAGTTCTAACTTAGCTGATTTTTCTCTTTTTTAAATCTTAGGAGAGTTATTGTAAATAAATATTAAAAAAAATGAATAGCATTTCTTCGATTAAAGTAGTTATACGAAAGGACAAAAAAAGTGATATGCAAGGAAAACTTCCATTAGCATTACAAATTATTATTAATTCATAAGTCTTAAAGAAAAAATTCATCCAGATTATTGGGATGATGTGGCTGGAAAAGCGAAAGGAAAGGGATATAGAACTTTGAATGTTAAATTTGATAAGATAAAATCTGATATACAAACTTTTTGTAGTTTGAAAGAAGCTGGTGGAATTCCTATTACTTTTGATTTAATAGATAATTTCCTAAGTGGTAAAAATGATAATGATTTTTATCAACTATATGATGATATAGTTTCGAAAAAGAATTTAAGAGTATCAACAAAATATAAATATACTCTTCTAAGACAAAGATTGAAGAATTTTAAGTCTAGATTATTTACTTCTGATATAACATATGAATTTATAAAAAGTTTTGATTCATATTTGAGAAAAGACGGTTTAAAAGATGGAGGAGCTTTATATAATATGCATAAGTCTTTAAAATCGGTACTAAATGAGGCTTTTCTTTTGGATAAGATAGAATCTTCACCATATAAAAGATTTAAATTTAAAGGAGCAAAACGATGTGAAACTTTTTTAGAAGAAAAAGAAGTTGTAAGAATTAAAGATTTAATATTTGATGAAAACGACGAAAAAAAATATAAATTATCAAAAGATATGTTCTTATTTGCTTGTTATACTGGATTGAGATTTTGCGATTGTGATGAACTATTAGTGTCAAATATTGACTTAAAAAATTCTATACTTTTAATTGTTATGAAAAAGACAAATGAAATTTTAAAAGTACCATTTAATAGTCAGGCAAAAACTATTCTTTGTAAATATATGGTTGGGAAAAATAAAGATCAAAAGATTTTTCCTAAAATAGCAAATCAAACAATTAATTTAAAATTAAAAGATATTGCTAATATGGCGAAAATTGATAAAAGGGTTCATTTTCATATTGGGAGGCATACATTTGCTTCTAATTTGGTAAATAGATGTAATGTCCCCATAACTATTGTTAGCAAGTTATTAGGTCATGTAAATATATCTAACACTATGATTTATACTAATTCTAATTTTGCTGTATTACAAAACGCTATGAAGGATTTTAGATATGGGATAAAATCTTAACTTTGCAAAAGATAAAAATATAATTTAAAGATAAAAGCGTCGCTTTTATTCTGTTAGGGGGAATCTGGTAAATTCAATACACTACGGAATAAATGAGTTGATGCTCACGCTACGGCGTGGGCTATCCTTGTTTGTAGTGTATAGGCTTACCAGAGCCTCCCCTTAATAGACAAAGGTTTAGTTCCACGCTTTTTCTATGTCTATACTTAAAGCCATTTGGGACGATGGTATTAACTATTAATCATGGGAAATATTGATACTCGTTATTCAAACCGCAATTCTGGCGGTAGCTACACCTCACTAATTTTAATTATTTTATTTGTTATGTTCGTAGGAGTAGCAATATTTACTAAGCCTGATAAATTAAGCGTAGAAAACAAAATCGTCGATAGACTAATGTTAACCCAACCCAATCTTGTTAAGGCATTTAAGAATTTATTTTTTGGAGAAGAAATGAACGAGCGCTTTGCTCAGAATTTTATAAAAAATACTTTGAGAAAAAATGGATATAAAAATATCGGTATCTACGATGAGGATTATGTAATTCTAAGAAAAATAGAGTTCCGTAATGAAGATACGGGCGAAAGTTTAATTACGGGTTATGGTATGTTTGACTATACAAAAGTAGTTATTGATTATAATTCCGATAATCTGAACGAAAAGAATACTTCTGATGATAGGAGCAGTTTAGGCTATGGAAAGCCAAGTTACAAAAGAAAAGAGGGAGAATCCCATAACCACTATGAAAGTACCTCCTATAATTACGAAAATTACCCTTACAAAACTTCTTTTGATAAAAAGGTATCAGTTCCGATAGAAAAACAGGCAGAATCGGCTAATGGGGATTTGATTATAAAAAAGAATAAATCCGTTAATTCTTACGACGATAAAAATAAAAACGAACCTAAAGAAGATTCTATAAAAATATAATCATGAAAAAACTACTATTAATTGCTACTCTATCTATTTGTTCTATTGTTTATTCTCAAACTCAGACTTTTTATTATACCAAGAAATTGAAAGACTTGAAAACTTATGTAAATAATGTCTATAAAAGTGATTCTACAATAATTAAATCATATGTAAAAAATTCTCAAAATGGTAAGATATATCCTTTAAAAACAACAGATGTTTACGATGAATATGGGGATATGATTTATGAGAATATTTATCAGATTTTAGAAAAAGATAAAAAAATAGTTTACATAAAGCAATTACTATATTATTGGGCAGAGGGAATACCTTTCAATGAATCATCTTATGAATATTATTTTGATGAAAATAAAAATTTGATTGGAGTAAAGAAATCGACATTCAATTCTTATGGAGATTTTAAAGATATCAGTTACAACATAGAATATGTTTTAAATAACAAACTAGGTAAGCTTGAAAAAACAAGTAATTATTATGCTAAGGGAGATAAGATAGTTGATTCAAAATCAAAAGATGTAAAAATAGCTGATAAAGACGGGATGATAAAAAATTCTATAAAATTTTTAAATAATATTACGATCAGAGATTTGGAAGGATTCATGAAAAAAGAAAAAATTAAATACTACAAATAAATTCTGTAAAAAATAGTACAAGGAAAAGCAAGTAGAAAGAAGTTATGGTTTACTGGAATATTAAAGAGAAAGTATAAGCTATAATATAAGAAGAAGTAAGTATAGGTCAATAACAGAGTATATATGCATTAGAGGTTAAAAAATGCTAACATTTATAGTAAATTTAACTGTTTTGATTTAAAGTAGACTCAATAATGCAAGAGAAATATTTAGAAAATATGTGATTTTTTACGTATAATTGAAAGTGAAATGTACCAATCCGACTTAATCAAAAAAAAATAATTAAATAATATTTATTATTTAATTTCTTAAATGGCTATATAGAAAACATTGCACTCAGTCTGAGTGGAATTATAATTTTAATATATAATATTGAATTTTACTTCCAAATCAGTATATTTTGCAATGCTTCCCATGTTTTACCATTATAATATTCTATAACATCGATTGCCTTAATGGGTCTAGTAAAAGAAAGACCTTCATGATTTATAATATGATCATACGTTTTATAAACAGCTTCAATAAATGATTTATATTGAAAATGTGGGTCTTCTTTTTTTACATCTTTTTGAAAGAAAAATGTTCCATTTTTAATTCCTTCAAGTCTTGTTATGTAACATTTACAGTCAATAAGCTCAAGAGTTCCATCAGCTTTTTTAAAGATAAGAAGAGGTTCTTGCAAGATAAATTCATAATTTTGAATATGTTTATCAGCCAAACTAATTTTGAAATGTATTCTTAAACGACTATTTCCCCCTTGTATACATTGATAATTTGTTAAATAATCTATATTTCTTAATTGTTCTTTCAATTTAAAAAATGCATGCTCAATTGATTCTAACTCTCTTTTATAGACTAATGTAGTTGTTTCGTGGTGTGATAGGGGGTGAAGTAAAGTGTAAAGATGGCTATTTATTGTATTAATATGTGTAACATCATGCCCAGTCTTTTTTAGAACATTATGACAAATTGTTATGAATTTTCCCAATTTATATTCTGGGATTTTAGTATTATCACTATCAACTATTTCACAACTAGGTAAGCTTGTGGAGAGAAGTTCTTCTAATGCTTTTCTAAAATAATTAGCTGCAGCAGGATAATCAGGTTTAGTATCATGATGCAAATAAAAAGTTCCTTTTTCATAATAATCAGAACCTATATTTATAATAGGTTTATTTATTTTCATACCATTTACATCAAAATCATAACCGACATAAATTTCTAAAAATTTCCAAGAGTCTGGGTTATAAATTTGAAATTGCCTTTTAGCGAGTTCGTACCAGTGTCTGTCATAGGTGGAAATGAACTTTTGATAGTCTCCAAAATCATCTTGTAGTATTTTTAGTATTGGTATTCTATTTCCAGAATCTAATCCAATAAATACATCATCTAAATATAAAATTTTAATATCGAAATTATCATTTGTAATGCTTAAGGTTGAAAGGTACATGCAAATCGCTATAGCAGAAAGTCGAGCTTCATTCAGATAATCACTGTAGCCATTTTCGTAAGTTACACCGTTTTTCTTTACTTGTAACCTTAAATCTGCAGTTGTAAACCAATCTGATTTATAGTCTTCATAATTAAATGTTAGAGGCAATAAAGTATATTCTAATTCTATATTGAAATCAATAAAATATTTGTCTAAATAATGATTTGTTTTTTGGAAAACTTCATCTAGAGTGGATCTTAAGTGAGTTTCAAATATTGGTAAGAAATTAAAAGCTCTTCGGTGAGTCCAATCATTACGAGTATATGAATAATCGATTAAATCTTTTTGAAGTTTATCCCATCTCTCTTTAAATTTAAAATTACCACCACTACTAACGGGAATGTGATCTCCAAGAATTATCAATACAATTAGCTCAAATAAATTTGGTTTAGGATCATCATGAAAATATATTTTTAATAAATCAGTATAATCAAGGAATCCTTTAGTTAATGCAGCATCTTGAATAAACTGTACATTATGGTTTGATGTTGTACTAGAAAACTGATAATTAATTTCTGATGATTCAATGATTTTAGAATTTGTTACGTCATAATCAGAAAATTCAATTGTAATGGCTCCATCTTCATTTTCATTATGTTTATTTTTTGCAAATAATACGGAGTTATCTCTTGAGCTTAAAAAAAAGTTGTTGATTGCCTTATATAAAGAACTTTTTCCACTACCATTTTCTCCATAGATTAGTACATTTTCAGCTTTAAGTAATGAAATAGGCTCGTATTCTCCAAAATATCCTTTGTAGTTATTCAGTTGAATTTTCGTAATCTTTTTTTCCATATTATAAACTTGACTCAATTTCTTTAAGATTTGAAATATTCATTATTTGAATTAAGTGTGCACCTAAAGGATGTTGAGGATTACTAAAAAGCTCATAAAAAGCAATGATTTTTTGTTGCTTTTCTATGTAATCAAAATTAGTAAGATCTTCCAGTTCTGTAATATATTTTGCTATATGTATATTTGAATTTTCAAATTTTTCCTTATAAAATATCTCATATACCATTGCATCTAAAACTCTATTGTAGAATAAATTAACTTTAGAAGTATATTCGCTATTTATGATATAATCGATAATTAGTCTAAAAGGTAATTGCTCGTGGGTATTTATAATAGGTATTTCTATATTATTAATATCAGATAATGTAAGCTGAGCAATATTTGAACTTGTGACTTTGTTTTTAAAATATTTAAAGTAATAATATTTGCTACTTAATAATGCTAAAACAAATTCTTGTAAAATTGAAGGTCTGTGAACAACAATTCCTGCCATCTGATTACTAAAAGCAATTTTTTCATTAACAATAGCAAGATTAAAACGATCGGTGTAATTATATATTCTTGATAAAAGAATTTTTGATTTAGAATCAAAAATATTTCTTAGAGTTGAGTCTTCATCTATTGATATATTAGTTAAGTTATCATTATCAATTTTTAGATTTGTAAAGTTAAGATTATATAGAAACTTATAATCTATTGAATTATAAGTATTATTTTGAATTTCTTTAGATGCTGTTAAGCCAAAGTTTATATATGCAATTTCTTTAAGATAGGCTTTTGTTAAATTATCATTACTTGCATTTTTTTTAAATCTATCTTTGAAATTGATTACATTTTTTTCAAAAGTTGATTTATCTTTAATATTGCTCATATCGCTAAAGAGCTTTTTGAGATCATTACGCATAGCTATTGTATTATTGATAATATTCTGAATAGGTATATCATAAAGAAAATACCATAAAGCATAAAAGCTTTGTTGGGTTCTTCTTGCATTACCAATCATAAATATGTCATCAAGGTTTTTACTAAGAGTAATATTTGAGCTTGTTGCATCATCACTTAATAATATTTTTAATTTTTTTATAAAATCAAATTCTAAATGATTAATTGCTTTTATAAAACCTTCCTTGTCTTCAAGATTTTCTAAAACTCTAGTTATTTCAATTTTTGATTTTACTCTAAAATTGATTTTACTTCCGACCTTATAGATGTCGATTTCTTCAGGGTAATAATTTTCGTTATTTTTGGAGTTACTATAATTATTCCAACAAAACTGAAAATATGCAAGTGATGTATAAATATTTTCATCTTCCATCCTTGAATTATTTTTTCTAAAGTAAAACCAATTAGAATGGTTACTATGAACGGATTTAATAGAAGTAATGATGTCTCTCGAAATATAAGAATTCCACATTTCAAATGTATCATCCTTGATAGGGTAAGGTTTATTGTTTAATCGTACAAATAAATCAATAGGTTCAAAATTTTTATTGTTTTTATAATCAATTTCTATTATCCAGAGATCAAAATTTTTTATTTTTTCTTGATTTTCAATATTTAGAGCTTGAAATTTTTTTCCATGCAAATCTTTTAGAATTTGATTTTTAAGATTTAAAGAAAAACCATTTTTATTAGAATATTTAATATTATTATTTTCATCTAAATAAGGTTTTTCAATAAATGCTAATATACTCAATAATCTTTGTTGACCATCAAGGACTTCTGATATACCATCTTCTCTCTTATAAACAAAAATAGGAGGTAATTTTATCCCTAGAATAATACTTTCTATTATAGAGGACGATTTTTTTTGATTAATTACCTCATTACGTTGATATGGAGGACGAATTAAAAATTTTTGCCTTTCCGTCATTCTACAAACATCCATTATTGCAATTGAAGATGGCTCTGGCTTGTTAATTCGAAGTTCATCAAAACTTATTCTTTCTTCATTTTCAGGTAAAATCTCTTTATTTTTATTTTTAAAATCTAAATTATAATCTAAATAAATTTTTAGATTTAAATCAAAGTATTGTTCTAAAAATAAGGCTATTGATGAATATCTGCTATATAATTCTTGTGAAAATGAACTTCTATAAGTGTCAAAGACTTCAATGTTTTCATCAATAAAATTAACCAAATCTGTAATGAATTGATTATTACTATACTTTAAATAATCAATTTCTTCATTTTCAAGAATTGAAAATCCCCAAAATAACGTTTCAGATATTAATCTGTTGTAGGAATTATTTTTAGCTTTTGTATATTTATCTTTAACCTTAATTACTAAGTTTATTTTTCTTATAAAGCTGGAATAAATTTGTTCTATTTGAGATAATTCTATATTGGCAAAGAGACCATCATAAAATTTTGAAATTATAGTTTGCTTTTTAACAGAATAATATTTGATAGGAATTTCATGCTGTACTAAAAGTTGACGTATTTGTTTTAAAATGACCTCAATATTGTTTTTTTCAAAATGAAAAACGTTAGAAATATTTCTGTATATTATTTCATCATTTTGTAATTTTCTTTTAAAATATGAATTTACATCATCATCAAAATAAACAGCATTGTTTATCTCGTGGGGCTTTAGTGGTGTAATGCCAGAATTATATCTTTTAAAAATTTCTTTTTTCACAATTTCTTCGATATCGTCATTTATACCGTCACGTGAATGAAAACTAAATTCAATAATTCTTAATTTGGTATCTCTAAATAATTCTTGTAAATCTAAATCTAAATCCTTAAATAATTTATTTGCTATACCTGTATTACCTAATTTCTGTAGACCTCCTTTTTTTAATTTAAGAATATTATTTTTATATCTTAATATGGTTTGATATCTTTGACGCCCGTCTATAACTTCAATTTTATCTGAATTTCGAAAATATACTAATGGAGGTATTTCTGTTCCAAGTAAAATACTTTCAATGAAATAGGAAGCTTTTTCATCGTCCCAAACATAATTTCGTTGATATGATGGTTTAAAATCTGTGTTTTTTACTCTTTCAGGATTATAAAAAAGACTGTCAATAGACATAACCTTTGCTTCAATCTTTATTTTATTTTCAAAAATTTCTTTTATATCCATAATATGCTAGCGGATTACAATTGCTAAATAACAAAGATATGAATCATATAATAATGATATAGTTTAATTTATAAATTATTGCGTCAAATTTAAATTATACACTTTGAGATATACATGACCCAGCGGTTTTTTATAACCGCTTTTTTTATGTAAAAATTTTAGTATTGATTTTCAGTGTTTTACGTTTTAAGATATACATGGCTTACTGTATTTTGCCTTATTTGAGCTTTTTCATATTTCCACTAGAGTTATATAATATAAATAACAAAAATTTTTTATTCTATGGAAAGAAGATTTGCTAACGCAGCAAAAAGCGAAGTATTTAGATTATTATATTCTGTAAATCAAAAATCAGGATTTAATAACCCCTATTTTGTATTTAAAAAAAGAAAAAATGGAAAATTTAGAAACAAATTTTTAAAAAACTTTGAAATCTCTTTTATACAAGAGACTAATTACGGTAAAGTTGGAATATTTATGATTATAGAGGATTTAATAAAAGATGAGATTATAAAATCAAAATCTTTAAAAAGGAATATTGATACAAATGTAAAAGAAAGCGGATTTACAATTAGAAGCTTTGAAGACCTTTATGATGAGCGTTTTTACAAGGAGAGTCCTTACTATAATACTTTTATAGATCCTGTTAAGACCCGAAATATTGCGTTATTTAAGAACGGAAATGAAAAACCTTTTGATATAGATTTTCTGTTCATAAATGGAGATTTACATTTTTCTTCTTTTCCTGTCGGAGATAAATTTTCAAACTTTCAAGACGATACTGAATTATATTATCTTCAAGATATTGAAGATTTTCACCTTGAATATTGGGATGAAAAACTAAATGTAGCAAGTAATTCATATCTAAAAATTGTAAGATGAAAAAGACGAACTTAATAGCATACATGATAGATGAAAATTTAAAACTAAAACGTAGAGTTAAAACTTTAGAAGCTCTTTTGTCGGAAAAAAGTAGTTTAAAAGAACAATTTTCAGTAAAAGAAATTTGCGAAATGTACGGAATTGAAAGAAAGACATTTGATAATTATAGACGGGATGGCTTAAAGGTTATACAACTTAAGCCGAATGCTCATATTTTTGTTAAAAAATCTGATTTTGATAATTTTTTAAAGACTAATAATAATGGTAGATAAGATTAAATTTATTGTTGAAAATATTCGTATAGCCGAAGATATTTTACAAGACAAAAAACTATATACAAAACAAAATAAAAGAAAAAATAAAGAATGGTTTGTTTTTGATTACAAAAAACTTGAGCTTCTGCATTTCTTCCGATATAAAAATGAAGATGCTATAACCGCAAATCAAAAAACAGATGATGATAATGATGAAGATGATGACGAAAAAGGTTATATAAATGAAGACCAGCAATTCGTAAACAAAAATTATAAAAACTTATCTATTGTTTTTGTTCGAAATATAGGCTCAAAACAAGGTAAATTAATTGTACATCAGAATTTAAGAAAAGACTATATAAGAATAAAAGAAAAACATGGTAAAGGTATATTAAATGATTTGGACTATGATGCGTTTGTAGAGACTATAAATACCTACGCTCTACAGTTTAAAATTTCAAAACCAGATTTTTGGAATGCTGCAAAAATTACGAAAATAGAATTAGGGGTTACAATGCAGTTTAAATCTAATATGGTGAGTATTCTTTCCTGTTTTGGGAAGTATGACAACGTACCTGAAAAATTTATTTATGGCAATTCAGGAATTTCTTATAAAGCTGAGAATTTTAGTGTCAGCATTTATGATAAACTGAAACGTGCTCTTCAAAATCGTGAATTATTAAAAACACTTACAAAAACAAGAAGAGAAGAATATAGAAAACTGGCAAATAAATCGGTGTATTACTTAAGGTTTGAATTGAGGGTTGATTCTGTCTCTAAATTTAATCAGGAGGCTTTTAAAGGTAGAATAAATACTCTTATAGGTCTTAGAGAGAACTGGGATATAATATTGAAATCATTACATAACTTATTGGATAATATTAGTTTTGCAGACTTTTTATCTCCTAAAATGGAAAAAGCTTTATTATCCGCTAAATTAAGCGAAAGTAAAAGTAAAGCTGATTTTGACGATTTTATGTATTATTTAGCAATAAAAAGTCAAAAAAATATGGAATTGTTTAATACTTATATATCAAAATTACTTCCTAACCAGATTTCATCAGGATATTTAAAAAAGATAGAGAGAGGTTATAACCGTTTTGTGGAAATGGAAGAAAATAGATATTCCGAAATTTTTAATAAAAAGTTTGAAGACAAAATTAAAAAGTTGATGAAGTCTGGCGGATAGTTTATATATAAGAGTAATATATATCTTAAACTATATAACTATAACCTAATAAAGTTTAATTAATGTTAAGAAGGTTATATACTTTGCGCAAAATTTAAATTTTTCTTAAGATTCAAAAATATTTCGATGAAATAGTTTAGTCTGATATAGTAAATAATTATAATTCGGCGAAGTTTGATTAATAAGTCAAATTTCGCTGATTTTTTAACTAAGGTATAAATTTACTATTTATAAATTAGAAGTGAAATCTGAATATTAGAAATAAGTTTTAAGTACTATAAGTTAATTTACGTAGTTATTCATAAATCTTTAATCTCTTTTAAGAAATCTAAAATTTATCCCTTACAAAGTGCTGCTGTATATATAATTAAAGAAAATATAATATAAACTAGTAAAATAATTATTGCTATTAATTTGTAGGTATTTAAAAATAAAACCATTACAGTAGCTATTATTGGAGATAACCATAGAAAAAGTTGCATAAGCAAAATTCTATTGCTTTGTTTTATTTTTTCTTTTTCAACCTTACTAAAAGATTTTTCTAATTCTACAATTTTATTTTGCTCAAAAGTTGACTTATACTGACTAATATTATCACTGATGAAACTGATAGAAGATTTTTGGTTATTAATAAAGATTTGGATGAAAATGCAAAAAATTATTAGTCCAATAATTAATAAATAATTTTTGAAAGAATTTATATTTTCATAGTCCAAAGTAGATAAAGTAAAAACTAAAGCGGTTGGAATAGCAATTAGTTTTGTTTGCGAATCATTTATAACAGACTGTAATTTTTGATTAAATTCCAAAGCTTTTGAATCAAGTTCGACTTTCAGCTTGTTATATGAAAAATTTCGTAAATAAAAGTTATAACTAGATTCTGCCTTATCGTCATAGTCGTAAAAACGCTGGATTAAAAATGAAAAACGGGTATTTTCTTCTTTTGGTGTTAAATATTCAACTAAAAAATTTAAATAAACATTTTTCTTATCTGCAAAAGAATTACTTTGGAGAAGTGAAACAAACTGTTCTATTTTCTTTGTTACGTCCTCATTCAAAGATTCTAAATCTTCATAGGAATATTTTAACGGTAGAAATAAAGAAATTTCCTCTCTTAAGATAATTGCGTTTAAGATTTCTGCATCTTCATAAGTATGTTTTGAGCAATTGGATATTTCGGATATTAAATTAACAATTACAGAATAATTTTTATTAAAAAGTAAATCATCTGATAAATATGAGTTTTTTTCAAAAATATAAATTTCTTCAGTAGGAATATTATAATAGTTTTTTCTTAAAAACGATTCTCTAGTTTCAAAAAAACCAATACTAGAAAGTCTTGGGAGAGAAAATTCTAAAATTATAGAATCTCCTACTGAATAATCATCAATATCAGAATTTTCAATTAATCCTGAATCGTATAGTGTATCTAAAAATGATTTATCGTCAATTACATTTTGGCAAAATAAAACATTATCCTCGATGCTTTTTGAGGATGAAGTATTAATTATATCAACTATTTGATTAAGCATTTTTGTTGCTCAATTCTTTAATTTTATCTCTTAATATAGGAGAAATATTTTTGATAGTTAATTTGTTTCCACTACTATCTAAGACAATTGTATTATCTAAAATTAGTTTGGTATCAAACTCAATTTTAAATTCTTTATCAGAATAAGTAATTGTCTTAAGGAACTTCATACGTGCTTTATCTCCGCTTATGATTTCACTAACTCTATAATCTTCTTCAGTAGCAAAATCTTGAAAATGTTCAGGATTATCAGGATTTAAAATACTAGAAATTGTCGATAAAAGAATTTCTTTTTTATTATCTATACAATCATGGCAATAAGTAAATACTTTATTTTTTTTATTAATTTTTGTATTTCTATCCCATTGTTCAATATCAGCGTATGCTTCAATGGCAGTAATTAATCGTTTTGTAGATTCAGTACTAGTATTCTTATTGTCAACATCAATAAATGACATGAAATAATAACTAACTTCCTTCATTCCCTTCACGAAAGATAAATATGTCTTTCGCTCAGAAGGAAGATTATTTTCTATATTTCTCCACTCTGTTAGATTAATTAAGCAAGCAACATCTACCTTGCTCAAGTCCAAATTTTTAATATTATCTAATGTTAGTTTCTTTTCATCAATAACAAACCCTTCCTTGTTATTAATCATCAAAATTAAAAGTAGATCATTGGATGTTATTAAATTTTTATATTCACATATAATCATGTAGCCCCCAGTTGCTGCTACTGTGTTTTCTAATATAATTTTGTAATGATTCATTACATTAATCGAAAAATCGTAAAACTCACAATCTTCATTAATATAATCAACTAAACAATCTCTAAACTTAGGGTTTTCCTCTGCAAAAATTCCATAAATTGGACTTGATTTTTTATGATAAGACTTATCAAGATTTCCAAGAAATGTTTTTTCTTTTTCTCCAATTATTAATAAATTATCAGCAGCCTTAGGATTAACGAGCCTATTTCCAGCATCTTTTAATAGCTGATGGATTACTATGTTTTTGACCTCTAAATTTTCTCCAATTTTCTCGAATTTTTTTGCCATATTTAAATTGTTTACATTCGATTAGTTTTTTCAAATATACAAACATTAGTAAATGTAGTATTTACGGTTTACCATAATTTATTTTTTAAACTTATAAAATAATTATAGAAACTCTATATATATTTTTACATGATTTAAAGAAAAAGTTTCCCCTATACTTTCCCCTTTGTAAATACAATTGCTTGAAAGTCCTTTAAATAAACAGAAAAATAAAAAATTTTCGAGCCCAGGTGGGACTACATTGAAAATCAAGCGCTTACAATAATGTAGGTGCTTTTTTGTTGAATTATTTGGATTAATCAACACAATTTATTGAACCTGTGATAAGAGTTTATCTTCATCAAACAGCATTGGCTACGCCGAACGACTTCGTTAGCTTTCTATTCGGTTTTTAGAAAACAAGCAATAGGTATGAATTGTTTAAAACGATATTCAAATATCTTCAAGTTCTCTGTATGATTCCTGTTGCTTTTTCAATGTATGTTCTACAAGATTATTTTAACTTTTAGTATTTTGAAATTATAGTAGGCAAACTTATCACGATTTTATTGATAAAAATAAGCATTGCATTAAAGATAGCTTTATTGCAAAGTAATCAATTTTCTCACAAAATTTTATATCAGTAAAAAGGAGCAGTAAGCTTGTTGTGAAAAGAGAAAAGAACCAACCCAACCTTTGATTTAATCTTAAATTTTTCAAAAAGAGCATTACGATATACATCTACCGATTTTACAGAAACGCTCATTTCATCGGCTATTTGTTCATACGTGAGTTCCCTTTCATCACAAACCAAAGTAAGAAAATGCTGTTCCCTGTCTGATAATTTTATATTTCCTGCCTCTTTATCTTCTTTTCTTTTATAGTTTTTAATGCGTTTCAGGATATCAGTAATATTGCTGTACCCAACGGAAAGAATATTGTCAATACAGAATTTGAGCTCTGTGGCACTGCAATTTTTGTGTAAAAAACCTCTGGCTCCATGATGATAAGCTCTGTCAATAATATCTTTCTCTAAATGTTGGGTAAGTAAAAGAACTTTGTACTCTTCATCTTCTATTTGTTCAAGCTCTTGCAGAACTTCTATTCCGTTAAATACGGGCATAGAATAATCTAAAATGAAAAGATCAGGTTTCTTTTCATTAAAAGGTAAAGACTTAAGAAAAGACTGCCCGTCTTCAAATTCATGAGTCACTATAAAATTTCCCAATTTTTCGATAAGCTGTTTCAAGCCTTCGCGAACAATCTTATGGTCGTCAATAAGAGCAATAGTAGATTTTTCCAAATGAGTTTTTAATTTGAGTTTTTTTCAAAGATCTGTACCGATGTCCCTTTTTGCAATTCGCTTACAATCTTTACTTCAAAAGTAATAATTTTCGCTCTTTTTTTCAAAGTATTCAATCCTAATTTACCTTTTTCCTGCTTCATTGCAAATCCTTTCCCATTGTCAGAAATTTCAAGTAAAAACTGAGGCCGGAACTGCAGATTTATAACAACTTCAGTTGCTTCAGAATGTTTGAGGATATTGTTGATGATTTCCTGATACATCCTGAACAGTATATGGGAGTATTCCACAGGGAAATCAGATGAGGTATTCTTTGGATAGATATAGGAAAAATTGATGGTGTGATTTTGCTTAAGATATTCCAGATCCTGTTTGATTCGTTTTTCGATGGGTTCTTTATCTGAAAAATAAGGATGTAAACGATGGCTTGTGGATCGTACAGAATCTGATAGCTTTCCCAAAGAAGAGGAAAGGTTTTCTAAAGGCGGGTTGAGTTCGGGATGATCCAGTTTCATATTTTCGATCTGGAAATTGAGAACGGTAATCTGCTGACCGATATCATCATGAAGATCTCCGGCAATCTGAGAGCGAAGCTCTTCCTGACTTTCCATAATACTTTGAGTAAGGGTTTTCTGAAAATCCAGATCTTTTTGGTGGATGTCTTTTTGATAATTGGTTATTTTGTGAATATGAAGCCGTATCAGGATCACGCAGAATATTACCAGTAAGCATACCAATAGCATTACAATGATTATACCTATTGCAATTTTATACGTGGACATGGCTTTTGTTTTCTTTGTAAATATATAAGTTGATCAAACTATAGTAAACTATATTCATTGGATAATTGATCCAGTAATATAAAAAACTACCTTTTTCCGCAATTTCCTCTTTATAAAGTTCGTTAATGTCAAAAGCAAATATAAATGTCATTCCTAAAAAAAATAACACTGGAGAAGAAAGAAGTATATAGTTGTTAGATAATAATAACTGGAAATTTTCTTGTTTTAGGGATTTAAGACTGAAAATAATAAATGATACCACATAAATAAATGTTCCTAATGCAAAGGAATAATTATTAAAAGATTTTAAACCTTCCCAACAAAGCCCATTTAATAAGCAAAAAAAACTGTAAAACGAAATAATATATTTTAACTGTCTTTTTTCTTTAAAAATTTTGAATAATAAGCAGAACCATAAGATGAAATGAACATAACAATATAACATTGTGCATATCAGGTTGTTATTAATTGAAAGTATGGTTTCTGTGACGGCATTCAGTATAATTATAGAGAATAATAAGCCATTATTTTTCTTTTTCAGAAAAATAATGGCCACAAAAAGAGTAATAATTGCGATATAACTAATGATAGTGAATTGCATTTTTAATTACTTTTATCTTTTATTAAATTTATATTCCCTGGCGGAATATGTGAGAGATTATAGTATTTTTCAGTACCATCATTAAGCAGTAAATAAATCTGGGCTTCAGTAAATTCGGAGAGATGAGCATTAATTTTTGTTTTCTTTGAACATATGCTGTCATATTTTGATCTATCTATTGTTTCCCTGCCTTTGACTATTTTTAGTTCTTTAGGATTTTTAGACAATAGATACTTTAGAAATTTTTCATGATATACCGACACTCCATCTGCAAAATCACAAAACCCGTTCTCTGCTTTACTATAAGTAATGTCTTTCGCTATTTTGGTTTTTGGCAAATTGAATTTTATATATTCATCTTCTATTTTGTTATCATTTAAGGAATCTATTAACTTTTTAAATCTATTATCATTTTGTAAAACCATTACATAATATGAATTACCTCCCTGATTAATAGATTTTTTATATACAGCAACGTTTTGTTCATACATTGTGTCACTTATTTTATGAATACGATCAAAAATAAGATTATCAGTAATTTGTTTATTTTCTAATGGCGCAATAATCAGAACATTTTTAGATGAATTCTTGTAATCTGTTTTAAATTTAATTTCTTCTTCAATTAACCCCACTCCATTTTTCGCAGATTTTATAGACAAGCTGCCACTTCTGCAATTCCAAACAAAAACCAATACAGAGAATAAAAATAATTTTTTCATAATTAGATATTTTGATTGTTAATGTTGAAACAAATTTCTTTGAATTTTGTTTTTCTCGCAATAGGAAAAACTCTAATTTCTATCTTCTGTTTTTTCCTACTCCATTAAACTTCGATTAATACTACGTCTCCAAAAAAAAATGGGCAATCCCTTGTTGTTGATCTTATTAGGAAAAATCCTAATATAAATATAGTGTTTTTCGTATTGATTGATAGCTTGTTACCGCGATAATTTTGGGATAAGAATTTATCCGGGCAGTCGAAAACGGTATAGAGTAGACAAATTTCTAAAAATTTACAGTTATGAAAACGAAATTTTATTTTTTTATTGTAATCTCAATGGTCACATTTAATCTTAAAGCCCAAGAATTAGAACATTCCAATACTCCTAATGGGCTCAGAGTGAAAAAAGGTGAGAAAAATTATTTTCATATATATAAGAATAATAATTTCAAGATAGACACAACTAATTATAGAAGATTAGATCCTTCCGTATATTTTGAAGTTTCAAAACAGAATAAAGAAATCAAATTCAATAAAAAGACCTATATATTAATTGCCGTACCTGGATATAGAAATCAATCTGAAAAAGAAAATACAAATGGATCCCGTATAAATAATTTAGATTATGATAAAGAATTTTGGACGGAAAAAGAAAATATTTTTATTGAAGATAAAAATGGACATGAAGATTTAAATGAAAATAATGTTGAGAGAAATTACTCAAAATTTTCAAATGACTTTTTTTCCGGCTTATTAACTGCGCCATTTAAATATCGTTTCGGAGGTTCTAATGAAAGTCTAATAGATGGTGATTTTAATGTTGCTCCTTTTCTTGGATGGAAATTTAGACTTAGTAAAACCAGACCCTATTTTTTTGCTCCATTTTTCTTTGCAGGAATTACAACATTAAAATATAACTCCACAAACAATACCAAGATTATGGATTTATCTATTGAGGAAAACAGTAGTGGGTTTACTTATGGAGGAGGTATTTCCCTGAGATTAGGAAATATTTCACCAGGCGTCATAATAGGTTTTGATAAAGGAACTGGAAATTTAGGAAAGGGATTCATTTATAATAATAAACCATGGTTAAGCTTTAGCTTAAATTATGATTTTTTTAAACCTAAAGAGGCATCTAAAAATGGTAATTAAATAACACAATCATTTCACTATAAAATTTCACTATCATGAAAACACTATTTGCAGTTGTCATAACTATAATAATGGTAATAACACATAAAGTTTCAGCTCAGCAACCAGCAATTTTCACCATGGATAGAATATGGTGTAACGAGACAACAGAAAATGGAGAAGATGAAGTATACTTAATTGAATTAGTCAATACTTAATCTGACAGTTGCAATCAAATTGAATAACTTTAAAACAGATTAAGTATAAACCGGTTTATATTATATATTTTGTAGAGACTCTTCAATGCTTTTTTCCTTTGGGATGTTCATTTTAGATTTAATTTTACTCTTATAAACGCGAACGCTGCCATCGGTAATTTTTTCTAACATTGAAATTTCCTTTGCGCTTAAATTCAGCCTGAAATAAACACATAACTGAAGTTCCTGCTCCGAAAGGATAGGGTATTGTTCGGATAGTTTTTTGATGAAGTTTTGGTTCTCCACAGAGTTTTGTTCAGTAAAATCGATATTTCTTTTATCAATATTTATTAAATTGTTTAAGTCGAAATAAAGCTCTTTAAGTATACTTTCCGGATTGTTCAGGTTAGACTTTCTGGCCTTCTTAATTTTTTCTAAAAATGCTTTTGCGGTTTCCTGCTTTATATTGAGATTAAGATGCAGATTTCTTATTTTCTCTTCCTGCAATTTCAGATTCTGCTGTAAGATTAATTCTTTCTGGTCTGAGATTGTTTTCTGCTGAGCGTTCATTTCTTTTTCTATTTTTCTTTTCTTGAATGTAGAAATGAAAAAGTAGGTTAAAAATGAAATAATAATAATGCCGATAAGAATAATCCATGATCTTTGCACTTTTTGAGAATGTATCTCATTATCATACTTCTGATTAATGTTTTTAATGATGGTTTTATTTAAAGCTTCATTTAAATATCCCATCATTTCCTTGTTGTCTGCTATCATTTCATCTTTAATCTGAAGTGTTTTAAAATGATAGACTTTGGCTTCATTATAATTTTTGAGGTTGAAATAATAATCTGTAAGGGTTTCAGATATAAGTAATCGGGTATCAAAATCGGGTGATTTTTTTTCTGAATTTTTCAGATAATCAATAATAACATTCATTTTTCCTGTATTCTGATCAGATTTATAAACTCCATATAAATCTTTGCAGATAATCACCAGATCCCGCACAAGATCTTCTCTGTTTTTATTTTGGTTAAAAAGATTTTCTAATAACGCCTGAGATTCATTTCGATTGCCGTTTTTTATATACGCTTCTGCAAGATTCTCATTAATATGTAAAAAAAACAAATGTTCTTGATGAGTCATGTTTTTTTTCTTAGTCAGAATTTCTAAAGCTTTTTTAAATTCCTGAATAGCGTTGTTCCTTTCATTTTTTTTTATATAAATCAATCCGAAATTATTGTGCATGGACGCAATATATAAATATTCGTTGGGAGCGTAAAGCTTAAGAGCTTTTGTGAAATATTCATAGGCTTTATCATATTTCTTCTCATTGTAATACAGCCTGCCTTTAACGTGATATAGATGAGGTAAAGATTGAGAGTTTTTAATTTTGAGTTCGTTTTCTATTGATTGATTCAGGTAGTAAAAGCTCAGATTACTGGAGTAATTTTCAAAATGCAGAGCCAGAGAAAAATTAACATCGGTGATAACAATAGAGTATTTGTTATTATTTGCTTTCCATAATTCCATAAGAGTAAGGAAATGGGAAATTCTGTCTTTTTTATCCTGATCAAAAGTAAATAATAAGGCATATTTGTAAGACATAAAATAAAGGCTGTCTTTCGTTTTTTCGAATTTATTCTTTTCAAGATCTGCAATTTTTTGAAGTTGTGTTTTATTATCGATATTATATTCAATTCTTTTTTTCAGTTTCTGAAGATATTCTTCCTGTGAAAAGCAAAATATAGAAAAGAACAAAATAAAAAAAGATAGATTTTTCTTCATTGGATTACTTGTTGGTTGCAAACATATACGATAAAAAATTGCTGTAAAACATTATTAACAGTAATGTAAATTTAACTTACTGATTATTAGATTATTAATTTTTTAAAATTAATGAATATTTTAATTATTTCTTCTTTTTATTAATACTTTTTAATACCTCATTTTCATCATTTGCACTCGTAGGTATATAATTTCGCAGACACAACGGAAAGAATAAAGTCTTTCTTCAATAGAAAATGATGAAATTCTGGTTAGGGTTTTTACTGTCTTTTTCCTGCGGGTGTTGGATGCACTCACAGGATGTCGTTAATACCCAAATCACAAAGATGGGAGGCGCAATAATTATTGAGAATTATGATTCAGATCCCATTGCAGATAAAGTAAAAGCAGAAAGAAAATCTCTTTTCGTTATCAGAAAAAAACAGACTAAGCAACATAAAAACATTCAAAAGAGAAATACTAAATTAGGTTCAGTAGACAGCAGAAAAAATCGCTCTGAAAAAAAAACACAAATAAAAACATATAAGAGTTCAGATGATGATTGGCTTTTTTCAACTTCACTGGTGAAAAAGATTTCTGCTGTTTTTTCTTCGAATACAAATCCCGATCTCAAAAATAACTCTAATAATTATATTTTCTTAAAAAGACTATTCAAAGAACATTTCATCAGAAAAAACACCTATTTCTATCTGTTTTTTAAGGATTCAGGAAAATGGTATCAATTTTTCAACAAGCCTCCGCCATTTATTGTTTAAAGATCAATATCTGTCATCTTCAAAATAGTCATAGGGTTTGTCAAACATTTTGTTTTAAGGATTCACTCTACTGAAAGAGATTAAAACTACAGGTTTTCAGACAGATAATGGAATATGGTTACATAATAATTAAGATTCATATAAAATATAAAAATGAACAACATAAAACTATTTTTGGTTTGCCTGCTTTTCTTATTAGGAAGCGGGGCAAATGCCCAGACGAATTTGGCACTAGGAAAAACCGTAACCTCTTCGGCAGGCGGAAGTTCACTGTCTAATCTGGTAGATGGTAATTTTAATACAGCAGCGATTACGGGTAATGCTGCAGTTCCGCCTAATGCGGAATATTTTCTGGTGGATCTGGGTTCAGACTATATTATCGATAACGTAACATTAGGATCGGTAGTTCCGGACAACGGGCGTTCCAGAAGATTTATGCTGATTACCTATCCCAGCACAGTTGGAGGAAATCTTGGATTTGATCCGAACACGTATGTCTCAGGAACCAATACAAGTTATTTGTATAACAGATTGATTTATACAGATCCTGCAGGCGTTGTGGATTCCAACACCGTGTTTGGAGGCGGTCCGGTTCCCGCGGTAGACAATTCTAAAAGAGGACCTGCTTTTCCTGGTGGACAAATCAATATGCACGTGGGTAAGCACAAAGCAAGGTATGTATTAATTCTTAACTTACAGGATAACAATCTTGAATTTACAGAATTGCAGGTGTATGGATCTATTACACCAGCTGTTAGAACTTTTGTGAATGGAGGATTTGAATTAGATTATGCAGGTCTTCCGAGAGAAGGCGATGTAAGAGGATGGAGTACTACGGAGGCGGTAGCAATGAACGGCAATAGGACTCCGGTAATTCCCACACAGGGAAGTTTAATTGAGTACTGGACTAGTGGTCAAATAGGTGGGGGAATTCCTGTCCTTGCTTCTGAGGGAAACGCATGGGCAGAATTAAATGCATTTACTAGTGGTATGCTGGAGCAAGAGCCCATTTGTGTGTTGCCGGGAGAAAGCTTTACATGGTCTTTTCTTCACAGAGGAAGAGATGGAGTAGATACCATGGGGCTGCGTATAGATGATCAAAATGTGGCTGAGTTTTCAGACAATAATGGACAAGGTGGAACCCATTCTTTTGTATTAACGGGGAGTAGCACTATTAATACGGGATTAACAAAAAGTACAACAGATGCGAACGGATGGACGAGATATACCGGAACTTGGAACAATACTTCGGGAGTTTCAAAAACAATTATTTTTGGATATTATTCCAAAAGTTCTGCAAGTGGAGATATTGGGTCAGGTAACTTTATTGATGATGTTAAAATAACCTCTCTCAACAGTATTGCCAATTTATCAACCGCGTCCAGCAGCGGTCTGGAAACAATACCGAGTGCTAATCTTCCAAAATTAACCATCAATGGGAGTGTTAGCACAGCACAGACCATTCAGATTAATATAACCGGAGGTACAGCCACCAGAGGAGTAGATTATACTACAATACCTGCAACAGGATTAATTACAGTAACAATACCTGCAGGAAATTATGATGGAACAGATGCAACTGCTATTAGTTTAGCGCCTTATATTCAGATCAATCAGGATAATATAGCAGAATCTAATGAAACGATTCAGTTTTCTATACAGAATTCTACTGGAAATGTATTAATAGCACCAGCTGCGGGATGTTTCCAGAGTATTGTATCTGCAACTTATACCATCATTGACCCTGTAGCTGATTTGTCAATTGTGAAAACTGTTAATAATGCCACACCAAATGTAGGCAGCCCTGTACAATTTAGTTTGGTGGTCACCAATAACGGTCCGGATAATGCTGCCGGGGTTTCCGTAACAGATCTCTTGCCTAGCGGTTATACCTATCAGAGTTCTACAGCAACCTCAGGTTCTTATACTCCGGCAACAGGGATTTGGGCAATTGGAAATTTAGCCAACGGAGCAGCAAGTACTCTCAACATAACGGCTTTAGCAAATTCTACAGGAACGTATCTGAATACAGCTACTGTTAGTGGAAATGTATCAGATCCTGTTTCTGGCAACAATACATCTTCGGCAACTACAGCACCTGTAGTACAGAATGAATGTATGGGAAGTACGGCAACTAAGTTAAATTTATCCGGAGGAGTTTTGATTTCCGGTACGGCAAATACGGTAGGCGCAAAATATAAATACAGTAATGCTATTGGAGGAACGGGAGTGAGCCAGCAAGCAGACGTTGTGTTTGAACTTACAGCGTTGGATTATGGGTCATCTTTATTACAATCGAATTATAATTTTGTTTTTGATGTTCCCCAATCTACTGCAGGTATTGAAAATAATTTTCAGCCTGGTTTTATAAGAAGTACTACAGGAAATATAAATAACATTCCGAATGGAACTTATCACCAGTCTTCAACCTGGAAAGTTACAATATACAAAGCAGGAACGAATACACCTTACAGTGTACCGTCTATTGTGCAGGTACTGGATAATGACGGATCGCTGTCTTCAACAATAAATGTGATTGAAAGTGTAGAGTTTTTATCTCCGCTTCCGGCTCAGATTTTAACGAGTACCCCTACAACACAGATTGTTACAGGAAATGTTGTGAAATCTAATGGAACTTCACAACCGGGTATAGGAGTAGATCCTCAGTATTCTGCTTATGGAAATTACGGTTATACCAATGAGTTTAGCTTTAAATTAGATAATGAGATTGTAATTAATGGAGGAGGAACCGGAAGCATCAGTTCAAATCTTGCAAATCGTTATGCGTCAGTTAACTTTGGCTGTGACTTCTCTGGAACCAATAACTTTACCAAGCAGATTGTCCGTGGAAAACTTTATACCGATACGGATGGAGGAATACCAAGCGGAGTACCTTATACTGCGGGTAATGTATATGCAAATCTGGTAGATCCAAACGGGATCATTGTAAATTCCCAAATGGTAAGTACAGCAACCGGAATATACAGTTTCAGCAATGTAATCGCAGGAACCTATACCATAATACTTACAAACGCACTGCAGACAGTGGGAGTAACGGCCCCTGTTTCATCTTCATTGCCGCCAAACTATGTTAATGTTACATCTACAGACAGCACTCCTACAGATGGAATCACTACGGTAGTTGTAACCAATGTTGATTTGGATGGTATTGATTTCGGAATCAATCTGGCGGTTTGCTATGAATCTCCTACCGATACAGGCAGTTCAGTTCCGGTAAAACATGGGATTACCCTATTAGGAAGAGCAGGAGCAGGCAACGGAAACTGGCCGATGCTGAGAAATTCGGCTTATACCGTATTAGAATCCAAAACGAAAGGTTTCGTGATTACCAGAAATTCTAATCCTGAAGGAAGTATTGCTATTCCTGTTGTGGGAATGATGGTGTTTGATACGGATGAAAATTCGGGCAAAGGATGCCTGAAAATCTATACAGGATCCGGATCCGGTGAAGGCTGGAAATGTTTTAATACACAGACTTGTCCATAACATTTTAATACCATTGGGTAATGGTGTTTATTGACCATGCCCATTGTGTTATTAAATATAAATATAAAACAATGAAAAAAATAATCATACTTATTGGAATATACACCTCGGTTTTATCATTTTCTCAGGTAAGAATCGGGGAGAAAACAATTAATCCTACCAATTACGATTTAAGCAGTGCTTCCGTTTTACTGGAATTCGGGGATACGAATAACAAAGGAATTGTTCTCCCTTATGTAGAAACGGTTCCTGCAGGAGCCAATAATGCTAAAGGCGGTACTTTTATTTTTGATGTGTCTGCATCATCGGAATATAAAGTTAAAGTAAAAAATGAGAATACGGGCTGGACAGATCTCAGTGTACAATCAGGCTACAGCACAGCGTTAGAAACGGTAGTGAAAAATCCTCAGGCGGCTCCACTGGCAGACAAAGCCGGAGCAAAAGCAGTGATCGGAAATTCTGCCACAACAACGGACGGTGTTCTGGTTTTGGATTCAGGAAACAAAGCCATGGTTCTTCCTATAGTTACCAATTATACCAACATCAAGAATCCGTCGCCCGGAATGATGGTTTTTCTGAAAGGAGCGACTGCAGACAAGCACCGTTTGGTGGTGTTTAATGGACAGAAGTGGACATTCTGGAAACCTTAATATAGAAAAATGAACGGTTTAAAATTTTTACTTTTTAAGCTGTTCATTTCCAACATTGCAACCTCCATATGTCTGAAAAATATAAATATCTCATAGGAAAAACCAAACAGGAAGTCATTTCCATTCTGGGACAGGAATTTAATTTTTTTCCGGCGGATCATTGGAGCTATGAACTGTATACAACCTGGTGGGGCAAACAGGCAATATTGTATCTGTATTTTCAGAAGGATCTGGTTGTTGATCTTAAAATCATTATTAGATACTGGAAGTTTTAAGTTTTTTTATTCTTATGATACAGCTTGAAAGGTATGATATGAAAAGAGAATGATGGATTTTACACATAGATATCCATACTGTTTTTAAATAGAATTTATTAAATGCTATATTCAGATATAGGAAATCAGTATTGGCGTTCAAAAGTTTGAAATTCATTTTAAAAAGAATAAACTGTAGGATCAAAAATTACAATGAAGTATATCAGTTATTGTTACTGAGATAGATCAATACAATTTATTTTGAATGAGAATGTTGTTATTTCGAAAGGGAATAGTGTCGATCACAACATTTGATGGTAAAATAAAAGTGAGAATAGAAACGAAAGCTTTTTATCAAAAAACAATGATTAAAAAATGAAATTTAATTTTAAAAATATACACATAGGACATCTCATAAAAAGTAAAGTTTTGGAGCATGAAGATATAACGCTAGACAGAATTTGTAATTTTTTTGATTGTGATGAGGAAAAAATACAAATGATGTATGCTTCCGAAAATCTGGAAACCGATTTGCTTCTCAAATGGAGTAAATTATTAAAGTTTGATTTTTTCAGAATATATACTCAACATTTGATTCTTTATTCCCCTCCACAAAGTAGTGTTTCAAAAAATAGTAAAAATTCAACTCTTCCTCAATTTCGTAAGAATATCTATACGAAAGAAATAATAGAATTTATTCTGGAATTAATTGAAAAAGGAGAGAAGGATAAAAAAGAAATAATTGACGAATATAGAATTCCTAAAAATACGCTTTATAAGTGGATTAATAAGTATTCTCAGATGTAATATTCAGACAGAAATGTATAATGAAAGTAAATAACCAAAAACTGCATTAATTTAGAATATAAATAATTAATATAATCTTAACTATATTGTAAATGGGAAAATTTGAACAGCCTGATTATAACAAAATTTTCAGAGACATTGTAGAGAAAAAATTTATAAAAAGAAAAGAAGAGATTTTACCGCTTTTACAGAATCACTTAACGGTATTAGATGTAATAAGAATTAATAAAATTATATTTGGTAAGGGTGATGACAACATAAACAGACTCAATCAGAAACATAAATCTTATGATAAAGAGACCATACTGAAAATTTTAGATTATCAGAAGAAGAATCATTACAACAATGTTGCTCTTGCAAAACATTTTAATCTAAGCCGTAATACAATTGCCAAATGGAGGAAGATTTTTATTAATTAATGGTAATTGAAAGAGTAACCGGAATATAAAATCATGATATCATTGAGATTATTCTGTTTCTTTATAAATGAGTGATATTAATAGTGTTCCATAAGTGTTTTTAGATCAGTTAGTTAGAGGTGGAAATTAATAATCTCAGTGTCTCTGATTCGAACCCGGGTGAAACCACATAAAAAGAGTTTGTATCATAACTCTATGATATGGTTTGAGATTCACTGTACGAAAACCATTCTCCATCATAAGGTCGAGAAAAAACATAAAAAAAGTCCGTTTTCAATAGTTGTGAGACGGACTCTTTTTTATTTCAAGATTTAGTTTTTTGATTACAAAAACGGTCATGTTTTTTAACCTAAATTATCATTCCCCAATCAAAAACCACTCAGAATTCTCCCGAAATCCTTCGACTGTTGTTCGGTCTTTCTTCGGAAAAAATCCCATTTTTCCGAAGCCGATCCGAAGAAGACCCGAACATGATCCGAAGAAATGGGTTTTCAAACCGGTCAAAAGCAGTCAAAACCGGTCATCTTTTTCACAGATGCCTGAAATGGGAAAATTCTGTAATACCTTCGTTCTGTTAACCAATAAAAATGCACAAAATGGCACGAATAACAAAAGAAATCCTCGGAGGATTTTCAGGAAAAGTAGGGGTGGTTGCAGGCGCGAACTGCCGTGGCTAGGACATTATGAGAAGCCGGAGACAACATAGCTTGGAATTTGATAATTAACTAAGATTATTTCTGAAACACAAAAGATGGCTGAGCGGAGCCGAAGCCACCTGTTGTATTTTGATTTTTTTAGTACTAAAAGTTAAGAATATTTTGAAAAGGAGAATAAACAGATGGCTGAATATAAAACTAAGGTGACTGAGCATATAACCAGATGACTGAACGTAAAACTAAGGTGATAGAGCATATAAACAGATGGCTGAACGTAAAACGAAGGTGGCTGAGCGGAGCCGAAGCCACTTTTTGAAATCCTATTGAATAAACATTCACCCCAAAAATATCCCTCTTCACAACATTTTTCTTTTTGCAATTACAAAAACAATAATTTTGCAGAATAAGTATGAGCAAAAGAAAAGTATTTATTTTTATAGGGGTACTGATTTTTCTGTTACAGCCCGTTGTATTTCCTGCGTTTCCAATGGAGAGCTCAGAGCCGCATTATTTTAAGGAATTATCAGAAAATATATTGGGCAATTTGCTTATCCTCATCTTTTTTTACATCAATTATACTTACCTCATCCCGCGACTTTTATTTCAGAAGAAGTATCTGCAATACGGGTTTTCCGTTTTTGGCGGACTGTTGGTTGTTCTGCTTCTGCCCTGGATGCTTTTCGGCTCCCACCTTCCTCCGGATTTTCCGGAGCTGCCTTTCCATCCGAGATCCCATGATCAGACAATTTTTCATAAAATCCAGATGTTTTTTTCAGATGTGGATCATTTGGTATTCCTGTTTGGAGGAACCGTGTTTTTTTCCACATTCTGGTTCGAGAAAATGCAGAATCAAAAAATAAAAAACGAAAAATTGCAGGCAGAACTTTCTCATCTCAAGTTACAGATTCATCCCCATTTTTTGTTTAATACGCTCAACAGCATCTATGCTTCCGCCATAAAAAAAGATGATAAAACGGCAGATACGGTCTTGGTTTTTTCAGATTTTATGCGGTATTTATTACAGGATTCCTATCAAAATGAAGTATTGCTGGAAAAAGAAATCCAATACATCAGCAATTATATCGAACTACAGAAATCAAGATTAAGAAATTCCGTTATAATCGAATTTGAAAAAGAAGGGAATTTTTATAATAAAAAAATTGCTCCCCTCATCTTGTTCACTTTTGTGGAAAATGCCTTCAAATATGGCGTAAATCCGGATGAAAATTCTGAAATAAAAATTGGAATCTCTATAAAGGAAAATGAATTGAATTTTACGGTTTTCAACAGAATCGTAACCACTAAAAATATAGAGTCCAGCAATATCGGAATTAAGAATACAAAAGAAAGACTGATGCTTTATTATCCTCAGAAACACACGCTGGAAATAAAAGAAGATCCAAAAGCATTTGTTGTAAACCTGAAAATTAATTTGATATGATTACAGCAATTGCACTGGACGATGAATTGCCATCCTTAGAGATCATAGAAGCATTTTGCGCGAATATTGAGACTGTTGATTTAAAAAAGACCTTCCTCAAAACCAGCGAGGCAAGATATTTTCTGGAAAACAACCCTGTCGATTTACTTTTTCTGGACATTAATATGCCCGCAACTTCAGGAATCGATTTTTATAAAACACTTCCTCAGGAAACCTTGGTGATCTTCACAACGGCTTATAAAGAATATGCCGTAGAAAGCTACGAAATCGGCGCCTTCGATTATCTGCTGAAACCGTTTAGCTTTCAGCGTTTTAAAATGGCAATCGACAGAGTGGCGGAGCAAAAAAGATTACTCTCTGCCCACGATGAAGGTTTTATCTATTTTCGGGTAGATTACGGATTGGTAAAAGTTGTTTTCAGTGAGATTCTTTATATTGAAGGACAGGATAACTATGTGAAATTTTACTTTGAAAACCAAAAATCACTTTTGGTAAGAATAACCATAAAAGAACTGCTGGAAAAACTTCCTGAGAACAGTTTTTGCAGAATCCACCGTTCCAGTATTGTTTCTTTATCGAAAATTACTTCCTTCAGAAACAAAACAGTCTATATAAAAGATATTGCGCTTCCCGTAGGCAATACCTATGAAGAAGATTTTCTTAAAAAGCTGTAATTCAATGCATACATTTTCACCACAACTATTTTACCATTGACCACACTTTCCTGAAACCCATCGGATTATTGATTTTTTTTGTAATGAATTTTAAAATAACATATTATGAAAAAGATCCTTTCGATGGTAAGTATTCTGGGTATTGCGCTGGGTACGGTTATCGTTTCGTGTTCGGGTGACAGCGATTCTGCAGATTCTGGTAATTCTACGAGCACTACAGGAGGAGGCGCATCCGATAATGCAGTGGGGACAACCGGAGCAGCATCCGTAGCCGCTACAGATGTTACGGCTTGTGGTTCCGTAACAGGCGTTTCCAAAATCGTCTGCCTTACCGAACAGTTAAAAGCTACGCTTACTTCCTCACAGCTTGCCGCCCTTCAGTTGGATTATACATATGCCAACATCAAAACATGGTCTAATCTTCCTGCCGCGATGTCTGCAAGAAAAGGAATTCCTTTGGGAAATCTTAATGCAACACAGGTAGGTATCGCCAAAGCCATCATTAAAGAAATGAGCGGAACCGCTGCTAATGAAGGCTATGATGAAATTCAGCAATTGCTGTATGCCGATAACTATCTCAATGCCAATGGCGGCGGAAGCACCTATGGCTCAGGGAACTTCTATCTGGCTTTCTTCGGAACTCCTTCTGCAACAGGTAAATTCGAAATTATGTTTACAGGGCATCATAAAACCATTGCCAATACCTATAACAATGGTGCTTTGGTGGCTGCAACCCCTTTATTCACCGCTACAGAGCCGTTGTCTTTTGCGGTTAACTCTACAACGTATGCCCCGATGGATCAGGAGAAAAATGCTATTGTTGCTTTACTTGGCGCACTTTCTTCCACGCAGCTTGCCACTGCAAAAGCCAGTACAACGTTTACGGATCTCGTTTGCGGACCTAATGCCAACTGGAGTTTCCCGACTGCTTTTTCAGGGCTGCAGTGTTCTGCTTTGGATGCGACTCAAAAAGCACTGGTACTGAATGTGATTAAAACGTATGTAAACGATGTTTCCGATACTAATGCAGCTTCTATTCTGGCAACCTACACTTCAGAATTAGACAATACCTACATTTATTACAGCGGAAATACTTCGATGACGGTAAAAAATGATTACTTCAGAATTGCAGGTCCAAAAGTGTGGATCGAATTTTCCGTACAGGGCGGGATTGTTCTCAGCGGAGTGCATTATCACTCCATCTGGAGAGACAGAGTGAACGATTATGCAACGACTAATTCATAAAAAGATTCTTACTCAAACCTTACAGGTTTTTACAGCCTGTAAGGTTTAGAATTTCTCAAAAAAGCATCCTTAAAAATGAAATTTCTTTTATTGCTTCTTTTTCCGGTTTTTATATTTTCTCAGAATATTGTGAGAGGTATTGTTTCTGATGAAAACGGTCATCTGGTAGAAAATGTTTTGGTAAAAAATATTTCTAAATCTCTGTATCATACGCATACCGATATTTCAGGGAATTTTTCGTTGGAAAATGTAAATCTGCAGGATAGTCTGGAATTTGTTCATCAGGATTTTGAGACCCAAAAGATCGTTCTGAAAAATCTGGAAAACCTGAATATTATCTTAGAAAAGAAATCATTTCAGATTAAAGAAATCACCATTACGAAAAATTTAAAAAATTTAAATACCATTTCGAAAATCGATTTGCAGGTGCAGCCTGTTGCTTCATCTCAGGATCTGCTGAGAAAAGTTCCGGGCTTATTTATCGGGCAGCACGCAGGAGGAGGAAAGGCTGAGCAGATTTTTCTGCGCGGTTTTGATGCCGATCACGGAACCGATGTTGCCATTTCTGTGGACGGAATGCCTGTAAATATGGTGTCTCACGCTCACGGACAGGGATATGCCGATCTGCATTTCGTGATTCCGGAAACCGTAGAAAGCATCGATTTTGATAAAGGATCTTATTTTGCGGATAAAGGCGATTTTGCCACTGCCGGATTTGTAGCTTTTAAAACCAGAGATTTCTTCGACAAAAGCAGTTTAGGATTGGAAATCGGACAATTTAATACCTTCAGAACCAACGGGATTTTTAATCTACTCAACAAAAACAACCAGTCTGCCTATTTTGCAGGTGAGTTTTTAATGACGGATAATTATTTTGATGCCCCTCAAAACTTCAACCGCATCAACCTTTTTGGAAAATATACTTCAAGACTCAGCGATAAAGACAGACTGTCTGTCTCTGTTTCGCACTTTAACAGCAAATGGGATGCAAGCGGACAGATACCGGAAAGAGCTGTAAACAGCGGACTTATTTCGCATTTTGGAGCAATAGACAATACGGAAGGAGGCACAACAAGCCGAAGCAATTTCAATCTTCAGTACGAAAGAAAAATGAATGACGATTCTTTTATCAGAAATCAGGTGTATTTCAACAAATATGATTTTAAATTGTACTCCAATTTTACCTTTTTCCTGAATGACCCCATCAATGGAGATCAGATCAGACAGAAAGACAACAGAACGATTGTGGGATTTCAATCGGAATACAACGGGAAAATAAATGACAATATCAGTTTTAAAACAGGAGGCGGTTTACGAAATGATAATAATAAGGATATAGAACTTTCTCATACCAAGAACAGACAAACCGTTTTGCAATATCTGAGTTTGGGAGATATTAATCAGACTAATCTATTCGGGTACGGCAGTTGGGATTTCTCTTTCGGAAAGTGGCTGATTAATGCAGGATTGAGGGTAGATTATTTCAAATTTAATGTTGTGGATCAATTGGCAGAAAACTATCAGAATCAGTCTGAAGCAAAAGCTGTTCTTAGTCCGAAACTTAATTTTTTATACTTTTTTAATACAGGTTTTAATGCTTTTCTGAAGTTAGGAAAAGGCTTTCACAGCAATGATGCAAGAGTGGTAATTGCCGAAAAAGGGAAAAGTATTCTGCCGGCTTCTTACAATGCCGATTTGGGATTTTCGTGGAAACCTCTTCCCAACGTATTAATAAACGCCTCACTGTGGTATCTTTTTCTCGAACAGGAGTTTGTTTATGTAGGCGATGAAGCGGTGGTGGAACCCTCAGGAAAAACAGCAAGAAAAGGTGTTGATGTCGGATTGCGTTATCAGCTGAACAACTGGCTTTTCTGGAATACCGATTTTACCTACACCCACGCAAGAGCCATACAAGAAGCCAAAGGGAACGATTACATTCCGCTTGCTCCCAAAACTACCTTTGTCAGTGGATTATCCGTGAAAAACCTTAAGAATTTTTCGGCAGGCATCAATGCAAGATATTTGGGAGACCGACCTGCAAATGAGGATAACTCTGTAATAGCAAAAGGGTATTTTATCACCGATTTTTCTGTGAACTATCAGTTCAGAAAAGTTTCTGTGGGAATTAATATCGATAACATTTTCAATACCAAATGGAAAGAAACCCAATTCCTCACCGAAAGCCGTCTTCAAAACGAAACCGAAAGCGTGGAAGAGATACATTACACCGCAGGAACGCCCTTTAATGCACGATTAATTTTAAAATACAATTTTTAAAAACAAACTTTTTTAAGCTTATTAACATATAAATCTTTGCGCTCTTCAAGAAAAATATTTTTAATAAAAAAAAGTTTAAACAAACTCAACCTATAATTTAAACACTTATACAATGAAAACACTATTCAGCATCACCGTAGCCACTTCTGTTGCGGCACTTTCATTTTTCAGCTTTTTTAAAAAAGATACGGAAACCCCAAAAGCAGCGTTTATGACGAATATTGCCAAGAAAAATAAAGCTGCGAAAACAGTGGTAACCACACAACAGATTATTGATCTGGCAAATGCCTTCAAAGCCACCCTTTCCAGTTCACAGATTGCAACGCTGGAGCTGGCTTATACGTATGCCAACGCAAAAACATGGTCTAATCTTCCTGCTGCCATGTCCCCAAGAATCGGGCTGAAAATGGGAACTCTTACAACGGCTCAGTTAACTGCTGCCAGAAATCTCATTCAGGCTTTATCCGGAACGGGAAACGAAGGCTATAACGAGATCTACGGACTTTGGATGGCAGACAATTATCTTTCAAACAACGGAGGCGGAACCACTTACGGAGAAGGTAATTTTTATATTGGGTTTTTCGGAACTCCATCTTTATCAGGAACCTTTGAAATCCAGATGACAGGACATCACAGAACGGTTTCCAACACCTATATCAACGGAATTCTTGTGGGGGCAACTCCTTCTTTCGTTGCAGCAGAACCTTTTGCCTCTTTTACTTATAATTCGGCAACCTACCAACCAATGATTGAAGAAAAAACGGCTCTTGTGAATATGTTGTCCGGATTATCTTCCGCACAGCTTACTACGGCACAGCTTTCCACAACGTATACCGATTTGGTCTGCGGTCCCGGAAAAGACTGGCTGTTCCCAACCACAAAATCCGGACTGAAAGTAAGCAATTTAACAACAGCTCAGAAACAGCTCGTTTACAATGCAATTGCAACTTACGTAAATGATGTGGACGATACGAATGCTGCAACCATTATGACAAAATATAATAATGAACTGGATAATACATACATTGCATGGTCTACCGATGCCACACTGACCAACCAGAACGGTTATGTAAGAATAGACGGACCATCGGTATGGATAGAATATTCTGTACAGAACGGAATCATCCTTACTCCGAAACATCCTCACAGCATTTGGAGAGATCACACTACAGATTACGGAGGAACAGGAAATACCTTATCTACGGATGAAACCAATACTTCCATTTCTAAACCTATGATTTATCCTAATCCGGTAAAGGATTTTGCTATTTTTAACTTTACAGCTTCTGAAAAAGGAAATACAAAAATCAACATCTATGACCAAAGCGCAAGATTAGTGAAGAGCATAGAAAAGAACAATCTGCCGAAAGGACAAAATTCTGTCTCTGCCGACTTAAGCAGTCTTGAAAAAGGAGTTTATACCTTCAATATACAACACAATGGTACAAAAACAAGCGGACAAAAACTCATCAAAAAATAAAGGGTTGAAGAAACTGTTTCTTTTATTTGTCTTTTTTTCAGTCTTTGCATCGGCGCATCCGCTGCCGGATACGAAGGTCATGTTTCATATGTATCCGAGCGGTGCAGCGATTGATATTACTGCGCCGCTTCGTGATTTTGAAATCGTTTTTAACGGTAAAATAACACCGGATCAGAAAAAAAAAATTCAGGAGTATTTTAAGAATCATATCAAAATTTCCTCTGAGAACAGATTCTGGAATATAGAACTTGTTGATTATAAGATCTCCAGAACACAGGATTCTGTGGTCGGGCTGTATGATAAAATAGATTTCAGGATTACGGCAAAACCACAAAAAAAAGAAGATACCCGTAATTTCACCCTTCATTACGATGCCTTTGTACACCAGATCTATAATCACAAATCGATTATAGGATTGGCTTCCGACTGGGAAAAAGGAGTACAGAATTCTAATCAGATTCTGGGGGTTGCAGCACGCGATCTGGACGGAAATATTCAGCCTTTAAATATATCATTAGAGGAAGGAAGCTTTTTTACAGGCTTCAAAAGTATGGTTGAAATGGGTTTCAAGCATATTTTAGAAGGGAAAGACCATATTTTGTTTTTAATTTCCCTGCTTCTGGTTGCTCCGTTTTTTGTAGAAGACAGAAAATGGAAACTTCTGCACAATAAAAAATCTGCGGTAAAAAGATTGGTAAAGATCGTAACCGCTTTTACCGTAGGACATTCGCTGATGCTTATTTTGGGAGCCATACAATTAATAAACATCAACCCTAATAATATAGAGATCGGGATTTCGATTACCATTTTACTGTCCGGAATCAACATCTCCAAACCCATCTTTTTCGGGAAAGAAGTTCTTATTGCACTGCTTTTCGGATTTGTGCACGGACTTGCTTTTGCCAATACCATTACGTTCTTTAATCTGGATATCAGTCAGTTTATATGGAGTGTTTTAGGCTTCAATATAGGAATAGAACTGGTGCAGATCCTGATTGTACTGATAAGTTTTCCCATTATCCTCTATGTTTCCAACAGGTTTAAAAATATCGATCTTTACAGGTCTGCTGTTTCAGTTTTTGTGATTGTAATGGCCTGTTACTGGATGTATGAAAGAGTAGAAAGTTTCCTGCAATAACAAGGAGATGAGGATTTTGTTTTAAAAATTCTGAAAACTTATCCATTCTATGATCTGGAAAGTGAAAGAGGTTTAAGTGTTTGATTTTTAGATTTTAATAAAGAGAGGATGAAAGCATCTTCTCTTTAATTTTTCCTGATGTTTCATCTATTTGCTAAAAGTAGATCTTGCGATGGCTGTAAAATTTTTCACAGAAGCTCAGACAGTTTTGAGTCTTGGATTGGCTATAATTGATTTTTTTTATTCTGATTTTCAGAAGGGTATCGTTGCATACTATTTGCATTGAGCCAATAAACTCTTTAAAATTCCAAAAAATGAAACAAAATCTTTTTTTTGGAATTTTTTTTCAAAGAAAAAAGTGTAAGCTTTTGAAAATCAATACATTTTAAAATAAGCATATTTGTTGAATGCGGTCTACTACCTAAAATAGCAGCAAGTATGAAAAATTTATTCTTTTTATTTATTCTTTTTTTAGGGGTAAATAATCTCTACGCAACAGGAGAGCCCTCAACGTACTTTCAAATTTATGTTCCACCAAATAACGATGCCGTACAAAGAAACGTCTGTTTAGTAGTAACAGCCATCTACGATGATACGGAATTTAATATCATCGATGACGGCGCGGACGGAGATACGGATGATTCTAAAACCGGAGTGTTAAAAGCTGGGCAGAGCTACGTCCTGTATATTAAAGACAATGGGATTAATGATGATGCCCGTTATGCTTCCGGTGGTGTTTTAAAATGGGACGGAGACTATTTTATTGTAAAATCCAATAAACTGGTGTATGCTTCCCAAAGTACAAACAGCGATTGGCAGCACGACTGGGTTCCGAGTGTGGATAAAAGCTCTATCGGACAGAAATTCATTGTGTATGCTCCCATGATTACCTCTTCAAACAGAGACATCAATGTATTTGCTTATCAGAATAATACCGTAATAGACTTTTACAAAATCTCTACTCAGGCAAAAACAAATACAGGTTTTACAGATGTTAATGCTGAAAATCCCGTAAAAGTTTTTTCCAAAACACTGAACGTGGGGCAGGATTTAATTTACAGCTTTCCGGAAGGAAGGGATGCCATGATTTCTGGAGAAACCTATATGCTGGTTGCCAATAAGCCTGTAACGATGCAGTACGGAGCCTTATTCGGAAATGAGCGGGACGGAGGAGGATATGTTCCTACCTCCAATGGAAGCTCTTCCGGAGAACTGATGTATTTCGCGGTTCCTTATCAGTCGGGTGGTGAACAGGAAATAAGAATTGTGAGCTGGGACAATGCCAATACCGTGAAACTGGATCGTTTTGTAAATGGAAACTGGGTACCTGTACAAACCTTCTCTCTCAATCGGTTAGCCGCGGGAGACTGGGTGGGAAAAACCAATGGAAACGTTTCTTATCCTACCGTTTTCAGAGTTACCTGCACCGCAGGAAAAAAAGTTTCTGTTTTTGAAGGAAACTGGTTTGAAACTGGCTCTCCGGGAACCTCCGATATGGCAACAATGGTTTCTTCCGAAAGCGGAACAACGGCAGGAAAAAAGTTCCTCACCTATATTGCTCCTCCGGGAAATGAAACCAATGTAACCAACCCCTTAACAGGATCAAAGTATAACGGTTCCTTTTCTCACCTGTATTTATTTTCAAAAACAGGAGCTACCGTTACCGTAAAAGATGCTTTAACCAATGGGACAAAATTTAATAAAACATTTACCATTACTCCCGAGAAATACGCAGACTGCTCCATAAGTCTAAATGAATGGAAAGCATTTTACAACGGAACAGGAACAGCTTCCGGATCGGAAAGACCTTATCTGATCGTGGAAAGCAATAATGATATTGCGGTGATGAACAGTAATTTCAACGATAACTGGATGTGTTATACCGGAAGTTCTTTAGGACATTCTTTCACCCAGACAAGCAACGTAAGCGACGATGCGCTCATCCCGACCGAACAGGCAACCGTAGTTTCTCAGGTTAAAACGGGCGGGGAAGTAACAAATCCTTCGGTAGAAGTTATTGTACAGGAAGGACTTAAAGTAGTAGAATCGAAAATTATTAATCCCAATCAATCCCAAACACAGGGTGTTGTTACGGAACTTAATGACAAAACAAAAGTAGAATATAATAACTTACCGACTTTACAGCCAAACTCTACGTATCAGATTGAAACCAAAGTGGTGGCAACCGTAGGTGCCAATAACGGAGAACTGGTAGGAACCACGCTTAATTCCACCGTTGAAACCGTGATAACAGGAAAAGTGAACGGAGAAACACAACAGTCAACTATTGCGAATTCGGTATCTGTACAGACCACCAATACTTCAAAGCTGATATTTTCACGTCTTGAAAATCCGTTGTTTGATTCATTCACCTCCAACTCATGGACCATCAGTTGGGTAGATATCAACAATGATGGATATGATGATATATACATTACAGATATGGGACTTACTTCTCCTAACCGAATCTTTATGAATAATACAGCCGGAGGCTTTACAGCAGGACAGGTTTTACCTGAAGACGGGGTTTCTATGAGCAGTACATGGGCAGATGTGGATAATGACGGAGATGAAGATTTATTGGTTCTTAATAATACCAGAAATCCCAACCGTTTTTACAGAAATGACAACGGTACATTGGTCGCAGACAATACCAAATCTTTTACTCAGGATGTTTCCTATTATCATGGCGGTGCCTTTGCAGATTATGATAATGATAACAAAGCAGATGTATTTATGTGTAATTATTTCCCTACAAAATACAATGAGCTGCACAGAAATACAGGTAGCGGAGGTTTTGTAAAAGAGCAGGCAGATGCAATTCCGCTGGAAGCCAATTCTTCTCTTGGACCAACATGGGCAGATTATGATCAGGACGGACTGATGGATTTATTTGTCCCTAATGGAAGCGGAAATAAGAACTCTTTATTCCATAACGACGGAAACGGAACCTTCTCCAAGAAAAATAACATCATTAATCAGGAAGGCGGAAAATCCGTAGGAAGCTGTTGGGGAGATATAGATAATGATGGAGATTTGGATTTATTCGTAACCAATTCCAACACAACAACCAATTTCCTGTATAAAAATTTAGGAAACGGAAATTTCCAGAAAATAACCAATTCTATTGTTAATCAGGGAGGAAGTTCTCACGGATGCAGCTTTGCAGATATTGATAATGACGGAGATTTAGACTTGTTTGTAACCAATGACAGAATCAGAAAATTCCTTTATTTTAACGACGGAAACGGAAATTTTACTGAAAACAGAGACGAAGCGATTACCTATAATTTCGGACTTTCTTTCGGACACGCATGGAGCGATTACGATCATGACGGCGATCTGGATCTTGCCGTGGCAACGCATTCCAATCAGAAAAACCACATTTTCATCAATAACGGAAATACCAATAAATGGCTGGAAATTAATCTGAAAGCCACAGAAAGCAATGGTTCTGCCATCGGAACAAAAATATTTGTAGAAACAGGCAGCAGAACGCAGATGAGAGAAGTAAACAGCCAGAGTGGTTTTGGAGGACAAAGCAGCTATACACAGCATTTTGGATTAGGAAACGCGGCAACCATCAATACCATCACCGTTAAATGGGCGAGTGGAATCATTCAGAAACTGACGAATGTTTCTGCCAACCAAATACTCGAAATCGTAGAGCCTCAACAGACAAAAGTTTCCGGAATCGTTTATTTTGACACCAATAACGACGGGGTGAAACAGGATAGCGAACCTACCGTTTCAAGAGCGGCTATTAAAGTGGTGCCTACCAATGCCAAAGTATATTCCAGTGATGCAGGTACATTCAGCTTTTATACCACTCAGAATGATGTTGAGCTGAGAATTTTAGAAGAGAACGGATTAAGTGCAGGTTCTAAAGTATTCGATCTGACCAATTATCAGCCTTCCCAAAAAATATTTATCGCTGCAACGTCAACCTGTAACGATACAGATTTAAAAATAAATATGGGAGGAACAGCTATCCGAAAAGGATATACCAATAACCAGTTTAAAATTGTAGTAAGCAATCAGTCCCGTAATATATCCAATTCAAGCATTTTAAAATTTACAGTACCTTCCTCTGTAAATATTATCAGTCCGTCCTTGCCGATTGCGCAGCAGGAAAGCTTTGTTGAAAATTCAAAAAATTATACAAGATATTCCTGGAGCATGGGATCTTTAAATCCTTTTAACAATAAAGTCATTAGCTTTATGACCGGTACAGACGCATCCGTTTCAGTGGGTGATGAATTAGACTTTAAAGGAGAAATTGTAAACTCATCGGCAGACTGCAATATAGATGATAACCTGCTGATGCAAAAATACCCTGTTTATGGAGCGATAGATCCTAATGATATTCTGGTTTCTCCGAAAGGCTATGGAACAGAAGGATATATATTACCCGATCAGTTGCTTACCTATACCATCAGATTTGAAAACGTAGGAAATTTTGCTACTCAGAATGTATCCATTATAGATAACATTCCGCAGGAATTAGACATCAATACCTTTAAAATGGTGTCTGCAAGTCATGATAACGTATCTGTGGAAATTATAGACAATAAGATCACGTTTAAGCTGGAAAATGTGTTTTTACCGCCTACTTCAGAAGATTCAGACCGATCTCAGGGGTATGTTACCTTCTCCATTCTTCCTAAAAAAGGATTAGAAGAAGATACAAAAATTAAAAGCAGTGCATTCATTGCATTTGATGACGAAAACCTTCTGAAAACCAATACGGTAACCAATACCATTCAGTCTAAAGCACAAGAACAGGAAATGACAGTCGTTCATCTGTATCCAAATCCTGTAAACGATGTTGCATTTATAAGACTGGAGCACAGAAAAGGTTCAGAATACACAAGAAAAAAAATAATAAAAGCTGAGGTTATTGATGTGAACGGAGTTCTTATTTTAGAAAAGAATTTCAGTGCCTCAGAAGAAGTGAGAATAGATCTGCCTTTACAGATTAAAGGATATTATCTGCTCAAAGTTACAGATTCAGATAATAAAGCGTATACCAAAAAAATGATCGTTAAATTTAGAGAATAGTCTTTCAGTTTTTAGGCTCACCCTATTGAGTCAGCATAGAAAAAGCAAAATTTAAATAATTGATTTCAGTCAGACCATTCGAAATTTTCGGATGGTTTTTTTGTCTTAAAATAAAGATACATTTATAAATAATTTTCACCGAAATCATCATTTCAATTTCAATAATTCTTTGAAGATTTTAACTCTGAAAATATAATTTTCTTACGGACATTTTGACGGTATATCCTTCTTAAATTCTCAAAAGGGTGAAATTTTAAAGCTGATTTTTCATTTCAATATTTTTATTTAAATGTTAAAAAATGTCGCATTAGGAGATGTAAAATGTTAAATAATTCATAATTCATTTGCTCAGAAATACCCTGAATGTTCTGCCTGAAAATGATTTTATGTATTAGACTTTGTTATTTAAATTATTGATATTCAGTTATTTAATTGTGTATATCAAATGTATATACATATTATTTATGAACTGATTGTTAACATTTTTAAATTAGGCAGAGACGATTCATCATCAGATGCTGCGTCAGTTTAAATCATAAACCTGAATAGAAATTATATACCATAATGAAAAGAATATTATTTTTTTTAGTCTGTATCGGCGCTCATCTTTCCCATGCCCAATCCCAGAAAGTTGAGGTGGCAAATAACACGGACGGACAAAAATTAGAAGTGAACGGAAAACCTTTCATTGTAAACGGGATGAACTGGGATTACTATCCTGTCGGAACCAATTATAATTATTCCCTTTGGAAACAGTCTGATGATTTCATCAAAAAAGCTTTGGACGATGAAATGGGACTTCTGAAAAATATGGGCGTAAATACCGTTAGAATCTACACAGGAATTCCGGCAAAGTGGATTACTTACATCTACGAAAATTATGGAATTTACACCATGCTCAACCATTCTTTCGGAAGATACGGTCTTACCGTAAATGGTTCATGGGTCGTAAACACAGATTACGCAAACCCTGCAACCAGAGAACTTTTACTGAAAGAAGCAAGAGAACTGGCAGAACAGTATAAAAACACACCGGGACTTTTGCTGTACCTTTTAGGAAACGAAAACAATTACGGCTTATTCTGGGAAGGCGCAGAAACGGAAGATATTCCTATGAAGGACAGAAAATCTACGCAAAAAGCAATCCCGATGTATCAGCTCTTCAATCAGGCAGCTTTAGAAATAAAATCTTTAGATCAGAACCATCCGGTTGCTTTATGTAACGGAGACACCCTGTTTTTAGACATCATTGCCCAGGAATGTAAAGATGTAGATATTTTCGGAACCAATGTATACCGTGGCGTTTCTTTTGGCGATCTCTTCCTGAAAGTAAAAACAGAATACGGAAAACCGGTTCTCTTCACCGAATTTGGAGCAGACTCCTTTAACGAACTTTCTCAAAAAGAAGATCAGGATGCACAGTCTTATTATCTGCTCGGAAACTGGCAGGAAATCTATGAAAATGCAGCCGGATTAGGAAAAGCGGGAAATGCACTGGGAGGATTCACATTCCAGTTTAGCGACGGTTGGTGGAAATACAAACAGACCGAAGATCTGGAGGTACACAATACCAATGCATCGTGGAGCAACGGAGGATACATCAGAGATTTCCGTAAAGGCGAAAATAACATGAACGAAGAATGGTTCGGAATCTGCGCCAAAGGAAAAACAGATGCTACAGGACACTATCAGTTATATCCGAGAAGCGCATATTACACCCTGAAGCAGGTTCATCAGTACAATCCTTACGAGAGCACTCAGATGAAATCTTCCGGCGTGGTTAAAAACTATTTTAATGACATCAATATTACCGATGCAAATCTGAGAGCAAGAGGCGATAAAGCCGCTCTGAAAGGAGAAAGCAATGATATGATCAGAATCAGCAATCTGAGAGCAGATTTTTCAACCTTCAACACCGGAGGAAGTCTTATCACCACACCAAAAGAAAAAACAGATGCCTATACATCCTATCCTAACAGACAGGGCTTTGATCATATGCAATCCTATTACGTGGGAATAGAAGGAAATCCGACTGCCAATATGAGAGCCAATGTTAACTTTAATATTCTGGGAAATGTGGCAGAAAATCCTATCGACCAGATCTTTTACGAAAACAGGGGAAGAGCAATTCAGGTAATGAATGCAGACGGAACCACAACTACAATGAGAGATCTTAACAGAATTCAGGTCTACAACGCAAGTTATACATGGAATCAGAAATATTTTGATCTCCACGGATTCTACAGAACAGGGCATTACCATTGGGGATACGAAGGCGATCTTTTCGGACTCTATCCTGAAGCCAATTACGGTCCTAATATGGACATCTACAACGGAGAAGCCCCTTTCGGTTTTGAATTCACAGGAAAAAAAGAAATCAATGGGCTGAAAGTCGCTTTCGGACCGGAACTTTGGTGGGGAGCGAATCCTGCATTGTTGGTAAAATACTCAAGAAAAGCAGGGAAATTCGATCTTACAGGAATCTATCATGAAGATCTTGATCAAAGAGGAGATACGCAGAGTTCATTTGCTATTCCGCAGCCTAAAACCAGAAGAGTAACATTAGCAGTTCAGAGAAAATTCGGAAACTTCGGAATTGATCTGGGCGGAATCTGGGGCGGACAGCCGCTTAACGGAAGAACATTCCAGTTATACAGAGACGGAAACATTTATCAGGATCAGATCAGCGGCAAAGACAATTGGGGTGGAAAAGCCAAATTTACCTACGCAGGCGGAAAATTCAACTGGTACGCACAGGGAGCGATGATGGGGCTGGTTGCCAATGGAGGAGCAGATTACACACAGACCTTTACAGGATGGAGACTAAAAGACAGCGGAAGCGGAAACCAGTATAATGTCCTTTCAGGATTTACCTACAACATCGGGAATTTCCAGATTGCGCCTAATTTCCTTTGGCAAAAGCCGATCGAAGGACCGGTTCCAATGGACGCACCTGCACCGGGAAGACCAAGAAATATACTGCAGGATCCTTTTGTGGTAAGAGCAAACCGCGAGCAGACCGCAGGAGAAATTCTTTTCACGTATGATCCTACTCCAGCTACATGGATGTACGCGTGGGACAGCGATAAAACAGAAGATGCACCATTTGCATTCAGTACAGGATTTGTGTACAGACATTTGCCGACAACACAGGATGCTGCAATAGGAATTTTACCGGACGGAAGAACCACTTTCGCATTTCCGGGAGCTGCACCGGCAGCCAATCTTTGGGAAGCCAATGCAAGAATTGTTTCTAAAGTAAGCTCCGATTTCGGAGTGATAGCCAATATTTATGGCGGAACGGCACAGGCAAATGGAAGCGATACCAGAAAAATCGAAAGATTCGGATTAGAGCTGAGAACCATTTACAAAAAATTAAAATTTGTGACCGCATTCAAACTGAACGATTGGGGACCTTACGATTACCACAGAGATTATAACCTTACCTTCCCGATGCAGCTCATGGGAGATCTCTCCCTTGAAATAGGAAAACCGGAGTGGTGGATCCTTCCGGGAACAAGAATCGGAGTTCGCGGTACCTACAGAACTTTAGATCAGTATTCTCCGAGATATGCACCTACTTATACCATAAACGGTGCCGGAAACTGGGTTCCTGATCCTACCGCAATCGGATTCCCGAACGGAAACGAATGGGAAATAAGAACGTATATTCAAATCAATATCGGTAAATAACTTGTACAAAAATGAAAAATATATTCAGACATAAATTCACCAAAGTATTATTAAGTGCTTCACTTTTAGTGGCTTTTGGCTGTCAGAGAGAAATCAACGAGCTTGAAACGGCAGAATATCCTAAAAATCCGGAAGTTTTTATGGATGCCTTCAGTTCAGGGTTAAATTATTCCGCCTTCGGAGGATCCGATGTAAAAGCATTTGATGTAGACACACAGGTAAAATATTCAGGAACCACTTCCATGAAATTTGCCGTTCCGGATTACGGAAGTCCCGAAGGAGCTTATGCAGGAGGATCTTTTTACACCTCTGTAGGAAGAGATCTTTCAGATTACAATGCATTAACATTCTGGATCAAAGCGACTCAGGCAGCGAATATAGATATTATCGGTTTTGGAAACGATCTTGGTGAAAACAAATATCAGGTTTCCCTTTCTGCGCTTCCGGTAAATACCAACTGGAAAAAAGTAATCATCCCGATTCCTGATCCTTCAAAATTAAAAATGGAAAAAGGAATGTTTTTCTATTCCGAAGGTCCCGAAAACAACAAAGGATATACCTTTTGGGTAGATGAGGTGAAATTTGAAAAACTCGGAACCATTTCCTATCAGTCCGCATCTATCCTGAACGGAAGCAACAAAACGATTACCTCTTTTGTAGGCGTTAATAATAAAATAGACGGACTTACTGCTTCTTACAGTATGCCCAACGGAGCAACACAGGCAGTGAACCTTACGCCGTATTATTTCAACTTTAAAACTTCCAATGCAGCGGTAGCTTCGGTAGACCAGCTTGGAAATGTAAGTACAGTAGGATCCGGTTCTTCTGTTATTACCGCAACTTTAGGAAGCAATACGGCAACAGGAAGCCTTACCATTAATTCCTCAGGAAATTTTGTTCATGCACCTGTACCGACACAGACAGCAAATAATGTCATCTCTATTTTCAGCGATAAATACACCAATGTTCCGGTGGATTATTACAACGGATATTGGGCTCCTTATCAAACGACACAATCAGCAGATTTTACGGTAAATAATGACCATGTGCTTAACTATACCAACTTTAATTTTGTGGGAATCCAGATGACTTCACCTACTGTAAATGCATCATCCATGTCACATTTACGCATGGATATGTACTTACCGAATGCTGTAGCGGCAGGATCATCTTTTACCATAAAAGTAGCAGACTTCGGAGCAGATGGAGTATATGGAGGAACTGATGATAAAACAGGGCAGTACACCGTAAATACCGCTTCATTACAAAGTCAGAGCTGGATCAGTCTGAATATTCCCATTACAGCAATTACAGGGTTAACAACGAAAGCGCATATCGGTCAGATAATTTTTGAAGGAGCCAATATTTCTAATTTTTATGCAGATAATATTTACTTCTACAACGACGGAAGCATAATTCCTGCAACGCCTACTGCGGCTGCACCTCTACCAACTCATGCTGCGGCAAGCGTTCTTTCAGTTTTCAGTGATGCTTATACAAATGTTGCGGGTACAGATTTTAATCCGAACTGGGGACAGGCTACACAGGTTTCCCAGACTCCGATAGCAGGAAACAATACCCTGAAATATGCAGGACTAAACTATCAGGGAACTCAGTTTGCAAGTCCGCTTAACGCTTCATCCTACGGATTCATTCATATAGATTATTATACCGCTAATTCTACAAATTTAAAATTCTATTTAATCAGTCCCGGTCCTGTAGAAACGCCGTATACTTTATCTGTACCTTCGGGAATTGGGATCAATACCAATGGCTGGAAAAGTGTAGACATTCCGCTGTCTTCCTTCTCACCGGTTGTACTCAGCAACATCATTCAATTCAAAGTAGACGGAAACGGAGATATTTTCTTTGATAATATTTATTTCCATAACTAAAATTTTAAAAGAACAATTATGAAATATTTACATAAAAATAAAATTTTAAAACTTCTGGCTGTTCCTGCATTTTTGTTTTCGATGAGTTCATGCGATCAGGAATCGGTACAAACGCTTCCCGACAGAAACTTTGAGATGGTCTGGAGTGACGAATTCAACGGTACCGCAGGAAGCCTTCCGGATAATAAAAAATGGACATTCGATTTAGGAACCGGAGATAACGGATGGGGAAATCAGGAATTGCAGTCGTATACCAATTCCACCAATAATGTTTCTTTAGACGGAAATGGAAATTTAGTAATCACCGCAAGAAAAAACGGAAACGCTTTCACTTCGGCAAGAGTAAAAACACAGGGACTTTTTTCTCATGCTTACGGAAAAATAGAAGCAAGAATCAAAACACCTTATGGTCCCGGAATCTGGCCAGCTTTCTGGATGTTGGGCGATAATATCAATACTGTTTCATGGCCTCAGTGTGGCGAAATAGACATCATGGAACTGAAAGGGCATATCCCGAATGTCGTATACGGAACCCTTCACGGTCCCGGATATTCAGGAGGAAATGCAAAAACAAAAGCCTATGGATTACAAAATGCCAGATTCGATCAGGACTTCCATGTCTTTGGAGTAGAATGGCAGGAAAACCAGATAGACTTTTTTGTAGACGGATACCTTTATCATCGCGTAAAATCTTCGGATGTTTCAGGAGAGTGGGTGTATAATCATCCTTTTTTCCTGATTCTTAACGTGGCAGTCGGTGGAAACTTTGTAGGATTTCCAACGGACGGAACCTCTTTCCCTCAAAGTATGTACATCGATTATGTAAGAGTTTACAAAGCAAAATAAAATTTTAAACCACTCAAACCTTACAGGCTTTCAAAACCTGTAAGGTTTCCCGAAAACAAGACTCTCAAAACATTTCAACGAAGGAAATTTTTCCTTCGGAAGGGCTTTACAAACCAATTTTAAAAATAATTCATCAAAATTTCATTAATGCAATCCACGATTTCCCATATCGAATCCTCTTTAGAAACTGTAAAAATCAACCACGAAGTTTTTTTTAAAATCTCCGATGCAGAATCGTTGCGTCCGTTTTTTATGACCATCGTAAGCGATTCCAATCATTGGATGTTCGTTTCCAGCAATGGCGGACTTTCTGCAGGGAGAAAAAACTCAGAATTTGCCCTTTTTCCGTACTACACCGATGATAAAATCACCGAATCGGCAGAAATTACCGGAAGCAAAACGATGGTTCAGATTCATAAAAAAGAGGAAATTCTTGTTTGGGAACCTTTTTCCGTTCGCAATGAAGCGCAATTTCACACTTCGAGAAATGTCTATAAAAACGAATTTGGAAACAAGATTATTTTTGAAGAAATCAACCACGATTTAGCACTCGCTTTTTCTTATGAATGGAACAACAGCAGCGAATTTGGGTTCATCAAAAAATCAAAAATCAAAAATTTAGCGACTGGAAATCAATATATAACCGTTTTAGACGGACTGCAAAATATTTTACCGTACGGAATCGGAAGCGATTTGCAAAACCGTGTCAGCAATTTGGGCGATGCATACAAACGCACCGAACTCGATCAAAAATCCGGACTCGGAATTTTCGCATTAAGTGCCATTATTGTGGATAAAGCAGAACCAAGTGAAGCCTTGAAAGCAAACACCGTTTTTTCCATTGGCACAGAAAATCCAACGTATTTGCTGTCTTCACTTCAGTTGAAAAATTTCAGAAAAGGCGAAAAAATTATACAGGAAAACGATATTAAAGGCGAAAAAGGAGCCTATTTTATTCAGCAGGAATTAGCATTAAACACAAATGATGAGAAAGAATGGTGGTTTATCGCCAATGTTAATCAGTCTCAATCCAATGTAATCGGTTGGATTGAACGCATTAAAAACGAAAAAAATCTTGCTGAAAAAATCCAGAACGATATTGATTTAGGCACTGAAAATCTCAAAAAACTAGTCGCGTCTGCCGATGGATTGCAGTTTACCAACGACGATCTGCGAGACAGCCGACATTTTTCCAACACGTTGTTCAATATAATGCGTGGCGGAATTTTTGATGACAATTACACCATAGAAAAGTGGGATTTTTCCAAATATTTAGAAAAAGCGAATCAAAATATATTCAATCATTCAAAAGAAATTTTAAATAATCTTCCAGAAAAATTTAGTCTTTTTGAATTAAATGAATCGTTAAAAAATACAGAAGATGCTGATTTCATAAGATTGGCTAAAGAATATTTACCGCTCAAATTTTCCCGCCGTCACGGCGATCCTTCCCGTCCCTGGAACAAATTTTCCATCAATACCAGAAGTGAAATCAACGGTTCTAAAATCCTCGATTATGAAGGAAACTGGAGAGATATTTTCCAGAATTGGGAAGCTTTGGCGCATTCGTATCCGTATTTTATCGAAGGAATGATTTTTAAATTCCTGAATGCAACGACTTTTGACGGTTACAATCCGTACCGGGTAACCAAAGACGGTTTCGATTGGGAAACCATAGAAGCCGACGATCCTTGGAGCTACATTGGTTACTGGGGCGATCATCAGATTATTTATCTGTTGAAATTTTTAGAATTTGCCGAAAATTATTTCCCAAATTCTTTAGAAACACTTTTAGACAAAGAATATTTCGTGTATGCAAATGTTCCGTACAAAATAAAATCCTACACCGAAATCTTGGAAAATCCGAAAGATACCATTGATTTTGATTTCGATTTGGATTCAACAATTCACGAAAGAAGAAAAGAAATCGGAGCAGACGGTGCTTTGCTCTGTGACGAAAACGGAGACGTTTTGAAGGTGAATTTCACCGAAAAAATACTCGCAACCGTTCTCGCCAAATTATCCAATTTCATTTTGGAAGGTGGCATCTGGATGAACACGCAACGTCCGGAATGGAACGATGCCAATAACGCTTTGGTTGGAAACGGCGTTTCGATGGTGACGCTGTATTACTTAAGAAGAATGATGAAATTCTTCCAGGCTGTTTTTGAAAATTCGGCTTTGGAAAACGTACAAATCTCCAGCGAACTGGTCGATTTTTACAAAAAAATACGAGAAGGTTTTCTGGAAAATCTTCATTTGTTGGAAGGAAATATCAGCAACGAAGACCGCAAAAAAATCCTCGATGTATTCGGAGAAGCCGCTTCGGAATACCGAAATCACGTTTATCAGAAAGGATTTTGGGGTAAAAAACGAACCGTTTCTTTGGAAGGTTTAAGAAGATTTACCAACCTTTCGTTACAGTTTTTGGAACATTCCATCAAAGCCAACGAAAGAAAAGACGGTTTGTATCACGCGTATAATTTGATGACTTCTAACGAAAAATCGGTGGCGGTTTCGTATCTCAGCGAAATGTTGGAAGGACAAGTTGCGGTGTTGAGTTCTCAATTTTTAAGTTCAAATGAAGCGTTGAAAGTTTTGGATGCGCTGAAAAATTCGGCTTTGTTCAGGGAGGATCAATACAGCTATTTACTCTATCCGAACAAGCAATTGAAAGGCTTTTTAGAAAGAAACAGCATTCCGGAAAATTTAGTGCAGCAATCAGCATTGCTTCAAAATTTGGTTTCCGAAAAAAACACCCAAATCATCGAAAAAGATGTGTTAGGAAATTATCATTTCAATGGAAATTTCAAAAATGCAGGAGATCTAGAATCAGCTTTAGATGATTTAAAGGTTGAAAATCAGGAAAAAGCCTTGATTTTAGGAATTTTTGAAGAAGTTTTTAATCATAAAGAATTTACAGGAAGAAGCGGAACGTTCTACGGTTACGAAGGTTTAGGCTCCATTTATTGGCATATGGTTTCCAAATTATTGTTAGCCGTAATGGAAGTTTGCCAAAAAGCCATCAATGAAAATGCTTCACCAGAAACGGTGGGAAGATTACTGGAACATTTCTACGAAATCAACGAAGGAATCGGCGTTCACAAATCTCCAGAATTGTACGGCGCATTTCCAACCGATGCCTATTCGCACTCTCCATTTGGAAAAGGCGCACAGCAACCGGGAATGACGGGACAGGTAAAAGAAGACTTGCTGAGCCGTTTCGGAGAATTGGGGATCTTGGTAAAATACGGACAATTGCAGTTTAAGCCCGATTTATTAAGAAAAGAAGAGTTCTTAACCGAAGAAAAAACCATCGAATATTTTGATGTGAAATCCAATGCTTCATCACTGAAATTACCCGAAAATTCCTTGTTTTTTACCAAGTGTGAAGTTCCGGTAATCTATGAAATTTCGGAAACCGAAAGCGTAGAAATTTTTAATGAACAATGCGAAGCAAAAATAGAGAACAGTTTAACCGTCAATCAAGAAGACTCCGCGAACATCTTCAAAAGAAACGGAAAAATCTCTTTGATTAAAGTGAAAATTAGAAAAGAACAGTTGAAATAATGAAAAAATTTCAATGATTAATGAAATTATTCCGTGTAATACCAATTCTTATTTTGACCTATTTAATGTCATGTAACAGTATGCAAAACACAATCAAACATAAAAGTGCATCCGAAATTTTGGGAAATCCCGATTATTTAGCGATGTCTTACGGTGGTTACCGAACCAATTCCAGAAGAGTGCAACCTACCGTTTCGCAGTTGAAAGAAGATATGAAAATTCTTTCGGCGATGGGTGTGAAAATCATCAGAACGTATAATGTGCATCTTCCGGAAGCCGTAAATGTGCTGAAAGCGATTAAAGAATTGCGTCAGGAAAATCCTGAATTTGAAATGTATGTAATGCTCGGCGCGTGGATCGACTGTAAAAATGCGTGGACAGGTTTTGAACCCAATCACCACGAAGAAAGCGAAAGAAACGCTTCGGAAATGGCACACGCCGTAGAATTGGCGAACGAATATCCGGAAATCATTAAAGTGATTGCAGTAGGAAACGAAGCGATGGTAAAATGGGCAACCGCCTACTACGTGCAGCCTTCCGTGATTTTGAAATGGGTAAATCATTTGCAGGAATTAAAGAAAAAGGGTGAATTGCCGAAAGATTTATGGATTACCAGTTCCGACAATTTTGCAAGTTGGGGCGGTGTCGACAAAGAATATCACACTAAAGAGCTCAATGAGTTGATAAAAGCAGTGGATTATATTTCGATGCACACCTATCCGATGCACGACACGCATTACAATCCCATTTTTTGGGGAATTTCGGAAGAGGAATTTCAGTTTTCCAAAGAAAAACAATTGGATTTGGCGATGAATCGCTCCGTGAATTATGCAAAATCACAGTACAATTCGGTGAAAAAGTATATGCAGAGTTTAGGCGTAGATAAACCAATTCATATTGGAGAAACCGGTTGGGCAACATTTTCCAATGAGTTGTACGGAAGTAACGATTCTAAAGCAGTAGATGAATACAAAGCCGGAATTTTCTACCATAAAATGAGAGATTGGACAAATGAAGCGGGAATTTCTTGTTTCTATTTCGAAGCCTTCGATGAACCTTGGAAAGATGCCGGAAATTCAGGTGGTTCGGAAAATCATTTCGGATTGTTTACCGTCGACGGAAATGCAAAATATGCAGTTTGGTATTTGGTGGATGAAGGTGCGTTTAAAAAACTAAAACGAGACGGAAATACCATTCAGAAAACCTTTAACGGAAATCTGAAACGATTGTTAGATTCTGTGGAAATGCCTCCACACCGCGAATTTGAGAAACAATTGTTGGAAACGAAATGATGATTTTCAGATGATTCAAAAAGGTAATGCTCTCGCAGATTTAGCTAATTGGGCAGATTTATTTAAACTTTTTTAATCTGCGAAATCTGTATAATCTGCGAGATAAAAAACATTTGGAAAAAAATCCAAAAATATGAAAACAAAAATCCTACATATCGCCTTAATAACCAGTTTGATGATGAGTTGTCAATCTCAAAAATCGTGGAAGACAGACATCTACGAAACCTCTGCAAGTGGAAATCAATTAACCAAAATTGATGCGGTAAAACCTGTTGAAAATTCAATTAAAATTAAACTCAATCCCGAACAGAAATTCCAAAAAATTACGGGATTTGGTGGTGCTTTTACCGAAAGTTCTGCGTATTTGCTCAACAAATTAAGCAAGGAAAACAGGGAAAAAGTATTGCAATTGTATTTTGGGGAAGATGGCGCCAATTATTCTTTAACCAGAATCACGATTGCCTCTTGCGATTTTTCTCTGAAAAATTACACCTACGCTCCGGTTGCGGATGATAAAGAACTAAAACATTTTTCGGTGAAGGAAGATATGGATGATTTGGTTCCGATGATTAAAGAAGCGCAGAAAATTTCAAAAAACGGGTTTAAAATACTGGCTTCACCGTGGACTTCACCGCCTTGGATGAAAGATAACAATGCGTGGATCAACGGAAAATTATTGCCGCAATACAGCGAAACCTTTGCACTCTATTTTTCAAAATATTTAACCGAATATAAAAAACTGAGCATTCCGATCTGGGGAATTACCGTAATCAACGAACCCCATGGAAACGGCGGAAACTGGGAAAGTATGTTGTTTACCCCAAAAGAAATGACCGATTTCGTGGAAAATTTCTTAGGTCCGAAATTAGAAAAAGACGGCTACGGAAACGTAAAAATTTTCGGCTACGACCAAAACCGTTCTGAACTTAAAAACTGGGTAGACGAAATGTACCGCTCCGAAAAATCTTCCAAATATTTTGCAGGAACAGCCATTCATTGGTACGACAGCACCTATAAAATTTTTGAAGACGAGCTGCAATATGCACATCAGAAAAATCCTTCAAAACATTTGATTCAAACTGAAGCTTGTATAGACGGCGATATTCCGAAATGGAAAGATGATTCGTGGTATTGGAGCGCAGAAGCGACAGATTGGGGATTTGACTGGGCGAAAGAAGAAGAAAAATATCTGCATCCGAAATACGTTCCGGTTTTCCGTTACGCAGGAGACATCATCGGTTGCTTGAACAATCAGGTAGATGGCTGGATCGATTGGAATATGGTTTTGGATAAAAACGGCGGTCCGAACTGGTTTAAAAACTGGTGTGGCGCACCGATTTTGGTAGATCCCGAAAAAGACGAAGTGTATGTGACGCCTTTATACTACACGATGGTGCATTTCAGCAAATTTATTCGTCCCGAAGCCGTAAGAATTGGTTTTGAAAATACGGATAAAGAATTGCAAGTAACAGCCGCTAAAAATCCCGACGGTTCAGTTGCGGTGGTAGTTTTCAATCCATCGGAACAGGCAAAAAATATCGAAATTTCCTTAGAAAATCAAAAAATTCCGGTTCGCATCAGTGCAAAAGCACTGCAAACGGTTCATTTAACTTTTTAATTAAAAAAACACACAAGAAAAATGGCAGATCAAATCAAAAAATCAGCGAATAAAGTTCCAATCGGTCAGAAGGTCGCTTTTGGGTTGGGAATGTTGGCGAACCAGATGTTTCCTGCAATGATCGGGATTTTCACCGTTGTATTGGTAGAGAAACTCGGCTTTAGCGGATTTTTGTTAGGCTTAACCTACTTTATTCCCAAGTTTTATGATGCTTTGTTTGATTTGATTATGGGATACGTAAGCGATAATACCAAATCCCAATGGGGAAGAAGAAGACAGTATGTTTTAGCAGGAGCTATTATTTTAGGGATTTCGTTTGCTTTAATGTGGCAGTTGTATGCTGAAAATGGCGTTACGTACAATTTTTGGTACTTTTTGGTGGTTTCACTTATTTTTTATTCAGGATTAACCATCTTCAGTATTCCTTATGTAGCAATGGGTTACGAAATGAGCGACGATTTCCATGAGCGTACCAATATTATGGCGACTTCTCAGTTGATTGGTCAGTTAGCTTGGGTGGTTGCACCTTGGTTTTGGGTAATCATGGCAGATCAGTCCTTATTTCCATCCAGTGATGTTGCGGTGAGAACTCTGGCGGTTTATGTTGCTATTGGTTGTGCCATTTTAGCGGCAATTCCGGCATTTTTTATTCCGAGCAAATCGACACTCCACGAAAACTACAGCCCGATTGATTTGAAAGGAATTTTAGGAAGTTTCGGCGAAATAAAAGAAGGATTGAAAGCTTCGGTAGAAATTAAACCGTTCAGAAAAATATGTATTGCCACTTTTTTAATATTTAATGCATTTCAGACTACAGCCGGATTTTCCTACTTCATCATCAAATATTATTTGTTCAAAGGAAATGAAGAGGGATTTGGATTATGGCCCACTTTATTCGGGAGTGTAGGCGCAATTATTACAACCGTTGCAGTCATTCCTATCGTGGCAAGAATGTCGAAACTAATGGGGAAGAAGAAAGCATTTTTGGTTTCTCAGGGTATTTCAATCGTTGGTTATATTTTACTGTATTTACTTTTCGTTCCGGGCAAACCGTATCTGTTTTTGTTTGCGTTGCCGTTTTTCTCCTTCGGAATCGGGAGTTTGTTTACCTTAATGATGTCGATGACTTCGGATGTAATCGATATTGATGAGCTCAACACAGGAAAAAGAAGAGAAGGAAGTTTAGGCGCCATTTATTGGTGGATGGTAAAATTCGGAACCGCTGTTGCGGGATTATTAAGTGGGATGATTCTTTCTCTGGTCGCTTTTCAATCCAATGCCGCTACACAAACCGATGAAACGATGTTTTGGTTAAGAATTTTCTTTGTTGGAATTCCGATTCTTGGAACTTTGACTGCCATTTGGACTATGAAAAATTATGATGTAGATGAAGCCAAAGCCAGAGAAGTAAGAGATTTGTTAGAAAAAAGAAAAGCCCCAAAACCTTCAGGATACGGTGCCAATAATGTTTTAGAAGGAATGAACCTTGCCGGACTTTCCAGACTGCAATTGCAACAGAAATTCCCACAATATTATTTTCCAACTTTCGATTATACAAATGTTGAAGGTATAAAAACCGAATTTTCAACGGTTTTCAAAGCAGGAATGACCGGAATTTGTTTCAGCGTTTTTACCGAAAAACAATTTCCGGGAGACTTCATCACCGAAGAGCAAATCAGAAAACGCCTCGAAGTATTAAAACCTCATACGCAATGGATCAGGGTATTTTCTTCCACCCACGGACACGAAAATATCCCGAAAATCGCCAAAGAAATGGGCTTCAAAATATTAATGGGAGCTTGGATTGGCAAAGATGAAACCGAAAATCAGCAGGAAATTCAGTCTTTAATTCAATTGATCAAAGAAGGAAATGTAGATATCGCCGCCGTTGGAAACGAAGTGCTTTTCCGTGGCGACCAAAACGAAGAAACTTTATTGGGTTACATTCAACAAGTTAAAAATCAAACGCTGAATGTTCCTGTAACGTATATTGATGTGTATTACGAAATCATCAATCACCCGAAATTGATTTCTGCAAGCGATAAAATTTTAATCAATTGTTATCCTTTCTGGGAAGGCGCATCCATAGACCACGCCGGAATGTATTTGCAGGAAATGTATCATCAAACCCAAAAAATCGCAGGTGGAAAAGAAATCATCATCGCAGAAACCGGTTGGCCGAGTAAAGGCGAAGCGGTACAACATGCAGAACCATCTCCCGAACATCTGATGAGATACTTTGTCGAAGCGCAAAAATGGACATCAAAAGAACAAATCAACCTGTTTTATTTCTCTTCTTTCGATGAATCTTGGAAAATTCATTACGAAGGTTGGGCAGGAACTTCGTGGGGATTGTGGGATGCCAATTAAAATTTCAAATTTTAAAAAAGACACAAGACTAAAAGACAGGAAATGCTAGACTAAATCATCATTTATCAATCATCATTTATCATTTATCATTTATCACAACTATAATCTAAGAACATGTCATACAGAGCAGAGCTGTATTTATCCTTACCCAAGCAAAATCAGGATAATTACATCAAAGGAAAAACCGAAACCGAAAAAAAAGATTTGTTCAGAGAAATTCTGTACAACGGCGTTCACGGCTTTTGTTTCAGTTTATATGAAGACGGACAAAAACCCGGCGACATCATTTCCGAAGAACAGGTTCGCCGAAGAATGGAAATCCTGAAACCGCACACTTCGTGGGTTCGCTCGTTTTCCTGCACCGAAGGCAACGAACATATCCCGAAAATCGCCAAAGAATTCGGAATGAAAACCTTGGTCGGAGCTTGGTTGGGCGACGATCCCGAAATCAACGAAAGAGAAGTGGAAGGATTGATAAAACTTGCCAAAGAAGGTTTTGTAGACATTGCAGCAGTCGGAAATGAAGTAATGTACCGAAAAGATTTGTCCGAAGACGAGTTGCTGGATTTCATCAACCGAGTAAAAAAAGAAATCCCCAAAATTCCAGTAGGCTATGTAGATGCTTATTACGAATTCACCATAAAACCAAGAATTACCGAAGCTTGCGACGTTATTTTAGCGAACTGTTATCCATTTTGGGAAAGCTGTCCCGCCGAAAATTCGCTCAATTATATGAAGCAAATGTACTATCAGGCAAAACAGGCAGCCAACGGAAAACCCGTTATCATTTCCGAAACAGGTTGGCCAAGTAAAGGCGAAGAACTAAAAGGCGCTTTTCCATCAGAAAAAAATGCGCTCGATTATTTCATCAATACCCAATTGTGGTGTATGGACGAGGAAATCGACTGTTTCTACTTTTCCTCTTTCGATGAAAGTTGGAAAGTCGGTCCCGAAGGCGAAGTCGGCGCACATTGGGGAATTTGGGACAAACACGAGAAGTTGAAGTATTGAGGAGTTTTGGTTGATGGTTGTCGGTTAATGGAAGTTTTATTTGGGCAGCTTAATCCACCTGAAGTTTATCCTGAGCCAGTCGAAGGGTTCCCATTTTTTTTCTTTTCCGTTGCCTGAGCGAAGTCGAAGGCAACGAAAAAGAAAAAGAGCTCCAATCAAGTCGGGCTGCAAGAAATTCGAGGTTTAAAAAATATAGACTTGTTTAATCTATAATTTAAAATCTATAATCTAAAATTTAAAAAAATATTATGATCAAAAAATTACACCATATCGTTCTACTCCTTTTCAGCACACTCTATTTGGCGCAGGTCGATGTCGTGTACAATGATCTGGTTTGGTCCGACGAATTTTCCACCAACGGAGCGGTTGACAATGTCAAATGGTTTCATCAGACGCAATTACCAGTTGCAGGAGGTTGGTATAATAATGAGCAACAACATTATACGAATTCAATTACAAATTCTTTCACCAACAATGGCGAACTGAATATTGTTGCCAAAAAAGAAGTGTTTACCGATCAAGGATTTACCAAAAATTATACTTCAGCGCGTCTCAATTCAAAATTTGCTTTTAAATATGGCAGAGTAGATGTACGAGCAAAAGTCCCAAAAAATCAGGGAACGTGGCCTGCAATATGGCTTTTAGGAAAAAATGTGAATGAACCGGGTGGTTATTTCGCTTCTACTTTCGGAAATACCAATTGGCCGGCTTGCGGAGAAATCGATATGATGGAATACGGAATTTTCCCTTCTGCTCCTGATAACTTTATTCAAAGTACTTTGCACACGCCGTCTTCGTCAGGAAATTCTGTCAACCATGGCGGAATGTTGGCATCATCGGATATTACCGCCAATTATCATATTTATTCGATGAACTGGTCGCCGAATCAAATTACGTTTTTGCTGGATGGAGTAGCGTATTATACCTATAATCCTTCAGTAAAAAATGCATCAACCTGGCCTTTTGATAAAGAACAGTATCTGCTGCTTAATATTGCAATGGGCGGTGTTGCAGGAACTATTCCTTCCACATTTACCGATGCTTCGATGATTATTGATTATGTGAGAGTCTATCAAAACACTACTCCGGACACGGTTGCGCCTACCAATTTTACGGCAACTGTTGGAGCAGTAACCAGCGATTCCGTAGAATTATTACTAAATGCAACCGATAATTTTGGAGCGATTACCTATCAGATTTCGGGTGGTGCAACGCAAACGGTTTACGGTACATCAGGAATACCGAAATCTGTGATAATTTCAGGTTTGAGTCCAACAACCAGCTATACATTTACGGTTTCAGCAAGCGATGCTGCGGGAAATACCGCTGCCAATAATCCCATCACGGTAAATGCAACCACTCTTTCCAATATCAATACCGCTTGCAGCGGAACCTCTACTTTAGCTTCGCAGGGCGCGTTTTCTACCGGATACAAATACGACTTCCAAACCATTGGAACCGATGTGAAAATTACGTTTGAACTTTTAGATACTGATAAAACAGGTGTTGTAGCGTATTTATGGAAACAAACTCCTTTTACAGAAACTCCAATGACCAATGTTTCCGGAAAGAAATTTTCGAGTACCATTACAGGACAAACCGCGGGTTCTCCCATTAATTATGCGGTGAAGTTTGCCTACGCAGGAGGAATGTCGGTGACCAAATATTATTCTTACGTAGTTGGTGATGCGTGTATTTCTCTGGGAGTTACAGATTTTTTAAAAGCCAAAGAACTGCTTTATCCCAATCCTGTTGAAAATATCCTGAATCTGAAATTACCTGAAAACAAAAATATGGTTACACTTTATGATTTTTCAGGGAAGAAACTTTTTGAAAAAAATGTGGGGACGACTTTGGATTTAGATTTTAGTTCCTTTACGGCAGGTACTTATTTAATCAGAATTGAAAATTCCAAAGGAGCCAATACGTATAAAATCGTAAAAAAATAAGACAAAAAACGATTCGCGATTTTTAAGAATATCATTTCTGAAAATTAAAGATCAACAATAATACTAATTTTTAAAACTTTATAAAGATGAAAAATTTATCTCTTTTTCTAATGCTTTTGGCATTTAGTTTTGGCTTTTCTCAGCCAACAACTAATGCACCGACACCTACAAAAGCCGCCGCGGATGTGATTTCTATATTCAGTGATGCGTATACGAATGTAGCTACTAATTACAGCCCTTATTGGGGACAAAATCCCCCGGTAACTGTAAACCCTAACTTTGTAGCCGTTTCTGGTTCCGGAAATAGTATATTGGCTTATACCAATTTCAATTATCAGGGAACCGAACTCACTACTCAGAATGCAGCTTCTATGGAATATCTTCATATTGATGTATGGACAAACACCGCAGGAGCTGTTCTTAAAGTTTCGCCCATCAACAATGGAACGGGCGCCAGTGAATTTTTGGTGAATGTTCCTCTTACGAATGCAGGATGGAGCAGTGTGGATTTGCCAAAATCTGCATTTACGGGAATGACCTGGAATTCTGTTTTTCAGCTAAAATTTGACGGACAGTCAGGAACAAACCCATCTAATATTTATTTAGATAACATCTATTTCTGGAAAAATCCCATAAATCCGGCGGCAGATGCTACTTTAAGCGATTTAAAAGTAAACGGAACCACTGTTTCAGGGTTCAGTTCTGCGATTCTTTCCTATACATTGGAATATCCGCAGGGTACAACGGCGGTTCCGCAAATTACTGCTGCTACAACCACCAATGCAAGCGCAACAAAAGTCATTACTCAGTCATCGGCAATTCCGGGTACGGCAACTGTTCTGGTAACCTCACAAAACGGATTGGTAACCAAAACATACACGGTAAATTATGTGGTTTCAGGACCTAATGTTGCTGCGCCAACTCCTCCTGCGAGAGCTGCGACAGACGTTATTTCCATGTTCAGTAATGCTTATGCCAATATTCCTATTGATGCATGGTCTGCGGTTTGGGACGATTCCAGTATTTCTGATATTCAGGTATCGGGAAATGATACTAAAAAAATTATTTTCACTAATTTCCTGGGAGTGGATTTTAGCGGAGCCGGACATCATATCAATGCAACTAATTTCACCCATTTCCATATGGATATCTGGATCGACAATAGTGTGGATATGGTAGGAAAAGTATTCAATCTCAAACTTTCACAATGGGGAGGAACTTCCGGAGAGGTTTCTGCACTGGAACTTCCGCTTAATACAGGAAGTACACCGGCTTTGGTAAAAGGACAATGGCTTTCTATCGATGTTCCGTTGAGCAGTTGGACGAATAATGCTGCAAGAAATGATATCGCCCAGTTTGTGATTACTTCCAATATCGGAACGGTTTATTTTGATAATCTCTATTTTCATAAAGCTACAGTATTGGGAACCAATGAAACTACCGTTTCCAAAAGCTTGAGAGTTTATCCTAATCCTGCGAATGTTGGTGAAACAATTACGGCAGAAAGTAAAGTAAAAACGATCGAAGTGTATACTTTATCGGGACAAAAAGTAAAGAGTGAGAACTCAAATACCATATCCACACAAGGATTTGCTAAAGGAATGTATATTTTGAAAACCACGACAGATAAAGGGGAAGTTCAGTCTTCAAAAGTTATTGTGAAATAATTAAAATTAACAATAAATAATTAGACGTCCGTTGAAAAAAACGGACGTTTTTTTCTTAAATTTTATCTATATTTGAGTAGAATGCTGAAATACTTTTTTGTTTACTTTTTACTGTTCCTGAGTTTTTTTTCTAATGCACAGAGCATTTTAGAAAAAGGAATGCCCTTTGTGCAGAATTATCTGCCCGAAAGCTATGGAAATCACGGTAAAATCTGGGATATTAAATCGGCAAAAAACGGCATGATCTACATGGCTTCCGAAGACGGGCTTCTGGAGTTTGATGGTAAAACATGGGGACATTTTAAAAGTTACCGTGGCTATACAAGATCTTTATATGTTGCCAATGATTCTACCATTTACGCTGGAGCGGATATGGATTTTGGGATCTGGAAAAGAAATAAATTCAGAAAATTCACTTTTACTTCGCTGTATCCTTTCAAAAAGAAAATAGGTGGCGTTAATGAGGAGTTTTGGGGAACATATCAGATTAAAAATCAGATGGTTTTTGTATCTCATCAAAACATTTATATACGTTCGGAAAAAAAACTCACCAAATTTTCTGCAAAATCCAGATTTTCCAATAGTTTCTTCGTCAACGGAAGATTGTTTCTTGCCGATGAAAAAAAAGGACTCTTTGAGTACGACGGAATACAGTTGAAACTCCTGTTTTCTTATCCCGATAAGAGCTCTTTGGATGTAAGCGGTGTTTTTTTTAACGGAAATTCTCTACGCATCATTACTAAAGATAAAGGAATTTTTGAATGGAATAACGGCAGACTTATCCCTATTCAGCTTGAAGTTTCTTCAGTGCTTATCAAAAACAAAGTTTTCAGTTTCATTACTTTGGGGACACAGTATTACGCTTTCGGAACTATACTGGACGGAATATACATTACGGATCTGAACGGAAAAATCATTCAGCACATTAACAAAAGCAAAGGCTTGCCTAATAATACCGTTTTGTGCATGAATTACCAAAAAAGCGGTAAACTGTGGCTCGGTCTGGATTATGGAATCTCTTCTGTAGATATTCAAAATCATATTACCTATTTTTACAGTCAGGATGATGATTTCGGGACGGGTTACACAGCAGCTTTTAAAGACGATACTTTCTTTTTAGGTTCTAATCAAGGATTGTATTTTACAGACTGGAATGAAATGGGAAATTCGGGATCCGGCAATTTTTTACGAATGGTAGAAGGATCGGAAGGACAGGTTTGGACGCTTAAAAATATTGACGGAAATCTGTATTGCGGTCACGATAAAGGACTTTTTATTCTGGAGAAAAACAGTTTAAAAAAAGTTAATAATGAATATGGCGTTTCTGCAATTACCCCTTTCAGGAAAGATTATGTTTTAACAGGAAACTATTCTGGAATTTTCGTTTACAAAAAAGAAAACAATACACTCAAATTCATAAAAAAGCTGAATTTAATTGTAGGAGCGGTAAGTCAGATTGAAGTGGAAAATGATCATACAATCTGGATCAATATTCCTAATTACGGGATCTTGCGGACAACCGTTGATGCCAGTTTTAACGCGGTTAATCGTCAGATTTTTCCCGATAGTAATTTTAAAGGAAATCTGCCGCATATTTACAATAATAATGGGAAGATAAAAATTGTTACTTCTTCAGAACAGTATGATTTCAGTTATTCAAACAATACATTTTCTCCTGCTTCTGAAAAATTACAGCTCCCGCTTATTAACGGTAAGCTTTCCGGATTTTATATTCCCCAAAAATTATCTGCGGAATATAACTTTTTCCCTATATACAACGGTTTTGCGTTGGAAAAACTGAATTTTCAGGATAAGAACAGGTTCAGTTCCCGGCTTATTTTCACGAAGGCACAGATGTTTAACAATATGGGAAATTTTGATCTGGAAGAAAATCAAAAGCTTCCTTACCGGTTCAATAATCTCCGTTTTGTATTTTCGCTTCCCAACGAAGAAGGAGTAGAATATCAGTACTTTCTGGATGGATTTTCAAAAGACTGGTCTGTCTGGAATTCTGAAAATAAAATAGAGTTTCTTGGTCTCAAAGAAGGAACATACAGCTTTTTGGTAAAAGCTAAAATCGGAAACCAGATATCTGACGTAAAAACATTTACCTTTAGAATCAATCCGCCTTGGTACAGAAGCCTGTATAGTTATGCAGCTTATCTTCTTATGATAGCGGGCTTTTTTTACTTCCTTAAAAAATATCAGGAAAATAAACTGAAAAAACAAAAACTGGAACTTCTGAAAAAAGAGCAGAATGCACTTCGCGAACAGGCAGAAAAGCACAGACAGGAAATGTTTTTTGAAAAACAGCGACAGCTTGAAAATGAGAAAAATAACCTCAAAGAAGAGATCAAAAACAAAACCATAGAACTTGCCACCAAAGCCAAAGAAGATGAAGATAAAAACCGCCTTCTTTCTACCATTAATGAAAAAATACTTGAAATAGAAAATAACCCGAATATTTCTAAAATAAGACTCGGTGAAATCCGCAGAACCCTGAAAACCTATCTGGAAACAGACGATCATACATTCGAAATCCAGATGGATGAACTTCATCAGGAGTTTTTCAAGGCAATGAGGAAGAAATTTCCCAATCTTTCCATATACGATCTGCGTTTATGCGCATACCTTAAAATTGGGCTGAATTCTAAAGAAATGGCAGATATTTTTCAGGTATTGCCTTCCAGTATCAATGTAAGCCGATCCAGACTGAGAAAAAAACTCGGGCTGAAACCGGAAGATGATCTGTTTGATTTTCTGAATAATTTTGAATAGTTTTTCTAAGAAAAATCCATTTATCTACGTCCCGTAATTTTATTTCCAATCCTTTTTTTCTTCTGATTACAATTCGGAGGCTATACTTCTTGTAATAATCATGAAAAAAAATAAAAAAAACACCTGGTTTTATATTGCTTATAATCAATATGTTATGATTTTGCAGTTATAAAATACAACATTTCTTTAAAATTGTTTCCAACGCTTTTCCATTTTTCTGCATCTATATAAATAGAGACATCTGTAAAAACTAAAATGATATTACCTATGAAAAATTTATATATAAAGATCCTGCTTTTTTTACCGGTTTTCTATTTGGCGCAGATTCCGACGATTGAAACGGGTAATGGAAAGGGAGGTTATGAAAAGAGCAATCAGGTTGTCCTTCAGAAACTGAATATTGAAACCAAAATCACAGGAAGAATTTCTACCAATATCGTGACGATGGTTTTTAAAAATAACTCAGATAGGTTAAGAGAAGGGAGAGTTACCTTTCCGCTTCCCGAAGGAGTTAATGCAAGCGGTTATGCTTTAGACATCAATGGTAAACTAAGAAATGCTGTTCCTGTTGAAAAAGAAAAAGCAAAAGAAGTTTACGAAACGATTAAAAAAAGAAATATTGATCCGGGAATCCTTGAAAAAGTAGAAGGAAACAGCTTTCGTACAACAGTTTATCCGATCGCTGCAAATGGTGGCGAAAGAACTGTTCAGATTACCTATCATTATGAACTGAAAAAAGCAGGGAACTCTTACCAGTATTTTTTACCGTTGAATTACAGCTCAGAGATTCCTGAATTTAATGTTAAAACAACCGTTTTTCAGAGTTTGAATTCTCCACGGCTCGAAGAAAAGCCGGACGGAAGTTTTCATTTCGTTAAAAACGGAAATATTTGGGTTGCCGAAACGCACAAAACACAATATAAGCCCGGAAATAATTTAAAGATTAATTTTCCTCAGGATCATGAAAACCAAAGTGTTTTAATACAGAAAGCTTCTGGTAATTCATCTTATTTTCTTGCAAATATTGCGGTTAGTTCAAACGAAAGAGCCAAAAGGCTTCCCAATAAACTGGCGATTGTCTGGGATAATTCTTTAAGCGGAAAGAAACGCGATCATTCAAAAGAACTGGCTTTACTGGAAGAATATTTTAAGACCAATAAAAACCTGAATGTAAAGATATATTTCATTAATAATACATTCGAAGAAGGACAGACTTTCAGAATTAATGACGGAAACTGGAATCAGTTAAAAGCTTATCTGTTAAAAACAACATACGACGGCGGAACAGATTTCGGAAAACTGGAGTCGCTTCGTGAAGATGAAATCTTTTTCTTTACAGACGGATTGTCGTCTTTCGGAGAACTGAAAATGATCTGGACAAAGCCGGTTTATACCATTTCCTCATCCAATGCTGCGAATTTTAATCAGTTGAAATTCATCAGCAGCAAAACAGGCGGAGAATTTTTAAACCTGAACGAAAATGATCCTAAAAAGGTGGTTCGAAGTTTATTATTTCAGCCTTTAAAATTTTTAGGAATTGAAAATAATGCTCAGCTTTCTGAAGTCTATCCTTCTCTAACGCAAACCATTTCTGAGGATTTTGTGCTGACAGGTATTTTAAAAGAAAACCAAACAACAGTTAAGGCAAAATTCGGATATGGAAATGAAGTAACCGAAACAAAAGTCATTAATTTAAATATAAATGAACACGCGGTAAAAGACTGGGAAATTTCAAAATTCTGGGCACAGAAGAAACTGAATGAACTTGAAATCTTTGAAAAAGAAAATAAAGAGGAGATTAAAAATATCAGCAAACAGTTCAGTTTGGTAAGTAATAATATGAGCCTGATGGTTTTGGAAAATGTGGAAGATTACGTCCGTTATGATATCGCTCCGCCTGTAGAATTAAAAGCCAGGTTTGATGAGATGGTTAAAAACAACAGGGCTGCAAAAGATGAGCGCGTGAAAGATCTGATGGATGATGCGGAAAGAATGACACAAAACCTGAAGGACTGGTGGAAAACAGAATATAAGAAAAAGAAGGAATTAAAACGATATCCGGAACCTGATTATGATGAACTAATCGATTCTGATAGCAGAACCCAAAGAATTGAGGAGGTGGTAGTTACCGGAGTAACTAATCAGGAAGGAGTGAAAGAATCTGTTTATGCTCCGCCGCCAACTGCGAATGTTCCTCCGAAAGTGGATGCTCCACCTGTGCAAGTTGATCGATTAGAAGTACCTGTTTCTAATCGTAGATCTAATGATATTCAGGAGGTGGTGATAACCGGAGCGTTGGGAGTTAAAAAAAGACAAGATGCAATGGTTTCCTCATCGACGGTGATAACATCTGAACCAGTAAGAAATCAACAGATCAATGTAAGAGGAACTGCTTCTATTGCTTCAAATAATTCAGTTCAGTCGCTTGAAGGGCGAGTTTCAGGAATGAGTGTTAATTCAGGATGGACTGCAAAAGCAGATTCAATGAAAACGCAGGGAATTTCCGAAGTAATGAATTCAGGAAGAGTGAATTTAATTGAGGTGGAATCCAATGCAGATTATATGAAATTTTTTAATTCTGCTAAAAACCCTGAAAAAATATATGAAGTTTATCTGAAAAACAGAGCGCAATATGAAAACCTGCCTCAGTATTATTTTGATGTTGCTCAGTTGCTGTTTAAAAATAATGATAAAAAATACGGACTTAAAGTATTGAGTTCTATTGCAGATCTTGATATTGAAAATGAAGAATTGTACAAGCTTTTAGCCTATAAATTAAAGCAGTCTGAAGTTTATGATAAAGAACTTTTTGTCTCTCAGAAGGTATTGGAATGGAGACCGTTTGATCCGCAAAGTTACAGAGATTATGCTTTGGCATTGGAAGATAACGGAAAATATCATCAGGCTCTGGAAAATTTATATAAAGTTCTCACCCAGTCTTATACAAGGGAATTAGCAGACCGAGACGATGGAATAGAGGAAATAGTGATCATGGAGATCAATGAACTGATCAGCAAGTACGGAAGCAGACTGGATCTTAAGAACATCAATCCTAAGATTATTGCAGATCTTCCGGTAAATATCAGAGTAGTGATCAACTGGAATAAAGACGATACCGATATCGATCTTTGGGTTACTGATCCCAATAACGAACGTTGTTACTACAGTCATCCGGAAACAGAAATTGGAGGGAGACTGAGCAATGATTTTACGAGAGGTTTCGGACCGGAACAATTTCTGCTGAAAAAAGCAATTAAAGGAAAATATAAAATCCAGACCAATTTCTTTGGAGAAAGACAGGTGGGAATTGCCGGACCAACCGCGATTATGGCAGAAGTTTATATTAATTATGCAACAGGGAAGCAGGAAAGAAAAACAGTAGTGTTTCAGAATCAGAAAGAAAATGTAAGAGGGAATGATGACGGAATTCTGATTGGTGAGTTTGAATTTTAATTAGGAACTGTACAAATTCAGATGATTGTGGTTTTTAAGAATTTGTTCAGGTTTTTTCCGCAGGCGAAGCAGATCTGTATATTTAATTAAGCCTTATAAAACGAATGATCTGAGATTTTAATCAATTAATTGGATAGAAGAATAAACTGTCAGTCTGCGGAATTTTTAGAAAAAAAAGAGGGTAAAGCACAATAAAATGGTATGTGGAGAAGTTAAAATAGTGGTCGATGTATGATGAAGAAGATTGAGTTTGGAGCGTCTGCAGAAATGCGGACGCTTTTTTATTTAACTTTAAAATTGGAAATTAAAAAATCAGCTACTTTCATAAACCAGTCAGAATCTGAAACTAAAAGTCACAATATTTTGTTAAATCATTAAAATTTTCTCTTCCTGAACAAAAATTATTTTTACTTTTGGAAAATTAACTCAACAGTACAGAATATGTTTACGGTTAAAAAATCAATTCTTGGATTCATTTGTGCAATCGGTTGCATTAATTCGTCTTTGTGCAATGCCCAGACTTCTGTTCAGGTGAAAAATAATCTGAATTTTGAAAGAAATGAAGTGGTTGCAGTTCCCGTTTCACAGCTAAGATCTTTTTTAGACAAAAATAAAGAAGCAGAGATAAGGATAAAAAACAGCAAAGGACAATTAATAACGCTTCAATGGATCGATAACGATGGAGACGGAAACAATGATGAATTGCTTTTCATGGCGCACATTGCCGGAAAATCCTCTGAAAAATATACCATTACAGCCGATGGAAAATCTCCGGTTCCTGAAAGTGAAGTAACCACCTATTCCAGACTGGTTCCTGAAAGAGTAGACGATTATGCTTGGGAAAATGATAAAATTGCATTCAGAATGTACGGTCCGAAAGGGCAGAAAGAAGCTTTAGCCGGAATAAAAGGAAGTACCCTTTCCAGCGGAGTGGATATCTGGCTGAAAAGAACAGAACAGCCGGTTATCAATAAATGGTATAAAGGCTATTTAACAGATCCGATGTATTACCACAAAGATTCCAGAGGAGAAGGCTACGATCCCTATCACGTCGGAGACAGCCGAGGAACCGGAGGAATCGGAATCTGGAAAGACGGAAAACTACAGGTTTCGCAGAATTTTGTTACCTCTAAAACCATTGCTGAAGGACCTTTAAGAACAGTTTTTGAGCTTACATACAATCCCTGGAGCGATTTTGGAGTAAAAGAAACCAAAAGAATTTCTTTAGATTTAGGTTCAAACTTTTCAAAATTCGAATCCACTTTTGAAGCGGAAAAAAAGGTTCCGAATTATACCATCGGAATTACCCTTCACAAAAACGAAGGAGAAGCAAAGCTTAATGACAAAGAAGGGTATTATCTTCATTGGGAAAAAATTGATGACGCCTTTGTAGGAGAGGGAATTGTGGTAAACCCTGAAGCTATTGAAAAATCAATAGCTTTTAAATCTGAAACTCCGGATCAGAGCAACTTACTGGTCATCACAAAACCTCAGAAAAAACTTTCCTACTACGCAGGATTTGCATGGCAGAAAAGCGGACAGATTCATACTCAGAAGGACTGGGAAGATATGTTGAAAAAACAGGCGCAGATCATCGCAAACCCTTTACAGGTAACCATTAAATAAACATCATAAAGATGAAAACAAAACTCTATTTACTGACTTTAGGTTTAGCTGCCGTCAATTTTTCCGCTCAAACAAAAGATACTCTGGCTGAAAAAATAATGATCTATCAGCTTCCAATCGGAGGTTGGGGAAAACAGCTTGAAGATAAATCTGTCGTAAACTACAATCTTCCTCTCAACAAAGAACTTTTACGAAAGATAAAAGCAACAGGAGACGATCATGCAACCATTGATAATAATGCGACTTCAAGGGAGATTAATGCACTCATTAAAGCATATTCTGTCACCAAAAATCCCGAATATTTAAAATCAGCAGAAAAAGGAATCAGCTATCTTTTGCAGATGCAGTATAAAAACAACGGAGGTTTTCCGCAGTACTATCCCAATAAAGGACTGTACAGAAAGCAGATTACATATAACGACAATGCAATGATTAATGCATTAACGGTTTTGTATAATGTTGCCGAAGGAAAAAATGGTTTCGATGTGGTGGATGCAAAGCTGAAAGAAAAATCAAAAACCGCAGTTCAGAAAGGAATAGAATGTATTTTAAGAACCCAGGTTCTGCAGAAAAATATTCCTGTGATCTGGGGAGATCAGTACAACGAAGAAACCTTACAGCCGGATAAAGCACGAGCTTTTGAGCCTGTTTCTTTAGCCACTGCAGAATCTGTGGGAATTGTACGGTTTTTAATGATGCAGCCTGTAACTCCGGAAATCGAAAAATCTGTAAAATCTGCCATAAAATGGTTCAGGCAAAATAAAATTGAAGGTTACAGCTATGAAGTGTCTAAGGTAAACGGAAAAGCAGTGCGAACCTTAGCCGAAGATAAAAATTCTGTGATCTGGGCAAGATTTTACGACATCAACAACAATAAACCTCTTTTCGGCGACCGCGACGGAAGCGTAAAATACAATTATTACGAAGTTTCCGAAGAAAGAAGAAACGGCTATAGCTGGTACGTAGATTATGCCGAAAAACTGCTTGGGAAAGAATATCCGAAGTGGCTTGAAAAAAACAGTATTTCTGATTTATAGTTAGTGGCAGTACTTGGAACGTTAGATCAATTTTATTCCGTGTTCTGCAGAAAAAAGCGGCTGTCCCGATCGGGACAGCCGCTTACTGTATGAATAGTATTAAAAAGAATTGCAGATATTTCCGGATAATGTAGCTCCCGCATTTGCCGTAACATCAGATTTTACGGATGACAGAGAAAGCGTTGGAATTGTATAAGGAGGCGTGAAAGCTGTTCCGTTTCCTAACTTATTACCCGTAACGTTGGTAAAAGTATTGTTGGAAGTAACCGTTACTGCCGTATAACCGCTCATTAGGTTAATCGGCTCGTTTACATTTTCAAAAACATTTCCGTCTACACGAATATTAGCCTGAACTCCTGCTGCAATACATTTGTTGCTTACAGAACTGTTGAAATAGCTGTTCAGGATATGGATTTTTCCGTAGCGCACTCTCGGCATACGTTCTCTGCATCCCGGAGCCCACCAGCAACGAACAAAAGTTACATTCAGTTTTCCTGCATCCGTTGTGGCGCCGTCGCTCGAACCGATGAGGTTGGAGAATCGGTGGTCGTCTGTTCCTCCGGATCCTCCCGCTTTTGGAGGTTTTAAATAATGAAATTTCGTGTAGGATACCGTTACAAAATCAGATTTATTTTTAATATCAAAATTTCCGTCTACCCCGTCTCTGAATTCACAATGATCGATCCATACATTTCGGCAGTCGTCCAGAATCGCGTTATCCCAACCATCTGTATCATACGCTCCGGGACCTTCAAAGATCAGATTTCTGATGATGATATTGTTGCATCTTTTAATATTGATGATTCCTGAACCATCTTTGGTCTGATCCGTAGAAACCAGTTTCGCACCGCTCGTTCCGTAGATGGTTTTTCCTGTCTGATCCTGAAATGAAAGACGTGCTGAAACAGTAATCGTTCCGGTTACTTTAATCACTTTTACGGCTGAATTTTCGATAGCAGCTTTTAACTGGGCGTAGTTGGTAACGGTAGTTTCAGCGGCAGTTCCGCCTCCTGTAGTTCCACCGTTTTGAGAAGCCCATCCCGGTGCAACACAATTGGCTAACGGAATTACTGCACTCGCAACCAGTTCACTTCTCATGTTCAGGTCACTGTTGTTTTCGGATAAATCGGATTTAATGTCTTCCTGTCCGCATCCGGTTAAGGCAAAAACAGAACAGAGCGCTACCGCAGTAAAAACAGCTTTAAATGTTTTTTTCATAGTAAGTAATTGTTTTTAATTAAGATTAGATTATAAAATTACAAATACGATAACTAAATAATTTATATTTTAACATATATATATTTATATAATTATAATGTTGATTATTTAATTTGGTTAATCGGTTGCATTTTATTTAATGTTTAAAATTGATTTGGCTGTTATATGATAAATAAAAATCCCAAAGATAATCCGGCTTTACAGATCAGATCTGCTGAACCGGAAAATCTTCGGAAAAAAATATTAGCTGTTTGGTATATGTTTTATTTAATTGGTAAACAGATTGTTATATTTGAATGGAAATTAAATCCCGAATTTAAATTTAGCCTGAAAACTCATCATTAATAAAATCTTCTCTGAAAGGAGCAAACGAATCAATCAGTTTTCCCGCTTCGAGACATTTCACGCCGTGAAAAATATTGGGCTGGGCAAAAAATCCGTCGCCTTTCTGTAAAATTTTCATTTTACCATCAACCGTAACTTCAAATTTTCCTTCTGCAACATACGTGATCTGAGAATGAAAATGATTATGTAATGCACCGATAGCATTTTTCTCAAATTGTACAATCACCATCATTATCTGAGAATTATATCCGACAAACTGTCTGGAAACGCCGCCCCCCAAATCTTCCCACTCGGAATTCCCATCGAAGAAAGGTTCTTTTTTGAATTTCATCTTATTACTTTACTTTTTCAATTTTTACTAAACTAATTTTTACATCAAACCTGTCATTTCGACGAAGGAGAAATCTAATGTATTGATTGATTTTATGTTGTTCTCGCGCAGATTTTGCTGATTGAGCAGATCTTTAAAATAATTTTAATCTGCAAAATCAGCGGGATTTCTATTATTTGATATACTTTTCCAACCCAATTTTCAAGGTTTTTAAACTTTTCGCGGCTAATTTAGCCACCGTTTCCGCCCCTAATTTCGATAAATGCGTATCATCTTCTTTTCCTTTGGGATAATACGGATCTTCGCCTTCTTTATAATACAGATGAAGTTTTTTTGAATTTTCGGGGCCGTAAGCAATTTCCATCTGTTCTGTTAACAACTGCATATCCACAAAAGGAACTTTCAGATCGTTTGCGACCATTCTTACAACCAGAGGATATTCCTTATGCGTATCGATCAACACTCCGTTTTCGTTGAAGTTTCTTCTTACAATGGAAGTCATCAGAACAGGAATCGCTCCTTTAGCTCTGGCTTCATTCACATATCGTTCAAGATTCGCTCTGTATTGTGTGTAAGGATTGGTAAACTTTGTAGAGTCTTTGATTTTCTGATCGTTATGACCAAACTGTATAATGACGAAATCTCCTTTTTTCAATTGTTTTTCCACCTGATCCCATCGTCCTTCCGTTCTGAAACTTTTGGAGCTTCTTCCATTCACCGCATGATTCTGAATTTCAATTCCGGTGGTTAAAAACTGGGGAAAAACCTGTCCCCATCCGTGTTCCGGATTTTTGTCCGGATTTTCTTTAGTTGCCATGGTAGAATCTCCAATTAAGAAAAGAGTGGGTTTTTGCTGAGCCAGAAGTAAAGCTGAAACGGCTATGCTAAAGATTAAAAGTATTTTTTTCATTTTAAATAAATTTTTTAATTTATATTCTTTTGTTTTGGAAACAAAAGAATCAAAAGTTCAAGACCTGGAAACTTCCGCTAAAAATTATTTCTATTCACTAAAAATCCTAGAACTCGTGCGAATTTGATGTTTGTCTTTTTATTCAGTATTTTGGTCGCGCTCAAACAATAGAATTTTCTTAACGTTCACAGAATTAATTTTCTTAACGCTCCATTTTCCTATGTCGATTTAGCGAATGGTAATCATTACTCATTATTAATTACTCATTACTTATGTTGAGGATTCCAGCCATTAAAAATTTTTTCCGGCGTATAATTTTTCAGATCTTTTTTTGTGAGCTGATGCGACCAGTTTACGCGCTTCGAAGTATTTCCGCCTTCTCCTTTGCTCCCGAATTCCGCGTAATAGGCTGTTTTTTCTTTATCAGGAAACATTTTGTCGCCTCTCCACGGATTCCAGCCTTCTGGAAGGATATGTTTTCCCATTTCTGTATTGATGAAAACCGTTTTCGCGTAAGGTCTCCACGGTCTGCCTAAATACACTTTGGTAATACCTTCTTTCGCAGTTAATGTACAGTCGAAGAACACGAAACCGTACTTTCTGTCCGCTTCTGTTGCGGCTGCCGTGATGAACGAATCGGCTAAACTTTTAATCGTACAGTTCTTAAAAACAACGGTTGCCTGTCCGAAAATAAAATCAGTGGTTCCTTCGATCAAACAGTTTTCAAAATACTGTCTGCTGTGATTGGTTGCGGCATAAACGGTGTCCTGACAACCTGAAATGATCGAATTTTTAATGATAAAACGGTCACCTTCCACATGAAGTGAAACCGCCTGTCCTTCATTACAGGAAGTATTCTGAATCGTTATATTGCTGATTTTTATGTCATCTCCCATCACCAATAACGTATAAGAATTAAACGTGGTCATCTTTTCATTGAAAGAATCCGGCTTTCCTGAAAAATCATTGTTGGTAATTATGGTATTATCTTTATTTTCGCCTTCCAGCGTAATTTTATGTTTTGAAGAAGGAATTACCACTTTTTCATGATAGGTTCCTGATTTTATTAAAATTAAAGCTTCTTCCGCACCCAAATCTCTGATGGAATTAATAGCTTTCTGAATCGAGGCAAAATCTCCGCTTCCGTCTTTTGCAACGGTAATTTTGATATACGGATCATTTCCTGCAAACAGCAAATTTGCCATCGAAATGAGAAGAATTAAAAATAATTTTTTCATAAACTGATTTATTATTTTCTGACGCAAAGATTTGTTTTATATTACCTGTTTTTAGATAGCAAAGGCAAATAAATTTATTTCGCGAAGCCATGACGATAGCGTCATAAAATCAACTTGTTGATTCATCTTTGCTCCTTAAAATTTAACATATCTATTAATAAAAACTTTGCGTTTAAGATCACTATTTCAAAACTTTATCTAAAAAATCCAATGTCAAATTCAATGTTTCCGTAAACCATGGTTCTGCCGACCAAAAGGAATGCGGTGTGTCTTTAATCTCATGAAACTCTGTCGGAATGTTATAACTCTTCAGTTTTTTCATCATATCGTCTCTTCCGGCATGAAATCTTGGCTGCGAACTGTTGATGAAAAGAGTTGGAGGGGTATTTTTATCCACAAATTCCAACGGAGAAGCGGCTGTCCAGTTTTTTAAATTGCTTTCTCTGTCTCCGTTCAGCCAATAGGAAGCATAAGTACTTTCTTCCGCTTCGGGATGAATAAAAGAAACAATGCCGTCTACATTTACAATTGCCTGAATTTTATTTTTGGATTTCACGCCGACCAAAGTGGCGATCTGTGCTCCGGCAGATTCTCCCATAACCGCTATTTTCTTTCGGTCTAAAGAATATTTTTTGTGGTTTTTCTTCAGCCATTGAATTCCGGTTTCGATGTCTTCCACTCCGGCAGGAAATTTTGCAACATCAGCCAGACGATAACCGATGGCAATCACCACAAAACCCTTTGAAGCCAATTCCGTTGCCATGAATTTTTCGTTTTCCTTACTTCCCGAAATCCATCCGCCTCCGTGAACCATCGCAATTCCGGGATATTTTTTGTTCTGATCTAAAGGATAATACACATCTGCTTTCAGAGAAATTCCATTGATGTTTTTATATTCTGCGTCTTTATCAATTCTGATATTTTGAGGAACCGGACGGTCAATCGGAGTTACAAAAGGATATTTTTTTTTGAATTTTTCGAATGTTCCTTCGTTGGTATAGGGAGTAGCATTCGGTCGATTTATTTGTCCGAATGCCATTGTCCCCACAAAAAAAATAGAAATATAAGTATGTTTTCGGTTAAAAATCATTCGCTTAAGGAATTTTTTTTAATACTATTTTTGTTGTTAGATTATCGCAGAGTCGCAAAGAATTTTATTTACTTTATGCTTTAAGACGCAAAGATTTTATCTTTGATAAAATGTAACACTGCAGAATTTGTTGAAAATCTTTTGATTTTCTTGCGCCTTAAAACATTGTTTAAAATTAAAAAACTTTGCGTCTTTGCGATATCCAACTATTTAACTGCATTTTTCGATACATCCGTTCCAATAGAAAGCGAATTTTTATCAGACGTAATTTCTTTCGGTAATAAGACTGCACCTGTTTTATTTCCTAACACTTTTATAACAGGCTTATTTGCCGAATCAAACTTCACGGTTGAAAGATTGATGTTTTTACTGTTGTAGATCGTTGCTCCCGTTCCTTCGGAATATTTCAGCTTTACATTTTTTAACTGAATTCCGTCTGCATCTACTATGGTTAAAGCTTTTCTGGTATCAAACTGCGAATCTTCAATCACAATATTTTTAAGATTCATTTCAGCTAAACCGAATAAGGTAATCGCTTCATCGGAATTGGCTGCTGTAATGTTTTTAAAGAAAATATTTCTGAAAACCGGCGTTTCTTCCGTTACGGGATATACTTTTTCCGGAGCTTTGTTGCCTTCCTGTTTCTGTCCGTCTTCCAGAACCGGAGATGCGCCTTCGTAGAACATATTGAAACCGATAACCTGAGTCGGAATATTAATCATATCAATATTTTTCATGTAAATATTTTCCACAATTCCTCCTCTTCCGCGCGTGGTTTTGAAACGGAGCCCGATATCTGTTCCGATGAAAGTACAATCTGAAACGTGGATATTTCTTGCTCCGCCCGACATTTCACTGCCAATGACGAAACCTCCATGACCGTGGTACACAATATTGTTTTTAATGATAACATTTTCAGTCGGCATTCCTCTTTTTCTTCCGTCTTTGTCTTTTCCGGATTTTATACAGATGGCATCATCTCCCACATCAAAGGTATTGTCGTAGATCAGAACATTTTTGCAGGATTCCAGATCCAGACCGTCTCCATTTTGAGAAAACCATGGGTTTCGGATGGTAAGATTCCTCAAAATAACATTGGAACACATCAAAGGATGAAGATTCCATGCCGGAGAATTCTGGAAGGTCGGTCCGTCCAGCAAAACTTTGTCGCATTCCACCAGACTTACCATTACCGGACGGAGAAAATCTTTCACCGTAATCAATTCCTCTTTGGAAATCTTGTCGGGAACATTGAAGTTGGAGCTGCTTTCCAGTCCTTTTTTATAGCTTTCCGAAGGATACCAGTTTTTTCCGTCCGAAGATACAATTCCGCCGGATTTTACAATTTCTTTCCATTCAGATTCAGACACTTTGCTTTTTTTGATGGCTCTCCATGCTTCGCCGCTTCCTTCGATTATGCCTTTTCCTGTAATGGCAATATTGGTTGCATTTTTTGCTGAAATAGGAGACTGGCAACGCGTGGTATTCAATCCTTCGAAACTTACATCTACCAACGGATAATCATTTTTATCTTTACTGAAGATAATCATCGCTCCTTCCTCAATGTGAAGATTAATGTTGCTTTTCAAGACGATGGGGCCGGTAAGCCACATTCCGCGGGGAACGACTAATTTTCCGCCTCCTTTTTTGCTCAGATCTTCGATTGCTTTTTTAAAAGCTTCTGTATTTTTTACATTTCCGCCCGCAATTCCGCCGTATTGTGTGATGGAAACGGTGTTGGCTGCAAAAGAGGTTTCTGCAACCTGCGGCATTTTAAACTCAATATTTTTATAAATATCAGAATTCTGAGCATAGATTTGCCCTGAAAATAGCATTGCTGCTGCTAAACCGATCACTTTAAAAGTCTTCTTCATTTTATTATTTTTGAGTTTTAATTATTTTTTTAAATTCCTGATAAACTATGGATGCTACTACTTTTGCTCCTTCTGGCTGAAAATGAGTGTTGTCTTTCTGACCTTTTGGATAGGCTTCGTATACATTTTCCGGAATATTCATAAAGTAATGAATTGTGGTAAAATCCTGTCCTTTTCCTGTAAAATATTCCATAGATAATGTATTCAGATCAATATACGGAACGTTCATTTCTTTAGCAATTTCAATGGGAGCTTTGCTGTATTCGCCGTGTACATTTTCCAGTTTTCCGTCTTTCCATGGGTAATTTCTGGCAACGGGAGTTAAAATAACAGGATTTGCTCCTTTCTGTTTCGTCTGCGTTACAAATAATCTTAAAAATTCTTTGTATCCCTGAATGTTTACGTACCGTTCCGGATGTTTTTCAGAACTGTCGTTATGTCCAAACTGCATGATGACATAATCACCCGGCTGCAAATGTTCGTATACCTCTCTCCATCTTCCTTCCTGAAAAAACGTACGCGTGCTTCTTCCGCCATGCGCTTTGTCGATAATTTCCACAGAGTCCGCTGAAATAGCAGGTTTTAAAGAAGCCAAACTGTCTTTCGCAAAAAACGGCTGAAAAACCTGTCCCCATCCTGTAATGGGATATCTTATTTTCATATAATCTTTTCCGGGTTCGTAGTTTCCGGTGTAATCTGCCACGGTAGAATCTCCGATGAGATAAATATGGGTAATTTTTTTAACGTGTTTTGCTGCTGTAGTGTTCTGAGATTTACATCCCGACAACAGCAAAACGACGATTAAAAATGAAACTATATTATACATTTTACTGTTCATGATTTTAACTAAATTTTTATCTACACTGTCATTCTGAACGAAATGAAATGTAGTGAAGGATCTGATTGTTATTTTTTCACTCGTAGATCTTGCAGATGGCGCAGATTTTTAAATCAAATGAAAATTAATTCTTGGTGATTCTGAACCAGTCAAAATCGGCGTATCCGCCTCGAGGTGCTTTTGATGTACTGATGCTGTACAGCCCAATTTTGGCTCCGATCCATTTTCCGGGTTTTGCCTGAAAAAGATCACCTGCTTTGATGAAATTTTTTCCGTTTTCGCTGTAGCTGAACTGGCATAAACCATTCGGTTCGTTTACATTCACTTTCAGATAGACTTCGTTGCTTTTTAATTTTGTTTCAAATAAAATCTTTTCTTCGCCGTCTTTATCTGCTTTTTCGGCTCTTCTTAACTGTAAGTAAAATCCATCCGGTTTATTGGTAATCACGATGGACTGATGATCCAGTCCCATCACCAAAAGTCCTGCAGTTTTTCCTTCTTTGGCTTCTTCGGGCGTTAATTTAACTTTTGTGGAAGCTGCAAAATTGGGAGCCGGAAATTTCTGAGTTAACAGATTCGGGACATTCCATAGATTGTTTTCGCTTTCGGGAACTTTCATGGAGAATAATCTTAAAAACTTCTGTTCGGGAAGTTTGGAAGACCATACGATATTTTCATTTGCACTCCACTGCCATTGTAATCCTAATTTTTCACCATCAAATTCATCGGTTTCGGGCGGAGTAACGATAGGATAGGATTGTCCTACGTTTGGTTTTTTGTAAGTTAAAACAGGTTCGCCGATTCCGTTTTTGTTATAATCTGTTCCTATAAAAGGCCAGTCTTTTTCCCACTTCATGGGTTGCAGATGGATAATTCTTCCTCCCGCATCCACATCCTGAAAGTGATAAAACCAGTCTTCTCCGGAAGGTGTATCTACCCACGCTCCCTGATGCGGTCCGTTTATTTTTGTGGAGCCCTGTTCCAGCACAATTTTTTCTTCGTAAGATCCGTATATATTTTTTGATCTCAATGCCAATTGCCAACCTGTAGCAACGCCGCCTGCCGGAGCAAAAATATAGTAATAGCCGTTTCTTTTATACATTTTGGGACCTTCAACGGTGGGATGAGCATCGTGACCGTCAAAAATGTGAACGCCTTTATCCAGCACTTTTGTTCCTTCCGGATTCATTTTATTTAATGTTAAAATGCTTTTTACTCCGGCTCGGCTTCCCGCCCAGCCGTGAACCAGATAAGCGTTTCCGTCTTCATCCCAGAACGGACAGGAATCTATCAGTCCTTTTCCTTGCATTACTAAGACAGGATCGTTCCATTTTCCCAGCGGATCTTTGGTTTTTACCATATAGATTCCGAAATCGGGATCGCCCCAGTAAATATAAAATTCGCCATTGTGAAATCTCATACTCGGAGCCCAGATTCCGTCGCCTCGTTTTGGGGTTGAAAAATGTTCTTTCGGCAGAATATCCTGAATGGCATAATTCACCAGTTTCCAGTTCACCATATCTTTTGAATGAAGAATCGGCAAACCGGGAGTTTCATTGAAGCTTGAAGCCGTCATGTAATAATCATCTCCCACACGAATCACGTCCGGATCGGAATAGTCTGCATACAGAACGGGATTTTTGTAGTTTTTTCCCTGATCGGCACTCCATACTTCAGAAACGTAGTTTTTTTCCTGTGCGCTCAAATAATTTGATGTAATGGAAAAAATGGCTATTGAAAGTATATTTAAAATGTTTTTTGTTTTCATAAATCAGATTTTTAATCTGGTTTAAATTTTAACGCCATGAGCGGAAAGATTTTTTTTAATGGCTTACTTCATATTTTTCGATCGCAAAGATCCTTCGACAAGCTCAGCATAAACTATTCACTCAGCAAATGATAGTTGTTGAAATTATATAAGAACATTTTTAACCATTAGGATTTATTGAAGAGTTTAGTGTAGTTAGGATTAGCTATACTTTAAAATTCTTCTTAACCTCATCTTAATGGTTTTAAGTATTATTTTTCAAACTCCAGACTTGCCAGAATGAATGGCCCTGTTCCTTTGGCATCATTGGAACGGATCTCTTCGTTAATGTAATATTCGTAAGAACCGTCGCGATAAGGTTTTCCGCCCAAACCTGCAACAGCACAGCATTTATTTAAATTCACCACTCCGTTTTCATCAACAGTGATTAAATTTTTAATAATTCCGTCGTAGCCTTTTTTAGCATACGTTTTATAGGATTTCGGCAAATAACCGTTGTTCACAGATTTGATGATGGTGTAAACAAACATGGATGAGGCGGTTGCTTCGGTGTAATTTCCTTTTTCTCCTGCCTTATTCAAAACCTGATACCACAGTCCGCTGTTTTTATCCTGAACTTTAATAATGGCATCGGTGTAGGATTTGATGTAAGAAATTAATTTGGGTCTTCCGGGATGATCTTTTGGCAGATAATCCAGAACATCTACCATTGCCATTCCGTACCATCCCATTGCTCTTCCCCAGAAATTCTTCGACAGTCCGGTTTCTTTGTCTGCCCAAGCTTCTTTTTTGCTTTCGTCCCAAGCGTGATAAAGAAGACCTGTTTTTTTATCCAGAAGATGCTCCTGAACAGAATCGAACTGTAAAAGAATGTCGTCATACGCTTTTGCCGCATCAGCTCCTTTCACGAAGTCGTGTGTATAATGCGTGTAGAAAGGCATTCCCATGTATAAACCATCCAACCATACCTGATAAGGATAAATCTTTTTGTGCCAGAAAGAACCTTCTTTCGTTCTTGGCTGTCCATCTATCTGAAGACGAAGCGTCTGAAGCGCTTTCAGGTATTTTTCTTTTTTTTCTTTTTCGTAAAGATAGAGGAGAACGTTTCCGCTGTTCAGCATATCAATATTATACTTATCAAGCTCATAGGTAATGATGGTTCCGTCTTCCTGAATAAGCTTTTCGCCAAATTCGCTGATGTAGTTGTAGTATTCTTTTTTACCTGTTTTGGCATATAATTTTTCTGCACCATCCAGAACAATGGCAGTAGGATACGTCCATTTCGGGGTTTTGCTGAAATCCAGCATCCATGCTTCAGGAAAGCGGTGCATTTCGGACAGCATCATTCTTTCGGACCATTTCAGATTGAGGGGAACTATTTTTCCGGAATTTGAAGATTGTTTCTGAATTGAAGCGTTAACCGGAGTTTTTGTCTGCGCACAGGTAGAAAAAATTCCCGAACTTAAAGCGACAAGGGTGAATAGTTTGATATGCTGATTAATGAAATTCATGATTGTAAACGTTAAAGTTGATTATTTTTATCTAAAATTTCCAGTTTTTGATCTAAATCCTGATAGAAAGCTTCTTCAGTTTTTAAACCGTTCGGTTCCAGAGACCATGCTCCTAAAAAGTAATAGGAAACGTTCTTTGTCTTCTTGAAAACTACAGTATGCGTAGATTTTGTCTTTATATATTTATCAAAGCTTTCAAGAGAGTAGAAGACAGCCATTCCGAGATTGTCGTCTTTTTTGGTTTCGGTCTGGTTACCGTAAGTTGCGATGTAAGCCCATTTTTTATTTTTGCTGATTCCCTGTTTTAGCGGAATATTTTTTATGGCAACAATTCCGGTGCATAACCCTGAAATGGAGTTGCTGAGATTTAAATCCACTTTTACAAAACGGTCTCTATTGAAAATGGTAAGTTTTGAAGCAAGATCGATGGCATCACCCCATGTTTTCCAGCCTTTGTATTCGATGGTTGCGTAAGACTGTTCTTTTTCATTCACCACTTTCGCGGCGGTGCTTTTTACGATTTTAAATGTTTCAACAAAATCATTCTGCTCATCGTATCTTCCGTAAGAGCCAATTCCGATGGTGCGTCCGGATTTCAGAATATCCTGTCCCCAAGCTGCATCGTGATGATACGATTCAAAACCGTCCTGTCCGACTTCCAGTAAAACCAGGGTGTTTACTTTTTTACCAAAAATATCTGTTGCATTTCTCCAGTCGAGATATAAGCGGTATCCGATCTGGTTGTTTTCCAGACCGATGCCTTCGTATCTGATGTAGGTAGAATGATCGGTATGCGATTCCGGAATGGTGAGTTCCTGAATGTTTTTGAAAGTTCCGCCGATGTATTTGTCGCCATCCCATTTTCCGCCTTCTTTCACTGCAAGTTCTGCATAAGAGAACGGAGTTTTAGGATTGCTTCTGATCTTTTGAATAACAGATGTCTGAGCCTGAAAATTTGAGGACCCCAATACTGCTACAGCTATTATTTTAAATACATTCAATTTCATATACATTTTATTAGATCACTGTTTTCAATAAAAGTTTTCATGGTTATTTGCTTTTATTGTTGTCCGGTTATATTTTTCACGAGATCATTAAAGTAAACTTCAATATTGTCATAGTTTTTATACAGATCTTTTCCGTTGGCATTGGCAACTTCAGGATTCAGTCTGTTTTTAATTTCCCATTCGTCGGGCATTCCGTCATTATAAAAATTGTGGTGTTTAGAATTTACTTAAGATTTATTAGCGGATTCCAGTTGTCTTTTCCTTTTAAAACCTGTTCTCTTGTATATTTTTTGGCTTCGGTTTTGGTTAGCTGATGCGACCATGATACTCTTTTGGAGTGATCTGAACCGCTTCCTTTGGAGTTAAATTCTGCATAAAACGTGGTTTTTTCTGCATCGGGCTTGTTCCAGTTGTGCCATCCTTCCGGTTGTATGGTGGAATTCATTTCGCAATTAAGGTAAACGGTCTTGGCAAATGGTCTCCACGGTCTTCCTAAATAGACTGAATTTTCTTTTGCGTTTCCTGCTATTTTCGAATTGATAAAAACAAATCCGAATTCGTTTTCATGTGGAGTAGAAGCTGCAGTAACATAGCTTGCCGATTCTTTGGAATAAATAATGCAGTCCTCAAAAACAGCGGTTCCTGCTCCGAAAATATAGTCGGTTGTTCCTTCGATGTAGCAGTTTTTAAAATAATTTCTGGAAGGCTTTGTTTTGTCTGATGAATCCTGAACGCCTTTTAAATACAGCGTATCCTGATTTCCTAAGAATCTGCAGTTTTCAAAAGCTATTCGGTCGCCCGTCGTTAAAACAGCAACTGCCTGTCCTACTTTTCCTGAACTGTTTTCGAATGAAATATTTTTTGCCGTAAAATCATTTGAGTAAATAAAAACCGTTGAAGAACCTGTCGTTCCGAATTCTTTTCCTTCCGGATTCTTTTTTGATGCAAAATCATTGTAGGTGATGATGGTTTTTTCAGGATTTTCACCTTCAAGCAAAATAGCGCCTTTTGTTTCCGGAATGGTAATTTTTTCTTTGTAAATTCCTTCTTTTACTATAATTCTCGTTCTTACGGAAGATCCGTTTTCTGCTGCATTTATGGCTTGCTGAATGGTGGAGAAATTTCCTTTTCCGTCTTTTGAAACCACGATGGTTTTATCATTGGCTTTAAAAGAAAGAAAACTGAGCAAAACGATCAAAAAAGCAAAAAAAGAATTTAAATTTTTAAGAAAAAAGGAAGCTTTCATTGAAATTTTTTTTGATTAAAATACAGACTCCACTTTGGAGATGAAGCCTGTATTTTTCTGATATGAATGTGAACTATTTTCTAATATCCGTAATCCTGCGTAAGATTATAATTGGAGTTGATTACGTCTAAAGCAATCGGCAGTAATTCCTTTCTGTTGGCCTGAAAATAATACGCATAACTTTTCACAGGATCTCCACTGATGTAAGGCTGCGTCATCGCCAGTCTCCAGTTTACTTTTGTGTATCCGGAAGGCGTTGCAACACTTTGGTTCGGGCTGTAGAAAATATCTGCTTTGGCAACTCCGGTTGCGGTGTAGAAATCGATATCCGAAACGTTTTGCTGTGCCGTTCTGTCTTTGTTATACGCTACTTTTTTGTAGAAGATATATTCCGGAACGTTGGCATAAGCTCCTGTACCGTTCATAAACTGGGTAAGTTTAGCTCTTGTTTCGTTGATTTTCGTTTCTAAAAGATTCCAACGGATCAGATCGTATTTTCTAAGACCTTCACCTCCGAATTCCAGTTGTCTTTCTTTAACGATATAATTAAAGAATCCTGTTTTGTCGGTCGGAATTGTTCCCACCTGACTTAAATTTCCTGCATACGCTCTCTGTCTTACCGAAAGAACTGCATTCACTGCCTGTGCAGAAGGTCCGTTATTAAGCTCATTATCGGCTTCGGCAAACATTAATAGAATATCTGCATATCTCAGCAAAGGCCAGTCGATTCCAAGGTTTTGTGAAGTTCCTGTGATGGAAGTCCACGATTTTCTGAATTTTCCGTCGTTCCAGTTGATGGAAGTCTGAAGCTCTTCCTGCTTTGAAGTATTTACCCTGAAGATGGCAATATTTACATCTCTTCTCAGATCATATTTTGTAAATTCATAAAAATAAACAGGAATTGCGCTGATTCCTCCGGAAGATTTCCAGTCGGTATCATCATGTCTTAAACCATTGTAATATCCTATTTTACTGTCTGTTCTGGAGTTTCCTCCGAAAGCTCCGATGGCATAAATTACTTCGTTGGATGTATCTGCGCTGTTGGTATGCAGTGATCTGAATAATCCTTCATAACTCGGATTCAGCTGATGCTGTCCGGAATTGATGATGTCTTTACATTCGTCATAAGCAATCTGATAATATTTCTGAGGATTGGAACCCTGCATCATCTGTTGAGGGCTTCTTCTTAATGAATATCCGGCTCTTGCCAGTGCAATTCTTGCTCGTAATCCTTTTACCGCTGCTTTCGAAATTCTCTGAGCGGTGGTTCCGCCTTCGGATCTCCAAGGAACTAAACTTTCCGCTTTTAAAAGATCTTCCAGAATCTTATCATAAATAACGTCTCTGTCTGTTTTTGGGAGATACACGCTCGGAAGATCAGCAGAAGGAACATCCTGAAAAGGAACGTCGCCCCAGTTTTTGATCAGATCATGATAGAAGTGTGCTCTTAAAGTTAAAGCTTCTCCTAAATATCTGTCCATTAATTTTTTATCTGCTGCTGAACCCGTCTGATACACAGGAGAAAGCGGAATGTTTTTAATCACTAGATTGGCTCTTTCAATTCCTGCGTACGTATCTAAAAACGGTCTTAAAAGCTCAGTATTCGTTGGAATCGCTCCGAAACAGCTTACCCCTCTTCGGTCGTTTGCGTTATAATCTCCCGAAGTTCTCATGTCGTCTCCGGATTGAGAAAGAATCAGGTTCATTCTCTGTCCGTAGGTATTGTCTCCCATGGTTGCATTATACACTCCGACCAAAGCGGAAAATGTGTCTGCCGCGGAATCAAACTGCTGTTTTTCTGAAGTATTGGATAAGCTTTCTACATCTAAATATTCTTCACAAGAATTCAGAGAATTCAGAGAAAATATTCCGATGACAGAAAAAAGAATGGCTAAAAATTTATTTTTCTTCATAATATTAGGTTTAAAAAGTGATATCAACTCCTGATAAAATAAATCTGCTTCGCGGATATGCTGCATAATCTACTCCCGGTGTTAACGGGTTTCTTCTCGTATTGGCTTCAGGATCATATCCGGAATACCCTGTAATCGTGAACAGATTGTTCATCGTAAAATACAATCTGAAATTGGATAATCCCAATTGTTTGGTGAAATCTTTTCCTAAAGAATATCCTATTGTAACGTTGTTCAGTCTCAGGAAAGAACCGTCTTCAATAGCATACGAGTGAAGGAAGTAAGCTCCTGCAGGCGGTGTAAATCCTGTTGTATTGGCGTTTAAGGCGGCAAGAGCGGTAGGATCATTCACTTTATTTCCTGCATCATCAAACCATCTCCATCGGTTGGCAACTTCAGCAAGCATATTGTTGTCTCGGTAAAGATACTGAGTAGAATATTCTATTTTGTTCGCGTTATATACTTTATTTCCTACAGAGAAATTGAACATCAAACTCATATCCCAGTTTTTGTATCGGAATGTCTGGTTGAAACCTCCGTAAAACTTCGGTTGTGCGCTTCCCAGATCCGTCATATCTTTATTATCGATAATTCCGTCACCGTTAAGGTCTGCAAGTTTAAGATCTCCAGGCTGTACAGCTTTCGCTCCGTTTGCTGCTGCTGCAGAACTCGGGATTCCTGCTTTTAAAGTATAAACCTGAGTGGTAGGATTATAATCGAAATCGCTTACTTCGTATCTTCCTGCGGTAATATACCCCCAATATGTTCCTACCGGTTTTCCGACCTGTACAAGGAAATCGTTCAGGTTATTTTGCCATCCTGAAGGATATAGATAAGAATTTGCACTTGCGGAAGCACTGTTTCCTAGACTTTTAATCACATTTTTATTGGAAGATAAATTCGCATCAATTTTCCAGTTAAAGTTTTCTTTGTTGATGATCGCAGCGCCTACAGAAAATTCAATTCCTTTATTGGAAGTGCTTCCCGAGTTTTGATATTGGTATTCATATCCTGAAGTCTGAGGAATTTTAGCCAGCAATAAAAGGTTTTTTGTATCGGTCTGATAAACATCTACCGTTCCGTAAACTCTTCCGTTGAATAATCCAAAATCTACCCCGATATTTTTAGAAGCCGCCGATTCCCACTTTACATTAAGATTAGACATAATCGCTCCTGTTGTAGCTCCCGGTGTTACATTGTTCCCGAATGCATACCCGTAATCTGATGATGTCGTGAAAAACGTACTATATAAAAATGCCGGTATTCTGTTGTTTCCGGATAATCCGTATCCTGCACGAAGTTTTAATTCGCTCACTACTTTACTGTCTTTCAGGAAATTTTCTTCATTTACTTTCCATGCAACTGAAGCCGCCGGAAAATAGCCCCATCTGTTTCCGGGCCCGAATACACTGGAACCATCCGCTCTCATGGAAGCAGTAAAGATATATTTGTTGTTAAAAATATAGTTGGCTCTTGCAAAAAATGAAACCAAACGATCCGGTAAAACGTTTGTTTTCGGAATATCCTGAACCTGTCCCGATGGAGGAGAGGCCGCCTGAATATTGGCAAATGCCTCTTCTGCGCTGATTGATTTCGGGAACCATTTGATGTTCATCGTTAAAGATTCTGCATCTGTTTTTACGGTTTCCTGTCCTGCCAGTAAATCCAGTTTGTGATTTCCGAAAGTTTTTCTGAAATTTAATGTATTGGTATTCGTAATTCTTCTGGATTGAGCCTTGCTAAGGAAAACCACAGGCTGATCGTTGTTTTGTCTTGCAAGAGAAGTAACCGGTCCGGAAAACTGATTTACCATTTCATCTCTCTGTACATATCCGATCACACTTCTGAAAGTGAAATCTTTATTGATTCTGTATTCGATGATTCCATTTAAAAGGAGGTCGTTTCTTCCGTTTTCCTTTACCTCGCTGTTCGCTAAAAGGATAGGGTTTACAAGGTTGGTTTCGTTGGCAAATAAAGGATCGAATTCATCTACATTTACATTGGAACCACCTTCAAACGGTTGATATCTCACAGCATTTCTCAGTCTGTTGGTACTTTGCGAACCGGTGGAAGAAGTTCCTGCTCCATAGATCATCTGGCGGCTGTATCTGGCATTTAATGTGATGCTGATTTTTTTCGAAACATCATAATCATACTTAAAGTTTGCCATATTTCTTTTGAATCCGGAACCGATCATAATTCCGTCTTCCTGTACATTATTTAAGGATAATGAGAAAGAAGAATTATCAGATCCTCCCGTTACGGAAAGATTATGCGTAAAATTGAATGCTTCTCTTCCGAAAACTTCATCCTGCCAGTCTCTCTTTTTTACGGATTTGTATTTTTCCAGATCTGCAAAAGTTCCGTATCTCGCTTTGAATGCATCAATATCAGTCTGTACACCGCCTTTGTTGTACACTTCGTATTGGTAAAGCACGTATTGATAAGGATCTAAAACATCTATGGTATTCTGGATTTTTCTTACCCCTAAAAATCCGTTGTAATTAATTGAAGTTTTTGCTCTCTTACGACCTCCTTTTGTGGTAATAAGGACAACACCATTAGCGCCTCTTGCTCCGTAAATACTTGTGGAAGAGGCGTCTTTTAACACTTCAATCGATTGAATTTCCTTAGGAGAAAGGATAGAAAGCGCATTATCCATCTGTACGCCGTCTACAATATATAATGGAGCATTGCTCCCTGTAATGGAGTTTCCTCCTCTTACTACAATATCTACATCGGCTCCCGGTGAACCTTCACTCAGAGACACCTGTACTCCAGCCATTCTTCCCTGTATTGCTTCTGCAGCATTGGTAGAAGGCATATCTTTTATAGCTTCTGCTTTTACAGAAGAAACAGCATTGGTAACGTCTTTTTTAGAAACTTTTGTATATCCCACCAAAACCACTTCGTCGATTTTGGTTTCTTTTTCTTTCTTTGTTTCTTTTTCTTGAGCCATTGCAAGGACAGGAAGTAGAAAGACAGTTAAATATAACCACTTTACTGATTGTACTTTTTTATCCATTTTGTATCCTTATAGTTTTAATTTTGGTTGAAAGTTTTTTTTCAATCTTTGTTTTCATTGGTGGATCTTGGAAGTATTCTACTGCTTTTTTAGTGGTAAATATTTTAGAAAATCTTACACTTTCCGTAGTGCAATCGATTGCGTAATTTTTCAAGTCAAAATATTCTCGCTTCTAAACTAATATTATTTTTGAATATGCAAAGAAAAAAATATTATTTTTTCATTAATTTGAAGTGAAATGCTGTAATTAATAATTAATTTAGAATTTTAAATAGTTGTTAATCAGTTTTTTATGGATTATTATTCTATATTTTTTTTCTTTAAATTTTTCTGTCCGGATTATAGAATAACTTAAAAAAATCTTAAAATTTACATGTTTTTAAGACTCAGGATTTCCCCAAATTCATCATCAAGAACAAAAATTAATGCATTTTCCTGATTTTTATCAGTTTTTTAAAAGGAAATTTAGAGAGAAATTTTTTAGTGATAAAGTTTAGCCTTATTATATGTATAGAATAAATTTATTTTGAATTATGTTTACAGAATCATTATTGTTAAAGTCCAACTATTTTTCTAATAGATTTTTATTTCAATCAAATCCTGAAGCATTATTTTGGTTAAATAATGATTAAATTTCTGGTCATATTTTATTAACTTATGAATTGTTTTTATTATTTAAAATATTGATTTATAATTATTTACGATATTTTTTTAAATTTTTATTGATCATTTGAATATTAATTATATATTTATCCCGAAAGTATTTCTGCAAATTTTCGGTGTAATTTATGCAATCGATTACACAATGTTTAACCGGTTTTGTTAAAACCGCAAAAATGAATAGTAAAGAAGATGACAAAATCTGAGTTTCGTTACGCCCATCATCCCGAAGATGTAAAAAAATATACAACAGAGGATTTAAGAAGGGAATTTCTCATGAATAACTTATTCCATGAAGATCAGATCAATGTAGTGTATTCTATGTACGACAGAATGATTGTCGGTGGCGCAATGCCGGTAAAAAGGCAATTGAAGCTGGAACCGACTGACGATTTAAAGGCTGAACATTTCTTAGACAGAAGAGAACTGGGAATCATCAACGTAGGGGCAGCCGGAAAGGTGACCGTTGACGGCGAAGTTTTCGAACTGGGAAATAAAGAAGCTTTATACATCGGAAAAGGAGCAAAAGATGTGGTTTTTGAAAACGGAAACGAAGGGCAGACCTTATTCTATTTCAATTCTGCACCCGCTCATCATTCTTATCCTACAAAGAAAATTACAAAGAACGAAGCGGAAATTGTAGAATTGGGCGAAACAAAATATGCGAACAGAAGAACAATCAATAAACTGATTGTAAACAGCGTACTGGAAACCTGCCAATTACAGATGGGAATGACGGAGCTGCACGAAGGAAGTGTCTGGAACACCATGCCTTCTCATACGCATACCCGAAGAATGGAAGCTTATTTCTATTTCGATCTGGAAGAAGGTCAGGCGGTAAGTCATTTTCTGGGGCAGCCTCATGAAACGCGTCATATCTTTATGAAAAACAACGAAGCCGTACTTTCTCCGGAATGGTCTATCCATTCAGGAGTCGGAACTTCCAATTACACCTTCATTTGGGGAATGGCGGGGGAAAACATGGATTATGGCGATATGGATCCTGTAAAAACTAACGAACTCAAGTAATTTTCCACATGAATTTATTCGATTTATCCGGTAAAGTTGCCGTTGTTACAGGCGGAACTCACGGATTGGGAATGGCAATGGCAGAAGGTCTTGCCGCAGCGGGAACCGAACTGGCGATCACAAGTACAACACCGAAAAAATTAGACGAAGCTCTGGAATATTATCATTCCAAAGGATACAAAGCAACCGGATATATTTTCGATGTGACCGACGAACGGGAAGCCGCCCAGAAAGTAGCCTTAATGGAAGCTGCTCATGGAAAAATAGACATCCTTGTCAACAATGCAGGAATCATCAAACGCATTCCGGCAATTGATATGGAAGTGGAAGACTTTAGAAAAGTAATCGATGTAGACCTTACCGGACCTTTTATCATGTCCAAATTAGTGGGGAAATACATGATCAAGAGAAAATCCGGAAAAATCATCAACATCTGTTCGATGATGAGTGAGCTGGGACGCGATAACGTCGTTGCGTATGCTTCGGCAAAAGGCGGACTTAAAATGCTCACCAAAAATTTAGCAACAGAATGGGCGAAACATAATATTCAGGTAAACGGAATCGGCCCCGGATATTTTGCAACGTCGCAGACAGAACCCATAAGGGTGGACGGAAATCCGTTCAACGAATTTATCATCAGCAGAACTCCGGAAGGAAGATGGGGAAATCCGGAAGACCTTGCCGGTACCGCTATTTTTCTTGCTTCAGATGCAAGTAAGTTCATCAACGGACAGATTATTTACGTTGACGGCGGAATTTTAGCAACCATCGGGAAACCTGCTAATGAATAACACTAGAACTTTAAGAATGAACTCTTTTATTACAGATACTTTTTTATTACAAAATAAATACGCTGAAGAATTATACTTCAACTACGCAGAAAAACAGCCAATCATTGATTATCATAATCATTTGACTCCTAAAGATATTGCAGAAAACACGGTTTTTGATAATATTTCTAAAGTCTGGATTTCGGGCGATCATTACAAATGGAGAGCGATGCGTACCATGGGCGTGAACGAAAAATTCATTACCGGAGATTCTTCAGATAAAGAAAAATTTGAAGCGTGGGCTAAAACGGTTCCGTATACTTTGAGAAATCCTCTGTATCACTGGACGCATTTAGAACTGAAAAGATATTTCGGAATTGATGAATTGCTGAATGAAAACAACGCTTCAGAAATTTATGATAACATCAACGCTCAGTTGCAGACTCCCGAAAAATCAACAAGAGGTTTATTGGAGATGATGAATGTGGAATCTCTGTGTACAACAGAAGATCCAACAGATATTTTGAATTATCATCAGGATCTGGCAAAAAGCGGCTGGAAAGTAAAAGTAAGTACCGCATTCCGTCCTGATAAAGCGATTTTAATTGAAAACCACAACTTTGCAGATTATATTGCCAAATTAGGCGAATCGGCAGGAATTGAGATCAATTCTTACCAGACTTTGTGCGATGCATTATTAAAAAGAATTGAATATTTCCACGAAAACGGATGCAGATTATGCGACCACGGACTGAACAATATTTCTTTTGAAGAAGCTACAGAAGCGGAAGTAAGTGCCATTTTCAATGATAAACTTTCAGGAAAAGTAATTGCCGAAAAGCAGGTGAATCAGTTTAAAACAGCCATTTTACTGTTCTTAGGAGAAGCGTATCACAAATTTGGCTGGGTTCAGCAGTTCCATTTGGGAGCTTTGAGAAACAATAACGAAAGAATGCACAGAATTCTCGGTCCCGATACAGGATGGGATTCTATCGGCGATTTCGTTCAGGCAGAAACTTTGTCTAAATTATTAAACGCTTTAGATGGAAAAGATAAATTAACGAAGACCATTTTATACAATTTAAATCCTGCCGACAACGAAATTTTCGCAACGATGATCGGAAATTTCAACGATGGAAGTATCAAAGGAAAAGTACAGTTTGGTTCAGGATGGTGGTTTTTAGACCAGAAAGACGGAATGATCAAACAGATGAATGCCCTTTCAAACATGGGATTGATAAGCTGTTTCGTAGGTATGTTAACCGATTCAAGAAGTTTCCTTTCTTTCCCGAGACACGAATATTTCAGAAGAGTTCTTTGTAATCTTTTCGGAGAAGAAATGAAAAACGGAGAATTGCCACAGGATATGGAACACGTTGGGAAAATTATTTCCGATATCTGTTACCATAATGCTAAAAATTATTTTGATTTTTAATTGAAAAAACTCTCGCAGATTTCGCAAATTTTGCAGATTTAAAATGATCTGCGTCAGCAGCTAAATCTGCGGGAGATTCAAAATATTTTAAACCATTAAGGAGAATTAAGAAGTTAAGTTTTGATTAATATAAAATCAAAGATTTTAATTCAGCAAAAGCACTTAAAGCGAAGCTCAGCTTAATTTTTCTAAACTCCTTAAATAAATCTTAATGGTTAAAATTAAAAATCTTGCAGATTGAGCAAATTTTGCAGATTTAAAATGACCTGCGTCATCATCTAAATCGGCGAGAAATAAAAAATATTTTAAACCATTAAGGAGAATTAAGAAGTTAAGTTTTGATTAAGATAAAATCAAAGATTTTAATTCAGCAAAAGCACTTAAAGCGAAGCTCACTTAATTTTTCTAAACTCCTTAAATAAATCTTAATGGTTTTAAATAAAAATATCTGTAATTTTTTAATAAAAAGTCTTTGTGGTCTTCGCTTTAAAAAAATCAACAGATATTCAAAAAATTAAGGTTAGTAAAAACTTATGGGTAAAATACTTACTTTCGGAGAAATCATCATGCGACTTTCTCCTCCCGGAAACAGAACCATGAAGCAGAGCCACGAAATGGAATTTTTCTTCGGCGGAACAGAGCTCAATGTCGCTTCTTCATTGTCAACCATGGGATGCGAAGTAAAGCATGTAAGTGCTGTTTCAGACGATTTTGTAGGAGAATCGGCACTTTCTTTTGTCAAAAGCTTCGGAATTGATACTGGTTTTATTTCTAAAAATGAACATCCTTTAGGTTTGTATTTCTTAGAAGTAGGATCATCGGTTCGGGCAAGCAGAATTGCTTATAACCGTTTAAATGGTTCATTTGCCAACATAGAAGCAGAGAAAATCGACTGGAAAAAAGCTTTGGAAGACTGCGATTATTTTCACTGGACAGGAATCAGCCCCGGAATTTCAAAATCGGCGTATGAAAGTCTCAAAGAAGGTTTACAAACCGCTCGTGAATTAGAAATTGAGATCACGACCGATCCGGCTTATCGTTCCAATCTTTGGAAATATGGAAAAAACGGAAACGAAGTGTTGAAGGAACTGGTTTCTCTATCAACCAACTTCATTGGTGGAGTAAATGAAATCAACGAAATCTTAGGAACTCAGTTTTCATCAGATAAAAACGGATTCTTAGAAGCCTGTGAAGAATTAAAAAGACAATGCCCATCCATTCATAAAATTTTCGATAAGATAAGAATTGGGGTTACGGCGAGTTCTCAGCAAACGCAGGGAAGAGCTTTGGTCAACGGAAATTATTTTGAAACCAAATTTTTAGAAATAGACAATGTAGTCGATAGAATCGGAACAGGAGATGCTTTCGCAGCAGGTTTAATTTATGGTTTAAAAAACTTCGACGACGAAAAAGCATTGAATTTTGCCAATGCAGCCTGTGCCATCAAACACACGATTTTAGGAGACATCAACTATTGCAGCGCAGAAGACATTCTTGAAGTAATGGCAGGAAATTCCGGAGGAAGAATTAAGAGATAATAGTTTTTAGTTGCTGGTTTATAGTTTATAGCGATTCTTTTTAGAATTAAATCAAAAAACTTAGTGATCTTATTTAAGTGAAACGCCTTTGCGAACTTAAAAATATACATCGAGTTTTAAAAAGAAAATCTTCGAGCCCTTTGCGTTAAAAATAAAGAGGTGCTGAAATTACAACATACTAAAGGATAGACAAAACCCCATCAAAAATTATTTTTAAACAAGATAATTCAACAAAATGACAAAAATTCAATTAGTTACAAACACCATCATCAATCAGGGAGCTTTGCCTTTGTATTATAATGATGATGAAACGGTAACCATAAACATACTGAAATCGCTTTACAAAGCAGGAATTCGGGCAGTAGAATATACAAGTCGCGGAGAATCTGCATTAAGAAATTTAAAAAAAATGATAGAAATCCGTAACGCAGAAATGCCGGAAATGCTTCTGGGAATCGGAACGATTAAAAATCTACAGCAGGCTGAAGAATATTATGAAATCGGAGCAGATTTTTTCATTAGTCCAGGTCTTGTAGCTGAAGTTGCCGCATTTTTAATTCCGAAAGACCTATTGTACAGTCCGGGTTGTATGACGCCGACTGAAATCATCACCGCTGAAGCAGCAGGAGTAACATTTATTAAATTATTTCCCGGAAATGCTTTGGGAGCAGGATTTATGAGTTCCATCAAAGATGTTTTCCCGAATCTGAAATTTATGCCGACAGGCGGAGTAGATACTACGAAAGAAAGCATTGAAAGCTGGTTTAAAGCCGGAGTTTCTGCGGTAGGAATGGGAAGCAAACTCATCAGCAAAGATTTGATGGCTGCCAAAGATTATACGACAATAGAAAATGAAACTAAAAAAGTGCTGGAAATTATTCAGGCTTTAACTAAATAGATTACTATGAGTTCAGCTAATACTGTTAAACCAACAACCTACAGATGGACGATATGTCTGCTGCTGTTTTTGGCGACAACAATCAATTATTTAGACCGACAGGTATTATCTTTAACCTGGAAAGACTTTATAGCACCCGAATTTCATTGGAATAACAACGATTACGGAAATATAACTGCTTTATTTTCCATTTTCTATGCCGTAGGAATGCTTTTCGCAGGGAAATTTGTCGACTGGATGGATACTAAAAAAGGTTTCCTTTGGGCAATCGGAGTTTGGTCAGTCGGTGCAGTTCTACACGCTTTTTGCGGAATCGCTACCTCAGGAATTCTTACCGGAAAATGGTTTGCAGGTTTTCAAGGATCTAAAGAATTGATTTCTACAGTTTCCAATACTTCTGCGATCATCAGTACAAGTGTTACGTTGTTCATTTTTGCACGTTTCGTTTTGGCAATTGGTGAAGCAGGGAATTTTCCGGCAGCAATTAAAACCACGGCAGAATATTTTCCTAAAAAAGACAGAGCATTTTCTACCAGTATCTGGAATGCAGGAGCAACGGTCGGAGCTTTGGCAGCACCTGTTACAATTCCTTTCATTGCCAAATCGATGGGTTGGGAATGGGCATTTATCATCATTGGTGCTTTGGGATTTGTATGGATGGGACTTTGGATATTTGTATACAAAAAACCTCATCATCATAAAAGAGTTAATGAACACGAATTAACGTATATCAATCAGGATCAGGACGATCTTCCGAGTGAAGATACTTCGGTTCCGGAAAAAGTATTTACGTTTAAAGAATGTTTCAGTTACAGACAGACTTGGGCTTTTGCCTTCGGAAAGTTCATGACGGACGGTGTTTGGTGGTTCTTTCTATTCTGGACTCCGGCGTATTTAAGTTCCGTCTACAAAATGGATTCTACGCAAAGTGCATTCCCGTTATTTGTATTGTATATGATCACTTTATTCTCCATTATCGGAGGATGGCTTCCAAAATATTTTGTGGAAAAGAAAGGAATGAACGCCTATTCAGGAAGAATGAAAGCCATGTTGATCTTCGCGTTTTTTCCGCTTTTGGCACTTTTGGCACAGCCTTTAGGTTCGGCAACGTATTGGATTCCTGTTTTGATTATCGGAGTTGCCGGAGCAGCGCATCAGGCTTGGTCGGCAAACATTTTCTCGACGGTCGGCGATATGTTCCCTAAAAAAGCCATTGCTACGATTACCGGAATTGGCGGAATGGCAGGCGGAATCGGTTCTTTTTTAATTAATAAATCTTCAGGAGTTTTGTTCGATCACGCACACAAAGCATGGTCAACAGTTGACGGAACTCCTTTACTGGAAAAATATCCTCAATACATCAACGAAAGATTACCGGATGGATTTTTTGAGCAGTTGGAAAAATCCGGAGCAATCGTTAAGGACGGAATTGATAAAGGCTACATGATTATTTTCTCAATCTGCGCCGTAGCTTACCTTATTGCCTGGACAGTAATGAAAACATTGGTTCCTAAATACAAAGTGATCAGTAAATAAATTTTGATGAAATTTTAAAAGAACTCTTACCAGTTCAAATAAAAACTTTGAATCCTTTGCTAAGTAGAACGCCTTTGTGAACTTAAAAATATACGTGAGATATTAAAAAAATCTTTGCGGACTTTGTGGTCAAAACTCCAAGTCATCGTAAAAAATTAAACCATTAAGAATAGATGAGAAGTTAAGAAGAATTAAGAATTTACAAGCAAATTAAATTCAATCTTACGAAATTTATTTCCCTTAACTTTTCTTAAACCCTTAATATATCTTAATGGTTAAAATATATAGAAAGTAAGTAAAAACTCTTAGTGATCTTATTGAAGTGAAACGCCTTTGCGAACTTAAAAATATACATGAGATATTAAAAAATCTTTGCGGACTTTGCTTTAAAAAACGTCCTGCAGCAAGATTTAGCAGAATTAAAAACACAGTTTAATTCAAATTAGAAAAATGGAAAATCAGATAAAACAAAAATTAAATCGTGAATTAAACAATACTCAGGAAAAACTTCCCATTAAAATCGTTCAGTTCGGTGGCGGAAATTTCATGCGTGGATTCACAGATTATGTAATTGATAAATTGAATAAAGAAACCGACTGGAAAGGGGGTATTGTCAACTTACAGGCAACGCCAAACGGCTCTATTCAGAAAATGGAAGAGCAGGATAATTTATACACCCTTTTCACGAGAGGAATTAAAAAAGGAGAAATTATTGATGAAAAGCACGTTATTTCTGCCATTCAGAAATCAGTTAATCCATATTCTGATTACCAGGATTTTTTAGCTTTAGCGAAAGAAGAAGAGCTGGAATTTGTATTTTCCAATACCACGGAAACAGGAATTGCTTTTGATGAAAAAGAAACTTTTTACGAAGGCCCGCACAAAAATTTCCCTGCGAAAGTAGCGGTTTTACTTTACGAAAGATTTAAATACTTCAATGGAGCGGCTGATAAAGGATTGAGAATTATTCCCTGCGAATTAATTGAAAACAATGCATTTGTTTTAAGAGATATTATCATCAAATATGCTCAACTCTGGAATTTAGAAGATGCATTTTTAGAGTGGATTCATCAAAACAATTATTTCCATAATACACTGGTAGACAGGATTGTTCCGGGCTATCCGAAAGATGATGCAGAATCTTATGAAGATCAGCTGGAGTATGAAGATCAGATGATGGTGGTTTCGGAAACATTCTTACTTTTTGTCATTCAGGAAGCAGGAAATTTAAATGAAAGAATTCCTTTCAATAAAATCAACGAACAGATTTTGGTGGTGGATGATATTCAGCCATACCGTTTAAGAAAAGTCAGAATTCTGAATGGCGGTCACACTTTAATGTTGGCTCCGGCAATTTTATCGGGAAAAGAAACGGTTAAAGAATCTGTGGATGACCAATTTATCGGAAAGTTCCTGAAGGATGCTATTTTTAATGAAGTCAATCCGACATTAGGTTTAGATGAAGCAGAACTGAAAGAATTCGCGGAAGAAGTTTTCGACCGTTTCAGAAATCCTTTCATTAAGCATCATTTGGTAAGTATTGCTTTATATTTTGTATCTAAATTTAAAGTAAGAGTATTGCCGAGTTTACTCACCTATGTTGAAAACAACGGAAAATTGCCGGTAAACCTTACCTTTTCGTTGGCAGGTCTCATCAGATTCTATCAGGGAAGTTTCGGCGAAAAAGCGCTTCCTTTAAATGATGAAGAAGGAATCGTTGCTAAATTCCAAGAAATCTGGACAAACGAAGAATATGAAAAAGTCGCTGAATTGGCACTTTCTGAAACTTCTTTCTGGGATACGGATCTTACTCAGATTGAAGGTTTGAAAACAGCAGTGGCAAATGCATTGTATGAAATCGATCATAATGACATGGAAACTGCGTATAACAATTTTGTAGAATTCAATTCTTAAAAAATCATGCAAAAGAAAGTCCTGAAAGTAAATCCCAACGACAACGTTATTGTAGCGCTGCTTGATTTATCTGCCGGAGAATCGGTACATCTTGACGGTGCAGAATACACGTTGGTAAAAGACATTAAGGCTAAACATAAATTTGCTGCGGTAGATTTTCAAGAAGGAGATCAGATCATTATGTATGGTGTCATTGTCGGAAAAGCCAATCAGTCCATCGAAAAAGGAGAAGTCATTACGACTGAAAACGTAAAACACCAAAGCGCAAAAGTAGAAGGCAAAACTGAAACTTTAGGCTGGATTCCCCCGAATATAGACCGATGGAAAGACCGTACTTTCATGGGATACCACCGTGAAGACGGACAGGTGGGAACGGAAAACATCTGGCTGTTTTTCCCTTTGGTATTCTGTGAAAACAAAAATATCGAAACGCTGAAAGATATTTTTGAAAAAGAGCTGTTACACGAAAAAGCAAATAAACATCAGCTTTTATTAAGATCATTATTAAATGGTGGCGAAACCTCTCATACTGCAGTGGAAGAGGAAGAAGACACCAGAGTATTTAAAAATATCGATGTAAGATTCATCACCCATCAAGGCGGTTGTGGCGGAATTCGTCAGGACGCGGAAGCATTGGGAAGGCTGTTTGCAGGATATGTAAACAACCCTAATGTTGCCGGTGCTACGGTTCTCAGCTTAGGCTGTCAGAATCTTCAGGTGCAGATTTTTATGGATGCGCTTCACGCTTTGGCTCCCAATAATAAAAAACCGATTGTTGTTTATGAACAGCAAAAATCGGGAACGATTGATGAAATGCTGACCGGCGTGATCAAAGATTCTTATGAAGGAATTAAACAGGCTAATAATATTGAAAGAAAACCTGCCCCCATCACAAAGCTGAATATCGGTTTGGAATGTGGTGGTTCCGACGGTTTCTCCGGAATTTCTGCAAACCCAGTTTTGGGGGAAGTTTCGGATATTATGGCAGCAGTTGGCGGAACAACGATGCTTGCCGAATTCCCTGAATTATGCGGAGTAGAGCAGGAGTTGGTGAACCGTTGCATCAATGATGAAGATGGTGTGAAATTCCTCCAGTTGATGAAAGATTTTGAAAAATCTGTTGTGGCGGCAGGTTCAGGTTTCGATATGAATCCGTCTCCCGGAAACATCAAAGACGGTTTGATTACCGATGCCATGAAATCCGCAGGAGCAGCTAAAAAGGGTGGTTCTGCTCCGATTGTTGAGGTTCTGGATTTTACAGAATACGCAACAAAACCGGGACTGAATTTGCTTTGTACCCCCGGAAATGACGCCGAATGTACGACTGCTTTAGTCGGTTCTGGAGCAACAGTTGTCCTTTTCACCACAGGTCTCGGAACACCGATGGGAAATCCGATAGCTCCGGTGATTAAAGTTTCTTCAAATACTGTTTTGGCTGAAAAAATGTCTGATATTATCGATTTCAATGCAGGGACGGTCATCAGCGGAGATAAAACAATTCTGGAAGCAGCAGACGAACTGCTCGAATACATCATTAAAGTGGCAAGCGGTGAAGTGAAAACCAAAGCCGACTTACTGAATCAGAATGATTTCATTCCATGGAGACGAGGGGTCTCTTTGTAATGATTTACTTATATTAAATATTAGGGTTGAAAATGCTTTCTGCTTTGTGTGGGGAGCATTTTCTTTTTGGGCGATAGCGCGGATTTGTAATCCGTGCATATTTCCTACTTAAAATAAGTGGCTCTAACATTTTGATAACATTTCATTGAGCGTAAAGTCACGGATTGCAAATCCGCGACATCGGATTTGTAATTGTTGATAGCGCGGATTTGCAATCCGTGCTGATTTCATATTTACAATAAGGAACTATAATATTTTATTTGCTTTGAACCGATAGTGTAGTCACGGATTGCAAATCCGCGACATCGGACAAAAAAGAAAGGTATAAGTGATAATATGTAAAAAAATATTCCCATAGCTTCAACAAATAATGAGATGTTTAGGATATGTTTTTGATGTATAGTCTGCAAACCAATAATGCGGATCGTTGCAAAGGGAAAATTCTACTTCATCTTCATCTAAGTTTTTATGTTTTACTATAAATTTTTCACCTAATGTAACGCAGACCGAATGGGGATCTGGATAATCTTCCATAACATCTACAATTCTGTTTCCCGCTTTTATCTCTGCATCCAAAATAGTTTGCATTGAAGGTGGCAATTTTTCTAGCAACAACAACTGGAGAATAAATTCGGCATCTAATTTTCGTATGAGCCTTTTAATGTCAAAATCTTTTTCAGAGTATTTCATAAAAATTGTATTTATTCTTCATCATCATTCTTATACTTATTACATTTCATTTCCTACATTTTCTTTGCAATGATATAAAAGCGAAATAATGACAAGAAAAAAATTAAATATATTCGTATTGATTGTCTTACGATTCTTAAAAAGGAGCAACAACTTGTTTTTCTAAAAATTTTCCGTTTTGAAATACAAAAATTGCAGCATAAGAACCTGCTCCGTCGGAATTCTGCATCGTGAGATAAAGCTTTCCCGATGTCGCGGATTTGCAATCCGTGACTACAACTCGCAACAATTCACCCCATAAAAACCACAAGAACATCCAAAGGATTATCGAAGTCTGCATAATTCCGTGCACTACTGAAATAATAATGCTCAGGTTCTGTCACAATTTTCTGTTTCACAGGATTTTGGTGAATATAATTTATTTTTTCTTTAATCCATTTGTTAGAAAAAACTTCCTCGGCATGATATCCATCTTGCCAAACTTTGAATTTTTGTTCACGAGATAAATGTTCGCAGGATTTTTTAAAATAATCCAGTGATCTTTGCACTGCTCAAATGAACGGAGTTCAGATTCGTTAATCCCATCATTTTTGATTTTAAAGGTTAATACTGTTTATATAAAATCGTGTGTTTTTTTAATGAAAACGAATGTAGTAAAAATTTTTATTCAGACACTAAATTTGTTTATAATAATTATTTGAAAAGTCTTTTTGCTTCCGCGAAGAGCATTTTCTTTTCGTTCATAATCTTTAAAATTTCGGTTTTATATAAAACACTTGTATGTGATTTAAAAATTTTATACCTTAGTAATCAGCAAATTAAAAATATTCATTATGAAAAATCTAAAAAAATTAAAAAGAAGTCAGCTGGTGCTCATCAGCGGCGGCGACGTTGCGTATGCAGTCTGCGATTTGGATGGAAACTGTCCACCCACTGTAGGATCTTATTACTGTAATGATGGTATATGCTACAGAGTAACCGGCGGCGGTGGAGGTGGCGGCGGATGGTGTAATGAGCCTATTCGTCTTTGTCAGGAATGGGAAACAGGTTGCGGATGTGTTTACTAGCAAATCTTTGGTAAAAGTAAAGCGGTTTTTTCAACCGCTTTTTTTTTATAATATTAATCAAAAGATGAGGTGTACATTTATCCCTACAAGTTTAGAATACATATAGCGTTTTGTAAACCATCATTTACTATTTATTAAACAACTTATCAAAAACCCATTTCTACATATATTTCTGAAAATTTTATTTACTTTTGCCCCCAATAAAATTAATTACCATGATAACACGAAAACTATTTGTATCATTATTAATAACTTTTGGTCTTAGTCTTAATGCACAGATGAAGTTGAATGAGAGTAAGTACAATAAATTTATTAAAGGAGAAAAATATTCTGAAGCATTAACTTACCTAAAAGAAAAAGGCGGTGTAAACAATTCTAATTATTGGTTTACCAAAGATGCAAAACAATTAGCTACATTCTGCTTTGATCCTAATTTTGATGATAATAAGTACGATATTATTATTAACTATGTAAATAATTGTTTCAAAGGTATGGATAATCAGGAAAGAGGTTCTTATGATGTTGCCAATTGCTATCTGATAAAAACAAATTATTATTTGTGGAAAAATGATTATCAGAATGCAGCATTAGCTTACAAAGAATCTTTGGAAAGACTGGATAAGTTTAAGAAGGAAAATGATATTAATCCTGAGTACATTAAAATGGTAAAAAGTGTTATCGACAGGTATTATTTCAATCAGATAGAAACTCATAAAATGGAACAGATTATACGAAATTTTGATGTGAGTTCTTTAAATTTTTCTGAAGAGCAGGCATTTAAGGCAAGGCAGGAAATTAAAAAAATACTAACTGAGTATGACAAGCCCCGTAAAGTTCATTTTATTGATTATGAGAATAATTCTACCATTAATAAAGGTTTATCTGATTATTATTTTACGATGGGAGATTTTTTCAACAATTATTTTAAAGTTGATTTTTTCTATAACATGCCTAAGAAAGTTAAAAATCAATACTTTCCTACGATCAATGTAAATTATCTTTTGGATGACGAAAAATTTAAAACCAAAGAAGAAGAAACACAGCAGACAGAGCAGAGAAAGGCAGCGCTAATTAAAAAATATGGAAAAACTTTTGGAGAGGCTGTTTTCAACAGTAAAATTATTATTGGCATGACAAAAGCTATGCTGGAAGAAGGATTTAATAAGCCAAGAAGCATAGATGTTTCTGAGTATAGCGAGTATTGGACGTGGTCTGATGTGATGATAAGCATTGATAAAAAGACGCAAAAAGTAACTCATATAACGGATTTGAGATAAACTAAGAAGACTGTTCCAAAAGGACAGTCTTTTTTTATAATTTATTTTGAGGTAGTTAACAACTAAGATTTGATCAATTAAAATACTGAAGGTCTTTGAGATACTAAGCTGCTATTTACGATTTAAGGAGAAAATAATTTAACTATTAAAAAATATAAAATCAATTTTTAGAAAAAAATTACTCACTAATCTGTCTGACATATAACAAAGGTTTTCGTCTTTGGAATTTTCTTTTCAAATCTGATATTAAGGGTATTTTCGAGTTGGGTGATTATAGTTTTAGAATCATTCATATTTTTCAATTAAGTAAGGGCTGTTTTTACGCAATATACAGTATTTCCATGATATTGAAAACCATTTTGTAAATGTTTTCTGATGAAAATGAACAGGAGAATATTTCAGAAAAGATAAAAAACTTACTTCCTCTTCGAAGACTTTCTGATATGAAGCTGAGGAGCCAGAACCACCTTTTTCTCTATGGAAACACCAAAGCTGTTTTCTTTTACACTTTCAATAAAAACCTGTCCTGCCATTTTCCCCATCGTTACCGGAGTCTGGTCTACAGAACTCATCGGAAGCTCCATAAACTGGGTAAAAGGTTCATTGGAAAAGCCAATTACGGCAACTTCCTGAGGAATTTTAATCTTTCTTTTCTTAAGTTCCTGACAGGCTCCCAAAGCAGCAAAATCACTGGACGAAAAAATAGCATCGGGAACAGATTTTCTTTCCCACAACTTTTTAATAGCATCGATTCCGGCGTCAATAGAACTTCCTGTAGAAATAATATTTTCCTCTTTTACAGAAAAATGATGATCGATGAGTGCCTGTTTATAGCCATTAAGACGGTTGCGGTAAATCTCAAGATTCAGATCTCCCGAAAAATGACAGATGTTTTTATAACCTTCGCTGATGAGGTGTTCCGTAGCAATATAACCACCCCGGTAATCATCAATCGTAACCGTACTTATTCCCGGAATATCCTTTTTACGGTCGAAAAATATGATCGGCGTATTTGAAGTATCTAAAATATTCTGGATATGCTCCGTTTCAACAGTTGTTCTGGAAACTGACATGAAAATACCGTCAACCTGCGCATTAAGAAGCGTATTCAGATGTTTTTTTTCAATGGTCACATCTTCATGGCTCTGGCAGATAATCACATGATAACCGAAAGGCGAAAGTTCCTCTTCAATGCCGCGTATAACAGAAGAAAAAAAGTTGGTATTGATATACGGAACAATAATTCCCACATTCTTCGTTTCACCGCTTTTTAAGGCTTTGGCAAGATTGTTCTGCTTATAGTTCATTTCTTTGGCAGTTTTTCTTACCAGTTCCTTCGTTGCTTCACTTATTCTCGGATGATCGTTTAATGCTCTGGAAACCGTTGCCACACTTACATTTAGCTTTTTCGAAATATCGTATATCGTGGCACTTTTTTTATTCATAAAAACTTTTTTCAGGATGATGATGTACTTCAAAACGAAATACGTTATTGAGGTAAATTTAATCAAATTATGGAGATTAAAAAGCAATTGAAATGATATTATAACAGAGAACTGTCATTATAAAAAAAAGGTATGCTTAAATTGCTGATTTTATTTGCATTAATTGCTCTTTGGTGAAGAGTAAATCAGCGTTTACGGCAGATTTTTTTCTGTATTTTATGCTTATAATTTTCGTGATGTATGTTCCGTTTCAGTGGTTTTGTGTTATTTTTGGGCATGAGCAACAGAAATCGGGGAAAAAATACAGGAGACGATACCTTATTCGGTTCCGCAAAACAGCTTGAAAAGATGAAATCGGCAGTTCAGGATATGCAGTATTTATTAAGCCGGAATTATGCTGAAAAAGCTTCGTCGGAACTTGTCGGAAATCATTACCGCCTCAAAACAAGACAGATTCAGGCGGTTCGAGGAGCTTCCGCTTCAGAAACTCAGCTTCAGAACAGAAAATCTAAACAGCTCAAAATTTCTGAATTGAAAGCTAAAACCTTATATCTCGATGGCTTCAATGTCCTGATTTTGCTCGAAAGTCTTCTTTCCGGAGCTTATACTTTCGAAGGAACAGATGGCTGTTTCCGAGATCTTTCCGGTGTTTTCGGAACATACAAAAGAGTAAATCAGACGCAGGAAGCTATTGAACTCGTTGCTTCATTTTTTCATAAATCTCATGCGGAAAAGCTGATCTGGATTTTCGATAAACCAGTTTCAAACAGCGGAAGAATCAAGCAGATCGTTATGGACTTTGCCATTGAAAATAATCTCAACTGGAACGTTGAACTGGAATTTAATCCCGATAAATTTTTAGCAGAAAATGCTGAAATTGTAATATCTTCAGATGCATGGATTCTGGATCACTGCAAAAGCTGGTTCAATCTCATCGGATATTTAATTCAGGAAGCAAACCTTTCGGCTAATGTTATCAAAATGTGTTGATTTAAACACAAATGCTACATCTAAACACAAATGGCACAAATATCAACACTAAAAACACAAATAATTTATTGTGATATTTGCGGAAACATTAGCGTTATTCGTGTTTAAGCCAACACAAATGGTACAAATATCAACACTAAAAAGCACAAATAATTTATTGTGATATTTGCGGAAACATTAGTGTTATTCGTGTTTAAGTACACACAAATGGCACAAATATTAACACTAAAAACACAAATAATTTATTGTGATATTTGCGGAAACATTAGTGTTATTCGTGTTTAAGTAAACACAAATGGCACAAATAAAAACACTAAAAAACACAAATAATTTATTTTGCTATCTGTGAAAATATTAGTGTTATTCGTGTTTAAGCAAACACAAATGGCACAAATATTAACACTAAAAACACAAATAATTTATTGTGATATTTGTGAAAGACATTAGCGTTATTCGTGTTTTAAAAATAAAAACCATGCAATCATTTCAAAAATATACATCATTATTTTCTGCGGAATGGAAAGAAAAATATCACGCCATTCTAGCCGAGGAACATATTGAAAATTTACAGAAAAACATTCAGAAATTTAAAAATCAGAATTTAGATTGGGATCTGCCCTATTTTAATGAAGAAATTAAAATCGACCGTGATGAAAGTTTTAAATTATTCATCTCTGTTTTAGAATCTGAAAATCCTGATGAGGTTAAAGCTAAACAGCTTGAGGAAATTCCTTTAGAACATTGGCTGAATATTTTAGGACAACGCCTCACTTCGGCAAGTCTTCGTGATGAAAACGCCGTTCCGCCTTTAAGAAGTTTACTGATCGAAGCCTGCGAAAAGCCTTTCAACAGCGAAATTACCATTGCGCAGAGAGCGTGGGAAAAACACGTTGGTCGGCTGAATGACGATTTCTGGGGCGAAGTAAAAGGAAATAATCAGCAGAAACAGCAAAAAGTGATGGAGAAAATCAATTACATTCTCGACCATACCACATGGTGGAATGTTTTCTTTCATTATAAACACGAACTGGTTTTTGAGGTCAGGGAAAAAGAAGGTCACGGAGTCCGCTGGAGCCACGGTGGAAAAGATTTGATCGGCTTTCTGGAGTTTTTTATTAATGACGAAAATTCTTTATAATAAGTTTTATTGAAGTTGATGATGAGTTTGTGATAATAAAAAATATTGCTGTAGCTTTTAAAAAAAACTTCGATTTTTATTCTTTTGAGCGCTTTGATTCGCTTTAACATTATCTTTTGTGCCTTTTGTAGTTAATTATGAGATTAGTTGATTCAAATTTTGTATAAACCTTAGAAATCAGAATGATTTAATCTTAACTGAACTTATCTATTTAAAATTGAATATCCGTTATTTATCATATCATACTTAAATTTTAACCACGAAGAACACCAAAGGTTTCACAAGGAACACAATAGTTGTGAGCTTTGTGGATAACCTTAGTGTACGTTGTGGTAAAAAAATAATGATTACAGCAAACAACAAAATCAGAATGATTTAATCTTAACTGAACTTATCTATTTAAAATTGAATATCCGTTATTTATCATACTTGAATTTTAACCACGAAGAACACCAAAGGTTTCACAAGGAACACAATAGTTGTGAGCTTTGTGTATAACCTTAGTGTACGTTGTGGTAAAAAAATAATGATTACAGCAAACAACAAAATCAGAATGATTTAATCTTAACTCAACTTATCTATTTAAAATTGAATATCCGTTATTTATCATACTTGAATTTTAACCACGAAGAACACCAAAGGTTTCACAGGGAACACAATAGTTGTGAGCTTTGTGGATAACCTTAGTGTACGTTGTGGTAAAAAAATAATGATTACAGTAAAAAACATTGATTTATAGCATATTACGGATGATCAGAATTTAAAAAAACTTAATGATTTAAAATTTTTTATCTCTACGTAAAAACATTGCGCATTACGCAGATAATTTTGTAAGCGTAAAATAAAAAGCAATGGATTTTTCTAACCAAAACTTTACGCAAAACGAATGGGAATCATGTCTCAAGGTATTAAAAGCCCTGAAAGATGAGCCATTTCTTAATCCGGACAACCAAACTTTTTCCGGGTTGATCACGAAAATTCATAAGAACGCCAAAAAACAAAACCGTCTGGAAAGTTATTCTCAGATGAAAACGCACGATCTTGAAATTAATTCAGAATCGGTACTGATGAAAAAAGCTTTGGCGGGAGTTTCTGCTTTTTATGATGATGAAAAAAATGATACCCAACTCACCAGATTACAGATTCCCAAAAACTGCTACTGCTGTAACCAGAGTTATCAGTATGCCCATTCCTTTTACACCAGATTATGCCCGAAATGTGCGGATGAAAATTATGAAAAACGTTTTCTTTCGGCAGATTTAACGGGACGGAATGTCATTTTAACCGGAGGACGTGTAAAGGTAGGTTTCGCAGCCGCTTTAAAGCTCCTGAGAAATGGTGCCAATTTGGTTTTGACGACCCGTTTTCCGGCTTTGGCACTGGAAACTTTGCAGCAGGAAGCAGATTATGAAGAATGGAAAGACAGACTTTGGATCTATGGTCTCGATCTCAGAAATCTGAAGGCAATTCAGGAATTTATAGACTTTTATCAGTCGAAATTTGAAACGCTTGATATTCTCATCAATAATGCGGCACAGACGATTAAATATCCCGATCAGTATTACCTTCCGATCATCAGACGTGAAAACGAAATGCTCGTTGAGTTTAAAAACAATCATAAATTGATTCCGAACGCAACCCCCATTTTCGCAGAGGTCGGAAAACTGGAATATGCGGAAAATGAAGAAACAAATGTCGCTTTAACACGTTTCGGACAACCGGTGGATAATCGTGATAAAACAAGCTGGAATTCCACTCTGGAAGAGATTTCGATGTACGAATTGGTTGAGGTGAATTTAATCAATCACATTGCGCCGTATTTCCTGATCAAAGAATTAAAACCTTTAATGAAGGCTTCTTCTTTCAAAGAAAAATTCATCGTTAATGTAACATCTTCAGAAGGTATTTTCAGTTATAACAACAAAACGATGTTTCATCCGCATACCAATATGACGAAAGCAGCTTTGAATATGATGACGCTTACTTCCGCTAAAGAATTTGAAAAAGATCAGATTTATATGACGGCAGTAGATGTAGGATGGATTTCTACAGGTGCGAAGGAAAGTTTAAGAAAGAAACAGTTTGAGCAGGGATACATTCCGCCATTGGATTCTGTGGACGGAGCTGCGAGAATTCTGCATCCTATTGTGGAAGGAATCAACGGAAATTATTTCAGCGGAGTTTTATTGAAAAATTATAAAATTAATGACTGGTAAAATATAAAAAGTTAGCTCAGAGGAAGAGCATCTGTTGACGCCCAGAAGGTCACGGGTTCAAGTCCTGTACTTTTTAGAAAGAAACTCATAGTTATAACTGGAAAAACATTGCACTTTCTATGCAAAATTACAGGTTCGAGCCCTGTTGAGTTTCCAAATAGAAAGCGTGAGTTCAGCAGGAAGAATACCGCCATGTCGCGGCGGAGGTCGTGGGTTCGAGTCCCACACGCTTTCCAAAACGGAGATAATAGTTTAATCGGAAAAATGTATTCCCTGCACGGAATAGATGCGGGTTCAAATCCTGCTTATCTCCCCAAACAGAAACGGTAGCTCAATGGAAGAGCATTAGTCTTCCTCACTAAGGGTTGCGGGTTCGAATCCCGCCCGTTTCTAAGAGCGCATCGTCTAAATGGAAGGACACCGGCTTATCGTGCCGGAAATTCAGGTTCAAGTCCTGCTGCGCTCCCAAAATGGAGACAATAGTAATAAAAATGGAAAAATACATTCTTCTAAAATGAGTTGCGGGTTCGAGTCCTGCTTGTCTCCCAAAACGGAAATGGTAGCTCAATGGAAGAGCGCTGACCTTCCAAGTCAGAGGCTGCAGGTTCGAATCCTGCCCATTTCACAATGAATACATAAGACAAAAGTTGTAGTTTAATCCGGAAAAATATATTCCGACCGAATAAGTTGTCGGTTCGATCCCGACCTTCTTTTGCTTTATCTTAAAAATAAAAGCCATGTTAAAAAAAGTATTAGTTTTTTTCGGAATTATTGATGAAGTATATACCCCTGTTCCGATGCAGTGGAAAGAAAGACCGGTTGTTGAAAAGCTTCCTGAAAAGTCTAAATCTTTGGTACATAAAACAGAAGAAGTCATTTTGGAAACTTTGCCAAAACCTGTTCCCCAATCTGTAGAAAAAACATTGGAAAAGCCTGAAAAAAAATTAACCAGAACTGAAAGAAAAAGACCGGTTAATAATCAGGATCCAATTGAAAACTTCTCAGAATTCACCAAAGATTTTAAAACTTACTGTCTTGAAAAAACAAGCAACCAGCATATGCTGAAAGCTAAAAATTACAGTATTTATGATAAAAACGGAGTAACGGAAACATTCATTACTTCAGAGGATTCTTTTATCACGCATAACGAACACAAAACGCTCCGCATCCAAAGCGAATGTTTTGTGAAATATATCCAGCAGGAATATAACCCCATAACAAGACTCATAGAAAATGCATACGACTAAACCCATACAACGATATAAAATATTTTCCGTAAAAGACTTCACGGAAGCTGTTTTTGATGAGAATGCATCCATAGAAATTTATGCTAAAAACACAACCTTTGATTGTACTGAAATTAAAGGAAATCTCGTGTTGAGAGGGGAAGGCTGCAATTTTCCGAATCTTGAGACTGTAAAAGGGAATCTCTCCATAGATGCTCCCGACTGTTGTTTTCCGGAGCTGAAAATGGTAGAAGAAAATTTTACGATGCATTGCCCTGCAATGTTGGACCGGCTGGAAAAAGTAAGAGGTAATTTTAAATGTATTGTTGATTTCAGCTTTACAAACTTAGCAGCAATAGGAGGAAGCATTGAACTGAAAAACGCTGCCGTGTACGCAAAAAGTAAAAAGCTGGTACAGGGAAGAGTCGTTATCCCGATAAACCATCAGTATGAAGTTAAAAATCTTCCAAAAGACGGAATCTTTAATATTGATATTTTCGGAGACCATATTATGATACCGCATCAGGAAATCCGCGGAAGGATCAACATTTTTGGTAAAGATATTTCCTTTCCGAATCTGGAATTCGTTCATGGAGGGCTTAAAATTGAAATCACCGATTCTTTAGCCGATGAATGCACCCATGATTTTCCTGTGCTGAAAAAAATGACAGGTAATCTTCGCTTTGTGCGGGCAAAACTTTCTTTTCCTGAACTTCAGGAAATGACGGGCACCATTCATCTTGAAAATGGTTCGTATGTTAACTTCTCTGCTTTGGAAATCTCTGGCGGAATTATGATCAATCATCGGTCCGGAGCTTCTTTTCCCGTATTGAAAGAAATAAACGGAGCATTGAAAAATCATGGTTCGGAAACCTGTTACTTAAATGCACTGGAAAAGATAAAAAATACGTTTTGTACCTATCAGGTTTTTGCTCCAAATATTGTTGAAATTGGTGGAGATTTAGACATTCATGCATATACTCATAATAGATTTGATCATTTAAAGAAAGTCAGCGGAAGAATACTGGGTTCTTCAAAAGTTCAGCTTAAAGCGCTGGAACATGTAGGAATTTTAGATAATGCCAGTTTAGCAGGCTCTGAGTTTCCTGCTTTGAAGGAGGTTACGCATTATTTTTACGGAACGCATACCGGACTGGAGAATGTGGCAAAAAATATTTATTTTAGAGTTACGGACAGTCTTTGCATTACAAAAGATCAGTTTATTATCGGAAGGTCAAATTTTACTTTTGTTTTGAATTTGCAACGTCATTATTTTAAAAAGCTGATTTCTATTTTAAAACTTAGACACAGCAGCTTTCAGAATTTTAAAACACGGGAATTTGAAAGAGAGTGGACGCATTACAATACTCCGGTTTTTAATGATGTTTTAAATAGAATTGAAAAATTATGGGAGAAGGTAGAGCCGATCGGTTTTGATGAATTTTTCAATGACAAAGACCGAAACTTTAAGCTTTTCTGTTTCAGTTATTTCGGAGTCGGGAATTTAATGAAAAACCTGAAAGCCGAAAAGATCAATCAGGCAGAAATTGAGGTAAATTATTTTGGATATGATGATAATGGAAATGAATATATAACGAAGAAAATCAATCAGTATGAAGTTCATCAGGTTGAAAATGAAAAACTCGGAATATTCGTCTGGGGTTCTGCAAACCGTTATTCTTATGCTGTAAAATGCTGGTGTCCCTCTACGGAAAAAGAACATTGGCTGTGGATTGAGGAAGCGTATAAAGACAATGCGTTAACGGCAATTGCATCCACTTTCAGAATTCATGAAAACATCATCCCGCACATCAGATGTTTAAAAAGACAGGGAGATCTGCTGATTTGCGAATTGAATAAAAAAATTCCGCCGCGTGGAGCAGTAAGAGCTTTAACCGCTTCAGAATATTTCGGTCTTCTGGAAGCTGAAACCTAATCATAAGAAACAGTAGTTTAATCTGGAAAAGCACTCCGAACCCAGGAGGGTTGCAGGTTCGAATCCTGCCTGTTTCTGTTTTTTTTAAATTTAAAAAGCATTTTAGGATTAATCTTTTTCTCTCGCAGATTTTTTTTCATTAAGCCGACACAGGAAGCTGAAGCGTTAAGAAAATTAATCATGTGAACGTTAAGAAAATTCTACTGTTTGAGCGCGAGTAAAATATTAAATCAAAAAACAAATACCAAATTCGCACGAGTTTTAGAATTTTTAGAGAACATTATTAATTTTTAGCGTAAGATTCCAAGTCTTGAACTTTTGTTTCTTTTGCTTCAAGGCAAAAGAAAATTAAAATGAAAATCATGAAAGAATTACAAACCATATTAAATACCATCCTTAAAGAAAAGCAAGGATACATTACTTTCCTTACCGGAGCCGGAATTTCTGCGGAAAGCGGACTTCCGACTTACCGCTCGATCGACGGAATCTGGATTAAAGGAACAAAATATCACCGTCCGGAAGAATTCGGGACGTATAAATATTTCAGCCAGAATCAGGAAGAAGTATGGCAGTACAATCTGTTCTGGAAGAAAATGATTGCCGAAGCAAAACCTAATCCCGGACATTTGGCGATTACGGAAATTGAAAAACTTTTAGGTGAAAGATTTAAGCTAATTACTCAAAATGTTGACGGGCTTCACCAAAGATCGGGAACGCAGAATGTCTATGAAATTCATGGAAGCAAACAGAAAGTCCGATGTTCAAAAGAATGCAGCGAACCTTTCGATTTTCCTGAAAATATTAAGTATAAAGAATATACCGAAGATTTAACAGCAGATGATATCGACGATCTGAAATGTAAAAAGTGCGGAAACTGGCTTCGTCCTCATACTTTATGGTTTGATGAAAGTTATAATGAAAAATACTATCATTTCGATACGGCTTACAACATTGCAGACCATACAGATATTTTATTTGTAGTCGGAACTTCGGGATCAACGGCTTTGCCTGTAAGCATTGTGGAAACGGTAAAAATCCGTGCAAAATGGATCGTCCTGATCAATCCTGAAAGCGACACGTATTTTGATTATATTTTAAAAAGAAGCAAAACATTATTTTCGGTACAGGAAAGCAGTTCAAAAGCACTTCCTGAATTAAAAATGATGATTGAAGAAATTATAAACGCTTAAATTTTCATACGGAAGCAGTAGTTTAACGGAAAAGCGCATCATTCTAAGATGAGTTGCAGGTTCAATTCCTACCTGTTTACCTTTTTTTGATTCATTTTTTGTCTTGCTGGTTTAGAGATAGGAAGGGTAGGAAAACAGATAAAAATTCTTTTGGAACTAAAAATATGACTAGAAAAATAATAGAATTAAAAATAAACAGTCACTAAAGGACATAGGAAGCTGAAGCGTTAAGAAAATTAATCATGTGAACGTTAAAAAAATTCTACTGTTTGAGCGCGGTAGCTATTTAGAGCCGAAGGACAAATGTGAAATTCGCGCGAGTTTAGAATTTTTAGAGAACATTATTAATTTTTAGCATTCAGATTCCAGGTCTTGAATTTTTGTTTCTTTTGCTTCAAGGCAAAAGAAATATGTCCAATAAAACTAAATTTAATAAAGAAATGAACACATTAATCGACATTGGTATAAACTTAACCAATAAACAATTTTATGACGAACAGGAAGAAATAATCAACCGCGCACTCGACAATGGAGTAGAACAGATGATTCTCACGGGAACGAGCGTCCGTGGAAGCAAAGAATCAGCGGAAATTGCAGAAGACTATCCCGAGATTCTGTTTTCGACAGCGGGAATTCATCCTCATGATGCAAAATCTTTCAACAGCGAAAGTATTCCTGCATTAAAAACATTATTAAAACAAGACCACGTTGTTTCCGTAGGAGAATGCGGACTGGATTTCGACAGGGATTTTTCGCCAAGACCTGTTCAGGAAAAATGTTACCGCGCCCAGCTTGAACTTTCGGTTGAAGTGAATAAACCGCTTTTTCTTCATGAAAGATCTGCCTTCAGAAGATTTAATGAAATAACGGATGAATATTTGTCTAAACTTCCAAAAGCCGTCGTTCATTGTTTTACAGGAACTTTACAGGAAGCCAAAATATATGTGGATAAAGGCTTTTATTTAGGATTTACGGGAGCCATCAGCGATCAGAACAGGTTTAAACATTTGGAAGAAGTGATAAAATACGTTCCTCTCGACCGGATGATGATTGAAACCGATGCGCCTTTTATGCTGCCGAAAAATATGCCGAGAATGCAGAACCGCAGAAATGAACCTTCCTTTTTACCGTATGTAGCACAGACGATTGCCCATCTGAAGAAAATCAGCATAGCAGAAGTTGCAGATGAAACCACGGAAGTTGCCCGTAATTTTTTCAGGATATAAAAAAGAGTTCTACAGATGATGTAAAACTCTTTTTATTTTGGATGATTGATAATGATTACAAACTCTTAATCCCCGCTTCCAAAGCAAGCTCAATCATTGGTTTCAAAGCCTTTTCTCTCTGGTCAGCCGAAATATTTTCGTGGGTAGGAATAATATCCGAAACCGTAAGAATCGTTGCCGCATTTTTTCCTAAATGTTTAGCATTGGCAAATAATCCGAAAGCTTCCATTTCTACCGCCGGACAGTTATATTTTGTAGCAATGGCAGGAACTGCAGGATCTTTTCTGTAAAAAATATCGCTGCTGTGGATGTTCGTCGCTTTTGCCGTTAAAGACATTTCTTTTGCCGTTTCGTTGATGGTATTGAAGATATTTCCCTGATGAGAAATGCTTTCCTCTTCAATTCCCCATGCGAATTTTGCGTAGGTGCTTTCACTGGCTGCATTTTCCACATTCAGAAGATCATACACTTTCAGATCTGTGGTATACGCACCGCAGGTTCCGATTCTGATGATCGTATTTACATCATACTCTGTAAAAAGCTCAAAAGAGTAAATTCCGATGCTTGGAAAGCCCATTCCGCTTGCTCCCACAGAGATTTCTTTCCCTTTATATAACCCTGTGTAATATAAAATTCCTCTGGTCTGGCTTACCAGTTTAGCATCTTCCAAAAAGTTTTCCGCAATGTATTTGGCACGCAGCGGATCTCCGGGTTGTAAAACAACTTTAGCAATTTCTCCTTTTTTTGCACTGATGTGGATACTCATAATTTTTTATTTGAAAGGGCAAAGATATAAAATTGTGATTTCTTAATCCTTGAACAATAATTTTTTAATTAAAGATTTATAATCAACTTACCTTCAAAATTTTCAATTCGAAAAGAATATTTTTTATTTTTGTTAAATGATGGAAAAAAAATCAGCTTTTTTAGACACTTTATTTCTGCTTCGAAAAGAAGAATGCATCACCATTTTCTCAAATATTCATGAAATTTCCAAAAAAGAAGAGCAGGATGCCGCAGATTATTTTCAGGCTGAGTTTGAGAAAGAAAGGCTTGAATTTTTATCCGACACACTTGTCTGCGATACAGAAACAGCAGTCTGGGCTGCCAAAATAGTCTATCACAGTGCGCAGCTTCATTTAATAAGAGAAAATACGGCTAAAGATTTAAACAAATTAATTCCGTCTTTCAAAGGGAAAAAAGACATTTCAGCCATGTTATCTGCGGATTTATCACTTCGGTTTTTACCACAGATTGTTTCTGCTTTACAGGTTTCAGATCCGGAAGATCCTTTGGTGAAAATGCTGGAAAATATTCTGAAACAATTTCATTATTCAGCAGTAGGAATGGATCTCGATCTCGAAGACATCAACTGGGAAGAAGAATTAAAAGACAAAACCTACCGGAAATTATATCTGGAAAGAATTGTAGAAAAGAAATCCTATCAGCTTGCTGAAATTCCTTACCTCAATAATCTGTTGACTGCCGAATTTGGCTTGCATAAAGACGTATTTTGGAAAGAATTAAAAACGATAACGGAAGAAAATGAAAGACAGGACAGGATCTGATTTTTTTAACAGATTTCACAAAAGAAAATTTTCTTAAACATAGAAATTAATAATCAATAAATGCAGAATGCATTTAAGTAAAACTAACCATGGAAATAAATACAGCTTTCACTCTCGGCATCATTTTTTCGACTTACGGTTTTCTGTTCTGCATTTTTGCTTATTATTTGAGCAGCAGATTTTTAAAATTGAAAGTAGAGGAAGTACACATTTTTTCAACATTCGGTAAATTTCTCTATTCCTACAGCTTAAAAAGCGGAGTAAAAATAAACTTTGGTTATATTCCTCTTAATTATGGTCTTAAATTCCATCTGGAAGATTTTGCAATAGACTCTTCTGAAGAAAAAAGATATTTCAGAAATCTGGCTAAAAATATTTTTTTATTGCAGATGATTACAATGGTCTTAATTATCGCTGTTACAAGCATTGTAAGTCTTGCATTGGGATACAATCCTGTTACTGTTTTCAGAGATTTGGTAGAAAGTTTTTATGATCTTATATCAGGAAAGCAGAGTTTCTCAGAATTTAAAGCAATGGTTAACAGCCAATATGTAATGTATGGAAAGTATTTTTATCTGTTTTTTGCGGTAATGACGTATTTTGTTTTTGTATCATTTCTTTTGGCATTAGCACCATTTTCGGTCTTTACCAATATACTTGTCATGTTTTTGCTTTTAGGATCTTATGTTATAGTGGGTCTCAAATATTTTGAATTGCCGATTAGCTTTTATATAGATTTACTGATATCACTTACCGTAAGCGGATTTTTATATTTTTTATCATTAAGATTTTTCATTAAATAAAAATAATCATAAACCTTTGTATATTTTGTTAAGTGGAAACGCTTTTGTGAATTTAAAAACATTTAGTTATGAAAAAACTTTGAGAAATTTGCGTTAAAAACAAATGATAAAAGCAGCTTTTCAAAAAAGACAAAAAACAACTGATTATGCGTAATTTGCCATAATTAAACAACCTTTGTGAGCTTAAAAACAGTTAGTTGATAAAAAAAAATTGTGGACTTTGTGTTAAAAACAATGTTTATTCAAAAAGACAAAAAAACAATAACCAATAAATGGAAACCTACGAAAAAGTATTTGAATTTTTAAGCAATCCTACGAGAGAAACTTTTTTGAAGTGTAGAGAACTCGTTATTAACGATCCGGAATATGATCCTTATTCCGAAGATACAGGAAATATTCAGAAATTATTAAATGAAGGAAAATTTCAGGAGGTCGTAAAATATGTAAACGTGAATATTTTGCTCAGTCCGAGTGTTCATATCTTTAAATATTTTGCCTATAAAGAATTGGGCGACGAAAAAGCAATGAACATTGAAATGACCATTGCACAGATCATTTTTGAATGTATCGAAAAAACAGGTGACGGCACAGAAGATTCACCTTACATTGTCACAAGAATTTCTGATGAAAGAGATCTGATAAGGTATCACTTCAATAAAGAAGATACGATGCAGAGGCTCGTTAAAGGAGAAGATAAAATAATGGATGTTCTCACGCTGAACGACGGTTCTGAAGTTTACTTCGATATTTCTGTTCCTTACCGCAGAATTGCTTTCTCATTCAACAAAAGAAATGCAGAGGCAGAAAAAGAAGAAGAAAAAACTGAAAGGCCGAAAAAGAAAAGCTGGTGGAATTTTTTAAGTAAAAACTAATTATGGAAATAAATTCGGCAATTGTAATAGGAATAATTATTGCTTCCTATATGTTTTTATTCTGTGTTATTCCTTACTATATCAATAAATTTTTATTGAAGGAAGACATAAAAGGGATCTCTATGCTGATCCATTTTGGTAAACCTTTATACAGTTACACTTTAAAGAATGGCATTAAAATTAATTTCGGATACCTTCCCGGAAGTTCAATAGAATTTAAAGATGCAGATGATCTGGATGATAAAGAACAGATAAAATATGCTCAGAGAAGATCAAACATCATCAATGTGATCTATCATGGCATACTTGTTTTTGTACTTTTTTCGGTGGCTTTAATTTTTGGGCATAATCCTGTTAAAATTTGCAGAGAGATTTTAGTAATTGCTTACGAGTTGATTACGAAAAAGATAGATTATAATCAACTGATTCCTGTTGTTGCAAAAAATTATCAGATGTATGGAAGGGTATTCTTTCTGTGCTTTGTTGTTTTATTGCTGATGATTATTTCTTTCTTGCTAAATTTAACATCATCACTTTGGAAATATTTGGGATTTATAAGTCTGGGTATTCTGATTGTGCTTTATTTTGTATATGATCTGACTTTTTTTATGTTTCCGCTATCATTTTATATTGATATTTTACTTGCAATGACCATAAGCCAGTTTATCTACTTTTTCCTGTTAAGATTTTTTATTAAATAAAACTAAATCTTTTACTTTGAAGAAAAATAACAATAAATTTAAACCTTTGCTCGCTTTGTTAAATGAATAGTTTATACTGAGCTTGTCGAAGTACCTTTGCGAACTTAAAAGCATTTAGTAGTTAAAAGAAACTTTGTGGACTTTGCGTTCAAAACCTAAAATCACGCAAAAAATTAAACAATTAAGAATAGGTAAGAAGTTAAGACGAATTAAGAATTTGCAAGCAAATTAAAGGCAAGCTTAAGAAATTTATTTCTCTTAACTAATCTTAAACCCTTAATAAATCTTAATGGTTAAAATATATAGAAAGTAAATAAAAACTTTGTTTCCTTTGCTAAGTGAATAGTTTATACTGAGCTTGTCGAAGTACCTTTGCGAAATTAAAAGCAGTTATTAGTTAAAATAAACTTTGTGGACTTTGCGTTAAAAAAATAGTTCAAAAGAACAATAATTTTCGTCAAGAAAGAAAAATAACAATAAATTTAAACCTTTGCTCGCTTTGTTAAGTGAATAGTTTATGCTGAGCTTGTCGAAGTACCTTTGCGAACTTAAAAACAGCTAGTAGTTAAAAGAAACTTTGCGGGCTTTGTGTTAAAAAAAACAAAAGTTTTCATCAAAAAAGAAAAATAACATAAAAACAAATGACTCAAAATATAGAAAAATTAAACACCGTTCTTAACCACGTTAAAGAAACCTTTGTCGGAAAAAACGATGTCGTCGATTTATTGGGAATCTGTCTTCTGGCAAGAGAAAACGCCTTTTTGTACGGACCTCCCGGAACCGCAAAATCTGCCATTGTAAGAACGTTGGCAAAAACCGTAAAAGACGGAAAAAACTTCGAATATTTATTAACCCGTTTCACCGAGCCGAACGAAATTTTCGGCCCTTTTGATATTAGAAAATTAAAAGAAGGAGAATTATTAACCAACACCGAAGGAATGATGCCCGAAGCATCCATGGTTTTTCTGGATGAGATTTTCAATGCCAATTCAGCCATTCTGAATTCCCTTTTGATGGCTTTAAATGAAAAGATTTTTAAAAGAGGAAAAGAAACCAAACATCTTCCTGCACTCATGTTCGTGGGAGCGAGTAACGTTCTTCCCGAAGACGAAGCATTGAACGCGTTGTTCGACCGTTTTCTCATCAGAATTAATGTAGATTATGTACATCCCGATCTTCTTCACCAGGTGCTTTTAGCCGGAAGAAAACTGGAAAATAATATCGAAACAGAAACTCCCGAAATTCTTTCCTACGAAATAAAAGAACTTCAGGATTTGTGTAAAACAGTAGATCTAAGACCCATTTACGAAGTCTATTTAAACACCATCATCAGTCTCCGAAATACAGGAATTGCCATTTCCGACCGTAGAGCCGTAAAATTGCAGAACCTTATCGCCGCAAGTGCTTTAATTTGTGGCAGAAACGAAGCGATTTTATCAGATTTATGGGTGCTGAAACATATTTGGGATACCGAAGAACAGATTGAAATTCTTGAAGGCATCATCAACAGAACCATTGAAAAAGATGACCATCCGAAGTCTCATCCACAGGCGTTGCAAAACAAAACGCCGAATCCGGAAGAAGTGATGAAAGACGTAAAAATCTTAGTCGAAAAATGGAATCAGGGATCTTTGAGTTTTGAAGAGCAGAATGTCATTAAAGATAAACTAAGATACCTTCAGACGCGATGCGAATGGATCAGAAACCCTGAGCAGAAACAGTACATTCAACAGGAAATTGAAAGTCTATGGCAAAAGATTCTTCAAACAGTTTAAAAGAATTCTGGGCAGAAATTCCGCGTGCAGAGGAAGATGTTCTGGGCTCCATCCGTGACTGGAAAAATGTTCAGATCGCTTTGGAGGAAGATGTGATATGGCTGAAAGGTTTCACCGATGAACAGGCGGTTTCTTCTGAAATTCAACAGTTGCCGAATTTCCTGCTGTACGAATTAAGAGACGGACTTTTATTCCGGAAAGACGCTTTGGTTCCGAGCAAAAAAATGAGAACGGCTTTACTGTGGACTCCCATTGATAAAGCTTTGCGCTTAACTTTTCCTTCATTCAATAATAATTTTTTCGGAATTGACGGAAAAATTGAAATTAAACTGAAACCAAGCGAAGAAGAGCATCCTGCAACAGCATTGTTATGCTCAATGAAAGAAATCAGGGAAACCTTAATCACACTGCCGAAATTTAAATTGGAGAAAATCGACTGGATGGTGATTAATGACAATGCTTTGTTTATAGGAAGTCCTTTATTAAGTTTTCCGGGAAAAACATTTTGGTCAAAAGGCGGACATCTTTTACCGACAGGGTACGATTTTGAATTTAAAAACATGAGCTCTTTATTACAGAGAAAATATAACGCAGGTCGTGATCAGTGGCTTTTATGGAACGAAAACGGAAATGTTCTGTACCTAAATAAAGAAGATTTCCGCAAATTATCCGTAAGCTCTTTCCGACTGACCGAAAAATCACAGGAATGGATATAATTGCATATTTCCAATCATATATCAATTATTTCTGGGAATGGACAACTGATGAAGATGTTCCGGACGACACCCGATATAATGAAAACAACCTTATTTCGATCCCGAATGTAGGCGCAATTGCGTACAGACCTTACGTAATGGAAATTCTTAAGGAACTTAAAGAACAGGGTCTTCCGCCTTTCGGTTCTTTATTGCTTGTTTTGTATGCGCTTCATGATGGCTACTTAAATTTAGACGGCGTTTTTTATTATCTGAACAGACAGAAAGATAATTTTGCGGAAAATGAATCCGATGTAGATCTTGCCATTAAATTTTTAGAAAATCTGAGCAGTATCGGAAGTTCTTTAAAGCGGGGACAGAATAAAATCATTCTTTTACAGACCATTTTTAAAGACAGTCACAATCGGGTTTCCTCGGTAAATTCAGGGTTAATCTTAAAAATATTTGAAACTAAGCCTCACATCATCGGCGAAGCTGCTGTTAAAAAGCCTCTGACTTCCATTGCGGTTAACAGAGATATTAAAACTTTAGCGCTTCTTCAGAATAAATTTCCGACTAGAAAATCCATCATCAATGCCATGAAAGGTTTCACAGATATTTCGGAATTGGAAGATGAAGTGGTGGAAGAAGAAACCACCGTTGAAACCGATAAAGATTTTATTCAGGAACTCATTGAAGAGCCGAAAACGTTTCAGGTCGGAAGTTTAATTAAAAGGATCTGGAGCGGTCTGAAAATCCCGATGCGTCATCTTTCGCCCGGAGAACAGCCGATTGGAGGAATCTCGGATATGACGAATAAAGGCGAACTTCACAGAATGCTTTTGTCTGAATTTGCCAATGAAGATGACATTTTCATGAACCGTGTAGCAAACAATGAAGCGTTGTTTATCCAAAGAGAAATTCCGCCCGAAGAAAATATTTTTGAAAGAATTATTTTAATCGATACTTCCCTGAAAAACTGGGGAACTCCGAAAGTTTTGGCATTTGCATCGGCAATTGCGGTCATCAAACATCCGAAAGCACTTTCCGAATGCAAAGTTTTTGCATTGGGACAAAATATCATCCCGATGTCTCTGGATAAAGTGGATGAAGTGGTGGAAAATCTCAATCATGTAAGTCCGGTTCTGGAAGTTTCAGGAGCACTTGAAAAGTTTTTTAATGAAGAACATAAAGAAAAAGATCTGGAAGTTTTTTTCATCACGAATCAGGAAAATTTAAGCCATCAAAATCTTCAGAAAATCATTCACGAAAACAGAGACCGCCTGAAATTTTTGGTGACGACTTCTGCAAACGGTGAACTTAACTTTTACAAATATCATAAAGGAACAAGAAAACATATCCAGAAAATTATGCTTCCACTACAGGAATTGTGGGCAAATCCGCCGGAACGAAGACAGAGAAGGGAAAGTAAATTTTCAGGAAACGGCAAAAAAGCAAATGTTCCGTTCAATTATCCGATTTTGTTTCCTGCGCCAATCAATAAAATCGCAACCTTTCTGTATGAAGGGGAATTTTTTATTTTAAGCAATAAAAAACAGTTGCTGAGAACCTATCTTTCAGACAATTATTACAACCGCAATTATTATGACACGTATAAAACGCATCATGGCTGCGAAATTTTAATTGATGATATTTCTGTAAAGCCAAAAGGTCAGTTTGCGTTGGCAAAAAATAAGCAGGGAGACTTTATTTTATGCCAGTATCAACCCGATAAAAAACTGATTTCCAAATTGAATTTAAATACTAAAGAATATTCTGAACTGAATTTGACAGGAAAAAATATCCCTGTTAAAATTGAACTTATTTACTTTAGTAAAAGTTTTTATCTGTATCTGGATAATATTCCTTACAGCAATAAAATTACCATAGATGGAAATGTTAGTTTTGAAGAGGTATTTGTGAATGAGAAAGAAATTTATAAAAATAATTTAAGAGTTGGATCTGAACTTAACAAATTAATCCACAGTGGATTAAAAATTCTGAATAATTTCCACAATATCGGAATCAATACAGAAAAAAAGCTCGTTATTTCAAATAATGAACTGAATACATTACATAACGAAGATTCCATCACGTTTTACAGAAATAATTATCCGCTGGAAATCTGTGCGGAGCAGAATAAAAACAAATTTACCTTTTCAGACGGAAGCGAAATTATCACGGACAATCGCGGAATGCTGACTTTTAAGAGCAGCAACAAAAATATCCCCGAATTTTATATTCCTTCCACAGAATATGGAAATCTGGCGTTGGCAACCAACACGGAATTCGGAGGCTCAGAATATTATCTTCCGCAGAATACACTTTTGAAAGTGCGAACGATGAAAGAAATGTATGTTGAATATATGGAACGGTTTATAGATCAAATTTGGGAATATGGAACTTAGAATTAAACCCTTTCCGAAAAATAACTACCCCAAAAAAGGACTTTTAATCAAAGGTTCTTCACCGCTTGTATGGCTTCATGAAATGGAAATATTAGGAATAGATTTGCATGATGTTCAGTCGTTCCCGATTCCTTCCACAGAGCCGAATATTTTATACGGATGTTTTTTGGTGTTTAAAAATCTGGCTCCGAACGAAATTGGCAGAAATTCTTACTTTCAATGCGTCGACAATAGATTTTTTATTCTGGAAAACACGGTCTTTTATCCAAAAGTGAATCCTGAAGAGTGGCAGAATATAGATGCGGAATATCTCATCATGCATCCTGAATTTGGTCTGGTTAAATTAAATGAAGAAATCGACTGGATTTCCATTATTCAGAATCCGGAAATCTCGGAAGATAAAGTAAGAAAACCCTCGAAAGGAGTACAGATTCCTCAGAAAATCGAAAGTTTTACCGTTGAAATGGACGATGAAAAAGTTCTGGAATCTCTCGAAAAACCGCAAACCGAAGAAGAGTGGATGAAAAATCTGCCGTTTGACATGAAAAAGGTAATGGCGGGAAATAAAAAGGAAATCGAAAAATATCTAAAATATATCGAAAAATATCCGGACAGAGCAGTAGAGCTTGGCGTTCCGTTGGATATTATGGGAACTTCGAGAGGAGATGGTTTCGGGATTTTTAAATTTAAAAATTCATGGCTCGAAAAACTATTTGGTAAAAAAGAGGAAGACAATTTGGATGGAAAATCTTCCGGTAGAAATTACCGTTGGATATTCTGGGTTGTCCTTTTAATGATCGGCTTAGCCAGGGTTTTTATGAACCTTAATAAAGATGGAGATAAAGAATCTCAATCCATTTCTTCAGGTAAAGTCCAGACTCCGGATAAAACAATGATGGCTCCCGTAGTGGCGTACAAATCAGGAGTTACCGATATTGATATGAAGATCGACTCCATGTACGGAAAAAAGCGGAGAGAACTGATGAAAGAACATATGAGTGCCTCTCTAAGCATGAGCAAACCGGGTGAAAAAAGTTATCAGGAATATCTTAACAATGGAGGAAGACCGCTTAATAAAATTCAGAATGATATTTTTAAGCTGAATAACAAAACAGATGCGGCAACCGATTCATTAAAAAGAGTGTATCGAAAGAAAATTGTAAAATATCTGGCTCAGAATGAAGGAAAAATCAGAGAAAAAATTAAAGATTCCATTCAAAAATCAGGTTCAGGGAAACCTGCTGATGAAGGAGTTGTAAAAACCATTATGAAAAAGAAAGCCATTTTGGTGGAAGATTCATTGGGAAGGCTGTACGGAACGAAAGAACTTCCACAGACTCCGCCTGCTATTTCGACATTGAACGCTGAAAAAAGTAATCCGGAAGAAAAAAGCACCTCTTTTACAGAAATTTTCTGGCTGATTGTTGCGATGACAGGAGCAGTAGGACTGTATTCTTTCTTCGTCAAAAGAAAATCACTGAATGTAGGCGGTGATAATGTTCCGGCGGGAACCAAGATTTTCCTAATGATTATTCTGATGGCGATGTTGGCGTATATTTTCTATCCGCTGATCGAAATGTTCGGGTACAACTGGTTTGTATGGATTCTTATTATCGGCATTGTATTGCTTCTTTACCGTCTTTTCAGCGAAGATGAAACCATTTTAAAATCTGATAAGGATGAATAGACAGAAATTTACAGACAAATTTATGGCGGCATTTTTCATTCTCGCCATCATCAAAATAATCGGAATTCTGGCGCAGCTTTTCCATCAGAGTTTTTGGAGTGTGGTGGGAACTTTGGTGATTTTTGCCATTGTTGCGTTCATCATTTTTGTGGTACTCATGCAGTTGGAAAAAAAGGAAAAAGAAAACAACTCTTCGGGAAAAGGCAGAAACGGAGGGGGAAATTTTTATCTGGAAGCATCCCTTTTCGATAAGATCAGGAATAAATACGAAGAACTGGCCCAAAAATACATCAGCGAAAAAGATTATAAAAGAGCGGCAAAAGTATACATGAACTTGATGAAAGATTACTATCGCGGAGCAAAAACACTGGAAGACGGAGGTTTATACAATGAAGCCGCAGTAATTTATCTTAAAAAACTGAAGAATAAATCGGAAGCCGCAAACTGCTACGAAAAAGCAAAGCAGTATAAAAAAGCAATCGATTTGTACAAAGAACTCGAACAGAAAGAAAAAGTAGGCGATCTCTACAGGAAAATGAATGATGCCAAAAATGCCAATATCTATTATCAGATGGTGGTGGACGATTATGTAAACAACAGTCAGATGGTAAAAGGTTCTTTAATTTACCGTAAAAAAATGGAATTGCCCGAAGAAGCACAGAAAATTCTGTTGAAAGGCTGGGAAGAAGACCGTGATGCCTTCAACTGTCTCAATAATTATTTTGCCAATATTTTTGATGTGAAAAAACTCGATCAGCAAATTCAGGAACTTTATCAGAAAACGCCTTCGGAGAAGAAGATTACCTATCTTGAAGCCATGAAGCATGAATTTAAAAAAGATCCGAAACTTCAATCGACCACAAGAAATATCGCCTACGAAATCATCGCCGAAAAAGTAGCAACCCGCTCAGAAATCGTCAATGAACTGAAGTATTTCAATCCGGATGATGAAGTGATTTTGAAAGATATTTCCAGATATAAGACGGGAAGGAACAGGATATTCAGGAATTGATGATTCGTCATTGCGAGGAGCAAGGCGACGAAGCAATCTCAAAGTAAAATGATATAATATAAGATTGCTTCACTTTCAGTTCGCAATGACAAAATAAAAAACTTTTAAGAAAAAGATTTATCTTTGCAACCATAAAATAATGACAATACAAAGAGCACATATCAGTTTAAATCTATGCGATCGCCCTGTAATAAAGGGATCGTTTGGGTATGAATGGATGATATCTTATGAGGCGAAATGTGCTTGCTTTGAAAATTATTTACTGTAAAACCGTAAAAATTTTATCAAAATACTGCAAAAACGCCTCGATTACCGAGGCGTTTTTTGTGTTTTTAGAGCAGAAATTATTTAGAATGAAAAAAAATAACCATAAAAATGAAAATTATTTAATAACAAATGAACAATTAATAAGAAAATAGAGCGTGATCAGTAACCCGATGAGAGACAGTCATTTAGGTATTTGAGACATCTGCAAAGTATTGCGGACGGAAATTCTCTATTCTGAAATTAGCTAATAATTAATTGATTTTCAAATACTTAAATGAAAAATAAATTTGCGAGTTAAAAAAAATCATATTTACTTTGCAACCGAAAATTGAAAGCAACAGGTTTTCAAGCATTTCAAAAAAAATTTTTAAAACAACAAGAATAAAATGAAACAATTACATAACATATCTAATTTATATTCAAGACAATGCGGTACAGAACCGATGGGGCAAAGATATGCTTGTGTTATTCTTCTTGATAGTGAATTTGTGGGAAAAAGGTGCTTATAAATGGGTCAGCTAATGAACTGACACGTCCAGAAATATAAAGCGCCTCCCGAAAAGAGGCGCTTTTTTTATGGTATATGGTTTCTCTAGCTTATTTGGTAAAGCGTCGGTTTGTGGCACCGAAGAACAGGGTTCGATCCCCGGAGATACCCCAAAAATGTGAATAGTCAATAGTGAATTTTATTTCAAGTGAATTCAAAATTGACAAGCAAAGCAAATTGACAATTCACAAAATATAAAAACAATCTCATAGCTCAATTGGTTGGAGCATCGACCTGATACGTCGAAGGTTGAAGGTTCGAGTCCTTCTGGGATTACAAAAAGTGAATGGTCAATAGTGAATTTTATTTCATAAGTGAATTCAAAATTGACAAGCAAAGCAAATTGCCAATTGATCATTGACCATTTACAATACTAAGGTTCCGTAGCTCAATTGGATAGAGCATGGGTTTTCTAAACCCAGGGTTACAGGTTCGAATCCTGTCGGAATCACAAAAGGAGAGTAGGCAAATACTGGTTTTTTGCGGCTTACTGCTAATGAGTTCTACGACAGTAGTGAAGGTTCGATTCCTTTGCTCTCCGCAAAAGGTCTATTGAGGTAATGGTTAACCTTCCCGACTGTCTCTCGGGCACTGCGAGTTCGATTCTCGCATAGACCGCAAAGATTCACGGAAAATTTCGGCTCCGGCTGTCTCCCGGAAAAGAAAATGAAAGTGAATCTGCAAAACTGGAAAGATAACGGTGGTTGTTTACCCGCCTTGGACGCGGGAGGTCGCAGGTTCGAACCCTGCTTTCCAGACAGTTTGCTCCATTAGCATAGAGGTTAGTGCATTCGGCTTTCTACCGAACGACAAGGGTTCGATTCCCTTATGGAGTGCAAAAAAGTGAATAGTCAATAGTGAATTTTACTTCGTAAGTGAATTTAAAAATTAACAAGCAAAGCGAATTGACAATTGGCTATTCACCAAATTAAAAACGATTTCGTAGCTCAATGGGTTAGAGTATCGGTTTCATAAGCCGAAGGTTGAAGGTTCGAGTCCTTCCGAAATTACAGAAAAGTGAATGGTAAATGGTGAATTTTACTTCGTAAGTGAATTTAAAAATTGACAAGCAAAGCAAATTGACAATTGACTATTCACCAAATTAAAAACGATTTTGTAGCTCAATGGGTTAGAGTATCGGTTTCATAAGCCGAAGGTTGAAGGTTCGAGTCCTTCCGAAATTACAGAAAAGTGAATGGTCAATGGTAAATTTTACTTCGTAAGTGAATTTAAAAATTGACAAGCAAAGCAGACTGACAATTGATTATTCACCAAATTAAAAACGATTTCGTAGCTCAATGGGTTAGAGTATCGGTTTCATAAGCCGAAGGTTGAAGGTTCGAGTCCTTCCGAAATTACAGAAAAGTGAATGGTAAATAGTGAATTTTACTTCGTAAGTGAATTTAAAAATTGACAAGCAAAGCAAATTGACAATTGGCTATTCACAATTCACACTAAGTTAATTGTTTCAAAGAGAAAAAGAAAAGGCTTGTCGAGAGAAGAAGATCTTTAGCCAAAAAAACACGATATAATATAGACAGGCTTTTTCTTAACTCATTTTGAAGCGGGATAATGAAAGTTTTAAACATAATATAAATTTTAGATCAGATAAAGTTTGTCAAAGCGCAGAAGTTCTTACATCAAACAAAAATTAAGACAGGCTTTATTTTTTTGATTAGAATTTAGAGATGTGATATCATCTAAAAACGATCAACCAGCAACGAACAAATAGTTGCAAAAACGATGGTTCGCCGAAGCGGAAGAGTCGGGGCGGTCTGCAAAACCGTTGCGTAAGCTGAGTGGGTTTGAAATGTGAAACATTCGTGAATTCAGATAAAAAAGAATAAAAAGGTTATGAACAATCCCATAACCATCTCAAATAACTAAAATGAGATTAGTTCCGAAGAAAGAAAAAAGTTTGTCGAGCGCAGAAGTTCTTACATCAAACTAAAAATTAAGACAGGCTTTGTTTTTCTTCAAAAATTAAAGATTAAAAAGTTAGTTGGAAAATATTACTCATTACCAATTACTTATTACTCATGAAAAAAGGGAAGTACGCCGAAGTTGGAGAGTCGGGGCAGACTGTAAATCTGTTGCTTCATTGCTGAGTAGGTTCGAATCCTGCTACTTCCACCACACCGCTGATAATGTAATGGCAGCATGCAGGAAATGTACTCTTGTTGTTCAGGTTCGACTCCTGGTCAGATGGTCAAAGAAAAGTGAATGGTAAATAGTCAATTGTCAATTTAAAAAAAATGACTGCAAAGAAATTGACGATTAACAATTCATAACAAAAATGCTCTATTCGTCTAACGGTTCAGGACGCCTGCCTTTCGAGCAGAAAACAAGGGTTCGATTCCCTTATAGAGTACAGGAAAGTGAAAAGGTGAATGGTGAATTTTGCTCCTCAAGTGAATTTTAAGAATTGACTACGAAGTAAATTGACGATTGACAATTCACAAAGAAATAGGTTAAATGGAAAGAGAAAGGTCTGTCGAGCGCAGAAGATCTTTAAAAAAACATTACAGGCATAGTTTATAAATATAGACAGGCTTTTCTCGAACCTAAAAATATAAGTAATAAGTAATGAGCAATGAATAATTATTGAAGGTTAATACGAATTATAAATTTATAGAAGATAATTTTTATTACTGATTATCAATTACTCATTACTAATGAAATCCGCGGGAATGGTGGAAATGGTAGACACACTTGATTTAGGCTCAAGGTTTTGGGGGTTCGAATCCCTCTTCCCGTACAGAATATAAGTAATCGGTAATAAGCAACGGGTAATAAATTGCAGGCAAAAAATATTACTGATTACCAATTACTCATTACCTATAAAATTGGAAGAGTGGTGTAGCAGGTCTGCACGTTAGTCTGAAAAACTAAAGGTACAGGTTCGATTCCTGTCTGTTCCACGAGATATAAGTAATAAGTAATGTGCAATAAGTAATGAATTATGCGCAAAAAAATTACTAATTACCTATTACTCATTACTTATAAAACTGATTCATAGTGTAATTGGTCAGCACACAAGACTTTGACTCTTGTTGTTCAGGTTCGAGTCCTGATGAATCAACAAAAACTACTCCGATAGTGTAATGGCAGCATCTCAGTCTCCAAAACTGATGGTATTGGTTCGAATCCGATTCGGAGTGCAGGAATGTTAATGGTCAATGGTCAATTTGCTTCGCAAGTGAATTTTAAATTGACAATACAGTGAATTGACAATTGACGTAATTATTAAAATTTAAACAAAACAAAAAACATGTAGAAAAAATGGAAACGCAACAACAAGTATGGCAGAACATGACAGGAAAAATTTTCCAAAACTCTATCATACAGCTGGTAGAAGAAGCCATCATCCGCGAACAGGCAAATGGACACCGACTGAAGGTTTGTGTAGGTTCAGACTCCCATGTATACGGGGATGCCATTAATTATGCTACGGCAGTAGTATTTATTCGTGAGGGAAAAGGAGCGTTTACCTTTATCAGAAAAGAAAGAGAAATACAGACTATCAGTATCAAAGAACGTATGCTGAACGAGGTGAACAAATCCGTAGAAATTGCTTACGCTATTTGCGCTGTTCTGGATGCTTATGGAGTGGAAATGGAGGTACACGCAGACATTAACACCGATCCGGATTTCAAATCCAATGTTGCCTTAAGAGACGCAATGGGATATATTCTTGGAATGGGATATGTGTTTAAAGCAAAACCTTACGCCTTCGCAAGTTCCAGTTGTGCTGATATGATGGTGTGATAAAATAGCTGGAAGTGGGATGATGGGATACGGAAGTTTAAAACGCTTCGATTACCTCCCTCATCCAGCTTCTAGCCTCCATCCAAAAAAAATAAAATAATGAAAACAATTTTAATCATCAACGGAGAAAAATACTGGCAGGATTACTTTGCAGGATTTGATGTGGTTCAGAAGAAAGTTCAGACCTCAGAATTTATCGTAAAAAATGCTGAACTGTATGCCATTGATGAGAATGGAGTCTGCAAACCGGATGTTATTTTTTGGAGATTGGGAGCGATCAATCCTGAAGCAAAACACAGAAACATTTTGGAATTGATTGAATATTCAGGAATCCCATGCGTGAATTCAGCTTCAACATTATTAATAGGTTACGAAAGATTATCCATGTTAAACAGATTGAAAAAGCTTGGATTGCCTGTGATTGATTTTAATGTCGCAACCAATACAACTCAATTGAAAAATCTGGAAATGCAGTTTCCTTTCGTGGTTAAAGTTGGAAATCATCATGGTGGATATGGAAAAAGTCTGGTTTCAACCGAAGAACAATGGGAAGAACTGAAAGATTTACTCTTTATTCATAAGGATTATGTGACGACAGAGAAATTTATTGATTATCAATATGACATTCGTTATCTGGCTGTCAATGATAAAGTCTGGGCGATGAAAAGAAAAGGCAAATATTGGAAAGCCAATTCTTTAACTCAGGAATATCAACTCATCGAGCCCGAAAAAGAATGGATAGAAAAAGTAAAACTGTTACAGGAAAACATCAAAGCAGATATTGTGGCGATTGATGTTCTGGAAACAGAAAACGGAGAAAAAATAATTGTAGAATACAACGATATTCCCGGACTTTCAGGATTTCCTGAAGATGCAAAACTGGAATTGGCGGGTATTGTAAAAAGCAAATAAAAGAACCCTAAAAACAAATAACCATGTATTTTATAGTTCAGGCTAATGTATATTTAGATCCCGATCATTACAGGATTTTTGATGCTTTGGAAGAATTAAATATTGATTACAGCGTAATTAATATTCCTCCAACCGCACAAAAAATTGACTTCGAAACAGACAGAAAAGATGTTTTCGTATACGGTTCGGTGACGATTGCAAGATTGGCAAAGCAAAATACAGATTGGTTTCCAGGTTCTTTTTACGGAGGTAATCATTTGTATGAAGTGTATTCCAAATATTATGGTGAAAACCTTTTGAATAACAAAGTTTCCGTTCATAAAATTTCGGAAGAATTGATTTGGAAAAAAGATGAACTCAAATTCATCAAACCTTACAATGAAGCGAAAATTTTTACAGGAAAAGTCTTCAACGAAACGGAATGGAAAGATTTTGCTTTTGAAGCATTGCAAAATCAAAACAACAGAATTACAGAAGATTCTTTGGTTCAGATTTCTGAAGCAAAACGAACAATAAAAGAAGCAAGACTTTGGATTGTTGGCGGACAGATTATCGATGCCGGATATTATAAATTCAATGATAATGCTCCTTTTGAGGAAAAAGTTTCAGAAGACGGATTGAATTTCGCCAATAAAATGATCCGGCTTTTCAATCTGGAAAAAGCTTTTGTAATGGATATTTGCTTCACAGATGAAGGATGGAAGATTGTTGAAATCAACTGCATCAACAGTTCAGGATTTTATCCGAATACAAACGTGAAAAGTATTATCAAAGCTTTGAATATTTACTTTTCAAATTAAAATTAAAGCGATGGAACTAACAAAAAGATTATTATTTCTGGACGATATAAGATATCCAATCGAGGCATATCATTATACAAAACAGGATATTTTCCTCATAAAAGACTGGCATATCGTTCGGAATTACGAACAGTTTGTCAACAGGATTTTGGAAAAAGGACTTCCGGAAATGATCTCTTTTGACCACGACCTTGCCGATGAACATTATTTGAAACCCGATTCTCAGGAATTTGTGGAAAAAACAGGCTACGATTGTGCAAAATGGCTGGTAGAATATTGTATGGATAACTATTTGGATTTACCACAGTTCTATTGCCACTCCATGAATCCTGTTGGAAAGCAAAATATTGAAAGCCTTTTAAAAAACTTTAAAAAATGGTAACGGATATTTTTAGATTGATAGAAGACATAAAAACACATTTGAAATTCAGTTTTGATGAGGTTGACAAGTGGTTTGATAAAGACAATAAAACGTTGAATTTTCAGCCATCAAATGGAGGTTGGACGGTTCAGCAGATTTTGGAACACATTTATCTCACGAACTTTTATCTGTTGATACTCATTGAAAAAGGATCGAAAAAAGCAATGCGGAATTATCTGCATCTTGATTTAAATCTTGAAATAAAAAATTACAGTTTCGATAAAGAAAAGTTTGAAAAAGTAGGCAAGTATGGATCTTTTGAATGGATAAGACCAGAGCATATGGAGCCGAAAGGAGAATTAAATTTAACTGAAATAAGAAATTTAATTACTCAGCAATATCATCAATGTTCAAGTTATTTAGACTTGATGAAAAACGGTGAAGGTCTCCTCTGCAAAACAACAATGACAGTAAATGAACTGGGGAAAATCAATGTGTACGAATACATTTATTTCCTGTCGCTTCACGCCCAAAGACACGTTACCCAGATGAGGAATAACGAATTAGAAATAAGTTAAACTACAAATGAAAATCTATGATTTTCTCTTATGTGTACTTAATGTTTTCAAAGTGTTAAGCTTTAAAAACTTAAGTGTCCTAAAGTGTTAAATCTTTTGTCTCTTTTGTGGTTAAAATAAATTAAAAACTTAAAAAAATGATTTTCAAAACATATAACTCTATAGAAAATGCTTACCAAAACCGCGTGATCGATCAGATCAGGATTCAGGGTTTTTGGGATGAGATTTTCATCGTGCAGGAGAAGGTTCACGGAGCTAATTTCTCTTTCTTTACCGACGGAAAGGAAATTAAAATCGGCAAAAGAACCGCTTTTATCGAAAAGGATGAAAAATTCTTCAACGCACATCAGATTTTAGAACGTTACAGAAAAAACGTCATCGAAGTATTCGAAAAAGTGAAAAATATTCATCCGTATGTTGAAACGGTCATAATCTACGGTGAATTGTTCGGTGGCGGTTACAAACACAAAGAAGTGGAACCTGTAAAAGATGCGGTAAAAGTGCAGAAAGGTGTTGAATATGCACCTAACAACGAATTTTACGCATTCGACATCAAGCTGAACGGAACTACTTATCTGGATACCGATGTGGTGAATGAAATTTTCGAAGAAACCGGATTTTTCTATGCAAAAATTCTTTATCAGGGAACTTTGGAAGATGCTTTGAAGTTTCCGAATGTTTTCGATTCTAAAATTCCGGGCTGGCTTGGACTTCCTGAAATCGAGAACAATATGTGTGAAGGAACTATTATTAAAACTTTGAAAACCAGATATTTTGGCAACGGCTCAAGAGTCATTTTGAAAAATAAAAATGAAAAATGGATCGAGAAATCTAAAGTGGTAAGAAAACAGGAAAAAACCGTTCAAAAGCAAATCAGCTTTAGCGAAAAAGCTCAGAATATCTGGGAAGAAATCCAAAAATATGCAACTGCAAACAGGCTAAACAACGTGGTCAGCAAAATTGGCGAATTTGAACCCAAAATGGTTGGTAAAGTCATTGGTCTTTTTGCTCAGGATATTTTAGAAGATTTTGAAAAAGATTTCCCGAAAGTTTTCACCACCATAGAAAAAGAAGAACAGAAAAGAATCAATAAAAAACTGAATTCTTTGGTCATTGATGTGATAAAAGAAGAGTTAATGACTCTAAAAGTGTAGTTTCGGTAATATATTTACCGGAACTTTTTATGTGTTAAATTGAGCTATAAAAGTTAAAATATTTTATTATTAAACGCACTCCTTGTCATTCCGTAGGAATCTAGGCAAAGTTTGTAGAAATAATAAAAAATTATACACTTAGATTCCTACGGAATGACAAACTGAGTGTAAAGCTTTATAGTTGATAAAATTTAAAAAAATGTTACAGGCAGAAATAAAAAGTCTATTAAAAGAAGACATCAGTATATTAATAAAAGTCCCGAATTCAGCAAATCATTATTTGTGTGATTGCGGTGAAGCGAGTTTACTGACGGTAAAAGAAGTACAGTCGGTTTCAGCGATATTCATCAGTCATACTCACATTGATCACTTTTCCAATTTCGACGGAATTTTCAGACATCAGATTGGAAGTGGCGAGAAAATCGTGATTTGCGGACCGAAAAATATTCACCGGCAGATTGAAGCAAGGTTAAAATCCTACACTTGGAATTTAATTGATGAAAATGCGATTGAATATGAGATTAGAGAAATCATTTCTAAAGAAGAAATTAATGTCTATAAAATTCGTCCCCCACATTGGAATCTGGAATTGATAGAAACTCAGAATTTCCTTTTTGAAGACGAATATGTAAATGTTGATTTTGCAATTTTGGATCACAAAACAGATTCCATCGCCTATTTATTCAGGGAAAAAGATTCGGTGACTTTTAATGAAAACGGTTTAGAATTCAAAAAAGGAAAATGGATCAGCGAATTGAAGAAAGCCTTTGAAAACAACGATTCCGACAAAGAAATTGAAATCGAAGGAACGGTTTATAAAGCCTCCGATTTATTTCACTTTCTGACTCGAAACAAAGGATATAAATTAGGCGTAATCATGGATCACGCGGTCTGCGAAGATAATTATGAAAAGATAAAAACAGTTTTCAGGGAAGCGGATATGGTGTATATCGAAACATTCTACAAAGATGAAGATCAGGAATTTGCGAAGATCAACTATCACAGTTTTGCTTCTGCATCGGGAAAAATCATGAAAGAATGTGAAGTGAAAGAAACCATTCCGATTCACTTTTCAAGAAGATATGTCGAAAGCGATCAACTGGAAATTGAAACCGCTTTTTATAAAGCATTTCAGGGAAATTAATTAAAACTATTTATTCAATTAAAATTTAAAAAACTAAAAATAATCATGCAAAATAAATTACCTTTTCATTTCGATATGGAAACGGCTGATCCTGATGATTCGATGACGTTGGCTGTTTTGGCAACGCATCCCAAGGTTCATCTCGCAAGCGTATCCATACATCCGGGAGGAAAAGATCAGATAGGATTTGTAAAACGTGTTCTGCAAATTCTGGATAGGGAAGATGTCCGCGTCGGCGCAGGAACTCCAAAATCTTCGGCGAGCCGTGTTTCGGGGTTTTACCAAGACTGGATCGGAAAATTTGAGGAATCAGAAGCGGATGATACGGCAGCAAACATTATGGCTGAAACACTTCATCAATTTCCAGATTGTACTTTACTGACGGGAGCAGCACTTACAAATCCGCATTCATTGTGGGAAACCGGAGTTTTCTTTGATCGCTGGTTTTGTCAGGGCGGTTTTGCAGGCGATAATATTGTCCCAAAAGAACATCGACTGGAAAAATTTGACGGAAAGCTTACCTGTGCGACATTCAATCTGAACGGAAATCCGTTGGCTGCTGAAAAGCTGCTTTCAATACCAATGACTGAGAGACGGATGATCAGTAAAAATGTTTGTCATGCTGCTGTTTTTACAAAGAAAGATGCCGAAATCCTGATCCCGTTTCGAAATGAAAGCAAAGGATTGAAGCTGTTTCTTAAAGCAGTGGAACTCAAAGAAAAGGCACTTCATGATACTGTGGCAGCTTTATTGGCGATAGACCCGTCAAAAGCAGTCTGGGCAGAAGTAATTCCTTACAGACAACGTGGTGAATGGGGCTCCCGTGAAGTAAAAGAAAGCTCCGGACACAACTCATCATTGATTACAACTCATATTCCGGATTTCAAAGATCTGTGGATGGTGATGAAACCTTAACGAATTAAATATTTATTAAACTAAAATTACAAAATTTATGCATTAAGTTGTCATTCTGACACAGCCTGAAGGGATGCGAACGAAGTTCAGAGAATCTCACATAAAGATTTTAGAGATTCTTCACTCCACTTCGTTCCGTTCAGAATGACAGAGGAAATAGTGAAATATTGTAGTTAAAAAACAAACAATTAAAAAAATGAAACCCAATATATTTTTTACAGCAGACCATCATTTTGGTCATGAAAACATTATAAAATTCTCCGAAAGACCTTTTGAGTCTTTGGAACAGATGAACGAAGAACTCATCAAAAGATGGAACGGGAAAATAGGTAAAGATGATACCGTTTATCATTTAGGGGATGTAAGTTTAGGCAAACCGGATTTTACAAAAGAAATTCTGGATCGGTTAAACGGAAACATTCATTTGATAAAAGGAAATCATGAAGGTGCAGCGTTAACTTATCCAAAACGATTTGCTTCCATCAGAGATTATCACGAACTGAAAATTGATGAGTCTGAAAACAGCAACGGCAAACAGAAAATCATCCTCTTTCATTACGCCATGAGAACATGGAACGGTTCGCACCGCGGCGTTTGGCAGCTCTACGGACATTCGCACGGAACATTGCCCGACGATGAAATGGCTCTGAGTTTCGATGTAGGAGTAGATTGCCATAATTTTTATCCGGTTTCTTACGAAGAAGTAAAGGAAATCATGAAAAGGAAAAAGTGGACACCGCCGTTTGCACCGAGAAATTAAGTTAAAAAGATATGTAAAATACCTTAAATATGGTATAGGACATAGGCCGCATTAAAAGTATTTTTGCTGCCTTAACTTTTTACATTTGTTTTGTATAAGCAGTATACAAATCATAAAAACAAACGATGAAAAAAAAATTATCATGTGTACTTATTTTCACACTACAAACTTTTTTAGCACAAATTATTTCTAAAGATCCTGCATTTGCTTCAAACGGGATTTACAATATTCCGGTTGGAAGCTCTTATTTAGGGGAGTTAACAGAAACATCCAATGCGGTATTTTACGAATCCTTTAATTCCAATACAAATCAAATAATAATTTCTAAAAATACAAGTTACAATGGTTCTTTAGATTTGTCTTTTGGAACTAATGGCAAAGTTACATTTAATAATTATGCACAAGGCTCTCTTGTAGGATTTATAAGACATACCAATGATAAGTTGACTTTACTGCTCAATCGATATGATTCTACCAGCAATACTAATTATTTGGATGTTATTCGATTACTCTCAAACGGACAGCCGGACATCTCTTTTGCAAATGGTGGAATAAAAGTATTAACCAATTTCTTTCAAAACAATTTCGACTTAAAAAGGAATCTTATAGAACAAGGAAATAAAATTCTTGTTTCTGGAGTTGGTGTGGATCCTGTTACCGGATTTTTTGACTATAATACGCATACATTCAGATTAAACTCTGATGGTACATTAGACAACAGCTTTGCAAATAATGGGGAATTGTTATCTTATGGACTTCCTAATATACTTTTAGATAATCAGTCCAATATTATTGTTATGGGTAATTATACAATAAAAAAATATACTCCTGATGGGCAACCTTTGACGGGTTTTGGGAACAATGGAGAGGTTTTGTTTAATGATAATTTTAACATTGTAAAAATAGATTCCAGTAACAGAATCATATATGCAAAAATTGCCTCAACAAATCCTGCTGAAATAGGAAGAATTAATTCTGACGGGACACAAGATACTACATTCAGTTATAATGGGACTCTTGGTCTTGAGTTCTGGGATATTTTTGAAAGAAATGGCTATTATTATATTGGAGGTTTTGCTGATTTTAATAATTCACCTGCTTATTATATCACTAAACTTAATCAGAATGGAACTGTTGATCCTGTATTTGGAGAATATATAGAAAGTGATCCTAATTTACTATATCATTATGTTAATGCAATAAAAGTTTTTGATAATAGTATAATTGTCAGAGGAGATGGTTCTACAACTGAAATTGTTAAATATCTTTTAAATGGTAATGCTACATTATTTACAGCAGAAAACGCAAAAAATAATAGTGAAATTACTTTTGAAAACCCTGTAAAACAAAATTTAGTGTATCGGTCAAAGCAGAAAATCTTCAAAATAGATATATATTCTGTTGATGGTAAACTGTTAAAAACAATAAAGGAAAATAATTCCGATGTTTCTGAGCTTTTGAAAGGAGTTTATTTTGCGAAAACAACTTTTGAAAGTGGAAAAGTTTCTACACAAAAATTTATTAAGAATTAGAACTTTAAGTTGAAATTTTGACTTTTGATATAAAGGATCTGTCTAATTTTTAGAACAGATCCTTTTTTATGCGACAGAAAAACTAATTAATTTTTTACTACGTAAATAGAATGCGCACTGACTTTTTTACCTTTGCACAACTTTAGCAGTTAAAACAATTCTTCTTCAGGGTATTTCTTCCCGCTTCTCCTCCCATATTAGAAACCAAATGCAGATGAATGAAAAATGAATAGAATAAAAATGTAAAAATGAAAACAACAAACGAAATTGTAATTATCGATTTGGAAGCCACGTGTTGGGAAAACGACAGAATTCCCGCAGGACAAAAAACCGATATTATAGAAATAGGAATTTGCGAATTAAACAGAATAACGCAGGAAATTTCCAAGAAACAAAGCATTTATGTAATTCCCGAAAGATCTAAAATCAATAAATTTTGTACAGAACTTACAGGAATTACACCGCAACTCATCGAAGAAAAAGGAATCTATTTCGAAGAAGCCTGCGAAAAAATCAAAGATGAATATCACTCAGCTCAGCTTACTTGGGCAGGTTTTGGAAATTTTGACAAAGAACAGATCATGGAACAGTACGATTATCTCGGTATCGAAAATCCTTTTTCCGAAAACTACATCAATATTATGTATCAGTTCAAAAAATACAATGGACTGTTTAAAATGATGGGTTTAAAAAGAGCCTTACATTTTATGAACATGGATTTTGAAGGCAACCATCACAGCGGAGCAGACGATGCTTACAACGCCGCCAGAATTTTAAGAGAAATTTTGAGGTGAATTTGGGCTGGAAGTCTGAAGCTGGAGGCTGGAAGTAAATTACACGCTGTAAAAACTTCTATCTTCCCGCATCCATCTTCCAACCTTTAACAATTAAATAATACAACAATGAAAACAACAGACAACATATTAATTATAGACCTCGAAGCCACCTGTTGGGAAGACCGACCGCCGAGAGGTCAGGAAAGTGAAATCATAGAAATCGGAGTGTGCATCATGGATGCAAAAACCGGAAAGATTTCCAAAAATGAGGGAATTTTAGTAAAACCTCAATATTCGAAAGTAAGTCCGTTCTGTACGGAACTTACTTGCATTACACAGCAGATGCTTGATGACGATGGCATTTTGCTGGAAGACGCATTAGATATTCTGAGAGCGGAATATGATTCCGAAGATCTTACTTGGGCAAGTTACGGAAACTATGATCTTAATATGCTTCAAAATCAGGCAAGAAAATTCAATGTGGATTATCCTTTGAGCGATGACCACATCAATGTGAAAACTTTATTCGGAGAACTGCATCCCACGATTCGTAAAAGCGTAGGTATGGCAAGAGCTTTAGGCGAATTAAATCTTACACTTGAAGGAACGCATCACAGAGGTGTAGATGATGCCAAAAATATTGCGAAAATCTTGCATTGGTGTTTGCAACAGTATTAATGTAACAATTTAGTAATCTAAAAATGTAATGATGACTTCCTTTTTGAAAGGGAGTTTTTTTATTTCCTTTCCATCCACTCCTCATAAGAAAGCACACCCAATTCAGGTTTTCCGTCACCCTCCAAAACCGAGATAAATTCCAGCTGATTTCCATCCGGATCATTAAAATAAATGGCTAAAGCAGGCATCCATGCAAAAACCATTGGCTTTTCAATGCCGTCTTTCAGAAAATTATAAGGTTTCAGGTTTTTATTTTTCAGAAATTCTACAGAATAATTCAGAATATCTTCTTTGTTGGCGGTAAAAGCAAAATGCCTTGTTTGAAGATTTTCCTTCTGCTCCCATAATCCCAACATGGATTCCTTGTTTTTTCCGATCCACAAAAAAGCAATTCTTCGGTTTTCTTCTTTATGGGCAAATTCCAATCCCAAAACTTTAGTATAGAATTTTATTGCATTTTCCAGATCACTCACCTGAACATGAGTCTCGTACAGTCCTTTAATCATGAGCTTAAAATTTTAATGAAACAAAGCTAGAAAACGTATTTCCAAAAACTCTCCATTATTAATTCCTTTATATAAAATACATGATAGATTTTTTCTTTTGGTTGATTGTTACTGGTTGCCTGTTAATTGTCGATTGTTGTTGGTTCAGCGTTATGTTTGTCATTCTGAATGAAGCAAGGCGGAATGAAGAATCTATTTTAAAACGAGTCCTGAGATTTCAGAATAAAAAATCTGTTTTATTACTGCAAGAATCCGTGCAATTAGTGTTTAAATAAAATTTTTTTCAAAAAAAATATACTACGCAAAAACACTGCGCAATAGCATCCTTACTTTGCATCAGAAATCAGGGAGAAAGTGATAATCCTCTGAAATGTTTAACAAAAAAACAGTAACCATGAAATTTAATTTTTTAAGAAAAGAGAATAAAGTAGTAACGAACTACGAAGGTGCAAAAGCTTATACCATGACACCTGCTGAAGAACTATACAGTGCTGTTGTTACAACAGGATTATCCAATACCACTTATGAAAAAGGAAGTGAAAGACTCACAAGAATTCAGTCCCTGATTCAGAAAAATGATCCAGAATTCGTGGCAAAACTGGCGGTTTACGCAAGAAAAGATATGTATCTGCGTTCTATTCCATTGGTTTTGACAACCGAATTGGCGAAGCAGACTTCAGGTACAGACTTGGTAAGCAGAACCATCGATGGCGTGATCCAGAGAGCGGATGAAATTACTGAACTTTTGGCATATTACCAATTGGCAAACGAAAGAACAGATCTTAAAAAACTAAACAAACTGTCAAAGCAAATTCAGAAAGGTCTGGTAAAATCATTCAATAAATTTGATGAATACCAGTTCGCAAAATACAACAGAAACGCGCAAGTTACCCTGAAAGATGCTTTGTTCCTGGTTCACCCGAAAGCAAAAGATGAAAACCAACAGGCAATTTTCAACAAAATCGTCAACGATTCGTTGGAAACACCTTATACTTGGGAAGTAGAACTTTCCGTTTTGGGACAGACAAAATTTGCCGATGATGCAGAAAGAAAAGCAGCCTTCAAAAACAAATGGGAAGAACTGATTTTCAGTAACAAACTGGGTTATATGGCAACTTTGCGAAACCTCAGAAATATTCTGGAAGCCAACGTTTCTCCGGATGTGATGCAGAAAGTTTGCAGCTATCTTTCGGATGAAAAAGCCGTGAGAAATTCAAAACAATTGCCTTTCAGATTCTTGTCGGCGTACAGAGAACTGAAAAGTATGAAATCACCTTATCTGTCATCCACTCTCGAAGCATTGGAAGATGCAGTTTTGGTGAGTGCCAAAAATATCAAAGGTTTTGGTTTTGATACTTCGGTGGTGATCGCGGCAGACGTTTCAGGTTCAATGCAACAGCCCGTTTCTCCAAGATCTAAAGTTTTGCTGTACGATATTGGTCTGTTGATGTCGATGATGTTGCAGTCACAGTGCAAAAATGTAATTTCAGGAATATTCGGTGATACCTGGAAAAGAGTTCCGATGCCTAAAAACGGTATTCTGAGAAATGTAGATGCATTCTACAAAAGAGAAGGCGAAGTAGGTTACTCTACCAACGGTTATCTGGTCATCGAAGATTTGCTGAACAGACGCGAAAAAGTGGATAAAGTAATGATTTTCACCGATACCCAATTGTGGAACAGCAACGGAACCAGAAATTCTTTCGAAGATTCATGGAATCAATACAAAAGTTTCCACCCAAATGCAAAATTGTATATTTTTGACTTGGCGGGTTACGGAAGACAGCCTTTGGATATCAGACAAAACGATGTATACCTTATCGCAGGTTGGTCCGATAAAATTTTCGACGTACTGAATGCTTTGGAAGACAAAAAATCTGCCGTAGAAATGATAAAAAAAGTAGTGCTGTAAAAGGCACTGCTTTTAAAATAAAACTGATAACCATTATTTTCAGGAGCTTAATCCCGCTTTCCACTATATCTTTTGTTCCGCTTTGCTACACAAAAGGATGTCGTTGCAATCGGGGCTAGGAAAATATAATGCTTTAATTAGCAGTCAGTTTTTTATTCAGGTATACAAATGTAATTCAGTAGTGAAGTGAAGAATCTCAATCAATATTTTTAGAGATTGCTTTGTCGCTACGCTCCTCGCAATGACAAAAATAATAATAGTAAAAAAACGACTTAGGAAATGGAGGCGTAAAGAAAATAAGCTATACGAACGTTAAGAAAATTCTACTGTTTGAAGCGCGACACAAATTCAGAACCGAAGAACAAATAATAAATTCGCGCAAGTTTTAGAATTTTTAGAGCGTATAGATTATTTTTAGCCGGAGTTTCCAAGTCTTGAACTTTTGGTTCTTTTGCTTCAAGGCAAAACGAACAAATGAATAATTATAAATAATGGGAACTATTTTTTACAGAATTGAACAGGATCTTAAGGCGGGAAGAAAGAAAAAAGCCTGCGACAGACTTCGAAATCTGATCAATGAATTTCCCGACGATCTTTCTTTGAGAGACAAACTGGCGCAGATTTATTATGATTCAGGGTTTAAAGATGAAGCCGGAAAGTTTTGGATCTTATCTGAACCTCAGAATTTCGAAATGAAAGAAGCAGTTGAAATGTACAGGAATTCATTAAGCAATTCCGGAAATGCTATTTTAAAAGATATTGTTTTTAGGGGAGATAAAACTCAGCTTTCGGAATACACAAAAAATATTCTGAAACAATTGGAAACAGACAGCTTTAAGAGAACAAAACATATTCCTGATTTTAAAAGAAAACAAAGAGAAAAAGGAAATTATACGGAATCTAAAGATAGCTTTTTTAGTAATGTAGGGCTTTATTTGCTCATTGGAGGAATTATTTTACTTCCATTTTTAGGACTTGTTAAGCTGGGAGAGATTATCGGGTCAATATTTTCAAAATAAATTTTAACTGCGTAAAAAGAATGCGCACTAACGCAATAATTTTGCATCAACAAAAACAGATAACCATGAATTACTATAAAAAATGGCTTAAAGGAACACTGTATTGAGGTTAAATACTCAATACTTATGAAAAAATTTAAAACATTAAAGAAGTTTTTCGGAAGCAATGAATTTGGATTAATTGACTTTCCGAAGAAAATTTCGAATGTTCAGATTTCCAGAATTTTATATGGAGATGAAATGGGATGCTCTTATTGTTTTCCGCATGGTTTCGAAACCATTAATTCAAAAGAAATTAAGTTTCAGAAAAACTGGAAAAAATACAGGAAAACCCAATGGAAAACCAAAAAGTAAGTGTCGTAAAACAGAATTACTTCGTACTGAGCAGAGTTGTATTGCAGGTAAAAATCCTGCTTCCGGAATTCGGAATGGTGTAAAAAGAAACACACAACAATAAAAAAATTCTGTTTGATTTTTCACCTTACTTAAAAAAAATTACCGGTGCCGTAAGAAAAGAAATCCTTCGATTTCCACTTGAACAAGAGTCTTTTCGTTACATTGCCCGGTTTTAAACAACCAATGTCGTCATCATAAGAGTTCCATCGTCTTACTTAAAATTTGAATTGATATCAAAAACTCTTATACCATGTTACTTGGTTTTTTTTAAAAATAATTTTAACTGCGTAAAAAGATTGCGTACCAATGGAGTAATTTTGCAGTAACAAAAACAATAACCATAAAAACTTAAAAAATAATCGATGCCGTAAGAAAGAGTTCCTTCGAATCCAAACTGAAAAAGTCTCTTTCAAAATTTTGCTCGATTTTAAAATTACTTACAAGTGCCGTAGATAAAAGTTACTTCGATTTGTACAGAGGTTCGAATCCTTTCGCCGAAAGGTGTGGTCGAGTGGTTAGACGGTTTTTAAGACAGCTTTTATCACTGTTTGCCTTGTAATTTTTAAGAAAACTATTTAAAAAATATAAAAAATCAAGTGTCGTTTCAGAATCATACTTCGATATTTAATCTTTGGGTCGCAGGTTCGATTCCTGCCTTCTCTGTTGTAAACGAGATGTAGCTCAGACGGTAGAGCAAAAGCACTGAAAGATTCTCACATTATTACCTTGATTTAAAAAACAAAAGAGTGCCGTAGAAAAGGCTTACTTCGAACAGCAATTATTTAGACCAAAAAATCTAAAAAACAAGTGCAATTTCCTGAATAACAGTAGGGATCAGGTGCATGTCTGTCTTTTCGCCTTTTGCCTCTTTTTATTGAAAATTTAAAAATATCGGGTGTCGTAGTACAGAAATACTTCGTTCCAAACCGGAAATACAGGTTCGATGCCTGTCAGTAACTAAAAAACTGTCGTCTAATTTGAGTAAGGACGCCGGAGAAATATCTGTACGAAATTTACCTTGATAAAATAAAGAGTGCCGTTAGAGAAAACTTACTTCGGTTAATCTTAATGATGTTGGTTCGACTCCAGAATAAATCTAAAAATGATTTATAATAAAGAGTTTTCTCGTCTTTTGCCTCTTTTTTAATTTTAAAAACTTACAGATAAGTGTCGTAGAGAAGGGTTACTTCGTAAATATAACGGTCCTAAGGTAGCGTAATTCGGGCGACCGAACTGGTGAGGTTGGGTTGAAAACCAACTGGGCAAAAGTTTTCGAAAGAAAGCGCAAGTCTCTCGCAGATGTAGAATTGCCGGCTCCCTGCCCAAATCGGGTAAGAGCGGCGCTCATAAGAGCAAAAATACCTTTTTCGCCTTTTACCTTATCTGTTTTTATAATATACAAGTGCCGTAGAATAGTGTTACTTCGCTCATTACGACGGGGTCGCGGGTTCGAGTCCCGCCTTTTCCACAGTTTAAAAAACACAAAATTAAAATAGGAAAAGTAGCTCAGTTGGTTAGAGCACGACATTGCACTTTCTGGTTGTTGCCTTGTTTTAAAATATAAAGTGTCGTAGAGAAAAGATACTTCGTCACCAATCGAAGGGGAGGAATAATGAAGTCGGCTGTTCCGGCAAGATTATCCGGTTCGACTCCGGCAGAACGATGCCCCGCTTTTCTTTTCTCGTTTGTAATCTTTATATTAAAAATCCGAAAAACAGTATGCTTTTCGGATTTTTTTATTTTGAAATCAGTTTTTTGAAGTAATTTTTTCGTACTCCTCTTCAAACGTTTTTTTCCATTTCGCAATGGTTGTTCTGCTGATTTTATACTTTTTCGACATATAATTCGTAGAAAAATTATGTTTGTTTTGATACTGTAAAAGTTTCAGCATGGTTTTCTTATCGTAAGTCTTCAGTTTCTGATTTTTTTCCAGACTTTCTTTTGATTGCTTGAAAACCAATTCGTTAAAATTCAAAACATCTTCAGTGGTTTTTAAATTTTTTATCAGACGCTGAACTTTGGGGTCGTTCAGTTTATCAGGATCTTTTTCTTTAAGCATATCCTGATAGATCTTCGTGTAATTTGGACGCATAGGATGTTTTTTTAAATTTTTTGCAGCCATCGGTGAAGCGTACTTTTAGGAATAGAATACTCCTGGATGATTTCATTGTGAGTCATCTCTCCGGATTGTATCTTTCCGATTATAAATTCTTTGATCTCCTGAGTATAAATGTTTTTTCGGAAATAAGGAATCTTATCCGATTTCGGATTCTTCACCTTATCAACAGCAGAAGGAGGAGCGTATAAAATAAGGTGTGAACTGTAAATTCTGAAAAAATCATATTCCAGAAGTTTAGAGCATCTTAATAAAAGATCTGTTTCTACTGATGCACTTTCGAAAATTTTATCAATAGCTTCCTCGTCTTTTTTAAGAAAACTGCACATTCTTTCTTTGCTAACTTCCAGTTCGTTAGCTCTTTCTTTAATAAATTGTCCTATATGTATGTCTTTGTATAGCATAGGTGTTTTTAAGCCTTAGTGATTAATAAGCAATTTGCAGTCCGAAATTATAAAATAATGAAAAAATATAAAAACTTTAGCACGATTTATTATGTTATGCCTGTTTTTATAATTGGCGGAATATTCATTTACACTAAAAGACTTTAGATCAAATTTACTGTAAATAGCAGATATAGAAATGTAAATAAAGAATTCATGCTTTTTTATGTTGCAGCACCATCATGTATTTCAGATCCCCATTACTTCAGTCAGTAAGCTTCAATATTCCGGACTTTTCTGTAAGCACCAATACCATTTCCATTACAATATCGTCATGTAAATACTCTTTTTTAATAATTTTAAGATAATTTTCTTTCTGTATTTAATTAATCATCAATAATTGAATTAAATATTTAGAAAAAATACTAACTTCTCTGAAATCAAATATAGAAAAATTTGGATTTAGTCCAAAAAAATGAGGGATAAAATTTTATGAAATACTGTTTTTAGTTAAAATTTAATTAAATATGTGGTAGGTGTAGTGAAATAATATATTCCGTAATATTTGAAGAGACCATAATTTAAACGGAAACATATTGTGAAATATTTAAAGAAGCTGCTGCAAAAATTGTCTGAGAAATTTCTAGTCAATATCTTTGTTGCCATTATGAAAGTAAAAAGAAAAACTTCATCTGAAGTTACACCGCCTTAAGGATTTTATAAAGCTGTTTTCAAAGAATAAAAAACGGAAATCTTTGTTTTTAAAATTATTATTAAATCCTTACACTTTTTTTTCCAATGGAAAATTCTCTTAAACTTTTCGACTTTTCACAAAAAATCAATTTCAAAAACGAACTTCTTGCCGGATTTACGGTGGCAATGACCATGATTCCCGAATCTCTTTCATTTGCCATTCTTGCCGGACTTTCTCCTTTAACGGGATTATATGCCGCTTTTATGATGGGATTGGTAACTGCCATTTTCGGAGGTCGTCCCGGAATGGTTTCCGGTGGAGCAGGAGCAACCATCGTTGTTTTAATCGCACTGATCAAAACCCACGGAGTAGAATATTTATTTGCAACTGTAGCTTTAGCCGGAGTTTTTCAGATGCTGGTCGGAATTTTCAGACTCGGAAAATTTGTGAGACTGATTCCGCAACCCGTAATGTACGGTTTCCTGAACGGTCTTGCTGTTATCATTTTCATGGCACAGGTAGAACAGTTTAAAATTACCGATGCAAACGGTGTTGTGACTTGGCTGCAGGGTTCTTCCTTATATATCATGTTGGGTTTAACAGCTTTGACGATCGCCATCGTTTACTTTTTTCCAAAAATTACCAAAGTAGTTCCTTCTTCTTTAATTGCTATTTTAATTGTTTTTGGAGTGGTTGTTGGTTTCGGAATTCATACAAAAACTGTTGCAGATATTGCCCGCATCAGCGGAAATTTGCCCAGTTTCCATATTCCGGAAATACCTTTTTCATTAGAAACCTTACAGATTATTTTTCCTTATGCTTTAATTATGGCAGGAGTCGGTTTAATTGAATCTTTACTGACTTTATCCATGGTGGATGAAATTACCAATTCAAAAGGAAACACCAATAAAGAAGCCGTAGCGCAAGGTTTAGCCAACGTTACCAATGGTTTTTTCGGAGGAATGGGAGGCTGTGCAATGGTTGCCCAGACTCTGGTGAATCTGAACGCAGGATCCAGAGCCAGACTTTCCGGAATCATTGCTTCCCTCACGATCTTAATTATTATTTTAGTCGGAGCCCCGTTTATTGAAAAAATTCCGATGGCGGCTTTGGTTGGTGTCATGATGATGGTCGCGATCAGTACCTTTCAGTGGGTTTCGATAAGCATTATTAATAAGATGCCGAAATCCGATATTTTTGTCGGAATTACAGTAGCCTTAATTACCATTATTCTTCACAATCTGGCTTTGGCGGTTTTGGTAGGGGTGATCATTTCTGCCCTTGTTTTTGCATGGGACAATGCGAAAAGAATCCGTGCCAGAAAATTGACGGATGAAAATGGTATTAAATATTATCAGATTTCAGGACCGCTATTCTTTGGTTCAGTGACCACTTTTATTGATAAGTTTGATCCTGCCAATGATCCGGATCAGGTGGTAATCGATTTTAAAGAAAGCCGGATTGTAGATATGAGTGCAATTGACGCTTTAGATAAACTCTCTAAAAAATATACGCAACAAAATAAAAAACTTCATTTAAGACACTTAAGTGAAGACTGCCGTAAAATGCTGAAAAACGCAGAAGCGGTGATTGAAGTGAATATTCAGGATGATCCTACGTATAAAGTGATGCCGGAGAAGTAGGAGGGTTTTTGAGTTGGAGTGTTGGAGTGTGGGAGAGTTTGAGTGGTTGAGAAGATTGTTTGGCGGGAAGATGGAAGATGGAAGATGGAAGATGGAAGTGCGATGATGGAAGTTTAGAAATACTCCGCAAACACCTGAAAAAATCTGTGTAATCTGTGGGAAATAAAATTTTGAATAAGCTGGAAGCGCGATGATGGAAATTTAAAATTCACGCAAACATCTGTGTGGAATAAAAATCTGCATAATCTGCAAAATCAGTGGGAGAAAAAACAATTCATCATTGATAATTTATTTCAATAACCCAAACAAGGACTGCAAAAATAAATTTACAGCCCTTGTCTTTTAGGTTACTAATGTATTCGCGATGAAATCAGGCACCAAAGCATAGTGCGACAACTTCATGCTGATCGAAGCTCTACCGCTCGTCAACGTTCTCAGATCAGAAATATATCCGAAAGTAGAAGCTAAAGGAACTTCTGCCGTGAAAATTTTTCTTCCCGATTTTTCATCAATTGAGATGATGATTCCTCTTCGTTTGTTGATATCCGCAGTCACCGCTCCTGTATAATCTTCAATCGTCTGAATCTCAACTTTCATGATAGGTTCCATTAATTTAGGTTTACAGGATTTTCCGATTTCCCGGAAACCGTCTCTTGCAGCCATTTCAAAATCCTGAGCATGAGAATCATTACTGTGAGTAGATCCGTCCAGAAGTGTAACTTTCATGCTTTCCAGAGGATATCCTTGCAAGGCTCCGTTTTCCATCGCCTCTCTGAATCCTTTTTCAACAGACGGAACAAATTCATTAGGAATCACTCCGCCTTTGATCTGATTGATGAATTCCAAACCGATTCCACCATCATTTCTCGGTCCGATTTCAAACGTGATGTCTGCAAACTGTCCGCTTCCGCCATTCTGTTTCACGAGTTTTTCACGGTGCGTTCTGGTTTCGGTTAAAATTTCTTTATACGAAACTTTAGGTTTTCCCTGATTGATTTCAATTCCATGATTCAACCTGATCTTTTCTAAAGTAACTTCAAGATGCAACTCTCCCAAACCGCTCAGTAAAGTTTCTCCTGTTTGTCGGTCTCTTTCAACAACCAACGATGGATCTTCTTCCTGAATTTTCGCTAAAACCAATCCGAAAGATTTTTCATCCGCATTTGTTTTCGGTTCAATAGAAACCCTGATTACCGGAGCAGGAATCGTAATGGATTCAAGCAAAACAGCCTGTTCAATAGAAGATAAAGAATCTCCTGTTTTCGCATCTTTTATCCCGGTTAAAGCCACAATATCTCCTGCTTTTCCTTCCTCAACCGTTATCGTTTTGTCCGACTGCATCTGCAAAATCCTTGAAATTCTGAAACTTTCACCCGTTCTTACATTCTGAACCGTATCACCGGATTGTATACTTCCCGAATAAATTCTCAACATCGAAAGTTTACCCATATGTTTATCAATCACCACTTTGAAAACCAGTCCTGAAAAAATTTCCTCTTCATTTCTTTCCAGTTCTATTGTTTCTTCCGTTTTGGCATCTTTTCCTTTCACGGAAGCCAACTGATCCGGCGCAGGAAGATAACTTACAATCGCATCAAGCAAAGGTTGTACTCCCTTGTTTTTGAATGCAGAACCACATAAAACAGGAACTGAATTTCTTGACTGACAAGCTCTTTTTATGGCTTCAGTAATCATTTCCTCAGTAATTTTTGTTTCAGAATCCAGGAAATATTCAAAAAACTGTTCGTCAGATTCGGCTAAAGTTTCCATTAATTTCTGCCTCCATTCATGAACTTCCGTTTTGTAAAGTTCCGGAATTTCTTTTTCCACAATGGTTTCTCCGTTTTCGTCAATCCAGTACTGCGCTTTTTGCTTAACTAAATCGATAACACCTTCGAAACGGTCTTCAGAACCCATCGGAATTTGTAAAGCTAAAGGAACTGCATTCAGTTTTGTTTTAATTTCATTTAAAACAGCAAAAAAATCTGCCCCGATTCTGTCCATTTTATTAATGAAACAAATCTTTGAAATTCCATGTTTCTCGGCCTGAAACCAAACGTTTTCCGTTTGCGGCTGAACTCCCGAAGAAGCACAGAAAACTGCTACAACGCTGTCCAGAACGCGTAAAGAGCGTTCAACTTCCACCGCAAAATCAATGTGTCCCGGAGTATCGATAATGTTGATATTGAAGACATTTTCATCTTTTTTCCACTGGGTAGAAATTGCAGCCGAAGAAATCGTAATTCCCCTGTTTTTCTCTTGAATGTCTTTATCCATTGTGGTATTTCCTTCGTCCACATTTCCGATTTTATGAATCATTCCCGTGTAATAAAGAAGTCTTTCCGTGAGTGTTGTTTTTCCTGCATCGACGTGTGCTATAATCCCTATATTTCGTGTGTTGTATTTCATTTTGTTAAATTTAAATTGTTGATTTTAAGGTTGTAAAATGTTTTAAAACGCAAAGTTTTTTGAAAACTGTTTTTTATTTAAGAGAGCAAAGAGTTGCGACAAAGTCGCTGATGAAGCCAGCTTCTTAAAATCAATTTATTGATTAAAATCTTTGCTCACTTTCTTATTCAGTAAGAAAATTTTTCTTTGCGTTAAAAAATTAGACAACCTTTCCGAATGTAAAAGCTGAAAAGTAGGGTAGCAAAAAAGACCTATCTGAAACAGACAGGCCTTCGTTATATTTTAGTTTTATAAGGTCGATCGTTATTCAGATAAATATTTAGTGCTACCAAAGTACACAGCTCTGATAGGATTGCTTAAAGTAATTATATTTATCATTTTTGTTGACATTGTTGACTGTTAACAGGTTGCAAAACTAGAAAAAATATTTTAACAGCAAAAATTTTTTTTCATTTTTTTTAAACGACAAAAAAATTGAAAATTTAAAGACATTATTTGCTAAATTATTTTTAACGCGAGGATCGCCAGGTTTTGTTCAATCCTTTGAAGACATTTTCGTTCGCCAAGGCACTTCGTTCAGCAAATGATAGCATCAAGTCTTGGCTGAGTGAAACGCCTTTGCGAACGAAAAATACCCACAATAATTATAAAAAAATCTTTGAGGACTTTGTGTTTAAAAAAAAGAATTTTTCAATAACAAATATTACGGAAAATCATAAAAATTTCTTAAAACATCAAACTACATTTACACATTAATTTAAAAATTCTATCTTTGAAAGGAATTGTATTTTGAACACGAACAGATGAAAGAAAATAATAACCATTTAAAACATCTTTTTCAGGAAAAAGCTAAATAAAAATTTTAACTAAACCATTTTGAAAACAGATATAGACATCCACAATCACTCCCATTTTTCCTTTGATTTGTGGCTTACTTTAATAAAATCTCATCCTGAATTTAAAGCAAAAAGAGTTGAGCTGTTCTCGTCATTTTTTAACGTAAAAAAACCTATTAACGAAGTTGCGAAAGTCGTAAAATATTATGATGATCTTTGCAATTCTATCAATGAGGTAATTGGAGGAAATGTTGATACTTTTGAAATTTATTTATTAATTTTAAATGCACTGGAAGTAGATGTAAAACAATTGAATAAAGATCAGTTAAATCAATTCTATCAGAAAAGCGAAGATTTGTTTCTGGAATATAAACCTATTGTGATTTTTGAAAATTTACATCAGTTTTTTGATGAAATTAAAAATCAGGGAAAAACAATCAATATTCTAAGCAATACAGGTTTTATTAAAGGAAAAACCATGAGAAAATTCCTGATCAGTGAAAACCTCGATCAGTATATTGATTTCCACATTTATTCTGATGAAATGAACTGCTCAAAACCCGATCCGAAAATATTTCAGGAAGTGAAAAATTTACTGCCCAATCAGGATTTAGATGTAAAACAGGTTTTACATATCGGGGATAATCCTGTCGCGGATTATAAAGGCGCAAAGGATTTTGGTTTCAATGCACACTTACTTACACCCAAAATATAACTATGAACAAGAGGTACAGCTTACACCACATTCATTCGGCGGATGAATTTACATTTTCACCCGAGGAATACAGCTATTTCAAATATGGCGATAAGTCGTATGCTGAAAAATTTGCAAAAGAACTGTTCGAAGGATTTATTTCCGGACATGAAGATATTTTAAACACAGATAAAGAAATTGTAGTGCTGCCAAGTCCTTACATGGCGATTCCTACAGCGTCTAATTTTTTATGTTTTTACTTTAAGAAGCATCTGGATTTTTATTTGTTCCATAAAGGAAAAAAATCAAGCATTTTATCGAAAATTAACAGAAATCATACCTACACGACGGATTATGGAAATTTAAGTTTTGAAGACCGTAAAAATCTTATTGCTAACGACACCTATTATCTGGATAAAGATTTTCTTAGAGGAAAACTTTGTATTTTTATAGATGATATTAAAATAACAGGAAGCCATGAGTTTACAGTGAACAAAATTCTTGATGAATATAATGTAGAGGCAGATTTTTTATTCATGTATTATGCTGAGCTGATGAATTTTGATCTCGATCCTAAGATTGAAAATTACTTTAATTATTACGCGGTAAAAAATGTACAAGATATCGCAGAAGTAATGGGGAAGCCTAGTTTTCAGTTTAATACACGGATTGTAAAATATATTTTAGGCTTAGATTCAGGTAATTTTGAGTATCTTTCGTCTAAAGTAAAAAAGGAACTGATGGATAATCTGCTGGAACTGGCAATCAGCAATAATTATCATTTAATAAAAGAATACGAAAACAATATAAACACTTTAACACAAACCGAATTATATTATGGCTATTAACTTACAGAAAGGACAGAGAGAAAATATAAACGCACCGAAATTTACGGTTGGTCTTGGATGGGATATCAATAATACATCTACCGGAACGGCTTTCGACTTGGATGCTTCTTTATTTTTATTAGGTGAAAATAAAAAGTTAATTTCAGATAATCATTTTATTTTTTACAACAATCTGGAGTCTCCGGACAAAGCAGTGATTCACTCTGGTGATAACTTGACAGGTGACGGAACGGGAGATGATGAGCAGATTAAAATTGATTTAACTAAAATTGATGATGCTGTGAAAGAAATTACTGTTGTAGTAACCATTCACGAAGCAGATTCAAGAAGACAGAACTTCGGACAGGTAAGAAATTCTTTCATCAGAATTTTCAATACAGATACCAACGAAGAAATTTTAAAATATGAATTGGACGAAGATTTCTCTATCGAAACCGCAGTAGAATTTGGAAGAATCTACAACAGAAATGGAGAGTGGAAATTCGAAGCAGTAGGAAGCGGACAAAGAGAGGGTCTTGAAAAATTTGTATCAATCTATCAATAATTCACCATGGACAATCAGGAAAATCAACCTATAGATCCGCTTGGATCGATCGAACCTCTAAAGACTTTTGAACCTACTCCAATGGCGCCTCCTCCAAGTATGACAGCACCGAGTACGCCACCTGCTCCTTTAGTGGACAGAGATGGAAATGTAAATCTTACGCAGTTACAGTCTGAAGAACGCCAGAAATATGAAGCCCTTGCAGATTCTATCGACGAAACTAACCCGGGATCGATCGTTAATTTCGGGGCAGATCTTCAGAGAACATTATCCAACCAGAGTGACAGTTTCCTTGGAAATGTAAGGAGATCAAATTCAGGTGAAGTAGGTGAATTGATTAATAATTTATTAGTCGAGCTGAATTATGTAGATGTTGAAGAATTAAATCAAAATAAATTCAAAAGTTTTTTAAGCAAATTGCCTTTCATGAAAAGTGTCATGACGCAGATTGAGAATTTATTTGCCAAATACGATAAAATCATCAACAATATCGATCAGATTGCTTATAAAGTAAATGCAGGAATCATTACTTCAACGAAAGATAATGCGGTTTTGCAGACGATTTTCGAAAGTAATGTCAATGCGATCAAACAAATTGAAGAACTGGTGATTGTCGGAAACCTGAGAATGGAAAAAGCCGGAGCGGAATTAGCGCACATGGAAGCCAATACGCAGGAATTTCAGGATTATCAGATTGCCGATAAGAGAGATTTTATCGCAAGATTAGACAGAAGATTAGCTGATCTGAAAGTGGTTCGATTAATCATGATGCAGTCTCTTCCGCAGATCAGACTCGTTCAGAACAACAACGTTTCGATTGCAGAAAAAGCACAGACGATTTTAACGACGACTTTACCGCTCTGGAAAAACCAGCTTTCACTGGCAGTAGCGATGTACAGACAGCAGCAAAGCATTGAAATTCAGCAGAAAGTTTCGGCTACGACGGAAGAAATTTTAAGAAAAAATGCAGAACGTTTGGGGCAGAACTCTGTTAATGTTGCAAGAGCTAACGAACAGACGATTGTTTCCGTTGATGTATTGAGAGAAACAACAGCAAAACTAATCAATACATTAAACGAAGTGAAGCAGATCCAAAAACAGGGTGCGGAAGGAAGAAGAAAGCTGGATCAGGATTTAATGACTCTGGAACACGAATTAAAAGCAAACGTAAGAGGATAATAACGGGAGATGAAAAGTGAATGATGATGCTGTAAACATATTGTCGCAAAGCAAAAGAAGATTAACCAAACTTAAACTTCTCGCGAATTTTTTTGAAAATGTTGATATAATTTCGATCTACATTAAGACGGATATTATCCATAATCTTTTTCAGGAAAATAAAGGACTCGATTACAGCAAACTGGAACTTTTTCATCTTCAGTATACCGACAGTCTTATTGAACTTTTAACCAAAATTAAAAGGCAGAAGGAAAATGAGATGTTGGCGGTGCTTAATGAAATTGATGTTAACAGCAAATACATTTCCGGTTTTGAAGAAAAGCGGGTAGACGGTTTCGAAACAGACCGTAAAATGTACAGCGGTATCTTTTCCAATCAGCTGAAAAGCCTGTATAATGATCTTACGGAAGATAAATTTCGGGCAAACTGGGATAATGTTTTGTATTTCTACAAAAAATATGCGGCAGAATTCTACCGTTCGAATGTTGATGAAGAATTGCTGAAATCCGGTTCTTTTCCCGCTTATCAGTATCAGGATTATCAGATTGAAAGGAAATTACTGGGAAGGCTTAATATTCAGAACTTTAAAGTTCGTTTTGTATGCGGATACGTCATCACGGGAAACGAATATGAATTATTTAAAATCTTCCAGTCCGACGATCACTTCATTTTTGATATCGAAGGCAGAAAAATGTATTTAATTGATCCTAAAAAACTGGAAAAACTAGATACAATGCCCAATGAATCGAATCAGGGAACAATTGTTTATCAGTTAAAAAGAAAAAACGAACAATTGGAAGAGACAATGAACGAAAGGAAAAAAACATTACCGGAGCAGGTGATTTCAGTATTGAAAGATTATCTTAAAAATCTTGAAAATACCGACGTTATGAGTAAAATGTTCGACATCAATGAAGAAACCAATATTCTTCGTGCAATGCTGAATTTAAATTTAAATAATTAGTAAAAAGTAAAAAGTTTTAATAAATTCAATTCTTTACAAACTTTTTCACTGTACTGCTATCATTTGCTGAGTGAAACGCCCTTTGCGAACAAAATATGCAGAATAAATTTAAAAAAACTTTGCGAGTCTTTGCGTTTAAACTAAGCGCAGCAAAAAAAAATTAAAATTAGAACTAAAACAAAATATAACAATGGCTATTAACTTACAAAAGGGTCAAAGAATAAACCTAACGAAGGAAAACGGAACCACTCTTACACAGGCTTGTGTGGGAATCAACTGGGGAGCAATCGAGAAGAAAGGATTCTTCGGAGGCGTTACAAAAGAAGCGGTAGATTTGGATGGAAGCTGTATTTTATACGATTCCAATAAAAACGCGACTGAAGTAATCTATTTCGGAAACTTAAAATCCAAAAACGGTTCGGTAAGACACAGCGGAGACGATTTAACAGGAGATGTAAATGGAGATGACGGTCTTGACAATGAGGTGATTACTGTGGATTTCAGCAATCTGGATTCTAATGTAGAGCACGTTGCTTTGGTTCTGAACAGTTATAAAGGTCAGGATTTCGGTACTATTCCTTTCGCATCCATCAGAATTTATGAAGGAACGCCAACCAACGTAAGAGAAGTTTTTGCAAAATATGATATTGCGAATGATGCTTCTTTCAAAGGTCATGTTGCCATGGTAATGGGCGTTTTCTACAAAAGAAACGGAGAATGGAAGTTCAACGCGATCGGAGATCCTACAGCAGACAGAAAATTACAGGAAACAATAGAAACTGTAAAACAGAAATATTTGTAAAATATTAATATTCAATAGAAACGGGCTTTAGCCCGTTTGCATTAAAAATAGGTTTCCAATCCGGCTTTAGCCAAAACTTATTAACTGTTGAATGAAATTTTAAAATAAAAATAAAATTTAGCAATACTTGTACCCGTACAAATATTGCTTTTATCGTATAATAAGCACATTTAAAAGTGGACAAACATCAAGGTATTTTAGATCTTCATCCCGGTCTGGTTTGGGGATTTGCGATAACAGTAGTTATCATGTTGCTTCTGGATTTAGGAGTTTTCAACAAAAAAAGTCATGAAGTTTCTTCCAAGGAAGCTACAATCTGGTCAATCGTATGGATCTCGCTGTCTATGGTATTCTCCGGCGTGGTTTATTGGGTTTTCAATACAGACGGAAGTCCCGAAAGTCATGCTTTGGCAGTAGAGAAATTCACGCAGTATCAGGCGGCTTACTGGATTGAGAAGGCACTTTCGGTGGATAACTTATTTGTATTCATTCTGGTTTTCGGGTTCTTTAAAGTTCCGAAATACCTCCATCACAAAGTTCTTTTCTGGGGAATTATCGGAGCATTGATTTTCAGGGCGATCTTTATTTTTGCGGGCGTTGGATTAATCAACCTTACTTACCTTCCTGAAATGAATATTTTCGGACATCCGGTAAAAATCAATATTGTAATGACTTTATTCGGTTTGTTCCTTGTGTATGCAGGAATAAAATCGTGGGGCGACGGAGACGATGATGACGAAGAAGATTACAGCAATACCGCAGGAGCACGACTGATTAAGAGATTCTGGAAAGTTTCAGACAATTACGTGGGCGACAAATTCTTCACGGTACAGAACGGAATAAAAATGGCAACACCGCTTTTGGTTGTTGTCGCCGTAATTGAATTTACAGACGTACTTTTTGCAGTGGATTCCATTCCGGCAATCTTCGCGATTTCCAATGATCCGTTTATCCTTTACACATCGAATATTTTCGCAATTTTAGGATTAAGATCATTGTATTTCCTGTTGGCAAATTTCATTCATATGTTCAGCAAATTGCCTTACGGTTTGGCAGTTATTTTATCGTTCATCGGAGTGAAAATGCTGATTGCACCATGGATTCATATTCCGTCTCCGGTTTCTTTGGGAATCGTTGGAGGAGTTTTGGTAATTTCAGTGATTTTATCCCTGATTTTCCCCGATAAAAAAGATGACGAAGACAAAGAGAAAATTGAAGAATAAGATCAGTTCTTATTAAAAATAGAAAGGCTTTACACAATTTGTAGAGCCTTTTTATTATTTTATTTTTGGGAGCTGTTTCGCGCTTTCCGCACTTGCTATTTTTAAGCTTTTTGGCGGCGCGGCAAAGCCGCGCCGCCAAAAAGCTTAAAAATGAGCTCAAACAATTGCTTCAATCGCGGCTATGGAATTAGTCTGTTTTTCAATATTTGAATTAGCCAGTACAGTTTGTCATCCTTTAGAAATCTCAACAGAGTTAAATAAATTGCGTAAATATTCGAACTAACTTACGCAATGACAAATCCTGCGTTTCACTTTCATAATTATCATTTGCTGAGCGAAGCCCTCTTGGGAACAAAAAAATACTCGCTAAAATGTAAAACAAAACCTAGCTATCATTTGCTGAGTGAAGCGCCGTTGCGAACAAAAAATACTCACTACAATGCAAAACAAAACCTAGCGAACATTGCGTTAGAAATTAAATAAAATAGATTTCTCCTAAAATCAAAGAGCCAAATTATCTCCTAATTCAATAAATAGCTATCATTTGCTGAGTGAAGCACCGTTGCAAACAAAAAATACCTAATACAATGTAAAGCAAAACCTGGTGAACATTGCGTTAAAATCAATCAAAATAGATTTATCCTAAAATCAAGAGCCAAATTATCTTCTAATTCAATAAATTGCTATCATTTGCTGAGTGAAGCGCCCTTGCGAACAAAAAATACCCACTACAATGTAAAGCAAAACCTAGCGAACATTGCGTCAAAAACTAAATAGATTTCCCCTACGTCAAACAACTACTGGCAGTAAACTTTGAACATTAAACACTAAACTAAAAAAATAACCATTCACTTGCAAAGCAAAATTTACCATTCACTTTTCATTATTTGTTATATTTCAACAGCTTATTGATTTTCCGCCTCGTCTGTACAGAAACCTTATACGCTTCATCGCGGAGCTTTTGAATTTTTCCGACGGGCTGAAAGAAAATCTTACTTTCAAAAGGATTAAAAGAAAGCAGCTCACTGTCGCAGGAATTTGCATTCAGAAGATTGTTTTTTTCAATTTTCACTTCTCCGATTTTAATATAGGGCGAATTTTTCCATTCAACATTAAGTTTATTTACAGGCTGATCTTTCAGGTCATAGCAAAGCTGAATAAGAACATCTGCCGTGAAATTTTCTTCTTTCAGATAACGTTCCACAGCATTTTTTACCTTTAATTTCTTCCCAAAATGTTTGTTGACAGATTGCGGTTTGATTTTAATTTTCATCATATAATCTCCCAGTCTGTACACACCGACAGAATGAAAATCAAATGAAAGAAAAAAATCATTTCTCTTCCTCCAGATTCTGAATATATTTTTAACGAATGAAGCCGTAACAGTTGATGGAATGACTTTTAAAATCTGCATCAGTAAAGAAAAAGAACTCCATTTTTTTACAAAAAAACGATTAACGGATGTAAATAATTTTAAAAATGTACTCACCGAATTAATCGGAAACAACGGAAAATTCACCAAAGGGAAATTGGCAATCACGTTTCCTTTCTCATCATTAATTTTCACGGCAAAACCATAGGCAGGAACATCTCTTTTTCCCTTCATTACTTTTAAATGGGCGTTGGAGAGACGGATGATCAGATCATATTTTTCTTTATCGAAATACGGTTTCAGTTCTTCGGGAATGTTTTTATCAATCAGAAAAGTTCCTTTCGTAACAGCGTATGTTTTAGCATGAGCATTTCTCGTTGCGTAATGAACATCACTCACGGAAGGCGACTGCTCAACAAAATCCGTAATGCTTTTTTTATTGATTTCCAGAAGCTGCTTCTCTTCATCAGTCAGTCTGTCGTATTCCTTTTTATATGGTAATGGATTGGGCATTTAGTTTTTAAGTCCAATTATAACGCCAAGTTTCGGAAATCCTATTAACAGAATATTAATGATACTTGAATTTTTTAAGCTGACTTAAAGATGCAAAAAAAATGAAATTTAATAAATTGAAAACTAATGATTTATATGTTTTGAAAATTTTCTATGATTAAAAAACTTCCATCTTCCGGCTATCATCTTCCGGCACAAAGAACTATCTTTGCAAAAATTATCAATTATGGGAGTAGCAGATATGTTATTTAAACGTAAAAAAGAATTGGCAGAAAAAAACCTGAAAGACGGTCAGGAATATATGGCAGAATATGGCAAGAGAGAAAGCGTTGTAGAATTGCCGAGCGGATTGCAGTATGAAATCATTACGGAAGGCGAAGGCGAAAAACCGGGTCCTAGATCTACCGTAAAATGCCATTATCACGGAACAACTATCACCGGAAAAGTTTTCGACAGTTCTGTAAAAAGAGGAACTCCGGCTTCATTTCCATTAAATAAAGTAATTAAAGGATGGACGGAAGCACTTCAACTGATGCCTGTAGGAAGCAAGTGGAGATTAATTCTTCCTCCGCATCTGGCTTATGGAGATCAGCAGATCAGCAAAGAGATCGGTCCGAATTCTACGCTTATTTTCGAAGTAGAATTGCTGGATATCAAGAAGTAATTTATTAAAAATAGCTTAAAAATTTACCTGTTATTCGGGTAAATTTTTTTATTTGCGTAATTTTAACTTTCAAATTACTTAAAACAAATATTTGGTTTGAATTTGAAATAATATAATTCTTATAAAATTTTCTACAGGTTTGTAGCTTACAGATGTATAAGAATCCCGAATCACAGAAAACATCGATCAATGAAGAAGATAATTTACTTTGTAGCATTCAGCATGTTGCTTACTTCCTGTGTATCAAGGAAAAATCAGGCAATCAGACAAAATATTCTTACCCTCAGAGACAGCTATTGTAAAGCGCCTTTCAAATACAATTACGGTAATAAACTGCCTTCCTATAATTCAGATTCTATTATTAATGCCAATAAAGAATTAAGAGATAAATTTTCGGATCAGAGTATTTTGATTCTGAATGCTTTAGATAATCTGGATGAAGTTCATGAGATCATGGAGCTTAAAAAAGACACTTCTCTGGAGTCTCAGGTAAAAGTTTTACAGCTAAAATCCAAAATCAACAGCAAAATAACCATTGCTTTAACCGAACTTGATGCGGTTGCGGCAGAATTCGACTGTGAAGGCGAAAGAGTAGCACAGATCGGAAATTATGTGGATAATCTAAACGATTCCAGAAACAATAAACTTATTCTGCTGTCAATTGTAACAGGAGCCGCAGCTTCGGTAGCGGGAGGAATTGTAAAGGATAATTCATGGAGTAATGCCATAGATATCGGAGGAGGAGTTTTGGGAGCAGGATTTGGTTTGGCAACTTTAAATCCGAAAGGTAAAAAAGTAGAATTTATCCATCAGAGAAATCTGCTAAGAGATGTATGGAACGGCAAATTACAGTCACCTAACTTTCCGCCGTTTATCTGGTATATGTACACCGAGAAAAAATTTTCCAACAGAGAGCAGCAGTCTATTATTTCGAGTATGAAAGAGCGCTGGCTTCATTATCAGTTTGATGATGATAAAAAGCGTGCAGACGAATCTGTTATTTTCAGTGACGGAGGATTTTACCGTTCAGATGATCTTCATAACCGTGCCGCAATGCTTAACCAGATGCAGTCGGCAACCAGAACCATCAATCAGAATATCAATTATCTGCTTCTGGATCTGGATCGTCTGATTCTTTAATAAATTTTAATTGTAATATTTTTTGTTACATTAAAAAATTGTATATCTTTGCTGAGTAATTATAATGAACAACACAAGATTTGCCACGGCAATACATATCATGACTTTATTGACGGAAAGTCCGCAGGACTGGCTTACCTCAGAATGGATTGCAGGAAGCATCAATATCAATCCTGTGATTGTTCGTAAAGAGCTTGGTGTGTTAAGAGAAGCGGGTTTAATTACAAGCAGACAGGGAAAAGAAGGAGGGAGTCAGCTGGCAAAAAGTGCAGATTCCATACGAATTTCTGAAATCTATCTGGCTGTGAAGAACACCGAAGTTTTAGGAAAGAAAAACAATAATCCCAATCCGGTTTGCCCGGTCGGAAAAGAAATTAATAATCATCTTAAAAATTTGTTTTCAGAAACCGATCAGTTGGTTTTAGATTTTTTAGGAAATAAATCCTTAAAACAATTTAGCGAAAAGTTTAAATAAAATTTTTTGCTTAAAAATGTAACAAAAATTATTACAATTAAATATAAAAAATAAACAGTATGAAAAAAGTAGCAGTAATAGGGGCAACAGGTTTTGTAGGAACTCAGGTTGTAAATGAATTATCCAACAGAGGATATCAGGTAGAAGCTATTGTAAGAAATGCTTCAAAAGTAGAGCAGAACGAAAAAGTAACGGCTAAAAGTGTTGATGTAAACAATGTAGATGAATTATCAGAAGCTTTAAAAGGAAATGACGCCGTAATCAGTGCTTTTAACGCAGGATGGACCAATCCTAATCTCTATGATGACTTTCTGAATGGTTCCGTTAATATTGAAAAAGCAGTTGAACAATCCGGCGTAAAAAGATTTATTACTGTTGGAGGAGCAGGAAGTCTTTACATTGATGGAAAACAACTGGTAGACGGATCAGATTTTCCTGCAGAGATAAAACCGGGAGCAACTGCGGCAAGAGATTATTTAAACAAAATTAAAGAAAATGAAACCTTAGACTGGACATTTTTCAGTCCCGCAATAGAAATGCATCAGGGAACAGCAGGCGTAAGAACCGGAAAATACAGAACTGCTCTGGAAAATCCTGTTTTCGATGAAAACGGAAGAAGTGTTCTTTCCGTAGAAGATGTAGCGGTAGTTTTAGTAGATGAACTGGAACAGAATAACCACATCAGAGAGCGTTTTACAGCAGCCTACTAATTTTTTTAAGATATGTTTTAAAAGTTTCGGCGGCACCTTTGGTGCCGCCGAAACTCTATATTTTAACTCTCACTTTAAAGATTCATAAACAACTTCGGATTTACCGGAGTATTATTCTTATGTACCTCATAATGAAGGTGAGGTCCTGTAGAACGACCCGAATTTCCGGATTTGGCGATAACCTGTCCTACTTTCACTTTATCGTTTACTTTAGCGACCAACTGCGACAAATGTCCGTAAAGAGTTGCCAGTCCGTTTCCGTGAGAAACGATCACACAGTTTCCATATCCTCCTTTCTGTCCGGAAAAAATAACCGTTCCGGCTGCAGTTGCCACGACATCCGATCCGTAAGCAACGGCAATATCAAGTCCTTTATGAAACTGCATCTGGTCTGCTTCTGCAGGCGCATTGTTTTTCTCGGCAGGCTTTTCAGATCCGGCTGCAACAGATTTTACTGACGAAGCCGGAGCGGGAGCTGCAGAAGTCGTTTTTGGTGTTACCATTACCTTTACTTCTCTTTTGTTTCCGTAGCTGTCTGTTACTTCTATAATTTTTTCCACGGGTTCAGCTTTTACTTCCGGAGCTGCGGCTGCAACGGCAGCAGGTTTTGCAGCACTGCTTTTTACGGAGGCTAAAACGGTTTTAAAAGGAATAGGATTTTTTCTCACTCCGAAATTAGACGAAATATAACCTTCAGTAGGCATTCCCAAAGGAACTTCCAGTAACTTTTTCTGAAGATTCATCAGGTACTGGCTGTATCGGTTTGCCTGTTTTGCCAGATAAATAGAGTTAGAGATACTGTCTTTGCTCAGAATAGTAACTTTCTCGTTGGGAACATCCTTAGATTTAAGGAAAGAATTCAGCTCCGCTACGGTTTGATCCACCAATGTAAGATCAGTTTTCATTTTCAGATAATCTACACTGTCTTTTTCAGTGTTTATTTTTACAAGGTTTACTTCATAATTTTTGTTGTCTTTTTCCGAATACAACTTCGCAATGAAAATACCTTGCGCAAAAACTACTAATAAAAGTCCTCCTAAAAGCACATTTATGTTCTTTTTACTGCTTAGAAATTTCTTCATTTTTCTTCTCTTAGTATAATTACAAAACGGTTTTAAGCCTGCAAATTTAATTAAAAATAAACTTTCAGGCTTATTTTTAACAAAACTTTAGTTTTTTCTGTAATTAACGGTCGATTAGATATTTAATTGTGTTGAAGTGTTAATTTTGTCTAAATTTGGTTTTTATCATGCTCCGAAAATCCTTCTTTCCGTCTTTGTTTTAATATATTTGCAGTTCACATTTCTATTATGGCAAAAAAGAAAACAAATATAGAATCGAACCCGAAGAAAAGCAAAAATGATGTTGCGGTAGGAGTAGTCGGAAGTGGAAGTTTTGCGACTGCTATTGTGAAAATGCTTGTAGAGAACTGCAAAGTTGTACATTGGTGCGTAAGAAATGAGTACGTAAAAGGAGCGATCGAACAGAGAGGTCATAACCCGACTTATCTTACGGCAGTTAATTTCAATCTTAAAAATTTAAATCTTACCACAGATGTCAATGAGCTGGTTTCTGCCTGTGAAATTATTGTTTTGGCAACGCCGTCGATCTATCTTTCCGATACGCTGGAGAAAATGACCTGTGATTATCAGAATAAAATATTCGTTTCTGCCATTAAAGGAATTATTCCGAAGGTAAATGATGTCGTAGCACATTATTTAAGAGACGAATTTAAAATAGGTTTCAGGAATCAGGCAGTGATTGCAGGACCTTGTCACGCAGAAGAAGTAGCGATGGAAAGACTGTCCTATCTTACCGTTGCAACCGTAGAAGATGAAGTTTCACAGAAACTGGTGGATATTTTCAATTCAGATTTTATTAAAATGCACTCCAGCAAAGATATTTTAGGAAACGAATACAGTGCGATTCTTAAAAATATTTTCGCTATCGGAGCCGGAATTGCGAGTGGTTTAGGATATGGAGACAACTTTACCGCGGTTTTCGTTTCCAATGCGATCCGTGAAATGGAAACTTTTCTGGAAGCAATTTACGAAGCGCCGAGAGATGTTAACGAAAGTGCTTATCTGGGAGATTTACTGGTTACCGCGTATTCATTATTCTCCAGAAACAGAAATTTGGGAAATCTTATAGGAAAAGGATATACCGTAAAATCAGCAATCCAGTCGATGAACATGATTGCAGAAGGATATTATGCCGCGAATTCTATTTATAAAACGTCAAAGGAAAAAGGGCTGAAACTTCCGATTGTAGATACGATCTATGGAATTCTGTATGAAGGAAAAAATGCAGAAAAACAGTTTAAAAAACTCACCGCAAAACTCGATTAATTTTCAATTTTAAATAACACAAAAACATCAGAAGTCTTTTTCTGGTGTTTTTTTATGTTTAGAATTCTTTTTTATTGAGAACTGTTTCCTGCTTTCGCTACTCGCTTTTTTAGGTTTTCGGCGGCGGCTTTGCCACCGCCGAAAACCTAAAAAGAGCTCAGACATGCCGCTCAATCACGACTATAAAGTTGTCGGATCATAAAAACGCAAGGCAATAATCAGCATTTCAGCATCACAGATTTTAAAACAGCTCAATAATCCGACAGATTCTGTAAATTAATTTTTTTGATAAAACCCATATTAAAATCGTTTCACCGAACCCTATTTTAAGAAACTTTTCCCGAACTTTGAAGTAATAAAATTTAAATTATGTCACAATCGCTTACAAGCAGAACGCCGAAACCAAAATACGACGTTGTTCTAATAGGTGGCGGAATTATGAGTGCCACTTTAGCTACCTTATTACACGAATTTGATCCTGAGCTCGAAATAGCTATTTTCGAAAGACTGGGACGGTTTGCCAAAGAAAGTACAGCAGCCTGGAATAATGCAGGAACAGGTCACTCAGCATTTTGTGAGCTCAATTATACCACTGAGAAACCCGACGGAACAATTGATATTTCAAAGGCAGAAAGCATCGCCGAACAGTTTGAAATTTCAAAACAGTTCTGGTCTTATTTAATTACAAAAGGTTACATCAGCGAACCGAAGGATTTCATTAATTCCTGTCCGCACATGAGTCTCGTTTTTGGAGAAAAAGATGCGGAATATCTTAAAAAACGTCATGAGAAAATGTCAGAATCCATTCTCTTTAAAGGAATGGAATTTTCAACCGATCACGACAAACTAAGAGAATGGATTCCTCTGGTAATGAGCAAAAGAAATCAGTCGGAAGTAATGGCGGCAACCAAAATGGATCTGGGAACTGATGTTAATTTCGGAACGCTCACCAGAAAAATGGGAAGACATTTGCTGGAAGATTCAAATGTTGAAGTTTTCCTGTACCATGAAGTAAAAGACATCGATCCGAAAGAAGACGGAACCTGGGAAATGAAAGTGAAAGACAGAATTCACAGCCACAAACAGGAAGTGGAAGCCGATTTCGTATTCATCGGAGCAGGAGGTTACGCTTTGCCGTTATTAGACAGTTCAGACATCAAAGAAAGCGAAGGATACGGAGGTTTTCCGGTTTCCGGACAATGGCTGGTAACTCATAATCAGGAATTGGTGGAAAAACATCAGGCAAAAGTGTATACACAGGCAACTGTGGATGCACCGCCAATGTCGGTTCCACATTTGGATTTAAGAATAATCGACGGACAGAAAGCTTTGCTTTTCGGACCTTTTGCCGGATTTTCAACTAAATTTTTAAAAGAAGGAAGCTATCTGGATTTACCTGAAAGTGTGAATACTAAAAATTTAAGATCGCTTTTCGGAGCTTGGTGGCATAATATTCCTTTAACCAAATATCTGGTTCAGCAGGTCGCCATGACGAAGTCCCAGAGAATTCAGCATTTGAGAGAATTTATTAAAGATGCCAAAGAAGAGGACTGGGAACTGAAAGTTGCCGGACAAAGAGTTCAGATCATTAAAAAAGATGAAAAACATGGTGGAAAACTGGAATTCGGAACCGAAGTAGTAGTGAATAAAAAAGGAACAATTGCTTCTCTGTTGGGAGCTTCTCCCGGAGCGTCAACAGCAGTGTATGCAATGCTGAACGTGCTTGAAAAATGCTTCCCCGAAAAACTTCATGGCGAATGGAAAGAAAAACTACTGGAAATGGTTCCTTCTTATGGGCAAAAACTGGCAGATCATCCTGAGCTTACGGAAAAAGTGAGAAATTATTCAAAAGAAAAATTACAACTCGAATATTAAAAAAAGTGAGCGCTGAATAGTCAGTTTTTTAAATTAAAGTATTAAATTACAAACAATTGACTATTCACTTCTCACAAAGAAATTATGTCAGAAACACTTATAAAACCTGTGATCGTGAAAGAATTATTAGAATCCCTTCAAACCAAATTTGAGGAGGAACAGCAGGTTATTGTGCATTGCTGTTTTCCGGCATCACCCTTTTTTGGAAACCTCATAAGAATATGGCAGTCAACCTATCTTTTTGATAATCAGTCGGAACATCAGAGCAAACTAATTCATGCGGAAAACATTACCATTTATCCCAACTGGACTCCCGTTCCGTTTATGAAAGATTTTTGGTTCACCTTGGTGTTTTCAGGGTTGCCGAAAGACTGTAAAAGCTTTGATTTAAAAGAAGTTATTCCGGAAGAAGGCGGATTTTTTGTAGAATCCATCAAAAGAAATTCATCAGACATTTACCGCGTGAAAATTTCAGAATCTTAATGAAAATGATCTGCTGAATAGCTTATTCTCAGTATAAAATATTCGTCATAAACCATAGTTTTAAATTCATGAAAAAATACATATTCATTTTTTTACTTTTTCCACTCCTGATATTTTCTCAAAAATTATCAAAAGAAGAATCCGAAATTAAAAAATTTCAGAAAGAACTGAATGCAGAATATTTAAACCCGAAAGAAACACCTTTACGCGGCGATAATTTTAAAAATTTCAAACAGCATCCTTTCTTTCCGATCAATTTAAAATACAGAGTTACCGCAAAATTCGAGAAAACAGAAAATGCAGAACCTTTTGATCTTCCCACCTCTTCAGGCAAAACAAAACCTTACAGAGAATATGGAAAAGCAACATTTCAGTTAGACGGAAAATCATATACATTAACGCTGTATCAAAGCTTAGACTTAATCAAACAGAAAAAATACAAAGAACATTTATTTCTGCCTTTCCGTGATACCACCAATGAAAAAGAAACATACGGAGGTGGAAAATATCTCGATTTAACGATCCCAAAAGGAAAAACCATTATTCTGGATTTTAATAAATCGTATCACCCTTACTGTGCCTACAACGCTTATGATTACAACTGTCCCGTTGTTCCCGAAGAAAATAAACTTCCGGTTGAAATTCGGGCAGGAGTAATGTATGAAGATATTTATCATCATTAAATTATGGTAAAATTAAAATTTTACGAACCGAAAGATTTTCCCGGAGTAAGCTATATTTTGGACGAACTGCAGTCACAATACACCGCAACTGCAGAACAGGCATTACAGAAAATTGAAGAGCGGAGCGACACCCTTGCTTTTCCCATCACCATTCTGGAAAATCATCATCCTGCCGGTTTTTTTGTGCTGGATTTCGGAAATGATAAATTAGACCTTACAGACAATCAGAATTCTACATTATTGCGCTCCCTTTCCATAAATCCTGAATCGCAGGGAAAAGGAATTGGAAAAGCAGCAATGATCCTCCTTGACGAATTTATTGGGGAACACTTCAAAGATTGCAGCGAAATCGTTCTTGCAGTCAACCAAAACAATAGTTCCGCTTACGAATTATACCTCAAAGTCGGCTACAAATTCGACGGAAAAACAAGAATGGGCAGAAGCGGAATACAATATCTGATGTACAAAAAATTGTAAAACAGAATTTTTGAAAAAATTATCGGTTCAATAGAAAAGAGTTTTTGCATAATCCTTAAAAATCAAACTTTAAGAAATTTTTAATTCAGAATTTTCATGTTTGGCGTGAAACTTTCACCTAAATTTGAGTAACATCAAATAATAAAATATGGAAATATCTCTTCACAATCAGGTCGCTGTCGTTACAGGAGCTTCCAGCGGAATCGGTTCGGGAATTGCAAAATCACTCGCTTCAGCCGGAGCAACAGTTATTGTCAATCACTCTTCGGAGCATTCGTCAGATGAAGCCAAAGCCGTTTTAAAAGAAATCACCGATGCAGGCGGAAACGGAATAACCTATCAGTGCGATGTTTCCAAAGAAGATCAGGTCGTTACAATGTTTCAGGATGTGGTTTCACAATTCGGAACAGTCGATATTCTCATCAACAACGCAGGCGTTCAGAAAGATTCAAAATTCACCGAAATGACACTCGATCAGTGGAATACTGTCATCGGAATCAATCTTACAGGTCAGTTTTTATGTGCAAGAGAAGCCATTAAAGAATTTCTTCGCCGTGGTATCGATCCTTCGCGTTCCGTTGCCTGTGGAAAAATCATTCACATCAGTTCCGTTCACGAAATCATTCCTTGGGCAGGTCACGCCAATTATGCTTCAAGCAAAGGCGCGATCAGAATGCTCATGCAGACTTTGGCGCAGGAATACGGAGCCGACAAAATTCGTGTCAATTCCATCTGTCCCGGAGCAATCCAGACACCCATCAACAAAGATGCATGGAACACTCCCGAAGCTTTAAACTCATTATTAGACCTGATTCCTTATAACAGAATCGGTCAACCGCAGGACATCGGAAATATGGCGGCGTTTCTGGCAAGTGATCTTGCAGACTACATTACCGGAGCCAGTATTTTTGTAGATGGCGGAATGACAACGTTCGAAAGCTTTTCAACAGGAGGATAATTCTTTGGGCGCATATTTCCAGCTTTCACTACTCGCTTTTTTGTGCCTTTGCTTTTTCCGGAGCTTACAAAAAGAGCTCAGACAGACCGTTCAATCCGGAGCGCATTGCAGCCGAAACATGAATGAACGTTATTAAAGAAAATGAATTGTAAATAGTGAATGGTGAATTCGTTTCACTTGTCAATAAAGTATTTAAAGAAATAGTGTTTCAAAAATAAGTAAAACGCCTTTGTTTATCTTAATTTAGAAGAAAAAAAAGATAGAAAAGCTTTGTCTGACTTTGCGATAAAATTTTTAATCATTTATCAATAATCAACCATCACTTATCAAAACAGCATGAAAGAAAAAGAAAGACTGTCCAACGTTACATGGAAAAAATGGGGACCTTATGTCAGCAACCGAGAATGGGGTTTGGTTCGCGAAGATTACAGCGCAAATGGTGATGCATGGAACTACACCAATCACGACATTGCGGAAGCCAAAACCTACCGTTGGGGCGAAGAAGGAATCTGCGGCATCTGCGATGACCTTCAGAAACTTGTTTTTTCAGTCGGATTCTGGAACAAAAAAGATAAAATGGTGAAAGAACGCTTCTTTGGCTTATCAAACGGTCAGGGAAACCATGGTGAAGATGTGAAAGAATATTTTTACTATCTCGATTCCACGCCTACGCATTCTTACATGAAAATGCTGTATAAATATCCTCAAAATGCATTTCCCTACGATGATTTAATAAAAACCAATGCGGAAAGAGGAAAAGAAGATCCCGAATACGAATTAATTGATACCGGGATTTTCGACCAAAACGAATACTTTGATATTTTTATTGAATATGCCAAAGAAAGTCAGAACGATATTCTGGTAAAACTAACGGTCGTCAATAAATCAGAACAAGAAGCTCCGTTAATCATTCTGCCTACAGTCTGGTTTAGAAATACATGGAACTGGGGATATAATGATTACAAACCTCAGATGAATTCTGAAAATTCAGATTGTATCACGATTAATCATCACGATTTAGAAATCAAAAATGTATACGCAAAAAATGCTCAGAAAGTATTATTCTGCGATAATGAAACGAATAATGAAAGACTTTATCAGTCTCAGAACCAGTCAAAATATACCAAAGACGGAATCAACGATTTTATCATCAACGGAAATTCCCAGTCCGTAAACCCAAAAGATTTCGGAACAAAAGCATCCTTTCTCATCGACGAGAATTTTAAGCCAAAAGAAACAAAGACCTTTGAATTCAGACTTTCAGATCAGGATTTAAAACAGCCTTTTCAGGATTTTGAGGAAATTTTCGTTTCAAGACAGAAAGAAGCAGACGAATTTTATACAGACATTCAGTGCGGAATAAAAACAGAAGACGAAAAACTGGTTCAGCGACAGGCTTTTGCAGGAATGCTCTGGAACAAAATGTTCTATCATTACAATGTGGAACGTTGGCTGAAAGGAGATCCTTCACAGGTTCCACCGCCAAAATCCCGTGAACACATCAGAAATTCTGAATGGAAGCACCTCAACAATGAACACATTATTTCCATGCCCGACAAATGGGAATATCCGTGGTACGCAACTTGGGATCTGGCTTTTCATACCATCAGTTTTTCATTAATTGATCCCGATTTTGCAAAACATCAGCTCAAACTGTTTCTTTTTGAGTGGTATATGCATCCAAACGGACAGCTTCCGGCTTATGAATGGGATTTTAGTGATGTGAATCCGCCTGTTCATGCATGGGCTGTTTTCAGGGTTTTTAAAATTGATGAATATCTGAAAGGAAATCCTGATCTTCAATTTCTGGAAAGTGCTTTTCAGAAACTTCTGATGAATTTTACATGGTGGGTGAATAAAAAAGACAACAACGGAAATAATATTTTCGAAGGTGGATTTTTAGGTCTCGACAACATCGGTGTTTTCGACCGGAATATGCCGCTTCCCAACGGAGAACATCTGGAACAGTCCGACGGAACGAGCTGGATGGCAATGTTTGCTTTAAATATGATGAGAATTGCTCTGGAACTTGCTTTGTATAACAATGTGTATGAAGAAATGGCGATGAAGTTTTTTGAGCATTTTCTGGCAATTGCCAATTCTCTGGATAACATGGGAGAAGAATGTTTCAGTTTGTGGGATGAAGAAGACGAATTCTTTTATGATGCCATTGCTTCGAGCGATGGAGATCATATGTATCTGAAATTAAGGACAATTGTAGGGCTTATTCCTATGTTTGCAGTTGAGGTTATCGATGACGAAATGATCGAAAAACTACCGAATTTCAAGAAAAGAATGAAGTGGGTTCTGGAAAATAAACCTGAACTGGCTGCTCTGGTTTCTCATTGGGAAGTAAAAGGTGATGAATCCAAACATTTACTTTCTCTTTTAAGAGGTCACCGTTTAAAGAGATTATTAAGCAGAATGCTCGATCCGGATCAGTTTTTAAGCGAATTCGGCGTTCGTGCGCTTTCAAAAGAATATGAAAAAAATCCGTTTACCCTAAATCTCAACGGAACAGATTATAAGGTAAAATATACTCCCGCAGAAAGTGACAGCGGACTTTTCGGAGGAAACAGCAACTGGCGCGGTCCGATCTGGTTTCCGATTAATTTTTTAATTATTGAAAGTCTGCAACGCTTCTTTTTCTATTACAGTCCCGATTTTTTGGTGGAATATCCTACAGGAAGCGGAAACTATTCCAATCTTGACGAAATTGCAGAGGCTTTAAGCAGAAGACTGTCTTCATTATTTTTAAAGGATGAATATGGAAACCGTCCATTTAATTCCCAATATCCCAGATTTCAGAACGATCTGGATTTTAAAGATTATATTTTATTCTATGAATATTTTCACGGAGATACCGGTCGTGGAGTAGGAGCATCGCATCAGACAGGCTGGACAGGACTTATAGCGAAAATTCTGATGCCTAGATTTTCTAGAAAAAATATCGCAGAATCTGAGACTGAAACACCGAAAAATGTGGAATTTTAAATCAATAATATCTTACTTAACGCCAATTCTCAGGTATTAATTATTCAAATATCTGCTGAATAACTTCCAGAGAAGCCGGAATTTTAAAATCGGTGATATGGTAATGATAATATAAAAGTAAGCTATCTAAAAAGTCTTTCCTGAAATTGGAATGTATTTTAATGCCGTAAGGATTTTCAGCAGAAAGAATTCTTTTCCAGATGGCTGAAACTTCTTCTGTAAACAGTTGGTGCATTATTTCATAGGTAAAAGTTCCGGTTTCAGGATCAAGAAATTTCCCTTCGTTCAATAATGGTGCAACGCCCTGAATTTTTAGAATTTTAATTAAAAAAATAAGATGCGACTGATAGTTGCGGCTTTCCAGCTCATCCGTAAATTCTTCAAGACAGAAAAAAATATGATGATTTTTGTTTTCATATCTTAAATTCTGATTTAAAAAATCTGAAATAAAAAACACAACCGTATTACAACGAATATCCGTATAAATATCGTTGCTTTTAATCATTTCAAATTTTGAAATCGTCTGGATCCCGTTTCCTTTTACAGGATTTACAGAGAAATTGAGTTTGCTTAACGGCAGAAGAAGGGCTTTTTTCTTATTTTTTTTGGCATAAATTCCTTTCAGAAAATAAGACTGAAACCCGTCTTCTTCGGTGAAACAGTGCAGTACTGCATCATTTTCGCCATATTTTATATAGGATAATAAAAATCCGTTCTGTGAATTCATTAATTTACGACAGCGATCTTCGCCGTAGCTTTGTCGGAGCCGTCTTCATTGGTCATTAATACGAAATATACTCCCGAAGCTACTCTTGTTCCTCTCTGGTTATTGAGATCCCACTCGTAGTATCCTCCTCTTGCCACCGCAGAATGCACAACGTTTCCTGCAGCATCCGCAATTCGGATATTGGTGACTTCTGCCAATCCTTTAATCGTAACCTTTCCTTTAAAATTAGAATACACTACAGGATTCGGGTAAACAAGTACATTGCCGAAGTTTGATGTTACATCGGCAACATCACCCTGATACGTTACAATTCCGTCGTAAGAAACAAAATATACTTTTCCTGTTTTTTTATCAACCTTTATATCGGTAATGGTATTCGTCGGAAGCGGAGAGTTTTCTTTGGTAAAATGTTTAATGGTCTGTTGTCCGTCTGCAGAAAGATAATAAACTCCACCACCATCAACAGAAACCCACTTGTGGTCTCCTGCATCCACCTCAATCTGTAAAATCTGCCCGTCTCTGAAAAGCTCTTCACCCAATCCGTTCTGTTCTATAATAATTGGCTCAACTGTTGCGGAAGAGGGTGTTTTTATAGCAGAAACAGCATTTGGCAAAACTCTTAGTCCGGCATCCGTACCGATCCATGCATCTCCGGATTTATCGACAGCTACAGAAAGCGTTCCACCGGAAGTTGTTGCGAAGCCGTTAGGTTGTGTTAAAATATAGGCAGTATCGTCAGAAGTGCTTTGCGTTTTCTTTGTATCGTAAGCTATAAAATTATTAGTTCGTGGAGTAGGAATAAAAAGAAGCCCTTCGCTGTAAAGAGCCTTTTGGGAAGCTCCAAATTGAGAAGTGGTATTTTTTATGACAAAATCATCTCCTGTCCTGTCGTATGCACCGATTGCTGTATAAGGTCCAAGTGCAGCACCGTCACCGGAGAAAGCTATAGAAGCAAAAAGGTTGTTCGAATCATCAAAAGTCAAACCTACAGCACGTCTTGTGAAGATATTAGTAGTTCCTAAATCATACCTTTTGACGAAAGTAAAATCCTTGTTTCCTGCATTGTATTTCATTTTATAAATTCCGCGTGATCCATCCGTCATGTAGTTTGCAAAAAATACATCAGTTGGATTTACAGGATCTGCAACAACATCCAATACATTGAATACGGTTGAATTTCCTTTAAAATAGGACGGATAGATCCAGCTCATCCCGTCAAAATAATAAAATCCGGGATTTTTTATATTGAAAATAGGGGTATTGAATCTGCTTTCTCTTCCTCCGGTAGAAACCAAAATCTGATTTTCTCCGTAAAGACTGATTTTATAAGCATAATTCTGATAAGGACCATCCGGTTTGAAGGTATTTCCCCCCTCGTTTTTAATTCCTGAAAAAATTGTTCCGCCATAAACACTGCTTCCTACAGTGGTTGCAGTGTTACATTCCTCACCAAAAGTTACGTTTGCGTTAAAGTTTCCGTTGGTTCCGAATGTATACACTCTGCTGAGATCCGTAACTACAATACTGTTATTAGTTACTACGACATCATGAACATTGGTAAATGATTGTGAAAGCGGAGTGAAAGCTCCTCCATTATATACATAGGCTGTATTAGCTGAAGAAAAGCTCAGCACCCCTTCGGAATCGATATGCTTGAATGTACCCGCTAATTCCGTAGTCCAGGTAGAAAAAACAGGGAAAGTAGTATTCATCTCATGGCTTCTAAGACCGGTGTTGGTTACAGAAAACACTTTATTTCCAAAAATAGTGGCTTCATTACTTGCCTGATAAATTCCTCCTGATAAAAAGAATGCAGAATCTTTAAATTCTTTCTTCTTCAGATCGAATATTGAAACACCGTAACCTACAGAAATAACAGCAAGATCTCCTGTAATTGAGATATGGTTGATTTTTTTGCTTCCGTTATATCCGGTCGCAATAGGAATATCAACAACATAAGTAATTCCATCCGGAGTTATGACGTCCAGCGAGCCGTTTTGATAACCTATCAAACCGATTTTGTTCTGCGGATTGTAATCAAAAGCTGAAACTTTAACCTCATGCAAACCGTTTGCTTTAGACAGTTTGGTAATTTCACCAGTAGAAATGGTATAGTAGAAAACCCCGCTTTCTGCTGCTGCAACTATTTTTCCGTTATCTTCTTTCATGGCAAGAACATTATTGTAGGAGAATAAGTCTGCCCATTTTTTTGAAGAAATAGTCTGTGCATGTGCAACTTGCAGGGATGCTAAAATACCAAGAGAGATTAAAGAGAGTTTTTTCATGCTTATGCTATTATACTGCTGTCTATTACCTGATTGTTCCAGGAAATATGTTTTACATTTTTATTAGTATCAAAAAAGAAATCTATTCTGCCCAACAGAAGACCTGCCCATCCGACCTGATTTACCAGAACACTTTTGTCTGCTCTGTTGGTAAAAGTCTGTGGTTCCGGTAAGAAAGTATGGGTATGACCGCCCAGAATAATATCAATATTTTCTGTTTTGGCAGCTAAAATTTTATCACTTATTTTATTAGGTTCGTCTTTATAATCGTAGCCGATGTGTGAAAGGCAGATAACAAGATCACATTTTTGTTCATTTTTCAGGAAGTTTGAATAATGTTGGGCAACATCTACAGGATCGGAGTAAACCGTTTCTCCATATTGTTTTTTGCCAACGAGCCCGTCGAGTTGAATTCCCACTCCGAAAATTCCAACTTTGATTCCGTTTTTATTGAATATTTTGTATGGAGACGTTTTTCCGTCCAGAACGGTATTTTTAAAATCGTAATTTGAACAGATAAAAGGGAATTTTGCATTGGGTAAAACTTTCAAAAATCCGTTCAGACCATTATCAAAATCATGATTTCCCATGGTGGAAGCATCATATTTCATCATGGACATTAATTTAAACTCCAATTCACCTCCGAAAAAGTTGAAATAAGGAGTTCCCTGAAAAATATCTCCGGAATCCAGAAGCAAAACATTGCTTTCCTGATTTCTGATTTGTTGTATTAAACTTGCCCTTCTTGCAAAACCTCCCTGATTGGGATTTTTGGTATAGCTTGCGTCAAAAGGCTCTATTCTGCTGTGCTGATCGTTGGTGTGAAGAATAGTAAGTTTCGTTGCGGACTTTAAATCAAGAATGTTTAATTCTTCCGCCATCATCATATTGGGAGCTAAAGCCATTGCTAAAGTTCCGCCACCTATTGCTTTTAAAAAACTTTTTCTATCCATTACTTTTTACCGATAAAATTTAGACGAACATCTGTATTGGGAACCACTTCAGGAGTTTTCTTAAAATAATCGATGAAAAGATCTCTTAATTTAATTCCTGTCGGGATCATTTCCCCTTTCGAGAAAAATTTCATATTGTCGCCTCCCAAAGCCAGATAATCTGAAGTGGCAATATAATAATCCTGTTCCGGATTTACTGTCTTTCCGTTGATTAAAGTTTTGGTTAGCTGTCCGTTATTGGTTTCTATATACAAATGAGAAACAGGATTGTTTACCTGATGTTCTGCATAATAATCGAAAAGTCCCTGAAGATCGCTGCCTTTCATTTTTACGATAATCACTTCATTTTCAAAAGGCATTACTTCAAATACACTTTTCAGTAAAATATCTCCTTTCCCGATCGTGGTACGGATTCCTCCGATGTTAATGAGGGCTGCATCTACATTTTTCTGTATATTTTTCTTTGCCCAAACATCTGCTCCGTCAAAAGTATAATCTGCTAAAAGATTTCCTAAATTACTGTTATCTCCCTGTTTGGTAAGGTCTATATTGGTATGAGAGATCTTTTGGTTCATCTCTTTATCCAGTTTTTGCTTATAAGGTTCGATAATTTTTACAAATTCCTCATCATTTTTTAGCTCATTATTAATAGAAATATTTTTCTGGGTCTTTACCTCTGCAATCTGCATGGAAGAAGCCGAAGAAGCCGTCTTACAAGCCGAAAGGGCAGTCAGAGCAATTCCTAATAACAAGAATTTATTTTTCATACGTCAACAATTATATTATTAAGGTATTGGTAATTATCATTCTATTGTATATTGATAAACAATTTAGCTGATAACTCCATTATATCTTTTAGTATATGCAAATATAATTATATGTATAATAAAACATTATTAATTATTAGAAATTCTTCTCACAAATGATTAAATTTGGCAAAAATAATTCTAACAGATGAGCATTTTAAAAGGAGTAGGTGTTGCTTTGGTAACGCCCTTTAATGAAGATTTATCCGTAGATTTCGATAGTTTAACAAAGTTGGTAGACTACAATATCGAAAACGGAACCGGTTATTTAGTTGTTTTGGGAACTACAGCGGAGGCTGCAACGCTTTCTGCTGAGGAAAAGAAACAGGTAATTGAGCATATCATTAAGGTTAGTAATAAACGTGTTCCTTTGGTTTTGGGAATCGGCGGAAACAATACTCTTGAAGTAAAGAAACAGATTGAAGAAGCAGATCTTTCTGAATTTACTGCTGTGCTTTCTGTTTCTCCTTATTACAACAAACCCAATCAGGAAGGGCTTTATCAGCATTATAAAATGTTGGCTTCAACCGGGAAAAATATTATTATCTACAACGTCCCTTCGAGAACAGGACAAAATGTAGAGGCAGAAACAACGCTGCGTTTGGCAAGAGAGTTCCCTAATTTATTCCTGATTAAAGAAGCGGCTCCGAATATTCTTCAGTACTTCGATATTTTAAGAAAGAAGCCGGAAGGTTTCAATCTGGTTTCTGGGGATGATGAATATACACTTCCTGTAACTTTAGCAGGTGGAGCAGGGGTAATTTCTGTGATCGGACAGGCGTATCCTAAAGAATTTTCTACCATGGTTCAGTTGGCTTTTGATAAAAAAGTGGATGAAGCCTATGAAATCCATAACAAGTTGGTTGAGATCACAAGACTGATTTTTGCTGAGGGGAATCCTTGCGGAATTAAAGTGATTCTGGCAGAAATGGGAATCATCAAAAACTATCTGAGACTTCCGTTGATCGCGGCTTCAGAAGGGCTTCATGCTAAAATTAAAGCTGAAATGGCAAACATTTAAAAGAAAGTTATTAATCTGCTTTATAATGAATGGTGAATTCACAGTAACATTTTAAAGCATTCCAAAATATCAGGTGAAAGAATCGGTTCTTTCACCTTTTTCAATTTTTAAAATTTAATTAAATGAAATTAATAGAAGCTACTGAACAAGATATTCCGATGATTCAAGACTTGGCAAGAAGATCCTGGGAAAGTACATATTCGGGAATTATCTCCCATGAACAGATTGATTATATGTTAGGGAAAATGTATTCGGAAGAAGAAATTTCATCACATTTAAAGAATCCGGATTATCATTATTTTTTAATTTTTGATGAAAATAATAATTCCTTTGAAGGCTTTATGGGATATGAAAACGGTTACGAAGATGCCACAACGAAGCTCCACAGAATCTATCTGGTTCCGGAAAGTAAGGGGAAAGGTTTTGGAAAAGAAGCCCTGAACTTTTTAAAGCAGAAAATTTCTGAGAGTAATGATAAAAGAATTATTCTGAATGTGAATAAGGAAAATAACGCTAAAAATTTCTACGAATCTCAGGGATTTAAAGTATATGATGAGGTGGTTCTGGATATAGGAGACGGTTTTGTAATGGATGATTATCTGATGGAATTTGTCTTTTAAGACACCACAGATTGGAATTTTATAAATCTTAAACATAATTCTATAAAACGTGATTTATTTATTTTCCGCATCTTTGCTGTACCAAATCAACTATAACAGTACATTCATATGCTTGGTGCTAAGCTTTATTGGCTTTTTATCAGTATATTTTTTTTCATCCTTAGTGTTTAAATTCCTGTATTTATTAATGCAGGAGTTTTTTATTTATGCAAAAAATAGCAGATTTTTATTATTTCACTTTTAATTGAAATAAAATTTTTATATTTACAATGAAACATTAAAGGATATATCAAAGATGAAAATGTATGTAAAATTTGACTTCAATACCCTCTGCAAAAAGATACTGGACGAGAAACTTCGGGAGCAAGGTCTTAAATACAGGCTTTTGAACTTCGGTGAAGTAGAGTTCTATGAATCTCTTACCCAGGAGCAGCACAAAAATTTTAAAAGAAACCTTGAAGACTACGGAATAGAAATAATTGAAAATCAAAAAGCTGCATTGGTGCAGAAAATTAAAGATGCCATTGTAGAACTTATTTCTTCCGAAGAAGGAATTTCTGTAAAAGCCTCCATTTACATTGCCGAAAAACTCAATCACAGCTACGGATATCTTTCGAATCTGTTCTCGGAGATTACGCATACTTCCATTGAGAATTTTCTTATTATCCGCAAAATAGAGTTTGCAAAAGAACTGATTATCAGTAAGAAGCTCAGTTTTACGGAGATTGCTTACCGTTTAAATTATTCAAGTGTAGCACATCTCAGCACACAGTTTAAAAATACGACGGGAATGACGCCTTCTCAGTTCCAGAAAATTATTTCGCTGAGGAGAAAATTATCTCATACCAACGGACAATATTTGAAGGCTGTATGACCAAAGATTATCTGAATGTGTTTCTTATAGAAGACGACGAAGGAAAGCGAATTTTTTTTGAGAATATATTTACGGATTCAAAAATAGCCATTACAACAAATACTTTCCACAATGTAAAATGTGTCATGGATTTGTTGGGTGAAGAAGATATTTTGGTTCCTGAAATGGTATGGATCAATAAGAGTATTCTTGAAAAAGACAATTCTGAATTTTTGTCAGAAATAAAATCCGATGTGAAGTTTAATACTATGGTGATCCTTATCTACTCAGAAAAATTTAAAAATGACGAGGAAGATGATTTTTTGGTGAAAGGAGCCAATATTCTAATGAAACTTCCTGATAATTATAAAGATATGAAGAAGATTGTGAGTGAAATTATCACCATAAACTGGCAATATCACACTTCGGGATTCAATAAAAATAATTTTATCATGAAAGTGTGAAAAATTTGATTAAATTATTTTGGAATTAAAATTAAAGTTTTATATTTGTAAAGTAATACTCACACAAAGGTGATAATTGGGTAAAGAAATACGGATATTATCATTTGAGAAATTACCGAAATTGGAACACAGATTTATTATATCAAAAAACGATAAATGAAGAATGAAAATTGTTTCAGTTTTTGAAAAAAATTATATAAATCACAATGTTAGTTAAACAAAATGAATTATAATAATTTCCAATTATAAGCGCAGAAGATCTTTAAACAAAACGGTACAATCATGAAAACTCAGTGCTGCCAAAGGAATATATATCGTTTCATTTTTCAAATCCTTTGTCAGAAACCTAGTTAGTTTTTATAAATAAGCAATTGGAAACTTAATTCATTTTGTTTTTTTTACATTATTTTTTAAGCTTAAACATCATATACATTACCATATTCATCACACCACATCACAAAATATTAAGCGAAAAGCTTACGTGAATTTTAAAGAAGTAAAGTAATTTTTCTTCAAATAACAGTTTTATAAGGGGGAACCGCGTGAAGACAAGATCTTTTCGCGGTTTTTTGTTTTCAGGAGATTTTACTCCACTTGTTTTTTCCTTTGTAATTTCTCAGATAATCGTTTTTAATAATCTGATTTTCCAGTCTGGATAATAGCGGATCTGCTTCGAGTATTTTTTCCACCGTCTTTTTGGTTGCCTTAATAATGGCAGCATCATTCACAAGATCCAGTCTTTTAAAATCCACCACACCGCTTTGCTGGGTTCCCAAAATATCTCCGGGACCGCGAAGCTGCATATCAACCTCAGAAATTTTAAAGCCGTCATTGGTTTCCACCATCGTTTTAATACGCGTTCTGCTGTCTTTAGACAATTTGTCCGAAGTCATCAGAATACAATAGCTCTGTTCCGCACCACGACCGACACGTCCACGAAGCTGGTGAAGCTGGGAAAGCCCGAATCTCTCAGAACTTTCAATGACCATAACCGAGGCATTCGGAACATTTACCCCGACTTCAATTACGGTGGTAGCAACCATAATTTCTGCTTTTCCGGAGGCAAAATAATTCATGGCAGCATCTTTTTCGTCCGGTTTCATCTTTCCGTGGAGCATCGCCACATTGTAATGTGTGAAATTATCCATCACATTTTCCAGACCTTCCATCAGATTTTTGTAGTCTAATGTTTCAGATTCTTCAATTAAAGGATACACAAAATAAACCTGCCGTCCTTTCTGGATTTCCTCGCGGCAGAAATTATAAACATAAGCACGGTCTTTTTCCCTTCTGTGAGCGGTAATGATGGGCTTTCTTCCAACAGGAAGTTCATCGATAACCGAGACATCAAGATCCGAATAAAAACTCATCGCAAGAGTTCTCGGAATCGGCGTTGCCGTCATGACCAGAATATGAGGCGGAATTTTATTCTTTGCCCAAAGTTTTGCTCTTTGTGCCACACCAAACCGATGCTGCTCGTCGATGATGGCTAAACCAAGATTGTTAAATTTCACTTTATCTTCTAAAACCGCATGAGTTCCCACAAGAATAGAAAGTTCGCCGCTTTCCAGTTCTTCATGAATTTTATTCCGTTCGGATTTTTTTGTAGAACCTGTTAAAAGCCGGATTTTAACTTCCGTCTTTTCTAAAAGTTCCTTAATTCCGTTATAATGTTGCTGGGCAAGAATTTCCGTAGGAGCCATGATGCAGCTTTGGAAGCCATTGTCTTTTGCTATAAGCATCGTTAAAAGAGCAACCATGGTTTTTCCGGAACCTACATCTCCCTGCAAAAGCCGGTTCATCTGGATCGGACGTTTCATATCCATCCGGATTTCTTTGAGTACTCTTTTCTGAGCTCTCGTTAAATCAAACGGAAGATGATTTTCATAAAAATCATTAAAATAATCTCCAACAACAGGGAAAGGATTTCCTGCAGTATGGCTTTTGTGATGAAGCTTTTTCAGCCCGAATCCTAACTGAAAGAAAAATGATTCTTCAAATTTTAAGCGGTAATCGGCTTTCTCAAAATGCTCCATATCCTTCGGAAAATGAATATTGAGATAGGTGTGCGGCCTTGATAAAAACTTAAATGCCTTCATCAGATAATCCGGAAAATTCTCATGGATAAGATTCGGGATTTCTTTGCATACATTTCGTAACACAACCTGAAAAAACCGCTGATTCAGTCCTCTTTTGGTCAGTTTTTCCGAACTTGGATAAATGGGTCTTAAACGGTTTTCGGAATCTTTCTTTTCTTCAATTTCTATTTCGGGATGCGGCATCGAAAACTGGTTGTTGAAAACATTGATTTTCCCGAAAATAAAAACTTCTTTATTCACAGGAAGCTGTTCTTTCAGCCATTTTGAATACTGAAACCAAACCAGATCCATCGATCCTGTATCATCATTGAATTTCGCCGAAAGCCTTTTGGTTTTTCCGGTCTGTATTTCCTGAACGTTGGTAATTTTCCCTTTCAGTTGCACGTCTGTGGAAACGTCTCCAAGCTGCGAAATTTTATGAACTTTGCTTTTATCCAGATAACGTAGCGGGTAGAAGTTCAGCAGATCTTCCACGGTGGAAATTCCCAGAACGCTTTTGATGAGTTTGGCTTTTTCCGGACCGATTCCTTTTACGTATTCTATGGAGGTTTCTAAATTCATTTTTAGGAGCCACGAATTTCGGGAAAAATTAGAAATTAAAAAAGGCTCTCATTGCTGAAAGCCTGTGTTTTTATTCTTTTATTTTAGATTTAAATTTTTTCTGATAATCTTCCCACTGCTCCCGCGAACGGATTTTCTTAAAAAGATCTTTCGAAATAAATTCCAGATAAGGTTCTAATTCCTTTGCGGATAATTCTCCCTGTAAAATGGTGATCGGATTACCGCTTTCATCCAGAAAAACCGTACTCGGAACGGCTGCAACATTCATATACTGAGTAAATTCGTGTAAGGAATTTCTTCCTTTCTTATATTCTGTATTCGGATTAGAAAACTTTCTTCCAAAAATTTCGATCTCCTTTTTATCTTCCGCATTGAATTTTACCGGATAATAACTTTCATTCAGCATATCAGCAATTACCTGATGTCCGTATGTTTTTTTATCCATCATCTTACACGGAGCGCACCAGTCTGCATAAAAATCGATGAGAATTTTTTTAGGATTTTCTTTTTGTGCTTTCAGTGCTTCTTCAATGGTCATCCATTTTACCTGCGCAAAACTGAAAGTGACTAAAAAGAGTGCTATTAAACTTATAATTTTCTTCATGATTTGGTATTTTTAAAGTAAATGTAAGCATTTACTTATTTTTATTTTACATCCTGCATTAATTTTTTCACAAGCGGGGAAATCAAAATTAATACCACTCCGGCAATTACCGCGTATAATCCCAATTGTTTATATCCATCGGTATAAGTGATCAAAGCATCATAGTTGGTAGAACCTTCTTTGGTGGTCGCCAAACCTGCCCCGATAATTCCTGCCACATACTGTCCGTAGGCAGAAGCTAAAAACCACATTCCCATCATCATTCCCTGAAGGTTTTTCGTGGAAAGTTTCGTCATGATGGATAATCCGATAGGAGAGAGGCATAGTTCTCCGAGTGTGATAACCAATAATGCGATGGTGAAGAAATTAAGGGAAGTAATACCCTGAAGATTGGCAAAAAGTCTCGTTGCGAACAAAATATAGTATCCTAAACCTAAGAAGATGAATCCCAGACCAAATTTAATGATGGTATTCGGTTCAATTTTTCTTTTATTCATCCAGATCCAGAGCAATCCGATTAACGGAGCTAAAAAGATAATAAAGAATGCACCTCCGGAATTGTTAACGCCATTCGGATCCAATCCCAATAAATCTTTATTTAAATTTTTTGCAGCGAAAATGCTTAATGAACCTCCGCTTTGCTCATAAATTCCCCAGAATAAAATGGAAAACAGGATGAACACCAATGCTGCCCAAAGTTTGTTTCGTTCAGCAGGGGTTACTTTGGTCATTTCATAAAATAAATAGATTAAAGTAAGCGGTCCTATTGTCCACATAAAATAATCCGTATATTCTGTTTTGGCAACCATCACCATGATAATCGGAACAAAAAGTAATGATAAAACATACACTCCGTATTCCTGCCATTTTGGAATAGGCGCAGATTTTGTCTCATTTTCAGGATGTCCCGGCTGAAGTCCGATCGTTCCTAAGCTTCTCTGGGTAAAAACAAAATTTATTAAACTGATGACCATTACCACTGCAGCTAATCCGAATGCAATATTCCATCTTAACATTTCCGGAATTACATCTGATAAAATCTCTCCTTTTCCGATGGCAATACAAAAGTATCCACCCAGTAATGCTCCAAGGTTAATTCCTGCATAGAACAATGAAAATCCGGCATCAGCTCTTGAATCATTCGGTTTATAAAGCTGACCGACCATTGATGAGATATTGGGTTTAAAGAAGCCTGTTCCCACTACAGTAAACGCGATTCCCAGAAAGAAAAACTTATGAGGATCTGTTGCAAGAATTAAACTTCCGACAATCATTAAAAGCCCACCCCAAAACAAAGATTTTCTGAAACCTAAAATTTTATCTGCAAATAAACCTCCGATAAAGGTAAAAGCATAGACGAAAGCCTGCGTTGCACCATATTGAAGATTGGCTTCACTTTCATGAAAATTAAGCTGCGAGATCATGAAAAAGACAAGCATTCCTCTCATTCCGTAGAAGCAGAAGCGTTCCCACATTTCGGAAAAGAAAAGGCTCCAGATCTGCCTTGGATATTTCCCTTTAAAATTTTGTATTTCGTCTAAAGTTAAACTCATAGGTCGATATGATTAAGATTTAATTAAATTTTCTGTAAAATAACGGAAAAAGTAATTACCAAAGACGTTTTGCATTCAAATATTGTTTCGAATTTATATCTGAAGGATGTTAATCTATACAAATTTTCAATCTTGTTGCAGGCTTTCAGGTTGAACTTACTTTACCATCTCAATTTTTCCGTCCACAAACAGGGATTTTCTCTTTCCTCTTGGGCTCGATTCGTCCGCAAAACTCCAGAATGCTTTTACGGTTCCTGCTTTTGTGTCGACTATCTGACTTACCGTCCAGCCGTCTTTTTCTATCCAGTTTAAGAAATGCAGATTTTCACTCAGCTTTTGATAATCCATTTTTTCATCGCCTTCGTTCACCACTCCTTTTTTATCTGTTGTTTTCCAGTGAAGGGTAGAATCTTTGTGATAAATTACCTCTGCTTTCATTTCCGGAAAGGTAATCACTGCTTTTTTTCCGAGAAGATCAGAATTGGTTGATAGATTCTGCTGTGGAAGATTTTCATTTTTCTGATTGCAGGAAAGTAAAATGATTGCTGCAGTAAGGCTGAATATTGTTTTTTTCATCATATAAAATTAGGTCATTGAATGAATTACGGTATGGCTGTCTACAAACTGTTCAAAGCTGACAATTTTTCCGTCCTTCAGTTTCCAGATATGAGCAACTCTTGCTTTAAATGATTTTCCTGTAAGGTTGTAAGTGCCGGAATAGGTTCCATAAGCAACCACCTTATCCTCACCCGCTACATAATCTTCCGGTGTAAATGTATAGTCTGTCCATTCGCTTCCTAATCGGGCGAAAACATTTTGCGTAATGCTTTCCAACCCGATGTAAGTTCCTGCGTAAGGAAATCCTTTTGCTTCCGTCCATGAAATATTTTCGGCAGCATACTTTACAAGGTTTCTTCCGTTTTCTTCTGAATTTTTCCCTTCGTAGGTGCTTTTTACGATCTCTAAATTATTCATGTTGTTGATTTTTTAATTCAGATTTAGAAAGTTTTTTATTGTAATGACAATGGTTTATTTTACCATTTCATTTCTCCTGTATTCACTTTTGCACCGATCTGAAGAGCTGTTTCGAAAGTTAAATCCGGATACTCCTTCTTTAAAGCATTTGTTAAAGATTCTGAAGTTTTGTTTGTTTTCAGAGCTTCTTCATAAAATTGGATGTAGTTTCTGGTATGTTTTACGGCTGAAATATCAAACGGCGTTTCAGATTTTGCGTGAGCCGGAATAACGATTTCAGGATTCAGATTGTCTATTTTGTTTAATACCGAAGTCCATTCTTTACGGGCTTCCGCAGTTTGTGCATCTGCCATCCATAAGTGAAAACTCGTTCCGAAAACATTGATTCCGCCAACGGCAGCTTTTACAGAAGGTATCCAGACGAAAGTTCTGGACGGAAATTCTTCTAATCCAATAATTTCTAGTTTTTCGCCTTCCAGTTCGATGAAGTCTTCTTTTAAATTTTGAGGAAGAACAACATTCGAAGTGATGTTTTTTCCTAATCTTTCACCCCAGACTTCCAGTTTTTTCTGAGCCGTCTTTTTAATGTGCTCAATGGTTGCCGGTGAAGCATAGGCGGTAACTTCCGGAAAATATTTCTTAAAAATCTCCAAGCCGAAATAAAAATCAGGATCTCCGTGAGAAACATAAATTGCGGTTAGTTTTTTGCCGTCTTTTTTAATTTCCTGTGCTACTTTTTCTGCATCTGCCAACGTAAACTGTGCGTCGATCAATACGGCTTCTGTTTTACCGGTAACAATTACCGATGCAACACCAAAGCTGTTTTCGGATGCGTTATAAACTTTTAATGTAAAATTGTTTGTTTCAATAGTTTTGAAACTTTGTACTTGTATATCCATTTTTGAATAGTGATAAAATTGTTAAAAAAATTGTTGAAATAATTCCGATTACTCATGTTTTTTACTTTTGTTGAGTAAAAGTTTTATTTTTTCTCACTGTCTTATTAATGGTACAAAGATGCATCAAACCAAAGCTTTGAAACATTGAACAAGTTCAATAAATGAAGTCTGAATTATTTTTTGTTTACGATTTTTTTTCTAATCCTGCTCACAAATTCATGACTTATACCTAAATATGCAGCGATTTGCACATTGGTTAATCTTTGGTAAAGCTGTGGATATTTTTCAATAAAATCGGTATATCGTTTATCTGCGGTTTTGCTGAGGTTATCAATCATTCTGCGTTGTAAGGCAACGTGTGTTTTTTGCGTCATGACGCGGAAGAGTTTCTCTATTTTAGGTAAGTTTTGATAGGCGAATTCTTTATCGCTTTTAGAAATAATTAAAATTTCACTGTCTTCCAGTGCTTCTATGTTAAGCTGAGAAGGCTTTTCATGGGTAAAGCTGTCGATATCAGTAATCCACCAGTTTTCAGTAGCAAAATTAAGGATTTGCTCTATTCCTTCAGAATCAGTATGATAGGTCTTGAATAGTCCTTTTATTACAAAGCCTTCAAATTTGCAGATTTCACCTTCTTGTAATAAAAACTGCCTTTTTTTTATTGTTTTTTTCTGAAACAAGCCATAAAATTCTGCTAATTCTTCTTCAGAAAGAGTGATGTGCTGCGATATATTATTTTTAAAAATTTCTGACATTCTATTCTCATTAATGTTTTTGAACTGTGAATATAGGAATTTTTGGGTTTCGGGTCTAAAAAATGACAATTGGCTTTGGTGATCATCAACTATTCTTTTAAGAGATTTATAAAAATAAAAAACCTCCGGCTCAGCGGAGGTTTCATTGTATTTTATTTGATGCGGATTAGTTTACACCGTGCATCATTTTCTTTAAGATTGGTGAAATTAATGCTAAAATTACAGCCGCGATACCACAAAGAACAACGAATACCATGAAGAATTCAAATAGATTGTGGATTTCAAAACCTGCAAAAGTAGGATTTGCCAACGGTAACTGTGCTTTTTCGAAAGCAGCCACCTGATCAGCATTTAATGTTACTTTTTTATCTAAAACATCCTGAAGGTTAATTCCCATTTCCTGTGCCTTAGAGAATTTATCTCCCGTTGCAGGAATCAATGCACCCAAAGAACCTGCTAAAGCATAACCTGCAGCATTGGAAATAAAGAATACTCCGTATAATAAGGATGCAAATCTTTTTGGAGCCAGCTTACCTACCAATGATAATCCGATAGGAGATAAACAAAGTTCACCACAAGTCTGGATGAAATACAGTAACATTAACCATTTGATTGCCAATAATCCTGAGTTTCCTAAATCTTTTACGTTGTGTGCGATGATGAAGTAACTTAACGCGATTAAAGCCAATCCCATTGCCTGTTTCATCGGGGAAACCGGCTCTTTTCCTTTTGCTCTTAATTTGTCCCAGATCAAACTGAAAGGAACTGCCAAAGCAACAACGAAAATACCGTTGAAAATCTGTACCATCGAAGGAGGCATATTCCATCCTAAAATATTTCTGTCTGTTTGATTATCAGCGATAAATGTTAATGAAGATCCGGCCTGTTCGAAAGCAGCCCAGAAGAAAATAATGAAGAATGACACGATATAGATTACCCAGATTCTCTGTCTTTCCACTTTATTTTCGGCAGAACTCATGATCAGGAATGCCAGAGAAATCCCTGCTGCATAAATGAAAGGATAAATAATTCCTTTAATAAGCTGTCCCATTTCTACGGCTTTAAATCCGAATTCTCCTACCAGAAGATATCTGAAAGCAAAGAAAAGAACAACAAATAATCCTCCTGTAATTCCTAAAGCGGATCCGGAGAATTTAGCAGTCTGCGTTTCTCCTTCTTCAAAATCTGCACTTGTATTGTTTTTCGGAAGTCCACCGATAGGTCTTCCTTCCGGAGTAACTACATATTTGTTTTTAAGAATAAAGAAAGTAATGGTACCGATTACCATTGCAATGGAAGCGGCAAGGAATCCCCACTTAAAGGCAAAAATATCCCTTACGCCTGTTGTTGCATCTTTTACGTCTCCTACGTATGGACAGATAAACTGCCCTAAGAATGCACCAATGTTAATTCCCATGTAGAAAATCGTAAAGGCAGAGTCTAATTTAGATTTTTCCTGTTTCGGATAAAGGCTTCCTACCATCGAAGAAATATTCGGTTTGAAAAATCCGTTACCGAAAATGATGATGAAAAGAGCAAGCCACATAAACATTTTTGCACTGTCCAGACTTCCTGAGAATGTTGAAGCACTGATGAAAAGCAAAAACTGACCAATTGCCATTAATGTTCCTCCGATAAGAATTGCATTTCTGTTACCGATATATTTGTCGGCGATGAAACCTCCCAAAAGCGGAGTAAGATAACATAAAGCTAAAAATCCACCATAGATGATTGCTGCATCAGCTTCTTTTATCAATAAGGAATTTACCATGAAGAGCGTTAATAAAGCTCTCATTCCATAAAAGTTGAAACGCTCCCACATTTCTGTTCCGAAAAGAACCCATAACCCTTTCGGATGTCTGGAATTCTTGTTCTCTACAAATTCATCCGGTTTCGGACTCAATGCTTCAGTATTATCCATTTTTATTGTTAATTTTTGTTAAGACTGACAAATATAGTTTTTTTTGTGTTTTCAGCAAGGTTTTAATTTTATATTTAAATAAAAAAGCCGCAGAATAATTCCGCAGCTTGCTTTTCTGTATTGTGAACAGGGATTAATGCCCTTTTTCTTTCATGATTTTGTTTAATCTTTTCAGCATGGATAAACCTAAAAGGGTTGCAAAGATCAGCAAAGCAAAGTTCACTAAAAAGTAGTTCATTTTATTGTCGTAATTGTACCATGTACTGGCTAAAATTCCTGAAAGTTTGTTTCCTACGGAGTTGGCAAGGAAGAATCCGCCCATCATCAACGCTGTAATTCTTGCAGGAGAAAGTTTGGAAACGAAGGATAATCCCATGGGTGAAAGACATAATTCTCCCACGGTAATGACTCCGTAACTTGCAACCAGCCACCACGGCGAAACTTTTACAGCACCGTTATCTCCTGCCCAGACTGCTAAAACCATCACTAAACAGGATAATCCTGAAATGAAAAGTCCCAAAACAATTTTTGTTGGCGTTAACGGCTCTTTTCCTTTTCGTCTTAATAATGCCCAGAAACCAACCACAACCGGCGTTAAAGCAATTACCCAAAACGGATTGATCGACTGAAACAATTCTGTATTGTAAAGATAGGTTTTAGCCTGAGGATTTTTCTCCAGTTCTGCACGTTGTTCGGGAGAAATATTTTTAAAATAAACATCTTTTCCCTTAACTTTTATCGTATTTCCGTCCTTATCCTTCTGAGACTGAAACTGGTTGTCGTAAACAGGAACTTCTTTGTCTTCATAACTTTTTCCGTCTACCATGTAAATGCTTTCCAAAGGTTTTTCCATGGAAGCAGGTACACTTCTGTCGGTGTAATAATTCGCCCATCTCGTTAAAGCGGTTCCGTTTTGTTTGAAAACTGCCCAAAAGAACATACTGATGAGGAAAACCGATAATAAGGCTCCGATAGACGATTTTTCGTCCGGTTTTGCCTTGAAATAAAGGGAAGCATAGAAGTAAATGACAGGAACGCAGGCAAAAATAAAGGCATCTGTATTGTCGCTTCCGAATATATTTCCGGGAATAACCCAGCCGATTGCTCCTGCAATGATTGCCGGTAAGAATACTTTCATTAATATTTCAGAAAGTTTGGTATCTCCTTCCTGAACAGGCTTCATCTGAGCAGCATGAATATAATGTTTTCTGCCGATGGTAAAAATAATTAATCCGACCAGCATTCCGACTCCGGCAGTGATAAATGCTTCACCCCAGCCGAATTTGTTTCGCATAAAAGCCGCAATAATGTTGCAGATAAATGCACCGATATTGATTCCCATATAAAAAATATTGTATCCGGAATCTTTATTGGCTTTATAAGGTTCTTCGGAATATAAATTTCCAAGCAAAGTAGAAATAGTAGGTTTAAAGAAACCGTTTCCGATGATAATGAGCGCTAAAGAAGAATAAAATAAAGTAAGATCTTTAAAAATCCCCATTCCGATATATCCTGCAGCCATCAGAACGCCTCCGATATAAATGGATTTGATGTATCCTAAAACTCTGTCTGCAAGAAATCCTCCGATAAAAGGAGTTAAATACGTCAAAGCAATATAGGTTCCGAAAATATCGTCTGCAGTTTTGTCCGGAAGTCCGAGACCGCCTTTTGCGCCGGTTGGTTCAATAACATACAATACAAAAATTCCGAGGATAAGATAGTACCCGAAACGCTCCCACATTTCCGTAAAGAAGAGGAAAGGCAATCCTTTAGGATGTTTAGTCTTCATAGTTTACAAATTTCAAATTTCACAAATATAGAATTTTAAAAATAATAATCGAATTTTATTAACTTTGATGGAAATAAAGATGAAGAAAATGGAAATTACGTTAAAAGATTTAGAAGATAACATCAGAACACTTCCTGAAAATTTTTATGAAGAAGTGAATGATTTTATTGATTTTTTGAAACAGAAACATTTCAAAAGCAAGTCTAATCATATTCCTGAATGGCAAAAAGAAGAAACAGGAAGAAGGGCAGAATATTTACGTGAAAATCCTCAAAGCTTTGTTTCTGAGTCTGAAATGGATGATTATTTAAATAATCTCGAAAGTGGCGACTAAATTAATTTACGGTCATTTTGTAAAGCAGGATTTAAAAGAAATCAACGATTGGTACAGGAAAATTGATGAAAAATTATGGAACAGGTTTCTTATTGAATTTCGGAATAAAATCGATTTAATAAAGGAAAATCCATTGTCTGTTGAACTTAAATATGGTGACACCCGAATTGTTTTTCTCAAAAAATTTCCTTTTGGAATTCATTATTCTTACAGCGAAGAGAAAAATCTAATTGAAGTATATTCTGTCTTTCATACTTCCAGAAATTCTGAGGAATGGGAAGGCAGAAAATAAAAATCCGGATCTAAACTTCAGATCCGGATTTTTTATGCTTAAATTTTCGAATTATAAATTTTCCAAAATAAAATCAGTCATTTTCTGATACAGTTGCGGTCTTGTCTGTCCGCCATAAATTCCGTGGTTTTTATCTGGATAAGCCATAAAATCAAACTGCTTTTTGTTCTGGATCAAAGCTTCCGAAAACTCCATGGAATTCTGGAAGTGTACGTTATCATCGGCAGTTCCGTGGATTAATAAGAATTTCCCTTTCAATAAATTCGCATATTCAGTCGGGGAGTTTTTATCGTATCCGTCCGGATTTTCCTGTGGTGTTCTCATGAATCTTTCCGTGTAAACAGAATCATAATATCTCCAGTTCGTTACTGGTGCCACTGCGATTCCCATTTTGAAAACATCAGCGCCTTTTGTCATTGCCAGACTCGTCATATACCCTCCGAAACTCCATCCGAACATTCCGATTCTGGATTTATCAATATATGATTGATTTCCGAACCATTTTGCTGCCGCAATCTGATCTTCAATTTCATATTTCCCTAAATTCATGTATGTCACTTTCTTGAATTTAGCGCCTTTATAACCTGTTCCGCGTCCGTCGACACAAGCTACGATATATCCTTTCTGAGCAAGCATTTCAAACCATATTCCGTTTCCGTTATCCCATGAATTGGCAACCTGCTGAGAACCGGGACCAGAGTATTGGAACATAAACAATGGATATTTTTTATTTTTATCAAAGTTTTTAGGCTTGATGATCCACGCATTCATCTGATCTCCCGCTTCATTCGGAATGGTAATAAATTCTTTTTCTACGAAATTATCAGCTTTTAATTTCTGTAGCTGAGCTTCATTATTCTGAAGTTCTTTTACCGTTTTACCGTTTCCGTCCTTTAAAACATAAGTATAAGGCTTTGAAGCCGTAGAAGAAGTTTCGATGAAATAATTATAGTTTTTGCTGAAATTTGCAGAATTATTTCCTTCAGCATTTGAAATCAACTGGGATTTTCCGTTTTCGATATTTACCTTAGAAATCACTTTATTGATGCTTCCTTTTTCGGTAGTCTGAACGTAAATTTCTTTTGATTTAGGATTAAATCCGTAATAATCTGTTACTTCCCAGTTTCCTTTTGTAACCTGTTTTTTCAGTTTACCATCTTTATCATACCAGTACAAATGGCGGTTTCCGTCTCTTTCAGAACCCCAAAGGAAAGAATTGTCCTCTAAAAATTCCAGAGTCGGGCTGTCTGTATCGATCCATTTTTCATCGGTTTCGGTGAATAATTTCTGTACAGCTCCGGTTTTTGTATTGACTTTTAAAACATCAGAAGCATTCTGAATTCTGTCTGAAGTAATCAAAACAATTTCGTCCGGTTTTGCTGTCTGAATAACATTCGGAATATAATAATGTTTGAAACTGTCTAAATTGACGGTTGTCTTTTTACCGTCGCTCAACTGATAAATATGTGCTGAAGCGACAGAATTTTTTTCTCCGGCTTTTGGATATTTGTAACGCATTTCGCTTGGATAAAGCGTTTTGCCGTAAATCGGAATATAGATTTCCGGAACTTCCGTTTCGTCTAATTTTACGAAAAGAATCGCATCCGAGTTTTTTGTCCATTCGTACAGTCTTGCGTGCCCGAATTCTTCTTCATAAACCCAGTCTGCAAGTCCGTTTAAAATTTTATTTTTAACACCGTGCTGCGTAATCTGTGTGATTTTTCCGGAATTCAGATCCTGATAAAACAGATTGTTATCCACAATGAAAGCCACTTTTGTAGCGTCTGGTGAAAATCTTGGCTCCTGAACAAATTTTCCTTCATTAAGACTTACTGTTTTTCCGGATTTCAGATCTTTTACTTCATATTTTCCTAAAAACGAGTGTCTGTAAATCGGTTCACTGTCTTTCAGCAACAAAATTTTAGATTCATCATCAGAAAATTCATAGCTCTGGAACTGTCCGTCGACAAGATTTCCTTCTTTTTGGGAAGTTTTGTAAGAATATTTTGCAATTCCTCCCTGTTCGATAACCAGATAATTTTCACCGTTTTTCATGGATGTAATTCCGGCAATGCCTTTTCCACGGTAATAACCTGAATATATTTTATCTAAAGTAATTTCCTGAGCGGATAAACTTTGAAATGCCACAGCAACTGTAAGCGTTAGTAAGAATTTTTTCATTTCTAATTTTAAAAGATTTCAAATATAATAATTTTTAAAATGGTAAAAAAAGCTTTTTAAATCTCTGATTTTGGCAGTAAAATTGGATATATTAAGATACAATCAAATTAAAATATAATTATGGAAACGAATGATTTTAACCAGAAACTGAACCGATACGAGTTAGACGACAAAATTATATATACCGGATTTTCCAGTTATAAAGATGCAGAAGCATGTGCCCATAAAAAAGGAGGGGAACTGGTAGAAGTAGGTTTCAAAGACGGAAATGATAATCCTGAAATCTGTAACGAAGCCGGACTTCTTGAAAAAAAGTTACATTATTTCGTAGATGCGGGAGATGAATATAAATTTATCCATTCGTCAGATCCCGGATTCAGAAAATATGCCGATGAATTGCAGAAAATAAAAGCAAAACAGCAACAGTCTCCACCCGATGAAAGATATATTGCCAATTTTGAAATCGAAAACATTGAAGACCCGATTGTAGTGATAAAAAATGATCATTTTGAATCGGTAACTTCAAGAGAGCGTTCTAAATATCTAAAGCACGCCCAAGTGTACGAAATCGGTGTCTCTTTACCCAAATCTTAAAATATCAATAGTATGAGCAAGACAAAATATTCTGAAAAAGCTCAGGAAAAAGTAGGAAAAGTAATGCACGAATTTAAGGAAGGAAAACTGAAATCTTCTTCCGGCGAAAAAGTGACCAGCAGAAAACAGGCAGTTGCCATCGGAATTTCTGAAGCGAAACAGGAAGGCTTAAAAGTGCCGAAAAAGAAAAAAGAGTAACTTAAAATAAACAAGGCTTGGGAAAATTTTCCAAGCCTGTTTGTTTTAAATATTGAACCCTTAAGATTGATTTAAGGAGTTAAGCCACATTAGGATGAATCATTTCTGATTTCAATATAAACTTAATAATGCTCAAAAACTCAATTTTTCTTAATAGTTTAAAAGCTTATTAACAATTAACTTTAATCATTATACATAATTCTGTAATATTCATCCGCCATTCTGTCGCTGTTAAACTGATCTTTCACGTCATTCATAGAATTGTACTGGATTTTTCTCCACTGATCCGGCTTGTCATAGTACGTAGGAAGAATTTCATTTTCCAGAATTTCGTATAACTTGTTAAGATCATAATTATCCTGTTCGTAGATGCTCATGTTGGCATAATCTGCTTTCGGAACCACAAAAGAATTTTCCCCATGTTTCGCAAATTCAGGGATCCATCCGTCATCTGTGGAAAGATTTACAGAACCGTTCATGGAAGCCGTCATTCCGGAGGTTCCGGAAGCTTCTCTCGGAACTCTCGGATTATTCAGCCAAAGATCAGAACCCTGCTTTAAAGATTTACTCAAAGACAACTCATATCCTGTAAGAACTGCCATATTTTTATGGTTTTTGCTTTCCTCCACCAGAGAATTGAATGTAGAAATCGCAGAATAATCCATCGGATAAGGTTTTCCTGCCCAAATGATCTGAACCGGATATTTCGGATGATTCAACAGCTTGTAGAATCGGTCTTTGTCATGTAAAAGCAAATCGGCACGTTTATATCCTGCAAATCTTCTCGCCCAGACAATCGTAAAAACATTTGGGTTGAATAAATTTCCGGTCTGGTCGGCTACGATTTTAAATAGTCTTTTCTTTAAATGCTTTTTACGGTAATCGAAAACCGTTTCGTCGTTTTCGTCTTTTGCATTGTAAAGCGGTTTGTCTGCCCAATATTTGAATTCCTGCGCATTGGTAATTGAAGTAATCTCACAGATTCCCGGATATTTGCTCCACATTGCTCTGGAAACCACTCCGTGAAGCTGAGAAACTCCGTTTGCTATTCTTGCCATTTTCAACGCGCAAAGTGAATGGTTGAACCGGTCATCATCAGAACCTTCGATATTTTTTACCTCTTCCATGCTGAAGCCTGAAAAATAAGACATATCATAACAAAGCCTCATATTATGCTTTTCATTTCCAGCTTCTTCAGGAGTGTGCGTGGTGAAAACCAGCTTTTCTTTCACTTTATTCAGGTTTCCGTTGTATTTTTTAAGCAGATGGAACGCTGCAGGAAGTCCGTGAGCTTCATTTAAATGATAAACATCTCTTTCAATGTTCATTTCATCCAGCAATTTAGCCCCTCCTTTTCCTAGAAGAATATACTGTGCCAGTTTTGTAGATTCATTGGCATCATACAGTTTATGACAGATGGTTTTAGAAATGTGGTCATTTTCAGGAACATCCGTTGATAGGAAAAACATTGGAGCCGTGTGGAAAATCTCAGGATCAAGGTACCATACTTTTACCCAAACCGGAGCGCTGTGGATTTCTATCTGAAATTTTATGCCGGTATCTTCCAGAAAGCTGTACATTTTTTTCGTCCAGGTCGGCTGTAACGTCTGGTCATGATTTCTTGCCTGATCGTAATACCCGAATTTCCAGAGAATTCCGATTCCGATAAGATCCTGTTTCAGATTGTAAGCACTTCTCATGTGGGAACCCGCCAGAAATCCTAATCCTCCCGAATATATTTTCAGCACCTGCTCAATCGCAAATTCCATAGAAAAATAAGCAACTTTCTTGGAATACTGCGGATTTACGCTAAAAGGTATTTTAAAATTTTTAAAATCCATGTGTAACAGTTTATTAAGTGAGGAGGCAAAGGTATTAATTATGAAAATAAACTCTACATTAATTATTTTATAAATTAACATTAAAAATACTTTTTGAATCTGTTTTTTATTTACCTTTAATATGTAAATTTTTGATAATCAAAACTTCATGATCTGAAACCGGAAGTTTTATGTCTTCCATAACAATAAAATAATAAGCAGATGAAAAAGGCATTTTCTGATGAAGATTTAATTAAAAATCTGAGCTTATATTATCTGAACCGACACTTGAAAAAGAAGCCGATAGAAAAGTATCACCGTAAGATCGACGAATCTCCGCTTCACGACCGCGAAAAATATAAAAAGAAAGCGGAAATTTTACTGCTCAATTCTTTCATGCACCATTTCCCTGAAGTTAAATTTGAAGATTTAACCTGCGAAAGTCCCGACTTTATCGCAAAATTCAACGACAAGAAAATCGGAATCGAACTTACCGAAGTGATCAATCATCTTGAAATGAAGAAAGTTGAAAGCAATCTGAACAAGATTTTCCGTCAGGCAGAAATATTATTGGAACATGAAGACACTACGAAATTTCGTGGTGTTTATTTTTTAGAATTTCACTCAAACATCAAACTGGATTCTCTGGAAAACCAGCAGGAAATTATTTTAAATATCTGTAAAAGCATCAAAAAAGGAAAACCTATAGGAAATGTGAAAGGAATCCGAAAGTCTTTCCACCGCAGAAATGTTTTTATTACCCATGAATACAATATGAATCTTTTTGATGAATTATGTTCTGAGAAAATTGTAGAGCTGATTGAAAAAAAGAACGAAAAATTTCCTTATTACGATACTTCGGTCGACGAATGTTGGCTCGTTATTGTTTCGGATATGAATTCCATCGCCTCACGCTATACTTTTATTCAGGATAAAGAACATCTGCAAAAGGTAAAAAGCCCTTTTCCCAAGATTTTTCATCTCGAAAATCTTTGCGGAAATATCACAAGTATCAAGTAATCACTGAAAATATTTCATTTTTAATCAACTTTTATTGAATTATTTTCGTTGAATCTGTTATTTTTAATTGGAATTGTTTATATTTGATAGACAACAAATTACCGCACAAATTAATAACCAAATTCAACATGATATGAAAAAAACTCTACTTCTTTTCTTGCTTTTTATTTCATCTTTTATTTTCGCTCAGGCAGACTGTTCATCAGCACTTGCGGTATGCGGAAATTCCAGTATAACGTATTCTCCGACGGGAATCGGGGCCGTTAATGAAAATTTAGGAGGATGTTTATCTTCCGGTGAGCACAATTCAATCTGGTATAAATTTACCATTGCAACAGGCGGAACGCTTACTTTCGATCTCGTTCCTACAGATCCGGGAGCAGATTACGACTGGGCGATTTACGGACCGAATGTGAACTGTGCAAGTCTTGGTTCTCCGGTTCGCTGTAATGCAGCCACCGTTATCGGAGTCGGAGCTTCCACAGGCATGAATATGACGAGCACCATCATTAGTGCTGCAGGAGGATCGTTAACGCCTTACTGTAAATATATGGATGTTTTACCGGGGCAGACTTACTATTTGTATATAGATAACTGGGTAGATGTTTTTAATCCTACAATGGCTCCGTTTTCTCTAAATTGGGGAGGAACGGCAACACTGGCTTCGCCGTTTACAGATCCTAATATTCAGACTCATCCATTTACTCCGCCAGGAGTTCCGGCTGCCAATCCTGCCAATCCGCGAGAAATTATTGTCTGCGAAAATCCCATGGTTTTTAATTTCAGTACCTTGTCTTCCGGTATTCTTAATGGCAACAGCAATTTCCAGATCAGTTATCATACTTCACAGAATGAAGCACTTTCCGGAGCAAATCCTATTGTGTCACCGATTACCGTTAATACTGCCACAACATATTATTACAGTATCCATTATCAGGATCCTGCAAACCCGAATAACCCGATCAATTCCTGCAGACAGGTGGGAGCTTTCAAATTTAAATACGGAAATATTTCAGGAACCAATGTTACGCTCTACAGCTGTAATAACAACAATGCCGGAACCGGAATTTACGATTTAACTTCCGCTGCTGTTTTTGGAGATCCTACCGCAGTAAAGGTTTATTATAATTCACTTTCAGATCTTAATGCGGGAATAAATCCCATTACGAACACCACTAATTTCGTTTCGGCAGAAGGAACGGTGTATGTTAAAATTACTTCTCAATATGGTTGTGTAGCTATTGCACAGATTATTCTGAAATTTTATCCGGTTGTTGTGGTTACCGAGGCCACTTTAAGAACCTGTTTTATTGAAGCTAATCCTTCAACGGGAGCATTTAATCTCAGTCTTGCAGCCGTCACCACGCAAAGCGGAACGACTAAAAAATATTATCCTTCTTTAGCAGATGCCCACAACGGAACCAATGAAATTGTATTATTCTCAAATTACATCGCTCCAAATGGCGTTATTTACATCAAAGTATTTAATTCTAACAATTGTTTTGCAATTGCGAAAGTGAATTTAGTTGTCATTCAGCCGGTATATTCCAATGTTCTGAAAGACAAAATTATCTGTATGGAAGACCGAACCACACTGGATGCAGGTTCCGGATTTACGAGTTATGAGTGGAGTACAGGTGCAACAACACAGACCATCAATAATGTAGGAGTGGGAACGTATTGGGTTAAATTAAAAAGCGGCGACTGTATTACCAAGCAAAGTGTAAAAGTGTATGCTTCGGAACAGCCGGTAATTTCATCAGTTGATATTACCAACAATACCATAACGGTAAATGTTTCAGGTGGAACCGCTCCGTACAAATATTCTCTTGACGGAATCAAATGGCAGGATTCCAACGTATTTACAAACCTTCCGAGAGGAGACAGCAGAGTTTTTGTAAAAGATGCCTACAATTGCGAACCGATTGATATTACTGTGGTTGTCCCTAATTTGGTAAATGTAATTACACCAAATGGAGACGGAGTGAATGATGTGATCGATTATTCTGCTTTAGGATACAAACAGAATTTGGTATTGAGTGTTTTCGACAGATACGGAACGCTTGTTTTCAAGGCGGATAAATTCAGAAATTATACGTGGGACGGAACCATCGGAGGCAAAAAAGTTCCAACAGGAACTTACTGGTATTCGGTTTCTTGGAACGAAAATGATAAGAAGAACACCTTATTCAAGTATTCAGGTTGGGTAATGGTAAAAAACAGAGAATAATTTTCAGAAGTCAATAGAAAACCGTTGCCTGTGTAACGGTTTTTGTTTTGTAAAATCCCTATCTTAGATATTCAAATTTACATCATGAAGGATTTATTGATAAAACGTTTTGAATATTACAAAATGCTCGGTGACCAATCTTTTGAGCAGCTTTCAGATGAACAGATTTTCTGGCAGTTTAATGAAGAAAGCAATTCTATAGCGATTATTGTTAAGCATATCGCCGGAAATATGTTATCCAGATGGACTAATTTTTTAACCGAAGACGGCGAAAAATCATGGCGGAACAGGGATGAAGAATTTGTTGATACTTTTAAAACGAAAGCTGAGGTTCTGGAATATTGGGAAAAAGGCTGGAAATGTTTTTTTTACGCTCTGAACCAGATGAATGATGAAAATATACATTCCGTAATTTACATAAGAAATGAAGCACATACATTTATGGATGCCGTTTTCCGTCAGTTGGCGCATTATCCTTATCATATCGGACAGATTGTATATATCGCAAAAATGATGAAAAATGAAGACTGGCGAAGCCTTTCTATTCCGAGAAACAAATCGCAGGAATTTAATTCTGAAATGAGTAATAAATTCAGACAGCAGTAATGAAGAACTTTACCATTCAAAATAAAGGAATTATTTCTGATGAATTTTTAAATAGAAACATCACAGATTTTCATTCTGCGTGCCAATATGTTTCGATGATCCCTTACAAAAGAAATAATGATAAAAGCAGAGTCGAATGTGTTTTTGATGATTTTGGCGGAACCTGCAGTACAAAACACGCCGCCCTGAGAAAACTTGCGCTCGAAAATCATCATAGCGATGTAAAGCTGATTCTTGGAATTTTTAAAATGGATGCAGAATACACTCCGAAAATTAGCGGTACTTTGCAAAAATTTAATTTGAAATACATTCCGGAAGCGCATAATTATCTCAAAATTGATGACGAATATTACGATTTTACGAACCGCAGTTCACATTATCATCAATTTAAAGATAAAATGCTGATTGAAAAGGAAATAGAATTCAACGAAATTGGTACTCAGAAAATTTCATTTCACAAAGATTTTCTTGGAAAATGGCTGAACGAAGAACGCATCACTTACGGTTTAGATGAATTGTGGAATATCAGAGAACAATGTATCAGAGATTTGCAGCAAATTGATGAACCTGAAATTCATAATTCGTCTTCGGTTTGTTATCAGAACAGTTTGGAAATAAAGGATGAATTTAATCAATAGACTGAATCAATTCAGAATTCATCTTAAAATTATTATCTTTGCACCCACAAAATTCAGAATCAATAAATGTCTCAATTTCAAAGAACTGCCGCATTTCATACTCTTGGCTGCAAATTAAATTTTGCGGAAACATCTACCATTGCCCGTCAATTAACAGAAGCAGGTTACGAAAAGGTAAGTTTTGATGAAAAAGCGAATGTGTATGTTATCAATACCTGTTCGGTAACTGAAAATGCCGACCGCGAATGCAAACTTCACGTAAAAAGAGCCATGAAAGCCAATCCGGATGGTCTGGTTGTAATCGTGGGATGTTATGCACAGTTGAAACCGGAGGAAATTTCACAGATTGAAGGGGTAGATTTGGTTTTAGGAGCCAAAGAAAAATTCAATATTCTGAGCTATCTTGATGATCTGGAGAAATCTGAAAACGAAGGTATCGTTCATTCATGCGAAATTGAAGAAACCGATTTCTTTATTGGAAGTTACTCTATCGGAGACAGAACCAGAGCTTTTCTGAAAGTTCAGGACGGTTGCGATTACAAATGTACGTACTGTACAATTCCTTTGGCAAGAGGAATTTCCCGTTCCGATACCATCGAAAATGTATTAAAAAATGCCAAAGAAATTGCTGAAAGAGACATCAAGGAAATCGTTCTTACAGGCGTAAACATCGGAGATTACGGAAAAGGTGAATTTGGAAACAAAAGACACAAACATACTTTTTTAGATTTAATTTCTGAGCTTGATCAGGTTGAAGGGATCGAAAGAATCCGTATTTCTTCCATCGAGCCGAATCTGTTGAAAGATGAAAGCATAGAACTGGTTTCCAAAAGCAAAAGTTTTGTTCCGCATTTTCATATTCCTTTACAATCGGGAAGTGATGAATTGCTGAAAAAAATGAAACGCCGTTATTTAACGAAATTATATACCGACAGAGTCAATAAAATCCGTGAGGTAATGCCGGATGCAGCGATTGGTGTGGATGTAATTGTCGGTTTTCCGGGAGAAACAGAAGAACTGTTTATGGAAACATATAACTTCCTGAATGAGCTTCCAATAACTTATCTGCACGTTTTCACCTATTCTGAAAGGGAAAATACGGAAGCTGCAGAAATGGAAGGCGTAGTTCCGATTCCCGAAAGAAAAAGACGTAATAAAATGCTTAGAATTTTATCTGAAAAGAAAAAGATGGCATTTTACCAGACCCAGCTTGGAAAAACACTTCCTGTACTTTGGGAACACGAAAACAAAGACGGAAAAATGTTTGGCTTCACAGAGAATTATGTGAGGGTTCAGAAGAATTTCGATCAGGCTTCAGTCAATCAGATTGAATTCTTAAAGCTTGAAAAAATAGAAGCGGACGGAACGGTTTCTGTGATGAATTCCTTTGAGAGTTTTCTCGAGAAACTTTAATATTCTTTTAAACAATTCATTTAAAATAATTCAGACATTGCTATCAGAGTGATGTCTTTTTTTGTTTTAATGAAATCGAAACCTGAAATCATCATATTTAATCCAAAAATAACTTCTTTCATTAGTGTTTTTGATGTTTCTCAAGCCGTTCATATCAATTTAAATTTTTTAACTTTGGTAAAATTCAAAATGATATGAGAGACAAATTTTTGCTTTGGGGAGCTATTATTCTCGTCGTTGCGTGGTCAGTTGCTTTTTTAATAAGGGCAGATTGGTGGATTCCTGTTTTGTTAACCATTGTGTATGCAATCGGAATTTATAATATTACCCAATCTAAACATGCTATTCTAAGAAATTTTCCTGTTTTGGGCTATTTCAGATACTTTTTTGAGAGTATTTCACCGGAAATGCAGCAGTATTTCATTGAAAGAGAAACCGATGGAAAACCATTTCCGAGAAATCAGCGTTCTGCGGTGTACAGGAGAGCCAAAAATTTAAGTGACACTGTGCCTTTCGGAACACAGCTCGAAGTTAACCACAGAAAATATGAAGGAATTAAGCATTCCATTTATGCAAAATCTCCGATGGAAGAGCTTCCGAGAGTCTGGGTAGGAGGAGAGCAATGTTCTCAGCCTTATCATGCTTCGTTATTTAATATTTCGGCAATGAGTTTCGGGGCATTAAGCGACCGCGCTCAGATTTCTTTAAACAGAGGCGCTAAAAAAGGAAATTTTTACCACAATACGGGAGAAGGAGGGATTTCTCCGCATCATCTGGAAGGCGGCGATCTTTGCTGGCAGATTGGGACAGGATATTTCGGCTGCCGTGATGAAGAAGGTAAATTCAATCCGGAATTGTTTAAAAAATATTCCACTTTACCCAATGTAAAGATGATTGAAATTAAATTATCCCAAGGGGCAAAACCAGGTCATGGCGGAGTTTTACCGGCTGTTAAAAATACACCGGAAATTGCAAAAATCCGTCACGTCACGCCGGGAATGACGATTATTTCACCGCCTTCACATACTTCTTTTTCTGATGCTGCAGGTTTGCTGAGGTTTGTACAGCAGTTAAGAGAACTTTCCGGAGGAAAACCTGTTGGATTTAAATTGTGCATCGGCGACACCAAAGAATTTGAAGATATCTGTGTCCAGATGAATGTTCTGAAGATTTATCCTGATTTTATAACCATTGACGGAGCGGAAGGGGGAACCGGAGCTGCACCACCTGAGTTCTCAGATGGAGTAGGAATGCCTTTGGAACCTGCTTTGATTTTTGTTAACAGAACGCTGAATAATTATAATTTAAGAAGTAAATTAAGAGTGATTGCAAGCGGAAAAGTTCTGACAAGTCTAGACATTTTAAGAGCAATCGCGATGGGTGCAGATATGTGTAATAATGCGAGAGGATTTATGTTCTCTTTGGGCTGTATTCAGGCTTTGAGGTGTAATAATAATATGTGTCCGACAGGAGTTGCTACTCAGGATAAAATGTTAATTAAAGGACTTGATGTTACGGATAAAGCAGAAAGAGTGTATCATTTTCATAAAAATACGCTTCACACATGCAATGAGCTGATTGCAGCGGCAGGAAGAAGTTCTTACGAAGAAGTAGATGCCACAATGTTCATGAGGGGCGATGAGTTTGATCATTTAGCAGATCTCTATTTTCCGGATATTTTAGGAAATGTAAAGCAGAAAGCTAAGTATTAATTTTAAGCAAATAAAAAATAAAGCGCTTCTTATTGGGAAGCGCTTTATTTTTTATTGTTCTAGAACAGGTCTAGGTCTTGAATTATAGAGTTGAAAGTTAAATACAAAACAACTGTTTTGAAGAGAATATCCAACATAGTTGTAATGAACATCTCTTGCAAATGCTGCTCTTGAAGGAACAATGATTACGCCCTGCAAATTGTATGCATTACCATCTGGTAAATTATCATATGATTCAAAATATTTTAATCCTTCTTGAAAACCTTCAATTTCGTAATAACTTCTGTTTTTTGCAGCTTCTAAAGTTGCATTACTCAAAACGCTTTGTTTTACATAATAGAAAGAAGGATCTGTTACAGGTGATCCGGAATCGTTTATAGTATTTACTAAAGTTCCAGTAGAGGTAAATGAAACATTTCCATCAACTTGTGTAGCCAAATAATAATTTGCTCTAATCATAGTTTTGATTTGACTATTGGATGATATAGCTTTTCCTGGATTCGGCTGTGCTCCGTTTCTTATAATATAAATAACTCCTGAAGGAAGTTTTACAGGATTTAATTCAGATAATTTTTTCTCATTATCATCCGAAGTATCTGTAGAACTAAATGCTTTTATATTTCCCTGTGAATCAAGGTAATTTCCATCCATAAACTTTTGGATCGCCTGATCATCATATGAATTTCTTACCGAGATGTCTTCCGGTTCTACAAATGTTTCAACTTCATCATCCTTTTTACATGCCGTGAAACAAAGAGATCCAGCAAGGATATATAAAAATATTTTTTTCATTTTTCAAAAAACTTTAATTACTTTACAAATAATATAACGACAAAAGTATAAAAAATTATGAGAATAGATAAATTTTTATGGAGCATTCGTTTTTATAAGACCAGAACCATTGCTACTGAGGAGATTAAAAAGAACAGAGTGTCTATCGGTGCGTCGGTTGTAAAGTCTTCTAAAGAGGTGAAGGAAGGAGATGTAATTAAGATCCGTAAAAATCAGATTGACTATCAAATTAAAGTAATTCAGATTCCTAAAAGCAGGATCGGAGCAAAGCTTGTTCCTCTTCATATAAAAGATGTGACTGATAAGGAACAGTATGAGTTGTTAAAAATGCGTAAAATGTCTCAGGATTATTACCGGAATAAAGGTGAGGGAAGACCTACGAAAAAAGACCGCAGAGATATGGACGATTACGTAGAAAATGATATTGCCTCAGATTTTACGGACTGGGACGATTTCTTTGGCGAAAATGGGGACGACTCTGAAAACGAAGATTAACAAAAAGCTCTAGAGATAGAGCTTTTCTGTTATTTCATTCACAATGTCTTCCGGAGTTCTGTTGTCTGTAATTATGCTGATCTGTGCTTTATTATAAAAATCATTCCTTTCGAATAAATGCTTGGCTATAAATTCTGCAAGATTTTCATCAGTAATATTTGCAATTAAAGGTCTTTTTTCCTTCTGTTTAGAAAGTCTTTCTGTTAAAGTTGCAACAGAAGCCCTTAAAAAAACACTTTTTGAATTATGGTTGATGATTTCCATATTGTTATAGTAAACAGGAGTTCCGCCCCCCAGACTTAAAATCGTATTTTTTTCGGACGCAAGAATTTCTTCCAATGTCTCTCTTTCCAGCTTTCTAAAATAGATTTCTCCCTTTTTATCGAAGATTTCGGGGATTGTCATTTTGTTTCTTTTGGAAATCTCTTTATCCAGATCAATTAATTTAAAATTGAGTTTATCGCTTAATATTTTGGAAATGTGAGATTTGCCACTTCCCATGTATCCGACCAGTGAAATTATCATGAATTTTTTTTAAACAAATTTGCAAAAAAGTTTTGAGATAAAGAAAAAACTCATATCTTTGCACCACTAAAAACGAGGGACATTATCACTGTGTTAATCGTTGATAAAGTGACCGACTCGGTAGCTCAGCTGGTAGAGCAATACACTTTTAATGTATGGGTCCTGGGTTCGAATCCCAGCCGGGTCACAAGCAAAAAAGATTACTGGATTTTTGTAGTTTTTATTGCCTGCGTGGTGAAATTGGTAGACACGCCATCTTGAGGGGGTGGTTTCCTAAGGATGTGCTGGTTCGAGTCCAGTCGCAGGCACAATGCAGAAAATTTGAATAATTAATAGTAAAGTTTAGAATTTTAATTTTATATTTAATCCTATTAATTGTGACGACTCGGTAGCTCAGCTGGTAGAGCAATACACTTTTAATGTATGGGTCCTGGGTTCGAATCCCAGCCGGGTCACAAGTTTACTGAAAAGTAAATTTTTTTCATATTAATATTTTGTGATTTGGTGTTTCAAGGGCTTTCTCAAGAAGCTTTTGATTTTGAAAAATAAATTTTGCAGGAACAAAATAATTTGTATCTTTGCAGCTCTTAAAAAAAGAATATTACTTTTTAAAAAGTAAATTCAAATTAAGTGACCGACTCGGTAGCTCAGCTGGTAGAGCAATACACTTTTAATGTATGGGTCCTGGGTTCGAATCCCAGCCGGGTCACAAGTTTACTGAAAAGTAAATTTTTTTCATATTAATATTTTGTGATTTGGTGTTTCAAAGGCTTCGTAAGAAGCCTTTGATTTTTTATATAATCTACCTTCATTTATAGGCATAGAGTGAAACTAACAAGCGTTACTCTCATAGGCAACGCTTGTTAGTTTAAGATGATTTTGAATTTGATTGAATTAATCCAGAGGCATATTGTCGATTAGTCTTACTCCATCCACAACAACTACAATAAATGCACGGAATTTTCGGTCTTTGTAAAAAAAGTCTGTTTCTTTCAGTGTTTCTTCATCGGCGATTAGAAAGTATTCCAATTGCATTCCTCTCTGCTGATCAAAAATGTCCTGTACTCTGGCTTTGATTTCCGGAACGGTGATGACTCTGAACCAATCGTTTACTTTTTTAAGTGTTTTATAAATAACAGTAGAGGCTACTCTTCGGTCCTCATGAAGTCTCTGGTTTCGGGAGCTTAAAGCAAGTCCGTTCTCTGCTCTGTAAATTGGAACACCCTTAATATTGATGAGAAGTTTTTTCTTTTCAGCCATTTTTTTGATAATTGCCAGTTGCTGGAAGTCTTTTTCTCCGAAATAAGCATTATCGGGCTTTACCTGACTGAAAAGTTCTTCTACAACCGTTCCTACTCCGTCAAAATGCCCCGGTCGGGATTTTCCTTCCATTTCATTTTCCAATCCGTCAAAATCATAATGCTGGCTTTCTGCTTTTTCAGGATAAATATCTGTAACTTCAGGAATGTAAACAGCATCTACCAGACCGGATTTTTCAAGGATGGAAATATCTCTGTTGATATCTCGGGGATACTTTTCGAGGTCTTCCCGATTGTTAAACTGGGTAGGATTAACAAAAATTGATGATACCACCAGATCATTTTCTTCTCTGGCTGCTTTATATAGTGATAAATGTCCGTCATGAAGGGCTCCCATGGTAGGTGCAAAACCTATCTTTTTGCCCATTTCTTTCTGTCTTTCAATGAAATCCTGAAGAACTTTTTTACTTTTTAGAACTTCCATAGTTTATTTTAATAGTAATTCAAAAATACTAAAAATATCATATAATTATGACACATGAAGTCCTAGTTTTAATAATTTTAGAAAGGGAATTATCGTAAAAAAATGTTAATTAAAATAATAATGAATGTTTTTTCGTAATTTTGCACATTAAAGCATTTTTACAAAAATTAGATAGAAATTTATGCCGAATCAAAAAATACTGTACATTACTACAGAGATGTATCCATATCAGGAAGATACAAATATGGCTGCAGTGGTAAACAAAATGGCACTTAAGATGCACCAAGAAGGCAATGATGTAAGAGTTTTTATGCCAAGATTTGGACAAATAAGTGAAAGAAAATTCCAGCTTCATGAGGTGATCCGCCTTTCAGGAATGAATATTATTATTAATGATCTGGATCAGCCTCTTATTATTAAAGTAGCGTCTCTTCCGGGGGAAAGACTTCAGGTTTACTTTATTGATAACGAAGAGTATTTCAAAAGAAAACAATATTATTTTGATGATGAAGGACAGCCTTTCGAGGATAATGATGAAAGAGCAATATTTTTTGCCAGAGGAGTAATTGAAACCATTAAGAAACTGAATTGGGTTCCTGATGTTATTCATCTGAACGGATGGATGGCTTCTTTTGTTCCTATTTATCTGAAAACCTATTACGAAACAGATACTTATTTTAAGGATGCCAAAATCGTTCTTTCATTATACAATGAGAAAGATGCATCTCTAGCTTCCAATATCGACGAAAAACTGAAGTTTGATAATATTTCAGGATTAAAAGCGTTAGATAATCCGAGTGTAAAATCTTTTGTGATCGAAAGCATGAACTACGTAGATATGGTTATAAAAGGAGATGAATTTTTAGATGAAGACTTAGATAAAGCTTTCAACGAAAGTTCTACTCCCAAATCGGAATATCTTGACGTAGATTCTATAAATCAAATTTATTAAAAAACACATTTTTAATGATTCATACTATTAAAAAAGCAATCACCGTTTTTTCTATGGTGGTTTTCGGAAGTGCATTACTTTATAATTGTGAGCCGGATGCAGATACACTGGGTGAGCAATTATTCTTAGATGGTGCTGCACAGGGAAATGAAAAATCTTTTGATGTTACTGCATTCAATATAAATAATAATGATAGTATCCGAAGTGATGCCTCAAAATTAACTTATGCTGTCTTAGGTGCTTTCAGTGAAGGGCAATTCGGAATGCAAAAAGCTTCTTATCTAACGCAGCTAAGATTACCACTTTATGATCCTGATTTTGGAACAAACGCTGTTGTAGACTCTGTAGTTTTGGTTATGAAGCCTAGATACGCTACTGACAGTGTTACAACCAATACAGTAGATGATAATTATACTTACACAACAGCAGCCGACGGAAGTGTTAATGCTAAAAAAGTAGTAAATACATATCCTGTTTTAAAATTTGGTAAAACGAAAAGAACATTTAATTTAAGAGTTCACGAGGTAAATACTTTTTTAAAAGGAGCTTCTGATAGCGTTAAATCTAATCAGACTTTTGATATCGGTGCGGATTTAGGTTCAAAGCAGTTTAAAGGCTATGTAAGTTCTATAGCCATCACCAAAGATGATGGCGGAGCAGCTTTATTCACCGCGTCAACTCCAGGAATTAGGATTCCATTAGATAAAACATTTTTTCAAAATAAAATTATAGCAAAGAAAGATCAACCAGAACTTCAGGATGCTTCAAATTTTATTAGATATTTTAAAGGAATTAGAATTTCTGTTGACGAACAGGATGGATATTTATTCCAGTTTTCACCTAATGATATGGATCTTATCATGTATTATAAATATGATAAAACAGAAAACGGGACAACTACTAGACCGCAAACAACATTTTCATTTCCGTTAGGTTCTGCCAATACACATGTTGGACAGTATGAATATAACAGAACTGCTTCTGCATGGGCAGCGGCTACAATTGGGAATCAAAATAATGGTGCTCCAAAACTATTTTTACAGGGAATGGGAGGTCCATCAATAGGTATTAAAATTCCAGATGCAACTATTAATCAGCTTAAACAACTATATCAAAATGATAAAGCTGCTATTATTAGTGCTAAAGTCAGAATATATACAGATCCTATGGACTGGAATAATAATTTTGCTAAACCTAGAGAATTTACAATTTTGCAAAAATATAAAGATCTTACTTCATCTACTCCGGATAAAACTAGAACAGGCTTTACTTCTGATATACTAAATTTAGCAGGTTCTAACAATTATAGTATTTATAAGATTTTTGATTATGATAAAAATCCTACATATTATGATTTTATAGTTACCAAATCGGTTAAAGATCTTGTAGAAACTTCAGCAGATAATACTACAAAATATTTTAGAATTGATATGGGATCTTTCCAGACTAATTCTGATGGTATTAGTTTAGTAGGATATAAGTTCACTACAACACCATATAATACAAATAGAGCTGTTTTTGTGGGATCACAGGCAGGAAATCCAAACAGAGTTCAGTTAAAAGTAATTTACGGTACAAAATAATTTAAAATACACTTGATAAAAATATGTGCGGAATCGTTGGATATACAGGTTTTCAGGACGCTTACGATATTGTAATTAACGGTCTTAGAAGATTAGAATACAGAGGGTACGATAGTGCCGGAATTGTTCTTGAAAATGCGGAGAATAAACTTGAAGTTGAGAAAACAAAAGGCAAGGTAGATGATTTGGTAAATATTTCCAGTCAGTTAAAAGGAGTTGCAAAAATTGGTATGGGACATACACGTTGGGCTACACATGGTGTTCCCAGCGACAGAAATTCTCATCCACATTTATCCAATAACGGAAAAATAGCACTTGTTCATAATGGGATCATTGAAAATTATGATACGATTAAAACGATGCTTACTGAAAAAGGATTTACATTTAAATCTGAAACAGATACGGAAGTTTTAGTAAATCTAGTACAGTATTTTATGGATTTAAATACTGAAATGGATTTTCCTACCGCAGTAAGATATGCCCTTAATGAAGTATATGGTGCATATGCAATTACAGTAATGCATGAAGATTTTCCGGGTGTTTTAGTTGTAGGAAGATTAGGATCTCCTTTGGCAATAGGAATTGCAGATAAAGAATATTTTATCGCTTCAGACGCTTCTCCATTCGTAGAATTTACGAAAGAGGCTATTTATCTTGAAGAAGGTCATATGGCAACGATTTCTCTTGAAAATGGAGTAGACATCAGAACCATCAGTGAGAACTCTAAAATTGAACCGGAAATTCAGGAGCTTAAATTAAGTCTAGAGCAGATTGAAAAAGGAGGTTATGAACATTTCATGCTAAAAGAAATTTTCGAACAGCCTAAATCCGTTCATGATACGATGAGAGGAAGACTTATTGTAGATGAAGGAGTTATAAAAATGGCAGGAATCTGGGATCATATCGAGAAATTTAAAAATGCCAATAGAATAATTATTATTGCTTGCGGAACTTCTTGGCACGCAGGACTTATCGGAGAATACCTGATTGAAGAATATGCAAGAATTCCTGTTGAAGTAGAATATGCTTCTGAATTCAGATACAGAAATCCGATTATTACAGATAAAGATGTTGTTATTGCTATTTCTCAGTCAGGAGAGACTGCAGATACCATGGCAGCTTTAAAATTGGCTAAAGAAAGAGGAGCATTTATTTATGGTATTTGTAATGTCGTAGATTCATCTATTGCAAGAATTACAGACGCTGGATCTTACACGCATGCTGGTCCTGAAATCGGAGTAGCTTCTACAAAAGCATTTACTGCACAGTTAACCATTCTTTCTTTAATAGCTCTGAAATTAGGAAAACATAATGGAAATTTAGGAAATGCTGAGTTTATGAGCTTAATTGCAGAACTGGATGCAATTCCTAGAAAAATAGAAGATGTTTTAGTAACTACTCACGAGTTGGTACAAAATATCGCTAAGGATTTTGTAAGTGCAACCAATTTCTTATATTTAGGAAGAGGATACAATTATCCTGCTGCACTCGAAGGTGCATTAAAATTAAAAGAAATCTCTTATATTCATGCTGAAGGATACCCTGCTGCAGAAATGAAGCACGGTCCTATTGCTTTAATTGATGAAAATATGCCTATTGTTATCATTGCTCCTAAAAAAGGACATTATGATAAAATTGTAAGCAACGTTCAGGAAATTAAAGCAAGAAAAGGAAAAATTATTGCTGTTGTAAATAAAGGAGACACGCAGGTAAGTGCGATGGCAGATTACGTTATTGAAATTCCGGAAACATCAGAATGTTTCTCTCCAATCGTTGCATCAGTGCCTCTACAGTTGTTGGCATACTATATTGCAGTGTATCGCGGAGCTAACGTAGACCAGCCTAGAAACCTTGCGAAATCTGTAACGGTAGAATAAAAATTACTTGTAAATAAAATAAATTTAGATTTCTTCCGTTATTTCAAAAAAAATCTTAAAAGTTTCTTAAAAAAATTATATATTTACGGCTTAATTATAAAAATTAACATGAAAAGGATATTTCTTTTATTATTGTCTGCGTCGGTAGCATCGGTATCTTGTTCAGGTGGGGGAGCCTCTTCAGTGGGTAAACCGGGAACAAAAGGAGAATTGATACCTAGAGAAAAAACAAAATCATTTGTTGCAGAAAGACCTTACGGAATGGTAGCTATTCCTGCAGGATCGTTTGTTGCAGGATTAACTGATCAGGATTTCACAAACAGTCCTGAAAAGGCTCCGGCAAAAACTGTTACTGTTTCTTCTTTCTTCATGGATGAAGCAGAAACTACTAATGCGGAATACAGGGTATTTATCAATTATGTAAGAGATTCTATCGCAAGAACTTTACTTGCTGAAGCTGCCGGAGAAGGTGGTGAAGGTAAAGGTAAAGGAACAAGCATCGGAGATTATGCATACCTTGCTCAGAAAGAAGAGAATTTAACACCATATCAGGAATATTTAGAAGGACAAGGCGGTGGAAACGAAGGAAACTACGATCCAACGAAAAAAATCGACTGGAAAGTTCCTTTGCACTGGAGTACATCTAAATATCCGGATGTAGAATATGCGGAAGTTTTAGAATCTATGTATTTACCAGCTTCTTCAAGAATCGGTAATGAAAGAATCCTTGACGTTAGTAAATTGAAGTATACTTACAGATGGGGAGATATGGATGTAGCAATGGCTGAAAAAGAAAGAGGAGTAAACTACCTTAGAAGCGAAAGCATTGCCATCTATCCGGACACTACTGTTTGGGTAAAAGATTTCCATTTTGCTTATAACGAGCCTTTGTTTGAGCAGTATTTCTGGCACAAAGCTTACAAAGATTATCCTGTAGTTGGGGTAACTTGGGATCAGGCAAGAGCATACTGTAACTTCAGATCTAAATTGAAATCTGATTATAACGAAAGCTTAAAAAGAAGAAAACAAAGACCATTGCAGTTCAGACTGCCTACGGAAATCGAGTGGGAATATGCTGCAAGAGGAGGAATGCAAAATGCTACTTATCCTTGGGGAGGTCCTTACTTAATGGACGACAGAGGTTGCTACTTGGCAAACTTCAAACCGAAGAGAGGTAACTATATGGAAGACGACAAAAAAGGTACTTATACATATACAGCTCCAGTTAAGAAATTTAAGAAAAATGGATTTGGGTTATTTGATATGGCTGGAAACGTTTCTGAATGGACATCATCTGATTACAACAACTCTTCATACGGATTCTCATCTACTTTAAATCCTTCTACGAAAGATTTGGCAGATACTAAGAAATCTATCAGAGGAGGATCTTGGAAAGATGTAGGATATATGCTTATGAACGGTGCAAGAGACTGGGAAAGAAAAGACTCTGCAAGAAGTTATATCGGATTCAGAACTGTACAGGATATTCCTGAAGCTGCTGTTAAACCAAGAAAAGTTAACAGATAATTCAATCACCATTATTTTTCGATAAATTTTATTTAACATTAAAAAAAACTAACTTATATGTTTAAGACTAAAGATGCTTGGATGAATTTCTTCTATTCATTCGGTGCTGCAATTGTAATTCTTGGAGCTTGGCTTAAAATTACTCACATTACCTTGGGACCAATTAACGGAAACATGGCCCTTACAGTGGGACTTATTACGGAAGCTATCATCTTCATTATTTTCGCTTTCGACCCGCCAAAATCTGAGGAGTCTTATGCTTGGGAAAACGTTTATCCTGAATTATTAGATAAACACGCAAACCCAAATCCATTACACTCAAATGTATCTAAAAGCAACTCTGCTCAATTTGCTGAATTAGAAAACTCTCTTTCTACCAAATTAGACAAAATGCTTCAGGATGCTAAACTTGATGTTCAGTTATTTGAAAGATTAAGAACAGGAATCGATAAATTTTCAAGCTCAGTAGATCAGATCAACCAGACTGTTGACGTTTCTGCTTCTACTCATAAATATAACGAGCAGTTAAATAAAGCAGCGCAGCACATGGAAAGCATGAATGCTTTATATGCAATGCAAATGGAAAGCACTAAAAAACAATCTGAGTTTACTAATAAATATGTTGCAGATATGCAGAAATCTGCTGAACAATCAGAAAAATTCAATCAGGAACTACAAGGTTTAACTTCAAACTTAAACAATCTAAACAGAGTTTATGGCGGTATGCTAACTGCTATGAAGTCTTAATTTCCCAAACCATTTTTAAATTAACTACTTAATCAAAAAACAAAGAAAAGAGAATGGCAGCAGGAAAACAGACACCTCGTCAGAAGATGATCAACCTGATGTATTTGGTGTTCATCGCTATGATGGCCCTAAATATTGATGCGGAAATCATCAGGTCATATTATGACTCTACTAAAGCTCTTAATGAAACAAGAACTTTAACTGAAAGAAAAAACGAAAAGATTTTTGAAAAAACTCTTGAAGCTAAAGCTCAGCAGGTTCCGGATACTTATGCGCAGCCATGGGCTCAGTATCAGGTTCTTAGAGATAAGATCAATGTTTTGGTAAAATCTGCTCAGGAAATTAAAGATGTTCTTAAGAAGAAATCAGAGTTTCACGATAAAGATGCACAGGGAAAAGATGTTGACGTGAGTGAAAACTTTGCAGCGCTTAACAATAATGAAGCTACAACTGAATATTTTTTCAGAGAAGGAGATGAAAACACACCGTCAAAAGGTGCATTGGAATTAAAAGCAAAAATTGATGATGTAAGAAATTACATTAACGCTACTTTCGGAAACAATCCGCAATTGAAGGATTTGGTTGAAAGAGCTAATAAATCTTTAATTGCCGAATATCCAAAAGGAAAATCTCCAAATGACAAAACTTGGTTCCAAAACAAGTTTTATCATCAGCCGCTAATTGCTGCAATTTCTAACTTAGAAATTATTCAGAATGATGCAAGAAACGTTCAGTCTGATGCATTGGCATTAATGCTACAGGAAAAAGTGGATGCAAGTATCAAATTTACAAGCTATGAAGCTATTGTTTCTGCGCCTGTAGATGTTGTTGCAGGAAAACCGGCTGAAGCAGTTGTAATGTTAGGAAACTATTCAAACAGTAATAAGATCAGTATTTCCGGAGTAAGCAGACAGGAAAATGGAAAAGGTTATGCAAATCTTAATACAAGCGGAATCGGACAAAAAACATTTAGCGGAAATATTACATTAACAGATGCGACTGGAAAAGCTCAAAACTTCCCTTTCACACATACTTATAATGTAATCGCAGGACCACAGGAAGTTAAGCTTCAAAAAGGTTTATTGCTTTCTCCTGATAAAATGAATGTTGTTTACAGAGGCTTAGAGAACCCTCTTTCTGGATCAATCTTGGGTGCTGATAATTCTAAATTGTCTCTATCTGCTCCAGGTGCAGTAGTGAAAAGTGCAGGTCCTGGTAAATGGAATGTAATTCCTTCTACTGGAAATACTCTTAAGCTTACATTATCTGGTACAGATCCATCGGGTAAAACTGTTTCTCAGACATTTGAATATAGAATTAAGAATGTTCCTGCTCCTCAAGGTCAAATGAGAGGTCAAACAGTATTGAATGTTCCTGCTACTTCTATACCAAATCAAACAGTACAGGCAGCAATTCCTGATTTTGATTTCCCAGTTTCATTTACTGTTAATCAATTTATGGTAAAAGTTCCGGGTAGAGCTGCATTATTAATCAAGGGAAGTAGTCTTGATGAAGCTGCAGGATTAGTGAAAAATCTAAGAGCTGGAGATGTAGTATATGTCTTCGACATTAAAGCTACTGCCACAGGTTTAGGAAATCAGACGTTGAAAAATATCTCACCAGTTGTAATCAACGTTCAGTAATTTTAATAAGATAAAAAAATATTATGAAAAAATATATTAGCAGTCTTTTAGTATTGGTTTCGGGGTTTGCATTCTCCCAAACCATCCTGAACGCTTCTTCTCCAGAGGAGTTTAGACAAATGAGAGCTGAAAACAAACAAAAAATTGGTGATAGTATTGTTGACAAAAAGGTAAAGCCTTTGGAATATGGATTTGTTGATGATAAAGACATTCTTAAAAGTATGTTTGTTTGGGAAATCATTGATATGAATGATAAAATTAATCAACCATTCTACTATGATAATCCTGATGGTCTTACATCTAGCCAGACTAGATCTTTATATCAATTGTTGTTAGATGCTGCTACAAGTGGAAAAATTGCTGAAGTTTATGATGATGAAAATTTTGTAACTAAATTGAGTCCAGAAGGTATTCAAAAAAGATTAGAAAGTGTAAGAATTGCTGATGCAGCGATTGACATCTTAAATTCAGGGAGACAATTAACAGAACAGGAGAAAAAAGAATATACTGACGTTTTTAAAACGACAACTGATAAAGTTAAAGTTTTAAAAGTAATGGGTATGTGGTTCATTGATAAAAGAGATGGTCAGTTGAAATATAGACCACTTGGTCTTGCTGCTATGGGACCAGATCCTGCGGTACAAGGAAGAACAGGACCAGATGGACAGCCTTTAGCTGGAGCAGATGAATTGATTGATCTTTTCTGGATTTATTATCCAAGTGCAAGAGATATCTTAGCTAACAATTACGTTTATAACAGAAAAAATTCATCAGCAGATTTATCTTTTGATGATTTGATCAACGCTAGAAGATTCTCTTCTGTTATTTATAAATCATCAGCAGGACTAGGTGATGGAGTCATCAAAGACTATATTCCAAGAGACGCTGAAGATCAGATTGACGAAAGCGACAGAATTAAGGCGCAGATCCTTCAAATGGAAAATGATATGTGGAATTACTAAGATTTCACTTGATAATTATAGAAAACCTGAGTATTTTTACTCAGGTTTTTTTATTATGAAGAATGTAGATTATATTATCGTGGGAGACGGATATGCGGGACTTTTTTTTGCACATCAGTTAATCAGAAACAACAGGTCTTTTGTCATGTTTTCGGAAAGACAGAAGAGTGCTTCGCAGGTTTCTGCGGGAATCATTAATCCTGTTGTCCTTAAAAAGTTCACCACTTTCTGGAAAGCACAGGAACAGATCGATTTTCTTAAAAACACTTTAAAAGAAATTGAGAATTATACAAGAGAAAACTATCTTATCGATGCACCTATCCACAGAATTTTTCATGATGAAAATGAACAGGTACTTTGGCTGAAAAAATCCGACAATGATGATCTTTCTCAATTTTTAGATAAAAATTTTGATCGTTTAAAAGTGGTAAAAAACGATTTTCTTTCAGGAAAGGTTAATCAGTCTGCAAGATTAAATGTTAATGGATTTTTTACGGGTTTATTTGGTTTTTTAGAAAAAAATGAAAATTTAATCGCTGAAAAATTTATTTATTCTGATTTAGATGCAGAAAAATCAACATATAAAAATTTTACGTTCAAAAATATTTTATTTTGTGAAGGAATGGGAGTGAAGCATAATCCTTTTTTTTCCGATATTCCCGTAAACCCCAATAAAGGTCACCATATCAAAGTAGAACTTTCAGAAAAAATTTCAGAAAATATTACTATCAAGAAAAAGCATTTTCTTTTTCCGGTAAATGATCAGTTGTATTTTTACGGCGGTACTTATGACAGAGAGCAGCTGCATCAGGAAATTGACGAATCTGCCGTTGAGCAGCTTAAAAAAGGGCTGATGGAATTTTATCCTCATCCTTTTGAAATTAAAGACATCAATTTTGGATTCAGACCAACCGTAAAAGACAGAAGACCGATTATCGGGAGACATTTTGACCATCACAATTTTTATGTTTTCAATGGTTTAGGAGCCAGGGGGATTCTGAACGGCTGTTATTTTTCCAAAAGCTTATATGATTTTATTGAAGAGGGCATTCCGTTGCATGAGGAAATTTCTTTAGAGCGGTTCAAAAATAAAAATTAAGGCTGAAACTCATAAAAGTTCAGCCTTAATCGCTACCAAATAATATATTTTTAGTTCACTGCCGTAGCATAAATTGTATTTTCTGCCCATCCTCCGGCAAATGCGTCCAGATAGATTGGAGTAGATGAAATTCCACCTTCTGTACTTCCGGCAATATATCGGTACGTTTTTGTTCCCGAAGATGTATTATGGATAAGAATAGTTCCTGTAGCAGTATCATAAGTTCCCGGTCCGGTAACTTTAAAACTCATTAAGGCAGGAGACTTTACATCGGGAGACCTGTTTCCGGCCTGTCCGATTGTAGTAAGATTTTCTTCTGAAAAGGTGCTTCTTACAAATAGCCAGTCATTAGGAGACAGAGATCCGCCCGCAGGTTTTACAAGCTGGCTCACTGTTATCATCCATTTTCCGGGAGGTAGCTGAATGGTGGCTCCTGTGTATCTGTATTCGCTGAATTTCATAAAAGGAAGATTATAGCCTCCGTTAGATCCTGAACCTATAATAACCTGTGTGGAAGGAGATACCCAAGTGGCAACTCCATTGGCATCTGAAGTGAGAACTTTTCCTGCTCCCTGTGTACCATCTGTAATTTTTAATGCTCCTTTTGAAGCCGAACGAACATCCAAAACGGTAGAAGGAGAAGTTGTTCCTATTCCTACTTTTCCGGTTTTATTCAAAGTCATAAGCGGATCTCCATCCGGTTTAGCTCCGGAAAAGAGCTGCAGAACATCCTGCGCATTTCCCAATCCATAAAAATCGTCTCCTGCGGGACTGTTCCATAACGCCAGCTTTTTGCCATTTCCGCCTCCTAAATCCAGTTTGTTTTGTGGAGTAGTGGTTCCTATTCCGATTCTGTTATTGGCTGCGTCTACAGAAAAGGTACTTCCGTCCACAGAGAAGGAATGAACGGATGAACCTGAGAACGCCAAAGTATTGGCTCCCTGACTTACCAATCTGTTTCCCGAAAGAGTTCCGTTGGAATTATAGATATTTGAATCTTTATCAACGGTAATCAGCTTTAACCAGACCACACCTGTAAAGTAATAGTATCCCACACTATCAATATTAACCGCTGTACCGGATAATGAACCTGTGGAAATATTGTTTACAAATATTAATGTGGAAATCGGTACATTTTTCATGCTTTGGGCTCTTTGTCTGTCGACACGGGGAACGAGTAATCCGTCGACAGCGGCAGAAGTACCGGTGGCGTTTTTGGCATTTACGTCTAAGGTAGAATTCGGCTGAGCGGTATTAATACCTACTTGTGAGAAAGCCGTGACAGATGAAATAATACATAAACATGCCAGAATTGTTTTTTTCATTTTTTAGTGTATTTAGAATCTTTGTTTTTGTTTCGTTTAAAAACAGGAAGCAAAGATTTAAAGTGGGATGAACTTTGTAATATTTACTTTCCTGAACACACATTCACTATCTATTTGCTATAAATTCAGTGAACTATATAACCCTTATTATGTCAAAAATTTAAATGTGAAAATCAATTATTGTGATATGATATTCATAGATAATTTGTGATGCGATTAACGGGGCAAAACTATAGCCAATATTGAAAAAAACGGATACTGCAAATCTACTTTAATTTGTTAATGACCTGATATTGAGTGTTTTATTTTTTTGTTTTGAGTAGTTTTTCAGTAGAGGATAAATGACGAAATTATTAGAGTTATCATGGTGATGAAATGAAAAATCCTTAACGAATTAAGGATTTTATTATATTTTATGCTAAAGTTCCATCATCCATTTATTGAGATCAACATCTGAAGGAAGACCTAATTTTTTTCGGAGCCTGTATTTTCTGGATTCTATCGTTCGGATCGAAATATTTTTATACGTTGCAATAGTTTTTGTAGAGAGATTTAATCTGAGAAAACAACTGAACCTGATATCGTTGGGAGAAAGATGAGGATATCTTGTGACTAATGTCTCATAAAACTCGGGATAGACTTCTTTGAATTTCATCAGAAAGAATGGATCATTTGTACTGGCAAGTTTGGTAAGTTCGTCCAGAGCATTGCTCAGCTTACTTTTCAGTTTGTCTGTTTCCTGCAATGTTTCCGTGATGATGGCTTCCTTTTCTTTTTGCTTTCGGATGTATCGTTGTCTCAGCCCGAATATAACCGCTAATGCCAACATAATGATGATGGTAATAAGAATATAAAGCTGGATTCTGTCTTTTCTTTCATTTCTCTTTTCACGGTCGATAATCTTTTTTACAGGGATTACCAAAGCTTCCCTTTCTGCATCATCAATGCTGTCTTTTATTTTGATGTATTTTTCAAGATATTCGCCCTTTTTAGAAATGTCACCAAGCTTTTCATACACTTCCGAAACAAATTTGTAGATATTTTTTTCGTCGTTTTTTCTGGAAAGCTTTTGAGCAATAACCAAAGATTTATTAAAAAAATCTAATGCTTTATCATAATCCTTTTTTAAAAAATACAGTTTTCCGAAAGCGTAAAACGTCATCGATTTTTGGTAAAGACTATACTGATCGGATATTTTTAATGCCTTATTTAAATAATATTCTGCAGAATCCGGTTTTTTCAGACTTAGAAATCTTTCTGCTGTGTATACATAAGTAAGAGGCTGTACAACAAGCTTTTTCCGGTCCTTTTGTACGGCATCCGCAGAATCCTGAAGGTGCAATTCTTCAAAATTGGCAATTTTCCAGGTATAATAATAGAAAAGAAGTTTTTCTCTTTGCTTTTTCTGCTGAATTTTTTTAGCGTAAAATATCGCCTTATTTAGATTTGAATTAGATTGATTCAATAACCCGAGAGAAGCATAATTCCTTCCATATTCCCCAAACAGCTTTCCTAAAAGCAAAGGATTTTTTGTTTTTTCTGAAAGATTTTCTGAGGTTTCTAAATACTGCAGACTTACTTTGTAATCATTTAAATACCAGTAAAGTCCGCCAAGATTAATATTGGCGTTAATCACTCCCTCAGTATCTGAATTTCTGGTATAGGCTTTTAAAGCATTTTTATTCAGAATGATACTTTTATTAATATTTCCTTCAACACGAAGCTGATCTGTAATACTGTCAAGAACTGATATTGAATGATTCTGAGCATAGCTTTGAATTCCTAATAACAAAAAGACAATACATACAATATAATCCCGGATGTGATGAAACACCATAATTTATGTTTTATAAAGCAAATTACGATAATTATTATAAATTGAGAAAATCATTATCTTTTTAAAAAGAATTACTGAATAAAATTCCTAAAAAATAAGTTTATGATGAATTTAGTGAAAATTTTAAAATTATTTTAACAATTGCCATAATTTTTGCTATATCTTAATAAAATAGCAGCTATGAATGAAAATGTTTTAGGAATAATCGCCGGTCTTCTTACTTCTGGATCAATGATTCCTCAATTGGTAAAAGTGATTAAAGACAAAAATGCTGATGATCTTTCTTCGGGAATGCTTATTGTACTTATCTCGGGAGTTTCTCTCTGGATCTGGTACGGCTTTCTGAAAGATGAACTTCCCATCATCCTTACCAATGCATTTTCGGTAGTTGTAAACGTTACATTACTTATTTACTGCCTCATTTATAAAAACAAATGACCTGAAAAGCAAACACTTCCGTCATCAGGAAGTGTTCTTATCTATACTAATCTTTATAATTACTTTAAAGTAAATTTTGCCAAAGGCGCCATTCTGGCTTTGTTAAGAGTTAAAGTATTTCCGTTTACAGAATAATTATCAGCAGAAAGCAGCGCTTGCGTAAATGCACGTTCCGTTTCCAGATCATCACAGGCAATCATAGTAGACATACCCTGGTTGAATTTAATGCGCATGACTTCTGGCTTTATTTCAAAAGTACCGCCTACACCGTTGCAGCCGCCATGACCTTCATATCTCATTGTCGAAGTATTCAGCATAAAATGGGGTACAGCCTTAGGATTTTTAAGCTGAATCGGTTTACCATTGAGTTCAGTCAGCTGCCATGTTTTTCCGGTGATATCAGAATTGTTTTCAGAAGGAGCCGTTGCGGAAGGCTTAGACATGCATGAAGCCGCAAAAACTGTAAAGAGTAGTGCACAAAAATAAGTGATTAATTTTTTCATAATTTTAAAATTTCGTGATTAATAAGAAGCCATTTTAGTATTGGATGAAGAAGCTTTGTTTTTCTTGTGATGGAACAATACCATATTGTAATCTTTCTTCAGAAAAGTAATCTCACCACGCACATCAGAATATTGATAGTTTGCGTCTCCCGCTGTAAACTCGGGAAGTTCATCGCTTTTTTTAAGCTCATAAGATTTGCCGTTCAGATGCACCACAACAGTGTGTTTGGTTTTATTAAAACTTACCTCCAGCTGTTCTCCGGATTCATCTGTATAAACTTCTTTGGTAATTTTATCAGGTTCCTGTTTTACAGCAGCATTGTTTTCAGGTTCCACAATTTCCTCTTTTACCTGATTCTTACATGCTGTTATGGTGAAGACCACTATAGCTGTTAATGTAATAATCCGCAATAATTTTTTCATAATAAGATGTGATTTTTAAAGTGATTCATTAATGTAATGATGCTTAAAATTACAATTTTTTATGATAATAATATGTTAAATTTTTATAAATTAATTAAAACTAAATGCTTTTTTACCGTTATTAAAATATTTTATGTTAAATAAAATAAAGTAAACCCGTCTTTGAATAAATAAATAACCCCCCTTTTAAAAACAAAAAAGAGACATTCCGGGAACGTCTCTCTCAAAAATCAAAATAATGTGTTTTTAGAATCCTATGGCGCTTTAATCTGATCGATAGTAAAAAATGCTTTGGTTGTACTACACGTTCCGGACGGACAGTTTGTAGCGTTTCCTGCATTTCCGGGAGTAGAAGAACCCATCATATAATACATTTTATAAAATGTTTTGTCGGTTCCGTCGTTCGTGGTCCACGAGTACAAACGCTGTTCCGGCATACCTCCGGCATAGGTTTCAGGATCTCCCCAATAAGGATTGGTAGATGCGGTTTGTATCCTTGCTCCTGTGGTAGCGTCAATAAGAGACGCACTTGAAGTTGCATTATCTCCTGCCCATGCACCCACAGGAAGTCTTAGCTGGTTTTGTTGATAACCACCTGCGCCTCCCCAAAGATAATGTCCGTTGGAGATAATTTCCACTACTCCGGTAGTGTTGTTTCTTATTTGCAGATTTACCTGCGAGAAATTTGTATTTGTAGGAATAAATGTTCTTACCGAAAATCTTCCGTCCGGTGTCGTGATGGAAAGAGCATATCCGGCTCTTCCGTTATCCGACGTTGCAACAAGCGGTCCCATTACGGCAATACTTTCCACACTGGCAAGAGACTGTGTCGAGCCGCTTCCTGAAGATGAAGTGTTAAAAACCCTCCATTCAGATCCATTCCAGAAATAATATCCGGGAGTAATCGTTGGTCCCGTATTATAAATTAAAAGTCCAGCGGCATTAGGTGCTGTTCCGATCTGCATGGTAGCAGAAGTAAGACTTATTCTGGGACCGAGAATCCCTTTGTTCGTTGAATTCACATCTAAAACTGCAGAAGCATCGGGAGATGTTGTATTAATACCAACTTGCGCAAAAGAAAAAACAGAAGCAAGAAGGAAGCCTGAAATAAAGATTTTGTTTTTCATGTTATAATATTAATGTCAGTTTTTAATAAGATAAAAAAAGATAAGAGTTTTCGGTGGTATTTTGTAGTAAAAGTAATAAATATTCTTTTATTATGATGAATAATTTAATATAAATGTTATTATATTTTATTTTTGTCAATACTATGGGAATTTTACAATAATTTAACATAGTTGTGAGCGGTTTGTATGACGTAGAAATCGTATTAAAGAACTTCACAAATAATAGATAAAATTTTTTATAATGTTAATTATTTGGTAATCAATTTTTTTATCCCTTTTAAGATAGGTGTGCTTTTCTATAATTAAACAAATTCAGCGAATTTAAAGAAGTGTTAAATATTGTTAATGTAAACAAGTTGTCACACAATTGTCTTGAAACTTAATGAAACTAAAGTCTACATTTGTGCCTTGAAATCATGAGAAACTATATCGTATATTTTTTGACCACTCTTTTTCTGCTTTTTGTAGTAGAAAGCAAGATCAATGTCAAAACTTTACGAAACGATTACACTCATACTTCTCAGAATTTACCCAAAAAAGCAAACCGTTTAAACCAGACCTACGAAAAGCTTTCTATGCAGCAGGCTTCGGATGATGTAAGCAATGCATACACGCTCGAACTTGCAGAAGACGATTTCCAGTTGTCCGATACCTTTCAGGCAATGGTGGCTTTCGCCAGTGTTTTCACCTTGGTCTATATTTTTGGTTTAAAAAGTTTCAAAAGACTAAAATCAGCGATCCATAGCTGTATATCAGAATATTCTTCTGTTAAAAAATTCATTCTGATCCGTTCTATCAGAATTTAAAATCCACATTTTCGAACCCGTTTTCTGCCGATTAGCTATTCGGTGGGAAAATTCTGCGTTGTAATTGCCGGCAATCAATTATTTCGTCGATCCTCTAATTGCTATTTTCATATTTAAAACATTAACGATTTACATAAACTCTAGAATTATGATTAAAAGAGTTGTCGCAAGCATTGCGCTAAGCAGTATTTTATTGTTCACAGGTTGTAACAAGAAAAAAGAAGAAAAAGAAGAAGCCGCTGTTTATCCGGTAACCTCACCCGTTGTGATGGATACTGTGATTGATAAAGAATATGTGGCGCAGATCAGATCTGTAAAGAACATCGAAGTTCGTGCACAGGAAAAAGGTTTTCTTGAGAAAATCTTTGTAGATGAGGGACAGTTTGTTCGTCAGGGACAGACCTTATTCAGAATTATGCCGAAATTGTATCAGGCAGAATTACTGAAAGCTCAGGCAGAAGTTGCTCAGGCAACAATTGAGCTGAAAAATGCAAGTACATTAGCCAGCAACAACATCGTTTCCAAAAACGAAAGAGCCATGGCGAAAGCTAAGCTGGATGCAGCCAATGCTGAAGCAAAACTGGCACAGATTCACCTGTCTTTTACAGATATTAAAGCTCCGTTTTCAGGAATTATCGACAGAATTCCTTTGAAACTGGGAAGTCTGGTAGATGAAGGAGATTTACTAACCTCCCTTTCCGATAACAACGATATTTACACTTACTTCAATGTTTCGGAGCCGGAATATCTTAACTATCAGAGAAATGTAGCTTCAAGAGGAAGTAATATGGTGGATCTTGTTATGGCAAACGGAGATGTTTTTCCACAGAAAGGACAGGTTCAGACCATTGAAGGGGAATTCGACAGTGAGACAGGAAATATCGCCTTCAGAGCTAAATTCCCGAATCCGGATAAACTTCTGAGAAACGGAGAAACCGGAAAAGTAAGAATGACGTTACCATTGAAAAATGCTTTAATCATTCCTCAGAAAGCTACCTACGAAATTCAGGATCAGAAATATGTTTTCGTGGTAGACAAGAACGGAGTGGCAAAATCTAAAAATATAAAGATCGCTTATGAGCTTCCTGATGTATATGTTGTGGCTTCAGGACTTTCAACCGGAGATAAAATCTTACTGGAAGGAGTTCAGAAAGTAAAAGACGATCAGAAAGTTCAGACAAAAGTTCAGGATCCGAAAAAAGTTCTTCAGTCATTAAAATTAAAAGCAGAGTAGAATACGATAATCGATACGTGATCGTGATTATGCAAAAACTTCATAATCATCATTTATCATTCATCATTAATAATTCATCATTATTTTATGTTTAAGAAATTTATTCGCAGACCTGTTCTGTCTATCGTAATCTCTTTGATTATCGTATTTATGGGAGTTTTATCCCTTGTAAAATTACCGGTTACCCAGTTTCCGTCCATTTCTCCGCCCAAAGTAAACATTACGGCGGATTATCCCGGAGCCAACAATGAATTGTTGATTAAATCCGTTGTTATTCCTTTAGAAAGAGGTCTGAATGGGGTTCCCGGAATGAAATATATGACTTCCGATGCCGGAAACGACGGGGAAGCTTCCATTCAGGTGGTTTTCGATTTGGGAACCGATCCGAATGTAGCAGCGGTAAACGTACAGAACCGTGTTTCTTCGGTGGTTAATAAACTTCCGCCTTTGGTTGTTCGTGAAGGGGTGAAAATTACCCGTGAAGAACCCAATATGTTGATGTACATTAACCTATACAGTGATGATCCGAAAGCTGACCAGAAATTCCTTTTCAACTATGCAGACATCAATGTAATGTCTGAATTGAGAAGGGTAAGCGGGGTCGGTTTCGCAGATATCTTGGGAACAAGAGAATATGCGATGCGTATCTGGCTGAAACCGGACAGATTAACGGCATACAGCATTTCAGCAGATGAAGTAATGGAATCCCTGAATCAGCAGAGTTTAGAAGCTTCTCCGGGAAAAACAGGAGAAAGTTCAGGGAAGAGATCGCAGTCATTTGAATATATTTTAAAATATCCGGGACGTTTTAATAACGAAAAGGATTACGGAAATATCATTCTTAAAGCAAAACCGGACGGAGAATTCATCAGACTGAAAGATGTTGCCGATATAGAATTCGGTTCGTCCATGTATGATATTTATTCTACCTTAAACGGAAAACCTTCTGCGGCAATCACGGTAAAACAATCGTATGGATCCAATGCAAGCGACGTTATTAAGAATGTAAAATCTTTGATGGAAGAATTGCAGAAAACCACTTTCCCGAAAGGAATGCATTATGACATCAGTTATGACGTATCAAAATTCCTTGATGCTTCTATTGAAAAAGTAGTTCACACGCTGTTTGAAGCCTTTATTTTGGTGGCTATCGTGGTATTCTTATTCCTGGGAGACTGGCGTTCAACCTTAATTCCTGCTTTGGCAGTTCCGGTTTCGTTGGTGGGTACTTTCGCAGTCATGTCCGCCTTCGGAATTACCTTAAATATGATCTCTCTCTTTGCGCTTGTAATGGCGATTGGGGTCGTGGTAGATGATGCAATTGTGGTAATTGAAGCCGTTCACGCCAAGATGGAAGAGAAGCATTTATCGCCGTTAAAAGCAACAGAAGAAGCAATGCACGAAATCAGCGGGGCAATTATCGCAATTACTCTGGTAATGGCATCCGTATTCATTCCGATTGCCTTCATGTCCGGTCCGGTTGGAGTTTTCTACCGTCAGTTTTCCATCACTATGGCTTCTGCAATTATTCTTTCAGGGGTTGTTGCTTTAACATTAACGCCGGCTTTATGTGCTTTAATTTTAAAAAATAACCACGGAAAAGCAAAAAGAAGAACTCCGATTACTATTTTCCTTGATAAATTCAACGGATTATTTACAAAAGGAGCTAATAAATATGAAGGAATGCTAAACAAAACGGTGAAGAAAAAAACAATCACTTTACCATTATTATTGGCGTTCTGTGCATGTACATTCTTTTTAAGCAATTCATTGCCTTCAGGATTTATTCCTGCGGAAGATCAGGGAATGATTTATGCGATTATTCAGACTCCTCCGGGTTCTACACTGGAAAGAACCAACCAGATTGCCAAAGAACTATTGAGAGAATCTGAAGATATCGATGGAGTACAGTCTGTTTCTTCACTGGCGGGTTACGAAATCCTTACGGAAGGTACGGGTTCTAACTCCGGTACTTGTCTTATCAATCTTAAAAGCTGGGAAGACCGTAAAGAATCTGCCGCGGAAATCATAGAAAAGCTTGAAGAAAAAGCGAAGAATATTCCGGGTGCAAATATAGAATTCTTCCAGCCGCCTTCCATTCCGGGATACGGTGCAGCAGGTGGTTTCGAGCTTCGTCTGCTCGATAAAGCGGGAAGCGGAGATTATCAAAAAATGGAAAAGGTAAGTAACGACTTCGTAAGAGAACTGAAAAAACGTCCGGAACTGGGTTCTGCGTTTACGTTCTATTCCGCGAGTTTCCCTCAGTATATGTTGAGAGTGGATAATGATCTTGCCGAACAAAAAGGAGTAACGATTGAAAATGCAATGGATAATTTATCCACATTAATCGGTTCGAACTATGAAACCAGTTTCATCCGTTTCGACAGACCTTATAAAGTAATCGTTCAGGCGGGTCCTCAATATCGTGCGTTACCGAGTGATCTTTTGAAATTGTATGTGAAAAATGATAAGGAGCAAATGGTTCCGTATTCAGACTTTATGCATCTGGAAAAAGTGTACGGTCTTTCCGAGATTACCAGACATAATATGTACAATTCTGCCGAGGTGAGTGGTACTCCTGCTCCGGGGTACAGTTCCGGACAGGCGATTGCAGCCATTAAAGAAGTTGCGGATAAAACCCTTCCGAGAGGTTTTGGGATCGATTGGGCAGGTATTTCTAAAGATGAAGTAAGCCGTGGAAACGAAGCGATTTTCATTTTCTTAGTGTGTTTAGGATTTGTTTATCTGATTCTTTCCGCACAGTACGAAAGTTTCATTCTTCCTTTACCGGTAATTCTATCGTTACCGACAGGTATTTTCGGAGCTTTCTTATGTCTAAAATTATTAGGACTGGAAAACAATATTTACGCTCAGGTGGCAATGGTGATGCTGATTGGTCTTTTGGGTAAAAATGCCGTACTGATTGTAGAATTTGCCGTACAGAAAAAAGCGGAAGAGGGAATTCCTGTAGCGCAGGCTGCCATTGAAGGAGCCGCGATTCGTTTCCGCCCGATTCTGATGACCTCATTTGCATTCATCGCAGGTTTAATTCCATTGGTTCTGGCAACCGGACCGGGAGCGATTGGTAACCGTACCATCGGTACCGCTGCAGCAGGAGGAATGCTGATCGGAACTATTTTCGGACTGATGATTATTCCTGGATTGTATTACATCTTCGGAACAATCGCAGAAAAATCGAAACTGGCAAAATATGAAGAGGAAAATCCTTTAACAGAACAAACAGAACCGTACCAACACGACGACAAACATGAAGATTTATAATAAAAGATATATAACTGCCATTGCCTTATCGCTTGTTTTAGCAGGCTGTAAGGCGCCCATGGCGACCGTGGTAAAAGATGAGGTGAAAGAAAATATTCCTCAGAATTTTAATCAGCAGGATCAGGGTGATGCCAATAATAACAGCGGAACAACCCCTTGGAGACAGTTTTTTACAGATCCTAATTTAGTAGCTTTAATAGAAACTGCTTTAAAAAATAATCAGGAGTTAATGATTACTTTGCAGGAAATTGAGATTGCAAAAAGCGGTGTCTTGGCGAAAAAAGGAAGATTAACACCTACTGTTTCCGCAGGAATCGGTGCAGGAGTTAAAAAAGCAGGGCGTTACACCAGCGAAGGAGCAGGTGATGCCACCACAGAAATAGAACCCGGAAAAGAAATGCCGGATCCGCTTGGAAATTTTGAGGGCGGACTGATGGCAAACTGGGAAGTGGATATCTGGAAAAAGCTGAGAACGGAGAAAGAATCTGCAGTAGCACATTATCTTTCTACCGTGGAAGGGAAGAATTTCGTTCTTTCGAATTTAATTGAGGAAGTTGCTGATAATTATTATGAATTATTGGCTCTGGATAATCAGTTGGATATCATTCAGCAGTACACGAAATTGCAGCAGAGAGCTTTGGAGATCTCAAAAATCCAGAAAGAAGCTGCAGCAGCCACGGAACTGGCGGTAAAAAAATTCGAGGCGGAACTGGCAAAATCTAAAGCTTCGGAATTTACCATCCGTCAGGAAATTACTGAAAAAGAAAACGAAATCAATGCGCTTTGCGGACGATTTCCGCAGCCGATTGTAAGATCAAAAGGAGATTTCATGTCGATGATTCCTCAGACGGTTTATACGGGAATTCCGTCACAGTTACTGGCAAACCGTCCTGACATCAAACAGGCTGAGCTTGAATTAAAATCATCAAAACTGGATGTGGAAGCCGCCAGAAAAGAGTTCTATCCTAGTCTGGAAATTTCTGCAACGTTAGGACTGGAAGCTTTCAAACCTTCTTATCTGGTTAAATTGCCGGAATCTATGGCAGCAAGTCTGGTGGGTGAACTGGCGGGTCCGTTGATTAATAAAAGTGCCATTAAAGCCAACTTTCAGACGGCGGATGCAAGACAGATTCAGGCGTTATACGAATATGATAAAACGATTTTGAATGCGTATCTGGATGTTGCCAATTTAATGTCTAAAGTGAAAAACATCGATCAGTATTACAAACTGAAGTCTGAAGAAACACAGGCTTTGGAAAAATCAATAGATATAGCGAATCAGCTGTTTAAAAATTCAAGAGCCGATTATCTGGAAGTTCTTCTGAACCAGAGAGATGCTTTGGATGCCAAAATGGAACTGGTGGAAGCTAAACAAAAACAGCTGAGTACAGTTGTTGATATTTACAAAAGCTTAGGCGGAGGCTGGAAGTGATTTGTAAATCCTTAATGTTTTAAAAAGAAAAGAGGCTGCCCGTAAGGAACAGTCTCTTTTCGATTAAAACTGAAAACTTTAATAAAAAGGTTCATATTTCAGAACCTCCTTCCCAATTTACCTGTAGGATACAGGACTAATTTATTTCTTCACGGTTATTATCTTTTTCAAAAAAAATGGTTATTAGCTTTTTTGAAAATTAAATTTTAAAAAACCAGCCTTCCAAAAAAGTAATTTCTCCTGTTAAGGAAGGTGGTGAGATTTATGAATAGAATCATGTTTTTATTAGCTTTTCAAAATTTATCTGCATGTGCTTTTTTAGGGCTTCTTTTCTATTCAATGATTATAAAACGGCTTAAATTAATTTTTGTCTGTTGTTTTGATTTCCGGTTTCGAAATTATAACGTTATGGTGAAATAAAAAAACAAATGCGGTCATTATTCATAAATTAAGACAGCTTGATGTTTTGATTTTTATTGTTTAATTGTTTGATTTTCAATTGATATATTTGTAAAGTAGAAATAATTCTATACCACATTTTAATTCCATATTCTTTGATAAAAAATGATCTATTTTCTGTACTTTTGACGGAGTTTACACATAGGATTATTTAACAGGGTGAAAAAAAAATTATTTTTTATTCTTTTTGTCGGAATTTTTAATTTAGTCTTCTCGCAGGAAGGGTACAGCGATTATTATAAACTCAGGCTGAAATATGAAGATTTTCCGGAAAATGATATGAAGGCATTTCCTTTTATAAAGCCATACATCAATTTAGCGAAAAAGGAAAAGAATTACGGAAAGCTGGTTCAGGGATATAAAGATGCTGTCTTTTTTTCTTCCTTAAACGAAAATAAGCTGAAGTATGCAGACAGCATGATCTGGGCAGCCAATCAGACGAATGAGGATGATCTTAAAATTGTTGCCCATATTGATAAAGGTGTTATTTATTATTACCACTATAAAAAGTTTCAACTTGCTCTTAATGAATATCTTGAAGCCTATAAATATTCAAGAAATACCAGAAATCAATATCTGAAATATCAGAATCTGTATCATATCGGAGTGGTGAAAAGCTATCTCGGCTATTACGAAGATGCTTCACAGGTCTTCACGAAATGCCTTGTCTATTACAGGGAAAAGGCGAAATCCATCACCAAACTTCATCCTAATGAAATTTATAACAATAAGAAAGGCTATCTCAACAGTCTTCACCAGCTTATTATCTGCAACAGGCATCTTGGGAAACAAGAAGAATTGGATGCTGCTATACAGACCGGACTTACGGAGATAGGAGATAATCCGGAATATGCTCTGGAAAAAGGATATTTCCTTTTGTCGAAGGGTATTTCAGAATACAAGAGAAATCAATTCAAGGAAGCATTAGAAGACTTTAATCAGTCTCTGCCCGTGATCAGAGAAAGCCGTGATTTTGCAAGGCTTTCGGTAAGTTATTTCTACATCGGGAAAACTTATTCCGATCTTAAAAAGACCAAACAATCTATTATTTATTTTAAAAAGATTGATTCCATTTTTCAGAAACATCAGTTTATCCTTCCGGAACTGAGGGAAAATTATGAAATCCTGATCGATTATTCCAAAAAAGAGAAAAACGAGAAGAACCAGCTCTACTACACAAGCCAGTTGCTTCGTGCAGACAGTATTATGTCTAGAGATTTTATTTATCTGTCCCCGAAAATTCATAAAGATTACGATACCGATACTTTACTGGATGAAAAAAATAAGCTTCAGAAAATAAATTATCTCGGGACCATTATTATCATTGTGTTAATTATCTGGGCAATCGGTCTGGTTGTTCTGCTGACGAGAAGGCATAAAAAATCCAAAGAAATTCAGAAAAAGTATATTTTGGTAGAAGAGAAGTTTACGGCAAACCATCAGAAAGAAGAGATGGACGAAACCAAAGAACTTGTTCCGCAGATCGAAGAAAAAAAGCTTACGATTACAGAAAATAAGGTAGAAGAACTTCTGAAAAAGCTTAAAACGTTTGAAGATAAAAAGGGGTTTACACAAAAAGGATTAACAATTAGCAAATTAGCCGCCCAACTAGGTACTAATTCCAACTATCTTTCTCAGGTTATTAATGAATATAAAAAAGCGAATTTCAATAAATATTTAAGCGAACTCAGAATCAATTACATCACCAATCTGCTTTTTGAGGATAAAAAATACTTAAAATACAGCATCGAAACCCTCGCAAAAGAATGCGGAATCGCTTCCCGACAGAATTTTTCGGATCTTTTTTACGAAATCAACGGAATTCGCCCTACAGATTTTATTAAAAAGAGAAAGGAAGAGCTTGAAAACAACAGAGAAGATTAATGCATTGTTTTTATGAAATTCCTGAAACAAAATTTCACTCAAATTGTACTGGGATTCTTTGGGGCAGTTTTCTGTTTCGGTATTTTAAAACAAATCTTAGATCCCAATTTTTCTAAATACAAATATTTTGAACAGCATTTCAATGGAATTGTAGTGTATGATAAATATGATTATATGAGTCATGCTTATTTGGTCAAAACTTCAGATTACAAAAAGATCTATTTAGATGATTTGAATATTTTCACGTTAATTGATACCGGAGACTCAATCGTAAAAAATAAAAATGTTACGTATTTTATACTTTACAAAAAAGACCGCCGCAAAATCTTTTATGATATGTACCAGAAAAAACTGAAATTTTTAAACTGAAACGCTATTTTAGAAGTAAAATCTTCATTATATTTATATAAAATTAATAATCATGAAGAAGTTCCTTTTAGTCTTTTTGAGTATTATCATTATTCTCATTGCTTTTGTTTTAATCAGAACATTTACCTATCCTTTCAAAAAAACAGATCAGGCAGATTCCGGAGGATGGAAATTTGTAAAGAACGATTCTGTTGTTAAACGTTTTTCCGACGGATTAAAGATCCCAACAGTTTCCACCGGAGAATTAGGGGATTTCGATTATTCCCCTTTTGTAACATTTAAAGAATATCTGAAAAAAGCATATCCAGAAGTTTATAAAAATACAGAATATGTTGAGGTGAATACTTATGGTCTGGTTTTCAGGCTGAAAGGAAGCAGTCCGGATCTCGCTCCCATTATGTTTCTGTCTCATATTGATGTGGTTCCTCCCGGAGATGCGGAGGTGAAAAATACAGCAGGAAATGTTTTCAGACCCAATGATAAACCTTTTCCAGCCATTACAAAAGTTGCTGAAGACTGGGATTTTGCTCCGTTTTCAGGAGCCGTTGCCAACGGAAGAATTTACGGACGCGGAGCAATTGACATGAAAGGAATGCTCTTTTCTCTGATGGAATCCATGAATAATTTAATTAAAAATAAACATACGCCGAAACGCGATATCTATCTGGCTTTCGGATTCGATGAAGAAGTAGGAGGGAAGAAGGGAGCAACACAGATTGCCTCTTATTTTAAGAAAAAAAACATACAGTTTGATGCTGTTTATGATGAAGGCGGTTTAATTTTAGAAAAAGGAAGCATTTCCGGAATCGATTCGGATGTAGCGGTAATCGGCTGTGCCGAAAAAGGTTTTCTTTCTGCCAAAATAAAAGTGAAAGGTTTAGGCGGACATTCGTCGACACCGCCCATGGAAAGTGCGATCGGGAAAGCTTCGGTTATTATGCAGCGACTGGAAGACGATCAGATGAAACCGGTAATTACCCCTTTGATCCGACAGTTTTTTGATAATATAGGAGGTTCAATGTCTTTCCCGAGCAGAATGGCAATCTCCAATCAATGGCTTTTGAAACCGCTTCTTCTTTCTCAGCTTACCAAAAATAATTCTACCAACGCCTTGGTTCGCACAACAACGGCGCTTACCATGATGAAGGGAAGTGACGGAACCAATGTACTTTCTCCCGAAGTGGAATTTGTGGTTAATTTCAGGCTGCTTCCCGGAAATACCGTAAAAGATGTAAAAGCACATATTGCCAAAGCAACCGAAGGTTTTGAGGTGGAAGTGGAAGAAATTGACAATACCAGAGAAGCTTCCGCAGTTTCATCAAGCAATACAAAAGCGTATCAGCTAATTGAACAAGGAGTAAAACAGCTTTATCCGGCAGCTATTGTAACGCCGTATCTTACACTGGGCGGAACGGATGCCTACAAATATCAGATGGTAAGCAAAAACATTTACAGATTTATGCCTGTTAAAATCAATAATTCTGAGCAACAGAGCATTCACAGCACCAATGAATATCTCAGCATCGAAAATTATATGAAGATGATTCATTATTTTGAATTTATTATGACGAATTATGATAAATGATAAATGATAAATGATGAATGATGAATGATGAATCTTACAATTAAATTTCAGGCAGTCGGTGTTTGTAATGTTATCCTGAGCGCGAATCAGTGGAAGTATTTTAGATCGTATTCACTTTATTACATCAATCCAAAATCATCAATTCAAAAAAAAATTCAAAACTAAAAAATAACACGTCGAGTTTTGTCGCATTACCGCAATAGCTTTGTCTTATCAAAATTACGAAGCTATGGAACTGCCATTATATCTAAGTTTTAAAGAGTTTGAAAATACCTATTACGACAACCTTGAAAAATGGTTTGAGGAATATAAGAATACAAGTGAAACCGACTATCTGAAAGCACTTTCGGATCTGTACAGCCCTTATCTGTATTACAACTTTGCCAACGATAGACTTCAGGCAGATGCTTCCATACAGATCAAAGACTGCTTTTTTCCTTATTACGACAAAATCGGGATTTCTTTCTGCACAACCTGTGAAAACGGAAAGCCTGCCAGAAATTCAAAAAAAATCAATCATCAGTTCGAATGGAAAACCGTTACGATGATGGAATATGCACAGCATATTTTGGATAAAATCAACAGATACTTGTCGAAAAATAACAATAAGGAAGATAAAAACGTGCTGGATTTTATCAATGATTTTGAGATCATCACTTCGCGTGAAGGAGCGGGATACTGTGTAAACTACAATCAGCATCAGGCGACAATTCCTTTTCTGAAAGCCTATCTTCCGGTTCACGGACAAACGGTGAATATTGCGGTATACAGAGATTTTCTGTTTTCCGTTGTTCAGATCGCAGAATATATTGATCAGAAATTAAAAGAAGTACAGGCTTTTGAAAGCATGATCTATTCTAAGCTGAAATCAGACGCGAGATTCAAAGTACAGATGAGTCATCAGTTTTTAACGATGTGCAATTAACCAAAACACCAAAACATTCATATAGCTAAATTGTAGTTTGAAATTAGTTGGTACTTTTTCAAACAGAAAATCCCGGTTGAAAAACTGGGATTTTTTATGACTTCACGTAAAATTCTTTTTTCTCTTTTTCCTATATTTGAAAAAACTGAACTATGAAAAAACTACTCTTCATTCTTCTTTTTATTCCCTTATTTTCTTATGCACAGACCGAATGGGAATACGTAGGAAACGACAGGGATAACAGTGAGTACTATGTAAAGGATTATAAAAAACGAAATCATACAGATTACATTGGAACTTGGTTAAAAATTGTGAGAACCGATAAAATTGTGAAAACAAAAAAAGGAACTATTAAAAAAAGTGGTATCGTTTCACTTGAAAAATATAAATTTAAGTGCGAAGAAAAAACGATGGCTTTAGAAAGTTATGCAGATTATCGAAATGGTATTTTAATAAAATCAGGTAATGGTTTTGGTATCGAAAATGATATTGTTCCAGATTCCATCGGCGAAAGTTTGCTAGATTATCTATGTTCAAAATTTTAATGATTGTCCGCAATTTGTCATCATTGAAAAATCTTTGAGTTCTTTGCTGAGTAGAACGCCTTTGCGAACTTAAAAATATCCAGTAAGTTTTTAAAAGAAAATCTTCGCGCTCTTCGCGTTAAAAAGAAGTATCATACTAAGACCATAAACTTGAAAAAACAAAAAAGTCTTAAGTAAAACCTAAGACTTTTTATCTGCAGAGAGGAAGGGATTCGAACCCTCGATACAGTTACCCGTATACTACCTTTCCAGGGTAGCTCCTTCAACCACTCGGACACCTCTCTTTGTATTTGAGATTGCAAAAATAGACTATTTTCCGGAATCTGCAAACTCAAAATGCAATTTTATCAGGAAATTTCTCCACAAAGGCTTTGGGAGAAGTTGTCTGCAAAGCTTCCGGTGTAGTTGGGATTGTCAATTAAATGCATCGCTTTGGTAATAGCACTTTCAGCAGTCATATCTTTTCCGCTGATGGCTCCGATTCTTGAGAAAATATTGCTGTTTTCGTATTTTCCGAACGATATTCCTCCTGAAATACACTGACTTACCACCACGATTTCAGTTCCGTTATCTCGGATCTGCTGCAAAGTTTCCACCGTTTTTTCGCTGCTGAAAATGGTTCCCGAACCAAAAACCTGAAGAATAAGAACCTTCATTTTTGGAATTTCTTTGAAGTGATTCAGGTTCATGCCCGGAAAAATTCTCCAGAAAATAATATCTTCCGAAATATGATCGTCAACGTGAAATTCTCCAGCAGAATGATCCCGAAGAAGATTATCCTTAATAATGTTCAGATGAACTCCAGATTGTCCGAGAATAGGGTAGTTCGGACTTGCATACGCATCAAAATACTCCGCAGAATATTTCAGGGTACGGTTTCCTCTCAACAATTTATATTCAAAATAAATCGCCACTTCCTGAATAACCGCTTCGTCATTTTCATACAGACTTGCATAATACAGACTCGTGAGAAGATTTTCTTTCGCGTCGGTCCGTAAATCCCCGATCGGTAGCTGTGAACCCGTTAAAATAACGGGTTTTTTCAATCCTTTCAGCATAAAACTCAATGCAGAAGCGGTGTAAGACATCGTGTCTGTACCATGCAGAATTAAAAATCCGTCGAACTGATGATAATTTTTCTGAATATAATGAGCGATAATTTTCCATTCTTCAGGTCCCATGTCCGAAGAATCCAGCGGTTTTTCAAAAGGATGTACAAAAACTTCGCATTCCATCAGCTTCATTTCGGGCATTTTTTCAAAAATATTTCCGAAATCAAACGCACGAAGGCTTCCGCTTTCATAATCTTTCTCCATACCGATCGTTCCACCGGTGTATATCAACAGGACTTTTCTTTTCATACAGGACTTTTCTTAGATTTTTATCCTCCATTCGCAGGATTCCTCAAATTTACGTTAATTTGCAAAGATTTGAAAATGAATGAAAGATTTACAGCAAACTTTTGAGTATTTAAAGCAGTTTTTAACGGAAGAAAGATTACAGAAGATCGAGCATTTTGCGCCGGAAAGTTCAGATTTTATTCTTCCGGTGGTGGAAGATGTCTATCAGTTCAGGAATGCAGCCGCAATTGTGCGTTCTGTGGAAGCGTGCGGTTTTCATAAAGTGGTGGCCTTGCAGGAAGAATACAGTTTTGAACCCAATCTTCGTGTTACAAAAGGCGCAGATACATGGGTGGAAGTGGAAAAAATGCCGAGAAGCATGGAATCTTTTCAGAATATAAAAGACAGAGGCTATAAAATTGTTGCAGTATCGCTGGAAAATAATGCCAAAATGCTGCCCGAATACGAAATTACAGAACCCATTGCATTGGTTTTCGGAACCGAAATGGAAGGTGTTTCTCAGGAAATTCTGGATTTTGCCGACGAAACGCTGGCAATTCCGATGTATGGTTTTACCCGAAGTTTTAATGTTTCCGTAGCCGCTTCCATTTGTATGTATGAACTGAAGCAGAAATTATTAAAATCTGATATCGATTATAAACTGAATGAAGAAAAACTCCTGAGGATGAAAATCCGTTGGGCAGTAAACTCCATAAGAAGCGGACAGCAGATTTTTGATAAATATTTAAAAGATAATGATCTTGAATTTTAAAAGATGAAATTCTCCATTGCCATAATGCTCTTACTTTTGTTTTTTTCCTGCAAAAAGACAGAATCCCCTAAGTCTCCAAAAATTGTAGAGGATTCTCCGATAGTTATACAAGATTTACAGCCTAAAGAAAAAGAATTAAGCGATGAAGAAATTAAAAGACAACAAAGGGAGGATGAAAAGGAAATGTCGGTTATTATAAGAAAGTACACGCTTACGGAAAAGTCAAATGGTTTTAAATATCAGATTTTCTGTGAAGAGCAGAAAAACGGAATGATCAATTACAAAAAAATCGATGTTTTGAAATCCGGAAAACTTTTTCAGAGATTTCATGTAGACAAAGATTCAACATTTATATATCATGATTATGAAGTTGACTTTTCTTTCGATGAAGACTGGAATTTTGACGGATATAAAGATATTAAGCTTACACAACGGGCGGGAATGGTAGATCAATCCTATTATCTATGGCTTTTTGATAAAAAATCAGGAAAGTATCAACTGAATTCTACCTTTAAGAAAATTCTTAATCCTGTTTTACACAAGGAAAATAAAGAAATTACCTCTGAATATCATATTGGACCGGTTGAATATCATTATGAAACGTATAAATACAAAGGCGGAAAATTTGTAAAAATCCACGAACAGATTGAAGGTGATGAACCTTAGTGTAACAAAAAAGGAAAGCCCAAAGCCTTCCTCTTGTTTTTGTTATGTGAAAAATTCTATTCGATATTTCCCCAGAAAGCCCAGTTGCTTCCGTTGTAGAAGCAAACCAGCTTTGCAACAGGATCATAACACATCATTCCTGCGCTTGGAGACTTCACATTGGTTGCCGGATCCACAACTTTAGGCAGAATCAAAGCTTTGTTTGATGATTCTAAAACCAAAACCCCTCTGGCTGCAGAAGTCGCAGCACCTATAATAACCCCAGAAGTTCTGTTTTGTTCTGTACCTGCCAATAAGGTTTTTGAGGCTCCTGCCTGATCTGTAAGGTCTACCCAGGCTGTACCATTGTAATATTTAACTTTTGAAGTTGCCCCGTCAAAAACGAAAGTACCTCCCGAAACATTCGTCATGCCTGAATTATCCTGAACCTGAGGAAGAATAATCCCCTTGGTAGTTCCTGTAGGAAAATCCAGTATTCCGCTTCCGGTTACTGTGCTTTTACCTATTCCTATTTGTGCGTTAGCTGTGGAAAAAATAAAAAATGATAAGATCAGAAAACTTAATTTTAATTTCATGGTTAGTTACAGGTTTGGTTAATACAGCTCCATTTGGTTCCATTATAGATTTTAAGACAGACATCATCTGTGTCAAATACAAGCATTCCGTCTACCGGACTGGTAATTGCTGTTTCCGGATTCGGCATTCTTGTAATCACAAGACCTTTGTCATTAGATTCCAGTGCAACAAATCCGTTGTTTACATCAGAAGGCCAGTTTGCGCTGCTTTTTTCTGCTCTCGTGGAAATTCCGATTCCGGTTTGCAGCGGAGTTCCGGTAGCTCCCGGTTTATAGCATGGGCATTCGTAGGTTTTAATAACGTTTGAATAAAGCGTACATCCTCCGGGAACGCTGATAATCACATTATATTCTGCAGGATTGGTATCTGCCGAAGGAATTGCATAACTGTTGTTGGTTGCATTGGTAATAGCAGTCCCGTTTTTGTACCACTGATAATTTCCCAGTCCTGAACCTACCGATAAAACAGAACTTCCGGTGTCTGAAGTACAGGGCCTTAAATACGAAGTATTCACATTAATATTTACAATAGGCGAAGTTCCGAACCCTGAATAATATCCTCCGAATCCGGCAGCACTGTTTGCGCCCAGCAATTCTGCCTGAATAGTTCCTGCAGAAGTAATTTTTACGTTTTTTATATTGGATGCTCCTCCTGTGTTCGCCACATCATATCGGTAGCTCGTCCAGTTTGTGTTTCCGGAAACGGCTGTACTTGTTGTAGCAGCAATGGAAGTGCCATTTACCGTCACTGTAGGAACGTTGGAAGCTCCAGAAGCGGCAAGAACGGCAAGTTCTGTATTAGGATAGATGGTTGCTCCGATCTGCTTGGCATCCGGAACCATGTTTACTTCTTTCTGTCCGAAACAGGACAATGGCGGGATAAACATAAAACTGTTCGTATTCAGGGCGGAGCTTCCGAATATTTTATGAAATACGTATGATGCCTTATTGGTCTTAATGTACATATTTTTGCTGATAAAATTCGTTCCTGGGATCACCACATAGTCTCCGATGTTGGCCAGAGTATAGTTTGGAGTCGAACTTCCGTTAATGCTTACTGTCGTGTTGGCTTCTGTTGCGATAACAACAACTCTTTCATAATTTCCTCCATTTCCCTGCATGACAACGTATTCGTTGCCTATTTGTTCTACAGGAACTAACTGGTCTACAGCAAAATCTCTGTAATCTGTATTGGTAGCTCCTGCTACATCAGTGCTTCCCTGCTGCATCAATCCTCCTACGGTTACGGCTACGTTTTTATCAGCAGTTATTTTGGCTCCGAGCCATCCGGTGTCCTGTAAACTTAATGCACCTGTTTTTACTTTCGCATAGAGCACAAAAGATTCACCCTTATTTAAAGTTCGGGTAACAATAGTTCCCGTAATAGGCGTTGCATTGGATCCGTTAATGAATTCCGTTCCCGAATCGATATTTGAAATAGTAACCGTTGTATTGTCCTGCGATGCCATAATCGAAACCATATTTCCGACCTCTGCAATGTTGGTGGTAAATTCATTCGGTGTTCCTCCCCAGAAGAAGGTCTTTCCCAATGCCACATTTCCTTTGGTAAGTACAGAACCAGCCTGAGAACCGGATTGTCCTCTGTAGTTCACAAAGAAATTAGCGGATGATCTGAAAATAAGACCTCCTGTATTTGCCGGAATAACCGTCCCTGCAAGATTCGTTGCTACCGTTAATGGAGTAGAGCCGGGAGCAATTACCGTGTTTGAAGTATTGAGGATTGATAACCTAAGCGGTTTTGAGTTGCTCAGTGTTAATGCTCCGTTGGTTACGGTAGTCGTCGTTCCGGCTGTGATGTCATACACAGAAAGCCTCGGAATGGTAATTTCGTCTGCCAGTTTTACGGTAACAGTAATATTCGACGCGGATGGAGTCGATAAATAAACATACTCTTCCGTAATGGTAGCCGTACTGTAATTTCCGAAAATCAGGGGCTGTAAATAATGGGTGTTGTCGAGTTGTGAGAAAAAGTGTTGTGATAGAAAAAATCCTAAAAATAATAATATACGCTTCACGATATAGTAGTTTGTGGTGCGAAATTATTAAAAATCTGTTAACGTATTCAATTATTAGTGATTAATTTTTATTTAAATAATTCCAGGCTGCAACGAAGATTCCGGCGGTTTCAGTTCTAAGTCTTTGGCTTCCAAGAGATACAGCTTTTATTTTACTATTTGATAAATAGGAAATTTCTTTTTCAGAAAAGTCTCCTTCCGGACCTATCAAAAAAGTAATCGACTCAAAATGGGGGATGTTTTTAAGTGCAGCGCGCTCCAGATTCTCGTGGCAATGCGCAACAAACGTATGTTCAGGATCAATATTTTTAAGAAAATCCTGAATCTTCATTACATCATTAATTATAGGAAAATGAAACCGTAAACTCTGTTTGGATGCGGCAATTGCCTGTTTTTTAATTTTATCAAGATTAATATTTTTTCGCTCTGTTTTTTCTGTCTGAAGAAAAGTAATTTCTGAAATTCCCATCTCCACCGCTTTTTCAACGAAGAATTCAATGCGATCAATATTCTTCGTCGGGGCAATTGCAATATGAAGTTTCGGACTGAAATCAGGAAGATTATTTTTAATCTCATCCACTTCAATATGGGCTTTTTTACCTTCAATCATCAGTTTTCCGGAAGCAAGATTTCCTTTTCCATCCGTTACATGAATGGCTTCACCATTTTTCATCCGAAGAACTTTTACAATGTGTTGCTGTTCTTCATCGTTAATCGTTACCACATTTCCTTCAATTTCTCCGTAAAAAAGTTTCATATTTAAATATTTAAAATCTGCCTGAATTTTTCTAACTAATTATTAAAAGTAAGTTTCATTTTCGCTTAAAAATGCTACTCCTGTTTTTATCGTTGTATAAATATCGCCTTCACAATCTCTGTAGGAACAGGTGTAAATTTCCTCAATCCATTTATTGTTCATGAAAATCAAGTTCAGATATTCGTTTTTTCTTAAATTATTTTTGATGGATAAATAATCTCCTTCTTTCGGTTCATATTCAAAACTGAAAACATTTTCTGCATTGATCTGTTCGATAATTTCTTCCTTAATATTCTGAACATATCCCGTTTCTGAACTTGCCGGAAAATAATCAGCGAAATCCTCTGATGCTTCATTTTTACCCGTTACCGTTTCTAAGATCCAGTAATATTTTGAATTCTTCTTAGAATGTTTGCCAAGTATTTTTTCCTCTAACAGTATTTTCATAAATCGTATTTTGCGGTTGCTGAAGTTCTCAGATCAGTAAATTCTCCACGCTCAAATTTTAACTGAGCAACCATCGCAATCATCGCCGCGTTATCCGTAGTATATTCAAATTTCGGAATGTAAATATTCCAGCCCAATTTTTCATGATTGTCCTGCATCGCCGTTCTCAATGCCGAATTTGCCGAAACTCCTCCTGCAATCGCCACTTCATTAATGTTTAAATCTTTCGCTGCCTTTTCCAGTTTGTTCATCAGAATTTCAATAATCGTTTTCTGTACCGAAGCACAAAGATCATTCATATTATTTTTAATGAAATCAGGATCTTTTTTTACCTCTTTCTGAATAAAATACAGCACCGAAGTCTTAATTCCGCTGAACGAATAATCGTAATTTTCCAGTTTAGGTTTATTGAAGGTAAAAGCATCCGGATTTCCTTCTTTAGCCAGTCTGTCGATAATAGGACCTGCCGGATAATCGAGGTCAAATATTTTCCCGATTTTATCAAATGCTTCTCCTGCGGCGTCATCAATGGTTTTCCCGATAATTTCCATGTCGAAATAATCTTTCACCAGAACAATCATCGTATGTCCGCCGCTCACGGTAAGACACAAAAAAGGGAACTTTGGCGGCACAGGATTTGCATCCTCGATGAAATGGGCTAAAATGTGCGCCTGGAGATGGTTTACCTCAATAAGCGGAACATCCAAACTCATTGCCAAAGACTTAGCAAATGACGTTCCTACAAGAAGAGAACCTAAAAGTCCCGGTCCGCGTGTAAATCCTATCGCAGAAATTGCATTTTGTTGTATATTTGCTTTTGTTAAGGATTTTTCAACAACGGGGATAATATTTTGCTGATGCGCACGCGAAGCCAGCTCAGGAACCACACCGCCATATTCTTTATGGATCGCCTGATTCGCTGCAATATTCGAAAGAATAGAATTTCCCTTGATGATAGCTGCTGATGTATCGTCGCAGGACGATTCAATACCTAAAATTATAGAGTCGCTCATAATAATGGCAAAGTTAGAGAATAATAACGAGAATGAGAACAAAAAATCAGTAGCTGGTAACTTAGGTAATCAGGTACAGAAAGCTGTTGAAAATGCGGAAGGTGTTGTAAAAGAAACAGTTAAGGAGGCGTCTGAACTTGCTTCAGATGCAATTAATCATCCCATTGAGACGGCTGAAGAATTTGGAAAACAGGCGGTAAAAGACGTTACCAGTTATTCCTGGTGGGCAAAGCTTTTACTGATTCTCTTCTGGCTGGGTTTGGCTTTGGTGGCAGCCATTTTTGTAATTATTAATCTTCCTTCCACAAAACAATGGGCGGCAGATCAGGCGTTACAAATTGTTAACCGCGACTTTAAAGCACAGATGTCAACAGAAAGTGTTGAGGTGAATTTTTTCGGAAATGTAAAAATCAAAGGTTTAAAAATCAAAGATTACAAAGGATACGATTTTATTCAGTCCAAAGAATTTATTGCCAATTCCAACTGGCTTTCTTTAGCCTCCAATATTACCAAAAATAATTCTTTAAGCTTCAATTCCCTTACTTTAAAAAATGCGGATGTAAAAGTGATTACGTACAAAGGCGACAGCATTTCAAACTTTATCCGTTTTACACAATTGTTCGACAGCGGTAAAAAAAGAGATCCCAATAAACCTCCGTTTCAGCTCGATTCCCGATTGCAGATTCTGGATTCTAAAGTTTCCATCGTTAATCTGAATTCTCCGGGTGAAAAAGGAAAATGGTTAACCGCAACCAACTTTAATCTGATTGCCCCGAATGTAAAAGTAAACGGAAGAAATATTTCAGGATCAATCAATAATATGTCTTTCACCACAACAAGATGGGGGAAATCTCATTTTGTGGATACTTTTTCTACCGAGCTTTCCATGACACCGGAATATCTTTTTCTGAAAGACCTTACTTTAAACACAGATCACTCGCTTTTACAGGGAGATATAAAATTCAACCTTCATGATGACGGTTCGTGGGCAGATTTTGCAGACAAAGTAAAATGGGATATGAATCTAAAACTGGGAAGCCAGTTAAGCGGTTACGACATCAGTTATTTTGTAACGAACTGGGATAACTTTAAACCTTTCAATGTTTCAGGGAAAATGACAGGTCCGCTGAATGATTTTAAACTGGATAATTTTCTCATCCGAAATCCTGATGTGAATATTGCTACCAAAAAAATGAAGGTGAATAAACTGCTGAAAGGTAATTTTTTAATTGAAACCAACGATCTTTCCGCAGATTTTACGTATAAGAATCTGAAAGCGATGATGCCTTCATTTATCGCTAAAAAAATGAAAAACTTTGCGGATGATTTCGGAAAATTAAAATACAACGGAACCGCAAGTGTAAATCCGAACCGTGTCTACGTTTCAAACGGAAATCTGATGACGGGAATCGGGCAGGCAAAAATCACGAATTTTTCTTTAACGGAATACAGCTCTCCGATGCCGAAATATGCAGGAATAGCCGAAGTGAAGGATCTTAATACTTCCGTGATTACAAAAAACAAATCGGTAGGATTAATTTCTGGGAAGTTCAATATCAACGGACAGAGTTTTGATGTGAATACGATGAAACTGACGACGAAATCACAGATTTCGAGCATTGAAATTATGAATAAGGAGATCAATAATCTGTATCTCGACGGATTATTGGATCATAAAAAATACAACGGACTCATCACCGTGAATGATGAACAGGCAAAAGCAACCATAAAGGGATTAATTGATTTCAGCACTTCAAGAATTTCGATGAATGTAAATGCTGATGTTAATTATCTGAACATGAATTACTTTACCAATAAACCCGGAAACCAGATTGTGAGCGGAAAAGTAAATGGTAAAATGGCAATGTCATCCATCAACGATTTAACACTGGATGTGGAAGCCAGCGGAATTAATTTTGCAACGGCAACTCAGAAATATTCCATTCCGAATGCTAAAGTGAAGACTTTTGTGGAAAACGGTGGACGTGTAATTGATGTGGATGCTCCGGGAGCAGTTAACGGAAAAATTTCAGGAAGATATAATTTAGGAGATCTTGCCGGAATGGTAGAAAACGGACTCAATAAAATTCTTGTGGGTCCTGCACCGAGAAAAATGTACAGAGGACAGACTTTTGCCATGAATTTTGATGTGCAGCAAGGTTTGGTAAGCTATTTTTTACCGGATCTTAAAATTCCGCAGGGTGCAAAAGTAGAAGGACAGTACGACGGAAATTCCAATAACCTGATTCTGAATGTAGATGCGGCTTCACTGAAATATATCATGACGAAAACTCAGGAGATCACAGAAGCGGACAAAGCTCTGGCTGCTGCAAATCCTGATTATAAAATCAACGAAAGGGATAATATTACCAGAGACAGCGCGATGGTAGACAGCGTTATGGTAAGAATTAATACGGCAAATCTCAATGAGCAGATTTATGCTAAAATCAACAGTGTTCTGTACAATAAAAATGTTCTTAAAGATATTACCTTAAGCGGAAGAAACGAGAATAATACCATTCTTCATCTGGCAACGAAATTTAAGCACGGAAGTCCGGAAGATGAGCTGGATGATAATCTTAAAGAATATGCCATCAACGTTAACCAGTCAACCAACGCAGGAGGAGATTTTGTGTTCAGGTTCGAGCCTACTGAGGTGAAGTTTAATGACGTAACGTGGGCAATAGATACCAGTCCGGAACTCAATCATTCCATTACCTACCGTAAAAAAGAAGGCGATTTTGATATTCAGAATCTCAGGATTTTTTCAGACAACAGTGCATTGTTTATTAAAGATGCCCAGTTTAAATCTGCAAAGGATTTTTATGTAGATGCGGAAGTAGATAATTTTGCCATCGAAAAACTGCTGGATATGCAGGGCGGAGGAAACTCTATGAACATTAAAGGTCTTGCAAACGGAAGTGTGAAAATTAAAATGGATAAAAACACGCTGCAGCCTTTGGTGGATATGACGATTGATGACATTATGATGAACGGAAATGATATGGGGGATATTATAATTTCTGCAACCAACAGTTATTCTCTGAATGTCTATGACGTCGATATAAAAGTAAATTCCGCAGGAATTATCGGAAACAACAGCCTTCACGTAACCGGAACGGTGAACAATAATACTGCTTCTCCAACCATTGATCTTACTGCAGAAATGCGTGATTTTGATGTAGCTTTTGCCCAGCAGTTTGTAACCTCGGTTTTTGGAAATCTGAGAGGAAAAGCAACCGGAGATCTTAAAATTTCAGGAAAATTCAGCAATCTGGATTACAGTGGCGATATTGCGCTTAAAGGATTCGGACTGAAACTTTTGTTTACTGGAGTCGATTACTCTTTTGATGATACAGTAATTCCTCTAACGAAAGGTTTGGCGATTCTTAACAGCGTTGAGGTTCATGACGGAAGGACGAATTCGAAGGGAAATATTTCCGGTGCGATTCAGTTTGAGACCCTTTCATCAATGGGAGTCAACCTCGTGATGAGAGCCGATAATTTACTTATGCTGAACACAACGCAGAAGGATCTGGATCTTTTCTGGGGAAGAGTTTACGGGCAGGGCGATCTTTACGTTGACGGACCTGTTTCGGGGTTGAGTATTTCTACACCGAATATGAAAGCCTTAAACGGAAGTACTTTTACATTCAATTCAGGTTCCACTTCCAATGTTGAGGAATTTAAAATGCTGAGATTTCTGAAAGAAGGAAAAGACGGATTGGTAACTTTAGACGAAAAGAAAAAATCCGGAGCCAATATGAATCTTGATTTTGCTCTGGATGTTGATAAGGGAACTACCGTAAATGTTTTAATTGGCGACGATGTAGGAAATATCATGGTAAAAGGAGCCGCGGAAAAACTTCGTTTCCAGATGAGCCGACAGGGAAATATTGCTATGAACGGAGCCTATAAAGTAGACAACGGAACTTTTGTTTCTAAAGCTATTCTTAATAAAACCTTCCAGATCGAGAAGGGAAGCAGCATCCGATGGGACGGAGATGCAATGAAACCTGCTTTAGATATTACAGCAAATTATACAAGAGTGGTTTCCAATGCCGGAGAATATCTTAATATGGGAAGTCTTCAGCCGATCAGTATTCTGCTTCAGGCAAATATTACCCAATCGCTTATTGATCCTAAAATAGATCTTAATGTAACTGCTTTGGATGTTTCCAGTCAGATTAAAGAAACTTTGGCAGCGAAGATGAGTCAGGAAGGTGAAAAAGTACTTCAGTTCGGGTCTGTATTGTTGTTGAGTACCTTCAATGTTTCTGAGACTGGAGGAGTGAATGTAAATGTGGGAGATGTTGCGCAGACACAGGGATATAATTTATTGCTGAAACAATTGGGTTCTGTGTTAAATGCCATGAGCAGCGAGTTCCAGATCGACCTGAATTATGTAAAAGGAGACCAGTATTCCAACATTGGAGACAGAGCGAATGCGGGGGTAAGTTTTGCTCTTTCACCAAGAGTTAAAGTAAAAACAGGATTGGGAATTCCGTTAACAAAAACCGAAAATACAGACGTTAATTATCTTTCCGGAGAAGGAACGATAGAATATGATATTTCTAAGAAAAATGACGGAAGTCTCTTATTAAGAGGGTATTCCAAGCCTTCCAATATCGGAATGGTGAACGGAGCCGGATCGAACGGAACTGCAAACCAGGCTTACGGAGCGGGGATTGTTTGGTCTAAGAGTTTTAATTCTATATTCAAAAAGAAGAAAAAAGATAAAAAACAAACGGCTGAGCAAACGCAAATAAAAACAGATTCTGTAAAATCAGGGAGTAAATAATCAGAATATTTTAATGATTTTTGTCATATGTGTTAATTATTGTTAATCTTTGTTATAATTTTTTTTGTTAAATTATTTTTTATAAATTTGCAAAAAATATGTAGATTTTTTAAAGAAATTGTAATTTAACTAATATGAACTATCAACTGGACGAAATAGACAAGAAAATTCTTGATTTCTTAGTAGAGAACACAAGAATGCCTTTTACAGAAATTGCTAAGCAGATGGATGTTTCTGCGGGTACAATTCACGTAAGAGTGAAAAAGATGGAGGATGCAGGTATTATTTTGGGATCATCTCTTAATATAGATTACGGAAAGTTAGACTATCACTTCACCGCTTTTATCGGAATCTTATTAACCAAATCTAACAGAACTCAGGAAGTTCTGAAAGAATTATCTACTATTCCAAACGTAATTGAAGCTAGCGTAATTTCCGGAAAATATAATATTTTCTGCAAAGTAAGAGCTAAGAATACAGACGATGCAAAGAGAATCATCTACCAAATCGATGATATTCAGGATGTAATGAGAACAGAAAGTATGATTTCTATGGAAGAATACTTAAGTGATAAAAACAGACTGATTAACGCGATCTCTGTATAATCAAATTTTAAACGAATTATATAAAAGAACTTATGAAATCTCTCATAAGTTCTTTATTTTTGTAGTTATGGAAGAATACAGCTATTTTGATGAAGATCCGAAGAAAGGGTGGGGTTTCATCCTTGCTTTTGCAGCATTGCTCTTGTTTACGATTATGGGATTCGGGATCGATCTTGATGAATATTTGCAGCACGAAACCCTGAATATTCCGGCTTGGTATGCTTACACTGTTTTCGCGATTGATGCTTTAATGGTGGTAAGTCTTGTGCTGATGTTTTTTTACAGAAAAATAGGCATCTTTGCCTTTCCTGCCTTACTGGTTCTGCATTTCTTTATGCACAACTATTACTTGTCTACTTTCCTTTACACCGACGTTACAAATCTTTTCCTTTTTACAGGTTTCGGAATGTTGGCGATTATTCCGAAATGGAAGTTTTTTAGATAATTTAACAATATAATAAATTGAGAGCGGGCTTTGTCCGCTTTTTTTATGGATGTAAAAGACTTCTTTTTTGTGATAGATAAATCTTTATTATCGATATAGACAGAATGGTCTGTCTGTTTTTAAAATTTTGTATTACTTTTGACTTATCAAAAACAAAAGAATGGTATCACCTAAAGAAAGAATCATACAAACCACGTTTGAACTGTTTGCTAAACAGGGATATAATTCCACGGGAATAAATCAGATCATTGCCGAAGCAAAAGTGGCAAAGGCAAGTTTTTATCAGTATTTTAAATCGAAAGAAGATTTGTGTGTAGAATTTCTGAACGTAAGACATGATTATTGGTTTGGTGAACTCAACAAATTTGTATCGGGGGAAAAAGATGTAAAATCAAAACTGATCGCTTCTTTTGACTTTTTAGTAGAAATGAATCGGAAAGAAAATTTCAGAGGATGCAGTTTTCTTAATATTTTATCTGAGATACCGACGGATAACCTAAAAATACTGTCTGTTATACAAAGTCATAAACAGGATTTGAGAGATCATTTTTCATCATTACTGGAAGATGCAGATCTTTCTGATCATGTCTATTTGCTTTTTGAAAGCTCAATTGTCGAAAGTCAGGTTTTCAGATCAAATGAATTAATAGAAAAATCAAAAAAAATAGTTAACAATCTAATACATTAAAAATGGAACAGAAACACCCACTTCCACCGTTCACTTTAGAGACAGCCCTTGAAAAAATTCAGCTTGCAGAAGATGCATGGAGCAGTCAGGATCCTGAAAGAGTTTCCAAAGCCTACACTTTAGACAGTGAATGGAGAAACAGAGATCAATTTGTAAATGGCAGAGAAGAAATTGTAAAATTCCTCAGCAGCAAATGGCAGAAAGAATTTAATTATAAACTGAAAAAAGAATATTGGGCGCATGCAGATAACCGTATTGCTGTACGTTTCGAGTATGAATATCAGAATAAAGAAGGAAACTGGTTCCGGGCTTACGGAAACGAAAACTGGGAATTTGACGAAAATGGTTTGATGAGAAAAAGATTTGCAAGCATTAATGATTTAGCGATAAAAGAAGAAGACAGAAAGCTAAAATAATTTTCTTGGAATTTTGCAAGAAGTAAAGTTCTTTAAATTTTGACTCTGCTTTTAAGGTAAGAAAATAAGATTTTACTCAATCAGTTTTATCGAAGATGAAAATCCTTGTGCCTTAAAATGTATGGATTACGATAAGGCTTCGCTCCCTTGCGAAGATGTTAACAAACGAAAAAGCATCCAAAAAGGATGCTTTTTTATTTATTTTTAAAAGAATTATTTATCTAAAATTCTCTTCACAGCTTCTTTCACGGCAGTAGAATCAATTTTATATTTCTTCATCAGTTCAGCAGGCGTTGCAGATTCTCCGAAAGTATCGTTTACTGCTACAAATTCCTGTCTTGTCGGTCTTTTTCTTGCTAACATTCCCGCAACAGATTCTCCCAGACCACCGATGTAGTTGTGTTCTTCAGCCGTTACGATTTTTCCTGTCTTTTCAACAGATTTTAAGATGATTTCTTCGTCCAAAGGTTTAATCGTGTGGATATTGATCACTTCACAGGAAATACCTTCTTTTTCAAGCTCATCTGCAGCAAGTAAAGATTCCCAAACCAAATGTCCCGTTGCAACAATTGTTACATCCGTTCCTTCCTGAAGCATAATTCCTTTTCCGATCTCGAAAGGCATATCTTCCGGAATGAAAACAGGAACTACAGGTCTTCCGAATCTTAAATAAACCGGACCTTCAAAATCAGCAATCGCTAAAGTAGCTGCTTTTGTCTGGTTGTAATCACAAGGATTAATCACCGTCATTCCCGGAAGCATTTTCATCATTCCGATGTCTTCCAGAACCTGGTGTGTTGCACCGTCTTCACCCAAAGTAAGACCTGCGTGAGAAGCACAGATTTTTACATTTTTATTGGAGTACGCAATCGACTGACGAATCTGATCGTAAACTCTTGAAGTAGAAAAGTTAGCGAAAGTTCCCGTAAAAGGAATTTTTCCTGTAATGCTTAGACCGGCTGCAATACCCATCATATTCGCTTCCGCAATACCTACCTGAAAAAATCTTTCAGGAGCCTTTTCAATGAATTTTTCCATCTTCAAAGAACCGATAAGGTCTGCACAAAGCGCCACAACATTAGGATTTTTATCTGCAAGTTCAGCCAATCCGGCTCCGAATCCTGAACGTGTATCTTTTTTTTCTGTATATGTAAATTTCATTTTTTTCTAATTATTAATTAAGATTACTTATTACCAATTACTCATTACTAATAATTAATAATCAGCCGGAGCCTCTAAGTATAACTGTTTGAATGCTGTTTCCAGTTGCTCATCATTCGGAGCTTTTCCGTGCCAAGCGTGAGTTCCCATCATATAATCTACACCATAACCCATCTCTGTATGAAGAATAATGGCTACCGGTTTTTCTTTTCCGGTTTCTGTTTTTGCTTTTTCAAGAATAGCAATTACCGCCTCAAGGTCGTTACCGTTTTTCTCTTCCAGAACTGTCCATCCGAAGGCTTCCAGTTTTGCATGAAGGTTTCCTAAAGAAAGTACGTTATCTGTACTTCCGTCGATCTGTTGTCCGTTATAATCGATGGTAGAAATAATGTTGTCTACTTTTTTGGCTGCTGCGTACATAAATGCTTCCCAAACCTGACCTTCCTGCAATTCGCCATCGCCATGAAGAGAGTAAACCAAAGAGCTGTCTCCGTCCAGTTTTTTACCCTGAGCAACACCCAAAGCTACAGAAAGCCCCTGTCCTAAAGAACCTGAAGCCACTCTTACGCCCGGAAGACCTTCGTGAGTCGTCGGGTGTCCCTGTAATCTTGAATCTAATTTTCTGAAAGTACTAAGTTCCTGAACCGGAAAAAATCCGAATCTTGCCAAAGTAGAATAGAATACCGGAGAAATATGTCCGTTAGAAAGATAGAAATGATCTTCATTTTTACCTTCCATGGTGAAAGGAAGATGATAGTTCATTACCTTTCCGTAAAGGGCTGTGAAATATTCAGTACAACCTAAACTTCCTCCCGGGTGACCGGAATTTACAGCATGAACCATTCTTAAAATGTCTCTTCTGATTTGTGTAGTAAGAGATTTTAACTCTTCAATACTTTTACTCATTATATAAGATTTATTTGTATGCGAATTTACAATTTTTTAATGGCTTACGGAAATGTGGAAAATCCAGATATTTTACCCGGATTTTGTTTGTTATAGCTAACTCAATATATTTCGTCAAGTGATCAATTTTTGAAAAAGTTCATACGGATCACACCTTACCTTTCTTCTCATACTTTTAGCCTGTG
>NZ_FTOV01000011.1 GCF_900156825.1 Chryseobacterium gambrini | reverse complement strand
CGCTTCCCCGTTTAGGGACTGCAAAGATACAAATCTTTTTATTCTGAGCAAGTTTTATTTTAAGTTTTTTCTAAATTAATTTAAAATAAAATATCTCCGATCCGTATCCTTTTAATACCTTATAAAAGTATTATCCAGGCGTTTTTATTAAAGTATATCGCTTATCTAAAAGCTCGTCTCCGCTTACTGATCCTCTTTCGTTTTTCAGTGCCGCAAAGATAGAGACTTTAAGCCCGCTCTTCCAAATATATTTAACATAATATTTACACTAGAATGCTTATTGTGGGTAACTTTGAATCCTAAAACACTGGTTTATTTGATTTTAAATGGTTATCCATAGTTTTCCACATTACTCGATTAAAGTTTTTTACTCCGTGAAAACATTGGATAAGGAGTGGAAAGATTGGATTTTGAACCGGAGTTTCGTGGATTTGAGAGAAAAATGGATGGGCTTGAGGGGAAGTGTTGGAGAGGAGAGAGTTTATTGAGAAAGCAAGGAGATTATCTATAAATGAAAAAGAGAATGTATCCAGAATGTCATTAAGAATATACACTGAAGATTTAGAAACAAAATTCTGAAATATTCAATTAATGGCTTTTAGACAGTTTTTTTTCTTTGCTATATATGTATTTAAAAATCCGATGTAAGATTAGTATCTCTTTATGCACCTACAAATGAAAGTCTGCCGGTATCTTAGTAAGGCTTCTGAAATTCCTAGCCCCGATAGAAACGGCATCCTTTTGGGTTGCGGGCGGAGCGAAGCGGAGCCCGTAACCCAAAAGATAAAGTGGATAGCGGGAAATAGCTCCTTGTAAAAGAAAGTTTATTAATGAGGAAGAATTTTTAAAATGAAGATGATATTTTTTTGATATTGCTTCGTCGCTTTGGTCCCCTTCATGACCACTGAAAAATTTTTTCGCAATTAAAGAAATCGTTTTTCCAAGAACTTATATATATAGTATCCGATGAGACAGCCTACAGTATCGGCAACGATATCTAAGGTTTCCATTGATCTTCCCAATCCCATTTCTTCCTGAAGGATCTCGGTAAGAAATGCATACAGCAGAATGATCTGGATGAAATAGTAAAATCTGATTTTTGGAAAAGCGGCAATGAAAAAGAAACCTAATGCCGCAAAAATGCTTAGATGCAAAATCTTGTCAATACCGCTGAACATGAACCAATACTCATGGTTTTCTTCTCCCGGTCTGAGAAGCATATAAGTAAGAAATGCCCAATAAATGGGCAATATCTTACTGAATATTTTTGAAATCTTATCCAATGATTGCCTGATATTCTTCCGCAGAAAGTAATTCTGAATGATCTGCACCTTCAGCAACTTCTAATTTGATGATCCATCCGTTTCCATAAGGATCTGAATTTAACAATTCCGGCTGGTCTTCCAATTCTGAGTTGAATTCGATCACTTTTCCTGAGATAGGCAAGAATAGATCTGAAACTGTTTTTACAGCTTCTACACTTCCGAAAACGGCACCTCCTTCAAGATCATCATCTACAGTGTCTACATCTACATAAACGATATCTCCCAGTTCTCCCTGTGCGAAGTCTGTAATACCGATTGTAGCAACATTTCCTTCAATCTTGATCCATTCGTGATCTTTCGTGTACTTTAATTCTGATGGTGTGTTCATTTTTAATTTTTTATTTGTACAAATGTATTCAAAATTCCAGAAGGTTCAAAGCTTTCATAATGATCTTCTTTAAATTTTGAACCAAAATAAGAAATCGCTGCTATAGCAGCGATTTCTTTTATAAAACTATCATTTTTTTATAACCTTATTAGGATATATCTTACCATTTACATCTATTAAATTAACCATGTAAATACCCGAAGGATATGCTGAGAGATTTATTTCAACAAAATTTATGGTTGATACATCTTTGGTTATTATTTTCTTGGCATCAATAGAATAAACTTCTAATGTTTTGAAATTTCTTCCATTAAAATCTATATTTAATATGTCCTTAGTTGGATTTGGATATAATTTTACTTCACGGTCTATAATAATCTCACGATTTAAACTAGAATCATTAAGAACAATTTCTCCATAGTATGGCTTATCCTTTAAATTAGGATTTCCTTGTTTCATATATATTAATTCACTTGGTATCTCTGTTAGTTGAGGATTAAGCATATCCTCAAACGTAAGTGAACAACTAGGTAGATCATTCGGAAATACTTGTTGAGGTATAGCATGAAACTCTACTCCTGAAGAAGATGAAACAGAAAAACCAGGCTTCATATCTACAGAATATTTGCTATAGACATATACATCTTTATTCCCTGAGAGTGGTTGTGTTTTATTATCAAGGATGACTGTTTTCACATCATAGGTTCTTGTATTATAATCGGAGAGAAGATAAGACGGAGTTGTATTAAGAGCTCTGAATAAAAAATTACTGACATTATTCAGTATTAGATTATCAAAAACTTTTTTTCCATTTAAAATCCCATGATCGAATGCATCATTAGTTAAGTTTTTAGGACGATGATAAGCTGCAGAGTATACTGTTGAATTATCATACATGGTGTATGGATGTGCCAAATAATCGACCTCTCTTATACTAAATACTCTACGTATACCATAAGAAGTGTTACCATAAACAAGATCATTACTTATAATATATTGATTATTAAATCCACCCATTTCTGACCATTTAAAATAATTCACTTTATCTTTCAGCCAATTTCCATTAGTATCAGTTTTAAAATTTATATACTGATAATTAGGATATTCACCTCCTGGGTTTGATGCCCATGCCATCTTATTTAGTTTTATAATTTCGTTACCTCTCATTATAAAATCAGTCCTATATGCACCTGAATAAGGTACATTTTTAAAATCTAAAGGCATAACTAAATGAGTCGCTGAATTATTAGATAAGTTTAATTGCATCATTTCATAGACTGCATTATATGTGTCTCCTTTTCTATAAATAACATTGTACTGATTGCTAGCCTTTTCAAATATTGATACGCCACTCGGATTTGACAAGAAAATATTTGACAGTGAAGACTGTAAATTTATACTTGGTGAGTTTGAAGCTAAATTATAGATATCAAGCTTATTTTGTCCATAAGGCTGTACAAAAACTTTACTTCCAATTATTTTAACAGAAGGTGATACTCCATAAGAAATAGGAGTACTATTCATAGTCCAAACTCCATTTTGCTCATTATAAAAGCATGAATACAATGAATTTGATTTGTTTAATATTAAATGTCCATTATCAAAACTATAATAGTTATTAAAGAAGACTTTGTTTTGTTGGTTATAAAATAAGGTCAAATAGCTTTCAAATACAAGCTCATTATTCACGATTTTATATGACTGAAGCTCAGAAGTTGTATTAAATCCGGGGTTCAAATATCTAGTTTCCTGAACAAGAATGTGAACTCTGTTTTCTGTAATACCAACCACATCAACAAGATATGTATCATTTAGTACTCCAATACTTCCCGGGTTTTTCATGGTAATTTGAGCTGGCTTAATATATTTAAGTTTATTACAATCGATTATTTTATAAATTCCCCAAAGCTTCAAATTAGATAAATTATTAAGAACATTAGGGTAAAATAATTGATATAAATTTTCACTAACCGCAAATATATTTTTATTATTTGGAATTACAGATTGATAAAAATAATATTTGTTGTCAGGCTGCTGAGGAGCATTTTGATTTAAATATATTTTTTTTCCCCATGTATTGGAAGGATGAACTCTTTCACCATTTAAATCAACTGGCTCTTCTTCCCAAGTGGTTCCTGTTGGCGGATTAGTAGGAGGAAAAACAACGGTTATTGGCGGCGCAGGTGAACCTATCAGAAGAGAATTATTTGGACAATATGGTCCTATTGACTGCACATTTGCCCCATTGGGATTTAACCATGGAGACATGGTATAATAATTATTCGAAAACCTTGAATAATATGTATAAAATGTAGGGCCGGTTGAATTATAAATATTAGGAGCATCACAATTAAATTTACTTGGATCAGGACCTACTGACAGGGATCCTACCAATCTGTCAAAACTGTTAAATAATGGAGATCCTGAAGATCCTTTCTCTACTATACCACTTCTCCATGAATTTTGTAAAAAATTTCCTTGGGAATTTTGTGATAATCCCATACTATAATATCCAAATGATCCTGATAGTACCGTTGAATTATACCCCATTACCGGATATATACTATTAACATAAGATATTTTTTTTGTATCTCCCTGTGGATGATGCACTCCATATGAGTTAGTCGGATTTACCGAATATGCGTTTGGATTATTATCCCATCCTGCATAGCAAACTCTATATTGTGCTAATGCATTTGCTGAACCATTAAGTTTTAACAAAGCGTAATCATTAACATTAAATGAACTTTGAGTCAATAATGTACAACCTAAAACAGAATTATTTGATAATTGATAGGGAGCATTTGAACCATTACTTGCACAAGTTAAAGCTTCATAATTAAATAAAGTAATTAATTCGTTACTCCAATTCGCATTACTATTGGCAGCTTCATATCCTATGCAATGTGCAGCTGTTAAAAAGTAAGGTTCTCCATTTTGAGCAGTATTGTTCATCAAATTTCCAGAACAACTTGCTGAATAGTTGTGCGTGTTTGTTCCTGACTGATAAATCGGATAAAGCATCAAACCTACAGACTTGATATTTCTAAATCTATCTGTAGACGACCCATTGTCACATGCTATATTTTTATGGCAGTTACCTGCGGTACCGTATGCTCCACCATAAAACTCGGTGAAAGAGTGAATGATTTTATCCGCTATGAGCACCGGTTTGTCTGTACTACCTACCGGATACGAAAGCTCAATATAAAATGTATTTCCTGGTATAGGCTGTATCCCAAATTCTAATCCTTGGTCTTGACCAGACGGATTATTTTTATTATTAAATTCTCCTAATATAAATCCGTTATCCGCATAAAAGAAAAGCTTACTATCCTGTGTTAAAAGATATTTTTTAAAATAAATTTGCAATGCTTTTGCTTCTGAAGAAGTTATTTTATATAAATAATAATATCTTCCATCATATTCAATTCTGTTGCTGTCATCTGAAATGTCAATTTCCTGTTTGAAAACTTTCCCGTAAATATTCTGATTGATATATTCTTTATCATTTAATTGAGAAACTTCAGTTGTTATCTGCTGATTATTGAACCCTTGAATTTCAAATGTTTTTATATTTTCTTTTAATTGTGACAGAGGAACAATATCATGAGAAGCATTTATATATTCTTCTCTCGGCATACGGTTTTGAAGAGATAGCTTTTCAAATAAAAACGGATATCCGCTGTCACCCACTTGAGATTTTACAAAATTTAAACAGAATAAAAAAGCTATAATTAAATATTTCATAACTTTCATTATTTAGTTTTAAAATTCTTTTTTAATTTCTCAATTTCTTCTGCTTGCTTCTTCAATTGTTTATTCTGCTCTATTGTATATAACGTTAATTCTTCTATTTTTTGTAAAAGCTTAATCTGAAACTCACCTACATTTACCCCTTCTTTTTCCATTTGATTAGCAGAAGCAATTTCCGGCAAATGCTTGTTTTCTTTAATATGTTTTTCAACATCTTCTAGCTTGGGAAGTTTATAATCTTCAGCAAATACAAAATCTGCAGTAGGTGTAAGAGTAACTTTTATCTCTTTTGCTTCAAACTTTCCTTGAAGAGCAGCGTTACCGTTTGGTTTGAGTATTAATACTTCCTGTCCGGGTGATCCATTATATCCAACAAAAAAACGATGTTGTCCTTGGGAAAAATAATCTAAGCTTCCCGCACTTACTCCAAAACCAAAATAATTGTTTGATCCTGATGACCATAGTGCTATTTTATTAGGAAAATCAGAAGGATTAGAAAAATTTGCCCCTAAATCTAACTTACTCACAGGAATAGATGTTCCTATACCAACATTTCCAGAATCAACATTAGAAGTAATTGTAGAACTAAATGATGGCAAAGTGCTACAAATAATCCACCACTGAGTTCCATTAGATTTATGTAAATCAAATTCAGTTTGACTGGTTATAACTGAGCTATATTGCGTGAAGTCATTACCATCAAATTGTTGAGTAAAATAATTCCCCTTAACAACAGCTTGAGCATGCCAACTGTTATTTATTTGATTATTCGCATTATATTCTAATGTATTTACACCATCCCAAGGAATTACAAAAACGGAAAACTGTACTCCAGGATTTTTTGCAGCTATTATTCCGTACCCGGTTGCTCTTGCATTTACCATCTGCTTTTCTGTTAATGTCTGTCCAAAAATATTAGCGCAAATTAGCACAGCGCAGACAAATAAAGATTTTCTCATAATTAATTATATATTATTTTAATAAATATCAAAATAAATCTTTCACGATTTTAAATGTAAAAGTTTAATTTGATTGAAGTTTAGTTTGATTGAAATTTAGTTTAGGAAATAAGATAGAAATGGGAAATCTTATAGAAATTTTGCTTCATTTAATTAGTTTTAACAAATATAAATAAAATTCCAGAAGGTTCAAATATCGGATATAAAAAATGTCCCTCAAAAGCTGAAGGACATTTAAATTTATTTTCGTTCTAATTAGAAACCGCCTGAGTCTCCGAATGTAAACGTGGCAGAAATACCTGCTCTGATTGTTGACAACGGGAAGGCTGTTGAGATTTTATATTTAGAAGTCATCTGCTCATAGAATACTCTAAGATTAAGGTTCTGTGATACATTATAATCTGCTGAGACTTTAATGTTCATCAATCTCTGACCTCCTGTAACCTGAGAATCATCCAGTAAAATGTTGGTGATGCTCGTTTTGCTGTCTCTCAGCGAGAAATCTCCTCTGATGTTCAGGTCACTTCCTTTTGCTTTTCCTCGTCCTCTCACATTCGTCATTCCTAATCTGAAATTTCTGATGATATATCCTACTCTCACTACATATTCGCTGTTTGAATCTTCTGTTAAGGTATGGTTTACCAATCCGAGTAACAATGTTCTTAATCTGTTGTACTGAATACCCAACTGAATGTTGTTCCTCATCGTCATGTCTACTCCGATCAGAGGTGAGAAGTTTTCTACGTAACCTACCTGAGCAAAAGTGAACGGATTGATATAATCGTCATTAATATCTCTCTGTGTTGCATCGTAAGCATTAAGACTGTTGAAATAATCGATACTCGACTGAATTCCTGTTGCTGTATAAGTCGCCTGATAAGAATGCAAAAGATCAAACTTGGAGAATTGTCCGTTGATGATCGGGATATTTCTCAACCCTGAATAAGTAATCTTCCAGTTTGGAATCGGAAGTCCTGCCTTTTTAGGGTTGGTCATTTCTTTTACTGTTTTTCCTTCCACCGCAGCTCTGAATGCAGGAATCAAAATATAGGCATTTGAAATTCCATAACCGTCTTTGAATCCGTTTGGCTCTAAAGCGCCCTGCTTCTGCTGAGATAAAGCCTGTGCATTCTGTCTTATTGCCTGATAAATTGCCGCTCCGTCTTTGAATGCTGTCTTTAATAAAACAACCGAGTTGGAATAGGTTACCAAATCATTTGCAAATGTGTAGTTCGGATTGGCAACTCCCGTATTCGGATCTCTGTAATTAAATCCTGTATGGGTAAAGTTTCGGTTATAATTATGCAGTGCACTGATGTCTATTCTGAGATCATTCATCGGCATAACCTGCAAATTAGCCCGTAGCTCGCGTGTCGACATTCGTACATAAGGATCTGTCATAAATTCTGAATCACTTACCCATCCGTTTTCCATTACCGTTCTTCTGATGTCTGCCTGAGATCCGAAAAGGAACCCGATGGTTGGACCTCCCAAAGTCTGTCCGTAACCATACCAGTTCGGAGCCGATAATAATCCAGGAAGCACTGTTCCGTTGTTTTCAGAATAATTGATATCTAACTGCTTCATGGATGTTAATAAATACGCCATGCTCTGAAGCGGAGTCAGTCTGTTTTTGAATTTATATCTTTTATAAGCATATCTGTTTTTCTCCCACTGTTGCGTATAAGCATTGTTTAATGAATCTATTTCCTGTTTACGTTTCTGCAATTTTGCCGAAATATTTTTGAAATACTTAAACTGCCCAAAGAACTTCGTGAAATCTGCCGTTCCGGTTGCCTGAATAACATTGGTATTCTGCCCTACCGAACCTAAGCTTCCGTCCGGACTTGCCAGTAACACTGTAGATCTTGCATTCCAGTTGTAGGTAAATCCGTAACCTAATTCCGCATCGATGAAATCGAGATATGGCAGATACAGGAACGGTAACTTATAGTTTAACTGAACTCTGTGGTTATACAGCACAGGTCTACCCGCTCTTAATACATTTCCGAAAATAGAACTGTTGTCCATTGTATTAACGTCCACATTGTCATTCAATGTTCTGGTTGCAGAGTTAATTTCCAATTTTAAAGATTTTGTAAAATTAAATCCTAACCCATACTGCCATCCGAAATAGAAGTTTCTGTTTTTAATCGCTGCAAAGTCATCACCATAGTTTCCTGTAAGGATGGCATCGATATTTCTGAACTGCAACTCGTTGTAATTTCTGTCGATTTCAGTTCTGAAAGAGAATCTTGTAGGAACAGGATTAAAGTTAAACTCTTTTACCCATCTCAGATATTTCGTAGACTTCGCCGTATCGCTGATCATTTTATTGAACGGACGGATTACCCAAGGTTTGAATGTGTAGTTGTAATCTACATACCCTCTCAGATACTGTCTGTAATTTTTCTTGGTATAAATATCTCTGTAATAATCGTCGTTGTAAACCGCCGTTACCGATACGTTTTCGATATCGTAGAACTTAGGTTTCCTGTTCGGATTCATTCTTTCTTTATGCATATTCACAACGCCGATGCTTCTTTGCTGTGTATAAGTTCTAGCTACTTTTTTAAGCTGCTCTTTGTTTGCTGCTTTCTTAAACTCTACATCCGTATCCAGAGGATTGTATTTCGGATCTTCAATAGTCTGAGAATAAGAATAGTTTACCGGAATTTTAACTCCTGTTTTTTCAGGTAAAAATTTATCTACATTTACTGCGGTATTGATGCTGAATGCAGACTGAGTCGACTGGTTTCTCTCGGCTGGTTTAGAATCAATGTTTCCAAATCCTACTGAAGTATAAGAAGCACTTGTATTCACGGTTGCAAAATCTCCCAGATTGAAGTTTAAGCTCGCATTTCCTGCATACCCTCCGTCATTTTCTATTTCAGAGAGACGGATTTCGTTTACCCAAAGAATTCTGTCGAGCGCTACGGATCCGGAAGACCCTCTATCAAAACCGTTTCTGACACCAATCATGATGGTTGTAATATTTCCTAAGCTTGGACGTCCCTTGATGTAAAGACTTTTAAAAGTATTCCCCGGATCAAAAACCTCATCTTTTAATCTTTGTACAATTTGCGTAGGGTGATTTTTATCTCTTCTTATTTTAGCATCAACAAAATCCTGAATATTTAAATCCACATCATTTTCCATCGGCCAGATTTCCATAGGAGCCGTTGCATTCGCTGGAGTAATCTTTAATGAGGATTCATATTCGTAGTAGTTATCCGTGGCATCACTACCCAAACGGATGAAGAATTTAGTTTTTGGATCAATTTGCCCAATATTCAAATCAGAGTTTTTGGGATCATGAGCATGTACAAAAAGTTTTAATTTTTTGTATCTTCTCATATCCAGAGAGGTATTTTTAAATACACCTCTTGCTTCAGATGGAGCAAGGGATGTCGTTTTTAAATATAAAGAAGCTTCATTCTGTCTTTGTGCACCTGCATTACCGCTTAAAATCTGTCTGTCGATTCCTGGAGGCAAAACATAAGGTGGCTGATTCAGTGCATTTTCTTCAATATTTACACTCCCTACCTCAAAGTTATTGTTATCTGTAGTGGTTGTCCCTTCATCCGTAGCTCCTGAATTTCCTGTATTGGCAATGTTTTTAGGATATTTTCTCCAGTCTGATCTCACCAAATCCATGGTTCCGAATCTTAACGTTGAAGTCTGGTCAAAACCTGTTAATAATAATCTTGCAAATCTTACATTATTCAAAATAGAAGCATCATGATCTCCTGCCGTATTTACGTACTGGGAAACCGGAATTCTGAACAAATACCATTTTACCTGAGAAGTCTGCCCATTCTGGAATGATGCCTGAACTGTTTTAACGTCTACGATATTATTCTGTCCTAAAGTAAGGCTTCCCGGAGTTAAGCTTACCTCATACTGGTTGTAGCTTTCCGTCTGATCTAAGTTGTAATCCTTATTAATGTCTTCCGCATCCGGAGTCTGTGAAGCCACTTCTAAAGTGTTGCTCTGAGAGTTTCCTTCCGGATTTCTGAAATATTTGTATCGCTGAACCAGAGATGAGGCCTGAGTTCCTGTGAACTTTTCAGACATGTAGAATACAAAATCATCTACAGCAGGATCGGCAATATTGGTAACCGGATTGATGAATGTATTTCCGAACAATGCCGCTTCCTGATCCGAACTTAAACCGTCATACCCCAAATCCTGAGCGGTTCTGTCTGCGCCTTCACTTGAGAACGCATAAAGAATCGGTGGCTGCTTTGGCTGTGTTCCCCAGTTTGAAGCCGTAGTGGTAGAAGGAGCTGAAGGCGTTGGCAATCCGTTTTCGTACTGCATCTGTCCGTCTTTAAGGATATCTTCAGAAACGTTTCCTAAATGCAGTAAAAGTTTTGGATTGGTACCCAAAGTATTTCCGTCTGCATAAGGATCCATCATCCAGAATTCAACATATTCGATGTTTGAACTTGAAAAATTTGAAACCGAAATCGGTCTCATGATACCTGCCCATCTTTGCGCAGTAGTTTCCGTATTAGGGTTTGAGTTATAAGGTCCTTTTTCTGCAGGATAATACGAAATATCAAAAGTATTGGTATACGTCTGTTCTCCTGCTACAAAATCTCTGTTATTATAAATTTCAGAGAACTGAACTCTTCTTGAAGCGTGATTGGAAACCGACTGCGGTGTGATTCCTGTCGGAGCTTTTCCTCCTACACCGTAAAATCTTGGATCGATGTTATACCATGATAACAAACCTCTTCCATATCCTTCTGTTCTGTCATTATTTTTTCCTGCTCCTGTAAATAAAGGATCTGATTGATTTTTTTCCGGCTTTGAAGCTAAATTCCACGCTGTAGGTTCTTTTAAGGTAATTTTTGAAGTGGTCTGTTCAAAATCATCAATATAAGACTGATCGTTGATCCCTTTATTTAACCCGGGAAGTAAATAAGCTGCCTCCATTTTGAAATTCAGATTGGAAGGTGCTTCTGTATTTACCAAAGGTATTTTATCTGTTAATCTCGTGAGGAACGGAAGCTGATTGTTGTACATTAAATTGATTCCTGCCATTGTATTATTAACAGCTTCCTGACCATAGTTTACTTTTTGAGTAAGCGGTGATTCGGAATAGTTTACAACGGTTCCTCCTAAGATAAAGTGTTCATTGAATCTTCTTTCTAAATTCAAGCCCATGAATCTCTTTCTCTGGGTATTGAATGTTAACTGGTTTTCCAGTGAAATATTAATTGCCTGTCCAGATTGTTTTACCTGCTCATTGATGATGGTAACGGTTCCCAACATATAATCTACGGTGTAATCTATCCCTTCCGTTAACTGAACTCCGTTTGCCGAAACTTTTACGGAACCTTGAGGAACATTAACAGCTCCCAGAGAAATCCCCTGTCCCTGAACACCTTTATAACGACCTTCAATGGTGTAACGTTGAGATAAATTGCTTGATTCTGCACTGTTTGAACCAGTTTTTTGTAAAGTATAAAGATCATTATACACGTACTGTGGATCGTTACTTCCGATTATATTCTGGATATAGCTTCCAAATGGCTGAACTTTAGTAAAGATCACTCTTCCTGTTTCCGGACGTATGGTAATTCCGTTAACAAAGTCGAAAATACCGTCTCCTGTTGAAGTTCCATTGTTCTGCAAATCTCCGTTCGCATTCAGTCTGTCCCAGTTTAATAATTTAATTAAAGGTACATTGCTTACCTGTGGATTATTGGCAACCGGAAGATAATTTACTTTACCTCCGGATTGTGGATCTCTGTATAACACGTTCAGGATAAATCCGTCATGATTAACCTGTCCAGCATCCAGAGAATAGATGTTTTTCATCATCAGATTCCACATCGGCGAAGTTGTTTTTACCGTTGTATTCGGCTTCAGAAGTTTCGCCATTAAAACGGTACTTTCCTCGGAGAATTCCCCGACTTTGTACACCTGATTGCTTCCGTTCACCGTATAGGAGAAAGAAACCGCCAAAAGCTGATTATCGTTCAGTTTCTGATTTAATGAAATGTATCCTAACTGCGGTTGTAAAGTATATTCATTGGTATTTAATCGTCTTGCTTTTTTATTAAAGATAAAGTGTTCACCATCCTGATAAACTTCTGTACCTCCGGTTGCAACAGGAAGGTTTTGCCCTTTAATAGCATTGTATGCGGTACTCGCATCTCTTAAACCCGGTAATCCGTTAATCGTGGAATACAGGTTGAAACCCGGCTGATTGTTATCGGGAAGAACTCCGGAAGCATCCCCCAAATCTCTGATTCCGACAATACTTTTCTGGTACTGTAAGTTGCTGTTCCCCTGATCCAGAACCCAGACTTCCAGTCTTGTAATGCTGATCTTCGAATTGATCTGAGGATAGTTCAATAAGGCGCCGTCATATTTATCTAAGAAATAATGTCCTAAAAAGTAGTGCTGGTTGTCTTCGTAATCAATTGCATTTAATTTAAATGTATTCATGACACCGCCACCCTGAACCGTAATATTCCTTGCTTCACCCTGTTGTTGGGAAAGCACGACTGTTCCGAAGGTTTTACCTAACTGAAATTCTGTTTTAACCCCGAATAGAGACTGTGAACCACGGATGAGACTGGTGGAAAGCGGCATATTAACGTTACCGAATTCTACTCTTTTGATGATTTTGTCCTCTCCTCCTGCACTTGGCTTATCCACATCCTGCAAACCTTTCTGCTGAAGGTCTTTCCAGCTTCCTTTTGCCTGCCAGACAAGATTCATTCTGTTCTCAAATGCGAAACCGCTCTGGGTGTCATAATTGGCTTTTAACTGAAGATTTTCTCCCACTTTCCCCAACAAACCAAGCTGAATTCTCTGGTCGATATCGAACGTAAAACTCTTTCTGTTTTGCGGTAAAATCAATGGATTATCAATCTTCTGATACAATCCGGCTAAATCGAAAGAAGCATACCCGGAAGGAATGATTTCGATTTTATTGCTTCCGAAAATGGTTTCAAAAAGCCTGTTGTTGATCTGTAATGAAGGAATTAAACCTTTTCTCGCCGCATCGCTTTTATCTTTCCGGAACATGAGACTGTAACGGTCTGATTTTTCCTTATAGTAAGCTTTCGTCTGCGCTTCCATCATGAACTCTTTGTAATCTTCCGGAGACATCGCAGTCGGCTGTCCTGTTATGGTATTTCCTACTTTAGGATATACGAAATACATTCCTGTTTTTATATCGTAGTAGGCTTCATACTGTGTAGGATCTGCCAACTGATAATCTTTTTTGATAATTGCGGTATCGCTTACCTTTGCTGCAGGTCGCCTTTGTGCAAATGTAAATGTAGACACAAGCAAAAACGACAGGAACAGAATTATATTGAAATATTTATTATTCGCCACCAAATGTTAAATGTTTTTTAAAATTTGTTTTACCAACTCTTCTACTGAAATATTAGGATCCTGCTTCATGATTTTATCCGCAAGTTTCTCGCTCATTCGCTTAGGAATGCCCAAAACTTCTAATGCAGATAACGATTCTTCCTTGATTTTATTATTTGCAAACGTGGAAATGTTTTCTTCGGGATTGCTGAATTTCTGTACTTTATCCTTAAGATCCACAATGATTCTTTCGGCTGTTTTTGCCCCGATTCCTTTGGCTTTCTGAATGAGTGCGCTGTTTTTTGAGAGGATTGCCGAAGCGATCTCATCAAGACTTAAAGTAGACAGTAAAATAAGTGCTGAAACAGCTCCTACTCCATTAACGCTTATTAACAGATTGAACATATCTTTCTCTGAACGAGTGTTAAATCCGAATAGCAAATGAGCGTCTTCCCTGATGATCTGCTGAATAAAAAGAAAAGTTTCTTTATTGGTTGTGAGGGTTTGTGAGGTCATTAAACTGATACCTACATAGTAACCAACTCCTTGTACGTTGATTACTGCGTAAGTAGGCGTAAGTTCCTGAACAATGCCTTGAAGTGAAAATATCATTATTAATTTTTATAACTCCCAAATATAGTAATTTAAACTAAGTTATGTTTTCATTTCACGCGCGAATGATTTTTAACTTAATTTTTAACTGTAAATGCAATAATTTCTCAAAAAAAACGAAACCCATCCAAATGGACAGGTTTCATTTTCTTACTTTAATTTTACAAAAATCTACACCGGATTTATATCCAGACACATGCTGATGTTGCAGGCTCCGTTTATGCAGGTGGGCGTACATCCTACCAAACATAACTGTCCCTGAGAAGGAAGGCAGTAATATCCTCCGTCCGGAGACTGCAATGGCTTTCCTCCGGGTCCGCCTCCTGCAATCTGTCTTAAATTTTCTCTTGAAAGTTTTTTGAAATTTTTCATAATGTAATTTTTGGTTCTCCTAAAGTATTTAATTTACCTACCAGTTGAACAGATATTTAAATAATTAATTCTGAAAATGTATTTTACAATTTATTTTACCCTTAGAAAAGCTAGTATTCATAGGTATTTCAAAAGATTTTCAAAATATAAATTTGCCTGTCCTAATATCACAAAATTGTGAAATTAGGACGCAAAAAAAAGCAGTACACCGTTATTTTGTGTACTGCTTTCTATCTTAAGAACAGATTTTTTATTATTTCTTATCTTTTTTCTCTCTTCTCTGGGCATCCAGAACGGCAATGGTTGCAAGGTTTACAATCTCATCTACGCTTGAACGCATCTGTAAAACGTGAACCGGCTGTTTCAGTCCCATCAAAATTGGTCCGATTACCTGTGCTACTTTCATTCCTCTGATGATCTTGTAGGATAAGTTGGCGCTTTCAAGATTCGGGAAAATGAATGTATTGGCAGGCGTTGTTCCTAATTTTGAGAATGGATAATCGCTTAAGTGATCTGAATTCATCGCAAAATCCGGCTGAATTTCTCCGTCCACGATCATTTTCGGATATTTTTCGTGAAGGATGCTTACTGCTTTTGCTACTTTCTTTGAAGTTTCGGAGATGGCTGCGAAGTTTTCAAATCCAAGCATGGCGATTCTCGGTTCGATGGCAAAAGATTTTACGGTAAATTCTGCCATTTTAGCAATATTTACCAAATCTTCCGCTGTAGGATTCTGATTGATGGAGGTATCTGCGAAGAAAATTGGTTTCTTTTCAGACAAAATCATCATCATTGCCGCTACTTTATCTACTCCTTTATCTTTTTCAATTACTTCTAAAACTGGTCTAAGAACGGAGGTATAATTTTTAGAGAAACCAACAATTAATCCGTCTGTATCGCCGTGTTTAAGCATTAAAGGACCGAAATAATCTCTCTGGCGAACGAATCTTTTTGCTTTGTATTCGTTCATTCCCTTTCTCTGGCGAAGTTTCCAAAGTGTTTCTCTGTATTTTTTTCTGTTTTCTTTCTGATCGTCGTCGCTTGGATCAATAATCGGAATATCAAGATTGATCCCGAAATGTTCCATCTGCTCCTTGATGTATTTTTTATTTCCTAAAAGACTCGGATAGGCAATTCCTTCTTCATATAGAATCTGTGCCGCTTTCAGAACGTTATATTCTTCCGCATTTCCTAAAGTAATTCTTTTCGGATTGGCTTTTGCACGGTTCTGCATCATTCTTACCAGCTTCTCGTCTCTTCCCATTCTGTCGAGAAGGCTGTTTTCGTATTCTTCGAAATCGGTGATTGTTTTTCTGGCAATTCCGCTTTCTACTGCTGCTTTTGCTACCGCACTGGATACTTTTGTAATTAAACGGTTATCAAACGGTTTTGGAATAAAATATTCTCTTCCGAACTGCAGATTCTGAATATTATACGCTAAAATTACCGCCTCCGGAACAGGCTCTTTTGCCAGATCTGCAATAGCATGAACAGCCGCCAGTTTCATTGCTTCATTAATTCCTTTTGCCTGAACGTCTAATGCTCCGCGGAAAATATAAGGGAAACCGAGAACGTTATTAACCTGATTAGGATAATCACTTCTTCCTGTTGCCATGATGACATCTTTGCGGGTTTCAAGGGCTACATTGTACGCAATTTCCGGATCCGGATTTGCCAATGCAAAAACGATAGGATTTTCATTCATGCTCAGCAACATTTCCGGCGTCATTACATTTCCTTTTGATAATCCGACGAAAACGTCTGAACCTTTTACGGCATCTTCCAATGTTTCGATGTCCGTCTGAGCAACAAAATCGATTTTTTCGGGAGTAAGATTTTCTCTTTTGTGGTTAATCACTCCTTTACTGTCGCACATCAATACGTTTTCTCTTTTCAGACCAAGAGAAATATAAAGGTTGGTACACGCAATGGCTGCTGCTCCTGCTCCGTTCACCACCATTTTCACTTCTTCGATCTTTTTATTCGCAATCTGAAGAGAGTTGATTAATGCTGCTGCAGAAATGATCGCCGTTCCGTGCTGATCGTCGTGCATCAAAGGAATATCCAGTTCTTCTTTGAGTCTCTGTTCGATATAAAATGCTTCCGGAGCTTTAATATCTTCCAGATTGATTCCTCCAAAAGTAGGAGCAATACCTTTTACAATTTCTATGAATTTATCAGGATCTTTTTCGTTGATTTCAATATCGAAAACGTTAATGTCCGCAAAAATTTTGAATAAAAGACCTTTCCCTTCCATTACCGGCTTCGAAGCTTCTGCACCGATATCTCCCAAACCCAAAACTGCGGTACCGTTTGAAATAACAGCTACCAGATTTCCTTTTCCTGTATAATCGTACACCGTTTCAGGCTTATCGTGGATTTCCATACAAGGAACTGCAACCCCCGGAGAATACGCCAAAGACAAATCTCTCTGAGATGAGTGTGGTTTTGAAGGGATCACTTCGATCTTACCTTTAGGTTCGGCTTTATGATAGTCTAAAGCCGCCTGATTAAAGTTCTTTTCGTCGCGGTGGGTTTTACTTGACATATAATGAATTTTGTTATTTAATTATAATATATATTGAATGTGGTAGCTTACGAGACTTTCGATAGGCTTCTGAACAATCTGTCCCACATTAAGATTAAGCTCTGCCGCTGCAGAACGTAAAACATCTTCGTAATAATAGGCTATTGATCCGATGAAATTGATCTCGGCATCTTTGGCTTCTACATAGGGAAGCACCTGATAATCGAAAAAATTAAGCATTTCTTCATGCACCATTTTCTGTAAATACGGATGATCTTTTCTTTCCACTACAAATTTGTTGAAATCTGCTAAGTAAGCATTGGGTCTTGGAGTGTGATACATGTTTTTCAAAGCTTCCTCCACAGTCAGCTTATACGTTTCTTCAAACTCCGATGAGAGATCTGCGGGAAGTTTCTGCATAAAGAATCTTCTTACCAGTTGTTTACCGATCGCACTTCCGCTTCCTTCGTCTCCGACAAGAAATCCGAGAGAAGGCAACTGGATCTTAATGGTTTCTCCGTTAAAATAGCAAGAATTGGAACCGGTTCCCAAAATACAAACAATGGCGGGCTTTCCTCTGTAAGCGGCATAAGCTGCTGCTGTGAGATCCTCTTTAACAATAATTTCTGCGCCAATGAATACTTTGCCCAGCTCTTCTATAATGATATCACAATTTTGCTGAACACCACATCCTGAACCATAAAAAAAGATTTTCTTAATCGAATTTTTAACGGTGGTAAGGCTTGTATTTTTTTCAATTTCAGGAACAATAAGTTCTTTGTTGATGAAGTTTGGGTTGAAGCCAATGGTTTCTGTTTTCAGGAAGACCTTTTTAAAATCGTCCAAAATTACCCAGTCGGATTTTGTAGAACCACTATCAACAATAGCAACCATATTTTACATTTTAGTTTAAGGATGCTAAATTATGAATTTATCTTGTAAGATGACGGATTCTGAACATGACATATGTGTTATTTGTGGCATCGCAAGTTTGTTGCCTTTTTTGTATGATCTAAAAACAGAATCATCATCAAAATAAAAGGAGAGCTCACTAATTTCGTAAAGCTCTCTTTCAGTAATTTTTTTTCAGATGCATTGTTATTGTTTTATGTCTGTCGTCTTTTTATCGTTAAACCGGATCAGCCAGTCTTCAATTTCATCTTCCAGATAAGAGGTCTGAAGAATCATGGCATTGATGAAGTCATCGGGAACAGGTTCGTCTGTTGCATTTTCAAGATTCCAAAGTTCATTGGACATATTTTCATATTCGGAATAGACACGTTTGAAGCGTGAATTTTCTCTTTCTAGAGCTTCAATATTTTGTTGCTGAAGCTGGAATTTTCTGTATTTGTTTTGACGTTTCATACAAATATTATTAAAATGTGGTCGTAAAAATTTTTGATCGTATGCTTCTAATCACGCATTACAAGATAGAAAAAACCATCAACACAAATAGTTGAAAATGAATTTATTATCAGGTCAGGTTTACATCATTCTGAAAATTAAATTTAGAAATAATTTTGAATCTAAAAAAATATTTAACATCTTTTTTTACCGGTTTAACATATAATTATAAATTTGCATATCATAAAAATCGGATGAGAGATTTAATACTACGTCAGAAACAGGTTTTGTTCTTCATCATTGCAGGAGGACTCAGTGCGGTTGTGGAAATCGGGAGTTTTAAACTCTTCAGCACTTCTCTTCCTCAGTTTTTTCCGCGCGAAACCAATTTCCACGGGATCCATTATCCGCTGAGTAATATTTTCTCTACAAGCTGCGGAATCATCACCAATTATTTTCTGAGCATCTGGTTTGTTTTCGAAAGAGGAAAGCATTCCAAAAGAAAAGAATTTGCCTATTTTATGATGGTTTCTTTTATTTCAACCTTATTAAGTCTCGGTTTTTTCCAGATTTTCTACAGTTATATATTTAAGGATAATATAGATTTGATTATTTATACGCTGAGTCCGGAAATGATCAGTAAAATTGCTGCCATTCTGCTGGTTTCGGTTTTAAATTATTCCATCAAGAAAAAAGTAATCTTTAACGGATAGGCTGTGACGAAAGTTTTAAATTACCTCTGGAGATTCTGGATGCTGATTTTAGCATTTGTCTTCACCATCCTTTTCGGAATTCCGGTTTACATTTTATCATTCAATAAAAACCATTATAAATATGCTTACCGGTTTGTACGATGGTGGAGCTACTGTATTTTTTTCGGGATCGGTCTGCGGTACGATCTTACGAAGCTTTCTGATCAGAAATTAGACAAAAACCAACAGTACGTTTTCATATCTAACCACACATCGATTATGGATATTATGCTGATGTGTATTTTGTGTGCAGATCATCCTGTTTGCTTTGTGGGAAAAAAAGAACTGGTAAAAATTCCGATTTTCGGAACCATCTATAAAAGGATCTGTGTGATGGTAGACCGTAAAAGCGCAAGAAGCCGCGCCGATGTTTACCGGAGATGCGCCGAAAAAATGGAAGAAGGAAACAGCATCGTCATTTTTCCGGAAGGCGGTGTTCCGGATGACACGTCCATTATTCTGGATGAATTTAAAGATGGTGCATTTACGCTTTCTTCAAAACACAACTCTCCTATTGTGGTCTTTACTTTCGTGGGATTAAAGGAAATTTTCCCGTTTGACAATTCCAAAGGTTATCCCGGTAAAGCAAAAGTTTATTTCAACGGAATTTTAATTCCTTCAGAATCACCGAAAGACCTTAAATCGTCCGCTTTTGAGACAATAAAAAAAACATTGTTAAAACACTATAATTAATAGAAATAATATATATTTGTTTTCAGAAATTTTCAACAAATATGTCAAATTATTCTAAACAAACTAATTGGGGACAATTTATCCCATTGGTTACTGTATTTTTTTTCTGGGGATTTGTGGCGGCAAGTAATGACATTTTGATCCCGGTTTTTCAAAAAGCCTTTAATTTATCTCAAACCGAAAGTATGCTTGTACAGATATGCTTCTATGTGGCATATACAGTGGGCTCTTTGATTTATATGCTGGTCTCTGCGGGATTAAAGCAGGATCTGGTGAATAAAATAGGTTACAAAAACGGGCTTATTGTCGGGCTTCTTATTTCTGCAGCAGGAACTTTACTGTTTTATCCGGCTGCCAATATGCATTCTTTCCCTTTAATGATCTCCGGTTTATTTATTGTGGGATTGGGGTTCTCTTTACAGCAGATTGTTGCCAACCCTTTAGCTATCGAAGTAGGACCATCTGAAACGGGTTCTCAGAGATTAACAATGGCAGGAGGAATCAATAATCTTGGAACTACAATCGGTCCGCTGATTGTTTCTTTTGCGATTTTCGGATCTGCAGCTGCATCGAATAATAATGCAAGTGTTGAAAGTGTAAAAATTCCTTACCTTATTTTAGGAGCAGCCTTTGTTCTGGTTGCGATTATGCTTAAATTTTCTTCGCTTCCGGCAGTTACTCCAACAATTACCGAAGATACGGATGACAGCGTAAAAGGACAGCACAGAAAGTCTGCACTGCAGTATCCACAGCTTATCTTAGGGATGATTGCCATCTTTGTTTATGTAGGTGTGGAAGTTTCTACTGCAAGTAATCTTCCTGCTTATATGGAAAAAAGCTTAGGATTTGAAACAAAAGATGTCGCTCCTTATATTTCATTATACTGGGCGTCATTAATGATCGGTCGTTGGACTGGTGCTGTTGAAGCTTTCGACGTAAGTGCAGGATTTAAAAAGATTTTAAGATTCTTAGCTCCTTATCTTGCTTTTGGGGTATTCCTTTTGGTAAATGCAATTGCAAAACACGATCTGTCTCATTTCTATGTTTACGGATTAATTATTATTGCAATGATTATCTGTGACATTTTGAGTAAAGGAAATCCAGCGAGAATGCTTCTTATTTTCTCGGCTGCAGGTATTACCGCTTTACTGACCGGTATGTTTACTGAAGGAATGGTTTCTGTATATGCTTTTACAAGCGTTGGACTATTCTGTTCTACTCTTTGGCCATGTATTTTCGCTTTAGCCATCAATGGTTTGGGAAAACACACCAATCAGGGTTCAGGATTATTGATTATGATGATTATGGGAGGAGGAATTGTAAGCCTTATTCAGGGATATGTAGCAGATCTTACCAATATTCACTTCAGTTATATTGTAGGGGTGATCTGTTTTGCTTATCTTGCTTTCTATGCTATAAGAGTAAGCGGAATTTTGAAATCTCAGGGAATTGATCTTGACAAAATCACAAAAGGCAGTGGTCATTAAGAAAACGAACATACGATATAAGAAAAGGTTTTGGGCAGGTTTATTACTTGCCCAATTTCTTTTGTTCTATGCTTTTTCAAAATCTGAAATCATGATTTCTTTTTTTGAGACTTTATTTGAAGTTCAGAAAACGGTTCATCAGATTACATTTTCATGGATTCCTTTTTCCTTTGGAGATGTACTTTATATTTTGCTGGGAATTTTTCTTGTGTATTGTATCATTACATCATTTAAAAAGAAAAACAGGAATTCTTCTTTTTTAAAAATATTAATGAGCATAAACATTTTCTATTTTTCGTATCAGATATTCTGGGGAATGCTCTATTTTCAGACTCCTATTATTAAAAAGCTTCCAAGCCAGAAAGAACCTACTGTTGAAAAGGCAAAAGTATTGGCTTTAAAATATCTCGCGCGATGCAAGGAAACACGAAAACTGACTTCTGAAGATAAAAACGGAATTTTTATTCTGAAAGATCTAAAAGCTGTTCAGACAGAAATTCTTTCGCAGCAGACAAAACTTCCAGAAAACATTTCGGGTAAAAAAGCTTCTGAAATTAATTCCTTCAAACCCAGCTTATTTAAAAACGTGATGAATTTCACGGGAATTCTGGGATATTACAATCCATTCACGGCAGAAGCTCAGTACAACTCACAATTGCCGAATACGCTTATTCCTTTCACTTCTGCACATGAAAGTTCTCACCAGCTTGGTTTTGCCAGAGAGCAGGAAGCGAATTTCGTGGGATATCTCATCGGGATTCATTCGGAAAATACAGATCTGCGATACAGCACAGAATATTTTACCTTAAAAAGCCTGTTGAATTTTATCGCAGATAAAGATCCTGAATTTGTAAAATCTGTTTTGAAAAACTATTCTCCGGAGATGAAAAAAGACAGAGCTTATGAAAAGGCTTTTGTTCTGAAACATCAGGGATTGCTGGATGACTTTTTCGGCTTTACGAACAACCTTTTCCTGAAAAGCAATCAGCAGGAAGGTACGGTTACCTACTCCTATTTTATTGATCTTCTGATGAATTACGAAAAGGAATAAAAAAACAAAAGAATCGTATCAGGCGATACGATTCTAAAAACACAAATGATGAAAAAAAATTTATTACCTTGACTTGTTCCCTCATTCAAGGCGATGTAAAAGTACAATTTTTTTCAGAAATACAAAAGTAATTTTACTTTTTTTAAAAACTTTATGAAAACTTTATGAATTTTTAAGTTTTTTTGAGTTCGTTTGAAATTGTTTTTATTCACACTAAATAGCTGATAAAAAGATTATTGTCATAAAATGTCTTTTCCAAAAATAAAAATTAAACATCCAGCAATCCCAAAGTAATGGATTTTTTAACGAGAGCCGCAATATTATTCACCTGAAGCTTATTGAAAATATTCTTTCGGTGGGTTTCTACAGTATGTTTGCTGATGTAGAGCTTTTCTGCAATTTCTTCTGTTGTAAAACCTTTTCCAATATAGCTTATGATCTCTTTTTCTCTTTTGCTTACAATATTTTTGCTGAAATCATATTTCGCTGCAGGCTGGAAATCCTTGTGAAATACTTTTGCATCATTCCAGACCATATTTTTTATACCTGCAATAAGTACATCAGAATCTGCATCTTTCAGCAAATATCCATCTACATCATCCGTAGAAACCATATTGGAATAAGAACTCATAGTCAGGATCTTAACGGTCGGATAAAGCTTTCTTATCATTTTAGACAGTTCGATTCCGTTGATTTGAGGCATGGAAATATCAGTAATCAACAGATCCGGAATTTCAGATTGTAAATTTCTCATCAGATCAGAATAGGTATTGCAGGAATAAATTACCTTAAAGTGTTCTTCCTGCTCCAGAAGCATAGTGAGACCTTTTAAAAAAATAAGGTGATCATCTATAATGGCAATTTTTATTGTACTTCTCATTGTTTTAAATCAATAATTACAGTTGTTCCTTTGTCTTTAGTAGACTGTATATTTATTTCACCTGATATGATTTCCAATCTGTCCTGAATATTTTTAAGCCCGACTCCTTTTTCATTCATAGAAAACCCGACTCCGTTATCCGTAATGAAAATATTAATATCATTAAGATCTCTGTTGACGGACAACTCTACTTCTGTTGCTTTGGCGTGTCTGGAAATATTATTCAGCAATTCCTGCAAAATTCTGTAAAGGTTTATTTTTTTAATTTCGCTTAAATCATCCAATGCATTTTCAGGATAGATGTAAAGATAAAAACTGAATTCATTACGTTGCTCATAAATGGTTTTCAAATCAAGTAAAAGATCCTTAAGGTTTTTGTCTCTCAGATTATTAATACTCAGATTATGAGAAATCTCCCTTATTTCCTGAAATAAATTAGAAATATTGTCCTGAATTTTATCTAAATTTTTATTGTTAAGATCCGCATTCTCTTTTGCCAATAAGAGTTTTATTCCTGCCAAATCACCCGCGACACCGTCATGAAGATCTTTGGCAATTCTATTACGTTCAATATCCTGTCCTTTTACAAGAGCAGTCATTTCTTTAAGTTCCTGTTCTCTTAATAATCTTTCTTTTTCCTGTTGATGATTAATATTTTCCTGAAGCCTTAATTTTTTTAGAAACTGAGCTCTTTTATATCCAAAGTATAAAAAACCCGTTAATATAAAAATAGATAAAAGAGAGGTAACAACCACTAATTTATTCTTTTTCTCCTGCAGTTCTTTCTGCTGATTCAGGAGCTTAATCTGGCTGTTTTTTTTATCAACTTCATATCTGGTAATAATTTCATTGATGTTTCGGTTTTTTTCAACGCTAAAAATACTGTCATTCAATTTATTGTAGATTTTCAGGTACTGATAAGCTTCTTTGTAGTCTCCGTTTTTACTGAAAACTGTATTGAGATCATCCATCAATGATATTTTATAATCCAACGGAATCGCAGGATTATCTGCAATTTTCTCTGCTTTTAAATAATAAGTTATCGCCTCAGAATACTGTTTTTTTTTATAATGATACCCTCCTAAATTATAGTAGTATAAAAAATTTAAGCTCGAATCTCCGATATCTTCAATCAATATTTTTGCAGCCTTGAGGTGCAATAAAGCAGCAGCCAGATTTTTCCTTTGATCGCCCATAAAAAAGACAGCCAGATTGATATGAATGTCATACTGCCACTTTTTCTGATCCAGTTGTCTGGCTATAGAAAGTGCATCTTTGAAATACATCAATGCTGAATCCGGATTTTTTTTCCGCAGAATCATGCCTAAATTATTACTGCTTCCAAACTGCTCAGAAATTAAATTCTTCTCTTTTGTAAACCGATAATCTTCCTGAAAATATTGTATCGCCTGAACAGTATCATTTTGAGATAAAAACAGATTTCCCAAATTTTTTAAGGCAAAGCTTTTTTCGTTAAGCTCCCGCTTTTCAGAAATTTTTAATGATTTTAAAAACAGCTGTATTGCAAGCTGGTAATTGCTCTTATTATTTTCAATAAGTCCCAATTGATTGTAAGCAAGAGCCTGAGTCTGAAAATTATCTGAACGAAAAGCAACAGGAATCGATTTTTTAATATAGTATTGTGCTTTTTCAATGTCTCCTTTCTGGTAAAAACAATATCCCAGTCCATACAATCCTTTAGAAAGATAAAAATTATCCCCTTTTCTTTCACTGATTATTTTCACTTTGTTGATGTAATACACAGAAGAGTCTAAATCTGTGATTAAATTTCTTCTGTATTTTGTAAGGAAATCTTCAATCTCAGTATCCTTTTTCTGAGCCATAAAAAAGACACTGCTTAATAAACAGAATAAAATAAAATGTTTCATCATAAAAAGTAAATATACCATATTTATGGGATAGTGTATAAAGTTGATTAATAATACTTTTGATAAAACAAAACCAATTTATGATGTTAAAAACAATATTATTTCTTTTTTTAGGCTCCTCCTTCTATTTTGGGCAAAGCATAAAAAATCCAGGATCTTTTTCAGGTCAGTCAAATTCTGCATGTACAGATTGCACCCTGAATCTGGCAGTCAGTTCTGAAGGCGACGGAACCAAAGCAACGGGAACAAGCGGACAGGGAAGCGGAACAACATCAGATGATGTAGAACTACTTATCCGACAAACCAAGAACTCACTAATCATTCAGTTAATGCCACAAAATAGAAATCTTCGCGCATTTACTATTTATGATTCGGCATGGAATATTAAGAAAGCGCAGCAGATTAGCCCTACAAATTCTTATACGATTGATACATCTGATCTGTTATCGGGAAATTATACGATTGAACTGGAAATTGTTTCGCCAAACGTAAGTATGCAGCAATCTTTTACCAAGGAATAATTAAAAAAACAGAATATGATGAATTGCAAATCATCATCAATATCTAACGCGTAATCCGAAAAGCGATAAAGAGTAGGAACAATTAAAATTAATATTCTATGAAAAATTTGAAAAAATTATCCCGACCAGAATTAAAATCTGTCAATGGAGGATGGTACGACTGTGGAGGTCCTTTTCCGCCGGCAATCTGTAAATGCAAAAGAGGACAGCAATTGTGTCCGGATGGAACGTGTAGACCAGCTAATGCAGTATGCCCTTAATTCCCTTTAATTATGAAAAATCTTAAAAAACTAGATCGAAACGAAATGAAAGCGGTTTTAGGAGGACTGGCTTGCAGAACGGATGACGGTTATTGTCCCGGAGGTTCTATTTGTTGTGGTACGCTTTGCCGATTACCAAGACAATGTAATATGTAAAGAACAAAAGAATTATGGAAAATTTAAAAAAGTTGAGCCGAGCAGAATTAAAAGTTTTAACGGGCGGAATATCTCCATACATCGTAAAATGCTGTAAGGATAGAACCTGCCCTACAAATCCTTACTGCCTTAGAGTTTTAACTCCGGTTTAGAAAAATTGCAGGAAAAATTTTGCAGAAAAAGCAATTCACAAATTAAAAAAGTTGAGAAGCATTTGGTGTTTCTCAACTTTTTAAATTAATGTTTACGATGATAATTTATTTTTTAGAATTATTATCTGCTTAAAATGATTTTAGAATTAAACGCTAGTTTTAATTTATAGAACTTTTATTTCAGGAAAAGAGAAAAAACTTAACTTTTCTTCCCTCTTTTATGTCCTGAATGATCTAATTTTTCTAAAAACAGCCATCTCAAAAAAAAATTAATTCATATAAAACATTCATAAGCAATAAAATAAACATAAATCACGTTAAAATGAAAAAAGTATTTGTTTTTTTCAAACATCTGCTTATTTTAGATGAAAAATATTAATATGCTATTGGACAAACTCATTAACTATCTAAAACTCGACAAACAGGAGTTTCTTTTTCAGTTTAACTCACACCCAAATTATCCTTCTGCTTTAGCTTTCAGCGACACATTAAATTTCATGGGCGTACGAAATGATGCGTACGAATTAGATAAAGAATACTGGGATGAACTTCCTGAAGAGTTTATTACCATTGTAGATAATTCTTTTTCGCTCGTTAAAAAAAACGGCACACAATATTCCATTTATTCCGATAAAGCAAAGACTTTAAATAAAGAAGAACTGCACAAAAAATCCACAGATTTTGTTTTGCTGTTTGAAAAAGATAAAGTTGAGCAAAAATCCGTGACAAGCTACAAACCTTTTATTTATGCTATTTTTGCGGTTGTTTTAATCTATTCAGCAATTAATTTAGCTTGGTATGAAGCGGTTTTCAATGTTTTATCATTGGTAGGAGTGTATATTTCTTTAGAACTTTTCAATCAGAAATTCGGAAATACTTCTACCGTTATCGGAAGTATTTGTGGAGATACAGCAGGAAATCAGGCTGTAAATTCCTGCAGCAAAATCATTACACAGGATAAGACAAGCATTTTAGGGCTTAAGTTCTCAGATTTTTCTCTGATCTATTTTGTTGGACTTACCATTTTAGGATTGTTTCTTCCTGCAACTTCACTTATTATTAAAGGTTTTACCTTTGCTTCGGTTATCGCAATCGGCTATTCTTTATATGTTCAGGGATTTGTTGAAAAAACTTTTTGCCGTGTCTGCCTTTTGATTATTTCTATTTTAACAGCCCAGATTTTAATCAGTGTTTTGCTTTTTCCAATTATCTCTTTTGATCTGAAAACCGCTTTACTTAGTATTATTTTATGGATTGCTGTATTTTCAATGGTTTTGTATTTAAACAATACGCTTGAAGAAAGAGAAACTCTGCAAAAATCGAATGCAAAAAATTTAAGATTCAAAAGAAATTATGAACTTTTCAAAAGAGAACTATCAGAAAAAGAAAAAGTAACATTTTCTGATAATGAAACTTTCTTTATAGGAAATAAAGATGCCAAACTGCATTTATCGATTGTTTCAAATCCATACTGCGGATTTTGTAAAGATGCTCATAAAATTGTAGAAACTTTACTTACAAAATATCCAAATGACATTTCAGTGCAGATGAGATTTAACTATTCTCTGGATAAACAGAACGAGAAATTCACGAATCTGATTTCAGATTTCATGTATACCTACCGAAATAAACCATCTCAGGAGTTCTTACAACTTATAGAATATTGGTTTGAAAACAAAGATGAAAATAAAGTAAGACAAAAAGCAGGAACGAATGCCGCTCAGGAGGATCTTACTCCTCTTGTGGAAATGTCTGCCGAAAACAGAAATGCTGGATTAAATTTTACCCCAATCATTTTGATCAACGGTTATCAGTTTCCGGATAAATACGATCGTGAAGATATTTACTATTTTATTGATGAATTGTCTGAAGACGAAGAAATTTAACGGGTAATTAATTTTTGTAATACAAAATTCACTAATTTAGGAAAAATTTAAAGCGGAATCCGAAAAGCTTAAAAAGAGTAGGAAATCAAACAAATTATTATACTATGAAAAATCTAAAGAAAATTGCAAGAGAAGATCTCAGAATGATTCAGGGAGGTTACGGTCCTCCGGTAAGTGACGGAATGGGAGGATGGTATTGCCCAAACCGTACAGAAGTAATGTGTCTGAACGGATGTACAGTTCTTTGCATGAGTGGAACTCAGTGTAAACCATCTTTCTGCATTGATCCAATCTTTGGATAAAATAACAGAACCAAATCATTAAATTATGAAAAATCTAAAAAAGCTTAACCGAAATCAACTAAAAACAGTTACAGGTGGAATTGCTTGCAGAACCGAAGATGATTACTGCCCCGGAACTTCTGTATGCTGCAGAAACGGCGGTCAGTTCGACGGATTATGCAGAAGTTTACAACAAATGGCAACGCAATGCGCATTTTAAATAAATAATTACTATGAAAAATCTAAAAAAACTTTCAAGAGAAAACTTGAAATCTGTAAAAGGAGGTGTAAAAGAAGGATGTCCTGGACCAAAATCACCATATTATCGTCCATATGCTACACAAGCAGAGTGTGAGGCAGCCACAGGAAAAACCTGCTCATATTCAGAAGAAAGCTATTGCTTTCCTGCAGGATGGAATGCAGATCTTCTATAAAAATTAAAAATTTAATTTTTTGAAAGAAATAGTTGTCGTCGAACCGGCGGCAACTTATTTATAAATAAAAACGTCAATCATTGAAATCTTTTCCTTTCTATCGTCAACCAGACTCAAAAGACTGCGGTCCTACCTGCCTTCGTATTGTAAGCAAACATTATGGCAAAAGTATCTCGCTCCAACAAATTCGTAACCTTTCAGAAACGACAAGGGAAGGAAGCAGCTTACTCGGATTGAGTGATGCTGCGGAAGACCTTGGGTTCCGTTCTTTAGGAGTTCAGATTAATTTTGAATCTCTTGCAGAGGAAGTTCCGTTTCCCTGTATTGTCCACTGGAATAAAAATCACTTCGTGGTTGTTTATAAAATAGACAAAAACAACAAAGTTTACGTTTCAGATCCCGGATACGGACTCATTACCTACACGAGAGAAGAATTCATCAAGTTATGGATCGGTGAAAATGCCAATGAAAAAACAGAAGAGGGAATTGTACTTATTTTAGAAACCACCCCTGCTTTTTTTCAAACAGAATTTGATGATCAGGAAAGTAAAGCCAGTTTTTCTTTTCTTTCAAAATATGTATTAAAATATAAATCGCTGGTTATCCAGCTCGCAGTAGGTCTTTTGGCAGGAAGTTTACTTTCTCTGATTTTCCCTTTCCTTACCCAGAGTATTGTCGATGTTGGTATTCAGAATCAGGATCTTAATTTCATTTATCTTGTCCTTTTAGCACAAGTGATGCTTTTTATGGGAAGAATGGGAATTGAAATGATCCGAAGCTGGATTTTGCTTCATCTTTCGGCAAGGATTAATATTTCTATTATTTCCGATTTCTTTATTAAACTCATGAAGCTTCCGATCAGTTTTTTCGATACGAGAATGACCGGAGACATCATGCAGAGAATTAATGACCATCACAGAATCGAGCAGCTTCTCACAAGTTCTTCGCTGAACACCCTGTTTTCATTAGTCAATCTTATTATTTTCAGTATCGTACTGTTATTTTATGATTACAGGCTGTTTATCGTCTATCTTATCGGAGCGGCAGCTTACATCGGATGGATCAGTTTTTTCCTGAGCAAAAGAAAAGAACTCGATTACAAAAGATTTTCGCAGGTTTCTCAGGAGCAGAGCAAAGTGATCGAACTGATCAACGGAATGCAGGAGATAAAAATGCATAATGCCGAGAAACAAAAAAGATGGGACTGGGAATTTCTACAGGTGAAATTATTCAAGCTGAGAATAAAATCTTTGTCTTTGGAACAGTGGCAGTCTGTAGGAGGAAATTTCATTAACCAGATGAAAGATATTTTCGTGAGCTTTCTTTCGGCAAAATTGGTGCTTGAAGGAAATTTAACGTTAGGGATGATGCTTTCAGTTCAGTATATCATCGGACAATTAAACAGCCCTTTGCTTCAGCTGATCGATTTTATAAAACAGTTTCAGGATGCTAAAATTTCTTTGGAAAGATTGGGTGAAATTCATGATAAGGATGACGAGGAGAATAAGGAAGAGCAATATTCCCACGAAATTCCGGAAAAAGACATTCTGGTGGAAAACGTTTCATTCAGATATACCGGCTCCGATGTTCCGGTTTTTGAAAATCTTACATTGAGCATTCCTTTTCAGAAAACGACAGCCATTGTAGGAGCAAGCGGAAGCGGAAAAACAACACTTTTGAAACTTTTAATGAAATTCTACGAACCTTCTCAGGGAGAAATTCGATTAGGAAATACAAAACTCAATAATATTTCCCCGAGATTCTGGAGAGATCATTGCGGAGTGGTAATGCAGGAAGGATATGTTTTTAATGATACTATTGCCAATAATATTGCCGTTGGTGAAGATTATGTAGATAAGCAAAAATTGAGGAGATCCGTAGAAATCGCCAACATTAAAGAATTTATTGAAGAATTGCCATTAAGCTACAACACAAAAATCGGAAATGAAGGTTTGGGAGTGAGCGGCGGGCAAAAGCAGAGACTTTTCATTGCAAGAGCGGTTTATAAATCTCCTGATTATATTTTATTTGATGAAGCAACTTCTGCTTTGGATGCAAACAATGAAAAAGTGATCATGGAAAATCTCGAACAGTTCTTCAAAGGAAAAACAGCAGTTGTGATCGCTCACAGGCTTTCCACTGTAAAACACGCCGATAAAATCATTGTTTTAGATAAAGGAAAAGTAGTAGAAGAAGGAAATCATGCGGAATTGGTTGCTCTGAGAGGAGAATATTACCGATTGGTAAAGAATCAGTTAGAACTTGGAAATTAAATTTCAGGTATATCATATAGCGAAATCCGAAAAGCTTATAGAGTAGGAATAATTTACAAAATCAAATTTTATGAAAAAAATGAAGAAGCTAACAAGAGAAAATCTTAAAAACGTAAAAGGAGCAGGCGGGCCCTCATATCCGGACGACTCTATTTATTATTGCCACTGCGGCGGTACTGGATGGTATATTGCAGAGGAAAAGTCGTGTATGGATATTAACGGGAATTATTATCCGCCCATTTGTCAGTAATTCAATTTAAATCACATTTAAAATTACTATGAAAAATCTTAAAAAATTAACGCGCAAAGATCTTAAACATGTAAAAGGGAGCGGAGGCGGATTTCCGGGTGAAGGTTTAGGAGGTAGCGATTGCGGAGACTATTTTCCGGTAGACCCTCCAATGCCTGGACAGCCTTATAACTGCGGATGTAATTACCTTGCATGGTGTGAAAAAATGTCTGCCTGCGTACACATGAATTTTTACAGTGCAGAAAACTGCCATCTTTAATACAAACTAAAACAAATTTTAATTATGAAAAATTTAAAAAAATTAACAAGAAAAGATTTAAAAGATCTTAAAGGAGGAGGATTAAACGATTGCGGAGCATATTTCCCACCTGAACCACCACTTCCGGGAGAACCGTACGATTGTGGCTGCAACCTTATGTGGTGCTCAAAAAGAAGTGCATGTATTCATCAGAATATGTACTCACCGCAAATTTGCGAATAATTAAAAATTTTTAGATTTCAACTTAAATCTAATGCATAAAACAGCAATCTTCTTAACGGAAGATTGCTTCTATTAAAATATGGAAAAAGACATTTTAGATAATATTGAGCTTCGTTCTGAAAGTGTTCAGGATATTTTGACCCAACCTCCTCACTGGATGATCCGTTGGGGAAATACCATTATATTTTTGATTTTAGTGCTTATTTTAATAATGAGCTACGTCATCAAATATCCGGAATTTATTCCTGCGCCTATTATTGTGACTTCACAAAATCCACCGGAGAAATTAGAAGCCAGAACCAATTCTAAAATTGAAAAAATATTTATCAAAGATCATCAGGAAGTTAAAAAAGATCAGGTATTGATGGTCATGCAGTCTTCTGCCAACTACAAAGATGTTCTTGCATTAAAAAAAATAATCGATTCTTTATCACCCAATAGATTATCATCATTTCCACTCAGCGAAACCTCTCATTTCAAATTGGGAGAACTTCAGGGAGATTATAACAGTTTTGCAAAAGCTTTTCAGGATGAAGCTCTGTTTACAAGACTGCAGCCTTACGCTCCGGAAAATCTTGCCGCTAACCAGAGTCTTTCCGAATACAGGGTAAGAATTGCCACTACCAAACAGCAAAAAAGCCTTGAACAGGCAAAATATGAGCTTACCAAGAAAAATTACATCCGTTCTCAGGAGTTATTCAATCAAGGAGTTATTTCCTCCATGGAGCTTGAAAATGAAAAAATAAAATACATACAGGCGCAGCAAAATTTAGAAAACATCAACATTTCTCTTTCACAGATGGAAGAAGGAATTTCTAATTTAAATAAAACAAAAAGCGGAACAGCTATTAACACAGAAAAAGATAAAATTACCTACTCTTCCCAGACTTTACAGCTTTTTGAACAATTGAGAAAATCGCTGAAGCAATGGGAGCAAAATTATCTTCTTATTTCGAATACAGATGGTATTGCCAGTTTTCAGCAGTTTTTCGGCGAAAATCAGTTTATAAAAGCAGGAGATGCCGTTTTATCTATTCTTCCTAAAAACCGGGAAAAACTAGTCGGCAGAATGTCGGTTCCGGCTACCAACTCAGGTAAGATTGCTTCGGGTGAAAAGGTTTTGATTAAGCTCGACAATTACCGTTATCAGGAATACGGAATCGTAGAAGGAAAAGTACAGAATATTTCTCTGTCTCCCGATAAAGAAGGAAATTACTACGTAGATGTACTTCTTCCAAAAGGATTAAAAACCAGCTACAATAAAAACTTGGTTTTCGATAAAGAATTAAAAGGAAGTGCGGAAATTGTTACTCAGGATTTAAGGTTGATTGAGCGCTTCTTTTATCAGATGAGAAAATTATTAGGATATCAAAGCTAATACAAATATAGAAACCGGAACGCCCTTGTTTCGGTTTTATTTTTTGTATTCCGTTAAAAATAGCTGATTTTTATAAATAGAAAACTACCATGATTATCAAATAAAAAGGTTTCAGGATATTTCTTGAAACCTTTTATTCATATGTAGCGAAGACGGGAATTGAACCCGTGACCTCAGGGTTATGAATCCTGCGCTCTAACCAACTGAGCTACCTCGCCGTTTTGGTGGTGCAAATATACAAAAATATTTACTCCCTCCAAATTTATTTTAACTTAAAATATTCCAAAACATCACCAACATGCTCTGGTTTGCTGATTATCTTATTGTTAGCATCCAAAATAAAATACGTAGGAGTTGCATGAACATTGTATGTATCTACGTAAGTACTGTTCCAACCTTTCAGTTCAGAATCATTTACCCATGGAAATGCTGCAATCTTTTTAGAATAAGAATCTTTATCCACATCTAAAGATAAACCAACAACCTGAACATTTTTAGCCTTCAAATCGCTGTATTTAGCCAATAATTGAGGAAGCTCACTTTCACAGTGAGAACACGTGGAAGACCAGAAAATAACTACCTTTTTATCAGCCTTAATATCCTGTAAAGATTTAGCAGTAGTATTAACCGGTGAATTAAACTTATAATTAGGGAAAACTGCTCCCATTTCAACGTTGGCATTAGATTTCAACGTGGAAGCAAGCCTGTCGGTAATTGTGCATTTTAGATTTTTAGCCAGATTAAGATATTTATCCTTGAAATCCTGCATATCATATACATCAAAAATATCGATCAATTCAGAAAGTACGGTCTGTCCTCGGGGAGTTTCTACTTTTAATATATCTAAAAGTTTATCCACAGAGGCTGTAACATTAGTATTGCCACCCGAATTCAGATAACTTACTAAAATTGGTCTCAAAAGTGATGATGTTTCTAACATATCGTTAGACTTATCAATAAAATTGATGATTTCGTCCTGAGTTACTTTTTTAGAAGCATCACCAGACAAAAATTTACTGTAATTGGTATTGTAATAATAGATAAAAGGATGCTGCGCCTGATCTATTCCGGAAGAGCTTCCTGAAAGTCTGTTGATTTCAGTCTTTAAAGCTTTTCCAAACTCCGTATTGTCTTTATAATATTCTTTGATCTGTGCTAAAGCAGGAAGAATAAGTTCTTTCTTCTGTGAGCCTTCCTGAAGCTTACTCATCACATCATTGGCTTCATCAAGATAAACGATATCCTTTATTTTATTAGCCTGCGTTTCAAGCTTAACACTTACATTTTTATTTTCTGAAATGAAATTGAAAGTATTATTGGAGTTGGGAAAATAGACTTTCATCATTCCCATATAATTTTTGGGATATTTAAAAGTCCATACATTATTTTTACTTTGTTCTTTGGTTACAATAATATCCTTAGAACCATTTAAAGTATATAAAATTGCGTCTTGATCTTTAAAATCGGCAGGAGCCTGAATGGAGACTGTAAACTGAGCCTGTAATGAAAATGCAGCTGCTAAAGCTGATATTGTAAAAATTTTTTTCATAACGTAAAAATAAAAAAACTCTCCGAGTAATCAGAGAGTTTAATAGTATTTTAATAAAATTTTATGCTTTCTTAGCTGTATACTTTTTAGTAAAAAATGCGATGAATAAAACAGCAATAATTCCTAATGCATACACATACATATCTATCGGTGAGGAAACTACAGTTCCTCCTGAACCGGATCCTCCGGTTCCCCCGTCACCAGGGTTTGGTGGTGCTTGTGCGCTCACCCATGATAGTGCAAAAAGAAAAAAAGTAGAGACCAGTTTATTAATAGTTTTCATATTCAATTATTTTAAGATTTTCGTGTTAACAATATCTCCTTTGTCTGAAACAACTTTTACTACGTAAGAATTCTTGATATTTTTATCCAATTCAATTACGAAGTCTCTAGAAGTCTCAACAGCTTTTTTAGAGATTACTAATTTACCACTCATATCATAAACTTCGATGTCTGCTTTTTTCCAATTAGGATCAAATCTAACGATATAGTTATCAATTGCAGGGTTGTAAACAACCAGTGTTCTTGATGGAGATTTAGTATCATTTGTTGCTAATACCACACCAGCCGGCTCTCCATAATATAGATCAGCTTCAGTAGTAATAGCAGAAGTAGTTCCACCCTGAACAGCTTGCTGTAAATTACCGTTAGCAGCCTTATAATAGAATCCGATTCCTGAAGATAACTGATGTACTCCGTTATTTACCAATTCACCGTTTTCTTTAACTTCAAATTTATATGACTTAACTACATTGGTATTATAATTAACCAGTTTAATGTTCTTACCTAAGAAATTAACTTCGTTAGCTTCATTAATATACAACCAATAGTTAAGATTATTGTTATCATACCCGCCATTTGGAGCTTCTTCAAAAGTACCGATAACATCTCCTCCTGTAGCAGAAGCCTGAACTGTTGTTGCAGATGATGTCTGGTGTCCTGTTGTAAAATTAGGATTTACCACATAATATGTTCTTCCAACTTCTTTACCATTAGCATCCAGAGCAATTACACCAAGTTGTTTTACAGTATTGGTAGTTCCTTTTTGTCCGAAGGTTGTATTTGCTGAAGATTTAGCAGCATTTACATTGTAGTCTACATTTGCAGCTCTAACAGTGCTATTGAATCTTCTCAGGGTAGAGAAATTCAATGTCTGTGCTGTATTATCTCTAAGCTTTAATACAAAAGTCTGCATCGGCTTGATGATAAGTCCTGTATCTCCTACAGGAACTCCTAATGTAGTATACGTCTGAACCTGAGCTCCGGTAGTATAGGTTCCCCCTCCTCCATTGCTTCCTCCTGCGTAACTAACTACTGTACCGGTAGTATATTTTACTCCCCATATATTAGATACAGCGTTTCCGTCTGTAACGCCGCCACTTTCAACATATCCTATTCTGGATAAATCAAGGTTAGTAAAATATGGATTACCAAACTGATAAATATTTTTACCGAAATTTCCTACGAATTTTCCAGTAGTATTAGAGAAATGATCCTGAAGATAAGTTGCATATTGCTCTCCATAAGTATTGTAACCAAGTCCGTTTGTTCCAAAAGAAACATTACCTGCATTCTGCAGACTCACTGCTGTAAGATCTTCAGAACGTACAGGAGCTCCGTTTAAGGTATAAACAGTACCTGTAGGGGTAGGTGCAATAGTTGGTAAAGTTGATGGCGGAGTACTTAAATCAAGATTGTTTGATCTTGATCCTAGCATATAATATGCCGGGGAATTAGGAGTTGTGTTGGCAAGATTTGTAACATGATCAGAAACCGCACTTGCGTTATTCCATGATAAAATCAAATCATTGTTAACAAATCCCGGATTGTTAAGGGTTCTTGTAGTCCCGAAAGTCTTGTTCAACTCTGTTGATAAAGTACTGTACGCTTTTCCGGCAAAAGGCAATGCCATTTGTTGGAAATAGTTTCCATTACCATTCTTAGCGGTTCTGTATTCCTTACTTACCACACCGGTAAGATTGCCTGCAGAAATACCATTAATATAAAGCTGACCGTAAGTGGAAGAATCGTAACTTCCCGGTGTATTAAGTCTTAAGACGATGTTTCCACCATCTGTTTTGTTGGCACCACCGGTGGTAATTGTTTTGAAAGCATCTGTCGGGGTGGCATCTACCATAACGTTCCCATGAACATCTACGATACCAGCTCCTCTGGTCTGGATTCCTCCTCCACTATATACCAAAGTACCTTCACTCACATACGTAGTAGCAGCGTCATCTACGTGTACTAGAACATTCTGCGCCTGAACAGAATAAGTAGCTGCCAATAAACCAATAGCAAATAAACTTTTTCTCATTGTATATAAATATTTGTGTGTTAATACAATATCTCAAATGCAAAGTTATGTTTTTTTTACTAAAAAACAAAAATATTTTATTTATTAACAAAAATATTATCCTCCGTTAATACTATTTCCTGTTGTTCACCTATGGAGAACATATAATCCTCAAGCACCTTTTCGGTGGTTCCTCTCAAGCCTCTTGCACCTAATCCTTTTTCAATAGTTTCTTCTACAATTTTTTCAATAGCCCCGTCTGTAAATTTCAGATCGGCTCCATCCATTTTAAAAAGTTCGATAAACTGATTGACAATTGAATTTTTAGGCTCCTTCATAATTCTTACCATTGTTTCTTTCGTAAGCTTATCAAGATAAGTAATGATCGGGAATCTTCCCAAAAGTTCAGGAATAAGACCGAAAGAACGAAGATCGATGGCATTAATATTTGTTAATATGTACTCGTCTTCATCCGTTTTGTTAATTTTTTCCGAACTGAAACCTATTGCCTGCTTGTTCATTCTTCTTTCGATGATCTCTTTGATCCCGTCGAAAGCTCCTCCTGCAATAAACAGAATATTTTGTGTATTCACCTGAATATATTTCTGATCCGGATGTTTTCTTCCTCCCTGTGGCGGAACATTTACAATACTGCCTTCCAACAGTTTCAGTAATCCCTGCTGAACTCCTTCTCCGGAAACGTCTCTTGTGATACTCGGATTATCTGATTTTCTGGCGATTTTATCAATTTCATCAATAAAAACGATTCCTTTTTCCGCTTTTTCCACATCATAATCGGCAACCATTAAAAGCCTTGAAAGAATACTTTCCACATCTTCACCTACATAACCAGCTTCCGTTAAAATCGTAGCATCCACGATACAGAAAGGAACATTCAGTTCTCTGGCAATGGTTTTTGCCAGCAGCGTTTTCCCTGTTCCCGTTTCACCGATCATGATGATGTTTGATTTTTCAAGCTCTACCTCTCTGTTTTCGTCCTGAGCGTGAAGTAATCTCTTGTAGTGATTGTACACAGCAATCGACAATTGTTTTTTTGCCTGATCCTGCCCGATGACATACTGATCGAGAAATTCTTTAATCTCTTTCGGTTTCTTAAGTTCGTTTATATTTTCTGCCGGAGCATAACCTGATTTTGAACTGCTGTCTTTCACGATTGCATGAGCCTGCTCGATACAATTTTCGCAAATAAAGCCGTTTTGACCCGAAATCAGCATCTGCACTTCATTTCTCTTTCTTCCGCAGAAAGAACATTGGTTTGAATTCATTTTTTATACGTAATATATAATAAGGTATAGAGTAAAGAAACTCGTAAAAATCTGCTTTACGAGTTTCTGTTATTTTTTAAGAATTAATAATAGAGTTCTGAATCTCAGTGTATTCTTCACCCGTAAGTTTTAAACGCTCATTTTTAAAATTCATGTCTTCCACGGTATTTAACGGGATGAGATGAATATGTGCATGAGGAACTTCTAATCCTACAACCGCCACACCCACTCTTACACACGGAATTGCTTTTTTAATTTTTTTGGCAACTTTCTGAGAAAAACCCCAAAGATTTTTATATTCTTCACTGTCCAGATCAAAAATTAAATCAACTTCTTTTTTGGGAACAACCAACGTGTGTCCTTTTACTAAAGGCATTGCATCCAGAAATGCAATAAAGTTTTCATCCTCGGCAATTTTATATGAGGGGATCTCGCCATTGATGATTTTTGTGAATATTGTGCTCATTTTTACTTAAAAATGTTTTTGATTAGAAATTAAACTTCAGTTCTTTTTCTTTCATTACAGGGTAATGTCCAATACTTCAAAAGACAGTTTGTTTCCGTTTGGTAAAGTAATATCTGCCGTTTCTCCTACCGCTTTTCCAAGCAATCCTTTTGCAATCGGTGTGTTTACTGAGATCTTTCCGGATTTCAGGTCGCTCTCGTTATCCGGAACCAGTGTAAACACCTGTTCCTGATTGGTTGCATTATTTTTAAGTCTTACTGTGGTAAGAATTGAAACTTTTGAAGTATCGAGCTGACTTTCGTCTATGATTTTTGAAGTGGAGATCACATCTTTCAGCTTAGAAATCCTCATTTCAAGCATTCCCTGAGCTTCTTTTGCCGCATCATATTCTGCATTTTCCGACAAATCTCCTTTGTCTCTTGCTTCTGCGATCTGCTGAGTAATTTTTGGTCTCTCTACAGTTTCCAACTGTTCCAGCTCAGCTTTCATTTTCTCTAATCCCTCCTTTGTAACATAGCTTGCCATAATTTTCAAAATTTAGTTTTAGTATAAAAAAATAATCCGACATTTGCCGGACAATGTTTTCGTGTAATAATCGTTTAATTTTTACAAATATATAAAAATTTAAATTGAAATGAAAAAAACTTTTTCAATATTATCTATCATCACATTATTGATTTTCAGTAATTTATCTATACATTCCTGCGGAAGCCGTGAAGACACCGTAAGTTGCTTTCCAAACAACCCGATCAACGTTACGCTAAATCTGAACCTCCCTGCTTACTATGCACTAAATCAGGTTGGTGGCTGGGTTTACATCAATGAGCAGCAATCCGGAACGAAGGGACTAATTGTGGTAAGAGCATCGGACAATTCTTTTAAAGCCTACGACAGAAACGCCCCTCACATTTGTCCCGATAACAATACGACTCTGGAAGTTCAGGACAACATCAGAATTGTCTGCCCGAAAGACAATGCCCAATGGATTTTATTAACCGGACAACCCACTGCTGTAGCCAATGTACAGCCGAAAACGTATCTTTACAATTATGATCCTTCAGGGAAAATTTTAAATATTTATTATTAGAAATAAAAACCGCAGAGATTTTCTGCGGTTTGGTTTTTATTTTAGCTTTTTATAAATTTTGTATACGAAATAGCAGACTATAATAAGAAAAATTAATGCTATAATCTGTAAAAAAAATAAACCAAAGCTGAACTCACTTATTGTTTCCATATTTTATAAATCTATAAATTCAATACTAACAATATTCCCCGTATTAATGTTAATTTTAACTTTTATCATAACCCTATCTTTATACACGGTTCCTAAACCTTCTAAAAATACATTATAATTTTCAAGACCAGTTACTTCAACAGTTAAAATATTTGAACTTGTATTTTGGCTATAGTCTAGCTGAGTGAAACTCCAAACACCCAAAGTTAAGCCATATTCAGTAGATGTTACACTGTCAAAAGCCCAAACATTATTAACTTTTTTTAATTTAATTCTAACCTCTTCTCCACTTCCCCAAACTCCTGTTCGTTTTACTCTTGCTGAAACTACTTTTTCCGAACCGTTATCTTGTAAAACCGAACTTTCAGTTATTAAATTACTGTTTTTTAATGCTAAACTTGATTTAAAATCTTGTAAATTATTAAATAAAATAGAATTATTTCCATTTACAGTGCTATCGAAGGATAAACTATTTTGATTGAAAAACCAATCTTGAAACTGCTGAACAGTAGTCGTAGGATTTTGATTAAAAAAACTAATCATAAAATTATACATACTTCCGTCTATCGCGTTATAGGTAATCAGTTCAACAATTTTGGTTCTGTTATCTGCACTTAGCTGATTAAATAAATTCCAGTGATAGGCATTTGTATTATTCATGATAAGTTCCAAAGCATTGAATCCTCCGCCATAACTTCCATACTCGCCAGTGCCTCCATAGCTTCCGCTGCCTGTAGTAAAACCTCCCGCGTCCTGCTCCTGATTACAGTACTGGCTTACATATACATCATAATAAGGCTGCTGATCTGCTGTACCGCTGCATGCTTCTCCCGGCGCATGCCCATCTCCTGCTGTACATCTAACGGCAGTAATGGTAACATAGTAGTGACAGGGTGAAGATTTGGAACTTACATTCGTTTTTTCATTTGTACTTACCACAACGCCATTGTTGTAACGAACCGTTTGTAACAGTTCATCAGTTTCGTTACTAAATTCTACTTTTCCTGTAAAATTTTCTATTTTGTTATTTACCGTTTTATTTTCAGGGATATATTTTGCTTTGTAAAAAGATTCTTTTCCGTTATTATCAACAGAATACACCAAAATTTCAAAGTCTGAATCTGCATTCCGTATAAGGGTAGAATAAGAGGTAATGTCCGGCTTTGTTATTACAAGTACTTTGCTCTTATCATTTAAAGCATTAAGACTATTTTTGGAATTCTCTTTTTTGCTTTTTGCGCGGGAAATAAAAGAGCTGAATTGCGGGACCTTCTGCATATCATACAGTGCTTTGGTTACCTCATGGCTGTACTGGTTGTTTTCTTCGTTAATAGTTTCTGTTCTGCATCCCTGCAATAAGAATACCAATGCCATAAGCATCAGGAAATAAGATTTTTTCATTTTGTATTGAATTAAAAATTTGATGCTTCAAATATATATTTTATTCCGATACCTTACTGTTCTATTTTCGGGAATCTATTCTCTTTTTTCGGGAGGAATAAATTTTATGAATTGGAAAGATAGTTTTTGTTACTTTTGTTATCAGTATAATATTAGATCACAATGAACATTCAGATAGGAAGTAAAATAAGAAGATTGAGAGAAACTAAAGGTTTTTCTCAGGAAGAAATGGCTGAAAGGCTGCAAATTTCCCGTTCAGCATACAGCCGTATAGAAATGGGTGAAACAAACTCTTGGGTTAATCATATTGAGAAGTTATGCGAAAATTTAGATATCAAACCGGAAGATTTTTTTATTAATTCTGAGAACAACATAAATACAAATCAGGATAACGCTTCTGCTGTTCAGTCTAATCCTCATCATGATACTCACATCACCATCAATCAATTATCTGAGAAAGTAATTGAAATGTATGAAGAACGCATCCGAGAGCTGAAAGAACAGGTAGAATTCTGGAAAACAAAGAACAGTTAAAAATTTGTAATGAAAGTTGTCATACAAAGAGTTTCAGAATCCAGCGTAAAAGTGGATGGGAAAATAGTCGGGGAAATCGGAAACGGACTAATGCTTCTGGTAGGAATTGATGAAAATGATGAAAAAAGCGATGCAGACAGGCTTGTACAGAAAATCTTAAACCTCAGGATTTTTGGAGATGAAGATGGGAAACTGAATCTTTCTGTTCAGGAAATTCAGGGAGAGATATTATGCATCAGTCAGTTTACGTTGATTGCCGATTACAAAAAAGGAAACCGCCCTTCTTTCATTAAAGCAGCAAAACCGGATAAAGCCATTCCTTTGTTTGATTATTTTAAAGAAGAAATTTCAAAATCCGGACTGAAAACCGAGAGCGGAATTTTCGGAGCAGACATGAAAGTTTCGTTAATTAATGACGGACCGGTAACAATTGTGATGGATTCCGTTACAAAAGCTTAAATTCGCAGAAAATATATTTACATTCAACAATGAAAAAAACGTTATTTACCTTAGTTCTTTTAACAGGAGTAAATCTTGCATTCGCTCAGAAATCTTATACAGACGAGCAGAAAGCTTCTTACTACATCGGTCTTGATATTGCTGAAAACATGAAGAAGCAGGGCTTTCCGGCAGATCCTGAATTACTGGCACAAGGTTTTAAAGATGCTTTCGGAGATAAGCCAAGTTTATTCCCGAAAGAAGAAATGGGAACTTTTTTACAAGGCTTTATGCAGAAGCAGAACGAAAAAAAACAGGCTGAAGCAAAAGTAAAAGCAGAGGAAAACAAAAAGAAAGGTGCTGAGTTTTTAGCTAAAAATAAACTGAACAAGAACATAAAAACCACAGCAAGCGGTTTACAATATGAAGTTCTTAAAGAAGGCGATGGTAAAGTAAAACCAACTGCTTCAAGTACTGCAAACGTAAAATACACCGGAAAATTAATGGACGGAACCGTTTTCGATTCTACGGATAAAAACGGAGGACAACCGATCGAATTAAATCTTTCAGGCGTTATCAAAGGTTGGACAGAAGGAATCCAACTGATGTCGAAAGGTGCAAAATACAGATTCTACATTCCGGCTGATCTTGCATACGGAGACAACGGAGCAGGTGGCGTAATTCCTCCGGGAGCCACTCTTATTTTTGATGTTGAACTGGTAGATTTTAAATAATCTTTCCTGTTAAAAAATAGCAAAAACGTCTTTCAGATTTCTGAAAGACGTTTTTTTAAAATAAACTTTTATAAAAAAACTAATTTGCAGGAACACTGCTGAAATTTAGTGCGATTCTAAGGTTCATGTCAGAACTTGTCTGGTTCTTCAGTTCATAAACCGTTCTTACGGTAACCCCCGTACTTTTTACTACCTCATCCAAAAATCCTGAGGTTGCAAGATCAAGATTCAAACTTGATGCATCTGTAGAAATATTGGATCTCGAAGCAACCAGTCTTTCGGCCGTTCCGCTGGATGATATGTATACTTTTATGGATTTAAAAGCATTCAGGCTTCCTCCTGTAGGAGAAACAACAGAAACTTTTGCATCCGATATTCTTACGTCTTTAATTTTTGCATTGTTATTTCCTCCAAACCAAGTCTGAACGTTGGAAGCGGTAGAAGTAGAAGAAACTTCTTTATCTGCGGGAACTCCTGTGGAAACTAACACATTGGCTGTATAAGGAAATGTATTCTGAACCAACGACTGCACCGTTCCACAACTTACCAGAGCTACTGAAGCTACTGCCGCCGTCAAAAATATATTTTTCATAATGATAAATTTTAACATTGTCTTTGCAGAAACTGTACCAAAATGATGAAAATTATTCTATACTTACGGTAAAACTGCCTTTGGTATTTCCGGAAGCCATATTACTTTTGCCGATCATAAGCCACACTTCTCCTTTACCTTTTACGTCATATGTAATTTCTCTTCCGAAAGGTCCGTCATAATCTCCGTTGGGAAGTTTGATCTGGTTAAAGCGGATGTTGAAATCCTTTTCATTGGTCGAAATTTTTGCCTTTATTTTAGATTGATCGAAATTGATGATTTTAAGAATAAATTCCTGTCCGTCTTTTGTAAATTCTTCTCCTAAAGTTAACGGAAACTGTTCTGCATCTACCGTTCTGGTAATCTGTCCGTCCTTCACACTTCTCATGACTCCGGTTTTAAGAACTTCTTTGGTTTTCGGCGCGTTGTTGATCACAGAATCCTTCATTTTTACGGCTGCGGAATCCATTTTCGGAGCAGTATCAGATTGTTCGCTTACGATTACTGAATCATTTTTCTGAGTTTCTGCCGGAGCAGATTCTTTTTGACATGAAACAATAAGTAACGGTATGAGCAATAAGAATTTTTTCATAATAATAATTTTTAAGCACGATCTAAGCCGTCTTGATTTTTAAAGTTTATTAAGATGCCAAAATTGTTCCATTGATTATTTAGATGATTTTTTGATGACAATCTTTTCTGATTGATTAAAAAAACCTCACAGTTTTTTGAAACCTGTGAGGTATGAACAGCAATCAACTTATTTCAAATTCTGATAATACAGAACTTTAGAAAGAAATGTTTCATTTTGTTGGAATTTCACTCTTTCTAAATTTAAAATTTCGGATTTTAAAGCATTATCATGTTTCTCTTCCGCATATTTTAATAATTGTTTTTCGCTGAAATTAATTTGAGTTTTATGGTAGTTTAAAGCAAAGTCTTTACGTTTTCTATTTTCAGAAGTAATGATTCCGCCCCAATTGATGTAGCTGCAAACAAGGATTACTCCGTAAATATACCAAGCCATCGTATTGAAAAGGAAAACGTTTCTTTTTTGCTTCTGAATTTTAATAAAAGTGGTGAACAAACCAATTAAAGCCAATATCAAAAATGCATAAACCCCCAATCTTTTGTAGGTAAACCCATAATTGATGATGTATTCTGAGTTTTTCACCATGGCAGAGATAACGAGAACGGCATTCAGGAAAATCCAGACTTTGGCTAACATTTTCATTAGTCCGGCTTTCGGATCAAAATTGAAATTCGATTTAAAGTAAAACATGATCACCAGAATCGACATGATGATCGACAGAATGACTGCATTTACTCTTTCATGTGTTTCTTCGGAGAGTTTTACAGGACTTTTTACTGACTCGTAAAACTGTTCATAGTTGTAGGTGATGATGAAAAAGACGAGCAGAATATTCAGCGCAAATAAAGAAATCACACCGCTCATTCTTTCTGCATCCAGATCAAGAAAAGAATAGGTGGCTTTCTGAATTTTATCTTTCTCCCCGAAATTGTTATCCAGCAATCTGTTGCTTTTGTAAATAAAACGTTCAACGGCGAAATTCCAGTAATTGAATGCGATAAAAAAGCCTAAAACAATCATAGCAAAAAGCTGCCAGAAATTAATATCCAGCTCCACATTCGTGAATAAATTGGCAAAATGATCGCTTCCTGCGGAATAAATTCCGAAGAAAACAGAGATCAGAATTAAAGGAATTATGACAAAAGCCAGTGTTTTCTGCCACAAACCGGAAACGTTTCTTTTGGGAAGCCATGCATCGAAATTCAGGATTCTGAAAAACTCTGTAAAGCAGTTCGTTACAAAAACCGAAACCAGCAAAAGGATTTTCATCCTGCGGTTTCGGGATCTGTATCCTAACAATAACAGTGAACTGACAACCGCCAGAAAGGACGGAAAATCTCCGTACCACGCAAACGCAGCACTCGAAATAATGCTCGTTGCGAAAAGAAAAATAAACGTTTTGGTTCGGTTTCTTTCAGGTGTTCTGAAGAAAGTAAGTACGGCATAAATAATTCCGATAATTCCGAGATTGAGACCTACATTCTGATCATAAAATACAATAACAAAAAGCAGGGTCGTAAGAAATATATAGTGATGTGTTTTCATAGGTTAGTTTAAATGTTGGTGAAAATAATAAAGTAAAAGGCGGCAATCGGAATATTCAACAGAATCAGCAAAGCTGAGTTTCCGTGCGATTTTTTATCTGAAACATCTGTTAAAAAAGTCAGCAATTCGGAACAGAAAACAATCATGTTGACAACAATGGCAATAACAACATAATAAAATCCGAGCCATACAAAAAACCAAGATTCGGAGATCCAGAATGTCAGTAAGATGATGGTTCCAAGCAGCCATGAAATTAGAAACAGACTTTTTCCGACGGGACTAAATTTTACCCTTTCCATAATTAATATAAAACAGCGGTATTCTTCTGTTGAATGAAATCTTTCAGATGCTCAAAATTCTGCCAGAGCAAAGCTTCAAAATCCCACTGGTAAAACGGACGCATATTTTGTCCTTTTTTGTAGGCTTTGATGTAGATTTTGTAATATTCCGGTAAAATGACGCTTCCCAAAACAATCGCTGCCAAAAGATGGGCGTTGAGTTTTCCGTTTCCTAACAGGAGAAACTGCATGGCGATTTCGTCCTCAAAATTGGTTCCGCATCCTGTAATAAGATGATGAACATCGTGATTTTCCATTTTGGGAATCATCGTGAAACCATGTTTTTTATAAAATTCTCCCAATTTTCTGCCCAGAGAATCTTCCTGAAATTCCAGCAATTGTTTTTCGGTAAACTGCCACTGCCTTTTCTTTTTCTTGAAATAGGTTCTGTACAGTTTCTGGGTTTTATTGTAAACGAAAAGAAGAAATTTGACGCGTATTTTTTTCATAGTTTATATTTTAAATTGTTATTACACTCATTCCAATTACTATGTAAATCATTGCAAACGGTATATTGAGTAACATTATACCTGCCGATTTTAAGCAAACATTCAGCTTCGATTTATCAAAAATTCCATAAACAATTAGGATTAAAACTGCTATAAGATTAATATAGAATCCCCATCCTAATAACAGAAGTCCTCCTTCTATGAAACTGTTACTTTTTGTGAAAATATATCCGAAAAGACAAATATTTCCCAGTCCGAAAGAAAGCCAAAACAGAGTTTTTCCGATTGTTATGATTGTTTTTTCATTCATAGTTTATAATTTTAATCGATTTTAGTATAGACATGATTCATATCTGCGTTCAGAATAATTTTTGGTTTTTCAAAAAGTTTATTCGAAAAATAAGTATTACCTAATGCTGGTTCTCCATCACTTATATAATGTAGGATAATTGTGGAAACGAGCCCGTTACTTACCTCAAACCGACCTTTCCCATAAAATCCGCTTTCAAAATGTCCGTCACGGAATAAGATCAAAGTATCCGGTTGATGAGGAGCTTCAACACAGCAAATCGGATTTTCGTAATTTGTATTGACATATTTACCATACAGTGTTTTTTCTCTTAAAGGAAAATCTATGGTGAAAATTATGATCACCAATATTCCCAATGCAAAAATTTTTAGTCCCAGTTTCATCATTTATCCTTGCATTAAAGTAAAAACCGTAATTTCCGGACGCACCATAAAGCGAACCTGAAAAGAATGTCCCAAAGCACGGTTGATGTAAAGCATTCTTCCATCTTCAAGATCAATTTCTCCTGAAATATATTTTCTGTTTTCCACGGGAAGCAGAGGCGTAATGACTCCGGGAATTCTGCATTGTCCTCCATGCGTATGTCCGCTCAGAATCCATCCCTGATAACCATTCCAGATATCTTTATCACAGGCATCAGGATTATGACAGAGAATAATATTTGCCTTGGAAGGATCATAATCTTTCATCACTTTGTGCGGTGCAAAATTGGGCGACCATAAATCTTCAAAACCGATAAAATTGAGTCCGTTGCTTTCCTGTTTCGCATTATTCAGCATTGTGATTCCGAAGCCTTGCAGAACATTGCAGATATTGTCGGACGACTGAAGATCCTGCCAGTCTTTTCCATAATCGTGATTTCCCAGAATTCCGAATGTTGCCAGATTTCCCAACACAGCGTGCTTCATCACTTTTTTAAGGTCTTCCGTTTCTTTAGCTCCTCCCCGATTAACAAAATCTCCCGTGTACACCACAAAATCCGGATTGTATTTTTTAGCTTTCTGAAAAGAATCGATAATGAAATTCCAGTCGAAGCGGGTTCCAACATGAAGGTCGGAAATCTGCATCAGAATTTTTCCTTCAAGATCTTTGGGTAGATTTTTAATCGGAAGTTTCCGCTCTACAAACTCCAGCCAAAACGGTTCGATCTGCCATGAATAGAGAAGAGGAAATGCTCCTATTACAGAAAGCTGAAAGATCTTTTTTAAAAATGTTTTCCTGTTCATTTATGTTTTAGTTTTTTTACAACATTAGCTTCCCGCAAAAGGAGTTTCGAAAAGCCCGACTGCCAGTTCGATCCACACTAAAGCCAGAGCTAATAAAATCGCAAAGCAGATCAGCAGTTTATACCTTAAAGATTTTTTCGAACGGATGACAAGATTGATGAAAAATGCAGTTCCGAAAAGTAAAATTCCGGCAATAATAAAATCAGCAGGTGACCAGTTCCAGCCTTCTGCAAAAAGATTGGCAAAAAATGCCGTAAGCATTAATAATGCAGGAACTGCGAAAATGATGGTTGTTTTTTGTTTTTCTAAAGTCATAATTTTCATTTTAAATTATTAAAAGTACTTTGTATTTCAAAGTTTAAAAATAAAAAAATTTAATCTCTATTTTCCGAGTAATTTTTCCAAAGCATTAAGATGTTCTGTAAAGGCTTCTCTTCCACTTTGGGTTACGCGATACGATGTTTTGGGTTTCTTGCCCACAAATTCTTTCTTCACTTCTATATATGCTGCTTTTTCCAGCGCGTTGCTGTGACTGGCAAGATTTCCGTCCGTAATTTCCAGCAGGCTTTTCATTTCTGAAAAATCAACCCAGTCGTTTACCATGAGAACAGACATAATGCCCAATCTTACACGGCTTTCGAATTCTTTATTGAGTTGATTTATATTTATCATTTTAATTTATAAAATTAATTTCTTTTTCATTAAATAGCCATTATTAGCTTTAACAGATAAATAACTGAAATACTTATAATTAAGGATATGACTCCGACAACTATAAACCAATTTCCTGCAATCTCTTTATATTTAGTTGAATAGAAATCAAATGTGTCAACTAGTTTTAGTTCTTTCATTGAGCTAAAATGCAATAATTCTATTTCATTATTAAATTCCTTCAATACATTATTTTTTGTATTAAAAGAAAAGTATTTGCTATTATCTGTCTTACCTAAAACATAATTTCCATTTTCTCGTATCTCTGAAATAGAAGAAACAACAGTCTCTCCATTTTTTTCAATAGATGATTGTTCTGGTAAATAAATAATAACTGACAGTCGTTTTCTAAAGGAACATACCAACAATCACCAAATCCTATGTCTATATTTTTCTTTTCCGAAACAATAGATGAACCTATAATTGCACAAAAATACAAAGTATAAAATCCCGCAAACGGTGCTAAAAACGCCAATAAAATTTTTCTTTTTTTCCTTTCTTTACTACAAAAAGCTGTAATTAAGCCTCCTATAATAGCAATAATAGAACTTAATATCAATATTATGATGAGGTGAAATAACATCACAAAACCTATTCCCATTATTTATACTTCTTATGCATTATCAATCCATACACAATATGCAAAGCCCCAAATCCGATTGTCCAAAAAACCAATCCCCATCCTAAAAAGAACAAAGAAATTAATCCTAAAACAATCTGACAATAGCCTAAATATTTTATATCTGTTAACGTGTATCGTTCCGCACTTACCAGAGCCAGTCCGTAGAACAGCAATGTTGCCGGAGCAATAAATACAAAAAGATGATGATAAAGAAGTGCCAGACAAAAGAAGCCTCCCGTTACCAAAGGAACTGCAAAGGTAACCAAAAGTCTTTTAGTGGTTGCATCCCAAATCTTCAAACCTTTCTTTCTGCTTTTGTTGGCTGTAAAAATATAACCACTGAGCAATGCCACACCCAGAATAACAACTCCAGTTACAACAAGTTCTTTTACCAATGACGGTCCGAAAATATTTCTTTCTCCATCAAAATAATCAATTCCCTCTCTCTGAAAAACAAAATAGACATACACTGCTCCTATAATTGCCGCTAATCCCGCAACAACTCCGGACAACCCGCTCAAAGAAATAAATCTGGAAGAACGCTCCATCATAGAGCGAATGTGTGATAAGTCTTCGTGATAGTTTTTTGATTCCATAAAAAGAACTTTGAATTACAAAGTTATTATTTATTTTGAATCTGCAAAATATTTTTTTGGGAAATTTAGAATTTATTTCAAAAAAAAGCCGCTGATTTCTCAACGGCTCAATGTATAAATTACTTTGCTCTTAATCGTTCTTTAATGGATTCAATATTCTTTTTTGCAGAATCTTCCAGAATCAGACTTGCACTCATATGAATTCTTGCAGGCATCAGTTCGTTGAAATGATCTGTTCCTTCCCACGAAACCTTTTTTATTAATGCCAAAGCATCGCTGCTTCTTGAAGCCAGTGTCTGAAGGAATTTTTCAAGCTTGGTATCCATTTCTTCAATAGTTTCTGAAACCGAATGATAAATATTGTGCTGTTCTGCCCATTCTGCAGATCTGAAATCTGCATCAATCGCCATGGCTGAAAACTGAGACTTTCCGATTTTTCTTTCCACATAAGGTCCGATCACAAAAGGTCCGATTCCCAGATTGATTTCCGTTAAAGCTAATGCCGAATCTTTTGTAGCGAAACAATAATCTGCTCCACAGGCAATTCCTACTCCACCGCCGGTTGTTTTCCCCTGAACTCTTACCACAACTATTTTACCACAGTTTCTCATGGCATTCAGAACTTTGGCAAAGCCTCCGAAAAATTTTGTCGATTTATCCAGTTCTTCAATTTCCAGAAGTTCATCAAAACTGGCTCCTGCGCAGAAAGCTTTTTCACCTTCACTTTTTACAAGAATGGCTTTTACATTCTCTTTTGCTCCTTCATTTAAAATAGTCTGTGCTAATTTTTCAAGAATTGCTCCCGGAAGAGAATTGCTTTTGGGTGTTCCGAATGTAATTTCGGCAATATTGTTCTTTAGTTCTGATACTACAAATTCGCTCATTTTTAGTTTTAATTGGATTTCTGCAAAAATACTAATTACAGGAATTTTAATGATTGTTTTATTCAAATATTTATGCCCTGAATATTTTTTACAATTCTCATTACGTAGAAATACGTAATCTTAAATTTGGTATTTTCTACTCTACTGTGAATTATTCTATTGTCGTTACTTTGACATGTCAATAAGACATAAGTTTTTAAAGATTTTTTGGCGGTATCCGAAAAGCCATGAACAGAGTAGGAATTTAAAAAAACTGAAAATTATATTATCATGGACGACGAATTAATGGGCGTAATCAAAGTATTCGCAGGCAATTTTGCACCTAGAGGCTACATGTTCTGCAATGGTGCTTTACTAAGTATTGCTCAAAACACTGCGCTTTTCTCAATTTTAGGAACAACCTATGGAGGTGATGGTATTAATACATTTGCTTTACCTAATCTTAACGGACGTACTCCTATCGGACAGGGAAATTCAACTACAGGAAAATCTTACGTTTTAGGAGAAGTTGGCGGAACACCACAAGTAACTTTACTTTCTTCTAATTTACCAAGTTTTACCAGTCAATTGAAAGTTGCAAACACCAATGCAACATCAGTAACTCCAACTTCCGTATCTTCTATTGCCATCACAGGACAGCCGAACGGAAGACAGTTTGATGCTATTCCAAGCTTCGTAGATGGAACTCCGGACACTCCTATTAATGCGATGTCTGTAACTTATTCAGGACAAAATTCACCTGTTAATATAATGCCTCCGTATGTAGGGCTTAATTATATTATCTGCGTAGAGGGAATTTATCCATCAAGACCATAATTTTAAAACTAATAACAACCAAATACGATAATCATGGACGAAGAATTAATAGGAACCATCAAATTATTTGCAGGAAATTTTGCACCAAGAGGATATATGTTGTGCAATGGCGCATTATTAAACATCAATCAAAATCAGGCACTTTTTGCCATTCTGGGCAACACTTACGGAGGAGACGGGAGAACAACATTTGCATTACCGAATCTTAATGGTCGTGCGCCTTTTGGAGCTGGTGCTTCTAATACCGGAAAAAGTATTGCTCTCGGGGAAGCTTCAGGAAGTCCGCAGACAACTATTTTACAGCAAAACCTTCCAAGCTTTAACAGTCAGTTGAGAATAGCTAATACCAATGCAACATCTGTAACTCCAAATCCGGCTTCTTCGATTGCCATTACAGGACAACCGAACGGAAGACAATTTGATGCTATTCCTAGTTTTGCGGATACTGCTCCAAATACAGCTATTAACGGAACATCTGTGGTACATGTTGGACCAAATCTTCCTATGAACACAATGCCTCCGTATTTGGGGATGAATTATATTATCTGTGTTCAGGGTATTTTCCCATCCAGACCATAAACAAAAAACCAACCTAAATATTTAAATCATGAAAAGCACTACCATTTTATTAATCTTTAGCCTGTTCATTTCTACCTTTTCAAATGCGCAGACCAGTACAGAGCAGTTTGAAACCGAATCAGTCGGAAGTACAAGTTTTACTGATAATGGAGTGATCTTTAATATTATATCCGGTGTGGCTACCTACGACATCTACGCGCTTAGCGGAGGCGGATGGAATGGTACAGCAGCTGATAACAGATTTATAGACAATACAGGAACAGCAACTGCACAGTATGCCAACTCATCATTGACTATAAAGACAACCTCAAATCTTTTTAAGGTAAACAGATTCTGGGTATATTTAACAGACAGACTTAATGTACTTTCTGCTCCGGGAACACTAACCGTAACCGGGAAGCTTTCCGGTGTAACAAAATTTTCCCAGACAAAAAGCACTGGTTTTACAACCTCAATCTCTACCAATAATGGATTTACGCTTATTGACCTTACGAATCTGAATGGCCAGAACTACAGCAATATCGTTCTTGATGAGCTTGTTGTAACAATAGGCGGGGACTTCCGTTATATGGCATTGGATGCTTTTACATGGGTAAAAGATACCGGACTTGTATTAGCCGCCAATGAAGTAAAACCATCGAAAAAAGATTCAGGGGTTTATCCTAACCCGACTAACGGTCCGCTAACCATTAAAACTGACGAAAATACTAAGTTTGAGGTATACAGCCAGGCCGGACAATTGGTAAAAACAATTGAAACCCAAAAAGGAATCAATGAAACAGACATTTCAGAGCTTCCGAAAGGTGTTTATACGGTAAAGTCTTCCAGAGAATCTTATAAAATTATTAAAAAGTAATACGCTTATTATTAAAGTAAGAACTAATAACCATGAAATTCATTAGGATAAGCGATTGTACCGTGAAAGATTTTAAAGCATAATATTGTGATGATATCCCCTGAGAGATCGGGGGATTATCATATTTTCCCTCGTTCTGGCGATATTTATTATCACCGTTCTAAAACTCTCTGAGAAATTCAGAGAGTTTTAATTTTTCAGTGTGAGAATATATTTATCGATATATAATTGTTTCTCTTTGGATTTATACTGCTGAATGTATCTCGGATGTTCCAAAACCGTCATTTTTTCAAATAAATTGGCTTCCTTATTTAATTTTGAAATAAAATCTGCATTTTTTTTACCCAAAATAAAAACTTCTGAAGTGTCGAGATTTAGGGTGATATGCTTTTTTAAAGAATCAATCATGAAGTCTTTTACATCTTTAAAAAGCTCTTTATCATCATAATAATTGGCATTGATCCAGCTGCCTTTCGATTTTCTTACAATCGCCAAAGGAAATGGTGAGTTGATGTAAACCTCTTTATAAAATTCTTCTGCTCCACCATACTGCCCAATCACATCATACATAAAGACCGAAGAAACTTCGTGGGTGTGAGCAGATTCCATTTTAATTCCGCAAACCGCTTCCAGACGTTTGGTATCGGTAAACGGAACGCCTGTAACTCCGGCTCCGTGACGACTTGGGTTAATTCCGATTAAAAATTTCCTTTGATGGCTGTCATTGTAATATTTCTGATAAAACTTTTCCATGACAATCATGGTTTCAGGATTATCGAGATATGGGTTTAAAACCTGAAAATCATCGGGAAGATTTCCGGAGTAATGTAAGTTTCGATTAAATTCTACTACTTCCTCAGCAAAAGTTTTCGTCATATTTGGTTTTTAAGAAAAAAATTATCTGGCTGATCTTTTTAATCTACATCATCCTCATCTCCATCTTCGCTTAAGGCCAATTCAACATCAATGAACTGAATGTACAATCCACAAATATTTCCATTTGCATCATAGGCAAAATAAACAGGATAAATACCATCGCCAAAACCACTTGCAAACATAGGAATCCGGTATTCTGTATTCGGAACCTTCCAGTTGATCCAGTCTCCTTCATCTCTCTGGTTTTTAGGATTTTACTGATAGCTTTGCTCAAATAAATCGGCAAAATAATCGTCGTAAACATTATCAATATCTGCTTCATCAAAAAAATTATCCACAAAAGGAAGCACTTCCGCATCAGCAATACAGCCTAGTCCCGCATCTACCTCAAAACCAAAGAAATCATCTTCACTTACATCCTCCAATTCCTCAATTCCTACTAAAGCCTCCCTGTAAATAATAGGCTTTTCTTTTGCAAATTCAACTTTTACAACAGCATATCTATCTCCCCAATCTTTAGATTTTACCACGGCAACCGTTACCGGAAAATTTCCTTGCGGAGCCTGAATAAAATAAGGTGATTGATTGGCATTCAGATTCACAAGCGGATCTCTCACCACTATTTTTCCGGAAGGAAGGGAAACATTTCCGATTTCCATCGTTTCCAATGGCTGCCCTGCAATTTCATCAGACGTAAAATAAGTTTCCAAATCCGTCGGACATATGAGAACATTTTTTACTTCTTCATATTTCTGTAGCCAGTTTTCATTCATTTCTTTTATGATTTAATTTTAAGCCTTAAAATAAGGAATAAAAATAAAGACATAACTATCCATAAGTTTTTTAACATAAAATTATAAAACACCCTTTCAACAAAAGCTGAAAGGGTGTTTAGAATTATTTTAACCGAAACAGGCTAAGTAAAATAATACATGAAATTTATTTGTACGACTAAGAATCTGCACAAATAACGCACGCTCTTGGAGTACTCGGCCAGCTTCCGGGAATACAGCAGCTTCCTTTAGGACACGAAGTTGGTGTACAAGACCAGTTTGGACCAGATCCTTCAATGGCTCTCAACTCTGGTCTTGACAGTTTTTTTAAGTTTTTCATAATGATTTAGTTTTAATGATTGTTCCTACTCTTTATGCTTTTCGGATTTCGCATTCTAAAGTTAGCAATAAAATTATTTAAAAACAATTTAATCAAACAGTTATACAATTAAAAAGCAGCAATTCGTTAGAGAATGCTGCCTTATATCATCTTCTGAATTTAAATCAATCCAAACTGCTCAAAATGATGTGTAAAATGCTTTTTGTGCATCAGTTCCCACATTTCCTTATTCAGTTTTCCGAAAACGAAATTCAGGTGTTCTGCCTGTGGATTTTCTTTGTAATAAATGATAAATCTTTTTAAGTTATCAATGAAAGACTGTTTAGCAGCTTCAAGATTTTTATGTCTTAACTCCAATAGTTTTTCGTCATCCTCTAAAAACGGCGCAGGGAAATCTTTTGGCATTTTTCGGTGATTATACAAAGAATCCTGCCATTTTTCCAATTGCTCTTCAGGAGTGAAACATTTGTCTGCTTCAGGTTCGCCAAGACTTACCAAAACCCCATGCTCCAAATGTTCAATCATTTGTTGTGGAGACATTTTACCCCAGCTTGGCTGAGTAGATTCTGTTAATCCATTCAGCATTTTCTGAATATTTTTTAAGTTTAAATCAATAAAAGGAGATTGTTTTGCCACCAAAGTTAAAATAGTAGCAACACAAACGATCTCATCTCTTTGATTCACGACCTCAACCAGCCATTTTACCACTCCGGAAGGAATGTTTCTTCCTTTTACGCCACGATTGATTTTTTCTTTCGCCGTTAAATACACCGTAATGGTATCTCCTGCATAAACCGGCTTGAAGAACGAACAGTTTTCCAATCCGTAATTTGCGATAACCGGTCCTTTTTTCCCTGAAACAAACAATCCTGCCGCTGCGGAAAGAATGAAATAGCCATGAGCAACGGTTTTATCGAAAATAGTTCCGGTTAAGCTCGTTGCATCGGTGTGTGCGTAGAAATGATCCCACGAAACATTGGAGAAATTCACGATATCTGCGTCGGTAACCGTTCTTCCTGCTGTTTCCAGAGAATCTCCCACCTCAACTTCTTCAAAATATTTCTGGAACGGATGTTTATCTGAATATTTTTTTTCAGCTCCCTGCTGATAAATCTTTGTAATGGCTGTTAAAATATCCGGAGACCCCTGAATTGCTGTCTTCTGAAGGAAGAAATGAAGACCGTTTAATCCGCCCATTTCCTCTCCTCCTCCTGCTCTTCCAGGACCGCCGTGCATTAAAGTCGGAAGCGGAGAACCGTGACCCGTACTTTCTTTCGCGCTGTCTCTGTTCAAAACAAAGATTCTTCCGTGCTGTGAAGCCATTTTCCATGACGTTTCGGCAACAAAATTATTATCATGGGAAACGATGGAACCTACCAGACTTCCTTTTCCTCTTTTTGCCAACGCCGCCGCTTCTTCCGCATCTTTGTAAGGCATTAATGTAGAAACCGGACCAAATGCTTCGACATCGTGAGAGATATTTTTTTCAAAAGGTTTATCATTCAGGAAGAGTTTCGGACTCATAAATGCTCCGTTTTCGTAATCGGCATCTACCAATTCGTGCTTTCCGTCGTAAACCAGTTCTGTTTCGGCTTTTAATAAATTTATTTTTCTTACAACTTCATCATACTGCTGTTTTCCCACCAAAGAACCCATTCTTGTTTCCCTACTCAACGGGTTTCCGATTTTTGTCTGGTCTAAAGCTTTGGACAAAGCATTCTGAACGTCTCCGATTAAGTTTTCAGGAACGAGGATTCTACGGATCGCTGTACATTTTTGTCCGGCTTTCGTCGTCATTTCATTACGGACTTCTTTAATGAATAAATCAAACTCGGGAGTTCCCGGTTTTGCATCCAACCCAAGAATTGAACAGTTCAAAGAATCGGCTTCCATATTGAAGCGAACGGCATTTCCTGCAATTGAAGGCAGAGATTTTAATTTTCTACCTGTATTTGCAGAACCTGTAAACAGCACAGAATCTCCATCCTGAACATAATCCAGAATATTTCCCGGATCACCGCAAACCAACTGAACCGCTCCTTCAGGAAGGATTCCACTTTCAATCATATCCTGAAAGACGGCATTCGTTAAATAAGAACCAAACGGAGAAGGTTTCACAATGGATGGAACACCTGCCAATAAAGAGGTGGATAGTTTTTCCAGCATTCCCCAAACCGGAAAGTTATAGGCGTTAATCTGAACGGAAACTCCTTCACTTGGTGTTAAAATATGAGTTCCTAAGAAAGTTCCATTTGCTGAAATTTTCTGCGTATCTCCATCTACCCAAAACGGCGTATTCGGAAGCATTCTTTTTGCCAATCCTGAATACGTGAAGAATGTACCGAAACCTCCTTCAATATCTACCCATGAATCTACATGAGTAGCTCCTGTCTTATATGATAATTCGTAATATTTTTTCTTTCTTTCTAAAAGGTAAAGCGCTACTTTTTTCAACATTTCACCACGATCGTAGAACGTCATGGATGATAGGTTTTTGTAGCCTACTGTTCTTCCGTAATCCAAAGCCTGCTCAAAATTCAGACCTTCTGTGTCGGAAACAGCAACCTGCTCTCCATTAACAGCGTTATATAAAGGAATTCCGTTTCCGTTTCCTTCGATCCACTCGCCGTAGATATAGTTTTTTAACTTTTCCATATTTATCTAATTTGAAAATTTGAGAATGAGTCAATTTGAAAATTAATTTCCTATGATAAAATTTTCAAATTAGCACATTTTCAAATTATTTAATTTTACTTAATATCATCCCAGATGCTGTAATCTACAACTTTCGTAGGAATCTGCTGAACATATTCTGTAAAAGGTTCACAAGGCAAAATAGCATCTTTTCCTTCTCTTGCCAATTCCTGATACAGTTTTGTTCCTTCTGTTTTCCATTTAATCATTTCATCGGAAACATCGCGGATGATTTTTGCAGGACTTCCGACAATTAATTTTCTTGCATCACATCTGAAATTTGCCGGAACAAAAGCCAAAGCACCGATGATACATTCATCTCCGATGACCGCTTTGTCCATCACGACTGAGTTCATTCCGACCAGACAATTTTTTCCGATATGTCCGGAGTGAATAATTGCTCCATGACCAATGTGTGCAGACTCTTCAAGTATGGTTTCAATTCCCGGAAAAACGTGAAGGGTACAGTTTTCCTGAACATTGGCACCGTCTTTCACAATAATTTTACCCCAGTCGCCACGAATCACTGCATTGGGACCAACATAAACTTCTTCGCCAATTTCCACATTTCCGATGATCACCGCTTGTGGGTGAACGTACGCGGAAGGTTTTATTATCGGCCGAATTCCGTGATATGAGTAGATATTCATAATTTTAATTTGAAAATAAATCAATTTGGAAATTTGAAAATGTGCCAATTTGAAAATTAAAACGCTGTGAATAGTATTTTCAAATTCTCAAATTAGCTCATTTTCAAATTAAACCCGTTCAATCACCATCGCATACCCTTGTCCGACACCGATACAAAGAGTACACAATGCATATTTCTTATCCTGTTTTCGAAGTTCCATTGCTGCTGAACCAACGATTCTGGCTCCCGAAACTCCAAGTGGATGACCGATTGCAATAGCACCTCCGTTTGGATTTACTCTTGAATCGTCATCTTTTAAACCTAAGGTTCTTGTTACGGCTAAAGCCTGAGCAGCGAATGCTTCATTCAATTCGATGATATCCATATCATCTAATGAAAGATTCAGTCTTTTTAATAGTTTTTGAGTGGCTTCAACAGGTCCGATTCCCATGATTCTTGGCTCAACACCGGCAACGGAAGATCCTAAGATTTTCGCTTTTGGTTTCAACCCGTATTTTTTTACAGCTTCTTCGCTTGCTAAGATTAAAGCTGCTGCTCCGTCATTCATTCCGGATGCATTTCCTGCGGTTACCGTTCCTTCTTTTCTGAAAGCCGGACGAAGTTTTCCTAATCCTTCTATTGAAGAAGTCGGCTTGATAAATTCGTCGGTATCAAATATTTTAGGTTCACCTTTTTTCTGTGGAATTTCAACTTTTACGATTTCTTCCGCCAGTCTTCCGCTTTCCTGAGCTTTGGTAGCTTTCTGCTGTGACCAAAGGGCAAATTTGTCCTGATCTTCACGGCTGATGTTATGTATATCCGCTAAATTTTCAGCCGTTTCACCCATTGCATCAATCCCGTACATTTCTTTCATTTTCGGATTTACAAATCTCCATCCGAAAGTGGTATCAAACATTTGGCTATCTCTACCGAAAGCTGTACTTGGTTTTGACATTACATAAGGAGAACGCGTCATGTGTTCTACTCCACCTGCGATATAAATTTCACCTTCTCCTGCAGCAATAGAACGGAAAGCATTTGCCACCGCAGACATTCCTGAAGCACACAATCTATTCACCGTTTCCCCTCCGATTTTATATGGAAGTCCAGCTAGTAAAAGTCCCATTCTGGCTACGTTTCTGTTGTCTTCACCTGCCTGATTGGCACATCCGAAAATAACATCCTCAATTTCCTCAGCAGGAACTTCAGGATTTCTTGCTACAATTTCTTTAATAACAATGGCAGCCAAATCGTCGGCTCTTACTTCTGAAAGACCTCCGCTCAATTTTGAAATGGGAGTTCTTATGTAATCTATGATGTATACGTTGTTCATGATTTAATTTGAAAATGTGTTAATTTTATAATTTGAAAATGAAAAAAGCAGTAAAAAATAATTTTCAAATTGCCTCATTTCCAAATTTTCAAATTTATAATTCTGTTACTTTTTTTCCTATTTTATAAACCGTTCCGACAAATTTGGCAACCAATTCTTCGTTTTGATTGGTAATTTTAATGTCATAAACAGCGGTTTTTCTGGTTTCATTTACCAAAATACTTTCTGCTCTGAAAGTATCGCCTTCTTTTCCCGCTTTTGTAAAATTGATGATGCAGTTTAAAGCAACGGCAGCGTCTCCGGAATTGTTGGACGAAAAAGCCAGTGCAGAATCTGCAAAAGCGAATGTAACGCCTCCGTGAACCGTTTTCAGCCCGTTAATCATTTCTTTTTTAATGGGCATTTCTATTAAACAATAATTTTCTCTGACTTCAATCAATTTGATATTCATCCATTGGGAAAAATAATCCTGATCGAACATATATTCTGCAACCTGTCTCGGATTCATTTTTAATTTATAGTTGTTATTTTTTCATATAATTCATCAGCCAACTTGTCGTAAACCGACATGGTCTTTCCAAGAATAATCTGATGGTATGAAAGATTTTCGCAATTTGATGGATCTTCAGCTTGAAAAGGTTCATGTAAATCAATTCCAAATTCATTCGCTAATCTTTTAATCAGCTCTTTATATTTTTCATTGAATTTGCCTAATAATTCAAGTTTTTCCTGATAATCTTCAATCGAAGAAAGTTCCTGAATGATGTATTCTTTTTCAATGATAAGTCTTGTTTCCAGTTCAGCTCTGAATGATTCTATATCCATCCTAAATAATATTATTTCATCAAATCTTTTCTGTCGGGATGTTTTAAATATTGTTTACCATCTTTATCAAAACACCAGACATCTGATATCTCTCTTAGCTGAAAAAATTCAAAATCTCCCTTATGAATTTTCATTCTATTCAGTCTTCTAAGCTTTCTATTGGCTTCTAATTTATTTTTCTTTTCTGTCTCAGCAGTTGTTATTCCGGTAATCGGAGTTTTTCTTTTTGATCTACTCATAAAAATAAATTAAATTTTATTGATTGATTATCCTTTTCAAATCTTTAATCCCATTTTCATAAGATTTCTTAAAAAGAAAATTAATTATAAAATATAAAAATCCAAATGTCATTAAAAGTGGTATAAATAAGGCAAAAGCTTTTACTCCAAATTCTAAAAAATTTATAATAATCGTGAAAAAAGGAAGCAAACTCCATATATAAATTAATATTTTAAATGTATTATGAAATTTTGCATCCAACCTTATTATTGTCTCTCTTTCCTTCTAAACCAGCCTTCCTTCAAAAACACAAAAAATTCCCAAAGGCTTTTCTGAACTGATGATTTTGAAAAAATTCTTTTCTATATTTCCCTTGAAATATTTATCAGACCTTCTCATTGTTAAAGAACTGATCTCAGTATTATCTTTGATATTTAATAATACTTCTTCAATTATTTTTGAAGATTTTAATTCTTCAGATTTTTCAGGAAAAAACTTCATCTTATAATTTTCTCAACAACGGGCTTTGTCTGTATCTTTCTTCCTGATATTCTTCGTAAAGATTCTGCAAAGTTTCTGAGATTTTAGCATATCCTATTTCTTTTCCCCAAGCCAATAATCCTTTAGGATAATTTACGCCTTTCTGCATTGCAAGTTCGATATCTTCGTCATTCGCCACGCCTAATCTTTTTGCTTCTACGGCTTCGTTAATCAGCATGGAAATAATTCTCATGAATATTTGCTGATAAAGCGTATCATCTTTCACAGGTTCCGGTTTAACGGCTCCTTCCGAATAATCGTAAAATCCTTTTCCTGTTTTTCTGCCGTGAAGTTTTGCCTCCGACATTCTTTGCTGAAGAAGAGACGGTTTGTATTTAGGATCGTAGAAATATTCGTTATAAACGGTTTTGGTTACCGAGAAATTTACGTCAACTCCAATTAAATCCATTAACTCAAAAGGTCCCATTTTAAAGTTACCTAAAGTCTTCATAGCATCATCAACCTGTTCTACCATTGCGATGTTTTCCTCAACTATTCTCAACCCTTCTCCATAGTAAGGACGGGCAATTCTGTTGACGATAAATCCGGGAATATCTTTGGCAATAACCGGAGTTTTTCCCCAATCTTTCATCAGACTGTAGATTTTTTCCGCTAAAGATTTTTCGGTTAATAAAGATGGAATAACCTCAACTAAAGGCATCAACGGAGCCGGATTGAAGAAGTGAATTCCGATGAAACGCTCCGGTTTCTGTAATTCCGCACCAAGAGAGGTGATGGAAATAGAAGAAGTATTGGAACCAATAACACAGCTTTCTGAAACGTATTTCTCTAATTCTGTGAAAACTTTGGTTTTTATTTCTTTGTTTTCTATGATCGCTTCAATAATCAGTTCACAATCTTTGAAGTCTTTTAATTCTGTAGCAATGGAAATACTGGCTAAAATTTCAGTCATTTTCTCTGATGAAATTTTTTGTTTATCAACCAGTTTAGTCAATGTTTTTTCCAGACCTACGGTTGCCGTTTCTACTTGTTTTGCATTAGCGTCATAAATCCAGACTTTGCATCCGTTCGTTGCGGCTACCTGTGCAATGCCGATTCCCATGGTTCCGGCACCGATAATTCCTACATTTTTCATTATGTAACAGTGTATCAATATACCAATATAACAATCATTGTCATGCTGAGCTTGTCGAAGCATCTAATTGATAAGCCGCTACATTGGTACATTGCTATATTAATTCTTATTTCCCTTTATACTCAGGTTTTCTTTTCTGTAAAAAGGCACTTACTCCTTCTTTAAAGTCTTCTGTTTCTGCGGCTTTCTGTTGAAGATCGCCTTCTAATTCCAACTGCTGCTTCAGCGTATTGTCATAAGAATGTGCAAATGCCTTTTTGGTTAATTTTAAACCAACTGTAGGCATATTGGATACTCTTTCTAAAATTTCCAGTGATTTTGAACTGAATTCTTCCTCATTGAAAACTTCAGCAACCAAACCGTATGATTTAGATTCTTCTGCGGATAATTTTTTTCCGGTAAATGCTAAATAATTAGCTAATTGTCTTCCCAGTAATTTTGGTAAAAAGTAGGTTCCACCCGTATCAGGAATCAATCCGATATTGGAGAAAGCCTGAGCAAAATAAGCTTTTTCATTTGCCAGAACAAAATCGCAGATCAACGCCAACATTGCTCCGGCTCCAACTGCAGGACCGTTTACCAATGCTACAACCGGTTTTTTGCAGTGGGTAATTTCCATCACCAGAGGATTGTAATAATCTGTTACAATTTTTCTGATGATATCGTTGTCATGATGTTCATTGCCCTGAACAAAAGCATCATCAAGATTCTGACCGGAACAAAAAGCTCTTCCTCTTCCGGAAATTGCCACGCATCTTACTGCAGGATCTTCACTGCATTCTTTTACAAAATCTTTCAGATCTGATAAAGACGGCTTTGTAAGCGCGTTCATGGTATCCGGCTGATTAAGATAAGCAATTTTAAGTTTTCCGTCGAAATGCGACTCAATATCGAGTTGTGTATACATAGTTTATAATTTTTTAATTTGAAAATTAGACAATTTGAAAATTTTAGTTCACCACTAATTTACTCATTTTCAAATTAGCACATTTTCAAATTGTTTAGTGACATTTAAAATAGTCAAAAGGTTCTAAACAGTCTAAACACTGATACGAAGCCTTACATAAGGTAGATCCGAATCTGCTGATCTGTTTTGAGTTCATGGAGCCACAACGTGGACATTTTTTCGGTTTCCCGATATGATGCTCGTCGGCTCCTTTTTCGGGAGGGGTAATTCCGTACACCCGAAGTTTTTCTCTCGCTTCATCGGTTAACCAGTCCGTTGTCCAGATCGGAAACATTTTGGTGACCACTTTCGCTTCCCATCCGTTTTCCTTCATAATTTTGATGATGTCTTCCTCAATGGTAAACATGGCGGGACAGGCAGAATAAGTAGGCGTAATCGTTACTTCGCAGGAATTCTCGCCAGTAATTTTCGCCTCTCTTACAATACCCAATTCCACGATATTAATTACCGGAATTTCCGGATCGGGAACCATTTCTAATATGTCTAAAGGATTTTTCAATCTTCTTTTTATCTTAAATTTTTAGCGCAAAGCGCGCGAGGGTTTTTTTAAATACTAAATGCTTTTAAGTTCGAAAAGCCCCTCTCTCAGCAAACCCAAAAAGGATAATTGCAACAGCAGCTTAAATCTTACTTTAATCAACTCCAATATGCCTAAAAGATTTTCAAGCTTTAATTATTTTCTTTCTAAACATCATTAAAAGAATAAGGATGATTACATCAATTATAATTAATATTTTTCCCTGTTCTATATCCTGACATAAATTTTTCCCTGAAATTTGTGAAATGCAATCACCGGGATTATTTGTTTCATATTGCAGACTGACATTTGAATTAAAAATTCCTAAACAAAATATTGGAATTAAAATAATTAATCCTAAAATTAATTTATTAAAATATTTACCTTTCAATTTTGAAAATTTTTAGCGCAACTACGTTATGATTTTTTAACCAATTACGGTTTTTAAGCTTGGAAAGGTTTTTCTCTCTGCAAATGCTATAAATAATAAGTAAACTGCAAAATTGTTATGGTCGTTTGTTATTTTTAAACCTCACAGGTTTTAAAAACCTGTGAGGTTTGTATTTCTACCACGTACAACCCGGATATGCTCTCTGCATATACTGTAATTCACAAAGGATATATCCAAAATATTCTGTGTGATATCCTGTTCTGGATTTTGGCTGCATGAAAGGATTTGTAGGATATTCTAACTGGAAATCTGCAAAATCTTTTTGGGTGATAGTTACAAATTCTTCATAAAGAACATCGGTGTTCGGAGCAATATTTAAAGCGACCAAATCATCTTCTCCTTCTGTTTTTGCAAATAAACCTTTAGTGTATTCCCAGATGTTTTCAATGGCTTTTACCAGACGGCTCTTACTTTCTTCAGTTCCCTGAGCAAAAATTTTCATCCAGGAAACAGCGTGTGTGTAATGGTATTTTACCTCTTTTAATGATTTTTGAGCAATCGCCGCCAATTCTTCATTTGCTGAATTGGACAATGCTTCATACATCAGTTTCTGATATACTGCAAAAACATACACTTTTAAAATCGTCTGGGCATAATCTTCGTTCGGAAGTTCTGTCCAGTGTGCATTCACATATTCGTGTTCATATCTTAAAAAGGCGATATCATCTTCAGATTTTCCATCGTCTAAAAGTCTTGAAGCGTAAACGTAAAAGTTGTTCGCCTGACCAAGTTCATCCAGCGCAATATTCGTTAATGCAATATCTTCCTCCAGATAAGGACCTTCACCGCACCACGCAGACAAACGTTGTCCCATAATGAAACTGTCGTCTGCCAATTTTAATAAATAATTATATAATGGGTTCATTGTTTTAGCTTTTGGCTTTTGGCGTCTAGCTTTTGGCAAATTGCAAGCAGCTAACAGCCAATTGCTGTTTTACATATTTTTTACATCGTTCGGGATCTCGTAGAAGGTTGGGTGACGGTATAATTTGTCATCTGCCGGATCGAAAAATGCTTCTTTATCCACTCCTTCTGAAGTTACGATGTATTTACTTGGGACTACCCAAACAGAAGTTCCTTCTTTTCTTCTTGTATAAACGTCTCTTGCGTTTTGCAAAGCCATTTCTGCTGTTGGCGCCTGTACAATTCCAACGTGTTTGTGAGACAATCCCGGTTTAGTCTGAATAAACACTTCCCACATATCTAAATTTGCCATAGTCAAATTTTAATTTTTATCTAAATTTTAGATTTTGAATTATTTTAAATTTTAATTTTTGAACCATTAAGGACAATTAAGTTGTTAAGAATATTAAGTTTAGCTCCGCTTTTAGATTTAAAACCAGAATGATTTATCTTAATTAAACTAAACTTCTAAATAAAATCTTAATGGTTTAAATTAAGAAATTAGTTTACCTTTTCGTTCTGCTTCTCAGCAAAAGCTGCTGCCGCTTCTTTTACCCAGGAATTTTCTCTTTGGGCTTTTCTCTTCGTTTCGATACGCTTTTTGTTGGCAGGGCCGTTTCCTTTTAAGATTTCCATAAATTCATCCCAAGGAAGCTCTCCGAAATCGTAATGCTGTCTTTCTTCGTTCCATTTCAGGTCTTTATCCGGAATGGTTAAGCCTAAAAATTCAGCCTGAGCAACCGTCACGTCGATGAATCTCTGACGAAGACTGTCGTTGCTTTCTCTTTTCACTCTGTAATTCATAGAGATTTTAGAGTTTGGTGAACTGTCATCATTTGGACCAAACATCATTAAAGCCGGCCACCAGAAACGGTTTAACGAAGCCTGAGCCATTTCTTTCTGCTGTTTTGTACCGCGGCAAAGAGCCATCAAAATTTCATAGCCTTGTCTTTGATGAAAAGATTCTTCTTTACAGATTTTCACCATCGCTCTTGAGTAAGGACCGTAAGAATTCCCCATCAACATCACCTGATTCATGATTGCAGCACCATCAACCAACCAACCAATGGCACCGATATCTGCCCAGCTTAAAGTCGGATAGTTGAAGATACTTGAATATTTTGCTTTTCCTGAAAGCATATCTTCATACGTTGCATCTCTGTCGGCTCTGATGGTTCCATCACCTAAAGTTTCTGTCGCAGAATAAAGGTATAAACCGTGACCTGCTTCATCCTGAACTTTCGCCAGAAGTGCCATTTTTCTTCTCAAAGAAGGTGCTCTGGAAATCCAGTTGGCTTCCGGCAGCATTCCTACGATTTCAGAATGTGCGTGCTGTGAAATCTGACGAACCAATAGTTTTCTGTAATCATCCGGCATTACATCTTTTGGTTCTACTTTATTTTCGTCGTGTACGTACTGTACAAATTTTTCTAAATCCATCTTTTTAAATTTGAAAATTAATTAATTTGAAAATTTGAGAATTAGGCAATTTGAAATTAAAACACAATCATGGCATTTTCAAATTAGCACATTGACTCATTTTCAAATTGTCTTAAACATCATAATTAAGCATCACCACGTTGGTTGTCGGGTGACACTGGCAGGTAAGAACGTAACCTCGGGCTACTTCTTCTTCGGTAAGCGCGTAGTTTTTTTCCATGAAGACTTCACCTTCCAAGACTTCGGCTTTACACGTACAGCACACTCCCCCTTTACATGCAAAAGGTACAGGAAGATTGTCTTTCAATGCTTTATCTAAGATACTCTCTTTTTTTGAATTCAAATGGAACGAATATTCATCATCATCAATAATTACTGTTACCATACTTTCGATATTGGCAATGGCTTTGAATTCGTCGCTCATTTCCTCCGTATTTTCTTCGTCAGGAGCAGTGAAATATTCAAATAAAACCTGAATTGCCGGTACTTTTTTATCTTTTTTTAAATAATCTGCAATTCCTTTGATCATTTCCGAAGGTCCGCAGATAAAATAAGTGGCTTCTTTTACATCGATATCGGTATATCTTTCAAATAAATGTTCCAGTTTTTCAGGGGAAATTCTTCCTTCAAAAATCGGATCTTCATGCTTTTCACGGCTTACGAGATAAACTACTTTCAATCTTCCGTTGAACTGCTCCACCAATTTATCGATCTCAGCCTTTTTCATCACGTGATTCATGCTTCTGTTGCTGTAGAACAGGTACGCGTTGGAATTCGGCTCCTGATAAAGACTTTCTTTAATATTTGATAAAACCGGAGAAATTCCGCTTCCTGCCGCCAAACCAATGTATGTTTTTACGTTTGTCGGATGATAAGACGTGTTGAAACCGCCCATCGGAGGCATTACCTCAAGAATTTCATCCATGTGAAGATGTTCATTGAAATAACCGGAAACTTTTCCGCCTTCCAATAATTTCACTAAAACTTCCAGCGTGTTGCTTTTTTCACTCGGCGCATTGCAAATGGAGTAAGAACGTCTTTCTTCATTTCCGTTGATCATCATTCGGAAATTAAGATACTGCCCCTGTTTGAATCTGAATTTATCTTTCAGCTCTTCAGGGATTTCAACCGCTACATTTACTGCATCGTTGGTATCTTTCTGAACTTTTACCGTTTTAAGTTTATAAAATGAATTCATTTATTTTTTAAGTATTCTGTTAATTTTTCCACCTTCGCATTTCGGAAGACTGTCCTGAGCATGAATTTTCACTTTTGTGGTAATTCCTACCCTCTTTTTTATTTCGTTTTCTATACTTTTTCCAAAGTTTCCGACAAAAATAGCATAATCGTCGGTATTTTGATTTAAATTTTTCGATGCGATCAATTCGTCACCAATTTCAACATCAATATCCAGTGCAACACACATTTGTTCCTTCTCAACAGGAGTTAAATAATAGTTCGGAACTACGCCTTCCACATGAGAAAATGCTTCTTCAATCTGACTTGGATAAACATTTACTCCTCTTACAATAAGCATATCATCGGCTCTTCCCAAAATCGGGCGCATTTTCACCATCGTTCTTTTACCATTTTCGTCATAGTAAAGACTTGTGATATCATTTGTCCAGTAACGCAGAAGCGGCATTGCTTTCTTCGTTAAAGTCGTAATCACCAAAACGCCTTCTTCTCCGAAAGGAACGGGCTCCTTTGTAACCGGATCGAGAATTTCGGGGTAAAAATGGTCTTCCCAAATGTAAGAACCTCCTTTTTCCTCAAAATCTTCCATCGAAACACCCGGCCCTATAATTTCACTTAATCCGTAAATATTGGTTGCATGAACGCCTAATCTTTCTTCAATATGATGTCTGATTAATTCTGTCCATGGTTCTGATCCTAAAACGGCATATTTTAAACTGATTTCTTCTGCCGTGATTCCTCTTTTTGCAAATTCATCAGCAATGGTTAAAGCGTAAGATGGCGAACAGCAGATTACTTCCGGCTGAAAATCCATAATCAGATCAACCTGTCTCGCCGTCATTCCTCCCGAAATCGGAAGAACGCTCATTCCCAGTTTTTCCGCTCCGTAATGCAATCCCAATCCGCCCGTGAAAATTCCGTAACCATATGCATTATGCAACTGCATTCCCGGTTTCGCGCCTGCTGCGTTCAAAGATCTCGCCACGACTTCGCTGAATAAATCAATATCTTCTTTTGTATATCCCACCACCGTTGGTTTTCCCGTTGTTCCGCTTGAACAGTGAATTCTCTGCAGTTCATTTTTCGGAACGGTAAATAACCCGAACGGATAATTGTCTCTCAAATCCTGTTTGTATGTTATCGGAAGTTTGGTAATATCTTCAATCGACCTTATTTCCTGTGGAGATATTCCTGATTCTTTAAATTTTCTTTTATAAAACTCCGACTTCTCCCCAAGATAGCTTACCAAATTTGCCAACCGCTCAGACTGAAGCTGTCTCAACTGATCGAGCTTAAGATATTCAACACCAAAATCCATAACTAACTAACATTTGTTAGGTGTAAATTTAAAAAGATTTTGGAACGTGACAAAATTTTTATGATTTTCGTCAGATTTTTAATGATTCTAAATAATTATGGCTAAGATTGAGGCTTAGTTTAAGCATGATTTTAATGAGGATTTTGTCATTCAGTACATAGACAGAAAGTCTACGAACGTAGTTCAGAAGTGAAGTGAAGAATCTGTTTTTATTTAATGTTTAGTAGATTTCTCCTTCGTCGAAATGACAGCTTACTGCATAATCAAAATTGAATAGAGTAAAATGTGGAATATAAGCGAAGTTTTCGTTGTAGCTGTCTAAATTTCTACGGAATGACAATAACAATTTTAAATAATTTTAAAATAATTGTTGAGATTCTTCCTTCATCAGAATGACAGTTAAACGGTTTATTTCTTTTGATTTCCCAGTAAACCAAAAAGAATTTTATCCCTTATTTCATCGGTGATATCCGAACCGGATTCTATATTTCTTTTGAACCAGAAATAGGAGTTGTTTAAGGTATGGAGAATAAATCTCGTGGTAAAAGCGGGTGATCTCAATTCCCAGTTTTCAGCGGTATAAATTTCAGAAATCAACTGTTCAACTTCCTGCTGATAATTTTTTCTTAGTTCGATGAATTCGGGTAATCTCTCTTCCAGATGTTTCCATTCGTTGGAATAGATGTGCGTGACATCACGGTTTTTCAGAACAACCGACAAATGTTTTTCAATAAAAAGATTGAGCTTTTCCTTTGGTGGAATATTGGTATTTTTTACATCCTGAAGTTCATCGAAAAATTCCTGCGCGATGCCGAAACAGATCCATTCCAGAATTTCTTCTTTTGAGCGGATGTGTGCATATAAAGAAGCTGCTTTGATATTCAGTCTTGTTGCCAAATCCCGCACAGAGCTTCCCATGTAGCCTTTCTCCTTGAAAAGTTCCACGGCAACATCTAAAATTTTCTTCTGTTTTTCTTTAAGCTCCATTTGTAAAAACGCAAAAGTAATTATTTTGATTTTAATATTTGATTTTGAGAAGATGATTTTTAACTTAAGAATTAAAAGCTAAACACTGACACTGCATAATGCTTTTTCAAAATGATGAAATGAAAAAATTAAACTTTTTTACCACAAAAGATTTAAACACTTTAGTTTCTTAAGTTTAATGCTTTAATGAAAAAAGAGCACACAAGTTAAAAAATCAAAGATTTTTCTCTTCGTAGACTTTTGAAAAACTTTAAATCAATCCAATAAAGTCTTTTGTTTCTTTTGTGGTTAAATTTAAAATGAGTTTAAAAAAACTTATTATTTAAACCATTAAGAAAATTTTAAGATGTTAAGTTTAATTGAGAAAAATCAAATAGATTCTTAATAAGCATTATTCTGAAATCGAAGCTCATTTTAAATATTCTAAACTTCTTAATTAAAATCTTATGATCCAATCAAAAAAACAAGGTTAGGCGTATTTTAAGATTTAACCCAATCTGACGGTTCTTCCGATAATTTTCACTTAAATTCTTCGAATCGGAAATTTTGTCTTTCCAAAACATATTAAAAATAAATATTTCGGAAAATTTGTCCCATATTTTTAAAAATTCAACAATAGAATACTTTTTGCGATAATGTACCCGAATTAAATGATTAAATAAAGATTAAGGGCATCAGAAATTAGAAAATCTGATTAAAAAATTAACATTTATTTGACTCTTATGGTCTGAAATCTGATGTCTAAAATCTAAAATTGGAAACTAAAAATTAAAGAATCAAAAATATACAAAATATGAACTTAAATCAATATACCGTAAAATCTCAGGAAGCAATTCAGGCTGCACAACAGGTGGCAATGGAATTTGGCAACCAACAGATAGAACCTCAACATTTACTGGAAGGTATTTTTCAGGTAGATGAAAATATATCGCCTTTCTTATTAAAAAAATCTGAAGCAGATGCGGCTTTGGTAAGAGAGCGAAACCGCGAAAATTTAGAGAAACTCCCTAAAGTACAGGGAGGCAATATTTACCTTTCACAATCAGCAAATAAAGTTTTGCTTGATGCGCCTAACATTGCTAAAAAAATGGGCGACGAATATGTAACCATTGAACACTTATGGCTTTCCTTATTGGAAACGAATTCAGAAGTTTCAAAAATGCTGAAAGATATGGGCGTTACCAAGAGTCTTTTGGAAGGCGGAATTAAAGAATTAAGAAAAGGCTCGAAAGCCACTTCTGCAAGTTCGGAAGAAACGTATCAGTCTTTAAATAAATACGCTAAAAACTTCAACGAATTAGCAGCGGAAGGAAAATTAGATCCTGTAATAGGCCGTGACGAGGAAATCCGAAGAGTGTTGCAGATTCTTTCCAGAAGAACAAAAAACAACCCGATCCTGATTGGTGAACCCGGCGTTGGTAAAACTGCAATTGCAGAAGGGATCGCCCACAGAATTATCAGCGGTGACGTTCCCGAAAACCTGATGGATAAAACATTATATTCACTGGATATGGGCGCTTTGATTGCCGGTGCAAAATACAAAGGTGAGTTTGAAGAGCGTCTGAAATCCGTGGTGAATGAAGTTATTAAATCGGAAGGACAGATTATTCTTTTCATTGATGAGATCCACACTTTGGTAGGCGCAGGAGGCGGTGAAGGTGCAATGGACGCCGCAAATATTCTGAAACCAGCTTTAGCAAGAGGAGAATTAAGAGCGATTGGAGCAACGACTTTAAATGAATATCAGAAGTATTTTGAAAAAGATAAAGCGTTGGAAAGACGTTTCCAGAAAGTAATGGTGGAAGAACCGGATACAGAATCGGCAATTTCTATCCTTCGTGGAATTAAAGATAAATATGAAGCCCACCACAAAGTAAGAATTAAAGATGAGGCGATTATTGCGGCGGTGGAAATGTCTCAACGATATATTTCAGACCGATTTTTACCGGATAAAGCGATTGACCTGATTGATGAAGCATCGGCTAAATTAAGAATGGAAATCAATTCGAAACCGGAAGAGCTGGACGTTTTAGACAGAAAATTAATGCAGATGGAAATTGAACTGGCTGCCATTTCAAGAGAAGGTAACCAGACGAAAATCGATCATTTAAAAGAAGATATTGCGAAGATTTCTGAACAGAGAAATGAAATTAACGCCAAATGGCTGAAAGAAAAGCAAAAATCTGAAGATTTAACGCAGATTAAAAAAGATATAGAATCTCTGAAATTAGAGGCAGAAAGAGCTTCAAGAGCAGGAGATTACGCAAAAGTAGCGGAAATCCAATACGGAAAGCTGCGTGAAAAAGAGGAAGAGCTGAAAAAGCTTGAACTTGAAATGCAAAATCATCAGAATGAGTTAATTAAAGAAGAAGTAACTTCTGAAAATATCTCTGAAGTGATTGCCAAATGGACCGGAATTCCTGTTACGAAACTGCTTCAGTCTGAAAGAGAAAAGTTATTGAATCTGGAAACCGAACTTCATCACAGAGTAGTTGGACAGGACGAGGCGATTACCGCTGTTGCGGATGCGATCCGAAGAAACAGAGCGGGATTGAGTGATGATAAAAAACCAATCGGGTCATTCTTATTCCTGGGAACCACCGGAGTCGGAAAAACTGAGCTGGCAAAAGCTTTAGCGGAGTTTTTATTTGATGATGAAAACAATATGACGAGAATTGATATGAGTGAATATCAGGAGCGTCACAGTGTTTCGAGATTAGTGGGTGCGCCTCCGGGATATGTGGGTTATGATGAAGGCGGGCAATTAACGGAAGCCGTGAGAAGAAGACCGTATTCTGTGGTTCTTTTGGATGAAATTGAAAAAGCGCATCCTGATGTTTTCAATACTTTGTTACAGGTTTTAGACGACGGAAGGTTAACAGATAACAAAGGAAGAGTGGTGAATTTCAAAAATTCGATCATTATTATGACTTCGAATTTAGGTTCGCACCTTATTCAGGAAAATTTTGAACATATTACTGATGAAAATCAGGATGAGATTGTTGACAAAACAAAAGATGAGGTCTTTGATTTATTGAAACAGACGTTACGTCCGGAATTTTTAAACAGAATTGATGAGGTTGTATTATTCCAGCCTTTAAGAAAAAAGGAAATTGGAAAAATCGTTACCTACCAACTGAGAGGATTTAATGAAATGCTTTCGAAACGAAATATCATTATGACGGCAACTCAGGATGCTGTAGATTATCTGATGAATAAAGGGTATGATCCTGCGTTCGGAGCCAGACCTCTGAAAAGAGTCATTCAGCAGGAAGTTCTCAACAAATTATCAAGAGAGATTCTGGCAGGAACGGTAAATGATGGAGACAGAATCACTTTGGATTATTTCGAGGAAACAGGTCTGGTTTTCAGACCGACCGATTTATAAGTAGTTTTTTTCATATATATTATTTTTGAAGAATTTCCGCAGACCAAAAAATCTGCGGAAATTTTATTTGTAATACATCAGATGTAAAATAAGCAAATCCCATTATCGCTGATCTACCTATCAAACAACATTTTTATTTAATATTCACCAATTCTACATCAAAAATAATAGTCGCTCCCGCAGGAATTGGTCCGGCACCATTATCTCCGTAAGCCAGCTCTGAAGGAATGTAAAATCTGTATTTAGAGCCTTTGCTCATCAACTGGATACCTTCTGTCCATCCTTTGATTACTGCGCCCAGATTAATATCCATTGGCGCACCTCCGCTTTTGTCGGTAGAGTCGAAAACAGTTCCATCCAGAAGCTTTCCGGTATATTTTACCTGTACAACATCTGAGGCTTTTGGTTTTGTTTTACCATCACCTTCCTGCAAAACTTCATACTGTAAACCTGAAGCCGTGGTCTTCACTTTAGGATTGCTTTTATTTTTGGCAAGAAAATCCAGACCTTTTTTCTTATTTTCATCTGCCTGTACCCCCGCTGCAGCCTGCTTTTTTTCATGTTGCTTCTGCATAAACTCCTGCATAAAAGCTTCCATTTCTTCAGCGGGCATTAGCTTTTTCCCTCCATTCATTTCTTCTTTAATAGCCTGAGCCAAAAGATCTGCATCTACTTTGAAGCCTTCCTGTTTCATGTTTTGGGCAATACTCAGACCTATATAATAAGAAGCTTTTTGATCATCCGTGTATTTGCCATCCACTGCGTTTTCATCTTTCTTAGCGCATGAAACACTAAATATTGCTATGCAAAATAATGCGATAGTCTGTCTTTTCATTTGATAATTTTATTGTTTATGATTAACGAATTTAAAATCGCTGCAAATCTATCCAAAATCTTTATCATTTTAATTAAAATTTACAATCCGTAAAAACCCCATAAATAATCAGGAAAAAACCGTGTCGTATTCCCCTGAAATTTTACGAGATTTGCAATACCAACTAACCTTACACCTTTTAAAACTAGCTTTATGGAAACAAAACCAAATTTAGAAAACTTAGAATTTGAATCTGCCGAATCAATTTCTAATCCCAACACCCTTCATTGCGATTTGATCAGAACTCTTGTAGAGAACTACAGAAAAAATCAGTTGGCGTGTATAAACCAAAATTTAGGATTTGATGATGCCCATTCCATTCATTTTGATCTGGCTACGCTGAAAAAATTTATTTCAGACATTGAAAATGAAGCAGTGAAAAACGATTCCCGCGTTACAGATCAGGATTTGGGAATACGATTTTATTATGCGGCTTATCCTAAAGAGCAGGACTGGAATATCATGTCGGGAACTCCGATCGGAACAGAGTATGCGCAAAGACATACTTTAGTTTTGGTTCCTACCATGAAACAGGAAGACGAAAACGGAGATAAACTCTGCTATGATTTCAATCCTTTAAGCGCAAGCGGAAGCGGAGAGTTTTTGGCGATGGCTTCGGCAAGAAATTCCGGTTTGCAAGGAGAGGTAGTATGTCAGAATCATGGTACCCTGTCTCCTCCTTCAACACAAGTAACAGAATCTTTTTAATAAAAAATTATATTTACACGAATAAGCACAATGAGTGAATTTCAAAAAGTACTACAAGAATCTTTAATCTGGATGGAAGGGCTGGCTGCTCTTATTTCTATTATATTTTATAGGAATGCTAAAGATAAATACTGGAAGTACTTTTCCATTTATTTAATACTCATGTTTTTATGTGAAGTTTTTGGGAAATGGGGCGGATATTTAATGGAATATAATAAGCCAAAGTTTTTTAATTATTTTGTTATTCCTGTTGAGTTTTTATTTTTCTATTGGCTTTACGCAGCAAAATCATTAAAAAGACCAAAACTATTCTATACGCTATCTGTTATTTATCTGCTTTCCTTTCTTCCCAATGAATATTTTTTTAAAGCAGGAAAAATAATTTTTTCATTCAATTATACGTTTGGCTGCCTTATCCTTATGGTTCTTGTGATAATGGAATATTACAGGCAAATTAACTCTTCGGATATTTTGCATTTCAGTAAAAACAAAATGTTTTACATTAATCTCGGGGTCACTTTATTTTATATCGGAACTTTACCTTTTTGGACGTTCTTCAGTTTATTAAACAAGTATCCAGAATTATGGAATATGTATTTTAATTATTTCCTAGTTTCCGGAATCATCATGTATTTATTATTCTCAATTTCATTTATATGGGGAAAACAGAGCTCATAATAACAATCATCCTTTTCAATATATTCTTTGTATTGTTTGTGGCTGCAGTGATGGTTTATATCCGCAAATACAAACAGCGCAAGAAAGAATATCTGAATGAGATTGAAATAAAAAACGAAATTCACCAAAAAGAATTGTTAGCGACGCAGCTTGAAATCCAGCAGGCAACGATGCAGCAGATCGGGCGCGAACTTCACGATAATATCGGGCAGAAATTAACGTTAGTGAGCCTTTACACGCAGCAGCTTTTGTATGAGAATAAAGTTCCGGAGGTAAGCGAAAGAATTGAGCAGGTTTCACAGATCATCAATCAGTCGCTTCACGATCTCAGGAGCCTTTCAAAAACATTAACGGACGATAATATTAATCAAAAGGAAATCGTAACTTTAATTCAGGAAGAAGTAGACAATACCAATGCGTTTAAAAAATGCCATGTCGATTTTCAGCATAATTTTAATCAGCTGGATCTCAGCTTTGTGCATAAAAACGTATTGCTGAGAATTACTCAGGAATTTATTCAGAACAGCATCAAACATTCGGGCTGTAAAAATATTCTGATTAATCTGAATACTTCTCAGGAGTCGCTTTGGGAACTGAATATTAAAGATGACGGGGTGGGTTTCGATCAGTCCAACATCAAATCCAACGGAATCGGGCTCACCAATATGAAAAACAGAGCCGAAATTATCGGGGCAGATTTTTGCCTTGAAAGTCAGAAAAATTTGGGAACTACGCTCAACATTATTTTAAAAAGACAGCCATGAAAAAAACGATAGTAATTGTAGACGATCATGTACTTATCGCAAAAGCTTTAGAAGGAATTATTGATAATTTTCCGGAGTTTGAAGTGATCTACGTTGCCGAAAACGGAAAAGATCTGATCCAGAAATTCGAAAACAACAGCAAAATTCCGGATATCATTCTTCTGGACATCAGTATGCCGATTATGGACGGTTTCGAAACCGTGCTTTGGCTTAAAGAAAATCATCCGAACATTAAAGTGATGGCTTTAAGCATGCAGGGCGACGATAAAAGCGTTATTAAAATGATCCGGAACGGCGCCAAAGGGTACTTACTGAAAAATACACATCCGAAGGAACTGGAGAATGCATTGACGAAACTTAACAATGACGGTTTTTTTTATCCGGAATGGGCTTCGAAAATCATTTTTTCCAACATGAACAATGAAGATGCTGCCAATAATGTAAAAATTTCCGACCGCGAGAAAGAGTTTTTAAAATATACCGTTACAGAACTCAGCTATAAAGAAATTGCGGATAAAATGTGCTGCAGCCCGAGAACAGTGGAAAGCTACAGAGATCAGCTTTGTGATAAATTAGATCTTAAAACACGGGTCGGTCTTGCCGTTTTTGCCATTAAAAACGGTTTTGCAGGATAAAATCAACATTCAAGCATTACTCAATAATGGTTTTAAATAATCAACAAAAACACCGTTTAAATATAAATACAGTAACATATATTTAAAATTACTATTTATTGAATAATAAAATAATTCAACTATACAGTGAAATACTTGCATATCTACTTCAAATAATATAATTTCATCCTGCGAAACAAAATATTGTATTTTTATGAAAAAACTATTATTCGGAGCTCTTATGCTGAGTTTCCTGTCTGCGTGTAACAGCGACAACATTTCTAACCAGACCGAAGGATCTGAAAACACTCCTGCCATTTCCGGAACCGCACTGCAAAGAGGCTGTGCTTCAGAAGAAATCAGAAAAGTGGCATTGAAAAACAGTTCGGAACTGAGACAAAAATATTCTGAAATCGAAGCCAAAACCGAACGATTTGAAAATGACATGAAGCTGGGAAAAGTATTATCCGATGGTACCGTTGAAATTCCGGTAGTGGTAAATGTCTTATACAGAACAACTGCTGAAAATGTTTCTGATGCGCGTATTGCAGAACAAATTGCAGTTCTTAATGCGGATTATGCAGGAACGAACACCGACGTTTCAAAAATTCCTTCCGAATTTCAGGGGGTAAAAGCAGGTGATGTGAAAGTAAGATTCAGACTGGCAAATGTGGTGAGAAAATCTACTACCAAAACAAGCTGGGGTACCAATGATGCCATGAAGAAAGCATCTACCGGAGGAATTGACGCAACAAGCCCATCTAACTATCTAAACATCTGGACGGTAGGAAATATGGGACAGGTTCTTGGCTATGCGACTTTCCCTGAATCTTCCGGATTATGGAATGATGGTGTGGTAATTGCCGCTCCTTATTTTGGTAAAACCGGTGCCTCTTCTCCATTTAATCTGGGAAGAACAGCCACCCACGAAGTTGGACACTACCTGAACTTAAGACACATCTGGGGAGATGCGAACTGTGGAAACGACCTTGTAAGCGATACACCTACACAAACAACAGCTAACACAGGAAAACCAAGCTACCCTCTTTACAATACCTGCAGCGGCGTACAGAGATCTGTAATGTTCATGAATTATATGGATTATGTGGATGATGCAGCCATGTTTATGTTCTCCGCAGGACAAAAAACCAGAATGCAGTCTGTTGTAGCTTCTAACGGAGCAAGATCAGGACTAAGACTATACTAATCTTTATTGTTAATTTTAATACAAATGATTCCGGCTGTTTCTCTGAAACAGCCGGAATCTATTTATAATGTTTTAGTATTGTCTTTCGGTGTATAATCCATAAAGATACCACCATCAAGATTTACCGATTTTACTTTTTTGGTAATCGGAACCGTAAGCATTGTTTTTTTCTGATCTTTTTCCCAGACCGATGGCGAAAAATGAAGCTTCTCCACACTTCCGTCTTCATATCCGATTTCCGCATCAAAAGGGATGGCAAAACCGCCCACATTATCTACATTTACCGTCAGAAGATCATTCATCTGAGATGCTGAAGACACTTTCAGATCGATATAATTATTGGTGTAAAACCAGTTATTAAAGAACCAGTTCAGATTTTTTCCCGAACCTGTATTCATAGAATTAAAATAATCCCACGGAATCGGATGTTTTCCGTTCCAGTTGTTCATATAATGATGTAATGCTTTTTTAAACAAATCATCTCCCAGATAATCTTTTAAAGCCAGATAAGACAGGGATGCTTTTACATAAGAATTGTTTCCATACCCTGCTCCGCTTACCTGAGTACTCATCGTAATAATTGGCTGATCCTGTTCTGCAGAAGGATCATTAATCCATCTTTTCACTCTGAAATTTTTATAAAATTCTTTGGCTTTTGCTTCTCCGTTTTCATCAATTCCGATTAAATATTCCAAAGTCGTTGCCCATCCTTCATCCATAAAAGCATAACGGGTTTCGTTGATGCCCATATAGAAAGGAAAATAAGTATGTGCAATTTCGTGATCCGCCGTTAATCTCGCATCCTGAAAATCATCCGGAATACTGGTATCATTAATCATCATCGGATATTCCATGTCTGCGTATCCCTGAATTGCGGTCATCGCATTGTAAGGATATTCCACTCCGGGCCAGTTTTTAGAAAACCAGTCGAGATTATACTGCATCCATTCCACATAATGCTCAAAATCTTTTGCATCCGCTTTGTAACCTGCCTGAACACTTGCTCTTTTCGTTTTAAGCTGCACACTTGCTGCATCCCAAACATAATGATTGCTTAAAGCAAAACAGAAATCGGTGATGTGACTGGCTTTAAATTTCCACGTATTCCATTTATTCTGCTTCGTTACTTTTCCGGACTTCATTTCTTGCTCAGTCGCAATATGAATGACTTTGTCGCTTTTTAACGAAGACTTATATCTTTTTAAATACTCAGACTGAAGAACGGCATCGGGATTCAGGAAATCTCCGGTTGCCCAGACTACGTAATTTTTAGGCGCAGTAATCGCAAAACTGTAATCGTTGAAATCATTATAAAACTCCTGCCTGTCGGAATGCGGAAGCATATCCCATCCATTATAATCATCATAAACAGAGACTCTCGGGAAAGAATAGGCAACATAAAATGTTTCAGGATCTATCTGTCCTTCTCTTCCGCTTTGTACAGATAAAGGATACTCCCACTCTATTTTAATTTCAGCTTTCTCTTTGGATTTTAAGGCTGAATTCAGCTTTATTTTTTCAACCGTTCCCCAATCGTCGCTGTTTACGTTATATTTTTCACCATTTACAGCAAATGATTTAATATGCAACCCCGAAGAAAGAAAATCCTTGGAAACAACGCCCGATCTCGGAGCCTGTGGTTTATGGAGGTTATTAACAAATCTTATGGCAAGATCATTCAGATCATTTGGGCTGTTGTTGGTATAGACGATGGTTTCCTTTCCCGAAACCACCTTAGAATTGGCATCTACCTTTACCTCAACATTATAAATCCCTTTATTCTGCCAGTAATTTTTACCCGGAGCGCCCGACAGATCACGGGTTCCGTTTTCGTATGCTTTTTTAATATTTCTCGGCATATACAATTCCTGCGCGGAAAATTGCCATGAAACTAAAAACAATACACCCAAAACAAGTTTTTTCATTAAAATCTTTTTATAATAAGTATTTTATTTAACATAAAAGTAACAAAAAACGGCAATATAATTATTACCGTTTATATAATTTTTTGATCGCTTACAATTAAGCAGAAATCATCTATTATCTTAAATATTTGACTGGAGCCATTTTAAAACATTAAATCCACCAAAACCGGAAAGTGATCCGATGGATACAGCAGATTTTCTCTTCTGTCGTTGATGTGTCTGTGAGATTTGATCTTAAATCCTTTGACGAAAATATAATCAATTCTGTCCTGTGGAATTTCATTTACATTGAAACCTGTAAAAGTTCCTTTCGGACCGTAATGTTTTGTTTCTGAATGATAAAAACTGTCCTGCATATTCTGCGACATAATTTTTATCGGTTCTGAATCTTCCGTTAAATTAAAATCCCCACTCACAGTTACAGGCAGATTTTTAGGATTGATTTCTTTGATTTTCTTTAAAATTAATTCTGAAGACTTCACTCTTGCTACATTTCCGATGTGATCGAAATGAAGATTCAGTGCCATGAATTCTTTTTTAGATTTTTTATCTCTGAAAACAGCATACGTACAGATTCTGTTCAAAGCGGCATCCCACCCTTTTGATGGTTTTTCAGGAGTTTCCGAAAGCCAGAACGTATCCGATTTTAAAACCTGCAATCTCTCTGTATCATAAAAAATAGCCGAAAATTCACCTTTTTCTTTTCCGTCGTCTCTTCCCACTCCTACATAATCATAGTTTTTCAATCCGTTTTTTATATCCTTCATCTGATCCGGCAACGCTTCCTGAACGCCGAAATAATCGGGATGATAATACGTAAGGAGATCTACAACATCCTGTTTCCTGTTCGTCCATGAATTTTCTTTATCCGAATCTACATTCAGTCTGATATTAAAACTCATCACCTTAAGATTCTGCGAAAATCCCAATGCAAAAATCATCAGGAATACGATTGAAAATCTGTAATTCATAATCATCTATTTTAAGTAACAAAATTAAGGTTTCTCCTTAAAACAGCCTCTAGAATTGGGAATTTTAATATTAAATTCAATTTAAAAACAAAAAACTCCGGAGTATTTTCCGAAGTTTTGATTTATTATTTATTGATTATCCGTTATTAATCAAACTGTTTTTTTTAACGCAAAGACTCGCAAAGATTCTTTATATACTAACTGTTTTTAAGTTCGCAAAGGCGTTTCACTCAGCGAAGAACCCAAAGATTTTCCAATTATGGCAAATTACGGACAATCATATATTATTTAAATTGAACCTTAAGATGGATTTAAGGAGTTAAGAATATATAAGTTTCTAATTTTTAAGATTTAAAAAAATGATTTTCCTTAATACAGTTTACCCTCTCAATTTAGAACTTAATGGTTCAAAAAGATTAAAATTATTCTTTATTAAATTTAAATTCTCTTCCGTTCTGCTTAAAGGTAAATGATTTTTTATCCTGACTGAAAGTTAAAGAAATCTGCGCCATTTCCAGACTGAACGTATTGTTCCCGGTATATTCCAGAGGAAATTCCTGCTGTCCTGTTGCCTGAGCAAAAAGCTGGTTGTTTTTCTCTGTAAATACAATTTTCATCGGAAGATCCTTGCTTCCGAAAGTTCCCGTAAATTCTTTAAGATTTACTTTTTCTGTCGGTTTTGCATCCGCGGAACTCCAGGTGTTATTTTTAGAATCTACATCCGGAATTTCTGAATTTGGATCCAGTTTCACCTGATCGATTTCTTTTGTGGAATTGATTCTGAATGTCCATTCCGTATTTCTTTTCCAGACCTCGATCGGCAGTTTTACCATCTGCTGTGTTCCGTCTTTAAATTTAACCTGAACGTTGGTCGGCATTGGTAACTGTCCGATATTTTCAACCGTGATCTGCGCTCCGTTTTTAAAGTCTCCGTTAACGTATTTTACATTTTTAATGCCCTGATCGATTTTCCATTTGTTGATGAACCAGCCTCTCCAGAACCAGTTCAGCTCTTCACCCGACACATTTTCCATCGTGTGGAAAAAATCCCAAGGTGTAGGATGTTTGAAAGCCCATCTTTCAACATAGGTTCTGAATGCCTTGTCGAATTTTTCAGGTCCTAAAATAGATTCTCTTAAGATTTGCAGTCCCATTCCCGGTTTGAAATACGCCAAAGCTCCGATGCTGTTTTCTTTCATATTATCCGGACCTACCATGATGGGTTCAAAACCGTCACTCATAATATATCCGCTCATCTGCGCAATATTTTTCTTTTCGTAATACTCACCTTTGTTGAAAGCTTCCGTAGAAAGTTCGTTGATGAATGTATTAAATCCTTCATCCATCCAAGCAAATAATCTTTCGTTGGAACCCACAATCATCGGGAACCAGTTGTGCCCGAATTCATGATCTGTAACACCCCAAAGATCGCCGCCTTTGGAATCCATATGGCAGAAAACAATTCCCGGATATTCCATTCCGCCTTCATTTCCTGCCACGTTGGTTGCAGCCGGATAGGTGTATTCGTACCATTTTGCAGAGTAATGCTCAATCGCCGCTTTTGTGTATTCTGTAGATCTGCTCCATGCCTCTTTCCCTACACTTTCTACAGGATAAGCAGAGATTGCCAAAGATTTTTTTCCGCTCGGAAGGTTAATTTTTGCGGCATCCAGAATAAATGCAGGAGAGGAAGCCCAAGCAAAATCTCTTGCCTGATTGATTTTAAATTTCCATGTTTTTGTTCCTGAGGAATTATTTTTTCCTAATTCAGATTCGGAACGGATCATCACTGTTTTATCACTGTTCTTTGCCTGATCCCATCGGCTGATTTCTTCTTTGGAATACACTTCTTTTGAATTCAGCAATTCTCCTGAAGCCACCACATAATGATTGGCAGGAACGGTAATGTTTGCCGTAATATCTCCGTATTCCAGATAAAATTCCGAAGCACCAAGATAAGGCAGCGTATTCCATCCCATGACATCATCATACACACACATTCTCGGATACCATTGTGCTATCGTAAAGATTTTTCCGTTTTTCGTATCTTGAATTCCCATTCTGTCGGAACCGTATTTTGGAGAAAGGAAAGAATATTCAATCCTAATTTTTGCGACGCCTCCCATCGCTTTCAGTTCTGCTGGAAGATCGATCTGCATTCTGGTATCAGTAATCGTATATTTCACATCCTTTCCGTCCAGTTTTACCGATTTTATTTTGTAACCGCCGTCAAATTCCTCACCGTGCGCTCCGTTTCGGCTTCCCGAAGTCGGTACGACTGCATTTCCTCTTGAATCTTTTGCAAATAAATTCTGGTCGAGCTGCAGCCATAAAAAACCTAATTTATCCGGACTGTTGTTTGTATAAGTGATTTCCGCAGTTCCCGAAAGTTCGTTTTTGGCTTCGTTAAGGCTTACATCGAGATTGTAACTTGCCGAATTTTGCCAGTAGGCGTGTCCCGGCTGTCCGCTTGCGGATCTTGTAGGCGTACCTGTCTGTGTATAGAAAAATGGTTTGAAAGCTTCTACGTAGCTGTATTTCGGGGCTTCCTGAGCCAAAGCAGACTGTGAAAAGAACATCACGGCAAGCGCAGAAACAAGGGTTGGAATTTTGAAGTTCATATTACTATTTTTAATTTAACAAAGTAAACAAAAATAAGACTTCTCCGGACAGAAAAGTCTGATGTCTTCATTTATCTTGTTAAATTTCTTTATCTTCTTCCATAGAAAGAAAATACTGCTCAAAATCTTTATCTGAAACCGGCTTTTCGCTTTCGAGTTTTACTACTCCGATGGTTTTATAGTGGGCAGACAATTTTACATTGTTTTTTTTCAGTTCTTTTTCAAGCTGTCTGATATCTGTATTTTTTTTGAGAACTGCTAAGTATGTTTTCATCATTATATCTGTATAAGTCCGTTTCCGATGTCTCTGTATTTCAAACCTTCGATGGGCTTTGCCTTCATTTCTACGAGTTCCCAGATTTCTTTTGCCGATTTTTCGGGAAACTGTTCCATATATAAGGCAATAAGACCTGAAACATGCGGTGTTGCCATGCTTGTTCCGCTCATTGCGTAATAATTGCTGTTTTTATTCTTAGAATTTTTGGGATAAGAACTGATGATATCGACTCCGGGAGCGCAGATATTGACGTTTCCTCCGGTTGAAGGATTTAAGCCCGCGTTGGAAAATTTAGCCACTTTCATTTGTCCGTCAATCGCTCCGACTGCCATTACGGACATGGAGTTTGCGGGCATTGAGACAGGTTTGGGAACAGCCGGTCTGTTGCTGTCGTTTCCTGCTGCTGCAATAATGATGCAGTTGTTTTCCAAAGCTCTTGCACCCACGGTTTCAAAAAGCGGGGAAGGTGCTTCATTCAGCAGAACGGGAGAAGCGAGTGAAAGGGACAGAATTCTGAATTTCTTTGTAATTGCCCAGTCTATGGCATCAATAACGCTGCTTGTGGTTCCTTTTCCTGCATCGGAAAGCACTTTTGCAATTTTTAAATTAGCCTCTTTTGCGATTCCGTACCGTTTTCCGTTATCCAGTCGTATGTTTCCTGTCGCAACTCCTGCACAGTGGGTTCCGTGACCGTTCGGATCGCGGTTCCAGTCTTCTCCGGCAATAAAGGATTTCCCTTCAATATTTTTTCCGAAAAAATCGGGATGAGAAAGTTCGAGACCTGTATCCAGAATACAGATATCAACACCTTTTCCCGTGTATAATGAATTTCCGAGACCCAAAGCTTTGAGCCCCCATTCCATTTCCACTAAAGGTTTTTGGGGTAACGGTTTATTTATAATGTATTTTTCCAGCTCGGTGATTTTGTCGGCAATCTCTGCGGACTGCTTTTTCAGTTCACTGATGAGGGAGAGTTCATCCGCCGAAAAAAAATCTCTTTCTTTTTCAAAATAAACGATCGGGTTAGAATCGTTTTTCACAGCGCTTTTCAACTGTGCTTCATCCATATTTTCAACCACAAGAACACCCAGATTTTTGTAGAGGACTCCGTTATCTTCATCAATAACATCATAGGCTCGGTTTTCTGCGGAAAGAAATTCTGATGAGGTAATGTTTACATCAAATTCATTTTCAATTTTTTTGAGGGAATTTTTATGCTGATCTTCGAGAACAACAATGTATCTTTCATTTTCCATGGGTTTTGTTTTTAAATCTATTATTCGCCTTTTAATTTTAATACAAAGGGCAATAAGTTTTTTTTCAACTAATTGTTTTTAAGGCTCACAAAGGTGTTTGACTACGTCGAATCTTCGATTTCACTTAAATTAACAAACACAGAGATTTTAAATTATTACAGATTAGTTTAATTTCAAAAGGACTTTTTCAAGAAGCAGGTAAATGTCTTCCGAGATCATCTGTAATCTGAGTTTTTTATTGATTCCTGAAATCTGAGTGTTTTGTTTGATTAAAGAATTCCAGAAGTCTTCAATTTTTGGTACATTGGCGAGACTTTTCACGATTTCGTCGTTCAGTATTCCGTTTTGATAGAGAGAAACTATTAATCCTGACAAAATTTCTTCTGCTTCATCCAGTTTTTTATGCTCTTTGGTATACATTTCCATTAAAAACTTGTGTACACTTTCCATTGCACTAAATGAAAATCCCCAAGTCAGCTCACGTTTTCCCGAAGCTATTTTTTCCATCTGAACAGGATTAAACCCTCTTTTTACAGTGGAAATCATGTTCATAACCTTTAAAACTTCGGATTCGTACGTAGTATTTCCTTTGGTTTTCAGGTAATCTAAAAATTCGTAGAGAAATTCCTCAAACTGCGCATCAAAATCGAAAGACTTCGACAGATAAAGCTCCTGAACTTTATTAAAATGCTCAAGCAATCCCTGAATTTTCTGTATCGTATGATGAACAAGTTCCTGCATTACTCAAAAATTATCTGTTCGACTTCTTTGCCGTCTTTGTCTTTAAAAGAGACGATTCTGATTCCTTCGTCTTCCATTTCCACATGAAGATTGACGAAAAGCTTGTCTTTATCTTCCGCAGAGTTGGTATTGGGATCGATGTAGATGTTATTGATTTTAGAATTCACGAGGCTGAATCTGTTCAGCAAAGCATTACTAAAAATTTCTTTCAGCTCATTCACTTCCTCTTCGCCGTTTCCTTCCTGCACGCGGAAAATTCCGGAATTTAAACTTTTAACATTCTGTCTGAGATCAACTTTAAGCAATTCCACAGAAGGTTTTTTTCCGAATTTCTGGTCTCCGGTTTCAAGTGCTTTAAAAAGACTGGTAAATTCTTTGGTCTGAAGCTGTTTTTTACTGATCTCTGTCATGTTGAGGTTTTTCTCTTTATTGACAAGGCGGATTTTTTTGTTAACATCTTCCACAAGCTGATCTTCGCTGTACTTGAAATTGTACTTCGAATCTGCATCAATATCCGTGATCTTGATGGGAATATCCATCTTTACACTCGGAAGCGAATATCTTGGAACTTTAAAAAACTTTAAATACTCGTGTTTAGCATATTCTTTTGCGATCATTACCGCATTTTCGTCTGCTTTTTTACGAGCCTGAATTATCTCGTTGTTGAGATAATCCAGGTAATCTGATAATTTAATCATTTCTCGTAAAGGGTTTTTATTGTGCAAGTAATCCTAAAACTTTTTCCAATCCTGCAGGCATTTCGTCGTTGGTTGCTCTTACTTTTACGCCCAGAGAATATTCTTTTTCCACTTTAATTCCTGTGGCTGAAGTTCTTTTGTAAGAAACATCCACTTTAAACTTCACCGGTCCGAAACCTCCTGAAGCTCCCGCAGTAATCCCGAATTCATCGCTTACATCTTTGGTGTAAGTAGAATTTAATTTTACATTGAAATCCACTTCGCAGGTTTCAATTCTGAAGCTCGGAACATTTAGTAATGCAATGAAAGGAACTGAAATTTCAACATCGTTCATTGTTTCTTTAGGATTGGTGGAACTTTCGGGTTCTGCCGGATCAAAATCGGGGTTTGGTCCCATTTTTTTGTACTTGAATTCCGCCATACGAAGTTTGCTGTCGCTTCCATCCTGCTCGAATCCTACTTCTTTGATGAAATTTACTGTGCTGATTGATGCGTTCGACTGTGCTTTTACACACGCATCCAACGGACCTCCGATGATGGTTGCAAAATCGATGCTTCCCAATTCTGCTGCAAAATCTGCGCTTTCGGCTCCTGAAGTTTTGAAAACCTGATCGTCTGCCGCCATTCTTCCTGCCATCATTTTCATGATTTCTGAAGAAACGGCTGCGAAAGATTTTTCCCACTTCTCATCGTAATTTTTTTTGAAGTCTTCAATAATGCTTACCAATTCTTTGTTGGAAAGAGAAGAAAGTTCTGACGTTTCAATACCTGAAACTTTTTCGTAAACTGCGGGACTTAAAGATTTTTCCAGTCCTGTTAATAAATCAATTAATTCACTTTTTGTTTTCTTGGTGTGGTTCGCTTCCAACACCGACTTTAATGTTTCCATGTTTGGTTGTTTAGGTTATTAAAAATTGATACTGCAAATTTATAGTCGTGCGTGATGAGATGTCTCAGTAAATCACCTAAATTTCAACCGTAAAATCACCCAAATAAAAAAAGTAGATTCCCCATTGAGAATCTACTTTTTGCTTTGTTTAAAGGTTTTTTTTCTTTTTAAATTAGAAAACAATTTAAATTTTCCTGATTATCCGCAATATGCTATAATTAAATGTTGCTTACTGTAATCATTATTATTTTTTTACCACAACGTACACTAAGGTGATCCACAAAGCTCACAACTATTGTGTTCCTTATCAAATCTTTAGTGCTCTTCGCGGTTAAAATCCAAGCATGATAAATAAAGTATATTCAAATAAATTTTTATACACATTGTCATTCTGACGAAGGAGGAATCTAAATATTCTTTTTTAGAGATTCTTCACTCCACTTCGTTCCGATCAGAATGACAGTGAAACATTAAAATCTAAAATTTAATTTGATTTTTTAGCTTTAATCATCGCTTCGAGAGCATCCCACATTTCCTGCGGAATATCTTCCAACATATTAAATTCACCTGCTCCCTGCAACCATTCTCCACCGTCGATGGTTACCACTTCACCATTCATATAAGCTGAATAATCTGAAACTAAGTAAGCGGCAAGATTTGCCAGTTCCTGATGTTCTCCTACTCTTCTTAAAGGAACTTTCTTTCTCATATCAAATTTTTCCTGCAGGTTTCCCGGAAGCAATCTGTCCCATGCTCCTTTTGTAGGAAATGGTCCCGGAGCAATGGCATTGAAACGGATTCCGTATTTTGCCCATTCTACCGCCAAAGATCTCGTCATTGCCAAAACGCCTGCTTTTGCGCAAGCGGACGGAACCACATACGCAGAACCTGTCCATGCATACGTTGTTACAATATTTAAAACCGTTCCCGGTGTTTTGGAATCGATCCAGTGTTTACCAACGGAAAGGGTACAGTTCTTTGTTCCTTTCAACACAATATCCAGAACAGCATCAAAAGCAGAGTGAGTGAGCCTTTCTGTGGGTGAAATAAAGTTTCCGGCAGCATTGTTGAGCAGGATATCAATTTTTCCGAATTCTTTTAACGCAGCTTCTTTCATGGCTTCTACCTCATCCCAGTTTCTTACGTCACATGCTACGCAAAGAACTTTTCCGCCTGTTTCTTCTTCCAGTTCTTTTGCAGTTCCCTGTAGTTTTTCGAGGTTTCTGGAAGTGATGACTACTTTTGCGCCCAATTCGAGAAAATATTTGGTCATTGCTTTTCCGAGACCGCTCCCTCCTCCTGTTACAATGGCTACTTTATCTTTTAAAGCTCCTTCACGAAGCATCGGCTGTGTATAAAGATTCATAATTTAGTTTTAATAGATTACGTTAAGTAGTAAATTTACTATAAATATTTGTTTTGGCAGAGTAAAAAGCTATGCACGATATAGAATTGTAAAAAACCTGCTATACCAAGCTTCATAAAATCAATCCCCAAACATTTTCAATATATACTAAATTTAATCTCTGCAATTTTATTAAAACATTAAATTTAATTCATTAAAATTGTACATTTGTTAAAAATTAAGCATAATTATGCCAAGTCTTACTCCTAAAACCAATGTGCTGGGATTTTCGAATGCTTATCATCTTCTCAGACGTACCACTTATAACATTACGAAAGCAAAGATTCTGGATTTTGCAACCAAAACTCCACAACAGGCGCTTACGGAATTGTTTACATTCAGCAATCCTGTTCCGCCTTCTCCGCTGAATAACGTGGGTGAAACAATTGTCCCGACAGCAGCAAATCCTACGATTACCGATACCCAAAGTACGGCAAACAGCGTGAGAAACGATCTTTACTGGTGGCTTTACAGTGCTTTGAAGGATCCTTCTGCACAACACAAGATTGCTTATTTTCTTCACGTCCTTTTTGTAACGGATGATAATGCTTCTTTCTGGACGAATTATGACTATAAAGAGCTTCTCAGGTTTCATGCGAATGGAAGTCTTAAAGAACTGGCTTTCAGAATAACACAGAATCCGAGAATGCTTATTTTCCTGAATAATAATGTGAATCTGAGCACAAGTCCCAATCAAAATTATGCAAGGGAGTTTCTGGAATTGTTTACGATTCTAAAAGGACCGCAGATTGCTACGGGAAATTATACCAATTACACGGAAACAGATGTACAACAGGCGGCAAGAGTTTTAACAGGATTCTCCCTGACTTCATCGGTACATCTGGATAAAACAGCAAGACTTACTTCTCTGGATCCGGTAACGAATATTCCCATCGGTCAGGTAAAAGTTAACACGCATGATACGGGAACCAAAACATTTTCGTCAGCTTTCGGAAATCAGTCAATTTCGGGAGGAAATACAGAAGCAACGATTAAAGCCGAACTTCAGAATTTCATTAACATGGTTTTTAATCAGGATGAAACGGCAAAAGCGTATTGCAGAAGAATGTACCGTTATTTTGTGGGAAGATTAATAACCACCGAGATCGAAAACGACATCATTGTTCCTTTGGCAGCTTCTCTTAAGGCAGACAATTACAATATTATTCCTGCACTGACCACCCTGCTGAAAAGCAAACATTTTTACGATGAGGAAGACAGCATTACGGGAGACCAGACCATCGGAAATATTGTAAGAAATCCTGTTGAGCTTTATCTTCATATGTTTTCCCTGCTGAATCTTCAGGTTCCGCTGTATGGCGTAAATCCTTCGGCAATACACAGTCTGATGAATGTTGTCGGCAATTTCTCTACAAATATGGGAATGCCCATTTTCAGTCCTCAGTCGGTGAACGGATATGCAGGATATTCCAGCAGTCCGAATTATGATAAAAACTGGATTACCACTTCATCTCTGAGAATACGGTACAACAATACAATAGATTATCTCATCAACGGTCTTACCTATAATGGCTTTACCTTTAAACTGAACAATGCATCTTTTGTAAAAGACAGCGGATATTTTTCAAATCCTGCCAATGCAGATACACTCGTTACAGAATTTCTCCAGATGATGTTTGTGGAAGTTCCGGACGGCACCCGTTATGATTATTTTAAAGGTGTTTTTTTGAATAATTTAAGCACCATCAACTGGCAGAACGAGTGGAATAACTACCTCAGTACAGGAAATGCCAATAATGTAAAGATTCCGATCGACAGACTGGTAAAAGCCATCATTAAATCTCCTGAATTCCAAATAATTTAAGATCATGAACAGAAAAGATTTTTTAAAATTAATATCTCTTGCAGGAGTCGGAGCTCCGTTTTATCTTAACGGAATGCCTTCGAGGTTTATGAATCAGTTTTTGGATTTTCAACTGAACTGTGATACGGTTAACGACCGTTCTCTGGTTATTCTGAGACTTGCAGGAGCAAATGACGGATTGAATACGGTAATTCCGATCAGCCAGTACAGTACGTATGCCGCCTTACGTCCCAATATAAAAATTGCCAGTTCAGGAACGGGAAGTTACATTCCGTTAGACAGTACGGTATCTTCCGGTAAGCTTGTAGGGCTTAATCCTTCTATGACGGGTTTTAAAAGTCTATATGATTCTGGAAAACTGCTTTTAATGAACGGAGTGGGCTATCCGAACCCGAATTATTCGCATTTCCGATCAGAAAATTTAATGTTTGCAGGGAAAGACGGAACAACAAATTCGGATCTTCTCGACGGTATTTTCGGAAGATATCTTGGTGCGTTATATCCGGGACTTGCCGGAAATCCGACGACGCTGAATCCTGATCCGCTTGCTATACAGATGGGAAATCTCAATCCGTGTCTGTTTTATGAACATACGACTGAGAAAAATATCGAATACAATATGACCGGATTTCAGTCGAGTGTTTTCAGCAATTTAAATTTAATGAATTCTGAATATAATGATCTTCTAAATTATATAAAAGGAGTTGCCACGAGTATGGATGCGTACTATGACCGTGTGATGCAGCTTTTCAACGCCGGAAACAATTCAACCACTACTTATCCTAATTCATCTCTTGGAAAACAACTGAAAACAGTGGCAAGAATGATTAAAGGAGGCAGCAAGACCAAGATTTTTCAGGTGAATCTAAGCGGATTTGATACTCACGTGAGTCAGGTACAGACGGGAAGTACGCATTTGGGAACCCACGCGAATCTATTGGCTGATATTTCCAATTCTGTTGCCGCTTTTCAGGCAGATATTCAGCAGTTGGGAATTGCAGATAAAATAATGACGGTTACTTTCAGTGAATTCGGCAGACAGGTTCGCGAAAACGGAAGTACCGGTACCGATCATGGAGATCTTGCTCCGTTTTTCGTGGTTGGAAACGCCGCAGCCGCAGGAATTTTGGGAGATCATCCTGTATTTACCAACCAGACAAGTTTTTACTATAACCAAAATCAAAGAAGATATGATTACCGGCAGATTTTCGCTTCTCTTCTTCAGGACTGGCTTGGAGCAAGTACGAGTCTGATGATTACTTCGGAACTGGATTATTACGTTACGGGAAATCAGAAAGTGGATGTCATCAAAAATTCTCAAAAAGCCAATGCAGTATGTTCAACTTTGGGAACATCGAATGTGGTTTCAGATAAAGGAATAAGGATTTATCCGGTTCCGGCAAGCCAGTTTGTGTATGTGGAATTTGACAACAGAACATCCGGAAGTATAAAATATCAGTTAATGGATATGAGCGGAAGAGTAATTCAAAGTTCATCAGAAAAACTAATATCCAACCGAATTGAAATTCATGTTTCGGGAATTCCTGAAGGAAATTATTTATTGAAAATCGATACAGATTCTGAAGAAATCAGCAGAAAAATTATTGTTTCGCACCGTTAGAAATTTTTATAGAATCTCTAAAATAAAAGTTTTAAAATAATTCAATTTAAATCAAAAACAGCCCGACAGAAATTGTCGGGCTGTTTTTATATTGAACAAGATTAAATTTATTCAGATTAAGAAGCAACAACTGTACCTTTAAAAGAAAGAGTCTTTGGAGTTTTGCTGTCGCTTGTGGTAACGTTCACTGTTTTCATGAAAGGACCCGCTGCAGCAGCGTTGTAGCTAGCTTCTACAAATCCTTTCTTACCCGGAAGAATAGGCGTTTTTGTATAATCCGCAGTTGTACATCCGCAAGAAGGCGCTACATTTTCGATAATGATAGGCTTCTTTGAAGTATTTGTAAATTCGAATCTGATGGTTTTTGGTTTTCCCTGAGGAATATTTCCAACATCTATAGATTCTGATTTCCATGTAACGTCTGCAAGAATTCTTACAACCGGATTATTGTCAGTCGGAAGTGTATTTGCAAAAAAAGGAGAAAATGCCAAAACTGCTAATAATGCTGAAATTTTTAAATTTTTCATGAGTATAAATTTTAATAATTAAAAAGAACCGATTTATTTTTGTTTTCACAAATGTAAGATGAATATTTATATTAATCCTGTTAACCGGTCTCAAACATTTGTTAATAAGTTGTTAATGATCAGAAATTAATAGATATTTTTGGATATTATTGTTCCTGTAAAATGGAAATAAAGAAACTCAATATTATTATAACGCTTGGTTTTGTTGCTATTATCGGAATTCTGATAGCACAGCTTTTATGGACACGACAGGCTTATAATCTTGAAGACAAGAAATTCAATCAGACTGTAAACATTGCTTTACTGGAAGTGGTTGAAAAACTTTCCGGCGGAAAAACTTCCTTTACTGAAAGTCCTGTTCAGAATATTTCCAATGATTATTATGTGGTTAATATTAACAATGAATTTCACCCTGAAGTTCTGGAACATTACCTGAAAACTGAATTTACACGTTTTCAAATTAATACCGATTATGTTTACGCATTGTACAATTGCCACAGCGATCAGATGATCTACGGAAAATTCGTATCCAAACATCAGGAAAGCCCGAATGAAAAAGTGATTAAATTTCCGAAGCATAAAAATCTGGTGTATTATTTTTCCATCCGTTTTCCGGATAAAACCACGTATCTCATCAGTTCGTTACGTTTCTGGTATCTTCTCACTTTTGCCCTGATTATCATTCTTCTGGTATATGTATATTCCATTTATACCATTATTCAGCAGAAAAAATTCTCGGAACTGCAGAGAGATTTCATCAATAATATGACGCATGAATTCAAAACGCCTCTTTCTTCTATACTGCTGGCTTCGGAAGCTTTAACCAAGCAGGAACAGATCAAGGAAAATCCTAAATTACAGACGTACACGTCCATTATTACGGATCAGAGCCACAAACTGAATAGTCATATTGAAAAAATCCTGAATATTGCTAAAAATGATGCTTCTGGATTGTCTCTAAAACCGCAGAGAATTGTTTTAAAGCCTTTCATTCAGGAAATTGCAGAAACCGTAAAGCAGAAGAATGAAAACATTTCGATTGATTTATCTATTGATGAGAATATTTCCGTTATAGCCGACGAATTTCATTTCAGCAATATCATTTACAATATTCTGGACAATTCCATAAAATACTGCGAAACCCAGCCACACATTATTATTTCTTCTTTAAATGACACAAAAGGTTTATATTTAAAGTTCAAAGACAACGGAATCGGGATTCCTGCGAAAAACCTTCCTCATATTTTTGATAAATTTTACAGGGTAAACACTTCAAAAAGCGATGCGGTAAATGGTTTCGGACTGGGACTTTTTTATGTAAAAAAAGTAGTTCAGCAACATAACTGGAAAATTTCTGTTGAAAACAACAGCCATCAAGGAATAACCACTACCCTGTTTTTGACATTCTAAAGAATATGTGTAATCATGGAAAAATCTAAAATTCTCTACGCCGAAGACGACAAAACCATTGCGTTCCTTATTCAGGACAGTCTGGAAAATCATTACGATATTTCCTGCTATTCTGACGGAAAATCGGCTTTGGATGCTTTTAACAGAGAATGTTTCGACATTTGTCTTTTAGATATCATGATGCCGGAAATGAACGGTTTTGAGGTTGCACAGCATATCAGAGAAAAAGATTCTGAAATTCCCATTATTTTCATTTCAGCCAAAGCACTGAAAGAAGACCGGATTAAAGGATTGAAAATAGGAGCCGATGATTATCTGGTAAAACCTTTCAGCATTGAAGAGCTTATTCTTAAAATTGAAGTCTTTCTGAGAAGATCTAAGAAAAAAGAATCTGCACCAACAAAATACAAGGTCGGAAACTATGATTTCGATCCGAACAATTACACCTTACACAATTCGGAAAGCACAGTAACACTTACTCAAAGAGAATCGGAGCTGCTTTTATTTTTTATCCGAAATAAAAATACCGTTCTCAAAAGACAGGATATTCTGAAGGCGGTTTGGGGCGATGATGATTATTTTATGGGACGGAGTCTCGATGTTTTTATTTCAAGGCTGCGAAAAGTCTTTTCCGGCGAAGAAAATATTTCCATTGAAAATCTTCATGGGATTGGCTTTCGTTTTTCTGAGAAATGATTTTTTTGTTTTTGGTTAATCGCAAAGGCTCAAATTTTAGTTTAAAATAAAACGATAAACAATTATTCCTTGTTTTTGTCTACATTTACTTTTCATTAAAAATATTCATGCATGAGAAGGTACGGAACTATTGCTTTTCTATTTCTTTTGTTTTTTAGTTTACATTTTAAAGCTCAAAAAACCGAAAAACTTTATCAATATGTGAATCCGTTCATCGGAACAGAAAAAATGGGACACACCTATCCCGGCGCAACCGCACCTTTCGGAGCCGTTCAGTTAAGTCCGGAAACCGATACAATTTCCTACGCAATGAATGGAAAATACAATGGTGACGTTTACAAATACTGCGCAGGCTACCGCTATGAAGATAAAACCATTGTCGGTTTCAGTTCGACACATTTTAGCGGAACAGGACATTCTGATTTGGGAGATTTTTTAATCATGCCGACTGTGGGAAAACTGCAGTTAAATCCCGGAGCGGCAACAAATCCTGAAAGTGGTTACAGAAGCAGATTTTCTCATCAGAACGAAAAAGCAGAAGCGGGATATTATCAAGTAAAACTGGAAGACCATAATATTTTGGCAGAATTGACTTCCACAACCAGAGTAGGAGTTCACCGATATACTTTTCCTAAGTCTGATCAGGCACACCTCATATTAGATTTGATGGCCGGAATTTATAATTATGACGGAAAAAATATCTGGACTTATGTTCGTGTGGAAAACGGAAATACAGTAACCGGCTACAGACAAACCAATGGCTGGGCAAGAACGAGAACGGTTTATTTTGCGATGAAATTTTCAAAACCCTTTAAATCTTACGGACAAAAAAATTATGACGGAAAACAGGTTTACAACGGATTCTGGAGAAAATTCGACCAGACGAAAAACTTTCCTGAAATCGCAGGGAAAAACCTGAAAATGTATTTTGATTTTGACACGAATGAAAATGAAGCCATTGAAGTAAAACTGGCTATTTCTCCGGTAAGTCAGACAAACGCTTTGGAAAATTTAGAAAAAGAAGCCGGAAATTTATCTTTCGATCAGATAAAAACGCAGACGCAGAACAATTGGAACAAAGAATTAAATAAAATCGTCATCAAAGGTTCTGAAAACGAAAAAACGAATTTTTATACTGCGATGTATCATACTTTTATTAATCCGACCACTTATATGGACGTAAACGGAGAGTATAAAGGTGTGGATCAAAACATTCATCAGGCAGACAATTCTACAAATTACACCACTTTCTCACTTTGGGATACTTACCGAACGCTTCATCCGTTCTTCAATATTATTCAGCCTAAAAGAAACAGCGATATGGTGAAATCCATGATGGCACATTACGATCAGTTTTCTGTGAAAATGCTGCCGATCTGGTCGCATTATGCGAACGACAACTGGTGTATGAGCGGCTATCACAGTGTAAGTGTGGTTGCAGATGCAATTATTAAAGGAAATTACAGCGGTGATGCAAAAGCAGCGTTACAAGCCTGTGTTGCTACGGCAAACAAAAGAGATTATGAAGGCATCGGACAATATATTGATTTAGGATACATCCCTGCCGAAAAAAGCGGGACTTCGGTTTCCAATACGCTGGAATATGCTTATGATGACTGGGCAATTGCCCAATTGGCAAAATATGTAGGAGAAACAGACATTTACAACCAGTTTATGAAACGTTCTGAAAACTGGAAAAATAATTTTGATAAAAACATTGGGTTTATGCGTCCCCGTTTGGCAGACGGAAGTTTTAAGAAGGATTTTAACGCTTTAAGCACTCACGGACAAGGATTTATTGAAGGAAATTCATGGAATTACAGCTTTTTTGTTCCTCAAAATCCGGATGAATTGATTCAGCTTATGGGCGGCAAGAAAAAATTCGCTTCCAAACTGGACGAATTGTTCACAATGCATTTGCCCGACGAGTTTTTTGCCGATACGGAAGACATTACCCGGGAAGGAATTATCGGAGGATATGTTCACGGAAATGAACCTGCACATCACGTTGCCTATCTTTACAACTGGGTAGGGCAGCCATGGAAAACACAGGTGCAGATCAGACGGATTTTAGAAATGCAATACAAAGCCACTCCCGATGGATTGGGTGGAAATGATGATGCGGGACAAATGAGCGCATGGTATATTTTGAGTTCCCTTGGTTTTTATCCTGTTGCTCCGGGTTCGGAAGATTATGCCATCGGAAGTCCTGCAATTGAACATGCTGTTTTAAATTTAGAAAACGGAAAAACGTTTGAGATTGAAGCGATTAATCAAAGTCCGAAGAATGTGTATGTGCAGAAAGTTCTTTTGAATGGAAAGGAAATTAAAAATTTCACACTGAAGCATTCTGAGATTATGAATGGCGGAACACTGAGTTTTTATATGTCTTCTAAACATGGAAAATAGTTTTATTTAAATACTGATTTCACACAAATTTTCACTCATAATTATATGCGTTAAGTTTGTCATCCTGAATGGAGCAAGAGCAGAATGAAGAATCTATATTGCAATTTTACCTGCCTCTGATTTTGCTATTTGTACGGATGATTCTGTTGTAAATTTTTATTGTTAATTCAATTCAAGAACCACAATCCGTAATTTGCATACGACAATCTTCATTTTGCATACATCCGGTGTGAAAGAAAGTAGTTTATTACCAAAAAAAATGGCAATCATCATCTTTTAACAAAATTTGAAAGCTATCTGAATGATTATTTTATTGACAATTCTGCAGAGAAAGAACTGTTAACGGTTCATCAAATTGCAGAAGCCATGAATCTTTCGCCAAATTATCTGAGCGACCTTTTGCGGGCTCATACCGGACAGAACACGCAGCAGCATATCCACGAAAAGCTGATCAGTAAAGCAAAGGAAAAGCTTTCTACAACGGAATTATCCGTCAGTGAAATTGCTTATGAGCTGGGATTTGAACATGCGCAGTCATTCAGCACGCTTTTCAAAAAGAAAACGAAGATGTCGCCTTTGGAATTTCGGCAGTCATTTAATTAAAACAGATCCTCACGGATATTTTTTTTGTGCTTTCTTCCCCACTCCGAAAGCGCCATAATAACAGGTTTCAGGGTTCTGCTGTAATCGGTTGAAATGTATTCTACCACAACAGGCATCTGTTCCGCATGTACTACTCTTTTTACAAAACCGTTCAGCTCCAGATCTTTGAGTTCATTGGAAAGTACTCTTGCGGATATTCCGGCAACGATTCTCTGAAGCTCATTGAATCGGATATTTCCGTTTTCATGTAATGCTATAATGATTTTGAGCTTCCATTTTCCTCCAATCACATAGATAGCATCTTCCACGGAGGAAAGATGTCCGCTGCATTTTTCAGCCGTCATAGGCTCTTCAAAAACCATCGTATTTTCCATGTGTTTCAATTTTAACTAATCTAAAGGTTACTGCTAACCTTTTGTTTACTACTAACTTTTGATAAGCAAATGTACATAATTTTGCTGAAGAAATTTAAATTTTTAAAAATGAAAAACATCCTTCATATCATTTCAAGTCCGAGAGCTGAAATATCGGCAAGCAGAAAATTAGGAAATGCCGTAGTGGAAAAAATTAAGGAAAAATATTCTGATGCTGTAATTAAAGAGCGTGATCTGACGAAAGACCACGTTCCGTTTCTGGAAGAAAAGCACATTAATGCGTTCTTCTCTCCGGAGGAAAGCCATTCTGCGGAACAAACGGAAATCAGCGACTATTCAAAAGGACTGATTTCAGAATTGCAGGAGGCAGACATTATTGTAATTGATTCTCCGATGTACAATTTCTCGGTTCCGGCAACACTCAGAGCGTATTTTGATTTTACTTCGAGAGCAGGATATACTTTTAAATATGATGAAAACGGTCCCAAAGGTTTATTAAACGATAAAAAATTATACATTGCCTTTACTTCCGGAAATATTTATTCTGAAGGTCCTTATCAGGTTTATGATTCTAATGTTCCTTATGTAAAGAATGTTTTTGGATTTTACGGAGTGTCGGACGTAAGTGTTTTCCGTGCTGAAGGTTTATCAATCCCCGGAATAATGGAAACTTCTTTGGAAAAAGCAATTGAGGGTATTAGTATTGACTAATTTTTAAAGACTGTTAGTAACTTGATCCTTGCTGAGGTTTTGAACTTTAACAAGGATTTTTTTGTGTTACCAAGTTTCGGCTAAAGCCAATTTTTCCGTTTTAAATGGAAAAAGCGGACTAAAGTCCGCTTCTATTGATATTGTTCTATTTTATATTTATCATTCAACTTCAAAAAGCAAACGCTCCCCGAATTTCTGTTCATTGATTTTTCCGTTTTCGTAGACCAGATTTCCGTTGACAAAAGTATGGGTGACTTTAGAATGGAAATTCATTCCTTCCAACGGGCTCCAGCCGCATTTGTAGAGGATGTTTTCTTTTTCAACGGTCCAGTTTTCATTTAAATCTACCAAAACAAGATCTGCTTTATAGCCTTCTCTTATGAAACCTCTTTTTTCAATTCTGAATAAAATGGCAGGATTGTGAGCCATTTTCTCAACAATTTTCTCTAAAGAAATTTTTCCATTTTTATAATTTTCCAGCATTACCACCAGAGAATGCTGAACCAAAGGTGCTCCGGAAGGACATTTTGTATACACATTCTGCTTTTCTTCCCATGTGTGAGGCGCATGATCCGTTGCAATCACATCAATTCTGTCATCCAGCAAAGCTTCCCAAAGTCCGTCTTTGTCTTTTTGGGTTTTAACGGCAGGATTCCATTTGATTAATCCGCCTTTTGTTTCGTAATCTTCATTGGTGAAAGTCAGGTGATGAACACAAACTTCCGCTGTAATTTTTTTATCTTTTAAAGGAATATCATTTCTGAAAAGTTCTGTTTCTTTGGCTGTCGACAAGTGGAAAACATGCAGTCTTGCCCCTGTTTTTTTTGCTAACTCGATGGCTTTCGAAGAGGATTTATAACAAGCCTCTTCACTTCTGATCAGATGATGGAACTTCACAGGAATATCTTCTCCGTACTCATCCAGATATTTTTGAGTATTTGCTTTGATGGTTGCTTCATCCTCACAGTGAACGGCAATCAGCATTTTTGTATTGCTGAAGATTTTTTCCAGCGTTTCGGGATTGTCAACCAACATATTTCCGGTGGAAGAACCCAGGAATAATTTAATTCCGGGAACATTTCTAGGATTTGTTTTTAATACTTCTTCCAGATTATCGTTGGTTCCGCCCATCATGAAGCCGTAGTTGGCGTAAGATTTCTGAGAGGCAATTTCGTACTTATCTGCCAATAATTCCTGTGTTACCGCATTAGGAACGGTATTGGGCTGCTCGATAAAACTGGTTGTACCTCCTGCAATTGCGGATCTCGATTCTGTTTCAATATCTCCTTTGTGCGTTAATCCCGGTTCACGAAAATGCACCTGATCGTCGATAACACCCGGTAAAAGATATTTCCCTTCGCCATCAATAATCCGGTCTGCTTCTTCGGAAATCTGGGAATCTATTTTGGAAATTAAATCGTTATCCAATAAAATATCGCCTTCAACAATCTTTCCTTCGTTTACGATTTTTACTTTTTTGATTAAGGTTTTCATTTTTACTTTTTTTACAAATTAGAGATGGAGCCATACTTCCAACTTTGTCAAAGTTTAAAACTTTGACAAAGTTCTTCAAAATTAAGGTTTATGAATGAATTTTAATGCCGCCGATAAAAAATCAATTTCTAAATATTTACATTTGCATAAAATTTCACACGTTGTATAAGAAATTATTAGGACAGACAATTATCTATGGAATTGGAGCTATAGCGCCAAGAATTATTTTATTCATCCTAAATCCACTTTTGATTTATAAAATTCCCAACGAAGGTTTTGCAATTTTCACACAGCTTTATGCATGGATTTCTTTTGTGAACATTATCCTTTCTTTTGGCTTTGAAACTGCTTATTTTCGATTTTCTGCTGAAGAGGATAATGAGAAGAAAACATTTAATACCTCATTTTGGTTTTTATTTTCAACCTCTAGTCTTTTTCTAGTTTTATGTTATTTATTCAATCAGCCGATTGCTGATTATGCAGGTTATCATCATAATCCTGAGTACATCAGATGGTTTGCTTTAATTGCTTTTTTTGATAATCTTTTAGTAATCCCTTTTGCCTGGCTGCGTTTTCATAATAAACCGATAAAATACTCTGCAGTAAGAATTGTACAATCTGTATTTCAGGCATTTTTTACAGCAGCATTATTCTTCTGGATCCCCGAAAATGTATCTAAAAGCTTTGGATTGGACCAAAACGTAGACTTCCCCTTCTTTAGTAATTTAGCCGGAAGTGCCTTAGGATTTTTATTACTGCTTCCTATTATATTAAAGGTAAGATTTCAGTTTGTGACTTCTTTATTTAGCAGAATGATTAAATATTCGTTTCCTTTGATGTTGGCTGGTCTTGCTTTCATGGTGAATGAAAATTTCGATAAATCTGTTCAAAGAGGTCTTATTTCTGATGAAGAAGCCGGTGCTTATGGAGGATGCTATAAGTTAGCTGTACTAATGACATTATTTGTCACCGCTTACCGAATGGGAATTGAACCTTTCTTTTTTAAACAAATGGATAAAGGAGATGCTAAAAAAACATATGCTAAAGTAGCTGAGTATTTTGCATTTTTTGCCTGTGTGGTTGCTTTAGGAATTATCGCTAATATTTCCTGGCTGAAAAGTGTATTTATCCCTAATAAATCTTACTGGATCGCGATAGATATTATTCCTATCATTGTGGTTGCCAATCTCTGTTTCGGAATTTATTACAATTTTTCAACATGGTATAAAGTGACGGACAAAACCAGTGTAGGAACCATTATTTCATGGCTTGGAGCCGGAATAAATATTACCCTTAATCTTTTGGCACTTAAGTATTATCACAGTATGCTCGGTTCTGCGTGGGCAACTTTCGGAGCTTATGCTATTATGATGATCGTCTCTTATTTACTTGGTCAAAAATATTATCCTATCCCTTACAGAATGAAAAAAATGTCATTCTTTCTGATATTATTGGGAGCTTTCAGCTTTATCATTGTTAAATATTTTAATTATGATATTTTAATGAGTAATGCCTTATTTATAACTTTTGCAGGTATCCTCATTTACTCCGAAAAAGAGATGCTTTTATCAAAAATCAAACGATAAATCTGGCTCTGAATTTGCTTATACCGGATTCTGCGTTGCACCAGACAAAACTTGAAAACTCTTGGCAATACTATCACACTCAAAGGTTTTATTGCTATCTTTATAAAAAATTAGAACTAACAAAAAAACATATTTATATCATTTATGAAAATTATTGTTCCTATGGCTGGACGCGGTTCCAGATTACGTCCACATACACTGACAGTACCAAAACCTCTTATCCCTATCGCAGGGAAGCCGATCGTACAGAGACTGGTGGAAGATATTGCTAAAGTTGCGGGAGAAACCATTGAAGAAGTAGCTTTTATCATCGGGGATTTTGGTCCGGAGATTGAAAAATCTCTTATTCAGATTGCCGAAAAACTGGGAGCAAAAGGAAGCATTTATTATCAGAATGATCCTCTTGGGACAGCTCACGCCATTAAATGTGCAGAACAGTCGATGACGGGAGATGTAGTAATTGCTTTTGCAGATACATTATTCCGAGCAGATTTTGTTTTAGATAAAAACTCGGATGGAGTAATCTGGGTAAAAAGTGTAGAAGATCCTTCTGCTTTCGGAGTAGTTAAATTAGATAACTACGGTTTCATTACAGATTTTGTGGAAAAACCCCAGACTTTCGTTTCGGATCTCGCCATTATTGGTATTTATTATTTCAACAGTGCCGAGAAACTGATGGATGAAATTAATTATATCATGGACAATGATATTAAAAACGGTGGTGAATATCAACTGACTACAGCACTGGAAAACCTGAGAACAAAAGGAGCAAAATTCACGCTTGGAAAAGTAAATGACTGGATGGATTGCGGAAACAAAAACGCAACCGTAGAAACCAACAGTAAAATTCTTGAATACGAAAGAGATGCAATGTCTCATTTTCCCGCTTCTGCGCAGATCGAAAATTCTTTGATTATTCAGCCTTGTTTTATAGGGGAAAATGTGAAAATTTCAAACTCAAAAGTGGGTCCCGGAGTTTCTTTGGGGAATAACACCATCATTGTTAATTCAAATATAGAAAACTCTCTGATTCAGGAAAATACAAGAATCAACCATGGAAACCTTTCCAATTCAATGATTGGTAATTCTGCTCAGTATTTCGGTGTTGCAAGGGAAATTTCTCTGGGAGATTATTCCGTTCTGGATTTTTTGTCTAAATAATTTTTCGAAAATATAAAATATTAACATAAATAAATTATCTTCAAGCCACACAAAATGTTTTGTGTGGTTTGGCGTTAATATTGCAACAATTTATCAAATTTTCCGGCATGAAAAAGTGGATTCCATTACTTATTTTAACTGTATTTCTTTTTAACTGTAAATCCAGAAAAACAGCCATGCAACAAAATCAGAATACCGACAGTCTCGTTGTGAATGATATGAAGGATCCTGACAAAAAAGAAAATCATATTGGAGACAGAATGGATTTTTATCAGAAAATTTATCTTCATCCGCAGTTTGAATATCTTAAAATTACCAGCAAAATAACGGCAGACAACATAAAAGTGAGTCCGCTGGATGCAGTCATTTATATTGAAACCGATAAAAAAATATGGTCAAGAATAGACTTTCTGTTTTTTAATGCAGCAAGAGCATTAATTACTCCTGAAGGAATTAAAGCGATGGATAAATACAACAAAAACTACATCGATTCCGATTTTGATTATTTAAACAATCTTCTGAACGTTAACTTTATCGATTATAAAAATCTCGAAAAACTTTTAGAAGGAAGAACATTTTTCACTTTAAGCGACAGAAATGCAAAAATTGTAAAGAATAATGACGGTTATCTTGTAGAATCTATTTCCAACCTCAAAATTTCTACGGAAAATATAGAAAGGGAATATAAAATCATGATGCAATATTCGGATGATTTTGATCTTACAACGGTAAATTTGAGGGATGCTAAATCCAATGATGCCATGCAAATCGTATATAGTGATTGGGAGCTTCAACCGAATAATGTAAAGTTGCCAAAAAATGTTAAAATAATTATAAAAGGAAGTAAAAACAGCCAGATTTTAATAGAAAATACGAAATTTGATTTTTCGAGGATGGAAACACCCTATTCTGTGCCATCTAGTTATAAGAAAATTGAGATTCAATGATTAAAAAATTTAGCTTTTTAATAGGTATTTTACTGTTCGGATTCCACTATGGGCAGAATCAGAAAAAAGAACAGCTGCAAAAACAAAATGCTGAACTTAAAAAACAAATTGCACAAATAAATACAGACTTAGCAAAGACAAGAACCGAATCTAAACTTTCGGTTGCTTATCTTGATAATGTTAATAAAAAACTGGCTTTAAGAGAAAAAGTCTATACCAATACCCAGAAGGAAAAGAGGTTTATTGAAGACGATATTTATCTGCGTCAGCTGGAAATTAACCGTCAGAATAAAGATCTTAAAGTTTTAAGAGACAATTATGCCAAGGTTTTGGTAAATGCCTACAAAAATAAAGGGGTACAAAACAAGGTAACGTTCATCCTTTCGGCTAAAAATCTGGGGGAAGCGATAAGAAGAGTTCAGTATTTAAAGCAATATTCTGATTATCAAGATAAAAAGGCAGCGGAAATTACCAATGCCGCAGAAAAAATAAAGCAGACTATTGCCAGAAGACAAAACTCTGTAAAAGAAAAAGCAAACTTATTGGTAAGTCAGCAGAAAGATTTAACAACGATTAATGCAGAAAGAGCGCAAAAAGAGCAGCTGGTTGCAGAATTTAAGAAAAATGAATCTAAACTTACCGCTGAACTAAGACAAAAGCAGACTCAGTCTAAAGCCTTGGAAGGACAGATCAGAAGCATCATTGCCGAAGAAATCCGAATCGCCAAAGCAGAAGAGGAAGCAAGAAAAAAAGCGGAAGCTGAAAAAATCCGTTTGGCAAAAATAGCGGCTGAGAGAGAAAAAGCGAGAATTGAAGCTGAAGCTAAAGCCAGAGCAGAAGCTTTGGAAAAAGAAAGATTAGCCGCGGAAGTTGAAGCTAGAAAAACAAGAGAACTTGCTGAAAAAAGAGCAGAAGAAGAAAGAAAACGTAATGAAGAAGCAGCCCGTTCTGAAGCAACAGCAAGAGATGAAGCGAGAAAAATAGCAGCCAAAAAAGCTTCTGATGAAGCTAATGCGAAAGCAAAGGAAGCATCTGACAAATTAACGGCAGCAAGAGCAGCAGAAGCAGCATTGGTAAAGAAAAAAGAAGACGATAAGAAAGCTGCTGAAAGCAAAGCAATGACCAATTATGGCGTTACTACTGTTGCGGGAAGTAATTTTGCAGATAATAAAGGCAGATTGGGATATCCTGCGGACAGAATAGGACAGATTACGCATCGCTTCGGAAGACATCCGCATCCTGTATTTAAAAACATTGATGAGGAGAACAACGGGATAAAAATCTCCGTACCCTCCGGAACAAGAGCAAAATCTGTATTTCCGGGAACAGTATCTTCTGTATTGGCAAACAGCGACGGAACAAAAACCGTTATGCTGAGACACGGAAATTATTTTACCATCTATTCCAACCTTTCCGGCGTAAGTGTTTCCAAAGGACAGCAGGTTTCCGCAGGAACACCGGTTGGAGTGGTAGGACAGGATTTTGACGGAACCTATACCCTTGATTTTCAGGTATGGAACGGAAGTACTCCGGTAGATCCATTAGGTTGGGTTTCTTATTAAAAAAAGACTAACTTTGTAAAAATTTTAGAAATGAATACATTAACAATACTGTCATTATCTTGGCAACACATTTTGATCGTAGCGGTCATTCTGCTTCTACTTTTCGGAGGTAAAAAAATCCCTGAACTGATGAGAGGTGTAGGTTCTGGTATCAAAGAATTTAAAGATGCTGTAAAAGAAGAGGACAAACCGGGTTCTGAAAACAAGACAACAAACAACAACTCTTCGAGCAACTAAAAATTCTTTACACTCAATGAATTTTACTGAGACTGCATGGAAAGTCTTCAATCAGGCTATTGAAGACTATCACGTGTCTGATGACGTTAACACTCTAATTAATAACCCGTTCGAAAAGGATACTTTGGAACGGATTTTGTATGCTAAAAACTGGATTGACACCGTTCAATGGCATTTGGAAGATATAATTAGAGATGAAAATATTGACCCAACTGAAGCTCTTCATTTGAAGAGAACAATTGATACATCCAACCAGAAAAGAACAGATCTGGTAGAATTTATCGACAGTTGGTTTCTGAAAAAGTTTGAAAATATTACTCCTAAGCCTGACGCAAAAATAAATACCGAAACAATCGCTTGGGCGGTAGACAGGTTATCAATTCTTGCATTAAAGGTTTATCATATGTCGCAGGAAGCCTACAGAGAATCTGCTTCAGAAGAGCACAGAGCAGCTTGTAAAGCCAAACTGGATGTTCTTCTTACCCAGCATGAAGATCTTTCCACTTCTATTAATCAGTTGCTTACTGATATCGAGAACGGAGATGTTAAGATGAAAGTGTACAAACAAATGAAAATGTACAATGATGAAAGTCTTAACCCAATCCTTTATCAAAAGGGGCAGCAAAAATGAAACGAATAATTTTTTTTGGAGTACTACTAATTATAACATCTTCCTGCGCAACGGAAAAACCCAATTTTTCTCCGTTGTCGAATAGTTTTTATAGCGAAACAAAAGGTTCAGATTCTGATAAAGGAGCCAAAAACAACATCGAAATTAATGTTCGTGACAATGTAAACGCTTCAGAAATATCCAATCTCATTGCTACTTTTCCGCAGTTTAAAAATACAGCTTTAAACACTGAAATCACTACTTTAAAGTACAGCCTGCAAAACTATCTTTATGCTATAGATGCAGGTAATCTTCAGGGTAAAAACAGAGCAATAAAAGACTTTGAAAAATCCTATAAAAAAATTCAAAAGCTAAGACAGAATCTTAAAGAGGACGACAATGAGGTTCTCAACAGATATTTGGTGAGATTAAAAACCAACATTTCTGCCATAGAAGATTCTGTAAAAAGAAACTAAAAAACCAATTAGGAATTAATGATTAAAATTCAGGCGGAATCCAACGTCCCTACGGAATACGGAACGTTCCGAATGATCGCGCTCTCTGAAAACGAAAACGACTGGATGCCTCACATGGCGATCGTTGCAGAAAATACAGATTTTTCCAAACCTGTAAACGTGCGTTTTCATTCAGAATGTATTACCGGGGAAGTTTTCCATTCCAAAAAATGCGAATGCGGACAGCAATTAGATGCTGCCATGAAATACATCCATGAAAATGGAGGCATTATTATCTACCTTCGTCAGGAAGGAAGAAACATCGGGATCATCAATAAATTAAAAGCATACTCTTTACAGGAAAAAGGTTTTGATACCGTAGAAGCCAATTTAAAACTTGGACTTCCTGCGGATGACAGAAACTTCGGGGTTGCTATTGAAATCCTGAATTTATTGGGGGTAAAAGATATTAATCTTCTTACCAACAATCCTGAAAAAGTAAAATATGTAACCGAAAGCAATATCCACCTCAACTCAAGAGTCCCGTTGCAGATTCCGGCAAACGAAATCAGTAAAGGATATTTACAGACAAAAAAAGATTATTTTGGTCATCTACTCGATGACAGTGATAAATAAAAAAGCAAAAGCTCCGAAAGAAATTCCGGAGCTTTTTTGTAATTATAAAAAACTGAAAAGATATATTCTTAATTCGCTTTCACCGTGATTACTTTAGACTCATCTAAATTGTAATATTTAATTACCGCATTGTAATCACTTGTATCTACTGTAGATGAATTTTTAGCAGGACTTGCCGGAACTAAAACAACTCTGAATGTCTGGCTATTCAGGTAAGTACTCATCTCAGAAGATGTCATTGTTGCTTGGTCAAAGTTCGCTTCTGTATAAATTTCAAGATTTTGAGAACTGAAAAGTGCATTATAATCTAATTCTCTACCTCCTGAAAGATAATAGGTTTTAGGAATTAATTGCCAAGCATTACTCGCAGCCGGATCTCTTCTGTATACTAAAACCACATCTGTACTTTCTATATTGATAGGAACTGTAAAAGAATATCCGTTCGCATTAGTAAAACTTCCTGTAACATCTCTCATTTTTGGATAGGTATCACCGTCACCGACAGTATTATCATTATTATCACAGCTGAATATAAATAAGCTTACAAAAGCCATTATTAAAATTGGAAGAAATTTTTTCATTTTATAAAAGTTTAGTTGTTTATTATTTATAAAGCGTATTCAAATCATATACCAAAAATTTCAAAAACTTTGTTTTCATCATTTTTTTAATTGTATTTTTGTTCTTATTCAAAAAATTATGAAGAAACTTATTTACAGTTCACTTTTCATTTTCATATTCTCAAGCTCAAAACTATCTGCTCAATACCAGCCTAAAAACATTTCCAAAGACGATTTGAAAAAGGCAAACCAATGGGTAGATAAAACCTATAAAAACTTATCTCAGGACGAAAAACTTGGGCAGCTTTTTATCGTGGCACTTTACACCAACCGAGGTGAAAATGAAATTGAAAAAGTAAGGAGTATTGTCACCAATGATAAGATCGGAGGATTGATTCTGATGCAGGACGATGCGGCAAGAGAAATCACTTTGGTAAATGAATTTCAGCAAAAATCAAAAGTCCCTTTAATGATCGGGATGGATGCAGAATGGGGATTGTACCAGAGAATCGCTGCGGCGCACAAATTTCCGTGGGCAATGACTTTAGGAGCTATTCAGGATAAAAGTTTAATTGAAAAAATGTCGGCTAAAATTGCGGAAGACTGTCACCGGATGGGCATCAACTGGGATTTTGCGCCTGTTGTGGATGTAAACACCAATCCCAACAACCCGATTATCGGAAACAGAAGCTTCGGCTCGGAAGTCAGCAATGTGGTAAATTCTGCATCGGCTTATGCAAACGGACTTCAGAACAATTCTATTTTAGCGGCAATTAAACATTTTCCTGGACACGGAGATACAAGCACAGATTCGCACACCGATCTTCCGGTGGTAACACACAATCTTGAAAGGCTGAACAATGTAGAACTTGCCCCTTTTAAAACCCTTATGAATAAAGGAATCGGAGGAGTAATGGTGGCACATTTATATGTTCCTGCTCTGGAACCTAACAAAGGAATTCCGGCTTCAGTTTCTAAAAACATCATCACCGGTATTTTAAAAAATAAATTCGGCTACAAAGGCTTAATTATTACCGATGCTTTAAATATGGGCGCTGTTGCCAACAAATACAAACCCGGAGAACTGGATGCAATGGCTTTTAAAGCTGGAAACGATATCATGTTGTTTTCACAGGGAGTTACAGAAGGGAAAAAACTAATTCAGAAAGCTATTGAAAGCGGCGAAATTTCACAATCACGAGTGGAGGAAAGTGTGAAAAAGATCCTTTTAACCAAATATTTTTTAGGACTTGATAAATACACCCCTAAAAATCCTGAAAACATTAATTCAGATTTAAATAATGATTCTCATAAAACTTTAGTTCAGAATCTCTATTCAAATGCACTCACTTTGCTGAAGGATGAAAAAAAACTGCTTCCATTAACCGGAAAACAAATATATTATGTTCCATTGGAAGAATCTCCCTATCAGACATTTGCCAATCGATTAGGTTCAAATATCATCATTAAAAAAGCTGATGAAATTGCTACTATCCCGGCAAATTCCACAGTGATTGTCGGTTTCCATAAAGATAATTCCACGGCTTACAAACCTTATAAAATTTCAGACGCTTCAAAGAAAGTGTTATCCGACCTTACGAAAAATCAGAATGTCATTCTTAACGTTTTCGGAAGCGCTTACGCGTTGAAAGATATTGACATTTCAAAGGTTTCAACCGTTCTGGTTTCGTACGAAAACAATGAAGACTCAATGAATGCGACAGCCGATGCATTAAACGGAAAAACAAAAATCCAGGGCAGGCTTCCTGTTCTGGTAAATGATACTTTGAAGGCAGGAATGGGAATGGATTTAAATAATTCACAAAAATAAATGCAATAAAAAAACACATGATGTCAAAAATTATTCAACTTTTAGCTTTTATCGTTATTTCAGTTTCATTCAACACAAAAGCGCAGCAATTTGATGCTACTTTGTATTTTTTGGATGGAAGCAAAAGAACCGGAAAAGCAGATATGGTATCTAACGAAGAAACTAAACTGGCTTTTATAGAAAATGGCTCTAAAAAAAAGGAGAAGATTAAAATAAATTTGCTGGATAAAGTAGAATACATCAATCCGAAAAACAATGAGACAGTAACTGCGGAATTAAATGAATATATTTATTTCTTTTTATCGGATAAACCTAAAACCACTTTTTGCTGGATGAAAAAAATAAATTCAGGTGAAATTTCAACGTATGTTGCTTACGCCTACGATGGTGGGGTTAATAACGGATATCATTACTCCGTAACGCCTTCTTCTCATGAATATTTCTTCTTTCAGTATAAAAATGAAAAACCGCAGGTCATCTATATTAACAATAGTATTCCGACTCTTAATAAAAAGCAAATGTTAAGAAGACAGGTTAGAAATTTCTTCAAAGATAAATGTCCGCAACTTGTAAGTGATTTTGAAGCAGAAAAAATAGTAATTAAAAATAATAATCCGGAAGTATTACGCCAGTATTATGAAAAAAATTGCAGTACAAACAATTAAAAAATACCACCAAAATAAATGAAAATAGGCATACTTTGCTATCCCACCTACGGAGGAAGCGGAATTGTAGCAACAGAACTCGGAATGTCGCTTGCCAACAAAGGCTATGAAGTCCACTTCATCAGCAGCGCACTTCCTGCGAGATTAGATATTACCAATCCGAATATTTTCTTTCACAGGGTAAATGTTCAGACTTATCCGCTTTTCCAGTATCAGCCTTATGATATTGCGCTGAGCTCGATGATTTACCGTGTAGTGAATCTCTACAAACTGGATCTGCTTCATGCACACTACGCGATTCCTTACGCTTACGCAGCTTTTACAGCCAAACAGATGCTGAAGGAAGACGACAACGATATTCCCTTGGTTACAACGCTTCACGGGACAGATATTACATTGGTCGGGCAGCATCCAAGCTACAAACACGCTGTAGAATTCTCCATCAACCAGTCGGATGCGATCACTTCGGTGTCGGAAAGTCTGAAAAGAGATACGCTCCAGTTCTTTAAGATTAAAAAAGAAATTCAGGTGATTACGAATTTTATCGATAATTCTGAGTTTGACGAGTGCAACGAATGCCAGAGAACACAGTTTGCCAATCCGGACGAAAAAATCCTAATCCACGTATCGAACCTGCGTCCTGTAAAACGTGTGGAAGAAGTATTGCAGATTTTCAAGAATGTTCAGAAAAAGGTAAAATCCAAGCTTATCATCATCGGAGAAGGTCCGGATATGGAGAAAGTAAACCAGTTCCTGGAAGATAACCCGGATCTGATTTCGAAAATCCGTCTTTTGGGTAAAGTAAATGATCTTTACAGAATTCTTCAGCTTTCGGATGTATTCTTACTGCCTTCTGAACAGGAAAGTTTCGGTCTTGCCGCACTGGAAGCAATGGCAGCCAATACTCCGGTCATCAGCTCGAATGCGGGAGGAATTCCGGAAGTAAATATTCAGGGAGAAACAGGTTTTCTTGCCGAGATCGGAAATGTGGAGGCGATGAGCAACTACACCATTAAGTTACTAAGCAACGACGAACTTCTGGCGCAGATGAAAGTCAATGCCAAAGAACAGGCAATAAAATTCGACCTTAAAAATATTCTTCCGATCTACGAAGAAATGTACAGAACCACCATCGAAAATTTCAAAAGTGAGCTTACCAAAGCATAGCATTATATAAAGAAAGTTTTGACTTACCAAAACCTAACAGATTTTAAAAACTTGTTAGATTTATACCATAAAACATAACGGCTGCATTCAAAAGGATGCAGCTTTTTTATACATCGAGTTTTGGAAGATTAATATTTTTCATGCAAATAATTATTTTCTCTGAAAGGATTTATGACTTTTGAATTATTTATAAAATAATTTTCTTATTTAATTGATTTTCAAATATTTAACATTTATGAATCATTTTTATTCTATATTTGTATTAAACACCCATGACCGAAAAACTCTTACAATATCTCTGGAACTATAAAGTGTTCAAGCATTTCGACTTCAAAGATCTTGAAGGCAATCCTATTGAAATTTTAGACTTCGGGAAATGGAATACAGATTCCGGTCCGGATTTTCTGGCGGCGAAGGTGAAGATCAATGAAATTACTTTTGCAGGAAATATTGAACTTCATGTAAAATCTTCCGACTGGATCTTTCACAACCATTCACACGATCCAAACTATCAGAATATAATTCTTCATGTCGTTTTTCAGAACGATTGTGAAATTGAGGAACTGAAAAATAAAAATATTCCCACCTTGGAATTAAAAGATCATATCGACGAAAATATCCTGTGGAAATATGAAAAACTGATCGGCGGAACGCAGTTTATTCCCTGCGAAAATATTTTTGATCCCGATAAAATTCCGGTTCACTTTCATGAAGAAAATGTTCTTAAAAAACTGGCGGAGAAATCTTTAGAATTTGAGAAGAATTTAGCTCAGTTTAAAAATAATTTTGAGGCCGTTTTGTTTCATTCTTTAGCCTATTCTTTCGGATTAAAGGTGAATGCATTTATTTTCAGGCAAATTGCGGAAAGCATAGATTTTACCATCATTAATAAGATCCGGCAAAACGAAACCCAACTGGAAGCTTTATTTTTTGGTGTTTCCGGCTGGCTGGAAAATCCGGAGGATGAAACGATGAAAATCTGGAAGCGGGAATTTGATTTTATCAAGGCAAAATTCAACATTTCCAATCTTAAGTTTCACCCTAAATTTCTCAGATTAAGACCACCCAATTTTCCTACGCTCCGTTTGTCGCAGTTGGCGAATCTCTATTTCACGCATCAGAACTTATTTTCAAAAATCATCCATGTTAAAAATACAGAAGAGCTTTTCGAAATTTTTAGTGATATCAAAGCTTCGGAATACTGGGATGATCATTATAATTTCGGGAAAATATCATCGGTAAATCAGACCAAAGTTGTATCGCGGGATTTTATTGAATTAATTATTTTAAACACCATTTTGCCTTTAAAATATACTTATCATCAATATCACCAAGAAGAAATTGCAGACGAAATTCTGCTTTTTTACAAAAACCTTCCGTCCGAAAAAAATTCAGTTATTGCTGACTGGAAAAAGCTGGGCTTGAAGTGTAAAACAGCACTGGAATCACAAAGTCTGATTTATCATTTTAAAAATTCCTGTGAAGAAAAAAATTGCTTAAATTGCGGTATTGGATTTAAAATTTTAAAAGAATCTTCAAATGCTTGATAATATCCGCCATAAAATGGAAAGAGAATGGTTTGGCGTTCTTACAAGAACGGGCGCAAAACTCGGAATTCCTGTTTCTAAACTGAGAGTATTTTTCATCTACTCTACTTTTGCAACGGCAGGATTTTTCTTTTTAATTTATCTGGGACTGGCATTCACACTTTGGGTAAAGGATATTTTTATCACCAGAAGACCCAATGTTTTTGATTTATAGATATGGAATTTTTACAGATCACTTCTACAGAAGATTACAGGGTTAAGGAAATTTTTGAGGCATACTGCAAAACGTTTCCCGCAGACGAAAGAAGAGACTGGGACAAATTGTCTCCGCTGTTCTCACACCCTAAAGTGAAAATAATTTCTGTACTTCACGAAGCTAAAAATATAGGCTACCTCATCATCTGGGAACTCAGCAATTTTGCTTTTGTGGAACATTTTGAAGTGTTTGAGGAATTCAGAAGCCAGAAACTGGGATCTCACATTACCCGTTATCTTTTTGAAAATTATCCAAGAATTGTTCTGGAGATAGAACACGGGCATTTAACCGAAGATACGAAAAGACGCTATTCTTTTTATCAGAAAAACGGTTTCAGCCTGATTGATGAAATGTATGTTCAGCCAAGTTACGGCGAAGGAAAAAAACCTTTAAATCTATGGCTCCTTGCTAATTATCAACCTGAAAATCTAAAGGAAGTAAAAGACGAAATCTACGATATTGTTTATCATTAAAATATAAAATCCGAAGTTTCAAATGCTTCGGATTTTTTTTCAGTTAAAAACTAATTTACCTGATATTCCAGCTTTATGGTAATACTTGCTTCCTTATCTTTTGAAGCGGTATTGAAGGTTCCGCCATAAGAATAATCTTCATTGGAATTCGGAGCCGTGATCTGGATAACTCCCATCGTTGCTTTTTTCAGATTTCCCAGACTGCTTCCTGAATTTTCAGCAATTTTTTCTGCACGTTCTTTAGCATCTTTTGTGGCAGAGGCAATCATTTCCTGTTTTACCGTTGCTAATTTGGTATAAAAATAATTTGGCGAAGACGATGTAAATTCTATTCCTCTGTTGATGATTTCCGTAATATTTCTTGAAAGATTTTCAATTTTTGCGACTTCTTTACTTTCAATCGATACAGTCTGGGTAAGGTTGTATCCGGTAAATTCATTCTGAACATTGTTCCCATTATTATCTGTATAATTCTTAAACTGTTTCTGGATGTCCACAGAAGAAAAAACAATCTCATTTTGCTTTACTCCTTTTGATAATAAATAATCGTTGATGGTTTTTCGATCTGAAGCCAGTTCATCATAAGCCGATTTCAGGTCAAAATTATTCTTAGAAAAACTTCCCGACCACGTAATAAGATCAGAAGTAAATTGTTTGGTTCCCAAACCCGTAACAGAAATGGTATTTTCAGATTTGTTTCTGTTTTTAATCGCATTTCCTAAAAGTCCGAGACCGATAACGAAACCTAATGCTGCAATGGCAATCGAAAGAATGTTTTTATTCATAAAAATTTGTGAATTTGTTTGTTACAATAATTTTCCGCTTATCCTTAATTAATCATAATGCTAATTTTAACACAAAGTTCTCAAGTTTTTTTAAATATTAGCCGCTTTTTAAGTTCACAAAGGCGTATCACTCAACAAAGAACCCAAAGTTTTTTTCATGATGAAAAATTGCGGACAGCCATAATAATTTTAATGTCTGTTTACTAAACTATTGCATCAATTCTCATTCCAAATTTTAAGATTTTTTTAACATTTATTAAGGTATTTTGCTTTCTTTAATTCTTTTAACAAAAACAGGCATTGCGTCGTCCATTCTGGATAAAGCTCCGGTTAAATTTTTGGCTCTTACAAAAGTTCGCGTTTGTGGTTTATTCACAAATGCAAATTCTATAAATTCCGAAATCCGCTCCGCAGGAATGCCTTCTTTCGTAAAATATTCGTCTTCCACCCTGTTTCTTACCCACAAAATATCTTCCTGAAGATCATCATACCGATATTGACGCTTCATCCTTCTTGCGTCTCCACTGATGAGATCATACAATCCCTGAACATTAAGGCTTCCCAAAAGGATCGGAATTAAAACCTGCTTCACTTCTGCCGGTTTTTCTCGCATTTTTCCTACGGGTTGCGGCAATCCTACCGCATCTTCCACAATTTGCCCTTTATCTGTTTTCGCCACCGCTTTTGAATCTTTATCGAGATCTCCGGTAATTTTAGCCACTTCCACCTCTTCAATGTCTTCCGCAATTCTTGTCAGCTTAATATTCAGCTCTTTGTTTAAACCATATAGTGCTTTTATGGAAGATCTTTCAAAACCGTTTCTTACAAAACGGATTTCGTCATCCGGAGAAGCGATCTCAATAGAAAACGTTCCGTCATTGGCAGTATACGTTTTTTTGTCAGCAGAAACATTCATTACCGTAACGGAGGGTAAATTGATGCCATCTTCATCCGTAATCCTTCCCGAAATTTTCTGTTGTGAAAAGACATTCACAAACATAAAAAACAGAATAATAACTAATCTGAGGTTCATAAGATCATTTATTTTTGAGGCTGCGGCGATTTGTACGCTGAAATTCTTCCCAACACAGCATTTTTAAACCGATTCATATCTGCTTCAGTACAATAGCCGTATTTCAGGATATTTTTTCTTTCAAAACCTGTTCTTAAAATATAAAGGATGAAATGCTGGATCTGTGGTTTAGGAATTTGAAGCCCCTGAAAAAAGGTATCTCCTAAAGAATTTTGCAGATAATTCATCAGATCCACATCGTCCCATTTGTTTTTCACTTTCCCGAAACTGTAAATTCCTTTGGTTACAGGCTGTACAAATTCTCCCGGTCTGGCTGCCAAAACTCCCGGAGCCGACTTTTGTGACATATATTTTGCCAGATCGTTCTTCAGTTTTTCAACTTTTCTTGGCGGATTAAGATTTTTTGCATCGATTTTAATATCTCCCGTTATGTTTTTTTTAATTTCCACTTCTGCAATCAGTTCTGCCGCCCTTATCATTGTTACATTAACCGGAGAAGTAATATTTTCCTGATTAATTTTACTGTTTATACGTTCATAGCCCGATTTTACAAAACGAAGCTCGTCTCCTGCCCTTCCCGAAATCATAAAATGCCCGTCACGATTGGTCAGAACCCGTTCATCAGTTCGGATATTGATTACCGTAACTTCTGGCATCTCATTTTTATCTTCAGAAGTTACTTTTCCGAAAATATAATTCTGAGCATTACAGTTGATGAAAAATAGAGAAGCTAAGACAAAGAATAGTTTTATTTTCACAGGTTATTTTTTATAAAGCAAAACTAAAGTTATTTTTAAACTAAACAACAAGTTTAACCACAGTTAACGTGTTTTAGGATTTCTTTTAGAATTTTATTTTTAAAACTGTTAAATAGCAGTCTGAAATTGTTAAAATTTCACTTAAAAAATAGCTAACTTGCACTTTGAATTCCACTGAAATGCAAAATTCTTATACGGTAATTAATGCTTCGGCAGGTTCGGGGAAAACCTATGCTTTGGTGCAGAGGCTTTTAATGATCTGTCTTCGGTATCCTAATCAGCAGCAGTCGATCAGGAATATTCTTGCGTTGACATTTACCAACAAGGCAGCGAATGAGATGAAGGAAAGAATTCTGACGTGGCTCGGAAATTTTTCGAACGATAATTTTGCAGAAAATCCGGATTTAAAAAATATTCAGAAGGCATTTGAGGAAGAAGGTCTGAAAATAACGATCGATGAACTGCATCACCGCGCAAAAAAAATGCTGGATTATGTGCTTCATAATTATTCTACTCTGAATATCGGAACGATTGACCGTTTTAATTCCCGTCTGGTAAGAAGTTTTTCTTATGAACTGGGACTCGCCAAAAATTTCAATCTGGAAATTGAAGCGGAACCTTTTCTGATTGAAGCGGTTGATAAAATGCTCGATCAGATTGGCGAAAACGAAGTGATCTCCAACTCTTTCATGGATTATGTGGAGTACAGTCTCGAAAATAATGAAAGAATAAACCTGAATAAAAGTCTTTACGGCTCGGCAAAAGAGTTCGTGAAAGATATTCATTACGAACATCTTAAAAACAATAAGGATTTCGACAGCACGAATTACGAGAACATCAAAGATACACTCCGAAAAGAAATTGCCCAGAACAAAAAACAGGCGATTGAATTGGCTACACGATCCATCGAATTATTCAGATCAAGGAATATTGAAATTGAAGATTTTGCACAGGGAAAAAACGGAATCGGAGGATTTTTTACGAAAGTATTAGACTTTTATCATCAGAAAAGACCGGGATTTCCTTTTCCTACGACTGCGGAAGAATCTGTTGTGAATAACTACCGGAAAGGAGCTTCGGCAAAATCAAAAAACAAGGAAGCTGAAATTCTTGAAATTCTCGATCAGCTTCTTGATTACAGAATGCAGCTTATTCGGCTGTACATAGAAACCCAGAAAAAAGAGAAAATTTTATCCGCGCTTCTGCCTTTAAAGGTAAATAAAGATATTCAGGATGAGCTGAAGAAAATTGAGGAAGAAAACGACCTTGTTTTGCTTTCTAAATTTAATATTTTAATTAACGAAAACCTTCGGAATGAGCCTTCGGCTTTTATTTATGAAAAAGTAGGCTCCCAGTTTCAGCACTATTTTTTTGATGAATTTCAGGATACTTCAGAATTGCAGTGGCAAAATTTTATTCCTTTGAGAGATCATGCCATTTCATCAGAAAATACTTCTTTTACGTTGGTTGGAGACCCGAAACAGAGTATTTATCGTTTTCGTGGAGGGGAAAGTAAACTGATGCTCGATATCATCAACAAAAAGGAATTTTCCCCTAAACAGGCAGATTTATTGGTTTTAAAAGACAATTGGCGAAGTGCAAAAAATATTGTTCACTTTAATAACGAACTGTATAAATTTCATTCTGAATCTTTATCGGAAGAGCATAAAAACATTTTCGGAACTGATGCCGAACAAAATCCGAAATCGTCGATCGAAGGACGTGTAAAAGTAAATCTGATAGAAAATCTTACGAATGAGGATTTTTACAACGATACGTCTGAAAGCATGAGGAAAGATATTCAGGAGATTCTGGATAACGGCTTTAAATTTTCAGACATTACGATTCTATGCCGTGGAAATTTTGATATTTTCAGCTATTCTCAAAAACTGGGAAATCTGAAGGTAAATTACAAAGGAGAGGAAACGAATATTAAAACGATTTCCGATAAAGGTCTTACCTTAGAATTATCCAACACGCTTAAAGCCGTTGTTGAATTCCTGCGATGGGAAAGCAATCCTAAGAATAAGCCGAATCTGATCATGATGATGTATTACCTGAACAAACTGGGAAGAATTCAGATGGCAGATTTCACCCTGGAAATGAAGGAAATTTTAGGAATTGAAACGCACGAAGAAACGTTACACTTTATTCAGGAAAAATACGCTCTGAAGCTTAAGCAGGACAATTTCCCGAGATTCAATCTGTACAACTTTGTTGAATATTACATTAATGAATTTTCTGTTGAAAATAAAGAGACTGATTTTCTGCTGAACTTTCTCGAGATGCTTTTCAATTTTACACAAAATGCAGGAGCGAGTACGAAAGAATTTCTGAAATATTGGGATGAGGAGGCTTCTGCATATACGATTCAGGCTTCGGAAAATATTGATGCGATCCAGATTATGACGATCCACAAAGCAAAAGGGTTGGAGTTCCCGATTGTTTTTATCCCGATGATTAATAAAAATCGTGATGCTGAGTTCACCAATTGGTTTGAAACGAGCAATGACAGTGCTTTAAAGTCGGTTAATATTAATCAGTTCAGTAAAAATCTTGAGGTGTATGATGAGGAAATCCAGTATTTCAACTTACAGAATTCTTACAAAAACTTTGTAGACAGGTTGTGTCTGCAGTACGTTGCGACAACGCGGCCTGTAGAACAATTGTACTTTTATATCCAAAAAGCAAATAAAACGTCTAACAATCTGGAATTGCTGGAGTTTTTACAGTCTAAAAATCCTGAAAATCTGGATGAGTTTGATTTGTATAAAGTAAATCCTGAGATGCTGAAAAAACATTCAAAGGACAAAACCTCCCATTTTGAAACGAAGGATATTCAGAATTTAAAAAACATCAACGAAAAAAATACATCGATTAAGATTGCCACTCCGTCAAAAAATTATCAGGTACGGGTTGAAAAAGTAAGAATCGGGCTTTTTGTCCATGAATTACTCTCGCAGATTAATACGGCAAAAGACATCAGAAAAGTTCTGGAATGCTACGTTCTGGATGGTCAGATAACCATTGAGGAAAGCGCAGAAATTGAGAGAAAGTTAGAAGAAATTATAAAAAATAACTCTGAATTTTTTGATGAAAAATGGCAGGTTATCAATGAAAAAGATATCATGATTTCCGAAAACGGTGAAAGCAGCGTGTATCGTCCGGATAGAATTTTAAAGAGTCCTGAAGGCTACGTCATTGTAGATTTTAAAACAGGTGAAGAATCTGAGAAAAATGACAGACAGATTGCCCATTATAAAAATATTCTGGAAAAGCTGGGTAGAAAGGTTTTGAAAACGCAGCTTATTTATTTGTAATGATAAATTGGATCAGAAAATATCATGCTTATTTTTGGATTATTCTTATTGCAGGCTTACTGCTTTACGATAATAATGAAAGAAAACTGTATGCAAAGTTATACAAGAAAGAAGGCATCTGTACCTCAGCCATAATAAATGATGTTAAAGGATACGGAAGAGGCACCGGTTATGATTTTAAATACACTTTCAGAATTAAGAATAAAACGTATCATTCTAAAACCGATATCGGAAATCTAAATATTCATCAGGCAGAAAAACTCAAGAACAAAACTTTTATGGTGGTGTTTTTAAAAAGAAATCCACATATTAACAGAGTATATGTAAAGATTCCTGTTCCTGAAAATTTCGGTCAACTGGAATATAAAAATGTTCTTCTCAAAAAGCCCGGAATAGAAAATATACTGGAAGAAATTCCTTCTTCCAGCTGGTTTTGGGAAAATTACTTTTAAAACAAGTTTCGGCGGTACCTTCGGTGCCGCCGAAACTTGTTTTACGATCTATTTTTCTTAAGTATAAATTAACACTTATTCTGTTTTTCATCACACTTAATCAATATCTTATGACAGTTAATTACTATAACTGGCAGTTTAAACCCAATTCATTTACCTTTAATAAAATCTTAATAAAATCCATTTTAAAGCACTGACTATTAGTGCTTTAAAAATTAAATTCTTATTAATATCAAATACATGAATTATGCCAGAAATTCTATTCAAACCACCTTAGATTAAAAACCTGATCATTAAAAAAAATTTTAACCATTAAACAAAGTATTATGAAAATTAGAATATTTACATTCATCTTATCGCTCTTCATGATCCTGAGCATAAGCGCACAAACAGCTTCTAAGTATTTTTATTACTACAAAGGGAAAAAATATTTCCTTCAATTAGACAAATCATCAATTGCCATTTCAACTACCAATACAGATGTTGTAAGAAATTTTAAAACAACCACCCCGATTGTTGAAAATTTTACCAAAAATTCTCTTTTGAATGACGGAAAAAAAGTGGCACGCGACAAAAAAAGCTATTATGTAGAAATTGAATCCGACGCCAATATTTCAGACGAACAATACATTGCCAATATCGCTGAAAAAAACAAAAATCCCAATGTACTGGTTGCATCCCCTTGTTTTATAAGCGGTGAAAAACAAAAAATGGGAATGTCTAATAATTTCTATGTAAAACTGAAATCAAAAAATGACCTCAAACTTCTGAATGAACTAGCACAGAAAAACAACGTGGAAGTATTAGGTTATAACGAATATATGCCACTTTGGTTTACGATTTCATGTTCTAAAAATTCCACTCTTCCTACGGCAATAGAAATGTCCGCTTTATTTTACGAAACAGGATCTTTTGAAGCTTCGGAACCGGAATTTATGTATCACAATCTGGAAGCTACGGCAGATCCTTCTTATCCCAATCAGTGGTCACTGAAAAATACAGGACAGTTTGGGGCTTCTTATGCGGGAATTGATATAAAAGCTGAATCGGCATGGACTTTATCCACCGGAGCCAACGTGAAAACAGCAATCTTTGATCATGGTTTCGAAATGAATCATCCGGATCTTGCCGCGAATGTTTTCGGATCAGGATATGATGCGCAGACCAATACTTCACCTTCTGTGGTAAGAGGAAGTCATGGTACCGCCTGTGCAGGAATTGCCGGAGCCGTTCAAAACAACAATTTAGGAATCAGCGGCGTGGCTCCCAATACAAAATTAATTTCTATCAGTATCAATCTTACTTTTTCCGATACTCCTCAACAATTGGCTAATGGTTTCAACTGGGCAACAGCAAATGGCGTAGATGTAATCAGCAATTCATGGGGAGGATATGCACCTTCCACCATCATCGAAAACGGAATTACCAACGCTTTGGTAAACGGCAGAGGCGGAAAAGGGATGGTTGTGGTTTTTGCTGCAGGTAATGAAAACAATACCACTATCAGATATCCTGGAAGCTGGAATCCACAGATATTGGTGGTTGGAGCATTAAGTCCTTGTGGTGAAAGAAAAAATCCGGGCTCATGTGACGGAGAAGGATGGGGAAGCTGCTATGGAAGTCAGCTCGACATTATGGCTCCCGGTGTGAAAATGCCTACCACAGACAGACAGGGAAGCAATGGTTATAATGCTTCAGACTATACCCCTAATTTTAACGGAACATCTTCTGCATGTCCTGTTATTGCCGGTGTAGCTGCCTTAATCTTATCTGCAAACCCTTGTTTAACCGCTCAACAGGTAAGAGATATTATAGAACAGACTGCTCAAAAGGTAAGAACAGATCTTTATGCTTATGCCTCCACTTCAGGAAGACCAAACGGAACATGGAATAGCCAGATGGGATATGGATTGGTAAATGCTTATGCGGCAGTTCAAAGAGCTAAATCAACATTCAGTCTTGCTGCATTCGACAGTTCTGCGGATATCGGTCTGGAACCTAACCCTTCTGCAACGACATGGGCAAATATTTATCAGAGTCCTGATATCTGGAACAGACGTACCAACAGTTCTCTATTAAACTTTACCCATCAGGATCCGGGATATCTTGGACCAGGATTTAACGTGATGAGATTCAGAGTTCGAAATATCGGCTGTACAACTTCTGCCCCAAGTTTTGCAAGATTATACTGGACGATGGGATCTACCGGCGAAACATGGCCAAACTCATGGAACGGAATACAGTTAATTAACGGTTTTTCGGCAGGTGGAGAACTTACTACTCCGTATACAGGATTTAATGCCTCGAATACGTATGCAACAGGTCAGGGATTCAGAATTCCGGCTCTGGCTCCGGGACAAACTTACATTATTGATGCCAAATGGAATCCGGTAGATCCTGCAATTTATGGAGGTCTTACCGATAATCAGGTTTGTTTCTTAGGCAGAATTGTATCTCCGGGAGATCCGATGTACAACGAAAATCCGGGTCCGAATGCTCCTATTCAGCCAAATGTTACCAATAACAATAACGTTGTAACCCGAAATACAAGACTGGTAAGCTTAAGCGGAACTTTCCCTAAAAAATCAGGATTCTTCTTCGGAAATTATTTTGATTTTGAAAAGAATTTTGATGTTAAATTCAATTTGGTAAAAGATTCTAACGTACCTTTCAAAAGCGTAGGAAATATTGTAGTAAAACTAAATGATATATCTTGGGAAAGATGGGAAAACGGAGGAAAAGTAATGGAAGGAATGCAGGTGCTGAATTACAATGAACATGAATTTATCATCACAGATCTTCAGAACGCTTCCCTTAAAAATATCAGGCTGAAAGCAGGAGAATATTTCCCTGTTGCGCTTAGTTTCCAACAGGAAAACACAAGCATTACCTCACCGGAAAGCTATGATTTTGCCGCTACTCAAACCATTACAGGAAGTCCTGATGAGTTGTACGGAAGTGTTTGTCATTTCCTGATTACCATCAACCAGAAAGAACCTTCAGACGGAGAGCAGTTCTGCGACGACAAATGCAGACAGGCAAAAGCTCAGTCTGCCATTTTACAGGACGTGAAATTATCTCCAAATCCGGCTTCTTCCAATGCTACTTTAGAATTTAATCTGGCTGAAGATGCAAAAGTAAATATCGTATTGGCAGATTATAACGGAAAAACACTTAAAACGATTTCAGAATCCGAATCTTTAAGAAAAGGAATCAGCAGAAAAGTATTTTCTATTAACGATCTTCCGAATGGAGTTTACGTAGTAAGTATTCTCGCTAATTCTGAGAAAAAATCTATCCATCTGATAGTAAAACATTAAGAATTAAATATAATTATCAATAAAAAAGAGCAGAAATTTCTGCTCTTTTCGTTTTTTATGCTGTAAAATAAATATTAAGCTGTTGTATCCGGTGCAAAAACTCTTTGCGCCAATTCCTGATCAAAGAGATATAAAGCGGATGGATTATCGCTTACCATTTTAATTTTCGTAACCAACTGAGATGCGCTTGCTTCTTCTTCTACCTGTTCGTTGATGAACCACTGCAGAAAAGAAGTTGTTGCAAAATCACCTTCGTCATTTGCATTTTTCACGATATTAAAAATACTTTTGGTTACTTTTTTCTCATGTTCCAAAGCTTTTTCAAAAATGTCGATTGCGTTTGCAAATTCGTGGGGTGGCTTTGCGATTTCACCAATGATGATTTCTCCGCCTACATCATTTAAATAGTCGAACATCTTATCCGCATGCATTAATTCTTCTTTGCTCTGTACACGAAAATAATTGGCAATCCCATCCAGATCTTTACTGGAAAACCATGCAGACATAGAAAGATAATATTGTGCAGCGTATTGTTCGTGGGCTATTTGTTCGTTAATTAATTTTGCAATTCTTTCGCTAACCATAATTCGTAAATTTTCAGTCAAAATTAGGGAATAAAACCCCGAAATCAAAAGTTTTAATAGAATTTAATGAAAAAGGACGGGATAAATCCCGTCCTCTTACACATTAAAAAATCAAAATTATAAACTACTTAATTTGCATCCGGAGCCGCCGTGTTCATTGGTTTATGCATTCTTCCACCTTTCATTCCTCTTTCTTTCATTGCCACTTTTCTCTCTTCCATTTTTGCTTTTCTGTCCGCCTGCCATTTATCATATTGCTGAGGAGTAAGAATCTGTTTCATATCAGCATCCATCTGTGCTCTTTTCGCCTTCATCTCTTCCATTTTAGCCTTTCTCTGATCTTTGTTTTTCTCAAAATCAGCTTTCATTTCAGCTTTTCTTTTTTCGTGAAGTGCTTTAATTTTATCTACCTGAGCCTGATTTAAATTTAAATCTTTCTGCATCTGCGCCATATGTTCCTGTTCTCTCTGCTGAAATTTTTCTTTCATTTCCGCTCTTTTAGCCTGTCTGTCCTGAGGTGTCGGAGTTATCTGCTGTGCCATTGCAAAACTTCCCATTCCGATAAATGCTATTGCTAAAACTAACTTTTTCATTTTTTTAAATCTTTAATTAATTGTTATACATCTTTTTGATTATTAGTTAAAAAGAAAGTTAAAAGATAAACATCATAAAAAATGTTAAATTTTAATATAAAATATTTAATGATAAATTAAAAAAAAGAGCAGATCATAAATATCTGCCCTCACACCACTTAAATATAATATATGAAAATTAATTTTTTGCAAATCCGGTTCGGAATCCGCCGTTTCCTCTGCTTTCTCCTCCCCCTCTGTTCTGTTGTTCTCTTGGAGCAGTGTTTTCATTTCTTCGGAATCCGCCGTTGTTTCTGAAACCTCCTCCATTGTTTTCTATTCTCGGAGCTTCTTCTCTTCTTACTTCTCCTCCTCTGAAGCCGCCACCTCTGGTTCCGCTGTTTTCCGTTCTGTCGTTTCTGAAACCTCCGCTGCTTCTTGTTCCCCCCGCTTCATTACCACTACGGAAACCTCCGTTATTTCTTACTCCGTTATCGTTTCTAAAAACCGGATTATTGTTTCTGTTTTCGGTCTGATTGCGGAAACCACCGTTATTACCGTCTCTTACACCTCCACGGAAACCATTGTTCGGCCTGTCGCTTCCTCTTACAATATTAAAGGTCGGATTATCATATCTGCGGAATCTGGCTCTGTCTACTCTGTAAATATTGATATTTACATTTCTGTAACGCGGCATCGGTCTGCAAATTCCTGCATAATGCGTTCTTCGGTAATTCTGAAAATAGACTATCGGACTGTATCCTCTGTAATAATTATTCTGGAATACCACGAAAACTCTCGGTCCCATAATTCTTTCCAAAGCATAGAATCTGTCATAATACCATCTGTCCGGATTGTATCTGTAGAAATTATTCCATGTGGAGAAACTTACATACAGATTATTCAGCCTTAAGATCTGGTCGATCTGCCAACGATTCAGCCTGTTTTGGGCAAAAAAGCCATTCCAGTTGATGCTTATAATGCTGTTCCTGTAATCATTGTAATTGGTCTGGTAATAATCCTGTGGATAATAATCCTGCGGATAATTGTAGTAATAATCGTCCGGGAAATAATTCTGATCGTCTTCATCACTGTAATATCCTCCGTCATTCTGATAATAGCCGTCATCTTCCCAACCATTATTCGGATACTGCTGAGCAAACGATAAAGTCGCCATGCCCAAAGCAAAACTGATTAATATTTTTTTCATTTCTATAGTCGTTAATTGGTTAATATAGTCGAATTTTCTCTTCTATCTTTTGGATATAAATAAAAAAAAGAAGTTAAATCTTTCGATCCAACTTCTTTTAATTTATTATTAACTAATTGATAATCAAATGTTAAATTTATATTCTTCCACTGTCTTTAATCCAATAAGCGATTTTTTGGTTAAAATCTTTCTGCTCTTTCAGGTCTTCCAGATTAAGATGCATCCTGTATCTCCAGTAATGTGGAAAAACTGCGGGATTGTTGATTCTTTCATTATCCATTTTAGGATTGCTAAGATTTTTATCCGTTGCTAAAAACTCCTGAATCGGGAAAATGGCTAACATTGAGTCATTATAAAGATGCTGTTTCATTATAATTTCGGCTAAATGAGGATCCAGTTCTTCCGGAGCTTTTCCATACTGTACCAACTGCTGATTGAAATACTTTTGTGTAAGCGCCGGATCTTCTTTCCACCACTGTCTCAACGTTGAGCTGTCGTGTGAGGAAGCGGTCACCACATTCAGATAACCTGCATCTTTTGGATTATAAAAAGGTATATTATCCGAAGGCATTCTCTGAACTTTTAATGCAATAATTGCCAGTTCATCCATCACAACAGGAACACAATCCGGAACAAGACCTAAATCTTCCCCGCAGATCAGCATTTCTGTAGCATTAAGAATCATCGGAAGTTTCTCCATCGCTTTTTCATACCAAAGATGATCCTGTCTTTTGAAGAAATAGTCGTGATACAGATCGTAGATCGATTTTTTCTCCCAATCCGAAAGATATTTGTAAGATTCTGTGTTGTACACATTAAATCTCGGATGATAAACAACCTGTCCGTTTCGTTCCTCAATTAAAAATAAAACATTGGCACAAAGAGAAATCAACTGATCTTCAATGGGACCTTGTGGATTTTTCTTAAAAAAGTCGGCTAATTTACGCTGTGTATTGAATTCTTCTTTAAATGAATAGGTTCCGTTCTGATTATTATTGATAAATTCAAGCGCTTTTCCGCTGTTTTCGCCTAAATATTTCCAGAGAATATGATCATTGATAAATGGCTTACAGTATCTGTCAAAATTAAAAGGAATATGTCGTGCACTGAATTCTTCCAGCGTAATAGGAACGGCAGGATAAAAATATCCTAAAATTCCCTGAGTTGCAGAAACCGGCATTCTCCAGATTCTGAAAAACCCTAAAATATGGTCGATTCTCATCGCATCAAAATACTGTTCCAATGCTTTGAACCTGTTTTTCCACCACTTGTAATCATCAGCTTTCATGGCTTCCCAATTGTAGGTAGGGAATTCCCAGTTCTGCCCCAATTCTGTGAACTGATCCGGCGGTGCTCCTGCCTGAAAATCCATTCCGAAAAGTTCAGGTTCTGTCCATGCTTCCACAGAATGTCTGTAGATTCCAATCGGCAGATCCCCTTTTACGGAAATTCCGAGGTTATGCGTATAATCAATCGCATCCTTTAATTGCTTATGAAGCTGATACTGAACCCATGCATGAAGCATAGAAGCATCATAATCTTTACTTTTTGCTGAAAAAAATGCAGAAACCTTTCCTGCAATATATTTTTTATGCGTTTTCCATTCGTTGAAATTCGGAGTCTTGTATTTGTCCCTCAGTACACAGAATGCTGCATAAGGAAGAAGCCAGCTCTCGTTGTCTTTGATGAATTTCCTGAAGTTTCTGTCCTTGTAAATCTTTTCTTTATCTTCATTGAAAACGGCTTTCAGATATTTCCATTTTCCGGAAATCATCTTTTCGTAATCGATTAATTCTAATGAATTTAGCTCTGACTTTTCAGCCTGATAATCTTCAATTAAATCTTTAGGTAACGCAAAATCAAGATTTTCAAGGGAAATATACTGCGGATGAAGCGCATATACAGAAACTGCTGCATAAGGATAAGAATCTGTCCATGAATAATTTGCCGTTGTATCGTTAATCGGCAGAATCTGGATAATTCCGAGATTGGTTTCTTTTGCCCAGTCCGCGAGTTTTTTCATATCGGAAAATTCGCCAACACCGAAGCCGTCTTCCGTTCTCAGAGAGAAGACAGGAACAGCAACTCCTGCATCGTGATACATCTGATACAGTTTGAATTTAAAATAATGATCCGAAACAATCTGTAAAACGTCCTTCGACTGATTAGGCAGAGCAAATCTGTTTTCGCCTGTTTCCACATCGATTACTTTCCCTTTACCGGCATCGTAAAGACAGTATTTATATTGAATAAATTCGTTTTCAGGAATTTCCAGAGAAGTTTCCCAAATGCCGAAATCGGTCTGAGACAGATGGATCGCCTTTTCGTAGTCCCAATTTCCTAATGAAGCCGTACTTCCGAATACAACAATTTTCCAGTCCGGATTATAAATCGGAGCTTCTATTCTGAATAAATGCGTATGCTTTTTCAGCACAGAAACTTTTTCCGGCTTGAATGTATTCAGCTTGTTATAGAGAATTTTATTATTGAGGTAGTTTTCAGGGAAATTTTTGTTATTCCATTCGTCAAAAACCACAAATTCCTTGTAATTGTGCGGAAAAGTAAGATGATGCGGAACAAACTCCTCGCGAAGAATATTTCCTCTTTCATCGATAAGCTGATAGTGATATGATATGGTTTTGGAAAAGTAATCCACCTCACACTTCCACAATCCGTTTTCTCCGTAAAACATAGCATGAGTCTGATGTACAGAGCCTTCATCTTTGATCATCAATTGCAGATTCTCTCCGACTTTCGCACTGTAACCTACATTAAAGTATAGCTTCATTTATATTTTTTTATAAAAATACATTATAATCCTGAAAAATAAAACTTATTGAATATCAAATATTCATTAAAAAAAACCTTTTCAAAATGTCTGAAAAGGTTTCTAAGCTTTATACAAAGTTAAAGATTATTCTGTAACTAAAATTTTCTTGTTTAATAATACTTTTCCGGATTCGTCGGTAATGTTTACCAGATAAGCTCCGCTGATCAGATTTTTAAGATAAACCTGTTGATTTAATGAACTGTCTTTTACAGATAAATTCTGTTTCATCACATTTTTTCCTGACAAATCAAAAACATTCAGTGTAATGTTTCCTTTTACGGCTTTGTCATTTACATTCACATTAATATACTTTTCATCCACTCTTGTCGGATAAATATCCAGATTGGCATAAGCATTATTAGAAATGGTTTTATCATTCGCAAAATATTTACTTGCCAAATCATAAATATGCAGATTCTGCTCTCCTCCAAGCGGTTTTGCCTGTAAAGTAGTAAGATCCACTTCATAAAGAGAAGCTCCTTTTGCACTTGCAATCACCACTTTCCCTTTTGAATTTACGGCAGATCCGTTTACTGAATAATTTTCAGGAATTCCGGCAATTTTTCCTATGAATTTAGCCTTCATTTCCTTTGGAGAAAGTTTGAAAACATTTCCCGAAGCCGAAAAAACATAGAAATTATTTTCTGCATCGGCAATCATATCTCCTCCGAAACCTGTTTCAATAGTAGTGAAAGAATTTTTTCCGTTGGAAGCATCATCTTTAATGATCCCCAAATCGTTAACCACATATTGATTTCCTTTTCTGCTGATCTGCAAAAACTGTGTTCCGGAATTGTTGATCGCGTAAATATTTCCGTCATAACCTGTTGTCATTCTCGTTACATGAGAATTGATGTCACACGAAGTAACTCTTGCAACATTGTTTTCCACCAGAGTAATTTCTTTCGTTTTTGCATTTAAAACGTAAATATTGGAAGAAAACATTGGCATATAGATCAGATTATTATTGTAAGAATCATAAGCCAGCGTTGCCATATTTACAGCCTGCGCGTTATTGTAGGTATTCTTATCCTCGGTTACAGCGCCGTTCCTGCTCTGTGAGAAAACTCTTGCAGAAGAATCTGCATTAAAGATCTGTTCTCCGGAAGTTCCGCTTGTTCCGTCGATGGCACGAAAATCATTGAAAACAATACTCTGAGTATCTTTTCCGACCAAAGCAAAAAAATCCTGCTGTGCCGAAGCATTTGCGCCCATCAACAACAGAAATAAAGGGAATAAATGTTTTTTCATAGTCTATCCATTTAAATTTTTAATCATTTTATTATGACTAAGTTACGTAATTTTTGGATTGAATATGAAAAAAAATTAAGATTGAGATTTAAATCTAAGAATTAGTTTTTAACGCAAAGTCGCAAGTTTTTTTGAAAATGTCTGAGCATATTTTCGTTCGCGAAGGCGTTTGACTTCGTCGAATCTTCGATTTCACAGCGAAGTTATTTACAAAATTTGTCATGCTGAAAGCATCTCTACAATTATATTTGGTAGATTTCTCCTTCGTCAAAATGACAGTATTATGTATAAAAAAACTCCCGCAGATTTTGCGGATTTAGCAGATAAATTGGTTTAAAATCTTCGTAATCTGTACAATATGCGGGAGATAAAAAAAATTAAAACTTTTAATTCAAAATTTCTGAAAATACCTTTCGTTCGCAAAGGCGTTTGAATACGTTGAATCTTTGATTTCACTCAGCAAAATCATTCACAAAATTTGTCATGCTGAAAGCATCTCTACAATTATATTTGGTAGATTTCTCCTTCGTCGAAATGATAGAAGAGTATATAAAAAACTCCCGCAGATTTTGCGGATTTAGCAGATAAATTTGTTTAAAATCTGCGTAATCTGTACAATATGCGGGAGATAAAAAAGTTTAAAACTTTTAATTCAAAATGTCTGAAAATACCTTTCGTTCGCAAAGGCGTTTGAATACGTTGAATCTTTGATTTCACTCAGCGAAATTATTCACAAAGTTTGTCATGCTGAAAGCATTTCTGCGATTATATTTGATAGATTTCTCCTTCGTCGAAATGACAGTATTATGTATAAAAAAACTCCCGCAGATTTTACAGATTTGGCGGATGATTCTGTAAAAAATCTGCGCAATCTGTAAAATCTGCGGGAGATATATTAAAAGCCCTGAAGCTTTATTTTAATTCAAAACATAAGAAGTTCCGTCTCTTCCGTCTTTCAGTTCGATGCCTTCAGCAAGAAGCTTATCGCGGATCTGATCGGAAAGTTCGAAATTTTTTGATTTTCTTGCCTGATTTCTCAACTCGATTAAAACTTTCAGGGTCTGATCCAGTTTTTCATTGTTGTTCTCCTCAATCGTCTGAAGTCCCAAAACGTCGAAAACCAAAGCATTTAAAGTAGATTTCAGTTCCTCTAAATCTTTCGTTGAGATTGTTTCCTTTCCATCATTTAAAGCAAAGATATATTTTACCGCTTCAAATAAATGTGCAATTAAAACCGGAGAATTGAAATCGTCCGTTAATGCATCATACGCTTTATTTTTCCATTCTTCAAGACTGAAACCGGATTGTTTTTCGCCATTAGGAGTGATGCTGTCCAGTACTTTAATGGCTTCCATCAATCTCGTGTATCCTTTTTCACTCGCAATCATGGCATCATTTGAAATGTCTAAAACACTTCTGTAATGTGCCTGCAAAAAGCAGAAACGAACGATGGAAGGATGGAAAGGTTTTTCAAAGAAATCGTTTTCTCCTGTCACCAACTGCATCGGCAAAATATAATTTCCTGTGGATTTGCTCATACGCTGAGAATTCATCGTCAACATATTGGCGTGCATCCAGTAATTTACCGGAGAAGCATCATTGCAGGCTTTTCCCTGTGCGATTTCACATTCATGGTGCGGAAATTTAAGATCCATTCCGCCTCCGTGAATATCAAAAGTTTCTCCTAAATATTTTGTACTCATTGCAGTACATTCCAGATGCCATCCCGGAAAACCTTCTCCCCAACGCGAATTCCACCTCATGATGTGTGCCGGAGAAGCTTTTTTCCACAATGCGAAATCCTGCGGATTTTTCTTTTCACCCTGTCCGTCGAGATCACGGGTATTGGCAAAAAGTTCTTCGATATTTCTTTTTGAAAGTTCACCATAGTTTAAGCCTCTTCTGTTGTATTCCAACACATCGAAATACACAGAACCGTTGCTTTCGTAGGCGAATCCTCTTTCAATTAATTTTTGAGTAAGTTCGATCTGCTCTACGATATGACCGGTTGCAGTCGGTTCAATATTCGGAGGAAGTAAATTGAACATATCCAACACTTTATGAAAATCTACCGTGTATTTCTGTACGATTTCCATTGGCTCTAACTTTTCAAGACGAGTCTGTTTTACGAACCTGTCATTATTCACGTCGCCGTCGTCGGTAAGGTGACCTGCATCGGTAATGTTTCTTACGTAACGAACTTTATAGCCCAAATGCATTAAACTTCTGTAGATGAAGTCGAAAGAAAGGAAGGTTCTTACATTTCCCAAGTGTACATTGCTGTAAACGGTCGGTCCGCAGACGTACATTCCTACATTTCCTTCTAAAATCGGCTTGAATATTTCTTTTTCTCCCGCAAGCGAGTTGTATATTTTTAGTTGCATGATTTCTTATGAATGATAATTGATGATTAATTAATGATTTTTTTTAATTTAATTCAGGATAAGTCTTTCACAACAAATAATTGTTGTAATAAAAATTTTATCTGAAACTTTTTTAAATTTTATCATTATTAAATAGCTTTTAAATGATGTTGTAAATGACTAATATAATCATTAATGATGAATTCCAAAGTAAAAATCTGAGGTTCTGTTTTCGTCATATCACAGGTTCTCTGTAAATCTTCATCCGGAATATTTTCAACTACATGTACAATCTGAAGATTCAAAATCTTCCAAAGACTGATGATATCCGACGTTGGAATATTCTGATAATTCTGGGCTTTTACCCAAAAATCCTGATCATAGACAATATTCTCATTTTCTTTGTATTGTGTGATTACAAATCTTCTGATATTGGATAAAGCACTGTCACAAAGATGACCTAAAATTTCTTTTTTTGACCATTTTTCTGGTGAAATTTTATATGCCCAATCTTCTTCATTAATTTCTTCGAATTTAAGAAGTTCTTCTTCAACAATATTTTTAAGAATCTGATAGTCCATTCATTTAATTACTTTAATCCAATTTCGCATGGCTTCCCACATAATGAAGAAATTCCTGTCTTGTGATAGGATTGGTTCTGAAAATCCCGCTTAATTCTGCGGTAATGGTAGAACTTGCGGTATCTTTTATTCCTCTGCAATTAACGCAGAGGTGTTTTGCATCGATGATACAGGCAACATCTTTTGTTCCTAAAGCTTCTTTTAAAGCGTTTACAATCTGCATCGTCAGTCTTTCCTGAACCTGCGGTCTTTTTGCATAATAATCCACAATCCTGTTAATTTTTGAAAGACCTATAACTTCTCCGTTCGAAATGTAAGCAACGTGTGCTCTTCCGATAATCGGCAGGAAGTGATGTTCACAGAACGAATAAACGGTGATATCTTTTTCCACCAACATTTGGCGGTATTTGTATTTATTTGAGAATGTGGAAATTCCCGGTTTGTTTTCTGGAAGAAGTCCTCCGAAAATTTCATTTACGTACATTTTAGCAACACGTTTCGGAGAGTCTTTTAAAGAATCGTCGGTCATGTCTAAACCCAGCGTTTCCATGATTTCCCCAAACAGTTCGGTAATTTTTTCTATCTTTTCTTCCGGTGATTTATCAAAAGCATCTTCCCTTATAGGCGTATGTTCTTTTCCTGTGAAAATATCATCGTCGTTATCCGTAAAATCAACCATTTTTATTTAATTTGCACAAAAATACGGATAAAATCTGTTCGTCATATTTAATTTGGGCGAAAAACATTATCTTTTACCCCCACTATCATTTTACACCATGATTACTGCTGAAGAAGTACAAAACCAATCTCAGAGAAAGGAATTTTTAGAATTTCCGGCAAGGCTTTATCAAAAGGACAAAAACTATATAAGACCCCGAAATATTGATATCGAAGATATTTTTAACCCTCAAAAAAACAGATTTTTTAAAAACGGCGAATGTGCAAGATTTTTGTTTAAAAATAAAGAAAATAAAACCGTAGGCAAAGTTGCGGTTTTCATTAACGAAACGTATCAGCAAAAACAGCCGACCGGTGGAATCGGGTTTTTCGATTGTATCAATGATCAGGAAACTGCAGACTTTATTTTTGATCACTGCAAAAACTGGCTTCAGCAAAGAGGAATGGAAGCAATGGACGGACCGATTAATTTCGGGGAGCGCGACAAATTCTGGGGACTGGTAATTGATGGTTTTATCGAACCTCTGTTCGGAATGAATTACAATTTTCCTTATTACAAAGATCTCTTTGAAAACTACGGGTTTAAAATTTATTTTGAGCAGCTTTGTTTTTCAAGACCTATTTTCGCTGAAGTTTCGAGACTTTTTACGGTTATGCACGCCAAACACAGTAAGAATCCAGATCTTTCCGCAAAACCGATGACGAAAAATAATCTGGAGAAATTTGCCAGAGATTTTACGGAAATTTATAATAAAGCGTGGGCTGCACACGGCGAAGGAAAATGTATGCAGGAATCTAAAGTGCTGAAAATGTTTAAAACGATGAAACCCATCATTAATGAACATATTTCATGGTTTGTTTACGAAAATGAAAAACCGATTGCAATGTGGATGAATCTTCCGGATACGAATCAGTGGTTTAAATATCTGAACGGGAAATTCGGGATCTGGGAAAAGCTGAAGTTTCTCTGGATTAAACAGTTTAAGAAGAACGAAAAAATGGTGGGTCTGGTTTTCGGCGTTGTTCCGGAATGGCAAAGGAAAGGTGTTGAAGGCTACATGATCTGGGAAGGAACGCAACATTTAAGGAAACATACAGATTTTAAAATCACTGAAATGCAGTGGATCGGGGATTTTAATCCTAAGATGATTAAAATTGCGGAAAATCTTGATACTACGGTCACCCGAAAATTAGCGACGTACCGTTATCTTTTTGACAGGAATAAGGAGTTTGAGAGGCATCCTGTTTTGTAATTTATAGGGTTTCGGCGGCTTCGCCGCCGAAACCCTATAAAAAAGTTCTGCAAAAATGCAGAACTCCAATCAAAAATTCACTTTTCAGTTTATTAGAATAGCGCTCCCGCTACTTTTTTAATATTATCACTTTTCCCCATGGAATAGAAATGCAGAACCGGAACTCCGAATTCCAGCAATTCTCTGCATTGTGCGATTGCCCATTCGATTCCGATTTGTTTTACGGCTTCATTATTTTTGGCATTCTCCACTTCGTTTATTAAATCTTCCGGAAGATCAATTTTAAAAACCTGAGGTAAAATCTTTAAATGCTTTTTCGTGGCAATTGGTTTAATTCCCGGGATAATAGGAACTGTAATCCCCATTTCTCTGGCTTTCTGAACAAATTCAATGAATTTTTTATTATCGAAAAACATTTGGGTCACGATATAATCTGCTCCCGCATCCACTTTTTGTTTCAGCCATTTCAGATCATAATTCATTGAAGGTGCTTCCATGTGCTTTTCAGGATATCCGGCAACACCGATGCAGAATTTATTATGTTCATCACAAATTTCATCCTGATTATGCAGATATTTTCCTCTTCCCAGATCGTTAATCTGGTGAACCAGTTCCATTGCACTTCCGTGACCTCCCTGAGTTGGCTCAAAATACTGATGTCCTTTCATCGCATCTCCTCTGAGAGCCATCACGTTATCAATTCCGAGATACATACAGTCTACCAGAAGATATTCTGTTTCTTCCTTGGTAAAACCTCCACAAAGCAGATGCGGAACGGTATCTACATTGTATTTATGCTGAATCGAAGCACAGATTCCCAACGTTCCGGGACGCATTCGGGTAATTCTGCGCTCCATTAATCCGTTTCCTTTGTCGATATAAATATATTCTTCTCTGGAAGTCGTAACGTCGATGAATGGCGGTTTAAATTCCATTAAAGGATCAATATTTTTATAAAGATCTTCAATTCCGATTCCTTTTTGCGGCGGAACGACTTCAAGAGAGAATAACGTTTTTCCGTTTGCGTTTTTTATATGGTCTGTGATTTTCATTTATTTATAGCTGATAATTTGTATGGGTTTTAATTTTTATAAATCCATTCTGTTGTTAAAATATTCGATTCTCCACACTGATTATAAGAATCTAAAGGAAAAGAAACTTTAAAACGGTATTTTCTGTTTTTGAAACTGTCAAAAAACTTCTCGCTTTGCAGCACTTCAAATTCTGACTTCATATTTACCTCATAAAAATGATTTTTATTTGGTTGGAGATTTCTGCTCTTATCTTTAAATGCGAAGCAGTCAATATCCTTATTTGCAAGGTTTGCTTTTTCAAAAGCCTGACTTTCCTCATTGTAAAATTCGAGAGCCACCAATCTTATGTTACAAAAATTAATGATTTTAGGAATTTTAAAAGACTTTTGGTCTATATTCGTAATCTTCAGATTAAACTTCCCTGTTTCATTAAAGCCTTCATTGTTTACATTCACAGTATATTTACAATTCTGTGAAAACAAAAAACAGTTTATGATTAAAAATAAAAAAGAGAAATTATTTTTCATATTAAATTCCGTCTGCCAAATTAGGATTCAGCCATTTTCTCGCTTCCTGCAAAGCAATTCCTTTTCTTACCGAATAATCTTTCAACTGATCTTCTGCAATTTTCCCCAATCCGAAATATTTGGCGTGCGGACTTCCGAAATAGTACCCGGAAACCGAAGCAGTCGGGAACATCGCTAAACTTTCCGTCAGATAAACTCCGATATTTTCTTCCACTTTCAGTAGATCCCAGATTGCGTGTTTTTCTAAGTGATCCGGACACGCAGGATAACCCGGAGCGGGACGAATTCCTTTATACTTTTCAGCAATCAATTCTTCGTTGGTTAAATTTTCCTGATTGGCATAGCCCCAATATTCCGTTCTCACTTTTTTATGCAGAAATTCTGCATAAGCTTCTGCAAAACGGTCTGCCAAAGCTTTTACCATGATCGCGTTGTAGTCGTCATTTGCTTTTTCGTATTCCTGCGCCAGTTCATCCGTTCCGAAACCGGTTGTTACACAGAAAGCTCCCATATAATCGGTTTTTCCTGAACTTTCAGGGGCAATAAAATCGCTTAACGCCAGATAATCTTTCCCTTTTGAACGCTGCGCCTGCTGTCTCAAGGTAATGAACTTCGTTTTCTGATCGTTGTTTTCATCAAAAATTAAAATATCATCCGTTTCGTTGGAATTGGCTTTGAAAATTCCGAAAATAGCTTTTGCCGTTAATAACTTTTCATCCAAAATTCTTTTTAAGATCACCTGAGCATCTTTGAACAATTCTTTTACCTGAACTCCTACAACCTCATCTTCCAAAATATTAGGATATTTGCCGTGAAGATCCCAGCTTCTGAAAAACGGCGACCAGTCGATGAAAGGCAATAATTCTCTCAGATCCTGATTTTCAACAACGGTAATTCCTAACTGATTGGGTGTAAAAATTTGTTCATTTTCCCAGTCGATTTTAAATTTATTCTGTCTGGCTTCTTGAATAGAAACATAGTCTTTTTCTACCTGTCTGTTCAGGAACTTTTCACGGAATTCAGAATATTCGCTTTTTAGATCATCAACATATTCTTTATTTCGGTCGCCCAATAATGAACTTACCACGTTTACCGCTCTGGAAGCATCATTGACGTGAACTACTGCATTTTTATATTTTAAATCAATTTTTACGGCCGTATGTGCTTTTGAAGTTGTTGCACCACCAATCAGTAAAGGGAAATTTAAATTCTGTCTTTCCAGTTCCTGAGCGATGTACACCATTTCATCCAGACTTGGTGTAATCAGTCCGCTAAGTCCAATCACATCCACTTTTTCTTCAATCGCGGTCTGAATAATTTTTTCAGCCGGAACCATTACGCCAAGATCCACAATTTCGTAGTTGTTGCATCCTAAAACTACACTCACAATGTTTTTACCAATATCATGAACATCTCCTTTTACCGTTGCCATCAGGATTTTTCCGTTGGCAGGTTTTGTTCCGTCTTTTTCAGCTTCGATGAATGGCTGTAAATACGCCACCGCTTTTTTCATGACCCGCGCCGATTTTACAACCTGCGGTAAAAACATTTTTCCGCTTCCGAACAGATCTCCCACAACGCCCATTCCGGTCATTAAATTAATTTCAATGACATGAAGCGGTTTTTCTGCCTGTAATCTTGCTTCCTCCACATCTTCCTCGATAAAACGGTCGATTCCTTTTACTAAAGAATGGGTAATCCTTTCCTGTAAAGGTTTTGTACGCCATTCAAGTTCTTCAACTTTCTCTTTTTTAACTGATTTATTTTTTTCAGAATAGTCAAGAAGGCGTTCTGTTGCATCCTCTCTTTTATCAAGAATGACGTCTTCAACAAGCTCCAAAAGTTCTTTATTGATTTCATCATATACTTCCAGCATCGCAGGATTTACGATTCCCATATTCATTCCTGCCTGAATGGCGTGATACAGGAAAACCGAGTGCATCGCTTCTCTCACCGTATCATTTCCACGGAACGAGAACGAGACATTGGAAACTCCACCACTTACGGATGCATACGGAAGATTTTGGCGAACCCATCTTGTTGCTTCAATAAAATCGATGGCATTTCTTCGGTGTTCATCCATTCCCGTTGCCACAGGGAAAATATTTAAGTCGAAAATAATATCTTCGGCAGGGAAATTTAAACGGTTCACTAAAATATCATAGGAACGTTTTGAAATTTCGATTCTGCGTTCGTAGGTATCGGCTTGTCCCACCTCATCAAAAGCCATGACAATAACGGCTGCTCCGTATCTTTTGATGGCTTTTGCCTGTTTGATGAATTCTTCTTCACCACCTTTTAAGCTGATGGAATTGACCACACATTTTCCCTGTGCAACCTGCAATCCGGCTTCCAGAATTTCCCATTTTGAAGAGTCGATCATAAGAGGGATTCTTGCGATGTCCGGTTCTGAGGCAATCAGGTTTAAAAATTTAATCATGGAAGCCTTTCCGTCGATCAGTCCATCGTCAAAATTAACGTCGAGAATCTGCGCACCGCCTTCAACCTGATGGCGTGCAATATCGAGCGCTTCCCCGAATTTTTCTTCTTTTATTAATCTTAAAAATTTCTTTGAACCGGCAACATTGGTTCTTTCCCCAACGTTGATAAAGTTACTTTCCGGTGTAATAATCAAAGGCTCAAGCCCCGATAATCTTAAATATTTCATCAATTTATTCTTCTAAAATAAAATATGCATTATTTGCATTTTGCTTCAGCAAATCGACATGTTTGCCCAAAGCGGTGGTCATTGGAAATCTTTTGTATGCTAAGCCGTGTTCTTTGGCAAACTGCTCGATTTCTTCTGTAATTTCATTATAATAGGCATAACTGTAATTCGGAAAAAGATGGTGGGCAACATGAAAGTTGAAATTCCCCAAAATATTCCGCACAAACCAGTTATTTTCTTTTAAATCGTTGGTGACTTCAAACTGATGATGAAGCCAACTGTAAGGAAGTTCGTTTTTCTCATCCAGTTTCGGAAAGGCATTATCGGGAAGCGGATGCAAAGGCAACAGGACAAAAAGCGCAAAAATACTCGCTGCAATTACCTGTAAAAACCATGCTCCCAAAGCCAAGCCTAAAGAGACTTTAAAAAACAGAACGGGAACGCCAATCTGATAGAAAAAGTAAAACAGTTTATACGCCACCATTTTAATTTTTTCTTTTACAGGAATCGCTCCCTGCGTTTTCAAGATCACTCTTTCATTATCGAAAAAATCTCTGAAATCACGAATAAACATCCAGTTGAACAGATATAAAGGATAGACCAGAAAGAAAAAGCGGTGCTGGTATTTCTGAATCCCTTTTGCTTTGATCCACGGAACGATTAACAGCAGTCCGCTCTGCTCAATATCCGTATCCCAACCGTCCACATTCGGATATGCGTGATGGCTTGCGATGTGTCTTTTTTTCCAGATGTAGGAATTGGCTCCCACAAAATCGAAAATCTGTAAAACCAGACTGTTCAGTGTTTTACTTTTAAAAATATTATTGTGAGCCGCTTCATGAATTAAATTCAGATAAATTAAAACCAGAGAAAACCCCATCAGAATGAAACTCAGGATATAAACTCCAGACTGATCTGCATGTAGAAGTGCAAAGACATATAAACCGAAATAGACCAAAGGCAGAATAACTGCTTTGATCTGAATATAAATGTCCCTGTTTTCGGGAATGGCTTCTACTCTTTGGTTCACTTTTTTTCTGAGTTCATTAAACAATTTGGCATCCTCTGAATTTTTAAAGTAAATAGGTTTTTCCATTATATTTAATTTTGTGTGATAATTAAATATAATATTAAAAACTGTTCCTTTTTTTTACTGTTTTAATTAAAAAATTCTATTCATTCAGACCAATTCTCTCAATTTTCTTGGCGGATATTGCGAAACCAGATCTGCAATTGCCTTGATGTGTTCCGGCGTTGTTCCGCAGCAGCCTCCAATGATGTTGATTAATCCTTTTTCGACGTATTCTTTGATCTGACTCGCCATATCTTCCGGAGTTTCATCATACTTCCCGAAAGCATTTGGTAGACCTGCGTTCGGATAAGCTGAAACAGCAAATTCTGAATTGTGGGCTAAAGTCTCCAGATAAGGCGTCAATTGGTTTGCTCCCAAAGCGCAGTTAAAACCTACACTTAAAAGGTTTAAATGGGAAACTGAGATCAGAAATGCTTCTGCTGTCTGTCCGCTCAATGTTCTTCCTGAAGCGTCGGTAATGGTTCCTGAAACCATGATTGGAATCTTGATATTTCTTTCGTCCTGAAGTTCGTCAATGGCGAAAAGGGCTGCTTTTGCATTCAATGTATCGAAAATGGTTTCTACCAAAAGAATATCTGATCCTCCGTCCAATAAAGCTTCGCACTGTTGTTTGTAAGCGATTCTCAGTTCATCAAAAGTAATGGCTCTGTATCCGGGATCGTTTACATCGGGACTTAAACTTGCGGTTCTGTTGGTTGGACCGATAGAACCTGCCACAAATCTTGGTTTATCCGGATTTTTCGCGGTGTACTCGTCGCAGGCTTTTCTTGCAATTTTTGCAGATTCGTAATTCAGTTCGTAAACGAGATCTTCCATGTGATAATCTGCCATGGCAATGGTTGTTCCTGAAAATGTATTGGTCTCGATGATGTCTGCTCCCGCTTCAAGGTATTTTTTGTGAACTTCTTCTATTGCGTGGGGCTGCGTTAAAGACAACAAATCATTGTTTCCTTTTACCGGATGTTCCCAGTTTTTGAAACGTTCGCCACGGTAATCTTCTTCTTCGAATTTATACCGCTGAAGCATGGTTCCCATCGCTCCGTCAAGAATTAAAATTCTTTCGGATAATGCTTTGTATAGTTGTTCTGAATTTTTCATTTATTATATTTTTTCCATAGGTTGCACCTACGGTTATTATTGTTGAACCCTTCGGGTTTTATAATGCTGAATCTTTCGCAGCCCGACTTGAGCGGAGCTCTTTTTGCTGTAGCGAAGCGGAGGCAAAAAAGCGGGAGCCCTTCGATAGACTCAGGATAAACTACATGCGGATAAAGCTGCCCAAATCAAATTAATCCAATGCCTGTCTTAAATCTGCAATGATATCTTCCACATTTTCCAGACCTACTGAACAACGAACCAGACCTGCAGTAATTCCGACTTCATTTCTTTCTTCGTCTGATAGTTTAGAGTGCGTTGTAGAAGCAGGATGTGTTACAATGGTTCTCGTATCGCCTAAGTTTGCGGAAAGGGAACACATTTTTATTTTATCTAAAAAGTTTCTCCCCCCTTCAATTCCGCCTTTGATTTCGAAGGCAACGATGTTTCCGCCTAATTTCATCTGTTTTTTTGCAATTTCATAGCTTGGATGAGATTTTAAGAACGGATATTTTACCAGTTCTACATTTGGATGATTTTCAAGAAACTCAGCTACTTTTAAAGCGTTCTCGCAATGTTTTTCTACACGAATTGCCAGTGTTTCGAGACTTTTAGACAAAACCCAGGCGTTGAAAGGCGACATGGCAGGACCTGTATTTCTGGCGAAAAGATAGATTTCACGAATCAGATCTTCTCTTCCAACCGCTACTCCTCCTAAAACACGACCTTGTCCGTCAATTAACTTGGTTGCGGAATGCACAACGATGTCTGCTCCGTATTTTATCGGTTGTTGCAGATAAGGTGTCGCAAAGCAGTTATCCACAATAAAAATTAAGTTGTGTTTCTTCGCAATCTGTCCGAAAAACTCTAAATCCAAAACCTCAATCGCAGGATTGGTAGGTGTTTCCAGATACAGAATTTTTGTATTGGGCTGAATATATTGTTCAACATTCTCGGCGTCTTCTGCTTTAAAATAGGTTGTTTCAATATTCCATTTCGGGAAATATTTTGTGAATAAGGTATGAGTAGAACCGAAAACCGACTGACAGCTTACAATATGATCTCCGGCATTTAACAAAGTCGCAAATGTGGAGTAAATCGCTGCCATTCCTGTGGCAAAAGCATACCCTGCTTCTGCGCCTTCCATTTTGGCAATTTTATCGGTAAATTCTGTTACGTTCGGATTTGAAAAACGGCTGTATAAATTTTTTGGTTTTTCTTCCGCAAAGCTCGCTCTCATGTCTTCCGCATCCTGAAAAATAAAGCTGGATGTGAGATACAAAGGCGTGGAATGTTCATCAAACTGGGTTCTTTCAGTCTGGGTTCTTATGGCAAAGGTTTCAAAATTTTCGTTTTCCATATAGTTTAAAATGTAACAATGTATCGGTTTAGCAATGTAACAATAAGGTGCTTCGACAAGCTCAGCATGACAATTGTAATGAATATTGGTAACTGCTACATTATTAAATTGTTATATTATTATTTCGTTCCATAGTTCCATAGATTTTACCTACGGCTATTAATGTTTTATTTTTTCCATAGGTTTTCACCTACGGCTATTAATATTGAACCCTTCGGGTTTAAACGCTGTTTTATTTCGTTCCATAGGTTCTACCTACGGCTATTAATATTGAACCCTTCGGGTTCATAGGTTCTTCTATTTCGTTTCACTTACTCTTAAAATGTCTCCGAATACACCTCTTGCCGTAACTATTGCGCCGGCTCCGGCTCCCATGATGACAATTGGGTTTTCACCGTAACTTTCAGTGTAGATTTCGAAGATTGAATCTGAGCCTTTCAGTTGTCCTAACGCGGAAGTTGCCGGAACGGAAATTAATTTCACATCGAGTTCTCCTTTTTCTTTCTGCAAATCTCCGTGAAGATCTCCCACATATCTTAAAACGTGTCCTTCTTCCTGATTTTCTTTGATTTTCTGATATTCCGCATCTAATTCGTCCAGTCTTGAAAGGAATTCTGATTTGGAAACAGAAAGCAGATTTTCCGGCACCAGATTCTGAATTTTAATATCTTCAAATTCGTTGATTAGGTCTAATTCTCTCGCCAGAATCAATAATTTTCTTGCCACATCGTTTCCTGACAGGTCTTCTCTCGGATCGGGTTCTGTATATCCTTTTTCAAACGCTTCATTGATGATGGTGGAAAACTTATCGTCTCTTAAAGAAAAATTATTGAAAACATAGCTTAATGTTCCCGAGAAAACGCCTTTAATTCTGGTAATATTTTCTCCTGAAAGATGTAGAAGTTTAATGGTGTCGATCAATGGTAAACCTGCTCCCACATTGGTTTCGTAGAGATATCGTCTGTTGTTTTTGTTCAACGTATATCTTAGTTGACGGTATTCTGAAATGGGAAGGGTGTTGAAAATTTTGTTGGAAGAAACGAGATCGAAGCCGTTTTCTGCCAAAGTGTGGTAATTTTTTACGAAGTCTTTGCTTGCGGTGTTATCCACAACGATTAAATTTTCAAGCTGATTTTCTTTGGAGAAATTAATCAGCTCCTGAACATCGGAAGGTTTTTCTGCCGTTAAAACCTCATCATTCCAATTGCTGTCGAATCCTTTTTTGTTGAATGCTATTTTCCTGGAATTGGCGACTGCAACAACTTTCAGGTCTATTTTTTTTCGTCTTTTAATTTCTTCCGAAGATTCCAAAACCTGCTGTATTAAGGTTTTCCCTACGTTTCCGTGACCGATGATTGCCAGATGAACGGTTTTCGGTTTTTTGGAAATTTCAGATTCGATGATATTTTTTGCTTTTTCGTCCTGTGAAGATGTCACAACGATATTTACACGTTTTTCGGCTGCAATCTGGTTCAAAAGCAATGGAAAGACATTATTTCTTGCGAGTTCCGCCAATACTTTGTTGAAGTCCTCTGCAACAAATCCTAACACCGACACATTATTGATGCTGTAAATCTGGGAAACTTTCCCCGATTTTCTTTCTGGTTCAAATTCGTCAATCAGACAATTGACTGCTTTTTCGGAATCGTTTTCATGAACTAAAATGGAGATTCCGTTTTCAATTGCCTGCTGGGAAATTACTCCCACACTGATTCGCGCCAAAGTAAGCGCTTTAAAAATTCGTCCGTCAATCCCGATTTCACCCAAGAAATCTTCTCCTTCAAATTTGATGATGGATCTGTTTTTTAAAAATTTTATTTCTTTAGCATTAATCTTACTCATTTTTCAAAATATTTTTAATGATCGTATTTAATTGTTTATATTCCATTAAGAAGGCATCGTGCCCATGAACTGAGGTGATCTCGTGATAGAAAACATCTTTGTTTTTCTCTTTCAGCTTTTCAAAACACATTCGGATTTCTGAAGCAGGGAAAAATAAATCTGTATCTACAGAGATCATGTGCATTCGCGCCTGAATTTTTTCCAAATGTTCTTCATTGGTATTGATGTTCATCAGCAAATGATTCATGAGCTTATATGATTTTAAACTAAATCTTTCGTTTAAAGCTTTTCCGTGATAAACAAGCCAGTCTTCCGACTCTAATCTCTGCTTTTCTTCACTGTATCTGTTTTGAAATCTGCTATTTAACGATTCAGGAGTCCTGTAACACAACATTGCATGAATTCTGGCTTTCTGTAAAGGTTCATCGTTTTGGTTTAACAAGAATTTCTGAACCAGACACTGTGCATGAAGCCAGTCGTGGGTTTTAAAATCGCAGGCTACCGGGATGAAAATTTCGGCAAGATGTGGCTTTTTTACCAGCATTTCCCAACCGATTCCGCCTCCTAAAGAACCTCCAATAATGGCGTGTAAACTTTTGATATTTAAAATTTCAAGACCTTTCAAAAATATGTTTGCTATATCTGAAGGCGTGAAATCTTCACATTCATCAATAAAAAAATCATCAAATCCGTTTCCGGGAATATTGAAGCACAGAACTGTATATTGGTCGGTATCGATTACCTGATGTTCTCCAACCAGTTGTTTCCACCATCCTTTTTCTCCGGAAACATTGGAATTTCCGGTTAAAGCATGATTCACTAAAATGATCGGGGCAGAAAACAGGTCTTTCCCGAAAAGCTGATAGCTCAACGGGATATTGTATTCCTTTTGGGAATAGGTACGATACGAAAAATTAATATGTTTAAGTTCTGTTTTCAATTCTATTATTTTAATACAATTGAAAATGCCACAGGAAATGGCTGAAAGAACTTCAGTGAGTTATCTGTCCAAAATAATTCTGGTAGAACGTAGCACCTTCATTGCTTGCGCAAAGGGTTGCTAAGGTTTCATAGGGTCTAATCCCTCAACCTTTCTTGATAACATTTTCAATATTTGAATGAACGAATGGTGCAAAGATAAAACTTTTCTTTTAAATATTTATAAAAATTTAATTTAATCTTACAAACCTCGATAAACAGAAGGCTTTCAGGGAAATATTAATAATAATTCAAATTTCATGAGTTGGAATTTTTTCGCAAAAAAACTAACTTCGTAATGAAAATGATGAGATATGATTGCTGAAAAACAAAGATTACAAGACACAAACTGGAAAAACTGGGGACCTTACGTGAGTAACCGGCAATGGGGAAATGTACGCGAAGACTACAGCCCAAACGGCGATGCATGGAATTTCGCCAATCACAATAACGCAGAAAGCTATGCCTACCGTTGGGGAGAGGAAGGGATAGCGGGAATTTCTGATGCAAAGCAGCTTTTCTGTTTTGCGCTTTCGTTCTGGAACAAAAAAGATAAGATGGTGAAAGAGCGCTTTTTTGGACTGAGCAATCCACAGGGAAATCACGGAGAAGACATTAAAGAACTATTTTATTATCTGGATAATACACCTACTCACAGCTATATGAAAATGGTGTACAAATATCCGATTAATGCGTTTCCGTATGATGAACTGCTTTCTGAAAATGGAAAAAGAAGTAAAAAGGAAGCGGAATATGAAATTTTCGACACCGGAATTTTTGATCAGGATGAATATTTTGATATTTTTATAGAGTACGCTAAAGCAGAATACAACGATATTTTAGTAAGAGTAACGGTCTGCAACAGAAGCAATATAGTGGCTCCGATTGTAGTGGCTCCCACGGTGTGGTTCAGAAATAACTGGAAATGGGGTTACAATACGTATAAAGGACAAATCAATGCTTCTCATGAAGGCTGCATCACCATCAACCACGACAGTGTCCCGATAAAAAAGTTTTATTCAAGAAATATTTCTGCGGAAAGTGTTTTCTGTGATAATGAAACCAACAGTCCGAAATTATATGGAACACCCTATCCGGGAAATACTTATTACAAGGATGGCATCAACGATTATATTACTTACGGAAGCAACACCGTGAATCCTGAAAAGAGAGGAACAAAAGCTTCTTTTTTAATTGACGAAGTTATTGAAGCCGGACAATCGAAAACGTTTGATTTCAGATTGTCTCCCAATGAACTGGAGAATCCGTTTTATGAATTTGATGAGATCTTTAGCAGCAGAGTTGCTGAAGCGGATGAATTTTATGCCGAAATTCAGAATGATGTTTCTGATGACGATGAAAAAAACGTGCAAAGACAGGCTTTTGCGGGACTTCTCTGGAACAAGCAGTTTTATCACTATAATGTCGGAAAATGGCTGAAAGGCGATCCGAATTTTGAAGCTCCAAGAAATTTTAACCATTATGTACGAAATACAGAGTGGAATCATATGCACAATAAAGACATCATCTCGATGCCTGATAAATGGGAATATCCCTGGTATGCAACTTGGGATCTTGCCTTCCATTGTGTTCCGTTTGCGATTATTGATGCGGAATTTGCGAAAGGGCAGCTTCTTTTATTAACAAAAGAATGGTATATGCATCCGAACGGACAGCTTCCTGCCTACGAATGGAATCTGAGCGATGTAAACCCGCCCGTTCATGCGTGGTCGTGCTTCCGAGTATTTAAAATTGATGAAAAGCAAAACGGCAAACCTGATCTTTTATTTTTAGAAAAGGTTTTTCAGAAATTACTGCTGAATTTCACCTGGTGGGTAAACCGAAAAGATAAAAACGGAAAGAATATTTTCGGGGGAGGTTTTCTCGGGCTTGATAATATCGGGGCTTTTGACCGGAATATGGTGTTAAAAGACGGACAGCATCTGGAGCAGGCCGACGGAACGAGCTGGATGGCAATGTACGCTCTGAATATGATGCGAATTGCCATGGAACTGGCTCAGTATTATCAGGTGTATGAAGATATGGCGATTAAATTTTTTGAGCATTACCTTTATATCGCTGAAGCCATGGAAAATCTGGGTGAAGGCACAAAAGGACTCTGGAACGAAGAAGACGGCTTTTTCTACGATGTGCTTCAGCTCGGGAACGGCGACAGTGTTTCCCTGAAGCTGAGAAGTATTGTAGGATTGATTCCTATGTTTGCCGTGGAAATCATAGATCATCATCTGTTGGATAAAATGCCAAACTTTACCACCAGAATGGATTGGATTCTGAAAAACAAACCTGAACTCACGAAACTTGTTTCGCACTGGGAAGAGGAAGGGCATGGAAGAAAGCATCTGATGAGTATTCTGAGGAAAAACCGTCTGACAAAAGTTTTGACCAGAATGCTTGATGAGAAAGAATTTTTAAGCCAATACGGAATTCGGGCAATGTCTAAGGTATATGAAGAAAAACCGTTCAAATTTTCTGTTCACAGCACTGAAAATGTAGTTTATTATACGCCTGCAGAAAGTGACAGCCGAATGTTCGGGGGGAACAGCAACTGGCGCGGTCCGATCTGGTTCCCGATCAATTTCCTGATTGTAGAAAGTTTGCAGAGATTCCATTTCTATTACGGAAACAGCATGAAAGTGGAATTGCCGACCGGAAGCGGTGAGAAGAAAAATCTGGATGAAGTCGCTCACGATATCAGCAACAGACTTTGTTCTATTTTCCTAAAAGACGAGAATGGAGAACGTGCTTTCAACGGAGGAAATGCTAAATTTAACTACGATGAAAATTTTAAAGATTACATTACCTTTTTCGAATATTTTCACGGTGATAACGGACGCGGCGTAGGAGCTTCTCACCAGACGGGATGGACAGCTACGGTTGCCAAGCTTTTGAAGCCAAGATTATTGATTTAATATTATTTAGATATAAATTTTAAAAAGGGTATTTCAGTTTTGAGATATCCTTTTTTTATTATTCATCGCATAACATAAATATCATCAATTGATATTTTTAAAGACAATAGCTAAAATCTATTTTCTCATTAGTACAAAATAAATTTTTATGCATTTTATATAAAAAATCAATATTTATAAGCAAAAATAATTATTAATTTAATACCTAATAACTATATTAGCAGAATAAAATCTAATAATTATTTCATGAAAGTAAAACTACTACCTATTGCAACTTTTTTAGTTTCATCGTTATTCGCAACCCATTTAAAAGCACAGAATTATCAGCCTTTATTTATTCAGAGCGGATATAATGCAGATGTAGTCGCCAACGGTGTGGGTTCATCGGCTTCTTCCACCAATAATGATGTTGATGGCGTAAGCTACGCATTTGTCTCAAGAGATTTTCAGTTAACGGCTTCAAGTTCGCAACTTACTTACGGACTGCCTGTGAATGGAATTATCAATTCTGTAGTTTCTTCGACTCCGGGACTTTCCTATCAACTGGCATCTTACAGTTCAAACAATGTTTTAAGGCTGCAAAACAGTGGCGATAACGGAACTTTACAATTTTCCAACCCCCTTTCAGCAAACACCCTGTATATGTTGGCAACAGGAGGAAGCGGATCCTGTACCGTAGATGTGGATGTAAATTTTACAGACAATACTTCTCAGACGTTTACCGGCATCAATATTTCCGACTGGTATTACGGGAGCAATTTTGCCATTCAGGGAATCGGAAGGATCAACATCAGCAATAACAATCTTGAATCCGGTTCCGGAACAGATCCCAGACTTTACCAGATTCCTTTATCAATAAATCCTACAAATTTATCCAGAGTCATTAAAAGTGTTACGGTAACCAAATCCGGTTCGGGAGGTATTCCGAATATTTTTGCTTTTGCAGCAGATTCTTATAATCCCTGCGAAGCGCCTACCAACATTACCGCGGTTACTACCATGAACGGAGCGACGTTAAGCTGGACAGCTCCTTCCAGTGCGCCGTCTTCGGGATATCAATATTACTACAGTACTTCTTCTATCCCACCAACAGCCAGTACAACACCTACAGGAAGTGTACCTTCGGGAACTTCAGTTACTCTGAACAGTTTATCAACAGGACAAACCTACTATTTCTGGGTAAGATCATATTGCGGAGGTTCATCATATGGATTCTGGAAAATGAAGCAGTTTGCACCGGGACAAATTTCTGCGACTTACACAGGCGGAGATATCAGTACGGAATTCAACTGGGGACCGGATAATACAACAACAACTAACTGTGCAGGAAGTGTATCTATCAATATTCCGAATGGGTACAAAGTTGTATCTACAGATGTGAGCTATACGATGACAACGGCAAGCAACGGATGGATGTCTGAACAGAAAAGTTTATTGGTATGTTCTTCTAACGGAACAGCAGAATCATCTGTAAGTTCAGGATCAGGATCAAACGGAGGAACGTTTTCTTATAACAGAACGGGACTCAACATTGCCAATAATTTAACAGGAACGGTAAATTTTGATCTGCGAGCATGGAGAACTTACGGAGGCTCCGGTTGCAGCGTAGATTACAACAAAGTGGATAACGGAACTTTTACGGTAACCGTAACTGTTCAGCCTGTTGTTTTGGCAACCGGTGAGGTGACTGCTAAAGAGAAAGAAAGAATTGCCTATCCGAATCCTTTTGCTGACGTTCTTTATCTTGAAAAACCTGAAAATTTGAAAAAAGCAGTAATTACGGATGCTTCGGGAGTGGTGGTACAAACTGTTGAAAATCCTTCTTCATCCCTATTCCTTGGAGGAATAAAATCCGGAATGTATATTCTGAGTTTAACCATGAAAGACGGATCTGTAAAAAGTATGAAAACCATGAAAAAATAAATAACCATTGGCAACGAAAATCGCGGGCAGAAATAAATTTCTGCCCGCGATTTGTTTTTAATATTGTAAGTAAAGATTACGCTTCTGCGATCTCTCCGTTTACAAATACTTCATAGCCTATTTCTACATTCGGTTCCAGTGTTTTGGAAACCGAGCAGTATTTTTCGAAAGACAACTGAGCTGCTTTCTGCGCTTTTTTAGGATCAATATTTCCTTCCAGAAGAAATTTAACTTTTATCGATTTGAAAGGTTTTGCATCATCTAAAGGAATTCTTTCGCCTTCTACTTCTGCTTTAAAATCTGTGATTTCCTGTCGCTGTTTTTTCAGAATAGAAACAACGTCTATTCCGCTGCATCCCGCAACTGCCATCAGAACGCTTTCCATAGGAGAAACGCCTTTCGCTCCGGGTTGTGTTGTATTATCTAAAAGAATTGAATTTCCCTGAGAATTGGTACATTCAAATAAAAAATCGTCGTTGATTCGGTTAATTGATATTTTCATTTTTAAATTTATTTTTTAGATGTGGCAACCCCGATCATGACTCCGAAGTTTCCGTCTTCCTGCGTCCATTTCTGTTCGGGGCAATAGGTTCTGGAAACAAAGCCATCGAGGTACAAAGCTTTTACGCAGCCTGATTCTTTAAATACGGAAGCAAAATTATAAAAATTAACCTCTTTTTTAGACATTATAAAAACTATATTTCCATCTTTTAGAATTCCGACTCCGTTTCTGATGTTGAGGTTCTTTGACTCTTTTTTAAATATTGGATTTATTTTCCCATCAATCAGCAATATCGGTCTGGATTGTGTTGCATATTTTATTTCAGAATTATTTCTGAAAGCTTTTGTTTCAACAATTTCAGCATCGTTATTCTTCGTGAGGTAAAATATTCCGTTAGGATGGAGATAAAAATTTCCTTTACCGGATAAAGTATCTGTTTTATTTAGGATTTTAAAATTTTCAATATACAATCCTTTGGGAAAGTTATTGGGTTCAAACATTCCGCCGTTCATGGCAAATATTAATTCTTTATTTTCCTGCTCTGTTTTATTCTTTAAATGAGCAATGCTTTTAAGAATTGTTCCGTTATCATCTTTCCAGTAGAAAGCGACATTTTGTATTTTAGGATTTACTTTAAAAATTACAAAATCATCCTCATGTTTTATTTTCTTATCGCAGGATAAAAAACAACAGAGACATACGATGAACAATGCAATTTTTCTCATTTATAAATTTGCTTAAATCATTTGTAAATTTTGCGGTTCATTTTGAAATGAAATCCCTGTTTAAAAATTACAAAATCCCTCTCGCTTTAATTTCCAGATATTTATTGATGACATCAATATTCAGATTTTCCGGTAAAGTGTACACTGTGTAAATTCCGTATTTGCGGAGTTCCTGAATGATCAGCTTCTTTTCAAACTCAAATTTTTCTGCAATGATTTCGTCATACACTTCCTGCATACTTTCAGGATTTTTATGAATCAACGTCTGCAATTCTGAATTTTTGAAGAAAACCACAACCAATAAATGGTTTTTAGCGATTCCACGAAGATATTTTAACTGACGGTTTAAGCCATCCAACGTTTCAAAATTCGTAAATAAAAGAATCAAACTTCTCTGGTTCAGCGAATATTTTACATCCTGATATAATCTGTTAAAATCACTCTCAAAGAAATCCGTTTTAATGTTATAAAGCGCTTCCGAAATTTTTCTAAGCTGTCCCGATTTATTTTCTGCCGCAATTTTATTTTCAGTTTTTTTCGAAAAAGTCATCATTCCGGCGCGGTCGCCTTTTTTCAGAATGATATGTGATAAAGCCATCGTTGCATTAATGGAATAATCCAAAAGACTCAGCCCTTTGAAGGGCATCTTCATCGTTCGTCCTTTATCAATCAGCATAAAAATACGCTGCGATTTTTCGTCCTGAAACTGATTAACCATCAATCGGTTTGTTTTGGACGTCGCTTTCCAGTTGATCGTTCTGATGTCATCTCCCGGAACATATTCTTTAATCTGCTCAAACTCCATCGTATGTCCCAGTTTTCGGATTTTCTTGATTCCGCCCAACAGAAATTCACTCTGCAAAGCCATCAGTTCATATTTTCTTAGATGAATAAATGACGGATAAGCCGGTAAATTGGCATCTTTCTGAAAATTAAACCGTTTTGCGACAAAACCTAAAGGTGAAGAAACATACACATTTAAACTTCCGAAATTGTACTCTCCTCTTTCCTTTGGCTCCAGAATATATTGAAAAAATGTATTTCTTCCCGGTTCTATCTGTTTTTCGATTAAAAAATCTCTCTTCTGAAACTGAAACGGAATTTCGTCAATTACTTTCACATTGATTTTGAAAGCATAGTTATTTTTAATATCAACTTTTACAGGATTTTCATCACCATTGGATAATTTTTCGGGCAATATTCTCTGTGCAGAAATCCCTTCTTTCCTGTTGAAAACAAAAAGATAATCCACCATTGCCGCCAAAAAAACCAGAAGCAAAACGATGTGCGCTACCCACATGAGTAACGGAAAGAAAAAAGCGAAAACATACAGAATCCCCACTCCGATGAGCGTGAAGAAAAAGCGTGTATTGAGGTATAAGTTTTTCATTTTTTACCAGATCAGCGATTAAGGCTTTGTCCAGAAAAGATCAGGATTATTGGTTTTATAGTTGGTAAAAGTAACCCCTGTCTGATTATTTTTCACCATTTTTTTTTGTGGTTCCTGAACAAGTCCATCCAAAGGAAGAAGTTCTACATATTCTATGCTTTTTCCATTCTTCCATGTTTCAGAATCATATTGGCTTATAACGGGAGTTTCCAGACGATAAAGATTTTTAGCCATATAATTTTCCAAATATTCTTCCTTTGTCTGCAATACATTCCTGTTCCGGTTTGCATCTGCATTCAAAACCAATGGTAATCCTTTGACCAATCTTTCTCTGACTTCCTGAATTCCCAAAAGATTTCCTTTATCGTCCATAACGTATGCATCAAAAGTAGGATCAATCCAGATCCATTTATTAAGTTCGCTGCTATATACCATATTAATTACATGGCAGTCATCAAACTGAGTTTCCTTTGGCATACATGTAATGTAGCGCGATTTAATACCCAATGACAAATAACATTCATTAAGAATTGTTGCCAACATTCTACAATTTACACCACGATTTTCTGTTTTACAAACCCTGATAAGATCAATAGCATTTTTCAGCGTTGGATTATTACTGCTTCCATCATGTCTTACAAGATTATGTACCCAATGCATCAGATTAAAAATCTTCGAAAGCTCACTTCCATTTCCTGCGATTGAATCCAATTTAAGATCTTTTCTGATTCTTTTTAAATCTGCATTATCCTGAGACTGATAAGCAAATTTTGGAATAAAGCGATCATCAGAGAAATTATATTTTCCGGCATTTTTAAGAATATCCAGTCTTGAAGGCTCATATTTAATCTGCGTTCTGGCGGAATCTTTACCTTTTAAAATGATAAAATCAAATATGGATCCCGGTTTTAAATTATATGAAATGGAATCTGAATCTGTGTAAAAAGTAACTTTTTTTCCGGAAGTCGTATAAACATCCAGTTTTTCTTCAGGTACAATTGTCCATGCATTTTTTATTCTTTTTCCATCCACTTTAATATCCACATTCTCGGAAACAGCTTTTATAACAGGTAGCTTTTTCTGTCCTGCTAATTTCACTCCAAAAATCAGAAAAGCTGAAAGAAGTATAATGTTTATTTTCATAGTTCATGTAATTAAATCTACCTTGGAATCTCTATTCCTTCTAAAATCTGCCTGATAATTTCATCCGCGGTAAGACCTTCCATCTCTCTTTCCGGCGATACAATAACTCTGTGTCTCAGAACAGCATAACTGGCTTCTTTAATGTCTTCCGGCGTTACGAAATCTCTTCCTCTTAAAGCTGCAAATGCTTTTGATGCGGTTAACAAAGCCAGACTCGCTCTCGGAGAAGCTCCTAAATACAGGAACTGGTTTTCTCTGGTGTTGATGATAATTTTAGCGATGTACTCCATCAGTTGAGATTCAACGATGATTTCTTTTACCAGATGCTGATAATTTTTCAGTTGCTGGGCAGTAATCACTTTGTTAACAACCTCCGTTTTATCTTCCTGCTTGCTTTCGTGCTGGTTTCTGATGATGGCAATTTCCTGCTCCAGATTCGGATAACCCACATTTATTTTAAACAGAAAACGGTCAAGCTGGGCTTCCGGAAGTCTGTATGTTCCTTCATGCTCAATCGGGTTCTGGGTTGCCACCACAAGGAAAGGTTCTTCCATCGGATAGCGGGTTCCGTCCATCGTGATCTGCCTTTCTTCCATCACTTCAAACAAAGCCGCCTGAGTTTTTGCCGGAGATCGGTTGATCTCATCAATCAGGATGAAATTAGAAAAGATAGGTCCTTTTTTAAATTCAAATTCAGAATTTTTTACGCTGAAAACGGAAGTTCCCAAAATATCGGAAGGCATCAAATCGGGCGTAAACTGAATTCTGCTGAATCCTACATCGATGGTTTTTGCCAGTAATTTTGCCGTGATGGTTTTGGCAACTCCTGGAACACCTTCAATAAGAACGTGACCGTTCGAAAGAAGTGCCGCCAAAAGATGTTCCACCATGTTTTCCTGACCGACGATTACTTTTGCAATTTCGGCTTTTACTTTTTCAAGACTTGTACGAAGCTCGATCATATCGATTCTCGACTGAAACTGATCTTCTTTTTTATCTAAGCTGATAGAAAATTCGTTTTCTATATTTGGGTTTTCAAAGTTTTCCATATCCTATAATTTATCAATAGAACAGTGTATCCAATTACCAATTACATTGAGAATTACCACACTGTTATATTTTCAGATTGTTACATTTTTTTAAATAATTTCATCCAAAATTTTATTCATTCTCACAAGATCTTCCTTCATTACGTGCGCGTAAGGATCTTGTCCTTTTTTAATCAGCCCAATGGCTTCATCAATTATTTCCATTGGTTTTCCGGTTTTCAGATGGAGTTTTTTTGCAAATTCTTCATCCAGTTTCTGGGTATCGATAAGGAGATCCATTCTTACTTTGTTCAGGAAGTACTGGGCTTTTTTCGACATCATATCATGGAAATCGCCTTCCTGAAGATAAAGATTTCCGATACTTTTCACAAAATCTACCGAGTTATTTTTCAGCGGTTCCACAATAGGGACAATGCGCTGTTTTCTTTTGGCATTAAAGAAAATAAACAAAGCCAGACCGCCCAGAAGAACCCACCAAGCATATTTCAAAGCAGGGTTTGAAAGGATAAACCTCAGCAGAAACTGGGAAGATTTCGAATTGCTTTCCAGAAACCACAATGTTTCTTTATCATCCAGATAAGAAAAAACGTCCTGTGCATATTTTACATTGCCGGGTTTCAAAAGATAGTAATTGGTAATAAAAAGCGGTTCGCAATGGACATAAAAGTAACCTTCCCCGAATTTTATTTTAACAAAGTTTGCCTGATCGTCATTATTTTTTTCCACTGTCTTTCCTAAGACTTCAGATCCCGGTTTAATGAAAGTAAAACCTCTTCCGGATGGAAACTTATCCAGTTTAATGAAATCGTTCTGGTATTTCGTGTCGGTAAGTTTTAAAACATTTTCGTCCCGAAAAGAAATCATAGAATCATAATAACCGATGCTGTCGGAAATTTCTTTCGGCATTTCGCTGATAATCAACATAGCGTTGGAACCTTTGGAAACTTCTTCCAGAATTTTATTCCACGATTCTGTATCTACTTCATGCTCGATGACAAGGATATTATGACTTCCTTTTTCTTTATTCTGGGTATAATAATCGTAAGGAGTCTGATCTATTTTTTTAACTTTATTCTTAAAAAGATCTTTGATCTCGTTATTAAAAACATACAATCCGAACGGTGATTTCTGATAAGTCTTGAAATTCTTCCTCCAATCCGTACTTTCTGTTTTGTTGACTTCAAACAACGCCAGAATAATCATCACTACGACGAAGATTACAGCATATATTTTGAAAGTTTTGTTCATGATAACAATTAATTACGGTTTAAAGGATTGATATTGGTTTTTAAATTTCAGGTAGTTTTCTTCATCAATAGAGAATTCTCCGTACCAGACATAATCGAAAATATAGGCAAGATCGTAAAAACTTTCTTTTAAGTGCGGTGCTTTCAGCTCTGCCGCATAATCTTTATTGGTTTTTTCCGGATTCCAGACGATGAGTTTCTTATCGCTTAATTTTTTTAAGACAAATAAAAACTGATAACGCACTGCCGAACGGAAATCGCCCGATTTTTCAAATTTCAGAATACTTTCCGGAAAATTAATTTCATGAATATTTTCATGAAGCTCTTCTTCGCGGATATCCACTTTCCGGTTTTTCTTTCCGAAGAATGAAATTCCGCCGTTCCCGATGAGATATTTAATGATGAAATACAGCAGGAAACCAACAAGAACAATTACAAAAAGACGCACTAAAATCCCTGCGAAATTTCCGGATTTTGTAAATACGGTTTCCCCGAAAATACTGTCTAACAATTCTGCGAGCTTCTTCATCAGCTTCTGCCCGAAAGACATTCTGGGTTTTACCGTAGTATAGTCGAAGTCTTTGTCTTTGTATCTTGAAGGAATGTTGTCTTTAAATTTTTTAGGATAAACGGTGTTTTCCGTTACCGGATTTTTATACAATACAGAATCTGCACGGTACATATTCCTGTAATGTCCCGTTTCTATTGAGTCCAGAAAAACTGCTTCTTCAGGAGGCAGATCGTCCTGCTGCTGAGAAAAAACAGTTCCGAAGCTGAAAAAAAGCAGTAAAAGAAGAAGCCTATTCATTATTTCCTATTGTTTCTATTTCTGCCAGTTCCATTTTCTGATGAAGATCGGTGCGGCTGTCGTAATACATCAATCCTGAATTTACATACAGAACATTCATTAATATGGTTGAAACCAATGTTGAAAGTCCGTAGATAAAGAATATAACAATTCCGAAATTTCCGGAGAAAGGATTCTGTTCAAAATTCGCATCCGGAGCGGTTGTTGAAAGTTTAAGAATGTATAAAACCATCGGAACTCCGGATAAAAATCCGCTTACAATATAAAAAAGCAGTCCCAAAATAATGGTTGCTCCCCAATATTTCCAGTAGGGAGATTTTTCTCTTCCGTTCGGATAAGAAAACTGAGATCTTACGGCATAACTGAGACTTTCGAAAAAACCTTTATTTCCGTTAAAATAATCGTAGCAGAGAAAAGTGATAATGCTGAATAAATTCGGAAGGATAAAAAGCAGCAGAAAAATTCCAATGAAAAAAAACACCAACAGATAAGAGAATCCGAAAATAGCCGTTGCAACAGGCATTACCAAAAAGGTAAGCCCGAAATAGGCAATGAAAACTTTTTTAGAATTCACTTTAAAATCACTGATGATATCGTCTGTTTTTATTTCTTTCTGCCCTTCCGCAGCTCTTTTTACATAAAATACAGGAAAAAGCAGATTAACCGTCATTAAAGCTGTGGAAAGCACAAAAAGCACAATTCCCGCGATGATAATCAGTCCTAAATTATCCTGAAAATACTGTTCAAAATAATAGCTTTGTCCGCTCATATTAGACCCGAAAATGGCACCGAAGAATTCTCTAAATCCTACCACCATAACAACAACGGTTAAAATAAGCAGCAAGCCGTTCAGCAGAATAAAATTTTTAAAATAATTCTTACCGTATAATTTGAAAAAAGCAAAAGTATCGCTGATGAAACTTCCGAAATCTCTTTTTTTATAAAACTGCATCCTGAATCTGGTTATTAATTTTTTTGCTGACAACAGATGGGTAAATACAGTAATAAAACCCGATGATTGCCAAAGACCCGAAAATAATAATTAAATTTAAAATTAAAGGCATTTTCAGGGCGTGTCTTGTTACATATCCTTCAATAATTCCTGCACAGATGGTAAAAGGAACGGTACTCAGGAATATTTTGAATGAATCTTTAAATCCGCTTTTGAAAGAATTAAATCTGGACAGTGTTTTCGGAAATAAAATAGAGGCTCCCAGAATAAGACCGCACATGGCTTCCACTACCATAGCAAAGATTTCAAAAACTCCGTGAAGCCAGATTCCTCTTGCGCTGTCTTTCAGTGCGCCGTAATCATAAAAGAAATACTGGAAAGAACCGAGCATCACACTGTTGTTCAGCAAAGCCCACAAAGTTCCTACTCCGCCTGCAATTCCGTAGATGTACAGTCTTGCACCTACTTTTATATTGTTGAAAATAATCCCGATCGTACTTCCCCATGTAGAGCCGCTCTGGTAAACTCCTACCGCATTTCCTGCCTTAATGTTTTCAATCGTCTGGTTCACATATTCTTCACCCAGAATAACCTTGGCGAAATCTTTATCGTAAATTCCGGAAAGCAGACCGATTAAGGTAAATAATGTAAAGAACAGAAAAGCATATCCCAAATATCTTCTGTACTGGTACACCAGCAAAGGAACTTCGGTTTTGAAGAAATGCAGAAACCTGTTTTCTTCTACCCTTTTGGTTTTATAAATTTTCTGGAAGATCTGTGCAGACAAATGGTTAAGATAAACCGTGGTATTACTTTTCGGGTAATACGTCTGTGCAAAAGAAAGGTCGTTAACGAGGTTGATGTACAGCGAAGAGAGATCATCAGGATTTTTTTTAATTTTCCCCTGAATAACCTGTTCTATTCCCAACCATTTTTCTTTATTTTGTTTAATGAAATAAACTTCTCTCATAATTGTAAGGCTAAAATAATAAAAATAATGTCTCAAATCGCGATAAATACTTCACAAAATGTAAATATTAATTTCAACATTGCGGGTGTTGGAGAAAGACTTCTTGCTTATATTATCGATCTTCTTATTCAAATTGCGTACACCATCGCTATTCTGTATCTTTTTTTCAATATTCTGAATCTGGGATATGTAATGGACGGGCTGGATCAATGGTCGATTATTGCTATTTACAGCATTCTTCTTTTCCCGACTGCGATTTATCCGCTTGTTCTGGAAAGCCTGATGGAAGGGCAGACTCCGGGAAAGAAAGTCATGAAAATCCGTGTGGTGAAAATCGACGGTTATCAGGCGGGATTCGGAGATTATATGATTCGCTGGGTTTTCAGGATTATTGATATTTCTATTATCGGTCTTATCTCTGCAATTGCTTCCAAAAACAACCAGCGTTTGGGAGATATTGCATCGGGAACCGCTGTTATTTCTTTAAAAAATAACATCAATATTTCGCATACGATTCTGGAAAACATTAAAGAAGATTATGTTCCTACTTTTCCGCAGGTCATTGCTTTAAGCGATAATGACATGAGAATCATTAAAGATAATTATCTGAAAGCTTTACGAGTGGACGACCGACAAATCATCAGCAAACTTTCCGACAAAATTAAAGGAATTCTGAAGCTGGAAGTAGATCCTACCAAAATGACTGAAAGACAGTTCATCGGGGTTGTTATTAAGGATTACAATTATTATACGGGGAAAGACAGTTAGAAAGACGATTTTAAAATATTTAAAAACAACTCAGCTTATAAAAACTCCCGCAGATTTTGCGGATTTTGCAGATGATGCTGTAAAATTCGACAAATAATTTTTATTAATTTGATTTAGAAACTGCAATCTAAACGCAAAGGAAAAAGTTTTCACCTTATTAAAGTGGTGCAAAGATACTCCGTCGCAGACGGATGATGAAGCGTGCTTCTTAGCAGATGAAATCTGCCTTCACTTTGCTGCCTAAATATATTCATTCTCAAAAGAAAAACTTTGCGTTTAGATAATCCTGAGCAAAGTTTGTCATGTTGAAAAGCATCTCTACCATTATATTTAATAGATTTCTCCTTGGTCGAAATGACATAATAGATGTATAAAACTCTCGCAGATTTTGCGGATTTTGCAGATGATTCTGTAAAAACCATCAAAACTTATGCTTTTTATTAATTTGATTTAAAACTGCAATCTAAACGCAAAGGAAAAAGTTTTCACCTCATTAAAATTCCGTCGCAGACGGATGATGAAGCGCGCTTCTTAGCAGATGAAATCTGCCTTCACTTTGCTCCCTTAATATATTTCATTCTCAAAACAAAAACTTTGCGTTTAGATAATCCGGAGCAAAATTTGTCATGCTGAAAGCATCTTTAGGATTGTATTTGATAGATTTCTCCTTCGTCGAAATGACAGAGCTGTTTATGAAAGCTCCCGCAGATTTTAAAGATTTGGCAGATGATTCTGTAAAAACCATCAAATGCTTATACAAACATTTTTTATTGATTCGATTTAAAACTGCAATCTAAACGCAAAGGAAAAAGTTTTCACCTCATTAAAGAGAAGCAAAGATATTCCGTCGCAGACGGATGATGAAGCGCGCTTCTTAGCAGATGAAATCTGCCTTCACTTTGTACCCTAAAAATATTCATTCTAAAAATAAAAACTTTGCGTTTAGATAATCCTGAGCAAAGTTTGTCATGCTGAAAGCATCTCTAAGATTATATTTGATAGATTTCTCCTGCGTCGAAATGACAGAGCGGTGTATAAAAAATCACTCAGATTTTGCGGATGATTCTGAAAAAACTAAAAACTTAAAAACCTTTTTCAAGAATCAAAGCCTTTTCTGAGTGAATCGATATTTACAATCAACAAAAAGTATTCAAAAAAAAATAAAATTTAGCATTAATCTTATTTATATCATTCTAAAACTACGCGTGTAAAAGAACTGAGCAACCATCGCCAAAATCAACAGGACAAAATGCAATACTCTAATTTTGAGTTCATATCTACGGATGATGCAAAGAAAAATGATGTTGATAACGGATGTAAAAAGTATCGCCACATCATGCATATTTTTCACTTCAGAAATATCAATATATAAAGCGCAGCGCCTTACCGTTCCAAAATTGAACCTGCAAAAATGAATGAAAAAAGACAACATACACGAGAGGTATAAAATAATAACGTGTTCTGAAAAATCTTTTACAAAATGGTTTCTTTCTTTACCAATCAGAGCAAAACCTAAATTTACAAACGACAAAAGTAAACAGGACGTTATGGTAAAAAGAATATCATAATTCCCAAAATTCAGAAGATGGTACACCACAAAATACTGAATGGAAATATACAATGCTTCCACCGTTACAGGAAGCCAAAAGAAATGATAAGCGAAATAATTTAAATTTGATCTTTCCGGCATTTTAGTTTTTTATAATGTTAATATTATTCAGAATTTCAATAAGATATTCTGTTCCATATTCATTAGATTTTGCTTTGTAAACTGTAGAAATCTTACAATGTGAATCTTTGTGAAATGATAAGAGGGCATCTAAATTTTAGAAAGCCCTCTTTTGTTTAATTAAATTTAGTCTAAAAAATTATTGATATTTCTAATATTCCTGATGATGGCTTCTTCGCTTCCTTTTGGCGGAAGTTTTCCGAAAGTTCCAAAAAATGAACTTAAAGGATCATCCATTCTTTCTTTTCTTTTTTTGTAGAACTTCTCGTAAGTTGTATCAATACCATTGGGTAAAGATCCGATAGGTTTTTTAGTGTTTTTCAAGCCAACTAAAGAAAAATTAAAATAATTTTTATCATCATATATTTCTAAAATTAAACCTGGTAATCCTTTAAAGGAGTAAGGTCCTTCCTGAATTGGAATTTCGTCTGTATACCATGCTATCATAATTTTTTTTCTGTATTTACATACAGCTTTTTTACATTGATAGCCCTGTATTATCTTCGATCCGGATTCCAGCTTCCACTCTATTTTATTATTGAGATCATAGCGATATCCATCTCTTGATATATTATCATAAATGGTTACTTTTCCATCACTATAAAAAACTTCCGGTTTAAATTTAGCCGAAGGAAGAGCAGAAGCATTGATTACAACCTGTCCATCAACAGGATTATTCATACTTTTTTCAATCATTTTAATTCCTAAAGAATCTGCAAATGCTTTTTGATTGCTTTTGAAAATAGACGATTTCCTGCCGATCAATAAAGATGCAATTTCTTTTTTCTGAGTTTTAATATTGGCTGTATCAATTAAAAAGGTAACTAAATATTTACATTCAATATAAGAGCTGTCCGCTTTTTGGGAAAACAAAAAATTATTGCAAAATAATATGAAAAATAGATATAACTTTTTAGACATCATTTAAAAATTTTAACCACCATAATCAGGCGAACCACAAACATATTCATTGTACAAAGCTCCGTTTTCTCTCATACAGGCATAGGCATGTGCTTTGGAATCTGCATCGCCCAGTTCATAACAAACCGTATCTACGGCATTTGCGCTAGAATTACACCAAACTACCATCAGATAAGATTGGCAATACTGCTGCGGAGTAGATTCCTTTTCACATTTTTCATTTTTGGTCTCTTCTGTTTGCTTGGATGGTTTCTTTTCCTCCGTGTCTTTTGCACTTAAAAATCCTACAAAAGAGACGGTTGCAATTAAAAATAATTTTTTCATCTGCTTTTTTTTCATTTGTTAAACAGATCAAAAATAAAAATTTAGTACAATAAAATATAATTTTCTTTTTGCGATTTTATTGCGATTTTTCGCAAAAAATTTATCTTTACACTAAACTTTACAGAAATGGAAAAAACAAAACTCATCGAAGCCCGCAAAAGAAGAAACTTCAGCCAGGAAAGAATGGCAGACATCCTTTCTATGGATGTTTCCAACTACAACCGAAGAGAGAAGGGAACGGCAAAAATTTCTTTACCGGAATGGCAGAAAATTGCAGAAGTATTGGACGTTCCAATTGAAGACATTTTTGAAAATGAAGAAAGTTTAGTTTTTATATTTAATGATAATTCTACAGGTAACGGAAATGGTATTGGAAATACCAATAATTACAACATTCCGCTTTCTTTGTGGGAATCTCAGAAGAAATACATCGATAAACTGGAAGCAGAGATTGAAACACTAAAAGCAGAAATCGCAAAATACAAATAACCTTTCGCGGTGCAGTTTTTGTATTTTACACTTCATAAAAGTTTAAGTTATGAGATTTGAAAATAATAAATCGGGAAACGGCGGTGTAATTACTTTAAATAATGAAGTAAAAGAAATCGGAAGATTAACGTACACTATTTTCCCCGAAGACAGCAAATTCATTATTTCCTTCGTTCTGGTTCACCCCGAATTTGAAGGTCGCGGAATGGGAAAATATCTGGTAGAAGAAGCCATAAAGTTTGCCCGCGAAAACAACTGGAAAGTCTATCCGCACTGTTCTTACGCGCGATCTGTGATGATGAGAATGAAGGACGTGGAAGATATCTTTTTACAGCGTTAAAATGTTATAACGATAACTAAACTAACCACAACTTGATCTTGCGGTTGGTTATAAATACATGTCGGTCATTAGATATTTCCCTTACTTCCAGAAGTAAGGTTTTTTGTTTCTAAATAAATGATGTTTCCATCTATTTGTAGATTTTCTCTTTAAAAACGTTTGCAGGTATTTTTTCCTGTATGATTTCTATCCTGTTTTAATACTTAAAAATGATTCTATTTAACATAAAAAAATAATTTGAAGAATTATTGATTCACATAAATGTGATTAATAAAAATATTGTAAAATTGTAAAAAATATAAAAATGAAGAAGATTTTTTTTGGTGGAATATTTATTTCTAATCTCTTTTATATCTCTGCTCAAAGTAAGGCTGTAACGGAGATTATTTATGAGACCAAACTAGTTTCTGATAGCTTAAACAGAAACAGTTTTAAAATTTTCAATTCAACCTTATTATGTAATAGCACAGAGTCTGTTTATTTTAACAGAGAAGCAAAAGCATTTTATGAAGGAACATCTAAAGAGAGCATTAGCACTAGCGTGGGTGCAATTCCTAAATATCCAAAGTCGGTAGCAAGTGTATACAGATCAAACAATACTATTACCGCCTCTTTGCCTGTAGGAAAATACGTTTTTACTTTTGAAGAACCTAAGCTAAATTGGGAAATATTAAATGAGACTAAAAAAATTAAAGGATTTCAATGCCAATTGGCAAAAACAGTAACTGATACCGGAGATACCTATTTTGCATGGTTTACAAAAGAAATTCCTTTTCAGGAAGGACCTTTCCGGTTTAAAGGTTTATCTGGTTTAATATTGGAGGTTATTAATAAAAATAAAACGATTGAGATATACGCTGTTGAAATAAAAAAATCCGAAGAAATAATTCAGCCCCTTCATTATGGTGATGATATAAAAACAAAATCTAAAAAACAATTTTTGGAAGCCCGAAAGAATTATCAGGAAAATCCATCTATGTACAATGGAAATTTAAAAATTGTAGATTCTAATGGAATTGATAAAACAAAAAAAATGGCAGACAGGATAAAAAGCATTAATACATTTCTTGATTGAATCATAACATTTTAAATAAAAACTTCAAACTATGAAAAAATTATTATTGGCAGGTGCATTAGCGTATTCTACATTGTCTTTTGCTACTACGAAAGAAGATGTAAAAGCAGGTGCAAAAAAAGAAACTGAGACTTCAAAGAAAACTGACGTAACCGAACTTACAAAAGAACAAAAAGAAACATTGGCTTTAATTATCAAATGGTGGGGAGTAAGTTTTACTAATTCTTGTGGAGAAAAAGTAACCGCCTATTTTCAATCAGATAATCCAGACGGCAGTCCTGCATTTATCCGAGAATTAGCTTATGCAGTAAATACTTTTTATGAAGACTGTTAAAAAAATCGCCTTTTTAAGGCGTTTTTCATTTATTCATCAAAATTTTCCATCTCATCTTTATTTACGCAGTAAGAATTTAAGGAAATATAGCGGACTCATTATAAAAAGTCTTATCTTAGCTGTATGAGTTATAGTTTAGATTTTCGTAAACAAGTGTTTAAAATAAAAGAACAGGAAAA
>NZ_FTOV01000044.1 GCF_900156825.1 Chryseobacterium gambrini | reverse complement strand
GGTCGAAAAAAATATACGCCTAATAACAGTACACCGGAGGAAGTGTTCTCAGACGTTGAGGAAAGCAGCTACAACCACAACTCGAATACATCAACCGTGAGAAGTTGGGCAGCCAATTTTTAACAAATCAAAAATAAATTGATATGATAACATTAGAACAAAAACAGAACATCCGTACTGCAGTACTTAAGGGCAGGGAAAAATTCAAAGGCACAGATACCGCTTACGCAAAATCATTGGGTATCGACAGCATGGCTTACGGTCAGATAAAAGATGGAATGATTGAGAATATTTTGTCATTGGGACAATGGCTGAATATAGGCAGTAAATTCCAAACGGCAAAGAATGACTACGAAATGAAATTGGTAAAAACAGAGGTTTACCTTGCGATGGAAGACAACTTCAATTTTTGCCAAGCTACAAAAACATCAATGATTTTGGTTGATGACTGCGGGATCGGAAAAACACGCTGTGCAATGGATATTGTCTCCAAAATGAAAAATGCGTTTTATGTGGATTGTTCCCAGTCGCAGACTAAAATACGCTTTGTAAAGCAACTGGCTGCCGCATTAGGCTGTGATACCACCGGAAAATATTATGATATCCTGGAAACGGTAAAATATGCCTTGAATATTATTGAAAATGCGTTTGTATGCGTGGATGAGTTCGGAGATTTAGAATACAACGCCTATTTGGAATTAAAAGGAATCATGAACGCCACCAAGCATAATTGTACTTGGTACGCAATGGGAGCCGACGGGTTACGTGCAAAAATTACCAAAGGAATCAACAATCATAAAGTGGGCTTTGCAGAAATATTCAGCCGCCTTTCCGATGACTTCGTAACACTGGTTCCGAAAAATCCTGAGGAACGAAAAGAATTTTATTTAAAGCTGTTCGGGGATGTAGCCTATGTCAACCTGAAAAATAAAAATGAGGTTAACGAAGTGGTCAAAAAATGTATGGTCAAAGTCGCCAATCCATTTGAAGGAAAGCAAAAAGGGGAACAGGGCGGGCGTATCAAATCACTCAGATATTTAGAAACACTCTTAAAGGTCAGGGAATAATGAAGGCACTATCAGTAAAACAAGCGTTTTCCATTGTGTTTAAACTGTTTGAATTTACTGGACTTTGGCTTCAAGCTTTTGGAAAACCGGAAACCACCGGTTTTTGGTACTTGGGTGGAGGAGAAAAGAACGGAAAATCAACTTTCGCCATGATGCTGGCTAAATACCTTACCACATTTGGAAAAGTGCTTTATGTATCCGCAGAAGAAGGATTATCGAAGGACATTATCGCCGCCATGAAATTTGCGGGACTATCAGACAAAGACAAAAAATTTCACATTATAGATTACGAGCCGTGGGCAGAGCTTCAGGCTCGTTTTAGCTCCCGGAAATGCGCTAAAATCATTTTTATAGATAATTCAACCATTTACAGGGACGAGATCACAAGGAAGATGGTATCAGAATTGAAAAAGAACCATTCCAATAAATTAATAATAATGGTTTGCCACGAAGTGAAAGGACTGCCGGACAATGCTCTGGCAACAAC
>NZ_FTOV01000024.1 GCF_900156825.1 Chryseobacterium gambrini | reverse complement strand
CCGTAATGAAACAGAATCATAATGGTCATTACTTCACTTTCAGACATGACTGATCTTCGGTTTCTCTTCTTAATTTTTTGGTCTTGTAAAGAATACTCTTTCAGAACGTGGTTAAATTCTTTAAAAAACTCATCAACGATGTAATAAATAGTTGTAATTTTATCATCAGAAATCATAGCAGAAGTTTTAGTTAAATATTTGAATTTAAGCACTTTAAACATACAACTTCTTCTGCTTTTTTCTATGATGTTTTTTTTATTTTTACATCGAACTCACGTTAGTTAAAAAAGAATTTAAGACTTTTGCAATCTAAAATTTAAAACAATGAACTGTCCCTGCTGTTCCGGAAAGAGCTACGAAGAATGCTGTAAACCTTATCATACAAAAGAAAAATCTGCTCCGACCGCAGAAGCATTGATGCGCTCAAGGTTTTCTGCATTTGCGATTCCGAATGGTAAATATTTAATGGAAACCACTTCACCGAGTAAAAGGCAGTTTCACAATACAAAAGATTTACAGGAATGGGGAGAAATTAATGAGTGGACAAAACTGGAAATTGTAAATAAACCTTCCATGAATAAAGTGGAATTCAAGGCTTTTTACACTGATGAAAACGGAGGAAACCATGTTCATCACGAATTATCTACCTTTAAAATGATCCAGAACCGCTGGTTTTATGTGAGCGGTGAATTTTTAGAATAAAAAGTTGATATTATTGGTTGATATTCGCAAAGACGCAAATTTTAGCATACTTTAAGGTTTTAAGGCGCAAGGATTTTATCTTCGATAAAATTGACAGTGCCGAATTCTGAACAGCTTTGATTTATTGCACTTTAAAACGTCCCCACAAAAATAAAACTTTGCGTTTTTGTGAAATCCAGAAAATAAAAATGTCCGATTAAAAACCGGACATTCTTTTTATATTTTAGTGAGCTTCGTTTCCGTCTACTCCATGAGCGTGACCGTGAGACAATTCTTCTTCTGTCGCAGGACGTGTGTTTAAGATTTCAACCTGGAAATCTAACGTTTTCCCAGCCATCGGGTGATTAAGATCTGCTACAACAGCTTCCGGAGTTACCTCAACCACAATTGCCTGAAAGTTATTTCCCTGATTGTCTGATAATGGTAAAATTGCTCCTACAGGCGGAATTCCAGCTTCCTGGAACATATCGATCGGCAACTGAGCGATTGCATCCGGTTGTCTTTCGCCATACGCTTCTTCAGGCTGAATAGTAAAATCAGCTTTATCACCAGCTTGTAAGCCGTGGATATTCTGCTCAAATTTTGGAATCATCATTCCTACTCCATACAAAAATGTAAGTGGATTTTCTGCTGTTGTTTCTTCTACAAGAATTTTACTTCCATCCGGCTCAATAGTATGTAGGATATACTTTACAGCTACAACGTGATTGTTTTCGATTGTCATATTTTATTCTTTTTTCGTGATTTCTTTCACGATTAACGGCACAAAGATACTGTTTTTGAAATCATTGACCGAAGAAATATTTATCTGTCTTTTTTTCTTTCGTTACGCTTTTTCTCTCTCTGCACAAAAAGATATAAACTTTCTACTTTCGCTCTTGCCCAGTCTGTTTTTCTTAAAAATTTCAGAGAAGAGTTAATGCTCGGATTGTCTGTAAAACATCTGATATTGATCTTTTCGCCAAGTTTTTCAAAACCATTGTAATATTCTACCAGCTCTTCAAGAATGGCATCTAGTCTTTTTCCGTGCAGAGGATCTTTAGATTGTTGTTCCATGCCGTAAAAGTAGAGAATTTGTATTTTATGGCAAATAAAATAATTTTAAGGAAACTAAAAAAACTAATGCTTTTAAATAATTTTTCGCAAATTATGAATTCAAATTAATAATTTAGTTCAATGAAAAAGCTTTTGCCGCATATTATCCTTATTCTGTTGCTTCTTACAATACCGATTGTTTCTTCTCCGGATTTCGACGGAACGCTTTCCGTTTTCAGGGTTCCACCTTTTCAAAGGGAGTTTATCCGTTTCGTGCTGGTTATTATTTTCTTTTATTTAAACCTTAAAATCTTTCTTCCAAAATTTTACCGAAGAAAAAAATATGTTCTTTTCACACTTTTTGTCCTCTTCTGTTTTGGGGGTATGGTTTTTCTTCCTACTTATATTTCTCCGGAAAATCTGTTTCCGGAAGAATATCAGAAAATACAGATGAGCCCTTCTGAAATATCTGATCCAAATGGCAGTTTTCCGGAACCTTCAATGGAAGGAAGGGCGCGATTTAGAAATTTTGCCCCTAAAAGAAATGATGGTTCTTATCATCAGATGATATTTACTTCTCTGCTGCCGTTTCTTTTTTCTTTTTTATCCTCATTCTTTATTTACAGAAGTAACGAAAAGAAAGAACTGGAAAAATTAAAGGCAAAAGCTGAACTGCTGAATTTAAAATATCAGCTGCAGCCTCATTTCCTGTTCAATATTCTGAATTCTATTTATTCTCTGGCTCTGTTAAAGTCTGATGATACACCGGACGGAATTTTAAAGCTTTCCAACGTGATGCGTTATGTGGTGCAGGAAAGCAGCAAAGATTTTGTGGAATTAAGTCAGGAAATTGACTATATAAAAGACTATATTTCTTTACAACTTATAAGAACCGACAGCAGTCTGGATTTTTCCTACACGGAGATCGGAGAAATGAAAGGACTGAGAATTGCACCGTTCATTTTGGTTAATTTTATTGAAAACGCATTCAAATATGGCTTCAATGCGGAAAAAAATTCCAAAATTTCTGTAAAAGCCGTTGTTCAGGAAGGTATTTTAAATTTTAATGTATTCAATAATATCGTGAACGAAAATATAACTGATGAAAGCAGCCTGAAAGTGGGACTGAAAAATACGATTGAACATTTGCAACAGATTTACGGGGAAAAACAAACCCTTGTTATAACCAGCAACGGAAAGACATACGATGTGGATCTAAAAATTAATTTAATCTGATACATGATGATAAAAGCCATTGCACTGGATGATGAGATTCTGGCTCTTAAAATTATTGAGAATTATTCCGGAAAAATTGAAAATCTTTCTCTGGAAAAGACTTTTAATATACAAAGCGATGCCCAGAAACATCTCAATAAATATCCTGTTGATCTGATTTTTTTAGATATTGAAATGCCTTCCAAAAACGGAATGGATTTTTATAAAAGTATTTCTCAAAATACAAAAGTTATTTTTACCACGGCTTATTCTGAATATGCCGTAGATGCCTTCAATATCAATGCGGTAGATTATCTATTAAAACCTTTTTCTTTTGAAAGATTTAAAGCGGCTGTGGAAAAAGTAAAAGTGAGTAGTGAATCTGCAGATGTAAAATATCTTTCTATCCGTGCAGATTACAAACTTCACAAAATTAACTTTGATGATATTATTTTGATCGAAGGTTTAGACGATTACATTCAGATCCATCTTGCAGATCATTCCAAGATTACCGCACGCTCCTCCATGAAAAATATTCTGGAAAAACTTTCAGAAAAAGATTTTGTGAGGGTCCACCGTTCTTATATTGTTCCCGTAAAACTGATTAAAACGATTGTAAACCGCAATATTCACATAGGGGAATTTATCATTCCGATTGGGGAAACATTTAAAGGTGTGGTAATGGAGATTGTAAATAAATAATTTTACTTCATCTTTAAACCACCCCTTCAAAAATTCTTCGAATTTTTGCCACCCTGAATTTCTATTCGGTAATTCTCTGCTATTTCTATCATATTATTCTTAACATTTCTTAAAAAAAATCCATTTACCGACACATTTTTGCTGTTTACCTCATAAATTTCATAAGCTGTTTTTTTCAAAATACATTTGTTACAGGAAATTAAAGAATGACATTGAAATCATTCAAATAGTAACCTTTAAAAAAACATATTATGAAAACAATAGACAGAAAAGGGTTTTTAAAAACTCTTGGTTTGGCGGGTGTTACCGCAGTAGCAGCTCCTATTTTGATACGTTGCGGAAGTGATGACGATATCACAGATACCACAACAGGTTCATCTTCAAGTTCAAGTTCCTCTTCCGGATCCTCTTCATCGGCATGTTCTGTTACCAACTCGGAGACTGAAGGTCCTTTTCCTACAAAATCTCCTTCTACACTTGTACAGACTAATATTGTAGGAGACAGAACAGGTGTTCCTTTTACGATTGCAATTACCGTTCAGAATATAAATGCAAGCTGCGCCAATCTTCAGGGAGCTATTGTTGATATCTGGCATTGCGACAAAGACGGAAACTATTCTGAGTACGGAGGAACGACGATGCAGACTGCCGATTATACGTCTTACCATTTCCTGAGAGGAAGACAGACAACCGATGCCAACGGAAAAGTTTCTTTCACAAGTATATTTCCGGGATGGTATCAGAGCAGAGCCACCCACATCCATGTTCACATTTATAATTCTGCAGGTCAGTCTCTTCTGGTAACGCAGATTGCATTTCCTGAAGGCAGCGACAGCGCAGTGGTTCAGGTAGCTTCAAGTACAGGATATAAAGGAATGAGCGGATATACTTATAATGCAAGTGATAATGTATTCAGCGACGGAACCTCTAATGAGATGTCTACGATTACCGGAAGTGTAAGCGCGGGATACGCTCTTACTCATACAATAAAAGTTTCGGCTTAAAAAAATAAAACAGAGGTTGTTTTACTATTAGTTTATTAGTTTTCCACAAAAAGCACAGATTTACACGGGTGTGAAGTGATTAGATGTGTTTATCTGTGCAGTGTGGAATTCCTCAAAAAAAATCCAATCAAAATGTTAGTTCAAAGTCCATCACGTATTTTTAAATCGGATCTTTCTGTTTGGAAGAAAGAAAATTCATGTATTCTGAACGAGATGATTCCCGATGAACATTCAGGATTGCACAAAATAACAGAAGTTGTTTTCGAGGAAAACGGAACATTTGATTTTAATTATCAAAAAAATTCTACTGTTCTCATCATCATTCTTTATGGGGAAATCGCCATTAATGATTTTGAAAAACCCGTTTCTGCGGAGCATATTTTTACTTTAAAATCTGAAGAAAAAAATATACTGAACCTCAGAAATAACAGACAGGATGAAAAAGCCGATATTTTAATTTTTGAACTGAAAAGCATAAAAACCGATACTTTTTTCTCTGTCGAAGATCTCAAGATCAACAAAAGAAATCATTTGATCCAGATTTCTGAGAAAGTGGAATATCCCAATTTCATAGGGTTATATGAAGGAAGAAAAGAAGAGGAATATGCTCTTCATCACAAAGGAAAATCAATTTTCGGAATGGTGATTAACGGCGCTTTTGAATTTCAGAACAGACTTTTAGAAACCAGAGACGCGATCATCATTTCTGAAATCGAAACTCTGGAATTTGAAGCATTAAGTGAAAATGCACTTTTACTTTTCTTTGAAGTTTAATTTAAAATAAAAACTAAATACATGGACAGAAAAAAATTTTTAAAAAACTCATTCGGACTGGCAGGAATAGCTGTTGCTGCACCTGTTCTTTTCCGATCGGAAATTTTTCATGAGGAAATGCTGCCGGAAAAGTCTTCTCAAAATGTTTTAACCTGCAGTGTCACCAATTCAGAAACAGAGGGTCCTTTTCCTACACATACTCCTTCGAGCCTTGTACAAACCAATATTGTGGGAGACAGAACAGGCGTTGCCTTTACGATGAATATTTACATAAAGAATACCAACGGAAACTGTGCTGCCTATCAAGGAGTTCTGGTAGACGTTTGGCACTGTGATAAAGACGGCAACTATTCCGAATACGGAGGTACGGCAATGCAGGCTGCAAATTACACCAACAATCATTTTCTTCGCGGAAGACAGACCACAGATGCAAACGGACTTGTAAGTTTCACGAGCATATTTCCGGGATGGTACCAGAGCAGAGCCACCCACATTCATGTTCATATTTACAAAGCGGACGGAACTTCTCTTCTGGTAACGCAGATTGCATTTCCGGAGGGAACAGGCAGTGCTGTTTATAATGTAAATGTAAACGGAACTTCATACGGCTATACAAAAGGCATGACAGGTTATACCTATAATGCGAGTGATAATGTATTTTCAGACGGAACCAGCAATGAGATGAGTACCGTAACGGGTTCTTTATCTGCGGGATATATTTTAACTCATACCATTTATGTAGCAGGAGCCGTTTTAGGAACTCAGGAAGCAGCAAACACCAAAAATTTTAATGTGGGACAGAATTATCCAAATCCTTTCAGAGAAGAGACTATTTTCCCGATTACTCTTAACGAAAGATCAACAGTAAGTATTGAACTGTTTGATGTGAGCGGAAAAAAACTTTTCAGTGTGATCGACAAACAAAAACTTGCATCCGGAAGTCAGCAGATCAAAATGACGAAAAATCAGTTGAAATCCGGAATGTATGTCGCAAAAATTACGATTGATAATACGAAGGGAACGTTTACAGAAGATTTTAAAGTGCTTGTAAACTGAACTTATTGAGTATTAGATATTTTTCATATCAATTTTGTTTAGGATCAGGGCAGAATCAGAAAAAGACTGCCCTGTTTTATTAAAATTTAAAATGATGAAGGCTAAAATAAAACTGGGATTCCGGATTTTAATTGATCAGAATTCTGAAATTGTCTGGGATAAATACATTTTTGAGGATACGTATTTTGAATATAAAATCCAGCATCAGGTTTTTGATGATAAAGAAAATCCGGTAAAGAATTACTGGGAATTGCTGAGAAAAAATCCTCATGCGGAAAAAATTCCGTTTTTGCTGAGTTCAGCGGTGGTGAACTATGTTGCCCAGCTTAACGGTGAGATCAGAAGTCTTCCGGATGTTTTGGGAAATACTTTTTTCCCGATTGAAAATTTCAAACTGGATCTTATCAGCTCCAATGTGGAAGATCCTTCAAAGCATAAAATAGGTTTGACTTTTTACACGCCTGAATTATTGCTGATCGATATCATCGACAATAAGTATCTTTTAAGTAAAAATACTTCAGGAGACTGTTTTGAAACGTTCATGTTTGCCTTTCATCCGCAGGTTGCAATAGTTTACTATAAAGCCTTATAATTTATATTGATTAATTTCTAAACAACAGGATGTTGTTTCATTTTTACAGATGATTTTTATTAAAGAGAAACCTCCGCTGAAATTCAGCGGAGGTTTTGTTTTTAAAGATCTTGGATGAGTGGTTTTACTTCTTTGCCAAACAGCTCGATAGATTTCATCATAAGATCATGCTCCGGAGCTCCCACATCCATGTGTCCGATAAATCTTGTAATGCCGAAAATTTCTTTCAGGTAAGCAATTTTATCTGCCACTTCTTTCGGAGTACCTATGAACAATGCTCCTTCTTTGCTTCTTCCGCCGTCATACTGCATTTTCGTGTAAGGAGCCCAACCTCTGGAAGAACCGATTCTGTCCATCTGCGATTTATAGTTGTGGAAATATCCTTCAATCACTTCCGGATCATCACTTACAAAAGTATGCGAATGAACGGCAATCTGCATTTTTGAAACGTCGTGTCCCGCTTTTTTATATTCCTGCTTGTAGAATTCAATTAAATTTCTGAATTGTACCGGCATTCCGCCAATAATTGCCACCACTAAAGGCATTCCCAACTCTGCGGCACTTAAAACCGACTGCGGGGTTCCGCCGACAGCTCTCCAGATGGGCAGTTTTCCTTCATTTTTTGCTCTCGGATAAACCGTCTGGTTTTGCATTGGTGCACGAAGTTTTCCTTTCCAGGTTACATTTTCCTGAGAATTGATTTTAAGCAATAAATCTAATTTTTCATCAAAAAGTTCCTCATAATCGTTTAAAGAATACCCATACAACGGAAACGATTCGATGAAACTTCCTCTTCCGACGAAAATTTCAGCACGCCCGTCTGAGATTAAATCCAGAGTCGAGAAATCTTCATATACTTTTACAGGCTCTGATGAACTTAAAACCGTAACACCACTCGCTAATTTTATATTTTTTGTAATACTTGCCGCTGCAGCCAGAACAATTTCCGGAGAAGAAACCGCATAATCGGGACGGTGATGTTCTCCCATGGCAAAAACATCAATTCCTACCTCATCCATGAATTTTACCTGCTCCAGAATTTCACGAATCTTTACTCCTGCATCTTTATATTTTCCTGTTGTCTGGTCGAAAGCAAGATCGCCAAACATTCCTATTCCTAATTCCATATTGTTGATTTTATAGTACAAATTTACGGCAACTGAAAATAAGATGCATTGATGTTTGATAAGAAAGGAAATGAGATATTAAGTGCTGATTTTGCTTTTAAGTCTTAAAAACTGTTTTTCGAAAAGATGGTAAGAAAGCACCGAGCATACAACCGAAGCAATAAATGACAGCGCAACGACTAACATCCAGTTGAGATTGAATCTATTTCCTATTTTTATAAAAAACATGATTAAAATGGTGTGAAAAAGATACAGTCCGTAAGTGTATTTTCCAAGTTTTGCCAAAATACTTTTATCTGAAATTTTAAAAACATTTTTTGTTCCTAAAGTAGATAAAATTAACCCTGAAAATAAAACACTCAAAAGAAATGAAATCAGTGCAGGATTTGAAATTATTTTTGAATTCCCTATAAAAACAATAAATGCCAACACCAAAAAAGCATAACTGTATTTGTAAACAGCAGAAACCGTTTCAAGCTTTTGGATTAGATCTTCTCTAAAGACAAAAATATATGCAGGAATTGCTCCGAAAGCAAAATAATGAATATTGGTAAAGAGATCTAAAGTCGGAATTTGTAATTTTTCGTACACCATCTGCATGATGAATGAAAAAACAATACTTCCCAGAAGAAGTTTCGGAATATTTTTAAGGGAAATAAAGTAAAAAGCCAGTCCCCAAAAAATGTAAAAATGCTCCTCGATACACAAAGACCAGATCACAGTAATCGGCGATACTTTGGGAAGCTGATTGGTATACATCGCCATATAATTTTCCAGAAAAGTAAGGGTAAGCAACCAATTTGGCTGATATCCTTCGTTGGAATAGGAAATATTAAAAAAATCAAGAACAAAAGGCGTACATATCGCAAAAAGTACCATGGCATAATAAAGCGGCCATATTCTTAAAATCCTTCTCATAAAGAACTTTTTCAGCGGAATTGTTCCGTTATTGTTTATTTTTTCGAGAATAAGAATATAGGTGATAAGGAAACCGCTCAGTACGAAGAAAAAAGAAACACCAATCCCCCCTTGCTTGGAAAAATAGTATAGAAAACTATCTTCGGGAACGGGGGAATGGCGTAAAAAAACCAATAAAAAAGACAGAAACCTCAACGAATCGAACGTGTGAAAGTGTACTCTGCCTTTTTTGGTGAAGTTCATTATCAATTTTTCAGGATTATTTTTTCAGATTCTGATCAAAATAATCTGTTACTTTCTGCATAAGATGCACTCTGTCTTTGCCGATCACGTTGTGCGGATGTCCCGGATATACAAAATAGTCCAACTGAACACCATTATCAACCGCAGATTTGATGAATTTAACCGAATGCTGCCAAACCACAACATCATCCTGCGCTCCGTGAATCATTAATAATTTTCCTTTCAGATTCTGAACTTTATCAAGAAGATTGGCTGTTGCATAACCTTGTGGATTTTCCTGCGGAGTATCCATGTATCTTTCGCCATACATGATCTCGTACATACTCCAGTCGATAACAGGTCCTCCCGCAACGCCCACTTTGAAAACATCCGGCTTACGAAGCATGAAACTCGTTGTCATAAACCCTCCGAAGCTCCATCCGTGGATTCCCATTCTTTCGGAATCTACGTAAGGAAGAGATTTTAAATACTCTACTCCTTTCATCTGGTCGTTCATTTCTGTTGTTCCCAGATTTCTGAAAACTGCCTGCTCGAATTTTAACCCACGGTTAGAAGAACCTCTTCCGTCCATCGTGAAAATGATGTATCCGTTTTGCGCCATGTATTCGTACCAAAGATTTCCGGATGCAGGGAAAGAATTGGTAATAAGCTGCAAATGCGGACCGTTGTATAGATAAACGATCACCGGATATTTCTTGTTCTGATCAAAATTGATCGGAAGAATCATTTTTCCGTACAAAATTGTTCCGTCGTAAGCTTTTAAGTTGATATTTTTAATTTCCGGGCGCTGATAATTTTTCAGTGTATTTTCAGCAGTCAGAAGATTGTTTGTTTTTAAAGTGTTTGTGTTGATGATGTTGGCAACTCTTGGTGTATCGGCGTTGCTGTAGACATCATACAGGAAATTCCCGTCACTGCTTAACACCCCGGAGTGAACTCCTTCTGCGTTATCCATTCTCTGCATCTTAAAATTCGTCCAGTTGATTCTGTACAAATGCTTTTCCAATGGAGTCTCTTTCGTGGAGGTAAAATAGATTTCTTTTTTCTTTTCATTGAAACCTAAAATATCCGTTACCAGCCAATCTCCTTTTGTAATCTGTGCAACAAGTCCTTTTTCCAGATTGTAGTGGAATAAATGGTTGTATCCTGTTCTCTGGCTCTGCCAGATGAAATCTGTATTGGAATTCGGGAAGAACGTTAAAGGATGTTGAGGTTCTACATATTTATCGCTGGTTTCTTCGAATAAAGTTTTCACTAAATTTCCTGTCGAAACATCATATTGATTCATTTTCAGGTAATTCTGTCCTCTGTTCAGAACGCCTACAAAAATATACTTTGAATCCGGACTCCAGGTAACAGCCGTTAAGTACTGATCTTTTTCGCCTTCGATATTTAAGAAGGTTGTATTCTGAGTTTTAATATTGAAAACTCCCAGAGTTACCTGATGAGACGTTTTTCCCGCCATCGGATATTTGATATTGTGATTTACAGCAGGAGTTACAGACCAGTCAATAATCGGATAATCAGCAACCATCGTCTGATCCATTCTATAGAACGCTACACTTTCAGAATTTGGAGCCGGGAAAATTCCGGTATCAATTCCGAATTCGTTTCGGTGAACATTGGAAGCTCCATTCAGGATATTTTCATCGGTATCGTTGGTTACCGCAATGGTTTTTCCGTTTTTGTTAACAAATAAATTATTCTTTACGGTAAATGCAAAGGTCTGGTTATCTCCAAAAATCTTCATATTTTCAGCGTTATTATCCAAAGCAACGGAATTTTTTGTTTTCCAGTCGCTGCCGGATTTTTCTACCCATATCATTTTTCCGCCGGAATTAAAATATCCCTGAGAATTGCTGATGAATTTAATCTGTGGAACTGCTTTGAATTTATTGTCTGTTAAATTCTTATTCAGTTGAGATAAAGAAACCAGCGTATCCTGTTTGTTGGTTTTCAGATCGGTGATTAAATATCCGCCTTTTACCGCCTGAATATAAGATTTCCCATCTGCAGACCATGAAAACTGCGAGATGTTTTTAACGGCTAAGTTGGTTCTCATCCCGTTTACTGCCTCCGCCATTGTAAATTTTTGGGTCTGAGCCAATGCGCTGCTTCCCAAAACCAACATCCATAAAGATAATTTATATAATTTCATTGTATAAAATTGAATCCCTCAAAAATAAGAAATAAATATCAATGGTTAAGAAGTGTTAAAGTAAAATGGAGTTTGGTTTTTTGTTGGTTGTTGATGGCTGTTTGCTGTTGTTTATTTTTTATTTATTTGAAGTAATTTCAAATCTTATTAAACGACAAAGTGAGACTTTTGCTTTATTGAGATTTCTACGTCACAATGACTGGATTAGAATTTTAACGCAAAATACGCAATAGTTTTGTTTTAATGATTAGGCGGATTTTTGGTCGCAAAGGTACTTCGATAAGCTCGGCATAAACTATTCACTCAGCAAATGAACTGTATGCTTTTTTGTTTTGTAAGAATATGTAACGCAGATCCGAGCCATTTTTGAAGTTCGGGTTTGATTTTTGCTGAATGATAAAGAGAGGCTTTTGTTTTATTGAGATTGCTTTGCCGTTTCAGAACTACGTTCGCAGACCTTCTGCTCGCAATGACGTGTAATGAATAACCGGCTTCAATCCTAGCCGCGATTGCAGCAATTGTCTGAGCTCATTTCTTTAGTTTCGGCGCGGCTTTGCCGCGCCGAAACTAAAGAAATAGCGAGTGCGGAAAGCTCGATAAAGCTCCTGATTGAGTTTGAGAGTTGAGAGTTTTAAAGTTGGAGGGTTGGAGTGTTTAAGAGTGTGAGTGTATGAGAAATTAAGGTTGTTTTGCTTTTTCCTTAAAAAATATTTTTAAGATTTCTCGTTCGTTGAAATAGCAGGATTGTGAAAAATACAGCGAAAAGCATTTCTTATCCTACGTCAATGATTTGTACCTCTCTTCTGATATACATTTGCGGTATAATTAACAACAAAAAATATTAATACAATGGCAACAAAATGGAACCTAGACCCTGCTCACAGTGAAATTACTTTTAAAGTAAAACACATGATGATCTCTAATATCAAAGGAAACTTTACCGATTTTACGGCTGAAATTGATGCGGAAGACGATACTTTTGCGAATGCTAAAACAACGGCAACAGTTCAGACAGCTTCTATCTCTACGCACAATACAGACAGAGATAATCACTTAAGATCTGCTGAATTCTTTAACGCTGAAGCCAATCCTACGATTACTTTCGAATCTTCTGCACTGAACAATGAAGTAACAGGAAATTTAACGATTAACGGAATTACAAAGCCTGTAACACTTGATGTGGATTTTAACGGAATTAATGTTGATCCTTGGGGAAATACAAAGGCTGGTTTCTCTTTCGAAGGGAAAATCAACAGAAAAGATTTCGGACTGAACTGGAATGCTGCGCTTGAAGCAGGAGGTGTAATGGTAAGCGAGGAAGTAAAAATCGCCGGAGAATTACAGTTTGTAAAACAAGCATAAGAACATAAAAATCAAGGTAAAAGAGCAAAGGAAAGTTACATTACCTTTGCTCTTTTCTGTTTTTGAGAATAAAAAAATGAACCTTAACGATTTACAAAACATCAGCGAAAATTTTAAAAATACTCAGAAAATGCCTGTTCTTTTTCTGGGACATGGTTCGCCAATGAATGCTATTGAAGAAAACCAGTTTGTACAGGGTTTCCGAAAAGCTGCGGCTGAAATTCCGAAACCGAATGCCATTCTCTGTATTTCGGCACACTGGTTTACGCAGGGAACGAAAGTAACGGCAATGGATATGCCGAGAACAATTCATGATTTTGGAGGTTTTCCGCAGGCTTTGTTTGATGTACAGTATCCTGCTCCGGGAAATCCTGAGTTGGCAAAAGAGACGGCAGAATTGCTGGCTCCGGTTATCGTAGAGGAAGATCACAACTGGGGACTGGATCACGGAGCATGGTCTGTGATTAAACATATGTATCCGAATGCAGATATTCCTGTTATTCAAATGAGTATTGATTATACAAAACCTCCGCAGTATCATTTTGATTTAGCTAAGAAACTCAATAAGCTCCGCGAAAAAGGAATTTTAATTATCGGAAGCGGAAACATTGTTCATAATTTGAGACTGATCGACTGGAGAAATATCAATACTGTCGGAGCCGGATGGGACTGGGCGATTGAAGCCAGAGAAAAAACCAACAACTGGCTTTTGGACGGAAATTTCCGGAACATCATCGATTACCAGAAACAGGGAACTTCGCTGCAATATGCGGTTCCCACTCCCGATCATTATCTCCCTTTACTCTATACTTTAGGACTGAAAGAGAAATCTGAAAACCTGAGTTTATTTAATGATGAATTAATTGCAGGATCTCTGAGTATGACGAGCGTGAGAATAGGATAAAAAAAAACGGAAGAAATTTTCTTCCGTTTCTTTTTTATTAAGTGCAATGCTATCATTAGATTCTTTGGATACCAACAATATGAGGTTGTCCGTCAATCGGAGCATAGATTTCTACAACGGCATTCCAAACTACCTCAGAAGGCGGCATGGAAGCAAGGCACTGGTAACGGTAGTTTGTTCCGTTTACCACTTGTGTAGATACAGATTGCGGTTGATATTTTACTCCAACAAATCCATTCATTGCTTCGTCGAATACTTTTTGATCTTCCGGTGTTAAAGGATGATACGCTGTCCAGCCTCCTACTAATTCTTTTGTTTCCATGTTTTAATTTTATTTTGTGTTCCTACTCTTCTGGCTTTTCGGATTTCGCCCCGTTTGAATGGTTTCTGGTCTCCATGATTATTAAGTTTTGTTTGTGATCACCTTTCAAAGATACCACACTTCCTCTAGAGCGGTTAGCGTAGATTTACTAATTTTTCACTTTACGTAGAAATACTTAATATGATGATTCAGGAGAAATAAAAAGGGAATATCGTTAATTAACAATATTCCCTTTCCTCTATTTTTAGTTTGAATTTTTACTGCACCGCCTGTAAAACATTAATATTTCCATATCCGTAATCTGAGTTCGGAGTCGGATAATAGGTTGCAGACTGTCTCATTTTATTAATAACCTGATCTCTCGTCCATGAAGGATTTTTAGCCCAGACCAACGCCGCAATTCCTGCTGTGGAAGCTGTTGCTACAGAAGAACCACCTACATAATCCGTTTGTCCGTTATAGTAACTTAAGACCGGAATGTTGCTTGCTGAACCTCTTTCCATCTGATAAGTAAAATCTATTTCGCTTCCTGAGTGGCAGACATCACATTTCTGATTGGACGTATTTTCTTTTACTCCGGTTATCGCTTGTGTTTCAGGCATCCATGCAGGAAAAATTACACCTACGAAATTGGTGAAGCTGGTGGAAGTTCCGCCTGCGCAGAAAATTAATTTTCCTTTTGAATACGCGTATTTTACGCCATCTTCAATTTTCCCGACAGAAAAGATATGTCCCATCGACATTGAAATAATTTTTACACTATTATTATTTCCCAGTTCTGTAAAGGCAATTTTCACTCCGTTTTGCTCGTGATATCCGTCCAAAACTACATTAGAAGCTGCTCTGTACGTTACCAGATTGGCATTGTAAGCCACACCAACCGGCTGTCCCTGATTATTTCTCGGAGCGGCGGCGGCAGAAGCCATGCTTGTTCCGTGACCACATTTATCCGCGGAACCGTCATATCCTGTACTCCACGGCCAGACTGAATCTACATACACTCCGTTTTTACTGATGGTTCTTCCTGTAGAAAGTCCGTTATTAAAGCTGCTTCCTAATAAAGATTGCTCCGGAGAAACACCGCTGTCTATAACTCCTATAGTCACTCCAGCTCCTGTGCTGTAGCTCCATGCATTAATGATATTGTGTTTCGTAAATGACCACGGTGCTTTTGCGTTAGGAGAAACGGTTGTATAATCCGCAGCATTCAAAGCGGTAGATTCAAATCCGCATCCTGAAGAACTACTGCTGGATTTTGAAGTTGCCCCAAATTGTTTTTCGTTTTCGAAATAACGGTAATCTGCAGGTTCCAGATAACGGATATTTTTCATTTTTCTAAGGGCAATCACCGTTTCCTGCTTTTCGATGGCAACGTCGATCTGATTCAGATATTGGTCTGAAGACAGTAAAATTCTGTCGGTCTTTCCTTCATATTTTTTAATCAGGTCTAAAATTTCGTTTTCAATGGCTTTGTTGTCTGCATCCAGACTTCTGTCGAAAGAAGAGCCAAATCCGATGGAAGCAATTTTATTTCCCTGAAAAATCCCGCTCCACAGAAAATGATCGGAAGATTCATTCCATGAAAATCTGCCTTTCGTTTTGATGGTTTCGTTGATTTTTTCATTGATCTGTTTTGCCGTTAAAGGATCTTTCTGGGTAATTTCTGTATTGGCAACATTGTTCTGAAGATCGTCTCTGTTACATGCCGTGAAAACAAAGAATAACAATAAAAGGTAAAAAACATTTTTTCTCATATAAATACTATTTGATTGGTAAAACCAAGATATTAATTTACAATGAATTACCGAACAACAGAATTTAAAAATTTATTATGCTTAAAATAATACTATAAAATTAAGTTATAAAACTTTTTCATAACAGACACTTTTATCAATTCCGATGTACTGTCCGTAATTTGGAATTCTTGTGTAACCGCTTTTTTCATAAACGGAAAGTGCTTCATTCTGCTCCAATGAGCTTTCCAACACTGCTTTTGTATAATTCAATTCTTTTGCCCAAAATTCAAGTTCTTTAACGATGGCTGTTGCCAAACCTCTCTTTCTGAAATCAGGATTGGTGTACATTCTTTTAATTTCAACTGTTTCTTCATCAAATTTTTTAAATGCCCCACAAGCCGCAGGAATTTCATCCACATAAATAACAATACAGTTTTTGATCGCATCAATTTTGTTAAACTGATCGTAAAAAGAATGATCTTCCCCATTGCGAATGGCTAAATCCGCATCTAAAAGCTGTACTAAATTTTGAAAATCTTTATTGGAAGAATCTGTTCTTTTAATTGTCATGGAAATGGTTTTAGGCTAAATTAAAGATTTTGTTTTTATCTTTTAATACTTTTTCAAAGTTTATATTTTTTAACACAAATAACACTCATATTTTCACAATTCAATACAAATATTTTTTTTAAATCTTAAAAAATAAAAAAGACTTCCATTTGCGGAAGCCTTTGTGTTATTTACTTTTTGGTGGTGGTGGAGATTGATACCCTTTTTGTTCGTTAATTTTATCAATCAGCTTTTTGGCTAAATTCTGTCCCCACTCTCTGCCGACTTCCATACTTTCATTCATGATTAAAGGCATGTTAGAAATTGTCTTTTGCCCGATAGGAGTTTTATAAAATTTTATCAGTTCATCAAGATCCGATTCTGTATAATATTTTGAATAAATAGGAATATAGAGTTTAGAAAATTCTTCTGTGGAAACTTCTTTTAAAAATCCATTCCAAAATTCATCAGGAATATCTTTATAATTTTCTTTATATGTATTTACAAATTGCTGAGCTCCCTGTACCGCCATTTTACTCACCCCGGTAACTTCAATTAATTCTTTGATCTTTGCTTCTTTTGAAGTTTGGGCAAAACCTGTAACTCCTATCAAAAGAACAAATGCTACTATAATTTTTTTCATCTTGTTTTAATTAACTATAAATTTCCTTTCATTTATCAATTCTGCTATTGCAAGCATATCATGACCAATCAGTCTGTCATCTTCAAGCTTAGCTACTTTTGAACGTAGGATTTCAAAATTTTCTTCAATAATTTTTGAACATTTTGCCGGTCTTCGGAATTCCAGACCTTGTGCCGCAAACATGAGTTCAACCGCTAAAATATTGACTAAATTTCCAAGAACCTGATTGAATTTCCTGCCGGAAATACTTCCCATCGAAACATGATCTTCCTGTCCAAGACTCGTTGGAATAGAATCCGCAGAAGCCGGAAAACACAATGTTTTATTTTCCGTAACCAACGCTGCAGAAGTATATTGAGGAATCATAAATCCTGAATTTAAACCCGAACTTTCCGTCAGTAATCTTGGTAAGCCATATTTTCCTTCCAGTAACAAGTAACTTCTTCGGTCTGAAATATTTCCCAGTTCGGCAGCAGCCAAAGTTGCATAATCCAAAGGTAAAGCCATTAACTGTCCGTGGAAATTTCCTCCGGAAATAGATTCTTCCGCGCTTAAAACAATTGGATTATCTGTTACGGAATTCAGTTCCGTTTCTGCCATCATTTTCAGATGTTCGAAGGCGTTTCTGCTTGCTCCGTGAACCTGCGGGACACATCTCATGGAATACGGATCCTGAACTCTGTCGCAATATTCGTGTGCTTTAAGGTTTTCAGAACTTTTTAAAAATTTAAGCATTCTTGCCGCAACTTTTTTACTTCCCTCAAAAGGACGGATCTCATGCAGTTCTTTTTTAAACGGACTTGCAGAACCTCTGTAAGCTTCAATACTCATTGCAGCCGTCATATCCGCAAGATCAAGCAAATATTCAAATTTTTCTAATCCTTTAATCGCGTGAGCAAGAATAAACTGCGTTCCGTTGATTAATCCCAATCCTTCTTTCGGTCCTAAAACCAAAGGTTCGAGATTGTTTTTCTCTAAAATTTCGGCTGTTTCAAAAATTTCATTTCCAACCCAAACTTTTCCAAGCCCCAAAAGCGGTAAAACGAGATGAGCCAGAGGAGCCAAATCTCCGGAAGCTCCTACAGAACCCTGCTCCGGAACTACCGGAATAATATCTTTTTCCAGCATCAGGATCAATCTTTCGATCACTTCCAGAGAGACTCCGGAAAAACCTTTTGACAGTGCATGAACTTTTGCAATCATCATGATTTTTGAAAGTTCTTTATCAATCGGCTTTCCTACACCTACTGCGTGAGAAATAATCAGATTATATTGTAACTGTGCGGTTTCTTCTTCAGATATTTTTACATCGCACAAAGGGCCGAAACCTGTATTGATTCCGTAAACCGTTCTGTCTGATTCTACAATTTCACGTACGTTCTTTTGTGATTTTAAAATCTGTTCTTTGGCAGCCTTGTTTAGCTTAGCTTTATCAGGAGTTTTACAGATCTCCAGAACATCATGGAAACTGAAAACATCTACACCGTATATCATTCTCTAAATTTTGTCTTAAAATTACACATTTGGCAACGATTGGAAAAACTAAATTTCAACAGTCTGTATTTTTCTGAGAATAAGTGAATTAATTTGCTATTTTTACCGCCGAAATATAAAAATTAATATCCCATGAAACTTAAAACTTTAGTGTTTACGCTGTTTCTTGTAAGCACAGCTTCTTTCGGACAGAAAGTAAAATACTCCAAAGAAGAAATTAAAAAAATGGAACAGTACCTTTTTAATGAAGGTTTTAATGCTCCCTCTGTAAAAAAGACATCTACCGTAATATTAAAGGACGGAACGACTCATAAAGGTTTCTGCAGCAAAACAGATACGAAAAAAGGTCAGATTTTCGAGGTTACCCTGAAAGACAGCATTTCTAAAAAGCCATCGGTATTTGTAGCCGATAACATCAGCGAAATGTATCTGTATCCGAATGAGGCTGAAAAAGTCGGGAAAGTTTTTAAATACATGGGCAACATCAGAAACTATCAGACCAAGAAATTAAAAAACTCAACCACCAAAGACCGTATTCACTTTGTAAACCAGACCGTTTCCCTGAAAAATAAGAAAGACGACAAAGAATTCTTAATGCAGGTCATTAATCCGGAATTTGATGATATCATTTCTGTTTATCATGATCCCAGAGCAAAAGAAACCGGCGGATTTTCGGTGATGGGTTCTCCACAATTGGGTGGCGGTGTTACAAAATCCTACTATGTAAAAAAAGGTGACAAAGTAATGTGGCTTCATAAAGATGATTTCGAAGACAATTATGATTTTCTTTTTGGCGACAATCCTGAGTTTATGAAAAAATATCCTAAGAATTCTGTGGAATGGGATTATTTCAGCTTTTTAGTGTATCAGTACACAGAAATGACCCAAAGCTAAATTTTTAAGTACAAAAGAATAAATCGTTTATAAAGAAACTGTTTAATTACAATCAATTTTAACAAACATTATAAAGCTGTAGTATTTCTGCGGCTTTTTTTGTGCTTCTAAATTCCGTAATTTTGTTATATGAATCCTTCTTTAGAATTACAACTCAAAACTTTACCTTCCGAGCCCGGTGTTTATCGTTATTATGACAAAAATGATCAGCTTTTGTATGTAGGAAAGGCTAAAAATCTGAAAAAAAGGGTTCTCTCCTATTTCAACAAAAATCTTTCGGGGTACCGCATCAAAATCATGGTGGGAAAAATCCAGCGGCTGGAAACAACGATCGTTAACAGTGAATATGATGCACTTTTACTGGAAAATAATTTAATTAAGGAACATCAGCCGTTTTATAATGTCATGCTGAAGGATGACAAAACGTATCCGTGGATCTGTATTAAAAACGAAGATTTTCCGAGAATTTTTCTTACCAGAACCAAGATTAAAGACGGTTCCGAATATTACGGACCTTACGCAAAAGTACGTCCTGCAAAGATTCTTCTTGATACGATAAAGCATATTTACAAATTAAGAACCTGCAATCTCAATTTAGCTCCGAGTAAAATTGATGAAGGAAAATACAAAGTATGTCTGGAATATCACATCAAAAACTGTGAAGGTCCTTGCGAAGGCTTGGAAAGCAAGGAAGATTATGATGAAAAAATAGATGCCATCCGTGGAATCATCAAAGGAGATTTCCGTAAAGCAAAAGAATATCTGGTGAACCAGATGATGAAATATGCTACGAATCTTCAGTTTGAAAATGCTCAAATCATCAAGGAAAGAATTGATGCGCTTGAAGATTATCAGACTAAAAATACAGTGGTGAATCCGAGTATTGATGATGTGGATGTTTTTGGAATGACAAGTGACGAAACGGCTGCTTACGTTAATTTCTTTAAAATAAGGAATGGAAATATTATCCAGAGTTATACCACCGAGATCAAAAAAATCCTTGAAGAAAGCGACGAAGACATTATGGAGCAGGCTTTGGTGGAAATCCGTCAGAAATTCGATTCCCATTCAAAAGAAGTGCTTCTGCCTTTTCACCTGTCTATTGAAATTCCGAATGTAAAACTGATCGTTCCGAAAGTAGGTGATAAAAAGCGAATTGTTGAGCTTTCTGAAAAGAATGCGAAAGAATACCGTTTGGAAAAATTAAAACAGGTTCAGATCGTCGATCCGGAAAGACATACGAACAGAATTATGTCTGAAATGCAGAAATTGCTGAGAATGCCGGTTGAACCACGACACATTGAAGGTTTTGACAATTCCAATATTCAGGGAACAAATCCTGTTTCTGCCTGTGTTGTTTTCAGAGACGGAAAACCAAGCAAAGCCGATTACAGAATTTTTCATCCGAAAACCGTAGAAGGTCCCAATGATTTCGCTACAATGGAGGAAGTGATCTACCGCCGTTACAAAAGAATGCTGGATGAAGGCGAAGATCTGCCTCAGTTGATTTTAATTGACGGTGGAAAAGGTCAGTTATCTTCTGCGGTAAAAAGTCTGAGACTGTTAGGATTATACGGAAAAATTACCATTGTAGGCATTGCGAAACGTCTGGAAGAGATTTTCTTTCCGGAAGATCCTATTCCGTTATATTTGGATAAAAAGTCTGAAACCCTGAAAATTTTACAGCGTGTGAGAGATGAAGCGCACCGATTTGGCGTTAAACATCACAGAACCAGAAGAAAAAATTCTACGATAAAATCTGAACTGGAAGAAATTCCGGGAGTTGGGGAAAAAACAATTGAATTATTGCTTTCAAAATTAAAATCAGTCAAGAGAATCAAGGAATCTAATCTTGAGACATTGGAGGAGATTTTAGGGAAAAGCAAAGCGAAAATCATTTACGATTTTTTTAACGAATAATGATAAACGTGAAAAAAATAGCAAATAATAAATTATTTTATGAAAATAATTTTTATAATATTTGTTAATTTAAATATTTTTTATAAATTAGATGAAGTTAAAGACTTCTTAACTCAAAAACTTCTTCATATTTAAATTTACAAAAAAAGTCCTCGTAACGAGGACTTTTTGATTTATGCTGTAATGCCGTTATTTTTTATAAAATATTTCTTTGCCGTACTCACCGCCGGACAAAGGCATTTCTATAATAATATTTCCATTTTCGTAGTATCCTAATGTAGATTCTCCGTTTTGTAGTTTAACTCTGAAAACATCGCTTTTTGTTGTGGCTTTAAAAGTTGCAAACGGCGAAGAGCTGTTAGAATTCACCAGAATAAACTGAGAATTGTCGATCTGAATTTTTTGAAGATCCATTTTTCCGTTGCTGAATTTCAACGCGGTATTGTCTACAGATGAAGAAGAACTGTTGGTAACAACCTGCGTAGAGTTTGCTGTTACGGTTTCCTGAACTTTTACCTGTGAAGCTGGCTGTGCTGTAGGATTAGCCGGAGAAATAGATACAAAAGTCTGTTTCAGTGCATCCTGATAACCTTCTTTGTATTCCTTAATATTAGAAGCTCCTTTAATGGATGAAACTACTTTATCATTACAGTCTTTAAACTGAACCAGTACCTTGTTTCGTAAAAAACCACTGTCGTTGATGATATCTGCCATCAAAACATTGCACGGATTACTTTGCGCTTCAGCCGGCCATTGTAACTTATCCGAAGGAATTACTGTATAATTTTTGCTTCTTAAAGTTTTGGTTAATAAATTATTCAACCCGAAATCTTCTTTAAAAGTTTCCAGTTTCGAAGGAAGAGAAATATATTTATAATCCGAAACCTTCTGTCCGAAAGCAAACATCGAACTGGCTGTTAATATGATAAGTGATATTTTTTTCATTTAATTTAAAATTTAGTCGTTTCTGAATTGCCCGATATCCAGTTTCAGAGAAAAGAAATTGGAATAGAAATTAGACCCTCCGATTCCGGAGTTTGTAATTGCATAATCCAGCGTAAGACCTCGGTATCTGATCCCGATTCCCGCACTCGGCTGGAAAGAAACTTTTCTTCGAAGATCTTCAATATCTGTAATCGACTGGAATCTGTTCACCCCCAATCTCACGAAAATCATTTTCTGATAGCCTAATTCTGCTCCGGCATACGGTGTTAAACTCGCAAAATCGGTAGAAACCAATGCGGCAGTTTTTGCAAAATCTACATTAATTCCTGCTTCCGGCAATACATAAACACTGCTGTTGATTTCAAACATTTTGCTTACACCTGCATTTAATTTCGGCATTGTAAGCTCCATTTTATCTTTTGGCGCAGGGTTGAATTCTTCTCCGTTAACCACGGTGGAAAGTTCTTTCTGGTTGACGCTCCAGAAGTTGACTGTAGTGGTTGCATCTCTCAGCATACCTCCCAGTTTCCAGCCGTTGTCCATTTTATAAATAGCCCCTACATCGAAACCGAAACCGTATCCGTTGGCAAATTTCCCTACATTTCTGTAAACGATTTTAGCGTTAATCCCCACATCAAGCTTCTGATTTCCTCCCGGGTTGAATGCATACGAAAGAATTGCTGCGTAATCGGACTGGGAGAATTTGGTGATTTTGTCATAATCAATATTTCCTTCAGTATCGATTAACTGTGTGGTATTTAAGATATTATCTACTCCCAATCTTACAACAGAAACTCCGAAAACTCCGGTTTCCAGCACTTTTGCATAGGCTAGATAATCGTATTTTGCGATAGATTCGAAATATTCGGCGTGCATTGCTGCGCCCTGCCAGTCTTTTTCCACGCCCATTAATCCAGCGGGGTTCCACATTGGGGAATAGACATCATCCTGATTGGAGATCACCGCACCTCCCATGGCAAGACCTCTTGCTCCGGCTCCGATGTTCAGAAATTCGTTGGAATATTTTCTGATGATCTGGGATTGCGATATCCCGAAAACCAGAGAGAATGCAAGTAAAAAATATTTTTTCATCATATCAATTGATGCTTAATTTAAAGTTTTTTGTTTTTTAGCTTTTATCAATCCGTTAGCAATGATTGCCAGTATCATAACTCCTGAAGCGATGTAAAAAATCGGGCTCATGTGTTCTGATTCCCCAAAGATAAAAAAAGCTAGTATAATTCCGTAAACCGGTTCTAAATTAACTGTTAAAATTAATGTAAAAGGCGAAATATATTTCATGAGATTCACCGATTCCAGCATCGGGAAAGCTGTGAAAACACTTGCCAGTAAACCTATTAACGCGATATCGCGGTAACTTATTTCATTTATCGAAAAAATTTGTCCTGAGAAGAGATAAAATATCAATAAAATAAACCATCCTGAAAATATTTCATAAAAAATAATATTTCCTGAGCTTGTTTTTCCAAACATCTTTCCGTTAAAAACCGAAAAAATGGTTCCGAAAATGGCACACAGTACTCCGTAAAATATTCCTTCTTTGTACTGAAATTCTGTTTTGAAGATCAACAAAATACAGGCGACAATCACCACTCCCATGACGACTTCCGAAACATCGATCTTTCTTTTAAAAATCAAAGGTTCCAGAATGGATGCAAATAAGGTGGATAAAGACAGACAGCTTAAGGCGATGGAAACATTCGATATTTTAATGGAGTAAAAAAAGCAGTACCAGTGAAGCGCCATCGAAAAGCCGATTGCAGCCAGCTGGAAAAATACTTTCTTCGAAACTTTAATGCTGTCTTTTTTGAAAACACGGATGTACACAAAAAGACAGATCGCCGCAAACAGCATTCTGTAAAAAACCAGAATTTCCGCATTCGCATGAATCAGTTTTCCCAAAATTGCTGTAAATCCCCACAAAAACACTATCAAATGCAATCTGAAAAGAGCCAATTTATGCATATCCTACCTTCTTTTACTATTTCTGCAAAAATACAAATAGGTTTTACATTTCGTGTAATAATTTTTCAGTAAAGCTTCTGATTTTCTGATAAAATTTAAAATGCGAATTGTTTGAAGGAAATCAGGAATTAAGACTCCTATTTAACATAAAATAAAAAAACCCTGAAAATTTATTCAACTTTCAGGGCCTTCAAATAATAAACTATTAAAAAAATAAACTAGGAACTTAGAGGAAGGATGAGATTTCACTCTCCCTTTCTCTAATGTAAATTTAGCAAATTACGAACCATAAAAAATATATTTTTTGTTAAATATTTCATAAAATTCTGAAAACCAATTTATTAAACATTTGTTTATATCCATTTTCATTCCATGTAAAAAATAGTATCTTTAAACGGAAAAAATTGAAATTTTTATGGACATTGAATTCAACAAAAGAGAAGATCAGAACAGACTAAAATTATCCGACATCAATCGCTTATTGACAGAAATTAAAAAGGGGGGTGGTGAAAAGAGGCTTCAGAAGCTTCGTGATGAGGGAAAAATGACGGCAAGAGAAAGAATAGACTATCTTCTTGATAAGGATTCTGATTCCATAGAAATTGGTGCTTTTGCAGGATATGAGATGTATGAGGAACACGGAGGCTGTCCAAGCGGAGGGGTTGTTGTGGTAATGGGGTATGTCTCTAAAAGACAATGCATCATTGTGGCAAATGATGCTTCTGTAAAGGCGGGAGCATGGTTTCCGATCACGGGTAAGAAGAATCTGAGAGCTCAGGAAATTGCCATGGAAAACAGACTTCCGATTATTTATCTGGTAGATTCCGCAGGTGTTTATTTGCCGATGCAGGACGAGATTTTCCCTGATAAGGAGATGTTCGGGAGAATTTTCAGAAATAATGCTAAAATGAGTGCTGCAGGAATTATTCAGATCTCTGCTGTGATGGGAAGCTGTGTTGCCGGTGGTGCTTATCTTCCGATTATGAGTGATGAAGCGATGATCGTGGAGGGAACGGGTTCTATTTTCCTTGCAGGAAGTTATCTGGTAAAAGCGGCAATCGGGGAAAGTATTGATAATGAAACTCTGGGAGGAGCCACTACACATTGTTCGATTTCGGGAGTTACGGATTATAAGGCTAAAGATGATAAAGATGCGCTGAACAGAATTAAGAATATCATGAAGTCTTTGGGAAGTACTGAGAAAGCGGGTTTCGACAGAATTGAAAGTGCTCAGCCGAAAGAAAAGCCTGAAAATATTTTCGGGATTATGCCTGTTTCAAGAGCGGATCAGTATGATACGTACGATATTATAAAATGTCTTGTAGACAATTCTGAGTACGAAGAATATAAGCCTGATTACGGGAAAAGCATTATCTGTGCCACGGCAAGAATCGATGGATGGTCTGTAGGAATTGTAGCAAACCAGAGAAAGCTTGTAAAAAGCGGAAAGGGTGAAATGCAGTTTGGAGGGGTGATTTATTCTGATTCTGCGGATAAGGCAACCCGATTTATTGCGAACTGTAACCAGAGAAAAATTCCTTTGGTGTTTTTACAGGATGTCACCGGTTTTATGGTAGGTTCTAAATCTGAACACGGAGGAATTATTAAGGATGGCGCAAAAATGGTAAATGCTGTTTCTAATTCTGTAGTTCCTAAATTCACGATTATTACAGGAAATTCTTACGGAGCCGGAAATTATGCGATGTGCGGAAAGGCTTATGATCCAAGGTTAATTGTTGCGTGGCCATGGGCAGATCTTGCGGTAATGGGCGGTGCACAGGCGGCAAAAGTTTTGGCACAGATTCAGGAGTCTACTCTGAAAAAGCAAGGAAAAGAAATTTCTGAGGAAGAACATAAAGAAATTCTGGATTCTATTTCGGCAAAATATAAGAAACAGACGGAAGCAACGTATGCAGCAGCGAGGTTGTGGACCGACGCAATTATTAATCCTGTTGATACCAGAAAATGGATTTCTATGGGAATTGAAGCGGCGAATCATTCTCCGATTACTGAGAAGTTTAATCTTGGAGTTATACAGGTTTGATGATTGATGATTGATTATAAATAAAAAAGATGTGGAAATTAATTCTACATCTTTTTTTGTTTTGAATAGGTAAGTTAGTCCAATATTTTGAATTCTGACTTTCATTTTAGCCCCGATTGCAGCATTTGTTTGAGCTCATTTTATAGATTCGGCGGCGGCTTTGCCGCCGCCGAATCTATAAAATAGCGAGTGCGGAAAGCGGGAAACAGCTCCTCATAAAACAGATTCTATGAAAAGAAAACTCCCGTTCTGAATCTTTCTTTATTCAGTTTTTTATTCACAGCCAATCCCCAAAGAATAAATTCTTTTAAAAACAGAAGATCTTCGGGTTGGGTATCGGGTTGGTATTTTTCAATGATTTCATCAAGCGGAGTAATTCGATTTAGGTTTTTCGCATAGATTTCATCCGGAGATTCGTCGGTAATTTCTAAAAACCCGTCATCCTGTAAAAACCAGTCGGTGATCTGATTGAATGGTCCGTCTACATTCTTTTTCTCCAGTTTTTCTATTTTGGGGAAATACGTGGTAAACAGAGTTTTTACCGCATTATCTATTAAGAGTTGTGCCACAGATTCTGCTCCTTCTTGCTCTCCTTCATAAACCAGTTCTACCTTTCCGGTAATCGCAGGAATAACGCCAACGAAATCGCTCAATCTCACCGAAGTTTTTTCTTCGCCAGCCAACAAAGCTCTACGTTCTGCCGTACTCAACAAATTTTCGAAAGCCGTGATGCTCATACGTGCACTGACACCACTTTTTGCATCTACATATTCGCTCTCGCGGGCTTCAAAACCAATCTGTTCCAGAAGATCATGGGCTAAAGCCGGAACATACACTCCGCTTTTCTGGCGGCTGTCCAGACTGGATTCATATTTTGTAATTTCTTTCGCAATATGGATATTTTCAGGATAGTGCGTTAAAATCTGCGATCCGATACGGTCTTTCAGAGGAGTAACGATGCTTCCTCTGTTGGTATAATCTTCCGGATTGGCGGTAAAAACAAACTGAATATCCAAAGGCATTCTCACTTTAAACCCACGAATCTGAACATCGCCTTCCTGTAAAATATTAAACAGAGAAACCTGAATTCTTGCCTGTAGATCAGGTAACTCGTTAATTACAAAAATACAGCGATTGGCTCTCGGAATCATTCCAAAATGGATCACACGATCGTCTGCATAAGATAATTTAAGATTGGCAGCTTTTATCGGATCCACATCACCAATAAGATCGGCAACGGTAACATCCGGAGTGGCAAGTTTTTCAAAAAATCTTTCATCGCGGTGAAGCCATTCAATAGGCGTGCTATCGCCTTCTTTTTCAATTAATTCTTTTGCAAACCGGGAAATCGGGTTAAAAGGATCATCATTAATCTCGCTTCCGTCCACATAAGGAATCCATTCATCCAACAAGCTTGTCATCATTCTTGCCAGTCTTGTTTTAGCCTGACCTCGCAATCCTAATAAATTGATGTTATGCTTACTGAGAATGGCATGCTCCAATTGAGGAATTACTGTGTTTTCGTATCCGAAAATTCCCTCAAATACAGATTCTCTATTTCGGATTTTAGTTTTTAAATTATCCCGTAATTCTTCTTTAATATGTTTTGATGTATAACCTGATGCTTTTAACGCACCCAGCGTTTTTATTTCTGGCTTTGCAGTCATTGTATTTAAATCTAATTGATAATTTTTATTGAGTAATAATTTTAACGGATTCTTCTTTTACGATTGGATTCATAATCTTCAAAAATCATGTTTCCTAAACCATTAAGACCTGTATAAAATGCTTTTCCCTGATTGGCTTCTGTAAATTCGCTCACGAAATGCTGCAGATAAGAATCCTGTGCAATCATAAAAGTAGTAATTGGGATATGGAGCCTTCTTGCCTGAGCTGCCATATTGTAACATTTCTGAACTACATATTCATCCAGTCCGTAAGAATTCATATAATAAGTACCATCCGGTTCACGCACACAGCTTGGCTTTCCGTCGGTAATCATAAAAATTTGTTTGTTGGTATTTCTTTTTCTGCGCAAAATATCCATTGCTAACTGAAGTCCTGCAACAGTATTCGTATGATAAGGCCCAACCTGCAGGTAAGGAAGTTCCTGAATCTTTACCGGCCATGCATCATCCCCGAAAACAATAATATCCAGCGTATCTTTCGGATAACGCGTTGTGATTAATTCAGCAAGTGCCATCGCAACTTTTTTAGCCGGAGTAATGCGGTCTTCGCCGTAAAGAATCATACTGTGGCTGATGTCAATCATTAAAACAGTACTCATTTGAGACTGATGTATGCTATCTTCAACAATAAGATCATTTTCCGTAAGATGAAAATCTCCGATCCCATTATTGATTTGTGCATTCTTTAGACTCTCCGTCATTGAAATTTTTTCCACAGCATCTCCGAAATTATAATTTCTGAATTCTCCGGTTAAGTCTTCACCTGCTCCGCTTTTATTCGTTTTATGATTTCCGTTTCCGCTCTTTTCAAGATTCCCGAATATTTGTTTAAGTGCCTGTTTACGGATATTCTGTTCCATTTTCGCACTTAAGGTAACTCCATTGCCATTTCCATCTGGATTAATCTCTTCCCGAATATATCCTTTCTTCTTAAGATCTTCAATAAAGTCATCTATTGTATATTCAGGAGTGGTTAATTGGTATTCTTCATCCAACATCCGAAGCCAGTCAATTGCTTCATCAAAATCACCTGAAGTATGAGTCAGTAAATCCGTAAAAATTTCCAGCAATCGGTCAAATACAGACAGTTCAGGTTCCTGATAAATATTAAACCTAAAACCTCTTACAATATGCTCTTTCATATCATAAATTTACGATATAAAGTAAGAGGGATTAAGAGATTTAGTCTATTTTACATTTTAAGAATAAAAATAATTGAATCAAAGAAAATTCTCAAGTTATGGGAAGAAAAATTATACGCTACTTTAGATAAAACGTCTTTAATATGCGAAATATATTTTCAGGAGCTTTATCCCGCTATCCACTCTTACTCCTCGCACCCTGCTTCCCGGGTTAGTGCCCTCACTTTTCCTGTTCCCGCTGCGGGGTAACCGTTTCTATCGCGGCTAGGAATGGCAAACAATATTGATAATTGATGAATGATGAATGATTATATCCTCCGGCTTCTTTACTTTTCTCTTTTTACTTGTTTCTTTTTACTTTTTACTTTTCCCTTGTTTCTTTCCTTTGATAAGGGATAGATTAAGATGAGAGATGGAGAGTTATGCGCAAAAAAAAAGTCTCATAGAATTTA
>NZ_FTOV01000015.1 GCF_900156825.1 Chryseobacterium gambrini | reverse complement strand
TTTGCGTAACGGTGGTTTCCAATGGAATGCCGATCATGTTTTTACTGATCAATAACTGGTTGTTTTTTTCGTGGGCGTACTGGTAATTTGTCTCTTGTACAGAGCCATCGGAGGTAGTGATACTTTTGGTAAGTAAATTTCCTGTGTTCGAAGAATTATAATTAAGATTTGTAACTTGAGTGATATAACTTTGATTGAATCTCATACTATCTGTTATTTTAGTTGGCATATAGTTTATAGATTCATGCTTACTATTATAAGGCTGATTGAAAGTATACTTAGGCATTCCAGGTCCACCCGGTCTAAACTCAGAGATCTGCTTTACTGCAGTGCCGTACACAATACTTTTAGAATTATTTATTCTGGTAGATTTGTTTTGAGTAGTCTTTTTAAGAAAATTATTATCATTAGCTGCATATTCTATTTCATTTTTTAACATTCCAATTGAAAGATTATCATTATAACGAGTATCTAACAATCCAACAGGGGGATAGTATTCTGAAACGGTACTTCCTTTGGAATTATTATTACTATCTAATAATTCTTTTCTTACACTTTGATATAGAACGGGACTTCCCCTGTAAGGAGATAGAGGATAAATACTATTGTAACTATAGTATCTTGCAAAATAATAAACAGGAGAAAAACCAGACCCTGATTCACTGTTACCTGCTCCTGCCCCTGGTGATCCTGTTTCAGTGTAACTTGAAAAAAGGCCAGAAGAAAATTGAGGATTCTGAAGTAATATGCCCGTACTTTTATTATTACTTGTGTAATTATACTTAATTGTGGTACATATTCCATTAAAATCGCAATTTTGTGTTTGTTTTACTCTAATACCTCCAATTGGCTGGTCATATTCAGGTAAGAAATTTTTAATGGTAGCCGAAATTTTCGCAGTGCACCCACGGTCAGAATATGATTTTACATGATACGTACCATTTGACAAATATACGCTCTTCGTTGTGGTACGGACTAATGGGGATGGCTGCCATGTATTAGTGGGTTGTGGATCTGACCAAAGCCATGTTTTACTATCTTTAAAAAGATTAACTGTGGGGGCTCCGTCTTTATATATGGTGGTCTCTGCAGTTCTGATTTCATCAGATACTGGATAATTAGGGTCATTATTTAAGAATGATGTCACCTTAACTTCAACTGAAGAATCAGGAAATCTGTTTATTGTAAAGGTATTATCAACAGTTTCTCCTACGGCTTTTGATGTTGAAGCGGCTCCAGTGTAATATACCCCTTCAGTTTCATAAGGCAAATTAGTCTCACCCTCCAAACGAACAATATTAGGTTCGTATGTTATTACGGAATATCCTTTAGTAGGATAGGTGATTTTGGTAAGGGAGCCTATTTTTGTATCATTAAAATTGGGTTTCATGCTGGGTCTGTCAAATGGATCTGTACTGTTTGTTACCGCTTGAACTCCACTATTATAATATCCCCATAAATCTTTTTTAAGAACGATACTATTTGTATTTATTGGAGTAGGCATAGGAGTAAGTGTTTGAGATGGGTAATTGGAAGCCATGTCATATTCCATTTGAGCCAATGAAATCCCATTATGGGTTACTTGCTGAAGATTCCTCCTCCTCCAAACCCAGTCAGAATAGGCAAATTCAAACTGATCTGTAATTTTTTGTGCAGTATTCTTAATTTTTATATTGGAAATAATTGCTACTCCTGTTTCATTAGGATGCTTATTATAGCTAATTTCTATAGTAGAGTTGCTGGTAGTAATTTTAGTTAGCAAAGGGGTTTTTATCCCATTGGAAGAATAACTATTTATATTTCTGTTTGTGTCAATTACTCCTGTCCAACTATGTGATTCAAGTACTTTTGTTTGGGATACACTGGCTTCTAATAATTCTCCTGTATTATCCCCATATTCAAATATAATTTTATTTGAAGAGTCCGGAAAACTAATCTCTGTAATAAGATAGGAGGCTACATAATCGGGATAATCAAGTTCTGGAGCATAAGTATGTCCTGTAGCCAGTGTCGAGAATTTGTAAATAATTCCCTTATCATCTACTACTTTAAAACTAGTTCCTTCAATTGCAATAACCTGATAATTTTCATTCCTAATAAATACGGGATTATTATTTTTATCTAAATAAAAGCTGGCATTTATATTCCCAATATTCATAGTGTATTTATCTGTCTCTCCATCAATTGTACCATTGAGCAATCCCATCAGAATTAAGTAGTTTGGGCTAGAAAGCATTACATCATACCCTGTATCATAAGGTGCTCTATGATTTACAAAATCATCAATTTTTGATTTATCTGTCTGATAGTGCTCATCATTAAGTGCTTTTATGTTATGCAAGATTTGCCCACCAATATTAAATGTCCAACCTACTCCAGCATATCCTGGGGTTTCATCCAGCAATAATCCTGAATAATTGTAAGAAAGATTTACAGGCATAGTTAATGTCCCTTCTTTAATTTCAAATAAAGGAATTGTGTAGTTTATTCTACCTGTTGATATATCTATTGGTATTTCTGACACTTTTGCCATTGCCATTGCTTGAGGAGAACTTCCGAAAATTTTAGGCACATATTGATTATCTATTTTGGTTATATTAGGATTCTGTGCAAACATATTTATTCCAAAAATTGAGGAACAAATCCAAATCCATAAAAATATTTTATTTATTTTTCTCATTTGTCTTATTTTTTAATCAATTTGGCATTCGCCGTTTTGTCATTGGTTTTCACCACCACCAGATACGCCCCCTGAATCAAAGGCTGGGTATTGATTTTGGTGATCTTGTTTTTTGTTTTTACCGTTTCAAGCTTTCTTCCGCCCATGTCATACACCGCGATTTCACCTTCAAACGCTCCTTCTCTCAAACCATCAAACCCAAGCTCCACATACACATAATCCGTTACCGGGTTCGGGTAGATCTTAATATCCTGCTTTTCGATCAGCTGGTCAACCTGTTTATCCCCCAGCTTCACGATCTTCCAGTTTTCTTTTCCCAGTTCCTCTGCGCTGGTTCCTGCGAGTACAATCGATCCGTCACGGTTCAGCTTAATATCAGATAACCGTTCCTCTTTTTTTTGGGATTCTCCTTTCACGTGCTTTCTCCACTGCTCATTTCCGTTCTGGTCAAGATACAGCATCCAGAAAGTCTCATCATCATTTTCAATCCTGCCTTCCGCCTGTGTGTAACCGCCTAAGAGAATTCCCTTAGACTTCCCGCCTCCGTCTTCCTGCTTCCCGGCAATGACGCTCATTCCCATCAGAACATCCCTGTTCTTGAAATTGTAGGATTTCTGCCAAATTTCTTCGCCTCTTTCATCAATGGAGAGTAACCAAAGGTCTGTACCCTCTTCAATACCAACGGATTTATTTCCCGATCTTTCCGATCTGGATTCCCCACTGATCAGGTAGCCGGTTGAAGTCAGCGCAAGTGTTCTTACATGATCGTCGCCTTTACCCCCGAAATTCTTTTCCCATTCTACTTTTCCTTCTTTCGAAAGTTTCACGATCCAGTAATCGCCTTCACCAAAATTGTTGCTTGTTTTTGGTTGATAGTTGATGGTTTTACTACTTACAGCCTCCGTCTTCCCGCTTCCTGCCAAAGCTGCGCTTCTGGAATAGATCCCTAACAAAGCTCCACCGTCTTTGGTGGGAATCATCTTTTCCACTTCATCAAGACCTTTTCCGCCTAAAACTAATTGGGATAATTCCTTCCCGCTTTTATCCAGTCTTACTACCAAAACATCTTTGGAACCGTAGCCTTTTGATGAGTTCTGCACATTACCCGCAATAAAGAATCCAAAATCTGTTGTCTGGATCACCGCTCTTGCTTCTTCATCCGAAGTTCCGCCAATTGTTTTCTGCCATAATTCATCGCCAAATTCGTTGATTCTGATCAGCCAAAAATCGCTGCCGCCTTTGGAATCGTCCTTTTTATCTAGCCCTTTTCCTGAATAGCTGGAACCCGCCAGAAGAAACCCGCCTTCCTGAGTGTTAACCGTTGCCGATAAAAAATCGTGGTTCTTCCCAGAGAAATATTTTTCCCAAACCTCTTCGCCCTGCTGGTTGAGTTTTACCAGATGGAAATCGTAGCCGTTGTTCTGCTTTTGGTTACCAGTTGTTGGTTGACTGTTGTCAGAATGGATGCTGCTTCCGGTAATTAAATACTGCTGATCGATGGTTGTGGTGACCTGTGAAAGAAAGTCCTGCGTAGAAGACCGGATGTCTTTCTGCCAGACTACTTCCTGGGCGGAAACGCCCAGAATGCTGCACAGAGTGAACACACTCATGCTGAGTTTTTTCATACTTAGTGTAATTTTAACGTTATTGTAAAGGTGAAATTAAGAAAGGGAATGCTTAGAAAAATAAGGAAACCCGCATTCTTAAAGAATTGATCCTGAATTTGACAGAACCTGTCCGAAATTTATTTGTTTTAATCATGGCTATTGTTTTTTTATGAGCTTTTAACAGCTTGTTTTTATTAATTTTTTGTTCAGAATAATAAAAATAAACTCCTGTCTTTTTTACTTTTCTGCAAAATTACAAAGCATTAACGACAAAACATGTCGTTTTATTTTAAAGGATGCAATTTTTTTCAAAAAGGTTGGAAATCATGGTGATATTTTTTAAAGTGTATGTTTTAATGTGCTCTTCGGCTCCGCTCAGCGCACGGTGGAGGGTTTGGTTTACAATGCTGTGTTTAAAATGGAATAGCACTGAAGTACGCTGAGCGGAGCCGAAGCGTACAATTAAAGAAATACGGTAATCAAAATTCTTCCGAAATTCTTCGACTGTTGTTCGGTATTCCTTCGGAAAAAATCCCATTTTTCCGAAGCCGATCCGAAGAAGACCCGAACATGATCCGAAGAAATGGGTTTTCAAACCGGTCAAAACCAGTCAAAAGCAGTCAAAACCGGTCAAAACCGGTCAGAATTTTTTATGATGGTGGAAAATGGACATTTCTGTGATAATTTTAACCCGTTCATCAAAAAACATCCTTCAAAAACAAGCAAAAAACAGATTTCATAAATTCAGTCATTCAAACAAATCAGCCAAGCAGTACGCTTCGGCTCCGCTCAGCGTACAACCAACAACCATCAACCATCAATCATCAATCATCAATCATCAACCATCAACAAACAGCCAACCACCACTCTCCCATTTTTACCATTAATTAACATTCTCCGCTCTTCCTTTCTTCAAAAGAAATGATTAAATTTGAGAATGAGTTTTGGAAAAGATTTATTAAAGAAAATAAAAACTGCGGAATTGCCGGGAATCTATGCGCACGGTGTTTTCTCGCCTCCTTCCCGCCCTGTTTTTACGTATGAAGAGGTTTTGGAAAAAAATCCAAAGTTTGCTGCCGTAAATATTGTTTTGTACCTGAAAAACGATGAGTGGCATTTCCCTTTAATCCAGAGAACCATTAATGAGCACGACCGTCACAGCGGACAGATCTCTTTACCGGGCGGAAAGCGCGAAGAAACGGATGAGGATTTTGCAGAAACTGCCGTGCGGGAAACTTCAGAGGAAATCGGCATCGAGAAACATTATGTACGGATGATTCGCGAAATGTCGCCGATCTACATTCCGCCCAGCAATTTTTATGTTTATCCTTATATTTCATACACCAGAAAGAATCCTGAATTTATTCTGCAGCAGAGTGAAGCGGTGGAAGTGATCGAATTTCCGATCACCTGTTTTCTCAATCTTCCGGATGAGCCGGACATGATGGTTTTACCGAGCACGGCAGGAAATGAAGTTCCGGTGATTAATTTCAACGGATATATTATCTGGGGCGCTACTGCAATGATCCTTAGCGAATTCAGCCAGTTGCTGAAAAAAATGTAACTTTGCAATACCGTGTTTAATTGAGAGATGGCGAAGAAAAACATTTTCACCGACGCGTTCGGAACTCCTTATTTTTTAAAAAGGCTGATTATTTTTATTTTAGGAATTGTATCTTACAGAAGATTCAACGGCTTTAATAAACTGAAAATCACCGGTACTGAGTATCTTGTGGATCTTCCGGATTCCAATGTGCTGTTTGTATCCAACCATCAGACGTACTTTGCAGATGTGGCAGCGATGTATCATGCATTCTGCTCGGTAAACAATGGGTATTTAAACACCATTAAGAACCCGATCTATCTTCTAAACCCTAAAATTGATTTTTACTATGTAGCTGCGGAAGAAACCATGAATAAAGGGATTCTTCCTAAAATCTTTAAGATTGCAGGAGCAGTAACGGTAAAAAGAACGTGGAGAGCAGAAGGTAAAAACGTCAACCGAATGGTAGACATGAGTGAGGTCGATAATATCATGAAAGCCCTGGATAACGGTTGGGTAGCTACTTTTCCTCAGGGAACCACGGCAGCGTTTGCACAGGGAAGAAGGGGTACGGCAAAACTGGTAAAAAACCAACGTCCGATTGTTATTCCTATTAAAATCAACGGATTCAGAAGGGCTTTCGATAAAAAGGGACTTCGTGTAAAAGTTACGGGCGTAAAACCAACGATGGAATTTAAAGCGCCTCTTGATATAGATTACGATAAAGAAAATGCGCAGCAGATTCTGCATAAAATCATGACAGCGATTGAGCAGACGGAGGATTTCAATGTTCTGCACAGTTATGATGAAGAATTAAAAGCTAAAAAATCAGAGCAAAAAGAGTCAGATAATTAAAGTATAAAATGATGAAAAGAATATTAGGAATTTTATTCGCGATCATAGTATTAGTATCCTGCAACAGCCAGAAAGTGTATTCGGATTTCGACATCAGCTATTCGAAAAGCGGAGGATTTGCACCGATATATGAAAATCTTCTGATTAAAGGAAATACTGCCCATTATTCTTTCGAAGGACAGGGTAAAAAATACAGGCAGGATTTTAAAATTACAGACGAAGATCTTAAAAAGCTGGATAATACACTTTCCCAGAATAATTTCAGAAGAATACAGGAAGACCACCAGAAAATTTATGACGGGATTGCCACGACGATCAACATAAAAAAAGGTCCGAATGAAGGCAGCAAAACCGATGCAAGCTCGGTAATGCCGAATTACAAAACAAACTGGACGAACATTACCAATGCTTTTCAGGAGATCATTAATACTAATGTAAAAAAACCGTAAATACAGTTGAAAACCCATTTCATCGCGATCGGCGGAAGTGCGATGCACAATCTTGCCATTGCATTAAAAGATAAAGGATATCTTGTAACAGGTTCGGATGATGCGATCTTTGAACCTTCGAAATCACGTTTGGAAAAGAAAGGAATTCTTCCCGAAGAAATGGGATGGTTTCCGGAAAAGATTACTTCGGATATCGATGCCGTTATTCTCGGAATGCACGCGCATCAGGACAATCCGGAACTGGCGAAAGCCAAAGAGCTTGGACTGAAAATCTATTCGTATCCCGAATTTCTGTACGAACAGTCTAAAGATAAAACAAGAGTGGTTATTGCCGGTTCGCACGGAAAAACAACGATTACTTCCATGATCCTTCATGTGCTGAATTTCCATCAGAAAGAGGTGGACTTCATGGTGGGAGCACAACTGGAAGGTTTCGACTGTATGGTGAAACTTAGCGAAGACAACGATTTTATGGTGTTGGAAGGGGATGAATATCTTTCCTCTCCTATTGATCTCCGTTCGAAATTTTTGCTCTATCAGCCGAATATTGCTTTGCTGAGCGGAATTGCATGGGATCACATCAACGTTTTCAAAACGTTTGATGATTATGTGGTGCAGTTCAGAAAATTTGTGGCAAGCATTACGGCAGGCGGTGTTCTGGTATACAATGAAGAAGATGCCGAAGTGGTAAAAGTGGTGGAAAGTGCTGAAAATTATTTCAGAAAAATTCCTTACAAAACCCCTGAATACGAAATTGTAAACAGAAAAGTTCACCTGAAAACAGAAATGGGTGATGTTCCGCTTTCGGTTTTTGGCGCACACAATTTATTAAATCTTGAAGGGGCAAGACACATCTGCCATACTCTGGGAATTATGGATGAAGATTTCTATGAAGCCATTATGAGCTTTAAAGGAGCCTCAAAACGTCTTGAAAAGGTAGAAAGAGAAGACAACGGAACATTGTATAAAGATTTTGCACATGCGCCGAGTAAGGTAAAGGCAGCCGTAAAAGCATTCTGTGAGCAGTTTAAAAACGAAAAGAAATACGGTTTTCTTGAGCTTCATACGTATTCCAGCTTAAATCCTGTGTTTCTGGAGCAGTATGATCACGCAATGGACGGACTGGATGAAGCGATTGTTTTCTATTCTGAAGATGCCCTGAAAATCAAAAGAATGGAGCCGATTTCACCGGAACTGATTAAAGAAAAGTTTAAGAATGAAAATTTAAAAGTGTTCACCAACGCGGAAGAACTTCATGCGTACTGGAACACACTGGATAAAACAGACGGCGTTTATCTCATGATGAGCTCCGGAAATTTCGGAGGTCTTGATCTTACGAAATAACTGTACAGAATATAAAAAACAAACTCCTTTCAGACCGAAAGGAGTTTTTTATTTTATTAACTTACCCCTTTTTACTCATAAAGGCTTCGACAGGCTCAGCCTGACAATATTTAAATATTGCGGTTAGTATTCGGGATGTCACTCTGAGCTTGTCGAAGGGACCCTATTATAAAACCGCCCGCTCATTATTGTTCTCTAATATTAAGTAAAATTATTTTATTTGATTCTTTTATAAAAACGTCTCAATACATCTTTCGCTCCGTCGCCGTCGAAATCCTGAGTGCGGTCTTCTACCACCATATCAGATTCATTAAGCTTTGTGATGTAGTACGGATACTTTTCCTGCCCTTCAAACCAGAATGTACTGTTTGTTTTATCTAACGTATATTTTTGGCTTACAGCATTTCCTTTTTCGCAGGTATTGTTGTTCTGGGCAAAAGAAATGGAGAAAAGATGGGTAGAAGTAAATTCGTGGGTACTCATTTTCTGACATTCCGTTGAAAAAGAAACCAGAACCTGCTGATTTAAAGATTTGTAAATCTCGGTTTTTTCGACATACCATGTTCCGATAATGGAAGATTTATTGTCTGTGTTCTGATCTTCATCACTTCCGGTACAGGAAATAACAGAGAGCAGCATAAAGGATAAAATTATTTTGTTCATGAAATTATACAATACTTATAAGTCAGCAAAAATAAAATAAATTCACTGCTTTAATTCTGATTCCGGTAAGATATTCAATTTTATTGTCTCTGAAAATTTTTGAATATTCAGACACCGCCATTTAGTATTTTTGAAGCAGCAATGCCGTCTGCAGCGGTATCGATGCTGTAAATCTGCATTACACCTTGTGTCGTAGCAGCCTGAGCCAATATATTCTGCTGATTCTGAGCGCTTACTGCATTCTGAAAAAGTATGCCTGTAGAATGTGCCATAGCCTGATAAAGATTTCCCATTGCCATTGCAGGAGCCTCTCCTAAAACTTTTACATTAGCCTGAGTCACCGCATCGGTGATCTGATCATTAACTTTTGTATCCATAATTTTAGTTTTTAAGTATCATCGTAAAGTTAAATGATATTTTTTAATAAAAAAAGAAGCAATAATAATTTACTGCTTCTTTATATTTAAAACATATTTAAACTAATTTCAGAATTAACCGCAAAAGGGACAAAAGATAATGTTAAAGCGAATTTCCAGAATAATCAAAGCGCTCAAAAGAATAAAAATCAAAGATTTTTAAAAACTATGGTGAGCTTTTTCATTGATAATGATCACCTTTAAATAAAAAATTTAGTACATCTTTTGTGACTTTTGTGGTTAAATAAAAGTTTAAACAGACTTTTAATGAAAACTATTTAAATGAAATTCCAGATCTTAAATATCCGCTACCGATTTCAGCATTTTCTGCTCCCATTCCGGATCTTTCGGATCGAAGAATAATCTTTTTCCGGTGTCTAAAGAACGAACGACGTTCATTTCATCTTCGGCTAATTCAAAATCAAAAACATTAAAGTTTTCTTCAATTCTGGAAGGGGTAACCGATTTAGGAATCACGCAGAATCCTTCCTGTAAGTGCCATCTTAAAATTACCTGCGCCACCGTTTTACCGTATTTCTCGCCGATTGATTTAAGATCCTGATGATCCAGTAATCCTGCGTTTCCGTTTCCAAGTGGACTCCAAGGCTGCGTGATGATCTTATTTTCCCTGTTGTACACCTGAAGTTCTTTCTGCTGGAAAATCGGGTGCAGCTCGATCTGGTTGATGACAGGAAGTACCGTTGCATCAGCTTTTAATTCCTCCATTTTATCTTCAGGGAAATTACAAACCCCTATTGCTTTTATTTTCCCTTCATGATACAGTTCTTCCATCGCTTTCCATGCTCCTTTAAAATCAGAATACGGCCAGTGAATAAGATACATATCCAGATAATCTAGCTGTAGCCTGTCTAAAGTTCTCTGAAAAGCCCCTTTTGCCTGCTCATAAGAAGTATCCTGAACCCAAAGTTTTGAAGTAATGAATAATTCTTCACGGTCTGTTCCACTATTTTTAATCGCATTTCCTACTGCGGTTTCATTCTGGTAAATGGAAGCCGTATCGATCATTCTGTAGCCGGTTTCAATGGCCTTGATCACCGCATTTTCACATTCCTGCATATCTTCCATCTGCCAAACCCCGAATCCTAAAGCCGGAATATCCACTCCGTTGTTCAATGTAATTACAGGCTGCCCTGTGTATGTTTTCTGTTGCATACTTTTTATTTTATCTATTTAATTGTTAATTGTTGATTGTTAATTGTTGATTGTTGATTGTTAACCTTTTTAATTTTCATTTGAACTATCATTAGATTTTTAATCTGGCAGGTTCGATCTTATACCTCAAACCTTGATGACCATCAAAATCGAATTCTCTATCGTAAACAAGTCCTAATTTTTCTAAAACCTTTATAGAAGCAATATTTTCAGCCATAACTCTTCCTACAATTTTACTCAGATGAAATTCATTAAAGCCATATTCTAAACATGCTTTTGCACTTTCTGTTGCAAATCCTTTGTTCCAGTATTCTTCAAAGAAACGAAAACCGATATCCGTTTCATCCGTTTCCTTACTGTATTTCAGACCACACCATCCTAAAAACTTTTCTGTAGCTTTTTCAATTACTGCCCATCTTCCAAAACCATTTTCATCATAATCTCTGTAGCTCAACAAAAAATCTCTGGCTTTTTCCACGTTCTCAAAAGGCAAGTTTCCTGTATATTTAATAACATTGGGATTATTATTAAGATCATAAAAACTTAGTGCATCATTTGAATTTAATTCACGTAAAATAAGCCTTTCTGTTTCAAGAATTTTTTTCATAATTAAATGTTTATATGTCTTCTTTCCCCATCATCTTCCTGAAAAGTTCTTTGATGTGATCGATCTCCGTCTGATAATTCGTTTTCTTCCGGCATCCGAAATGCAGCGTGTTTTTTAATGGTTTTTCACCTTCCCAGATCAGTTGCACTTCTCCGTTTTCAATTTCCTTTTTGCATAGAAAATCAGGAACCACTGCCAAACCTGTTCCGCCTTTCAGACAACGCACAATTGAATTCAGGTTCGGAACGATATAATTGGGACGGAAGTTCGGTTTATGCCCGAAATTCAGAATCCAGAACTGAAAAAGATGCTCCATATCTCCTGCTGTACCGTACCATTTTTCGTTTTTCAGCCATTCTTCCGCGTGTTCGATTCCCTTTTCATTTAAAATAATTTCAAACTGCTCTTTATCAACATCTTTTCCTCCTACAAGAATGATCTGTTCGGAAGAAAATGCTTCATGCTCAATATTCGGCGAAACTCCTTTTTTTGGAGTAATTATTAAATCTAAAATTCCTTTATCTAATTGATCAAGCATTTCGCGGTATTCCCCGAAACTGATGATCAGGTTGAACGGCAGACTCGAAACGTACTGCTCCAGTGTTGTCTGAAAGGTTTCAAAACACATGCCGACACTGATGGTAGGTGTGAGTTTCTCCGTCGATTTCTGAAAGTTTTTCTCCACCTCTTCCAGTTTTGACAAAGGTTCGGTAATCGCATTATATAAGACCTTTCCTCTTTCCGTCGGAATCATTCTCCGCCCTGTTCTGTCGAATAACTTATATCCGACATACGCTTCAAGCGAACTGAGATGCAGACTTACGCCCGGTTGCGAAATAAAAAGTGTATCCGCAGCTTCGGTAAGCGTTCCTGTTTTATAGATTGCCTTAAAAGTTCTGTACCATTCTAAATTAACCATAGGTATTACTTTTATGATGCAAATGTACCCAAATAATCATGATTATAATATTTTCAGCATCAATGAAAGCGATAAAGGCGGTCTATATTTAAATTAAAATACTGATTAACAAACCAATACATTAGCTATCATTTAAATAATACTTAGTTATGATTTTTATTATTTTTCTTATAGCAATTTAGCCAATACCTTTGTCCCTGTAAAATTTAAACAATCATAAAAGCAATGAAAAAAGTATTAATTATCAACGGAGGACAGAATTTCGGACATTCCGGAGGAAAATATAACCAGACTATCGCAGAGAACACACTGGAAGTGCTTAAAAACTTTGAAAATGTAGAAGTAAAAATCACCAACGTAGATGAAGGGTATGATAAAAATGAAGAAGTGGCAAAATTTGTATGGGCAGATTACATCATTTACCACACTCCGATCTGGTGGTTCCAGTTACCAAACGGTCTTAAAAAATATATCGATGAAGTCTTCACCGCAGGACACGCCAAAGGAATTTATATGAACGACGGAAGAAGCGCCGATAATCCGCAGATCAATTACGGAACTGGAGGAATGCTTGGCGGAAGAAAATATATGGTTACTACAAGCTGGAATGCGCCTGCAACCGCATTTACGCTTCCCGGAGAATTTTTTAAGGAGACCAGTGTAGACAATGGACCGTTATTTGGATTCCACCGTATGAATGCTTTCGTTTCTCTTGAAAAATTAGAAAGCTTCCATTTTCACGACGTCGAAAAAAATGCTGATGTAGAAAGAGATATGAAGCTGTACAGAGAACATCTTACCGAAGTTTTTGAAAAAGAATTAAAACCCCAGTTGGCGTAATGAAGATTTATTTAACAGCAGTTATTAAAGCCAAAGAAGAATACAGAGCAGAAGTTTTGGAAGTTCTTCAGAATATGGTAAAAGAGACCGTGAAAGAGGAAGCCAACGAACTTTATACGCTTCACCAGGGAATTGAAGATAAAAACCAGTTTGTATTTTATGAAATCTGGAAAAACGAGGAAGGTTTAGCACAACATAACGAGCAGCCTTACATCAAAGCTTTCGGAGAACTGGTGGATGAAAAGCTTCAGGAGCAACCACAGATTTATTTAACAGAAATAATTTAAAATACATTAAATAACTGAATTTCAACAGTCTATTTAACAGTAAATATCAACATGAAAAAATTAACATTACTCGTCCTTGCCATCTTTATGGCAGGACTTATACAGGCACAAACCAAAAAATATAAAAATATGGATAAGAAAATTTTATTCGTCATTACCAGTCATGGGACAAAAGGCGACACCGGTGAAAAAACAGGATATTATCTGGGTGAAGTAGCTCATCCGTGGGAAGTTCTTCACAAAGCAGGATATGAAATCGATTTTGTAAGTCCGAAAGGCGGAACTTCTCCGGTAGACGGATTCGATCTGAAAGATCCTGTAAACAAAGAATTCTGGGAAAACGAAAAGTATAAGAACAAGATCGATCATTCCATGAAACCATCGGAAGTGAATCCTGAAGAATATAAAGCGATATTTTATGCGGGAGGTCACGGTGCGATGTGGGATTTTGCAGACAATACCGAACTGGCTTCCATCGCTTCACAGATTTATGAAAAAGGCGGTGTGGTTGCGGCAGTCTGCCACGGTCCGGCTGGTTTGGTCAACATCAAACTGAATAACGGAAAATATCTGGTTGACGGTAAAAAGATCAATTCTTTCACCAATGAGGAAGAAGCTGAAGTGAAATTAACCCACGTGGTTCCTTTCCTTCTGGAAGATAAGCTGAAAGAAAGAGGCGCAAAATTTGAGAAATCCGGACTTTGGCAGGTTCACGCAGTGAGCGACCAAAGGGTAATTACCGGACAGAATCCTCAGTCTGCAAAAAGTGTAGGCGAAGAAATTCTAAAGGAATTGAAAAAATAAATAGACTCGTTTAAACTAATTTCAGAATAAACCGCAAAAGGGACAAAAGATAATGATAAAGCGAATTTTCAGAATAATCAAAGTGCTCAAAAGAATAAAAATCAAAGATTTTTAAAAACTATTGTGACTTTTTTTATTTATAATCATCAACTTTAAATAAAAGTTTAGTTGATCTTTTTTGATTTTTGCGGTTAAATAAAAAATTTAAACAGATTTAATAATGAAAAGAGCTTTTCAGATATGGAAAGCTCTTTTGTGTTTACCTTTTGTATTAAAAATCTATTTCCCGATCGGCATATGCGTTGAAATTGCAATTCTGTTCCACATATTAATGACAATACCTGCCATAATGATATCTGAAATCTGGGTTTCATCAAAAAGTCCTTTTGCCTTCTGATAGGTTACTTCGGTTAATCCTTTCTGGCTGATTAACGTAATTTCTTCCGCAATCATCAGAATAACCTGCTCTTCCTCCGTATAAAGTTCTTTTGCATCTCTCCAAGCATTCAGCAGGAAAATTCTTTGCGGTGTTTCGCCGTACTTCAACGCATCTTTCGTATGCATATCCAGACAAAAAGCACATCCGTTGATCTGCGAAGCTCTGATTTTGATTAATTCTTTCTGAATCGGGCTTAAAAAGCTGTTCTGAAGAGAAGTTTCCATGCCTATTCCCGCTTTGTATGCGGCAGGATGAACGGTTGTCCAGTTGAATCTTGCACTCATAATATTTTGGTTTAAATTTCTGAGACAAAGTTCAGATTTGAAGTCTGTAAAAATCTTAAGCTGGTTTAAGAACGTAATTTCGCCCTGATTTCGCTTAAATATTCCGGAGTAAAACCCAAAAAAGAAGCCACTAAATATTGCGGAATTCTCTGGATAAACCACGGATATTGGGTACTGAAATGCACATACAGTTCTTCGCGTGAAAATTCGTAAAGATAGCGGATGCGTCTTTCTGAAGCGGCATATGCTCTCTGGTAAATCATCCTGAAATACCGCTCCATAACGGGATGTTTTTTCAGCAACTCCTCCTGGTCTTTTGAATCAATTTTTAAAATGTGTGATTTCTCAACCGACTGAATGGAAAAGTTCGAGACAGACTGTCTTTCATACGCAAAAGTATCGGTGATCCACCAGTTTTCAATCGCAAATTCCGTAGTCTGCTCCACTCCTTTTTCATTGATAAAAAATTTTCTCAGACAGCCTTTTACCACAAAATACATCGACCGGCAGATTTCTCCTTCGGTCATCAGATTCTGTTTCTTCTTACTATCCATCGGCTGAAAAAATGAAAGAATGGAAGAAAATTCATCATCGGTTAGCGAAATAAATTTTTCCAAATGCTGCCTGAAAGTTTCCATTTTTTTTGAAAATTGTATAACCAAACTTAACTTTATTTTTTTAGTTTTACAAAACAAAAACGTAAATTATGGAAATTGTAGCCAAAATACTCATCGCCGCTGTTGCCCTCGAACACCTTTATATTCTCTGGATGGAAATGTTTGCCTGGGAAACCAAAGGAAAAGAAGTTTTCAAAGCAGCCTTGCCTCCCGAAATGTTTAAACCTACCAAAGGTTTAGCCGCCAATCAGGGACTGTACAATGGTTTTCTTGCAGCCGGACTCATCTGGTCATTCTTCATCGAAGATCCGAAATGGCAGACCAATATCGCTTTATTTTTCTTAGGATGTGTTGCCGTAGCCGGAATTTACGGTGCTATTTCTGCCACGAAGAAAATATTTTTTGTTCAGGCGTTACCTGCAATTCTCGCAATTGCTGCGGTGCTTTTAAAATAAAAACCCCTCCCGCAGATTTCATAACCCTTCATCATTTTTGAAGTAAAAATTTCCTCTCCAATAAAATAGATGAGGAATATTTGTATTGGTAACCTTCTGCTGTACGCTGAGCGGAGCCGAAGCGTACCGTAAGAAGACACATCATTTACTTCCGATAAAATGAATGAAAAACATTTCTCTTGGTAACCTTCTGCTGTACGCTGAGCGGAGCCGAAGCGTACTGTAAGAAGACTCCTTATTTCCTCTCCAATAAAACATTTGTATTGGTAACCTTCGTACGCTGAGCGGAGCCGAAGCGTACAGTAAGAAGATATTTCTACAATAACCATATCGTACGCTTCGGCTCCGCTCAGCGTACGGTAAAAAATTCACAGCTTCCTATCAATATAATATAACAAAATCACTGTTCCAAAACCTCTTTGAGCTTCTTCTTTAATTTCTCAGGTTTAAACAATCCTTCATGATATTCAGCCAAATTTCCATATTTATCCAGAATAATCCACAAAGGATAAACCGGCTGACTTTTATTTTTCGATAAAGCCAGAGCCAGCTCATGAATCCCTGAAATTCCGTTAGACAGATAATGATATTCTTTTCCTAAAAAACGGATGTTCTCTTTTGTTTTTTCGGCTTCAAAATTAATAATATAAAAATGCTGATTGATGAGTTCAACCAGTTCTTTATCCTTATTTAAATTGAATTTCTCGATTTTACAGACACTGCACCAATCTGTATAAAGATGAATAATGATTGGTTTCGGATCTTCCTTCTGCTGAATTTCCAAATCCGAAAAAGTGCCTGTTTTCATCTGCGAAAGACAAAAACACGGCACCAACATTAAAAATAAAAATTTCATTACATTTTTCATTTTATATATTCTTCGACCGCAAAAGGGGCAAAAGATTTTAAGCCTTTTAGAAAAACAAAACTATTCAGAATCTGTTTAAATATAATGGAAAAACACTAAGGCGCAAGATTTGATAAAAGTTCTATTCTTTTAAGACGCAAGGAAAAAATCAAAGATTTTCTTTTCCAATGCTGATGATGAATTTTATCGCAGATAAAATCCTTGCACCTTAAAGCATACTATCTTAAACGACTTTGCGAAAATCCAACCTGAATTCATAGTTACTTTTTTTTAGTAAGCTCTAAGTTTAAAAACTATTGAATTTTGTAAACTTTTGAAGCTTTTTTTTACCATTATTTTTTTATCTTTTGCGTTAAAAACTCACAACTATTTTAAAGTATATTTCACACCCAAAAAGCCTCTTATTTTCTGCATCGGCGCATATCCGTACGTCGTATCAAAAGTATAATGATAAGGATTACTTACCGGATCATTTACATTTTTATCAAACGGATCAAAAGGCCGCATCAAAGGATCTTTCGGAGTAAAATTGAATAAATTTTTAATTCCGCCATACACTTCAAATCTCGATTTAAAACTCTTTGAAATCTGAATATTCGCCAAAGTATACAACGGAGAATATTCCGGCCGGTAATCATTCGGTAAAACCGGCAGCCGCATCGGTCCGTAAAACTGTCCTGTAAAATCGATTGTCAGATTATTCTTAAACCTATAACTCAGATTATAAGTTCCGCTCCATTTCGGGGCATGAAGCTGCTGCGATTTTTCATTTTCCCCATCAAACTTCTGATAAACATCCAGATACGTCACTCCCAGATTAACGCTCAGAGGAAAATCAAAGGTATAATCCAGATTTAAAGAAACTCCTCTCGAAATTCCGTACCCCTGAAGATTATCATAAATAATTTTCGCAGGATTGGTATCAAAATCTCCGACAATTTTGTTGCTGAAATACGTATAAAATGCAGAAGCATCCAAATTAATCAACTGATCTCCAGCAGGAATTTTCCAGACATAGTTTATATTTCCGTTAATGGATTTTTCCGGCTTTAAATTCGACTGAATCACCACTTCACGCGAACCCGTTAATGCAGCATGATCTTCGGTAAACAAATTCACCACACGGAAACCCGTCCCAAAATTGAATCGTACAGTATGATAAGGATTCGGTGAAAATTTCCATGCAAAACGTGGAGAATGTACGGCATGATGAATTTTGTCATAATCCAATCTGTAACCCAGCAACAACGTATTTTTCTCATTAATTTCCCACTGATCCTGAATAAAAGCTCCAAAAATCGGCGATCTCATCGGTTCGTTGGTTAATCCGTCTGCAGACAATGTTCCGGGCGTATTGTCATCATAGTACGTCTTTTTAAATGTAACCCCCAGAATCAAATCATGATTTCCGAATTTTTTGTCCCAATACGTCTGGGTAAAAGCCACTTTCTGATTCGCCAGAAAAGGATTATTGCCATAAAAAGAATTCTGGTCATGAAAATTATAAGAAAACTGAGTTATAATATTCTCTTTCAAAGACCATTGATAAACCCCGAAAACTTCTACCCTATTTGTATAAATACTCTCTCCGTACACTTCACTGCTTCCCCGATACGATCTATTCCACTGCATTTCTCCGCCAAAACGGTCTTCATATAAATATCTCAGAGCAAAAATCCCCAATCGGTTTTCCTTCCTGCGGAAATTCCATTTATTAAAAACTGAAATTCTGTTCTGCAAAGCTCCATCCGTAAAATTGTCTTTATTGTAATCGAATCTTTTTGTATAGTTGAAATAGTTCATGCTCAACAACGAAGCGACATTCTTTCCCAAATTAAATTTCGTGGAAAGGTCAATATTATTTTCACTCCATGTTGTCGTCATGAGATCGACACTTAATTTGGGTGCAGTCAAAGCATTTTTAGTAATGATATTGATGACACCGCCCATTGCTTCGGAGCCGTAAATAGAGGAAGCAGGACCTTTCACCACTTCAATCCTGTCAACCAGACTGTTCGGAATTCCGCTCAGTCCGTAAACGGTGGACAGCGAACTGACAATCGGCATTCCGTCAATCAAAATCATCGTATAAGGACCTTCCAGTCCGTTGATGTGAATATCTCCCGTATTGCAGACGGAACAATTCAATTGAGGTTTTACCCCATTCACCATAGAAATGGCTTCAAAAATGCTCGGAGTCGGGTTTTTCTGAAAAAATTTCTGCGAATAAATTTCAACATTTACAGGACTTTTCGATTTACTGATTGGTTTTATCGTTCCTGTAATCACCACATCATCAATATCTCTTGTTTTGATTTTTGGATTTGAAACTTTTGCAGAATCGTGCTCTTTCGACCCATTCAAAGTCAGACTGTCCGTTTCCTGTGAAAAGCAGAACCCCGGAAAGAAGATTGCAGAAAATAATATTCGCCTCATGAAATTATAATTGTTAGACAAAGCTAACAATTATTTTTTAATCACAAAACTCATCTGAAAAATATTATTAAATTGAATTCATGAAAAAGTGTTAAATTTGAGAATCAACATATAAAAGTAAAATGAGATATCATCAGTCGGGAAATATTCCCCAAAAAAGACACACGATTTTCAAATCTCCTGAAGATAAATTTTACTATGAACAGCTTTTCGGGACGGAAGGTTTTCATGGAATTTCTTCGTTATTGTACCATATTCACCGTCCGACACAGATAAAATCCATCGGTGAACCGAAAGATGTAGCCCCGAAAATTGCTGTTGAAAAAAATGTAACGCCAAGAATGTTTAAGGGAATGAACGTAACTCCCGAAGACGATTTTATGGACAGCCGTAAGTTCTTAATGGTGAACAACGACCTGAAAATGGGACTGTCGAAGCCAAGAAAATCAATGGATTATTTCTACAAAAATGCTGAGTGCGATGAGCTTTTATACGCTCACAGCGGAAACGGAATTTTAAAAACTTTTGTAGGAAATCTTGAATTTTCTGTGGGGGATTATTTAATTATTCCGAGAGGAACCATTTATCAGGTGGAACTGCATTCTGATGATACGGTTTTCTTCGTGGTAGAAAGCCACTCCCCGATTTATACGCCGAAAAGATACAGAAACGAATTCGGACAATTATTGGAACACTCTCCTTTCTGCGAAAGGGACATCATCACTCCTACTTTTGTGGAACCTAAAGACGAAAAGGGAGAATTTTTAATTAAAGTAAAAAAAGAAAACCAGATTACAGACTTCATCTACGCAACACATCCGTTTGATGTTGTGGGATGGGACGGTTATTTTTATCCTTATAAATTCAATATCAAAAATTTTGAGCCGATTACGGGAAGAATTCATCAACCGCCTCCGGTTCACCAGACTTTTGAAGCCCATAATTTTGTGGTTTGTTCGTTCTGTGCGAGAATGTATGATTATCATCCACAAGCCATTCCTGCTCCTTATAATCATTCGAATATCGATTCTGATGAGGTTTTATTCTATACGGAGGGCGATTTCATGAGCCGAAACCATATCGACTTAATGGATTTCACGCTTCACCCGGGAGGAATTGTTCACGGACCTCATCCGGGAGCAATGGAAAGGAGCATTGGTAAGAAATTCACGGAAGAATATGCTGTAATGGTAGATCCTTTCAGACCTTTAAAAATTACGGAAGAAGCTTTAAAAGTGGAAGACACATCATACAAAACCTCTTGGCTGGAAAACGAAGACAATCATCTTGAAGACCGTTCTCAGGAGTAATGAAGCTTTTGGCGACTGGCTTACGGCTTTTAGCACTGAAATTATTATCAAAATATATTGAGGACTGAATATTAATTTCAGTCCTTTTTTTGAATCAATTTAATTAAAACATGATAAAAATCTTCGAATAATAAGACTAAGTAAAAACAATATGAACTATCTTTAAGACTAAGAAAAATTCATAAAAAATTTCAATATGCATAATTACATCAGCGCAGAAGAAGCTATTTATACCATTAAAAGCGGAAACCGTGTTTTCTTTCACGGAAGCGCCTGTACTCCGAATTACTTAATTGATGAACTAGCGAGGCAATCCCACCGTTTGGATAATGTAGAAATGGTTTCTATTACCCAACAGGGAAATGTGGAAATTGCAAAACCTGAGTACAAAGACAAATTTTTCGTTAATTCTTTATTTGTTTCGTCTCCTGTACGCGATGCGGTGAATTCTGACAGAGGAGATTTTGTTCCCGTATTTCTAAGTGAGATTCCTATCCTTTTCAGAAAAAATATATTACCGCTTGATGTTGCTTTAATTACTGTTTCACCACCTGACAAACATGGTTTCTGTACACTGGGAACTTCCGTTGATGTTGCGAGAGCTGCGGTTGATACTGCAAAAATAATTGTCGCCGTAGTCAATCCTTTAATGCCGAGAACGCATGGTGACGGAATGATCCACATCAGCAGAATTCATAAGCTTGTATGGCATGAAGAAGAACTTCCAACCATAGATTACGGAGCAAAAGTAGGTCCGGAAGAAATGCTGGTCGGAAAAAATGTTGCCGAATTAATTGACGATAAATCCACCCTGCAAATGGGAATCGGAACCATTCCGGATGCGGTTTTGAAATGTCTTCATAATCATAAAGATCTGGGAGTACATACCGAAATGCTCAGTGACGGAGTAATTGATCTGATCCAGAATGATGTCATCAATAATAAATATAAAGGTTACAACGACAATAAAACCATTACCAGTTTCTGTTTCGGAACAAGAAAACTGTATGATTATGTAGACGATAATACGGTATTTTCTTTTGATGATGTAAGTACCGTGAATTTCCCGATCAATATCATGAGAAATAATAAAATGGTTGCCATCAATTCGGCGATTGAAATTGATCTTACAGGACAGGTTTGTGCAGATTCTATCGGAACGATGCAGTACAGCGGAATCGGCGGACAGATGGACTTTATGAGAGGAGCAGCATTAAGCGAAGACGGAAAACCGATCATTGCCATTACTTCGAGAACCAAAAAAGGAGTTTCCAGAATTGTTCCTTTCCTGAAACAGGGAGCCGGAGTGGTAACCACAAGAGGGCATATTCATTGGGTTGTAACGGAGTACGGTACTGCTTATCTTTACGGAAAAAATTTAAGACAGAGAGCTCAGGAATTAATCAGCATCGCGCATCCCGATGACAGGGAAATGTTGGAAAAAGCTGCTTATGAAAGGTTTAAGCAATAATTTTTTCAATATTTTACCAGATTTTCAGTTTCTATGTCCTTTCAAAAATGCACCTTCAATTTAACATAATGAAATAGTCGGAAAAATTCAGTTAAATGGCAGTATATTTGCTAAAGAGCTTTTAAAAACAGGACATTGAAAACGATATATAATTCGATAAGAGAAGAGGTTATAAAACATCCCAAAGTGAAAAATTCGGTTCTGGGAAATGTACAGGAATGGAAGCGAAGCCATTATATTATTCTTTCTGAAATCATTAAAGATGAACTTTCTGAGGCTGAAGAACTTAAAGGCGGAAAAAAGTTTGAAATTGGGAATACGATTTCCCATGTTACCCTTCAGCGTTTTTTTGAAAATGATTATCAGGACAAAACGCACAATGATCTCCGGTTTCTGAAAACACTGGATAAGATCTGTATTTTTCTGGGGTATAAAGATTTAAATGCCTACATCCAGTTTGTAAAGGAAAAAAGACAGGGGAATGAAGAAAACAACAACCAGAAGTTTTTCCAGATGGTGTATGATTACTGCGCTACCGTTTTTGAATTTTATAAACAGTTTCCGGATCATAAAACTGAACTCTTCAAAGATTTGGTTTTTAATGAATCTCCTTTTCTGGAAAGAGCATCGCACTTCAGCAAAGAATTGTGCGACAGGGATTTTCATCTGGTAACGAAAAATAACCGTTCGAATTATGAAGTATTCGATATCCATATCGTGACGGATGAACCGGACAAAAAAATTCTGGAATCTCAGGAATTCTGGAATCTTCTGTTCAAAGTAGGAACGGCAGGCGAAGAGCATTTTGTCAATCAACTGAATACCCAAATTTATTTCATCCGCAAAATAGACAATGTCTGGAAAATCTGGGATAATTATAATCCCGACGCAGGAAGATTAAACAATGTAAAATAAAGAAAGCCGCAGGGAAAACCTGTGGCTTCGTTTTTCGAAATATTTTTTTTTCATTTGTTAGCAATACAAATCTATAAACATTATTACCAAAACAATAAACTTAAGCATACTTAAATGAACTTTTCTTTACGATTATGTTAAATAAACCTAACGGGTGTTTGTTAATATTTTTCGTATTAGTAAGAAATTCGTAATTTGCATTCCCATAAATATAAAAGTAAAAATAGAATATGTCAACACTTTCATTTGCCGAAAAAATTGCTCAGGCTGAGAATTTTTTACCCATCAACGGTACAGATTACATTGAGTTTTATGTAGGAAATGCTAAACAGGCTGCGCATTATTATAAAACCGCTTTCGGTTTTCAGTCTGTTGCCTACGCTGGTCCTGAAACCGGAGTAAGAGATCGTGCTTCTTATGTTCTTCAGCAGGGAAAAATAAGATTGGTACTTACAACAGGGCTAAAGTCTGATTCTCCCATCAATGAGCATGTAAAAAAACATGGTGATGGAGTGAAAATTTTGGCTCTTTGGGTGGATGATGCCTATTCTGCGTTTGAAGAAACCACAAAAAGAGGCGGAAAACCTTATCTTGAACCTGTAACATTAACAGACGAAAATGGTGAGGTAAGAATGTCAGGAATTTATACTTACGGAGAAACCGTTCACATGTTTATCGAAAGAAAAAACTACAACGGTCCTTTCATGCCGGGTTACGAAAAGTGGGAAAGCGATTACAAGCCTGAAGATGCAGGTCTTTTATATGTAGACCACTGTGTAGGAAATGTAGACTGGGACAGAATGATTCCAACGGTAGAATGGTATGAAAAAGTAATGGGATTTGTAAATATTCTTTCTTTTGACGATAAGCAGATAAACACAGAATATTCTGCTTTGATGTCTAAAGTAATGTCCAACGGAAACGGTTACGCAAAATTCCCGATTAACGAACCTGCAGAAGGTAAGAAAAAATCGCAGGTAGAAGAATATCTTGATTTCTACGAAGGCGAAGGAGTACAGCACATTGCAGTTGCTACAAAAGACATTATCCACACCGTAACAGAATTAAAAAAACGTGGTGTTGAGTTTTTATCTGCGCCGCCTGAAGCCTATTACGATATGGTTCCTGAAAGAGTGGGACACATCGACGAAGATCTTAAAAAACTTCAGGAACTGGGAATTCTTATCGATCATGACGAGGAAGGATATTTGCTGCAGATCTTTACAAAACCTGTAGAAGACCGTCCTACCCTATTCTTTGAAATCATCGAAAGACACGGAGCACAAAGCTTCGGAGCCGGAAACTTCAAAGCATTATTCGAAGCATTGGAAAGAGAACAGGAAAGAAGAGGAAACCTGTAATTTTATTTGTAATATTGAGTTTTGTCAGGATGAACAGTCTTGACAAAACTTTTTTTAAAAAACACATTAATATGAGAAAATTTTTAATTGGAATGTTATTTTTAGGAGCAAGCTTTGGATTAAAAGCGCAGTACGGTTCACTAAATGATATTCTTACCCGACTTGAAGAAAGAAAAGGAGTCAACCAGAATCTGGAAGCGGTAAACATTGACAATAAAAAGTTTGTTTTCATCAATGATGAAGCAGACCATACCGAAAGGGATTTTATTGTCATTAAAGGAAACAAAGCAACTTATGTAGAAGTTTTTGACGATAAAGCTACCGGAGAAAGCAGCTCGAATGTTTTTTCAGGAGATATCGTGAGAAATAAAAAGAACATCATTTCTTTAAGAGCTGATCTTCTGGAAAACAAAAAAGTTCCGATCCCTGTTACCAAAACATTACTTTTAACAAGACAGGACAATATTCTGTACCTGATCGACGTGAATACTAAAGCAAGATGGATTGACGAAGAATCTTTTTCTAAAGTTAAAAACAAAACCAAATCTAAAAAGTAAATGTTTTGAACGCCTAAACTGATTAAAAAGCCTTCAGAATATTTAAAATTTAAAATCTAACGGATTTATATAAAGTCCAAACTAAATTCTAAAATTATGAAATCATTTGTAGAATATTCATCAGATTCAGATTTTTCTATCCATAATATTCCGTTTGGTGTAGCGGTTTTCAACAAAGAATACATCGGATGCTGTACAAGAATCGGCGATCAGATCATCGATCTTGCAACGTTATACGATCTGGGATATTTCGAAGAAATCGAAGGCTTAGTCGATAACGTTTTCGAAGCCTATACCTTAAATGAATTCATCGAACTTGGAAAGCCTGTAACGAATGCCGTTCGTTTAAAAATTCAGGAATTACTGCTGGAAAATTCCATCTTATCAAAAGATGAAAAAACCATCGAAGAAGCTTTCTATGAGATTGATCAGGTTAAAATGATGATGCCGATTCATATTCCGAATTACACAGATTTTTACAGCAGCATCGAACACGCAACCAATGTAGGAAAAATGTTCAGAGATCCTGCGAATGCACTGCTTCCTAACTGGAAACATCTTCCGGTAGGTTATCACGGAAGAGCTTCGTCTATTGTAGTGTCAGGAACGGAAATCAACCGTCCGAAAGGTCAGATGAAACCTGCAGATGTAGAAAAGCCAGTCTTCGGACCTTGTAAACAATTGGATTTTGAGCTTGAAATGGCATTCATCATCAATAAAAATACCGAAATGGGCGAAAGTATTTCGACCAAAGATGCTGAAGACGCCATCTTCGGGATGGTGGTTTTCAACGACTGGTCGGCAAGAGATATTCAGTCTTGGGAGTACGTTCCGCTGGGACCATTTTTAGCTAAAAATTTCGGTTCCTCTATTTCGCCGTGGGTGGTTACTCTGGAAGCTTTAGAGCCATTCAGAACCGCTTCTCCTACACAGGATCCTGAAGTTTTGGATTATCTGAAATTTGAAGGAGATAAAAATTACGACATCAATCTTGAAGTCTATCTTCAGCCTGAAAACGGAGAGCAAAACCTGATCTCCGAAAGCAATTACAAACACATGTACTGGAACATGACGCAGCAACTGGCTCATCACACCGTAAACGGCTGCAACGTGGAAGTCGGAGATCTTTACGCAAGCGGAACCATTTCAGGAAGCGATCCGAAATCTTTCGGTTCCATGCTGGAATTAACGTGGAGAGGTCAGAATCCGATTCAGTTAAACAACGGAGAAGAAAGAAAATTCATCAACGACAACGATACGGTAACCATGAAAGCCTGGGCTGAAAAAGACGGAGTGAGAGTTGGTTTCGGTGAAGTTTCAGGGAAAATTATTCCTACTGTTTAAATATAAAATTTTTTAGATAATTTTTGACACATAAGTCACAAAGAAAATTTTTCTAACTGCATAAGAGAACACATTAGTTTGAAAATCTACAGATTTTCATTGAATCAAGGCAAAACACAATTATGGAACTTACTAAGAAATACATCAATGAGCTTACGTATAAGATAATTGGTACATGTATAGAAGTTCATAAAATTGTTGGTCCCGGTCTTTATGAAGAAATATATCATAAATGTTTAGAAAGAGAATTTGATCTGCTTGGCATAAAATATAAAAGTGAACTTGAAATTCCACTAATCTATAAAGATTTAAAGATTGACTGTAAGGTTAAATGTGATTTTCTAATTGAAAATACTATAGTATTGGAAATAAAATCCGTTACAGAATTTCATAACATTCACAGAGCGCAAACAATGAATTATATGAATTTGCTTAAAGTTTCAAAATCAATTCTTGTAAATTTTAATGTTTATAATCTTTATCATGAAGGAACGGAAACATTTGTAAATAAAGACTTTGAAAATCTGTTATAAATGAAAATCTATAGATTTTCAAACTAATGTGTACTAAATATTTTCAATATTTTGAACTTTAAACTTATGTGACTTATGTGTTAAAAAAATAATATAATAATGAAAACACTCATCCCATCAGAAATAACTCCCGTGCAACTGCAAACGGTTATGCAGACTGCCGTTTCGCCGCGTCCGATTGCATTGGCATCAACGGTTGATAAAGACGGAAACAGCAATTTGTCGCCGTTCAGTTTTTTTAATATGTTCAGTACGGTTCCTCCGGTTTTGATTTTTTCACCTTCGAGAAGAGTTCGTGACAATACCATCAAACACACGCTGGAAAATGTTCTTGAAGTTCCGGAAGTGGTGATCGGAACAGTTAATTTTCCGATTGTACAGCAGATCTCTTTGGCTTCAACAGAATATGAAGAAGGCGTTAACGAATTCATTAAATCCGGATTAACGATGAAAGATGCTGATCTTGTTCAGCCTAAATTAATTGAAGAATGTCCTGTAAATTTTGAATGTAAAGTGCTAGAAGTAAAATCTTTGGGCGATCAGGGTGGTGCAGGAAATCTGGTGATCTGTGAAGTTCAGAAAATTCATATCAGAGAAGAATATCTGGATGAAAACGGAAATCTGGATCAGGCAAAACTGGATATGGTGGCAAGATTGGGAAGCAACTGGTATTCCAGAAATACGGCAGACAATCTTTTTGAAGTTCCAAAACCTCTGGTAACGAAAGGAATCGGTTTCGATCTTCTTCCGGATGAAATAAAATTCAGCAGAATATTCACAGGAAACGACCTGGGAATGTTGGCGAATGTTGAAATCTTACCGGCAGGAAACTATCATTCCGACGAGAATGTTCATCTGGGAGCTCAGAAATTATTACTGGAAAGTAAAATTGAAGAAGCGTGGAAAATTCTGATTTATTAAGAGATTTATGAGAAAATATTTCTTCTTATTATTGATATTGCTGGGTTTACAGTCATGCTACTATCCGGTTAGAAAAGATTATGGAATTTACAGCAAATCGCTCGTATTTTCAAAAGATCAAAAATGGCTGATAAACAATATCAATACTACGGTTGATGCGCACCACCGGGAAATGATGACTGCAGAAACCATGAAATTATTTACTCAGTTAAGTGAAGGAAAAGCCTATGATTTAAAAACAGCAAAATCTGAAAACCTAATCAGTCATGATATTCCGTTCAGTCCGGAAACGGATGATCTGGAAGACCTTAAAAACAATTCCGATTTCAATTTTCTGGTTAATATTTATACTTTCAAAGTTAGAAACGGTTTAGACAATTCGATCGGTGTACAGTATGAATACAACAAAAATGAAACATTTGCGATGATGGATGTTTATGACATCAAAACATTGAAAAAAATCTACACCCTTAAAGCCTATTCGGAAGTTTCTGTAGAAAAAGGTGAGAAAGCAACGATCTTTACACCTTCCACTGAAATGATGACCATGAAGAACTTCAGAAGTCTCTTAAAATCGGTAAAAAAGAATGCTATACAAATGAATAAATAAAAAGGAGTGAAAAATTTCACTCCTTTATTTTTTGCTTAGATTAGTAGCAACATTGCCAACGTCCGTTAGCATTGGTTTCTGTTCCGAAATTTGGTGACTGACATGGAGGTACAAGACAATTTCCCTGTCCATCGCTTAGGTAGTGATTATAACAGCCGCTTGCACAGATTAAAACTTTCTCTCCTCCGGCAATATGCTTTTGAGCTTCTCTGCTTAATTTCTGACCATTCTTTAATTCTGAATTTTTCATAATAACTTGATTTTTGGTGATTTAATTTATCACTAATATATGAAAAATTTTTAATTTGAATATGAATTATTTATAAATCCAGAAAAATCATATTTTCTCTTTAATGAACGTAATGCATTTTTCCGTAACTTCATTAAGGTCTTTGGGTAGTTTTGGCTCTTCCCAAGGTTCTTTTGCCCCAAAAGTATGATTGGCTTTTTCAATAAGATACAGCTCAGAATTTGGGTTCAGAATGTGAAGATGCTCTGCGCTTTTTACATTCACTGCCTCATCATCTGTCCCATGAATGATTAAATAATGTACTTTCGCCATCTCGGTTGCCCTTTCGACATCAAAACGGTGAAAATTATTTTCAAAATCTTCATAAAACTGATAATAATGAGGCATTTCCTGCTTTGTTCTTCCATTCATCACATAATACACTCCGGCTTCCTTCCATTTTTCGAAGGCATCGTTTTTCGGGAAACGATCCAGTGTATCTACACTTGCAAGGGTAATTAAACCGTTAATTCTTTCATCCTCAAAACTTTTGATGATAGAAATTCCTCCTCCCCTGCTGTGACCGATCAGAATAATCTTATCAGCATCTACTTTTTCATTTTTAACGAAGTAATCAATCACAGTTCCCAAGTCCGAAAGCTCTTTAGAATAATTATTATTTCCAAAGGCTTCAAGATCAGCAAATTCATGAGGATTTTCAACCGTTGTTCCGTTGTGCGAAAAATTAAATTTCACAAAGAAAAATCCGGCTTCCGCAAACTTTTCAGCCATAAGATTCCATGCACCCCAATCTTTGTAGCCTTTATAGCCATGAACAAAAATGACCAACGGTAGTTTCTGTTCTGTTTCCGGAAAAAAGGCATCGGCAAGAAAATCTCCGGTTTCAGGATTGGAAATGATGATATTCAGCTTTTTTGTAATCTGCATATTGTATTGTATAATAATGTATTAAAAACTTTTTTTGTCATTTCGACACAGCATTAATGGATGCAAGCATCGTTCAGGAAACTTATATTTAGATTCTTTATTCCGCTATGGTCTAATTCAGAATCATAATTTCGAAACAATCAATTTTTACTTAAAAATAGTATAAATAGAAATAAAGACAAAGGAATATCTTATTTTTGCCTTATGTTGGATTTAAGAAAGGTAACCGTCATGCGTTATATTCTGCCGCTTCGGGAGGGAGGTTCTCTTCCTGCTCTGGCAGAAGCAGATGATGATTTTAAATATGTTCTGAAATTCCGTGGCGCAGGTCACGGAGTAAAAATGCTGATCTCTGAACTGATCGGCGGAAAGATTACAGAAATTTTAGGATTGAAAATTCCCGAGCTTGTTTTTGTGAATCTGGATGTGGATTTCGGAAGAACCGAAGCCGATGAAGAAATTCAGGATCTTTTGAAAAATTCCGAAGGTCTTAATCTGGGGCTTCATTATCTTTCAGGTTCCATTACTTATGATCCGAGTGTGAAGATCGATCCGCTTCTGGCTTCGAAAATCGTCTGGCTGGATGCGTTTATCACGAATATCGACCGTACTTTCAGAAACACGAATCTGCTGATGTGGCACAAAGAACTGTGGATTATTGATAACGGAGCTTCTTTTTATTTTCACCATTCATGGCAGAATTTTGATGCTGCAGCAAAAACACCTTTTAAATATGTAAAAGACCATGTTTTGCTTCCACAGGCATCAAAGCTGGATGAAGCCGATCTGTTTGCCAAAGAAGTACTGAACGAAAAGGTATTCAGAGAAATTGTAAATATTATTCCCGAAGACTGGCTGCACTGGAATGATGCGGAAGAAACGCCGGAAGAAATCCGTGAAATCTATTTCAACTTCCTGAAGACCCGATTAGAACATTCTGAAATCTTTTTAAACGAAGCTAAAAATGCAAGAGGATAAAATCTACGAATACGCGGTAATACGATTGGTTCCGAAGGTTGAAAGAGAAGAGTTTTTCAATATCGGACTGGTGATGTTTTCAAAAAAAGAAAAATTCATTAAAGTGGAATTTTATCTCTGTCCGGATAAATTTAAGCTGATGCGAAGCAAAATCGATTACGAAGACGTGATCCAGAATCTGGAAAGCTTCAAAAAAATTGCAGACGGCGCAAAAGACGGAGGACCGATTGCACAGCTTGAAATCCCGGAAAGATTCCGCTGGCTGACTGCCGTAAGAAGTTCTGTGGTGCAGACTTCAAGACCTCATCCCGGGAAATCCAGAAATCTGGAAGATACTTTTGGTAGGCTTTTTGAGGAGTTAGTAAAATAATACGCTTCAAAAAAATATTCTATGAAATTTACGAATGACAACACTGCATACAGGTTTTCTAAAAGCCTGTTTTTTATTTTACTGCTCAGCTTTTTTACATTAGGATATTCTCAAGGTCCGATCGAAGGAACTCCGACACCGCCAAGTGTTCTTCTTCCTGAAAAAACGGATTTTTCAGAAAATATTACGTATAAAAATGATGCTTCCGGAAATCCCATCAAATTGGATCTGTACAAACCAAAAAATGCAGGTTCCGCAAAACTTCCGGTGGTTATTTATGTTCACGGCGGAGCATGGGCAAAAGGTGATAAAGTAGTAAGATCCAACAATTATATCGAAAATTTCATTTTAAAGCTTGTTGAAAAAAATTATGCTGTGGTAAGTATCGATTACACCCTTGTAAGCGAAACTGTACATTTTCCGCTGCCGATTCAGGATACCAAAGATGTGGTGAGATGGGTGCGAAAAAATGCTGACCAATACCATTTTGATCCCGATAACATCGGATTTTTCGGTGCTTCTTCGGGAGCGCATCTTGCTCTGATGGCTGCTTATACGAATGATAATGAATATTTGGGAAGCCCTGAATTATCTTCTTATTCGGCAAAGGTAAATTATGTGGTTGATAATTTCGGACCGACTGATATTAATCAACTTCTACATACAAGACTGGGAAAAGTTCCGGTGTCTATTGTAGGTCTGTTCTTTAAGCCGATTGTTGAGATCAGACAGAAATTGGTTTATGGAATTTCCGGCTACGATATTAATGATGAAAAAAGAAAAGCCATAGATTATCTGGAAACGGTTTCCCCGATCAATGAGACGGAAAACGGAATTCCGACCTTTATTCTCCATGGAAATAAAGATAAGGTAGCACCATTGAGTCATTCTAAAAAACTGGTAAAAAAGCTGAAAAAGCAAAATATAGAATCTGAACTTGTCGTAGTTGAAGATGGAACACACGGTTTCGGAACGACTGATAAAAAATATATGGACCAGCTTACGGATGACATGATCCATTTTATTGATGCGCACAAAAAGTAAAAAGTTTTAGTTTAAATTCTAATTGAAGATAATTTGCTTTTCAACAAAGAATATTTAACTTTTTTATATAAACACAAAAGATAAAATAATCCTTATTCAAAGTGCTGATTTTAAAAGAAAAAGATCACAATAGTTTTAAAAATCTTTGATTTTTATTCTTTTGAGTGCTTTGCTTATTCTGGAAATTCGCTTTATAATTATCTTTTGCATCTTTTGCGGTTAATTCTGAAATTAGTCTATTCAAGTTTTAGTTTAAATTCTAATTGAAGATAATTGCTTTTTTACAAAGAATATTTAACCTTTTTATATAACCACAAAAGATAAACTAATCCTTATTCAAAGTGCTGATTTTAAAAGAAAAGATCACAATAGTTTTTAAAAATCTTTGATTTTTATTCTTTTGAGTGCTTTGCTTATTCTGAAAATTCGCTCCATTATCATCTTTTGCATCTTTTGCGGTTAATTCTGAAATTAGTTTAAATTGCAATTGAAGATCTTTTTAACATTTTTTATGAAAGGTTTTTAACTATTCATTGTTGTGATTATCTAAAAATCATAATTTAAACTAATTTCGTATGAAAATAAAAAATCTATTTTCTGTTTCTGCTATTTGTTTTTTAGCATTATCCTGCAGTTCTTCTGATGATATTACGGAACCCTCTTCAGATCCGACCAATACTGCTTCTACAACGGAAGCCATGTACTTTCCTCCTTCCAACAGTGATGCTTGGGAAACGAAATCTCTTTCTGCATTAAACTGGCATCAGGATAAAGTCCAGGATCTTCTGACGTATCTGGAAACCAAACATTCTAAAAGTTTTATGATCCTGCAAAATGGAAGAATTGTTATGGAAAACTATTTTTCGAGCCATACTTCTACTACACCTTGGTATTGGGCAAGCGCAGGAAAAACGTTAACCTCTACCGTGACAGGAATTGCAGAACAGGAAGGATTTATCAATATAAACAATAAAGTTTCCACATACATCGGAACCGGCTGGACAAGCGCTCCTTTAGCCAAAGAAAATTTAATTACCTGCCGGAATTTACTGACGATGACTTCCGGTCTGGACGACAGCCTCGGAGATAATGTAAGTCCGGCAAATCTACAGTACAAAGCCGATGCAGGAACACGATGGGCGTATCATAATGTTTATGTAAAACTTCAGGATGTTGTAGCCGCAGCTACGGGACAAACTTGGTCACAATATTTCAATGCCAAACTTAGGGATAAAATCGGGATGACGGGAAACTGGATTCAAAGCGGCGACAACAGTGTGTACTGGAGTACAACCAGAAGTATGGCGCGTTTCGGACTGATGGCTTTAAACAACGGAAACTGGAACGGAACACAGATCATCAATTCGAATTATTTTCAAAGTGCGACGAATACTTCCCAAAGTATCAATTTAGCCTACGGTTATCTGTGGTGGCTGAACGGAAAAACAAGTTATCATATGCCGCAGACTCAGTTTCTGTTCAACGGAAAACTGATTCCGAGTGCGCCGGATGATATGTTTTGTGCTTTAGGTAAAAATGACCAAAAAATCTATGTCGTTCCAAGCAAAAAACTCGTCATCATCAGAATGGGCGATGCTGCAGACAATGTGAATCTTGCTCTTTCGGATTTTGATGATGTTTTGTGGCAGAAAATAAATGCGGTGATTAATTAAAGTGAATGGTCAATAATCAATTTGCTTCGCAGTTAATTTAACATGATTGAGAATAATCTTAATGAAAAAATTAACCATTGACTGCAAAGCAAATTCACTATTCATCTTAATTAATGGGTTCTTCATACAACTGACTTCCCCAAAACTGAATATCTCTTTCCGGAAGATTGGAATGATAAAAAATTTCTTTTACTTCTTCGATGATTTTAGCAACGGCTTCCGGATCGGTTGTTCGTATTCTTGTTTCGTGGTTGTCTTTCACGCCGCTTCCTGTGAAATTTAAAGAGCCTAAATAGGCAATTTCGTCATCAATAATGTAAATTTTACTGTGAATGAAGGTTTTATTGGTAGAATTTCCGCTATTCGGAGAGACAAAAACCTTGAAGGGAAAAAGCTGTTTGTAGCTGTAATGATACACTTTTGTCTTTTTTATTTTTTTAACGATGGAATCTCTTATGAGAAACATTAAAATGACAATAATAAATCCGTAAGCAAGTTTAAAATTGTTTAAAAGATACATTAGCGGAAGCAAAACCACGCCCAAACCGATCATGGCAAATAACAGAGTTCCGGAGAGGCTTACCAGATTGTCTCTGGTCTGTTTTGCCTTTTCGTCAACGTGTTTTTTCTGAATAATCAGTTTGTGAATATTCTTGTCGTAGCCGTAAAAATCTTCGATTTCATCGCTGGTAACCAATCTTATTTTAATTCCTCTGGAATGAAGATAAATCAGCTCTTTAATTAAAAAAGGAGAAAGATAGGGAGAAACAATTTTCACATTTCTCTGAGCATTTCTGATATCCTGCATCATTTTGGCTCCTGCACTTTTTCCTATATAAATATCACAAACCGCATTGTTGTAAAACATACCCATCGTTCGAAATCATTTTATTTTCGCTCCAAAGAAAGAAAAAATAAAAAACTTTGCAAAATAATTGGGAGAGAAGTTGGGAGTTAGAAGATGAAAGCTGAAGGTTAGAAGCCGGAGGATGGAAGTTTAAAATCTGTATGCACATTTATTAACATCAAAGCTTCCCGCTTCCAATCTACTTCCTACTTCCTACTTCCATCTTCCTATCTCCATCCTATTTCCTATTCTTTTCCACTCTTTTAATTTCGTTGATAAGCAAAGGAAAAGCGGGTTGCGCCATTCCGCCGTGATCAAAACCCTGAAGTTCGTATAAAGTAGTTTCTTTATGACCTTTCAGCTTCATCATTCGCGCCATATAAGCATTTTCTTCATATCTTCCGAGCAGCTCTTTCTCGCGGTCTCCGGTAATTAATAACAAAGGCGGTGCATCTGCTCTGATGAAATGCAGCGGTGCATATTCGTCAATTCTGGCATCCAGTTCATCAATTCCTTTTTCTTTTCTTGTGGTAAAATGAGAGATCATCTGTCCGCTGAAAGGGATAATTCCGGCAAATTTATTGGCATCAATTCCGTATTTGTTCAGGTACATTTTATTTAAACCTACCATAATGGCAAGATAACCTCCCGCAGAATGTCCAGAAATAAAGACAAGATCTTCACTTCCTCCATAATTTTTAATATTCTTAAACACCCATGCTGTTGCTGCGGCTGCATCTTCAATGTATTTCGGGGCATTAACTTTCGGAGAGAGTCTGTAATTGACTCCAATCACTGCGATTCCTTTATTTTTAAGCCCTTCCGGAATTTCCTTTTCACCTCCGGTTAATCCTCCGCCGTGAAACCAGATCACCGTCGGAAAATTTTTCACATTTTTCGGAATATAAATATCCAGTACACATCTTTCATTGATGTAAGCATCGGATTTACTGGTTTTTTCATCATAATAATGGATATTATTTTCGGTGTGGTATTCCTGAGAAAAAAGTGGGGTGGAAAACAGGGTAAGAAGTAAAAATAGCAGAATCCTTTTCATTGTATAACTTTTATGGTTTAAAGATACAAATTGTCTTTCAGCCAAATAAAAAATGAACCCGGAAAAACCGGATTCATTTCAGATTGAGAATTAAAAAAATTACTTAAAAATTAAAGTTAAGTCTTGAGAATACAAATCTTCCGTTCTGCCCAAACTGTGAAGTTGATCTTGAATAAATAAACTGATCGTTATTGGAAGAAGCAGGAAGGTTTTTCGTTGGGTAAATATCAAATAGGTTATTGACACCAACGGTAAGTCCTATATTTTTGGTAAACTGATAAGCCAGAGAAACATCGGTAATGATTTTATCTGTAATTTCCTGATGTTCGTTCGGAGAAATGACACCGTCTCCGTTTGCATCGATAATATCGGCGCTCGTTACCTTTCCGAAGTAGGTATTTCTAAGATAGAAAATAGCATCTCCCCAAGTAATCTGATTGGATAAGCTGGCTTTTACTCTGGGAACCGCTTCTTCCAGATACACTCTCGATGCTTCGGAAAAATAAACATTTTCCAGATTTGAAGACTGTAATAATCCGGATGAATGGATGGCTCCGACTTTTCTGGTCCGGTTAAGATTGATCGCAAAATTATTATCCAGTTTGATGTTTGAAAATTTTACATTATGTGTAAGAACAATATCCAATCCTCTGGTTTCCGTATCTATGGCGTTGGTAAAAAGCTGTACGGCATTTACTCTTGCGGCATCGTAGATCAGCTGCGCTGCCGGAGAAACGGCAGATCTTGCGAACTGACCGGTAAGCAGAATCCTGTTATCAATTCTGATGAAATATCCGTCTGCAGTAAGCGTAAGTTTTGCTGAAGGAATTTTATAGGTAAATCCTACACTTGCAGATTTTGAAGTTTCCTGTTTCAGACTTGGAATTCCCAACAAATTGGCGATTTCGGAATCGTTGCTGAATGTTCCCACTTCCAGAAGCTGTCCGTTCGTAAACAAAGTTGATGTTACATTATAATAAATCTGATGAATGGAAGGCGCTCTGAATCCTGTAGAACCCGCAAATCTGAAATTAAGGTCTTTATTTACTTTGATTCTTGAAGCCAGTTTATAATTGAATGTAGAACCGAAATCTGAATAATTTTCATATCTCACGGCTGCATCTGCCAATAACCAGTTGGTAAAATTGAATTCAACATCTGCATATCCCGCAATTGCCTGTCGGTTTTTATTTACTGCGTTTTCTGGTTTAAATCCACTAAAAACCTGAGAACCTCCCGGAAGCGAAGCGCCGAAAAAGTCGGTGGGACGAACTGTATTTCCGGTCCAGAGATTTCCGGAAACATCATACGTAGCGTAAGATGCTTCTTCTCCTGCTGTTATTTTAAAATTTTCGTAACGGTGTTCTGCTCCAAAGGCAACGTTGATTCCGCTCCAGACATCATATTTCTTTGAAAAATCTAAATTGATTGTATTTTGGGAAAATCTTAAACCTCCTGCATCAAATTCATTCGGAGAATTGAATCTTAAAGAGGTATTTCCGGTATTTTTAATATCATAACTGAAAGAATTCTGCCCGAAAGTATTGCTGAAATCGATATTCCAGCCTTTCCAGTCTCCTTTAATTCCTGCGGAAAGCGAAAGATCCTGAATGTCTGTTCCGATCTGCGGCAGATAACCGTTGGGATACAATCCTGTAAATGTTCTGCTTTGGTTAGGTCTTCTGAAAAATCCTCCCGAAGTTCCGTGTCTGAAGCTGTATCCGCCAAAAGTATAAACTTTCCAGTTGTCGTTCAGCGGAACTTCTACATTAGCAAAAAGCTGATGGTTATTCAGTTTAGACTGTCCCACCTGCATATTGAAATCTTTTCTTGACAAACCTCTGTAAGCCAGCTCCTGATCCGTCACATTCGTATTTAAAATTCCCTGTAATGCGGAAATTGTATTCGCCGACTGAATCTGGTTCTGTAACGTCGGAGAAAAATAATTGACTTCCTGCGCATACTGATGAATATAATTGATGATCTGTTGGGAATTCGGAGTATTGTTAATATTCGTGAAAAGGGATGAAAGATTCACGCCGTTATTTAAAGCACGCTGTTCAATCGCGTTGTAAGCATTGAAAATGTTTCCGCTTTCTGTTCCCGCTCTGTAGGTAGGATTTCTGAACTGGGATGTCCACGTAATGTTGTAAAATCCGCCTTTCTTCCCGATTTTATTTCCGTAGTTAAGGTCTACCTGAATATTCTGTCCGTCAAAATCTCCTGTATGATCGTTGGCTGTAGGGGTAAGATTTCCTCCGTAGCTTAGTTGTCCCGTCAGTTTTCCGGTATCTCTTTTCAGTCCTAAATTGATCACTCCTGCAATAGCGTCCGAACCGTACTGCGCAGAAGCACCGTCTCTTAAAACTTCAATCTTATTAATGGCAAAAGACGGAATGGCATTAAGATCGGTTCCTACTGTTCCTCTTCCGGGAGATCCGTTTACATTGACTAACGCCGAAGTGTGTCTTCTTTTTCCATTCACAAGAACCAAAACCTGATCGGGCCCCAACCCTCTGAGCTGTGCAGGATCCAAATGATCGGTTCCGTCTGCATTCGTTTGTATGGTTGATGTAAATGACGGTGCAATAAAATTAAGGATTTGTGCGACGTTTGTTTGCGGTAAAATAACCGAAGATTCTTTGATATTGAAAACGTCCACCGGAACCGGGCTGTCTACTTTAGACCTTGCTCCGCCTCTTGATCCTAAAATAACAACTTCCTCTAAGTTGTTTGTTTTTACTGTATCTTTTTCCTGTGCGTACGCAAATGTTCCCAGGAAAAATAATACCGATGCCGAAAAAATAGTTTTTTTATTCTTCATACATTCCTCACTTTAAATTCATGTTTTAAAAGTGCAAATGTAAATTATATTTATTAGTCTACAAAATTAATAGACTAAAAGAATATAGAAAATGAATATTATCATCTTCTATTTTTTTAAATTGAAATGAATTTTTAAATCTTTGTTAGTTTCGCGTATTTCAGGATAAGATTTTTCTCGCCTTCATGCTGAAAGACTACTTTGGCTTTGATATTCTGAGGATCAGTTCCGTCGAGGAAAGTTACTTCTCCGATTCCGAAACGGTCGTGTCTTACTTTATCGCCGACTTCAATATCCTGAGAAGAAGCTCCGCTCGGATTGATGATTTTTGCCGTACTTACAGGTTTCAGTTTGCGGGGCTCTGCAATCGGTTTTGAGCTGTCGCTTCTTTCGATGGTTTTCTTTTCCACTTTTTTGAAACTTCTCATTTCGGAAGGATGTTCATCAAAAATATTGGATTTGATGCCGGAATTGTTGATAAAACGTTTTTCAATTGCAGGATTTACAAATTCGATATATTCTTCATCTATTTCACTTAAAAATCTTGAAGGTTCCGCATCGGTAATTTTCCCCCACTGGAAACGTGAAACGGCATAAGAGAAAAACACCTGCTTTTCGGCTCTCGTTAAAGCAACATAGAAGAGACGTCTTTCTTCTTCCAGATCTTCTCTTGTGGAAGAACTCATAAAGCTCGGGAAAAGGTTTTCTTCAAGCCCCACCAAATGTACAACAGGAAATTCAAGACCTTTTGAAAGGTGGATCGTCATTAACGATACCATATCCTCTTCATTGTTTTTATCCTGCGTATCGGCAGAAAGGGCAATGTTTTCAAGGAAATTCGGTAAGCTCGGATCTCCGTCTTCCAGCTGCATCTGCTCTTCAATGAATCCCTGCATCGAGTTCATTAATTCCTGAACGTTTTCTACACGGGAAATTCCTTCGGGAGTCTGATCGTCTTTTAAAAATTTAATCAGTCCGCTTCGTTTCGCCACTTCCATCGCAACGCTGTACGCAGTTTCCGTTTTCAGCAGTACCTGAAATGCTTTGATCATCGACCAGAAGTCGTTCAGTTTATTTAAAACCCCGTTGTTTAAGCCTAAATGCGGCGCATACATCGGTAAATTATCCAAAACTTTTGAAACGGCAACATTCTGTGCATCTGCAAAAACAACCAATTTATTCTGGGTGGTTTCTCCAATTCCTCTTGCCGGATAATTAATGATTCTCATCAACGCTTCAGAATCGTTTTCATTGACTAAAAGCCTCAGATAAGCGATGAGATCTTTTACTTCTTTTCTCTGGTAGAAAGAGAGTCCTCCGTAGACTTTGTAAGGAATATTTTTTCTTCTCAGCGCATCTTCAAAAGCACGCGTCTGAGAGTTGGTTCTGTATAAAATGGCAAAATCGCTGTATTTTCTCTGCTCACGGTTTCTGGTTTCCCAGATGTTTCCGGCTACGAAATTCGCTTCATCGGCATCGGAAAGGGAGCGGTATACTTTGATTTTCTCTCCTTCTTCATTTTCGCTGAAAACATTTTTCTTGAACTGCTGAAGGTTTTTCGCAATCACTGCATTTGCTGCGTTCACAATATTCTGGGTAGAACGGTAATTCTGCTCCAAAGCTACCGTCATTGCATCCGGATAGTCTTTTTTAAAGTTCAAAATATTATAGATATTCGCACCACGGAAGGAATAAATGGACTGTGCATCATCTCCTACGACACAAATATTTTCAAATTTTGAGGCTAAAGCTTTTACGATTAAATACTGAGAATGGTTGGTATCCTGATACTCATCCACAAGAATGTATCTGAATCTGTCCTGATATTTTGCTAACACTTCAGGGAAACGGGTTAACAATTCGTTGGTTTTTAACAGCAAATCGTCAAAATCCATCGATCCGTTTTTGAAGCACTGCTCTACATACCGCTGGTAAATCTGCCCGATAAATTTCATATTGGCTTTTTCATCGGCTTCCATCAATTCAGGATTGTTGAAATAAGCTTTTACGGTGATGAGGTTGTTTTTATATGTCGAAATTCTTGCCTGAACTTTTTTGGGTTTATACAGATCGGCATCAATATTCATGTCTTTCAACACTTTTTTGATGACATTTAATGCATCCTGCTGATCGTAAATGGTAAAATTGGAAGGATAGCCGAGATAATGTGCCTCATTTCTCAGAATTCTTGCAAAAACAGAGTGGAAAGTTCCCATCCAGAGACTTCTTGCATTGCTCTGTCCCACTACTTTTGCAATACGTTCTTTCATTTCTTTTGCTGCCTTATTGGTAAAGGTAAGCGCCAAAATATTAAAAGGATCTATTCCGTTGGTAATGAGATGGGCAATACGCATGGTAAGTACACGCGTTTTTCCGGAACCCGCTCCTGCAAGAACCATTAATGGTCCCTGTAATGTGGTAACGGCTTCGTATTGTGATTCATTCAGTCCTTTCAGATAATCCTCCATGCTGCAAAAAATTTTTGGGAACACAAAATTAGTGTATTATATGGAGAATTCAAATTTTGGATTTTGATGTTTCAAGAAAATCTGTTTTTATTTGATATACGTTCTCACACGGGAAATCATATCTCCCATGTCGAAAGGTTTTGCGATAAAATCATTGGCTCCCGCATCGAGCGCAGACTGCTCCAGTCCTCGGCTTGCGGACATAATAAGCACCGGAATATCTTTTAAATTTTCATCGGCTCTTATGGTTCTGCATATATCTCTTCCATCTTCTCCGGAAAGCCACATATCCATGAGGATAACATCCGGTTTTGGCTGTGTATTCAGTGCATCGAGCATATCCTATCCTTTATAGAACTTGGCAACAGTAAGTCCTTCAAGCTCCATCATCATTTCAATAGAATCAACAATTGCAGGACTATCATCCAAGACTAAAATTTGTGTAGACATGTTTTATATTTTAATTTTAGGTATTTCGAAGCAAAAATCAGACCCCTTTCCTTCTACGGAGTGAACATAAATTTTTCCGCCTGTCCTTTTGATGATTTCCGAGGAGATGTAAAGTCCTAATCCTAAACCCGGAAAGGTATGTTCTTTTGTTCCGCTTACCCGGTAATATTGCTCAAAAACTTTATGCTGTTTGTCTTCCGGAATTCCGATCCCGAAATCTTTGACACTGAAATTGATCATGTCGTCTTTTATCTGGGTAGAAACCACAATTTCATCTGCATCAGGAGAATATTTAATGGCATTACTGATGAGGTTGCTCATTACCTGAGAAATACGGTGTCTGTCTGCGGTTACTTTTCCAATCTCGCTTTTATTGAATATAATTTTGTGTCTCGCCGTCATCTGCTGTTCCACAATAACGTCTTCTACAAGCTGATCAAAATCAAACTCAGACTCATTGAGCTGGATCTGTCCTTTCTGAATTTTGGTAACATCCAGAAGATCATTCACAAGCTCCGTCAGTTTATCAATCTGATCGTTCATTCTCTTTGCCACCTCTGCATTTTTATAATCGCCCTGTTTGTTAAGATTCATTTCAATAAACTGGGTGTAGAGCTTTAAACTGGTAAGCGGTGTTTTAAGCTCGTGACTTGCGATGCCCAAGAAATTATCTTTCTGGGTCTGCAATTGCTTGAAATCATCTATATCGGTGAAGGTTCCGATCCATTGGTTTATTTCTCCGTCCGGATCAAAACTGGCTACTGCCCTTCCCAAAAACCATCTGTAAACATCCGGATTCTGAGGATCTGAAAATTCGTATTCCACTTCAAATGGTTTTCCTGTGTTTACACTTTCTTCCCATATTTTTATAATATTCGGATAAACTTCGGGTCTTATGACTTTTTTAATGGCTTCATTGGCATCTTCTTCTTTGCTGAACTTCATGTATTTGTACCAATTATCATTCATATAGGTTATTTTGCCATGTCTGTCGCAAGTCCAGACAAACTGAGGCATAGAATCTGCCAGATCGCGGTATTTTCTTTCACTTTCCTGTATTTCTTTTCTGGCTTTTACAAGATCTGTAACATTCACTGCCATATTAAGAATCGCATACACTTCCCCGTTGGAATTTTTAAGCGGCTTATAAGAAAAGTTATAGTAGAAAGTCTGAAGTTTACCATCTACTACAAGATCTGCACGGTCTTCTGTCGCGGAGTAGGTTTTTCCTGTTTTAAAGATGTCTTTTAATAAGCCTATAAATGGCTGTCCTTCGAGTTCGGGAAGTGCATCTTCAAGCTTCCTGCCTATCACGGAAGCATCTTTCCCCCACGTTCTCAGCATTTTGTCGTTGGCAAGTTCTATGTATAAATCTTCTGAGCGATAAATGGCTGTAGAATAATCTGATTGTCTGATGAGGTCTTCAAAACGGTACTCACTTTCTAAAAGTTTTTTCTCGGAAATAACGTGTTCTGTAACTTCTGTGGCTACAACACTTACCCCGATAACTTTATGTTCATCACTGTAAACGGGTGCATAGATAAAGTTGAAAAAATGTTCTTCGTAGTTGCCAAATTTTTCCAGAAAAACAGACCATTTGTTTCCTTTGAATATTTCGCCTGTTTTGTACACATTATCTAAAATTTCAAAAAGTCCCTGCGATTTTATCTCCGGAAGGGCTTCAAACAGGGGCATCCCGATTACCGAAGCGTCTCTCCCCCAAAGATCAAGAATCTGCTGATTGGCATTGTTTATTATGAAATTTTCTCCCATCAGCAAAGACATCGCAACGGGAGCCTGGCTGAATAAGGTAACTAAAGATTCTAGTGAGATATTCTGGTCTAAAAAGTTTTTCATCACGACAATGATTTCTTGTTTACAAAAGTAATTGTTATTCTAGACTTTCACTGAAAATATGATACCACTTTTTAACATAATATAATTTTATTCCAGAGAAATACTTTTAAGGCTAATTTTATTTTGATAATAATGTAACAAATAATGTATTTTTGGAACTAATTGACAAAACAATTTCTACTTTATGAAAAAGCGACTTCTTTCTGTTGCTGCAGCGGCTTTCTTCGGAATGGCTCTTAATGCACAACAAATTAAATTCGAAGAGTATGACTTACCAAATGGTCTTCATGTAATTCTTCATCAGGATAACTCGGCTCCGGTTGTAACAACGGGGGTAATGTACCATGTAGGTGCAAAAGACGAGGTAAAAGGAAGAACAGGTTTTGCTCACTTCTTCGAGCATCTTTTATTTGAAGGAACACCTAACATTAAGAGAGGTGACTGGTTTAAGATCGTTTCTTCAAACGGGGGACAAAACAACGCCAATACTACGAACGACAGAACGTATTACTATGAGACTTTCCCATCCAACAACGAACAGTTGGGACTTTGGATGGAGGCTGAAAGAATGCGTCATGCGGTGATTAATCAGGTGGGTGTAGACACTCAAAGAGAGGTTGTAAAAGAAGAAAAAAGATTGAGAATGGATAACCAGCCTTACGGAAATCTTTTCACAACAGTACAGAAAAATTTATTTACCAATCACCCGTACAACTGGCCTACAATCGGTTCTATGGAGGATCTTAATGCTGCGAAATTAGAAGAGTTTCAGGCATTTTATAAAAAGTATTATGTTCCAAACAACGCTACTTTGGTAGTAGCGGGAGACATTAAGCCTGAACAGACTAAAAAGTGGATTAAGGAATACTACGGAGGAATTCCGAAAGGAACAGTTTACCCGAAAGATTTCCCGAAAGATGCTCCTATTACTCAGGAAAAAGAAGTAACGGCTACAGATCCTAATATTCAGCTTCCTGCTTATGTATTTGCTTACAGAACGCCGGGTAACAAGGAGAAAGATGCTTATATTTTAGATATGCTTTCTTCTTATTTAAGCAGCGGTAAATCTTCTGTTTTATACAAAAAATTAGTGGATCAGGATAAAAAAGCGCTTCAGGTACAGGCTTTCAACCAGGGTCTTGAAGACTACGGTATTTTTGCATTCTTTGCGATCCCGATGGGACAAACCACAAAGGCTACTTTGCAGGCGGACATCGATGCAGAGATCAAAAAACTGCAGACGACTTTAATTTCTGAGGAAGATTATCAAAAGCTTCAGAACCAGTTTGAAAACCAGTTTGTAAATTCTAATTCCAATATTCAGGGGATTGCTGCTTCACTGGCAACCAACCACGTTTTGATGGGCAATACAAACCTGATTAACAAAGAAATTGATATCTACAGAAGCATTACAAGACAGGATCTTCAGAATGCGGCTAAAAAGTATCTTAATTCCAACCAAAGAATAATCATCAATTACGTACCTGAGAAAAAGTAATCTACCGGTATTTAGGTTAAAATGATTATTAAAAATTAAATTTTTACAAATGAAAAAGCAATTAACATATATAGCTGCAGCATTTTTCTTCGCAGGAATGGTTTCAGCACAAAAGATAGATATTAATGCAATGCCAAAACCGGGACCAACTCCTGCCATTAACATTGCAAAGCCAAAAACTTTCCAGCTTAGCAACGGACTTACGGTAATGGTGGTGGAAAACAATAAACTTCCGAGAGTAAGCGCAAGTCTTAGTATGGACAGAGCGCCTTATTATGAAGGAAGTGTAGCAGGTGTAAGCGAAATCATGGCGGAACAGTTCGAAAACGGAACCACCAACATGAGCAAAGATGAATTCAACAAAAAGGTGGATTATCTTGGAGCAAACTTAAACTTTTCTTCTAACGGAGCTGCGGCAAATTCACTTTCAAAATATTTTCCTCAGGTATTGAGCTTAATGGCAGATGCGATCATTAATCCTAAATTTTCTGCTGAAGAGATCCAGAATTCTAAAGACAGAGCGATTGAAGGATTAAAATCTGAAGAGAAAAATGCGTCTTCGATTGCTTCAAAGGTTTCTAACGCTTTAATGTATGGTAAAAATACATCGAGAGGAGAATTTGAAACAGTAGAGTCAATCAACAAAATTCAATTGGCAGATGTACAGAATACGTACAAAAAATATTACGCTCCGGACAATGCTTATCTGGTAATCGTTGGAGACGTTAAATTCGATCAGGTAAAACCAATGGTTGAAAAAGCATTCAGCGGATGGAAAAAAGCAAATACTCCGGTTTCTCCTTTAGAACCTGCTTCTAACGTTGCCCAAACGGAAATTAACGTAGTGGATGTTCCTTCTGCAGTACAGTCTGTGGTTTCTTTGAACAACCTAAACACGCTGAAAATGAAAGATCCGAACTACTTCCCTGCAACCATTGCAAACTATATTCTTGGAGGTGGCGGTGAAGCGAGACTTTTCATGAACCTTCGTGAGAAAAACGGATTTACATATGGCGCTTACTCTAATCTTAGCGCAAGCAAATATTCTCCGCAGTTCTCTGCAAGTGCAAGTGTAAGAAATGAAGTTACGGATAAAGCGGTAAAGGAATTCATGAATGAACTTAACGCGATTTCTACCGTAAAGCCTGAAGAACTTGCAAATGCAAAAGCAAAACTGAAAGGTTCTTTCATCATGTCTCTGGAGCAGCCTGCAACTATTGCAAGATTTGCTTTAAACCAGAAAGTACAGAATCTTCCGGATGATTTTTATACCAATTATCTGAAATCTATTGATAAAGTAACGGCTGCCGATGTTTCTAATGCTGTAAAATCTACCATTCTTCCTAACCAGAGCAGAATTTTCATTGCCGGAAAAGCATCTGACATTTCTGAAGGTCTGGAAAAATTAGGATATCCGGTAAAATATTTTGATAAAGAAGCAAATCCTGTAGCAAAACCAACAACACAGAAAGTGGATGCCGGAGTTACTGTTGCTTCTATTGCAGATAAGTACATCAACGCAATCGGAGGAAAAGCAAACATTGATAAAGTTTCTTCTTACACCGTAAACGCTTCCATGTCTATGCAGGGACAGAATATCGACCTGAAAATGATGAAAGCAAAAGGTGGGAAAGAACTTACTACTGTTACAGGAATGGGACAGACTCTTCAGAAACAGGTATTCGACGGAAAGACAGGATACTCTGAGCAAATGGGGCAAAAAGTGGAAATGAAGCCTGAGCAAATTGCTGAAAAGCTTAAAAATACTGAACTTTTCCCGGAGCTTGGTTTTGCAAAATCTGCTGACTACAAGCTTGCAGGAATTGAAAAAATCGGCGGTGAAGATTCTTATGTTGTAAAAAATGGAGATGCTACTTATTATTACAGCGTAAAAACAGGTCTTAAAACCGGAGAAACAAAAACAGTAAAAGCAATGGGACAGACAATGACTGTTCCTACAACATACTCAGATTACAAAGATGTGGCAGGCGTAAAAATGCCTTACACCATTACGGTAAGCCAAATGGGAATGGACATGACGATGAACGTAAAATCTTACGAAGTGAATCAGGCTAAAGATTCTGATTTTAAATAAAACATCCTGTTTTTACAGAAAAAACGGCAACAGTTGTTGCCGTTTTTTATTTTTGTTAACATTTATAATATCTTTCTTTGTCATTCGGTAAAAAAAGATTAAATTTGCCCATTCAAAAAGATATCAAATTAATGGATTCTATATTTATACTATTGATGGTTCTTATTATGATCGCCAGTATTTTATTGGTTATCATCGTTATGGCTCAAAATCCTAAAGGAGGAGGTCTTTCCAGTACTTTCGGAGGAGCATCTTCTGCTCAGTTTGGAGTACAGAGAACCAACGACTTTATGGAAAAAGCAACATGGACTTTAGGAGGAACAATTATTGTTCTTATCCTTTTAAGCGTTGTAATTACAGGTAAACCTTCAGCAACAGCTCCGGTTCAGACGCCTGCAAAAAAAGAAGCTCCGGCTAAGCAGTCTTCTGCTCCTGCTTCAGCAACAACTCCGGTTCAGACTCCTGCACCAACGAAGTAAGCAAATCTTATTTTTACATATAAAAAGCAACTCTGTCGAGTTGCTTTTTTGTTTTTATGATAAACTGATTTAAGTTTAATTAGTTCTAAAAGAATTCCAGTAATCATTCTGATCTTCCCCAAAAAGGCAGTCTATAAAAGAATCCAAAGACATCTTATATAAAATTTCCTGATTCATTTCTTTACAATCGGTTGCAAAAAATTCAGGATTGAGCTGAATATCTTCCCGATCAATCACCAGAATATTTTCAGGACAGTAAAAAGGATAATTTTTGATATCCGAATTGGTAGTAATTAATTTTCTTCCCGAAGCCAACACCTCAAAGGTTCTTATCGTTAAGCCATTCTGGAAAGGTTTATTAATATCCAGCACAGATTTTGTCTTTCTGTAAAAATCGATGATCTGATGGTGATTCAGCTTATCAAAACTTACTTTTGTAATGTCAAACTGCTTCAGGTTTTTATCAATCATCTTTTTCAGTCGGAATGCGATTCTTCCCATTGCATAGTAATAAAAGTAAGATTTCAGATTCAGCCGATCTGCCATTACTCTGATCTTTTCTCCTACAATATAACGATCCGTATGAGCGCTTCCGATAAAAACAATGTCATATTCCGGTTTCTGAGAATACTGTTGTAAACTTTTATATTCATCAACATAAAACAAAGGTCTGAAGCTTATGTTATATTTTACCGAATCATTGTATTCAAACGTAAACTTTTTGTCGAAATATTTAAGATTTTCAATCAGATTGGGATATTCCGTCAATGGATCAAAATTGTAGTAAATCATTTCCATTCCGGGATTATCATTCTTTATTTTTTCAAGAAAAAAAACAGGAATGGCTTCTCCTTTTATCAGGAAAAAATAATCGTATTTTTTGTCTTTAATTTCATCAAGAATCCGGTTATAATAATTGTTTATTTTAAGATGGTAGAATCTTTTATTAAGACGGATAATTCCTTTTGAAAAATTGGAATTGGAAGGTCTTTCATCATAAAAATCCACTTCAGCGCCCAGTTCAGAAAGTCTTTTTGCTATGGCTCTTTCATATTTAAAAAAACTAACCGACAGAAAAAGTATTTTTTTGTCTTTTAAACTGATCATTTCAGAAGTCCTTTTACTTTCATTTCTTCCAGAGATTCTTTGAACTTTACATCCTGAATATTCTGTTGCAGAACCCAATGGGTAAATTTAGACATCCCTTCCTCAAAAGATATTTTCGGCTGAAAATTTAATTTTGATTTAATCTTGCTGATGTCTGCAAAATTATGTCTGATGTCTCCCAGACGAAACTGCCCGGAAACATTAATTTCAAAATCGACATTGTAGAATTTTCTGAAATTTTCCGCTACCGTAGTTACTGCGGTAGAAACCCCAGTTCCCACGTTGAAAACTTCGCCGTTCGCTGCATCATTTTCAATACAACGAATTGTTGCTTCCACCGCATCATCCACATGAATGAAATCTCTGGATTCGTTTCCGTCTTCAAAAACATTAATATCATTTCCGTTAAGAATCTGGGACGAAAAAATAGATAAAATTCCCGTGTAAGGATTTAAAAGCGACTGTCCTTCTCCGTAAACATTCTGAAACCTCAGCGCAACCGGAGCAACTCCCATGGAAGAACAGGCAGTCATTACCATCTGTTCCTGTGTATATTTTGTAATTCCGTAGATAGAAGTCGGATGTATTTTAGATTCTTCATCCGTTGGCAAAGCGCGAAGAATCTGCCCGTCGGGATAAATAATTTCGAAATTTCCTTTTCGCATCTCTTCCACATTTCTGGGTCTTGGATAAATCAGTCCCAATTCGGGATGAAGATATTTTCCTTCTCCATAAACCGCTCTGGAAGAAGCAATAATCACTTTTTTTACCTGATGGGGTTTATTTACGAGAATATCCAGCATTTTTGCCGTTCCGGAAACATTCACATCCGTATATTTCTCGATCTGGTACATGGATTGTCCGGTACCGGTTTCTGCCGCAAAGTGAACGATAACATCCTGCCCTTCGATCGCCTTTTCCCAGTCTTCAAAATGAGCAACATCTCCTTTAATGAAATTTACATTCCCTAAAATATTTCTGTACAAAGGCGAATCCTCATCAGGATTTTCTCCGTGAATCTGAGAAGAAAGATTATCCAGAACCGTAACTTCATACCCCTTCTTCTTAAGTTCTAAAGACAACTTACTTCCAATAAATCCGGCTCCTCCTGTGATGAGTATTTTCATTTGATACTTGTGAAATGTTTATTTTGTTCTGTTTAAATTATAATAAAAAGTCCGAAGGAGCAAAAGTAAATATTTTGCTTTATAAAAAAGCTTAAATGTGGTATATTGAATAAAGTTTATTTCTTTTAAATCATACATTTCCTTCAGATTCTTTTTAAAACCTTTTGCCATTTCGGGAAGATTTGCAGACAAACCCGAAACCCCGAAACTTCTTTTTCCTTTGCCTACAAGAACCAGACTTTCATTCAGAATGTACATTTTATTTTTCAGGGAAACCTTCATCCAGTAGTTTACATCTTCCGCATACCGCTGTTCGGCATCAAAATAGCCTGTATTTTCCAGAACTTTTCTTCGGAACATTACCGTTGAAGGCTGTGCTTCATTTCTTATCAAAAGCTTTTTAAAGGTAATTTCTGCAAGACCATTTTTTATACGGTACGGAAAAAGAATTTTATTGTTATTTCTCGCCGTGGCAAGAAAATCTATTTTCAGATTACTATTTTCAAAATACTGTATCTGTTTTTCCGTTTTCGCGGAATCCCACTCGTCATCGGCATCCAGCAAAGCAATATAATCTCCTTTTGCGATTCTTAAACCTGTATTTCTTGCACTCGAAACCCCACCGTTTTTTTGATGTAATAAAGTTATATTAAGCTGAGAATGATCTTTAATGTAAGCCGTAACCTTAGAAGCACTCTCGTCTGTGGAACCGTCATTCACAATGATAATTTCAAATTTCTCCAGTGGAAAAGTCTGATTTTTCACAGAATCCAAAGCAGAAACAATGGATTGTGCAGCATTATACATGGGAATAATTACGGAAACCATCTATACTTTTATATTATTTTTAAAAATGCTCAAAATTAAAGCGGTCATTACAAACGGCATTGACATATTGAAAAAACTGATATCAAAATATGAATTAACAATCATATTTTCATAGCCATATTCTGCGAAAAACATCGCAAACGGGACAAAAACACAGATAAACAGTAAAACTCCTGACCAAAGCAGAGTTTCATAAAAAGATTTTACTTTAAATGAAAGTATACAGCCTGCAACAATGTAAGAAATACTTAATATCAAAGGTTGTTTTGCTCCCTGAATAGCAAAAGGATTATGCTTCAAAAAAACATCAAAATTGGGTGCGTTTTGAAAGAAAATATAACAGACCGCAATCACTGTAACTAAAAAAACAGCCGTAAAGCGCAGTTTTTCTTTTATTGAAAATTCAACAAACTTTTTAAACAATAAAACCGTCAGCGGAATAACTGCTGAAAGTCTCGTGAGTAAAATTAAAGCGGATAAAAACGATACAACCGCAGAATTTATCTTTTTCTCTTTGATGAATTTTTCCCAAATTAAATAAACCGATCCTACAATGATAATAAAATTGGAAAACAAATCACTTTTAACATATATTTCCCACAAATAACTGGGCGAAAGGAAAAGCAATACCAAAACCGCAAGTCTCTGTCTGTAATCCGAAAAAATTTTAAAAATTAAATAAGCAAAAAGCAGGAAAGAAAAAGACTGCAGATAGCCTACACCTCCGAAAAGCAGGTAAAAAGGCATCCCAAAAACAATAAGAACCGGCAGATTGGAAGATTCTCTTCCCATATGATCCGGAATATGGTAAGGATACTGCCCATTGAAAACAGCCTTTATCCCGACTTCCATTGCCGACCAGCGATCAACATTCAGCGTATTTCCATCTACTTTGTAATTCAGGTAAATGCTAAACAGGAAGAAGAAAAATATTCCCAAGAAAAAAGCCGTTTTATAAAAAAATTCTTTGAAATGAATTTTCAGATAAAAGAAAGTCAGCCCGAAAAATACCACAAAATATCCTGCCAAAAGCGGGATGTTATACTGTTCTCCGTATTTAATGATAAAAAGAGAATTTACAGCAAGATAAATACAGACCAAACTGTAGGTTTTCAGTTTTTCTGATATTGGGATATTTGAAAATGCAGCTTCCATGAAGTATTTTTCTTTTAATTTTTAAGAATTTCCTTCGTTATAAGGCAATCTGTTCATAATCGATCTTCCCAGAGAAATTTCATCTGCGTATTCCAGCTCATCTCCTACAGAAATTCCTCTTGCTATGCTGGAAAAGTTTACCTCAAAATTTTTAAACTTTTTGTAAATGTAATATGCCGTGGTGTCACCTTCCATCGTTGCGCTTAAAGCAAAAATAAACTCCTTCACCTTTCCGTCATTAAGCTTTTTTTCGATGCTCGGAATGTTCAGCTGATTGGGTCCTACTCCTTCCATCGGCGAGATTTTACCCCCCAGAATTAAATATTTCCCTGTGTATTTTCCCGTATTCTCAATAGCAATTACATCGCGTACATCTTCCACAATACAGATCACCTCATCATTTCGCTTCTCGTTGCTGCAAATCTCACAAATCTCAAAATCTGAAAAATTGTGACATTCTTTGCAGTATTTTATTTCGTTCACGAGATTAATGAGGGAATTTCCAAGACTTGTTGCTCTGGAATTGGGCTGTTTCAATAAATGTAATGCCAAACGCAAAGCCGTTTTTCTTCCGATACCGGGTAATCCGGCAATTTCATCCACTGCTTTCGCTAAAACTTTACTCGGGTAATCCATAGAACAAAAATAATGATAATTGTTGACAGTTTACTACCTGTTGTTTTTATGTTAAGAGTCTAAAAATAAATTTTAAATCTTTTTAATAATCATCCTTTTCCACAGTTTCGTTTTCTAAGCTCAGATTAAAAACCTTATATTTGATCATCCAAATATTAACTTAAAAAAATAAAACTCAATGGTTCTTAACAATTTAAACTATCCACTGGATTTTAAATTTAAAATTTCAACACTGGCAAGTGATTTCAATATTACAGACAAAAACGGAAATTACGTCGCTTATGTGCGTCAGAAAATGTTCAAACTGAAAGAAGACGTTATCATTTTTAATGATGAAAGCAAGTCTAAAGAACTTTTCAGAATCAAAGCCGATCGATGGCTTGATTTTAATGCCTCTTATTCTTTAACTGAAATAGCGACAGGAAGAAGCTTTGGAAGACTTGCGAGAAAAGGGATGCGTTCTTTCTGGAAATCGACTTACAACGTTCTGGACAGTAACGATAAAGAGAGATTTACCATCACAGAAGACAACGCATGGACAAAGTTTCTGGACGGAATGGTGAGCGAAATCCCTGTGATCGGAATGTTTACCGGATATTTCTTAAATCCTTCCTACACCGTAGCCGGAATAGATGGAAAAGCTTATTTTAAACTGAAAAAAATGCCGTCTTTCTTCGGAAGAAGATTTCAATTGGACAGACTGGTTGATATAGATGACGAAGAAGAAAGCCTGGTCATTCTTTCATTGCTTATGATGACGCTGCTTGAAAGAGCGAGAGGATAGCCTCAGAATTTCCGCAGTTTTCAATCTATGAAAATATCTTTTGATTTAGATGATACCATTATTTCAAACAATAGATTTCCTTTAGAAAAAGAGACTTTTTGGGCTAAAATTATCGGATGCGAAAGGATTCGATCCGGAACAGTTGCATTGTTTAAAGCATTAAGAAACAGAAAACATGCAATTTATATTTATACGAATTCTTACAGGAGTACCTTAAAAATTAAGCTGATGTTTCTATCTTACAGTATTCCGATTGATTTTATCATCAATCAGCAATTGCATGACAGAAGAGTGATAAGAAAAGGCAAAAATGTCTCTAAATTTCCTCCGGAATTTGGCATTGATATTCATATTGATGATTCTGCCGGAATTGAAATGGAAGGAAAAAAATTCGGATTTAAAACCATCATCATTTCACCGGATGAAGGAGACTGGAGCAATGTCATTCTGAAAAAAATTGATGAATTCGGAATGATATATGAATGATTTTAAACGGTCAAACTTTATCAGAAAAATCAATAAATTAAATTTTTCATACCTTTAAGTTTCGAAAATTTTTAGGTTAAATTAAATAATACACGATGAAATATGTAATCATTTTCTTTTCGGCTTTCCTTCTGGTTGCCTGCAAAAAGGATAAAGAAACAGTTTCCGACTCGGCAAAAAAAGATTCTGTAACGGTAGTTCAGGATTCTGTAAAAACAGATGCCCAGAAAACAGGCATTGTTGTTGATCCATTTCCTTTTCCAAAAGAAATTAAGGAATGCTCATGCTATTTTGCAAAAAGCAAGTCGGATTTTGAAAACGAAAAATACATTTATGCAGATGATGCCGGAAAAACAGCCTACATGAAGCTGGACGGAAAAAGACTTGCCATGAATCTGATCTCTTCAAGTGATATGGAAGTAGACGAAGAACTGAGCAAAGAAATTGAAAGCGACGACTACAAAATCTCGGTAAAAGGTAAAAAAATAAAAGGAGAAGAAGCTTTACTTTTTGAAGGTACGCTTACGATTGAAAAACCGGACGGAACGGTTGTTACCCTACCTGTTTACGGAGAATGCGGATGCTAATTGAATCGTATTAATGTAATTTCTATAAGTAAATACCAATAATGAATAAAAAAAAGGATGATAAAAATTTCGAAATCACCGAAATACTTGAAAAAGCTAAATGGTTTTTAGGAATTGGTATTGCAATAATTTTTTTAGCACCATTTATACTTACAAGAGAATTTTTTTGGGAAAAATTAAACTTTTCAGAAACAGGTCAAATTGGTGATACTATAGGGGGAATTACTGCTCCTTTTCTTAATTTAATAGGAGCTTTTTTAGTTTTTTATGCTTTAAAAGCTCAAGTAAAAGCAAATGAGTTAATTCAAAAGCAAATTGATAAAGAAAATAGTGAAAAAGAATATGAAAATGAAACTAATAATTTAAATCAATTATACTCTTACTTAACTGATAATATCAACAGTTTCCAATTCACAACATTACCTGTCGATAACTTAAAAAATATTGATGTGAAAAATCTTAATGTTATTCACTATGGAGGTGATGCTTTTTTCAACCTGTTTTCCCAAATAAGATGCCACTATCATGGTTCTGAATATGAATTAAAAAACAATCAAAGTGTTTCCGAATTATTAAGCATATTACAAATTATGGATTTACTTCTTGAAAAATTAAAAAGTTCAAAAAGTAATAATAAAGAAATTATAAGAACTTTGACAAGGCATTTATTTGAATACAAAATTATAACAAGGATTAGAGACGAAAGTAATGAAGAACTTATACAACAATTTTGTTTAGATTGTGAATGTAATCACGGTCTTCCGGAAGAGCTGCATAAATTAATAACTTCAATAAGAAGAAAATTGGATTAAAATAAATTGATATAAAGAATGCTTCTGAATGATCGGAAGCATTTTTTATTTCGTAATTTTGATAAAAATAAATTTCATGGAGCTATCTAATATAGAACCGCAGATTATCTGGAAAAATTTCTCCAAATTAAATGCGGTTCCGAGACCCTCAAAAAAAGAAGAAAAAGTAATTGCGTTCATCAGAGAATTTGGTGAAAACTTAGGACTGGAAACTACTGTTGATGAAGTAGGAAATGTAATCATCAAAAAACCGGCAACAGCAGGAATGGAAAACCGCAAATCTGTGGTTTTGCAATCGCATCTGGATATGGTTTGCCAAAAAAACAATGATGTAAATTTTGATTTTGAAACAGAAGGAATCAAAATGGAAATCGATGGAGACTGGGTAAAAGCAAAAGGAACCACTTTAGGAGCCGACAATGGCTTAGGAGTAGCGACAATCATGTCTATTCTGGAAAGTTCAGATATTCCGCACCCTGCTTTGGAGGCACTTTTCACTATTGATGAAGAAACAGGAATGACGGGAGCTTTAGGTCTTAAACCGGGACAGTTAACGGGAGATATCCTTCTGAATCTTGATACCGAAGAAGACGATGAAATTGATATCGGCTGCGCCGGAGGAATTGATGTAACGATCTCTCAAAACTACGAAACTGAAGCGGCAAACGGACAAATCGTGAGATTTGAAGTAAAAGGTTTACAAGGAGGGCATTCCGGAATGGATATTCACAAAGGCTTCGGAAATGCAAATGTTATTTTGGGAAGACTTCTTTATAAGGCTTTGGAAAAAGAAAACATTCAGTTGATTTCTATTGACGGAGGCGGATTGAGAAATGCTATCCCGAGAGAAGCGGTTGCTGTTGCTTCTGTAAGAAATGCTCAGGAATTTATCGAAGAAGTGACGAACGGACTTAAAAAAGAAATTTTAGACGAATTTGCAGGCATTGAAGCCGGTCTTCAGATCAATATCGAAAACACGACAACTTCAGAGAAAGCGATTTCGGAAGCAGATTCAAAAAAAATCATTTTAACGTTGAAATGTCTTCATAACGGAGTGTACAGAATGAGTCCGGATGTAAAAGATCTGGTAGAATCTTCCAATAACGTCGCAAGAGTTGAATTAAAACACGGTGCATTAAAAATTTTAAACCTTTCCAGATCATCTGTAGAATCATCTAAAGATTCAGTGGCTGAACAGTTAAAATCGGTTGCTGAACTTGCCGGAATGAATACCGTTTTCAGCGGTTCTTATCCGGGATGGAAACCAAAACCGGGGTCTGAAATCGTTCAATTGATGGAAAAAATCTACGTGGAGAAATTCAGCGAAAAGCCTCATGTTGTAGCCTGTCACGCAGGTCTGGAATGCGGAATTATTGGAGCCAATTATCCTGAAATGGAAATGGTAAGTTTCGGACCGACCATTCGTGGGGCACACTCTCCGGATGAAAAGGCAAATATTCCTTCGGCACAGAAATTCTGGAGTTTCCTGAAAGATATTTTAGCCAACATTCCTCAGAAATAAAATTGTAAAATTGCTATATTGAATATCCAAAGTCGTTTTGATTTTGGATATTTTTTGTTCCCAATCTTTCTCAATTGTTATCAAAAAGTTATACATTTGAATAAACAATCCAAAGTATGAACACACAGACACTCAATGAAAAACTTGAATTAATTCAATGGCTGTCAACATTGGAGGATGCTTCTGTTATCAAAAAACTGATTCAATTCAGGAAAGAGGAGACTAAAGACTGGTGGAGTTTAATTTCGGAAGAAGAAAAAGAATCAATTGAAAAAGGAATTTCTGAAGCGGATAATAATGAACTAAAATCTCATTCTGAAGCCAGAAAGTTATATGGAAAATGGTTATAATATTCTCTGGACCCCAAGTGCTTTAGAGGAATTAGAACAGACAATAGAATATCTTCAACTTCATTTTACGGATAAAGAAATTAAAAAGCTTGTTCAAAAAATTGAAAGTTTAATTGAAATTATATCTCAAAATCCTTTCATATTTCCCATATCCGAAAGCAAAAACATTCACAAACTGGTTATTCTGGAATTTAACACCATGTATTACCGCGTAAACAATGGCAGCGTGGAAATTTTATCATTCTTTTCAAACAGACAGTCCCCTCAAAAAAGAAAAATTTAATTCAGTTTTTTTAATTGTTAATCATGAAAAGTATCACCGTATTCTGCGGATCCAGCTTCGGTTCTGCATCTATTTACAAAGAACAGGCAGCTTTGCTTGGTGAAACTCTGGCAAAACAAAAAATTCAGCTTATTTACGGCGGCGCAGATGTTGGTTTAATGGGCGCTGTTGCAGACGGAGCACTGAATGAAGGCGGAAAAGTAACCGGCGTCCTTCCCCGCTTTTTACAGTCCAAAGAAATTGCTCACAAACAATTGACAGAATTAATTCTGGTGGAAACCATGCATGAACGAAAAACCAAAATGAATGAACTTTGCGACGGCGTTATTGTTCTTCCGGGAGGTTACGGAACAATGGAAGAATTTTTTGAAATGATAACCTGGGCGCAACTGGGACTTCATAAAAAACCGATTGGAATTTTAAACATCAACGGATTTTATGACGATCTGATCAGGCTTGTGGAAACAATGGTGGAAAAAGGATTTTTAAAGCAGATTAACCGTGAGATGCTTTTAATCTGTGAAAATATTGAAGAATTACTGGAAATGATGAAAAATTATCAGGCTCCGAATGTTGGAAAATGGATTTCGAGGGAGGAAGTTTAGTATATTTACATTACAGACTTTTAATTGTCAAAAAAAAATACAGCCATGAAAAATATATTTCTTTCAGCAGGATTATTTTTAAGTCAAATAATATCCGCACAGTACAATTATCCTGCAACTCCTGAAAAAGCGGTGGTGGATGATTATTTTGGTACAAAAATCACAGATCATTACAGATGGCTGGAAGACATCAAAAATCCTGAAGTAAAAAAATGGTTCAAATCTCAGTCTGATTTCAGCCATTCCGTGATTGATAAAATTCCGCACCGTGAAGATCTTTACAGACGCATGAAAGAAGTACAGGAAATGAACGGTGATTCTTTCGACGTCATCTATCAAAGAGGAAACACTTATTTTTATACAAAGACTAAAAAAAGCGAAAACCTTTCTAAGCTTTATTCAAGAGATCTTGCAACAGGAAAAGAATCGCTGATTTTTGATCCTGAAACACTTGGCAAAAATACACAAATCACCAATTTTGTACTTGACTCGAAAGCGGGGAAAATTGCAATTTTACTGTCAAAAGCAGGTGGGGAAATCTGCAACTTAAGAATTTTTGATCTTGCCACCAAGAAATTTTTAAAGGATGAAATCGGTCCTATCTGGAGTGAATTTGCTTTTGAATTTACTCCCGACGATAAGGCTCTTCTTTATACAAAAATGAGTACCGCAGATCCAAGCAGCAATATGCTTCTAAAGGACATGAAAGCCATGCTTCATGTGATTGGAACCGACACAAAAGCTGACAAGGTATTAGCATCCAGAGAAGATTATCCGGAACTGAATGCTTTAACAGAGCAATTTCCCTCAATTTATTTTACCGATGACTATAAAAATATTGTTTTAAGATTAAGTTCTGTAAAATCTGAAAGTCCGATATTTGTTGCACCTTTTTCTGAATTAAAAAATAAAAAAATAAACTGGAGGCAAATCGTAAAACCATCAGACGATATCACTGATGTATTTATTTCCGGCGACAAATTGTTTCTGCTGACTCATAAAGATGCACCTAATTATAAAATTACTCTCACAAGCTTATCAAATCCTGATCCTGATAAAGCCACAACAGTAGTTGCGGAAAACAAGGATAAAGTAATCATAAGTATTCATAATTCTAAAAACTATCTTTATTATTCATTAGGAGACGGTATTGTAAGAGATAAATATCAGGTCAATATTAATACGCTTGCCGGAAAAAAAATTGATTTCCCAACCGGAGTTAACAGTTCATTATCTCTCAACCAAAGAGAAAATGACAACATATTCTGTAACAACGTTAACTGGCTGACTCCATTAACGACCTACGAATACAACCCTGAAAAAGGAGATATCGTAAAAAGTAAATACCTTAATTCAGAAACAAAATATCCGGATTACAGCACACTTTATAACGTAAAAGAGGTGGAAGTAAAAAGCCACGACGGCGTTATGGTTCCGCTATCTGTTATTTATCCTAAAAATATAAAAATGGATGGCAGTAATCCTGCTTATATTACAGGTTATGGCGGTTATGGATTTTCATATGAGCCCCGTTTCTCAACAAGACTTTCCGTACTTTTGGAACAGGGTGTCGTATTGGCAATAGCCCACGTAAGAGGAGGAGGTGAAAAAGGTGAAAACTGGCATAAAGACGGTATGAAAGCAAAAAAACCGAATACATGGAAAGATTTTATTGCATGTTCGGAATACCTGATCTCCCAAAAATATACTTCATCTTCAAAACTCATAGGAAATGGTGTAAGTATGGGCGGAGTACTCATTGGAAGAGCCATAACGGAAAGACCTGATCTGTATTCTGTAGCTATAGCAGAAGTGGGAATGACCAATGCCTTACGTTCTGAGATTACCCCTAATGGCCCCAATCAGATTCCGGAAATAGGAACTTTAAAAAATGAAGAAGATACCAAAAACCTTCTTGAAATGGATGCCCAGAGTAAAGTAAAAGAGGGAGTAAAGTATCCCGCTGTAATCATCCGCACCGGAATGAACGACTCCAGAGTTGAACCTTGGGAGCCGGGAAAATTTGCAGCCATACTGCAAAAAGATTCCGCCTCAGAAAAACCTGTTTTGCTGTATGTAAACTATGAAAACGGACATTTCACCAGTGATTTTGACGTTATTTTTAAAGAATACGCCGATATTTATTCATTTGCTTTGTGGCAGGTGGGACATCCAAAATTTCAGCCTGTAAAATGATAAAATAAAAGCCTCCCGAAGATTTTCTTCGGGAGGCTTTTATTTTATGGTAAGTTAAAATCTTTCTAAGGATAAGGAGCAATCTCTACTTCCAGACCTTCCATTTCTGGAACAATATGCAGCTGACAACCCAGTCTGCTGTTTTTCTGTACATGGAATGCTTCACCCAACATGGCATCTTCTTCTGCGCCCATTTCATCAAGTCCCGGATCGTTGGTCACGTAAACCTGACACGAAGCACACATAGCCATTCCTCCGCAAACTCCGATGGTTCCTTCTTCCGCCAGTTCATAAGAACGGATGATTTCCATCAGATTCATAGACATATCCGTTGGTGCAACAACATCGTGCGTAACTCCTTCCCTATCGGTAATTTTTATATTAATATCGCTCATCTTTTGTTGATCGTTAATAGTTGATTGTTGATGTAATGATATTCAACAACAGACAACAAAATTAGTCAATTTTTTTAACAACAGCTTTTTCTGCTTCTTTTCTGCTTCCGTCGAATCCGTCTACGCCGCTTACCGTTGTATATTTCAGAACGAATTTTTTACCCGGATTCAGTCTGTTATAAACACTCTGACACATTAAAGTAGCTTCATGGAATCCGCAAAGAATCAGCTTTAATTTTCCCGGATAAGTATTGATATCTCCGATCGCATAAATTCCGTCAATGTTTGTCTGATAGTCCAAAGCATTGTTTACAACGATCGCATTTTTCTCGATATTCAGTCCCCAGTTTCCGATTTCTCCCAATTTTGGTGTTAAACCGAATAACGGAATAAAATAATCTGTCTCAATATCGTAAGGATCCTGTCCGTCAATTGCCACTGTAATCGCTTCTACTTTTCCGTCACCTTTAATCGCTGTAACTTCCGCAGGAGTAATTAATTTAATTTTACCCTGATTTTTAAGATCCTGAACTTTTTCTACAGAATCCAGAGCGCCACGGAATTCGTTTCTTCTATGAATTAAAGTAACTTCACTCGCTACATTAGATAAGAAAATACTCCAGTCCAGTGCAGAATCTCCTCCTCCAGCAATCACTACTTTTTTATTTCTGAAATGTTCAGGCTCTTTTACAAAATATTCAAGACCTTTTTCTTCGTAATCGGCTACATTTTCAATGGTAGGTTTTCTTGGCTCGAAAGTTCCTAAACCTCCTGCAATAGCAATCGCTTTCGCTCTGTGAACCGTTCCTTTGTTCGTAACTACCTCAAACCATTCATCATCTACTTTTGTATAAGAAACTGCTGTTTCTCCCAAAGTGAATCCCGGCTGAAACTGCTTGATCTGCTCCATCAAATTATCCACAAGCTCTCCCGCATTTACAGAAGGATATCCCGGAATATCGAAAATAGGCTTTTTAGGATAAAGCTCAGCCAACTGTCCTCCCGGTTGAGGAAGTGCATCAATAATATGGCACTTCATTTTTAATAAACCTGCTTCAAATACAGCAAAAAGTCCTGTAGGACCGGCTCCTATGATCAATATATCCGTCGTTATCATAATTATAAGATAATTTAATTATACTTGTGATCGCAAATTTACTAATTTTAATGCGAAGCATATTTAATTCAGTCTAAATAAAAAACTGAGATTTGTCAAATATATTTCATATTTTAAAGTTATTGAATTTGGCAATGTTTTTGTAAAATTTAAATTATGAAGAAATTTTTAAGTATTATTTCGATATTTATATTCATTCTGGGATTTGGACAGATTGATAATATTGCAGACGGAGAGTCTATTACGCTGAGAATCCATTACGGATTTCTGAATGCTGGTACCGCTAATCTTACGGCACAGAAAACCACCTTCAAAGGAGCTCCGCATCTTCATGTAAGAGGAACGGGACAGACAACTGGAGCAGTAAGAGCGTTTTTTAAGGTAGAAGATTTTTATGAAAGCTACATCAATATGCAGACTGAACTTCCGAGCTTTTATGTAAGAAACGTGAGGGAAGGAAGCTACAGACAGCATCTGGAAACAACCTTCAATCATGACAATAACACATTGGTTTTAACGGACAAGAAAACGCCGGCAAACGGATCGAAAGTAATAAAATCTGTAAAAGGAGTTCAGGATATGCTTTCCTGCTTCTATTATTTAAGAAGTAAAACTGCTGCTGAACTGAGAACAGGAACAGTAATCAACATGAATGTATGGATTGATGATGAAATGTTTCCTTTTCAGCTAAAAGTGGTGGGAACTGAAAATCTGGATACCAAATTCGGGACAATTAATTGTTTAAAAATTATTCCGTCTGTGAAGAGCGGAAGGGTTTTTAAAGAGAAAGAAGGAGTAACGATGTGGGTTTCCAACGACGCCAATCATATTCCTATTTTATTGAAAGCTGAATTGGCAGTCGGATCATTAAAAGCAAGTATCGACGGATATAAAAATGTAAAATATCCTTTAAAGTTTACAAAATAAATTCATTGTAAATCATTAGAAATAAGGTGTCTGCAAATTTTGCAGACATTTTTTTGTTTTGTGATGTAATAGATTTCAGATTTTGGTTGTCTTGTTTAAAACATTAAGAACTGAATTATGAAAACTCAGATCCTGGCAATTTGCCTTATTTTATCTTCCATACTCACCTATTCTCAGAAAAAGGAAGATGTGCAGATTGTCAGAAAAAACATCGTCATCACAAAAACCTCATCATCTCCCAAAATAGACGGAATTCTGGATGATGCAGAATGGCGGAATGCTCCTGTTGCTACCGGTTTTATAGAAAGAGAGCCCAACAACGGAAAACTTCAGGCAGATTCTATCAGAACGGAAGTCAGAATTTTATATGATGATACAGGAATTTACTTCGGAGCCCAGATGTACGATCCTACTCCCCATAAAATTGCCAAAGAACTCACAGAAAGAGATGGCGTAGGAAATGATGATTTCTTCGGAGTTACTTTAAACGGGTACAACGACAAACAGCAGAGTCTGGAATTTATGGTAACCGCAGCCGGCGTTCAGTTTGATGCAAAAATTACGACGGACGGAGAAGATGATACATGGAATTCCATCTGGTACAGCGGCGCAAAAATCAATGAAAAAGGATGGGCGGTAGAAATTAAAATCCCTTATTCCGAACTTAGATTTCCAAAAAGTAACGTTCAGGAATGGGGAATGAATATGTTCCGCAGGATTCAGCGTACAAAAACTACTTATGACTGGAATTTTGTGGATAATGCAAAAAACTCTTATACATTATTTGATGGTGTTTTAAAGGGAATTGAAAATATCAATCCTCCAACACGATTGTCTTTTACGCCTTATTTTTCCACATACGTCAACAGTTTCGACGGAAAAACAACCGCTAATATCAACGGCGGAATGGACGTAAAATACGGTATTAATGATGCTTTTACCTTCGATATGACTCTGATTCCGGATTTCGGACAGGCAAATTTTGATAATTCGATTTTAAATTTAACCCCGTTTGAACAGCAGTTTTCCGAGCAGAGAACATTCTTTACCGAAGGAACCGAATTATTCAGTAAAGGTGGAATGTTTTATTCAAGAAGAGTCGGCGGAGAACCTTCGAGATATCCTGCAACCAATGACAATGAAGAGGTAACGGAATATCCTTCAAAGGTAAAATTATTCAATGCTTTTAAAATTTCGGGAAGAACCAAAAAAGGGTTGGGAATCGGCTTTTTTAACGGAATAACACAAAAAATGGAAGCTACGATTTTAAACCATGAAACCGGAGAAGTGAGAAGAGAGGTTGTAGAACCGTGGACCAATTACAATGTTCTGGTTTTTGATCAGCGATTCAACGGAAATTCTTCTGTCTCTTTGGTGAATACCAACGTTACCCGAAACGGAGATTTCCGCGATGCCAATGCAACGGGAATTCTCTGGGATATCAATAACAAAAAAAATACTTACAATACTTTCGGAAGTTTAAAAGGAAGCTGGGTGATTGATGGTGAAACGAAATTCGGGACTAAAGGTGAGCTTGGCTTTGCAAAAATTTCAGGAAAAAACCGTTTTAATATCAACGGAAATGTCACTACAAAAGACTGGGACATCAACGATGTAGGATTTTCGACAAGAACGAATTTCGGAAATTACAACGCGTGGTACGGTTACAGAATTTTGCAGCCTACGAAAACGTTCAACAATATGTATCTGAATTTCAACCTGAATTATTTCCACAGACTGGAACCTTTTATTTTTCAGAATCTGATTTTTAATAACAATAACAGTTTTACGGATAAAAACTTCAGGGTTTTCGGGGGAGGAATAGAGTTTACACCTTTTACCCAGAATGATATTTACGAGCCGAGAACTTTTGGGAGACATCTTCAGGTTCCTAAATATTTCGATTCGTGGATTTGGTTTGAAAGCGACAGCCGAAAGAAATTACAGCTTAATTTCAGTTTCGATTATTATGCGTATGATGAAAAAGGAAGAAATCAGGTACTTACCAATTTTGGACTGCGCTACCGTTTTTCAGACAAATTCAATGTAAACTGGGGCTTTAATCCGAGTTTCAGCAATAATGAAACAGGTTTTGCCGGAAAAAACAGTACTGATATTTTCATCGGAAGAAGGCAGAGAAATACCTACGAAAATGTGCTGACTTCAAAGTATACTTTTAATGAAAAAATGGCTCTTACATTAACATTCAGACATTATTTTTCGGATGTTACGTACAAACAGTTTTATACGCTGAATCAGGACGGAAGTCTTGCAGAAACGAATGCTTTTGACAAAAACCTGAACGGAACCTATAATGCATGGAATGTGGATTTAAGATTTTCGTGGTGGTTTGCTCCGGGAAGCCAGCTTACTTTATTATACAGAAACGCAACTTCCAATTATCTTGAATTTTCAAGGCTGAATGTGAAGAAAAACTATGATATGCTTTTCAGCGAACCTACTGTGAATAATATTTCTCTAAAGTTAACGTACTTTCTAGATTATAACAGGATAAAAAACTGGACGAAGAAGAAAGGTTAATCGTTGATTTAACAGAACCGTTGTATATTTTCAATAGAATCTTGTTTTTAATTACGTTTTGTTTCTTAGGTCAGTAATTAAAAACGTCAAGCCTCCGAAATTTCGGAGGCTTGATTTTCATTGTGTGTGTTTTTTTAGGCTGCTTTCTAACCTTTGCTACCCTTTTTTTAGTATCTGTTACAGAGCATTGCTGCTCTGCAATCACGATACAAATATCATTTGTGTCTTAGTATCTCTGATTCTGAAATAATTTTTTTTCATCATTTGTGTTTTCAGAATCAAAAATCACTTTTAACTATCGGTTAATAATTGTTTGCTTTTGTTGATACAAATGTAGGCACATTGTGGTATATAATTCTAATAAATCCTTTAGATATATATCGCTAAGCTTGTAGATATTTATCTACAACAATAAATAATTCAATAATTTAGCGAAAAATCAATCATTTTAATAAAAAAAATCATGAAATATTGCAATTTCATGATTTCAATATCAAAGTATCTTTAAAGTTTAATAGTGGTTTTTCATGACCTCGATCAGTTCCACAATATTTTCTATCTTAAGTTTATCGAAAATTCTTTTTTTGAGTGTACTTACCGTATTCTGTTTAATATCAAGCCGGTTGGCTATTTCCAGATTTCCAAGACCTTCCGCATACATTTCCGCAATCTGGAGTTCCCTTTCCGTTAAAGACAACAAAGGATTAATGAGTGTCGGGTTGCTTATGGAGTTTCTCAACAAAGCCTGTGTAACCTCAGAAATATAACTTCCATGGCTGTACATTTTCTTAATCGCTTCCGCAATCTCCTCTTCCTCGCTCAGCTTGCTTAAAAATCCGTCTGCTCCTGCGTTTAAGAATTTTAAAGAATGGGCGCTTTCTTCAATTCCTGTAAAAATGAGAATCTTGGTTTTCGGACTCATCTTTTTAATCTCCGGAACAACAGTAATGCTGTTTCCATCGGGAAAATGAGCATCTATAATCGCAATATCCACAGGTTGTTCCTGTATGGAAATCATAAGCTGCTGCAAATTGGAAGCGTGAAAAATCTCACTCTCCCAATCCATATCTTCCAGAAGAAAAACAATTCCCTGTCTTATCAGGCTATGATCATCCGCAAGCAAAAATCTTACAGATCCTGAATTTATTCCACTCATTTACTGATATTTAAATTAACAGAAAAATGTACGGTTGTCCCTCTTCCTTCTTCGCTAGAAACAGAGATATTCCCATCATACAAACCAATGATTTCTTTGCATAAACTCAATCCCAATCCTGCTCCGAGATTTTCCACATCTTCTGATAAAACTCCCTGATAATAAGGTTCGAATATCTTTTCAAGATCAGATTTGGAAATTCCGACACCGGTATCGCTGATTTCTGTAATCAAAGATATTGTATTTTCGTCAACAGGCTGCGTTTTTGTGATGACTTTTATCTGTCCGTTTTCAGTAAATTTATTGGCATTTCCCAGAATATTCATGAAAATCTGGTTGATTTTTTTATTATCTGAATAAACGTTGATGTTCTGGTTAATATTTTCATCAACAATAAATTGATTATTTCTTGTTTCTATATAAGGTTCAATAGAAGTAAGAATGGAAGTGATCTCGTTCTTAAGATTAAATTTCACCGGAATCAGTTTATTTTCAACCGCCTGATTTTTCGTGTATTCCAAAATCTGGTTCGCCTGCATCAGCAGAGAATCATTGGTAAAACTGATGGATTTCAGATACTCTTTCACCTTTTCGTCTTCTGTTCTTTTATTGATTCTGTTGATGAATAACCCTATAATTTTCAGAGGCGATCTCAGTTCGTGACTCAGCATTCCCAAAATTCTATTTTTGAAATTCAGGTTTTCACTGATCTGCTTATTGGCAGCATTCAGCTTTTTCTCATAAATAAATGCAATTCTGGTCAGGAACATAATCAAAACGGAAACAATGAACATCAGGATCATCGCACCGAATACCAGATTCTTTCTGATTCTATTGCTTTCTGAATTCTGTTTCTGATATTCTTTTTCCAGTTCAGCTTTTGAATCCTTAATGGCAACTTCGTAGATATTCATTAAACCATTGCTGTAAACGAGAAGATTATTAAAAATTTTATAGAAATTACCGCTGTTGTTCTGGTTTCTCACCACATTTACCTGAATTTTCTTAATTTCTCCTTTATAATGATTGTTCACTTCATTAAAAATACTGTCGAATTCAGCCTTAATATTGGCAGGGCTGGCTTCTTTTCCCTGTTTTACTGTAATAATCGTACTTTCTTTCCGTACATTTTCCTTTCCGGAAATAGCATCTCCCAAACGTCCGAAAAGCCCTTTTTTCTTTACCGTATCGGAAATTGTTTTTGTTTCTACTTTAAATTTATCGAAATCGTAGTTGACGCTGTATTTTTCCAGTTTCGGAAGGCTGTTCTCTACCTTAAAGTTGGATTTCGTAGAATATTCGTAGGTAGAATCTATCAGAGATTTCAGCTTTTTAATCTCCATAGAATCTTTCTTCTTGGAGGTTAAAACGTTTTTAAGCTTCGGATATTTGTTTTCGTAATGTCCGATACTGTCGAGATTTTTACCCAGTTTATTAAGAGAAGTAAAATAAGAATCGAGATAGGTATTATCATTACTCACCATATATTTCTGAAGAAAACTCTGTGCATTCAGGAGTTCTCCGCGGGAATTGTCCGTAAGATTTTCCAGCGTATGAACTTCTTTAAGCTGATTTTCAAAAAAGGTTAAATTTTTCCTCGAAATAAATTCATTATAGAAAAAACCAGCAATAAGAAGCTGAATGAGCAGAATACAAACGAGCAATGAGTAATGGATAATTTTTCTCGCTTTAAAATTCAATAATTTTTTGGACATTTTGTGTAAGTTATTAGTAAGTGTGTTTTTGTTTATTTTTTAACAGTAAAGAAATAGATCCATTTGTTAAAACTTTCTGTAAAAATTGAAAATTTTAAACAAGTTTACCATAAAAATAGTAAAAAATCCTGTAAATTGAATTTTTACAGGATTTAAATTTATTTAGACTTTACGAATTATAAAGTTTTGAATTGCTCTAATGTTCTGATATCATTTTCAAAGAACATTCTGATATCGCTCATCTGATAAAGAAGCATTACAATTCTTTCAATTCCCATCCCGAAAGCATAACCTGAATATTTTTCCGGATCGATGTTTACATTCTTTAAAACGGCAGGATCCACCATTCCGCATCCCATAATTTCCAGCCATCCTGTTCCTTTCGTGATCCTGTAATCTGTTTCTGAGTTTAATCCCCAATACACATCAATTTCTGCACTTGGTTCCGTAAAAGGGAAATAAGAAGGTCTCAGTCTGATTTTTGATTTTCCGAAGAGTTCAGTCGTAAAGAACTGAATGGTCTGCTTTAAATCTGCAAAGCTTACATTTTCATCAATATATAAACCTTCGATCTGGTGGAAGATACAGTGGGAACGTGAAGAAACCGCTTCGTTTCTGAACACTCTTCCCGGTGATAAAATCCTGATCGGCGGCTGATTTTCTTCCATATAACGGATCTGTACGGAAGAAGTATGTGTTCTTAATAAAATATCCGGATTCTGCTCGATGAAGAAAGTATCCTGCATATCTCTCGCCGGATGATATTCCGGAAGATTCAGTGCCGTGAAGTTATGCCAGTCGTCCTCGATTTCAGGACCGTCTGCCACAGCAAAACCGATAGATTTAAAAATCTCGATAATCCTGTTTTTCACCAAGTTGATCGGGTGTCTTGAACCCAGATCCAAAGGAAACGCAGGTCTTGTAAGGTCTTCTTTTTCTACGATAATAGAAGATGCGGAAGCATTTTTTAAATCTTCCAGTTTTACGTTAACAGCCTGCTTCAGAGTATTGATCTTCTGTCCGAAATCTTTCTTCTGATCGTTGGGAACTTCTTTGAATTTTTCAAAAAAATCATTCAGAATTCCTTTTTTACCATTGTACTTGATTCGGAAGTTTTCGATCTCCTCCTTAGATGTAGCATTAAAGCCGTTTACCTCAACGAGTAATTCTTCTATCTTTTCTATCATTGTTTTACCCTTTCAAAATGTTTTGCAAAAATACGGTTTTTCAGTTGAATAATTTTCTTAAAAATGTTAAAAAAAATCTGCCTCTTTTGGGGAGGCAGACTTCAATCACTTATTTCACTTAAATAAAAAAATTATTTTTTTTCTAAAGCTTTCACGTTGATCTGAAGAGTTACCTCATCTTTTATCACGCCATTTTCGGCGGGAGCCTGAAATTTCACCCCAAACTCTTCTCTCATAATGTCTTTCGGCTCGGTAGCAATATTTACCAGACCTTCCTTCACGGAAACATTGGCTTTAAACTGAACCGGTTTTGTAATTCCTTTGATGGTTAAATTCCCATCCAGTAAGGTATTGTAATCTCCTTCTGATGAAGGGGTTACTTTGGTAATTTCATATGAAGCCGTGGGAAATTTTTCTACCTCGAAGAAATCCCCGCTTTTCAGATGCCCGTTAAGTTTGTTTAAATTTTCGGTATCGTTTTTCAGATCTTCAGAAGTAAGGGAAGCCATATCGGCAACAAATTTTCCGCTTTCCAGCCTGCCTTCTTTTACGGTAACATCGCCACTTTCGAATTTAATGGTTCCGAAATGGCTTGTGTTTTCAGATTTAAAAATTTTATATCCCTTCCACTCCACTCTGCTGTTAAGGGTATCCACAACATATTGTGTTCCGTCTTTTGTTGTTGCCACTTCATTGCTATCGCTGGTAAGAGGCTTTTCCTTTTTACAGGAAACTACTGCCGCTAACGCGAAAAATGCAGGAATAACCAGCGAAAACAGCTTTTTCTTCATGATTTATAATTTTTTTATTACTCCTGCTAAAATAATAAAAAATATTGTTCTTTCCTAAAAACATTTCAATTCATTACTTTTGTAATATGCTATTAGAAATAAATCATTTAAACTTTTCCTATTCTAAAGAAAAACCCTTGTTTCAGAACCTCAATCTCGGCTTTGAGGGAGGTAAAATTATTGCGCTTGCCGGAGAAAGCGGATGCGGAAAATCTACTTTACTGAGCCTGATCTACGGATTGCTGGACTGGGAAAGCGGTGACATTATTTTTGCCGGTAAAAAATTACTGGGACCTAAAGGAAATCTGGTTCCGGGAGAAGCTGAGATGAAATTTGTTGCCCAGAATTTTGATCTGATGCCTTATGCAACGGTTGCTGAAAATGTAGGAAAATTTATTTCGAATATTAATCTCGCAAAAAAAAGGGAAACGGTTGCTGAACTTCTGGAAGTTGTCGGGTTAGAAGAATTTGCTCCTATTTTACCTAAATATCTGAGTGGCGGACAACAGCAGCGCGTTGCCATCGCAAGAGCACTTTCTGTACTTCCGAAGCTTCTGATCCTTGATGAACCTTTCAGCAATCTGGATTTTCCGAGAAAGATTGAACTGAGGGAAAAGCTTTTCCGATACGTAAAGCAGAATAACATTTCTCTGGTAATTTCCACGCACGAACTTCAGGATATTATTCCGTGGCTGGATGAAATTATTGTATTGCAAAATGGAAAAATAGTACAGAAAGGAAATCCCGAAGAAGCTTTTAAAAATCCTTATAATTCTTACGTTGCCAAACTTTTCGGGGAAGTAAATATTTTCAGTGAAAGTGAGGTGCAGGATTTTCAGATTTCAAAATTTTCTTATTATCCGAAAGAAATAAAAATCTCTGAAAGCGGTTTTGAGGCGGAAGTTCTGGAAAGCCGTTTCGCAGGAAATCATTACTGGAATAAAGTAAAGGCAAAAAATAAAGAGATTATTCTATATTCTGATGAAAAGCTGAACGGAACTATCGCTGTTTCATTCGGTTAAATTCTGACGAATATTTATGACGAAGCTGAATATCATAGCCCAGATTGAGCGGCGTGTGTGAGCTCTTTTCTTAGTTTCGGCGGCTGCGGAGCAGCCGCCGAAACTAAGAAAAAGCGAGTAGCGAAAGCTGGAAAAAGCTCCTGAAAAAATCCCGTAACAATCGCATTCTCTACAACTTATTGTGGATTTGTGTATAAAAAAAATACAAACATAAGAATCAGGTTTAAAACTTTTTCTTACATTTGTATATCAACAGCATAAGGAAATTTTTGGTTAATTCTCTTTCTGCCTCCTGAGACGAAATCCGTTTATTCTAGGCAAACAATGCAGTCTCTTGAAAGATTACCCTGTCCAATTCTTTCCTTTTTTTATTGCTTTATTTTCTTCTTCTGAAAGTAAAATTCTAAAAACTAAGCTTTTTTCACAAATTCAGATTTCAGTGCCATAGAACCGAAACCATCGATTTTACAGTCGATATTATGATCGCTGTCCGGTCTCAGACGGATATTTTTAACTTTTGTTCCAGCTTTTACAGGTTTTGGAGCACCTTTTACGGGAAGATCTTTAATAACCACCACAGAATCTCCATCCTGAAGTTCGTTTCCGTTAGAATCTAAGATTTTCCCTGAATTTGATGCATCTGCGCTTTCTTCTTCGGGATTCCATTCGTAGAAACACTGGGAACAAACCATCATATTATCGCTCGGATAAGTAAACTCGGAGCTGCATTTCGGACAAAGTACAGTATCACTCATATTTTTAATTTTTTGCAAAGTTAATTTTTTAATATCTTCAATTAAAATTTAATAACATGAGATATACACGTAGATTTTTAATTTTTATTTCTTTAGTCCTGTTTTTCAGGTTATTTGTTCAGATATTTAATGAGGTTGACTTAATTCCTAATTACACAATGACATTTGTTGATGAAGAAATTTCCCAAGTCGACAGTTTTCAAAATTTAAATGAATCTAAAGAATATTCAAAATCCCAGATTTACAAATATCAGAAAATCAACAAAGAAAGATCAGATAAAGCCAATTCGCAGCTTATCATGATCGTTGTCTTGGTTGTTATTCAGTTGTTTTTCTATTTTTCTAACCACAGAGAAAGCCCAAAGCAAAATTTTGAATTCACAGACTAAAATTTTGAGACAGAAATTCTCAGCAGAAATTCGTACTTTTGCAGATTCAAAATAGCAGAACCCAATTTTATGGAATTGATACACAGAAACCTGGCAATCGGAATTCACGATGCTTTGCAGGAAACATTTTTCGAAAAAAATAAATACGCCGATAAAGTAATCGAAAGACTTTTGAAAGCGAATAAAAAATGGGGAAGCCAGGACAGAGCAGTGGTTTCTGAGATTTTCTATAACATCATCCGTTGGAAAAAACGCCTTGAATATTACATGGGGGAAGGTGTAAAGCCCAACAATATTTATAAATTAATCATTGCTTATCTTCTTTGGAGCAAAACGAACTATAAAAAATTTGAAGAATTCGACGGTATAAAAATCGCCGACATTCTTACCAAACTGAAAAAAGGAACCGTTCCTACAAAAGCAATCGAGCATTCTATTCCGGAATGGCTTGCCGAAACTTTAGAAAAAGAACTCGGTGAAAAGTGGGAAAAAGAAATGTATGCTTTAAACGAGCAGGCTCCGACGGTTTTAAGAGCAAATTCTCTGAGAACAACAACGAAAGAGCTTATCTCTGATCTTTCTGATGAAAACATCGTTTCTTATCCTATTAAAAATTATCCGGATGCAGTACAATTGGAGGAAAAAAAGAATGTTTTCCTGACGACTGCTTTTAAAGAAGGATTGTTTGAAGTTCAGGATGCATCATCTCAAAAAATCGGGTATTTCCTTGATGTAAAGGAAGGACAGAGAGTTGTAGATGCTTGTGCAGGTGCAGGAGGAAAAACGCTTCACTTAGCCGCTTTGATGCAGAATAAAGGACAGATCATCGCACTGGATATTTTCGAATGGAAACTTGCCGAACTGAAAAGACGTGCAAAAAGAGCCGGAGCGCACAACATTGAAACCCGCATGATTTCTGATAATAAAGTAATCAAAAGACTTCATGAAAAAGCAGACCGATTATTGATCGATGCTCCATGTTCAGGTTTGGGCGTTTTAAAAAGAAATCCGGACAGCAAATGGAAAATCGATCAGGCTTTTATCGACAGAATTAAAATTGAACAGCAGCAGATTCTTCAGGATTATTCTAAAATGCTTAAAAAAGGAGGAAAAATGGTGTACGCAACGTGTTCTATTCTACCTTCTGAAAATAATTTGCAGGTTGATGAATTCATCAGAAACAATCCGAACTTTAAAATGATTAAAGACGAAAAAGTAATGCCAAGTGAAGGCTATGACGGATTCTATATGGCTTTAATTGAAAGAGTTTCTTAAAAAACATTCTTTATATAATGAACAAAACTACTCTTTTCAGGGTAGTTTTTTTTGTTATACTCTTCATTACAAAAGACAATTGTAACGAGATTTTTAACGTTCTCAAAAGAATAAAAATCAAAGATGTTTAAAAACTGTTGTGGTCTTTTTCATCTCTGTCAAGTAACTTAAACAACTTCAGTTCGGGATAAGAAATAAATTTAAATAATTGGCTTATAGCATCATATTAATTTATCACAGAGAAAAACAAAAGATTTTTTTACTTATTGAAAGTTGGTAAGCTAAACAAAGACACTTCGTTTATTTAAAAAAGACAAAAATGGTATTACTTTGATAAGTTTTACGCCTTTGTATATCTTAAAAGCTGAATTTTTGATAATTAAATCTCTTTGTTTAATCCTTGCGGTTAAGAAGATTTACCCCAAAGTCAGGTTAAATAAGAATTCTGCTAATCTTTTGTAGCTTTTGTGGTTAAAAAATGAATTTCTAAAGAATTATCTTTGCTAAAACCATTTCAAATTATGCATCTAAGAATTTTAGTAAGCTTCTTTACTTTTTTATGCTGTTTATCTTTTGCACAGACGTACGAAGTACAGTACCTCAGTTCATCCAACGGAAAAGTTTTAACGGAACAGTCTCCCACTTTAGTCTGGGCAAATGAAAAGGGAAATTTTATCCTGAATAACAAAATCAGAGAACAAAAAGCAGATTTCCCTTTCGAAATTACGAAAATTGAAAAACCGATGAATACGGTGATTTCTTATGCGTTTTTAAAATCTGACGAAATCATTTCAACTTCAGACAAAGAATCTGTGGCAAAACAGACTTTTGAATTCACCAATGAAACCAAGAAAATTTTAGGCTACGCATGCAAAAAGGCAGTTACCAAAATCAATTCCAATACCATTGAAGTCTGGTATACCAACGATCTGAAAATTCAGGGAGGACCTTCTGTAATCGGGCAAAATCTGGGTTTTGTTCTGGAAATTGAAAGAAATAAAAACTCTCTGATCATCGCTCAAGCGATTAAAAAAGTTAAGAAAACTAACATTGATGCTATTCTGAAAGGATCAATTAATTCAACCGATCAGTTAGGTTACAGAGATCTTTTGTGGAAAAGCAGATTCACTACCCTAAAAGTTTTTGATCATGAAACCATTAATTTTTCAGATGAATCTAAATCTGATGAAAACATAAAAAGATTCGCCAACGGAACCATTATTATGAAAAAAATTAAGTTCCCTAAAATTTCCGAGGGCGAAAATATTTTTGTTGAATTAAAACAACAATCCAACGGCGATGCGTACGACAGAACAGGAACCGTATTTTTTGTACCACAGGACAAATCTCAGTCGTTTTTAGACGGACTGGAAAAAGGCGTAAAGACACTTCCTGTTTATGAAAACGGAAACGGAAAACAATATTACGGAATTACAGCAACGGAAAATTACAATCCTGCAGTAGAAATGATGAGATTTTTCACGGCGTTCGGGATCAATAAGTTCAATCATATTCAGTTAAAAGATAAAAACTGGCAGACCATCAGTCCGTATCGTGAAGATATTACAGATCTCAAACCTTCTCTTTCTGAAAAAGAATTATGGATCGGAACATTCATCGGAAATTACGATAAAGGTGGTCATAAAGTAAGTCTGGAAATCACCATTCACAAAAGCGATCAGACCATTTATAAAAATAATACGGTTATTCCTTTATTCAACACTCTGAACATTATGGAAATGGCAGGACAGGATTATTCTACCATGTTTAATAATGATAAAGGACTGTTTGTAGAGTTTACTTTAAAAAAGGATCTAAAAAATGCCCAGTTGAAATATACAACTACCGGTCATGGAGGCTGGGAAAACGGCGATGAATTTGTACCAAAAGCCAACTCGATCTTTTTAGACGGAAAAATGACTTTTTCTTTCGTGCCATGGAGAACCGACTGCGGATCTTATCGTCTTTATAATCCGGCTTCAGGAAATTTTCCGGACGGACTTTCTTCATCCGATCTCAGCAGATCAAACTGGTGCCCCGGAACCGTTACCAATCCAAATTTCATACAGCTTGGAGATTTAAAAGCCGGAAAACATACCATTCAGGTAAAAATTCCGCAGGGTCCGACTGAAGGAACGAGCTTCAGTTCGTGGAACGTTTCAGGAGTTCTGTTAGGTTCCGAATAAAAACAAAACCTTCTCGCAAACTGAATTGCAAGAAGGTAAAAACACAAATGATGAAAAAAAATTATTTCGAGCCACAAAGTAAGGGTTAAAATTTGTAGAATAAATTACCATACATTAAGAAATATCTCATAATAATTTCGTATGTAATGAATAAATTAGAGATCTGAGTTAAAAAAATCAACTAAAATCATATTTTTAATTTAAAATAATTAAATTTTTACTTCATTTTAAATTAATTAATTAAAAAAATTAACTTATTTAATTTTTTTGTTGTTATTTTTAAACCACTATTCTACTTTTGTTTCAAATTAAATGAAAAAAAATGTGTGGAATTGTATGTTTGTTTGACGCCAAACAAAAAACCGAAATATTAAGACCTCAGGTTCTTGAAATGTCTAAAAAAATTCGTCACCGCGGTCCGGACTGGAGCGGAGTGTTCCAGAATGACAAAGTGGTTTTCTCTCATGAAAGACTTGCCATCGTGGATCCTACCTCCGGAAAACAGCCATTATTTACCAAAGACGGAAAAATAGTTCTTGCCGTGAACGGTGAAATCTACAATCACAGAGAGCTGAAAGAAGAATTTCCTGATTATGAATTTCAGACACAGTCAGACTGTGAGGTTATTTTAGCTTTATATCAAAAATACGGAAAAGATTTTGTTGAAAAATTAAACGGAATTTTTGCCTTTTCTTTATATGACACAGAAAATGATGTGTATCTCATTGCACGCGATCACATGGGAATCTGTCCTCTATATCACGGTTGGGATAAGAACGGAAACTATTACGTTGCTTCAGAACTAAAAGCGCTAGAAGGAGTCTGCAAAACTATTGAGACTTTTTTACCGGGACATCTGGTGTACAGCAAAGACGGAAGCGAACTTCAGCAGTGGTACAAAAGAGACTGGGAAAGCTTTGATGCTGTAAAAGATAACAAAACGGATATTGAGAAATTAAGAAAAGGACTGGAAGATGCGGTTCACAGACAATTGATGAGCGACGTTCCTTACGGAGTTTTGCTTTCAGGCGGATTAGATTCTTCCGTAATTTCTGCGATTACGGCAAAATTTGCAAGACAGAGAGTGGAAAGCGGAGATACACAGGAAGCGTGGTATCCGAGATTACACAGTTTTGCAGTCGGTTTGGTAGGATCGCCGGATTTGGCAGCAGCTCAGAAAGCAGCAGAACACATCGGTTCGGTTCACCATGAAGTTAATTTTACCGTTCAGGAAGGTCTGGATGCGGTTCGTGATGTTATTTATCATCTGGAAACGTATGACGTAACGACAGTGAGAGCTTCTACGCCGATGTATCTTTTGGCTAGAGTGATTAAATCGATGGGAATTAAAATGGTGCTTTCCGGAGAAGGTTCTGATGAACTGTTCGGTGGTTATTTATACTTCCATAAAGCTCCGAATGCGAAAGAATTCCATGATGAAACCGTAAGAAAATTAGGAAAACTTCACCTGTATGATTGTTTAAGAGCCAACAAAGCGTTGATGAGTTGGGGAATTGAAGGACGCGTTCCTTTCTTAGACAAAGAATTTATGGATATTGCCATGACTGTGAATCCAAAGGATAAAATGGTAAGTGCTGCCGAAGGAAAAATTGAAAAGTGGGTTCTGAGAAAAGCTTTCGAAGATATTCTTCCGGAATCTATTGTCTGGAGACAGAAAGAGCAGTTTTCGGATGGAGTTGGTTATTCATGGATCGATACTTTAAAAGCCGTTGCTGAAAAAGAAGTAACGGATGAAATGATGACAAATGCAAAATTCAGATTTCCGCTGAATACGCCTCAAAACAAGGAAGAATACCGTTACAGAACAATTTTTGAAGAGCATTTCCCAAGTGAAACTGCGGCTGCAACAGTTCCTTCGGTTCCTTCGGTTGCGTGTTCTACGCCAATTGCACTGGAATGGGATGAAGCATTCAAAAACATGAACGATCCGAGCGGAAGAGCGGTAAAAGTGCATGAAACTTCTTACGGTGAATAGATTCAGGAGTATGAGAGTGTGAGCGTTTTTTGAGTTTTTGAGATATTTTTTATTCTTCCCTATTTTTAGTTAACAAATAGAAGATGAGCATTCTGAAACGAAATCCTGAACTCTAAAAATCTAAACTTTACATAAAAATTTATCAATCCTGTAGCAATACAGGATTTTCTTTTGCATTTACCTTAATAATATTGTCAGAATTTAACCGTTAATCAAATATATTATCTAATAAATAATTATATTTGGAAAACGAAAATATCAATTATAAAAAAATGAGAAGAAACATTACTATCTTATTTGCTTTATTATCCATGACTTTTGCTTTCGGACAGGGAAAATATGGTAAATATCTTAGCTCCAAAAAACTGGCAATGGTGTATAAAAGTGTGAAAGATGGCGATAAAGACGACTTCTACCAACAATATTACTGGCTGGTAAAAGCGGAACAGCTGAAAACGTATCCTCACCTTAAAGATATAAAACCGAAAGTTTTATATGAATTTGTAAAAAAAGTGAATCCTCAGAATCCGACTAAAAAACTGGATGCAAGAGGTAAAGAACTTAGAGAAACCGCAGAATTATCTTTAAACCAGTATTTCAAAAACAAAAATCTGGATAACAATTCTGTTTTAATGTACAATCTGGAAACGTATGTAGATCCTTCTAAAGGACAGTATTATACAAAAGTTGATGCAGAAAAGATCAAAGAACTGGTTCCGAAAGAGCTTTATGCTTTCAACTCCAACAACAGAAATACAGGAGAAGATAAAACCTATTATCTTTGGATCAACAAAGAAAAAGACGATTTCAATATCGTAGACATTATTCCTGAAGAGAAAGAAAATAAAGCGTTCTATGCGAGAGTGAAGCAGTATCTTCCAAGCTATAAATTCTCAAAATATGTTCCTTCTGTGAAAAAAGGGACAAAAACGGACAGAACAGATGCAGATTTCTACTACATCATGCCGTTTGAGCAAAACACAGACAACATCGAATACAAAACAAAAGATTTCAAAACTTTCGAATTAAGCCAGTACAGAAAAGCCGGCGAAGAATGGAAGGGGGTTGAAAAACCAAGAAAATAAATTAAAAAGTCCTGTGAAGTTTCGCAGGACTTTTTTGTTGGAATATTTTTAACATAAATGGCACAAATTTTTGCACGAATATTCACAATTGCTCGTAAAATTTAAGAAAATAGAATATTATAAATATCGTTATTGATAACATCATCAAAAAAACTTAAAATAGCTAACAGTTAAGGATTATCAGGAAAATATTGCAGCAAATAGATTTCTCCTTCGTGGAAATAACAGCTTAATCCATCGATTAACATCGTGTCTTTATTAAAAGGAATAAAAATTGCTCTGAAAATTACATTCTCATTTTTTTTGAACCAACAAATCTGGAAGCTTTTCCAGTAAAAACACATGTCAGAAACACTTTCGCAGCCTCAAAATTCAGTTAAAAAAATTCTGCCGCTGATTCTTGCAACGGCTATCTTCATGCAGATGCTGGATTCCACTATTCTGAATACTTCCCTGCCTTCCATCGCAAAAGATCTTCAGGAATCTCCGCTGAATATGCAGAACGCCATCATCAGTTATGTACTTACATTAGCTGTTTTTATGCCGGCAAGCGGATTTCTGGCAGACCGTTTCGGAACCAAAAAAGTATTTATATTTTCCCTGATTCTTTTCAGTTTGGGATCTCTGTTTTGTGCCATGTCTCAAAATCTTACTCATCTGGTTATTTCGCGAGTTATTCAGGGAGTCGGAGGAAGTTTAATGACACCTGTCGGAAAATTAGCTTTAATTAAAACGTTCGATAAAAGCGAATTATTAAAAGCCATGAACTTTGCCATTATTCCCGCATTAATTGGTCCTGTTCTCGGTCCTTTGGTGGGAGGTTATATGGTAGATTATCTTTCGTGGCACTGGATTTTTTTAATTAACATCCCGATCGGAATTCTGGGAATTGTTTTAGGCATAAAATTCATGCCCAATTATACATCCAAAGATGTAGATTTTGATCTGAAAGGATTTTTGATCTTTGCAGCAGCCTCTCTCCTGCTTTCCATTGCTTTGGAACTTTTCGGAGATATGCAGAATACTACACCGGTTCTAATTATTTTCATTCTAGGATTTCTTTGTCTCTACTACTATTACAGACACGCCAAACGTGATGAAAGCCCTATTTTTCCTTTAAATTTATTTCAGGTAAGAACTTTCAGAGTGGGAATTGTCGGAAATCTTGCCACAAGATTAGGAATCAGCTCTGTTCCGTTACTTTTACCGTTAATGATTCAGATTGCGTATAAACAATCGGCAGTAACTTCCGGCTGGATCATCGCTCCGATGGCTTTAACCGCAATGTTCGGAAAATCGTATGTGATAAAAATCTTAGACCGTTTTGGTTACCGACAGACTTTAATGACGAATACTTTTATTATCGGAACGCTGATCTGTCTTCTGGCAATTCCCGATATCAACACCTCATTGTATTGGTTTATTCCTATTATTTCCATTTTGGGATTTTTTAATTCCATTCAGTTTACTTCGATGAATACCATTTCTATTGCGGATCTTCGAAATTTTCAGACCAGCAGCGGAAATTCACTTATATCCGTCAATCAACAGCTTGCCATCGGATTCGGAATTGCTTTCGGATTAATTGTACTTAAAATTTTTGAAAATACCGATCTTATTCACGGAGAAATCCACAACGCTTTCCGATTTACTTTTCTTACTGTCGGAATTCTCACGATCATTTCCGGATTTATTTTCCGCAGGCTTCATATTTCGGATGGGAAGAATATGAAATCGAAGGAGGATTGATAAAACAAACCGGTTTGTCGATTTCCTAATTTAGGCAAAGAAAAAATCAATTGTTCATTGAGTTCAGGAGTTTTTTGCAGCTTTCGCTACTCGCTTTTTTTGGATTCGGCGGCTGCTTCGCAGCCGCCGAATCCAAAAAAAGAGCTCAGACATACCACTCAATGAGCTCTGAAATTGTGGAGTACATTTATTCAACAGGAAATTACAGTTTTATTTCTGGAACCACCCCGTCAAAAATTTCTCCGAAATTTTCGCCACCCCTCCAAAGGAGGGGAATTTTTACATCCTAAATAAAAAACTGAAAACATCCGCTCAGCACAATCATCAATCATCAATCATCAATCATCAATCATCAATCAATCCCCCTTATTAACACAGATCAATGTACAGGATTTTTGCTTAAGATAACTTTGCTTCATAATACAACCATATTATGGCAACTAAAAAAATAGAAAAAATAGTATCTCCGAAACCTGCGCATTTTGTGGGCGACGGTTTTAGGGTTCATAATTTTATTCCGGGCGTTCAGGGATTGGATATGAAAAGGATGGATCCATTCATAATGCTCGATTACAATTCAAAATTTCACTTTAACGGAACAGATCAGCCTCGAGGAGTGGGCGTTCATCCGCACCGAGGTTTTGAGACTGTAACCATAGCGTATAAAGGAAAAGTGCAGCATCATGACAGCGCAGGAGGTGGCGGAATTATCGGTGAAGGCGATGTACAGTGGATGACTGCCGCAAAAGGTATTCTTCACAAAGAATATCATGAAAAAGAATGGGCAAAAGATGGCGGAATTTTCCAAATGGTTCAGCTTTGGGTAAATCTTCCGTCGGTTTATAAAATGAGCTGCCCGAAATATCAGGCAATCAAAAATTCGGATATAACGAAAGTAGATCTTGGAGAAAACGGACATATTGAAGTGATTGCCGGAGAATATCAAAATCAGAAAGGTCCCGCTTTTACCTTCAGTCCGGTTCACATGATGAATGCAAAACTGAAAAATGGTGGAAAAGCAGCATTCACCTTTCCCGAAAATTTCAATACTGCAGCTTTGGTGATTGAAGGAAGTATTCTAATAAATGGCGAAGAAAAAGTACCACTCAATCATCTCGTTTTGTTTCAAAATGAAGGAGAAGATTTTACGGTAGAAGCAAAAGAAGACTCAATCGTTTTAATCATCAGCGGAATGCCTTTAAATGAGCCTATCTTTCCTCACGGACCTTTTGTAATGAATTCCAGAGAAGAAATTATGCAGGCTTTTGAAGATTTCAATTTAGGGAGATTCGGTTACCTTGCAGATTAATTTTAATTAAAAATCATCTTCAAGCTGTTCTTTTTATTAATTTTATATATTTAGACGATGGTTCGGAAAATATCCGGATAATTTACTAATTATTTCAAGCCATTAAATAAAACATGGAAACTAATACTATTAAAGAACTGAGAAACAGAATAAACATCCCTTTACATTCAGCCCAAAAACTCCTGAAGAGAAACAATAATGATGTAGAATTAAGTATACAGGAATTTCATCGCAACAAAATTAATACGATATGCAGATTAACTGAATGTGATGATAAAACTGCAAAAAAATATTACCATATCTGTAAGCATGATGAAGAGAAAGCCATGAAAAAAATTCAGGAAAAACTCTTATATCTTACAGCAACACCAGATCAGCAAATTCATAAAATAGGATTTATATTATGGGCTGAAAACAGCAGTCTGGAAAAATATTACATCCCAACAGACAGGGGCATCTTTATTCAATCTAAAGATTTTGATTATGTAATTGACATTTTTAAAGCTGCCAATTCTGAAACGTTTGACATCACAAGTCATAACAGATATAAAAATGAAACGATGAGAAAAATTGTAAATCAGATCGCAAGATTACCTGTAGAAACAGCGGATGAAGAATTATTTTTACGGAATCTGATTAAATGGATCAATTCCAAACTGAGATTCGCAGAAGAAATCGTAGTGTATGGGAATCTATAAACATTCAACTTGCAAAATCCTCATTTAAGAATTCAAAATTAAATTAAAAATTAATACAAATAAATCACGCACATCATGTCAAACATCGGACTTATTATAGAAGAAAAATCTGCGGACATCGGAAACTTTCTGGTCGGAAGATTATTGCCTTTCCGTGAAAAAAGAGCAGTCGGACCTTTCGTTTTTATCGATCATATGGGACCATCCGACTTAAAAGATTATCAGAATCTGGATGTTCCGCCGCATCCGCACATCGGGCTTTCAACATTAACGTATCTTCTGGAAGGATCTATTTTTCACAGAGACAGCATCGGAAGTGCTCTGGAAATAAAACCGGGAGCCGTAAACTGGATGACTGCCGGAAAAGGTGTGGTACACTCTGAAAGAACTCCGGAATACCTGCGGCATTCTGATAAAAGACTTCACGGATTCCAGATCTGGGTAGGACTTCCGAAACATCTGGAACAGTCTGAACCCACATTCCACCACATTGAAGCAGATGAAATTCCGGTTTGGGAGGAAGACGGAATTCAGTATAAATTAATTGCAGGAGAAGCTTTTGGAAAAAAATCGCCGGTTCCGGTTCACAGCAAGCTGTTTTTTATTGAAATTAAAACCAAAGAGGCAAAAAAGATCAGCATTGGGAAAGATCTTTACGGAGAAGCTGCCATGTACGTTCTGGACGGAACTGTTTCTACTGACGGAAATTCTTACGGATCTAAACAACTGATGATTGCCAAAAACACCCAACTCTGCGAATTTGACATGAGCGAAAACGGAACGGTTTATCTTTTCGGTGGCGAACCATTTGAAGAAGAGCGGTTTATATTCTGGAATTTTGTAAATTCCGAAAAAGAACTGATCGATCAGGCAAAAGTGAACTGGCACGACCAGAACCACGATGCTTTTCCTTTGGTTCCTGGAGATGAAAATGAATATGTTCCGCTTCCGAAAGCTATTTTAAACAGAAAACCATAACAACTTAAAATCATACGCGATGAAAATATTAGCATTTGCAGGAAGCACGTCTTCCACTTCCATCAACAGGGAACTTGTAAAATTCGTTCTAAAAGATTTTCAGGAGGAAGAAATCAACCTGATTGATCTGAATGATTTTGATATGCCTGTTTTTTCAGTAGACCTTGAAAAGAAAGGCTTTCCGGAAGAAGCACACCATTTTCTGAAAGCGATAGAAGAATGTGATGTGATTATATGTTCGCTTGCAGAACACAACAGATCGTACAGCGCCGCTTTTAAAAACGTTTTCGACTGGGCTTCAAGAATCAACGTGAAGGTTTTTCAGGACAAGCCGATGTTTCTGATGTCTACTTCTCTGGGAGGTTACGGCGGCGGAAATGTGATGAACACAGCAAAGACATTTTTCCCGAATTTCGGAGCGGATATCAAAGAAACTTTCTCGCTTCCTAAATTTTATGAAAATTTTGATTTGGAAAGTGGAGTCATCAACCCAGAAATGCTGAAAGAGCTGAACAGTAAAGTGGAGAATTTCAAAAATACGATCCGCAAATAATGACCAAAGGAAGATTAGAGGCTTTCAGTGACGGGGTTCTTGCGATCATCATCACGATTATGGTACTGGAACTGAAAGTTCCGGAAGGAAACGACTGGCAAAGCCTAAAACCGCTTATTCCTAAATTTCTGGCATATATTTTCAGCTTTCTGTATGTAGGAATTTACTGGAACAATCATCATCATCTTTTTCAGGCAGTGAAAAAAGTAAACGGAAAAATTCTTTGGGCAAATCTTCATCTCCTGTTCTGGCTTTCTTTAATGCCTTTTGCAACAGAATGGATCGGGGAAACTCATTTTGCCAAAAATCCGGTAGCCACTTACGGATTCGGACTGGGACTTTGTGCGACTGCCTATACGATTCTGGAAAATGCGATCATAAAATCCGAAGGGGAAAGCTCTAAGCTGAAACAGGCCATTGCTTCCCGTTTTAAGGAAAATGCATCCATAGTGCTTTATGTTTCAGGAATTATTGTTTCATTTATTTATCCTTATATTGCAGTAGCACTATATTATACGGTTGCTTTGCTCTGGCTGATTCCGGACAGACGAATAGAAAAAACTTTAAACGAAAATTGATATGGAAACACACGAATATGTAAACGGAGAGATTACCGTGCTCTGGCAACCCAAAAAGTGCATCCACGCCGCCGTTTGTGTAAAAACACTTCCGAAAGTGTATAACCCGAAAGAAAGACCGTGGCTGAAACCTGAAAATGCAACCGCAGAAGAACTTAAAAACCAAATCGACCTGTGTCCTTCAGGAGCACTGAGTTATCAATTCAATACAAAAAAATAATGGCAATCACAGTAAAAGCAAGTCTGGGAACAGAAAAATACTACACCGAAGTTATGGCGGGAGAAAATACTCTTATTACAGATGAACCTGTAGACAAAGGCGGCGGAAACAAAGGGTTCAATCCTTTTGAAATTCTTGCCACTTCCCTCGCAAGCTGCACAGCGGCAACCTTGAGAATGTACATCGACCGAAAAGAATGGAACGTCGAAAAAATAAACGTTGAAGTGGAACTGGAAAATTTTCCTTTAACGAAAAGAGCCATTTTCAAAAGAGACATCAGCTTTGAAGGCACAAATCTTGATGATGAACAACTGAAAAGACTTCACGCCATAGCGGATGCGTGTCCGATTCATAAGATTCTTACAAACGATATAGAAATATTAACCAAATTTTCATAATATGATTGAAGTAAAACAAACCAACGACCCGAAACACGGAAATTTTGAAGCATTCATAGACGGAAACCATGCAGGTTTAATGACGTACACTTGGGCTGGAGAAGAAAGATTCATCATCGATCACACCGAAGTTGAAGAAGCATACAACGGCAAAGGCGTTGGAAAGGAAATGCTTCTTGCGGCGGTAGATTTTGCAAGAAAGAACGGAAAAACAATTATTCCGCTTTGTCCTTTTGCCAAGGCTACGTTCCAGAAGCATGAAGAACTTCAGGATGTTCTGGTAAATAAAACACAGGCTTAGTTTTAAGCTAAGGTTGAGATTAAATTTGAACTTTTGAGCTATCAGCCTTAACTTCAACATTACATATAAAACCTTCCGGAAATATATCCTGAAGGTTTTTTCTTTTTAGGCAGAACAGAAAAAAACTATATTTGCTAAAATTTAAATTAAAGCATGAATTCCGGAACTGTTCTTTTGCTGTTTGTTTTTGTCTATTTCATCGGACTTTTGGTTATTTCTTATTTTACAAGCCGAAATTCTGATAATCAGTCGTTTTTTATCGGGAATAAAAAAAGTAAATGGTGGCTCGTTGCTTTCGGAATGATCGGAACCAGCTTAAGCGGAGTAACATTTATTTCCGTTCCCGGAACAGTCGGAAAAATGACCGGAAGTGAATACATCTACGGCGGATTCGAATATTATATGATGGTGATCGGCTTTTTCATCGGATATTTTATTGTTGCCGCAATTCTTCTTCCGCTGTATTACAAAATGAACCTCACCTCGATTTATACGTATTTAGGCAAAAGATTCAATGTCGAAGCGCATAAAATAGGCTCTATATTTTTTATTATTTCAAGGGCAATTGGGGCAACGGCAAGGTTATATTTAGTGGTCAACGTTCTTCAGATTTTCCTTCTGGAAGGTTTGGGCGTTCCTTTCTGGGTTACGGCTTTAGTTCTGCTGTTAATGGTGCTTTTATATACGTTTGAAGGCGGTGTAAAAACCATTGTGATTACCGATACTTTGCAGACTTCATTCATGATTATCAGTCTCATTGCGTGTATCATTTATATTTTATCCCATTTAAATTTATCATTAGGCGAAGCATATACTATTTTAGAACAGAAAAATTATACCCACTTCATCAATTTTGACCCGAATTCCAAGACATTCTTCCTGAAAACGATTTTAGGGGGAATTTTCATTACGATTGCGATGACAGGATTAGATCAGGAAATGATGCAGAAAAACATCTCTGTGGATAATCTTAAAAATTCAAAGAAAAATATGCTCACTTTTGCAGGAACACTGCTTTTTGTGAATCTGGCATTCCTGTTTCTAGGTGGTCTTCTTTATCTTTTTGCTTTGCAAAACGGCGCAGAATATGGAAAAATAGACGGAGAAACCGTTACCAACATCTTCGGTTTCAAAGACTCTGCGGGTAACATTAAAAATATCATGGGAGACGATCTGTTTCCGGCTTTATCGCTTCAGGGACATTTCCCGATGATCATTTCCGTTATCTTCATTATCGGATTAATTTCGGCATTATTTCCTTCTGCGGATGGCGCTTTAACTGCCGTTACGAGCTCGTATTGCGTAGATCTTTTAAATCTTAATGAAGACAAAAACAGGACGGAGAAAGAGAAAAAACAGCTTCGTATGAAGGTTCATTTAACTTTCACCATCATTTTCTTTATTCTGATCATGGTCTTTAAAGCTTTGAATGACAAATCGATTGTTTACCTCATCATGGAGATTGCAGGATATACTTACGGACCGCTTTTAGGACTTTTTGCCTTCGGAATTTTCACAAAGTTTCAGATTTCAAGGAAATATTCAATTTTGGCGGTAACGATTTTAGCTCCGGTTGCAACGTATATCATCAATTATCTGGTAACAACGTATACGCATTACAGAATCGGGGTAGAGTTAATTATTTTGAATGGTCTATTAACATTTGTAGGTTTATTTATCATAAGACAAGGAAAATCTGATTCTGAAAAGAAATTTTGGTACATATTCTTAACAATTCTTATCATTGCAAGGTTAATTTTTAAACTATTTATCAATTAATATTATATTCAGGCAGCTAATCAACTTCCGCACCAGCTTTTTTTGTGTCACAAAAAAGTCAGGCTGCAGTTAAAATACAATATAAACTTTGTCAAAGATTTTCAACTTTGACAAAGTATAGTGGACTCATTATAAAAAGTCTTATCTTAGCTGTATGAGTTATAGTTTAGATTTTCGTAAACAAGTGTTTAAAATAAAAGAACAGGAAAAACTTACT
>NZ_FTOV01000001.1 GCF_900156825.1 Chryseobacterium gambrini | reverse complement strand
TAACAAAACCGGGAGCAGGAATTGTTCAGGGAGGTTTGTTCTGGCAGTATTACGAAGATCTGGATAAGATAAAATCTTCCGAGAATTATCTGTCCGTCACCAAAGAACTGTACAGAAAAATAAAAACCGTGAACGGGGAAGAATTACAGAAAATCACTCCGGAAACTCCATTGAAAGTAGGCGATAAAGTGACGGTACGAATGATCTTAAATACCGATCGTCCGATGGAATTCATCCACATCAAAGACATGAGAGCAGCAGGATTTGAACCTTTGGATGTACTTTCGGGGTATCAGTGGAAGAATAATTTAGGATATTATCAGTCGACCAAAGATGCTTCTACCAACTTCTACATCGAATATATGCCGAAAGGAAAATATGTTTTTGAGTACGATTACGTTGCCAATGCATCCGGAAGATTCTCGAACGGAATTACCACGATCCAGAATTATTACGCACCGCAGATGAATGCGCATACGAAAGGAAGTAATGTGATGATTTCGGAATGATTTGTTTACAAATGATAAAACGATAAAAAAGATATTTTAAAAAATCATACAAGAAAACGCGATAATTAGAATATCTTAAGTTTTCAAAAAGAATAAAATTTCAATTTTAAGATTTGGAAAATATAAAAATTAAAATACAGCTTCATAAAAATTGGATACATGATAAAGGAGGAGAGCAGCTGAACGTTGAAAATGAAGAGTTGAGCAATATGGAATTATTTGATGAAAATTTAAATTCAGCTGTGTTTTGTAATACAAAATTTATAAACGGAGTTTTCCGAAATGTAAATCTGGGCGGAAGTTCTTTCTATAACTGTGTTTTTTCTTCGGTCAATTTTGAAAATTCGTATCTCAGAAAGTGTGAATTTCACCAGTGCAGATTCCAAAACTGTATTTTTTTAGAAAGTGAAACAACAAAAGCAGAGTTTTATGATACTTCCGTGGAGTTTTGTCTTTTTAAGAATTTAAAATTAGGCTGGAGTTATTTTGGAAATTGTATAATTTCTGGCTCAAATTTTCAGTTGGTAGAAGTGGATGGTTTAATTTTTTCTGACTGTCGGTTTCAGAATCTTGATTTTAAAGATCTGAAATTCAGCAAAGCGTATCCTGTGAAGATAAATGACTGTGCAAATATCATTGCTGTAGAAGAATTAAAAAGACAAACAAAATGTACATCCGCCTGAACAGTGAAAAAATGAAAAAATCGTACAGAGATACCCTTAATCTGGCGATACAGAAAACGGAGGAACTAATAAAATTATCTCCTGAAATTCCCATGTATCATTCCATCTATAATCAATTACTTGATATTGATGAAAAAATAATAAAGAATACTACTGTTTTTTCTGAAAACGAATTATACAAAAGGTATTCTTTAGGACATTTGGCGGTGAAAAACTTCGATTACGAAAATGATGAATATGCAAAATTGTTAATTGATATCTTCGGAGGAGCATTTGATTATCATGTATCATCCGAAAGTTTCAGGCAACTCCTGTTTGATGGAGATAAAAGAGAATGTGTAAACAAAGTATTTGAGGTTAATCATCAGAAAATCAGGTTGATTGATTTTTGTGACCATCCGTTAAAAGAACTGAAAAAAGAAATAGATCATGAAAGTTTTGATCTGATGGTGGAAGAAAACAGCTTTAAACGGATCAATAATATTATTGAAAAATACATTTCTGAAAAAGAACTGGAAATATATTATCTGAAGAAAAATGATCTGATTTATTTATTTTCCTACGGCGAATATCAACCCGGAAGATATATGCTTTTTTTAGAAGATATCAGGATTTGGAACTCTTAAAATTACGGACATTTTAACTGAAATAAATTATTTAATTAAGAAGAATTGGAAAACGAAATATATGATACGCTGTACTACTACAGCGAAGATGGCGAAGAAGGTTACGATCTTACAGAAGTACAGCTCATCGGAAAAACAGACGAAAACCGTGTTGAAAAACTGAAACATTTGCTTCAACATAAAAATCCCTACATTTCTTATCAGGCAATGCTTATTTTGGTTGCTTGGGCAAGTCCGGAAGGATTCCATCAGCTTGACCGTTTCATTTCTGAAAAATGGGATGAAAAGCACAGCTTTGAGCCTCACAGAATTTATAATGAAGATAATGTGTATGATGTTATCGTGGATGCATTATACATTTCGACACTCAATGGAAAAGAAGAACAGGAATTATATCCTTATGTAAAACATTTCTTAAGCATTTACGGACATAGGTTTTTTGAATCCTGTCTGAAAGATTTTCTATTGAAAAAAGACTGCAGACCACTGCTGAAAGAAATTGAAGAGGCGATGAAAAGCGCTTTGAACAATGAAAAACATTATCAGGCAAGTCAGCTTTTTCCGGTTATCGTTCATTATGATAAACACAGGTTTGAGGAATATTTTGAGGTTTTCAGTTCCTTATTAAAAGATGATAAGAGAATTGGATATAATATTGAAGAGGCTGAAAAAATCAAATCATAGATGGTTAGATCTGAATGAGGGAAATTATATTTTAATTTTAATAATCATGAAAAACCTTTTAGAAAAAAAAAGACGGGTATTATTATTATATTTATGAAAACGGCGACACCATTGAATTATCCGCTCCGATTTCTACTCCGGCACCGGGTTTTGATGCAATCCATACGCTGACTGATCCTGAAAAAAAGGAATATCTTACAAAAGGAATTGCAGCTCTCGAAGACCGAATAAAAGACATGGAAATGAATTTCACAAAGTATGTTCTGAATTCTTGGAGGTGAATAATAATGAGAGTAAATTTTTATTGTAATCATGTTTGAAACAAAATTGAATACAACAGAAAAATCGGAAGTGTAGATTCTTAATATTATAGTTTTTAAAAACAATAATCTACAAGATTAAACAATCTTCCTGTTTTTATTATATTTGTTTTATGGGAAGATATTACGGTCTTAATGCAAAAACCGAAGAAGAATTTAACGCCAATTTGGAAAACTTGGTAAAGGCGATAAAGAAAAACAAACATAAATTGTCAAATATTAAAGATTTTGACGATTTTTTCAGTTTTATTAGTGGTTTTAAAAATGATGCGGATTACAGAAATCCAATCTGGATTGATGAAGAAAAGATTGTTACTTCCGCGGAAATAGATCTTCTCAGAAGCCATAATTATCCTGAAGATTATATAGAATGGTGCCAAAAATACGGACAGTACAGCATTGGATTGGGTATACAATTATCATCTGTATCCGATGTGCTGGATAATATTTCCGAAGAATATTATGCGCTACAGGTTAAAAATAAATATATGTATTTCGCGACCGACGGATCAGGGAATGATTTTGCATTCGATACTGCTGATAACGGAAAACAGATACGGATCTTTTATCACGATGCAGCGATTACTTCAGAAAGTATTCCAGATATTTACAGTGAATTCTATTATTTTTATTTTAATGATGAAACTAACGAATACGAAAATCCTGAAGAACTGGATATTTCGCTAATCTTTGACGAAAAAGGCGAATACATACAGGACTCGGTTTATATAAAAGATTATTTGAAAACTGAGGAAGCCAGCAAAATTGCTGGTAACAAAGGATTTTTATCTTTCCTGATTGAAAATACCATTGAAGGACTTGATGCTGTTGTTAACTACTACTGTTACGATATTGAGAATCTGGCACTCTCATATCAGGAAAGAGGCAATTTAGATCATGCTTTTTCATTATACGATACCACTATTGAAGCCAATACACAAAAAGCGCTCGCATACAATAATCGTGCTTATAAATTGCGGACTGCAGGTTTTACAGAAAAAAGTATGGATTATATCGATAAAGCATTAGATCTGGAACCTGAAGTTGGTTTATATCACGGTACAAAAGCGGAAATACTTTTCGATATGGGATCAGAAGAGCGGTTTTTCCAAAGTCTTGAGCTTGCCTTAAAATTCGGAATGGATAAAATTCTGATTGATGATGCAATGATTGAGAAATATAAAAACGACAGCAGATTTAATGGGATCTTATCTCGTTATTGATAGTTTATTTTTTTACATTTCATAGAATTTTTAACAAATTAAGATATAATAGAGTAAGATAAAAAATATTCGAGTAAAACACTTAAAAAACTGTTTCTGATCAAAATAACCATGGAAGACCAATACATTTACACCGACGAATTTGGTAATGAATCTGTTTTTCTCAGAAGAAAATATTACAAACTCGTCTGTGCAACAATTACAGACTTTTTTGAAGAGCCGTTGCCGGAAAACGGGTTTCACAGACATTTTTTAAATCTATTAAATACACTGGAAGATTATCACAACGTGTATATTATAACTACTGAAATGCCTTTCTACTGGGCAATTTGTATTATAGAGAATAACTGGACTATAAAGCATCTTCTAAAAAATAAAACAGACGAAGAATATCGGGAATGGTATATTCGCTATAAAAAAGAGAACGATATTGTAAGCTTTATTATTGAAGGAATTAATGAAGAAACTTACGAATTTACAAACAACGACGGCGATAAAAGCTTATTTTTAAGAAAGAAATACTATGAGTTTATTTGCAGCCTTGTTACAGATTTTTTTAAGAAACCTCTTGAATACAATTCGATGAATGCAGGCTTAATAAGTTCTCTTAATGCTTTATTTGCAGATGGAAAACAGAAGGATGTCGACAGATTTATCGGACAGGAAATTTATTGGGCAATGTCTGTTATTGAGGATAAGGAATTCCAAAACCTATTAATTTCTACAAATTTAGAAGGGTATAATGAATTTCTTGCTGACTTTCACAGGGAAAATAAAATAAATTCCTTTGTTATTCAGGAGTTTAAATGAAGAAATATGCGGTAAGAATCTATCCTGTATTTTGAAAATATATTAAATTAATGAAAATTAATAGATTGTATTTCTTTGTGATTGAAAAATTAATGAGTTTACAGGTATTTTAAAAGCAAATGTTGATAAAAGTAAAACAGAAAAATCTTTGAACTTAAATTTAATACATATTGGTTAATGTCTGAAAATATTTATGATTAAAAAAATTATCGAAGTCGACAACCTCATGCAGCAAATCGCTTCAAAATACAGGCTCGAAACTTTAAATAAAGAAAGAATAGAAAATCTCTGGGAAGAAGAAACTCTGGGAATCATGAAGCAGGCAACATTTATAAAAGACGATGCTTATTTTTATTTTTTAAGTCAATATGGAGGCTGCAATATTTATGGAGACGGTTTTGATGTTGGTATTTGTGGTTTCGACGACTGGCTGAATCCAAGTCTTTTGACCTCTCCGTTACTGAATGATGCAGATATCTATTTATTGGCAGATCATTATCAGGATCATCATGATGAGATAATTTTTTACGGATATCACGCTACACATGAAAATGAAAATTCAATCTGGGTTTCTACTGAATTGGAGTCAGGATATCAACCGGTTCATAAAAACTTTATAGATTTGTTACAATATATTTTAGCAATTGAGGATGGAGAATAATATAATTTCCGGACTTTTTTATCAGGATGATTTTTTAAATTCCGACGAAGAAAAAGCAATTCTTTTACAGATTGAAAAAGAAGAGTGGGACAACAGTCTAAAGAGAAGAGTTCAGCATTATGGTTATATTTACGACTACAAAAAGAAAAATATCAATCAGCGTGTAAGAAAAGGTGAACTTCCGGATTGGCTTCTTACATTAGAAAAAAAGATTAAAACAACTTTTAATATAGAACAGTCTTTCGATCAGGTCATCATCAACGAATATGAACCGGGACAGGGAATATCAAACCATATAGACTGTGTACCTTGCTTTGAAGACATAATAGTTTCCGTAAGCTTACTTTCTTCCTGTGTGATGCAGTTTTCAAAAGATTCGGAAAAACATGAAATAATACTGAATCCCCGAAGCATTCTTCTACTCAGCGGAGACGCAAGATACCTCTGGAAACACGGGATCAAAGCCGTAAAAAACGATCAATGGCAAAATACAGCAATCCCAAGAAAAAGAAGGATATCAATCACTTTCAGAAAGATAAAAAAATCTTAATTAAAGCTCATATTTTAATTTACAGTGCGTTTTTTCCTGTGGTATTTCATTTTCAATAAAAACTTCCTATATTTCGAAGAATTTAAAAATTTTAAAAACCATGAAAAAAGCACTATTCGTTTGTGCTGTTTTGTTTAACTTATCTCTTTTAAGCGCACAAACCATAGAATCGGGAAGCCGCAGTACAGCAGGATACATCAAAAGCAACGGAACCATTGAAAACAGCAGCCATTCCACAGTAGGGTATATTACAGGAAACGGAACCATCGAAAACAGCAGCCATTCTACAATCGGTTATATTAAAAGTGACGGCACCATACAAAACAAAAACAGTTCTACCGTAGGCTACGTAAAAAAGGACGGAACCGTGGAAAACAGCAGTCACTCAACCATTGGTTATATTAAAGATAACGGAACGGTAGAAAACGGCAGTCATTCCACCATCGGTTATGCAAGCGGAATTAAAAAAGAATGGGCGGCAGTTGCATTTTTCTTTTTCAAGCTGAATTAATAAGTCAACACAGTTAAACTTTCAATCAGTTTAAACAGATATAAAAAATACTCCTGACAATTCCTGTCCGGAGTATTCTTTTTATTAAGGGCAAATAAAAAAGATGTATAAAAGTTGGATGTTATTTGTAATTTCTATATGAAATTTGTGTTTTTTGCTTAGTGAATAGTTTATGGTAGTACCTTTGCCTACTTAAAAGCTGTGAGTATTAAAAAAACTTGCGCACTTTGTGTTAAAATTATCGGATAATCATCTCAAAATTTATTTTTATGAATTTTCCATGTCTTTAATATTCTTTTTCCACGTAAGGAAAAGATTCAGCACTTTAATAATTTTAAAGATGAATATAAAGACAAAGAATGAAATAAGCGTCGTATAAATAGAGTAGTTCGGAAAAAACACATACTGAACAATAAATGTCACGATATTCAGAACAACAAAAGTTAAGGTAATTCTTTTGTGAGACAGACCCAACTGTAAAAGATGATGATGAATGTGCGATTTATCCGCCTTGAATGGCGATTTTCCCCGCGAAATTCGATCCGCATACACTCTCACAGAATCAATCACAGGAATCGTGAATACAAAAAGAATAAAGAAAATACCGTAAGGAAACTCTTCCGAACCTCTGTCGAATTTCGTAATGTAGATTCCCAGACAAATCAACAAATATCCCAGAAATAAAGAACCCGAATTTCCCAGAAAAATTTTGTTCTTCAAAGAAAAATTATACTGTAAAAAAGCAGCAATACTTCCCACGAAAAGCAACCCGATTCTTGCCAGTCCGAAATGTCCTTCAATTAAAGCAATAACAAAAAACAAAGCAAAACCTACTCCTGCAACACTTCCTGCCAAACCGTCAATTCCGTCAATAAGATTAAAAGCATTTACTGCCGTTGTAATAATAAGCACCGTAAGAATGTACTGAAAATAAACATTCATTTCATGGATTCCGAAAAGTCCGTAAAGAGTGGTAATCCGGATGCCTGAAGTCGCAATAATCACGCTCACACAAATCTGGATTCCCAACTTGTAGATCGCTCTGATGTCTGTTTTATCATCCAGCGTTCCCACAAAAAGCATAATGTAGGAAGTAATGATGATCGGAAGAATATCTTTCCAGCTTTTGTCATCAGAAATCCATAAAAGCAAAAAAACAACAAGCCCGATCACAAGACCTCCGATCAGCGGAATAGCAGTCTGGTGCACTTTTCTTGCATTGGGAACATCCACCAGCTTAATTTTCTGGGCAATCATTCTCATGAGCGGAATGACGCACATCGAAAGGATGAATGCAAGAATTCCGTATATAGAAAGTTCTACAAAGTTTTTCATAGCCTCGTTTTTTAGCAGTTTATTTAGAGTTGTTGAATAGTTTGATGTGCTTAAGATGCTCTACATTGTACTTTTCCAGAATTGCCTCATCAATTTCAGAGATTCTGGGCATAACATTGGTCTTTTCGCTGATAGTAAAGGTTTCTTCGATAAGCTGACTGTATTTTTTTGCGATTCTTTTCCAGGTATATCTTCTTTCCGCTATTTTCTTCATTGTTCCGGCGCAGAGTTCCAGATCTTCTTTGCTTACCTCTTCCAGAATACTTCTAAGCTCATTTTCATCCGAAAAATAAAAAGCCTGATTCTCGGTTGTCGTTCTGTTGTAAGAAACGCCGTTGCTGATGATCGGCAGACCTAAAAACATGGCTTCCACAAGCGAAGGATTGGTTCCTCCCGCAGAATGCCCGTGAATGTAAAGAGAAGCATTTCCGCGGATCAGATCAATGGTTTCCTGTTCGTAAATAGGATCGAGCAGGAGAATATTTTTAAATCCTGAATACTGTTCTTTCAGATTTGTTCCGTACTCACTGTTTTTCCAGTTTCCGACTAAAACCAACTTGCGTTCAGGAAGCGTGCTGAATACTTTTAAAATCGTATGGACATGATTTTCAGGTTCAATTCTGCATACTTTTACCGCATATTCTTCATTCAGGAAAGGGTATTTTTCAAGATTTTCAGCAGACGGAACACGGTTTATTTTCGTATGATCCGCTCCGTATTCAATAACGCGGCTTATTGTTTTATAGCGTACAGAAGTATAATCCTGAATAGATTCGTTATCCGAAATATCAATATGAGAAAACTTTACCGCCAGTTTTTCCGCCCACCAAAGATATAATTTTGCAGGAACAGACCATTTGTCTCTTTTCCATTCAATTCCGTCGATGGAAATAATAATTCTTTTATTGGTGAATAATTTTACTAATGGTAAAAGCCACGCTCCGGCAACGCCTAAAATCAGAAGAACATCACTTCGGAATAATGCATGAAAAATAGACCATGTATCGTAAGGAATACTCTGGATTCCGTTGGCGTCTAAAGGAAGATACTTCAGTTTTGCCCCTTTCCAGCTTTCGATTCTCTCTTCCTTGCTGTATTTTTTTGAAGAACAGTATACCGTAAAATCATACGTATCGGAAAGCTCTTCTACAAGATGAGCAGTTAAGGTTTCGAAGCCTCCGTATTTCGCAGGCAGACCTACCGTTCCTATAATTGCTACTTTTGTCTTCATAATTATTTTATTTTAACATATTATGACTATTTGTGTTCCAAATTGTGAAAAATAATGTAACGTAATGAAAATGTGTTAATTATAATTTATTGAAAGTGTGCCGGATTTCCATAATCTGGAAAATGGATTATAAATTGGAAATTATATCCAGAGATTTTCTCTCAAAATACGCCTCGGAAAACAGAAGACTTTTCTCGTAAGAAGCCTCACTGAAGGATTTGTAGACCGATGGATCGTTCAAAATGTAGTTTAATTTTTCAGAAAGTTCATTTGTGTGTTTAGAATCGATTAAAAAACCGTTTTTATGGTCTTCAACAAGCTCTGTAACGCCTCCTACAGGCGCGACGATCGCAGGTAAGCCGTAACGCATTCCTTCCAGAATCGTAAGTCCGAATGTTTCCACCCAAAGATCAGGATGAGACAGATTAAGAATCACGCTGGCTTCCTGATAAAAAGGATGCGTATCCGTTTGGGTAGGATAAATAATAAGCTGTTTCGGAATTTCCATCTCTTTAAAATACTCCTGAATTTCCTTTTCCGTCGCATTCACCACAAGTTTGAAAATGTAATAAGGATTTTTTTTGGCTAATTCCAGAAATTCGTCAACTCCTTTGTAAACTTTTAAAGAACAGATCATTAAAACCACAGGGATTTCTTTTTCCACATTTCGGAAATGGTCTGCTTTCTCGGCAAAATCGCTTTCCAGAACATTGTACAGCAATTCCTGATTGTTAATTAAAGATTCCTGTTTCAGAAGATATTCCGAAACAAAAACAATTTTATCGGCAGTCATTTTTGCTGTTCCAAAAAGAAAATTTTTAAATAGTTTCGGCTTTACCGAAGTTTCGTGGATATGATAAATAATATTACACCCTCTTAGTTTTCCTGCAATTGCCGCCCCGAAAGGCAAAACCGTGTTGATGTAAACCAGATCACTCTTTTTCAGGAAAAAAAGCAATTTGATCATCAGGAAAAACTGACTCAGAAAGAAATTAACAATTCTTACCAGAGCATTGGATGAAAAGCGATACCAGAACAGATGATTTTTCACCTTGGGAATATCAGACAAAAAACCCTTTCTTCCGCCTGAAGTAAAAAGATGCGTATCCATCCCGTTTTTTGTCCAGGATTTCAGAAGCTGCATCAGAACTTTCGGGCTTCCGCTGTAATCATTCAGAAGATGAACAGATACAATTCTTTTCATGGCTAAATTTGGTTATAGATTGTATTGAGATGATCGCCTCTTTTTTCCCAGGAAAATCGGTCGAGGTAATGCTTTCTGGCTTCAATGCTCATTTTGTGCTGAAGATCTTTGTCTGAAAATAATTTCATTAAAGCATCGCTCAATTCCGTTACCGTTTGATCATATTCCTGCTGTGGAACAGTAAAACCGCATTTTTCGGTAATAAATTCTCCGGGACCTTCATTTTGAAGACAGACAACCGGAAGTCCGAAAGAAAGTGCTTCCGGAACCACCATTCCTGCTCCTTCATGAGACGGAAAGAGAAAAACCGAAGCTTTTTCATACATTTTCATCAGCTCTCTGCGGTCGATCCATTCAATGATTTCAATATAATTGTCAGCATTATTTTGCTGAATTAAATCTTTGTAAAACTGCTTTTGTTCGCCGGTTCCCACCAAAATTAACTTGCATTTCGCTTTTTCTTCTTCAGAAAGCGCACTGATAAACTGAATGAATGAACGGATCGTGAGATCAAAACCTTTTAAAGGAACAAATCTTCCTACGCTGATTACGGCAAAATCCGATTTTACCGCCACTTCATCTTTTTGATAAAAATCTTCCGAAGCAACCGAAGGATAAAGCGAATACTGATCTTTTTTAACTTTAAGCTTCTCCGGAACTCCGCTGTTCATGCACCAGATGTGATTAGAATGCTGAACTGTTTTCTTCAGAGAAGGCGAAAGTTTCCAGAAAAAGTTTTTCACCATCCATGTTAAACGGTCTTTAAGGAAATATTTTTGGGAATAATCTTTCAGATATTGTTTAGGAATGAGAGGATGATGTCCTACAGGTCCCCAAACCAAAGGCTTTTTTAATTTCCATAAAAAACTTGGCGTCCAGTCGTTATGAAAATTCACATTGTGGGCAATGTCAAAATCCACCTTCTGTTTTTTTACAAATGAAACAATGCCTCGTTGCCATAGATAATAATACAGAAGCGCACCGCGACCTCCCTTTTTCCAGAAACGCATCCAGTAGGGAAGATCAAAATAAAGGAAATTCATGTTCTGATACAACGGATCTGGATTTTCCTTCATGTATTTTTCAATATGTGTTTTATTGTTTTTTCTCGTTACCACAAAAACTTTACGGAATCTGGCGATCTGATACACAAAATTCCATCCCATCGCATCTTCCGATCCTTTATACGGATTGATGGCGTAGCACGTTGCGAGTATCGTCTGATTGGTTTTCATGGGTTCTTGTTTTTAAAAGTTTAGCGGGAACTCCGCCGATAATGCTGTTGTCCGGAAAAGATTTCGTAATTACACTTCCTGCAGCCAGAATACATCCGTTTCCGATTTCCACACCGTCCAGAATCGTTACTTTACTTCCGATCCAGCAGTTTTTCCCGATTTTTATTCCTTTTCTGTTAACGCCCTGAAGCCGGATTGATGTTTCAGGATCTTCATAATTATGATTTTCGGGGTGACAGCTCAGATATTGTCCTACGATGCATTCGTCTCCGATTTCAAGACCTCCGGAACCGCCCAGATAAGCAAATTCTCCGATCCCGACATTATTTCCTATTTTTATTTTTTCTCCGATATTGTTAAAAGAGGTGGAAACAATCACTCTGCTGAAAGCGCCTATCGATACATTGTCTCCAAATTCAATTCCGTGTTTTGCAAGGGCAGAAACATACACATCATTTCCCAGACGCAGAAACTTTCCCCATTTTATTTTAGAAACATTAAAGAAATTTACTCTTTTGCCTAAAAGCATTCCTTTGGGATTTCTGAAAGAGAGAAGCATCCTGAAACCTCTGATGATGCTCCAGAGCTGGATCCAGATAAACTGCAGAACCGCTCCGGAGTTCAGATCATCATCTATAGTAAAGTAGGGACTTCTTAGTTTTATGATTTTTACGACAAGCTTTTTCATCTCTCTGTGATTATTGTGTTCATGATCGTTCCTAATGTCACATCAAGATCATTGTTTTCGATTGCTAAGTACTTCACTCTCTGGTTCTTTCTCTCCAGTTTAGAGAAAAGGGAACTGTACTCTGAAGTAAGGTCGCAAATCGAGTGATACGAAAGTTCTTTTTTTCTGCTAAGTATTTTTTCAGGCGCGGCGTACAGGAAGAAGTTGAACTCCGGCTTCATCAGGAAATGATATCCTGTCTCCGTTACGGATTTCGGAAGCTGAATGTTGCTTCTTCTTGCATCGGCAATAAAATCGAAATAATACCTGTCGTATAAAACTATTTTTCCCCTCAAAACATATTTTGTGTAAATAACAAACTGTCCTAAAATATAATCTGTATAATAATATCCGAATCGTAATAAGGAAGAAAGAGAATTTTTGTTGTTTCCCTGTCTTGGCAAAGAATTCACCGCGTCCTCATGTGCTTTTTCCTTTCCTTTGGTCCATACACTCAGGATCGGAAGCAGGGAAGGTCTGTGTCTCAGAACTTTTACAGGTCTTCTGTAACGTTTTTCAATAAGTTCGGAAACTTCCGAGATCACGGTAGATTTTCCGGCTCCGTCTACACCGCTGAATGTGATGATGAATCCTTTTTCTGCAAATGAATCTTTTAAATAATGAACAATATTTTTAAAATAACTGAATCCTCTGTTTTCGTTTTTCATTTTCAGGGTTTTAATGGTAAGTTCTCTGTCGGTTATTTTGTTTGATTTTAAATGTTCTGAAACAAATTTCTCGTGCGTTTCAGGAATTTCTGCATCGTTCAGGCTGTAAAACAGATCAATAAATCGGGCAGTGTCTTTTTCTGAAACTTTATAAACGCCAAATCTGTTTTTTCTTCTGTTTTCAAGGATTTTTGAAACCTCCATGATCTGTATATGCTTCCATTTTACCTGATGAATAAGATCCAGATTAAGAATTTCGTTTTGAAGCGTAACGATTCTTACTGTCTGCATAAAAGATTTTTTCACCGTTGAAACTTTCTGTACGAGACTGTGTCCGGATAAATAACTGACTAATTTCTGCGCGTTTTCAGAAGAAATAATCATATCAATATCAGAATTCAGCTTCAGCTTTTCCGGTTCTTCGTTGTGAAATTTCAAAGCCGCATAATCGGTATGGTAAAGCGCATCGAAAGTATCTAAAATGACCAGTTCTCTTTCGGTAGAGTAGTCTTTAAGAATGATATTTAAAGCTTCATTCCATGTTTTTAACAGCCAGTGAATCTGCATATGCCATTCTTCCTGTGCCGCATAAATGGTAAGGTAAGATAACGTGTTCGTCAGAAGATAAAATTTTAAATATTTCTGAAGTTCCGCGTCACTGAACCGGAAGGTAATTTTATTTTTCTCTTCAATTTCTGTATAAATTTCTTTCCAGCTTTTTTTCTGGATTAAAATTCCGTTCTGAATGATAAAATGAAAGAAATCGAACGCTTTCGGTTTTTCTGTGGAAGACAGTTCCCAGTCGTAAACTGCTAGTTTTTCATTCTTTACGTAGCAGTTCCATGAGGTGAAATCTCCGTGCGAAAAGGCGACATCGATGTTTTCATCTTCGTTGGTGTGTCTCAGGATCGCTTTTATCTTTCGGAGGATGTTTTTCGGAATTCTTTCATCATCAACACTTAAAAACTGTTCTTTCACCTTCTGAAAATACTTCCAGTCCGATATTTTCACGCTTCTTTCATGGTGTAAGGAAATCATTTTCAATGCTTCCGCATGAATTTTCGTGAAAGAATTTTCACGCATTCCGCCTTTTGAAATATCAGATAATTTAAGAATGTTTTCATTAATCATGGAAGCTTCCGGAACCTGCAATACATTGCCAGAAATAATTTTTCTCAGATTTCTGTTTTCTGTAGCAATCAGCTTTTTAGCAGAATCTGTTTCCGCGATCTTGTAAAAATATCCTCCGCTGAACAGAAGTGCCTTATTGTTGGGACCAACAGTTCCTGTAAAAATAGCCCAGTCGTTTTCTATATTAAAAACCGGCTCACTGTTTTTTACATAATAAAGAACCTCTTTCTTAAAAACAATTTTCTGTAAACGCAGCGCAAAAACCGTTTTTACCAATACCTCGAAAAGTTTTGCTTTCGGTGTGGCAGCATTGTAAAATTTTAGAAATAAAGGCTTTGAGGAATCTGAGTTCCAAAACCACCTTACTGTTCCGTCAGGATTTTTGATGTACGAAAAAGAGATTTTCTTGCTGTTCTCTTCCTGTTTTGTAAACAATTTGTACCCTGTATTTCTAAATAATGTTTTCATGATGATTATTGATATACCAAAATAGTATAAAAATATCTGCCAAAAAATTAAAATGCTGATAATTAATTAGTTACGAATTTTTTAATTGAATTTAAATTCCAAAATATGGAAAAAATACTGTTCTGTGGAAATTTAGTCCGGCAGCAACTCCGGTCTTTTTTTCTTAAGAATGATTTTCTGCAACCTTGTAAGATGATTGTTGTTACGGAATGCAATGGAAAATATAATGATCTGATAGAACATGATCCCATAATTACTTTCCCCGAAAATTCCAAATTCTGTAAAGGAATTGATCACGATAGGAATAAGAATCCCGATGAGCATCAGTTTCAGTTCCTTCTGTTCAGACAATATGGATTTTACGGTAAAAAATACCTGAAAAAGAACAATGGTAAACCCGATAAATCCAAGATTCATGAGAACCTGCATAAAAGTATTGTGCGTCATTTTTCCCGGATACGTATGGGCGCTCTGGAAAAACTCTTTGTAATCGATCCTCATAAAGCCAAAACCCAAAAGTGGTTCTCTGGGTAAACCTTCCGTAATTAAAGCCTGCCAAAACGGAAGTCTTCCTGTAAGACTCATGATTTCTTCCAGCCTTTCCTGATCGCCGCCTTTCAGAATAACCGTATATACCGCGAAAGGAGCAACCATGGCAACAAGCGCAATAATGGCAAATTTAAGGGTTTTCTGTTTGGTCTGGTTGATGTGGAAAAAGACAATCAGCAAAACGCCGATCAGCGAAGATCGTGATCCGGTCATGAATAAAGCATATAAAATGACAAGAATTTTTATGATGGTCCAGACTTTCTTTTTAAAGCGGTAGAGATCAAAAATAAGACATGCAGAACCCACTCCTGCAAGCATTCCAAGCTCGTTGGGATTCATCATTGTTCCGCCCAGTCTGGCTTCTTCGCCACCGTCTGTAAGCCGGAAAAATACATCGGGATTAATCCACATTCCGATGACGAAAACCAGTTGAAGAACGAAAACAGTATTTCCCAGAAGATGATACAGTCTGATGTTGTGACCTTCGAAATAAACGTCTAAAATTTTCAGACTTTTTACGAAAAAATAAGCAAAAACAAAGCTCTGAAAGGTCATAAACCATTGCAAAGCGCTGAATCCCGGATTGGTACTCCAGGAAAATGATATAAAGCCTAAAATTAAATAGCAGATGTATAAAATAGGCGAAAATATGTTTTTGTATTCTAAAGAATTGATGCTTCCGTATCTGATGATTTTCCGGTACAGGAGAATAGAAGAGATCATCACGCCCATTCTTCCGACTACTTTGATGGCTCGTGTAATGTTTACATTTTCGCTCCACGTAAAAAAACACGCCACCATAAGCAGCAGAATAATAAACAGCTGATTGTTGAGCTTTTTAAGAAATTGCTGATGATGAAGAGGTAATGTTTCCATTTCAGCAGTTGTAGAGTTTGGTATTCATTTCATCAAGAATGTTGTTCCAGTCAAACGCTTCTTCTACCATTTTTACCGCATTTCCGCAGATCTTTTCATAATTCTGCCGATCTTTCCAGATTTTGGAAATGTCGAAAAATGCTTTGGTAAGGAGCGCTGTCTGAGGCGACGGAATATTGATTCCCGCATTGTATTGTTCAACAAGATAGCCAATGTTGGTGTTTTTGGTAACAATACAGGGTTTCCCGAAATTTGCGGCTTCGATTACGGAAACCGGCAATCCTTCGTTTCTTGAGGGATGCACAAAAACGTCCATCTTTTTCAGGAGATCATTTTTTTCTTCGCCAAATTTACTTCCGAAAAGGATTGTTTTATCCTCAATTCCCAATGCTTTTATCTTTTGGTGTAGTTCGGCTTTCTCGTCGCTGTCGCCCACAATCCACAATTCAGAATAAGGATCCGCTTTAGAAAATTCAGCAAAACTTTCCACAAGCAGATCCAGACCTTTTGTGTAAATATCCAGCCGTCCAACAAATCCGAAAATCAGACTTTCCTTTTGGGAACTGAAAGAAAAGTCTTCTTTTACTCTTTCAAAACCGTATGGAATTAAAGTGCCTTTTTGGGTTGGATAAATCGACTGTAAACCCTCCATTTCGCTTTCGCCAATGCAATGAATTTTTACAGCATTTTTGATGACCGCTTTTTCAAATAACTCGAAGTAAAGCTTTTTGGTAATCATGCTTTTCTGCATTGCGACCGCGTTGTACGCACCGTGGGGCGTAATAATATAATTGAATTTGTGTTTCTGCAAAAATCTGCTTAAAGACGAAAATACAGGAATCCATCCGCCGTGAAGATGAAAAACCGTAGATCCGCCGCTGTTTATAATTTCTTTCTGAAGATCTTCAGGAATGGAAAAAGGATTTTTTTTCCGTTTAAAAATCTTCGTTTTAAAGTTTCTTTCGGGGTAATTGATCTCTGTATTTTCGGAAATTCCCCAAACTTCTACATCCTGCCTGTTTTCAGCCTGTTTGGTCGCTATATTGTACACGACTTTATTTACGCCGTTCATCTTTTCAGGATTTGCTTTTCCCAATATCAAATGTACTATGCCCATACCGAAATCTGTTTTCTGTTAAGTAAAATTTTCCAGTACACGATCATTAGAATCTGGTTGATTACAAGACCAGCAACTGCGCCGTAAAGTGCTCCGTATTTCAGTAAAAAATGAAAACTGAGTATTGAAAACACAAACGAAATGCAGTATCCTGTAAAAAAAGCTTTATTCTGCTCCAGAACTCTTATGGAAAGTCGGGTAGGATAGCTGTACAAAATCACAACATATAATACCGAAATAAGTTTAATAACAAAGCCATACTGCTTATATTGTTCTCCGCCCAATAACGTAATTAAAGGTTCTGAAAAAATAAAGAAACCGATGATCAGAATTCCTAAAGCCATCATTCCTTTCGACATACTGAAAAGCAGGGATTTTTTTTCTTCTTTTTTATCCTGATAATGAAGCTGGGCTGTTTTCGGAAGGTAATAATTTTCAACGGTCTGAAGAATGACATTAATAATCCCGAAAAAAGACTGAACCAGCCTCAAAGCTCCCAAAGCATTGACTCCTAAGTAAATTCCCGCAACGAGCGTGAAAAAATTACTGGAAAACCACTGAACCACCGAAGCGCTTAAAAGCCACTTTCCTTCTGTAACATGATAATGAAAAAGGGAAGCATTTTTCAAACTGAATTCTGCATTTTTCACACAATACCAAACTCCGGGAAGGGAAGCAATGGCGTTGACGATAGCAATGATCAGAAGACTTTTTCCTAAATCAAGACTGTTTTCAAACCAGATTAAAGGAAAAACAAGAAGGAAGATGCTGTCGATAAAAAGCACCAATTGTATGCGGTCTATCGTAAGCAGAACCTTTCTCAGGAAATCCTGAAAAACATATGCTGCCGCAAAAGCGATGATCGCCAATAGATTATCTTTAAAAAACGCCAGTGCAGAAACGGGCAGAAATTTAGCCATCAACAGTAAGGCAGAGAAAATCATTATTAAAACTACTGAAGCCTGAAAAACAAAGCCCAGCGATTTTTTAGTGAATTCTTTGGCTGCCAGAATCTGGAAAGGCTGTACTACAATGGCGTTGCAGATGCCTACCAAAAGATACGTCACCAAAAGCACAGACGAGAAGAGACCAAAATCTGAAATATTCAGTTTTCGGGCAAGTAAAAACGTCAGAAGAAAATTTGTTCCGCTGAAAATCAACTGGTCTGCGAAAACCAGAGATGTGGGTCTGCGAAATATTTCTGTAAGCTTTTTCACGATCTTTTTCTGTTTACAAAACTTTTAATAGAGGTCATTAAACTCGGGTTATAGCCTTCTTTATTCAGCACAAACCATAGATTGGTCAGTTTGTATTCATCCTTCAGAAGTTCTACGTTCATAATGGTTTTTTCGGCTGTTTTCCGGCTGTCTAAAACAAACAGATTTTCATCTGCCATTTTCAGGAATAATAGAGGAAGTTTGCCTTGTTTTATCGACTGATTGTTGATGATGCAGAGATCATTTCCTGTCATTTTTTCACGGATCAGATTTTCAATATCCGTTGAAGTTAATCTTAAGTTTTTTTCTTCTGAAAAGTCGATATAATCGATGTTTTCAATATTTTCTAAATTTCCTGCCACATCAATAACCAATACTTTTCTGGATTGCGCCTGTAAGGCTTTTATGATGTTTTTCGAATGAAACATATGCTGTTTCGATTTATCATAAGACGTGATGCAGATGAGGTTTTTATCTTTAATGATTTCTTTCAGTTCCATTTCCAGCACGTTCTCGAGAAAGTGATGCATTATGTTTTCTCTATTTTTAATATAAGGCGTTGTAAATGCAACAGGAATGGTGCTGTTTTTTTCGATGGTATATACATCATTCACTTTGGCTTTTGCAAAATGTACGGCGTAGATGAGGGCAATAGAACCGATCATGCTCATAATGGCTGCAACAATAATGATGATGGATCGCATCGGCGAAACCGGCTGTTTTGGCATTTCTCCTCTTGTAATAATTTTATGAAAAGAAATTTTTGCCGCTTTGGCAATTTCTGCGTCTATTCTTTTTTCGTTCAGAAAGTTGTAGTTTTTTTCGTAAAGATTAAACTCACGGTTCATGATGTTCAGCAGTTTTTCTTTCTCGGGAAGCCCGATAAAAGCCTGTTCTGCAATCTGAATATCGCGGTCGATGTCGTTATATTTGATCTGTAGGTTTCTCTGGGTGTTTTTAATGCTTTCAGTTTGGTAATCGGTAAGATCTTTAATTTTAGAATCAATAACCTTTACTTTCTCATGTTCCGGAGTGTAGATTAAGAGCAATTCTTTTTTTTCTGCCTGAAGCAGTTTCATATTTTTCACCATTTCGGTGGAAAGAAGGTCGTTGAATGCTTCAAAATTTGGGGCAAGTTCAAGATAGTTGTCTTTTCCTTCAGAAATATAATTATTGAGATTTTTAATGGCATCCAGATTCATTTTCAGATTGCTTTTCTGAATTTTAAGCTGGGATATTTTTCTCAGATCGGTTTCTGTTTCCTGCGGAATATTGATGATATTTTCTTTGTTTCGATAATTTTCTATACGATTTTCTGCACCGGAAAGCTTATTGTTTGCCTGTCCGATTTCATTTTTCAGAAAGTCAACCGTCGTATTGGCAGCGCGGTATTTATTTTCAATATAATCCTGAATATAAGTCTCTGCAAGAGTATTTACGAGAAGACTTGCTTTTTCAGGAACATTGCTTTTGTAATTGATTCTGATAACGGGAACATCTTTGTCCACCGAAACAATATCCAGGTTTTTATTTACCTTATCCAGAAGCTTTTCTCTGCTCAGGAATTCAACTTCATACTGATCGACAATTTTTGCACCGGGTTTGGACTGAAGGTAGCTGTCGTTTTTCGTGATCAGGAGTTTTCCTCCTTTAATGGCTGTAGGAACTCCGAAAGTGCCTTTTACTTCTTTGGCAGAATCGGAGGCTTTTATTGTAAAATTCTGATTTGAAGTTATATTAATGATAAATTTTTTATCGTAATTTTTTTCATCGTTTAGAATGCTTTCCACCTTTATCGGAGAATCGCCGAACAATTCTACGGAACGTACCTTTCCTTTTCTGTAAATTTCGGTGGAAAAGGGGAGCTTTTCCAGTGTTTTTTCAATTAATGACGTCGATTTCAGAACTTCTATTTCTGTGCTTATTTTGTTTGGTGTGGCAAAAACATCGAAATCTTTGAAGAGATTTGCGCTCGGAACACCTTCCTGTGTATCCGCAAGCTTCAGTTTTGCGGTGCTTTCGTACATCGGCGTTACATAGTTGAGGTATTTTTTTGCTGCCAAAACCGCAATAATCATGGCAAGAACGACGATGGGAAATCCTCGTAACAGCGGTTTCAGAAATCTTACATTCTCGTTGTTCATGGTCATCAAATTTTATAATAATCCTATCAGAATCGCGGCTGCGGAAGTAACGGTTGCAAAAGGAATAATGGTGGAAATTCTCTTATCAAAATCTTTGCTTTTCTTGGAAGGAACAATGATGTAATCTCCCGGATGAAGAAGGATATTCTGGTTCGGAACATCTTTCATTTTGGTAAGATCGATATTGGTAACGCGAACGTTTTCGCCTTCCTGTCTCAGAATTTTAATGGATTTTAAATTGGCATACATTTCAAATCCTCCTGCTTTGGAAACCAGCTCCAGTAAAGTATTCTGGTCTTTATCCACCTGAATTACCGCCGGATTTCTCACTTCGCCCATCACGGCAATTTCTTTATTCAGCACTTTTACATCCACGATAGGATTTACCAGCCATTTTTTAAGCTTTGTTTTTATTTCTTCCTTCAGTTCGGGAAGAGATTTCCCTACAACGGGAGTTGTTCCCAATTTTGGAATTTCTATATTTCCGTTGATGTCTACCAGAAGCCATTTTCCGTATACTTCATTGGAGTTGTAAATTCCGTATACAGAACCCACACTCAGATCATCCTGTCCCCAAACGGAAAGCGTAATTTTGTCGTCTTTACGGATTCTGTATTCATAGTTGGGGTCATAGCTGAAATCCTGCATATTTCGGCTTGCCTGTTCCTCTTCAAGTACGTTGTAGGTTTTACAGGATACCAGAAGCATCAGGAAAAAGGATGAGAGTATGAGTTTTTTTAACATAAGATCTAAAATAAAACTGAAAAGAATTTTCTAAAACCTTTACGCTGGTTCTGAGACATTTCTTCTTTAATTTTTAATATTTTTTCTATGGTCTCCGTCATTTTTTCGCATACATTGGCATCTTTTACAATATAGTCGAAAGCACCGTATTTCAGGGCATTTACCGCAGTGTCTATATTTTCCTGTGCAGAAACCATGATGACGTAAATGTTCGGATCGTATCTTTTTATCTTTTTTAAAACCTCGAAACCGTTAAGATCTTCCATATTGTGATCGAGGAAAATGATATCGGGTTTCTGGTAAAGCTCATCCAGACATTCTTCTCCGCTGCTGAATGAGGAAATATCTTCATAATGATTGTTTTTCAGATACTGCTCGTAAACGGTGGCGCAAAATCTGTCGTCATCTACAATAAAAAACTTTAAATTTTTGTTATTTGTTTCCATCTTTTTTATTTGAATAGAATAACGCGATTACTGTGCCTTTATTTAATTATTTGAAAATCAATACATTAATTATTTTTTTGATTCCAAAATATGGAAAATCTCTTTATTTTGGAAAGGGTTTATCTAATTTCCCGTTCCAGTTGTTTTATTGTCTTGAAGAGTGTTTCCTTTACTTCCAGAAACATAGTGTACAGTTCAGGGAAATCGGTCTGCTGCTCTTTGGATTTTACTTCAAGATCTTTTACGGTTTCTTTGATGGAGTAGATTCCCACACCTTCAATACTTGGTTTTATTCTGTGAATGAGGCGTGCTATTTCGGCATAATTTTTCTCTTCAAAAGCTTTTTCCACCATCGGAATGGTTTCCTGTGTCTGCGTGATGAATATGGACAGCATTTTTTGAATAAAATCATCATTTCCGCGGCTTAAAGCCTGAATGTTTTTGAGATCATAAAGAATTTTTTCTTCTTCCGGGTTACTGGTTTTTGATGTATTTTGCATTTTAATATTTTTATAAATAATTTTCAGCAGTTCGTCCTCGTCAAAAGGTTTGGTGATGTAGCTGTTCATTCCTGCAGCAATGCAGTTATCTATTTCTGTTTTGAAAGCATTGGCGGTAAGCGCAATGATAGGAGTGGTAAGTCTGAAGTCTTTTCTTAAAATTTTAGTGGCTTCTATCCCGTCCAGTTCAGGCATCTGAATATCCATCAGAATAATATCAAACTGCTCTTTTGAAAGAATATCCACGGCTATTTTTCCGTTGTCTGCTTTTGTCACTTCGCATCCGAAATGCGTCAGAGAATTTTCTGCAACCAGCTGATTGAGTTCGTTGTCTTCCACAAGTAGAACGCGTGTTCCCTCAATGGAAATGTGCTCTTTCACTTCGATGTTTTTGGATTCCGATTTTCCGATGCTTTTAGTCATATCCAGAAAAATGCTGATCTCTGTTCCTACATTTTTTTTACTTTTAATCTTTATTTCTCCTTTCATCAGATAAATCAGTTCCCGTGTAATTGCCATACCAAGACCGGTTCCGCCGTATTTTCTCGAAATAGAGCTGTCTTCCTGATTGAATTTTTTAAAGATCTGCTTTACATACTCTTCGCTGATCCCGATTCCGGTGTCGGTAATTCGGATTTCAAGATTCTGATGGTCGGGAAAATCCTTTCTGACGTTGCATTCCAGGCATATTTCGCCGACATTGGTGAATTTGAGAGAGTTTCCGATGATGTTGTATAAGATCTGTTTTATCTTAAGCGCATCGGCTTTAAATTCAGAGAAAAGATCATCTGAAAATTTGGCTTTCAACAGTATTTTTTTCTGTCTTGCTTTAGGCTGAAGAATACTGATGATGTTACTGATGCATTCTTTCAGTGAGAAAACGGTGTTATCCAGAGACATCTCACCGGATTCTATTTTGGAAATATCGAGGATGTTATTGATAATCGACAAAAGATGCTGTGCCGCGTTGAAGCTGTTTTCTACAAACTGGCTCTGTGTGGTTGTGAGATCCAGCCTTTTAAGCTCTCTTAGAAAACCGATTATGGCATTAAGTGGTGTGCGGATTTCATGGCTCATATTGGCTAAAAAGACTTCTTTTGCTTTAGAAGCTTCAATAGCTTTAGATTTTTCCTGTTTGAGATCTTCTTCCAGTTTTTTCTGATCGGTGATGTCGAGATGAATTCCTATGGAGCCTAAAAGATTTCCGTGATCGTCATAGTTTGGTGCGCCGCTGATAGCCCACCATCTCAGTTCGCCTCTTTTATTTTTTATCGGAAGCTGATAAACACTGGATATTCCTTTTTCCCTCAGTTCGATCTGTTCCTGTATAAATTCCAGATTGGCTTCTCCCTGCACGAAAAGCTGTGAAGGATTTTTACCAATAATTTCATCCAGTTCAAAACCCGAAACGTTGCAGAAGCTTTGGTTGGCATACCGTACAATCTCGTCATTATCCACCTCAATAAGTCCGAGATTCATATTTGCGATAATATTGCGGTATTTTTCTTCCTGACGTTTTACTCTTTTTCTTTCTTTAAGCTGTTCGGCGAGGTATAAGGAAAGCTCTTTAAGGTCTTTATTTTTTTTGGTATCAAAAGCAGAATCCAATAGGCTTAAAGATTCATAAAGGCTTGAAATGGATTCCTGTTTGAGTTCATTTTCTTTTTTCAGATCATTAAACAGCTCTTTGTATTCTTTTTCGCTCTGTCTGAATGCATGATCGGTTAACTCCTTGTCCCGTTCAAAAGATTTGTAGGAATCGTTGACTGCGTTAATGAAATTGTTAAACTGCGGATGATTTTTGAAATCTTCCGTCAGATATTTTTTGATCTGTCTGCTGAGTAAATTGTGCAAGTCGGTTTCCATGGTTATTCCGTTTCATTTACAGTGGTTATGGTAATGGTCTGATTATGAAGCGCACATTCCCCGAAAGGTTTAACCGGAGAAATTTCACCGTAAGAATAGAAGCCGTTAAGAGCGGTCTTGGTGCCTAAAACGTCTCTTACAATCTCTACTTCTTCGGAAACCCTTTCTCCCAACACCATTTTTCTTCCCACACAGCTTACAATAATTGCCAGCTTTGGATCCGGATTCATCTGAAGGCATCCATGCGCAGCATCATTTGCTGCATCAATGAGGCGATCCAGATTGGCTTTCATAAATCGTACGCGGCTTCCTTCCGGCAGATCTCCCGCAAAAATCATCATATTGCTTTTTTCATTAATGGAGAGAATTGTTCTTACCACCGGAGCAGAATTTTCGTCGAGTTTTAAAGATAACGGAAAGAGCAGGGCAGAACTTGGAAGTTCTTCTGCGTATTTACCCAGATAATTTTTATAGAGGTCTAAAGCATTTTTATTGTCTATTTCTACGAGGATGTTGTTTTGGGATTTTGTAACGGTTCTTTCCAGTCCGAAACTTTCCCAGCCTCCGAATGATGCGTGAGAAAGCTCTAATTTTTCACCATAGAAGCCAATGGCAACGATTTTGTTGCATACGGGAACTTCATTGAGACCGACAACGGTTTTCTCAAAACGATCTCCGTCACCTGCCAATCCGCCGGAAATTAAAACTCCTTCGGGACGTCCTTCGTTCAGTCCTTTTACAAGTTGGCTTCCATTTACTTTACTTCCGTCCGAAAGTACAAATACCCACCTGAGATTTTCGTGACAAATATTTTTAAAAAGTGCTTTTCCAGCTTCATAGCTGTTCTGAAAATCATTAATATCAATCTGCTGTGTTTTGATGTAAGATGAAGAAAATTCAATGGCGGTAACTGTTACGGTTTCATCAAAAACTTCATTGCAGAAAATTTCTCCTGATGAAGAAGATAGAGCAATTTCTGCATATGGAAATTTGGCTTTCATTACCTCAAAAAAATCAGGGTTTTCAAGGGTGTTCCGGCAACCGTATCCCAAAACAAGCTGAGCTTTCTGATAGTCCAGATTTTCATCATTTATTTCAGATTTCCAGATTCCGTCGGCAAAAAGTAGTTTAGCGACTTTCATGTATTATTTAGTTTTTTTAAGGTCTACGCTGTTAATAAGATTATAAACGGTTGATTTTCCGATGTCTAATATTTTAGCTGTTTTAATGACGTCATTGTTATTTTCCCTCAGAAAGTGAAGAATAATGTCCGTTGTATACTGTTTCAATGTTTTTTGCTCTGAAAGGAAAACTTCGGATTCTTTTTCAAGGCTGTAAAAGCTGATGTCATCCGCAGTTATTTCATTGCTTTCTGCCATTACGCAGGCAAGATCGATAACGGATTTAAGTTCTCGGATATTTCCCGGAAAGCTGTATTTCATGAGCTTTTTTCGTGCATCGGAAGCTAAAATCAAAGGTTTGCTTTTGTTTTCTTTGGCAAAAAGATCAATAAAATGTTTGGCAAGAATTAAAGTGTCCTGATCCCTTTCTCTGAGCGGAGGCAATTCTATAGGAAGACCGATAACCCTGTAGTAAAGATCTTCTCTGAAGTTTCCTTTCTTTACTTCATTTGCGAGATTTTTGTGGGTGGCAATAATGAGTCTTACGTCCAGTTTTATTTTCTGGGTTCCGCCGACTCTTGTAATTTCTCTTTCCTGCAACGCCCGAAGAAGCTTGCTTTGAAGGTTGAGATCAAGTTCTGCGATCTCATCCAGAAAAATAGTTCCTCCGTTTGCCTGTTCAAATTTTCCGACCGATTTATCTGTTGCTCCTGTAAATGCTCCTTTTTCATGACCGAAAAATTCACTTTCCACCAGATCTTTGGGGATTGCTGCCATGTTTACGGCAACAAAAGGCTTGTTTTTTCTGGAAGAATGATAATGTATTGCTCTTGCCACCACTTCTTTCCCGGTTCCTGTTTCTCCGGTTACAGAGACATTGATATTGGATTTCAGAGCTTTATTGATTTTTGAGAATATGCTTTTGATGGATTCACTCTGTCCGATAATTGTTTTCTCAAAGCTGTATTTTTTTTCGAGCTCATCCTTCAGTTCTTCAACTTCCTGTTTTAGCGAGATATTTTCTCTCAGGCGGATAATGGAACTCCACAGAAGTTCTTTGGTGTGTTCGTTTTTTACGATGTAATCTTTTGCACCCTGCTTCAGGAAATCAATGGCTACGGAAATGTTTTCCTGACCGCTGATTACAATGATCGGCAGATCCGGATAAAGCGTTTTGATCTGTTTGAAAAGATCATCTCCCTGAATATCCGGTAAACCAAAGTCTATACAGATGATGTCAGGATTCCGGTAAAGCTCGGAAAGGCATTCTTTGCCGGAACTGTACAGAAAAACTTCATAATCAGGATTAAGCTGAAGATGATATTTAAGCATTTCTCCGAAGAAGGGATCGTCATCCACAAGGAAAATTCTGACCATCATGATATTTGTTAAAAATTCTGATTAAAAGTAGAATTTTTTCTTTACATAATGAAATATTTTAATTAATATCTCAACGGTAATCCTTTGTGGGTGGGTTTTTCTGATTGTTTTGTGTTGATTTTTTTGGAGTTATACAGATTTTACAGATCAATAAATTCATCTTATTAAAACTGTGTAAGTTTGAAATTCCTGATGAATAGTAGGATTGGAGGGTGTTTAAATAATATATTTCTGTTTCATTTAAGTACGATAACAACATGAAATTTTTAATAAATGGATCATGATTTTAAAATCCACAAATTACTTTACAGAAGTCTTTGGCTGATTATGATGTGATTTCTTAAAAAATGTTATAATTCTTTAAGCTGTAATTTTTTTATTTAGTTTTGTTTAATATAAAGTTTAAACTCAAATGGATATGATAAAAAAAATACAGATTACTGGAGCGTTTTTAATGTTGCTTTGTTCGCAGAAAGTTTTTTCTCAGCACAATTCCGGTGATGATACTCTAAAATTTAAGAGTGAAAAAATTACGAGAAAAGCTCAGGAAAAAGTAACAGTTTATACAGGGAATGTCTCTGTAGTATCACCTTATATAAATTTTGATGATGCTGAAAAAGTAATAGTAGATGAAAATAAAAATGAATTAAAAATTTATAAGCCCAAAAAATTTAAGATTATCCATCTTGAATCTCTGTCTAAAAAAGGAGTAAGGTCTGAGGATGAGCCTATTATTTATTATACAGATACTAAGGAACTGATCATATAAGATAAAAATAAAACCTGCTGTGAAAGCAGGTTTCTTTATTTTAAAACTGAAAATTTAATGTCCGGCTTTTGTGCCTTCCTCCTGCTTTACATGACTCAGATACTTCGTACAATAAGCTCCGAAGATCAAGATTACAATATAACAGAATACAGGAATGATGAAAGAATGCTGAACCCCGAAAATATCGGCTAAATATCCCTGAAAAACAGGAATAATAGCGCCTCCCAGAATTGCCATAACCACCAGAGAAGAACCCTGACTTGTGTATTTTCCCAATCCTGAAATAGCGAGAGTGTAGATATTTGAGAACATGATTGAGTTAAAGATTCCTATTCCCAGAATGCTGTACATTGCCAGTTCGCCATGATTAAACATTGCAGAAATCAATAACAGAACATTAATTCCCGCAAATATAGATAAGGTTCTTGCCGGAGCCGATTTTCCGATAAAAAACGCGATAAAATTTAAGGCAATAAAAACTAAAAAGAAGCTGATCTGAGAAAAACTAAGATCTACAATGCTGAAAATAACCAAAAACACAGCGATAGCCGCTCCCAACATATATAAAGCTTTTTTTGCCTGACTGATTGACTGATTAAGGGAAATTGCGCCTAAAAACCTTCCAATCATCGCGCCTCCCCAATACAGGGAAAGATAATTTTTGCTTACCACTTCAGAAAGATTCATCACCTGTGGCTGCTCCAGAAAACTAATGATGAAACTTCCCACTGCAACTTCGCCTCCTACGTAACAGAACATGGTAAGAACTCCAAATTTCAGATGGTTGTGCTGCAAAGCTCCGAATCCTTTTACAATTTCTTCCCCTTTTACCTGAAAGTCAGGAAGTTTAACTCTTGAAATAAGCAAAGCTACCAAAAGCAGAATTGCTGCAAAAATGAGATAAGGAATTTTCGTTGCTGCTGCACTGAAAGATCCGTCCGGAGCGGAAAACAATTCAAAAATTAAATGTCCGCCTAAAACCGGAGCAATTGTGGTTCCGAAGGCATTGAATGCCTGCGTCATGTTCAGACGGCTGGATGCGGATTCTTCTGGACCCAAAAGCGAAACGTAAGCATTTGCCGTAATCTGCAAAACGGTAAATCCTAACCCTAAAATAAATAAAGCTCCCAAAAATAATCCGTAGGAAGAAAAACTTGCGGCAGGGTAGAAAAGTACACATCCTAAAGCGGCAAGAAAGATCCCGAAAATAATTCCTTTTTTGTAACCCACTTTGTCAATAGGATCTCCTTTTGTGGTGGAGATGAGGAAATAGATTAGTGAACCGATGAAGTAAGCTCCGAAAAAGCAGAACTGTACGAGCATGGATTCAAAGAAAGTAAGCTTAAAAAGCTGTTTCAGATAAGGGATAAGAATGTCGTTCATACAGGTGATGAATCCCCACATAAAAAACAATAGTGTAATGGTAATCAACGGAACAGTATAGTTTCTGCTGCCCGTTTTAGCATCATTTATCATAAATTCATATATATTAAAGTTTAAAGATAGTTGGTTTATTTAATAAATTATCATTTCGAGACAATAAATTTAACCGTTTAAGCAAAGAATTTTTAATATGATGATTATTTATGACCATCAAAGATTGAATAGTATTTATTGTGAATATAATCACTGTATTGGTGTATTTTTATCTAAATTTTAAGAATTTAACTTTATTGAAGAAAATTGGCAAAGAAATTGTGTGTCTCTATTTGAAACTATTAAAAAACAAAGCTATGATTTCTTACTACGATTTTAAAAATTTGCCAAATCAGGCACAGTGCAGTTTCGTGATGAATGAGGGACGTATCATGAGCGAAAGAACAATGGATACAGTAAAATATGTACTTTATGAAGTTTCTTATTTTACCGTTGAGGTTATATACAATACCATTAACAACAAAACAGAAGTCATTAATGTTTTTCAGAACAAAGGAGCTTATGCTATGTAAACATATTTAAAGAGACATATTATTTATTAAAGAACAGATCTGTAAAGGTCTGTTTTTTTATTGCTTTTATCCGGAAATTCGGGGATTTAAAACAAAAAAAATCCTCAGAGAGAATCTGAGGATAAAAACTAATAACCATGAAAACTCAAATTAAACATGAGTAATTAGTAGTATTAAAAAATTGTGCCAAGAAAATACTGAAAAACCTGTATTTAAGATTAATTAAGAATATTAACGAAAATTTATAGTATAGAAATTTTAAATCATCCTGCATCTAATTTCTTATCTCGGAATTAGATAAATACAAAAGAATTTAAATAATATTTATACTCGGTATGGCATAATAATAGGTTGATTACAGGTAATTAACCAAAAACCATCACAAAATGAATTCTAATAATGAACAAAAAAGTATCAGAGGAAAAACCGTAGTAATTACCGGAGGAAGCAGTGGAGTAGGAAGAGCTGCTGCGGAAGCATTTGCTTTGGAGGGATGTAATATTGTAGTTGCGGCAAGAGGCAAAGAAGCTTTGGACGAAACGGTAGCTTTATGCAGGGATTTGGGTGTTTCCGCCGTGGCTGTTCCTACAGATGTTTCTATTGCGGGTGATGTTCGGAATTTAGCTAATAAAGCATTGCAGTTTAACGGCAGAATAGATATTTGGGTAAACAATGCAGGGGTAATGTCCAGTGGGAAATTTGAAGAAATTCCGATGGATGTAAATGAACAGGTGATTAAAACCAATCTTTTCGGATATATGCATGGAGCTTACAGTGTTTTGCCGGTCTTTAAAAAACAGAACGAAGGAATTTTAATCAATAACGTCTCTATAGGCGGATTTATGCCGGCTCCTTACAGTGCGGTTTACTCTTCTACAAAATTCGGAATCAGGGGAATGATGGAGTGTCTTCATGGAGAAATTTCAGATTTTCCGCAGATCCATATCTGTAATCTTTATCCACAGATTCAGCGTTCTACAGGAAATATGCACTCTGCAAAATATTCAGGGCTGGATTTTAAAGTTCCTCCTTTTGCTGCAGACCCGCGAGATACAGCTGCTAAAATGGTGGAATTGGCAAAACGTCCAAAAAAAGATTTATTTCCGGATTTCACTTCAGCATTCCTGAAAAACGTTTACGGGTTATTTCCAAAACCTGTCATTAATACCGCTTCAGCAGTCATGAGGCTGATGATGAAAGTGAAAAATGCCCCATCCGATTCCGGAAATATTCTAGAGCCTTCCTCAGAGCCTCACCGAATTTATGGCGAGACGATGCTTCCTGTTCCATCAAGAAAAACAAAAATTGCAGTTTTAGCAGGTTTGGGATTAGGTCTGGCTTATATGTTCCTGAAATTGAAATCCAATTCTTCAGAAAACAGTTAAATAAAAAATCCTTCAAATTGAATTTGAAGGATTTTTTTGCGGAGAGTGAGGGATTTTGTACCCATTCCTCATCGCTTTATTGATAAGCGTTCGCTGTAGCATCTCTGTGAATGGCCCTAAATAGGACATTGGCAAAAAAGTGGTAAAATCCTAATTTAAATTTTACGTAGTAAAACTAAAAATTTTTGTTCAAATCTGCAAGTAAAAAGTTCAAATATTGAACAAGTTTTTTAGAGTTTGAAGCAAGAATTTAATCCTTCTCTTTTCCGCTTGAAATTTCTGAGTGCAAATATTTCAAAAAGAAAACGAAGAAAAAACCGAAAAAAAAGAAAAAAAGAAAGCCTTTTGAAAATGAGCGTGGCGTTCTGTCAAGGTTTTTTGGAAAAAGTTTTTTCGTAGATTTTTATACGTAAAAAGTTTTACTGAAAATCCGGAGGGCTTGACCTTGACAGAATTAATTAGTGAATCGGGAAGCGAATTATCTTTGGTTTCTGTTTTCTTATTTTAATCTTCACTTAAATTATTAAAGATTGAACTCATTTAGCTAGTTGTTTAAGGTTGATTATTCATTTTTTCCATTATACAAACTAATGTTTCCTCAAATACCTTACTCTTTAATTTACATTCCCATATTACAATGACATTCCATCCTTGATTTTCTAATTCTTCAATGTTAGTTTTATCTCTTTGAATGTTTTTATTAATTTTATCCTCCCAAAATTCTTTTCTGGTTTCAGGTAGTTTAGACTTTTTGCAATCATTATGCCCATGCCAAAAACATCCATTAATAAAAATAATTGTTTTATATTTTGGTAAAACTATATCTGGTCTTCCTGGAAATCTTTTGTCATTTTTCCTAAATCTATAACCTTTTGAGAATAAATACTTACGAACTAAAACCTCGGGCCTAGTATCCTTTCCCGAAATTCTAGACATAATATCTGATCTCTTCTTAGAAGAATAGATGTCAGCCATTGTTAATTATGGAATTAATAGCATCAATTAGAATCTGATAGTCCTGGTTTTTAGCATTTACCCACTTCCGAACAAATACTTTTTGAGTGTTCAAAATATCTTCAGAGGTATTATTTCCAATCATATATTTTGTATATACAGAAAACTTCTTTTTAAAACTATTAGCAGCATTACAATCTTGTGAATATTGAATAAATTTTAAGTTATCCAATACTGATTGAGCCATCATCGTTGAAAATTCATCATCCCAGATTATTTCTTCAGGAGTATTTTTTGGTAGATAGAATACGTTTCTCTTGTAATATTCTAAATACTTTTTAAGTAAGTCTATTTGTTGCTGCTCATTACCTGCATTTCCTAAGCTATCTACAGAAAATTTTATCTCTTCATTTGTCTGTTCTCGTATTTTAGATTTTAAAAAATCAACTGTTAAATCAGATACGGCAAAATTAGTCCAATCGTAATGACTATTATTGGGTTTCTGATCACCATCAAAAAAAATATAATTAGAACTATTATTTTCTCTACAGAACACAGATATAAACTCTTTTTTAATAACACTTTCACCTCCCGGATTAAACTTAATATTAAACATATTTCTAGTTTCGGGCCCAATTTCTGATAGAACAACCGAAAGTATTTCTTGAGCCAGAATATCCTCTACTATAATTTCTTTTTTCCTTGTTAAAGGAAACTCTATATGATAAAATGCTTCCTCAGGAGAGAGGTTTTCTTTTACTAAAAATCTTTTAGTATTAGGATTTTGATAAAATACTTTAATAGCTTCTTTAGGTAATCCCTCTACTAATGATGGAGAATGACTCGTCAGAATTATTTGATGTTTCTTAAGTTTTATTTGCTCTAATAAGAAAATTTTTAATCTCTCTTGAGCTCCCGTATGCAATGAAACTTCCGGTTCATCAAGTAAAATAAGAGAATAACTTTGAGCTTCTAAAATTTTAAGAACTAACTTTACTACGGCAATTTCTCCGCTTCCTGCGAAAGCTTCCGAATATTTTGCATGTCCCGTATTAAAGATAACGGTATAACCAAAATTTCTAAAAAAAGAATGTTCAATATATTCTCCTGATATATATTCTTTTCCCAATATAAAGGATATCCACTTAAGCTCTTCCAAAGTTAAAACCCTTAACGGTTTGTTAATAGCTCCTGCCTTCGTATATACAAATGATTTTCGTCCAGAAATTATATCTTGAAGCTGTTTAGATTTCTTCCGGATAAACTCTTGTTTATTTCTTGTTGAGGTTCTTGAAGTGTTTCCAAAATGAAAAAATTTATCAAAGGCACTCAACTCAGCTCTAAAATCAATATAAACAACATCTTTAGCAATTGGGGTATCTCTTTCTCCATCATCTCTGGATGTCATTCCTGCCCATACTAGTGGGCGGCTAGTTTCCCAATAATTAGGGTCGTTATTTCTTCTTATCCTTGCTTTGACTACCTCTTTATAAGAATTATCATCTCCTTTAAACCTGTACCAAAAAAAATGTCTTTTTTTCTGATCATCATAATATTCTACTGGGTCTACACTTGTATCAAACCAAAATTCATAAGGAGTTCTTCTTCGTGGTGCGCCGTATAAAGCGTGTAAACAGGAAGACTTACCACAACCATTTTGACCAATAAAAACAGTTAGTGGAAATCCAAAACTTATCTTTGTATTTAATTCAAGATTTCTATAAAATGGGAACTGAATAAAATCTATATATTTTTGAACACCTCCAGAATTTTTTATTCTGCTTACTGTATTTATTAATTGGTCTAATTCGTACATTCCTTAAATTTTTAATTCCCAGACCATCTTCTAAGCCATTCGGATAAATCTAATCCAACTCGCGAAAGTTCAAAAGCCAATGAATTACTTACATTCTGAGCAAAGTCATTCTTTAATTCACCTATCCATAACATATCTTTATTATCACCTCTTTTAAACTTTATTTGGGAATCACTTTCAAATGAGCGAACATTACCATTTGCATGAGTAATAAAATCTACTAACTGAGAATCGTATATTTTATAATTAATTTTGAAAAATTTAAACGCATCATCCACTTTAACAACAAAATGAAATTTTTTCGGTGATTCAACAGCATTTAATTTCAGTAATAGGAATGATCTTTTTCTTTGAGTAATTCTAACAGAGTCACATTTAGGTTGAACACAAAGCCAATAACTTTCTTTTCTTTCTTCCTTCAAAATGGTCCCTAATGTCATTGTAAAATCAGAAATCAAATACCTTGGTTTTATTGTAGTGAGGATTGAGAATTTTATATCACTCATTTTAGCTTCATCCGCGTTGTTAGCAAAAGTATTTGTAAGACTTTTATGGCAGATTTTTGAAAATAATACATTTTCTTCAAATGGAATTTCTTTTTTATAAAAAGTTTTTTCCACACCATTTAAAACTATTGATTGTAAAGTTTCAATATTAATATTTTCTGGTGGGTTGAGGTTTACAAGCTGTTCTCTATTGTCAACTACAAATGGATAAGTATCAGCCCTATATTGATCCTTTAAAAATAATGGAAGTGCTCGCGTTTTAATAATTGAATTAATCTCACTTTCCTTTATTAAACTTTTAATATCACTACCTATAATTTCTAATAGCTGATCTTCTGCATCATCCGGGTTTGGTAATAATGATCGATGTGTTAAGTATGCTGGATCAAGCTTTCTATTATATGATTCTAATAAGTTATAAGTATTATTCCTAACCTCAGAAATTGCCCTAATTGCCGCCTGTAGTACTAGGGCATTAGTTAATTGTGCAAATTCAGAATTTATTATTTCGGGTAACCTTTCTAAATTAACCTCTTTTCTTTTAACTTCTTCAGAAATATGTTTGCGATCTTCAGGTAACTTAAAATAAATTGATAATCTTATCTTATCGTTATGAAAATATAATTCATCTTCATTTTCTTCGTAATTGATACCTAACTCATCAAGTTTTCTCCTAATAGGAATGACAATTTTTTCCGTATCATATTCTGCTGTAAAAACTATGATTAATTTAGGCGTTTTATGATTCTCCCCTAAAATTTTCTCAATTAATTTTATTGCATAAATACCTCTTGACTCATCAATATCAACATCCTCTTCTAACTCTTCTTCAGATAAGATTTTATTAACCTCTTTTCCCTTTTGTTCTGTTGGTTCCATAATGATTTTCCAATCTAATACGGAAACATCACAATTTTTGGCTAATTTTAAAACCGTATCTTCATCTTCAATTTTATTATATTTAAAAAATGAACATGATTTTCCCTTTTTTGCAAATACTTTGGTGATAATATCTGCATTAATTCTATGGTCAATTCCCTCATTAACGGGATCTTCAGCATCGTTAAAAAAAGGCTGGTCGTCAACAAAACAAATAGTTTTTATGAAATTATCAGCTACGTCAATTGATTCTTCAAAATAATTTTCACTCATTTTCATCTTGGTTAATTGGTGAAATAACAAAGGTTACATTCATCTCTTTTCTCGGCTCTCCTACATAAATAGTGTATCCAGCAGAGCGTAAAACTTCTTTCGAGATATATAACCCCATTCCTCTACCATTATTTTTCTTGGATTGACCAAATTCAAAAATATTTTCATAATCAGCAACACTAATTTCTGGGCCGTTGTTTGAAACATAAAAAATATTTTTGTTCATGTCTGCATGTAATCTTACAATTCTTTCATGATCGTCTGTTGTTTGTTTAAGCCAATGGATTGCATTGTCAACAAGGTTTACAAATACAGGATAGAATTGGGAACGGTATCCCTTGAATTTAATATCGGAAAATGCTTTTGTTCTTCTCAAGTTAATTTTATGTCTATCAATTCTACCTCTAAAAACATCTAAAAGGAATAGGTATATCTCTTCTCCTTTAATATTTTCTTCCTTTCTATACAATCTACGATTAAGAGGTGTTAAAAGAGATAAATAGGTGTCTAAATGCTCAAAATTGGTTCTAATGTTTCTATACGTTGAGTCTATTTTGTTGTCCACATCCGCCCATCGTTGTAAATCTCGAATACCATTTCTTAAAGAATTTACAGTACTATTAAATTCATGATGTACAATATTGACAGCTAAACCAAGTTGTGTTAACTCAATATCAGCAAACATTTTCTCTTTGGCTTCTTCTAATTCCTCTTCAATAGCTTCAGTGATTTGAGCGTTTGTCACAATACGGCCAGATTCATCCTTTTCCCAATAAATATTATCTAATTGATGGATAATATTTTCTAAAATAGAATTTGCATAATCTTTCTCTTCAATTATTGGTGTTTCGATTTGTTTTATTTCTTCATATATATCAACATCACTCGTATTGGATAATTTAATATCTGTTAAACCTATTTTTGTCTGTCTTATTTTTTGTTCAAGATCACCCATCAATTCTTGGGTCAATCTCCGTACTTTAAAAGATATTTCCTCGGCAATATTTCTTGCCTCATCGAACCTTTTCTTTGTAGTGTCTTTAGCCTCTTCCGAAATTAAATCAACATGCTTTTCAATTCTCTTCCTCCTGCTTATCTCAATATTGAGTTCGTACTGAAACCTGTTTAATAATTCTTCAATTTTCTTATCAGCATTATTAAAATACTCGTTACTGATCCGACTATATTCTTCTAAATATGATTCCCAATTTCTTCGTTGTTCTCTCGTAAGACTAAAAGCTCTTGGAGACATAACTTTATTTTTAACTCTTAATTCAGTTAACTTTTTTCTACCTTCAAACTCATAATCAATAAGTTTTTGACTTGCTTCATCAGGATCAGCTATATAAGCTACAGATCCCATATTCTTTTCTGTAGAATTTAAAATTTCATTGATATTATTTTGTAAATCGCCGGATTGCACACTTTCAAAAAAAGTATTTATTTCTTCTAAAAACTTATCTTTTCTTTCTTTTGCTCTTTTTTCTCTTTGCTCTTTGGCTTTGTACATTTTTTCTCTTTCTTTTCTTATTGTCAAGAAAGTTGATGTAAAGTCTCCACTGCCTTTTTCCCTGAAAAAGTCATTAGCAAGTTGTACAAAAAAATTTTTTAAGATATCTCTTAATTGTCGGTAAGCTTTGTTTTCTATAAATCCTTCACGCCCGGCTTTTTCTATAAGCTCTGGATTCTCTGATTTAGAGATATCTACAATGCCTATCATTCTTCTGTAGGAAAAGAAATAATAACTTGCACTCTTCGATCTGTTTTTTTCAATATCTAAAAAGTCAAAATTATTATCTCCATATGGCAATATTCTTATTCCATCTCTATAGATATATAAGCCTCCATAACGGTCTAATTTACTCCTGATCGGACTATATAATCCCTGTTCTAATAATGACTGCTTCATATCTCCCTGTAGATATGCAGTTTCAATCGAAAATTTTCCGCAAGAAGTTTTTCTAAAATTATTTCCCGACCATATTATTTTATGATTATCAAAATCATTATCATAGACCTTTACATTCCCAACAAATTGGCCAAATTCATCAAATTCACCTTTAAAATGATGATCCATAATTTTAAATTCAGCGGGACTAATAAATGATTCCTCACCAATAAGGTCATAGTAAATTCCATCATCTCCTCTGTAGTCTCTGAAAGCTGTTTCGATATTAGGTTTTGAATGGTCTGGTGTTATTGTATTTGTAAAACCAATAAGCATCTTCTCTAGACTTGAAGCTTCATCTCTTACATCTTTATCACCATCGATATTTGCATTTAAGTTCTCATCACATGGCGAAATATAAAAATGTGTTCCTGATTTTTCAGTTAATGATAGATTATTGGGCAACCAGTCCATTAATTCAAAAGGATCGCAATTAAAAGAATCTATTTCATTTTTTAATTTGATAAAATCCTTATGTTCAATATCATCATTGTCAGCGATTTTTTTTAAATGTTCAATCATTGACAATTTCATACTTTCAAGTTCTTCAACTGTTAAAAAATCGTTTTCAGGTTCAATAACAGGAATAAAAACTTGATCTAAGTTAATTCCAGGGCATTCAAATATTCCCCAATTTATAAAGGCAGCCATTAAAGGCATGAGTTTTCCTTCTCTCTCTGCTCTTGATAGTATTAAAACTTGTTTTCCTATTGATGCAATTGCCAATCGACCTATACCTTTTTCGCCCATTATGGGTCTTGGAGGTTTATTTAAAGCAATTGGTGGCGGTGGTGTTTTATGATTAGAGAATTTACTTTCTGTGGCTAAAACCAACCACCTTTTTTCAAAATCATCTTTGGTCATACCAAGACCATCATCTCTCAATATAAAAAGTTGTTCTTTTCTGAAATAATCAACTTCTACATGATCAGCATAAGCATCATGAGCATTTTTGAAAAGCTCGTTAATTGCTGTAGGGATTCCTGCAATTTGCTGTCTCCCAAGTAAATCTATTGCTCTAGCTCTTGCTTTGAATTGCGCCATAATTTCCAATGTTCAAAAATTGTTTCCCCTATAGCTTTAGCTAATTTGGGAGGAACTGCATTACCAATCATTGTCGCTACAGCACCTTTATTTGAAGAGTAAAAGTTGTAATCTAAAGGAAATGATTGCAATGTTGCACCTTCCCGTAAGGAAATAGCTCTATCTTGTTCCGGATGCGAATAACGCCCCGTACTCGTATATATGAATCTTGTTGTGATAGTTGGAGAAGGTCTATCCCAATACATTCTTCCATAAACATCATAATGCCCATCGTGATCTTTATAACACTCTAATTGTAAATCTTTATCATTTTCCCAGTTTTTTCTAGAACCACCATCTTTTGGTGTTTGTTTTAATCTTCGCAGATTTAAATCGCTAACCTTTGAAACTGTGTGCATGTATATCGAATTATCAATAAAGCCTGCTTCAACTTTTGGAAAAAGTTTTTCATTACCAATAGCTTTTTTTACTGTTAAGATATTTTCCTTTTTTTTATCTTGTAAAGGTAACTTAATCTCAGGGTTAAGTCTTGATGCTATTAACACGAAACGTCTTCTATTCTGAGGAACATTAAAGTATTTTGCATTAACAACTTTTTGATCAAAAACGTACCCTTCCTTTTTTAAACTTTTTTTAAAATTATGTATTGGACTTCCTACCTTTGTTTCCAATCCAGGAACATTCTCTATAAAAACGAAACCAGGTCGAAAATGGAGAACAAATTCTTTAAAATCCTCAAGTAACAATCTGCTCTTTTGTGATTTTGTTTTATCAGATTTTAAATTAGAATAATACTGACATGGACTACAACCCACAAAAATTAAATTGTCATCATTTATTTTTACCTCAACATATTTATTCAAATCCTCGGGAGATAAATTTGAAACATCTTCATTAATGAAAATTGCATCATTATTTTTAACATAAGTGGCTTTAAATTTTGCATCAATGTCCACTCCTGCTAAAACTTTTATTCCGACTTCTCTAAAACCACAAGTCACTCCTCCTGCACCGCAAAAAAAATCTATAGCCTTAAGTTCATTTGTTTCTTCCATAAATAGAAAATTCGTAATATACAAAAATATATAAAATAATATTTTTTTATATTGTTTTGTAAAAAAATATCCTGAAACTTTTCATTAAAACCGTTTTAGTTCATAAATTATGAGTAAATAAACTCTTAAAAAATGGAACTCAGCATAGATTATCGTTAATGTCAGTCTTAAAAAATCCCAAACACTGATTGGGATTTCTATTTAGAAGCAAATAAGTTTATTCTTCCTTCCAGCTACCTTCAACTCTCCACCAAAATCCACCATCACCACCTGACTTCCCTGAAACGGATTATAAGACGGCTGATAATCAATATAGCCCGAGGAATGGAGATTCTTCAGGCATTTATGATAGGTGGCTTTTGAGCGGATTTTGCTTATTCGCATTACCTCATCGCGGGAAATACTGACCGGATTTCGGAAACGGCTGAAATTCCAGAACTGGAATAAGGCTAAATAGAGGCTGATGTGTGATGGATTAAGCGAATTGTCCTGAGCCACCTTTTCATAGAAAGCTGTTAGGTGTTTGATATAATTCATAATTTAGTTTTGGTACTTCGAAATATCATTGCTTATTTTTCAGCATTTCTTCAATGTCTTTGTAATTGTAATATAGTGTCCCGCCGACACGGGTGTAAGATAAAGTTCCATTGATGCGTAGCTTCTGCAATGTTCCGGAGGAGATTTTCAGAAGTGCTTTGACCTCTGACGAACGTAGCCATAATTTCTGCTGGGAAATTTTTATTTGAAACAGGTTTTGTATGTCTTCCAGCAATTCGGTTCTAAATTCCTGAAGGTCTTCTTTGGTGATTAGGTTTACGATCATAACTACTTCATTTTTGTTTTTGACTTAGTTTTCTTCTACAAAGTTGTAGTATTAAAACATTGAAAACAATAGTGTTAGAGGAGCGTGGGCTAAATAAGAACAATCTGAATGATTCAGGAATCTTTTGGAGATTAAAAAAGAATAAATTGGAATCTACTAAATGGTTTACAAAGAAAAAGACGAGTTCCGAAGTCTTTTCCCCTTTTTGCAAAAAAGGCAAGAGAGTCTTTGGATGTACAACTTGAAAAGTTTGTATATACAAAGACACATCTTGCTTAATTGTATCGCTGATTTTTCAGAGCTCTGAAATATGACTGCATTTAATTGATTATTAATCAGTTGTATTAATTGCTTTTGAAAAGAAAAAAAACAGAAAAGACAATGATATCAGAGCTGCTCAATTTTTGAGCCGCATTTACAGTATCCGGCTCAAATCCTGCGCCGGGTTAGGGATGACCGGCTTACTTTTTGAGCCAGGTAAGCGTGTTGTGGTAACAATTTTGAGCCGGTTTTCAAAAAGGGTGCTCAATTTTTGCACAGGGATATGAGTTGCTATAGTTTCTTGGATACAGTTTAGCAATATGGCGGTTTAATTTTTGAGCCGCATCGACATTATCCGGCTCAAATTCTGCGCCGGGTTAGTGATGAACAGCTCACTCTTTGAGCCAGGTAAACGTTTTGTGGTAATATTTTTGAGCCAGTTTTCAAAAAAGTGGCGCAATTTTTAAGCAGGGATATGAGCTACTTTACTTTCCTAGATACAATTTAGAGATATGGAGGTTTAATTCTTGAGCCGCATCAACAGTATACGGCTCTAATTTTGCGCAAGATTAGTGATGACCGGCTCAATTTTTACGCAGGATCAGTGTTGAGTTGCTTAATTTTCGAGCCGATTTTAATCTGACCTGTGCACATTTTGCGCAGGTTTCAGGTTTACGTGTATTACATCACGCAGGTTTATGATAGATGATTCATTAATCTCCTATGCGAAGATTGATTATATTTGAATTGCTTAAAATAAATCTTATCAAAAAAGCCAATGAATTATCAGACATTTGAACCGGATCAGGACCTGACAGCATTTATCAAATGTTATTGGACATTGGAAAGCCCGAAAGAAGAAACGCCTGAAAAGCAAACCATCGTTCCAGATGGATGTATGGAGATGATCTTTCATTATGGCGATCTGTACAAACAATACTTAGATAATGAGAATAGTATTATTCAGCCCAGATGTTTTGTCATCGGACAATTGAATCGACCACTTGAGATCGAGCCGACCGGCGAGACAGGAATTTTCTCCGTTCGCTTTTATCCAGAAGGATTTTTACCTTTTACCACAATTCCGATAAAAGAGATGGAAAATACCGCCATTTCATTGGAAAAGCTTTTTGGAAAGGACGGACAGGAAATTGAGCAACAGATCTTAAATGCTAATTCCACTTCAGAGAGAATAAAGCTTATTGAAATATTTTTACTGGATCGACTGACCGACATCGAAACCATTGACCGCATTATCAAATCAACTGTTGAAACGATTATAACAGCCAATGGACAACTCCCGATTGACGAACTGTCCAGACTTACCAAAATCGATCGCAAACAATTATTACGCAAATTTTCTTCAGCTATTGGGCTAAGCCCGAAACAACTATCCAGGACGATCCGATTGCAGGCTGCGCTCAAAATGTTGCTGAGCGACCAGTTTTCCAACTTCGCAGAACTGGCTTACGAAAACAAGTATTACGACCAGGTGCACTTTATCAAAGAGTTTAAAGAATTTACAGGATCTACGCCCAAAGAATTTTATGGTAATCACCTCAAGATGTCTTCGCTTTTTTACGGAAAGGATTAGACTTGTCCCATTTTTACAATTTTAGTTTTCAAAAACATCGCAACTTTGCCAAATGACAATTCATTCAATGAACTAAAACTATGAAAACAGAAGCAAAATTTTTTATTACAGTTGTTAGTTTGGCTATTCTTTATGCCTGGACAATAAAGCATAAAAATGATATTCAAAAAGCGGAATGGCTGATTGGCACCTGGGAAAATAAAACCCAGAAAGGCAGCATCTATGAAACCTGGACTAAAGCTGGCAATAACGAATTTTCGGGAAAAAGTTATAGTGTCAAAGACAAAGACACGATTGTTTTTGAGAATGTCCGGCTCGTTCAGGAAAAGAACAGGCTGTATTATATTCCAACAGTCAAAAACCAGAATGAGGGTTTACCCGTTCGTTTTGCCGCCAGAGCAATTTCAGAAAATCAATTGGTCTTTGAAAATCCACAACAGGACGTACTGGCCAATTTCGCGAACAGGTATTGTAAAGCTATTATCAGAAATAAGACCATTACACCTTCTGCCAATGGAACCATCGCAAGCATCATATAGGCCAATGTGGAACCCAAAGCGACCGTGACCACAAAATCAAAAGCGTTGAACTTAGCCAGGGTTCTTTTTCCTGAGATCCTGATGAAAAGGAACAGTATGACAAAAGAGGCGATGGTCATCAATGCGACCTGTCCAAGCTTTCCCCAATTTTCAAATAGTAGATCTTTCATTAATTATCTTTATTATTAGTGTTGATAAAATAATGCCAGAAATGACCTGTAATGAAATGATTTTTACACAAATGTTTACGGTGTAATCTCTTACGTCAAAGTTGTTTTTCCGACTCTATTTCAACCCGTAAAAGCTAAGAGTTTTATTTTCTACTCATATTCTGGTCATAAAAATCTGTGAATTTATTGATCAGATCGTCTAAATTTTCTCTATTAAATTCTCCAAAACCTAATGTCATAACGTGTCCTTCAACATTATTTGATAAGACACGGTTGAAATTTTCTATATACTTATGAGCGTGCCCCTGCAATTGCAATTCAGCATTTATCATTTTTACCCAATGTTCTTCATCTTTATCATCTATCGAGTAAGTTAAATAAGGCAGAACAAAAGGAACGAACTTATCATACTGCTTATTTTTGTGTGGATTTAAATTGTCATTCGGCCAAATCCTGAAATTTTCAAGTAGATTTAAATTTTCAGATGGAACAATTGTAGCAGTTTCATTTCTCGCAATTTCAGAAATAATTTTTCCTTGGTCCTGAGCATACAACCAAAACCAAGCTAAATCCCACGCAGTAGCGCCTTTATGATTTATTAAATTATACGGATGGAATATTGAATCTATTGCAATGTAACCTTTTCTATTACCAATAGTATTTCTAATAATTTCGACTAAATCATTATGATTAGAAATTTTTTGCATTGGATTTCAATTAATGAATCCATAAATATAATTCGAAGTCCAATTTGATGGTTTATGGTATTCACTATCAATCATAGAATTTTCATTGATTTTTTCAGATTGTGAAATTACTTCATCATTTTCTTTTAACTCATTTTCCTTTTTTTGTTTTGCCTTGAAAAAGTCAAAAAATCCCATATTTATCTCTTATTTATTATTCTTGAACATTCCAAATATACGCATTGAATCAATATCTACAGGATTTCAGCAATTCAATCTTCCTCAATCTCCTTCAATCTCTTGAATCAGAGAAAATCTATGAAATTGATTTGGTAATGTCTAAAATATAGATACCAGAAACTTTACGATTCGAGGAGTGTTTTTAGACATCATCCAAACACAACTTAATTAAGATCTTCATTCTCAGAAAACTTCTCTCTGCACTGATGCTGATACTCTTGCAGTGACATACCATAGATCTCCGAAAACAATTTTAGAAAGTTGGAGCGTGAGGCAATTCCGCATAAATTGGCAAGAACTTCCGTTTTCTGATGAGCTGTTATAGGATCTTCTGCGAGCAGCTCGGCAATATACTTGATGCGCAACTCACTTAGATAGCGGTTAAAATTCATTTCTTTCTCTGTGTTAATGTAGGAAGATAGATAATTAGGGTTTGTCCCTACTTTTAGTGCAATTTTTTTCAAACTCAGGTTCGGTTCCAAAAACTCTTTTTCGTCTTCAAATTTCTGTAGATTCTTCCGAATTCTATTGCGAATCTCTGCACTCAATGTCCATTTTGGTGGTGAGACATCGGGCTCTAGTTCCTTAATATCAATACCCACACCCGCTAAGACCACATCGTATGTTTTCTCAGTTTTCTTTTCCAGATAAGTATTGACCGTGAACACAAGTAAAAAAATTGAGACAACTACAACGCCAAAGAGGATATTCCTGTAACGTTGTGTAATGCTCGCATATTCAATGTTTATCCTCTCCGCCTCAAACTGTATAAAAAGATGATGTCTGTCTTCTATGTTTACTTTTTCAATTTCGTGGAGGGTATTGGCAAAAGATAAGCTCTCATCTATATTTGATTGTTTACGGGCATTTTCTAGTAAAATGTCATAGTTTTCCGTAAGCTCAGGAAAGAAAAAATGATGTTTCTGATAAATAGAATCTACTTTTCTAAAAAAACTAAAGGATTCTTGTTGCTGTTGTTGAGCCATTTTATTCTTTCCCAGATAAAAGTAGATCATCGATACCCTGGCAAAGTCATTTACCCTGACCAGTTCCGGAAGTGCACTATTGAGATCGGCAATACTTTGCTCGTAATTTCCTTTACGGAATTTAGAAATGCCTTCACATTTAAAAAAACAATTCCTTAACTTGACGAAATCTAAATCTTTGGGTATTTCCCTCTTGCCTATTTCAATTAAGCGGTCGGCGCTATCATCATCTCCCATTTGCTGGTAGCAATAGATAAGCTGATGTAAACTGTTATAATAGCCTTTGCGCATATTATAAAGGATATCTGGGGAAATATTTTTCAAAATTTCCTGTCTAAAGAATGCAGAACAGGCCTCAAATTGACTGACCGCCTCACCGTAATATCCCAGATAACTTTTCATTACACCTAGGTGATATAATATATTATACTTTATATATGGGCTATATCTGGCGTAGGATAACGCCTTTATATAATCATCCAATGCAGGTTGATAGTCTTTAAAAATAAAGTAAGACACAATTCCCCTTCCAAGATAAGCAGAGGCAATAAGATCGCTATTACAACTATGCTGAGCGGAAGTTATTGCACTGTCTGCATACAGCTTTTTGCGGTATCCTGATGGCTCAAAATTCAGGGCATCTTGGTATGCATATGTTAATTCAGAATAATTTTTTTCTTTTTTCGCGAGGGCGATTAAAAGGTCAACGTAAGAAAGTGCTGTAGTATCATTAACCTTGTGGTGATCATACTTTTTTCTAATCTGATGATAGGCCACATTGTCTTTGCTCTGCGCAACCCATAATTCCGCAGTGGAAACCAAAAGCAATATAAACAACCTGAACATCTGCACGTTACCTTCATTTTATTAAAACGTTTTATAAAATTACGTTATTTTTTATGGAATCTCCAAGTGTTTTGTAAACTACATAACCAAAATGCTATCAATCACGGTTCTTATTCACACAAAATAACATTTGATGTGATGAATAAGCATCATTTGTCTTTTTGAGCACAATGTCTAAATCCAACTTATAATCACATTTATGAAAAAAACTATAGCCTAGACCTATGCCGTTCTGAAATATTGATACAGAGAATCAGTTTATAAACTGGCATTAGACATAGGAAACAGGCATCTTAAATCGTTTTTTTTGTTGAATTTCTGTTTTACATTTGATCAGTAATTGTTAGAAAAATAGACATATACTTTACAAAGAAATACTGTCAACAAAAAACTAATGTCGTGAAATATTTAAAAAAAATAATACCATTTTCGGTAAGCATTTTCTTTGTTATTCTCTTCTGCTATGCAGCTATTAGTAAGGTATTGGATTTTGAGAATTTCCAGGTTCAGATTTCAGCATCACCATTGTTGAATGGATTCTCGCAATTCCTGCCTTACACGATAATCATTGTCGAAGTTATTATAGCAGGATTGTTATGCTACCGGAAAACCAGAACTATAGGACTGATTGGTTGTTTAATTTTGATGCTCATCTTCACCATATATATTGCTTTACTACTAAGTAAAAGTAAAAATCTACCATGCTCCTGCGGCGGAATTTTGGAGAAAATGAGCTGGCATCAGCATCTGTATTTCAATATTGGCTGTGTCATCCTTTCTTCTATTGCTTTAGGTTTAAATCTAAGATACAGCAGGCCTGCTGACTAAGTATGTTACCGTAGTTTGCTTACGGATGATTATGACTGATTTGCTATTAATGTTCAACCTTAAAATTAGACAGCCGAAAGCTGTTTAACAACCTACAATTTTTAATGTATTTACTAACCACAATTTGTCCGGGAATACAAAGAATGCGGTATAATGGTACGGCAAGTTTTTAAAACTATGGGTACAATGAGTAATTCTTACCGGTTCGACCATAATTCCCAGGCAGATTTCTAAAGTTTTTATGGTAATCTTTTTTGATGTATAAAAAGACCGGAACTATGAAACTTAATCAAATTTTGAAAGCCAATGCGGTAGCGATTGCTGCCGTGATATTCTCAGGGGCTGTGATGTCCTTCAAAGTGATGGAGAAAAAAGCGGCCGATCAGACATTTTACTACATTAGTGAAGATATGAATGAAGGCGCTTTCCATAACACCGCCAACTGGACCAATTCGGCAAGTGGAAGCGCAGGTTGCGTGACATCCGGTGACAGACCTTGTAAGGTAATTGTACCGGAAGGAAGCTCACTGAGTTCGGTATTGGGATCCAAAACCAATTCGCAGGTTTTAGGAATTGCCGTTCAGAGAAAACTGGCGCCTTAAATCTTACCATTTTATAAGTGAGGGCTGTCCGAACGGACAGCCCTCATTTTTTATCTGGGATTTTGTGGCATCCCGGTCTGTTTTATAATATCCTCGGGTATAGCGATGGCATACCGCAGGTCCTTGGGAGCTAAAGTGTAAGTCTGTCCTGCAACAGTTCTGCTAAGACTGATATTGGCACCGTCGCGGTTATAGCGTTTCAGGTCCGCCCACCGCAGCCCTCGCAGAAGCAATTCCTTTCTCCTTTCATTTTGTATCAGCTCAAGAGATGTTGATTTATCAGACGCTGTAAAATCAGTAAATGTTCCGCTCTTCCACCTTTTCACCAATAGTCCGTTGAGTCTTTCCATCGCTTTGTCAAGCTCATTCAGCTGTGCGGCACTTTCCGCAGCGATCAGGTATAATTCATCCTTCGCCAATACCGATGAGCGTTGGGAAGTCCCGGAATAATTGCCTTTAAAAAGAATGAAGCCAGCGGAATTAGTTCTGAAAAAAATACTTTTTCTTAGATCATTATTATCATAGGAATCATAAAAGGACTGTGTGATTTTGGCATTATTTCCGGACAATATGGGCGAATAGGCAATTGTTGTGGGAAGTAGCACTTCCACGTTCATTTCTTTGATGGAATAAGAGTCGCCGCTGTTTAGAGAATTAAAATCCAACAGCTCACCGTCAATTGCCAGCGCCTGATCGGCATATTGCAATGCATTGGCATAATCTCCCATATACAGATAAGTCCTTGCAAGCAGGCCTAAAGCCGTAGCCTTTGAAGCCCTGGTAACCGACACCTGCTTATCAGGAAGAAGGGAAACCGCCGTATGGAGGTCTGTCAATATCCGGTCATAGGTCTGCGATAAGGAAGATCGTACAGATGGCTGGTTAACATCGGGATCCAGCCGAAGAGGCAGTCCAAGGTCGTTGCCGGCATTAGTCTTATTGTATGCCAGACACCAGATCTGGGCTGCTTCCAGATAGATGGACGCACGGATCGCCAGGGCTTGTCCTTCTACATTTCCTGAATTGCCTATGTGATACTGTTGAAGGTTATTCAGAACCGTATTACAGATGTTGATCCTGTAAAAGCAACTCTCCCAGTCGTTACCGCTTGACCTTGATACCAGGTTAGGCTGCCAGGTGTACAACCGTTTATCAGGCTCATAGCTGAGCCATTATAATCACTGTCTGTAATGTAGATGTCATCAGACGAAATTTCAGCACTGATACTGTTACCACCCAGCAGATTTGAGATGCGGTCTAAAAGTGCCTGATTGTCCTCCAGGGTTTCAGGCGTGACCAACCGGCTGTCCGATTTTTCTTCCAGAAAATCTGAGCATCCGATGGCGGATGATAAGCATAAGACTGAAAGAACGATTATTATTGTTTTGTTTCTCATAATATTAATGTTGTTTTTTACTAATACTTGCTTAATGCTGTTTTAAAATTGAGCCCGCAATCCCAGTGAATATGTGGTGACAGGCTTCAATGAATAGGTTCCCCAGTTGTAGTCGGGGTCAATTCCTGCCTTATTGGCCTTCCAGAGGATCCCAAGATTGCTCACCGAGCAATAAAGGTTCAGGCTTTTTAGAGGAAATCCCGTCAGCTGGGATGCATTGAGCTGATATCCGAAGTTGACATATTGCAGGCGTATGTGGTCTCCTTTCTCTACCAATACTGATGAGCCGCTGTAAAATGTATCCCTGGCAGAATTGGCCGTGTAGGTGTTTGAAGGAACATCAGTGAAAAGTTCATCACCCGGTTTCTGCCATCTTTGGGAATAATCACTATGCCCGTCCCGGCTGCTCATCAGACTGGTATAGTTGATGGAGCTTCGTCTGAACCAATACCCAAACTTATAGGTAATTCCAACATCCAGACTGAATTGTTTATAACCGAATGAATTAATGAATGAACCAAAGTTAGTCGGAATAGCAGAACCAAAATACTGAAGATCCTCGATGCCTTTGTCCGAAGCAATGATCTCGGTATAGTCTTTACTGACTTCACCGTTCAGGTAACCTCGGGGGTCTCTTGTCTGCGGATCGAGCCCTGCCCATTTGTAAGCAAATACCGCATAGACCGGCATTCCGTCAACACCTGAAACAGGAGCCGTAGAACCCGCCTGGGTCACAAAGTCACCGGCAAAAGTTGTCGGAAGGTAATAATCGGTCACTTTATCCTTATAAGTGCTGAAATTAATGGTGCTGTTCCATTTAAATTGCCTGTCCACAATTTTTGTTTTGAGCACCACATCCATTCCGTTTCCTTTCATTCCCGCCACATTCCACAGCATGGTCGTGATGCCGGTGGTATAATCGATAGGTGCCTGTCCGAACAGATTACTTCCTTTTTTGGTATAGAACTCCACAGAGCCGGAGATCCGGTCATTCTTTGTGGAAAAATCAAGGCCCACATTGATCATCCTCATCATTTCCCATCGCAGCTTAGGATTGAAGTACTGGTCGATCCTTGCTGTCGGTCCACCTGTATATACGGAAACTTCCGGGTCATAGGCGATCGTGGTCACTGCTACCATAGCAGGATCGATATTGCCGTTGAAGCCGTAAGAACCTCGTAGTTTGATATTGGGAAGCCAGTTCAGCCTGTAAAATTTTTCGTTCGACACGTTCCAGGCTAAGCCTGCTGACCAGAACGGATTCCATTGTTCATTGGTCTTGAGACCGAACAGGTTGCTCGCATCCCTGCGGACACTCCCGGAGACCACATAGCGTTTATCAAATGTGTAGGCAGCATTGGCATAAAAGGACAGAAAATTGAGTGCGGTTCTCCTCAAAGATCTGCTATTTTCAATAAAGTTATTTTCCCCCGTGACAAAATGCGGATATTGCTGGGTAAGATCAACCACCCCGAAGGACATATCATTTGGGTTGTAGCCATAATAACGGTTCGTTTCATAGTTGGTGATGGTCTCCCGTACCTCACCGCCGGCGATCGCCGAGATATTATGCCTGCCGGATGTCCTGTCATAGTTAAGCTGTCCCCGGAGATTATTGATCGCCGCCTGGGTGTTACCCTTGTTCAGGATACCGCCTTTGGGAATGATGAACCTGATGCTCCCGTCAGGATCTTTCTGTGCAAAGCTGTTGATCAGGTATCTTGCTTCGTAGCTGTCCTTATCCCAAAGGTTTGAGCTTTGCCCATTCACGCGCTGGTATTGATATTTGACATCGGCATCAAGCCCCTTGATGATCTTGTAATTAATCCCGGCATTGATGATGATCTCATTGGTATCATTATGGGTGACGTTATGCTGCCAGTCGGTCAGCGGATAGTAGTTACAATCCAGGAGACCACTGCCCTGAAGGCTGTTCTTATAGTTCTGGTCAAAGATGGAATTGACCACCAGAGGATTTCCCTGGGCATCTGCAAATTCAATATAGGGAATCTTCCAGTTCCCTTTCATCGTAATGGTATTGTAGGCACTTCGCCCGCTCGTAAATCGGGTATTGGTAAAATATACACCTGTGGTCAGCGTCAGTTTGTCTGTGGGTTTCCATACATTCTGAAATCTTGTGTTCAGCCGCTGATACTTCTCACCCAGATTTCTGGAATTGTCATCATAGCCTATAAAAGAGGTCCAGGATAATCTTTGGGCGCTTCCTGAAAGATTGAGGGCATACTGCCTGTTTTCCATCGGCTGGTACATATATTTCCGGTATTGGTCACGCACGTCGATCGTACGCAGTCGGTCTATCTGTTTCATCGCCTCATCGTGGAGGAGCAATCCCTGCTGTTCTTTATTGAGGATATCCACAACAGGGGTAAGCACCGGATGGCCGGGTGAATTGATATCGCTGTTATAATAGCCATTTTTGAAAAGCTGCATTTCCACATCAATAAAATCTGAGCTTGACATCTGCCTGCTATAGCCAAGATCCGGTTTGGAACTGAGGGTGGTATTGGCTGTAAATTCAACAGAGTGCGGCTGATTGAATTTTGATCCCTTCGTGGTGATCACGATAACCCCGTTGGCGGCCCTTGCTCCCCAGATGCTTGATGCAGCGGCATCTTTCAGTACGGTAATGCTCTCGACCATATTCGGATTGAGGCGGCCAAGGTCTCCCTCGTAGGGAAAATTGTCGAGAATGATCAGTGGGTTTCTGGGTCCCTGAAAAGTGCTGAGCCCCCGGATCATCAACTGACCGCTTTCAGATAAGCCTGTGCTGACACTCAGACCACTCAGTATGGCTGGCAGACGGTCTATGATATTGGTGGTGATCTGCTGCTGCAGGAGTTTGTTATCCGCTGAGGAAAAGGAGCCGGTGCTTCTTTCTTTAGGGATCTTCTGATAGCCGGTTGAGATGACCACTTCCTGTATATCGGTCACTTTGGGCGAAAGCAGTATGTTCAGCGGTTTCTGCAAAGGGAGGACGAGCTTCAATTCCCGGTTCTGGAAACCTTTTCCAGAAAATGTTATGGTCACCGTATGGGAAGCCCCATTTTCAACCATCAGATTGAACTGCCCGTCTTTATCTGTGAGCGTTGTTGTTTTTGCATCAGCAATACTTACCCTGACACCCGGAATCGGTTTTGAGGTTGTAGTGTCGGTTACTACGCCCTGAATCCGCTGCTGTGCCATCGCACAAATACTGAAGCCCAACAGGGGAAAGATTAAAGTTTTCTTCATAACATTTTATATTTAAGGTTGTTTGTCTTTGATGATAAACATCAGGAGGGGACGTTCCGATTCTTCCAGTACTAGACCATATCCGACCAGTTCTTTTTGAAAGCCTGCGAAGTCATTTATCCTGGAAAACCACAGGTCCACTTTTCCCCTGTAGCCAGTCTCATCGATCACGGGAAGCGGCGTTAGATCGCTATTGGCATTAAGGGCGGAGATCAGATATTCCAAAGGGGCATTGTTCAGCTCTGAAGGCTGACCGAAAAAGTTATCCCGGAATGCTCCGCCTTTACTTCCCATTTTGTCGGTGTCGGAAATGCGTTTGAGTACAAGGCATCTGGTCAATCTCCTTTCAAGGGATGCGCTGAAGGCGGTATTATCATTGATGAACCTGAGCATTCTGTCATACAGGGAATCGGCCTGTGTCTTAGGGACTATAAAATCGATACTATATAATTTGGAATCGGTTTCTGCTTCGGGAACTGTGGTTTTGAAATCGATCTCTTCAGGTTTTCTAATTCTGTTGATGATCCTTTTGGTACTGAAATGTTCTCCCCGAAGTTCAAAAAGTTCATCGCCCAAAGCACTGTAAATTTCCATCAGGGAAAGATTGGTAAACTGCCTGCCGTAGGTTTTACCTTTGTCCCTGTGAAACCAGGTACCATAATCCAGAGACCGGATCCTGCCTTTTGACAGAAAGGAATAGGCTGATAGCTGGGTGTTCTTTTCTGCATCATAGCTTTCGGATAGCATTAGTGGACGGGTCTTATCGATCTGGACAACGGTCTGTAGAGATGATTGTTGACCTCCCAAGACCTCGCTGATGGTTTTTTCCGTCACCTGTTCGGCATCGGTGGTGTTGAGTACCTTGCCATCTTTGATCCATACTATATAAGGCACGCCTTTGTGTGGGAAAAGCTGGTGGAGGAATTGATCACCTGTTACAGAAGACATCCCGACATAGCGCTTTCCATTGGCTGAGGAAAAGAATTTTTCCAGCACAGTCCGGTTTTGGTCGGTAACGGCTACAATGGAGATCCGGTCAGCGAACTGCTGTTGTAGGGCTTCCATTTTCGGAAAGTTGGCCAGGCAGCTGCTGCACCAAGTCGCCCAGAAGTCGATGAGGATGAGTTTATTTCTGTCTTTTGAAAAGCTGATGGAATTCTGTGAGGTGTTAACAGCCTCAAATCGTTTTGTATAGAAACTTTCCGGAACGGTGTTGCCTTTTTTCAGGGGCTTATTCTGTGCAGAGGTATATCCATACACCACTATAACAAGGCATAGGATTCCCCTGCAAAAGATATTTTTCATACTTTTGAATAGGTTTTTAATAATTATTAAAACTGATTATGCTCTTTCCGTTTGGTCGCCAAACTTTTGCGGAAAGGGCTTTTTTATTGTGGTGGGGATATTTTTAAGTACTGTTTTCCATTCTCTGAGTTTACTTTTAATGGTTATTGATTCTTTTGGATTCTTCTTTCGAGTATAAGATGTGCCGCATCCAGCATTTTGGTAAGATGGATGTAAGGGCTGATAAGGCTGCTTTCCTCAGCATTTTTGAAGACTCCCATTGAGAAATAGACTGCAATAGCTATATAGTAGTCGAAATCCTTGATGCTATATTCTGCAAAAGCGTTTTTAAATACCAAAGTCGGATTTAGATACTCTTTATCCGAAAGAGAAGCCTGGATCAGTGGAAAATTTTTTTCCGGATTAGTATTCATTTCCCTAGTCAAATCCTTCATCCTGATTGCATAGCAGGCTCGTACAAAAGATCGCAAGACCTGATGAAAGTGGAAGATCGCGGAAGAATCCTCATTGATCGACATCTTCTTTTTCCCGGCGTAGACCATAATGTTGTTGAGCATCTGTTTGGCAGTGACCAGGTCGTTAAAATGGAAGAAGGATTCAATAAGTTTTACCCCGGAATGTTTCCTGCTGCCGGACCAAAACCGGGCTTCAAAGTCTATCCTTTTATTTTTCAATCGTTTTTGTTAGGTTTTATGACCGCATAGGAAGAAGCGTTGGAAATCTTTCATACAAAGCTCCCTGCCCATACAAGCCAAAAATTAATATGAATGAAAATTGTGTCCCGCGAAAGCTGTAAAGCCGTAATGGTTGCGCTGCCATTGTATCTGTCTTAATCTGATACTGTATTTTGTAAAAGCAGCTTAGAGAATTGTAGAGATAGCGGACTGCATAGGAAATAAAACGGCGTGGAACTCTACAATATCCGGTTTGGGGTACTGGCATACCTTGGAAACAGATAAGAGAGCTCACGCCTAGGTCGTGAGCTTAATACTTATCCTCTTGTTTCCCTAAAAAGTGCCAGTTTTCAAAACCAAGATTCTAAGCAATAGCTTCTATTATTCGCTGAAGTATCGCAAAGTTACATTTTCTGTAACCTATTTTACAAATATAGTAAAAAAAACAACAATAACACATATATGTGTTTATGAAAAATCTAAGAAAGCCCAAAATTTACTAAATGTATATATGGGAAGTAGATGACTTAAAATTTCAAATTGGAAAAATCTTCCAATTTTATAGGCTAAAGAATAAACTTTCGCAATTGCAACTTGGAAATGAGATTAATCTTTCAAGTAATCAGGTAGGTAGAATTGAGAGAGCAGAAACAAATCCTACAGTAGAAAGTATTGTTAAATTCTGCAATTTTTTCAAAATTGATATATTGTTTGTATTTACAAAACTGAATACGACTGATTATAAAAAGCTTGAACTTGAAATAATGCAATTGCAAAAAGAGTTTAAAAATCATAACAGAAGAAAATCCTAACTAATAGTTAGGATTTTTTTATTACTTACCAATTGCGTCGTATAGCGCTCCGAACACTCTTGGAGAACTTGCGTATTAAAGATTGTATTTATTGCTGCACGTAAAAAAATTAGAATCCTTTTGATTAGTTGATTATTATTTTTTAAGTTCGCTAACTTTTCATTTTATATAAATAGTCTAAGGCATTATACTTCTTTAAGCTGATACCTTCCCATCTAGATAAATCACCAGTAGATAAATCGCATAAATGTTTTGTATCTAAATTGTATTCAATCTGCAATTCTGAAAAAACTTTACTTTCGTTTATATAGTCAACCCTATGTGATTGTAAACTTTTCTTTGTTATAAGCTTTGTCATAGCTAATTCCGAGTAAATCCAAGGAGAAATTATCTTATTAACAACTTCATTTGGCTTAACAGAATTTGGGGTATTTATAAATATTACACATTCACAATTATCTATCATCTGCATTAAAGCTGTATTGAGCATCATATTAACATGGCTAGCTGCAAATAATACGTTATCATAATCAAGTCCCCTTTGAGGATTTTTACTGTATCTATTATCAATTAATTTTTGTAAATCTTTATAATATCCCCATATACAAGAGTCTACAAATACTTCAAGATCAAAATTATCTTTCAACCATCCCGCAAATGCAATAACTAAATCTTTATCCGAATGAGAATGACAAAGAAAAACATCTGTATTAATCTTGGGAAACCAATTTGATTGCATTTTATCTCCGTTTAAACTTCCATCATTCTTTTCAAATTGATTTAAAGTTTTTTGTATTATTCTCTTATGTTTTATAAAAATTTCATTTCCAATATTTAGGTAATAATCAAAATAATCAAAGAAGTTCTTATTAAACTTTTTTAATTCAAATCCTATATACATATTCTATTTATTAGTTTTAATAACACATATACATTTTTCGTTTTCAATATTTTTTTTCATCCCCATATTGAACATAGAGTGATTTATTAATAGTACTAATATTAGTAATATTCCATAAACAGACACAATAGTCCGTCCAACTAAGCAGGCCCAAAATTCGCATAAATATTTTACTGAAATAAAATAAGTTATTACAAATGCGGATACTAAAATTAAAATAGTTGAAATTATTATTTTAAAAAAAATAGATTCAAAACTTAGAAGAGAAATTAAAATTCCTACTATACAAAATGACAGTATTGCTTTTGTTATTGTTTTTCTATTCTGATCTGTTAAATTAGAATTTGAATTGGTGATATAGTTTTTATAATTCATATCCAGAATTAGATTATTATTCGGGATATTAAATTGTTCTATAGTTTTAGAGTAGATATAGATATATCTTCTTTCTTGTTGAAGAAAATAGGCATTTGTAAACCAAAACAAAAGAATAATAAGAATAATAATTGCGATTTCAACAGGAAAATTATAATCTGAGTATTCAAATAAATAGTTTCCTTCAAGCTTATTTAAGCCAAATATTATTCCGATTAAAGTTATTGCCCATCCTTTTATAAGGAACGAATTTGTACTCATACGATTTATTGTATTTTGTACAAATTCTAAATGTTTAAGTATTTTGTCATCCATGGTTTAGTTTAAGTTAGTTTTTACATATGAAAGTCACTTTGTTCTTAACCATTGTTTTAAGGGAACTAAGTTGACCATATTATTTTCTATCGGAGTTTTCACATAATAACCTTTAGGAATATAATTACCATTATTATATTTTTCAGATCCATCTTCGAAATCGATATATGGATATATGGATAAATACTCATAACCTCTAAAACTTTGGTTAGTTTTATTTATAGGTAACAAAGCAATATTTTTAATATACTTAGCGGCGTCCCCTAAACCTAACTCCCAATTACACCATTTTGAATTGATTGCATCTTGAGTTGCAACAAGAATAAACTTATCTGATGCTTTTATTTTTTCTTTTAGCTTATGTGCTGTTTCTGCATTTGTATAAGCAGGCATAGACGAATCCATCCAATCAACATAAACATCAACTCCTTCATTTTTTAAAAATGCAATAACATCTTGCATAATAGAAAATTCATCATGTTTATGAGACAAAAATATCATTGGACGATTAGTATCCCGTAATGAACTTTTACTTAAGTTTATTACATTATCTGCTGAAAAAGTCCTTGTCCTATTTCGGTAATTAGTTAGTTGGTATTCTGAAATATAGCTCATATTATCTTTCTTTCTTTAATATATAATTAGCTAGTTTTTTACTCTTATCGTACGCATTATTAATATAATACTCAGGATAATTCAAAAACTCGTTTTCATCAACCATTGTTATATATGATCCATTAAGACTATCAAAAGTGTTACAATCATTACAATGCTTCAAAGGTGGATTTGAATTGTAATGATTTTGAGAAATAATTGGAAATAAATACTCGTTTCTGAACTGTACTTTATACAATCCGTGAGTGTTAACGGAATGAATTTTCAACCAGTCTGTTGAACCATTAATATTCATGATAACACCAATTACACCATTAGATCTAGAGGTTATATCACCTCTTTTATAATTATGTAATGCATATTCAATCTCCCAATCAATCCATTTACTCAATATCATTCTAGGAGAAATAATTACTATTGTTACAGAAGTGCTGAAAATCATATCTTTTAGATATTCTTTAATTCTTTCAGTAGTATTGTCTGATAAATCCGGACTATTAGATGTTTCTCCACGATAATACTTAGCATCTTCTCCTAATTTTTCAAGAATTTTATTTCTTAGTTCTTGTGCCTCATCGTATTTGTATGATATAAAAGTTTTTTTTGCCATAAGATTACGAGTATTGACTTCTAACTTTTATGGCTCTTTCCACTAAATCAGATATATTATTTTTTATATCATCATAAGCATACTCGCTAGAAAAATAGGATGTTTCGAAAACAGGCATATAGCTTGAAAGAGGATTTTTACCTTTACTACACTGATTCCCATTTATATCTTTTAGCCGATCTATATACACACCACAAACTGCTTTACCAAGTTCCCATGCACGATTAATTTCGTAATTCACCCATTTTCTTTCACTCGTTTTCTCTCCTATCAAAACTACAAGACAAGATTTATCTCTAAGATTATCTTCAATCCACGCTTTGATCGTTTCGTCGCTTTTATATTTAACTTCTTCCCACTTATTACCGTTCACCGGTTTATCTCCTTCAACTGTTCCTATATTACGAACCTGACCGGCACGCCAATTATCATTATCGAAGTGAAAACTATAAAATACTTTTCTTGCCATAATTATTAAATTTCATCAATTAGATATTTTTGAAAAAGTGACATGTATCCGTAATCTTTCAAAAATCTTTCATTTTTTATCTCACTATCATTCGGAAGATTATCGTATACTATTTTCGTAGCGGCTCCTGTACTAGCTACTGGAATTACTAAAGCTTCAGGATGTTTTTCTATAAACATCTTATATTCTACCTCAATACCATCCATCCCACCGATAAAAACAGCAGCAGCAAATTCGTTTTTATGTAACATTTCTTCCCTCATAAACTGGACACTACTATGAATATCCCCTTTATTTTCAGTAAATTTTATGTTTTCAAATTTCTCGTTATCCTCTGGAAACTTATCTTTGAAAAATAAAGATTGATAAATTTTGACATGTTCAAAAATTTCCTCTTTAAGTTCTTTAAAAAGAGTCTCTTTTTGGTTATCTGAATCTAAAATTTTGTATGTTTCTTTTTCATCTAACCTATTTTGGATAATTCTTTCAATTACATAATAAATTAAGGGAGTAATTGATGGATGTCCTCCCCAAATTATTCTGTGTTTACCCAGTGCTATAGTTGCTAAAGCGATTACAGCATCTCTAATTGCAATAATATCTGCTGAATCATAATATTTCGGATGCCTTTCTGGCAATGGAATACTTGCTGATAAAAATATGTTTTTCATTATTATTCTATTTTGAAAATTCGTTATTGAAATCTAATTTCTTCAAAGTTTTAATCTCTAAATAATTATTCAACCAATCTAAGTGTTCTAACCAATAATTTCTTATTGACATCTCATCATAAATTAATGTGATTGATTCTATTTTTCTACTTTCAATTTTTTCAATTAATTTCTGTGAATTATGACAATTAATTGATTGCGGAATTCCTATCGTAGGAATATATATTTTTGACTTCCCATTTGGTAATGCTTGTGTAATGTATCTGCTATACTGCAAACTTACTTCCTGCTTATTATCTTTTGCAGCCTGCGTAAACTCAGTTATTAAGGCATCTTGTCTTGAAGCGAGGTTTCTAGCTCTTGAACTCTCAACCAAATTTAAAATTTCTGTCAGAATATTTTTCTTCAATCTTCCCTTTGTTAAATCTGAAAATAAAGGTGTATCAAAATTTGAATCTTTCAATTTTAGAGAAAAAGCTAAATGTGCAAAATCTTCAAAATCACAATCTGGCCATAGTAAATGAACTATTCCAATTCTTTTTACATGTGCTTTATCTAATTCTTGTTTACACCAGTCACTTTTTAAGAATTCTTTCGTATTTAACATCAGTATCAAATCACAATCTGTCATTCGATGCCAAAGTTCTTCTTGAAATTCTTCTCCTTTATCAATAGAATGCGTATCAATAAATACATCAAAGTTATTTTTTTCCAAAAACTCATACAACTGAATAGCAATATTACTTGATTCGGATCTTTTATAAGAGATGAAAATTTTTCTATTTTTACGGAGAAGTTCAAATCCTTCTAAAATAATATTATTTATTTTAACAATATTATCATTAAAGGTTACACCATTTTGATTTGATAAAAAATCTGGAATTTCATCTGTAAAACTTTTATCAAATACAGGAAGGATTATATTACCATCTAACTTTTGTTTTTCAAGAATTTCCTTTTGATTATCAGTGAAATCATTTTTATGACCTGCATAAATTACAAAAGCAGGTTGTCCTCCCGAATATTCATCAATATTATTTTCATGGATAATTTTTAGTAAATCAACAACCAGCTTTAGCTCATCAAAAGATTTTTGAAGTTGTAATTGCAGAGATTTAAATAGTTCTTCATTTTCACCAATAAGAACTAGTTGGTATTTATATTTCATGTTAAAAGTTTTCTATTAGTTTTTTGATTTTATTTAATTAAAATATTACGTAATTTTTTGTAATCATATAGATTATCTAGAGCATTTTCTGGTGAAATAAATTTGCTATTTACCCACTCTTCAAATTCGGATGAGCTCAATTCAGTTAAGTGACCGAGCTCTAATTCATAAGAAATTTGCAACTCTCTATCCGACGATTCATTTAAAGCAACATAACCTTTTTCAAAATCGCTAAACATTTTTGTTTTTCTAAATAATCGTTCAGGAGTAATTTTATTTATTATTTTACTGGTTTCAATTTCAGCAAATATCCAAGGCGAAAATGTTTCTTGTCTGATAACTTCTTTTGCTGAAATAGAATTCGGAGTATTTAAAAAGAAAAGAGCTTCACTTGTATTAATTGTTGAATTTAATGAATTCATCAACATCATATGGACATGAGATGTACTGTAATTTCTTGCATCGTAATTGTAAGTTGGGCTATCTATATTTTTACAAAATTCATTATCAATTATTTTTAAAAGATCATTTGAATTTAACCAAACGTTAGAGTCTACAAAAACATTTAAATTATGTACCTCTTTTAATACTCCCGCTATACCTAAAGCTAACTTTAAGTCTTTGTGAGAATGGGATAAAAAAATATGATAGTCGTTTTTTGGAAACCATTCATTCATTATATCATTGCCACTAAGAGTTTCGTTATCTATTAAGTATTTTTGAAATTTTATCTTTATTTCCTCTTTTTTAGCGTTCTGAATTTCACTACCAATTTTATAGTAATTATTTTGAATTTCGTAATCTGCGCACTGAATATTAAATCCTCTGTACATTATTTGTTTTTATGGTTATTATTTTCTTAAAAAAATCTGTCGCATTCTATCCTAAACTCTTATTTTAAAGCATCTTTCAAAGATAATTAAAATTCACAATTTAATGATTACGGGTTTCCGTATTGTTTGTTTTTTTTACGTCTTTATTTTAAGTAAACTAAGAAATTATTTAAAAAATATGATTTAATAATTACACAAAAAGTTTTATTCTAAGTTTCTAGTACAATTAGGTATTTAGGAAATACTGTTACATGTGAGCATAATAAAACTATTTCTTTATGTAAATAGGAGAAGATTGAAGGACTAATAAAAAATAAAAATCGCTATGTAATTTTGTATTTCTTGAGAAAAGGCTCAGATTATAAAATCTAAGCCATAACTCTTCAACAATACTTTTTGGAACAGTATCATAATTTGTTTACAAAATTTTTCATTAATTAAAATATAAAGAATTTTATCTCTTCAGACTCATAATTATTGTATTATATTTTTTATACCAACAACAACTTCTTTAAACGCGGTATCAATATCTGTTGCTACACTTAATATTTGAGCTTTTGGAGGTGCTGTATTATATACTCCTAAAGGAGATTCTTCCCAAAAACAATTTCTGACAATAATTGGAATAACTTTTACCTTTGTTGGATTTTCATTTTCTCTTTCAATCGCTCTCTTGATCTCAATGTCCCAAATGTAATCAGTGGCTAAGAAATCATCACTTACTAAAAAAAGTATAATATCTGCTTCTTCTAATTCTTGTTTAATTTTTCCATCCCATTTTTCTCCTGGAATTAATTGTCTGCAGTTCCAAGTATCAATATTACCATTTCTCTTTAAAACACTAAGATGATTCTCTAGTTTAATAAGATATTGTGTATCTGTTTTTGAATAGGATATAAATATTTTCTTCATTTTAATTGGTGATTTTAAATAATTTTTAAATTCCTTTAAATTGTAATATTTTTCCTTGTACATAAATATCCAATTCGAATCCTCTTCAGCCTTATAAATTACAGCTAATGGGATAAAATTTACTCCATCAACAGTCACGGTTTTCGTAACATCTTTATCATTACAGATATTTTCTAATGAGTTTATAATATCTTGAGAGAAACTTCCATTTACTGTTTTTTCCATTCTGTAAACATCAATATATGCTTCAGAATTATTATCATCAACATTACAAAATCTAACCAAAACAATCTCATCTGTTGTAGTATCTTTCAGAACAATACCATTTTTCCAGTACAAGTAAGCCTCATCATTGTTAGAATCTTTAATTATATCTTGACCATATTTTTGAAAAAACTCTAATACTATATGTTTATGAATAAAACTATTAAATATAAACCTACAAAGTGGTTTTTGAAATGTACTTAGAAACAATTTTATGCTTTTAGGAGGATCAGCATTCAAATATAATGGAGCGATATAACTTTTCTCCTTTGATGGGTGTTTAATAATCATTTTAAAGTGACACATAATATTTATAATATTTTCACAATCATAATCGAATGTTGACTTTCCTAAAACTTTCTTAACATGGTTTTCATCAAATTTTCCATTTAGATGATTTAGGTTTAAAAGTACATTATAAATGTCTTGTATAATATCACTTTGATTCAAAAATACAAATTCTTTTAAGGAGTCTTCTTCAGGAAAATAAAGGATTAGACCTATAGTATTTAAATATTGTGCAAAGCTCTTTATGCTTATATTATTAAATAATATTCCATCAGGTAGCTTTTCTACTCCCTGTATTTCAGGTAGTTTTTTAATTTCTTTATTACAATATTTTTTAAATTCGAGTATACTTATTTTTTTATTTGGATGTCTACCATTTTCTATTTTCTCTTTAATAAATCCCCAAGTTCCTAAGAGCTCCCTATCTACTAAAGGTATTTTATCTAATAATTCAAATAATAGATTTTTATGGTTTTCTATTCCTCTTTGTGATTTCACTGATATGGACGAAAATTCGAATATTTCTGAGTAAGATTCTTGCAAATCAAATTCATTGAGAAAACCTGTATCATTTACATTATCTACTTTATTTTGCGTAATTAATACATTAGGAAGGTTTTCTAAATCATTTGGGTTTTTAATCTTTTGTGTATTTTTCTTTGACCATTCTTCACCAATTTGAATTTCAACATCACGTTGATCTAAAATCTTCGTTATTTTTTGCTCATCAATGGAAAGTTTTCTACTTTTAGTATGATAAACAATCGAATTTAACCAATATTCTATGGGAAAACATTCTACATCATTAATTATTTTAGTCCCATCAGTTTGCTTTTGCTCTATTGGAATTTTTCCATATTTGTTAGATTTTTCATTCCATAAGAGTAAGTAGGCAGTTTGTTGGGTAAAGAAGAGATAGTGTGTATCGTGGTAATATTCTTGTCCTCCAAAATCAAAAATTCTGATATTATAGGCTTTTCCTTTATGCTTTGTAATCCAAAATTGAACTTTCATCCAATGTGTGCTGGCTATATTACTGTTTAATTTATTTGTTAAAAAATATTCTACCAATGTTGACTTTCCAACATCACTATTTCCTACTAAAATCAGTTTTATATCTCGATTGAGATATGGCTTAATATTAATATATTGTGAAGCTTTATATTGTTCAAAATAAGATAGAATCGAATCTGTACCCTGTTCAACAATTTCGAGAACGGGATTAACTAAAGGATTTTGGATTAAATTAATTGTATTTAATTGCCATTTGGAAACACTAACATTTTTAAACTTCAACAAATCTAAAATTGGTAATAATGTCGTAATTCTATTCGAATGAAAATCTGCAGTATTTATATTAGGCAATTTATTTATAAAAGAAATATCAGAAATAAGATTATTACTAAGATAAAGTTCTTCAACATTTTCTAAAACCGAGTTAATTTTTACCGAAGTAATTCTATTATTGTTCAAATGTAAAATTTCAATGTCTTCAAAGTTACTTAAGCTTATGTTCCCATGGATTTGATTATTACTAAGATTTAAAAGATGTAGATTTTTTATTTTGCTAAATAATGAAAAATTTCGAATTCTCCACCTATTCCAAATTTTTCTTCTTTTACTTTTCCAATCACCGCCAATTATTAGTTCTCGAAGATTAGTTAATTTAGATATTTCTTCGGGGACAAAATATATGTTATTAGGCAATCCATCATTATCACTAGTTCTTCTAATCCATTCATCTTCATATTCAGCCCATTCATTACTAATGATTAATCTTTTCAAATGTGTACATTCATATAATAAAGGAATTCTTGATAAGTCCGTAAGTCCTAAATTGCCAAGATCCAGTGTTTCGTTTTGGTGAAATAAGCAATCTTTAATTATATTAGTTGCATTTCCCCATAAATTATTGAACCAATCTATAATATCATCATTCTCAAACCTAATATATTTTGGTGGGTATATCAAAGGATTATTGTAAGCTTTAAGAGTAAAATTGTTAAGAAATAAATCATATAACGGACTCAAATCATATACTTCATTATTTGAAATATTTAAAACATCTAAGTATTCACTATTCGCTAAGGCTGAAATATCTTTAATTTGATTTTTATTAAGATTAAGGTATTCAAGTTCCTTTAATTTTTTTAATAAATCTATATTTATAATTTTATTACCAGCAAGAGAAAGTTTTCTTAGAGATGTTATTAACAAATTCTCAGAAATATGGCTAATATTGCAGTTATTTAAATTTAACTCAATAATTCTAAAATCGCTATCAAGCTTGTAAGATTTATCTATTTCTATAACACTTTGAAAATCATCAATTTCTTCAAGAACAATATTATATTTTTTTTCAATTTTTATAATTTCGATTGGTTTACTATTTTCCATATAAGATTTACAAGTATTAACCATTCTAAGTATAATAAGTGAAAAAAAATCACATACAAAGTTGGTTATTAGTTATTAATCAAATATATTAAAAAAAATTAAAATCTTATAAGTCATTAATTATATGCTACAGAGACAACATGTTTTATATTATAAAAACTATGATTAAAATTATGTATATAATTACAAAATATTTCTTTAGATTATGCTATGAAAATTCTATAATTTTAATAAAAAAATAAATGAATATAGATAGACGATTTGCAATTGTAATAGGAATCAATGACTACGATTTAAAGCCTCTTAATTTTTGTGTAAATGATGCAATGGCAGTGGTAGAAATATTAGAAAAAAGATGCTTTTTCAAAAAAGAAGACATTTTTTCAATAACGAGTACTCACGAAAAATCTACAAAAGAAATATCAGGTCGTTTAGATAAAATTCTTGAGACTATCCAAGATCAAATGAAATCTCACAGAGACTCTATTTTTTTCTACTTTGCAGGGCACGGCATATATCAGGAAAAATCAAAATTACAGTTTCACGATTTATCTATCGAAATAAAAACGATTTTTGATAAGATTAACAGCTTAAATCCGAAAAACCAATTTTATGTAATTGATGCTTGCGAGTCTGGTGGAAAGGTAATTACCAGAAAATCAGCAGCAGATTCCCTTATCGATCAATTTATTACAAACAGCTCTGGCATCTATTTTATGTTTGCATCTACAGAAACACAAAGCGCTTTTGAAAAATCAGACCTGGGGCACGGTGTTTTTACTAATTATTTTATACAGGCTATTGAAAATCAAAATCTTTATGACGAAGATGGTATTTTAACACCAGGTAGAATTCAGGAATATGTATCGAAAAAAACTCAGACAGATAGTAAATTTGACCAAATACCTGTGATTGAAAGCAGAACTGCTGGTTACTATCCCTTTGCTTACACTGAGGAAAAAATTGAAGAAACTAATAAAATGGCTAAAGTTGTTCTTCAACAAATTCCTCAAGATACAGATAATGGTAGTAAGAAAGAATATTTCCCACAAGTTCCAGCAGAAAAAAGAGTTGAAATATTTGAAGCTTTACAGTCCGTACTACCATCGGAAATCAAGAATATTCTAACTCTAGAACAAAATTACACGGCAGATATTGGAGAGAATTTAAGCATATTTAATTCTTCAGTAGAGGATGAAATTACGAAAAGTATTGTTTCTGAAAGCCTTAAAAAAAGAGTAATCTCAATTGAAGATGTTTTTTCGGTAGAAAGAGTCAAAATTAATCACAACCCACGTTTACAAACACTCGGAATGCTAAACTCTCTTTTTTCTAGTACCGAGCCTGAATATAGGACGGATTATTACATAAGTTTTTTTGATAACTCTAAAATTATTTCGCATTCTATTTTTTTAAAATCGGTGAATTTAAACAATGTCTCTGCAGGTCTTAATTTCACAATATATCAATCACTCTATGGAATTGGTTTGGCTTCAACTTCTTTCTTTTTAGATTATGATGGATATAAGGATACAAAGATAAAAGGATTGACTACAAAGATAGATGCCTACATTGTGAATGAAAATATAAAAACTAACATACTGAAAGATCTAAAAGAAAATCTGAAAAGTTTCAATAGCAAGCTTGCCACATGGAATGATGGTAGAAAAGGAGAAATAGAAAGCTTTCGACAAAAAGCTAAGTCATAAAATGTTAATATAAGATAAATATATTGCAACGAAAGCCTTCAGCTATTTTCATGCTGTTCTTTTCTAAAATCATTTAATAATTGAAATAATGAAAATCTGATTAGAAAAAAATTAATGATATGAATAAGGCTGAAAGAATATATCAGGAACTCCTCCAGGAAAGAGCAAATATTTGGTATATAAGTGATCATTATGGGTCTAAAATAATGCTGAAGGTTTCATCATCAATTTTGAAAGCTATCATTAAAGGTTGTAAACTGGAATTGCTATTTGGAGTAGATAATAATATTTTTCACATTGGAATAAATATTTATGACGACCCGGTAAATTTTGCTACTATAACTTCTACCAATCGTATTATTGATGAACATCTCTCCATTGCCAAAATAATGCAATTGGATAATGTACAAATACAACTTTACAATGAGCTGTGTGCTTGCCAATGTTTTGGAACTATAACCTTAAGTTCAAAGCAGAAAAATGATATCCTCTGTCTTCTAGGAAATCCTAGAAAGCTTTTCACAGGAACTCTAAGTGAAAGAATTTATCAATCTGCAGATAATTTCCAATTCAGCTTAGGCTTGGATATGCCTGGAAGCCGAAAATCTCAGAGTAAAATAGAAACCGTGATTGTTGAAACAAAAATTGAGGCATTTCAAATGGTTCAGAACAGCTTTATTGATAACAGTGGAAATGTGTCTACTGAAATTTCTGATTTAGATGAAGGAGCATTATTTGAGAAAGAAATTTTTATCGCACTAAGATCATTATTCGGACTAGATCTTTACCACAGTCCTCAAATAGCACATAACAAAAGTAAGTATCGAGAGTTAATCGATATTCTTACTCTTTCTGAGTTTGGGATTTTTCTGATTGAAGCTAAAGCTTTGGGAGTAACAAGTGCTAATGAAGAGCGTAATATGGAAAGAAAGGTCAAAGGTTTACAAAAACAGATTGAAAAAGCTATTTATCAACTTGGTGGAGCCTATAAAAAAATTGTGGAGAACGAGGCTATTTACAATAGCAAAGGAGAAGAAATCTTTTTTAAACGCAACCTGCCATCTTGCGGTATCATTATAGTTTCAGAACTTTTACCTTTTGGTAGTTGGGATGAAATTATTAAAAAACTTCTGATAACAATGAGCGAAAAAAATATCTTAATACACATTATGGATCTAAATGAAATAATGCTATTCATAGGTCACTCCCAAGGAAATATCAACTTATTCGACACCTATCTAATGGAGAGAATGGAAGATTTTATAAAAATCCAGGCATAATAAGACAAACTAAATTTGTGAAAAGTAAAGATTAGTATTATATTTCTTGTAGTTTAGTTTTTTCACTAGCAAAGTTTAGCAGCTTCTTCATATCATTCATTTTGAATGTAGTGATGGATGGTTTTGATATTAATGAGATCAAGGTCAATACAAAGTAATTTATTATCTCCGATTTTTAGTGTTTTCATATTTGCGTGTTTTTAACTATAAATGCACAAACATTGAAATGACAGTACTTTAAAATTGAGATACAACATATTAAAATTAATTGTATATTCGTCTGATAACCAATCACTAATATTATGAAAACAAAACTCACATTAATTCTTTTTTTACTTTTTATTAATTGTAAAAAATATTTTGCCCAAACACCGGTATATGTAGGAATTGCCTCTAATAATTTTAATTATTTTGCGGTTGACCAACACCAAACAAATTGGTGCTGGGCTGCTTCACTTCAAATGATATTCAATTACTATGGTGTAAGTATTGCACAGGAACAAATTGTACAACGAAGTTTTGGAGCTGACCCTTATGGGCAACTTCCTAACTGGGCCGGAAACTTTCCAGTTATAACTGCTAATTTAAATAATTGGAGTATCGATAATAACGGGCATTATTACCAAGTTTCGGCATCTCTAAATTATGGTGCCCCGACACCGCAATATCTGATACAAGAGCTAGCAGCCCAACGTCCTGTTTTAATTGGATATAAATCGGGTCCCTCATCTGGCCACGCGGTCGTAATAACTGCTTGCAGTTATATTCAAACTGCCTATGGGCCGATGATACAATCTATTGTTGTAAGAGATCCTTGGCCAACTCCTCAAACAATAGCTTCCAATGGAAGGATGGAATATTTTGGAAGTAGTTTGGCATCAGTAATAGATGTCCATTGGTATATTCGAATTCAGTAGTTATGCATAATATCATTTTCATCAGCATAACACATAATGAGAATGGTAACTGCAATGGTAATGAGTTATGCAAAATTATAGAAAAAATAAATCCTGAGATTATTTTTCTAGAAGCTTTATGTGAAACATACTCTAATTATCAAGGTCATTTATTTTCAGAATTTGGAATCTACCATAAAAAATTGGAAATCAATGCTATTCAAAAATACAATTACATATCTACATTTGAATATATACCTGTACTTGATTTTGGCTTATCTGATGCATTTGAAAAGAAATATAATTTAGTTTGTGAAACTAAAGAACTGCAGGAAAAGCTTGAGAACTTCAATACATCGGCATCAAAACGAGGCTTTCAATTTCTAAATAGTGACGAAAGCATTGAACTACAAGAAAATACACGAATATTAGAAAATAATATTTTAAATAATAGTCAGTTAAATAAAAATGCTATTGAATCTATTAACGCATATGAAAATTCAATGCTACGAAATATTTATTCGTACTGTAAAAAGACTGAATTTAATAAAGCTATATTTATGTGTGGTATTGCACATAGAAAATCAATTATTGAAAAAATAGATAAATACATATAAATGAAAAAATAAAACTAAATTGGCAACTTCTTAAGTTTTAAGTTATTAAAAATAAACATTCCAACTTTTGTTGGTATGTTTGTTTCATTATTAATTATTGTTTATTTTTTCACATTAAATTTACTCCTTAAAACCGCCATAGCATCACTCACTTTCTTATCCAAAATCTTCGCATAATGCTGAGTAGTCTTAATATTCGTATGTCCAAGCATTTTACTCACACTTTCAATGGGAACACCATTGGACAAAGTTACACTAGTGGCAAATGTGTGTCTAGCAATATGGAACGTCAAATCTTTATTGATTCCACAAACGCTCGCAATTTCTTTCAGATACACATTCATTTTCTGATTGCTGAGAACAGGAAACAGTACATCTGAATTCACACACTGTGGATGGTTTTCATATTTTAAAACTATTTCTTGAGCCAACGGCAATAACGGAACTCTAGTTGAGGTGTCGGTTTTTTGACGGTGGGTAAAAATCCATTGGTCCCCATCAATCCCAATAGTGATGTTAGATTTTGACAATTGCTTGACATCCACATAGGCCAGACCTGTATAACAGCTAAAGAGAAAGATATCGCGAACCTGGTTCAATCGATCTGATGTAAATTCCTTTTCATAGATCATCTGGATCTCTTCTTTGGTAAGATAAGGGCGTTCCACAGCTTTAATCTTTGCTTTGTAGCCCAGAAAAGGATCTTTGGTGATCCAACCGTGCGCCATACACAAACGAATGATCTTTTTGAAATTTTTGAGGTATTTGACGGCTGTATTGTTTGCACATTTACGCACACTGCGCAGCCAGAAGTCATAATCGCTGATAAAACCGTGATCGATTTGCGTGATGTCAATATCAGAAACTTTGTATTTCCAATTAATAAATTCCTGGGTATGCTTTAGAGGTGTTTTATAGCGCTCCAATGTTCCTGGAGCAAAATCCTGACCGACCAGGGCTTCCACTTTGTCATTATGCTCTTGGAATATCGGAATAATCATTCTTTGCTCAATATCAGTTCCAAGCAGTTTAGATTTTAAACTCTCTGCTGTTACAAAGTTTTCTTCTTTCAGCATCAAGTAGTGGAAATCGTAAACTTTCTGTTCCAAAGTTTTAAGATAGAGGTTCAGTGTTTTGGCTTCTTGCGAATTGCCTAGTGCCTTGTGTGCTTTAACATCCCATTTCTTAGGATCAATATACCTTTTAGCAGCAATGTCTGCTGCCTTGCCGTCTATCGTGATTCGTAAGTAGATGGGAGCGGTTCCGTTTGTTCTGATTTTATTCTTTTTGATAAAGAATAACAGGTTAAATGTTTTGTTCATTGTGTGATAACTTTAATGGGTTAATAATTTACTTTTTGTTACCACTTTTTGCAAGATGTACAATCGTTAGACTGCCTACTGGTCGGGCTTTCCTTGATTTTTCGTGACCCATTTTTGTGATTTTTTGAATGGGACACGAAATAGGACATATAAATCGTGACCTATTTTGAATTTTTTTGATACTGCGCTAAAACAAAAAAACGCTGTAAACATTGATGTTTACAGCGTTTTAGCTTATTTTGGTTTCTAACCTGGCGGAGAGTGAGGGATTCGAACCCCCGGACCTGTTACAGTCAACAGTTTTCAAGACTGCCGCAATCGACCACTCTGCCAACTCTCCAGAAACTCCGATTATATCGTTGTTTTCAGTGGTGCAAATATAGAACTATTTTTATTTTCTGCAAAATAATTTTTAAGGTTTTTGGTATAAATTTCAAAAACGGCTTTGTATCAGTAAGATAATTTCAAAAAAATTAAGGCAGCCATTTCTCCGTGATTTAAAAAAGAAAAGCTGCCTTAATAAACTAATTGTACGTAAAATTTTAATTCCGATATAAATACGGGAATGTATAGAATCTCTTATCTCAAGGCGATTGTTCTGTTAAATGTATTGCCATTTTCTTCAATACTGATGATGTATTGATCTGCAGTTTTAGGATCGAGATCAAAAGTCATGTTCAGCTCACCATTTTCCCCCTCCTTTGTTGAAGAATAGTAAGTGTTTCCGGAATAGTCTGTTACAGAAATTCTTACCTTATTCTTCAGATTTGCAATGTGCAGCTTAACAACATGATCAGAAATACTAAATTCCGGTTTGCTGATGATGGCAAAAGGCGTTTTTTCAATTTCAGCCTTATTGTCATCACTAATCTTTATCTTATATTTTTCAATCTTTTGCTCAGATTCTGCAATAAGGTAATAAGTTCCCTCTGCCAAATCCTCCAGATTGTAAGTCTTTATCACTGAATCTTCATTTTCAAGCCTTTCGGAATAAAGTTCGCCATAAGAATCATTGTAAATAACCAACGATATATTTTTGGCGTTGCTCACTTCAAAACGTACCGTTTTGGATGTAGATGTTCCGAAAGAAAGGGAAAAATCTTTGTCTTTAGCCATTGCATCTGCAGAAACAAACAGAAGTCCTGCTATAAAAACGGATTGAAATAATTTTTTCATAATGATAAGATTTTTATTATCAGTTATTTATATTGCAAATTTAGATGCTTGGTAAACAGTATGCTACCATATAATTTTCATATTTATGTATTATTTTAACTCTAAATTTTATTTATAGATTAATATTTGTTAATTTTGTATATGAATTTTAATTATTGACTATGAAGCATTCCCATCCGGCTTTTGAAGCCGTAAAACCCAATATCGGAAGTAGTTTTACAAGTCTTAAATTTCTTCGTAACGAAAATATAAAGTCTCATGTATGGCATTATCATCCTGAAATTGAACTGATTTTCGTTTGTGGAGGTTCCGGAAAAAGACAGATCGGAAGTAATATTTCTTACTTTTCCGACGGAGATCTTGTGCTTATGGGAAGTAATCTGCCGCACTGCGGAATGACGAATGAAAATACCAATAACGATTATGAGATGGTAATTCAGTTCAAGCCTGATTTTTTGGGAGAAAATTTCTTTGAACTTCCTGAAATGCAGAAAATTTCAGCTCTGCTGGAAAAATCAAAAGCAGGAATTGTTTTTTCGGAAAATATCAAAAAACAAATAGGACAGAAAATTGTAGCAATGCACGAATCTTCATCCTTAGAAAAACTGGTGAAATTTCTGGAGATTCTGGATGCTTTGGCTTCAACCCCGGATTACAGAATTCTGAATGCCGGAAAATATTACCTTCAGACTCAGGTGGAGGATAATGAAAGAATCAATCTTATTTTTAATTATGTGAAAGATCATTTTAAAGAACAGATCACTTTAGAGCAGGTTGCAGATCTTGCCAATATGAGAGTACCTTCTTTTTGCCGCTACTTTAAAAAAATCACCAATAAAACCTTCACACAGTTTGTCAACGAATACAGAATTACCCATTCGTTAAAGCTTCTTGCAGAACAGCCTTTGAGCATTACAGAAGTGTGTTTTGAATCGGGTTTCAACAACTTCAGTTACTTCAACAAAACTTTTAAGGAATACATTCAGAAAAGTCCTTCGCAATACAGAAAGGAATTTAATTTTTTAATCGAATGATTTTAAGTCATCATAATAGCAAAAGAAGTATTTAAAAGCATAAGTCTGTAACTTACCCTCTTAAATACTTCTTTAATATGAAGAAATTTAGGTTGTAATATTATAATCTCATTAACGGAATTTTCTACCGGAATTCCCATAATGATTGGCAGAACTTATGCCGTGAAAATTATTATACGTGTAATACAGATCTTTAAAATAAATCTCGTTATCCATTTCATGTTTTTCAGCTGCAAAAGGATTTTTAGGCAGGCTGAAAATTTCTTTTTGAGAATGCGCTGTCTTTTGAGCAGGCTTTTTTATACAGTTGCAATGTTGATGGTCATTTTTTTCATGCTCATGAAGATCCATTACTGTTACTTCTGTATTTTCTAAATTTCTGAATTTTTCAAAAGTTTTCTGGTCCAGTGTAAACGCGGGTTCTCCGTGATAGAAAAAATGATCAATGATATCAGGATGATTATTATGTTTCTGTTCAAGCGGGGCAGCGGAAGTATAACCTTTGCATTGCGTGCATCGGGCAACTTGTATTTGTATCGACATATCTAATGATTTTAAGTGTGTCTTATCTATATCACAAGTTGTGCCATCATCTTTATTTTTTTCAACATAATAGTTAATTTTAAGAATAATATTCAGAAAATAAGCCACTTAAAAAAAGTGAAACAGGCTGAATAAAATTCATAAAAAAATCCCCGACTTTCGGCGGGGATAAAAACTAATAACCATGAAAACTCAAATTAAACATGAGAAATTCGATGCAAATATAAGAACAATAAAACAAACCCACGCAATAAAACGTGGGTTAATTTTGAAAAATATATTTAAGTGAAAAAGTGTTACTATCCTGTATTCAAACACTGTGCCGTGAATAATTTTTTTAGATTAAAATTTTAACTAAAAACGTGGTATGTGGTTAAAATTTTACTCTTAAATCACTGAATTGAAGAAAGAAAAAATTTTTAAAATTTTTTGTAAAAAAATGAGCATCACAAAATTTTTTTCCACTATTGTGGTATGTGTTTTGATAATAGGTAAAAAATTCCTGTTTTTCGAAATATTGTGAGTATTTTTGAAGCTGAAGTAAATATAATTAATTATTGATTTAAAGTTTATATGATCTTAATTGTTGATGACAACCAAAGTAATCTCTATTCACTCAAAAAATTACTCGAATCCAAAGATTTTCAGGTAGATACTGCAGATTCCGGTGAAGAAGCGCTGATGAAGGCCTTAAAAAATGATTACGCACTGATTATTTTGGATGTTCAAATGCCGGATATGGATGGCTTTGAAGTGGCGGAAACTTTAGCAGGATACAGCAAAACAAAAGAAGTTCCCATTGTTTTTCTTTCTGCTGTAAATACCGAGAAAAGATTTATCACACGCGGCTACGCTTCCGGAGGGAAAGATTATGTAACAAAACCGGTGGATCCGGAAATTCTGATGCTGAAAGTGAAAACTTTCTACAACCTGCAGGAACAGAATATTGCGATGAAAAAAACGCAGCAGAGCCTGGAACTCGAAGTAAAAGGAAGAAGAGAATCTCAGGTGACCATGAAGTCGCAGATTGATCATTTTCACTTAATGCTTGAATCTCTTCCTCAGATTGCTTTTACCCTTAATGAAAACGGAATTGTAGATTTTGTAAATGGTAAATGGTATGATTACTCAGATTCTGAGAAAAATTTTCCCGAGACCCATCCCGATGATGACAATATTCAGGAAGAATTTGAACGATGCAGAAAGAAAGGAAAATCCCTGGATCTTGAAATCAGAATAAAAAATAGAGAAACGGGCGATTTCCGCTATCATCTTTTACGCGTGACTCCCGTCTACGAAGAAAATGCGATCAAAAACTGGGTAGGAACCTTTACAGATATCGACGATCAGAAAAAAGTAGAGAAAGAAAAGGATGAATTCCTGAGTATTGCAAGCCATGAACTCAAAACTCCTTTAACAAGCATTAAAGCTTATGTACAGTTATTGGAAAGAAAATTAAAACTCGATAAAGAAAGCGCAGAAGCCGGCTTCCTGACCAAAGTACAGGATCAGATCGAAAAACTGAATACTTTAATTACAGATCTTCTTGACGTTTCCAAAATTGAAAACGGAAAACTGAAAATCACTAAAAAACCTGTAAATCTCGAAAACGTTATCAGCAACGCAATCGATACAATTGTGCAGACGCACGAAAGCAGAGTGAAAATCAAGCGCGACGGAATTAAACCCGACATTCTTATTCCGCTGGACGCAATCCGTATCGAGCAGGTTCTCATTAACTTTTTAACGAACGCTATAAAATATTCACCTCAAAACAATCAGGTGATTGTAACTACTTTTGTAGACGAAGAAGAGCAGGAAGTAAGAGTAAGTGTTACAGATTTCGGAATAGGAATTCCGGATTTTAAGCAGGAAGCTGTTTTCAATAAATTTTACCGTGTGGAAGAATCCTCACTCCAGTTTCAGGGAATGGGGATCGGTCTCTTTATCTGTTCAGAAATTATAAAGCAGCACCACGGAAATATCGGGGTTTCCAGCAAAGTAGATGAAGGATCTACATTTTATTTCACTTTACCTTTAAATTAATTTTCCATGCCGAAAAAAATTATAAGAAATCTTCAGTTCGGGGTAGGATTTTCCATCCTGATCCTTATTGCAAGTTCATTGGCGTCCTATTTCAGCATCCAGAATCAGATGAACCATCGTGAAAGCGTGGGAAAAAGCAGACGTGTTGTAACGGCGGTAAAAGATATTCTGGTTGCGGTTCTTGATGCGGAAACCGGAAACAGAGGATATCAGCTTACCGGCCAGGAAAGTTTTCTGGATCCTTTTAAAAGAAGCGTTTCCGAGTATTCAAAAACCTTTGAATATGCAAGAAGTCTGGAAATTACAGATCCCCACCAAAAAAGACTTTTGGATCTTCTGGAAAAAAATGTAGAGACCAATCTTGCCAATATGAAGCTCTTTGTAGAAAACCGCAGAAGAGGTATCATGATGACGCAGGAGCAGATTGAAGAAAGTAAGCTGTATATGGACCGATGCAGACAGATTGTAAAAGATTTCTCTCAATATGAAGAAAATCAGCTTGCTGTAAAAACCAGAGATCTTAATAAATCTTCTCGAACTACCGTTTTCTTTATTATATTTTCCTCAATTGCAGCAGTCGTAGTTACTGCATTTTTCTATGTAAGACTAAGAGCAGACCTGATCCGTAGAGACAAACTTGAAAAAATGCTGAAAGCAAAAGATCAGGAAATGTCGAGAAGAGTAATCGCGATCAAACAGATTGCCAACAGAATTGCCAACGGAGATTATAACCAAAGGGTAGTGGATAATGCTGAAGATGATCTTGGAGAACTGGTGGAGTCTTTAAATAATATGACGGAATCTCTGAAATTATCTTTCGATACCATTAATAAAAGCGACTGGAGACAGAAAGGTCTTGCCATACTTAACGAATCTTTGGTAGGAAATAAATCGGTAAAAGACGTTGCCAAAGAATCGCTGCACCAGTTAATAGAATACGGAAACTGCATCAATGGCTCTATCTATCTTTATGATGAAGGATTACTGAAGCTAAATGTTGCTTTCGGTCTGGAAAACAACATGAAAAAGATTTTCGAACCGGGAGAAGGAATGATAGGGCAGACTTTCATCAGCGAAAAACCACAGGTATACAATAATCTTCATGAAGATGATTTTGTGGTAACGTTTGCGAGCAGCACGATCCAGATTTACGGAATTATGCTGATCCCGATCTTTGCCGATGGTTTCATTATAGGAGTTCTTGAATTAGGCTCAACAACCAATTTTGAAAAAGACAGAGTCGATTATTTCGTAGAGTGCAGCAGAAATATAGGAATTGCTTTAAGCGCGGCAAAAGGCCGTGAAAAAGAACAGCAGTTGCTTGAAGAAACACAGGCACAGTCGGAAGAATTGCAGGTTCAGCATTCTGAGCTGGAAAATCTGAATACCGAACTGGAAGCTCAGACCCAGAAACTTCAGGCTTCAGAAGAAGAGCTGAAAGTTCAGCAGGAAGAACTGATGCAGGCAAATGCCGAGCTGGAAGAACGTTCAAGACTTTTGGAAGAAAAAAATCATCTGATTGCAGAGCGCAACACAGAAATCCAGAAAAAAGTCGAAGAACTGGCTTTAAGTACGAAATACAAGTCGGAGTTTCTGGCAAATATGTCTCATGAGCTTCGTACACCGCTGAATTCAATTCTCCTTCTTTCAAGACTGATGGCGGAAAATCCGGATGAAAATCTTAACGAAGATCAGATAGAGTCTGCAAAAGTAATCCAGAGTTCCGGAAGCAGTTTATTAACCCTAATTGATGAAATTCTGGATCTCGCTAAAATTGAATCCGGAAAAATGACTCTGGAATATCAGGATGTTGTTATCAATGATGTGGTAAAAGACTTAAAAGATCTTTTCAATCCTGTATTTCAGGAGAAAAATCTTCAGTTTAACATCAATATCGATGAATCTCTTGAGAAAAATATTGAAACCGACCGTTTAAGAGTAGATCAGGTTCTGAGAAACCTATTATCGAATGCGTTGAAATTTACCACAAAAGGAAGCATCGATTTAAACATTAAAAAAGATCCTAAAAAAGCAGATTTTATTATATTTTCCGTAAAAGATACCGGAATCGGGATTGCAGAAGACAAACAGAAGATTATTTTTGAAGCATTTCAGCAGGCAGACGGTTCCACAAGAAGAAAATTCGGGGGAACAGGTCTTGGACTATCGATCAGCCGTGAAATTGCCAGATTATTAGGCGGAGAGCTTACCTTAAAAAGTAAAGTGGATGAAGGAAGCGAATTCAGCTTAAGTATTCCTGTAAAAGCAGTTCCGGAAGTTCCTCAGGTTGAGAACGATCAGAATCTCGTAGAAATCATCCGTGAAGATGTTGAAGAAATCCAGAATATTCTTGATGAAAAACAAACGGAAGAAAAAGAAACGGTAAATACCCTTCAGATTCCTGAAAATGTGGACGATGACAGAAATACCATTCAGGAAGGCGATAAAACGATTCTCATTATCGAAGATGATACCAACTTCGCCAAAGCATTGCTGAAATATGCTCATTTGCAGAACTATAAAGCTGTGATTGAAGTAAGAGGAGACCGTGGTCTTGCCGCAGCACTGGAATATCGTCCGCAGGCGATTCTTCTGGATGTTCAGCTTCCTGTAAAAGACGGATGGCAGGTAATGGACGATTTAAAATCCAATCCCGAAACAAAACACATTCCGGTACACATGATGTCTGCGCTTCATGTAAAAAACGAAAGTCTGATGAAAGGGGCGATTGATTTCATCAGCAAACCTGTTGCATTTGATCAGATGACCGATGTTTTCAGAAAGATTGAAGAAGCCCTCAAAAAAGGTCCGCAGAAAGTATTAATTGTAGAAGAAAACGCAAAACACGCAAGTGCACTGTCTTATTTCCTCAGCAATTTCAATATTTCGTTGTCGGTAGAAAATAATGTGGAAGACAGCGTAAAAGCCTTAACGGCAAATCATGTAGACTGCGTCATTCTGGACATTGGAGCTTCAAGAGGAAACGAATATGAAATTATAGAATCCATAAAAAGTTATGAAGGACTGGAGAATCTTCCGATCATCATCTTTACCGAAAGAAATCTATCCAAATCCGAAGAACTGAAAATAAAGCAGTATGCAGACTCCATCGTTGTAAAAACAGCGCATTCTTACCAGAGAATTCTGGATGAGGTAGGATTATTCCTGCATCTGGTGGAAGAGAAAAATAATTCCATTGAAAATGTAAGAAGCAAAACAATGGGATCGCTTACGGAAGTTTTAAGCGGTAAAAAAATACTGATTACCGATGATGATGTCCGAAATATTTTCTCCCTTACCAAAGCGCTTGAAAAATACAAAGTAGAAGTTGTTGTTGCAATGGACGGGAACCATGCGATCCAGCAGATTAAAGAAAATCCTGATGTGGATGTGATCCTGATGGATATGATGATGCCCGAACTCGACGGTTACGAGGCAATCAAGGAAATCAGAAAAATGCCTAAATTCAAAAGACTGCCGATTATTGCCATTACCGCAAAATCCATGATCGGAGAGCGTGAAAAATGCATTACCGCAGGAGCGTCAGATTATATCTCCAAACCGGTGGATATCGATCAGTTACTATCCTTACTTCGTGTTTGGTTATATGAAAGTTAAACAGCTAAAATTCTGATGAATAAAAAAATTCTGATCGTGGACGATGATCCACGTAATATATTTGCTTTAAAGCTCACCCTGAAAGCCAGAGGATATCATATTGAAAGCAGTACAATGGCTCAGGAAGCCATTGAAGTTTTAAATAAAGACAACCATTTTGATGTAGTTTTAATGGATATGATGATGCCGGAAATGGATGGGTATGAAGCCATCAAAATGATAAAAAATACACCTTCTATCAGCAATATTCCCGTAATTGCAGTTACCGCGCAGGCGATGCCGGAAGACCGCCAGAAATGTCTGGATGCAGGAGCGGCAGATTATGTTTCCAAGCCGATAGATGTAGACCTTTTAATGAACGCTATAGAAAAATTATCGTAAATGCTGGAACCAAGTATTGTAAAAGATGAAGAAGTAGAATATCTTATTAAAGATGTCTACGATATGTACGGCTACGATTTCTCAGAATACAGCCGCGCTTCCTTCAAGCGCAGGGTGAACCGTATATGCCTGATCGACAGATTTACAAGCTTTGCAGAGTTAAGATATACAATACTTAATGATCCTGAATACCTGAAAAGATTCATCGAAGAAATTACCGTGAATGTAACGGAAATGTTCCGCGATCCTCAGTTTTTTAAAGCATTACGGGAGAAAATTCTTCCGCAGTTGGGAACCTATCCGCTCATCAGAATCTGGGTGGCAGGATGTTCTACCGGAGAAGAAGCCTACTCAATGGCTATTTTGCTTAAAGAGGCAAATCTTTACCATAAATCTTTAATTTACGGCACAGATCTTAATCCTTCCGTTCTGGAAACAGCAAGAGCAGGAGTTTTTCCTTTACAGCAGATGAAACTGTATTCTGAAAACTATATTTTATCAGGCGGGAAAAAAGATTTTTCAGATTATTATACAGCCAATTACGACAGTGTGAAATTTGATAAAAGCCTTCAGGAAAAACTGATCCTTTCTACCCATAATCTCGTTTCCGACAGCTCTTTCAACAGTTTTCAGCTCATTATCTGCCGGAATGTTCTTATCTATTTCGATCGCGGTCTTCAGGAAAGAGTATTCCAACTTTTCGACAGCAGTCTGGAAAATTTAGGTTTTTTAGCTTTAGGTGCAAAAGAAACCCTTAGATTTTCTAAATTAGACAAAAATTATAATCAGGTGGATGATCAGAAGATATGGAAAAAAATAGATCACCAGTAAGCTGTTTTTATCATGAAGAAGAGTACAAATATCGAACTGATTGTTATCGGAGGTTCCGCAGGAAGCTTGCAGGTGATTCTGGAAATGATTAAAAAAATAAACGAAAAGCTGGATTTTGCCATTTTGCTGGTAGTTCACAGAAAAGCACATTCCAACAATATCCTGCAGACTTTGCTGCAGCAGTTTTCGCCTATGCCGGTTATTGAGATCGAAGATAAAACAGAAATTCAGAATAATACAATCTATATCGCTCCGGCAGATTACCATTTATTATTCGAAAATAAAAATATCATGTCTCTGGACAGCTCGGAAAAGATGAATTATTCCCGTCCTTCCATAGATGTAACCTTTAAATCTGCGGCGGAGATTTACGGCGACCGGATGATCGGTGTGCTGCTTTCCGGAGCCAATGCAGATGGTGTGGAAGGTTTGGCATACATCAAAAAAAACAACGGAAAAGTCTGGATTCAGGATCCCGAAACCGCAGAAGTAGATTATATGCCGAAACACGCTGTGGAAGAAATTAATTTTGATCTGATTATAAAGCCCGATAATCTGGCAGAGTACATCAATCAGTTATAAAAATATAACCCCTAACTAAAGTTAAATAGATATGAGCAAGAAGAAAATTTTGATTTTTGATGATGATAAAACTATTTTAGAAGTCATCACCATCATTTTTGAAGAAAATGGTTATCAGGTCGAAATTTCGGAAACTTCACATGACATTTTGGAGAAAGTAGAGCAGTTCCAGCCGGATGTTATTCTTATGGACAACTGGATCCCGAAAATCGGTGGAGTGGAAGCAACAAGGCTTCTGAAAAATCATCAGGAATTTAAAAACATTCCCGTGATTTATGTAACGGCAAATAACGACATTGTAGCTCTGGCGAAAGAAGCTCAGGCAGATGATTATGTTGCCAAACCTTTCAATCTTGAAGATTTAGAAAATAAAGTTGCACAGTATCTGCAGTAATATTCGAAAAATTTAAAGTAATTTTCTCTCAAAAATAAAACTCCCTGTACAAAGCTGTACAGGGAGTTTTATTTAAACAATTTCCTGCATTTCCCTAGAATCGGTTTCAGGATAAATTTCAACTGCTTTCTGCATCTGTTCTGTTGTACAGACTCCGATATTTATTTCTGTGATTACAGAGGTCAAAACCATTTTTATATCGGGCTGCGAAAGAATTTTTTCCGAGAAAGTAGTGGCAATAATTGGTTTTTTGGAAACCAGATTTTCGGTAAATGTATATTCTCCTCTCAAGTCAATTTCTGTATTGAATTGCTGCTTAATGACTAATCTTAAATACTTGTTTATTAAATCTTTATTGGCTAACAGGTTTTCCATCTTAAACGTGTTTGTAATACTATAATAATATTCATGCCATACTTTCATTTTAAATCTTAAAATTTTCTTAATCATCATTTAAAATGTAAGAAATCCCCTGAAACAGTGCAACCGATTGAATCGTATTGATAAATTGCCACCAATTCGGGATTTACGGCAAGTAATTTGTTGCACAAAATAAAATTTGCGTAAGAAACACCAAACATTTGAAATATGAAAATAAGAACCTATCATGTACTGGTTGCTGCTTCGCTGATGATGGCAAGCTGTTCGGAAACCATCGAAGAAAATGGAGGGACTAATACACCTTCGCTTCCTCCGGTAGAATCCAATGCTGCCAATACGAATTATCAGCCGGCTTTTGCAGGACAGACGAGAGCGAATGGCGCAAAAACTTCCACACCGTATGTAAGTGAAGTGGTAACTTCAGCTCTGGCTTCCCCTTGGGGAATTACAGCTTTGCCGGATGGCAGGCTGCTTATCACTGAAAAAGCGGGAACCATGAGAATCGTAAGCAGTACCGGAACCTTAAGCAATGCCATTACCGGGCTTCCTTCCGTAAATTCAGGAGGACAAGGTGGTCTGCTTGGCGTTTGTGTAGATCCGCAGTTTATTTCCAACAGAATGGTATACTGGGTTTTCTCTGAAAATGTTTCAGGCGGAAATATAACTTCTGTGGCAAAAGGAAGACTCTCCAATTCAGAAACAACAATAGAAAATCCGACCGTAATTTACAGGGCAAATCCTTCTGCCAATGTCGGAAATCTTCACTACGGCGGAAGAATTGTTTTTGATAATACAGGGAATCTGTTTGTGAGTACGGGAGAACGTTCAGATCTTTCCACAAGACCTCTTGCACAGTCTGTAACAGCAGCTTTAGGCAAAATCCTGAGAATTACAACCAGTGGTCAACCCGCACCCGGAAATCCTTCATTTTCACAATCTGGGGCGTTGCCGGAATTATACAGCATCGGACACAGAAATCCGCAGGGAATTGCCATCCATCCTGTAACGGGAGAATTATGGCAGAGTGAGCACGGACCGAGAGGAGGGGATGAGATCAACAGGGTTTTAGGCGGTAAAAATTATGGCTGGCCTACCATCACGTACGGAATTGAATACAGCGGAGTCACCATTGGCGCAGGAATTCAGCAGCAGGCAGGAATGGAACAGCCTGTTTATTACTGGGATCCTGTAATTTCGCCAAGCGGAATCACTTTTTATAAAGGAAACACCATTCCGGAGTGGCAGAATAATCTTTTCGTAGCTTCCCTAAGCGGAATGCACATCGCGAGACTGGTTATGGAAAACAACAAAGTAATAGGCGAAGAAAGGCTGCTTTCATCCGAAAACCAGCGTTTCAGAGATATTACGCAGGGAACAGATAGCAATTTATATGCAGTAACGGACGGAGGAAAACTCTACCGTATCCGTAAACAATAATTTCAGAATAATTTTTAATAATCAGCGCCGGAAAAAGATATTTCATCTTTTTCCGGCTTTTTTATTATAAAACTTGTCTAAACTTTTTTCCGGCAAAAGAAGCAAAAGATTTTAACACTTTAGTTTTTAAGTTTAATACTTAAAATAGAAAAAAAGATAATAAAAAGACTAAAATTAACATGAGTTCAATTCAAAATCAATACAAATTATCAATAGGAATGGGCTTTAGCCCATTTTTAATGTTTCTATGAAATAAATTGGCTTTAGCCAAAACTTAAAGTGAAATAAAAATTTCATAGATTTAAAACCGTTATTATCATTAGCTGAGTTTCACGCCCTTGCGCTCGGAAAAATATTCTCATAAATTTCAAAGCAACCTCAGCGAGCTTAGCGTTTTCAAAAAAGAATGTTAAGTGTGGTGATGAAAATTAACGTGAGTTCAATTCAAGAACAATACAAATTATCAGTAGGAATGGGCTTTAGCCCATTTTTAATGTTTCTATGAAATAAATTGGCTTTAGCCAAAACTTAAAGTGAAATAAAAATTTCATAGATTTAAAACCGTCATTATCATTAGCTGAGTTTCACGCCCTTGCGCTCAGAAAAATATTCTCATAAATTTTAAACCAGCCTCAGCGAACTTAGCGTTTTCAAAAAAGACACCATAACAATCTCTGCTCAACATCTATTAAACCTCAATCAACACGTCTTTTAATATTCCAATGAGGTTATCCATCGATCCCGATATGTTATTCAATCATCTGGATAGGTTACGGAAAGATTCGTAGACGTATTTTACTCTTCCGGAATTGTCTTTCACATCTTCGTATCGATATAAAACGTGTCGCGAGATCTACATGACGTATCACGAGATCTTCAAGACCTTAACGGACGCATTAAAAACCTCAACGGACAGGTTGAATAAAGTATCCGGATCATTATCTAACGTATCCGAAACCATACACAACGTATCCCGATAGGTTCAGAACATACAATTTGACGTTGGGAACGTGAAAATTAGAGTAAATGAGAAGTTTATAATATTTAATAGCAACCATCGCAACGACGCAAAATATTCATTAAATACGGTCTTGTCTTAATGCGCAAAGATTTTATCTGATAAAATTAAGCATCAATTCTTATTGAAAATCTTCGATTTTCTTGCGTCTTAAAGATTTGAGATGAATAAAAATCCTGCGTCTTTGCGTTTTCCAAAAAGAATATTTTATTTAAAAAAAGTTTAAACAAACTCAATAAAAAAAAACGGACAATGGAAATTCATCCATCGTCCGTACTAAAATTTAACATTAAAATTATTTTCCGCCGCCGCCGTTTTTCTCAACATCGGTTTTGGTATTTTCTTTTACTTTCTGGTTTCCGAAACGTTTTACAAATGAAATAGATGCTCCGTACCAGTCCCATTTTGAAGCATTTCGGAAAGTTCCTCCCTGCACAAAAGTGGTGGCATCGTAATTCGGCCGCTGAAAAATATTCATGAGCTGAAGGCTGACTTCCATCTGGGTTTTCGGGAATATCTTCGTGGCAGAAATATTATGAAAGACGTTTGCTTTGTTCGTCGTAGAATTTCCGTTGTTCTGGTTAGACACTTCTACCCATGCGCTCAGATTAATATTTTTATTAAACAGATTCGTATACGTAAGGTTGGTGGAAGCACTCAGATAGCTGATGTAATTATTGGCATTTTCCAAACCGTTTTTCCTGTTAAAATCGCTGTTGTCAATATAATACCATCCTAGACCAAGATTCACCGTAAATTTATTTTTGAAGAAAGTCTGGTTCGTATTGGCAAAGACGTAATACTTATGCACTTTCCCGAAAAAGTTGGAGGGCTGCGTAATGGTGATGTTTTGAGGATTTCCGTTGATATCATTAATGGTTCCCGTTACATAATTGGTCCAGTAATCCTGATCGGTAAACATATATCTCGCAGAGATAAAGTATTTTTTATGAATCCCTAACTTCATATAAACCCTGTCGCTTGGGTTGGGTTCCAGATCGATGCTTCCACGACTGTAGAATCCGTCGCTGTTCGGGATCATAAACGGATTAAATTCCGCATACCACGGTCTCCAGATATTTTTGTTATACGTTAAACTTAAATCATAATTGTCTGAAAAAGAATATTTCAATAAAATATTGGGCAGCAGTTTTCCGTAAGAATCTCTTCTCGAAGTTCCTGCATTATCCTGACGTATTTTATAATCGATGTATTCATAACGGAGTCCGATCCTGGTTTCCAGTTTTTTAAAGAATGTTTTGCTGTAGTTGGCGTATAGAGAACTGATGTTGTCTTCATAGTGGAAAATATCTCCGGAACTAAGTCCTGTAAGCATATTTCCATATAAGCTGTTTGGGATCACATTATTATTGAAATCGATCTTACCGCCGACTTCAAAATTTCCGCCTTCTTTTCCGATAGGCTGCGTGTAATCTACTTTCAGGTAATAATTTCTGTTTTCGGTATCTGTAAGAACTCCTATTTCCTGTTTTTCATCCGGTTTGGATTTGTACACCATATTTTTTACAAAATAATCGTCGCTCGACTGTCCGTAATAATTGGAACCCAAATTAATGTCAAGGATTTTATTCTTTTCCTTATCATACCATTTATAAAAAATATTGGAGCCGAAGTTTCTGTTAAGTCCCGTAGAATTTTGGTTCTGAAGATAAGAATTTTCGAAGAGTCCGTTAACATTTCTCAATCCGTCTGCATCGGTATTGGAAGAAGAGTTGCTTTGGTAATATTCAAGAATTACACCTACCGTATTTTTATTATTCAGTTCAAATTCTGAAGTTGACGAAAGGGAAGGACTTTTGTATCTCCCTATTGTTTTAGAATTTCTGTAGGTTTCAGAATTTTCTGCATCCACTTTATAAAGACTGGAATTGCTCTGTACGTTGGTATTGTCGCTGTAGCTTCCGATGAAGGTCTGTGTAAAGCTTTTACGGTGGTAATTTAAATTCAGGTTGGTGTAGTGAGAGTTTTTGGTGTTCTGCCTGTTGTTTAAGGTAACACTTCCTTTAATTCCTTCATCATCACGCTTTTTCAATACAATATTGATGACAGATCCTGTTGCTTCATATCGCGAAGACGGACTTGTAATCACCTCAATTTTCATCAGATTGTCCGCAGGAATGGTTTTCAGGTATTCTTTCAGTTCCTTTCCTGTAAAAACAGACTTCCTGTCGTTGATGTAAACGGTTACGGTTTCTCCTTCAGCTTTTATGGCATCATTGTTATCAATACTTACCAGCGGAGTCATTCTCAAGACGTCCCAAGTCGTATTTCCTGCGAGAATAGAGCTGTTGGAAACATTAAAAACGGTTCTGTCTACTTTGGATTCAATGGTTGGTTTTCTTACCGTTACGGTAACTCCTTCAATAGCCTTCTCCTTCGATTTTAGAGTATCCTTTTCAGCCTGTGCAAATGTAAATATGCCTGCTAAAAAGGCAATCGGTATCAAAATATTTTTCATGTAAAAAAAACTATGTTTCTTACATAAGACACCGAAAAGAGAATATTTGTTACATCACATCGTATTAATTCTATAATAAATTTTTAAAGATTGAAAGGTCAGTTGTTTACAGAAGCTAAAAAAAGCTATCCGGAAAGTACAGATAGCTTTTATTTAATTTTTTACTGAATAACAGCGGTTCTTGTTCTTACAGTATGTGCTGAAAAATAGCCCAAAGCTCCGTTGCTGATGTTGCTTGGCGGATTGGCGGGAGTAATTCCTCCGCCGGGACCGCTTCCTGAAAGCTGTAGAAGTGCAGAATAATAGGTATACACTTTATCATCAATACACTGCATTTCTACATGGATCACATCTCCTGCAACCACTTTGATATCATTCGCGTTGCTGTCATCGTTAGGAAGCAGAAGAGGTCTTTGGTTCGGTAATCCGTTGTTCACATTATCTGAAAATTCGGAGAAGAATTTTTTCGGATTGCTGTTTACGGTATACACAAACAGATAACGGTTTCCTAAAGTTGCCGGATCTGTGAAAAGTGGCAGAAGCGTATAGCTCGTCTGTCCTGCCACAAGGAAAGAATCCTGCTCCAGACCGTCGAAAGAAACAGCCTGCGGCATTGTACTCTGTGCGGTATACTGTTTTCCTTCTGCGTTGATGGTTAACGTATAAATTCTTCCGGGCTGTCCCACAAAAGCAGACGTTTTGTAATTTCCGTTTCCGGCATACTGAAGTGTTTCCGTCTGTCCTGTATTGTCACTCAGGATCACCTGTGCATTCGTTACTGCGGGATATTGGTTCGCCTGTGTAAAGGCTACGGATTTGGTAATCTTCACAAAATAAGGTCCTCCCTGATCGGTAATGTTTCCTTCAATAACAATCTGTCCGCTCTGATCTTCAAGATCAAGATCTATTTCTTTTTCGCAGGAAGTGACTAAAAATAAAGACAGTATGATTAAAAATATATTTTTCATGAATTAAAATTTGAAATTATACGTAATGTTTGGAACCCATCTGAACAGGGCAGTCTGCATTGCGCGTGTTGTTCCCGGCTTATCCGGATTGTCTTCAAAAGTGATGGTGTAAGCATTTTCTCTGCCGTAAATATTATAAATTCCGAAAGACCATGATCCTTTAAAGCGTTTGTTGTTTACAGGTTCGTATGTTGCATTAAAATCCAGTCTGTGGTAAGCAGGCATTCTGTCTGCATTTCTGCTGCTGTACTGGAAAACCGTCTGTCCGTTCAGTTCATACTTTCCAGTCGGGAACGTAACTGCATTTCCGGTGCTGTATACAAAAAGTCCCGAAAACGTCCATTTCGGATTAAGCTGATAAGTGGCAACAATTGAAAGATCGTGCGTTTTATCCTGTCTTGCGTTGTACCATTCATTATTATTGATTCCGTCGATTTTTCTCTCCGTTTTGGATAAGGTATAGGAAATCCATCCTGTTAATCTTCCGCTTTTCTTTTTGGCGATTATTTCAAATCCGTAGGCTCTTCCTTTTCCGAACAGCAGTTCGCTTTCCACATCTGCCGCTGTATCAAAAGTAATCTGGGCTCCGTTTTTATAATCGATCTGGTTCTGAAGAGACTTATAATAGATTTCAGCATTGATTTCATAATTGTTGTTGCTGAAATTTCTGCTGTAGCCTAAGCTTACCTGATCTGCAATTTCAGGTTTTACCGTAAAGCTGCTTCCAATCCACTGATCGGTAGGATTTCCGCTTCCGCTGTTGCTTAAAAGGTGTAAATTCTGAGTATTTCTGGAATAGCCTCCTTTAATGCTGCTTACTTCGTTAATCCTGTAGTTTGCCGTAATTCTCGGTTCTACATTAACGTATGTTTTCCCGAATTTTCCTTTTTCAACAAATTCAGAATCTGTAAGAACTCCGTTTTCATAGGTGTTAAACACATCACCTCCCAAAACGCTGAACAGGGAAAGTCTGGCTCCGTAGTTGATCGTCAGTTTTTCGGTAGCTTTAAAATCATCATTAATATAGAAAGCATTTTCCCAGGAATATCTCGGGTTTCTCGGATAACTGCTCACACTCGTTCCGGAAGCGCTGCTTGGTGTAATCGTATGATAAATAGACTGCAACCCAAACTTCACCGAATGCTTATTCCCCGCAAACCATGAAAAATCCTGTTTCAGGTTCCAGTCCTCAATCTTGGAACTCAGTCCGAAGGTATTGTTATTGCTGCTTAAGCTTACATTATAGTTGTAGTTGCTGTAAATTAATGAAGTATTGGAGAATAATTTGCTGCTGATGATGCTGTTCCATCGCAGGGTAGCCGTTGTATTTCCCCAATCGCTTGAAAAAGTATCGCCTAATCCCAAAACATCACGCCCAAAATAGCCGGATAAATACAAACGGTTGTTTTCATTGATCTGATAATTGGCTTTTAAGTTCAGATCATAAAAATATAATTTGCTGTCTTTGAAATCGTCTGTTGCTTTTAGAAAAACATCGGCATAGGTTCTTCTTCCCGAAACAATGAAAGAAGATCTTTCCTTCTGAATAGGACCTTCCACACTCAGTCGGCTGCTGATTAATCCCAATCCTCCATTTACATTGTATTCTTTATTGTTTCCGTCCTTCATTTTCACATCCAGAACCGAAGAAAGCCTTCCTCCGTATTGGGCAGGACTGTTTCCTTTGATGATGCTTGCATCTTTCAGCGCATCGCTGTTGAACGTACTGAAAAAGCCGAGCAAATGGGATGCATTATAAACGGCTGCTTCATCCAGTAAGATCAGATTCTGATCCGTTGCACCGCCTCTTACACTGAATCCGCTGTTTCCTTCGCCGTTGCTTTTTATTCCGGGAAGAAGCTGTATGGTTTTCAGAACATCTTTTTCTCCAAACAGAACGGGAAGTTTTTCAATATTTTTAATGCTTAAGGTTTCGGTTCCCATCTGTGCAGAAGTAAGATTTTTATCTTTTTTTACCCCTGAAATTACCACCTCATCTATTTTTCCGGTTCTTTCTTCCGCTTCGTTTTCTCCGGAACTCAATTCGAGATCCTGCTTGATATTATCTTCTACGGTAATACTTTTCGTAAAATCTTTAAACCCGGGATTAGAAATCATCAAAGTATAATTTCCTTTGGGAAGAGAAAGCGAGTAGAAACCGTAATCATTGGCTACCACAGCAATCGTAGGATCTTCAGCAACTTTCACCGTAACGCCAATCATAAGCTCTCCGTTTTTCTTATCTTTCACAGTACCGCTCACAGAATATTTCTGCTGGGCAAAAACTGCCGTACTGAAACAAATTGCTGCTGCGGTAGTGGCAATTTTAAATGATAATGTCTGCATGTAAGTTTGTTTATTATTTGAATAATTCGCTAAATATAAATTATTACATCTCCTGTATGTGAAGAGAGTATAAAATTAATGCTTTAATCTGAACTTTGGCAACGTTCGGGAAAAGTTCATGTGAAAAACGGATTTTAAAGATTTTTATTGGCTTAAAATTTTTAAGAATACATGATTTTTTTGAAATTTAAATAAAATGGTTTAGACTTTTAAGTTGTTTAAAGTAAAATTTTAAATGTTGAATTTGTTTAAACTTTTTAAAATAAAAATAGTCTTATTGGAAAACGCAAACGCGCAGGATTTTTATTAGTCTCAAATCTTTAAGGCGCAAGAAAATCAAAGATTTTCAATAAGGATTGATGCTTAATTTTTATCGCAGATAAAATCTTTGTACCTTAAGACAATACCGTATTTAATGAATATTTTTCGTCGTTGCTGTGATTATTGCTATTAAGGTAAACAAGTTTGTTTTGTAGATGAATTTAAAGTATTCTAAAAAACAATTAAATATCCTATTTTTGCTAAAACTCCGGATAATCGTGAAGAATATTTTAAGTTGGATTTTGATCTTATTTCTTTTGGTTTCGCTTTTAAACAACTGCTTAAACAGTAAGGTTCAAAAAGAAATCAATCAGAAAAACACATTCTTGGATAATCTGAGAAAACTATATTCTTCAGGTGATTCTTCACAATGGCCAAAACCTGTTCTTGATCCCGAATCTGCCCCAACTTTTGTGGAAATCGGACATTTACCGGAGGTGGAATTTCCAAAAGATAATCCCTATTCTTCCGAAAAAGAACTCTTGGGAAAAACGCTTTTTTTCGATCCCAGACTTTCAAAATCCAATCAGATTGCGTGTGCTTCCTGTCACGATCTGGAATTGGGATGGGGCGACAGCAGAACGGTTTCTTTCGGGCACGACAGACAGCTCGGAACCCGAAACGCAATGACCATTCTGAATGCCGCCTTTGCAAGATCTCTATTTTGGGACGGAAGAGCAAAATCTCTGGAAGAACAGTCGCAGATGCCGATTCAGGATCAGAGAGAAATGAGTGAACATATTGATATTGCGGCAGGAAAAATTGCAAAGATAAAAGGCTATGAGATTTTATTTGAAAAAGCTTTTGGCGATAAAACTGTTACCAAAGACCGCATTTCCAAAGCCATTGCCACGTTTGAAAGAACGATAAAAAGTTCTCCAAGTAAGTTTGATGCGTTTATCGACGGAAAGCCGGAAGTATATACCAATGATGAATTGATGGGGCTTCATCTTTTCAGAACAAAAGCGCAGTGTATCAACTGCCACAATTCGGGATATTTTTCGAATAACAGGTTTGAAAATGTGGGAACTTCTTTACTGGGCGAAAAAGGAGAGGATCTTGGAAGGTATGCAGTGACAAAAGTTGCGGATGATGCAGGAAAATTCAGGGTTCCGGGTTTAAGAGAGGTTTCCAAAACTGCACCTTATTTGCACAATGGTTCTATGACAAGTTTAAAAGAAGTGATTGAATTTTACAGCAAGGGAAATCCCGAATATTCCCAGAAAAGATCTACCGTGTATGAAGGAGTTACTTTACACTCGCAAAAATCGGGTATGGTGAGAATGCTTGAACTGTCGGATGAAGAAATTTCTCAGCTGGAAGCTTTTTTAAAAACTTTATCCTCCAAAACGGAAAAAATAACACTGCCTGAATTACCAAAATAAAACCTCCGAAAATTCCGAAGGTTCTGGAAGCAGATGCATTTTTACATACCTCTGCGAAAGTAAATATTAATAATTAATTTTTTGTAATTTTAAGTTACTTTATATGAACATATTTAAAAACTAATGCTTCGTTTTGGTCGATAAATATTTCTCTAGATATACAAAATGTAAATGGTTTATTTGTATATTTGATGACTAAAAAACATAAAATTATGACTAAATTTATCGAGCTTGACGGCTTTAATGGAAAAGCTATCATTAATACAGCTAGTGTTTCATCAGTACACGAAGAATCTCGTGGTAGAGCAAACTATATAACTGTAAAACTTACAGATGGTTCTACAATATCTGTTGAAATGAAAATTGAAGACTTTCATAAATTGTTAACCGAAGGGGAGACTTCTGAACCTCTCAATGACTGCTTCAAGTAGGATTTCTGAAGTTTTTAAGTCCTCTATCTTTTAAAATATTTATAATTTGTTCAACATCTTTACCGAACTTCTTTTTAAAAATAGTTTCGTTTTGATTTTCCATTTCGTAAAATTTTAAATTAATAAAAAATACCAACTGTCATCGTTGGTATTTATATTAAACTTGTCTAAACTTTTTTTACCGCAAAAGATGCATAAGATTTTAACACTTAAGTTTTTTAAGTTTAATACTTAAATGGAAAAAAGAGCACACAAGTTAAAAAAAAACAAAGATTTTTTCTCTTTGCAGACTTTTGAAATACTTTAAATAAATCCCATAAAGTCTTTTGTCTCTTTTGCGGTTAAATTTAAAATGAGTTTATACAACTTATTTTTAGGTTTGTTTAAGGTAGCGTATAGTTGCCTAATTTTTTACTGCTTTTACGGTATATTGAGAACCGTCTTTCAATCGGATAATCAACAGGTATAATCCTGAATTTAATGTGCTTACATTAATTTCTTTTGAAGGGTTTTCAACAGTTTTAATTATTCTTCCCGAAATATCGCTGATGCTCACGGATTTTACTTTTTCAATATCTGAAATGCTTACGGTATCTTTGAAAGGATTCGGATATACTTTAACTGCATTTTTAGCCGCTGAAACTTCGCCTGTAGCCAAAACAGGGTTCTGTTTTACCTCAACATTGTCCAGTAATACATCATCATAAAAATAACCGTTGCCATTTACATTTTTATCTACCGTAAATCTCACCTGAATGGTTGTCCCGATGTAAGATGAAGGCAAAGGAATTCCTACAGGTCTCCATTGGTTGGAATTGGAGGTATCGCTCCATAGAGAAACCCATCCGCTTCCGCTGTTTACTTCTACTGTAAGTTTGTTGTTATCATAGGTTGAAGGACTCACTGTAGTACTTGTAGAGGTAGAATGATTTTTAAACCATTCAAATGAAATATAAGGAGACGTTAATCCTGCTAAATTTATAGAAGGAGTAACCAGTTGTACTGTATTGGCTCCCGTTCCGCTGTAAGGAGAACTTGCGTCTACCCATGCATAAGTTCCTGCTGCTCTTCCGTTATTGGCAAGATTGGCTCCATAATCGGCACTTCCTGAAAATTTCCATAAAAGATTCGCTGTGGTACTTCCCGGATTGGTATTCGTCCAGCAATTCGGTACGGCTGCATTGTCAAAAGTCTGGGTAAATGGCGCAGATAATGTGGCACATGCCGTTGTAACAGAGATAGGTCCCCACCAGGTGCTTTTATTTGAGCTGCTGCATGCAGATCTTATCCAGATGTTGTAAGTTGTAGCCGGAGCAAGCCCGTTGATGGTTGTTGAAGTAGCTGTACTGGTTCCAGATGCAGTGGTTGCTGCCGTTGGTGCAGTGCTGTTTGTAGAGTAATAATATTCATATCCGCCCGCCGGAGCAGAAGCCGGAGCCGTCCATGAAATTCCTGCGCTGTTTGCCAAAACATTAGACGAAGTTAATGCAGAAGGAGCAAAACATGACGGAAGAGGTTCCCAGTAGACATCATCGTAATAGTAAGATTTTCCGTCTGCTGTATTTCTGATCGCCAGTCTTGCGTTGGAAGGAACTGAAGAAGGAACGATCACTGAATATTCGCTTGTTGAACCGTAGGTAGTGTTGCTGATGCTTAAAGCCTGTAATAATACAAATGTTGAGCTGTTTGCCGGATCCGTAACGTATCCTACATTCAGCGTTCCTGTCGCTGTGCTTACCCTTGCTTTTAATCTTAACCAGTGTGTTCCTGCATTAATATTGCTGAACTGAGGAAGAACAACCGTTGTTGGATTTTGCGTTGTTGTACTGTACTGATAAATGTTTCTTACACCTGAAGCCGGCGTTGTTGTTGTAATGGTCTGGGTTCCGTTGGTGTCAATAATTCTTGCCCAGCAATCCGGTACAATATTTCCTGTGGCGTAAGATTCAAAATCCTCAAACATAGAAGTCATGGCTCCGCATAACGTCTTGAATGTACCTGAAAAAGACCATGCACTCTGGCTTGCTGCACCGCTGCAGTTTGCTCTTACCCAATAATAATAGGTAGTATTAGGATTTAAACCCGGAATTGTAGTTGAGGTTCCCGAAACTCCCGGAAGATTAGGCGTTGCTGCCGCAGCCGGAGGTGTATTGGTTGTGCTGTAATAAATATCATACGTGGTAGCTGTCGTTCCCGTTGCAGGTGTCCATGAAACCGCTGCGGAATTTGCCGTAAGAGTTCCTACCGCATTCAATGTAGGAGGCGCACAAGTGGAGTAAGCATCTGCCGAAAATGCAAAAACATTGGTGTAACCCTGTGCGGTTGATGTTTTGGTAATTGTAATGCTTTGGATGGGCTTTGTCTGATTGGCAGCATCTAACGTCAGCAATGTCTGGTACAATCTCGGATTGGTTCCGCTTCCTGATTCCAGAGTGTCGTTTGTTCTGTTGATTCTTCCGAATCCCTGTATTGCGAATCCGGTTCCGTTATACCAGTCTGAAACCGCAACTCCTGTAAAGGTTTGTGAAGTATTATCTGTAAAATTAACGGTTACCGTAACGGTAGAAGCACCGCTTCCGCTGGTTGCGAGCATATATAATTTAAATGCTGCTATCGGCGTTGAAAAAGTTATTGTTCCGGAATCGTTCTGGTTAGCCAGTTTCAGGGAATTGTTTGCACTGTAACTGGCTAATTTATAAGATAATCCCGGAGTTGTGGAAACTACACTGTTTACAATGCCGTCATTCGGTAAACCGTAAGTAAGGGGAGTGCTGGAAGAAGTCAGCTGAAAATCTCTCGATACAAAAGCGAATGAAACGCCGTCTACATCGGTTGAGGTAGTTACTGCGGAAGATCCGACTCCGTTTGCAATAACATCGGAATTAAGTCCGGATGAAATGAGCATTGGCTGGAAGTTTTGAGCTGCTGCCGTAGAAGCTGCCAAGACGGCTCCCGCATACATTGCTCTTGAAAGTAATTTTAAATTCATGCTAAAAAAATTATAAGGTAATGTTTGTTTTAAATTATTTAGTCACGGTTTTTTACAAGAATCCATCCTGAATATTTAACAGGAGTATTTTTCTTGTCATTTTCATTCCATGATACGGAGTACCAGTAGTTTCCGGTAGATATTTTTCTTCCGTTTGCGGTTCCGTCCCATTTGTATTTATTGGATTTGTCGGCTTTATGAATCTGCGCACCGTATCTGTCAAAAATATTGAAAACAAGATTTTGTTTTCCGGCGAGTGCAGAATAATCAATAAAATCATTCACACCATCTCCATTTGGCGTTATTACATTGATTAGATTAGGAACCAATACACTTACGGTAATAGGATCACAGTTATAGGCATCTTTTACAAAAATTTTAATATCACCTCTCGGTATATTTTTAAACTCGTTAGAATCCTGCCATTTGATCCCGTCCAATGAATACTGATAAGGAATCGTACCACCGATTGCATGAACCGTAACTTCATTATTATTAATATCAATACTGGAAATCACGGGCTGTTCCGATGCATATACTTTTACTTCCTGCAATGCCACGCACTGTCCTGTTTTAAGTTTTACCCAATATGTTCCCACGCCCACATTACTGATGGACTGGGTAGTTGCTCCAGTACTCCATAAATAGCCTATAAATCCGGGTCCTGCATCCAAGTTTGTTTTATCTTCCATACAGATGATTTTATCTTCCAGAACATTGGAAAATACAGGCGGAATGACTTCAAGAGTCACCTTTGCGATGTCATAACAGCCGAAAGAATTGCTTACTCTGATGAATGCAACTCCGTTTGGCGCAATATAATTTACAGGATCTGAAATTTCATTGGTCTGATTTTCAGCGTCGGTTAAAGACGGATAGTAATTTTTAATAACACCTGATGTACTGATTACCGAAGCGGTTGTTAAATTGAATAATCCTGTTGCCGGATTGTTTTCCAGAAAGCAGGTTCTCAAAGAAGCATCGTTGGTGGTAATGGTAGGAGCAACTTTTAAAGCAATCGTAGCATCGTTGTTGTCGCAAAGAACCTGTGAAGGATCTTTAATTACCACCGATACATTGGTATCTGCACTGTATTGAAAATTGGTAGGATTGGTGATAGGAGAGCCACCTGTATAATAGGCAAAAGTATAGTTATTCGGATTGGTAGTAAGCTGAGAATTTAAAGAAGTTAAATCCACGGTTGCCATTCCGGTAACATCCGGACATATATTTTTCGTAATAGCTCCCTGTAATAAAGGGATCTTGTCTACATAAACCTTTACATTTTTAATGGAATGTCTGGATCTGTTTCCTCCTGTGGAAGCCGAAAAACCAAAATATCCGACCGTCATTGCAGCAGCAGTTCCGGAAGGAGCAAAAGACTGGTTACAGATGAGGTTTCCGTTGATGGTAATTTTCACAATCCAGTTTGCCGGAGCTGCCGGATCTACCTGTGCGGTCACTTCTACGTGTTTGTAAGACGTTCCCTGAAACGGAAGGGTGGTATTCATATCCGGAGAATGAAAAGAGCTTCCCGGAACATTAAAAAATTCAACATTGTTGGTGTCTGTTGTATTGACGATCTGTCCGTAACCGACGTGAACTTTGCTCATTACGGCAGTGGTGGTATTGTTATAGGTATCAAATCCTACCACAAATCCAACTGCATTCTGAGAAACGCCAAGACCGGAACCCAGTACACTTGCTACCGGAGGATTGGCAAGATACCAGAAAGCAATGCCATCTCCATTTGCGGTCTGGTTAGAATCCATTCTAAAATCGAATTCTATCCTCCATTTATCGCAGTATTTCAGGTTAATGGGCTGATTCAGACGGATGGAACCTGACTGGTTATTGGTATCCGGAGTTAACTGGATAAAATCTGTATTCACAGAAGTAGGCGCTACCATTGTCCATCCAGTGGTGTTAACAGGATTTCCTGTAAGCTGATAGGTCTGTGAAAAAAGGAGATTGGAAAATGAAGATAAAATAGTAATTAACAAAAATGAGTAGCTTTTTTTCATGCGCTAAAAGTTTATATAATCTGTGAATAATAATTACAGAGATAACTTTAATTTCATTTTGTGTACAGTTCCCGGATATCATTTTTTTAATTCTAAACAGGAAATGGAATATTTAAAATATAAAAAAGAAATATATATTATATTTTTCTTATAAATTTATGGACAATAGATGTGTTTGTGGTGATTTTGTGATAAATAAGTAAATTAATCTTAATTTTTAATTATAAAAAGTGAAAATTTCTTTAATGTTAACAAAATTTAATTATTCATAGAATAATATTCTTTTTAATACCGAAATTTTAGTATGTGTGAGGTATCTTAATGATTTTGATAATTCCCTTAAAGCTGTACTGAGAAGCTTTATAAGCGGGAAATTTTATTAGAATTGGCGAAATAAAAAACAGTTGCACGATTTGTACAACTGTAGTCCCTAAGATTATTTTAACTAAAAACGTATATTTTTAATTGAAATATTTTTTATAATATTAGCAGATAAATGTATATTTATTGGTTGAAAGAGTAAAAAGAGAGGGTTACAAAACGAGACCACTCCCTAATCAGAGTGATCTCGCTATAAAATATTCCCTTTTACTTGTATGTCGTTGTCATTATATTTTGTAACAGTATCTTCATTCTTGGTGTTTGGTTTGAGTAAAAATAGATATTAAGAATAAAATAACAATGAATATCGTATAATTAAGTAAAATAAACTTTAAAATTGTAATTATGTAGAATATAATTCTTTATATTTGGAGAAATAATAACCTCTAAAAGAATAATATTCTATGGAACATCTCGATAGTAAAGACTTACAGTTACTCAGATTACTCCAAAGTGATGCAAAATTAACGGTGAAAGAACTGGCAAAAGAAGTTAACCTTTCTCCTTCTCCTGTTTTTGAACGGGTAAAACGATTGGAACAGGAAGGATATGTAAAGAAATATGCCGCCATTCTGGATGCTGAAAAGCTTAATTTAGGATTTACCGTATACTGCCAGTTAAAATTAAAAAGCAACGACAGTTATCTGGCGGTAGAATTTGAAAGAGAAATTATGGAAATCGAAGAAGTGGCAGAATGTTACAGTATTTCCGGAGATTTTGATTTTCTGCTAAAAGTCTATGTAAAAGATATGAAACAATACCAGAACTTTGTTTTTAATATTCTCGGAGCCGTTCCGTCCATCGGAAGCACGCATAGTACTTTTGTGATGGCTCAGGTGAAAAATACACATGGATTAACCATTTAATTATTAAGCTGTCTCAGCGTAAAAATAAAACCTCCAGATTTCTCCGGAGGTTCTTTTATGGAATGACAAAATTTAAATTTCGCTTGGGGTAAGTCCTGCCGTAGGATCAAATGCTTCATTCTCGTCCATGCTTCTGAACTGCATCTCTGTTTCCGGTCTTTTTCTCATCGTATTAACCGTTACGTGAGGCCAGTTAATCGGCTGTGCAGAACCTGTCGCCGGAAATACAAGATTGATGGTCTGGGAATACTGAAGAATCTGATCTGCATTTCCATTACTGTCCGTAATATCTTCAATCCAGAAGGTAGCATCCATTTTGGTCGCATTTACATTCGTCTGGATGAAAGGGATGTTTAAAATTCCTCCGTTAGCGTCCGGAGTGCTTGTAGACATCTCGATTACCGTCATGTTGGTTACTCCTCCTGTAGAACCCACCAGACTTTCCAGAGTAGACTGAAGAAAAGCGTTTGGATTTACCTGATTAAATTCCGCAAACTGAGGATTTCCAATGATGGGATCCGAATATCCCAGTTGAGTAATTGGTCCTCCGTTCAGCATCGTAGGAATGGATGAAGCAGGATCAAAAAAGCTTGTTCCCGGGTTTTCTGTATCGAAAGAACTTCCCAGAGCCAATAAAGAGTTTCCGTGAGGAATGGTAGACATTCTTGCAATCGTATAACCTCCGTTCGGTTGCCCAATGTTTAAAAACAAACCTGTTTCTACGTGTATGGTTGAACCTTTAGGAAAACCCCTGTCGTTACAGAAGCTCGTTTCGCATGCGCTTACAATCTGCTGTTCATACAATAATCCGAAAATTAGCTGCTCAACCTGCTGTCCTTTTACAACAGGACCTCTGTTTCCTGCCTGTACGACTACCGGATTAAAGGTTAAAGTTTCTGTGTAAGGGATCACCTCAAAGACAAAGCCCGTATCCTGTCCCGGTACGGAAATGGTGTTCCAGCCCGAAGGAGCCTCACTTCCCGGAATCTGGATGTTTTCCCAAACGCCGACAAGAGGAGCCAGAGCTCCCAAATCTGATGATTCAACTTTGTGTAACGGGAGAACCTGTGCTCCCAAAGTTAAGCCTCTTACTTTACTTTCTAAATTCATAATGATGGGTTTTATGGTTAATTTTTAGTTTTTAGTTTAATTAAATATAATATGCTCTTGTCTGAATGGCTGCCGGAGCCGACATGCTGGTTCTTACCGCGAAAGCCGGAGTATCTCCAATAAGAATTTCCATATCTTTTTTCATCGGATGTTCGGAGTTTCCATATTCCATGCTTACACGCTTGCTGCTTTCTTCGGCATTTAAGAAATATAAATTGGTAGGCTGCAGAATATTCCAACGGCATCCAATCAGTTTTCCTTCATTCTGCCCGTATTCTGTGATGGGCGAAAAAGCCGACATTTCAGGAATAAGATCTGCGACATCTGCTTTACAGGTGAAAATGGTTTCTTCGCTGTTTTCAGGATCGTTGCAGGTTACTGTCCATGTATTTTGTCCCGGAACGTTAAGGGAAGGAATATTGATGGTAAAAGTTGTTTTGAATTTCGGCTCTCCGAACAGTTCTATTCCGGCTTGTATCGCCATATCTGCATCGCAGGGAACATGAACGCGTTTATGTCCCATTAATTTCGTTTGTTCTTCACCTCTCAGATATTCTTCTGCGGTAACAAAAGCAACGGTATCTTTTTGAGATTCAGGATAGCAGACAATATTCAATTCTATTTCCTGAGTTGTGCTTGCTCCGTTAGGAAATTGTCCTGTATAGTTTTGAAAATTAAAACTCACAATGGCTTTTCCATCAAAATTCGAAGCGGTAAGCCCTGTATTTTCAAGGTATTTTAAAACTTTTTCGCGGTCTACAAGAAAGGCAACTTCGAAATTATAAAGTGTTGCGTAATAGAAGGGAAGTCCGAATCCTTTCGGAATTGGAGGTAATTGATTGCTCATGGTAAATTGGTTATTAAAATTTTATTGAAAAGCCCATTTATAAAAAACGGGCTTTTTGTTTTCATTTTTTAGTTCGCAGGATACTCAAAAGTTGGTCCTGCATTGTATTGGGAATTCAATGGCTGACTCATCAATCCGATTGCCTGCTCTTTTAATGCATACATATACATGATGGATTTTGCCAGTTCTTCAGAATGTCCTTCTACGGCAGCCTGAATCGCATCCAATAACTTTTTATACGTAATATTAAATTGTTTCCCCTGTTCAAATAACTGCGGATTCGATTGATAATCTGATATTTTAGGATTCGGTTTCATCGGATACGCTGCGTTCCAGTCAACAGGAAGCGGTTTTCCAACCGGTGGAGTGGTTACAGGCATCATTCCGTTTTCGTCGGTGAACGGTCTGTAATCTCCCCCTAAATAAAAATGTTCATGGAAAATTTCCTTAAATCTGAAATAATGAGCCAGTTCCGCACCTTCCTCAAACTGTGAAGGATCTACATCAAAAATAGAATCATCCGCGCCTTCTCCTTGTCCCTTAATTTCCTGAAAAACAAGAATAACACCTTCTAATGCATCAACAGGATACAATTTTCCACCGCTTCCATAGTATTGTTCCGGACGGATCTGTTTCGCGGGATCTCCGGTAAAAATTCCGCCTTTATTTAATTCTTCAAAAGTCTGCGGTAGTTTTCCGTTTGCTTTATAATAGGCGATGATCTGGAACACCACAATGTAAAAGAACACCACGTCATAATATTCTCCAATCGTATGAACATTTTTCATGATGAAATCCTTCATGTTTTCCAAGGTCCATAAATTATTTTCCTGAACGGCACCTCTTGAAAGCATGGCTTCCGGTTGTGCGTCATAATCGTATTTCGGTGCTTTTACCAAAGGATTACTCGGACTTTCGATAGCAATAAAGGTTGCAATACTGTTGGATGAGAACGTCTCCAGACCTACGTAGAAATCCACATTCAATGGCAGTTTCATCGGGTAATTAGGATAATTCTGCGGTCTGTTTACCGAAGGCTGAATGCTTACTGCGTTCATCACGTTGCAAACCATAATCATGTGAAGCATTTCTTCAACCGCTACACTTCGGATGATCTGTGAAGGAAGAATATTCGTTCCGTCTTTAATAGAATATAAAGCTGTTAAATACGGAGGAATTGTGGAATGCTCGATTAAAATCGCAGTCTGAAGCAAATCCTGTAAAATCGGGCGATAGTCCAGATTCTCTAATCCTTTTTTTACCTGAAACGCCTTTTCTCCGGAGAAATCTGCGGTCGGATTAATTTCCGGAACTTCACCGCCAAATTGTGATCTAAGATACCCATTAAACGCATCAATCTGGTTATTAAGCAAAAGATTGGTTACGTTTTTACTGTGGTATTTTATTCCTTCAATCCAGTTTTCTTTGCTGTTTGTGTTGTCGAATAATAACGACTGTAAAGAAATGGCTTCGTCTACAATGGTATTTTTATCTGAAGAACTTCTTAGAAGGCTGCTGTTTTCCTGAGGTTCTGTTTTATTGATTAGTCTTTGTCTCATGTTTTCTATTTTAATATGTTTTCCAGATCTTTCAGAATAGATTCTACGGAACGGATGGTGAATGCGGATAAAGTAAGAGTAGGGTTGGAAGTTCCCAAAGTTGTCATATTTCCGGCTCCTACAATGTATAGATTCGGATGATCCCACGATTTGCAATAGCTGTTCGTTACAGAATCGTCCGGATTGTCGCCCATTCTGTGGGTTCCTACAATATGTCCGGCTCCGTTATAAGAATATCTTACATTATTATATACAAAAGTATTATTGTCTGTCGCATTGTATTTGGTGAAATCTTCAATACCCAGTCTTGCAAACATTTGGTCTGAAGCTAATTTTGCCTGTTCCATTGCTCTCATTTCGTATTCTGTAAGTCCGTAATTAATAACAGGACGCGGAATTCCCAATACATCGAGATATTGGTCGTTAATCGTTACACGGTTATCCGGATTCGGAAGCTGCTCGATCTCAAAATGGAAAAGCACCTGTCTGGAAAGTCTGTGCGTTAATGCCTCTTTCAGTTCTTCTCCAAAAAGTCCGTCATTTAAAAACTCTGAAAGGTCTGATCCCGGAGAAGAAGCCGGCCAGCTCCATCCCCAGTTGTCAAGAGGAGAGATCCAAGCAGAAAATTCGCTTCTGAAATTTCCGTCACGGAAAGACGAAATATTGGTTGTGGAACCGGGACCTCTGTAAGAATAAACAGGATCCGGGAATAATCCCCAAGTAAGCATTACCATATGATCCATCAGGTTTCTTCCTACCTGATCGCTTCTGTTGGCAACGGTTTTTTCAACATTTTGTCCGTTTTCAAAAACAGTGTATTTTGAATTTAAAAGAATTTTCGGGTTTTCAAAAGCATTGGCAGCAAGAATAACGATCGTTTCGTTCGTATCAATAACCTCTTCTACAAACTCTGTTTTCTCTCTTGAAATATATCTTCGGATGTGAACTTTAGAGATTTTTTCCTGATCTGCCACATCTACACTCAGTTTGTACACCACGCTTTGTGCCTGAACCTGAATATTATGATTTCTCTGAAGATTCTGGTTTTTATTAACTTTATATAAAGCTTTTTTCAGCGTTTTCAGAGCGTTGTATTTTGCCTGAACGGGACAGATCGGAACGCAGGATGCATTTCCTTCACAACGTTCTCCCATATAAGGATTCCATACTGCTCCTAAAGCTTTGTATTCTTCGCTTTCAATATTTTTTAAAGTTAAAGTATATCCGGATTCAGAAGCTTCAGCTTTCACTATTTTGGATGTTCCGTAAGCAATATTCGGGGTAGAATTTCTTCCCTGCGGAGACGGAACAAGCATTATCGGATATTCTTCAAAGTTAAGCTGAACCGAAGTTCCTGTCAATCCGTTAATAATCTGATGATCCATATAACTCTGCGGAATTTCTTCCATCGGAAAAACATAATTTTTACCGTAGTATTCTTCCATACTTTCCTTAATAGGATATTCCTGCGCTGCAACGTTTCCGGAAACACCGATCTCAAATTCCGCCATTTCATAATAAGGCTTTAATGTCTCATAATCAATCGGCCAGTCCACGGCTCTGCCGTATTGTTCTTTCAGTCTGAAATCGTTCGGAAGCATTCTTGGGGTAGTTCCGAGCCAGTGAAGTGTGGTTCCGCCTCCTACACGAATGGCATCACTTGCAAAAGGCATCGGACCAAACTGTACCAGATAACCTTTTTTATCCGGAAACGGCGGAACAATCGGTTCTATATCCAGAACATTCGGAGAGGGAGCCTGTTTCAGATTCGGATACGGTGAATTCGGAACTTTGGCTTCTTCTATGTAAAACTTACGGATGTAATCGTTGTAAGTAACCATTGAAGTGGCAGAATCGAGTTCTATTCCGGCTTCAAGCCCCGCTTCATACATCAGAATCGATAGTTCTTTATACGTTTTGGAGTCGTCCGTTTCGGAACGGTGGATCATTTTTTTTGCATCGGCATCAAAAACGTGATCTGTTAAAAGTTTGGCAATCAAAGATCCGGCGATTCCTGTTCCTACGATGATTACATCTTTCTTTTGCTGAGGTTTTTCTGTCTGATTCATGAGTTGCTGTTTACAGGTTTTGTTTCCCAAGATTTAAAGCCCGGCTGTTTTGCTCCCGGCGGATGTGCATGCATTACCGTCCATACAAGACCTTCTTTGTAAGATCTGTCGTTTACGTAAGCGCCTTCCCAGGTTCCCATGTACCAAAGGGTAATTACACTCTGGGCAATTTCCTGAGTCGCGGGATTGGCAATGATTTCTGCGGTGATCGCAATTTTCAGCTGATCCTGACTTGCCGAATTTTCCAGAACATTTTTAGAAATATTCAGAAATTCAATAAAAGTGGCAGTTTCAATCTGGTTGAGAATGTACTTGTAATAAATCTCGGCTAAGCCTGTAGATTGGAGCTCGTTCACGGAAAATCCGGTGAGGGATTCTGAAATCGCCATGAACACGTCGTAATAATAATCGTCGACGTTGAAGATTTTGTTGATAATCATCTCGTTGAATTTATGGTTAAAGTTTTAGTTTTAGATAATTTTTTTTCCGGTAAATTGGTTTATCTAATTTCTGATGATAAAGTTATATATTTTTCACATTAGTTAGAATAAATGATATTTATTTAGAATCTTTCAAAAGTAAATGTTTTGTTTTGATGATTGTTATAAAATGAACGATTTTATCAATCGAAATTTATCAATATGATTTTCTGTTAACCATTTCGTAAAATTGAGAACCTGTAATTTAAAACAATAGCAATATCTTTGTATTATAAATTAGAATTACAGTAAAATATTTTTATGAATGATATTAAAATGATTGTGACAGATATGGACGGAACGTTCCTGAATTCTTCCCATGAAGTAAGTCCGGAATTTCCGAAAATATATGAAGAACTGAAGAAAAGAAATATTTTATTTGTTCCTGCGAGCGGAAGACAGATGTTGGGAATTACTAAATATTTTGGAGAAATTGAAAATGAAATGGCTTTCATTGCAGAAAATGGCGGGTACGTCATTTATAAGAACGAAGAACTTTTTGCAGATAAACTTGATCCAAAATACATTACGGAAATTATCGCGGAGATCAGAACAATTCCCGGAGCAACGGCAGTTTTGTCGGGGAAGAAAAAAGCATATTTTGAAACCGAGAATCAAGATTTTATTGATTATGTTTCCCAGTTTTATACAGATAACGAGCGGAGAGAAGATCTTACGCAGGAAATTGATGACAGTATTTTTAAAGTTGCGGTATATCATTCCGGTGGTTCGGAATTAAACGTTTATCCTGTATTAAAAGCTTTTGAAAAATATGATTTGGAGGTAGTGGTTTCCGGTCAGTATTGGCTGGATATCATGAACAAGAATATCAATAAAGGAATGGCACTGGAAAAACTGCAGAAAGCTTTGGATATTACTCCACAGCAGACCATGGCTTTTGGAGATTATATGAATGATATTCAGATGCTTGAAAATTCAAAATATTCTTATGCGATGCAGAATGCGCATCCTCTGGTAAAAAAAGCGGCAAGTTTTGAAGCCGGATCTAATGATCATTTTGGAGTCCTGAAAGTAATTAAAGACTATTTAAACATCAATTAAAACTTTCATTTATAATAATTTAAACCTTCAGATTTTATATCCGAAGGTTTTTTTTGCTTATTAAACGTTTAATTAATAATATTAAACTGTTTATGGTTGTAGTTAATTTAAAGTTTTCAATTTATTTATAATAATTTCACCAATATATGAGAAAAATATTTTAAATTTATCATCGAAATAATTGCTCGTTTTAGGAGTGATATTTTAAACAAAACTGAACAACCATTTATAAAAGGCGGAACCGAAAAGCCAATAACAGAGTAGGGAAAACTAAATAATTAAACCATGAATCTATCAATTCACCCATCAGTAGGTGTTGCCCGATTAGGGAATAGCACAACTGAAATCTGCCTGTCTCCGGACACCATCGGTGGTCTGCCGTTTGATGCCGATAACAACGGGAATTCCTTAGGTCCGATTACTTCCTTTAAAGACGCTGCAGGTCTTATCAAAAGACAGGGACAGCCTTTTAAAATCCTTTCGGACACAGGAGAAGAAATCACTTTAGACACTCCGAATGTAGCTTCTATCGAATGGACGGTGCATTTGGCAAACAAAAAAGCAGCGTGGTATCAGTACAGCGAGCTTCAGGGAAATCTATTGTACGGTCAGGAAAACAGCTACGAAAATCAGAGAATTCCTTTCAGAAATCCTGATGTGCCGCAGAATGACAGACAAACTTTAATCGTAGATCCGGGACCCAGAACCATTTCCGGTAAACAAAGTTCGATAGGATTCGATCAGAACAATGTTCCTGCGGGTTATCCTGCGCAATATCCTCCACAGAAAGTTTTATACGGAGTTCCGGTGGTTACGTTGGGAGATCTTCTCACGGATAATTCGGGAAGACTGGTTGTTTTGGGAGGTTTTGGTCATGCGGGTGGAAATTTACCTCTAACAAGTTATGGTGGTTCCAGTACATGGCACGACGATATTTCGGACGGACCTGTTTACTGTACGGTAAACTTTAATGACGGAACGCCTTCGGTTTCACTTACAGCTTGGGTAATTATCGGATCACCGGATTTCGCTCCGGAAATTGTGAATATTTCAAATTTAAGCGATACGATGTTCGATGTCGGGGTAAGAAATTTCAATCTGGTTCCTGATATGTACAGCGGCGGAAATTATAATCCGAACTTTCAGGCAAATTTCCAGAGAGATATTTTACCGATTATCAACAGAATCAGCAAATATCAATGGGTTGCCAATGTACAGTCGATGATGGCTTTTACCAGCAATATTTTTGATTTTACAGACAATTCTGAGGCAAACCGCCAGAACAGACAGAATTATTTTTCATATTTCAGACAAAATGATGCTCAGCCGCCGGTTCCTCCTAATTTACCTCAGGAACAGCTTCTGAAAGAAAACGGAACCGATATTTTCCCGATGATGCCTTTAAATTCAGGAAGCAACTCGGTGAGCAATATTAATATCATGAAATTCATGGCACTGGATGAAACACAGCTTTTCCTGATGCAGCAGTGGGCAGACGGAAATTTTGTAAGCGATCCGAATTACGAACAATATCCTGTAAATGCTATGGATGCAGCAAGTGTAGGAAATTGTGTAGGACTTCCGATGTGTCCGGGAATTGAAGTAACCTGGAATTTGCAGAATCCTATTATTTATGCAAATCCTTATAGAATTTTACAATACGGAAACGAGCAGCAATATGCAGCGCAGGGTTTAACGCCGTCTCGTGATGAGTGCGAAGGCGGAGGCTGCGAACCGGGAGATCTTACCAAAAGAATGGCTTGTCCTTGGCAGGCAGATTTCTTCCAGTGTACGATTCAGCTAATCAACTTTACAGATCCGTCTGTGAATAAAGCAGGTTCTCCGGCAGCGCCGCTTCCTCCGACGTATTATTCTTACTGGTGGCCGCCTCAAAGTCCGTGGGATGTTCTGGTTGGCGAATTTACGGCTGAAGGTCAGTCGGCGACCAATGTTCCTGCAGGACAGCAGATGAACTACGCGCGTGGAATCAACAGTTTTACACAGATGGTTCAGTACTGGTACGCGCTAGGATTTATCAGGGATAAAAATTCTCACAGCGCAGGGTTCCCATTCTTTGTGGAAACTGAAAGAAATAACGAAATATTTACGTATGACAATGTTCCTGTAAGCCAGATCAGCGGAAATGAAGAAGATGATGAGACTACAATTCCTGTTTTCTACATCGAAAAGAAACCGCAGGTGGTTACCGAAAGAAGCGAGAAAGGCAGACTGATGATGGAGCATCTGGAAGAAGTTGGATTTAAAGAAATTGCTGTTGCAGCAGACCGTATGCCGTTGCCTCGCTCAGGAACGCGAAACAGAAGATAAAATGCAAAACTTGTTAGAAACTAATGTATTAATTGTCGGTGGAGGTCCAGCTGGGACTTCCGCCGCTTTAAGTCTGCTTAAATATTCTGACCTGAAAGTAGTTATTGTAGAAGAAACCAATCTGGAATCTGTAAAAATCGGGGAACAGGTGAACTCAAGCATTTTTGATCTTCTCAGCTATATGGGAATCGAAAAAACAGCTTTCGATCAGAATAATTTTATTCAGGGACACAGCAGTACGGCAGCTTGGGGAAGCGAAAGACTGATGGTTCGTGATTCTATCTTTAATACCGAAACCGAAAGTTTTCAGCTGAACCGGGAGGAATTCGATTATCTGCTTCTGAAAAATGTTTCTGAAAAAGGAGGAATTATTTTTCCGAGAACGAAATGTCTGTCTTTTGATCAGGATGAAAACCATCACTGGACGGTAGATGTAAAACATGAAACCAAAGGAAATTTCACCATAAAAGCAGATTATCTGATTGACGCGACCGGAAGAATGGGAAGTGTATGCCGGAAAATAGGAGTTCAGTCACAACGGTATGACGAACTTGCTGCGATCGGAAGATTTTTTTATTTTGATGAATCTCAGACGATTGAACAGAATATTATTATAGAATCTATTGAAGATGGTTGGTGGTACTGTGCTTCTCTGCCGAATCAGAAAATGACGCTTACTTTCTTTTCCGACGCACAGATTATTAAAGAAAAAAAGCTCGAAAATACTGAAAACTGGAGCCGGTTATTATCAAAGACAAAACATATTCAGCATAAAATATCGAAGGCTGCTTCCGAAGGAAAACCCTGGGTGAAAAATGCATTTTCGCAGATTGCAGACATCAGTTCAAGCAAAAATTTTCTGGCAGTGGGAGATGCAGCGGCTTCATTTGATCCTATTTCATCAATGGGGATTGGGTTTGCCATAAGTTCTGCCTGTCATGCCGCAAAAGCGATTATTGATGCAGATTCCGGACACGACAATACTTTTTTAAGTTATCAGGAAAACATTAATAGCATTTATCATAACTATCTCAAAACAAAGACATTTTTTTATCAGAAAGAACAGCGCTGGAGGGATTCTGTGTTTTGGAAAAAAAGAATTTAAAGAGGTTGGGATATGAAATTAAATTAGTAATGGACAGCCTCATAAAGATCTGTGAGGCTGTTTTTTGCTTTTACATTTTTAAAATTAATAATTATTGAAATATATGAAAAAACTACTCAATTACATTTCGTTTCTGTCGGTTGTCCTGTTTTCCGTAGCGTGCAGTTCTTCAACTATTGAAGATGAAAATGCACCCAGTGAAGTAACCACGGTGTTTTATAAAAATGCAGATGAACTCGCCGCTACTTACGATCCTTCGAATACAGTAAACCAGACCTTAAGAAATCAGATTTACGATTTATACAAGCAGGGAAAATGGAGCGAACTGGAATCTGTTTTTAAAGTTAATAATCTGAACGGAGGTTGGCCGCCGGCAAATGGAGGCTATAATATTGTAGATAATACAGATTTCACCGCCGGACAAAAATACGACCGTTACAGCGGGGCAATCGGAACATACAGCGGAACCGGAGCGCCGACTTTGGGAGGGAATTTTACAAGCCCGATCATCAATGGCTACGTTTACACATTCTCTCAACGCGCACTTAATAAACCGGAAAATACCTACGATTTTTATTACGAAATAGAAGTTTTGAATAATTTGCTACCTTTCAAGGGACAATCGGCAGACATTATTCCGTGGTTCGGGCAGGTTGGAAAAGGGAAACAGACGATGTGGAAAATTCCTCTGGATCCTTCAACCGGATATACAAAAACATGGAATAAGCTTGCTCAGGAAGGTTATATTAAGATAACGATAAAGAAAAGTCCGAGCGGAAATTATCCTTCAGCGGTTGGAATGGTGATTCAATAAATTTAACTGAAAATGTACGCAATAACGAAGAAAATACAGATCGTAAAGAAAGCAGTTGTTTCGAAAAATACGTTTATCAATGATGAAATCAGTCCGTCTGCGGAACTGAAATTCATCTGCTGTAACTGTACTCATGAAAATCTGGTGAAAATTACTCCTTACGAATCAGGGTTTCCGGTTTTTCAACTCTATCATGAAAATAAAATTCTATCTATCAATAATTTACTTAATAATTCAATGATAAAAGAGACACAAAAGAATATGATTCATGTCGGAGAATTTACATTTAATGACTTACCGACTTTGTACTTCGGGACAGACTGCGAATCCTGCGCTACAAAATATATCGGAATTTTCAGTTATGGTGAAAAACAACCGGGACTGGAAATACTTTCTGTTTCCGGAATATGGGAATATGCGGAGGCATAATATTTTTTTTAGATGGTGTGTTTCGGCTTCAAATCGAAGATTTGAAGCCGAACTTTTTTATGGAATTATGGAAAACCGTAAGCAACAGCCATTCTAAAGATGTATTATTGCTCCATCTGATAATCAAAAATTGATTTAATTATATGGAAATTTTAATCATCATTATTTTAGCGGTTCTGCTGATTGTTGCATTCAGCAAATCAGGTAAAAATAAAAAACAGGCTTCCGAGAAAGAAGCTCAAATTGTAAATCTTAAGAAAGAAATCAATCAGCTAAGAACTGAGATTTCAAATCTGAATTCGGATAAAAAATCTTTGCAGGACAAAATCCAGAGATTAAGAGCCGATTTTTCTAATCTGCAGATTGAAAAACGTTCGGTGGATGAAAAGAATCTTCAGCTAAAGAATCAAAACGATGCTTTAAGCAAATATCAGGATATTATTAACGTTCAGGTAGAATGTGAATATCTTCTGAAAAGAGCAGAAAGGGACAGTTTAAAATTAAAAGAAAGAGCACAGGCGGAACTGGATAACGCGCAGCTTCAGGCGAAAGAGTCGAAAAGAATGGCAAAGGAACTTGTAGAAAAAAGAACCAGAGAAGTTGAATTATTGTATGAGAATGCAGTAAGAGAATCCAAAAGAATTATCGATAATGCTGAAGACAAGGCACTTGCCATTGGAGGTGATGCTTACAGAAGTTTACGGGAAGCCAATGAAATTGCCGACAGAATAAAAGCAATGAAAAATGTAATAAAAGGTTACGGAAACGAATATATCGTACCTTCTTACACTTTGCTGGATGATCTTGCCGAAGAATTCAGCCACAAAGAAGCAGGAGAAAATCTTAAAAAGCTTCGCCAGAATAATCGACTGATGATTACAAGCCGACAAGCCGGAATCTGCGAATATATGGATGAATTCAGAAGAAATATCGCCATAGACTTTGTAATCGATGCTTACAACGGAAAAGTTGAAACCATTTTAAATTCAGTGAAAAAAGATAATTACGGAATTCTTAAACAGAAAATAGATGATGCTTTTCAGTTGGTTAATTTTAACGGAGAAGCATTCAGAAAAGCCAGAATTTCGGTAGAATATCATGAAGCCCGTCTTGAAGAGCTGAAATGGGCAGTTATTGCTCAGGAGCTGAAATGGCAGGAACAGGAAGAGCAAAGACAGATCAGGGAACAGATGAGGGAGGAAGAAAAAGCAAGAAGAGAATACGAAAAAGCCATAAAAGATGCCGAAAAAGAAGAATTAACACTAAAAAGACTTATCGAAAAAGCCGAATCTCAGGTCGCAAAAGCCAATGAAGAGCAGAGACTTATTTTCCAGCAGAAACTCGAGGAACTTCAGGGTAAATTAATGGTTGCGGAAGAAAAAAATCAAAGAGCAATTTCGATGGCACAGCAAACGCGTTCCGGAAATGTTTATATTATTTCAAATGTAGGATCATTTGGAGAGGATGTTTATAAAATCGGGATGACAAGACGTTTGGAACCGCTGGATCGTGTTCGTGAGCTTGGCGATGCAAGTGTGCCGTTTGAATTTGATATTCATGCGATGATTTATTCCGATGATGCTCCGGCTTTGGAAAGACAGCTTCACAAAAAGTTTTTAAAGAATCAGCTTAATAAAATCAATCCGCGGAAAGAATTTTTCAGACTTGGAATTAACGATATTAAAAATTATCTGGAAGATACCGGAATTATCTGCAAATGGACTCTTACCGCAGAAGCCAGACAATATCGCGAAACATTAAAACTTGAAGAGGAAATGAAAACCAATAAGCAGCTCGAAAAAGAGTGGGAGCAATATCAGGAAGAAGCAGATCCTGTAGCTTTGGAAGAAGTACTGGAAGAGGAATAAAAAGATAAAACCACAACCCGAAAGTTGTGGTTTTTAATGAAAGTATATATTATTAAGATTCGGTGTGCATCAGTCCATAACTTATGGAAGTGGGTTCTTTGCCGAAAAGACAAGAAAAAATATTCTGAAATTCATGGATGTACTTACATTTGATAGAATTTCCGTAGATTTTCAATCCTTCTACAATTTTTCTGGAACTCAGATCAAAATCATATTTAATGAAGGTTTCCGGTCTTTCATAACGAATACGCTGTTCAGAGCTGTAAGTTCTTGAAAATCCGAATTTTTCCAGCCATTCTTCAGTAATCTGAATGGGTTTGATTGATTTTGCCGGAACAGAAAAACTGTGAAAATCATTTTCAATCTGTACAAAATAATCTTTTTCATCATTCTGGAATATTTCAGTAATCGTATAAATCTGATTTTTATATTCCACTAGATTTTTAATTTTTAAATCTGCAACGTTCATAATATTTTGTGGGTGTTTATGTTATTATTCTAAGGTTAGTGAATGCCTTGTGTAAGAAGTTTTGCAAATACTATGCCTTATGTTTGGAATAATAATTAAACTATTGTTAAGAATGATTTTCATTTTTATTGTAAATAATTGATAATCATTTATTTAAATTAAATTGAAAATTTTAACAATATTTCAGAAAGTTAAATTTGTGGTACTTGTGTGGTATATTATGTTAAATCGAAAAATTTAATTATTCAGTTTTCAGAGATTTATGTTCAATAGTTAATGCGAATGCGATCATAATGACTGAAATTAATACACCAATAAAAACATTCCATGAGGTAGAGTGGAGCAGGTATCCGGTTCCGCTTCCCAGAAAACTCGATCCGAAATAATAGAAAAGCCAGTAGATGGAAGTTGCGGAAGATTTTCCTTCTTTCGCATGCAGCGCCGTCATCTGGCTTGCCATGGTATGGGCAGCAAAAAAGCATAAAGTAAACAATCCCAGTCCGAAAACAACGATATAAATGTTTTCAGAAAAAAGAAGAACAAGTCCGGTTAATAAAAAGAAAATCGAACCCTTCAGAATGTATTTCTTTTCAAATCTTGCAGACAATCTGCTGGTTATCATGGTTCCTAAAACTCCGAAAGTATACATCAGGAAAATAAAAGCAATAAAAACATGACTTAAAGAAAACGGTTCAGATTCTAAACGGAAAGTCATATAATTATAGACGCTTACAAACGTTCCCATTAATAAAGCGGCAATGAAATACAAACGCAACATATAAGAATCACGGATCAGCCTTTTCATCTGCTTCATTTTCAGGTGATAATCTGTTTTCTGAGGCTTAAAAAAAATTGAATTCGGAAAAAGCTTCCAAAACACCAGTCCCAAAATCAGACTTTGAATCCCGATCATTAAAACAGCATTTCTCCATCCGAATTCTCCTGCGAGAAGAGTTGCCAAAATCCTTCCGCTCATGCCTCCGATGGTGTTTCCGCTGAGATACATACTGATTGCCAAAGCCATCACAGAGATTTCAACTTCCTCCGTAAGATAAGCCAGAGCCACCGAAGAAACACCGGAAATTACAAAACCTTTTACCATTCCAATAATGATAAGGAGCGTTAAACTCGGAATCCATGTTGAAATGATGGTTAAAATTGCCGATACAATCAGAGAAAAAACCATCAGTTTCTTTCGCGAAAAACTGTCTGCGCGGAATGCAAAAAAGAAAAGCCCCAAAGCCATTCCGATCGTTGAAGAAGAAACCAACAGAGAGCTGTCTCCAACCGTCGTATGGAAATTTTCCGCAACCATTGGTAATAACGGCTGAAAAAGATAAAGCTGTGCAAATACCGAAAGTCCCGATAAAAATATACACAGTTTGATGTAGTAAAACCGTCTGCTTTTCCTGTCTGCTTTTTCTGAAATATTCATGATGGGCTTAAAAAATCAAGCAAAAAAATTATGAAGTTATTTTCATCTGCTAATTTGATGAAATTTTTTAAATCTTTAAAACGTTCGTTTTTTAATGAGATTGAGCGCAAATTATCAGAAATGTAAAAAAATAGGTTTCTTTACTGAGTCAAACGCATTTGCGAACTTAAAAAGCTTTTAGCATTAAAAAAAAACGTGCTGCTTTACATTAAAATCAAGCATGATGACTGATAAAGGATATTCAATTTTTAATTGATTTTGTTTGAATTTTAGATTAAATTACCATTTTTTCATTTAAAATTTTCACTTTAATACGTACCTTTAGTATTGAAAAAATTTAGAATGCTTGAAAACTTTCCTTATTATCTCTCCTTAATCATTGCCATTGTTTTTATCATTATGATTGCCAACAAAATAAGGGTAGCTTATCCTGTATTGCTGGTTGTGGCAGGATTGTTAATCAGTTTTATTCCCAACGTTCCGGTCATCAGAATAGATCCCGAACTTATCTTTATTATCTTTCTTCCACCCTTGCTGTATGAAGCAGCGTGGGCAATTTCATGGAAAGAGCTCTGGAAATGGAGGCGGATTATAGGAAGTTTTGCCTTTGTTGTTGTATTTCTTACCGCAACGACCGTTGCTTTTGTAGCCAATCATTTTATTCCCGGATTTTCACTGGCTTTAGGATTTTTACTCGGAGGAATTGTGTCCCCTCCCGATGCGGTAAGTGCAGGAGCGATTCTGAAATTTGTAAAAGTCCAGAAAAGGCTGTCCTCTATTCTGGAAGGAGAAAGTCTTCTGAATGATGCCTCTTCCTTAATCATTTTCCGTTTTGCGATGATTGCGGTTGCAACCGGACAGTTCATTTGGCAGGATGCGGTTTTCAGCTTTTCGTGGATGCTGATTGGCGGAATCGGAATCGGGTTAATCATCGGCTGGCTGTTCATGAAAGGACATAAACTGCTTCCTACAGATGCCAATATGGACACAATTCTTACCATTGTTGCACCTTATTTGATGTATATTACAGCGGAAGAAGCGCACAGCTCAGGCGTTTTAGCCGTAGTCAGCGGAGGGTTGTTGCTTTCCAATAACCGTCATAGCTTTCTCAGTACATCGTCGCGTTTACGGGGGCTGAATGTCTGGGAAAGTCTGTCTTTCGTACTCAACGGTCTGGTTTTTATTCTTATTGGTCTGGATCTTCCGGAAATTACTTCAGGTTTGGGAGAAGTAAGTATTTACGCTGCGGTAGGATACGGATTGCTTGTAACTGCGGTTTTGATCGTGGTAAGAATTCTGTCGGCTTACGGAGCAGTAGTGGTCACTTTAATTGCCAGAAATTTCATTACCGTTGCAGACAACAGAAGTCCCGGATTTAAAGCTCCGATTCTGTTGGGCTGGACCGGAATGAGGGGAGTGGTGTCTTTGGCAGCAGCACTTTCAATTCCCGTAAAACTCTATCCCGATGGTCCGGATTTTCCTCAGCGGAATTTAATTTTGTTCATTACTTTTATTGTTATTTTAACAACATTGCTGGTTCAGGGACTTACGCTTCCTTATCTCATCAGAAAAATGGAAATACCTTCCTACAACGATCACCTTCCTGAAGACGAAGCGGAAGAGCTGATCCGTCGTGAAATGGCGAAAATGACTTTAGAGCATCTCAGAAAAAATCATAGCGAATTACTGGGAAAGAGTATGTTTTTGCAGCAGATTCATGAAAAATGGAGAGGAAAAGTGGAAAAAGAGCCCGATATTAAACTATCCTCCGAAATCAAAGACGCTTATCTGGATATTCTCAATGCGCAAAGAGCATGGCTGATTGAGCAAAACTACGACAAAAAGCAGCATTTTGATGAAGATCTTATCCGGAGACATCTCGTGAAAATTGATCTGGAGGAAGAAAGACTCTCACTGATTCACTAAAAAAGTTAAAACTTTCTGCAGATATTCATCCTCTTTTAACACTTTTTCATACGACTGTCTTGCGTACACAGGCGAAAGCTCGTAATTCTCCGGTTTTGAATTAATATCTTCATTTTCAATATATTGATTAAGATGATGCGTGTATTCTTTAATCAGTTTATTGATGGTTTTTCTTTTTATTTTACAGATCGTATTGTTTTTAATCTTCTGCAAAGAATTAAGAATAAAAGATTTATCTCCGTGAAAATTGATCACATTTTTTACATAGGAAAGATTGTGGTTATCCTGCAATACAGAATGGTTTTCTTCAAAAATCATGATAGTGGAAGTTTTTTTAATTGAAAATAGTTTCGGAACACCTGATGATGATAATTGCAGATCAATTGACGGGTATGGTAAAAGACTTTCTCATCATACCGATGATGTAGTCTGTAAGAAAAGAGTACTGAATAATCATAATAATTACTTTAAGTGAATAGGTGAACAATAGCGTTGGCTGTTAATTTTTACCATTCAAATATCTAACCAATTTTTATCGCTTCGTTAAATGTATTGAAAATTTGTAATAAAATACTGAATATGTGAAATATTTTGTTGAGTTTGTTGTTTATCGTTGATAATATTGTGGTATGATTAAATTATTTTTCTTAAAATAATATTTAAAAATCTTAATTTATGTTAAAAAAATATTTATATTTGTTATAATTCCATTAAGGGTGAATTTGATTGAAAGATTGAAATTTTTCTTTTAATGGAATTTTTTAAAGATTAAATTAAATGATTTAGCTTTAAAATAAGTGGACGGTACATTCTAAAAGGACAAATGTTAAGAAAGGCTGACTCTAATGTTCCCAAAAAAATAGATCTCAGCCTTTTTTTATTTCTGATTTTCAATGACAATTTGCTATAAAAGTTGTAAATTTTCTTTACCAAATCATTACCAAACACACATAATTATTAATTGCTTAGTTTTTAAGTGATTGTGAAACTTTTTGTTTTATTCTTTTTTTGTTAATATTTCAATTATTTTATAGATATGAATGTTTTTTAAGATTATTTAATACAAATATTTTATGCATAATAAATTTTAATAGAAAATAAATTTATACTTTTTTAAAATAATACTATATTTGTTTTAACATTAAACAGCTAACAAAATTAAGGATGGACATTAACTTTTCAACAGCAACTTTCAAGGATTTCGAAAATATTCCGGGCTTCGATATGATGGAGCGTGCAGACATTTACTACGACTTTCTGGAATACATGAAATCAAACGGACGGCATCACTACAGATTGCAGAATAACACAGGATGCAGTTCTGTGATGAATGTAGGGACTCACAATGTAACAAGAGAATTTGTAAGCTTCGTTACAAGTGATTATTTAGGGTTTACACAGCACCCGAAAGTAAAGCAGGCAGCTATTGAAGGAGTAGAGAAATACGGAACCGGAACAGCGGCAACACCACTTATCGGAGGGTATTATTCTTACCACAACGATTTGGAGGCTAAAATTGCGTCTTTTTTTGGACGTTCTCAGGACGAAGCCGTAATTTTTACAACAGGATACACTACAAACAGTGCGACTTTACAAATCCTGCTGCAGAAAGAAGATATTGCGATTGTAGACATGGCAGTTCATGCAAGTGTATATGAGGGATGTATTCTTACCAACAGAAAAACATTCCCGCATAACAATCTGGAGGCTTTGGAACAGATTTTGAAAACATCGGAAAAGCAGTTTCGTACAAAGCTCGTTGTAATAGACGGTGTCTATTCTCAGGATGGCGATACGGCTCCAATTGAAGAAATTTATAAATTAGTAAAAAAATATAACGCCTACCTGATGATTGATGATGTTCACGGGGTAGGCATTTTAGGAAAAACAGGAAGAGGAACCATTGAAGATACGGGACTTTTGGACAAAGTAGATATTATTACCGGAACATTCAGCAAAACATTCGGTAATCTTGGAGGATATGTTATCGCGAATAAAAGTCTTACCAATTTTATAAGATTCCAGTCCAGACAGCAGATATTTTCAGCTACCACACCTCCTTCCACGGCTACAGGAATTATAAAAGCCATTGAGCTGATTGATGAAGAACCACACTGGAGAGAAAAACTCTGGGAAAACATCAATTACTTTAAAAAAGGACTTAATGATCTGGGACTGGATACCGGGACTACGTGTTCTGCAGTTGTTCCGGTGAAAATCGGAGATCCGCATATCACAGGCGACGTAGGACGAATGCTTCTTGAACACGGAGTATATACAAATCCTATTATTTATCCTGCCGTAGCCAGAAAAGATGCCCGTATCAGGATGAGTGTAACGGCAACACATGATAAAGAACATCTTGATAAAACCCTCAATGCCTTTGAGGATATCAATAAAAAGTTGCATATTGCAAAAAAATAAATAACAAATGCCAAGAAAAGTTGTACAGGGCCCTATACGGGACAAAGAAAAAACAAAACAAAAATTGCTTGCTGCTGTTGGAAAAATCCTGAGAACCAAAGGGTATTCAGGGTTGAAAGTGAGTAAAATAGCAGCAGTGGCAGGCTTTGATAAAAAATTAATTTACGAATACTTCGGAAGTACCGAAAAGCTTATCGACGAATACATCAGATCTCAGGATTACTGGAGCAAAATGAACCAGGATAATATCCATGTGGATTTTTCAGACGGAGGAAAAGAACTTTCTAAAGTTGCCATTCTTAACCAGTTTGAGCACATCAAGAAAAACAAAGAACTTCAGAAGATTATTCTTTGGGGATTATCTGAAAGTAAGCCGATCCTGAAAAAAGTAGCCGATGAGAGAGAAGAAATGGGAGAAATGCTTTTCACGAATATTGTAGATCCGCATTTTAAGGATAAAGCTACAAGATATCGTGCCATCGCAGCACTTCTGGTTTCCGGAGCTTATTACCTTAACCTTTATACAGCACACAATGCAAGTGTATTCTGCGGAATAGACCTGAAAAGTGATGAAGGAAGAAAGGAAATAGAAAAGGCGATTACCGAAATCATCGATTTTGCTTACGAAGAAAGATAATATGGGAAAAATTTACTGTTGTCAGGATAGAGTTATTTTAAAAGTAATTTAAAAGGATTTCATTTTTAAATTACAACAATATTTCTTATTTTTGACCAATGGAAAATTTTATCGTATCTGCACGAAAATATCGCCCGCAGCAGTTTGATACTGTTGTTGGGCAGTCTCATATTACGGATACTTTAGAACACGCTATTGAAGAAAATCAATTGGCTCAGGCACTGTTGTTCTGTGGTCCTCGAGGAGTAGGGAAAACTACCTGTGCCAGAATTCTGGCGAGGAAGATCAATGAAAAAGACGGATCTGTTTCGGAAGACGGTTTTGCCTACAATATCTATGAGCTGGATGCTGCATCGAATAATTCTGTGGACGATATCAGAGAATTGATCGATCAGGTACGTTTTGCGCCTCAGGTTGGTAAATATAAAGTGTATATTATCGATGAGGTTCATATGTTGTCTTCTGCAGCCTTCAATGCTTTCCTTAAAACACTTGAGGAACCGCCTGCTCATGCGATTTTTATCTTGGCGACTACCGAAAAGCATAAAATTATTCCTACCATTTTATCCCGCTGTCAGATCTATGATTTCAAAAGAATCGTAATTGAAGACATTCAGGGACATCTTAGAAATATCGCTCAGAAAGAGAATATTCAGTATGAAGATGATGCTTTATACCTTATTGCCCAAAAAGCAGACGGCGCTTTAAGAGATGCACTTTCCATCTTCGACAGGCTTTCCACGTTTTCCCAAAAGAATATTACACTCGCAAAAGCCGCAGAAGTCTTAAATATTCTGGATTACGACCAGTACTTAAAAATTGTAGATTTAACCAAAGAAAATAAAATTCCCGAAGTTCTTTCCGCTTTCAATGAAATTGTGAAAAAAGGATTTGATCCTCATATTTTTATTGCAGGATTGGGAAGTCATTTCAGAGATCTGATGATGGCGCAGAATACTTCAACCATTGATCTGATAGAAGTAGGAGAACAGACCAAGACAAAGTTTGTTGAACAGGCCCAGAAATGGAATCCTCAACAGCTCATTGATGCTATTGAGATTTGCAATCATGCAGACATCAATTATAAAAATTCCAAAAATCCAAGACTTACGGTAGAAATTGCTTTAATGCAATTGGCTTCTTTGACGGCTAATTCAGACGTTGCTAAAAAAAAAAGTTTATAATTCTGGCTCCGTTTCTCAGTGAGAAGCAGGAAGTAAAAATCCCCGTAAAACCTACGGAAACTAAGGAACAGAAACCTAAACAGGAACAACCCTCTGAAAGTCCGGAACTTCCCGTTGTCACAGAAATCAAAAAAACCTCGAAACCTTTGTCGCGACCCGGAATTTCTTCAGGTTTCAGCATCAGTTCTTTTTTAAACAAAGAAGAAACAACTGTTGTAGAAGAAAAAGTTGTAGCCAAAACAGAACAGCTTCCCCAAAATCATTTTACCGAAACAGATCTTCAGGCAGAGTGGAATTTACTGCTCAAGCAGCTCCAGAGAAAAGATGCCATTATTTTCAATGCCATTAAATCTTTCAAAATGATAAAATCGGGAGAAAATGAAATTACCGTTTTGTTTCCTTCGGATTCTGCAAAAGCTGAGTTTGATAAAGTAAGCCGCGAGTTTTTTAATCATTTTAAAACGAAAGTTCACAATCATTCCATTCAGGTTGCATATAAAAGAGATGCCGAAAATCTGAAAGTAGAAGTAATGACTCCAAGAAAGAAGTTCGAAAAGTTTGTTAAATTAAATCCTTTGCTGAAAGATCTTGATGATCTGATGAAATTTGATTTAACATAATTCTTGTTCTTTAATAATTTTTTTCCTACAGAAAAATCTTTAAGAAAAAGTTTCACAATTTTTATTTTAAAAAAATAGGGTACATGAAACTCTTTTTTAAATAAAATTTATATATTTGTCAGATAATTGAAAAACAAAACGCAGCTTTTTCAGTTAAAATGTAAACCGAAAATCTAGAAATAGATAGTTTATTTTGGAAAAATTAATAAAGTCATATCAATCTGTATTTGCTCCTGCTGAATTCTTTAGCGGGCAATTTGGCTTTTCTTTTCCTTATTTTAGAAATTTCAGAACGTATTATCGATTTTATTATTGGTACTGCTAGTATAAATTTCTTTCAAAAAAATCTACAGGAATTATAGATTTCTTCTTATTTCCTGATTCCTTTAAAAAATTTTAACGGCATTTTTTAGAAAGAATTATAAAGTAATTTTATAATGCTTTTTTGTGTTTGAATATGAACAATAACGATAATAGTAAAATTAAAAATATGAATTTAAAAGACTTAAAAAACGAATGGATTAATGAATTCCAGCAGCCCATGATGATTGCAGGACCATGCAGTGCAGAAAGTGAAGCACAGATGCTGGAAATTGCAAAAAGAATCAGGGAAACCAATGCCAATGTTCCGGTTTTCCGTGCAGGAATCTGGAAGCCGCGTACAAAACCGAACGGATTTGAAGGAGTAGGAGTAATCGGTCTGAACTGGCTTAAAAAAGTGAAGGAAGAATACGGTTTTAAAACAGCGACGGAAGTTGCCAATGCACACCACGTTTTTGCAGCTTTGGAAGCAGATGTAGACATTCTTTGGATCGGGGCGCGTTCTACGGTAAATCCTTTTACCGTTCAGGAAATTGCACAGGCATTGAGAGGAACAGACAAAACCGTGTTGGTGAAAAATCCGGTAAATCCGGATCTTGCGTTGTGGATCGGAGCTTTGGAAAGACTTTTAGGTCAGGGAATTACCAATTTAGGAGTTATTCACAGAGGATTTTCTACGTACCAGAAAACAAAGTACAGAAACAATCCGAACTGGCAGATTGCCTTAGATTTTAAAAGTCAGTTCCCGAATATCCCGATGCTGATCGACCCTTCACACATCTGCGGAAACAGAACTGGTTTGGCAGACATTACGCAGGAAGCTTTAAACGTAGGTTACCAAGGAGCCATTATAGAAACACACAGCAATCCGGATGAAGCTTGGAGTGATGCTGCACAACAGATTACACCGGAGGTTCTGGCAGAATTAATCGGGAACTTAAAGGTGAGAAATTCCGGATTGGCAGGATTTGAAGGAGAAATGGGAAGACACAGAACGTTAATTTCTGATATAGATTTTCAACTGATTGAAATGCTTGCGCAGAGAATGAAAATTTCTGAAAAAATCGGAAAGCTTAAAAAAGAAAATGATATTGCCATCTTCCAGCCGGAACGTTGGAAAGAAATTACGGAATACGCAACTCAAAAAGCTGTTGAGACCGGAATGACGAAAGAATTCATAGAAAAAGTATTCAAAGCGATCCACGAAGAGTCTATCGAGGTTCAGAACAGCATTATGATTAACAGGTAATCTGGTTTTAGAGTCAGAGAGTTTTAGAGTGGGAGAGTATTAGAGTTGGAGAGTGAAAAAGTAATTGGATGACTTTTATAAAAGCTCTCCGGCTCTAAAACTTTAAAAACACTCAAACTAAATTTCCTATATTTGCAGCATCTTACAGTATGAAAGGAAAAATCATTAAATCTACAGGAAGCTGGTATCAGGTTTTGGAAATGGAAACCGGGAAAATCTTCGAAGCAAGAATTCGCGGAAAATTTAAATTGATTAAAACAAGGCTTACCAATCCGCTTGCTGTTGGAGATTTTGTAGAATTTCAACTGGAACAGGATGATATCGCATGGATTACAAAGATCGAATCCCGCAGAAACTATCTCATCCGAAAATCTGTAAACCTTTCAAAAGAAGCACACATCATTGCTTCAAATATCGATCTTGCCTGTTTTATTTTCACATTAAAACATCCTGAAACTTCCCTTGGATTTCTAGACCGTTTTCTGGCGTGTTGCGAAGCCTACAATATTACTCCGCTGATTTTATTCAATAAAATTGATGTTCTTCATGAAGAAGAAATTGAGATCGTAAAAGATATTGAGTTTCTTTACAATGAAATTGGCTATGATGCTCTGGAAATTTCTTCCTATTCAAAATTAAATCTGGAACAGCTTCAGGAATTGCTGAAAGATAAAACATCTGTTTTCTTCGGACATTCAGGTTGTGGAAAGTCTACTTTGGTGAATGCTTTGCAGCCGGGACTTAATTTAAAAACATCTGAAATTTCCGATACGCATCTAAAAGGTAAGCACACGACAACTTTTGCACAGATGCATTTCTGGGATTTTGGCGGAAACGTAATTGATACTCCAGGAGTTCGTGAATTTGCCATGATCGACATCGAAAAAGAAGAGGTTCAGCATTATTTTCCGGAGATTTTCAAAAAAAGAGAAGAATGCAAATACCACAACTGTCTTCATATCAACGAGCCGAAATGCGCGGTAATCGATGGTCTGGAAACCGGAGAAATTCAGCATTCAAGATATTCTACCTATATTAAACTTATGGAAGAGGCGGAAGAAGCTTCTCAAAAATAATTTCTATTTTCCGGAAATTTCTTCGTTATTAAAGTAAACTTGTCTAACTTTTTACCGTAACAAAGCAGCCTTGTCTTTGCTGAACCTTTGCGAACCTATGCATAAAATTAAGCATTACGATTAATTATGGATAAACAAAAGTTTTAATGATGAATTTCTCGTGTGAAAAATTTCTTACTCACCGAATAAGTTTTCGAACTATTTTAACCCTGCATTAAATTCCAAATTCCGGATGAACAAAGTTTAATATTTGGAATGGAAAATTTAAATTGTTGTTTAATTCTTATACAATGGCGAAGTTAGGCGTAGTTTTTGGGGAATTACGGGCAATAAAAAACCCAGCCGAAGCTGGGTAAAAACTAATAACCATGAAAACTCAAATTAAACATGAGAATCATAATAGAATCAACAATTACTGTGCCAAAGTTTCGTTCATAAAACCTTAACAAATGTTATTTTTATGTTAAAAATATTTTAAAATTAAAATCAAAAGAATTTTTTGTATTTTTGCGCCATTAAAAAAATATACATTTATGTCTAACATTACATTCACTATGATTAAGCCAGATGCAGTTGCAGACGGACATATCGGTGCTATATTAGGAAAGATCGCAGAAGGTGGTTTCAAAATCAAAGCAATGAAATTGACTCAACTTACTGTTGCAGATGCAAAAAAATTCTATGAAGTTCACGCTGAAAGACCATTCTACGGAGAATTGGTAGATTTCATGAGTTCTGGACCTATTGTTGCTGCTGTTCTTGAAAAAGACAATGCAGTAGAAGATTTCAGAACTTTAATCGGTTCTACTAATCCTGCTGAAGCTGCAGAAGGAACAATCAGAAAAATGTTTGCAAGAAGCATCGGAGAAAACGCTGTTCACGGTTCTGACTCTGACGAAAACGCTCTTATCGAAGCAAAATTCCATTTTTCAGGAAGAGAAATTTTCTAAGAAAAATCATTTCAAAATAAAAAATCCGGAGAAACTTTCTTCGGATTTTGTTTTTTATAGATTGCTTTCAATTGCGCCAACTTTTTCACGGTATAATTCGAGCGGTTTATCAAGAAGAACCGCAATAACTGTTAGGTTTTTATCCAGTTTTTCTTTGGGTACATCAATATAAATAATTCCCGGAACCTCACTCCAGTAAAGCTTATTGTATATTTCATGGCTTAATAAAGTTCCTTCACCCACAATCCGGATTCGTGCAATTTCGTTTTTAATACCTTTTAAAGCGATCGGTCCAGTCGGAATTCCTTCCACAAAAAGATAAAGGGTCTGTCTGTCTTTGGAAAGTACGGAGTTTCCTGAAAAATGACCTTCTGGAAGTCCTTTTTCGGTTTCATAGATTGCTTCTGCGTGTTTGCTGATCCAGTTTAGAATTTCGGGATTGGTTTTGCCGGTTTTGGGAAGTTTCATTTCCATTCCGTCCTCTGTTAAACCTGAATTTTTGAAGATGTTGTTTCCCGAATGAAGCTGTTCTGCAATTTCATAGACTGCCAGTTTCGTATTCTTATTTTCTAAAGATTCAGGAAGAGATAAATTGGGCTTATCATTTTGTACTCTGATCATAGGTTCGTCAATCGATATTTCAACAACAGTTACGTCCTGATCAAATTTTACATGGGAAAAATTGAAAGTGAAATCTCCATTACCGTTACTTTTAATATCAATTTTCGCTTTATCGTCACCAAGAATTCTGGCAGAAATAGTATTGGTCATTAAACCATATATTTTTACAAAGTCTTTGGCTTCTTCAAGATAGAGAAATATTTTTTTCCGGTCTTTAGAAAATGCAGATTTTCCTTTATAATTGTCGAATGGCAAACCTCGTGTTGTTCCATAAATGGCTTCGGAATTTTTTGTTGTCCATCTTGCTAAGTTCTTTAAAATTTCAACCTGCTGTTCCGGAATGGTTCCATCTCCTTTCGGACTAATATCCAACAATAAATTTCCGCCCATATTAATCACATCCGCCAAAGTTCTTACGATCATAATCGGAGTTTTGTAGTGGTTATCGAAGGGCTGAAATCCCCAGGAATCATTCATGGTGTAGCAAAGTTCCCAGTAATTGCTTTGAGGCTTTACCACAGGAATTCCCTGTTCCGGAGTTTCGTAGTCTCCATGATTTTTCAATCTTGAATTAATGATGATATCCGGATTGAATTTTTTCAGATTTTCCAAAGTTTTTAGAGCGCGCCATTCTTCTGATGAGTGTTCCCAATCTCCGTCGAACCACAGAAGATCAGGTTTCAATTGTGAAGAAAGTTCATTTAATTGATTCTGATAATAGGTGATAAAATTTTCCCAGCGTTTCGGATCATTTTTAATTTCGTAACGTTTTTTTGTTCGGGTATTGATGTCGTAATAAGGATGGCTCCAGTCGGGAAGGGAATAGTAAAGTCCGGTTTTCAGGCCTGAATTTTTTAATGCAGAGATAAACGGAGAAAGCACGTCTTTTTGGGCTAAGGAATTTTTAGGAATGGTGGTCGATTTTTCAGCTTTTGAATCCCAAAGGGCAACACCATCATGATGTTTTGTGGTAATCACGGCATATTTTGCGCCGGAATTTTTAATCAGCTTTACCCAATCATCAGGTTTGTATTTTGCAGCCGAAAAACCATTGAGCTGTTTCATGTAATTTTCATGGCTGATATAATTATTGAAAAAAGCCCATGATTCCGGAATTCCGTTTACAGAATAAATTCCCCAGTGAATAAAAATTCCGAGTTTGGCATCCTGAAACCATTCCATTTTTTGATTTTCCTGTGGCTGATTCTGCGCAGGATATTTTCCTGAAAATAAAACCAGGCCTAAAGACAATATGCCGATTAATTTCCCTTTCACGTTTTTTCTTTTTGTGATCTAAAAATACTTAAAAAGAACTTCATAGAGCTCCTGTATTTATTATTAAACTTGTTTAAACTAATTTCAGAATTAACCACAAAAGGCACAAAAGACAATGTTAAAGCGAATTTCAATAATAATCAAAGCGCTCAAAAGAATAAATATCAAAGATTTTTAAAAACTATTGTGAACTTTTGCGGTTAAATAAAAAGTTTAAACAGACTCATTGAATGATTTAAACCTTCCTGTTCTTCGGGGTTAAGTAAAAATACCGAGATTAAAATTCCGTGTTTTTACGGATGTTTTTGTCCTCATTTATTGCCATCTTTACATCAGCATTAGAGAAGGAAAATTTAAGCATTAAACTCTTCAAAACTAATAACCATTAAAGGCTCAGATTTTCATTAAGAAGAAAGGCAACTCAACGGAGTTGCCTTTTTGTTTGTATTTAAATAAAATTAAATTTTCAGTAATTCGATGGTTCTTTCCGGATTTTCTGCTGAGAAAACTGCATTTCCTGCAACCAGAACATCGGCTCCGGCTTCGAAAAGCTTAGAGGCGTTGTCGATATTTACACCACCGTCAATTTCAATTAATGCTGTTGAATTGTTGCTTAAGATCAGGTCTTTCGTTTCCGCAATCTTCTTGTAGGTATTTTCGATGAATTTCTGTCCTCCGAATCCCGGATTTACACTCATCAGCAAAACAAGATCTACGTCTGCAATAATATCTTCCAGCATCAGAACCGGAGTGGAAGGATTTAAAACAACACCGGCTTTTGCACCCAGACTCTGAATATGATGAATAGTTCTGTGAAGGTGAGTACACGCTTCGTAATGCACCGATACAAGATCTGCTCCGTGATTGATGAATTCTTCCACATATTTTTCAGGTTCTACGATCATCAGATGCACATCTACAAATTTTTTGGCGTGCTGCTGAACGGTTTTCATTACCGGAAATCCGAACGAAATATTCGGAACAAATCTCCCGTCCATTACGTCTACGTGAAACCAGTCTGCCTGAGAATTGTTCAGCATTTCGATGTCTCTTTGCAGATTCCCGAAGTCTGCGGATAAAAGGGATGGAGCAATAAGCTTCGTTTTCATTTTTACTTTTTACTTTTAACTTGTCTCTTTTTACTTCTGTTAATGATACTTCAGTTTCATTTCCGGCTGAATTCTCAGAAGTGTTTCGTAGATCAGTTGGATCACATTTCCTACGTCTTCTTTGGAAACCATTTCCACTGTGGTATGCATATAACGCAAAGGTAAAGAAATTAATGCACTCGGAACGCCGCCGTTAGAATGTGCGAAGGCATCTGTGTCTGTTCCCGTAGCGCGGCTCGCTGCTGCTCTCTGGAAAGGAATTTTCTTCGTTTTTGCGGTGTCGATAATTAATTCTCTGATGGTGTGATGAATGCTTGGTGCGAAGAAAACCACCGGTCCGTCTCCGCATTTCTGGTCACCTTCTTTTTTCTTTTCGATCATCGGAGTGGTAGTATCGTGGGTAACGTCTGTCACGATCGCAATATTAGGTTTGATAGTATCTGCAATCATATCTGCTCCATACAAACCTACTTCTTCCTGAACGGAATTGGTAATATACAATCCGAACGGAATTGTTTTTTTATTTTCCTTTAAAAGTCTTGCCACTTCAGCAATCATAAAACCACCGATTCTGTTGTCTAAAGCTCTGCAGACAAAATAGCGGTCATTCATTTCGAAGAATTCATCGGGATAGGTAATCATGCAGCCTACATAAATTCCCATTTCTTCCACTTCTTTTTTGGAAGTTGCACCGCAATCGATGAAGATGTTTTCAATTTTTGGAGTCGGTTCGTTCTGGTTGGCTCTGGTGTGGATTGCAGGCCATCCGAAAACGCCTTTTACAATTCCGTTTTCACCGTGAATATGGACCACTTTGGACGGAGCGATTGTCTGATCAGAACCTCCGTTTCGGATCACGTAGATCAATCCGTCGTCTGTAATATAATTTACATACCAAGAAATTTCATCTGCATGTGCTTCAATCACTACTTTAAATTCCGCTTCAGGATTTATGATTCCGTAGCAGGTTCCGTAATGATCCACTTCAATTTTGTCTACATAAGGCTTAATGTAATCCATCCAGATCTTCTGTCCCTCGTGTTCGTAACCAGTCGGAGATGAAGTGTTTAAATATTTTTCTAAAAATTTTAAAGATTTCTTTTCAAATTTCATAAAAAGGAATGATTTTTGCGTTCAATTTTTGTTCTAATACGCGTAAAAATAATGAATTTTAGTAAGATTATTTGTCTTTTTCTCTTCTTTTTTGGAGTCAGTATTTCGGCTCAGAGGGATTCCGTCATTGCGAAACCTTTAAGTCAGTACCCTGCAGAACTTTTGAAAACAGACGAATTCGGCAATAAATATTTCTATGATGAAAGGCAGAAAGCAAGAATCTATGAAATCAACGGGGAAACTGTGGTGGTAATGGATGAGCTTGTTTTGCTGAATAAACCGAAATTCAATAATCAGCTGGATCGGAACTATTATTATTTCTTAAATAAAAAGCTTTATAGAGTATATCCGTTATTTTTAACTGCTTTACAGCAATACAGAGATATTCAGGGAGAAATGACCAACATGGACAGTAAGGCAAAACGAAAATACATCAGAGACCGACAGAATATTCTAGCCGACCAGTATGAAAAACAGCTCAGAGATCTTACGACAACAGAAGGACAGGTCTTTGCCAAACTGATGAACAGAGCAACCGGAAAAAATGTCTATGAAATCATTAAAGAACTAAGAGGAGGATGGAGTGCTTTCTGGTGGAATGTAAAAGGAAAAATGGCAGATATTGATATTAAAGATCCTTACGATCCGCACAAAAACAGAACCGACGAATATCTGGAATCCCTGCTTCAATCTAATTGGAATTCTGGTTATCTTCAGCCTTATTCCGGAGCGAGCAGTTTTAAAGTCTACAAATAATATCAATCATAAAAAATTCCTGTAACGATATTACAGGAATTTTTCTTTTAATTTATCAAAAACAATCTTGTCGATGGGTAATGGAAACGGATTGTCCGGTCTGTCGATCTCGATCCATTCTGTTTTTTCAATGCAGGGATCAAGAATCAGGAAATCGCCTTCGTTAATGATGTTTACAATATAATATATGGTAAGCAACTGCTCATTTTCTCTGAAACGCGAAACTAGAAAATCTTCCTGCGTATAAAAATGTTCTACAACTTCTATTTTCACATTCAGCTCTTCATCGAATTCTCGATGCAGACAATCTATTAATCCTTCTCCAAACTCCAGTCCGCCACCCGGAAATTTCATTAAAGGTTCACCTGCATATTCTTCAAATAAAGTAAGAACTTTTTTATCTTTTACTGCACAGGCATAAACTCTAATGTTGATCTTATCTATCATATATAATAATTTGTATAGCTAATTTAAGGAAATTTGTCGGATGCCGGAAGATAGGAGCTGGAGGTTTACGACTAATTTTAATTTTTTTAAAGCTATTTCCCGCTTAATAAGTTATAAATTCAAAATTTTACAGACCATAAAACACACAGTAGTAAAACCTCCATCTTCCAGCCTCAAGCTTCCATCTTCCTTCCTTACAACTTCACTGCATTAATCATCTCTCTTTTTCCCGGAGGTCCCTGCTTTTTTTCAACGTTAAAATTCAGTTCCTGAAGAATTCTTCTCACGCTTCCTTTCGAAGAGTAGGTTGTTAATAATCCGTTAACAGCCATTTTATCAGCAACCATTTCAAAAAGGGGCTTTTCCCAAAGATCGGGCTGTACTCTTGCACCGAAACAATCGTAATATACCAGATTTATTGAGGGTAAATCGATATTCTTCAGATCAAAAAAATCACATTCTATCTTTTTTAAGTTGAAACCACTAATGATTTCTTCTGATTTTTCCCATTCTGCCAGATGAATTTTTTGATAAATATTTCTGAATTCGGAGTTATCGAAGAGCTCAAAATAGGCTAAATCGTTAATTTCCGATTCATTTATGGGGTATTTTTCAAGGGTAAAATAGTTGATGATATGATTTTTGTCAGTTTTTAAATATTCATTAATTGTTACCAAAACATTCAAACCTGTTCCAAAACCGAGTTCTAAAATATTAATTTCGTAATCATTTATCAGATTTAATCCATTTTTGATAAACACGTGTTCGGCTTCCTGTAATGCACCATGGTGTGAATGATAGTTTTCATTTAAATCATTGATAAACAAAGTTTTACTTCCGTCGTTTGTGGTCTTAATTTCTCTTTTCAAGCTATTTTTTTACAAATTTACTCTAAAATTTTTATATTTAGAAAATTATGTTAAATTTGTAGAACCTCATAAAAAATTTTAGAAATGATAATTCAAAAAACTGAAAACTCCCGAATTTCTACATTCGACCCAAACAATTTTTCATTCGGAAATACTTTTATCGATCATATGATCATCTGTGAGTACGAAAACGGAAAATGGGGTGATGTAAAATTGGTTCCTTATGGTCCTTTGGCATTTACACCGGCAATGATGGGTGTAAATTACGGACAGGCTTGTTTTGAAGGCATGAAAGCCTATAAAGACAAAGACGGACAGGTTTTCCTTTTCAGGCCCGAAAAGAATTTTGAACGTATCAATAAGTCGGCAAAACGTCTTGCCATGCCGGAAATAACGGAAGAAATGTTTTTGGACGGACTGAAAGCATTGGTGGATATCGACAGAGAATGGATTCCTTCCGGAGAAGGTATGTCTTTGTACATCAGACCATTGATTTTCGCTACTGAAGAAGCATTGAAGGCGAGAGTTGCCAATAAATATATGTTCGCGATCGTTGCAACTCCTGCAAAGATGTATTATACAGAACCGGTTTCTGTAAAAATTTCAGACCACTATTCAAGAGCGGCAAGCGGTGGAGTAGGTTCTGCGAAAGCTGCCGGAAACTATGCGGCTTCTTTCTACCCGACTCAGTTGGCAATTGAAGAAGGATATGAGCAGATTATCTGGACGGATGATGCCACTCACGAATATTTCGAAGAAAGTGGTACGATGAACGTTTTCGTAAGAATCAACGATACCATTTATACACCTCCGACTTCCGAAAAAATCCTTGACGGAGTTACCAGAGACAGCTTTATTCAGTTGGCGAAGAAAAGAGGAATTGAAGTAAAAATAGAACCGATTAAAGTTCTGGATGTTGTGGAAGCTCAGAAAAACGGAACTTTGAAAGAAGTTTGGGGAGTAGGAACAGCGGTGGTTACTACCGTTTTCCAGGCTTTAGGTTACAAAGGAGAAAAGCTTGAATTGCCAAGATTATCAGACGAAGAAAGCTTCGCCGTTACTTTGAAAAATGACCTTGTGAATCTTCAGACAAACCTTTCAGACGATCCTTTCGGATGGAGAATTTTAGTAGACCACGTATTGGAAACAGTTTAATTTTTTAAATGTTAGATATTGAAAAGCCGGAAATTTTTTCCGGCTTTTTGTTTTTTCGTTACAAAGACTCTGTTGAGTGGAAAGGCTAGTGACAATTCGCCGTTGTTTTATTTTCATTTAGCATTCGGTGTCACTCTGAGCCTGCCGAAGAGTCTCTTATTGCAAATGTTTTATTCATGGCTGTTTTTAATGTATTATACTTCGCTTAGATCCTTTCAGGATGACAATCTGCATAATTATCATCTCTCGCAGATTTTGCAAATTTAGCAGATGATTAAGTAGAAAAAATCCGCACAATCTGCTAAATCTGCCAGAAACCAAAAAGGAAAATAACTTTCAGAACAATTGAAGGGTGATTTATTTGCAGTATGTTTGTCATGCTGAAAGCATCTGAACAAAGTTGTCAATGTATCGTTGAAAGCCTTTGATGACAAAAATGCAGTTAAAACATTTAAAAAAGTATAAACAATTTTAAATTGAAAAAAATCTGCGTAATCTGCATAATCTGCGGTAGATAATTCAAAAGATTCTTCCTTCCATAATGCTTCTCAAAATTTCAATCAGAATGACATGGGATTGTTAAATATTTTGGGAGATAAAAGGAATTGTTAACAATTATTCATTGTTTTTTCTTTCGTTTGGTATTCGCGGTGTCACTCTGAGCCTTTCCAAGAGCTTGTTTTCGAGCTTTTTATTTATAGATCGCTGTTCTTCTTTAATGTCCTCTGTTTAGATCCTTTCAGGATGACAATCTGCATGATGATATTATCTCTCGCAGATTTAGCAAATTTAGCAGATGATTAAGTAGAATAAATCTGCACAATCTGCTAAATCTGCGAGAAACAAAAAAGGAAAATAACTTTCAGAACAATTGAAGGGTGATTTATTGCAGTATGTTTGTCATACTGAAAGCATCTAAGCAAAGTTGTCAATGTATCGTTGAAAGCCTTTCAGGATGACAAAAATGCAGTTAAAACATTTAAAAAAGGATAAACAATTTTACATTGAAAAAATCTGCGTAATCTGCACAATCTGCGGGAGATAATTCAAAAGATTCTTCATTCCATAATGCTTCGCAAAATTTCAATCAGAATGACATGGGATTGTTAAAGATTTTGGGAGATAAAAAAAATTGTTAAAAATTATTCATTGTTTTGTCTTTCGTTTGGTAGTTGCGGTGTCATTCCTGAGCCTGCCGAAGAGCGCGTTTCTGAATGTTTTATTTATTGATCTCTATTCTTTTAAGTCATTGTTTAGATTCTTTCAGGATGACAATCTGCATGATTATCATCTCTCGTAGATTTTGCAAATTTAGCAGATGGTTAAGTAGAAAAAATCCGCACAATCTGCTAAATCTGCGAGAAACCAAAAAGGAAAATAGCTTTCAGAACAATTGAAGGAGATTTATTTGCAGTATGTTTGTCATGCTGAAAGCATCTAAAGAAAGTTTTCATTGTATCGTTGAAATCCTTTTCAGTATGACAAAAATGTTTTAATTACTTGAAGAAAAGGATAAACAATTTTACATTGAAAAAAATCTGCGTAATCTCCACAATCTGCGGAAGATTATTCAAAAGATTCTTCCTTCCATAATGCTTCGCAAAATTTCAATCAGAATGACATGATTCGTTAAAGATTTTAATAAAATAACAAGCTGTACTTGTTTGCCTATTGTAAGGAATGTCTGCAATCCTAGCCGGGATTGGAGCAATTGTCTGAGCTCATTTTTTTAGTTTACGGCGCGGCGAAGCCGCGCCGTAAACTAAAAAAATAGCGAGTGCGGAAAGCGCGATAAAGCTCCTTAAAAATAAAAATCCTTTCAAAAGCAGTGGAAATTTACATCATAATCCTCCAACTGTTTTACACTCAGGAAGACAGGGGAATTGTCACAACTTTTAATTCAATAAGTTCCTGAAGTTTTGTAATTGATTCCCGAAATGTGTATTTTCGCAAAAGTTTATGAAAAAAATACTCTTCATATCGATACTGGGTTTACTGAGCTGCAGCAAAAATGCGCAGACTCATCCTCCCGTTGGCGGCGTTCTCAGTAAGAACGATCTGGATGTTTCCAAAAACAGGATGAAAAACCTGAATGCACAGGAAAGATACCATATTCAGGAATGGATTGGCAGTCAGCCGGTAAAGTTTTATCCTACTCAGCTTAATTACTGGACGAATACGGAAGGTTTTGACCAAAGGCAGAGAAGGCAGGACAATACGTTGATCTCTTATTCTTATGACCTGTACGACTTCGATCAGACGAAAATCTACGATCAGCCAATCGCAAGAAGAGATGCCAAATTCGGTCATTTTGATGAACTGAAGGCGGTAGAAGATGCTTTGCGTTTTATACACGACGGTGAGGAAGTTACGCTTCTGGTTCCGTCTGCACTGGCGTATGGAACGTACGGAGATGAGAAGAAAATAGATAACGACATCCCACTAATCATAAAATTAAAAGCATTATAATCCATGAAATTGTTTAACAAGAATATAATTCTGGCGGCGGCAAGTGTTTCGCTGATGAGTTGTACACCAATTTATAAAAAAATGAACGTAGACAAAGAAACTTACGAAGGTCTTAATGACGGACTTTATGCGAATCTTCAGACGACAAAAGGTAATTTGATCGTAAAATTCGAGGATAAAAAAGCACCGGTAACTGTGGCTAATTTTATTGGTCTTGCAGAAGGAAAAATCGATAACAAAGCGAAGGCAAAAGGGGTTCCTTATTATGACGGAACGATTTTCCACAGAGTGATTAAAGATTTCATGATTCAGGGGGGAGATCCTCAGGGAACAGGAATGGGAGATCCGGGATATAAATTCGAGGACGAAAGAAACGATCTTAAGCATACCGGAAAAGGAGTGCTTTCTATGGCGAATTCGGGACCGAATACCAATGGTTCTCAGTTCTTCATCACAGAAGTGGCTACACCTTGGTTAGACGGAAGACACACGATTTTCGGGAAAGTGGTAAAAGGTGAGGATGTAATCGATGCGATTGCAAATGTAGAAAAAGGAGCGCAGGATAAACCTAAAACAGACATCGTTTTGGAAAAAGTTTCCGTTTTCAGCAAAGGGGACGAGTACAAAAACTACGATGCAGCAAAAACCTTCACGGAAGGAAAAGCTAAAATTGCAGAAAACAACAAAGCGTTTTTAGCAAAAGAAGAGGCTGAAAAAGCTAAAAAGGAAGCTGAATTCAAAGCCAATCAGGAAAAAATGGTTGAAGATCTGAAAGCAGGAATGCAGAAAACAGAATCCGGTCTTTACTATAAAATCACGAAAACAACAGAAGGAAAAGCTCCGAAAGCGGGCGATAACGTTTCTGTACACTATGCAGGAAAACTGGTGGACGGATCGGAATTCGATTCTTCTTTCAAAAGAAATGAGCCGATCGAAATTCCTATCGGGATGGGAAGAGTAATTAAAGGATGGGACGAAGGAATCCTTTTGTTAAAAGAAGGTGAAACGGCTACTTTACTGATTCCGCCGGCAATGGGTTACGGAGAAAGAGGAGCAGGAGGAGTAATTCCGCCAAACGCGTGGTTAATCTTCGATGTTGAGCTTGTAAAAGTAAAATAATCTGAATCTTACAATATTTGAAAGCCGTCCGAAAGGATGGCTTTTTTCGTTGCCGTTTGTTTGTAACGATTCGTCGGACTTCTGCGACAGATTTAAGAAAAGAAGAAACAATCGTCTTCTTTGAAAATCGTAACAACTGTCTATTTAAAATTATGAAAACCAAATCATTCCTGTTTCTGTTCCTGTTACTGTCATTGATGTCTTTTGCTCAGACGAAAGCAAATCCGGAAGATGCAGCTATTAAACAATCACTGTCGTATTTTGTGAATACGATTAAAACAAAGAAAATCGATCAGTCGGTGAACTGCATTTATCCTAAATTTTTTACGGTGATTCCGAAAGATCAGATGACGCAGATTCTGAACATTACCTACAACAATCCGTTTATGAAGATTGAAGTTCAGGATTTTAAGTTTGGGAATATTGCAAAGCCGGAACAGATTGATAAAGAATATTTCTCCATCGTTAATTATTTTCTCAAGCTGAAATGCAATGTCGGCTCCCTGAATGAAGACATGAAGAAGAAGATCCAAACGATGCTGATTCAGAAATACGGCAAAAACAATGTACAGTATGCTGCGAAGGAAAATTCTTACCTCATCAACGCCAATATGAAAGCCTGTGCCGTTTCCAAAGACAAAAAATACTGGAAGTTTGTGATCCTCGAAAATGAATACAAATCTCAGTTGGTAAAAGTGCTGCCGAAGAAGATTTTAGATAAAATTTAAACTTTTTGATTTTATTTATTGAAAACCACCCTTTCGGATGGTTTTTTTGTTGAAAATTCAGGGAAAATACGGTTTTCCGTAAAGTTTTGGAATATTATATTTATAGCTTTATAATAAAAATATAATATGTTAGAAATAGATTCTATTAGAATTATTAATTTTAAAAGTATCAAAGATTATACTTTTGATTTTAAAAATATAAATATTAACTCTAGTAATACAGGAATTTTTGTAGGATTAAATGAGAGTGGAAAATCAGCTTTTCTTGAGGCTATATATTTAATTGATGATGCAACTTTTAAATTCATCAATTATTCTGAATATTGCAATAATGATGCTCAAGAAAATAGTTTGAACTTAAAACTATATGCAAAATATATAATAAAAGATGAAGACTCAATTTTGAAGTCAATTATCAGTTCTGGAAGCTTTAATGCAAATCTTCTTAGAAATCTGAAAATAAATAGTATTACAAAAAAATTCTATGTAAATGAATCAAGCATTCCTGATGTTGTATACAGCATTGACTTTGATCTAGAAAATGTTAATTTAAATGATTATACTTTTTCAAAAAGTTATATTCATAAAGGACAACAAGAAACAAAAACGACAATTAGAAGATTAAATCCATCTGTTGATCATGAAAAATATATTAAAATAACAAAATCTGATATTGAATATGTTTTATTAGAAATTCTTTTGGATTACATAAAAGAAAATATACCTAAAATACAGTTGTGGAAAGCTTTACCAGAATTTTTAATTGACCGTGAAATAGATTTACTAGAATTTATTGAAAATCCAAATAAATCAATTCCGTTGAGAAATATATTTAATGTATTTGGTAAATCAACAAAAGAGGATATAAAGAAGACCGTTGAAAAAGCTATTACATCACCTTCAAAAAGAGAAGAGCTGCAGGACAAAATGTCAGAGTCAATAACAAAATATATAAATGCAATTTGGAAAGAGCATAAAATTAAAATTAGAATTTCTATAAATGGAAATTTTTGCAATGTATTTGTTGAGGATCAAGATAAAAAGTATTCATATTTTTCTATGACACAGAGAAGTGATGGATTTAAGCAATTTATATCTTTAATTCTTTCTTTATCTGCTTTAAATGAAGCAGCTACTTTAAAAAATAATATCATTCTAATTGATGAGCCTGAAGTTCATCTGCATCCTTCTGGAATAGCATATATGAGAGATGAACTTCTAAAAATAGGAAAAAATAATATTGTATTAGTTTCAACGCATAGCCCTTACTTAATTGATGTTAACACTCCGAAAAGGCATTACATGGTAACAAAAAGACAAGGAGAAACAAAAATTGAACAAGTTGATGAAAATACGAATTTTAGAGAAGACTCAGTCTTAAAAAGTGCATTCGGATTAAATTTATATAAAGAATTATTACCTAAAAAAATTATAATTGTCGAAGGTGGAGATGATAAATTTTTATTTAATTATTGCTTCAATCAATATAATTATAAAAATTTTGCAATTAAATCTGCGGGAGGTGCAAGTAAAATTCCAGGGTTCGCAAGTTTATTAAGTAGTGAAAATCTAGAGCCAATAATTATTTTTGATGCTGATAAAGAAGGAAAAGATAATAAGAAAAAGATAATTGATAATTATAAAGATAGCTATAATGAGACTAATGTTTTTACAATTAAAGATTTAAATAATGATCTTCCCGATAATTCTACTATTGAAGATTTATATCCAATAAATTTTTTTAAAGAATTTATGGAAAAAGAACTACAGGTAAATTTAACCTTGAATACTAATGAAGCGGTAATAATTCAGCTTAAAAATCAGAACGAAAAAATTAAAAACGATAAACAAAAATTAGAATCTTTAAAAATTAAAATTTCAAAAGAATTTATTAAAGAATATAAAACACTAGAACAGCTACAAGCTATTAGTCGATTAAATAAATTAATTTTAGAGTTTCAAAAAAGAACAGTGAAAGAGTAATATTTTAAAAACCGTTTTTTTTGATGGTTTTTTTATTTCGCAAAAACTCCTTATTATCCCAGAAACAATCCCATGAAAAACTCACTCCCCAATTTCCGCTCAATCTAAAAAAACATGTTAGAAAGAAACCATCTTGAACCTTGCGGAAGCAGTTCGAGCCATAGAAGTCTCGGCAGCTTTGTGAAAATCATGAATGCACTCATGGGAGAGGTGTATGCAGAACTGTATTTTCTGGAAATTCCCTCTTTCGATACCGAAAGAATTCTGTTTGTAGAACGAAAAAAAGGAATCGAAAACTACCGGATTGTTTATAAAATTGCAGAACGTGCGATCCGTCTTTCGGAAGGCAACGAAGAAGAAAGAATTTTAGAATATCAAAGAAAGCTGTCACCGGATTCCTATAAAATACTGCAACAATTGTTTGAAAGCGCGCTTTATCAGACGAGATATCCTAAAGAGCGTCGTATTGTTCTCGACGGAGTGCAATATTATTTCTGCAACATTTTGAAAATGGGGAAAATCTCATCACCCGAAGAGAATTCTTTAATCGGAAAACTCATAGACATCTGCGATAGAATAAAAAGTATGATTCAGTCCGACAACAGACCATTGGTTTTTGAGGATGATTTCATAGGTGAAATGGAAGCTTTAATCAGGGAAATAAATGGTGATTTAGAATAGTAATGAATGGTCTTCTTTTCATTCTGAAGAAGAATTCCACAAAGACACCGTTGTCTGATTAAAATTGTTTATAATTTCTCAAATGTATTTACTGCATTTTTGTCATCCTGAAAGGATCTCAGCTTAGTACAATTAATTTTAAAATACCAATGACTAAAACATTCAGAATAAGAGACTCTTCGGCAGGCTCAGAGTGACATCGCGAATACTAAACGAAAGACAAAACAATTAATAATTGTTTACAATTCTTTTTATTTGCCAACATCTTTAACGGTCGCTTGTCATTCTGATTGAAATTTTGCGAAGCATTATGGAAAGAAGAATCTTTTTGAATGATCTCCCGCGGATTATGCAGATTGCGCAGATTTTTTTCAATCTAAAATTGTTTATACTTTCTAAAATGTCTTTACAGCAGTTTTGTCATCCTGAAAGGATCTCAACGATACATTAAAAGCTTTGTTTAGATGCTTTCAGCATGACATACTGTAAATAATCACCCTCCAATTGTTCTGAAAGTTATTTTATTTTTTGGTTTCTCGCAGATTGAGCAGACTGTGCGGATTTTTATACTTAATCATCTGCTAAATTTGCATAATCTGCGGGAGATAATAATCATGCAGCTTGTCATCCTGAAAGGCTTTCAACGATACATTGAAAACTTTGTTTAGATGCTTTCAGCATGACAAACTGTAAATAAATCATCCTCCAATTGTTCTGAAAGTTATTTTATTTTTTGGTTTCTCGCAGATTTAGCAGATTGTGCGGATTTTTTCTATTTAATCATCTGCTAAATTTGCAAAATCTGCTAGAGATAATAATCATGCAGCTTGTCATCCTGAAAAGATCTAAACAATGACTTAAAAGAAAAGAGATCAATAAATAAAACATTCAAAAACGAGCTCTTCGACAGGCTCAAAGTGACACCGTGAATACTAACTATGTTATTTAAACAATGAAGGATTGTTTTTAGTAAAAACTTTAACGCTACATTGTCATTCTGACGAAGGAAGAATCTCAAAAATACTAAATGATGATAGAGACTCTTCGGTAAGCTCAGAGTGATGGCACGAATACTAACTGCAATATTTCTGAATTTTGCGAAAGATTGAACTACCCGAAATAAGTATTCCATAAGTAAAAGGGAAGTCTTACCTTAGCAGTACACTAAATTTAAAACTTATAACGATGGCTTACGATTTTAAAATCCGCTCAGCAGTTACTTCCACAGGAAAAACAGCCTATTATGCAAAGACAACCGGTCTTGGTGATCCGGAATTTTTCGTGGCATACAAAACCAAATATGAAGAAAGATTCGGGCTTTACAATGTTTCGGTTTCTAATAATCTTGTGTACAATGCCGCCGATTATGTGACAGAATTCGGTTTTTGGGCATACTTTATCGAGGCTACCGCGAAAGTGGAAAGTCAGGGCTCTTTTCTCTGCCTGAATACGTATGACAGAGCCTACTTTACGTTCGGTTTTATGCAGTTTGCAGCGCACGTTCCGAATGGAGATTTTGTAAGGTTTTTAAGAAAGCTGCTTACTTTACCGAATGCTTTGGAATACTTCCCGAGACTTCGCCTGATCGATGACAGAATCTATTATAAAAACGATACAGGAGCGACCTCACAGCTTGAAAACGACAGCAGTTCTCAAAAGCTGATGGAATATCTGAATCCCACCACCAACGAAGTGGAACAGCAGGAACTTATCTGCTCGGCAAGATTTATCCATTGGGCTTCCAACGACCCGAAACACAGAAGAGTACAGGTGGAACATTCCATCAGTCTGTATAAAGAAAACATGAAAAAGTACAGCAAAAGGCTGAACCTGAATGGTTATCCTGCAAAAGTATGCTTTATGATCTGCGATATTCTGCATCAGGGAAGAGGAACGTATGACAGGATCAGTTATGCGCTGGATACCGACAGTCACGAAAAAGCATTCCAGAATTTGTGTACGATAGGAAATACGCATTATCCGACAAGAATCAACGGTCTGAAAGCCCATCTGAAAAAGCTGGAACAGGCAGGATTGTTCAACAAAAAATATAAAGCTGATACGAATGAGTTTGTGTAGAAATCAGCTTAAAGAAATATAAAAACAGACGGTACATTCATTTGTACCGTCTGTTTTTTTAGTGAAATCTGTGAATGAGGCAATTATTGAAGAATAACTGCACAATCTTTACCTACAGTCTCCATTTTTGCTGGCATTCCCATTTTTTCACCCTGCTTTGTAAGTTTCTCTTTTTCAGGACCGTTCTTTAGAGTGTTCAGCTTATAAAATAATACAAGTTCTTCAGGCGTTAATTTTTCGCCTAAGTCTTTTGTAAAGCAATCTGCAAATTTTTCAGTCTTTGCTTTGGGTGTTCCGCTTGCAACCATTCCCTTCACCATAATGTTTTTGAGTGATTTTAGCATGGATTCTTTAGAATTCGTAGTCTGTACTTTTGTTTTGGCTTTAGATTGTGCCATTACGATCTGGCTGCTGCATAAAAGGATCATGCAGAATGCAAAAATGAGTTTCTTCATGTTTATTATTTTAGGGGCTAAAAGTAGGATAATTTTTTGAGAGTTGAGATTCGGAATAAAATTTATTTTTAAAGTGTTTCAATGGATGAAAAATGTTCAACAATTTTTCATTGTTTTTAAGTCTTGCATATAGTATTTTCGGTGTCACTCTGAGCCTGTCGAAGAGTCTCTTCTTCCTAAGAACTTGTTCATCGCTGAACAATCGTTATAATTTGGTTAGATCCTTTCAGGATGACAAGCTGTATGAGTGATTATTATCTCCCGCAGATTTTGCAAATTTAGCAGATGATTAAGTTAAAAAAATCTGCATAATCTGCTCAATCAGCGAGAAAAAAATAAGTATAAACTGCTCAAACATGACACGATTACGTTAATGATTTTACCAAAGAAAATAACGAAACAATTTTTCATTGTTTTTAAATGTTGCATATAGTATTTTCGGTGTCACTCTGAGCCTGTCGAAGAGTCTCTTCTTCCTAAGAACTTGTTCATCGCTGAACAATCGTTATAATTTGGTTAGATCCTTTCAGGATGACAAGCTGTATGAGTGATTATTATCTCCCGCAGATTTTGCAAATTTAGCAGATGATTAAGTTAAAAAAATCTGCATAATCTGCTCAATCAGCGAGAAAAAAATAAGTATAAACTGCTCAAACATGACACGATTACGTTAATGATTTTACCAAAGAAAATAACGAAACAATTTTTCATTGTTTTTAAATGTTGCATATAGTATTTGCGATGTCACTCTGAGCCTGTCGAAGAGTCTCTTTTTCGTAGAATTTGTTCATCATTGAGGTGTTCTTTAAATCAATCGTTACAATTTGATTAGATCCTTTCAGGATGACAAGCTGTATGAATGATTATTATCTCCCGCAGATTTTGCAAATTTAGCAGATGATTAAGTTAAAAAAATCTGCACAATCTGCTCAATCAGCGAGAAAAATATAAATATAAAACTGCTCAAACATGACTTTCAGAAAAATTAGAGGGTGATTTATTTACGGTATGTCATGCTGAAAGCATCTAAACAAAGTTTTTAATGTATCGTTGAGATCCTTTCAGGATGACAAAAAAACTGTGAATACATTGAGAAAGTATAAACAATTTTTTATTGTTTTTAAATATTGCATATAGTATTCGCGATGTCACTCTGAGCTTGTCGAAGAGTCTCTTCCTAAGGATTTGTTCATTGCTGAATAATTTTTATAATTTGGTTAGATCCTTTTATGATGACAAAAAAACTGTAAAGACATTTGAGAAAGTACAAACAATTTTTCATTGTTTTAAATATTGTGTTGAGCATGAGCATTTGCGGTGTCACTCTGAGCCTGCCGAAGAGTCTCTTTTTTCTAGGTTTTGTTCATCGCTGAACAATCGTTATAATTTGGTCAGATCCTTTCAGGATGACAAGCTGCATGATTATTATCTCTCGCAGATTTTGCAAATTTAGCAGATCATTAAGTCGAAAAAATCTGCCTAATCTGCAAAATCCGCGGGAGATTATTCAAAAGATTCTTCTTTCCATCATGCTTCGCAAAATTTCAATCAGAATCACACGTTACGTTAATGATTTTGCCAAAGAAAATAACGAAACAATTTTTCATTGTTTTAAATATCGCAGTAAGTATTTGCGGTGTCACTCTGAGCCTGTCGAAGAGTCTCTTCTTCAGAATTTTAAATAAAAAACCGCCCTTAAAAGAGCGGTTGTGTATGATATTTTACCAGTTCTTATCAATCATATAAATAATCTGCGTCAGAGTACTTGCTCCGAGCAAAAGTTCCCTTCGGTTTACTTTTTCAAAAGTATCTTCTTCCGTGTGATGAATGTCGAAATACCTTTGAGAATCGGGAACCAGTTCCGCTGTCGGAATTCCCAGATCATGAAGCGGATAAAGATCTGTCCCGGAATAGGTATTTTTAAAATCATAAACTCCGTAAGGTAAAAACAGGTCTGCCCAACTCTGGATCTGCTTTCTTTTTTCGTTATCCATTTCAAGGGAAATTCCTCTCGGGGTAAATCCTCCGGCATCCGTTTCTATGGCAAAAAGATGCTTTTCATTGTTTTCTTTCACGGTTTTACCGTACATAACGCCGCCTTTTACACCGTTTTCTTCATTGGCAAAACAAACAACGCGGATGGTGTGATTATTCTGGATGCCTAGATTTTTAAAAGTTCTCAGAACTTCAATGCTCTGCACGATTCCGGAACCGTCGTCATGTGCGCCTTCACCCACGTCCCACGAATCCAGATGTCCGCCGACAACGATTACGCTTTTATCTTTCTTTCCGGTAATTTCTCCGATCACGGAGTGGGAGAGCTTTTCGCCCTTCATGCCGCAGTTGGAGTTGAGTTTGGCCGTAATTTTCTGTGATTTTAAAAGTTCTGCCAGTTCGTCCGCCGTCGTGCTTCCGACCGCAACAGCAGGAATTTTTTTATCATCCTGATAACGCATGGAACCTGTATGCGGAACATCATCAAAGGCAGAGGAAAGAGAGCGGATAATCGCAAATTTTCCACCTTTTTTAGCCGTTAATGATGCAGCGGTAGATCTGTATTTTGCAGCATCACCATATCCTCTGAAAGTTTCTATATACGTCTGACTGAAAGGATAATTGAAGAACACAATCTTATCTTTTACCTGTTCCGGCGAAAGTTTATCGTATTCTTCCATGGATCTCACCATGATGATTTCTCCTGAAACATCTTTTCCTCCTGTTCCTTCAGAATTTCCCAGAGAAAGCATTTTTAAGCTTTTCCATTTTCCGCCGGAGGTTTTGATCTGTAAAGATTCTTTTCCGCGAACCCACACCGGAACCATTACTTCCTGTAGCCAGACTTTATCGGCTCCTGCATCACGAAGCTTTTGTTCTGCCCACGTTACGGCTTTTTCGTAGGATGCTGAACCGCTGAGACGATGACCTATATTTTTGGTTAATTCTCTCAGCTCGTTGTATGCTTTTCCTTTGTTTAATATTTCCGTAGAAATTTTTGCAAATTGTATGGAGTCTTCTTTTGCCTGACCAAAAACCGTCAATCCCAGAAGTGTTAAAGTTGTTCCTAATATCTTTTTCATTTTAAATATCCAATGATTAATTAAATGTAGGTTATTGAATTCGGCTTAAAATTCAATATAATTCAGCTTTGTATCTTTTATATAAAAGAGAATATTCTTTGCCAATTTATATGAAGATTCACGGTCAATCGGAATGCTTTTTAAAAGACCGTTTTCATTTCTTTCCCAGATCTCAATTTTTTCATCAAAAAGCAGTATGAATTTTTCATCATTAAAAAAAATAAGCTCCGAAAAGTCCTCAATTTTAATGCTTTTAGAATGGTTAAAGCTCCCGTTGGATAATTTCCGGATGCAGAGATTCTTATCATCCGCTAAATAGTTTTCAAAAGCAAGCTCCTGCAGATTTTCACTGATAACGTAATGATGTCCCAACTGATCTATTTTTTCAGAATATAAAATATCAATATGATCATGCGAATGTATATTTAAAACAACATGCAGAAATTTTGGGTCGTCACGGTCTTTACAATAGAGCGTTACTGTGAGAATATTGCTGTCGGATGAAGAAAAAAATTCAGACCTACCCTCATAGTAAAAATACATAAATTCATATTCATCAAAATTTTCATCAAAAAATTTCGTTAAATCATATTCCTTAAAATCTTTCAGGTCTGTGAGGGTTAAATCTTCCCGAAAAATATAATTTTTTAAAATGTGTACACTTTCGAACTGCTTTGGCTTTCTTAAAGCAATTTTTCCGTCAGAATTTATTTTTAAATGCCAAGAACCAGCACTCAGATAAAAATTATCTTCATCAACCGGATGAAACTCTATTCTGCTGTACGGTGTAAAACAGATTTTTTCATCCAGTAAAATTTCCCTTATAATACGATTCTTCAGATCTAATACCTCAAAAAACAATTCAGAATTTTGTTTTATCTTGAGCTGTATAATCTGCTGTTTTTCCGGAATGTAATCTGTTTTTATGATTTTAAAACCATTGAGGTTACTTCTTGATATCAAGTCGTCGAAAATATTCATTCCCCAAAAGTATTTACCAGTTTTTATCAATCATAAAAATCATTTGCGTCATCGCCACCGCACCGAGAAGAAGCTCTCTTTTGTTCACTTTATCAAAGGTATCCTGTTCGGAATGATGATAATCGAAATATCTTTGGGTGTCTACCACAAGCTCAGCCAAAGGAATATCCATTTTCTTTAAAGGAGAAATATCCTGAATGGCTTCTGTCTGGTCAAAATCGTAAACGCCATAAGGAAGGAAATAATTTTTCCATTCGAAAATCTGTTTTCTTCTCTGCGGAGACATATCCAGAGAAAATCCTCTCGGAGAATAGCCTCCTGCATCGGTTCCCAGTGCAAAAATGTGCTTTTCATCTTTCTTCTTCACGTACGCTGCATACATTTCGCGTCCCTGTCCGCCATTTTCACTGTTTGCGTAGAAAACAACGCGTATCGTATGGTTATTTTCAAGACCTAAAGCTTTGAATGTTATTAAAACTTCAATACACTGTGCGACTCCGGTTCCGTCATCAATTGCTCCTTCTCCGAAATCCCACGAATCGAGCTGTGCACCCAAAACAATTACCTTAGAATCTTTTTTACCCTGAATTTCAGCAATGATATTCGGATTGGTGGTGTCGCCTTTGGATTGGGCTGTCATATTCAGTTTAGCGGTAACTTTCTGGTTTTTTAATAATTTTTCCAGTTCATCAGCCGATTTTACTCCGATGGATAAAGCGGGAATTCTTATTTTATCATCCGGTTCGTAATACACCATTTTTGCGTGTGGCGTATCGTCTGAAGCCGTCGTTAATGATCTTATAATTAATGCTTTCGCTCCGGTTTTAGCAATAACGGAAGCGGAAATAAGTTTGGATTTTGCAGTGATTAAATAAGAATCGCTTGTATTGATGATCTTTGGATCCATCGGAAGATTCACAAAAACGATTTTATCTTTCAGTTGTCCCACCGACATGGCGTTAAGCTCTGAGGTAGAATTGATGAGCACAATTTCACCGGTAAGATCTTTTCCGCCCGTTCCTTCAGAGTTTCCGAAAGAAAGCATTCTGATGTTTTTCCAGTCTCCATTGGCGGTTTTGATCTGCAGAGATTCTTTTCCTCTGATCCAGACCGGAGCTTTGGCTTCCATTCTCCAGATCATATCGATCCCGATTTCTTTAAGCTTTTTTTCTGCCCAGTCTACAGCCCTCATGTAACCCGGCGTTGCGCTGAAACGCGGCCCGATTCCTTTGGTAAGCTGTCCCAGATTTTCGTACGCCGTTCCGTTGGTCATGATTTCGTCGGAAATCTTTTTAAATTCATCGTGGTAATTGAATTTTTCGCCGACAGCAGTTTTCTTAACCGGTTTTTTCAGAGGTTTTTTTTGAGAAAATAAAAATCCACCCAAAAAGAGTGGAATGATAATGAATATTTTTTTCATTTTTTATTTACCTTTTCTTTTCCGCAGATAAAAGTAGGGAAAAAATAGTAATTTAATCTATCTTCGGATTAAGAAACCCGCAGTTAATTATTTTTAACGCAATGAACACGAGGATTTTTTTATGTATAACTTTAATTGTCCGTTCGCAAGGGCGTATAACTCAGCAAAGGCTTCATTTGCTGAACGAAGTGTCTTTGCGAACGGAACATATTTCAAAATTTTGAATACCTCTTTGCAATCTTAGCGTTAATCGAAAGAATTATATTGAATAGAGGTAAAGATTAAGGTTTCATATCGTACATTAATAACGCAGTAACCAATTTAGGTTCAATGAAAGTGCATTTCGGAGGCATGCTGAGTTTCAGGTCTGAAATTTTAATCATATCATTAAAACTTACAGGGTAGATCCCGAATCCCGCTTTTCCTTCTCCGTTGTCTACTTTTTCTTTAAGATGATTGATCCCCTCAATATTGGAAGTTCCTTTTACGTAAGAAATTTTCTCCGAGCTGTCCGGATCTTCAATTTTTAAAATATCTTTAAAGATGTATTTGTCTAAAAGATGATGATCCAGATTATCCAGAGACATTTCCTGAGAACGAAGGTCGTGCTTTACGTGAAGGGAGTAAAATTTACCGTCCATATACATCGAAATGTGGAATTTCTGGGAAGGAAAATATGCCGTTTCTCCTTTTTCGTGGATCAGGAAATATTTTTCCAGTTCCTTTAAAAATTCTTCGTTCGAAAGACCGTTAAGATCGGTTAAGATTCTGTTGTAATCGTGGATTTTAATCGACTGGTTGGAAACGATAAAGCTGTACACGAAATTGTAATGTTCCGTTCCGTTATGTCTTTTGTTTTTTTCTTTCTGATGTTTGGCGTTCAGCGCAGTGGAACCGATTCTGTGGTGTCCGTCTGCAATGTAAAAAGAATCGATCTGATCAATCACTTCCTTAAACTGCTGCAATTTTAAACGGTTATCGATTCTCCAGATTTTATGACGGATTCCTTTGGTATCCACATGATTGAAGATCGGAACGTTTTTCTCCTCATGGTTCATCAGCAATTCGATTTTCGAATTTGCAGGATAGGTAAGAAGTACAGGTTCTGCCTGAAGATTCACTTTTTCAAGATAATGAGCCAGTTTTTCTTTTTTCTGGGGAATGGTACTTTCGTGTCTCTTGATTTTTCCGTTCCAGAAATCTTCGATGCTCGCCAAACCGAGAAGCCCTCTGAAAACCTGTTTGTTGGGATAAATCTGTTCATAAAGATAGTATGCAGAATTGTCCTGAACGAGTTTTTTCTCTTCCATCAATTCTTCAAAAGTCGACCGGATCTTCCTTAAATTCCTGTCGATATCTTTGGATTTACTTACGACATAAGGCTTTATCATGTTGATGTAAGTGTCTTCCATCTGAGCTTTTTCCGCGATCTCTTCCTGCGTAAAATTGTCCAGAGGATGAGTAGGGAAGGTGCTCTCATAGTCTTTATGAGGTCTTATTCCACGAAAAGGTTTAAAAATAGGCATATTTTAGTTTATAGTTTCTTTAATCTTAATAATCTGTTCTGCAAGCTCGAGTCCGATTTTTTCCTGTGCATCCACGGTATTTCCGCCTACGTGCGGAGAAAGGGAAAGCGAAGGATTCATCAGCAAAAGCACTTCCGGAGTGGGTTCTTTTTCAAAAACATCCAGTGCAGCTCCGGCAACTTTTCCGGATTCGATGAAGTCTATCAGGGAAACTTCATTCATCACACCTCCTCTTGCAGTATTTACAATGTAGACTCCGTCTTTCATTTTTTCAAATTGTGGCGTGTCTATGATATATTCGTTTGTTTTCGGCGTATTGAGACTGATGAAGTCTGTATCTTTTAAGAATTCATCCATATCGTTGGTGGAAGTAATTTCGAAACTAACAGTTTGTCCGTCGAAAAAATCCAGTGAAAGGACTTTGGTTTTAGGCTTTCTGGTAAGAACTTTCACTTTCATACCCAGAGAGATTCCCATTTTTACAACTTCCTGTCCGATACTTCCAAAGCCGATAACCCCCAATGTTTTTCCTGAAAGTTCGTATGCTTTCGAGAAGGATTTTTTCATGGCGTTGAAGTGGGTTTCTCCTTCCAAAGGCATTAACCTGTTGGATTCATGAAGAAACCTTGCCAGTGAAAAGAAATGTGCAAACACCAATTCTGCAACCGATTTTGAGGATGCAGTCGGCGTATTGATGATGTAGATTCCTTTATCAATAGCGTATTCAACGTCGATATTATCCATTCCGATTCCGCCTCTTCCGATAATTTTAAGATTAGGACAGGCATCAATGAGATCCTGTCTTACTTTGGTAGCGCTTCTTACCAAAAGAACATCTACGTTATTCTCGTTGATGAAATTAATGACGTGATCCTGTGCAACTCTGTTGTCCAAAACTTCTATTCCGGCATCTTTAAGTGCCTGTTCTCCTGCTTTCGAAATTCCGTCGTTGGCTAAAACTTTCATGGTTTTATTTTGACTTAAATATTTAATGGTTCAAAATTTAAACAGTCTCGCAAATTAAGAAAATTTAAAATAACATTAAATATTTGTTAAGTATTTGAAATTTAATAATTTATATTATTTTATGGATTTCATAACATCTACTAAAACCTGTACGCTTTCAATCGGTAAAGCATTGTACAAACTTGCTCTGTAACCTCCCAGACTTCTGTGTCCGTTCAGTCCGCTGATTCCCGCAGCTTTCCATGCCGCATCAAATTCTTCTTTTTTGCTCTCGTCTGTAATTTTGAAAGATACATTCATTAAAGAACGGTCTTCTTTTACGCAGAATGTTTCAAATAAAGGATTGCTGTCGATCTCATCGTATAGCAGTTTTGCTTTTGCTTCGTTTCTGGCTTCTGCGGCGGCAATTCCACCATTGTTTTCCAGATGCTGTAACGTTAACAGAGAAGCATAAACAGGGAAAACCGGCGGTGTGTTGTACATGGATTCTTTAGAAATATGCTGAGCATAATCCAGAATAGAGAACATATTTTCTCTTCCTGTTTTTCCTAAAATTTCTTTTTTAATTACCACCAAAGTTACTCCTGCAGGACCCATATTTTTCTGAGCTCCCGCATAGATTAAATCAAATTTTGAAAAATCTAATTGTCTTGAGAAAATATCAGAACTCATGTCGCAAACCATCAAAGTATCTGCTTCAGGGAAAGACTTCATCTGAGTTCCATAGATCGTATTATTGGAAGTGCAGTGGAAATAATCATATTCTGAACCTACGGTGTAATCTTTCGGAATAAAAGAATAATTTTCTTCTTTTGAAGAACCTACAATGTCTACTGTTCCTACTTTTTTAGCTTCTTTTACAGCTCCTGCAGCCCATGTTCCGGTATCCAGATAAGCTGCTTTTCCGCCTACTTTCATCAGGTTGTAAGGAACCATGGCAAACTGCAGACTTGCACCGCCTCCTAAATATAAAACTTCGTAATCATCTCCTAAATTCATCAGTCTTTTTACGATAGCGCGTGCTTCATCCATTACCGCTACGAAATCTTTGCTTCTGTGCGAAATTTCAAGCAGGGAAAGTCCGATTCCGTTGAAATCTAAAATTGCCTGTGCAGATTTTTCGAAAACTTCCTGTGGTAAAATACATGGTCCTGCGCTAAAGTTGTGCTTTTTGCTCATATTATTATTTTTTGGGATTTCCTGTAAAAATTTCTTCTTACAGATTCATTTATAGTTTCTTATTGAATTGTTCTGAATTTTTGTATATAAAAAACCGCCTCATGATTGATGAGACGGCAGTTTTTTATTCTCCGTGTAAGAATGCTTTTTTATTAAGCAGTGCTTCTTCAGATTCTACATGATCTTCATCCGGAACACAGCAGTCTACCGGACAAACGGCTGCACACTGTGGCTCCTCATGGAATCCTTTACATTCCGTACATTTATCTGTTACAATGAAATAAACATCATCACTTACAGGTTCCTGCGGTGCATCTGCATCCACTGTAAGACCTGATGGTAATGTTACGGTACCTTTTAGTTCTGTACCTTCTGAAGCTTTCCAGTCTACTGCTCCTTCATAAATTGCATTGTTTGGACATTCCGGTTCACAGGCTCCGCAGTTAATGCATTCATCAGTTATTTTAATAGCCATCGCTAATTTTTTTTAAATTTGCACAAAATTACAAAATATTCCCCAATTTTAAAGCAATTATGAATACCGAAAATCAAGTTTTAGGACTTACGAGACTAAGCCAATATATAAAAGACTTTTTAAATAAAAATCAGGAAGATTATAATGATAACGATTCAGACTTTGAATTGTTACTGAAACGATCTGAAATTGAAAATCCGTGGTTTACCATTGAAAACCAGAAGTTTGCTTTGAAACAGTGGACGGATCTTCTCACGGAAGAAAATATTGCCCACTGGCTGAAAGAATATCAGATCTCAAAGACTACGAAAAGAGTAGGGCTTATTCTTGCAGGAAATATTCCTTTGGTGGGTTTTCACGATGTAATTTCTGTGGTGCTGAGCAATCATATTCCGGTGATCAAGCTTTCTTCAAAAGATAAATACATGATTCCGTTTTTATTAAAGAAATGGAATGAATTTTCGGAAGGAAATGTCTCGTTTGAATTTGTAGAGAAACTTGAGAATTTTGATGCAGTAATTGCTACAGGAAGCAACAATACAGCGAGATATCTGGAATATTATTTTAAAAACCACCTGAATATCATCAGAAAAAACAGGACTTCCATTGCTGTTTTAAAAGGGGATGAAACAGAGGGGGAGCTTAAGCTTCTGGCGGAAGATATTTTCCGTTATTTCGGTTTGGGATGCAGAAATGTAACCCGGCTTTTTATTCCTCAGGATTTTGTTCTCGACAGATTATTTGAAAGTTTTCTGGATTTTCAGGAGATCATCAATCATAATAAATATGCCAATAATTATGATTACAACAGGGCGGTTTATCTTTTAAATCAGGATAAATTCTGGGATAATAATTTTGTAATGCTGAAGGAAGATGAAAAATTATTCAGTCCGCTTTCCGTGATCAATTTCAGCAGATATTCTTCTCTGGATGAAGTGAAAAGTTTTATGGCGGAAAACGAAGAAAATATTCAGTGTGTGGTGGCGAAAGATGAGCTTGGTTTGGATTCCATTAAATTCGGAGAAGCCCAAAATCCGGGGTTGAATACGTATGCGGATAATGTAGATACGATGAAATTTTTATCGGTAATATAATTCTTTGTATCTTGCTGTCTGCAAATCATTTTATTATGAAAAAAATACTTCTGATTGTTGCGGCTTTGGCTTTTCAGGCGGGTTTTTCGCAGGAAAGCAAAATAAAAGTTGTTGAAAGCAAGAAAATAGAGCTTACTTCGGAATTGAGTAAAGATAAAATCGACTTTTATCATCCGTATTTTCTGAAATTTGTGGATGCATTAAAAAGATCGGATAAAGAAGCCGTCAATACTCTTATTTCAGATAAAGTGAAAAGTATTGTTTCAGACAATGTCATTCAGAAATTATCGGGCGGAATAAGCTTCGAACGTACATTTGAAGTGTATAAATCCGGATACCAGAAGCTGCTGGATAACGAAACATATCCAACAATTCAGTATAAATATAAAGACGATACGCTTTCTCCTCCAAGAGATCTGGTTACCGTAGTTTTTGAAAATGACGGTAAAATCTTAGGAGTTATGCCGGATTACAGCAGGTAATTTATAAGTGATAAGCAATACGGAATCGTGTATTCCGTTTATTGTTTATTGAAACAGTTTAAACATAATGAAAAAAATACTTTTAGTTCTTTCCGTTTTGTCGGCACCGTTTTTTCTTTCACAAAAGACAAAAAATGTGAAACCGGAAACAAAAAAGAACACGAACGCAAATGTAGCCACCGATGTAAAACCTTCTTTAAGTCTTACGAAGGAGGAAATTGAACTCTACAACGGAAAATTTCTGAAATTTATCGCTGCCCTGAAGGTTTCTGACCGAAAAGCCATGGATGAACTTTTATCCGAAAAAGCTAAAAAGATGGTAACAGATGTTGTCTACCAGAAGCTTGCCGCAGATATAAAGACGAACAAAACGTTTCAGATTATCAAAGCCAGTTATAAACCCTTAATTGACGGAAGCAGTCTGCCAATGATTCAGTATAAATATTCTGATGATAAAGCCGCTGAACCCAAAGAGGTGATTACGGCAGTTTTTGAAACAGACGGAAAGATTATGGGAATTAAACCGTATAAGATTGTGAAGTAATTCAGAAATTTTTTGATAAAACACGATGAAAATTAAAATATTAGGGATTCTCCTGATCAGTCAGTTTTGTTATTCTCAAAATATAATTCAGACTGATATTCAAGGGAAAAAACTGAATGATTTTATTCAGTTGGAGAATAAATTAGGAAGCAAAATTGTCAAGACAGATGAAGAGTACATTTCTTTCGAGCCCGTTCTTCAGCCTGTTATTTTTGAAAGAAAAGAAAAGGAAATCCCAAATCTTCGTGTATTTTATAAAGCCTATAAAACCGATTCTGCTATTGCGGAAATTCTTTATGAATGGGATGTTTACAATTTTGATAAAGGCGAAAATGTGAAAAAACCGATCAGCTTTAATAAAGCCATGATAAAGAAATATGAAGAGCTTATCAGCGAGGTTTCGAAAAAATATGGCAAAAGCCATCAGAAAGGAAATTTGAATAATCTCAATCTCCTTAATTCCAGAGAAGGACTCCACCGAAGTGATGAATGGAAGATTAAAGACAGTATAAATATCTTTGCCTATATTGATCTTTCGGAATATTATGAAAGACAAGGAATGATGGCTACAGTTCCCGGACATAAAATTAGATTGTATGTAAAATATGAGCGAAAAGAAGATGATGGAAATGCGTTAGGAAAAGAGAAGGTAAGTTTATATATTGTTGAATTTCGAAAATTTATTGAAAAGCTTAAAACTTCTGATTTTGCCGGAGCAAGAAATTTGCTTTCAGAAAAAATTGCCGGTTCCACAACGGATGATATGCTTAAAACTTTAGCTGAAAACATTCATTTTGATAAGCAGATTGATGTTTTATGACAGGGCTTCAGTTGGTAAATGATGGAAGCCAATATCCGATGGTTCAGTTTAAATATAATGAAGAAGTTTCCCCACCCAAAGAAATGATCACCGTTCTTTTTGAGGATAGCGGAAAAATTATAGGAATAAAACCTATGAAAAGATTAGAATAACATATTAAAAAATAAAAACTATGATGACAGATGTTTTAGTGGCACATGCCAAAGAAGTTGAAAAGGCAGAATTTTATAAAAAAACGTATTTGCACGTTGCTTTGGCGATTCTTGCTTTTATTGGAGTGGAAACCGTATTGTTAAAAACCGTTCCGCCTGAAGTTATTGGGTTAATGTTTGGTGGAAGATATGTCTGGTTATTAATTATCGGAGTATTCTGGCTGGCTTCTGTATTAGCGAATAAATGGTCTCTTTCGCAAAGCAGATCAGTCCAGTATATGGGATTGGGATTTTATATTTTGCTTGAAGCGTTAATTTTTATGCCAATGATCTACATTGCAGTAGTGAATGTTGGCGGATCGATTATTTATCAGGCAGCAATGTTAACCATCGCGATGTTTGCAGGGATTTCTTTTGTAGCATTTACTTCAAAAAGAGATTTTTCTTTCCTTAGAAATATTATTGTAATCGGAGGATTTATTTCTCTGGGATTAATCGTTGGCGGAATGATTTTCGGATTCGATCTTGGACTTTGGTTCTCGGTTGGAATGGTAATTCTGGCTTCTGCAACGATTTTGTATCAGACAAGCAAACTGAAAGATTCTTACACAACAGATCAGTATGTTGGAGCTTCTTTACAGCTTTTTGCTTCTATTATGCTTTTGTTCTGGTATATTTTGAGAATTTTAATGAGCAGAAGAAGCTAATTCAATAATAGAAATTTTATAAACCCAAAAAATCCTGATGTCTTTTCATCGGGATTTTATTTTTGGTTTGATCTAAACACAAACGGCACTAATTTCGTCACAAATGACACTGTTTTTAAAAATATTTGTGCTTATTCGTGAAAAAACATTCGTGAAATTCGTGTTTAAATTAAAATACAAATGACACAATTTTTAAAAATATTCGTGTTTAAATAAAAAACACAAATGGCACTAATTTTATCACAAATGACACCGTTTTTAAAAACATTCGCGTTTATTCGTGGAAGAATATTTGTGAAATTCGTGTTTAAACACTATCTGTCAATCGATCCTAAAACCTTCTGAGCGAAAGAATTTAAAGCATCTTTCTCGCTCATTCCGTTTTGTACGTTGGCATGAACTTCCAGAGCTCCGCAGATATTCGTAATTAATTCTCCTGCAACGTTCATATCTTCTTCGGTAGTTCCTCGGAATTCTGTAAAGCTTTCTAAAACTTCTAACGTTTTTGCAAGATTTTCAGGAGTCTGGTTCTGATAAAACTGTCTGATGATCGGTAACTTCATGATTACAATTCGTTGAATAAATTAATTAAACTTTCTGCCTGATTAGACTGTACCTGATTCACCAATTCACCGTTTTTGAAGATCGCAAAAGTCGGAAGATTATCCACCGTTGCCAATTTTCTGCTTTCCGGTAATTTTTCTGCATCTACGTAAAGGAAAGGGATGCTTTCGTTCTCCGATGCCAGTTTTTTGAATTTCGGCTTCATGATTCTGCAGTTTCCGCACCATGTTGCACCGTACTGTACTACAACCTTTTCATTTTCGCTTACAATATTCTGAAGCGTATCTTCTGTTAATTCTGTATACATAATTTTAATTTGAAAATTTATTAATTTGAAAATGCTGAAAAATAGAAAATGAGATAATTCTTAAATAATCAATGTGATCAATTTTCAAATTATCTCATTTTCAAATTAGCACATTATCTTAGTTTTTCGCTAAATACTCCGCCGTAGAAGTTCTGTCTGCTTTCATCGCTTCTTTTCCTTCTTCCCAGTTTGCAGGGCAAACTTCACCGTGCTTCTGTACGTGCGTGTATGCGTCGATTAATCTTAAATATTCTTTTACGTTTCTACCAAGAGGCATATCGTTTACAGACTCGTGGAAAATTTTCCCGGTCTCGTCGATAAGGTAAGTTGCTCTGTACGTAACGTTAGAACCTGTGAAAACTTCTTCACCTTCGTCATTATATTCGAAATCCTGATCTACAATTCCTAAAATATTAGCCAACTGTCTGTGAGTATCTGCTAAAAGCGGGTAAGTAACGCCTTCAATACCTCCGTTGTCTTTTGAAACATTTAACCATGCGAAGTGTACTTCGTTGGTATCGCAAGAAGCACCGATTACTTTAGTGTTTCTTTTTTCAAATTCTGGTAAAGCTTCCTGAAAAGCGTGAAGCTCAGTCGGGCAAACAAAAGTGAAATCTTTCGGGTACCAGAATAAAAGAACTTTCTGTTGGTTTTCTGTAGCTTCCTGGAAGATGTTGATTCTAAGATCATCACCCATTTCAGACATTGCATCTACTGTTACATTCGGGAATTTTTTTCCTACTAAAGACATAATTTTCCTGTTTTTTTATTTTAAATTTTCAGGTGCAAATATAGAAATATTTCGTCTATCGAACAATTTGATTTTGATAAATAAAATCTATAATTATTTTTGATTTGATAGAAATAAAAAAGCCTTTGAATATGATGTTTTCATCATTTAATCCTATTTTATGACAGATAAATTTTATTAAATCTTATTTTAGCTGTAAAATTTAGATAACCATGATTTTAAAATTATTCATGAAAAGATTATTCCTTATTTTGGGATGCATACTTTCAGCAATGATGCTGTCTCAAAAAATGACTTTTGTTTATGATCTTAAATTTAAGCCTAATCCCAATAAACCCGACCTTACTACCGAAACTTATTACTTGGATGTTTTTGAAAAGGAATCTGCTTTTCGTTGCGAGCGCGAAAGGGTTTCCGACTCCATGATACAAAGAACGGGACTTGGTTTAGGCAGAAGCCCGGTTTTTAATTCTCAGATTTATGTTGTGAAAAATCTTGAAACAGCCAATATCCAAAAGGTTATTTTCATGAGCTTTTTTAATGACAAATATTTCATAAAAATAGATGAAAATCTGAACTGGAAGATATTATCCGACAAAAAGAAAATAGAGGATTTTGAATGCCGGAAAGCAACCGTAGAGTACGGTGGAAGAAGCTGGATCGCATGGTTTACGCAAAGTATTCCCATTCCTGAAGGTCCGTATGTTTTTAATGGTCTTCCCGGAATTATTGTGAAAATTTCGGACGATCAGGAAAACTATAGCTTTAATTTAATAAAGATTAAAAAACTGGAGAAAGATAGTTTATTTTTCTCAAAAAAAGGAACAGTAATAAGTTGGGAAAACTTTGAAAAGATTCAATCTGATTATTACGCAGATCCTTTTGCAGAGCTGAAAGCCAGAAATATAAAAATACAATCGGGAGATGAAAAAGGAAATCTTATTCCGACCGATCTTAATAAGATGACAAAACAGCTTAAAAAACAGATCAGAGAGAACAATAATCCTATTGAACTGAATCATAAAATTGATTATGAATGAAAAAAGACCTGAGTTTTTCAAGTCTTTTATTATATTTTTTTTAATTGGAATTATTGAGTTTATCTTTCAGATCTTCAATTATTTTTTCATTGGCTTGATTTTTTTCAACCAGCTTTTTAAATTCTTCGAGAAAGTTTTCTGGGAAATTGTTTACTGTTCCAATCTGACCAACTTGCCCATGATTTTCATTTACATTATTAGTCATTCCAGCATCTAAAAAATATTCAAATTCCTTATCAAAAAGCTGACAAACTTTATCCATCAAAAGGAAATCTATTTTTTTAGAATTTCCGCTTTCGATGTTGTGTAAAGTTCCCTGCGAAATACCTAATTCAAAAGCCAGTTCAGTTTGTGAAAGATGTTTTTCTTCTCTTAAATTTTTAATCTTCGTTCCAATATTCATGTTTCAATTTAATTAGTTTTCTAATTGAAATAATTAATTTCTTAGTTGGTATAGGTATAAAGAATTTTTCATATTCGTATCAGACAATTGATCCGGAAAAATTGTAGTGTAACAAAAATAATTTTTAATTTTTAAACTATCAAATTATGAAAAATTTAAAAAAACTTTCGAGAAATGAATTGAAGTCAATGATTGGAGGAAAATTACCTGGTGGAGGTCTAGGAGGTAATTGTCCCGATATGTGTGTCCCAACAGGCGGAGGTACGGAAGATGGATGTAGACAATTTGGTCTAGTTTGCGGATTTTTCCAATGTGGTCCTGGACCGAATGATTGGGGAAATAGATGTCAATAAATTAATTTTAAATATGAGGCATAAAATTTTTATGCCTCATTATTTAATATGATGATTATATTTATAATATGAAAAGAAATAAACTCCGTATAAAATTTTTGCTATTATGTGTTATTATATTTTTTGATAACATTTCTGCTCAAAATAGGTTGTTCAAATATGATTTAGAATATAAACCAAATCCACAAAAGGACAGTATTACTTTAAAAAAAATGGTTTTAGATTCTGAAAATGGTAAAAATTCAGTTTTTAGAACTGAACATGACAGAGCATCTGACTCTCTTATTGCAATTACAGGTTTGGGCTTGGGAAGAGGAATGACATTGGGAGATCAGCTTTATGTTACTAAGAATTTTACTGAAAATATTACATATAAAAGTATTCAAACGGTTTACAGAGATATCTATTCGATAAAAATCTCTGAGAGTTTTGATTGGGAACTTTTGCCTGAAAAAAGTAGAATTGCAAATTTCAATGTTCAAAAAGCAAAAATAAATTATGGTGGTAGAAATTGGATAGCTTGGTTTACAACTGAAATTCCAATTCAAGACGGTCCCTATGTTTTTAAAGGTCTACCAGGATTAATTGTTAAAATTTCAGATGAGAAAAATGATTATAGTTTTAGTTTAACTGAAATAAAAGATGGAAATGAGAAAGTTTATTACAGAAATAAAGGGTCTGAGCTAACATGGGAGCAATTCAAAAAACTATGTGAAAATTACTACTCTGATCCTTTTGCACGTATGAAATCTATGGGAGTTCCAATAAAGAAAGATGATGGAGCAGGAAATGCTGTTTCTGTAAACATGAAAAAAGAAACAGATAGATTGAAGAAAACAATTAGAGAAAATAACAATCCAATAGAACTTAATCATAAGATTGATTATCAATAAAAAAGCCCTGAATTTCAGGGCTTTTTCATTATTAATAACCAAAAATCTCAGTCAAATTCAATTTCTTCACTTCACCGAGTTTCTGCATATCGGCTTCACTTACTTTATCCTGCGAAGCAACGAGACAGTAGGTGTAGCTTTTACCTTTCATTTCCTTGTCGTGGAAACTGTTGATGTCTGCAAACGTCAGTTTTGGAGCCTGTTCGTAAGTATTCTTTCGGATATCCGTATTATTTCCAAGCTTTTGGGCTCTTAGATACGTAAAGATAATTCCGTCCTGCGTAATTCTTTCGGAGGCAATCGTTTTCTTCAGTCCGCTTTTTGCCGTTTCAAATAACTGATCAGATTTCGGAAGCGTTGTCAGAAGCTCATTCATCGCTGTGGTAGATTCATTGAATTTATCTGCCTGAGTTCCTACATAAGCCATAATCATATCTTTATCCTCTTTTTTGCCCGGAAGAGAGAAGTAAGAATAGGTAGAATAAGCCAAAGCTTTAGATTCCCTGATCGTCTGGAAAACTACAGAACCCATTCCGCCGCCGAAATAATTATTGAACAAATTCACGGTCGGAGTAATGCTTACATTATAAGGATCGCTGTTTCTTACCCAGAAAATTTCTGCCTGTACCATATCGTAATGGGCAAACAATACTTTATTCTTATCCGTAGGAATCTGGGTAAATGTTTTAGACTTCGGCATATCTTTCAGCGAAGCCGGAACTTTATGAATCAGCGTTAAAGAAGAAGCAACTTCGTTGGCTGATTTCGGACCATAATGAAGAATTTTATGCTTAAAATTAAATAAATCATGCAATACATTCACTAAATCTTCTGCTTTTAAGGCATCTAATTCTGCGTCGCTCAATACGTTATTGAATGGATTTTGAGGACCGTATTGTGCATAGCTTCTCAGTCCGCTCATAATGGAACCTTTATTCTGTTTCGCATTGGCTCTTGATTTCTTCAGTCTTACTTTATAAGAATCCAAAGCTTTCTGATCTGCCACACAGTTTTTAATTAAATCTTCGAACAGAGCCGCAGTTTTATCAAAATTTTCATTCAGACCTTCCAGTGTAACGTAGGTTTCTTCATTTCCTGCGCTTACATTGAAACTTGAAGCCAGTTTGTAAAATTCTTTACTGATGTCTTCCGAAGATTTATTTTTTGTTCCTAAATATTGCAGATATTCTGCTGCTAAAGGAAGAATTTTGTTATTCCATTTTCCGGCATCGAAATAATAATATAATCTGAAAAGATCATTATCCGTATTTTTTACAGAAAGCACATCCACCGATTTTACTTTGCTTTTGGCAATATCTTTTTCAAAATTCAGCCATACCGGAGAAATCGGAGCTTCCGGCATTTCGTCGATCTTTTTCAGGAACGGCGACTGGTCTTCTCTGTTTACGGAAACCGGAGTAATCGTAGGTTTGTCTACTTTTACGATGTTTTTGTCTTCTCCTTTTCTTTTGTAAACCGCAACATAATTATTGTCCTTAAGATATTTAGATGCGAAATCCATAATATCTTTTTTAGTAAGCTTTGAAATTTCTTCAATATACTGAAGTTGGGTTTTATGGTCTACTTCGGAAGTGAATTCATCCATCAGAGATTCTGCTCTTGAGGTATATTTTTCATACTTCTGGATTACATTTTTCTTCTCATTATTCACGATCGACTGAATCAGATCATCAGAAAATTCTCCCTTTCTAAGCTTATCGATTTCCTGAAGCAATAAATTCTTCACATCATCCAAAGACTGTCCTTCCGTAGGATTTCCCTGTAACAAAAGCGCCGAATAATCTTTCAGAACATACGGAAACGCATAAGCACCCAGTAATTTCTGCTTTTTAACAAGATCAAGGTCAATTAATCCTGCCTGTCCGTTGGTAAGCATACTTCCGATGAAATTCAGCATTCTTGCATCTTTTGTAGTAGCACCCGGAAAACGGAATCCGATCATAATATTTTCAGGATTCGGTCCGTAAACTTCCCGGGTAATCGGAGCCATAATCGGACTTTCCTGTCCCGGATTGTATGCCGGAACCGGTTTGTTTTTCATGTAAGAAAATGCTTTGTCGATCTTGGCAATCATTTCATCAGGATTAAAATCTCCCGACATGATGATCCCCATATTATTCGGAACGTAATAATTGTTATAGTATTCTCTGATCGCTTTTAGTGAAGGATTTTTCAGGTGTTCAATCGTTCCGATTGTCGTTTGCTTTCCGTAATTGTTATTCGGGAACATCGCGGCAAACATAGATTCCAGAACCTTTCTTCCGTCATTATCCAGACCTCTGTTTTTTTCTTCATAAACCGCTTCTAACTCTGTATGGAAAAGTCTTAAAATCGGCTGTCTGAAACGTTCTGCCTGTAATGCTAAAAATTTATCCGTTACATTCGCAGGAATATCTTCTGTGTAAACTGTCTGTTCGTACGAAGTAAAAGCGTTGGTTCCGTCTGCGCCCATTCCCGACATCATTTTGTCGTATTCGTTCGCAATAGCATATTTTGCTGCTTCTCCCGAAACTTTATCGATTTCTTTATAAATTTCCTTTCTCTTTGCTTCGTCCGTTGTAGAATTATATTTTTCGTAAAGAGCATCAATCTGGTCAAGAAGTGGCTTTTCTTTTGCCCAGTCTTTAGATCCGAATTGATCCGTCCCTTTAAAAAGCATATGTTCCAGATAATGTGCCAAACCGGTATGATCTGCCGGATCGGTTTTGCTTCCTGCTTTCGTTGCAATAAAAGTCTGGATTCTTGGGTCTTTTTTCGTTGGGCTCAGAATAACGGTTAATCCGTTTTTCAGCGTGTAATATCTTGCTGAGGTAGGGTCGTTGGTTACATATTTATAGGTGTAGCCATTCGACTGTGCTTCTTTCCACTGGAAATCCTGTCCGTAAGTGTATCCGCAGTAACTTGCTGCTGCAATACTGGTTACAATGGTGATTCTCTTTAAAAAATTCATGTTAATTGATGTTGGAATATGTTTGATGATTATTAAAAAAAATGCTTAAATTATTCTTAGTTAAATTTATCCAGTAAATCTTTAATTCTTCTCATGGCTTCTTTTAGATCTTCCTCCGAAGCCGCATAAGAAAATCTGATGCATTCAGGGCTTCCGAAAGAAACTCCGCCAACGCAGCCTACATGAGCATTTTCGAGAAGGAACATGGCAAAATCATCAGAATCTTTAATTTCTGTTCCGTCTAATGTTTTTCCGATGTAATGCGATACATCCGGGAAGAAATAAAACGCTGCTTTAGGCAAAACCACTTTAAAACCTGGGATTTCTTTAATTAAATCATAAACCAAATCCCTTCTTTTTTTGAAAGCATCAATCATATATTTATACTCCGAAGGATCAGTCTGTAAAGCGGTGATAGACGCTCTCTGAGCCATTGTATTCGCTCCGCTCGTCATTTGTCCCTGGATTTTTTCACACGCTTTAGCCAGCCATTCCGGACACGCAGAATATCCAATTCTCCATCCTGTCATCGCGAACGCTTTAGACATCCCGTTAATAACGGCTGTCTGTTCATAAACCTCTGGAAACTGAGCAATCGACGTTGTTTTCGTTTCGTAGTTGATGAATTCGTAGATTTCGTCTGAAATTACCGTTACATGAGGATATTTGGCAATCACTTTTGCCAGAGATTTCAGTTCATCATACGTGTAATATCCGCCAGAAGGGTTGCACGGTGAGCTGAACAGGACAGCCTTTGTCTTATCTGTAATGGCTTCTTCAAGCTGTTCCGCAGTGATTTTAAAATCCGTTACATATGAAGTCGGAAGCATCACAGAAACTCCGCCCATCATTTTTACCATTTCATCATAGCTTACCCAGTATGGATTTGGAAGAATTACTTCATCTCCATCGTTAAGAAGAGCAGCCAGAACATTTAAAATTGCCTGTTTTGCACCGTTGGAAACGCAGATCTGCGTTGGTTTATATTCTAAATTATTATCTCGTTTTAATTTGTGAGCAATCGCTTCACGAAGTTCTAAAAATCCGGGAACAGGAGAGTAGTGACTGTAATTTTGGTTAATGGCATCGAAAGCAGCCTGTTTGATATTGTCCGGAACATCAAAATCGGGTTCCCCTAAAGTAAGGCTTATAACATCTATTCCGCTGGCTTTCATTTCTCTAGCCTTATTCGACATAACAAAAGTTTGTGAGTAACCAAGTCTTTGTACTCTATCTGAAAGTTTCTCCATGTAATTATTTCTATTTTAACAAATATAATAAAAAGTATTTCTTCAGAAATTAAAATACAGCCGGAGTAAGCTTTTTTGTCTGCGTTAGCGTTTTATCACTATATTTGTAGTTATTCAAATAAAATTAAAACACCAGTCACCATTATGTACAAATTTCTGTTTCTTTTTATCGTTTCACTGGCTTCGGCTCAGAATTACCGCTTTGTGTACGAATACAGGATGAAGCCGGATCTCAATAAAAAAGATTCCATCATTACAGATTATATGAATCTGGATACGGACGGTAAGAAATCCTATTTTTATAACGCGGTGAAATACGAAAGAGATTCTGCTTACGCGGCTACAAAAAGTTATAAGGATTTGCTTTCGTCTAAAAACTATGACCAGAATCTCAGCTATATTATTGAAAAAGATTATGCTAAAAAAGCAGTTAATTTTTATGATAAGTTTAAGACTGTCAATCTGTTAATTCCGGATAATGAAATTCCGAAATGGAAAATTGAAAAAGAATTTTTAAAAATTAATAATATAGATTGCCAGAAAGCTACGGCAAATTTCAAAGGGAGGAACTGGGAAGCGTGGTTCAGCAAAGATTATCCGGTTAACGACGGACCGTACAGATTTTCAGGACTTCCCGGACTTGTGATAAGCCTTAAAGATTCTGAAAATGATCACGTTTTTAATTTAATTCAGATTAAAAAAATCAACGGAATTTTTTCGCTTGTCCCAAAATCTACAAAGCAGATGACTTTTGCAGAGTATAAAAAAGCGATGGGAGGTTTTAGTTTCAGCAACGACGATGTGGAAAGTATAAGCATCAATAAACAGATAGGGAAAGTTGATATCCAATTGAAAGACGGTTACATAGCAAAGCTCGGAACTGATGATATGAAATCCGGAAAACTGGATGAGAAAATTTCAAAATTACTGAAAAGAACCAACAATTATATCGAAAAAGAGGAGTAAAGAAATTTCTGAAAGGTAAATCTTGGTTTTGATAATTTGAATAAAGCTGATAAAAAACTTATTTTTGCCGTTTATAATAATTTATATGTCTACAACGTTACTACTAAAATACTTTCCGGATCTTACAGAGACACAGATTGATCAGTTCAATAAACTGGAGGTTTTATACCACGAATGGAACGAAAAAATCAATGTGATCTCAAGAAAAGATATGGAATCTCTGTACGAAAAGCATATTTTACATTCTTTGGGAATTGCAAAAGTGATGGAATTTGCTCCCGGAACAAAAGTTTTGGACATCGGAACAGGCGGTGGTTTTCCCGGAATTCCTCTGGCGATTTTGTTTCCCGAAACCCAATTTACTTTGATCGATTCTATCGGAAAGAAAATAACGGTGGTAAATGCTGTTGCAGAAGGAGCCGGATTAAAAAACGTAACCGCAATCCACGGAAGAGCGGAAAAATTAAAGGAAAAATTCCATTTTGTAGTAAGCCGTGCCGTAACACAGATGCCTGAATTTTTAAGATGGCTGAAAGGTAAATTCGAGAAAGAACAATTTAATACAAAGCATAATGGTGTTCTGTATCTGAAAGGAGGGGATCTTGCTGAAGAATTAGCCGGACTGAAATGTGAAATTTTCAGCCTGAAAAGTTATTTTGACGAAGAATTTTACGATACAAAAAAAGTAGTGTATCTTTCTAAAGGTAATTTTAATTCTTAATTTTGTATTTAACTTGTTTAAACAAATTTGAAAATTAACCGCAAAAGTCACAAAAGATCAGGACAATGCGACATTAAAATATTTAAAGCTCCCAAAAGAATAAAAATCAAAGATTTTTAAAAACTATTGTGATCTTTTTTATTTATAATTATTAACTTTAAATAAAACGTTTAATGAATGTCCGTAATTTATTATCATTGAAAAACCTTTGAGTTCTTTGCTGAGTGAATAGTTTATGCTGAGTTTATCGAAGTACCTTTGCGAACTTAAAAGCAGTTGGTATATAAAAGAATCTTTGCGATTCTTTGCGTTAAAAAGCAATATGATTAATATAACGGATAATCAAAAAGTTTAAACACATTTTGTTAAATAATAAATTCTGATATTTTTTAATAATAATCTAAATTTTGTAGCTATGAAAAAGTTTCTCCATTTTGGGTTTTCTGCATTAGTTTTAGGATTATTTTTTACATCTTGTAACAATGATGATGACTATAATACCATAGAATCTGTTGACAAAATTAAAATTGACAGTGTGAGAATTGTTAATGATACGATGGATGTCTTTTCGGTTCAGAGTATTAAGACTTATTCTACTTATCCTTCTCATTGTCAGGGTTTTTATGGATATGATTACGTGCATAATGATAATTTAACCAGAACCGTTACGGCTTATAAATACATTACGAACGGACCGTGTACGGAAAAAACATACACTTCCGCCAATCAGATCAATTTCAGTCCGCAACAGATTGGTACGTATACTTTTAAATTCTGGAATGGTGGCAACAACTGGATCACCAAAACAATAGTAGTTCAATAAAAATAAATGAAAGGAGTTTTTGTGGCTTGTTTTCTGATTTCCAATATTCTATTCGGTCAGAAAATAAATTGGGAAGAGGGAAAAAAATTGAATTGGAGCAATTTTAAAAGCAAAGTCAATAACCAGCGTGGAGACAATGTCGTGGCATATACGAACTGTGGATGGACGTATTCCTACGTAAAATCTTCCAATCCGAAAGCTCCGGTAAAAATCACGATTCAGACAATTTTTAACGAAAACCAATCGTGGAAAGACGTTAAAAGAATCAATGATTATGTGCTGCTTCATGAGCAGAAACATTTTGATGTTGCAGAAGTTTTTGCCCGAAAACTCAGAAAAGAAGTTTCGGAAAAGATTAAAAACGGAGCTGATTTCGACAGATATTTTAAAACCATTTACAATACGATCCTTAAAGAATATCAGGATTTCCAGAAAACTTATGACGGCGAAACAAGGAACGGAATGGTAGAGGAAAAGCAGGCGGAATACAACCGTATTATTGCTGAACAACTGGAAAATTACAAAAACTATAAAACCTCTTGAAATTCCTCAATAAAATCATCAGCGAATTATTAACCCAGAATTCCGATTTATCTGAATTTAACATCGTTCTGCCCGGAAAACGTCCCATTGTTTTCATCAGACGAATTCTTGAGGAAAATAATTACTCCGGATTTCTGCCGAATTTTTTTACGATTGAGGAACTGATTGATAAAATTGCCGACAAACAGCAGATTCAGGGAATCGCACTCTGGCTTTTCGCCTTCGATGTCTATAAAAGCTTAAATCTGATTCCGAATGACGATTTTGCAGAATTTCTGAAATGGTTTCCTACGTTGCAGAAAGACTGGGACGACATCCTGAAATTCTCCGAAAGTGATGAAGCCGTTTTACAGTATATGTTTGATGAAGAGCGGATTAAAGAATGGGCGCAGGATTTGGGAGAAGACGATGAAGGACCGCGAAAAAAATTCCTTAATTTCTGGAAAAACATGAATGTTTTTCTTCCCGTTCTCAAGAAAAAGCTGAAGGAAAGAAACTGGGCAACTTCCGGTATGATCAACGAAGCGGCAAAAGCAAAAATTGATGAATTTGCCAAAAACACCAGTGAAAAATTCGTGTTCTGCGGCTTCAACGCCTTTACTCCGGCGGAAGAAAAGCTTGTAAGAAGTCTTCTGCAATGGGACAAAGGACAGTGCTTTTTTCAGGCAGATCATTATTATTTTGATGATGAAAGACAGGAAGCCGGAAAGTTTTTAAGAAACCATAAAACGTGGAAAGAATTTGATGATCACCGCCTTTTTCAATGGATTGAAGACGACTTTAATCAGCCCAAAAACATAAAAGTTTACGAAGTTTCGGGAAATATCACCCAGACGAAAATTTTACCGGAAATCTTCAAAGAAATAGAAAATAAAACCTATTCCGATACTGCGGTGGTTTTGCTGGATGAAAATCTGCTTCCTGCAAGTCTGGATGTAATGCACGGCGTTCCCAATCTGAATATAACGATGGGTTTTCCTTTGAAAAACCTTTCTTTTTCGAATGCCGTAAAACAGCTTTTTTATCTTCAGAAACAACTCGAGAAAAACAAATCGTCGTACTATTACCGCGATATTTTCCCGATTCTGGAAGAATTGCCGAAATCTGCTGAAGATGAACTGGTGATCAATAATTTTAAAGCGAAAATCGAAGAACGCAATATCGTTTACATTTCCAAAAAGCTTTTTCACGAATTGTTACATGAACTTTCGTACTATAATTTACTGAAGAAAGCAGACTCTACAACTGTTTATTTAGATTCTTTAATTGAATTCTGTAAGCAGATCAAATGGCTGGAAATTGATGATATTCAGTATGAAAACGTTTCTCATTTCGAAAATGCTTTCAGAATTATCAAAAATCAGTTGTCTCCTTATCAGTTTGAAATTAAAATGGAAACACTGGAAATTCTGATTAATCAGCATATTAATTCAGAAAGTATTGATTTTCAGGGGGAGCCTTTGAGGGGGTTGCAAATCATGGGACTTCTGGAAACCCGTCTCCTGAATTTCGAAAATGTGATTATGCTTTCTGTAAACGAAGGGAAATTACCGCTCGGAAATTCACAGAATACGTATATTCCTTTTGATATCAGAAGATTTTTTGATCTTCACACTTTTTTGGAAAACGACAGTATTTATGCCTATCATTTTTACAGATTGATTCAGGATTCCAAAAATGTACATTTATTGTTTAATGCCCTAAGTTCGGGAGTGAATACGGGAGAAAAAAGCCGTTTCATTACCCAGATCGAAATGGAAAGTTCTCACAATATCGAACATCTGATTATTGAAAATTCTTTCGAGCCGATTATTACGCAGCCGATCGAAATTTCAAAAACCGAAATTGTTCTTCAGCGTTTGGAAAAATGGAAGGAAAAAGTTTCGGCTTCTCACCTTACAAGTTATCTGTACAATCCGATTGATTTTTACCTTTCCAAGATTTTAAAAACCTCGGAAAGTGATGAAATTGAAGAAGAACTGTCTGTAAAAAACTACGGAAATCTGGTGCATTATACCCTTCAAGAAATTTATGAAGTATTAAAAGGTAAAATATTAAAAGAAAACGATTTAAAAGAATCAGTTAAAGCAATAGATCAATATATAGAAGTGGCTATTGAAAAGCTGAAACATCAGCCGGAATTTTATGAAAAAGGAATGAATTTCATTCATAAAGCCATTGCTAAAAAAGTCATTGAAAATATTTTAAATCATGATTTGGAACTGATAAAAAGCGGAAACGTACTGGAAATTTTAGACATCGAAAAACGTTTCGAAAATGTAGATTTTTATCTTGATGAAAAAGACAAAGTTTCCTTTTTCGGTTTCATCGACAGGATCGACCGGCTTAACGGAACGTTGAGAATTATCGATTATAAAACGGCAAAAATTAAGAATCTTATCGTAAAAATCGACGAATCCAATGTAGACGAATATTTCCATAACAGCGACCGAAAACAGGCTTTGCAGTTGTGTATTTATCAGTACGTTGTACAAAATCTTCCTGAGTTTTGGGGACTTCCGATTGAGACGGGAATCTGGAGTTTTGCGGAAGCTAAAAAAGGCGTTGTTTCTCTTCAGTTTGACAAAGGGGATATTGATGATGCCATGAAATCCATTAAAAGCCTGATCGAAGAAATTCTGAATCCGGATCTTGCATTCATCGAAAACATAAAACCTTATTCTGCATAAAAAGAATGCATCCGAAACGGATGCACTCATTACGATGAAGGATTGTATGAAGAAAATTACTATAATTTCACTTTTTTATTGAAAGCTTTTCCGTCGTTCTGAATTACCTGAACCACATAAACTCCTGTTTTGATGGTATTTGATTCGAATTGAGAGCTGATTACTTCCTGATTCTGGATTAAATCTCCTGAAATGCTGTAAATACTGATATTTTTAATACCGTTTTTAGCTTTTACAATAATGTGATTATTTTGAGCAATAACTGAAACAGGATCTTCCGTTTTCAGTTCGATGATCTGTTTTTTAAACTGTAAATTATAGAAACGGGTAGTAATTTCAAAAGTAAGATTTTGAGAATCAATAGTATTGAGATTTATTCCTCCGTCTTTAATATACTGTTCCTGAGAAATGGATTTGATAAGATTTTTATTGTCATCAAAAATATTGACCGCTAAAAGTTCTTCCTGATTGATTTTTAAATTCAGAATATTGTTAAGCTCAGATTTTACAATATCCTTTTCTTCTACAGTTTCCGGACTGTTTTTAATGTACGGAATAAGTTTTTCCGAATTGTTTTCAGAGACTTTTAATAAATACACTCCATCCTGTAAGGAAGCTAAATTGTTGTTGCTCACAGCTTTTCGTTCAGCTTTTTCTTTATTGAAATCTGTGACTTCAAGAAGTTCCATATTCTGAAGATCAGGTTTTATCTGGGAAGTATAAAGAGCGCTGATTGCGGGCTGACTGTTTTGCGCTTGTTTTGAAGTCAGCATTGCCCATTCGTTAAAAAGTCCGCCGCTTCTTAATGTGTTAAATTTGGCATTGGATGCCAGAACAAAAGGCACAATTCCTCCGATATGTCCTAAAGGTCCCCAATAAAATGCCTCCAGTTTGTATTTATTCAGATCCCACCACGAATAGTAACCTCTCTGAACCTCAATGGTTTTAGAAGTATTGTCCGGATGAATGGCGAGATCAACCGTAGAATGTCCTAAAGTCATGGGTGTTTTATTATACCAGTCGTATACGTCATTTGATTTCAGACATTGTCTCAATTTGTTATTCTGATTATTCGTAACATCATTTACGAAATTATTGGTAAAAAGTGTTCTCCACACCAAAGGCCCCCAAAGCAGACCTCCGTTATCCTGAACAACATGATAATTGTAGCGATCCAGATATTCTGAAGAGATTACTTCCGAAATATTGCTGTTATACATTTGGTACCCTGTTTTATTGCAGGTATTAACAACATTGGCGATAAAAGAAGTAAACGGATAAACCTGTTTTTCCAGAACGCCTTTCTGCAAAGTAACGCCTGAGAAATCATAAGGTCCGTCTCCCATATAAGCATATTTGAAGTTCAGGTTGTTGGGATTCGAAATGCTCAATTTCTTTAAAGTAGACATTGCTGCATGAGCGCCCTGCGAATAACCCGCTAAAAAATATTCGTCGTAGCGTTTTACATTTTGCTGGGCAAGAACTTTGTTGGCTGCCGTTACAAAATCAATGGTCGCAGAAGCTTCGGTAGGATAGTGTACATAGGGATGAACTCCGTCTCCGCTTCCCATCCCTACATAATCGGGAGCCATTAAAATATAACCGTTCAGGACATAGGAAAGCTCCACTACAAATCCTGCATACAGAACTCCTTTAAGATTGGAAGGTACATTTTGGCGGCTGTCGGTGGTTCCGTGATCCGAAACTACCGTAGAAAGCTTGTAATTCGCTTTTGGATACATCAGAAGTCCGGTTGCCTTTACGAGATTATTTTTCTCGTTTTTTGTATAATATGTTATTTTATAGGCCTTTAATCCTACATTAAAACTGTTGAGATAATTTATAAAATCAGGAGAATTCTGTTCGCCAAGATTGTTTGAGATAAAACCCGCCACCGCTTGCGGAGTAAGATCAAGTTTTGGTTCAACACTGAAAATGTCTCCGGCTTGTTGTGCAAAATAAAAGGAAGCAGTAAGTCCCAGAAAAAGAGTAATTGATTTTTTCATTATTGTCAATTTTTATTGATGTTTAAGTTAAAATTTTAAAATAAAACAGCGGTAATTTTATCATATCAATAATTATTCAGTGAATATCAATTTTTTTTAAAAGAAAAAGTCTGACCAAAAACTGATCAGACTCTGTATTATTTTATTACAAAATTTTCTCTCTTAGAAGGCGTTAATTCCTGTAATATCAAGACCTGTAATCAATAAATGAACGTCGTGCGTTCCTTCATAAGTAATTACAGATTCTAGGTTTGCGGCGTGGCGCATCATCGGGAATTCACCCATAATTCCCATTCCTCCAAGAATCTGACGGGATTCTCTTGCAATATCAATCGCCATTTTCACGTTGTTTCTTTTTGCCATGGAAATCTGGGCAGGAGTTGCTTTATGATCATTCTTAAGATTTCCTAACTGAAGACAAAGTAACTGTGCCTTCGTAATTTCCGTTAGAAATTCAGCTAATTTCTTCTGTTGCAACTGGTAAGATCCGATAGGTTTTCCAAACTGTTTTCTTTCTTTAGAATACTGAACAGCAGTGCAGTAGCAATCAATAGCCGCTCCGATTACGCCCCATGAAATACCATATCTTGCTGAATTTAAACAAGATAAAGGTCCTTTCAATCCTGTAACTCCCGGAAGAAGATTTTCTTTCGGAACTTTTACATCATTAAAAACCAGTTCTCCTGTTTTTGAAGCTCTTAAGCTCCATTTATTGTGAGTTTCGGGCGTTGTAAAACCTTCCATTCCTCTTTCAACAATCAATCCCTGAACTTTTCCTTCTTCGTTTTTCGCCCATACTACGGCAATATCGCAAAGAGGAGAGTTGGTGATCCACATTTTAGCCCCATTCAGAAGATAATGATCTCCCATGTCTTTAAAATTCGTTTCCATAGAACCCGGATCGGAACCATGATTAGGCTCCGTTAAACCGAAAGAACCGATCATTTCTCCGGCAGCTAATTTGGGTAAATATTTTCTTTTCTGTTCTTCCGAACCGAATTCATTAATAGGGAACATCACCAGAGAACTCTGCACAGAGGCAGCAGAACGTACTGCAGAATCACCTCTTTCAAGCTCCTGCATAATCAGACCGTAAGAAATCTGATCCAGTCCGGAACCGCCATATTCAACCGGAATATAAGGTCCTAAAGCCCCGATTTGTCCCAATTCTTTCATCAGATTCGGGATGTCGGTGTGGTTTTGGGCAGCATGATCAATCTGTGGCATTACAAAACTTTCCACCCAGTCTCTTACAGACTGTCGGATAAGTTTATGTTCTTCAGTAAGTAAAGCATCGATCCCATAATAATCGGGAATGCTTGTAAGGGAATAATATGACATTATATTTTAATTTTCCTAAAAATAAGACTTTTCACTATTTCAGAGAAATTTTTTTTAAATGACTTTTATCTGTTGATTTTTAGATATTTAAACTGAATTTTAAATACAAAACATCAAAAATTAATTTTCCGCTTCGTTTGAAATAGGGTACTGGTTTGTCGGATTGTAGATTCTGGTTTTAAACTTGTACAAATACGGAGCTTTATTGGCAGAACCGTCGTACAGTTTTTCGAGGCGGTCTAAAATATTAAGACTTAAAATTTTACGCTGAAAATTGTTCCTTCTGAACTTTTCACCCAAAATTGTTTCATACAGACATTGCAGATCTTTCATGGTGAATTTTTCGGGTAGAAGATTACTTGCCGCTACTTCGGTATTGATGTTCATTCTGAGATATTCCAGTCCGGTTTCGATAATTCTGTCGTGGTCAAATGCCATTTTGGGCAGTTTGTCTACCTCAAACCATTCGCAGCTTTCGTTGAAAGCATCAGGAAAAGTATTTGCCATCGAAAAATCAATCAGGCTGCAGTATCCTACTGTAATAAAACGCTGGAAGATCCAGTGATCTTTAGGCACTTCAACGCCTTTGTTTTTAAGCAAAATCTGGTGAACATTATTTTCTGTCCTGTCGATTCTTCCAAAAGTATGAAACTGTTTCAGGAAAATATTCTGAAGATGTGTTCTTTCGTATAAAACACGTTCCGCCGCTTCGCGAAGATCTTCATCATTAAATACGAAACCGCCGGGAAGAGACCACAAATCGAGGTCATGGTATTTTAAGAGTAAAACCTTCAGGATATTGTTATGAAAACCAAATATCGTGCAGTCTACAGATACGTGTGCTACAAAATCTTTTGTATCAATAAGTTCCTGAAGTGTTTCCTTGCTTTTTTCGTTCTTGATTTTCATGGGAGTAAAAATAAAATTATTTTCTAAATTTTTTTATCTGCAAATCTAAAATAAATTAAACTAATTGTAAACAACAGAATAACAGCAGATAAAATATACACAGAATAGTAATTCAGAAGCTGATTTCCGAATAAAACCGACATGATGATCGAACTTACAGAGCTTCCCAATGATGAAAAAATAACAATCAGCGAGGTGAAAACATTGGCTTTCGACTTATCGATTGTGGCAATCATCTTAGAATTGATGACCGGATAAAGCGGAGATAAAAACAATCCGATAACAGGGAAGAGAAACAGCAGGATCTTAGAATCGTCCATTCCTGAAAATTGTATTCCGATAATGATTAAAAGCACTATAACAATGGATGATAAGCACAGAATATAATATTTCGGCAAAGAAAATCTCTGGATAACATTAGCCGTAACTGTTCTTCCAATATAAGAAAACAGAGCTAAAAACGAAGATGCCTGAAGCGCAAAAAAAGAATTTACCTTTAAATGATTCTTGTAAAAAGACGGCAGCCACGAATTAAAGCTTTGCTCTATAAAAACAATCGAAAAAACTACCCCTAAAAATATAATAATTAAAGGATTGGCAATTCCCGCAACTTCTTTAAAAATATTTTCATTCTTCATTTTTTCAGGCTCCGAAACAGGAAGTTTTGAAAATAAAAAAATCGTTATTGCCGATAATACAGAGATGGATAAAAATCCGAATTTCCAGAATTCTGAAAACTGACTGGAAATGACCCACCCAAACCCGATATTAACCACGAAGATTCCGATCATGAAGGAAGCTTCTACACTATTCATGGTTTTGGCTAAAGATTTTTCATCCGAAATATTGTTTCTGATGATTCCGAAAACACAGATTTTTCCGATCGCGAAACACGCTCCGATGATGGCAAACCATACTTTATAAAACCAGAATACTTCTACAAAAGGTAAAATAAGAGAGCATATCCCAACAATTGTTAAAGCCAGAATCAGGGATTTTTTTGTTCCGGTTTTGCTGATAAAATTAACAGCAAAAAGTGAAATAAAAGCAATGGGAAGATCTTTAAAAGACTCTAAAAAACCAAGCTTATCATAGGTGATTTTGGCTTCCGAAAGTTGAAGAATTACAATGCCCATGCAGTTTAGCACCATGGAGAAAATTAGAAATGTAAGCTTGAGCGGAAGTGAAATTTTGGAGTGCTTGGTCGTCATTTTGGGGATTGATTTTATCTGTTTTTTGGAAATATTTATAGATTTTGAAGAAAAATTTATGCCTTCAAATGCCCAAAAATACTGGAAATATTAAAATAGTTATTAATAAAATGTTAAATAATTAAAAAAAAATATATTTTTATTGTCTCAATTTGAGAATTAAAAAACTAACTGTATATGAATGTAAGAATATCTAGAAGTTTAGGCATGGTTGCGGTGCTTTATTTCACTGCAAATTTTAATGCCCAAAACACAAAGACCGACACCCTTCCAAAAGAACAGAAAATTGAGGAAGTAGTCATGATTGGTTATGGTACTCAGAAAAAGAGTAATGTGACGGGAGCCATCTCGAGTATCAAAGCAAGTGACATCGAAGCAATCCCAGCCGGAAAACCGGAGCAGGTTCTTCAGGGTAGAGCCGCAGGTGTTAACGTAATTTCTAACTCCGGTCAACCGGGATCCAGTGCAACAATTCGTGTAAGAGGAATTACCAGTTTTGGAGCAAGTAATGATCCGTTGTGGGTTGTAGATGGAATTGTGGTAGATGGAATTGGTTGGCTAAACCAATCTGATATTGAAAATATCGAAGTTCTGAAAGATGGAGCTTCATCTGCAATCTATGGAGTTTCTGCTGCAAGAGGAGTTATTTTAGTAACTACAAAAAAAGGTAAAAAAGGAAGATTGAATCTTAGCTATAACGGGTTTTATGGTTTCGGTCATGCATCAAGAAAGCTGGATCTGTTAAATGCAACTCAGTATGCAACAATTCTTAATGAAGCGTATGTAAATGCAGGACAGACTCCGAAATTTGCAAATCCACAATCTCTTGGTGAGGGAACAAACTGGCAGGATGTTATATTCAATACAGGTGAAAGATCCAACCATGAAGTAAGTATTAGTGGAGGAAACGAAAAATCTACTTTTTATGGTTCATTCGGATATTATGATCAGACCGGTATCGTAATGAGTGATATTTCGTATTATAAAAGATTAACCGCTAGATTAAACTCCACTCATAAAGTTACAGACTGGCTTACTTTAGGACAGACGTTTGCTTATACCCATACAAAATCTCAGGGAATCAACTCAAATGGAGAATTTGGAGGTCCTTTGAGTTCTGCAGTAAACTTGGATCCAACGACTCCAATTTTAAATCCTGATTTGTCAGCAGTTCCTGCTGCAGCGAGACCTTTTGTGGTAAGAAATCAAGATGGTATTCCTTACGGCATTTCAAGTCTTGTTCAGAATGAGATGTCAAATCCTTTAGCTTTTAAATATACCCAGTTGGGAAATCATGGATGGTCGGATGATTTCATTGCCAATATCTTTGCGGAAGTAAAGATCACAAAAGATTTAACCTTTAAATCTTCTATCAACGGTAAAAAAGCTTATTGGGGAAGCTGGAATTTTACACCTCTTTATTATTTGAATGCAAATTACAGTAATCTGGGTGTAAACAGTCTCAGCAGAACAACTCAGGAAAAGTTTGAATGGAGTTTAGAAAACACGCTTAATTATCAGAAAAGATTTGGTAAGCATAATTTGAATTTATTGGCAGGTAACGGATACTATGAATATAATATAGGATTGGGGCAAAGTGTTACTCACAGTAAATTACCCATTTCGAATTGGGAAGATGCTTCATTCAACTTCGATGTGGGAAGAGCCAATCAAACTGTAAGTGCATGGGATTACATCAATACACATAAAGTATCTTACTTCGGAAGAGTTGTTTATGATTATGATAATAAATATTTATTAACAGGAACCGTGAGAAGAGATGGTTCATCTAAATTCGGAGCCAATCAGCACTGGGGAACGTTCCCTGCATTCTCATTAGGATGGAATGTGAATAACGAAAACTTCTGGCCGGAAAATAAGATCATTAATACATTGAAACTGCGTGGAGGATACGGTATTTTAGGAAATGACGGAATAGATGATTTCCAGTTTGCCAGCTTCTATGTTTCTGGTGCAAACTATACAGGATATAACAGTACCGGAGAGGAAGTGATATTACCTGGATACTATCCAAATACATTAGCAAACCCTGATCTTAAATGGGAAACAACATCACAGATGAACTTCGCTGCGGATATTAAGTTTTTAAATAATTTTAATTTAACTGTAGATTACTACAAGAAAAAAACTTCAGATATCTTAAGAAAAATATTTATTCCCGGATACGTAGGGGTAACGAATGCTCCTACTGCTAATATTGGAGATATGGAAAATGAAGGGGTAGAAGTGGAGCTTGGATACAAAAAAAACTGGTCAGATTGGGGAGTTTCTGTAAATGGGAATTTTGCTTATCTTAAAAATACGGTTACAAGACTTGAACGCGGAAGAGATTATATCGATGGTCCTGGATTCCAGTCTATGGGACCCGTTTCCAGACTTCAGGTCGGAGAGTCATACGGATCTTTTTACGGATATAATACTCTGGGAATTTTCCAGAATCAGGCACAAATTAATTCTTACGTAAATGCAAACGGACAAATGATTCTTCCAAATGCAAAACCTGGAGATTTTATTTGGGCAGATACCAACGGAGACGGTGTTATTACAGATGCAGATAAAGTAAATCTTGGTAATTCTGTTCCTAAATTTACTTTCGGGATGACCGTAAACCTTAACTACAAAAACTGGGATTTAATGGTTTTTGCTCAGGGACAGGCTGGAAACAAAATTTTTCAGGGACTTAGAAGATTGGATTTATTAAATGCTAATTACCAGACCGCTATTTTAGACAGATGGACAGGAGAAGGCACTTCCAATACTACACCTAGAGTTACAGTTAATGATACTAACCATAACTACACCTGGATGTCAAATTACTATTTGCAGAAAGGAGATTATGTAAGAATTAAGCTTGTACAATTAGGATATACACTACCACAATCTGCTACGCAAAATTTCGGCGTTAATAAACTTAGACTTTATGTAACCGGAGAAAACTTGTTTACATTTACGAAGTATACAGGATATGATCCTGAAATTGCAGCAGGAGATAGTTTCGGAATAGACAGAGCCTATTATCCACAAGCCAGAACTTTTATCTTTGGAGCTAATATTACATTCTAAAAATTTTAAAAATGAAAAACAAAATATATAAAATATCCGTAGCAGTATCATTACTTTTAGGAACAGGCTTGGTAAATGTGGCTTGTAACAATTCTAATCTTGAAGATGTAGAATACAAAGGTGCTTTCGATACAAACAACTTTTTCAGAAATGAGCAGGAATGTTTCTTTGCCCTTATAGGTACTTACGATGTATTGAGAAAATATGCGGGCGGATTTGAAAATATGGTCACTTTTTTCAATGCAGGTTCCGATGATTTCTACGCTGGAGGTGGAAGCTCTACAGATGGTGCCGGAATTCAGGGGTTTTCAAACTTCCAGATCAATCCGAATATCATGCCTGCAAGTTACTGGAGAGATTATTATCAGGGAATTTCCAGAGCTAATGTTCTTATTGAAAAAATTCCTCAGGCTAATATGAGTGATGCGGTAAAAAGCAGATTTACGGCAGAAGCAAAAGCATTAAGAGCATTATATTATTTTGATCTTGTAAGAACATTTAAAAATGTTCCATTAATTTTAAAAGAAATTAAAGCTTCAGATGATTACTATAATATTCCACAGGCTGCTCCATCCGAAGTATACACACAGATAGAATCAGATTTGTTAGCTGCTATTCCTAATTTACCTGCTACAGTAAGCGGAACCGAAAGAGGCAGGCTTACTCAGGGAGCCGCAAAAGCATTACTAGGAAAAGTTTATTTATTTGAAAATAAAAAAACGGAAGCTGCTGCACAATTTGCTGATGTAAACGGAACTCCGGGAGGTTCAAATACCTATGGTTATAAACTTGTCTCTAATTTTGCTGACCTTTGGGTTACAGATAATAAATTTACCACAGAATCTATTCTTGAAGTAATGCACACCAATCAAGGAAGCTCAGACTGGGGCTTTTGGGGACAGGGCAGAGATGAAGGAAACTCTATCTGCGTGATGACTGCTCCGCGAGGCTACAGTAGATTATCTCCTACAGCTCCTGATGTTGTTGCAGGTTGGGCTTTTAATACCGTAACAGAAAATCTTTTCACTTTTATGCAGGGAGACCCAAGAATGGACGCTTCTATTTTAAATGTAAAATTGTTGAAACAACAAGGGAAAGCAAATTACTCTCCTGCATACATGGATTCCGGATATTTCTTAAATAAGTATATGCCTACACAGGATGAAAAAACAACATTGCCTGGACCGGCAGAACTGAACTATCGTCAGAATTATATTCTTATCAGATTGGCAGATACCTATCTTATGGAAGCGGAAGCATTAAATGGAACAGGAGCGAGAGCACAACTATTGCTTGATGCAGTAAGAGTAAGAGCGGGTTTATCCTCAATTCCGGTTACTTTACAGGCAGTGAAAGATGAGAGAAGGAGAGAGCTTATTGGGGAAGGACATAGATTCTTTGATCTGGTAAGATGGGGAGAAGCATCTTCCAAATTGGCATTTAAAGGATTTACAGCAGGTAAAAACGAAATTCTGCCAATTCCTTTTACTGAGTTAACGGGAACTGTTCTTAAACAAAATCCTGGATATTAAAAGACCTAGTGTCGACAAAGTTGAATTCCGTAGAACTCAATAATCTTCACACAATTAAATTGATATGAAATTACAATATTCATATAGTTTCGTACTTAGAAGTGCTGCACTTTGCGGTGTAGCGCTTCTTTCTTTTTTAAACTGCAGCAGTACCTCTTCGGATTTATCCAATAACGCAGATAATTCAGGAAACAACGGAAACGGAAGCGGAAACACTTCCGGAGATCCGGTACAGGTGTGGTTAACGAAAGGAGATCAGACAGTGAAACTACAACAGCAGGGAACCTCTTATTTTTCAGGAACTTCAGCAGCCGGAACCACAATTGAAGTAGACGGCTCGCAAATATTCCAGACGATAGATGGATTCGGATACACGCTTACAGGAGGAAGTGTACAGGTAATCAATCAGTTGAGCGCGGCAAAAAAACAGGAACTTTTGAATGATCTGTTCAGCGCTTCCGGGATTGGGGTAAGTTATTTGAGAATCAGCATTGGGGCTTCGGATCTCAACAGCGAAGTTTTTTCGTATGACGATATGCCGACCGGACAGACTGATCCTACATTGGCTCAATTCAGCTTAACCAAAGATCAGGCTTTGATCCAGATGCTGAAAGATATTCTGATGATTAATCCGAATATTAAAATTTTAGCAACACCTTGGTCGCCACCTGTTTGGATGAAAGACAACGGAAATACGATGGGAGGAAGTCTGAAACCAGAATATTATGGGGTTTATGCACAGTATTTCGTAAAATACATTCAGGCAATGCAGGCTCAGGGAATCAGAATTGATGCCATCACCCCACAAAACGAACCTTTACATCCGGGAAACAACCCAAGTATGTATATGTCGGCAGGAGATCAGGCAACTTTTATCAAGAATAATTTAGGTCCCGCTTTTCAGACGGCAAATATTTCTACCAAGATCATAGCTTACGATCACAATTGTGACAATCCGGCGTATCCTTTGGCGGTATTAAATGATACAACGGCAAATCCTTACGTAGACGGATCGGCTTTCCATTTGTATGCAGGAGATATTTCGGCTTTGGGAACAGTACATAATCTATTCCCGAATAAAAATGTCTATTTTACTGAACAGTGGACAAGTTCTACCGGTGCTTTTTCAGGAGATTTGGATTGGCACATGAAAAATGTTATCATCGGATCCATGAGAAACTGGAGCAGAAATGCTTTGGAGTGGAATGTAGCCAATGATGCTTCATTCGGACCTCATACACCGGGAGGATGTACCCAATGCAAAGGGGCAATTACCGTAAACGGAAGTACAGGTTACGACAAAAATGTTGCCTATTATATTATTGCTCACGCTTCAAAATTTGTTCCGGCAAACTCCCAGAGAATTGCTTCTACACAGTCAGATAACCTTTCCACAGTAGCTTTTAAAACTCCGGCAGGAAAAACAGTATTAATTGTTCAGAACAGCAACTCTACAGATAAAGCATTCAACATAAAATATAATCAGAAGACAGCTTCGGTAAGTATGCCGGCAATTTCTACAACGACTTATATTTTTTAAGATAAATATATCTGTTAAAATTTGTAATGATTGAAAACTTTTTGTTCTTTGTTAAATAAATTCATCCTGAACTTCAGGTTAAGAAGAAGTAGTACAAAAGGACAGATAATTAAAATTAGATTAAAATGAAGAGAGTTTATTTCTTATTGGCAGTTACAGCATTTGGAATCAATGCATTCGCACAAAAGACAATTGATCAGAAAGTTTCAGAACTTTTGTCGAAAATGACGTTAGAAGAAAAAGTAGGACAGCTCGTTCAGTATTCAGGATTTGAATACGCAACAGGTCCGCAAAATTCCAATTCTGCAAGTGTTCTAAATGAAATAAAACAGGGAAAAGTAGGCTCAATGCTTAATGTGGCAGGAGCAGAAGAAACCAGAAAATTTCAGGAATTAGCTTTAAAATCGAGATTGAGAATTCCTTTATTATTCGGACAGGATGTCATTCACGGATATCGAACAACCTTTCCTGTAAATTTAGGTCAGGCAGCGAGCTGGGATTTAAAACTAATTGAAAAATCCGAAAGAATCGCAGCAACAGAAGCTTCGGCTTATGGAATTCACTGGACGTTTGCACCGATGGTCGACATTGCAAGAGATCCGAGATGGGGAAGAGTAATGGAAGGTTCTGGAGAAGATACCTATCTGGGAACACAGATCGGTCTTGCCAGGATCAGAGGTTTTCAGGGAAAAGGTCTTGGAAATCTTGATGCCATCATGGCTTGTGCAAAACATTTTGCAGCCTACGGAGCAGCAGTAGGCGGAAGAGACTACAATTCTGTTGATATGAGTTTAAGACAATTGAACGAAACCTATCTTCCTCCTTTTAAAGCAGCGGCTGAAGCCGGAGTGGCAACATTCATGAACTCTTTTAATGACATCAACGGAATTCCGGCAACGGCAAACAAATACATTTTAAGAGATTTATTAAAAGGAAAATGGAATTATAAAGGTTTTGTGGTTTCAGACTGGGGAAGTATTGGCGAAATGGTTCCTCACGGTTACGCAAAAGACAATAAAGAAGCGGCGGAAAAAGCAATAAATGCAGGAAGCGACATGGATATGGAAAGCCGCGCTTATATGGCAGAACTTTCCAATTTAGTTAAAGAAGGAAAAGTAGATCCGAAGCTGATTGATGATGCCGCAAAAAGAATTTTGGTTAAAAAATTCGAGATGGGATTGTTTGACGATCCTTACCGTTTCAGCAGTGAAAAAAGACAGGAAGAACAGACCAACAATCAGGAAAACAGAAAATTCGGAAGAGAATTTGGCTCAAAAAGCATCGTTTTGCTTAAAAATGATAAAAATATTCTACCTCTTTCGAGATCTGTAAAAACGGTTGCTTTAATTGGACCTTTCGGAAAGGAAACTTCTGCCAACCATGGATTTTGGTCGGTTGCTTTTAAAGATGATAACCAGAGAATTGTAACACAGTTTGACGGAATTAAAAATCAATTAGATAAAAATTCAACATTACTTTACGCAAAAGGAGCAAATGTTGACGATCAGGACAGATCCATGTTTGCGGAAGCGGTGGAAACAGCAAAAAAAGCAGATGTCGTAATCATGACTTTAGGAGAAGGTCATGCGATGAGCGGTGAAGCAAAAAGCAGAAGCAACATCCATTTTTCCGGAGTTCAGGAAGATCTTTTGAAAGAAATTGCCAAAACAGGAAAGCCGATTGTTTTGATGATCAACGCGGGAAGACCTCTTGTCTTTGATTGGGCAGCAGACAATATTCCGGCAATTATGTATACTTGGTGGCTGGGAACGGAAGCAGGAAACTCCATTGCAGATGTTCTTTTCGGAGCGGTAAATCCGGGCGGAAAACTTCCAATGACTTTTCCGAGAACTGAAGGACAGATTCCTGTTTATTACAATCATTACAACACCGGAAGACCGGCAAAAAACAATACCGACAGAAACTATGTTTCAGCGTATATCGATTTGGATAATGATCCGAAATTTCCGTTTGGCTATGGTTTAAGCTATACGCAGTTTAAATATTCTGATATGAATTTAAGCTCAAATAATCTTAAAGGAAATCAGACTTTAAATATTAGCGTAAATGTTACCAACAGTGGAAATTATGACGGGGAAGAAGTGGTTCAGTTGTACATCAGAGATTTATTCGGAAAAGTGGTAAGACCGGTAAAGGAACTGAAAGGCTTCCAGAAAGTTTTCATTAAAAAAGGAGAAACAAAAACCATCAGTTTTACGTTAACTCCCGAAAATCTGAAGTTCTATGACGATCAGCTCAATTACGATTGGGAAGGCGGAGAATTCGATATTATGGTCGGAACCGATTCTAAAAATGTTCAGATAAAAAGAATTAATTGGTTAAAATAATATTACTTTTTTACTTACTAAGAGCGGGATAAAACCCGCTTTTGGCGGTAGAAGAATGAACGTTTTTTATAAAAATATTAATTAAACAAAACATTCGTCATTCTGAAAGAATCTACATAATACTTTAGAGATACTTCCAGCATGACAGACTTTGAAAATAATTAAATTAACTTTTAAACATATTGTTGTCATTCAGAACATAGACAGAAAGTCTACGAACGCAGTTCAGAAGCGGAGTGAAGAATCTACCAAACAGTATTTGAGATTCTTCCTTCGTCAGAATGACAATTTTGAAAAATAAACTGAGTGTAATGAGCGTTAAATTTGTCATTCTGAAAGAATCTATATAATACTTAGAGAGATGCTTCCAGCATGACAGACTTTGAAAATAATTAAATTAACTTTTAAACATATTGTTGTCATTCAGAACGAAGTGAAGAATCTAAATGACCAACATTTAAAATAGATTCCTCGTTTCTCAGAATGACAAGTGTTGAGATAAATTAAATCTTAATCTAGAATTTTTTAACGCAAAGATTAAGAAAACGAATTATTGATTTTAAGGAGGCAAAGAAGAATCAGCAAAGCTGACTTGATGAAGCTAACGTTTATCATAATGCTTCATCAGTGATTGGTCGCAATCTTTGCTCACTGAACATTTTGTAATTAATAAATCTTTGCGTTAAAATATAAACCTAAAACATTAAACTTTGAAAATAAAACTTCAACATATTTTTCATTTCATCATCGGAGGAACTTTGGTTTTTTCAACAGTACATTGTGCTTCTAACAAGCCTGATTTCAACAGGAAATTAATCTGGAGCGATGAATTTAATTACAAAGGCTTACCCGATTCTTCAAAATGGAACTATGATGTCGGCGGAGACGGTTATGGCAATAATGAAGCTCAGTTTTACACAAAAAACCGTCCGGAAAATGCAAGAGTTGAAAACGGAAATCTTATCATTGAAGCCAGAAAAGAAAACTGGGAAAAGAATAAATACACTTCCGCAAGATTATTGACAAGGGGTAAATTTTCCTTTCAGTACGGAACTGTTGAGGTTCGTGCCAAACTTCCTAAAGGTCGCGGAACATGGCCTGCCATCTGGATGATGAGCGAAAACATGAAAAAATGGCCCGATGACGGAGAACTGGATATCATGGAACATGTAGGATTTAATCAGGGATATATTCATGCTTCGGTTCATACCAAAAAGTATAACCATATCATCGGAACACAGAAAACAGATACTTTGATTGTAAAAGATGCAAGTGAAAAGTTTCATATTTACAAAGCAGACTGGACGCCGGAAAAAATTGATGTTTATATTGATGATCAGAAATTTTTCACCTATGAAAACAAAGAAAAAACGTATGAAGCATGGCCTTTTGATCAGCCATATTTCATCATACTGAATCTTGCAGTCGGCGGCTTCTGGGGTGGAAAAGAAGGAATTGATGATACCATTTTTCCTCAGAAATATGAGATCGATTACGTAAGAATTTATCAGAATAAATAAAATATAGAACTCCAAATTCCCCTCCTTTGAAGCGGTGGATAAATTTTCTTTGAAAATTTAGACGAGGTGGTTTAATATAAAAAAATAAGAAAAGATTATAATGAAGAGATTAATTGTAAGTTGCTTTGTAGTCGGTTTGGCTTTCAATGCAAATGCACAAAATTACTGGAAGAAAAATACAGGTAAAACGGCAAAAGTTTTCCTTACCAATTCGGCAGCCAACGAAAAGATGGTTGACAAAGGTACCGTAAAATTCGAAAAATTTGGTCAGCCAAAAGAAACGGATGCCTGTATTTTTGTAGATCCGGATTTTAAATATCAGAAATTAATAGGAATTGGAGGTGCTATTACAGATGCTTCCGCAGAAACTTTTTATAAACTTCCGAAAGATAAGCAGAAAGAAATTATTGAAGCCTATTACGGGAAAAACGGTTTGGGATACACGGTTGTCCGTACCAATATGAACTCCTGTGATTTTTCGAGTGATTCCTATACCTACGTTCAGGAAAATGACAATACTTTGAAATCATTTAATGTTGCACATGATGAAAAGTATAAAATTCCGATGATTAAAGAAGCACAAAAATTAATTGGAAAAGATTTTACTTTCTATTTCTCACCTTGGAGTCCGCCCGCATGGATGAAATCAAATAAAAATATGCTGAAAGGAGGAAGGCTGGAAAACGCGTTTTACCAGACATGGGCAGATTATTATATAAAATTCATTAAAGAATATGAAAAAAGAGGAATCAATGTTTGGGGTCTTACCGTTCAGAACGAACCGATGGCAACGCAAAGCTGGGAATCGTGTATTTATTCGGCGGAAGAAGAAGGGGAGTTCCTTAAAAATAATTTAGGTCCGACTCTTTGGAAAAATGGTTTCAAGGATAAAAAAGTAATGATCTGGGATCATAACCGTGATTTGATTTACCAGAGAGCAACCACAACACTCGGCGATCCTGAAACTTCTAAATATGCTTCAGGAATCGGCTATCACTGGTACGAAACATGGAACAACAAAACCCAGCTTTTCGATAATCTGACGGAAACCCAAAGAGCATTTCCGGATAAGTTTTTAGCTTTTACCGAAGGCTGCAAAGAGCAGTTTGATATGTCTAAGATTTACGAAGTGAGTTTAGGCGAATTATACGGAAGAAATATGATCAATGATTTCAATAAAGGAACGGCTTTATGGACAGACTGGAATGTTCTTCTGGACGAAACAGGCGGACCGAACCATGTAGGAAATTTCTGTTTTGCGCCGATCATTGCAGATACCAAAACCGGTGAAGTTCATTATACGTATGAATATTATTATGTAGGACACGTTTCGAAATTTGTAAAGCCCAATGCAAGAAGAATAGGAACCTCTTCAAACAGAGCTGCTTTAACCTCAACTACTTTTATGAATGAAAACGGACAATTGGTAACCGTAATCATGAACGATACAGACAATATCATCGATACGAATCTCTGGATCGAAGGAATGGCTGCAAAATTATCTGCTCCTGCGCATTCTATACAGACTGTAATATTATAGACTTCATATTAACATTTTATTATTTAGAATCGGCGGCATCGAAGATGCCGCCGATTTTGTTTTTCCAAAATTCTAATAATTTATTCCGAAATGAGCCTATTCTTTTTCCAATAAAATCCATTCGTTGAAAGTAGCTTCACCTCCAACTCCTTTTATATAATATTTTGCTCCTTCTTTCTTAATATAAAAAACAGGAGAATCAGACTTACACTCTTCTTCAGTATCATTATAATATAACTCTAAAATATTGTTGTTTTCTTTTATAACATATTTTCCGTTACATCGTATAGATTCATGATACGTATTTGTTTTCAATATAGCTTCTTTGTCTTTTATTGTAAATGAATAACTTATTGAGGCCATACCTGTAGAGGTGGCTTCTGTTTCAATATAGATATTATAATTCCCATCAATGTTTGATAGATTGGAACTTTTATTATTAGTAAATGATAAATTTGCTTTATAATATTTGAACGTTTTTGAGTCATCATCGGTTACTTTTATTCCAATATAATCGTCACCCAACCATACTATTTCTTTAATATCAAAATAATCTGAAGAAAAGCTCCGATATTCAATAAATGTTTGATTATTGTTAATTTTCAGAATACCCAAAAAACTTTTATTTTTATCATAAATATAATTGTAACAATATGCTAAATATTTTGTATTAGGAGAAATAACAGGATTTTCCACTGTATCATCACCAGGTGATACAATGCTGTATACATAGGAATTCGTTGCATTAATCAGGTTAAGTTCACTAAAGCCTAAACCATCACCTATGCTATTTGCTGAAAAAGCATATATATTTAAAGACGGATAAAATCCTAAATATTTATACTGTGTTTCTCCTTCTTTTAATGTATTGGCTAATGACCTTAGTTGCAAGATTCTATTATTTATTTCCAAAACATAATTATCATCTTTTTCATGCAATGGAGAATTTGTGATTGTATTTGCTGTGCTTTTCAGGTTTTTGTATTCCTCTTTAGTTATTTCTGTAAAATCCAACAATGGTAGCTTTTCAAAATTCTCAGTGAGACCGACTTCGATATGTTTTAGCATTTTAATATCAATTACCTTTTTCTGAACGGGAAGTTCTTTTTTTATTTCCTCTTCTTTTGTACAGCTAAAAAGAATAATAGATAATAAAATAAATGTTTGTGCAATATTTTTCATTATAATTTACAATACAAAAAAACCAAAGTAAGTAATACTTTGGTTTATATTTATAATAAGTTCAATCTTTATTCAGTATCATATTTACTGATCACTCTCTGAGTAACCCCCGAACTGCTGAAACCTCCGTCATGGAAAAGATTCTGCATCGTTACTTTTTTCGTAAGATCAGAGAATAACGTTACACAGTAGTCTGCACATTCAAGAGCCGTAGCATTTCCTAGTGGAGACATATCTTCTGCATATCCAAGGAAACCTCCGAAACCTTTCACGCCGCTTCCCGCTGTCGTCATTGTAGGAGACTGAGAAACCGTGTTTACACGTACTTTTCTTTCACCCCAGTAATTTCCGAATGTTCTTGCGATACTTTCAAGATAGGCTTTGTTATCAGACATATCATTATAATCCGGGAATGTTCTCTGAGCCGCAATATAAGTAAGCGCCAAAATACTTCCCCATTCGTTCATACAGTCTTTTTCCCAAGCCACTCTCATTACTTTGTGGAAAGAAACCGCAGAGATATCCCAGCCTTTTTCCAACCAGTCGTAGTTCATTTCTGTATAATGTTTTCCTTTTCTCACGTTGATGGACATTCCGATAGAGTGAAGGATGAAATCGATTTTACCGAATTTGGCAACAGCAGCATCAAAAAGTTTTTCAAGATCCTCAATAGAAGTAGCATCTGCACCAATTACTTCAGATCCTGTTTTCTCTGCTAAACCGTTAAGTTCTCCCATTCTCAAAGCAATAGGAGCATTAGACAAAATAAATTCAGCACCTTCTTCATGACATCTTTCTGCAACTTTCCATGCGATCGATTGTTCATTAAGGGCTCCAAAAATAATTCCCTTTTTGCCTTTAAGTAAACCGTATGACATAATTTTTTAATGTTTATTATTATACAAATGTAGCAATATTTGTGTTTAGTACATAATAAAAAACGGAGCCTTCTGTAAAAAGACTCCGTTTTTCTTGAAAATATTTATATGACTGAAATTTTAATTCGTTTTCTTGTTCCATTCTGCTTTTACATCTTCAGCAGCATCCTTCGTTTTTTCCCATGCATCATTGGCTTTATCTTTCACATCATCCCATGCATCAGCAAAATTGTTTTTTACTCTGTCCAGCCAGTCTTCCTGCTTTGCTTCTTCATCACTGTTTCTTTTTTCATTGATATAATCTTTGGCTCTGTCTGCCAATTCTTCTACCTTCCATTTTGCATTGTCTGCCGCATCTTTTAACGAGTTTTTTGTGTTATCTACTGCGTTTTCTGCTTTGTTGTATTCTGAATTGTTCATAATGTGATATTTTGTTTGTGTGATTATGATTAAACAAGAACTATTCCTAAAATTTTTTCTGATTGTTAAAATTTTCATAAACTTTTATTTTTAAGGATAAACTGGTTTCAGATTCTGTTTGGCACTTTGCTTTATACGATGTTGAAGATCTTTTATGATGATCATATAATTGTCAGAAATGAGGAACTTAAAAAAGAAAAAGCTATTTATATATAATGACTCCATAAATTTTTATTGTAATGAATTTATAATTTAATAGTAAATAATTGTTGTTATTAAATTCATAAATAATTAATATTTATATTTTCTATTATGTTATAATTATTGTATTTTACAGCGTTATAAGCGCCTGAAACCATCAGTATTTGCGCGTATTTTTCTTCAACACAGTGTGATAAATTGTGTTTTATTCATTTTTTTGTGATGTTTTTTATTAAAAGACGAATTTTATAAAAATTCAGAGAAAATTAAAATCATTGTTTTATTGCTGTTTAGAGCCGATTTTCTATAGAATAAATTCTATATTTTTCTTCATTAAGAAGTGATTAAAAGGTATATTATGTCCTGATTATTCACTCTTTGGTGTTAAAATATGAAATAATCAAAAAAAGTGATGTTTTATTAAAAAATATTATATTTGCATTATCAAACTGATAGCTATTTAATAAACTAGAAATGCAAAAACAGACGAAACTTCAAATCTTATTTACAGCTTTATTTTTTCTTAATTTTAATTTCTCATCAGCTCAGGTTGGGATAGGTACGTCTTCTCCTAACCCTTCTGCCATGCTCGAAATTCATTCTGCCAATAAAGGGGTGCTTTTTCCGAGTGTTGCATTAGATTCTCAAACCGATAATATTACCATTCCTTCGCCTTCTGACGGACTTATTGTCTGGAATAACGGACAGGCAGGATTAGTGGAAACAGGATTCTTTTACTGGAACAATGCAAAATGGAATATGCTTTCCGTAGAAGGAAGTCAGATAAACCCGGTTATTCCCGGAGGAAATGGAGGAAACGGCTGGAATGATTCCGCAACGAACAGTGGAACCAATGCAGGAGCAAATACCAATCTTGCTCTAGGAACCAATACCTACGATGACCTTATTTTTAAAGTAAATTCTGTAAAAATGGGAAGACTGGGAGTCGATAATTCCGTAAGTTTTGGACCGATGGCAAACGCAGGTCAGAACGGAATATCTATAGGAACTTCAAGTTCTGCTTTTCAGGGAGTTTCTATCGGAAACGAAGCTTCAGTAACGGCAAATGACGGTTTGGCAGTAGGAAATAAAGCTACGGCAGCCGCTTTTAAATCGAATGCGATCGGCTATAATGCCAAAACCAATAAAAACGAATCCACAGCAATCGGAAATAATTCTCTGGCAGACGGGTTTCAGTCTACAGCAATCGGATATAATTCCAAAACCACAGCCAACGAATCTTCTGCATTCGGAAACAATTCTTTCGCGGCAGGATTTCAGTCAGTGGCATTAGGATACAATGCAAAAACAAACTCCAACAGCGAGACAGCAGTTGGATTCAATACCGTGACCAACGGACAGAATTCCACAGCAATAGGTTCCGGAGCTTCTGCAACAGGGCAGAATTCTACAGCAATTGGTTACAATACCACCACAAGCCAGTATAATGCAATTGCCATCGGAAACAGCAGTGCAAACGTAGGAATAGGAACAAGCACTCCGAATACAACAGCAAGATTAGATGTAAACGGACAGTACAAATTGGGAAGCAAAGGAACGGTAAATAAAAACCAGATCAGTTTTGAGGTTTGGCCAAGTGTTTCTGTTAATAACCTGCCATCAGGAAAATCTACAACTATGGATATTGCTATTCCTGCGACAATGCTTCCAAGCTCTACCAGAGCGACAATTGTGGTAACTCCGGCTTCGGATTTTGCAGGAAATGCATCATTTTCTATCTCGAACCCGAGAATGACTTCCACATCAAATATCACAATTAATCTTACCAATATTTCAGGAAATGCAGAAAGTTTATACTCTTCACATTTCTACGTAACGATTAACGAATTTTAATAGAATTGAATAAATAATACGATGCGTCACTTCAAATAGATTAATCAATCTTCAGGAAGTTTTAATTTAATGGTTATAAAGAAAGGATCTCGCTTATGAGATCCTTTTGATTTTTATTACACTGTAAGATTTTACAGCACAAAATGAATTTTACTTCATTATTTAATGACTCTTTCTAAAACCCACTCGATAAGATTTTTTTCCGAAGCATGATGATCGGCGGAGAATTCTCCACGTCTTCTGTTGGCAATAACGTTGTTTACGGTAATTGCTTTATGACCTAAAAGTCTGGACAAAGCATAAATGGCGGAAGTTTCCATTTCGAAATTGGTTACGCCAAGATCATTCAGTGTTTCTAAAAATTTATCATCCACAGCTTTTAAACGCAGTTGTCTTCCCTGTGGAGCATAAAAGCCCGGGAAAGTAGCGGTGTTTCCGTGATATTTTGCGTCTTTGTACAATGCTCCCAATTCTTCCGCCCAGTCTGCAAAATAAAGCATCGGTTTAATTTTCGGGTAAGGGAATTTTTCCATGAAATTTCTTGAAAATTCGTTTTCAAACTCGTAATCCTGATAAAAATGCATTAAGCCATCCAATCCTACAACATTCTGCGTAACCAGCATATTATCCACCTGAACATCAGGATTCACACTTCCGCAGGTTCCCATTCTGAATAACTGTAAGGAAGAATGTTCCGTTTTAAACTCTTTATTTTTAAGATCGATATTTACCAGTGCATCAAGCTCATTCATCACAATATCAATATTCTCTGTCCCGATTCCGGTAGACATTACAGTGATTCTTTCGCCTCTTAATGTTCCTGTATGCGTGTAAAATTCTCTTTTATTTTTCTTTACTTCTACTTTGTCAAAATATTTTGAAACCTTCGCAACACGATCGGGATCGCCTACAAGAATAATTTTTTCGGCAATATCTTCAGGTAAAAGGTTCAGGTGATAAACACTTCCGTCTTCGTTCAGAACAAGTTCTGAAGCAGCAAGTTTATTCAGCATAAATTCGTTTTTATAGTTTAATACATTGAAATTGTGATTGGTTTTCGCCAATCTTTAAAAATCCTCTCCCAAGATCCTCATCATTATTTTTAGAATGTCAATATTGGAAATTGACCGCTCGGTAATGAATTTGATTTCGGGGTTTAAAATTAATAAAAAATACCCGAATAGAGATGTAAACATTATTTAATTCAGATTTAAAATTGTGGTAACGTCCGAATTGTGCGCTATTAATAGATTTGCGCAAAAAATTTCATGAGATTTTATTCCTTTGCTGCTGTACTTTTTCTGCTTGTCTTTTCTGCAATGTCTTTCAATCCGGTAGATCAAGGAGTGAAAAGTGAAGATACATTCGTCAACAATGGTTTATCGGAATTCAAAAATAAGCTTGAAAACTTAAAATCGGATGCCAAAAGTTTTTCGGAAGATAAAATTTCCCTTGAAGAACTTCAGCAGTCATTAAAAAATACCAGAAATTCTTTCAAGGAAATCGAGTTTTACGTTGCGTATCATTATCCTGAATTTACCAAAACCCACCTCAACGCAGCACCGCTTTTCCATATTGAATCAGCGGGAACTTCCGCTTATACACTTCCTCCGGAAGGATTACAGGTTTTGGACGAAATGATATTTTCGGATGAAGCACTCGAAAAGAAGAATGATATTAAAACAATTGCAGATTTTTTATACAACAGCTACGCGAGTTTTTATTTAAGTACCGTAAAAAACGGTTTAAGCAAAGGAAACAATAAAACATTACCGTTAAGAATTGAACTGATCAGAATCTACAGTTTAGGCGTTACAGGTTTCGATACTCCGGGTTCGCTGAATGTTTCCGATGAAACCGTTCATGCTTTTTCAGGGATGCAAAAATATCTTCATGATGATCTTTACTTTAAAAATTATAATATTCAGAAAGCCGATGCCATTTTAACGAACGGAATTAATTATCTGACAAAAAATACAGATTTTGAAACGTTCGACAGGATTGAGTTTTATAAAAAATACATTCAGCCTTTATACGAAGAATTCGGAAGCTGGGACGGAAGAACGGATGATCTGAAAGAATTTTCGGGTTGGAATGTCGGAAACAAGAACTTTTTCAGCAGTGATTTTCTGGATCCCTATTTTTATACATTATTAAAAAAAGACGAAGATAACGGAGATTTAAGAAAACTAGGAAAAGAAATTTTTTATGATCAGAATGTGAGTAACAACGGAAAAATGAGTTGTGCAACCTGCCATTTACCGGAAAATGCGTTCACCGATTTAAAAGCAAAATCTCCGAGTAATGTAGAGGGAAAAACCGTGCTGAGAAATTCTCCGTCTTTGTATAACGCGGTTTTTGCCAAAAGATTTTTCTATGATTTGAGGGCTTTTTACCTTGAACAACAGGCAGAACACGTCATTTATAATAAAGATGAATTCAATACAAGCTATGAAAGCATCATTAAAAAATTAAAAACCAAACCGGAATACAGAAAAGCCTTTAAAGCTGCTTTTAAGAATGGTGAAATCAATAAAGAAAACTTTTCCAAAGCTTTGAGTTCCTACGTAGCTTCATTATATTCTTATGAAAGTGATTTTGATCGGTTTATGAGAAACGAAAAAGAAATTTCATCTGATGCGAAGAAAGGATTTAATCTCTTTATGGGAAAAGCAAACTGTGCAACCTGCCATTTTGCACCGAACTTTTCAGGTTTAGTTCCGCCGTTCTTTAATGAAAACGAATCTGAAGTTTTAGGAATTACGGCAAAACCAATCAGCCAGAAACCTTTGGAATTAGATGCAGATCAGGGAAGAGTCAACAGTCCTGTAAGAAAGGAAAATTCATGGATCTATGAAAATTCTTTCAAAACAGTAACCGTAAGAAATGCGGCTTTAACGAAACCCTATTTTCACAACGGTGCTTTCAATACTCTGGAAGAAGTTATGGATTTTTACAACGAAGGGGGTGGAGAAGGTCTTGGTTTGAAGGTGAAAAATCAGACGCTGGCTTCGGATAAGCTGAATTTAACCCAAACAGAGATTAAACAGATTATTGCATTTTTGAATTCTCTTACGGATATAAGCAGGAAATAGATAACAATAAATGAAATATCCAACAGTTTAAGTACCACAATTATAAAATTTGTAGGTAAACTTTTATTAAAATGACTATATTGCGCCGATAATAAAAACGTATAAAAATTAGTCTTACCAATATCTGTATAGCAGAGCAGATTATTCAGGCTAAAAATAATACGATTAATAAACTATTTACCTTAAAAACTTAAATTTATGAAGTACGTTATCATTTTTGCAGCGATTCTTGCTGTGCTTATTATTTACACGGTAATTTCCAGCCGTAAAAGTTTAAAAAATGCTCCCGGAAGATTAATCAATGCCAGAAAACTGTATGCTGATGGCGATTACAATGCCGCTTTAAAAGAGCTGAAAGAAGCATTCGTTCTTCCATTCGGAGACAAAGTAACCCTTGAGTACAGAACCCATGTATTGGGCGTTTTAGATCTTTTAACAGAAATTTTAAACGGAATGAATGTTAAGGGTGATAAATTAACGGCTAAATTGTACAAGCGACTGAATGAGGCAACCGGAACGATTCAGATTGAGGAATATCTGCTGAAACCAATCAATGATTTTTTTGATAATGCGGAATCTGATGAAAAACTGGCGGAATTTTTGAAAAAAGCGGTTATGTCAGGTGAGATTGGTGTTGTTTACAGTGATGATAATTCCGGACCGGATATCAGTAACAGAACCAATGAATTTATCAACCGCGGCGGGAAATTTTTAATGAAGGGAGAGTACCAGAACGCGATTGATGTTTATAATGAAGCGCTTACCCAAAGCTGGGATCAGCAGGATGAAGCTTTTCTGTACGATCAGTTGGCGTCATGTCATTTTATGAATAAAGATATAGTTTCGGCGGAAGCAAATTACCAGAAAAGTATTAGTATCAAACCGTACTATACCAATGTGTGGAACTATTGCGACTTTTTGATTTATAACAAGCGAAAAGCAGATGCGGAAAGACAGATGTCTAATCTCGCTACACTAATTAAGACAAAATCGGATCAGAAAGAATACGATAGTCTGTTCAAAAAATGGTACAGCCTGTCTTAAAAACCTAACCCCAATTGAATACAATTAAAAGTCATATATTTTATATGGCTTTTTTTGGTTCTTATAAGTTTCGACTTAACATAAAATTCATGTAATTAACATTCGGTTTTCCATTAATTAATATTTCTCAAGATTTATTTAAAATCCTATTAACAGGGGCTTCACAGCAATCTGATAGTTTTGCACTGTCTAATAAATCGAAATTTTAAAATGAAAAGAAAACTACTAACAGTTGCAGCTCTTGCAATGGTCACGGGTTCGTTACTGAACGCACAGACTTTTATTTTTAACAAAAACTCCGCATGGAAATACAACGATAGCAATACTGCTTTGGCATCCCAATGGAAAACAGCAACTTATGATGTTTCCACATGGTCTCAGGGAAACGGACCTCTTGGTTATGGTGATCCTGTAACGACCACAACGGCTACAGGACTTATCACGGCTTATTTTGCAAAAGATTTTACCGTAAACTTAAACGATCTTTCTTCCACTATGGAATTAGGGGTAATGAGAGACGACGGAATCGTAGTTTATCTTAATGGAGAAGAAGTAGTAAGAGACAATATGCCTTCCGGAACAATCGATTTCAATACACTATCAAGTACAACAATCGATGGAGCGGCAGAAAGTGTTTATAATGTTTTTTCTATTCCAAAATCCAAATTCGTTAACGGAAACAACAGAATCTCCATCGAATTGCACAACAGAGGCGCTTCAAGTTCAGATTTAAGAATTGATGCTTATCTTAAAACAACTTCAACCGTAACTCCGGTTCCTTGTAACGCCAATCACATCAGTTGTTTTACTTCCATTGTTCCTACCGCACAGACGAATAAACTAATCATTCCAACAGAACATAAATATCAACTGATCCTTAAAGAAGGTGACAATTATACAGAAGGAGGAGGTTTAGTAGGAGGACAGAACGATTTCACAGCTTATGTTCCGAAAAATGCAAGCAGCACAAACGGATATCTTTCTGTAAACCACGAAACAAATCCGGGAGGAGTTACCATGGCGGAAATTAATTATAATGCAACCACGAAACTTTGGCAGTTGTCCCGATCAAGAGCAGTGAGCTTTTCGGCTCCGAGTCTGGTTCAGACCATCAGAAACTGTTCGGGAGGCGTTACTCCGTGGGGAACGGTGGTAACTGCGGAAGAGCAGACCACTTCAAGCGACGTTAATGCAGACGGAATGAAAGATTACGGATGGTTGGTAGAAATAGATCCGGCAACCGCTCAGGTCATTTCCCAGAATACGGACGGATCTAAAGGAAAACTTTGGCAGATGGGAATCATGAATCACGAAAACGTAGTGATCAATAATACAGGAACAATTGCTTATTACGGTGAAGACGGCGGAACACACATGGTTTACAAATATGTCATGGATACTCCGAACAATCTTTCTTCCGGAAATCTTTATGTGCTGAAACTGGATCAGGGATTAAGCGGAGGAGATCCTGTTGCAACAACCGGAACTTGGATTCAGGTTCCTAATAAAACAAAAGCAGACCAGAATAACACTACCACTTTGGCGCAATCTCTTGGCGGAACGTCTTTCAACGGAATCGAAGATGTGGATATCAGTCCGCTTGACGGAAAAATCTATTTTACGGCAAAAGGTCTTAATAAAGTGTACCGATTAAAAGATGACGGAGCTACAGCTTCTCAGGTGGAAACTTTCGTAGGAGGTCTTACGACGAACTATTCTTTCGACACAGCGCAGGGAACAAAAACCGAAGCTTGGGGAGACGGAAACGACAACCTTACGTTCGATGAACTTGGAAATCTTTGGGTGCTTCAGGATGGTGGTAAAAACTACATCTGGGTAATCGCTCCGGATCATACTCAGGCAAATCCTAAAGTGAAACTATTCGCTTCCATGCCTGCAGGATCGGAGCCGACCGGACTTACTTTCACGCCGGATCACAAATTCGGATTCTTCTCCGTACAGCATCCGGATTCTACGATTTCAACTGATATTGATGCGACAGGAAATACGATTGATTACAGAGGAAAATCGGCAACCGTTGTTATCGCTCTTAAAAACAATTTAGGAACTACAGGTTCATTAGGAACAATTGATGCTCAAACAGAAAATACAGTAACTGTTGCTCCGAACCCGACTTCAGGATTGGTGAAGATCAATTCTCCGAAAGGGTTGAAAAATATTATGGTAACAGCGTACAGTATCGATGGGAAGATTGTTTTCACCCAGAAATATTCAGGACTGAATAAAGTTTTAGACTTAGATTTTACAAGACAGCTTGAATCTTCAAGAGTACTGGTTTTAAACATCGAAGCGGAAGGAGGATTCCAGCAGACGGTAAAATTGCTTAAAAAATAAATTATTAATATTTACATAACTGCCGGTGATGATATATTGCCGGTAGTTTTTTATTTGTATGAAAAAGCTCTTTTTTTCTATTTCATTTTTAATACTTTCACAGGCAAAAGCACAGATTGATCCTGTAAAATATCCGACGTATACCAATGTGGATGACGCCATAAAAATCGGACAAACCATTTACAGCATGAGTTTCAGAGGAAAAACCATGTTCAATCTTCCGGTTGAAATCCAAAAGTTAAAATCCATCTTTTTCCTGAATTTAATGGAAAACAGGTTTGAGAAAATGGATGAGTCAATTTTCAGGCTGAAAGAACTTACCATTTTAAACTTAAACGAAAACAGCATTAAATATATTCCGGACGAAATCGCAGAACTTCAGAAACTGGAAAGCTTTTCCATTAATTTAAATAGTTTAACGAAGATAAATCCGAATTTGGCAAAACTTCAGAAATTAAAGGTGATCCATCTTGATGCTAATAATCTGAACGTTTTTCCGGAAGCTTTACTAAAAATTCCAAGTCTGGAGGAAATTAATTTGCAGGGAAATCAGATCAGTTTTATTGCTAAAGATTTAGATCAGATTAAAAACCTGAAATCATTAAATCTGGCTTCCAATCAGATTAACGATTTGGGAGATTTAAAATTCCCTAAAGACATAAAATATATAGAGTTTCAGCAGAATTCAATTTCAAAACTTCCCGAAAATTTATTTCAGTCAAAAAATCTGGAGTTTTTAAATGTAAGCCAAAACCATATCAAAGAAATTCCGCCCAAAGTAAAAGGACTGAAAAATATAGTAAGCATGAATTTAGCAAACAATCAGCTAAAAGATCTTCCTTCCGAGTTTTCTCAACTGAAGAATCTTAAAACACTGATCTTAACAGGTAATCCGATGGAAAAATCAACCATCGAAAAGTTAAAAACCATCATGCCGCAAACGCAGATCTATTTTTAAAAATCTTAAAATTATTTTAACGGAACATTTGCAAGGCTTCCGCTATCATTTGCTGAACGAAGTGCCGTTGCGACCGTAAAATATTTCAAGTCTATTTAAAAAAGACTTAGCGACCATCGCGCTAAGAAAATCAAATGCTTTAATGACTAAAACTATCCGCCAACTCTTTTCGTTTTATAGCCCATTTCTTTAAGGATATTCATAATCTTATCACGGTTATCTCCCTGAATGATAATTGTTCCATCCTTTTCAGAACCACCGATTCCCAGTGTGGTTTTTATCTTTTTTGAAATGTTTTTAAGTTCTTCCTCGCTTCCTTCCCAGCCTTCAACAATCGTTACGGGCTTTCCGTTTCTGCCTTTTTTCTCAAATTTACACACCAAAGGTTCCTTTTGTCTGAACTGTTCTTCAGGCATCTCAAAATCCTGCTCTTCATGATCAGGAAAAAGGTTTTTCAGTTGATCTCTTAAATCCATACAGCAAAATTAATAAAATATTTACTTTTTCTATTTATAAATCACAAACTAAACGATTTCAGCATATTTTTAAAGCTCCAAACTTTATAAAAATCAAAATATTGAGTGTTAAAAACATAATTAGAAGATATTTAAAAATTCATGTATTTGTGATTTATAAACAAAAAATAAAATCATTGACAACATTTTTTTATTTTTGATCGTTAATAACAAAAAATATTTTATTTACACCAAATATGAAACTATTAGCCAGGCATTTTATTGCAACTTTTTTACTTGCTTTCGGAACCGCAAATGCTCAACTAACGGAAGATCCTCTGAAAGCTGTCATAGAAACAAAAGACGCTCAAAACTTCTGGGAAGCTTTCGATAAAATGGAAACTTCCAAAACCAATCCTTTTACAGAATATATAGACAAAGGTTCACCCGGAGTACAATCCTTTATTAAATACCGCATCATTAACGCCGATTCTCTGTATGCAACAGTGAAAAAAAATAAAGAACAATATTTACAGACGAGAAATACATTAAAAGCAATTAATTCAATTGATAAAAAGTTAAAATCATCATACAGTGCTTTAAAATATTGGTATCCGGAAGCGAAATTCCAGACTGTATATTTTGTGTACGGAAGAATGACAACCGGAGGAAATTCTTCACCAGATGGAATTTCCATTGGAACAGAATTATTCAAAAATCTGAATGGTGTTGTTGCGCTTATCGTTCATGAAATGATTCATTTTCAACAAAATAATAAAGGAGGAAATAATCTTTTGAAACAGGCAGTTACGGAAGGTGGAGCGGATTTTATAGGAGAGTTTGTTTCAGGAGAAAAGATGAATACCATACCTTTTGAATATGGAGAAGCACATCTGGATCAACTCTGTAAAGAATTTGTGACACGCTATAAAAGTAATGATTTCGACGATTGGTTTTACGGAACTAACAAAAAAGATGATAGACCTAATGATTTGGGATATTGGATCGGATACAGAATTTGTGAAGCGTATTTTAATAAGCAGACAGACAAGCATAAAGCTGTACATGACATTTTAAATATTGAGGATCCTTTTTTGTTTTTAAAAGAAAGTGGTTTTCTGGATTCCTACATTCAGCAATATGCAAAAGAAAAGAATTTAAAATATGAAGATTTTTTCAGTGAATTTTCTGGAGAACCTTCCGAAATTACTTTTACGGTAAATGTTCCCGATAAAAATGATGAGGTCTATATTGTTGGAAATCAGAAAGAATTAGGAAACTGGAACGCTTCATCCGTAAAAATGAATAGAAAAAGTGATTTCGAACGTACACTCACTTTAAAATTACACTTCCCTGCGCAGTTGAAATTTACAAAAGGAACTTGGGATCAGGAAGCCGATGTAAAAGGTTTTGAAAAAGGAAGCAATATTATTTTAGATAAGCCAAAATCAAAAAAAATATCATATAAAATAAACAATTGGTTTAAAAATTAAGAAGCTGGAAGTGTGAAACTTGATGATGGAAGTTTATAGTTTTCTATTTTAAAGATTAGGCAAACTCTTTGTGAGCTTTGCTAAGTGAAACGCCTTTGCGAACTTAAAGAATAGCAGTCAAAAATAATTTTGGCGAACCTTTGCGTTTAAAAAAATCTAAAAAATCCGCTAGAGAAAAAATTTTGTAAGATTTCAGTATTTATTATATTTTAAACAAAATTTAAGTCCGTCAATTGTTGATTTCATTTCAAAATAAATAAATTTGTAGGACAAAAGTTTATACAAAATGTCGAAAAAAGCAATATTAGCGATCCTTGACGGATGGGGATTGGGAATGAATCCGGACGTTTCAGCCATAGATAAAGCAAACACTCCTTTTATAGATAACTGCCTTAAAAATTTTCCGCATACAACACTCGAAGCGAGTGGTTTGGCAGTTGGACTTCCTGCAGGACAGATGGGGAATTCCGAAGTTGGACACATGAATTTAGGAGCGGGAAGAGTAGTGTACCAGAATCTGGTAAAGCTGAATATGGCAGTCGAAAACGGATCTTTAGGTCAGCAGAAAGTCATTCAGGATGCTTTTGATTATGCTAAAAAAGAAAATAAAAAAATACATTTCATCGGTTTGGTTTCCAATGGAGGAGTACATTCACATATCAACCATTTAAAAGGACTTTTAACGGCAGCTCACGAATTCGGATTGAATGAAAATGTTTTCGTTCATGCCTTTACAGACGGACGCGACTGCGATCCGCTTTCAGGAAAAGGGTTTATCGAAGAACTTCAGGATCACATGGAAAAAACAGTAGGAAAACTGGCAACCGTAGTCGGAAGATATTATGCCATGGATCGTGATAAAAGATGGGAGCGTGTAAAATTGGCTTATGATGCGATGGTAGAAGGAGTTGGAGAACAGTCTACGGATGCATTGGCTTCAATTCAGAAATCTTATGATAATCATGTGACGGATGAGTTTATCAAGCCGATTATCATGATTGATTCCACGCAGACAGGAAATGTGGTTCCGATTGCTAAAATAACAGATCAGGATGTGGTGATCTGCTTCAATTTCCGTACAGACAGAGGTCGTGAGATCACTGAAGTACTTTCCCAGAAAGATTTCCCGGAGTTTTTCATGAGAAAACTGCCGCTTTACTATGTTACATTAACAAACTATGATAAAACGTTCCAGAACGTTCATGTAGTTTTCGATGAAGAAGTTTTGCACGAAACGATGGGCGAGATTTTAGAAAAAAATCATAAGACGCAGATCAGGATTGCGGAAACAGAAAAATATCCTCACGTTACCTTTTTCTTTTCAGGAGGGAGGGAAGCCGAATTTGTGGGCGAAAAAAGATTGCTTTGCCCAAGTCCGAAAGATGTTCCGACCTACGATTTAAAACCCGAAATGTCAGCATACGATATTACCAACGCGATTGTTCCCGAGCTGGAAAACGAAACTGCGGATTTTATCTGTCTGAATTTTGCAAACACAGATATGGTAGGTCATACCGGAGTTTTTGAAGCAGCCGTTAAAGCAGCCGAAACCGTAGATCAATGCATTGAAAAAGTGGCAACTACAGCTTACGAGCACGGTTATGCCGTTTTCATTTTGGCAGATCACGGAAATTCTGATGTGATGATTAATCCGGACGGAACCCCAAATACACAGCATTCCACCAATCTGGTTCCTTTCATCGTAATGGACAAAGATCAGACATGGAATCTTAAGCCCGGAAAATTGGGCGATGTGGCACCTACGATCTTAAAAGTGATGGGAGTGGAAATTCCTGAGATTATGACTGGCGATATTTTAGTCAGCTAAATAAGAGATAAAAGTTTTAAAGAATGAAATCATTGTTAAATGCGACAGACTTTTCAAACTTAAAAAAGTACAGTAGAAAAAATCCTAACGAACTTTAATCTAAAATATTATTTAAAATTCAGAAATAATAAAGATAAAATGCCGTTATTATTTACATAGCGGTATTTTTTTATGACTAATATCAGAAATAATTAACAAAATATTATGTCCTAAATAATAAATAAAACTATAAATTTGCAGTTTAATCTAAATTCTAAAAATGTATCAAAAGCTTGTAAGGAAAGAAGTAATGGGAATTTTGGAAAAGGAGGTAGGTTCTTTTCTGAATAAATTTTTAACGCCAATCGAGAAAATCTGGCAGCCTTCCGATTATCTTCCGGATCCGTCGAGTGAAGATTTTAAACATGATTTAGAAGAAATACAGACTTTCGCACGCGAAATGCCTTATGATCTTTTCGTAACGCTTATCGGCGACTGTATCACAGAAGAAGCTTTGCCTTCTTACGAATCCTGGTTAATGGGAGTAGACGGAGTAGACCAGGAGCAGAAAGAAATCGGCTGGGCAAACTGGGTAAGAGCATGGACTGCTGAAGAAAACAGACACGGAGATCTTTTAAGCAAATATCTTTACCTGTGCGGAAGAGTGAACATGAGAGAAGTTGAGGTTACCACTCAATATCTTATTAATGACGGTTTCGATCTGGGAACAAGCATGGATCCTTACAGAAACTTCATCTATACAAGTTTTCAGGAAACTGCGACCAATATTTCTCACCGAAGAGTAGGAACTCTCGCAAAACAGTCCGGAAACGGAAAATTAGCCAAAATGTGCGGAGTTATTGCGGCGGATGAAGCAAGACACGCGAAAGCTTACAAACATTTTGTAGAAAAGATCCTTGAGATCGATCCTTCGGAAATGATTCTTGCTTTTGAAGACATGATGCGTAAAAAAATCGTAATGCCGGCTCACATGATGAGGCAGTCCGGACAAAAAGCAGGAGAGCTTTGGGGACATTTCTCAGACGCTGCGCAAAGATGCATGGTGTATACAGGACAGGATTACATCAATATCCTTAAAGACCTTCTGGATGAATGGAAAATCGAACACGTAAAAGGTCTTAATGAAAAAGCTGAAAAAGCACAGGAGTATTTAATGAAACTTCCTGCAAGACTTCAGAAAATCACGGACAGAATTTCAACGCCGGATCTTCAGTTTCAGTTCAGTTGGGTGAAAAGTTAGTTCTATAATTGGATAAATTATAAAGTAGGAGTGCTAAGTGTTTTTGGCACTCTTTTTATTTTGTATCTTTGCATTTCTAAATCTTAAATATAATGATGAATAATAAGAAAATTGCTGTTGATTTCGACGGAACCATCGTAGATGATGCGTACCCAGGAATCGGCAAGGCAAAGGTTTTTGCTTTCGAGACACTTAGAAGACTTCAGGCAGAGGGGTTCAGATTGATTCTGTGGACATACAGACACGGAAAAACATTAGATGAAGCAGTAGAATTCTGCAGAAAAAACGGGATTGAATTTTATGCAGTCAATTCAAGTTTTGAAGGAGAAGTTTTCGATCCGGAAACACAATCCAGAAAGCTGGATGCAGATTGGTTTATAGATGACCGAAATCTGGGAGGTTTTCCGGGATGGGGCGAAATTTACAATATTATTCAGGAAAGAATAGAATTCCGTGTGGAAGGAAAAGAGGTTTTAGCCTATTCAAAACTAAAAAAAGAAAAGAAAAAAGGATTATTCTGGTAGGATAATTAAAATGTAACGATTTAATAATGTATCAATTTACCAATTATTGATATTGTTACATTAATATACTAATACATTGGTAAATTAAAACAATGATTCAATTAAAAACAATAGACGAACTACGTCTTATGAAAGAAAGTGCCCGTTTGGTTTCCAGAACATTAGGAATGTTGGCGAAAGAAATCAAACCCGGGATTACCACTTTATATCTGGATAAATTAGCACACGATTTCATCAAGGATCATGGTGCAGAACCTGCATTTTTAGGATATGGAGGATTTCCGTACTCTTTGTGTATTTCTCCGAATGAGCAGGTGGTTCACGGTTTTCCGAGCAAAGAAGAAATTAAAGAAGGAGATGTGCTTTCTGTAGACTGTGGTGCTGTTCTGAACGGTTTCGTAGGCGATCATGCCTATACTTTCGAAATCGGAGAAGTAAAGCCGGAAACAAAAAAATTATTGAAAATAGCCAAAGAATCTCTCTATAAAGGAATTGAGCAGTGTGTGAGAGGAAAAAGAATCGGGGATATTTCCCACGCTATTCAGGCGCACTGTGAAAAAGAAGGATACGGAGTAGTAAGAGAATTGGTGGGTCACGGTGTCGGAAGACAGATGCATGAAGATCCGCAGGTTCCGAATTACGGAAGACAGGGAAGCGGAAAAGTGATTAAAGACGGATTAACGATTGCAATCGAACCGATGATTAATCTGGGAACTGAAAAAGTGAAATTCCATAATGATGGATGGACGGTGACAACTTTAGACAATCAGCCTTCTGCGCACTTCGAGCACGATGTTGCGGTAATTAACGGAAAACCTGTATTGCTTTCAACGTTCCAGTATATTTATGATGCTTTGGGAATCGTAAGCGATGAAGAAAAAGCCTTCCAATTGGATTTTTAATGAAAAAAGTCACTAAACTTTTACTGAATAAGATTCCGCGTCCGATGCTTATCAAAATGAGCATTTGGGCACGACCACTTATCTATCAGTTCTTTAAAGGCGATACGTTTTTTGATCCTATTGACGGAAAATCTTACCGTAAATTTCTTCCTTACGGATACGGAAGTCAGCGTGAAAACGCCTTGTCTCCCGGAACGTTGAGTCTGGAAAGACACCGCCAGATGTGGCTTTACCTACAAAATGAAACCGATTTTTTCATTAAAAATTACAAAGTTCTGCATATTGCTCCGGAACAGGAATTCCTTAGAAAGTTTAAAAGAATGAAAAACTTAAACTACATTTCAGCTGATCTTTTTTCGCCGATTGTAGACGTAAAAGCAGACATTCTCGATCTTCCTTTTGAAAATGAAAGCTTCGATATTATTTTTTGCAACCACGTTCTTGAACATATTGAAGATGATGCCAAAGCGATGAGCGAACTGTACCGTGTTTTAAGACCGGGAGGTTGGGGAATTCTGCAGGTTCCGATGAAAAATTCTCTGGAAAAAACGTATGAAGATTTTACGATAAAAGATCCGAAAGAACGTCAGAAACATTTCGGGCAGTACGATCACGTTCGTTGGTACGGAATGGATTATTTCGACCGACTGAAAAAAGCTGGATTTGAAACGGATATTAATTTCTATTCTAAACAGTTTACCGAAGAGGAAATAAAAAAATACGGGCTTAGAGAAAATGAAATTCTGCCTTTAGTGTATAAAAAATAACAAAAACGTCTTCATTGCGAAGACGTTTTTTGCTATATTAATCATAAGGAATTATTCTTTAATAAATTTCAAAGGTTTTTGTCCTTCAATTATTAAAATATATTGTCCTTTTACAAAATTCCGGGTATCAATCTTCACTTTTTTGTCAGATGTTTTACCTTCATACATCATTTGTCCAAGCATATTAAAAACCTTTACAGGAAGATCATTTTCCAGATTTATCACAATTAAATTGTCCTTTACAGGATTTTGAAAAGAAAAGGTTGCTTTGAGATTATTCTCTTTTGTTGATAAAATGGAACTGTTGTAATAGATTTTATTACCATTAGAAGGATTTGTTATAATTAAAGTCTTTCCTGAACCATTGGGAACAACCTGATAATTATAAACCTGACCAATTGCCGGATTAACGTAAAAGTCGCAGTTTTTTTGATCATATCCTTGTACAGCCGTCATATTGTTTCCCCAGTAATCTGCCAACGTACATCCTGCAGAACTGTTTTTAATAAAGGAATCATCTATCGTAGAAAAGGTAAGCGGTATTCCGGAAACATTAAAATACTTTGAAGTAAAAACGTTACTTCCGGATGAATTTGAAAATGTAGAAGGCTGAAGCGACTGATCCATCGTAGGAGTAACGGTTGTTTGTCCTCCTATAATCATTTGTGAAATATACCAGTTTGTATTGAACAGTTGGGAACTATTCTGTGCAAAGATAAGACTGCTTGTAAATAACAATAGTAAAGTTTTTTTCATGGTTGAAATTTTCTCAAAGATAATTAAAATTATAAACTTTCTGTAATAAAAAAACCGCTTTCAAATTCTGAAAACGGCTTTGCTACAAAGCATTTAACAAGATTATAAATTTTTCTTTAATTTTTTTAATGTGCAGAAACAGCCTTCAATCCAATCACAGATCCAATTAAAGTCACAATAAAGAAAATTCTCCAGAAGCTTACCGGATCTTTAAAGAAGAAAATTCCCATTAAAACAGTTCCTACAGCTCCGATTCCCGTCCAGACGGCATAAGCGGTTCCAATAGGTAAAGTTTGGGTGGCTTTGATCAGTAGAAGCATACTTACCGTTAAAGAGATCAGAAAGCCGGCAAACCAAAAATACATTGCCGTACCGCTTGTTTCTTTTACTTTTCCCAAACATGAAGCAAAGGCAACTTCAAATAATCCTGCAATAATTAAGATAATCCAATTCATTTTTCTGTAATTTTCAACTGCAAAGTTCTGTAATTTGGAAAGAATAAAATTTTACAATTGTTAAAAAATCTACTGTAAATATAAGATCTCATCTATCCAAACTCTCAAACGCTACAGCTTAATCTCCGCTCTTATTCTGCTCAGGCTTACCTGCGAAATCCCTAAATAAGAAGCAATATGCCCAAGCTGAACCCTTCTGATCAGGTCAGGTTTATTTTTTACAAGATCTTTATATCTTTCAAGAGCCGTTTTATATTGTCTTGAAATAATCAGTTCTTCGGTTTTTACAAGTTCTCTTTCCGCAAACTTTCTTCCCCAATTGGCTATATGAATATCCTCGTTGAATAATTTTTTAAGATGCTCTGTTTCCAGTTTGTAGAATTCGCAATTTTCCAGCAGTTCAATATTTTCGTATCCGGGATTGTTTTCCACATAACTTTTCATGGAAACCACCGGTTCGCCTTCATTTCCGAACCAGAACGTAATGTCTCTTTCTTCTGTGGATGCGTATGCGCGTACAATTCCTTTTTTTAAAAAATAGATATGAGGAATTACTTTTTCAGCTTCCATCAGACAGAAATTCTTGGGATAAGAAACTTCTGTAATGTATTGTTTCAGTTTTATTTTTGAGATTTCAGGAAGTATGTATATGCGGTCGAGAATTTCGTCAATTTCCATAATTAAGTCTTGGATAATTTGTCTAAAATATTGGTTTTGACAACAGAAAACAAGAAAATTATTCTCCTCTGTTTTGAATTAAATTAAAAATTAATTAAATTTAGAAGGTAAAACGTTTAACCAAAACAACGATCGGGAAGTATATAAAGATTGCTATTGAATTAATATACAAACAATCTAAATTTAGAATTATTTTTAATTAATTGATTTTTAGGTATTTGTATTTTGTTTCATTTGGATTTTGAAAAATTGCCAATCTACAATTATTTTCAAAACGACCAAAAAAATCGTCTATTGTTTTTTATATTTTTTATGAAATATTTTTGCACCAAAGTCAGAAAATTATGAAAAGAGCTTCTATTAAAGACATAGCAAGAATTGCAGAAGTTTCTGTGGCTACTGTTTCCTATGTTCTCAACAAAAAAGAAGGAAGCAGAATTAGCGAAGCCACAAAAACAAGGATTCTGGATGTGGCAAAAAGCATCAATTATACGCCCAATAAAATTGCAAAAAGTCTGAAAATGAACAAGACGAAGCTTATCGGGCTGATTGTTGCAGATATTTCAAACGACTTTTACTCCAACATTGCAAGAAATATTGAAGATGAAGCCATGAAGCTGGGATATACACTTCTGATCGGAAGCTGCGATGAAAATCCTGAAAAATTTAAAAAATTAACGGAGCTTTTCTCAGAACAGCAGGTCGACGGAATGATTATCGCTCCGGTTGTGGATTCGGATGAAGCCATCAATAAGCTCATTCAGGAAGAATATCCGATTGTAACCATCGACCGCTATCTTAAAAATGTAAGTCTTCCGGGTGTAATGATCAATAATTCAGAAATTTCAGAACATATTTGCGATCATCTGGTAAAAAAAGATTTCGATGAAATTATTTATGTAGGTTACGATACTGAACTTCCGCATTTGCTGGACAGACAGGATGGATTTGATAAGAGAATTGGTGAGTCGGATATTTCGGCGAAAAGAATTTTAATCGGAATTCATAATATTACCGAAGAAGTGCATCAGAAAATGCAGGAAAATCTGGATCTTTCCAAAAAAACGGCCATTTATTTTTCAAGTAATAAACTGGGAATTGCAGGTCTTAGATATCTGATCGATCATAACATCAGTGTTCCGGAACAGGTTTCATTGGTTGCGTTCGATGAGACTGAAGCCTATTATCTTTTCCCGACGGAAGTTTCATTTGTACAGCAGCCATTGTATGATATGGCAAGAGAATCGGTAAAACTTCTAGACAATCAGATTAATAATTATACTACAAACGGAAAAAGAGTAACCTTCCATGCTAAATTTATGGAAAGAAGCTCCGTAAAATAATAAAAAATGATAATGACAGAAGATGTAATGACGACAGAAAAAAAGCCTTATATTGTATGTTTCGGTGAAGTTTTGTGGGATATTTTCCCGGAAGGTTCCAGAGCAGGAGGTGCACCTTTTAATGTTGCCTATAATGTTCATAAAATGGGCATCGATGTAAAAATGCTTAGCAAAACAGGAAAGGATGAACTGGGAGAAAAATTAACGGAAAAAATTAAAAGCTGGGGAATTACCACAGATTTTATTCAGATAGATGAAGTTCATCCTACGAGTACGGTGATCGCTAAAATAGATGAACACAATGAAGCGAGCTACGAAATTGTTGAAAATGTAGCATGGGATTTTATAGATTTTCTTCCTGAACATCAGGATTTGGTTGCCAATGCGGAAGCTTTTGTCTTCGGAAGTCTTTCTGCCAGAAATGAAAGGACCAGAGAAACCTTGCTTCAACTGCTTGAATTGGCAAAACTGAAAATTTTTGATGTAAATTTCAGACCGCCTTTCATCGATTTTGAATTCATTAAAATATTGTTGAATAAAGCCGATATTGTAAAGATGAACAAAGCGGAGATGAAGCAGATCCTTGAATTTATGGGTGAAGAATATACAAGTGAAGAAGAAAGTGTTTCATTCATTCAGAAAAAATTTAAGGTTAATGAAATTATTTTAACCAAAGGAAGTAAAGGCGCAGGTTATTTTGTGGGAAGTCAAAATTACAGTTTTCCTGCCGTTCCCATCACCATTGCAGATACAGTGGGAAGCGGTGACGCTTTTCTTGCCGGTTTTATTTCCAAAAGGATTCAGAATCAGGAGCCTGAAGAAATTATTAAGGAAGGAATTGCTTTAGGAGCATTCATTACTTCAAAATCAGGCGCGTGTCCAGATTACAGGTATTGCGAATTTAAAAATTTTAAAGACTCAAAATTTTAATTTTACAAGAAAATCAAAGACTTTTTCAGATCGGAAAAGTCTTTTTTTGTCGGTAAAAGTTTCCAATTAATTCCAAAGACCGATTAAGTTTAGTAACTTTGCAAATCCTAATATAATTTTTATGCACAAAGCAGGATTTGTAAATATAGTTGGAAAGCCCAATGCCGGAAAATCTACCTTGTTGAACCAACTGATGGGGGAGAAACTGGCGATTGTAACCCAAAAGGCTCAGACAACACGCCACAGAATTTTCGGAATTTATAATGAAGAAGACTTACAGATCGTATTTTCAGACACTCCCGGAGTTCTGGATCCGAAATACGGTTTACAGGAAAAAATGATGGATTTTGTAAAGGATTCTTTGCAGGATGCCGATGTTTTCCTTTTCATTGTAGATGTTACCGACAAAGCTGAACCTTCGGAATTTCTGATTGATAAGCTGAACAAAATTCCTGTGCCTGTTTTGCTTTTGCTGAATAAAGTAGATCAGACCAATCAGGAAGGTTTGGAAAAACTGGTTGAAACATGGCATGAGAGAATCCCGAAAGCGGAAATTCTGCCTATTTCTGCATTAAATGCTTTTAATACAGACATTATTTTACCGAAACTTAAATCTTTACTGCCGGAAAATCCGCCTTATTACGATAAAGATCAGTATACGGATAAGCCTGAAAGATTCTTTGTAAATGAAGCAATCCGTGAGAAAATCCTTTTAAATTACGAAAAAGAAATTCCGTATTCTGTGGAAGTGGTTACGGAGCAGTTCAAGGAAAAGGAAGGAATTATCTTCATCGATTCTATTATTTACGTGGAAAGAGATACCCAGAAAGGAATTATCATCGGGCATAAAGGAGAAGCGATCAAAAAAGTAGGGACAGAATCCAGACTGGATCTTGAAAAATTCTTCAATAAAAAAATTCACCTGAACCTTTTTGTTAAAGTAAAAAAAGACTGGAGAAAAAACGACAGAGATTTGAAAAATTTTGGATACAGATAGACTAAAAACCATCTAAAAACCGTTCTATTAGAAGAATTTTCACTATCTTTAAATGTAAATTGCTTTTAATGAACTATTCGAACACAATAAATTCAGATTCTGTTTTAAAAGATGTTGCATTGCTTATCGTGCGGGTTTTCATTGGTTTTGCCATGCTCTCTCACGGTTTTCCAAAGCTTCAGATGCTTTTAGAAGGTAAGTCAGACTTTTTTGATTTTTTAGGATTAGGATCGCAGATCACTTTAGGTTTAACGGTTTTCGCAGAATTTGCCTGTTCGATTCTCCTTATTTTAGGACTGTTCTCAAGAATTTCATTAGGATTTCTGATGTTTACCATGATTATTGCGGGTTTCGTCGTTCATGGAGCAGATCCTTTTGAAAAACGGGAAATGAGCCTTATTTATCTTTCCGTCTATCTTTTACTGATGGTTTTCGGGGCAGGAAAATTTTCTGTCGATTATATGATCGAGAAAAGGAAAAGAGCCAATGATTGGTAATGATTTTACAATATAAATTAAAAAGAGCAGTTGTTTTCAACCGCTCTTTTTTGTTTTTCTAAGGGTTGCAGGGAAGGTTGGACGGGATGCAGCTCCATTTAGGAAGTTCACTCGTTTCATCGATTTTCATGCAGGGTTTGTATCCTGAAGGACACTGCGGCGCATTTCCGCCATTCATGGCGCGAAGTTCTCTTCGCTCTAATTTTCTTAGATTTTTCATAATGATTCTGAATTTGATGAATACTAAAGATAATATTATTTTGTTAAATCACGTAGAGGTGTTTTAATATATCCTTGCATATTCTCTAATTTTCATTAATTTCGTGGAAATTGAAATTATTATGAAGATAAGACTGACCATATGCCTTCTTGCGTTCCTCAATTTCTATGAAGCGCAGGAAAATATTACGTATCAAAAACCATCTGCGGAAATCCTGAAACTTGCTGATTATGAAAGACCTCCAAGTGTTTTGATGAACAGTAAAAAAGACTGGATTGTTTTTACCTACCGTCCGACGTATAAAACTCTGGAAGATTTAAGTCAGCAGGAAATGAAGCTCGGAGGATTGAGAATAAATCCGGTAACCAATATTTCAAGTTCGGCAACGTATGCCAATAACCTGAAAGTGAGAAAAATGAACGATAAAACGGAAGTTCAGGTTAAAAATTTACCTTCGAATCCAAAAATCACCAATACTTCATTCTCTCCGGACGAAAAAAAACTGGCGTTTACCAATACCACCAATAAAGGTGTGGAGCTTTGGATTGTAGACCTTGAAACCGCTACCGCAAAGAAAATAACTTCAGATAACTTAAATGCAAATTTGGGAAGTCCTTACATCTGGTACAAAGATTCTCAGAATTTATTGATCAAAACCCTTCCGCAAAACAGACCTGCTTTAATAGATTCGAGCAAAGATCTTCCGACAGGTCCCATTGTTTCCACAGCAGACGGAAAAGTTTCGCAGAACAGAACGTATCAGGATCTTCTGAAAAATCCGCAGGATGAAAAGAATTTTGAAGTCTTAACCGCTTCAGAAATATATAATGTTGATCTGAACGGAACTTTAAAGAAAGTAAAAGATCAGGATATGTATTCCGGATTGAGCTTTTCGCCGGACGGAAATTATCTGATGGCGACAACCATTAAAAAACCGTTTTCTTACATTGTTCCACTAAGCAGATTTCCGATGACCACTACGGTGTATGACATGAACGGAAATGTGGTGAAAGTTGTAAACGAAACACCTCTGAACGAAATTATGCCTAAAGGATTCTCTTCCGTAAGAATAGGAAAAAGAGATATGGGATGGAGAAGCGATATGCCTGCAACTTTGGTATATGCAGAAGCTCTGGACGGAGGAGATCAGTATAAAAATGCAGAATTCAGGGATGAGATTTTTACTTGGGAAGCACCTTTCACCAACGGACCGAAATCATTCTTTAAAACAAAACAGAGATACGAAGATGTAAGCTGGACAAATGATCATTACGCCATTGTTTCCGAAGGTTGGTACGATACAAGAAATACAAAATCTTTCCTAGTTGATTTAAATAACGGAGAATCTAAAGTCATTGACGACAGAAATTATCAGGATGTGTACAGCGATCCCGGAAATTTCAATACGACAAAAAACCAGTACGGAAGATACGTTGTCGACATGAAAGGAGGAAAGTCTTACCTCATCGGAGCCGGATTCACAAAAGACGGACAGCATCCTTTCATTGATGAGATGGATGTGAAAACCATGAAAAAGAAAAGGCTGTATACTTCCAATCTTAAAAATGCAAAGGAAGAAATTATTGATATTTTAAATCCTGCCAAAGGAGAAGTTCTTACGATTCAGCAATCTTCCAGCCAATATCCGAATTATTTTAAGAAGAGCATTAAATCCAATAAAACAGAAGCGGTAACCAATTTCGCGAATCCTTTTGAAAGCATTAAAGATGTCTACAAAGAAGTGATTACCTATAAAAGAAATGACGGCGTTACGCTTACCGGAACACTTTATCTTCCTGCTAACTATGACAGAAAGGCAAAAACGGAAAAATTACCATTGCTGATCTGGGCTTATCCTACCGAATATAAAGATAGAAACACGGCAGGACAGAATACGCAGAATCCAAACGATTTCACTTTCCCTTACTACGGTTCTTTCGTGTATTGGACAACGAAAGGATATGCCGTTTTGGATGATGCCGCATTCCCGATCATCGGAGAAGGAAAAACAGAACCGAATGATACATTTATTCCTCAATTGGTCGCCAATGCAGAAGCAGCAATCAACGCGGTAGATCAGTTAGGTTATATTGATAAGAAAAAAGTTGCGGTAGGAGGACATTCTTACGGGGCTTTTATGACGGCAAATCTTTTAACCCATTCCAAGCTTTTCGCGTGCGGAATTGCAAGAAGTGGAGCGTATAACAGAACTTTGACGCCTTTTGGTTTCCAAAGCGAACAGAGAAATTACTGGGATGTTCCGGAAATCTATAACACGATGTCACCCTTCATGAATGCTGATAAGATGAAAACGCCGCTGTTATTGGTTCATGGAGATGCAGACAACAATCCCGGAACGTTCACTTTGCAGACGGAAAGATATTTTCAGGCGCTTAAAAATCTTGGCGCACCAGTAAAAATGGTTCTTCTGCCAAAAGAAGCTCACGGATATGCAGCGAAAGAGAATATTCTTCATTTGCTTTGGGAACAGGATCAGTTCTTGGAGAAATGTTTGAAAAAATAATAATTTACATAAAAACTCGTTCAATTTTGGACGGGTTTTTATTTTCTTTGTCAAAAAATTCAAATGCCAATCGTAAGACGTTCAGAACAAAGCAGACTGTCGCTTCAGGATTTTTATAAAGAATTTCTTCCCAAACCGGAGGATGCATTTGGAAATGCAGGAATTCCTATGCTTAAAATTTTAGATTTTATGAATGATACTTTTAAAGATACCTTCATTTATGGTTTGACTTCACATGCACATTTGCTTTTATTCAGTAGTGATGAAGAGGATAAACACTATGTTGAAATTATAGGTTTTCAATCAGGATCTTACGAAGTATTCGCGGTGCAGTATTTCATTCCGGAACACAAAAGTCCGTGGAAAAATGCTGTTGTAAAAGGTGAAACGACACAATTTGAAGAGTTTAAAAAGATGATTGTCATTTCCATGATGGAATCTGGCGGTTGGAAAGATAATTTAGAACTGATAAATTTTCAGAAAATCATGTAAAATTTGTTTTAAAAAGCTGTTTTTATTTTGTATTAGATTTATTTCTCGCTGATTTTGCTGATAATGCAGATTTAATTTCAAAGTCTATTAAACAGATATTCAGTTAAAATCAATCGGAGAAGAATATGTTAAGAAAAATAATACTAAAAATTACAGACAATTAGATCTAAGCAGACTTTACCGGAATATCAAAAACAATTTGATTACTTACATTATTCATATTCTGTTTACTTTAGTTTTTGTAATTTTCAGCCCGCAAAATTCAGTAAAAAATAAAAAAACAGGGGACATTGATTCCGAAAAGATATGTTACGAACCAATCAGACATTTTTAGACTACCTTGAAGGACTGTACAGCAGTGAAGAACATAAAGGAAATATTGTTTTAGAATCTTTTGAAAAAAGCGATAAAATATTAATTCAAAATCAGATCTCCACAAAGATCATGCTCGTTAAAAGCGGCATTACCAAATGCTATTTCGTGGAAGAAAACGGAAAAGAATATATTGTGGAATTTATGGGAAAAGGAGAAATCATCGGTGAAATCGAAGTCATTAAAAATGTTCCCTGCATCTGCAGTATTGAAGCGATTACGGAAGTTACCGTTTATTCGATGTCGATTCCCTATTTTCAGGCATTGATCAAAAAAGATCTTACCCTCAATAATTTATTGTTGGATGTTTTTGCAGAGCGTATTTTCAATACTTCAAGCCGCGCCTCTTATCAGCAGCTTCACAAGACAGAACATACACTTTCTCAACTTTTGGAAGTGAAATCTCGAGAAATGGAAATTTCAAAAGAAGATATGGCAACCTATCTCGGAACTACTGTGGAAAGCCTGAACCGTGCTTTAGAAGAGCTTCAGGAGAATAATTCTGAAGAATAAATTCAACAGATTTAAACGCTTCTTTTATCTTTGCAGAAATATGCTGAAATCAATGGAAGAACTGAAATTCAGGAATGCTGAACTGAAAGATTTACCCAAAATTGTAGAAATTTACAACTCAACCATTCCTTCGAGAATGGTAACTGCCGATACAGAAAATATCTCTGTAGAAAGCAGAATCGAATGGTTTCATGACCACAATCCTGAAAAAAGACCACTCTGGATCATTGAAAATGAACAGAACGAAGTCTTAGGTTGGGTTAGTTTTTCATCATTCTACGGAAGACCGGCATACAACGGAACGGTGGAACTCAGCATTTACATGGACGAAAGCTCGCGCGGAAAAGGCTACGGAAAAAAAGTACTGCAATACTGCATTGATAACGCACCAAAATTTGAAGTAAAAACACTATTGGGATTCATCTTTTTACATAATGAACCCAGCCTGAAATTATTCCGACATTTTGGTTTTGAAGATTGGGGTGTTTTTCCGAATGTTGCCGTTTTGGACGGTGTTGAAAGAACTTTGGTGATTTTAGGAAAAAGGGTAGGGTAGTTTGTTCTTGTCAGGAGCAAAGCCATCTTAAAAAGTTTATTTTTTAGGAGCTTTTCCCCGCTTTCACTACTCGCTTTTTCAGGTTTCGGCGGCAGCTTCGCTGCCGCCGAAACCTGAAAAGAGCTCAGACATGCCGTTCAATCGGGGCTAGGATATTGAATATATACAATTTGGTTTCTCCACGATTTCAAAATTTTACCAATCTGAAGTAAATCTCTTTCGTTGTTTAAAATCTTGATTCCATTGTAAAGAGGATAATTATTAATTTCTAAAGAATATTTCTCAAAAATGGTATCATAATTTTTTGTTGTAGAAGTAAGATAATTTGCGAGAGCTAAAATTAAAATAATTTCTGATGAAAGGTTGTAAAACTGCTGAGGATTTTCATTCTCTTTACACAAGGAAGCAGCGCTTGAAGTAATATAAGTTTCAAAAGCCAGAATAGCCAATCTGTAAATAGTTTCACATTCATGTTTTTCATCCATTGTACCGTACCAATCAATACATAATTCAGAATTATAAAGATGTTTAATGCCATTATCTAAGCCTTCAAGAATATTTTCCAGTCTTGAAAAAGCAGGATCAAAAAATAATAAATGTCTTCTCAGGTCGCGGTTTGTCAATTCCATTTAACAAATTTAAATAAAAAAGCGATCCCAAAAGACCGCTTTCCTATTACAGATTCTGCTTAATTCTTTTTGCAGACATATTCAAAAACCGTTTGACCAGCATTACAGCGGAAACCGTTAATCCCAATCCTAAAGCGATCCACATTCCGAAAGCTCCCATTTTCATGGTTACGCAAAGGAAATATCCTAAAGGAATTGTGATTACCCAATACGCAATAAACGTGTAAATAGAAGGAATTTTTACATCCTGCAACCCTCTCAACATTCCCAAAGCTGTCACCTGAATTCCATCTGATAACTGGAACAACGCAGCAATTATCATTAATTTGGAAGCTAAAGCAATAACTTCAATCTCTTCTTTTTTGGTAAAGAATGTCGGAAGAATATTTCGTCCCAAAATGAAGACAATTCCGCAGATGCACATAAAAATAAACGCAATTTTCAGATTGTTGATTCCTACCTTTCTTAATTCAACAAAATTCTGTTCTCCCAGTTTTCTCCCGATCATCACCGTTGAAGCCACACTGAACCCAATACATAAATTAAAAGTAAAAGAAGCCATACTTAAGGCAATCTGATGAGAAGCAATATCGTGTGCCGAAATTAGCCCGCAGATAAAAGCGGCTCCGGCAAAAGCAGTCACTTCAAAGAACATCTGTAAAGCCGTCGGAAAACCGAGTCTGATCATCTTTTCAAACATTTTCTTTGAAAAAACTTCAACTTTTAACGAAAAATCTTTGATGTACTGTTTTGTTTTATTCTCATTCGAAAGCACAAAATACAGGAAAACCACCATAAAAATTCTGGCGATTAAACTTGCAAGGGCAGAACCTTTTACCCCCATTTCAGGAAAAATCCAAAGCCCTTTAATGAAAACATAATTTAAAACAATATTAATGACATTGGCAATAATGGTCGCTTTAGTAACTCCAATGGTGTAAGAAAGCCCTTCCGAAACTTCTCTCAGTGTCTGAAAAGCCATAAACGGAACAATACTGATTGCCATAATCGTTAAAAAATCAACCGTATCCGGAATGATCTTCTCCGGCTGTCCGGATTTGTAAAGCAGCGGCATTCCTAAAAGTAAAATTGCCATCAGCAAAATTCCCACCGTCATATTGATGATAAAGCCATGACTGAAAACAGAATTGATCGTCTTATGGTCATGTTTCGAATGCGCTTCCGAAACCAAAGGCGGAATGGCAAAAGAAAATCCCAAAGCCAATACAAACATCGAGAAAAACACAGCATTTCCCAATGAAACTGAAGCTAGAGCATCGGCTCCCAGAAGATTTCCTACAATAATATTATCAAAAAGATTCACCGAAACCTGCCCGACCTGCGTTAACATCACAGGAAGAGCCAGCGTGAGGCATTCTTTCGTATAGTTTTTATTTAAAAAGTTCATAATTGTTTACAATTCATATAGTTTTTATTCAAAAAAAATTGCAGTAACAAATGATACTGCAATTTTCATAATTTATTTAAAGTAATAATTACATTATTTCCTTACAAAACTTGCAACGTCTTCGGCAGAAACTGTGTTTCCTCCTAAAATAATCAATCTTTCCACAACGTTTCTCAATTCTCTGATATTTCCGGTCCATGAAAGCGCTTTTAAAGCATCAATCGCCTTATCGTCGAATTTTTTTACAGCAGTACCATGTTCATCAGCAATCATTCCGGAGAAATGCTCAACCAGTAATCTGATATCTTCTTTTCTTTCATCCAATGGCGGAACATAGATTTCAATAACAGAAAGTCTGTGGTAAAGATCTTCTCTGAATCTTCCCGCTTCAATTTCCTTCTGCATATTTTTGTTGGTTGCTGCAAGAACTCTTACATCCACCTTAATTTCCTTATCGCTTCCTACAGGCGAAACTTTGCTTTCCTGTAATGCTCTTAACACTTTTGCCTGAGCAATTAAGCTCATATCTCCGATCTCGTCAAGAAAAATCGTTCCTCCGTTTGCCTGCTCAAATTTTCCCTGCTTATCTTTAATAGCACCTGTAAAAGACCCTTTTACGTGACCGAATAATTCAGATTCAATCAATTCAGAAGGAATCGCAGCACAGTTTACCTCTATCATCGGGCCTCTTGCTCTGTCACTTTGGTTATGAATGGCATGAGCAACCAATTCTTTTCCGGCTCCGTTTGGTCCCGTGATCAAAACCCTTGCATCAGAAACAGCAACTTTTCCGATCATATCCTGAATTTTCTTCAAACCTGCGGATTCACCGATCATCTGGTATTTTTTGCTTACCTTTTTCTTTAGCGTTTTATTTTCTGTCTGAAGATTTTTATTTTCTTTTTTCAGCGTTTCTTTAGCTAAAGCGTTTTTAACGCTGGTAATCAGTCTGTTGATGTCGATTGGCTTGGAAATAAAATCATAAGCACCGTCTCTAAGGCATGAAACCGCAGAATCGATGTCTGCGTGTCCTGAAATCATGATGAAGGTAGATTCCGGTTTCAGCGCTAAACTTTGTTTTAAAAGTTCAGTTCCTGAAAGTTTTGGCATCTTGATATCAGAAATGATCAGTGCGAAATCTTCTTTTTCTACCTGTTTATAGCCTTCAAGCCCATCTTCGGCAATTACAAATTCATAGTCGGTTAGTTCGTCAGAAAGAATACTGTGGAGTACTCCTGAGATTGCTTTTTCGTCTTCTACAATAAGGATTTTTTGCATAGTTGCAAATTTAGATTTTTTTGATTGAATTATTAGCAAAAACTATACCTAATCGTTTAGTTGGAATATATCTTACAATTTAAAACATTGAAAACTATTATTTAATGTACCTAATTTAAAAGATATTTTCTTTTTTATTATTTGTTACTTATGTTTTGTAATTTATAATTCATCTTCTAACACTAAGCCCAAAAGTTCTTCAATTTTATTGTAAACTTCTTCTGGTTTTGATTGTAAATAATTTAGATCTCCATAGCTCTCAAGCATTTGCTCATTAAGCATATGATATTTCAAAATGTTATCAATGCTTGTGTATTTATTTTCAGAATGAATCTTGTTAATAAGATTTTCATAATGATTAGTACGCATTTCTTTAATGATATTAATGTCGAGAAAAGCCGTATGACGCAAAAAGATTGAAAAGCGCGCTGCCAAAAGATACTCCATATAAATCACAAAATCGGATACGTTGTTAGGATCATAATGAGCACTATAGTCATCTCCATGGTATAATAAACCCGAATCATCCTTATCATTCAGAACGATACAGGTATCATTGTAAAAATAATAAAAGTCCAGATAAGTAAAATGACCACCTTTGTTTCTTATTTCCTGTCCGAAACGTGAATCTGTCGGATCACCGTAAATATTTACATCATTATAAGAAACTAAAGAATTTAAAGGAAGTAAAGATAGGAAGCCTTCTGCCTGTAATAATTCATCTTTAGCAACAGTCAATTTCTCTTTTGGTGCAGATGTAAGTATTTCATTAGTGGTTAATGATGATTCCAGAATATGAGAATCCCAGGAAATGTGTAGCCCGTTAGTCATTCTGTAAAACGCTTTCATGTATTCATCAAATTCAAATGATGAAGGTGGGATTGTTCCATAATCTTCCGCATTTAATTTTAGAAGCTCTATGATTTGCGATTCTATTTTTACAATCTCCTCATCGGATACACCTGTAAATTGAAAATAATTAAGATGATTGATTAATGAATGCTCTTTTAATTCTTCAATAATTTTTTCTAAACGTTGGAAATAAGATTCTGCCCATTTTTGTGCTTTGCTCATATCTTTTTGCTTGTTTTGAACTGTATTGTGTAAAGTTTATTTTGACGATTTTTCAGGAAAACTTTTGTTTCTCCAGCGCTTACCGTCACCAAGTCTGTAAATAGCGGTACGTGAAAATTTCAATGGATATTCCGGCAACTTCAGTTCGGTATCTCCCCAAGACGATTGCGGTACACTAGGGAGAAGCCAGAAAAATTCTGTAAGCTCTTTACAGGTGGACTGAAAAATATCCAGATATACAGATCTGTGAGTATTAATTCCCAAATAGAAAATAAAAGCTTTTAAACAGTTCAGATTAGGAATTGTAAAATCTGTTTTTTCAAAAAGTACATCATATACTTTAAGATTAGCAAATTTTATACTTAATTTACTGAACCAGCCATCAGGATTTGTCTTTGCTTCTTCCAGAATTCCTTTTTTTACAATATCCGCAGCGTAGGAATAAATTTTTAACAGATCTTCTTCTGTTTCGGCAGCTTGAGCTTCTTTTTTGAACTGATCAATATCCAGATAATTCATCACAAGACTTCCGATGAAGTTAACAACAAGCTGGCATTCTTCCTCCTGAAAATAAGAGAACGAGATGAAGTTTTTATCAAAATCTTTTCCGTTAAGCAGGTTAAATTCTTTACGGGTAAGCCCAGCTTTAACAAAAGCGTCGAGTCCCGCATCATTTCCAACGCGAGATCTAATAAATTTAAGATATCTTTTTTCAACATTGGCTTTAAGAACTGGATTTGTATTGATTACCTCAAGAGCTTTTGCAATTTTTGCATCACTCCAGGATTCCAGAAATTCGTATACTTTTTCAGTTTCCGATGCTTCGAGCGATAAATCTTCAACAGGTGCGTATAATGAAGTCAATCCCGAGATTTCAGGAACTGTAAGGATCTCAATAGCATGTTCTGAAGCCGAAGTGTAGATTACTTCCAGTTTTTGATCCAACCTATGATAAAGACAGTCCACGTATTTTTCAACTTCAGCAAAATCAGATTCTCTGATTCCACCGTCTGCATCATGAATTTTTGTGAAAATGTCTAAGTTCAGTCTGTCAGAATTTTTACTTGGAATAATCTTTATTACACTTTCTTCTCTTCTGCCTGAACCCGACTCAATGTCACTGAAAAGTGCAAGTTTCATGAGTTCAATAAGCAGTTTTGCGTCAACAGTTTTATTAGTAAAGCCCTTTTCTTTAGATAAGGTGAAAAAAGTTATTTTGTCATACTCAGAATTTCGATTAAAGTCATAAAGTACTTCTAAAATATTAAAATCGGTTCCTTCAAGATTTTCTCTGTTGTTTTTCCAATGAATAACTTTCGGTACATTATCATCTCTTCGTCCTTCCGTAACTTTATAAAATGATTGTCTGGACCTGTAAGTCTGATAACTATAATATTCTGTTTCTGGTTCGAGTTGGTCTTTTATAATTTCAAAAATTCTCTCGAGTTTTTCTTTTTTTTCGTCTGTCATGGTTTAGTTTATTATTTAAATAGGACTATTTTAAAATAGTTCCTCTACAGTATATGGGCTTTAAAATATTTATTGAGAATAATCTCTTCTCCCGAAAATCGCCGATCCCACTCTTACGGAATTGGCACCGCATTCAATAGCAATCGGAAAATCATCACTCATTCCCATTGAGAGGGTTTCTAGTTTTTTCAGTTGATTTAATTCATCAAAAAGATTTTTCAGGTTTAAAAATTCCTTCTTTACCTGATCTTTATCGTCCGTGAAAGTTGCCATTCCCATCAATCCGGTAATTTCAATATTCTGAAATTCTCCGCTGAGATACTGTTCAAACAAATCTTTGGCTTCATCGGTTTCCAGTCCGAATTTACTTTCTTCCTCCGCAATTTTCACCTGAAGCAACACTTTGATGGTTCGGTTGTGCTTTGCTGCTTCTTTGTTGATCTCACAGATCAGCTTTTCAGAATCAACACTTTGGATCGTATCCACAAATTCAGCGATATATTTTACTTTATTCGTCTGAAGATGCCCAATCAGATGCCATTGAATATCTTTGGGAAGGAGCGGATATTTTTCTGATACTTCCTGAACTTTATTTTCACCAAAAACTCTCTGTCCAAGATCATAAACTTCCTGAATCGCAGAAACAGGATGTGTTTTTGAAACAGCAACCAACTGTACATCAGAAGGAAGCTGGCTTTTAATATGATTGTAATTTTCCTGAATACTCATAATGCAAATTTCCGAATTTTAAAGACGAAAAGCTAATGAATATTGAAATTTTTAGACGTGAAATTCTTTTAGTCTAAAACAGAATGTCTGTCATTCTGATGAAGGAAGAATCTAAGTTTTATTGTTAAAGATTCTTCACTCCACTTCGTTTCGATCAGAATGACAGACATACAATATATTAAATTTCAATATTATCCGATAAAACATATAAACAAATTTATGAGCTCAATGTTTATTGCACAAATCGACAGTTCGCTCCTCTGGAGCTTTTTTTGATGGCGTCTTTTTTTCTACTAACAGTAAATCTTGATGGGATTAAATGCAGCTCCATTAGGAGCAACCTGTTCATAGAAAATAGTTATTCTTAGAATGGAAGCTCCGGAGGAGCGACCTTATAATTGTGTTTCAATGTTTATCGGACAAGGATGATTAAATTTAATTCAAAACCTCATTAATTTTAGGATATTCCGAGATTTTTCTGAAAACAAAACGGTTGCTTTTCTGAAGTTTTTCAATAAAAAGATCGAGTTCATTTATGGAATCTGCATCGGTTAAATACTGGTCATGCGTAAGAAAAACCAGATGTCTTGAAGTTTTTTCAAGGTCATTAAAGAAAATACTGTCCACTTTTTTCAGCATTTCTTCATGTTTTCCCTTTAATGCCATTTTATTGGTCGGTTTCCACTCAAGATCCCAACCGATTACTTTGTAACCTGCCTGTTTTAGCTTATCTGCGGCTTCCGTTGAACTTTTAAGGTCGGTTACGGTAATGTTATTCAGTCTCCAGATATTTCTTCCGGGAGTTCTCGCAATTTTATCATACAGTTTAAGGCTGTCTTTTGCTGCATTAAAATCTTCAACAACACCTGTGGGATTTTTGTAAAAATCGGTGTACTTGTTGTGCGCGTGCGTGAAACTGTGATTCGCAAGTTCTATTAAATGATCTTTTCTTAACAGTTCCAGATCTTCCTGCTGCTTTTTGCTTCCGTAAGCGTGTTTGCCTACAAGAAATGCGGTGGCGCAGATGTTTCTTTTGTGTAAAATTTTCAGAAGATTTTCGGTTCCGCGATTCGGACCGTCATCAAAGGTCAGATAAATTACTCTTTTATCTGAAGGAACATTTTCATCATCAAGTTTGGGGACAATTTTTGCGACGGGATGGTCTTTCGGAATCAGTTTTTCAGATTCTTTTTTATCTTTTTTTTGATTACAGTTGTTGAATAAGATTGAAGTTGCACTCACCAATGCAAGCATCCCAAGAAAAGTCTTGTTTTTAGACTTTTCCGCAAAAGTTTTTGTCATAAAATTTAATGGAATTTTGTTGTTAAAAATTGTTAATTTTTCCAAATTATTCTTAACAAAAATTACGCCAAATTTCACTTAATTTTGACTTTTTAAGCTTATTTTAATAAAATATTTTTACTCAAGAATTTTCTTTAAATACAGTGAATTTTTAATGGCAGCATTTCCCCACGTATTATTGAAAAAGATAAATGATTTATGTTGTAAATTTTTAATCTTTTTGGCTAGATTTTCAAGGAATTCATTGCTGTATTCAGATTTGTAAAGCACAGGTTTTCCGTGAAGCCGATAATATAAAACTTCAGAATCGTTGATAATGACATCTTCCGGTAGATTTCCGGGAAAACTGACACCGGAAAAAATGACCTTATTTTCTGCCAAAATTTTAAATACCGCTTCATTCCACCACGATTCGTGACGGAATTCAATGACATTTAAATGATTATGATCAATATTGTTAAGGATTAAATCAATATTTTCCTGAGTATTTTTAAAAGATGGAGGAAACTGATACAGAAATCCGGAAAGTTTTTCCTTCAAATGAGATTCAATATGATGACAGAATTCCGCAATTTCTTCTTTGCATTCTCTCAGTCGCTTTTCATGGGAAATGGTTTTCGGAATTTTAATGAAAAATTTAAAATCATCGGACGTTTCATCATACCATTTCAACAACGTTTTTGCAGTAGGTTTTCTGTAAAAAGTAGAATTGATTTCCACGCAGTTAAATTCCGCTGAATACAACGTAAGAAAATCGTTACTTTTCGCGTCTTCAGGATACAATGATCCTTTCCAGTCATTATTGTAGAATCCCGAACAGCCGATGTATAAATTTTCTTTTTTCATATTGTTACTTTTTGCTTTCGCAGATTTGGGAGATAATTGTACTGTTATTATTTACGTTTATTAATAAGCCTGTTTTAAACAAATTCAGAATTAACCGCAAAAGTTGCAAAAGACATTCATACAGCGATTATCAGAATTTTTAAAGTTCTCAAAACAATAAAAATCAAAGATTTTTAAAAGCTATTGTGAACTTTTTTGTTGATAATCAGTGATTTTAGTCTCCAAATCTGCGAGAAAAATTTACTCAATTTCCAGATCCACCGAATTCAGTCGCAAAGAATTTAAAATGACAGAAAGAGAACTAAAACTCATCGCCGCTGCTGCAATCATCGGAGATAACAGGATTCCAAAAAACGGATACAATAATCCTGCCGCAACGGGAACTCCCAAAATATTGTATATAAAAGCAAAGAACAGATTTTCCTTAATATTTTTCAGTAATTTTTCACTTAATAGTCTGGCTTTTGCAACGCCTAAAATATCTCCTTTCAGCAAAGTAATTTCTGCACTTTCTATGGCAACATCGGTTCCTGTTCCCATCGCAATTCCGATATTTGCCTGAGCTAGAGCGGGAGAGTCGTTGATTCCGTCGCCGGTCATCGCGACAATTTTCCCTTGTTTCTGAAGTTTTTTTACTTCATTTAATTTATCTTCAGGAAGACAGTTTGCTTTAAAATGTCTGATTCCCAATTCCTCTGCAACGGCTTTTGCAGTGTTTTGATTGTCTCCGGTCATCATGATGACGTCAATTCCTTCATTTAATAATTGCTGAACTGCTTTTTTAGAACTTTCTTTAATTTTATCGGTAAAACTGATGAATCCTAAAACTTCGTTTTCCTGAGCGACATAAGAAATGGTATGTGCTTTCGCCTGGATTTCTTCTGCCTTTTGTTTTATATTTTGAGGAACTGAAATCTGATGTGAGGTTAAAAGACCTTTGTTTCCAAGGAAAACCATTTTCCCGTTAATATTTCCTTTGATTCCTTTTCCGGAAATATTTTCAAATTGTTCTACTTTTTCAGGAGTTATACTTTCAGCTTTTGCCTTTTTAATCACTGCATTTGAAAGCGGATGTTCCGAATTCTGATTTAATGAATAGGCTAATTTTAAAATGAATTTTTCGTCTTTATCAACTGTTTCAATATGTTCTACAGAAGGCTTTCCTTCCGTTAAAGTTCCTGTTTTATCGGTAATCAGCACATTTACCTTATTCATCTGTTCAAGAGCTTCTGCATTTTTAATCAGAATTCCGTTTTTTGCACCTTTCCCGATTCCTACCATCAGAGACATTGGCGTTGCCAAACCTAAAGCGCAAGGACAGGCCACAATTAAAACAGCGACCGCATTGACAAAAGCAAACAGGGGTTTCTGACCTTCCGGACCGAAAATCTGCCACAGAATAAAGGTTAAAACGGCAATCAATATAACAGCAGGAACAAATATTTTAGAAACTTTATCTGTAAGTTTCTGAATCGGGGCTTTGCTTCGGCTTGCTTCATTTACCATCCTGATAATTTGGGAAAGCAGGGTTTCGTCGCCGACTTTTTCCGCTTTCATAATGAAAAACTGATTTCCGTTGATGGTTCCGGAAGAAACTTTATCATCAACGTTTTTCTCAACGGGAATCGGCTCTCCTGTAATCATACTTTCGTCGACTACAGAACTTCCTTCCGTTATTTTTCCGTCCACCGGAATTTTCTCCCCCGGTTTTACTTTTAATAAATCGCCGATTTTAATCTGTGAAAGCAGTACTTTTTTCTCTTCTCCGTTAACGATAAGATTGGCTTCATCGGGTGATAAATTCATCAGTTCACGGATAGCATTTCCTGTTTTTTTGTGCGCCGCAGCTTCCATTAGCTGTCCCAAAATAACCAGCGTTAAAATAACACAGACCGCTTCAAAATATAAAGGAATTTCATGATGGCTGCCACGAATTTCATGCGGAATTATATCAGGAAAAATTAGGGCGACAATACTGAAAATAAATGCGGCTGCAACTCCCAGAACAATCAGGCTGAACATATTTAAGTTCCCTGTTTTGAAAGAAACAAATCCTCTTTTCATTAAAAACCATCCTGAATACAATATGACAGGAAGCGTTAAAATCAATTCAATAATTCCCTGAATTTGATGAGAAAAAGGAAAATCAAAAAACATTCCGCCCATCGAAAGAATGAAAACGGGAACCGTAAAAGCCAGTGAAATGATGAATTTCTTTTTTAATATATTGTAGGTTTCATCTTCTTCCTCTTTTTTGTCGGGCATTCTTACGAGGTCCATTCCGCAGATCGGGCAGTCTCCCGGTTCGTCACGAATGATTTCAGGATGCATCGGACAGGTGTATTTTGCCGCTTTTTTCTCAGGATATTTTACGAGATCCATTCCGCAAACGGGACACCCGACATTGCTGTCGTAGACTTTATCGCCTTCGCAATACATCGGACAATAGTATTTTCCAGCCATTGCATCGGTTACTTTCGGTGCTTCTTGATGATGGGTGTGATCGTGAGAATGTTGATGCGAATTTGAAGTGGAATTTTTAACTAAATCTTCTGTAATTTCTTCCAGATGCATATTGCAAATAGGGCAATCTCCTTTTTCGGGATAAATTTTATCACTTTCGCAGAACATCGGGCAATAATATTCTCCGATATTATCTTTGAAATTTTCAGGCAAATTTGTTTGGGAATAAGCAGATTTAAAATTCGGATCTTTTGCGTGCTTTTCCTCAATAGGAACCAGATACATATTGCAGACAGGACATCTTTTGCCCTGCTGAAAATAAACTTTTTCTCCTTCGCATTCCATTGGGCAATAGTAAACCGAAGACGGAGAAACTCTGTCCTGTGGTTTAATGAACGTTTTTTCAGGATTGTCCGGATCTTCCAGTTTGTAGTTGCCGATTTCTTCGAGTACTTTATTTAAAGTATTGATTTCAAATTCTTTGTCGGAGATAATGGTTGCCGTATTGTTTTCGAGATGAATATCAGCTTTTATGTTTTCTAAACTGTTCAGCTTTTCAGAAATCTTTTTCTGACATCCGGAACAGGTCATTCCGAGAATTTTATATTGCTTTTCCATGATCCTTCTGATTTATGGTACAAATTTCCAAAAAGCAATCGGAAGCCTGTTATAAATTTAAGGATAATGTTTACAGAATTCTGTTTTATGAGTGGGAGGGTTTTTGTGTTTTAGGGTATTGGAGTTTTAGGGTAAGAGTGTTTTTTTTAATTTCTCTTGTAGATTTGGCAGATTGATTACGCAGTTTCTTTTTTTATTTAAATACAAGAGGAATTTACACAAACATCTGCTTAATCCGACAAATCTGCGCGATTTTAAACCCAAAAAGCTCTCAAACTCTAAATATTCTCCAACCAATTAAATTTGGTCCAGCGGTTTTCTGTTGTGAATTTTCAGTTTTTTAAATTCAGTAGGAGTGAAGCCGGTGCTGTTTCGGAACTGGGAAGATAAATGCTGAACACTTTTATAGCCGAGTTTTCCCGCGATTTCTGTTAAAGTAAATTCATTATATAAAAGAAGTTCTTTTACTTTTTCAATTTTTTGAAGAATGAAAAACTGTTCAAGCGTGATGTTTTCGTTCTGAGAGAAGGTTTTTGAAAGAGAACTGTACTCTTTATGCAGTTTGTGGGTTAAAAATTCAGACAAAAGAAAACTTTCAGCGATATCCAGTTCGCTGATTTTTACAATAATTAAATTTTTAATTTTCTCAATTAACTGATGGGCAGAGTCTTTTATTCTTTCAAAGCCTGTTTTTAGGAGAAGATTTTCCAGTTTTTCCATATCATGAACTGAAATATCCTGCTGGGTTTCCACTTCTCCGAGAGTGATTGATGTTAAGGGAATGCCTGCTTCAGCAAATATAGCTTCCACAGCAGAAATGCATCTGCCGCAGACCATATTTTTTATGAAAATTTTCATAAGGAGCTTTGGTTGTTCAATCTGTCTTTCACAAATTCCACTTTCGTTTTTCCGTGAGGAGCAGGATTTCCGTTTTCGTCGAGATTTACCATAACAATTCTGTCGACGGTGATGATGGTTTGATGGGTCATTTTGTTTCGCACTTCACATCTTAAAGTAAGAGAAGTTGAGCCGAACGCCGAAACTTCGATCCCGATTTCAATGATATCACCCTGTTTTGCGGAGCTTACGAAATTGATTTCTGAGATAAATTTGGTGACTACTTTTTTATTTTCAAGCTGAATAACTGCATACAACGCAGCTTCTTCATCGATCCACTGCAACAGCCTTCCTCCGAAAAGAGACTGATTGGGATTAAGGTCTTCCGGTTTTACCCATTTTCTTGTGTGATAGTTCATATCTGAAATTTTACTGTACAAATTTAGCTTTTATAACCGGCTTTGTCAAAAGATTTAGATTCAGTAATCCGAAAAGAAATATTTATATTCTCAATTATTTCTTTTGGAGCGTATGGTTTTTACTTTTGAGATTCATGTTTTGGATTTAAATTTATCCAAAGTAGGAGGTCACGGTGTTCCGTTATTTTGTAGATGTCACTCTTTTTAATGATTATTCATAAATATTTCATGATAAATTAATACTTTTTAACGAAATAATATTTTGATTGAAAAATTTATTGAAATAATTTCAAAAAAAGCTTTGATATGAAATTAATAATCGTATCTTGCACCTGTATTATATCTGGAATCAATATTTGTTCATTCTTTATGTTGTTTTTCTTTTATAAACCAAATCATTTTTAACTTATTTTAATTTTATTAATCAAGATGAACATTTTTGTTTCAAACATCAACTACGCAACTAAAGATTATGAGTTGCAGGATTTATTTTCAGAATTTGGAGAAGTTTCTTCTGTAAAAATCATTACAGATAAAGAAACTGGTCGTTCTAGAGGTTTCGGATTTGTCGAAATGGAGGACGCAGAAGGACAACAGGCTATTGAAGCTCTTAACCAGAAAGAATTCAACGGAAAAGAACTTAACGTTTCGGAAGCTAAACCAAGAGAAGAAAAGCCAAGAAGAACTTTCAGCAACAATGGTGGAGGTAACAGAGGTGGCGGTTACGGAGGTAACAACAGAGGTGGCGGTGGCTACGGTGGCGGTAACAGAAGCGGTGGCGGTGGCTACGGTGGAGGAGATCGCGGCGGAAACGGCGGTGGAAAACGTTGGTAAAAAATATAAGCGGTTCTTTTGGAACCGCTTTTTTTATGATCTTTTTTAAAGGAATTATTCTTTTTCCTTCTTTTTTTTCTTTTTCCTGTCTTTGTCTTTTTCCTTATCCTTGTTTTTCTTTTTCTCCTTTTTAGGATTCAGAATTTCATTGGCATACTCAAATTCTTCTTTTACTTTCAGAGGTTTTATCTCTATTGCAGGATTGAGTTCCTTTAGATCTTCCTGAGAAATTAATTTTTCCTGAAGCAGAAGATTTAAAATTTCCTTACCCGAATTGTCAAAAAAATGCTGTGAAAGTTCTTTTAATAAAAATTTCCGGTATTCTTCCAAAGGTACAATCACGGAGTATTTAAAGATCCTTCCTTCCTTTTCCGTAGAAAGATATCCTTTTTCAACCAGTATTTTAAGGTATGTGGAAACGGTATTCTGATGGGGTTTGGGTTCAGGATGCTGTTCCATAATATCCTTTAAATAAAATGATTCCAGCTTCCAGAACAGCTTCATTAAATTTTCTTCCGCAGATGTAAGATGATTGATTTTCATATAAATTTTTAATGTTGAAACTGAATATTGCAATAAAGGTAAAGAAAAGATACTATAAAAGCAATTCCGGCTCCCATGAACACTTCTTTTGGGGTATGTCGTTTTAGAATAATTCTTGTAATTCCTACGAGTATCGCAATGCCTAACCAGATGATTCCCATTGTGGTATTCAGCGCAAAAAATAAAGCAGCTACAAATATATTAAATGCAGTATGCATCGAACTTTTAATGAAATAATTGCTGATCTGCAATGCAAAAAGCAATATCAGAATAAAGAGCATTACAAAATCGATCTGTCCGTTTTTGAAATAATTAAAGCCGATATAGGATATCACAGAAGCTGCAATAAAAATATATAAAGTTTTTCGCTGTACCCTGTTGGATACATCCATATTGGTATATCTTCCCGTTTTTACATTCCAGACCAGCCAGATAATGACAGGAGCAATTACTATTATTAATATAGGAAGAAATGAGGTAATGGCTTCTTTCAGAGAGTATTTCAGAAAACTCATGTAAACGAAAAATATAAACAGAGAGAGCAAAGGATTGAAAAAATCGGATATAATTCTTGATGTTTTATGCAATAATGAAGGCTGTTTTTCTTCCATATTAAGGTTTAATGATGTAAATATAATACTATAACCAAAAAAACAATAGGTAGGTATACAATAAAAATGAAGTTTTTTTTATAATTTTGCTCAACTATTTCATAATAAATTAGCAAGAGCTCAACACATGAAAGAATTTTCTAAAGAGGTATACCTGAAGTGGTATGAAGATATGACAATGTGGAGAAGGTTTGAAGACAAATGCCGTTCTCTTTATCTAAAACAAAAAATCAGAGGTTTTTTACATTTGTATAACGGTCAGGAAGCGATCCCTGCAGGTTTTACGCATGCAATGGATTTAACTAAAGATAGTATGATCACTGCTTACAGATGCCACATCCATCCGATGGCGATGGGAGTAGATCCTAAAAGAATCATGGCAGAACTTTGTGGTAAAGCTACAGGTACTTCCGGAGGTATGGGCGGATCTATGCACATTTTCAGCAAAGAGCACAGATTTTACGGAGGTCACGGTATTGTAGGAGGACAGATTCCTTTGGGAGCAGGTATTGCTTTTGCAGATAAATATTTTGACAGAAAAGCGGTAAATATCTGTTTCTTCGGAGACGGAGCGGCTAGACAGGGTTCATTACATGAAACGTTTAACATGGCAATGAACTGGAAGCTTCCTGTAATTTTTGTTGTAGAGAACAACCAGTATGCAATGGGAACTTCTGTTAAAAGAACAGCAAACCACGAAGATATCTATAAATTAGGTTTAGGATACGAAATGCCTTGTCTTGCAGTAGATGCAATGGATCCTGAAAAAGTGGCTGAAGCGGCTTATGAAGCAATTGAAAGAGCAAGAAGAGGAGACGGACCTACTTTTATTGAAGCAAGAACTTACCGTTACAGAGGACACTCTATGTCTGATGCAGAACCATACAGATCTAAAGATGAAGTTGCGCTTCACAAAAATGATGACCCTATCGAGCTGATCAAACAAAGAATTTTGGCTAACAGCTGGGCAACAGAAGAAGAACTGGAAGCGATGGATAACAAATCGAGAGATTTTGTGGAAGAATGTATCGAGTTCATGGAAAACTCTCCTTATCCGGATGCAGAGAAGATCTACGAGTATGTATATGCTCAGGAAGACTATCCGTTCTTAGACAAATTAGAAAACTAAAAGATAATAAATCGGTTTGAAAGTTTGAAAATTTGAAAATGATTTATTATCATATCTTTTTTAATTTTCAAATTCATAAAATCCCAAATTTTCAAATTATAAAAAATTATGGCAGAAGTAATTACAATGCCGCGTCTTTCCGATACAATGACGGAAGGAAAAGTGGCAAAATGGCATAAAAAAGTAGGTGATAAAGTAAAGGAAGGCGATATCTTAGCTGAAATTGAAACAGATAAGGCGGTTCAGGATTTTGAATCTGAAATGGAAGGAACTCTTTTATATGTTGGTGTGGAAGAAGGTAATGCAGCAGCGGTAGATTCTGTTCTGGCAATTATCGGTAATGAAGGAGAAGATATTTCAGGACTTACTGGCGGTGCAGCAGCTCCGGCTCAAGGTGGTTCCGAAGAGAAAAAAACAGAAGAAGAATCTAAAACTGAAAACAGTTCTACCACTGTGGAACAGACTTCTGCGGAAGTTCCTGCAGGGGTGGAAGTAATTACCATGCCAAGACTTTCGGATACAATGACGGAAGGCAAGGTTGCGAAATGGCACAAAAACGTTGGTGATACCGTAAAAGAAGGAGATCTTCTTGCTGAAATCGAAACAGATAAAGCCGTTCAGGATTTCGAATCTGAATTCAATGGAGTGTTGTTGAAACAAGGTGTTGAAGAAGGAGGAGCAGCTCCGGTAGATTCGGTTTTGGCAATTATAGGACCAGAAGGTACAGATGTTTCAGGAGTTGGCGCTCCGAAAGCGGCTGCTTCATCATCAGAAAAACCTGCTGAACAAAAAACAGAAGCTAAAGCAGAAGAAAAAGCGGCACCGGCTGCAGATCATTCCTCTACAGACAGGGTTGCCATTTCTCCTTTAGCGAAGAAAATGGCTCAGGATAAAGGCGTAGACATCAACAGTATTCAGGGTTCCGGAGAAAACGGAAGAATCGTTAAAAAAGATATTGAAAATTATCAGCCTTCTGCGGCTAAACCAGCGGCTTCAGCTCCATCTGCAAGTCCTGCGGCGGCTCAGGTTGCATTAAGCTTCGTACAGGGTGAAGATACGGAAACTCCGAACTCACAGGTAAGAAACGTAATTGCAAAACGTCTTTCCGAAAGTAAGTTCTCTGCGCCTCACTATTATCTGATGGTGGAAATCAACATGGATAAAGCAATTGAGGCAAGAAAAGAGATCAATTCTTTACCGGATACCAAAATTTCTTTCAATGATATGATTATTAAGGCGACTGCAGTTGCTTTAAGAAAACATCCACAGGTAAATTCAAGCTGGGCAGGAGATAAGATCATTCACAGAGGAAACATCAACATTGGGGTAGCAGTTGCAATTCCGGACGGATTGGTAGTTCCTGTTCTTAAGAATACAGACCAGATGAATTACACGCAGATTTCTGCTGCGGTAAAAGATATGGCTTCAAGAGCGAAAAACAAAGGTCTTAAAGCTAACGAAATGGAAGGTTCTACCTTCTCTATCTCAAACTTGGGGATGTTCGGAATCGAAACATTTACAAGCATCATCAATCAGCCAAATGCTGCGATCCTTTCAGTAGGAGCCATCATCGAGAAACCTGTTGTGAAAAACGGACAAATCGTAGTTGGAAACATCATGAAGCTTTCATTGGCTTGTGATCACAGAGTAGTAGACGGTGCTACAGGAGCACAGTTCTTACAGACTTTAAAAACATATCTGGAAAGTCCTTTAACATTGTTACTGTAATTTTCTGTTTAGATATACAATTTAAAAAGGTTTACCGGAAGAAATTCGGTAGACCTTTTTGCTTTTAAGATAATTTTAAGGTGATTTTAATATGGTCACAAAGATTTTAGAATGATCCTTGCTACTTTTAAAAAATGAAATTGAGCAGAATAAAATTAGATAAACAAAATATTTTTCTTTTATTGCTAATCGTAATGGTTGCAGCAGGTAAACTGATTCCTTTCAGAAGCGAATACAATCAGTATTTTAATCTATCAGCGTTTATAGACTGGGGAATTGCAGCGATCTTCCTTCTGTATGGACTAAAGCTGAATATCAAAGAAATCATCAAAGATATTTCCAACTGGAAACTTCATCTTTTGGTTCAAGCCGGAACATTCATTATTTTTCCGCTGCTTGTATTTTTATTTTATGGTTTTGTAAAAGATACTGAATTTTTCGTTACCTGGCTTTCCATATTTTTTCTGGCAAGTCTGCCTTCAACAGTCTCTTCTTCAGTCGTTATGGTTTCTATCGCGAAAGGAAACGTAACTTCCGCTATTTTCAATGCCTCTATTTCAGGAATTATCGGAATTGTCATGACTCCTTTACTGATGAGTTTTTTTGTACAGCCCGATCAGGAAAATATTAATAATGCAGAAATTATCCAGCAGCTTTTACTTAAAGTTTTACTGCCGATTATTTTAGGATTAATTTTAAACCCGTTTTTGAAAAACTGGGTGACAAAGTATGCGAAAATTATTGCGGAATTTGATAAAATGATTATTTTACTCATCGTCTACGAAAGTTTTTCCGAAGCTTTTTCACAAAATGTGTTTGCCTCAGTTCCTTCTTCGGTATTTCTTATTATTGCGCTCAGTGTCGTTTCTTTATTTTTCTCGGTTTACGGAATTTTAAAACTGATTTCCCGAAAGCTTCATTTTAAAAGAGAAGATGTAATTACAGCCACTTTCTGCGGATCTAAAAAATCTCTGGTTCACGGAAGTCTTTTCATAATGGTTTTAGGGATTTCGGAAGATCAGAAAGTGCTTTTTCTGCTTCCTGTGATGATTTATCATAGTTTTCAGTTGTTTTACGTGAGCTGGCTTGCCAATAAAATTGAGAAAAAATATCGTTTGCAAAAAATATAATCCCTGTAAATTATATTTTTATTGCTTTTCAGATTTAAATCAATTCACTATTTTTGAATCATGATTAAAGCAAGGAATATCCATAAATTTTATGGGAATTTAGAAGTACTGAAAGGCGTTGATATTCATATCAAAACAGGAGAGGTGGTTTCAATTGTGGGAGAATCCGGTGCCGGAAAATCTACACTTTTGCAGATTCTGGGAACACTGGATCAGCCAACCACTTCGAATAAATTTGATACGGAAATAGAAATTGCCGGAGAATCTTTCATCAATATGAATGATAAGCAGCTTTCTAAATTCAGAAATCAGAATATCGGTTTTGTATTTCAGTTCCATCAGTTATTGCCGGAATTTACAGCTTTAGAAAACGTTTTATTACCGACGAAAATAGCAGGAGCCAACGAAAAAGAAGCTATAGAAAAGGCATATGCTCTGTTTGAAGATTTAAAAATTGAACAGCGACTGCACCATAAGCCCAACCAGCTTTCGGGAGGGGAAGCGCAAAGAGTAGCAGTAGCAAGAGCTTTAATCAACTCACCGAAAATCATTTTTGCAGATGAGCCTACCGGAAATTTAGATTCAAAAAATGCGGATGAACTTCACAGATTGTTTTTTGATCTGAGAGATAAATACAATCAGACTTTTGTGATCGTTACGCATAACCCGAATTTAGCGGAAATTACAGACCGAAAGCTCGTGATGAAAGACGGAATGATTATCGAATAAAACTTCCGCAAATGATGAAACACTTTATTTTTTTATTTCTTTTCTTTATTTCTTGTTCAAAATTTGATTCTCAGGCTTCAAATACTGTTGAAGATTTGCCTAAATCTAAAATTTTGGAAGTAAAGAATTTTATTAAAGGAAAAAATTACAATCAGAACCTTGCTGTTTTTATCAATTTTAAAATTCATTCAGGGAAATACCGTTACTTTGTTTACGATCTGAAGAACAATAAAATCCTGCAGAAAGCAATTGTTGCTCATGGTGACGGATCTGTTGTAAAAAACTCTTCCGCGTTGAAATTCAGCAATGTTGATGGTTCTCACCAGTCTTCTTTAGGAAAATACGAAATCCGGGAGAGTTATTCCGGAAAATTCGGAAAAGCCTATCGACTGAATGGTCTGGATGAAACGAACAGCAATGCAAGAGCCAGAGCAATTGTATTGCATTCTTATTATTGTATTCCCGACAAAGAATCTGCAAATCCTGCCTGTTTAAGTTTTGGATGTCCTATGCTTTCTAAAAATGCATTCAACGAAACTTCTAAGTTTATTGACGGTTCAAAGGAAACGATTATTTTATATGCTTTTTACTAATTTTATTTTAAACTAAAAAAATGCGCATTAAACTCCTTGCCGAAGACGACAGACCGAGAGAAAAATTTTTACGGAAAGGTAAAAGTTCGCTTTCTGATTCTGAACTGCTTGCCATTATTATGGGAAGCGGAAGCAGGGATGAAACGGCAATTGAACTGGCAAGAAAAATTTTAGCATCTGTTAATAACAACTGGCATCAGTTAAGCCTGTTGTCTTTAAAAGATTTAATGAAATTTAAAGGAGTGGGAGAGGTAAAAGCTATTTCCATTATTGCGGCTTTGGAGATCGGGAGAAGAAGAGCAAGTCAGGAAATTCCTGAGAAACCTGTGATTTCAGGAAGCGACGGAGCATATCAGATTTTCAGAAATCATTTGTCGGATCTCCGGACAGAAGCTTTTTGGGCAATTTTTCTGAATCAGAGCAACAGAGTCATTCATCTTGCTCAGCTTACACAGGGAGGAATTAATCAGTCGATTGTGGATATTCGAGTCCTTTTTAAAACAGCTTTAGATCATTTTTCGACAGGAATTATCGTGGCACACAACCATCCTTCTGGAAATCTGAAGCCAAGCAGAGAAGATATAGAAATCACTCAAAAAATAAAGGAAGCAGGAAAGACGCTAGGAATTCAGCTCCTGGATCATCTTATTGTGACACAGAATTCATACTTTAGTTTCTCAGACGACGGATTATTATGATTAGAAGATTGAAATACAATGAAATAGATTTTGATAAATATTCTAAGTGTCTTGAAAATTCTGCACAGAAAAACTGGTATGCAAGAAAAGAAGTTTTAGATCAGCTTTCGGGAAACTGGCATATTTTGGTTTATAATGATTATGAAGCGGTGATGCCGGTTCCTTTAAAAAGAAAATTTGCTTTAAATTTAGTGGTTATGCCGCTTTTTTGTCAACAACTGGGTGTTTTTTCATCTAAAGATGATTTTAAAATCAATGATCAGTTCCTGAATTTTCTGAAAAACAGATATAACATATTTTCATACTCTTTCAATCATTACAATTCTTTTTCGCAGGATTTGGATAAAAAGAAAAATTACACAATCCAGATTTCAGATTATATTCTGCTGAGAAGAAAAAAATATTTCAAAGGAAGAAAATCTACGGCAAAATGCGCTCAACATCTTATTTATAAAGAAATTGATTTCAGCGAAGAAAGCTTTTCTTTCATGCAGAAAAACTTTAAAGGGCTTTCTAAAAATGGAGATGTAGAAAAATACAGAAAATACTTAAATTTTCTTTACACCAATAATTCTCTGAAGCTTTCAGGAGCCTATCTGGATGAAAAACTAATCAATATCGCAGTTTTGATTGACGAAAAAGATCAGCTTTCTTTGTTGGGACTTATTAACGATGAAGAGTATAAAGATGAAAACGGACCTTCCTTTCTTATTGATAAAATTCTGAGTTTTTATATTCATGAAAAGAAATTTAATTTTATGGGAAGCAACATCCGGGGAATAGAGGTTTTTTTTAAAAGTTTTGGCGCAGAACTTCAGGAATATCCTACTCTCGAAAATAAAATTCTAAAAAAGTTTTTTTAGATAAGATATTGGATTTTTTATTGTGGATTTTTCATATATAGATTGAGAAAATATTAGTAATTTTGCTACCTCAAATTATGACAAGTTTTTCAGGATATTTACCCTATGCTTTTGCATTGATTATTGCAATACCTTTTTTGGTTTTGCTGAGACAGTTTGTATTCACTTACATTAAACTTAAAGAACAGGAAATCAGGTTACTTTCTGTAAAGTCCAATTCCGAAAATAAAACCCAGTCTTACGAAAGAATGACGCTTTTTATGGAAAGATTAAAACCTTCCAATCTTATCCAGAGATTTGATAAAGGGCTTGCAGCCCATGAATTTATTTTCCTGACTGAAAAAGCGATCAATGAAGAATTCGATTACAACGCTTCCCAGCAATTGTACATCACCAAAAATTCATGGAAAAACATTGTCGATTCCAAAAACGCAGTTATAGAACTTCTTCACAGAACCTATGAAGGAATCAACGGAAATGCAAACCTTGATGAGTTCAAAACTATTTTTCTGATGAACTATATGGAAGGAGAAGACTATATTTCTATGACCATTGAAGATTTAAGAAAAGAAATTTTAATAATAGCTTAACTAAAAAAATAAATTTTAAATAATGATTCCAAATTTTAAAGCACATCCATGGCACGGAATTTCTGCAGGAGAAGATGCGCCAAATGTTGTAAATGTTTTCGTGGAGATCGTTCCTTCAGACACTATTAAATACGAAGTAGATAAAGAAACAGGATTTTTAAAGGTAGACAGACCTCAGAAATTCTCAAATATTATTCCGGCATTATACGGTTTTGTTCCAAGAACCTATTGCGACAGCGCAGTAATGAATTTAGCAGTTGAAAGAGGCGCTACAGACGTTACGATGGGAGATCATGATCCATTAGACATCTGCGTTTTAAGTTCTCACAACATTCACGCAGGAGGTTTGTTAATGGAAGCTATTCCAATCGGAGGTTTCAAAATGATCGATGGAGGTGAAGCAGACGATAAAATCGTAGCAGTAATGATCGGAGATCACGCATTCGGACATTTCAGAGATATTTCAGAACTGCCGGAAGCAGAAGTGAAACGATTAATGCACTACTTCCTTACTTATAAAAACTTACCGGATGAGCCTGCAAAATGCAGAATTCAGGAAGTTTACGGAGCAGAGCACGCTAAAAAAGTAATCAAAGCTTCTCAGGAAGATTATTCAAACAAATACGGAGGATAAATTCTCTTTATTTCGGATAAATTAAGGATAGACGGTTTTCGTTTATCCTTTTTCTTTTTAAGAGTTCTGTATTGTAATAAGAATTCCGAAATCACACCTTTCGAAAACATAAAAAACGAGATATTGTCAATTTTTAATTTTTTTTAGGAGCTGTTTCCTGCTTTCCACTGTATCTTTTTTGTTACGGGCTCCTGAACACGTTCGTAAACCTCCAGTTTATGCTCCGCCCGCAACAAAAAAGGATGCCGTTTCAATCAGGGCTAGTAATTATCAGTCTTAATAGATTGCTAACCAAAACCTCAGAGATTTTCATTCCACCAAAAATTTTTGCAACATTGTTCTTTTGATTTCTCTAATCAGCCATATATTTTACATCAGTCACTTCAAACATAATAAATTCAATCCGTTTAATCGTTTAACTGCTAATTTTGAAATACTTATAAAGATTTTAACATAATCCATAGAAATTATTCGTTATATTTAATAATCTATTACCAAAAAAATATTAAACTATGGATCTATTTGTGTTAGTACCAATTTTTGGTGTCGTTGCTTTACTGTATACTTTTTTTCAGAGTAACTGGGTAAGTAAGCAGGATGCCGGAAATGAAAAAATGAAAATTATCAGCGGACATATTGCTGACGGTGCAATGGCTTTCCTGAAAGCCGAGTACAAGATTTTAACCTATTTCGTAGTTGTGGTAGCTATTCTTTTAGCGGTGATGGGGATGAGCAATGCCAATTCGCACTGGAGTATCGGGATTGCCTTTGTAGTCGGAGCAATATTTTCCGCATCTGCGGGTTTCATTGGGATGAAAATCGCCACAAAAGCCAACGTAAGAACGGCACAGGCTGCCAAAACATCCCTTTCTAAAGCTTTAAAGGTTTCTTTTACAGGAGGTTCCGTAATGGGAATGGGCGTTGCCGGTTTGGCTGTTTTAGGATTGGGAGCTTTATTCTTAATCATCAAACAGATTTTTGCACCCGACGCAACCGTGGATTCCCACGAAATGGAAAGAACAATTGAGATTCTTACAGGATTTTCTCTGGGAGCTGAATCCATTGCCCTTTTTGCAAGAGTGGGTGGCGGAATTTATACCAAAGCAGCAGATGTAGGAGCCGATCTGGTAGGAAAAGTAGAAGCAGGAATTCCCGAAGACGATCCTCGAAATCCTGCAACTATCGCAGATAACGTAGGAGACAACGTAGGAGATGTTGCCGGAATGGGAGCCGATTTGTTCGGTTCTTACGTAGCAACGGTTTTAGCAACCATGGTTTTGGGAAGAGAAACCATTTCTCAGGATTCTTTCGGTGGTTTTGCCCCGATTCTTCTCCCAATGCTGATTGCCGGAACAGGAATCATTTTTTCAATGATCGGAACCCTGTTTGTCCGAATTAATGACAATGAAGATTCTTCCACATCAAGCGTGCAGAATGCTTTAAACCTTGGAAACTGGGGGAGCATTGTGATTACCGCTGTAGCGTCTTATTTTTTGGTAAATTATATCTTGCCCGACAAAATGGTTCTCAGAGGACATGAATTCTCTAAAATGGGCGTTTTTGGGGCAATTATGGTAGGATTGGTTGTAGGTACTTTAATGAGCATCATTACAGAATATTATACAGCGATGGGGAAAAGACCGGTATCGAGCATTGTAAGACAGTCCTCAACAGGTCATGCAACCAACATCATCGGCGGACTTTCTGTAGGAATGGAATCTACACTGCTTCCGATTATTGTTTTGGCAGGCGGAATTTACGGATCATATCTTTGCGCAGGATTATATGGCGTTGCCATCGCAGCAGCCGGAATGATGGCAACAACAGCCATGCAGTTGGCAATTGATGCTTTCGGACCGATTGCGGACAATGCAGGAGGAATTGCTGAAATGAGCGAACTTCCCAAAGAAGTTCGTGAGAGAACGGATATCCTTGATGCAGTAGGCAATACAACGGCAGCCACAGGAAAAGGTTTTGCGATTGCTTCTGCTGCTTTAACGGCTTTAGCTTTATTCGCGGCTTTTGTTGGAATTGCAGGAATTGACGGAATTGACATTTACAGAGCCGATGTTCTTGCCGGATTATTTGTCGGCGGAATGATTCCGTTTATCTTTTCATCATTGGCAATTACCGCAGTGGGACAGGCTGCAATGGCAATGGTAGAAGAAGTAAGAAGACAGTTCCGCGAAATTCCGGGAATTTTAGAAGGAAAAGCGCAGCCGGAATATGAAAAATGTGTAGCCATATCCACCGATGCCTCCATCAGAAAAATGATGCTTCCGGGAGCTATTGCCATCGTTTCCCCTTTGCTCATCGGGTTTATTTTCGGACCTGAAGTTTTGGGAGGTTTTCTTGCCGGAGCTACAGTAAGCGGTGTTTTAATGGGAATGTTCCAGAATAATGCAGGCGGAGCTTGGGACAATGCTAAAAAATCTTTCGAAAAAGGAGTCGATATCAACGGAAAGACTTATTACAAAGGCTCTGAACCGCATAAAGCTTCCGTAACAGGAGATACGGTAGGAGATCCGTTCAAAGATACTTCCGGTCCTTCGATGAACATTTTGATTAAACTGATGTCGATTGTTTCTCTGGTGATTGCTCCCACACTCGCTGTTTTACATAAAGATAAAATAGATGCCAACAGAAAAGCGAAAATTGAAGCTTTAACTGGTGTTTCAGCAGATTCATTAACTAATCAGACAGGATCAGCAGCAATTGTTCCACAGGAAATTAAAGGCTACGTTAATGAAAGCGGTGACTTTGTCTATGATACAGGAAATATTCAGGAAATTCAGTTGGACGGAGGAAAAAAGATAAAAATCGGAGAAGGAAGCCAGTTGTATCAGATGTACAATTCGGTTAAAAATAAAGATCAGGGAGTTTTGGATCCGAATAAATGGTTTACGATAGAAAATCTTTACTTTGAGACAGGTTCCAGTGATTTAAAAGCGGGTTCTGAAGTACAGCTATTAAATTTAGTTGAAATTATGAATGCCTATCCAACTTTAAAAATTAAATTGGGAGGTTATACCGATAATTCAGGAAATGAAGAGAGCAACCAGAAGCTTTCCAATCTAAGAGCTCAGACTGCAAAACTGAAACTGCTGGAACTGGGGATTTCCGGAGACAGGGTGGAAGCAGAAGGATACGGTTCTCAGCATCCTGTTTGCGCAGCCAACGATACCGACGAATGTATGGCAAAAAACAGAAGAATTGATGTAAGAGTTTTGTCTCTGTAAAAATCAACTTTAAATATTGAAAGCACTGCATCATGCGGTGCTTTTGTTTTTAATATCATTTAAATTTTCTTGCCAAGAAATCTGCTCAACTAACGAAACAAAATATTTCATGCTGTCATTTCGACAAAGGAGAAATCTAAAAATAAAAGGTGAAGATCTTTAAGCTTACAAATGATTTTAAAGATGCTTTTTTAAATACTCAAGCGCATCAATAATCAGATCATCATTTTTAGCAAAACTGAATCGTACATAATCTGAATTCTGTCTGGAATTGTAGAAAGCAGATAAAGGAAGACACGCTACTTTTTTCTCGATGGTAAGCCATTTCGAAAACTCTACGTCCGTCATTGTTTTTGAAATAGTTCTGAAATTCACGATTTGAAAAACGGCGCCTTCTGCTTTTTGTTCAACAATGAAAGGCGTTTCTGTAATCAGTTCATTAAAAAGATCGCGTTTTTTTTGCATTAAAATCTGGTTCTGTGAAGGATCAAAAACTTCCAGATATTTGGCTATTGCGTACTGACAGGGCGCGTTTGCACTGTAGGAAATATACTGTTGATGACAGCGGAATTTCGCCGTTAATTCTTCAGGTGCCAAAAGATAGCCGACTTTCCATCCGGTAGAATGAAACATTTTTCCAAAAGAAAAAATGCAGAAGGTTCTTTTTTTGAGTTCAGGATGAAGAAACGAACTGTAATGTTCCTTTCCGTCAAAACAATACGTATCGTAAATCTCTTCCGAAATCAGATAAATTTCCTGATCTTTAATGATGCTGTATAATTGATTCCAGTCGCTTTCAGACCATATTTTTCCGGTTGGATTTTGTGGAGAATTTACAATAATAGCTTTTGTTTTTTCAGAAATGCAACTTTGCAGTTTTTCCCAATTTACCGAAAAATTATTGTCAAGATCATAATAGACAGGAATGCCCCCATTCAGAAAAATGGATGGACCATAGGTATAATAAGAAGGCTGTATAACAATAACTTCATCTCCTTGATTAAGAATAGATTTAAGGGAAGTATATAAAGCAAAGGTTGCACAGGGAACAATGGTTACTTCATTTTCCTGTAATCGGATGCTGTTTTTTCTTTTGAGATTAAAACGGATTATATTTTTTATCAGAAGCGGATTTCCTGCAAGTGGTTCATAATTATGGCTGTTAAGATCTGCAGCTTCTTTCAGATACTCCCGCAAACGGTGGTCGATATCAAAATCCGGCAAACCTAAAGACAGATCAAAACTGTTGTTTTGGGTTGCCAGTTCAGACATTTCAGTAAAAAAAGAGTAATGATTGAATCCGTAGATATTCTCCATACTTTTTGCATTTATTTCAAATATAAGAAAAATAGCATTCCGTAAAAGATTAAATATTTTTTGTTATTTTTAGGCAAATTATTCCATAATGAGAAAATTATTCATTCCACTATTTTCAATTGCTATACTGGTAAGCTGCGGAACGGCAAAAAATGCAGCCGATGCAGGGGCAACTCAAACTTCATCTGCCGCAAAAGGCGATAAAGCTTTTTTGGCTGCGTATAAGGAAATTAAGGCAGAAGATCTAAAGAAAAACCTGTACGTAATTGCTTCCGATGAAATGGAGGGTAGAGATACGGGAAGTCCGGGACAAAAAAGAGCAGGAGAATACATGGTGAATTACTATAAAGGCTTAGGAATTTCTTATCCTAAAGCTTTGGGATCCTATTATCAGAAAGTTCCGTCTGATTTCATGAAGAAAAGAGGCGGCGGAAATCTTCCTGATTCCGAAAATATTTTAGCCTTTATCGAAGGATCTGAAAAGCCGGAAGAAATTGTTGTGATCTCCGGTCATTACGATCACGTAGGAACAAGAAACGGAGTAGTTTACAACGGAGCAGACGACGACGGAAGCGGAACGGTTGCGGTAATGGAGATTGCAAAAGCTTTTCAGGCAGCTAAAAAAGCAGGAAACGGTCCGAAAAGATCCATTTTATTTCTTCACGTAACGGGAGAGGAGCATGGTTTATTTGGTTCTGAATTTTACACGGATAATCCGGTTTTTCCTTTAGCCAATACCGTGGTTGATTTGAATATCGATATGATCGGTCGTGATGATCCTGAAAACAGAGGAAAACAGTATGTATATGTCATTGGATCTGAAATGCTGAGTTCTCAGTTAAAAGTAATTAATGAAGCGGCAAATAAAAAAACCAATAATCTTGAGCTAAATTATAAATATGACGATCCGAATGATACGGAAAGACTGTATTACAGATCAGATCACTATAATTTTGCAAAAAATAATGTTCCGGTAGCATTTTTCTTTGACGGAATCCACGAAGATTACCACAAACCAACGGATGATGTAGAGAAAATAGATTATAATCTGCTGGCTAAAAGAACCCAACTGGTTTTTACAACGGCTTGGGAAATCGCCAACAGACCAGACAGAATCGTTGTAGATAAGAAATAATTGAATTAAAAAATACAATACAAAAGGCAAATTAGCAGATCAGCAGTTTGCCTTTTTATTTAAATTAAAATTTACATGAAAATCCGTGAAGCTGAGCTGAAAGATATTCCACAGATCCAAATCGTAAGAAATTCGGTGAAAGAAAACATGTTATCTGATCCGAGTCTTGTTACAGATCAGGATTGTGAGAATTTTCTCTTTAACAGAGGAAAAGGCTGGGTTTGTGAAGATAATGACAGAATTTTGGGATTTGGAATTGTAGATATCAAAGAGAAAAGCATCTGGGCGCTTTTTGTTCATCCGGAATTTGAGAATAAAGGAACCGGGAGAAAACTTCACGATACGATGCTCAACTGGTATTTTGCCAAGACGAATGAGAAAATCTGGCTGAGCACTTCTCCAGATACAAGAGCGGAGATATTCTACAGAAAATCCGGATGGACGGAAAACGGAGTTCACGGAAAGAATGAAATAAAATTTGAAATGACTTATAATCACTGGAAAAACAGATTACAATGAAACAGAATATAAAATCAATGCGTCCTTTTATAGGCTCTGAAAACTTTGAAATCAGCAGGAGTTTTTACCGTGATCTCGGTTTTGAAGAGGTGGTTCTGGATGCTAAAATGTCTCTGTTTAAATGGAATGAGACTGCTTTTTATCTTCAGGATGCTTATGTAAAAGACTGGATTGATAACACCATGCTTTTTGTAGAAGTTGAAAATACAGACGAATTTTATCAGGAACTTATCAGTTTACATCTTACTGAAAAATATGAGAAAGTAAGAATTTTGCCTGTGAGAACGATGGATTGGGGAAAAGAATGTTTTGTTCATGATCCTTGCGGAATTTTGTGGCATTTCGGAGAATTTTTTTAATCAATTGTAACTAAGAGAAAAATTACATTACTTTCATTTAAAAGCAATTAATCAACCACAAACGAAGAATGATCTACGCTTTCGATACCTATTATTACGACGATTATGCCCATACAGTCTGTTTAGCCTTTCAGGATTGGAATTCTGAACAGGAAGCAGAAATTTTCACCGAGAAAACAACAATTACCTCAGAATACGAAAGCGGAGCTTTTTACAAAAGAGAATTACCCTGTATTCTCAGTCTTTTAAATAAAATTCAACTTCAGCAAGGCGATGTTATCATTATCGATGGCTATGTAACTCTGGATGAAGAAGGGAAAATAGGACTTGGAGGGCATCTTTACGAAGCTTTAGACCAAAAATTTCCGGTAGTCGGAATTGCAAAGAACGGTTTTAACAGTCCGGATTCCGGAAGAAGAATCATTTATCGGGGAGAAAGTAAAACACCTTTGTTTCTTACTGCAAAAGGAGCAGATGTAGATGAAATCAAACAAAAGATAGAACGGATGCACGGAAATTTCAGAATTCCGACATTACTTAAAAAATTAGATCAGCTTTCCCGAAGTTAAAATATTTTAATTTTCAACGACTAAAACACCTGTTAAACTTTGATTTGTACGATTTTTCTATAAAGTGACAAATATCATTCAAATATTATTTTTATTAAGTCTAAATAAATATAAATTTGTTTTAACAAAAATCAACGTTTAAACACATATCAATCATATCCATATCAATTTTTGTTTTTTAACCGGCAGAATCTATTTGTCGGTTTTTTGATAAAGAGATTTTCGGTACTCAATTCCCCATTTTGCAATTTCATCAATAATCGGCTCAATAGTTTTTCCGTATTCTGTGATTTCATATTCCACGGTTACGGGTTTTGTGTCTAAAACAGTACGTTTGATGAGATGATTGATTTCCATATCCTGAAGCTCTTTTGAAAGCATTTTGGCAGCAATTCCGTCAATTTCCCTTAAAAGATCCATAAAACGCATTTTTTCACTCTGCATTAAGGTTCCCAAAATGTGAAACTTCCATTTTCCCGATAAAATTTCCATTGAATCTTTAATGGCGTTCATACGGTTTTTGCAGATAGGAGTGATATTCAGATTGGCTTCTTTTTTCATGATTTCAGATAAATTATAATGCTGTAAAGATAATAAAAAAACAGAAAGGTAGTTTCCTCGAGGAAACTAGTTTCTAAAAGGAAATCCATTACCAAAGTATGATGATTAAATATTAGATTTGTAGTAACATTAAAAAGTGTGAAACCTTTATCATCACAAAAAATGATAAATAATAAAATACTAACATTTGTGTTCCTCACGGCGGCTTTAAGCAGTTGTAGCGGACAAAGTGACAAAAGTAAAAAAATGGAAAACAGATCTACAAATCCGCTATTATGCGATCCTGCGACAGGAGTTTGTGAAGTTCCCGGAGAAAAGTTTGAAATTGGGAATATTGATGTAATGACTGACGAAAAACCTGTAAAAGTGATTTACTTTACAGACCCAATCTGCTCTTCATGCTGGGGAATTGAGCCTCAACTGAGAAAATTAAAACTGGAATACGGAGATAACGTAGATATAGAATACAGAATGGGAGGTCTTCTTCCGGACTGGAGCTACAACAGCGGAGGAATAAGCAAACCTTCGGACGTGGCGCATCACTGGGATGAAGTAAGTTTGTATTACGATATGCCGATCGACGGTGATATCTGGTTACAGGATCCGCTGGATTCTTCTTATCCGCCTTCTATCGCCTTTAAAGCGGCACAGATGCAGGACAGGGAAAAAGCACTGGATTTCATGAGAGAACTTCGTGAAATGGTGTTTTTGAAGAAGAAAAATATCGCAAAATGGGAACATATTGCAGCAGCAGCCAAAAAAGTAGGATTGAATACAGATCAGTTGAAAAAAGACTTTGAAGGAAGAGGAAAAGAACTTTTTCAGGAAGATCTGAAGCTTGCCAGAGAAATGGGAGTTCGCGGTTTTCCTACCATGTTTTTTACCAATGATGCAGGAAAAAGAGAGATTGTTTACGGCTCAAAACCGTATGCATTCTACGAAACTGCTGTTCTGAGAGTAAATTCTGACACCAAGAAATCTGAATATTCCAAAAACTGGGAAAGTCTTTTTGCAAAGTATAATTCACTTACCGCAAAAGAGTTTTCAGAATTATCGGGAACGCCGAGAAAAGAAAGCGAAAGATTATTAAATGAGCTTTCCGACAAAGGAACGCTTGAAAAGCTTACCACCAAAAACGGTTCAATCTGGACCCTGAAATCGTAATTAATTTCATTAATATTTAGCAAGTTTTTTTAAGAAACCGAAAATTCAAAGAATTTTCGGTTTTTGTTGTTTTGTAGCTAAATCAATTATTGTACATGAATTCTTTTATTAACCTTAAAATGTATAAGATTAAAACTAAAAGAATCTGCTCTTTAGGAGCAGATCCAGTAGATAAATACATCTCATTTTTTTAATTAGACAACAATAAAAAAGCACAGCCGACAATGCTGTGCTTAAATTTTTATAAATTTAATTGCGATTTCAAAGCTGAAAAATGCAAAATATGTTTCCACTTCAGTTGTATTTCATAGTAAATGTAGGAATAAATTTTATGCCAAACAATATACTGAATGTTAAAATTTACAACTGTCTGTTATCTTTCCGTTAATAAATCGCGAGGTTACTTTTCACGCAAATATTGTTCGATAAAAAGATTTAAAGATGCTTTTTCCTGATCATTTGCTTTATCATCCATTTTTCCATGATTAATACTTGTTGGCTGAACAGTGATATGGAATTTTTTTTGCTCTTCCATTGTCGGCAAAACTCCTTCATCGGCAGGATAGTCGTTTGAGCGTAAAGTATAAATTTTCGGAATCAAAGTTTTGGGCAAATACATTCTCCGGTTATCCAGGGTAATGATTTTATACACAAAATTGGGATACTTATTGGCGAAAAGAGCCGTCATATCTCCGCCGTTTGAATGTCCGATTAAAGTAAGATGTTTATAATCAAGCTCAGTTTTCGTTTTTTTTAGTTCATTCAAAACAAATAAAATATTTTCTGTACCACGTTCCCAGAAAGGCATTCTTACGATTTGAGGTTTTCCCTCTGAAGGAATAAGCTGATCTGTCGGAAGCTCATGCTGAATGCTTACCACAAAATATCCTTTTGAAGCCAGATTCTTTGTTAAGTAGGAATACTTTAAATAATCTCCCCCTGTATTGGCACCATAACCGTGACTGAAAATAACGATCTGTTGTTTTGAAATTTTCTCTGAGGTTTTGGGACTGAAATAAGCAACCGGAATTTTGCGGTTTCTCGATTTATCAAACATTGTCAGAGTATCTAATTTTACAGGGTAATTGCTGTTCAGATTTGCATTTTTTTTCGTTGAACAGCTCATGATTACCAAAGCAACTAAGAATAAAAAGATGGAATTATATTTCATGGTAAAGTTAAATCAGTGAAGTTATTTAAAGTAAAAGAGTTTTGCTCCTTTAAGAGCAGAATCTGTGTAGAAACAGGAGTAAGTCTATCAATCAATCCGTAGGTTTAATATCGATACTACGAAAAATGTTCTAAAGATAGCGTTCCTACGGAACGCAAACGTCCTCCGAATATTATGTCTGCAAATTCATACCCCATAGAGTTTTCGAACGTTTTACTTTAACAGGTTTAGATATATAAAACAGAGAGTAATTTTTACTCTCTGTTCTTATTTAGTTCTCCAGCTTTTCTTTAATATATCGTGCTGTATGAGATTTCTTATTTTTTGCCAGTTCTTCGGGAGTTCCGGTGAAGACAACCTTACCGCCGTGTTTTCCGGCTTCAGGACCGATGTCGATGATGTAATCTGCAGATTTAATGATATCGGGTTGATGTTCAATCACAATCACAGAATGTCCAAGATCAATCAAAGCCTGTAAAGACTTCAGCAATTTCTGAATATCATGGAAATGAAGTCCCGTTGAAGGTTCGTCAAAAATAAATAACGTCTTATCTGTTGTAACCCCTTTTACAAGGAAGGATGCCAGTTTTACACGCTGTGCTTCACCGCCGGAAAGTGTAGAAGAGCTCTGTCCCAACTGCAAATATCCTAAACCTACATCCTGTAAAGGTTTTAATTTGGTTGCGATCTTTTCTTCCTTATTATCTTTGAAAAATTCCAAAGCTTCATCCACGGTCATGTGAAGAATATCTGAAATGTTTTTTTCGTCGTACTTTACTTCCAGAATTTCGCTTTTGAAGCGGGTTCCTTTACAAACTTCACATTCAAGTTCAATGTCTGCCATAAACTGCATGGAAACGTTGATGACACCTTCTCCCTTACATTCATCACATCTTCCGCCATCTACGTTGAAGGAAAAATGTTTAGGTTTGTAGCCCATCATTTTTGCCACTTTTTGCTTGGCGAAAAGATCTCTGATGTCGTCATAGGCTTTAAGATACGTTACAGGGTTGGATCTTGAAGACTTTCCGATAGGATTCTGGTCGATCAGTTCAATATGCTGGATCAGTTTTTTCGGAAAATCCACAGCATCATAATCTCCTTTTTTACCTCCCATTCCAAGCTGAATCTGGATGTCATTGGTAAGGATTTCCTTCATTAAAGTCGATTTTCCGCTTCCGGAAACCCCCGAAATTACAACAAGATTTTCCAAAGGAACATCTACATCAATGTTTTTTAAATTATTTTGTCGTGCTCCTTTTATGTGAATCCATTCTTTACCTTTTCTTCGCTTTTTAGGAACTTCAATTTCCAGTCTTCCGGTAAGATATTTTGAAGTTAATGTATCTGCATCTTTCAGTTCTTTGTAATCTCCTGCGAAAACCAATTCTCCACCAAGATAACCTGCTTCCGGACCGATATCAATAATATAATCGGCGGCTTTCATTACATCTTCATCATGTTCCACAACGATTACCGTATTGCCAAGGTCACGAAGATTTTTTAAAACTTCAATTAAATTTTCCGTATCTCTTGAGTGAAGTCCGATTGAAGGCTCATCCAGAATATAAATGGAACCCACCAAAGAACTTCCCAGACTTGTTGCTAAATTTATTCTCTGACTTTCTCCGCCGGAAAGCGTGTTGGATGTTCTGTTTAAGGTTAAATATCCTAAACCGACTTTTAATAAAAACTCAAGTCGGGTGGTGATTTCATATAAAAGTCTTTTGGCAACTTCCTGATCGTGTTCGGATAATTTTAAGCTTTTAATTAAAGGGAAAAGCTCATCCAGAGGAAGCTCGATCATCGATTGGATATTGTGTCCGTCGATTTTCACCCAGCTCGTTTCTTCACGCAGTCGCAAACCTTCACAAGTCGGGCAGAGCGTTTTTCCGCGATAACGGGAAAGCATTACACGATACTGAATTTTATAGAGGTTTTCCTCAAGCATTTTGAAGAAATTATCAATCGATGGGAACGTGCTTTTTCCGTCTCCTTTCCAAAGATATTTTTTCTGTTCTTTGGTTAACTGATGATAAGGCTTATGAATCGGGAAATCTTTTGCTTTTTTAATGAAATCTTTTTTCCATTCGCTCATGCTTTCGCCTTTCCATGAAGCAACCGCATCTTCGAAAACGGACAATGTTTTGTTGGGAATTACAAGATCTTCATCAATTCCGATGACTTTTCCGTATCCTTCACAAGTCGGACAGGCTCCGTAAGGATTGTTAAAACTGAAAAAATGGACATTCGGCTCTAAAAATTCGATTCCATCCAATTCAAATTTATTTGAAAATTCTTTGATCTTTCCGGTATCAACGTTTTTCAATGAACAATATCCGCGACCTTCATAGAAAGCCATCTGAATAGAATCTGCCAAACGCTGTAAAAAGCTCTCATCTTCTTCGTAAGTGAAGCGGTCTATTACCAGATTAATTTTCATTCCTTTTTCGGGAGTAAAGCCGAAACTTTCCAAATCTTCGATTCCTGCAACGTTACCATTGATTTCCAGTCTCGTAAAACCTGCTAATTTCAGAACATTTAAATTTTCACCAAAATTCGCGGCATCGTAATCGTAAGGAGCCGTTAATAAAAATGAAGTATCTTTTTTAGAAGATTTGATGAAATCCACTACATCCGAAACCGAGTCTTTTTTCACCTCTTCACCAGAAGCAGGAGAATAGGTTTTCCCGATTCTTGCAAAAAGAAGCTTCATATAATCGTAGATCTCTGTGGAAGTTCCGACGGTAGATCTCGGGTTTGAAGAAATTACTTTCTGCTGTATCGCGATAGAAGGTGCTAAACCTTTAATATCATCAACTTTAGGTTTTTCTAACTTTCCTAAAAACTGACGTGCGTAAGAGCTTAAGCTCTCTACATATCTTCGCTGTCCTTCCGCATAAATCGTATCAAATGCCAATGAAGATTTTCCGCTTCCGGAAACTCCTGTAATGACGATCAGTTTATTTTTCGGGATAAGAACATCTATGTGTTTCAGATTGTTAAGATGTGCGTTCTTAACGAAAATCTGTTTTTTAATATCTATTTCTGTTATATGAGCCATAGTAAAATTAAGACTAACAAAATTACGAATTTTTAGCGGATTATAGAGTGATATAATTTTTGGTAATTACTTACGTTTTTACACTATAAAGGGAAAAATATAAAAAAAATGTTAATTTTTCTCTTATGAGTGAACCATTACTAAATAGATTGCATCTTTCATAATGTAAACTTAATATTTACTATACCATGATAAACACTAATATAAAGTCTGTATTGGAATTGCTGCAGACTTTTTCAACGGAGGAAAAATGTATCGATTATCTAGAACAGATGAGATGGGGAGGGGTAATAGAAAGCCCTTTCGATTCTGAATCTCAGGTATATAAATGCAGTAAAAACCGATACAAATGCAAAAATACAGGGAAATATTTCAATGCCAAAACAGGATCTATGTTTGAAAATTCTAAGATTAGTCTGCAAAAATGGTTTCTGGCAATATGGCTGATAACTTCTCATAAAAAAGGAATAAGCTCTCTTCAGCTGGCAAAAGATATAGACGTCACCCAAAAAACAGCTTGGTTTATGTTGCAAAGAATACGCGCTTGTTTTGGAATTGAAAATCATAATGAGTTAGAAGGAACCGTAGAATGTGATGAAACTTTTATCGGTGGAAAAAATAAGAACAGGCACAAGAATAAAAAAGTAAAAAACTCTCAGGGGAGAAACTATAAGGATAAAGTTCCGGTGATGGGAATGCTGCAAAGAGGTGGTAAAATGAATGCTTTTGTAGTGGATGATACAAAAAAAGTGAGCATACAGCCTCTGATTTATAAATATATTCCCATTAAAAACACAAGAGTTATTAGCGATGAATGGTGGGCTTATGACGGATTGTATGAAACTTATGATCATAAAATAGTCGATCATTCTAAAAAAGAATACGTAAATCAGGAAGATAGCAGTATTCATACAAATAATATAGAGGGATCTTGGAAGATATTGAAAAACTCGCTGAATGGAACATATAATCATGTATCGAAAAAGCATCTTCAGAAGTATGTAGATGAATTCATCTATAAATTTAATTTGAGGGAGACGTCAAATAATGATAAGTTTAAATATTTTCTAACAAACAGTGAGGTAAGAACCAGATATAAAGATTTAATTCTGGATAAGGATTAAAATAATTAATTTTAAGTCATATTTCTATTTTATTTTTTAAATTGAAAAGTCGGGATTGGTTAATTTCTTAATAATAAATGAAGATATAGGTGTTAAATCATAAATTAATATTTTAATTTTTTTCATTTTTGCAGTTGTTAGCAAATTATATCCTAAAAAGTTTTAATTTAATATAATTTATGATAATCTAATGACTTATAAAATGACACCAAAACTATTAAAATATAAAAACGTTAAAAGTATTACTGATAAAGGAAGTACATACTTTGATATTGTTGATATCAAGAAAAATCATCCTGACTTAAAAATTGATACAGATAAAGTTACATTGATAAATAATATTAAAGTAATTAAAGCGAAGTACGTTTCAGAATGTACGGAGTTTGATAAGAACATTAAAAATGTCTTCAAAAAGAAAATATAAATTCACATAGTGTAGAATTGTATATACTTGCCTAAGCTAATAACCACGGTAATAAATATTTAACCATATAGTGAATTTTTTAAGTATTTTTAAGTTCAAAGTATTGTTTTTTATTTTAAAATTTGTTAAAATTGTACCCATAAATATGTAATATAGAAATGAGAAAGTTGTTCAGAGATCTTATTACACATTTAATGAGAAAAAGATAACAAAATTACTTCCCAAGATGCGATTTTTTCAGTCGCATCTTTTTTTATGACAACTATCATTTGTCATTCTTCATGATCTCCAGTACTTTTGCGCTCACGAAACTAACTGAGAATAAAACTGATTATGATTAAAAAAATACTTCCTGTTTTTCTTGTAGGAACTTTCTGCTTTACGCACGCACAGGAAAAATCTACCGATATTGAAACAATTGAGGTTCAGGGAAAACTTATTTCAACCCCTTACAAAACGGCAAACCAGAATATTACCATCATTACAAGAGAAGAAATCATCAATTCTCCTGCAAAAAGTATCGACGAAATTCTTCAGCAGGTTCCGGGAATGGATATCAGAAGGAGAGGAGCCAATGGAGTACAGAGTGATATCGGTTTTCGAGGAAGCTCTTTTGAGCAGGTTCTTCTGCTTTTAAACGGAATCCGTATGAACGATTCTCAAACCGGACATAACTCTATGAATCTTCCCGTTGATCTTGATGATGTGGAGAGAATTGAAGTAATAAAAGGTCCTGCAGCAAGAAGATTCGGGCAGAATGCCTATGCCGGAGTGATTAATGTGATCACCAAAACGAATCCCGGAAAAAGAGTAAAAATAAGTGCAGAAGGCGGAGATTACGAAACATATGGCTTTGGCGTAAACGCTCAGCTTGGAAATGAAAAATTCTCCAACTCTTTGCAGGCAAATTCTGCCGGTTCACAGGGATATATGTACAATACGGATTACGAGATCAGAAATGTATTTTATCAGAGTAAACTGAATATAAAAGACGGTGACATCAGACTTCAGGCTGGTTTTTCAGAGAAAAAATTCGGGGCAAACGGTTTTTATGCATCGAAAGCAGCTACGGAACAGTATGAAGAAACGCAGGCTTCAATTGTAAGTTTGGCACATCAGCAAAGATTTGGCAAGATGAAGCTCAGTTCAAATGTATACTGGAGAAGGGGGCAGGATATGTATCTTTTCAACAGACAGAAGCCAGAAATTTACAGAAATATGCACATCGGAAACAATGTAGGAGGAGAAGTTAATTCTACTTACGAATGGGGATTTGGAACTACAGGAATAGGGGTAGAGCTTCGAAAAGAATTTCTGGTAAGCAATAATTTAGGAGAAAGAAACCGTTTTGTTTCACAGGTTTTCTTTGAACATCATTTTTCTTTACTGGATAAAAAGTTAAATATCACTCCCGGAATTTCCTGGGCAAATTACTCTAAGGAAGGAAATTTCTTTTATCCCGGTTTAGATGTAGGATTTACCTTTAATCAAAACAATAAAATCTACGGAAATATTGCAAAAGTTCACAGGGTTCCTACCTTCACAGATCTGTATTATGTAAGCAAAACCGAGGTTGGAAACCCTACTCTTAAACCTGAAAGTGCGGTATATGCAGAAGTAGGATACCAGTATCAGACGAAAAATATTCTGGCGAAAGTGAGCGGATTCCTTCGTGATTCGGGGGATGCGATCGACTGGACAAAAATTAAACCGAATGATGCGGTCTGGTATGCGCAGAACATTGGAGATACCACCATAAAAGGAATTGAAGCTGAGGTGAATCACAGGCTGAACGAATGGCTGAAATATACAGTAGGCTATACTTATCTGGATAATAAACTGAATCAGCCGGGTAATTTCGTAGCGAGATATGTACTGGATAATTTAAAACATCATTTCATAGCAAAACTGGAAACAAAGTTCCTGAAAAACTTTACCAATGAAGTCGTTTACCGTTACAACGAAAGACTGAATAACGGAAGCTATAATCTACTGGATGAAAAATTAAGTTTTACCAAAAAAGATTTTTCAGTGTACGTTTTGATCAATAATTTAACAAATACTTCATATACAGAAACTTTTGGAGTTCCAATGCCGCAAAGATGGTTCCATATTGGTTTATCGTATACTATTAATATTAAGTAAATGTTAATTAATGATGAATTAAAGTTAATATTACGAAATTGTTAATTCATTTACATTTGCAAAAATTTTTTTAGATGAAACTATTTGTGAGTTTGGGTTTACTTTTAGGGGTTACATTTTTTAAAGCACAGGAACATATTTCCAGCTTCAACGCACTCACCATCACTTACAAATTTCATCCTAAATTTTTCCTTTATCTGGAAGGACAGTCAAGAGGAATTGAAGAATATACATACCCCGATTACTACGAAATTAAAGGAGGATTGGGGTATAATCTTACCAAAAATCATAAACCTTTTATCGGTTTGGGAAGATATGCGACTTATAAAGATCGCTCTATCAACAAAGAAGAGTTCCGGGTATGGTTACAGGACGTAATCGATTTTAAAAAAGGAATTGTAAAGTTTGAAAACAGAATCCGTGCAGAAAAATCATGGTTTTACGAACCTCAGTCTGACAAAAATTCTGAAAGAATGCGTTACCGTTACCGTCTGAATGTAAGTGTTCCTCTTAATGCAAAAGAAGTAAAGAAAGGAACTGTGTTTGCCAATGCATACGATGAGGTTTTCTTTGTAAGTCCTATGAAACCGACTTTTGCAAGAAACAGAGTGTACGTTGGCGGTGGTTATCAGATCGATAATAGTGTGGGAGTTGTTGCAGGATATCTTTGGCAGAGAGAATTCAATGCTTCCTCAAACCAGAATTTTCATTTCCTGTATGTTGCTTTAAACATTAATATCGACGGAACGAAACACCCTGTTAAAACATTTGAATATCCCGGAGCGGATTAATGTACTTTTTCTAGTCTTTTCTGATATTCAATAAGTTCTTCTTTAAAATCGGTATAGATTTTATTGATTGTGATCTGATATTCATTAATCAAAGAAAATAAAACATCCACTTCCTTCTGAATATATTTGTCATGATTGAAATAAATATATTCAGAACTGATGAAATCTTTCATAAGCTGTTTATTTTCAATCGTTAAAAAGTCTTTGTAGGCAGATTCTTCCGTAAAATGTTTCAGGATATCTTTAAACGGTTTTTCGTTCTTTAGTAAAACAGCTCTGTGCTTACGAATTTCTTCCAATGGCAAAGTTACCATCATAAATTCCAGATGAGGGGTGAAATTATTGATAGAATTTTGAAAGACATCAAATTCTGTATCCAGTAAAGCAAATTTTCTGTATTTATCGGCTAAAATTCCTTTTTCCTGATCATCGGCGAGACTGTAAAAGTATCTGAAAACAAGAATGTCATTTTCGAGTAGCTGCTTTTTAAGGATTTCAAGTTCTTCTTTAATTTTCGGAATTAAAAATCCGGCTTCTTTTGATTTGTATAATCTTCCTTTGTAGGTAAAGGTTTTAATAGCTTTCGGATTGGCAACCAGATAATCCAATGTATAGAGATCGCTTTCTGCTCCTGCTTTTTCATAAACCAAAGTAACTTTTTTATCACTGAAAAAATCCTGCTTTTCTGTACCTTCAGTATCATTTATAAGCTCATCAATATTTTCCAGAACAGGATTATGACTTTCGTAATATCCGTTGAATCCCGAACTTATCAGTCTGTAAGGGTATTTTTCATTGTAAAGCTGAAGAAATAGATCATTATCATCAATTATCTTACCCGTACTTTTGATATTGTATAAAGTCAGATATTTACTCGTTAAAATTTTACATACTTCCGAATATCCGCGAATGATATTTTTTGCCAGATTATTGTTTTCCTCAGTATTTTTTGTTTCGTTTTTCCGGATCATTTCAATTCGTTTATCCGTTTCAGGATGATATGACCACTGATCTTCAATTTTTACGTTTGTTTTATTATATCGGGTTATATCTTCAAGATCAACTTTCGGAAGACCATGTTCAAAAAGGTGATTATTTCTTTCGCTGAAAACCTTCATCAGCAAAGTCTGGTTTTCAAATAAATTTTCAGGCAAATATTGGTTGTTACTGTCTGCATAAAACATAAATGCATTGTTGAACGCAGTATTGCTTAGTTCCAGTCTTAATAATGAAGAAGCCTGTTCTTTGGGATTGGTAACGTAAGTCGCCACTGCATCGGCATGAAATTCCATTTCTCTTCGTAAAGAAGCATTGTTTTTAAACAGAAAATCTGAAAACATCTTTAAAATATACTGAAAGACGTTTATAAATCCTACCGAAATAACTCCTGTGATCTGAAATGCCCAATGTCCTGAACCGTGCTTAATAGAATTTTCAAAATCTTTATTGTTATAAACCGTATCAAAAATAATTTTTTCAGCCTGATTCACGTATCCTCCAATTTTCATGCTTCGCTGCGAGAAATGTCCGAATTCATGCGCAAGAACGGTTTTAAGCTCACCAACCGTTAAAGAATTTACCAGTCCGATACCGATGGTAAGATTTTTTTTAACGGGTAAAAACATACTCCAGAACGGAGAACTGTAACTTACACTTGCGTTAACTTCCGGCGACAAAAAAACTTTTCCGGGTGTGCTTACTTTTGTCTCACGGATAATTTCATCAATGATGCCAAAAAGTTCAGGCTGACTCTTTCTGTCGATTTCTATTAAATGTCTTGTGGTGTACGTATTTTTTTTGAAAATAAATTTAATGAGGAAATAAAAAACAATAAATCCTATACTTATAAGTCCCAAAGCAATAATGACTGTAAAATAATTTGCATATAATGCGACAAGCCTTATCGCTCCATAGCCCAGTAGAAAAATCATCAGCAGAGAGATAAGAATCAGGATAAGGTATATAACAAAGAATAAAGATACCGAAATAACAGCAGAAATCAACTTAGAACGGTAAGTTGATGAAATAGGAGGAAGGTTATTAGTCATTGTGTGTTTTTTATATTTTTCTAATATTTTTCAATCAGATAATGATAGGCTTTCAGGTATTTGTTAAATCTCTTGATGTCTTTTGGAGTAAGTTCCCTGTTTACTCTCCGCAGATCCATATTGTCGCGCAGATCGTTTAATTTTACGGCAACCGCAAGAGGAGAACGTTCGGTTCTTCTTACGAAATCATCATAATCTTCATCAGGATCAAATTTTGTGAGGCAGCTTATCGCAAAAATAATATACTCCGGAAATCCCTGATCTCTTAAATAATCAAGGCTGAATTCCTGAGGATGATCTTCAACAACATCGTGTAAAACGCCTACAATTTTTTCGTCCATTGTTTTTCCGTATTCCATTACCCGCATAACGTGTGCAATGTATGGAGCGTGATATTTGTCGGTTTGTCCTTTATGTGCCTTATCGGCTATTTTTATTGCCCGGTGGAGCATTTCTTCTTTTGTCATTTTTTGTAAAGTAGATTACAAAAATAAAAAATGCCTCAAAACTATGAGACATTTTACAAAAATTATTTTAGGATATCTTTTTAATCGAGTTCTTCTTCCACGGAGGCGTTTGGCGCATTGTTTTTTACAGATTCAATGCCTTTTTCCATGCCGTTGTCAGATTCATACATCTGGCTGCTTCCGATAACCTGTCCGTTGGTAGCTTTCAGATTAAAATAAAAACGATCGTCTTTTGCGGTAAGTCTTTCAAATTTAGAGTCGTCCTGAGAGTTTTTTCTTACCGACTCAATACCATTCTGGCAACCGGCTTTAGAACTGTAGCCTTCGCTGGAAAGGATAACCTGTCCGTTTGCGGCTTTTAAATTAAATTGAAATTCACCGTTTTTTCTTGTAGAAATAATAAATTTTCCCATGTGTATAATTTTAAGATTTGTTTATTTTGATGATGACGGAGCCTGTTTTGCGATCTCTTCTTTTTCCGGAATTTCCGGAGAGATGGAATTCAGCATTCTGTACTCATTTTTATCCTGTCTTTGATCTTTTAGGCTGGAATATACTGTACCTTCTTTGGGTTTTGCAGAAGGCATTTTATACAGATTTTTTTTATCTGTTTTTTGCAGGGGCTGGATCTCTTTAGAATCAATTTTATAAATTCCGGCAGAATCTGTTCTTGGAATTAATTGTTTTCTGATCTTTTGCTGAGCTGTAAGTGATGCTGAAAACAATAGAATTGCTAATAATGTTATTTTCATTTTTTTGTATTTTCGTTAAAAGTATAAAAAATAATTGAATTTTAAAATGGTTAAAAATAATATTGAAAAGACAATTGAATATTATTTTTTATTACTTCCAAAATATTTTAATAAAAAAATCCCGAAATTATTTTCGGGATTTTCTATTGCATCAAACTATTTTTAATAGTTTCCTTTTTCAATAAAATGAGCTGCCACTTTTTCTGTTAATGCAACCACATTAGGATGGTTATTATACTTCGTGAATCTTCTTAATCCTGAAAGCATCATTCTCTGCTCGTCACCTTCTGCAAAAGAAACAATTCCTTCTTTTGCTGCCACGATGATTTTTTCAACTGCTTTGTAAAGGTTTAGCTGAGCCATTGCAGCTTCCACAGAATCAGGAGAGAAGTGTTTTTCTGCTCTTAAAACTGCAGATTCTGCCATATAGATCTGATTAAGAATTTCGGAAGCGTTTAACAATAAATGCTGCTGTTTCTCAATATCCATCATGTATTTCTGAAGCGCTGCTCCGGAAACCATTAAGAATACTTTTTTAAGATTCGCAATAATGGCTTTTTCTTCGCTCATAAACGCTGAATAATCCGGAACTTCGAATGAAGGAATTCCCATCAGTTCTTTGCTGATCGCCATTGCCGGAGATAATAGATCCAATTCTCCTTTCATCGCTTTCTTGATGAGCATTCCAACCGATAATAATCTGTTGATTTCGTTGGTTCCTTCGTAAATTCTTGAAATTCTTGAATCTCTCCATGCTGCTTCCATCGGAGTATCTTCAGAGAATCCCATTCCTCCGTATACCTGAATTCCTTCATCGGCAGTATGCTGCGCAAGATCTGAAACGAAAACTTTAAGAATTGAACATTCAACCGCGAATTCCTCAACTCCTTTCAGTTCTGCTGCCTGATGATCCATTCCTCCAGCAACCAGTTCATCAATTTTATCCTGAATATTTTTTGCTGCTCTGTAAGATCCTGCTTCACTCACGAAAACTCCGGTTGCCATTTCAGCAATTTTCTTTCTGATCGCCCCGAAAGTTGAAATAGAAACGCCGAACTGTTTTCTTTCATTGGAATACTGGATAGAGTGGTTTAAAATTCTTCTTTGTGCATCAAGACAAGCTGCCGCTAATTTGATTCGACCAACATTCAATGCATTTAAAGCGATTTTAAATCCGTTGTTTCTTTCTCCTAAAAGGTTTTCAACAGGAATTTTCATATCATTAAAGAAAACCTGACGCGTAGAAGAGGCACGAATACCTAATTTATGTTCTTCTTCACCAAAAGTAAGGCTTTCAGGATTTTCTAATTCTGAACGGTTAATGACGAAACCTGTAATGTTTTTATCATCGTCAATTTTGGCAAACAAAGTAAAAGTATCTGCAAATCCTGCGTTGGAAATCCACATTTTCTGTCCGTTAATAATGTAATGTTTTCCGTCTTCAGACAATTTTGCTCTTGTTTTCCCTGAGTTTGCATCAGAACCGGCATCCGGCTCAGTAAGGCAATAAGCTCCGAATTTTGTTCCCGCAGCTAAGTCTGGAAGATATTTTTGTTTCTGAGCTTCTGTTCCGTAAAGAACGATTGGAAGGGTACCGATTCCTGTATGCGCTCCATAAGCTGTTGCCAATGAACCTGTAACTCCGGAAATGTAATCGCAGGCAAGCATGGTTGTTACGAATCCCATTCCCAGACCTCCATAATTTTCAGGAACAGCAATTCCCAATAATCCCATTTCTCCAAGTTTACGCATTACTTCTTCGGTAAATGCATAATCTTTTTTCTCGAAACGTTCTTTTTGCGGAACTACTTCTCTGTCTATAAATTCTTTCGCAGAATCGCGAAGCATTTTTTGTTCTTCATTCAGTTCTTCAAGACTGAAAATTTCTTTTGCAGGAATTTCTTTAATTAAGAATTCTCCTCCTTTTACTATATTTCCCATTTAATATTTGATTTTTTTCTTTTTTAGTATTAAATTATTTTTTTATTTCGAACATATCTGGATGTAATAAAGAATATTTTACCTTAATTTTTTGGTTTCTTTTATACATTCCATTTTCATTTCTCAACTCAAATTCGAAGTCTTTATTTTCAATTTTGTAGTTTAAATATGCAACAGGTCTTTTTCCATATCTTAATGGAATACTGTCAAGTCTTGAAATTATTCCTACAACTCTATTTGTCTCAGAAGAATCCAGAAATCTTTTTTTTCTTTGTTTTGATAGTTCAAAAGAGATTATTAGTGTAGCAAATAGCAAAACCAACAAAGTAACTATCGATATAGCGCTTAAAAAGACATATTTAATTTTTTTCCACGGTTGGAAAAAGAAATTTCCAGGATTTTCTCCAACGATTCTTTCATAAGTTGACAATGTAAGTCCAATATAGCTAAACATGAGCAGTAGAAAAAGTATTATTGGTATCCCAACACTATTATTATACTCGTAGTTGTACCCAAAAAAGTATATTAATGTTACTATTAAAATTATAATAGTAGTTGAAACTTTTTTTCCTGTTGACATTCAGTTTCATTCTAAAGAAGTTCGAATATACTCGCTGCTCCCTGTCCTGTTCCAACGCACATTGAAACCAAACCATATTTATTTCCGCGTTTTCTCATTTCGTCAAGAAGCTGAACCGTTAATTTTGTTCCGGTACATCCAAGAGGGTGACCTAAAGCAATTGCACCACCGTTTACATTTAAAATATCAGGATTTAAGCCTAATTCCTTTTTGATCGCTACTGATTGAGATGCAAATGCCTCATTCAATTCAATTAATTCAATGTCTTTTAATTCCAAACCTGCCTGTTTTAAAGCTTTCGGGATTGCATAAATTGGTCCCATTCCCATAATTCTTGGTTCCAATCCTGCTGCGGCATAAGCAACCAACCTTGCTTCAGGTTCAAGTCCCAATTCTTTTACCATTTCTTCGCTCATGACCATTACGAAAGCAGCTCCATCACTCATCTGGGATGAGTTTCCGGCAGTTACACTTCCTCCGTTGGCAAAAACAGGTCTCAATTTAGCCAGACCTTCTAAAGATGTATCCGCTCTCGGACCTTCATCAACAGAGAAATCAAACTTTTTAGTCTGCATTTTCTGGTTTTCATCCAAAAAATTATATTCAACAGGAATTGGAACAATCTGATTTTTAAATTTTCCTTCCTGATTTGCTTTTAAAGCTTTCATGTGAGATTCAAACGCAAACTGATCCTGTTCTTCTCTTGTAATTTTATATTGTTTGGCAACTTCTTCCGCCGTATAACCCATTCCCCAATAATAATCAGGGTTTGTTTTGGCAATCTGAGTTTCAGGAACCGGTTTGTAACCACCCATCGGAATGTAAGACATCGATTCCGTACCTCCTGCAATAATGCAGTCTGCCATTCCTGCCTGAATTTTTGCAGAAGCAATCGCAATTGCCTCACTTCCGGAAGCGCAATATCTGTTTACTGTAACTCCGGGAACTTTGTCTGTATTTAAGCCCATCAAAGAGATAAGACGTGCCACATTCAAGCCCTGTTCAGCTTCCGGCATCGCATTTCCTACGATAAGGTCATCGATTCTGTTTTTGTCTAATTGCGGAAGTTCAGCCATTAATTTTTCAATTACAGTTGCCGCCATTACATCGGGTCTTGTGAATCTTAAACTTCCTTTTGGAGCTTTTCCAACGGCAGTTCTGAAACCCTTTACTATATATGCTGTTTTCATATGTTTTATTTAATTAAATTTTTTTGAGAATTTTTTGCCTCATAGAGGTAAACTGTTAATAGTTGTTGTTTTTGCTTTGCGGAGCTCCGTAGGAGCGACCTGTTAAATTTCAATCCATTCAAATAAATATTCAGGATCATATTTAATTTCAAATTTTTCCATAAAATCCAGATATTCTTCTTTGAATGTTTTCTTTTTATGATGTTCTTCTTGGTTTAAAATATATTTCACAACTGAATCTATACTGCTTTTAGAATAGGAAAAAGCTCCGTATCCTTCCTGCCAGTTAAATTTTCCATTCATCCATCCTTTCTCGTTAATCAATTTTGATGAACCTGCTTTAATATCTCTTACCAAATCTGAAATTGTAATCGTAGGACTTATACTTACAAGAATGTGTATATGATCCGGCATTGCAAAAACTGCGAATAATTTTTGATTTCTGTTGGAAACAATACCTGTAATAAATTTATGTAATTCTTCTCTGTTTTCTTTTGGAATCAGATTTTGTCTTCCTTTAACCGCAAAAACAATTTGAATATAAATTTGTGTATATGTGTTTGCCATAAAACTAACAGGCCGCCTCTACGAGGCTCAATATCTTTCTAAAATTATTCTGTTATTATCAGTTCGCTCCTACGGAGCTCCCTATTAATTTCTCAACGGTTTACCATTCTGTAACATATACTGAATTCTCTCCAGTGTTTTTCTTTCCCCGCAAAGCTGTAAAAACGTTTCTCTTTCAAGATTCAATAAATATTGCTCCGTTACAACCGTTGGTTCAGAAAGATTTCCACCCACCATTACGTTGGCTAATTTATCTGCAATTTTCTTATCGTGCTCAGAAATATAATTTCCGGTTAACATCTGGTCTGTTCCAACGTAGAACATTCCTAAGGCATCTTTACCTAAAACTTTTACTTTCTGTTCGATAGGCTGAGTATATCCATGTTCTGCTAAGCTTTTTGCCAGCATTTTAGCAGTTTTGATCTGGGTTCTTTTATCTACGGAAACAATATCTTTTCCATGTTCTAAAATTCCCATGTCGTAGGCTTCATAAGCGGAAGTTGCCACTTTACCCATCGCAATATTCATAAAAGCTTCACGAAGTCTGTTGTTTTTCACGTCGTCGCTGTGGAATTCTCTTGATGTTCTTAACGTTAGTTCCTTGGTTCCTCCACCGCCAGGAATTACTCCCACTCCGGTTTCTACCAATCCGATATACGTTTCTGCTGCGGCAACCACTCTGTCGGCGTGCATCGTCATTTCGCAACCTCCACCAAGTGTCATTCCGTGAGGAGCAACCACTACAGGAATAGAGGAGTAACGAACTCTCATCATTGATTTCTGGAAGTAAGCAATTGCCATATTCAGATCATCCCAATCCTGTTCGATAGCCATCATTAAAATCATTGCTAAATTTGCTCCGACAGAGAAATTCGTACCCTGATTTCCGACAACCAGTCCGTCGTATTCTTTTTCAGCTAAATCAATTGCTCTGTTTAAGCCATCCAGAACTTCACCTCCCAAAGAATTCATTTTGGAACGGATTTCAAAGTTGATAATGCCGTCTCCTAAATCCTGTATAGCAGAACCGGAGTTGCTCCACAGCGTTTTATTTTTTCTGATATTATCTAAAATAATGAAAGAATCCTGTCCCGGAATGGTATTGTATGATCCTGAGTTTTTGTCCACATAAATACTTTGTCCTTCTTCATTCACTTTATAGAAAGTCTCAACATGTAGCACCCAGTCTGAAACTTCATAACCTGCTTCTTTTGCCAGTTCGATACCTTTCTGAACGCCTACAGCATCCCAGATTTCAAACGGACCGTTTTCCCAGCCGAAACCGGCTCTCATCGCATCGTCGATTTTGTAAACCTCATCGGAAATCTCAGGAACTTTGTGAGAAACGTAAGCGAATAATGCACCCAAAGATTTTCTGTACAATTCTCCCGCTTTATCTTTTCCTCCAATTAACACTTTAAATCTGTCAATCGGCTTGTCGATATTTTTAGTTAATTCTAAAGTCGCAAAAGAAGATTTGCCCTGAAGTTCGTATTCTAAAGTATTTAGATTTAATCCGTGAATTTCAGATTTTCCTTCTGCATTTTTCACTTTTTTATAGAAACCTCCATCTGTTTTGGATCCTAACCATTTGTTATCAACCATTTTCTGGATGTAATCCGGAAGGGCAAAAACATTGTTGAAGTCATTGGCTTCAGCACCGCTTTGGCGAACACCATTTGCTACCATTACCAATGTATCAAGACCTACAACATCCGCTGTTCTGAATGTGGCAGATTTTGGACGCCCAATTACCGGACCTGTTAATTTATCAACTTCAGAAACAGTCAACCCTAATTTCTGAACATTGTGAAGCAGATCCATCATAGAGAAAACGCCGATTCTGTTGGCGATAAATGCTGGAGTATCTTTTGCTAAAACGGTTGTTTTTCCTAAGAATTTTGCTCCGTAATTCATGTAGAAGTCTATAACTTCAGGAGCCGTATCGTTTGTCGGAATGATCTCTAAAAGAGGAAGATATCTTACAGGATTAAAGAAGTGTGTTCCTGCAAAATAATGTTTGAAATCGTCGCTTCTTCCTTCTGTTAATAAGTGAATAGGAATTCCGGAGGTATTGGAAGAAATCAGCGTTCCCGGTTTTCTGAACTGCTCAATTTTCTCATAAACCGATTTTTTGATGTCCAGTCTTTCAACCACAACTTCAATAATCCAGTCTGTATTTTTTATTTTTGGTAAATCATCATCAAAGTTTCCAACCTTTATTCTGTCTGCGAATTTCGGAGAATAGAGCAGTGCAGGACTTGCTTTCTTGAGTTTTTCAAAGTTTTCGGAAGCGATTCTGTTTCGTACCGCTTTGTCATCTTTGGTCAAACCTTTTTTCTGTTCTGCTTCAGAAAGCTCAAAAGGAACAATATCCAGCAACGAAACTTCTACACCAATATTGGCAAAGTGTGCTGCAATACCGCTTCCCATAATTCCTGAACCAAGAACTGTAACGTGTTTGATTCTTCTTTTCATTTGATTTATTATTTGTAATTGTATTAATTCTTTTGTTTGGTCATTCTAAATGATATGAATAGATTCTTTCTTCGTCAGAATGACATCTTGCAGATTTTATTTTTTGTTGTTTAAGTCGGTTGCAATTTTCATGATTTCGCTCATCACTTCCTTAAAGGTATCAAGCTTTTCAGGAGAGATTTTTTCCATCACTCTTTTGTTGAAATTTACCACAACTTCCTTGGAAAGATTTCTGGAGTTCAGACCTTTATCCGTAAGTTTTATAATGACTTCTCTTTTATCAGTTGTTGTTTTTTCCTTATAGATATATCCGTTATCTTCCAGAAGTTTAATAATTCTTGTAAGAGAAGTAGGTTCAATTGCCATTTTCGGACCCAGATTTGTACTTCTTGTACCTTCTTTAGGATCAATTTTTAGAAGAGTAAGCGCCTGAACCGCCGTCGAATCGTGCTCCTGAGCTAATTCGGTGTACATTTTAGAAACAGCTAACCATGTCTGTTTTAAAATAAGATCTACGTTTTCTATTTTTTCTTTATTGTTATCCATCATTTTTGCCGAATGGTTATACCCAAATTTAGTAAATATTATGCATGCATAATATTTATTTGCGTTAAATTTTGTTAAATAAATGAAGATCAGCAGATTAAATTATATGATAAGCATAATACTATGCATGCATAGTATATGATTTATATAAAAAAAATACGGTATTAATGAATGGTTTTCACTAAATTAACGATTTCTTCAAAAGATTCGCATTGGAAGTTTTGTGAACCGTCATTAATGTTCCAAAAGTTGTCCTGAAACTCAAATTTCAGAGAAGAAAGATCTTTTTGAAAGTTTTTTTGAAGCAAAGAGTACAGCATTTCTTTGTAAGCGTCCGAAGCGATGATTTTTGGTGCCACAAATTTTTCATTGATCTGAAACAATGAAGGATTGATCAATTCATCATGCTGAAGCAGGACATCTTCTACGATTCCGGAAAACAAATCAGCATCTTTTACATACCAGATTTTGTCTGCAAATTCCTTGGCAAGACGCCAGTCGTGAGATGAAAATAGAATTAATTTATTCTGTTCTTTTGCTAATTTCCGGAGTGTTTTGAGAATGATAATTTTATTTTTCTCATCCAGATGAGTCGTGGGTTCATCCAGAATAATGATGGGAGCGTTCTGTGTAATGGCTCTTCCGATAAATGCTTTCTGAAGATTTCCGTCCGACAGATTTTTAAGCAGCGTGTTTTTGTACTGCTCAAGATCGAGTTCTTCAATAATATGCGCAACTTCTTCTCTGTCTTCTTTTTTCAACTCAAAATAAAAAGGATAATAAATGTATTTCCCCAACGAAATTAGATCTTCAACAGTATAATTCTGCGGAATTACCGAACTGGAGAAAACAATGGCAATCTGTTCTGCAATCTCTTTTACGGAAAGATTTTTCACATTCCTGTTATTGATGAAAATTTCACCGCTTAAAACAGGGATCTGATGCAAAATAGATTTAATAAGAGTAGTTTTCCCGACACCATTATTTCCAATCAAAAGGCAGACCTCGCCTAATTTCAGATGAGCAGTTGCATTTGAAATTAAGGTTTTGTGATAGCCAATGTTTGCTTGTTTGATTTGTAGGTGCATTTTTAATTGTAAATAAGAATGATAAATGTGATAAGGGGAATTAAGCTGGAAATAAAATATAAAAATTTATGTTCTTTAGTTTTCCATAAACTATAAGTTCCTAAGATTAATGATCCCAAAAATGTTAATGGCACTGCGATCATTATCCACCAGTTGTGTCCGGATGAATATATCCAATGCTTTTCCTTACTCATTCTAAACATTTTCGAATATTCCAAAAATAAATAACTTAATGCAAACAAGACTATGTTCGCAATTATTAATTGTTTTTGTGTTATTCTTATATTCATATTTTATTTATAAGTTTTTCATGCTGAAATCTTTAGGTTCGACGGAGTCAAAGCATCTCTACAAAGTTAGTTTAGATTCAATATAGATAAAAATTATAATGCATTGTTATTTGCTCCTTAAAAATTGACAATTTTCTTATTGACTTTATTCACTATTTACACTTTATTCTGCTTCAAAAGCATCAGTAAAATTACGGGAATTCCGAAAACGGAGCTTATTACATTTAAAGGAATTTGTGTTTTTTCTGCGATGATGGAGAAAAAAAGCATCATCAACATTCCCAGCATCATGTTTAAAATCCATTGCTGCCAAAGCTTTGCCGGATTATAAATCAGTCTGCTGAAATGCGGAACAATGATTCCGATAAATAAGATAGGACCTAAAAAAGCGGTGATAGAAGCAGAAAGAAGGGAAGAGGCAGCAATAATAAATAGTTTAAGCTGATTCAGATTAACGCCCAGACTTTGTGCGTATGAAGTTCCCAAAGAATTTCCAATCAATGGTTTTATGGTTTTAAAGCAAACAAATAGTCCGATTATTATTAAAACAGATAAAACATAAATCTGATTTCTTGAAACCATATTATTCGCTCCGAAAGACCATAAAATATAGTTTTTAAGACTCTGATCTTCTCCATAAAACTGCAACAGAGAAACAATGGCTCCTGCAAAAGCCGAAACCAGAAACCCAAAAATAATGAGGTACGATTTATCCTGAAATTTTTTGGAAATGGAAAGAAGAATCAGCATAAGTAAAAGACTTCCGCCGATGGCTGCAAAGCTTAAAAAACTGTTCTGAAGAAATTCCGGGATGAGAAGATCGTGCGAAAAAAAGATGTAAAATGCGACAGATAAACTGGCAATGGAAGTAATTCCTAAGATATCCGGTCCGGCGAGAGGATTCTGAAAATATTCCTGCATGAGAAAACCGGAAGTGGGGATCGAAATTCCTGCCAAAAGCATTACCAAAACACGGTTCACGCGTATTTCCGCAATCTGGCTGTTGGAAGATTCTCCCCAAAAGTCCTGAAAATGTAAACTTAAAAATCCTGTATTCAGATTAATAACTGCTGCCAATACAATGGCAATCAATAGCACCAAACACAGGATTTTAAACTTGTCTGACATAAAGTCTGAAGTTTATTTTAATAAAGAATTGATTTTTTCGTTGAGCATTTCCTCAGACATAGATCCTTCAACTTCTTCTGTTTTATCACCTTTTCTGAAGTGGGTAAAAGGAATTCCGTTTCCTTTCCACGTTTTGAAATTGCCGAAAAAAGTATCGTCAAATTTAGATTCGTCTACTAAAACAATATGGTTTTCCAGATTATTTTCTTTGGCAAAGGCAGGAACTTTATCTTTCCAGGCTGCTTTATCAAGAATATCTACAAAAGTAAATTTTACAGGTTTACCCTTTAGTTCTTCTATTTTTTTCTTAAAATGAGGAATTTCCATCATACAGGGTCCACACCAGGTTGCAAAGAAATTGGTAACATATAGAGTATCATTTTTTTTAGATAAATTCTCTACCAGATTTTGTTGAGAAATTTCTTTTAATTCAACTTTTGCAGTTTCTGTTTTATTTAAAACGGTAGTAGAATCTGTTGTTGCAACGCCTTCTTCATTTTTCTGGCTTTCCTTTTTACAGCTCGCGAGTGAAAAAACAACAAGCGTGGATAAAATTATCTTCTTCATAAATTATTTTTTATCTATTTTTGAGTTGAAGTTATGAAACAACAAATCTATAAAGGGAAACTTACACAGTTTCATTGGTTAAAAATAGCGAAAAAGGAAGAACTGACCAAAAATACTTTTTCTCTGGAATTCGAGATTCCGGATAATCTGAAAGAAAATTTCAGGTTTGATGCCGGTCAGTTTGTCAGCATACAATTTCACGCTCACGGTAAGGAAATCATCAACGATTATTCGATGACTTCTGCTCCTTATGAAGATAAAATATCGTTGGGGATCAAAGTTAATTCTCCTGACGGAGCCACTTCACAGTTATTTAAAAATTATCATGAAGGAGATGAGCTTCTGGTAAGCGAGCCCAACGGAAGATTTACCTTAATTTCAAAACCGCATGAATTCAGAACCATTGTAGGATTTGCGGCAGGAATAGGAATTACCCCGATTTTAAGTCATTTTAAAAATATTCTTCATAACGAACCGAGAACAAGGTTGTTTTTATTTTTTGGAAATAAGAATTCGGAAGAATTAGTGTACAGGGACGAGCTTGATCGTTTAGCAAAAACCTACGGCGACAGATTGCAGATTTTTTATTTTTTTTCTCAGGAGAATACCACAAACAGCTTTTTTCATGGGAGACTGGATGATAGAAAATTAAGCTTAATCATTAATCAGATCCTTCATCTGGACGAAACCGATGAGGAGTCTACAATCTGGGATGCGGTGGATGAAGTTCTGATCTGCGGAAAAGGAGAAATGATAAAAACACTTGCCAATGCATGCTATCATCACGGGATTCCGAAAAAAAATATTCATTTTGAGCTTTTTGAAGAATTTAATGACGATATTTATCCTGTAGAAAAAGAATTTCCGTTATTAGAAAACGTTGAACTGGCTTTTAAAATACTTGGAAAAGAATATACTACCGTACTTCCGACCAACGAGGAAAGAATTTTGCAGCAGTTACTTGTACAGAAATTTCAGGTTCCGTATTCCTGCAAATCGGGAATTTGCGGAAGCTGTGAATGTATTCTTGAGGAGGGCGATGTGGAATTGCTTGAAAATGAATATTTAACGGAGAATGAAGAGGAGAGAGGACATATTTTGGCTTGTATGTCGATTGCTAAAAGCAAAAAAATAAAGCTTAACTTTGACCTTAGTTGAGAATAATAAAAAACATATTTAACCTGATATTCATATCAATAGAAATGGGAATTCTGTTGATATGTCTCGCCAATGCGTGGGTTTTTGCGCTTACAGACGGAAGAACCTATACCAAAATTTCAAAAATTCCTCCAAGAGAAGTAGCTTTGGTTTTGGGAACTTCACCCAAAATGAGATCCGGCGTGTCCAATCCTTATTTTACGAAAAGAATGGATGCGGCAGCCTTGCTTTATCATCACGGGAAAATCCGGAAAATTCTTGTAAGCGGTGAAAAAAGCAAAGGATATGATGAGCCTGCTGCCATGAAAAACTATCTTATTTATCAGGAAGGAGTTCCGGAGGAAATTATTATGGAAGATCCGAAAGGCTTTAATACCTATCAAAGTATTCTCCGCTGTAAAGATGTGTATAGAAAAGACAATGTAATTATTGTTTCTCAGGGATTTCATAATCTTCGCGCTTTATTATTTGCCAGAAACAACAGTATGAATGCATTAGGTTTTGATGCGCAGGATGTTACAAAACCTGAAAGTTATTATAGAAATCAGTTTAGAGAAATCCTTGCAAGAACGGTTGCGGTGGTGTATTTCGCTTTGGGAATCTCGCCGGATTAAAAGAAAAGGTGGCATTTATGAGAAATACCACCTGTAAATTTTTAGAAAGGATATCCGAATGCAATATTCAGAGTAGGTTTAAACGGCTGAATGTATTTCAGTCTCCATCTTTCACCTTCGGGTCTGTTGGGTTCGTACATTTTATAGGCTAAATCCAGTCTCAGTTTAATGTAGGCAATATTTACCCTTAATCCGAAACCGCTTCCTACACCAACCTGTCTGATGAATTTGTTGAATTTAAACTCATCTCCATATCCGTTGTTGTAGTTTTTAAGACTCCAGATGTTACCGATGTCCGTAAAAAGAGCGCCTTCATACATATCATTAAAAGGCATCCTGAATTCGATGTTCGTTGTCAGTTTTAAATTATCAGTCATATACGTTCGAACTCTCTCATCCACCTGCGAATCGGCAGGACCTAATCCCCCGAAAGGAACCCATGCTCTGATGTCATTCGGTCCACCGTTGAAATAAGAACGGATGACGGGCATATTGGAAGAGTTTCCGTACGGAATTCCGACTCCGATAAACTGGCGAAGCGCTAAAGTATTGTTTCCGAATTTAAAATATTTTCTAAAATCAAGATCAAATTTCACAAACTGCGCATAAGGAATATTGAAAATGGTTCTTTCCGGACTGGTAACAACACCTCCGTCATTTCTTTTCTGATTAAAAATACTAAAGATATTTCCTGCCAGTTCTACTTTTCCGTTAAAATAAAAAGCATTTGGATAATCTTTTTTCCCTATCTCATTGTAAATAAAATTATAAATGAAAGAAGAAATCAAAACATCCTGAGTCTGTCGGTCTTTATTCACCAAAGTTCCCACAAAAGCTACAAACCGGTCAACTCCCTGCTGATTTAATCCCTGAAGATAGGTCGTATCTTCAATAATGCGCTGCGAAACCTGATCAATCGTCAGTAATCCGGCTTTAAATTCCTGATATACCGATGAGTTGTAAGCAAAATAATCTGCGAAAAACTCTTCACGGATAGCATTATCGTTAACGAAATAATCATAATACGCATCTTTGTTCTTCGTTAAACTCAGTTGCGTATTAAATAAGGTAAGTCTGTGCGTTACTTTATCATTTACCGTTGCCAGATAATTCAGTCCGGTATTAAAGTTAAGTCTTCCCAAACCGATGTTACTCTGATCTGAAACACCCAGAGTAATTGAGGAGGTTGGGCTGTATCTTTTCGGAATTAATTTGTAATAATCGAAAGGCAAAAGCAATCTGGGAAAATTCAATGAAGCCTGCGCCGAGATTTCGTAAGCCCAGATCCTGTTATCGATATTTTTAGGATTTACGATTCGCCCGAAAGTTCCGGAAAGACTGGTTGTAAGGTTTTCCGCCCCTCCAAAAATATTTCTCGTGGTAAGATCGATGGAAGGCGAAACCCCGAAATTCAGGACTTCGGAATAGTTTAAATCTGTTCCCACTTTCAGGTCGTATTTCGGAAGCGGTTTTAACACGTATGTTACATCCACGATGCTGTCATTCGGGCTTGTACCGCCGCCTCTTCTTAAAGAATCTCTGGCTTTCAGAATGCTGAAATTGTTCATTGCCAGAATATTTCTTTTGGTAAGATCGAGCTTTTTCTGATCGTAAACCTGTTTGTTTCCTACGATGATGGCTCTCCAGATCGCACGGGAATCGTAGCTGTTGTCTGTTTTATGAAAACGGATACCTCTTAAGCTGTCTTTTATTGTATTATTTGGAAAATCTTTTGCCTCGTCTACGATGGCAACATCAATATTTCCGATGGTTGCCTGTTTATAAGGACTATCAAGAGAATCTTTGCGGATTTCCAGAACCAGCGGAACCTGTTTTGTGCTTTTAAGAGAATCTGCCACAAAACCTACCTCATCGCCAAGGCTGTTAAAACGGTAATAACCATATTCCCGCATGAGATCATTAATCCTTCCAACTTCTTTCTCCAAAACGGTCTGATCCAGAATTTGTCCTTTCTTTATAAGAGTTTCACGGATTTTCTGCTGATAAAGGCTTTTGATATTTAGATCTGATATGTTGTAATAATAATCCTTAATATAAGTAGGCTGATTGTGCGTAATAAAATAATTAACGGCAGCTTTTTTTGCAGCGGAATCAAGTTCATGCTTAAATTTCACTTCTGCATTCCAATAGCCGCGATACGTCATTCTTTTTTGGATAGATTCAGTACTTTTTGAAGTTTTTGTCTGGTCGAGAATTACCGGTGCGGAACCCCAGTTGTGGTATAACCTGTCGAAAAACAGACTTTTACCCACACTGTTTTTCATGTTGTATTTAATGAATAGAGAATCTCTCAGTTTTTGATTTCTCAGTTCATTAGGATACGTCATGTACTCGTTAAGAAGCGTGTCGTATTTGGGATTGGCAGCATTGTAAAGCCAAAGGCTTAAAGGCATGAAAAGAAGCTGTCTTTTATTGGGCTTTTGCTGTACGTAATCTTTCAGTTCGCCATCGAAGGGTTCTTTCTTATCTTCAAACTGAAAATTGTTTTTTACCAGCAAATATTCGCCGTCCGGAACTTTTTTAGTGGTACTACAAGCATAAAGGAGACCTACAAATGTTGCAAATGATATAATTTTATAATACTTTTGAGGAGAATTCTTATAATGCTTACAGCTCATACAATAAAAATTTTACAGTCTTTAGATAAAAAGAAGTTCAGGCAAAAATACAATTTGTTTTTGGTTGAAGGTAATAAAATCATTCGTGAACTTCCTGATTCCAGATTTAAAATTAAAGAAATATTTTCTACGGATCCGCAAAAATTAGACCGTATGGAAGCTCCGGTAACTCATATCTCTGAAAATGAGTTGAAAAAAATCAGTTTTTTGCAAAATCCAAAAGATTCTGTGGCGGTCTGTTATCTTCATCCTGAAGAAAAAAAAGAGGATAAAAATCTTCAGTTGGTTTTGGATGGAATTCAGGATCCCGGAAATCTGGGAACAATGATCCGTCTTGCAGACTGGTTCGGTATCGAGCAGATTATCTGCAGTGAAGATACCGTAGATTTCTATAATCCTAAAGTTATTATGGCAAGTATGGGATCTTTTACGAGGGTAAATATCGTTTATACAAACCTGACTGAATATTTATCCGAAACAGGAAATATCAACATCGGAACCGATATGGATGGTGAAAATATCTATACTTTCGAAAGACCTGAAAAAATGAATTTAATTTTAGGAAATGAAGGCAACGGGATGCGTCCGGAAACGGAAAAACTACTTCATAAAAGTGTGATGATCCCAAGATTCGGAAAATCGCAATCTACAGAAAGTCTTAATGTTTCAATGGCAGCAGGGATTATTTTAGGACAATTGTTTGGAGGAAGTGAGTAAGAGAGTCGGAGAGTTTGTGTGAAAAAGATCAATAGATAGATCTTGAGATTTAATCAAATATTAAAGGGTTTTAGAATGGGAGCGTAATGAGATTAACTCTTGAACACTCCAACTCTAAAACCCTCAAACTTTAGATAAGCTGTTCCATACTCGAAACACTTTTGTTTTTCTGATACGTTTCAAGTTTCTTTCTTACATATCTTAAGGCGACAGGAGCGAGATAGATCATCGCAGCGCCAATTAATTTATTCTTCCAGTTTGAACTTTTAAAGTTTTTTCTGGCATAATTTCCGACAAATGTTGTGACTGCAAGGTTTATCATAATATCTGCCGCATCTCCTTTGAAGGCAGAATTGGCTATTCCCATTGCTGTATTTTTATTGATCAGGGCACCTTTAATTTCAGAGGTGATCTGTCTGGCAATAACATCTTTTCGCAGAACTACTTTTTCATCACCGTCTTCATCTACTTTTTCCTGAAGGTACTGGTCTGTTAAGCCATTGGTAAAAGCACTTAGGCTTTCCTTGGTATTTTTGAAGGTAAGGAGATCTTCCAGACCGTCTATTTCCTGCTTCAGCAGCTTTTTCTTTCTTCTCAGTTCCTCTAAGCTTTCATATTTTCTGCTCATAGTTTAATGATTTAAAAATTTAATTACCTGATCTGCCACATAATTTACGATTTTCTTTTTAAACAGCACGATAAGAATCATGGTTAAAAGATAGAATGCGGCTACAATAAGGAATCCGTAAGACTGGTCGCCCAATGCTTTACCGATAAGAAAGGCAATTCCGAAGTTGAACAGAATGATGAAAAAACCAAAAGCGACCAGCAAAACCACGAAATAGGTGATCATTCCTGCCGAAAGAGAGGATTTTTCGGTAGCTTCAATTTTCAGGAGATCGATCCTTTTCGAAGCGTATTCTTTAATAGTTTCAATCATTGTTTTTCTTTAAAGTTACAAAAAAAGGAACTTTCGTTTATAAAGTTCCTTCTCATAATTTACCTAAAAAAATAAACTATATTATTATTTTAGATCATTTAGTTCAGATTCTACATTTTTTACTACGTCTGCAGTTTTAGAAACGATCTGATCTTTGTATTTATCATATCCGTCTTTTACGGTGTTTGCAACACTGTTTGCTGTTTCTTTAAAAGTAGAAGAGATGTTACCATACTGGTCTTTTACTTTTTCAGAAACTTCTCCGTATTTATTTTTAGCCTGATCTTTAAGATCGTTCGCTTTTGTTTTAATTTTCTTTCTTGTTTCTTTACCTTCTTCAGGAGCATAAAGCATTCCTAAGATAACACCTGCTGCAGCACCTGCAAGAAGTCCTGCCAAAATACCCGCTGTATTGTTTTTTTTAGACATTTTCGTTTTTTTTAATAGTTAATAATATTAGCTTTTTACTTATGATGAAGTGTACAATTAACATACCAAAGGAGAAAGACATCTATTAAAAAATGTTAAATCTTTTGGATGTGAGATAAAATCTCATCAATAGTTTCTTTCTTAGAAATGTTGGTATTATCAATAACAATGGCATCTTCAGCCTGTTTTAACGGGGCGATTTCGCGTTCGCTGTCTATTCTGTCGCGTTCTATAAGGTTTTCTTTCACCTGCTGTTCATCTGCTTCAATTCCTAAAGAAATCAGTTCCTGATAACGTCTTCTGGTTCTTTCATCAATACTTGCGGTAAGAAAAAATTTATATTCCGCATTTGGCAGAACTACTGTCCCGATGTCACGTCCGTCCATAATAATGCCGCCTTTTTCTGCCAAATTGCGCTGAGACTGAAGCAGAAAATCTCTTACTTCTTTCTGTTTGGCAACAAAACTTACATTCTCCGAGACTTCATTCGTACGTATTGCTTTGGAAATATCAATATGATTGAGGAAAAGAACCAGTTCTCCATCAAGATTTTTAAATTCAAGCCCGATCTGATCAAACGAAGAAAATAATTTCTCAAGATCAATGGTTCCGCTGTCATTTAAACAATTCTGAAGAGCAAACCATGTTACTCCTCTGTAAAGCGCACCTGTATCCAGATGAATAAGTCCCAGCTTTGCAGCAATGACTTTAGAAATTGAACTTTTTCCGGTAGACGAGTACCCGTCGATAGCTATTACAGGTTTTTTCATACTGCAAATTTCAAGATTTTTTCTTAAAAATCAAGAAACCTCAAGCGATTTTCTTGAGGTTTCTGATATTTATTTCGTTTTGAAAAATTATTAACGATTAGTATCCTGCATGGCTTGTAAGGTCAATAGAAACTCCTATCTGATTGACATTCGAAGAATTATGATATCTTACATGTGCGTAATCTACACGGAATCTGGAGATTTTAATCCCGAATCCGGCAGAAAGTCCTGAGAAATTTCTCTGGTCTGCAACGGCTAATTCATTTCCTCTTTTTACGTTATACCCCAATCTGATGTTGAAGCCTTTTTCCGGAAACAGTTCTGCTCCGATAGAAAAATGGTCAGCAATCTTTCTGCCTGTATTTACTTCCTGCCCGTTTACATTGTACTGGGAAGAAATATTAAATTCCTGTAAATCGTGTGCTGTAATGGTAACCGCCAAAGGAATTACTTTTAAAATTCTTGTATATCCCAAATCTACACGAAACGGAAGGTTTTCCCTTGTTCCGTTGAAGGAATTGAACTGATATCCGAAATTTCTGAAAACAACAGATGCTGTTTCCTTATTTTTTTTGTTGTGGTACGTAATTCCTGCGTTTCCTGAAATGGCGGAAGAAGTATAGGTATCAATTTTCGAAGTAATGAAATTCAATCCACCTCCGATCGTCCAGTCTTCTTCAAACTGATAGGCATATCCTGCTCCGATGGCAACATCCGAGGCTTTGAAAGTTCCGTTCTCGAAACCGCTGTCGTCTGTTCGCGGAATATCTCCGTAGCTCATGTATCTTGCATTGATGGTCGCCATGTGACCGTTATCAAAGTCTTTTGCATAGGCAATCGTTCCGTATTTGGAATCTGCAAGATAGGCAGTTGCGTTTACAGACAGTTGGTTGTCGGAATCTTTATTCAGTAGTGAGGGGTTTGCAATAGCAAAGGAAACATCACGATCTCTCACAGAAATTGCATCTCCTCCCAAAGCTGCCTGTCTCGCTGAAACAGGGATATTTAAGAATGGATAAACGTTTGTTCCTGTTTGTGCATAAGAAACAATTCCTGACAGAAATAATGAAAAAATGACAATTTTCTTCAACTCAGTTTATTAGTAATGCAAAAATAATCCTTTTTCGTACTTTTCAAAATATTTCTCATATTATTTATATTTAAATATTTAAGTTTTGTGAAAATCATGGTTTTATTTTAAGTTCTATGCCATTTTTATTGAGCTTAATCTTTTAGCGTAAGATTAGTATTTTGAATCTTCATGTTTTGTAATTTAATTAAACAGCCATGTATTCACTCAAATTATAAAATGCAGGGGCATTATTTATAAGGAAAAATGCTTTGTTGATCCCATAAAACATCACTTTTAAAATTTATAATGTATAATGAAAAATCAACCTTATTAATGATTATATTTGCAAAGTCAAATTTTAGACAGATATATCTAACGAAAAAAAGTTATTTACATACAATGAAATATAAAAGAATCCTTCTGAAACTGAGTGGTGAAGCCTTAATGGGAAACAGACAATATGGTATTGATAATGAAAGGCTACAGGAATATGCCGCAGAGATTAAAAAAGTAGTAGAAAAAGGCTGTGAAGTTGCCATTGTAATCGGAGGAGGAAATATTTTCCGCGGAGTAGCAGGTGCTGCAAAAGGAATGGACAGAGTACAGGGAGATTATATGGGAATGCTTGCAACGGTAATCAACGGGATGGCTTTGCAGGGTGCTCTGGAAGATGCGGGAATTAAAACAAGACTGCAGTCTGCCATCGAAATGGATAAAGTAGCAGAACCATTCATCAAAAGAAGAGCAGTAAGACATCTTGAAAAGGGCAGAGTAGTGATCTTTGGAGCCGGAACCGGAAACCCGTATTTCACAACAGATACTGCCGCAACGTTAAGAGCCATCGAAATAGGCGCAGATGTTATTTTGAAAGGAACAAGAGTAGACGGAATCTACGACAGCGATCCTGAAAAAAATGCAGATGCGGTAAAATATAATTCACTATCTTTCGACGAAGTTTATGCGAAGAATCTAAAGGTAATGGATATGACGGCATTTACTTTAAGCCACGAAAACAAACTGCCGATTATTGTTTTTGATATGAACAAAGACGGAAATCTGGAAAAAATTGTTGATGGCGAAAATGTTGGTACTTTAGTTGATTTGTAATAGTAAGTTCAGGGTTTTGAGTTTAAAGTTTTAAAGATTACTCATTACCAATTATTTATTACTTATCATTAACATATGTGTAACTTATCAAATTTTATTATAATAATGGAAGAATTAGATCTTATAGTAGAGTCTGTACAGCAGGACATGGAAGCAGCTATTAAGCACCTGGATCATGCATTTCAGAGAATCAGAGCGGGACGTGCGTCTACAACAATGGTTCAGGATGTGATGGTGGAATATTACGGAGCATTAACTCCAATTAATCAGGTTGCCAATGTTTCTATTCCCGATGCAATGACGATTTCTATTCAACCTTGGGACGCAAAAGCCATTAATGATATTGAAAAAGCAATCATCAATTCAAATTTAGGTTTTGCACCTTCTAATAACGGGATCAACATTATCCTTAATGTACCGCCTTTAACGGAGGAAAGAAGACGTGAACTGGCAAAACAGGCTAAGTCTGAAGCAGAAGATACGAAAGTAGTCGTAAGAAACGCAAGACAGAACGGTCTGAAAGAGCTTAAAAGACTGGAAGGAGTTTCTGAAGACATCATTAAAGGTGTTGAAGCAGATATTCAGACGCTTACCGACAAATATGTAAAAGCTTGCGACGAGCATCTTAAAGTAAAAGAAGCTGAAATTATGAAAGTATAATTTTCGGCTCCTGAAAATATAAAAAGCGGTTTCATTTTGAAGCCGCTTTTGGTTTTTGTATGCATTACAGACAATTGATTTCTCCTTTTTTGTCTTTATTTTTAAGGATTAAATTATAGTTTTTTATGAGATCGGAAATGTTGCATTTTGTTTCTTTATTGGGAACTAAATCTGGATTTTTATTATTTCCTTTTGAGCGAATCGTGTAATTTTTTTCGAGGCACTGAATGGCTTTATCATTTAAAACATAGATTCTTTTTTCATTGATATCATCTTTAGTTTCGGGTTTTTCGGGCGTTCCGCCTTCATCAAAATTCCATACCGTTTCTTCTTTAAAAATGAAAAATACGCTGTTGTTTTTTACATAATATTTTGTGGATGAAGAAAAATGACTGTGTTCTGCATAAGAATCTTTAACCATTCTGAGAGCTTTGTTCTCATAATACAAAACAACTTCACCTTCTTTTTCGTTGCAGTTATACGTGAATTTCGTTGAGTCCATTTGTTTCGCAGACAAAAGCTTGTTTACAATTGCATATTCTTTTTTAATATCTTCAATAGATTGAATTGAATCATTTGGTTTTTCCGAAGATTTATTTATCGTTACATTATCAGTCATTGAATTATTTTGAAAGTTTTTGGCATTTTCTTTTTTACAGGAAACCACAGCAAGAAAACCTAAACTGAAAAGAAGTATTTTCATAAAAGATGATTTAGATAAATCGTACTGCAAAAAACATGCGCAAAACTTATTTAGACTTAATCACTGTAACCATCGCAAAGGTGGAAAATATTCATTAAATACTGTCCTGTTTTAAAGCGCTAAGATTTTATCTAAAATAAAATTAAGCATCATCCTTATTGAAAATCTTTAATTTTCTTGCGCCTTAAAGATTTGAGATTAATAAAAATCTTGCTTTTTTGTACTTTGACAAGAATATTTCCATTAATAAAAAACTAAAATAAAAAAGCAGCTCCAAACTGAAACTGCCGTAAAAAATATTTTAAATTGATTATTTACAATTTTCGTTATAATCGTAGATCACTTCATTCACGATAGAAAGATTATCTGCCATCGCATTATCGATTTCATTTCGGATGAATTTTCCTAAACCCGATCTCTTTTTGGTATCATTTTTCAAAGAACCGTATTCTCCTTTTGTTACTTTAGCTTTTACAACAGGGCAGTCTGCAGTAATGATCTTTGCTTTTGCAACATTAAGCTCTTCCGGTTTTCCGCCTTTTTTGGAATAAACATACGCCGGATTTTCTCTCATTCTTTTGTTTTCCTCGTCTGCAACAGCGATTTGTCCGCCTGCTGAGAAAGTAGTCGGGAAACCGTATACCTTATACACTTTAATTTTTCCGTCTGCAACAACTTCTGCAAACTGATTGCTTTTTGTAAGGTTGTTGAAAGCTTTTAAACCACCACTTAAACCTCCGTTCTGGGTGTTGTACGCTTCTTTTGTATTGGTGTATTTTATCGTCTCAAAAACTCTTTCCGTATTGTTGTCGATCGCCATATAACCTTTAAGATCATCAACATCATACGTTTTGAATTTTTGCTTTTTCTTTGAATTGTCAACGTCCGAAGTTGCAATGAATTTCACTTTTTTCTGATTTGTCCACGGATTCATTTCGTCTCCGGCAAGTCTTACAATACCTTCGATCTTTTTCCCGCTTTTATCAATAATGTATCCCGGCTTTTCCCCGATTCTCATTTCGTATTCCGTATTGTCTTCCTGCGCATACGCATTGAAAGAAACGATACTGAATAAGCCAATCAATAATAATTTTCTCATATAAAACTGTTATAATTTTTGACAAAGATAATTTTTTATAGCTGAAATGAAATTGAAATTCATTTTTTAACATACCACAAAAAAATCCGGAGAAATTCCGGATCTTTTATATTGTATAGGGTACAGCTTATTATTGATACCTTTTGTGTTCTTGATTCTTTACAAAAAGTTTGATAACAGGCTTGAAAGCCGCTTTGTATTTCTCGGCATCAAACAGTTGAGAATCCGTAAGAGCTTTGTACGTCATCCATACTCCGAAAGGAAACAATACCAGATTCGGAACCCATGCTGCAAGATAAGGATTGATCTTTCCGGACCACGCCATATTTTCAAAGCCTACATTAATCACGTAGAAAATAATGAAAATAACAATTGCAATCACTACAGGAAGTCCCATTCCTCCTTTTCGGATAATGGAACCCAAACTCGCACCGATCAGAAAGAAAATGATGCAGGTGAAAGAATACGTCACGATTCTTTGCTGATAAATCACTACTTTGCTGTAATATTTTACGCCGGGATCAATCTCGTTATTTTTTCCTTCAAGCGTACTTTTCAGGTTATCAAGACGGTTATAAGCATTATTGATGATCTCCAGTTTTTTATCCCCTTTCACCGTATCAAGCTTAATAATCTGCTTCGGTTTTGCCTTTGCGCTGTTCTGTTTGGTGTCCATATAACTTACCACAGAATTGGTCTGTCCCAAAACATCGCTGCTTACATTGGTGAAGAATTTCTGATTGTCTTTTTTCGTTTTATCGATTGTCGTATTCAGCTCATGGAACGTCTGGAAACGGTAATCGTCTGTAATTTTTTCTTCTTCAATGGCTTTGTTAATAATCTCACTTACGTCGAAGTGAAGCGTTAATGTATCAAATTTAATCACCTGATCGGGCTGTTTCAAACGGATGTTTTCTCCTTTTCCGGCAAAATTATCTTCGTAAACAAATCCGTTAAACAATTTAAGCTTCAAATAGTTTGTGTTTTCTGCCGGAGCAAAAACACCTTTCTGTGCAATTACGGTCTGCTGATTTTCGTAAGAGCTTGCTTTTTTATGAACAAAAACACCTTGTATATTTTCATCATTTTTACCATAAATTTTATCGAATTTCACCATGTTTCCGGGAATCTGATCGATAAACTGTCCCGGTGTAAAATTCAGGGCAGGTTTGGTCTGCGCAATATTAAAAAGCATATTTTTCGCCTTCCTCTGAAAATCCGGAATGATATTGTTGGAGAAAAAATACAGCATAATGGAAAGCACAATGGTTACTCCCAAAAGCGGCATCATCACTCTTGTAAGCGAAATTCCGGCGGCTTTCATGGCGGCAAGTTCATACCGTTCCCCGAATTCTCCAAAAGACATAATGCTCGCCAGAAGAATCGTGAGCGGTAAAACCATACTGATTACACTTACCCCGAGGTAAAAAAGAAGTTTCATGATTTGCCAGTAGCTCAGTCCTTTTCCCATAAACTGACCCAGCTGAATCCAGATAATGTTCACAATAAAGATGAAAAACAATACGCTGAATATAAAGAAAAACGGTCCGAAGAAGGTTTTTATAATATATCGGTCTAGTATTTTTAACATTCGCCAAAATTAAACAAAAAGCCACAAAGTTTTCTTTGCAGCTCTTATATTTTATGAAATTTTTATAATAAGTTTGTTTAAACTAATTTTAAATGTAACCGCAAAAGAGACAAAAGACTTTGTTGAGTTTATTTAAAGTATTTCAAAAGTCTGCAAAGAGAAAAATCTTTGATTTTTTTAACTTATGTGCTCTTTTTACATTTAAGTATTAAACTTAATAACTAAAGTATTATAATCTTTTGCATCTTTTGCGGTAAAAAAGTTTAGACAAGTTTAATTAAAAGCAAATCGGCGTATCCGCTTATCTGCTGATTATTTTTAAAGTTCTGTGATCAGGTAATTTTTGTATTTGTTTTTATCAAATGTAAACATTCCCGGATCCAAAGTCTGGTTTTCCTTGTATTCTTTAATCGCAATTACGGCAAGGTCTTTATTGTTTCCGTGCTGTTCCAGTTTTACCATCTGTTTTTTAGCAGAATCTACAAAAAGATAAACGTATTTTATTCCGTTGGATTTTACCGGAGTTAATTTAATGAAATCCGCATTTACGCCATCTACATTTTTCTTTCCTCCGTACGTTACATTATAATCTTTTCTGTAGGTAGAAAGATAGTTGATAGGGGAGAACATGGAGCTGCTTCCGTTAGGTTTCGCTACCGTAACTTCCATATCTTCTGTATTGATGTTATAGATTTTACTTCCGTCGAAGATCTGCTCCGTTTCCATGATCTTCAGTTTGTATTTATCTCCCGCAGCATAATAAATTCCGGGTTCCGATTTATCTACTTTTCCGTTGGTTCCGCTTCCGAACGAAAATTTGAAGTACGAATTTTTCTTAGAGTTATAATTAGCTGTAATATCATCAAGGATTTTTTTTGCCTTTGCATCAATCTTCTGTGCATTCGTAAATCCGAACGCTCCAACTGCCAAACTGCTTACTATAACTTTTGAAATAATATTTTTCATTTTTATTAAATTCTTTAATCTTTAGACTTTCTTTAATGTTAAAAGTTAAACTGAAATTTCTCTTTAACTGCGCAGATCTTCCAAAAACTGTTCCAAAGAATGAAGGTCACTGATGAGGACCTCTCTTGCTTTTGCCCCGTTAAATCCGCCGACAATTCCGCTGGCTTCCAGTTGATCCATAATTCTTCCCGCTCTGTTATATCCCAGTTTCAGTTGTCTCTGAAGCATGGAAGTAGAACCTTGCTGAGTAGAAACAATAATTCTCGCAGCATCTTCGAATAAAGCATCTTTTTCATTCGGATCAAAAGCTCCCACTGTACTGGTAGAATCTTCAGAAACATATTCCGGAAGGATAAATGCGGAAGCATACCCTTTTTGTTCTCCGATAAATTCTGCAAGTCTTTCCACTTCAGGAGTATCTACAAAAGCACACTGAAGCCTTAAAATTTCATTTCCGTTAAAATAAAGCATATCTCCTTTCCCAATAAGCTGATCTGCTCCCGGAGAATCCAGAATCGTTCTGGAATCTACACTGGAAATTACCCTGAACGCTGCTCTTGCAGGGAAATTCGCTTTAATCATACCTGTAATTACATTTACGGAAGGTCTTTGTGTTGCAACAATTAAGTGGATTCCCACCGCTCTTGCCAACTGAGCCAATCTGGCAATCGGTAATTCAACTTCTTTTCCGGCAGTCATAATTAAATCTGCAAATTCGTCCACCACCAAAACAATGTAAGGTAAGTAACGGTGACCGTTTTCCGGATTCAGTTTTCTTTCTGTGAATTTTTTATTGTATTCCTTTAAATTTTTGCAGAATGCATTTTTAAGCAAATCATATCTCGTATCCATTTCGATACAGAGAGAATTCAGAGTGTTGATTACTTTATTCGTATCGGTGATGATGGCTTCCTCTGCATCCGGAAGTTTCGCAAGATAATGTCTTTCAATTTTTGAATATAATGAAAGTTCCACTTTTTTAGGATCCACCATTACAAATTTCAGTTCACTCGGATGTTTTTTATACAGAAGAGAAGTGAGAATTGCATTAATTCCGACCGATTTACCCTGTCCTGTTGCTCCTGCCATCAGTAAGTGAGGCATTTTGGATAGATCTGCCATGAAAATTTCATTCGAAATGGTTTTACCGAAAACAACGGGAAGATCCATATCCGTATTCTGGAATTTTTGCGAAGCAATCACTGAACGCATAGAAACCATCGTCGGATTTTTCCTCGGAACTTCAATTCCGATGGTTCCTTTTCCGGGCATCGGTGCAATAATACGGATTCCCAAAGCAGAAAGATTCAGGGCGATATCATCCTGCAGTTTTTTGATCGCAGCTACACGGATTCCCGCTTCCGGTACAATTTCATATAAGGTTACAGTCGGTCCTATCGTCGCTTTAATTTCGGCAATTCCTACGTTAAAGTTTTTCAGCAATCCGACAATTTTATTTTTGTTTTCTTCCAGTTCGTCTTTGTTGATCGAAATTTCTTCGTTTCCGTAATCTTTCAGCAATTCAACAGGCGGCATCTGGAATTTGGCAAGATCAAGCTTGTGATCGTACAATCCGTGTTTGTCTACCAGTTCCTGAGATTTTTTATCGGCATCATCCAGAATATCGATAACCGGAGCTACTTCTACATTAAATTTAATATTTTCCTGAGGCGCAGCCGCAGTAACTGTGCTTACCGGAATAGAAGGCGTCATATCAAAAGCCTGTTCCGGACTTGTAGTAGGAACTTTAGGTCTGGAGTCAAGATTTAAATTGATGGAGTTTGAAAAATCATTTTTAGGTTCCTCATCAAAAGACGTTTTATTCGGCGTTATAATCGGATCCAAATTGCTGGAAACCGGAACTTCAGGAAAACCTTTCGGAACTTTTACACGTTCAGGCTCCGCCATTTTGGGAGTTGGTTTTTCTGCAACCTCCGTTACTTTTATTTTAGGTTGTTCTTCTTCCTGTTCTGTCGTTTCAATTTCCTCAATCAGTTCTTCATCCGCTTCAAAATTTTCATCAGAACTCGGCATCATCGATCTTACTTTTCCGATGGTATTTTCGTTGATATCATTTAATTTAGACTTGATAGAACTCGGACGAAGATTAAACTCTAAAATAAAATACAAAGCAATACTTGCAATTAAAACCAGCCAGAGACCATAAGAACCAATAATCGTATTCAGAGACTCCATGATCTGATATCCGTAAACTCCGCTTAAAACACCCTGTCCTTTAGTAATCGCTCCAAAAAGGATCGGAAGCCAGCAAATGAAAAACAGGGAATGACCTACCGTTTTCCAAGGTTTGAACATTTTCTTTTTCAGGATAACGGTTCCGAAAACCAGAAATAAAAAGGCAATGATGAATGAAGCCACTCCGATACTTTCGAAAATAAAAATATTTCCGAGCCAGTCGCCCAGTTTTCCGAAAAGATTGGAAGATTTTATACTTTTATCGAGCATCGTTCCTGCCTGACTCTGATCTGCCTTCCAGTTCATCAGGTAAGAAACGAACGAAAAAGTAAGCACTACAGAAAAAAGAATGAAAGTAAGCCCGAAGAATACTCTTGGCTTAGATAAAAATTTGCCCTTATCAGGCGATTCAGTCGGTTTGTTTTGTGTGTTTTTATTCATAATGTCAATTGGCAAATTTAATGTTTTTCCTACATTAAACGGATGCTCATAAGCTTAAAAAAGTAACTAATTTTCCTTTATTTCAAAAGAATTTTTAGATTGATTTGGTTTTGATGATTAAAAATATTTAAAATAAAATGAACTGGGAAAAAATATTCGATCATTTTTTACTGTTTTGAAAATTTGAATCAAATAAAAATTAAAAATTCTGAATAAATAGAGCTTGTCAATCAGTTTTATAGCTTTTATGAATTCAATTCTGATGTTTTTTTCGTTTTAAATTTTCCTCAAAGGAAATTTGCTTATTAAGAATCAATAAAAATAAGATTAAAAGCAGTCTCAACTGATAAATGACAGTTTTTTTTGGAGTCTTTATGGTTTATCATCCTTATTTTTGCATGTCAAGTATATAAATCATGAAGAAGCTGCAAGATATTCTTATCTCGACCAGGACAATGGCTGTATTGTTACTGGTGTATGCATTTGCGATGGCTTATGCAACGTTCTTGGAAAACGACTACGGTACTCCTACAGCAAAAGCGTTAATTTACGAAGCGAAATGGTTCGAACTTATCATGTTCCTGCTCATTCTCAACTTCATCGGAAATATCGGAAGATATAGACTTTGGAAGAGAGAAAAATGGCCGGTTCTGGTGTTTCACCTTGCTTTTATACTCATCTTCATCGGTGGTGCAATCACAAGGTACATCAGTTTCGAAGGGACTATGCACATTCGCGAAGGAGAAACGTCTAACGAAATTGTAACGGATAAAAACTTCCTTAAAGTACAGATTGAAGAGAAAGGCGATGTTCTTGATTATAAAGATATTCCTTACTTAATGTCTCCTTTGCACAAGGATCTGGAAGCAACCTATGAATTCCATGACAAAAAAGTAAAAGTAGTTGCCAAAGAATATGTTCAGCGAAAAAAAGACAGTCTTCTGGCTGATCCGAATGGAGCAGAATATCTTCATTTGGTTTCCACAGGACAAACCGGAAGACAGAATATTTTCATCAAGCCGGGCGAAACAAAATCAATCAACGGAACTTTGGTAACGTTCAACAGAGCTATTGAAGGAGCGGTTGAATTTAAAAACGAAGGCGGAAAACTGTTCATCAAAACTCCTGTGGATGCAAGTTACATGACGATGGCAACTCAGGCAACCGGAACAACGGTGAAAGATGAATTCCAGCCTTTGGCTTTAAGAAGTTTATATTCCATCAACGAATTAAAATTAGTAGTTCCGGAAGGTCTTAAAAAAGGAAAACTGATGGCGATTGAAGGCGACAGAAAGAAAGATCAGAATGTTCCGGATATGTTAACGGTAGAACTTCAGGGGCCTAAAACAAAGCAAATGGTAGATCTTTCTGTTGAAAAAGGAAATCCGAATGCTTACAAACAGGTAACAATGGACGGACTGAACATTATGATCGGTTTCGGACCTAAAATTTACAATACGCCTTTCTCGCTTAAACTGGATGATTTCATCATGGAAACTTATCCGGGAAGTTCTTCTCCGAGTGCGTACGAAAGCCACATTAAAATTATTGATGAAGGAAAACAGACTCCTTTTAAAATCTATATGAACCACGTTCTGAACCATAAAGGATACCGTTTCTTCCAGTCGAGCTTCGATCCGGACAGAATGGGAACCGTTCTTTCCGTAAACCACGATTATTGGGGAACTTTGATTTCCTATATCGGGTATACATTCTTATTCGGGGGAATGTTCTTTATGTTCTTCTGGAAAGGAACCCACTTCTGGAAATTAAACAAAATGCTGAAAGACGTTAACAAAAAGAAAGCAGCAGCAGTAATTTTATTATTGTTGAGTTTCGGCTTAAATGCCCAGAAAATTGAGACACATGGCACAACCGACGGAAGCAGGGAACACATCCATGTGGAAGGAGATAATCACAGTCACGCTCAAGGTTCAGAAACATTAAAACCACAGGGAGCGCAGCCGTTTACAAAAATGAAAGTGGTTTCTGCCGATGAAATTATTGCCAGAAATAAAATCAGCGCAGAACATGCTGATAAATTCGGATATCTTTTAGTACAGAATTTTGAAGGAAGAATCGTTCCGATCAATACCGAAGCTTTGGATGTTTTAAGAAAGCTTTATAAAAAAGACGAGTTTAAAGGAACAGACGGAAAATCTCTAACGGCAAACCAATGGTTTTTGTCGGTGAATATCGATACGCCAAGCTGGACAATGGTTCCGATGATTAAAGTAGGAACAAAAGGCGGAGATGAACTGAAAAATAAAACCAAAGCAGACGAAGACGGATACACTTCTTTAATGAATCTTTTTCCTGCGGATGCCAACGGAAATTTAAGATATATCCTTGAAAGTGATTACAACACTGCGTTCCGTAAAAAACCGGCTGAACAGACCAATTATGATAAAGAAGTGATTGCGGTAAACGAAAGAGTTCAGATCTTCAACGAATTTTTCAGCGGTCAGTTCATGAGAATTGTTCCGGTAAAGAACGACGCCAATCACACATGGCATTCATGGCTAGATCAGAAAATGGAACCGGATATGGAATCTCAGCAGGTTATGGGGCCTTATTTTGCGGAAGTTTTGCAGGCTCAGCAATCAGGAAATTGGGCAAAAGCAGATGCGCAACTGGCGAAGCTTTCAGAATATCAGCAAAAATGGGGGAAAGCTGTTGTTCCTGCGAAATCCAAAGTTGATCTTGAGGTGTTCATGAATAAAGTGAACATCAACTTCAAATTGTTAATCTTCTACACATTAATCGGAGGATTGCTATTAATCTTAGGTTTTGTTGAATTATTTAAGCCTAAAAAAGTTTTAAATAAAGCAATTAAAGTTATCATTGTTTTAGGTATTGTAGGATATCTTTTCCATTTCCTTGGTTTGGTGGCAAGATGGTATATTTCCGGTCACGCTCCGTGGAGTAATGGGTATGAAGCCATTATTTTCATTTCTTGGGTAGGAATTACAGCAGGTTTATTACTCTACAGAAATTCCAACGCATTAATTCCTGCAGCCGGATTTATGGTAGCTGTAATTATGATGGGATTTGCGCATGGAGGTTCTGCTCTTGATCCGCAGATTACACCTTTGGTTCCGGTATTAAAATCGTATTGGCTGATTGTTCACGTTGCAATTATAACTTCAAGTTATGGGTTCTTTGCACTGTCGATGATCATTGCAGTAATCAGTCTGGTATTTTATATCATTTCCAATAAAGAAACGTATAAATTGCATCACGATACAACGCTGAAAGAACTGGTAATCGTTTCTGAAATGTCTTTAACCATAGGTCTGTTTGCATTAACCGTAGGAAACTTCTTAGGAGGAATCTGGGCAAACGAATCCTGGGGAAGATACTGGAGCTGGGATCCGAAGGAAACATGGGCATTCATTTCTATTATGGTATATGCATTTGTTCTTCACATGAGACTGGTTCCGGGATTAAGAAGCAGATGGGCATTTCACGTTGCGACGATGTTTGCATTCTGCTCGATGGTTATGACGTATTTCGGAGTAAATTATTACCTGAGCGGGCTTCACTCTTACGCAGCGGGAGATCCGGTTCCGGTTCCGGCTTGGGTTTACATCGGACTTGCAACAATGGCACTTTTATCAGCCGCATCTTATTACAAGTTCAGAATTTTAAATAAAAAATAAATTTAAGATAATGATTCTCCATAATTTGGCATAATTAAAAACCCTTTGAGTTCTTAGCTGAGTGAAACGCCTTTGCGAACTTAAAAACAGTTAGTATATAAAAAGAATCTTAGCGATCCTTTGCGTTTAAAAGCAGTATTACTAATAACGGATAATCAATAAAATATCATACATACGATCCCTGAAATTAATTTTTCAGGGATTTTTTGTGCTTAGAATTTAACCGACAGAAGAAGCTAAAGCGTTAAGAAAATTAAGATTTAATCCGTTAAAAAATTCTCACTGTTCGAAGCACGACACAAATATTGAACTGAAGAACAAATATCTGACTCGTGCAGGTTTTGAGAATTTTAGGAATTAAATTTTAATTTTTAGCATTCAGATTCCGGGTCTTGAATTTTTGTTTCTTTTGATTCAAGTCAAAAGAAATTTTAAAATAAAAGATTTTTCATGTGAAAAAATTTATACCTTTATGATATCAAAATAATATCAAATTAAAAAATCAATATCATGGAAAAAATCTTAAAACCAATGTCGGGATACCTTACTTTGGTCATTTGTCTTGGATTGTTTGCCGTTTCCGTTTATTTATTTGCAATCGGTGTCGATAACAGTGTTACGCTTGTCGTTTTATCATTATTGTCATTTATTCTGTTTTGCTTTTTTATGAAAGGGTTAATGATTATTCAGCCGAATCATTCAAGAGTGCTGAACTTTTTCGGAAAATATGTCGGAACCGTAAAAGACAACGGTTTGTTTTTTATCAATCCTTTATATTCCTCGCAGAAAATCAGTCTCCGTTCAGAAAATTTACAGGGACAGACTCTTAAAGTGAATGACAAGATGGGAAATCCTATAGAAATTGCAGTTGTGATTGTCTGGAAAGTGGGAGATACCTACAAAGCAGCTTTTGATGTGGAAAGATATTCAGATTTTGTGAAAATGCAGAGTGAAGCCGCGGTACGTCATCTGGCGATGAGTTTTCCTTATGATAATTTAGAAGACGATCATGCGCCGATTACTTTAAGAGAAGGCGGAGAAAAGATCAATGCAATCTTAGAGCAGGAGCTTACCGAAAGACTTTCAAAGGCAGGAATTACCATTCAGGAAGCAAGAATTTCACACCTGGCTTACGCATCAGAAATCGCAGGAGCGATGTTGCAGAGACAGCAGGCAACGGCAATTGTAGCGGCAAGAACAAAGATCGTGGAAGGAGCTGTAGGAATGGTAGATTTAGCCCTGAAAAAGCTTTCAGAAGAAAATATCGTAGAACTGGATGACGAAAGAAAAGCAGCCATGGTGAGCAATTTAATGGTGGTTCTTTGCGGGGAAAAAGCGGCACAGCCGATTTTAAATGCCGGAACTTTGTATAATTAAAGATTTTCAAGGTATTCTGTCATTTCGACGAAGGAGAAATCTTTTTATGATTGTCCGTAATTTGTCATAATTAGAAAACCTTTGAGTTCTTAGCTGAGTGAAACGCCTTTGCGAACTTAAAAACAGTTGGTATATAAAAGAATCTTAGCGATCCTTTGCGTGAAAATTAAGCATTATGATCAATAACGGATAATCATAATCTTTTTAATGTAAAGTTAAAAAAAACGATATTTTTCATCTCACTACTCTTCATTCAGAATGATAAACATAAAGCATTTGCTGAGTGAAACGCCTTTTCTAACGAAAAATATTCACAGTAATCAAAAGAAACCTTTGCGCCATTTGCGTTGAAAACAAAAAGAATTAACAAAAATGAAATCAGAAAAAGCTCAGAATCCTTCCGAAAATAAAGGCAAAAAATCTTTTGTTTTAAGGATTGATGAGTCTACATTTAAGCTTCTGGAAAAATGGGCAAATGACGAATTCAGGAGTGTAAACGGGCAGATTGAGTATTTGCTGCATCAGAGCCTGATTAATTCAGGAAGGAAAAAGAAAGAATAGGTAAAAAATACGGTCATTTCGAATGACATTGAATCCAAAACAAAAGCTGAGAAAATTTCTCAGCTTTTTGTATGTATGTATCAATCAATTAATCAAATATTCCCGTAACATAATCGGAGATCACCGTCCAGAAATTTTTCCCCAGAAAATAGATCAGCGTAGAGGTAATAATTCCTTTTACGGTAAAAAATATAATTCCGCCGATCCCGAATTTTTTTACAAGGCTTTTCCATCTGGAGGATTTTTTTTCCTCTGTGGCAGGTTCTTTATTGATCTTATTATTTTCCATTTCTGAAATAAAAATGATTCCTATACAAAGATAACTATGTTTATAATTAGTCCAAATAAAAAACATGTTAAAAAATTAAAATTTTGCGTTTCGCATAATATTTCTATCTTTAGAGGAAACGAAAAGTAAAATTTTTATGTCTAAAAAAGTAAAGGATTTTGGAATCGAAAAAACACTCAAAAATCTAGGAATTAAGGATGAAAATAAAGGAACTTCAGTAGGCGGAAAATACTTTGCAGCGGGGAAAATCATAGAAAGTTACTCTCCCGTAGACGGTAATCTGATCGCTAAAGTGAAGACTTCCGGAGAATCTGATTATGACAAGGTAATTGAGACGGCTGAAAAAGCTTTTAAAGAGTTCAGACTGATTCCGGCTCCTAAAAGAGGGGAAATTGTAAGACAGTTAGGTCAGAAATTAAGACAGTACAAAGACGATTTGGGGAAACTGGTTTCCTATGAAATGGGAAAATCCCTGCAGGAAGGTCTTGGAGAAGTTCAGGAAATGATCGATATCTGCGATTTTGCAGTAGGGGTTTCAAGACAGCTTCACGGGTACACAATGCACTCGGAAAGACCGGGACACAGAATGTATGAGCAGTATCATCCGTTGGGAATCGTGGGAATCATTACCGCGTTCAACTTTCCGGTAGCGGTTTGGGCTTGGAACACAGCTTTAGCATGGATCTGCGGTAACGTTACGATCTGGAAACCGTCAGAAAAAACACCGCTTTGCGCGATTGCCTGCCAAAACATCATGAACGAAGTGTTAAAGGAAAATAACCTTTCCGAAGGTATTTCCAGCGTATTGGTTGCAGATCATGAAATCGGACAGAAATTAGTAGATGACAAGAGAGTTGCTTTAGTTTCTTTCACCGGTTCTACAAGAGTCGGAAGAATGGTTTCAGCGAATGTTGCGCAGAGATTCGGGAAATCGATCCTTGAATTAGGTGGAAACAACGCTATCATCATTTCTAAAGATGCAGATATTGATATGTCAATTATCGGAGCTGTCTTCGGAGCTGTAGGAACGGCAGGACAGAGATGTACTTCCACAAGAAGACTGATTATCCACGAAAGTGTGTATGATGAAGTGAAAAACAGACTGGTAAAAGCGTACGGACAACTGAAAATCGGAAATCCTTTGGATGAAACGAATCATGTGGGACCGCTTATCGATACTGATGCGGTAAATATGTATCAGGAAGCCATCAAAAAAGGTAAAAAAGAAGGTGCAAAATTCATCGTGGAAGGTGAAGTTCTGAAAGGAAAAGGATATGAATCCGGTTGTTACGTAAAACCATGTATCGCTGAAGTAAAGAATTCTTATGAAATCGTTCAGCATGAAACTTTCGCGCCTATCTTATATTTAATCAAATACAAAACTTTAGAAGAAGCAATTGCCATCCAGAATGATGTTCCTCAGGGATTGTCGTCTGCAATCATGACGCAGAACTTAAGAGAGGCAGAATTATTCCTTTCTCATGCAGGTTCAGACTGTGGAATTGCCAATGTAAACATCGGAACTTCAGGTGCGGAAATCGGCGGAGCTTTTGGTGGAGAAAAAGAAACCGGAGGAGGAAGAGAATCCGGATCAGATGTTTGGAAGTATTACATGAGAAGACAGACCAACACCATCAATTATACGACAAACTTACCTTTAGCACAGGGAATTAAGTTTGATCTTTAAAAACTAACATCATGAGTTTAAAAATCTAAAGTCCCGGTTTTTAAGTCTCAAATTATTATTAAATTTTAATCACCCCTAAGATTTTTATTTAAAAATGGAACAAACAATTGAAATAAAAGCAAATAAAGTAAAAGAAACCGTTGGCAGACACGTTTTGGCAGATGGTTTCGACTTCGTGATGGATATTGAAAAATCCCACGGATCATGGTTATATGATAAACTTACAGACAGAGAATATTTAGATATGTTTTCCATGTTTGCTTCGGCATCCATCGGTTACAATCATCCCTATATCGTTGAGAAATCGGCATGGCTGGGAAAAATGGCGGTAAACAAACCCACTTTGGCGGATGTGTATTCTGAGGAATATGCACATTTCTTAGAAGTTTTCGAAAGAGTGGTAATTCCTGAAGAACTGCAGTATGCTTTCTTTATCGAAGGCGGAACTTTAGGGGTAGAGAATGCCCTGAAAGCGTGTTTCGACTGGAAAACGCGTAAAAATTTCGAAAAAGGTCTTGATGTGGAAGCGGGAATCTGCATCCATTTCAGACAGGCATTCCACGGAAGAAGCGGGTATACTTTAAGCTTAACCAACACTTCCGATCCCAGAAAATATCAGTATTTCCCGATGTTCGACTGGCCAAGAATCCTAAATCCTAAACTTACTTTCCCGATCACGGAAGAGAATTTGGAAGAAACCATTAAAAACGAAAGACTGGCTTTATTAAATATCGAAGAAGCAATTTTAATGAATCCTGATAAAGTGGCGTGTATCATCATCGAGCCGATTCAGGCTGAAGGAGGAGACAACCATTTCAGAGACGAATTTTTAATGGGATTGAGAAAGATCTGCGATCAGCATGACATTCTTTTAATTTTTGATGAAGTTCAGACCGGTATAGGAATTACAGGTAAAATGTGGGCATTTGAACATTTTACAGCAAAACCGGATATTATTTCTTTCGGTAAAAAAGCGCAGGTTTGCGGAGTTTTAGCCAATAAAGAAAAATTTGATGAAGTTCCGAACAATGTTTTCAGAGAAAGCTCAAGAATTAATTCCACTTTCGGAGGTAACTTTATCGATATGCTTCGTTTCCAGTTGGTAATGGAAGTTATCGAAAAGGAAAATCTTGTGGAAAATGCAAGAGTGGTAGGAGAATATTTGCTGAACGGATTAATCGGTCTTGCAGAAAAATATCCTGAAAAACTATCCAATGCAAGAGGAAGAGGACTGATGTGCGCCATCGATCTTCCGACTTCTGAGCAGAGAAATGCATTAAGAGATGAGCTTTGGAACGACGGAATGATCATCCTTTCATGTGGAGATCAGTCACTTCGCTTCAGACCGCATCTGAACGTTACCAAAGAAGAAATTCAGATCGCGTTAGATAAAATCGAAAATAATATTCATAAAATTTAAAAGCTGAAATTTGTGATTTTCAAAAAAACGTTATATATTTAGATACTCAAACGAGATAGAATATGGAAAGAAGTACAAGAGTATCAGTTTTTGAAAGTGACAAACCTGCAGAAATCCAATTGATAAAGTCTAAACTGGATGATGCGCAGATTAAAAATTCAGTAGAAAACAATTACCTTACTTTTACAACCACGCCCACGGCGACATCGCTGAAAGTAATGGTGAAACTTGAAGATGAGAAAAAAGCATTTGAAATTATCGATGCATATCTTCAGCAAAGTGAAAATTAACAAAAACAATTTCATAATTTTAAATTTTACTACTTCGAACCGAAAATTAATATTATTAGTTTTCGGTTTTTTATTTATCTGATAATCATACATTTGTATGAAATAATTAGCATAAATAATTGTCGTATTTTAACAAAATAAGTATGGTTTAACGTTTAATTTTTGTTTTATTTTTATTATATTTAAGTTATAATTCAAAAAATACTAATATGATAGAGCAGATAATTGGTTATTCTGGAGCATTAATTTCATCCATTTCTTTTTTACCGCAGGTAATCAAATTATGGAAGACAAAATCCGGAAAAGACCTTTCAATGGTCACTTTATCATTTCTTACTTTAAACGCTTTGCTTTGGGCTGTTTACGGAATGATGAAGGATGCAAAACCTCTTTGGATTACAAACGTTTTAATGTTAATCATGCTGATTGTGATGATATTTCTAAAAATAAAATACAGAAATAATAAAGCTGATTCTTAATAAATAAACCAAAAATCAATAGAATAAACGTGGCACAGGAAATTAAGCTGAGAAAAGCAGAAATTGAAGACAGAGATATAATCTGGAATATTCTGCAGCAGGCAATCGAAAGAAGAAGAAAAGACGGAAGTACGCAATGGCAGGAAGGTTACCCGAATTTGGGAACCGTGGAAAGCGATATTGCAAAAGGTTTCGGATATGTAATGACGGTAGATGGGGAAATTTCTGTTTACGTTGCTTTAATCCTGAATGATGAACCCGCATACAGCACCATTGAAGGAGCCTGGCTGAGTAACGGAGAATTCGTCGTGGTTCACAGAGTTGCTGTTGATGAAAAATTTGCAGGACAGGGAATGGTAAAAATTCTTTTCGACCATATTGAAGAATTCACCAGATCTCATGGAATTCAGAGCATTAAGGTTGATACCAACTATGATAACATTCCGATGCTGAAAATTCTTGAGAACAAAGGCTACAGCTACTGCGGTGAAGTTGTTCTCGCGGGAGGCGTAAGAAAAGCCTTTGAGAAGATTATTTTTTAGTCCAAAAGTTAAATCCGTTTTCATTGAAATTTTAAAAAGCCTGATATTTATAAACTCTATCAGGTTTGTTCGTTTAGTTCAGAACTAATTTCTATTTTTGTTTCAAATTTATATACAATGCATAAGAGTATAGAAATTGATGAAAAAATTTTTCAGAATGCCGTAAAGTTCTACGGTACCATTTTCAGCCTTCCGCCGTTAGCTTCAAAGATTTACGCGTACCTTTTATTTGATTATGATAAAGTGGGCATTACTTTTGATGAATTTGTGGAAGTGCTTTCCGCGAGCAAAAGTTCGGTCTCTACAAGTATTTCTTTACTGCTGAACGCAGAGCTCATCGTAGATCACAACAAAATGGACGAGAGGAAACGGTATTTTTTCATCAATGACGGTTATAAGAAGATAAGATTTGAAAAAATAGTTCAAAAAATGCAAGACGAATTACAACTACTGGATGATTTAGACAATTTTAAAAAAAATCATGACGATTACAATGAAAAGATGGAAGCTTACAAAGCTCTTTTAAACAAGAACATTAAAAATATTCAGGAATCTCTTAATAAACTATAAAAATGAATAATAAGCTAGTTATACTTTCTGTTGCAGCTCTCTCTTTAGTGGCTTGCAAAAAAGAAGCTCCCAAGCAGGACGGCCCGAAACCGTATCCTGTGGTCAATGTGGAGGCGAAAAATATAGTGGGCTATCAGACTTTTCCGGCTACCATTCAGGGGAAGGTTAATAATGATGTCCGTGCTAAAATTCAGGGATATATCACACAGGTTTTGGTAGATGAAGGGCAATACGTAACCAAAGGACAGCCGCTTTTCCGTCTGGAAACCAATATTCTGAACGAAAATGCGGCGGCTTCAAAAGCAGGAATCAGTGCTGCAGAATCCAATATTGCGGCAGCTCAGGCTGCTGTTGCGGCGGCAAATGTTGAAGTGAACAAACTTAAACCGCTGGTTCAGAAAAACATCATCAGCAATGTGCAGTTACAGACCGCACAGGCAAATTTAGCACAGGCTCAGGCGCAGCTAAAACAGGCACAGGCTGCAAAAAGTCAGGCAGTTGCCAATTATAAAGGAGTAGAAGCCAATATCGAATATTCTGTTATTCGTGCGCCTATTTCCGGAGTAATCGGAAAGCTTCCTTTAAAAGTGGGAAGTTTGGTAGGACCTTCAGACCAGACTCCTTTAACCACTATTTCAGATACTTCTCAGATTTACGCCTATTTTTCAATGAATGAAAAAGAATATTTTGATTTCCTTGAAAAATCTCCGGGTGCATCCATGCCTGAAAAAATAAAAAACCTTCCGATGGTGGAATTACAGCTTGCCAACGGAAGTCTTTATCCTGAAAAAGGAAGAATTGAAGCCATTACAGGACAGATCGATCCAACAACGGGAACCATCCAGTTCAGAGTTGCGTTTACCAATGCGCAGAAACTTTTAAGCAACGGAAACAGCGGAACCATAAGATTCCCTCAACGTTACGACAATGTTCTGGTAGTTCCGGAAAGTGCAACTTACGAACAACAGGGAATTGTTTACGTATATAAAGTAGATAAAGACACTGCAAAAAATGTAGTGATTAATGTGATTGACAGAATAGACAATATGGCATTGATAAAATCCGGAGTGAACAAAGGGGAAACCGTAATTGCTGCAGGAATCGGAGGTCTGAAACCGGGAACTGCCGTGATAAAGAAACCTGTAAAAATGGATAGTCTTGTTCAATCTATAAAACCGAAATTCTAATGATTAAAAATTTTATCAACAGACCGGTTTTATCTACCGTAATCTCAATTTTAATTGTGATTCTCGGTGTTTTAGGACTGATCTCGTTACCCGTAACGCAGTATCCTGATATTGCGCCGCCGACGGTAAGTGTCTCGGCAAACTACACCGGAGCGAACGCAGAAACCGTAATGAAAAGTGTGGTTGTTCCTCTGGAAGAACAGATCAACGGGGTGGAAGGAATGGATTATATTACTTCATCTGCCGGAAATGACGGTTCTGCACAGATTCAGGTATTTTTTAAGCAGGGAATTGATCCGGACATTGCGGCGGTAAACGTACAAAACCGTGTCGCAAGAGCAACTCCTTTACTTCCAAGTGAAGTAACACGTTCCGGAGTAGTTACGCAGAAACAGCAGACAAGTGCTTTGATGTATATGTCTTTCTATTCTGAAAATAAAGATCTGGATGATGTATATCTTCAGAACTTTTTGAACATCAATGTTATTCCGAATTTAAAAAGAATTAACGGAGTAGGAGATGCCAATGTTTTCGGAGGTAAAAATTACTCTATGAGAATCTGGCTGGATCCTGCTAAAATGGCAGCTTACGGATTAACGCCTACCGATGTTACCAATGCCATCAATGAGCAGAGTAGAGAAGCTGCCGCAGGTTCTATCGGACAAAACAGCGGAAGTTCTTTCGAATATATCATTAAATATGTAGGGAAATTCAACGATAAGGAACAGTACGATAATATCATCATTAAATCTTTAGCAGACGGACAGAATTTAATGTTAAAAGATGTTGCCAAAGTAGAACTGGCAGGACAGTCTTACACCGGAATCGGGGAAAACGGAAATAATCCTTCCATCAGTATGGGGATTTTCCAGACACCGGGTTCCAATGCGCAGGAAATTATTAAAAATATCAAGTCTTACCTGAAATCAGCAGAAGGAAGTTTTCCGCAGGGAATTAAATATACTTTCAACTTTGATACGAACGAATTCCTTGATGCTTCTATTGAAAAGGTAGTGCATACCTTAATTGAAGCGTTTATTTTGGTTTTCATTGTAGTGTACATTTTCCTGCAGGATTTCAGATCCACTTTAATTCCGGCAATTGCAGTTCCGGTTTCTATTGTGGGAGCCTTTTTCTTCCTGAATTTATTCGGATATTCATTAAACCTGTTAACATTGTTCGCCTTGGTTCTTGCGATTGGTATTGTAGTGGATGATGCGATTGTCGTCGTCGAAGCCGTTCATGCCAAAATGGAACACGGTATTTCGGATGCGAAAAAAGCAACCGTGGAAGCAATGGACGAAATTACAAGAGCTATTATTTCAATTACTCTGGTAATGGCATCTGTATTTATTCCGGTAACATTCATTACAGGTCCTACCGGAGTTTTTTATCAGCAGTTCGGGATCACTCTTATTGTAGCGATTATTATTTCTGCAATCAATGCATTAACGTTGAGTCCGGTTTTATGTTCATTATTCTTAAAACCTCACGATGCGCACCATAAAGAATATAAAAATTTAAATTTCATTCAGAAGTTTTTCTATAAATTCAATATTGCTTTTAAAACAACAACAGAACGTTACGGAAGAGGATTCATCTTCTTACTGAGACACAAATGGGTTACGCTGATTATTTTTGCTGTAACAGGCGGAATTTTATACTGGGCGAGTTCTACCATGAAAAAAGGTTTCGTACCTACGGAAGACCGCGGAATTATCTTTACCGATGTTCAGCTTCCTCCGGGAGCATCTATGGAAAGAACCTACAATGCATTGAAGACGCTTCAGGCAAACGCTTTAAAAGTTCCGGGAGTACAGAACGTTACAATTTCCACCGGTAGAGGATTCTTATCCGGAAACGGAAGCAACAACGGTTTGGCTTTCATTAAACTAAAACCGTTTGAAGACCGTAAAAAAGACGGGCAGACTTCTGAAGATATTACGAAAAAATTATTCGGAATCTCAGGAAAAGTTCCGGATGCAAAAGTGGTTTTCTTCCAGCCGCCGAGTGTACCCGGTTTTGGTAGCAGTGCCGGTTTCGAAATGGTACTTTTAGATAAATCAGGAGGAGAATATGCAGATTTAGATACAAAAACCAATGAATTTATCGGAAAACTGATCGAAAGACCGGAAATCGATTTTGCCCAGACTTCATTCAATACAAAATATCCTCAGTATGAAATGAAGATCAATGTTCCTTTGGCTAAACAGTTGGGAGTTTCTGTAAGTGATATCTTAGCAACGATGCAGGGATACATCGGAGGAGTTTATACTGCCGATTTTACAAAATACGGAAAACAGTTCAGGGTAATGGTTCAGGCACTTCCTGAAAACAGACAGAATATTGAAAACCTCAATGAACTGTATGTAAAAACAGGTTCCGGAGCCATGTCGCCGATTTCACAGTTTGTAACGCTTACCAAAGCTTACGGACCACAGTCGGTGAGCCGTTATAACCTCTTTACTTCAGTGAAAATTACAGGAGCAAACTCCGCAGGATTCAGTTCCGGAGATGCCATTTCAGCAGTGCAGCAGGTAGCGAAAGAAACCCTGAACCAGAATTATGATGTAGAATTTACAGGGCTTTCAAGAGAGGAGTTAAATTCCGGATCTCAGACAGTTTTGATCTTCGGATTGAGTTTGATTTTCGTTTATTTCATCCTTTCTGCACAGTATGAAAGTTATATTCTTCCTTTAATTGTAGTGATTTCTCTTCCTCTTGGAGTGATGGGCGCTTATTTCGGGCAGAAAATCATGGGCTTGGAAAATAACATTTATTTCCAGATTGCCCTGATTATGTTGGTCGGTTTATTAGCAAAGAATGCAATTTTGATTGTGGAATTTGCCGTTCAGAGAAGACATCACGGAGAAACCATTGTTATGTCGGCAATTAATGCGGCTAAAGCGAGATTAAGACCGATTCTGATGACTTCATTTGCCTTCATCTTCGGTTTATTGCCATTGGTTTTGGCAAGCGGAATCGGGGCGGTAGGAAATAGATCCATCGCAACAGGAGCCGCAATCGGTTTGTTGATAGGAACTATTTTAGGACTTTTCGTGATCCCTGTTTTATATGTCATTTTTGAATATTTACAGGAGAAAGTAAAACCTATCAAACCGAAAGAAATCAATTTAGCAGAATAAAATTAAGTGAGTTCGGGGTTTTTGATGTAAAGTTTAAATAATAACTAAAACTGAAAAACCCTGATCTTTAAACCTTAAACTTCAAATAATGAAGAGTATTTTAAACATCATAAAAGGAATAACATTCTCAGTCGCCGTTCTTGCCGCCGTATCATCGTGTATGGCGAGGAAAGAATACCAGAGACCGGATAATGTGGTAGACGAAAAACTCTACCGTACAGATATGCTTCCTACAGACAGCACCAATATCGCGAATGTTTCCTGGAAAGAAATTTTCACAGATCCTGTTCTTCAGGGACATATTACAAAGGCTTTGGAAAATAATCTGGACATCAGAATTGCTTTACAGAGTATTTCTTCAGCAGAATCTTATTTAAAACAAAGCAAGGCAGCGTATGAGCCAACCTTATCAATAGGACCGAATTACACATTCCAGACACAGTCTATCAATACCCAGTTTGGGCAGATTATCGGAGAAAGACGATATGTAAATCAGTTCGATATTACAGCAAGTCTTGGTTGGGAAGCCGATATTTGGGGAAAACTCAGAGCACAGGAAAAAGCGCAGTTAGCAACATATTTAGGGACTGTGGAAGCTCACAAAGCTGTAAAAACAGACCTTATTGCTTCTGTGGCTTCATCATATTATCAGTTGCTTACTTACGATGCTCAGAAAAGAATCATCACAGAAACCATTAAAGTACGTGAGCAGAATTTAGAGACGACAAAAGCTTTAAAGACAGCAGGAACTTTAACGGAAGTTGCAGTGCAGCAGAGTGAAGCTTTGGTGTACAACGCAAAATCTTTGTTGATTGATATTGATACACAGATTCAGTTGCTGGAGAACACCATGAGTCTTCTGATGGGAGAGCCATCTCATACCATTGAACGTTCATCTTTGGAAAATCAGAATGTTCCGATTGATCTTAAATTAGGATATCCTGTACAATTGTTATCCAACAGACCGGATGTAAAAAGAGCAGAATATAATCTGATGAATGCTTTTGAACTGACAAATTCTGCAAAAGCACAGTTTTATCCGACTTTAAAGTTAACAGGAAGCGGAGGCGTTCAGTCGGTGGATATCGATCACCTTTTCAGCGTCAATTCTTTATTTGCGAACGTTGTTGCAGGTCTTGCGCAGCCGTTACTGAACAAAAGAGCCATCAGAACCAATTACGAAGTAAGTCTTGCCAATCAGGAAACCGCTTATCTGAATTTCCGAAAAGCCATTCTTACCGCAGGAAAAGAAGTTTCTGATGCCATAAGAGTGTATTCCGTTCAGGATCAGTACATCGATTTAAAACAGAAAGAACTGGTGAATTATAAAAATTCTGTAAACTATTCTCAGGAATTAGTAAACTACGGAATGGCAAATTATCTTGAGGTACTGAATGCCAGTGTTAATTCTTTAAATGCAGAATTGAATATTGCCAATGCACAGTACAGTAAAATGAAAGCCGGAATAGAGCTTTATCAGGCTCTCGGCGGCGGTTGGAAATAAATTCTGACAATAAAAGTAAAAAGAAAAGCGCATACGGATTTATTTCTGTATGCGTTTTTTATTTGGTCTTAAAAAAATCATTTCTGCTAAAATATTTACAGATATTTCCATCAGTTTTTAAAGAAAATGTAATAAAATGTTTGTATATGTGGTTTAAATACTTACTTTTGTACGGCTTCGGAATTTTGAAGAAAACGAGAGGGGGATTAGCTTATCTGGCTAGAGCGTTAGACTGGCAGTCTAAAGGTGGTGGGTTCGAGTCCCATATCCTCCACAAAAATTGTTTAACTACTTGTAAACTATGAAGAAAATATTTTTACTTTTATTAACAGCTTTCTTATTCGTTGGTTGTGGCAAAGATGAAGATACTATTTATGATTTCATCGGAACCTGGGCGGGAACGTACGAAGGAACCGAAAAAGGCGACTGGAATGTAGTGGTAGCTACCGACGGAAAAGTAACCGGAACATTACATTCTGATCAAACAACAGAAAACTATTATATTTCAGGACATCTTAGCGAATCCGGAGATCTTGTTGCAACGATCGGTTTTCCTGAAGATGGCGAATTCAGAGGAACTTTCACAAGAGAAGACAAAAAAGCTACAGGAACTTGGTCTAATGCCGTTCCTACGCCTACAAGAGCCGGAACATGGAAAGGTGCTAAAACTTCAAAATAAAAAGATTTTTATATAAAATATAAAGCTGTCCTTCTGGATGGCTTTTTTTATTAAGTTTTAAGCAGCGGTTATATGAAAAAGACTTTATTGTATTTATTTAAAGTATTTCAAAAGTCTGCAAAGAGAAAAAATCTTTGATTTTTTAAACTTACGTGCTCTTTTTTCTAATTAAGTATTAAACTTAAAAAACTAAAGTGTTTAAATATTTTGCATCTTTTGTGGTAAAAAGTTTAAACATCTAATGTCTTTGTTAGGCTAAAAAATCAACAGACAATTTTAAAAAGAAAACTTCGCGTTCTTTGAGTTAAAAATTAATATCATTCAAATCAACAGTCTTAAAATTTTGTGGTATTTCTTACTTCAGCTCTGCGAAAGCATAATTTTATTATATTTGTATAGATTGTAAAATTCAGGGAAATATGATGAATAGATTTTTAGGCAAAAAAAAGTTTGTTAAAAACATATTTATTGTATCGCTTTTTTCCGTATTTATCATTTCCTGCGGAAGTTCAAAAAACGTTGTAAAAAAAACTCCGGTTACCAAAACCGTTGCCAAATCTGAAAACCTCAGAAAACTTGATTCCAGATTTGACGGGAAAATTTCAAAATCCATCAACGAGCTCCTGAAAGACGCAGAAAAATATTTGGGTGCGCCTTATAAATTCGGCGGAAATACTTCTTCAGGTTTCGACTGTTCCGGATTTACCGTAAAAGTTTTTGAGGAAAATGACTTCAAACTTCCGAGAAGATCAGCAGATCAGGCAGAAGCAGGATCTCAGATTGACATCAAAGATGTAAAGCCGGGAGATCTTCTGTTTTTTGCGACAGCAGGAGGAAGCAGAGTTTCACACGTCGGAATTGTTCATGATATAGGAAGTGACGGCGAAGTAAAATTTATTCACGCTTCCACATCCAAAGGCGTTATTATTTCTTCCTTAAATGAAACCTACTGGAACAAAGCCTATCTTCACGCGCAGAGAGTTCTGTAGTTTAAATTGCTTAGCTGTTTTGTTAAACAAAGAATATTTAAATATCTTCTGATAATCAAAATATTACAACTGTTTTTTGTGTTGCCTTAATAAACAAAAAGGCATTGTATAACTTAAAAACATAAGATTTTTAAAGTAAAAGAGTTTTGCTCCTTTAGGAGCAGAATCTGTGTAGAAATAGTAATAAAAAAAACAACCATCAATCCGGAGGATTGATATCTGTAATGCGGCAATGTTCTAAAGATAAACGTTTCATATTATCTGATATATCAATAGAAATGGGCTTTAGCCCATTTTAAATAATTAAGAATACAATTGGCTTTAGCCAAAACATATCATAAATTTCCGCTTTAGTCGATTTTGATTTACTTAAATCGTATGTGGCTTATACAATTACATTAAAACATTGTTTAAAGCATCCGGAATATTAAAATCATGAAGTTGTTTAAACTAATTTTAAATTTAATCTTAAAGAATACAAAAGACTTTATTGTATTTATTTAAAATATTTCAAAAGTCTGCAAAGAGAAAAAATCTTTGATTTTTTTAAAACTTAGGTGCACTTTTTTTCTATTTAAATATTAAACTGAACTTAAGAAACTAAAGTGTTTAAATTTTTTGCTTCTTTTGCGGTAAAAAAGTTTAAACAAGTTTCGTTCTAAACAAAATACTTTCAAAAGATTTTGCTGATCTTTTTTGTATCTTTGGCAGCGTATAATTTTTCAATTTAAATTAAATAATAAACATGTCGTTACAACAAACTATTGAAAATATCTGGGAAAACAGAGAACTATTGCAGAATGAAGACAGCCAGAAGGCGATTAGAGAGGTGATTTCTTTGGTGGATAAAGGAGAGCTTCGTACCGCAGAACCTACAGAAAACGGATGGCAGGTAAACGAGTGGGTGAAGAAAGCAGTAGTAATGTACTTCCCGATTCAGAAAATGGAAACGATTGAAGTCGGTCCGTTCGAATTTCATGATAAAATGCCTTTGAAGAGAAACTACGCTGAAAAAGGAGTAAGAGTTGTTCCGCATGCAATCGCGAGAGAAGGAGCTTATATTGCGCCGGGAGTTATTATGATGCCGTCTTATGTAAATATCGGGGCTTACGTTGATTCCGGAACCATGGTGGATACATGGGCAACGGTTGGAAGCTGCGCGCAGATCGGTAAAAACGTTCACCTGAGTGGTGGTGTTGGTATCGGTGGCGTTTTAGAACCGCTTCAGGCTGCTCCGGTAATTATCGAGGACGATTGTTTCGTAGGATCAAGATGCATCGTTGTAGAAGGAGTTCATGTTGAAAAAGAAGCTGTTTTGGGAGCTAATGTGGTTTTAACGGCATCTACAAAAATTATTGATGTTACAGGTGAAACTCCGGTTGAGATCAAAGGAAGAGTTCCTGCGAGATCAGTAGTTATTCCGGGAAGTTATACTAAAACTTTTCCTGCAGGAGAATATCAGGTTCCATGTGCATTGATTATTGGAAAAAGAAAGGAATCTACAGACAAAAAAACGTCTTTAAATGATGCGTTGAGAGAGAATAATGTTGCTGTTTAAGATGAATATTTTAAACTAAAACCTCACATCTTGAAAGAAAAAATTCTTAAAATATTGCTAAACCCTAAATACATATTTGGGGTTTATCTTATTATAGCTGTTGCAACGGCGTTATCCAAATATTTCAGAGGACCACAGGCGATTAACAATTATCTGATCTTCAAAAATGTTTTTGTAAATACCATCGAGCAGAAAAATCTCTACTTGCAATATCCCGAAAGATACTTAGATGCCAATCATTATGGAATACTTTTCAGTATTCTGATTGCTCCTTTTGCTTTGATTCCCGATTGGCTTGGAATTTCATTATGGAACGTTGCCAACGCAGCCATTTTCCTGTTTGCCATTTACAAACTTCCGTTTTCAGACGCTAAAAAGGCACTTTTTGCACTGCTTTGTCTTCAGGAATATATTACAGCGGCGGTAAGTCTTCAGTTCAATATCGCTTTGGTGGGACTGCTTATGCTGTCTGCCATTTTTATTTATGAAAAAAAAGAAGTACAGTCTGCTACAGCCATTTTAGTGGGAGTATTTGTAAAGCTGTACGGAATTTTGGGACTTTCGCAGTTTTTCTTTATCAAAAACAAGCTCAAATTTATTCTGTCCGGAATTGCAATTGCGGCTTTATTTTTTGTATTACCGATGGCAATTTCAAGTCCGCAGTTCGTTGTACAGAGCTATACAGACTGGTTCCATTCTTTGGCTGAAAAAAACGGACTCAATCAAAGTCTGGATTCTTATCAGGACATTTCTTTAATAGGATTTGTAAGAAGAATTTTGCAGGATGCTTCAATTTCCAACCTTACTTTTATGGCTTTCGGAGCGCCCTTATTCTTTTTGCCGTATGTAAGAATTAAACAGTACAAACATTACGCATATCAACTGATGATTCTGGCTTCAACCTTACTTTTTTTAGTATTGTTCAGTTCAGGATCAGAATCTCCCACCTACATTATTGCAGTAGCGGGAGTAATGATCTGGTTTTTCCTTCAGAAAAAAAGAACACCGATTGTTTATGCCATGTTGATTTTCGTGATTATTCTCACCTGTTTTTCGCCATCAGACTTATTTCCAAAATTTATTAAACAGAATTATATCGTTAAATATTCCCTAAAAGCTTTACCTTGCATCGTTGTCTGGTTCAGGATCATTTATGAACTGGTAACAAAAGACTTCGAAAAAGATTACAGCCTGAACTGATTATGAAAAAAATTTCAATTGTAATTCCTGCGCATAACGAAGAAGGAAACGTGGCTTTGGTTCATCAGAAAATTAAAGAAGTTTTTGATGGACTGGACGATTACGGCTTTGAAATTATTTTCGTGAACGACGGAAGCCGCGACAAAACCCAGCAGAAGCTCGAAGAACTTTCCGCAAAATATGACGAAATAAAATTCATTGAATTTTCACGTAATTTCGGACATCAACCCGCCGTAAAAGCAGGAATGGATAATGCTTTCGGAAATGCAGTCATTTCCATGGACGGCGATCTGCAGCATCCTCCCGAAATGATTCCGGAAATGATTAAAAAGTGGGAAGAAGGCTACGATATTGTTTTCACGATTCGAACCTATCCGAAGCAGATTTCCTATTTCAAAAGAAAAACGTCTGACTTTTTTTATAAAATCCTGTCGAGTTTGTCCGATGTTAATTTAACAAAAGGAGGCGGATCAGATTTTAGACTGATGGATGCGAATGCAGTCGAAGTGATGAGAACTTTCAACGAGGATGATCTCTTTTTACGGGGGTTAACAAGCTGGATGGGCTTTAAACAGACCGGAATTGAATTTACAGCCAATGAAAGACTTTCAGGCGAAAGCAGCTATAACCTTAAGAAAATGATCACTTTTGCATTTACAGGAATTACGGCATTCAGTGTAAAACCATTGTATATTGCAGCCTATTTAGGATTTCTTTTTTCAGCATTTTCAATTGTCGGATATGGTTTGTACGTCATTTATTCCTTTGTGGCAGAAACAGAAATTTCAGGTTGGGCTTCATTAATTATGACCATCGTATTTTTTGGCGGTCTGCAACTTATTATTTTAGGAATTATGGGAATTTATTTAGGTAAAATTTTCAAACAGGTAAAAGAAAGACCCAATTATATCATCAAAAATAAAAATTTTTAAATGGTTTTATTAAGTTTTGACATCGAGGAATTTGATATGCCATTCGAATACAAAGGCGAAATTTCCTTTGAACAGCAAATCTCAATTTCACAGAAAGGCGTCGAAAGAATTTTAGATATTCTCAAAAAACATCATGCAAAAGCAACGTTCTTTTCAACCGTAGTTTTTGCGGAAAACAGCAAAGAACTCATCAGAAGACTGTTAAATGAAGGTCACGAATTGGCTTCTCACACATGGTTTCATTCAGATTTTGAAGAAAAACACCTTAAAGAATCCAAAGAAAGACTCGAAGAACTGTTTTCAACACAGGTTACAGGACTTAGAATGCCCAGAATGATGCCTGTAAGCAAAAATGCCGTGGAAAATGCAGGATATTCTTACAATTCCTCCATCAATCCGACCTATCTTCCTGGAAGATATAATAATTTAAAAGTATCAAGAACCTACTTTAATGAAGGAAATGTGGTACAGATTCCGGCTTCCGTTTCACCCAATTTCAGAATCCCGTTGTTTTGGCTGAGTTTTCACAATTTTCCATTGTTTTTCTACAAAAAGCTGGCTTCCGACGTTTTGAAAAAAGATAAATATCTCAACATCTACTTTCATCCGTGGGAATTTGCCGAGATAAAAGATGAAGCCTTTAAATTACCCGGTTTTACCGTGAAAAATTCAGGAATAGAGATGGTAAAAAGGTTCGATGAATTTCTTACATGGTTAAAAAGTAAAAATTATTCATTCGGAACATTTCAGGAATTTCAAAAACAAATACAGCCATGAAGATAGCATTTGATGCCAAAAGATTTTTTCATAATACCTCCGGTTTAGGAAATTATTCCCGTGATCTCGTTAGAATTTTAGCACAGTATTTCCCTGAAAACGAATACATTCTACTCAACAAAAACAAATCGGAAAGAGGTTCTGATATTTTAGAAAGTTCCAACGTTCATTTTGTGGAAACTTCCAAAGGAAAAATGTCCCGACAGTTTAAAATGGGGAAAGATGCCCAAAAACAGAACGCCGATATTTTCCATGGATTATCCGGCGAATTGCCTTTGAAATGGGATAAAAAACCAATCAAAAAAATTGTCACCATTCATGATCTTATTTTTGAGAGATATCCGCAATATTATTCCTTTTTCGACCGTAAAATTCACTTCTGGAAATTCAGGAAAGCCGCAAATTCTGCCGATAAAATCATTGCCATTTCAGAACAGACCAAGCGCGATATTATCCAGTTTTTAAAAGTTCCCGAATCAAAGATCGAAGTCATTTATCAGGGATGTCATAAAGCGTTTAAAGAACAGCAATCCGAAGAATTCATTCAGAAAACCAAAGAAAAATACAGTCTTCCGGAAAAATTCATTCTCAATGTCGGAACCATCGAAGAACGTAAAAATCTTCTCAATGTGGTAAAAGCGTTGAAAGACACGAATATTCCACTTGTGGTTGTCGGCAAAAAAACAAAATATTTCAGGAAAGTAGAACAGTTTGTTCAGCAGCATAAAATCAGCGTGCAGTTTCTCGAAGGAGTTTCCATGGATGAACTCGCTACAATCTACAAACTTGCCGATATCTTCGTTTATCCAAGCTTTTTCGAAGGTTTCGGAATTCCTGTTATCGAAGCATTATTTTCGAAAACAGTAGTTATTACAAGCAATACAAGCTGTCTTCCCGAAGCGGGCGGTCCCGATTCCGTCTATGTAGATCCGGAAAATCATCTCGATATTCAGTCTAAAATTAAATTTTTATGGGACAATGAATCGGAACGTAAACGCCGTGCTGATAAAGGTTTTCACTTTGTTCAGCAGTTCAACGACGAACCGATTGCCAATAACCTGATGAATCTTTACCGAAAAATTATTTCGTAATTTTTTTGGCAGTTTAAAAATAAGCCCTACATTTGTACCACAATTTTCAACAATGAAACCGAATTTTTTAACAGTACATCATTATCATTATCATCTCTGCTAAGACGGAATTGATTGATATGTACATATGTTAAAAATCAAAATAATTAAAACCGTCTGAGTAAACAGGCGGTTTTTTGTTTCTAAATTCATCCCGGGCAATTTATTTCCAAACCATCTTTTTACTCAGACACAACAAAAAAGTGAAATGAGTAAATTAAAAATAGCCATACAGAAAAGCGGTCGCCTTTACGAAGAATCTCTTCAGCTCTTAAAAGACTGCGGTATTTTCGTTAACAACGGAAAAGACCAGTTAAAAGTTTCCGTAGAAAATTTCCCGATGGAAATCATGTATCTAAGAAATTCGGATATTCCTCAGTATCTGGAAGATGGAGTGGTAGATATTGCCATTGTGGGAGAAAATCTTCTGGTGGAAAAACAGAAAAAAATTGAAATCGTTCAGCCTTTAGGATTTTCAAAATGCAGGGTTTCTCTGGCTGTTCCGAAAGAAATTGAAACCGATGAGATCACCTATTTTCAGGGAAAAAAAATAGCCACTTCTTATCCGAATACCCTGAAAAACTTTTTGGATAAAAACAATATTTCAGCAGACATTCACATTATTTCAGGCTCTGTAGAAATCGCTCCCAATATCGGTCTTGCCGATGGAATCTGCGATATTGTAAGCTCAGGAAGTACCCTCTTCAAAAACGGATTAAGAGAAACCGTTACTATCCTTACTTCTGAAGCCGTTCTGGCAAAAACATTTAGACTGGATGAAGAAAAAACCAAAATTCTTGAAAAATTTCTCTTCAGAATTAAAGCCGTTCTTAAAGCAAAAAATTCAAAATATATTCTCATGAACGTTCCGAACGACAAGATCGGAGAAGTTTCAAAAGCGCTTCCTGTGCTTAAAAGTCCTACGGTAATTCCGTTGGCGGAAGAAGGGTGGAGCAGCATCCATTCCGTGATAGACGAAGCGCGTTTCTGGGAAGTGATTGATGAACTGAAAGACAAAGGAGCGCAGGATATTTTGATAATTCCAATCGATAAAATGGTGATTTAATATGCAGGTAGAAAGATATCCTGAAAGGGAAAAATGGTCTGAATTAACAAAAAGACCGGTTATAAAAAGAGAAAGATTAACAGAAATCGTTGCCGGAATTTTCGATGAAGTGAAGAACAACGGAGATCAGGCGCTGATTGATTTTGCTAAAAAATTTGATTCCGCGGAAATTACCGATATTAAAATTTCTGAAGGAGAAGTTGAAACCGCTGAAAATCTGATCAGTGAAGAACTGAAAACAGCCATTCAGGAAGCAAAATCGAATATTACCAAGTTTCACGCTTCACAAATTCCTACAATCGAAAAAATAGAAACGACAAAAGGAGTGGTTTGCTGGAGAGAAAACCGAGCCATTGAAAAAGTAGGAATTTATATTCCGGGAGGAACAGCTCCGTTGTTTTCTACGGTTTTAATGCTTGCTATTCCGGCTCAGTTAGCGGGTTGTAAAGAAATTATTCTCTGTACACCACCCAATAAAAACGGCAATATAAATCCTGCCATTTTATACACGGCAAAGATTTGCGGAGTTACAAAAATATTCAAAACAGGAGGCGCTCAGGCGATTGCAGCAATGACTTTCGGAACGGAAAGTATTCCGAATGTCTACAAAATTTTCGGGCCGGGAAATCAGTATGTTGTAGCCGCTAAAGAATACGCACAAAACTACAATATTGCCATCGATATGCCTGCCGGACCGAGTGAAGTTCTTGTGATTGCCGACGAAAAAGCAGTTCCTGAATTCTGTGCTGCGGATTTGCTTTCTCAGGCAGAACACGGAAGCGACAGTCAGGTGATTTTCCTTTCCACAGATGAGAAAATTCTTAATGAAACCCTTCTGGAAACCCAAAAACAGCTTGAAGCACTTCCAAGAAATGAAATGGCAGCAGAATCTTTGAAAAACAGTCATTTTATTTTACTGAATTCAATAGATGAAGCTTTGGAATTCAGCAATTTGTACGCTCCGGAACACTTGATTTTAGCCGTTAATGATTTTGAAAATTATATTCCGAAAATTCAGAATGCCGGTTCTGTGTTCTTAGGAAATTATTCTTGCGAGAGTGCGGGAGATTACGCGAGCGGAACCAATCACACCCTTCCTACGAACGGTTTTGCGAAAAATTACAGCGGGGTTTCTCTTGACAGTTTTGTGAAGAAAATTACTTTCCAGAATCTGTCGGAACAGGGATTGAAAAATTTAGGAAAAACCATTGAAATAATGGCTGAAGCGGAAGGATTATTCGCTCACAAAAATGCAGTAAGTATCAGATTAAAAGAACAGAATGAAAGAATTTAATATCAAAGATTTAGTACGAAAAAATATTCTGGAATTGCAGCCTTATGTAAGTTTCAGGGACAACAATACATTTGAAAATCCTGTTTTTCTAGATGCGAATGAAAGCGCGTTCGGAGAACTGAACCGTTATCCGGACTCTACTCAAAAAGAATTGAAAGAAAAATTGGCTGCATTGAAAAATGTTTCAACAAAACAGATTGCAGTGGGAAACGGAAGCGATGAACTGATTGATGTTATCGTGAAAGTTTTTTGTGAACCGAAAAAAGATGCTATTTTGATGATGAATCCTTCTTTTGCGATGTACGGATTTTATGCTTCAGTCAATGAAAATAAAGTGGTCAAACTGAATCTGGATGAAAATTTTGGAATCGATAAAGAAGAGTTTTTAAAAATCTCAAAAGAGGAAAAACCAAAAGTTTTCTTTTTATGTTCGCCCAATAATCCTACCGGAAATTCTATCGAAGACATTGAATTTTACATTCAGAATTTTGAAGGAATTGTTGTGGTTGATGAAGCGTATATTGAATTTTCAGGAAAGAAATCGTGTATTGAACTGTTGGAAAAATTTCCCAATCTTATCGTTCTTCAGACGTTTTCCAAAGCTTGGGGAATGGCAGGAGCAAGAGTGGGAATTGCATATGGTTCAGAAGAAATTATTCAACTGATCAATACAGTGAAATCTCCGTACAATGTTAATTCTTTAAGTTTAAATAAAATATCAGAACTTATTATTAATAAAGAATTTATAAAATCCAATATAGAAAATACTTTAAAAGAAATTTCCTGGTTGGGAAATGAATTAGAGATGGTAAATTGTATAAAAAAAATATTTCCGACCGATGCTAATTTCTTCCTGATTCAGTTTGAAAACGTAGATAAGGTGTACCAGAAATTGCTGGAAAATGAAATTCTGACGAGCAAAAGAAGTCCGCAGATTCCAAATTGCATTAGAATTAATGTGGGTAATAGAGAAGAAAACAATAAGCTGATTAACGTCTTAAAAAGTATTTAATTAAATCTGAAACCTCACAGATTTTTTAAAACCTGTGAGGTGTAGAAAAAGTAAAAGAAAAGTAAAATGAAAAAAGTATTATTTATAGATCGTGACGGAACTTTAATCTTAGAACCGCCCATTGATTTTCAGGTTGATTCTCTTGAAAAGCTAGAATTTTATCCCGGAGTTTTCCAGAATCTTTCCCGAATTGCCAGAGAACTTGATTTTGAACTGATAATGGTAACCAATCAGGATGGTCTGGGAACCGAAAGTTTTCCTTATGAGGATTTCATCAAACCACAGGAAAAAATGTTAAAAGCTTTTGAAAATGAAGGAATTGTTTTCAGTGATATTCTGATTGACAGAAGTTTTGAAAGTGAAAACCTGCCGACAAGAAAACCGGGAACCGGAATGTTGGGAAAATATATTTACGGAGATTACGATCTTAAAAATTCATTTGTGATCGGAGACCGGCTTACAGATATTCAGTTGGCGAAAAACTTAGGCTCAAAATCCATATTGATCAGTAAAGTTCAGAATGATGAAGCTGACTTAACAACGGAAAGCTGGAGCGAAATCGCACAGTTTTTGACGAATATTCCGAGAAAAGCCAAAGTCTCAAGAAAAACCAATGAAACAGAAATTGAAATTGAAGTTAATCTTGATGGAAGCGGAGCCTCTGAAATTTCAACCGGATTACACTTTTTTGATCATATGCTCGAACAGATTTCCAAACACGGAAATTTAGATTTGAAAATTAATGTCAAAGGAGATTTGCAGGTCGATGAGCATCACACCATTGAAGACACGGGAATTGTTCTTGGGGAAGCTGTTTTAAAAGCTTTGGGAAAGAAAAAAGGAATTGAACGTTACGGATTTCTTCTTCCGATGGATGATTGCTTAGCACAGGTCGCCATTGATTTTGGAGGAAGACCTTGGCTAATGTGGGAAGCGGATTTTCAGCGTGAAAAAATTGGCGATGTTCCGACCGAAATGTTTTATCACTTCTTCAAATCGTTCACCGATTCTTCAAAGTGTAATCTCAACATTAAAGTGGAGGGTGACAACGAACACCACAAGATCGAATCTGTGTTTAAAGCATTTGCCAAAGCGGTAAAAATGGCAGTAAAACAGACCGATAAGAATTTTAATTTACCATCAACCAAAGGAAGTTTATAATGATTGCCATCATCAAATACAACGGCGGAAATGTCAGTTCCGTACAAAATTCATTGAACAGATTAAATGTAGAATCTGTGGTAACCGATGATTTTGATCTGATAAGAAAAGCCGACAAAGTGATTTTCCCGGGAGTGGGTGAAGCATCTTCTACCATGAAATTGTTAAAGGAAAAAGGTCTGAATCAGTTAATTCCTACTTTAAAACAGCCTGTTTTAGGCGTTTGTCTGGGAATGCAGCTCATGTGTAAAAATAATGAAGAAGGAAATACAGTCGGGATGGGAATTTTTGATATCGATGTTAAAAAGTTTCCTGCAAAGAATATTGTTCCGCACATGGGATGGAATACGATTTCAGATTTTAAATCCGGAATATTTTCAGGGATTGAAGAAAACAGCGATGTGTATTTCGTTCACAGTTTCTATTGCGAATTATCGGAAAATACAACGTCAGTTTGCGATTACATTCTGCCGTTCAGCGCTTCTCTGCAAAAAGATAATTTTTATGCGATGCAGTTTCACCCCGAAAAATCAGGAGATATAGGAAGCCGTTTACTGGAAAACTTTTTAAAACAATAAAACCTGAATATGAAAATTATTCCCGCTATAGACATCATCGACGGAAAATGCGTCCGTTTGTCGAAAGGAGATTATGATACTAAAAAAATCTACAATGAAAACCCTCTTGAAATTGCCAAAGAATTTGAAAGTTTTGGCATCCGATATCTTCATTTGGTGGATCTTGACGGTGCAAAATCAAAGCATATTGTTAACCAAAAAGTTTTGGAAACCATTGCAAAAGAGACTTCTCTGGAAATTGATTTTGGCGGCGGACTGAAAACTCTTGAAGACATTGAGATAGCTTTCAGTTCGGGAGCAAAGCAGATTACGATTGGAAGTATTGCCGTTCAGGATCCTGATTTCTGTTTTGATTTAATTGAAAAATATGGTTCCAATAAAATCATTCTCGGAGCCGATTGCGAAAACCGCAAGATAAAAACTTCGGGCTGGCTGGAAAAAAGCCAACTGGATGTGATTGATTTTATTCTCAAATATAAAAATAAAGGAATTAAAAACGTGATCTGTACGGATATTTCCAAAGACGGAATGCTTCAGGGTGCGTCGGATGAACTGTACAGAGAAATTGTAGAAAAAACAGCGGTTCAGTTAATTGCAAGCGGCGGAATTTCGTGTATTGAAGATGTTGAACAGATGAAAAAGATCGGCTGTTCCGGAACGATTATCGGAAAGGCAATTTATGAAGGCAGAATCAGTTTGCAGCAACTCCAAAATTTTATTGAAAATGCTTAAAAAAAGAATCATTCCGTGTCTGGATATCAAAGACGGAACTACGGTAAAAGGAATTAATTTTGAAGGATTAAGAAATGCGGGAGATCCTGTAGAACTTGCCAAAAGATATGAAAAAGAAGGCGCAGACGAATTGGTTTTTCTGGATATAACCGCAACGATAGAAGAGCGGAAAACTTTTGCAGGACTGGTACAGAAAATTGCAGCAGAACTGAGTATTCCATTTACAGTCGGCGGCGGAATTTCAACAGTGGAAGATGTAAGAAGACTCTTGGAAGCAGGAGCAGACAAGATCAGTATCAATTCTTCAGCAGTTAAAAATCCGGCTTTAATTTCGGAGTTGTCAAAAGAGTTTGGAAGTCAGTGTGTTGTGGTTGCAATTGATACAAGATTGGTAAACGGATCCGATTGGGTTCATGTGAAAGGAGGAAGGGAAATAACGGATCTGAAGACATTGGACTGGGCAAAGAAAGCGGAAGAACTGGGAGCGGGAGAAATTCTTCTTACTTCAATGGATGGCGATGGTACAAAAAACGGTTTTGATCTCAGAATAACACAGTTAATTTCCGAAAGTGTAAATATTCCCGTCATTGCTTCCGGAGGTGCTGGAAAAATGGAAGATTTTGAAGCCGTTTTTAATCAGACCAAAGCAACAGGAGCTTTGGCGGCAAGTATTTTCCATTTTGGAGAAGTGCAGATTCAGGATCTTAAAAATAATTTGAAATTTAAAAAAATTGCAGTACGATGAATATCGATTTTAATAAAAGTGATGGTTTGGTTCCGGTGATTATTCAGGATGACAGAACGTTACAGGTTTTAATGTTGGGCTATATGAACGAAGAAGCTTTTGAAAAAACCAAAAAAGAAGGAATTGTAACGTTTTTCAGCCGTTCCAAGAACCGTCTCTGGACAAAAGGAGAGGAGTCCGGAAATTTTTTAACCGTTAAAAATATTGCCGTAGACTGCGATCAGGATACGATTTTAATTAAGGCAATTCCTACGAATGTTGTTTGCCACACCGGAAGTTTCAGTTGTTTTGGCGATAAAGATTCTAAAGGTTTTCTGTATGAACTGGAAGAAAAAATAAGCCAAAGAATTGATGAAAAAACAGAAGGTTCCTATACGTATTCATTATTTCAGAGAGGCATCAACAAAATGGCTCAGAAAGTGGGAGAGGAAGCCGTAGAAGTGGTGATCGAAGCCAAAGACAATAATGATGATCTGTTTAAAAATGAAGCGGCAGATCTGCTGTATCACCTTTTGATTTTACTGAAAGCCAAGAATTTTACACTGAAAGATATTGAAGAAATTTTGCTTTCCAGAAACCGATAAAGTTGTATTTTTATCTCTAAACTCATTAAGAATCAACCGCAAAAGAGGCAAAAGACCATTATGTTGCAAGAATTAGAATATTCAAAGCTATCAGAAGAATAAAATCGAAGATTTTTTAAACTGTTTTAAATAAAATTTCAGCTTATTTTTGTCACTTATGTGTTTTAAATACAATTCATTAAAAAAATATCCCATGAAAGAAGACAACAAAGAAAATCAGCAACCCAAAACTGAACCGGAAAGTAAAGGAAAAATTAACTCTGAAAAGGGAAAAGTAAAAGAAGTAAAATTTCCCAATTCTGATACTGCAAAAGGCGGTACAAGAGCCGGATAAATTAGAAGCCAGCCGGATTTTTCGGCTGGCTTTTTTTATACTTTACTTTTAATTTTCTTGGTGCTTTCGCCCCAATCGTTCAGTTGTTGCAATATAGGCTGAAGCGATAATCCCAGTTCCGTTAATGCATATTCAACGCGTGGCGGCATTTCAGGATAGATGGTTCTGGTAATCAGTCCGTCTGTTTCCAGTTCTCTTAAATGTTGGGTGAGCATTTTTTCGCTGATTTGAGGAATCGCTCTCTTCATTTCTCCAAAACGGTAAATTCCTTCCGTCATTTTCCATAAAATAGCAGGTTTCCATCGTTTTCCCATTAAAGATAATGCAAATATGAAAGGACAATCTGTTTCTAAAGCCTGTTCATTTTCCAGATTTACGGAACTTTCTTTTCTCATCTTGTCATACTTACTTTTTGGTAACTACCATACAATTAGGTAACTACTTGCAAAAATAATGATACCGAACTAAGTTTGCAACGGAAATTTTAAATAATAATATCTCATGAATATAAGTTTTATCGGTGCAGGAAATGTAGCATCCAATCTCGGAAATCTATTTACAAATGCAGGTCATTCTGTGCAGTTTGGAACACATAATCCTAAAGATAACCAGCTTTCTGTAGCGGAAGTCATTTCTTTTGGTGAGGTGATCTGCTTTGCGATTCCTTTTTCTGCAATGGATGCAGTCTTAACGGAAAACAGAGAAAATCTTAAAGGTAAAATTGTGGTGGATATTACCAACGCCATTCATATTTCAGACTGGTCACCCGTATTTTTAGGAGAAGACAGCGGAGGAGAGCAGACTGCGCGATTGCTGCCCGAAAGTAAGGTTGTAAAAGCTTTCAATACTATTTTTGCAGATGCAATGAAAGCGGAGAAACAGTTCAACGGACAAAAATTAACCGCTTTTATAGCTTCGGACGATCAGGAAGCTGCACTTGTTGTGAAAAATTTGGCTGATGAAGCAGGTTTCAACGGATTTGTTGTAGGAGGAATTAAAAATGCAAGACATCTGGAAGCAATGGCTCATCTGAATATTGCAGTGGCTTTAAGCGGTGGAGGAACGGATGCCGGATTTATTTATGTTCAAAACAAAAATTAGAAAGATGGAAAGTCCTACCATGCAGATCTGGACAGAAAGGTGGAGAAAAGCAGATTCTGAAAATTTTAAAAATATCTACGCAAACAACGCCTTGATTTTTCCTCCCAACAAACCTATTGTTCAGGGAAATGCAAATATTCTTGATTTTATGAAAGGAGGTTTGGGAAAAGTAGCCGTCATTTTTGAACCTGAAAGTATAATCATTTCTGAAAACTTAGCTTTTGAATATGGAATTTTTAAGGATGCCGATTTATCTGAGGGAAAAGTTCTTGGGAAAGGTACATATTCCGTCACATGGATCTTAGAGGATTCTTTTTGGAAAATTCATTGTCATAGTTGGTCGATGCCTGTAAAAGAATAAAAGAAAGCCAATGTAATCTTGCATTGGCTTTTGTATATCATTCAAATAACATTGGTTATTTTTTCGATGCGACAGCGAAATGCTGCAATGCGCCGATTGCCGCTTTACCAATATTAAAAACATACTGAACATCAGTATTTGCAAAGGTATCATCCGCAGTATGAGGAAGATCGCTTCTGAGATATTCAAAAAATCCGGTGATTACTTCACCCTTTTTTTCAAAAGAGATGTAGTCGGTATCTTCTGCGGGATCGATTTTTGCCTGTAATGGAGAATAAAGTGTTGTGCAGATCATCAATTCTTTGGTAACCTGTTTAGAAGCTTCATTATTTTTGGAATTTCCTCCCTGATCTTCATCACAAAAAACAGTATCATTGAACATTCCTTTTTTACCACCGACCTGATCCAGATTGAAGACCATTTTTATATCAATCTTTCTGGTTTTGTTCTGATAAACAACTTCATTTACATAATGTCTGCTTCCGTACAATCCTTGTTCTTCACCCGAAAAATGAATGAATTTTATGGAATATTCAGTTGGGATATCTTTCAGGATTTTTGCGGCTTCCAGAATGATGGATGTTCCGCTTCCGTTATCGTTTACTCCGGGACCGTTAATGCTGTCGAAATGTCCGCAAATAATAATATATTTATCGGGATACACCGTTCCTTTTTTAGTGATGATCAGATTTTTAGAGTTTAATTTTCCTATGGAAAAAGGATCTTCTTCTATCTGGTTTTCGGAATATCCGTAAGACAAGTATTTGCTTTTGATCCAGTTCAGGGCGTTGTCATTTTCTACAGAACCTGTGGTTTTAACACCCAATTTCTCAAACTCCTTTAAATTGGATATGATGTCCTCTTTTTTTAATAGGTTAACTCTGTCCTGATAAGCCTGAATAAATGTTTGTGCCTGAAATCCAACGGCAGTTACCGAAAAAAGAAAAATGGCTGTTATTTTTTTGAATTTCATATTGGTAATTAGTTTACTATTTTACAAATATAGAAATAAAAAATCCCGAGAAAGAAACTCAGGATTTTGCTAGCTCATTATTTTCCAATAATTATTTTTCTTAGCGCTTTTTGGTCTTTTGTTTTAATTGTTGCGATATACGTTCCGTTTGGTAATTCTGAAACATTTACTTTCGTTTCATTTTCCTTATTTAAAAAAAGCCTGCCATTGATATCTGAAATTTCAAGACTGAAATCTTTAACATCTTCCGGAAGTTCGATATTTAAATAATCTTTCGCAGGATTGGGATAGATCTTTATAGATTCTAAAGAATTTCCGGAAAGTAACACTTCTTTTTTCAATAAAGAATTTGCTGCTACTGCAAAGTGCTGTAAAGCTCCCAAAGAAGCTTTTGCTACATTATAAATATAAACAGGATCTGTATTAGCAAATGTATCGTTTGAAGTATGAGGATAATTACTTCTGATTTTTTCAAAAAAGCCTGTAATAATTTCGCCTTTTCTTTCAAAAGGAATATAATCTGTAGCTTCAGCCGGATCTACCGCCGTTAGAAGAGGAGAATACAAAGCGGTACAGTTTCGCAATTGCTGTGTAACGTTTGCTGAAGCTGCATTATTGCTCGACAGACCTCCCTGATCTTCATCACAATAGATCGTATTGTTATTATTCCCCATTTTTCCGCCAACCTGATCCAGATTAAAGACTAATTTAATGTCTAATTTCTTAATATTATTTTGATAAACAACGTTATTTACGTAATGTGAACTTCCAATAAGCCCCTGTTCTTCACCTGAAAAATGGATGAATTTAATCGAATATTCTGTAGGAACGTCTTTTAAAATTCTTGCAGCTTCCAGAATGATGGATGTTCCGCTGCCGTTGTCGTTTACTCCGGGACCGTTTATACTGTCGAAATGTCCGCAAATGATAACGTATTTATTAGGATAAACGGTTCCAGTTTTAGTTATGATTAAATTTTTTGAACTTTTGCCGTTGTAAGTGAAGGCATCTTCCGAAATCTGGTTTGAAGAATATCCGAAAGCCAGATATTTATTTTTAAGCCAGTTGAAAGCATTATTATTTGCTGTGGAACCCGTGGTTTTAATCCCTAGATTGGCAAAATTCTGTAAGTTTGTTGTAATATTGGTCTGTGTCACCATATTAGCTCTGTCCTGATACGCCTGAATAAAAGATTGTGCATTGAAACTTAAAGCAGATAAAGAAAAAAGCAGAAATGTAGATGTCTTTTTCATTTTGTTATTAATTTTTGTAATTTGATTGGTATACAAATGTAATAATAAAAAAATCCTAAACAAAAGTTCAGGATTTTAATTTTATAGAGAATCAAAAATTATTTTCCGATCATTATTTTTCTTACCGCTTTTTGGTCTTTTGTTTTAATCGTTGCGATATACGTTCCGTTTGTTAGTCCTGAAACATTTACTTTCGTTTCATTTTCCTTGTTTAAAACAAGTCTTCCGTTCATATCCGAAATTTCAATCTTGAAATTTTTAACATCTTTTGGAAGTTCAATATTTAAAAAATCTTTTGCCGGATTAGGATAGATTTTTATTAATTCCAATGGATTGTTGGAAAGTAATTCTTCCGTTTTTAATAAAGAAGCTGATGCTACTGCAAAGTGCTGCAAAGCACCAACAGAAGCTTTTCCGACGTTGTAGATATAAACAGGATCTGTGTTGGCAAATGTATCGTTTGAAGTATGAGGATAATTACTTCTGATTCTTTCAAAAAAGCCTGTAATCACTTCACCTTTTCCCTCAAAAGGAATATAATCTGTATCTTCAGCCGGATCTACCGCTGTTAAAAGAGGAGAATAGAGAGCCGTACAGTTTCTTAATTGCTGGGTAACATCTGATGATGCCGCATTGTTACCGGATAATCCTCCCTGATCTTCATCACAATAGATCGTATTGTTGTTATTGCCCATTTTTCCGCCAACCTGATCCAGATTAAACACCAATTTGATATCTAATTGTTTGATATTATTCTGATAGACAACATTGTTTACATAATGCGAGCTTCCAATCAGTCCCTGTTCCTCGCCTGAAAAATGAATAAATTTAACCGAATATTCCGTAGGAACATTTTTAAGAATTCTTGCAGCTTCCAGAATAATGGATGTTCCACTTCCGTTGTCGTTTACTCCGGGACCGTTAATACTGTCGAAATGTCCGCAAATGATAACATATTTATTAGGATAAACCGTTCCTGTTTTTGTTATGATTAAATTTTTTGAACTGTTGCCGTTATAAGTGAAGGCATCTTCCGAAATCTGGGCTGCAGAATATCCGAAAGCCAGATATTTATTTTTAAGCCAGTTGAATGCATTGTTGTTGGCTGTAGAACCTGTTGTTTTGATCCCTAAATTGGCAAATTCCTGTAAATTTGTGGTAATATTGGTCTGGGTTACCATATTGGCTCTGTCCTGATACGCCTGAATAAAAGATTGCGCATTTAAACTGAAAGCAGATAAAGAAAAGAGCAGAAATGTAGGGATTTTTTTCACTTGATGATCAATTTTTATATTTTTAATAATAATGTGCAAATGTAACAATAAAAAAATCCTAAACAAAAGTTCAGGATTTTAATTGTTATGCAGACCAAAAGATTATTTTCCGATAATTACTTTTCTTACCGCTTTTTGGTCTTTTGTTTTAATCGTTGCGATATACGTTCCGTTTGTTAATCCAGAAACATTTACCTTAGTTTCGTTTTCCTTATTTAAAACAAGTCTTCCGTTCATATCCGAAATTTCTAGACTGAAGTTTTTAATATCTTTTGGAAGCTCAATATTTAAAAAGTCTTTTGTCGGGTTGGGATAGACTTTTACAGATTCTAAATGATTTACCGTTTTTTCGTCCGTAGCCAGTAAACTTGTAGAGGCTGTTGCAAAATGCTGTAAAGCTCCTACAGCCGCCTTTCCTACGTTGAAAACATACGTAGGATCTACATTGGCAAAAGTATCGTTTACGGTATGTTCATTATAACTTCTTACCGTTTCGTAAAAGCCTGTAATAATGTCTCCTTTCGCTTCAAAAGGCATATAATCGGAAGAGTAGGCGTTCGACATTACCGTCTGTAATGGTGAATAAAGCGTTGTACATGCTGCAAGCTGCTGTGTAACGGAAAGAGAAGCTGCATTGTTTCCTGTCTGTCCGCTTTGGTCACTTTCGCAGTTGATGGCAACATTAGAATTGCCTATTTTTCCACCTACCTGATCTAAATTAAAAACCAGTTTGATGTTTAACTGACGGACACTGTTCTGGAAAACCACACTGTTTACATAATGTGCACTTCCCTGTAATCCCTGTTCTTCGCCGGAAAAGTGGATGAATTTAATAGAATATTCTGTCGGAACGTCTTTTAAAATTCTTGCCGCTTCCAGAATAATAGAAGTTCCGCTTCCGTTATCGCTTACTCCGGGACCGGTAATCGTGTCGTAATGCCCGCAGATAATAACGTACGTATTCGGATAAAGGGTTCCTGTTTTGGTAATAATTAAATTTTTAGAACTTGTAGAACTTCCGAAAGTAAAAGGATCTTCTACGATCTGACTTGCTGTATAACCGTAAGACTGATATTTTGCTTTAAGCCAGTTCAGAGCATTGGTATTGGCTGTAGAACCCGTTGTTTTTACGCCAAGATTCCCAAATTCCTGAAGTAACGTTGTTATATTGGTCTGGGTAACCAAATTGGCTCTGTTCTGATAAGCCTGAATAAAACTTTGAGCCTGAAATGCATATGTTCCTAATGAAAACAGCAGAAGAGTAGTTATTTTTTTCACTTTAAAGGAAAATTTTATAAATTTAATAATATTACGCAAATGTAAATAATAAAAAAATCCCAAGCAAAAAACCTGGGACTTATATTGATAACAAAAATTTTACATTATTTTACTTGATCTACAACTGCTTTGAAAGCTTCAGGGTGATTCATTGCTAAATCTGCTAAAACTTTTCTGTTAAGCTCAATGTTGTTCTTTTTAAGAGCTCCCATAAACTGAGAGTAAGACATTCCGTGCTCTCTGGTTCCCGCGTTGATACGAGTGATCCAAAGTGCTCTGAAATTTCTTTTCTTCTCTTTTCTACCACGGTAAGCATATTGCATTGCTTTTTCTACCGCGTTTTTAGCTACCGTCCAAACGTTCTTTCTTCTTCCGAAATAACCTTTAGCGTGCTTAAAAATTTTCTTTCTTCTAGCTCTTGAAGCTACCGAATTTACTGATCTTGGCATAATTTAAATTGTTTTTTTGAAATGTGCGGTAATTATTTCATTACTCTTAGTGGCTCCATTTCAGGGTTAAAATGTTGAATTTGTTTGAATTCTTATAAACCGACTATAGATTTATAAAAACTACTTAATTGCTAATTGACGCAATACGCTTTTCTCGTCCACAGCAGCAACGTAAGAAGTCGTAGTAAGATTTCTCTTCTGCTTCGTTTCTTTCTTCGTTAAGATGTGGCTTTTGTAAGCGTTCTTTCTTTTGATCTTACCAGATCCGGTAAGAGCAAAACGTTTCTTAGCACCTGATTTCGTTTTTAATTTTGGCATTGTTTTGCTTTTTATTGTTTTGTTATCAATATCTGTTTTGGCTATTTCCGATTGCCCGGAATAATAGTCTGCAAAATTACAGAAAAATTTCGAGATTTGAAAAAGATTTTTTGAATAGAATAGGGAAGTGTATGAAGCTTTAGGTATTACCGTTTTTGTGAGGTAAATTTTGTTTGAAGCTGTTTCCTGCTTTTCACTGTATCTTTTTGGTTGCGGACTCCGCTTCACTCCGCCCGCAACCAAAAAGGATGTCGTTCCAATCAGGGCTAGAGTGGCAGTTCCCAATATAAATAGTAAACGAATATCCATAATATCTTTCATGCTGAAAGCATCTAAACAAAGTATTCAATGCATCGTTGAAATCCTTTTCACGATGACAAACTTTGTAAATATTTTTGTATAAAAATTACTGAAAAATTCCGGCAAATCCGCTTGAAATAAAAAACAGCAACCAAAATACTCTGATTGCTGCTTTACTTGTATGTAGAAAAAATTAAGCCTCAATAAAATCCAAAAGATCTTTATTAATCGTCTGATGTTCAGTAGTAGGCATTCCGTGAGGGAATCCCGGATAAGTAATCAGCTTACCGTTTTTCAATAATTTAGCAGATTTTATAGCGGAATTTTCAATAGGCACAATCTGGTCGTCTTCACCGTGCAGCAACAGTACCGGAATATCAACAGCTTTCAGGTCTTCTGTAAAATCTGTCTCAGAAAAAGCTTTGATTCCGTCATAATGAGCCACAATTCCTCCCATCATTCCCTGTCTCCACCAGTTGGTCTGTACACCTTGCTTCACTACGGCACCTTCTCTGTTGTAGCCGTAGAAAGGAACCGTTAAATCCATAAAAAACTGATTTCTGTTATTTAAAGTCTGATCTCTGATGTTGTCAAAAACCTCCATCGGAACGCCATCCGGATTGTTTTCGCTTTTTACCATTACCGGAGGAACAGCGCTTATCAATACCGCTTTTTTTGCTCTTCCGTTGGCATATTTGTTTACATAGCGGATCACTTCACCACCTCCTGTAGAATGTCCGATATGCACAACATCTTTCAGATCCAGAAATTCTACCAATTCTGCGGCATCAGAAGCATATTGTTCAATCGTATGATTATAAATATTCTGGCTGGAACGTCCGTGACCTCTTCTGTCGTGAGCAATTACCCTGTAACCTCTCTGCAAAAAGAAGATCACCTGTGCATCCCAGTCATCAGAAGATAAAGGCCATCCGTGGTGAAACATCAATACTGGCCCTTCTCCCTGATCTTTGTAAAAAATTTCTGTTCCGTCTTTTAATTTTAATGTACTCATTGCTTTGTTGTTTAATTTGTTATTCAATTTTAATTCTTAAATAAGTTGACTGTTGTCTTATTTTTCTAAAGCAAATGTAGCAGTAAATTAAATGGATAATCTTGATCTATGTTAAAAATTAAAAAATATTTAATAATTAATGTAAATTTTATAACATAACTTTAATCTGATTCATTAAAATTAAATTACTATAAAACAAAAGCCTCAAAAATAATTTGAGGCTGTATATTTTAGTTTCAGATCCGTAGATCCGGCTGTAGATTATTTAGCTGGTTTTTTAGGACTCATCATCATAATCATTCTTTTTCCTTCAAGCTTAGGAAGCTGGTCTACTTTTCCAACGTGCTCCAATTCCTGAGCAAGTTTTAAAAGTAAGATTTCTCCCTGGTCTTTAAAGATAATCGAACGTCCTTTAAAAAATACGTAGGTCTTTAATTTTGAACCTTCTTCAAGGAATTTCTCAGCATGTTTCTTTTTGAATTCGTAATCGTGCTCATCTGTCTGAGGTCCGAAACGGATTTCTTTCACAACTACTTTTACCTGCTTAGCTTTTAATTCCTTCTGCTTTTTCTTTTGCTCGTATAAGAACTTTTTATAGTCCAGAATCCTTGCAATAAACGGTTCAGCCTTATCGGAGATTACTACAAGATCCAATTCCTGCTCCTGAGCAATCTGTCTTGCCTTATCAGTAGGATAAACTCCCGGCTCTACGTTATCGCCCACCAAACGAAGCTCTCTCACACGAATTTTATCGTTGATCAAGTGTGCGTCCTCCTGTACCGGACGTCTCTGTGGGCCCCTGTTGTTAAATCTTTGTGCTATTGTATTATAATTTTATTGGTTAACTTCTATTTTTATCAATCATTCTGAATAAAAAGTAATTTTCAGTTATTCAGAATCATATTCTTTCAGATTTAAGCGTTAAACTCAAATCCTGTTTTTGACTGTTCTTTAAAATAAGCAACGAAATCTTCGATCTTCATTACTCCTAAATCGCCTTCGCTACGTCTTCTTACAGAAATTGTGCCATCCTTTTCTTCATTTTCTCCCACTACAATCATGAATGGAATCTTCTTTAATTCGGCATCGCGGATCTTTTTACCCGTCTTTTCGTTTCTGTCGTCAATTAATCCGCTAATATCGTGATTTTCCAGTAATTGAGAAACTTTTTTAGCATAATCTACGTATTTTTCACTGATCGGAAGTATGATAAACTGATCAGGAGCCAGCCACAATGGGAAATCTCCCGCTGTATTCTCAATAAGAATCGCAATGAATCTTTCCATAGAACCAAACGGCGCTCTGTGAATCATTACCGGTCTGTGCTTTTCGCCATCGCTTCCTGTGTACCAAAGATCAAATCTTTCCGGTAAGTTATAATCCACCTGAATCGTTCCAAGCTGCCATTTTCTGCCTAAAGCATCTTTCACCATGAAATCCAGTTTAGGACCGTAGAAAGCGGCTTCGCCGTATTCAGTTACTGTATTCAATCCTTTTTCCGTTGCCGCTGTTACGATTGCATTTTCTGCTTTCTCCCAGTTTTCGTCGGTTCCGATGTATTTTTCTTTATTTTCAGGATCTCTTAAAGAAATCTGAGCGGTAAAATCTGCAAAACCTAATGAACCGAAAACATATAGAACCAAATCAATCGTTTTCTTAAATTCATCCATCAACTGATCCGGAGTACAGAACAAATGCGCATCATCCTGAGTAAATCCGCGAACTCTCGTTAAACCGTGAAGCTCACCACTTTGTTCATATCTGTAAACGGTACCAAATTCTGCATATCTTTTAGGCAAATCTCTGTAGCTCCACTGTGAAGTTTTGTAAATTTCACAGTGATGCGGACAGTTCATCGGTTTCAGCATGAATTCTTCTCCTTCATTCGGAGTTTTAATCGGCTGGAAGCTGTCTGCTCCGTATTTATCCCAGTGACCGGAAGTTACATACAATTCCTTCGCACCGATATGCGGAGAAATTACAAATTCGTAACCTGCTTTTTTCTGAGCTTCAGAAAGGAAATTCTCTAATTTTTTTCTTAAAGCAGCTCCTTTTGGCAACCATAAAGGCAATCCCTGACCTACTTTTTCAGAGAAAGCGAAAATTCCAAGTTCTTTACCCAGTTTTCTGTGGTCTCTTTTTTTAGCCTCTTCTAAAAGTTCAAGATATTCTGTTAAATCTTTCTGTTTCGGGAAAGAAATACCATAAACTCTTGTTAACTGAGGATTTTTTTCGTTTCCTCTCCAGTATGCTCCGGCAGCATTTAAAATCTTCATTGCCTTTACAATACTTGTGTTAGGAATGTGTCCTCCACGACAAAGATCTGTGAAGTCATCATGCGTTACGAAAGTGATTTCCCCATCATTAAGATTAGAAATCAGTTCCATTTTATAAGGATTGTCTGCATACACTTTTAAAGCTTCTTCTTTAGAAACCGGATATAAAGAGAATGTAGATCCTTTTTTAGCATTTTCCAAAACCTTCTTTTCGATCTTTTCGAAATCTTTATCAGATAAACTTTCGTCCCCGAAATCTACGTCATAATAGAATCCTTTTTCAATGGCAGGACCAATGGTTAACTTAGCATTAGGATAAAACTCAAGGATTGCCTGCGCCAAAAGGTGGGCAGAAGAATGCCAGAAAGCTTTCTTTCCAAGATCATCATTCCAGGTTAGCAATTGTACCGCAGCATCCGTGGTTATAGGTGTGGTCGTCTCTACTTGTTTGTCGTTTACAACTGCGGAAATGGTATTTCTAGCCAATCCCTCGCTTATAGATTTTGCCACATCTAGCGGAGTAACTCCCGCCTCGAATTCTCTGACACTATTGTCTGGAAGTGTAATTTTTATCATTGTTTACTAAGAAATTTTAAGATGCAAAAATACGGATTTTTTATTTAAAATACTACTTTCACGCATTTTTGAGACGAGATTTAGTACGAAAAATCTCAGAATACCGTTATAAATAATTAACGTTTAACCAACGGTCTAATTATGAATAGGTTAAATTAAGACTGATGCTTTCTTTTGTACCGCACCTTTTCTTTAATAATCTCAATAACATCCACATTTCTTACTTTAGACTGTACCCAACCATGAATATCTATGTACAGCAAAGACCTTCTGTAGTATTCATTTTCAGAAAAAAGAGTTAATTTTTCGTCAAATTTTTTGAAAGATTCCAATTGTCTGTCCGGTGTTATATTATTCAGATTTTTGAAAAAATGAATGCTTTCAAAGTGGAATTCATCCGGCTTTTTCATCTTTTTGGTGAATTTTAAAGTTGCTTTTATAAATTCATCATAATCTTCATCGTTTCCGGATTCATGTTTTGCCATCAGAATCAAAATTCGGGTGTGGAACAGTAAATCTTCCTGAACATTTCCCTTCGATTCGATCACTTTCAATGAATAACTGATGGATTCCTCAAATTTCCTGCTTCCAAAAAACATCGCTGCCATTTTTAAATAAAGAATCATGAAATGATGCTCATCAATTTTATCCCGGAGCTTATCCATTTTCAGCTCGATTTCAGGAATCAATTTCGAACCGGAGAAGAATTCCCCTTTCACAAAGTGAATGTTCATTAAAGTATTGTAATGCGTCAGAAAAATAAGCGATTGCAGGTTTTCATTTTGAGCAAAACTTGAAGAATGAACCACTTTGTTGAAATCTTCGAAACTTTCCTCAAGAATATCAATATTTCCGTAAAGGAATAAGATTTTCAGCAGGTAGGTATTTCCTTTGATGTACCAAACGGGATGGCTTACGATCATTTCAGGATTTTTGTGAAATAAATCCACCCATTGAAAAGCATATTTCAACGTATATTTATATTCCTGAAGCAATTGGTTTTTCCAGACATGCGCTTTAAAATACCACAATTTCTCTGTGAAATTCAGCTTTTTGAAATTAATTTTCTGAATCTGCGAATTGAATATCTGCATGATTTCGGCACGGTCTTCATCGTTTTTTACATAACCTTTTGTCAGCATTTCACTGTACAGTTTCAGCGAAAGATTGGATAATTCTGTCGCATAATGATTCTGTTTGCTGATTTCCGTGGATTGTCTGATCAGTTCATCGGCTCTACCTTCAATACTTCGGGTAATAAACTGGGATTCAATTACTTTTTCCAGATCGATAATTTCCGAAGCAATACTTTTTTCATCCAGTTCCAAAGCGGTCTGTTTTGCTTTATCTAAAATTTTTAAAGCCTGTTTATACAAGCCTTTCTGATAAAGAATATTCGCAAAATCCAATTGTTCACGCAGTTGAATTCTGTAATTCTGATGACTTGGGTTCATCCGTAAACTCACAAGAATCTGCTTGTAAAGATGCGCTTTCAGGTTCGATAACTGCTGTTTTGTCGAAATTTTTTTGTTGATGATGATATGTTCATCGTATTCCTTCATCTTATCCAGTTCTGAAAAAAGAAGAAGAAATTTGGCATCCGCGTTAATTCCGAGACGGTTTACATACAAGGTGAATTGCCTTTTTTCTGAAGTTGTCAGTGATTTAATGAGTACGAATAAAAAATCTTTATGCAATTCTGCCATTGTAAATTTTTAAAATTTAAAATAATGATAATCAAATAATTGAAATTAAAATACAATATTTTGAGTATTGTATTTTTTATAAAAACTGAAAATGAATAAACGTTTCATCTTTCTAGTTTTGAATCAAAATTAAGTAAAAACTTCATTATGAAATCCGAAAAAGTCGAAATTTTTGATACAACGCTGCGTGATGGAGAGCAGGTTCCCGGCTGTAAGTTAAATACCGAGCAAAAATTAATTATAGCCGAAAAACTGGATGAACTGGGAGTGGATGTCATTGAAGCCGGTTTCCCGATTTCCAGTCCCGGAGATTTTCATTCGGTTTCGGAGATTTCAAAATTAGTGAAAAATGCGAAAGTCTGCGGATTAACCAGAGCCAATCAGAAAGATATTGATACCGCAGCCGAAGCATTAAAATACGCCAAAAGACCGAGAATTCACACCGGAATCGGAACTTCGGATTCTCATATCAGATTTAAATTCAATTCAAACAGGGAAGATATTGTTGAAAGAGCGGTTCAGGCTGTAAAATATGCCAAATCGTATGTGGAAGACGTGGAATTTTATGCGGAAGATGCAGGAAGAACAGACAATGATTATCTGGCAAGAGTTTGCGAAGAAGTGATAAAAGCAGGGGCAACCGTGCTTAATATTCCGGATACAACGGGATATTGTCTTCCTGAAGAGTACGGTGCAAAAATAAAATACCTGAAAGAAAATGTAAAAGGCATTGATCGTGTGATCTTATCCTGTCACTGCCACAACGATCTGGGAATGGCAACCGCTAATTCTATTGCAGGAGTCATCAACGGAGCGAGACAGATAGAGTGCACCATTAACGGATTGGGAGAAAGAGCCGGAAATACGGCGCTGGAAGAAGTGGTAATGATTTTAAAACAGCATCCATATTTAGAATTATATACTGACGTTCAGTCCAAAATGCTCAATCCCATGAGTGTTTTGGTTTCTGAATTGATGGGAATGCCGGTTCAGCCGAACAAAGCGATTGTGGGAGCGAATGCTTTTGCGCACAGTTCAGGAATCCATCAGGACGGAGTCATTAAAAACAGGGAAACTTACGAAATTATTGATCCTGCGGAAGTGGGCGTGAATGCTTCTACCATTGTTTTAACAGCAAGAAGCGGACGTTCTGCTTTGGCATACAGATTTAAACATATTGGTTTTGAAGTTACTAAAAATGAACTTGATTTTCTGTATCAGGAGTTTTTGAAAATTGCTGACGGTAAAAAAGAAGTCAATAATGACGATTTAAGTTCAATGATTGAAAAAGTGACAAGAAAAATAGGGTAACATAATTGATTCTCCATTACATAAATTAGAATGAACACAAAAAAGACACTGTTTGATAAAGTCTGGGATGCGCACGTTGTAGAGACGATTCCGGACGGACCTCAGATTATTTATATTGATAAACATCTTATTCACGAAGTAACCAGTCCACAGGCTTTTGGGGAACTGGAAGCTAGAAATCTGGAAGTTTTCAGACCGAAACAGATTGTAGCGACTGCGGATCATAATGTTCCGACTTTGGATCAGGATCAGCCGATTCGCGATGCATCCTCCAGAAATCAGGTGGAGCAGTTAACGGAAAACTGTAAGAAAAACAACATAGAATTGTATGGTTTAGGACACCAATATCAGGGGATTGTTCACATCATTGCTCCGGAATTAGGCGTTACACAGCCGGGAATGAGCATTGTTTGCGGAGACAGCCATACTTCTACGCACGGCGCTTTCGGCTCGATTGCTTTCGGAATAGGAACAAGTCAGGTGGCGCAGGTTTTTGCGAGCCAGTGTTTACTGCTGAATAAGCCAAAATCGATGAGAATTACCGTAAATGGTAAGTTAAATAAAAATGTTCAGCCCAAAGATGTGATTTTGTACATTATTTCAAAAGTGGGAACTGACGGCGGAACAGGTTATTTCTGCGAATATGCCGGAAATGTCTTCGAAGAAATGTCGATGGAAGGCAGAATGACGGTTTGTAATATGAGTATCGAAATGGGCGCCCGCGGAGGAATGATTGCTCCTGATGAAACAACTTTTGAGTACGTAAAAGGAAGAACTTTCGCACCGAAAGGCGATGAATGGGAAGAAAAACTGGAATACTGGAAAACTTTGAAAACCGATGAAGGAGCAGTTTTTGATGTTGAATTTTCTTTCGATGCTTCGGAAATTTATCCGATGGTAACGTATGGAACCAATCCGGGGATGGGAATTTCCATCAGTCAGAATATCCCGAATCCTCAGAACGAATCTGAAGAGAAGGCTTTAAAATATATGGGTTTGAAAGCGGGACAGGCTCTTTCTGATATTAAAGTGAATTATGTTTTTATCGGAAGCTGTACGAATGCGAGAATTGAAGATTTCCGATCTGCGGCAAATTATGTTAAAGGAAAAAGAAAGTCGGATCATGTTCATGCGTGGCTTGTTCCGGGTTCTCAACAGGTTGCGAAACAGATTTTTGAAGAAGGTTTAGATAAGGTTTTTAATGAAGCGGGTTTCCAGATCAGACAACCGGGATGTTCGGCGTGTTTAGCGATGAATGATGATAAAATCCCGGAAGGGGAATATTGCGTTTCTACTTCGAACAGGAATTTTGAGGGAAGACAGGGACAAGGTGCGAGAACAATTCTGGCAAGTCCTTTGACGGCTGCAAAAGTTGCTGTGGAAGGAAGAATTTCCGTCTTTGAAAACTGATGGAGATTAATTTACTTAAAACTTGTCTAAATTTTTTTACCACAAAAGACGCAAAAGATTTAAACACTTTAGTTTTTTAAGCTTAATACTTAAATAGAAAAAAAGAGCACATGAGTTAAAAAAAATCAAAGATTTTTTCTCTTTACAGGCTTTTGAAATACTAGTTTAAACAAGCTTTTATTAAGTGAATTGTCAATAGTGAATAGTGAATTTTAGAAATTGACTATTGACTCACAAAGTGAAATTTACCATTCACTTTTTTAGCCCCGATAGAAACGGTTACCCCGGAGCAAGCGAAGGCAAAAGCAAGGGAGCGAGGAGTATGAGTGGATAGCGGGAAATAGCTCCTGAAAAAGAAAAAAACAATAATTAAAACTATTTTGGCTCAAAAAAAATGCAAAAATTAGTCATTATACAATCCAGAGCAATTCCTTTGCCTGTAGAAAATATAGATACGGATCAGATTATTCCGGCGAGATTTTTAAAGAGTATTGATAAAAAAGGTTTTGGCGAAAATCTTTTCAGAGACTGGAGATACGATGTTCATACGAATGAACCGAATCCTGATTTTGCCCTGAATAACGCAAAATACAGCGGTGAAATTCTGGTTGCGGGAAACAATTTCGGTTGCGGAAGCAGTCGGGAACACGCTGCATGGTCTTTAACGGATTATGGCTTTAAGGTGGTTGTTTCAAGTTTTTTTGCTGATATTTTTAAGGGCAATGCTTTAAACAACGGATTATTGCCTGTAAAAGTTTCTGAGGAATTTTTGAAAGAAATTTTAACTGAGATTACTGAAAATCCTGAAAAAGAAATTTTGGTGGATGTTGAAAAACAAACCATTACCTTTAATGATAAAACGGAAGGTTTTGAAATAGATTCTTATAAAAAAATATGTCTGCTGAATGGGTATGATGATATTGATTTTTTAATCAGCAGAAAACAGGCGATCGAACAATTCGAACTAAAAACACAAAAAGTGTATGAAAACTAATTTTAAAATTGCAGTGCTTCCGGGAGACGGAATCGGGCCGGAAGTTGTTGCAGAAAGTATTAAAATTTTAGATTCCATTGCGGAAGCATTCCAGTATCAGTTTGATTTTAAATACGGATTGATGGGAGCGGAAGCGATTTATAAGACAGGAAATCCTTTGCCGGATGAAACGCTGGAAATCTGCAAAGCATCTGATGCGGTGCTTTTCGGGGCGATCGGAGATCCTTCTTTTGATAATAATCCGGATGCCAAAGTACGTCCGGAACAAGGGTTGTTAAAACTTCGTAAAGAATTAGGGCTTTTTGCGAATATCCGACCTTTGAAAACGTATGCTTCTTTAATTGAGAAAAGTCCTTTGAAAAGGGAAATTATTGAAGGAACAGATATTCAGATTTTCAGGGAACTGGTGAGCGGAATTTATTTTGGCGAAAAATTTACGGATGAGGAAGCGGGTTATGCATATGATATCTGTAAATACAACCGTGATGAAATCGCACCTATTGTTCACATGGCTTTTCAGGAGGCTCAGAAAAGAAGAAAAAAGTTAACTTTAATTGATAAAGCGAACGTTTTGGATACGTCAAGATTGTGGAGAAAGGTCTGTAAAGAAATTGCTTCAGAATATCCTGATGTAGCACTTGATTTTATGTTTGTAGATAATGCGGCGATGCAGTTAATTTTAAATCCGAAACATTTTGATGTGATTGTTACCGAGAATATGTTCGGAGATATTATTTCGGATGAAGCGAGTGTAATCGGCGGTTCTATCGGTTTGCTTCCTTCGGCTTCCATTGGAAATGAAAATGCTTTGTTTGAGCCTATTCACGGTTCTTATCCGCAGGCAAAAGGAAAAGGAATTGCAAATCCTGTTGCTTCTATTTTAAGTACGGCAATGATGCTGGATTATTTACAGCTTGAACCGGCAGCAGAAAAATTGAGACAATCTGTAGAATATGCCATTGAGAATAAATACGTTACGGTGGATCTGAATTCTGAACAGCCTTATTCCACCAGCGAAGTGGGAAGTTTTATCGCAGATTATATTAAATATTCCGAGAAATCGTATTACAATTTTGAAAATGTAAAGCTCGGAAAATCAACTATTGTTTAAAAAAATGTCAGTTTTGCTTCGTAAGTCAACAGCCAAATAGTTACGGTAGTTGACAAGCGGGGCAGATTGACAGTTGTAGTTCATATTACCTATTTGATTTTTATTTGTTTTTTTCTAAAAAAGGTTCCGCTCACTGAGCAGAACCTTTTTATTTTTTGTCGGTATTATCCGTTTTTCCGGATTTGTTGTTTTGAGAAGATTTCTGAACGTCTTCCTTATCTACATCGGACGGATTTGTCTTTTCTGACGAAGCAGGAATGTCGGGGAAATCCTGATTTTGCTTTTTGGTTTCCGCAGAATTTGCAGATTCCTGTTTTTCTTTTTCTTCTGAATGCATAGCTTTTGAATTTTATAGTCCTAAAATGCCCAGCTTTCCGGTCTGGTCTTCTATGGTATAATTCAAAGCCTTTGCCAAAACAAAAATATTATTAAGATTTTCCATCAACTGTTGTCTTCCTTCCGTTCTCAGCTTGTTCTGATCGATGGATTTTACAGCGGTATCTTTCGCTTTCTGCGTTACGTTTTTAATGTCTTTTTCGGAAATTCTGTTGAAAAAAGAATCGTCCATCGACTGAATTTCCACACTTGGCGTAATTCTGATGTCTGCATCGGGTAATTCGGTAATCACTAATTTTTTATTGATCGAATCTACCTCCATTTTCATCTTGTTAAGATCATAAGAAACCTGTGCGTTCGTTTTGGTGTAGGTAATGATGCTGTTGCTGGAAACTTCTTTGCCTAAAAATTCATAGCCCATTTTGGTTTTCTGAATGGAAGAAGTATTCTGCTCAAGCACGACCATTTTATTCATTTTCGAAATCTGATTGGTCAGAATATAATAATCTGATTTCTCGGTTTTTTCACTGAGATTAAAGCATGACTTTAAACTGAAAAACAAAACCGTTACCAGTGCAGCTCCCGCCAAAAACGATATTAAAACTTTACTATTTCTCAAACCTTATTTACCAAAAATTTCTTTAATTACAGAACTGTCATCTTTTTTCAGGATCTCTACCAGATCTCTTTCGATGTATCCAGATGTAGGCATTTCGATAATTCTTCCTAATTCTTTTCCGTATTTCTGAACAATAATCGTAGGAACTTTCTGGATGTTGAAAAGACTTTCTTCTCCGTTCGGGGATTCCTTTTTACGGTTTACCGCAATAATGGAGAGTTTGCCTTCCGGATATTTTACCTCTTCAAGGATTTTCATGAGTCTCGGAAAATCTCTGTGAGAATCTTCGCACCATGTTCCCATGAAAACGGTAATGTTATACGTGTTGATCTTTCCTTTTTTAAGTTCTCCGATCGCTTTCTGATCCAAGGCATATTCATCATGCTCTTTCACATACCAGTCAGAATAGGGAGCTTCAAGAAATTTACTTTTAAGCTGATTTCCCAAAAGCATTTTTCCATCGGCAGTGGTTTCAACCTCTCGTCCTACAACCACTTTCTGTGCGCTAAGCTGTTGTGTTGCCATGAATAGAGCTGAAACAGTCATACAATTCGTAATAAATTTTTTCATACTATTTTTCAATAATTGTCTTTAAATCGGCAGGAGAGTAGTATTTGTTTTTCAGGACTTTATGATCTGCCTGTCTGTACACATTAAACTTCTCGCCGGATTTTTCATAAAATGATTCTACGTCTTTTGCTCTGTAAAATTCTACCGTTTCCTGTGCCTGTTCTTCATTATCGCAGGCTTTCGACATATTGGAACGCTGAACTTCGTTGAACAACTCTACAAATTTGCTGCCAAGTCCGAATTCCAGAACCGCTCCGCTTAAAACATACTGCAAATCACATAAAGCATCTGCAATTTCTACGATGTTATTGTCTGCAATTGCCTGTTTCAGTTCGTTCAGTTCTTCCTGAAGAAGTTCAACTCTCAGATTGCATCTTTCCGGTGAAGGAATTTGAGGAGTATCTAAAATAGGGGCTTTAAAGGTGGTGTGGAATTCTGCTACCTGGTTCAGACTATCAATTTTATCCATGTATATTTTTTATTCAGGCAAAGATAACAATTGGGTTTTAGATTTTAAGAATTGGGACTTAGGTTTTTTATGCAATGATATCATTCTAAACATAGACTGAAAGTCTACGAGCATCGTTAAAAAGTGAAGTGAAGAATCTCAAGAGCCCAGAAATAGATTATGATTTTTTCTTTCACAAATCTCTCAGATTTTCAATGATTGTGAATATTGGTGAAAATATTTGTGGGATTTGTGTTTAAATGATTTTTAAGAATTTAATCCTATTTGGAATTTATGCAGATAGTGGAAGTATATCATTTTGCGGTTGAAAATAAATTTTAAATAATCGTTGTGTTTAGTATGATAAAACATAAAAGAAGACCTGCATCTTATATTTCGAAACACGAAAATCAGAAACAAAAAAGACTGTCCGTTTCCGGACAGCCTTTTACCTCAAAGCTTAATTGAGTGAAGCAATTAGTTTTTGATGAATCTCTTAGAGACTTCTCCAATCTGGATCATGTAAGCACCTTTAATAAGACCGCTTACATTTACCGCGCCTCTTTCAAGTTTTCCTGAATTGATTAGTTTTCCACCCATGTCGAAGATTTTATACTCTTCGTTCGTTGTATTTGAGATATTTAAAATATCTTTTGCAGGATTCGGATACACTCGGATATCTGTAATCATATCTTTTGTATCTAAAATATTTCCTCTTCCTGATGATACAATATTTAAAGTATAATCTTCTACCTGACCGTACGTATACGTTCCACAAGAAGATGTAGGTACAGAGCTGTACTGCATCATTACTCTCATTCTTGTAGTTCCTACGGTTGCTGTTGAAGGAATCGTGATAGATCCTGTTACCGGACTTGTTGTAGATCCTGTTTTAGACCAAGCCAATTCTCCGCTGTCTGCGAAATCTCCGTCTCTGTTATAATCAATATAAACAGCATAAGCTTCATTATATTTGGTTGATGTCCAAACCGGAGTAATGGAAAGTGAGTACGCAGAACCTCTTGTTACATTCGTAGAAACTGAAGTAAAGTTTTCGTAACCTGCCGTTCCTGTTGAAGTATTGTTAATGCTTCCGAACGTTACATTTCCTATTCTTTCATCAGCAGTATTATTCGCTGAAGCAGAACAGTAAGAAACCGCTGTACCTGCTAAAGTGGTTACAGAAACCGTGTTGCTGGAAACCGAAGCATTTCCTGCTGCATCTTTAGCTCTAACAGTGAAGCTGTATGTAGTAGAAGGAGATAAACTGGATACTGTGTAGGAAGTTGATGCGGTAGAACCTACTAATGAAGTTCCCTGATAAACATCATAACCTGTAACCCCTACGTTATCTGTTGCTCCGGACCATGAAAGATTGGTGCTTGTAGAAGTTGTTCCGGAAGCTGCAAGAGTTGGAGCAGTAGGAGCAGTAGTATCTGAAGTTCCTGAACCTGCATTTACGGTAATGTTGGCATTATTCACATCAAAGAAAATGTGGTTGGAACCTTTTACCATGATTCTTCCTGTTGTGGTAGACGTATTCGGGATCGTTACCGCCTGTGTTCCGTCGTTTGGAGTTCCCGCCAATAGAGTAGTCCATGTATTTCCTCCGTCTGTAGACCAAAGAATATCTACGTTGGCTGCATTTACACCATTCGCTGTTGTTCCTGCCACATTCCATGTTACGGTTTGGGAAGTTCCTCCTGTAACGGTTGTTGCGGTATTTTGAGAGCTTACACTGAATGGTCCTGCTGTTCCGTTTACCGTGATCACTGCATCATCCGAGTTATTTCCGGAACCTCCGGCTCTGTTGTCGCGAACCGTAAATCTGAAATTGTACGTTCTTGCTACATTGGATAGTGCTTCAACAGTAATCTCAGATCCTGCTGTCGTGGTAGCTCCTGCCAGAACTGAAGCCATTCTTGGGAAGTATCTTACCGGGGTAGTTTGCGGTGTCCATGATCTGAACGTTGGTCCTGTTGCTTTTGTAGCGCTTGCCGCAGAACTTGCTCCGGTTTGTGAAGACGACGCATTGTCCATTTGTTCCCAGATGTATGTTAAAGAATCTCCGTTTGCATCTGTTCCTGATCCTGTTAACATAAACGGTGTTCCTTTCGGAATGGTATAATCTAAACCTGCATTTGCCGTAGGAATTGAATTTCCTGTACTTGTGCTTGTAGGGCAGGTTTTTGCTTTGATATTATTAGTAATCTGCTGAATGCTGATCGCGTGGAAGAAAGCATCAGAATGCGGCTGAATATCCTGAGAAGTAATTCCCGCATATCCCATGATTGTTGATCCTGAACCCGGCTCCATATTGGCTCCTGTTCCTTCATTGTTCATAGAGAAGGTGTGGTTTCCGCCGAACTGATGCCCTAATTCGTGTGCTACATAGTCGATATCGAAGTTATCTCCTGAAGGAATTGCATCTGCCGGAGAAGTATAACCGCTTCCTTTTGAGCCGTTTGTACAAACACAGCCGATACATCCTGCATTTCCGCCACCTCCGGAAGCTCCGAATAAGTGACCGACGTCATAATTTGCTTCCCCAATAACCGAAGTTAATGTAGACTGAAGCTGTGAGTTCCAGTTGCTTAAGCTGGAAGCAGGAGAATAAGGGTCTGTAGAAGCATTGGTATAGATTACTGAATCGTTATTTGCGATTAAAACCATTCTCGCTGCAAAATCTTTTTCAAAAACACCGTTTACGCGGGTCATTGTGTTGTTCATTGCCGCTAAAGCATTGGCTTTTGTTCCTCCGAAATACGTTGCGTATTCCCCGGTACAGGAAAGTGCTAACCTGAATGTTCTCAGTTTTGCATCATCGGCATTTGGTCTTGCCACCAGATTGGTTGTATTTGCAACGCCTTTTTGCGCAACGTCGATTACGGTACATTCGAACTTGCTTAAATCGTCTTTTTTATCAGATTTTTTATAAACAACATAGGTTGAAAGATCTTTTGAATAAGGCTCGATGAAAACCGCTGATTTATCTCCATAAATTTCCATGGATGATAATCCCAGAGGCGAAACGCTAAAATAAACAGTGGAACCGGAGTCTCCTAATCCTTCACCGATATACGATTTGATGTCCGGATATTTTGCTGCCAGTTGAGGATCGAAATTAGAATTTTCTCTTACTTTAAAATTTTCCATTTTTCCCTCAGAATTCGGGAAAGAGATAATAATTTCAGACTTTTCTCCTGCAGCTAATCTTTTGGGAGCTTTTGCAAGAGCATTTTTTAAACCATTAATATCCAGACTGTAGATTTTCGGATTGTTAATAGTTAATTTGTTTTCAAAAATTTCAGTAGCTGATTTTCCTGACGTTTCAGACCAAAGTCGGTCGGTCTGAGCGAATGAAATACCTGATGCAAGCATTCCAATCACCAATAGTTGTTTTCTCATACAAGTTTTCTATTTGATTGTGGAATATCAAAGCTAATAAAAAATATGTTATGAAAAATAAAATTTTTTAAGAAAAATTTAGATAATTCGTTTAAATAATTATGCGATACATTAAATGTCAATATTTGGTGAATTTCTCAAAAAAAGAAAATAGCACCCGCAAAATACGGATGCTATTGAATTATTAATCGGATAATTCTAATTTTTAAAACTGATCATCTGCAGTCGGTCCGTACAGTCCCGGAACTTTATTTCCTGTAGATCTTAAATACACAACCAGTTCTCCGCGATGATGGTACAAATGATTATACAAAAACGAACGGATTACCTGTATTTTCGGCATTGGCGGAAAGATTGAATTTCCTCCCATTTCCATTCTCCATTCGTTCATCATGGTGTTTTCGTCCCAACTTTCAATGGCTTTCTGAGCTTTCGCAACATTTTCTTCAAATTTGGCAACAATGTTTTCCGCTTTGGAAATATCGCCTTTATCATATTGATATGTCCCCATATCGAATACATCCTGATTGAATGTTCCTTCGTACCAGTTGTAAACTTCGGCTACATGGGAAGCCAACTGGGCTGTTGTCCAGTTAATTTCAGACGGCTTATAATCCAAAGCGCTGTCCGGAATTGCCTGTAAAAGTTTTCGGGTATTTTCTGCTTCATGCAAAAATTCACCTAATAATGCCTGTTTAATCATTTGTTGATGTTTTTTTGAAATAATTTAGTTAAAATTTATTTTGTAATATCTCTGCCGATAACCAGTCTCTGGATCTCGGAAGTTCCTTCTCCGATGGTGCAAAGTTTAGAATCTCTGTAGAATTTTTCTACCGGGAAATCTTTTGTATATCCGTATCCTCCGAAAATCTGTACTGCATTGTTTGAAATTCTTACGCAGGCTTCAGAAGCATATAATTTTGCCATTGCTCCTTCTTTTGTCATTTTTTGCTTAGCGTTTTTCAACGTTGAAGCTCTTTGGATCAATAGTTCCGCTGCATCAATTTCTGTTGCCATATCCGCTAACATGAAGTTAACTGCCTGAAATTCTGAAATGGATTTTCCGAACTGCTGTCTTTCTTTAGCATATTTTAAAGCAGCTTTGTAAGCTCCTCTCGCAGTTCCTAAACTTAAAGCTGCGATAGAAATTCTTCCTCCGTCAAGAATTTTCATTGCCTGTTTGAAACCTTCACCTACTTCGCCTAATCTGTGAGAATCCGGTACGCGAACGTTATCAAAGATTAATTCAGCGGTTTCAGAAGCTCTCATTCCCAGCTTATTTTCTTTTTTACCGGAAGAAAAACCGGGCATTCCTTTTTCTAAAACGAAAGCGGTAGAATTATTTTTAGCTCCTTTTTCTCCTGTTCTCGTCATTACAACAGCGATGTCTCCTGAAATAGCGTGGGTAATGAAGTTTTTAGCTCCGTTAATGATCCATTCGTCTCCATCCTTCACTGCAGTGGTAGACATTCCTCCTGAATCTGAACCTGTATTGTGTTCTGTAAGTCCCCAAGCTCCGATTACTTTACCGGAAGCCAACTGAGGAAGCCATTTGTTTCTCTGCTCTTCGTTTCCGAATTCATAAATGTGGTTGGTACAAAGTGAATTGTGTGCTGCCACAGAAAGACCGATGGATGGGTCTACCTGCGAAATCTCGTCCAAAATCGTTACATATTCATGATAACCAAGACCTGAACCTCCGTACTGCTCCGGAATAACAATCCCCATGAAGCCCATTTCTCCTAACTCATGAAATAGATCTTTGGGAAAAGTCTGGCTTTCGTCCCACTCCATAATATTAGGTCTGATATTCTTTTCAGCAAATTCTCTTGCCGTTTCCGCTATCATTTTGATGTTGTCAATAGTCTCTGTATTCATATAGATATCTGTATTTATATAGATAATAGTTAGTTCCCAAAGATAATTAAATTGCCGTAACGCCCAAAAAAATTATTTAACCCATAAGATGATCGTTCCAAAAATCTAGTTTTCAATTTTTTATATTCTTAAAATTAATGATATTTTAATAAAATTTTCCGAACTTTAAGCAGATTAATTTACTATTTTAGCCACCCAATTTTTAAAGCATGAAAAAATTTCTACTGCCTATTATTATGATTTCATCTTATTTTGCAGCTCAGGCTCCTGCAGGATATTACGATGGAACCACAGGTTTGACGGGTTACACCTTAAAGTCGAAGCTCCATGATATCATCTCGGCGAAAAATATAAACTGGCATTATGGTGATCTTACCAATTATTATAATCAGACAGATTTAGATAAATATTACGATTACGGACCAAGCAATACGACGATTCTGCTCGATATGTATTCTGAAATTCCTACCGGTCCGGATGCTTATGAATATACAACGGCAAATATTATCGGGAGTGCTTCGGCGGAAGGACAGGGCTGGAACCGTGAACATATGATGCCGCAAAGTACTTTTTACAGCAATTATCCGATGTATTCCGATCTGTTTTATGTGGTTCCTACGGATGCAAGAATCAATCAGCTGAGAAGCAATTACCCTTACGGAATTGTAGGTTCTACGATTTATTATACGTTTACCAACAGTTCAAGAATAGGGAATTGTGCGATTCCGGGAATTACTTATACCGGAAGAGTGTATGAGCCAATTAATGAATTTAAAGGAGATGTTGCGAGAAGTCTGCTGTACTTTGCAGTACGGTATGAAGGCAAATTAGGAACGTTTAATTTTAATAATAACGCCAATCCGGCTTCCGATACCAATCCTTTGGACGGAACGGAAGAAAGGGCTTTTGATCCTGCTTATATCGCCATGCTGCTTCAGTGGCATCAGCAAGATCCTGTTTCTCAAAGGGAGATCGACAGAAACAATGCGGTTTATGGGATACAGAAAAACAGAAATCCTTTTATTGATAATCCTTCGTGGGTAAATACGATATGGGGACAGACTCCCGATGCAGTGGCACCGCAAACTCCCACAAATTTAACAGTAGCGCAAAACAGTGCTTATTTTACAACACTAAGCTGGACTCCAAGTACGAGTACAGATGTGATCGGGTATAAAATTTATCAGAACGGAACGTTGGTGGGCGCAACAAAGAATTCAACGTTCACGGCAGATCATCTTACGCCTTCTACAGCGTATACGTTTACGGTGAAAGCTTATGACAACGGATACTTGCTTTCTCCGGACAGTAATACCGCTTCTGTTACCACTTTAGCTTCGGATGTTTATGCCAAAGATTTAATGGTAACAAAATATCTTGAAGGAACTTCGAACAATAAAGGCATTGAAATCACCAATAAAACAGGACACCCTGTAAATTTAAGCGACTACAGACTGTCCATTCAGTTTACCAGCGGAACAAATTATTATTTTGTGGATCCTTATGAGCTGGAAGGAACTGTTCAGAATAACGAAACTTTTGTGGTGTTGAATCCGGATGCCAATTTCTCCTGCTACACGATCAATCAGGCAAAGTTTGTAACAGCGGCTCCGCAGATGACGTATTCCGGAAGTCAGTATCTCGAACTGAGGTACAAGTCTTCAACAGTTGATGCTATAGGTGTTTCGGGCACAAACAATTCTTCGGTTTTGGGGAATGTGTCTTTATACAGAAAATCCAATATCGCGCAGCCGACAACGACGTTTAATATTTCGGAATGGGATTCTTACGCAAGTAATTACTGTCAGAGTTTAGGAACCTTGGCAACGGCAGAAGCGATTCTTGCCCAGAATAATGAATTTAAAATTTATCCGAATCCTGTGAACGATCATGTTTTTGTAAGTGGAAAAACAGAAAATATAAAATCAGCACAGATTTTAGATCTTTCAGGGAAACTGATTTATACTGAACAAAATCCATTTAAGAACAAAAAAGGCATTTCTGTTCAAAATTTATCTACAGGTACATATTTATTGAAAATTGATGATAAAATCTATCAGTTTATCAAAAAGTAAGCTCTTGATTTCCTGAAAAGGGAAAATAAATATAAAATCGATATAAGCAGATTCACTAATAATCATTATCTATAAGTGTTTCTGCTTATATTTTTTATTTATAAGTAATAATGCTTATATTTGCAGAATGATAGCGGTCATTACCGGAGATATTATAAATTCGCAGCACGCGGAAACAGAGGTTTGGATCACCAAGCTTAAAAATCTTCTCGAACATTGGGGAAGCGCTCCCGGTACATGGGAAATCTACAGGGGAGACGAATTTCAGTTCAAATGTAAGATAGATGAAGTATTCTGGCGTTTTCTCGCCATAAAATCACTTATAAAAAGTCAGGAAAATTTAGACGTAAGAATTGCCATCGGTATTGGTGAAGAAAATTTTTCATCTGAAAAAATCACCGAATCCAACGGAACGGCTTATGTGCATTCCGGAAGACTTCTGAATGATCTGAAAAATGACGGACATACCGTTTCCATTAAAACATCCAATGATTCCGTAGACCGGGACCTTAATATTCTGCTGAAATGGTCTTCCAAAGATTTTGATTCCTGGACGGTTGCCAATGCAGAAATTATTCATGAGATGATTATGAATAAAGACATCACGCAGGAAGATCTTGCGAAAAAGTTTGCCATCTCGCAATCTTCTGTAAGCCAGAGACTGAAGCGTGCAAACTATGAACTGATCGTAGAAACCAATCAATATTTCAGAAAAAAAATATCCGAACTGTAAGCATGGTTTTTATTCAGCTCATATTGGCGCATTTATTTGGAGACTTTATTCTTCAGCCAAATTCATGGGTTGCAGAGAAGGAAAACAAAAAGCTGAAAAGCAGATATTTGTACCTTCATGTTCTCATCCACACCATTCTGAGTTTTATTTTCCTCTGGAATACTCAACTTTGGTGGGTCGCCCTTTTGGTGGGATTCTCCCATTTCATTATTGATACTGCAAAACTGAGTTTTCAGACCGCAAAATCTAAAAAATCATGGTTTTTTACCGATCAGGCTTTGCATATTGCCGTGATTGCAGGAATTTCCTTTTATTTCAATGAATTTAATTTTGACTTTTTAAAAAATCAGGAAATTTTAAAAATCATCATGGCAGCTTTGTTTTTAACGACACCGGCTTCCATTTTTATCAAGATATTATTGTCTTCGTGGACTCCGGTTCCCGAAACACAGAATAACATACAAACCGAATCTTTATCGAGCGCCGGAAAATATATCGGGATCTTAGAACGTTTATTGGTTTTCACCTTTATTGTAGTTAATCATTGGGAAGGCGTAGGTTTTATGGTCGCTGCAAAATCTGTTTTCAGATTTAGTGATCTTGCTCAGGCAAAGCAGAGGAAATTAACCGAATACGTTCTCATCGGAACCCTTCTGAGCTTTGGAATGGCAGTTTTAACAGGAATTTTAATTAAGTAATATAAATCTAATAAAAAGTAATTTTAGAAAATGGAAAAGAAAGAAATGTTGTACGAAGGTAAGGCAAAACAGGTTTTTGCAACCGATAATCCTAATGAAGTAGTGGTACGTTTCAAAGACGATGCTACTGCATTTAATGCTCAGAAAAGAGGATCTGTAGATCTTAAAGGAGAGATGAACAACGCGATCACGACTCTTATTTTTGAATATCTGAATGAAAAAGGGATTAAGACTCATTTCATTAAACAACTGAACGAAAGAGAGCAGTTGGTAAGAAAAGTATCCATCATTCCTTTGGAAATGGTGGTAAGAAACTATTCGGCAGGAAGCATGGCGCAGAGACTGGGAGTGGAAGAAGGAATTAAATCTCCGGTTACCATCTTCGATATCTGCTACAAAAAAGACGAATTGGGAGATCCGCTAATTAACGATCACCACGCAGTATTCTTAGGAGCTGCAACGTATGAGGAGCTTGATGAAATGTATGAATTAACTTCAGACATCAACGAAATCTTAATCGATCTTTTCGATAAAATGAACATCATCTTAGTGGATTTCAAAATTGAATTAGGAAAAACTGCAGATGGTGAAATTATCCTTGCAGACGAAATTTCTCCGGATACCTGCAGACTTTGGGACAAAGATACGATGAAGAAGCTGGATAAGGACAGATTCAGAAGAGATCTTGGTGAAGTTACCGAAGCTTACGTTGAGATCTATAACAGACTGAAAACGGTACTTGCTAAATAATTACTAGGGCAGAAGCGAGAAGTTGGAAGCTGGAAGTTTATCTGAATACGCAATGGTTTTGTTGTGAACTTCAGACTTCGAGCTCCCGGCTTCCACCATCAAAATTTAGAAAAAATAGAAATGAAAAGTTTAGACATTCATAAAAGTGAATATTTAAAACAATTTGAAACCCAAACCTACGGAAGAAATCTCTTCAGAACACAGGAAGAAGAAAGATTAGATGCTCCAAACGAGGAGTGCGGAATCTTCGGAATGTATTCTGATAATGATCTGGATACGTTTTCACTTTCACAGTTCGGTCTTTTTGCATTACAGCACAGAGGTCAGGAAGCTTGTGGTATTTCTGTTCTTAAAAACGGGAAAATTACCAATATGAAAGATGAAGGTCTGGTTTTGGATGTTTATAAAGAGATCAACGATCCTGAAACTTTTATGGGAAATTCTGCGATCGGACACACGCGTTATACGACTGCAGGAGACAAAAAGAAATATAATTTTCAGCCGTTTTTCGCGAAAAACGAATACGACCAGATTATCCTTTCCATTGCACACAACGGTAACTTAACCAATGCCAAAGAACTGAAAACAGAACTGGAAGCTGAAGGAGTTGTGTTCAGAGCAACGTCCGATTCTGAGGTTATTTTAAGATTGATTCAGAAAAACCTTGATCTGGGACTTCGCGGAGCCATTAAAGCAACCATGGAGAAAATTGAAGGTGCTTATTCGGTTGTCGGGATGACGAGAAATAAATTCTTCGCATTCCGTGATTTCAACGGAATCCGTCCTTTGGTTTTGGGAGCAATTAACGAAAACTCTTATGTTGTTGCTTCAGAGTCTGTGGCTTTAGATGCAGTAGGAGCGCAGTATGTGCGTGATATTTTACCGGGAGAAATTATTTATACCAATGAAAACGAACCCGTAAAACTTCATTCTTACATGGTAGATGAAGAAAAAGGAAAGCAGAGAATCTGTTCTTTTGAATATATTTATTTTGCAAGACCCGATTCTACTTTAGAAAATATTAATGTGTACGAAATCAGGGAAAAATCCGGAGAAAAAATCTGGCATCAGGCTCCTGTGGAAGCAGATGTTGTGATTGGAGTTCCGGATTCCGGAGTTCCGGCTGCCATTGGTTTTTCCAAGGCTTCGGGAATTCCTTTCCGTCCGGTTTTAATTAAAAACAGATACATCGGAAGAAGTTTCATTGTACCGACTCAGGAAATGAGAGAAAGAGTAGTGAACCTGAAACTGAATCCGATTATTTCCGAGATTAAAGATAAAAGAGTCGTGATTATTGATGATTCCATTGTACGTGGAACCACTTCAAAAAGACTCGTTAAGATTCTTAAAGATGCAGGCGTGAAGGAAATTCATTTCAGAAGCGTTTCTCCGCCGATTATCGCTCCTTGTTATCTGGGAATCGATACCCCGTCGAAAGACGATCTGATTTCTGCCAATATGTCTACGGAAGAACTTAGAGATTACTTAGGAGTAGATTCTCTTGAATTTTTAAGCGTTGAAAATCTTAAAGAAATTTTAGGCTCTGCCAATCACTGTTTCGGGTGTTTCACGGAAGAATATCCTGTAGGAAAAGGAGAGGAGGTAGAATTATTCAATTAAAATATTTCCTGAAATAAAAAATGTCAGACTTAAATTTTAAGTCTGACATTTTTTATTCTGTTTAAACTGCTTAGAATTTATACGCTACACCAACCTGGAAAACGCCGTTTCTTACTGCATCACCTGTATTGTTTTCTGCGATATCCGTAAGTCCTGCAACATATCTTGCCGTAATTCCGAATTTCTGCTCAAAATAATAACCGGCTCCAAGACCTAAACCAAGATCAAAACCTTTGAAAGCCTGATCTACATCTACAGAACCTCCGTCACCTTTTAATTTTTGGCTGATTGCAAAACTGAATTGTGGACCAGCTTCAACATATAAATCCGGAAGAACATTGTACTGTACCATTACAGGAACTGAAATATAATCCAGATTAAGCTTTACAGAAGAATAGGTTTTGTCTTTAGCACCCATTCCGTTATACAAAACTTCCGGCTGTACGCTGAAAGAACTGGCTACAGGAATGTTTGCAAAGAAACCTCCGTAGAATCCTGCTTTTGCTTTAGAATCGTTATCGTTAATAGAAGATACGTTAAGTCCCGCTTTTACTCCGAATTTTACCGGTGAAGCTGAAGCTGCTGCTTTTTCCTGTGCAAATGATAATGTACCTGCTGTAATCGCAAGTCCTAGAAAAATCTTTTTCATAGTTTATTAATTTTTATGAATGTTTATTATTAAAGTGTTGCAAATTTAATAAAAAGAAAAAGATCAGGCCTCATGATGAAACCTGATCTTTGTTATGAAATCAAAAATTGTTTTTTATTTAAAACTTATAGTTCAGTCCTAACTGGAATGCTCTGTTTGTATTTACGTTTTTCTGAGCATCGGTTACTGCGTCAGAATTGTTGTAAATGTGGGTAAGACTGTTCACATATCTCGCATTGATGCCGAGATTACGGGTAAAGTAATATCCCAGACCGACTCCAAAGCCTAAATTAAACTTTTTAATATCGTCTTTGTTAATGCTTTCTGAAGCTGATAAAGTCTGTGTAGTGGTTGTTCCCGCAGTGGTTGTGGCAATAGTCTGTTCACCTTTGTTTTTACCGTCTACAAAATAACTTACTTCCGGACCTGCTTCTACATAAAAATTATCGGTAGGTTTCATCTGAAGCATTACCGGTACGGAAATGTAGTTCAGCGTAGTACTGTAATCCTGCTTTGTTCTTACGGTTGTAGCTCCTGTGGTAACTTCCGTATCGGAAAGTACACTTTTTGCACCCATCTGGTTGTATAAAACTTCCGGCTGTAATGCAAACTTTTCAGATAATGGTACATTTACGAAAACACCTGCATTAAATCCTATTTTCTGGTTTTTGGCTGTAAGTTCCTGTTCGCTGAATTGGGAAGCGGTTGCCGCTCCTTTAATACCAAATCTTACAGGCTCCTTCATTTTCACCGGTGGTGTAGCTGTTGTTTTTACTTCCTGTGCAAACACAAATACTCCTCCTGTTACTGCCATTGCTAGAAATAACTTTTTCATAATTTTACATTTAAATTTTACTACTTTTTTGTTTCCTGAAATTTTCATTCAGGTAACAGTTATTTTACAAAATGCTTGCCAAATAAATGATTTTTAGATTTTGAAATGTTAATAATTCACAATTTTTGGAGTGAATTATTATGTGTTGAATGGTATTTTATTATCCAATCAAAAGGTCAGGCTTCATGATGAAACCTGACCTTTTTATGTATTGAAATCAAAATTGTTTTTACTGAATCAGCTTCTTAGAATTTGTAAGCTAACCCAACCTGGAATGTGTTGTTTCTTGTTGCATCAGAACCATTTGGTCTGTTTTTAGCAACGTCTGTTACACCTGCAACATATCTTGCAGTAATACCAAGGTTATCTGTGAAATAATATCCTGCTCCTAAACCGATACCGAAGTTAAATGTGTTTAGGTTATCTTTATTGATATCATCTGTATAGCTTGCTGAAGAAGTTGTTGTTCCTGAACCGTTGGTTACAGTAGTAGTTCTGTCTCCTTTATTTTTTGCGCTTACCAGGAATCCGAATTCAGGTCCTGCTTCTACGTAAAAGTTTGGAACGAAGTTATACTGGAACATTACCGGTACAGCGATGTAATCTAAATGAGTTGAATAAGACTCAACGTTTCTTGTTGTTGTACCTAATGCAGTAAATTCGTCAGTGCTTTTTACTTTAGCTCCGTACTGAGAATATAAAACCTCCGGCTGAACACTGAATGAACTTGCTAAAGGAATATTTGCAAAAACACCTGCGTTAAATCCGATTTTAGATTTTTGATCTTCAAGACTTGCATCTTTAGAAAGAGAAGCTACGTTCATCCCACCTTTGATACCAAATCTTACCGGGCTTGAAGACGAACCTGTCGTCTGAGCGAATGCTAATGAACCAGCTGTAAGTGCTACTCCTAAAATTAACTTTTTCATAACTTTAATTTTTTAATTTTTACTATTTTCTAATTTTAAATTTTACTACTGTCAATTTTTTCGTTTGACGGAGAGTATCTTTCAAATTGCTTGCCAAAAAACAGATTATGATAAATGTCATAGAAAAATCCGCCTGTAAAAACAAACGGGTTTTATTTTAATATTTTGATTTTCAGAAATTTAATTTTTCAATTAAACATTTGTTTAGAAATAATCTAAATTCTGAATTATGCTGAAAATAAGTTAGATTTTTATCAGAATTTTCAGAAATTAAAGAGAAACATCATTCAGTTTTCTGTAAAAATCTAAAGAAGCCGTGATGTTTTTCAGGCTGCACTGATGATCGAAATTACACGCCCCGATTCCGGTAATCAACGAGAAATTGATCTTGCTGTCCGTATTCTTTTTATCATTCAGTAAAAGATCAAAAATAGCTTCGTCTTTAAAATCGCTGATATCAAGGTAAGGATAGTATTTTTGAATGCTTTCGATAATAATCGTAGTGTCTTCTTCAGAAATTAAACCTTCAAGATAAGCAAGATGCGCTTCCGTAATCATTCCCATTGCCACAGCTTCCCCATGAAGAATAGGATTTCCCTGACCTAAACATAAACTTTCAACGGCATGACCGATCGTATGACCAAAATTCAGTGTTTTTCTGATGTTTTTCTCGTGAAAATCTTCCTGAACAACATTCTGTTTAATATCCATCGACGTCTGAATATGCGGAATTACGCCTTCAATGTCCAGTTTATTGATCTGGGTGAGATTTTCCCAGTGAGATTTATCGGCAATTAATCCGTGTTTCAGCATTTCGGCAAATCCGCTTCTTAATTCTTTAAAAGGCAGCGTTTCCAGAAATTTCGGATAAACAAAGATTTTCTCAGGAAAAGTAAAAGTTCCCACCATATTTTTATAATGCATCAGATCGATCCCTGTTTTTCCTCCGATGGAAGCATCACACATCGATAAAAGTGTGGTCGGAATATTAATAAACTGTATTCCTCTTTTATAAGTAGATGCTACAAAACCGCCCATATCTGTAATAACGCCGCCGCCGAGATTAATAACCAGAGCTTTTCGGTCTGCCTGCATTTCCGTAAGAATTTCCCAAAGCTGGTTTGCCGTCTGTATATTTTTCATTTCTTCACCTGCTTCAATCTCCAGAATTTCAAAGCCAAGATCCGTTTCCATATTTCCTAAAAGGATTGGGAGACAATATTCATGAGTATTTTCATCAACCAGAATAAAGATTTTGCTGAAAGATTTTTCGTGTAAGAAGTCGTTTAATTGAGAAAAATTATCGTTTAATATTGTTATCATTTTCAGATTTTCTGTAAGGTTAAATGTAAAACTATATTGCAAAGTTATGATTCTTAATTTTTAACTCGTTATTAAATATACTATCTTTGCAGAAATTTTTAGAATGAGCAGAGATAATAATAATTCAGAACGACCAAAGAGACCAAGAATTTCAACTAAGAAAAATTCTGATAATTCTCGTGCTTCCAGATCTGGAAATTCTTCAGAATCAAAACCTTTTAAAAAATCTTTCCCTAAAGCAGGCGAAAGAAATTCAGACTCCAGAAGAAGTACCGGTACCAGTTATCAGGACAGAATGGATAAGAAATTCGGAAAAACGGAACAGCAGCCTTTTATCACCAATTCGGGTGAAGAGAAAAAATCTTTCGGCAAATCTGCCCCAAAAAGAGGAGGAAGCAGACCCAATACTTTTGATACAAGAGATAAATACGAAAGAGGCAGCCTGAAATACGGAAGAAGACCCGGAACAGAAAACAGGGAAGATAAAAATAAATCTTTTGTACAGAAAAGAAGACTGAATAAAATTGAGAAAGATGTACATAAAGACACCATCCGTCTGAATAAATACATCGCCAATTCCGGAATCTGCAGCAGGAGAGAAGCCGATGAGCTGATTACGCAAGGTCTTGTGGAAGTAAACGGAAAAGTGGTAACGGAAATGGGTTATCAGGTTCAGAAAACGGATAAGGTGGTTTTTGACGGACAGAATATTACCCCTGAAAAACCGGTTTACGTTCTTCTTAACAAACCGAAAGGGTATATTTCTACTACAAAAGACGACAAAGCCAGAAAAACAGTAATGGATCTTGTAGCGAACGCTTCACCGTACAGAGTTTTTCCGGTAGGAAGATTAGACCGTTCTACAACAGGTGTTATTCTTTTAACGAACGATGGTCACATGACGAAGAAATTAACGCACCCGTCTTTTGATGCAAAAAAGATCTATCACGTTACGCTGGATAAAAAGCTTACACATGAGGATATGAAGCTTATTGCGGAAGGAATCCGTCTGGATGAAGGAGTTGCCGAAGTAGATCAGATTTCGTTCATCGAAGGAAAACCGAAAAATGAAGTGGGAATTGAAATCCACATCGGGTGGAACCGTGTTATCAGAAGAATTTTCCAGAGATTAGGATATGAAGTGGAAGCCTTAGACCGAGTAATGTTTGCCGGATTAACGAAGAAAAACATCAAAAGAGGACACTGGAGAATCCTTACAGAACAGGAAGTGAATAATCTTAAAATGCTTTAATTTTGAAGTAAATTTTAAGCTGAAAATAAAAAAGACGTTGAAATTTTTTCAGCGTCTTTTTTTGCTTTAACACGAATGCCATAATTCCTTTTGCACTAATATCACAATAAGTTTGTTTAAATCTTTGTATTAATAAAATCTTCTTGTTGGAAAGCGCAAAGACGCAAGATTTTCATTAGTTCTCCAATCTTTAAGACGCAAGAAAATCAAAGATTTTCAAGAAGGATTAATGCTTAATTTTATCGTTGATAAAATTTTTGCGCCTTAAGAAAAGACAGTATTAAAGAATATTTTGAGTCTTTGCGATAGTTATATTAAAGTTGTTTAAAGTAAAATGGTAGAAAACTCTATAGAGTTTTATCTGTGTAGACACCATATTCGCAAGGCATTCTGCGTTCCGTAGGAACGCTATCTTTAGAAATTTATCATATTTAAGATATCAATCCTATGGATTGATTGACGGATTTATTCTTATTTCTACACAGATTCTGCTCCTAAAGGAGCAAACTCTTTTACTTTAAACAACTTCATTATTAAGTTTAATATTAAATGATGCTATTTGTGAAAAAGCATTAGTGCAATTTGTGTTTAAAAACTATCCCAAAACCGTAACCCCTTTCTGGATCATATCATAAATGGCATCTCTTCCGTTATCCGGCTTTACATTTACGGCACGTGTTCCGTTGAAGTGAAGACAGGTTACATAACCATTGGCTACAGCATCGGTACAGGTATATTTTACGCAGTAATCCATAGCAAGACCTACGATTTCCACCAACTGGATGTCATGAAACTTTAAAAAATCGTCCAGACCTGTTTTCATGAAATGATTATTGTCCTGAAAACCGCTATAGCTGTCGATTTCTACATTTTTACCCTTTTGTACGATGTGGGTTACTTTCTGTCTGTTAAGATCTTTATGGAATTCTGCCCCGAAAGTTCCCTGAATACAGTGATTGGGCCACATAAACTGCGGAACCCCATTTAAAATAATGCTTTCGCCTACTTTTCTGCCATTATTGCTGGCAAAACTTTTATGATCTGCAGGATGCCAATCCTGGGTAAGTACTATCTGATCGTATTCGTTTTCTTCCATCAGAGCATTGATGTAAGGAATTACTTCATTGGCTCCCGGAACTGCCAAAGCTCCTCCTTCACAAAAATCATTCTGCACATCTACGATTATTAACGCTTTTTTCATATTTAAAATCTCGAAATTTTTGATAAATCTACGAATTCTTAGCTTCAAAAAATTGTCCAAAACAGAATTATCGGACAAATCGGCATTTCGTTTAATAATTTTTTGACAGAGGTTTGATTTATTTTTGGTAATCGTAAAGTTGCTACCTGTTTTTAACAGTTATGTCCTTTTTAGTCGCAAGAACATCAATAATTTTCAACAGCATTTTTGTATTAATCCATTGTATCGAAGATAACATCGGCTTTGCGATTAGCAACAAATTAAGAGTATGACTAAAATTCCAATAGCTTATCTTTGCACGAAATAAATTTTTTATGTCATTTGAGTCTTTAGGATTATCGCACAATATTATTCGTTCCGTTAAAAAACTGGGGTATCTGAAACCTTTTCCGATACAGGAACAGGCTGTTCCCGTTATTTTGCAGGGAAAAGATCTGATGGGAATTGCACAGACCGGTTCGGGAAAGACGGCTTGTTTTGTGATGCCTATTTTAGAAAAACTACAAAACACGGAGGTAAAAAAAGACCGTAACGTTCAGGTTCTTATATTGGTTCCTACCCGTGAACTGGCGATTCAGATTGATGAGGTTTTCAGGGCTTTTACAGACAATTTAAAGCGTGAAGTTCGTACCATGGCAGTTTATGGCGGTGTTTCCATCAATCCGCAGATGAAAGGATTATTCGGGGTTGAAGTTCTCATCGCTACGCCCGGTCGTTTATTGGATCTGATCGATCATAACGCGTTGAGCATTTCCGGAATTCAGCATCTGGTGATTGATGAGGCGGATAAGATGTTTCAATTAGGCTTTGGTGAAGAGATGAATAAGCTTTTCGCAATGATGCCTGTTGCCAGACAGACAACTTTGTTTTCTGCCACTTTGAATGATAAAGTTTCTGAGATGAAAGAGCGTTTATCCATCAATCCGACGATTGTTGAGATTAAAAAAGAAGAAGTTGAAATAGACAATATCGAACAGTTGGCTTATCATGTGGCTCCGGAAAATAAAGGGCCGTTTTTACGCTATTTAATCAAAGAAAAAAAGGTGGAGAAAGCTTTGATTTTTGTATCTTCAACAAGGGCAGCAGATAATCTGGTTGAAAAATTAAAGAAAAACAAAATAAAAGCGGTTGCCATTCACAGTCAGAAATCGCAGGGAGCGCGAAGAAATAATTTGGAAGAATTTAAATCGAACGGAGCTCAGATTTTGGTTGCTACAGACCTGATCGGTCGTGGAATCCACATAGAATCTTTACCATGCGTCATTAATTACGAATTGCCGCGTTCGCCTTTGGATTACATTCACAGAATCGGAAGAACAGGACGTGCCAATGAAAAGGGAACGGCGATTACTATTTTAACGGATGACGAATTGCAGCATTTCCGCGTAATCCAAAAGAAAATGGGAAGGAAAGTTACTCTGCAGAGAACGGAGGATGTTAATCTGCATGGTTATTAATAAAATACAGGGCTTCAATTTTAAAATTGAGGCTTTTTTTATTTAACTACAAAAGCGAATGACAAAGCTAAGTTCAAGAACAATAAAAAGTGCTCAAAAGTAAAAGATCAAAGATTTTTAAAAAATGTTGTGCTCTTTTCTTCTTACGCTTGTTAACTTTTAATAAAGACCCAAATCTTTTGTCTTATTTGTCATTTTGAGCGCAACGAAGTGAAGCCGAAAGATCTCAAATCACAACGTTTTAAGAGATTCTTCATTGCATAATGCTGCGAAAAATTCCATTCAGAATGACAGAGGGATTTTACTGCAAAAGATCGCATAAGAAGAAAATCAAAGATTTTCATTGGTTAATTCTTTTTCATATTCAGTTTTCTTTAAATTTTAATAAATTTACAAAAACTAATATTCAAAAAAAGTCTGAACAATAATTTCAGACACATCGGCATTTTATGAAAGAATTTACCATTGTTCGCGGATTGTTGGATAACCGGAAAAGATCATTAATTATTGACGATAATTTTATAAAATTTGAAAATAAAGATCAAAACAATGATTTATTTACGATTATTAACAAGGAAGATATTGCCGGAATTCGCTATGGTATTCATTTTATAAGAGGTTTGAAGTTTTATATTGGAAGAGAATATTTAATTTTTATCCAAAATAAATCGGGAAGGGAACTTAAAATTAATTTCAAGCTTTTTTACAGAAGAAAATTAACCGAAAAGCATCAGTTATATTGCGATATTATTGATGAATTATGGGATAAATTTATTCGAGATATTACAAGGAATTATTATTTAAAATTCAAGAATAATGAAAAATTCAGTGTTTCAGGAATTGAAATTGCTGAAGACAGAATCAGATTTAATAAGACAGAAATTTTGTTTGAAGATCTGGAATTAAAACAATATCACCATCATTTTATGATTTTCTCAAGAGAGGATAATTATAAAAACAGAATGTTATACTATTTAAAAGATAAAGACGCTGTTATTCTGTTTAGCGTATTAAAAATTATAATTAAAGATGAGCAACTTAGAACAAAAGAAATTTCCGATAGGTCAGTTTAAACAGCCTGAAAATATCTGCGACATAACGCTTGATGAATATATTAAAGTTATTAAAGATTTTCCGGGAAGACTGAAAAATCTGATTGAAGATTTCAGCGACGATCAGCTCGATACCCAATACAGAGAAGGCGGATGGACGGTAAGACAGGTGGTGAATCATCTGGCGGACAGTCATATCAACAGTTTTATGCGCCTGAAACTCGCTCTTACGGAAGAAAACCCTACGATAAGACCTTATGACGAAGCAAAATGGGCAGAACTTCAGGACAGCCAGAATATCTCAGTAAAACCTGCCATGAGAATGCTGAAAGGTACTCACCAGAGATGGACGGCTCTGTTAAAAAGCATGACCAACAAACAGTTTGAAAGAACTTTTCATCATCCGGAACACAATAAAAACTATAATCTGAGGAGTTATCTTGCGCTGTACGCATGGCACTGTAATCATCATTTTGCGCACATCGAAAATCTGAAGAAAGAAAAAGGTTGGTAAAGAAGAGTCTCCATAATCCTGAAGATTTTAAGGAAATTATAAACAGGATATCCTGCCTGAAAGAAAATTCGCCAAAAAAGTGGGGAAAAATGAATGTCAGTCAGATGATGAGACATTGCAGTGATGTACTTTTAGTGCCACAGAAAAAGGTAATACTTCCTTCGATACATAGTGTTTTTCGGTGGATAGGAATTGCCACAAAAATAGAAATGCAAATTTTTAACAACGGAATTCCCCGAAATATGCCGACTTTTCAAAAACTTATTGTTAATTTTGAGTGTGATTTTGATGTAGAAAAAGAAAACCTTCTGAAAACACTTTGCGATTACCGTATTAATTTTGAAAACGGAAATTTACCTCTTCATCACGAACTTTTTGGAAGAATGAAAGAAAAAGACTGGGGATTTTTAGAGTATAAACATCTGGATCATCACTTAAAACAATTTGGGATATGAGTTTTTTTGATAAAATATTTGGCGGAAAAGGAGAGGCTACGGAACAGAAATCATTCTGGAAAAAGATAGAATCCGAGGAAGACCTTCAGAAAGCCGTTGAAAGTTCTTTTCAGCACAGGATTGCAATATTCAAGCATTCAACAAGTTGCTTCATCAGCAAAACCGTATTGAAAAATTTTGAAAAAGAAATAGAAAATCTGGATCAGAAAATAGATTTATATTACTTAGATTTGTTGGCTCACAGACCGATTTCCAATAAGATTGCAGAAGATTTGGGAGTAACGCACCAGAGTCCGCAACTTATTGTGATAGAAAACGGAAAAGCCATTAATAACGCTTCACACCAGAGTATATCGGTAGACCAAATTATATAATGACGAATATCAATAATTATTTAGCAAGAGTTTTAAATGTTCCTTTAGAAAAAGTGAATATGTGCAGTCTGCATTATGAAGTGAAAAAAGTGCAGAAAAATCAGTTTCTTTTACAATACGGGGAAGTCTGCAGATATATTTATTTTGTAGAAAAAGGACTTTTGAAAATGTATTCCATCGATAAAAACGGGAAAGAGCATATCATTCAGTTTGCGCCGGAAAGCTGGCTTACTTCAGACCGAAGCAGTCTTTATTTTAATGAAAAATCTGTTTACTATATTGAAGCCGTAGAAGATTCGGAAGTGCTTCTGCTGCATCCGGATTTCATCAACAAACTGATCGGAGAATTCCCCGACAGCCTCGAAAAAAGTGATATTCTTCTTCAGAAACACATCAAAAGCCTTCAGGACAGAATCAATTCCCTTCTTGCAGAAACTGCGGAAGAACGATATATGAAGTTCATTAAAATGTATCCGGATTTGCTTTTGAGGGTTCCACAGTGGATGATCGCCTCTTATCTTGGCATTACTCCGGAAAGTCTGAGCCGCGTTAGAAAAGAACTCGCAAGAAAAAACTTCGTTCCGGACAGCAAATAATCTTTTGAATAAATTTATTTAGACTTAAAATTGGTTTAAGCCTATTTAATAATTAATTTCATATAATTCTCAGATTTTCATTTGAGTATCAATTTTTCTTATGACCAAGGTCATAAACACTTAACATAATATTATCCTACTTTTGAAAGATCACACCACTTAAAATATAATATTATGAAATGTATCCTGTCAATTGCCCTTCTTGGGCTTCTGGTATGGAGTTGTCAGAAAAAAGAAAACTCAACAACTTCCGATTCCGGCTATGATTCTGCCACGATAACGGATTCTTCTGTTAATGCAACCACAACAATGTCTAATGATTCCATTCCTTTGGCAAACAGTACAACGGTACGTTCCGCAGGAAAGGAGGCAGACAGTACAAAAACGGCAAAATAAATTTCACATAATTAAATGAAAAACCCGTTTTCAGATTAAGAAGCGGGTTTAACTTGAGTAATGAATTTTTATTCTGAAGACAATATTTTTTATCGAGTATTCTTCAAACGTAAATAAATTTTGGGTGCGATTTTTGCATATATAAAATGTATTTCCAATTTTATTTCTACTAAGAATGCTTTATAATTAAAGAAATATTAAAAATAATTTATATGATTATTAAAGAAGAAATTTTGCATTCGGTAGGAGCCAGTATCAAAGACTACAAACCTTCGAAAAGCACATTTACCGAAGTAAGCCATCCCAATTATTATCATCACATCATCAGAGGAAAGGTTAAACTCAGCACAGTTTATGAGACAACAGATGGCTGTCCTTATGGGAAACTCCCGTCTAAACGAGTAAGCTCATGAGAGAAAACAGACTGTAAAAATCAGAAAACGGAAAATATTGTATTAAATATAGAATTTATGGTCTTTTTTTTGTAGAAGAATTGTTAAAATTCTAAAAATATGAAAACTATAAGCTGCATGAATATTGATCCTGAATTATTATATACATTCGGAGCAGAAGATAGATTTTATAAAGCAAAGGAAATTATCTATAAAGAAGGAGACAACGCCTTTTATTACTATCAGATTGTAAAAGGAAAAGTAAAGCAGAACAGCTATAATGAAGAAGGCAAAGAGTTTATCCATAATATTTTAGGAGAAAAACAAAGCTTTGGAGATCCCATGCTTTTTTTAGAAAAATTCTACGTGATGAATGCAATATGCATGACGGATGTAGAAATCATAAGGCTTACAAAGAAAAATTTCATGAACCTTTTGGAAAAAAATCCGAAAATATCTCTGGAAATGAATTCCTGCCTTTCCCAAAGATTGTATTTTAAAGCGATCATGCTGCAGAATATGTCTTCCCAGAATCCTGCTGTAAGGCTGAAAGGTCTGCTGGATTATCTTAAAAGTTATCATGAAGGAGACTGCGAACAGTGTTTTCATGTAGATCTTACAAGACAGCAGATTGCCAATCTTACCGGATTACGCGTAGAAACGGTGATCAGAACCCTGAAAAAAATGGAAAAAGAAGGCAGTTTAAAAATAGAAAGCCGAAAAATTTTGTATTAATCAGATCAATATGACTGAAGTCATAAAAACGGCACATTTTCAGTCGTAGATTTATTATCTGTTTCACTTACATTACTTTGGATATTTACAGGTCACACTTTCAAAGCGGATCTTGTAAATACTTTAAATCAAATTCAACATAAGAAAATAGCAGGAGCCTGAACTTTATCCGATCAGGATTCGGGGGAATGTTTATAACTCATAATACTCTTCCGGATTACCTCTTTATTTGTGATTATGCAGAGAGGTAATTTTTAATGAACATCAAACACCAAAAAAATCATGGTAGCCAAAACCACAGATAATAAAGATAAAAGTAACGCCGCAGATTCTTCATCTGAAAAAAGCAGACAGACAGAAAATAATGCAGTGAATGAAAATGAAATGGAGAATTCTTCGCTTCACAGGTTCTTTATTTCAGCAATAAAAGATATTTATTTTGCTGAAAATGCACTGATGGATGCTTCAGACCAAATGAAAAAGGAAGAACTAAAAGAAACTTCTAAAGATACACACAAGCCATCTTGAAAAAGATAAACCACAAAATAGTAAAATTATGAAAGACAAAAAAACGACGAATGATAAGCTGGATCAGCTCGCGTCGCACACCACATCAAATGACGATACAAAACTTACAACCAATCAGGGACTTAAAATAAATGATAACCAGAATTCTCTTACAGCAGGAGAAAGAGGCGCCACTTTACTGGAAGATTTTATTCTGAGAGAAAAAATTACCCACTTTGATCATGAAAGAATTCCGGAAAGAATTGTTCATGCACGCGGATCAGGAGCGCATGGCGTTTTTACGCTGAAGAAAAGCCTTAAACAATATACAAAAGCTAAATTTTTAACAGAAACAGACAGAGAAACGCCGGTTTTCGTAAGATTTTCTACCGTTGCAGGAAGCAAAGGAAGTACAGATTTAGCTCGGGACGTAAGAGGCTTTGCCATAAAATTTTACACAGAAGAAGGAAACTACGATCTCGTAGGAAACAATATACCAGTTTTTTTTATTCAGGATGCCATTAAATTTCCGGATCTTGTACATGCTGTAAAGCCTGAACCACACAACGAAATTCCTCAGGCTGCTTCGGCGCATGATACCTTCTGGGATTTTATTTCTCTGATGCCCGAAAGTATGCACATGATTATGTGGGTAATGAGCGACAGAGCCATCCCGAGAAGTTTCAGCAGAATGGAAGGTTTTGGGGTTCATACCTTCAGATTTATTAACGATGAAGGAAAAGCCCATTTTGTAAAATTTCATTTCAAGCCAAAACTAGGCGTTCATTCCGTAGCTTGGGACGAAGCACAGAAAATTTCGGGAGTAGATCCGGATTTTCACAAAAGAGATCTTTGGGAATCTATCGAAAGCGGTAATTTTCCGGAATGGGATTTCGGAGTACAATTAATTCCCGAAGAAGACGAAGATAAATTTGATTTTGATCTTCTCGATCCCACCAAAATTATTCCTGAAGAAGAAGTGCCGGTGGAAATTTTCGGAACGTTAACTTTAAACAGAAATCCTGATAATTTCTTTGTAGAAACAGAGCAGGTGGCTTTTCATCCGGGACATCTGGTTCCGGGGATCGATTTTTCCAACGATCCTCTTTTGCAGGGAAGACTATTTTCCTACACAGATACACAGCTTTCAAGATTAGGTTCGCCCAATTTCCATGAAATTCCGATCAACAGATCTGTAAATACCGTTCACAACAACCAGCGCGACGGACACATGAGACAGCAGATCGTAAAAGGAAAAGTAAGCTACGAACCCAATTCTATCGGAGGAGGATGTCCTTTTCAGGCAATGATGTCGGAAGGAGGATTTACCTCACATCAGGAAAGAGTTTCTGGGACAAAAATAAGAGCCCGAAGCGAAAGTTTTGTAGATCATTACTCACAGGCAAAATTATTTTACAACAGCCAGTCCGATTATGAAAAAACACACCTTCAGAACGCCCTGATTTTTGAACTGTCGAAAGTTACCATTCCGGAAATTCGGGAAAGAGTGGTCGGACAGCTTAATTTTATTGATAAATCTCTTGCGCAGAATGTTGCTTCAAAAGTGGGCGTTGAGGTAAAAGAGCTGGAATTTCCAAACCAGAGTCTTCCGGCAGACAGCAACCCTGCAGATCTGCAAAGTGAAGAAAGAGAAGCCCATACAAGAGCTTCTGAAGCCTTGAGTATGGCAAATACTGTAAAAAATACAATTCAGGGAAGAAAAATAGGCTTTATTGTTGCCAGTGGAGCAGGTTTTGGCATTATAAATGATTTAAAAAATAAACTGGAGGATCAGAATGCCGTTGTAGAAATTATCGCACCAAGTTTGGCTCCGGTAAAGACGGACAAAGGAGATGCTTTAACACCGAAACATTCTCTTACAAGCACGGCAAGCGTATGTTTTGATGCCTTGTTTGTCGGAGCGGGAGAAGAGGCAGCCAAAGAGCTTATGAACGCAGAAAACAAACACAAAGTTTTGCATTTCATCAATGAAGCATATCAACACTGCAAAGCAATTTATTTTGGAGAAGGCACAGAAGTAATTTATAAAAACAGCAATGTCGCAGTGAAAAAGCATGAAGATCCTGCCATTGTAAACTGGGAAGATTCTGATCCCGACCATAAATTTACGGAAGCCATTGCCAACCACAGAGTATGGGAGCTTGAAGCTGAAAGAAATGCATAATAAATTTTGATCTGCACAGACAGAAATTTTATACACACCACAACCACTTAAAATATTAAAGATTATGGAATTTCAAAAAAACCTCTTAGATTACATCAGTCAGTCGCTCATTACCGCTGATGAAACCATTTCTGTGGTAGAGAGCGTTACCTCCGGCTGTTTACAGCTTGCCTTTTCACAAATGCCCAATGCATCATTGTTTTATAAAGGCGGAATGACCACCTACACTTTACCCGAAAAAGTAAGACTGCTGAACGTAGATCAGGCCGAAGCCGAAGAATGCGACTGCGTGTCGGAAAATATTGCAGAAACAATGGCTTTAAATGTCGCCAAATTTTTCGAATCCGACTGGTCTATTGCGACAACGGGATATTGTACGCCGATCCGTAATTCCTCGTATAAGATTTTTGCCTACTTTTCTTTCTCGTACAAAGGAGAAATTGTACTGACTAAAAAACTGGAACTTCACCCAAAAACACAGGCACTGAATGCTCAGTTGTACTATACCGAATTTATTTTAGGCTGTTTTAAAAGTGAAATCAACCAGCTTTTAATTTTAAAATAATGAGGGAATTGAAATTAGACAGTAAAACCGTCCTTATCACGGGAGCCGACAGCGGAATCGGAAAAGCTGTAGCCCTGCTTTTTGCTGAAGAAGGCGCAGATATTGCGATCATTTATCATTCGGATGAAAAAAATGCCCTCGAAGCAAAGTCAGAAATTGAAAATCTGGGCAAAAAATGCTCTGTTTTCAAAGGGGATATTAATGATTATGAATTTTGTGAAGAGGTAACCTCAAAAGTAATTTCAGAATTCGGAAAAATCGATATTCTTGTGAACAATGCGGGAATTCAGTTTCCTTCGAAAAATATTGAAGAGCTGGAAGAAAAAAATATCCGGACAACATTCAATTCAAATATCATCGGAATGATTTTGTTAACCAAAGTTGTATTTCCGTATCTGAAAGAGGGGAGTTCCATTATTAATACGACTTCGGCAGCGGCGTATCAGGGACATCCTGAACTGTTGGATTATTCAGCAACCAAAGGAGCCATTGTTTCCTTTACAAGATCTTTGGCATTACAGGCAAAACCCAGAGGAATCCGCGTGAATGCAGTCGCTCCGGGACCGGTAACAACGCCTTTAACAGAAGAAACTTTTGATGAAGAGGAAGAAAACCCGGACAAACCTCCTTTCGAAAGAAACGCTACACCGGAAGAAGTTGCCACCAGTTTTCTTTTCTTGGCAAGTGAAGACGCAGCACAGCTTACCGGACAGGTTTTTCATCCCAACGGAGGAATTGTTGTTAACGGATAACTTTGCCTTATTCTATAAATTAGCTTTAGCCCGCACATTTGTGTGGGTTATTTTTATTTAGCTTGGATAAGAATTAAGATTAATTTTAAATGTCTAAACCACCTTTTCTACAATTCACTTATCTTTGATAGGAAATACAGATCAATTTTTTTGATCATTAAAATCCTTTATCTTATGAGAAAATTCTGTACAGGATTATTTTTATTCGTTAGCAGTTTTCAATGGATCTGCGCTCAGGAAACAGACAGTCTGCAGTTTAAAGACAATGCAGATTCTGCAATGGTTCTGAAAAGTCTGCCTGAGGATAAGACCCATCAGTTCAGCTATAAAAAGCTGATCGTTCCTACCGTACTTATTTCCTACGGAATTGCCAGTCTGAGTATTGACGAACTAAAGACGCTGAATTCTTCCACGCAATATGAAATAAGCGAACATAAACCGGATCATATTAAACTGGATAATTATACACAGTTTGCTCCCGCAGTTTTGGTTTACGGACTGAATGCCTTCGGAGTGAAAGGAAAACATAATTTCAGGGACAGAAGCATTATCTACGGAACTTCCATGATGATCACTTCTGCCATTACCATTCCGCTGAAACACGCTGTAAAAGAAGAAAGACCGGATCATTCCAACAGGCTTTCTTTTCCTTCGGGGCATACGGCAATTGCATTTGCATCGGCGCAGTTTATGTTCAGGGAATATAAAGACCACAATCTTTTGCTGGGAATTTCAGGATATTCTCTGGCGGTTTTTACAGGAGTGTACAGAATGCTGAACGATAAACACTGGTTCGGAGACGTAATCGGTGGAGCAGGATTCGGGATTTTGTCTACCGAACTGGCGTACTGGCTTTATCCGAAAATCAATAAAGTTTTAGGCGGAAATTCGGATAAATCTCAGGCGATGATGATGCCTTACTATCAGAAAGGAAATGTAGGAATAGGATTTGTGAAGAATTTTTAATCATCAGACAAAACAAAAGCAGTGAATTTCTCCACTGCTTTTTATCTTAATTTTTTAGTCTGTTTAAACTTTTTATTTAACTAAAAAAGGTACTGTATTAATACACAACTATTTTTTTTAATTAGTTTAAACAAATTTTTATTAGTTTAAACGGTTGCTTTTCCTTCAACGCCATCAGAATTATCGGTCGTATTTCCTGTAATCGCTGCCGCTACAAAATTGAAAAGGCTCACCAGTTTTCCTGCTTTTGTGTTCCAGTAATACGTTTCTTTAGGTTCTACACGGATGATGGATACATTCGGGTCATCTTTTCCTTCCTCAAACCATGCTTTTGCCATGGGCGACCATTTGTCTTCAATCGTCGATTTGTCTTTGTAGATAGTGGCATCTCCGTAAACCGAAAGATATTCGTAATCAGAATTATTCATAAAAAACAACTGAACTCTTTTATCGTCTCTTATTTCAAAGTTTTTGTTGCTTGTATCTCCGCTGATAAACCAAAGATTTCCTTCGTCATCGGTTTCCTGAAGCGACATCGGACGCGAATTGATCGGAAGTTTATCCAGTTCTGTACAAAACATACAGATTCTTGCATTTTCAGATAATTCCTTAATTTTTTTAACCGCTTCCGTGTGGGTAAGATTTTCTGTTGACATAATATTATATTTTAGTGATTGATTTTCTATTAAAACTGAATTTTAATTACTGTTGTTTATTCAAAAACCCGACCACAATTGAAAAATTCAACATAAAAATAACAGAAGACGATATATTTTCAGAAGATTTTTGTTGAGCTATTTTTTCAGATAATTAATGATTCCGATCACATCATCCTTTCCAAAACCTTCATCATGAGCAGATTGATACGTTCTGATTAAAGTTTCCGACAACGGAAAATCTGCCCCTGCATTTTTAGCCAGAATAATATCTTTCAGCATCAGATCCAAAGCAAAAGCGGGATCGTAATTTTCTTCCGTTAAAAGCGGCGTTTTTACTTTGGTAGCGCCACTTCCGCTTGCACTTTCATTAATGATTTCAAGCATATCTTTACGGTCGATTCCCAGTTTATCCGAGAACAGCACCGTTTCTGCAAGTCCCTGATAAATTGCTGAAAGAAAATAGTTCCCCGAAAGCTTCGCGGCAATTCCTTTTCCGTTTTCTCCCAAATGTTTAATGGTTTTTCCAAGCTTTTGCAGATAAGGTTCGGCTCTTTTAAGATCTTTTTCATCTCCACCTGCCATAATCAGTAATGTTCCTTCTGCAGCAGGTTTTGTACTTCCCGCAACCGGAGCATCGATAAAACCGGCTTCTTTAATTTTTACCGCACTCGAAACTTCTCCCGTCATTTCCGGCGAAATCGTACTCATATCAATAAAAAGCTTTTCCGAAATATCAAGTGAAAGAACTTTCTGATAAACGTCTTTCACTGCGGCATCGTTCGTAAGCATGGTGAAAATAATATCGCTGTTTTTTACCACATCCTCAACGGTATCGCAAACAACAGATTTTTCTTTAAAATCTTCCGCTTTTTCGGGCGTTCTGTTATAAACCGACAGTGTAATTCCTGCTTTTTCTAAATTTTTTGCCATCGGATGTCCCATATTTCCCAATCCGATAAATCCTGTCTTTTCCTTCATTTCCAATAGTTTTGTTGAAAAACTTGTTTAAACTTTTTTACCGCAAAAGATGCAAAAGATTGTAACACTTTAGTTGTTTAAGTTTAATACTTAAATGGAAAAAAGAGCACATAAGTTAAAAAAAATCAAAGATTTTTTTCTCTTTGCAGACTTTTGAAACACTTAAAATAAATCCAATAAAGTCTTTTGTATCTTTTGCGGTAAAATTTAAAATTAGTTTACACAAACTTTAAATAATAATTTGAAGTTTTTACTGCAAATCCTGTACAAAAATACGTTGCAGAATACATTTATTTCTTCAGAACTTTTATAATTGATAAAACTTACAGACATTTGCAAAAAATAGAGCAGTGAAGATTATAGATATGGAGAGCTGGAACAGGAAAGAGCATTTCGAATTTTTTTCTAAAATGAAAAGTCCGTATTTCGGATTTACTTCGGAAGTAGACTGTACCAAAGCTTATGATGAGGCGAAAAAAAATAAAAAGTCGTTTTTTGCGGCATATCTTTACAAATCTATGATTGCCGTAAACTCTGTAGATGCGCTGAAACTGAGAATTGTAAATGATGAGGTAATTTTATATGATGAGGTTCATGTGGGAAGCACAATTGGCAGAGAAGACGGAACTTTCGGATTTTCTTTTTTTCATTTTTCTGATGATTTTGAAGTTTTTAATGAAAGACTTCAGGAACAGGTGAGAACCGTACAAAATTCTACAGGACTGGGAATCAGCAATGATGGTTTGCCGATCAATCATATCCGACATACTTCTATTCCGTGGACATCTTTCAGCGCACTGCTGCATCCTACGAATTTCGATCCTAAAGAATGTATTCCCAAGATAGCCTTCGGAAAATTCAGCGTGAGAGACGGGAAAAAATTTCTTCCTGTTTCCATAGAAGCGCACCACGGTTTGGCAGACGGATTACATCTTGCGCAGTATTTTGAGGAATTCCAGAAACAACTGAATCTCGGGTAAATACATTTAAAATTCCATTTTATATTTTACTTTTTCTGCATACATCTCTGAAGCGATCTTTTTTGTTGCTTTAGAATCCGCATTGTTGCGGCTGTAATTCCCATATTTCATTTTTTAATTACGGTATTGATCGTAATCATAAAAAAAGATGACAAAAACTTCTAGATTTGTTCTCAGGTAATTGAAATATCAGAAACAGGATCCCGAAAAATAAGGCGACAGCAGAAATAACGTGGTATGTATGTGGTATTTATTATTATGTAAAATTTTAATCATTTTTTCTTTCTTTGTCTTTGGTTAAAATCTTAATCGTTGTTTTTACGATATTATTTTAAGCATAAATACAGTAAGTAAAGAAAAAAGTAAGCAAAAGGATGTTATTGAAACAGTAAGAATTATTCAAGACTTAAAAACACCTCAGAAAATTGGCTTCATCGGACAAAACTGAGGTAAGAGAACGAAGAGATTTATGCTGAAGCTTGTCGGAAAAGCATCAGAAATTAGAAGAGATGAGAAAAATTATGAAAAACGAAAAAACTGAATTCAATTTAGAAGATTTAAACCAAAAGATTTTTGTACAGGACGAAATTTTAGCATTAGCAAAAGAAAATTCTCCTCGTCTGCTGAATAAATTCAGATTGGTAGAGCCGGATTTTTTCAGCAGGTTATCTGCAATCCAGCCCGACCTTAAAAATTCAGAGCTTATATTTTGTATTTATTTAAAGCTTAATTTAACCACGAAGGAAATTGCAACCTACACGTTTGTAACTCCAAAGGCAATACAGAATAGGAAAAACAGACTTCGGAAAAAACTCAACATTGCTTCCGATCTGGATATTTATAAATGGTTTAATGATCTTTAAACCATTTTTTTTCAAAATTCTAACACGGCTTTCTCCAGATCATGGTACAGTAAAATTTTCCAATGATTTTCAACAGCTTCTTTTTCCCATTTTATTCTTAAATTCATCGCTCTTTTTCCGTCGAAATCGCTTTTGTAAGCAAGATGATATTTGAGGTAAGACTGTTGCGGAAGATTGTCTGCGCCGTAAAAAACCGTTTCATTGCTTTCTTTAATCCAGAATACCTGCATAAACGGAGTATGACCACCGACAACTTCAAAGGAGATTTCGTCCGTAATATTTCCTCTGTCTTCATCCATCCAGACAATATTTTCGAGCTCGATCAGTTTTTCGAGGGTATCAAAATCAAAAGAATAATTTCCCCGGTTTTCAATGGCAAAAGCCAGTTCCCGTTTCTGGATATAGATTTCAGCATTCGGAAAAGCAGGTTCAAATCCGTTTTCAGTTCTGGTAATCGTTGTTTCGATATGGTCTTTGTGAAGATGAGACAGCAAAACTTTAGTAATCTGATCAGGATGAATATTTTCCTTTTCCAGAATTTCTGAAATCACCGTTTTTCCATCTTCATTTTTCCATCCGATTCCTGCATCCAGAAGAATACTATCTTTTTCTGTAACAACTAAAAAAGGAGTAACAGACATTCTGATTCCTTTTATCGTGTCTTTATTTTCTTCAGTTAAAAGGGTAAAATCTTTTGTCTTATTGGTAGAAAAATTTCCTTCTTTCAGTGGTATGATTTTCATGGAGCAAATTTCCTGATTATTTATAAAACAATGAAATATTTCCGTCAATACTTTTCATCAGCAAAACCAATAAATGCAGGGAAATTTTTAGCGGTAAATTGAGTATTTTTGTGCTGCTGTTTTAAATCACAAAATAAACCAGAGAAAAAGAATTTAAAAATAAAAAAACGCTCTGTGTGCTTATTTAAGTGAAATCTAAGATTCGACGTAAACAGTTAACGGTAAAATAAAAAAATCTCACTATTTTTCATTATAGTGAGATGTAATTGTGGTTTTCCGTAATCAACATTTAGTGATTTCTTCGTATTTTTGTAGCTTAAATTTTAAAAATAAAAACTATGAGAAAATACCATTTTACTTATGATATTTCACAAAGTGAAAACTATGATGAAGATAAAGAATTTTTGTTATATTTATTTCACTTAACAAACTACGAATCAATAGAATGTAATACAAAATCTACTTTAATATTAACATATAATGATGAATTTCCGTCAAGTAAATTGTTTAATTTTTTAAGTAATAATTTACCTGATAACATATTTTATTCAATATCTAAAATACCTCAATATAATAATAATAAGAAGAACTTTATTATATCAGAAAATAAAGATAAAGAATTAAATAAAAATTTTCAAAAAGAATTGGAAACAATGAATTTTGATGTATTAAAAATCATATATGATTGGAATATCGAAAGATTTTAATGTTCCTCAGTTTCAATTACTTCAAATTGATCCCAACCTTTTAAATAAAAAGCTGATAAATAACCATTAATTATAGGTTGATTCTTATTTGTAGCCACTTTAATAGATGTTGGAATGCTTTATATACTTTACGAATATAAAAGCTTTAAATAGGAATTTAACTTTAAATAATAAGTCTAAAAAATTGTTCATAGGATATAGTATTAAATGTTATTTTTATATATAATATCCTATGAATTTTTAGTTTCTAATTAAGTGTAAAATAGTATGTAGGTGCCTAATTTTTAATATATTGAAAATGAAAGTAGAAATCTGGTCGGATGTGACGTGTCCGTTCTGTTATATAGGAAAAAACAATTTTGAAAAAGCATTGGAAAAGCTGCCTTTTAAAGATCAGGTAGAAGTGGAGTGGAAAAGTTTTCAGTTAGATCCTACCTTAGACCCGAAAGAAACAAAGACAACTTCCGAATATTTTAAAGAAAAGAAAGGTTTCCCCGAAGCTCAGGCACAGCAGATGATCGCGCAGGTAAAACAGATGGGAAGTGGAGCCGGAATTGATTTTAATTTTGAAAAAGCATTAATTACCAATACATTTTCCGCTCATAAATTATTGCATTTAGCCAAAAAATACAATAAGGCAAACGAAATGGAAGAAGCTCTTTTCATCGCTCATTTTGTAGATGGTAAAAATGTAGGAGATGTGGAAACACTGGTTAATCTTGCCGCTTCTTTGGGGATTGATCAGGAAGAAGCTCAGAAAGTTTTAGCTTCCGAAGAATATAATCAAGAAATTAGCAGAGACATTACAGAAGCGAGAAACAATGGCGTTTCTGGCGTTCCGTTTTTTGTACTGAACGGAAAATATGCGGTTTCAGGAGCGCAGCCTGTGGAACTTTTTGCCAGTGCATTGCAGCAGACTTACGATGAAACGGTAACTCCACTGCAAAATCTTTCGGATAACGGAGCTTCTTGTGATACAGACAGTTGTGAAATTTAAGCTTAATTAAATGATAAAGATAAACGACGAACTCCAGTTTTCGGTTGAAGACACCCTTTTTGTTTTTGCTTTGGATTCTGAAGCAGGAAAAGTGTTTAATGATGAAAACAAACTGATTACAGGCATCGGAAAAGTAAATGCAGCAATGGAATTAACGAAAGAAATCTACCGCAAAAGACCAAAACTAATCGTTAATCTGGGTTCTGCCGGAAGCAAAAGTTTCCATAAAGGAGATGTTGTATGCTGTACAAAATTCATCCAGCGCGATATGGATGTAAGAGGACTTGGTTTCAGCCTGTACGAAACCCCGCTTTCAGGAATTCCGCCGGTTCTGGAATACGGATTGAAAAGACACGATCTTCCGGAAGGAATCTGCGGAAGCGGCGACAGTTTCGAGATGAATCATTCGGAAACGGTGTATAATATTGTGGATATGGAAGCTTATCCTTTGGCTTTGATCGCGATGAAGGAAGAAATTCCTTTCCTGTGCCTGAAATATATTTCCGACGATGCAGGAAGCGATGCCGCGGACGATTGGGCGGTTCAGGTTCATCTGGCTTCGGAAGCTTTTAATAAAATTTTGTTTTCGTAAAAAATGGAGGCAATTATCATTAAAAAAGCTTCTCTCAGTGATCTTGAAAGCATTCAGAAAATAGGAAAAGAGACATTTTATGAAACTTTTGCACCTCATAACTCAGAAGAGCAGATTCAGAAGTATCTTACCGAAAGTTTTGCGGAAGAAAAACTGATAAAAGAATTAAATAACTCTTATTCTGAGTTTTATATCGCTTATGATGGAGAAAATGCAGTAGGTTATCTGAAAATTAATTTTGGAAATGCACAAACCGAACTTCAGGACGAATCGTCTGTGGAAATTGAAAGAATTTATGTGAAAAGCTCGTATCACGGTAAAAAAGTCGGACTGCTTTTGTACAGCAAAGCTCTGGATATTGCCGTTTCACACCACAAAAAACACATTTGGCTGGGAGTTTGGGAAGAGAATAAACGAGCCGTCAATTTTTACAAGAAGAATGGTTTTGAAGAATTTGACAAGCATATTTTCCGTTTGGGAAATGACGAACAGACTGATCTGATGATGAAGAAAATTTTAGACTGATTTTATTTAAATTTTCTCCTAAATCTCATAAATTTCAGCATCCGTAAATACATAGAATCTTCCTTTTTTAGGGAGATTTTTTGTGTCTAAACCTGTGAATTCACTGAAAGCAGGAAGTAACAATTGGTTTTCTGTCACCACGAAACAAGGAAGTTTGATTTTCTTTACCACAGAATTAATGACAAATCCGGGATGAATGTGTCCCGTAATCTGAAATTTTTCATTCTTTTTCTGAAAATCGTGGACGAATAAAAAATCATCAATATTTAAGGTTTCATCTCTGAAATTAAGACAGAGTTTGGCTTCGAGTTTCTTTGAAATTCTGTCGTGATTGCCTTCTACAAGATGAAATTCAAGATTTGGAAATTCATTTTTCCATTCGCAGAATTTGTCTACACCGGAATTGTCTCCTGCGTGAAGCAGATCGCCGACAACAATAAATTTTTCCGGCTGAAAATATTCGATTAAAACGGATAATCGCTGCAGATCATTTTCAAAAATATGATCGGAAAGGGCAATTCCGTTTTTGCGGAAATGGGCGGTTTTTCCAATGTGAAGATCCGACAGGATCAAGGCTTTTTCTTTTTTCCAGAATAATGCTCTCTGATTGGTTAACGTAAAGACTTCATCCTGAATATGGATATTTTTTGTTACTATTTTCATCTGATATAAAAACGTTAGCATTGCAATTGTCCTTCTGACGAAGGAAGAATCTCAAATTTAAAATAGATTCTTCACTACACTTCTGAACTGCGTTCGTAGACTTTCTGTCTATGTTCTGAATGACACAACGCCGTAAAATTCATAATTGACTTATTGACAATTAGCTCTATTTTCCTTTTTTTGCCTGCTGAATCAGTTTCTGAATTCTCGCATCCAGTCCTTCACTGGAAAGTGTCTGTCGCAAACTGTCCACTTTTATCGGGAAACTCAGCGGGGTAAAAGTATTGGCAAATTTCAGAATTATTTTTGATTTTTCAATCCGTTTAAAGGCTTCTACCAATCGCTGTTCCTGCAATTGCGCATTGAAAACTTCTGTATAAGCCTGTTTTACAAGGAAATGGTTCGGATCGTAATCTTCGAGAACTTTGAAAATTAATCCTGCCGAACTTTGCAGAGATTTGTTAGAACGCTGTTTTCCTGCATAATTCTGGATCACCATTCCGGAAATGACCGCAATGTCACGGAATTTTCTTCTTGCCATTTCTGCTGAATTGATGCTGGAAATTACATCTGTCATCAGATTTTCCCTGCTCAGAATTTTATGGAGATTTTCATCATTCAGCGGAATTTCTTTGTCGCTGAACAGTTCAAAACCATAATCATTCATCGCCATTGAAAAGGAAATGGGAGCCAGTTTGGAGATTCTGTAGGCAATTAAAGCCGACATCACTTCGTGAACAAGCCGACCTTCAAATGGATACATAAACAGATGGTATCCTTCGCGGTTTTTAATGAGTTCCACCAGAAATTCGTCCTCTTTCGGGATGTGAGAACGTTCTTCCTGATTCATCAGCAAAGGATGCAGAAACTTCAGTTCCTTTTCTGAAGCTTTCGGATTAAGCGCTCCGGATAACTTTTCTCTTAAAAATTGTCCTAAATTTGAGCTTAAAGGCAGTCTTCCTCCCAGATAACTCGGTGCAAAAGCTTTTCCTTTGGCAGCACGGACAAAAACCGTCATATCTTTAATCATCGCGACTTCCAAAACTCTTCCTGCCAAAATAAATTTTTCGTCTTTTTTAAGTTTTGAAATGAAATATTCTTCCACCATTCCGATATAACCGCCGGAAATGAATTTCACTTTCAGCATCGCATCGCTTACGATAACGCCCATATTCATCCTGTGAAGCATGGCAATTTTTCGGGACGTTACTTTATACAAACCGTCTTCCTGAATCACAATTTTATGGAATTCTTCATAGCTTTTCAGCACACTTCCGCCGATGGTTAGAAAATCCAGAATACTTTTCCATTCTTCGTCCGTCATTTCCTGAAAAGCATATACTTTTTTAATTCTTTCATGCAATTCCTGCGGATAAAATCCGTCACCGACCGCCAAAGTCATTAAAAACTGAACCAAAACATCAAAACACAAAACCTGCGGATCTCTCGGCTCAATCACTTTCTGCTTTACGGCTTCCTTTAAAGCGGCAACTTCAATCAGTTCCAAGGAATGCGTCGGAACACAGTAAATTTTTGAAGTTTCGAAAGGGGAGTGACCGCTTCGTCCTGCCCGCTGTAAAAATCTCGCAACACCTTTTGCAGAGCCAATCTGAATAACGGTATCAACTGGCTTGAAATCAATTCCCAAATCCAGAGAAGAGGTGGAAACGACGGCTTTTAACTTTCCGGAACTTAGATTTTCCTCGATCCAGATCCTCAAATGAGCATCAATCGAACTGTGATGAATAGCAATCTGCCCTGCAAAATCGGGATAGGCTTCAAGCAACAACTGATACCACATTTCACTCTGGCTTCGCGTATTCGTAAAAACAATCGTCGATTTCGATTCTAAAATAATAGGAACAATTTTATCGGCTAATTTTGCGCCTAAATGTCCCGCCCACGGAAGAATTTCCACTTCATCCGGAAAAACGGGGAGAATATCAATTTTCTTCTGTTCTTTGGCGGTAATTTTTGTTTTTTTAATGTCATACGGAATTAAAACTTCCATGGCTTCATCCAGATTTCCGATGGTTGCGGTAATTCCCCAGATTTTCATTTTGGGAACATATTTTGTAAGCTGGGAAATGCCTAATTCCACCATTACGCCACGTTTTGAACCGAGCAATTCGTGCCATTCGTCCACAACGATGGTTTTTAATTCCTTAAAAAAACGTTCGTGGTTTTTCTGCCCGAGAAGAAGATGTAAGCTTTCCGGTGTCACCACAAGAATTTCAGGCATATTTTTTACCTGCTGCTGCCGTATTTTCGGATCGGTATCGCCGTTTCTTACACCAACAGACCAATCCAATCCGATTTCGTCAATGGCTTCCTGCATCGCTTTGGCAATGTCTTTTGACAAAGAACGGAGCGGCGTGATCCAGATCATTTTTAAACCTTTTCCATATTGTTCAGGATGGTTTAAAAAGTGGGTTAACAATGCTAAGAAAACAGAAAATGTTTTTCCGAAACCGGTCGGTGCAATTACCATTCCGCTGTAGCCGTTTTCAAATCTCTGCCACGTATCGACCTGAAATTTAAAAGGGGAATTGCCTTTATCCGCCATCCACTGCTGAATGACTTTGAAGCCGTTGGTATTTTCGAAGTTGCTCAAATTTTAAATTATGTTTTTGTTTTAATGCAGCGAGCGCAAAGATTTTTGATTTTTAATTCTTTATATTTTCGTTCGTGAAGGCACTTCGTTCAGCAAATGATAGTACAAGTTGTAGCTGAGTGAAACGCCTTTCAAAGTTTTAAATAAAAATCTTGCGACCTTAGCGTTTATAATTACTGTATTAATTTTTTGATTTCTTCCAGATCATCAATTTCATCCACTGTTTTATCCTTTTTAACGCAATGAGCGCAAAGATTTTTTGATTCTAATTCTTTATATTTTCGTTCGCGAAGGCACTTCGTTCAGCAAATGACAGCACAATTCTTGGCTGAGTGAAACGCCCTTGCGAACAAAATATATTTTTCAAAGTTTTAAATAAAAAACCTGCGACCTTAGCGTTTATAATTACTGTATCAATTTCTTAATCTCTTCCAGATCATCAATTTCATTCACTGTTTTATTCTTTTTAACGCAATGAGCGCGAAGATTTTTTTGATTTCTAATTCTTTATATTTTCGTTCGCGAAGGCACTTCGTTCAGCAAATGATAGCACAAATTCGTGGCTGAGTGAAACGCCCTTGTGAACGAAATATGTTTTCAAAGTTTTAAATAAAAACCCTGCGATCTTAGCGTTTATAATTACTGTATCAATTTTTTTATTTCTTCCAAATCATCAATTTCATCCACCGTTTTATCTTTCCGCCATCGTAAAATTCTCGGGAAACGTAATGCAACACCGCTTTTATGACGGTTGCTGAAACCGATTCCTTCAAAAGCAATTTCAAAAACAAGTTCAGCTTTTACAGTTCGAACGGGACCGAATTTTTCAATAGCATTCTTATTGACAAATTTACTGACTTCCATAATTTCTTTATCCGTTAATCCGGAATATGCTTTGGCGATGGTGACCAATTTATCTTCATTTTTCACGGCAAAAGTATAATCGGTGTAATAAGCACTTCGTCTTCCGCTTCCTTTTTGGGCGTAAATCAGAACGGCATCAATCGTTAAAGGACTGATTTTCCATTTCCACCAATCGCCTTTTTTTCGTCCGGAATGATAATGTGAATTCTTTTGTTTCAGCATCAAACCTTCGCTGTTGATGTCCCTGGAATTTTCCCTGATCTGGTTTAATTCTTCCCAGTTTTCAAATTCTATTGATTCGGAAATTTTGATGTTTTCAGGATTTTCATTCAATAATAATTCTTCCAGCATGGCACGTCTTGCGGAGATGGGTTTATCACGCAAATCATTTCCTTCCAGTTCCAAAAGATCATATGCAAAGACTTCAATCGGGATTTCGGAAAGCATTTTCTTTGTTAATGTCTTTCGATTGAGACGTTTTTGTAATTCGTTAAAATTTAAAACTTTATCGTCTTTCACCGCGAGAATTTCCCCGTCAATTACGAAATTTCCGTTCATTTGCTGAACGGTTTCTGCAATTTCGGGAAACTGTTCCGTCACCAGTTCTTCTCCTCTCGACCAGATGAAGACTTCATCATTACGCTTGATAATCTGTCCGCGGATTCCGTCCCATTTGTATTCAATCAGCCATTCATCGGGTTTCCCGAGTTCTTCCAAATCTTTCTCCAATGGATAAGCCAGACAAAAAGGATAGGGTTTTGAATTATCCGGATTTACATTTTCAGCCGAAATCAATTCCTGAAATGAAGCTTCTGTTGGTTGCCATTTTCCCATCAAACTGTGCATCAATGCGCTGGATTCCTGTCCGGAAGATTTCGTCAGAGCATTAATCAATGTTTTATCTGAAACCCCGATTCTGAAACTTCCGCCCAATAATTTATTGAAAATCAGTCGTTCCGTATAATCCAAGCCATTCCACGAATTGAGGACAAATTCTTTTTTCTCAGCATCGGTTTTTGTTTTTAAGTTGATGATGTCATTCATCCAATCCGACAAAGAACGTTCGATTTTTTCCGTTGGCGGTGGAAGAATCAGGGAAATGGTTTCGCCTAAATCTCCGACTGAAGAGTAGCTTTCCTGAAACAGCCAGAAGGGTAATTCTGTGATTTCCAAAGCCCATTCTTTCATATAATTTGTGTTCACATTCCGCTTGGGTCTTTTGCCTGTAAACAAAGCGATGAACCAGACTTTATCTTCATCAGGCGCACGTTCCAGGTAATCGATGATGGCATCGATTTTTGCATTGGTCTTATTGGTGCTTTCGAGCGCATTGATCAGTTCTGCGAAATGTTTCATAAATTTTAATTGGCGTTTTTTAAACGTATGTTTTACATATTTATAGGGAGAAATTTTTATTTAACAGGTCGCTCCTATGGAGTTCCGCCTTATCATTTTGTTTTTCTATTAACAGTACGCTCCTACGGAGCTTTTCTCACAAGTTAACGTCTAAATTTAAAGTTTTTTTTACCTTAATTTTCAATAATTTCTTTCTCTTTTTCTTCATCATCATCGCCGTACAATGTTTCTACCACATCAGATTTAATTCCGATTTCATTCAAATATTTAGAAAAAACTTCGGTCTGTCCGTGCGTAACGTGAACGATTTCAGCTTCGGTGGCTTTTATAGCCTGTAACAAACCTTTCCAGTCGGCGTGGTCGCTCATCGGAAAACCTGCATCGGCACTCCGCCATCGTCTCGCACCGCGAACCTGCATCCATCCGGAACAAATTGCTGTTGCGGCATCTGGAATTTTTTTGATGACATTGGAATCCAACAAAGCGGGCGGAACAATTACAATATCTCCTGCAACGTGCTTGATACTTTCCCTGAAATCGGGAATTTCGTAATCCGGAAGTACGATTCCGACTTCTTCAAAGGCTTTATTCAGTTTTCCGATCGAGTAGTGGACGTGGATTTTTCCCATTCCTTCAACCGCCTTCATTACGCGTTGTGCTTTTCCCAGAGAATAACCTATGAAAACAGAAGTTTTTTGATTTTCCTGATTTCTGAGCACCCAGTTCTGGAGTTTTTTATTCAGATCCGGAACTTCCAGCCAGTTGTAAATCGGCAGTCCGAAAGTACTTTCGGTAACGAATTCATTACATTTTACCAATTCGAAAGGGGTGCTTAATCCATCATCCTGAACTTTATAGTCTCCTGAAACCACGCTTACATAGCCTTTGTATTCCAGCCGGATCTGCGCGGAGCCTATGATATGACCGGCAGGATGAAGTGAAACTTTTACGCCGTTGATATTGATGATTTCGCCATATTCTACGCTCTGAACTTCAATATCTTCGCTGATTCTCTTGTGCAGAATAGGTTTGGTAAAATGATGACACAAGTATTTTTTCATTCCCCAACGAGCGTGATCGGCGTGTCCATGAGTAATGACAGCCAAATCAACGGGTCGCCAAGGATCAATATAAAATTTTCCCTGCGGACAATAAATGCCTTTATTTGTGAATGTGATAAGTTTCAATGGTGCAATTTTGTTATTTTTTACATTCAAAAATCTAACCAATATATTTAAAAATCTTTAATGTAGCATCTTTTTCACATGATCCGTTACTATTTCAACCGATTTTTCCATTTCTGTGGTATTGAGGTTTCCAAATCCTAAACGCATGGCGATTAGATTTTTATTCTGATAAAGTAAGGTTTTAGGAATAAATAAATTGTTTTGCGCACAATTTTTAGAAAGCTGCATTAAATTGATGGGAATTTGCCATTCTGCCCAAACTGCAAGCCCGCCCGACGGTTTTTCGAATTGTATATAATTTCCTAAGTTTTCCTGAATCAGATGAATAAAATAATCTCTTCTTTCCTGATAAATTTTTAATGATTTTTTCAGATAACGGTTGATTTCTCCTTCGGCAATCATTTCACCCAAAACGTGCTCCATTAAAATATCACCCTGTCTGTCGATAATTCCCAGATGTTTCCTCATTTCAGACATCAGATTTTCGGGAGCGACAATAAATCCTGTGCGGAAACCGGGAGCTAAAGATTTTCCGAAAGAACCGATGTAAATCACCATTCCGTTCGTATCTGCGCTTGCAAGCGGAAGAAGCGGACTTTTGTCGTAATGAAAATCGTAATCGTAATCGTCTTCTAAAATGATAAAACCAAATTCATTCGCAAGATTCAGCAACTCTAATCTGCGCTGTGCGCTCAATGTAACAGTTGTGGGATAATGATGATGCGGTGTAAGATACAGCATTCTCACTTTTTGCTGTTGACAAATTTTCCTGACTTCTTCTGTGTTAATTCCGTCATTATCAATGGAGACTGATTTTATTTTCACTCCTGCTTTTTGAAAAATCATGTTCACCGAGAAATAACTCAGTTCTGCAACTAAAACAATATCCCCTTCGGATAAAAGAATTTCCGAAGCAATATAAATGCTCATTTCTGTGCTTCTTGTAATGAGAAGGTTATTTTTAGAAATGGGTAATCCTCTGGATAAATTTAAATATTTTGAAAGATTTTCTTTAAAAAATTCACTTCCGTCTTGATTGTACTGTCCGATTTTATGTGCTTTTCTTTTTAAAATAGAACTGTAAATTCTGGAATGCTGATCGATCTGAGTTAAGCGGATGTCGGGAATTCCGTCATTAAAAATGTATTCACAATTGGAATATTCAAAAGGATTATCCAAAATATTGGATGTTTTGAAGGTAAATCCTGTTGATTTCGGATAATTTTCGAGCTGAATTTTTTGTAAATTTTTCGATTCTAAAAACTGATACTGGTCTTTTCCGATGATAAAGGTTCCTTTGTTGGGAATACTTTCCACCCATCCCTGTGAAAACAGTTCTTCGTAGACAGAAACAATGGTATTTCTGTGAACATTCAGCATTTCGCTAAGCATTCTTGTTCCCGGAAGTTTGGTTCCGAATGGCAAAAAACCACGCTGAATGGCATTAATCAGCTGATTGGAAATCTGCATATAAATAGAAACTTCGGAATTTCTATTGATTTTTATGAAACTCTGATAAGGAATTTTAACCGGACTATCCATAATCTTAAAACTGGCACCATACAACCATCCGGCAATATACTACTTTTGAAGCAAAACAAAAAAGAATGGAATTGTACAGTCTTTTAGAAAAAATTGTTCAGCAAAATGAAACGCACGCAAAATGGCTGAATACGCTTTCCTTTATGGAAAATGCAGGAGCGAGAAAAATTTCGGCTTGTGAACATCCGACTAAAGTGAGTTTAATACAGCTAAAACACGCTGCGGAAGAACATCGCCACGCTTATTATCTTAAAAAGCAGATCCTGAAAATTGATCCTGAATTCTGCAAAACGTACAATAGCAATGAACTTTTGGCCGCAACGGCAACGAGACAATATCTTCATTCTCTTGACATTAAAGCGTGTAAATATCTTCAGCAGAATTTCAATCTCAGCAAAGAAGAATTAAAATATGCGGCGTATCTGTTTGTAACATATGCTATTGAAGTTCGTGCCGATGAATTATATCCTGTTTATCAGGAAATTCTGACAAAATATACCTCAAAAATTATGGTAAAATCAATTATTTTGGAGGAAGAAGGACATTTGGAGGAAATGATTAATCAGTTGGACGATTTTTCGGAAGACTGGAAAATTCATGCAGAAATTGTTTTAGAGATTGAAAAAGATCTTCATAACCAATGGATTGATGCCATTTCAAAAGAGATTTTACAGGTAAATTATGCTGAATAATTTTCGCCATTTTCAGGAAGCCTTAGAAAAAAGAAAAGAAAGCGGAACCTTACGGGTTTTAAAATCTCAAAAAGAAGGAGTGGATTTTTATTCCAACGATTATTTGGGATTGGCAGGAAATAAAGATTTTCAGCAGATTTTATTAAAAAAAATCAACGAAAATCCGGAACTGCTGAAAGGAAGTACTGGTTCCAGACTGATCAGCGGAAATAGTTTAACTGTTGCTGAAACAGAAGAAAGTATAGCCAAAGAACATCAGTACGAATCGGCTTTACTTTTTTCTTCGGGATATAATGCGAATCTGGCTCTATTTTCAACGCTTCTAACCCGTCATGATATCATAATTGTGGATGAAAAAATTCATCGTTCCGTTCATGATGCATGTAGGATGTCGAATGCTAAAAAACTGAAATTCAGGCATAATGATGTTGGCGATTTAGAAAGGATTCTGAAAAAGCAAACCGGACTTTGTTATGTCGCTGTTGAAAGCCTGTATTCGATGGACGGAGATATTGCTCCTTTGAAAGAGATTGCAGAAATCACAGCAAAATACAATGCTCAGTTAGTTGTAGATGAAGCTCATGCTTTCGGTGTTTTTGGAAACGGTTTGGTGAATGAGTTTAACCTACAGGAAAAAGTTTCAGCAACGATTGTAACCTATGGAAAAGCTTTGGGAACGCATGGTGCGGCGATTTTAACGAATGATTTAATTAAATCTTATCTCATCAATTTTGCATCCCCTTTTATCTATACGACTTCAGCGCACGATTTTCTATGGATGAGCATTTTTAGCGGATATGAATTTTTAAAAGCAAACGGTAAATTATCCATACAACTTCAGGAAAATATTAAAATTTTTCGTGAGCAGAATTTAGCCACTCCGTCATCTGAAAACAGTCCAATTCAGGCAATCATTATTCCGGATAATCATCAGTTGAAAATTGTACAGAACGTTTTATCGGAAAGTGGATTTCTAACGTATGCGGTTTTCAATCCAACGGTAAAAGAAGGAACAGAAAGATTGAGGATTTGCCTGCACAGTTTTAATACAGAAGAGGAAATTTTGAAGTTGACTGGGATTATTAGAGAGTTTGTTTAAAACGTAACTGTCATTCAATAGCGAAATTACGATTCTATTGATTATCAATAATATCAATAAAGAATAGATTTCTCCTTCGTCGAAATGACAAGAAAACATTAAAATATTAAACATTGAATTAGAAATACAAAATATGAATCAGAAAACACTCTTCGTCACAGGAATCGGGACAGAAGTCGGGAAAACGGTTTGTTCGGCGATTTTAACCAAATATTTTGAGGCAGAGTATTGGAAACCGGTTCAGTCCGGAGATCTGGATTACTCTGATACCATGAAAATTAAAGACTGGGTAGGAGAACATACGGTTTGCCATCCGGAAAGGTATCGTTTTAAATTGGCTGCATCACCGCATCAATCGGCAAAGGAAGAAGGAATTCTGATTGATCTGAATGAATTCCAAATTCCGAAAACACAGAATTATTTAATCATAGAAGGAGCGGGAGGATTGATGGTTCCGTTGAATGATGATGAATTTATTATTGATTTAATTGAAAAACTGAACGTTCCCGCCGCTTTGATTGTGAAGAATTATTTAGGCTGTATCAATCATACATTGTTATCTGTTTTAGTTTTAAATCAAAAGAAAATTAAACTGAACTATTTAATTCTCAACGGAAATTTTCCACCGGACACGGAAAGGGTTATTTGTGAAAATATTCCACCGGAAACTGAAATTATAAGAATTCCTGACCTTGAAAATATAACAGAAGAAAGTATAGAAAATATTGCAAAACAATTAGAAAAAATAGAATCATGAATAAGAATCAATTAAGAAACGACTGGACGAAGGAAGAAATAGAAGAAATTTATAATCTTCCGCTTCTGGAACTTGTTTATAAAGCCGCAACGGTTCATCGGGAGTGGCACAATCCTGAAGAAGTTCAGATGTCGACCCTGCTTTCGATTAAAACAGGAGGCTGTCCGGAAGACTGTTCGTATTGCGGACAGGCAGCGCGTTATCATACGAATATTAAAGTTCAGGCTTTACTGCCGACAGAAACAGTCATTGAACACGCCAAAAAAGCAAAAGAAGGCGGTTCGTCGCGCTTCTGTATGGCTGCAGCGTGGAGAGAAGTGCGTGACAACCGTGATTTCGACCGTGTTATTGATATGGTAAAAGGCGTAAATGAACTTGGATTGGAAGTGTGCTGTACGTTGGGAATGTTAACGGAAGATCAGGCAAAACGCCTTCAGGAAGCAGGTTTGTATGCATATAATCACAATCTTGATACTTCTGAGGAATATTACGATGAAATTATTTCCACAAGAACGTTCGACAACAGAATCAATACGATTAATAATGTAAGAAAAGCCGGAATTACGGTTTGCTCGGGAGGAATTATCGGATTGGGAGAAACGCCAAAAGACCGGATTTCGATGCTTTTAACATTGGCAACAATGCCGAAACATCCGGAATCTGTCCCGATCAACGCATTGGCAAGAGTAGAAGGAACGCCGCTTCAGGATAGCGAAAAAACGAATACCTGGGAAATGGTAAGAATGATCGCTACAGCAAGAATTGTAATGCCTTCATCAATGGTTCGTTTAAGCGCAGGAAGAATTGAAATGACTGAATTTGAGCAGGGATGGTGTTTCATGGCGGGAGCCAACTCGATCTTTACAGGGGAAAGAGAAACACTTCTGGTAACACCAAATCCGGGCGTTTCTGAGGATATGCAGATGCTGCAGACTTTGGGATTAAAGCCGATGATGAAGGAGAAAACGATGTGCTGAAAAGTGAATGGTGAAAAGTGAATACTGAATGGTCAATAGTCAATTTTTTTGGATTGTGAATAATAACAATTCACGATTGACAATTCAGCATTGATAAAGTAAATATTCTATTTTTAATAATAAGTAAATCAAAGAAATTTCAGTCAGAGACAATGAAACGGCTTGCTTAATGGCAGATGAAATCTGCTCGACTTTGCTTAGCTTAAAATATCAATTTATAAATATAGTCTTTGCGTTTACAATTGACGATTAACAATTCACCATTGATAAAATTAAACATTACAACCAATTATTTATGAATTTACAAGAGCGCGACAGAGCCGTCAATTGGCATCCTTACACGCAGATGAAAACAGCGGAAGATGCAATCCCGATCGTAAAAGGAAGCGGAATTTATCTTTACGATGAAGACGGAAAAAAATACATCGATGCAGTGGCTTCGTGGTGGGTTACACTTCATGGTCATGCGAATCCGTACATTGCACAAAGAGTTTCTGAGCAGTTGAATACGCTGGAACAGGTTATTTTTGCGGGATTTACGCACGAACCTGCTATTCAGCTTTCTGAGAATTTACTGAAACTGCTGCCTGAAAATCAGGAGAAGGTTTTTTATTCGGACAATGGTTCTACTGCGGTGGAAGTGGCGCTGAAGATGTGTATTCAGTTCTGGCATAATCAGGGAAAAGAAAAGACGAAAATTCTGGCTTTTAAAGAGGCTTATCATGGTGATACTTTCGGAGCGATGTCTGTGAGCGGAAGAAGTGTCTGGACAAAACCTTTCGGGGAAATGCTTTTTGAAGTAATCTTTATTGATCCGCCGACTTCCGGGAATATTGAAGATTTAAAAATCATTATAAAAAATCATTCTGAAGAAATTGCATGTTTCATTTACGAACCGTTGATTCAGGGAGCAGCGGGAATGTTGATGCATAAAGCCGAAGATTTATCAGAATTGATGAAATTTTGCAGAGAAAAGGGAATTTTAATGATTCAGGATGAAGTTTTTACAGGTTTCGGAAGAACCGGAAAGCTGTTTGCGGCAAATTATCTTTCGGAAAAACCAGATATCATGTGTTTTTCAAAGGGATTAACAGGCGGAACAATGCCGATGGGAATTACAACTTCTTCACAACAGATTTTCGACGCGTTTTTGTCGGAAGATAAATATAAGACGTTATTTCACGGTCATTCTTTCACGGCAAATCCTTTAGCCTGTACAGCGGCTTTGGCAAGTATGGAATTGCTTTTGAAAGAGGAAACGCTGGAAAAAATCAATCTAATCAGTCAGAAACATTTTAATTTTTCTCAGGTTTTAAAAAATCACCCGAAAATTGAAAATGTGAGACAGACCGGAACGATTATCGCCTGGGAAATTAAAAATGATGAAAAAACATCCTATTTTAACGAAATCGGGAAGGTTTTGTATCGTGAATTTTTAAAAAGAGGAATCATCATGCGTCCTTTGGGAAATGTGATGTATCTCGTTCCGCCTTACTGCATTACGCCTGAAAAACTGGATTTTGTGTATCGGAATATTCTTGAAGTTTTGGATAGCTTCAGTAATTAAATGATTGACTTATCCCATTAATTAATATTGTAGAATAACGATCAGTAAGTGGTTTTCTAATAGTGTCCCTTCGACAAGCTCAGGGTGACATCTCGAATACTAACCGCAATATTTTAACATTGTCAGATTGAATCTGTCAAAGCATTTATTAGTAAAAGTGATAAATTAATTAAATGATTTTAAATCTTCTGATGTTCGTTTCCCCATTGGTGAAGTTCATCAAGGATCGGACCGAGCTTTTTGGCTCTTTCCGTTAATTTATAATATACTTCCGGAGGAAAATTGTAGACTTCAACCCGTTGAATGATATGATCTTCCTCCATTTGTTTGAGCTGTTCTGCCAGAACTTTTTTAGAGACTTTCGGCATTTTCCGCCATAATTCGACAAAACGGACTTCCTCTTGCTCAAAAAGATTGGACAAAATAAGCGGTTTCCACTTTCCGGAAATCATGTCCAGCGTTTTTCTCAGTCCGCAATTTTTAAATTCTTCAAATAACATACGTTACAAAATTGTATATAGTGCACCTTTTGGTAACCAGCCATTATTTAATTTCAGGTAAACAATAGCTTTGCAGATACAAAATTAAAGAAAATGAAATTACAATTATGGCGAAATGCAACACTGCTTTTAAATATTGATGGATTGAAGATCTTAATTGATCCTATGTTAGGTGAAAAAGGCTCTTTAGGAATATTTCCAATGGTAGACAATGAATTATTGAATCCGTTAGTAGATCTGCCTTTTGGAGAGGAAGAACTGCAGGAAAAATTAAAAACGATTGATGCGGTAGCCGTTACACATCTTCATCCGGATCATTGGGACCCGAAAGCGATTGAACTTTTAGATAAAAATGTACCCATTATTTGTCCTGAAATCATTTCCGAACAGATTTCTGAGGCAGGATTTAAAAATGTGATTGTTTTCAATGATACAGTACAGTTTAAAAATATTGAAATTTCTTTAACGAACGGACATCACGGAACAGGAGAAATTGAAGAACAGATGGGTGTCGTTCATGGGTTTGTCTTTAAAAATGCTGAACAGTCTGTTTATATTGCGGGTGACAGTATCTGGTGTGAAGAAGTGGAACAGGCAATTAAAAAACATCAGCCGGAGCACATTGTTGTTGCGGGAGGAGCAGCAACTTTTGTAGTGGGAGATCCGATTGTAATGAACAGTAATGATATTTTGAAAGTCTGTGAATCTGCGCCGAATTCAAAAGTCTGGGTAACGCATCTTGAAAGTGTAAGTCATTCTAAAGAAGACAGAAAATTCATTAAAGAAAAAATTCAGGAGAATGGTTTGGAAGAAAGATGTATTGTGCTGAATGACGGTGAAGAAGCTGAATTAGGTGCTTAAATCTCTTGCTTAAAGATTTGAGATTAAATCTTAATTTAGCCGGATCAAATTATAAAAAATGCATTTAGAAACAGAAAGATTACTGATTCGGGATCTGACTTTGGACGATAAACAGGCAGTTTTTAATTATCGTTCTGATGCGGAAGCGAATAAATTTCAGAGCTGGATTCCCAAAACATTGGAAGATGTTGAACAGTTTATTCAAAAAAATAACAAAGAATTTAATCAGCCGGAAAGCTGGTATCAGGTTTTAATTACAGAAAAAGATACAAAAGCTGTGATCGGCGATATCGGAATTCATTTTTTTGGTTCTGAAAATTTGCAGGCAGAGTTAGGAATTACTTTAAATAAGGACTTTCAGGGAAGAGGGTATGCTTCTGAAGCGTTAAAAGGAGTAATTAATTTTCTTTTCAGCGATCTGAAAAAACACAGAATCATGGCTTCCATAGATCCGGAAAACATTGATTCTCTTAAACTAATGGAACGCATTGGTTTTAGAAAAGAAGGTCATTTTGTGAAAAGTCTATTCTGGAAAAACAACTGGACAGATGATGTGATCTATGCTTTGCTTCGGGAAGAATGGATTAAAGGATAAGAGAAAAACCGTTTCAACAGAGGCGGTTTTTATTTTCAGTACAAACGTTCATGATGCGTTTTTCTTTTGCTTGGCGTATTTTTTGAACCTTGAATCATAAATTTTATATGTTATCCATATTTCTTTTAGAATTAGACTGGAAAGAACTTCTGATGGGACACGAAGAATGGTCTTTTATTCTGGAAATTATTCTTCGCACCGCCATTATGTTCATTACCATTATCATTGGTCTTAGAGTTTTGGGAAAAAGGGGAGTGAAGCAGCTTTCGATTTTCGAACTTGTGGTGATTATCGGACTGGGTTCTGCGGCGGGAGATCCGATGTTTAATAAAGATGTCGGAATTGTTTCTTCATTCATTGTTTTTGCCGTAATTATTCTTCTGTACACCATTGTAACCTATTTTATCGCAAAAAATAAAAAACTCGAACAGCTTATTGAGGGAAAATCGATCTGCCTGATCGAAAACGGTGAATTTTCCATTGAAAATTTTAAGAAAGAAAATCTGGGGAGTGATGAATTTTTTGCTGAATTAAGATTAAAAGGAATTTCCCAACTTGGGCAGATTGAAAGTGCCATTGAAGAAATTTCCGGAGAAATCAGTGTGTTTTATTTCGAAGACGAAAGGGTGAAATACGGACTTCCGATTATGCCGGATTCTTTGGATCATCCTTTGAAAACAATTGTTCAGCCGGGATTTTATTCCTGCACGTTCTGCGGACATACGGAAGAAAAACACAAAGGAATGGCAGGAAACTGCAGCAAATGTAAAAAAGATGAATGGGTAGCTTCGAGCAATAAAAAACGCGTTACCTGATAAAACAAAAAAAGACTCCTTAGAAAGGAGCCTAAAAAAACACAAATGATGAAAAAAAATTATTTCGATTCACAAATATAATTAAAAAATGATTTTCAATCCTAATAATTTCAGAAAAAAAGTAACATATTTTTTTCATGATGTTAATAGATAAAACTAATTGGTTTAAGACTGTGATTTTTTATTTCTTTACAGGCTTTTTCTTTTTAAATGAAACAGGTGTATTTCCTGAAAGTCTCTTGAAAAAATTACTGAAATACGACACGTCTTCAAACCCCAGTTCAAAGGTAATTTCCTTTACAGATTTATCGGTAAACAGCAAAAGTCTTTTTGCTTCAAGAAAAATTCTCTGCTGGATAACAGACGACGGACTCTGGCTGTTGTACAATCTGAATAGGTTGGATAAAGTCTTTGGCGATTTATGAAGCTGATCTGCATAAAATTTTACAGAATGCTGAGTTTTGTAGTTCTTTTCCACCAAAAGATTAAAACTTCTGATGATATCCAGCTTTACTTCGGGAAGTTCTTCCTTTAAAAACTGCTTTTTTCCAAGTCTTGTAATAATAATGATGAGTCTTTTAATCAGCATCCTGATCATATCCTCCTGAATTCCGTCGATCTCCTGAAACTCCTCAATAAAAATGCTTTGCAGAAATGATAATTTCTCATGATCCTTTTCATCTACAGCAATAAACATAACATCGGCTGAACCGTAAAACAGAAATCCCACACAGCTTACTTCTTCATCATGTGTCTCGATGCAATAAAAATCCCTGTTAAACTGCCATGCAACAATTTGGGAGGAATCTTCAAACTGAAAAGACTGGTTGACCATAAGACAAAGAACAGTTCCTGATGCAAAAATATAATCAATCCCGTCAATGATTACTTTTTGATCTTCACCTTTATTCCAGGCAATGGTAAGCAGCTTTTTCTCCCGGTCTTTCCCGTAAAAATCCCGGTCGAATAGTTCGGGATGTACAAAAAGCCGACATTCGGAGCCGGTCTGTTTATTATTTAAAGAATAAATCATTAAGACTGTTTAAACTTCTTATGTAACCGCAAAAGTAGCAAAAGATAAACTAAACTTTTATTTAAAGTTGGTGATTATAAATGAAAAGATCACAATAGTTTTTAAAAATCTTTGATTTTTATTCTTTTGAGCACTCCAATTATTCTGGAAATTTGCTTTATCAAGCTTGTTTAAACTTTTTTACCGCAAAAGAAGCAAAAAATTTAAACACTTTAGTTTCTTAAGTTTAGTTTAATAGTTAAATGGGAAAAAAAAGTGCACCTAAGTTTTAAAAAATCAAAGATTTTTTCTCTTTGCTGACTTTTGAAATACTTTACATAAATCCACTAAAGTCTTTTGTCTCTTTTGCGGTTTATTCTGAAATTAGTTTAAACGTCATTACTGAAATTTCATTTTAATTCAGAAAAACTTTTAAAAAAGTCAGAAAGGGAAAAAATCTAAATCTTTCGGGAAATTCTGCTATGGAATTGCCTTTCCTGAAACCGCAACTTTGCATTGTAAAATTAATTAAACAAATTAAAAACAATGAAAAATTTTGAAGTTCCTCAAAAAGAACAAGTATCAGCAGCAAATCAGGCAATTTTTGAAAACTTAGAAAAAGGGATTGGCTTTGTCCCAAATCTGTATGCAGCTTTTGCCCATTCGGAAAATGCACTTTCAACGTATATTGCATTACAGAACTCTAAAACTTCTTTAAAAGCAAAGGAGAAAGAAGTGGTAAATCTTGTGGTAAGCCAGTTTAATAACTGTTTATACTGTTTAAGTGCTCATACCGCCATCGCTAAAATGAACGGTTTCACAGATGAACAGATTATCGAGATAAGAAAAGCAGATGTTTCGTTTGACTCAAAACTAAATGCACTGGCGAAAGCAGTACAATCTATTGCTGAAAATAAAGGAGCAATTTCTGATGAAATAAAAGAAAACTTTTTTAGAGAAGGCTATACAGAAGGAAGTCTTGTAGATGTCATTGTTTTAACAGGCGATAAAATAATAACCAATTATCTTTTTGCGGCCACTGAGGTTCCCATCGACTGGCCTTTGGCGAAAGCAATTTAATTCACTTTATTTTTTTAAAACTGTTCCTTACTGCGAACAGTTTTTTTTATAATAATGTAAAATAATTTCAGATAATTTCTTTTAAGTTCATAATTTTTAATCATTCATTAAGTTTTATTGTTAAATTTTAACCAAAATATAAACTTATGAAAATAAAACTACTTCCATTTATCGTTTTGTTAGGGATTCATTTATCTGCTCAGGAAAGAAATGATGCAGCGGTTTCGGATACTGCAAAAGTCTGGAGCATTAAGGGGCAGAATACGCTTATGCTTAATCAGGCGGCTTTTTCCAACTGGGTTGGAGGAGGAGCCAATAATGTGGGATGGCTTGCCGGAGTAAACTATAATCTTACCTACGAAAAGGGGAAAGATCTTTGGGAAAACATTATTATTCTAGGATACGGACAAAATAATACGAAAGGAGTAGGAACCAGAAAAACCCAGGATGTAATTAATCTTTCGACCAACTACGGAAGAGAATTTGCAAAAAACTGGTATATTTCCGCAGGAGCAAGCTTACAGACACAGTTTGCGCCTGGTTATGCGGACGGAAACAATCCGGAAGCAGCAAAAATTTCAAATTTTATGGCGCCCGGTTATCTGAATATGGGAGCAGGGGTAACGTACAGACCCAACGATAATTTTACGGCAACCATGCGTCCTGCCAATGCGAGATGGACTTTCGTACTCGATAAAGATCTTCAGTATAAAGGAATGTATGGCTTAAAAAATGACGGTGATTCTTCTCTGTTTCAGTTCGGTTTTCTGGGAACAGCAATATACAAGCTGAAAATAATGGATAATATTACGTTAACCAATACCGGTTCTGTTTTCTCCAATTATCTGGACCATCCTGAAAGACTGGTTCTTGCGTACAGCGGAATTTTAAATATGAAAATCAATAAGTTTATTTCCACCAACGTAACACTGGATTTACTGTACGATCATAACCAGATTGCCAAAACACAGCTAAAACAGACTTTGGGAGTGGGCTTTGCCTACAACATCGACAATGGCAGAAAACGTTCTGAAAACAAGGACAACCAGACGTGGATGAAGAAATAATTGGCTGTTTTTTAATATTCTTCTAAAAATCCCTTTCCGATCATTCGGAAAGGGACTAAACAGCTAAAAATTTAAGGTAAAAATTCCTCAGACAATAAATAAGGATGCAATTGCCTGGGCATCACTTCCACTTAAAATCTCGTCATAGGCAGCAGAACCTGCAGCAGCCCCGAAAGCTGTAGCGGTATTAAAGCCTGCCTGATTTGTATTGCCTTCTCCAGCGTAAACAGGATTGGTTGCAGAAGGCATATTTCCTCCGTCTGCCAATTCTATCCATCCTTTGTTGGCTCTCATTCTTCTTACCTGTGAAGCGTGTCTTGCTTCTACAGAGTGAATCTGCAATGCAGCCTGAAGAACTGTTTTATTAGACATTACGTTTCCTGCCTGTCCTTTGTAAGCTCTTACTCCGGTATCTTCAAATGCCTGAGCCAAAACAAGGAACTGATTGTAATCTGTAAAAGGTGAAAAACTGCCGTTTGCCGTAAAATCGAAGGTCGGTTTAGCTCCCGGAGTTACTCCTAAAGAAGTCAAAGTATTTTTCAAAAAGGTTACGTGTGCAGATTCATGTTTTGCAATCTGCATAAATACCACTCGGTCTGCACTCGGGATTAAAGACGAAGCCGCCAATCCTAATGCATAGTATTCGTTTTCAAGATATTCCAGAACCAAAGCCAGTTGTAATGCATCCGTTAAAGCACTTTTAAAGAACGTTGCATTTTTTGTAGTGTCTGTGGTTTCAGCTTTTGCAGGAGTCGTCATTAAGGCTCCTAATCCGAAAGGAACTGCAGCAATAGCCGCTTTTTTCCCGAAAGATGAAATATTGGTAAGTGTTTCTAATCTTGATGTTTCTGTAGTAAAGAATTTGTCATCAGAAAGCTTATCTAGTAATTTAAGAATATTCATAATGTAATTTTTTGAAGTGAATAATTAACCGATTCCCTGTTCTTTCCAGGTGAAAGGTGTTTTGAAAAATCCTCCTGCTGCGGATACAACTTCTTTTGGCTCTTTCGCAAGATCCAGACCGTTGGCATCAATCACATCATCCCCGGAGAAAGCCGCTGTTCCCGGATTGATAAGGTTTCTGATCGCTGAAGCGTGTCTTGCTTCCACAGAAACAATTTTTCCGGCAATTACCAGATAATCTGCGTTGGTAATGTATTTTCCTGCTCCATTATACGCCGCAACTCCTGTATCTTCCAAAGCTTTTGCAGTAGCCAGTACAGAGTTTCTGTCGTTAAAATTCACATTCGGGTACTGAAATTCCAGAGTAGGCAATACATTGGATGTTGCTCCGCTAATCGCTGCTTTAAAAAAGTCTCTGTGAATTACTTCATGATGATAAAGATCTGTAAAAAGTTGTTTTTCAGCATTTGAAATTCCGGAATAGAAATTATTAACCACTTTGGTATAGAAATCTGCTTCCAATTGTTCAAGTGCATAAGCGTAATTTAATACACCCACATCACCTTTTCCAAGGTCGAAAACGTTATTTTCAACCATATCGAAATTATCGTCATCACAACCGATCATGGTAAGACCTGCAAGAGCAAGACCTACACCGCTCAGTTTCAAAAAATTTCTTCTGCCTGTATCCAGAGTCGCTCCCTGGTTAGAAACATTAATAGTTTTTTTCATAATATTATTTTTTAGTGTAGAGGTTTATATATTTTAATGTGTTTTTAGATAAGGTTGAAAGAAAACAGCATAAATATTATGCTGTTTCTCACACTTAAAAATTATTATGGCATTAATACCGTATCTATAACATGAATTACACCGTTAGACTGGTTAACGTCTGCAATGGTTACTTTTGCATCGTTTCCTTTTGCGTCTCTTACATAAAGGTTTTTACCTTTTGCCCAGAAAGTAAGTTCTTCACCTTCCACTGTTTTCATCATTGCTTTTCCGTTTCCTGCTTTTACCGCTGCCCAAACCTGCTGAGAACTGTATCTTCCCGGTAAAACATGGTACGTAAGAATTTTTGTAAGCATTTCTTTATTTTCAGGCTTTACAAGATTTTCTACCGTTCCTTTCGGAAGTTTAGCAAATGCTGCATCTGTTGGTGCGAAAACGGTGAACGGACCTGCTCCCTGTAAAGTTTCTACAAGACCTGCAGCTTTTACAGCAGCTACCAATGTTTTGTGATCTTTAGAATTTACTGCGTTCTCAATAATGTTTTTAGAAGGATACATCGGCGCTCCGCCTACCATTACTGTTTTTTCCTTCATTGTCTGTGCTGTAGCGTTTCCGCTGAAAGCGAATGATAAGGCTACCATTCCTAAAACTGCGATTTTTGATCTAGTATTCATTTCTTTTTGATTTTTAATGATAAATTATTTGATTTGTCTGTTGTTAAAATCATTTACGAACTCGGTTTTATTTTGGATTTAAAAAATTGAATAAAAATCACAAGTAATTGAAAAACAGGATATTAAATTTTGTTTTTATTTTAAATTTCTTTACTATCCTTACTAATCTGTTAACATATAACAGGATTTGCTAAAGATTTAAAAACATTTTTAAAATTTGGTTATCATTAATATTATTGTTATTTTTGAGGTGAAAATTATTCACTATTAAAACAAAGTATTCTGAAGAGCAGCTAATCGTTTTACTGAAAGAAAAAAACGAGACAGGTTTTCATCATCTGTATGATCACTATTCCGGTGCATTGTACGGGGTGATTCTTCGAATTGTTCAGTCCAAGGAATATACAGAAGAGATTATTCAGGACGTTTTTGTTAAAATATGGAATTCTATCCACCAATACGATGCTTCTAAAGGTAGGTTTTACACCTGGATGATTAATATTGCAAGGAATACGGCGATCGACTATTTAAAATCAAAAGGTTTTCAGAACCAACTAAAAAACCAATCGCTTCCAGATTTCGTATATGATTCTGCAGAGCTTTCAACGACTAATGATTCTTCCGATTATATCGGGTTTGCCAATGTGCTTGAAAGTCTGGAGACTGACAAAAAGGAACTTATCGATCTCGCGTATTATCAGGGATATACACAAAGTGAAATATCCGAAAAACTGAAGATACCGCTGGGAACGGTTAAAACTAAAATGAGGAATGCACTTATGAAACTAAAAGATTTGCTAAAAGATTATCAATAAATTGAACACTAAAGAATACATATCATCCGGAATCATAGAATCTTATATTCTAGGTCTTGCTTCTCCAGAGGAGGCGGGTATTTTGGAGTGTGTGATGAAAAACAATGCAGAAGTAAAAACTGCTTTTGAAGAGGCACAGAAAACACTGGAAGATCTTGCAACGGCACAGGCGGTAGCACCTCCGGCAGATTTAAAATCAAAGATTTGGAACAAAATTCAGCAGGAACAGACTGCTGAAGAGGAAAAGCCTGTATTTTCTGCGGATATTCCTGCAGCAAAACCACAGGAAGAAATAAGAATTCAGGGAAGTAATAACTGGAAGGTTTTTGCGGTTGCCGCATCTGTTCTGCTTCTGGTAAGCGTGGGCGGAAATGTTTTCTGGATGAACAGCCAGAAAGAAACAAAAGAAACAATCGCGAAAATGGAGACTGAGAAGAACGCTCAGAATCTTGCGATGCAGAGAATAAATCAGAAAATGGAAATGATTTCCAATCCTGATATGAAAATGGTAAAACTGAAAGGAGTCGAAAAGCACACAGATTCCAAAGCAATGGTTTTCTGGGATACGAAAACCAAGGATGTTTATCTTGACGCCGAAAGTTTACCAAAAGCTCCGGAAGGAATGCAGTATCAGCTTTGGGCTATTGCAGACGGAAAACCTGTAGATGCAGGGATGTATACGGAAGAAAAAGACAGCAAAATTGCGCTTGCCAACATTCCAAATGCTCAGGCTTTTGCCATTACACTCGAAAAAAAGGGCGGAAGTCCGGTTCCTACCATGGAGAATATGTATGTAATGGGAGAGATTTAATAAGTAAACAATTCAAACAATATAAAGACCGGCTTTCGCCGGTCTTTTTGTTTATATAATGGTGAGAAATTTAATTCAATCTGAACAAAGATTACTCAGAATATTCCTTTAAAAGCTGTCTGTAGCTCATCAGTATTGTCGATTTGGAAATAAATCCGATAAACCTGTTGTTTGGATCCACCACAGGCAAATTCCAGACTCCGGTGTCATCAAAGGTCTGAAGAATATCCAGAGGCTGATCTTCTGGGTGAATAATGGCAGGAGGAGCTTTCATCATCTGAATGAGAGTCACCGAGACTTCATTATTGGCAAATAAATAAGGTCTGATATCATCCAGCGTTAAAATTCCTCTTAAAACTTTTTCCTCATTTACAACGGCAAAAATATTTTTATTGCCGTTTTTTACCAGTTCAAATAATTCAGTTATAGGAGCATTTTCATCAATCGCCTGAGAATATCTATCGATGAATTCTTCTGTTTTTAAAGAAAAAAGAATATTTTTATCATGTTTATTGGTGAATATTTTTCCCTGATCGGCTAAAGATTTCAGCTCCGGAGAAATAGGAGAGAACCACTTCGCAATGAGATAAGAAATGATGGAAACAATCATCAAAGGAATAAAAAGATCATACCCAAAACTGGATTCCGCGATAAGGAAAATAGCCGTTAAAGGAGCATACATCACACCGCTCATTGCACCTGCCATTCCTACCAGAACAAGATTCGTTACAGGAACATCCGTAAAACCGATCTGCTGACAAACAACAGCAAAAAGATATCCTACTGTTCCGCCCGCAAAAAGCGAGGGTGCAAAATTTCCTCCGTTTCCTCCACTGAAAATGGTGAAAGAAGTAGCAAAAGCTTTCAGTAATAAAACCAGAATTAAGAAAATAATAATCGTAAAATCTTTTATTTCAAAATATCTGAAAAAACTATTCTGGATAATATTGTGGGTATTTCCATTGGTAAAAGCTTTTACCGTATCATAACCTTCCCCAAACAAAGGCGGAAAAAGAACGCAAAGCAGCGACAAAACCGCTCCGCCAAACATTGCTTTTCTAAGCCGCGACATTTTTAGCCCTTTTATAAAATGTTCAACTTTTTGGGAAATCACCACAAAATATCTCGCGTACAGACCTGTAACAATTCCTAAAATAAGATAATATGGAACATTTTTATAATTAAAAGCTTCCCGGGTATAAAATCTGAAAAGAACATCTTCCTGCAGCAGAATTCTGGATAACAAACTTCCGCAAACCGCCGCCACAACCAAAGGAATAAAGTCTGTGAATACAACTCCCGTTAAAAGAATTTCAAAAGCGAACATAATTCCGGCAATCGGGGCATTAAAAGCGGATGCAATTCCGGCAGTTGCTCCTGCAGCCAACAGAAGAGTTCTTTCTTTGTAACTGAGGCGGTACGTCTGCGCAAAATTAGAACCGATGGCTGCTCCGGTTACTGCAATAGGGCTCTCAAGACCTGCGGAACCGCCGAGTCCTACTGTAACGGCACTCTGTACAATCTGCGAATACATTTTCACGGAAGAAACAATGCTCGAATTCTGTGCAATTTCATATAAAATTGCGCCGATCCCTTTTCTGTCCTGTCCTTTAAATATCGTTAAAACAATACTCGTTGTTAAAACAATTCCCAGAAACGGAAAAATGATATAAAACAGAATCTGGTATTCAAAATGAACTTTCGTTGTAATAAAATGATGAATATTGTGAACAAGAGTTTTAAGAATTACTCCTGCCAAACCCGCTGAACAACCGACAATAATCCCCGATAAAACCAGAAACTGATTCCGGCTGAGTCTGTTATTGAGCCAATGTAAGATGAGTTCGTAACTGCGCGCTTTTTCAAGTCCATACTTCTGAAAGTCTCTCTTGAACTTCAGAAAGCTCAGAAACTTTTTCTTATTATGAATATTCACTTTTGGGAATTTTAAACCATAACCGAATTGTTACAGTTCTGTAAATTTATGAAATATATCATGAAATTTAAAATTCGGTGTGGAATGCGTTCTCTTTTTTAGGTCTTAAAATAAGTCGGATTGAAGGATTATTGGTAATAAATAATCTTAACCAGTTGAACGCCAGTCTTACCTTGCTTCCAAAACTTATCAGCGGAATAATATGAATAAAAAGCCACGTTAACCACGCAATAAAACCTTTGTAGGAAAACTTGGGAAGATCTACAACGGCATTGAATTTTGAGATAATTGCCATGCTTCCTTTATCATTATAAGCAAAAGGAATCTGAACTTTTTCCTCTTCAATTCTTTTAAAATTCTTGCCTAAATTTTTTGCATGCTGAATGGCAACCTGAGCCAGTTGCGGATGACCTTTCGGAAAGTTTTCATCTGAAAGCTGCAGTGCAATATCTCCCAATGCATAAACATTTTTTGTTCCCTGAACTTTGTTATAAGCATCCACCAGTATTCTGCGTCCTTTACCTATGCTTTCTTCCGGAATTCCCGGAACTTCTCTTCCAATCACGCCGGAAGTCCAGATCAGGGTTTCTGTTTCAATGGTTTTTCCGTCTCCTAAAATTACTTTTCCGTCAGCATAATCTTTTACGGCTGTATTTAAAATAATTTTTACGCCTAATTTTTTAAGCTGATCATAAGCGGCTTCCTGAGCCATTTTGCTCATCGGCGAAAGTAAAGTCGGCAATGCATCAATTAAATAAATATTCGAAAGCCCGAATTTTATTTCAGGATATTCTTTCTGTGCGATATAACTTCCCATTTCCGAGATCATTCCCGCAAGTTCCACTCCGGTTGGTCCGCCTCCCGCAATCACGATATTCTGGAGTTTCTGTGCTTCTTTGATGTTTTTATTTCTTGCCGCTTCTTCAAGCGTTAAAAGCATATAATTTCTCAAATAAAGTGCTTCATCAATGGTTTTCATGGGGATAGAACATTTTTTCACATTTTCCATTCCGAAAAAATTGGATTCCGTTCCTAATGCAAGAACCAGATAATCATAATGAAGATTTCCCGTGTCGGTTTCAAGGATATTATTTTCATGATCTGCTTTTACAAGATTTCCCATGTGGAAATTTACATTTTTATAATTGGAAAGCAGCTTTCTGAAGGGATAACTGATGTTTGAAGCCTCAATAAACGATGTGGCAACCTGATAAATAAGTGGCGGAAAAAAGTGATAATTGTTTTTATCGACTAAAGTAATTCTGAATCTTTTGTCATTAACCAAAGATTTTATAAGATTAATTCCTGCAAAACCTCCTCCTACGATTACGATGTGCTTTTTCATATGTATGTGTGATTGAAAATGGTACCGTATTTTATTCAATAATAAAGCCAAATAGGCGGTTTCAATTATTTAGACATAAAGGTTTATGATTAAAAATTATCTGCACGATGTTTGTATCCTTTAGAGCAACCAAATTTTTAAATATTACCATATGAAAGCAGATGTTTTAAATGAAAAACACAGACTCGGATTAGGTGGAGTAGCCATCGGAACAGCCTTTGATAAATTAACAGACGGCGAATCTTATGAAGTTTTACAGAAAGCATGGGATCTCGGCATACGATATTACGATACGTCGCCGTGGTACGGACTAACAAAAAGTGAAAGACGATTCGGGAATTTTCTTCACGGGCAAAACAGGGATGAGTTTGTACTGTCTACCAAAGTCGGGCGTTTATTTGTGGAAGTTCCGGAAGATGAAGTTCCGCCAACCATGTGGAAAGCACCTTTACATTATGATTTTGAACATAATTACACGGCAGATGCCATTAAAAGATCTATTGAAGAAAGCCTTGAAAGAACACGTCTGAGCCATATTGATATTGTTTACGTGCATGATTTGTCTGAAGATCAGGTAGGAGACCGCTATCCGTATTTTTTGAAACAGGCAAGAGAAGGAGCGTTTAAAGTTTTATCGGAACTGAGAGATCAGGGCGTTATTAAAGCATGGGGAATGGGCGTGAATAAAATTGAGCCGATTTTAGACTGTCTGGATTCTGCAGATCCGGATATTTGTCTTTCGGCAACGCAATATTCTATTCTGGAACATGAAGATGCAGTCGACCGATTGCTTCCTGCAGTAAGAAAAGCCGGAGTAAAGCTGGTTTCCGGCGCAGGTTATAATTCAGGTTTTATCAATGGGAGAGATCGTTACAACTATAAGGATGTTATCCCGAAAGGAATGAAAGAAAAACGTGAAAAGATTGATGAAATTGCCAGAAGATACAATACCAACATTACCCACGCCGCGTTGCAGTTTGTTTTGGCAGCCGATGAATTTGCATCCATCATTCCCGGAGCGAGCAAACCGGAGCAGGTGGAAGATAATGTAAAAGCTCTGCATAAACAAATTCCTTCGGATTTCTGGAAAGAATTGCAATCGGAAGGGTTAGTTTACGAAAAAGCACAGATCCCGAATTAATACAGACTTCATCAATTTATCCTATACAAAACCTCTCTTTTCGGGAGGTTTTGTTATTTACCATGATGGAAATTCATGTAACTTTATTTTAAATATCACTACCAATATAGTTATATTTATTATATTTGCTGAATTTTAAAAAACGAAAAATAAAAATTTAAATAAAGATGAAAAAGTTTATCACAACATTTTCTATAGCGGCAGGACTTTTCCTTACGTCTAACATGGTAAGCGCACAGCAAAAAATCGGGCATGTAAATTCGGATGATATTTTTACCAATCTTCCGGAAGCTAAAACAGCAGAAGGTTCATTAGATACTTTCACCAAAACAAAGCAGGGTGAAATTGAAAAAATGATCACTTCTTATCAGACAAAATTAAAAGCGGCTCAGGATAAAGAAAAAACGATAAGTGAGGCAAACAAAGAAACTGTAATTAAAGAATTAACAGCAGCTCAGACAGAATTGCAGACTTTAGGTAAAGATATTGAAACTTCCAGAACTAAAGCAGCACAGGAAATTTCTAAAAAGCAGACGGAATTATTTACACCGATTCAGAAAAAAGTAAGCGCAATGATTGCTACGGTAGCGAAAGAAAAAGGATTGGCTTATGTGTTTGATATTGCGCCTTCTCAGGGAAACAGCCAGGTTGCTTATATGGATGGAGGAGAAGATATTACTCCAACGGTAAAGTCTAAACTGGGAGCTATAGGAACTGCTTCAAAGCCGGCTTCTAAGTAATATTTAAAAAAATTATGAATAATTCTAAGGTAAAAATTATTCATTCAAAATAAAAAAAGCCGGAATCAGGAATATGAAAATTCCCGTTTCCGGCTTTTATTTCTTTTATACGACGGTCTAATCGAGAGGCTTTCGACCGGATATCAGATTATACAGTACCACAATGATTGCAATAACCAGCAATACGTGAACTAAATATCCTGTACTCATTCCCGGAACGATTCCTAACATTCCTAAAAGCCATACCACAATACAAATGACTGCGACTAACCATAATAAACTTCTCATAACTAAAATTTTTAAGTGATTTGATAAAGTAAATACACATATTATGCCTTTTTCTTAAAAACAGCTTAAAAATATATACCACAAATTATGAAAAGTGAATAATTGGCTGTAAAAAACTTAAATAAAAGCTTTTTAATCCAGCAGACCGAAATGAATTAATGCTTTTTCAATTCCATGATTATCAACGTCTTCGGTTACGTAATCTGCAACTTCTTTTACGCTGTCGTTCGCATTTCCCATGGCGATGCCGATTTTTGTAAATTTTAACATAGAAATATCATTTCCTCCATCTCCGAAAGACATCGTTTCTGAAACGTCGATATCAAAATGTTTACAGAAATTTTCGATTCCTGTCTGTTTGCTTATTCCTCCGGGATTTACATCGGCAAAAAGGGGAGTCCATCTCGAAGATATACTTTTGGGCATTACTTTTTTCATAAATTCGGATTCGGCTTCCGGTTTCAGAAAAATATTTGCCTGAATTACATTTTCAATATCAATATTTTCTTTATCATGAATCGGCGGAACAGGAATGTTGATATGAGAATACATTCCCACAACTTCAGGTGTTGCATCGTTTATTTCTACTTTATCTTCATACATTAAAGAATAGCTCAGCGGAAAATTTTTGGCATAATGAATCAGACTTTTAATGTCGGAAGGATCTATTGTATGTCTGGAAATAAGCTTGTTTGAGGCTGTAACACAATACGATCCGTTAAAGGTGATGAAACCGTCAAATTTCAGATGATCAATATGATGCAAGGAATTGATGGATCTTCCTGTTGCGATAATAACTTTTATTCCTTTTTCTCTTAACTTTTGAAGAGCATTTTGGGTAGAATCGGGGACTTTTCCTGTTTTAAAGCTTAATAATGTTCCGTCTATATCGAAAAAGACGGCTTTAATGTGGTGATTTTGGGTGTTCATTGAAGTTTAATAATTTAATCATTGAAGATATAAGACAAAAGTACAACAATATAATTTTGTTTTATGAGGTCGTATTTTAATTAAAACTGAATTATTGCAGAATCTATAAGGTATAATTCTTGTACAGCTTTCAGCACACCAATAATAAAATAATATGAAAAATCAGGAGGAAATCGATCTTTTGAATGATCTTGTCCACATTACGAATGACAGAATAAAAGGCTTTGCAAAAGTGGAAGGTAAAATCTGGGAAAGCTATCCCGACGTGAAATCGGAATACGCGAGAATGAATTCTCTTTCGAAAGTCATGAAAAACGAACTCATTGATCTCATCACCGAAAATGGAGCAGAAGCGAATGATTCACCGTCTGTTGCCGGAACGCTCCACAGAACGTGGATTGACATCAAAAACTCTTTTACCATCGGAAACACGGAAGAATCTACGATTGAAAATGTAATTTTTGGCGAAAAAGCAGCGATTGATGCTTATCAGAATGCAATTGACACCGGAAAACTGAGCGAAAAAAGCAGGGAAATTGTTTCGGAGCAGCTTAAACACATCAAAGATTCTTATCATGAATTCAAAGGAAAAAGCAATTATAAAGAATAGTTATTGTTTTTCTTACAGATCAACTTCCTGAAACGGGAAGTTTTTTTTATTGTCTAAAAAATTATTCTAAAACAATTCAGAATGGAATTCAGACAACGTTTTTGGGGAATTAGAATCATTACAAATCACTACATATTGAATAAAAATTAATGAATTATTTTAAAAAACAAATAATTCCGGCAATTTATCATTAATCGGACGAGTATTTCAGGATGTAGAAATTTTAAAAATAAACATTTGAATATCAATCAAATGAATTAATAAATCAATAGAAAATAAATTATTTTATTTAGGAAAAATTTATCCATAAAAATTTATTATAAAAATATCATTAAAATCTTTTGTACTATTAAAATTATTCATACATTAGTGATGTATAAAATACAAAACTTTATCATTTATAGAATTTAGGAAATAATTATCACTAAAAGTTTTATTCATTCTTTTATATATTTAAATTCTGCTTTAAAATTAGGTATATGCCACTCTTGTAAAAGAGTGGTGTTTTTTATGATATAGAAATATGGATTAAAATTTGTAAAAAATCCAATTATTCTGATCAGAAAATAGAAAATAATTTCCGTAGAGTAATTTAACATAATATTCTACGAAAATCATTTGAAAATTTCTAAAAATGGAGTAGTACAGAAACTCAATCAAGAGCATAAATAAATTGATTGAGTTTGTTTTCCTTAAAAATCCTCAGGAAAAATTCCTGTTGCATATTGCCAGACTTCAACTACCTCATTTAAAGGAATTTCGTAAGGCTCATAAAATGTGTTATCTGCGGCAACCGTTAAAGAATTTTCATTTTTAGATTTCAGACGTTTGTAAGTAATTCCGTCGTTTAAAGTAATGAAAACGTAGGTGTTACCGGATTTCAGATCATTAAGACCTTCCATATATTTTCCGATGATGTATGAGCCGTTCTTAAAGGGCGGCATAGAATCTCCATCCGCAGGAAATGCACGGAATTTTCCGTTTTTCAGAAAAGGAAGAGAAATTCTCTGAAGGCTTTCAATATAATCCGGATCGCTGTAACCTGTTAAATAACCCATAGAAGCTTTCTGAGAGACAATCTCAATGCTTTCGTCGCCGTTCTGATCTACCATTACAGGCAGAACAATACGGTTATCAGGAAGTTTCAGCATATCTTCAAGCGCATGTTTTGTTAAATCTACCGACAGCAAAAGATCAATACTGACATTAAAAATTCTTGAAATTTTAATTAAAACATCAACCGGAGGTTTAGATTTTCCGTTTTCATAAGAACTGTATCTGGAAGCTGTAATCTGTATTTTTTGAGACAATTCGCGTTGGGTTTTTCCTAATTTGGCGCGTAAAAGTCTTATATTTTCTGAAAAAATCGACATATAAAAAATTAAAACGTAAAAATACGAATGTTTGCCGGAGAATCCTAAGTTTTAGGGCAGTTGTGGATAAGTTCCTTTAAAAAATATTTTGATAGAGTCGGTAATCATTCATAAAATTAAAATCGCTGAAGAATATCTGAAGTAGAAAAATAAAGTTTTGAATTTGTTAGAGATTATAAAGGAAAGTTTCAATAAACAATTAAACAGGATCATCTGAAAGAATTTTGGTCGTGAAAATATTCTGGTTTTGAAAATCAAGGAATTCTTAAAACACACTCTATTTAACATAATATAAATTATAGGATTTTTTATTTATGCCTGAATAGAGTATTTATGTCGTTCTTTTAAATTCTGCTAAATCTTTTATCCATAGTCATTTATGCGTTTTAAAGGGCTTTAAAACAAAGCTCTACCTATGCTATTTATTTAATTTATAAGACCACATATGCGTTTAAAAAGCTTCACTTCTATCTTATGATTAATTTTACATTTTATATAATCTGTCTGCATTAATAAGCAGCTTTGATTCAAGTAATGATTTAGTTTAAAACATTTATGAAATAATTTCTATAAATTTTAAGTGGCAATACGAAAAATGAATAAATTTGATTTCACTATAAACCGAAAAGATTATAATCGGTTGTTAATGAAAATATTATGAATCCAAAAGTTGATTTCTTTTTTAATAAAACCGGACAATGGCAGACAGAATTTGAAAAATTACGAACAATTGCATTGAAAACTGAGCTTACAGAAGATTTAAAATGGGGCTGTCCGTGTTATACATACGAAGGGAAAAATATATTCCTGATTCATGGTTTTAAAGAATATTGCGCACTCCTCTTTTTCAAAGGCGCTTTGATGAAGGATTCTGAAAATATTTTGATTCGGCAGACAGAAAATATACAGGCAACAAGACAGATTCGTTTTACAAATCTGCAACAGATTATTGATTTAGAGAATGTTTTAAGCGATTACATATTTGAAGCGGTGGAAATTGAAGAATCCGGAGCGAAAGTTGAAATGAAAAAAACACATGAATTCAACATACCGGAAGAATTTGCTCAAAAACTAAATGAGAATCTGGAACTTCAGAAAGCTTTTGAAGCGTTAACTCCGGGAAGACAGCGTGCGTATCTACTCTATTTCTCATCAGCAAAACAGTCAAAAACCAGAATATCAAGAATTGAAAAATATATCCCTGAAATTCTTAACGGAAAAGGTTTAAATGATTAGTTTATATTTCATAAAACTGTATATTTTTAATTTATACAAAATTTAACAATAAATCATTATCTTAACAAAATTCAATTGTCATCATAAATTAGTATTTTAGTAAAATCGAAAAAATTTGACTATAAATAATAAGGTTATGAAAAAATTACTTTTATTAAGCTCACTATCGGTTGTATTGTTTAACTGCAACAAAAAACCGGAAGCTCCGGCTGCAAATGAAGTTTCTGCGGATACTGCTGCGACAACAGAAAAAGTTACGGATACACTGGGTGCAAAATCATTTTGTTACATGGGAGTTACCGGAAAAGATACCGTTTTTGTAAGCATTGACGATAATCTGGGAACCATCACCGGAAAAATGGCGACCAAAAACAGCGAAAAAGACAGTAATGAAGGAACTTTAAGCGGAATTAAATCTGGAGATACGCTTAAACTGACTTATGAATTTGCTTCTGAAGGAGTTTCAGGAAATAAAAATGACATCTATTTTATACAGACCAAAGACGGCTTAATGGAAGGAATCGGCGAACGTGATGCCGAAACCGGAACAAAATATGCCAACGAGAAAAAGATAAAATATGAAGGCGGAAGAAACCTTAAAACGGCTGATTGCAATACGGTTACAAAGGCTCTACAGTAAAATATAAATGCAACCAAAAGCGGTTGCATTTTTTTATAATTCTTTGTTAATAATTGCTATAAAACTGTTTACGGCTTCATCATCTGTATTCCAAGAAGTGATGAGTCGGACAGCAGAAAAATGCTCATCGATTTTCTTCCAGACATAAAATTCAAACTTTTTAGATAGTTTTTCAATTAAATCATGGCTCAGAATCGGGAAAATCTGATTGGTGTATGTATCAGATAAAAACTGCACTCCCCTTTCTTTCATTGCATTTTTCATCTTCATCGCCTGCGAATTGGCGTGTTTTGCCAGATCAAAGTACAGATCATTTTTCATCAGTTCCAGAAACTGAATTCCCAAAAGTCTTCCTTTGGCAAGTAATGCTCCTTTCTGTTTGATATTAAAGGCGAAATCCTGTTGCAGCTCTTTGTTATTGATTACGATGGCTTCCCCGATTAAAGCTCCGTTTTTGGTTCCTCCGAGATAAAAAACGTCAGTCAGCTCTGCCACTTTTTCCAGCGTAAGATCACTGATTTCGGAGGTTAAACCATGTCCCATTCTCGCACCGTCCATGAAAAGATAAAGACCTTTTTCTTTACAGAATGTAGAAAGTTCTTCCAATTCTTTTAAGGTATAAATCGTTCCCAACTCTGTAGAATTCGATATATAAACCAGCTTCGGCATTACCTGATGCGGAACGTTGCTATGATTCTCAAGAACCGGAATAATATCTTCCGGAGTTAATTTTCCGTCTGCTTTTTCAATGCTCAGAATTTTATGTCCCGTTGCTTCAATAGCTCCGGTCTCATTGTTAAGAATATGTCCTGTCGATGCAGAAACTGCACATTGATAAGGTCTTAAAACCGAAGAAATAACGATAAGATTTGCCTGCGTTCCGCCTGAAACAAAATAGATCTCAGAATCCGGACTGGCGATTTTTTCTTTTATCAGTGCTTTTGCTTCTAAAGAATACAGGTCTTCTCCGTAACCGGCTTGCTGATCGAGATTATGCTCTGTAAGAGCTTTTAAAATATTGGGATGACAACCTTCTGAATAGTCGTTTTTGAATGAAAATTTCATAGAGTAAAATTAAAAAAGTTCGCCGAAAGTGCCTAATTTATTCATAATATTTTGTTAGATTTGTACAGAATATCATCTAACATTTTGAAAAATACATTAACAGAAGAGAATTATCTGAAAGCTTTGTTTCATCTGGTAGACCATGAGGGAAAAGTGACGATTAACGAACTGAGCAAATTTCTGAACGTAAAAATGCCAAGCGTTAACAATATGATGAAGAAATTTGCAGACAAAAGCTGGGTAATTTACGAAACTTACAAACCTTTGATTGTCACGGATAAAGGTCGTCGTGAAGCTTCTTTGGTCGTAAGAAAACACCGCCTTACAGAAATGTTTCTGGTGAAAAAAATGAATTTTGGCTGGGAAAATGTTCATGAGATCGCGGAACAACTGGAACACGTCCACTCTGCTGTTTTCTTTGACAAAATGGATGAAATTCTGGATTATCCGAAATTCGATCCTCATGGAGAACCCATTCCCGATAAAGACGGAAATATCATTGCACAGGATCTGCAAAAGCTAAGCAACTGCGAGGTTGGCGAAACGGTTGTGTTTGCATCGGTTACACTTTCGGACGATGCTTTTTTAAATTATCTCACCGAAAGAAATTTACTCCTGAATAAAAAAATCAAAATTATTAAAATTGAAAGCTTTGATAGATCCGTAACCATCGAAATCGAAGGAAAACAGGAAGTTTTAAGCAAAAAAGCGACGGAAAAAATACTGGTGAAGAAATAATTTTTTAGCCTTAAATATATGCTTCAACAAGCTTACTTCATATTAAACTTGTTTAAACTAAATTCAGAATAAACCGCAAAAGAGACAAAAGTCTTTATTGGATTTATTTAAAGTATTTCAAAAGTCTGCAAAGAAAAAAATCTTTGATTTTTAAACTTATGTGCTCTTTCTTTCCATTTGAGCATTAAACTTAAACAACTAAAATGTTTAAATCTTTTGTGGTAAAAAAGCTTGATAAAGCGGATTTCCAGAATAATCAAAGCAATCAAAAGAATAAAAATCAAAGATTTTAAAATCTATTGTGATCTTTTCATTTATAATCATCAACTTTAAATAAATGCTTCGTTAATCTTTTGTGCCTTTTCCTGTTAAATAAAAAATTTAAACAGACTGATTAATTATTTTAAGCGATGTCCTAAGCTTGTCGAAAGCGGATAAATATTATTTTAAACTATTCTTCAGTATTTCAGAAACCTGGTCAATCTCATCCGGAGTATTGAAATAATGAGGCGATACTCTCACGATTCCGTTGATTTTTTTATTTGTAAAATCAATTAACGCTGAATTCTTATACGTCACTGAGAAAAAAACATTATTTTCTTTCAAAACCTTCTGAATATTTTCCAGATCGCCATCCGGACCGGAAAATGTAACGATGCTGCTCAGATGATTTCCCCAATCCCAAACTTTAAAGCCGCTGTCTTTGAGTCTGTTTCGTAATTTTTCAGATAAAATCTTATTGTATGCTTCAATATTATCCAATCCGATATTGTTGGCATATTGTATGGCGTGTTTAACTCCTAATAGAGAAGCATAGGAAATTTCCCAGTGCTCAAATCTTTTGGCTGTTTTAAACAATTCATAATCATTGTATTCTGTCCAGTTCGCTCCTCTCATATCCAACAGCAAAGGTGCGTAATTCTGTTCCAAAACTTTATCCGAAACATATAAAAACCCTGTTCCTCTCGGTCCGCGCAAAAATTTCCTTCCTGTTGCCGTCAGAAAATCGCAGCCAATTTTTTCGACATCAACCACCATTTGACCAACTGACTGACAGGCATCAACCAAATACAAAATATTATATCTTTTACAGATTTTGCCGACTCCTTCAACATTCTGAATCAGTCCCGAATTGGTGGGAATATGCGTAACGGCAACTAATTTCGGGCTGTATTTTCTGATCAGATTTTCAAGATCTTCCAGATCAATCTCGTTGTCGGAAAGATTTCTTGTTCTGATGATTTTGATATTTAATTTTTTCTGAAGCGAAATAAAGGTAATCTGACTGGAAATATAATCATCAGCCGTTGTGATAATGACATCATTTTCTTTAAAAACAATGCTCGATAATGCCTTTGCAAAGGCTTCGGTCGCACTTATTGCAAAGGCGATATTGGAAGGTTTACAGTTAATCAGTTTTGCAGTCTCCTCATAAAATCCTTCTAATAATTCAGCATTTCTGTTCGCAACCTCATATCCTCCGAATTGTTCTTCCTGCTTTAAATAATCAATCATTGAATCCACTACGATTGAAGGCATTAAAGAAGATCCTGCATTATTCATGAAAATTTTTCCGTCCGAAAGACCTCTTATATCTTCTCTTATTTTAGCTGCATTCATTTTTTTTTTACTTTTTAATTCTGACGAAAGAATAATCATTTTCAATAATTTGATTTCCAAAGAAATTTAACGTCTGACAATTTTACACAAAAAATCCCGAATTTATCGTATCGGGATTTGTATTTTTTAAATATGTTTCTAGCACTAATCCAGCACACTCCACCCTCTTTTCGGGTTATTATTATTGGAAACTTCCTGCTCGTTAACAATAATATTTTCTTTTCTCTGACCAATGTAATCCAGTTCACTCAGTTTGGCAAAGATTGCTTCAAGACTTCGCAGCATCTGCTGAATGTAAAGGAACGGTTCTCCGCAATTATGATGATCGTAATTGGTTTCGGCAACTATTGAAAGCTGATTAAGCAAGGTATGAGGAGCAATTTCACTCCATTCCAGACTGTAATTCAGCATTTCTTCCAATTCCGCAGGAACCAGAACCTGAGTCGCATTATACAGTCGGAGTGCAAGTTTTGCAAAAGATTCAATTAAAAATACAGGCGGCTGATAAGGCGTAATATTTCTGAATTGAAAGTACATATCCCCAAAAGTATCGATCATGGTATTGCACAGGAATTTTACATTTTGTGCCAATGCCGTATTCTGATTTTTATGAGAAGCTTTCTGAATAATTTTAAAAGCATACTGCTGTAAATTTCCAATGGATTTTGCGAAATTGTTATAATAATCCAGCAAGGCAGGATGACTCTGAATCGATGTGCATGGCGGAATAAAATTAGAATCTACCTGCGCGATATTTCCTTTCAAATCTACTTTTCCGATGATCAGATAATTTCCTCCGGAATAGCTGCTGTTCAGGGAAGTTACAGGAAGCAGTTCGATATGGTGGTTTGATTGTGCGTTCGGATGACGGGGCGGAATTTCTTCCGGATCGATATCTCCGAAAGGAACTTTATCAAATGGATTCACCGAAATCAGGATGTAATATTCTCCGTCTGTCTGTTCCTCGTGCATGGATTTAGCCAGAGATTTTACGCTCACTCTCCTGTCGTTCAGTTCAATTCTGTAACCCGCCATCGTAACTGCGCTGCAATGTTTGATAACCAACTGAACATCATTGGTTGCGGTATTATGAACATCAAAAATTGTCCGGTCCGTAAAATGATTTGAAATGGGTAAAAGTCCGTAATTATAGGTCGTTATTCCCAAAGAGTTGGAATCTCGGATGGTATCGATTAAAAAATTGTCCTGATCATTAAGATGTCTCTGGGAAACCTTCATCCCGTCAACCCAGTTAATGGCAAAATGCTTTATAGGCTGTATCATATTCAATATTTTAGATGGTGTTTTGCTGTGGTTTTCTTACGCCTTCCTCTTCATGCTGGATCACTCTTTTGCAGATCACGACGTCGTTTTCAGAAATTCTGTTTTCTGTAATATCCTGATCAAAATCGATGTATTTTCTGAAGCTGAAGAACGATTTTTTGGTATAAAAGATCCAGTAATACGATTCTCTGGTTTCATCCGTAAGATGAATGACAGAATTGGGATTTTTGTGGTTATAATCGTCCACAACTCTATAAAACCAGTCTCCGAAAGTAATCCCGGAAGGTAAAGTTTTCGCTTTAATTCTGAACCTGTTGGAATCCTCAAGGTTTTTGCTTAATTCTACATTCAAAACCATTAATCTGTCGAAATCTGCGCCTTCAAAATCCGGAAGTTTCTGTTCCGGAGAATACCTCCATGTTTTATAAATATCCACCGGGATGCTGATTAACTGAACATAACAGTAATGAAAAACGAGAGGAACAATAAAAATGAAAATACTCGTTGCTGCCATAATCGGATAACCGGTTCCGCGACTCATCCAGTTGAAAATCAGATAAAAAAGATACCCTCCGAATCCGATACACGTTAAAGAAAGAATCGATTCAAACAAAATACTTTTTGTGGTAGAATTGAAATGTTTTTTGAAATACCGGTCTGATAAATTAACATGAATAATCCCTAAAATAAGATAAATGATCTGAGCAATTAAATACCAGTAAGGATTGAATAAATTTCCCGCAAACCCGAAAATTCCCGGAATCGCAAGGCATAAACTGCACAGCAGAACATAGATGATAATGGTTTTGATCTTAATTGCGGGTTTGTTTTTTCTGATGATTCCTAAAATGACCATCATGATAACCGCAAATAAAGGCATAAGAATATACCTTAAAAAGATTCCTTTTACTGAAGAAATTTCCATTTGTCTTTTTTCGAATTAATATTTTTCTTGGTGATTGTAAATATAGTTAAAAAAATTCACAGAAAGGTAGAGTAACCTAGCCGGTTTGTATTTCTATCATCATCTTCCAGTGCGAAAGAATAATCCTGTTTTTCTGTGATAAAATTTTCTTCCACATCCACACTTACAGGCAGGAAATAATCATACATTGCCTGCAATATTTTCCGGAACGGACTGCCGTCTATATATTTTTTCATTTGGTTATAAGGAATCGGTCCGATGTTTATTACCCAGTTTCTTTGTCCATCCATATGTTTTCCGCTCGGAATATAAGTAACTCCCAATCTGGAATTACCCAGCAGCATAGAATCGTCTTCCTCTTCCACTCCGTCAATAATATTCGGAGCAAAAGTTACTTTTACAGGAATTTGTAAAAATGCGGTCATACATCGCTCAAACCATGATTTATTTCCTCTGATCTGATGAAAAAACGGAAGAATATAAATAAAAATACAGGCGTTTTTTTTATCCAATTTATTAATCAGAGGCCAGAGTTCACTTACAGTTTCCAGTAAAGAATCTGTATCACTTGATATTTCGAAATCAAACTCTTTGAGTAAAGCACTGATCTCCGTAAAAAATATTTCCAGCTCAAAAGGCTTGAAAAATTTTCGGGCATCCTCTTCCACTTTTTTCTGTCTGCGAATTTCGCGGACAACGGTGTCTACATTTTTTCGGGAAGCTCCCAAAGAAGGCGGATGGAAAAGTCCTTCGGGAAGATAGTCGTAAATTCCTTCTCTATACGTTTCTATGGTAAAAACTTCTTCGTCAAAACCCAGATAATCGCTTGAAATACTTTTAATATCCTTTAAATAAGCACGGTCATTAATCCCGATCCTGTCGATAAAAATATTGCTTACCGCTCTGTGGTATTTTAGAAGGTTTACGGCTACAGCTTCTGCTTTGAAGTCGGTCTGCAGCTTATTGTATTGCATATCTACAATATTATTCTCATACATGGTTTTTCCTGTGATTTGGCTTGTAAAAATAGTATATCTCGAATTATTGAAAAAATATTCTTCCACTAAATTCATACTAAATATACTAAATTTTCAGAATTTAAAAGAATAATATGAATCTTAAATGCGAAATTTATGAAAATTAGAACATCTAAACAGGCTTTAAAAATCTGAAATAATATTGGATTATGTTTAAGATTACGTTAATTTTTAAATTCCTTATAGTAATGCTTAACCTGAACCTTAAATTAACCGTATCTTTGGCCCCTGAAAATGTTATTTTACAATGAAAAGTATTTATTCTAAAATGCTGGTTTTAGCATTCATCGCATCTTCGCTTTATTCTTATGCGTGGGGATTAACGGGACACAGAATTATTGCAGAGATCGCAGAAAATCACCTTTCCGGAAAGGCAAAAAGGGAGATCAGAAAAATGATGGGGAGAGAACGTCTTGCGTACTGGGCAAACTGGCCGGATTTCATTAAATCTGATACTACAGGAGTCTGGAAAGAAACTTCAGCGTGGCATTATGTAAACATCGATCCGCAGACGGATTTTAGAGTATTTGAAGAAAAACTGAAAGCGCAGGCGGGACCAAGTTTATACACCCAGATCAAAACATTATCCAGCCAGATCAAAGACGAAAAAACGTCTGAAAAAGACAGAAAAATTGCTTTAATTTTCCTGATCCACATGATGGGAGATCTTTCGCAGCCTTTACACGTAGGAAGAGCAGAAGATTTGGGAGGAAACAAAATTAATGTGACATATTTCGGAGATAAATCCAATTTGCACTCTGTCTGGGACGGAAAATTAGTAGATTCTCAGAAATACAGCTACACAGAATATGCAAAATTGCTGGACATCAAGTCTGATGAGGAAGTAAAACAGATCCAGACCGGAACTTTAGAAGACTGGTTGTACGATTCTCACAAAATTGCCAACAGAATCTACGCACAGACGCCGAATGATTCTAAACTGTCTTACGATTATCAGTACAAATTTAACGATACAATGGAAAGACAGCTTTTGTACGGAGGTCTAAGACTGGCAAAATTGTTGAATGACCTTTTTTAAAGTGAATTGCCAATGGTGAATTTTAAAAGTCAATTTATTTTCACCTTTAAATAATAGAGCGGAACTTTTGTTTCGCTTTTTTTATTTTAAATAGCAAATATTCACAATACTTGTCATGCTGAAACCATCTAGAAAAGTATGTTGAAAGATTTGTTTTCAGGTAAGATTTGAACATACATTTCGAGCGCGAAAAGCCTTTATGTAAAAAGTTTTAAAAATTTATTGAACCTCTAAAAGTCCTAAAATCGCTGTTCTGTGAAGCGAGAGCTATAATTTACAACTATTTTTTCAAATCAGGTTTAATTAAATGAAAATATTTTGTAACCGGTGTAACCTTTTTGTTCCTTCATACGTATATTATAGTAGAAACTCTTTTTTGAGGATAAAATAGATGAGACAATTAAAAATCACTAAGCAGGTAACCAACAGGGAAACTGCTTCATTAGACAAGTATTTGCAGGAAATTGGTAAGGTAGAACTAATTACTGCGGACGAAGAGGTAGATTTGGCACAGAGAATCCGTGCAGGCGACAGAGCAGCACTGGAAAAATTAATTAAAGCCAACCTTCGTTTCGTGGTATCGGTTTCTAAACAATATCAAAATCAAGGTCTTTCTTTACCCGATTTAATTAATGAAGGTAACTTAGGACTGATGAAGGCGGCAAAAAGGTATGATGAAACTAGAGGTTTCAAATTCATCTCTTACGCGGTTTGGTGGATTCGTCAGTCGATCTTACAGGCTTTGGCAGAACAGTCGAGAATTGTAAGATTGCCGTTAAACAAGATCGGTTCCATCAATAAAATCAACAAAGCTTACGCTCACCTTGAGCAGGAAAACGAAAGACCACCTTCTCCGGAAGAATTGGCTGAAGTTCTTGACATGAGCGAGGAAGATATTAAAGAATCGATGAAAAACTCCGGAAGACACCTGTCGATGGATGCACCTTTGGTAGAAGGTGAAGATTCTAATCTTTATGACGTATTGCGTTCAGGAGAATCTCCAAGTCCGGATAAAGATTTGATGCTTGAATCTCTTCAAATTGAGATCGAAAGAGCATTGAATACTTTAACTCCGAGAGAGGCTGATTTGGTAAGATTATACTTCGGACTGAACGGAAAACATCCGATGACTCTAGAAGAAATCGGGGAAACTTTCGACCTTACAAGAGAGAGAGTTCGTCAGATCAAAGAAAAAGCGATCAAGAGATTGAAGCACAACACCAGAAGTAAGATCTTAAAATCTTATTTAGGGAAGTAATTTTTAACGAAACAATACGACGCGGAGCTTGATTTTCAGGTTCCGCTTTTTTATTTTTGCTGAAATGAATGAATCATAACTTTTTATCGGAGGATTTATCCTGATTTTTATTTTCGGGAATATATTCGTTTACTTCTTAAGTAAAAATAAACAGAAACGGTTTTATGATTTCATCAGAGACAGAGAATATACTTTAGTTCGAAATGTGGAAACCGAGATAGAAGGCTATTCAAAATTAGGCGCAAAAATAATTTACAGAAAAGGTGATATTGTTTTTCTGAATGACGAAATTTTTATTCTTACAATCAATAAACCAATCATTCAGCTTACTAAAAGTTATGAGGATTTTCCAGGCGTATTCTATAAATATTCTTACGATACAAAACAAAAAGTAAAAGAACGACTTGAAATAAGGAATTCCAGTGGAAGCATTAAAGTAAATCTTAACCTCAAAAATAAAGATTTTGATTTAGAGAATTATATTAACAGCCAAAATATGCATAATAATTAATTACTCAGAAAACATAAATTTAATACATAATTAATCCGTACGAAATCCGGATAAAAAAAGAATCTGATAGTTTCGCAATCAATTTAAAACTTTAAAAACAGATTAAACTGATCATGATTCAAAGAAAACTTTTCGGGTGGATGCTTTTGTTTGCCATAACGAGCATTGGATGTGCAGATAATGACATCGCTTCAACTTTAAAAGAAGAAAATTTATCTTCAAAAGCCGATCTCGGCAAAGCTGCCGCAGACGTAAGCGTAAATGCTTACACCGATACAAGCGCATACATCAATTCCGGTTTCAGCTTTTTAAACCCTTCACAGATTGATAAAAACCGTCAGGCAATCGGTGGAAGTGCTTATACCGAAGTTTACGGTTTCAACATTCCTGAAGAAAACAGAGTGAGAGGAATCCGCTGGAACACCGATGATGAAACGACTTCGCTTTGGAGACCGCAGGGAATTTCAGGATTTACAAAAGATGGTGTCCGTTATCTTTTGGTGAGTTGGTATGCGAAAGATGAAGCTGAATTTAAAGGCTCCCGAATTACCCTGATTGACATCAGTCCGAGTTCCAGTACTTATCTTACCTACCGTCATATTCTTTTGGTTCAGCCCGATATTCCGGCAGGTACAACAGGCTATTCGCAGTATGGTTCTTATGCTCCGCTGAATGTTCATGCAGGCGGAATTGCCTATTTTAAAGGTAAAATTTATCTCAGCAGTACAAATTTAGGCGTCCGTGTTTTCGATCTGAATAAAATTATTGAAGTAAGTACAGGCGACACAACCAATGATAAATGCGGTAAAGATTCTAACGGAAACCTGTTCGCTTTTAATTACAGGTATATATTGCCACAGACGGGATATCAGAAAATCAACAATGCGAATCCTTTCTCTACGATTCAGGTGAATGATGAAGGAACGCAGTTCTGGACAGGGCAATATTATTCAGGCAGCGCCGATGCTTCAATTGTTCCGAAAGTGTTTGGTTTTCCGGTTGATACGAACGGAAGGCTTCAGAATACAGGAATTGTAACGGTAACACCTAAAAACAGTCTTTTCACAGATAATCATGCGCATGGAATTCAGGGTGTTTTCAGAAAAGGCAACAGAACGTGGCTTTCCTGTACCGGATCTCCAAGCAATTCTTACGGATCAAATGCAAGATTAGCGCGTTATACCGATGGTGCAGATGATACGGTACGTTTCAGATGGCCTTACGGAGCGGAATCTCTTTACTATGAGTCTCAATATAATTACCTGTGGAGTTTAACCGAATATGAACCGAATGCAGGAGCACAAAACGGAAGTCAGGTGAACCGATGTATTTTTGCGGTTGATTTTTCCAAATACGAATAGTAAAATTTTAATCCGAAATTAAAAAACAGGTAAGACCGTCATTGCGATGGTCTTTTTTTATTCTAAAACTTGGATTTTATCTGCGATAAAATTCAGCATCAATCTTTATTGAAAATCTTTGATTTTCTTGCGCCTTAAAGATGCGTCTGCTTTAACCACAAAAGGCACAAAAGATGACTAAACTTTTATTTAAAGTTGATCATTATAAATGAAAAAGTTCACAATAGTTTTTAAAAATCTTTGATTTTTATTCTTTTGAGCTCTTTGAATAGTATTTAAATTCGCTTTAACATTTTATTTTGTGCCTTTTGTGGTTAATTTTGAAATTAGTTTAAACAGTTTGATTTGAGATTAATAAAAAACTTGCGTCTTTGCATTTTCCAACAAGAATATTTTATTTTTAAGCCTATTTAGCTTAAAAAACTGAGTGAAAATGAATGTCTTTATTCCTTAAAGGCTTTAAGATTTTAAAACATTTAAAATTTTAGCTATCTTCACTTTTCAATTGAGAAACATGAATAACCATTCAGAAGAAAACAAAATATCAAAAGATAAAAATGTTCTTGTTATTTTAAATAACAGTCAGGAAATCAATACAGAACTTCAGTATATCATCGATCATTTCTGCGGAACCGTAGTTTATGAGCTTAGTCCGGAACTTGGTCATCAAAAAATATACATCTGCGGAAATTTGGAAAATATTCAGAAAGATCATTATTTCCTGCATATTATTAAAGAATTTTCGGTGAATTTTGAAAATATCAGCGAAGAAAAATCAAAAACTGTCGAAATTGGAGAAGTTCCGGTTATTGTAAGCAATGCGGGAGTGTATTTCCGAAGAATTTTCCATGAGGAGAATATTTTTGAAAAAGTAAAATCAGAACATCGTTTTCAGGAACTTACAGAATCCAATAAAGAAGCAAAAGCTCTGAGAAAAGGCATTTATCTGAGTAAAGTGACTCATGAAGCCGATGAAAAAGGAGAAGATGCTCTGCATTTTAATTTGTTGAGATGTTCGAGTAATCTGACAGGACCTACAGATAATTTCAGAGAAACCGACCAAAAAATTATTGCTCTTCTTAACGAATGTGCAAAGGAAACTTTTGAATATGAAACCGATCTTAATCACGCTTTGGTACAGATTTACGAGAACAAAAAGAAAACTTCGGATGCTGAAAAGGAAGTGAAAGCCAAAATTAAAGCTCACTCCGACAAAACGAAGGATATGCCGAAAGAAGGACTGATCGCATTCTGTACTTTTTACGACAATTCCAATTCCGAACATTTAAAACCATCGGAAACAGATAGATTTGATGTGTGCTATAAGCAAACCAGCGCATTAACAAGACTCCATTTCAGGCTCAAGAAAACAGTTGAGGACGAATCTCTGGAAAAAGAATTTACGGTTACTTTATATCCGAACTCTGCGTTTATTATTCCGCTGTCTACCAACAGATTGTATACGCATGAAATCCGCCCTTCTGTTTTGGGAGTCGATCAGATTCCGATAAGAATGGGATATGTTGTTCGTTGTTCGAATCTTGAGGCGATGTACAGAGACAATCAGACCTACATCAAAGAAAGTGATAATTATGTTAAATTGGAAAGCATGACTCCCGAAATGCAGGCGGAACTGCGCAATTCTTATTACGAAGAGAACATGACGGAGAATAGAGTGAACTATAAAACAACCCATTTCAGCATGAATCTGGGCGATTATGAAAAACCAATCCTGTAATGAGCAGCTCCGGATTTTATAAAATACGGCTTCCTGAAAAGCAAAATACATTTGAAAATCTATTGAATTCTGCGGACTTTGAAACAACAGGAAAAGGCAGACTCGGAAATCATCTCGTGAAAGAAGAAAACGGAACTATTCCTGTTGTAAGGACAACGACAAGATATCAGATTCCGGCGAATCTCTTTTCTGAGATTCATCATTCCGTTGTTGAACAAATTAACCAAACAATTTCAGCCGAAAAAACAGATGTGCCTGAACAGCATTTCAACAATGCATTGATTGAAGTGTATGATTCTTCGTACTCGAAAATGGGATTTCATTCCGATCAGGCTTTGGATCTGGAAGATCATTCATTTATTGCTTTGTTTTCATGCTATGAAAATCCAGATCAGTTAAAAGAAAATCACCTCAGGAAGCTTGTTATAAAAGATAAAATCATGGAAGAAGAATCTGAAATTATACTGGATCATCATTCTGTTGTACTATTTTCTGTAGAAACGAACAAAAAGTTTCAGCATAAAATTGTTCTGAATTCCAACCCTAATTCCAAAGGTTTTACGGATAACAGATGGTTGGGAATGACGTTCAGGACTTCCAAAACTTTTATCAGATTTAAGGACAACCAACCGTATTTTTCAACCGGAGAAGTATTTATTTTAGCCGATGAAGAAAAGGAAAAAGAGTTTTTCCGGCTGAGAGGTGAAGAAAACCGTTCTTTGGATTTTGTCTATCCTGATCTGTTTTTCACGATAAGTCCTGCAGATCTTCTACTTCCTGAAATCAAAAATTAAATATATACACAACATGAAAAAATTATTCTTTACTTCTACCCTGCTTTTAGTTCTGTTTTCCTGCAATGAAAACAGATCCGAAAATAAACCTTTGGTTGAAAATGCAGTGGAAAATAATAAATCAAGTTTTCCTGTGAAGAGACTAAATCATTCTGAAGATATCCTTAACGCCATTTATTCTGAACAGATTAAAAATAATGAAGAATTTAAAAAATTAGATCTTAAAATTTCTAATCTTCAGGAAGATAGCCGTAAAATGAAAGATCTGTACAGAGAAATCATCAACAATTCTGATGATTATTATACGTTATCTATCAATGGTGCAAAGTCAATTCGAGACTCCGTACTTAAAAAAGAGATTCTTAATCTTGTAAATAACAGTTCTGAAAGTTTTGACAAGAAAAAGAAAAGGATAAAAGATTTAACGACTCAAATTAATCTAAATTATTATAAAATTTTCAGTTTTTATACAGCTTTCAAAATCAGAAAAACCCTTCCTGAAATTGAAAAATATCAGAATGCACACCCTTTAAAAACAGACAGTCTGGAGAATTTCATCAGCAAACAGAATCAGCTGCTGAACGAATTGAAAAATCTAAAATAATGAATGAAATATCCATCATCGGAGGCGGAATCGGCGGTTTAACATTAGGAAATATCCTGAAACAACAAAACATTGATTTTACGCTGTATGAATCGGCAGCGGAAATAAAACCTGTCGGTTCCGGAATTATGATGGCAATCAACGCGATGCAGATTTTCGATAAGTTAGGCTTAAAAGAAAAAATTGAACAGGCGGGAAACAAAATTCACGGCATTTCGATTACGGATGAAAAGCTGAAACGCATTTCTAAGACCAATGTTCTGGAATTGGAAAAAAAGTACAATTCCTGCAACGTTGCCATTCACAGAGCCGATCTGCAAAAGATTTTGGCGGAAAATATCGGCTATGAAACTATTCAACTGAATCATGCGCTGAACAAAATTCAGAAGAAAGAAAATTATATTTTACATTTTGAAAGCGGAACTGAAACTGAAAGCAAAATCGTTTTTGGAGCAGACGGAATTCATTCAAAAGTAAGAAAGCAGATTTTCGGAACAGGAACCATCAGAAACACCCAGCAATTGTGTTGGCGCGGATTGGCAGAATTTGATCTTCCTGAAAATTTCCACCATGAAGCCATTGAAGCATGGGGAAAAGGAAAACGTTTTGGATTTGTAAGAATGACCGACCGAAAAATATACTGGTACGCTGTTATTAATAAAAACATTCATCAGATTGAAAATCAATTAGCTGAAAATTTTCACGGTTTTCATCCACTGATTCTTGAAATTATGGAGAAAACATTTCAGGAAAATATCATTTTTAACGAAATTATCGACCTCGCTCCTATTCCGAAATGGCACACGAATCATCTTTGTCTGATCGGTGATGCAGCACACGCAACAACGCCGAATCTCGGACAGGGAGCCTGTCAGTCGATTGAAGACGCTTATATTATCGGAAAGCTGTTGGAAAACCATCAGAATTTCAATGAAGTTTTTGAAAATTTTCAGAAGATCAGGAGAAAAAAAGTAGATTATGTAGTTGATACAAGCTGGAAAATCGGACAGATCTCTCAATGGGAAAAAGGAACTTTTGTAAGAAATTTTATGTTCAGATTGGTTCCTGAAAGCTTTAATCAAAAATTAGTTGAGAAAACAATTCGACTGGAAATGTAGTTTCCCAGACATTTTTCACGGATAATTTTTTTAATTTAATTATTTTCGAATGTAAACAGCAAAAGGTACAAAAGATAATTATAAAGCAAATTTTCAGAATAATCAAAGTGCTCAAAAGTATAAAAATCAGAGATTTTTTAAAACTGTTGCGCTCTTTTATTCTTTTACTTTTTAACTTTAAAAACGCATCAAAATCTTTTGTCCCTTTTGTGGTTAAATGAAAGTCCAGCAAACTTTCAGATAAATTTCATTCAGTCTGTCGGAAATAAAAATCCTTCAAAATTTAAAAATCTTGAAGGATTAAATATTCTATTGTTTTATAAAAACTTTAATAAGTAAGGGTAATTCCGGCTCCCCATCCCATTTCATTATCATAATTACCGGAAACAGAAAGCCATTTCTGTAGAATGTAGCACAAACCTGTATTGAATTCGCCATCAGAATTAACCGTAAAATTTCCGCGAAGCCTTCTTGAAAGCGGAATATCTTCCCTGCTGAACTCCAGTAAAACCTTTCCGTTCTGGTCTACACTTGCATCCGCTGTAATGAGCATCGGCAAAAGATACTGCATCCCGACCGTAAATGCACCCTGAGTTTTGGAAGCTTTCTGCTGTCCGAACCACGTTTTATTTCCATGAAAACCCATTCCCATTTCTTCTGCCATTTTTCGTTCCATAATTTCATGATTTTTCTGAATTCTGAAACCCGCGTAAGGAATTGCCCACTGGAATTTTCCTAAAAATCTGCCGACTTTAAAATTACCGTCAAAATGATCAAAATCCCAGTTTGAGTGAAATTCATTTAAGTTAGCCCATCTCGGTCCGAACATCGTCATGGACTCAGCATGTATTTTATTGCTGTTAAGATCAAGCATTGCCATTGAGCTTATCATCCTGTTATCTTTCAGAAAATTTTTCCAAGCAATTTTTCTGTCAGGCAATTGTGGATTTGGCTTTGAATTTTCATAGCTGAAAATCCTTCCCATTCCCGCCATCATATGGTATAAAATATGGCAGTGGAAAAACCAGTCGCCATCCTGATTGGCAGCAAATTCAATCGTATTGGTTTCCATCGGCATGATGTCTACAACATTTTTCAGCGGAGAATATTCACCTTTTGAGTTGATTAATCTGAAATCATGTCCGTGAAGATGCATCGGATGGCGCATCATCGAATTGTTATACATTGTAATCCTCAGAATTTCTCCTTTTTTGACTAAAATTTTATCGGTTTCCGTCACCGTTTTATTATCTAAAGTCCAGAGATAATGATTCATATTTCCCTCCAGAGTAAATTTCAGTTCGCGGACATTTTCTGTCGGAAGAATGGTTTTCTCAGGAGATCTTAACAGATTATAAGACAACCTTTTAATTGATTTTTCTTCCTTCATTTCCATCGAATGACCGGAATGCTCTTCGTTTTCCTCTTGGGTTTTGATGCCCATCATTTCATTCATATGCTTCATGGTTATTTTTCGTTGACTTTCAGGAAGTTCGGGATACATGACTTCATTCATGTCCATCATCTGATTGCCCATCGTCATGTTCATCGGCTTCATATTTCCGCTCATTTCCATCATTCCGTTCATCATTTTCATGCCTTCGAAAAGCTTTAACCGTGGTAAATCCGGTGCTTCAATTTTTTCCCCTGAACCTAGCCAAAGCGAAGCGTGACCAATTCTGTCCTCCGAAGTCGCCCGAAATTCGAAACTTTTATTTTCCGGAATGGTGACTTCAATATCATACGTTTCAGAGACTCCCACAATCAATCGGTCGACTTCCACAGGAACCACATCGTTTCCGTCATTTCCTATTACCTTTATTTTTCCGCCTCCGAAATTCAGCCAGAAATAAGTGGACGAACCTCCATTTGCAACTCTTAACCGTATTTTATCTCCCGCTTTTAAATTGGAATAAGCAGAGCTTGGCTGTCCGTTGATGAGAAATTTATCGTAGAAAACATCACTTACATCCATGGCTTCCATCCTTTTCCATTCATTCAGCACTTTTGTTCCGAAGTTTCCGGATTTTATGGCTTCCCAATAACTTTGTACCGAATTTTTCTTAATGGCATACCAATCTGTATTTGCCATGTGAAGACGTCTTGCAATCTGCATCGGATTTTCATCACTCCAGTCGCCGAGTAAAACAGGGATTTCCTGAGTATAATTTACTTTTGGCTCTCCTTCTCTTTTTTGAAAGACCAAAATTCCGTTCATCCCGATCTGTTCCTGCAAACTTTCATGAGAATGATACCAATATGTTCCGTTCTGGGAAACCTTAAATTTATACAAATGTGTTTCTCCCGGCTTTACAGGTTTTGTTGTTAAATACGGAACGCCATCGTGTTCATTCGGTAAAATTACGCCGTGCCAGTGAAATCCTGTGTTTTCTTTGAGCATATTGTGAAGATAAATTTCGGCAGTATCGCCTTCCGTGAAATATAAGGTCGGAGCCTGTAATTTTCCGTTGACAGCAATTGCTCTGCGGTTTTTTCCGGTGAAATTTACGATCGTATCTTTGACATATAAATCATAACGAATCGTTTTTCCTCCAAAACTTACTCTGCCGTTTTCCGAATTTCTTTTTAAAACAGAGTTATCAGGTTTAGGTTCTGGATCAGATTGATGCGGTGAATGATTTTCAATTTTTATTAAATCCATTCCGCATTTCGGACATTTTCCGGGTTTGTCTGAAATGATTTCCGGATGCATCGGACAGGTATATTTTTGAGGCTGAGATTGAGGTTTTAATTGTTTTAAAATTTCAGTCTCAGATGTATTTAAAACAGGTTTAGAAACATTTGATTTATCTGCTTTTTTTGCCTTTTTAGAATTGTTCTTTTTCTCAATCTTAGCATTATCCTTATTCTTAATTTCTTTTGATTTTATTTCTGTTTTCTGCATCGGTTCTGCTTCCGGCTTTGAAATAGTCTTAGGTTTTACAGCAACTACTTTTTTCCTTAAGGTCATTCCGCATTTCGGGTAGTCTCCGGGTTTTGAAGAAACGATTTCAGGATGCATCGGACAACTGAAATAGGTTTTTGTAGTCTGTGAAAAACTGAAAACAGAGAATAAAAACAGCAGAAATATTATTATCTTTTTCATAATATTTCGAAGTTTTTTAAAGTTGTATAGCCTGAATTAAATTTTAAAAAATTTAATTTTGAGCGAAACGAAGTGGAGTCGAAAAATCTAAAATCACTTAATTTTTAACGCAAAGGCTCGCAAAGATTTTGTTGAAATTATTGAGAATATTTTTAAGTTCACAAAAGCGTTTCACTTAACTAAGATCTCAAAGTTTTGGAATAGCCTTCAAATCAATCCATTAAAGTAAATTTTAATTTAAGCTATACAACTTATTGTATTATAGAAAAATAATAATATTATTTAATTGTTGTCTTTACATTTCCGCAGGAAAGCATAGATTTTCCGTAGTAAGGATTTACGATTTTTGACTCATCACTCAGCCAGCTTCCGTCTGCCATCGGACAATACTGAACATAAACCGGATTTTCAGAAACTTTGAATTCTTTTGCCAGAGCGATCATATTATCGGAAAGATTCATAAATGTTTCTCTTTGTGTACTGATGTTTCTTGCTTCAGAAATTGCAGTAGCATCTTTTCTGAGAATATTTAAATTTCCTTCCGAAACCTGTTTGTAATCAATTGTAGAAGCTGTTTTAATGAATTCCGTAGCTGCTTTTGATGTTTTATCGGCATCATCTGAAGCCAGAGCAGATTTTATAGCGATATATTTCTGATATAGTTTGGTAACCTGTGCGTCTTTTTTAGATTGCGCTGAAATTGAAATAATTGATAATAATGAGAATATTGCTGTAATGATATATTTTTTCATTGTTTTAAATTTTAGAATTAATTTTTAAAGAAAAAGTTGGTAAATTGATCGCGTAAAGCGACAAGCCGTGTCGTTCGTAAAGATCAAAAGATCAAACGACTGACAGATTTTAAATTCTAAAATTACAATGACTGATAAAGATCGGAACGGAGCGTTTTTCCGGCGGCGCATTGATCTGAATCTGAGTAAATTTTGTAGCTGAAAAAGAATGATCTACGAAGAAAAAATCGTTTTTGTGAATGTGATAGATTTGTTTTAAAAAATCAATTTTAAGAAAATCTGACTTTTGGGAATCATCAACTTTTACAATTTTGATTTCTGTTTTACAACAGTCTTTCTTGGTTTTTACGCCACATTTGCTGCAAACATCATCAATTTTCTGGCTGACAGAAGCCAATTCATTCATGCAATAATGAACACTGAAAACCGCTCCGGAAGAAAAACCGAAGTAGAAAACAGAGAACAGGATGGCAAGAATCTTTTTCATTGAGACAAAGTTAAAAATATGAAGACAATCTTCGTTATAAAATTCTGTAAAGATGTTATAAAATTCAGGAAATAAAAAAACTCCCGAAAATTTTCAGGAGTCTGTATTTATTTTATTCTAAATTCAAGTTTCACATTGAAGAAACGTCCCGTTAAACGTACCGGAACCGGATACATCAAATTGGTATTCGCATCGGTAATCCATTGATTGGAAACGGTATTTCTGATATTAAAAGCATTGAAGACCTGAACGCCCAAAGTTAGTTCATCAAAATTTCCCCAAAAACCATATGCCTGATTTTTTTCTTTCGGATCGATGAAAGCGTAAGAAAGACCTAAATCTACCCTTTTATAAGATGGCAATGTTTTTTGATAGGAATATCCTGCGAGATAATCTATTTTTCTGTTTTCATCCAATACGATAGGCGATCCTGTAGGCAATCCCATCGCATAGGTTAACGTAAGATTGACGCGCATTTTCGGGAATCTCGGCATATAATCCTGATAGAACATCGCAAATCTTAACCTTTGATCCGTTGGTCTCGGAATGTCTCCTCTCCCATCAATATTTTCATACACTCGGGCATAACTTGCCGATAACCAAGAATCCACTCCGGGAACAAATTCTCCGAACAATCTGGTATCAATTCCGTATGCGTATCCTGAAGCATTATTTTTTCCGGAGTAACGAATTCTCACGTTGTCCATGAAATACGGGATCAGATCATTCATTTTCTTGTAGTACAATTCCGTGGTCAGTTTAAACGGTCTGTCATACATCTGGAATTCGTAATCATTCGCCAGAATTGCCTGAATAGATCTCTGTGATTTTATATTTGAATTAAAATTCCCGTCTAAATCTTTGATTTCCTTGTAAAAAGGAGCCTGATAATAGATACCTCCGGAAAGCCTGAACAACATATCGGTATCCCAATCCGGCTTGATGGCAAACTGTGCTCTCGGAGAGAAAATGGTTTCGTTATTGAAGCTCCAGTGCGATACTCTTGCTCCGGCGTTTACAAACACTTTATTGCTTCCCCAGAAAAATTTCTGAGAATACTGCGCGTAAGCAGACATTCTTGTCGGCTGAATATCATTTTTCCCTGCAATGCTGTAATATAATTTTAAATCCGGCGGATTTCTGGGATCTAAAAGCGCAGAAATCGGCGTGCTGTATCCCGCAGAATCTACCAGCTTCCATTCGTTGGTAAGATCTTTCAGGTTTTCTTTTTCATATTTAAATCCGACTTCAATATCTGTATTTACGTTAGGCGAAAAACGAGTTCGGAACTGCGTTCCGTATGTTTTTACATATAGATCATTTCGTGCATGCTCTATTTGCCCGCCTGTATCGTATGAAGTAACGGGTTCTCCCGTGATCGGATCAAAAGTCTGTAAAACATAAGCCGAAGCGATGGTGTAATATTCTCTTTCCCGGTTTTGGTAGGCAAAAGCGTCTAAAGTAAATCTCCATTTATCGGATGGCTTATAGTTCAGGGAGAATGTTCCCATCATATTTTTATACTTATCGTCTTCGCGACCACCGTAATTTACCGTTAAATTAATCGGTTGCTGCAAAGATCCGAAGTCTACACTCCTTGCTTTCGGGATCATTTCGTAATCATTCTTGGAATAATATCCGATGAATGAAGCCGTAAATTTCGGACTGAAATGATAATTCAGATACGTCTGAAAATCCATGTATTTCGGATTGAAGTCTGTATCTTCTTTCAGGGTATTAAGAACAAGGTTGGTATTTCTGTATCTTCCTGAAAATAAGGCGGTAAATTTCCTGTTTCCTTCTTTGTCTTTTCCGACAGCAAAACCGGTGGATAATCTTCCTCCGATTAAACTTCCTTCTCCGGAAACTTCAAATTTTTCAGGTTCACGGTAATAGATATTTAAAGCAGATGACATTTTATCGCCGTATCTCGGCTCGAAACCTCCGGCTGAGAAATTAACGGTGGAAACCATATCGGGATTGATGATGCTTAACCCTTCCTGCTGAGAATTTCTGATGAGGAATGGTCTGTAAATTTCGATATCATTAATATAGATCAGGTTTTCGTCATAGTTTCCGCCACGAACCATATATTGTGAAGAAAGCTCCGTATTTGAGTTTACGGAAGGTAAAGTCTTAAGGATTCCTTCGATCCCACCGGAAATACTCGCCACATTCTGAGCATCTTTTGCCGAAATTTTTACGGCGGTGATATCATTGGTTTTTCCTGTTACTTTTTTCTGGAAAACTACTTCTTCAATAGTTGCGGTCTTCATTGTATCCTTCTTTTTCTTTACCTGAGAGAATACTAATGCAGGAACCATAAGGCTCAATGGTAAAACTAGTTTTTTCAAAAGAAATGCTTTAAAATTTCAAACGTGAATATATAAATTTTATTTTAACTTATTTAAACTTTATTTAACATTTCTTATCTGAAGTTTTTTGAAGATTTGTATCCGTTTCTGTCCTTGAAATACAGACTGAAATCCTAGCCCCGATTGTAATGAAAATCCTTTTTTGCAAAAAAAGATTGTAATGGAAAGCGGGAAAGAGCTCCAAATAAAAAATAAAAGTTTTAACAGAATTTAATTATAAAATTGCTTCCCGAAGTCTGGTTAGTTTTTGCAGTAAATCTTCAAGAAGATCCAGTCTCAACATATTGGCTCCGTCGGACAAAGCGGTTTCGGGAGTGGGATGCGTTTCGATGAAAATTCCGTCTGCGCCGACTGCGATTCCTGCTTTTGCGATGGTCTCGATAAGATCCGGTCTTCCTCCTGTAACTCCTGAACTTTGGTTCGGCTGTTGCAGGGAATGCGTAACATCCAGAATGACAGGCGCATAGTTTCTCATGGTTGGAATTCCTCTGTAATCTACCACCAAATCTGTGTAACCAAAGGTATTTCCTCTTTCAATGATCGCCACTTTCTGATTGTCTGAGTCTGTAATTTTTTCAACGGCAAATTTCATGGATTCCGGAGAAAGAAACTGTCCTTTTTTTAAGGTGACACATTTTCCTGTTTGTGCGGCGGCAACCAAAAGGTCTGTCTGGCGAACCAAAAACGCAGGAATCTGCAACACATCTACATATTGCGCCGCCAAAGCTGCGTGCTCGTTTTCGTGAATATCTGTTGTTGTAGGAATATTAAAAGTCTCTCCTACTTTTTTAAGGATTTCCAGAGATTTTTCTTCTCCGATCGTGGTAAAAGAGTCTACTCTGCTTCGGTTGGCTTTTTTAAAGCTTCCTTTAAAAATGTAGGGAATGTTATATTTATTGGTTAATTCCACCACTTTTTCTGCAATTTTCAGTGCCATGTCTTCGCCTTCGATGATGCAGGGACCGGCAATTAGGAAAAAGTTTCTGGAATCTTTGTGGTGGATATTATCTAAATACTGAATCATTTTATTTTTTGATTAAAAAGTTCAGTAAAAATAGGGAGAAAGTTCGGAAATCCGAAATTATTTGGAGGGTTTTGCTAATCTCCACTAAAAGATTTATCGTTACAAATTGTTTTAGGAATATCTAAAAATATCCTGCATTAAGGCTGTAAAAAATATGGTTACAAAAGTTGCCATCGGTAAAAATAAAAGATGATAGATCCAGTAATTATTTTTCCTAAGAATTTTGATAATGATCCAGTGAACAAGAAAAAGAGATGAATAATATCCGGTAATAGTCACAATGCCTTCAATAATAAAACTTTTTCCTTCAAACAAAGAAATGATGATTGAAATTGTAATGACAATACCTAAACTTATCAAAAATCTCTTTCCGATTTTTGAGCTTTCAGGATAGACGAAATAGAAGAAATTGGCTAAAGCAAAAATTATCAGAAAGTAAACTATACCTGTAAGCATTAAAATTTCTTTAAAATCTTCTCAAAAGTATTGATATTTCTGCTTGTAAACTGGTCTTTCATGCTTTTTTTACCTAAAATTTTCCCGAAAGCAGAATCCAGTGTATTTCCCTTCGGAACCTGCCAGTAAAAAATATGGTTTACGATTTCTGCAGCTTCATTCTCCGTTTTTGAAGCGTTTTCGAATTCCTTGATTAAAATATTTTCGACACCATCATTCGTTACGAAAGCATAAATGTGAAGATCATCGTTTTTTTCAAAAGGATTTCCGTTCCAAAACTGTTCTGTTTCTTCCTGAGATTTGATGAACAGATAAGCTTCGTAAGAAAAATGTTCTGACATTGCCTTTTCGAGGATTGTCTTTAATTCATCGGCTTTTTTATCGGAGGAAAAAACAATATTTCCTGATGCTAAAATTGAAATAACGTCATTCATTCCTGCATTATTGAAAACCTGACAGACTTCCGCCATTTTCATATTGGTTCCTTTTACGTTGACGCCACGCAGAAATGCACAGTATTTCATTTGATTTTGAGAGTTTTAGGGTTATTGTGTTTTAATGGTTATGCATTAAACGGAAAAAATATTGGTGAAGTGCGGACTTAATTTGAACAAAATTTCAAGTTCAGACCAATCGTAGCCAATACTTTTTCAAAGAAACTAAGTTAATCAAAATGTGGAATTGGAAAATATTAGCGGAAATAAAAGTAAAGTAGTTCAATTAACACTAAAACCCCGCATTTTGGCAATACGATGTTATCTGCAGTTTTTCTATTTAATAAATGGAAATTTGTGAAGATTTTTTATTTCCAGATTTTTATCTTCAATCATTTTCATATCCTTTGTAAATAATAAATATGTCTCACCTTTTTCAGTAATCATATTTTTATTTGTTATTTGATAACTATATTCAACTTCATACATACATAAATTTAAACTATCTTTTTTGACTAATATTTGTTCATAATGTTTTATTTGTTTTTTAATAAAGTCAATAGAATCTCTCAGAACATTAAATTTTGCTTCTTTTTCTTTTACAGACTTATATTCTAACTTAACGTAGTCTTCATACATTTGCGAATCAAAATCATCAGTTCCATATTTTAATTCGTACAAATCTTTCGGCGATTTTGATTGTGATAATAAATGGTGTTTATATCTATATAATTGACATATATATAGATATAATTCATCTTTATCAGACAATGTGTCAATTTTTAATATTCTCAAAGAGTCTAAGGATTTATAATCTGCATTATTTTTTAACTCTTCGCTAAGATAAATTTTTGCAGTTTTTAGAAATTCTTTTCTTTGTAATTCGTCTTTACATCCAAATAAAATTGGTAAAATAAATACTAAAATTAGCTTGCAAATATTTTTCATGGATACAGTCTTAAAAAATTCCTGATAACTTTCAGCTTCCAGCATTTCCAGCCAAATTAATCAATTCTTTCGTATAAATTATAATCCGTTCCGGAAGGTTTTAAAATATAGATTTTCTCTAAAATTTTATTGTCACTTTTCAGATGATCTTTTACACGGAATTCTTTGATCAGTTTATAATGAATTTTCAGATACTCAGCATTTTTTGATTTAAAAAGATCATCGTAGGAAAGAAGATATTTGGGTTTTCTGTTTTTCACGGTATTGATCCAGAAATTCGGCTTGTCTTTTTTAATTTCTTCCTGTACTTTTTTATCTACCAATCCTACTTCATCAATCGCCTTTAATCCTGAAAAATAAGGAACATAACCGGCAGGTTCAAGAAAAATCCATTGGTTTTTGTCTTTTTCATATTGGTTTAAAAATGTTCCGATCGTTCTTCTGTAATTCCATTCTCCGTTTCCTGTAGCAATTGAATGCACCGTCTGGAAAGCTAGCATTGGAATGATATAAATGACGATTAATAAAGACAGCCAAAGATTTCTTTTTACTTTTTGCTCCAAAATAAAAATTACAACCGGAACGAAAAGTAAAATCTGCGGAACCCAGTAATACCAGTCGAAAAGACTTTTTTGGGAAAGAAAAATAAGCTGTTTCACCCATCCGAAAATAAAGATCATCCACAAAAATACATTTCTTCTGTCTCTTTGTCTTACCAAATAAATGAAGCATAGCAATTCGAAAATCAGCAGTAAAACAGTCAGTGGATTGAAGTCTCCGGGAAGTTTCAGCATTCCCCAGAAGTTTCCGAAGTTCAGCCAGAAATATTCTGCATTTTGCTGGAATGTAAAGTTTTTATCGTATGCCAGTTTTTTAGCAATAATGGTATTGTTAACCAACTCTCCAAAGTAGAACCAGTTGAAAGCCAAGACCACTGAAATTCCTAAAATACCGCCTAAAATATAGCTCCATCTTATTTTTTTATTCCACAAAAGGTCGATTAAAAATACAATTCCCAAAAATATAATTGTATCAATTCTTGTGAACAAAATAAGGATCGGCAAAACAATGAAAGCCCATTTTTTTCCTTTATGAAAGCCATAATACAGCAATGCCATTTCCAGTAAGAAAAGAATTCCGTACTCCATTCCGAGGATGGAAATTTTGATTGCCGGAGGTAAGATTCCTATTAAAAAGATAAAGATGGCTTTATGCCATACATTTTTTAAAACCAGATGCGAAAGCAATAAACTTCCGATGGTAAAAAGTATTGAGTTAAAAACAAGAAGCGGTTCTATAAAATTTTCTTTTCCGAAAATTAAATTAAACAGATACGAAACAAAAACATAGAGATGCGTTGTAGAAGCAGATATCTTCGTATCGCCGTTGAAGCCGATCACTCCGTAATCCAGAAGGTTTTGTGCAACTCTCCACGTAATGAAAGCGTCTTCCTGAATATAATTTGTAAGTAAAAATAAAAGTTTAAAAACGACTGTAAAAATTACAGCATACACCGGGATTTTGTTATTTCTCGTCTCTACCATTGTGCTTCTTTGATATCGCAAATATAATCTTAAAATTTCTGAATCCCAATATATAAAAAAAACGGAACCGAAGTTCCGTTTTAAGTTTTGTTATTATTGCGTTGCTTTAATAATTGAATTGGTGATCTGTGCCTCTTTTTCTTTGGAGTAAGTAGAATCAAAAGGTTCCATTACATCGAAAAGATACTGGTAGAAAGGAGTGATCTTCTGTACCTGCTCAGATTCCTTCATCGCTTTCTCTTTGCCCATTTCTTTAAGATTTTCTACAAAAGTGTTGAATTTCTTATCAATCGGCTCGATGGATTTTATCAGATAATCATACGCTTTATCTTTCTTTCCAATCGTTGAGTAAGCATCCGTAACAGCAGAAATAACTAAAGAGTACTCCATTGGTTTTGTTCTGATCTGTCTTTTCAGATAACTCTGATCAGATTTGCTCAGACTCATATAATAATCATATTCTTCAAAAATTCCTTTTTTCAGAACTTCAGCAAGCTGCAGTCCTTTTTTCTCCTGTCCTGCAACAATATATCCGTAAACCATTGAACTTAAAGAACGAGGATCGTTGTATTTTTCTGCAGGAATTTCTTTGGAAGCTAAATCTAATAATTCCAGTGCTTTTCCTTTTTGCCCCATCGTTGCCAAAGCTGCTGCAGCTCTGCTTGCAGAAGCTCTGTAGCTCATGATGTTGGAAGTGGCTGTTTCGTCAAAGTGTGTATTTAAATTCTTGAAATTACCCCATCTGAAATTTTTAACCACATTATAAAGAGAATTGGCATCTACTCTTCCCATTTCTCCATCCGGCGTTTGCGGTGTATGAATAGGAATCAGCCTGTAGCTGAAGCCATCAAACTGAAGATATTCATCCAGATAGAAAATATTTTCGCTGTCGTAGATTCCTCCTGAAGAGAAGTTGATTGGTCTTTTCCAGTCGAAATTTGCTAAAACATCAAGTAAGATCAAATTGTTTTTATACAGCGTATTTCCTTTGTAAGTAATCATGATCTGATTGACTGTATCCGGAAGATCTGCTGCTTTAATGATTCCTGATTTTACTGCATTTTCTTTATTGACAGGTAAAATGAATTTATTTACAGGTAAAATATTGTATTTCTCGAATTTCTCTTCCCCGAAATACATTTTAAGAAGTTCGTTTTTCGCGGGAGAAGTATATTTCAGGAAGCTGATCGCTTCTTTCATCGTCATGGAATCCTGAGTAAGATATTTTCTGAATTCCGCAAATTCCGTTGGAGGTGCTCCCTGCTGTTTTAGCATAGAGAAAAGTCCTTCCCAGTCATCTTTCTTCATCATGTAGATCTGGTCGTTTACACCGTCTCTGTAATCATCATGCGTTAACACTCCCGGAACCGGAGCTGCGTTATATGTTCTTCTTTTAATCTGATCGATATTCCAAGGTGTTGAAGCCAGTGTAAAGTTGACTACTTTTACATCGTCTCTGAAGTTTTCAGTCTCCTGAATTGCCCAAACCGGATACGTATCGTTATCTCCGTAAACGAAAACAATATCGTTTTTAGGCAGAGATTTCAATACAGAATATCCGTAATCATAAGAAGTATATCTGTCGTGTCTGTTGTGTACATTATAGTTCTGGAAGCCCATCATGAAAGGAACTCCAAGAAGAACCACTCCTGCAACAATGTTTGCTGCATTCGATTTTATTTTAGACTGCAAGAACCAAAGAATTGCTCCGGCTCCCAATCCGATCCAGATGGCAAAAACGTAGAACGAACCTACCATTGCATAATCTCTCTCTCTTGGTTCAAAAGGTTTTACTCCGGTATAGAAAACGATTCCCACACTCATCAATACAAAGATTGAAAGCATAGCATAGAATCTTCCGAAATCTCTGTTAAGCTGGAAAAAGAATCCGATTAATCCTAAAATTAAAGGTAGAAAGAAGAATTTTACGGTACTTTCATTTTTGAATTTTGCAGGCATCTTTTCCTGATTTCCCCATAAAGCATCATCAATAAAAGAGATTCCTGAGATCCAGTTTCCTCTTGTGCTTTCCATGTTGCCTTCCAGATCATTCTGGCGGCCTACGTAATTCCACATCAGATATCTTACAAAATAATATCCGTTCTGGAACGTGATGAAATAATCCATATTCTGAGCCAGAGAAGGCTTCTGAACATTGATTAAGTTATAAGGTTTTACTTTTAAATAATCTGCAGCCGTGATAGATCCGTCTTCATATTTCTTTCTTAATTCATCGAAAATCTGCTTTGCTTCAGGGCTGTCTGCAACATCTTCATTACTGTAATTAAATGTGAAATCCGGCGCACCGTACATTGAAATGTAGTTAGCCATTACATCTTTGTCCTCATTGAACATTCTCGGCATAAAGCCTACGTGTGCTTTATTGAAAACATAATTGAATCGGTCTCCTGTTTTTCTGTACGTTCCTGTTTTCTCGTCTTTTTCGTAGATTTCTCCCGTTTTCGTAGTATTAAAACTTCCGTCTTCTTTTTTCTCAATTCCGTTTGCATCTAAGAAAGCGGTATAATTCTGACCATAAATTGTAGGCCAGTCGCCGTATTGTTCTCTGTTGTAATAATCCAGCATTCCGATGGCGTTGTCCGGATCATTAAGGTTCATTGGAGGATTTGCGTTTGCTCTGATAGGAATTACCATCCAGCATGAAAAACCGATCATCATGAAAACAATGGATAAAGCAATTGTCTGATAAACATTTTTCTTCATCTTTCCTGCATAAGAGATCAGGAAGTAACAGATGACAACCATTAAGACAAAAGCAGCAATAGTTCCGGAATGGAAAGGAAGACCTAAACCGTTCACGAAGAAAATCTCAAGTTTCCCGAACATCGTCATGATCAATGGGAAAATCCCTTTAAAAACGATTGCTAAAATTACCAGTGTAATCACATTTGCCCAAAGAAAATTCTTCCAGGTAAAAGTGTAGTTTCTCGCGTAGTACACAAGACAGATCGCAGGAATTGCCAACATACACATCATGTGAACCCCTACTGAAAGACCTAAAATGAAGAAAATTAAAATAATCCATCTCTCGCTGTCCTTCGCCTGATATTCATTCTCCCATTTGGTAATTAACCAGACCAAAAGTGCGATAAACATAGATGCCATCGAGTAAACTTCCCCTTCTACCGCAGAGAACCAGAAGGTATCTGAAAATGTAAAGCATAATGCGCCTACAATTCCGGCAAAAAGAATAGAAATCTCTTGATGTTTTGTAATGTCATCAAAATCTTTGTTTAAAAGTCTTCTTACGAAATGCGTAATTGTCCAGAACAAAAACAAGATCGTAAACGCACTAAACAATGCAGACATCGCGTTGATCACGATAGAATAATTTTCGCCCTTTCCTAAAGCAAAAATGGCTGCCACAGCACCCACAATCTGAAACAAAGCCGCCCCCGGAGCGTGCGTTACTTCAAGTTTTACCGCCGAGGAAATATACTCGCCACAATCCCAAAAACTGAAATTCGGTTCTATGGTGGACAAGTACGTGAAAAATGCAATGACGAAAACAACCCATCCGAGAACGGTGTTCCATTGCTTAAAAGTCCAATTTTTCATAGTATTAAATCAATTACGCGAAAATAAGGCTTTTATATGATTTTAGACGGTTTTTAACAAAATTTAAAGATTTTGGCTCGCTTTTTGAAAAGTTTCATCTTTAGATAGTAACAGAAAACAATTTTTTATCTATTTTAGAGGTTAGAAATCAAACAAAAGTTTAGAAATAAATTTATTTTTTTGTATTTTTGCCGTCAGATTTTTATTGAAAAATAACAAATAATGAGTAATGTTTACGATAATATACTTGGCCTAATAGGAAATACTCCTATGGTGAAGCTTAACACTGTGACGAAAGATATTCCTGCAACCGTTTATGCCAAGTTAGAATCATATAATCCTGGACATTCCACAAAAGATAGAATCGCACTTCATATTATAGAAAACGCTGAGAAAAAAGGTTTATTAAAAGAAGATTCCGTAGTGGTAGAAACTACTTCAGGAAATACAGGATTCTCTATTGCCATGGTTTGTATCATCAAGGGATATAAATGTATTCTTGCGGTAAGTGACAAGACCAAGCCTGAAAAAATAGCCTACTTAAAGGCTTTAGGAGCTACTGTTTATATCTGTCCCGCGAATGTTCCCGCAGATGATCCGAGATCTTATTATGAAGTAGCCAAAAGAATTGCTTCAGAAACTCCAAATTCCGTTTATATCAACCAATATTTCAACGAGTTGAATATTGATGCGCATTATCAGACCACAGGTCCTGAAATCTGGGAACAGACTCAGGGAAAAGTAACTCACCTGTTTGCGTGTACAGGAACCGGAGGAACTCTATCAGGTTCAGCAAAATTTTTAAAAGAGAAAAATCCGGATATTAAAATCATTGGTGTGGATGCAGACGGATCTATCCTGAAAAGCTACCACGAAACCGGCGAAATCCACAAAGAAGATGTTCATCCTTATCAGATTGAAGGAATGGGAAAAAATTTAATTCCTTCTGCCCTTCTTTTCGACAAAGTAGATGAATTTGTAAGAGTAAACGACGAAATGTCTGCTTACAGAACCCGTGAAGTAGCTTTAAAAGAGGCAATTATGGGAGGATATACTACAGGAGCCGTTACACAGGCTTTAATGCAATATGCGCAATCTCATGAATTTTCTGAAAATGACCTGATTGTGTTGATTTATCCTGATCACGGTTCAAGATATATTACTAAAGTATACAGTGATAAATGGATGGCTGAACAGGGGTTTGTAAACAACTGTGTACACAACTACGATGAAGTTTTTAAAACTGAATTCATTAAATAAGGACGAAAAATTTATACAAATCAAGCCTTTTTGTGATTACAAAAGGCTTTTTTACTTAAAATATTAATAAAATGTTGGATATTTTTGACAGAATAAAAGAAAATCCAGGACCTCTTGGACAATTTGCAGATTATGGTGAAGGGTATTTCATTTTCCCCAGATTAGAAGGACCTATCGGACCGAGAATGCAGTTTCAGGGAAGAGAAGTTATTTTCTGGAGTGCTAATGATTATTTAGGAATGTGTAATCATCCTGAAGTTCTGGAGGCTGATGCAAAAGCGGCTGCAGAATTCGGAATGTTTTATCCGATGGGTGCAAGAGCAATGTCGGGAGAAACTGAGCAGCATTTGCAATTGGAAAAAGAACTGGCTGATTTTGTTCAGAAAGAATCTGCATATTTATTAAATTTCGGTTATCAGGGAATGGTTTCTACCATTGATGCTTTGGTGGGTAGAAATGATGTAATTGTTTATGATGTTGATTCTCACGCTTGTATAGTAGACGGTGTAAGACTTCACGCAGGAAAAAGATTTACGTACAGACACAACGATATTGCAAGTCTTGAAAAAAATCTTGAAAGAGCTACCAAAGTAGCTGAAGAAACAGGAGGAGGAATTTTAGTGATTACCGAAGGTGTTTTCGGAATGAGAGGACAGCAAGGTAAATTAAAAGAAATCTGTGAATTAAAATCAAAATACAAATTCAGGCTTTTAGTTGATGATGCACACGGATTCGGAACTCTTGGAAAAACAGGAGCTGGAGCCGGTGAAGAACAGGGTTGTCAGGATCAGATTGATGTTTACTTCTCTACTTTTGCTAAATCTATGGCAGGTTTTGGAGCATTCATCGCGGGTGATAAAGAAATTATCAGATATCTGAAATTCAATTTAAGATCTCAGATTTTTGCTAAATCTTTAACGATGCCAATGGTAATCGGAGGTTTAAAAAGACTGGAACTGTTGAGAACAAGACCGGAAATCAAAGCAAAACTTTGGGAAAATACACATAAATTACAAAACGGTCTTAAAGAAAGAGGCTTTAACATTGGAGATACAAATACTTGTGTAACTCCGGTGATGATGCAGGGAACTCCGGTGGAAGCAACACTTTTGGTGAAAGATTTGAGAGAAATCTACGGGATCTTTACTTCGGTAGTGGTATATCCTGTAATTCCGAAAGGAATGATTTTATTAAGATTAATTCCTACAGCTTCTCATACCGATGCTGAAATTAATGAAACTCTTGCTGCGTTTGAAGCCATTCACGACAAATTAGTAAGCGGCTATTACAAAGAACAGGAACAAAAACTGTTGGCAGAACAAGGTTTAAGTTTCAAAGAAATTTAATCTGAATATAAAATAAATTTAAAAACCACTGACATTCGATCAGTGGTTTTTGTTTTAAAACCTGTCATAAATTTTCAAAATCTGAATATTTAAAATAACTTTGCAAAAATTTTCTCTTGAAAGATCTACTTCTCATTACTCCGCCTTTCACACAGCTCAACACGCCTTATCCTGCAACAGCTTATATTAAAGGTTTTCTGAATACCAAAAATATTTCCAGCTTTCAGACAGATTTGGGAATTGAGGTCATTTTGGAATTATTTTCGAAAGACGGACTTCAGAAGATTTTTAATCAGAAAACTGATTTTCAGACTCTTTCAGAAAATGCTCAAAGAATTTACGTTTTAAAAGAAGAATATATCAAAACGATCGATCAGGTTATTGCTTTTTTGCAGGGTAAAACCCCAACATTGGCAAGACAAATCTGTTCGATGAATTTTCTTCCGGAAGCCTCCCGATTCAATCAGCTTGATGACATGGAATTTGCTTTCGGAAATATGGGACTTCAGGATAAAGCCAAACATTTGGCGACTCTATATTTAGAAGATCTTTCGGATTATATTGTTGAAAATATTGATCCTGATTTTGGATTCAGCCGTTATGCGGAAAGATTAGGAAAAAGTGCCAATTCTTTTGATGAACTTTATTATAAAATTTGCGGCGAACCTACTTTTATAGATGATTTTACTTTAAAGATTCTTCAGGAAAAATTAGAGCTTGTTCAGCCAAAACTGATTTGTTTTTCCATTCCTTTTCCCGGAAATTTATATTCTGCTTTTCGTTGCGCGAAATATATCAAAGAAAATTATCCGCACATTAAAACTGCAATGGGCGGCGGATTTCCGAATACTGAATTAAGGGAATTAAAAGATAAAAGAGTTTTTGAGTTTTTCGATTTTATTACTTTGGACGACGGAGAGCTTCCGATTGAATTACTTTATGAAAATATTTGTCATTCTGAACAAAGTGAAGAATCTCAGTTCAAAAGAACTTTTTTACTTAAAAACGGAGAAGTTACCTATAAAAATAATTCCACAAGACACGATTATAAGCAAGCCGATATCGGAACTCCCGATTATTCTGATTTACAATTGGATCAATATATTTCTGTAATTGAAATTGCCAATCCGATGCACAGTTTATGGAGCGACGGAAGATGGAATAAGCTCACAATGGCACATGGATGTTATTGGGGTAAATGTACTTTTTGCGATATTTCTTTAGATTATATTAAAATTTACGAACCGATTTCAGCTAAAATTCTGGTTGACAGAATGGAAGAGTTGATCCTTACAACTGGAGAAACAGGATTTCATTTTGTAGATGAAGCGGCTCCTCCTGCATTGATACGTGAAGTTGCTTTAGAAATCTTAAGAAGAAATTTGGTCGTAACGTGGTGGACGAATATTCGTTTTGAAAAAAGTTTCACCAAAGATCTGTGTTTTCTTTTGAAACTTTCAGGTTGTGTAGCGGTTTCAGGTGGATTGGAAGTTGCAAGTGACCGTCTGCTGAAATTGATTGATAAAGGAATTTCTGTGGAACAAGTTGCTAAAGTGACAAGAAATTTTACAGAAGCCGGAATCATGATTCATGCTTATTTAATGTACGGCTATCCTACCCAGACTATTCAGGAAACAGTGGATTCTTTGGAAATGGTTCGTCAGCTTTTCGAGATGGGAATTTTACAAAGTGGATTCTGGCATCAGTTTGCGATGACGGCACATTCACCTGTCGGAATTAATCCGGAAGAATTTGGAGTAACTCCTATTAAGCAGGAAATTCTGTTTGCCAACAACGATGTTGATTTTACTGATAAAACCGGAATCGATCATGGAAAGTTCAGCTTCGGTTTAAAAAAATCATTATTCAATTATATGCACGGAATCAATTTCGAACTTCCTCTTCAGGAATGGTTTGATTTTAAAATTCCGAGAACAACCGTTCATCCGGATTATATTCATGACTGTCTTCTGGAAGATGATGATTTTGTTTTTAAAGGAAATTCTAAAGTTCTATTTTTAGCCAAAAACCTAATCGCTGAGAATCGCGTAAAAAATAAAAAGAAATATAATTATACGTATACAAAAATTACAGCGCACTTAAAAACCAATGTTGTAAGTGTAGATTTAGAGCAGGAACACGCAGAATGGCTCATGAAAATGTTTAGTGATTATCCAATTGAAAATTTAAAAAAGCCAACTTTGCAACAATTGAAAACTCAATTCGAAGAAAATTTTGAAGATTTTGAATTATTCTGGTTTTCTAAACCGATGCAGCAGTTGAAAGAGAATGGAGTGATTCTGAGTTTGTAGATTAAAAAAATCTCAGGCTTAAATTACTTAGAAATTCTAATCAGGAAAAATTAAATAAAAAAGCTTCAAGATAATCTGAAGCTTTTTTAAGTTTGGCTAAAGCCAATAGAATTTATATCGGTGTTAAACGGGCTAAAGCCCGTTCCTATTGATGATTTTTACTTTTGAACACCGTCTTTTGTGACTTCACCCACAATTACTTTTTCCTGAATTTTTATAAAGTTGGGATCCATAATGGCCATTCTTTCGGCAATAGCTTTGTAGGTCGGGAATTTTAAAAGAGATGCTCTTCCGGACATTTCGCGGTACAGAGTAAAGGTTTTTCCTCCCGCAGATTTAATCTGTTTTGTTGTTGTGATGTATTTTCCGATGTATTTGCTGTTGGCATCATAAATTTCAATATCAACAAATGTTTTATCCGTAACCGTGTCATCGGAACCAAAACTTGCCGGTAAATTGGTAAAATAACCCACTGGTTTTCCGTTACTTAAAATTTCGCCTACATTATTGACGGTAATATTTAATTTATCAATTTTAGTTCGGATGGTATAAGCATCTTTTGTTTTGGTATCAAGCTTCCTTTTAGGTGAATTTTTAAAAAGCTCGTCTAGGTTTTTGATGTTGATCCCTCTTTCATCAATGATCTTCAGACTTTTAACACAAGTGTAAGCTGCCGATTTCTCTTCCCCAGAAAATGCAGATGGCGAAATATAGTCCAGATCAAGCGTTTTGTCCTGATTATAAATTCTTTTAAGCTTAATGTAACTGTCGCGTACAGAATCCACTACACTTTTATCTACAAATTCTATGGTATAAATCGGAGTTTCTTTAAGATCCATAAAAGTATATATTCCTCCTTTATAAGACAGTTTTGCGACATGAATTCCTTCAAGATCCACAATTCCTCTTTTAATTTTAACCGTCTGCGCATTGAAAAGCAACCCGAAAACTGAAAATAAAATAATTAAAAATCCCTTCATAAAACCAAATTCATACAAAAATAAAAAAAGTGTAACGAATTGTTACACTTTCTTGAAAATATATTTAGCTTTTCATTTAATTATTCACAAAGGATAATTCCTTTATTATGATTAAATTCTACAACACCGCTTTTGATAGGGTAAGAGAAAACTGAATCTTTCTCATTCTCTTTCGTAAAGTATTTTGAATAGGCTTCATCGATAGATTTAGCATACAATTTTACTTTACCACCGATTAAAGAAGAAACGATTCCTGCGTGGTTTTGCATGATGTGGAATTCACCATTTTTTCCAGGCAGTAATACTGAGTCTACTTCACCTTCAAAAACTACGTATTCTGGTGTTAAAATTTTTATATTCATTTTTATGAAATTATAGATTATAGATTTTAAATTATAAATTATTGAAATTCAATCTAAAATCTAAAATTCAACATTTAAAATTTCTTAAGCGTTATCAGCTAACATTTTTTGTCCTGCTTCGATTGCTTCTTCAATGGTTCCTTTAAGGTTGAAAGCAGCTTCCGGCAAGTGATCCAATTCACCATCAATGATCATGTTGAATCCTTTAATGGTATCTTTGATGTCTACCAAAGATCCAGGAATACCTGTAAACTGTTCTGCTACGTGGAAAGGCTGAGAAAGGAATCTCTGAACTTTTCTTGCACGGTAAACAACTGATTTGTCTTCTTCAGAAAGTTCTTCCATACCAAGGATCGCGATGATATCCTGAAGCGCTTTGTATCTCTGAAGGATTTCTTTTACTCTCTGTGCACAGTTATAATGTTCTTCCCCGATAATCTCAGGAGCCAGGATTCTTGAAGTAGAAGCCAATGGATCTACCGCAGGATAAATACCCAATGAAGCAATTTTTCTGTCTAGTACCGTTGTAGCATCCAAGTGAGCAAACGTAGTTGCAGGAGCCGGGTCAGTTAAGTCATCCGCAGGTACGTAAACCGCCTGTACTGAAGTAATTGAACCATTTTTAGTTGAAGTAATTCTTTCCTGCATTGCTCCCATCTCAGAAGCTAGTGTCGGTTGGTAACCTACCGCAGATGGCATACGACCTAAAAGTGCAGATACCTCAGAACCAGCCTGTGTAAAACGGAAGATATTGTCTACGAAGAAAAGTACGTCTCTACCCTGTCCGCTTTCTCCACCGTCTCTGTAGTACTCAGCTAATGTAAGACCGGAAAGTGCTACTCTCGCTCTTGCACCAGGTGGCTCGTTCATCTGTCCGAAAACGAATGCTGCTTTAGAATCTTTCATTACTTCTAAATCTACTTTAGAAAGATCCCAACCTCCGTTTTCCATAGAGTGCATGAAATCTTCACCATACTTGATGATTCCAGATTCCAACATCTCTCTCAAAAGGTCATTTCCTTCTCTCGTTCTTTCACCTACTCCGGCAAAAACTGAAAGACCTCCGTGTCCTTTTGCAATATTGTTAATCAACTCCTGAATCAATACGGTTTTACCTACACCTGCACCACCGAACAAACCAATTTTACCTCCTTTTGCATAAGGCTCGATAAGGTCGATTACTTTAATACCAGTAAATAAAACTTCTGCAGAAGTTGAAAGCTGATCAAATTTTGGAGCTGGTCTGTGAATTGGCAGACCACCTTCGTTAGATATATTTTGAAGTCCGTCGATAGCATCACCAACAACGTTGAATAGTCTTCCGTTTACAGCCTCACCGATTGGCATCATAATAGGATTTCCGTATCCGATTACGTCCTGCCCTCTTTTAAGACCGTCAGTAGCGTCCATTGCGATACATCTTACTGTATCTTCGCCAATATGCTGTTCTACCTCTAAAACTACTTTTTCACCGTTTTCTTTTGTAATTTCTAACGCATCATAGATCGCTGGAACAGATTCCACATCACTGAAGACAACGTCGATTACCGGACCAATAATTTGAGAAATTTTACCTTTAATTTGGTTTGCCATTGCTAAATTTTTTCTTGGTGCAAATATAATGATTCTTCATAAACCTGCAATTGGTAAAAAACAGATTTTTATCATACTTTTTTATAAGTCTAACAATCTATGAATTTAGCAATATACCAATAAGTATAGATTAAAATATTGGCAAACTGTTATATTGATACTTTGTTACATAATTTCCTATATTTGCAGTCAAAATTTTTCCGGTTTGAAAGTTTTCAAAAATTTTAAAGATTATACCTCTCAGAAGCCATTAGCACTGTCTTTGGGAATGTTCGACGGGGTTCATCTTGGGCATAAAAGTATTATTGATGAATTAATTAACGTAGGTTCACAGAACGATCTGGAAACTGCCGTTCTTACTTTCTGGCCACATCCGAGATTTGTTTTTAATCCTGATGAAAATCTCAAACTCCTCAATACGTTGGAAGAAAAGAAATTTTTGATGGAAAAATACAACATTGAAAATTTATTTCTAAAAGAATTTGATGAAGAATTCAGAAATTTAACCGGAGAAGAATTTGTCCGACAGATTTTAATTGAAAAACTGAATGTAAAATATCTGATCATCGGTTACGATCATTCTTTCGGAAAAAATAAAAGCGGCAATTTCGAACTGCTTCAGAAACTTTCCAGGGAACTGAATTTTGAAGTTGAACAGATGGAAGCTATTAATATTCACGAGAATAACATCAGCTCTACGAAAATCCGCAATGCACTTTCAGCAGGAAATATTAAGGAAGCCAATGAAATGTTGGGATATTCCTACTCTGTATCCGGAACGGTGGTTCACGGAAAAAAAATCGGAAGAACAATAGGTTATCCTACCGCCAATATCGAAACGGAATCCATTAAACTTTTGCCTAAAAAAGGAGCTTATATTGTTGAAGCTTTTGTGAAAAATCAGCAGTATAAAGGAATGTTGAGCGTTGGAACCAATCCGACTGTAAATGGCGAGAAACTTACTGTGGAAGTTTATATCCTTGATTTTGAAGGAGATATTTATGATGAAGAAATTACCGTAAAATTCAGAGATTTTCTTCACGATGAAATTAAATTCGAAGGGCTTGAAAAACTCATTGAAAGATTAGACGATGATAAAAGATTAACGGAAGAGTTTCTGTTTTAAAATAAAAAAAATGCTTACAGATTTTGTAAGCATTTTCTCTATTTATTATTTATAACCCAGAATCTGGTTATCTGCATTAATTGCTTCTTCCACAAACTTTTTGAATTCAGGATATTGCGATGCTTTAATATTATCCCAAGGTGTATCTGCCGTTCTTATAATTTTCAGTTTATTATTTTTCTGCAATTCGTAGGTAATTGAATATTTAAAATTATTATAAGCCAGCGTTTTATTTTCAGGAATTTCAATAAACTTCATGCTTTCAGGAATATTCAGATATATTTCTTCATGATATTTGTTTTCCTTTTCGTATTTTGTATACTGAATATCGGTCGTCCTTTTTTCCGTTGCCACTATTTCTTTTGTAAAAGGTTTGGAAGCAAATGGAATCTTCATAATCTTCAGACTTCCAACAGACTGCGGTTTGTCTTTAATATTGAACTGAACTTCATACGCAAGAGGTTTTGCTGTAAGATCTTTTCCTTCAATAAGTTTTACATTTTTAACGCTGATTACTTTATCCAATGTTGAACCAAATATTTCTTCCATATTTTTTTTACGGGACTCATCAGTCTGCGAATCCTGAAAGAAATCGTTGTAATAACTTTTGGCTTCTCCCATCACAAATTGTTTGGTAATGAAACTCTGGTCATCTCCATTTACGCTTACTTCACTTATTGTTCTGAATACTGCTTTAGAATTATTATCAACCGGAATTTCAATGAGATCCGCAGATCCCGTCGTTTTATCTGTATTTATAACAAGTCCTTTTGCTTTATAATTTCCTTTCACTGTAGAATTGAACGGCAGAAACTTATCCGTCATTTCAAGGAACGTTTCTTTACCGTCTAAATTTACTTTAACAATACAATGATTGAAACTTAAATTGGGAAGAATAAGACGCTGCACAGAATTATCATTGGTCTGAACCAAAACCAGATTAGATTTCAAACCTGCCTGATTTCCAAGAATAACAAACAATGTCGAAAGGTCTTTACAGTCTCCCAGTTTTGTAGCTAACGTTTTGGATGGTTTTTGCGGAATATAACCGCTTTGCCTAAAATCTACAGAGCTGTATGTTACATTTTTTTCGATGTAATTATAAATTTTCTCAGCCTTTTCCGTTTCCGTAAGACCGGAAGTTCCACCCGGAAAAATTTCTTTAAAAGCTTTTTCAACAACTTTATCAGAAACCAGACTCTTTTTGGTAAGATCCGCATACCAATTGGCAATTTCCTGCCATGTTTTAATTGAATTTGCTGTTACAGAGATTGTTGCATCGTAATAACTTGGTCCGTAATATTCATCAAAATTAACTTCCTCCAGATTATCCAGCTTCCATGTCTGGTATAATTTTCCGGCTATCTTTTTCTTCGTTGAAGCAACTTCTCTGTTGTTACTTTTTACCTGATAATTTATATTTTCCGGAGTAATTACTGTAAAAATAGATTCTGTAACAGGATATTCTGAATTAAAATAGGAACTTAGATTAAAATCTTTATAAAACCTTCCGCTGTTTCTTTCCAGACTTTCTTTCTGGATTAAAATAACATCTCCTACTGCAAGATTTGTAAAAACAATCTGTTCCGATGATTTTTCACCCGGAATAATGCTTCCGTCGGGCTTTACGATTTCAGATTTCAATACATCATCATAATAATTGATTCCGTATTCTTTCAGTTCTTCAATTCCGCTTTCGGAAGTAATTTCATAAGCATAGGTGCTTCTTTTTTTGAAACCGCCTTCAGGATAAACATTTACGATGTATTCGTCCAAAAGCGTTGTTACTCCTTTTTTACCTTTTGCCGATTTTGCTCTTCTGTCTTTCACCAATTTGTAAAGATCCTTGATGCTTACCTGATCGATCTCGTCCTGTGTCTGGTCAAGATCCCTCACAAGTTTATGCATCTGCTCATTTTCCGTATTATGGCTCAGAGAAAGTTTTGCAAGCTGTATGGCTTCGCTTTTTTTGTTAAGCTTTGCAAGATATTCAGCTTTTGCAGCCAGTAAAGTGTAAGAATAAGGGAAGTTTGCCAAAGCATCTTCAAGTTCAGTTCCATATTCAGGATTCTGAAAATTATCATCCAAAAGATCAATATACTGTGTTCTGAAAGAATTCATGGAAGGATATAACTCAATATACTTTTTCAGAATTTTCTTTTGATCTTCCACTCTATTCGCATTCTGATACATGCTGAAAAGTGTATTCATCACATCGGGACTGCTTTTTTGGGCTAAAATTTCCTCAAATTTTTTAATGGTTGTACTCTGATCTTTTTTGTCGATATCCTCCAGAGTTGTGAAAATGGTAAAAAACTTTTCGTTATTGGCAAAGCTTTTTTTAAGATTTGCAATATGGGTTTTTGCTTTATCCATATCACGGTTTCTCATGGCAATAACGACATCGAAGAATTCGCCGATTGACTTGGCTTTTGTTTTATTTAAAATATCCCTGCTTTTTTCAAGCTCCTGAATAGACATATTCTGAAACTTTTCTCCATCCATCATTTTCAGAAGCGGAACAAGAAAATACTCGGAGTCATTAATTTCAATGTTTTTAAAAACCTCATTCACCTTTTCCTTATCTTCAATATTCAAATAATAGGCAGTTAAAAGTCCCTGAATTAAAGAAGCTTTAGGATATGTTTTTAACAGATCATCAATAATTTCTTTTGCCTGATCATTCTGATGGTTATTAAGGTAACCCGTTGCCAATAAATATTTATAAAAAAAGCTCTTAGGATTCTGTACTACTTTTTCTTTCAGCTCTTTTTCAAATCTCAACGGCAGTTCTTTTGCCTGCAACTGTGAGGCCGTACTTTTCTGGTACTCTTTATAAGTATTAAAATACTTCAGATCAGTTATTTTCTGAAAATTTTCATTAAAAGGAACTACCATAAAAGCATTTTTAGTTTCTTTCATGTCAAACTTCAGCAAAATCCTGTTCATTCCTTTCGGGAGTGTAACTTCTACCAGATGTGATCCCAGATTAGAATAACCTTCGCTTGTGCTTGACAAAACTTCGGCATCATTTATAAATAGTCTGAATTCTGCATTGGTATCAACTTCAAAAAGAATCTTTCTTTCTGAAGGATTTTCTATAAAGCTCTGCGCATAAATAATTCCTCTTCCGTACTCAGTTTCATTGGTGAAAAATTCGAAACCGTCATTTGTGGGGAATTTTCTGTTGTACCAACCTACGTTTCCAAAGCTGTTTGCATTGAAAAGTTTATCGTTTTTGGCATACGTTTCAGGTTCATACTCATTGTAAAGACCGCTTCCGTTTAGATTTTCAAACACGCCTGCAAACTGCCATTTATCAATTCTTGCGATTTTGGTAAGGTATTCATCTGCGCTTTTAGGGTTGTTTCTCAGTCTGTCGAGTGTTGATTTATATTCAATTACAGAATTATTCTGTCCATAGATCGGATCCTGAGCAAGAAAATCTATTTTTTTATATGAATTGTCATCAAGCCCGTTTGTATCCGTATCCCCTATCACAAAACTTTTTTTGTAGATCGGGTAAAGATAAAATTCATCCACTTTAAGATTTGCCAGATTTTTAACGAAAGTATCGTCAAAAATCATCTCGCCCATTTCTTCATTTATTAAAGCATCAAGAAAAAGATTTTCAAAGTCTTTATCTTTCTCTGCTTTTAAATTTTTATCGTAAAAGTTTCTTGCTTCTTCTCTCTTATTATTAAGTAAAAGTTCCCAGGTTTTAGTTTGCTCCTTAGACTGTGCAAATGCACTCACTGATAAGAAGTAGACAGCGGAAATTAATATTTTCCTCATGTTTTCGATTTAGTTTTATAATGGATTAGTAATTGTGTTTTGAGTTTTTTTGGTTAAAGATTTAAAAACCAGATCATAAGACTGGTCTATAAGTTTTATTATAAGATCTCTTTTTAAACCATCTACCAGAACGGAATTCCAGTGTGTCTTATTCATATGGAATGCACCTGTAATTTGGGGATGTCTTTCGCGAAGTTCTGCACTCCATTCCGGATCTGTTTTTACGTTAATCTGAAGCGGCTGTTTTTCCAGAGGCATCAGCAAAAACATTTTATCGCCTACTTTCAGAACGAGGGTTTCATTATCAAAAGGAAATGTTTCGGTAACACCCTTTTTAGCAAGACAATAATCTAAAATTTCATTTGTGTCCATCCTTATTTAATTAGATTAAAAATTAAAACATCAATATTATTAAAATTTTGTAAATTTAGTAGGCAAATTCTTCAATTATTAATCAAAAATTATATGCTCTATGAAAGCTTTAGTTATCGGCGCAACAGGTGCTACAGGAAAAGACCTTGTAAATCAGTTACTTCAGGATAAAGATTTTGAAGAAGTAAATATTTTTGTGAGAAAACCTCTTGAAATTGAAAATGATAAACTTAAAGTGCATGTTGTAAATTTTGAAAAACCTGAAGAATGGAAAGGTGAAGTAAAAGGTGATGTTGCATTTTCCTGTCTCGGAACGACTCTAAAGGCCGCCGGAAGCAAGGAAGCACAAAGAAAAGTAGATTTTGATTTTCAGTACGAATTTGCAAAAGCTGCCAAAGAAAATAATGTAGACGATTATATTCTGGTTTCTGCTTACGGAGCAAATCCCAAATCTAAAATTTTCTATTCCAAAATGAAGGGAGAATTGGAAGATGCTGTAAAACAGCTTCATTTCAATAAAATAACCATTTTCAAACCGGGAATGCTGGAAAGAAAAGATTCTGACAGAACGGGAGAAGTTTTGGGAAGCCGTATTATTAAATTTGCCAATAAATTAGGACTTTTAGAAAGTCAGAAACCTTTACCGACAGATGTTCTGGCAAAAGCAATGATTAATTCATCCAAGATTAAAAGCAACGGCTATTCAAGCATAAAACTGGGGAATATTTTTTGTTTTGCGGAGAAGAGTAATGATTAACTTCTGATTTCGACTCTATTTAACTATATTTTAACCAAATAGAGTCGAATACATTTTGTAATCAGTTATACAAATTAACCAAACTCTGAGTTTAACTTTTTTCTGATTTCCGGAACTATCACTTTATCTTTAACCTTATCATAAGTTTTTTGAGCTTTTTTGATAAGTTTTTCGTCATTTTTACTTTTGCCTACTTTTATCAGTGCAAGAGCATATAAAGAAAGATATCCGTCATCTTTTTTATATGTTGGGTAAACGTCTTCAAGGTACGGTAAAGCTACATCATAGTTTTCTTTTAAGGTGTACAACATTCCGTACATATAAATAAGATCATCTTTAACTTTTCCTGAAGTATTGTATAAATTTTCGGCTTGCTTCAGATTTTTTAACCCATTATCATAGTCTCCCATGACAATAGAAGTATTACCAATTCCATAATAGCCTTCAGGATTCTCGGGGAAATATTTTATCATTTCCTCATACTTTTGTCTAGCCTTATCTACCTTTCCGAATTTCATAAATTCTATGGCTAAATTCTGTTTAAAAATCGGAGCTTTATTTTGAGCAAGGCTATCTGCAACGTAATATAAAGTTAGTGCTTCTTTATGCATTTCCTGCAATCTGAAAAAATATCCAGCCATAAAATAAGCATCACAGTATTTAGGATCTTTTTCTACTATTTTCAAAAGTAGTGCCGTGACTCCTCCATAATACTGAGGGTATTTTAATCCTAAAAAAGCAGTCTCAAAGCCTTTCTTAGAATCTGCATGTTCCGGGGTGCAGTAATTCATTTTACCGGAAAAATAAAAATCCTGTGAAAATGTTTTAACTGAAAAAATCAAAATAAAAATGGTTAGTAGTTTTTTCATAAATTTTAAAATAAAAAAGTGGATCAAAATCCACTTTACAAAAATATATTTTTTTGATGTTATTTCAAATACTTCGTAATCGCTTCGTCCGTTGGTTTTGTTGTACTTACGAAAGAATCAATCAGTTTTCCGTTTTCATCTACCAAAAATTTAGTAAAATTCCAAAGGATGGTTGTATTTTTTACTCCATTTAGATCTTTTTCTGTTAGATATTGGAAGATTGGAGCTGTGTCGCTTCCTTTTACTGAAACTTTGGCAGCCATTGGGAATGTTACTCCATAATTTTTCTGGCAGAAAGCTCCGATTTCTTTATTGCTTCCCGGCTCCTGACCTCCGAAATTGTTGGCAGGAAATCCTACCACCACCAATTTGTCTTTATATTCTTCAGCAACTTTTTCAAGATCAGCATATTGAGGAGTGAATCCACATTCTGAAGCAGTATTTACAATAAGGATTTTCTTTCCTTTAAAATCTGCAAAGTTGATCTGCTTTCCTTCTTCCAAGGCATCAACCTTGAAATCGTATATTGATTTTCCCATAAGTTCTTTGGTTTTGGCTTTAGATTCTTCACTTTTTTTCTGAGCGCAGCTGTTGAAAAATGCAACAACTGACAAGAACATTAAAAATAACTTTTTCATAACTAAATTTTATTATCTGATTTAAAATTTAAATGTATTGGCAGGAAATACCTTATTAATATCAATCCTGTTGATGAGCATTACATAATCTCCGTCTTTTTTTGCACTGGAAGATTCTATTCTGAAAGGCATGGATAAATTTCCAACTTTTTTATAATCTGAATACGATAATGTTTCATCTTTTTTCACTTCTTTCAGCAACATATAGTTTTTCGTGTCGAAATAATAAATGTTTTTGTTAACATTTTTCGTTAATTCCACTTTATGGCAGTAAATATTTCCTACCACTTCTTTGCCTAAATATTTCGCTTCAAATCCTTTATTTTCCCAATCTATAAAATCATTGTCGAAACTTTCCGCTACATATCCTGCATATTCCTGAACTTTATTGGTCGCATAATTCATTGCATATCCTTTTGATCCGTCGTAGCCTTCAATGGCTGTATCTTTTCCGCTAATAGTAATGACGGTTTTGGTAAGATTCGGACGCTGCTGATAAATTTTGATAGGATATTCGTCCTTGATTCCCAGGATAACTCTTCCCTGCAGCAATACTGAATTTAATAGTTTCCAATTGGTTAATCCTCCGGACAATTCAATGTTTTTATCAATAATTTCTTTGGCGGTCTGCGCAAAAAAGGATTGTGAAATAATCAGGACGAATACTAAAAGTAACTTCTTCATTAATTTTATTTTATCAATTCAAATATAAGGCTTTTTTAATTTGAAAAATTGAAAATGAAACAATTTGAAAATGTGAATTACATCACGTTTTTAAATTAATCTTCTTGCTTTTTCAAGATCTTCCGGCGTATCTATTCCTACGCCAACGAAATTGGTTTCTATCATCTTGATTTTCATACCATATTCGAGATAGCGGATGCATTCTATCTTTTCTGAAATCTCCAAAGGTTTCATTTCCAGTTTTGAGAACTGAATCAAAGCGTGCTTTCTGAAGGCATAGACCCCAATATGTTTGAAATAATCAACATTATACGAAATTTCACGATGGAACGGAATCACAGAACGGCTGAAATACAATGCGAAACCATTGTTGTCGGTAATTACTTTCACGTTATTCGGATTCTCAATCTCTTCTTTTTCAGTGAGTTTTATTTTCAATGAAGCCAAAGAAATCTCCTGATTGTCATCCTGATGAAAAACTTCAATTAATTGTTGTAAAGGTTCTAATTTTAAAAAAGGTTCATCTCCCTGAACATTGATCACGATATCACAGTCGATATTCTGCACTGCTTCGGCAATACGGTCGCTTCCGGTTTCATGTTGACCGGTCATTACGGCTTTTCCACCATTCTGAATGATTTCATCAAAAATAATTTCAGAATCTGTTGCCACAAAAACTTCATCAAACAGACCTGTTTCTACGACATTCTGATAAGTGGTTGTGATAACGGTTTTATCTCCAAGCAACTGCATCAGTTTCGCCGGAAAACGGCTTGCTTCGTAACGTGCGGGAATAACTGCGATAATTTTCATTGAAAAGATAATAATGAGTTTAATTTAAATAATTGGCTAAAAAAATAATTCCATAGATCCATGAAATGTAAAGAAACGAATAAAAAAATCCGAAACCGAAACTTTTCAAAAGATTTCCTCTGCAATGTTTTGAATTTTTAAATACCAACCTCAAAGCACGGAAAAAAATCCAGTACAGCATGGCTGCAAACAGCAAAATGACAACCCAGAAAAAGACGCCTAGAATATACAGAAGAAAAGTAAAAAGAACGGTAATAATCAACCACAAAATAATTGAAAGAATAATTCCCCCTATTCCATCGCCGACATCAGGCGGATCGAATTCAAACCCATCCAGTAAGGGCATTTTATCTGCTGCCGTCTTTACTCTTTTTTTATTCAGAATATTTCCCACATTTTCTTTAAGCTTCAAGCCAAAATACAAACCTAAACTTATAAAAAGAAAAAAGGCAACGGCTAAAATTGAAGTTGATAAAATAGAGTTCTGAAACAAAGATCTGTGAGAACCAACTCCGGAAATCCAGACACTTAAAACCACTAAAATAACAATTCCTAATGTGGAATAGCTCAAAAATTGAGTTTCGAGAAAGTATCTTTTAGGTAATCTCATTAAGGCTATAAGTCAAAAAAAGCTTCGCAAAGTATATTCACGAAGCTGTTTATTATATTTAATATTTTATTTTAAAGCATTCAAAGCATTTTCCAGTTTTGGCATCATCACTTCAATTTCATCGATTGCCAAACCTCCTACAGAAGCTCTGAACCAAGGTTCTGATTTTTCTTCCCCGAAAGCAGAGAACGGAACCAAAGCAACACCTGCTTCATTGATTAAATAGAATACCAAATCTGAAGAGTTTTCAATTACTGTTCCGTCCGGTTTTGTTTTTCCTATATAATCTAATTTAATGGTAAGATAAAGCGCACCCATTGGCTCGATGCTGTCAACAGAAAGTCCTTTTCCTTTCAAATCCTGAATTCCGCCGTGAAGAACTTTCAGGCTGGCTTCCAATTTACCTTTAAAATCTTCAACAAATTCATTCACATTTTCAGGATTTTCGTAATATTTTGCCGTTGCTTCCTGTTCCGGTTTTGGTGCCCAAGCTCCAACGTGCGTTAAAAGAGCTTTCATTTTGTCCATGATATGAACCGGACCAAATCCCCATCCTACACGAACTCCTGTAGCGGCAAGACATTTTGAAATACCGTCGATATATACCGTAAATTCTTTCATTTCAGGGAAAAGAGAAACCGGATCTACGTGTTCTGCCCCAAAAGTAAGGTTAGAATAAATCTGGTCGTACATTAAGTATAAAGGCTTTTCGTCTTCACCTCTTTTTTTGTTTTCCGCTAAAACCAGTTCGCAGATTTCAGAAAGCTGATCTTTTGTAAACATGGTTCCGGTAGGATTCAAAGGTGAACAAAGTGCCAATAAAACTGCTCCTTCCAGATGTGGTCTAAGATCATCCGCAGTCGGAAGGAAATTATTTTCAGGAGTGGTCTTTACTTCTACGGCATTGGCAGAAGTAAGGTAAGCATAATGATTATTGTTCCAGGACGGAATCGGATACACTACTTTATCTCCTTCGTCCACGATTGTTTTGTATACCGCATAGATCAAAGGTCTTGAACCTGCCGTAATTAAAATATCATTGGGAGAATAATCTAAATCCCATCTGGTTTTTAAATCTTTGGAAACTTCTTTTCTTAAAGATAAAAGTCCGTTTGCAGGCGGATAATTTGTCAGGTTATTCTGATAAGCTTTCTGAATTTCTTCCTTCAATTTTGCCGGAATCGGATAAATATTAGAATTTAAATCACCAATCGTAAGATTCGCGATTTCTGCTCCTTTTGCCTTTAAATCATTTACTTCATTACCAATTTTTACAATTTCAGAACCAATCAGGTTCGCCGCTAATTTTGAAACTTTCACTTTATTTTATTTAAATTTATTTAATATTCTCTTCTAATATTTATTTTTCTTACAACTTCTTCTTCAGGAACTTTTGCATCCAGAAGGCTGATTAATTCTTTTGCCTTTTTAGCTACAGCAGAATTCGGATATTTCTTTATGATCCTATTGAATTCTTTCCTGTTTTCGTCATATATGGTTCCATCCAAAAACTCGTAAGTTGGTGTATTCTCCATACCGAATAAATAATCATACAAATAATTATTGTATATTTCTTTTACTCTGGAAGTCAATGAACTTTTAGGATATTTTTTTATAAAATTTTCCCAAAAAACAGTCCTTTCTCCTAACTCTTTCCATGAAATTACCAATCCTGCATCCGCCGAATAAAGACCTTCGCTTTCTTTCGCTAACTGTTCGATATACGTATTATAATCCGGGGTTACTTTATCTTTAAATACAGAAAAATAATGATCCGGAACCGAATATATTTCGGTATATCCTTCTCCTACTTCTGTAAATTCAAGATCAGCTTTCTTTAGTTCGGCAATCAGTTTCTTTATATTTTCAGGAAACTTGTAACTGTTACTTTCGGAATCATAATAATTCACATATTCTTCAAGGATCTTACTCAGACTTTCGCTTAAACAAGCTGTATATTTTTCACGAATCCTGATATAATCTTCGTATAATTTATCATTCTGTTCAGGTGAATTCTGAGTAATTTCTTTTTCTGCTTTCTGCTGATACCACTGAAACGCTGCAATGTAATCTTCCGTCTTATTTCTGGAAGAACAGGCAGTATCAATAGGCTTAAACAAATCCTTTTTTGTTTCTGCTTTTGAAACGGCGTCTTTTTCTATCTTTCCTGCAGAAGTTTTTGGTGCTTCTTTTTTGCATGAAAAAATAAAAATCAACAGAATAAAAGCCGCTAAACTTCTTTTTATCATGAAGATCGAATGAAATTAATCTAATTTCAAATCCTTTCTTACTTCTTCTATTTTTGCTTCTAAAGACTTCAATTTATCTCTGAAATCTGCTTCAGAAGTAATGGAATCTTTTACAGAAATATAGAATTTAATCTTTGGTTCTGTTCCTGAAGGTCTTACGCAGACTTTGGTTCCGTCCTGAGTGTAATAAATCAATACATTCGATTTCGGAATGTCGTTCATTACGACTTTTTCTCCTTTCGAAACAATGAAGTTGGTCTGTTCTTTAAAATCCTTCACTTCTTCTACCGGAGAACCAGCCAATTCTTTTGGAGGATTTTCACGGAAGTTTTTCATCATATTCTGGATTTCTTCTGCTCCGTCTCTTCCTTTTCTTACCAGATTTACCAATCCTTCATAATACATTCCCAATTCCTGATAAATTTCGATCATGTATTGGTACATCGTTCTTCCGTTGGCTTTACACCACGCTGCAATTTCGCAGGCTAAAACGATACTTCCGCAAGAATCTTTATCACGTACGAAATCTCCCGTCATGAATCCGAAACTTTCTTCGCCCCCGCAAACGAATTTTTCTTTGCCTTCGAAATCACGGATCATTTTTCCGATCCATTTGAATCCGGTTAATCCAACTTTGCAGTCAACACCGAATTTCTGTGCAATATCAAAGAAAATATCTGAAGTTACAATGGTAGAACCGATGAATTCTTTTCCGGTAATTCTTTCCTGCTTTCTCCATTCGTTTAAAATATAATACGTAAGGATTGTATTGGTCTGGTTTCCATTTAATAATTCAATTTCACCGTCAAGATTTCTTACCGCAATTCCCAGTCTGTCACCATCCGGATCTGTTCCGATCACGATATCTGCATTGGTAATTTTTGCCAGATCCATTGCCATTTCCAAAGCGGCTGGTTCTTCAGGATTCGGAGAGTCTACCGTTGGGAAATTTCCGCTTGGGATCATTTGTTCTCTTACAAGATCAATTTTTTTGAAACCTGCTTTTTCCAATGCTTTCGGAACGGTTGTATAAGTTGTTCCGTGGATTGATGTGAAAACGATGTTTAAATTTTCTTTTCCAACATTCTGATAGGTAGAATTTTCGATACATGCATCAATATACACATCATCCTGCTCTTCTCCGATCCATTCAATTAAATCATCGTTTCCGTTGAATTTAATTTCTTCGAATTTTACAGAATAGACTTCATTGATGATCGCTTCATCATGCGGCGGAACAATCTGTGCACCGTCGTTCCAGTACACTTTATAACCGTTGTATTCCGGCGGATTGTGAGAAGCCGTTAAAACAATTCCTCCGTGACATTTTTTATTTCTTACGGTAAATGACAATTCAGGAGTCGGTCTGTGATCCTTGAAAAGCAATACTTTAATTCCGTTTGCCGTTAAAACATCAGCCACCAGTTTTCCGAATTCTTTCGAGTTATTTCTTACGTCATAAGCAATTGCCACTTTAATTTCTTCTCCCTGAAACTGCTTTAACATATAATTCACAAGTCCCTGTGTTGCCTGACCTAAAGTATATTTATTTAAGCGGTTGGTTCCAACGCCCATAATTCCCCTCATTCCTCCTGTTCCGAATTCCAGTTCTCTGTAAAAAGAGTCTTCCAGATCAGGCGAATTGCTGTCGATTAATTCCTGAACAGCCTTTCTTGTTTCCTCATCAAATGTTTCCCCAAGCCATAGTTTTGCTTTTTCTAATGTTGTCATATTTGTATGTTTTTTTAGCATGAAGCTAGAAGCTGGGAGCCGGAAGTTTCTGCTGTCCGGATTTTGGCTTCTGCTCTTTTTTATTCTTTTATTTGGTTTCTAAAAGCTATTATCTGATTCATAAGATTATAGCTCTCATTATATAATTTATTAAAATCCTCTTCTGAAATATAATTTCTATTCTTTGCTTTATAAAGGCAGGTTACTGCTTCTGCTAATGAACGGATTGAATATCCCAAAAATTTCCTAAACTCTAATTTAGATTGCAAAATACAACCTTCAGAAATATTTAATGCAACTGAATCAGAAGCTCTTCTGATTTGAGAGGTTAAATTAAAGGCTTCATCTTTAGGAAATTGCAAAGTAAGCTGAAAAATACTTTCTCCAAAATCCATAGACTTTTGCCAAATAATTAACTTTTCAAATTTAAAACTCATTGTATTTATGTTGATTAGTAGTTTTAAAACTTCAATCTTTTTAAACCTCCATCATCCAGCCTCCCACTTCCTGCTTATTCTAATTTCTTATTCTCAACCCTCGTACTTTTATCAATTTTAAAAACCCTAATCGGATCGTTATAATACACAAATTTAGCCGTATTCTGAATATGTCCTTTTAATGAATCTTTTACATTTACTTCGGCGTAATTTCCGTTTTTAGAGTCGATATTCAGGTTTTCAATTTTCCAGTAAGGAGCGATTAAACTTGCTGTATCAGATACTTTAATGACAGCATCTTTGGTTTGCCCCAGAAAATTGGCTCTGCTTCGGTTCATCATTTCCACTTCTGCCTTTCTTGTATTTACCGAACCCATAAAAGTAGCATAATTTTTTAAATTTAGCTTAAAATTATCGGTTTTAATTTCGCTCGAAATATTCATTTCTACAGAATCTGAAGCGGTTACTTTTTCCAGATTGTATTTTGAATAAATGGTTACATTATAAAAATCAACGCCTTTTGTTCCTCGTTTTTCTCTGATGGTTAAGGTTTTATCTTTTACATCCACATCAAGATTATCGGCGACATTCGGATAGGTTTCGATTTCTATAAAATTTTTATTTCCTCTTGCATAAAACACACGGAATTTTCCTTCCAGATCGAGGTTTACAAATTCTGAAACATCTACGTCCTTCCTTTCAATATTCCCTTTCGGGGAAACTTTTCCGCAGGAAACCGCAGAAGCCATTATGATGATTAAAAATATTTTTTTCATTTTAAATTATAGGAATTTTTCAATAAACAACATCACGGCAAGGATCTCTGAAAGAACTAATATATAAAATACAAGAAGTCTCCAGGCAAGCCCTGCCCATGAATAATTTTTCCTGAATGCATTAATGTAAGCAAATGCAGGAAAGAAAACAAATGCAGTTTCCAAAACCCGGTCAATACCATCAGAAATTCCTGAAAGAGGCTTGTAAGTTCCCATGATACTGATGAGATCATCGGTAAGAAAAAAAACAAGAATCCCTATTAAACTCACCGTAGCAATTACAAAATGCTCTGCAAGATTAAACTTTATTTTTCTGAATACGATCCATGCATTACAGGCAAGAACAGGTATTAAAAACAATAAGGTTGCTTTGGAATATTTTGAAAAAAAATCTATGGTTTTGGAATCTTCTGCCTGTAGATCTATTTTAGCCGTATTAATAAACAGATGAAAGGCAATAACGTTAAACCCAAAAAGAATAAGCAGCAGTGAAATAAAATTGTAATACCTTATTCTTTTTCCACTAATGTAGTTGGTTGCTGTTATTCCGGGTCTTATTAAAATTTCTTTCAACGTATTCAAAAACCTTGCTTCTACATGCCATATAGAGCCTAAAACATCATTTTTAATGAATAAAACCGGGGTTATTCTTGCCGTGTCAGATTTCTGTCCGCAATGAGCACAATACTCATCGGAAACCGAATGACCACAGTTCAAACAACGTTTTTTATTCATATTTAATGATTAAATATATTGTTTTTTCCGTTAAATTACTTCGTCAATATTATAATTTTTATGTTCTCTGTTGGTTCTGATAATCATTTCACCTAAAAATCCTGCAACGAAAAGCAAGGTTCCCATAATCATCATGGTTAAAGCGATAAAAAACCACGGATTATTGGTAATTAAATGACCATAAATTCCTCTTGCCACATCAATCAGCTTCGAAACTCCCAGCCAAAGTGCAGAAAAAAAACCTACGATAAACATTAAAGTTCCTACCGCTCCGAAGAAATGCATCGGTCTTCCCCCGAAACGACTTACAAACCAAAGCGTTACCAGATCCAGAAATCCCCGGATAAATCTTTCGGTTCCGAATTTTGAAGTTCCGTAAGGTCTCGCCTGATGCTGTACTTCTTTTTCCGTAATTCTTCTGAATCCTGCATTGGCAGCCAGAACAGGAATGTAACGGTGCATATCTCCGTAAACATCAATGGATTTTACGACCTGCTTTTTGTAAGCTTTCAGTCCGCAGTTGAAATCGTGAAGATAAACACCGGAGACTTTTCTAGCTGCCGCATTGAATAGTTTCGACGGTACGTTTTTCGTCATTACATTATCGAAACGCTTCTTTTTCCAGCCGGAAACAATGTCGTAATTATCCTGAACAACCATATTGTACAGTTCAGGGATTTCTTCCGGAAAATCCTGTAAATCAGCATCCATGGTGATGATGACTTCGCCGTTTGTTCTTTCAAAGGCAGCGTGAAGCGCCTGAGATTTTCCGTAATTTTTAGAAAATTTAATTCCATGGATCTGAGGATGCTGTACTTTCAGATTCTCGATAATGCTCCACGAAAGATCCGTACTTCCATCGTCCACAAACCAGATTTCATAAGATAAACTGTTTGATTTACAAACACGATCAATCCTTGAAAAAAGCTCTTCCAGAGAGGCTTCCTCATTCAGTAACGGAATAACTATAGATAAATTCATTTAATTTTAATAAAAAATTATTCTTGGTTTTGTTCTTCCTGATAGATTGTTTTTGTTCTGAAAAACGCTCCGAAAAACACTGACAAAACTACGTAAAATATAAGAATTGCCGCAAAATATCCTGAAAAATGACTTGCAGTAAGCATATCTTTTCCTTTCACCGCCTCCGGAGAGAAACTCGGAAGCCTTTCTTTGTACTTTTTATCCAGTTCATCAATGTCTTTCTGGTGCTTTAAAACTTTTCTTGCGGAATAATATTCTTTATCCATTTCCGCTTTCTGTCTTGTTACATACTGATAATTCAGCAGCTTTTTTGCGTCTGTATCCACAAAATTTAAGAAAGTATAAATGCTGAAAATGGATAAAATTCCCCCGATAAACATGGGAACGAAAGCTCTATTGAACGCTTGTTTGAAGCTCACCGTTTTGTGGCTGCTCCAGTACGACTTTACCGACCAGAATGCGGCTCCCGCATACAGAATCGGTAAAACGAAAGCATTGGCTTTCAATGAAATATCAAAATAATTAACTCCTGAAAAGAAGTAATACACCACGAAAAAAACAATCATCGTAGCGCCAAACAGTAAAATTCCTAATGTGGAAGGGCTCTTCGTCATATCTAATTTTTTTGAAAATTTTTGAAAAATTATTGGTCTGAATTTCAGCAAACTACCTCTGCAAGCCAATTTTTTCCATTAATTTTCTTTAATAAAGTTTTGAGTTTTGCAAAATATTCCTACCTTTGCAACGGCAAGTCCTAAACAACCAGCTCCTGAGAATCCTCCAGGGTGGGAACGCAGCAAAGGTAATTGGTCGTAGCGGTGTGATTTAGGTAGCTTGCCATTTTTTATTGGTTTAAGTTGAAGAGAGGTAATTTGATAATTATCTTTTTTTGTTTTTATATACTTCAACATTTTGATTCCTGTTTTCAAACTACCTCCCAACATTTATTTAAAATTCGAACGTCTCTCCCAGTTTTGGCAAAACAAGTTCTACACTTTTATCTTCAAAATACTTTAATGCACTTTCATGATTAATTTCAATAGCAGGGAAAGTATCAAAATGACATCCGATCACTTTTGGAGTTTTTAATAATTCGGCTGCTGCAAATGCTGCCTTTCTCGGGCACATTGTGTAGTGACTTCCGATCGGAAGGATGGAAAGGTCTAAATTACCGTATAACCTTGGAAACAGCTCCATATCCGCCATTACTCCGGTATCTCCTGCCATATATAGGTTTTTACCTTCAGGAAGTCTGAAAATATAACCTACAGGAACGCCGCCATAGCTTCCGTCCGGAAACGAACTTGTGTGATGAGCCGGAACCATAGAAATTTTAAGATCATCGATTTTTGCTGATCCTCCTAAGTTGACATCGTCTGTATTTTTTGCATTTTTAAAATATCCGCAGATCTCAGGAACAGCAATGACGGTTGCTTCAGGATGATGCTGTAAAACTTCTTCCACATCCGCAATGTGATCTCCATGAGCGTGAGTTAATAAAATATAATCTATTTTCTGTGCTGAAATATCGAATCCTGATTCTGCTTTTTTATAGTTATAGAATGGATCTGATAAGATTGTTTTGTCTTTGTACGTGAACAAAAAGCAATTTTGTCCTAAGTATTGTATTTTCATTTTAATTTATTTAAAAATTATATTTTGATTTAGTCTGAAATTGTTGAATTAAATAAAATCTGAAATATTATGAAGCCGGTAAGCATCAAGATAAAAATCTGGATAATAAGGAATTCCTTTATCAGCTTTATTTTTCCTGCTAAAAAAAGCACCGCCATAACCGCGTTTGCCAAAACAGCAATCAGGATTAAAAATGGCAGAAAGGCAATCTCTGAGAAAGACGCCCCATCCTGCATTTCATTAATTAAACTGTAAATTATAATGAATGCTGCTGCTACGGATAAACAGGATGTAATTTTTAAAGCGGTCATATTATTATTTTAACCAAACAGATTAAGTCCTGCAGCGGTAAGAGCCGCAATCATAAAGGTCATGATTCCTACCTGTTTCAGGAAAGGATCCAGTTCTCTCGGATTTTTTACGGCCATAATCTTTCTTCTGATTTTCATCAAGGGAATCATTAAGATCATCACAATAAACACTTTGTAATTCTGAGTCTGGAAAAAACCATTGACTCCTAAGAACAACAAAATTAAAATCAGAGGAAGCTGTAAAAGAATCATTTCATAAATCATTGCATTTTTGAAGCCGATTCTCAGTGCAAAGCTGTTTTTCCCTGATTGTTTATCGCTTTCAATGTCTCTCATATTGTTAAGGTTCAGAACAGCCATGCTCATCATTCCGATTGCGGTTCCGGGTAACAACATATCCCAACTGAACGATTTGGTAAACAGGAAATAACTTCCGCAGACAGAAACAAGACCGAAGAAAATAAATACAAAAATATCTCCCAATCCCATATATCCGTAAGGTTTTTTACCCACCGTATAACCAATTGCCGCTAAAATGCTCAAGATTCCCAAACCGATGAATATGTAAAATTCATTCATATAATTGGGAATAAACGCCACATATAAAAGGGCTACTGTTGCTATAAAAGATAAAACGGAGAAAAGAATAACTGCATTTCCCATCTGTTTTGCCGTAATTTTTCCTGAGGCTACTGCTCTTGCTTCTGCTTCTGTCGCTCTTTTGGCATCGGTTCCCTTAATTCCGTCTCCGTAATCATTGGCGTAGTTTGAAAGGATCTGATATAATAAAGTTACGACTAATGCCAAAGCAAAAATTCTCCAGTCCCAGATTCCGCCTTCACCATAAAGCCTCCATTTTGCAATGAAAGCTCCCATAATAATTCCACTGAGTGACAGCGGCAACGTTCTAAGCCTTGCGGCTTTTATCCAATCTTTCATAATGTATAAGTAATGAGTAATTGGGAATAAGTAATGTTCTTATTGCTCATTACTCATTGCCAATTACTTATAATTAAGATATCCACTGATCGTCTCCGAAATTTGGTTTTCTTTTTTCAAGGAATGCATTTCTTCCTTCTTTTGCTTCTTCTGTCATGTATGCTAAACGTGTTGCTTCACCTGCGAAAACCTGCTGCCCAACCATTCCGTCGTCTGTAAGATTCATGGCAAATTTCAGCATTCTGATGGAAGTCGGAGATTTTGCAAGAATTTCCTGTGCCCATTCATAGGCTGTATCTTCCAGTTCTGCATGAGGAACCACTTTGTTTACCATTCCCATTTCGAAAGCTTCCTGAGCGGAATAATTTCTTCCTAAAAAGAAAATTTCACGGGCTTTTTTCTGTCCTACCATTTTTGCAAGATAAGCAGATCCGTAACCACCGTCGAAACTGGTAACATCGGCATCGGTTTGTTTGAAAATTGCGTGTTCTTCACTTGCTAAAGTAAGATCACAAACCACATGAAGAGAGTGTCCTCCACCAACAGCCCAACCCGGAACTACCGCGATTACAACTTTTGGCATAAAACGGATGAGACGCTGAACTTCAAGAATATTTAAACGGTGTCTTCCGTCTTCTCCTACATATCCTTGGTGTCCTCTTGCTTTCTGATCTCCTCCACTGCAAAATGCCCAGCCTCCGTCTTTCGGACTTGGCCCTTCTCCTGAAAGCAGCACTACTCCAATTTTCGGATCTTCATAAGCATCATAAAAAGCATCGTATAATTCTGAAGTTGTTTTTGGTCTGAAAGCGTTACGAACTTCCGGTCTGTTGAAAGCAATTCTTGCTACCCCATTACATTTTTTGTATGTAATATCTTCGTATTCTTTAGCGGTTTTCCACTCAATCATTTTTGTAAAAATTTTTCTCAAAGATACGGAATTGCAGAGAATTTTAACATTGATTTTTGATGATAAATCTTGGGAATTTTGGTTCGGATATTAGCTGTTTTTGATGCTTGAAACTTTTTAATGCAAAGTTTTTTAAACCAAATTAGATAATCAATACATAATGGAGTTCTTTTTCCTCCCGCAGATTTTTGAGATTTGCGCAGATTGACTGAGAATATTTTTACAGGAAAATACATCATGTTTGCCATTCTGACGAAGGAAGAATCTCAACAATAAAAAATAGATTTTTCACTACAGATGCTTCTTTATGAATAACAGAAATTTAATACTAAATAGACAGTTTTGGCTAAGCCAAATTGGATGATGAATATTTGGAAACTAAAATTATTTTAATGCAGAGCCCATTTTTTTTTGAAGAATGAATTTGGGCAATAGAAACAGATTCTTCAATACGCTTCGCTTCTTTCAGAGTGACAGATATCTAATATTACATTACTAAAGCAAGAAAATATTTGTTTCTACTGAATAAAAAAAACCGAAACAAAAATGTTCCGGTTTATATTTAATGAAAGATCTGAAATTATTTTGCAGGCTGTTTTGCTGCCAATTCAGCTTCTTTAGCTTTCATTTCATTATACTTGGCTGTATTTTTAGATGTATTATACACATCCTTCATTACCTGAACAGCTATAATATCGTTTGGTAATGCCTGAAGCCATTTTTCCCCGTAAGGAATTGCTTTTGTAAACCTTTCTTTTCTTGCTTCAATTAATTTTGTAGCATCGTCCGGTTTTGTTTTTCTTAATGCATTGATTTCAGATACAGCTTTTTCATCGTCTCCGATTACAGTGTATACTAAGTTCTGATACGCATTAGCAAAATCAGGCTTTAATTCGATGGCTTTCTGGAAAGAAGCGATGGCTTCTGTTGACATTGCAGGATCTTTTGCCTGAAGAACTCCTAAATTGTACCAGTTGGTCGCATCATTAGGGTTTTTAGCCAATTGTTCCTTTAAATTTGCCATGAACTTTTCTGTATTTCCTGATGCATACAGTGCACTTCCCTGATATTCTTTCAGTTTTGAGCTGTTCGGAAATTTAGCCAGTCCTTTTTCAATTAATGCTAAAGCTTCATCGTTTTTCTTTGCATTGATTAATAAAGTGGCTAAAGTTTCATATAAATCCTGCTCAACACTTGGAGACTTTTCCGTTTTAAAATCTGAATAGTCTTTTGATGATGTTTTCTTTAATAATTCCCAGGTATTTTTATCATAACTGGCAACCTGACCTGTTTTGTTGTCTTTTGCCGTATAAGTGGTTTCAACACCTGTATAGCCGGAACTGATCAAGTCTGTATATATTTTTGTAGCCTGAGGAATATCGTTTGCTAACGCATAATTCAATCCTGAGTAATACATATATACTTTATTGTCCTGTCCGTTAGCTTTCAACAAGTTGTAAACTTCCATAAACTTAGGCGCTGCCGCTGCATAGTTTTTTGCATTATAAGCATCCATTGCAACTTTATTAGCTTCCTGAAGTTTAGCGTTAGTATCTTCTTTTTGTCCAAAAACAAAAGCAGATGCCACGATAGCTATCCCTAAAATTAGCTTTTTCATAATCACTATTTTATATTAATTGTACAATATTAATTATTCTTCCGAATCAGAATTCTCAGTTTCCTCTGCCGGATTTTCATTTTCAGCTTGAGGAGCATCTGTATTGTCTTCCTGATTATCAAATAGCGTTCCTACAACCCCTTCCTCATTTTCTTCAGATTCTTCTTCTACTTCTTTGTCCATTTCTACTTTTGCAATCGCAGCAATTTCGTCATTCTTTTTAAGATTGATCAGTCTTACGCCCTGTGTATTTCTACCCATCACTCTCATTTCGTCCATTCCCATTCTGATGGCAACTCCCGATTTGTTAATGATCATCAATCCGTCTTCATCTGTTACATTCTGAATGGCAATAAGATTTCCCGTCTTTTCAGTGATATTCAGCGTGATAACTCCTTTTCCTCCTCTGTTGGTAATTCTGTAATCTTCTACGGCTGTTCTCTTACCGTATCCCTTTTCGGATACCACAAGCACTGTTTCTTTCTCCACATCATTTACAACAATCATACCGATTGCTTCATCGTCTTCTTCCATGGCAATACCACGAACTCCGATAGATCCTCTTCCTACTTCTCTTACCTTTTCTTCAGGGAAACGGATACATTTACCGTTTTTCGTAGCGATCATGATCTGTGATGTACCATTCGTTAAATAAGCACCTAACAACTGGTCATTATCTCTGATCTCAATAGCATTTACCCCGTTTACTCTTGGTCTTGAATATGCTTCCAGCGAAGTTTTCTTAATGGTTCCGTTTTTCGTTACCATCACAACGCTCATCTGGTTTACATATTCAGAATCTTTTAAGTTATTGGTTCTGATGTAAGCTTTGATCTTATCGTCCGGTTCAATGTTAATAAGGTTCTGTACCGCTCTTCCTTTTGCTGTTTTGGAGCCTTCCGGAATTTCAAATACTCTTAACCAGTAACATCTTCCTTTTTCGGTAAAGAAGAGCATATATTGGTGGTTGGTTGCCGAAACAATATATTCAAGGAAATCTGCATCTCTTGTAGTTGCCGCTTTATTTCCTACACCTCCTCTGCTCTGGATTTTGTATTCAGAAAGAGAAGTTCTCTTAATATATCCTGCGTGAGAAATCGTAAGAACTACAGATTCATTCGGGATGATATCTTCGATAGACATTTCACCACCTGAATAATCGATTTCGGTTCTTCTTTCGTCTCCGTATTTTTCTTTAACTTCAATTAATTCATCTTTGATGATCTGGAATCTTCTTGGTTCGTTTGCCAGAATATCTTCCAGGTCTGCAATTTCTTTCATGATGGCATCATATTCATCACGGATCTTATCAAGCTCCATTCCTGTTAAACGTGCAAGACGTAAATCAAGAATTGCCTGAGCCTGAATTTCAGAAAGTTCGAAAGCTTCGATCAATCCTTCTTTTGCAGCCTGCGGATTGGCAGAGTGACGGATGATTGAAATCGCTTTATCTAAAGAATCCTGAGAACCGATCACTTTCATGAAACCTTCAAGAATATGAGCTCTTTCTTTGGCTTTTCTAAGCTCAAACTGAGTTCTTCTTACGATTACTTCATGTCTGTGCTCTACGAAATGATGAATGATGTCTTTTAAGTTGAGCTGCTCGGGTCTTCCGTGAACCAATGCAATATTGTTTACACTGAAAGAGGTTTGAAGTGATGTATATTTATAAAGTAAGTTCAGGACAACATTCGGAATCGCATCATTTTTCAGTTCATAAACAATACGAAGACCTCTTCTGTCTGACTCGTCTCTGATTTCGTAAATTCCCGGAATTTTCTCTTCTTTTACCAGTTCCGCAGTTCTTGCAATCATCTCCGCTTTGTTCACCTGATAAGGAACTTCGTTTACGATGATTGCATTTCTGTTTCCGATTTCTTCAAAAGCTACTTTTGCTCTCAGAACTACTCTGCCACGACCTGTATGGAACGCATCTCTCACCCCGTCGTATCCGTAGATAATTCCCCCTGTAGGAAAATCCGGAGCTATGATGTGCTGCATTAATTCATCGATCGTAATTTCTCTGTTGTCGATATAAGCGCAGATCGCATCTACAGACTCAGACAAATTGTGCGGAGCCATATTGGTTGCCATCCCTACCGCGATACCGGAAGTTCCGTTAACTAAAAGATTCGGAATTTTTGAAGGTAAAACTGTCGGTTCCTGTAAACTGTCGTCGAAGTTATTCTGAAAATCTACCGTTTCCTTATCCAGATCCGAAAGCACCTCATCAGAGATTTTTTTCAGTCTTGCTTCTGTATAACGCATTGCTGCAGGCGGATCTCCGTCCATGGAACCGAAGTTACCCTGTCCGTCTACCTGCGGATAACGCAAGCTCCAGTCCTGGGCCATTCTTACCATTGCATCATATACAGAGGAGTCTCCGTGCGGGTGATATTTACCTAAAACGTCTCCAACAATTCTCGCAGATTTTAAATACTTTCGATTAGAAAAAACCCCTAATCCATACATACCGTAAAGTACTCTTCTATGAACGGGTTTCAAGCCATCTCTTACATCAGGTAACGCTCTCGAAACGATAACCGACATCGAATAATCGATATAAGATGACTTCATTTCATCAACAATGTTGATAGGAATCAGTCTTTCTCCTTCTTTTTGCATAAACAATTTTATTATAATGATAGTCAGACCCTTAGCTATACGTCTGAAAATTATTTTTTTTGTATTTTTATTAACGGGCTAATTTACGAAAAATTTGCCGATTTTTGCCGTAAAATTTATCTACAGAATCTTAAAAATTCATAAAATATGAGCATATTAAGTATAACTTTCCATTGCACAAAAAATAATCTTGAAAAATGGGAAAATTATATGGATGAGACCCTGGTTTTAATGACGGAAAATCTGATGGACGTTAACCAATATATCCTATCTGAAGTACACAGCGACTATATTGAAGAAGGAAAAAACTACAATCTTCTTCTGATTTTTGACAATGATGAACTTAGGGAAGATTTCATTAAAAGCGAAATGGAGAACATCGCAGAAAGAATTGAAGCAAAATTCGGACAGGAAGTCATGATTTTCAATACTTTTCTGAATCCTAAGAAATCGAGGCTTTAAAAGGTTGAGATTTAGATTTAGGTTGAGATTTAATAAAAGAAGGCTGTATTACTATCGTTACAGCCTTTTTTATGTATATTATTAAAATTCTTTTTTAATAGATTTGCTTTCAAAAATCAAATGTGGTAAGAAAATGAACGATTTGTCAAAGCTTAACATCTGTAAAATAAAAAAGCACTGAAAGTTTTCAATGCTTATACCTTTTATAAATTAACAATAACAACAGGTCTGCTGTGATAGACTCTCTGCGGTCTTGGAGCATAATACGTCCGTCTTACAGGTCTGTAATGATGTTTCTTATAATAACGTTTCGGAGGTCTGTGATAGACCACTGTTCTGTAATGGGGTCTGTGCGGACCATGGTAATAATGTTTTTTAGGACCATGTCCGTGTCCGTGCCCTCGTCCATGACCTCTTTGCAGAGGTGTGGCATTATAGTACGCGAAAGAAAAAACAATCAGGAATAGTCCCAAAATTTTAGTCAGCATCTTCATAAATATATTTTTCAAATTACATCATGAAAAATTACAATCTGAATGCCAATAATTATTTATCATTGCTTTTATGTGAACATTTAAGAAACTTTAGTATTTTTTATGTTAAAAAACAGTCTCACTTCTTCTTTCAAGCATAATAACATCTTTCCACTCACCATTAAGTTTTCCTATTTTCCTTCTTGTTCCCACAATCCTGAAGCCGTTATTCTGATGTGCTTTTAGAGCGCCTTCGTTTTCGGGAAATATATTCACCTGCAATGTCCAGAAGCCGTGATCTTCGCTGTCGAGAATCATCTTTTTTAGCAAAACAGAGCCTAATCCTTTTCCCTGATAATCATTATCGAAATACACACTTACTTCAGCAACTCCTTTGTAGCTTTCTCTTTTGCTAACGGGTTTCAGCGCGCACCAGCCAACAACTTCGTTGTTTTCATTTTCCAAAACCCAGCGGCAGTCATTATAATAATCCATATTCCATGCTTCGGCAGTCGGAACGGTTGTTTCGAAGGTTGATTTTCCGCCTTCGATTCCCTGTCTGAAAATTTCTAAAACTCTGGCTTCATCTTTCGGAAGCATTTCTCTAAGCTCGTAGTTCATGGCTAATGATATTTTCGTTTGTTTTTTCTTTTAATTCTGGAATAATGGGTCTGTTTGCTTTTGTTATCCTCAGAAACCACACTGATGTTTCCATCCACTTCCAGTACAGCAAGTCTTACCTCATCGAAACCTCCGACACCGTGTTCTCTCACTGCTTCTTCCAGTTCATCGGAAGTTATTTTTACTTTATTTAAAGCTTTTTCATCTACTACTCCATCTTTAATAAGGATAACGGGATCTTCTTCCATGAAGCTTTTAAAAGCAGGACTTCTGAACATGAATCTTTTTAAGGTAAAATTAGCCGCAAAAAGAACCAGAGCAGCAATTAAACCTCCCTGAAGCGAGGTGTCCTGTCCTACCATGGCATTCTGAACAGCATTGGAAATCAGGAGCAGCAGAACAACATCTCCCGCGTTAAGCTGCGAAAGCTGATTCTTCCCGAAAACACGGATTCCGATCACCATGAAAAGATAAACACAGAGAGAACGCAGAACAACATCTAAAATGGGATTCACAACAGTTTTTATTATACTGTCAAATGTATAAATTTTTACCGTCTGTTTGAGAAGCTGGAAATAAAAAGTTTAGATTTACTCAAAGGGCATTTGCTGAAGCTGTTAAAACAAAAAGGTAGAAAACTCTATGGAATTTATCTGTTAGAAATCTTATCGCAAGATGTTCGGCGTTCCGTAGGAACGCTATCTTAAGAACGTTCATTTTACAAGTCTTTTGAAGAACAAAAATTGCTCGATTAAAAAAAAATCAATAGACTCAGCTATCATTTGCTGAGAAGAACGCCGTTGCGAACAAAAAATATTTTCAATGATTTCAAAATAACTTTTGCGAACTTAGTGTTAAAAATTTTTGAAGTATAAAAAAACCGCCTTCTAAAAAGCGGTCTGAATTGTTAAGGACATTGTGAGATCTGAGCTTCACTGCAAACAAGCTTGTTGATTCTTTCGCAGAAAACGCAGTATTGTTTCGGCTGTCCACCGTTTACTGATTTCAGATCTGTCTTGTTTAGCTTCTTCAAATTTTTCATATTGTTTTAATTTTGCTGATTTAAATTTATAACGAATATTTTTCGTAGTTATTACAAATTTATATTTAAAATTTTCATTATTTACACCTAAAATAAAAAAGCCATACAGGAGTTGTATGGCTCAGTATAAAAGATTTTATGAATGTTATCTGTTGTTAATATCCACTCTTACAGGCATGACGTAGGTTGAAGCAATCATATTTTCGTTTAATTTTTTGCTGTCTACTCTGTAATGAAGTTTGCTTAAAACGTTTTCAATTTCTTTGCTTACGTTCTTGCAGTCTCCTTTAGAATGAACATTTACAATTTTTCCGTTTTCTGCAATATCAAATTTCACTTCCGAGTTTACAATTCCCTGCTTATAATCCTGATTGGTAAAGTCAAAATTCGCCATCAATAGATTTCTTATTTCATTGAAAGCATCATTCTTATTCAACTGTACTTCCTGAATGGTATTGTTGTTTGCTGTCTGTGCTTTTGCCATGTTCATTACTGTTGCAAATCCACAAACGAAAACTGAAGCGATTAATATCTGAATTTTATTTTTCATAACTCTTTGGTTTTAAATGTTATATTAAACTTATTTACTATTTCTTTACCAAAGATATATAAAATAATTTACAATAATTTCACATTGAGTTAACATTGAGTTAACATTAGAATTTAAATTACTGGTTTTCAGTTGAATAAAATTTAAAAATTTTTGAAAATTTAATATTGGGAGGGGAAAAATGATCACTATTCATCCAAATTCTTTTCAAATCCTTTACTTAGAAACATTTATTTTTAATTTTCCTAACATTTGTTTTTTTTGATATTAATGATTTTCGTTGGTCTATTAAGCACTCAATTATTAACTTTTGAGAATTTATAAATGGTTAAATACCAAAAAAAGAATATAAAGAAAAAACTTACAAAGAGATTTTCAAATTGGAAAAATTCGAAAATATTTGTTAGAATCAGTCTATTAACTAAATAGCAAAGAAAAATTTGAAATAATGTCAATATCAGCAAAATCCATATCTTTTTTAATTTTGCTTTTAGATATTTAAAAATATAAGCACTTATTAAAGAAAATAATAGAAAATAGAGGAGCCAATAAATTGAAATTCTGAAAACACCAAAACCAAGAGTCCCTTCAGTTTCCATTTTTATATATGTAAAATCTTCATATTTGGATCCTGAATAAAAGGAGAGTATAAATTCTTTTGCTGTAAGAATTGAATTAAGTAACAGAAGAATAATAAAATTAAAGATAATTAGTTTTTTCATTTATGTTTAAAATTAGCTTTTAAAAATAAAAAAAGGAATCTGCATTCACAAATTCCTTTATATTATTAAGTTAATATTCTACTACTCCAGCTCCCTCTTCAAAAACTTCCCCGTCAAACTTTTCTTCGATTTCACAATTTCCTCGGGCGTTCCCTGCGCAACGATCTGTCCGCCGTGTTTTCCACCTTCCGGACCAACGTCGATGATATGATCGGCTAATTTGATCACATCCATATTATGCTCGATGATGATGAAAGAGTTTCCTAATTCTACCAACTGGTTAATCGCATCCATTAAGATTTTTACATCTTCAAAATGCAGTCCTGTTGTGGGTTCGTCGAGAATGTATAACGTGTTTCCGGTTTGTCTTTTTGCCAGTTCTGTGGCTAACTTGATGCGCTGTGCTTCTCCTCCAGAAAGCGTGGTCGACTGCTGTCCCAACGTAATATAACCCAAACCGACATCCTGCAGAGTTTTCACCTTCGCAAAAATCTTCGGAATCGGCTGGAAAAATTCCACCGCTTCATCAATCGTCATATCCAATACATCGGAAATCGATTTTCCTTTGTAACGCACTTCAAGAGTTTCCCTGTTGAAACGTTTTCCGTTGCAGGTTTCACAATGAACGTACACATCCGGCAAAAAGTTCATTTCAATCACTTTCAAACCGCCTCCCTGACAAGTTTCGCATCTTCCGCCTTTTACGTTGAAAGAGAATCTTCCCGGTTTGTAACCTCGGATTTTACTTTCCGGCAATTCTGCAAACAGATTTCGGATGTCGGTAAACATTCCGGTGTAGGTTGCAGGATTCGAGCGCGGCGTTCTTCCGATCGGAGTCTGGTCTACATCTACAATTTTATCGATGTGTTCAAGACCTTCAATTTTTTTGTACGGCAAAGGTTCCTGAACCGCCCTGTAAAAATGTTTATTTAAAATCGGATACAATGTTCCGTTGATAAGCGACGATTTTCCGCTTCCCGAAATCCCCGAAACCACAACCAGTTTTCCCAGAGGAATATCCAGCGTTACATTTTTCAGGTTATTTCCGCTTGCTCCTTTTAAAATGATATTTTTTCCGTTTCCTTTACGTCTTTCCGCAGGAACTTCGATTTTTCTTTTTCCGTTAATATACTGCGCCGTAATTGTATCTGCTTTTATCAGATCTTTCGGTTTTCCCTGCCATAGAATTTCTCCGCCAAATTTTCCGGCTCTCGGACCGATATCCAAAACCTCATCGGCTTCCAGAATCATGTCTTTATCATGCTCTACCACCAGAACAGAATTTCCGATATCCCGAAGATTTTTTAAAGAATTAATCAATCTTTCATTGTCTCTCTGGTGCAACCCAATCGAAGGCTCGTCTAAAATATAGAGAACATTCACCAATTGAGAACCGATCTGCGTAGCCAGACGAATTCTTTGGGATTCTCCACCCGAAAGTGTTTTTGAACTTCTGCTCAGGCTTAAATAATCTAAACCAACGTCTAATAAGAATTGAAGCCTTGTTTCAATTTCCTTTAAAATCTCGTGCGCAATGATGGCATTTTTCTCAGAAAATTTATCCTTAACATCAGCAAGCCAGTCTTTTAAATCAATCAAGCTTAAAGCATTTACCTCAGCAATATTCTTTCCGTCGATTTTAAAGCTTAAACTTGAAGGCTGAAGACGGGTTCCCTTACATTCCGGACAGGTTTCTTCCGTGGTGAAATGTCTTTCCAGCAGAATCGCTTCGTAAGATTCCCTTTCTTCGATAATTTCTTCCATGAAAGGAATCAGACCGTCAAAGCTGATTTTGATTTTCTTGGTAATTCCGGCGTATTTTAAATCTTTGTTGAATTCTTTATGACAGCCGTTATAAATATAGTCTAACGCTTCTTCCGGAATATCCTGAATCGGAGTTGCCATTCCCAATCCGAAAATTTCCAAGATATTTTTGATCTGAGAAAGTACCCATTTATTAGACTTTAAATCTTCCAATGGCAATAAACCTCCCTGATTAATAGATAATTTCGGATTTTCAACAAAATAATCTGTATTGATCTTCTTGATGGTTCCCAAACCTTTACAGCTCGGGCAGCTTCCTTTCGGAGAGTTGAAAGAAAACGTATTCGGTTCCGGCAGAGCCAGTGAATGACCGGTTTCGGCATCCATTAAATTTTTAGAAAAATATTCGATGTCCTTCGTTCCCAGTTTCTGAATTCCGATCAGTCCCTCTCCCATTTCCATCGCCGTACGAAGAGATTTTTCCATTCTCGCTTCGGAAGCAGATTCCCCGATAATCCAGCGGTCAATGACGATGTCGATATCGTGGGTTTTATAACGGTCGAGTTTCAGATCATATTCAATATCCTGCAGTTCACCGTCTATTCTTGCCTGTCCGTATCCTTTTTTTGCCATCTGCACAAAAAGTTCGTGGTAATGTCCTTTTCTGGATCTTACCACAGGCGCCATCAGCATGATTTTTTCGCCTTTGTAATTTTCTTTGATGGTTTCTAAAATTTGTTCTTCGGTGTAGCTTACCAGTTTTTTTCCTGTGGTTTGAGAATACGCATCAGAAACTCTGGCAAACAAAAGACGAAGGAAATCGTACAGTTCCGTTACGGTTCCTACCGTAGAACGCGGGTTTTTGTTTGTGGTTTTCTGTTCGATAGCAATTACAGGAGACAATCCTTCAATTTTATCGACATCGGGACGCTCCAGACCTCCCAAAAACTGTCTTGCGTACGCAGAAAACGTTTCGATATAACGGCGCTGTCCTTCCGCAAAAATCGTATCAAAAGCCAATGAAGATTTTCCGCTTCCCGAAAGTCCTGTAATCACGACCAGCTCGTTGCGAGGAATTTTTACATTGATGTTTTTAAGATTATGTTCACGTGCGCCGTAAACTTCTATATATTCTGTTGATTTACTCATAATTTGGGGTGATTTTACCTGAAAATCACGATGTGCAAAATTACGGAAATTTTGGCAATTTTCAGTGTTAAAAAGTGTTAGTTTATCCTTACAAAAATGATGCGAAATTATTCGGAAGCCATTTGTTTTTTTAATGGTCTTAGAAAATTATTATAACAACTGTACCACAAAAAATTTACTCTTCATGAATCTCTGATCTTTTATTGTAATTTTTCACAATAAAAGATCAGTCTTTTTAAAGCAAAATTTGTTTAAATTAATTTCAGAATCAACGGCAAAAGGGACAAAAGATCATGTTAAAGCGAATTTCTGTAATAATCAAAGCGCTCAAAAGAATAAAAATCAAGGATTTTTAAAAACTATTGTGAGCTTTTTCATTGATAATGATCAGCTTTAAATAAAAAATTTAGTAGATCTTTTGTGACTTTTGCGGTTAAATAAAAGTTTAAACAGACTTGCAGTTTCTGTATGGGAAAGTCAAGCAGATTCTTCAGAATTTTAATTACTTTTACACCGGATAAAGCATTATCATGAACCGACTGCGAGAACATATCGAAGCCATTACACTGCTTACAGACGAAGAGTTTGAATATGTCAAAACTTTTTTCACTTTAAGAAAAGTCCGTAAAAACCAGTTCCTGATCCACGACGGAGACGAAGTGAAATACGAATTTCTTGTTCTTGACGGAATCTATAAGGTGTTTTATATTGATGAAAATGGCAAAGAACACATTCTGCAGTTTGCCAAAAAAGACTGGTGGATGTCCGATTATATAGGATTTTTTAAACAGCAAAATTCCAAAATGTTTATTGAATGCCTGAAAGAAGGTGAAGTGGTAAGTCTTACCCTTGAAGGAAGAAATAAACTGGCAGCAGATCTTCATAAGATGGATCATTTCTTCAGGATTAAATTAACGAACGGTTATATTGCGCTTCAGCAGAGAATTATGATGCTTTTGTCGGGAACACCGCAACAGCGTTACGAAGAATTTGTAAGATTATATCCCGATCTGATTTCGGAAGTTCCTAAAAAATATGTCGCAGAATATCTCGGCGTAAGCAGGGAAACTTTAAGCAGACTGTATTCTAATACCAATAAGTAGTTTTTAAATTTTTTATTCAGAAAATCTTAATGAAATGCATTTGCAGCATTTTTGTCATCCTGAAAGGATCTTAGTAATAAAGATAATAAGAGACTCTTCGACAGGCTCAGAGTGACACTGCGAATACGAAACGAAAGATAAAACAATTAATAATTGTTAACAATTCTTTTCACCCAGCAAAATCTTAACGAGTCATGTCATTCTGATTGAAATTTTGCGAAGCATTATGAAATGAAGAATCTATTTGATAGTCTCCCGCTGATTGTGCAGATTACGCAGATTTTTTTTCAATGTAAATTGTTTATCCTTTCTCGAATGCATTTACAGTATTTTTGTCATTCTGTAAAGATCTATAAGTGACGAAGCAATCTTTTTAAACACTAATGACACTAATCTTTTTGCACAAAGAGCACTAATAAATTAAATACTATATTAAAGACAGACTTTATGCATATTGTTTCAGATATTGAAAAGAATAACTTCCGCCATAGCCCCGATTGAAGAGAAAATCCCGCAATGGAGCGGCGAAGCGAAGCGGAGCCGCGCAATGAGGAATTGTAACGGAAAGCGGGAAAAAGCTCCCAATAAAATCATAAACCAATAGAATAAAATGCAGAAGTGTGATTTGGATCACACTTTTTTTGTGACTTCAGTCCTTCGAACGAAGCATTGGATCGGCATACATTTGCTGTAGAAATTCAAACAATTTCAGAAAGATCAAACAAAATATTTTTAACAAACAAAATTGAATGTCATGAATCCAAAAGTATTAATCGTTGTATCCAACGCAAATTCTATCGGTCCGAACAATAAAAGAACAGGAACTTTCCTGCCTGAAGTGGCGCATCCTTATGCAGAGTTTGAAAATGCAGGTTACCAGATCGATTTTGCCAGTTTAACCGGTGAATCTCCGTTTCTGGATGCTTTAAATTTAGCAGACGATGCTGATAATTTAAAATTTTTAACGGGAAAAGGCTGGGAAGATATGCACAATGCAAAAAAACTTTCTGAGGTAAATACTTCTAATTACGATGCCGTTTTTGTTCCGGGAGGTCTGGCTCCGATGGTGGATATGGCGGAAGCTCCGGAACTTAAAAAAGTACTTGCCGATTTTTATGAAAGCAACCGTGTTGTGGGAGCGGTTTGTCATGGTCCCGTTTCGCTTCTGAATGTAAAATTAAGCGACGGAAGTTATCTGGTAAATGGTAAGAATATTTCTGCATTTAGCACTGCGGAAGAAGAGAGTTATGCAAAAGCGGATGTTGCTTTTGATCTTCAGACTGCCTTAACGGAGCAGGGTGCGATTTTCCATGCAGCAGAACCGTGGTCTGCAAACAGCATTGCCGACGGAAATATCGTGACCGGACAAAATCCGGCTTCTGCAAAAGGTGTAGGAGAAAAAATTGTGGCTCTTTTGGAAGCTAAAAAAGCTTAAGCCATCTTTTGTGCATTTGGGAATGCTTTTGCTTATCTTTATTGGAGATCTTTTTATTGTAAGAGTTAGGCTCTGTTTAAATCTATAATTTATTTTTACCATTAAGGAATTAGCTTATTAGCTTAAAAAACTTAATCGTTATAAATATCGCAAAGGCGCAAAGATTTTATCTGCGATAAAATTAAGCATCAATCCTTATTGAAAATCTTTGATTTTCTTGCGCCTTAAAGATTTGAGATTAATAAAAATCCTGCGTCTTCCAACAAGAATATATTTATTAAAAAGTTTAAACTAATTTCAGAATTAACCACAAAAGGCTCAAAAGATAATCATAAAGCTAATTTTCAGAATAATTAAAGCGCTCAAAAGAATAAAAATCAAAGATTTTTAAAAACTATTGTGATCTTTTTCATTGATAATGATCAACTTTAAATAAAAAATTTAGTAGATCTTTTGTGACTTTTGTGGTTAAATAAAAGTGTAAACAGACTTAATATTCAGGCTGGCTCTTGACATAATTTCGCGATAATTGAATCGCAAAGAAAGACAAAAAATAATTGTAACAATTTGAGAATAAGATCAACAAAGGCGTTCTACTTATTTTAGAAATACAGGAATTCAAATTGCACAACGTGTTTAAATAATTAAAAAAATATAAGAAAATGGATCAAAAAGCGGTATATATCTGTGCCAAGTGGCAGGTAAAAGAAGGAAAACTGGGTGTCGTTTTGGATTTGCTGAAACAGGCTGCGGAAAAAAGCTCGCAGGAAGAAGGAAATCTTTTCTATAAAGTACATCAAAGCAAATCTGACGATCATACTTTGGTATTGTTTGAAGGATATCAGAATGCCGATGCGGTGGAATTCCATAAAAATTCTGAGCATTACCAGAAAGTTGTAGCCGAACAGATTGTTCCTTTACTGGAAAACAGAGAAGTGATTCTTATGGATCAGTTATTTTAAATAGTAGTTTTTTTTAATAAGTTTCGGGCAAAACAAAGGTTTGCCCGAAACTTTTATTATTTAGCTGGAGATCCTTCGACAAGCTCAGGATGACAGGATTCTAATACTAACTGCTTTTATATTCCTTCAAATAAATATGCTGAAGATTTCGCTAAGTCATCCTAAGATCGTCTGAGAATTCATCCATTTTTATTGAGAATATCCTAAACAATCACTAAAAATCCGAATCTTCATTCGTTACTTTTACCAGATATTCAATTCCGTCGATGGCTTTGGAAATAATCTGGTTTCTTAAAACATTCGCCATATTTTCCCAATAAGCTCTTCCGTAGAAAGAATAATTCTGCGGAATAATTTCTACCTCAACCGTTCGGATGAATCCTTCTTTCGGTTTATTGCTGATCATGGTTCCTCGTGTCACTTTCACCTCTTTCAGTTCGTCTTTTAAAACCATTCGGCAATAGTTTTTCACGTCTTCCAGAGAAATGATCTTATCTCTTGTGGTTAAAGCATATTTATAAGCCTGAATACTGTCGGTTCCCTTCTGCTCTTCCGCTCCGCCGATCGTTTCCGTTAAAAGAACCAGCGTCTGTGATTTCAACTGATTGGAAAGTTCCGTACCGGGACGCATATGATTGGCTAATGTAGAATGCGTGATCCAGAATGAAGCATAGGTGTGATCTGTTTTATCAACCGGTTCCATAATCACATAGTTCAGCTCCTGTTTAATGCTCCGCTTGGCATTGTTTACTTTCTGAACCATGGATTTCATTTTGTCTGACATTTCGCTAAGAACACCTTTCACGTTATCCCGGTTCAGTAAAGAGAAAGCTGCAATTTCGTCTCTCGTCAGTTCAAGAACATTGGCAATCATATCAACTGCATTTCTGTTTGTAAAACGCTCCATTCCGCCCTTTCTTACGGTGTATAAACCTTTTCGGAGATCATCATTCGGGGTGAAAGGAATTTCGGTGTATTTTCTTCCGTCACCATCCTGAACTTCATCTACATACAGAAAATGTTCACCTTCATCCGTTACGAGAGGAATATTGTTTCCCATAATGTCTAAGCTGTATTCCGTTTTTTTCCAGCCGCGGTTATAGATCGGGAAAGCATTTAAAACAAAAGAAAAATTATCCAGAATTTCAGCAGAAAATTGTGGCGGAAACTCGAAAGTAAGCCACAGATACCGTTTTCCGTCGATGTATTTTGCAATTTCTTCTTTATAATCTACATAGCTGAGATTTTCAGGAAGCTGTCCCGGTTCTGAAAATAATGAGGTTGAAAGTCCGGAAATCTCAATGAATTTATGATGATACACACTTTTAATGTCTTCAATAATTTTATTCTGAATAGACTGTTCGCGGAACATCTGCTCATATCCTTCTGCCTGATTGTTTTTGTAATAAGTTAAACCTTCTTTTACAAATAACGGATTTCCGTTGGAAGCAACCGTAATGTAGGGCAATAGTTTATAGGTAAAATCAAGATGTTCAAAAGCAGGATTTGAGCAGTAAATGCTTACATTTTTAGGAAAAGTTTCGTTTGAATATTTTGATACGTCAATTCCTATGGTGACTTTACGGTAATCTTCCGGTCTTCCCTGAAATCTTGCAATGGGAATTTTATTCAGCCGGTCATCGATTCCGTAGCAGGTATTTCCTACAAACATGATGGCGGTCTGTATTTTGTTGATTCTTATATTTCCGATTGGCGTAAAAGGAATATTGATCTGCTTGTCCGATTCTGATTTTATGGTGGAAGTCATCTGTTTTTTAAAGAAAAACTCGGTATGCTCAAATAAAATTTCAGACGGTTCATAAGGTTGCGTAAACGCAATCGCATGAGACGGAATCGGATGTGTATAAATGGAAGGCGTTAATAATTTTGCCAGTTTTTCTAAAATTCTGGCGTTAACGGTCTGTATTTCGTTGTTCGCTTTGAATACTTCCGTGCTGAATGCGTCAATTAATAATTTAACGAACGGATCAAGAGACTGCGGACTTTTCAATCCCCATACTTTCGTGGCATTCTGAAGCATCCTCGCTTTTACGGATTCTTTGGAATAAATATTCTGTTCTAAATTCATAGGATTTGGTGGTGGTTATAGAATTTAATCAATCGACATCGGGCTCAGGAAAAGCTCTGTAGAAAAGCTGAAACGTTCTCCGGAATGCTCCATTTTGGCATTGATGGCGATTTTTACCTTTTTTTTGATTTCGGTATGTTCTTTTGTGTCGTAGCTGTGTTCTACGATCTGGATGTGTGCATCGATTTGCGGCTGAACGATTCTGGGTTCATATTCCTGAATCTGTCTTTTGAGGCTTTTGATGAAAACGGCTTCCCAGACTGCGCTTGTAATGCCGTTATCGAATTCAAGGTTCCAGACGTCGTTTCCGTAATTTTCGTCGTATCTGTTTTCGCCTTTTTTGGTGGTGATAAGCAGCATAATATTGTGCGCGATGCTTTCTCCCATATCGCAGGTTTCTATGCTTCCTCCTTCCGTCATTAAGGTCGACGGAACAAAAGGCATTCTGTAATTTGGTGTGTCCATGATTTCTCCTTCTTAATTTTTTACTTCATTGAACTCAATTCTTTGAAATATACTACCAAATTAATCATTTTTAAGGAAAAAAAGGAGATAATAGTATTGATTATTGTTTAAATTTTTCTTTTTTAAATAGGCATTGGCTTGAAATTACATGAATTAATAAAAGATCAAATAGATTTTTGATTTTAAACCACCCCGTCAAAAATTTCGTTGAAATTTTTGCCACTCCTCCGAAGGAGGGGAATTTTTAGAGCCTTAGAATTTAAGGATCAGTTGTCTACAATATTCATGTACGACTTCCTGAGAACTGAGGAGATTTAAAACAGGGTTGTTTGTAATCAACGGAGAAGTTCTGTGATTTCCTGCAAACTGCGGGAGACTTCCGGAGAACTCCGGAGATTTAAAACAGGGGTGTTTGTAATCAACGGAGAAGTTCTGTGGTTTCCTGCAAACTGCGGGAGACTTCCGGAGAACTCCGGAGGTTTAAAACAGGGCTGTTTGTAAATAACGGAGAAGTTCTGTGAGTTTAAACATTTTTAAAGGTTTCGGAATTTCTAAACCACCTCGTCAAAAATTTCATGAAATTTTTGCCACCCCTCCAAAGGAGGGGAATCTTTCGGGACTTCTGATTTAATCTTTTCTGTTTTTGATTGATATAATAGACAAAAATTGAAATTACACAGAAAAATCCTAGCCCAGATTGCAATGAAAATCCTTTTTGAAAAAAAGATTGTAATGGAAAGCTGGAAAAAGCTCCAAAAAAAAATGAAAGCTGCCCGACTTTGAGAACAGCTTTATAAAATTATTTCATTTTGGCAAGACGGATATATTAGAAAGGAGGAGTTCTTTGGATTTGAATACTTTTTGAATTATTCGAACTTTAAAACCACCCCGCCAAAAATTTCGTTGAAATTTTTGACACCCCTCCAAAGGAGGGGAATTTTTTGACTTTAGGATTAACAAAAAATAAAAGCTGCCCAGATTGACGAACAGCTTTTTAATTTATTTTTCAGGTTTTTTATTCATATTAATGAGATAATACACGGGAAGTCCGAGTAAAACCATGAGAAAACCGGGCCATGTATACTGCTGTTTGTAGATGAGCAATAAGATACAGAAACCTGTCCCGATCAATAAATAAATAATCGGAGTCACCGGATACAGCCATGTTTTGTAAGGTCTTTCCAGATCCGGCTGTTTTATTCTCAGGTAAATAACGCCGAAAACGGTAATCATGTAAAATAAAACAATAACGAAAGAGATCATATCCAGCAAATTGCCGTACTGTCCGCTCAGACATAAAATGGAAGCCCAGATTCCCTGCATCCAGAGTGCATTTGCGGGCACATTGTTTTTGTTGTTCTGCTCTGCCTGTCTGAAAAACATTCCGTCTTTTGCCATCGTCTGAAACACTCTTGCTCCGGCTAAGATCAGTCCGTTATTGCATCCGAAAGTTGAGATCATCACCAAAACCGCAATAATTGCCGTTCCTGCATTTCCGAAAATAAATTTTGAAGCAGCCACCGCTACCCTGTCGTTTTCCGCAAAAGCAATGGAATCTCTGTCTAAAGCATTCAGATAAACGTAATTGACAGCGATGTACAAAATCATAACGGCAGATGTTCCGTAGATCATGGATTTCACCACATTTTTCTTTGGATTTTCAATTTCTCCTGATACAAACGTTACACTTTCCCACGCTACCGAACTGAAAACGGAGCCTACCATTGCGGCAGCAATTCCGCCCAGTAAAGTCATTCCGCCAATGGGTTCCCAGCCTTCTTTCAGAAAATTTCCTGAAATGTCTTTTTTAAGGTTGCTGAAAGCATCATATCCAAAGCTGAAATTATCCGCTAAATGCGAAATATCCACCAGAATAAATCCTGTAGCAATAAGTCCCAGTAATGCTATGATTTTGGAGCCTGTAAAGATATTCTGTAATAATTTTCCGCTTTCAACGCCTCTTGTGTTGAGCTGAGTTAATAAAATGATAGTAGCAATTGCTAAAATCTGGATCCATGTAATTTTAAATTCGCCACTCTGGAAAATCGGAGCTGCATCATTTAAAGCGGGAACGAGATAAGCCGTAAATTTCCCGAAAGCCATGGCAACGGCAGCAATTGTTCCGGTCTGAATCACTGTAAACAATCCCCAACCGTACAAAAAGCCCATTTTTCTCCCGAAAATTTCTTTAAGATAGGTGTATTGTCCTCCTGCTTTTGGAAACATCGCCGAAAGTTCTCCGTAACTGATGGCTGCTGCGACAGTCATGACTCCCGTAATAATCCAAACCACGATTACCCAGAATCCTGAGCCAAGGTTCCGCATCATATCTGCGGCAACAATAAAAATTCCGCTTCCGATCATGGATCCCATTACCAGCATAATGGCATCCCAAAGTTTTAGTTTTTTCTGCATAATTGATTGTAGATTTCAAATATAAATAATTATAGGATTATTTTCTGTTTTATTTAATATTCGCCGGATTTTTCTATAAATTGATATTTAACGCAATGACCGCAAGATTTTTATTAAAAACAACATTAATTATTTTTGGTTCGCAATGGCGTTTCACTCAGCGAATGATAGCAGAATTTTATATTGAAAATAATATTGAAGTGCCTTGATTTTATAAACTATCGGCACGCAAAAAATTGGAAAACTCTTTTATGCATTTTTATCATTCGCTGAGTGAAACGCCATTGCGAACCAAAAATAATTAATGTTGTTTTTAATAAAAACCTTGTGGTCATTGCGTTAAATTATTACAATGAAAATTTGTTTTAACGCAAGGTTCACAAAGAAAGTGAGGATAAACTTTGAAAAAATTCCGTTCGCAAGGGCGTTTCACTCAGCAAATGATAAAAATATATAATTGATTATTTAATTTTTTTATGTGATAATGTATTGAAATTAAGGTGTCTAAAAATTGTTTTCAAAATATAATTTTGCTATCATTTGCTGAGTGAAACGCCCTTGCGAACGGAATTTCTTCAAAATTGATCCAAATCTTTGTGAACCCCGTGTTAAAAATACAAAACAAAGCTAGTCTTAAGAAAATGCATTTAAATTCCGAAAGATTGAACCTGTTTTTTATCAAATTTTTAATGTTTGCCGTTCAGAATTTTATTATTACTTTTGAAAAAAATAATTCAAATGAAATTCAAAGCGATATTATTTGCTGTAGCCGTGAGTGCTTCGTCTCTAGCTTTTGCACAGGAAACAAAAAAATTCGGACCTCCTGCAGGAAATGCTCTTGTAGGTGATGTTTACGGTGGTGGAGTTGCTTCAAATGTGGAATCTAAAGCAATCTCTGTAGATAAGCTGAGCAAAAAGCTTAAAAAAGATAAAAAAGTAGAAAACGTTGCCGTAAAAGGAAAAGTAACAGACGTTTGCGATAAAAAAGGATGTTGGTTAACGATCCAGACAGAAGATAACTCTCAGTTTTTTGTAAAAATGAAGGATTATGCATTCTTTGTTCCTACTGCTTTAAAAGGTAAAACTGTTGTTCTGGACGGAACTGCAGAAAGAAAAATAACTTCTGTAGACGAGCAGAAACATTATGCGGAAGATGCTAAAAAGCCTCAGTCTGAAATCGATGCGATTAAAACTCCGAAAGAAGAAATCAGATTTGTAGCCAACGGAATTAAAGTGGTAAACTAATTTTCTGTTTTAATGAAATAAAGGATCTGTAATTGTACAGACTTCCTTTCTGAATGAACAGTATATTTATATAAAATAAAAGCGGAATCAATGTTCCGCTTTTTTTATTTTCAGTCTTCTATTGTAAAATTCACTTCTGCATCAAGTTTCGGATATTTTGTTTCTGAGACAAATTTCTTTCCGGTACAGTCGATTTCGAGCCAGCCTTTTTTCTTTTTCACATCTCCCACTTCCATGACAAAAGGAATGAATGAGATTTCATCTTTTCCTTCTTCTTTGATCTCACGGTACTGAACCGCTACGTCTAAAATACATTCATGATCTGTATTCAGTTTTACATTTCTGTAAATAATATCATAGTGTGTTTCTCTGTTCTCCGGAATTTCGAGATAGGTTTCCCAACCTGTTGTTTCGGAATTTAATTCTGAAATGGCTTTTAACGCATAATACAAAGCAACCGTGTAATATTTTCGGGTTCCCTTTCTGGTGTAGTCGTCTACAAAATGTCCGCCTTCAAATAAAATCGTAGGCATTCCTGCTTTTATAAAATTATCGCCTGTGGAAGTCGGATAAAATTCATCAGAATATCTTCCGATCTGATTCGGGATTAATTCTTTCAGATGCTGATAAACTTCTGCAATTACCGCCATGCATTTTTTCCGGTTTTCGGTTACGGTTCTTTCTACATTTTCTGAGGGAGCCAAAAAAGACAACGTTGCCGGATGAATTCCGTCTGTTGTAAAAATTGTTCTCTGCTCATGAAGATTCAGAGCATAATCATATTTTTTTGAAGCCACCGTATTTTTTAAGAATTTGATCTCTTTACTGGCTTCGTTATGGAAGTCCCTGTTCAGATCGATATCGGCTGCATTTAATCTTGTCCATTTTTCGGATCCGTCGGGATTTAGCATAAAAATAAAATCAAGCTGAATTTTAGTGAATAATTTTTCTTTCAACTCCGGAGCTTTATCTAAAGACACGAGCAAATCGAGCATCGCGTGTGTTGCGTTCGATTCGTTTCCGTGCATCTGCGACCAAGCGAGTACATGAATATTACCTGTTCCGACTGTTAACTTATAAATAGGTTTTTCTAAATAAGACGTTCCGATCTGTTTTATATGATCACTGAGATTGTTCTGTAGGTAAGAAAATAATTTTTCAGGGGAAATATAGCGGTTTGGGAAATTTGGATTTTGTAAATAGATCTGTTCGAAGTTCATATAAATAGTTTACAATAGTCAAATTTAAGGCTTTTTTATGGAAAAATTAAATTTTACATTTGTGAAATAATTAAACAATTGGTTGTGACAAAATGTCTGTTGATAAAATTGTGGATTGATAATAATTTAATTCTCATATTTTAAATATCTCAATTTCAGTAAATTATGAAGTTTAATTAAATGAGTATTTGAATATTACTTTAAGTAGTAAAAGTCTTTGTTTTAAAGAAATATGAGGAAATTTGTTAAACAAAACAATTGTTGAAAACTTTGAATAAAACACTGTATACAAATGTAAATCATCGAAAAATACAGTCTTCTACTAAATTATTTCTATTTTTAATTTCAGAAATTTAATCTGGTAAATCTTAAAAAATATCAATAACCATATTTTACATCAAAATAATACAATACCCAGTCCAAAAGCGTTTAAAAGCTGTATTTTACAAAAGTAAAACGTTCATTTTACCCTATTATAAAGCGTTTATCTGTTATTTTAAGTACATTATCTGTATTTGATGATACACTGCATTAAACCGCAACAAAATTATGTTTATTACATCAATAATGACATTTATATGAACATAACTTATCAATAAGTTATCGACGATTCCAGTCAAATTTTATTGATTTTAATAATTTAATTGTGGATAAACTTTTGTAAAATTTAGAATTAGTCTTTTATTAATTTTATAGAACACTTATTTTTAGATAGTTACATGGTTTACAAATGTATTTTATCATAGTTTACATTTGTTTATTGTATTGATTTGCATTTGTAAATTTATTTATTTACATTTGTAACACGTTTTAAGAATGGTTTTATGAGTCTAAACGAGAGAATTTCAAAAGTTATCGAATATTCTAATCTTTCTTCTTCGGAGTTTGCAGATGAGATTGAAGTACAGCGATCTTCTATTTCCCACATTACTTCCGGAAGAAATAAGCCGTCGCTTGAGTTTATCATTAAAATAAAATCGCGCTTTCCTGAAATTCTTTGGGACTGGCTGATTACCGGAGAAGGTGAAATGCTGAAATCTGAGCTTCCCGACTCGAACATTCCTGAACTGGAAGAAGAAAGCTATGAAGAAGAGAAACCAAGAACAACTTCTCTCCCCGATCTTTTTACGATGGTAAATAATGATGAAAGTTTTGGCAGTGAAGAAACAGAAATAGAACCGCCAAAAATGGATCGTCAGGAATCGTTTATATCGGATCAAAGTAAAGCTCACGAGAAAATATCGGATTCTCAGCTATTAGAAAAAAGTAATGATGAAATTATTGCTCAAGCTATTGAAAATCAGCAAAATAAGATTAAAAGAATTGTCATCTTCTACGAAAGCGGAAAATTTGAAAGTTTTGAGCCCTAAAATTATGACTGATTAAATTTATCAAGAAAAATTTGCCCTATTTCCATCTGACTTATAAAAAGCTGAGTTTAATTTGAGCCATGAAAAAGCCTCACAAAATATTGTAAGGCTTAGAAATTTATCTTTAAAATTTATCTGCTTGCTTTTCTTCTTTCGAGTTCCTTTTTGATAAGACCCAGTTCACGACCGGTTTGTCCCGCAACAGAAGTATTTTCCTGCGCTCTTCTGGTAAGATATGGGACAACGTCTTTTACAGGTCCGTAAGGAAGGTATTTTGCCGCATTATAGCCTTTATCTGACAGATAGAACGTAATATTGTCGCTCATCCCGTAAAGCTGCCCGAAATAGATATGAGGATTTCCGTTTTCCAGTCCTTTAGCTTTCATTTTATCCATGACAAGCTCTGAAGAAATTTCATTGTGGGTTCCGAAAAATGCCGAAACTTTATCTAAATGATTCATAACGAAATCAATTCCTGCATTGTAATTTTTGTCGGAAGCATCTTTTGTCGGCTGAATAGGATCTGCATAGCCTTTTTCTGCGGCTCTTGCTCTTTCTTTTTCCATATAGGCTCCACGAACGATTTTATACCCGATAAAATAGCCTTTTTCTCTCGCGAGCTGAAGATGCGCTTCCATATACTCTAATCTTCCGGTTCTGTACATCTGAATGGTATTCCATACAATCGGTTTTTCCTGATTGTATTTCTCCATCATCTCTTCGCAAAGATGGTCTGCTGCATCCTGCATCCAGGTTTCTTCGGCATCCACCATTACTTTTTTGTCGTGTTCGTGGCAAAGTTTACAGACTTCGTCAAACCTTTTTACCACTCTATCCCATTCTTCTTTCTGGCTTGTTGTGAGTTCAGCATTTTTTCCGACAGCCTCGTATAGATCAATTCTTCCGAAAGCTGTAGGTTTAAAAACGATAAACGGAATTGCCGGATTTCCTACAGAAAATCTTACGATATCTTTGATCTCTTTGCAAACCGCATCAAAAGTTTCTTCGTCTTCCTTACCTTCAATAGAATAATCGAAAATACTTCCGACTCCTCTTCTGAACAGCTGTTTCACTACCTTCATACTTTCTTCACGGGTTTCACCACCGCAAAACTGCTCAAACAAAGTGTTTTTTACAATTCCGGTAACGAAAGGAAAACTATTATGAACGGTGAAATTAAGAACAGAAGTTCCAATTTTTGTAAGAGAAGGCTGCTCAATCATTTTGAACATCCAATACGCTTTTCTTAACTGTGCATCGGATTTATCCGCAAATGCGACTTTAGTATCGTTAAAAATGGGCATTACTTTTTATTAATTTAAGGTTCTGCAAAGGTAATAAAAGGATCAGGTTTTATAAAGAAAATTTTTTATAATTTACCTTCCAGCCCGTTGAGAAGCATTGCGATTATCCCAATAAAAACCCAAATTCTGAGAATATTAAGCGTGACGAAATTGCTTTTTCTTGTATGATTTAAAATAAGGTAAACACAAAGGATGAAAATAAATAATCCGGCAGTAAAATAATACGCCATGAATCCTGCAATTCCTGTTTTCATGATCAGCTTCATGGATACTGCCATGGTAATGATGAGCAGAGAAACGATAATTGTTTTGGTATTCCTGCTTTTAAAATAATTGGGAATTGTTGTGTATCCAAACGCTTTATCAACGCTTTTTGTTAAAGTATCTTTTACAATATCAATGCATAAAAGAATCAGAAAAAGAAAAACCGCCATGAGTAAAACTTTCTTCGAAAAGGTTTCATAATACACCATCATTCCGAAAAAGGGATACAACGTAAGGCTTACAAAAGTGAGATTGTTTAATATTAAAATCCGGCTGAGTTTATGGCTGTAAAACCACATAAAGAACTGATAAACTACAAAAAACGCAAAAACATTATGCGAAATCATCCATGCAACTCCCAAAGAAATTACGCTTAAAACGAGGTAAGCATAGAGAAAATATTTCTGCTTAATGAAGCTCTGAATCCTCGTTCTGAAAGGCTTTACAACATGATCTTTTTCGAAATCGTAAAACTGGTTGATAATTCCTCCGGCAAGAATCGTAAGAACCGTACAGAAAATAATCCCGTGAACTTTAAAATCGAATACGAATTTTCTGAAATTTTCATCCTGATTAAAGAGGAAAAATGTGGAAACATAGAGGGCAAAAATCAGCAGAACGGCAACAAAAAAGCGAGCTCCCAAAAGAAAGCCCACAAATTGTGAAAATCTGTAAAAAAAAGATTTTTGAATATAATTTCTCTGTTGGAAAGTTTCTTTTTCAGAATTCATTCACAACAATTTTTAGAATCTGTAAATCACTTCTTTATGGAAGCCATCAAGCATTTTTTCTGCTTTTTCGTAATCTTTGGTGAAACCTAAAATATAACCGCCGCCGCCGCTTCCGCAGAGTTTTAAATAATATGCATTGGAATCCAGTCCTTTTTTCCAGACATTAAATAAACTTTCGGGAATCATCGGACGGAAATGTTCATACGCCCAATGAGAAAGCTTTTTCAGATTTCTGAAAAACGGGTTCATATCTTTTTTAAGGAATGCATCGATACAAGCATTGTTGTAACGGATAAATTCTTCTTTCAGGGTTTTTCTGAAACCTTCGGTCTTCATCTTTTCAAAAAAAATCTGAACCATCGGTCCTGTTTCGCCAGTCATTCCTGAATCGATTAAAAATATTGCCCCTTTTCCGGCTTCGCTTTCCGGAATGGCAACTTTATCTACACTTTCTTTGCTTTCGATAAGAATCGGAAGATTCATATAGCAGATCAGAGGATCAATTCCTGAGCTTTTTCCGTGGAAATAGCTTTCCATTAAGCCAAAAACTGTTCGAAGACTTTTCAGTTCATCTTTTGAAATATTTTCAGGCTCATGCTTGGAAACAGAATATCTTTCGAAAATTGCGGCAACCAAAGCACCGGAACTTCCTACTCCATATCCCTGAGGAATATTGCTGTCGAAGAATAATCCTTCAGAAATTTCTTCTTTAAACTTTGAAACATTAAGCTCAAAAGTTTCAGGAAGTGCTAAATTCTGCAGATAATCTGCGTATTTTTTAAGATGATCATTGGATTTTTTTTCAAATTCGGAATCCAGTGAAGAGAACTTGAGGGTACCTTTATAGAAACTATAAGGTAATGTCAAACCTTGGGAATCTTCTATGATTCCGTATTCTCCGAACAAAAGAATTTTTGCGTAAAATAATGGGTTTGTCATTTATTTAAATAAATTTTTTTGCAAATTTAATACTATTCTAGTGAATATAAGCAAATCCCGCGCCGAATTCTAACAAATTTTAACAGCAAAATATTCTTAAATTTTAATTAAATCTAAAATCAGGATTCCTATTACTATAAATATACAAAAAAAGCCTGAAAAAATCAGGCTTTTTTACATTATGTTTAAAACTGTCTGTCTGCAGTTTATTATTAAAGAATGAAGGAGCTTAAAATTACTGCTTAATCAGCTTTTTGGTAATTTTCTGTTTTTCTGTTTCTACCGTCACTACGTAATTTCCTGTCTGCATGGAAGAAATAGTAACGTCATGTTTATTACCTTTTAATGAAGATTCAGATTTTATTAATCTTCCTGCTTCATCATAAATCTTGAATGATTTTAAAGCATCTTTTGAAGAAATTGTAATGATGTTTCTTGCCGGATTAGGATAAATATTGACAGTATTGTCTTTCGTATTAACATCTTCCACCGCCAAAACCGCACAGGAGAAGTTTGCTTTCCAGCCAATGTCATTCACTGCAGGATCAGACACGAATCTTACCGTAATTGCACCGGAAGGATGGGTAGAAGTAAATGTTCCGGGTAAAGCAGTTCCCGTTAAACCATTTCCATTCGCAAACAAAGGAGAACTTGTAGAAGGACCGTTATAAATATACATAAAATCATAATCCTGCTCAAGACCGAATTCTGTAAAATTCATCGTTAAAGCTCCTGAACTTGGGTAAAAAGTTTTCACAATAGTCTGGCTGTCTCCGTAGTTGGAAGTTGTTCCTCCTGTGTCTGTAAACTGCGCTCCGTCGCACCAGTCTCCATCTGTTAAAAACATCTGCGTTCTCTGGTAACCCGCAGAACAATCTGTTCCTACTGATAAAAGATAATAGGTTGCGGGCTGAAGATTTGCCATGCTTAAAGATTGTGTGGAAGTCGTTCCGCTGGAAACAACCGTTCCGTCATATTTCGTCAGTCTGTATTTCCAGGAAGCAGATGTGGCATCGGTAAATGCTGCGTTTGCTGAAATCTGTGTAATGTTGGAAACAGAAAGTGAAGTCACCGTTGTAGAACATGCTGTTGTACAATTCATTCCTAAACAAGGTTTGGATTCCACTGTATTTCTGATCAAAGCAGCCGGTTGAGGACCGAAACCGTTTGCAAAATTAATTCCTACTCCTGAAACTAAGTGACAGTAACTCATGATGGTTCCTTTCACTGTAGAAGAAGGAATGGGTCCTGTGGCGCAGGTTCCTTCAGGATAACCAGCCTGCGTTCCGCAACCATCGATTGCTGTTGAATTTCCGTTCCACGCACATGCATGAGTGTGAGGCGAACCTAAACTGTGCCCCATTTCGTGAGTCATCGCTTCGATGGTCCAGGAATAGACAGGAACATTATTGTAAGTCTGTGAAGCTCCGGAATACGCGTGTCTGCTTGTTGTACAAAGAGAATTGATGTAAGCTACACTTGTTGTAGAAGGCTGATTGACCAAATGAGCCAGATCTCCGTTAAAAGTCTGTCGGTTGGTTCTGAAACTTGCCAGATTTGCATTTGGTGTTCCGGTGTAAGGATCTGCCGTTGTCCACACATAAATTTCGTTTAAAGCGATTTTGATATCATCATTGCTGTAAAGCGTTGAGATATTGTTATGAATTGCGGTTAGCCAATTCGCTGTAGTTGTTGTATTAGATCCGTTGTTTGTGTAAGGTGTGTAGCAAACTTCGTAATAAATTCTTACACAGTTTTGCGTCATGACCTTTCCTGTTGTTTTCTTTGCATCCGGATCGAAAGATATTTTTTGGTTGTGATTATCCGTTAATTCATCCACGCCGCAGACAAAAGGATTTAATCCTGTAAGTTTTGAATCTGAATAGCTTACAAAGTCTGTAGAATTTTTAACTTTTCCGAGAATTACATTTCCCAGTTCGGGGGTGGAAGCTACTCCTACCACATCATCTTCAAAAAAACTGAACGCGACCACGGATTGATTGTCTCCTTTTACAATTCCCTGATAATACGCTCCGGGTGTATAATCTACGATTTCGCCCTTGTTGGTAGTCACTTTAAAATCGTTTGTAAATATCTGATTTTTATACAATTCCAAAGTAATTACCTTCTCATTGAAAGGAAAAGAAATTTCAAGATATTCAGGTTTTTCGTGTACTAACTTTTTGAGCTGTTTAGAATCGATATTCAGCACAGAAATATCGGTTGCCGCTCTTTTGTATTCGGCAAGTTTTTCTGAATTTTTGTTGATGGTGAATAAATCGAACTTTTCAAAGTCCTTCTTTTGGGTGTGGTATTGCGAGACTTTTTGGGCTACAGGTCTCATGTTTTGGGAGAAGCCAAAAACCGCAGACTGCAAAATACAGAGAGTTAGAAATTTCTTAATCATTTTAACGACTTATTAGATTTGCAAATAAACAAAAAAAATCAAAACACAGTGAATAAATAATAATATTTTCACATTTTTTAATTGTTAAAAGTAATGAAAAATTTAATTATACCATAAAATATATAATTTCTCATGATGATAAAATAAAAAAGACGCTTTATCAGCGCCTTAAGTTTTTTAAAAATATAATTTCAATTATTTTTTCTGGGTATTGAGCTTCAAAAATCGTATTAAAATTAATCCTACAAAGAAAAACAATGCCATTGAAAATGCTGCAAACCTCATTCCTGAAGCAGAAGGCAGCGTAACATCAATTTTAGCAAAAATGGCTCTTAAAGAATCGTATTTGTCGATAAATAAAGCAAAAACAAATGTTCCCACAATGATGGCAATTTTTTCCAGAACATCATAAAAACTGAAAAACGTTGTGTTTTCCATTGAGTTTTCCGGTAAAAGTTTGGAATAGGTAGATCTGGACATTGCCTGAAGTCCTCCCATTACCAAACCAACCACAGCAGCTACGCCATAAAACTGATACTCTACTGTAGGATTTTCTTTGTTAAGGAAATATGCCCAGATGCAGGCAACGATCCAAAGAATAATAGCAATGGTGATGACATTTTTGTTTCCGATTTTTCTGGATAATCTTGAGAATATTACGGCTCCGATGATGGCTTCAATCTGAATGACCAAGAGTGTTCCGATCAGTTTATCCTGAGGAAGATTGATCTCACTTTTCCCAAACAGGGTTGCCATCAGGAAAATGGTCTGCATTCCTACGCTGTAAAAAAAGAAGCTGGAAAGGAAAAATTTCAGGTTTCTATCTTTGAAAAGACCTTTTCCTACTTTAAATAATTCATGAAAGCTTTCTTTAGCGATATCTTTATAGAAGCTTAAATTGTCTTTTAAAACTTCGAAGAATCCACCCTGTTCTTTATGTCTTTTGAAGATGTTTTTATAGTTTAAAAGGACTAAGTCTTTCGGAAGCTTTTCTTTCACATCACCGAACTGAGGCAAATGTTTGAAGGTATACTGAGAAAAACCGAACCACCAAGCTCCTGTTAATAAAAAGCTGATTCTTGTGAAAAGCAACTGTTGTGCAGCGCCTTTTGCAAAAACCTGAATTAAAAGCAAACAGATGATCACCAAAACTACCGAGCCGATATATCCGTAAACATATCCTTTTGCGGAAAGTGCATCCTGTTTCTCTCTTGTCGCAATATCCGGTAAAAAGGAGTTGTAAAACACCAGACTTCCCCAAAATCCGACACTTGCGGTAATGCTGAAGAGTAATCCCAAGAATACGTTGTGCATTCCGGTAAACATTGCCAATCCCATACAGGATGTAGCGCCTAAATAGCAGAAAAACTGCAGGAAGGATTTTTTGTTCCCGATTGTATCTGCCAAAGAGGATAGAAACGGAGATAACAAAACTACTATAAAGAAGGAAATCGTTAAGGAATATCCGTACACGGCATCGGGTTGATATTCTTTTCCGAAGATCTTAATCATGTGTCTTACAGGGACATCAATCCAGGATTTTGTTGCCGCCACATATTCTTTTTTTTCGTACGCTGTGGTAAGAATAGAATAGTAAATAGGGAAAATAGTAGAGGTAATTACCAAAGAATAAACGGAGTTTGCCCAGTCATAAACCGCCCAGGCTTTCATGATCTTTGGATTATTCTTTATATTTTGAGTTTGCAGATTCTCAATTTCAGACATTTCAAATAAATATTAATAAACACAAAAATAGCAAAACCGCTGAATATTCGGAGGTTTTTATTTTGTTTGGAGGAAATTTTATTATTCCGTTAAAGTTGGAGTGTATAAAATGGTTTTTCCTCATGCGCAATTTATCCGAAATGGTTCCTGTTGTGTCTGAATATTTTTCGGACCAAAAAACGTTCTACATCAATTAGGCATTGTATTTTTTTGATTGAGTTTGATTTTTAAAAGTTTTTTAACTTTCAAATGAATTTTACCGTTAATTTCTGTAGATGTCTGTAGTTGTAGCCCCGATTGCAGCTTTGTCTGAGCTCATTTTGGGATTCGGCGGCGGCTTTTGCCGCCGCCGAATCCCAAAATAGCGAGTGCGGAAAGCGGGAAAAAGCTCCAAAAAAAAATCCGAAAGTAAAACTTCCGGATTCTGAATGTATCAATATCAATGATTATTGAATATTTTCGATAACGATTGCAGAAGCACCGCCACCTCCGTTACAGATTGCAGCGGCACCGTATTTACCGTTATTCTGCTTCAAAACGTTAATGAGAGTAACAATGATTCTTGATCCTGAACTTCCAAGAGGGTGACCAATTGCCACAGCTCCACCGTTCACGTTTACTTTAGAAGCATCCAATCCTAAGATTTTGTTGTTTGCCAAACCTACAACAGAGAAAGCTTCATTGAATTCGAAGAAATCGATGTCTGTAAGCTCTAAACCTGCTTTTTTAAGCGCAATGGGTAAAGCTTTTGAAGGTGCTGTTGTAAAATCTTCAGGAGCCTGTGCTGCATCTGCGTAAGAAACGATTTTTGCCAAAGGCTTAAGTCCCAGTTCCTCCATTTTTTCTTTAGAAACAAGGATTAAAGCAGAAGCTCCGTCGTTTAGTGTAGAAGCGTTTGCTGCCGTTACCGTTCCTTCTTCTTTTTTGAAAACTGTAGGAAGTGTAGGAATTCTGTCGAAATTTACGGCTTTATATTCTTCATCTTCTGCAAAAACGATTGGATCTCCTTTTCTCTGAGGAATTTCCACAGGAACAACCTCATCAGCGAATTTACCTTCAGACCAAGCTTTTGCCGCTCTTTTGTAAGATTCTATGGCGAAATTATCCTGTTCTTCTCTTGAAATGCTGTAATCTGTTGCACATTTTTCAGCACAAACTCCCATATGAACTTTGTTGTAAACGTCTGTAAGTCCGTCCAGAACCATTCCGTCCTGCATTTTTACATCGCCCAACTTTGCCGCATTTCTTGCGTTATAGTAATGAGGAACTGAAGACATGTTTTCCATACCTCCTGCAACAATTACTTCTGCATCTCCTGCTTTAATTGCCTGTGCCGCCATAGAAACCGCTTTCATTCCGGATGCACAAACTTTATTTACCGTAGTAGAAGGCGTTTCGTTAGAAAGTCCCGCTCCTAAAGCAACCTGACGCGCCGGAGCCTGTCCTTCTCCCGCCTGTAGAACGTTCCCCATGTAGATTTCCTGAACCTGTTTAGGATCCAAACCGATTTTGTCTAATGCTCCTTTTACAGCAACTGCTCCCAGTTTAGTTGCAGGAACTGCTGATAAACTTCCCAAAAAACTTCCCATCGGAGTTCTTACTGCGGAAACGATGAATACTTCTTTCATTTTTTATAATTCTATTTTTTACGTTTAGTTGAAGCCGAACCGGATGATTCGTCTGTTTATTTTTTGTTTTCTTTCGCTTTTATCAGCACAAAATCGTAGGTATCGTTCTCGAATTTCGACTGAATTTTCAGATAATCATCCTGCGTAGCAAGAACTTTATTGCTTAAGACATCTCCTATTTTTATAGGATGTTCTTTTTCGCTTTTTTCAACAACGACTAATTTATAATCGCAGTCTCCTACAAAAACCATGGATAATTTTATAAAATCTTTACCGTCGTTATAATATTCGGTCTGTATATTATCTTTTATGGTCATGTACCAAAGATTGGGCGGATAATTCATTCTGAAAAATTTACCTTCTTTGATGTTGGCACATTTTGGAGGGTTATCAACAGGTTTCTTTTTTGCTGTTTCTTTCGTCTGTGCATTCGCGTAAGATGCACCAAGAAAAAATACTCCGATCGAAAATATTTTTAAAAAATTCATACGTGAATTATGCTTTTACTTTATTATTTTTAACCAAAAAGATTAATATAGCCCAAAGTGGCTAATAAAGAGTAGTTTACAAGAACCGAAAGTGCTATCGGTAACGATTTAGTAATGGTGCTTACTGCACTCGCTTTCATCTGATTACCTTGTAAATCATTATTGCAAATTTAATAAAAAAAGGGTTAAGTCGTAGTGTACTTGACCCTTTTTCTGCTTTTCCAATATACATCAAAAAGCGTAATTGGAAATAAATCTTTCCCAATATGGGGACACAATGTGATAATGGTTTACATATTATTTCCAAGTTTTGGTATATCAATTAAAATGTGGTTCCGAAACAAGTAGTGATAACTTTTAACAGACTAAGCTATGGAAATCGTGTTGAACAAAATATTATCGGAAATTCAGCGTCAGGAAGATATGCTATCTTCTCAAATGATGCAAACTGCGGATGAGGCTTACCAAATGACCTTATTCTTAAAGGAAATGCTGTTTACTATAAAGATGAAAGTCTTGCAGACCGGATTTAAGGACGAACGGCAGGAAATCAATTTTTTCAAGAATATCAAACCGCAGATTTTAGGAAAACTTATTTATTACAATAAGGTATTCCGCATTGAAACTACCTGCCCCGTAAGTGCAGGGAGAATACACCAAAGTTATTTTGAAAACCAACTGAAAATTCTGAAATCCGAATACAAGGAAAGCATATCCAATGAGGATTTTTACAGGTACTATCGTGCAGGCAGAACAGACCGTGACCACAGTTATTTCAGGCTCGGAAAAGTCAATTACCACGATGGTTTAAAGAGTGCCGTATTTGAAATTGACCTTAGCTTTTCAAGCTACTACGATAACAAAGTTGCCCACATTATAGCCAATGAATTACTCTATACTTTTTTGCTTACCAAAATCAATCCTGAAAAAAATCCCGATACCATTTTAATGAACGGGGATGCAAGCAAAGACATTTCGTGGACTAATTCACAAAATGCACTGATAGAATTGATTTACGCCCTGTATGCTTCCAATTCTATTGCATACGGTAAAATAGGCATCAGAAAATTAGCTCTGATTTTTCAAATCTTATTCCGAACGCCCTTGAACGATATACACCATTCTTTCCACCGAATGAAAACAAGGGCAGGCTCCCGGACGGCGTTTTTAGACCAACTCAAAATTTCCCTCGAAGAGTATATGGATAAAGACCTTTAGCCGTAACAGCAAAAGTGTTTCAAAGCAGTACATTTTGTGTACTGCTTTTTTTGTCCATATCTGCCAATTGGCAAAAGTTGGCAAAAAGCTACAACAAAATAACTGAAACACGCTAAAACCCTTATTAAACAAGGATTTTCCTCATTGCAAAAAAAAATCAAAAAAGTGCCAAACCAATGGGTAAGCATTGGCAGACAAACACTGCCACACTTCTGAATTTTGCCCTGTGAACATTAAACAGCAGTGCAATGAATATTATAACAGTTGACGAAGAAGTGTGGAAGCACCTCAATGAGCGGTTGAAAGCCATTAGCGAATATATCCTCAAACTGGAAGATACAAGCTACGATAGTTTGTGGCTCAACAATCACGAAGTCTGCCAGTATCTCCACATCAGCGAAAAAACATTGTGGCGTATGCGCACCAATGGGCAGATAGCCTTTTCAAAAATGTACGGGCAGTATTACTATACGATTGGTGCTATCAAGGAAATGCTCAACGCTAACGCTGTGCAGACCACCGATGAATATGTAGAGCAGCTTATGGCGAAAGGCAAAAGCTATATCGAAAAAGGCAGAAAGCTGAAATCAGGTAATAATTAAAAGCGTACCCGTATGAATATCGACAAAATGGAATTTGTGGCGTGGATGGAACGCATAATGGATAGGCTGGACATTCTTGGCAATCACATAGACGATTTACAAAAGAAGCGCAACAGCATAGACGGCGAAGAGTTACTGGATAATCAGGATTTATTGCAAATGCTGAAAATCAGTAACCGTTCCCTGCAACGGTATCGCTCCATAGGTAAGCTCCCTTATTATACCATTAGCGGAAAACTGTATTACAAGCTATCCGATGTGCATCAGTTCATCAGGGAAAGTTTTAACCCTCCGTTACCTAAACTGGATGCCAATAAGTGACAAACGCTGCCTTTGAGTGCCACATAAAGCAAATCAGTGAAGGCTTCCTTTACATTCGATCGTGAAATTTTGAAATTTTCAGATTATGAGCGAAGAAACAACTAATAAACAGGAAATGCCCGAACAGCTTTCGGACATCTTACTCGTACTGGATAAAGAGAAAATGAAAATCCAGGCAGTAAAGAGTATAGACGAAAACGGGAAAATGGAAACCGTTGACCCCACGAAGAAAAATCAAAACCAGTTTATGCGTGTGGATAAAAGCGGTGATTTCTTTTCCAACTTCTTTTCCAATTTTTTCAGCCAGTTAAAGAACCCTACAAACTTTACTTTCTTCAAAGTGCCTGCCTCGGTTGCTGCTGAAAAAGCAGAGGAATTACAAAAGCACGTAGATAAGCCCACTCCACAGGGCGAAAAAGTGCTGAAAGAACACGAAGTGAAAGCAGAACCCCAACCCGATAAAAAACAAGAAAATCAAAATAATATGGCAACAGCACAAACAACAACGGAAACAAGCGAATATCGCTACAAGCCGGAGCAGATTGATTGGGATACAATGAAAAACCTCGGATTGAGCAAAGAGTATCTTGAAAAAAGGAACCTGCTCGACCCTTTGTTACGAGGTTATAAAACCAATGAGCTTTTACCGATAGGTATCAACCTCGGGGGCTCGATCCTCCGCACGGATGCCCGCCTGTCTTTACAGCAAGCGGAAGACGGCAATGTTATCGTGGCAATACACGGTATCAAAAGAGAACCTAACCTCCACTTTGAATTTTTCGGTCACAAGTTTACGGACGAAGACAAGAAAAACCTGCTCGAAACGGGTAATATGGGGCGTGTCGTCAATTTGGTAAACTCCAAAACAGGCGACCTGATGCCGTCCATTATAAGTATTGACAGGCTGACCAATGACGTGGTTGCACTGCGCACGGAGTTTATAAAAATTCCCGATGAAATTAAGGGCGTAAAGCTGAATGACGAACAAAAACAAACGCTGATGGAGGGCAAACCGCTCTATTTAGAGGGTATGATTTCCTCGAAAGGAACGGAGTTTTCGGCAACTGTACAATTCAATGCGGACAAACGGTATGTTGAGTTCCTGTTTGACAGAAGCAACAACAATCAGCAGGCGCAAACGAACCAACAGAATACCCAACAAAGCAATCAGCAAAGCCAACCGCAAGAAGCTCCAAGAACTTTCAGGGGCAAAGAACTGGATGATGAGCAGTACAACAAGTTCAAAGCCGGACAAACCATATACGTTGAACTGAAAGACAAAAAAGACCAACCGTATAAGGGTTATATCACGTTCGACAAAGATACCGGAAAGACCAATTTTGAGTTTCCCGGTCAGTACAAAGCACGGGTAGAACCTGCCGAAACTCATAAAACACAAACTGCCGTCAATTCGGAGGGTAAAACCAACGAAGCGACCAAGAACGTCCAAGAGCCTTTGAAGTCCGGGCAGCAAAGACCGAAAAACGAGAAGCAGCAGGAGCAACAGGATAACAAGCCTGCAAAATCCAAAGGCAGAAAAATGTAATACAGTATGAAAACAATCATTGCAGAAAAACCAAGCGTAGCAAGGGAAATAGCCGGACTTGTGGGAGCATCCGATAAAAAGGATGGCTACCTGACAGGTAACGGCTATTTTGTTACGTGGGCATTCGGTCATTTAATAGGACTGGGAATGCCCGAAGATTACGGCATTTCGGGATTTGATAAAGCATCCCTGCCGATATTGCCCAACCCGTTTTTATTGACCGTCCGCAAGGTCAAAAAAGACAAAGGGTACACCGCCGATACTGGCGCATTAAAGCAACTGAAAGTCATTGAGCAGCTTTTTAAGCAAAGCAACAGCATCATCGTTGCTACCGATGCAGGTCGTGAGGGCGAACTCATTTTCAGGTACATTTATGAATACCTGAAATGCAACAAACCTTTTGAACGCCTTTGGATAAGTTCGCTTACCGAAAAGGCAATAAAGCAAGGCTTCAACAACCTAAAAGACGGGGCAGCATTTGACGGACTGTATCAGGCAGCGCAAGGCAGAAGCCGTGCCGACTGGCTTGTAGGCATCAATGCTACACAGGCATTGAGCATTGCCGCAGGCAACGGTATCTATTCGCTCGGAAGAGTGCAAACGCCCACACTGGCTTTGATATGTAAACGCTACCTCGATAATAAGAATTTCACGGTAAAGAAATACTGGCAGATACAATTATCGCACAACAAAGCACAGGTTGATTTCAAAAGTATTTCCGCAATCAAATGGGACGAAAAGCAGCTTGCCGATGATACCCTTAAAGCTATTCAGCGTGGCGCAATGGCAACCGTTACTTCGGTAGAAACCAAAAGTGTTACGGAACAACCGCCCTTGCTTTTCGACCTGACTGGCTTGCAAAAGGAAGCCAATAAAAGGCTGAAATTATCTGCTGAAGCAACGCTTAATATCGCACAAAGCCTGTACGAAAAGAAGTTTATTACGTACCCACGTACCGGAAGCAAATACATTCCTGAAGATATGTGGGCAGAAATTCCAAACCTTGTGCGGGCATTGCAGAACCGTGAGGATTGCAAGCAAGCACTTACCAAAATTAAATGGGGAAGGTTCAACAAACGTATCGTGAATGACCTCCGTGTAACGGACCATCACGGTTTGTTGATTACAGATAAAGTGCCGTCGGTACTAAACGCAGACGAAAACAAGATATACAATATGATTGCGCTTCGGTTGCTCGAAGCCATATCGCAAGCCTGTGTCAAAGAAATAACCGATGTATCGTTACAGGTATTGCATTACGACTTTACGGCAAAAGGCTGTAAAATTCAGGAAGCGGGTTGGCGTTCCATCAAAGGAAGTTTTACAGACGATGGCGAAGAGCCAGAGCAGGAATTACCTGAATTGCATAAAGGCGACGAACTTGCCATAAAGGAAGCTGCCGTTTTGGAAAAGCAGATCAAACCGCCAGTGCTTTACACCGAAGCCGGGCTTTTGTCGGCTATGGAAACCGCAGGGAAAGAAATTGAGAACGAAGAAGAGCGCAAAGCCCTCAAAAATATCGGTATTGGTACTCCTGCAACAAGAGCCGGCATTATTGAAACCCTGCTTACCCGTAATTATATCCTACGGGATAAACGCTCTTTAATCCCTACCGAAAAAGGATTGCAGGTTTATGAGTTGGTCAAAGAACGCAAGATTGCGGATGTGGCAATGACCGCCGAATGGGAATTGGCATTGCAGAAAATCGAGAATAACGAAGCAGATGCCGGAACGTTCCAAAAGGAAATGGAAACCTATGCCAAATCCATTACCGATGAATTGTTGCAAACTTCTATTGCAAGTACCAATCAGCCGAAACTGACCTGCCCGAAATGTAAAAGTCAGCAACTCGTCATTCGTGATAAAATTGTGAAATGCCCTGATGAGGCTTGTAACTGGGTACAGTTCCGCACCGTCTGCGGTGTGCGAATCAGTATCGAAAACATAACAAGCCTTGTCAATAAAGGCAAAACTTCCTTAATCAAAGGGATGACAAGCAAAGCCGGAAAGAAATTCGATGCTTACATCATTCTGAAAGAAAACGCTGAAAGTTCCTTTGAGTTTGAGAAAAACAAAAGCAGTAAACGCAATGGAAAATAAACCGTCAATCGTACCCAAAAAAATCAGGAACCTGATTTATACCATTCGGGGCAAACAGGTAATGTTGGATAGCGACCTCGCCGCCTTATATCAGGTGGAAACAAAGAACCTGAACAAAGCCGTAAAAAGAAATATTGAGCGTTTTCCTGTATCATTCTGCTTTCAACTGACCGAAGAGGAAGTTGAAAACTTGAGGTTCCAAATTGGAACCTCAAGTTTAAATTACGGCGGCAGACGTTATTTGCCCTATGTTTTTACCGAACAAGGCGTTGCAATGGCATCTGCCATACTCCGTTCAGATATAGCCGTTAGAATGAGTGTGGAAATAATGGAAGCCTTTGTAGAAATGCGGCGTATGCTCATTAGCAACGCTTCTTTGTTTCATCGTTTGGATAATATTGAATTAAAGCAATTAGAAGCCGACCAAAAATTTGAAGAGATTTTTAAGGCTTTGGAAAGCGATAAGCTCCACAGCGAAAAAATGTATCTTCTACAACGGGCAGGTTTTTGATGCCTATGCCATTGTTTCCGATATTATCCGAATTGCCAAAACCTCCATTATTCTTTTGGATAATTATGTGGACGATACGGTACTGACCTTATTGGGAAAACGGAATGCCTATGTAACTGCAACCATCTATACCAAAAATATCAGCAATCAGCTAAGGGTAGATGTACAACGGTACAACAGCCAATATCCTCCGATTGAAATTGAGGTTTTCTCCGATGCCCAGGATCGCTTTTTAATCATTGATGGTACAGAGCTTTACCACATTGGGTCTACACTTAAAGACCTGGGCAAAAAATGGTTTGCTTTTTCGAGAATGGATATTGAAGTTGGTAGGATGCTTCAAATCTTAAACAACCCATAGCACGAGCCTCTGAACTTTCAGAGGTTTTTTTATTGCCCATGACGTCAAATCCTGCCTCTCAAAGCTAAACCCTGCCACTTCTTTTGAGGGGCTTACCTGCTGCTATAATTTTAGGTTTCGAGCAAAATTCTAAATAAAAATTATAGTATGAGTACACATCAAAAAGACCTGTCGTATTTCAGATTACGACTGCAAGAATTATTAAACAGCAGCTTTCCCGAAAAGGCACACGTCCAAAAATTTATTGACCAACGGTCTTCGTGGGCTGCCAATGCTTATGAGGGTGCTTTCCGTTCGGGAAACGCCATTGAGCAATGCAACGAAATAGCCAACTACATACTTTTTGAGGGCTTGCACTTCTCCAAGTTCGATACGGTTTTCAAAGTGGTATGCAATGAATTTGATACCATAATGGCAGACGAGGAACTGCGACCGTTCGCCCTTAAAATGTTTCCCGTTTGTGAGCCTATTTTCGCAGGATATGAATTAACCGATGATTTCGCCTACGGATATGAGTTTGATGTACTCTATACCGAACTGACCGGAACCATCTCAATATGGATTGAGGAAAATGGGCTTCAGTAAGCGGTTCCATCTCCAACAGAATATTGATGCCCTGCGAATTGTTTTTAAACTGGAAAAGGAGAAACGGCAAGCCACCGTAGGCGGAAGACTGCTAATGATGCGATACAGCGGATTTGGCGGTCTTAAATTCGTTCTGAACCCCGTAGAAAGCGAAATAGACATCAATCATTGGAGAAAAACAGAACACGACCTCTTTCCACTCACGCAGGAACTCCACCAACTACTCAAAGAAAATTCCCAAGACGATAAGCAATACCGCAGGTATGTGGACAGTATGAAAAGTTCCGTACTGACGGCTTTTTATACACCGCCAAAGGTTATAGATGCCATTTCATCTGCCTTGCGGGATAATGGTCTGCACATTGATAAATTCCTCGAACCCTCCGCAGGTATAGGTTCATTCATACAATCCTTTTCAGAAAATCAGAAAACCAGTGTTACCGCTTATGAAAAGGACTTGCTTACAGGCAAGATTTTAAAGCAGCTTTACCCCGAAAGTAATATCCGTATTAACGGTTTTGAGGAAATCCCCGAAAGGGAACAAAACAGCTATGATGTAATCGCCAGTAACATCCCGTTCGGCGATACTTCCGTATTTGATTTGTCCTTTTCCCGAAGCAGGGACGATGCCAAAGTACAGGCTGCCCGAAGCATACACAATTACTTTTTTCTGAAAGGTGCTGAGATGCTCCGTGAGGGCGGTTTGTTGGTTTACATTACTTCACAGGGTATTCTGAACAGCCCTAAGAACGAACCCATACGCAGGGCGTTAATGCAGGATAATAATTTGGTTTCGGTTGTAAGACTACCCAACAACCTGTTTACCGACTATGCAGGTACGGAAGTAGGCAGCGACCTGATTATCCTGCAAAAAAAATTGGCAAAACAAAATCTGACCGACAGGGAAGAGCTGTTTTGTCAAAGTAAGCCAACCGAATACAATACACCGGGCAATGCACTCTTTCAGGATAGTGCAAGAATTATCCATACCGACCAAAAATTAGATACCGACCCATACGGGCAACCCGCTTTAATTTATACGCATAAAGACGGCGTTGAGGGGATTGCCAAAGATTTGAAGCAAATGCTTTCGGAAGATTTTGGAAAGCACCTGAATTTGAATTTATATAGAGGCGAACGGAACGAAGAGCCTGTTATACAAATTCCGATTGAGCCAAAGGTTACACCTCCGGTCATTGACCCTGTAATCGTTCAGCAAAAACCGCAAGCTGTACCCACTCCGGTAGTCCGTCAGGAAAGCCCGCAGGAATTAAAGCAACTAAGCATTTTTGACCTGTTTGAAAGTGCGGGCGAACCTGTAATGGTACTTGCTCCGCCTAAAAGAACTACCCAAACCAAAAGGCAAAGCACTAAAAAAAGAAGAGGTACAATAGGTCGTCAGCCCGACCTGTTCAGCAGTGCAAGGCAGCAGCCCTATATACCGCTAAAATCCAATGGTGCTATTAACGGAACCAACCAGGTTAACGGCAAAAAACAGGAAGCTATCGGCGACCTGTTTTCACAAATAAACGGTAATGGCCAGTCTGATAAGACAGCCATTACCGCTATCAATATTAATGCTATTCCTGAACCTGCTCCGTATAGTGGCGAACTGCAATCATTCCACCGTAACGATTGCCTTGTGGTGGATAACGGTTGGGTAGGTTATCTGCAAGAAGTAGAAAAGGACGACAAAAAAGCAATCTTTCATCCATTGCAATTGCCGATCTCGCAGAAAGCAAGAGCCGAAGCCTACATAGCCGTAAGGGACAGTTATATCAACCTGTACCAAAAAGAAGCTGAAAAACAGACCGAACACAGGGAAGAACGGGAAACCCTGAACCTGCTGTACGATGCCTTTACCAAAAAATACGGCAATCTCAATACTGCCGACAATGCCAAGCTGATAAAAACAGACAGTGCAGGTAAAGAAATTCCCTATCTGGAGCGTGTCATTGGCGGCATAATCCATAAAGCGGATATTTTCAGCCGTCCCGTTAGCTTTTCTACCATTACGTTAGCAACCGACAATCCCGAAGAGGCTTTAGCTGCCTCCCTGAACAAATACGGAAATGTGGATTTGGACTTTATGTCCGAAATCAGCAGCCTGCCTGCCGATACCCTGAAAGAAGCCCTGCACGGGCGGTTGTTCTACAATCCGCTACAACAGGAATATGAAATAGCCGAACGTTGGATTGCAGGCAACGTGGTGGAGAAAGCAGATGAAGTAAGAGCCTATCTCGAAAACTATCCCGATGATACCGAAGCCAAAGAAAGCCTTACCGCTTTAGAGGAAGCCCGACCAAAACGTATCGAATTTGAGGAACTGGATTTTAACCTCGGCGAACGGTGGATACCTACCGGAATTTATGCCCGTTTCGCTTCGCATTTGTTCGATGCGGATGTACTGGTTCATTACTCCGAAAGCTCCGACGACTTTTCCGTAAAGTGTCATCAGGGCAATATGCACATTTGGGAAAAATATGCGGTCAAAGCGGAAAGCCGCACGTTTGACGGTATTGCCCTGCTTAAACACGCCCTTGTCAATACCACGCCTGATATTACCAAAAAAGTAATGGTTGGCGACCAAGAGGTTAAAGTACGGGATATGGAAGCCATACAAATGGCGAACACCAAGATTGACGAAATCCGTACCGCCTTTACCGACTGGCTACACGCACAGAACGATGAGTTTAAAAACAGGCTGACCGACCAGTACAACGATACCTTTAATTGTTTCGTTCGCCCAAACTATGACGGAAGCCATCAGGAATTTCCGGGATTAGACCGCAAGGGAGCAGGCATTGAAGACCTGTATTCAAGTCAAAAGGACACCGTTTGGATGATAAAGCTGAACAACGGTGCTATCTGCGACCACGAAGTAGGCGCAGGAAAAACGCTGATAATGTGTACCGCAGCGCAGGAAATGAAGCGTTTGGGATTAGCCCATAAGCCGATGATTATAGGGCTGAAAGCGAATATACCTGCCATTGCTGAAGACTATCGCAAAGCCTATCCACACGCTAAAATCCTTTATCCAGGTATAGATGATTTTACGCCGAAAAAACGCCTGCGGATTTTCGGGGATATTAAAAATAATGATTGGGATTGTGTGATACTCACACACGACCAGTTCGGAATGATACCGCAATCGCCCGAAATACAAAAGGAAATCCTCGAAATAGAACTGGACAGCGTAGAGCGTAACCTCGATGCCCTAAAATCGCAAGGCAAGGAAGTGACAAGGGGAATGCTCGCCGGGGTAATCAAGCGGAAAGAAAATCTTGAAGTAAAGCTGAAAACGCTGCAACACGATATTGAAAACCGTAAGGATGATATTGTGGACTTTAAGATGATGGGCATAGACCATTTGTTTGTGGACGAAAGCCACCAGTTCAAAAACCTGATGTTCAACACCCGTCATACACTGGTTGCCGGACTGGGGAACGTGGACGGCAGCCAAAAGGCACTGAACCTGCTGTTTGCAATCCGCACCATTCAAGAGCGTACCAATGCGGATATGGGTGCAACCTTTCTTTCGGGTACAACCATCAGCAATTCATTAACGGAATTGTACCTGCTGTTTAAATACCTGCGCCCCCGTGCATTGGAAAAACAGGGTATTCATTCCTTTGATGCGTGGGCAGCTATCTATGCACGGAAAACGACCGATTATGAATTTTCGGTAGCTAACAATATTGTAGCAAAAGAGCGTTTCCGCTACTTTATCAAAGTGCCGGAACTGGCACAGTTCTATTCTGAAATCACGGATTACAGAACGGCTAAGGATATTGGTATTGACCGCCCCACTAAGAACGAGGTATTGTACAACATACCGCCAACGCCCGACCAAGAAGCCTTTATCCAAAGCCTGATGCAGTTTGCCAAAACGGGCGATGCTACTTTGCTCGGTAGAGAACCATTATCGCAAAGGGAAGAAAAAGCAAAGATGCTCATTGCGACGGACTATGCCCGTAAGATGTCGCTCGATATGCGTATGGTAAGTGGTATATACGACGACCATCCCGACAACAAGGCTTCGCATTGTGCGGTAAATATCGCCAAGTATTACAACCAGTTCAACGCACAGAAAGGAACGCAGTTCGTTTTCTCCGATTTGGGAACCTACAAGCCCGGCGAATGGAACGTGTACTCCGAAATAAAACGCAAACTCGTGGAGGACCACGGCATACCTGCGCACGAAGTAAGGTTTATTCAGGAAGCGAAAAATGATAAGCAACGTAAGGAACTTATCAACGGAATGAACGAGGGCAAAATCCGTGTACTGTTCGGTTCTACAAGTATGCTCGGAACTGGCGTAAACGCACAGAAAAGAGCTGTTGCCGTTCATCATTTAGATACACCGTGGCGACCGTCTGACCTTGCCCAAAGGGACGGGCGGGCAATCAGAAAAGGCAATGAGATTGCCAAATTCTTTGCCGATAATAAAGTTGCTGTGATTATCTATGCAGTTGAAAAATCGTTGGACAGTTACAAATTCAACCTGCTGTATAATAAGCAGCTTTTCATCGACCAGTTAAAGACTAACAACCTGACCAAAAGAACGATTGACGAGGGAAGTATGGACGAAAAATCGGGAATGAACTTTTCGGAATATGTGGCAATCCTGTCAGGAAATACAGACCTGTTGGATAAAGCCAAACTGGAAAAACAGATTGCCGGACTGGAAAGCGAAAAGCAGGCGTTCAACCGCTCTAAATCCAGTGCCAAATTTAAGGTACAGGATTATATGGAAATGTTGCAAAGCACTCAATCCCGTTTGAGCCGGATGAGTACCGACTGGGAAAACTTACAGCAACGCCTGCAAAAGCGTTCGGACGGTACAATCGAAAACCCTGTGCTGTTAGATGGCTTGCCGCCCAATGCAAATCCGAAACAAATAGGAGCAAAACTGAACGAGATTGCGAACAAAGCCCGCACGGCAGGCGACTATCGTGAAATAGGCAACCTCTACGGGTTTCAATTATTGGTTAAAACAGAACTTCCAAAGGATAATTCAACACTCGAAAGGGTCAATAGATTTTTTATAACTGGCGAGGGCAATATCAAGTACACCTACAATAACGGTCTGATGGCAAAAGACCCCGAAACCGCCGCAATGAATTTTTTAAGGGCTTTGGAAAAACTGCCGGGCTTTGTGAAGCAGGAGCAGGAGAAAATCGCTGAAATACAAAAAGACCTGCCGATACTTCAGGAAGTGGTTAACGGTACTTGGTCTAAGGAAAGCCGATTGAGTGAGCTAAAAACGGAACTGGCAGCCGTGGAAAGAAAGATACAGTTGTCTATTACACCTGAAACTAAAGTAGATGCTCCGGAGCAGGCAGAAAAGCAGAATGAAGCCCCAAAGGTTCAGGAAAGCATTATACAAGCAAAAGGTATTCATTTGCCTCGTGGCGTATTGTAATGGTCATTTACTTTTCGTCCTGTTCGTCCATTTTCTTAATCAGTGCTTCACACAGGCTGTCAAGGAATTTTGTTCGGTTTATCTTACGGGCTTTGAGTTCCATAAACGTGTGGTAAAAATCGCCTAATTCAATATTAAAGGCTTCTTCAAAAGTTTTAGCTATCAATTTTATGTCTGTATTCCCATTGTTAAATACACCGTGGGAGTACAGTGCATATATGAGTTCCGTCAGTGCCGTTTTACTTGCCGTCCATTTCAATGAATTGTCCGAACCCCTTTTCACATTGATGTTATTGAGCCTGTCTTCCAAATAAACTTGTATCAGGTCATTGGCAATAATCTTGGCAACCTTATAATCGTGTGAAGTAGAAAAACGATGGTCTGCTTCAAAATAAAATGTGTCTAACCACAGCCTTATATCGTGCTTGCCACGCACAAAGAATTTTTCGTCAACGAAAGAATTATTGCTGCGGTAATACTTGTAAAAATCGAGATTGTTTTCAAAGAACCTTTTTAGCTTTTTCAGTTCTTTGGTAAAATATTTCTTGGTACGCTTGTTCCCGTAGGGTCTTCTTGTTTCGATTTTATAGATGGCATTGTAGTAGATGAGCTTTGAAACAATAACAGGTTTCTGATACTTGAAAAAATGGATTTCTTCTTCCATATTCTTAAAGTCATTTTTCAGTACAAAGTCCTTTAAGTCGGCAAGGCTTTGTATGATATGGTGTATAACGGCTTCAATTCTTTTTATGGGGCAGTCGGTTTCAATCTCCAGTTCCTGGATTGCAGTTTCCAATTTAAGATATGTTTCATTGTAAAATTTATCCATTCGCTTCATTTTGATGTAATATATTATTGGTTAATACAGAAAAGCTAACACTGTCGTATTAGCTTATGATGCAATTACTGCTTAAAAAAATTCAACCTCTACCGTATTGATGATGGAACGATAGATAGATTTTTGTTGCATACTTTAAAGGGTTGTAGTATGATGCAGGTTAGTCTTTGCGAATTACACCTGCATCACCTCCTTTTTTTTACCGATATTTTTTTACGGTTATGCAGTTTACAACCCTTAGTTATTTAATTTTAATAAGTCAATGCCAGCCCCACACCAAAGCCCATATCGCTATCATAGTGGGTACGTATCCCTATATTCTTATTAATGATATACCTAAGTTCTCCCATATACTCTAAGTCGGTATTCACCATAAAACCACCTCTTAGTCTTTTTGAAATTGGTATATCTTCACGCATTAACTGCAATCTCACAATTCCATCATGATATACTTCTGCCTGAAAATTGACCAGCATCGGCAGCGTATAGATAAATCCTAAGCTAAACTGTCTGCGGGTGTCTTTATCATTTCTTTGCCCAAACAAATTCTTTTCGTGCTCATCAATACCGAGTCTGCGGTAACGCCAGTCAAAACCTATGAATGGCATAAACCATTGCATTCTGCCCAAATACCTACCTAAATGTGTTTCTACCTCGTAGCCGTGCATATCATTGTAACCTAAACGCCATTCTGTTCCTAATTGGTAGCGTGCATTCATTAGCATAGCTTCTCCATCATTACCATTGGTTGCAAAATCGTTTTGTGCCATAAAATGAGGCATATTACTTTCTCTTTGCAATTCTTTATAGGCTTTTGCCTTATCGGGTAGATAGGGGTTATTGTAGTCTCCAACTTCAAAGACCCTGTTCATTCCCGCCATCATGTGATATAATATATGGCAATGAAAGAACCAATCACCTTCCTCATTTGCTAAAAACTCAATGGTATCTGTTTCCATAGGCATGATATCCAACACATTTTTAAGCGGCGATTTTTCGCCTTTTCCGTTTATCACCCTGAAATCAAATCCGTGAAGATGCATTGGATGCCGCATCATTGAATTATTATAAATGGTAATCCGTAGAATTTCTCCTTTTTTTACAGGTATTTTGTCAGTTTCCGAAAGTATTTTATTATCCATGCTCCATACATAGCGGTTCATGTTGCCAGTAAGTGTGAATTTCAACTCTTTTACGGGCGCATCATTTGGAAGAGAGGTGTTATAAGGTGATTGCAACATAGCATAATTTAATGTTTTGATGTCTCCCAAGGCATTAGCGTTGTAACGGTTAGCGTCGTTATCCATATCCATACCCTCATGCTTACTGTGGTCTGCTTTTTTTGTTGCATCTCCGGTAATTTCGGGATACATCACTACATTCATGTCCATTTGGTTAAGGCTCATCTTCATGCCCATATCGTTCAAATCGCCATTCATTTTCATCATATCGTTCATCATCTTCATCCCCTCGAAATACTTCAATCGTGGGAGTGGAGAAATAAGCTGTTTGACCCCATCACCTATAAAGTAACTCGCAGATTGTGTCCTGTCTTCGGTTGTTGCTAAGAACTCGTAAGCCAAACCATCTTGAGGGATAGTCACTACAATATCGTAAGTTTCAGAAACGGCAATGATTAACCTGTCCACCTCTACAGGCTCAACATCATTCCCATCATTAGCTACTACTGTAATTTTTCCTCCAGCATACCGTAGCCAGAAATATGAAGACGCCCCTCCATTGGAAACACGCAATCTGACTTTGTCGCCTGCTTTTAGCTTTTTACCATCAATTGTTTTCAAATCGGTGCTATGGCTACCATTTATTAGGATTTTATCATAGTAAACGTCACTGACATCCATCGCCAGCATCCGCTTCCACTCGTTTTTTACCTTTACCCCTAATTTTCCCTCCTTAATAGCTTCAACATATGATTGTGTTGCGCCTTTCTTAATGGCCGCCCAATCATTTGCATTGTGTAGCATACGGTTGATATTATCGGGGTTAAGATTTGTCCACTCACTTAATATAATTGGAACGGTCGGCAAATCATCAATTCCTTTTCTGAATGTCTTATCATCGCTTCTTTTCTTCATGATAAAACTACCGTACATGCCTATCTGCTCCTGCAAGCCTGAGTGCGAATGATACCAGTGCGTGCCATGCTGGATAATCGGAAAACGGTAGGTGTAGGTTGTACCCGGTGCGATGGGTTTTTGTGTAAGCCAGGGCACACCGTCTTCTTTATTGGGCAGGAACACACCATGCCAGTGCAGTGATGTGCTTTCTTTCAATTGGTTGTGCACCACTATTTCGGCAGTGTCGCCCTCGGTAAAGGTAAGGGTGGGCATGGGGATTTGCCCGTTTACGGCAATTGCCCTTTTTTGCTTACCTGCATAGTTGACAAGCGTATCTTTTACATACAGCTCGTAATGCACCACTCTCTGTGCAAACAGCGTTTGCGTGCAAAGCAGTATCAGCACTGTTTGCAAAATTCTTATAGGTATTTTATTATATCTGTTCATGATTTGAAAAATTTTATTTAATGCTGTCTTCCATTGTGCTAAACCACGCTATCAAAACCTGCTTATCCTCCGGTGACAATACTGCATTGCGATGAATTAGTGTGTATGATGACAACGGCATTTCCCCGTCCTTAACCTGCCCGGCCATAGCCCTGAACTTGTTTCGCTGCCTGCGGACAGAATAGTCGCCAAATTCGCTAAAGTTGAGTTCCTCTTTGCCCTTTTTTATATGCTCCGCCATGTACCATGCGCCGGGCTGGATACGGCTGTACCACGGATAATGGGTATTGTTGCTATGGCAGTCATAACAGGATTGAACAAGGATAGCCTTTACGTTTTGGGGTACAGCGAACATTCTTTCGATATGAGTGGCTGGCACTTCGTCCGACTGGTTACGTGATGGCTGATAAAACTGTATGCCAATTAGGATAGCAGCCAATCCTAATATGATTTTCTTTAAATATTTCATTGTAGCTTGATTTTGAGAGTAAATTACTGTTTTTGCTTTTTTAGATACTTGGTATAGTTATCCTTACTTTCAAAGTAGGACACTTCACCGTTGTTCCCTGTAACGGCAATCACCGCAACAGCTTTGTCCACCTGCTTATTAGAGTAGGGGTCTATTGCCAATCGTACAGTAGCATCCTTTGGAATACGCTCCTTGCACATTTCGCAGCATCCATAGTATGTTTTGCCGTCAAATTTTACTTCAAACTGCTTTTTGCCGATATAGGCATCGTTGACCATGCAGACTTCATCCGATGGAACCAATTCACCTATTTGGGTAGTATGTCCGTTGCTTTCCGGAGTTGCCTGCGAATGCTGCTGTTCCGCTTCATCCTTATTTGACCCCGCCTGACCGCAAGCGGTGAATAGCAGGGTTAATAAGGAAATAAAGCCAATTATTATTTGTTCATGTCCAAACTTGTTTTTTTAAATTTTATTATTTACTTTCTTCAAACTCTTTTAGCTTGCGCTTCATTAGTTCAATTTCTTCCGCTTGGGTTTTAAGTATATTTTTTTGCAGCTCTATCAGTTCCGGGTCGGTCAGGTGTGCCTTTTCGGACATCAATATGGCTGCTGCGTGATGGGGTATCATACCCTTTGCAAACTGCTTGTCCCCGACATTGATTTGTTCCCTGATACCAAACCATGAAAAGATGCCAACAGCAACCGAGATGATGGCTATCGCCCAATTCATCTTCCTGTTGGGGTACATTACTTTCATTATCGCTAATTCGATAAGCAGCATTGCCGAGGTCATCAGCAGGGTCATGTACAAATTGTTGATATTGGGTATCAGGTTCTGCCACCCGTCAATCATGGAGTACATGATAAAATACATCACTGCGAACATTGCGACAGCCATCACCGCAAAGCGTTTGTACATGGCCGAAGCATGTTTTGTATTGTGCGTGCCATGCTCCGAGGAATGACCCGCATGGTGACTGTTTTGCATATTTTCCATAACCCTGAATTTTATTTGCTGTTAATTGTTTTTTCCACCTTACCGCAGGTCAGCATTTTAGAACCGTAGTAAGGGTTTTTGATTTCCTTGTTTTCGCTGAACCAAACAGCACCCTTACCGTCATTGAACATCGGACAATGGTCCTGATACAATGTTTGCGATGTACCGAACAAATCAATCAGGTCTTTCAAATCTTCGCCAAGCGAGGCCAAATGTTCCCGCTGGTGGTGGATGTTGCCGACATTTTCCCCGATATGTTCTGCTTGTTCTTTAGCATCGTCCGCTATGTCCATGTACTTTTTGTGCTTATCGGCAGGAACGGCTTTCATGTCCACTTTATTCAGGGTAGCTAACAGCTTTTTCCCTGAACTGGCGGCGGCTTTGTCATCGTCCGAAACAAGGGCGTTCTTTAAGGACAGATAATCGGTAACTATGGGCGCAATAGAAAAGTTTTTTGCTTCTTCTTTTCCTTTTGCTTCCTGACCGCTCGGTGTTTCGCTCACAGCGGGCGCAGCTACCGTATCATCCTCTTTTGGTTGGGAAGCTGGCTGTTCTTGTGATACAACAGCAGTATCATTTGAAGACTGCTCGTTTTTGTTGGATGCCTGATTGCATGATACTGTTACAAATGCCATGATAACAGCAATGATTGATAATGTTAGATTTTTCATTTTTATTTATTTTTTGATTTTTAATAAACTTGCGTTAATAGCCACTACAATGGTGCTTACACTCATCAGCACAGCACCCATAGCGGGACTTAGAATAAAATTCGGATAGAGTACGCCCGCCGCAAGCGGTATTGCCACTACGTTGTAGCCAACCGCCCATATCAGGTTCTGTACCATCTTTTTGTAGGTAAGTTTGCCGAAGTCAATCAGTTTGACCACATCCCTCGGGTCGCTGTCTACCAATATGATATCCGCTGTTTCGGCAGCCACGTCCGTACCGGAACCCACGGCAATGCCCACATCTGCCTGTGCCAGTGCAGGTGCATCATTTACACCATCACCAGTCATTGCTACGATTTCGCCTTTTGCCTGAAACTCCTTTACTTTCTCCTGCTTGTTGTGCGGAAGCACATTAGCCAAATACCCGTCCATACCCAATTTTCCGGCTACGGCAGCAGCAATCCTGTCGTTGTCCCCGGTGAGCAGAAAGGACTTGATGCCCATTTTTTTGAGTTCCTCAATCGCCTGTGCCGAACCCTCACGGATGCTGTCTGCCAAAGTAATGATGCCGATTACCCGGTCATCAATGAGGACAAAGTTGACCGTTTCGGCCTCTTGATTGATTTCGTTTGGAATTTCCGGCAGGGAAAGGTGGTTTTCGGTGAAATAATTCGGGCCGCCAGCTACGACATTTTTCCCGTTCACAACACCTTTAACACCTATGCCCTGCATATAGCTGAAGTTTTCAGACTTCCATAAGGCAAGGCTCTTTTCTTTCAATGTAGCCATAATGCCTTTGGCGATATGGTGTTCCGAATTTTGCTGTACTGCGGCAGCATACTGGATAACCTCATCGGCATTATATTCATCCGTTAAGGGAATAACCTTTTCTACCGCATGGGAACCTTTGGTGAGCGTTCCGGTCTTATCAAAAATGACAGTGGAAAGTTTTCGGGTGGTTTCAAATGCTGTGCGGTTGCGGATGAGCAGACCATTGGTCGCCGAAAGCGTTGTGGAAATGGCGACTACCAACGGGATAGCCACGCCCAATGCGTGCGGGCAGGCCGTTACCATTACCGTCACCATTCTTTCAAGCGCAAAGGCAATATCTCCACTGCTTGCATACCAATAGGCAAATGTGCCTATGCCCACGGCAATGGCAATAAAGGTGAGCCATTTGGCAACTTTGTCCGCAAGGTTTTGCGTATTGGACTTAGTAGCTTGTGCCTCCTGCACAAGATTGATAACCCTGTTCAGGTAGCTGTCTTTTCCAACGGCTGTTACCTTAACTTTCAGCGCACCATCACCATTGATAGAGCCTGCGATGACCTTTCCGTCCTTTTCCTTTTTTACGGGAACACTTTCTCCGGTAAGCATACTCTCGTTGATATATGAAAGCCCATCCAGAACCAATCCGTCGGCTGGAATTTTTTCACCCGGTTTTATGATAGCCGTTTCACCGCTTTGCAGGTCTTCTAGCTTTATCTTTACAGCTTCTCCGCCTCGTTCCACGGTAACATCGTTGGGCAGTAACGCTACCAATGACTGTAATGCCCGTGAAGCAGCCATTTGGGAACGCATTTCCAGCCAATGCCCTAACAGCATGATGTCAATTAGGGTTGCCAGTTCCCAAAAGAAATCCATACCCTGCAAGCCAAATACAACGGCTACGGAATAGACATAGGCTACGGATATGGCGATAGCAACAAGTGTCATCATCCCTATGGCTTTGGCTTTCACCTCGCCAATCATTCCCTTTAGGAATGGTAAGCCTCCATAGCAATAAATCACCGTACCCAATGCCAGCAACACATATTTATCGCCATTGAAAGCAAGCGAGAAACCTAACCATTGCTGTATCATGTGCGACAGGAGCAGTATAGGGATTGTAATGACAAGGCTTATCCAAAAACGAGTGAGGAAATCACCTGTATGATGTCCCTCATGTTTATTAAAGTTTTCGTCAGCATGGCCATGTTGAGAATGCCCGGAATGCCCATGTCCTGATTTTTGTACATGAGAAACTGAGCTACCGCCAACGGGAACCAGTGCCATGCCACAAAGCGGGCATTTGCCTGGTTCGTCTTTTAGCACCTGCGGGTGCATGGGACACGTGTATTTTTTCATAATAAGGGGTTTTAAAAGTTATGTTGCACTTAATTTTTTTGCCATCTCATGGGTCATTTCTTCGGCATAAGCACCATAGGCATCCACAAGTACGCCTTTATTCTTACCATCATTGGACGATATGGCATAAATCACGACATTGTTATCAGGACTGCTGTCGAGGCTTTCAAACCTATGGGTTTCCGTAACCGTAAAATCCTCCGGTTTTAGTTTCAGGCTCCTTGACGCACAGTACAGGCAGTCCGGCAACAGACTAAAGTCCATACTGTATCCACGCTGTCTTAGGTCTTTAAGCGCCTGCACCATGTCATTGTACTGTACCATAGCTTTCAGACCTGTTATTTAATGGTTTCAACTGTACTGCCGCAGGTAAGCATCTGTGAGCCGTAATATGGATTTTTAACGGCATTCTCTTTACTTAGCCAATTGGCTCCCTTACCTCCGTTGTACATAGGGCAGTGCTGGTAATAAACGGGGGTGTCCTGTTTAGAAACTTTGGCCAGTGTGTAGATGCTTCCCGAAAGTGCCGCAAAAGCACTTCTTTGTTTTGCAACATCTTTTGATTTTGAAATGCTTTCCGCATTGGCCGTTAAGTCCTGCATCACTTTCATCCAAGCCGTATGTTCCTCTGCCGATAGCTTATTCATATCGACTGCTTTAAGGGATGCAGCCAATTCAGCGGCTTTGGCAGATGCGGTCGCCGCATCGGTTTTTATCAAAGCGTCTTTCACTGAAAAGTAGTTGTCAAATACAGCTTTTAGCTGTGATTGGTTTTGGGCTGCATCTTTGTTAGCGGGTGCTGCCATTTGGCTATGGTCGTGATTGCCATGTCCGGCATTCATGTCCATTCCCGCCTCCTTGTTTTTGGCAACCGTCTTCACGGGTCTATCATACTGGCAGCAACCAGCCAGTTTAGCATATACGTCATCTGGCGCACGGAACTTCTCACTGTCATAACCAGCCAAAGCGATACGTTTCAGGATTTCATCCTGATTTGTTTTGTCGACGTCATAGGTGAGCGTAGCCATCTTGGTATCTTTGTTCCAGTCCACGCTGGCTACCTTTTTTTCGTTACCTGCTTTTTCGATGGTGGTTTTGCACATACCACAATTGCCATAAATTTTTACGGTTTCTGTTTTCGCATTCTTGATTTGTGCGAAGCCGTTTATTGATGATAGTAATACGGCGATTACCATCACTATTTTTGATAATGATTTCATAATAATTACATTTTGAGAAACGGGGGATTGATAAACCCATTTCTGTTTTAAATTTTAAATAAATGATACAAATAGGGAATTTGCAAAAGCCGGAACAGCTTCTGACAGGACATACCTATGGCTATCAGGCCATAGTTTTAGCTTATTTTAGGCGGTAGCCAAATGGAGAAAAAGCCCGAAGAATAGTAGGCTTCTTTGAAACCGAATTTTTGCTTTTTAGCTGCTGCTAAGTGATTTTTTGCCTTTAATTCGATTACGGTTGGGACATTTAGGGAAGTGGTTGAAGCACCGCACCTGCAAGAGCTGTGGGAACAACCGCCCCCGCATTTGTCACTTTTGCATTTTTTACAGGATTTGCTCTTGCAACCTTTTTTATGTTCTGATTTTTTGGATTTCTCCTTTGAGCTGAAAGACTGCTCGGTCTTTGTTGAATTTTTGGAACAGGCATAGCTCTGACTTGGCATCATAAAGAAAACCAAACAGAACAATGTCGAAATGCCTATATGTATTCTATAATTTTTCAACGCAACAAAGTTACAAATTAGATTGGTTTTTTATATCGTTTTACTTTTTTTTGCTATATGGAAAAATAATGCCATATACGCAATAACCTATCGCCTTCTTTCAGAATTGATAAAATGCCCTTTTTCAGCAACCCAACCTCATAGAAAATTCGGTCGGAAAAAGGGCATTTCAAAAAGTTGTTGGCTTAGGCGTCCAAAGGTTCAATTTTGAAGCCTGCCTTTTGCACGGTCGATATTACTTCCTGCTCGGTAATGCCCTCGGACTTCACTGTAAGTACCTTGTCCTTGTTGGCAGTGTCCACTTCCCAATGGCAGATACCCTCTGCCTTGTCCAAGTGCGGTTTTACAGATGCGATACAACCTCCGCAATTGATGTTCGTCTTGAATTGAAATTGTTTATTTTCCATTGTTAATAAATTTTAGAGTTATCTGATAATGCAAATTTCCGTACTATTCAGTTCAGTATTGTTGTGTAATTTCTTGTTTGATTTGTGAGATTTACTGTTTTATTTCTTCCACTTCAACCGCAGGCTGTTACTGACCACGCTCACGCTGCTCAATGCCATTGCCGCACCCGCAATCATCGGGTTGAGCAGGAAGCCGTTAACAGGGTAAAGGATGCCTGCCGCTACCGGAATGCCGATTACGTTGTAGATAAACGCCCAGAACAGGTTTTGCTTGATGGTGGCTACGGTCTGTTTGGACAAGCGTATTGCCTGCGGTATCTTGGTCAGGTCGGACGAAATGATGGTCATCTTGGCTACGTCCATTGCGATGTCGCTGCCTTTGCCCATTGCGATACTTACATCGGCTGTTGCCAATGCGGTGCTGTCGTTGATACCATCGCCCACCATTGCCACTACCTTTCCTTTACTTTGCAGTTCTTTCACAAAGTCGGCTTTATGCTGTGGCAAAACTTCGGCTTTGTAATGCTTGATGCCTGTCTGCTCCGCAATGGCTTTAGCGGTAGCTTCATTATCTCCGGTCAGCATATACAGGTCAATGCCCATTTCCTGCATTTCCCGGATAGCCTGCACCGATGTTTCCTTAATCTTATCGGCGATAGCGATTACAGCAAGAGCCTTTTTGCTGTTTGCAAACCAGATAACGGTTTTAGACTGTTTGCCCCATTCTTCGGCCTGGTCTTGTAATTCTCCGGCAATGGCAATGTTGTTTTCTGCCAATAGCTTTTTGTTGCCTACATAATAGGTTTCGTTATCATGGTCTGCTTTTGCGCCTTTGCCCGTAATGCTGTCGAACATGGATAAAGAGGTGGTCGCTACATCGCCAAGATGCTTCACTACGGCTTCTGCCAATGGATGCTCGGATTGCTTTTCGATGCTCAAAAGGATTTCTTTTGCAGTGTCCTCATTGTTCAGCCATTTAATGCCCGTTACCTGTGGTCTTCCCTCGGTGATGGTTCCGGTTTTGTCCAAAACGATGGCATTTACTTTTTTGGCCAGTTCCAAACTTTCGGCATCCTTTATCAAAATGCCATTTTCAGCACCTTTACCAACGCCTACCATAATAGCGGTGGGTGTCGCTAAGCCTAAAGCACAGGGGCAGGCAATGACCAATACCGTAACGGCTGCCAACAGACCTTGAACAACCCCGTTTTCGCCTCCCAAAATCAACCATAGCGTAAATGTCAGGATGGCAATACCTATCACTGTGGGAACAAAGATGCCCGCAATCCTATCGACCAGTTTCTGTACGGGTGCTTTGCTTCCCTGTGCATCCTGCACCATTTTGATGATGTGGGCAAGCATGGTTTCTTTGCCCACTTTTACCGCCCTGAACCGGAAGCTGCCTTTTTGGTTAATCGTTCCTGCAAATACTTTTTCTTTTTCTTTTTTCAATACAGGTACAGGCTCACCGCTTAACATGCTTTCGTCCACATACGAATTGCCCGATATGACCATGCCGTCTACCGCAATCTTTTCACCGGGCTTTACGAGTATCACATCGCCTGCGCTTACGTCTTCGATAGCGGTCTGCTTTTCCGTTCCGTCCGCCTGTACCACGATGACCGTTTTTGGCTGCAAGCCCATCAGCTTCTTAATGGCTGAAGAGGTGTTGCCTTTGGCTCTTTCTTCCAGCAGTTTTCCCAAGAGGATGAATGCGATAATAACGGCAGCCGCTTCAAAATATACGTGAGCATGCAGTCCCCGTTGATGCCAAAAGTCGGCAAACAGCATATTGAAAACACTGAACAGGTAGGCAATACCTGTACTCAATGCCACCAGCGTATCCATATTGGCGGAACGGTGCTTTGCCTGCTTCCAAGCGTTTACAAAAAAATCCCTGCCCAACCATATTACAACGGGCGTGGAAAAGAGCCACATTATCGGGTCTGCATAGGGCATATCCATAAAGAACATTCCTATGATTACCACGGGCAGGGAAAGGATAATTGCCCAAATGGTCTTGTTTTTCAAGGTTCGGAATTTCTTTTCGTGGATGCCTTCGAGCGTTTCCTGCTGCTTGGTTTCGTCTTCAATCAATAGGTCGTAACCTACTCCCTGAACCGCTTTTTGCAGGGTGGAGGCATCGGTCATATTGGGCAGATATTCCACGGTAAGATTGCCCGTTGCAAAGTTCACGGAAGCATTAACTACTCCCGGTTGGTATTTCACAATGCTTTCGGCACTGCCCGCACAGGATGCACAGGTCATGCCCAATACCGGAAAAGCACTTTTAACCGTAGGAACTCCGTAACCTAAATCTTTAATTGCCTTAACAGCCTCGCCTACGGTTTCATTGCTATCTACTGTAATCACTGCCCTTCGGTTGTTCAGCTCTACTTTATGGGTTTCTACGCCTTTTACCTGTGCCAATCCCTTTTCAACGATTAATGCACAGTGTTCGCTTTCTACATCCTCCAATGGAATGTATATATTTTCTCTGTTTGTCGCCATATTTGCCTGCTTTAATTTACAATACAAAATTGGCTATTATATTTATGGGTACTGTTGTGAAATTTTGGATTTGATTTGTAAGATTTACTTACACTTTATCCAACGGTTTTCTTTTATCCTCTTTAATCTGTTTGAAATGGCTTGGTGTTAGCCCGGTAACTTTTTTAAACTGGTTACTCAAATATGCCACGCTCGAATAATTTAGGCGGTTCGCAATCTCACTTAATAACAACTCATCATACACCAACAATTCTTTGACTTTCTCTACCTTTTGGGCGATAAAGTATTTTTCAATGGTTGTACCCTCTACCTCTGAAAACAGATTGGACAGGTAATTGTAATCGTGATGCAATTTGTCACTCAATACATCGGAAAGGTTGGTTTTTACATCACTATCCTGATGGTGTACCAGGTCAATGATAATGTTCTTTATCTTTTCTATTATCCTGCCTTTTTTATCGTCAATTACTTCAAATCCTAATGGCTCTAAAGTTTTGGACAAATTCTCTTTTTCCAGAGATTTTATTTCTTTGGAAAGAATAACTTCGCCCAGTTTTATATTTTTAGCATCTAATCCCAGTTTTTCCAATTCGTTTTGTACCACCATAATGCAACGGTCGCAAACCATATTTTTAATAAAGATTGTATTCATATTTATTTACTGACTACGTTTAGTATTTAATACATAAGCAATAAACAAATTTACAATTTAAGTTTAATTACTCTGACTTCTTGCCAAGAGGAATAAAGCCTGTGTACATATATACTTACTGTTTTTCATCTTGTTCGTCCATTTTCTTTATCAGTGCTTCACACAGCCTGTCGAGGAATTTCGTTCGGTTTATTTTGCGGGCTTTAAGTTCCATAAACGTATGGTAAAAGTCGCCTAACTCAATATTGAAGGCATCTTCAAACGTTTTGGCTATCAATTTTATTTCTGTATTCCCATTGTTAAATGCACCGTGGGAGTACAGTGCATAAATGAGTTCCGTGAGTGCAGTTTTGCTTGCTGTCCATATCAACGAATTATCTGAAACCTTTTTAACGTTGATGTTATTTAACCTGTCTTCCAAATATACCTGTATCAGGTCATTAGCAATTATCTTGGCAACCTTATAATCGTGCGAAGTAGAAAAGCGATGGTCTGCCTCAAAATAAAAAGTGTCTAACCATAGTCTTATATCGTGCTTGCCACGTACAAAAAATTGTTCGTCAAAGAAAGAATTATTGCTACGGTAATACTTATAAAAATCAAGGTTATTTTCAAAGAACCTTTTTAGCTTTTTCAGTTCTTTGGCAAAATATTTCTTGGTACGCTTATTTCCATACGGTCTTCTCGTTTCGATTTTATAGATGGCATTATAATAGATGAGCTTTGAAACGATAATTGGCTTTTGATATTTAAAAAAGCGAATTTCTTCATCAACATTCTTAAATCCTCTTTTTAAAATATATTTTTTTACGTCGAATAAACATTTGATAATAAGTTGTATAACTGCTTCAATGCGTTCTATCGAACAGTCTGCTTCAATCTCAAATTCTTTGATTTCGTTTTCCAGCTTAGCCAGCGTTTCGTTATAAAATTTATCCATCCGTTATCCTAAATCTATTTTTTAAACAATAATAGAGAAGCCCAAATACTGTCATATTTGAAAGAAATTTGCATTTTCGGGTTTCTCTTTTGGAACTTTGGTTTTTGCTCGATACAGAACTAATAAGTCCATTTTTAGTGATAGGGATAGATATAATAGTGTCTAATTTTATGTATATCAAAGCAATAAGACACAGAGCTAAAAAATATCCCAAAAAGTATCATAAAGAGCGAAGGTCTTTTCTTCTTCTTCTTCTCCTTCGACAAATTGACATTTGATAACTTTTGCCTTTCTTACGAATTGTCTGTTTTATTCATCATTAGGATGTTCTAATCTTAAAATTTCATCCGCTGTATCCTTACTGCGTTTAGTATAGCTAATAAGGCAACCCCAACATCGGCAAAAACAGCTTCCCACATAGTCGCTAAGCCCCCAGCTCCCAAAACTAGTACAATAGCTTTTACTCCGAATGCTAAAGCTATATTTTGCCAAACGATTTTCTTTGTCTGCTTGCCTATATTGATTGCCATAGGTATTTTACTCGGTTTGTCGTCTTGTATTACAACATCTGCCGTTTCAATGGTCGCATCGCTTCCCAAACCGCCCATTGCAATACCCGCATCGCTCAAAGCCACAACAGGCGCATCGTTTACACCGTCGCCAACAAAAGCAACGCTTCCGCCTTTGGCTTTAATTTCTTTAACTCTGTTTACTTTATCTTCAGGCAATAAATCTCCGAAAGCATTATCTATCCCCAACTGTTCCGCTACATACTTTACAACCGTACTTTTATCTCCGCTAAGCATAGTAGCTTTAACATTGAGCTTATGCAATAGATTTATGGTTTCCTGTGCGTCTTCTTTTATGCTGTCCGCAATGGTAATGTAACCAACAAACTTTCTATCATAAGCCACTGCGATTACCGTGTAGACAATGCTGTTCGGGTCTATGTCATAAGTAATAGAAAATTTATCCATCAGCTTAAAATTCCCTACCAATAATTCTTTCCCATTTACATTAGCCTTTAGTCCGTGTCCTGCAATTTCCTCTATATTTTCTAATGGGATATTGTGGTTTACATCGCCTACATATTCTTGAATGGCAGTTGCTACGGGGTGGCTACTATGGCTTTCCAAAGCATTGACCATTTCTAAAATTTCTTTCTCATCAAATGCCTTGTCAAATACAACTTCCTGAACTTTAAATACGCCCTCCGTCATTGTACCTGTCTTATCCATTACTACATTTTGTATGCTGGCAAGAACATCCAAAAAGTTGCTTCCCTTAACCAATATTCCATTTTTACTCGCTGCCCCAATTCCGCCAAAGTAGCCTAAAGGAATACTTATTACCAATGCACAAGGGCAAGAGATAACAAGGAATACCAAAGCACGATACAACCATTGGCTGAACACATAATTTTCTACAAAGAAGTAGGGCAATGCTGTAATTAGAATAGCTAACAGTACAACTATCGGTGTGTATATTTTTGCAAACTTTCTAATGAATAATTCTGTCGGTGCTTTTTGAGCAGTAGCATTTTGCACCAATTCTAAAATTTTACTCAGCTTGCTATCAGTATATGCAGTTGTCACTTTTACCTGTGAAACGGTATTTAAGTTTATCATCCCTGCCAGTACCGTTTCACCTTTTGATTTCGTGTCAGGCTTGCTCTCACCCGTAAGAGCTGCTGTATTGAAAGATGCAGTTTCGGACAATAATTCTCCGTCCAATCCTAACTTTTCTCCAGGTTTTAATTGGATAATATTGCCAATGTTTACACTTTCTGCCTTTACTGTTTTTGCTTGATTGTTTTCTAATACAGTCACTTCATCGGGACGTTGATCGAGCAACGTTTTAATATTTGCTTTAGCTCTTGTTACTGCCAAAGTCTGGAATACTTCGCCAACGGCATAAAACAACATTACAGCAACACCCTCAGGGTATTCACCAATGGCAAAGGCTCCAATAGTGGCAATACTCATTAGCAAAAATTCTGAAAAAACATCGCCTTTACCAATACTTTCAAAAGCTTCTTTAATTACAGGAAATCCGACTGGTGCATAAGCTATTATATACCAAACAGTTCTTACCCAACCTTGAAACCATTCAGGTTTCAAGGCATTGTCTAAGTAAATAGCAATTAGCAATAGTACCAAAGAAATAATTCCTGGTAAAAACATTTTTACAACGCTGTTTTTATCAACAGCTTCACTTCGTTCATTACTCTTTTGATTGACTTTTTTATCCGTTGAGCAACAAACATTATCAGTACTCTGCCCTGTATTTGTTTGGGCATCGTTTTTGCTTTCCTCCGTGCAGCAGAGTTGCTTGCCGTGTGCATCATAAATATGCTTGTGATTTTTGTTCGTATTTATCATCGCTTTTGTTTTTATTGTTTAATCTTCGTCTTCGCCAGTATTAGATAATTTAGCATTTACAAAAAATGCTCCTCTTACCACAATTTTTGCATTTGCAGGAATTTGATTTACAAAAGTTATTGCGGTATAGCCCATATCAGATACTCCTTTCAAAACTTCAACTTTTTCAAAATTCATATTGGCTTTATCTTCCTTGCGTTCATTTTCTTCTCCACCCTTATTTTCTTCTTCTTTATGTTCCTCAACTTTTTTATCGGTTTGAATGAAAACATAATATTTCCCATCGGCATTTACAATGGCGTCATTAGGAACAGCAGATGTCGTAATATTATTTAAGCTTACAATACCTGTAATATTCATTCCATCTATTAAGCCATTTTTATTGCCATTTACCCGACAGTGAACGGCAATGGTTTTACTCTCATTTTCAAATGACGAACCGATACTGAAAACCGTAGCATCATATACGGTTGTAGGATTATTAGTAAGTGTAAAATGAATGATTTGTCCCACTTTTATTTTCGGTAAATCCTTTTCAAAAACCTGTAAATCCAAATGCAAAGAACTGTTATCTACAATTTCTATAACTGGCGAAGAAACATCGACATAGCTTCCAATCTTGGCAAATACATTGCTAACCGTACCATTCAAAGGACTGGTTACCACCAATGCCGATTTCAGATTGTTATTTGAAACGGACCCCGGATTGATACCCATTAATTGTATCTGCTGTTGTAAAGAAGCCCTGCGAGTACGTAAACTATTTAATTCGGCTGTGGCACTTTGCAGATTTTTCTTTGCGCCTGCATTGCCTTCATTTAGCTCTTTCTGTCTTGCTAACTCTTGTTCGGCAAAAGATATTTTGCTTGCAGTACTTAGATATTCTTCCTGTAATTGTATGAACTGCGGATTGGCAATAGTGGCAATTACTTGTCCTTTTTTTACATAATCTCCGATTTGCACATTAAGCATTTTTATAACACCACCATACAAAGAAGTAGCATTACCTTTATTGTTATTGGGCACTTTAAGGTTTCCATTAGCCTTAATGGTTGCCGTTAATTCCTTTTGTTCGATAGTTCCTAATTGTATCCCAACTATTTTTATCTGTTCTTCAGAAAGTGTTGCAATAGTTGGCATTTCTTCTTCGTTGTTTGCTTCTGCTTTTTCGCCAGCTTTGGTTTCGGAAGATTTATTCTCCGCTACTTGCTTATCATTTTTACAGGCTGAAAAAGCTAATAGAACGACAATCATTGCCATTATATACCTTATTTTATTTATATTGAATTTCATTTTTATTTATTAATTAATGAATAAATATTGATTACGGATTGGTTTACTTGCTGAATACTTTTTAGGTAATTCAATTGAATATCAGTTGTGGTTTGCAATGCAAAAAGATATTCCACATAACTGATGTCGCCAGTTTTGTATCCTAATTGAGCTGCCGCTACAATCTCCTTAGCGTTAGGTAATGCTTCCTGCTGAAAATAATTGAACTGATGCATATCCTGTTGGTATTGTTGCAAGGCATTCTGCATTTGCGTTGTCAATACTTTTTGTTGCTGTTGTGCATTGGCTTCGGCTGCTTGCTTTTGGTAATCCAAAGATTTTATCCGGGCTTTAGTAACACCATAAGTTATTGGAATAGCAACACCAATATTTACAGAATTAAAACGGTTACCAGAATTGAAATATTTCTCCGCACCATTTACTGTTTGAAAGCCTATCAAAGATTGATTTGTGTAACCTATCGTAAAATCGGGTAAACCTTGCGAACGTTCTACCTTTTTGGTCTTTTCTGCAATAACTGCATCCTGATATAAGGATTGAATTGCAGGATGATTTGCTACTGCATCATTGTCCAGCAAATTACTGATTTGTAAAGGTTGAAAAATTCCATTTTCTGCAATAATAAAATCTTCTTTAGTATTCATCAATGTTTTCAGACTGGCAACTGCATTATTTAAAAACACTTCATTCTGTTTCAACAATAAATTGATTTCCCCTTTCTTAGCTTCTGCTGTACTTATATCCACTTTTTTAGTATCGCCCGTTTTGTAACGAAGCTTTGCAATGCCTATGAAATCACCATATAAGCTGTCCAATTGTTGCAATTGTTTTTGATTGTGTTGCAGGTACAGAATTTGATAATAATACGTTCGTACCTGATTTTTTAATTCTAAAACACTTAGGCTTTTCTGTATTTCTTTACCTTTTATTTCTGCATTAATCAATTGCTTTTTTGCTCCAAATAATGAAGGAAATGGAATTGTTTGAGCGACCTGAAAAGACTGGTCGAATTTGGTGCTGTTGTATTGTCCCAATTGGGCGTTAAAATCGAGTTTTGGTAATTCTCCGGCTGTTTTTTTCAAAACTTTACTCGCTTCAATTTCCAAATCTGATGCTTTAATACTTTGATTATTTTGAAGGGCAATGCTAATTGCCTCATCAACACCCGATAAATCTTTCGTTTGTGCATTTGCTGTAAAACCTACCAAGGATAGTAGCAATACAATGATAGTTGCAATGGGTTTCACTTTGAATTTTCTTTTTAAATTAATTTTTGAATTGAAAATGATGTACAATAGCGGCAGTACAAATAGGGTAAGGAACGTTGCGGTTACCAAACCACCGATAACTACGGTCGCTAAAGGTTTTTGTACTTCTGCACCTGCACTACTGCTTAATGCCATTGGTAGAAATCCTAAACTGGCTACTGTTGCAGTCATCAATACTGGACGCAGACGAATTTTAGTTCCTTCAATTACTCGTTTCAATACATCTTTTATTCCTTCTTTTTCTAATTGGTTGAAAGTTCCAATCAATACAATTCCGTTGAGAACCGCTACTCCGAATAAAGCGATAAAGCCAATGCCTGCACTGATGCTGAAAGGCATACCACGAAGCAACAAAGCCAACACGCCACCAATGGCACTCATCGGAATAGCGGTAAATATTAAGCCTGCCTGCTTGAAGGAACGGAACGTGAAATAGAGCAATACAAAAATCAATAATAAGGAAACTGGGACTGCTATCATCAATCTATTACTGGCTTCCCGCAAGTTTTCAAACTGTCCGCCATAAGTGAAATAATATCCAGGCGGTAATTTTACCTGCGCATTTAATTTTTGCTGAATTTCTTCTACCACACTTTGTACATCCCTGTCTGCAACGTTGAACCCGATTACAATTCTTCGTTTACCAGCTTCACGGCTTATCTGTGCGGGTCCTAATTTATAATCAATAGTTGCAACTTGTGACAATGGAATTTGATTACCGGTTGGTGTAGGTATCATCAGATTATTTACATCTTCAATACTACTTCGGTAAACGCTATCCAATCGTACTACCAAATCAAATCTTCTCTCATTTTCATAAACTACACCTGCGCTTTTTCCTGCAAAAGCAGTGCTTACCACATTGTTCACATCTTCGACATTAAGCCCATAATTAGCAATACGGGTTCTGTCATATTTTACATTGATTTGAGGTAAGCCGCTTACACGTTCTACCTGTGGAGTGGTAGCGCCTTTTACACTTTGTATTATTTTGCTAACTTTTTCAGCATTCAAAGCAAGTGTATCTAAGTTTTCACCAAATATTTTTACTGCTACATCTTGTTTAATACCTGTCATTAGTTCATTGAAGCGCATTTGAATAGGTTGGCTTTTTTCAACAGTTACACCAGGTATTACACTTAATTTCTCTTCTATTGCATCTCCTAATTCATCATAGGTTTTTCCTGATTTCCACTCACTTTGGGGCTTCAGAATAATCATTAAATCTGTTGCTCCTGGTGGCATAGGGTCAGTAGGTACTTCTCCAGCTCCGGTTTTACCAACGACCATTTTCACTTCATCAAATTGCCTGGCTAATCTCGATGCAAGCATCGAAGTTTCAATACTTTGTGCTAATGAAGTTTCGATTGGCATCTTAAATTCAAACGCAAATTCCCCTTCCTGTAATTGAGGTATAAATTCTCCTCCCATTCGGCTAAACAAGAAAATACTAACCGCAAATATGGCAATGGCGATACCCACGAACCAATACTTTATGCTAATCGCTTTTTCAAGCAAAGGCTGATATTTTTTTTGTAACCAATTCATCATTCTGTCAGAAAAGGTTTCTTTATACGAAGGTTTTTTGGATAAGAACAAAGCACACATCATTGGTATGTATGTTAAGGATAAAATCAAAGCTCCAAAAATGGCAAAACCTACAGTCTGTGCCATCGGACGGAACATTTTACCTTCAACACCCACTAACGTAAGAATAGGAATGTAAACAATTAGTATAATGATTTCACCAAATGCTGCACTGCTACGAATTTTGGAGGCAGACAGGAAAACCTCTTCATCCATTTCGGTTTGTGTAAGCCTTTGTTTAGATTTCCGTAAGCCTAAGTGATGTAATGTGGCTTCCACAACAATTACTGCCCCATCTACAATCAACCCAAAATCTATGGCTCCCAAACTCATTAAATTGGCGCTTACACCAAACACATTCATCATCGCTAAGGCAAACAGCATTGCTAATGGAATAGCGGAAGCTACTATTAATCCGGCTCTAAAATTTCCTAAAAAAAGTACTAATACAAAGATAACAATCAACGCACCTTCTATCAGGTTTTTTTCTACGGTACTCATTGCCTTGTCAACTAAAACTGAACGGTCTATATAGGGTTCAATAATAATATCATCAGGTAATGACTTTTGTATAGTAGGAAGTTTTTCTTTTATTTTTTCAATTACATTATTGGCATTTTCGCCTTTTAACATCATTACCACACCGCCTACTGCATCAACTTCTCCATTATATGTCATAGCCCCATATCTTACAGCATTACCAAATCGTACATCTGCCACATCTTTTATAAAAATTGGAACACTGCCAGGATTATTTTTTACACTGATGTTTTTTATATCTTCTAATGATGTAACCAAACCAATACCTCTAACAAAATAAGCACTTGGTTTCTTATCAATATATGCTCCCCCTGTATTTTGGTTATTTTTTTCAAGAGCGTTGAAAATATCGGTAATACTTATATCCATAGCCTTTAAGCGATTAGGATTAACAGCAACTTCATATTGCTTTAGCTCGCCACCAAAACTATTTACTTCTGCAATTCCGGGTGTACCATACAGTTGCCTTGCAACAATCCAGTCCTGCATTGTACGAAGGTCTTTGGCATTGTATTTATTTTCACTTCCCTTTTTGGGATGTATTATATATTCGTATATCTGACCAAGCCCTGTACTGACCGGAGCCAGTTCAGGTGTTCCTATTCCGTTCGGAATTTTTTCTTCTGCTTCTTTCAGTTTTTCATTAATGAGCTGTCGGGCAAAATAAATGTCTACTTTTTCCTTAAATACAACTGTAATTACGGACAAACCAAACCTAGAAATACTTCTGGTTTCTTCTAAATCGGGAATATTAGCAATGCTTTGCTCTATCGGAAAAGTTACTAATTGTTCTACTTCCTGAGCCGCCAATGTGGGGCAAACCGTAATTATTTGCACCTGATTATTTGTAATATCGGGTACGGCATCAATGGGTAATTTTGTGGCACTCCACACTCCCCAAATAATGAGCAACAATGTCATTATTCCAATGACGAGCTTGTTCTTAATGCTAAATTTTATGATACTGTCTAACACAATTCATTTGATTAATAATTAATAATAATGGATATAAATACTTTCTGTCCGTTACAGAAAGGACAGCTAAATGTGCAATTTAGATAATACACCTATCTAATAGTAAATGAATATATCATCCATTACCAATAAATACATTTGCTGAAAATATTAAGTATTAATCTTTGGCGGCTGCCAAATGTTTCCGTGATAATTGGAAATGAAATTGAAATTTTGAAGTGGGAATTTTTGTATCTTGCTAAGACTTGGCTTTGCCTCGTTTATTTTGAACGTTTGAAACGTAAAATTCACAACGGTATGACAAGTAGCACAAGAACAAAAAGGACTGCATAAATCGCCGTTTTTCGTTTGACCATTGCTTGTATTAGAAAGCTCTGATTTTGAAGTATTACTGGTATCCATACCACACGCATCAGTACACGGCATTACGGATAATGCCAGAAAATATATACTGAATATGAATATAAATAGTTTTATCAGCTACAAATATAAATAAATAGATTGTGCAATAGAATTGCAAAGTTGAAAAAATCTATTTGTTACATTTGTCGCATTTCCCCTTAAGAACTAAATTAGCTCCATCTAATTTAAAGTTTTGAGGAACTTCGATGTTCGGAATTTCTGTTTCAGTAAGGCAAAAAATATGTTTGCAGTCGGTACAATAAAAATGTGTGTGCAGTTCTGATAAATTACAATTGCATCCTGATTGGCAAAGTGCGTATTTAATCACTCCGCTTCCATCATCAATGGTATGGACAAGTTTGTATTCCAGGAATACTTTAAGTGTTCTGAAGAGAGTAATATTATCTGCTTTTTCAAACTGTTCTGCCAGCTCTTTATGACTTACTGCATATTGTTGTTTCAATAACTTTTCAACCACCAACAAACGCATAGCGGTGGGTTTTATAGCTTTTTGCAGTAAAATTTTTTCTAATTCAGTCATTGTGATTTAATTTTCTATCGTCCAATCATCATTATCGTCCTCGTCAACTGATATTTGCTCAATGATGCTGTTTGCTGCACTGTCAGAGTATGTACCATAACCATTTACGAAAACACCTTTTGCTCCATCTTTTTGGTTTCTCATCGCATATAAGATAGCCTCATCTTCCAAATCATTAAGCCCAGTAAAACGATAAATTTTATCAATAACAATGTCCCTTAAATTAACTTTCTCTCCGTCTATTTTGTACGAAATGTTTTCTTCCAATAGATTAAAGTCTTCCGTATAACCCCTTTGTCTTAGTACTTCAATTACTTCTGATAATGTTTTTTCTGTTGATAGCATAAGTATTCTTCTTAAATTTTTGAAAATATTTTTTGAAAAAACTGAACATTTTTTTCTCTTAATTGGTTTCTAATAGCAACATTTTTTATCCTGTTGTATTGATGGACAAGGAACACTGGCATAACTACAATACACACAACAATCGCCTTGTAATGGTTTTAATCTTGTCTTGCAATTTTCACATTCATAAAAATATTGGCAAGCATCTGTCGGCATTGTTTCCTCTTTTTTGTATCCGCAGTTTGGACAAGTTATTACTGATTGTAATTTAATTTCCATTATGATATAATTTTACTTTTTATTGATTTATAACCTGTCGAATTGATAGCTTTTTCAATTTCTATAATACTTGTTTGTTTGTTGTCAAACTTAACAATGGCATTGCCTTTCTCATAAGAAACCACAACTTCCACAATTCCTTTTAGTTTACTAACTTCCGTTTTAACGTGGTGTTCACAACCTGAACAAGTCATCCCTTTGATTGTAAACTCAACTTTCTGAATTTTGGAAGTTTGGGTAATAATTGCTTTACTTTCGGTCTTTGGAAAAAAAATGTGAGCATAAAGCGGAAATGATAAAAGTAAAGCCGCCATAACGGTAATAATTCCTAAAAATGATTTTGTTTTCATAAAGTTTGATTTTTCAGTTGTTTCACATTTACAGTCAATTTTCTTTTGCGGTTTCAATTTTTGATACCAAGCAAAACCAAGCACTAAAATTGTTAAACCAATAAAATATGGTCGGAAAGGTTCGAGCCAATAAAAAGTTGAAGCAAGTCCGCTTGTTCCTGCTATTAGAGTCAACACTGGTGTAATACAACACAATGAAGCTGCAATTGCTGTCAAAAGTCCAGTCCCAATTAGTTTTCCGTCCGTTACCATATTGTTTCTAAATTTTTTTTATCGTCAAGTATTTTAAAAAATGGGTCCAACATTTTCTCATACTCTTTTGTCAATGAGTAAAAAATGGTTTGCGCCTCTCTTTCGGTTTCAATAAGCTTTCGGTCTTTAAGTTTTCTCAAGTGCTGAGAAATCGCTGAAATTGTCATTCCAAGAATTTCACTCACATCACAAACACAAAGTCGTTTTTCTTCATAAAGAAGAAACAGAATTTTCAGTCTTACATTGTTTCCAGTCAATTCAAGTGCGTTCGACAAATAGTCAAACGAACTGTGGAGTTCCGAAACTCTTTCTTTACAGCGATTGATTTGTTTAATGTCTGCCTGTTGTCGTGTACAAGAAGTATTATCCATAATGCAAATGTAACTAATTTGTTTATTTAAGCAAATGCTAAATTATGAGTATTAAAATTTGGCATTTTATATGTTGACGTAATGGTGCTGTTACTTTTAATTCTTCTAACAATATATTAATAGAAAAATCACAAAAATATTTAGTATAATCATTCTTTCTGCACCAAATGCTGTAAGTTAGGGTCATTCTTGATACGCTCCATTTCACTAACAACAATATTCAGAATGTCTGATTTTATCTGCTTGTAATTGTTTTCTATTTCCTGCTTCATCTTATCCTCGCCCTGCTCATTTACAAAAGATAAGATTTGCGGTATTTGCTGATAGGCTTTGCTTTCTGCCGCTACCTTTTCATTGTCCACTACAATTTCGGCGTGAAATATCTTCTGCTCGATACGTTCATCAAAGTTATCTGATACAGAACCAACAAACAAACCTTGTGTAAGTGTTGAGATTTTGGAAGCCGGAATAAGGCTGTCTAACTGTGTCGAAATAGAGGTAGATTTATCATTGCGGTTAATGGTCATACTCTGGCGTTTCTGTAATACTTTACCGAAACGTTCCGAAAGGCTTTTTGCTGTTTCGCCAACCACCTGACCACTGAATATATTACCGACAGTATTCTGTATTACCTTGCTTTCCTTGTCGCCGTAATCCCTTGTTAATTGCGAAAAATCCTGAAAACCCAAACATACCGCTACCTTATTACTTCTCGCCGTTGCAATGAGGTTATCCAGTCCCCTGAAATAAATTGTGGGCAACTCATCTATGATAACGGAACTCTTTAACTGTCCTTTTTTATTAATCAGCTTTACAATCCTCGAATTGTATAAACCCAAAGCTGCCGAATAGATATTTTGACGGTCGGGGTTATTGCCTACACATAAAATTTTCGGCTCTTTCGGATTATTGATGTCAAGCGTAAAATCATCGCCCGTCATTACCCAGTAAAGTTGTGGGCTAATCATCCTTGATAGCGGAATTTTTGCCGATGCGATTTGTCCTTGTAACTGGTCTTGCGCTCCACCTTGCCACGCATCCATAAAGGGCGACAAATAATTTTCCAAATCGGGGTATGATGTTAAAATCGTGAATACGTCCGAATACTTTTTATTCAGTAATTCAATAGCGTGAGGGAACGTACAATACTTACCATCTTCGTAGATTTTCAGATACCAAATAATCGCAGCCAAAAGAATAATTGGGCTTTCCACGAAAAAATCCCCTTGCTTCTGTATCCACGACCTGTTAAGGTTTAGCATTATAGTATATGCCGCTTCGTAAGCATCAGAAATGTCCGTCATAAAATCGGGATTGAGTGGGTTGCAACGGTGGCTCTTGCGTGGGTCGTCGAAATTTATCACGTAAAATTTCGGCTGAACTTTGTATTTATCCCGATGCTTCAGTAAGTGATTATAGGCAATAGTAGAAAGGTCGTCAAACTTGAAATCGTAGATATACATACTAAAGCCTTTTTCAATCTGCTGCTTGATGTAGTTGTTTACAATGGCATAAGATTTACCGGAACCGGGAGTACCCAACACTATTGATGCCCTGAATGGATTTACAACGTTTATCCAACCGTTGTTCCATTTGCCTTTGTAGTAAAATTTGGTGGGCAGGTTAACGGAATACTCGTTTTCCATCAGTTTGGTTTCCTGCTGAAAGCTCTCATTCTCATTATTAAATACGTCGTCCATCAGGTTGGTACGAAGCAGGCGGCTCATCCATACGCCCGCCATCAGCAAGGCGATATAACCTAATGAGATAGTAAGCATATACAGGAATGTGCCTGTTGCCGGAGATAGCTTTAGCAATGGAAAATTCAGGAAGAACAGCACAAAACCCACGCCCAAAGCCACGTAAATTTTAGACCAGGTTATCTTCTCATTTTTTACGCCCTTTGTTCCTAAACAGCTTAAAGCCAGTAAAACCAAAGCGAATGCTTTGGTATAAAGAGTATGTGAAAACAAACCCGCCGTCCGGTCGAAATTGCCTAATATCTTGTTGATTACTTCCAACGTCCAACCACGTTCTAAAAAGAAACCGTAGCAGAACCAATAAAGGTGCATCAGCACCAAAAGAATACTGACTGCCCGCATAAAAGCCATTATCTTGGCAAGCCCTCTTAAATCGTCTTCTCCCTGCATTATCTAAAGTTTTAATGTTCGGGCGTGAATTTAAAGGCTCTATGGAGTGGCTCTAAGAATGTGGCAGCCAGTGGCGTTCTGTGGCAGTGTTTGGCTGAATATTACTTCTGACCTCTTTGGCGTTTTCTTTTCTTCTTCATTTTATTGGCAAAGTCCTGTTCTTCGTAATCTTCGCCCTGGGCTTCGGGAAGCAAGCCGCCCAGTGCTTCAATCAAACCGTCTTCGTGTTTTTCAGTATGTAAGAAGTCGAACAAATGGTGTGGTTCTTCCGCAGGAAGATCCGCATCATTTGATGTGGATAATTTGGGTTGTAAAACGGCAGGTTCTTTAATATTCGGTTTGATGTTATTGTTCCAATAATCATTAAAGGTGTTGGCAGAAAGTTCTGTTGCCAAACGTGAACCGTTCCAAACTGCTTTGGAATTGTGGTCTATAAATGTGATGCCATAAATACGCCCTGTATCATTTCGGCGCACCACAACGTTAATACCCTGTTCCGCCAACTGCTTTTTAAATGCCTGTTCATCGCTCGTGGTTTTCAGGGCAATGGTAACGGCAGATTTTAGGGTCTGTTTGGTGGGGCTATCTTTCAAAGCCGTTTTGCATTTCGCAAAATGCAGTTCCAAAGCCGGAAGCCCTGCGCTCTTTCCGAACAGCGAAGCCTTGAACGGATGCCCGGCTCTTTCGCCTTTTTCATTTAGCGGAATATATATTAAGCCGTGCTTCATCTCTCCCTGCAATTCGCCCTCGATTTTCTCGGCGGTAATATTGAACAGGGAAAGCAGGGCATTGTATTCGCCCAAAGTTTGGTACTGGTAGTAATTCGGGAGGTGGCGAACGACCGAAGCAATTTGGCTTTTTACATCGCCTGCCCGATAATCTACCGGACGGAAAACCTTATCATTCTGATTGCGCTCTTTGTCTGTTGCGGGTATCAACCCGTGTTTTCTTTCCAGTTCACGGCATACATTCATAGACCGCATTTTCTCGAATTTATCCGAAATCTTTTTGCCCTGCTCGTCCACGCAAACCGATACAATGTGTATATGGCTACGGTCAATATCGGTATGTTTGAATACCACAAAAGGCTGTTCGCCGTAACCCATTTCCCGCATATACTGTTCTGCCATTTCCCTAAACTTATCATCGCTTACCTTATCGTTCGGGTCAGGATTTAGCGAAATATGCAGCGTGTGTTTCTCGGTATTGCGGTTGGCTATCAGGTAAGGTGCAAAAGACTGGGCTAATTGTGCCACGGAATAATGACCGCTTGCGGTTTCAATCATCTTATTGGCAAACAAAATCTGCTCGTTTTCATTCTCCACTTTAAGCTGATTGTACGCCAACGCTCCGTATAAATTTGCACTTCTTCCAATTTTTGCTATCATTTCTACCGCTATTTTTTCAGGTATTTGGCTTCAAATTCCTCGCTTATTTGGATAATTTTTTGGCATAGCATCGCCATTTCAGCCGTCTGTTTTTCCAGTTTGTACAGGAACGCTGCGGCTTTTTTCTCCGAAAAATGACGGTACAATAGCTTTACAATCTGATTATAGTTCACGCCGATGGAACGGAACTGGCTGTGAAAAGAGGTCAGCCGCATATAAAAATCAACCGTTCCCTTGTCAATCTGAATGGTCTTTATGGTCTTGTCAAAGATGCAGGACGTTATAAAATGCGCCTTTACCTGCATACCTGATTTATCAAAAAGGGCAAGAAATCGGGCGTGTTCCTGCTCGTTAAAGGAAATCGTATAGCGGATTGTCGCCGGGTCTTCTTTGGGGCGGCGTCCGGTCTTTTTCAATTGTTTTTTGTTGTTATCGTTCATCACTAATCCATTTTAAAATCCATACAAAACCCTGACTTCGGAAGGTGTTTTCTGCCCCCTGCAAAGGGCAAGTTGTTTTGAGCATCGGAAATCATTCCGAGATGCTCAAAACACAACTTGCCGTGTTCCGGTGAACACAAAAATCCGCCCTGCGGGACGGATTGAATGTAACAGGGAAAAACGGCTTGTTGCCGTTCCCGTTACCCCCTGATATGTCAAAAGACTTTTGCATAAATCCGTTAATAAAAAGTACAATACAAAGTAAAGCCCTGTTTACGATAGCGTTGCACTGTGACACAGTGCCAAATGCTGCCTCTGAACGCCAAACACTGCCACCGCTATACAACCGATTGAATTTGATGAGTTCTTTGCCCCTGAATGTTGACAGGCAGGCAGGCAGCCCGTGCTTCAGGACGAGCAGACGGCATACATTCAAGATGGCAGGTTATCCTGCCTGCAAGATTGCAGGAATGCAAGAGCGCAGGAATGACGGAAAGCGTGACAGCCTGCTATCAGACAATCAAGCCTGCGTGATGGATATAATGACGGACGGAACGAATGCAAGAACGCAATCACGCCTGATAGGATGCCTGAATGAAAGCATTGCTGCTGTACAGCAGGAAAGCAGGCAATCAGCAATTCCCGCAGGCAAGCCTGATAGCTATCCTGCAAGAAAGACAGCACGAAATCAGGACTGCACGGCTGAAAGCCTGCAAGACTGAAAACAGTAAGATGTAAACTTTAAATTTTAAAAATATGGACACAAGAAAGAAACCTCTGTTTGTCGCTTTTTCTTCTCAAAAAGGCGGTGTTGGCAAAAGCACATTTACCACGCTTGTCGCCAGTACGATGCACTATCGGTTGGGCTACAACGTAGCCGTTTTTGATGCGGATTTTCCGCAGCACAGCCTGATGAAAATGAAAACCCGTGATTTGGCAATGGTAATGGAAAATGAGGCGTTGAAAAAACTGGCATATAAGCAGTTTACCACCATCAATAAAAAAGCCTATCCCATTATGCAGCACAAAGCGGATAGCGTACTCGATGCGGCGCACGAATTTGTAAACACTTCCCCTGTTCCGCTTGATGTGCTGTTCTTCGACCTGCCCGGAACCGTGAACACGCCCGGCATCCTGAAAGCGTTGGCAGGTATGCACCACATTTTTACGCCTATCACGGCAGACCGTGTGGTAATGGAAAGTACGCTCATCTTCACGCAGCTTTTACAGGACGTGATTATGAAAAAAGGCGAAACTTCCATACAAAGCATTAACCTGTTTTGGAACCAAGTGGACGGCAGGGAAAGCACACCCTTATATGACGTGTACAATCAGCTTATCGGGCAACTAGGGTTAAGCCTGATGCAAAGCCAAATCAAGAACAGCACCCGTTTTCGCAAGGAAAGCGAAGCGGACAGCAAAACGGTTTTCCGTTCTACGGTAATGCCTCCCGATGAGCGTTTGATGAAAGCCTGCCAGTTAGACCTGTTCATCAGCGAATTTTTAAAAATCGTTCAATTATAGCCTTATGGAAAAAGATAATAAAAGGAAAGCCACGCCGGACATCAACGAGGAGTTGATGATGAACCTGATGGTGGACGGCGTTAAAAAAGAGGGCTTACAGCTTCCACCTGAACTGCCTGAAGAGATTGAAAAAGAAACTGTAAAAGAAGAAGTGAAACAGGAAGAATTGCTACAAAGCAAACCTGTACAAAGGGAACGCAACCGCACCAAGAAAAATCTTGACGGTAGCTACGGCGAACATTTTTTGAAAACGCATTCGATAACAAAGCGGGGCGATAAAAGCATTTATATCCGACAGGATTACCACGAACGCTTATCCCGTATTGTACAGGTCATTGGTAAAGATGCTATACCCCTGTATGCCTATCTCGATAACATACTGGAACATCATTTTGAAATGTTTGAAAAAGCCATTACCGATGATTTCAACGAAAAGTTTAAACCCATTTTTTAAAGCATCTGATTATGGAAATAGTAATTGTGATTTGCCTGCTGATAGTCATTGTCCTGCTTTTGCAGGATAAGATTGTCATTCATAAAAGGTCGGAGCAAAAGTCCAAACAGGAAAAAGTTAACCCGAACCTGCCCGATATTATGGGGCAACCCAAGCCAGTAAGAAGCCTTTCAGTGCCAAACACTGCCAATGAAAGCCAAATAACGGAACAGGAGATAAACCCTGATAATTTAGACATTGAATACGACGAAAACGAAAACGTCAGCATTCAAATTCCGCAGGAAGAACTGGACGAAGTTTTCAGCAATATGCCTGATTTGGAGGAAGAGGAAGAAGAATGGAACAGGTACGGAATATCCGGTGGCGATAACGGTTTTGCCCAAGGGGTTACCTACGACGAACTAAGCTCCGTAGGGGCATTGCTCCAAAAAGAGAATTTGGAACAGGCTCAAAAGGAAACAGCGGTAGCCATAGTTCAGAAATTACAGGGAACCGAATTATTCAGCTTACTGGAAAATTCCATTGAGGGTGCTTCCCGAAAAATTGCCGAGCTTTTGGATAGCACACTTTCATCTGAAAGCGACGACGGTTCTTCCACCTTGCGGAAAAGTGATTTGGGTGATTTTGACATTGGGGAGTTTGTATAGAATTCCCTTTTTTTTAGGAGTATAACTGCGTATTAGTGTGACATTATCTTATTATGCCTCTTGTGAGAAATGACAACATTATTCCGTCACTTGTAACTTACCTGCGTATGTTCCGTAGGGCTTACCTGAATAATCTCCAGTTTTGAAATAGTCACATAATAGTTTGACCACATTATCTATATCTTCTTCCGTTTCAAATTGGATTTTACCATCTTTTAAGTTTATCGGTGCTTTTTTCTTTTTACCCAATGTTTCCAACTTTTTTATGTTTTTAGAAGTTAAAGAATTTAGATTTCCTAATTTTTCCAACTTCATCAACTTTTTATGAATAGAAGCTTTTGTTTCTATTTTATCAGTTAGAAGCTTAATATCTCCAAAACACTGATGTTTAGATATTGATGTTGCTACGTCTTCCGCTCTCTTCTTATATTCTTCTTGTAATCCGACAAGTTGCTCAAAGTAAAATTTCTTCAATACGTAAAAAGTTTCTTCATAAAAGATACAATCTATTTGTTTGTCTAAATAAACAGTATCGCTTTTTAGCAATGAAAGTGTATTGGTATTGGTGTCAAAAAAAGTCCTTATCTGACTGCCTAAGCTTTTCTTTTCTCCGTCTTTTTCCTTTTCCACTCCTACTTTTCCGGGGGATATTTTTCTAAATGTATAAAAAGATTTATTACTGTCAATTTCAAACTCGACACAATATGCCCAAAGAGTTTCATCTTGGAGTATATCGTTTAAATCTGTGATTTTCGGTGGGCTTTGGTTTAATTGGTTATAAACAACGTCTGAAAAAGAGCCAACTTTATTCTGCATTTGATAAGTAAACAGATGTTCTGTTTCGTCAGCTATGACATCATAATCGAAAAAGTTTAAATCTTCATTATCCTGAATTTTTTTGAACTGTTTCAATGAAAGTTCATAAAGATAGTTTCTTACTTCATCCGTAATCTCTATCTGATAAACTTTAAAGTCAAACTTTTCCAAAACACGTGCGTTAGCTTTCATTCCTTCTTTGAGAATACGAGTGACAAAATACATCTTTAAGTTTTCCGCACTTGCCTGACCAATTATATCGACCAAAATGGATTTATCCATAATAAATATTTTTCGTAATTAAGTTTATTTTTATTTCTTGCCCGCTTTCCAAATCTTCATCTTTTGTTATCAAAAGAGCTTTTTTTGTTTGGCTCTTCTTGTTGTAATCAATTTGGTAAAGGGTATGAGTAATACTCAATATTGGATTTATTACAATCATATTTGATTTTGTATAAATGAAAAATATGATTATCAAGACAATGAAAATCGACGTAATGTCAAATAAGTTATTTGTGTCTTGGAAGATGAAGGGAACAATGTAAGTTGAGATGTAACTGATGCTTTCACTATTCTTGTTTTCTACTTCAACGACTTTTACAAGCTCTCCATTTGATTTTTTTATATCTAAATTTATCAATAAAAATTTCAGCCCTATATAACCGAATATTGCAGTAAGAAAAAGAAAAACGCTTAACCCAAATTTTGCTAAAGCCAGAAATACACTTTCTTGACTAAAACCTCCAAAATTCAAATAATCAATATTTTGCTTGACTTGTCGCAAAATCAATAATCCAAACAACGGAATATATGATGTAATGAACAACACAAAAATTGCGATATTATTTAGTTTTACTTTTTTCATTACATTATTTTGGAGATGGCTATATGGGAACTATCTCACACCTGCATAGTACTTTGCTCGTTCTTCTTTAAATAATCTCAATTGTTCTACCTGTTCTTGATATTGTTTATATAATCCGTTTTTCGATTTTGTTTGCTCGGGAAATGTCAGAGAAAAAGCATCTAAATCATTCGTATGGATTGCACTTTCGGGAATGACTTCCTTTATCTTATCTAATGCTTTTAAATAGTAGGTTTCGCTAATTTCGCAAGCTGTCAAACTCAATCCTGCATTATAACACGCAATTGCAATTGTTCCACTTCCCAAATGAGTATCTAAGATTTTATCTCCTTGATTAGCATACATTTTCAAAAGCCATTCGTAAAGCTCTACTGGTTTTTGTGTTGGGTGGATTTTATTTCTATTTTTTCTTACACTAAATCTGAAAATTTTTGAAGGCTTGTCTAATGATGACCAAGCCATTTCTGCCATTGAAAAATTATTCAATGTTTCGGGTTGGTTTTTATCCCAAATAATAAACCCTTTGTTGTATTCGCTTTTTAGCCAAAGTTGTCCGAAATAGTTTCCTCCCCAAATAATCTGATTTTTTGAAACCCGAAGTAACTCATTAAAGTAATCATCATTGGGTTTTACATCCCATTGACTGTACTCATCCATATTAAATTTGTAGTCGCCACCTCTTTTTGTTTTGTTTAAAATCCCATAAGGTGGGTCGACTATGGCAAGGTCAAAATAGTTGTCTGGATATCTTGCCATTAATTCCATATTATTTTCTCTCGTAATTGTAATCATCGTAAGTTTTAATTTTTTGCTGCAAACCTTGAAATAGTCAGGTCCGAAATGTTTTTACTGATGTCTTTTCCAAGATTATTGACGATGATATTATCAAAATCTTCGTAGTCAATTTCTCTCACGTCATTATCAATACAGTTGTATAAATATTCCGAAAAAGTGTTTGCCCGAATAATTACAATCGGACTTGTGCGAATATCTTGAAGTACCGCTGGAACATATCTTGGCGTAACTACAATTGTGTAAGCTCCCCCAATTTTTTCTCGGTGCCCTTCTAATCTTCCAGCATTTACACCCGAAAGTTTGTTTTTGGTCGACTTGGCATCAACGGCGAATTTTTTCTTTTTAGGAATATACAGGCATTCCAAATCAGTGTTTCCTGCTCCGCCTACTTTTTCGGCTTCTATATTGTAGAACATATTGAAACCATCTGTCAAAGCATCTTCAAAAAGATATGCTTCCGCTCCTTCGTTATTGTTTGCGTATTGTTCTATAATTTTCGGAAGATTAAGCAATTCAAATTTTATATCATCAGCTACTTCGCCAATTTCAACTAAAAGTGTCTTAGGGTAAAAACTGTAAATTTCCTTAATAACATCAATTTTCAAACGTTCAGGGTCGTTAAGCAACAGAGGCTTTGCTAAAAAAGAATATTCATTTTCTAATTGCTGAACTAACTGTTTTAAATTTTCAGGAATTGCAACCTCGTTTCTTGTTATTTTCCTAAAAGTATTGGTTGTTCCGTGTTGTAGTTTGGTTATAACAATTCCCTCTCGTTTGTTCAATACACCTGCACTTTCAAACAGACTTGAAACGTAATAATCCCATTCATAAGCAGAGTTCACATAAGCGTGTCTGTCTTCTTGAAATTTTTGAGCAATTTCTTCATCTGAAAACTTTCTTAATGCTAATAATTCATTTATTAAGACATCATATGTTTTTTGAGTAGCTTCTTTGAGAAACACAACAACGTACGCAACCTCAAAAGCATAAAGTTTGTTAGATAGTTTTGGTTCTGAAAGCAATTTATAAATCAAACGAAATGGATAAAGCTGAAATTCGCTATCCGTTCCGCTATGTGGATGGGGATATTGTACAGCCCAAAGCATTGTAAGAAATATTTTGGCTATTTTCTCTTTATCCCCAACGTTTTTCAAAAATAAGTTTCCAAGCGGACTAAATAAAAAACGGTCTTGCCCATCAACCTTGGCTTGGTAGCCAAACATATAATATGAAAGCTGATTGATTTTATGGTTTATCGCATCAAGCGGTAATTCAGGATTTCTTTCGCTATACAAACCTAACTCACGTAACTTTGAATTTAATTGCGCTTTCTCATCTTTTGAAATTCCTGTCTTGGTGTATGACTTCAAAAATTCAGCAACAACACAAAGTTTTTCAAAATCTCTTGTATGTCTGTATAAAATCCATTTCTTACTATCAATTCGTAAAGTCATATTATTGATTTATTTGAGCAACAATATTTTTAATTAACAAAGGCGGAATACATTCTCCAATACATTTTCTAATAAGTAATTCAGGTGTATTATCCGGGATATTCCAATTTTGTGGAAGAGAGGACAACAACATTAACTCCAAAGGTGTTAAAACTCTTGCATCAGAATAAGTTCCGTTTTTTAATTTTCTTCCTGGATGCACATTCAATTGTGAACTGATTGCATCATTTCGCATTGTAATGGTGGGAGCGGGTTCATCCCATTTAATTCGTCGGTATGTGGTATTGTAACTTTTTATTTTTTCTCCATTAGATTTTATAGGAAAGTATTCTTCATTTTCAAAAGCGGTTTTTCCTGTTGGGGTATGCTTCATCCACAGTACGTGATTATCCGAATGTTTTCGGGCAAAATGCCATTTTATTTTTGACTGTTCTCCTGCCTCAATACTTGGTAAAAAACCAATCTTTTCTTCGACTGTTATTTGCTTTTCAGACTTTATAGGTTGTCCCCATTTTTTGTCTTTTCGGTACAATTTTATGATTGCTCTTGTCCGTCTTTGAGCAACACCATATTCAGAAGCATCATACACATTAGCTTCAATTTTGTATTCTTTGCCGAATAATAGATTTAAAATCTCTATTACTTTTAAATGTTGATTTTGGTATGGCAAAACCATCTTAAAAAATGTTGGTACATTTTCTATCAGTACAAAATCGGGAGATTTTAATTTAATGAAATCAATTATTTTAAAAACAAGATAATTCCTTTCATCTTTAAGCATTTGCTCAATATTCCGATTTTTTCCTGCAACACTCATTCCTTGACAAGGTGGTGAAGCAATTAGAAAGTCTAATTTTTCAGGGGTACTTTCTACGAGTGTTTTAAAAATCTTATCGTCTAAAATGCTACCTGCAATCATTTTAGAATTTGGATACAATGCCTGATATAGGTCAGCTCTTTCCTGAACCAATTCGTTAGCAGCGATAATATTAATTCCTACTTCTTCAAAGTAAGTTTCTGCTATGCCTGCACTTGAAAATAATGATGCTCCTACCATAATTAAAACTTGAGTGTACTTTGATGTTGGTTTTTAATTCTCATATATTTTGCTTTCTCCTCAGCAGCTAAAAATAGCTTTTGAGTTTCCTCCTCCGGATAAATTAATTCTGCAATTCTTTCGCTTAGATACTCGTGTTCTAATTTTTTTAAGTCAAGACTGAAAAATGCTGAAAGTTTCGGTATTATTTCAGCAGGTACATTTCTTTTACCGTTTTCAATTTTTGATAAGGTAGATTGGTCTATGTCTAATGCAGCCGCAAGTTTAGTTAATGTTAAACCATTATCTAATCTTAGCTTGTGAATATATTCGCCAAATGTTTCTTTCATAATCTTGAAATTTATTTCTTGACACTTTTGGCAAATCTACTAATTTGGTTTCGTTTGCGAAAGCTTTCAGCTATAAACTTTGGATTTTGGCTCGTTTTGAGTGACAGATAACCGCTTCTATAGAATAAAAGTGCAAAATCCATAATAGTTATTATTGAAACGTAACCTCAAACCGTAAAAAGTTTGGCTTTTTTTTATGCTCAAATGCTTGTTGCAAAGCCACTCACAGCCAAACACTTCCTTTGACTGCCACTTTCTCATAACGCCTCTTTTTCCACAAGACATTTGTCCCGAAAGCTCGCAAGGTGCGGGATAAACAGTAACAAATTAATGTGTTTCAATTATGGAAAAACAGAGAAAAAAAGTTTTACTGGCAGCCGTGGCAATGCTGTCAGGAATTGGTGCGTTCGCACAGGGAAACGGCTCGGCAGGTATCAACGAGGCTACCCAAATGGTAACAAGTTATTTCGACCCCGCAACGCAGTTAATCTACGCCATCGGTGCAGTCGTCGGGTTAATCGGGGGCGTTAAGGTGTACAACAAATTCAGTTCCGGCGACCCCGACACGAGTAAGACCGCAGCTTCGTGGTTCGGTGCGTGTATCTTCCTGATTGTTGCCGCTACTATCCTGCGTTCATTCTTCCTTTAATCCTTTGCCTTATGAATTACAATATCAACAAAGGCATCGGCAGGACGGTGGAATTTAAAGGGCTGAAAGCACAATACCTGTTCATTTTCGCAGGCGGGCTGCTCGGTACGCTTATCCTCGTGATGATACTGTATATGGCAGGCGTAAACTCTTACATCTGCCTGTTCCTCGGAGCAGGCTGTGCTTCGCTCATCGTATGGCAGACCTTTTCGCTGAACAGGAAGTACGGCGAACACGGGCTGATGAAAATTGCAGGCAATAAAAGGCATCCCCGCTACATCATCTGCCGCAAGCCTGTACACCGCTATTTAAAATTCACACCTAAACAGAATGCCGTATGAGAAATGTAGCAAAGACCACCACACTGGAAAACAAATTTCCGTTGCTGGCAGTAGAGAACAACTGCATCTTATCCAAAGATGCGGACATTACCGCCTGCTTTGAAGTGCGCCTGCCGGAACTGTTCACAGTCGCTTCTGCGGAATACGAAGCCATACATTCCGCCTGGCACAAAGCGATTAAAACCCTGCCTGATTTTACGGTCATTCACAAACAGGATTGGTACATCAAGGAAAGCTATGCGCCCGATCTGTCAATAGAAGACCAAAGTTTTTTATCAAAGTCTTATCAACGCCATTTCAACGAGCGACCGTTCCTGAACCATTATTGTTACCTGTTCTTGACGAAGACCACTAAGGAAAGAATGCGGATGCAAAGCAACTTCAGTTCGCTTTGCAAAGGCACACTGATACCAAAGGAAATCAGGAACAAGGAAACGATACATCGCTTTATGGAGGCGGTCGCCCAATTTGAGCGTATCGTGAACGATAGCGGTTTTGTAAGCCTGAAATGCCTGACCGAAGATGAAATCATCGGTACGGAAGATACACAGGGATTACTGGAGCAGTACCTCACGCTATCGAGGGGAGCCGGAACACCAATGCAGGACATCGCACTTGGAAACGAAGAAGTACGCATTGGCAACAAAAGGTTAAGCCTGCACATCTTGTCAGACACAGACGACCTGCCCGGAACCGTATCGGCAGATACCCGTTTTGAAAAGCTATCCACCGACCGTAGCGACTGCCGTTTGTCATTCGCCGCACCCGTGGGTTTGCTGTTGAGCTGCAACCACATCTACAACCAGTATTTGTTTTTGGATAACAGTGAAGACAACCTGCAAAAGTTTGAGAAATCTGCCCGTAATATGCACTCACTGGCAAGGTACAGCCGTGCCAACCAAATCAACAAAGAGTGGATAGAAAAGTACCTGAACGAAGCGCACAGCTTCGGGCTGTCTTCTGTTCGTGCGCACTTCAATATTATGGCGTGGTCAGAAGACCCTGCGGAACTGAAACAGCTAAAAAATGATTGCGGTAGTGCGTTGGCACTGATGGAGTGTAAGCCTCGGCACAACACAACGGATGTAGCTACTTTGTACTGGGCTGGAATGCCGGGCAATGCAGGCGACTTTCCGAGTGAAGAAAGTTTTTACACATTTATTGAGCCTGCGCTGTGCTTCTTTACAGAAGAAACCAATTACCATAATTCGCCCTCGCCGTTTGGTATCAAGATGGCTGACCGACTGACCGGAAAACCTATCCATTTGGATATTTCCGACCTGCCTATGAAGCGGGGTATCATCACGAACCGGAACAAGTTCATATTAGGGCCATCAGGCAGTGGTAAATCGTTCTTTACAAACCATATGGTAAGACAGTATTACGAACAGGGTGCTCACGTCCTGCTCGTAGATACGGGTAACTCTTATCAGGGCTTATGCGAACTCATCAAAGGAAAGACCAAAGGCGAAGACGGTGTTTACTTCACTTACACCGAAGACAACCCGATTGCCTTTAATCCTTTCTATACTGATGACGGCGTCTTTGATATTGAGAAAAGGGAAAGTATCAAGACTTTGATACTGACTTTATGGAAACGTGATGATGAACCACCAACCCGTTCTGAAGAAGTTGCCCTTTCCAATGCGGTAAGCGGTTATATCGAGCGTATCAAGCACCAAGATGTTTATCCCTCATTCAACGGTTTTTATGAGTATGTAAAGGGCGATTACCGCAAGGTATTGGAGGAAAAGCAGGTAAGGGAAAAAGACTTTGACATTGCCAACTTTCTGAACGTACTCGAACCCTATTACAAGGGTGGCGAATACGATTACCTGCTGAACTCAAACAAGCAGTTAGACCTGCTTTCCAAACGCTTTATCGTGTTTGAAATTGATGCGATTAAAGACCACAAAATCCTCTTTCCCATAGTCACGATTATCATTATGGAGGTGTTCATCAACAAGATGCGCCGATTGAAAGGTATTCGCAAGCTCATCCTGATTGAAGAAGCCTGGAAAGCGATTGCCAAAGAGGGAATGGCGGAATACATCAAGTACCTGTTTAAAACCGTCCGCAAATTTTTCGGCGAAGCGATTGTCGTAACGCAAGAGGTCGATGATATTATCCAGTCGCCCATTGTGAAAGAAAGTATCATCAATAACTCCGACTGTAAAATCCTGCTTGACCAACGCAAGTATATGAACAAGTTTGATGACATACAGGCGATGCTCGGACTTACGGACAAAGAGAAAGGGCAGGTACTTTCCATCAATATGAACAACGATGCGAGCCGACTTTACAAAGAGGTTTGGATTGGCTTAGGTGGTACGCACTCGGCAGTCTATGCCACCGAAGTTAGTTTGGAGGAATACCTCGCTTACACGACCGAAGAAACCGAAAAAATGGAAGTAATGCAGCTTGCTTCCGAATTGGACGGTAATGTAGAACTCGCCATTAAGCATATCGCAATGCAAAGGCGGGACAATTCAAATCAATAGTCATTAACAATTTAAAAATTCAGAAACAATGAAAAAAGTATTGTATCTGGTGTGTACGGCACTTATGCTTGCCGTAGCACCGTCAGCAAAAGCCCAGTGGGTTGTAACCGACCCCGCTAATTTGGCTTCGGGCATTATCAACTCTGCAAACGAAATCGTGCAGACTTCTTCCACCGTGAGTAACGTGATAAAAAACTTTAACGAAGTGAAAAAAGTGTATGACCGGGGCAAGGAATACTACGACAAGCTGAAAGCCATCAACAACCTTGTGAAAGATGCCCGCAAGGTGCAGCAAACGGTTTTGTTGGTGGGCGATGTTTCCGAAATGTATGTGCAAAATTTCGGTAAGATGATGAACGATCCAAATTTCACACCGCAGGAACTGACCGCTATCGGCAACGGTTATTCGGCTCTGCTCAATGAAAGTACCGAACTGCTGAAAGAATTGAAGCAGATTATAACCTCATCAAGCCTTTCGCTGAATGACAAAGAGCGTATGGATGTGATTGACCGTGTGTACAAAAGAGGTTAAGGATTACCACAGTCTTGTACGCTACTACACCAACAAGAACATTTCTGTAAGCTACCTAAGAGCGAAAAAGAAAAACGATGCCCAAAGAGTGCTTGAACTCTACGGAACTGCTAACCAAAAATACTGGTAACTATGGAATGGGATAATCTTCACGAACTCCTGCGGTCGCTTTATGATGATATGATGCCGCTTGCAGGCGATATGGCGGCAATCGCTAAAGGTTTGGCGGGATTGGGAGCATTGTTCTATGTGGCATTAAAGGTTTGGCAGGCTTTAAGCCGTGCCGAACCTATTGATATGTTCCCTTTGCTGCGCCCGTTCGCTTTGGGGCTTTGCATAATGTTCTTTCCTACCATCGTTTTGGGAACCATCAATGCGGTATTAAGCCCGGTGGTAGTAGGAACCCACCAAATACTCGAAGACCAGGTGCTTGACCTGAACAAGTTGCAACAACAGAAAGACCAGTTGGAATACGAGGCAATGGTCAGGAACCCCGAAACCGCCTATATGGTATCAGACGAAGAGTTTGATAAGAAACTGGACGAACTTGGTTGGTCGCCCTCCGACATTGGCACAATGGCGGGTATGTATATGGACAGGCAAGCCTACAAGATAGAGAAAGCCATAAAGGATTGGTTTCGCAATCTACTGGAAATACTATTTCAGGCGGCAGCTTTGGTCATTGATACCATACGAACGTTTTTCTTGATAGTCCTCTCTATACTCGGACCAATAGCCTTTGCTATTTCCGTATGGGATGGCTTTCAGTCCACGCTCACGCAATGGCTCACGAGGTACGTCAGCGTTTACCTGTGGCTTCCCGTTTCGGACTTGTTCAGCTCAATGTTGGCAAGAATACAATCCCTCATTTTAGAAAGGGATATAGCAATGCTTGCCGACCCCACCTATATACCTGATACGAGCAATACCGTGTACATCATTTTTATGATTATCGGCATCATCGGGTACTTTACTATCCCGACAGTAACAGGTTGGGTAATCCAAGCCGGAGGCGCAGGAAACTTTACCCGCAATGTAAACTCCACAGCAATGAAAGCCGGAAACATCGCCGGAGCAGGCGCAGGCTCAACAGTTGGAAACATCGGCGGTAAACTGATGAATAAATAATCATTAATCATTCTAAAAAATGGAATTTAAAACGCTAAGAAATATCGAAAACAGCTTTAGGCAGATAAGATTATATGCCATTGTGTTTGCGGTTCTCTGCATTAGCGTGGTAGGTTACGCCGTATGGCGTTCCTACCGCTTTGCAGAAGAACAACGCCAAAAAATCTATGTACTGGATAACGGCAAATCCCTGATGCTTGCCTTGTCGCAGGATGCGAGCATCAACCGCCCGGTTGAAGCAAGGGAACACGTCAGGAGATTTCACGAACTGTTCTTTACGCTTGCACCCGACAAGAACGCTATTGAAAGCAATATGAAACGTGCGTTCAACCTTGCCGATAAAAGTGCTTTTGATTACTACAAAGACTTGTCGGAAAAGGGTTATTACAGCCGTATCATTTCGGGGAACGTACAGCAACGCATAGAGGTGGATAGTGTCGTGTGCAACTTCGACAACTACCCGTATGCAGTGCGTACCTATGCCAAACAGTTCATTATCCGGTCAAGCAACGTAACCAGGCGCAACTTGATTACTTCCTGCTATCTCGTCAACTCCGTTCGTTCCGACAACAATCCGCAGGGCTTCAATATTGAAAAATTTGCAGTCGTGGAAAATAAGGATATAGAGGTTATCGAACGCTAAAAAAACAATCTTATGGAAGCATTATCAGATTTAAGCACGTTCGCAAAAATCCTTACCGATAAAGGATATAATGGGTATTTCCATACGCAGGGTTCGTATGCCGGAAAGCTGAAAGACAGTATCAGCGAATACCTCGAAAGCTGCCAAAAAGGGGCAGATACTTTGCCTAAGCAGGACTTACTGCTGACAGGCTACCTGCAATGGTCGGGCGATGACAAGCCCCGTGTAGAATGCAGTATGTGGGTAAAGTACCTGAATGGCAAATTCTCATTGAGCCGTATGGAGGTAGCGAAGAAAGACGGCTTTGGGCAATTACTCAAAAAATCGGAACTGGCAAACCTGTCCGTAATGTCCGCACCCAAATTAACGGAAGCGGTCGCACTGGTTAACGATGCGCCGAAGCAACAGGCGGGTAAAAGTCCTAAGCGTTTCAAGCTGTAACACAGAAATAGTAAGGCTATGAAAAAATTAAGAGCAAATATGGACAGGTACTTTGACAAGCTGGACGAACGTTGGCGGGCGTTGCCCTTGCGCAAACAGCACCAATATACGCTGTACTTCTTTGTGGGTTATCTGCTGCTTACCGTAGCGGTCATTGGCAAAGTGATGTACGATACCTCAAAGTCCGGTAACGGTATGGTCATAGAGCATATCGAAAACCCTGTCCTTAAAAGTAAAAACCCTGCAAGGTTGCAGGATAGTGTATCAACAATTTTAAAAAATCAGATTTATGAAAGAAAATGAAAAAAGGGTCAGCTTTCTCGTTGAGGGAGAAGACCAAAACGGAGCATCAAATCTGCCGGATAATAAAAAGAGCAATAAGGATAAGCTCAAAAAGCCAATCATTTTCCTTTTGATGGGCGTGGTATTTCTCGGCTGTATGTACCTCATATTTAAACCGTCTAAAGATAAAAAGGCAGTTGAAAATATCGGGCTGAATGATGCTGTACCGCAGGCTACCGGAGCAGGGATGCCCGATGATAAAAGCAAGGCGTATGAGCAGGAAATGCTCGAACGCAAAGAGCAGGAAAAGCGCAATGCACTGACCACGCTTTCTGATTATTGGAATACTGAAGATACTGCATCTGCTGACAATGAAGAAAGTTTACCTGAAGAAGATGAAGAAAGCAACGGCTTTGGGGGTGGTGGCAGAAAATCGGGACGAAACGGAAATTCTGTATTGAACAGTTACCGTAATGCACAAAGCACGTTGGGTTCATTTTATCAGGACAACAATTCGGAAACAATGGAATTGCGTAAGCAAGTGGACGAACTAAAAGCAAAGTTGTCGGAAAAAGATGTGCCACCTGTTGCCACCGTAGATGACCAACTTAAACTAATGGAGAAGTCCTATGAAATGGCGGCAAAGTATCTTCCGCAGAATGCTAATACCGGAACTGCCGCCCCTGCTAATGGTGCTGCTCCGGGTGCTGGTGGTGCAGCCGGTGCTAATCAAAAGGAGCATTTTGTATCGTTTACGCCTGCAAGAAAGAACACCGTATCAGCCCTGTATCGGGAGCCTACGGACAGTGCTTTTTTAGCCGATTGGAGCGAAACAAAGAACCGTGGTTTTTATACCGCCGGTTCTGTGGAGCAGGTGGTACAACCGAAAAATAGTATAAAAGCCTGCGTACACGATGCTCAAACGGTTATTGGCGAAACGGGTGTGCGTTTACGATTATTAGAGCCTGCCCAAACACCACAACGTACTATTCCAAAAGGAACGGTTGTAACTGCTAATGCCAAATTTCAGAATGGCAGGCTACAATTAAAGATTACCTCGATAGAACTGGAGGGCAATATCATCCCGGTAGATATTACCATTTACGATTTGGACGGGCAACAAGGTTTGTACGTTCCGTATTCGCCGGAAATGAATGCCCTTACTGAAATGGCGGGCAATATGAGCCAGACCGGAGGAACAAGCGTAATGCTCACGCAGAATGCCGGACAGCAGGTGGCGGCTGACCTTAGCCGTGGCGTGGTACAGGGTATTTCGGGCTATTTCGCCAAGAAAGTAAGAACGCCAAAGGTTACGCTGAAAGCAGGCTATCAGGTCTTCCTTGTATCTAAAAAATAATGTTGAACTCAAATAAATAAAACAATGAAAAATCATTTAAAAACCTTTTGGGCTATTGCTCTGATACTCGGCTTTGCCGTAACAACTTATGCACAGGATAGTGCAACTGCAAAAACACCGCTTGCATTGGGCAAGATAGAACCGTACCGTATGGAAGTTACCTACGATAAAACGTCGCACCTAATTTTCCCGACCGCCATTCGTTACGTGGATTTGGGCAGCGAATACCTGATTGCGGGGAAAGCCGAAGATGCCGAAAACGTTTTGCGTGTAAAAGCATCAGTAAGGGACTTTGAGCCTGAAACGAATTTCTCCGTTATCACGAATGACGGGCGTTTTTACAGCTTCAACGTGTATTACAGCTCCTACCCGGAGGCATTGAGCTACGACCTGCTCACAATGCAAAAAGCGGTGGATAAAGCCAACGGTAACGACGTGCTTTTCGAGGAACTGGGCAACAATTCGCCCTCACTGGCAGGCTTGTTACTGGAAACCATTTACAAGAAAGACAAGCGCATTGTAAAGCATATCGGGGCTAAAAGTTTCGGCATTCAGTTTATCCTGAAAGGGATTTACATACACAACGGCAAATACTATTTCCATACGGAATTGAGAAACCGTACCAATGTGCCTTTCGAGATTGATTTTATCAATTTCAAAGTCGTGGATAAAAAGGTAGCCAAACGCACCGTAGTCCAGGAACGCCCTTTAACGCCTTTAAGAACTTACAAGCCATTGGACGGTATTGCCGGAAAATCGACCGAACAAAATGTTTTCCTGTTAGACCAGTTTACCATTGCCGATGATAAGGTGTTGCTGATTGAGATTTTCGAGAAAAACGGCGGCAGGCATCAAACATTGCAGGTCGAAAATTCCGACCTAATCAAAGCCCGTTTGATTGACGATATGCACCTAAAATTTTAATAACCCTTTAAAGCAAGAATATGAAAAAGTGTATCTATACCGTGCTGTTTGTCCTGATAGGCATCACGGCTGCACAGGCACAAAGGATGCTGCCGAAGCAGAAGGGATTGGAAATAAGTGCAGGTGTATTGTCCAATGATAAGATTGGCAATGATTACTACATCAGCGCAGCAATGACCATAAACGGTAAAAATGGTAATTACCAGCTTTGGGCGTTGGAATATACCCACCAGTACCACGATTACAAAGACCTGCGCATACCGCAGGAAACCTATTCCACAGAGGGCGGTTACAGCTTCTTTTTGTTGGGAGATGCCCGTAAGAACATTACGCTGAATTTCGCCGTAACGGGCGTGGTCGGTTACGAAGCCATCAACCGGGGCGAAGCGATGCTGTACGACGGTGCGAAAATATTGAGCGAAGATAATTTTATCTACGGAGCAGGCGGTCGCCTCATTTTTGAAACCTACCTGTCCGACCGTTTTGTATTAGTCCTACAAGGGCGTACAAAAGTTTTGTGGGGGACGGATCTGGAACAGTTCCGTCCATCCGCAGGTGTGGGATTAAAGTTTAACTTTTAAAACGTAAAACAATGATAGCAATATTCAATAAATTCAGAATAGGATTACTGCCATTATATGTATTCCTGACAATCCTCACAGCTTCGGTTACGTTGGTATCTTGTAGCAAAGACGATGAACTCGAAATACAGAACGATTTTCCTTTTGAGGTCAATGTAATGCCCGTACCCAAAGATGTTGCCAACGGACAGACCGTAGAAATACGCATTACCATACAGCGTACAGGAAATTACAGCAACACACAGTATTTTCTCCGATACTTCCAATTTGACGGGCAAGGCACATTAAGGTATTATGATGAACCACCGTACCTGCCGAACGATTTGTACCCATTGCCAACGGAGCAATTCAGATTGTATTACACATCGGCTTCTACCGTATCACAATCTTTTGAGGTTTGGATTTCGGACAGCTTCGGAAACGAAAAGCAATTGAGCTTTCAGTTTAATAGTAGTGATTGATTATCATTTCAATGCACAAAAAACGGCTTAGATGATAAGCCGTTTTTTTATTTCTTCTTTAGCTTATTCAGCGTTTGCTCAATCATTTCCATACGCTTTTTGACCTTTTCAGCGGAAGCATCTAAAGTATAGCCCTCATCCATCAACTCTTTTATAAGAAGTATCTTTTTGATATTCTCATAATTATAACGCCTGTTCTTGCCCTCTTCTTCGGTCAGGCTTGTGATAATGCCTTTGTCTTCCCAATAGCGGATTTGCCTTGTCGGAATGCCTGTAATTTGTGATACCTCTCCAATACCAACAACCAATTTATCTAAAAAATCGAAGTCGAATGACAGGTCTATCTCCTTATCTGCTTTTGCCATTTTTTGTAAATTATTTACAATAGTTGTTGCAAATATAAAATAATAGCATTTATTTTGCAATTGTAGATTATTTACAATTATTGATAATTAAAAGCAAAATGAAATGAAACGATTACTTTTTTTAATTCTGACAGTTATAACTATGACAAGTAAAATTAATGCACAAGAGCAGGGCAAATCAGCCTTAATCCTTATTGAAACCCAAAACGAGTGGATGCACACAGACGGAAAGCTGTACAAGGCTTTGGTAAAAGATAAAGAAATGATGCAGACCTCCATTGAGAATATTGAAAAGGCATTGGACTATGCAAGAAAAAACAATATTGAGATTATTCACGTGGGTTTACGCTTTGAAAAAGGCTATCCCGAATTAGCCAATGGAAAAAGCGGTTTGCGAAAAGCCATACCAAACGCAGGAACTTTCCCGATTAACGGATTTGGTTCACAATTCTATGAAACCGTAAAACCGATTGAGGGCGAATTTGTGGTTACAGGGCGTGTTGGAGCAAGTGGTTTTACAGGCTCAAATTTGGACGTGTACTTACGAAACAACAAAATCGAAAACTTATATTTGGTCGGCTATGCAACACACGTCTGCGTAGAAAGCACTTTTAGGGACGGACACGAAAAAGGCTACAATACTTATGTGATTTCCGATGCTACTTCAGCTTTTAATAAAGTTCAGCAAGAATACTTTTTGAGTGAGATTGTTCATCATTTTGGGGAACACTTGACAACAAGTGAATTTGTAAACGAATAAGACTAATACGGAATAGATGTCAAGGTTATTTTTTTTAAATTTGTTTGTATTATAATTTTAGTGGTATGGATACGGTTACGGCTCAATTAGTGTTTGGTATTATTGTTATCGTTGTTGGTATAGGGCTTATCTATTTTATCAACCGCAGGAAGTTTTACAGACGTAGCGTGGCAGGTGTAGAAATGTTTTCGAGGTATTCTACTGCTGTATTTGTGCGTTTTTTAGAACGTGTCGGGAAATGGATTGCTTACGCTTTGATTATTCTTGGTGTTGTCTGTATCTGGACTTACAGCCAAATGAAAAAGGATAAGGAAAAACAGGAAGTAAAAACGGAACAATCACGATAAACACTGACTTTTTTCTAACAATATTTTGAATAAATCGGATAGCCCAAAAGGTTATCCGATTTTTCGTTTGTAGCAAACGTAAAACGCCAAACACTACCTCTCAAAGCCAAACCCTGCAACATTCCCTATCACTACTACAAGCCTTTATAAATTCGACTTCCACAGAAAAAATGAGCAGATTATGGAAGTTATCGCAATACAAAAGTCCGCATTGGACGGAATGAATAATGGGCTACGGGAACTTTTGGAACTGACCGAAAATGCCACGAGAAAATACACGCCTATTTTCAAAGAAGAGAAGTGGCTCGATAACCAAGAAGTATGTTTGATGATGAACATAACCAAACGGACTTTGCAGACCTACAAGGACAAAGGCTTATTGCCCTATTCCCGACTAAACCGTAAGAATTATTATAAACGCTCGGACGTGCAGGCTTTGCTCGAAGCCGGACAGCCGTACAATACTACCGAAAATGGATTTATTCACGAATGACAATGAAGAAATCATTGTCCATCAGGAAATGATAACGCAACTAAGAAACCGTATCGAAAGCATATTGAAAAACTACCGCCCTGTAATGAACGGCGAAATATACCTTTCGGGCGAAGATGTGTATAAGTTGCTCCATATCAGCAAACGGACTTTACAGCAATATCGTGATGATAATATCCTGCCGTATATACAAATAGGCGGTAAGATTATTTACAAGGAAAGCGATATTCTGACAATACTGGAACAGAATTATATTTCACATAAAGCAGTTTTACCGTAACCTTTTTGTATTATATGCTATCAAAAAGGAAAGAGTTCAGTATCTTTGTTATCGAAAATATAGAAAATACTTAAAGTGTTTTTGCTTTAAGTCCCACATTGAAAACTGGTAATTTTTAAGACAACGGGACAGATAAGTAGGAACGCTCGCGTCATAGGCGTGGGCGCTCGCTTATTCGTTGTCGGGTATACCAGTGCCTCAATGTCGGTAAGTGTAGTTTGCCTGCGCCTTCTTTTTTGTGCGGGGCTACATCAACACAAAAAAGGTATGATATGGAAACTGGTACAGCACAACAAAGAATTACTCTTGCCTTTATCAATGATAACAGTCCGATTTTGGATTTGACCTGTGATAACCTCGTTGCTTCAGGGCTTGAAGTATTATTTCGTTCGGAAAACATTGAAGACGGATTATCTCAATTATCAGCATTAAAAGAGCTTCCCAAAGTTTGTATTATAGACCTTGATTTTTACAACAAGAATGTGCTTGAGCAGCTTCAAAAATTAAGAACGCAATATCCAACCATTAAGCTGATTGCCCATAGCGATATTGATACAGAAAAAACAGTAAAATCTCTTTTAGAGATTGGTTTTGCAGGTTATCTGCTTATTGGCAGCGATGCAGATGATTTTAGAAAAGCCATTGAAGTAGCGACCAAGTAACTATTAGCAATCATTTTCGTATCCGAATTTCAATGATAAATTTTATTAAATTTCATATATAATACCGACAATCTTATTATTATCTAATGTAATTGTCATTTGTTCATATTTAAGATTGAACTTACTTCCTTTGTCAACTGAAGAAGGAAAATATTTTACACCAATAGTGACATTGGGCAAATTAAAATTCCAAGATGACCTAATTTTAAAATCCTTGCCGCATAATTCTTGTTCGGAAGAACTAAGGTATTCTTTGAATTTTGAAATTCCTTCGACTTCAAAAATGGTTTTCCAATTCTTACGTTTCTCAAAAATTATTTGTTCGTCAAGATGTTTCAGAATATTACTTTCATCGGAGCTATTACAAGCATTTATAAAATCACGGATGATTTTTCGAGGTAGCTTTTGAATTTCTCTGATTTCTTTCTTTTTGTTTTCAAGATATATGTTAAAATCGTTTTCTACAACATCAGATATTTTGTAAAATCCCCATTGGAAAGCCTCTTGAGGAGATTTGTAAAGTTTATCTTTTAAAATTTCAGCATTGCCATCCTCATTTTTTGTTTTGAAGTCATCTAACAACAAAAAACCTTTTTCATCGGTGGTTTTGTTAATGCCATCCACAATATTAATAAAGTAATATTCCTCTTTGTCTTCAAATAAAACTTTGATTTTAGGGCTGAATTTTTCAGGTTTGCTTGCTGAGGTTTTTACAAGATATTTCGTTTCATTTAATGGATTTTCAATCTGTCTTCCCCAACCATCAGTCGATAATTCAGACTGGTATCTCATTATTTGAATTCTTATTTCTTTTCGCCCTTTTTCAAGGTTTTTAGTAAATTCATATCCTGGGAAACTATTGAGAATTGCTGTATCCAATTCCCATTCTTCATAATCGCTCGTGAAATTTATTTGATAACTAAATTCATATTCTCGTATGTAAATTGGAAATTGAAATTTGTTTTCGATAATTTTTTGTTCTATTAAATTAATATCAGGCTTTCTGTTTACTGTTATTGAAATTTCAGTTTCTATCATTACTTTGATTTAGCGATTTGTAATTGTTGACAAATTTCAAATTTAATCAATTAGAAATTGTTTGATAGCTTACAAAAAAAACAAAAGACAAAATTAACCAAGCGACGTTCTTTTGCTTCTTTTCTTTGGTCGCTGTGTGGAAAGAAAAGAAGTCATTACAAAACAAATAATGGGATACTGAATATCCCACACAATAATATCGTAACCTATTTTGATAAAATGTAAAATGGGGAAAGTGCAGAGCGGTTGCATTTTGACAAAGGGGTTACACCTATTCAATGCAAAAAGACTGTTCCGACCATCGGAAGGATCTGTCTTTTTGCCGCCCGACTTTTCGGGTCAGGCGGTTTGTTAATTTTTCGGGTTATTTAACCCTACTTTTAAAGCTAATAATTTCTCGTGTATATCTGCCCAATATGCCTGTCTTTCCTTATCGCTTTCAACGGGTGGGTTATGCTGATATTCTTTGTACCACCCAGTTTGCCAAATACCTTTTTTGAGGTCAGTAACTTCAATCCAATTTCCGTTTTTATCTCTGATTTTCATTGTGCTGAATTTTTCTGATTAAGCAATTAACTTGATTAATGAAAACTCTTCCGTCCAAAATTCTTCGCTCGTATGCTTTCCGTATACTGTATAGTAACCTGTACCGTTTGCCCGCAATACAAGCCTGAAACAATCCAGTCGGTTTTCAGGAACGGTAAACGTTTCCTGCTCTTGCTCGTCAAGCTCCACGAATACCCATTCCTTACCGTTTAGCATTTCTTCAATGTTCGGGTTATCGTCTTCGCCTGTACTGTAAAAATCTACTGCCGTATCATAGTAGTTCATTGAGCAGAAATAAGAATTGCCCTCTAAAGGCTTAACCAGTGCAAGCCGTTTTTCCTGTTCTTTTTTCCATTCTTCGGATAGGTGGATAATTGCAAACCCGCAATTATCCCATTCGCTGTTAGTATTGGCTTTAACCAAAATATGTGCTGTCGCTTTATCTGATAGTTTCATCGTTCTAAATTTTAGTGGTGTTTAACTGATTTTCGATTTTACGTTCTAATAGGGTGTCGAGTATTTCCCATTCGCTGTCGTACTCCTTGCCCTCAAAATGGTACGTGTCTGTGTCCTCGTCTAATTCATAGCTGCAAAAGTCCTGACTATCTAAGCAGGTGTTTGTTAGTATGCCGTCTTCAAATATTGCCTGACCATATACTAAGCATCCTAATTCCTCATACTCGTGTGTAAAGTCCACTTTTAAATGTTCGGCTATCTGCTTCACGGCTTCCGTATTTGGCGACCATTTTGTTTCATACTGGAATACGCCCGCACTTTCATTGTCCTGACTGATATTGTAGAAATAATCTCCGTGAGTGTCCTGTACGAAATCGGGTAATTGCCCGCAGTCGTCTTTCTGTTCCTGTTCAGCCATTGATTTGAATAGCTGTGTTATCTGTTCGATTGCTTAGGATGTTCCCTCAAAAACAACCGTATTGTTGCACCAATTAGCCATAATTATTTATCGTTTAAGGTTATCTGTAAAAATTTGTCAGTCCCGAAAAGCAGGTGTATCGTCTGTTTTAATTGAAGGTTGCATTGTGCATCCTCTGTATATTCAATCAGGCAGTGAATAGCGAAAATTGAATTGTGTCCGTCAAAAAAATGGTCTGTAAACCAGTTCGGGCGTTTCCAAAGAGGTTCATTTTGGGCTGTTCCTTTTTGTGCATTCTGCACAAGCCTGTACCAAAATTCAGCCGTGAAAAATCCCTTTTGATACCAACCCTCACGAAAGGCGGTTTCATTTTGCAAAAAGTAGTCGCATTGCGTTTTTATAGCGTTTTGCAGGTTCTCCAGTTCTGCGGGAAACAGTTTGCATAATAAGCCCACTTTATCGAGGCTATCCATTTTATCTAATGCTTTCATATCTTTTGTTTTTAGTAGGCGACCACCTTTGCAGGCAGTCGCCTTAGATGATTAATTGAAGTTTAAAATCTCTGCTCCTGAATAGGCAAAGTCTGTACACAGTTCAAAGGCTTTTTGGGTCTTTAGCTGTGCTGTACCACCCATTACAATAGATTGTAGTTTGGCTTCGCTATCCCTATAATTGCGTACATTCTGAAAGTAACCTGTAACGGCATTGTAAGCCCCGAATAATGTGCCTTTGGTAGTTGCCATTTGTTGGGTGTCGCTTATCATAGCGTATTCAAAGGCTTCATCTACGGTGTTTTTGAACACGGTGGAAACCTCATCTTCCGCACCTTTTTTCAGCAGGTCAAGCGTTTCTTTGTTCGGGCATAGTGCCAACTGGATTAACTTTCTTACTTCACGGTCTGTTACTCGTACTTTTGTCCACTGGTTAAAAATGCCCTCTAATTGGTTGCTCAAAGTATTGGCAAGTCCCATAATCTTATGGGCGTTCTCGATACGTTGTTTTGCTCCTGACGTATGTTTGATACGCACTACATTGGTCATACTCCGCAATGATGCGTTAAGGGTGTTTTGGCATACGATACGGATAGGGGTAAATGCTGCGGTAATACTTCCGCTACCGTCGTGGCTTGTGGTTAAGAAGATGTACTTTTCTGTAACATCGTCGCCTTTGCCTACTCGGATATAGTCGGGCAGCTTGGCAGTAATAAAAATGCGTTCCCCGTTGCCCAATGCTCCTGCGGTTTCGTACAATATCCCATCGCCTCCGCCTACAATAGCATCAAAGAAATTGAACGCCTCACGGTTTTGTACGATATGGTAGTCTTTACCTACTACGCCTAACGGTCTATTAGTGTCTGTGCGGAGTGTTGCGAAACTGTTAGGTACTAAAATGTCATTAGCTTCAATTAGTTCTCCGCTGTCGCCTATGTTCATTGTTCTGCCCTGTGTAAACAGTGGGGATTTGATAACCTCGTAATCTAAACCTGCGTGTACGATTGCTTCCTCGCTTGTTGGGTACTGCTCTACGATTTGCCCCAAACCGTGCCACGCTTTTTGCTGAACGCTGAAGAATGAATGACGTCCTGTTTGCTCGTTGAAATTGATGTTGTGTGCCATAATGCTAAATTTTTGATGTTTGAAAAAATGTTATTTGCTTACTCGCTTTTCTCGTTTCCCGTTTCCCGTTGTGGTTTGCTCCGCTTCGCTTCGCATAAATTTTTCCAAAAGAAAAACCGGAAAAAAGAAAGCAGATAATCCAAGCGGGCAATAGCGTAAAACCGAAAGGAAACGGAATAAGTCCCAGAGGGTGGCAAGGCAACACACAGCAACTCGGCGAAGCCAACATTTTGCCTTGCCATTATGCCGTAGTCTTTTGGTTGGGAGTGTGGGGTGGCTGCCCGCTATAACTTAGCTGCCTTTTTACCGGTTGATTGTGGAAATTTTCTATTCTAAATTTTTATGGCATTAATGACCAGGCTATGATAGCCTGTAATAGAGATTTGAAAAACGGAATAGCAAGGGGGCGTTAGATATGGGTTTCGTTTTTCAATTTTCTATTTAGCAAGTAGGTAATAAGCTCTTTTACAGCGTTGGACTGGGTAGAGGAAAGTAAATGTGCTTTACCTACCTAAAAAGTATGGGCATAAAAAAGCAGAACCGTTAAGTTCTGCTCATTGTGATTAAATAAAAGCTGATTAGATTGCCATCATAAATGCTTCTTCCATTGCCTTAAATTTCGGTGTAACCAAATCCATATCCTTACTGATTTTTTGGCTTGTAATTTTAGCGTAAATCTGTGTGGTGGAAATGTTTTTATGTCCCATCATTTTGCTAAGGCTTTCAAGCGGTACGCCCTCCGTCAAAAACATTGTTCCGAAAGTATGTCTTGCCGTGTGAAAGGTTACTTTTTGTTCTGTAATGATTTCTGCCTTTTCAACCAGTTTACCTATGTGTGTATTGCAGGTTGCATTGGTCGGAACCGGAAAGATAAATTCATTCCTTGTCGTACCCTGATACTTCTCAATGATACGCTTAGGGATTTCCATTAACCGAACATTAGAAGCAATATCTGATTTCTTTCTCCTGCTGATAATCCACTGATGACCGTCAAAGAATGATTGAATATTGTTCCTTGTCAGTTTCTTAATATCCGCATAAGCAAGTCCAGTAAAGCAACTGAAAATAAACAGGTCTTTTACCAGTTCATACCGTGGGTGCGATGGTACGCACATTATCAGCTTTTCTACATCTTCTTTAAGGATATAACCCCGGTCAGTTTCTTCCATATTGATTTCATAATCCTGAAACGGATTATCACGTATCAAGCCCTTTTTAATAGCCAGTTCCACAACGGCTAATAAAGGCATCGTGTACACCCAAACCGTATTATGCGAAGACTGTAAATCGTACCGGAGGTAAAAATCAAACTCCCGGATAAAATCGGCAGTCAATTCCCGGAAAGCCATATCATCACGATGATAGCGTTCTTTGATAAACGTGGTAAGATGATTGTAAACTGTGATATACTTGTTGTAGGTGCTTTGTGAGCGTTCTTCCTTTTCGACCAGTTTTTTAAAATCCTCATTTTGGTCGTTGAAGACTTTAAGTATTGCATCATCCATTACACCAACACCTAAAAAAGATAGCTTTACTTTTTGGGCGGTCGCAAAGCCCTCGTGCTTCAGCATATCTTCATAAATCTTGTCGATACGCCCACGTATGTTATCCAGTTTTTTATTAATGCTTAGTGCCTGCGCACTTTTTCCCTGAACTCTTCCGTGTTTCAAATCCCAATTATTGGGGTCAATTTCTAACTTTGTTCCGAAAGTCTTAGGGGTTCCGTCAATAGTAATACGTGCCATAATCGGGGCATTACCGTTCTTTTTCAGTTCGTTCTTTTTCAAATAGAAAAGCAGTTTGAACGTCGATTTTTTTGTCTGTTCCATAACTCAAATGTTTAATGTTTAAAATTAAATTACATTGAGTTACAAGGGAATGTAGAAAAGGGCGCAAAAGACTGAAATATAATCAGTTAAGCCATATCATTACCTTTGTCAATCGGTAACGAATTAGTAACCTAACCTTGTCAATTTAAGCCCCAAACCTATCAGACACCGACTTCCGAACTAAGACTACTCTTTTTATAAAGCCTTGTATAGCAAAGGTTTTAACCGTTTTGCTTATTTTTGCTTTTTACTAATCTTTTTTTGTAAAAATGATGATGAATGCTCCTAAAAATTCTAATATCCAGCCCCATTTTAACTTAACTATTCTCGCCAATTTATCCTGCCACGATTTAAACGGCATAAAGCTGAAGTAATCTGAAGCCTGAAGTTTTACGGCGATGAGTGTAAAAACAAACAGAAGCAGCAGAAGAACTCCAAAAATCTTCGAAACTTTTGCCTTGTTGTTGGCTATTCCGAACAGCGCTCCTGCGGAAAGTATCCAACAGATTACTGCCAGAGAATGATCGAGCTTCCAATAGTTCCAGTTCCCAATAACCGGAACGTGAACGAGCGGCAGAAAACTTCCTGCAACCACCAACACCAATCCTAATAACTGAATATTTTTCATATTTCTTAAAGTGCCAAAATACAAAAAAAAACACACTCCAAAAAGTGTGTTTTTCTATGATGAAGATTCATATTAAAAATTGATATATAACAGCTCCAATCCTATCTGAACGCCATATTTGTTATTAATTTTTGCCTGATCGTTAAATATGGGTGTGAAATCTTTTTTCACGAAAATATTAAGCGGACCGTATCCTAAAGACAATTTGCCCCCAAAAAGAAAAGCATTAACAGCGTCCGGAATGTTTTCTCTGTATTTTACGCGGTTGTTCTCTTCATTCTTGTAAATGATATAGTTTTGGGTAAGAAATCTTACGCCTCCATAAACGCCTGCACTGATTCTGAAATTCCCTTTGGAATTATCCAGCATTTTTTCATTGTTTTCTACAGTATATTTAGGATTTAAAACAAATACAAAATCGATCGGAACCAGAAAATAGTGATTTTTGAGATATGATTTTTTTAAATTTCCTTCGGCGAAAGTATTAAAATCCGAAATAGAGAGTTCATTTTTATCCTGAGTGAAAATTGTTGTTTTTTTCGGTGAGAAAGAATCTGACCGATATCCCAAACCGATACGGTAAAATACCGGAGAAACCAGAGAGCCAATCTGTCTCGTCATTCTCAATTCCATTTGTGAAGACATGGAATTCCCTACTCGTATTCCGGATTCTTTATTGCCTATTGCAAGGGAAGAGGATGATTTTGTAAGATTCATGAAACCGAAACCAATGTTAAAATCTGTCGTGCGTAAAAGGTCTTTTTTGGTTTTATTACCGGAGGTATTCAGCGTAAGAAGCGCATTATTTTGAGCTAAAAGTTCAATAGACTGTTTTCCGGATCTTCCCATTACAACATCTTTTACAATGCTTTTGGTTGCATTTTCCAGCTCTTCTTTCTGGCTGTTTATTTTTTCGTTGATGATTTCTTCGTATTTCATCGCGATTTCTGTTCTCTGCTTCTGCTTTTCATCAGCGCTTATTTTGTTCTCTCTGTAGCTTTTATCCAGATCATCCAGCTCCAGATTCATTTTAGACTTTTCTGAGACTACAATGCTGTCCACTTTTTTAGAATAGCTTCGTAATTCCGGTCTTACTTCCTGTGAAAAGGCGTAGGAAAAAGCAAAAAGAGCAGTCATTAAGGCAAATTTAGTTTTCATGTATTTTCTTTTATTTTTTAGACAATATTTTACCGCTGTTCATAAAAAAGAACAGTAATTTTTATTTTAAAGTATTAGAATCTATTTCGTGTCGGTGTAGACCGTTACGCCAAGAACCGTTACATTATCCACCTTCTGAAAGACTTTATTGATATTAAAAACTCCGAATTTGCGATCATCTTTTTTCGCTTCTTCTCTGGTTTTATCAAATTCTCTTCCCATAAGCAGTTCATCAGCATTAATATAGCCTGATTTTGTTTTCTTTACATTGGCGATCGCGGGAAAAATTATATTTTCGCTTTTAATTTTGTCGGGGTTAATATCGATAGTTCCCTGTTGCTTAAATGCAATTTCTTCAATTGCAGGACTCGAAATTTTTCGAATGTTAACTTCTTTTTTTGAATTTAAAACCTCAGCCGAATTCGTTTCCGGATTTTTTAAAACAGCTTTTACCGTATTTTCCTGATTGTTTTTTTGTTCCTCAGAAGCGACAGATTGTTTTTCAAATTCCGGATTTATGGGATTTACCGCATTTTCAAGACGCTGTTTTACAATATAATCGGTTTTTTGATGGTCAAAGTTATTTTTGTTTTTAAAATAAATAATTGTTCCTACAGAAACCATCAACAGGATAATGGCTGCATATTTCCACCATCCGGAAGACTGTTTTGAAGCATTTTCAGGCTTTTCATCCAGCTTCTGATCCAATCTGTCCCAAAGATCGGCGGAAGGCTTTATTTCAAGCTTCTCGTACTCGGATTTTAAATTATTTAGCGTATTGTTTTTCATTTTGCTTCTGTTTTAAAAAATCTGCAATCCATTTTTTAGATTTGCTCAGCTGGCTTTTGCTGGTGCCTTCAGAAATATTCAGTATTTCTGCTATTTCATGATGCTTTTTTTCTTCAAAAACATACAGGTTGAAAATCAATCGGTATCCATCGGGCATTTTTGAAAAAATTTCCTCCATATTAAACTCCTCCATTTCTTCTTCCCAGTTTTCCTCAACATTTCCGATTTCGCTGATCTCAACATCCGTGTAAAGGATATTTCTGTTTTTCCTGATGAAATTAAACGAGTTATTCACTACGATTTTCCTCAGCCAGAACTGAAAGCTTTTCCATTCTCTGCATTCCTCTATTTTTGAAAAACAAGTGAAAAAAGAATTCATTAAAATATCTTCCGCATCATGAAGGTTATTCACATAAGAATTTGCTATGGCAAGCATTTTCGCCGAAAACATTTCGTACAGAGCTTTCTGCCCTCTCCGATCCTGCTTTTTTGCCAGTTTAAAATTCTCTTCTAAATTCTTCATTAATTAGTTTCTGTTTATAAGACGAGAGATTTTTGAAAGGGTTGCCTGAATATCAAAAAAAATTGCACTTTTTTTGAAAGTGCAATTTAATATATTCGTTATCAATACGATAAAATTAATGTTTGATATCTGATGTCTGAATAGGGGTATGCTTGTGTCTGAACAGAACAGCAAATAAAAGAGCTAAAACCAACGCATAGGCTGCGAAAGAAAGCCAGATATTATGCCAGTCTTTTACCATTACAATAGAAGACAACGTTCCGTCCGGATTTACCGCAGAATTGAAACTCTTTTGCAGAATTCCTAAAAAAGTCTGGTTGTCCGGTGTTGTTTCAAGATAATTTGCCAGTGAAGAAGCTGTAGTAAATTTGTGGGTGAAGAATTTATCGATTGCCCAGCCTGCTGCATAACTTCCGAAAACCGCTCCGAAACCGTTCGTCATCATCATGAATAATCCCTGAGCCGAAGAACGGATCTTTTTATCGGTAGTGGTTTCCACAAAAAGTGATCCTGAAATATTAAAGAAATCGAAAGCCATCCCGTAAACGATGCAGGAAAGAATGATTAAACTTAAGCCAAATCCTTCCGGAATACCATAAGCAAAGAAACCGAATCTTAAAACCCACGCAAACATTGAAATCAACATTACTTTTTTAATTCCGTATCGTTTTAAAAAGAAAGGAATCGCCAAAATGAACAGGGTTTCGGAAACCTGAGAAATGGACATAATAATGGTAGATCTTTTCACTACGAAAGAGTCTGCGTATTTCGGAAAGTGTTCAAATTCGCTCAGGAATACATCTCCGTAAGCATTGGTAAGCTGTAAAGCCGCTCCTAACAACATGGAGAACAGGAAAAACAAGGCTGTCTTGTAATCTTTGAACAGTTTAAAGGCATTTAGACCTAATTGCTCCGATAACGGAGCATCTTTGTCTATTAATTTCTGCGGAGGACATTTTGGTAATGTTAAAGCATAGATTCCTAAGAAAATGGCTACAGCTCCGGCAATGTAAAATTGTCCTTCGGTAGCTTTGTTCCCCGTAAGGTTGGTAATCCACATGGCTACAATAAAACCGATGGTTCCCCAAACACGGATTGGCGGAAAGTCTTTCACAACATCCAGCTCACTGTTTTTAAGAATGGTATAAGATATTGAATTGGCTAATGCAATAGTCGGCATGTAAAAACACATTGCCACAAGCATTACCGTGAAGAAAGAACCGGGATCCGCCGAATGAGGCAGAATGAAAAGCACGATACCGTATAAAATATGTAACACTGAAAAAATCCTTTCTGCGTTCACCCAACGGTCGGCAATGATTCCGGTAATGGTCGGCATAAAAATGGAAGCAATTCCCATGGTTCCGAAAACAGCACCAAACTGCGCTCCGTCCCAATGTTTTGTACCGAACCAAAAATTAGCCATCGTAATCAGCCACGCTCCCCAAACGAAGAACTGCAGAAAACTCAAGACGGTCAGTCGTAATTTTAAATTCATAATTAGTATAAATAATCTCTTTTAGTCAATTTTTTTCTTCCTCCTCCTGATTTCTTCCTGAATTTCAAGAGCAGTGTCATAATCTTCTTCTTTTACCGCTTCATCCAGCAATTTCTGCAATTCTTCCATTGAAATGGATTTCAGGTTATCTTCCACCTGAACCGTTTCGGAAAACGGCTGCTCTTCTTTGGAAACATCTTCCAGTTCCAGAAGAATTCCTGCTTCGTTCAGTACTTGTTGGGTAGTAAAAATAGGTGCATCAAATCGTACCGCCATGGCTACCGCATCGGAAGTTCTTGCATCTAAGATGAGCTCTTCTTCCGTAGCTTTATTTTTAAAGTTGATATTTGAGAAGAAAACGCCGTCTACAATCTGATAGATGATAACGGATACAAGTTCGTAATTTGCCGAAACGATAAATTTTGTAAATAAATCGTGTGTAAGAGGGCGAGGCGGGTGAATGTCTTTCTCAAGCCCCAAAGAAATGGATTGTGCCTCGAAATTCCCTATAACAACAGGTAATTTTATATGTGTTTCCTCATGTTCCAATAATAGTGCGTACGCCCCGGATTGTGTCTGGCTGTACGATATCCCGCGAATAATTAACTGTTTATAATCCATAGCTACAAATATAGATTAATTTTTCAAAGTTTTTTTTACTTTTTAGACAAAAATAAAAGCCCGAAATGGGCTTTTATATGCGAATTTTATTGATTGGTGAATTGTGAATTTATTTTATAAGTCAATTTTGCTTTGCCGGTGAATTTTTAATTTAAATAATAACTAAAACTGACAGACGAAGCAGGCTGATCATTCACAATTAACCTCTATTATCCTTTAATTGCTTTAATTTTCTCCGTTAATGCAGGGATAATCTGGAAAGCGTCTCCTACCACTCCATAATCCGCAGATTTGAAGAACGGAGCTTCAGGATCACTGTTGATTGCCACGATTGTTTTAGAAGAGTTCACTCCCGCCAAATGCTGAATTGCCCCGGAAATACCGATTGCAATATAAAGATTGGGAGAGATCGCTTTACCGGTCTGTCCTACGTGTTCTGTGTGAGGTCTCCATCCGATATCTGAAACCGGTTTTGAACAAGCTGTAGCAGCTCCTAAAACGTTTGCCAGATCTTCTACCATTCCCCAGTTTTCAGGACCTTTTAACCCTCTTCCTGCCGAAACTACGATCTCTGCTTCTTTAAGGTCTAATTTTCCTGAGCTTTGCTCGTGAGAGATTACTTTGGTATCTTCATTGGCAACAGATAAGTTTTTAACTTCTTCTGAACCTGAAACTGCATTTTCCTTCACTCCAAAAGCGTTTTGAGAAACCGTTACAATAACTCCGTTTCCTTCTGCTTTTGCATGCATGAAGCCTTTTCCTGAGAAAGCTCTTCTTTTCACCTGAAACGGAGAAAGGCTTTCAGGAGCTTCCAATACATTAGTGATTAAAGAATGTCCGTTCATTACTGCCAACATCGGGGCAATTGAAGAAGCATCTGTTGTGTGAGGGAAAACGATGATGTTTCCGTTTGCCACTTCACTTACCGCCTGAGCGTAAGCTTTAGCGGAGAAACTTTTAAGACCTTCGTCTTTAATGTTGATTACGTTTGAAGCTCCATATTTATACAATAGATCTGAAGAATCTGTAGGGTTTACAGAGATCGCCGTTACGGTATCTCCAGCCTGATCTGCAACAGCTTTAGCATAAGAAACTGCTTCAAAAGCTGCTTTTTTGTAAACTCCGTTTATATTTTCTGCGTATACGAATACTGCCATTTTAAATTTGTTTAAGGTTTAATGTTCAAGATTCAAGGTTGCAAATTGTATTTTATGTTAATGAAATACTTTTGAGTCTTTAAAACCTCAATTTTATCCTGAATCTTTTTACTTTTTACTTGGTTCTTATTAAATTACTTTTGCTTCTTCGTGAAGTAATCTTACCAATTCATCCAAATTATCCGGAGAAACCAATTTTACGGCTGCTCTTGGCGGAACGCTGTCATAAGAAACTCCCTGAACTTTCACCTCAGAAGATGTAGATTCAACTACCTGCAAAGGTTTTGTTCTTGCAGACATAATTCCTCTCATGTTCGGAATAATTAAGTCTTTTTCGTCTACCAATCCTTTCTGACCCGCGATTACAGCCGGTAATTTTACAGAAATGGTTTCTTTACCTCCTTCAATTTCTCTTACTGCAGTAGCTTCGCTTCCGTTTACTTCTAAACCTACAGATGCGTTTACGAAAGGCTGGTTTAATAACTGAGCGACCATTCCAGGAACAGAACCTCCGTTATAATCGATCGATTCTTTACCGCAAAGGATTAAATCGTATCCTCCGTTTTGTGCAACTGCTGCAATTTCTTTAGCTGTAGAGAAACTGTCTTTAGGATCAAGATTTACTCTTACGGCATCGTTTGCTCCGATTGCCAAAGCTTTTCTTACAACAGGCTCTGTAGAAACATCTCCTACGTTGATTACCGTTACTGTTGCCCCCTGAGATTCCTGTAATTTTATTGCTTTTGTTAACGCAAATTCGTCAAGAGGATTAATTACCCACTGAATTCCGTTTTTGTCGAATGCAGATTTATCCGCTGTAAAGTTAATTTTGGAAGTAGTATCCGGAACACTACTTATACAAACTAATATTTTCATATGTTGTTCTTATTGTTTTAATGGTCAGATGAAACTTTTCGGTTCCATGTGTACTATTTTTTATGCTTCAATAAAATTTAAAGAAACTTTAAATTTCAGTTAAATTATGTTTCGCTAATATAAATAAAAAATATATTATGCATGCATAGTACTTATTATTTTACTATTCAATGCATTAAAGTCATTATTTAGCGGGTTTTGTTGCCCGAAATTCGATCTTACTCGGTAAAACTCTCGGGTTCATTTTTAAAATATCCAAAACCAGATTCCCCATATCTTCGGGCTGGATCTTCCATGCGTCTTTTTCCGAAGGAATATTTCCGTTGAAATGCGTGGCTACAGAACCCGGCATAATTACCGTAGATTTGATATTGTATTTTCTTAAATCGATCATTGCAGCCTGTGTGAAACCTACTACGCCAAATTTTGAGGCATTGTAGCCTGTTCCGTTTTCAAAGAAATTGGCTCCCGCCAAGCTTGAAACCGTGATGTAATATCCTTCTGTCTTTTTCAGCTCTTCCACGGAAGCTTTTAATGTATAGAAAACACCTGTTAAATTGGTTTCAATCATGTCCTTCCACTCTTCAGCAGAAAGTTCATCCACAGGCTTAAAAATTCCCAAACCGGCATTTGCAATCACAAAATTGAGTCTGCCAAATTTTTCTTTTATCTGTTGTACCGCTTTTTCTTCGTTTTCAAGAACTTTTACATCCGATACAATTCCCAGAACGTTTTCAGAAATCTGCTTTAAATCCTGTTCAGCTTTTTCCACATCTTCTTTTTTTCTTCCCGAAAATGCAACCGAAACTCCGTTTTCAAGCAAAATTTTGGCAATTCCGAAACCGATGCCTTTGGTTCCGCCTGTGATGTATGCTACTTTATTATCGATCATAATTATTGCAAATTTAAGTTCTTAAAAATAACAAAAATGCTTTAAATAAAGTAATTTTTATTGCCTAACATTTGTCAGTTTACAGGTTCAAATAAAAAAGCGCTCCGAATCGAAGCGCTTTCAAAATAATCTAGAATTAATTTATTTTTTGATGAATTTCTGGGAAACTTTATTCCCTTTGGATTCCATGCTGATGATGTATGATCCGGAATTGAGATGTTTTACATTTATCTTATCTCCTTCCACTTTTACCTCAACTTTTTTACCTGCAATGTCAAAAACTTCGATATTGCTGAATTTGTCTGCCGATCTGATGGATATGTAATCTGTTGTAGGGTTTGGATATACAGATATGCTTTTTTCACTTAAAGCAACATCATTGGTTGATAATGTAGGTCTGTCAATAGAAAAAGTATCGATTCCTATAAGATCGGAATTGTTTCCGCTTGGTCCTCCGTCTGTGACGTAATATCTAAAGGCAAATCTTACCGGAACAGGATTTGCACCTACTCCCGTAACTGTAAAGCTGTATTTCGTCCATGTTTTAGGATAAACAAAACCTGATGCCAGATTTGGATTCACAGATACTCCTAAGTTGGTAAAAGATCCGACAGCGGAAGCTCCTGTTGTAGGAAGAACCGCACCGGCTGCCAATGCATATCTCAGCTCCAGACGATCGGGATAATCTATCGTCCCGTCTGTTCCCTTTCTGGAATAAAAGCTCACGATATCTCCATCTTTTACGTCTATCGCATTTGTAAATAACCAGTTGCTGATTGTCCCCGCTCCTGATGTACTTGTGTAATTTACCAATGCAAAAGAATTGCTGCCTCCTGCCTGTCCTACAGGAACAGTAGTGGTATTGCCGCTCCCGAACAGAGGATTTGTAAGAGGTGTCGCATAGGTTGCTTTTGTCCAGACCGAAGTGGTTACCGGACTGCTCTGATTAGAGGTTGTCCAGTTTGTAAAAGCGGTATCAAAACCATAGCTGTAAACATTGGTCTGCGCATTCATCGAGACCAGGCTCAGAATTGAGCCGAGTAGTAGAAGTTTTTTCATATCATTAAAATTTAGTTTTATAAATATATTAATAATATTTTAAAAACAAAACAATTATATTTAAAATATGATGCTAATACCACATTTTTAAGTAATATTTTAACTAAAAAGGCTGCATTATCAAAAATACAGCCTTTAATGATATAAATGATTTATTTCCTATTCTTTAATCAGTTTTTTAGTAACCACACCTTCATCTGTTTTAATTCTCAATACATAATTTCCAGTTGCCAAGCCGGAAATATTTACTTTATTACCCGTTAAAGGAAGATCGATCCTTTTTCCGGAAAGATCATAAACGTATACTGAAAGTATTTTATTTTTACCTTCAATCGTTACGATATCTTTTGCAGGATTTGGATAGATGACAATATCTTCTTTTGCTTTAGAAACTTCTTCTCTAGTTGCAAGGATTGTATTGTTGGAATAAGATAGATTAAAATTATCAATTGCCCAGTTATAAGCTACGGAATTTCCTGAAGCATTAATATTATAAGTACGGTATTGCCCCACATCCAAAGCAGGAATTAAGGCATATCCTGAAGGAGGAGTAGAGAAAGTGTAACTTTCCTGTGGAGTATACCAATTCATTACTCCGGTTGTCATATTATACGCCATACCTACATTAACCCACGTGTTCGCAGGATAGGTTCCTCCTAAAGTTTTAATACCAAAGAAACCTCTTGTTCCGGCATTGGTTAATGTACCTCCTGCTGTCATGGTTTTTGTGGCCACGTTGTAAATAAGACTTACAATTACTCCCGGAGTTGTTGCGTCATCAAAAAGAGTTATGTATACTGATCCTGTACCGTTTGCAGATCCTGTATAAAAATTGCATGTCGCTTTGATAATATCATTTCCTGCTGTAGCATTAACTCCTACCAGTTTAACCACAGAATGGTTGTTGGGATCGCTTGTCGCTACATATCCTGAACCCGCTGTAATTTTTAATGAATTTGCATGAGCAGCATCAATAGTAGCGATCTGGTAATCTGAAGCAACACCGTTTAACAGATAATAGCCTCCCTGTCCTGCAGAAGCTCCTGTAAAGTTTGTGCCGACATTTCCGGGCGTTAAGCTGTTAAAATTCTGGCTGTCAATAACCTGTCCGTAAATACTGCCTATGGAAAGTATTCCGGAAATAAAAAGTAGAATTTTTTTCATTAGATTTCAATTAATTTATTAGCATGTTAAATATATAAAAAAATCCCTTAGAAAAAAATCTAAGGGACTCATTTATTGATTGTTAAAATTTACTTGGAATAATTCTCGAAAAATAACGGAATGCTTTCAATTCCTTTGTAAAAATTGAATAATCCGTAATGTTCGTTTGGAGAATGGATGGCATCAGAATCTAATCCGAAGCCCATTAAAACGGATTTTGCTCCCAAAACCTGCTCAAACATAGCGGTAATCGGGATACTGCCTCCTCCTCTGTATGGAAGTACTTCTTTTCCGAAGGCTGATTCCATTGCCTGTTTTGCTGCCAAAAATTCTTTGGTATCGGTTGGTAAAACATAAGGCATTCCTCCATGATGCGGCGTTACTTTTACTTTTACATTTTGAGGAGCGATTTTTTCAAAATATTTTGTGAATTTTTCGGTGATTTCTTCCGGAGTCTGATAAGGAACCAGACGCATTGAGATCTTGGCAAAAGCTTTTGAAGGAATTACGGTTTTTGCTCCTTCTCCTGTATAACCTCCCCAAATTCCGTTGCAATCTAATGTTGGACGGATAGATGTTCTTTCCAAAGTGGTATATCCTTTTTCTCCCTCCACACCGTTTAAGCCGATGGATTTTTTGAATTCTTCAGGATTATCTTTCAGCTTGTTCATATCTGCTCTGTCTGAATCTGAAACGGTTTCCACATTATCATAGAATCCATCGATGGTAATATGTCCGTCTTCATCGATCAGATTCGCAATCATTCTAGACAGTACGTGGATCGGGTTTGGAACTGCCCCTCCGTAAAGCCCTGAATGCAGGTCTCTGTTCGGACCTTCCACTTCTACTTCCACGTAGCTTAATCCTCTTAAACCTGTTGTTACCGTAGGCTGCTCGTTGCTGTAAATATGGGTATCTGAAATTAAAATACAGTCACAAGAAAGTTTTTCTTTGTTTTCATTTACCCAGTCTCCTAAACTTACCGAACCTACTTCTTCTTCTCCTTCGAGAATAAATTTAACGTTGCAAGGAAGCGCATTGGTCTTCATCATGGCTTCAAAAGCTTTAAGATGCATGAAAAACTGTCCTTTATCGTCTGCCGAACCTCTTGCAAAGATGGCTCCTTCCGGATGAAGTTCTGTTTTTTCAATATACGGTTCGAATGGCGGTTTTGTCCATAGTTCCAACGGATCTGCAGGCTGAACATCATAATGTCCATATACTAAAACCGTCGGTAAATCTGTATTTAAAATTTTTTCTCCGTAAACGATAGGATATCCTTTGGTCTGGCAAACTTCCACGTTATCTGCTCCCGCATTTTTAAGGTGTTCTGCCACGACTTCTGCACATTTTAAAACATCGTTTTTATAAGCTGGATCAGCAGAAATTGAAGGTATTCTCAGTAATTCAAATAATTCATCGACGAAACGCTGTTTGTTTTCGCTGATGTAATTTAATGTCTCTTGCATTGTAAAATATTATTTTGCTAAAAGTAAAAAATTTGCTTCTCAGGAACAAACAAAAACGTATAATTTTCCTCAGGTCTGAAGTGTGTTTTCTAAAAATATTAATCTGAAAGGTATTTTATCCCTGAAATTGATTGACAGACTTCAGTTTAGCCGTGATTACAGCATTTGTCTGAGCTCATTTCCTGGGTTTCGGCGCGGCTTCGCCGCGCCGAAACCCAGGAAATAGCGAGTGCGGAAAGCGCGAAACAGCTCCAAAAAAAATATCCCACATTGCTGCGGGACATTTTTATATTGTACTTTTAATTAGTGTTCAGCTTTTGGAGCTTCTTTAGCTTCGGCAGGTTTTGCAGTTGCTGTACTGTCTGTTTTTGGCGCTTCGGCTTCGTGCTTTTCTGCAGTTGCCTCTTCTGTATGCATTGTTGCAGCTTCGTGACCATGACCTTCACCTTGAGGATCATCTGAATATCTTTCTGCTCCTTCTTCAAGTTTCAGAGTATTCTTGTTTCCTCCTGCAGCTACTTTTTTACAGCTTACAGCCATTGCTGCGATCGCTAAACATATAACTAATTTTTTCATATGTAAAATTTATTTTTTTAAGGTCATCAGAATCATTTCGCCTGAATAAGCAAAGACGATTCTTATTTTTATTTTTAATTGCCCAAAATTAAGGATTCCTATTTTTTTCGGCAACATTTTTATACTGATTTTAGTATAATTTTTCCTTTTTTGGATTGTGTAAAAATAAGATAGTTTTCTCCGCCGTCTTTTAAACTGTATTTCTTTTTTATTTCCTCGGGTTTTAACGGATAATTTTTGGAAATAATATTGAACTGACTTTTCTTTACAATCTGCTTAGCCTCAATAACTTCCATTTCCAAAATCCTTCCGGGAAAATCAGTTATCTTTTGATTTGACGTGTAAAGATGTGTATTCGGATGTAATTTTTTTAATTTGAATTTTTCTGAGATTACATTAAAAACTCCGGCTTTTAAAACCGAATTATTGGGAATGTAGATGTATTTTTCAGGTTCACCAAATTCTGCTGCTGCACTTTCTTCACTGCCAAAATCAAAGCTGAAGTCTGCTTCATGACTTTCGAGGTTTACACAACGACAGATGATTTTGTCTGAATTTTGGTTTGACAGAAATACAACAACTTCTTTAACATCGTTTTTTAAGGCGATAATATCGATCCTGAAAAGGTTGGGTAAAACGGAAACCAGATATTTCAGATCAATTAAGGGCGAAAGTTTTATCACGACCTCATTGGAGATAGAAAGTAGTTTTTCCTGAATTTCAATAATATCAGGCGAAAGATCTTCGAGTAAAAAAACTTTATTTTTATTGTGGTCTCTTCGCGCTGGATCGAGATAGATTACATCGAAAGTTTCTGTATTTTCATGTAAAAAGTCTTCCAGCTTCTGGTTGATAAATTTTGCTTTCCTGCCTAAAACGTTCCAATTGTGTTCAACAATTGCCAAAAGCTCAGCATTTTGTTCCACCAAAGTTATTTCTTCGAAATTTTCTGATAAATAATAGGCATCAATTCCAAAACCGCTGGTTAAATCAATGAACTTTTTACCTTTTAAAATTCGAGATTTATACAATGCTGTTTTTTCGGAGGAAGACTGTTCTAAATTCAGTTGTTGTGGAAAAATAATTCCTTCTTTAAGCAGAAACGGAAATTTCTTCTGTGCAACCTGCTTTCCTTTGATCTGCTGAACAATTTCCTGTATGGAGACTTCCTGAAACGGGGATTTTTTTAATAATAAAGAATGCAAATCTGCGTTTAGATTTGCATTGATAAATTTCTGAATTTCCTGATATAAAATTTCTTTTTTCAAAGTTTTTTATCTTTTATAAAAAATGTAATCCGTTAAAATAGGAGTAATTCCGCTTTGTTTTAATAACGAATTGATTTGTCCTCTGTGATAAGTGGAATGATTAATTGCCTGAAAAAGCATTTCGAAAACTGTGTTTTCAAATTTTGTTCCTCTTGAATTCTGATATTCTATTTTTTGATCCGGACCAAATTTCTGAACAATTTCAAGGCTTTTATTAAAGTTTTGCTGATTAATCCCGTTTAAATTTTCAAAAGGGCTAATTTGCCAAACCTCAAAAGATTTTTCATTTAAAATCCGGGAATTCCAAATTTGTTGGGCATTTAAAGTATGATTGATAAGACTGATTGTTTTTTCATCAACCTTTTCAAGATTTTCAGAAATAATTTTAATCATTTCTTTGTTGAAATGATAAGTATATTCGAATAAATCAACTAATTTTTCTTTCATACTAAGTTACAAATCAGATTCTTTTTTGAACAGCATTGTATCTGGTGATAATGGATCTATCTTTGCAGGATTTTTTTGCTCAGTGTCCATATAAAATAGAATTTCATCTTTTTTAGTAAACTCAATAAGTCCTTTATTAAATTCTCCACTAATAAGTTCATCCCCATTTTTAAAATAAGTAATTAAAGTAATTTTAAATGGTTTTTTAGAGAAATCTACTTTATATTTTATCTGACCAACTTTTCCTTTAAAATCACCTTCAGGAATAATAAAATTTTTCCCGTCAATATTATCACTTCCGAAGTTAAATGATATGAATCCATCTGGATAAAACGTCACAAAACCTTTTTCACCCTGATCCACTCCCATCCATTTTCCATATAAATCTTTTTCGACTTGTGAAAAACATAACCCGAAAAGCATCAAAAAGAAAATTAATAAACTTTTTTTCATGATATTTTCAAGAATTACTCAAACATTTCCGCCCAACGAACGGCTTTAATTTCTTTTTCGCTGTATAATTCCTCAATAGACTTTTTAACGTCTAATTTCGGGTATAAATTAACGCCAATCAGCTTTATTTTTCCTTCTTCCACCCACTTCTGCTCTTCAATGGCGTGATCGTAGATTTTTTTCTGAACAGTTCCCTGCTTCAAAAGTTCGAGATAGCCTCCGTTCTCCTCTATTTCCACAAAAAATGCCCAAGATTTTTCCGCGATCTGCTGTGTAATATCTTCTACATAATAACTTCCGTTTGATGCATCTTCAAAAACATTGATGATGCTTTCATACGCAAGAACAATCTGCTGTTTGAAAGAAATTTCTTCTGAATTTTCGGTGCTTTTTTCTACCAGATAATTATTGCTGAAAACGGCATCTGCTCCGCCGATCATGGCTGCTGCAAGCTCTAAAGTAGAACGGATCAGGTTGTTTTCATTATCGAAAACCGCTTTATTTCTCAGGGAAGTTTCTGCAAAAATGTATGGAATTTCGTCAAGATCGTATTCTTTTGACAATTGATTGAAAACTATTTTAAAGGCTCTCAGTTTAGCCATTTCAAAGAAGTAGTTTCCACCGACTGCTATTCTGAAGATGAGTTTGTTTACAATTTCGGAACCGTAGATTTCTACAAGTTCTTTTGTTTTTGCCAAAGCAATTCCCAATTGCTGAACAATAGAGGCTCCAGCGTTCTGATGAAGGGAAATATCTATACAAATATGTCTTCTGAACTGTTTTGCGAGTAATTCTTTGACCAACTGATCGTTAATTACAGCTTGTTTTTCATCAAAAACATCAATTAGTGAAAAGTACTGATCCTGTTCTTCGGGACTGATGTGTCCTGCCAACTCTTCATTGTTTATAAAAATTGTTTTCTGCTCGAGATTTTCTACATTTTGGTCTAAAATAAATGCAAAAACGTCTTCTTCTAAACTTTCATGATATTTTGCTACCAAATGGGTACTTTCTTCAATTTTCGGCAGATTTACCAATGGTTTCTGCACAGCGTCGTAGAAAGGTTTTACCACAATTCCTTCCAGATTTTCTTTGGTAAGGATTGGATAAATATCGTCTGTTTTAAGCTGTTTTTTTACTAAATTTTCCCAGGCTGTATTTGACATAGTTTTTGTATGAATTTGTGAATGGTCAATAGTCAATCCGCTTTTATTCATCAATTTTTACTTGATTATAATCCTAACGCAAAGATTTTTCAGTGATGATAAATGACGAACAATTATTTTTTTAAATTTACTTGCGAAGCAAAATTCATTATTGACAATTCATTAAAAAAAATTATTTTTTCGCGTTTGCGCTGTCAACTACCAGAATAAAAATTTCTTCATCCGGCTTTTTCATGAAGTAGTTTTCTCTTGCGTATTTTTCTTTTTCAGATTTGTTGTTCATCAGCTTTTTATAAAACGCATCGTTCTTTTCGTATTCGGTTTTATAGTATTGAAGCTGTTCTTCGTATTTGCTGATTTCGCCGTTCAGTTCATTGATGACAAGAAAGGAAGTTTTATCAAAGAAAATCATCCATACCAGAAACAGACAGATTGTAATGGTATATTTATTCAAAAAATATTTCTGAATAAGTTTGAATGTTTCAGACTTGGGCTGAATGTCTTTAATAAGCTTATTTTCTTTCATTTCTAGTGTTTTCTCAACGAGTTTTTAATAACGGTGGTTAAAAAATCTATCGCAACGGAATTCTGTCTCATATTCGGGATGATAAGATCCGCTTCATTTTTGGAAGGTTCAATAAATTCCTGATGCATCGGCTTCAGAGTCGTCTGATAACGGTGTAATACTTCGTTAAGATCTCTTCCTCTTTCCTGTGTATCTCTTCTGATCCTTCTGATGAGTCTTTCATCCGAATCTGCGTGTACAAAAACTTTCAGATCAAATTCCTTCAATAATTCCTTGTTGGTAAGAACGAGAATTCCTTCTACTACCAATACATTTTTAGGTTCTACGGTAACGTGATCTCCTGTTCTTCCATGCGTTACAAAGCTGTAAATAGGCTGCTCGATTGATTCGTTATTTTTTAAAGCTTTTACATGTTTTATCAGAAGGTCAAAATCGATGGATTTGGGATGGTCATAATTTAAGGCTTCTCTTTCTGCCAATGTAAGATTATGATTATCATGATAATAGTTATCCTGTGAAAGGATGTTCATTCCTTCGATGTCAAGCTGCTGAATTATCTTATCAACAACCGTAGTTTTGCCGGAGCCTGTACCTCCTGCAATTCCTATTACAAGCATTATTTTTGTTTCTTTATAGTTTTTACAAATATACTATTTTACTTGAATGCAAATAAAATAATGAAAGATGAATTTTAATCAAAAAAAATCCAATGCAAAACATCGGATTTTATATTCTTTACGGAAATTCTATTTTTTGATGAACTTTGTTGAGACTTCCAAGCCTTTTATTCTCAAAAGATAGTCTCCAATCTGTAAATGAGAAACATTGATTGTATTTTTTCCTTTGCCAATCGTAGTTTCCATTACTTTTCTGCCTTCCATATTATAGATTTCTGCCTTCTCGTCTTTATTGATTTTCATTGAAACCGTTAAAATATCTGAAACAGGATTCGGATATATGGCAATATTATTCTTTTTCTCTGCTTCATCTACTGCCAAAAGACATGTATAAGCCGGCAAAACATACCCTGCAGCGTTAAATTCCTGCGTCATCTGAGCAATATCCGCACAGGTAAACCCAAAGGTTCCCAGCATATCGATTGCAGCCTGTCTTACGGCAATTGCTGCACTTTGCTGGTTCGTACTTGAACTGGTCATGCTTATTCCTTCCAGAAATGCTCTGTCAGTCTTTGCTTTCCCTATTTTATCATAGATTCTCATAAGAGCGGATGCCCAAATCTGCCCTCTTGTATGAATTGATCCGGAACCGGGATATAATACTGTATAATTGGTAATTCTTCCTGACCAATATTCGTTATGCCCGTCCCAGCTGAACATCCAGTTGTACGCAGCGGAAGATGAAGGCCACTGATTGAGACTTCTGCTGTAGGATTGCGCCCAATAGTCTCCACAGCCTTCGCTTAATCCCTGAACCTGAGATAAGCTTCCATTCGTAAGCCAGTCGTGAATGCCGTGTCCCAATTCGTGCAAAACAACATCTGCATCTTCAGCATCGTCTACTCCGCCTTCTCCAAAAACAAGCTGTCCGTTGCTGTAATAAGAATTATCATCTCCATCTAAACCATGGGGATCAAACCATAAAATTCCTGCGTTTGTTAAGGGTTTACAATCAATATTCAATGTCTGGTTAATATAACGCAGGCTGTTATCAATATGCCAGTAAGCATTTACCGCTTCAAATCCCTGATCGTTTCTGTTAAATAAAAACTGATTGGTTGTCTGTGTAAAAAGTCCCGTCGATGGTGTTTCAAGATCTTTTATTTCTGCATAAGAACCTTTTAACTTGTAAACTCCAGCCGTTAAATCCAATTCAGGAATCGTAACTAAAGTTCTGGCAGCATCCAGACTTGCATTTGTTGCGTCATTATTATCTACATATTGTCCTGCATAGGCTACCTGCATTTTAGAAAGCGGATCCGGATTGAAAATATAACCAGTTCCGGAAACCAAAACTTTTTTAGCTTTGGTATTCTTTTTATTGGATTTCTTTTCAGGATTTTTTTCTTTTTCTTTATAGTAATATGCCACATCTTTCACACTTATGACTTCTCCAGTCTGTGCATCTATAATTGTTTCCCAGCTTCCCGGATTTTCGAAAGAACTCGTGAGCACACGATAGACTAATTTCGTATCTCCGGAATCTGTAAGGTATACATAAAGTTTTGTCTCTTCATGGGTAATTCTTCCTTTCGTATGGGAAGCCTGATGAGCCTTTGCAAGTGCATCTGACGAGGCAAAAGATGGAATAACATTAATTTCTTTAATATCTTTTTTAAAACTTTCTGCAGAAGTATAGGATATTCCTCCGTTTTTATTGAAATGAACAACAAGTTCGGACTGAAAAACCTGAATTTCTTTCATCAGCTGTTGAAAACGCAATGTTTCTCCTGAACTGCTTTTTCTTACAAAGTTTAATTTAAACTGGCTGAAATTCTGAACTCCAAGACTGCTTGAATTTTCCGTAATCCACTTTCTGGCGGATGATTCCAAAGATGATTCCTGACCCATTAATGCTGAACAAGATAAAATGCAGCCAAGAACCAATGAATTAATTTTTAGTTTCATGTAATGTTTTTATAATTTGATTGAGCAATATAACAAATATTCACAAAAACATGAATAAATTCTTAAAAAATATTAATAAAAAATTAAAATTAGATGTAAAAAAAAGCTCCGACAATAGTCAGAGCTGATAATTTTTATACGATTTCGCTTGTTAATTCCCTTGATAGCAGTTTTTCATGCATAGGTTTCAAAAGATCCATTGAGCCTGTTTTTACCGTGCATTTCCCTTTAAAATGGACGAGAATTGTACATTGCTCGGCTTGCTCTAAGGTGTGTTTGCAAATCTCGATCAGACAATCAATAACATAATCAAATGTATGAACGTCATCGTTATGCAAAACCAATTTATAGATTTCATCGGTCTCATCCAATACGAGAACTTCTTCTTCGTACTGACGTTTCGGATCTTCGTAATCTTTTATACTGTTATAAAAAATCATGTTTAAATTGTTTACAATATATTAAACTTCTCCTATTTTTTCGGCAAGATCACTAATGCTGTTGGGTTCTTCATATACCAACTCTACAAGCTCCACACTTTTATTGTTCATTTTAAGAATCTTGAAATGATAATTTTCCAGATCAAATTCCTGATTTTCTTCCGGAATATCTTCTAAAGCATGAAGAATAAAACCTGCAAGTGTATTGTACTCACTCTCTTCAGAAAGCGGTAATTTTTTAGGAATAAATTCATTAATTTCATCCAAAGGCTGTGTTGCCTGAACCCAATAGGTATTCTCCCCGATTTTATCTACAATTTTCTCTTCATCATCTTCTTCATCCTGAATTTCTCCTACCAATTCCTCTAAAATATCTTCAAGGGTAATAATTCCTTCTGTCCCTCCGAATTCATCGATAACAATCGCCAAATGCTGTTTTTTCTGCTGAAAAATTTTCAATAGGTCTGAAATCTTTTTACTTCCCACCACGAAAAATGCGTCACGCATCAATTCTTTCAGATCATCATGATTCAATTCTCCTTTTCTTTTAACGAATTCTCTGATGATTTCTTTTGTATACAGGATACCAATTACGTTATCAATGGAATCTACATACACCGGAATACGGGAATAACCGCTATCCATGATCGTGTTAATAATTTCATTGACATCTTCCTTAAAATCTATCGATGTAATATTCTGACGCGGAACCATGATCTGTTTTGCAGAATGATCTGTAAAATCAAATGCATTTTTAATGATCTCATAATTTTCCTCTTCAATTTCTCCGCTGTCGGCGCTTTGTTTTACCAAAAGCTGAAGCTCTTCCGTAGAGTGGATCTCATGTTCTGAAGCCGGATGAATTTTTACCAGTCTTAAAAATGTATTAGACATTAAATTCATCAACCAGATAAAAGGCTTGAAAACCGTATAAAAAACTCTTAACGGAATTGCAGTCGCCATTGTAGTAGATTCTGATTTTCTGATGGCAATGGATTTCGGAATAAGCTCTCCGAAAACAATGTGCATGATCGTAATGAGCACAAAACTTGTAATCACTGAAATTGAGGTGATGGTTGCCTGACTAAGATCAATACTAAGAGAATGGAAAATATTTTCTACAATATGGTGCAATGCGCTTTCTCCTACCCAACCTAAAGCCAGGGAAGCCAACGTAATACCAAGCTGTGTAGCCGAAAGATATTCATCAAGATGCTTGATGATATGCTCTGCCTGCTTTGCCATGGAGTTCCCCTCTGCGGCTTTTATCTGAATTTGGGAATAACGAACTTTAACAATTGAAAATTCTGCGGCTACAAAAAAGCCATTAAGTAAAACAAGTAATAAGGCCAGCAAAAGCCTGACTATGTCCGAGTCCATTTAGAAATTATATAAATTTAGTTCTACAAATATATACAAAATAAAAATAACAAAAAAAGCATCGTGATTTACGATGCTTTAATATTGTGTTAAAATAATTCTTTACGAATTTTTCAAGGCTTCTGCTCCGGAAACGATCTCTAAGATTTCGTTTGTAATGGCAGCCTGTCTTGCTTTGTTGTAGAAGATGACCAAATCGTTCTTCAAAGCCTGCGCGTTGTCTGTTGCTTTGTGCATCGCCGTCATTCTCGCTCCGTGTTCAGAAGCTACTGAATCCAGGATTGCTTTGAAAACCTGAGTCTTGATTGACTTAGGAATAAGGTTATCTAAGATTTCTTCTCTGTTTGGCTCAAAGATATAATCTGTTTCTACCTGAGATTCTGTATTTTCAGGCATTGAGATCGGAAGAAGCTGTTCTGTAGTTACTTCCTGAGTCGCTGCATTAACGAATTTATTATAAATTAAATAAACTTCATCAAATTTACCTTCTTTGAAGCTGCCCATTACTGCTTCTGCAATGTGAGCTACCGCATCGAAGTTCAGGTTATCATACACAGCACTTTCGTTTGCATACACCGTACGCGTTCTTCTTACAGCATCAAAAGCTTTTTTACCAACAGAAAGAACTTCCACCTCGTATTGAGATTTGTTTTGAAACTGTGCATTCAGTTCCTTAACGATGGAAGAGTTAAAAGCTCCGGCAAGACCTCTGTTTGAAGTAATAGCGATGAAAAGTATTCTTTTTACTTCTCTTTTTTGAGCGTAAACAGAAATCTGATCAGGATCTGAACTGGAATTTACATTCTGGATAAGTTCCTGTAATTTCTCAGAATAAGGTCTTAACATTACGATTGCATCCTGTGCTTTTTTAAGTTTCGCAGCGGAAACCATTTTCATAGCACGGGTAATTTGCATCGTAGATGAAATTGACGTAATTCTGCCTCGTATTTCTTTTAAGTTTGCCATATTGGGTTAGTTGTTGGTTGTCGGTTGTTGGTTGCTAGTTTTAGAAAATTCTGTCAACTATCAACCAAAAACCATCAACTAATTTTTAGTTATATTTAGCAGCTAGATCGTTAGCAGCCTGCTTAAGAACACTTGTAATTGAATCATCAATTTTTCCTGCTTTAATGGCAGCCATTGTATCCGGATGCTTAGATCTTAGGAACTCGATGTATTCTATCTGGAATTCTTTTACTTTTCTGATAGGAACGTTTCTCAATAAGTTCTCTGTTCCTGCATAGATCATTGCAACCTGGCTGTCTACCGGAAGTGGAGAGTTTACCGGCTGCTTAAGGATTTCCACGTTTCTTTCCCCTTTAGAAATTACCGCTAATGTAGCAGCATCAAGGTCTGAACCGAACTTAGCAAACGCTTCTAATTCTTTATACTGAGCCTGGTCTAATTTAAGCGTACCAGAAACTTTTTTCATTGATTTGATCTGAGCGTTACCTCCTACTCTGGATACAGAGATACCTACGTTAATCGCAGGACGAACCCCTGAGTTGAATAGATCAGACTCCAAGAAGATCTGTCCGTCTGTAATAGAGATTACGTTGGTAGGAATATACGCAGATACGTCACCCGCCTGAGTTTCAATAATTGGAAGTGCCGTTAATGAACCTCCTCCTTTTACAATTGGTCTTAAAGACTCAGGTAAATCGTTCATCTGTCTTGCGATATTGTCATCCGCGATTACTTTCGCAGCTCTTTCCAATAATCTTGAGTGAAGATAGAAAACGTCTCCAGGATATGCCTCACGACCCGGTGGTCTTCTTAAAAGCAGAGAAAGCTCACGGTAAGCAACTGCCTGTTTAGATAAATCATCATAAACGATCAAAGCCGGTCTTCCGGTGTCTCTGAAAAACTCACCGATTGCAGCTCCTGCCATTGCAGAATATACCTGCATAGGAACCGGATCCGATGCGTTAGCCGCAACGATTACCGTATATGCTAAAGCTCCTTTATCAGAAAGTGTTTTAACGATTTGTGCTACAGTAGACGCTTTCTGTCCGATAGCAACATATATACAATATACAGGGTTACCTGCATCAAAGAATTCTTTTTGGTTGATGATCGTATCGATCGCAACAGTAGTTTTACCTGTCTGTCTGTCACCGATGATAAGCTCTCTCTGTCCTCTTCCTACAGGGATCATAGAGTCAATTGCAACGATACCTGACTGTAAAGGTTCAGTTACCGGTTGTCTGTAAATAACTCCGGGAGCTTTTCTTTCCAATGGCATTTCGTATAAATCCCCAGTAATAGGACCTTTACCATCGATAGGGTTACCAAGAGTATCTACTACTCTTCCTAACATACCTTCTCCTACTTTAATAGAAGAGATTCTGTTTGTTCTTCTTACTGTATCTCCTTCTTTTACTAATTTACTTTCACCAAGTAGCGCAACACCTACGTTGTCTTCTTCAAGGTTTAGTACAATACCTTCTACATCACTAGAAAATTTCACCAACTCTCCGTATTGTACGTTTTCTAACCCGTATACACGAGCAATACCATCACCGATGGTTAAAACTGTACCTACTTCCTCAACGTTTGATTGAGTATCGAAGTTGGCCAATTGCTGTTTTAAGATCGCAGATACTTCTGCCGGATTTATTTCTGCCATTGTATGGTTGTTTTTTTCTTAATTTAAATGAAAATCTTTTTTAATACTGTTAAGTTTAGACTTCACAGAAGCATCGATCTGCTGGTCTCCAACTCTTAAAATGTAACCTCCTAAAATTTCAGGTTTTACGTTAATCTGCAAATCAAAATTTGCATTGGTATTAACAAGATTGGAATTTCTTAAAATCTGATCTAGGTTTTCTTTGGAAAGCTGAGTTGCCGAGGTAACAGTTACTCTCTGTACTCCACTAATATCTTCAACTTTGTTAATAAATTCCTGAGCAATATTTTTCAACTGGTTTTCACGACCGTGTCTGATTACCAAAGTAATCAAATTCTGTGAAGAAGCTGACAAACCTTTGAAAATCTCTTTTGCTACTTCTATTTTCTTTTTAGAATCGATGTAAGGAGTAAGGAAGAATTTCTTTAAGTCCTGAGACTCATTCATCAACTTTACTACATCTTTCATTTCAGAAAATACAGTAGCCGTTTGACCTGACTCATTTGTAAAATCAAGTAAACCTTGTGCGTATCTTTTAGCTACTTTCGATGTAAGCATTCTTAGTTAAGGTTTGATTTGTTTAAATAATTCTGAACTAATTCGTTTTGAGCTTCGCTGTTGTCTAATTTCTGTTTCAGGATAGATTCTGCGATGTTTACAGATAAAGTACCAATCTGAGTTTTGATATCTGCCATTGCAGCATTTTTCTCAGCATTGATGGTTTGCTTAGCTGCTTCAATCATTTTATCTCCTTCTACTTTAGCAACATCTTTAGCTTCACCTACGATTTTATCTCTGATTTCTCTTGCTTCTTTAAGGATGGCATCTCTTTCGATTTTAGCCTCACGAATAATTCTTTCGTTATCCGCTTTCAATATTTCCATTTCCTTTTTAGCTAAAACAGCTTGATTTAGTGCATCCTGAATAGAAGTCTCTCTATCATTTACTGCATTTACAATTGGTTTCCAAGCGAATTTTGCAAGAAGAAATAATAGGATAACAAAAGTAAGCGTCATCCAAAACAAAAGTCCAATTCCAGGTTCTATAATTCCCATATCTGTAAATTCTTTTTTAAGTGTTATTTTATGGATTGTTTTTAAAATTCTTAGCAGCAGCCAACCGCTTAACTGCTAAGAATGTTTTTTTGAGGATAATTACTTGATGAAAGCACCAAAGATAATCGCGATAAGACCAGCACCTTCAATAAGACCAGCAGCAATAAGCATTGCTCCTTGAATCTTACCAGCTTGCTCAGGTTGTCTAGCGATAGCGTCCATTGCGTGACCTCCGATTTTTCCGATACCAAGACCTACTCCTAATACTGCTAAACCGATACCTACGTAAATTAATCCTGCTCCAGTTGATAAATCCATAATAAATAAATTATATAAGTTAAAATTATTTTTCTTTTTTGTTAATTAATGAGCGTGTTCTTCATGACCATGCTCGTGTTCATGCTCCGCAACTGCAATACCAATAAACAACGCCGATAATACCGTAAAGATATAAGCTTGTAATACAGCAACTAATAATTCCAATACGGAAACAAATAATGCTAATGGTACAGACGCAAATCCTAAGAATGGAGATTTAAAAATGAAGATTAGTGAAATAATCGCCAAGATCATAATATGCCCTGCTGTAACGTTAGCAAAAAGTCGCATCATTAAAGCGAAAGGCTTTGTAAAGATTCCGATAATCTCAATTGGAACCATGATAGGATACAATAAGATTGGAACTGGTGGCATAAAGATATGCTTCCAATAATCTTTATTAGCACTGAATAATGTAATTAATAATGTAATGATTGCCAAAACCGCAGTGATTGCAATGTTACCTGTAAGGTTCGCTCCAAATGGAAAGAAAGGAATCAAACCAAATAAGTTATTAAACCAAATAAAGAAGAATGCTGTTAACAAATACGGCATATATCTTTTATATTTAACTGATCCAATGTTTGGAATCGCCACTTCATCTCTAAGAAATACAATTACCGGCTCTAATAATTTCCCAGCCCCTTTTGGTAATTGAGATTTTTTATAGTTTCTTGCCATTCCTATGAAAATAACTGCCATAAAAATAACTGACAAGAACATTGAAGCCGCATTTTTAGTAATTGAAAGATCAAAAAACACTTCGTTTGATTTTTGCTTCCCGCTAATGATTGAAAATAATGTTGCCTTTTCAATTCCTTTAGTAGAAACTACCTGACCTTCTTCTAAAGTATACCCATCATGTTCATGACCATGCGCAATACTGCTAGAAAGAAAAGCATGCCAACCTTCATTATCCTTAATAATTACTGGTAAAGGAACAGAAACATGATGTTCTTCGCCGTTATCATCTTTTGTAGTCCATAAATGCCATTCGTTTGAATCACCAATGTGTTCCATGATCATCTTGGTCGCATTGAAGCTCTCTCCGGCTTCTTTGTTCTCTACTTTTTCAGCTGACTTTTCGCCTTCAGATTCATGTTGTGCACTAGCGAAACCACTAATGAATACAAATAAAAATGCGAAAAATAATGAAGAAATTTTTCTGTTCATATCTCTTTTTTAATCGTGTGCAAATATATCGATTTTATTAAACTTTACCAATATTAAAAATTGATTTTTATCATCAAAAATCAAGATTTATTAATCAGTCTTATTACAGGTATATATATAAGGAGAGAAGCCACAATAAAACATATCACAATAAAGAGAAAGTTCTCTTTTGTTTTATCAATAACCATTAAAGAGATAATTAGCCAGATAATATCTTTAGGCATATTTATCAATAAAAACTTCATCCCCGCATTTACCTTACCATATATATACTTTTTAAATATGGCATAAGCAGTAATATTTAATACCAAAATCAGCAATATGACAATTAAACTATCCATAAAATTCATTTTGCAAAAATATAATTATAATTTTACTCAAAAGAAATCTCCGCAGCTTATATATAAAATATCCTAAAAATTTCCTTATTTTTGCAAACCTATAATTTACAATACATATGTTTAATAGTTTACAGGATAAATTAGACAAAGCGCTGCATAATATTTCAGGACGTGGAAAAATCACGGAAATCAACGTTGCAGAAACCGTAAAAGAAATTCGTAGAGCATTGGTGGATGCCGATGTTAATTATAAAGTTGCAAAAGATCTTACCAAAAGAGTTCAGGACAAAGCTTTAGGACAGGACGTTCTTACATCGCTTACTCCGGGACAGCTGATGACGAAAATCGTTCACGATGAGTTAGTAGATCTTATGGGTGGTTCTCAGGAAGGAATCAACCTTTCAGGAAAGCCTTCTGTAATTCTTATTGCAGGACTTCAGGGTTCCGGTAAGACTACTTTCTCCGGAAAACTGGCGAATTATTTAAAGACAAAAAGAAATAAAAAACCTCTTTTGGTTGCGTGTGACGTATATCGTCCTGCTGCAATCGATCAGCTTAAAGTTTTAGGCGGACAGATCGGGGTTCCTGTTTTCACGGAAGAAGGTTCTATGGATCCTTCAAGCATTTCTCAGAATGCAATTAATTTTGCAAAAGCTAACGGTCATGATGTAGTGATCGTGGATACAGCGGGTCGTTTAGCAATTGATGAGCAGATGATGAAGGAAATTAAAACCGTTCATTCTGTGATTACGCCAAATGAAACACTTTTCGTTGTTGACTCCATGACGGGACAGGATGCGGTAAATACGGCTAAAGCATTTAACGATGCTTTGAATTTTGACGGAGTTGTTTTAACCAAATTAGACGGTGACACTCGTGGTGGAGCTGCTTTAACGATCCGTTCTGTTGTTGAAAAGCCGATTAAATTTATTTCTACAGGAGAGAAAATGGAAGCTTTGGATCTTTTCTACCCGGAAAGAATGGCAGACAGAATCTTAGGAATGGGAGACGTTGTTTCCTTGGTAGAAAGAGCTCAGGAACAGTTTGATGAAGAGGAAGCGAAAAAACTTCACAAGAAAATTGCTAAAAACGAATTTGGATTTGATGATTTCTTAAAACAGATCAACCAGATTAAAAAGATGGGTAATATGAAGGATTTGATGGGAATGATTCCGGGCGTTGGAAAAGCGATCAAAGATGTTGAGATCAGCGATGATGCATTCAAGCATATCGAAGCGATCATTTATTCTATGACTCCTGAAGAAAGAAGAAAACCTTCCATCATCAACACGCAGAGAAAAAACAGAATTGCAAAAGGTGCAGGAAGAAAAATTGAGGATGTTAACCAATTGATGAAGCAATTCGATCAGATGGGTAAAATGATGAAAATGATGCAGGGTCCTCAAGGAAAACAAATGATGCAGATGATGAGCAAAATGCCAAATATGCCTGGAATGGGCGGAATGTTCGGCAAATAAAACACAAAAAACGATTAAAAAATAATTATTATGGAACTCAACGAAAAACAAGGGAACTACAATCAACCTTACAAATCAGAGAAAAAAGTAACAGCCGGAATTTTAGCAATTCTTTTAGGAGGGTTCGGAGTACACAAATTCTACTTAGGCTATACGAAAGCAGGAATTATACAACTTCTTTTAAGCCTTCTTTGCATCGGAGGTCTTATTGGATTAATTGAAGGGATCATCTACCTTACAAAATCTGATGAAGAATTTGACAGAACTTATGTTCAAAATCAAAAAGAATGGTTCTAAGACTTTAAGTTTTACAAATACAAAATCCGGCTCATATCTGAACCGGATTTTTTGTTTATCCTAATGAAAGAAATTGAATTATTTATCAGATTTCTGAGCTTTAGCTTTGATGAAATAAGAGAAACCTACATTTACCCCGAAAGTATTTACTCTGTTCTTAAATTCAGTACCGAAATAAGTTTCTTTGTTCGAGAACTGATCGAAAGATACTCCTAAGTTAATCCCTAAAGACTGAGTTGCCATATAAGTAACTCCTCCTTTTACTTTCCATGCTAAACCGTCAGCAGTAAAATCTGTTGAAGTTCCTGAAATAGTTTCTTTTGTTTTGCTAGAAGCATAACCGATACCCGCTCCCAAGAAAGGAACTACTTTGCTGCTGTTTGCGAAGTAATAAGTAGCAGTCGGCATTACAGAAAAGCTGGAAACAGTATTCTTGTCACCGTTATCTTTTGTTGTAACACTAGTAAATCCTAAATCGATTCCAACAGCCAATTTATCAATTACGAAATAACCTACAGATGGAGTAACAGCAAAAGTGCTTACTTTAGTTCCGTCAAAAGTCTGTCCGTTCACCTTTGTTTTAGTTTCCATGTTGTTGAAACCAATTCCTGTATTTCCGCTGATTACCCAGTCTCCTTTAGTCATTTGAGCATTTGACAAACCAAAAAGTGCAACAGCACCCGCCAGTAATAATTTTTTCATAGTTATAAAATTTATTTTTAAGTTTATTTTTAAAGATTAAAAAGCCCTAAGTAAAACTCAGGACTTTTCAGTTTATATGCTTTGTTTATTATTTTGCAAAAACATATTTTACACCGATTCCAACAGAAGCCAAATCAAGACCGAAGTTGTAGTTATCTACACTTTTAGCATTCTTGTATTTGAAGTTGCTGTATCCGAATTCTCCGATTGTAGCTTCTATAGTCCAGTTTTTGTTTAAGAAATAATCTAAACCTGGCTTCACAGCAACACCGAAAGAATTGAATTTCTCTTCTGTAGTGTTTGCTACATTTAAAGTAGTATTCTCAAGCTTATCGTTTCCGAAAGCCATTGGTACTGAAAGCTGACCGAAGATGTAGAATTTCTCACCTAAAGTCCAGTACTTTCTTGCAAAAGGTTCTACAACAAATGCAGAAACAGTGCTTTTAGTAGTAGTAAGAGCACCTTCATTTTTTGCTACGCTTGAAGCATAACCAACTCCAACTCCAACTGCCACGTTTGTTCCAACGAAATGTCCGATGGTAGGAACTAATGTTAAATCACTAGTTTTGATGTTTGTATTGTTGTTTTCAGTAGCTGCAAAGTTTAAAGTTCCAGACACATATGTAGTTCCTTTAGCGATTTGCGCGTTAGATAAACCGAAAAGTGCGATAGCACCCGCTAATAATACCTTTTTCATTTTTTAATAATTTTAATACTTTCTGACAGCAAATTTACAGTGACCATGCTGAATATTAAAATTTGTTAATGTGATTAATATCATCGGTATTTTTTAGCAATTTTCAACAATAAAAGCTATTAAATAAAGGCTTTTAGCGTTTTCACAATTTTTTGAATAAAAAAACTCCAATTTTGCAATCGGAGTTCATTATAGTTGATTTTAAAAAATTTTACTTCAGGAAGAAATTTACCCCGAAATTCACCGCTCCGAAGTTAAATCGGTCGTCTCCGTACCAATAAGGACCACGACCTTTGTATTTACTGCTTACACTCTGGAATCCCAAATACAGTTCTGTATTCTTCATTTGATATCCTACTCTTGGCGCAACGTAAAGTCCGCTGTTGACATAGTTTCTGGTAGAAATTCCTGCTCCAAGATCCAATCCTACGAACAACGGAATCTTGTTAAATCTGTATTTTCCGGAAACCGCAACAGGAACAAACCCGAAATCGTCTACATTATCTTTTCCGAAAAAATGAGAATATCCTGTAGTAGCACCAATGTCAAGACCTTTTGTAATATTCCACATATAAGCTGCGTCTAATCCAAGAGTTACACTCGCCGCATCTGCTGCATCTCCAAGCGGTGCACCCACATGAGCTCCCAACCTGAAACCTTCCTGAGCCTGCGTAAGACCTCCCAAAAACGCAAAAGCACCTAACAATAATAGTTTTTTCATTTTAATAATTTTAAATTTTGAATAGAGAATTTTCCGATAATAAAAACGGGGTAGTATTTTATACAGAAAAAAAGCGGTACAAATTCTGTACCGCTTTAATTTTTTTATGAGGATAAATTCTTAGTTCCCTCCGAATTTAAATCCTACACCAACCTGTAAAAAGCTGTTTGTTAGTTTCTCTCCATTTGAAGCATCTTTTGCTAAATTAGATACTCCCATATTGTATCTTGCATCAAAGAACAATCCGTTCTCCAACATATATTCAGCACCTAAGAAAGGAGCAATATTCAAAGTATTTAACTGATTTTTGATATCCACTTCATCGCTGCTGTTGATTTCAAATCCCGGAATAACACCGCCTAATCCTAAATCTGCAGAATATTTTTGCTTAGCAGAAAGGATAACTCCAAAACTTGCACCTGCAGAAACCGAAAGACCTTCAGTAATGAAATATTTAGCAGAAACAGGAATTAATAAAGTATGGTAAGTCTGTTTTGCCTTAACATTAAAAAAGTTGGTAGGATTACTAGGGTCAACTTCTGCAATATTCAGTTTTCCTCCAAGTGGAGAATATAAAAGTTCCCCCTGTAAACCAAATCTATCGCTTACTTTATATTCGGCAATACCACCAATATAAAAAGTATGTACCGGATCTGATGTCTCAGAATCTGAGTTGTCTTTAAGCTTAAGGGTTGAATAAGAATATCCTGCTTTAGGTCCGAATCTGAATTCCTGAGCTTTTGCGCTCAATCCCATAACAGCGACTGCTGTCAAAAGAAATAATTTCTTCATAGTTAATAGTTTTTTTTATTAATCAGTCGCAAAAATAACACTTTTTTTTAAATATCAAAATGATTACAATGAAGTGTTTAAAAAATAAAAAACAGATCAACACCTGTTAATCTGCTTTTCAATTATATTATGATAAATTGTTTAATCGTTTCTCTGTCTTTTTTCCTCGTCATTATAAGCAAGGATAATCTTTCTTACAACAGGGTGTCTTACTACATCCTCTTCTGTTAAATGAACAAAACCGATTTCTTTTACATCCTTCAGAATTCTCATCGCTTCCTTTAATCCAGATTGCTGTTTCGGAGGTAAATCCACCTGACTCGGATCTCCGGTGATGATAAATTTAGCATTCATCCCCATTCTCGTTAAAAACATTTTCATTTGGGAGTGGGTCGTATTTTGGGCTTCATCCAGAATTACAAAAGCATCATCCAAAGTTCGCCCTCTCATAAACGCTAACGGAGCCACTTCAATCACTTTCTTTTCAATAAAGCCTTCCAGCTTTTCATGCGGAATCATGTCGCGTAACGCATCGTACAAAGGCTGTAAATACGGATCCAGCTTTTCCTTAAGATCACCCGGTAAAAATCCTAAGCTCTCCCCTGCTTCAACCGCAGGTCTTGTTAAAACAATTCTTTTAATGGTTTTATCCCTTAAAGCTTTTGCCGCCAAAGCCACACTCGTATACGTTTTTCCTGTTCCGGCAGGTCCGATCGCAAAAACCATGTCTTTTTTCTCGGTTTCCTTTACCAGTTTTTTAAGATTGGTGGTTTTGGCTTTGATAATTTTGCCGTTAACGCCTTTTACAATAATATCCTGATCGAAAACAAGCTGCTTTTCGTTTTCATCTTTAATATTCAGAAGATTTTCAACATCTTTCAGGTCTATAGAATTGTTTTTTGAAATAAAATTGACAATATCATCGAGCTTTTTCTTAAAAATGTCCAAAGCTTCCTGATTGCCCATCGCAAAAATATAGTGATCTCTTCCAGTGATTTTAAGAGTGGGAAAAGTAGATTTTATAAGGTTGAAAAATTGGTTGTTTACTCCGTAGAAGATTTTCGCATCGATATCCTCAAGATCATATGTCAATTCAAACATGCAGTATTATTAATTTTAGATTTTAAATTTAAAGCTTTTTTTGAAATTTATATCAAATTCTTTTCCATAATTTTTCGGGCATTCCTTTTATTTTAGATAAATTTGCATTTCTATCATTCTATACAACCATCAATGTCAATTATAACCCTCACTTCAGATTTCGGAAATTTGGATTACAGAGTCGCCGCTGTAAAAGGGAGCATTCTTTCTCTGAATCAGAAGGTTAATATTGTTGATATTAGTCACGAAATACAGGCATTTAACCTTATACAGACGTCTTACATCGTAAGAAATGCGTACAAACACTTTCCGAAAGGCACGATTCATATTGTTTCCGTAGACAGTTTTCACAACAGAAACAGGAAAAATATTTTATATAAATCCGACGGACATTACTTTCTGGCGGCAGATAACGGCGTTTTAAGTTTGATATTTTTTGATATTAAACCTGAAGCGATCTACGAAATCACTTTAAACAACCGTTTCGACGATATCGTTAATTTTACTTCTACGGACGTTTTTGTTCCTGCAGCCGTTCATCTGGCAAACGGAGGACTTCCCGAAGTGATCGGAAGAAAAATAGACTCTGCAAAACAACTTTTATTCCCGAAACCTGTTTATAATGAATCTGAAAAAATGATTATCGGAGAAGTTACGTACATTGATAATTTCGGAAATATAATATCAAATATTAACAAAGATCTTTTTGAAACCATCTCAAAAGGATATGAAAGTTTCACGATAAAATTCAGAAACTTAGCACTTTCAAGAGTCTTTTCGAGTCATACGGAAGTTGTTTCGGACTGGGAAAGAGAAACAGAATTTCATGGGCAGTCTGCTGCAATCTTCAATGACAGTCAGCTTTTGGAGCTTACCATCTACAAAGGAAGCCGAAAAAACGGGGCAAAATCCCTGTTTGGACTTAACGTGGGCGAAAATATTTACATTGAATTTTTCTAAAATTTAATATTTCATAAAAAAATCGATTTTTTTTATATATTTGTCAAAATCTAAAAATTAAAAATGGCAGAATACAAATTATTGCTTCCGTCCATGGGAGAAGGTGTTATGGAAGCGACAATTATCTCCTGGTTGTTCAACGAAGGTGATAGCGTAAAAGAGGATGATTCCGTAGTAGAAATTGCAACAGATAAAGTAGATTCAGACGTTCCGACACCCGTTTCGGGGAAAATCGTAAAGATTTTGAAACAGAAAGACGAAGTTGCAAAAGTAGGTGAAGCCATTGCTATTTTAGAAATTGAAGGAGAAGGCGGAAACACTGCTTCTGAAGAAGTAAAAACGGAAACTCCGGCGGCGGCTCCGGACCCGGAAATATTAAAAACCATTGAAGAGCCTTTAAAAGTAGCTGCTTCAACAGAGTTTTCGGGAGATCTTTATCTTTCGCCGCTTGTAAAATCTATCGCACAGCAGGAAAATATTTCTGAAACCGAACTGAAAACCATCAAAGGAAGCGGTTTGGAAGGAAGAATTACCAAAGAAGATATTTTAGCGTACGTTAAGAACAGAGGAAGCCAGCCAGTTCAGCAGGCAGCTCCGGTACAAACTGCATCTGCTCCACAACCGGTTGCGACTTCAGCTCCGGCGGCAACCATTACCGCTGCTGCAGGTGATGAGATCATTCCAATGGACAGAATGAGAAAAATCATCGCTGAAAACATGGTAAAAGCGAAGCAGATTGCTCCGCACGTTACCTCTTTCATTGAAACAGACGTTACCAACGTTGTGAAATGGAGAAATAAAAACAAATCTCTTTTTGAAAAACGTGAAGGTGAAAAACTGACGTTCATGCCGATTTTCGTGAAAGCGGTTGTGAAAGCGATTCAAGATTTCCCTATGATCAATGTGTCGATCAGCGGTGAAAATATCATCAAAAAGAAAAACATCAACATCGGTATGGCAACGGCTTTACCGGATGGAAACCTTATCGTTCCTGTTATTAAAAATGCAGATCAGTTATCACTTTCAGGATTGGCAAAAGCGATCAACGATTTGGCGTACAGAGCAAGAAACAAAAAATTAAGACCTGAAGATACTCAGGGTGCAACATATACAATTTCTAACGTAGGAAGTTTCGGAAACTTAATGGGAACTCCGATTATTCCTCAACCTCAGGTTGCAATTTTGGCAATCGGAGCCATCGTTAAGAAACCTGCCGTTCTTGAAACTCCGGACGGAGATGTAATCGCGATCAGAAACTTAATGTTCATGTCTCACTCATACGATCACAGAGTTGTAGACGGTTCTTTAGGAGGAATGATGCTTAAACATGTTCATGATTACCTTGAAAACTGGGATCTGAATACAGAAATATAATTTATAAATGATGAATGATAAGTGATGTAATTGTCATATTAAGCTTATCAAAATATCTTTACAATATAAAACCTTCGATTTTTTTCGGAGGTTTTTTGTTTGAAAAACTTTGTAACATTTTATACCAAATCCAGACAAACCATGTAATAGAATGCTTTTTTTAACTGTCTTTAAATAAAAGTAAGAACCTATATTCTCAAAATATGAAACAAATTCTTCTGGCAACTTTTGTCTTAAATATTTCTGCCGTCTCTTTTTCGCAGCAAGCCAATCAGTTTACATTAATTGATAATTACGTAAAAGAAGCCATTAAAGCAAATCAAATTCCCGGTTTAGCAATTGGTGTTATAAAAGATAGTAAAGTAATTTTTGAGCAATATTACGGTACGGAAAATTTGGAAGACGCTAAAAAAGTAAGTCCAAGTTCAATGTTCAGGATATATTCTACTTCAAAATTAATAACTGACATTGGTGTTTTTCAATTAATAGAACAAGGAAAATTATCTTTAGAAGACAATGTTTCAAAATATGTTGAAAATCTACCCCAGGAATGGCAAAATGTAAAGGTGAAAAATCTCTTGACCCATTCTTCCGGAATACCGGATTTTATTGCTTTCAGTGATATTCTGCCGGAATATTCAGGTTCTAAAACTATTGAACGGTTGAGCAAAGAGAAAATGGATTTTACAACAGGGAACGAATTCAGATATAATCAAACGAATTATATGCTTCTCTCTATGATTATTGAAAAAATTACAGTACAATCTTTTGAAGATTTTATTCTAAGTAGTCAATTTTCTGATGTAAAAAATCAGGTTGTTTATTCGTCAAATGCTCTTGAAAAAATTCCGAACCGTGTTATAAAATACAATTTCGATTCGGAGACTAAAAAATATGTAAAATCTAAAGATGTTGAAGGAAAAAAAGCATATCCCGGAAACGGAATAGCCATTACTCTGCCTGCATTTTTGAAATGGAGCAGCCATTTAAGTAAAAATGACTTCCTGAATCAAAAAACAAAAGACATGATGTGGCTGCCATTTGAATATGGAAATAAAAAAGATGTCTTTGCATACGGCTGGGAAATCAATAAAGTGAATAATATTTCGTCTTACGGCTTTTCTGGAGGAAATGTAAGCGCTTTCAGATTTTATCCACAAAATAATATGGCAATAATCATGATGTCAAACGGTTATAACTTTTTTCCAGAACAATATCACATCATAAATCATATTGCATCCATCGTGGATAAAAATTTAACAGATAATTTTCTGTTAGCAGAAGAATCAATTATTAATGAATTTTTTAAGCCAAACAATCCAAATGCTGAAAAAAATTATTATTCCATTAAAGCAAAAGATTCAAAATGGAATTTTGAAGACACATTGAATAATATCGGTTATATTTTAATGAGAAATTCCAGATTTAATGAGGCAGTAAAAGTTTTTGCGTTAAATGCTAAAGAAAATCCTCAGTCGGCGAATGCTTTTGACAGTTTGGGAGAAGGTTATTTTTCAATTAAAAACTATACTTTAGCATTAGAAAATTATAAAAAATCTTTAGCATTAAACCCAAAAAATACCAACGCAGAAAACATGGTCAACAAAATACAAGATTTAATGAAAAAATAATTAACATTTAACTTTAATTCTCAGTTTGTCTAAACTAAAAAAACATTCTCACTGTGGAACTGGATTTCAGAAAACTCAATGTTAAAAAACTTTTCGATTTTTCAAAAGAAGAAGAAAATCTGATTTTTGAGGTTTATGACAAACTTTTTGAAATTTACGATATTGCTGTTATTGAAATCAAAGCCTCCCTTTTTCATGAATTTAATTCCGGTGAAGAAATACCGCTTTTTACTCCCAAAATAGGCTATTTCATTACGGATAACAACAGACAGAATTCTTTTTATCTCTTTATCGTCAGCAAAATAGGAACCACCGCAAAAGGAGCACGCACAACAACTTCGTACGACAGTCTGCAAATCTGGGGAATGAAAAAATTAAGCAGTGATTTTGGATTTATTTCAGTCAACAGAAAGAAATGGGCAGATAAAATAGCAGGAATATTCAGCAGCTTTACTGTTAATTTTAAAGACCGTGATTTTAAAGATTTTTATGTTTTGGGAAGCGATCCTTTTAAAACCCAATCCTTTTTAAACTCAGGAAGAAAAGAAACAATCAAAGCGTTTTCTGATGAAGATTTTAAGCTGGAAATTAAAAACAACGTATTAAGCTTCGCCTTGCCTAAAGAACTTTCTGTACAAAACGCTTTACTGGTGGCAAAATTTTTAGAAGAAATATAAATTCCTTATTTTTATCATCAATCTTGCTACCAACAATTAAATGCTGAAAATAATAGTCATCATCCGGAAATCTCTTAAAAAATCTTTCGACAACATCCGAAACGAACAACTGAAGTACAATCTGCTTCAGGCAATTCCTTTCTGGATTGGCTCTGTGATTACGGGATTTGTAGCGGTGATGTATGCCAAAATTTTTGCATGGGGAGAAAATCTTTTGCATTTTATTTTGGACTGGCATTCCTGGATGATCTTCATAATTGCTCCGATTGGTTTTGTCTTGTCTTGGTGGCTGGTGAAAGAATTTGCCCCGAATGCAAAAGGAAGCGGAATTCCTCAGGTGATGGCAGCCGTAGAATTAGCCAACCCGAAAGAACATAAAAAGATCCGAAGTTTACTAAGCTTAAAAATTATTGTTTTTAAAATTCTTTCTTCTGTTATTCTGGTCATTGGAGGCGGTGCAGTCGGTCGTGAAGGTCCTACGATTCAGATTGCAGGTTCTGTTTTCAGAAAAGTAAACGAATACCTTCCCGAATGGTGGCCGAAAATTTCAAAAAAAAACATGATCATGACGGGTGCGGCAGCGGGACTTGCAGCAGCTTTTAACACACCTTTAGGCGGAATTGTTTTCGCCGTGGAAGAACTTTCCAAAACCCATATCAATTACTTTAAAACCGCTCTGTTTACCGCAGTTATCATTGCGGGTTTAACGGCGCAGACTTTGGCAGGTTCTTACCTATATTTGGGATATCCAAAAACAAACGACGTTTCTTTAATGGTCATGTTTCCCATCATTTTAGTAGGCGGAACTGCCGGAATTTTAGCCAGTCAGCTCTCCGTAATCATGCTTAAAATGAATGACTGGAAGAAAAGAAAACTTAAAACAGACCGTGCGAACGTAGCATTTTTAATTTTCTGCGCTCTGATCATCGCTTCTATAGCCTTTTTCATCAACAGAGAAATATTAGGCTCCGGAAAAGAAATCATGGAACGCGTTCTTTTTACTTCAGAAAAACATGAAGACTGGTACGTTCCGGTTTTAAGAATGTTGGGTCCTGCCCTTTCCTTCACTTCCGGCGGCGCAGGAGGAATTTTTGCCCCTGCTTTAACAGCCGGAGCAAGTATTGGTTCTGTAATTTCAGGATTCATTCATTTAAGCCCGAATGAAACCAATGTTGTTGTTTTGGCAGGAATGGTTGCTTTTTTAACGGGAATTACAAGAGCACCTTTTACATCGGCAATCATTGTTCTGGAAATGACCGACAGACATTCTTTAATATTTCATCTTATGTTAGCCGGAATGGTGTCTTCCATTGCCTCCATTTTGGTAAGCCGACATTCTTTATATGACGTCATAAAAGTGAATTTTTTAACGGAGATCAGAAAAGACGATAGTATTTAGAGTTCAGGGTTTTGGGTTTAAAGTTCATTTATAAAAAACAAAAACCATGAACTGACAACAATTTACCACCAACAATTTTTCAGAAACATTCGCTTTCGTATTGCATATTACAAATATATTCTCTACTTTTGCACCTCGAAATAATTAACAAATTTTTTAACATTATGAACAATTACGAAACTGTTTTCATTTTAACTCCCGTTCTATCTGATGCACAGGTGGAGGAAGCAGTGAAAAAATTCGAAGATCTTATTAAAGAAAAGAACTGCGAAATCGTTGCTAAAGAAAACTGGGGATTAAAAAAATTAGCTTACCCGATCCAATTGAAAAAGAACGGATTCTACACTTTAATCGAGTTTAAAGGTGAAGGTTCTGTAGTTGCTGATTTAGAATTGGCATTCAAGCGTGACGAGAGAGTAATCCGTTACCTTACTACAAAACTAGACAAACACGCTGTTGACTATGCTGTAACTAGAAGAGCAAAAGTAAAAGCAGCTAAAGCTTAATTATTAACCCTATTTTTAAAAGACAAGACAATGGCAATAGACGAAATGGCTAAACAAGCCTCAGCTGGAGGAGAATCTGAAGTAAAATTCCTTACTCCGCTTGATATCAATACAAAATCTGAAAAGAAATATTGTAGATTCAAAAAATACGGAATTAAGCACGTAGATTACAAAGATGCTGATTTCTTATTACAGTTCGTAAACGAGCAAGGTAAAATCTTACCAAGAAGATACACAGGAACTTCTTTAAAATACCAAAGAAAAGTTTCTGCTGCGATCAAAAGAGCAAGACACTTGGCGTTACTACCATACGTAGCTGACTTATTGAAATAAAAAAAATGCAATTAGCCATTAGCTTCTCGCTTTTGGCTTTTTGTTGCTGAATTAATTTATAAATTCTAACGATGTGAAGAGTAAGCCGGAATATAAACCCCGGAACTCCAAACTCTAAAACGGACAACAACAATGAACATTATTCTAAAAAAAGACGTAGAAAACTTAGGTCTTGAATTCGACACAGTAAGCGTAAAGCCTGGTTATGCAAGAAACTTCTTAATTCCTCAAGGGTATGCTTTATTAGCTACTCCTAAAAACATTGCAGCTTTAGAAGCTACTTTGGAGGCTAGAAAAGAAGAAGAAGCTAAATTGGTTGCTGCTGCAAACGCTGTAGTAGAGCAATTAAAGAAAACTTCTATCACAATTCCTGCAAAAGTAGGTACTGGTGATAAATTATTCGGTTCTATCAACAATGCAGATTTAGCTGCAGCTTTAGGAAAAGCAGGTGTATCTGTAGACAAAAAATACATCAAAATTCCTGGAAACACAATTAAGAGAACAGGTAAATTCTCAGCTCTTGTTAGACTTCACAGAAACGTTGAGTACAACTACGAATTCGATGTTGTATCTGATGCTCCGGTTGAAGCTCCAAAAGCAGCTCCTGCTAAAAAAGAAGAAGCATCTTCTGAAGAAGCTTAATCAAGACGAGATTTTCTCAACATATAAACCACTTCAACCGAAGTGGTTTTTTTGTGTCATTGCGAACAGACTGAGGGTCTGCGAACGCAGTTCTAAAGCGACGAAGCAATCTTTCACAACAATTTATCATTACATCAGCAGATTTGTCATTTCGACGAAGGAGAAATCTACCCTCAAAAAGAACATCTCTATATTTTTCAGGAGCTATTTCCCGCTTTCCATTGCAATCTTTTTTTTCAAAAAAGGATTTTCATTACAATCGGGGCTAAAATTCCCGTCATTAATAAATACTGATACGTTTTCACAAGACTTACTTCTCCGAAAATAAAGAATGAAGCAGAAATTTAATTAATGTTTTCATGAAAAAAATTTATGTCATTAGTATTTAGAAAAAACACAAAAACCCTCCCACTCTCAAACTCTCAAACCCAAAACTCTCCACCTCAAAATCACTCCTCTCCCTTCAGCTTCTGCAGATAATCCGTCGGAGCAACCCCGATCACCTTCTTAAAAATATTACTGAAAGAAGACAAGCTGTTGTATCCCACCATCATCGCGATCTCATACATATTGTACTTCCCTTCCAGCATCAATTCCAGAGAGCGGGTAATTCTCAGCGCACGTAAAAAACGGACGTAATTCATGCCCAGAATTTCCTTAAACTTTCGGGAAAGCGTTCTTGTACTCATCCCGAATTCTTTTGCCGTAGATTCTATGCTTAAAGGCTTTTCCAGATTCGCATGAATGTACTGTGCCACCTTCAGAAGCATTTCGTCATTCGGAAAAGGATGTTGAACCGGAAATGCCAGTTTTTTATCCCTCTTTTCAGGTAAAATCCCTTTTAATGCTTTAAGAAAATCATATTTTACCCCATCATTTCTTGTGATTTTCCCATCCCAGTCTTTGGTATACAAAATCATCTCCCGAAGAAGATGACTTACCGAATAAATATTAATTTCATCAAAAAAGCCATTTTCATTCTCTTCTTTTTTAAAATAAAAATTGTACAAATCTACTTTCGGACTGGTAGAAAAAATGTAATGCGGTGTTCCGGCAGGAATCCACATAAAACATCTTGCCGGTAAATACCAGTGTTTCAGATCGGTGAAAATATGCACGATTCCGCCTTCTGCATACACCAACTGAGCCGAACTGTGATAATGAATCTCGGTTTTCACCTTTCCGGTAAGTACATGATAAACGTAAAATTCCGAATCTGCTTCTTCTACTGCTTTAAAATGACTTTCGTTCATTCAATAAAGGTAAAGAGAAAATTTCAATATGGCGTAAATGAGCAAATCTTTTTCTGTTTTCACAAATCATGTCGGAAGCTGCACCGCGTAAATTTGCAGAGTCAAAATCAATTCAGCAAAAAATCTTAACTATATTTATGAAAATGATATCATACGCAAACAGATATCAGTGGTTTGCGTTGTGCCTATTACTTATGAGTAATTTATTACAGGCACAGATAACCGATTATCAACATCTTACATTGCAAAAAGCGATAGAGATCGGATTAATTCAAAACAAAAAAATAAAAATCAGCCATTTAAAAGATGAAATGTCCGAAACCAGAGAAAAAGATCTGAAAATGGAAAAGCTTCCCGATGTAGAATTTCACACAAGCTACAATCAGGTCACCAATCTTTTTCAGCATGAAGACGGCGTGTTTGCAAAAGCCACAAAGTACAACATCATCAATGGAATGTACGATTTTACGCTTTCGGCTTCCATTCCGGTTTATATGGGCAGAAAAATTAAAAATACCGAAAAAAAAGCCGCTATTGATACCGAAATTTCATCTCTTAAAACCCATCTGAATGAGAGACAGCTAAAGATGGAAATTATTACCGCTTTTCTGCAGATTCATCATTTAAAAGAACAACAGCGTTTAATTAATGATAAAATGAAAGAAGATTCCGTAAACATCAAACAGGTAAAAGCATTGAAAGTAAACGGTGTGGTTACGGTAAACGAAGTTCTGAGAACCTCTTTACAGCTCTCTAACCATAAAATGAGCCAGACAGAACTGGATAATGATATTCAGATTGCTGAACACAAGCTGAAAACGATGCTTTCGCTTCCGGAAAATCAGGAAATGCATGTGGAAACAGAAGACTTAATTTCTGAGAATGCAGAAATCCCTTACATCAATGAATTAACGGAAACCGCTTTACATAAAAACGAATCGGTAGAAATTGCCAATAAAAATCTCACTCTGAAAGAACTGGATCAGAAAATTGCCAAAGCGAATTATTTACCGAAAATTACCGCAGGCGGAGAGTACTTTTTAAAATATCCCAACATGATGTTTTTTCCGCCCGAACCTTATGCGTACCGTTTGGGAATGATCGGTATCAATCTTACCTATCCCATCGAAAATCTGTATAAAAATAATTACAAAATGCAGGAAGCAAAAGAAAATATAACTCTTGCCCAATTGCAGATCGAAGAAAACGAAGAAAATATCCGGCATGAAGTGTATGAAGCTTTCAAAAAATTCGAAGAAACGGAACAGAAAGTAATCATTGCGGAAGAAGCGATCAATCAGGCAAAAGAAAATTACAGGATCGTAAAGACCAAATATGCGAATAAGTTAAGTTTAATCACCGAACTCATTGATGCCGACAATGCCTATCTGGAAGCGCAATCCAACCTTATTTCCGTAAAAATTAACCGACAACTTAAATATTATCAACTCCAGTACACGATTGGAAATTTATAAAACTATGGCGAAGAAACAATTAACACAAAAGGAAAAAAGAATCAATAAAATCATCAGCGTTTTGGCGTGGATTCTTATCATCAGCGGAATAACAGGAATGTTAAGCTTCTATCTTTTTTCGAGAAAAAATGTAACGACCAACGATGCGCAGATCGAACAGTACATTACGCCGGTTTCCAGCAAAGTTTCGGGGTTTATAAAAACAATAAAATTCAATGAAAACCAGTTTGTGCATAAAGGTGACACTTTACTTATCATCGACAACCGCGAGTTTATCAATCAGGTAAAAATAGCGGAAGCCGGTCTCCATGCCAATTCAGATAATATCAACACCATCGAAAGCGGAGTGAATACGAAAGAAAGTGGCACTAAAATTATTGATGCAAAAATTGCTTCTGCCAAAATCGACATCTGGAAAACCGAACAGGATTTTAAACGATATAAAAATTTAGTGGATGAAGATGCAGCAACCGATCAGCAGTTTGAAAATGCAAAAGCTTTGTATGAACAGGCAAAAGCGAGCTTATCAGCTTTAGAACAGCAAAAGAACGCAGTAAAAGCAGGCGTTAGTGAGCAAAAAACGAAAATCGCTCCGGTAAAAAGCCAGATACAGCAAAGTTCTGCCAATCTTAACAATGCGAAGCTTTTTCTTTCCTACACTTATGTTACCGCACCTTACGACGGTTGGATAGGAAAGAAAACCATTCAGGAAGGACAACTGATCAAAGAAGGTCAGGCTTTGGTTCAGATCGTAAGCAAAGAAAAATGGATCATTGCCAATTATAAAGAAACGCAGTTGGGACAAATCGACCAGCAAAAAGAAGTCATTATCACCGCTGATGCGTATCCTGATGTGGAATTTAAAGGAAAAATCGTGTCGGTTTCTCCCGCTTCCGGTTCCCAGTTTTCCTTGGTAAAGCCGGACAATGCAACAGGAAATTTTGTAAAGATTGAACAGCGATTTCCGGTAAAAATCATTCTCAATAAAAATCAAAACAATGAAAAATTGCTTTCCGGAATGAACGTTCTGGTGAGTGCGAGGAAGATTTAGAGTTTGAATGTTTGAGAGTGAGAGAGTGAGAGGGTTTGAGTTTTTTTAGTGTTTTCATTTTTCTCGGATTTTTAATTAACCAATCAATTATTTTTAGCGAAAAGGCAGAATACAATTTTGCCATCTTACCTTTTTTTTACAATTTTCTGTCTTTTCGCAATTTTTATTTCCTTTATTCAATTAATCATGCATCACAATTCAGTTTATCATCGATGGGTTCCGCAGTGGCTGAAACTTCCGCTTCTTATTCTAGCGCTTTTTCCGCATCTGATGCTGCTGTCGCTTCTGCATTCCAACAGTGCTTTTACCGCGTCTTTTATGGATGCAGATTCCGATGACATACAATATTTAATGATCCTGATGTACGGAACATTTGTGGTCACTCTTCTGGTGATACAGCGTTTTATGGCATATTTCAGCGTAAAATATTATACTTTGCTGATGTCTTCCGCTTCCGTTCTCATTCTTTACGGACTTTCCGTTACGCATGATTATCATATTATTCTTATCATCCGTTTTCTGGAAGGAATTTTCGGAGTTTTGGAAGGCGCTATATTTCTCCCGCTTATTGTGGCTGAATTAAAGACAAAACACGCCAAAGAAATTGCCTACCTTTTTATGTACACCATTATTCTCACAGGCGGAACATTGACCACTTCCCTGCTGAAATCAAGCATAGAAAACTACGATTTCCGCCACATGATTCTCATGATGGTCTATTTTCACGTTTTCGTTCTGGTAATGGCTTTTGCTATTTTCAATAAGAACAGATTTTTCCCGAAAAAACCTTTGTATCAACTTGATATTGCAAGCTGGTTTTTGCTTTGGGGATGTCTTCAGGCAGGAGGTTACGCGCTGATCTATGGAAAAAGACTGATGTGGTTTGAATCTAATAGTATTGTATTCTGTTTTTTACTGTTCCTGATTTTTGGAGGATTATTCATGTTGAAACAGAGAAATCAGCCGCGCCCGTTTTTCCATTTTGAAGTTTTCAGCTCGAAAAATGTAATTGTTGGGGTTATTCTTTTCTTTATCTTTTATATTCTCAGAGCTTCCATCAACAATGTATACAACGTGATGGCAGTTGTCTGGAAATGGCAGTGGGATTATATTGTGGAAGTTCAGTACTGGAACGTTGCAGGAAGTCTTCTGGGCGTTTTTTTGTCCGCATTGTGCATCACGAAAGGTGCTTCTTCAAGGCTTGTATTTTTTACCGGGTTTTTAATTTTAGCCATAGACAGCGCATGGTTTACCTATACTTTTTATCCGGATACAACGCTTCAGACGATTTGTCCGCCCTTGTTTCTTCAGGGAGTCGGACAAGGCTTGCTTTTTACTCCGCTTGTATTCTTCTTAATCGCAGGAATGCCGGAACAGTACGTTTCCAATGCGACCGCAGTAGGAACCGCCACAAGATTCTGGACCACAGCAATCGGTTATGCGTTGATGCAGAATCTGATGCTTTTTTTAACGCTAAAACATTCCGATTCTTTAAGCTCGGAATTTGTAAGCACAAACCCGATTTTCGCGTCGCAATGGAACCAGATTTTTGGAAATACCATTTCGAAACTTCCGGTTAATGACTCTTTGTCTGTCACTGCCGGAATCTTTAAGTCAAAAATAAATTCACAGGCAATTCTGCTTTCCAATATGGAAATTTTTACAGGATTGTTCTGGCTGGCTTTAATTACCGCAGTGATTATTTTACTGTATCATCCGGTGAAAATTGTGGTAAGGAATATTATTTAAATAAAAAAACCGGGAGAAATTCCCGGTTATGATTATGATTTTGGAGACCAGACGTTGAAAAACTCTTTTACTTTTTCAAGGCTGTATCCTTTTCCTTCCTCTAAAACGTCGCTCTGCTGAACGTGGATCATTTTACCATTCTGATCCAGAACGATGAAAACAGGATATCCGAATTTCGTTCCCGGATCGCCGTATTTCGCAAATATCTTTTCGTTTTTGTTTTCCGGAGAATAATTCAGGTGGTAATATACATAATTGTCGTCCACTAGTTTTTTCAGTTCCGGAGTAGTCTGTACATACTGATTGAATCTTAAACACCAGATGCACCAGTTTCCTCCTGCCTGAATCATGATGTTTTTCTTCTCCTTTTTCGCTTTTGCAATAAGATTCTGTATATCTTTTTCTGCATCCGCTTTCGGATCATAAGGCTTTGGAAGCTTTGCCTTCTCTTCTGCTGCTTTTTTCTTGGCATCCAGTTCGGCATGATCTGTCTTTACCAATAACGCCTTTTCTTCTTTGCTTTTGTCTTCCTGTCTTATGGTATTGGTATTCTGGGAGAAAGCGATAGAGCTTAACCCCATAAATGCTATTAATGATAATTTTTTCATACGTTAAAAATAAAAAAATAATACTATTTGTAAGCAAAAATAGAACCATAATTTTATTATACGTAAATTTGCATGTTTTATGAATTTCCTTATCAAAATATTATACCTGATCTCCAAACTTCCCCTGAAAGTTTTATATGTATTTTCAGACATTATTTTCTTTCTGAATCATTATATCGTCGGCTACAGAAAAAATGTAATTACCAAAAACCTGAAGAATTCTTTTCCCCAAAAAACGGATGAAGAAATTGCAGAGATCCGGAAGAAATTCTATCTCAACTTTTCCGATTATCTTGTAGAAACGGTAAAGTCTTTCAGTATTTCCGAAACAGAATCGCGGGTAAGAATGCAGCACATCAATCAGGAAGTTTTTCATGAGGCAAAAGCGGAAGGAAAAAATGTGATTATGCTTGCGGGACATGTTTTCAACTGGGAATGGATCAATGCTCTTGCTAAAGTAATTCCGCAGGATCACTGCCATCCTGTTTACAGAAAAGTGAACAGTGATTTCTGGGAAAACCAGATGAAAAAAGTCCGTAATAAATTCGGGAATGAAGCACTGGAAGCGAATGAAGTGATCATGCACATTTTCAGATCCAAAAGCAAAGGCAGTTCTGCCTATATGTTTGTGGCAGACCAGACTCCCCACTTTTCCCACGTTAATTACGGTTTAGAATTTTTAAACCAGAGAACTCCGGTTTTCATCGGTTATGATAAATTGGCAACAAGAATGGACCTGGCGTTCATTTACTGTGAAATGAAGAAGGTAAAACGCGGTTATTATCAGGTTAATTATCACAGAATTTATCCGGACGGAGAAAAATTTGTGGAAAATGAAGTGGTGAAAAAATTCCATAGACTATTGGAAAATACGTTGAATAAAAGACCCGATAACTATCTTTGGTCGCACAGAAAATGGAAATATCAGGATTCTATAAAAACTTTTGATTCAGAAAAAATTTAATTTCTCATGTCGAAAAAATTAGCAGTCGTTATTTTAAACTGGAACGGGAAAAGCTGGCTGGAAAAATTTCTTCCCAATGTGGTTCAGTTTTCTCAAAATGCTGATATTTATGTGGTTGACAATCTTTCCACCGATTATTCTGTCGATTTTCTTCAAAAGAATTTTTCTTCGGTACAGATTATTAAAAACAATAAAAATTACGGCTTTGCAGGTGGCTACAATGAAGGTTTAAAGGAAATTAAAAATGAATTGTACTGTCTTCTGAATTCCGATGTGGAGGTTACCGAAAACTGGATCGATCCTGTTTTGGAACTTTTTGAAAAAGATTCTTCCATTGCAGCAGTTCAGCCTAAAATCCTTTCCTACAACAATAAAAACTACTTCGAATTTGCGGGTGCAGGAGGCGGTTTGATTGATAATTTGGGTTATCCGTATTGCAGAGGAAGAGTTTTTGATGATCTGGAAGAAGATAAAGGGCAGTATGATGATGAAACGGAAATTTTCTGGGCTTCCGGATGCTGTTTATTTATCCGAAGCAAAGATTTTTGGGAGCAGAAAGGTTTTGATGAACGGTTTTTTGCACATCAGGAAGAAATTGATCTTTGCTGGAGACTGATTAATTCGGGAAAGAAAATTTTTTATACCGGAAAATCAAAAGTATATCATGTTGGCGGAGGAACTTTAAACAAGCAAAGTGCACAGAAAACCTATTTAAACATTCGAAATAATTTTTCGATGTTACTAAAGAACCTGCCTTTTCCAAAATTAATCTGGCTGATTTTTTTCAGATTGTGCCTTGACGGAGCTGCCTCATTTTATTTTGCTTATAAAAATGGAATTTCCCATTTTTGGGCAGTTTTAAGAGGACATTTCGGATTTTACGCACAGATTCCCGGCACTTTAAAACGCCGTCAGAAACATCAGAAAACTGATTATTACCAAGCCAAATGGCTTGTTTTCAAACATTTTTTAGGGGATAAAAAGAAAATTTAAATCCTTAACTTAAAACAATAAACTATAAACTTTATTTATGGATTTCTGCGCAATAGATTTTGAAACGGCAACTCACGAGCGAAATTCCGCGTGTGAGCTTGGAATCTGTGTTGTGCAGGATTCAAAAATAATTGAGACCAAAACATGGCTCATCAAACCACCGAGTTTTCCTTATTTCAGTCCTTTTAATGTGGATGTTCACGGTATTCTTCCGGATGATGTAAAAGATGCTCCTACTTTCGATGAAATCTGGTATGAAGTAGAGGAAATGATGTACGGAACGTTAATGATTGCTCATAACGCAGGATTTGACGCAGGTGTGCTTCGCGGATGCCTGAATCATTATGGAATGTTCACTCCAAAACTCAACTATCTGTGCAGTATTCAGTTAGCTAAAAAATCATGGAATTATCTTCCTAGATATGGATTAAAACATCTTGCTGAATACCACCAGATCAGTTTTAACCATCACAGAGCGGGTGACGATGCAGAGGTTTGTGCTAAAATATCTTTACTGGCTTTTGAAAAACTGTTTCTCACAAGCAATGAAGAGGTGAATGATCTGATGAAATTAAAAATAAAAAAACTTTAATCTTTTTGCTATTTTTTCGAATTAAAACAGCCAAATTCCAAAATACATAATTTAATTTCCAGATTTTGGAATTTTAATTGCTTAAAACTTCTGATAAAAGATTGAATTTAGGAATATCAATTTCAAAGCTTTCCTGCGTTTCCATATTTTTTACAAGGTATTTTCCGCTCATATTTCCCACTCCGGAACGAAGCATCACATTGGAGAAATAAGCGAAATTTTCGCCTGTAGGAATCTCAGGAGTCAAGCCGATTACGCCATCCCCGATGATCTCTGTATATCCGAAGCCTACGTCGAAGATCAGCCATTTTCTTTTAAGAATTTTTATCGGAAAACTTCCTTCGTTTTCAATAACGATATTGTATTTAAAAACGTGTCTGTTTTCGGACGGATAACTGTTTTTGCTATCATATTCAGGTATTACTGAAACTTTGATATTGGAGGTCATTTTAGAAAACATCATCTTAGTATTTATTACAAGAGATACAAAAATCTCGCCTTTTTGAGGCGAGATTTATATTTATACTATAATTTTTATCAATAATTATAATCCAAGACCTTTTCTTTCGTCTCCGTTCATTAAGATACCAACCGGATTGTCGATTGCTTCTTTTACTGCAACTAAGAATCCTACAGACTCTTTTCCGTCGATAATTCTGTGGTCATAAGACATCGCAACGTACATCATCGGACGAATTACCACCTGTCCGTCAACCGCAACCGGTCTCTGGATAATGTTGTGCATCCCTAAGATTGCAGATTGAGGAGGGTTAATGATAGGTGTAGACATCATAGATCCGAAAGTTCCACCGTTTGTAATGGTGAACGTTCCGCCTGTCATTTCGTCAACCGTGATTTTTCCGTCTCTTACTTTGGTCGCTAAATCTTTGATGTTGGCTTCAACGCTTGCAAAAGACATATTTTCAGCATTTCTCAATACAGGAACCATTAATCCTTTCGGACCTGAAACCGCAATTGAAATATCGCAGAAATCATAGTTTACTTTGAAATCTCCGTCGATGGATGCGTTTACATCAGGATACATCTGTAAAGCTCTTGTTACCGCTTTTGTAAAGAAAGACATGAAACCAAGTCCTACTCCGTGTCTCTGAGCAAATTCTTCTTTATATAATTTTCTTAATCTGAAGATTTCAGACATGTCAACTTCATTGAAAGTCGTTAACATTGCCGTTTCATTCTTCACAGAAACTAATCTCTGAGCGATTTTTCTTCTAAGAACTGAAAGTTTAGTCGTAGTTGTAGATCTGGAACCTGTAGCGGTAACAGGGTTTCCTCCCAATGCAGGAACTGCAGCCAGTTCAGCGTCTGATTTAGTGATTCTTCCGTCTCTTCCGCTTCCTGAAACCTGTGAAGCATCCATTCCTTTTTCGTCAAGAATTTTTTTAGCCGCAGGAGAAGGAGCACCCGTTGCATACGTCTGCGTTGCAGCAGCTACAGGCTGAGCAGCAGGTTGTGGAGCCGGAGCTTCCTGTTTAGCAGGTTCAGCCGCTTTCGGAGCTTCTTCCTGTTTTGAAGCTTCAGCAGCAGGAGCAGCGCTTCCTGAAGGTTTTGCAGCATCCATATCGATTAAACAAACCACCTGTCCTACTTGTACAACGTCACCTTCTTCAGCTTTCAGAGTGATTACACCACTTTGTTCAGCAGGCAATTCAAGAGTAGCTTTATCTGAATCTACTTCAGCGATGGGTTGATCTTTTTCTACATAATCACCATCTTTTACAAGCCAAGTTGCGATTTCAACTTCTGTAATTGATTCGCCCGGTGAAGGAACTTTCATTTCTAAAACTGACATATCGTATTTTTTATTTTTTTATTGATTATTATTTTTAATTAAGCGGTTACAGGTCTTTTTACCGGAGCATCGTTTCTGTCGAATACTCTGTTGATTACTGCATTCTGATTTTTCTCAAACATTTTGTGACTTCCCGGAGCCGGAGCACCACTTGGAACCGGAGCAATAACATTGATTCCTGTTTCTCTGAAGTTTCTTAGGATATAAGACCAAGCTCCCATATTTTCCGGTTCTTCCTGAGCCCAAACCAATTCTTTTCTGTTTGAATATTTTTCGAAGATTGCTTCGATAGCATCTGTCTGAAGCGGATATAACTGCTCGAATCTTACCAGTGCAATATTTTCAGCGTTTAATTCTTCTTTTTTAGCCAATAATTCGAAGTATAATTTACCTGAACAAAGTACTAATTTTTCTACTTTTTTAGGATCTGCAGAAGGATCGTCTAAAATCGGCTGGAAACCTCCGTTAGCGAAATCTTCAAGCGGAGAAACCACTTTCGGATGTCTTAACAATGATTTCGGACTCATTACAATTAATGGCTTTCTGAATGCCCATTTCAACTGTCTTCTTAACAGGTGGAAGTAGTTAGCAGGAGAAGTGATGTTTGCAACCACCATGTTTTCGTTCGCACAAAGGGTTAAAAATCTTTCCAGTCTTGCTGAAGAGTGTTCTGCTCCCTGTCCTTCTGAACCGTGAGGCAATAACATCACCAAACCGTCCTGAATTTTCCATTTTTCTTCTGCTGCTGCAAGATACTGGTCTACGATAATTTGCGCACCGTTCACGAAATCTCCGAACTGCGCTTCCCAAATCGTTAAAGTATTAGGAGAAGCCATGGCGTAACCGTAATCAAAACCAAGAACTCCGTACTCGGAAAGGTGAGAGTTGAATACATCAAATCTGCTTTCAGAAACCTGTCTTAACGGGATATATTCTTCTTCAGTATCTTCCGTTTTTACAACTGCGTGTCTGTGAGAGAATGTTCCTCTTTCCACATCTTCACCGGAAATTCTTACATTGTGGCCTTCAACAAGAAGCGTTGCATAAGCCAGCCATTCTCCAAGAGCCCAGTCTAAAGAGTTTCCTTCAATTGCTTTTAATCTGTTTTCAAAAAGTCTTGTAATTTTATTTAAGAACTTTTTGTCTGCCGGAAGTGTAGACATTTTAACAGCCAGTTCTTTCAGCTTTTCAAGATCATATTTTGTATCAACAGGTTCCTGAACCGCTCCTCTTTTACCAATCGGATAATTCGTCCAGTCATCTGCCATGAAAACGTCCATTACGTTCTTTTCAATTTCTTTGGAAGCATCAAAGTCTTTATCTAAAAGTGCTTTGAATTCCGTTTCCATTTTAGCGATCACATCATTGGATGTTACGTTGTCTTTCAGTAATTTATCTTTATAAATTTCTCTCGGATTCGGGTGCTTGGAAATTGTTTTATATAAATTAGGCTGTGTAAATCTTGGTTCATCCCCTTCGTTATGACCATATTTTCTGTATCCTAACAAATCGATATATACATCTTTTCCAAACTTCGCTCTGAAATCAGCCGCAAAATGGATCGCATGAACCACCGCTTCTGCATCATCTGCATTCACGTGCATTACAGGAGATTCTGTAACTTTAGCAACGTCTGTACAATAGGTAGAAGATCTCGCATCCATATAATTTGTTGTAAACGAAACCTGGTTGTTTACCACGATATGAACCGTTCCTCCTGTTTTATAACCGTCTAAAGTCATCATCTGAGCCACTTCATAAGCAATACCTTGCCCTGCAATTGCTCCGTCACCATGAATAATGATCGGTAAAACTTTAGAATAATCTTTGTATTTATCGTCCACTTTTGCACGGCAGATTCCTTCTACAAGGGCTGCAACCGTTTCAAGGTGAGAAGGGTTTGGTGTTAGATTAATAGAAACTTCTTCTCCTGAAGCTGTTTTGACTTTTTTGGATGAACCTAAGTGGTATTTTACGTCTCCTGAGAATACATCTTCTTCAAATTCTTTTCCTTCAAATTCTGAGAAAATCTGCTTGTAAGATTTACCGAAAATATTGGTTAAAACATTTAATCTTCCTCTGTGCGCCATTCCTAAAACCACTTCATCTACGCCCAACTGAGAAGATCTTGAGATCAACTGATCCAAAGCAGGAATCAAAGTTTCACCACCTTCCAGTGAGAATCTTTTCTGCCCTACAAATTTGGTGTGAAGATAATTTTCAAACGCTACCGCCTGATTTAATTTTAATAAAATCTCCGTTTTTTCGTTGGCTGAAAGATTCGGGTGGTTTTCATTTACCTGAAGCCACTGCTTGATGAAATCTTTTTCTTCAACATTGTTGATGTGCATGTATTCTACACCGATAGAATCACAGTAAATGTTTTCTAAGTGGGTGATGAGATCCTGTAGTGTAGCAGGACCTTTCATTCCTGTTTCAACCGCACAGTTGAATTTTGTATTTAAATCTGACTTATCCAGACCGAAATTTTCGATGTCCAAAGTCGGCGTATAATGTCTTCTTTCTCTTACAGGGTTTGTTTTGGTAAACAAATGTCCTCTCGTCCTGTACGCCTCAATAAGGTTTACAACCTTGAATTCTTTTTTGATGTGCTCAGGAACTTCACCGTTTGATGCCGCCTGAGTTGCCTGCTGTACTACAACAGGAGCTGAAGCTGCCGGAGCCTGAATATATTGAACGTTATCATCGTCTCCGTAGTTCTCCAAAGCAAAATCGAAGCCCTGAAAGAAGGCTTTCCAAGATGGTTCCAAAGAATCCGGATATTTTAAGTACTGTTGGTATAAATCCTCAATTAACTGAGAATGAGCTGCGTTTAGGAATGAAAATCTGTCCATTATTACAGTTTATCTGTTATTAAAATTTGTTTGTAGAATTAAGCTTCAAATTTAATAAAAAAAACCGATTCTGAACAGCCTTTAAAGTATTAAAAAAACTATAAAAGAAATAAATCTGCAGAATTTACTTAAATACTGATAATGAGAGCTTCATATTGACATCCTGATCTTCCGTCGGGCGTTCGAGAAAAGTCTGACGAATATCATTAAAACGCATCTCGTCTTTCTTGGCTTTCTGGATTAATTGTTGTATAGCCTTTACTCTTCCTGCATAGTTTCCTTTGTAATACATCACATAGTTCTGGGTTGGATTAATGGTTCTGAAACTGAAGTTATTATCTGTAACCCCAAACTTTTTAGAAAGAGGAATCCCCAGAAAATAGGATACTTCTTTATCTTTGTAATTATCTGCGTCTGTAATGAGCATCGGGAAACCGAATTCATCATCTTTTTTGCCCAGATCCATCGTGGTGTAATTATAAATTTTGTTATAATTCATCACAATATTCTTGTAAAGCGCATCTTTTTTGTTGGAAGTACTTACGTTTATTCCCAGCAATAATTTTTCTTCTTCATTTTCAACCATCAGACTGTCGTATTTTATTGAAGCCATCTGATTGTCTTTTTCCACTTTATTACCCAAAACATTTTTAAGATTTGCCATACTTTTGTTGATGTTTTCGGCAAAACGGTCTTCGGTCCAGAAATTTTCAACTCTTCTTAAAACAGAAAGTTTCGGGGTATGAACAACCCATGTAATTTTGGTTTTTTCAGCGGACACCGCTTTAAATTTAACGTCGACAACAGTCGGGCTTTCATTTTTTTCTTCAAAAAGTTGATATCTTAGAGATTTATTCGGGTTTTCGTAACGGATAAACATTTCGCCATCCGTATCGTTTTTAGGGTCTACATAGCTGATGGAACTTCCCTGTCCTTCATACGGCGTATAATAATCAATATCAATAGACTGAGAACTTGTAAAGAAATTGTTCCATCGCGTAAAATGCTGCAGGTTATTGAACTGTAAAAAGACTTTTTCCAAAGGATAATCGATCTCCTTTTCTATTTTGAAATCTTTGCTTTCATCCACAAAATAATACATCGAAGCCGAATAAGCTCCGATCAGCAAGACAATAATTACCGCTATGATTTTAAAAAAACGCATTGTACAAAAATATAGAAAATAACAAGAGTGACCAATATACTGATCACTCTGTTTTAATTATTTTGGGATGGAAGATAGAGGAAGTGATGTCGGAAGTTTAGTTATGATGGTTTAGTTTTGAAAATTATCTTCACCAAAAACCATATTTATCATTAAAATTAATTTAAGTTAAACTTCAATATTTCCCCTCTTCCAGCGTCAAACATCCAGTCTTTTAACCAATATGAGTTCCCGGTTTTATAACCGCTCCTTTTTTCACCACGATAATTCCGTCCTGTACAGAATGTGTTCCGTAATCTCCGTCCTGAATATGTTTTCCACCAATAATTCTCACATTATCGCCGATGTAGCAGTTTTTATCCAAAATGGCTTTCTCAATATAGCAATACTTCCCGATTCCCATGTTCGGCTGTCCGTTTCTGTCATTCTTCACAATTTCTGTGGTATCCTGATAAAAATCGGCTCCCATCACATAAGAATTTACAATCGTACTTCCTTTGTCTATTCTGGTTCTGTTTCCGATGACAGAATTTTCAATTTTATCTGCCAGAATGATGCATCCGTCGCCAAAAACAGCTTTGCTTACATAAGAACCGTTTACTTTTGATGGCGGAAGCATTCTTGCGCGTGTAAAGACAGGCGAAGAGGAAAATAAATTGAACTTAGGAAAATCCTGACAAAGATCGAGATTGGCTTCGTAGAAGGATTCAATGGTTCCTATATCCGTCCAATACCCTTCATACTGATAGCTTAATGTTGTGTATTTTCCGATGGAATTCGGAATGATATCTTTTCCGAAATCATCTCCTGCTCCTTCATCAAACATCTTTTTCAGGATGCTTTTCGTGAAGATATAAATTCCCATGGAAGCCAGATATTCTTTTCCGACATGTTTATTTTCTTCCGAAACTTCAGATTTTAATCCTTCTAAAAGATCATACCCCGGTTTTTCCACAAACGAAGTGATATTGCCTTCGTCATCCGAACTTAAAATTCCGAAACCTGTAGCATCTTTTGCATTCACCGGAATGGTGGCAATGGTTACATCGCCTCCTTTTTCAATATGAAAATTCAGCATTTCCCTGAAATCCATCTGGTACAACTGGTCTCCTGAAAGAATCAGGATGTAATCATAATCGTACTTTTCAAGGTGCTTCATCGACTGGCGAACTGCATCTGCGGTTCCCTGATACCAACTGTCGTTTTCAACGTTCTGTTCCGCAGCCAAAATATCTACAAAACCTTTGCTGAAAATATCAAAATGATAAGAATTTTTGATATGTGAATTTAATGAAGCTGAATTGAACTGCGTTAAAACCAGAATTTTATTTAATCCTGAATTTAAACAGTTGGAAATAGGAATATCCACCAATCTGTATTTTCCCGCGATGGGTACAGCCGGTTTGGATCTTGAATACGTAAGTGGGAACAATCTGGTTCCTCTACCTCCTCCTAAAACAATGGAAATTACATTGCGATTCATAGTTTATCTTGCGTTTTATTTTATTAGGTTTACTGTTCTGTTTTTTAAATCTACATTTACTGTAAATGCAATCCCGTTTTCAGGATATATTTTGTTAATATTTACTTTATAAAAGTCCGGTCTGCCCAACTCTTCAGCATCTTTATTCAGATCATCAATTTCAATCTTATGCTTAGCCAGTTCTTTTCTGAATACTTTATTGGTGATTAAAACATCCATGATGTCCACTTGTTTCATTGTATAATCCTGAATATCCTTATCATATAAATCTTTCCAGTTCTTGCCATATCTTTTTTGAAGAGCTAGATTTGTTTTTTTATTTTCAGATCTTACACTGTCCATCAATTCTTGGGTAACTACGCATCCAGCAACCCTTACTGTTTTTATTTTCCATTTCTTGTTAACTGTTTTTTCAAATTCTTCTCTCTGAAAATCCGGAAGTCCATAAGTTAAAAACCAATAGTATCCGTCTTTATGGATCATCGCTTCCTCTTTTTGATGACAGGAAAAAACGATCATTAATAAAAATAGAAAATACAGCTTTTTCACGATTTAATTCTTATATAAAGCTATGTATTTTTCGGCTGATTTTTCCCATGCAAAGTCAAAATTCATATTAGCACGGATTAAATTTTCCATTTCACCTTTTTTATTGTAAACCAATAAAGCTCTGTTCATTGCATGGATAATATCGTCTACTCCCGGAAACGTAAAATTAATTCCCGCTCCACCTGTGGAAACATCTTCCACCGTGTCTCTTAACCCTCCTGTATACCGCACAATCGGAACGGTTCCGTATCTCATGGAGTACATCTGGTTAAGACCGCATGGTTCTACTCTCGACGGCATTAGCAAAAAGTCCGCCGAAGCGTATATTTTATGGGAAAGATGTTCCTTATATCCAAGATCCAGAGCGAAATTGCTGTAAACATAATCATACTCTTTCAGTTTATTTTCAATATAAGAATTTCCGGATCCCAGAATCATGATATTTAAAGCACCATAACTCTGCTTAATGCTTTTCCAGACCACATCGGGAAGAAAATCTGCTCCTTTCTCTGTGGCAAATCTTCCGATGAAGGCAAACAACGGAAGTTCCTGCTTCAAGCCGTATTCTTTACAAAGTCTTTCTTTATTCTTTTTCTTCTGGGCAATGGCATTTTTAACGTTAAAATTAAAATCCAGCATCGGATCGGTTTCCGGATTCCAGACTTCCGTGTCAATTCCGTTAATGATTCCGTAGGCTTTCCCGAATTCATCACGAACAAGGCTTTCCAGACCTCTGAAGCTTACAAAAAGTTCTTCAAGATACCCCTGCGAAACCGTTGTAAAAGCATTGGCACATTTAATCATACTTGCCAAAGGATTTATGACTCCGTTCCAGTCCAGCAATCCCCATTTATACTGATCGAATGACGGCATATAATTCGCCATTTCCCAGCTCATCATTCCCTGATATTCGCCATTGTGGATTGTTCCGATGGTTTTTACGCCTTTTAAAAATGAAAATTCAGGGCAATGCTCAATCATGAAAGGAACCAGTCCTGTGTGATAATCATGACAATGCAAAACATCCGGTCGGATTCCCATCGCACTCAGCCAATGAAGCGCTCCGTGCTGAAAAGCTAAAAACTGAAAACTTTCATCCGAATATCCGTAAGGATTATCTCTATCCAAAAGTCCCGGAATTCTTACCATAAAAAGCTCAAAGCCCAAAGCATTGGTTTTTTCCTTTAAAACCTGTACCTGAAGCATACTTGGACCCTGGTGAATGAAGCCATCAAAAACTATGTCAAACTCATGATCATGCACGAAAGATTTGTTGTACCAAGGCATAACCACCTTCGCATCAATATCTTTAATTTTATTCTGATATTTTGGTAAAGCTCCCACCACATCTGCCAAACCGCCTACTTTTGCCACCGGATAACATTCCGTACTTAGATGATAAATGATCATTTTTTCTCTCTCGTTTATTATTTATATCTTAATTAAAATCTTCGATATTCGGGGATTTATAAATCTCAAATACAAAAAAGGGTCTGTTTTCTGTAAACTCTTCTTTGATTATAATGTTTACATCATCTGACCGAAAAGCCATAAAGCTGTATTTATCTATATTATTCGCATCAAATTGGGAAGAAGGATCAAATTCAAAACGCTTTCTTTTGAATTCCGTGAAACTCTCCTCTTCTGTATTGTCATCCATTATTTCCCATTCCGTTTCTTCAACCTGCTGTCTGCTGATAAACTTAAACTCAAAGTCCTTAATCGTTCTAAGATAATCTATGATTTCCAGAGTTTTATTTTTATCTCCGATGAAATCAATCTGACAAATCTTGTTTCTTAGAAACTCTATTTTATATGTTTCAATTTTAAAAGTAAAAAAATATAAATCCTCATTAAATTTCCCTTCACTTACAGGAGCATTAATTCCGGCTTTCGAAAACGACTCCAGAGTTTCACTGTCGAAATCCGTCCTTATAATGACATCCTTAAGACTTTCATAGTCTTTTCCTAAAATTTCTAATAACTGAATCATTACTTTTTATGTTGTTTGATTCTGTTATGCTTATTGTACTTTTTGTCTTTTCTTTTCAAAATAATTCCTGAAAGCGGCGGCAGACTTACGCTGATGGATTTCTGGTGATTCATGTATTCCTCATACTGTTCACTGAAAATTTCAGGCTTATAACCGCTTCCCGAATACCGTTCATCATCAGAATTGAAAATAATCTCCCAATGACTCGCTGCATTCACCCCAATTTTATAATCCAGAACTTCAGGCTTCAGATTGAGAATCACCATAAAAACATCATCTTTTTTCTTTCCTTTCCTCAAATAGACATATACAGAATTTTCCAGATCATCTGCTTCCACCCATTCAAAGCCTTCCCTGCTGAACTGATTTTCATAGAAAGCCGTTTCATATCTGTAAAGGTGATTAAGATCTTTCACTAATGTCTGCAAACCTTTATGAACAGGATATTCCAGCAAATGCCAATCCAGACTCTGCTTAAAATTCCATTCACTGGTCTGCCCGAATTCATCGCCCATAAAAAGCAGTTTTGCTCCGGGATGCGTAAACATATATACATACAAAGCGCGAAGATTGGCAAATTTCTGCCATTCATCGCCTTTCATTTTATAAATGAGACTCGCTTTTCCGTGTACCACTTCGTCATGCGACAAAGGCATCATATAATTTTCATTATACATATACATGGAAGCGAAAGTTAATTTATGGTGATGAAACTTTCTGTTCTCGTGTTCTTCTTTAAAATAATCCAGCGTATCGTGCATCCATCCCATCATCCATTTCATTCCAAATCCTACTCCGCCGTCATGAACAGGCTTTGTAAGCATAGGAAAATCTGAACTTTCTTCTGCAATGGTAATGATATTATCTCCAAATTCTTTATAAACTGCGGTATTGAAATCCTGCAAAAATGCTTTTGCTTCGAGATTTACATTTCCTCCGTAAATATTCGGTTCCCATTCTCCTTCATTTCGGGAATAATCGAGGTGAAGCATGGAAGTTACCGCATCTACACGTAATCCGTCTGCATGATAGCGTTCCAGCCAAAACATGGCATTCGAAATCAGAAAAGATTTCACTTCACTTCTTCCGTAGTTGAAAATATATGATTTCCAGTCAGGATGAAAGCCTTTTCTGGGATCTTCATGTTCGTACAGGTAAGAACCGTCAAATCTGTGCAAACCGTTTGCATCACCCGGAAAATGTGAAGGAACCCAGTCTAAAATCACACCGATTCCGTTTTGGTGAAGCTCATCAATCAAAGACATTAAATCCTGTGGTGAACCGAAACGTGAAGTCGCTGCGTAAAAACCTGTAATCTGATATCCCCAACTCGGATCGTAAGGATATTCCATCACCGGCATAAATTCTACATGGGTAAAGCCCATTTCTTTAATATAAGGAACGAGTTTTTTCCCGATATCGCGGTAATTCAGAAACTTTTTCGGATCGTCTCCTTCTCTTACCCAAGAGCCCAGATGCAGTTCATAAACAGACAACGGAGCATTTAACGTATTTTTTTTCCAGCGGTTTTCCAGCCAGTCTTTATCTTTCCATTCGTACCAAGTGGTGGAAACCAATGAGGCAGCCTGAAGATTCTGTTCCCAGCTTAGGGCATAAGGATCACTTTTTTCTAAAATTTCTCCGCGCGGCGTTTCTATAGCATATTTATACAAAGTTCCCCACGTTAAACCTGCAATGAAGCCTTCCCAGATTCCGGATTCGTCCCATCTCGGAAACAGAATATGATCTTTATGATTCCAGTTGTTGAAATTTCCGATTACCGAAACTTTCTTCGCGTTGGGAGCCCAGACAGAGAAATACACTCCTTTCACCCCATCTTTTTCAGCGGAATGTGCGCCGAATTTATCGTACAGCTTGTAATGCTTACCTTCTTTAAAAAGGTAAACATCCTGATCCGTAAAAAGAGTATATGTTTTAACCGAATTCATCACGGTTTTGATTTAATTTTTATATTTTTCTTGAAACTACAAAAAATATCTGCAATAATCATTAATAAATTTTGAATAAATTATTATGTTAAACTCTTTGCAGTACTTGTTTCTATCAAATATAACGCTTTTTTATTCAGTGTTTATCGTTTTAAAATTATTTGTCATAAAAAGATTTTTTATAAATTTAGGCTTTAATTTTACGAAAAACACGGATGAAGTTTGAACTTTATACAGCAGAAAGTGATGAAAGAACTGTTTATATCACAGGAAATTTCAACAATTGGAACCCGAAAGACTACAACTTTCAACTTACACAAAAAGACACCCAAAACTATTTTATCGAAATCGACGATGCCCTTTTACCGGATATTGTAGAGTATAAATTTACAAAAGGAGGCTGGGAAAATGTAGAACTCGATAAGTACGGAAGCATTACTCCTAATAAAAAAGCTTCAAAAGCGGCAGGAAAAACATCGGACATTGTTGAGAAATGGCGATTGAACTGGGGACCTTTTAAAGATGAATATTTTCCGATTGCAGAAATTATTTCGGAGGAATTTTATATTCCGCAGTTAGACCGTTACAGAAAAATATGGGCACTTCTACCCTATGATTATTATGTTTCAGACAAAAAATATCCTGTTCTTTATCTTCAGGATGCACAGAATTTATTTAATGAAGGAAGCGGCTACGGAAACTGGGAAATCGATAAAAAACTTTCCATTCTCTCAGAATACGGTCGTGGAGATGTCATCATCATTGCGGTAGAACACGGAAGCGAAGAAAGGATTAAAGAATATATTTTTGATAACGACAATGTCGCGAACGGATCGGAAGGTAAAAAATACATCCGTTTTATTACAGACACTCTAAAACCTTACGTCGACCAGACTTACCGTACCAAAAGAGATCGTGACAACACCGGTATCGGAGGAAGTTCTCTCGGCGCACTCATCAGTATTTACAGCGGTTTTCTTTATCCTGAAGTCTACTCCAAACTGTTGATATTTTCCCCTTCACTTTGGGTGGAACCGAACAACAATTTTCCGATGATGAATTTCAGAGTTCCTTTTAAAACGAAAATCTATCTTTACGGGGGCGGTCAGGAAGGTTCGAAAATGGTAAAGAGAATCCATATTTTTGAAGAATATTTAAAACGCTGGGAGAAGAAAAATCTATTTGATTTTGAATTCAGAACAAGCATCAATCCGGAAGGTACGCACAGCGAATTTTACTGGTCACAGGAATTCCCGAGAGCGATTGAATGGCTTTATTATAACAACACAGAAAATCCGGTAGAAGTAAAACCACATCAGGAAAGCATTAAAAATTAAAATTATGAAATTAATCAACAAAAAAAATAAAAATTATACGCAGGTTTTTCATCTTTTCACAGAAGAAGAATGGACGAAAACCAGCAAAAATTTCAATAAAAACATTTCAACTTTCTTTACGGGTAAAAAGCATGAAGTTTTCGTGAATGCCCATGAAGAAGGAATAACGTATTTTGTAGGTATCGGAAAATCTACTTTGCAGAATTTTGAAATTCAGCAGGTTGCCGTGAAGTTTTCCCAGACGCAGAAAGGAAAAGTACAGCCTGTCCCGACATTAGTTATAGCCGACTGTTTGAACGAGAGGCAGTTTGAAGAATTTGCAAAGGGTTTATTAATAGGAACTTACAACTATCCTTTCGAAAAAACGCATGCGTTCTGGAATGCTAAATTTGAGCTTCATTTTGAAAATTTAAGCCAGAAAAAATTAGACACCATCGGCAAAAAAGCTGAAGCACTGAGCAACGGACAGACCGCCTGTCAGGAATGGCTGAACAAACCCGCCAATCTTAAAAAACCAGATACTTTCAGTTTATATTTAAAAAATTTAGCTAAAAAATACGATTTAAAATATACTTCTTTTAACAGGAAAAAGTGTGAGGAACTTGGTTTGGGAGCTTATCTTTCCGTTAATCAGGGAAGTGCTTATGACGCGGCGTTCACCATTATTGAATACAAAACCAATGTTAAAAATGCAGTCACTTTCGGCTTGGTCGGAAAATGTGTATTGTTTGACACAGGAGGAATTTCTCTGAAAAATCCGGACAATATGCATTATATGAAATCGGACATGGGCGGTGCAACAGCCGTTTTGGGAACGCTGATTTATGCCGCGGAAATGCAGCTTCCGGTCAATATTGTTGCTATTTTACCTATTACCGACAATGCTATTTCTGAAAATGCATTTCTTCCGAGTGATGTTATTACGGCTTATAACGGAAAAACAATTGAGGTTCTTAATACCGATGCGGAAGGCAGAATGATTCTTGCCGACGGACTTTCCTATATGGCGAAAAACTTCAAAACTGACTTTCTGATCGACCTTGCCACGCTTACCGGAAGTTCCGTAAGGATGTTTGGCGATACTTGCGGGGCTCTGTTTTCCAACAATGAAGAATTGAAAAATCTTTTGATAAAAACCGGCGATAAAACCAATCAGAGACTTTGGAATTTACCGCTTTGGGATGTCTGGAAAGACGATATCCAGTCGGATGTGGCAGATATTAAGAATATTTCGATGAAACCTATCGGAGATTGCATTATTGCGGCTAAATTTTTAGAACAATTCATTGAAAACCATCCTAAATGGGCGCATCTTGATATTGCCGGAGTGACGTTCGGAAATGTAGGTTATGCCAAAGAAAAGGCTGCAACGGGATTTGGAGTGCAATTATTAGCCGATTTAATCGAAAATTATCACTAAAAATTAGTTTATTACAAAAATTCTCTGTATAATTGAAATAGAATTTTCAAAAGCGCACAATATTTTAATTTTTAACATTAAATAATTAATAAAAAAACGTTTTTATTTTTGAAAGTTCATCAAAAACTAAAAAACATTGTATGGAGGAGAAAACAATAGTATGTATTTCGTGCTATTACAAGGGTTATGATTTCATGGATGAAATGAAAAAACTCGGTAATAAAATAATTTTAGTAACATCCGAAAATCTTAAAGAAAAAAACTGGCCGTGGCATGCCATCGATGAGGTATTCTATATGCCTGAAGTAAAGCCTTCTGTCTGGAATCTGGATCATCTCGTGCAGGGATTTTCCCATCTGATGCAGACCAGAAAAGTACACGCCGTTATTGCTCTGGACGATTATGATGTGGAAAAAGCGGCGCTTATCCGCGAAACATTCAGAATTCCGGGGATGGGACAAACCACACACCGCTATTTCAGGGATAAACTTGCCATGCGACAGAAAGCAAAGGATTCCGGAATTAATGTTCCTGAATTTACGGCAGTTTTTAATAATGATGAGGTTAATCATTTTGTAGATCAGGTTCCTGCACCGTGGGTTTTAAAGCCACGTTCCGAAGCCTCTGCTTCAGGAATTAAAAAACTGAATTCCAAAGAAGATCTCTGGAAGGCGCTTGATAACTTGGGTGAAGAACGTCACCTGTTTCTTCTGGAAAGCTTCAAACCGGGAGATGTTTATCATGTAGACAGTCTTACTTTTAACAAAGAAATCGTTTTCACTTCCGCTTCAAAATATTTGGCGCCTCCGATGGAGGTTTCCCATGAAGGAGGTGTTTTCAGAACAAAAACGCTCGGAAGATATTCTGATGAATTTAAGGCTCTTGAAGAGGTAAACTCGAAAGTTTTATCAAATTTCGGTCTGATTAACGGTGCGACCCACACAGAATTTATCCGCAGCAAAGACGACGGGAAATATTATTTTCTTGAAACTTCTTCAAGAGTGGGTGGAGCGCATATTCCGGATCTCGTGGAAGCATCAAGCAACATCAACATCTGGAGAGAATGGGCGAAAATTGAAGATGCTTTATTAAGAGGAAAAAATTATGAGGTTTCTAAACCTACAGGATATTATTCGGGGCTTATTGTCGCTTTAATTAAAGACAAAGAGCCGGATTACAATCAGTTTGAATGCGAAGAGGCGGTAAAATTCTTACCGATAGATTATCATGTCGGAATCGTTTACAAATCGAAAGATTCGGTAATCGTTCAGGAAAGATTAGACAGGGCAGCCGAAAAAATTCATGCTGAATTACTGAATATTCTTCCGCCGAAAGACAAACCTATGTCATAATTTAAAAAGAGAAATTAACATCAAGAAATTATTGATTTTATAAGATTAAGTTTACCCTAAAATCCTTTTTTAATCCCTAATTTAGAAATCATTAAATCAGGATAATGGAAAAGCAGACCTTATTATCAATTTACTGATTAAACCCAAATACGAAAAAAAAATGCCACAGATAGAGCATACAGATTATTATTCACATATACTAGGAACAAGTCTTAAAGTGGAAGTTACAGGACATTACGGTTATCCGATCATCATGTTTCCGACTTCACAGGGACAATATACCCAAAACCATGATTTTCATCTTAACGGAAGCATCAACTGGTTTATAGAGCAGGGAAAAGTTAAACTTTACAATGTTCAGACCATAGACGGATGGAGTTTTTATGACAACAATATTTCTCCTCAGCAAAGGATTAAAAATTATGAAAAATATGTTCAGTTTCTGATTCAGGAATTTGTTCCTTATATTCAGAAAATTCATAAGACGCACCGAGTTGCGGTCGCGGGAGCAAGTTTCGGAGGATATCATGCGGCTAATTTTGCTTTCCGTTTTCCGGATGTTGTCTCGCATCTGTTCTGTCTGTCAGGAGCATTCAGCATCAGAAATTTTATGGACGGCTATTCCGATGAGCTGGTTTATTTCAACTGTCCGCGTGAATTTGTGAGAAATGATGAAGCATGGAAATACAAACATATGCATATTGTTTTAAGCACTTCGGATGAAGATATCTGCAAAGATAAAAACGTGGAAATGGCAGAAATTTTAGCTTCAAAAGGTATTGATTTCTGGTATGATGAAAGAAAGTGGATTAATCACGACTGGCCGCTTTGGAGGATGGTTTTCCCAACTTTTATAGGAACCTTTTTCTCTTAAAAATAATTTAAAATTTAACATTAAAATACAACATTAAAAAATACATTTATGGCAAAAAAAGTAGGAATTCTATTCGGTATGGAAGATACGTTTCCTTGGGCGTTTATTGATAAAGTTAACGAATTGGGAGGTGGAGAAATCATCGCAGAACCTGTACATATTGATAAACTTGAACAGGGTGCAGATTACGGATATGCTGTAATTATCGACAGAATTTCGCAGGATGTTCCTTTTTACAGAGCGTACCTGAAAAATGCAGCATTGAACGGAACCTATGTCATCAACAATCCTTTTTGGTGGAGCGCAGACGAAAAGTTTTTTAATAACGCTTTAATGACGAAACTGGGAATTCCGCTTCCGAAAACAGTTTTGCTTCCGTCTCACGAAAGACCGACAAACACTTCAGAAACCTCTTTCAGAAACCTGAAATTCCCTCACGACTGGGATTATATTTTCGATTATGTAGGTTTTCCGGCGTACATGAAACCGCATGACGGAGGCGGATGGAGAAATGTATACCGCGTGGAAAATCCGGAAGATCTTTGGACGAAATTAAGCGAAACAGAGCAACTGGTAATGATGGTGCAGGAAGAAATTATCTTTGACGATTATTACAGAGTATACTGTTTAGGTAAAAAATATGTTCATATCATGCCTTATGAGCCGAGAAATCCTCATCATTTGAGATATGCAACTACACATCAGACGCAGGGTGCAGAACTGGAGAAATTATTAAAAACAATTCACGACTACACCATCAAAATGAATGAAGCGCTTGGCTACGATTTCAACACGGTAGAATTCGCCATAAGAGACGGAATTCCTTATGCAATCGACTTCTGTAATCCAGCTCCGGATGCAGACAAAAATTCTGTAGGAGAAGAAAATTTTGCATGGATCGTAGAACACGCAGCCAAATTAGCGATCGAAAAAGCAAAAGAATATGTTCCGGGAAAACCAAACATCTCTTGGGGAACTTTTGTAAAAGATTCTGTAAAATAAGAATATCAACAAAAAGCACGAAAAAAAATGCATCAATTTACTATTGGAATCGAAGAAGAATATCAGATTATTGATGTTGAGAGCCGTGATCTGGTCTCTCATGTTTCGAAAATTATTGAAGGCGGAAAAGCTGTTTTAAGTGAAAATTTAAAGCATGAAATGCATGAATCCATGATTGAAATGGAAACAGGCATCTGCCAGAATATTCAGGAGGCAAAAGCCGAATTAACGAATTTAAGAAGACATCTTATAAAAACCGCCCACGAACAGGGACTTCGGGTTTCCGGCGGCGGAACGCACCCTTTCTCCAACTGGGAACACAACACCATTACAAACGGAGAGCGTTACATTAAAATTGTAGACGACATGGGTGATGTGGCGAGAGGAAATTTAATTTTCGGGCTTCACGTCCATATCGGAATCCCAAACCGTGAAGAAGGCGTAAGAATACAGAATGTGATGAGGTATTTCCTTCCGCACGTTTATGCACTATCAACGAATTCTCCTTTCTGGATCGGAAGAAATACAGGTTTTAAGTCTTACCGACAGGAAATTTTTGTAAAATTCCCAAGAACCGGAATTCCGAGTTTTTTCAATTCTCTGGCGGAATTTGACAGTTATGTAGACCTTTTGGTAAAGACAGGAACCATTGATAATGCTAAAAAAATATGGTGGGATCTCAGAGTTCACCCGTTCTACCCTACAATCGAATTCAGAATCTGCGATATGCCGATGAGAATTGATGAAACCGTTTGTCTGGCTGCCATTATGCAGGCTTTGGTTGCAAAAATCTACAAACTTCATCAGCAGAATTTAAGTTTCAGAAGCTACAGAAGATTATTGCTAAATGAAAACAAATGGCGTGCTTCCAAGAGTGGAATTGAAGCTCATCTGATTGATTTCGGAAAAGAAGAATCTGTGCCTTATCCTGATCTCTTAAAGGAACTTCTTGAGTTTATTGATGATGTGGTGGACGAATTAGGATGCAGAAAAGAGGTGGAATACGCATGGACAATTCTTGAAAACGGAACCGGAGCAGACCGACAGCTAAAAGTCTTCAATGAAACAGGTGATCTTACGAAAGTTGTTGATTATATGATCTCAGAAACTGAATACGGCATCACACACGGAGAAACCGCTTCATAATTTTTTTGGTAACTTTGTAAAAAATATGAAGTCGTATGAATGATATTCGAATTGCTTTGCTGGACATGAACAACAATCATGTGAATCAGGGTTTTAAAAATATTAAAGAAATTTCTGAAGCATTTAAGCTAAGCTGTGCTCAGGAAAACGTAAGCATTGAAACATTCGATGTGAGATTTAAAAATGAAATGCCCAATGTTGAGGATTTCGATATTTTTATTTCTTCGGGAGGTCCGGGAGATCCGCACAGAGAAGGTCTTGAATGGGAAGATAAATTTGCTCAGTTTCTGGATAATGTTTTTGAACATAACCAGTACAGCGATGACAAAAAATATCTGTTCCTGATCTGTCATTCTTTTCAGTTGGCAAGTATCCACTGGAAACTTGGAAATATCTGCAAAAGGAAATCGTATTCTTTCGGAGTAATGCCGGTTCATAAAACCGAGGAAGGAGAACAGGAATTTTTATTCAAAAATCTTCCCGATCCTTTCTATGCAGTAGATTCCAGAGCGTATCAGTTTATCGAACCGGATCATGAGCGTTTTGAGGAGCTGGGTATGAAAATCGTGGCTATTGAAAAATTCCGTCCACACATCAATCTGGAAAGAGCGGTGATGGCAATCCGTTTTTCGGAGGAAATATTCGGAACACAGTTTCATCCGGAAGCAAATCCTGCAGGCATGATTGAAAATCTGAAAGACGAAAAGAACAAGCAGGCGATGATTGAAAATTTCGGAATGGAAAAGTATCTTGAAACCGTGGACAGAATGGATGATGAAGATAAAATCATCCTTACTCAGGCTCAGATTCTGCCGAGATTCTTACAGTTTGCAAAAAAAAACGTTTTGAAGCAGGCAGAAGCAATGGCTTAAATTTTTAATAAAACGAAAATATCAATACAAAAATCGGACACAGAAACTGTCCGATTTTTTAAATCACAAAAAGAAAAAGAATTATGATTCCAAAATACAGAAAGCAATTTAATCAGGAATTTTCTCAGGAAAAATACAATCAGTTTAAAGAAATTTTAGAACAGAAAAGTGGTCTGGAAACCGGATTCAGAATTTCCGAAAGTCCTTTATTTTTAACAAAAGAATTTGAATCTAAACTTATTGATGCCAGCGAAAGCATCATTACACAGATTAAAAATCTTCCTGAAGAAACTTTACAAAAGGCGATTCCTGATAACTGCAGGGTTCCCAACGACACAAAACAGCCTCACTTTTTTACGATAGATTTCGGGATTTGCAAGTGCGAAAACGGCGAGATTGAACCTCAGCTGATCGAGCTGCAGGCTTTTCCTTCACTGTATGCATTTCAGAAAGTTTTTGAACAGACATTCTGTGATGTTTATCCTTTTCTTTCGGAGCTGCAAAATAAAACTCCTCATGAAGATTTTAAAAATTACATGAAAGATTTAATTCTGGGTAATGAAAATCCTGAACATGTAATTCTCCTTGAAATTTACCCTGAAAAGCAAAAAACTGCCATTGATTTTGTTCTGACTGAAAAATTACTGGGAATAAAAACGGTTTGTTTAACCAAAGTGAAAAAAGAAGGAAGAAAACTATTCTACGAAAACGATGGAAAACTAACGGAGATCAGAAGAATTTACAACCGTGTTATTTTTGACGAATTAGACAGAATTCCGGATCTGAAAACTGAATTTGATTTCCGTGAAGATGTTGATGTAACCTGGGTTACGCATCCGAACTGGTTTTTTAAAATTTCTAAATTCCTCCTTCCGCTTTTACAGCATCAATTTGTTCCGAAAAGTTATTTCCTGCATGAATTTCCGGAAAGTGAAAACCTTGAAAATTTTGTACTGAAACCTTTATTTTCTTTTGCAGGAAGCGGAGTCAATTTAAATCCGACAAAGGAAATTACAGATGCTATTGAGGATAAAGAAAACTATATTTTGCAGAGAAAAGTAACTTATGAGCCGATTTTTGAAGATATCAACGGAGAGTTTTCAAAAGCAGAGATCAGATTACTGTATATCTGGCGCGAAAATGACGAACGTCCTATTCTACTGGAAAATCTGGGCAGAATGACGAAAGCTGCCATGGTAAATGTAGATTTCAATAAGAAAGATGCAATCTGGATCGGAAGTTCAAATGCTTTTTTTGCGGAGGAATAGATTATACGAATAAACAATGGAAGAAAAGTCAGCTTTTGAAGAGTTTGAAATGCAGGATAATGTACGAAGAAGAAGTTTGTTGCCACTCTGGATCAAAATATTTTTATGGTTCTTTCTGATCGGGGGTTCTTTTGCCGTAATCTTTTTAATGATTGCTCCTTTTTTAAGTAATATAAGCCTATCGCTTTACGGCATCAATGCCAGTCATCCTTATACTTTACCCGGAATAATTGTAACATCTCTGTTTATATTCAAAGGAATTGTTGCGTACGGACTTTGGTTTGAGCAGAAATGGGCTCCACAGGCAGCAATTATTGACGCCATTATTGGCATTGGAATATGTATTATCATGATGGTAGTTATTCCTTTTACGTCTCCTAATATAGGTTTTAGCCTAAGATTAGAGTTGATCCCGTTATATTTTTATCTGGTTAAAATGCAGAATATAAAATCGACATGGGAAAACAGGTAATAAAAAAAGCTTCGAATGTTCGAAGCTTTTTTTATTTGGTTTCGGCGGCATCTTCGATGCCGCCGAAACTTTTAAACTGTATTTACATTATATTTTATCATCCTCAAGCAGTTCTCTTGCCTGATATTCCTGAACCAGATCAATTGCATTCGAAATCACATCACTTAAAGCGGTAATGAATGTTCCTTCTTCAGCCATTCCCATGGCATGTTTTAAGGCGTCAATTTCTTTAGGAATTGTTTCATAGCTTATATTTTTTCCTGAACTCTGCATTCCTTCAATAATCAATCCGTTAATTTCATCTTCCGTTCTTCCACGAAGATGCTTTTCGTTTCGGATGATGATGTGATCGAACATTCTTCCGGCAATTTTTCCGCATTCTCTGATATCGTTGTCTCTTCTGTCTCCGACTCCCGAAATAATGCCTATTTTTTTTGTAGCTTCTACATTTTTAAGATAATCTTCAATTGCTTCGTAACCTGCCGGATTGTGGGCAAAATCAATTAAAACTTTAAAATTTTTAAACTTAAAAACATTAAGTCTTCCCGGAGTAAGCTGTGCACTCGGAATAAAAGTTCGTAAAGAATTCGATATATCTTCAATTCCGAATCCGTAGAGATAAGATGCTAAACTCGCTGCCAAAACATTCTCGATCATGAATTTAGCCTTCCCTTCCATTGTGATCGGGAAATCTTTTGCCTTTCCGATCCTGATCTTCCAGTCTCCTTTCTTAATGGTGACAAATCCTTCTTCATACACGCAGGTAATCTTTCCTTCTTTTGCAAATTTCCTGATGTGCGGATTGTTCTCATCCATACTGAAAATGGCTACATTGGAATGGAGATCATTAACAATTCTCATGGAATATTCGTCATCGGCATTCATCACGCTCCATCCGTTTTTCTTTACGCTGTCCAGCACTACCCTTTTTACCCGGGTAAGATCTTTCAGGTTATGAATATCGTTCATTCCCAGATGATCTTCCTTGATATTGGTTAAAACACCGATATCGCACTGAGAAAATCCTAAACCGGAACGTAAAATTCCGCCTCTTGCTGTTTCCAGAACGGCAAATTCTACCGTAGGATCTTTCAGGATAAATTCAGCGGAAAGAGGTCCTGTTGTATCTCCTTTTGTTAACATCGTATTTTGAATATAAATTCCGTCCGATGTGGTGAAACCTACTCTGTAACCATTGCTTTTAACAATATGCGAAATTAGTCTTGTTGTCGTTGTTTTACCATTGGTTCCCGTTACAGCAATAATTGGGATCGTAAAAGGTTTTCCCTGTGGATACAGCATATCTACGACGGGAGCCGCAACGTTTCTCGGCAACCCTTCACTTGGAGCCAAGTGCATCCTGAATCCCGGAGCTGCGTTCACTTCAATGATGGCACCGCCGCTTTCTTTTAAAGGCTGGGTTAAATTTTCAGCCATAATATCAATTCCGCAGACATCAAGACCAATGATTTTTGAAATCCTTTCAGCCATGGTAATGTTTTCCGGATGTACCATATCGGTAACATCTATGGAGGTTCCTCCTGTAGAAAGATTGGCAGTTGATTTCAGATAAACGATTTCTCCTTTCTGCGGAACCGTTTCCAGAGTGTACTGAAGTTTTTCAAGAAGTTCAGTCGTATCTTTATCGATCAGGATTTCGGTTAAGACATTTTCGTGTCCGTATCCTCTTCTCGGATCTTTATTTTCTTTATCAATTAATTGCTGAAGATTCAGTTCGCCGTCTCCCATAACGTGGGCAGGAACTCTTCTTGCGGCTGCAACCATCTTATTGTTGATGACCAAAACCCTGAAATCGTATCCTGTAATGTATTTCTCAACAATTACTTTTCTTGAGTATTTCTGAGCGTGTTCCAGACCTATTTTCGCCGATTCCCAGTCGTTTACATTAATTGAAGAGCCTTTTCCGTGGTTTCCGTCCAATGGTTTGATAACAACGGGATAGCTAATTTTTCTGATAACACTTTCTAATCCTTCTTCATCGACTACCAAATCTCCTATCGGAACAGGAATTGCCGCATCATGGAGCATTTTTTTTGTTAATTCTTTATTACAGGCAATATCTACCGCGATTGAACTTGTATTTCCTGTAATGGTCGCCTGAAATCTCTGCTGATTCACGCCATACCCCAACTGCACCAAAGAGTTGGTTCCCAGACGAATCCATGGAATTCTTCGGGAAACGGCTTCTTCCACGATACTTCCTGTAGAAGGACCGAGACGCACTCTTTCCCTGATTTCTTTCAGTTTTTTTATACAGGCATTTAAGTCATATTCTTCACCTTTTATCAGAGCTTCAGCAATTTTCACCGATTCTTCGGCTGCATAAATTCCTGCATTTTCCTCAATATAGTTGAATACGACATTATACACTCCCGGAGTTTTTGTTTCACGCGTTCTTCCGAAACCAACGTCCATTCCCGCTAAAGTCTGGATTTCCAACGCGACATGCTCAATAACGTGTCCCATCCATGTTCCCGTTTCGATACGGTGAAAAAAACCGCCTTCCACCCCTTCGGAACATCTGTGAGAGAACAAAGAGGGAATCAGTTTTTCTATTCTTTCTCTGAAGCCGTCAATTTTATTGGTTGGGAAATTTTCCATTTCTTCGAGATCCAATCTCATCTGTATCAGTTTCTTTCTTCTGATGCTCCAAATGTTTGGTCCCCGTAACGCCTGTATCTTCTCAATTTTCATAGTCTATTTGCATTTTTTTAATAGTTAACAATAACTCCATTTATTCAAAGATAATGTAAAACCCGAAACGAAACTATACCACAGTTAAACATTTATTAAAAAATGAATAAAAAATATTAAAATTTTTAAAATCTCAGGAATAAAGATCAATACAATTGAAACCTGGTTGAATGTCTGCCGCCATTAAAGATTGTTTAATAAGGATTAGTAACAACCGTTTTATATTAGCTGTTTACATCTAAACTTTTTTACCGCAAAAGATTGTAACACTTTAGTTGTTTAAGTTTAATCCTTAAATGAAAAGAAAGAGCAGATAAGTTAAAAAAATCAAAGATTTTTTCTCTTTGCAGACTTTTGAAATACTTTAAATAAATCCGATAAAGTCTTTTGTCTCTTTTGCGGTTAAATTTAAAATGAGTTTAAACTTTCTCTAAAAAATTAAATAAAGGTATTCTAAAAACGTTTAATAGCTGAACCAATCTGCCATAAGATAATTATAGAAAAACGATTCTGTTTTTAAATCCATAGAATCGTTTGTATGTCTTTACCGGTTTCAAGCTTTTCTTTTTTCCGTATCTCTGCCTTTAATGGCAGTAAGTACGTTTCATGTTTGGAGTCAAACCAAATGGCTGTTTCCCATTCACTATTTCCAATTTGTGCTTTTGCCTTTAGTCTTCCCCATCCTTCTTCTTCCGATTTTAAATTTTTTCTGATTTCTTCTGCCAGCTTATGCGGAAGCGAAACAAAATACCAACCGCCCTTTCCGGAGGACTGCCACATTTTTGTAGTAAACTCATACTTTATACTTCCTCTCTTTTTCAAATTCATAGCTGCTTTATAGTCGATTATTTAATGAGAATAATGGTCTTATTTTATTTGTGAATTTTGATGGACTAACTTTTGTCAATTTAAGGGTATTACAACCTTTAAAAGTGGCAAAAGACTTTATCATGTCTACAAATGATTCTTTCCATAATTCATTGTCAATATTTGTATTTTCAATGTGCAAATGGATGATTTCAAATTCTTTTTCTTTTCTGTGCGCTTTACAATCCACCCGTCCTATAAAGGTGTCTCCAAATAATACAGGTAAACAAAAATAACCGTATTGCCTTTTCTCTTTTGGTGTGTAACATTCAATCTTATAATCAAAATTAAAAAACTGTTTTATTCTGTCCCGATGAATAATTGAATTGTCAAATGGCGATAAAATATGAATGTCTGAACTGGTTTTGTTTAACGAATTTTCAAGTGAAGTTTTATTCACAAAAACAGAAGGCATATTTTCAATATTTACTTGCTTTATGGTTCCTTCCTGAAGCATTGATTTTAAGACGATGTCAACATTTTTTCGTATTAATTCTCCTGTTTTAAGATGGGTAATTTGCTTTACTGTGGTAAATCCGTAGGCTTTCAAATAGGTTTTTACTAAATATTCAGCAAATTCGAGTTCAGTTGGTAAGGTTGTATTAATCGTGTTCGGTAAAACATTTTCAGTAAGGTCATACATTTTTTGCATTCTCTTTCTGCCGGTAATCATTAAGTCACCTTGCAAAAAAAGTCTTTCAAGAGCTATTTTTGTAGGTTTCAAGCTCCACCAGCTTCCCGCTTTTTTGGTTTCATTTTCAAAATCCCTTGCTTTTTTATGACCTTCTCCACGAATGGTATCTAAAACATACTTCATCACTTTTGGGTCTGCATTGTAATAATGCGTTTTGCTTTGTTTCACCTCTGTCATTTGAGGCAATGCAAACCGAAAATCCTTTATGGGAAGATAAGACGCAGCGTGAAACCAATATTCAAATATTTTATGTTCTTCAACCAATTCATCTAAATATTCTGCTTTATAATCTGGTATTCTTGTCCAAAGTGTATGATGATGGGCTCTTTCAACAACTGATAAAGTGTCAATTTGTAGATATCCAAAATGTTCTAATGCCCGAAGAACTGCATTTTTACCTTTTCCAAAAGGATATGGCTTTGTTAATCCCTGACTTTCTAATGTCAAAAAACGAAGCTGCGATAAATTCAATTCTTCCGTCATAATTGTTATTACGAAAAATTCAATAGAATTACTAAAGTTGAACCTTACAATAATGTTTGGTAGAAGCACTTCTTCCACACTTTTTGCAAGCTACGACTACAAGTAGTATTTTTTTATATGTTTTGAATAAACTTGGTATAATCAACGCTTCTTTTCTGCTGTTCATTTACAAATCTGTTATATCTCATTAACTGTTTCATTCTTTTAACTTCATTTATTAAGTCACTAGTTTCATTTTTAGCAATGAATTCGTCAAATTCTGTAGCAAGATGTAAGTGATTAATATGGTTCGCATCTGCGTAAAATAAAAGCCTTTCATTTCTATTGATATCTACATCATTGAGTCCAAATTTTATTCCCGTCTTTTCCTCAATAAGCTTAATTTTTACTGTCCATTTTTTTAAATCCTTTTTATTGAAGAGCCTCTCAATATCCTCTGCTTTTAAGGACGGATTGACACGCTTTATTTCCAATGACATTAATTCATCCAGCATTTTTTGCATTGCAATTTCGTGACTAATTAAAAATCCAATTGCTTCAATTTCATTTCCTTTATTATAAACGATGACTTTCCAAAAGTTTAAAGGAACTAACAAGTCGTTTATGAGTTTTGCTTTATTAAAAATCGGACCAGTAAAAACGGAAATTTTATTATCTTGAAAAATACTACGTGCCATATAGTAATCTTCCAAGTCATTCCATAAGCCTGCATTGAATTTTCCAACTTGAGGACAGCAATTTGTGAAATGAAAAGTATCTCCCATTGCTATTTTTCTTCTATCCTCTGTTTCGCCCCATGCTGGGTCATAAAATCGAACCATGTGACCGCGTTGAAAACCAGAGTTTGTATAGTCGTCGTTAGTAAATTGAAAATTGTTGCCATTCACTTCAAGGCGATTATCTATACGCCAAGGGTTACTGCCACGTTCATCATGAACTCTTGCTATTTCGTTACTTTTACCTTCAATATTAACTGCAGAATAAAATGGCAGCTTTTTATCTTTGTTGAACAACACACTAAAGTTTGTGTAGTCAAGAAATAATTTCCCATTTTTGCTGGGCTGCTGGTTAATTGCTATTTGGTATCTTAAGTTATCATCTACCATAGGTAAAGGCAAACTTGTATTAAGAAAATTGATATTATAACCTTCCCGATTACTGAAATCAGGATCTCTTAATGCAGATTCAGTAATTTCCTCACTGGTTACGAGATCTGTTGATTCAATGATAAGACTTTCCATCATTTCTTTTAGTTTAAAGTTATATTGCTGCCAATGGTCTAAGCATTAGCGAATATGGGGATTTTTTGCACAAATGTTCATCATAACTCCTTCAGTGCCGCTTTTGGTAATATATTGTTGTCAGCTATTTATTCTTAGACAGCATTTACTTTCCAAGTTTGTGAATAATCAGGTAAATTGTTTTTATTTGAGAAAACATCAACCTTAACAAATCCATTATTACCATTAGGTGTATATGAGATTGCTGTTTTTCCGTAGTTGGTCGCAAGAACTGTTGGGTAGCAAGGTCTCGTATCAAATCTATACCCACCATTTGATATTTCCGCATAAGGAACAATAACATTTCTTGCTGTTCTAATACCATTTTGGGATGCTATATCTTTAGCAGCAAGACAAAGTCCTGCTAAAAATGGTCCTTCTACATTTGTTATGACACGACCATATGAATTTAAAAACGGTACAGATGCATTTTCGAAAGAAGTGGTACTGTCATAAATTTGTTGAGTTAGAAATTTTTGATTATGCGTATTATAACCATAATATCCTACTGCGTTAGAATAGTTACTTGAAGGAGCATTATTTACTGAACAACTAGTCCCATTACAATAACAATCTTTTCCAAAGTATTTTTCAACTATGTTTCCAACTAAAGATGAAATTAAAGCACTTCCTACTGTTCGCAAAAGCCAACCCCACATAAATTCACTATTTGCGTCAATAGTAACGTCAATGACTTCCGTATTCATTGGCATCAAAAGTTTTGAATTTTCAAAATTGTCTGGGTTAGCTTCTGTTTCTAAACTTCCAAAAGAAAGGTCAGGAAACATTATTAATCCTGTTGAAGCTAATCCAAGTTTTTTAATAAATTGATTTCTGTCCATATGATGAGTTTTTGTTTTTAAATGGTTGACAAAGTTTTGGGGTATTACTGAATGTAGATTTTTTTCATGAACAGCTTCTGCTCATCGGCTTTTGCGGCAATAGCCAGTTGAAAATCCTGTAAATCCTGAGGTATCGTACTTTTCATTCCTTTATCCTGTAAAACCGTAAGATGGGCATTGACTAATGAAATAAGATCTGTAAGCTTACTGCCGACTCCTTCGAAATTGCGTTTCTTAATATCCGTCAGAATCTGTGTGGTGAGTTTAGTGGGAATTCCTGCTCTTTCAATGCGTATTCTTAAACTTTTAAGAGGTTTTTTCAGATCTTCTCCTAACAGATACAGAGCCTGAGTAGCCTGTTTCTGCTTCACCAGAGCTGTATTACTGGCTTCTTTCTGCTCTACTTCTGTAATTTTCGACTGAAAAGCATCTTTATATGCCTGCGTATAATTGTGATCTTCCTCTGCAAAAAGCAAAAGATCCCTGCTGAAACTGGCGATAAGGTCTTTTGCCAGCGGAAGATATTCTTCCTGTTTGATATACATGGTTATTGGTTTTTAATTTAATACTAATATAATAATTTTTATTACAAATTCAATATATAGTTAAACATATTTTTCAATAATGATATTTATTTCACTTTTTCAGTATACCTCCAAATCATTGAAAACTAAGCAATAATAGTATCTGACAAAGAGAATCATCCTTACTCATGGTAAGCAAATAAAAAATATGGATTAGAAAAAATCTGTTCTTGATGGGATTAAAAATTAGCAAGCGTTTTCTAACAGAGATCCTTCGCCAAGCTCAGGATGACACCTCGAATACCAACCGCAATATTTAAACATCTTCAACCTGAACATGTCGAAACGTTTATTAGTAAAAGAGATAAGTCAATAAGTTAATTATTTATTGAATAACTTGTAAACTAGAGTGAATGAGATTTTTCATCAGGTCAAAACCTTTGGTTTGCAGGGTAATTATTTGGAGACTCCGGACAAAATGACTGCACACAAAGGTCAACAGGGCTTTTCGTCCATCAAAATGCTGTTCTCTGTGGGATGAATTGCGTTTACCTTTAAGCTGAAATCTATTTCAGAAGGATCAATCTGTTTTTACGCTTGGGAAATTGCTGTTTTCAGTAGAGACAATACCTTTTACCCTCCGCTGAAACTTATTCCAATTCGATGGGATTATACGGAAGAGGAGGAGATTTTACAGCGATCTGGCTACCATCTTCGTTATACGCTTTTCCATGAAAAAAGCCGGGATTGTCATGATACGTTTGCAATGCTTTTCTAAACTGCTCTCGGGTTATATGAAGAATTCTTTTTTCATTTCTCAGATAGACTCCATTTATCTTTTTATCCATTGCAATAGCTGTAAAATGAAAATTATTGTCGCTGTCTTCCAATTCTAAAATTAAACCGGGAAGATTCTGAAAAATGTAAGGACCGTTGTTAATTGGAATTTCTTTGCAATACCATGCTGCATATTTTCTTCCCCGATACTTCGTAGTGGCTTTATGGCATATATACCCAAGGATTTCTCTGGTCTCGTTTTCAAGTTTCCAGTCGAGAGCGGGCTGTTTTTCTTCATATTGGTAAGTAATATTTGTTTTATCCTGTACCGTAATGTTATTTTCCTGAAAATTTTTAATTAAAATACTTCTCCATTTTTCCGCTAAATTAAGGGACTGACCTAATTCTTTAGCTCCTATTTTCTCCAAATGACTGTATTTTTCCATTAAAGAATCTTTGCGCAATACATTAAAATCTGAAAATTTAGAAAATTTCTTTCCTATCTGGAGAACACAAGTTGTTTCCAGCTTTTTCTTTTTGGGATCTTTAACAAATTCTGCTTTATAGTAAATATTCTGATAACTGCTGTCAATAACCATGGCTTCATAAGAATCAGGTTTCATAGAAAAATTTCCGCTTACGGAAATCTGGGCATAGGAGAAAAAACTTAAGAATAAAAACAGGGACTTTAATAAATGATGAGGGTGAAACATTGGTGATCTGGTTTAGAAATTTACTGTGTTAAATATATATTGAATTTATGATTCAGCTCAATGGCTGCAATTAACAATTCATCATTGTTTTTATTTGATGGTATTAAAGACAGAAATTGGCTGAACTTTTATTAAAAAAATAACTCTATTCTTTTACACAACCACAAAAATAACAAAAAGATGAGTTAAACTTTTGTTCAAAATACTGATTATAAAAGAAAAAGATGGCGATAGCTTAAAAAAAGGCTCTAATTTTAATTTTTGTAAAACTTAAATATTCTCACAATCACTTCTCATACCTGCTTTTTAAATTTTATTTTCACTTATTGATTATCAATCCCTCTTAATCCTTTCTCAAATGTTAATTATTTTTTAAATTTGCACCCTATGATGAAACCTGTTGGAAAATTAATTGTTATCGGAGGTGCTGTAAACAAAGGAAGTTTTGCAGAAACCGATTTTGATCAAAGTGTAGAAAAAAACCTGAATTTTTTTGAGAGGGGAATTCTTCGAAAGATTATTAATGAATCTAAATTGAAAGAGAATTCCGTTATTGAGATTATCACCACTGCCTCTCAGATTCCGCAAATTGTAGGTTCCGAATATAAAAAAGCCTTCGAGTTTTTAGGCGCTAAAAATGTAAACATCCTTGATATTCATAACCGTGAGGAAGCGAATTCTGATGCTATTGTTGCGAGAGCCAATGCTGCAGATGTGGTGATGTTTACAGGTGGAGATCAGCTGAGACTGACTTCAATTCTTGGCGGAACAAGGTTTCACGATACCATTTTACTGAAATATCAGGAACAGGATTTCATCTACTCAGGAACTTCTGCCGGAGCCGCTGCGGCATCGGAGAATATGATTTATCAGGGAAGCAGTTCCGAAGCTTTGCTGAAAGGAGAAATTAAAACCACTCAGGGTTTGGGACTGATTGATAATGTGATTATCGATACGCATTTTGTACAGAGAGGAAGAATCGGAAGACTTTTTCAGGCGGTGGTAAACAATCCGAGAACTCTGGGAATCGGTCTGGGAGAAGATACCGGATTGTTCATCCATAATGATGTGATGACGGCGGTAGGTTCGGGACTGGTGATTCTGGTGGACGGAAGGTTTATTAAAGACACGAATCTTACGAATATTAATCTTGGAGAGCCTATTTCTATTGATAATTTAACGGTTCACGTAATGTCGATGAACGATCATTATGATCTTACGACTAAAGCGCTGACGATTGAGAACTCTCAGTTTAATCCGATCCCGCAGGAAAAGTAGAATGTGAATGGTAAATGGTGAATTGTTCCTGTGACAATTTTAGATATTTACAGCGAACTTTTTTAAATAAAATATTCCTGTTTGAAAACGCAAAGAAGCAAGATTTTTATTCGTCTCAAATCTTTAAGGCGCATGAAAATCCAAAATTTTCAATAAGGATTGATGCTTAATTTTATCGTGGATAGAAAGAATCTCAGGATTGCAATATAAATGAGATTCGTGACCAGTGAAAAGCACAGTGAACGATTGAAATATGCAGGAAAATCTTAGCCCCGATAGAAACGGCATCCTTTTGGGTTGCGGACGGAGCAAAGCGGAGTCCGTAACCCAAAAGATACAGTGGATAGCGGGAGTAAGCTCCAAATAAAATATAAACGACATCAGAATATATGAAAATAATCATCCACGGCGGATTTTTCTCGGAAAGCGACCAGAGCCACGAAGTAAAAACAGCCAAACAGAATTCATTAAAAAGCATTGCTCAGAAAGCATTTGAATATTTAAAAACCAACTCTGCATTTGACACGGCTGCGTACGCTGTTTCTTTGCTGGAAGATGATGAGCTTTACAATGCAGGAATCGGTTCGCAGATCCAGAGTGATGGCGTGATCAGGATGAGTGCAGCGATTATGGATGGAGCAACGCAGAAATTAAGCGGTGTTATCAATATTCAGGATGTGAAGAATCCTGTTTTTGTGGCGAAAGAGCTGATGAAAGAAGACGACCGGGTTTTGGGAGGAAGCGGCGCAAAAAATTATGCTACAGAACATGGTTTCGAGAATTTTTCAACCGAAATTCCGCAAAGGAGAAAAGAATATGAAGCGAAACTTGAAAATGGCGGAAAAGGAACGGTAGGTTGTGTAGCGATTGATAAGGACGGAAAATTAGCCGTTGCCACTTCTACCGGAGGAAAAGGTTTTGAAATCCCGGGAAGGATATCCGATTCGGCTACTGTTGCCGGAAATTATGCGAATTCTTTCTGTGCGGTAAGCTGTACCGGAGTGGGTGAAGATATTGTAAGCAATGCCACCGCAACGAAAATTGTAACCAGAGTTACCGACGGCATGACGATAGAAGAAGCGTTTACAAAAACTTTCGACGAATTAAAAACCATTGATGGCTTTGCAGGTGCGATTGCTATTGATAAAAACGGAAATATATACCACCAGGATTCTTATCCCACTATGGTTTTTGCAAGTTTTGACGGAGAAAATTATGAAGTTTTCAATTAAATTTAACATTATTTTATAAGTCTGTTTATTTTTTTGGCACACATTTTACATGATTACTAACATCAAACTTTAATATTAACTTAAAAAAATAGAAATCATGGGAAATAAGACAAAAGGCTTATTAGCGTTATTAGGATTAGGAGCACTTGCATACTGGAAATACAAAAATTCTTCTGAAGAAGATAAGCAAATAGTGAAAGATAAAATCAACACTGCAAAAGACAACCTAAACAAATGGGGAAATGATCTTAAAGATAAAGCCAACAACGTTGCTTCGCAGGTAAAAGATAAAGCCAACGACGTAGCTTCTCAGGCTCAGGATAAAGCGGAAGATCTTAAGAATAAGGCTCAGGAAGCGGTAAGCTAGACTATAAATAGTTTATTTTAACATTCATATATACAGGAAAGTCATCGTAGTTTTTATTACGATGACTTTTTTTGTGCTTCAATGGCAAAAACCAAAGGAATTTTATTTCCGAACTGAGGAATTCTCCATTTTCCTTTTTCAAATTCTTCAACGTGCCTGAAACATGGATACGGCGACCAGTCGAATTCCTGAAACTTTTTGATCTGAAGATCCTGATTCATTAAATTCTGAAGAACTTCCGCCAGAGAATGGTTCCACATCACATACTCCTGAACAATATCTGCGGACTGATCTGCGTAAGTTCCTTCATAGGTTTCCACAATCGGCTTTTCGTTGAAATAGTTGTATTGTACGCCTTTGAAATCGTCATCGTACATCCAGACTACAGGATGAAATTCTGCCATTACAAACTTCCCTTCCGGTTTCAGAAAACGGGTAATGATTTTTGCCCATTCTGCGAGATCGGGAAGCCAGCCGATTGTTCCGTAGCTTGTAAAAACAATATCGAATTTATGATCGAGAACATCGGGAAGACTGTACAGATCTGTACAGAAAAATTCTGTATCGGTTCCTGCTTTCTGAGCCAGATCTTTTGCTGCTGCAATGGCTTTATCCGACAAATCGATTCCCGTAACTTTCGCGCCCATTCTTGACAGCGAAATAGAATCCTGCCCGAAATGACACTGCAAATGAAGAATAGTTTTACCTTTTACATCTCCTAAAAGATCTAATTCAATTGAATTTAACGAAGTTCTTCCCTGCAAAAATTCATCTACAAAATAGAAATCGGATTTGAGATGAGGTTCTACTTTGGCATTCCATGAATTTTTGTTGATTTCAAGATAATTTTCCATTGTTTTTAGTTTTATTTATAAATCTGTTTAAACTTTTTTACCACAAAAGATTTTAACACAGTAGTTATTTAAGTTTAATACCTAAATGGAAAAAAGAGCAGATAAGTTTAAAACATCAAAGATTTTTTTTCTTTGCAGACTTTTGAAATACTTTACATAAATCCACTAAAGTCTTTTGTCTCTTTTGCGGTTAATTCTGAAATTAGTACAGTTTTCTTAATCAGCATTAAAATATTAAAATTACCAACCCTGAATCACATAGTTTTTAACCAAAAGCTTTCTTTCAGGCTGTGAAGCATCTTCCGGCTTAAACCACACTTCCACTCTGCTTCCGTAATAATCTCCCCAATCTCCCTCCTGTACGTTAAACTGTTTACTCAAAGGGAATTCTTTCAGTTCATCACTAGGATTTTCCACTTTCACTTTAGTATCTTTTGCAATTTCTTTTTCAGATAAAATTCTGTTGGTGGTAAGATCAAACATTTTCAGATAAACAGTTCCTTTTTCAATTTTATTAAGGAAAACCTGATATTTATAGGTTCCGGGCTGATTATAATCATAAAGGATCACTTCCGGTTTATCGACTTTAAATAATGGCTTTTCGTCACTAAAAGATAGTTTTAAAGGCATATCTACTTTCACATTATTGGGGTTGTAAATATCTCCTTTATATTCTTTGTAAGGACTTTTGGGAAGCAGAACCGTAAAGAAAACAGCCGTAATAAACATAAATACGACCGAAAGAACGACCTGTACAAGACCTTCTTTGAATCTTTTCTTAAAAATTTTTGATATTCCTAAAATAATATACCCCAAAGCAACCATTATCGGCGTTATGAAGCACAAATTCCAGATAATCTTGTTTACCGGCAAAATAAGCATCCATATCCAGCAAAAAATACCGACAGATGAAATAAAAAACGGCGCAGACCATTTTCCGTTGAATATTTTAAAAAAAATTGCTTTTATCATAGTTTTTCTAATAGTTTTTTCTTTTGTGATGTAAATTCTTCCTCTGTTAAAATACCGTTTTCTCTCAGTTGCCCTAATTTTTCGAGCTGTTCCAGAACGCTTTCGGAAACAGTATTCTGCTCCGGAGATGAGGCTTTGGTAGCTTCTTTGTTATAAATTTTACTGATGAAATGGTAAAAATCTTCAGCATAATCTTTATTGAAGAACGATTCAAACTCAACCGTTTTTTCTTTTGTATGAATTCTGATGTTCGGCGACACAAAGTTTTTGACGAAGCTTACTTCAAGAATATTATCATTGAGAAATTCATTCACTTTTGCCGGAGAAAACATCGCTTTGGAAACCGAAATGATTCTTTTGGGCGTAACGAGCAAAATTCCCGCATCCGTTGTTTTGGCGAACTGAGCATCTATAATCGCTAAAATTTTCTCATCCAGATCAAGAACATACGGAAGTTCTTTAATTTCTCCTTTTGTAAACAAAGAAAGATTGGCTCTCAAACTTTCCAGTTGCTTTTTTATCTCTTTCAGTCTTTTTTTATAAAGATCTTTTGACAACACATTATGCTCTGAATCTGCTACTGAAGGTAAATTTTCGGCAATATTTTCCTGAACGGTTTCCTCTTGAGTAATTTCTCCGTTTTGGAGGAGATTTTCAATATCTTTCAAACTGAACCGATGAAGATCCGAAAGCAGTTCTTCGTTCATCGCACTCGCTTTTTCAAGGCATGAATTACAGATGATATTTCCGTCAGACAGTTTATTTTCGCCCAACATCGTGTCGATTGAAGTCAGTTCTTTTCCACACAACCCGCAATGATTGTTCATTGTAAATAATTATTTTTGATTTAATCCGTTTAGCTTTTTGATCTGATCATACATAGACAAAAGATATAAATGAATTTGAAGATCACATCATCTTAAAAAATCTTTGATCTATATCTTTTAAAAACAATCTATCAATTTCTTTTGCTGTCAAATTTTAAAATCAGTCTTCTAAACGGACACTCTGAATATTAAAGTCGGTCTAATAATTTTTTCTTCTGTTCCGTAAATTCCTGATCTGTCAGAACGCCCATTTCCCGAAGTTTTCCAAGTTTTTCCAACTGTTCAAAAATAACTTCAGGTGCTTCTTTTGGTATACCGGAATTTTGCTGTACCGGATTTGAATCGGCAGGCTTTTGAAACGGATTCTCAGAAACCTGCATATTGTACAAATTAAAAGACGAAGACTGAATTTGTTGTTGTTGTTGTTGTTGTTGTTGTTGTTGTTGTTGTTGTTGTTGTTGTTGTTGTGAAGCAGACTGACTGATCGTACCATTCAGATATTGATTAACCGCATTGCAGAAATTCTTTCCGTCATTTTTATTATGAAGCTTAAATTCAGCCACGGAACCGTTCTTAGAGAAAATTTTCAGGGTTGAATACAAAAGGCTTTCCACATGATCTACAGAACGGATATTTTCGAAGAGATATTCGTCTTTCTGTACATTTCCAAAAAGTTTTTTATCAATAAAAACAACTCTTCTCTGCGTAGAAAATAAAAGTCCTTCTACTTTTGCAGGTATGGTAAGACCTTCTGCAATAGCGGTTAACTTTTCATTATTTTCTAAAATATGAACGAGTTCCTTTACTTCACTGTTTACAAAGATGCTTAACCTCGCATTCAGGGCAACAATCTGATCCTGAATATCATCAAGTCTGGTCACTGTTCCTCCAAATCCAAAAGACGGTGTTTCGGGACTCTGAAAGTTTGAAGTTTGTGACGATCCAAAATTTTCAGTTTCGCCAATTTTTCCCTGCAAAATAATCCCCCTGATTTCGGGCAGGAAAAACTGCTGCAGATTATTGACAACATCCTTATTGATATTGGAAGCCTCATTCAGGCATTTGTTACAGAGAATATGATTGTCCGCCAGTTTATTTTCGCCCAAAAGCGTATCCATAGATGTTAAAGGCGTTCCGCACAATCCACAAATATTGTTCATTTGATTTTCATGTTTAAAAGTTTAAAAAAGCATAAAACAATTTATGATTTTCTAAAATACAAATTTGTAAGTAAATCGTACCAACTGAAAATAAAAAAGCATCAGGATTAATGATGCTTTTTAGTTTTCTGATTTTATTTTTATCCCAAAAACTCTTCCAGAGAAACCGTTTTCTGTTCTCCTGCTTCAAGATCTTTATAGGTTACCGTTCCGTTTTTAATTTCTTCTTCGCCTAAGAATACGAGATTTTTAATCCCTTTTTTCTCAGCATAGGTGAACTGTTTACCAATCTTTGCCGCTTCGGGATACATTTCTGCAGAAATTCCTTTTTCTCTCAATTGCCTGATCAGTTTTAAGGCTTCTACCGTTTCATCTCCTCCGAAATTGGCAAAAAGAAATTCTACTTTAGAGGTAGCTTCTTCAGGGAAAAGTCCGAGTTCTTCCATCACGAGATAAATTCTGTCCAGACCAAAAGAAATCCCGATTCCCGGAATATTTTTTACGCCGAAAACTTCCGTAAGATTGTCGTATCTTCCGCCGCCGCCGATGGAACCCATCTGAACTTCATCTGCTTTTACTTCGAAAATCGCTCCGGTGTAATAATCCAGACCTCTTGCCAAAGTAATGTCAAAAACAAGGTTTTGAATATCAACTCCAAGATTTAAAGATTGTGTAATCACAAATTCAAGCTCTTCTATCCCTTTCAGTCCTGTTTGATTTCCTGCGAACTTTTCTTTTAACTTAAGAAGATTTTCCAGCGCATCATCCGACTGGTTAAAAAGGAAATCCAGTTTATCAATGGATTCCTGAGCAATTCCTCTTTCCAGTAATTCTTTTATAACACCGTCTTTCCCTATTTTGTCTAATTTATCCAAAGCTACCGTGAAATCTATTAATTTATCGGTAATTCCTGCAAATTCTGCCAATCCGGAAAGAATTTTACGGTTATTGATGTGGATGGTTACAGAAACTCCAAGCTCCGCGAAAGATTTCAGATACAACTGAACCAGATCTACTTCCTGCAAAAGACTTTCGCTTCCTACAACATCCGCATCGCACTGGTAAAACTCTCTGAATCTTCCTTTTTGAGGGCGATCCGCTCTCCAAACCGGTTGAATCTGATACCTTTTAAAAGGAAAAGTAAGCTGATTATGATTCATTGCCACAAATCTTGCAAAAGGTACCGTAAGATCGTAACGAAGGGCTTTATCAGAAATTTGAGAAGTCAGTTTTTGATGATTCTTATTTTCCCAATCTTCCTGATTTACTTTAGAAGTGTAATCTCCCGAATTTAAAATTTTAAAAATCAAACGATCTCCTTCCTCCCCGTATTTTCCCGTTAATGTTGAAAGATTTTCAAAGCTCGGTGTTTCCAGTGGCTGGAATCCGAATAACTCGAAGTTTTTCTGTAAAGTATTGATGATGTATCTTCTTCTTGCAACTTCCAGTGCCGTAAAATCTCTCGTCCCTTTTGCTAAACTTGGCTTCATTTTATAATGGATAAATGATATTAATATATATAATCTGCAAAAATAAGGAATTGAAAGGACTTTTACTACAGATAAGCTTGTTTAAGCTTTATTAATAAATAATGCTAAACCTAACAGGTTTTTAAAAACCTGTTAGGCTTGAAAAGACTAAAAAAACATATGAAAATCAATTTTTTAAATTTTATTTTTTTAAAGAAATTTCTTTCATATACTCAAAACCTATATCTGTTTCACAAAACCAAAAAGATCAGATACTTTCTAATATTTCCAAAATTTCTTCACCGTAATTTTCTATTTTGTGTTTTCCGAAACCTTTGATATCGCGCAATTCCTCTTTTTTTGCAGGCTTATATTTGGCTACAGACATCAGTTCTTTATTGGAAGCGATAAAATAGCTTGGTAGGTTCTGTTCTTTCGCTTTTTCGGAGCGACAGTATTTCAGGGCTTCCAGTATTTTTAATTCATCATTATTTAAGGCTTCATCTTCTGCGGAGTATTTTGCCGTTTTAGAATCTTTTACAACATTTTGCTGAACGATTTTCAATTCTTCAAAATACAGAACAACCGACCAGTATTTTTCGTCCTGAACGAAAGCGGTTTCTACCTTTATGATATCGTGCGATTCCAGAAATGCTTCCAGTGTTTTTTGATCTTTTTCAAGATGTCTGTCATCCAGTCCTATTTTAAAAACTTTTATTTTCATGGCTTGTGATTTTTAGATTATTTTCCTCCCAACAAAAGAATTTCATCTACACGAATTTCTGTAATGTATCTTTTTACACCATCTTTATCATCATACGATCTGTAAGTAAGCTTTCCTTCCACCGCAATTTCTTTTCCTTTCGGAACGTATTTCTGGAATATTTCAGCCGTTTTTCCGAAAGCTACCAGATTGTGCCATTGTGTTTCTTCTACTTTTTCACCTTTTGCGTTGGTGTAATGATCTGATGTTGCAAGAGAAACAGCTGCTTTTACATTTCCGTTTTCGAAGCTGATGATCTCTACTTCTTTTCCTGTAAATCCGATTAGGGTAACTTTGTTTCTTAGTGACATAACTTTATTTTTTTTTATATTTAACATTCAGATAAGAGACGTTATCTTTTTCTCAAATCTCTGTGGCAAAGGTTGCTGAATTTCAGAACCGGAGTCGGTAGAAAACTATTTAAATTCGTTTGTAATCGTTTGCAAACGGATAATTTTGTATCTTTGAAATGCTATGAAGAAGACAATAAAAAGAACATTTCGGGTTTCAAAATATGTAATATACAAAGAGACACTTGTAGATTATAAAGAGCATTTCTGGTCGTTTCTGGGAGCATTTTTCGGAATAGGAATGATTGCTTTCATCCAGTCACACACTTTGTCTGCTACAGAAAATATCTTTTTAATCGGTTCTTTCGGAGCTTCAAGCGTTTTAATTTACGGAGCCATTCAAAGTCCTCTTGCGCAACCGAGAAATTTAATAGGAGGACACGTTCTGTCAGCTTTAGTGGGAGTTACAGTCTATAAAATCGTTCCGGATATTATCTGGCTTTCTGCACCTCTGGCTGTTGCTTTTTCTATCGTTTTGATGCAGTACACTAAAACGCTGCATCCGCCCGGCGGAGCAACTGCACTGATTGCGGTAAGTTCGACTGGGAAAATTCCGGAACTGGGATATTGGTATGTTCTTTCTCCTGTTCTTTCAGGATGCATTATTCTATTAATTATTGCTTTAATTTTCAATAATATCACCTCGAACAGAAGTTATCCGAATCATAACCGGTTTAAATACTTACTGAAGAAAAAACACAAACATCCACACAAAATGAAAAAAGTATGAATTGTCTCGAATGCGGCGAAAAAATTATCGGCAGATCCGACAAAAAATTCTGTAATGATGCCTGCCGAAACGCCTACAATAACAAACAGAACAAGGATTCCAGCAATCTGATGCGGAACATTAACAACAAACTCCGCAAAAACTACAGAATTCTGACGGAAGTAAATACCGACGGAAAAACAAAAGTTGCCAAATCCAAGCTTGATGGCTTAGGTTTTGATTTCGATTATATAACGAATCTGAAAGTTTATAAAAACGGATCTGAATATAAATTTATTTACGATTACGGCTATAAACTTCTGGAGGATGATTTTGTTCTGATCGTAAAAAATCAGGCTTAGAAACAACAAAGATTTTTAACATGAAAGAAACTGTTCTTATTACAGGTGCAAACGGATTGGTTGCCAAAGAATTATCTAAAAAACTTGAAAAAGACTATACTGTACGTTTTCTTACGCGAAAAAAACAGAACAGCAACGAGTTTGAATGGGACATCAGAAAAGGAATAATCGACGAAACAGCTTTCGATAATGTTTCACACATTATTCATCTTGCGGGAGCCAATATTTCGGAAAAGCGATGGACCGATGAAAGAAAAAAAGAGCTGATTTCCAGTCGTATAGATTCTGCAGGTTTGCTTTTAAAAACTCTGCAAAAAAATAATATCAGATTAAAATCCTTCATTTCTGCTTCCGGAATCAATTATTACGGAACCAAAACAACGGAAAAAATTTTTACTGAAAATGATGGTCCGGGAAATGACTTTTTAAGTGAAGTGGTAGTTCTGTGGGAAAAAGCTGCGGATTATTTTAAGAAACAAAATGTTGCTGAAAGAGTGGTTAAAGTCCGTACTGCAGTGGTGCTCTCGGAAAAAGACGGCGCTTTAAAAAAAATGCTTCCGCCTATAAAAATGGGCATCGGCTCGCCAATCGGAACGGGAAAACAATATATGCCGTGGATTCATATTAATGATATTTGTTCGATTTACGAATTTGCTTTAAAAAATGCTGAACTGGATGGAGCATTCAATGCGAATTCGCCGCAACATACAACGAATGAAAATCTGACAAAAAAAATGGCGGAAGTTCTTCACAAGCCTTTATTTATGCCCAATGTTCCCGCTTTTGTTTTAAAACTGATGTTCGGAGAACTTTCTGAGGCTTTGCTGGAAGGTTCGAGAGCTTCATCGGAAAAAATTCAGAAAGCAGGTTTTCAGTTTGAATTTCCGGATCTGAAAGATGCTTTAAAAAACCTATTACAATAGAAATATCAGAAGTAAAAAAATTATGAAAACTATATTCTCATTAAGTCTTTCTTTGCTGCTGTCCATGAATGTTTTGGGGCAGAAAACTGAAAAGGCAGGACCGAAAGACAAAGCGGTAACCGAACATTTTAAAAACGATTACAAGAAAAAAAATTACAGAAAATTTGTCGGAACCATTGTTTTGCAGGACAATACAGCAAAATTCGACGATAAAACGATTTTCTTTGATCAATCTGATAAAATTACTGAAACGATGCTTAAAGAAGGATTGGTTTATCCTCAGCTTTTAACAGAATTTCAGGTGGATAAATTTGAAAACGAAGACAGCGACAGAACGCAGAAAAGATTTGCAAAACTTCAGAAAAACTGGAAAGATTCTTTTGAAGTCAATAATATTAAACTGAGTGCTGGTTCTGAACTGAGTTTTTTAAGTACCGATGAAAAGGTTAAGCGTTTTAAAGTGGTCTGTAAAGATCCGAAGTTTCCGAATCTGATGATCTATTATTTTGAATTAACGGATAAAAATGCTACAAAAGATACACCCATTCAGGATTTTATTAAAAATTCTAAACTGACGCATATTTTCCAGAGAACGGAGTAAGAAGGATGACTAATAACCATAATATCAATGCAAAAGGATTCTTCAGAAAATATTTTCTGGTAATTATTTTTATTATCATTCTTTTGTTACAGGATTTTTTTCTCAAACCCTTTGTAAAAGATCTGTATTTAAACGACGATATAAAAAATTTCAAAGAGTTTTCATGGAAATACACGGTTTTTATTTTTACTATTCTTTCCGGAATCATTATTTTCATTTCAAGGAAAAGCATTACGCTTTCGGCTGTGCCTTTAATTTTATTGGGTTTAATGATATTCGGAAGCGGATTTTATTTCGGACTCCATTCTTTGGTGGATAATGCTTTGCTTTTAATCAATTCAAAAACGAAGAATACGGAAATCAATAAAACTTACGAAGTAATTCATGATAAAGAAAAGAAAGTTTTTTGGCTGAATAATGAAAATTCTATTCATGATAAAGAGGATCTTCAAAAAATTAACCACTATAGAGTTTCAAAAGGTTTAAAATCTATTTTTGATCTTCAGAATAATGACACGATAAAAGTAACGTTTAATAAAGGATGGTTTGATGTAAATTATCTCGAAAAATAATTACGCTCTGAAAATGTACAATGCGACCAGAAGAAACAGAAATATAGGAATCGAAAATCAAGGTTTCAGTCAAAATAATAAATTGAAAATTTCAACACCTAACGGAACATTAAAGTCTTTTTACGAAAGAATTGGTAAGCATGAAAAAGAATCTAAAATAATAAATGGACACGAATTTTTATTTATCATAGAAGAGCTTCGCGAAAACTGTTATCACTCCTGTTCTGTTTCTGATCTTGAAAAGATAATCGAAAATATTCCTAAAGAAGATTACGGAGATTTAAAGTTTATTGTTTTACGCCAACCGAAAAGAAAGGAGGAAATAATATCGCCGGTTTGGGGAAGACTTGTTTACAGCTTTGAGTACGAAAACGAATATTTTCCGGCGATAATTTTAGACTCAATAGATTTAAACAAAAAGTTAATATGGTCTAAAAAACAAAGCATCGAAGATCAGAAAGAATTTGAAAGATTAAAAGGAGACGGACATATTTTTACACAAAATAAGAGACGTTTTATTTCTCAGTTAAATTTAGAGCCTTCAAGAAATACCCAATTGTACAGAACTTTACTGCATGAATTCGGGCATTATGTTCATTACTTAGAAGTTGTGGAAAGACCTTTTGAAAGTGATGAAGATTATGAGGCAAAAGAAATTCGCGATGATTACTACTCAGCTTTATCTAAAGTTGAAAAAGAAACTTTCGCTCACCAGTATGCTGATCGACTGAAGAAAAAATTAACTGAAGAAAAAATAATTCCTTTTAATAGTCTTTAATAATTGAAAATCAAACATGAAAATAAAAAATATAGATCACCTCGTTTTAACAGTTGCAGACATTGAAAAAACGGTAGATTTTTACACCTCTATTCTTGGGTTTGAAGTCGTTGTTTTTGGAGAAAACAGAAAAGCACTGACTTTTGGAAATCAGAAAATCAATCTTCATCAGAAAGGAAAAGAATTTGAACCGAAAGCTGAACATCCGACTTGTGGCTCTGCGGATCTCTGTTTTATTTCCGAAACCGACATTCACGAAGTTTTACAGGAGCTAAAGGAAAAGAATATTGAGATCATCGAAGGAATTGTTGAAAGAACCGGAGCTTTGGGAAAAATACAATCGGTTTATTTCAGAGATCCGGATTTAAATCTGATTGAGATAAGCAACTACAGCTTATTGTAAAATACATTCTCGAAAAAATCCAAATAACTGTTCATTCAGAATAATTTTCTGAATTACTTAAAAAATAAACAAATAATTCCTACATTTGTTTACAAAACAGTTCTTTTACATACTTCATCAAACGGAAAAGGTTTTACGTAAAGTAGATTAATAGGGAATCGTGTGAAAATCACGAGCTGTCGCGCAACTGTAAGTAATACTCTAAAGGTTTTTATCCACGTATATCCACTGTGCAAACGGGAAGGATGATAAAAGCTGTTACAAGTCAGGAGACCTGCCTGTTCCGAATTGACAATGCTCTCGCGGTTTGGAGTTTTTTTGGTCAGACAGATGATACTTTTTTGAACGTAGCAATCTAAATTTTAATTTGATTTTAATTGCAAAGTTTTTAATATTAATTTCTTACTTTAAGAATTAAAAAATATTCGCTAACCATCAATACAGCAGTTGTTTTTTGCATCTGTTTCAGAAGATACGGTTAAAAAATTTTTCATCTTATTGCTGAGAAAAAAGCTTTGTGCAAAACGATAAAATTTCAGAGCATTCTCTTATGTAAAGGGAAAATTGCGTCCTTACTGTATCTTTACCTCTCCATTCTATTTCCTTCTGCAAAAGCATTGCGAAGCATCAGAAGAACTTTTATACACATTAATTATTGTTTAATTTAAAAGTTTTAAAGAAAATGCAAACGCACATTCTTGGCTATCCGCGTATTGGTAGCAACCGAGAACTCAAAAAAGCCTGCGAGCAGTATTGGTCGGGCAAAATCACTTTAGACGAATTACTGGACGTCGGGAAAAATACCCGACAAAACAATTGGAAGCTTCAGCAGGAAGCAGGAATTGATCTTATTCCGTGTAATGATTTCTCTTTTTACGATCAGGTTTTGGATATGACGTTAACTTTAGGCGCTATTCCTGAACGTTATGAAGAGATTGCTCTTAAAAAATCTGAAACGGATCTCTATTTTGTCATGGCAAGAGGCTTTCAGAAAGAAGGTCTGGACATTACTGCAATGGAAATGACAAAATGGTTTGATACCAATTATCATTTCATTGTTCCGGAATTCCATAAAAATCAGGAATTTAAGCTGTTCTCCCGTAAAATCATCAACGAATTTTTGGATGCTAAGCAGGTGGGAATAAATGTAAAACCGGTGATCATAGGTTTGTTAACCTATATTCTGCTTGGGAAAGAAAAGGAGGAAGGTTTCAATAAGCTGGAGCTGGCTCAGAAAATTCTTCCTGTTTATATTCAGATTCTTAAAGAGCTTGAAACTCACGGAGCAGAATACATCCAGTTTGATGAACCATTTTTAGCATTAGATCTGGATGAAAAATCAAAAGAAACTTACAGTCTGATTTATACCGAAATAAGAAAACAGTTTCCTCATCTGAAAATCATTGTAGCTACTTATTTTGAATGTTTAAGAGATAATCTTTCTCTGGCTGTTTCTCTTCCTGTAAATGTGCTGCATCTCGATCTGGTTCGTTGTCCGGAACAGTTGGAGGAAGTTTTAAAAGTAATTCCGGAAACATTGCATCTTTCATTAGGCGTAATTGACGGAAGAAATATATGGAAAAATGATTTCGAAAAATCTCTACGCCTCATTAGACAGGCAGCAGGTAAAATAGGTTCGGAGAGAATTTTAATTGCTCCATCCTGCTCATTGCTTCACAGCCCTTCTGATCTTGATCTGGAGAACAACGAAAGTGTTTTATCCTCCGAAATTAAACAATGGATGGCTTTTGCTAAACAGAAAGTCTCTGAAACGGTTACCCTGAAAAAATTAGCCGCAGAAAATCCGGATTATTCCACACTCCTGCTTTTAGCTGAAAATAAAAAAGCCATTGAAAGCCGCAAAACATCACCTCTAATTCATAACAGCGAAGTGAAGGATCGTGTAGATGTAATTACCGAGGAAGATGCTAAAAGAAACAAACCTTTCAGCATCCGAAAAGTTTCTCAACAGGATATTCTCAACCTTCCTTTATTCCCTACAACTACAATTGGCTCATTTCCACAGACGAAAGAAGTTAGAAACTGGAGGGCAAAATTTAAAAAGGGTGAACTGAATGCCAAACAATAAGATGATCTGCTGAAAAAAGAAACTGAAAGAACGATCCGTTGGCAGGAGGAAATAGGAATTGATGTTCTGGTTCACGGAGAGTTTGAAAGAAATGATATGGTAGAATATTTCGGAGAACAATTATCAGGATTTGTGTTTACGCAAAACGGCTGGGTTCAAAGCTACGGAAGCCGTTGTGTGAAACCTCCTGTTATTTTCGGAGATGTGTACAGACCGAATCCGATGACGGTTTACTGGTCTGAATATGCGCAATCTTTAACGAAAAAATGGGTGAAAGGAATGTTAACGGGACCAGTAACTATTCTTCAATGGTCTTTTGTGCGTGATGATCAGCCGCGATCTTTAACGTGCAAACAAATTGCACTGGCTATTCGCGACGAAGTGAATGATTTGGAAAAAGCAGGAATCAGAATTATCCAGATTGATGAACCTGCAATTCGTGAAGGTCTTCCATTAAGAAAATCTGACTGGCAGCATTATCTTCAATGGGCAGTGGAAGCTTTCAGAATTTCAGCGAGCGGTGTGGAAGATGCGACGCAGATTCATACGCATATGTGCTATTCGGAATTTAATGATATTATTCAGAATATTGCCGATATGGACGCAGATGTTATTACGATTGAATGTTCCAGAAGCCAGATGGAGCTGCTGAATGCTTTTGCTGATTTCAAATATCCGAACGAAATAGGACCGGGAGTTTATGATATTCATTCGCCGAGAGTTCCATCGAAAGATGAAATGGTAGAATTGCTGAAAAAAGCACAAGCAGTTATTCCAGCACAGCAACTTTGGGTAAATCCCGACTGTGGTTTGAAAACCCGCCATTGGGATGAAACGGAAAAAGCGTTGATTGCAATGGTAGAGGCTTCTAAAGAGGTAAGTAAATTATTTGCTGTACAAACTCATTAGATATTGATATTTTCAGGAGCTTCAGGGCTCCTGTTTTTTATAAAGAATATAACATTTAGAAGAATATTATTTATTTTAGTATTGTAAATTTTTACTATGACAAATGAACACGAACAAAAACTTAATAAGTTATTTAAATTACTAGATGGAAAAACGACTTTTTATGTTCGGGATTATTATAAAGAATTAGCTATCAACCCTGAAAATATTGATGATATAAAGGTCATTGAAAATACAATTAATTTAGGTTTAAGATATGACTATTTTATTCGCAAAGGAGAAGGTTATTACGATATAACAAAATTTGGGTTAGAAGCTATAAAATCTGGAGATCACTCTATCTATCAAAGAAAAATTTTATGGGAATCTAAAAAATGGAATTTAATTACTATAATCATTTCTATCATAGCTTTAATTATAAGTGCAATTCAGCTTTTTAAAGATTCAAATTCATCCGAAATCGAAAACTTAAAAAAAGAACTATCTGAGAACAACAAGCAATTAAAAATTCTGAAAACTCTTATAAAAACAGAGCAGTTAAATGTTAAGAATTCTGAAAAGAGAATACAAACTTTAGAAAATAAATAGTAAATGACCACCAAAGAATTCGTAAAAAACTTCTACCAAGAAAAACAAAATATTCTTAATTCATGTTTTGATAATCAAGCAGAATATAGAACTCTTGTTTCATTAAAATTTGAAGAATTAAATTTAAATGAAACTCAAACTGAAAAATTGAAGGATATAATTTCTGATCTTTTGACAAATACTTTTTACACCATCTTACTAGGTTTAGATGGTTCCGCAAGTATTGGAGATTCACAGCAAAGTTTTAAAATATTTGATGAAAATGATAATTTAATTTCTGAAAATGGAGATTTAGAAGGATTAGCCTATGAATATTTTCATGAAAATAAATAATTTTGAAAAGTTTTAATTAATGAAAATGAAAAAAATTATTCTGTTAGTTATTTTAGCAATAAATCAAAATATTTATAGCCAAAATAAACTTTTAAAATCTGATAAATTAACAACTACAGATTCTGTTAAAATAATTGGAATGTATCCTAAGTGGGATAAAAATAAAACTTATGAAAAGTATAATTTTTTAATTACAGATAAAAAAATAGTTGATTCCCTAATCGAATCTGTTGAATATGGTGACAATACTAAAAATGAATGGGAGCAAAATACTTTTAGTATTATTTTAAATAAAGCAAATAAGGAGGTTAGGAGAGTTTCCATTAGTCCTGCTCTTCATCATGCACATACAAATGGTGAAAGCTATAAGTTTGATGTTTCTATTTTAGAAAAACTAGCAAAAAAATATCCTTTAACTTATAAATGGTATGAAAAGGAATTTAAAGATGAGCAACAATTCAATCAATTTAATTCAGAAATTTTAAAGCAAGAAAAAACTTTGTATGTAAGTAAACCAACGTTTATTTATGAGGGATCTTTTGAATTACAATTTCCTAAAAATGAAAAATTTCTGCACCCAAAAGCAATTGATGACTATTTAAGACCGCAAATTGAAAAAATTGTGAATGGCAAAAAATTTAGCATTTCCTACATAGCAAATGAATTTAATTTAAAAAATAGGGACCAATATACAATGACAATTAATGGTCCTTATACTCTATTCAAAGATTTAAAAGACAAGAACAGCAAAAAAGGAGAATGGATTCCTGCAAAATTCATTGCCGTTATTTATGAAAAAGAATAATAATTTAATTCTGAACAACTTACAAAAGTTCCAATAAAATTCCTTAATTTTGCACCCCGAAATAAGGATCATCCATTATGAAAAAATTAGGCGAATACAGAAAGCTTCTGGAAGTTGATAAAAATGTAACACTGAAGGAATTAAAAACCATCTACAGGAATACGATGAAAGATACTCATCCAGATAAATTCATCAATGATGAAGCAGGAAAGCAGGAAGCGGAAGAAAAAAGCAAGTCTGTAATTGAAGCCTATCATTTTCTGGTAAGCATCAATCCGGAAACGCAGGAAAAATATAAAGAAGAATATACCGAAACCATTACGAAATCTAATATTAAGGATTTTTATCTGGAAAAATCGGTTCTAAAAGTACAGCACCTGAACGGAAATATGTACGAATATCTTGGAGTTCCGAAAAACACCTACATCAAAATGGTGAATTCCGATTCTCCGAGCCGTTTTGCAAGAAGACATATTTACGGAAGTTTTGTGTACAGAAAAGCCGGTGAGGCAATGGCGGAATAATCCCATATTTACAAATAAATAAGAGCTTTCAATTAATTTTGGAAGCTTTTTTTATTTGATTAAATTTTTTTGATTGTCCGTAATTTGTCAGAATAAAAACCTCTGCGATCTCTGTTAAGTTTTAACGCCTCTGTGAACCTTAAAAACAGTTTGTTTATAAAAAGTCTTTGCGTGCATAGCTTTAAAATCAAGCATTATGATTGATAACAGATAATCAATTAAATTTTAATTTTAACGCAAAAGGGTCGCAAGTCTTTTTTAAATTATTGAACATACTTTTCGATCGTAAAGGCGTTTTACTCATCAAATGAGCAATCATATTTCTTTTCTTTTTTAAGATCGTGTCGTCGCTTCAGAACTACGTTCGCAGGTCTTCAGTCTGGTCGCAATGACATAAAAAAACCGCATCATTGCTGATACGGTTTTTGGTTAGGTTAATTAAAGGTTGTTATATTAATCTAAATGTTTTGGAGTAAAACCATCTTCACTTAGTTCTCTGTGCTCATAATCGGCTTTCATTTCAGCTTCATAATCTACTTTTTTATGTTTGCCCATTCTTCTCAGAATTGAATCAAATAAAGAGTAAACTACCGGTACAATAATTAAGGTAAGGAATAGAGACGATGTTAAACCACCGATAACTACCCAAGCCAAACCTTTGTTCATCTCCGCTCCTGCTCCGGTTGCCAATGCGATCGGCAACATCCCGAAGATCATCGCAATCGTTGTCATAAGGATCGGACGAAGACGTGCATGATTCGCCTGTACCAGAGCGTCGTGTGTATTGGCTCCGGCTTCTTTTCTGGCATTGGTAAAGTCGACGATCAAAATTGCGTTCTTCGCAACAAGACCAATCAACATGATCATCCCCAACATCGTAAAGATATTCAGTGAATTTGCTGTTAAGGCAAGAATTACCATTACCCCGATCATCGCCAGAGGGATTGAGAATAATACCACGAAAGGATACACAAAACTATCATACAATGAAACCATTACAAGGTAAACCAATACAATAGCCGCCAATAAAGCGATTCCCAACGTACCGAAACCTTCCTGCTGGTTTTCCATATCTCCACTCCAGATGTAATCTACTCCTACAGGTTTGCTCTTGCTGTCCATGAACTGTTTTGCCCATTCGTTGGCAACGTCTCCTACAGGTCTACCTACTGCTTTAGCTCTTACTTTTACAGAAGGTGATTTATCTCTACGCTCAAGCAAACTCGGTCCAGATCCCATTTTAACCTCAGCAAACTGACTAAGACGTACCTGCTGTCCCTGAGGATTTGTAAACATTAAGTTTTTAACATCATCAATAGACTGTCTGTTCGCATCTCCGAAACGGATATTGATGTCATATTCATATTCTCCTGCTCTGAATTTTCCGTCTGTATTTCCGTTGAATGCAGTCTGCATCGTCTGTCCTACACTTGAAAGATTCAAGCCTAAAGAAGCCATTTTATCTCGGTCTATATTTACCTGAACTTCAGGATTTCCTGAGTCTGTAGATAATTCTGCATCTACTGCTCCCGGAACTTTTTTCAACAATTCTAAGATTCTTGTTGCTTCTTTTACGGCTGTTGCATTATCCGGAGCGGTTACCACCATTTCAATCGGCGCATTTTCAGCACCCATGATTCCGATTGGGGCAGTTTTGAACTCTACTCCTGTAAATTTCTCTTCTAAAGCTCTTTTTATTTTCGCAGCTTTAATGTTGGTGCTTTCAGAACGCTCAGATTTATCCGTTAGGTTTACCTGAACTTCCGACTGATAGGTTGTCGCCTGAGCTCCTCCAAAACCGGTTGACTGCTGTCCTACTGTTGTAATTAAATCTACAACATCTTTGTCATTTCTTAAAAATCGCTCAACATCTAAAGTCAGTTGATTGGTTTTTTCAACGGTTGCATCTTTCGGTAATTCCATCTGAACAAGGAACTGTCCTCTATCGATCGGCGGGAAGAATTCTCCTCCGATGAATCCGAATGCCACCAACATGAAAGAAGAAATCAGAACGATAAATGTAATCACTACCGTAGAAATTCTTCTTAATGTCGTTTTTAAACACCATTCCAGAATTCCTGTGATCCAGTGGGTGAATTTCTCGATTAAGCCTTCAAACCAAAGGATGAATTTTTCGAACCAGTTTTTTCCTTTTAAATGCTCAAGCTTACCAAATCTTGAAGACAACCATGGAATAATGGTAAATGAAGCCAATAATGAAAGCAATGTCGCAATAACTACCGTGACACAGAACTGAGCCAGAATATTGGCTACCAAACCTGAGCTCATGGCAATTGGTAAGAATACCACCACAATTACCAAAGTAATCGCTGCAACGGTAAATCCGATCTCCGAAGCTCCGTCGTAAGCTGCCCTGATTTTGCTTTTTCCCATCTCCATGTGACGGTAAATATTTTCCAGTACAACGATCGCGTCATCCACAAGAATACCTACCACCAGAGAAAGCCCCAGTAAACTCATTAAGTTCAGCGTATATCCCATTAAGTTCATTCCGATGAACGTTGCCACCAATGAAGCCGGAATGGAAACCATTACGATGAAAGCATTTCTGATGCTGTGAAGGAATAATAACATTACAATTGCCACCAGAATAATCGCTAAGAATAAATCGAAAATTACGTGGTTCGCAGATTCAAGGGTAAAGTCGGTAGTATCGTTTACCACTTTTACTTTTATACCCTGAACTTTGTACGCTTCCTGAACGGTTTCAATGGTTTTCTGAACACTTTCAGATACTGCAACCGCATTGGCATCAGATTGTTTTTTAACCTGCATTAAGATGGTAGGAAACTGATTGAATCTCGCTACTTTCTCCACATCTTTCTGAGAATCGAAAACCGTAGCAATATCAGACAAACGAACCTGTGCTCCGTTTTTATTGGAGACCACAAGATTGTTCATTTCTGCTACAGATTTATACTTCCCGGATAATCTGATGGTAGATTTTGAGGTTCTGGTTTTCAGACTACCTGTCGGGAAATCTAAGTTTGAAGAAAGAATTGCCTGCTGAACATCTCCGATGGAAAGTCCGTAACCCTGCAGTTTTTTCTCGTCAAGATTCACCTGAATTTCTCTTTCCTGTCCACCTACAAGGTCAACCTGAGCAACACCGTTTACACGGGAGAAAATCGGCTCAATTTTTTTATCTAAAAGGTCGTAAAGATCCTTATTGTTTAATTTGTCTGATGAAATACTCATCGTGATGATCGGTAAATCATCCAGAGAGAATTTATTAAGAGACGGTGCATCTACGTCATCCGGAAGGTCTGCCAGAATGGCGTTTACCTTTCTCTGGGCATCATTAAGAGCATAATCCACATCGGCTCCGTCATTCAGCTGAACCATAATTACGGATAAACTTTCATAGGAAGAAGATTCCACTTTCTTCACATTTTCCAAAGAACCAACGGCATCTTCAATTTTTCGGGTAACGGATGTTTCCACCTCTGCGGGTGAAGCTCCCGGATACACCGTAGAAATGGTTACCATATTGGTTTCAAACTTCGGAATCAATTCGTATCCCATGAGTGTGTAACTCAGGATACCTCCCAACGTAAGAATCGTAAACAATACGATTACCAACGATGGTCTTTTAATCGATATTTCTGCTAACTTCATAAACCTTCTACTTTATGATATTTACTTTAGATCCGTTATCCAGATTGATCTGTCCGCTTGTAACCACCTGTTCTCCGCCATTAAGTCCGCTTAAAACCTGAACTTTATCGCCATATACTTTTCCAACGGTTACTTTGATGAGTTTAGCCACTCCGTTCTGCACAACAAATAATTGTCCGGAGCTTACCCCGTTTACAAAGGCTTCTGCAGGAACGGTTAACATATTCTGCGTTTCTGCACCGTTGTTTGTTTTAAAGGTTGCTGTCGCATACATACCCGCTTTCAGGTTTCCTCTGTTCTGAACTTCAATTTCAACCGGGAAATTTAAAGAAGCATCACTTTTAGGAGCGATAAATGTAATTCTTCCCACGAATGAATCTTCCGGTAAAACGTTTACTTTAATCGGAACTTCCTGTCCTAACTGAATTTTCCCAATCTGGCTTTCATCAACCAAAACCGAAAGTTTTAAGCTGTTAATATTTACGATTTCGAAAAGTCCTGTTCCCGGAGCAACCACCATTCCCGGCTCTACCATTTTTTTATTAATGGTTCCACTGATTCCTGCACGGATGCTTGTATCGTTTACTTTCACACCCTGAGCTCTTAGCGCAGCCTGAGCGTTTTTAAGCTGTAATCTTGAATTATCAAGCTGCTGTTTGGTAACTCCTCCTGTTTTGAAGGCATTTTCGTAACGCTGGTTGTCTGCAATAGCATTCTGCAAATTATTCTGAGCCTGTGTAACATCTACTTCAATGGCATCTCTTTTAATGGTTGCCAATACCTGTCCTGCTCCCACTCTGGAACCTTCTTTTACCAAAACGCTTACCACACGTCCTGAAATTTCAGAAGACTGGTTCATTTCCTGTTTTGGAATAAATGTTCCGTTTGCACTGTAATCTGTATCGATATTTTGTCGGGAAACCGTTACAACGTTAACGTTGATCTTATCTACCTGTTTTGCAACTTCTTTTACTTCCTGCGTCTGCTTTTCTTTATTTCCGGCAATCTTGTAAGCCGCCAAACCAACCAGGACAGCTGCTACGATGATATATATTAAAGTTTTTTTCATAGTTTATTACGGGTTTTGTAGTGTATTTAATTCTCCTTTTGCTTTAATTAACTTGATTTCAGCCTGTTTATAATCCAGCAAAGCATTGGCGTAGTTCTGTTTTGCCTGCGTTAATGCATTTTCAGCATCCAGAACTTCTGTAAGTGTTGCTAAACCATACTGGTAGTTGGATTGTGTATTTTTCTGAACTCTTTCTGCCAATCCTACGTTGTCTTTCATACTTTCAATATTAATTAAAGCATTTTCTATGTTGGTAATGGCATTTTTATAATCTAAATTTAGGCTTAACTGCGTATTCTGAATGTTCAGATCCAGATCCTGAATATCAATTTCTGCCTGATTGATCTTCGCTTTTGTAGCTCCTCCGGTAAAAATCGGAATATTAACATTTAATCCGATTGCAGAATAATCGCTCCAGAGAACGCCGTTCTTAAGTCCGTTGGTTAAAGGAAATTTTGCTCCATTTGCACCCCAACCGTAATTGGCAACCAGGTTTACCGTAGGATACAGATAGGCTTCCGTAGCTTTTTTATTGAATACCAAAAGCTCTCTGTTTTTGTTTAAAACTTTAATTTCGGTACGGTTATCAAGGTTTAAATTTCCTGCTACCAGTTCCGGTTTTGGTTCAATGGTTTTTTCTTCCAGCTCGATATCAGACTCAATCGGAATTCCCATGTAAAACTTCAGTGCGTTTTTAGCCAACTGAACAGAGTTGATTAACGTCTGTTTGTTTGATCCGATATTGGTAAGCTGAACGTTGGTTCTGTCGAGATCAATAGATTTTGCCAGACCGTTATCCACCAGGCTTTTAATAACGTTTCTTACTCTTTCCGTATTGGAGTAGCTTGCCTCTACGGTTTTAAGATTTTCTTCCTGAACAAAAACCTGATAGTAAGCGGATGCTACATTTTCGATGATCTGTTCGTTGGTAAGCTGGGCATTAAGCACATAAAATTCTCTTGTAGATTTTGCCGCCTTCAGTCCGGTGAAAACTCTCTGATCGAAAATCGCCTGTTGAAGCTGTACAGAAGCTGTAGAGTTCCACGGCTGTCCAAACTGGGCTCTGATTTTTTCGCCTCCAAACTCAAGAAGAGATTCCTGAATGATCGGATTGTAGGTTAAACCTGCTGTTGCTGCAATCTGTGGTAAAGCTCCTGCTTTTGCCTCATCAATTTTATATTCGGCTTTTTTGATCTGTAAAGCTGCCCTTTTGGCTTCCGCTTTATTCTGAAGTGCCTGCTTAATTGCTTCCTGCAAGGAAACCTGCTGTTGTGCAGACACCGATGAAAAACCGAACATCATAAATGCAGCCGCTATTCCTACTTTTAGCTTGTTTGCAGTTACACGTTTTTTCATAATATTATACTTCGTTTATTTTTTTAATGTAATTATTCTGTTAAGTGATTTTATTTCAAATGACGAATCATTTCTTAAAATACTTTACCGTTTTAGTTTTTAAATAGCATATTTAAAATGATCTCTTTTCTTTCCGAAATAATCTTGTCGAATTCTTCCTCACTGATCATAAGATTTTCCATTAATAAAGGTCTTACCGCACTCGGGAAAACCAGCAGGGAAATCATATTCAGAAGAAACTGAATGGGTTTCATCCTTTCTATATTCCCCAATTCCATTTCTGTTTCAATATCCTTAAAAAGCCTTTTCAATTCATCTTCTTCAATATCTTTTTTGTGGCAGTTCCCTTTATTGATCTGTGAAACGATATAGGTTTCCAGATAAGGATACTGAAGACTTGTGGATAAGCTTCCTTCGATAAACTGGCTGATCTTTTCTTTAAGAGGAAGATCGGAGGTCATAATAATCTCAGATTTTTCTTTTTCCACTTTCTGGGCTTCATCAAAAATGATCTGGATGAGGTTGTCCCGTGAGCGGAAATAATAATTGATAAGCGTTCTGTTGACACCGGCTTCATCTGCAATTTCCTGAGTAGTAGTGTCAAACTTACCTTTCACAAAGAATAAATTCTTTGCTGTTTCCTTAATTAATTCCTGTGTTTGGTCTTTTTTTGCTTGATTTGACATTTTTGTTAAACAAATTTGTGCAAATTTATATGAAAATTTATTTTTGACAAAATTGTTAAACAAATTTATTAAACAAATTTGTATGATTTGCATCATATTTTAAATCTTATTGTGAGATTGCGTTTTATTAATCTTTTTGAAATAGCGGATTTTAATATATTTGCCGAAAAATTAGTAACCAATGCGAAAAATATTGTTTCTATGCACAGTTTTCTGCTGTGGATTTTTGTTTTCTCAGAACTTTTCCTGGGTAAAACAATTCAGAAGCTATACAGACTATGCTGATCATATTTCAAAAGTTCAAAAAGATGATAATGGAAATATGTATCTTTTAGGTAAGACCCTTAGTTTCAGTGGAATTGATATAGATCCGGGACCAGGTGTAAATCTTTTAATTCCAACAAATTATATAAGTTCAGGAGGATCAGGAACAACCTTTGTCATCAAACTGGATAGTAATGGTAATTATCTGTGGAGTTACAAAATAAGTAATGTACATAATGATATTGAGTACGATTTGAAGGTTAAAAACGGAAAAGTGTATGCACTCACCAATAAATCTGTTTATCAAGGAAATTATATTAATGGCTATGCTACAATTACCACTTTAGACCTTAATGGAAACCTTATTAATGAAACGCAGGTAACAAACTCAAATCCAAATTCATTAGATGTTGATAACAACGGAAATGTATATCTAAGTACTTTTACTTTTTATGATCTTGTATTTCAACAAGCTGCAAATACAGCTTTTAATGATACAAACTCTACGGCGGCTTCGTACATTATTAAATTTAATTCTTCTTTACAGGTTCAATGGCTAAAAAAAGTTACCAACGGAATCGAAAATAAATTGGTTTTAAATTCTAATAATGATGTCTATTTTGTGATGAATAACATATATGGTCAGTCTCGGTATACATTGCAGCGATACAACACTAACGGGACTTTGCTTTGGTCTGGAATTCAAGAAGACCAAAGTTATTCTGATATTCTTGTTGATAAAAATGATAAACTTATTGTTTCAGGTCAATGGATGGCTCAGTTTTTACCTATTGACGTAGATCCTTCAAGTAATCAATATTTATTGCCTTCCAATACTTATATCAGCCTTTATTTATTGTGGTTCGATACTAACAATAATTTACTTGATGTAAAAAAATATTTAAATAACGGACAGCATTTTCCTTTATCTATAGAGGGTTTAAGTTGTGATGATTATAATAACCTGCATGTTAATGGATATTTTGATAAAACTTTCGATGCCAATCCTGACTTGGGAGTAAATAATATTGTATTTGGAAGCGGATATTCAGAAGGCTGTTCGATAACTTTTAACCCTAATAGAGAATATAAAACGTCTTTCAGAATAGGATCTACTAATGCCTATAAACCAAATGCGTATGCAAGAGTTTATCAAACAGTAAATCTTAATGACAGTTATTATTATGTCGGAACTTTTCACTGGAACTGTGATTTTGATCCTTCTGCCAATGAGTATTTTTTAAATACAATAAACACATCAACAACTAATGATGATGGTTACTTGTTAAAACTAGAAAGATGTAATAATTTACCTCAAAATTCAAGTATGAACATTTGTTTAGGTGCAAATATTCAGTTGAATGCAACTGGCGGAACAACCTATAACTGGACTGGGCCAAATGGATTTACTTCAAATCAGCAAAATCCTACAATTCTCAATTCAACAACAGCAAACTCTGGAATATATACTTGTCAGGTTACAGGATCTACTAATGGATGCGACGGAAGTTTTTCTGTGCATGTAATTGTTGGTGATATTACTCCGCCAGTTCCTAATGTAACAAATCTTCCCAATATCATAGGAGACTGCCATACGACGATTTCGAATTTTCCAAAAGCAACAGATAATTGTGCCGGAATCATTACGGCAACCACTACCGATCCTCTTTCCTATTCTGTTCCGGGAACTTATGTGATCCACTGGACTTATAATGACGGAAACGGAAATGTTTTGGCACAAAACCAAAATGTAACGGTAACAGCAACGGCATTACCAGTAACAACCAATCTTCAGCAAATCTTCTGTAAAAGCACCAATCCAACTGTTACCAATATTCAGATTACAGGACAGAATATCAAATGGTACGATGCAGCCGGAAATGTTTTACCTTCAACAACGGCGCTGGTAAACGGACAGACCTATTATGCTTCTCAAACGATTAACGGATGCGAAAGTGATAAAATCGCTGTTCAGGTTACCGTGAATGAAACTCCAAAACCTACAGGAAACGCTGTTCAGGATTTTTGTGCTTCGGCAAATCCTACTTTGGCAAGTTTAGCTGTAACCGGAACTTCCCTTAAGTTTTATGATGCCGCAGGAAATATCTTACCGCTTACAACTCCTCTGGTGAACGGAACAGTTTACTACATAACACAGACGCTGAACAACTGTGAATCTGAAAAACTGGCAATTACGGTAACACTTTCAACGAATAATGTTCCTGCCAATGATTATTCGGCGACGTTCTGTAACAGTACGACAGGAAACTCTATGATTGTGAATTTAACGTCGTATCAAAGTAATATTATTGCCAATCCTTCAGGATATACATTTACTTATACGGATGATTTTGGGAACGTAATTACCAATCCTTCTGCGTACTCTTTAAATTTAGGAGCGACCGTTATCCATGTAAAGGTTTCCACACCGGACGGATGTTTTAAGATTGTACGATTAAATATAGCTCTGAACCCTAAACCTATATTCAACCTTCCTGAAAGAATTGATTTCTGTAAGGGAAAAACAGTTACTCTGGATGCAGGAAGCGGATTTTCATCTTATCTATGGAGCAACGGAGCAACGACTCAGACAATCACCGTTTCAACTCCGGGAAATTATTCTGTAACAGTAACCAATAGTTTTGGCTGTCAGAGTACGGATAACATTCAGGTAAGCTATACGGTTTTGCCGGAAATTACCTCAGTAAATATCAGCAACAATTCCGCAACGGTAATCCTTTCTGCGACAGGCAGCTTTGAATATTCTTTAGATAACTTCACATGGCAGGATTCTAACATTTTCACGAACTTAAATATTGGAGAATATATTGTTTATGTAAGAACAAAAGGAGGCTGTATCATTGGTCAGAAACCTTTTTCGATATTCAATATCCCAAATGCATTCACTCCCAATGCAGACGGATATAATGACCAATGGAAAATTGCAGGACTGGAAAATTATCCGGGAACTGAAGTGAGCGTTTACGACAGAAGAGGTCTTCCTGTTTTCAAGGAGATTATTTCTAAAAAACCTCTGCAATGGGACGGAAAACTCAACGGAAATCCTGTCCCGACAGGAAACTACTGGTATACGATAAAAGTTTCAGACGGCAGAGTATATACAGGCTGGCTTCTGATTAAGAACAGAGACTAAACAAAAACGAGCGGAAAATTTTCCGCTCGTTTTTTTTATTTTTAAAGGTTTATTGATTGTCTTTACAACTTTTTGATGAGTCAAAAACAATTACAATAATCGAATTTTGTCGTCTAGAATATCAATAATTTTATCTTTATACAATCCTCCGATGGCTTTTTTAAAGTTCTTTTTGCTCATCTGAACTTCGTCTTTAATTTCTTCGGGAGTTGATTTGTCTGAAAGATGAAGCAAACCGTAGTTTTCTTCAAGTCTGTCTAAAATTTTCTTTTTAAATTCATCAATATTTTCAAAACCTTGTGGCTGTAGGGAAACATCAATTTTTCCGTCTTCGCGGATCTCTTTGATATAACCGGATTCTTCAGACAACGGATACAGCTTTTTGAATACATCCGAATTGTAAATGAGTCCGATATATTTTTTGTTGATGACTACATTCCAGCCCAACTCACTTTCATTCATCATAATAAGATCCACTTTATCGCCTTTCTGAAAAGGCAGATCCTGATATTGAGGATTTCTTTTGAATTTCGTGGTTCCGGTAATCAGTTCCAGATCTTCATCCACATAAATATAGACAAGATATCTTTTGCCTTCAATGATCTTAGATTTCTGCTGCTTGTAAGGAATAAACAAATCTTTGATGATTCCCCAATCCATAAAAGCTCCGCTTGGAAGACTTTGTATACAGCTCATTACGGCAAACTCTCCTACTTCTGCCAAAGGAATTTCTGTTGTTGCCTTTAATTTTCCGTCATCCTGATATACAAAAACTTCAATTTCGTCATCAATTTCCTTATCATCCTGAATGAAAATTTTAGGAAGAAAAGCCTTTTCTCCGGATTCGTCTGTTAAGATCCATCCCGAATTATTTTTATCTGAAATTTTTAAAGTCTGAGTTTTTCCGAATTGCATGTATGATAAAATTAGTCTGCAAAGGTAAGGAAAATCAAATCTTTAACCTATTTATATTCTTCCAAATCTCTTCTCAGGGTTTTGGACTCTTTCAAATAACTGTTTTCTACATCGGGATTTTGAGCAATACCTGTTACTTTTACAAGTTTTTCATCAGTATAATAATATCTTGATTCTGAAAGTAATTTAGGATTTTTTATATATCCATTCTCATCAATGATCTGATATTTTTTTGCCAAAACAAAGATAAGTTTATCATTTTCTGAGAAAAAATATTGTGTACTGATATTCCATGCCGAAAGACCTACAAAATGTTCTATTTTTTTAAGTTTTCCATCTTTATAAAATCCTTTCAGTTCAATTCCGTTATCTGAAATCTGGTTTTTTCCTAAGAAATAAGAATAGGGAACAGTTTTGGTCTGATAGTTTTTAATACTATTGATTTCCGAAACCGTTTTACTGATTGACTTGATATTCTGACTAAAAGTGTAACCCGAAATAAAAATAGAAAAGCTTAACAAAAATGATCTCATATTTTTTAAATCTAAAAAAGAGAGAAAAATATCTCTCTTTTATTTTATTTTTTTGTAAATATTTTTCAAAAGTTTTTTTATCATGAATTTTGTACAAATTCCATCAATTCCCGTTTGCTGCTTTCAAAATCGAAGGCATCGTAAACCAGAAAATATTTATGCTTATCTACACATTTTGAAAACATAGACTTTGCAAGAGAAATTTTATTTTTGTCAAAACTTAAATCTTTTACCAAAATAAGGATCTGATTCGAAGTAAACAGGGCATGTTTTCCTTGCTGACTAATGAACATCATTTTTTTATCGTCAAACCAAGCCTTTTCCTTCATCATCGCCATAAATCCCTGAAACGTCTGATTATCCATCACATTAGGATAATTTACGTTATCATTCCATTCTCCCGAATTTCCGTAAGGATTGTTCCAGACATCATTCCAGTCATTAAATCCGTAAGACTGGTTCTGAACAGGATATGAATCTAATAAAAATAATCCTTCATTGGTAAAGAAATCAAGAACCAATCTGCTGTTGTTTCTTACATTCAAAGTGGTTCTATATAATAAATAACCGTTTTCATAAATTGAAACAGGAATTCTTCCCGACGGAAGATCAAAAAATCTGAATCTTCCGGAATTATTGGAAATAAACTGATCTCCCAGTTCAACACTGAACATTCCCTGCTCTGGAATTCTCAGAAAAACTTCTGAATATCCATACTGCTGATTCCATTGATAATTGGGATTTTTACCTCTGAATCCGTTATTATTTCCATTCTGATTTCTGAATCCGGAATTATTGCTGTTTCTGTTCTCCGCTCTTTTTGCTTTTGGAGATTCCATTTCTGTTTTTGAAGCCTCGTTTTTTAAAAGCTCGCCTGCTTTTCCTGCTTCCTGGGCGAAAGAAAAACTTCCTACAAGAAACAAAACACTCATAAATATATTTTTCATAACACTTTTTTTAATCTCCAACTCCACTTTCATGCCAAAAAAAGAGAAACCAGTATCTGATTTCTCTTTATTATTTATATGACTGTTTATCAATTACATATGAATTGGTCTTTTTGCCGTAGCATCCAAAGCTGCTTCTTTAATTGCTTCAGCATACGTAGGGTGCGCGTGAGAACTTCTTGCGATGTCTTCTGCACTTGCACGGAATTCCATAGCGATAACTCCTTCAGCAATTAAATCTGCTGCTCTTGCTCCCACAATGTGCATTCCAAGAACTTCGTCTGTTTTTTCGTCAGCAATAATTTTTACCAAACCATCTACATCACCACTTGCACGGCTTCTTCCCAAAGCTCTCATCGGGAAAGAACCTACTTTATAAGCTACTCCTTCCTGTTTCAACTGCTCTTCAGTTTTTCCAACTCCTGCAACTTCCGGCCAAGTGTAAACCACTCCCGGAATTAAATTATAATTGATGTGAGGCTTCTGTCCTGCTAACGTTTCAGCAACAAAAACACCTTCCTCTTCTGCTTTGTGAGCCAGCATTGCTCCTTTTACTACGTCTCCGATTGCATAAATGTTGGCAACGTTGGTCTGTAAATGGTCATTTACTTTTACTCTTCCTCTTTCGTCAAGCTCAACCCCTGCTTTTTCCAATCCAAGACCGTCTGTGTAAGGTTTTCTTCCTACAGAAACCAGACAGTAATCTCCTTCTACTGTTACTTCCTCTCCTTTTTTGTCTTTCGCTGTAATTTTTACTGTATCTCCGTTTCTTTCCACGGCTGATACGGCTGTAGAAAGCATGAATTTCATTCCCTGCTTTTTAAGAACTTTCGTTAATTCTTTACTTAATGCTCCGTCCATTGTCGGGATAATTTTATCCATAAACTCAACCACAGTAACCTGAGCTCCTAATCTTAGGTAAACGGAACCTAATTCAAGACCGATTACTCCACCTCCGATTACGACTAAATGTTTCGGAATTTCTTTAAGATTTAAAGCTTCTGTAGAAGTAATCACTCTTTCTTTATCTAACGTGATGAAAGGTAAAGAAGACGGTTTAGAACCTGTTGCAATGATGGTATATTTGGATTCGATGGTTTCTGTAGAACCGTCGTTTTTTGTTACTTTGATCTGAGTAGCGGATTCAAAGCTTCCCACTCCTTCAAAAACAGTGATTTTGTTTTTGTTCATCAGATAGCTGATTCCGTCTGTATTTTGTTTAATTACCTCATTTTTACGCTCGATCATTCTTGCAATGTCGGCTTGAGGCTCGTTGATAATGATTCCGTGACCTGCAAAATTGTGTTTTGCGTTCTCAAAATGCTCAGAGCTGTCTAAAAGCGCTTTTGACGGAATACATCCCACGTTAAGACAAGTTCCTCCCAAAGTTGGATATTTTTCAATAATTGCTGTTGTGAAACCTAATTGTGCAGCACGGATTGCAGCAACATAACCACCAGGACCGGAACCGATTACGGTAACATCAAATTGACTCATGTTATTTTATGAATTTGTTTATTATTAACTTTCTTATGCTTACAAATTTAACGATTTATTACCACGTGAGAAAGTGAGATTTGTCAAATTTTTGAGAGGGATGATTGAGGATGGAAGATGGAAGTTTAAAGAATTGCAAATATCTTTTAAATTTAATCTTTTATTCATTAAACTAAACTTTTCCAATAGTATGATCTTCCAGCTCCCGGCTTCATACTTCCAACCTGTTACAAATCCAACCTCAGTTTCCCCTGTCCAAATTCTCCTGTGCTTTCAAAATACGAGCCTCCGTAAACGTACCAATCAAGGCTTTCCAAATATTCTACAGCATTTTCGGGGGTAATTTGAGGACGGTCTTTTTTAGAAACAATTCCCTTGTACCATCTTCCGGATTTGGAAAAACTTTCATATTCCACAAAATAACGGATCCAGATTCTCTGGCAAAGTTTACACTGCTGAATGCTTACTTCGGCAAATTTTCCATTCGTTTTATCGATTCCCAATTCTGACGTTCTGAATTCTGTGTAAGTGGAAGTCGGTTTTTCGCAGGCACATCCCAGTTTCTGGATTTTAATCATTAGTAATTGTTTTCTGAAATTAAAAGTCCAAAATTAAAAAATATTAACTGAATACTCAAGACAGTTATTTCATAAGATCCAGCAAAACTTTTTCGTACTGATTTAAGATAATATTCTTGGAAAATCTGGATTTTATCGAATTTTTAATGGCTTCATTTTCATGATCTTCATGTAGAATCCTCATAATCTTCTGCGAAAAATCTTCATAATTTTCAATATTCGCAATTTCTCCATTGGTGTCGTCCTGAATGATTTCGGTAATTCCTCCGGGACAATTATTGGCTAAAGAATACGTTCCGCAAGCTCCGGCTTCAAGCAAAACATTCGGAAAACCTTCATATCTTGATGAAAGGATAAACAAGTCTGCATATTTTAAAAACTGATAAGGATTTTCCTGTCTTCCGTGAAAGATCACATTTTTCAGACCTAAAAAATCTTTCATTTGGTGCAAAATCTCACGATCTTGACCGTCTCCTAAAATATGAAGCAGAATATTTTCGTTTTTAAGTCTGGAGAAAACTTTCAGTAAATTATCAAAACCTTTTCTTGCCGATAAATTTCCGATCGCTACAACATTTTTATAGCAGTATTTAAAACTTTCCGGTTTATGGGAAATTTTAATTTTTTCATCAATAAAATCAAAATCTACAGGATTGTTTATTTTAACAATTTTCGAAGGCTTAATCTTAAAATTAAGCATCAGATCATGCTTCATATCATCACTTTGCGCAATGATTGTATCGTAATTGTTATAGAAATTGTAGAAAAATTTAATTTCCTTTCTGGTAACGTGCTGAGAAACAACATTGGTTTCCCTTGCAATAAATTTTGTCTTGGGAAAAACTTTGATGAATAAAGACAGATAAGCGTTTACTTCTCCAAATCCGGAAAATACAATATCCGGCTTTCTGCGGTAAATTTCCCTGAGAATAGGTTTTAAGGAATGTCTGATTCTTTCCGTATTCACATCAATGATTTCAACGTCATCTTTCAAAATACTGAGATAACCTCCCTGTTTGCGCAAAAGCAATATCTTAGGCTCAAAACGATCCCGTGAGAGATGATTTGCAATGGTGGTAACAATTCTTTCCGCGCCTCCGGTTTCCAGATCCGGCAGAATAAATATGACAGAAATCTTTTTCATCACTGTAAAATTAGTAAAAAGTTTTCTTAACCTTCAAACCAAACCTATAGAGTTTATTTAATCTTTTTTATAAATAAAAATATACTTATTGGAAAACGCAAAGACGCAAGATCTTTATTAGTCTTAAACTTTTAAGGCGTAAGAAAATCAAAGATTTCCAATAAGAATTGATGCCTAATTTTATCGTAGATAAAATATCTTTGCGCCTTAAGACAAGGCCGTATTTAATGAATATTTTGCGTCTTTGCGACGATTATAGCTATTAAGTTTAAACATTCTGATTAATAATTTCAGTATGAAATTAAACTCTATTTAATTTTTTCATTTGTTCAGTTTGTCATTCCGTAGGAATCTAAATGTAGTACTAGAAAATTTTATGTTGAGATTCCTACGGAATGACAAACTTTACGAATACCACTTAAATGAGTACTTTTTCTTAAAATAAAAAAGAAACTCCTCGTGGGAAGAGCTTCTTTTTTATTTTTTTCCCTGAAGAAACCAGTCTATAAATACCCCAAAAAGAAGTAAAAGGAAATAGCATCCTATCAAGAAAATTATAATATACAAAAGATATTTTAATACATCTTTCATTTAGTTGGCAACATCGCTGATGAATTTTATTCTCAACATTCTCACCTCTTCATCCGAAAGTTCGTCTCCGAATTCATCTAAAAGAACTTTCATGCTGTCGCTTTCAGACTCATTCATGAATTCCATGAAACCGTCAACAATATCTTCATCAAAATTATCTTCAATATAATAATCGATATTCAGTTTGGTTCCCTGATAAACAATACGTTCCATTTCCTTCAGCAATTCGTCCATCGAAAGATTTTTGGCTCTTGCAATGTCTTCAAGATCGATCTTTTTATCGGTACTCTGAATGATAAAAACTTTGTGACTGGATTTGTTTGCCACCTGTTTCAGAACCATATCCTGAGTTCGCTCGATATTGTTGTCTTCTACATATTTACTGATAAAATCTGCGAATTCTTTACCGTATTTCTTGGCTTTTCCTTCTCCGACTCCATAGATTTTAGTGATTTCTTCCACCGTAATAGGATACTGAACCGTCATATCTTCCAAACTCGGGTCCATGAACACCGTGTAAGGAGGAATTCCGTGTTTTTTGGCAACCTTTTTTCTTAGTTCTTTAAGCTGATTGAATAAATTCTGATCCAGACCGCCTCCGGACTGCATCTGAACCTGATCGCTTTCTGCTTTTGTCTGTGTTAAATCAAACTCACGGTCTTCTGCAATTAAGAAAGAATGTTCCAGTTTGCCATCAAGAACAAGTCTTCCCTTTTCAGCAATTTTTAAAACGCCGTAAGTTTCAATATCTTTCTGTAAAAAATTCTGAACCGTTGCCTGTCTTAAAATTGTTTTCCAGTGGTTGTCTTTTTCTTCTTTTCCAAAACCGAAATAAGAAGTCTGCTCCAGTTTGTAAGACTTGGTAACTGCAGTTTCTTTTCCTGCGATGACCGAGATCAGATCCTTGGCTTTGAATTTTTCTCCTGTATCGTTAATCAGCTCAAGAACTTTTCTCAGATCGTCTGTTGCATCTTTTAATTTGGGCGGATTCGATGAATTGTCGCACATTTTTGCTCCGTCACCATTGATTGGATCAAAATTTTCCCCGAAATAATACAGAATATACTGTCTTCTGCTCATCGAAGTTTCGGCGTAGCCTACCACTTCATTTAGAAGCTGCAATCCGATTTCTCTTTCGGAAACAGGCTTCTGAGCAAGGAATTTCTCCAGTTTTTCAATATCTTTAGGATCGTAGAACGCGAGACAATGACCTTCTCCACCATCTCTTCCTGCACGACCGGTTTCCTGATAATAGCTTTCCAGAGATTTCGGGAAATCGTAATGTATTACAAAACGTACATCCGGCTTATCGATTCCCATTCCGAAGGCAATGGTTGCCACAATTACATCCACTTCCTCCATCAGAAATTTATCCTGATTGGCTACCCTTATTTTCTGGTCGAGACCTGCATGATAAGGCAGTGCATTTACGCCATTTACCTGCAGAAGCTGTGCAAATTCTTCAACTTTTCTTCGGCTCAGACAGTAAACAATTCCGGATTTCCCTTTATTCTGACTGATGAACTTTACGATTTCCTTGTCTACATTTACCTTAGGCTGTACTTCATAGTAGAGATTCGGTCTGTTGAAGCTTTCTTTAAAAACCAAAGCATTCGTCATTCCCAACGTTTTCTGGATATCATCCTGAACTTTTGGTGTAGCTGTTGCGGTAAGTGCAATTACCGGAACATCGGCAATTTTATCGATAATGGATTTCAGGTTTCGGTATTCCGGTCTGAAATCGTGTCCCCACTCTGAAATACAGTGTGCTTCATCAATGGCAAAGAAGGAAATTTTCACATCTTTCAGAAAATCCAGATAGTCTTCCTTAATTAGTGATTCTGGGGCAACATATAAAAGTTTGGTTTTACCACTTTTAATATCGTCGAAAACCTGTTTGGTCTGCGTTTTGTTTAATGATGAATTTAAAACGTGTGCTACTCCATCGTCAGATGAAAGCCCGTTCACGGCATCTACCTGGTTTTTCATCAACGCTATAAGCGGAGAAACCACAATTGCCGTACCTTCCGAAATAAGAGCCGGAAGCTGATAACATAAGGATTTTCCTCCTCCTGTAGGCATCAGAACAAATATATCCTTCCCGTTCAAAAGGTTTTCTATAATCTGCTCCTGCTGTCCCTTAAAAGTAGAAAACCCGAAATATTTTTTCAATTCGCCTGATAAATTGGCTTTTTTTGCGCTCATCTAATTTTCTATTGCTAAATTTGCATCTAACCCAAAGATATGAATTTTTCGCTTAAAATAAAAGCGAACGAATTTATAAAAAATAAAATTTATATTAAATATCCTTTTAAAAATATAACGTTTTTTAAGAGATTTTTCGTATAGCCTGTAAAAGTAAAAATGGAAAGAGCCAACATTATTTCAATCGCAAAAAGTACGTTAGAAATAGAAATTTCAGAATTAGAAAAACTTAAATCCAGACTCAATGAAGATTTTGCGAAAGCCGTAGAAATTATTCATTCTGCCAAGGGAAAACTTATCGTGGTGGGAATCGGCAAATCGGCGCACGTTGGAAATAAGATTGTTGCCACCCTGAATTCCACAGGAACCCCTTCTCAGTTTTTACACGCTTCGGAAGCCATCCACGGAGATTTGGGCGTTATCCAGAAGCAGGATGTTGTGTTGTGTATTTCAAATTCCGGAAATTCACCGGAGATTGTGAATCTGGTTCCTTTCCTGAAAGACTATTCTTCTGCATTAATAGGAATGACGGGAAATAAATCCAGTAAACTTGCTGAATTTTCCGAAATTATTTTAGATACGTATGTAGAAAAGGAAGCATGTCCGAATAAACTTGCGCCTACCAGTTCAACCACTCTGCAAATGGCTTTGGGAGATGCTTTGGCGATTGCTTTAATGGAAATGAATGATTTTAAGGCGAATGATTTTGCCAAATTTCATCCGGGAGGAAGTCTGGGTAAAAATTTAATTTCCAAAGTAGATGATTTCCTTTCATCCCAAAAACCTCAGGTTACAGAAAATGATACGGTAAAAGATGTCATCATCTCAATCAGCGGTTCCCGACACGGAATCACAGTTGTAACGAATAATGACGAAATTATCGGAGTCATTACCGATGGTGATTTGAGAAGAATGCTCTTAAAAGGTGATGATATTGCGAAAGTTCTGGCAAAAGACATCATGTCTGCGCATCCGAAGACCATCGAGAGAAACGCTTTGGCTAAAGAAGCCATGAAAATATTAAAGGACAATAATATCGGACAGCTTGTGGTAACGGAAAACGGAAAATATTTCGGAATTATCGATCTGCATAAATTGCTGGATGAAGGAATTAATTAATCTCTTTTATGTATTTTTTACTTCTTTTGGCAGGTCTTTTATTTTATATCCTGAGAAATTATATCTATTACCACGCAGACCAGCCCAGAACTTATACTGTATCAAGAAAGAAAGAGCAAAAGATAAATTATTTCACGGAACATACATTTGATGAAAACAGTAATGACTATTATGATATATTGGTAAAAGTTTTAGTCCTGTGTACTTATGATGCCGAAAAATTCAGAACTAATGCCTCGGAAGATTTTCCATTCAGAAGACTTGAAGAAAATATAGAATTTGTCTTTACCGAAGAAATTTTCAAAACTATGCTGAGAAACAACCTGATCGGTGTGGCAACCATTCCTAAACTTTTACAATTTAAAGAGGCTGTATCAAAAATTACTGAGGACGAATGGTTTTTCGAAAAAGTAGACCTTAATCTGGATGAGCGATGGAAAGAAATCGGCAAAATTGCTAAAAATCTGCTCAACGATATGAAAATAGAGAATTAGTCCACAGTATTGATATTAAACTTCCTTTTACTGAAACTTTTTTCCTAAATTTGAAATCTTAAAAAAATATTATCCTGTGAGTGATGCTAAAGACATGTCTTTTTGGGGACATATTGGTGAACTAAGAGGTCATCTCATCCGTTCAATTCTCGCTATTATAATTGCTGCAGTTATTATCGGTTTCAATATCAACTGGATTATGGATCACGTTTTCTTTGGTCCTACCCGAAATGATTTTGCCACCTTTGAGATTGTGAATCATTTTTCCAAAATGATTTTGGGCGAAGACAGCATTCACCTTCCGAAAGATTTTCCGGTTCGTGCAAGCAAGCTTTACCAGCAGTTTAATGTGATGATGGCAGTTTCCATTTTTGGAGGAATTGTTTTGGCTTTTCCTTATATTGTATGGGAACTTTGGAGATTCATCAGCCCCGCTTTACATCCGAATGAAAGAAAAAATTCAATCTTTATCATCAATTCGGTTTGGATTTTATTCATGACGGGCGTTTTATGCGGATATTATTTAATTCTTCCTTTTGCCGTTAATTTTGGGGTTATTTTCAAAATCTCCGATATTATTATTCCGCTTTATGATTTAAGCGATTATACGACTCTGTTTTTACAGGTTGTTTTAGGAATGGGCGTAATTTTCCTTTTTCCGGTTCTTATTTATTTCCTTACCACCATCGGAATTCTTACACCAACCTTTATGAAAACATACCGTCGTCATGCGATTGTTTTAATCATGGTAGTTGCAGCAATTATCACTCCGGCAGACGTTTTAAGTATGTTGATGGCAGCATTTCCACTGCTTTTACTGTACGAATTCAGTATCATCATGTGTTCGTATACGTATAAGAAAGTTCAGAAAGCGGCTGGAAATTTACCTACAGTTCAGAAATAATTTTTATTCATTTAAAATATAGTCCCGTAGATTTTCTGCGGGATTTTTCTTTTTCAGGAGCTTTATCGCGCTTTCCGCACTCGCTATTTTCAAGGTTCAGGTTTTGCGGCTTTGCCGCCGCAAAACCTGAACCTTGAAAATGAGCTCAGACAATTGCTGCAATCGCGGCTGGGGTTTTTGTCTGGAAAAGAATTGTTTCTGAAAATATTGATAGTAAGTCTTTTGCGGATTGTGTTTTTTAACCACCCCGTCAAAAATTCTTCAGAATTTTTGACACCCCTCCAGAGGAGGGGAATTTTACTTGGAAACCATTGATTACGAAATGATAACGACAAAAAATGTAACAAACTTTTACTTCTTTCGTCTAATTAAAAAGATCGTAATAATTTAGATAAGCTGAATTTTACGTCTATTAAATTTCTATTTTAGCGATTATAATTTAATTCAGATGAAAAAACTTTCATATACGCTTTTGTTTGCGGCAAGTCTTTCTTTCGGACAGTTTTTCGAGAAAGATAAGGTTTTCACGAAACAGGATACCTTAAAAGGTTCCAATACACAATTCCGAAACTTTTGGGACGTCAAAAAATATGACCTTACCGTAGAGCCTGATTTTACTCAGAAAAGTATTAAGGGAAACAACAAGATCAGTTTTGAGATCATTAAAGACGTTACCAATCCTACGTTTCAGATTGATCTGCAGCAGCCAATGAAAGCCGATAAATTGGAAGCCAGTTTTCCGGTTGCAGAATATAAACAGGACGGCGATTTTATCTGGATCAAAACCAATAAAAGCTTTAAAAAAGGAGAAAAATATACAATTGACGTCACCTATTCCGGAAATCCAACCATTGCAAAACGGGCACCTTGGGACGGAGGCTGGGTTTTCACCAAAGATGAAAACGGAAATCCGTGGATGAGCGTTGCCGACGAAGGAATCGGAGCTTCTATCTGGCTTCCTACCAAAGATATCTGGGATGATGAACCCGACAATGGCGTTGTGATGAAAATCATTACTCCCAAAGATTTAGTGGGGGTTGGAAACGGAAGATTAATAAGCAAAAAAGCAGAAGGTGATAAAATGGCTTACACATGGGAAGTTAAAAATCCGATTAACGCCTACTCTATCATTCCGAATATTGGAAAATATGTGAACTTCAAAGATACTTTTAACGGAGAAAAAGGGAAACTGGATTTGGATTACTGGGTAATTGATTATAATTTAGACAAAGCAAAAAAACAGTTTCAGCAGGTAAAACCCATGCTTTCAGCCTTTGAGTACTGGTTTGGACCCTATCCTTTCTATGAAGATTCTTACAAGCTTGTAGATTCCCCTTATTTGGGAATGGAGCACCAAAGTAACGTTGCGTACGGAAATGCTTACCAAAACGGTTATCTGGGGCAGGATCTTTCCGGAACGGGAGTTGGATTAAACTGGGATTACATTATCGTTCATGAAAGCGGACACGAGTGGTTTGCGAATAATATCACAGCAAAAGATCAGGCAGATATGTGGGTACACGAAGGTTTCACGATGTACTCCGAAGTCTTGTTCACCGAAAAATATATGGACAAAAAATCTGCGGATATTTATGCACAGGGAATCCGCAATGGTATTCAGAATGATGTTCCGATCATCGGGAAATACGGCGTAAGAAATGAAGGAAGCGGCGATATGTATCCGAAAGGCGCAAGTATGCTTCACACGATCCGTCAGGTCATCAATAACGATGCGAAATTCAGAGAAATTTTAAGAGGAATCAATAAAGATTTTTATCATCAGACGGTTACCACCGAACAGATCGAAAATTATATTTCAAAGAAATCCGGAATCGATTTTTCAAGTGTTTTCAATCAATATCTGAGAACCACAAAAATTCCGACACTGGAATATTCTCAGAAAGGCGAAGAACTTAAATTCCGCTACACCAATATCATCAAGAATCTAAAGCTCCCAATCATTGTTGACGGAATAACCATAAATCCAACCGAGCAATGGCAGACTGTAAAGCTAAAAAAAGGAACTCCTGTACAGTTTAACGAGAATTATTACATTGATTATAAAAAGGTACAGTAAAATCTTAATAATACAGGCAAAATCATTTTTCGGTTTTGCTTTTTTGTTTCATTTATTCAGGAATCAGTATTAAATTAATTACTCTCTGTAAATTTTAACAAAAATTTAAAACTTTTAAAGTAACAAATTCAGTTTTTCATCAACTACTTGAATATAATTTGAACTCAATGAAAAAAATAGCACTAAGTTTAGGATTACTGGCTGCGTTTTTTGTAAATGCACAGTCTATAAAAACTACGATAGATCTGGTAAATGTAAAAGACGATAAGGTTGCCGTAACGATGGAATTCCCAAAAATGAAATCCGGTGACGTGAAGTTTCATTTTCCTAAAACCGTTCCGGGAACTTATTCTGTAGACGATTACGGAAGATTCGTGGAAGGAATTAAATTTTTAGATAACAAAGGAAAAGAGATTGCTTTCACAAAAGTAAATGACAACACTTACGCTCTGAAAAATGCTCAGAATTTAAGCAAAGTAACTTATCTTGTGAATGACAGTTTCGATGAAGAAATGGACGATTCCAAACACAAAGCGGTATTTTCACCTTCGGGAACAGATATTGAAACCGGAAAAGTTTATCTGATCAATACCCACGGTTTTATAGGTTACATCGATAATATGCAGGATGTTCCTTATCAGTTGGTTATCCAGAAACCGACAGATTTCTACGGAACAACCGCTTTGGTAGATCAGGATAAATCTGAATCTACAGACACCTATACTTTAGCGAATTATGCAAAAGTGACCGATTCTCCGTTAATGTACACAAAACCGGATTATGTGACGTTTAATGCGGGAGGAATGGATCTTGTATTGGGCGTTTATTCTCCGACAGGAAAATACAAAGCCGCTGATTTCAAAGAAAATCTTGAGAAAACGGTGATTGCCCAGAAGAAATTCTTAGGTGACATGAACACCAACAAAAAATATGCGATCATGCTTTATCTTTCGGGAATGGAAGAACCGCATATCAAAGGTTTCGGAGCTTTGGAACACCACGAATCCACAAGTGTTGTCCTGCCTGAAATGATGCCAAAAGATGCCATTGACAAAACCATTACAGACGTTGTTTCTCACGAGTTTTTCCATACGGTAAATCCTCTGAAAACGCATTCGGAAGAAATTCACTATTTCGATTATGCAGATCCAAAAATGTCTCAGCATTTGTGGATGTATGAAGGCGGAACAGAGTATTTTGCGAATTTATTCCAGATTCAGGAAGGTCTGATCACAAAAGATGAATTCCTTCAGAGAATGAGCGAAAAAATCGCCAACTCCAAGAACTATAACGATACGATGCCTTTTACGGTAATGAGTAAAAATGTTCTTAAAGACGAATACAAAGACCAATACAGAAACGTTTACGAAAAAGGTGCGCTTCTTGCGATGTGTCTGGATATCGAATTGAGAAAGCTGTCCAACGGAGAAATGGGCTATCGTGACATGATCAGAAAACTGTCTCAGCGATTTGGGGAAAACAAACCGTTTAAAGACGATAAACTGATTGACGAACTGGTAACAGTTACAGGGTATCCTCAGGTAAAAGATTTCTATAACAAATACATTTCAGGAGATCAGCCGACTCCTTATGCACAATATCTGAGTCTTGTAGGTGTAGAAGCAAAAAAACAGGAAACTCCGCCAATCTTCTGGTTCATTAAAGATCCTCAACAGACCGGTTTTGATGATAAAGACAATGCTTTTGTATTCGACGAAAGTTCTGCCCTGTCTCCTTTCTCAAAAAGCATCGGATTTAAAATCACTGATAAAATCGTTGCTCTGAACGGAAAAACCATCAATGTTCAGAATATCCAGTCGTTTGTAGAATATGCGAAATCTGTAAAGGAAGGACAAAATGTAACGGTAACCGTTTTAAGAAAGAATGGTGACAAAACAGAGAAAATCGATCTTAAAGGGAAAGCAATTCTGGATAAAATGACGATCGAAACGCTTCAGTTCAAATCTAATCCAACAGCCGCTGAACAAAAATTACAGGATCAGTGGTTAACCGGAAAAAAATAAATGCAGCTAAGATTAAAATTAGGACTTAGTAATCAAGCGGGGAATTTTCTCCGCTTTTTTACTGTCAATGTGGGCAGCAAGAGTTTTTGAGCAAACGGATGTTTCTGCAAGTTCAGCATGACATTGCTAAATCCAACTGCTATTTTGAAATTTTGTCAGACTGAGCTTGTCGAAGTCTTTGTAAATGCTGTAAATAATGGCTAATTTTCAGGAGCTTTTTCCTGCTTTCCGCACTCGCTATTTTGTGTATTTGGGGTTTGCGGCGGCTTCGCCGCCGCAAACCCCAAATACACAAAATGAGCTCAGACAAAGCTTCAATCAGGGCTAAAATTCAGGTCACTCCTTATAAATATTCAATGAAAAATTGTCAGTTAATAAAAATCAAAATATAAATTTCGCAGCTTAGATTCCTCCGGAATGACAAACTTTACACAGCACATTCCTGAAACAATTTACCCTTTTTTAATCGTAATCCTAAAAGTCGTTCCCTTTCCTATTTCCGTCTGAGAAATTTTAATATCTCCGTTGTGATATTCCTGAATCACTCTTTTTGCCAGAGACAATCCCAATCCCCAACCTCGTTTCTTGGTTGAATAACCCGGTTTGAAAGCATTTCTTGCCTGTTGTTTCGTCATTCCGCTTCCCGTATCCTGAACTTCAACAACAATATTTTTATTTCTTTCTAAAACCGACATAGAAATAGAGCCCTCTCCTTTCATCGCATCCACTGCATTTTTAACCAGATTTTCAATCACCCAGCTCATCAGGATTTTATTATGGGGAACCAAAATCGTGTAATTGGGAAGGTGAAGTCCGAAATTGATCTTTCTTGAAATTCTTGTTTTCAGATAATCGTAATTTTCCTGAATGGTCGCGTTGAAATCCCTATCATTCAGTTCCGGAACAGAACCAATCTTCGAAAACCTCTCGGAAATCGTTCTTAATCTCTCAATATCTTTTTCAATTTCATGAACGCCTTCGGAATCCGGAGTATCCAGTTTCATAATTTCCATCCAGCCGATCATCGAAGATAATGGAGTTCCGATCTGGTGTGCAGTTTCTTTAGCAAGACCTGCCCAAAGATAGCCTTCGTCCGTTTTTTTAATCGTCCGTAAAAACCAGAATGAAAAAAGAAAATAACACAGAATGAAAAACCCTAAAATATAGGGAGAATACCGAAGATTATTCAGCAGTTCGGAATTATCATAGTATACAAACTGATTGTTTGCATTGGGAACTTTTATTTCGATCGGAGGATAATTTTTAGCCATTTTGTTAGCCAAGTCAACAATTTCAGCAGAATTATTTTCAATATCCTGCGGAATATTTTTATGCTCGATAATCTGTCCGTTCTTATCGAGAATAATCACCGGAATTGTGGTATTCGAACTGTAAATCTGCAGCAGCAATGCCTGAATTTCCAGACTCGGAACTTTTACTTCCTGCTGAAATTTCAGCGCAGTGACTAAAATATCTACCCGTTTTACTTCTTCTTTTCGGAGGAAATTAAAAAGGATCGTAGAAGCAATAACAATCGTTAAGACAACAATTGTCATCAGCGTAAAAATAATCCAGTTGTTAAGTCTTGCAAATATGGATTTCTTCAAGGCAAATTTATTTTAAAACATTCAGGATTTTCTGCAGTTCTGTGCTTCCGCTTCCTTCATAATTGTTGATGATAATGGAGAAAACATATTTTTTTCCGTCTTTTGAGGTGTGATATCCTGCATAAGATTTGGTATCGCTCATCGTTCCGCTTTTCATTTTCATGCCGTTATCATGTGTTGGAAAACCATCATAATAAGATTCAAACCAAGGCTGTTTTCTGGCGTACAGCAAAGCCTGAACTTCTGCTTTCGCAGCAACATAATTTTGCGGAGAAAGTCCGCTTCCGTCGGCAAAATTAATCATATTCGGGTTGATTCCCTTTGATTTCCAGAATTCTTTTAAATAAGCTACTCCGCTTTTAAAACTTGGATCGCCTTTTTTCTCTTTTCCTAACGTTTTTATTAAAGTTTCACCGTAAAAATTGATGCTTTTTCTCAGAAACCAGTAAATAATTTTATCCAAAGTCGGCGATTCGTAGGTAAGAATAATATTATTTTTCGGAGTCTGCAATGCTTTTTTTCCTTCAATTTCCAGTTGGGAATTGGTAACCACTTTCCCCGAAAAATCAATTCCCGAATCTTTCAGCCATTGTTTCACTTCCGCTCCAAGCTGCAAAGGCGGATTGGGAACCGAACCGGAAACCGTAACCGTTTTGGCGGGTAAAGTTCCGTTAATCAGCGCAACGTCAGAATGCGGCGCCGTAAAAATCAGACTCTGATCTGAACTTCCGCCCACTTTAAGATCATTCAGCCAGTTAACTCCTTCAAGCGGATAAGAGAAGCTTTTGAATTCATTTCCGTTGATATTGATATCGAACTGATTTTCGCGCCAGTTGATCCCCCAAACTCCGGCTCCATAGTAATTTCCAAGATCATTCCATGGCCATCCTCCCGGAATCGTCTGATGATCAAAATAAGAATCGTCGATCACAAGATCTCCTGAAATTTTTTTAATCCCGGATTTTTTTATGGCATCGATTAATTTCTGCTTAAAATTTTCGGGTTTATAGGCTTCATATCTCCAGCTTCCCAATGTGGGATCTCCGGTTGAGCTGATGAAAAGATTTCCGTTCAGGTTTCCACCAGAAATATTTCCCGAATATGATGAAGTAGTCTTGTAGGTGTAGTTCTTTCCTAAAATCTCCAAAGCTGCTCCGGCAGTAAATATTTTCTGCGTAGAAGCTGTGGAAAGTCCTTTATTTCCCTGATATTCGTAAATGAAATTTCCATTTTCATCGGAAACATAAAATGATAAGTTAGACGAAATTGCCCCTGAAGAATTCATCAGATTTTTGGTTGCTTCATCCAGTTTCTGAGTAATATTTTGGGCAAAAATAATCTGCGTGGATAATGTAAGAACAGCCAATGTCTTTTTCATTGCGTTTTTTTATAAACTTTTTATTGTCTTTTTAGAAATGAAGCATCTGCTTTATTTTTTCAGCATATTTTTAAGTCTGTCTAAACTTTTATTTAACCGCAAAAGTCACAAAAGATGAACTAAACTTTTATTTAAAGCTGATCATTATAAATGGAAAAAGCTCACCGTAGTTTTTAAAAATCTTTGATTTTTATTCTTTTGATCGCTTTATTGATGTGCTTCGACAAGCTCAGCATGACACTGCTACAAATAAACTGTTGAAATAAAACAGTTAGTATTAGAAATATCATGCTGAACCTGCGAAGCATCTGATTTTATTTACATATGATTACAAATCAAATTCTTCAATTCAAATATAATTAAAATAAAATTTACAGTTCAGTTCCGGATTCGATTTCATAAGGTTCCTTTCCTTTTTCGAAGATTCTCGTGAGTTCGGTTCCTTCAACGGTAATTTTATCGCCCATTCTTCTGATCCAGTTTCCTTCACGAAGTCCGACAACTTTTAGATCATTCTGCGTTAAAAATTCTTTGATTCTGGTTTCTCTGGTTTCACCATTATGTTTAAGTTCAGGATTCGGATCGAGATAATGCGGATTGATATTGAACGGAACCAGTCCCATACAATCAAAACTTGGAGGATATACAATCGGCATATCGTTCGTTGTTTTCATATTCTGTCCGCCGATATTGCTTCCTGCACTGCATCCCAGATAAGGCTTTCCGCCTTCAACATTTTGCTTTAAAACATTCATCAAGCCTTCTTCATGTAAAGTTTTTACCAGTAAAAAAGTATTTCCACCCCCTGTAAAAAATGCTTTTGCACTGTTTATGGCTTGTATTTTATCCTCAAATTCATGAAGACCTTTCACTTTAATATGGATGGTTTCAAAAAAAGAACGTGCTTTTGCTGTATAATCGTCATGAGAAATTCCGCCCGGTCTGGCGAAAGGCACGAAAATGATTTCGTCGATTCCATCATATAATTTGATTAATTCTTCTCTCAGATATTCCAGATATGCTCCACCAAAGAGTGTGGAAGTTGATGCCAAAATGATATTCATAACGGATAATTTGTCTTATGATCGTTGTTTTACAAAGATAACCGAATCTGCAGCGAATCAAAAATAATGATAAAAAAACATAGAATCCCGTTAATATTTTCCAAAAAAGTTTAAAGGTTCTAAAATTTAATCGTTTATGGAATTATAATTGAACTTTAGTTATCAACTTGAAAAATGTAAGATTATGAAAATGATTAAAAGTAATATTCAAAACCTGTTTTTAGGTTTGATGTTTATAGGAACCGCAAGTTTTGTAAATGCGCAGACGACACAGACAGACAGTACAGCTGCTGCAAAAACAACCACAACAACCGCTCAGTCGACAGGAAATCCAACGATTGACGGTCTAAAAAAACAGATCGAAGCCAACCCGAAAGATACCGAAGCTTTGGCAAAATTAGCCGGAGCGTATCAGGATGCTTCAGACTGGACAAACGCAATTGATACATGGAAAAAGATTTCGGCTTTAGTACCGGATTGGGCGCCATCTTATTATAGTCAGGCTTATGCCTATCAGTCTGCGAAAGACGATGCCAATGCAAAACTGGCTTATGAAAAGTATATTGCAACGGTAAAGCCTGAAGAGGTGGAACAGAATAAGAAAAATCTGGCATACGCATATTTTTACGTAGCGTTCTCCGAACAGCAGAGCAATCCTGATAAAGCAAAGGAGCATATTGCTAAGTCCTTACAGTACGATCCTACCAATCAGGATGCTGTAAAGTTAAGCAAAGCTTTAAATTCATAGTTGTGAAAGATCCGAAGAAATTGTCTTCGGATCTTTTTTCTTTTTATTAAATTTTCCTGCCGAAAAAGTCTGTTTCTCCTTTCAGATGCTGAATGATTTTCTGAATATTTCTCTGGATGCTTTTTTCAGTTTTCAGATGATTGATATATTTTATCAGTTCTGATTTTCTTGAAGAGCTTAATTTTTCAAAGTTTCTTAAGGCAATTGGATTTTCGTTGATGGCTTTCTCCAAGTCAGAATGCATAGAAATTTTTCTCTCGGAGTCATCATATTCAATAAAAATATCAAGTGTTTCGCCAATTCTTTTTGGTGAATCTTTTAGCATGGTTACATTAATATACAAACGCCATTCTCCCTTATATTTCATTAAATTCTGCTTAAATTCTTTGCCGTTCACTGTTCCTTTTACGGGAATCGGACTTTTATTTTTGCCAGAGCTTTCAAATACGGCGGCAAGAATTTCTTCAGGAAGAAAAACAAACGGATTAATCCCGATAATTTCAAGTTTCGCGGTGAAATGGTTTTTCATTACTACTTTATTGCTAACTAAATTAGTGATTATTTTAAAACTGTAAATCTTTAACCACCCCGTCAAAAATTCTTTGATTTTTTGCCACCCCTCCGAAGGATGGGAATTGTAATTCTCTACTATTCACTTTTGTTTTAACAGAAACTCTTCCTGAATGCGGAATCTCATCTTTAATTAATTTTCCACTCAAAAAGGAATGATTATCTTTGTACAAAATAAATCTGTAAAACAAATGAAATTTTTTATTGACACTGCTAATTTAGAGCAAATAAAAGAAGCGAAAGATCTTGGAATTCTTGATGGGGTAACAACCAACCCATCTTTAATGGCAAAAGAAGGAATTCAGGGAGCTGAAGCAATTAAAAATCATTACAAAGCCATCTGCGAAATTGTAGACGGAGATATTTCTGCGGAAGTTCTTTCTACAACGTATGAAGAAATGATTAAAGAAGGGGACGAATTGGCAGCAATCCACCCGAATATCGTGGTGAAAATTCCGATGATCAAAGACGGAATTAAAGCGTTAAAATATTTTTCAGATAAAGGAATCAAAACGAACTGTACGCTGATTTTCTCTCCGGGACAGGCTCTTTTGGCTGCAAAAGCAGGTGCAACTTATGTTTCTCCTTTCCTGGGAAGACTGGATGATATTTCAACTGACGGATTGAATTTAATTCAGGAAATCAGATTGATTTTTGATAATTATATGTATGAAACTGAAATTTTAGCAGCTTCTATCCGTCATTCGATGCACATTATCGACTGTGCTAAAATTGGAGCAGATGTGATTACTTCACCGCTTCCTCCGATCTTGAGTTTACTGAAACATCCTTTAACAGACAGCGGATTGGCGCAGTTTGTTGCAGATTCTCAGAAATTATCTTAACAATATATCTTTTTATATTTTAGAATAAATTACGGCGCGGAAACTTCGTTTCCGCGCCGTAATTATTATTTCAGTAAATCCAGTTCCAGAAGATTATTGTCTTTTGCATTGTCTTCTTTCACTTTTCTTTCACGCTGACGAATCATGTCTTCCACATCCAGCTTATTTCCTTTTTCGTCGGTCATCATGATTTTGGTTCCGCTGGAAAGCATCTGCCGTATTCCTTTTGTCGGATTGATCCGGTAATCAAGAAACTGTTTTTTATATTTTTCCTGATTTAAAGGAACCAATGCTCCGAATCTGTGATTTTCTTCCTGACTTTTCCATTCCCGATCTTTTAAATCTATAATTTCCTTTAAAACATAAGAATGAGAGTTCGTTTGATCTTCCAGCTTTACAATTAATCCCGGTAATCCATGAAATTTATACGGCCCGTCCTGAATAGGAATATCGGCAACAAACCAAGCCGTCCATTTTCTTCCGGCGAAATCCGTTGTTGCCTTTTGTGCATTAAATTCACCCACTTTTTCTTTTTCAGGTAAAATTTTCCATTCCATTTTCCTGTCATCAGAAACTTTGTACTCATCCATATCCAGACGATTGAAAAACAAAATCTTATAGTCGGGATAAGATTTTTGAACAACGTAAGGAACCATTCCGAACTTAATTTTAGAAAAATCTCCGTTCTGATGTTTCGACTGAGCCTCGATCAACGAATCTGAAATATATTTGTCTCTGCTATAAAATTTCGAACCTTTTTTAGAAACATCAAGGTATATCGATTCTGTGATCGCTACATCTTTTTTTGTAGAATCTGAAACAAATCTGTACTCATAAACAAAACGTTTATTCTGAGCATTAAACAGCATTCCCAATAGCAACGCAAACGCAATAATGATCTTCTTCATTAATATTTTTTATTTAGTTTAAATTTTTAATTCATTATATTCTTCACCACTTTACAAGGATTTCCCACTGCAACCACATTGTCCGGAATATCTTTGGTTACGACACTTCCCGCTCCGATCACAGAGTTATTTCCGATAGAAATTCCGGGAAGAACCACTACATTTCCTCCGAACCAAACGTTATCTCCTACTGTAATGGGATGAGCAGATTCCAGACCTTCGTTTCTTTGTTTAAAATCTATGGGATGATTTGCGGTGTAAAAACTACAGTTGGGACCGATAAAAACATGATCTCCGAAAGTTACTTTCGCACAATCCAGAATTACCAGATTATGATTTGAATAGAAATTCTCTCCCACTTCAATATTGTATCCGTAATCGCACCAGAAACTGGGTTCTATGCAGATATTCTGTTTTGTTTTGCCTAAAATCTTTCTAAGCAGTGCCGCTCTTCCTTCAGCATCAGAATTTTTCAGGAGGTTATATTCCTGACAAAGATCTTTCACTTTAATTCTTTCTTCAATAAGTTCCTGATCGTAATTGGCATTATACAAAAGTCCTTTTGCACATTTTTCCTTTTCCGTCATATTTTATGATTTGCAGTTCTAAAGATAATAAAAACAAAACAGGGCAGAAATTACTTTTGCCCTGTTTTAAGAAATATTTAACCTATTATTTTACCAGATCCGGCTCAATAGGATTGTTATTTTTTGCCAGAGATTCTTTTGTTCTCTTTTCCATTTCCCTGAAAACCTGATTAGGATCTGAGATTTCTTTTCCGTCTGAAGTTTTCACTTTAAAAGTCATCTTAGAATTATCGGTATTCCTCATCATCATTTCCCTCATGTTTTTAGCAGGATCATTTACATAATCTTTCCACGCTTTTCTGAACTGATCTTCCGTTACTTCAAGCTCTTTTCCGCCCATTCCGAAAACCCTGATGTTTTGCGGAAGTTCCGGTTCTTTTTCTGAAGCAGCAGCTTGGGCAACTTTTTTATTTCCAACCAAAGTCATGATGTGGGAACCTGTAGTATCTTCAATTTTAACAATCAGCCCCGGTAAACCATAGAATTTATAAGGTCCGTCCTGAAAAGGAATATCTGTAGAAAACCACGCAATCCATTCTCTGCCGCCAAAGCTTGTGGTTGCTTTCTGTGTATTGTATTCCCCGATTTTCTGCTTGTCAGATAAAATTTTCCATTCCGGTTTCTGATCTTCTCTGATTTTATACTGATCCGAAGAAACACTTCTGAAAAGATATGTTTTAAAATCGGGATAACTTTTGGTTACTTTGAATGAAACCTGTCCCGGATTTTCTCTTCTGCTAACACTGATATTTCCGGAAAATGATTTGATCTGCTTCTCCAGTTCTGCTCTGGAAGTGGAATCGGCGACAAATTTTGTTCTGCTGTAATAATTCGAACCATTTTTATCAATATCAAGGTACATCATTTCGCTTTTCACGTCTTCCTTATTATTGGAATCGGGAATGAATTTGTAATCATAGAAAAAACGGTTGATCTGTGCATTGGCAAGAATTCCTGCCAATAAAAAGAGGAGTAATTTATATTTCATAAGCTGCATTTTAAAAAAGACTCTGCTGTTATTTAGCTTTGAAATAATCAGCAGAGTTTAAAAAACTTGATTATTTAGTCTGAATTCGGATTTCGCCCTGCATCTTTCCGTCTACATTTCTTTTGTTTACATCCATTCTTTTAATGGTTTTCGAATCCAGAGCCTGCATTTCTTCATTGGTAGATTCTTTTCCGTTAATATAGATCTTCATATCTCCCGCTCCGTTTAGATTTTTGATGCCCGAAGCAACAACAGATTGATTTTTATTATCGATTTTAATATTGTCTGCATGAATTCTGAACACTTTTTCATCCGGGAAACCTCTGAAAGTATTGCCATAAATGTACACTTTTCTGTTTCCGTCCAATGCTCTTCGTTCTGCTTCCAGTTTAGCTCTTTCTCCCTCTAATTTGGCTCTTTTTTCTTCCAGTTTGGCTCTTTCTTTCTCAAGTTTCGCTCTTTTTTTAGCCATTGCCGCAGATTCTTTTACTTTTGGTTCGGAAAAACTGAAGCTGTTTTCAAATTCCGGCGACCATTTCATATCTCTGGAATCACGGAAAGAGTATACTTTTACTTTTGGAGCGTTTGGCGCTTTTGGCGCATTAGGAGGACTTGGAGGAGCATCGGAAAATTCAAAATTCATTTCTGGAATATCAGGAATTTCAATATTAAGTTCTTCCAGCTCTTTCATTTGATCTTTCCATTCTTTGGATTTAAAATAATCGTTGATATTAACATCTTTTCCGTCCATTCGGATCACCATTGCCGATTTCAGAAAATCTTTTGAACTTGCAATTTTTCCGATTTCTCCGGATAGTTTTCCGATTTCTTCGAGATTTTTGTTGTACTCGTCACTTTCAGGTTTTAAACTTTTCAGATTCTGGCTTTTTTCCTGAATCTTTTTGCTTAAATCTGCTATTTTTTTGTCGTCTTCCGATTTTTTATACACCTTTGGACTTACGACAATTCGATCTTTTGAATCTGGAGTAATGGTATCTTTTTTAATAACAATTTTATCTCCTTTTTTAATCTGAGAAACCGCTTTCTCAATTTCTATATTTGTTGCTTTAATTTCTTGGTTTTTGGCATTTACTAAATAGGCAAACGCAACAGAAAATACTACCGGCAATGCAAAAATTCTACGCGCATATCCGAATTTGGTTTTAGGTTTTTGTAACATTTTTAATCGTTTTTTTAGATTTGAACTAAGAAACGGACTGGTTGCAGGCAACTGGTTTCCGGAAAAGTGGCTTGCTAAAAGCATCTGCGCAAATGCTTTGGTGTCCGATTGTTTTACGGCTTTTTTATCAGCCAGATATTCGTGAATTAAACTAATTTCTTTTTTGATAAGATGAAAAAAAGGATTGAACCAGAAAACAGAGGTAATAATCTCAATAAAAATTTTATCGAAGGAGTGTTTCTGTTCAATATGTACCATTTCGTGCTTCAAAATCTGTTTCCCGAGATCAGAATTCAGTGTGATGGAATTCTTCCAGAAAAGATTTTTAAAGTAAGAAAAAGGAGCTTCGGATAAGTTTGTATGGTAAAAATTGATCCCGTCGAAACTTTCTTTCTGAAACTGACTTTTAAGCTTTTGGATTCTGAAAATCCCGTAGACGAATCTTCCTAAAAAATAGAAAGAAACAAGTCCCAAAGCCGAAAAAATAATTCTAAAATAAATGTAATCATTGTTTGAGTTTTTAATTGTATTAAAATTCTGTACCTGATCTATCAACTTATACAAGTCATTGCTTACTTCAATGGTAAAGTCTTCGACCTTTATTAAAGGAAGCAATAAAGAAATGAGCATCGCAGACAAAAGATAAAATCTGTTGTAGTGATGAAACGTCTTGTCTTTTAAAGACAACTGATAATACAGAAACGTTACACCGGAACATAAAATAACTTTTCCGAAATAGAGAAGTACAGTTTCCATGGTTAGTTTTTCTTTTTAAGTTCGTTTAACAGCATCTCAAGATCTTCCACTGTCATTTCATTTTTTTCGACCAGAAAAGAAACGGCACTTTTGTAAGATCCTTTGAAATAATTTTTCACCAGACTTTTAATGGTTTTTCCGGAATACTGCTCCTTGGAAACCAACGGAAAATACTCATGCTGTCTTCCGTATACATTATAGTCTACAAATTCTTTTTCTTTCAGCACTTTTAAAATGGTAGAAACGGTATTGGTGTGAGGCTTCGGTTCAGGGAAAAGATCAAGAACGTCTTTCAGAAATCCTTTTTCCAGTTTCCATAAATACTGCATCACCTGTTCTTCTGCTTTTGTTAAAGTCTGAATTTTCATATCCTTTTCATTTTTATCATTAAACGTGACATAAAAATATTCACGAAAATTTTATATCACTAAGAAATTAGTTATACAAATGTAGAAATAAAATTCATCCAAACAACTATTTTTTTAGTGATAAAAGATTAAAACAAATAAGTATTTGATAATCAATTAAATAAATTTTATTAAAATTTGTTAAAGAAATTTTTGGAAGAATTATTTGCCTGGTTTTAAAAATCCGTTGATCTCCAAAAAGATTACTCCTAATTTTTATTTTCTGTTATTGATGAACTGACCAGATATTTTATTCTCAGAATCAGAAGACCTTCAAAAATGATCCACAAAATAATAAGATGAATGACCGACGGAAGATTATCTGAAAGCGAACCTCCGGATTGTACAATAGAAATAAAGGTCTTTAAAAACGGCGACGTGGGCAAAGCATCAGACAAAAACTGAACAAATTTCGGCAGCGCCTGATACGGCATTGAATATCCCGTAATCAGAAATATCGGATAAGAGGAAAATACAAGAACCTGAAATGCAAACAGTTTCGTCTTAAAAAAACTACCGATCAGCATTCCGAAAACGATAATTGTAGAAATAAATAACGCAAAAATTACCGCAAGATCAATAGCTTTTCCGCGAATTTCAACTCCGAAAACAGAGAAATTCACTACAGCGAAAAATAATCCGAAAATCATAAAAGCAAAAAAGTAAAGAATGCTTTTCCCAAAAATCATTTTAGAAATGCTCTGTTTTGAAATTTCATAAAGATTCAGCAGTTTATTTTCTTCTCTTTCTGAAGTAAAAGCGGCCGCAACGCCAATCAGAAGTGTCTGCTGAAGAATAATCGCCAATAAACCGGGCAACAGGAATCCTCCATACGTCATACTTGCGTTGTAAAGCGGACGGTAATCCATATTGATGGGATTGGTCATTTTCATCGATTCGTCTTCTCCCATTCCCTTTTTGTTAAAGTACGTTTTCCTCACTCCTGCTCCAACCGTTAAACATACTTTTGTAGCAGTGCTGAGTAAATCGCTGGAAGGTAAAAAACGGGAAGCATTGAGAACCATATTCACATTTGCCTGTTTCTGTGATAAAATATTTCTCTCGAATCCTGACTGAATATAAAAATACCCCTGAACTTCACCCCGATACATTTTTTCCTGTCCTTCGGCAATATTTGAAGCCGGAACGATTTCAATCATGGAAGTGGAATTAAACTGCTGCGTCAATGTTCTGGAAATGGAGGTTCCGTCATCATCAATTAACGCCAGTTTTACCTTTTCTTCACCTTTGTTTAAATAAATACTTCCGTACATAAACGCGTACAGAATCGGAGCGAGAAGCAAAATCAGAAACAGACTCGAATCTTTCGAAACATTCCGAAGCTCTCTTTTAAATATTTCAATGATCTCCTTCATACGCTCTTTTCTTTAAGATAGTTATTAATTTTTCTCTGAAAAAACACAATGTTTAAAGGAAAGGTCACTCCGGTAAAAATCAGCAGTTTAAAAATCTCAGGCATGGCATATGATAAAGGAAGCTCCATGAAATAAAGCTTAATAAAACCATCCAGAAAGTGCGTATAAGGCATAATATCTGCATAAAACTGATCGTACCAAGGCATCGCCCAGCGCGGAAATGTAAAACCGCTGAACACAAAAGCCGGAGAAGTAAAAAACAGAGCCACATCGGTTACAAATAGCAGATTATTGGATATTGCGGAAAGCATCATTCCGATGCCGATGCAGGCTAAAGACATTAAAGTATAGATCAGGAAAAAATTGAAATCGGTCTGCGGTTTTCCCAGTTCAAAAACTGGAAATACAATGTAAGCGACCAATACAAAAAGAATCCATGAAATGCAAAGATGAGCAAGTGTTTTTCCGACTACGATCTGTGAGGAAGAAGCGGAAATTTTCAACAGTTCATCAATCGTATTCCGTTTAAATTCAAGATTTAAAATTAAAACAGAAGCTACGACCAAAGCCATTTGAAGACCGACCGTAATCAGTCCGGGCGTTAAATACATCTGATAATTAAAATCCGGATTATAAAGTGTTGTGGTATTCAGTTTTATCGGCTGAACCAAAGCTGTTGCCTGTCCAGCAGGCATTCCCTGCTTTTCTGCTTTCTGGAGAACTACGGCAAGACCGCCTTTTATAATGACTTCTGCCGCTCCTTTATAAATCATTTTTGCAGGAACCAAATATGCTCCGTTGGTATACAAAGTAATGTTCGACTGATGATTTTTTTTAACATCCGACTCCAGATTTTTAGGAAAATGTACGGCTCCGAAAATCTTTCCTTCTTTCATTAATTTTTCTATTTCTGCATTGCTGGAAACCTTTTCTGTAATATGAATCAGATCGCTGTGATCCATCATATCCGTAAGCTGTCTGGAAACAGAAGACTGATCTTCATCCCAAACTGCCATCGGAAGTTCTTTTGCAAACTGCTTTTGGTAAATTAATCCGTAAAAAAGAAATATTATGGGCGGAATGACCAGTAAAACCACATAGAAATTCGGAATCGAAAAAATCCGTTTCCACTCCCGAATGATAATCTGGCTGATTGTTTTCAAGGTTCTTCTTGTGAATTAAATTATTGAAAAATAAGCTGAGCCGTCATTCCTGAACGAAGTCCTTTGATCGAACCTGCGTTTTCCGGTCTTACTTTGATCTGAAACGTTCTGAGTTCAAATTCTCCGTTCTGCTTTTCCGGAACCCAGTCTGCGTAGCCTAAAGCCGGAGCCAGTTCTGCCACCCTTCCCTGAACTTTTTCAGGCGTACAGCCGGGAATTTTCATGATCACCAGACTTCCTTTATTTATTTTCGTCATCTGATTCTGACGGAGATTAAATTTGACAAAAAAAGACTGATCTTTCTGAATCGTCATCATCGGATAACCTGCATTTACCATTTCTCCTTTTTTGGCAATAACCGTAGAAATTATTCCGGAAGCAGGTGCTTTTATAGAAGCATTGTCTTTTATTTCCTGCGTAAGTTCATCCGCACTTTTTGCCTGATTTAAAACCGACTGTGCCGAGTTTTTAAGCTCTTCATTGTTTCCTCTTTTCAAAAGCTGAACATTAAGATTGGCGGTTTCCAGTTCTTTCTGGGCTGCTTTGTATTTGAAATAAATAACGTCGCGTTCCTGTCCGGAAACTACTCCTTCAGCATATAAATTCTGAAAACGGCTGTACGTTTTAGACATCAGATCCATCTGCTGTTGTGCAATCTGCTGTAAATTCTCGGCTGATTTCAATACTTCCGGTTCTACTCCGCGATTTACTTTATCCAGTTGATTCTGTGCAATTTTCACCGCTTCTGAAACCTGAGACTGTATGCTTTCGATCTCGGAGGTTTTCATCTGTGCAATAATCTGTCCTTCCTTTACATCATCGCCTTCCTTTACCAAAAGCTCCAAAACTCTACCCGGAAGTGAAGCCGAAACGTCCACAAATTCAGCGTCTACCATTCCTATAACCGCATCTTTGCTGCTGCTGTCGGAAGATTTGTTCTGAAGAAGATAAATCAGCGCGATGACTAATACAACAATTGGAATACATACTGCCCAGTAATTTTTTATAAAATTTTTCATCTTGTTTAAGGAATGTAATTGGTAATATTTTCGACGTTTCCTGTAATATAAAAATAGGTTGCCACCACCGTCTGATAAGCCACCAAAGATGTGTAATACAATTTCTCTGCCTCGTACTGAAGCTGTAGTGCATCGTTTACATCTTTTACAGAAGAAAGGCTGTTTTCCATTCTTTTTCTTACCATTTCTGTGGTAGTGTACGACTGTTTTCTCGCAAGATCCAAGGTTTCTTTCTGCTCTTTAAAACTGATGAGTTTATTTTCAGAAATTCTGACGGCAAGATCCACCGATTTCTGTTTCTGATCGATTAACAGATCTGCCTCTTTCACCAAAGATTCAGAAGCCTGATTTCTGGATCTCCTTTCAGGATCAAAAAGAGTCCACTGAACTTCTACGCCCACTAACCACGGCGGCGTGATTAAAGGAAGATCATTTCTGAAAAACTGGTAATTTCCAATGGCAAAAATATTGGGTTTAGACAGAGATTTTGTAATATCGTTCGTGGTTTGTGCTTCTTTTTTCTTACTCTGTAATAATTTCAGATCGGTATTTTTATCTGAGGAACCAAAACTGGTGACTTCAATATTTTCATTTAATTCTTCGTTAATTTCCAAAGATTCATCAAGAGGAATTCCCATCAGATCTTTTAAAGTCAGTAACGTATTTTCCTTTTCAAGCCGTAAATTTTTAAGAGTAGTTTCGCCCTGAATTTTGGCAATATCTGACCAGTTTTTAAGATAAGGCGGAATGATCTCTGCTTTCAGAAGATTTTGCGCATACTTTTCATTGCTTTCCAGAGCTTCTGCCATTTTCTCCTGCTTTTTGATCATGGAATTGAGGTACATGATCTGAATATAGTTTAGCGAAATATTATATGAATTTAGATTCTGAATAGATTCCAGATTGGCTTTCCCGCTTTCCACCTGCTGTTTCGAAAGTTCTCTCGAAGCATTCAGCTTTCCTCCGAGATAAATCGGCTGTCTTACAAGTATTCCGGCAAGAAAATAACTCTGTTTGGCAATGGCAGGATTGTAATTGGGATACACCGCGCTGATGATATCTTTTGAAGTCTGATAAATAACATTCTGAACCTGCTGCGGAAGCGGGTTTCCTGTGATCTGCTGATAAGCTGCATTGGCAGAATAGGCACTCTGACTGGCTGAACCTTCCACAATTCCGTCTTTTACCTGCTGAAGATTTACTCTGATGGGTTCTCCGATGTAGTTATATCCACCAAGAAAATCGACTTTGGGAAGAATATTGTTTTTGCTGGACTGTGCTATTTTCTGCCTTGTTTCCAAAGACTGTTCCGCCAGTTTTACAGCAACATTATTCTGCTTTCCTTTTTCTATACATTGCTGTAAGGTAAGCTGCTGACAAAATAACTTCGTGGTAAGTAATAGAGTAAAAGCAACAATCTTATGATTCATAGCCTTAAAATGTGATTTTAGTATCGTGTGTTGTGTACCTTAAAGATATTAAAAATATATAAGAATTTTTGGGAATGATTATAAAAAATGACTTTCATAAAAAGTTTTAAAACATCATTTTAACAATAATGAACCACTTACGTTATAAAATTGTTAATTTTTATTAAATAAATTTAAAATGTATTTGTCTAAACCGGGAAATTATATTTATTTTAGTGCTTTAAAAATTTCTCATGAAAAGATATAATTTATTAATTGTACTATTATTACTTATTTTTAACATTACTACCGCTCAAAAGAAAGGTTCTCCTGCAGCAGATTTCAGTGCGGTAGGTGAAGCTAAAACTAAAATCGAAAATACCGTTCCATTAGTGATCAAGCATCTAAAAGAGATCAGTGAAAAAGAAAGCAATCCGAATATTCTTTCTAACGGCAAAACCGCTCTGGCAAAAGAATACGGAAAAGTAGAGCTTGAATGGAGACTGTACAGAGGAAATATGAACAACTGCATCCTGAACAATTCTTCCAAAAAAGCGAAGAAGTGCATGGAATATCACAATAATATGTTCAGAGGTACTCTGATCAACTATAACAACTACATCACGAATCTTACAAGAAAGAACGGATATCTTGGAGTGGACGGCGATACAAAATTTGAGTTTAACCCTTCTGAAATCACCACAAAACTAAGCGAGTCTTTCTTTAACGGAAATGATGCAGCCAACAGAATGAAAGGAAATCAGAAGAAAGATTTTATCGGGCAGACAATGGCTGATGATAATGCACTTACACCTTTCAATCAGTTAGCACAATAATTTATTTTTTTAATTAAATGATACGGAATCCTGCTTTTTTAAGCGGGATTTTTTATTTAATGATGAATTTACAATTCAAAGTTTTATTTTCGGAGGTAAATTTTAATTTAAACACATAAATCACATGAACTTCCATTTGATCGGCATGAAGCATAGGGGAACATATTAATTTTTTATTCATTTTAAAATTTGAGATATTTCAATTTAACACATAAGTCACATGAGAATTTATTGATCTGGATATAGCGTAGAAGAACACATTAGTTTATGAAAATCTTTGATTTTCTCTTAAGTGATCTTTATTTTTAAATAACTCACAAAACTTATGTGACTTATCTGATTTAAATAAGCGCAGCCAAATCTTTCTCTTATAAACTTTAAAATATGGCATAATAAGTGAATTGTACATCACAACCAAATCCAAACAAAAATGAGCACATTAAAAAAAGGAGATATGGTGAGATGGAATTCCAGCAACGGAGAAACTCACGGAAAGATTACAAAAATTCATAAAAAAGACTTTGTATTTATGGATAGGCAGAGAAGAGCGACAGAGGATGAACCACAATACGAAGTCATGAGCGAAAAAACAGGAAAATCAGCCGTTCATAAAGCTTCTTCCCTGAAAAAAATGTAAAAAATAAGCGGTTTCAAAAGTATAATTCAGCATTGCCTTAACTTTGAAACCGCCTTAAAATTTTTATAGTAGATTATTTGATTTTATCGTAAATAAATTTAGTAACAATAGCTCCGAAAAGATAATAAGCCACCGTCATTACTTTCTTTTGGGTACTTTCGGCAACAGGATTTTCATCCAGACCTATCTTTTGAGGAAGTGTAATGGCTCCGATTCCCATCGCCAATCCGGAAGAGATATTAAAACCTGTAGTGGCAGTAGTTGCATAATACATTCCGTTGCCAATAATATCTCCGGCTAAGGTTGCGGCATACAGTTTATCGTGATCTGTAATTTCGGCATCAGCTTTCGCCAAAGCTTTATTTAAAGCTTCCTCTCCCACTTTATTGATTTCGGGGACATTGTCGAAGTTTTTCCTGATGGTTTCGTGCAGAAGGTTCAGCGCGATTGCTCCGCCCAAACCTGCGAGAATTTTTTTATACATGATATTATGATTTAATGGTGTATCATGATACCTGCATAAATTAAGCCATACCGGCATTTACTAATTCACGGTTTAAAGAAATAAAAAAGAGTATCACAAAAAATTGCAATACTCTTTACAATAGTAGCGGGAACCGGACTCGAACCGATGACCTTCGGGTTATGAGCCCGACGAGCTACCTACTGCTCCATCCCGCGGTATATTTTTAAAAACGTTACCGACAAACGTTTACTTAGTAGCGGGAACCGGACTCGAACCGATGACCTTCGGGTTATGAGCCCGACGAGCTACCTACTGCTCCATCCCGCGGTGTATTTTTAGAGTGTTTACCGAAAACACTGTCTTAGTAGCGGGAACCGGACTCGAACCGATGACCTTCGGGTTATGAGCCCGACGAGCTACCTACTGCTCCATCCCGCGATATTGGACTGCAAATATACGAATTATTTTTAAAACTCCTAATTTTTCTTTTAAATAAAGGACTTTCATGAAAACTATTTTAATATTCGTATCTTTGAGGTATGGCAAAAATATTGAAAATTTATCCGGACAACCCTCAGGAAAACCTTATCAATGAGGTAATTAAAACCTTAAACAATGGTGGATTAATTATCTATCCTTCCGATACCGTCTATGCTTTAGGCTGTAATATTTTTGATATTAAAGCGATGGAAAAGCTTGCCCAGATCAAAAAAATAAAGCTCGAAAAGTCAAAATTCTCTATTATCTGTAATGATTTAAGCCATCTTTCGGATTTTACAAGACCAATTGACACTTCTATCTTCAGATTTCTGAAAAGCCATCTTCCGGGACCTTTTACCTTCATTCTGGATGCCAATAAAAGTCTGCCGCTGGCTTACAAAGGACACAAAACAATCGGAATCCGTGTTCCCGATCATCCGATTCCACAATTAATTGTTGAAAAACTGGGACATCCCATAGCTTCCACTTCCATAAAAGATGATGATGAAATCATTGAATATTCTACCGATCCTGAACTGATTGCCGAAAAATACGATCATCTGGTTGATATCGTAATTGATTCCGGTTATGGAGATAATATGGCTTCCACAATTGTAGACCTTACTTCGGGAGAACCTGAAATTATCCGTCAGGGAAAAGGAAATATTTAATTATAAAAAAGCTTTGTCTTTTTATTTAAAATGATGACTGAAGGTTTTTAGTATGAGTCTGAACGGAAAATATTCCTTAGGAATTCTTCTTACATTTGTTTTGCTCGCCGCAGTAATGCTGTATATTTTTCCTTTTATTACGATGATGACGGGAGAAAAAACCTTTACTGCAACTGCATTTTTATATTCCAGAATGGTGCTCTGGATGGTTTTGGCAATTACTTTTCTATACAGTTTCCTTATCGAAAAACAATCTTTTCTGCTGTGGAAAGACCAAAACTATTCTTTCTCATTTTATCTGAAAAAAATACTCCGTCTTTATTTAATTTGTGCCGTTGGTGGAGCTTTTTTAAATCTTTTCATCAAAATCATCACCCACGAAAATACGAGTAATAAAATCGCACAGCTTTCATTCATTTTTAAAAACAATTATCCATTGATTATTTTTACCTGCTTAACAGCGGGAGTGGTGGAAGAACTTCTGATGCGCGGTTATATGCAGCCAAGAATTGAAAAAATTTATAAAAATCAATACGCAGGCATTGCAGTTTCCGCTTTTCTATTCGGAATTCTTCACATGACGTATGGAACGATAAGTCAGGTGATCATTCCTTTCTTCATTGGAGTTGTTTTTGCTTTGTTTTATAAAAAATATTCTAACATTAAGATTATAATCATGTGTCATTTTATGTACGATTTTGTCTCACTGATGATCATGAATCTTATCAATTTCAAACATTTATCTGCCTTTTAACATTATGAAAATAGTTACATCCCCTGCCAAATTAATGAATGTGGAAAATTCAACCGACCTGTTGAAAACCACAACGCCTAAATTCATTGAACAGTCAGAATTTATACACTCTTATTTAAAACAGAAATCTCCGAAATATCTTTCTGAGCTGATGGAAATTTCCGCCAAATTAGCGGACGAAAACTGGGAAAGAAACCAAAAATGGAAAGCAAAACCTTCTGCAAAAGAATCCGCCCCTGCTCTATTTGCCTTTACAGGAGAGGTTTACAGAGGATTGGATGCCAAAACATTAGACAAAGATGCAGTAGATTATCTTCAGAAAAACCAGAGAATCCTTTCCGGACTATACGGATTGCTTAAACCTTCGGATAAAGTGATGCTTTACAGGCTGGAAATGGGAAGACCTTTTGAATTTGACGAATATAAAAATCTTTACGAATTCTGGAGAGAAAAGATAACGGAACAATTGAATTCTGAAATGAAAAAGAATGAAATCCTCCTGAATCTTGCAAGCAATGAATATTTTAAAGCGGTTGACCGTAAAAAGCTGAATCACCCAATTATTGATTTCGATTTTTATGAACTGAAAGAGGGGAAACTGAAAACCATTGTGGTTTATACAAAACATGCAAGAGGTTTAGTCGCAAGATTTTGCGCACAGACCAATGCACAGACTTTGGATGATGTGAAGGCTTTCAACTACGAAGGCTATCTCATTAATGAAGAAAAATCCACTGAAAATAAACTGGTTTTTGTACGATAAACACTGAAATGATGAAAAAAAATTATTTGCTTTTAATGCTTTTCTTTACCATTACCTTTTGTTATTCTCAAAAAAAAGAGATCGATTCTATCCCTTTTTCTCTGGAAAAGCAACTGCTTACATTTTCGGGAAAAGTGAATGGAAAAACGATAGAATTTGCGCTCGATACGGGAGCCGCTGTTTCCGTAAGCAATTCTATCAATAATAAAACTGCCGGTGTAGAAATTCTGGATTCCAATAAAACCATCAACGATTCCAGCAACAAAAAGATAAAGATTAAAAGCATAAAAATAGAATCGCTTTCCATAGGAAATTTTGAAGTAAAAAATCTAAAGGGCGTTACATTTGATATGCCTTTTTTGTATTGCACCAATCTGCTACTTTTGGGACAGGATTTCATTAAAAAATTCAACTGGAAAATAGATTTTACGAAAAAACTGATTTACATTTCAGAAAAACCATTTCCAACGGATCGCTCTTATCATAAATGGACGGTTTACTATAACAGCAACAGACCTTTAATTGATTTTACCATTCAGAACAAAACCTTTAAAAACTGTCTGTTAGATACCGGATTTTCAGGTGTAATGGAAATTAATTCTAAAGATACGGACATCATGAATACTATTTTTGATGAAAAAAAGTCTAAAAATCAAGCCGATGAATTCATTTCTACGAATATGGGACTGAGCGGTTTGGGAAATCCCGAATCTTACAGCACCTTTTTTGTTGATGAAATAAAACTGGATCAGACTGTAATCCGTCAATTGCCGGTAACCATTAATAAAACAAAGGAATCCAAAATTGGTATTAATTTTTTCAGCCAGTATTCAGATGTTTTAATCATGAATTTTAACGAAAATGCTTTCTACTTAAAACAGTCCGGAAAACCATTACTTCCTAAAAAACAAATGGATGCCAAAGCTTTTTTCATTGACGGCAATCTCACCGTAATTTCAAAAAATATGAACGAAAATTCTACGGCAAAAAACGTACAGATCGGAGATCACATCAAATCGATCAATGGTAAAAATGCATCAGAATTTACGGAATGCGAGCTGTTGCAATGGGCATATTTCAGCAAAGAAGATTATATTCTGGAAAAAGATAACGGCGAAAAAATTGAGATTAAAAGCAGCAGCCATTTAAAATAATTGTCTAAAAATGACCATTTCAGAACTAAAAAATTACTTCAAAACAGAACTTTCCACTTTATATACAGACTCGGAATCTGCATTTCTAAGCTCAGTATTCATCGAAAAAATTGTTGGGTTTGATACATTTCAGCAGCGAAGATCTGCGGATCAGGAACTATTAAAAGATGATGAAAAAAGGCTTCTTGAAGTTATTTATGAGCTAAAAACTTCAAAACCTTATCAACATATTTTAGGCGAAACAGATTTCTACGGAATGACATTTTTCGTCAATGAAAATGTGCTGATTCCCCGTCCTGAAACGGAAGAGCTTCTGGAATTTGCGATAAAAAAGATCAAAAGTTCAACGTCTTATATTCAATGTTTAAAAATTCTGGATATCGGAACAGGAAGCGGAATCATTCCGTTGGTTTTAAAAAAACATTTCCCGCAGGCGGAAGTTAGTTCTATCGATTTTTCTGAAAAAGCACTGGAAGTTGCCAGAAAAAATGCAGCATTTCATCAGCTTACTATCAATTTCATTCATGCAGATTATCTGAATTTTGATTTAAAAGAAAACTTTGATGTCATTATTTCAAATCCGCCTTATATCGGAAAAGATGAAGAACAGGAAATAGAACATTCCGTAAAAGGTTTTGAACCGACCATGGCACTCTTCTCTCCTACTTCCGATGCATTGATTTTTTACCGAAAAATTGCCGAAGATTCTAAAAAATACCTGAATAAAAACGGACTTTTATTTTTGGAAATCAATCAGAAATTAGGTTCAGAAACACTGGATTTATATTGTACTGATTTTGAAGAAGCAGCATTGATTAAAGATTTATCGGAAAATGATCGATTTGTTTTTGGGAGGAAGTAAAAAATTCCACTCAAAAACATTAGAAATTGAAGCTTTTTAGCTCATTATGAATCTTTTAAGGTGGATTTTGATTCTTTTATTATCATAATTCAGTCTATCACAATCAATTCTCAGGATATAAAAGTAGTTTAGCTAATTAAAAAATTAAAAATTTTTATCTGTCTTGAAGTTCAATAAAAAAGCAATGAAACACACGATCCATTGCTTTTAAATTTATCTGTAAGAAATCCTTATCCTATTCTTTTCTTTACAAAAATCTCATATCCCAGGTAAATTAAAGGAAGCGACATAATTCCGAGATACATTGAATTTTCAATCGCCGCCTGTGGCTGATTGACAACGGCATAAATAAGTCCGAAAAACGCGCCTCCTAAATGCGCGGCATGACCGATATTATCGTTGTGATTCGGATTCAGCATCATATAAACAGAATAGCTGAAATACACAAGACCAAATATATATCCCGGAATTCCGATGGGAATAAAAAACATATAGATTTCTAGATGCGGAATCAAGGCAATAGAGGCGAACAAAATTCCCGAAACTCCTCCACTAGCGCCAATGGCTGAATACCAAGGCTGTCTTTGATAAACAAATAGCGAAAACATATTTCCAAGTAAAATTGATCCGAAATAAATGATCAGAAAACCTAAATTTCCAAATCCCTGAATAACAACAGGACCGAAAAAATACAGGGTAAGCATATTAAACACCAGATGCATAATATCGGCATGCAGAAATCCTGAGGAAAGCAGACGGATGTATTCTTTCCTGTTTAATATGGCGCCTACACTGAATTTATATTTCTCAAAGTTGGCACTTCCCATGGGAGCTGCAAAACTGATAACAGCGGTTATGATGATGATTGCTATTAAAATATTCATTTTTTCAACATTTAATGTTCTGTATTATCGTCATTCTGAAACAGGTTTCCAATGGTTCCGTCTTCATCAAATCCCGCCATAGACTCCGGATCTTCATACACTTCCGGCTCTTCTTCCACAGGTTCAGGAATGTTGATATTGATGGATTTTACCTTGAATTTGGTAAACTGGTTTCCGATGGCTTTAATTCCCTTCACGGCAATAAATTCATCGATATTCACTTCTTCCGGCTCTCGTTCTTTGCCTTTGTCTTTTGCGAAAATAATTTCGGCAGTGGCTCCGTTGGCAACAATTACATTTTCAATGAACGATTTCGAATGTTCCGAAGGCATAAAAGTCTGCACATTCGGCGTGTTTTCAAATAAAAACCGTTTGATGAAATAAATATCTTTTTCACCATCGTAATAGATGCAGGTTACCGGCTGATTCGGACGCCATTTTTCCAGCACCAGATATTCGTCATCGAAGCGGTTTCCCAGATCAAAGGAAACTAATTTTGCTTCTCCGTTGGTGTTGATGGTTAAAATTTTATCATCCCCTTTGAAGCTTCCCAGTAAAGTTCCTCTTCCGTCTGCATTCAGTCTTCTCACCGTATCATCAAACCAGATTCTTCGCGGTGCTAATGTAGAAACGCCTTCTTCCTTCAGATCCACTTTCTTCACGGAGTATTTTGTCACCAGATTTCCTTTGGAATCACGACCTTTAATCGCCAGTTCTGAGAAATCGATGTCCATTTTATTTTTTCTGATCCTTGGATTGGGTTTCAGAAGAACCGTCACTGTTTCTGCTTCTCCGTTTGGATTTGCCGAAAAATAAAGCACTTCCGACCCTTTTTTATCCGAAGCTAAAGGATAATCCGTATTTCGGGTAACACCAGTTACGGAAAAACGCTTCATATAGTAAGGTCCTTCTCTTCCTTCGCGGTAGATCATATTGTAGACTGTCCTTTTATCGTTTTTCTTCCAGATGGCAACATGGAGAATATCTTTTCCGATAAATGTTTTTGCCTCCACTTTTACCACTTTCATGCTTCCGTCTTTTCGGAAGGTAATGATGTCGTCGATATCTGAACAGTCGAACAGATACTGGTCTTTTTTCAGAGACGTTCCGATAAAGCCTTCCTCGAAATTGGCATAGAACTTTTCATTGGCAACCGCAACTTTTGTTGCATCGATCGTGTCAAAAATTCGAAGTTCGGTTTTTCGCTGTCTGTCTTTACCGTATTTTTTCTGAATGTTCAGATAATAATCTATCGCGTACTGAATAAGATTCGCAAGATGATGTTTCACCTGCTCAATCTTACCTTCCAGCGCAGCAATATTTTCTTTAAATTTATCTAAATCGAACCTTGAGATTCTCTTGATTCTGATTTCTGTCAGTTTTAAAATATCTTCTTCCGTTACGGCTCTTAAAAGATGTCCGGTATGAGGTTTCAGTCCTGCATCAATGGTTTTCAGAACATCTTCCCATGTTTTTACCTCTTCAATATCGTGGTAAATTCTGTTTTCGATGAAAATTCTTTCCAGTGAAGAAAAATGCCAGCTTTCCTGAAGCTCATGAAGCTCGATCTCCAGTTCTTTTTTAAGCAAAGAAACAGTATGATCGGTGTTCATTTTCAGGATGTCAGAAACATTCATGAACATCGGCTTATCGCCGACAATTACACAGGCATTCGGAGAAATGGTGACCTGACAATCGGTGAAAGCGTATAAAGCATCAATTGTTTTATCCGGCGAAACATCATTATGAAGATGGATCAGGATTTCAACTTTATCGGAAGTATTGTCTTCAATTTTCTTGATCTTGATCTTTCCTTTTTCATTGGCTTTAATGATAGAATCAATCAGATCGCTTGTTGTTTTTGAGTACGGAAGCTCCGTAATAATAAGGGTATGCTTATCGTAAGGGGAAATTTTAGCTCTGGCTCTTACTTTTCCGCCTCTGTGTCCGTCGTTGTACTCGGAAACATCGAGATAACCCGCGGTCATAAAATCGGGGAAAAGCTCAAACTTTTTGCCTTTCAGATATGCTACGGAAGCATTGATGAGTTCGTTAAAATTATGCGGAAGAATTTTGGTTGAAAGTCCGACTCCGATCCCTTCAACGCCCTGCGCTAAAAGCAGTGGAAATTTTACAGGAAGATCAATCGGCTCGTTATTTCTGCCGTCATACGATTTTGCCCATTCCGTTGTTTTCGGATTGAAAACCACTTCGAGTGCAAAAGGCGTTAATCGGGCTTCGATATATCTTGCTGCCGCTGCAGAGTCTCCGGTGTAGATGTTTCCCCAGTTTCCCTGTGTATCGATCAAAAGTTCTTTCTGGCCGATTCCCACCATCGCATCCGTAATGGAAGCATCACCATGAGGGTGATATTTCATGGTGTTTCCAACAATATTGGCAACTTTATTGTAACGTCCGTCTTCCAGCTCCCGCATGGAATGCATGATCCTTCGCTGAACAGGCTTAAATCCGTCATAAACCGATGGAATTGCCCTGTCTAAAATTACATAAGAAGCATAATCCAAGAACCAGTCTTTATACAGTCCTGAAACTTTTTTTAAGCTTTCGCCTTCATGCGAGTATTCTTCTGTCATTCTTTAATTTATTAACTCTTTTTCTCTTTATTGGCCTTAACGACCTTATTTAAGGAAACTTTTAAATCACTAATTTCTCTTTTGGTAAGATATGAAATTTCATATCTTAAAGTAGTGGAACCGCTGTTTTTGCTTGAGATGGTAACGTAAAGCCTTTTCATAAAGAAAAGATCAATAATCTCAAATTTCTGCAGTTTATACTTCGGGAATTCATCACTTAGCGGCTTATGCAGAAAAGGAATGATATTCCGGTTTCTGAAATGAAGCGCTTCTCCGTCACTGTCATATTCAAAAATCTGCCTTCCGTTAAGATAGAAAAATACAATTAAAAATACGGGAACAATAATCAGCAGTACGCCTTCCCATCCAAGGATTTTAAATTTGTATTCCTCCAGAATATAAGCTCCGACACCTCCGACCAACAGCATAGCCAGCAAGGTAGTTATGAAGCTGTAGACCGAAGTTTTGTTACGGTTACTAAGTCTCATATTAAATGTGTTTGTGAGTTTTTGTGTTTTTCTAAAATAAGAATTTTAATTAATTTTCATCTATGATCTCACTCAATATTTCTTTTTTGTCTATATCCGGATCTTCCACCACTAAATTTTCAAGAATAAAAACCTGTCTGTCTGGTGTATTTTTTCCCATATAAAATTCCAAAAGCTGATCGATGGTCTGATCTTTTCCTACCACAACAGGTTCCAGACGGATGTCTTTCCCGATAAAGTGCTTGAATTCATCGGGAGAAATCTCTCCCAATCCCTTAAATCGTGTGATCTCAGGATTTTTTCCCAATTCATTCAGCGCTTTTACTCTTTCCTGCTCTGTATAGCAATATCTTGTCTCTTTTTTGTTTCTCACCCTGAATAGCGGTGTCTGAAGAATGTAAAGATGTCCGTTTTTAATCAGATCCGGGAAGAACTGAAGGAAAAACGTGATCATCAGCAGACGAATGTGCATTCCGTCGACATCGGCATCGGTGGCAATAATTACCTGATTGTATCGAAGATCCTCAAGACTTTCCTCAATGTTCAAAGCTGCCTGAAGAAGGTTGAACTCTTCGTTTTCATACACTACTTTCTTGGTTAAACCATAGCAATTTAACGGCTTTCCTTTCAGAGAAAATACCGCCTGAGTTTCCACATCTCTGGATTTTGTAATGGATCCGGATGCAGAATCTCCTTCCGTAATAAAGATCTGGGTTTCCCCTTTTCTTTCATTTTTCTGATCGTTGTAGTGCTGTCTGCAGTCGCGAAGCTTTTTGTTGTGCAGAGAAACTTTTTTGGCTCTTTCTCTCGCTAATTTCTGAATTCCGGAAAGCTCTTTTCTTTCTCTTTCCGAGATTAAAATCTTTCGTTGGATCGCTTCGGCAACTTCAGGGTTTTTATGTAAAAAATTATCTAATTTACTTTTCAGGAAGTCAATGATGAAGGTTCTTACGGTTGGTCCGTTCGGTCCGATGTCATTGGATCCTAACTTTGTTTTGGTCTGAGATTCGAAAACCGGCTCTTCTACATTGATGGAAACTGCTGCCACAATAGATTTTCTCACATCGGATGCATCAAAGTTTTTATTGAAAAACTCACGGATTGTTTTCACGTAAGCTTCACGGAAAGCGTTTAAATGCGTTCCTCCCTGTGTTGTGTTCTGTCCGTTAACGAATGAAAAGTACGTTTCTGTCTGCGATTTATCGGTATGCGTAATCGCAACTTCAATATCATTATCTTTCAGATGAACAATCGGGTAAAGTGTTTCGTTTTCCAGCTCCTCGTCCAGCAAATCTTTCAAACCGTTTTCTGAGAAGAATGTTTCTCCGTTGAAAAGAATTTTTAATCCGGGATTAAGATAGGCATAATTGCGGAGCATTCTTTCGATATACTCTTTTCTGAATTTAAAATGAAGGAAAATATCGGCGTCCGGAATGAAGGAGATTTCCGTTCCGTTTCTGTCTGATGTATCTTTTTCCTCGAAGTTTTCGGTGATAAGTCCTCTTGAAAATTCTGCAACTTTCATCCTTCCGTCTCTGAAAGAACGGACACGGAAATAATCGGAAAGGGCGTTAACTGCCTTTGTACCCACCCCGTTAAGACCTACGGATTTTTTAAAGGCTTTACTGTCGTATTTCCCTCCGGTATTCATTTTAGAAACCGCATCCACTACTTTTCCCAACGGAATTCCACGCCCGAAATCCCGGATTGTAACTTTACCGTCGTCTAATTTTATTTCAATTCTTTTACCGGCTTTCATCCTGAACTCATCGATGGAGTTGTCCAGAATTTCTTTCAGTAAAATGTAGATACCATCATCGGCGGAAGAACCGTCTCCCAGCTTCCCGATATACATTCCGGGACGCAGGCGGATATGCTCCTGCCAATCGAGGGTTCTGATATTATCTTCGGAATAGATCGGATTTATTTCTTGTGACATATATAATTTCAGCAAACATACAAAAGTACGAAATTGAAGAAAATTATCCGAATATTTTGATTCATTTTTTTGTAAATATTCTCATAGGTATTGCATTATTAATAATGAAATTCTATATTTACATTATTCAATATCAAGTGAAAAACCTGCTTTATTTTATTTTTTTCGTTAAAATTAAAGCTGATTATGTTTGAATTTAATAATCTTAACAACATCAATAAATATTATCTTATGGCTGTCTTTCTGTAATTACCACTAAAACTGAAACCAAAAACCAAACTCACATGAAAAATAAATTGAATGCCTGTATCATTGATGACATAGATGAAGGCAAATACATTTCCCGATTACTGAAAAAGGAATTTCCTGAATTCGAAATTGACCTTCAGACGAAGTGTATTCTTTTCGATTCAGATTACTTCAGCAAAAATTCCACGAATATTTTACTCGTTGATATTCATTATTTTGACGAAAATGATCTGGAAATGCTGGAAAAACTTCAAGAAAATGATTTCTCCATCATTCTTATCACAGAATCAGAAAAATCTGCTATTCAGGCAATAAAAAGAGGATTTATCCATTACATCTTCAAACCTTTAAAAAATCTGGATTTCGTGCTCACCGTTAATAAAGCACTTGAAAAATTCAGAAAAAACAGAATCTCCCCTTTTTCCGGTTTTCAAAACAAGATCAATCTTCCTACCCTCCAAGGTTTTAAGCGGGTGAATGTTGACGAAATCATTCGTTGTGAAGCCGATTCCAATTATACTTTTATTTACCTTTCCGACAAAAGCAAAGTAATGGTTTCCAAAACACTGTGCGATTTTGAGAAGAACCTTTCAGAGTATAATTTTTTTAGAATTCACCATAAGCATCTCATCAATCTCGAACATCTGAAAGAATATATTAGAGGAAAAGGCGGACAGGTGGTAATGGCGGATAATTCTGTTCTGGATGTCTCCATCCGTAAGAAAAACGAATTCCTTCATAAAATGGCTTAATGTAACGTGAGTTCGATGTAAAAACAATACAAAAATATCAGTAGGAATTTAGCCTATTTTAATGATTAAGAAAACAATTGGCTTTAGCCAAAACTTATATAAATTTTGGTTAGAGTCAATTTTGATTTGGAATCTTTACACCCAACTTAAGCCTGACGCAATTAACAGAAACAAAATATTGATTATCTATTAATTTATATTCTCTTTATCGAAAACGCGTTAATGTAAGAATGAATATTTTTACATAAAACCGTGATTCTTACATAACAGGAAATTCTTCCTTTACTAAAATTAAAACAATAACATTCAGTTATTTAAGCATAAAATCATCGCAACTTTTTGCGCAGTAAATACATTTATTTACGAAAAGACTACACTTACTCAAAATCCGTTCACATTTGCTTAGTCACTTTAGTGTGAGATTATTTTATGTGATACTTTTAAAGTCTTAACTACAAGAAAATTTAAACAGCTAAAAAGGTGAAAACCAAAATGTATTCAATAAGTATTAATTCTTAAAGTTTTTGTTGGTTTTTGATGTATAAAATCAATTTCGCATCATGGTAAGAATGTATTTTCTAATCTTCTGTTTTCTTTTGGGAAACATAATGCTTTTGGCACAAAATCCTCCCTGTTCAGACTTTAATGATCCTGTAAATCCTTACGGGAACTGGGCTCCGGCTGCCGCGCCCAACGGAAATGTAAGCGTGGGCGTAAGTTCTCCGAATCCTCTGGACGGATCGCAGTTTCTTGTTATAAAAGACAAGTCGGGAGGATCATGGTATCAGAACTGGAAAGATTACCAAAAGCTGGGAAACTATTTTTTAGGACAGTGTCTTTATTTTGATTTTTATCTGGATAACGACAGTGGCTACGGATTGCCCTATCATCCGTACATCACGCTTTCCGACGGTACCAACAGCGCTACATTTGTTGCAAGTGTAACGGTAACTCCCGGAAGCGGATGGGTTCGTATAAAAGCGCCTATTCAGCTTTCCAGCGGCGGTGTTCTTCCGAGCAATTCCGACGGAGCATGGACGATGAGCCCTGTGAATGCGGCAATTTTCGACAATATCATCATGAATTCTCAGGTTCTTTCCATTACTCCAGATATTACGTCTACACAACAGGAAGTAATGTATTTCGACAATATCTGTGTAAAACCTTGTGAAGGATGCAATGAATGCAATTCCAACTTTAAAATCCAGACTACGACAAGCACATCAGGAAATTACACTACGGCTCAGGTATTTCTTGAAAGTACCAATTCTCCAAGCTTATATAAAGTAGACTGGGGCGACGGAACCTCTGGAAATGTTTTAACATCCCATACTTATAATCTGCCGGGAAGCTACACCGTTTGTGTGACTCAGTTTGAAGGAGACCTGCCTAAGTGTAAAACGTGCATTTCGATCTGCGTTCCGAAACCTGCGGAAGGAGGAAATGCCAAAAATTCAGCTAATCTGAAATCTCCGCTGAAAGATGTTGCAGATGCAGCAAGAGCAGAGTCCGGAACAGCCAGTCAACCGGATTACAATCTTGTTCCCAATCCCGCAAAAAATTATGTTGATGTACAGACCAATCTTTCCAAAAGAGGAAATGTAACTGTTAAAATTATGGATACTTCCGGAAAGATTCTGATTAACACTTCCGAAACGGTAGAAAGCGGAAGGCAAAGCATCAAGATTAATACTGAAAAACTGATTCAGGGAACTTATATTGTTGAGATACAATCTGAGAACAGTAAATCTTCGCAAAAACTTCTGATTTCGAAATAAACCGATCAACAAACACAAAATAAAAAATCATGAAAACAATACTAAAAACCGAAGGACTGCTTCAAAAAAGCTTTCAAATCATAAAATCACAAAAATTAATTTTAGCCCTTTTCATTGGTTTAATCTCACATGCTGGAGTTTCTGCGCATGCTTCTACGATTACCAGAAAATGGTGCGGCGGATTTTTTCACAGAAAATTTGTCGCTCAGGCTCAGACCTCTGTCCTTTCTTACAAAAAATATGTAACGGGATACAACTGTATCGGTCAATTTGTAGGATATGGAAATGTGGGTTTATGGTCTTCCACCTGTTCTAATGAAAGCAAAGGATGTTCCCGTCCTCAGACAGCCATGTGCAGCAAAAGCGGAACGGTTTACGATCAGGTTTATAATGTCTGTACTCTTTCTTTCACAGGTCCGTATGCGTACAACAGTTATGCAAAAGCCGAACATCTTACCAGCGGAATTTATCTTACACAGACTTCTTCCGGCAGAGGTTCTGCAGGACTTACAGGAAGCTATACCTTAGATGAAAAGAAGTTCTCTAAACTGGTAGATAACGGAACTTCTTTTGGAGAAATTACCGGTGATGTTACGGTGAACGATAATAATCAACTGGTTGTTACTAAAATGAACGGAAGAATCAACATCACTCCTTCTGCGGATTTTTATTCTAACGTAAAAATAGTTGTTATTAAAGAAAACGTTAATATTTCGGATGACGAAGCGCTTGCGAATGAGCAGGCTGTACAGAACGGAACTTATCCTGATGTGGTGTATACCGCAACCGTGCATATTTCTAAAAACGGACTTACTTACGACGGAATTTTTAAAAACGGATTTATCAGCAACCAGATTAAAGAATATGCTACCGCACAGGAAAAAGGTGTTTCTTTCAGCAATTTTTCTTCATCCGTTCCTATTAATGTTAATTTAAATGATGATGAAAAGCTTACGCTGGTAACGGTAATGGATGGCGGATTTGATATCAGTACCGCAATAGTGCAAAAAAATGCAAATACGGCAATCGACAATACTCTTTCTTCTGACACGCCAAAACTCACTCCAAATCCTGCAAAAGATTATGTAGACGTAAATATGAACCTTGAAAAAAGAGAATTGATTACTGTAAGAATCATCAGTTCTTTAGGTAAAATAGCTGCCGAAAAATCTGAAACGCTGAACAGCGGGAAACAATCCATAAGACTCCATACGGATCAACTTCTTCCCGGAACTTATATTGTTGAGATAAAATCGCCTTCTAAAACGGCTTCGCAGAAACTGCTCATAACGAGGTAGTGCAATTCATATCTTTAAAAAAGCCATCCGAAATCGGGTGGTTTTTCTTTTGAAGTATTTCTTTAAAAACATTTTAAGTATTTAATTCCTGCTCCAATAAAATATCTTTTTGCGTTTTGTGGTTAATTTAAGCCAATAAATCTCTCTTGATTGTAAAAAATAAATTAAATTCGATACAAGAAAAAAAACAATCCTTAATGATACAACTTCCTTTATCCAAACTTTCCAATGTAGGAACTACGATTTTCAGCCAGATGACGCAGCTTGCCAATGAAAATGAAGCCATCAATCTATCGCAGGGTTTTCCCGATTTTATGCCGGACTCCGAATTGCTGGATCATGTGAATCATTTCATTAAAAAAGGCTTTAATCAGTATGCACCGATGGGCGGAATGATTGGTTTGAAGGAAGAAATTGCCGGAAAAATAGAAAATTCTCATCAGGCAGTATATCATCCGGATTCTGAAATTACCGTTACCGCAGGCGGAACTCAGGCTATTTTCACTGCAATTGCGACTTTTGTAAAGAAAGAAGATGAGGTCATTATTTTTGAACCGGCTTACGACTGTTATGAACCTACGGTAGAACTTTTCGGGGGAATCGTAAAGCGTTTCGAAATGAAAGCTCCCGATTATGAAATCGACTGGAATGTGGTAAAAAGTTTAGTTTCGGAAAAAACCAAAATGATCATCCTGAATAACCCGAACAATCCTTCCGGAAAGATTTTAAAGGAACATGACATTCAGGAATTAATTAAAATTGTGGAAGGAACTTCTATACTGATTTTAAGTGATGAAGTGTATGAAAATATTGTTTTTGACGGAAAACAGCATTTAAGCATCTGCAAATATCCCGAACTGAAAAACAGAAGCCTTTTAGTGGCTTCATTCGGAAAACTGTTTCATGTGACCGGGTGGAAAATAGGCTATTGTGCGGCTCCGAAATATCTGACGGATGAATTCAGAAAAATACACCAGTTTAATGTTTTCTCCGTGAATACACCGATGCAGCTTGCTTTGGCGGAATATATGAAAAATCCGGATCATTATAATCAGCTGAATCAATTCTTTCAGGAAAAAAGAGATTTTTTAAGACAGGGTTTAGCCAATACTTCTTTTGAATTACTGGATTGCGAAGGAACGTATTTTCAGGCTTTAAAATATGATAACATTTCTGACAAAAATGATCTTGATTTCGCGCACGAACTCACGATTAATCATAAGGTGGCAAGTGTTCCTTTTTCTTCTTTTTATAAAAATAAGCTGAATGAAAATGTAATCCGTCTATGTTTTGCGAAGAAGCAGGAAACTTTGGAAAGAGCTTTGGAGAATTTGTCTAAACTGTAATTTCGTTGATTTAGCAAACTATAAAGATTTCAAAAAAATAAAAAAACTGGTGACATTGATAATTTCTGTCACCAGTTTTTAATTTAAACATTACAAAAAGATTATACGCAATTTATCATAAAGTTTAAACTCATTTTAAATTTAACCGCAAAAGATGCAAAAGACTTTAATGCATTTATTTAAAGTATTTCAAAGTCTGCAAAGAGAAAAAATCTTTGATTTTTTTAAACTTATGTGCTCCTTTTTTCCATTTAAGTAGTAAACTTAAAAAACCAAGGTGTTACAATCTTTTGTATCTTTTGCTTTAAAAAGTTTAAACACTACAAAAACATACCTCCGGAAGCTTCAATTCTCTGTCCGTTGATCCATCTTGCCTCTTCGGTACACAGGAAAGCCACTATTCCACCGATATCGTCGGGAACTCCTGCTCTTCCTAAAGCGGTATTATTGGCAACCATAGTATTGATATTTTTATCATCTCTTGTTCTTCCTCCGCCGAAATCTGTTTCAATAGCACCGGGAGCCACAACATTAGATTTAATTTTTCTTGCACCCAATTCTTTTGCCTGATATTTTGTCAGCATATCAATCGCTGCCTTCATAGAGCCATAAACGGAAGATCCGGGTAATGCAAACCTTGCCAAACCTGAAGAAACGTTGATGATTCCACCACCTTCGTTCATAAAAGGCAAAAATTTCTGAGTCAGAAAAAATACTCCCTTGAAATGAATATTCACCATATCGTCCAACTGCTCTTCAGTAACCTCCGGAATCGGGCAATATAAAGCTGTTCCTGCATTGTTGATGAGATAATCGATATTTCGGCTGCCTGTATTTTCTTCAAGATGATCTCCGACCGTTTTTACAAAAGCATCAAAACTTTTCACCTCTTTTGTATCCAGTTGATAAGCAATTGCTTTTTGTCCTAAAGACTGAATTTCTTCTACTACCCTATCCGCTTCTTCCTTATTGGTTCTGTAAGTTAAAATCACATCAAGACCTTTCTGGGCAATTTTAATAGCAGAATTTCTTCCTAATCCTCTGCTTCCACCCGTAATTAGGGCAATTTTTCTTCTTGTTTCCATTATTTAATGATTTATTTTAATGAGACAAAGTTCAGATAATTTACGGTTCAGGCGTTTGCTTTATTCAAACTTAAATTTGCAAAATTCAAATCATGACCGGAATTCCAAAGGAGCGAGAGATGTTTTCTTTTTGAAAAAGTTAGAGAAGTGTGCAATCTCTTCAAATCCCAAAGCATATGAAATCTCGGAAACGTTCCATTTTGTCTGTTTCAGAAGTATTTTTGCTTCCTGAATAACCCTTTCTGCAATAATTTCCGTAGTGGTTTTTCCTGTACTTTCTTTCAGTTTTTTATTTAAATAATTTACGTGAACCGCCAATCGGTCTGCATAATCTTTTGCCGTTTTCAGCTGCAGTCTCTGATCCGACGATTCTATGGGAAACTGCCTTTCCAACAGTTCGATAAACAGCGAAACAACACGCAGTGAAGCATCATTTGACGTTGATAATTTTGAAGCCGGCTGCAACTTTTGTCCATAATGAATAAGCTCCAGAACATAATTTCGGATAAGATCATACTTAAAAATATAATCGGAATTAATTTCTTTTTTCATCTTATCAAACAGGAGTTCAATTTCGTCTGCCAAATCATCCTCAATTTCAAAAAGAGGAACATTTCCCGGCTGAAAGATCGGTAAATCTTCAAGCGTATTGTGTGATTTATCCTTAATAAAAAAATCTTCCGTAAAAACGCAGAAACTCCCCGACTGGAAAGGATCTTCGGGAATCCAGTGATAAGGAACTTTAGGAGTCGCAAATAAAAGTGCATTCCCTTTTATCTGAATAATTTTATCTGCATATTCCGCTCTGTTTCTGCCTCTTATTAAGCTTATCTTGTAATATTTTCTTCTGTTATAAGGCATTTCGGAGGTTGTTTTGATTTTTTCAATCATTTTGGCGATATCAAAAACATTGAAATGACCAATTTCTTTATGAAGCCCTTTCGGAAAAATGGTTTCGAGATCTGTTCCGAGTTTCGCGGTCATTTCTCTGTAAAAATCATCCAGCGAAGTGTAAGAAGTATGCTGCATTTTTTCCATACCTAAGAATTTGTAAAATTCAAATGTACGGAATATTCTTTCTGAAATTCACAACAATAATTTTATAAATTTATCAAACCAAAGTGATTTATATTGAAATATTTTATAAATTAGTAATTACCAAATTAAAATTATGTCTTATATGAAAAATCAAAATCTATCAAATGGAAAAAAGCTTAATAATAAGCAGCTAAGATCCATCAAAGGCGGACTACAGCAATGTGTTGATCCGGAAACAGGACTTTGTAAAGCTTATGGCAGACGTTGTGCAGAACCTGAATGTTTCGAACTTCCTTAATCCTTTAAAATCATCATTATGAAAAATCAAAAGTTACAAAACGGAAAGAAACTGAATAAAAAACAGTTAAAATCTATTACTGGCGGAAAAGAAATATGCACAGATCCTTTTACCAAAGAATGTCTTAAATATGGTATTGGCTGTGTAGAATTAAAATGTCAACTCATTGATTTATAAGCTATTAAAATAAATAAAAACGCTTCGAAGCAATGCTCCGGAGCGTTTTTCAATATAACTAACTTTAATACTTTATTCTTATACGTTGAATCTGAAGTGCATGATATCACCGTCTTTTACGATGTACTCTTTTCCTTCTACAGAAAGTTTTCCGGCTTCTTTTACTTTTACTTCAGAACCGTAGTTTACGTAATCATCATACTTGATTACTTCTGCACGGATGAACCCTTTTTCAAAGTCGGTATGAATTACACCTGCAGCCTGCGGAGCAGTCCATCCTTTTCCGATTGTCCAAGCTCTAACTTCTTTTACTCCTGCTGTGAAATAAGTCTGTAATTTCAATAGATCATAAGCTTTTCTGATCAGTCGGTTTACTCCCGGCTCCGTAAGACCTAGTTCTTCAAGGAAAATTTCTCTTTCTTCGTAAGTTTCCAGTTCATTGATATCTGCTTCAATCTGAGCCGCTAAAACAACTACTTCTGCGCCTTCATTTTTAGCCATTTCTTCAATTTTACCAATCCATTCGTTACCATGCTTTATTGAATTTTCGTCCACGTTACAAACGTAAAGAACCGGCTTATTGGTTAACAGCTGAACATCTCCTATAATTGATTTCGTAAGATCGTCTGTTGCAAATTCTCTTGCATTTTTACCGTCTTCTAAAAATTTCTGAAGACTCTGAAGTGTTTCATAAGCCAGAACATCTTCTTTTTTACCGGATTTGATGAACTTTTTAGCCTTCTCAACTGCTTTTCCTACCGTTTCCAGATCTTTCAACTGAAGTTCGATATCAATGATTTCTTTATCTCTTAACGGATCTACAGAACCTTCTACGTGAACAATATTTCCGTTATCAAAACATCTTAAAACGTGGATAATTGCTTCACACTCACGGATATTGGCAAGGAACTGGTTTCCTAGACCTTCTCCTTTACTTGCTCCTTTTACAAGTCCTGCAATATCTACGATCTCTACAACCGCAGGCAAAACTCTCTCAGGTTTTACCAATTTTTCCAGCTCAAACAATCTGTGATCCGGTACTGAAACAGTCCCCAAATTCGGTTCGATGGTACAGAAAGGATAGTTTGCCGACTGTGCTTTTGCATTGCTCAGACAGTTAAAAAGAGTTGATTTACCTACATTCGGTAAGCCTACGATTCCACATTTCATAACGAAATTTTTATTTTATTTATAATGCTATGAACCTTTCGGTTTCATATTGTAAAATTCTAAGGTTAAGGTTTACTGTTCAAATCGGAGGTTATTTCCGATCTGAACTTTCAGCGTGCAAAGATAGTGATTTTAAAGCATAATTCCTCCACCCTGTCTATTTTAAATTCTAAGCTATTTTCCTTTCCTGAAATAAAATATCCCCGAAACATGAAGCTTCGGGGATATTTTGTTAAAGATATGTTTCAATTATCTTGGGAAAGGAAGTGTTGGATGAATAGGATCTACAGGATAACATCCGCAAAGACAATCCCACTGATCGAATACTTCATCGCAAACTCCAATCGCTTCGCATCTCCATAAATATCCTCTAGGACAGGCAGGAACATTAGGTCCAGCTCCTTTTACTTGTTTTAACTGTTCTCTTGAAATTTTTTTCAAATTTTTCATAGTAATTTTTATTTGTAATTCAGACAAATATAATAATATTCTCTACATAATGAATTATTTACTTAAAAATTGACTATAGAAATAAAACTATACTAAAAATCCGTCACCAATATGACGGATTTCAATAATTTAATTTCAAAAAGGTTGTTAAGGATTATCTCCCGTCGCTTCCTGCGCCAAAGGAACATCTCCCGGAGTTTCCTGTAAGGTTTTATCTAAAGTAAATAAAGATTCATCGGTAGCTCTGTCTCCTCCTGCAATTTTCAGTTTGTCGATTAGATTCTGTGCCAGTGTTTCCTCTTCAATCTGCTCTTGTACAAACCACTGCATAAAGTTCCATGTTGCCCAGTCTTTTTCTTCAAGAGCCATATCTACGATTTTATAAATGGCAGTGGTGTTATCTACTTCATGTTTGAACACCCCTTCAAAACAATCGGTAAGCGATTCCGGATCTGCCGGAGGAGCAGGAATTGCATCTACTTTCGGCTTTCCACCTCTGTTTAATACATATTCCATGAATTTGATGGAGTGATTTCTTTCTTCCTGAGCGTGCCTGTACAGGAAATTGGCAATTCCCTGATATCCTTTGTCGTCTGCCCAGATTCCGTATGATAAAAAGGTATGTGAAGCGTGAATTTCTTTGTTCATCTGGTCGCTTAATGCTTTTTCAATGGAATCGGAAAGTCTTTTGGTATTCATAATAGATATTTTTTGTGATTATAAATCTATGGATACAAAAATGGTTCCGAGAAGTTTTTATTTTTAGCCAAAACCTTTAAATACATTTACAAGCTCCTGAATTACATTATTTTAAGCTGATAATTTATAGTTATTCTAAAATATGAAGATGAAATTTTCAGATCAAAAGAAAACTTCCGGTATAAAAACGGAAGCCTTCTTAAGTAAAAATTATCTCTGTACTATTGTTTTATCAATGTTTTGGTAAGCGACTTTCCTTTTCCTGTTATTTTTATGAAATAAATCCCAGCCGGAAAATGACCGACATTTAATTTTTCATGGTAATCATTGTTGTAAAAATTGACATTTTTTGATAAAACCAATGATCCTTTCGCATCAATAATTTCAATCTTCATTTCCTTTTCCTTTGATTTTAATTTTATATTTACCTCCTGATTCGAAGGATTGGGATAAATCATAAAATCATTCGTTGTAATCTCCTTTTCTTCAGCAGATAAGCTTCCGTTGGCACATAGCGGAATTCTGTTGACCCCATCAATTCCCCAAGATGGCTGAACGGGAATACAAAGCCAGTTCAATACAGTCGGCAAATGATCTGTTTCCCGGGTTGTCGATAAATAATTATAAATTTTAAAATTAGTAACCGTGTTCAGATTTCTGGCGGGAGATCCGGTAATCGTAACGGTGTTTGCATTTGAACCAGAATCTGTCAGTGTATTTCCCGAAACCTCATCACATTTCCAGTTGGCAACCAATTGAGAATAATAAGGATGCGAAGCCGTAATATCCTGATTTGCCCAATTCACGATAACCTCGTTCGGAAGCGCAGATTTCCACACTCTGATGTCTCTATAAGAAGCTGCAAGCGTTGGACTGTAGGTGTTCGTCCCGTCCTGATTGATCGTAAACGGAAGTCCCGAATCAATATTTCCAATGGTGTTCATTTTTGCAAAAGTTACGGGAACACCATCTTCATACATTGTTACAAGTCCGTCTCTGTCGAAACTTACAGCAATGTGCTTCCATGTATTGAGTTCCATTTTCCCACCCACAAGATCAATCCTGTTGATTCCGTCGCCGATATTCATTTTAAAAGTCTGTCCGGAATATCCTGAAATTACAAAACCTTTATTTTTTCCGTTTGCCCAGTTTTTATTACTGATCATTACAGGATCACTGGTGTACGCAACATTGGGTTTCACCCAGAATTCAACTGTAAAATCCTGAGTTGCCCCAAAATCAAATGGAGTCTGATTCGCAGGTTTTGCATACGTTCCTGCCGGAAGATTGAGCTGATTGAACGTTTTAGAAGACTCTGAAATGGTTCTGCTGATTTGCTGAGGAGTAAAATTAGGATTAGAATAAATGGTAAAAATATTCCTTTCCGAAAGATTTCCGCCTCCATGCCCGTTATCTACCGCGCCGTGATCCGTGGTTAAAACAACAAGCCAGTCTTCATTACTGTACGTTGATCTGTTTTTCATGGCGTTTACAATTTCTCCGATGTACGTGTCGATGGTTTGTATGGCAGAAACATACTGCGGTACAGAAGACGAAAAACCATAAGAATGTCCGGCGTGATCCACATCATCAAAATCAATAAATAAAATGTCCGGATTATCATTTTGCAGTGCATTTACAGCCGCATTTTTCACCGCAAGATCCGTTGTGAAATTTGTCTTTACATCGGCATTTTGAATAATGGTATTGTTAACCGGAGCCCAATGAGCCAGAGAAATGGTTCTTAAATTGGGATTATACGCTTCTGCTCTCGTTAAAAAGTCAGGGTAATTTGCATAATTAGGACTGGTAAAATTATTATCCTGCACATTGTGTTTCGTATGCCAGACTCCTGTAAGCATCGTGCTCCAGCCGTTTCCGCTCAAAGTAATTGCAGCACAGAGTCCGTCTAAAGAATAAATTGACTGATCTGCCAGTGCATGAATGTTCGGCGTACCGGAAGACATCATAACATCCGCCCGACAACCGTCGATCCCGATGAAAAGAACTTTCTTTGTCTGAGCTCCGAGAAAACAGCTCATTACGACTGCCATTGAAAATAGTTTTGTTTTCATAATAATAAGTGGGTTTTGAATTTTAAGATTTTACAAACTTTAGGTTGATTGAGTAATTTAAAAAAGGGACGTTTGGAACTTTGGGAACTTTGTCAAAGTTTTAAACTTTGACAAAGTTGATTTCCTGGATTTCAGAAATTAAAAAAGAGGCTGAATTGGGATAAGCGTAATTTGAAAGAATTAGAGTTTGTTTAAACTTTTTTAAAATAAAATATTCTTGTTGGAAAACGCAAAGATGCAAGATTTTTATTCGTCTCAAATCTTTAAGGCGCAAGAAAATCAAAGATTTTCAATAGGGAATATGCTTAATTTTATCGTAGATAAAATCTTTGCGCCTTAAGACAAAACCGTATTTGATGAATAATTTGCGCCTTTGCGATGGTTATATCCATTCAGTTAAAACAAGTTTTTAGTAAAAAAATCGTTCAGCCTCAGAAATTGTGTTAAAAATATAATCGGGATTGGATTTTTCCAGTTCAGCCTTGCTCTGTGCTCCGGAAAGAACAGCTACCGTAACTCCGCAGCCTGCATTTTTGCCTTCTTCGATATCAATGACAGAATCTCCTGCTTTTAAAACTTTTTCAGGTTCATGAATATTAAATTTTTTCATAGCCAGAAGAATCATTTCCGGGCTCGGCCGGCTTTCCGAAACATCGTCGGCTGTAATTAAAGCATCAAAGTGGGCATTTTTTTTCCAGCCTAGTTTTTCCAAAAGCTGTTGGGCAATTTCGGAAGTATAGCCAGTATTTAAAACAATCTTTTTATCCTGAGATCTCATCTTGATGAGGAAATTTTCAACGCCGTTAATGGGTTTTACCTCTAAATTCTGATAGGCTGCTTTTAACTGATCCGAAAAGTTTTCAAAAATGGCAGCCGCGTCTTCTTCATTTCCGCCTATTTCTTTTAACAGACTGCTGATTGCTTCCAGTTTTTCCATTCCGGCGCAGCTTAATAACACTTTTTCCAGAGAAACGTTGTATCCGTAATCATTCACTGCTTTCATTAACGTTTTATATACCACGTTATCTTCATCAATGGTGGTTCCAGCCATATCCAGAACCAGTAATTCTATGTTCTTCATTTAATTTTATGCGTAAATTTTATCTATATTAAATTTTGAAAAGCCTCCGCTTCCCGTCATTCCCTTTCCTCCGATTCCCGTTACAATATGAATGTTGGGAGACGGACTGTGCTCGAAAATATCTTTTGTTTTGCACTGGGAATACACTCCAAACCATCTTCTCTGGATTTCATAGGTCGGAAGATCTATGATTTTCTTTGCTTCATTAATCATAAATTCATCTATTTCCATATTCAGTTCAAATCCTAAATCATCTGCATTTTTAGCATCTGCATATTCATGGGAATCTCCTAAAATAACCGAACCGTCCAAAGCCTGTTTGAATAAAATATGGACTCCGTATTTTTTCTCAAAGGAATTCGGGTCTTCCATTGATTTGATTTTTTTGAAAGACGGACATTCTTCAAAGGATTCATACCTTCTGATGGAAAGTCCGGTGAGAATATTTCCCTGAAGCGCATAAATTCCCTGTGGTTTTGTCTGAAGCATCTGCAGTTTGCTTACTTCGAGATCACTTTCGTTAAAAACTTCGGGATATAACGTTTTAAATTCATGTCCTCCGCAGATGACTATTTTTGAAGCCATCAGTGCTGTTCCGGCTGCGGTGATGGCAATACATTCTCCGTCATTTTCATGGGTTTCAACAATGGTTGTGTTATAGAAAATTTTAAGATCCAGTTTTTCCTGTAGGAACCGGTGAAATTTTACAATCATTTCAGCAGAATCTACCGATAATTCCTGAGGGAAAAACAATCCGCCTTTGCAGTAATCTGAACGAAGACCATCAAATTTGCTGATGCATTCGCTTTTTGAAAGAAGAACAGATTCATAATCATTATTTTTATTGATTTCATGCAGCTCGTTAATTAGCTGAAGCTCTTCGTCATTGGATGCGATATAGACCGAACCGTTTTTTCGTACCGTTAAATCAGCCTGAAGCTGAAGTTCGTTATACATGGCTAAACTTTCTCTTCCGAAGTTCTGCCATTTGAGATCCATTCCGGAAGGTACGACCTGCCCGAAATTTCTTACTGTTGCTCCTTGAGGAACCGAATTTTTCTCTATTAAAGCGACTTTAAGTCCTTTTTTCAGCGCATGATAGGCATGAAAGGTTCCTAAAATGCCTCCTCCTACAACGATTAAATCAAATTTTGTTGTCATTTTTACTATAATTTATATACTTTTCGAAGGATCGAAATTGATGTACGGTTGGTTATTGATTTCATTTTTCCCTGATTTTCTTCTGAATCCGACCAATGCAATGAAGGAAGAAACCAGCACAATGGCTACGATGATGTAGTTTAACCGGATATAAAAATTCAGCCATGAAGTCTGCGGTGAGCCGAAATTTTTGTAAAGCAGAATCAGAACGCTTCCCAGATACCCGAAAGAATCTACGAGATAGATCAGAAATCCTACATTTCCTCTGATATTGAAAGCAGCAATCATCCTGTCGAAATACATTCCGTTGAACGGGATATAACAGAGGTACATTCCGAAACCTGAAAGAACCATCCATAAAAAAGGCGATATAACTTTGATTTCAAATAAAAAAGTTGAAAAACCTACGATTAAAATCCCTCCAAAAAGAAGATAATGATACCAGGCAAAAGCTTTTCTGTTGTTTTTGATCTTTACCATAAAACCTAAGATTAGAAGCACCATAACAGCAATCGGAATTTCCGTTAAGGTAAAGACAGAACTGCTGAATCTGATGTGCAGATTATCCCAGATCTCGCGGTTGAAATTATCTCTGAAGTCCCTTAAAACCGTAAGACTTACGTACAACAATGTAATGCAGACCATCGGAACCAGAAACTGCTGAATGATTTTTTTTCTTTCTGCTTTATTAAGCGGCTCTCTTTTGTTTTTTAACAGAATGTCTTCTTCCGTAGGTTGCGGAAGTTTTTCCAGCATCAGTCCGAATATGAGCAACGGAATGAAGAATAACAATCCTGCAGAAAAAGGCATCCAGAATTCTGAAATATGGAAAGTATCCATTAAAAACTTTCCTGCGGATTTTGTAAATCCTGAAGAAACCACAAAGCTCGAACACAAAAACAAACCGATGATTTCCGTTGTCTTTCTTCCTTCAATATAAGAAAACACGATTCCCCAGATCATCCCGAGCGGAATCCCGTTAATGAACATACAAAGAATATTGTACGGAGCGGGAATGACGGCAAAACCCAGCAAAGCAATTTCTGCAACTGCAATAAAGATGAATAAATAGAAGATCCTTTTTTCCGGCTTTAGTTCTGAAATAAACTTAATTCCAAGAAATTTTGAGATAAAATATCCCATAACCTGCGCAATGATTATCAAAACTTTATAATCGATCCCGAAATAAGAAAGTTCTTCGAAGGAGGCGACTGTAAAGGGTTTCCGGAAACCATACATACAAAAGTACACTCCAAATGCCGCGAAAGCCGCTTTCAGGGTTACTGCTGTTTTTTTATTGACCGCTTTTACCATGGTGATCCGGTTAGAAATTAAGCTTTATTCCCAAATTGCATCTTACCCCGTAATATTCAACCTGTTCGGGACGGGTTTCGTCTTTTCCGAAATGGTAGATCAGCGGTTTATTCAGAATGTTGTTCACGTCTGCATATAACAGGAGATGTTTGGTGAACTGATAGGAACCTCCGAAATCCAGACTGCTGTATTTGCCGTAGTAGGAATCATTGATATCATCTTCCGCATATTCCACAGCATATTTGCCTTTGTAATTGTACGCCAGTCTTGCGTTGAATCCTTTTTTCTCGAAAAACAACTGAACATTGTATAATTCTTTTGCCTGATAAGGTAGTTTTACTTTTCTTCCGCCTGGTTTTACCATTTCAGAATCCATGAAAGTGGCGTTAAGCTGTGTTCCGAAATATTGCAGGAAACCGGGTAAAAAATCGAATCTTCTGTTGATGCCCATTTCGATTCCGCTTAGTGAAGCTGCTTTTCCGTTATTCGGTGCGGTGAACTGTACGCCGTTTATTCCGTTGTAGTTTCCGATGAAAGAATCCTGAAAAATCGGGTCTGTAATGGATTTATAGAATACTCCCCCGCTCAGAATTCCTACGTTTGAAAAGTAGTACTCTCCCATCAGATCAAAATTTAAAGAATAGGTCGGGTTCAGATTCGGGTTTCCGCCTTTGAATTCGTTGTCTGCTTCGCTGTATGTTCCTCCCGGAGTTAAATCTCCGAAATTGGGTCTGGAAAATGTTCTCGTAGCGGCAAAACGCAGATTTATTTTATCATTTACAGTGTATTTAACATGCAGCATCGGCAAAACGGCAAGATATTTTTTTGTGTTTTCAACAGGAATCAGGGTATTATTGATTACATTATATCCTTTTACTTGCGTATTGGTATTTGATAATCTGATCCCTCCTAAAATGGTGATCTTATCATTCACTTTATACGTTCCCATTCCGTAAGCATCGGCGTGTTTTTCAAAGACATCGAAATTTCTTCCGAGTGCTTTATTGTATTCCAGAGCTTCCGAATCGGCTGTATTGATCTTTAAATTTCCCTGATTCTGAAACCAGAACTGATCCATTCCCGATGTCGACAGAACAGGACCGAACGTATTCCCGATGTGGGTGTTCATTTCGCTTAAATACTGAGTTCCATTCGCCTGACTCGTAATATATTGTCCAAAATCTGATAAAAGCGGTGCCGTTCCGTTGTTCCAGTTGTAGAAAATATCGGAGAATCTGGCATTCCGTTCTTTATCCCTGTATTTGAAACCGTATTTTAAGGTTAAACGATCTGAAGCGTTGATCTCATGGTTAAAAGCAGCCACCATTTTATCCTTTTCCTCAACAAAGACTTTGTAAAATTCCAGATCGGTAAATCTCATTCTGGAAGCGTCCATTTTAAAATTGCGATCGCTGTAGAATCCAAATAACGCGTCCGGATCTTTATAGTCCAATTTTCCGCCATCAGCTTTCCAGTAAGCCCTCGGACCTATTCCGTGATTGGCAATATAAGTCGGATCGATTCCCACTCCGGATTGAGTGTACTTAATAACATAATAGGAATTGTTCTGTTTATCAGGAATATTTCCGTATCTGAATTTATTGTCATAATATGATAGATCCCAGTCGATTTTTCCTTTGTTTAACTGATGAACTGCACCTAAAGAAACCGAGGTTAATTCTGTAATCAGACGGTTATGGATGTTCTGCAATTCCACTCTTGCGGTGTTGTTGGCGGAACTGAATTTATCAAAACGGATTCTGTGTTTGTAGTGCGTTTCATCATCAGACAGCGTTCCATACATTCCTTTGAGATAAAATGTGGTTTTTGGAGACAGCACATATTCAAAAGCCGTGTTGATTCCTGTCGTTTTTCTAACCCCGTTGTAATCGCGAAGCTCTAACCTGAAAACACCTTCATCCCCGCTTCTTCTCGCTTCAAAATTATCGGTAGACCAGTTTCGGATGAAGTGTGCAAAATTGAATAAATACCCGAATTTTTTATCCTTTGTTCTTCCGCCGTAAAGCAGTCCGATGTTGTAGACTCCTTTATCAGATTTAGCATTGTAACCGCTTCCCAGTGTTGCTTTGAACTCGGTTTTCATGGGCGGTGTTTTCGTAATGAAATTCACGCCGCCTCCGATTCCGTCGGCTTCCATATCGGGAGTGAAAGATTTATTTACATGAACATAAGAGATAAGTTCCGTCGGAAAAAAATCGAAAGCGGTTGCTCTGGATGTAGTTTCCTCTTCCGCTGTGGGAAGCCTGTTTCCGTTGATGGTTGTTGATGCCCAGAATGGTGGCAATCCCCTCAGAGAAACAAATCTCCCTTCTCCCTGATCTATTTCTATGGAAACTCCCTGCACACGCTGAACGGTTTCCGCAGCATTTCGGTCCGGTAATTTTCCGATTCCGTCGGAGGCAATAACGTTGGATATATTGATTGCGTTTTTCTGAAGATTTAAAGCTCTTGCTTCACTGTTTTTCAGAGATCCCGTAACGATGACTTCGTCAATGTTTTTTTGTTTCTGAAGCATGGAGATCATTCCCAGATCCATGGTCTGCTGAGACTTCAGATCTATTGTAATATTCTGATTTTCAAAACCAATATAAGAGATCTGTAGGTCATAATGTCCCGGTTTCAGATCATTGACGGAAAACTTTCCTTCCAAATCGGTCATGATGATTCTGGAGGTTCCGGCAACCTTTACGGCAGCTCCCGGAAGCGGCTGATTATGGTCTGAAACAATTCCTGTAACGATCTGTTGCTGGGCAGAGATAAAGATACTGCAACAGGAAAAAAGAGGGAATAGAGATTTTTTTATTATCGGCTCCATTGTTTACATATATTAAATTTATATCGCAAAACAAGTCAATAATTTTAATATATGTAATTATTTTATATTAAGTAATGTTTAATAAATGAAGCAGAATTGTTACCTCAGCTTTACCTGCAGAAAGTACCGTATTCTTCTTTCATAATGGAAAAACATGAGTGTTAATCAGTATTTCAGAAGACGGAACACCATATACAATGCGTATTTGTTTAATAAAATTTTCAAAAAAACAAACGCCCAAAGATTAATTTAAAGTTAAATCAGAAGGTTTGATAAAAAACAGAAAGTTGCGTATTTGTAAACTTTTATGAAAAATAATAATTGAATATTTGTAAATAAACAATTAAAAAAGAGATGTAAAATTTATCCTGAGTAAAAATACAAAACCAGCATAATGCAGCTTTCATTACTGATGCTCACCGGAACGTGCGGGAATTTTCCGTTAAAATAAAGGGAATCTCCTTCTTTTAATATCACTTCTTCATTATCGATCAGATATTTTACTTCTCCTTTCAGAATATACTTGAATTCCCATGCATCAGTTATTACTTTTTCTCTTTTGGCATTGGGTTCAAGGGTGAGTAAAACAGCTTCAAAACCTAAAGAATGAAGACTTTTGCTGAAGATATGCATGTATTTAAACCCTTCGGCTTCCACTTCTTTTTCAATAAGCTGCTGGTTTTCTTTGGGCAGGTAAATGAATTTTGCGTTTGATTTTTTCTCAACCCCTTCAAAAAAGTAACTCGCATCAATTTCCAGAGACTGGATTAAATCCAACAGCACAGGAAGCGAAGGAATCGTTCTTCCGTTTTCTATTCTGGAAACAAGCCCATTGCTTACATTGGCTCTGAAAGCTAATTCGTTAATGGTTAAATTATTTTTTTTCCTGATATCTTTTAGTCTCTTTCCAATGCCTATTAAAAAATCATTCATATCATTACAGTTAGCCCAGATCCGGTTATTATATACAGAAGCAAATTTACTATATTAAATGATATTTCTTTTATACTATTTCGAATTTGGAGATCTTTAATTTTATATTATAATCTTTTATTCATCATAATGCTGAATTTTAACCCAAAATTGATGAATGACTTTTCAATTATTCATTGTTCTTAGGCTCACAAAGCTTTTGCTAAGCAGAGATTTATAATCACTACATTAACTTCTTTAAAAATAAGATCAAAATCTTTGCTTTTCAAAAAACTGATATGTTCTTTCATACAATGCGGTGATGATTTAAAATCTTATGTGACTGATGTGGTTAAAAAAGTATGTTCCATTCAATCTGCAACACTGTCATTTTGAGCGAAACGAAGTGGAGCCGAAAAATTAAAATATAACACATTAGTCACATAAGTTTAGTTTAATTAGATATTTAAAGAAGAAAATCAAAGATTTTCACAAACTAATGTGTTCTTGCATACAATATGCCGATTATTTAAAATCTTATGTGACTTATGTGTTTAAAAAAATCTTACATTCAATCCTCAACTGTCATTTTGAGCGAAACGAAGTGGAACCGGAAAATCTAAAAGAACTGTATTTCAAGAGATTCTTCATTGCATAATGCTGCGCAAAATTTCATTCTGAATGACAGATTTACTGTTTTAAAATATAACACATTAGTCACATAAGTTAGTTTAATTAAATATTTTAAAAGATCACATAAGAAGAAAATCAAAGATTTTCATAAACTAATGTGTTCTTGCATACAATACGCCGATTATTTAAAATCTTATGTGACCTATGTGGTTAAAAAAGTATGTCCCATTAAATCTGCACGCTGTCATTTTGAACGAAACAAAGTGGAACCGGAAAATCTAAAAGAACTGCATTTTAAGAGATTCCTCATTGCATAATGCTTCGCAAAATTTCATTCTGAATGACAGGGAAATTTAGCCACAAAAGGCGCAAAAGATAATGATAAAGTTCAGTTTCAAAATAATTAAAGTCCTCAAAAGTATAAAAATCAAAGATTTTTAAAAACTGTTGTGTTCTTTATTCTTACGCTTGTTAACTTTTAAAAATGCATTAAAATCTTTTGCGCCTTTTGTGGTTAAAATAAAAAACCCAGCAGCCTGTTTAAGACTGCTGAGTTTATTTATCTGTATTTATTAAAATTACTTTATTTTCTTCGCGATATAATCGCTTTCATTTCCCAATCGGTCAATTGCTTTGATGGCAACTGCATTCAGTACTTTTCCGTCTTTATTTTTAGGAATTTCTCTGGAAAGCTGATCCAGTGTAAGGATTTCGGTTTCCCAGACTCCGTTGTACTGGGTAAAAAGCACCCATTGAAAAACATCTTTTATATTCTTTATGCTCCAGCTTATCTGCGCAGAATTTCCGTTATCATTGATGAACAAAGTCGGGGTCTGCAGAGGGACGGCTTTTATCCACGGTGATTTCGGAACCAACGCTTTTTCTTTGTACGGCCCGTTTTTCAGGGTCGGAAGCATATTGGCATTTTTGGTTAAACCGGCAATACTCCAGTGGATTTCCCCTGCATCTTTCCCTAACACCTGACGTGATATTTCGATCTGATTTTTAATTTCTGTCGGTCGGTCTGAAGTTTTAATTTCCACCGTATTCAAGCCCGGCCAAAGATGTCGGTTCATGGTGTTTTCAGATTTCCACCAGTTCAATAAGCCCTCAAAAGGCTGTCCTTTGGATTCTATCGGCCAGTACAGCTGTGGCGAGAAATAATCTACCCAGCCTTTATTTAACCATAATTTAGCATCTGCATACAGCTCATCATACTGAGAAGAACCTGTGACTCCTTCCGGATAACCGGGTTTCCAGATTCCGAACGGACTGATCCCGAATCGCACATAGTTCTTTTCTGCGTGGATTTCTTTGTAAATTCTTTCAACAAATTTATTCACATTATCTCTTCTCCAGTCGGCTCTTGTTAAGGTTCCTCCGCTGCTTACGTACGCATTCCAGGTTTTATTGTCCGGAAAATCGGCTCCTTTATTATAGGTTGCGTAAGGGTAAAAATAGTCATCAAAATGTACGGCATCAATATCATATCTTGTTACAATATCTTTTACCACATTCGAAACGTGTCCCTGCGTTTTGGGATCAGCGGGATCAAACCAGTACATTCCGTTTTTCAGGCGGATGACGATGTCGGAAAGCTTATTCACCATAGATAAACTGTTGGGTGAGCCTCCGTTCGAATGATGCGCGCGGTACGGATTCAGCCACACATGGAGTTCCAGTCCTCTTTTGTGGGATTCTTCGATCCAGAACTGTAAAGGATCATAATTCGGATAAGGAGCAGCTCCGGTCTGTCCGGTCAGGAAATACGACCATGGTTCCAGATTACTGGTATACAAAGCATCTGCGGAAGGTCTTACCTGAAAAATAACAGCGTTAAAATTGTTGTCTTTCAGCATATCAAGCATGGAAATGGCTTCGGCTTTCTGCTGATCGACCGACAGGTTGTTTCTTGAAGGCCAGTTGATATTGGCAACGCTTGCAATCCATGCTCCGCGGAACTCTCTTTTGATTTCCGGAAGATTGGTTCGGAAGGTGCCGTCATTCGGCGGTACTGCCGAAGAATCTGTACTGGTAATGGGAAGCGGCGGTTTTGGTATATTTGGTTTAACGGAATTTCTTACGGGAGTGGAAGCTTTCACTGCGTTGTTCTGTGTAGAACAGGCAACAAATGATGTAAAAAATCCCGATAAAACGATCATTTTTAGGGTATTCATTCTCATAGTCTGCAAAACTACATTAATTTATTTTGTTGATTTTAAATTACGATAATAAAATGAATTATTTGAACTTTGATTTAAATTATAGATGCTTTAACACAAAGTTTTTTTGATTACTAACTGTTTTTAAGTCCGCTAAGGCGTTTCACTCAAGTAAGCTTTAAAAGACTTCCTTATTTTGTAAGTTTGTTTAAACTCATTTTAAATTTTACCGCAAAAGAGACAAAAGACTTTATTGGATTTATTTAAGGTATTTCAAAAGTCTGCAAAGAGAGAAAATCTTTGATTTTTTTAACTTATGTACTCTTTTTCCCATTTAATTATTAAATTTAAACAATTAAAGTGTTACAATCTTTTGCATCTTTTGCGGTAAAAAAGTTTAGGCAAGTTTTATATTAATTTTGACCAAAGCCAGTCTAGAGGAATAATGCTGAAAGCGGACTAAAGTCCGCCCCTATTGAATGTTATTGTAAAATAGAAAATGTAAGATATACTTATTCTTTTAAATCACTTTGCTCTATTGTGCAAATTTCTTGCACCGTGATGAATCAGGATAATGTGAATTTCCTCCGGAGAAACTATACGATAAATGATTCTGTAGTTTCCTTCGAAGATTTCTCTGATGTTTTCATCATCCAACTCGGAAACTTTTTTCCCGACAATATTTCCTGTCTTTAAAATTTCTGTTTTATTCTGAATTTTTTCAATTTGAAACTTCGCATATCTTTTAGAATCTAAACTAACGAAGTCATAAATTTCTTTCAAATCATTTTTTGCAGATTTCAGCCATTTTATCTGAACCATTTGTCTATTTCATTTTTAAGCTCATCCTCACTAATGGTTTCATTATCTTCAGATTCTTTTTTTCTGATCTCCAGTTTTTCGATCATAATTAATCTTTCTATTACTTCATCAATACTGATCTCATCCGGAAATTCATCAATCTGTCTATGGAGTTTTTCTTTAGTAATTGTCATGTTCTTACTATTTTGCTTATGCTAAATTAGTAAATTTAAAACAAAAAAAGCCCCGAAAAATCGGAGCTTTGTTATTATAAAAACTGAATTAAGCTTTAGCTGCTCTTTCCACTTTTTTTCTGTCTTCTTCAGAAAGTAATTTTTTTCTCATACGGATGAAGTTTGGCGTTACTTCAATGGCTTCATCACCCTGAATATATTCCATACATTCTTCAAGAGAGAATAAGATTTTCGGAGCAACTCCTGTATCTTTATCTTTACCTGCTGCTCTCATGTTGTTTAACTGCTTTGCTTCCACGATGTTTACCACAAGGTCACCCGGTTTGTTCTGTTCACCGATGATCATTCCTGCGTAGATTTCCTCTCCCGGATCTACGAAGAACTTGCCTCTGTCCTGTAGTTTGTTGATGGAATATTCTGTTGCCGGACCTTGCGTTTTGCTGATCAACACCCCGTTGTTTCTTCCCGGAATAGCGCCTTTGAAAGGCTTGTATTCTGTGAAACGGTGTGCCATGATCGCTTCTCCCGCCGTCGCTGTTAACATCTGAGAACGCAATCCGATCAAACCTCTTGAAGGAATTTCGAATTCCATATGCTGCATCTCCCCTTTGGTTTCCATGATGTGAAGGTCTCCTTTTCTCTGGGTAGCAAGGTCGATTACTCTTGAAGCATATTCTTCAGGAACGTCTACTACCAAAGATTCGTAAGGCTCACAGTTTACACCGTCTACTTCTTTAAGGATTACCTGTGGCTGACCGATCGTCATTTCATATCCTTCTCTTCTCATGGTTTCAATAAGAACTGACAAGTGAAGAATACCTCTACCGAATACTAAGAACGTGTTGGCATCATCGGTCTGCTGAACTCTTAATGCTAAGTTTTTCTCTAATTCTTTGGTTAATCTTTCTTTTAAGTGGTTAGACGTTACATATTTACCGTCTTTCCCGAAGAAAGGTGAATTGTTGATGGAGAACGTCATGTTCAGCGTAGGCTCGTCAATTGCCGTTCTTTCCAATGGTTCAGGATTTTCAAGATCTACGAAAGAATCTCCGATCTGGAAAGCGTCGAAACCTACCACAGCACAGATATCTCCTGCCTGAACTTCAGTTACTTTTTTCTTTCCTAAACCTTCGAAAACGTATAGTTCTTTTACTTTTCCTTTAGCTACTTTTCCGTCTGCCTGTGCAAGACCGATCCACTGAGATTCTTTAATTTCTCCTCTCGTTACTTTTCCGATTGCGATTCTTCCTAAGAAAGAAGAATAATCCAGAGAAGTGATCTGCATCTGAAGGTTACCTTCTGTAACTTTCGGTGCAGGAACATACTGTAAAATACCATCCAGTAATGGTAAAATATCTTCCGTCTGCTCTAATGAAGTGTTGAACCATCCCTGTTTAGAAGAACCGTAGAACGTTGGGAAATCCAATTGCTCTTCAGTAGCATCCAGATTGAAGAAAAGATCGAATACCTGATCGTGAACCTCATCCGGACGGCAGTTTGGCTTATCTACTTTATTGATTACCACCAAAGGTCTTAAACCAAGCTCCAAAGCTTTCTGAAGTACGAATCTTGTCTGTGGCATCGGTCCTTCGAACGCATCCACCAACAAAATTACCCCGTCTGCCATTTTCAGTACTCTTTCTACCTCTCCTCCGAAATCGGCGTGACCCGGTGTATCAATTACGTTAATTTTCGTGTCTTTATAAGTAACAGAAATATTCTTGGATAAGATGGTGATCCCTCTTTCTCTTTCAAGATCGTTGTTATCCATAATTAACTCCCCACTCTCCTGATTTTCTCTGAAAATGTTGGTAGCGTGGATGATCTTGTCGACCAGAGTAGTCTTACCGTGGTCAACGTGTGCGATAATCGCAATATTTCTAATGTTTTGCATATAAGATTTTTACGGGTGCAAAAATAGTGATTTTTAATGAAATATGCATCAATAACTTTTGTTAATTAACAAATTCATAATGAGGAATTTAAATATTAGCATCTAAAAAAATCCTCATAATTAGAAATATTATGTCAAGTTTTGTGGTTGTGCACAAATATATTTGCTCAAAGAAATTCTGTAAGCATAGAGGATTTAAATATTTACACTAAAGTCGTGTATCGTTTGATTTAATGATAGCGTCTATCAAGCCTTCAAGCCATTCCTGATGACCATTTATCATTGGGTTAGGTTTTTGTTTAGCCAATTGCTGCGCAGGTTTGCCAATTTGACTCTCTTGGGTGAGAATACGTACTCTGTTACCCGGTAGATCTTCTATAAGCCATGCGTGGATTACGTCCAACCGAGCCTCTTCATCACCTTCTGCCCAACCATGCCAAGCAAGTCTTGCAGGTTCATTTTCTGAAGGAGGCACAAACTCGGTAACTTGAGCCTCTATCGGAAAACCAAAAGTCTTGAATCGGAATCGTACATCATGATACAATTCATTATCGCCAGCTTTTAAAAATTCAATATCTGAAGAATTGGAGTAATAGGTTGGCCAAGTAAACGGATTGGTAAGGTAAGGCCAAACCTCAGAGGCGGTTATATCTTTTACGATCACCTCATTTGAACAGTAATTGTCTGTTGTGCCCGGAGTATATTTTTCCGGCCATATTATAGCATTTTGTTTCATTTTACATGATTTATATTGAGTAAGCATTCTTAGAGTTGTTTTTAATATAAATACGTTACAGGAAAAATTAGTATTGAAAAATATTCCTGCCTGCAAAAATTTAAAAATTTTACGATTATAAATATCTTTTAATATAAAAAGAATCTCTTTAAATTGATATTACATCTGTTTAATAAATAACTAAAGTAATTATAGTTGCAAAATTATTAATAGTTATTTATTTTTGCAAGAACTATCAAAATTGATATGTAAAAACAATGGGAAAAAACATAGAAGTTGAAGGAAAATATTATCCTTGTACAATAAGTCTCGCAATGGATTTAGTCGGTGGAAAATGGAAAGCTGTTATCTTATATCATCTTAAAGACGGAGATAAACGTTTTAATGAACTGAGAAAAGAAATTGAAGTAATTACAGAGATGACACTCAGTTTACAGTTAAAAAATTTAGAATCAGACGGTTTAATATCCAGAACTGTAGATGGAGATAAAGCTCCAGTAAAAGTATTCTACAGTCTGACTCAATTTGGCAGAACGTTTATTCCTGCTTTGGATGTTATTAATAAATGGGGACATTATGTAGCCGAAAAGAAAACAAATCATAGATGATTCGTTATCGCTAAATACTTGGAAAAAAAATGAAGAAATAATTTGCGGGTTTTCGTTTCGCAGTATTTGAAAGTTAGTGAAATAAATGAGTACTTTTTAGAATTTAATAAAAAAATCTTCGGAAAATAAATATCTTTAATAATACTTTCCGAAGAAATAAACGAATTGCTACTCATAATCAAAAGAGCTTAAAATTCTACCTATTTTTTATTTGGAAATCTGATCTATCCAATGGAAAAGCTCGTCCAAATCGTAATCTCCACTATGATGTTTGTCCCAAGGCAATGCATAATCTACATGATAGCATTGGTTTGCAAGTCTCACAGCTAAAATAGCAGAAATCGCCAAACCAGTATCTTTATCTTTTGAACCGTGACGAATTCTCCAATATTTTGCTGTTTTTGTATGAGCATCTCCGATATAATTCATAGGATTCATCATTTTTACAATTTGTTTATCCGCTATCACTGCATTACTTACTGTAGTATTTTTTAAGCTATATTCAGTAAAATGTTTTGCATCAAAACTTTCTGTTCCAAACTCTGTATTTTCTGCTGCTGATAAATCCAGCGCATCAAAAGCAGGTGGTGTTTTTTGTCTTTGCATATAGCGTATATACTCATCCCAATTAATGTCTGTTACTATTCCGTTTTTTATGATAAGAAAGGGTCTTTCGGAAAGATCAGTTCCTGCCTTTAATGCGACATTGGCTGATACAATTACTTTTGCCTTCAAAAACTCTTTGAAAGAACCATTTCCACTATTATCTAATGTGAGGAGGTTTCCCTTTTCATCTTTAAGTTTTAGAGAATTGATATAGGCAGGAAATGTGTTTTTTAACTCCAATGAGACTTTCTGTTGCCTTTCATTTAAAGTTTCTGTAGCTGTATCGGCTTGAGGTCCAAAGAGCCCTCCTTTTTTGTAATCATTTACCCCGAAAAACTGCCATTCATAAGCAGCGTCTGCGTGATCCAAATTGGTAATTGGGCAGTAATCAGAGGAGGCATAAATAGCATCGCTGGTCTCTGCTGCTCCTATTTCTTTCAGATAAGGCAAATAATCAGGGTTATCTCCGGTAGCTCCCAATAAAGCTGACATGGCACCACCAGCACTGGTTCCATTGGAAATAATTTTGTCGGCATTGCCCGGCATTTCGCGGTCGTTTAGTTTAAGATAACGAATGGCAGCCTTTAAATCGACCAGCCCGGCAGGTGCTTTCCCATAGTATTTGCCATCTTTATTTTTATTCGTGCGCCCTCTTGCTCCCGCAGAAGCTACTACATAACCATGAGACAAGGCCTTTAAGATGGTATTTTCTTTTTTGTCTTCCAACCCGCCTTGTGGTCTTTGTTGGTTATTATCTTTTACCACACCGCCATTAATCGGAGGTCTAAAATTGTTTAACTTTGTAGATCCGGGTTCAGCAGGCATATAACCACCTACTTGGTTAGGGAAAAATATAGGGGCATTTTGGGCATTGTATCCATTAATACTTTTATTTCTGTAATATTCTTCAGGAACATAAAAATTAAGAACCTGATAGGTTGTGTCTACAGGTTTTTCCACATAAACAATTTTCTCAAAAGCTCTTACGCGGATTTCTTTACCATTGTAAGTAAGAATTTGAATCTCGTATTTGTCGGGGTTAAAATTTAAGCCCGAACCGGCTTTCCTTTCTTGTGCGCAAGAGAATAGCGATATAAAACAGAAAAGACCAACTATCGTATTTTTCATATGATATGATATTATCTTAAGCTAATGTTATTTCTTTATTAGTAATTTTATTGCAAAAGTTCTTCTGAAATGGAATGAACATCGAAATTTAAATATTGTAACAGAAATCAATCTGCTCCTAAAATAAATATTCTTCTTTTATTCTTTTTTTCCATATCTATTGAGCAAAAATATTGTTTCTGTAATTTAAATAAGAAAAATGTTGTGAAATGATTTATTTGTGGGGTGAATATATGAACTTTTAAAATTTACTTATCAAAAAAAGGATTCGGACTAAAAAGTGAACTGTCTACTTTACACGTATAATATGATCACAAAATATTTATTAGGGATTAATATATTAGTCATAAAATCTGTATAGTTTTTCCATTTTAGAAAGTATTTTCAAAAAGGTAAATGAAAACAGCCTGTAATAAAACAATGAGTCCAAATTTTAATAAAAAGGAAGTCTTGGAAATTTTATGTCTGAAGAAGATCATTGCCAGTAAAGCTCCGATAGTTCCACCCAAAAAAGAAACCGCCAAAAGCGTATTTTCAGAAATTCTCCGCCGGTGCTTTTCTGCTTTTCTCTTGTCGGCTCCATAAATAATAAAGGTAAAAAGATTGATGGCTGTTAAAAAATAAAACATTGGCAAATCTAAAATAAAAAAGAGTGTTAATAAACACTCCTTTAAATATTTTTTATACACATAAAGTATATTCGCAAGGATCCTGCGGAGGAGCTTCTCCACAAATAATATCAAAAGTACCGCAGTTACTTGATGATCCTCCACCCCATCCCCATTGAACAACGCATGTATTTGGATCTTTACATCTTACCATACCTTTAATGATACCTCCCTGAATAGATTTCATCGCATTTCTAGAAACCTTTTTTAGATTTTTCATGATATATTTTTTATAGTTTGAGAGATAAAAATATAAAAAAACATTAGATCTGCAAAATATTTCAACACTTATTGAATAAAAAATATCCTTAGCAGATTTATTCTAAATAATTATAAAGAATCCTCTGTAAAATCTCATATTAATTTACATTTGTATGATTAATTAAATTAAATGACAGTACAGGATTTAGCAGGAAGTTATTCTATTCAGGGAAGTAATCAGGAAGAGTTTGCGGAAGTTTCTTATTATGGGATTCTCACCTTATCCCTCGACGAAAACCAACGCATCATTGCTGAGTGGATGATTGGGGATCATATGCAGCAAGGCACCGGTTTTTATAAAGACGGAATTCTGGTGATCAACTTCCGCTACAAAGGGGAAGATCTCAAAATTTACAAGGGTGTAGCGGTTTACCGCTGTATCAGTAAAGATGTTCTGGATGGTTTCTGGTCTGAGAAATATGGTGATCCGAGATTTCTGGGGAGTGAGTACTGTGTGAGGATTTTTGGATCGGAGGTGTTGAATTGAGGATCATTTTTACAATGAAAGTATAAAAGCTGCTGTCCCAAAAGTCAATCTGACTTTTGGGACAGCGTTATTAATTACTCAGCAATTAACTTTTGATCTCAGACAAAATAATATCTACAATTTCCTGAGGCGTTATTTGGTTGTTGATATTCACGACCAGATCATAGTGTGATTCTAAAGTATAATCTATATCATACGCATTTTTAAATTGTTTCTTAAAGGCATTGTTTCTTTCAGGAATCGTTTTTGAAGATTCATCACCTCTTTCAGATTTTCTGAGTCTTTCTGACGCATCTTCCTCAGAGATTTTAAGAAATACATGAAAGGCATTGCTTATAAATTTAAATCCTAAACGATAATCAATAATTAAATGTTCTTTTTTATTGCATTCATCAGCAAATTCCCTGTCAATTTCTTTATCTGTTTCCGGATTTTCAGTACATCTTCGCTGAAATTCAACAATACTTATTCCTTCATTTTCTGCTCTCTTCCGGATTAAATTTCCTAAAGAAATAAACTGATACCCTAATTGTTCTGCCAGTAATTTTCCTACTGTACTTTTCCCGGAAGCCACTTCACCGGATAATGTAATTTTTGTTTTCATATAATTTTTAAATATTAATCCCATTGATATAAACCCCCTCTGTCTAAAAAGTTTCTATAGCTGTAATCCATCTCATCATAAGCTTTTTTAGCCCCTGCTTCCAATATTGGTCTGCTGTATTCCTGAAAGCCTTCTTTATTGGTAAAAAACCTTCCAGCAGGATCTATCATTACATAGCTGTCTTTCATTTCAGAATTATCTTCAGAAACCAATATTTCATGATCTTTCAAAAATTGATGGTTCGCTATAAAATGATCGAACTGTTGTTGACTGATAATAAATTCTTCAATGTGTTCATCATTCTCCCCTTTCATCGGCAGAACCTGAAATACCTTCCAGCGTTTTGGCTGAGCATAAAGAATCAGATCCATTAAAGATTCATTGTAATTCAGGTGATGGACAACTGTGTTGATTTTTAATTGAAAACCATACCTCTTAATTTCATCTATAAGCAATTTATAGGCTTCCGCAGTTAACGGCTCTTTTCCTTTAAAAGCTCTTCCCGACTTAATATTGGTCGTATCATTCAGACTGTCAATACTTAGGATGATCCAGTCCAGATTCTTCTGGTTTTTCTTAAAAAACGTTTCATTCAGCTTGGTTCCGTTGGTCACCAGCATTGTAGTCATTCCTGATTCTTTTGCAGCGGCAATAAGATCTGAAATCCATGGACATATTGTAGGCTCCCCTCCTGCAAAGGTTATTTTTTTAAAGCCCATTCCGGCAATCTGCTTTATCAGTTCCAGAGATTGTTCTTTAGGCAAATGTCCTTTAGGAAGTATTTTTTTAGCCTCCTGAAATGTTGCAAAGCAGAACCTGCATTTCATATTACAGGGTTCCCAGAGATGATAATTAACGGAAGGAATTATTCCTTCAAAAGATGTTTCCATTGTTTGTTTTAATAATTGTTTATTGTACAGGAGTACCAACAAAAAAACATCCGGAAAACAAAAAAATGCGTTTCCGGAAAACATAACCGGAAACGCAGGAACAAAAGCTTTTTTTTGAGGAATAAGAGCCGTTAGCCCAAAAGTTTTTTTATGTCATTCTGATAATTTTCTGACACAGGCAGATAATGACATTTTGTCTTGTTTTTTTCATCAAATACAATGATTTCTACGTGTTCATCTTTTTTATGATAACACTGAATGTATTTCTTATTGACTCTGAAAGATTTATGAATCGTTATAAACTGACTTTTCATCAGTCCTTTATCTTCCATTTTCGAAAAGGAAAAATCAATAAGATTCTCCGTTTTCCGGTTAATGAAATGAATCTGCTTGTTGTTGGATTCGGAGCCGGAAGACTTATCTGCGCTTAAATAGACGATATCATCAATCAGAATCCTGTTTCTTTTTGTTTTATTAAAATCCAGATAAACGTACTGAAGACTAGAAAACAAATACATTTCCTGTAAGAACCTTTTAAAACTTTTAACAAATTTTTCTTCCGTAAAAGGCTTGGTAATATGATCTACACAAATCCCGGAATCGCGCTTCAGATTCTCAATATCTTTGATGTATTCTCTGGTATTGAAACTTGCAAAGAAAACGGGAATCCCGATTTCCTGCGCCACTTCCATTCCCGTCATGCTGTCGCTGCCCAGATCCAGATCCGCCAGCAAAATATCCGGTTTTACCGTTTTCAGTTCCTCAAAGAAATGATCTGAACTGCTGCTTTTTAAAACAATCTGAACATTGGGAATATGCTGAAGATACAGCTCCAGTTTTTCCAGTTGTTTGGGGTTGTCTTCAAGGATGGCGATGTGGTAGGTTGGGAACATAGATTAAACAGTTTTTAAAAGCGGTAGAGATATCCCAATTTTGAAAACATTATGATACGCATCTATCGGATTGTATGTATTTATAATATTTTCCAACTTAAAATTATTTTTATAATCATCTGAATCAATAGGTTTGGGATAAATGATCAAACATTCTATTTCTTCATTTATCTGAGGATATTGATTTCTCACTTTATTTAACCTTGCGTATCCCGCAACTTGTCTTATATCTTCGTGAATTTGACCATAATTATATTTTAATTTGTACTTAGCATCAACAACAATTTTTTTTCCATCACTGCAAATTAAAAAGTCTAAGGCATTTCCATTGGTGGAGAACTGATAATTAAAGTTGTCTGCATTAAGGTCCGGATTATCTTTCAGTAACTGTGCATACACATACAGTTCGAACATTTTCGGCATATCAATCCAGAATGGCGGCGTAGAGATTTTCTCTTCCGTAGTTTTGGTCATATTATAAGAAAATCTTTTTAAAATCTGCTGTCCGATATTAATGGCTTCTTTATATTCTTTAAAAAAAGGATTGTGCCTGTAATTTTTAATTTCCTGTATGCTGATCTCTGATCCAATATGTTCAAATGAAGGACGGATATAATTGATTAACCAGGATATATCATTGTTTTCTTTAAAATACATATGATTGTTTTCTACATAATTCGTACAGAAAATAAATACTTTATTTAAAAAGCGGTTTTCTAAAAAATCTTCTCCAAAAATCTGATATTCACATACTGTATGGGTGAGTCTGTTCTTAAAAATATTCTGTTTAATCTGTTGGCCTACTAAAATTTTACCTTTTACCCTGTTGCTTAGGTTTTTCTGTTCTTTATAGTATGATTTTTTCAGCCCTTTTCTTACAATATCCCTTAATAAATTTAGGAACTTAACCACTAAAAATGGAGTTAATAAATCTTGTTTCTGTGTAATTTCAATTTCTTTATCCTTCCAATCAATGAGTAGTAAATTATTTGCATGTTTTGACACTTCTGAGCGAGACATAATCTGAATTAGCATTCCAATTACATCAACTTCATATTCTTTACTAGAAGTTTCAATATCTTTCTTAGCTTTTTCATTCAGCAGTTGTATTTCCTGTTCAGAAATATTTTCATCATTAAAATCAGAAACTTTTTCAAAAGATTTTATAACCTTGTCATTCAATTTAGGTTCTACCTGAATATATCGACTTTTATCTTTTGTAAGCCAATCTACGCCAACAAAATAATCCGAATAAAGGGTGATTTCTTTTTCAGAAATGTGATGCTTTTTAAAACATAAATATTTTTTTCCACGCTCTTCTTTAAAAGTCCGTGGTAATATCTCAACAGTATAATTTGGAAGAGAAAATAAATATTTTTTTCGCTCTAAATCAAAAAGAGATTTTTTTTCTGTAATTGTTAATTTATGAGAAGTATGTTCTTTTAAGATAATGCCCATAATTATTGAATCTTCAAATCAAATTTAGTTTCAATAGAAATAACTTGTTTTGAAGCAGTTTCTTTTAAAACCCCATCTCTTACATACTCTAAAAGAATTGGTTTGATTTCGTAATTCCACCGTGTTTTAATATCTCCGCCATCTTTAGTTTTATCAATAAAATAAGAGTGTCCTAGAGCAACATCTTTAGGTTCAAATTCCTGAGAGACGAAGTCAGATTTTGTCTGGTATTCATCTTTTGTAAATAAAGCTTTAACTGCTGAAAACAAATCTGTGTAAAACTCACCATCTTTCATTTCAGTAGTTAAATCTTTCGGTAACACCTCTACAAATGCAAACCTTCTTCTGATGGCGTAATCGATATGTCCTACACTCCGATCTGCGGTGTTCATGGTTCCGATAATGTATAAGTTTGGCGGAAGAATTAATTTATTTTTCAGCAAAGAATCATCAACCGAATACATACTTTCAACTTCTTCTCCACGATATTCTAAAGCGTAAATCAGTTCACCTAAAACTGAGGAAAGATTGGCTCGGTTGATTTCGTCTATTATTAATACAAAATTTTCAGGTTCTCTTACAACTGTATCAACTTCTTTAAATTTTGTTGTAATAGAATTCTTAAAGTCTGAAAATACTTTGTAATAATAGCCATAATGCTGTTTTGCTGAACCAGAGATATTAGCTAATGTTTTAAATGCTTTTTTGTCTGCCGGATCACTTAAAAAAGCTTCCTTAATATCACTGAATTTCATTCTATGTTTCGCAGAATCAAACCAAGAATCACCTGTATAGTAAAAAGCAGATTCATCAATATCAACTAATTTAACTTTATCCGTTAATCTATATTCGCCAGTATCATCAATTTTAGATTGTACCGTTTCTACAAAATTATCAAACTGTTCATTTACCCATTCATTCTTAGATAATAGACTATCTGATTTAGTTGATTTCTGATAGTTTTTCAAAGCCAGTTCTGCAAACTCACCCAACGTCTTATTCACATTCTTATATTCAATTTTTTCACCTTTTGACTCTGCTACAATTCCTCTTACAAAATCTTCGTAAGTATAGCTTGGGTGAAATTGTATCAGCTTAATTTGATCGTTATTCTTTAAATCATTAAATCTGTTGAATAAGTTCTTTGCTAAGGCGTCAGCGTAAGATAAAGTATTACTTTTTCTTTCTTCACTACTTTTCTCCCATAATTTCCCAATATATGAATCGTATATTTGTTTCCTAGTAGGAGATCTATCTTCACCATTTGTAGATAGTAAAATTGAATCTTGATTGATTTCTTTTATAATATATTTTGTTGATTCTTTTCTTGCTAATATTTCTTGATTAATTGTAAAAAAAGAAAATATATTCTTTTCTGAAATTTTAAAATTATTACCAATCAACTCTTTTGCAATCAACTTTGCTTCTCTGGTTTTACCAGTTCCCGGAGGTCCTTGTAAGATGATTTGTTTTTTATATTCTAAAAGCTTTTTATTTTTATCAATATTTATTTTTTCAAAATGTTTTTTGAAATCAGAAATACCAAGTTTAAACCCAGTTTCAATAAAAAGATTTTTAAACTTTCTATCAAATTTTAAAAATTCGTCAACAACAAACTCATAATTTTTATTTTCAAAATCTACTTCAGTCCAACATTTTTTACTGGCTTCGGTTGAGGCTTTTTGATATTGAAAATCTTTTATACCCATTAAATGAAAATGAACCGTATCTGAAAAACCAATAATATATGCAAACTTATCACTTGCCATATTATAAAATTCAGATGGATAAACTTTTGCCCATTGGTAATCTTGAAAAACAAACTTACCTGGTCCAGCTTGTTTTCTTGGATCTTGTCTAATTTCGTATTTAAATCCTTTTTTTGTGAGAAGGTCACATATATGCTTTAGTTTACTATATACGTTTTTTAGTTTGTCAAAGTCTATATTATTTACTTCTTCTCCAGCGCAAGAAATTATTAATTTTAAATCCTCATTTTTTATAAATTCCATAGTTTAGTTTTTAGTTATTAACATCTATCAAGGAAATTAAAATACATTAGGTAATTATTGTCATTAATTTACAATAAAACATTTTTATACCATTTATTTTCATTGATGACTTGTAATGCAGTTTCTGTATCCTCTTCTGTGAATTTTTCTGCTTTTGTTAAAGTTTTGCCATCTTGTTTTATCTTCCAGTTACTCATTTCATCCCGAATGATTGACAGTTCCAGAGATTGTCTGTCTTCAATACATTTTAATACCGTTGCAAAAAGTTCTTTCTTTTCTGCCTTTTCTTTTCCTCTATATTTTGAAAAGAAAGCGGAATTCATTTCGTTTAACCCTTTTGTAATTTGAATTTTCAAAGGTTCAGGGATTGATGCTAATAATTTACCATTATCTTTAACATCTAAATAATATGCATTGCTGTTAGGGAAACTAGGTTTATGAAAATATTGTTTTGTATTTAAGAGTTGTTTTTCTTTAGGGTCAAATGAGCCCCAATTATGTTGAGCAAAATGAAAACCTGTTTCCACTCCATAAATTCTGTCTAAAAGATAAACATCTTTGGCTGTTGCCATTTCTCCTTGTTTTGCACCTATCATATTATTTGCCCAAATGGTTGCATAAAGAATTTTGATTTTGTTAAAATTCTCAATTTGCAAAGTAGATGCTTTTCTTTTTTCAACAAAAGTTTCCCCCACTTTCACCTGCCCATTCATCAGCATTGGCAATAGCCAGTCTCGCAATGCAGAGAGTGCTTGGTTTTGTTTGAGGTTTGATTGTATTTTTTTATCAATTATTTTTGCAAATTCATAGTATTTTTCAACAATCTCTTTTTGTGGGAGTACAATAGAATATGAATTCATAAAAGAATCAAAAAGAAAATTCTTTATGCCACTTGTTTTTCCTTCAAAGCCAAAGAAGACACCTGCATCATACAAGCGTTGCCATTCTTGTTTGAAGTTGTAAATATACTTTTCATCTTTTATAGAAACTGCTTTACAGAAATTAGAACAAATAATATCTGTATCAAATCTTTCTAAAGTACTTTCAGTTATCAATGCGATTCTACCTGTAGATTGAACAGGACTTCCACCCGAAATTTCTACTACAAAATCATTGGGTACTAATTTTTTTGAAGAATTATTTTTTAAAATAAATCTTTCAGGTGCTTTTACTTCTCCTTTTCCATTAATTCCATTAATATCTGCACCTCTTATACAATAAACTCTTTCTGTATAATTTCCTTCAATTGATTCTTTTCCCCAATCTCCAGCTTTTGTATTTTTTATCCAATCATTAAAAACGGTAACCTCCCACCCTTCAGGAATTTCTCTTTTCAGCGTTTCGTTGTACACCATTTTTCCGCCGGAAGATTTGTAGCCGACCACCCCGTCAAAATTCTTTGAATTTTGCCACCCCTCCGAGGGAGGGGAATAAGGAAAATCAAACTGTACAAACCAATAATCATACAGCGTTTTTGCCATCACTTCTAATTCTGCATTGATGCGGTTGTTGAGTTCTATTTTATCGTCTAATGCAGATAATACAGAGGCTATTTTTTGTTGGGTGGGTAAATATTCTTCAATCTCAATTTCCATAATCTTGAAGGAATCAAGATTTATAGTATTAAAAACAGAACCTTGTCCTTTTTTTTGAATATTAGAAACATAATTTTTTAAAGAATAATATAAATAGGTATTATCAACAATATTTTTTTTACCTCTTAAACCGAAGCAAGACTGATTAAAAGCCATCGGACAACCAATTTGAGCTAATTTACCTACTGTACCTCTTGCAGAAATTATAATATCATTAACTTGTAGAAGTTTGGTACTACTATTTTTTAACCCTTTCTCTGTAATCTTTTTTTCTGAGGTAAAAACTCTCCTATTATCATTATTGAAATCATTAATAGATAACCAACCAATAGTACCATTTTCCCAATATTCTGTAATAGAAGTTTGAGGAGTGCCACCACTAATAACTTCAATTATATCATTCAAAATCACTTTACCCATTTCAATCCTTTTAAATTCTCCAAAATCTTTTTATCCAAATCATTTCCTTCGGCAAATAACTGGCTCAAATTACTTTCATAGGCTTGCATTTTCTTTGCAAATTCTTCTGCGGTAATTTCTACATATTCTATCTTTACCTCAAAATATTGCCCCGCAGAAAAGCTGTAATTTTTAGCCATTACCTCTTCTTTGGTTACCACTACAGAAAAATCGTCTTCTGCATTCTTTTGGTTCATGGCATCAATAATGCGTTGTTCTTCTTTTGGTTCAAGAACCGTTTTTTGGTTTTTGCCCTCTTTAATGGTTTGTCCCAGTTTAGAAGCATCTACCAAAACGATCTTTTCGCTGTCTGCTTCCTTGTCTATAAATACAATAGAAACATTGGTTCCCGTACTTGCAAAAATATTGCTCGGCATACTTACCACGCCTCGCAGCCAATTGCGCTCTATCAGTGCTTCTCTTATTTTTCTTTCAATTCCGCTTTGCGCGGTGATAAAACCTGTAGGAACCACAATTGCCGCTTTACCTTTGGTATCCAGACTGTACATAATATGCTGGATAAACAACAGGTAAATCGCCATCGATTCTTTTTTGGTTTTCGGGATATTGGGAACACCTGCAAAAAACCGTTCTTTAAAACTGTCTTTGGTAAGGTCTGCCTGATAATCGGAAAAATCCAATTTAAACGGCGGATTAGAAACAATATAATCGAACTTTCTGTCGAGATGCGCCGGCTGCAAAATGGTGTTTCCCTTAATAATATTGGGGATAGAATGCTGCAGGTTATTCAGAATAAGATTCAGTCTCAGCATATTGGCTGACTTCTGAGAAATATCTTCAGAATAAATGGTGCAGTTTTTTTCGCCAATGGCGTGTGCAATATTCATCAATAGCGTTCCCGAACCTGCACTCGGATCATATACTTTGGCACTTTTTACGTTTTCATTCACCAAAATCGCCGCCATTATTCTTGCCACTGCGTGCGGGGTATAATATTCGGCATATTTACCGCCGCTGTCGCTGTTGTAGTCTTTAATCAGATATTCAAAAATGGTGGCAAAGAAATCGTATTTCTCGGTGAACATCTTCTCGAAACTTACATTCACCAGTTTATTGAGCAAAGCACGGCAAAAAGCATCACGCTGAGAAGCATCCCTGATGAAAAAACTGATGTCATCAAACATTTTGTCTTTTACCCCCGTTGCAGAACTCACCGAATAAATATCGATATTTTCAGCACTGATGCTTCTAAGCGTACCATCAAAAATAATTTCCCCAAAATTGGGCTTATTGGAGTTGTTGAACAAATAGGTAATTAATTGGTCCGGCTTTAGCTTCGCTGCCTTATTTCCTATTCTTGCGAGAAGAAATTGTTTCTTATCCTCCGAAAGGTTTTCATAAGCAGGCTGAAAATCTTCTGCCTGAGACAATTCCGGCTCTATTTTTTTTGCTTCGTGTATAAACTTATCGTTAAGGTATTTATATAAAAAAACCTGCGAAATAATATTAAATTCGCTGGCGTCATTTCCTAATCCGTAGTTCGCGCAAACACTTTTTAGTCCGTCTATTAAGGTTTTGGTCTGTGCGATAAACTGTATCTCCGTCATTTTTTTCTTTAGCTGTAAGTATATTGTTTTTTGTATTCTTTTACAATAAGGTCATTAATATTTCTGGTGGTGTTGAAATCCAGATCCATTTTCTGGGAGTCAATGAATTGTTGTATTACAATACTCATCACTTCCTGATTAAAGTAGGTTTCATTTTTTACCAGTTCCACATTGTGCAGACAAATATCGTCTATTACATTTTTAGTTCCCAGCAATGCTTCATAAATCTGTATTTCTTTAGCATTAATAGTAGGATTGTCAATCAGTCTTTTATGGATTCTCACATATTTTTCATCATTCTCATATTTGGCTCTGAAAAGGGCATTTTTACGGTTCAGTTCCCGTACTTCATCATAAATCCTGCTCAGGACATGGATATTGTCGCGCATATCTTCCTGGCTTACCTCGTCCAGATTTTTATTTTTGAAAATACGCTCCAGTTCCTCTTTTAAAGTTACAAATTCCGGATCTGCCGGATCTATATTGCGCAGAAGCTCTTCCCGGGTTTGTCTGAGCTGATTTCTGAGCTGGTCTGCCAAAATCATTTCTTCCTCCGAAACTTTGGTAAACCGGAAGAAAATATCTTCTAACGCTGTATTGATAAGGTTGGTGTTATCGTTTTCATTGTTGATGCTGTCCACCAAATTGAGGGTATCTAATCTTCTCTGGACTTCTTTCAGCAACAGATTGAGTTTATAGAAATCCAGTAAACCCAGCAATTCATCTTCTCCCTGTAAACGGATGATGTTTTTAAGTTCTCTGGCATTCTGCAAAACTTTAATGAGTTCTGTTAATTCATTTCTGTCCTTAATGTCATCCATTTGCAGACGAAAGTTTTCAGCATTTTTTATATCATACCGGAAAAGCTTTTCCTTGATTTCTAAAACATCCTGATCTATTTCTTCTCTGGTTTTGAAGAGGTTGCTGTAATTCTGCATTTCATCGCCCAACTCCTGCTGCAACTCCTGAAAATAGTTTTCATTGGTCTCTTTAAATTCTTTGGTAATATCTGCAAAATCTACTACAAAACCGAAACGGTGTTTTTTATAGGGGCGGTTTACTCGCGTTAATGTCTGTAGAAGATTGTGGTTCTTCACTACCCTTGCCAGATACAATTTTTTGAGACGGGGTGCATCAAAACCTGTCAATAACATATTATAGACAAATAAGAGATCTATATCACCATTTTTAAAGGCTTTAATTTCGTCTTCTCTAATTTTTTTAGAATTGACGTCGTGCAGAATCAGGCTGGCTTTCAATGGCGTATTGTTACCGTACTTTGCTCTTTCTTCGCGCACCAAGGTATAATCAAACTCCTGTTTGCCATAGATTTTTTCAAATTGTTCAAAGAGTTCTTTTGCCTGTTCAGAAGTGTCGCAAACCACCATTCCGCCTATGGTTTCATCTTTTTTCCTGAAATCTTTTAGATCATTCAGAATATATTCCAGCATAGGTTCTGCAAACTTGGGATGGGCAAAGATCTCACTTTTAGAAATTTCACCTTTCAGAATTTTAATCTGCTCCATAACGTCCTGCATCTGCATCTTGTACGTGGTGGCAATTCCTTCCCTGATCAATCTGAGCGTATAACCATCTGCTATAGAGCGGTTATAATAATATTTGTGAATATATTCTCCAAAAAGCGTTTTAGAATCATAATCTTTGGCAACTTCCCGTAAAAGCGGCGTTCCTGTTAAAGCTATTTTTACGGCATCTTGATCCGAACGCAAAAGATTAACCAGATAATTCCCTTTAGGATTATAGCTTCTGTGCGCTTCGTCTATGAAATAAACTCTCTGGATATTCAAATCATAATCAAAAGATTCTAAAACCGTACTGTCATCCGAAAATTTCTGGATGTTTACGACCGTTATTTCCTGCTCTCCTGAACTGTTGAGTATAGCACTCGCTTTTTTAATATCCTGAATAAATTCTGTTCTGGAACTGACCATTTTAACCGACAAACCTCTGGAACGAAATTCGGTCTGTGCCTGTATCGCCAAATCTATTCGATCTACAATAAAATAGAATTTTGCAATGGTATTTTTCTTTTGATAATAATGAGAAAGGTATTTTACATTGTAGTATGCCAATGCTGTTTTTCCGCTTCCTTGTGTATGCCAGATAATCCCCTTTTTAATTCCTTCATCTAATTTGTGAGTAATAGCTTTAGAAGCAAAAAACTGCGGATAACGCATAATATGTTTCTCAATCACAATTTTTCCTTCTCTGTTGGTTCTTTCCACATAGGTAATGCCGAACTGTAAAAAGAAAGCCAGCCGCTCTCTGGAAAGCAAAGAAGTTATAATTCTGTTGGTAGGTGTTTCGTAGTTTTTATTGAGTTTAAACTCATCGGTATATTTAATGGCCGCAATGTTATTGTCTTTCAATACCAGATTTTCAAGCTCTTCATTTTCGGGCTTCAGAAGATGCGTGTAATTCAGCAACTCTTCTTCACGGAAATAATTAAATAGTACCCCGTCTTTAGAAGGCGTGGCGTAATAAGCACCCATTACCGGTTCTACCACTCCGTCTTCATACTCCATATTGTTGGAAAACAACATCAATTGTGTAATGTTGGTAAAAGCTTTAAAGTCTTTTAATGCAAACCTTTTATTAATTCTTTTTCGTTCTGCAATAACACCTTCTCTGTTATTCGGCTTTTTCACCTCAATAAAAACCAAAGGCATTCCATTGATTAAAAGGGTGATGTCTGGTCGGAATTCCTCATCTCCCTTCTTACAGGTAAGTTCTGTAGTAACATGGAACTCATTATTATTAAAATTCTCAAAATCAATTAATTTCGTTCCGGAACTATTGATTAGAGTCCGAAAAAATTCTCTTCCCAAATCATCATCATTCAGCTTCAGGCAAACCTCAGTTAATAAACGCTGAATTTCATCCTCAGAGATTTGAGGATTAATCTTAGAAACAGAACGTTTAAAGATATCAGGAAATATATTGTTGTCTTCCAGCCTTTCCTGATAACTCTTTGGGATATAGGTATATCCTAATCTGCACAAATGCAGAATTGCCGGAATTTTTACTCTCGAATCTTCGTTGAACATTATTAGTTTTTTATAAATAATCTCATAAATTGAATATTACCTCCTTCCAATTGCTCTTCAAATATACTTAAAATAATTTCTTTGTTAAGGGAAAAATAAATACTATGATGACTTTTGCTTCGCTCTGTTATCACAGTCTGCAGAGCAAAAATAATAAAACCCGGTGGCTTCGGCTCCGCTCAGCCACCACTACAGAAAAACAACACACCGCCCCCCAAAAAAACCATCAAAAAAAACACGGTGGCTGAGCGGAGCCGAAGCCACCACAAAAAATCCCCACCCTTTCGGATGGAGATTCAGATTAAACTAAAGTATAAGCCCCAAGATACGCGCTGTTACATGCAAGCGTTTCTTTCGCATTCCTGAAAAACACCCAGACCTGAATTTCCTTTCCTGTGTAGGAAGCAGGCATTGTGACATCAGCAGTCAGTGCTCCTCTTTCGGCAACGGATTCGAAAATTTCAAAAGTTCCCAGTTCTTCGCAATAACACACCGCATTGGCTTTGTCGGCGGTATCTGCATTTCCCTGTGCGGAATTGTTCTCCCAGCTCAGGGCAATGGTATTTCCGGTTTGCGGAGCAGCAGTGACGTTCTGGAAACCTGCCAGATCACCTTTCGTGATCAGTACCTTATTGTATACCAGTTCGGGAACATCACCATTCATCTGTAATGCTTCACTGATCGTGTAGGAAACCGCCATGTTCACCCTTGATTTTGAGCCGCTCCCCGATCCGAAATACTTCGTCTGGATGTTTTTAAGCGGCTGCAGAAAGCTGATCACCATGCTGAACCTGGTCTGCTGAAGAAGCTGTTTATCGGTGGGCTGTTTCGAGCTTGGTTTGGGAATGCTTCTGATAATGTCCTGTCCGCGCCAGTTTGCGCCTACAATTGTTCCCACTTTTCCTGAAAATCCTCCAAGGATTCCTTTTGTTATTCGTGCCATTTTGTGCATTTTTATTGGTTAACAGAACGAAGGTATTACAGAATTTTCCAATTTCAGACACCTGTGAAAAAGATGACCGGTTTTGACTGCTTTTGACCGGTTTTGACCGGTTTGAAAACCCATTTCTTCGGATCATGTTCGGGTCTTCTTCGGATCGGCTTCGGAAAAATGGGATTTTTTCCGAAGAAAGACTGAACAACAGTCGAAGGATTTCGGGAGAATTTTGATTACCGTATTTCTTTAATTGTACGCTTCGGCTCCGCTCAGCGTACTTCATGTCATTCCATTTTAAACAAATCATTGTAAATAAAACCCGCCACCGTGCGCTGAGCGGAGCCGAAGCGCACATCAATAAGATTCCATTTTAAACAGATCATTGCAACCAAATCCACCAAGCAGTACGCTGAGCGGAGCCGAAGGCACATTAAAACACACCCATAAAAATTTTTTTCACCATGATTTCCAACCTTTTTGAAAAAAATTGCATCCTTTAAAATAAAACGACATGTTTTGTCGTTAATGCTTTGTAATTTTGCAGAAAAGTAAAAAGGATGAGATTTTCTTTTTACCATTCTGAACAAAAATTAATAAAGACAAGCTGCTAAAAGCTCATAAAAAACTAAAAAACCATGATTAAAACAAATAAATTTCGGACAGGTTCTGTCAAATTTAATATCAATTCTTTAAGAATGCGGGTTTCCTTATTTTTCTAAGCATTCCCTTTCTTAACTTCACCTTTACAATAACGTTAAAATTACACTAAGTATGAAAAAACTCGGCATGAGCATGCTCACTCTGTGCTGCATTCTGGGCGTTTCCGCTCAGGAAGTGGTCTGGCAGAAAGATATCCGGTCTTCTACGCAGGACTTTCTTTCACAGGTCACCACGACCATCGATCAGCAGTATTTAATTACCGGAAGCAGCATTCGGGTTAACAGCCAAAAGATCACAGGCAGCAGTTCTCCTGCAACCTACGGTCTGCCTTCTGCCACCTCGCAGCAGAATAATGGTTACGATTTCCATCTGGTTAAGCTCAACCAGCAGGGCGAAGAGGTCTGGGAAAAATATTTCTCAGGGAAAAACCACGATTTTTTATCGGCAACGGTTAACACGCAGGAAGGCGGGTTTCTTCTGGCGGGTTCCAGCTATTCAGGAAAAGGGCTAGATAAAAAGGACGATTCCAAAGGCGGCAGCGATTTTTGGCTGATCAGAATCAACGAATTTGGCGATGAATTATGGCAGAAAACAATTGGCGGAACTTCGGATGAAGAAGCAAGAGCGGTGATTCAGACGACGGATTTTGGATTTTTTGTTGCGGGGAATACAACCCTTCCCTTCGACTCCGCTCAGGGTAAACAGGCTCAGGATCCGAAAATGAAGGGCTACGGCTCCAAAGATGTTCTGGTGGTACGACTGGATAAAAACGGGAAGGAATTATCCCAATTGGTATTAGGCGGGAAAGGTCTGGATGAAGTGGAAAAGATGATTCCCACCAAAGACGGCGGAGCTTTATTAGGGATCTATTCGAGAAGCGCAGCTTTGGCAGGAAGCGGGAAGACGGAGGCTGGAAGTAGTAAAACCATCAACTATCAACCAAAAACAAGCAACAATTTTGGTGAAGGCGATTACTGGATCGTTAAGCTTTCGAAAGACGGAAAAGTAGAATGGGAAAAGAATTTCGGAGGAAAAGGAGACGATCATGTAAGAACACTTGCCCTGACTTCAACAGGCTATCTGATCGGTGGAGAATCCAGATCGGAAAGATCGGGAAATAAATCGGTGGGTATTGAAGAGGGTACAGACCTCTGGTTAATCTCCATTGATGAAAGAGGCGAAGAAATCTGGCAGAAATCTTACAGCTTTAAAAATAGGGATGTTCTGATGGGGATGAGTGTGATTGCCGGGAAGCAGGAAGATGGAAGCGGGAAGTCCAAAGGGATTCTTTTAGGCGGTTATACGCAGGCGGAAGGCAGAATTGAAAATGATGATGAAACTTTCTGGATGCTGTATCTCGACCAGAACGGAAATGAGCAGTGGAGAAAGCACGTAAAGGGAGAATCCCGAAAAAAAGAGGAACGGTTATCTGATATTAAGCTGAACCGTGACGGATCGATTGTACTCGCAGGAACAAGCGCAGAGGAACTGGGAAAAGAAAACTGGAAGATCGTGAAGCTGGGCGACAGACAGGTTGACCAGCTGATCGAAAAGCAGGATATCAGGATCTACCCGAACCCGGTAACGGATTATGTGTATGTGGAGCTTGGGTTTGAGGGCTTGAGAGAGGGAGCGTTTGAGGCTGAAATTGCAGTGTATGATATGGGCGGAAGAAAGCTTGAAACGGTAAAAACAAAAAAAAAGATCACTAAGATCAATACCCAGCCTTTGATTCAGGGGGCGTATCTGGTGGTGGTGAAAACCAATAATAAAACGGCGAATGCCAAAATGATTAAAAAATAATACAAATGAAGAAATATTTAATAGGAATTGTCTTTTGTCCTGTAATACTTATTTCAGGACAGGAGTTAAGTTTTATTCCAAGTTCTCCACAGTCTTTTCAGTTTACAAGAGAAAAAAGTGTCTCTGAAGATGAGCATACCGGAAAATTAAATATAAATATTCCGCTGCTCAGCTTAAATGGCAATAAAATTTCAACAGCTCTATCATTACAATATTTTGGTGCCGGGGTTAAGGTAGATGATCTTCCCAATGATACAGGAATGACGTGGATTGTAAATGCCGGAGGAATTATAAGCCGCACCGTAAATGGACTTCCCGATGAAAACACTGATAGATTAACTAAAAATTATAATGAAATTACTCAGAATGCAGCTTCTGACTGCGCAGCAGATGATATCTTAAGAAAAGTCTGCTATCAGCCTACGGCAATAGATTCTGAAAGAGATGTTTTTAACGTCAAAGTACATAATATTTCTGCATCATTTTATTTGGACGAAAACTTTAACCCTTACTTTATGAAGAATGATTCTGATGTAAAGATTAAAACAATTAACGCTGATCCCAACTTAGGAAACAGAAGCTTTACAGGGTTTGAAATGACGGATGCAAACGGGATAAGATACATTTTCGGAGGTTCACTGGATTACAGAGAAATGACAGGGTCTAAGATGATGCCTGCTCCCGGCGGAATAAGCAATTATGCCGATACTTCTTATTTCTTAAAGGAAATTATCCATCCTAATAATGAAAAAATCTCTTTCACATATCAAAACTCCGATTTTGAAACCCATACGGTTTTCGAAAATGATATCTGCTATTTATTTTCAGGAGGAGATCTTTTTGGACCTTACAGTAATCCTATTTCTGTTTCTGTTCTTTCACCGGAGATAAGAAAATCTTTTCAGACATTATATGTATTAAACAAAAAAAGAATCAGCCAGATTACTTCAACCGAAAGCAATCGGATGATAAAGTTCAATTATGATACGAAGATCAATTCTGAATTCAAAACATATTTATCGTCCATTGAACTGAAAGAAAATAATACGGAAAAAGAGAAGATACTATTTAATTATGTTTTTGACGGTGCCAAAAATAATAACAGATCCCAACGTTTCTTTCTTACCTCTGTTCAGCTGTATAAAAATAATGTCTTTGAAAAAAAATATAATTTTTCTTACAATGATCCTTTAGAACTCCCCAAGAGAATTTCTTACGAACAGGATATGTATGGCTATTATAATAACAAAACCTTGAATCAGTCTTTGATTGCTTCTTTTCATAATTATATGCTGCCGCTTTCACCGGCATATACCCCTGCTGTTTTAAATTCTTTCGGAGAAAGAACACCAGATTTTTTCTATGCTTCCAAAGGTCTGTTAACTGAAGTGAATTATCCTACAGGAGGTAAAACCACCATTGAATATGAAGCTCCTCCTATGAGAGATCTGCAGCAGGTAAACGGAGGGGTAAATCTGCTCTTCAATAATAATGTTATGGAGCCTGACCGTTTATATGGTGAGTGGATCATAGAAAATATTTATCAGCCTCAAACAGTTAATATTAATTATTCAATGGGTTCTGATAATTATAACGGGAATCATACCCAACGGTTTTCATGGAAATTAATTGATCTTGACACGGGACAGACACTATTAACCGGCGGCCGTATATTAGGATACACCAGCCAGATACAAACCCAAATATTTCAATTTTTACCCAATAAACGTTATAAGCTGATTGCACAGGCAGGAGCCAATAATCCTCCTATATCTGTAAACAGTTATGTTATGGCCAACGTTGCATTAAGCTACACCCAACTTTCTGACAATTCTGTAGACGGCTATGGAATAAGAGTAAAATCTATAAAAGATACCGATCAGGGAGTGGTGAAAAGCTATAAAAGATTATATTATAATCCTGCCGAAATTTACGATCATCAAAATTTACCTGTTTTAAAAACAATTCCTCAGATAAGCACTGTTTCTATAGGAGATCATCATGCTGCCGGTCCTGCCATAACGTATGCTTTGCATAGCTCAAATAATACAAGTGATATGTACAACAGCAGTCTTCAGGAGCGTTATGAGTTTGTAACGACCAGCGTGGGCGGAGACCATTTTGAGAACGGTGGTTACGAAAAAATGTTCAGAAAAGATTATAACGAGCCTAATCAGGTTTTAACAATTGATCCGGGACCCGGATATTGGTCTTCAAGTGTATCTACAGGACTTAACTATAGTGCTTTTATACAGAACGTTATTACAAGCACATTTTTCAGTGCAAAATCCAATCGTTTGACGTTCAGTGGTAATGTATTGAGAACCAGAGATTTTGTAAAGGTAGGCAATAATATTTTCAGAAACAGACAAACCAATTATTCCTATAACTATCAGATTTTAAAAGCACAGCCTAATCTCATTGTGTTTAAAATGTATGATGAAAGCACGTTGGCGCTTTGCAGCTATGGAGATGTTCAAAGAATTTCTAATTATCATTTGGGTTTATACAATCATTACACGATAGATGCTAAGCTTCGCAAAGAGGAGGTTGTAGAGTATATAGATTATATGCCTTTAGAGACCTCCCTTTCTGACCCATCCTATGATGATTATCTCAACCCTAACTACCGTAAACTGATTACCACAAAAAATTATGACTACTCTTCAATGCACAGCCAGGTTACCAAACAAACCCTCACAACCCCTGAGAACAGCATCACAGAGACAAATTACCAGTACGCCCACGAAAAAAACAACCAGTTATTGATCAGTAAAAACATGATCGGCATTCCATTGGAAACCACCGTTACGCAAACCGTTGGCGGTGTTACCAAAACTCTGGGCAAAACAGAAACGGTGTACCCGGCTTCCCTTCCTACAGCTCAGGCAGGAAATCTCGTGCTTCCGTTGTCCCAGAAATCGTATGATAAACTCAGCGGTACTTCATCCACTGATGTTACCTACGACAAATACGATGAAAGAGGAAACATCCTTCAGTACACCACCAAGGACGGAATTCCGGTAGCCATTGTCTGGGGATATAACAAAACCCAACCCATTGCCAAGGTGGAGGGAATCACTTACGACCAGCTGACTTCCACAGTTCCGGTTTCAGGGATTGTAACGGCTTCCGATAACGATGCTGCAGATCCTGCACAGGAAAGCCTTCTTCTGGATGCCCTGAACAGCTTCAGAAAACAGTCGGCGCTTTCAGGAAAGCTGATCTCCACCTACACCTACGATCCGCTGATCGGGGTAACCAGCATCACGCCTCCGTCCGGGGTAAGACAGACTTACACCTACGATTCGGCAAACAGGCTGAAAGAAACAGGAGTAAGAAGTAAAAACAGCGCAGGAAGCTATATCAACAAAAAAGTGTCTGAAAACAAGTACAACTACAAACCATAACACAAACATGAGAAAATACAGTACAACCAAAGCATTCTCCCTGTTGGGGCTGAGCATTGCCGCGATGTCCTTCGCACAGTCCCAGAACGAGAACTACATACAGTCCCAGAGCTGTCTGAATGACGACTGCAGCCGGAAATCCGAGACCATCACTTACTTTGACGGTCTGGGAAGACCCAAGCAGATCATCAGTGTAAAAGCGGCACCCGGCGGAAAAGACCTGGTAACACCCGTTACCTATGACGGCTTCGGAAGACAGGTGAAAAACATCCTTCCCGTGCCTGCCGCCACCCAGAACTCCTCCATCCACACCGGAATTACCGATGAAACCGCTGCCAACTCCTATTACGGGGTTTCCAATGCATATTCTGAAAAAGAAATGGAAAACTCCCCGCTGGACAGGGTATTGCAGCAGGCAAGCCCCGGAGAGCCATGGAAGATGAGCTCGGGACACACCCAGAAGCTGAAGTACGAAACCAACCTGGGAACGGAGGTGAAGAAATTTGTCACCAGTACAACCACCAGTACCGTGAACAATGTTTCCACCACGGTTTCCACGCTTTCGGTTTCTTCAGATAATTCAGGATATTATCCTGCCGCAACACTGTACAAAAACACCGTTACCGATGAGGACGGAAATCCTGTAACGGAATTTAAAAACGGACAGGGACAGACAATTCTAGTGCGCAGAAATGACGGGGCACAGAATGTGGACACATATTACGTGTACAACGAGTACAGCCAGCTGGCTTTCGTCCTTTCCCCGAAAGCGGTAAAACAGATTTCAGATAACAGTAACCTGATTACGGATGCTATTTTAAACGAGCTCTGCTACCAGTACCGGTACGACGGAAGAGACCGTCTGGTTGAAAAAAGACTGCCCGGAAAAGAATGGGAACTGATGGTCTACGACAAACAGGACCGTGTGGTGCTCACGCAGGATGCCATCCTGAGAACAGTAAACAACAGCTTCGGAAGCAAAGGCTGGCTTTTTACCAAATATGATGAGTTCGGAAGAGTGGCGTATACCGGTTTCTTCTCCAACACCGCATCGAGACAGGTAATGCAGAATGCCCTGAACAGCATGACTGCCAATGCCTACAATACGGAAAGAAGATCCTCCACTTCCTTTAATCTGCAGGGGCTGGAGGTGTACTACGACAAACAGGCATTTCCTACGGGAAGCATGACCCTGCTTTCGGTTAATTATTACGATACCTACCCTCCCGAAGCTCCGGCGGTTCCTGCAACGGTTCTGGGGCAGCATACGATGAAACAGACGCTGGGAAGCAGTGAAGATGCTTCCACAATGGGAATTTTAACCGCTGCCTACGTTAAAAACATCGAAGACAACAACTGGACGAAAACCTATAGCTATTACGATTCGATGGGAAGAGCCATTGCGACCAAAAGCACCAACCATCTCGGAGGATACACCAACACCGAAACTGAACTTGATTTTGCGGGGGTTCCTGTAAAAACCAATACCTATCACCTCAGAAAGCAGGGCGAAGTCGGGGTAACGGTACAGGAAAGATTTGAGTACGATTCTCAGAACAGGCTGGTAAAACATTACCATCAGGTAGACAATAATCCTGAAGAACTGCTTGCCGAAAACACCTACAACGACCTGTCCCAGCTTGTGAACAAGAAAGTAGGCTCTACATCGGGTTCTGCGCCCCTGCAAAGCATCGATTACGATTACAACATCCGCGGATGGATGACGGAGATCAACAAAAACCAGATGGCGGCAACGGATCTTGGCGGAAAACTGTTTTCCTACAAGATAAAATATACCAGTCGCGAGGGGATCGAAAATCCGGATACAGCTCAGTTTTCAGGAAAGAATGTTGTCCCGAAATACAACGGGAATATTGCCGAAGTAGACTGGAGAGCCGTAGAATCTATTGGGGCAAATCCATCGACAACACCGAAAAGATACGGGTATGCCTATGATAAAATTAACAGGCTTACAGCAGGATTTTACCAGAATCCCCAAAACCCGAACAGTAAAGAGAATACGGAATCTTTAGCGTATGATCTGAACGGAAATATCACCAGTCTGTACAGAACCTCGGTTCTGGAATATGGGAATACAACGCCGACCATGATTGATAATCTGCAATACATCTATGCTTCCGGCAATACCGGCAACAGGCTTACCAACATCAATGATTATGCACAAAATGCAACAGGATACGAAGGCGGCGGGCAAACCATCGGATATGATGTGAACGGAAACATGATCAGTATGCCGGATAAGGGAATCAGTGTGATCAAATACAATCATTTAAACCTTCCCCATCA
>NZ_FTOV01000010.1 GCF_900156825.1 Chryseobacterium gambrini | reverse complement strand
CGTCTGTCTTTATCCTGCTGCTTTTGCTCTTCTGGTTAATATTTTTAACTAAGTTATCAATCTGTTTTGTTTAATGCAAACTTACCATTGAGCAGTCTGTTTGAGCTCTTTTCGTTTTTTTCGGCGCGGCAGCTTCGCTGCCGCGCCGAAAAAAACGAAAAAGCGAGTAGCGAAAGCGCGAAACAGCTCCTGATAAAAAACTTTTTTGTCGGAAAACATCATATTCAATTTAACCTTTGTCTTTGTAACAAATCTTTAATATGAACGACTATTCGTATAAATAATCTTTTTAGTAATGAAAAATTCAAAATTTGTGTCATTACTTTTTGTTTTGTCTGCAGGAAGTATGATGTTTGCACAGGATGACTTAATCAACAAGTTAAAAAACAACCAATCCCAGAATGCCAATTTCCAGTTTACCACGCTGAAAGATGTGGGTGCGACTTCGGTAAAAAATCAGGGTTCTTCGGGAACCTGCTGGAGCTATTCGGGAAATTCTTTCCTTGAGTCTGAGATGCAGAGAATGGGCAAAAAACCGGTTGATCTGGCGGAAATCTACACTGCAAGAAATTCTTACCACGATAAAGCTAAATTATACGTTCTGAATAATGGCGCGATCAGTTGGGGAGACGGCGGAGAGCTTCACGACGTAATCAATATGTATAAAAAATACGGAGCGGTTCCACAGGATGTTTACACTGGTTTGAAGCAGGGGCAGAGTTTAAATAATTTCTCTGAAATGCAGGGAAAATTAAAGCCTGTTCTGGACAGTTTGGTTCAGGCTGGTTCCAAAGGAAAACTGACGGACAACTGGATGTCTTCCGTTGATGCTATTTTGGATGAATATCTTGGAAAAGTTCCTGCCAACTTTACATATGAAGGAAAATCTTACACGCCACAAACTTTTGCGAAAGAGGTTGTAGGAATCAACCCGGACGATTATGTAGAACTTTCTTCTTACAAGGATTATCCGTATTATCAGAAATTTGTAGTTCCGATTCCTGATAACTGGAGCCATGATTCTGACTGGAACGTACCGATGAAAGATTTAACGGCAATTATCGACAATGCTGTAAACAAAGGATATTCTGTAGGTTGGGCAACGGATGTTTCTGAACCTTATTTCTCTTATAAAAACGGGGTTGCTTATGTTCCGGACATGGATCTGGATCAGATCACAAAAGAAAACAAAGGAAGTTTATTCACAGAACCGAAAAAAGACAAGACAATTACTGAAGATATGCGTCAGAAAGCTTTGAATAATCTTTCTACAACAGACGACCACGGAATGCACATCGTAGGACTGGCAAAAGATCAGTCGGGGAAAGAATATTATATGGTGAAAAATTCCTGGGGTGTTACCAATGACTTTGAAGGGTATATTTATGTAACAAGACCTTATGTAGAATACAAATCGACAGCAATTCTGGTTCATAAGGATGCGCTCCCAAAATCAATTAAAAAGCAACTGAAGCCAACAAAAAATATTGGTCTCTAAATGTGATCACTTTTGTCATCAATGATGACAATTTTAGATATTTAAATCTGTTAAAAACCGCTCTCATTTTTGGGAGCGGTTTTATTTTGTCTATTGTTTTTTAAGTAGTTAAAGCTTTGCTGTTTAAATATCACGTTGATTTTCTTTAGTCAGATTTAATTTTTTAAATGTAAAATCTAAATAATGAATTGAAAGCAGTTTCATTTTTAAGAGCTGTAATATTTTTTCATTCAATGGAGAAATATTATATTTGATAATTAAATTAAATTTATTCAATATGAAAAACTTAAGAAAATTACCAAAATCTGATTTAAAAAGAATTAATGGAGGAAATGCTCCGGAATGTCCAGTAAATACTGTTGAGTGTTACTATCCGCCAAAAAATGGAATTCCGGGATACTGGAAATGTGTTTCCGTTACTTTCGGATGTCCTAATTAAATGTAAATTCAGGTGTCTGAAATTAACGTTATTTTAAATCTTTAGAATATTTAAAAGAAAAAACCGCTTCAGAATCTCTCCTGAAGCGGTTTCGTTTAAAATAATTGATAGGTAAAATTATGTAAAAGTGAATAATGAATTTGCTTTTATTTTTCCAATAAAAACTGGCAGCAAAGCAATTCACCATTGACTTTTGACTTTTAATAAAGTGTTGCCATGCTTTCGGCTTTGAAATCCTGAAGTTCGTCCATTTTTCCTTCTTTCACTTTCTTCACCCATTCAGGATCCTGTAAAAGTGCACGACCAACCGCAACCAGATCGAAATCTCCTCTTTCCAGTCTTTTCGTAAGCTCCGTTAAATCCGCCTTTTCAGTTCCGTGTCCTCCGAAAGCCGCCATAAAATCTCCTTCAAGACCTACAGAACCTACAGTAATGGTTGGCTGTCCGGTAATTTTCTTTGCCCATCCTGCGAAATTAAGATCAGAACCTTCGAATTCTGCTTCCCAGAAACGTCTTTGAGAGCAGTGGAAAATATCAACTCCCGCTTCTTTCAATGGCAATAACCACTCTTCCATTTCTTCCGGTGTATTCGCAAGTTTTGCAGAATAATCCTGCTGTTTCCATTGAGAAAGACGAATAATAATCGTGAAATCTTCACCAACCGCAGCTCTGATCGCTTTAACCACATCAACCGCAAATCTGCTTCTCTCTTTCAGCGTTTTACCACCATACTCATCGGCTCTTGTATTGGTTACATCCCAGAAAAACTGGTCGATAAGATAACCGTGAGCTCCGTGAATTTCCACTACATCAAATCCTAAGTCTTTTGCAGATTTTGCAGAAGCGGCAAACTGAGCAATAGTATCCTGAATGTCTTCCAACGTCATGGCAGAAGCTTTTTCCATCTCAATAGAAGGATAATCCGCAGAACTTCTTGTGTCTCCAACGTGCCAGATTTGAGGTCCCATTTTTCCTCCGTTTTCATGAACTGCATCGATTACATTTTTCCATCCGTTCAATGCTTCAGTTCCGTAAAAATCCGGGATATTCTGTAAGTTTTTTGAAGCAGGTCTGTTAATTACCGTTCCTTCCGAAAGAATTAATCCCACTTCGGAAGCCGCTCTTCTTGCATAATAATCTGTGATTTGCTGTGTAGGAACTCCGTTATCGGATTGTGCTCTCGTCATCGGAGCCATTACGATTCTATTTTTAAGTTCTAAATTCTTGTATTTAAAAGGTTGAAATAATGATTCTGTGCTCATTTTTAACTTACTATTTTATTATTGTTACACAAAGTAACTAATAATAGTTCATATTTGTATCTTACAAAGAAAAAAAGTGGTAACTTTGTGGTAACTGATGATGGTAACGTGGAGGTAACAGTAAGGTTTAGGTTGAGGTAGAGTCTAAGATTGAGAGGATCCTATAATTTTAGTGTGGTGATATTGTAGAAGATTTCTGTTCTCCTATAAGTGAAACGGCTTTGTGAAACTTGAAACAGTTAGTATAAAAAAATCTTTGTGAACTTCGTGTTCAACAAAAAAATAGAAATTAGAAATACATCTTTATGAAAAAGAACGAATTAATGCAATACAGTTGTCCTTTGGGAAAAGCAATGTCTGCTTTGGGAAGCAAATGGAAACCGATCATTGTATTAGTGATTAAAGACCGTAAATTGCGTTTCGGAGAATTGGCAGCAAGAATCAATGTGATCTCCAGAAAAGTTCTGACCGACCAATTGAGAGAAATGGAATCGGACGGATTGGTAATTCGTGAGGAGTTCAAAGAAATTCCTCCAAGAGTTGAGTATTCACTCACAGAAAAAGGATTGGCTCTCCTTCCGATTTTATATCAACTGGAAGAATGGGAAACGAAATATCATGTGTATGATCCGGAGAAAGAGAAGGATTGCAAAATGATTTTGGAAGGGAAGAAAGTAAAAAAGACTGTTATTTAATAGCATTTTTTAATTAATCAGGAAATTCTTTATTAGTATATTTTTCTTCTGTTAGATTTGTAAACCAACCTAACACATTTATATCATGAATTATTTGCTGTTCATATTCTTTTGGATAAGGCACTATATTCTCCACTAGACCAAATTTAAAGCGATGATGTTTGTTTGTAGAAATGAGAATAATTGTTTTGTATTTATACTTCTCATATAAATTGAATGATTCAATCGCAAGTTGATTCAAAGTACTAAACATTTCATCTGACATTTCATCAGTATAACTAGTAAACAAAATACCAACTCCATTAAAGTTTCCTATTCTCCTTCCAAAATAAAGACCAGAATTTTTTGTATTTTTTTCATGAAAATCAAAATAGCTTTGTGAAATTGATCGTCTGGTTAGTCTATCAAAAGATAATAAATATTTTGCTATCTTTTCTCGGTCAGCAGTTATATTTATAAGTAATTCATTTTCAACAAATTTATCTATAAAATAACTAATTCTATCCGCTTCTTTCTTATTTTCAAATAACTTCTGATTTGTAAATTCCTCCCATTTACCATCAATAGTTAAATAATAATCTGTAATTTCTTCATCTTGTAAAACTTTAGGAAATTCTCTTTTATTTAATAAAAAGTAGGCTAGTAAATCATTTTCAGATCCAGAAACTAACATTGTTTTCATCGATGTATTTAAATTGTCTTGAGTTAAAGAAAAAAAATCTTTTTGAGTTTCTTCAGAAAAATCATTCTCATCTGCTGGAAGAATTATTGTAAATCTATCTTTAAATAACTCTTCTCTTTTTTTAAGATAATCTATAAAATCCGGAATAGTATCAAGCTCTTTAATTATCGTCTTAAATGTTATTTTATCAAAAACTGTAACAAAATCATTTTTATTAGTTAGAGAATTAAATGGATAAAATTTTACGTTTTCACCCAAATTAACAACTATTCTAAAAATTTTTTGAATTTTATCTTTTAGAAAAATTTCTTCTATTTTGTCAGGGTGCTTAATTTTTATTTCTTTATCACTGAAAAGAGTCTTAAAAGCACCTGCTATTTGTTTAGTCGCTTTTGAGATTGTATTATTAAAATATCTTAGATGATTTCCTTTAAACTCATAATTTTTAACCGAAAAAATAATCAAAACATCATTAAAGATAACAAGCAAATCACATATTTCCTTTTTGTCACCATTCTCATATTTTGGACTTGGATAACACCAATATTTAAAAAATGAAGAAAATGCTAAATCATTGACGAAATCTTCTCCTTCTGTTCCCTTAATTTGACTATCCATGTTATTATTAAAAATTTATATTTATAAAATTAAGGAAATTAATGTTATCTAATAATTCAAAATAAAAACCGCCCTCCAAAAGAAAGCGGTTTCAAAATTTATTTAAAATCCCAATTAAAATATCGCAGGATATTTCTGAGGATTTGTTTCGTTAAACATTGCATAGATTTTTTCAACCATATCATCCGTAGAAGGCTTGCTGAAATAATCTCCGTCACTTGCGTAAGCCGGTCTGTGATCATTTGCAGAAATTGTTAACGGATCAGAATCCAAGAATCTGAACGCTTTTTGTTTTTCTAAAATCTGCTGAAGAATAAACGCTGAAGTTCCGCCTTCCACATCTTCGTCGATTACGACTAATCGGTTTGTTTTATTTACAGATTCTGCAATCTCATGTGTTAAATCAAAAGGAATTAATGACTGAACGTCAATCACTTCCGCAGAAATTCCTAATTTTTCAAGCTCTTCCGCTGCTTCCATTACAATTCTCCATGTAGAACCATAAGTAACCAAAGTAACGTCTTTTCCTTCTTTTGTCACCTCGATTTTTCCGACAGGAACAGTGAATTCACCTAAATTATCCGGTTGTTTTTCTTTTAATCTGTACCCATTTAAACATTCAACGATTACAGCAGGATCATCGCTCTGAAGCATGGTGTTGTAGAATCCGGCAGCTTTCGTTAAGTTTCTTGGAACCAATACCAGAATTCCCTTAGAAAGATTCAGAATTCCTGCCATCGGAGAACCTGAATGCCAAACTCCTTCCAGTCTGTGACCTCTCGTTCTGATGATAACCGGCGATTTCTGACCTCCTTTTGTTCTGTACTGAACGGTTGCCAAATCGTCGCTCATCCCCTGTAAACAGTACAAAATATAATCAAGATACTGGATTTCGGCAATCGGTCTTAAACCTCTCATTGCCATTCCGATTCCCTGTCCTAAAATGGTTGCTTCACGGATTCCAGTATCGGCAACACGAACGTCACCGTATTTTTCCTGCATTCCTTCAAGACCCTGGTTTACATCACCGATATTTCCGGCATCTTCACCAAAGACTAAAGTTTCAGGATATTTTTCGAATATTTTATCGAAATTGTTTCTTACCACTACTCTTCCGTCCACATCTTCAGAAGCATCGGAATAAATTGGCTTAATTTCTTTTACGTTTTCTGCTTTCCACTGAGACTGAGAATATAAGTGAGAAGAATAATTGTCTTTTTCAACTTCAAAAATCTCGTTGTATTTCTGCATCAGTTGGTTTCTTTCTGCAGAATGGGTTCCTCTCGTTGCCAGTAAAGATTTTCTCACCAAATGGAAAACATCTTTCTTCGCTTTTGAAACCAGTTTATTGAAGTGAGTAATATAATTATCGATTTCAGTGTTTTGCCCTTTAAGATTTTCAACCAAAGGTAAAACAGAACCGATTAAATCTGTAATTGTTTTCTGATAATTTTCCCAAGCCTGTTTCTGACCTGTTTTTACCGTTTTTTTCGCTTCATTATCAATAGCATCCAGCTCTTCTGCTGTTGCCAGAACTTCTTCTTTGCCTTCAATTTCGATGGAATAATTCAAAATCCATTCTCTGAATTTCACCAATCCGTCAAACTGAGATTCCCAAGACAGACGCTCTTCATTTTTATATCTTTCGTGAGATCCTGAAGTGGAGTGACCTTGTGGCTGTGTAACTTCAATCACATGAACCACTACCGGAACGCTTTCTACTCTCGCAAACTGTTCTGCTCTAGCATAAGCATCCAAAAGTGCAGGATAATCCCAAGCTTTCACCTGAATGATTTCACACCCCTGATTTTCTCCTTCTTTTCTCTGGAAACCGCTCAGCATTTCAGCGATATCGGCTTTTGCTCTCTGATTTTTCGTAGGAACAGAAATTCCGTACCCGTCGTCCCAGATCGAAACTACCATTGGAACCTGAAGCGCACAAGCCGCATTCAGTGTTTCCCAGAAATGACCTTCTGCTGTAGAAGCATCCCCGATTGTTCCGAAAGCAATCTCATTTCCTTCTCTGGAAAACTTTTCAGAGCCTTCGAATTTTACGGTTTTATAAATTTTAGAAGCCTGAGCCAATCCTAATAATCTCGGCATCTGTCCCGCAGTAGGAGAAATATCGGAAGAGATATTTTTCTGAGCCGTTAGATCTTTCCAGCTTCCATCTTCATTTAAACTTCTTGTCGCAAAGTGACCGTTCATCTGTCTTCCGGCTGAAGCAGGTTCTCTTTCCACGCTTGTATCTGCATACAATTGTGCAAAAAAACTTTCAACAGTCAACGCATTTACAGCCAATGCAAAGGTCTGATCTCTGTAATATCCCGAACGGAAGTCTCCATCTCTGAAAACTTTCGCCATTGCAAGCTGAGGAAGCTCTTTTCCGTCCCCAAAAATACCAAACTTAGCTTTTCCCGTAAGAACTTCTCTTCTTCCCAAATAGGACATTTCACGAGAAATCCTTCCTAATTTATAATCTTCAAGTATCTGATTTTTAAAATCTTGAAAGGAAATTTGCTGTGTTTCAATATAGGTTGTCTGCATAGCCAAATATTAAATATTTTTATTTTGAAGTATTTTGCTAATATACACTTTTTAAATTAATTTTAATTTTTAATAATCTTTTTTAAAAATTTGATAATAAAATAAATTGTGTTTATATTGGAATAAATTTGTAAATGATGGAGAAAAAATCGTCTCATATCCTTAATGCATCGAGTAATCTTCTGGGGTTTTCTCTGGTCATTATCACTTCATTAAAGATATCAAAAATCAGCCACAGCACGCATTTGGACGAGTTTGCAGGAGTTGCCTGTCTTTTTTTTGCTTTCAGTTGTTTCTTTTCTTTTCTTGCAATAAGATCGAAGCATGAAAGACGTTCTTTCAGATTTGAAACTATTGCGGATTATTTATTTTTAATCGCTTTATTTTGCATTGTTCTGGCTGTAATTATTGTGACAGTAAAAATAATTTAACTTTAATCTGATAAATTCATATTAAATTATATTTAAATAAACAACATCAATAACCATTTATTAATATTTAAAACACATTAAACAACAAAATAAAATCAACGAAAATCAAATTTAATTAAAAATATACAAAATCAATCGGTACGATTTTTGAAGAGTTTGGAAAAAAATTCACAAATTTCAAAAATCATGAGAAACAAATTATTTCAGGTAACTAAAATATTACCCTTTATTTTGATACCATTGTCTTCTTACGCACAGGTAGGAGTTAACACTGCTAATCCTCAAACGACCTTTCATGTAGACGGAAACAAAGATAATGCGGCTTCCGGAACTCCAACTACCACACAACAAGCTAATGATTTTGCAATAACAAATTCCGGAAATGTAGGAATAAGCACGATAAATCCCAGTGAAAAACTGGATGTAGCAACAGGAAACGTAAGAGTTCGTGCCATCAATTCCAATACAGGAGTTCCCGGAACAGATAAATATGTAGTCGCAGATGGAAACGGTGTATTAAAAACCATAAATTTTACCACAACAGATCTTTTCCATGCGCGGTTATCTGCCGATCAGAACGCAAACAGCGGCGTGATTGCTACTTTACTTTTTGCAGCTCCTTTGGTAACTTCAACGTATTATTCTTACAATTCAACTACCGGAACGCTTACCTTCAATCAGGCAGGAAATTATATTGTAACGTTTCAGGCAAGTTTTGGAAATGTTACTGCAGGTACACAGCTTGTTTTGGGAGTAAGACCTGTTCCCGATAATAATTATCTTGCGAGAGGAAGCCATTACGCGGGAGCGGATACCCCTACACTCACTGCCACTGTCAGAATTGGGGAACTCATGAACTACACGACGATGCTTATTGTACCGAGTGCAGGATATCAGGTTCGTTTTACGGCAGCTCCGAATCAAAACTGTACGGTTTTAGCTTCGGAAACAGGAAGTACAGGAAGTGGTAATGTTACCAATATTACGATTCAGAAAATATAACCAATAAAAAATCGGAACGTTTTGCACATTCCGATTTTTTTTATTTTGAAAAATCTGTTTTAAAATTTTCTTTCGATGACATAATCCAGCATGATTCGCAATGACTTTTTTGCTTCAGAATCGGGAAATTCGTTCAGAATATCAATTGCTTTTTGCTGAAAGTCTTTCATTACGGTAATCGCATACTCCAGACCTCCGGAACTTTTAACAAAATTAATCAACTCTTTTACGCGTTTCTGATCGTTGTTGTAACGCTTAATCGTATTGAAATAGTATTTTCTGTCTTTTTCGTTTGCTATTTTTAAAGTATGAATCAAAGGCAGCGTCATTTTCTGCTCTTTGATATCAATTCCTACCGGTTTTCCGATAACGTTTGAAGTTAGATAATCAAAAAGGTCGTCTTTGATCTGGAAAGCCATTCCGGTATAGGTTCCGAAATCCATCATTTTTTTAGCCAGAACTTCGTCTGCATTATTCGACAAAACGCCGATTTCGCAGCATGCAGCAATTAAAGTCGCTGTTTTCTGACGGATGATTTCATAATAAACCTCTTCTGTAATATCCAGTTTTCTGGCTTTCTCCAACTGAAGAAGCTCTCCTTCGGACATTTCGCGGATGGTTCTTGAAATAACACCTAATAAATCGTAGTCTTTATGATCTGTGGATAATAAAACCGATTTGGATAAAAGATAATCTCCAACCAAAACAGCAATCTTGTTTTTCCACAACGCATTGATTGAAAAGAAATTACGACGTTTAAAACTTTCATCCACCACATCATCATGCACCAGAGTTGCCGTATGAATCAGCTCGATCATGGAAGCTCCGCGATACGTTTTTTCGTTGACGTCGCCGACTAATTTTGCACAAAGAAAGACAAACATCGGACGCATCTGCTTTCCTTTTGTGGTAACGATAAAACGAGTGACTTTATCTAGTAAAGGTACTTTGCTCTGCATGGATTCATAAAACTTCTGCTCGAAAAGTTTCATTTCCTCATTGATCGGTCGCTTGATTTCTTCAACGGTGTTCGCCACAATCTTTGAATAAGAGATAAATTATTAATTCCCACAAAGATAATTTTTTTCGGGCAATTTTAAGGGAAATTAATCTTTGAGTTTATCTATCGGAATAAAATAAAGGCTTTGTTTTCCTCCGCCAATCGGAGAATGAAACTTTTCCCCCGAAATATAGATTCCTGTTTCATCAACGGCAATTCCTTCAATTTGTCCAATAGATAAAGCGCTTCCGAGATAATAATGTTGAGGATTTTGTTTAAAAAAAATTCCCGGCTCTGCTTCATCAAAAATATCTAAAAACACTTCTGTCTTCTTGGTATAGCCTATTAAGTAGAGTTTTTTATTAAAGTAAGAAGCGTCTGTTACCATAAAACCAGTCTTGTAATTTTCGATTTTCTGAGCGTTCTGCTTTTCTGAAATTTCAGGATCGATAAGGTAATGTGTTGTTGATTTTGAACCCCACTCTTTCGTAAAAAGATGAATCTTACCATTCAGATAAATCATCGCTTCCGCATCGAAATCCGTTTCGGAATATTTGGGAATAAATTCCTGCTGTTCAGGATATTCAAAAGAAATTAATTTAACCGAATCATTTTTTGATGAATTATTTTCAAAAGGAACTTTATAAATTTCGAGGTCTTTTCTGGTTCCGCCGTTGTTTCCGAAATCTCCAATGTAGAAGTTTTTACCGTCGTTTGTAAGCGCTTCCCAATCTTTATTTTTTCCGTTGATTTGTATCGTGCCGATGATTTGTCCTGTCGATTTATCCAACTCAAAAAGTTCGGGAGAATTTCCGCTGTCATTAAAAGTATACAGTTTTCCGTTCATTAAACTTAAACCGGAAGTTTCCTTCACCTTATCTTCCAAATTACCAATTCTGTATTTTCTGATTTTGAAAAGTTCAGCCTGTTGGGAAAATGAGAAGGTGAAAGTTGTAAGGGTAAGTATGAGGAAAAGCTTTTTCATGAGGTAAAAATATTTATTTAAACACAAATGACACTAGTTTTTTATACAAAATTAGAGGTTCCTCTGTCATTCTGACGAAAGAAGAATCTATTTTTAACAGATAGATCGCAAAAGTTTTATTTAAAAATTTTATGCTTTTAATTTCGCAAAGGCAACTTATTTAAACTAATTTCAGAATTAACCACAAAAGATGCAAAAGATAATGATAAAGCGAATTTCCAGAATAATAAAAGCGCTCAAAAGAATAAAAATCAAAGATTTTTAAAAACTATTGTGGCCTTCTTATTTATAATCATCAAAATCTAAATAACCGTTTAGTTCTCCTTTATGGTTAAATAAAAAGTTTAAACAGACTTAAGATTATATTTAAATCCAAATAATTAAAATATTTGTGAAGTCCGTGTAAAATTTGTGTTGTCTGCGTTTAAAAACTAAGCAGATTTCTTCTGAATCTGATCTTTATTTTTATTTTTTCTTGCCCAGTAATCTTTTTGATATTGTCTCACGGTTTTTCCGGTTCCGTCGTGTCGCCATCCCGGAGAATTAAAAATATAATTGATACGATCTGAAAATTTCAGTCCCGGCTGTTTAATATCTTTCCATATTTTTCTCCATTCGTACAGAAGAACCGTATCGGGTTTATTATCCGGCATTTTTGGATAAATTCCATATTTCACAGGAACATTGGGGTCTTCTTTTTCAAAAGTTCCGAAAATTTTATCCCAGATAATGAGACACATTCCCATATTTCTGTCAAGATATTTGATGTTGCACGCATGATGAACACGGTGATGAGAAGGCGTTACCAAAATATACTCAAGGAAGCCCATACTTTTCACAGTCTGGGTGTGAACCCACGTTCCATATACCTGACCGATTGCATACACCACCATAATATGCCATGGATTGAATCCTAAAAAAGCCAGTGGCGAAAAGTACAAATATCGGTAAAGCGGCTGTAAAACCGGACTTCTGAAACCTGTTGTCAAATTGAAATATTCTGAGTTGTGGTGCGTAATATGAACCGCCCAGAATGCTCTGGAATGATGATCTACATAATGGAGAACGTAATATGCAAAATCCGTTACCACAAAGCAAATCAGCCAGTACCAGATCGTAAAATCCCACGAGAAAAATCTAAGATTGTAAAAGAAGAACATGACTCCCATTGCAAAAGCCTTCATCAATAAATCCAGTCCGAAATTCATTAATGCCAGAAAAACGCTCGTTGCCACATCTTTTTTATCGTATAATTTAGCCTCCGAAACATGACTGTAAATCATTTCGGCTAAAATAACGGTTGCATGAACAGGAATAGACCATGAATAGACACTTTCCAATCCATTTTCATCCATAAAGTAATCCATCATCACTTTTAAAATTTGTGGTACAAAGTTATGATTTTAGGAAAGCGTTAAGAAAATTTTTTGATTTTTTTAATAAAATTTTAATCCGCAGATTTATTGGCAAGCTGTCCGCAGGCTGCATCAATGTCTCCGCCACGGCTTTTTCTTACCACGCAGACAATTCCTGCATTTTCCAACTGACGGATATAATTTTCTTCTGCCTGTTTGTTGCACTGGTCATATTTTCCGTCACCAATAGGATTATACTGAATTAAATTAACTTTAGAAGGAACCTGTTTGCAGTATTTAATCAGAGCTTTGATATCTTCATCACCGTCATTAATGTCCTTCCAGACACAGTATTCGAAAGTGATGACAGAGCCTGTTTTTTTATACCAGTACTGAAGAGATTCCATGATTTCCGTTAGAGGAAATTTATCGGAAAAAGGCATGATCTCGTTACGCTTCGCTTCAATGGCAGAGTGAAGAGACAAAGCCAGTTTCACTTTCAGTTCTTCATCAGCGAGCATTTTAATCATCTTCGGAATTCCTGAAGTGGAAACGGTAATTCTTCTGGGAGACATTCCCAAACCTTCCGGCTGGGTAATTTTGCGGATGGCTTCCACCACGTTTTTGTAATTCATCATCGGCTCTCCCATTCCCATAAAAACAATATTGGAAAGCGGTCTGTCGAAATACATTTTGCTCTGGCTGTCGATTAAAGCAACCTGATCCACGATCTCGGCAACTTCAAGATTTCTCATTCTTTTGAGTCTTGCGGTTGCGCAGAATTCGCAGTTTAATGAACATCCGACCTGTGAAGAAACACAAGCGGTGGTTCTGGTTTCTGTAGGAATAAGAACAGATTCCACCAATAAGCCGTCGTGCAATTTCACTCCGTTTTTAATGGTGCCGTCTGTACTTTTCTGAAGCTGATCCACAGAAACAGGATTGATGGTATATTCTTCGGCGATTCTCTCACGAAGAGGTTTTGAAAGATTCGTCATTTCATCAATCGAGTGAAGATTTTTACTCCACAACCAATCATAAACCTGCTTCGCACGAAACGGCTTTTCTCCCAAAGAAACAAAGTATTCTTTGAGCTGGTCCAGTGATAAAGTTCTGATGTCTTTCATTATGTTGTTGGATGTTGGATGTCAGAAGATGGAAGAAAAATTGGGTGCCGAATTGCAAACTTCCAGCACCCAACTTCCAGCTTCCGTTCTTATAAAATTAACATTGCATCTCCGTAAGAGTAGAATTTGTATTTCTCTTTTACGGCTTCTTCGTAGGCGTGCATTATGAAATCTCTTCCTGCAAACGCTGCAATCATCATAATTAATGTAGATTTTGGCGTGTGGAAGTTGGTGATCATACAGTTTGCCACTCCGAAATCGTGTGGAGGATAAATGAATTTATTGGTCCATCCGTGGAAAGCAGAGATTTTTTTATTTGAAGAAACTGAAGTTTCAAGTGTTCTCATGGTAGTCGTTCCAACTGCACAAACTCTTCTGTTCGCATCAACAGCGTTGTTGATGATCTGAGCGTTTTTCTCATCAATAAAGATTTCCTCAGATTCCATTTTGTGCTTAGAAAGATCTTCTACCTCAATAGGGTTAAAAGTTCCCAAACCAACGTGAAGTGTAACCTCAGCAAAGTCGATTCCTTTGATTTCCAGTCTCTTCATCAAATGTCTTGAGAAGTGAAGACCTGCAGTAGGTGCTGCAACCGCGCCTTCTACTTTCGCATAAATCGTCTGATATCTTTCAGCATCTTCCGGCTCAACGTCTCTCTTGATGTATTTCGGAAGCGGAGTTTCTCCCAATTCCTTTAATTTAGCTCTGAATTCTTCGTAAGAACCGTCGAATAAGAATCTTAAAGTTCTTCCTCTTGAAGTGGTGTTATCAATTACTTCAGCAACCAAAGACTCATCTTCTGTGAAGAATAATTTATTTCCGATTCTGATTTTTCTTGCCGGATCTACCAAAACGTCCCAAACACGGGTTTCCTTATCAAGCTCTCTCAAAAGGAAAACTTCAATCTTAGCTCCTGTTTTTTCTTTATTTCCGTATAAACGTGCAGGAAAAACTTTAGTATTGTTGAAGATAAAAAGATCTCCTTCGTCGAAATAATCAACCACATCTTTGAACAGTTTATGCTGAATCGTTTCAGTTTTTCTGTCTAAAACCATTAATCTGGCTTCATCTCTGTGTTCTGATGGGTGTTCTGCCAATAATTCCGCAGGAAGATCAAAATTAAAATCTGATGTTTTCATTTTTTAAATTACGGTTTAAAAATTTATTGAAATTACAAGGTGTAATTTTCGGAGTGCAAATATACGACATTCGATACCCCTTTGTCAAGTAATATTTAAACAGATGTTAAATAAAATTTTTCGTGAAATAAAAAACCGTGATTTTCCGATATTTTTTAAGCCATAAAAAAGCTATTTTTGAGAACATTAAAAATTTACACTATTAGCAAATATTCGATTGAATCTTTTGTGAACGAAACGAAAGAAAATCCAATGGAAAGAGATTATTTCGAGCTGGAAAAACCCTCTCTTCTGGAGATCAACCTCAACAATCAGTCTGTCTGGACGAAGGCAGGAAGCATGGTTGGCTACATCGGAAACGTTAATTTCGAAAGACAGGGAATGCTTTCCGGAGGAATCGGAAATTTATTGAAAAAAGCGATCAGCGGCGAAGGCGCAAAATTAATGAAAGCCGAAGGAACCGGAAAATTGTACGTTGCGGATTCAGGTAAAAAAGTCCGTATTCTTTATCTAAATAATGAAGCGGTCTGCGTAAACGGAAACGATGTTTTAGCGCATGAACAAAGCATTAAAAGCGATATTACCATGCTCAAAAGTATTGCAGGGGTAATGTCGGGCGGACTTTTTCAGGTAAAGCTTTCAGGAACAGGACACATTGCTATTACCACTCACGGTGAGCCTTTAACGTTACTGGTAACTCCGGATGCGCCGGTTTTCACAGATCCGAATGCAACCGTTGCATGGTCCGGAAACCTTTCTCCTGAACTGAAAACCAACGTTTCTTTCAAAAGTCTGATTGGAAGAGGAAGCGGTGAGGAATTCCAGATGAAGTTTTCGGGGAATGGATGGGTTCTGATTCAGCCTTATGAAGAGGTTTACAGAATTGAGAAGTAATTATTTCAATAATAAATATAAGAGGCTGTTTCACTTTCGAGAATGCCTCTTATATTTTAATTATTTTTAAATTTTAACTGGCTTTGACTTATATTAATAATGAAATCCTGTGGTTCAATAGCATCTAATGACAGATTAATTTCTAAATCTTCAAACTTTTTTGAGGCGGATTTTAAAATATAGTTACTGCTGAATTTTACTTTCTTATCAATTTCATAGTAATCAAACAATAATTGAAGCCCAACAAATGACAAATCATCTTTAAAGTCTGCGAATACAACCTCCGCAGAAGCTCTTGGATTCTTCATTTTCTCATTTGTAAATTCTTTAATCGAATAATTAACAAGTCCATCATTTTGTTTTTTAAGCAATTCGGAATTGAAAAATCTTCTTTTGGATTCTTCTTCAAATTGCTTTTTAACAAAAGGCATTCTCATTGAATATTTATAATCAAAATCACTTTCCTTTAAAGGAAATTTTGTATTCCTTATATCAAAATAATGTTGCAAATTATTTTTAAAATCTATAATTGAAGCAGTGAGCCTATTTCTATTAACAGGTATGAAAAAAATCCTGTAAGAATGATCTTGAGAATTAACAATATATTGCAAATCCATAATTTCAGGTCGTTCTTTATTATTTTTCTTTAATTCATGCTTGTATCTAATGTAATAATCAAAATGATACTCCTGAGAAAACATATTAACAAAAGTAAAGAATAAAAATAACGCTATTAGTTTTTTCATAAATATGCCTTAATTAATTTCCATTCCTCCAGTTTCTTTTCAAAAGACACTGTGTGAAGCGGACTTGTAGAAGGCAGTAAAAATACAGGTATTTTGTAATTTTTCCCTAAAATTTTCTGCAAATTTTTATACGACTTTCCACCGTTACAAAAGATTGCCTGAATATTCGGATGATCTTCCAGGAGTTCTTCAATCTGATTGGCTTCTTCATTTTTTATTTCAGAATCGAGGCTTCCTTTTCTTTCGCAGGAATCGATAACGTCCCAAAGTGCGATATTGTGTTTCTTTAAAAGGTTGATTTTTTCATCATAATCTTCTGTAAATTCTTCGTTGAGCAATTCAAAAATAATTTTCCAGAATTTGTTTTGGGGATGTCCGTAATATTGTTGTTTTTCTAACGATTTTACACCGGGAATTGATCCCAGAATGATGATTTTAGAATCGTTGTCGATGATTGGGGGAAAGGAAGATATTCTGTTTTGCATAAATCAAATTTATAGGTTTTTATTTTTTTTAACCCGATGATCGCTAAGATTTTCTTTTAAAACTTGTCTAAACTTTTTTACCGCAAAAGATGCAAAAGATTGTTACATTTTAGTTGTTTAAGTTTACTACTTAAATGGAAAAAAGAGCACATAAGTTTAAAAAAATCAAAGATTTTTTCTCTTTTCAGACTTTAGAAATACTTTAAATAAATCCAATAAAGTCTTTTGTATCTTTTGCAGTTAAATTTAAAATGAGTTTAAACAAACTTTTAAATAAAACCGAATATTTTTCGTTCGCGATGAAGTTTCACTCAGCCAATGAGCATATTTTCGAAAACAAAAAACGGACTAAAAGCCCGTTTTCTGTTGATTTTTGTATCTGTTTAAACCACCCCGTCAAAAATTCTATGAATTTTTGCCACCCCTCCAAAGGAGGGGAATTCAGAAGGGAAGATTACATTTATAAAGTTTCTTTTAGCCAGTCGAAGAATTCTCTTTGCCAAACCAAACCGTTTTGAGGATGCAACACCCAGTGATTTTCGTTCGGGAAATAAACCAATTTGGATTTCAAACCTCTCAGTTTTGCTGCCTGAAATGCTTCTTGACCCTGCTCGTAAGGAACACGGTAATCTATTCCGCCCTGAACGATCATGATCGGTTTGTTCCATTTATCAACAAAATTGCTAGGGTTAAATTCCGTATAAGCTTTTGGCTGTGGTTTTTCCCATGGTGAACCTAAATCCCAGTTCGCAAACCAAAGTTCTTCTGTTGTTAAATACCAAGATTTCATATCAAATAATCCATCATGAGCAATGAACGTTTTGAATCTGTTTTCGTGAATTCCGGCTAACATAAATACGCTGTATCCTCCATAACTTGCTCCGACAGCCGCTACTCTGCTTCCGTCAACGTAAGGTAAAGTTTTTGCGTAATCTGTTGCGGCCAAATAATCTCTCATTGGTTGTCCTCCCCAGTCTCTTGAGATTTCTTCATTCCATTTTGTTCCCCAACCCGGCATTCCTCTTCTGTTTGGTGCAACAACAATGTATCCGTTGGCTGCCATTAAAGCAAAGTTCCATCTTGTGCTGAAGAACTGTGTTAAGGCAGATTGCGGACCTCCCTGACAATAAACAAGGGTTGGATATTTTTTGTTTGGGTCAAAGTTTGGCGGATAATGGAACCACACTCCCATTTCTTTTCCGTCCGAAGTTTTCACCATTTTCAGTTCAGATTTTCCCTGAGCCAACTGTGCATACATTTCTTTATTGGCTTCCGTAACCTGCTTCATTTCTCCGTTTTTAAGGTTGACAGAGAAAATATCTGTGGCGTGATTGATATCGGTTCTTCCTACCAAAAGTGAAGTTTTCTGATCGGCAAAAATTTCGTTCACATCAAAATCACCTTTTGTGATCTGCTGCACTTTAGCATTTTTAGGATCTAAAGAGAATAACTGCTTTGTTCCTCTGAAAGCTGCCGTGAAATAGATCATTTTTGAATCTCCGCTCCAGAAAACATCTCCGGAAACACTTTCGTCCCAACCTGCGGTGAGGTTTGTTGTTTTTCCGGATTTCCAATCCATGATTTTTACATCATTTTTATCGGCTTCATAACCGTCTCTTGCCATACTCTGCCACAAAAGTGATTTTCCGTCCGGACTGAATTTCGGATTAACGTCGTATCCTTTATTGGATTCGGTTAAATTTTTTGTTGTTCCTGAAGCAAGATCGTATGCAAAAATATCTGTGTTTGTGCTTGTAGAGTATTCTTTGCCGCTTTTCGGTTTAGTTACATATAAAAGCTGTGCAGAATCCGGGCTCCAGATGAAATCTTCTGCTCCGCCGAAAGGTCTTTGCGGAGAATCCCACATCTTCCCTTCCAGTAAATCTTTTGCAGAATCTGCTTTATCTGAAACATTTACTACGAAAACATGATTGTACTTTCCTTCATTAAAATAATCCCAGTGTCTGTGATTCAGATCTGTATAAACCTGCGCGGTGGTTTTCGGAGTATCGGAATATTTGTCTTTTCCCATTACTTTTTCTACCAAAACCTGCTTGCTGAAAGCTATTTTTTTACCGTCGGGAGAAATAACAATATTATCTGCTTCACCGATGGTGTAAAACTCCGTCCATGTTTTACCGTTGTCTTTTGAAAGAAAAATCTTATCGCCTTCCTGCGCGTACAATCCGTTTTTATCCCACTGAATCAGTGCTTTTTTGCCTAAATCAACTTTCACGGACTGATTGTTGAGAACATTCAGGAAATAGTTCTCGCTTTTTGTTTTTTCGGTTTTAAGATCGGTCTGTCCTATTTTATAGATTAACGAAGACTGATCGGGAGAAACTGCCTGTACTCCAACTTTTTTCAAAGTCCATAAAATTTCAGGCGTCATTAGTTGTTGTGCATTCATTAAGAGCGGAGCTGCCAAAGCCAGCAGACTGTACTTAAGTTTCATATTAATTCATTTTTTATGACTTTATCATTCAATCCAATCATAAAGTCTTTATTTAATTCAAAGATTGCCAAAGTTAACTATTTTTAAAACACAAACGCGCACAAAAAATCGCCTGTCGTTTTAACAGGCGATTTTTATATCATTTTAAATTTTAAATTAATCTCCGTCCGAAAACATTGAGTTTGCCAGTGAGCTGACAATGGAAAGCAGGATGCTGAAAATCAGTGCCCACAAAAATCCGTCTACCATCATGCTGTCTATAAAATAATCGGCGATCAGGATGATAATTGCATTGATTACTAAGGTGAACAGCCCCAATGTAATAATCGTTAAAGGCAATCCCAAAATATTAAGAACAGGTTTTACAATTAAATTTAAAAGCCCTAAAACGATGGCAAAAATGATCGCTCCGCCAAATCCTGTAAAGTGTACTCCCGGTAAAATCCATGTTAAAAGATAGGCAACAATGGCCGTTACCAAAAGTCGAATAATTAAGTTCATAGTATGATTTTTAATGTTGTTGATGCGTGTTCCTGTGCAAAAGCTATTCCACTTGTTATAAAAAATTATCTGATCTTCATCATCGTAACCAAAGACGTGGCAACGTGACTTTCGGAAGCTCCGTCTTCATCTACCACATAAATTTCGGTGCGGATCACACTGATCTTTGAACCTCCTTTTATTACGTAGGATTTTGAAACTAAAGCGTCTCCGATGGCTGGTCTTAAATAATTGACTTTCAACTCAACGGTTACGACATAACAGTCTTCTTCGTAATGACTTACTGCCGCATAACCTGAAGAAACATCCACCAAAGAAGCAATCATGGCTCCGTTGAACATTCCCGCTTTTCTTGTCATGAGTTCCATTTTCGGGATTTTCATGGAAATGAAGTCGGTTTCCACTTCCAACAGTTCGGCTTTGTAGAATTTTAATGTCTCGGAGCGGTTGAAGCTGTCGGTGATGAGCTGTTTTTTATGGGGTGTCATTTTTTGTTTATAATTTGAACACAAGTTGCACAATTTTTTTTACAAATGCGAAAATATTATGCTTGCTTTTGATTTAAACACAAATGGCACGAGTAGATTTCACAAATGGCGCAAATATTTTAACCATGAAGGATGTTTGAGAGGTTAAGAATTATTGAGTTTTGGCTGAAGTTATTTAAACACAAATGGCACAGATAGATTTCACAAATTTTATGTTTAAAAACGAATTGCACGAATAATTTGTTCACAAATTTCGCAAATGTTATGTTGCTGTTATTTAAATGATTAAAAATCGAAGTTTGTGTTTAAGCACAAATAGCACGAATAGATTTCGCAAATGGCGCAAATATTTTAACCGTTAAGGATATTTGAGAGGTTAAGAATTATTAAGTTGGACTAAAGCCATTTTTAAGTTTAAGAATTATTATGTTTTGGCTGAAGTTATTTAAACACAAATGGCACAGATAGATTTCACAAATTTTATGTTTAAAAACGAATTGCACGAATAATTTGTTCACAAATTTCGCAAATGTTATGTTGCTGTTATTTAAATGATTAAAAATCGAAGTTTGTGTTTAAGCACAAATAGCACGAATAGATTTCGCAAATGGCGCAAATATTTTAACCGTTAAGGATATTTGAGAGGTTAAGAATTATTAAGTTGGACTAAAGCCATTTTTAAGTTTAAGAATTATTATGTTTTGGCTGAAGCCGTTGAAATTTGACAAAATTTGAAAGCGGACTAAAGTCCGCTCCTATTGATGTTTCGTTGTGGTATTTGTGTTTAATCTTTAGTTTAAAACAATCTGAAATTGCTCATCCATCGATAAAACACCTTCTGCCACACTTTCGGGATGGGTGGTGAAGCCTTTTAATTTTGAGGTTTTGCCTTTTAAGACCAAATCCATTAGCTGTTTGTCCGACAGTTTTTTTCCGAAGATCTCAAAGGAAACTTTAAAGCCGCAGTTTTTAAAATCGGAGCATCCGACAGCGGTTTTTCCTTTCATTAAATGATGTTCTTTGCATTTCGGGCATTTGGTTTCTTCCCACGACTGAAGTTCTTTTTTAACGGCAGGTTCGCGTTTTTTCTTTTCTTTTACCTCTTCCACTTTTTCTTCTTCCAAAGAAATGACTTTTCCTTTTCCGTCGACTACTTTTTTGGTAAGCTCCGTCACCATCTGGATGAGCTCTTCCTTAAAATGATTGGCTTCATATTCGCCTTTTTCAATTTTTCGGAGTTTCAGTTCCCATTCTCCGGTTAATTCGGGACTTTTCAGCAATTCATCTTCAATGGTGTCAATCAGCTGAATTCCGGTTTGGGTGGCGATGAGATTTTTTCTTTTCTTCTCGATATATTTCCGCTTGAAAAGGGTTTCGATAATATTGGCGCGGGTTGAAGGTCTTCCGATACCGTTGTTTTTCAGGAGTTCGCGCAGTTCATCATCTTCCACCTGTTTTCCTGCGGTTTCCATAGCTCTCAGCAAAGTTGCTTCCGTGTAAGGTTTTGGCGGAGTCGTTTTTCCCTGATGGATCATCGGATCATGCGGTCCGGTTTCTCCGACGGTAAATTCGGGAATGGTCTGTTCTTCTTCCTTTTCTTTTTCTTTATCATTGGGTTCTTCTTTCGGTTCTTTGGCATAAACGGCTCTCCATCCCGGTTCCAGAACCTGTCTTCCGCTGGTTTTGAAAGGAATGGTTCCTACTTTTCCTTCTACTAAAGTATTGGAAATTTTACACTCGGGATAAAATACGGCAATGAAACGTTTCGCTACGAGATCATAGACCAGTTTTTCTTCCCTGCTTAAATTCTGGGAAGGCGGAACTTCCGTCGGAATGATTGCGTGGTGATCTGTTACTTTGGTATCATCAAAAACCGCTTTCGATTTGGGAATCGGAGCTTCCAGTAAAGGGGCGATAAGTTCCTGATAGAAATACATTTTCTTCAGAATTCCTTCTATTTTCGGATATAAACTTTCAGACAAGTACGTTGTATCCACACGCGGATAAGTAACGTGCTTTTTCTCGTAAAGACTCTGAATATAATTTAAAGTATTCTCCGCAGAATAACCGTATTTTTTGTTGGCTTCCACCTGAAGTGCCGTTAAATCGAACAGTCTTGGATTTTTTTCTTTTCCTTCTTTAATTTCAAAAGAAACGATTTCGAAAGGATTCTGTTTTAAATATTCCAGCCCTTTTTCTGCTCGTTCCAAAGTTTTGAGACGGTCGATGGCGGCGTTAAAAATAACTTCGCGGTATTTGGTTTTCAGTTCCCAATATTCTTCGGTGGTAAAAGCATCAATTTCTTTCTGACGCTGAACGAGCATTGCCAAAGTGGGAGTCTGCACTCTTCCGATGGAAAGAACGGCTTTATTTCCCCCAAATTTTTTGGTGAAAAGCCGCGTTGCATTGATTCCTAATAACCAATCTCCAATCGCTCTTGCATTTCCGGCTAGGTAGAGATTTTTGTACTCTTCGGCAGGTTTTAAATTGGCAAAACCTTCTTTAATGGCTTCTTCGGTAAGGGAAGAAATCCACAAACGCTGAATGGGCTTGTTGCATTTTGCTTTCTGTAAAACCCATCTCTGGATCAGTTCTCCTTCCTGACCGGCATCCCCGCAATTGATGACCTCATCACATTCTTCAACTAATCTTTCAATAACTTTAAACTGATTTTCTACGCCTTTGTTGGGAATTAATTTGATCCCGAAATTATTGGGAATAATGGGCAGCAAAAACAGATTCCACGATTTGTACTGCGGACCGTAATCGTGAGGTTCTTTGAGGGTGCAAAGATGCCCGAAAGTCCATGTCACACAATAGCCGTTTCCTTCCATATAGCCCTGTTTCGGCGTGGTGGCGCCCAACACTTTGGCGATATCTCTGGCAACACTGGGTTTTTCGGCAATACAAAGTTTCATGAATGTCTCGGAATTTTTTGGAGAGGGCAAAAATCGGGAATTTTTTTGGATTTTGCTAATTTGCGGATTGTTGGTTGAAAATGTGGATGATATATTTTAGAATGATGTTGTTCATTTCTAATTTATTGTGATAAAATATTTTCTTCAGGCGCTTAAATTATAAATACAGGTGCTCATATCATATTTACAGGTGAAAGAATATTACTTACAGTTGATCAAAATATAAATACAGATAATCAAATTACAATTACAGAAGAAAGAATATTACTTACAGGCGCTCAAAATATAAATACAGTTGCTCATATTAGATTTACAGAAGAAAGAATATTACTTACAGATTATCAAAATATCAATACAATTAATCAAATTATAATTATAAAGTGTAGGAATTATAATTTGATAATACAAAAATATAATTTTACATAATGAATATTTAAATAATGTTAAAAAAATATGATTTTACTTACATCTACCCGGTTAAAATGAAAAAATCTGCATAATTAGACAACCTTTACTATTAGCCGCTTTTAGTTTTGAAAAATTTATTAGGTTGGTAGAAATTATTATTATACTTTTATCGCATTAATAACTATGTTAACAATATTTAAACAATGAAACTATTTAGAATTTCAATTTTAGCAATTGGACTGATCCTGACATCTTGTAAGAATGAACAGACAAAAGAACAAACTAAGGAACAAACTGAGCAACAAGCTAAAGAAAACACCACTAATATTGTAAGACCGGAGCCAAAAACAACTGTATCCGGTACTTCTTTTATAGATGAAAGTGAGAATACTTACGATAAGCAATTTCAATCAGGATTTTATACAAAAGAAAAATATACTATTGTAAGTTATACCACGAATGCTAAATTTGCTGAAAAAGACATCGAGTATGGTGCGCCAAACGAAGAACAACAATTATTAGCTGTAAACGTTGGTCTTGAGAGTCTTGAGTGTCTAGGAAGATTTTCTACAATGAATACAAGTTTATCTATTCATTTAAATGATAAAGCTGAAGAAATACAAAATTTCACTTCTTTTACACCAGCATTTTACAAAGCAAATCCTGATGCTGTAAATATTGCAACAGACAATAATAATCTAATTTTAAAGAAAGGTGAAAAAGCTGAAAGAGTATTTTATTTTATAATACCTAAAGATGCAGATCTGTCTAAAGCATATTTAACCCTGTATAGAGGAAGTGATATAAAGGAACTTAAGGTACAATTAAATCCATAATTTTTGAAAAAGTTTTCATGTAAATAATTGGTTTGATAAATTAAGTATTCACTATGAAATAAACAGGATAAGATGAAATATTTTATCCTGTTTTTTTTTGAGTTAATTTAAAATAATCTATATAGACTATGTCTCTGTGTGGTAAAAAATAATTAAACCTAACTGTAGGATAAAGTAGTGGCTATTAAAGTTAATATGAAAGGAAAATCTGAAATTAAAAAAGCTCCCTTAAAAAAGAGAGCTTTAAAACAATTCACACGATATCACTACACTTCCATCGGAACTTCCATGAGGAGAATCTCTGTGTTTTCCGATGTGGATTTTATGTTTAATTCGGAAATATCCCAAATTCCGAAGCCGTCTCTTTCTTCGAGTTGCTGTCCTTCAATTTCTGCGCTTCCTTTGATGATGAAAACGTAGACGCCGTTTCCTTTTTTCTTTATCTGATATCGGGTTTCAGCCGTATTTTCAAAATCTCCGAGATGAAACCATGCTTCCTGATGAATCCATATTCCGTCGTCTTGAGGATCGGGTGAAAGGATCTGCTGAAATCTGTTTTGGCTTTTCGTTCTGTCGAGTTTCATCTGGTCGTATCTCGGCGTTACATTTCTTTTATTGGGATAAACCCAGATTTGCAGAAATTTAACCCAATCGCCTTCATCTTTACTGAATTCACTGTGCATTAATCCAGTTCCGGCGCTCATCACCTGAATTTCGCCGCCTTTTATTTCGTTATGGTTTCCCAGATTATCATGATGGATCAGGGTTCCTTCCAGTGCAATGCTGATGATTTCCATATTGTCGTGAGGATGTGTTCCAAAACCTTTTCCTGCGGCTACGGTATCATCATTCAGAACTCTTAAGGCACCGAACTGCATTTTTTCGGGGTCATAAAATTCTCCGAAGCTGAAGGTCTTTTTACTGATCAGCCACTGTTCGTTGGTTACTCCTCTTGAATCTGCGCGGTGCACGACTCTGTTTTCAGGCTTTTTTGCTGCTGCAAAACTGTTTTCCACCTCGTTGAACAGCAATCCGCTTCCGCCGCCGTAATGTTCTATTACTTTTATATTTTCATCAAAATTTCTGCAAAAAACACTGATCTGTTTTTCGAACTGTTCTTCCAGACCGGAACTCAGCAAAACAATATCGACGGGATTATTTTTGATAAAATCCTGACTCTTGCTTTCATCACTCAGAATTTCAGCCTTCCATCCATCATTTTTTTCGATAATTCTTTGTAAGGTTGCAAGAATTTCGTCATTTTTTCCGATTACCAAAAAGTTCAGTGCTTTCATTTTGATTCAATTAAAAGTTAATGGTTTACAATTTTAAAATTTTACAGTTCTTCTTTGAACCATACATCGCTGTATTCATCGGGACGGCGTTTGAACTGGGCATGAACATAAGGACACAGCGGAACAATTTTGAGATGATTTTCTCTTGCATAGGACACCAGTTTTTCCAGCAGGATCTTTGCAAATCCTCTGCCTTCAAATTCTTCGTTTACTTCTGTATGATACACCGTTAGTTTATCTTTAATGACGGAGATGTCCATTTTCCCTGCTTTTTTATCGTCTGAGAAAAGCTGAATCTCTCCTCTTACATTTCCTAAAACAACTTCTGTTCTTTCCATGATTTTGATTTTTAATAATGATGTAAAATTAGGCAGCCTGAATTTGCCGGATCATGATGTATGATAATAAATCGGTTTTATTTTGATTAAACTGAAAGAAGCCGTGAATTTTTTTTAACATGATGAACATAAATTTTCTGTCTTTATTGTTGTAATTTTCTTGTTTGCGAAGGTGTTACACGCAGCGGAGGCTTGATTTTCGGAACATCAACAGAAAGTTGAAAGCTATTATTCGGCTTTTTTGATCGAAATCACAGGTGAATTGATAGTATTTTCAAAAATTAAATCATTAAAAATCAAAACATTAAAACAAGAGATCAATTTATTTGCTAAAAAGTCTACTTTTTTAGTGGACTAATAGAAAAATATGTTTTATATTTGCAACCGTAATCAGGATATAATAATACAATGAAAGCAGAATTCAAGAACAGCAGCGTAAGAAAACATATCAATCATTTTATGATGATGTATTGCTGTATGCCTATGCTTCATTCCTGTTGTGGTTAACCTTACTTTTATATGACATATTTCTAAAGGCTTTACCACGTTGTAGAGCCTTTTTTATTTTAAAAACAACATTAAAAAATATCATGAATACTAATAAAAACAAATGGCTGATTCCTATAGCCTTCACCAATATTTATGTAATATGGGGAATTACTTTCCTCGCCATTTCTTTCGGGTTAAACGGATTTCCGCCTTTTATTCTTTCGGGGTTCAGATTTTTAGGAGCAGGAATAATAATGATCGGATATCTGCTCGTAAAAGGTGAAAAAGCCAATTCTGCCATTAACTGGAAAAAAAATGCCATCACCGGAATTCTCATCCTTACGGGAGGAACGGGATTGGTTGCGTGGGGAGAACAATACGTAACCGCTTCTGAAGCAGCCATCGCTATTGCAACCGGACCATTCTGGTTTATCGCCATTGATAAGAAAAACTGGAGTTATTATTTCTCGGATAAGTTTATTCCTTTAGGTTTGGTGATCGGGTTTGCAGGACTTATTTTATTTCTTAACGGAAGTGTAAGTGGTTCCGGCTCACATATACAAACGGCAGATGCTTCAATCAGGATAATTGCATTTGTTGTTCTGGGCTTAAGTTCCGTAGCGTGGGTTTTAGGATCTCTTTATTCCAAAAAAAATCCGGCCGGTCATTCAACTTTTATGAATATTGCCCAACAGCTTATTACTGCCGGTATCGCTTCATTTATTATTGCGTTTTTCAGAAATGAATGGACTGGTTTTTCAATCGTAAAAGTACCGTTAAACGCCTGGTTAGGATTGTTTTTCCTTATTGTATTCGGATCGATTATCGCTTATCTTTCGTATATCTGGCTTTTGTCTGTAAAACCTGCCGCTTTGGTAAGCACGCATACTTACATCAACCCTATTGTTACTGTAATTGCGGGTTGGATCGTTGCAAATCAGACCATTAACATCAACCAGTTTTACGGACTGATTGTTATTCTTGCCGGAGTTCTTTTAACGAACGTGACTAAATATTTTAAGCTTTCCAAGCGGTCTAAGGTGAAAATAAGAAGAGTGATAAGACACGTAAACAAAAACGCAAGACCTTATCAGCCAATATAAAATTTAAGTAAAAAATGATAGAGATAAAGAATGTTTCAAAAACATTTCATCAGAAGAAACAGTCGTTTAAGGCGCTGAATAATGTAAGTCTGAGGATTGAACAGGGCGATATTGTAGGAATCATCGGATTTTCGGGAGCGGGAAAAAGTACCTTAATCCGAACGGTGAATCTTCTTGAAAAACCTGACAGCGGTGAAATTGTGATTAACGGAAAGGATTTTACGAAGTTAAATTCGAGACAATTAGCACAGGAAAGGAAAAAGATCGGGATGATTTTTCAGCATTTCAATCTGCTTTCTTCGAGAACTGTTTTTGAAAATATTGCGCTTCCGTTAGAGCTGGATCATGTCAGCAAAACTGAAATTAATAAAAAAGTAAATGAACTGCTGAAAATCGTAGGACTGGAAGAGAAAGCTCATGATTATCCTAAAAGTCTTTCGGGAGGACAAAAACAGAGGGTTGCCATTGCAAGGGCTTTAGCAAATGATCCTTATCTCCTGCTCTGTGATGAGGCGACGAGTGCGCTCGATCCTGCAACTACACAATCGATTTTACAATTGTTGAGGGATATTAATCAGAGACTTGGAATTACGATTTTGCTGATTACGCACGAAATGGAAGTCATCAAAACGGTCTGCAACCATGTTGCGGTAATCGACAAAGGTCAACTATTAATTAAAGGAACTTTGAGCGAGATTGTCTCAAACAAAGAGAATCCTATCATCAAACAATTTTTAAACTCTAGTGTTATGACGATACCACAGGAACTGAATAAAAAACTACAGAAAGAGCCACAAGACGGATTATTTCCATTGGTGGAAGTAGAACTTAATGAAAATATATCGGTGGAAGAACTGCTTTCCATTGTTTACGATAAATATAAAATTCCATACAAACTGCTGAAAGCGGATGTTGAATATTTAGGCGATTCCAATTTTGGAAAACTATTGCTTCAGCTTCAGGGAGAAGAGGAGAAAAATCAGCAGGCCATTTATTATTTCAATCAGAATAAAATTCAAAATACGGTAAGAGGATATGCTTAGTGATACAGTGATTTCTCTTTTATCAAAGGGAATTTGGGAAACGGTTTTTATGACGTTTGTTTCGGGGTTTTTCGGATTTGTTCTGGGTTTGCCTGTCGGAATTCTATTGTTTTTAACGCGGAAAGGACAGCTTTTGGAAAATGTAATCTATAACAGGATTTTATCTGTTCTGGTGAATATTTTCCGTTCTATTCCTTTTATTATTTTAATTGTATGGATGATTCCTTTCACGAGAAATCTGGTGGGAACATCAATTGGAGTAAACGCAGCTTTGGTTCCATTAAGCATCGGAGCGGCTCCTTTTATTGCAAGACTGGTAGAAAACAGCTTACTGGAAGTTCCTTATGGTTTAATTGAAACCGCAAGAGCTTTGGGAGCAAGTCCGTTTCAGATCATCAGAAAAATACTGTTGCCGGAAGCACTTCCTTCCTTAATTAATAATGCAACAATTACCTTAATTACGCTTGTCGGCTATTCTGCGATGGGAGGTGCTGTCGGAGCAGGAGGATTGGGACAGATTGGTTATCAGTACGGCTACATCGGTTATGATGCGGTAATCATGAATCTTGTGTTGGGATTGCTGGTTGCGATTGTTTTTATCATTCAGTTTTCGGGAAACCGATTAGCGAAGAGGTTTGATCATCGTTGAGTTTTTTTAGTGGGAGGGTTTTTGTGTTGGAGGGTTTTTGTGTTGGAGGGTGTGAGTGTTTGAGTGTGAGAGAGTGTGAGTGAGAGTGTGTGTGAGTATTTTGAAAATAATGTGATAAGTGTGAATGTGAAATAGTGTGATGGTTTGAAAATTTCAGCCATCAATCGGGCGAAAATCAGCAAAAAGGAGTAAAAGCCATATTTTATTTATTAAAGAATTTAAAAAATCTAACCTTTTTGCTTTTCGCCCTTTTTTTAAAAGAAAATAATTTACAATGAAAAAAATAAAGATTTTAAGTTTTTTAGCAGCGGGTTTGTTAGCATTTACCGGCTGTAATTCATCCAAAAAAGAGGATCCGAACTTTATAAAAGTGGGAATAACTTCCGGACCGGAACAGGAAATTGCCGAAGTGGCGAAAAAAGTAGCGAAGGAAAAATACAACCTTGAAGTAGAACTGGTTTCTTTCAACGATTATGTGGTTCCCAATGAAGCCCTGAATAACGGCGATATTGATGCCAACGCTTTTCAGCACGTTCCTTATTTAACCGAGCAATCCAAACAGAGAGGATATAAATTAGCGGTTGTAGGAAATACTTTTGTCTACCCTATCGTTGCGTATTCAAAGAAAATTAAAAGTATTAATGAACTTCAGAACGGAAGTACCATCGTTATTCCGAATGATCCTACCAATGGCGGCCGTTCCCTACTTCTTTTACAGAAAAACGGTTTGCTGAAACTGAAAGACGGCATCGGATTACTACCCAAATTAACGGATATTGTCGCAAATCCTAAACAGTTAAATATCCTTGAAATTGAAGCGCCGCAACTGCCGAGAGTGTTGGATGATAAAGAAGTGGTGATTGCCATTATCAACAATAATTTTGCGGCTCAGGCGGGATTGGATGCCGATAAACAGGGAATTTTTAAAGAAGATAAAGATTCTCCTTATGTAAATGTAATTGTTTCCAGAGAAGATAACAAGATGTCCGAAAAGGTGAAAAATTTCGTAAAAGCCTATGAATCTGATGAAGTGGTAAAAAAGGCGGAAGAAATTTTCAAAGGCGGTGCTGTGAAAGGCTGGAACTGATTTGGTGAATGGTTAATAGTGAATTCTTTGATAATGCCGCAGAATTCATCATTGACAATTCACCATTGACAATTCACTATTGACATTTTGAAAAAGTCTATTATTATATATTTGGACATTGTTTCAGTTTTTTGAAATGATGTCTTTTTTATTTTCAAATCACTGGTTATTAAAAATTATTTATTTAAAATATATTTTCTCAATTTGAGATAATAAAATTTTTTGCTATTTTTGTTTCCAATCAAAAAAGGCTTTTTATGTTTAAGAAAACCGCCATTGTAAGTTTATTCACATTTATTTCTGCTTCTTATATGGCTCAAAATACACCGCTTCCTGTTTATTTAGACGAATCCAAACCTGTGGAATTACGGGTAAAAGATGCCCTTTCCAGAATGACTCTGGAAGAAAAAGTGGCGATGCTTCATGCGCAGTCAAAATTCAGTTCACCGGGTGTTCCGAGATTGGGAATTCCTGAATTCTGGACGACGGACGGTCCTCACGGAGTTCGCCCTGAAGTGATGTGGGACGAATGGAATCAGGCAGGCTGGACAAACGACTCTATTATCGCCTACCCTGCTTTAACGGCACTTTCCGCGACATGGAACAAAAAAATGTCATGGAATTACGGTAAAGCACTGGGTGAAGAAGCCCGTTACCGAAAAAAAGATATTCTTCTGGGACCGGGAGTTAATATTTACAGAACTCCACTCAACGGAAGAAACTTCGAATATATGGGTGAAGATCCTTATCTGACTTCAAAAATGGTGGTTCCTTACATCAAAGGCGTTCAATCGAATGGTGTGGCAACTTCTGTGAAGCATTTTGCCCTGAACAATCAGGAAATGTTCCGCCATACAAGCAATGTAAAAGTGGACGACAGAGCTTTATACGAAATTTATCTTCCGGCTTTTAAGGCGGCTGTAACAGAAGGTGATTCTTGGACGATCATGGGAGCTTATGATATGTACAAAGGTCAGTATGCAAGCCAGAACCAATATCTTCTGAATGATATTTTAAAAGGTGAATGGAAATACAAAGGGGTCGTGGTTTCCGACTGGGGTGCTGTTAACAATACCGAACAGGCTATCCATAACGGACTGGATCTTGAGTTCGGAAGCTGGACAAACGGACTTTCAGCAGGGACAAAAAATGCTTACGACAATTATTATCTGGCAAAGCCTTATTTAGATTTAATTAAATCCGGAAAAGTAGGAACGAAAGAATTGGACGATAAGGTTTCAAGGCTTTTAAATCTTGCGTATAAAACAACAATGAACCGAAACAAACCTTTCGGAAATATCGCTTCTGAAGAGCATAAAGCTATTGCAAAAGAAATCGGGGAAGAAGGAATTGTATTGTTGAAAAATCAGGGAAATATTCTTCCGATTGATCTGAATAAAGCTAAAAAAATAGCGGTCATTGGTGAAAATGCTATTAAAATCATGACCGTTGGCGGTGGTTCTTCTTCATTAAAAGTGAAATACGAAACCCTTCCTTTAGATGGAATTAAAGCGAGATTCGGGAAACAGTCGGATGTACAATACGCAAGAGGTTATGTGGGAGACATCGGCGGAGAATACAACGGTGTAAAATCTGGACAGGATTTAAAAGACAGCCGTTCTGAAGCTGAATTATTAAACGAAGCCGTAGAACTGGCAAAAAAATCTGATTATGTTATTTTCGTTGGAGGATTAAACAAAGCAGATTTTCAGGACAGTGAAGGGAACGACAGAAAAAGTTACGGATTACCTTACAATCAGGACAATGTGATTGCTGCACTGGCTAAAGCGAATAAAAACCTTGCGGTTGTTCTGGTTTCCGGAAATGCGGTGGCAATGCCGTGGATTAAAGAAGTTCCGACTGTTGTTCAGGCTTGGTATTTGGGTTCTGAGGCAGGAAATTCTATAGCTTCGGTTTTAGCAGGTGATGCAAACCCATCAGGAAAACTGCCTTTCACTTTCCCTGTGAAACTGGAAGACAATTCCGCACATCAGTTGGGAGAATATCCCGGAAATAAAGCGGAATTGGCAGCGGATAAAGGAAAAGATCAGAAAAACCCGATCAATATTAGCTACAACGAAGGAATTTTTGTAGGCTACAGATGGCATGATACGAAAAAAATCAAGCCGTTATTTAGTTTCGGACATGGTTTAAGCTACACCACTTTTGAGTTTGGAAAAGCCAAAGCTGATAAAATAACGATGTCTCAGGATGATAAAATTACATTCACAGTTTCTGTAAAAAATACAGGGAAAAGAGCCGGAGCGGAAGTTGCCCAACTGTATATTTCCGACCTTAAATCGTCTGTTGAAAGACCGGCTAAAGAATTAAAAGGTTTTGAAAAAGTGTATCTGAATCCGGGAGAAGAAAAAGAAGTAACATTTACCATTGATCAATCTGCTTTAAGTTTCTTCGATCCCCAAAAACATGACTGGGTTGCAGAACCGGGAGATTTTGAAGCACAGATCGGTAATTCTTCCGATGCCATAAAAACGAAGGTGAAGTTTACGTTAAAGTAATCTTACTTATATATTTCTAAAACGGAGAGTCCTTTTTTAAGGGCTCTTTTTACATTCCATCAAGTTCTAAACGAATTTTTTTCGTAATTTTTTTTTCGTTGAACTTTAAAGTTTCAATTAGATCAGCGGGATAAAATCCATCTTCAGAATTTTTTATTTCATGAATAAAACCAAGAATGCTATACTCGTAAATCTCGCTTAAAAATATCTTACAACAGATAATTAATTCTTCAATTTTTAATATTCTGTCATCACCTTCCATCTTCTCAAAATAGCGAATGTTGATTTTTGAAAATTCATATTCAGCATTTTTAAAATCACCTATTTCATATAAATATAATCCATATAAATATTGTAAAGGTGGATTGTTTTGATCAAGCTTAAACGATGTTTTAAAATACTTTTCTACCTTTTCATTTTTAGAAAGTAAACTTTCATACGGCCCATTTTTTACAGTAGATTTACAAATAAAATATTCCAGTGTCGCTATTAATTGATAATATGAAAAGTCTTTATCAAACTCTTCGCTTTCAACAATTTTTAAAAGAGCAGATAAATCTGACCAGGATTTTTCGTAATCATAATGATGCTTAAAAATTATTTCATAAACCTGATCTATATAATGAAAAGTTTTATCTGTAAAATTATATGAGGATTCCAAAATATGATAGTATCATTTGATACTATCAAAGATATAATTTTTTGTTGAACTATTCTACACCTCCACAATCAGCTCCCTCTCAAATCCATTATACTTTTCCGAAATATAACCATGTGGATTACAAATAATCTCCGTCTCTCCTATTTTGTATCTTTTCGGCGTGTGAATATGCCCGTGAATCCAATACAGCGGTTGATATTTCAGAATAAAATCTTCCAGATTGGAAACGCATGCGGAAGTCAGCGGATCATTTTTGAAATGTTCCGGACTCGACTGTAAACTTGGCGCATGATGCGTCACTACAATATTTTTCATGACCTTTGAATTTTCAAGACTTTCTTTTAGCCATAATCTTGAAAACTGATGAATTTTATAAATATCTATCGACCTCATCTTGGAATAAGAAGGATCTCTTTTAATTTTCTTATAATCGTTCATTCCTTGCTGACAGACGAATCCGTAATATCTCGGATCTCCGAAAACAGAAAAATCCGTCCACAACGTTGCGCCATGAAAACGAATCCCGTCGATGTCTGCAAAAGCATCTTCCAGCACAAAAACATTAGAATTTTCTGCGGCAGCTTTTATTTTATTTAACGTTTTAGGATAAGAACCTTTGTAATATTCATGATTTCCCAACACATAAATCACAGGTTTATCGGGAATTTTTGTTTTGATCCATTCAATTCCTTTCGTTCCCAAATTAACATCTCCTGCCAAAACAACGACATCGGCTTGATCAAAAGATAATTCCGACATTCCGAATTCCTGATGCAGATCGCTGATGATTTGTATTTTCATGGTGCTAAAATAAAAAAAGAACCGACAATTTCTTGCGGTTCTCTCAATAAGAATGTCTAAACTAATTTTCCGTTACTTAAAAAGTGTAAACATTCAGTTATATAATTTAGTTTAAAGTAGGTCAGTTTACGAAACAGCGATTTCAGATTCTGCGATTTTTATATTTTTAAAGATAAAATAGCACAGCATTGTCAGTGCAAAAACAGCATAGCCGATCAGAATAATCAGGCTCAAATTTCCAACCGCCAGTTCCGAAGGAAAAATCTGGCTCATCAACGTCATAAAAGACAACCCGATTCCTGCGCCTAAAAAATAGCTTGTCGAACTGAGACTCGAAGCCACTCCGTAAGAGGAAGGATTCACATCCTGAATTCCCAAAACAGACAAAGCGGTAAAACAAAACGTCATCCCTATTCCTGAAATGCATGCTGCACCTAATAAAACCATTGACAAAGGATGCCCGAAATAAATAGAGACCAATAACGCCAAAGCTCCGCTTAACATAAAGATCCAACCCAAAATTCCCATCTGCGAAGAATTTAATCTTTTGGCAACATGAGGAAGGATAAATTTAGCTACCAAAGCCGACATAATGCTGAAAGGAACCAACATCAACCCCGCCGAAGCCGCACTGTGATTCATATCTTTCTGTAACATCAACGATATTAAAAACAAAAATCCGATAAAAAATGCTCCTAAAGCCACAAAAGCCAGATTAGAAACTACCAGTGATGAATGTCTTAATAATTTTAAATCAATCAAAGGTTGGGGAACCGATTTTAGACGGAAAACGACAGAAGCCAGTAAAATAACCGCCAAAATTAACGAACCTGCAACCAATAAAGTCTGTTCTTTGATGTGAACCAGTTCATGCGTTCCGTATGTCAAGCTCAGTAAACCTAAAACCAATAAAATTCCCGACAGAAGATCTGTTTTTTGGGACACCCCTTTCTCATCTTTCGGAAGATACTGATACGCAAAAATCAACGTGATGAAAAGAATCGGAACATTGATTAAGAAAACCCAATGCCAACTCAGATACGTACTGATGATTCCCCCCAAAGAAAGTCCGCTTCCGGAACCAATCGCAGCAAAAGAACTGAAAATCCCAATCGCACGGTTTCTTTCCTGATCTTCTTTAAAAGTATTCGTCACAATCGACATTGCCGAAGGCATAATGAAAGCCGCTCCCAATCCCTGTAAAGCCCGAAAAATAGCTAAAGTTCCAAAACTTTCAGACAAACCGGCTCCCAAAGAAGTCAGCATAAAAAGGAATAATCCCAAAAGAAAAATTTTCTTTCTTCCGAGCTGATCGGAGAGTTTTCCGCCGATAATCAGAAAACCGCCGAAAAATAACACATACAGTGTCTGAAGCCATTGTACGGTTTCTGCACCAATCCTGAATTGTTGTTGAATAGAAGGAATTGTCAGATTGATAATGGCAATATCCAAAGCCTCCACAAATGTTCCTACCGATGCTAAAATCAATATCAAATTCTTTCTCTCCATATAGTTCAATTATGCTGCAAAATTAAAATTAATAGAACGTATATAAAAATTCAAACTAAAATTAAGAACATATTTAATGTAATTCAATTTAAAAAAGAACAAATAGTCTTATATTTGAAATTAATTCTTCAAAAACAGAACAGATGGCAACAGAAAATTATATACCCGACGAAAAAGACCTTTCCATTCTCAGAATTTTACAGAAAGATGCGAAATTAAGCGTCCGAGATATTGCAGCAAGGATTAATCTGAGTCCCACTCCTACTCACGAAAGAATTAAACGAATGGAAAAACTGGGAATTATTAAAGAATATACCACCATTGTTGACCGCAAAAAAGTGAATAAAGGTATGATGGTAATCTGTATGATCGCGCTGAATGTCCACAACAAAAAAACGGCAGGGAAATTCATTGAGGAAGTCGGAAAACTGAAAGAAGTGGTTGAATTTTACAACATCAGCGGAGATTTCGATTTTATGCTGAAAATTCTCGCTCCGAATATGGATGAATTTCATGAATTTTTTGTGAACAAACTCTCTGAAATTGAAGGAATCGGACAGACAAAAAGTATTTTTGTGATGAACAGTATTAAGGAAAGTTCTCAGATTTTGTAGTCATTTTTTCTGGCAAATTATTTTTAACGGAAAGATCACAAAGATATTTTTAAAATTGTTGTGAATATTTTTCGTTCGCAAGGGCGTTTCACTCAGCAATTGAGTAATTTTGCCATGATTATTTTGCTTAGTTTTTGTCATCCTATAAGAATCTAAGCGAAGTATTAGAAATTATGAAAAAAATAAGCAAAGCAAGACGGATGCTAAACCGAACGCTTCATTACAGATGAAATCTGCATAACTTTGCTTCCTTAAAATAATCACCATCATAAAAAAAACTTACGTTTGAAAATGCCCAACTTCCAGCACATTTGTCATCCTGAAAGGATCTAAGCGAAGTATTAGAAATTATGAAAAAAATAAGCAAAGCAAGACAAATGCTAAACCGCACGCTTCATCACAGATGAAATCTGCATAACTTTGCTTCCTTAAAATAATCACGATCATAAAAAAACTTTGCGTTTGAAAACGCCCAACTTCCAGCACATTTGTCATCCTGAAAGGATCTAAGCGAAGTATTAGAAATTATGAAAAAAATAAGCAAAGCAAGACGAATGCTAAAACACACGCTTCATCACAGATGAAATCTGCATAACTTTGCTTTCTTAAAATAATCACGATCATAAAAAAACTTTGCGTTTGAAAACGCCCAACTTTCCTCCAAATTTGTCATCCTGTAAGAATCTAAGCACGAATCTTTCGATTTTTTTATCGCTACTTTTAGATCCTTCCTTCATCTGAATACAAACTAAGAGACTATTTTATGTGCTGTCAATTTATAATTTTGTAAATTTAGTTACATTAAATCAACAAAATTATGCCCTGGAATCCTGAAATTTACAATCAGTTTAAAAACATTCGCTATAAACCTTTCTTTGATCTTTCAGATTTAATTAAAGATGAAAAAACAATGAAGGCAATTGATCTGGGTTGCGGAACGGGTGAACAGACTGCAATATTAGCCGAAAAATTTCCCGAAGCTGTATTTATCGGAATAGATTCTTCTGCCGAAATGCTTGAGCAATCAAAAAGTCTTGAAAATGAACGTCTCCATTTCAGACAGGCGACAACAGAAGAAATTCTGGAAAGTGATGAAAAATGGGATTTGATCTTCAGCAATGCGGCTTTGCAATGGTCTGATAATCATCATAAATTATTCCCAGAATTGATTTCAAAACTGAAGTGTAACGGACAACTTGCGATCCAAATGCCTTATCAACCCGGAAATATTCTCAATCAGATTTTGTTTGAAATGTCGAATGAGGAACCTTTCCGAACACAATTAAACGGCTGGAACCGTACTTCTTCTGTTTTAACCATTGACGAATACGTACAAATTCTATTCGAAAACGGAATTGATGATTTAAACATATTTCAAAAGGTGTATCCCATCATCGCGGAAGATCATGAAACGCTATTTAATTTCATTTCGGGATCTGCACTCATTCCCTATCTGGAAAGACTTTCGGAGGATGAGCAGGAAACTTTTAAGACAGAATTTAAACAAAGAATTCAGAAAAATTTCCCTAAGCTTCCGGCAATTTATTCTTTCAAAAGAATTTTAATGTATGGAAGGAAAAATTAATTTCTGTAAAAAATAAAAGGCTGTCTCAAAAATGTTATTCTGAAAGAAATAAAACTCAGTAAAGAACATTAACCATCTGGTTTTTAGATATTTTTCACTGTTCTCAGAATGACAAATGTCAAATAATTTAATTTTTGAGACAGCCTTTCAATTCATTAACTATAGGTCTGTTTAAACTTTTTATTTAACCGCAAAAGTCAAAAAAGATCAACTAAACTTTCATTTAAAGTTGGTGATTAAAAATAAAAAAGATCACAATAGTTTTTAAAAATCTTTGACTTTTATTCTTTTGAGAACTTTAAAAATTCTAATAATCGCTGTATGAATATCTTTTGCAACTTTTGCGGTTAATTCTGAATTTATTTAAACAAATTTAAGCTACCGTAACACCGAAAAGATGCCCTATTAAAGCCGTAATTCCCATCGCAACAGTTCCCCAGAAACAAATTCTGAGAACAGCGATTCCTATTTTTGAGCCTCCTGTTTTTGCTGAAATGGCGCCCAAAATCATCAGAAATACAATGGAAAAACCATACTGAAAATAAACCATTTCTTTTAAAGGAGCCAAAAGCGATACAACAAACGGCAGTAACGCTCCCAAAGCAAAGGAACCGAATGACGCCAATGCAGCCTGTAACGGTTTAGCCTGAGTAATTTCATTAATTCCCAGTTCGTCATGAGCGTGAGCTGCCAAAGCATCGTGTTCCGTAAGTTCTGTAGCCACTTTCAAAGCAGTTTCTTTGCTTACGCCTCTTTTTTCGTAGATTTTAGCCAGTTCCAGAAGTTCAACTTCGGGCATTTCTTCCAGTTCGCGTTTTTCGCGCAGGAGATCTGCTTTTTCGGTATCTTCCTGCGAACTTACCGATACATATTCGCCTGCAGCCATAGACATGGCTCCTGCAATCATTCCGGCAAGTGCGGCAAGGACAATTGTATTTCTGTCCGGTGAAGCAGCGGCAACACCAATAACGATACTTGTGGTTGATAACAATCCGTCATTCGCACCCAAAACCGCTGCACGAAGCCAGCCTACTCTGTTTACATAATGTTTTTCCAACTGATGATGCATATGCTTTAGTTTTTAAGTTAAAAAAAATGACTTGCTAAATGTGTTAACAAGTCAAAATTAAACTGATTTTTTTATTTAAACCTTAAATTTAACGAAATAATATCAGACTTCATTCCGATGGATTTTGTGTAATGTCCGTATCTTATTTCCAGCATATTCAGTCTTTCTACGCCGAATAAACCGTTCTTCGGACTGATTCTGATTCCTGCTCCGTAAAAATGGCTGTCGAATTTGGACAGATCATAATTGCTGGTGTAGAAATCATCAAAGGCGGTATGCTGCTGATAAGGCGCAAAATATTTAGCCGCAGTCTGAGAATAATAACGGTAAAAAGGACTTACCGAAACAAAAGGAGAAATCTTTACCGGCGTTTCCAGACTGAAAGTATTGGATTTCAAGCCCCAATCGTCAGTATAATAACGGTAATACGCTCTCAGAATCACTTTGTCTCCTAAGAAATAATTGGCTCTTACTCCCAAAGGAATTTTAAATCTTTTATCCGGCAAAGCTTCCTGATGAACCGATTTATCATTAAAGTAAACCCTGTGGAAAGGCAAACTTAAATATCCGGTCTGCTGAACTCCGTCTGCCAGAAATTCAACCTGAAAATTCTGATTGATGATCTGTGAGTACGCCAAAGATAAAGCAAAGGTATTTCTTCCGCTGGTTCCGTAGTTTTCGTGTTCGCCGCCTTTGCTTCCGTTGGTTCTCAATTCAATCGGAGCAATGAGTTTTACCTGATCGAGATATGCCTGAAATTTCGCCGTGAACTCTCCCATTCTGTTCGCTGTTTTTTGCGAAAACCCGATGTTTGCACCGTAAGATGCATAATCGAATTCGAAAGAGGTAGAAACTCCCGCCATTAAAGTCGTTCCTTTATCTGTATTCTCGCGGCTCCAGCTTAATGCAGGATAAATTCTGTTGTCTGCGTGCGAAGCCGATGAATTGGCTTTCAGATCAATCATATCCGAAGATGCGGAAGTATAATGATCGATCCCGACACTTACATTGAATTTATTTTTACGGTATTTTTTATCGTATTTTACCATCGTTACATCAATCGTGTTGGAAACATCGGTCAGTTTTTCTGAGCCGATTCCTCCTGTAACGGCAGAATTGTTTCCGTCCTGTTTGTAGTAACTAGAAACTAAATTAGCTTCATCAAAAGTCAGCTTTTTGGGCTGTTCGTTATTTGTGTTTTCCTGTGCTTTTGCATTAAAAATTCCGAAAAGAGCAACAACACTTATGATTATTTTTTTCATTGTAGATCACATTAAATTTTTACCATTCTCTTTTCTTAATTGCATCCGCAACCACCGCCCACTTTTCCGGCATTGGCTCCTGAAGAACCTTCTCTGTAAGACTGAAAGCTCAGTTCGGTCTTTTCAATTGTTCGGTTTCCGAGAACCATTTCGGCATCGTTGAGTTTATTTTTTTCGTATTCTTTTATGGTGGTACAGGAATTCAAAAACGGAATTGTCAATATCGAAAGAATTGCAATTGTTCTGTAATTTAAAGCGTTGAATCTTCGCAGCCCGGCTTGAACGGAGCTCTTTTTGTGAGGAACGAGCAAAAAAGCGGGAGTGGAAGACGGTGAAAGCTGCCCAAATAAATATCCGAAAAGCTTCTGACTGTTTTTTATAAGGTCTGTCATTTGTATTGATCTGTTTTTAAAGTTGATTTAACTGCCTTACTCTGAATCAGATACTGTGTGTTTATTTAACTCAATTTTGTTCTGACAACAAAGCATTTTATTTTAAATTAATGTTTTGAGATGAATAAATTCTGTCCTCATCGTCGATAATGATGCACTCCAGCTGATTGATCTGGTTGATCATACCGAGCGCGGCATCGATTCCCATAATACTGACGGGAGTCGCCATTGCGTCGGCAATTTCTGCATTGGGACAAAATACGGTAACACTTTTTACGCCCGAAACCGGCATTCCTGTTTTCGGATTGATGGTATGAGAATATTTTTTACCATTGATGACCACGAATTTCTCGTAATTTCCTGAAGTTGCGACCGCCATATCCGTAATATTCATATAAGAAAAAGGCTGTTTTGCATTGTCGGGATCGGCAATTCCTACAGTCCAGGGTTTTCCGTCCGCCTGATTTCCCCAAGTCGTTAAATCGCCCGAAGCATTTACAATTCCGGAATGTACATTTCTTTCCTGAAGAATTCTTTTTGCCATTTCTGCGGCATATCCTTTCCCGATTCCTCCAAAACCGATGCGCATTCCTTTTTCTTTGAGGAAAACGGTCTGATTGTCGCGATTGAGAATAATATTCTGATAATTAACGAGTTTCAGATGATTTTTTATTTTTTCAGGATCGGGAAGCTCTTTCATTTCACGGTCGAAATTCCAGAAACTTTTATCAATTCCGCCGTAAGAAATATCGAAGTAACCGTCTGTAATTCTGCTGATTCGTAAGCTTCTTTCAATGAGGTCAAAAATCTCGCGGTCTACTTGTACAGGCTTTATTCCTGCATTTCTGTTGATGAGATTGGTCTGACTGTCATCGCTGAAGGTTGTCAGCAGTTTTTCGATTCTGCGGATTTCGGCAATGGCTGTATCAATATGATCATAAGCAAGTTTTTCATTATCGCTTACAACGGTAATTTCAAAAGCGTTCCCCATCAGTTTCTGAGGTCTTTTGAATTCTCTAAGCATCTCTATTATTTTATTTTTGATTTTCTCTGATTTCTCTGATCTCCTTACTGAAAGCCAATGCATTTTCTGAAGGCAGTCCTTCCCAGCTTTTCAGAATTTTCCCTTCTGAATTTAATAAAAGCGTGTACGGAAACAAGCCTTTTTTATTGTATGCATCGGCAAGAGAAGCGTTTTCTTTTTTAAGATCGGCAGAAAGCTGATTTTTCTTATTTCTAGGGAAATCTGCATTGATGTAGACTATCACTTTATCGGATTCCAGTTTTTTGAAATCTTCTGTTTCGATGATATTTTTATGAAGCTTGATGCAGGGAATACACCAGTCTGAACCGGAAAAATTAAGCAGAATAAGTTCTTTGTTTTCTGCAGCGGTTTTTTTTGCGATTTCCAGTCTGTTTTGTGCGTGGAAACCAAAGGAAAATACAACCATAAGTATGGCTGATACTATTGTTTTCATTACTGTAAAATGTTATAATGATTTTTTAGAATAAATGATGTGTTCTGATTATGATATAATCAGATTGTAAATGGATTAAGAAAATGATTTCGGCGGTTCCCAGACTGATCCTGCGAATCCTTTGTAGCAGAAATCTTCGTCTTTGGAAGGAATTTTATGCGATTTCAGGGATCTGAAATTTTCTGTTTTTGTTTCAAAATAGAAACCCGGATTGATGGTAAAAACCAAAGATAACGTTGTGGAATGAATAATGAACGGGAGTTTCTGATCTTTTCCAAAATCTCCGTCTTTAGCCGGATGATCATAATGAGCCCTCAGAAATGCAATTACAGGCATATCGGGATTCATATTTTTGTGTTCCCAATAATGTTCTACCAAAGTTGGTATTTTTAAAAGCTGATATAACTCGGTTGTAGAAACCAAATATAAGGACAGCAACAATATGGAAATCAACTTTTTCACCCAATCAAAGGTATAAAATCTTCTGTTAAGAATGATTTTAAATTAATCTGAATTATAACGCTACAATGTTCAATAAATTGTTCAGCTTTAGTTTATTGTTTAAACTAATTTCCGAATTATCCGCAAGAGGCTCAAAAGATTATCATAATGCGATGATTAGATATTTAAATAAAAAAGTTGTTTAAAGTAAAATGTTAGAAAACTCGATGAAGTTTTATCTGTGTAGAAATCATATTCGCAAGATATCCGGCGTTCCGTAGGAACGCTATCTTTAGAACATTTATCGTATTAGAGATACACTCATTCTTATTTCTACACAGATTCTTCTTCTAAAGGAGCAACGCTATTTTACTCTAAGCTACTTCAAAAGTTTACTTCATCTTTTTTACTTTTGCGGTTAAATAAAAAGTTTAAACAGACTCTATATATTTAACTGACGATTAATTATATCAAATTACTTTAAACTTAATATTTTACTCTTCTTCCTCCGTATTTTTAAGCTTCATCAAAAGCGTATAGGCATTTTTGGTCACGATCTTTTTATTCTTAAAATCATCAGAATTAAGAATCTGGATAAACCCGTTTTCCGTTTCGCCTAAAGTCACCGGAGTCAATCGGTACGTTTGTTTTTTAACCTCAACAAACACAAAGTCTTTGCCTTCAAAATTCACGATGCTTTCTTCCGGAACCGCATTGGAAAAAGAGGTGCTGGTTTCAATTTCGGCGTTCATATACATTCCCGGAACGAGACTGTGATCGTATTTATCGAAATGGCAGTGAACTTCCGCCAAACCGCCCTGACTGATATCTTTGCTGATGAGAAGGATTTCCCCATAATATTTTTTGCCCGGATCTGCATTGGTGTACGCTGCAAAACGCTGTCCTTTTTTCAGGTTTTCCAGATCTTTTTCGTACACTTTAAGATTCAGGTGGATGTCGTCCGGATTGATGAGCTCAAAAAGTACATCCGAAGGATTTACATATTTTCCGATATTCACATTCACTTTGCTTACAAAACCATTGATTGAGCTGTACACGGGAACGCTTTTCGTAATGCTTCCTGATTTTAAAGATTCCGGATTGATATTGATGAGTCTGAGCTGCTGTGCCAATGAATTCATTAAAATTCTCTGGCTGTTCATTTCAGATTGGGCGAGCTGCATCGCTTTGTCGCTGCTTGCCTGACTTTGGTTCAGGGTTTTCTGACGGTTGTAATCCAGTTCCGCAAAATGTGCTTTGGATCTTGCCATCAGATAATCCTGCTGAAGCTGAATGAACTGTGGATTTTCAATCACAGCAATCACCTGACCTCTGGAAACCGGCATTCCCGGAAGAAGATTGCTGGATTTCAGATAACCGCCAAGCGGAATGCTTACTGAAACCAGATTTTGCGGCGGAACATCGATCATTCCGTTTAATTTCAGGGTGGAAGCGATATTCTGTAACGAAAGTGTGGTTGTTTCTATCGGTGCATTTCTTAACTGTGCATCGGTTAAAGTCACTACATTTTCGTCTTTCGGGATATTTTTTTCCTGTTTGGGAGCTTCTTCTTTTTTACATTGAATGAATACAAAAAAGCTGATTAATAAGGTATATATTGAAATTGATTTCATTTTTTTTACGGATTTAAAGTAAGGTATTCCAGTTCAATGGCACTTTGGTTAAGTTTCCAGACTGCATCGGTGTAATTGTTTTTAAGCTGTACTGCCTGATTCACGAGGATCACAAATTCGAGGTAATTGATTTCTCCGCCGATAAACTGTCTTTTTGCCGTTTCGGTAATGACGTCTGCATTTTTCAGGTCGGAACTTTCATATTTTGAAACAATTTCCAGATTGGACTGATAGATTTCTCTGGCTTTTTTAAGCTGATTCTGAAGGTTGAATTCAGCGTTTTTCAGTTCACTTTCTGCAACAGACTTCGCTACTTTTGCGGCTTCAATTCTCGCTTTCTGACCTCCTGAAAATATCGGAAGCGAAACACCGACCTGAACCGAATGAAACTGAGGTGTTGCATTGTAGAGTTTATCATCCGGACCCAATCCTTTAAAACTGTTCAGGTTATAAGCCAATTGCAGACCGGGAAGCATTTTTGCTTTTTCCAGCGCGATCTGTTCTGTGGAAATATTTTTCTGCTGTTCCCAGATTTTCAGCAAAGGATGATCCGCCAGTTTTTCGTTTAAAGAATTGGCAAAAGATTTTGAATCTTCGGGAATGAAATCGGTTTCCGTATTCAAAAGCCACTGAAACTGAATCTTTAAAACTGCTAATTCCTGCTGCAATTGTTTTAACTGAATTTCTATCGCCGATTTCTGGCTTGAAGCGGTTGTTTTTTCGAGAATATTGCTCTCTCCTGCTTTCAGTCTGAGGTTCGCTTTGTCTGAAAAGTCGGTGTACAGTTTCAGGATTTCATTCAGCAGTTTTTCTTTTTCTTTCCAGTACAGAATGTTGTAAAAGGTAAGGCTGACTGCTTTTTTTAGTTCATATTCTTTCAGGGAAACATTCAGCAGAGATTTTTTCCATTCTTCGGTATATACATTTTTCTGCTTTTTATACACTGTCGGAAAAGCAATGTTCTGGGAAACGCTAAATTTCATATCGTTGTACGCACTGTTGATCTGTCCGTAATCGAATGTTACACCAGTCTGCGGAATATCATTAGCCGATTTTATCAAAGCTTTGGAATATTCCGATTTCAGCTTTTCGTTTTTAAGATTTCTGTTGTTTTCCAGTGCGGTATTGATTGCAGTCTGAAGATTGATTGGCGTTTGCGCTTTCAGTCCGAATCCTGCAAAGCTGAATAACAAAATCAATACAGCCGTTATATTTTTGTGATTATTTTTCATATGTAGATATTTATTGTTTTTTAAAGGTCATATGTAATCGCGTTTTCTTCATAGGCGTTTGCGTTTTCCAAATGATGGCGATTTCATTTTAAATCCTTTTTCAATGGTTACATAAAGAAGTGGCAATACAAAAAGCGTAAGGAAGGTTGCCACGAGCAGACCTCCGATCACCACGGTTGCCAACGGACGCTGCACTTCTGCTCCTGCTCCGTTGCTGAGCGCCATCGGAATAAATCCTAAAGATGCTACGAAAGCCGTCATCAGAACCGGACGAAGTCTGGATTCTCCGCCATCAATTACAATTCTTACGATATTCCGGATTCCACTTTTGTATAATCTGTTGAATTCTGAGATGAGAACGATTCCGTTGAGAACTGCCACTCCGAAAAGGGCGATGAATCCAACGCCTGCACTGATGCTGAAAGGCATTCCTCTCAAAGCAAGAAGAAATACGCCGCCAATAATTGAAAGTGGAATTGCGGTGTAAATCAGCAGACTTTCTTTCACCGAGCCGAATGCTAAGAACAACATCACAAAAATAAGCGCCAAAGCAACCGGAACGGCAATCATCAGACGCTGTTTTGCATTGTTCAGGTTTTCAAAAGAACCGCCGTAAGTCATATAATAACCTGTCGGAAGTTTCATTTCTTTGTTTACTTTAGTCTGAAGTTCTTCCACGATGCTCTGAACGTCTCTTCCTTTGATGTTGAATCCAACGACAATTCTGCGTTGTGCATTTTCTCTCTGAATTTGATTGGGGCCGTTCTTTACTTCAACTTTTGCTAGCTGGGAAAGCGGAATCTGGTTTCCGAAAGGGGTCGGAACGAGCAGATTTTTAATATCATCTACATTTTTACGGACTTTGGAATCGAGACGAACGACCATATCAAAACGTTTTTCGCTTTCGAACACGAGACCTGTACTCTGTCCTGCAAATGCAGCATTCACAATCCGGTTAATATCGGAAATGGATAAATGATATTGTGCAATAACAGGACGGTTGTATTCTATGGTTACCTGCGGCATTCCGGCAATCGGTTCGATGTAAAGATTCTGGGCTCCGTCTACGGTTTCAATAATTTTCCCAAGTTTTTGAGCATTTTGGGAAAGAACGTCCAGATCATCACCGAAAATTTTCACCACGACATCCTGTCTTGCTCCCGTCATCAGTTCATTGAAACGCATCTGCACCGGAAACTGAAAACTTACCGTTACTCCGGGAACATCCTGCAGTTCTTTGCTCATTTTATCTGCCAGTTCCGGAAATGTGGATGCGGAAGTCCATTCTTTTTTATCTTTCAGAATCACCATTAAATCGGCAGCATCCATCGGCATCGGATCTGTAGGAACTTCGCCGCTTCCGATTTTTGTCACTACTTTTTGTACTTCTGGAAATCTCGATTTCAGAATGTGAGCAGCTTTTTGGGTACTTTCAATGGTTGTGGTAAGATTACTTCCCGGCAAAACTCTGGTTTCTACGGCAAAATCTCCTTCTTCAAGGGAAGGAATAAATTCTCCTCCCATTCTGCTGAGAATGAAAATTGCCAATACGAAAAGTACAGCCACGATGGAGAATACCATTTTCGGAACTCTTAAGATTTTAAGCAATGTTTTCAGATAGAGTTTCTCTACTTTTTTCATCATCCGGTCTGATAAGGTTGGTTTTGAGCTTCTTTTTCTCAACAGCAAAGAACTCATCATCGGAATGTAGGTTAACGACAATAAAAATGCGCCTAATAAAGCAAAAGCCACCGTCTGAGCCATTGGCTTGAACATTTTTCCTTCAATTCCCTGTAAGGTAAGAATCGGAAGGTAAACAATAAGGATGATGATCTGACCGAAGACAGCACTGTTCATCATTTTTCCGGCAGAATCGATAACAATGGTGTTCATTTCTTCTTTTCCGACGGAGAATATTTTTTTGAATTTTGAATTATGGCTGAACTGATGCAGGACGGATTCTACAATAATGACCGCACCATCGATAATCAAACCAAAATCCAGTGCACCGAGACTCATCAGGTTTCCGCTGACTCCGAAAAGATTCATCATACAGATGGCAAAAAGCATTGCGAGAGGAATTACGGAAGCCACAAGCAGTCCTGCGCGTACATTTCCGAGGAAAAGAACCAGTACAAAAACAACAATTAATGCGCCTTCTGTAAGGTTTTTCTCTACGGTTCCGATGGCGTTGTTTACCATTTTGGTACGATCGAGGAACGGTTCTATCACTACTCCTTTCGGAAGGGTTTTCTGGATCTGTGCGATTTTTTCTTTTACATTTTTAATGACCTGATTGCTGTTTTCGCCTTTCAGCATCATCACCACTGCTCCGGAAACTTCACCCTGATCGTTGAACGTCATTGCACCGTATCTTGTGGCAAAGCTGGTTTTCACGTCTGCAACATCTCTTATGAACAGCGGAATTTCATTGGTTTTGGAAGCGATTGCAATATTTTTGATGTCTTCAATATTTCCGATCAGACCTTCACTCCGAATGTATAAAACGGTTGGTCCTTTTTCGATATAAGCTCCTCCTGTGTTCTGGTTATTGGTGTTTAAAGCATCAAAAACATCGTTGATGGTAATCCCGTAAGCGTTTAATCTGTCGGGATTTACGGCAATTTCGTATTGTTTCAGTTTTCCTCCGAAACTGCTGACTTCGGCAACGCCTTTTACACCGAGAAGCTGTCGTCTTACGATCCAGTCCTGAATGGTGCGAAGTTCTGTAATGTCGTATTTTTTCTCGTAGCCTTTTTCGGGACGGATCACGTACTGGAAAATTTCGCCTAAACCTGTGGAAATAGGACCTAATTCGGGAGTTCCGATTCCTTGTGGGATCTGGGTCTGAACCTGCTGCAGCCGTTCTGCAACCTGCTGTCTTGCCCAGTATACATCGACGTCATCCTCGAAAACGATGGTAACGAGCGATAAACCGAATCGTGAAAAACTGCGGATCTCTTTTAATCCTGAAATGTTATTGTTCGCCTGTTCTATGGGAAATGTCACGAGTCTTTCGATGTCTGTTGCGCCAAACGAAGGAGCAATGGTGATGACCTGAACCTGATTATTGGTGATATCGGGAACGGCGTCGATCGGAAGTTTGGTGACCTGATAGGAACCAATGCCTATCAATCCCAAAATCAACAGCGCAATGATGAGTTTATTCTTTACAGAAAACTCAATGATTTTTGTAAGCATAATGTTTTGTTGGGCTTATTAGCAGATGATAGATAATTGATAATAGATGATAGATAACTAGGTTACTGATAAATACCTCTATTTGAATTTACGATTCTAGCAAATGCTTATGAATAAATAATAATGGTCTGATACCAATTAATGCCTGTTTTAAGCACTGGAATTTATACTGGTTTGCAGCCCGACCTGAGTGGAGCTCTTTTGTAATTTTTCGGTTGGAAAAGCGTTGGCAAAATTACAAAAAGCGGGAACGGAGGGCGGATTAGCTGCCCAAATAAAAACCTGTATAAAATTTACCAATAAGTATCAGAAATCTCCCAAAGTGATATTTGAGAGGAATTCAGAAAAAAATCAACAAGATTTCGGCGGCTGCCAAATGGAATTGAGAATATCTTTATTGTAAAAGATGCTTTTGTAAAAAGTCTGTTTGGACTTAATAATCGGGTTGGATTCTTTGTCGGACAACTGAAACGTAAAGGGTGTCGCAGGTGTACATACGATGATAAGATGCGCTGCGTGGGAAACAAACGGCAACTGCTGATCTTTGGTATAATCTGAATCTTTTACCGGATTATCGTAATGGATTTTGAAGAATGAACCAATGGTGAGTTTCGGATTCTGCTCTTTGTGTTCCAGATAATGTTCAATAAGAACCGGAATTTTCAAAAACTGATAGAGCTCGGTTGTAGAAACCAAGTATAAACTAAGCAATAGTATTGAGATCAGTTTTTTCACTTCTGCAAAATTATAAAATGTTTCGTTAAGAATGGTTTTAAATTATGAGATTATTCGTTATTAATGATCATGCTAATTTTGACGCAAAAGCTCGCAAAGGTTTTGTTAAATACTAACTGTTTTTAAGTTCGCAAAAGTACTTCGAAAAGCTCAGCATAAACTATTCACTCAGCAAAGAACTCAAAGCTTTTTCAATTATGGCAAATTACGGACAATCATTAAGATTTTAATGTTTTATAAAAGTTAATAAGCGTAATAAGAAAAGAATACAACAGTTTTAAAAGAATCTTCGATTTTTATTCTTTTGAAAGCTTTGATTATTTTATTAATAGATTTATGATTGTCTTTTGCAGCTAATTCCGAAATAGTTTAACCGGTATTATATTTTTAAAGATCATTCTTTCAAAAGCGCTTCAATTTCCTGATAGAAAGAGTCTTTGCTGTAATCTGCCATTCCGGAATGGTGCATTCTTATCTTCCCTGTCTTATCTAAAATAATGGTTGTAGGAAGAGAGCCACTGTATAATTCTTTGGGAATACTGCTGTCTGGAACCAGAAAAGGAATGCTGAATTTTTCTTTTTGCAGATATTTTTTACCCAAAATTATTTCATCATCAAGATTTACGGTAAGAAACACCAGATTTTGGTTTGTTTTATAAGCATCATAAAATTTCTGAACGGAGGGAAATTCTGCGCGGCATGGAGGACACCACGAAGCCCAGAAATTGATGAAGATTACTTTTCCCTTTAGTTGAGAAGTATTGATTATTTTTCCGTTTTCATTTCTTACGCTGAAATTTGGCGGTACAAGTGAAGATTCTTTTGTTTTTTCTTCTATTTTTGAATTGAATAATCCGGTGGAAATCATCTGTCTCATCACCCATGCTTTTGCATCGGGACTTCCCCACAAAAGAATGAGTACAGCAATCATAATCACTGTACTCCAGTTTTTTCTGATCCACAGAAGAGATTTTTCCATGATTTAATGGGTAATTTGTTTTTTTACCTCATCTTCGGTGATCAATCCCAGATTATCCCAAACAATTTTATCGTTTTTATAAAGTTTGAGAACCGGAAGCGCAGAAACACTGAGTTCTTTACATAGTTCTGTGTTTTCATCAACATTGATTCTTACAATCTTTACCTTGTCCGGCATTTCGGCAGCCATTTTTTTGAGAAAAGGTTCCATTTTTTTGCACGGAGCGCACCATTCTGCATAGAAGTCTACCAAAACGGGCGTTTTGCTTTTCAACAAATCATTGTATTGTGCAAGAGTGATTCCTTTGGCTGTTGATGTTTTGATCTCGGGAAGATCTGCGTTTCTCCATTTCATCATTCCGCCCTGCATTTCGTAGACGTTTTTATAGCCTAATTCTCTGAGTTTTGCGGCTGCAGCGGTGCTTCTCGGCCCACTCATACAGTAGACGAAGACGGGCTTATTTTTATCTAGAGCGGCGGCTTTTTCTGTGAAATCTCCTCCGTTCCAGTCGATATTCATTGCGTTTTTCAGATGTCCGTTTTTAAATTCTCCGGAGGTTCTTACGTCCACTAACTGTGCGTCTTTGGTTTTATCGAGTTTCTGGGAAAATTCGGTTGCGGGAAGTACGTTATCTGTTATACTTTGTGCTTTTCCGCATCCTGTAACGACTACTAAGAAGAATGCAATGATGATGTTTCTGTACATTTTAGATGTTTTGTTTTATTAATTTTTCCAATTCATCTGCCTGAAAGACTCCGGACTGTTTCCACTTCACTTCTCCGTTTTTAAAGATCATTAAAGTAGGAACGCTTCTGATTCCGAACTGTGCGGCAACTGCCTGATTTTTATCGACATCTATTTTGATGATATTTGCCGAATCTCCGATTGCTTTTTTAAGATCCTGAAGAATGGGAGCCTGCATTTTGCACGGACCGCACCATTCTGCAAAAAAATCTACCAGAACGGGTTTGTCCTGACTGATGATTTCCTGAAACTTGTTCATATTCTATTTTGTTTATTAATGGTTTTATTTGATTTCTTCATATTCAATTTCATCATTTATCTGCTTATGATTTTTGGTGGAAACCGAACAGCTTCTTCCTGAACAGCATCCGATATTCAGCAATGGCATCACTGTAAAAATCACTCCTGTAATTATCAGAAACCATATCCCTGATCTTACTGCTTCAAAGGTTAGGAATATTCCCATTGCCAACCGCAGAAGTCTTACAAAGTTCCAGTTTTTAAATAGATTGTGAAACATTTTTTGATTTTTTATTTTACTGAAGATTTTATTCCTGCTTAAAATCAACCTAGATTTTTGATTTTCTGCATCGTTTTTACCACATTTTCTAAACTTCCGCCATTCACCACATTGGAAATGCCATTTTTTTCCAGTATACCTTTTGCCATGGCACTCCTGTTTCCGCTTCTGCAGAATACAATAATCTGGTTTTTGTTTGTAAACTTTGAAATCTGATTTTTAATTTCGTTCAGAGGAATATTTCCTGCACCTTCTGCACTTCCTGAAGCGAATTCGGAGTGAGTTCTCACGTCGACCAGAAAAGGATTGTTCTTCAATGCATTTTCCAGTGCGGAGTTATCTTTTTTGCCAAATAATATGGATAGTAAGTTCATTTTTAAAATATTTTCTGAACAAATTTCAGGATTTAAAAATGGCTTTACTGCTACTTTTGTTACATAAGTATTTTTCTAAATTAATCTGAAAAAAGATTGACGAAAAAAAAGCCACAGACTCCGAAGAACTGTGACCAGAAAAAATAGATTTAACGGGAAAATTATTTTGATGATGATAAAATTATGCCGTTTCTTCTATCGTCTGTTCTTTCTTTTTAAATTTCTGAAACAGGAAAATATTCCATAGAATCATTTCATAACCGTAGACCGTATCTTCAATCGGAATCGTCAAAATTCTGATTCCCAGAAAATGTTCAGGATTGTAATTTACAATCGGAGAATCCAGTCCTGTTCCGGTAAGAATTCCGTTTACCCCTAAAAAACCGGGCATCAGAATCAGATAAATAAAAGAAGCTTTGCCGATCCATCTTGCGTTTAATATGAAATACAGTACAAAAAGACTGATTGCCGTTGTTAAAAACGTCATAAAAGGATAAATTCTGTCGTTGCAGTACAATGCAAGAATAACCAAAGTAAGGATGGAAAAAATAACAAATATTTTCTCCATTTCCGGTTTCCAGTCGAGCCTGAAGAATTTATCCAGACAGAAGTAGGTGAAAATACACGAAAACGGAATGCAGATGAAGAATAAGATTTCTTCAATCGGCAGATTTACAATTCTGAGTCCCAGAAGATATTTATCATTAAACCACCACACTCCTATTTTGGTAAACCAGATGTCCCAAACGATAAAAAACAGGGCTACAATAGAGGAAGCAAGGATAAATGCCTTAAAATGCCTGTTGAATTTTATCTTATGATGGAAGGAAAAAATAAAACAGACGATAACCGTAAAAAAATTGATTAACAGATACGTATATTGAAGCATTTTCAGGTAGTTTGTTTTTTAAAATACATTTTGAAGTACTTTACCGGAACCCAAAGAAATCCGAAACACTCCCCTCTTTCTTTTCCTGTATGCTTATGATGCTGCTTGTGCGCTCTTCTGATCGCCAAAAGGTATGGATTCTGGGTATTTCGCAGAATTTTAAAACGCTGATGAATGAAAATATCATGAACGAAAAAGTAAGCCATTCCGTACAGGGCAATTCCGACTCCGATGTAAAACCAGTGATTGAAATTCTGCATGGTTCCGTAATACATCAGAATAATGGTGGGAACAGCGAAAATAACGAAGAAATAATCGTTTTTTTCCAATGGTCCGTCGTTGCTGTGATCATGATGATCTTTGTGAAGTGACCACAAAAAACCATGCATTACATATTTATGAATGATCCACGTCATTCCTTCCATAATGAAGAAAGTGGCTGCTACAATCAGAAAATTCATTATTTCGTGGTATTTTTGTTAAACATATCTTCCAAAATTCGGTATCGGTACGTGAAAATATCTTCCACTTTCTTCTTTACCAGAATGCTGTGTGCAATTTCTCCCAAAAATCCCAAAGGCAATTCGTAATCCACAGTATCTTTCATAAAAATACCATTTTCATTGGGAATAAACTCGTGATGATGATGCCACAGCTTATAAGGTCCCTGTTCCTGAAAATCCGTAAAACTCTTCTGATAATCTACCTGAATAATTTTCGTTCTCCACTTCATTTTTATTCCGAACAAAGGAGAAACGTAATAATCGATGTTCATTCCTTCGTAGATTTCGTCGTTTTCCATTTTGGTGCGGACAACAAAGTTCATCTCTTTAGGAGTAATTTTGGAAAGATTGTTTGCCGAAGAAAAAAATTTCCATGCGGTTTCGATATCACAATTCAGCTGCTGCTCTCTGTATAGTCTGTGTCTCATTATTAAGGGTATAAAGTAAATGTATCTACAAAAAAGAAGTTTTATATTGTACGTAACTGCTCATCATTAAAGAAAGCTTTCTTCCGTTGGATATTCTTATTCTCTGGTTGATAATTTTGGCAGCGGATGTTTTTTTAATCTTTCTGAAAAGCGAAATATAATATCTGTACGCCAGATAAACGCCGAATCTTGAGGATGGAGGAAGCTTTCTGATTCCTTCCAGCGAAATTTTGAATTCTTCTTCAATTTCTTTTTCAATCTGGGCTTTTACTGCATTATCAAAGTATGAAATATCAACATTCGGAAAGTAAGAACGGCCTAAAATCTGATAATCATCTTTCATATCGCGAAGGAAATTCACTTTCTGAAAAGCCGATCCTAAAGTCATAGCATATGGTTTCAGCCTTTCAAATTCATCAATATTTCCTTCTGTAAAAATATGAAGACACATTAATCCTACGACTTCCGCAGAACCCAGAATATATTCTTTGTACAAATCTGAATTATAATCAATTTTCTGAAGATCCATTTCCATACTTTTCAGAAACTGATGAATCAGCGCATGATCGATTTTATATTGATGAACGGTTTCCTGAAAAGAATGAAGCACCGGATTCAGGGAAATTTTATCTTCCAAAGCACAGAATGTTTCTTCTTTATATTTTGAAAGAAGCTTCTGCTTATCGTGATCATGAAAACTGTCTACGATTTCATCGGCTAAACGCACATAACCGTAGATGGCATAGATCGGATTTCGGATTTTCGGAGAAAGCGCCATAATTCCTAAAGAAAAGCTGGTGCTGTACTGTCTGGTCGTTTCCCTGCTTATTTTGTAAGACAGGTCATCAAAAAGTTTTTTCATAGTTAATTCAATTTAATTGCTTCTCTGGCGACTATTTTACCTGATATAATGGACGGAGGAACACCGGGTCCCGGAACCGTTAGCTGACCTGTGTAAAGAAGGTTTTTTACTTTCTTATTTTTTACAGATGGTTTTAAAACTGCAGTTTGTGATAAGGTGTTGGCAAGACCGTATGCATTGCCTTTGTATGCATTATAATCTTTCTTAAAATCTTCTACGCAATAACTTCTTTTATACTCTAATTTAGCAATAAGATCCGAAGTTCCGGTATGTTTCTCCAGTCTTGAGATCATTTCAAGGAAATATTTTTCTCTCATTTCTTCAGAATCTTCAATTCCGGGTGCTACAGGCATCAGAAGAAATACGTTTTCTCCGTTTTCCGGTGCGGTATCTTTATCTGTTTTAGAAGGGCAGCAAGCGTAGAACAATGGTTTGGTAGGCCATTTTTTATCTTCGTAAATTTCGTTTGTATGAAGTTCAAGATCGTTTTCAAAAAATAAAGTGTGATGGATAAGATTAGGAATTTTTTCGTTAAAACCTAAATAATAGATAAGACATGAAGGAGCAAAAACTCTTTTTTCCCAGTATTTTTCATCATAATTTCTGTGAGATTCTGGTAATAAGGTTTCGGTATGCTGATAATCTGATGAAGCTATGATTGTGTCGAATCTTAATTCCTCACCATTTATTTTCAGACCAACGGCTTTGTTATTTTCAAGAATAATTTTTTCTACATTGGAGTTGAAATGGAAGTGCACTCCGTTTTCGGAAGCGATCTGCATCATTGCCTGAGTAACTTTCGCAAATCCGCCCATCGGATACCATGTTCCCAGCTTATAACCGCCGTAATTCATCAGACTATACAAAGCGGGAATATCTTTTGGTGCTGCTCCCAAGAATATTACGGGAAATTCCATGAGCATAATAAGCTTAGGATTTTTGAAATATTTTCTTACAAAACGCTGAAAATTGGTCAATAAATCTAATTTTAAAGCGCTTTTTGCAATTTTTGGAGAAACAAATTCAAACCATGAATGGCAGGGTTTGTTTACGAAATCTTTCATGCCGACTTCATATTTATACTGTGCGTCGTTCATGAATTCATCAAGCTTCTCTCCTGCCCCTTTTTCAATACTTTCGAAAAGGCTTTTCATTTCTTCATAATTTTCCGGAATTCCCATTACTCCGTCTGAAAAAACCATTTCAAACTGAGGATTTAAAGGAATAAGATCGTAGAAATCCGAAGATTTCCTTCCGAAGTCATTAAAAAAAGCTTCTATAATATCGGGCATCCAATACCAGCTTGGTCCCATATCGAAAACGTAACCATTATCTGTGGTAAACTGTCTGGCTCTTCCTCCCACATCACCGTTTTTCTCATAAACATGTACTTCGTATCCATCTTTAGATAAATAAGAAGCTGCCGACAAGCCGGAAAATCCTGAACCGATAATTGCTACTTTTTTGCTCATAGTTTTAGTTTTTAAAAGTGTATTCCTTAAACACCGTATTAATCAGATCTTTGCTGTCGATATTTCTGGAAAATATCGGGTGGTGAAAACGATCAAGCTTGTTCAGAATACGTATAAGTTCCATTTTTTCTGTATGATTTAGGTTTCCTGCAACAATATTTGTGGCATTGCGGATCTTCTCCATCTGCTTTTCCAGGGCAATTATTCCTTTTTCTGAAATGCTGATGTACTTACTCCGTTTATCGTCATCAGATTCGGTCTGTTCGATCCAACCCTGTTTTAATAATCTGGTAATAATAAGCATTCCCGCAGGTTTTTCCTGAATATTTTTTTTAATAAGCTCTGTTTTGGTCATTCTTCCGTAAGCTCTTAAATTAATCAGGTATATAAATTCTTCCTGTGTAGAAAATTCGGAATCGGCTATTGCAGATTTAGAATAAGTTTTTGCATATCTGTTGAGATGAACCAAAAGTGTATTAATAGCACTTTCAGGAGTTCTCCCGCTTTCTTTTCCTTCCCAATAGGGTTCAGTCTGCTTATCCTTATTTTTAGAAGACTCTTTATCAAATATCCAGGATTTAAATCCATGAAGATCTTTAGAATATAAATTTCCGGAATTTTCTGTTTCAAATTCTTCTAATAATCCTATTATGTCTTTAATCAAAGAATATTCCATTTTGTAAAAATTAGTATACAAATATACTATTTAATTTAAATTAATAAATATTTATACACTTAAATATTTTTCATTACCTTTAAAAATTATTAGATCTGGGTATGAAAAATAATTCTGATGCGGAAAAAGCAGTTTCTGTTGATTCTAAAAAGTATATTGATGATTATCTGCATTCCTGTGTAAAAAAAGAATTCGGATTGGATATCTTTTTTGGTGAAGAATATGAAATAATGCGGAATATTGTTTCCAATAAATCTATGATTGTCCCTACATTTTCCGATTCCATTATAGAAAATACCAAACTTCATGCTTTTCTGAAAGCTCATATTGCACACCTCAACAAGAAAATGTTTGCTTCTGAGATTTTCTAGAAACAACAATTGAAAACACTAAACTTATGAAAGGCGTTCTGAAAATTTCAGAATGCCTTATTTATTTCCAACCCCAAAATTCCCGATGTAAAACATCTCAATTCTGCATTGTTTATCTCCTGAAACAGTTCAGAAAAATCCCAATTCAATTTTTCAAAAAGATAAAACAAAACAGAAAGACAAAAGCTCAATTATGTTAAGTTTAAAAAATAAATAACTGAAATTCAACATATTAAAATAAAATAGATACACAATAGATAGGCTGTTTTTGTTTTTGAACAGGTTTGTTTGCGTTCCTTTGAACCAGAAAACATAATCAGTTCCAATTGTCCCGTTTTATTTATCCATCTGCAAAAAACTTTTTTAAAATGAAAAAAGTTTTTACTGTTTTTATATTACTGCTTGTTCAGTTCTGTCCTTCTCAGATTTTCGTATCAGAAGGAACATATATTTATGCAGAAAAAGAATCATTATTCGACTCAGTTATAACAAAAGTTCCGATAGATCATAAATTATCTGTTAAAATTTCGTCTGAAAAAAACAGCAAAAAAAGTCTCAGGGAAAGAAGAACAAAACACAAAAGTATTTCAGGAAAACTTGATTCGGCAAATAAAAGTACAGCAGGAAAAAAAATAGAAAAGAAAGAATCTACCGAGGTAAATTTTAAAGATTTCCCCAATATAAACAATCACTTTCAAACAACTAAGAGAAACAATTACGCTGTAACATCTACGCCGGTTTTTAAAGTTATAGACATAGCTGTAACAAAATATCTTGTAAACCAAGATTATGATTACAGTGAAGTAAAAATTTTAAATTCAAAAATTTTTCATTTTTTCTCTCAACCAGCCAACGTATGCTTTTCTGTAAGACCGCCTCCTGCTCTTTCAGTTTAAATGAAAAAACAATCTGATGAAATATTTTGGTCATCATAACCAATAAATAAAATTTTTAAAATAATGAAATTCTTTACCATTTTTTATAGAAAATATCAAAAATTCAGCTTTGCTCTATTTTTGATGTTATTGCTTTTAAGCACCGTTAACAGCCTGAAAGCAGCGACTATACCTGTTACGAATACAAATGATTCAGGTACAGGATCACTAAGACAGGCAATTATTAATGCTAATGCGACGGCTGCATCAGACGATATTACATTTAATATCCCGGGAGCTGGTGTAAAAACAATTGTTCTTGCCAGTTTTTTGCCCAATATTACAAATCCCGTGAATATTCGTGGGTATTCTCAGCCCGGTGCGGGTACAGGAGCAATAGGCAGCAGAACTATTTTAATTGAAATAAATGCCGGAAACCTCTCTCTCGTAACACTGGGAGTATTGGAATTTGAATCCTCTGCCGGAAATTCATCTGTAAGTGGTTTGGCAATATACAATACCAGAAACTCCAGTCAGCCTTGTATTGGTATATACAGCGGAACCTCCAATTTTCATATTTGGGGAAATTATTTCGGATTATTCGCCAATGGAACGGCAACATCAGGAACAACGTTAAGGAGCACCGCTATCCATTTAGGCTTTAATGGTACACGCGCAACCATGTCAAATATTGTCTTTGGCACAAATGGAGACGGCGTTGATGACAATATTGAAGGGAATGTTATTGCAAATGTTACCACTGGTGATGCTATTACATTAAATAACAACCCCGGTTCAGTTTCGGTTACCTATAACAATTTAAGAATTTCCGGAAATTATATTGGTTTACTGCCAGATGGTACTACATCATCCCGTATAGGTTCTGCTCTTGGGAGTAACGGAGCCGGTATATTTGCTCAAAGAATCATTGGGAATAACTTTATTATCGGTACCGATGGTAATGGTATATCAGATGCTTTAGAGCGAAATATTATTTCCAACTGTAGTTTATATGGCATCAACTTAGAAGGTGTTTCCAATGTCGCTATAGCAGGTAATTATATTGGTACAGATAAATCGGGAACACTAGCCAGACCCAATGGTCTAAATGGAGACGATACCGTTAGCTGGCCCGGAGTATATATCCAACAGAATGCCTCTAATTTTATATCCGAAAACATCGTGATTGGTTTCGATGATACGAAACACACTGCTGCTGTAGCCGCAGATGTAAGAAATATAATTTCTGGCAACTATGGCAGAGGATTCGGAACCACTTCGAACAATACTACAGATGCTGCTTTGCGAACCAGAAATATTGTGGTTGCCGGAAACTACATCGGTGTAGATGTCACAGGAAATATAGCTTTGCCCAATGGACAATTTGGTGGTACAATTACAGCTAATGCTGCTGCCGGTGGTAATTTTTCAAGAACAATCAATTCCAGAATAGGTACAGACAGCGATAATGTTTTTGATGATTTAGAAAGAAATGTTATTTCCGGGAATATCGGAAATGGGGTTTATATTCTTTCGGCTTCTTTAGTGGCTGATAACAATATCATTATGGGTAATTATATTGGTGTAGGTGCCGATGGAGTAACTCCATTGGGTAACGGCGGTTCGGGTGTTCTTTTAAGTGCAAGCGGAACAGGCTCTGTTGCAAATACAGTCATTGGTTCTAATGATGATGGGATAAGAGACAATATTGAAGCAAATATCATTGCAAATAACGGACGCTCCGCTACCTTAGCTACGAGAGGAGGAGTTAATGTTTCTGGAAACGCAACCCAAAACAGAATTTCCAGAAATATATTTTATAACAATGGCGGTTTACCAATTGATTTAAATAACGATGGTGTTTCTCCGAATGACGGGGCAACTACAGCCAATCAGCCTAACTTATTATTAGATTATCCGGTAATTACAAGCTACAGCATTACTTCTTCAACCACACTAAGTGTTTCAGGATATGTAAGCATCTGTAATGGGAACGAATCAACGGCAGGAGGAGATATTGCAGGTAATAAAACCATTCAGTTCTATAAAGTTGCAGATGACGGAGACCAAAACGGAGCAATTACAGGCGGTGCGTGTTCCAGAGTAGCCAATCACGGTGAAGGCATCCAGTATTTAGGAAGCATCAGCGGAGTGGTTAATGCTTTTAGCAATCAGACTTTAACATTGGTATCTGGTGCTACATTTTCTTCGGGAGATAAATTGGTTGCTATTGCCATAGATACAAACGGAAATACATCTGAATTTGGAGCAACGGCAATAATTGCAGATTTAGCGGTAACAAAAACGGTAAATAATCCAACAGCAGGAGTAGGAAGTAATGTCACCTTCACTATTACCGCAAGCAATGTGGGTCCTGATTCCGCAAGTAATGTTGTTGTAAATGATATTTTACCTTCCGGTTATACTTTCGTAAGTGCCACACCTTCTGTAGGAACATGGACTGCTCCGAACTGGACGATCGGCAATCTGGCAAACGGAGCCAGTGCTACACTTACAATAGCAGCTACTGTAAAAGCAGATGGAATATATTCAAATACAGCAGCTATCAGCGGAACAGCCACACAGGCAGATCCGGTTTTGGCTAACAATTCTTCTACTGTTACAGTAACTCCCGACAGCGATGGAGATTCTATTCCTGACAGTACCGATTTGGATGATGATAATGACGGTATTCCGGATATTAATGAAGATTGTCTGGGTTTCCGCGCCCAGAATACTTCTGGAGCATGGTTAGGTTTTACAACCTCTAATCTAACGGTAAATATGCCCGGAGCAACTACTCAATCCACGGTTCAGAATCTGAATGACGGACAGGTAAATTTCTGGATCAATCAGCAAGGTGGACAAACAAGAAGAGCTAAACTTGGTGATGCTGGTTTTACTTATACCTTCTCTACACCAGTAAGAGCATCAGAAATAGGATTTTATTTCTTTGATTTAGACCCCGACAATCTGAGTCCCAATGTTGTTTATACTTTTCAGATTAACGGAAATCAGCCTAATGGAATCCTAGTTCCTGCAACTGGTTCTAACTTGGGTAATTATAATACAGCTACAGGTATTTATAATGCGACCTCCGGTCCTAATGACCAGTTTATGATACTCAAGGGGATTGGTGACACTTTAGTAAGCTCTTTTACAGTAACCAGTACCGGTATGGATAGTGCGGAACTTGTTGCTTATTCTTTATTTGCGTATAGGGTTTGTGATACTGATAGTGACGGAATTCCCAATAGACTAGACTTAGATTCCGATGCAGACGGCTGTTCTGATGCAGGCGAAGGAGGAGCCGATATTGCCAATTCTGAACTGGTAACTGCAGGAGGATCGCTCAGCGGAGGAAGCACATCGGTAAACCAAAATCTCTGTGCTTCTGCAACCTGCGTAAGTACAGGAGGAATTAATATTGGTCTTCCGCAATTTTCATCATTACCGACAGGGTACAGCAATACGACCGGACAAAGCATCGGAAGTTCTCAGAATGCACTGATAAACGGATGTGTTTGCTATGAAGATCCCACTTTAGCAGCAGGACAAACCTATCCTGTAAAGCAGGGAATTACCATTTTGGGGAGAGCCGGAGGAAGCAGTACAAGCTGGCCGATGATCAGAAATTCAGCGTATACTGCGCTTGAAGCCAAAACAAAAGGTTTTGTAATCACAAGAAATTCAAGCCCTGAAACTACGATTGCCATTCCGGTTGTGGGAATGATGGTTTTCGATACCGATGAAAATGCCGGAGCAGGATGTATGAAAATTTATACAGGAGCCGGAGCCGGCGAAGGCTGGAAATGTTTCAGCACACAAGGATGTCCTTAATTCACTCATTTTTTGCAACCGTTTAAATGATGATTTATCCGGTTGCTTTTATTATCGTTTTTATTAATTTAAATTTTAAACAATGAAAAAGACCGCAATTATATTATTCGTTTTCATGTTCGGAGAAGTTTTTTCGCAGGTAAGGATAGGATCGGCAAATTCTGTAGGAAATGTCAGCAGTACTTCTGTTCTGTTAGAATTCGGGACAGATAACGACAAAGGGATTATTCTTCCTTATACGGAAACCGTACCTTCGGGAGCCAATAATTCTAAAGGAGGAACTTTTATTTTTGATGTTTCTTCAAATGCAGAATATAAAGTAAAAGTAAAAAATGAAAATACGGGCTGGACAGATTTAAGCATCCGTTCCGGCTACTCCACTGCCATAGAAAATACGGTAAAAACACCACAGGCATTACCTTTAAATGACTTCAACGGAGCAAGGGCAATTATCGGAAATTCAGGCACATCTACGGACGGTGTTCTGGTATTGGATTCTCCCAACAAAGCGTTGGTTTTGCCAATAGTAACTAATTTTAACAATATTAAGAATCCGTCTCCGGGAATGATGGCATTTCTTAAACATCCGACTGATGCATCGAAACATCGCCTTATTATTTTCAACGGGCAGAAATGGACGTTCTGGAAACCCTGAGAAGAAATATCGTATTTTTTATCATAAATGTAAGTCCGTTTTAAAAATTCTTAAAGCGGACTTTTTGTAAGTAACGGGGTAATGAAATATTTAAAATACTGAATATAAAAAACTTATAAAAAAGTAGTATCATGATAGATCGCTGTTTTTTTTCTTATCTAAAAATGTTGCTCTTATTTTGATCATTGAATTAAAAATTAACACAACTTGAACTTTAAAAATATTCATATCGGCTCGCTCATCAATCAGAGGATTATCGAGACGAATACAGATCTTACAAGAATTTGCAATTTCATGAATACGACAGAAAATGAAATTGAAAAGATGCTGATTTCCGAAAGCATAGATTCCGGAACCCTTTTGAAATGGTCTAAACTTCTGGAATATGATTTTTTCAGGATTTACAGCCAGCATCTGATCCTATACTCCCCTCCCACTTCCTCCGGATCCGATTTAATAAAAAAAAGAACGCTGAAGTCTCATCTTCCTTCTTTTCGTAAAAATATCTATACCAAAGAAATCATAGATTTTATACTGGAACAGATTAATTCCGGCGAGTACACAAAATCGGAGGTTATCGAAAAATACGGCATCCCAAAGACCACGCTTTATAAATGGTTTAATAAGTATGAAAACCAGAAAACGAAAGATGACTTATCTAAATAAATTATAAAAAATTGTAATCATGTATTGTTTAGATCTGTACAAAAATTTGTTTACAATTTTAAATAAAAAAGCTAAGGAAAATCGTTAAAAACAGTTTACTTATGAAAAAAGAATTAAAACCTAATTATAAACTCATTTTTTCCGACATTCTCGATAAAAAATATCCGGAAAAAAGAAAAGACTGCAGCGAAATACTCAATAAAAAATCTCTTACGACTTTTGATATCATTCATCTTAACCATATAATTTTCGGTAAAAATGAACAGAACAAAGACTTTAACCAAAAACACCGGTCATATAAAAAATCGGATATCAGGAAGATTGTTGAGCATCAAAAAAAATACAATATGAGCAATATAGAAACCTCCCTGAAGTTTAAAATAAGCCGAAACACCATCTACAAATGGAAGAAACTTTACAAAATAAAAAATGCTTATCCGCAGACATTATTATCAGAAAGTAAAGACGTTTAAAAATTAAATTATTAAAAATCAACACATTAATAAAAATAGATACAAGATAGGCAACTGTATTTTTTGACATTACCACCCTCATCCGCTTTCTTTGCGCATCCAAATGAAAGGAGGTAAAAACACACATGAACACTAAGACGGCATAAAACTTTTTTCAGTTTTGAAAAAAGTTTTTGCTGTTTATCCTTCAGATTTCTGATCAAAAAAAATTACACAAAAACAGTTTGTATGAAAAAATTATGTATTTCTTTTTTAGCTTTAATTTATTCCCATGCACATTCTCAGGTAGGAATTAATACCGTTAATCCACTGGCAAATTTCCATATTGATGCAGGGAAAGACAATCCTTCATCGGGAAGCGCTTTAAGTACCTCGCAACAGAAAAATGATGTTGCTATTCTTACCAACGGTAATCTGGGAATCGGAACCACAAAACCTTTAACAAAACTAGATATCAGCAGCGGAACTGTGCTTTCACCCCAAGACGGTTTTATGCTTAAAGACGGTACAGAAGGAAGAGGAAAAGTGCTGGTTTCGGATGACAATGGCTCTGCACACTGGCTTTTGTACCCTGCACAAAAAATTTATCGTGGCGTGATGGGAGCGGGAGTTGATATTGATATCAGCAGTACAAGCTTTTCATTCAATCCATCCAATTACAATGCAGGATTTTATCAGACCGGTTCGTACATTGATCTTCCCCCCGGAAAATGGCGGGTGAAAATGGATCTCGTTATTCCTTATACTGCAGATGCGAATTCCACGATGAATCAGGATGAATGGTTTTGGCTGAGAACTACCCTTTCGGACAACGGCACAAGTAATCCGGCAAGTCCGTCCGTTGATCTGGTAGACAACAGCCGATGGGCAAGTGAAGTTTTTCAGGGTCCGGGTTCTGCTGTTTCCGGAGGAAATAAATTTGCTATGATTAACGGAAACCTCATCATCAACAATCCTTCCGCAAACATGAAAAGGTATTATCTTTTAGCAGGAGGTTTTACCCGTTCTAATCTTCATATTCCAGGAATTCTGCAAAATATGGGCGGAGCAATATGGAAGGATAATAAAATCACAGCTTACGCTATAGAACAAGATTAACAAACAAATAACCTATGAAAAAAATAGTTGTCATTATTTCGATGATCATCTTAAACTCCGCCTATTCTCAGGTAGGAATCAATACTCAAAATCCGCGTGGTATTTTCCACATCGACGGAAATAAAAATAATCCTTCAACCGGAGATCCGTCTGCTTCGCAGCAAAAAGATGACTTTATTGTTTTATCTTCCGGAAACGTAGGAATAGGGACTGCCACACCCAGCAGAAAATTAGAAATAAACTCCAGAGGAACGGCTGGTAATCCGATAGACGGTTTCAGACTTACAGACGGGCGACAAGCTAAAAACAAAGCACTGATATCGGATGAAAACGGTTCCGCGCACTGGGAATATATTGCTCTGAAATCATACAAAGGAAATATTGCAGACGGTTTTGATCTGTCTTTGAATAATTCTTCTTATAATTTTAATTCTTCTGATCTTTCCACAGGGTTCTATGCGACAACTTCATACATAGATCTGGCTCCCGGAAACTGGCAGGTAAATATATCTTTATTGCTTGCTTATGATAATATTTCCGGAACAAGCACTCTTACAAGAGACGACTGGTTCTGGACCAGAGTAACATTAACGGACGCACCAGTTTCTGCAAAAGGTTCGGGTCCTTATGCTCCAACCGCAGATCTTGACGAAACAAAATTTTTAGGAAATATTTTTAACGGTCCGGCTCCAACGGGTGGAGTTCCCAAATATGCGATGATAAACGGAGCCTTAATGCTTAATAATTCCAGCAGTACCACCAAAAGGTACTACATCATCATAGGTGGTGTTACCAGATCTTCGGCGGGACTTCCGGGAAGGCTGAAAAATGTCGGCGGAATGTGGGGAGAAAATGTAATCAGTGCCTTCGCAGTTCAATAGAAATCAAATCGTTCCCCAAAGGAATATCTTATAGGCAGATTATTAAATCTGTCTATTTTTTAAATTATTATTGATCATATTTTAAAATTTTAATTAATTTTAGTAACGCGATTGTACCTTTATGAATCTGAAGAAAGCACTATTTATTTTTTTTATTTTATTTTTTTCTAATATTGCTTTTGGACAAAAATCTAAGGAGCAACTGGATTCTCTTTATCTCCAATTAAATGTTCTCCGTGCAGAAGGTAAATTTAAAGAGGCAATCGTTCTTTGCAAGGAATTAATCTCCGGTTATGAATCTATTAAGGATGATAAAGCTTCCGTGAAAGGATATATTTTCATCGCAAACACTTACAGCAACCTTTATAACACAAAAGAAAGTCTGCGCTATCTGGATATTGCCGCAGCCAAAAGTGAAAACCTTAATGACGATGAACTCCAGATACGGATAAACGGAGAATATGGAAGATGTTATCACAATTTAGGATTTTATACACTGGCACTGAACCATTATAAAAAAGCAATACATCAGGCGCAAAAGAATAAAAGGAAAAAGGATCTGGAATATCTGTATGGATTAAGATCTGTAATCTATGAGCATCAGAAAGATTACAAAAATATGTATGCCGATCTTCTTAAAGCTCATCTTGCATCACCTACAACGTATACATCGTCCCGACTGGCAAAATATTATATTTCTCTGGATAAAAATATGGATTCGGCGAGGTATTATCTGGAAGCAGGCGAGAAATACAGTTCATCTAAAATGCTGCCCATATTTCAGAGGTCTGTACTGGATAGAAACTGGGGAAGATATTATCTGGAAAAAGGAGATTACAAAACAGCGGTTTCCTATCTTGAAAAATCTATTTCCATTTCAGAAAAGCTGAACAAGCCACAGGATATTATGGAGACGCAAAAAATATTAGCTCAGGCTTACAAGCTGATGAACGAATATAAAAAAGCATCCGAAAATTTTGAGAACTACTCTGCAATCCATGACAGCCTTTCTGTTGAAAAACAAAAAATCTACGATCTTCCCGTAAAGAAAATTATCCGGGAAAAGGATCTTAAAAATCAAAAATCACACACTACACTGTATGTCATTTTAATGATTACCATTATATTATTTATAATCATATACATTTATACGCTTAAAAAATATAATTCTAAAAAACGAGAAAACAGTGCATTGCTTACCATAAAGGAAGAGGAAAATTTGCAGCTTCAGCAAAAAGTAAATGAATCGTTCGAAAATATTGTTCAGTTGGCAAAAAGCAACAGTCCTGAGTTTTTTACCCGCTTTCAGGAAGTGTATCCCGAAGTAATTAATGAGCTTCTGAAAATCGATCCGAAATTAAGAGTTTCAGAACTTACGCTTTGTGCCTATATTTATTTGGGATTCAATGCAAAAGATATTGCAACCTACACTTTCAGAACAATAAGTACAGTACGGAACAGAAAGCATAATCTGAGAACCAAACTGAATATTCCTACCGAAGAAACTACGGAATTATGGTTTAAAAATCTTGGAAAGAGGCTATACTAACACATAGATTTCATGCATTATCAAAACTAAAAATTCCACAGACTTTTGATGAGCTAAACAGAAAAATAAATGGTTTGAAAAAACAAGGGTATAAATAATGTTATTCGAAATCCAGTAATCCATCAGCAAGAATCTTCCACTGCATTTTTCCAAAGCCGAAAATTCCGCCAAAGGCTATTAAAAAATTTCTTATTTTATCCCAGAACGGCACTTTAAAATTCGGACTTTCATTTCTTCCGTATATTCCTGATTTTAAGAAATTTCCTTCTTTGGAAATCACCATATTGGATGTTGCCGAAGCGGTATAAAAATGTTCAATATAACCTTTCGGCTTGTTGGGCTCTTTAGACGGTCTGCACATCATCATATAAGATTCGCTTCGTTCTGTATCTGTATGCGTGAGGTGTAGTATTTCAACCCAGTCATACCCTTCAGCCTGAAGCATTCCGGGACCTGGAATATCAATTCTAATAAAATCTCCTTTTTTGGGAAAGCGGTCTACAAAATCTCCGGAAGCATCAAAATGTTTAAAATCTGTGGAAGCATTACCACAGTATTCTTTCCATCTGTTGATGGCAAAAAACCGTTCTTTCAGAATTGCAAATTTTGAATCTATTTCTACAATTCCAAACTGTTTTGTACTTTCTGTGTCGTGGAATCCGCCTTTTTTCTGTATCGGAACTCCCAGAATCTGTTTCGGCTTCATCTCTATTTATTGTTTGGTGGTTTGTTACAAATTTACCATTGAATCCTGCCTATGATTATGAGTAGGATCATACTGCAAGTACTGTTCATTGATAAAAATTTTGTTTATCCGTTATTAATCATGATGCTTAATTTTAACGAAAAGTTTAAAAGAGTTCTTGACTACAAACTGTTTTTTAATTTCGCAACTGCTTTTGATTCAGCAAAGAACACAAAGATTTTTTAATAATGAAAAATTGCAGACAACTACAATGAGTTTATAAGCTTAAAATAAAAAACTATTCTCAGAGATTAATCAATAGGGATTCTGAGAATAGTCTTTATGAATTTTTGTATCAGAAATTATTTACTTAACGGCTGATTTTGCTTTTTCAGCTTCCATTAAATGATGTTCTAAAGTAGGAAGCGTATTGCTTGCAAAAGATTTCAGTGATGCTTCCGAGCCGGCTGAAGCTTCTTTTTTAAACACCGCAATGTCTTCTTTATGATCGCTTACCATAAGATCGGTGTAAGCTTTATCGAAATCTTTTCCTTTTTTGGCTTTCAGATCGTCATACATTTTCTGTTGGTCTGCATCCATGGCTGTCGGTAAAGTATATTCTACCGTCATTGCCCATTTTTTTAGCTCGTCATTGGCTTTACTGTGGTCTTTTACCATCATTTCTCCCAATGATTTTACAACAGTGCTTTCAGCATTCATTGCAGCAAGCTTTCCTACCATTACTTCCATCATTCCTCCTTTTGCTGCGGCATCGGCAAACATTTTATCCTGATCGCTCAGAGATGTTTTTGTAGTTGCATCGGATGGTGCTGCAGCAGTAGCAGAATCGTTGCTCATCATTCCGGAATCTGCAGGAGCCGTCATTGCTGTGCTGTCTGCAGAACTGTTAACATTCGTAGTTTCATTTTTTTTACAGGCTACCATTGCAGCGATGGCAAGAATACCTAAAATTGAATTTTTCATAATATTAATATGTTTAGTGGTTTAATTTGTATTTGATTTAATTATCCGTTATTAATTATACTGCTCTTACCAAGCAAATTCCGCAGAGTTTTTGTTACTACTAAATGTTTTTAAGTTCACAAAGGCGTTTCACTTATCAAAAGAACTCAAGGTTTTTCAGTTACGATAAATTACGGACAATCATCTCTGACTTTTAAGCTGTAACAATTTGTCTGCCAAAATTTTAAAGTATTTCAAGATATTAAAAAACAGATACCACAATGATAAGTCAGCAAAAAGGCTTTTATAAATGTGGTTAAATAATAAACGATCAGAAACTGTTGATTTCAGTCTGCGAAGGATACGTTGGAATCTGCTGTTTCAGTTCAAACTTAAATTCCGGAAAATTCTTTAGGGTAAAGTTATAATCGATGTGTTTTTCGGAAAGAAACTCTTTGATGGTTATGATAAGATTCTGGATCATCCAAACCTGAAAAGAATATTTTTGATCTGAAAAATGATCTATTTTTTTTAAAACATTAACGAAAGTCTGCTGTACGATTTCTTCTGCAAGGTCTTTTGAAGAAACAGATTGTAGAGCGAGACCATACAGAATGCATCCGTAAGTTCTATAGAGCTTTTCAAATCCCTTTTGCCTGTTTTTCCTTATCAAAGTACACAAGGCAACATCTGAGCAGATTTTGGTATTCAATTTTGTCATTGGTGGTTGATCTATTGTATTGAATAAAAATATTCTTCACATCATCCGTCATCAGAAACTTAAAAATAATAGGAACAGAACATCACCTCAACTGACAAATTTCTTCAACTCTATAAATAAAATTTTACAATTCCTTTCTAAATGATCAGATAAATTGTACTATACAAATGCTATGCTAGAAATTATATGTTTGGGAAATTAATGAGATTAAAATTTGAAATTTTTTAAAAATATTACTTGAAAACATAATACAAATATGATAAATCATTGATTAAATTTTATCGATTTTGCTAAAATATTTATATTATTTATTGATAAAAGTTAAAAAAGAAAAGGCTGCCTGAAAAGACAGCCTGACTATTTAAGATTAAGACTAAAAATCTTTATCATTATTGTCTAAACCTTACTTTGCAAAAAACAAATCTGCCTCAGCGTTTCTTCTTCTCACTAAACCTGCAAGAACTTTTCCGCCCGCTGTAGTATATTTTGTGGTAAACCAGTTTCTGATGGATTCCGCGTCTGATTTTTTATTAATTAACGAAAACAATGTATCGGAACCTCCTGTATTGTAGGTGTGCGAAACAAGCGCATCGAACTGGTTTTGTGTAAGCTGAATTTTTATTTTTCCGAGAACAATTTTCTCATAGGTCGGCAAGACTGATGCAAACAGTTCGGCTCCTTTTTCCTTTGTGATCGGCAAATCTTTCATCGTCACTTTTTTACCTCCCGGATAATAGGTGTTTCCGTAACCGATTGTCGGAATTCCGGCAGAATCCAGATAAGGTTTTGCACTGAAACCTTCGAATGATAAAATGAGCTGTATTCCTTTTGGTGATGTTTTCATTTTTTAAAATATTTGTAAGTGAAAAATGCCAGTATTAAAATTCCTGTAGCAATTGCGATCACAATCCACGCTCCCGCCTGAAGTCCATTCACTTTAATCTTTTTTGTTTCTTCAGAAGTTTTAAGTTCAGACTCTTTGTTTACTTCTTTGGAGAAAGTTTTCTGATCTGTATTCTGAATAAGCTGTACAGATTCTTTCTTCATTACCTCCAATTTTTTACTGTCGGATTTCACATAATGATTATCGATTAAATATTCTGCGTTTCCCACGATCGAAATACTCTGAATGGTGTCTTTGCCGACAATATTATGGTAAACAAAAGGACTGGACGGATCAGATTTACCTTTGATTAATATTTCTCCGGACTGTTCGTTCTTTCGGTCGTTTGAAAGCGTTTCTGAAGAACTATTCTGTGCTGACTGCTGACTTTGTGAATTCAGAGAATCTATTTTTACTTTTTCCGATTCCTGTTTTTTTTCTTCGTAATTAGTGATCACTTTATTTTTAGTTCTACACCCAAAAGCAATGCTGATTAAAGCAATCAACAGTAAAGTTTTTGCATTCATGATTTTGGTATTTAAAGTTCAAATTTTTAAGAGAATATTTTATCCTCTTTTAAATATTCTTTCCTGATACTTTCCAGCAGCATTTCTGAATTTGCTCTGTAACCGGGCTCTTCCGATGAAATTACTTTTAAGCAAACATCCTGAATGATGTTCATGATATTGGATCCTGTAAGTTCATATCTTCTGGAAATCTGCTCCAGATTAATATCTCCAAGATCTAATTGCTGCGGCAGATTGTGCTGCCAGATGCGCAGACGTTCTTCATATCCGGGATTATTGAATTTTATACAGCTATGGAAACGTCTCGTAAAGGCTTTATCCATATTGTTTTTGAAGTTGGATGCCAGAATGATAAGTCCCGAAAAAGTTTCTATTCTCTGTAACAGATAAGAAACTTCCTGATTGGCATATTTGTCATGCGCATCACGAACACTGGTTCTTTTCCCGAAAATAGCATCTGCCTCATCAAAAAACAGGATCCAGTTTTTGTTTTCCGCCTTATCGAATAATTTAGCCAGATGTTTCTCTGTTTCCCCGATATATTTTGAAACCAGCATGGAAACATCCACTCTGAAAACGGGACGTCCGGTGTATTTTCCCAGAAGACTTGCTGCAAGTGTTTTTCCGGTTCCGGGATCTCCGTAAAACAGTACCCTGAAACCTGGTTTAAGCTTTTTCTGCATTCCCCAGTCTTCCATAAGAATCCTGCTGCTGCTGTACCAAGCTTCAATCCCCTGAAGCTCATCCAAAGTATCTTGAGGAAGGATTAAATCTTCCCATGTTCTGCTTGTATGAAGCTGCTCTGCCGGGAAATCGTTACTCATTTTAGGAAGCAGTTCTGCTCCGAACATTAAAGCCTCAAAAGCATCCTGATGAATGTTTAGCTGGCTGTTTATGGACGTGCTTTCCTGTCCTGAAAAAACAATAAGTTCTTCTCTTACAAGTGTTGAATTCTGACTAAAATTATCTAATACCTTCAGTCTCTGCTGAATATTTTCTCCACCTAAAATATACTGTAATGACTGAATCGTGGGATTAAAAAGTCTGCCATTTTCATTAACCGAACAAAAATCGAATAATGAACCGGCAGGAAATTCCAGATAAATCTTTTTCAGCAAGGAAGGTTCCAGTCTTGGCAGCAAAGCCATTAAAAGGATAATAATTTCCTCATGCGTGAGCTTTTTTTCCAGAATATAATTTCCCAAATGAAAGTTTTTGTAATCGTATGGATTAAATTCGGGAGCAGTAGTGAAATCATCTTCCGGATGATTGAGACGCCAAGTAATAACGCTTTCTAAATGGGTGAATAAATGTTGTAGTTGTGTTGACTCCATCAGTTTTTAATTCTTTTTTTGTTCATAATTTAAATTTTAGATTTTCTGTTTGCTTAATCGTAAACATAGATCTCAATAAATCCGTACTGTTCTTCAAAATCAACAGGAGATTTATCGGTTACATCAAATATATTGAGGCTTACATGGTCTTCTGATCCTCTGAAAGAATAACAATCCACATGATTTTTTGTATATAGCGCATTTATCCTGGCATTAATCCAGACTTTATTTTCCGTAAAGGCTCCGGACATTTTTCCTATAAATTTACCCGAGTCTACACGATCCCACTCTATGTTTCCTATTGTGTTTTCAAGTACTATGAAGTTTGGATCAAAAGTTCCCCTATTATTGTTTAATAATGCCCTGTAGATTTTATAACCATTTCCCGTAATATTTTTTACTTTTTCTTCTACCCACTTTTTCTGTACAAAAGAATTTTCTGTATAATGATCTCCATAATAGTTCTGACCGACAATACCGGGACCTTCACTTGGAGCCCCCACATCTATTCTGTCCAGCCATTGGGTAAGATTGATATATTTATCTGATCCCTGAGATAATGAAATCTGCATTGGACTTGATAATATCTGAGTCCTGTCGCCCATCAGATCGCCTGAAAAAATGGTAGTGAATCCGTCTGAAACAGAAATATTGGCAACTCCACTTTTAATAGCCCCTCCTCCATCTGTTGAAAATTCAATTTCTCCTGTTACAGGTTTTCCCGGTAAAGTTCCCGATAGGGGAATAGAATCTACCTTATCGATCCATCCAAACTGCCCGGAAGAGTTCCCAACGAATATTTTCTTATAAGATGCATCTCCTGCAGGAATATAGGACGGATTAATAGAAAACGTACCATTGAACTTCACCCATCTCTGGAGAAAATCTCCTGTAATTAAAGCCATACCGAGGGTTCCCTGCTGAAAGCTTCCAAACACACCTTCTGAAGTGTTGTTGTATCCTGTCATGGTATTATTGGAGTGGATAATAAGCTTATTAGATAAAGCTCCGTCATTATGACCTGCCCCAACTCCGATCAGAATATTATTCTGTCCTGTAACTCCCTGTCCTGATGATGCCCCAATAATAATATTACGATCTCCTAAAGTAGTGGTATTAGATGCTTTGTAGCCGATAAGTGTATTAAGGTTTCCGGTAGTCACATTATATCCAGATGCCGTTCCTACTAAAGTATTCTTAAATCCTGAAGTTACTTTAAATCCGGTTTCTTCTCCTATCATTACATTATAGTTTCCCGACACTGCATTCTGACCGGCAACAACTCCCACAAAAGTATTAAACGAGCCGGTTGTAAGCTCTTGCCCCGCTGCGGCACCAAAAGCAATATTGTTATTTCCTGTGGTTACTTTTGATAGACAATTGTAGCCAAATGTATGATTGTAAAATCCAGTATGATTAGGATTAATATTGCCCCAGAAAAAGGAATAAGTTGCTGGATTCACTCCAATATTGGCATAAGTACGTTCGGAACCATCCAGAAAAGTAATAGGTTTCGGGGAGTATGCATCTCTGCTCACAACAGAAGCAAGTGTTTCATCTGCTAAGGTTTCTGTTGTTGTAACTCCTGATGCTCTCTTAATGTAAAATTTCCCATCCGTAAGAGGTTTGTCTATTTTTTTATTTAGTTCACCCTGAAGTCCTTCTACCATTCCGATGGTGACATTCGAGATTCCTGTAGGCAGATAATTATATTTATTGTTTTTTACACCGCCTTTAAAAAGGTAAAGTGAAAAGTTTCCGGCTGAATCCGGAATTGCAATAAAATCGTTCTCCTGAAATTCGTAAGATGCAGAATGATCTGCAAATAAAGAAATATCAGTTTCAACAGCTTCGATCAGCGAGGTTAAACCTAAAGCTTCGATTTTTTCTGCCAGAATTTTTTGATCTTTATCTACAAAATCACTCAAAAGCATATATTTTGTATCGCTTTGCTGTTTTGTATAAACATTTCCCGTATTATTTGCGTCATCAATAGTTGCTGTATTTTCAGGCTGTTCTCCAACCCCTAATGCTGTTTTCCAAGCCTGAAGATTATTGCTGTCTAAATTTGCAGCATCTTTTGCAGCTAAATAACTGATATGGGAATCCGGATTTGAGAGGTGTGTTTCAAAAGCACTTTTATCGGCTTTATTTTGTAACTGATGATCGAGACCTTCAATTTTGCTTGTCGGTACAGAATCATTTTTATGCCAAAATGAAGACCAAGATGCCTTAAATTCCTCCTGGGTAGGAATATCTCCTGTCTGGAAATAAGTTAATATGGTATCTAATGGTGTTGGTATAAACATGGAAGTTATTATTTTTATTTTGTGTTTCGATGTAAGTAATTTGAATAAATCGGTAAAACTTTTAAAAAGTTTCGCCGATTTATCCTTCATGATGATTAGTTAAAAAACTCGGCTGAATAGAAAAGAAGGTATTCTCCAATCCTTACAGATCTATTGTATCTCAATGATTTTGGGAACAAACCCATTCATCTCCATTAGAGTAATGAAGAGTTTTTAGTGATAAAATGGTAAGGATTGAATAGGTTAAAATTTGCCGCTGATGTTTAGGCTATTTTATTTTTCTGATTTTCTCGATAATTCTTTTCAGAGCTGGTTGATGGTTTAAAGCTAAAACTTTTCCCATAAGTATATAAAGTGTTACCTTGATTTCTGAAAATAATTAATGTAAGAATTTTTTATGAGATCTGATCGAGTAATGAATCTTTAACGGTAGTTCCGTTTGGTAAAATATGGTTAAGAATACCTGTTATTTCCTGATTATTTTCATTGGTAACAGCTTGTTGTAATTCATCCGATCCATTCTCAATAAAGCTATTCAAAAGATTTCTTGTAATTCCCGATTGCTGATAATTTGAATAATAATTAAAAAGAGAATCGATATATTCTTTTACTCCTAATCTTAATCCGGATTCCTTCAGATAATCAATCATTCGTTTACGTCTTTTAATAATGATTTCCGCACTTTCCGAGACAGAGAGAGGAACATAGACTCGTTTGACAAGCACCGGGTTTCCGTAGATATCAAACCATTTAATCAGAATATTTAATCCTTTTAAAAATCCATTTTCATCCAGTTCATCAGAAAAGGTTTTCTCAATTGCCAGATTCGTCTGTTCTTTGTCTAAATAGTAACCGGTACTGGTTTTTCTTCCTTTTTCATAAGTGGGTTCCCCTTTAACGATTCCATTAAGAATGGTGATATCTTTTGCCATTAGCTCAAAAGGCGTAAGATCCTTAAGATGCTGATTTTGTTCAAATATTTTTAGTTTCATTAGGATACGGTTATTTGAAATTAATTTGATTATTTTGATTGTCTTGATAACTACATTCGATTCTTATATTTCTGATTCCATATACTGAGCCTCCACCCCAATTGTTTAAGTTATTTTGTCCTGCATACAAATAACCTGTTGTTAAAAACTGTCCGGAATCATCATTATAAATCCGGCATTCTATATTTTGAGTTTCTTTAGTGAGATCTGCCCTGTAATAAAAATATAAATAGTCCCAAAGATTGTAATGATCGGTAACAATATCTTTATCAATAAATCTATGTCCCCAATTACCAGAATCCAATCTGTATTGAATAGGCAAATCAGTATAGTTTACAAACTTTATATTCGTGTTTACAATATTTAATTGCTGACCCAAATTTTCTTTATATATCTGAAAAACAAGTCTTTTATCTATAAGTGTTCCGAATTCAAATCCTTCGGGAATTGTCGGCAGGTTATTTCCAAAATATCTGTAAATGCCGTAATTAGATTCTATCTGATAGTATAATCGATAATATTCGTAATTATTTAATCCTTCTTTTGGAAACTTTTTTGCTTTAACAGTGTAAGGTCCATTGTCTAAAAAGTACTGTCTTTTTTCACTGCCGTAGGTATTTCCAATTTCTATGATCTGATCTTCAGTCCCATCCTGGCTTATAACCAGTGGAAATTTCACTTCTTTTCCGCCATTATCTAAGTTTATATAATAATTGATAAATCCGTTATCCATAGAAGCTAAGCTGTTTGCAAACATTACCGCTTCTTTACCAGTAGTAAGGTCCTCTTTATGTTTTAAAGAATCTATTAATTCCGCAAATTGATCCTGGGTGGGATTGTCTCCTTTTTCAAAATAGGTTTTCAACACCTCCCGTGATGTTATTTTATGTTCTTCCATATTTTTTATATTTTTTGTCTGGATTTCTAATATGATGTTTTTTAGTTTTGTGAAAGTATTTTACTTTCAGTATTCTGTAGCTGCTGTGATTTATTATTTACAGCAGAAAAAACTATTTAAGGCTCTAAATAATAAGATCCAAAGTCTGTCTTTGCTCCAACGGTATTGCCATCTCCAAAGCGCTTTAAAGCAACCAAAGGTTTAAAGCTATTGACTCCTGTAACATCACTATTAAAAGTTTTTACCGCATTACCTGCTCTTACTGTAATATTAAGAATATTACCTACTTTTGTAAATATTAGAAGAGAATCCGTCGCATTTATTTTTTGATTAACTGGAGTAGTATCATAAGTCTGCTCTATAAAATTTATACTATTGTAATAATCCCACGTTCCCGTTGAAAGACTTGCTAAAAAACCGTTTAAAATACCTATATTCTTATCTGCAGAACTCTGTGTAATACCAACAATACCTTGATTATTATTATATGAAGAACTATATCCGAAAGATAATCCAATTTTAAAAACCCAGTTTTTATTAGCGGATAATACCAAATTAGGATATGCACAAGCCATTATTTCTCCAGCTCCAAATGATGTTACTGCATCGCTTTTTAAGTATATACCATTAGAAGCTGTCATTACAGCAGCAGTGTTTGGATTAGCATTAATTAAATTCCAATCTTCTACCGTTAAATGTGTAAATTGTAAATTCCCTATATTCATAATAAATTCATTTAAATCCTTTACATTGGTATCTAATGCGGTAGGACTGTTTGTGTAAGTGTGAACTATATTTAAAGTTTGTGATGTTGGTGTAACAGGGTTAGGTAAAGTATCCGGTATGGTTACAACCAGAGCATCACCTTCTACAACCTGTTTTGTATTTGAGTCTATTCTTAAAACTTTGGGATGGTCTTTGTAATCAATGCCTACATCCTTCAGTCCTTTCAAAAAATAAGCATTTCCTAAAGTATTCCATGTAAAATCCGCATTCTGAGTGAAAGTTCTTGCCTGAGTATTGGTAAGATCTGCGGTAGCAATATTACTTCCCAAAGTTCCCCATGAACTTCCGTTCCAGAGATAATATCCGGCAACGGCATCAGTCTGATAAACAATAGCTCCCGCCTGAATGGTTCCTAAAGAAATAGCAAGCCTTTGAGCCTGAGTCATTCTTGGAGCGATAAGCGCTGCTTTAGAAGAAGAATCAACAGACCAGATAATATTATTGTAGTTATTGCTTCCAAGTCCCGAACTGGTTCCGTTATCCTGTAATAGGCTGTTAATAAATGTTGAGCCGTTCCATCTTCCGAGATAATTCGCTCCCATGGAAGGTCTATCAAATTTATTATTAAATGTATTCCAGTCTGTATTACTCAGATAACCTGAAGTATTCGTATTAGACTGAGATATGCTTAATGTTCTGTCTGACGATAAATTGCCTCCTCCCTGTAACGGAGAAACAGTATTAATAGCTACGTTTTTTTCTGCTTTTGTATCCAATACCGTCTGTAAGCCTGAGATGTTGGAAACCGCAAACATCACATTAGAAAGCACATTTCCTTTGCTGTCTTTTAACTGTAAAATGTTGGAATTTAAAGCCAGCTGCGTACCTACATTATTTACAAAATCGGCGACAGGAATACTGTCTAAGAGCTCATTGTCCGCATTATAAAGTTCCAATGACGCTGTAGCAGTATTATACCTTAAATCTGTCCCCTCATTGTCCAGAGACTGCAAAGAAATTTCCGACAATACATTTCCCTGAGCATCTGTTAATGACAATTTTTTGTTGGTAGGTGACCACAGAAGATCAAAGTCTAATGACAGATTTTCTAATCCTTCGATTTTTTCTTTAGGAATACTTTCCTTTTTATGCCAGTAAGAATCTAAAAATTCTGAGAACTGAGCTTCGGTAGGTTTCTTTCCTGTCTCAAAATAGAATTTTAGAATTTCTTTTGTAGTTGATTCATTTTTTTCCATACTTAATTTTTTAACTTTTCTAAGTTTTTAGCACAGCTGATTTGGATCCAATAGTATCTGTACTTGAGGGTTCAAAATTCCTTATTTTTTTCTTCTTATTAAAGTTTTTAGCCTCCTGCATTCTGTAGTTGCAGTAAGTCGTAAATTTTGTATAGCTTAAGAAGCTTTTATTTGACTGTGGGAAATTTTACTGTTTTTTCAAAAGAAAAAATAAGACGCTCATATTAATAGATGAAAAAGTATCCGAAAGGAAAACGAACATGAAAACTTTTATCGAGCTATCAAAAATTAAAAAGAAGAAAAATAGAAATGAAAAACTCGGGTGTAAAAAAAGAAACTGCCTCATTTTTGAGACAGTTTCTTTTTATTATCGAAACAAATCCTTTGACCTATATAATGTTCTCGGTACAAAATGATCATCTTCAAACTTAATTGTTACATTCTTTGGAACATCTTTAATCTCTTTGATATAATCTCCTGTAAAACATAGAGAAATAAAACATTCGGACACTAAATTAGATAAAAAAGACGTATCAAACTCTTTAATTTCATTCGCCTCAAAAATTAAATACTCCAGATTAATAAGATGATCTAAATTCTCAACTTTGGTGATCTTATTTTCATTTAAATTTAGTTCTCTTAAGTTTTTCAGATTAACCAATCCTTTGATTTTTGAAATTTCATTATAACTTAGGTCTAATACTTCTAAATTTGTTAAACTGTCTAAGCCTTCAATTTCTTCTACATGAGTAGCCGAAATAAAAAGTTGTTTGAGATTGTGTAAGGTATCCAAACCCTCAATTTTTTCTACTAAGGTTCCATTTACTCTCAATTCTTCCAAATAGGGAAAACGCTCCAAATCGGTTATTTTTTCAATTTTAGTTTCTCCAATATTTAAAGAGCGTATATTTTCATTAACATTTATCTTTTTTATATGATCAATTCTAGTCAGGCTGACATCTAACCGTTGTAAGAACTTTAAATGTTCCAAACCATTTACTTCAAGATAGCGATTGCCTCCACCAATATATAATATTTCCAAATTCATTAAATCGCCCAACAAAGAAGTATCTTTAAGTTCAGTTGCTGCCAAATCCAGATTTTTCAGACTTTTTAAATCTCTTAAATACCTAAATGATTTTTCCGGTAATTCATTGCCGGTTAAATCTAATGTTTCTAACCGTGAAAAAGCATTTAATGGACGTAACATTTCCACATTACAATATGGAAGGGCTAATTTAACAAGACTGTCTGCTATTGGTAATAATATACCGATATCCTTTAAATCAACCTCATTCAAATATAATGTTTTAATATTCCCATCTTCATCTACATCATAATAATTTTCCCTGATATGTTCTTTGGAATAGATCACTTGAGTATTAAACTCTTTTTCTAATTTTTTTATAAAATCTGTCATGGTTATTTTGAAATTTCTCTGCTTAAAAGTTTAAAGATAAAATAAAAAAGGAAAATTTCTAATTGAAATTTTCCTTTAAAAGTTTTAAGGGAGTGATCTTTCAAATGGTATTATAGACAAAATTATTTAAAAATACCTTTGGGTTTTCTGTACAGAGATACAGGATAAGGATAATTATTATCAACATTAATTTTAACATTTTTAGGTGCTGCGTCTTGAATCACGTCAATATCTTTAATATCGCGTATGTAAATATGACATTCTGAAACTAAATTATAAAAAAAAGAAGTATCAAAATATGTGACAGTATTATTAGGCTCTAGCAATAAAAGCTCAAGATTTACAAGATTATCCAAATTTTCAACTCTTTTTATTTGATTTTCATTAAGGTTCAATCGTTTCAAATTGATTAGATTATCCAATCCTTCTATTTTTGATATTTTATTAAAATTTAAATCTAAAACTTCCAATCCAGTTAAATTTTCCAAACCCTCAATACGCTTTATCCTGTATGTAGATATAAAGAACTCTTTTAGATTTTTTAATGTATCCAATCCTTCAATTTTTTCGACTAAAGTACTTTCCATATTAAGGCTTTGCAAATTAGAAAACCTTTCCAAATGCATTATCTTTTTTATTTTAGTCCCTTTTATATTCAGTGAAGGGATATTTTCATTTATTCTAACTTTTTCAATGCTATCAATTCTACTGTAAGATGTATCTAAATGCTGTAAAGATTTTAAACCTTCTAAACCATTCACTTCGTAAAGGCGGCTACTACTACCAATATACAATTCCTGCAAATGAGTAACGCTGCCAAGTGGCGATGTATCCTGAATGTTTGTTCCACATAAATCCAATCGTTTAAGTTTTTTCAGATGGCTTAAATGACTTAATGTGGATCCGTGCAAACTATTAAGTCTTAAGCTTAATGATTCTAAACGGCTAAACGATTTTAAAGCTCCTATAGTTTTGATATTGCATTTAACAACAGCAAGATTAATCAAACTGTCTGCTATGGGTAGAAGTACTTCAAGTTTATTTAAATCAACCTCATCTAAATAAAGTGTTGTAATATTTCCATCATCATCTGTATCAAAATAATTTTCCCAAATATGTTTCTTAGAATGAATAATTTGAATATCAAACTCTTTTTCTAGTTTTTTTATGAAATCTGTCATGGTTATTTTGAAATTTCTCAGTTTGAGAGGTTAAAGATAAACTCTTTAATAAAAAAACTAAACTTTTAATTAAAGTTTAGTTTTAAAAGCTTTTTCTCAGAAATTATTTAAAGAAACTTATACTCGTATTTAGTATGAATATTTCCAGACATAATCTCTTCTATTATATCAAATTCATCATAGTCATCAGTATAATAGTCTGTTTTTTGTGTGGCTGCTATTACTTTAGTTCTCCTGTTTATTTCTGCAAATACTCTTTTAAGTTCTTTTTCGTGTGCTATTTCAAAAATATTTTCTCTAACATAAAAAATTACAGCTTCTATATTTTTGTTATCAAACGATCGAAAATGTACCGATATATTATAACCAAGTTCTTGTCCGTATTCATTATAACCCCAAAACATATTGTATTCATAACTACCTCCGGTAGGGTTTTTCTTAAATTCCTCTAAAGTTTTTAAGGCATCTTCCATAGTTTCTGCCTCTACTGTTTTTGAATCATCAAGGTTACTATCTGGGTTAGTATCTTCAAAATAAAAACGGCTATAACCATAAGCAACAGTGAAATTATTTTCTAGCATAATTTCATCTACTATATTTACAATATCTTTTGTAGGTGTCTTTTCTATTACAATAACAGTGTCGGTTGTAAAATTTCCCATAATTATTAAATTAGTTTATTAAAATCTTCAGTTGATGAAACCAATGGCGCATTTTTAAATTTTGTATAATCTTCGCCTGTTCTATCTGCTATTCCTCAGTTACCTGATTTATTTCAATTAACTTTTTATCCATCTCATAATTATTTTTTCAGATTTGCTCATTTGAAGGAACAATTTGGGTATCAACTTATTCTTCTAAATTCTTTATAAAATCTGTCATGGTTATTTTGAAATTTTTCAGTTTGAGAGCTTAAAAACAGTCCTTTAATAGAAAGGGAACCTTCTATTGGAAGTTTCCTTTTTTTGTAAGGTTTTATTTAATCAATAACATATTTATATTTTTCATCAATTTAATCTCTTAAATCAATATCAAATTTTTTATTTTTTATATATTTCAGATTATATTCTAAATCTAAGTCCGTCCTAAAATCATCTTCACTATCTCCTATACTTCCCACCACTAATTTATAATCAATACAATTAGCTAATTTTATAATAATGTCATTTTTTATTTCATTCTTATTGATATAGTTTTGGTGGCTTGCATTATAAAAGACTTCTATACCTTCAATAAATTCATCATCCCAAGAAACATAATTTATACTTAATGTAAATTCAATGTCATCATGTCTGTAAGATAACAAACCAAACCCTCCCCAAGAACATACCAAATCAATTATATCTTCATCAGTCATTGATCTATCTAATTCAATAGGTTCATGCTCTTCTTCGTTTCTTTTGTCATTAAAAATAACTCGCTGATAATAATTTTTTTCAATTAAAATATTTATTTCTTTAAGCTTCTTATGAAAATCAGAAAGAAATGTTTTTGGATCTTGTTTTTCTTTAAACAATATTAAAGTTGAATTGTAACTTCCCATAATTTTTTATTTTTTATTTACCTTCTCTTACTTCTGTCATTCCTTTACTTAGTAACCATTTCTTTAATCTAGGATCTATATTGTCGATTGTGACTTGATAAACCCATTTTTTGGGAGGAATAATGACATTCCCATTTTTATCATATACCGTTCTTTTGCCATTAAAAATATCTCTAAGTTTTAACCATTGATCATAAGCATCACCAGACAATTTTTTCGCATCCGAAAAAATCGTTTTATTTTTAACTTCTATCATTTCTTCTTCTGTAAGAACATCAATTTCTGTAAATTTAATTAAACCTCCTTTGTCTAAAAAAACATCTACACCAATGCTAACGGACAATCTTCCACTGTCTAAAGCATCTAAAGCTGTTCGGACTTCGGCATATTCATCTTTAAGCTTCGAACTATTTCCTTGTATCATTAAATTAATCTTATCTAATTTATCTTGACCTCCAGGAATTTTAATCAATTTATTTCTTTCAATAATAGATAAGGGATTTCCACTATCAAAATCAACTACAATTCTATTTCCATTTAGTGTAGGGTTAACTTCACCATGGATATGCACAGTTGCTTTATCTCTTTCAACTTTATCTGTAACAATTTTAAGTTCTTTTAATTCATAAGTTTGTTTTATATTTTTTAAACGTTTCTCTCTTTCTTTTGAAGTTAAACTATTATCTTTTAGCAATTGTGTACCTTCTCTTACCCCTTCTTCTAAATCCCTCTTCTTTTCTTCAGTAGTACGAAGGTCTTCCCTTTTTTTCTTCTTCTCTTTTTTATCACCGAAACCAATCTTCCCAAGCAATCCTTTAGCCTTCCCTTTAACAAAGTTCCAGAACTTCACAATGGCATTATTAATACGCTGTCTTATTTTTCTTACTACGCCGGTAACTTTATCTACCAATCCGCCAAGACCTGCCAAGGAAGCCAGAAAGCCTATCACGACTGGGATTGCTCTTCCCAATGCATTTTCTATCGCCTTCGCTACCGCTGCTACATTTCCGCTGGCAATCGCTTTAATACCTTCTGTAATGGCTTTTACCAGCTCCATGATCTGTGCTGCCTTCTGGATAAAGAATTTCACCAGATCGATAATCATCATTGCCGCTTTTACAAACGCTCCTGCCGGAGTAAGCAAGCCCAAAATAAACTTAATTCCTGCCTGTATTGCCTCCGTTTTAATGATATCGATAATGGTATCCATCACCGTAGCTTTAATATCGGCAAACTGGTCTTTCACATGTTCCCAAAGTCCGGCAAAACCATCTTTCTGAACAATCTGTACCATTTTGAAACTTCCTTCAAGTACCTTCATTGCAGGCTCTCCAACTACTGAAGCTCCAATTCCTCTGATATTATCCCATGTTAATCCCATCATCTGGGTACTGATGGAGAAAATACCTTTTAACGAGAATATATCTTCCGGCAAAGTGAAAGAAATATTTTTCATTGCTCCGGTCAGCCATCCGAAGAAACCGGTCTTAAGGTGTGTCCAGATGTTGGTTCCGAAATTAGTAAATCCTTGTGAAACTCCGGCAATAAGATTGGATAAAAATCCTATCGGGTCTGCAACAATTGCCATGACTGCACTTACCGCTCCGGAAAGCAGCTCTGTAAGTGTTTTTCGGATTTCCATAATCGTTTTTGCCACTCCCACCGTTGCATCTTCTGCAGCTGCGATGAATCCTCGGTTACGGTTCTTAATATCAACAATCAGTTCATCCACTTCTTTCAGTGCATCATTGTACTTCGTTGCCAAAGAATCGATTAATGAAGATTCTTTTTCACTGATCGAATTTTCAAGTTCTTTAAACTGTCCCTGAATTGCATCAATATCTCCTTTAATGGCTTTTTTTACATCCGCAGGAAGATTTTTAATAAAGGTAACTACTTTCTGTCGTCCGGAAGCAATGGACGCTTTTGCGGCATTCAATCGTGAGGTTACTAAATTGGCTATAGTATCAATAATACCGTCTAACCTTTGAAGAAATATCTTTCGTCCTTCAACGAAAAATATATTTACCTCATCTGGTAATTTTCTATTCCAGGCGTCTTCCAAACGGTTTCCATATTTATCCGCTCTATACCAACTGCCATATCTTTCATCTTTATAGTTATCTATTTTTTTAGTAACATACCTTTCAAATGCAGATTTGGCATCTTTAGCTCCTGCGTCGAACAACTGTGTAACTTTACTTTCCAGATCATCCAACTGTCCGTCAACCGATTTTTTGGTCTCTGCATAAATAGCATTCAGCTTATCCACAACATCCTGATGTTTGGCGGTATTTTTCTCACCGGCTTTATGCTGCTTGTTGGTTACACTATCCAGCAGTCCTTTTCTGCTTTGGTGCATTCCCTCCATTGTGCTGTTGGTTTTGCCCTGAGCTTCGCGTTTAGAAGCTTCCAGCTTTTTGCTTTCTTCATTTTTAAATTCCTTTGGAGCCTTTTCCGCGTTGTCTTTAGCTGCTTTTTTAGCATTAAGGGCATTGATGAAATCCGGTTCGTTGGATTTTGCCAACTGCTCATCTGTGATCTGTTGCTTAGCAAACTGCTGTTCAACAGACCTGTAACTTTTAGCAATCGGCTGGCTGAGTTCGGAGTCTCCTCTCTTAGCAGGCATTGCTTCAGAAGCTTTTATATTTACTTTAGAACCTATTTTCGGATCTGGCAGTGCCGTTGCTTTACGCTGTGCAAGTTTGGTTTCATCCGGTTCTTTCTTCGCAACTTCAGCAATCTTGCCTGTTACATTATTTTTAGCCGCAATAACGTCTGCTCCTGCCGATTTGTTTACTTGCGCAATATTATTATTTTTTTCAAAATTATCTGCCTCTTTTTCATTACTTGGCAGTTTCATTTTGGTGATTTTGCTTTCTAATTTTCTCTTGAAATCTGAAGCTTTAAAAGGCTCTGATCTTTGCTGACTCAACTGTTCTACCTGTTGACCCCTTGCTTTCGATTTTCGTTCTCCGGCAGGTACGGCGGCGGCAGCGTTAGCATGGCTTTCCGCCTTTTCTTTGGAACTGTGTGTGCTTTTCACTTTTGCCGTATTTTTAACCAAACCTATAGTCTGGTTAAATTTCGGATCACTGTTCGCGCTGGTTGGCGTTGTTCTAGCGGCTTCTTCCTGTTCGCCTGCTAAAGTAAACTCTGAACTAAGATCCATTGCAGCAACGGAATCCTGCACTTCAGATATGTTAACAGAATCTGCTAATTCTGAAACTGCTGTTTCAGAATTACTATTGCCATTGCTTTGAGCCATTGCAGCCTGTTCCTCCAAGGTCTTCGGCACATACGTTCCGGATTTCAGATCATGATAATCTTTAACCTGGCTGATGTTCAGCGTAGAAGTATAATTTTTTTCCGCTTTTTTTGTTTGCGGATGATTGATATCCCCGGTTTCTGCCAGACTTTCCTGATGCTTTTTAAACATGATCTCAGAACCCTGATCGTAAATGGTCTGTGAACCGTGAACCGGAGCAATAATTCCGCTTGCATTCGTCTTATTGATATTCGGGGTTGCGAATCCTGCGAGAGCTGCAGATTCTTCAGGTTTTTGGGTTTGTAGAGGAGCCACTTCCGCCACAGGCAGAGGTACCACCACCGGCTTTTTAGCCTTCTGCTTTTTGCTCTGGCTATGATGGTTTTTATTGTCTTTTTCTACAGGTTTTGCTGCTTTCATTAACTTGGTGTTTTTTAATTATATTTTGTTTAAAAGGCACGTAAAGCACAACAATGGAAGCCGTGCTTTACCGTACCTGATGGAACTGAAAAATCAGACCCGGTAACGTAGTTTTTTAAGATTTTACTGCCTGTAAGGTGTACACAGCGTTATGATGAGAAATCGGAGGTGCTGTGCTTTTTTTCTTTTGATCCGGCTGAAATTCCAGATTCAAAATTCAGAATTTTTAAGGAGAATAAGCCTTTTTTGGAGCGGGGGATTCTGTAGTTGCAGTAAGTGGTTTCCTGAAATGATTTCTGATGACGGTAATACGGAAATTTACTTTAAACTTTTTACCACAAAAGATGCAAAGAGTTTAACACTTTAGTTTTTAAGTTTTATGCTTAACTTTAACTGGACACTAAATTAGTACATCCAAAATCCTGGCGCTGGTTTTGGAATTGGTACGGATAAGGTTATAATATTGTTTTCTTCATAAACATAATAATACCAATCTTTTTTTCCTAATTCTTTTTTTGTACTCATATTTATTTTGTTTAATAAAAATGAGGCTATCTCATTTTGAGATAGCCTCGTTACAATTTATTTACTCTGTTATAAAGATATAAAATTAATGGTTACTCCTTATTTTCCTTTGGAACAATCTCTCCTGTTTCAGTAATGGTATATTTTTTATAAAAACTTTCAACAGTTTCAGGTTCTCCGGTAAAGGGATTTCTTCCGTATCTTAATACATATTCGTCAGCATTGGCTGGTTCGCCCATATTACCCATAAAACGTGGAGTAGAATCTGCATTATAATTATCCCACCATTCTTTTTCTTTTCTTTTTTCTTCTTCTGACATTAAGTCTCTTTTTCTGGCTTTTTCTTCTTCGTATATTTTTGAATTAAACAAAGCAATTTGGCTTTTGTGATCTTCTGATAATGAATCGTAAATAGCTCTTCTGACTTCTCCGTCTTTTTGATACAACATAATTTTTTCCAATAAAATATCGTCAAGAGTTTCGGGCAAATTGTTGAAATCTATATAAGGTAATTGAGCATTTCTTTCTTTTCTATATTTTTCACTCTTATCAGATTCTTTAAATGAAATGTACTGTGCTTGTTGCTCTAGGCTTAGAATATTAAATACCTCATTAAAAATAGAATTGTTTAAATCTTCTATATTTAATAATAATTTTAAATTAAACTCTGGTAATTCATTTTTGAAGGGTGTGAAATCGTATATTGCAAAAATCATATTTTTTATTTTAATGGTTTTACTAGTTCTTTATATTGTATTTCATAATATTTTATTCCTTTAACTTCTTTCACAAGTTTTGGTTCTGAGGTTTGAAGAAAATATCCTTCATTCATAAGAACTTCTTCTTGTATCATTGTAGAAGGAGGATTAGCATTAGAATGTCTTGTACGTCCAAGGTTGTTACCCCAATCAGACAAGTCATCAATATATACACCTTCTACAGTTTCTATTATTCTAATAACGGCTACCTTTTCTCCTTTTCCTGCATTCTTTGCTGAAAGTTCGACAAATCCTTCGGCAACTTCTCTCTTTAATGAAGATGATACCATTCCGGCTTCAAAAGCTATTTCTTTACCTTTTCCATTCTTTAAAGTTGATTCAAAATAATCTAAAGTCAACATACGTCCGCTATATACCGTTTTTCCATTCATATTTCGTTCTTTAACTTTTCTAAGTTTTTTCAAGGCACTTTTTAGATTTCTATATATCTGACTGTTATATTCACCCCACCAAGTAGGGGCAAAACGCGCAGGAACGTTTGTTACTCCTCCCTCAACAGTAAAAACATGAGTGGAGGCAAGTTCAAGATTAGTTGCAGTACCGGTAGGTAATAACTTATTTCTACGTTTTAAATTTTTAATAACTTTAAATGATTCTTTAATATCGGGTGTTTTTTCCCAAAAGTGATACCATCCATTCTCTCCAAAGAATTTTTCATAACTTTTTACTGCTTCTGTGAAAGCCTTCGGATTATATTTATAACTTTTAACGAAGTTAATCAATTTGTATTGATTGTATTGATAATTTATTTCTTTTAAAACTTTAGGATCTGCAGAAATTAAAGCTTTCTCATAATTCATAATCTCAACTTTTGATAAATAATTATTTAGATTAAGTTCTGGTGTTTTACCACCCATTAAATTTTCAGGAGTATCAATAAATTCCGAATACTGCTCTGGGTTGAAAGATTGTTTTTTTACTTTCGGTTTAGTATTTTCTTTTTTGAAAGATTTAACTACCCAATTGTTTGCCTTCTTATAAGCTGCTTTAAAACTTTGAGATAACTTGATCCATCTATCTTTTTTAAAAGCGGAGGCTATTAATCTAGGTAAAAATAAAATTTGTGCTTTAAGACCATTTTTTAAGTTAATAAACATTCGCTTACCAAAAGTTTTCGGGTTTCTTTTTGCCAGATCTTTTATGGAAGCTCCTCCTTTTTTCGAGGCTTTTCCACCTATCATTGCCAAAATAGCCATACCTGAATTGGTAATATCACTTTTTAATTCGCCAGAATTTTTGAATAAAACATCAGCCGTTTTTGCCGTATGTACGTCATAAATGTTTTTAATTCCGTTTAATATATTCAATCCTAATGCAATCGCTCCAACCCAGAATGTTATAGTTCCCATTGTTATGGTAGCTCCTCCCAACCAGGCAGCTAACGGCGCCAAACCACCAAGAGTGAAGAAAGATCCTACGGCAGCAGCTACTGTTAATATTCCTAATATTCCTGTAATTACGCCAGCTATGACCAGTACTTTATTGGCTATTCCGGCGGCTTTTTGAAGAATCATTCCTACGGGATCTTCTGAGAATCCTTTCCAGTTTGTTAAATCATCCCAGATTCCACTTATAGAGCCTGAAATTGCCTCATACCACGCTTTTGGACTGAAAATAGATTCGATGAATTTACCCACATCTGTCCATGTAATAGACGTAACGTCATTCCAAATATCTGAAAACGCAATAGAAATAGACATCCATAGTCTTTTTAAACCGGTAATCCTGTTCAGATTTTTGGTAACTAAGTTTAATGGTTTTTGTAAGGCATCTTTACGTTTGTTATTATAAACTTCTATTTGAGCATTTCTAATGCTTTCAACATTTTGCTTGATTAAACCTTGATGTTCTGCTTGATCTTTATCGTAATTAGCATTTACTTCTTCAAATTTATCTTTTAGTAAATTTTGTTCGCTTGGGCTTAATTTTCTTAAGAAAGCTACCTGTTGCTCTTCTGTTTTTAATTTTGCAAAATCAATTAATAAACTTTCTGCCTGATTAAGCTCTTTAGGAGCCTTTTGAATTTTATCTTTTTCTTTTTGTATTAAGCTGTTTCGTCCTTCAACTGACGCCATATTGGCGTAATAAGCATTTTGAGTTTTTATAACCTCACGTTCGATAGCATAAGAATCCGTTATTAATCCGTCTGCTTCCTGGTTTAATTTTTTACTTTGCGACTCTACCTGTTTTAGCTTAGGAGTAAGTTTTCCTAACTCTCTTTTTGCTTCCTTATTCTTTTTAGTATCTGATGCCAGTTTAGCTTTTGATTTTAATATTGATGCTCTGGAAGACAATATTTCGCTCTGTATTTTTGCATTTTTAGCTTTAGATTGTTGAGCTTCTTGAGACAGTTTTTGAGTTGTATTTCCTGCCTGAGTTACAGCTTGATTTATCGTATCCGCGTTAGTACTTAATTCATTTAATTTTCTAGTGAGGGTTCCGGAATCAGCATTTTTGGGATCTTGATGTTTTTGAGATCCATTAAGTAAATTTTTTGCTTCACTATTGAAATCACTTGCCTTGGTCTTATTTTTATTATATTCTTGTTGATAGATTCCAACTTCCTGTTCTACCTTTTGTTGTCTTTTTACTGAGGTTTCCAGTCCTTTTTCCAATTTACGGATGAGAGCTTCTTTACTTTCTATGCTATCTTCTGATTTCTCTAAATCAGCATCTGATTTTTGAATTTCTTTTTGAACCTCTTTAATTTTACTTTTTAACGCATTCGCAGCTTCATTTTGAGTCTTCACCTGAGACCTGGCTTCTACACCCTGATCTCTAAACTCTTGTGCAGCCGCAACCAATCCAACGATATTGAGTGTTGTTTGTGCATCGGGAGCAATTTCAGCTTGTTCGCTATCAACAGCCTTATCCATTCTTGGAGTAACAACAGGTTGAATATTTTTTGGAATGACAAAATTGTCATCTTTTTCTATCTTAGTTTTTGTATTTAGATTATTATTAGATTTTTTTCCATCCTTAATTTTGACATTCCCCGAATGAGTGAATATATTTTTATCAATCCTCGTTTTTGAGCCACTAGTATTGGCTTTGTATAAAATCGGCTTAATCGGAGGTCTTTTAATCTCAATTTTTCTCTCTTTTGGCTTTTGGTCTATAATAGGTTTTAACGTTTGTGATTTACTGCTAATCTTTTTTAATGCTTCTTTTTCGTCTATCGTTTTCGCAGCAGTTTTCTGATTTTTAACCATTTGGTGAACCGCTGCCTGTTCCTCCAACGTTTTCGGCACATACGTTCCGGATTTCAGATCATGATAATCTTTAACCTGACTGATGTTCAGCGTAGAAGTATAATTTTTTTCCGCTTTTTGGGTATCCGGATGATTGATATCCCCGGTTTCCGCCAGACTTTCCTGATGCTTTTTAAACATGATCCCGGAACCCTGATCGTAAATGGTCTGTGAACCGTGAACCGGAGCGATAATTCCGCTTGCATTCGTCTTATTGATATTCGGGGTTGCGAATCTTGCAAGAGCTGCAGATTCTTCAGGCTTTTGTATTTGTAAAGGAGCAACTTCCGCCACAGGCAGAGGTACCACCACCGGCTTTTTAGCCTTCTGCTTTTTGCTCTGGCTATGATGGTTTTTGTTGTCTTTTTCTACAGGTTTTGCTGCTTTCATTGACTTGGTGTTTTTTAATTATATTTTGTTTAAAAGGCACGTAAAGCACAACAATGGAAGCTGCGCTTTACCGTACCTGATGAAACTGAAAATCATACCCGGTATTGTAGTTTTTTAAGATTTTACTGCCTGTAAGGTGTACACAGCGTTATGATGAGAAATCGGAAGTGCTGTGCTTTTTTTCTTTTGACCCGACTGAAATTCCAGATTCAAAATTCAGAATTTTTAAGGAGAATAAGTCTTTTTTGGAGCGGAGGATTCTGTAGTTGCAGTAAGTGGTTTCCCGAAATGATTTCTGATGACAGTAATACAGAAATTTACTTTAGACTTTAAACTTTTTTACCACAAAAGATGCAAAAGAGTTTAACACTTTAGTTTTTTAAGTTTAATGCTTAAATGAAAAAAAAGAGCACATAAGTTTAAAAAATCATTTTTTTTGCCCTGATTTTCTAAATGGTACATTTACTGTTATGCAATTTTATTGCAGTATTCTTCCTCTACGCTCCACTGTCCTGTACCGAAAGCTTACTGTGATGTATTTTTATTGCAGTATTCTATATTTATATTCCACTGTTATGGATTGAAAGCTTGCTGTACAGCAATTTTAATAAAATGTTCTACATTTACATTCCACTGTCTTGGATTAAAGGCTTACTGTTCTGCAACTTTATTACTGCTCACCTTTTCTACTGCTTACTGCTTAACATTTTAAGCTTACTACAGTACATTTTTACTACTGCTCACCTTTTCTGCTGCTTACCACAGTACATTTTAGGCTTACTACAGTACATTTTTACTACTGCTCACCTTTTCTGCTGCTTACCACAGTACATTTTAGGCTTACTACAGTACATTTTTATCACTGCTCACTCGTTCCATACTCCAATACACTATATTTTAGCCTTACGGCACTACAATTTTATTCAAACCCACTTTTCCTAAAGCTTAGTACACAAGATTCAAATAGTATCTTAAAGGAGTTTAGCCTACTTCATGTAATGACGTTTTCAGATGTTGGTTTTTAACAACAATAATTAATTGTTTTTGATGTTTGTCCTGCTTCGGAGGATTTCTTTGTTCTTTATTTTATCTCTTCTTTCTTCTCTTTTTCTTCTTCAGGCTGTCTGTTTGGCTGGTTTCCGATGTAAAGATTCATGGTAGTATCAATCCAGTTAGGAAGATTGGTGGTAATCATTTTCAGGAACTTGTCGTAGCCATAACCGAGTACAAACAATATTCCTGTAGAATACCATTTGTTGTGGAGTTCGGCACTTTTCATGACATAGCTCATGGTGAAACCCACAATAATCACGATAATTAAGGTGATGATATGTTCCCAAGGCCTCTTTTTTTCTTTGTTCTGTATGGAGATCAATACTCTTAACAGTCCTCCCGAAAATGCAATGGCAGTTCCGATGAGGAGGGCTTTTATGCTATCTAAATTCATTCTTCATATTGTTATTCATTAAAATTGATTTTTCACAACGCTAAGTTGTTAGTCGTCCTGATCGAGCATATACATATCATCCAGAAATTTTCTGCTCGTCTCGATGTTTTCGTTTTCGCTGAGGTAAGCCAGCTCGTCTATAAGATCACTGATGTCTCTATCGGGATCCTGAAATTTTTCTAAATTTTCTTTAATTTTTTTGTTCTCTTCTTTTTCCATGACTACCAAAATTTATTAATGCTGATTTTTAATTTTCAATTTCTTCCTGTTACTTTCGAAACCAGTGTATTGCAGGCTCGTCTTTAGCCTTAAAAGCATCGTTCCGGAAAGTAAAACAGTTTTTACCTTGTTGTTGTTCTCTATAAATTAAATGGATAATGAAAAGACAATCTTTTATTGATCTGATGGGCAGATTGAATTAGAAGCACTGAACTGTGCGGTTGCTTGGTCTTAAGCTTTTTAGAATATAATTTTCCGGCTCTAATTTTTTGTGATGGTGTATCAGTTGTAAAAGATTGCCCTGAGGAAACCGCACGAAATGCGGATCTTTAATAACTTTTGTTTTTCCGTTTTACTCCTGAATGATGTTGTAAATGGTTCTTTCCGACAAAAACAGCATCTCCGTAAGTTCGGTTACAATAACTTTCATTTGCTTGTCCTGATTGCGTTTTACATAATCGTTGACAAAGTCTTTTCTTTTCTCTACAAGTTCTTTACTACGTTTCATATTTAAAAGGTTAAAAGTTGTTTTAATAAAATAATTTTTCGTGTCTTTTTTTGATCAGTTGAGTCAATAAAATCCTGCAAAGGCTTAAATTCTGCCTCTGAAAAGATGTTTAATGATGTCATTTGATTTTAATTCCCAGAAGTCGGCTTCCTGTATTTTCCGGCGCAGTTTCATCGGCCTGTCTTCCTGAATTTTTTTTCCTTCGTCTGCGAAAAGTATCTTCATATACAATTTGTTTAAACGTAATAGCAAAGGCGCAAAATATCATTACATAAGGTCTCGGCTTAAGGCGCAAAGATTTTATCTGCGATAAATTAAACATCAATCCTTATTGAAAATCTTTGATTTTCATGCTCCTCCAAAGATTTGAGACAAAAAAATCTTGCGTCTTTACTTCTTCCAACAAGAATCTCTTTATTTAAAAAAGTTTAAACAAATTCATATTAAAAAATGAATTTCTTTCTGCAAACTCAGATTCCCCGCTTCGGAATGTATTTAAATTATTACTGACAGTTATAATGAATCGATATTTTATAATCTGAACAGCAGCTTTGTCTTACATTTTCACGGTCTGTGTTTATGGTCGTTAAAACAAAACAGCAAATGTTCGCATTAACGGTTTAAAAAATGCACATTTTTCGGAAAAAGAATTTAAAATCAATAATAAAAATATTCACACCAATATAAAAGCGCACTTTTTACAGTGATTTCTATTATTGAAACTTTATCTTCTGTCTGTCAACAAAAAGCACATAAACAATTTTAAACACCTGATTAATAACCTATATTAAACCAAAAAAAATTAAAAAGCATCAAATATGTATTAAATTGTTGTGATAATTTTTGTACATTTGCCGTATTCTGTTTTAACAACGAGACAAATATACGAACATTGTTCGTATTTCAAAATAAAAAAGAAAAATATTTTGCGTATTTTTTCATAAATAACGATAAACATATCAAAATGACCAACTTAGAATTCAAAGAGATCAGAAAGAAACTAAAAATGAAGCAGGCTGAGATCGCCGAGGCGATAGGAGTTGGTACGAGAGCCGTTCAGTACTGGGAAAAAGGCGAAAGAAAAATACCGGAAACCACTGCTTATTTTGTGAAAAACCTTTTGCAGGAACAGCAGCAGAAACCCAATAACAGCGCATCGCCGGTTGCTTATTCGGATCTAAAGATCATGTACGTTCCACTGGCGAACCAATACGCTCAAGCCGGATATCTGAGCAGATTTGCAGACGAGGAATATATAGAAAGTTTACCCACGATTCCTTTTAGTGATGATGTGGAACACCGCGGCGAATATATGTGCTTCGAAGTTCGGGGAGACAGTATGGACGACGGCTCCTACGAAAGTTACCTTGAAGGCGATATTATTTTATGCAGAAATATCCGTCAGGATTACTGGATGAGCAAGCTGCATTATGATAAGTGGGATTTTGTCATTGTACATAAAGAAAAAGGGATTCTCGTGAAAAGAATCATCAATCATGATGTGGAACGAGGCATTATCACTCTTCATTCTCTGAATGAATATTACGAAGACTTTGAAATTCATCTTGAAGATGTGGCAAAACTCTTCAATATCATCAGTACAAGGCGTAAAAATAACAGAAGGTGATAGAAAGCTTTATCATAGAATAAAAATCCTCAAAATTTCTTGAGGATTTTTATTTTTTACAAGATAACCTAATCCGTTAAATTAATAAATATCAAATTAAGAATCAATTAATTCCACTGTTGCACTGGTTCCTGTTGGTCCTTGTATCGAATTACTCATCAAATAATAAGTATTTCCCGGAATTAAAACTAAATTAAAAGTCTTTGCTTCATTTGAAACCAAATTATGTGTTTCAGACGCAGGATTAAGTCCGTTAGCCAATGATACATTCCAGCCAGGATTCATATTTACACTACCATTAACAATAACCTTCACTTTTTTATTTGAATTTACTTTTATTGGGAAAGACATACTATTTCCGTTGGATACGTAAGCAATAGCATTTCCAGTATTACCCATTTTAATGGTTTTTGTGTCCATTATATTATTATTTATATCGTAAGCAATAAATTTAATTATTGCGTTTTTAGCAGGAATCGGATAATCTAAATCTATTGTTATTAACATATTATCATTCATAACTGAAGTAATATCTCTCTCAACTCCGACAGCAGGTGTGCTATATTGAAGAGTTCCATTTCCTTCTATTCTTAATAAAAATTTATCTGTTGCTATATTACCAACCGTATTTGTATACGAAATTGTTTTTACAACCAATTTATGTATTTTATTAGCAGAAGAATTATTCAGTTGTGCCTGTGTATTATAATATCCTAAACCTCCGTATAAAATATTTAATGCAAAAAGATTTGATGGTATGCCAGTTTTAGTATCTGTAATATTCAGAATTAACTCATTACTCCAATTACTAATAGTTCCAAAATCGTCTTTCACTTTAAATCTAAACTTCCAATTACCATTTGTTTCTATTGATTTTGTAGGTGTTGGAATATTTGGAAATGTAGGAGAAGCAGTTTCAAAATCATTCCATCCAGATCCATTTAAATTATACTGCCAATAGTAACCTACTATATGACCATCCGAATCGGAAGAAGCAGAACCCGACAATTGAGCTTGATAAAAGCCATACCAAGTAGCACTATAAGGATCATAAGTGTCCCATTCAACTGTTAGAACACCATCAGTTCCATCATTCCAAGTAGCTACAGCTACAGGAGAGGCGTTCATCTGCCGGTTTATTATTATGGTGACTTCATCAGATGAACTCTGTGCAGAAGAATTACTTGCGGATAATCTTAATATGTAAGTTCCAAAAGTATTTGTTGAAAAAGTTGTTACTACATTTGTACTATTACCAAAACTGAATGCTGCACCTGCCGGACCAGATATAACTTCCCATGAAACAGAGTTTAAAGTACTGCCAGATAACTGAACACTACCATTTAAATTAATAGTGAATGGGGTAAGAACAGATTGAACAGAGTTTTGAGCGATCCATTCATCAGGAAATCTTATTTCCCCTTCTGTTGCATTATTAATTTCATAATAAGATAAACTTAATTGATTACTAAATATTTCTGTTGTACTACCCGAAATATAAACCCCAAGTTTAAAATCCAGAATCTCACCCTGATTGACTATATTATTAAAAAGTATTTCTGTTTGTGTACCATTATAAACCGAACTCCCATCTGAATACCATTGACTGCTAGATTGTTTTTTATAGTACAGTCTACATGTATTGATATCAGTACCTGCACCATCTTCTATACCTAACTCTATCAAAAATTTATCATTAGGATTAGCATGTGCACCGTAATTAGGAGGAGAACCTATATTTTTAATTTTTCTTAAAACCGGAGTTCCGTATCCTAGATTTGATTGGACAAATGTCTGATCCGCTCCTGCATTAACAGAAATATTACTTGGAACATTATTATACCACTTTTCAATAACTATATTTTGCTCACATCCGCCACCGTTTACTTTTACTCTTATTGTAGGAATTATTCTTGGAGAAAGATTATTGAATGTATGAGTAACAAAACCTTCCGAATCCGGATTTTGGATTACCTGACTTCCATTATCAAGGAAATCCCAGCTATACTGATAATCCATGAAATGATCTCCTGTTATTTTGAATTTCACAACAGTTGATGTTGAATCAGACTCAGGAAGATCAACTTTCTCCACGACAATTCTCACCTGCGGTTCTGTAATCACGGTTACAGTACAATCAGTAGGTTTTCCGTTAACATTAAAACTGATTAGCTGGTTATGCAATTCCTGACTTACCGATGCAGGATTAAAGAAGTACAATCCGTCAACTAACTCTACACCACCATCCAGATCAGAATCTACATTTGCCGTTACGATGCCGTTGAAAGGGAATACCGTAAACGGAATTTTCTCTGCTTTGGCACAGATGGTTGTATTTGGTAAACTAAGATTAATCTTCACTTTCGGAGTACAGCAGATATACGGAATCGAGAAATCTGCCACTACAATTTCATCTCTTCCCATATTATCGTAGACCATGATAAAAGTTCCTCCTTTTTCAACTCCGTGTTTGTGTTCTAAACCCGAATATTTATCGATATATTCATTAAAATATGCCTTTGAAAGATCTTTATTTTTTAATAATTCTTTGAAAGACAAAAGCATGATATCAAATCCGAGCTGTTGCTCATCTCTGATTTTTTTTATCTGATCAAATGCATCCTGAAAATGCATTCCCTGATGTCCCTCAATATTATAAAATGAAGCTCTGTCAATGTTAAAACCTAAAGGTTTTCTCACATAAGATTCTTGTGAGAAAAGACCAGAATTATAGCCTACATTATTTCGGAAAGCCGGAGTTCTTACTTTATTAAAATCCCAGACTTTCAGGAAATTATCTGTAATCCTGTAATAAAAAGGGATTGCTTTATTCCCTAAGAATTCTGACTTTTGAGACGGGGTGATTTTAATGGCGGATTCCGCTTCTATTGGTATATCATTCCCAATTACTTCTACATTGCGGTTTGGATATTTAAAATTCTGTACCTGCAGATTAAAACGGCTAATTAATGTTTTAACTCTCTGCATCGCCTTTTCATCATCCAAGACCGGAGAATTGTAAAACTGATGTCTTGAAGAATCCAGCTGAGTTTCTGAATTTAATTTCCCTAACATCATATGCTTAGGAAAAGAAGCAAAATCGGGAAGACACTTCGTAAAAGTCTTAGGAAGCAGTCTGATGATTTCGGAATACGTAGCCGTTAAATCTTTTACCACATCATAAGCATACTGAAAACCAAACGGCAGGTTAAGACATTCTTCCAAAACACTTTTAAAAGTAAGATGATCCGCAACAGGAAGTCCAAACATTTTAGAAATTTCGTAGATTTTTCTAAAAACCAGCTCACCATAGCCGTTTCTTTCTAAAACATCGGCATACATATTTTTTAAATCTGCATAGGAAAATCTTGTTTCAATTCCTTTTTCCTGAATAAGCCTTTCCAGAATCACGCGTTCCTGCTTTACCGAGCCTAATATATCCTCTATAAATAACGGATGCGGCTGAATACGGTCTTTCTGAAGAATATAATTAACACCCTGTTCGTTTGTAACCAATACTTTTAGATTTCGGATCTGCTGGATTCCATGATTATCACAATCTACTCCTCTGCAAGGTTTTACTTCTTTTTCATAACTTTCCAGATAGAGCATCAGGTATTGATCTTCAAGATCCGTAAAGTTGACTACCTGCTGAAAATCTGAAGTTGCTTCCTGAGCTGTCGCCAGTTCCCAAAGTTCAATCTGTCCTCCGTTTTCGTCATAAAATGCAGGATAGTTTACCTTGAAATTGTTGTATTTTTTAAAGTGAGTATATTCTTTACTATCAATGCTGATTGTCTTTAAATCACTTACATATAACTCTTCACTTACCTTACTCGTATTATTCAGGGTAAGCAGATCTCCGTCTGTTGTAACTGCGACTCCCTGCGAAAGTTTTATGCTGTTGAGTTTTTTATTGGAATAGGTAAGCTCAGGTTTAAAACCACATACTATACCTACCCCCTGAAGCATTACTCTGGATAAGCGATCCTGATCCTCAAAAAAGTCTAAAAACTCATTGAACTGAGTATACTCAATGTATTGTCCTTTGCTGAATTTGCGGTACCGGGTCGATATATCACTTAATTGAATAAAGTTCCGGTATTTCTCCGGTATATTATTTAATTGATTATTCATTATTGTTCATTTTTAATGATTTGTTAAGATTTTTAAATATGCTTCACAGACAATCACATTATCCATGAAGCTATATTTAATTGTTATCTTGTCACTCCTGTACAAGGATTGATCTCTAAGAAATTTCCATCAGGATAACCAGAATAAATAGGTGTAGAATCGTTTGCTAAAAATAACTGAGTAAAAGCAACACCTGTATGACATCCAATGCTAGGAGGCATTGCACAATCCAGTGAAAATTGTACAAATCCTTCATTCGCTCCTGCTGCTAATGCTTCCGCTTCTTCTTGCGTTATAATAATTTCATTATATCTACTTGATGGATGACCGCCCGGAATAATATTACCCGCGTCCTGATTTCCTTTCGTATTACTTAAATGAATATTCCCTTTTATCACAGGATCTGAATATGGTTTTGTACCCTCTATCAATACTCCGTTTCCTAATAGATTAAAACTAGCTCGATTACAAGTATGGGTGCCGTCTGGACCATATCTAAACTGAACGACAATCCTCATTCCACTTAAACAAGCAATGGTTGATTGTCCTTTTAATTTTAGAGGGCTCAATTCATATACATTACTACATCCATTTTTGTTTGTTACCGTAAGTGTTGGATGAAAAGTTTCCTCCTGTCCGGAAACAAGATTATAAGTGTGAGTCTTTTTGTTAGTTGGTAATTCGTTATAATGTATCTGGCTACCATCACCAAAATTCCAAGTAAAATCAAGATCTGTAAAATCTCCAGTGACATTAAATTCTACTGTTGCATCCGGGTCTGTGGTGTTAGGATCTGTAGTAGGAGTGCTATATGTTATGGAACCTGAAGCTACAGATACAATTTCTGGTTTTTTGTAAACAACCATTTGAGTATCCACAGGATCATCATTAACTGTGAAAGTAATGGTTTGTCCGAGATAAGCTGCGCCAACCAATGCCGGATCAAAATAACTTTGTCCTCCGGTCTGGGTAATGGCGGATATTTCTGTTCCGTTTACAAATGCTTTTACCTGACCATCCAAAGGAACGATTGTCATAAGAACCGGTTTTTCATTTTGGCAAAGTTTACCTGAAGGTAATGATAAGAATACAGGATCTTTTTTTGAACAACATAAATAAGACAATGAGAAATCTGCAATAACCTGATTGTTTGCTTTCGACTCTGCGATCAAAACAAATGTTCCGCCCGGTTCTACACCGGAAAGATGCTCCAAGCCTGATTTTCTTTCTAAAAAATCGCTTAAAAGTTCTGTAGAAATTTCTTCTTTTCTGGGATCTTCTTTTACAATCGTAACGTCGTCTGATGATCCGGAAGGCGTTTCAAATTTAGCTTTATTCAATAACTTAAGATCGCTGTCTAATTTGGATAAATTAAGGAGTGCGTTCTTCGGGTCTCCTGTTTCTTTACTGATATCATTGGAAATAGACAATAATTTATTTCTGAGTTCTTCAATGGAAACCTTTCTTGGTTCTTCAGGCTCATCGTCTGTTTTTTTACCGTCATTTAAAAGTAAAACGCTAACGTCAAAAGCCAGTCCGTACTTCATTTTAAGATCATTAATATTCTGTACCGCTGTTTCATAAGGCAATCCAAGATGTCCTTCAATTCTGTAGAAATCATTGTTATCGATATTATAATTCAGAGGATTCTGAACATAATCTTCTGATGATAAGTTGGCAGTATGATAACTTAAATTATATGTTTCTCTGTCTGTTTTTGTCTTTTCAAAATTCCACTTATCCAGTAATGGTTTATCTACGTTATAATAATATGGGATCGCTTTTTCTCCTAATCTCACATAAAGATTGGAGGGTGTAATTTTAACCGGTCCGATATAAGATTGAAATCCATTGATTTTCTGCACAAAACGATTGGCTAATAACATCAATCTTTCATAATTTTCATCATCTTGAGTTGTGATGGGCGAATGATAGAATCCGTGACGGAAAGCTGCATACTCTCCCAATTCCAAAGAACCTCCGGCATATCCCAACATCAAATGTTTAGGGAATGAAGCAATAGTCGGGCAACATTCAACATTCAGATTTAAGATCAGTCCTTTTATTTCATTGTAAGTATCAATGAGATCTTTCAGGAGATCATATCTGTACTGAAAATCATCCAGTCTTGGTGAAGATGCAGACAATAAAGTATTGAGTTTATTAAAAAGCGATAAACCACTGAAGTTGAGATCTATTTTAAAAGTATCTGCAATAGCGCCAAAACCGTCGGACAATTTCGAAACAGAATCCATGGCGTTAAGAAATTTTCTTTTTAACTGATCTGCTGTTTCAACTTTAGGATCAAGGATCACTCTTTTAGCTTCAATATTCGGTAAGCGGTCAAAAAGTTCTTCGTAAGAATTATGAATTTTATACAGCGTATCTTTTGCATTTCCGCTCGTCATAAGATCGGAAACAGACTGAAAATCTGCCAAAAGCACTTTAAGATCAGAAACCTGCTCTGCTCCGGTGTTATCACAATCGGCATCCTCACAAGGAGTCTCATCATTAGAATAGCTTTCCAGATAAAGGATGATGATTTTTTCATTCAGTTTTTCCAGAGTTTTAATATCTTTAAAACTACCCGTGTCTAATCCTTTAACTTCCATTTGCTTCAGTTCGTCTTCGGTTGCCAGTTCCAATAAAGGAATCTGGTCTTCTCCGATTCGGAAATGGTCATACCTCACTTTGTCTTTATACTCTCTGAAGTATCTGTAATTTTTAGTATCGAAATCTATCGTAAAGTCTGAAGATTTCTCTTTTCCTGTACGAAGGGTAATTAAATCTCCGTCTGTGGTAACTCCTGCTCCTTGGGTAATCACAATGGTATCCAAAGCATTTTCAGCCTTTCGCGGAGCGATTTTTTCCATAACGTCCGGAACCAGACCAGAACTGGTAATTGTGGATTTAAATCCGCATACAATTCCTACGCCGCTGAGAAGTGTTCTCGAGAGCCTGTCCTGATCTTCGAAATAGTCTATGAATTCATTTAACTGCCCGTCTGTAAGTACCTGATTTTCGTTAAACTTTCTATATTGGGTTGTTACATTATCTAATTTAGCATTCATTGTTTTTCAATTTTATATGTTTGATTGTCCTAATATTATTTTCCCGTCCAGGCTGTCGTTATCTTCTATAGCACAGTCTAAGAGTCTTCCCGGTCTGTAAATATTATTTAAATTGGTAAGAGCCGTCAGTAAATTCTGAATGCTGTTTCCTAAATTGTTAAGGTTATTTTTTGCCTTATCCGAAAGATATTTTTTAAATGCCGTTTCAAATGCAGACAAATCGTTCTGAGCGGTTTGTTTTTCACTTAAACGATCTCCCACCCAACAGATTTTAGCCAGAATATGAGCCGGAATCTCCTGTCGGATCACAGTTTCTGCATAACGTCTGAAGTCAGGATCCTGAAAACGGTAGGCAAAGCCCGGAAGAACCACACTTACACGGTAAGAATAAGGATCAAAAACATCATATTCGCAGTCTTCTTCGCAGGAAGACATTAAAGCATCGGCATAATCTACCGGATTTGCAGGAAGAACATCTCCTTCCTCATTTGGAAATACTTCAAAAGATTTTCCTACGATCATGCTGCCGATTCCTTCAAGATCCTGAAATACTTTGAAAGTATCTTCCACAGACATACATCCGATTCCTCCCACAAGCTTGTAATCTTTAAATGCAGGTTTCAGCAGTAAATGCTCTACAAGGAAAATTCCTTCTTCGGTAAAATCATATTTGAAATATCTTACCAACTCCTCGATTCCCTTTTTTAATTCGGTTAAAGAAGGGTACGGATTTGTCTTTTTATGGGTAGCCATTACATTTTGCGGCTGGCTGTCATCCATAATTTCAAGATAATAGTTCCCTCCGGCAGACATTCGGATCTGAATATTCCCAATCAAATCATAATGAGTCTGATTTTCCTGTAAAAGCTCTAATGCATTTTTAAGATCTTCTTCGTCTATCTGAATGGTCTGGTAAATGGCTTCATGCAGATTTTTAGTTGCCGCATATTCGATATGGAATGAATTTACGGATGATAAAGTGATATTACTTTTTGCATCTTTTATTTTCCATGAATAGCTTGCCGTTCCGTCGTCACTTACCGATTTAATAATCGAAACAGGTGTTTGAGAAAGATTTCTCTGCTGATAATTTTTTATTCCCAGTAATCGGGCAATTCTTTTCTGTACCCCTGAAATATTGTCTGTATTCCAGACATTCGCGGTATCATCTAATGTATAATTATAGCCCAATCCACGGTCTTTGCTCAACGATTTGTATTCGTTTAAGAAGGTTTCTTTATTGTTCAGTACAATTTCATCGGTAGATTTTCCGTACAGAGATTTCATCAGGAAAGTGTAGTCGCTGAATGTTTCTGCAAAACGGGCAATTAAATGATCCAAGACTTCATTTCGGCGTTCCACACTGTTATCAAGTTCTTCGTATAAAACATCTGTAAGTCTGTCGTCATTTTCATCATAATCTGAAACCAATTCTTCAAAACCTTTGATGTTTTTAAGAGCCTGAGTAAAGAACGTTCTCTTTAAACCTCCGTTGATACTTAAAACTTCTTTTACTTTTTCAAGATGTTTGAAATAACTGGCAAGAATCTGATCGAAAAACAAAAGATATCCTTTCATCTGTTTTGCCAAAGCTTCTCTTTCCGGGGTTGGATTTCCGATGATTCCGGAAATTCCCACTCCGTACGTATCCGGAAATTCATTTAAAATAGTCGCGTAATTCCCGATATCGTAAGAAGTTCCCTGCGGCAGAGTCAACTCTTTATTTTGTCTGGCATCTTCTCTCAGTACTTCCTCCTCTTTTCTTAACGTTTCGAGATATTCATCTACTTTTTTAGTGTTGATATTCAACGGAAGCGCACCTTTGGTGTAACTGAATGAACTCAGATCGCAAAGCTCCGGTTTTTTACCTTTTTCAATACAGATCATCCAGTCATCGGTCTGCTTCACTGCACTGTCGCAGCCGGCAATAGAAATTTCGTGAATTTCTTTCACTCCGTCGATTTTCATGATCTCGCTGATGATATCAGAAAGTCTGACTTCTCTTCTTAACTGACTTGCTTTCAATTCTTCAGTATCAATAAAACCATTATTGAGAATCGGTCCGTCAAAAATCTCATCTGTGGTAAGACCTTTTTCCAGCATCTGCTTTAATGAATAGAAATGAACTTCCGGAGCCAGATAGTTGTTGATCGCTCTGATTACCTTTGCATGAACCAGTTCCTCATCTACTTTATTTACAAGTCCGATGCGGGCGCATACCGCAACTTTCTGGGTTTCGATTTCTTTAATATCTACAAGATCTTCGCAAAGACCTCTGTTCTGGTGATAACGCTCCAGTATTTTTACTCTTGCATTCGATTTGTCACAATCTTCATTCTCACTATCGTCTATATCATCGGCATAATCTACATAAAGGTCATACAATCCTTTTACGTTAAAATGTTGTGTCTTTTCTCCGATAGGTTCAAAATCCAACTGTCCAGTTTTACAATCCACATACAGCGTTTCGGTTCTCGGAACCAGCCAACAGTTGCTGATTGGTCTCGGATGACCGAATTTAAAGCTGATATCGATGAAGAGCTTTCTGTAATCAAGCTCCGTTAAAGGTCTGGAAGGTAAAACTTCCGTAGCTTTCAGGAATTGTGTATGAATATCTTTTTTTGCATCGTTTGAAGCAAGAATGTCTTCCATATTCATATTCATCCTCATCCCAAGATCTGTGATGGCGTAGCTTAAAACCTCCAATGTGGTAATCCCCGGATCGTGAGAGTTATAATCTGTCCAAAGTTTTCCTCCTAATCCTTCTATATATTCAATACCTGTTCTGCGTAGAAAGTGAAAATCGGTCTGATCCTGCGTTTCTATATTTTTGGGTATACTAATGTGCTTATTTTCTGACATAATTATGTTTCTGCTTGTTTGTTATTAAAGGCATACCGGTTCTGCAATAGTAACTTTGTGCTGTTTGGCAGATACGAGTATGGATTTCGGATCTACTTCGATTAAAGACTGTGTCTGTAAAACATTATTTACCAATATACTGGTCTCCTCAACGTAGTCTACATAATGCAGTTGTTCCAGATAATTAATAAGCTGATTAACATTCAGTTTCACATTAAAATCAATATCTTTAGTGTCTGTAAAAGCCCAAGGCGATATGTACTTTTTGATGTCTTCGTCTAACTGTTTTGTGTAAAATGTTTCATCATACTGATCGAAGAATTTCACCTTTGTTTCTACCTTCGCTTCTTTATAATTCGGGTTGATTACCTGAGCGTTGATGTGCATGGTATTCCATTCATTTATATACTTCTGAATCCTGTTAAGCGTGGCTCTGCTTACTCTTGGCTGATAAATATCAAAAGCGTTTTTATTTTTAATATTCGGAACAACCATCAGCGTAACATATCCGGGAGCGAGGTAAGACTTTTCCGAAGTATGATTCAGGCATTTTACCTTGAAAACTTCTGGAAATTCCTGCAAAACGAGATGCTCGTAATCCCATTGTGTAACGGCTCTGTTTTTATGTCTCAGTCTTTCACTTACTCTTCTGTAGAATTCTGTATCTGTTTCTTTATATTTTCCGTCGAATGAGTTATACGGCTGGCTCACAGATTTTACCTGTGGAACTCTGGTAATAAGTCTGGAAATCGTATTGGCTTCCAAACCGTTGTTTAAGTGGGACAGATCATTGTTCTGATTCTGGAATGTTGCCAGAACTGCCTGTGTATATATTCCCTGAACTTTACAAACCGCATCGTAACTTCTTCCTGATCTTGCTCTTACCCAGATTAACTGATCTGTAAATCTTGTGTGATTCAAATTAATATCTTTTGGAATTTTGAATTTTACAATTCCGGATTCCAGGAATTTTTTAGAATCATTCTGCAGCATAGAGTTTGAAAGGTCAATCCATGTATTTCCGGAAAGGATGCTCCATTCGATATACTCTTTTTCTTCAAAAGTTTCGGCTAAAGGATTTTCGCTTCCTTCCAGCATCTGGATGAGAAGGGAAACCGTCATTTGCGGAACTGCTTCCAGACCGATGTATAATTCACCTCCTTTCTGATGTACCGGAACAATGGTTTTCGTATCAATTTCCTTTTCATACTGCCCGAAAGCATCTTCATGATACATCTGTACTTCTTCACTTTTCAGAAGTTCTCCTTCAGAATCTTTTCTTAAAGAATGGTATGCGGTTTCTGTTGCGCTGTAGCTCAGTTCAATATCTTCCGCAAAAGGAATATAAGGTTCGTTCGGAACTACTTTTAGTTTTTGAGGATCTGATAAAACAAGCGTATATAATTTAGGATACAAGTCCTGTAATAAAGATTTCTTCAGTTTTACCCTGATCGCTTCGCCTGTACCTGCTTCATCACTGGTGCTTTTTACAGAAAACTGTGTCTGGTAAACATTTCCATTCTTTTTAAATAAAGCAATATCACTTTCCTGATTGTGCCAGATTTCTTTGTCTAACACCGCTGTATCGATCTTAAAATAATCGTCTCCTGTTACAACTGACGAATTTTTCAAATTATTAAAATCCTGCTGACTGATATTTGTATCCGGTTCCATGATATACCCGCTGTATAAATCCTTTATGGAAGTCGGCGTGTTTTTCCAATTGATGGTAATGTCTGCAGTGTTCCATTTTTTAGAGAACATTTCAGGACATTTTATATAAAAATTGGAACCTTTGATCGGCTGCGCAGTAAATGGATAATAGGATTTTTCGGAATTCAGCTCTCCATTGTCATTTTCAATCTGAAGAGATTTTATTCCTTTTACATCTACAGAAACTTCAATATTGTTGACCAATGCTTCTGAAAAAGCTTCATAGACTTCATAATATTTCTTCCCTTCAATCATGAATCTGAGAACAGGAAAACTGGTTTGGAAAGTTTCCTTCAGAACATCTTTATTGTATTTTACGATGGCAGGAAAATCTTTCGGTAATGTTAAAGAAAATGTTAAACGGTGTTTTTTATCACTTTTGGTTCCTGTTTCTCCATTTTCAGCACATTGTAATGCAATGTCGGATAACCATTCTTTTTCCCCGCTGCAAAGTACTTTGATGTTGTTCTGAAAGTCTTCTTTTTCAAGGTCTTTTAGTTTTTGAACAGAATTTGCATTGAAATCTATTTTCAGGGTAATTGTTCTGTCTCCTTCTTTTAAATCGAATAAAGATGATGCTACAGAAAAGCCCAGTTTCGCTTTTGGAAGTTCTTTATAGATCGATTTGTCCGAAGCTGTTTCTTCAGCATTGTATCCGAACGGCCACCAATAGTTTCCGCCTTCCGGCAGTTTTTCGCCCATTCCGTCGGCAGAATTGGTCACCGGAGCCATTTTAAGCTCTTGTTTTCCGCCGTCGTTAAGAAGACTTTTAATTTCAACTATTTTTGCCTGATTGGCAATAAGTTCATTATTGGTTTTGTAGACCCGTTTTTTTCCTTCCGCATCTTTATCTCCGTCCAGAAGTGTTCCTTCCGGAATTCTTTCCTGAATTGCTTTTTTTGCCAATTCAAAAATTACATAGACTTTGTCTTCTTTAGCATCATTCTTCTGAATCTGAAGGATCTCGTTATAGTAGAAATCCAGATGTCTTTTCGTTAAATTATTGAAAGCTTTTTTGGAAAAATCCAGCAATTTCAGAAAGCAGACAAAGAGAGTAAGATGAGGCGTCAGATTGCTGTCCTGTTCAAATTGGGAAATAAGATCTGTAACCTGTTTTTTCATACTTTTGTACTCTACGCTTTCTCGGCGCGGAATAGCATTGGTATCATCACCAAAGAAAAAGTTTCCCCACTTCTTATCTGGTATTGCTGTATCAGCATCTTTTTCAAAAAAATTTACATGACTGGCAAAATTGTTTGCAAATAGCAACCAATCGAACAGATCGAAGTCGTGCAATTCGAGATTGCCGGGATCCAGATCCGCTAAAAAGCGCTGCATTTGTGATTTTCCTTCACGATAATGTGAAAATGTATCTGTTTTTTTCATTTGTTTATATTTATATTCTATGGTCAGATGCAATACTTAATGTAATGTTTCGGTAGTATTCAAAATGGTTACAGACATCCCGTAATTATTTATATTTCAGTAGCTTCTCCTTTATAGAAAGGGAAAACCATATTGCTTCTGGTATTCGTATTCCTTACTTCGTAATCAATTTTTATCAACACTTCGCCTTCCAGTTCTTCCTGAGTATCGATGTCGATATTTAAAATGTTTATTCTGGGCTCGTGATATAAAATGGCACGCTCGATGATTCCTTTCATTTGGGTAATCAGCGTTAAGTCCAAAGGTTTGAAAAGCATTTCCTGCAGGTCGCATCCGTAATCGGGGAACATAACGCGTTCTCCCGGTCTTGTGGAGAGTAAAATGATCAAACTGTTGTTGATGTCTTCAACATCTGTAGTCATTACCAGCTTTCCTTCAGCCTCATTAAACTCAGGCGGGAAACTCCAGCCTATTCCTAAAAAATCTGTATTTATTTTCATACGTTCTTGTATTATATTTAATTGTAACATCTCGCATCTGTAACATAGAGTTTTAGTTTTCTAACCGTTTTGTTATTGATGTTTTTACATTTTTTAATCTTGCAGGCTGTGTATCATCCGCCTATTAAAACAGTCGCTTCACCCGCGCTTATTACGCCTCCGTGAGCGGTAGAATCTCCCATTCTTGCGGCTGGTTTTCCGCCAATCATTACGCTTGAAGATCCTGCTGCAATGGTATCGGGCGGACCTGTGCATATCGCTTTGTCTCCTACTCTTGCTGCGGGTTTACCTCCTATAAGTACAGTAGGTTCTCCTGCCGGAATGATGGGTCCGCCAACGTGCGGGGTAGTTCCCGTTACCATCGGACAGGTATGCATATCTGTAATTCTTGCTGCCGGTTTCATGATTAATTGATTTTAACTTGAGATCCTTTTACGATGGTTACTGCGCCTGATTTAAGCTCAGAACCGGAACTTCCTTCTGCTTTGAACTGTGCGGATGCTTTGATACCGATATTGGTTCCTTCCATCTTAATATCACCTTTTGCTTTGATCCTGATGTCTTTCCCACTTTCCATACTGATCCCGTCTTTATTGAGGGTAAGAGTATTCTTATGCTCGTCTTCTATTTTAATGACATCTGCATCTTCGTCTACAGTTATTTTTTTGCCTTTTGGTGTTTCAAGGGTGTATGAAATTTTATCGTCATTAAAAATCATCTTCATTTTGCTGCGGGTAACAAATCCTTTTTCGTTGTTGTCATCGGAAGCTACAATAGGAGCCGGTTTTGCGCTGCTGTTCAGCATTCCCAGAACTACTGCATCATTGGGATCATCATTAATAAAACCAATGATTACCTCATCTCCGATTTCCGGTCTGAAGAATGATCCTCTGTTTTCTCCTGCATCAAGTGTGGCTACACGCGCCCAGATTCCCTCCTCTTCGTTATTGATGATCGGGATCTGCACCAGAATCCTGTCTTCTCCATCGGGATCGGATTCCAGTTGGGATACTTTCCCGATGTGTAATCCGCTGATGGAAGGAATAATCCCTGAACCCGGCATTTCGCTCACATCATATGTTTCTGAGAACCATGTTGGAGAAAGCCCGAATTGTGCATCAACAAGCCAGTTTCCTTCAGCGATTTCGTGACGGACGCCTGTTACGTAAATTTTTCCGTTGAAACGGTTTCCTACGCCTTGCAGCATTAATGAAACTCCCGGTTTTACAGCCGGAATTCCCTGAAATTTCACCCTTCCTCTGGTCTTTGCCAGTTGTTGGAAAGTTGCTTTCGCATCACTCCAGTCCTGAAGTTCACTCTGCGTAAGATTTCCGCCATGTTTAAGCTGCAGATCGTCTATTCCAAATACTTTCGCCAGATCATCCGGTGAAAGGTTTCCGTTAAGTTTTACTGCGGGATCCTGAGCTTCCACTTCTGTAAGTTCCTGATCGGTATAGCTCCATGTTTTGGCTGAAATTTTTTTGAACTGATCTCTTGCGTCTATTTCTCCGTCAAACTCATGCACCGAAGATCCGTAAATCACTGTTTCAACTTCTTTTTTACTGAAATCGGGTTTCGCTATTTTAACGGTTCCGTCTTCTACAAAACAAAGTTTTCCGTTTGCCTGTGCTCGGGTGAGCATAAAATCCCAGTCGGAAGCTCTGTACTGAATCAATTCTTTGTGTGAATTTGAGGTAGCCTGAACATCGGCATTCAATCCGTTGCTACTGATCAGTTCTCCGATAATATCGCTGTCTTTACTGTCGTAGAAATATTTACTTTTTCTGCCTAAAGTCATCTTTACTGCTTTATCTCTGCATTCTATGATGAGGTAGGAAGAGCCGTTTCTTACTTTTATATTGTGCTTTACAACAACTCCTTTAAAAATGCTTTCTTCATCCGAATGATAGCCTGCTGTAATTTCAATTTCTTTTCCGGGAATCAGAAGATCTTCATTGCTTAGTTTAAAATCCTGTTCCGGTACGCTTCCATCCAAAATAACAATGCGGGCATAAGGAATTCTGTTTACTTCTTTTTCTACAACAATACTTTTTACCCCATATTTCCCCGGCAACTCGGTACCTCCGGACATTACTTTAAAAGTGATCAGATCCGGATTTTTTGATGTTTTTATGTATCCGCTGTTGTTCATGTTATGCTATTTTTTCTATGGGTGGAAAGTAGAGTTCAGTTCCCGGTTTCAACTGTCTGAAATTGATGAGATTATTAACCTTAGCGACTTCCAGGTAATATTTGGAGTCTCCGTAAATTCTTTCAGTCATTAAGGGTAAAGTGTCTCCTGCCTGTACGGTTCTTTTATGGGTGACATCTGGAGATTCGTTTTTCTTCTCAGCAGCTTCTAACTTGGGACTGATTGATTCACTAAATTTGGCTTTTCCTATTGCTCTTAAAGGCTGTCCTTCATTGTCAAACAATTTGTACTCTACTGTAAATTCTGCTAATACTCCTTTAAATTCAAAGCTGCCCCAGTTAAGAATAACATTATAAGGCTTATGAATAGGACCGGCAACCTTGCCTGTAGCTTTATAGAAAGCATCTACCTGGTCTTTTACAGTTGTTTTCTTGAATGTTTTTCCTTTAATTTTATTAATCAATTTAATACCGGAATTTTCTTCCGTAACCCCCGTACCATCAAATAGAAATTCTAATTGTAAATCTGTTGAAGGTGATGCTGTATATTTCAAATCAGTTTTAGCTGTTCCCAATGCCTGACCAGGTTCAAGTTCCGTTTTGTAAGTAACTGAATAACCCGTAGGATTTATAAAAGCTTTAAAAGCTTTAGCATCAATCCTCTTCTGATAGTCAGAATTCTCGTATGTCCCGATTGTTAGTTTTTGAATTTCTCCTCTCATTATCTTTCTTTTTTACGTTTTTCTATATTTACTGCCTGCTCTACGCTTTCGCTAATTGCATACATAATTTTTCCTTCATCTACTGATGCGGTAGTTGTCGTTGCGGCTGCTTTTTCGTCCACATTTATTTTAATGTGAAGCTCTTTTATTTCTATTGGCATTTCGTTTATTTTTAATTAATTATTAATACGTAAAAAACTTAAAACCAATTATTTAACGTATTTATTTAAAAAAATCTAAGCACATAAAGCGTGTGTTCAGTCCTGTTATAGACCAATCCTTTATTTTTTTATCTTAAAATTTTTGCTGAATGTTATCCGAAAACTAACACACGGTAAGTGCTTAGATTTGATTTAGAAATTACAAGCCTAAACTTGCTAACGATGAGGGTATTTTGAAATATCTGTATTTCAGCTCTATTGTTTCAATGGCAAGTCTGCTTTCTTCTGCGTTGAATTCTGAAACGTTCCATTTTACCGGATAGGCTCCAACTACATTCCAGACCATTAACGGTGCTGTAGACTGAAGTCCTCCTGAAAGTGTAATGACAAGATCTCTGGGTTCAAACTCGAAGTTTTCCATTGCATTTCTGCACCAGCTTATTAATCCGGAACTTACGATCAGTCCACGCTTAAGAACTAAATTTTCATATTTCGGTCTCAGAGGAAGCTGATGAAGAAATCTGTTTTCGCCTCCTTCGGCATATTCTTCGGTCTGAATTTCTGTAGATAAACCAGATATAGACTGAAATCTGGAGTCAATACCCTCTGTTGTCGAAATCCCGTTAACAATAAAAGAGAAACTGGTTGGAGGATATAAAAGAGCCATGATTAGTTATGTTCAATAGTTAAACCTTCGTGCGCAATCTCCAAAGTTTCGATTGCTACCTCATTACCTTCAGCTTTCAGGTCGGTTGACTGTAATTTCAGAGGGAAGGCATTTTTCACTTTCCATGTTACCGCAGGGGCTCCGTTCTCGTCTAAAAGAGAAATCGTAATGGATCTTCTTTCTACCGTGTTCATCTGAACCGTCTGCAACCATTCGAAATAATCATTATCGCCTTTGAAAGTTCCTCTTTTTAAAGTGATATTTCCGAATTTTGCCATTCCCGGCATTTTGATCTTGCTGAAATCCGGACTTGCTCCCTGTCTGTATTCAATGATATCGCGCTCGATGCTTAATCCAGAAACTTCCTGAAAACCGATGTTCGTTCCGCCCCAATCTACTTCAAAGGAAAACTTTACTAATGGATATGTATTCATAATTATCTTTATTTAATTTTGTTATTTGTTTGTTTAATTTTTAAGCTTCCTGCAGTTTGTGTGAGAAACGAAGAACAATAAATTCTGCCGGACGAACTGCCGCCATACCGATCTCCACGATCATTCTGCCTTCAAGGATATCCTGTGCAGACATGGTTTTGTTTAAGCCAACGCTTACATAATAAGCTTCTTCCGGCTTGCTTCCTGCCAATGCTCCGTCCTGCCACTGCTGGTTCAGGAAGTTTTCGATCATGGTCTGTACGCGAACCCATGTATTGGCTGTGTTCGGCTCAAATACGAAACGTTCCGTTGCTTTTTTCACGGATTCTTCTACCATGTTGAAGAATCTGCGTACTGAAATGTATCTCCATTCGTTGCTGTTGCCGTCAAGCGTTCTTGCACCCCAAACCAATGTTCCTTTTCCTGTAAAAGATCTGATAACGTTGATGGATTTTCCTGAAGTAGGATCTACATTAAGAGTCATCTGATCTTCGTGAGAAACTTTTACTGTAGGAGCCACTACATAGCTAAGTCCAACATTAGCAGGTGCTTTGAATACTCCGGAAGTGCTGTCTACTTTAGCATACACACCCGCAACTGCTGAAGACGGAGCCATCACTACTTTTTCAGACTCGATTGCTGCTTTAGCTTTATTATACAGCTCTGTTCTGTTGGATTTTAGCCATTTTAAATTGTTTACATAGCCATTTGGAAGAGACAAAACATTTCCTGAGATATCTTTTTCTTCAAAACTTGTAATTTTAACATCTTCATCTTCAAAGCTATGAGTTAAAACAGTTTCCAATTTCGGATAATAAGCAGCTCCGTATTTTAAACCTGTAGAAACTACTTTATTTCTGAAAGTAAGATCATCTCCAAGAACGTCCATAATAACAAACCTGTCTTTCATTTCCTCTGCATGATCCAAAGCCAATCCATACAAACCGTAAGCCTCTAATGCTGTTAAAGATTCTGCATCCGGGAAAACGATTAGCGTAGGCTCATCTTCTCTTTCAAGAGTCTTAAGTCCTGTTTCTAATTCGCTTTTTAATACTTCTGTAGGATATCCTGAAGCTACTCCAACAGAAACAATATAACATGGACCACCACCGTTTGCAAAATACATTTGCATAGCATGGTACATTTTGAATTTACCTAATTTACTATCTTCAAAAGTAGTAGAGACAGTATTGTCTTTAACAGAAATTTTGATCTCTTTACCTTCGTTTTTTGCTTTTCCGAAAAGATTTTCATATTCCAACAGCGAAGAAATTCTTGTCGGCTCATTTTTTGGTCCTTTTTCTGTATATCCGATGAAAGCAGGGATCGCTGTTTCTACTTGTGCTACGGAAGGCGGAAATTTTGCCAGTTCCTCCACGTAAACACCTGGTGTTTTGTAATTCATTTTGTTAAAAATTTAAAATTAATATTTAGTTATGTTCAATAGTTAAACCTTCGTGCGCAATCTCCAAAGTTTCGATTGCTACCTCATTACCTTCAGCTTTCAGGTCGGTTGACTGTAATTTCAGAGGGAAGGCATTTTTCACTTTCCATGTTACCGCAGGGGCTCCGTTCTCGTCTAAAAGAGAAATCGTGATGGATCTTCTTTCTACCGTGTTCATCTGAACCGTCTGCAACCATTCGAAATAATCATTATCGCCTTTGAAAGTTCCTCTTTTTAAAGTGATATTTCCGAATTTTGCCATTCCCGGCATTTTGATCTTGCTGAAATCCGGACTTGCTCCCTGTCTGTATTCAATGATATCGCGCTCGATGCTTAATCCCGAAACTTCCTGAAAACCGATGTTTGTTCCGCCCCAATCTACTTCAAAGGAAAACTTTACTAATGGATATGTATTCATAATTGTCTTTATTTAATTTTGTTATTTGTTTGTTTAATTTTTAAGCTTCCTGCAGTTTGTGTGAGAAACGAAGAACAATAAATTCTGCCGGACGAACTGCCGCCATACCGATCTCCACGATCATTCTGCCTTCAAGGATATCCTGTGCAGACATGGTTTTGTTTAAGCCAACGCTTACATAATAAGCTTCTTCCGGCTTGCTTCCTGCCAATGCTCCGTCCTGCCACTGCTGGTTCAGGAAGTTTTCGATCATCGCCTGTACGCGAACCCATGTATTGGCTGTGTTCGGTTCAAATACGAAACGTTCCGTTGCTTTTTTCACGGATTCTTCTACCATGTTGAAGAATCTGCGTACTGAAATGTATCTCCATTCGTTGCTGTTGCCGTCAAGCGTTCTTGCGCCCCAAACCAATGTTCCTTTTCCTGTAAAAGATCTGATAACGTTGATGGATTTTCCTGATGTAGGATCTACGTTAAGTTCATCCTGACGTTTATTGGAAATTTTAATCACGGGAGAATCAACATAATTAAGTCCTGTATTAGCAGGAGCTTTGAATACTCCGGATGTACTGTCTACTTTAGCGTAAACACCTGCCATTGTTGAAGATGGAGCTAAAACTACTTTTTGGGATTCAATTGCCGCCTTAGCCTGATTGTACAGTTCAGAATTTTTTAATTTTAATTCTGCTAAGGTTGTTACACCGGAAGCACCCATCACAGAAACCTTATCTTCTTTAAAAGCGTACGTTAAAATTGTTTTAAGGTTCGGATAATAAGCTGCTCCGTATTTTAGCCCTGTAGAAGTTACTTTATCTCTGAAAATAGCATCATCTCCTAAAACATCCATAATAACAAACCTGTCTTTCATAGATTCTGCCTGATCTAAAGCACTGTCATACAGAGAATAAACAGTTTTAATACTTTGTTCATCATTCGCATTTGTAACAGACGTTACATTGGCATCAGCAGCAAGACTAATATCAGATGCTGTTTCCGCATCAGAATTAGCATCAATTAATGCCTGAGCCGCAGCCTGAGCCGCTAATTGAGCTTTTACGACAGCCTCAGCAAGATCCTCATCATTAGGTGCAGCGGCAGCAGCTTGTTGAGCCTGAGTAAGCGCTGTGTCAGCAGCAGTTTTTGCCGCTGTAGCTGCATTAATAGCAAGTAAAGCAGCATCAGCAGCTTCTTCGGCAGCATCAGCAAAGGCTTGAGCAGTTATTACTTCATCATCCGTTGCTACCAAACCTTGAAGATCAGGAAAAACAATAAGTGTAGGCTCGTCTTCTTTTTTCAGTAAATCAAGAGCTGCTTCTAATTTAGCAGGACTTACTTTATTTTCTTTTATTACGCCGTTTTCTTTGTATTCAAATTTGTCTACCGAAACAATATAGCATGGTCCGCCTCCATTGACAAAATACATTTGCATCGCGTAATACATTTTGAAATCGCTTACCTTTGGCTGAACTGCTGTTGCAGCACCATCTTTGAAAGCTACAGCAAAAGTTTCAGCGTATGCTTTTCCAAAAAGCTCTTCAAATTCCAGCATGGACGAGATTCTCGTAGGTTTGTTTTGTGTCCCTTTTTCTGTATATCCGATAAAAGCGGGAATCGCTGTTTCAACTTGCGCTACGGAAGGCGGAAATTTTGCCTCTTCCTCCACATAGACTCCAGGGGTTTTGTAATTCATTTGTTAAAATTTTTAAGTTAATATTAATTATCACTCGAAGCAGAACTTCAATATTTTGTTGTGATTTATTTTGGTTTTGTTATAGTTTGTGAGAAAAATTTAATACAATAAACTCTGCAGGACGTACTAAGGCTACTTCAATTTTTACATCCATGATGTTTGTTCCTCCGGATTTCACTTCAACTTTGTAAGCTTCTTTGGGAGAATTTCCTGCCAATGCCCCATCGATCCACTGCTGATTAAGAAAATTCTCAATCATTGCTTTTGCTCTTAACCATGTGTGAATGACATGAGGCTGATTGATAAATTTTTCGTTAAGCGCTATGCTTATTGACTGTTTAAGCATGTTATAATAACGGCGTACGTGGATGTATTTCCACTCGTTATCTTTTTCATCTTCCTTTTTGTCTTTTCCATCTAGCGTTCTGGCTCCCCAAACCAAGGTTCCTTTTCCTGTGAAGCTTCTGATAGCGTTGATTGATTTTCCTTCATCATCAATGTTAAGACCGGATTGTTCTTCGTCGGAAATTTTTTCTGTCGGAGCTGTTACGTAATTCAAACTTACATTGGCGGGCGCTTTCCAGACTCCTTTTGTATTGTCTATTCTTCCATACACTCCTGCTATTGCAGATGATGGCGGCAAAACTACTTTCAGAGATTTCAGTAATTCTTTTATCTGATTGTATAATGAAGAATTTGCTATTTTCAGGGACTCTAATGTTACACCATTGGCAATTCCAACGGGCTGATTCTGCGTATCGAGGTGAGAAACAGGAGTTATTTTTTCATCAAAATGATAATTTAGAACCGTTTTCAGATGAGGAAAATAAGCTGCCGCATAACTTGAGGAATTTACTGTATTTCTGAAACTCTCTACTGCAGTAAGATTTCCGATTTTAGTTGTTGAATTTCCGTAGTAGGTATCTAATAGGGCAAACATATTTTTGGATTCTCCTGCAGATTCGGCTTTGGTAATTGCTGTATTATATAAGGCATGAAAATCAGAAGCGGTTAGTGATACGGCATCCGGGAAAATAAGAAGAAGTGGCTCTTTTATATTATTGATTAAATTTAACCCTGATTCCAAAAGACTTTTTTCTACCTGTGCTGCATTGTAATCTTCCACAGAAACGATATAGCAAGCACCGCCTCCATTAGCAAAATACATTTGTAACGAATAATACATTAAAAATTTTGCCTTTGGGTCTAAAATTGTTATTCCTGCATCTGTATCTTTTAATGTAATACTTTCCATTTTTGCGCTCCCGAATTTTTTCTCAAAATCCAGAAGAGAGCTGATCTTTGATGGCTTATAATCAGATGCGCTAGTATCATTGTCTTCGGAAGGCTTTCGTTCGGTATATCCTATGAATACAGGTACTGCAGTTTCTACCAATGCAATGGAGTTGGGAAGTTTTGGCAGTTCTTCAATAGAAACACCGGGTGTCGTCGGATTTGGCATGTTCATAAATTTTAAATTAAAGGGTTATTTGTTTTCTGATATTATTTAACCGTAATATCCTTGATATCAACATCATTAATAAGCTGAACATCGGAAGCATTTTTAGCTCCAATCTTAACCACACTTACTTTATACATTACGGAAGGAATGATCTTTCCGCCCAATAAACCCCAGATGTAACTTAGCTGCTCAAAGGGAACGGCGTACATTTCTGTTCTGAAAGTAAAATTGCTTTCTCCGATACCGGTTGCAACGTATTCCAATACATTTTTTGAACGAAGAACCTCAATAACTTTTGAAATGTTTATTAAAGCACTGTCATAGTCCGTCATATTGGCTGTAACCATTACGAAAAGATTTACATATGCCGAAGGACTTTCCATTTTTGTAACATTGGATGTATTTTTTACATATCTTGAGATGTTTTTCATGGTAGATTCTTCCTGAACGTTCAGTAAGGTAATCACCACTTTATTATCAAGTCCCGCAGCTCCGTCTTCATGCTTTGCGATGTCGTTAACAACAACATCTGCTAAACCGGCAGAATGCAACTCATTTTTTAAAACTGTTAATACTTCTTTTATCATAATTTTTGTTCTTTAGTATTATGGTGCAAACATACAATCAGCCCGACTTAAAAAACGAATATTTTGGGAGCTCCATCCTGTCTTTGCAGTAAATGCTTTTTTTGAATTTTCTTTTAACCTAAAAAACAAATCAACATAAAGCAATGACAATCAAATAATTAACACACAATACATTTAATAAAAATTTATCCTGATCTAAGGCTTGTGAAATAAACACTGTTAACTGAAGGTGATTTTAAGGAGTAAAAAATGATTATTTTAAGTATAATGTTGTGAGATTTCTCTTTTGATTTTTTTATCCGCTCAATATTTTTTCAATTATCGAAATCTGATCAGATTTCATCCTTTTCTGAATTAAAAAATTTATCGTTTTTATTATCAGAACAAAAGTTTATGATCTACTGCAAAGACAGAACAGCGAGGTCTTATTATTCGTCAGACGGTTTTTCTTCCTCTAATTTTGACTCCATAATTTAAACTTTAATCACAATGAATATTAAAACTCTTTTTGGCAAGCGCAATGAAATCATTGGCGGCCATTTTAATGAATTAAGATCAAAACTGGGTATGGCAAATCAGGACGAAGAAGTTATTTTTTCTGTAAGAGAAGAAATCTGTAACGCCTGTCCTTTGAAAAACGGAAACAACTGCAATACCCAAAAATGGATTCATCCTCAGACTCTTGAAGTTTCAAGCGGTCCAAAAGACGGCTTTATAAGAGGTTGCGGATGCAGACTGAGTGCAAAACAGAGGTCCAAATACAGCCTTTGTCCTGCAGGTTTCTGGGGTGGAGAATTTGACAAGAAATAAGCATTTTACGGTAATTCCACCATTGTATAACTCAAATTTATTTAATGTGAAGCAAGATCATATCATTCAGAAAGTTTTTATTGAAATTACGGTAAATAATAAAGAAAAAGGATTGAGCATAAAAGATGACATCAACAGTTTTCTGTCGATGGATGTGTTTCCGAAAATAGAAAAATACCTCACTACTTTTGAACACAGATTAGCAGACCGCACTTTACAGATCCCTAAACTGGAATTGAATCTGGATGTAAAAAGAAGCGCATTAAATTCTGATCTGAAAGATAAAATTGCCCAAGTTTTTGAAGAGAAATTATCTGAAATTACAAATCCTGTTTTAAATTCGGATGAGGTTAAGACCAATAATTCTGAAGCGTATCTGGTGACCAACCAGGAAAAGATCCTTCAAAGCTTTATCTATTTTTTGGAAAGAGGAAGTGTGCCATGGTGGAATTCTGATAAAAAAAGTTTTTCTCTGCTTGAGCCAAATGTATTTAATGCTATTATTCAGGCAGAAAATTTTCAAAGCTGCATTCTTCCTGCCTTTTCTAAACGAAATGTACAGGAAAGAATCATTCATCAGCTTTCTGACGGACAAATTGCCCAATTATGCAATGTTATTTTAAAAGATAAAGCATTAAAAATCAATTTAGAATCTGAGATTATACAGTTGATCTCAAAGCTGGATCAGACAAACAGAATCACGGTGTGGAGACTGGTTTTAAATATTTTGTCGAGGCATCTGAAATCTCCGAACATTCATATTGAGGATTATTTTTTAGAAGAAATACTGAAATCTGAGACTTTATCAAAAGATTTATTTTTTGTGAAAAATCATTTTCATAACCTAAAAACAGTATTAAAGATATTTCCGATCATCAAAGAGGCTGAATTGATTGAAAAAATTGAAGAGACATTCATCAAAAACGATCAAAATACAAAAAAGACAACGAAAAAAAATGAGCAAAATTTTACGGAAATCAATGATGTGGTAATACAGAATGACAAGAATTCTGAACAAAAAGCTGAAGAAATTATTTCTGATGAAGGACAATATGTTCAAAATGCCGGGCTGATTCTGATTCATCCGTTTATGAAAACTTTTTTTGAGCATTGTGATCTTCTGGACAAAAAAACTAATCAGCTTTCAGATCCGGAATTGGGTGCGCATCTGCTTCATTATATTGCTACCGGAAAAATAAATGCTCCTGAATATGACATGATATTTGAGAAATTTTTGTGCAATATTCCTCTTCATCAATCGATCAACCGACATATTAAGCTTACGCGTAAACACAAAACTCAAGTTAAAAATCTGATAGAAAGTGTTCAGCATAACTGGAGCGCTATGAAAACCTCATCCGCAGAATTGCTCCGGAATGAATTTTTTCAACGTCCCGGAAAACTGGTTGTCATCGACCACGACTGCACTCTTACCGTAGAACGAAAGACACAAGATATTTTACTGGAAAGACTTTCATGGGGAATCGGTCTTGTGAAGCTTCCGTGGAAGAATCAGTTTATGTTTGTGAACTGGTAAAGAGTTTTAAATTGTGAGTTATATTCAGAAACAGCTTATGCACAGAATTTCCATCTAATAGTACAACAGAGGAAAAAAAGCAATTACTGTAAAGAAAAAACTTATCATTTAAGTTAAAACTTCTTATTACACAGGATAAAATAACAGAGGCAGAATCACTTCGGTTCTGCCTCTGATAATTTGTTTAAATTCTATTATTTTATTTTGAAGCGGAATTTTAAAGAGTATGCATAATTAAATAATTTATTAATAACCAAAATCATTAATCCACTTTAAATTCCAATTCAAAATAAAAATTTAAACCGGTTCTGGCACTTTCAAACCTTGCTTACATTATTTTTCTGTTATGGTTTTAACGATGCTCCCATCAAAATTCCCGGAATGAAGATGGCTGTTGTGGAGCGTTCCTCCATTTCCCGCTCTTTTTAATTTTTTACAGTATGCATCAACACCTTTTAAAACCTCTGTGAAATGGAAAAATATAGCACTGTCAATTACTTTCTGATCATCTTCTACTTTCTTCAGATATAAAGTATCCACACTTCTTCCATTACAGTGTTCCTGACTGGGAAAACTTGATCCTTCGGAGAAACAGCTTCCCGTTGTTTTTAGTTTCCTGCCCGACTTTGCCAGATATCCTATAAACCCAGCAAATGAATTCACCCCAGTATATCTTCTCTTGGTTTCTGTAAATTCGTAGGCTATGGATACCTCGTCCTTATTATAATTTAAACTATCCGGCATTTTCAGAAGTTCTACATTATTTTGCCCGGCTTTATACAAAAGCCATATTTTACCTTTTTTAGGATGGGTTCCATACTCTGCGATATCACCATTCTGATATTTTACTCTTCTGGAGGTATTTCCTTCATTCACATTCTCGTCTGATACAATTTTAGCATGAGTAGGCTTTGTCATATGTACTTTCCCGACTCCCTTTTCTTTTGTGGTATGCCATTCTGCTACGCAGATCTCATGTATTACGTTTTTGTAGTCATGATACACATATTTATATTTCTTCTCATTTCCCAGCTTTATTTGTTTGGGAATATGCTTTTCTATTATACCGTTATGATACACATGGTAGGTTACAATATCCTTTGCTGACGCCTTTGTATTATTTTTTGGAGCTGAAGGCGTGGCAGATGGAGCAGATGTTTTCTTATGATCGGCTACAGGCTTGCTTTTGGGAGCAGACGCATTGCTCATATATTGTTTTCCCAATTCTTCAACTTCATTTAAAGCTTCATCGAATTCCCATACGTATGATTTGCCTTTTCTGCCTTTATAGTATTTTTTGTTTCCTGTTTTTTTATCAATCCAGAATTCATGGGATTCTCTTTTGAACATCGGGTTATCATCATAAGCATCCTTTGAGCTGTCATACACCACATAATCTTTTTCTCCGGCGTGTTTGGTAGCTACCGGATAATTAACCGAAAGATAAAGAGCCGTTTTACTCTTCAATAATCCTCTGAACCTTTTTAACTTGAAATGTTTTTCTACATAATCCAATTGCTGCTCGGCCGTTAAAGACATCAGGTGAGTTCTGGTTGTTCCCACTTCTTCTGCTGCCGCCTTTCCGAATTGTATGAGTCCGACATATTTGTATTTATTGGTCTCATCAGGATTTTTCCCGAATGTACCGGCTTTTGGACTGAATGTATATGCCGATTCCAAGGCCATGACCGTCATCAGCCAATTGGCTCCTTCATTATTCTGCTGTGGCAATCCGAGATTTTTTGAGATTTTTTTCACTTTCTCACAAAACTCAGAACTCACTTTCTTACTCCATACCAAGGCTTCACCTGAGCTTTCTGTATTGTCCAGAGCGGATACTTCCGGGCTACTTTCTGCGGGCTGCTGTTTTGCAGGTACCTGTTCTTCCTCTTCTTCCGTGATTCCGGAATTGGTAAACTTTACCATTACCTTTTCGCTTGGATCGAAGAAATACGCATACACTTTTATTTTCTTCGGATCCTTATGAAAAGTACATTCCATCACGTTGCATCCGTTCCTGACGGTCTCACTGTGATTTTTAAAGCGGGTAATTTCTCCGCCATCATAACGGTAAGACCATTTTACGGAAAGAAGTTCCACATTATGCAGATCCTGGTTTGGTGTAGCTGTAAAATAATACCGTTCACCGGGCTTTATTTCGGATCTCAGTTTTCCGTCTTTATCAAATGGGCCTTCCACCTTGGATACCAGCCTTTTGCTATTCCAGAAAAAATTAAAATGTGCTGGATTTGTTTTATCAAGATCTCCCACCTTTTTAAATGTAAAGGATTGTTTCAGGAACTCCTGCTTTTTAGTTGCAATAATCTCATCACTTTTGTAATCATAAAGCTGCGCATGGATGGTGATGTATTCTGCTGTAACCGGAAACTGAAAAGGAAAAGGGTTTTTATTCTGTCCTAATGCGATATCCAGTATAAAATAATTTAGCAGATTATCATAATATCTTCCGTTAACCCGTAAGATAATACGGTGTCTCTCAGGATTAAAATTTTGTGTTGTTACAAAAACCCTTTGAGTGGTTCTTAATGCATTGGCATTGATCCCTATAGCGGTTATTGTTGCTGGTTTCATTTGTTTTGTTTTATGCAGCAGACTTCAGGCGGTAAACTTAAGATTACCGCCTAATGTCTGAAGCAGATGTTATGTCATTAGATTCTTTTTACTATGAGCGAAACTTCTGTTGTAGATCCTTCTTTTACTTCAATAACTCTGGTAACTTTACCACTGATAATGTTATATTGGTTGTTCAGATCTTCATTTTCATCAAGACAGATTTCATATTTACCCACAGGGATATTTTGCAGGAAGAAATCACCTCCGTCATCTGGGTTGGTAAAATCTACAGGAGACTTGTCCATATTTTTGAGCATAATCTCTGGCAGTAAACCATCCAATCCTTTGATGGATCCTGCTATATTTCCTGTTTTCTGTGTATCGCTATCACCTCCTATCTGTGCATCATTAGGAGTAATCTCCGAAGATTGCGGAACCTTTGTAGGATCTTCATAATCAGAAAGATTATCGTCAAACGGAAGTGCTTTTGTGACATTCAGCCCGATAGACTGCGCCTGCAGAATTGTAAGTGCTGTAGGCAGTCTTGTTGCCCATGCTTTACCATATTTCTCACCTTCTGTTTTGCGCATTTCGTCTACTATAGAAAGGAACAAAGGATCGTCGATGACAGGGATTTCTCCTCCATTCCAGATTTGTCCGGTTGCAAGATAATGCCTTACTGCTTCTTCAAAGCCTGGTCTTACAGTAACAATTACCCTGGCCATTCCGGACTGCATGAATGCACGGAAAGTAGGATCATTATCATCAAACTGATACATTTTGTCCCAGTTGTTTCTATTCCCCCAGTAATAAGGATAGAAATAATAACTCATGATTTCCCATTCGAAAGCCTGCTCCACAAATTTTATGAAAGATGTATACTGATCCAGTGTAGAATCTAGTTTTACTTCTGTGTTCAGGAAGCTTTCTTCTGCATTATCGGTCTTATAATATTTGTTTTTACCGAAAGTAAGAGCAGCGGAAGGGTTCTGGTTTATCATGTAGGAGATACAGTTTCTCCTCAATATGGTATTTTCTATCTGTCTGTAGAATCCTGGGTTAGAACCTTTGATCTGTACTCCCTGTGCCTGAATGGCCGCCAGATCCTGATCATATTTTGTTTTTACTTTTTCGTAGGCTTCAATAATTTTGTTGAATGTTTTCTGTAGCCATGCATTTTTGGCTTCAGCAGTAAGATTGCATCTTACATCTAAACTTCCTTCGATAATAGGGCTTTCTCCGGTTGCAAATGAAAACGCAAGTTTATCTTTAACATTCAGATTTTTCAATACTCCGTTCTTTTGTGTGTCGTTTGCAGAAACAATCCATGGCAGAGGATTTCCGGCAATGGTAATAAATGCCTGATGAGATCCTTTAAAACCGTGAGGATATGTATTGAAAGTATAGGTTACCTGATCTACAACATATCCATCAGGAATTTCCACCTCTCCTGAACCGTTCGTTACCTGTACCTTATCATCATCTTTACCAGTATGTGCAGAATCTCTTTCGTGAAATGATTTATTGATGCTGAAAGTAGCCATGGGGAATTCATCCACTTCAACATTGTATTTGCTCAGCCAGAATTTAAGAATGGTATCATCATTTAACGATGCAAATGTGGCAATTTTATGAATAGTTGATTCTCTCGGGTCTACAGGCTTAATCAACAAATTTTCTGCATTCTTAGAAATCTTCATTCCTAAATTATGAAGTTTGGCAGGCTCAGGAATCATGAATTCGAACATCATTCTCTTACCATAGTTGTAGATCTGATTTTTATAAATTTTGTCTACCCAACGGTAAACTCCCACTACGTGCTTGTCTCCTTTTCTATTGTCAAATTCATGAATATTTGATTCTTCAAATTCTTCAATCATTTTCTCTGTACGCTCTTTATGAACCTTGGTAACTACCCTGTCTGTTGCTTTCTGAGTAATTTCCTTGGCTTGCGTCATTGCCTGTCTTGTATTTTCTTCTTTAGAGTTGTGAGTGGAGAACCCTCCGGAAACGCCATAATTAATAGAGCCGCTTGGATAGGTATTTTCTCCGTTTACATACGCTGAAACATTTGCATCCTTCACATTCTGAATTGCTTTTGAAATTTCATTCTGAAGTTCAAAACGGTCTGCAGTAGAAGTATCGCGCAACTGTTCTTTTTCGGTATCCGAAGATTCCATTGTTGTAATCTCGCTTCGAGAAGTTTTTTTAGTAGATTTTTCTCTTCTTTCCCTTGCCATTACATTCTCGATGTGGGCAACTTCGCCTTCAATATACCCCTGTAAAGACTGTTCTACTTTAAGATAATCTGCAACACCGATATTTCTCATTCCAAATCCTGAAGGAATAAATGCGGCAGCATTGGAAGGAATGATCACAGGAGTTCCAGGGTTTTCCGGCTCTACAGGTTTCATTACAGGAGTGAATGCGGAACTTCCTTTAAAAACCCCTTGTTTAAGAATTCTGTCGATTTCCGAGGAGTCTCTTGTCAGGGTAACGTTTAAAGAATAGGTTTTACCATCATCAAGAACAACTTCTCCCTGCAATACAAAGCCTCCTGTGTTTACGGTTTGTGCAGCCGGGATCGACGTTCCGTTGTAAAAAAGAAAATTGACTCCGCTTACAGCCTGAAAAATATTGGTAGAAGCAATCTCGGTCCCATTAAGTATAACTTTGTACGATCCAGAAACAATATTGGAGGTATAATTGTCTACCGTAAGCATAATAAACCAGTCTGAACTTCCTTTGCTGTAGGTTTTCACACTATACGGAATCCATCCGTTACTGTTTACGGTGTTGGTGACAGGAATAAGCATTCCTCCAACCGATGCAGACACCTGGGTATTAAGCTCGGTATTATTCAGAACCTGCTGCTGTAGGGCAAGATTATTCTGAGAAATACTTTCGTTAAGATCATTAAAAGAGCTTATTCCTTGTATTCCCGTAGCAAAAGAATCTATACCCATGACTTTTGCTAACGTGGACAAATGCTCTGCGCTCAGGCTTTTCTGAAGGCTGTCTGCAGAAACTTCAGGACGGTAATCAAAGCTGAATTCTGCGAATTCCACAGGTGGAACCTGTAGTTTTGCTAACCCATCATTCAATTCCTTCAGTTCACTCGGCAAACGCTCGTCTCTTAAGAAATACTCAGGATTAGAAATACTAAATTCAGTAAGATACTGAATTCTTCCTTCCAAAAACTTCTTTCGGCTTTCGGCTTCAGAAAGCCTGCTCTGATATTCGTTCTTAATAGGCGCAGATTCTTTCATATAAGTATCATAAGACTTTTGATAAGCATCCTGATATTCTCTGCGGTACGATTTCTCCACTTTGACAAGAGCATCAGAAAGTTTCTGGTTTTCCATCAGTCTTACTTTTGCCTCTGCGAATTTCATGCTTTTATCATTGTACATTACCTGTGGCTGTGGAGTCTGTTCAATAACAGCACCGGATATTCTGGAAGCATTTCCGCCATTCAGACCGCTTGTATCTGTTTTAAACAATTCTTTCGGAAGCACCACTTTGGCTCTTACAATATTCTGATACATTTCGTCCTTCATATCATAATTCTGAAGAATATGTGCCAGATGCAAAAGCTGCATAATAAATTCCTTTACGTAGAAATCTTTTTGTGTGATCACCTGATAAACAAGATTATCCCACAGTTTAGAATCAATTACCGGAACTCCGTTTGCAGATTTGCATGCCGTAATTTTTGCATCGAATTCTGTTTTGGCAGCAACAGATTTGTTTCGGGCTATCCAAACCATTGTTTCATAGAACTTACCGTACTGGGATTTCAGCGTATCCTCAGTGAAAATCTGAAGAGCAATATTCTGAGTATCAATTTTAGCACAGATCGCCGACAGCGTTTTCTGAGCAGCCAGATTGGTATCAAAAACACTGGTTGATTTCAGAGTAGAGTTTCTGAAGATAAATCTCTTGTCCAGGTCTTTAGGGTTTGATAGTTCAGGGTTTCTCATCGTTGCGAATCGAAAAAGTGTCTGAGTCGCATTGTTGTTTGTAGACATTTTTGTAAATTTGTTTGGTTTTATTAAAAAAGGTTGAGATTTGAAGTTTCTTTTTCCGAGGATAACTTCAGGTTTTAGCCTTATTTTTTAAGGTGGTTTTCAGACTACATATATCCACCGTGAGTCTTAATGTCAAGTTGCATTTTGTTATTTTCTATACTGCAAATATCACCCTGCACGGCGACAGAACTAGTCGTATAAAAAACAAAAAACTATATTTTTTGGAATACATTGATAATCAGGGCGAAAAATTATATATTTTTACAAACTATTTGAAATAATTAAAATTATTCTTAGAAATAATATTTTATATTTAAACTTTCACAAAATTAACATTAAGAAAACGTCCTTATCCTGCCATGTAACTACTACCTGTTAAAAAATTCGGTCATCTTATTTCAACATGTCTAATTGTATTTAAATCATACGTAAAAATGGATATGTTTTGAAAAAATTACTCTTTTCAAAAAAACGAAAAACAGAAAAAGAATTTTAGCTTTTGAGTAATGAATTTGAATTCTCTGCCAAAGAAGTTTCCGATTACTACAGAAAACGATGGGATATAGAAGTGTTTTCAGATTTATCAAACAGAAACTTAACATTACCCGTTTGGTTTCACTCAATAAAAATGGAATTTAAGTGATGGTTTATATAACCGTGATTACCTCTATGCTTTTCCTTATCTATAAAAAAGCGAATAACTTAGGTTATAAAACAGCTAAAACAAGAATAGCAATGGTACTAATCATTTTTGCCGGTAGAAATCCCGATAAGGTTTTTAAAACATAGACCCTGCGGATTTCTTCCGATGATGACGCTACAGACTGTCGTTAATTTTTGTTTTCACAAAATTATACAATTCACCCCTTTAATGATTAAAAAGTTAAAATAAGATCATCCAGAAGACAACATCCATTTAAAAAATTATCAAATAGTTGGTATAATTACATAAGACTTGTTATTGAAGTTTGCATATATACTAACTGAAACAAGTTACTTTAAATGTAGAGATCAAAAAATCCCCTTTTAATAATTTTTTTGATCTACATATTTTATAAGGATGGTTCAAGTATTATTTCCCGATACAAAACTTAGAAAAAATATTCCCCAAAACCTCATCGTTTGTTACCTCGCCTGAAATTTCACCGAGATGTTCAAGTGCGTTTCTCAGTTCGTAAGCTAAAAGTTCGGTGGAAATTTGGAAAGTAATTGCTTCTTTTACTTTTTGTACGGCTTCCAAAGATTTCTGTAGTGCTTCAAAATGGCGCTGATTGGTAATCACAACATTGTTTTCAGAAGCTTTCAACTGCTCTACATAAGAAGACAATTCATTTTTAAGATCCTGAATATTCTGATTTTCAACCGCTGAAATTTTAATAAAGTCAAATTCCTGAGATATTACATTTCTGAAAACATCTTCTGCTTTTTCATATGTTGCAGGAGAAACCTCATCAATTTTTGTAGCACAGATAATCAGCTTTAGATCATCTCTTTGAAGAGATTTTATCATTTCAATATCTTCGGAAAAATCTTCTGTTGCAGCATCCGCTAAGTAGACTAGAATGTTGGCATTTTCAACCTTTTCTTTGGCTTTTTTCACACCAATGGCTTCAATTTCATCGACTGTTTCGCGTAATCCTGCAGTGTCAATTAGACGGAAAGCATGACCTTTTATATGAAGAACTTCCTCAATTGTATCTCTCGTCGTTCCTGCAATATTGCTTACAATTGCTCTCTCCTCCTTCAACAACGCATTCAACAAGGTTGATTTTCCGGCATTCGGTTTTCCGATGATGGCAACCGCGGTTCCGTTTTTGATGGCATTTCCGTATTGGAAACTTTCAATCAGGGAATTTAATTTTACTTCAATTTTATTTAGTAGTCCAACCAAAGCCGATCGGTCCGCAAATTCCACATCTTCTTCTGCAAAATCAAGCTCCAGTTCAATTAATGAAACAAAATTCAGCAAATCGGTTCTCAGGAAAGAAATTTCGTTGGTAATTCCTCCTTTCAACTGATTAATTGCCACTTTCCTCGAAGCTTCATTTTCAGACGCAATAACATCGGCAATCGCTTCAGCCTGAGAAAGATCAATTCTTCCATTAATAAATGCACGAAGCGTAAATTCGCCGGCTTTTGCCATTCTTGCGCCATTTTTAATCAGCGTTTCAAGAATACGTTTTCCAATGTGCGGCGACCCATGAAATGCAATTTCCACAGAATTTTCTGTCGTAAAACTTTTCGGAGCCAGAAAAATAGAAAGCATCACTTCATCAATCGCTTCTTCCCCGTCCATAAAATATCCGTAATGAATGGTGTGGGATTTCTGTTTAGAAAGATTTTTTCCCGGAAAAGACTTTTGCACAACAGCTAAAGCTTCAACTCCCGAAACTCTTATAATTCCTAAAGCACCTACTCCATTGGCAGTTGCCAACGCACAAATGGTATCGTTATTCATGCTGCAAATTTACGGTTTTTAACCGCAAACAAAAATATCCTTTATCTATTGTCATGATTTTCGGTTGCTTTTTTCCAAGTTAAAATACAAAGCAATATTTTCAAAAAGCACCTCATTAAGTTCTAAAACGATATTCAAAATCGTCACTTCTGTTTTTTTGCTAACAGTCTTATTTGTTCAAGCCATATCTTGCGCTGTTTTATATCCGAAGTTTTAATAATTCCGATATAGGTAACTTTTACAGGCTTTACTCCACAAAATTGCAATACAGATTTTCTAAGCTGATTCACGCTCGGTCTGCCAAAGAAAAAACGATAATATAAACCCGGCTGATCTAATGTTGTGATGATGTGAGCCGTTTTTCCTTTCAGCAGTTTGTCCCACCAAACAGAATTTTCTCTGTATTTGAAGGCAAAACCAGGCAGAAAAAGTCTGTCGATAAAACCCTTAATTATTGCCGGTAAACCTCCCCACCAAACCGGATGAATCCAGACCAGATGATCCGCCCATTGTATTTTTTCCCAGGCTTTCACCAAATCAGGCTCCAGCTCCATTCTTTTCTGATACCCAAACTGTAGATTCGGATTGAAATTTAAATCTGCAATAACGATTTCCTTAACTTCCGCTCCAGACTGCAGAGCTCCGTCCTGATAAGCTTTTGCTATCCCAAAATTGAAAGAATCTTTGTTAGGATGACCATTAATAATCAATATCTTTTTCATTCTGTTATTTTTATATGAATGGTTTCAGAGGCATTGAGAGATTGGAATAATGAAGAATTCTGATATAAATGATGACTAAAGTAAATTTTGTTTTCATAAGAATTTTTCAACAAGTGTTCTACATGCAAAACAGCGGATAAGGCTGTTAATTCAGCCTGCCCTTTCGTACTTTGTAGACTTATTTTCTTAGATCCTTCATGAGTTTTAATAACAATTTCGAAAATCGACTGATCGCCGTTTCCGCTGGAGCCGAAAATCATTTTTCTTTCCTTTAAAGATAAAATATTGTACAGTCTTATTTTTTGAAATGCTCCCAATAACCAGGTGATAAATTTTGAATTATAAGTCATCTTAACACTTACGTTCGGTATTTTTTCAATCTGATTTAAAATGTATAAATCTGGAACATCAAAATTATAAGCCTGTCTTGTTCCGATTCCGAAAGAAAACCTGAATGGTTCGGCATCCAGAAAATGTTTGATAGAAACCGGCTTATTATTTTGATATTTAAAGAAAGGCTTAGCTACATTTTCAGCCATAAAATGAGCCGAACTTTCTCCCGCAAGATCCTTCACAGAATAGTAAACGAAAAGTTTTGCTTCATCAATATCATTAATACTATCAGAAAACTCGTTGATTAATCCACTTACAATTCCACCCATCCAGCCGGAGCTGAAGACAATTCTGCTGTTTATTGTGTGTTTTTTAGCAAAATCATAGGCTTTCACAAGATCCGGAGTCGGTTTTGTAATATCCAGATAATCTATCTTGTTTTCAATGGCAAAACGGAGAACATGATCTTCCTTATCATTCACAGAAAGTATGATCACGTCTATTTTTTTATCAATAATTACTTGAAATGTGTGAGGTTTGGTAACATCAATTATTAAATCATTGTCCGTTTTTCCCTGTTTCCTGCCTCCAATGAAAATAGCAGCCTGCGGATTTCTTGATGCAAAAATTCTTGCGATGGTTTTTCCAACCGTTCCGTTTCCGCCGATAATTAAAATGTTTGACTTCATATATTTTTTTTACAAAACTATAAAGGCAGCACTTCAAGGTGTAGGACAAATGTCTAAAAAGTAATTTCTTTTCTGATTCTGCTTAAATGTCTTTGTGTAATTCCCAAATAAGAAGCCAGATACTGCAACGGAATATTCTGAATATACTCCGGCTGATCGTTTAGTAAAACAGAATATCTCTGTGTCGCGTTATCCCTCTGTAACTGAAAAAAACGTTTTTCCAATTCGAGATACTCCTGCTCGGCGATTGTCTTTAAAAATTTCATCCAATTCGGATGAATCTGAACTAATTCTTCTACTTTATCTTTCTTTAAAATCAACAAATCGGCATCTGAAATAGCCTGCATTGTCTCTACACTTGGTGTACCGGAAATAAATGATGAGTAAGAAGCCATAAGATCATTCGGAAATCTAAAGCAGTAGGTTATATCTTTTCCTTCGTCGGAAATATAATAAGAACGGAAAATGCCGGTTTCTATAAATGCAATCTCTCTGCATTTTTCACCTTCTCTTATAAAAATTTCGTTTTTGTTGAGTTTCCGGACTTCAAAAAGCCTTAAAAATTCTTCAATTTCCTGTTCTGAAAATATATTAAAACTGCGAAAGAAATCCTTTACCATTAGAGACTGAATATGATTTTCCGGCAAAAGTAAGCAAAAGATACAGACTTAAATAAAAAAATCACCTCAAGAACTGAGATGATTACCTGCTTTGAATTTACTATATGAAGATATGAATGATGTCTTTTTGCTGGTACAAAGATAGGTTGGGTTTCATTTTATTTTTTCAGGATAAACCCTAAAAACACCTCCGTAAAAATACGGTAATGCAAAAAAACCGTCCTGCAAATACTAACAGGACGGTTTTTTAATCTATTTATTTTCTTTACAAAGGACTTACAAGTTCAAGGAACCAGTCTTTCACTTCTCCTTCTAAATATGGCGCTATTTTCTCCTCACACGTTTTATGATAAGCATTCAGCCAGTTGATTTCTTCCTCAGAAAGAATTTCTTTCACAATGGTATCTTTAAAGAACGGACAGAATGTTAAAGTCTCGAATTCGTAGAAAGTACCGTGAATGGTGGTTGCAGATTCTTTTACGGCGATCAGATTTTCATGACGGATTCCGTATTCTCCTTCCAGATAATACCCCGGTTCGTTCGAGCAGACCATTCCAACCAACAGTTCCTGCGGATTCATATCTTTTCTGATGTTTTGCGGACCTTCGTGAACGTTCATAAAACTTCCTACACCATGTCCAGTTCCATGATTGTAATCTTTCCCTACCATCCAAAGCGGAAGTCTTGCGATTGCATCCAGCTGAACACCTCTTGTTCCCTTCGGGAATTTCACCATCGATAAACGGATTAATCCCTGTAAAACCAATGTTGAATTTCTTTTGAATTCTTCAGAAACTGCTCCTAAAGCCAAAGTTCTTGTAATATCTGTTGTTCCTTCCAAATACTGACCTCCGGAATCTACCAGAATACTTGCATCATTAGTAACGTCTTTGCTTCCTTCACTTTTGGCAGAATAGTGCATAATAGCTCCGTTGTCTTTGTATCCGACGATGCTTCCGAAACTTTCGCCTACGAAATTTTCGCCTTCTGCACGGAAGCCTCTCAGTTTTTCACCGATAGAATATTCGTTCATGGCTTCTTTTCCGGCGTTGTGAGTCAGCCAGTAAAGGAATTTCACCATTGCAACGCCATCTCTTACCATTACTTTTCTGAATCCTTCAAGTTCCGTTTCGTTTTTCTGGGCTTTCATCAGATTTCCCGGAACCGGAGCTTTGATGAATTCATTTTCAGATTTCAACGCTTCAAAAATCGACTGGTTGCTGTTTGGTGAAACGAGAACTTTTTCGTTTTTAAATTCTTTCAGACAGTTGTAGAATTCTTCATAAGGCATCATTTTTACCCATGCTTCGTCCAGTTGTCTTCTGGCTTCCACTTCAAGCTTATCAAGATCTGTAAACAATTTCGCATCATTTTTAGTGATAACGATGTAGCCTAAAAACACGGGATTGCTTTCTACATCGCTTCCTCTTAAATTCAGCGTCCATGCTACATCATCCAAGCTTGAAATGATATGTACCGTTGCCTCAATGTCTTCCATTTTCTGGCGTATTGCCGCGATTTTGTCTACTACGGATTTTCCTGCTCTTTCTACAGGATGTACATATATTGGATTTTTGGAAGGTGCTCCCCTGTCTTTCCAGATTTCTTTCAGTAAAGGAAGGTCTTCAAGGGTAATATTTTTTGCGTTTAATTTCTGTGTTAACAATTCCCAGTTAGCGTGAGAAGTTGCCAGAGCATTTACCGCTACTTTTCCGTTCGCAGGAATTTCAGAAATGATCCAGTCGATATAATGAGGCGTTCCCTCCATTCCGTCTTTGAAAAGATCGATTCCTGAACCAGCCAGCTCGATCGGAGCCTGTGTAAAATATCTTCCGTCTGTCCAGAGTCCTGCCTTGTCTTTGGTAACTACCACAAAACCTGCAGAACCCAGAAATCCTGATAGCCATGCTCTCTCCTGCCATTCTTCCGGCAGATATTCGCTCATGTGAGGATCTGCAGAATATACTATAAATGCATCAACATTATTTTTCTGCATTTCTTCACGAAGCGCAGCTACTTTTTCCTTTGAAGTCATTTTATCTTAATTTTTTAAAGAGGTGAAGTTACGATTTTTTTAAGTTTTGAAGATGAAATTATTGTTGTTTTTAAACCGTTTCTGCATGATTGAACGTTTTTCTGTGCTTTGTTATTCTTGATTTCCTGAAATGGCAAATGTTTGTGGAACGACAGAAATCCTAGCCCGGATTGCAGCATTTGTCTGAGCTCGTTTATAGTTTTTGGATTTGCGGCGGCTCCGCCGCCGCAAATCCAAAAACTATAACAGCGAGTGCGGAAAGCCGGAAAAAGCTTCTGAAAAATAATCTGTTTTATGATGAGGAAAGATCGGGAATTCTGAATTATATGTAAGAAAACAGCAATATTCAGATACCACAAGAATCAATTGTTGTTAAAATTTAACATTTTGGAAAGGTTATTGCTTACTTACACCATATGGAAAGTCAGAATTACAAAAATCACAGAAAATTTTACCCGCCGCATCATTTCATTTATCTTCCATTGCTGATGGGATTGGAAATATTTGGCATTTATAAAATCTTTAATGATGAAACCAACCAATTGATCTGGATTTTATTTTCCGCTGCTATTTTTCTTCTTTTCTATCTTGCGATTATGCTGAGACAGCATTATGCGCTGGTTCTTCAGAACCGATTGGTTCGGTTAGAATTTAAACAGAGGTATTACGAACTTTTCCAGCAGAGATCTGATGAGGTTGAAGGTAAGCTGAAATTTGACCAGATTGCAGCGTTAAGATTCGCTTATGATGATGAATTTAAAGAGCTTTTGCATAAAGCATTACATGAAAATATTTCGGGCGACAAAATCAAGAGATCAATAAAAAGATGGCGCGCAGACCATAACAGAGTATAAAATAATAAACACCAAAAAATAAATTATTATGAAAAAATGGAGCTTATACAGTATGATGATATTTTGTCTGCTGACATTAACAAGCTGCGAAGCAGTAGAAACGATCTTTAAAGCAGGAATGTGGTGGGGAATTATCGTAGTAGTCGCCGTAATAGCTATTATTTTATGGCTGTTTTCAAGGGGTAGGAACTCTTAACCAAATCATCTTATGGAAAATTCAGACTTAGAACTCATCTCACATCTGAAGCCTTCGAAGATCGTAAAAATTATGAAAGACCCGGTAGCATCTGCAAAGGCGGTACATCTTATATATACCACCGATGCAGAAACAGCCGGAATTACACGGAAGAAAACCGGAAAAAAATATTCTTACTACAAAGACGGCGAAAAAATAAGGGATAAAGAAGAAATCACAAGAATTAACAAACTGGTTATTCCTCCGGCTTGGGAAAATGTATGGATCTGCGCTTTGGACAACGGCCATCTTCAGGCAACCGGTTTTGATGTTAAAAAACGAAAGCAATACCGTTATCATCCGCTTTGGAGTGCCCTGAGAAATCACACGAAGTTTTACAGAATGCTTCAGTTCGGGTATGCTTTACCGGATATTCGCCTGCAGGTTGAGAAAGATTTAGCCTTAAGAAATTTCGAAAAAAGAAAGATTCTTGCACTGATCGTAAGTTTAATGCAGAGAACCAACATAAGAATTGGCAATAATGCATATGAAAAACTGTATGGTTCTTTCGGTTTAACGACTTTAAAGGAGAAGCACGTTCAGGTTAAGGGACAGAAAATAACTTTTCATTTTAAAGGAAAAAAAGGCGTAATGCATGATATTGATCTGAAAAGTAAAAGGCTTTCCAGACTGGTGCAGAAGTGCAAAGATATTCCCGGAAGAGAACTTTTCCAGTACATTGATGATGAAGGAAACCGCCATACTGTAGACTCCGGAATGGTGAATGATTATATTAAAGAAATCAGCGGTGAAGATTTTACGGCGAAAGATTTCAGAACATGGTCGGGAACCGTAAGTGCTCTGATTGCTTTTAAGGAAATCGGCTATGCAGAAACCCATACAGAATACAAGAAAAAAGTGAAAGAAGCCCTTGAAATAGTTGCTTCCCATCTTGGAAATACCAGTACGGTATGTAGAAAATATTATGTTCATCCTCTGGTCATTAATTTGTATGAAAACAACACCATCAAAAAATATCTTGATGAGCTTGAACAGATAGAGGAAAACGATGGTAAAGCAGATCTCACACAGGAAGAAAAATTAGTTTTAAAAATTTTAGAGACTGAGAAAATGTAGGGGATCAATGGTGAATTGTCAATTCGTTATACTTGTCAATTTTTCAATTATATTTTAAAATTCACAATTCACTTGCGAAGCAAAATTGACTGTTAACCGTGAAAATCAATGGTGAATTGTCAATTCGTTAGTCTTATCAATTTCAGCTCTATTCAAAAATTCACAATTCACCTGCGAAGCAAAATTGACCATTCACACATTCTCTCCGACCCAAATAATTGTTGTAAATTTGTATCATTAGCAAATAAAAATATACAACTAATATGTCTAAAGCAATTTCGCAAGTACCATTTGCAGTAAACGAGCCCGTAAATTCGTATGCACCGGGAACTCCGGAAGTAAAAAGTCTGATCGCCCAGTACAAAAAAATGTGGGCTGAAAAAATCGAAATCCCAATGATCATCAATGGTGAAGAAGTAAAAACAGGAGATAAAGTTCAGCTTCAGTCGCCTCAGGATCATGCGCACGATTTCGGATTTTATCACAGAGGAACCATGCAGCATGTAGATGATGCGATAAACGCTGCGCTGGCTGCGAAAAAAGAATGGAACGAACTGGGATGGGAACACCGTGCTGCCATTTTCTTAAAAGCGGCTGATCTTTTGGCAGGACCTTACAGAGACGTTATTAATGCAGCAACGATGATCGGACAGTCTAAAAATGTTCATCAGGCTGAAATTGATTCCGCTTGTGAATTCATCGATTTCTTAAGATTCAACGTAGAATTTATGACGGAAATGTATTCCGAACAGCCGGTTTCTGACGCAGGAATCTGGAACAGAGTGGAATACAGACCATTGGAAGGATTCTGTTTTGCGGTAACTCCTTTCAACTTTACAGCGATTTCAGGAAATTTACCGACCTGTATGGCAATGCTTGGAAACGTAGTGGTTTGGAAGCCTTCTGATAAGCAGGTTTATTCCGCAAAAGTTATCATGGACGTTCTTACGGAAGCAGGTCTTCCAAAAGGGGTTATCAACATGATCTTCACAGATGGAAAAGAAACGGCTGAGAAAGTTTTGGCGCACAGAGATTTTGCAGGACTTCACTTTACAGGTTCTACGAAAGTTTTTCAGGGAATGTGGAAAATGATCGGAGACAATATTCATAATTACAGAACGTATCCAAGAATCGTTGGAGAAACCGGAGGGAAAGATTTCGTAATTGCGCATCCTTCTGCAAACGTAGAAGCGGTGGCAACTGCTTTGGTAAGAGGTGCTTTCGAATATCAGGGACAGAAATGTTCTGCGGCTTCCAGAGCGTATATTCCTCAGTCTCTTTGGGCAGATGTGAAAAAAGTAATGGAAACTCAGATTGCTTCTATCAAAATCGGTTCTCCAGAAGATCCGTCTAACTTTGTAAATGCGGTAATTGACAAAAATTCTTTTGAAAAATGTAAAGGATATATTGACAGAGCGAATTCTTCAACTGAAGCAAACGTTGTAATCGGCGGTAAAACAGACGATTCTAAAGGATGGTTTGTACACCCGACTGTTATTGAAACTACAAATCCTCAGTACGAAAGTATGGTTGAGGAAATCTTCGGACCAATTTTGTCTATCTACGTTTATGAAGATGCAAAATGGGCTGAAACTTTACAGTTGGTAGATTCTTCTTCTCCTTATTCATTAACAGGATCTGTTTTTGCACAGGATCGTTACGCGGTAAATGAAGCATTCAAAGCGTTGGAAAATGCATCCGGAAACTTCTACATCAATGACAAACCGACAGGAGCTGTTGTTGGTCAGCAGCCTTTCGGTGGTGGTAGAGCTTCAGGAACAAATGATAAAGCAGGTTCTAAAATGAACTTACTAAGATGGACTTCTGTAAGATCTATTAAAGAAACTTTTGTATCTCCTAAAGATTACAAATATCCGTATTTAGGTTAATCATTCAGGAACAATAGATAATTGTTGTTCTTATATCAATACAGCCCCGGAATCTTGGTTTCGGGGCTTTTTCTTTCTTTAAATTACTGATTGATAAGAGATTTATTAACACTTTTTAATTTATTTTATTGATAATTTAATAGGCTTACCAATACTTTCGGAATAATAATTGAACTAATCATGTTACAATCACACCAAAATAAAATATTATGAAAAAATTATTGTTAATAGCAACAGTCGGAATATTCGCAGTAAGTTGCGGTACAAAAGAGTCTTCCATGTCGACCACCAATTCGGATTCTACAATGGTGGATAATACAACAGCCGTTGCTCCTGCCACAACAGACACCATGACTACAGCAAAAGCCAATCCGGACAGTATGAAGATGAAAATGGATTCTGCAAGCACTACTGTAAAATAACACAGAATTTTAACTTAAAAATTTCAAAATCCTCAGAAAATTTTCTGGGGATTTATAATGCTCAGAAGTTTAAAAAGAACTTTTTACTTTTTACTTTTTACTTTTTACTTTTTAAATCATTATATTTGATATACACTAAACATTAAAAAATTTACTATGAAAAAATTATGGATTTGTACCGTTTTAGGACTGCTGTTTTTAGGAAGCTGTGCCGATAAGAAAGAAAACAGGGAAGAATTTAAAGAAGAGCACAACAAAGATTCTTTAAGAAACAGAATGGGAGATTCTGCCGTTGCCAATTCAGAAACTACTGCAGCTCCTTCAGACAGTACAAAAGCAGCTTCAGATTCTACAAAAATGAAATAAAAAAACAAAACCGCAAAAAAAGCTGCGGTTTTGTACTTAAAAAAACTTGACTGAAAAAAACCGGGCAATCACCCCGATTGTATTGTTAGGAAGATTATTCTCCCAGATAGATAAATGTATTCACCACCAGATAAGCAGATCGGTTGTCGATAGATTTCCCTCCGCCTCCGGTAGAGATGGTTGCCGTTCCTGCCACAGTGTGCATATGCGCTCCCGCAACGGCTGTATTGTTCAGCATTCCGATGCCGCCCCATGCGGTAGAAGCTCCATCCGGATGATAACCGCCGGAACTGTTGTTCACCGTGGTTCCACCCAATAAAAATCCCCCTTCTGTGGAAGAGTGGGTATGAGATCCCGCACTTTGCGCCACCCCGTTTACCGGTCCTGAAAGGGTAATATTCGGTAGGTTAGACTGTAAAATTCCGAAATGGTTTTCGCCTCCTGTAGCGCCTAAAACTTCTCCGTTGGCTCTGGATTTCAGAACCCTGTCTCTGGAATCCGGCAGATTGTCCGTAAATCCCAGACTTGCTGCTGCTGCCTGACTTACCGGCGAAAGGGCTGCAATATTTCTTCCGTCCAAAAGATACCATCCTCCGTGGTCGGTCTTTTTTACAGAAGTTTTAATATCGCCGATGTTCTTGCTGTTTAATGATTTTTCATCACCAAGCATTAATTTCTGCCAGATCGTACCGTCAAAATAATACAATCCCTGAGCATCTACTCTGTTGGTTTTTGAAGTGATTGAAGTGACCGGTGAAGTTACATATACAATAGTTCCGGCGTGTGTGCTTGAATATCTGGAATCTCCCGCTTTTAGTTGATCTCCCGTTAATCTCGGGGGTAAAATACCCTCCGCAGTGGAGCCATCGCTGTTCTTTGCGACTACGTCCAAACTCGTTATAGGATTTGCTGTATTGATCCCGATCTGCGAAAAGGCAAAATTAGATCCTACAGTAGCCATAACGACTGTAAAAATTGTTCTCATCCGTTTAATTCGTTACTAGTTAATGTTTCATGGTTTGGTGCAAAATATCGGTTACATATTTTACAACATTGGCTAGTGGCATTATTAGTTTTTAGTGTTTAGGTGAGCAGTACGGGTTTTATTTTTCCGGAAAGATTGGTAATAACTGCAGTAGTAGTGGTTATCCCGTAAAACTGGCGCAAATATAATGCACTCAATAGTTTCTGCGAAAAGAAAGGTTATCCGTTTTCAGGAAAATGAAAAGAAAAAGACTAAGACTGTTGATCGTTTTCGTGAAAAACAGGAATCATATCCGACTGATTTTCAGAATAAAGCAACTTTATATAAACCGATGGAGAATAATCTGTAATCTGTTTAAAAACGGAGGCAAACTTGCTGTGAGAAGAAAATCCGCACTCTTCAGCGAGGATGCTGATCTTGTATTGGCGGTATTTTTCGTCATTAATAAGCTTATCGACGATGTAATTTATCCTCAGACGATTGATATAGGTTTTAAAATCCGAATTTTTATGGCGGTTGATGAGGTGCGAAAGATATTTCGTATTGGTGTTTAACTCTCCTGCAAGAAAGGACAGAGACATATTTTTATTCGTGAAGGACGTTCCCTTTTCAAAATCATCCAGAAGTTCAAGAAGTTTGGCTTCGGTTTCGGAAGTCATCGGAGATTCTGCTTTTTTCCTTCCTTTTACATCGTCATTATTCTGAATTTCTTCAATGGAAATATTTGCAAAATCCGGTTTTGGATCCTCAGAATAAAAACCTTTATCCTGAACAAATCCCTGTCGCTGGTTTCTGAGAATATTTCTGATTCTTGCAAGCTGCTTTTTCTGTTTGGATCTGAAATGAAGAAATAACCCAATTAATGCAGAACACAACACAATAATGATTACGTTCTGTGCAACATGTATCGTTTCATGATGCTCATGTACGGAAACGGAAAAGGCATTGACCAGTAGCAATACAAACCGGCAGAAACTATTAGACATACTTCAACAAATTATTATCCTTGTTATAATAATTCATCATTTTCATGGGTGTCTTTTTGTTTTTCACAAAACTAAGAATAATTTATTTTTTAATAAAATTTAATACTTCCAATTAATTCGATAGGTAAAATGAAAATATTTACTGTTTTTAATAAGACATCCGTTTCTTTTTTAACCTGAAATCAAAAAAATAATCAAAACTACGTTGTAACTATTTCTCCCCTGAAAAGACTTATTTATTAACATAATTATTACATTTGCAACCAATAAAAAGTATTATGAAAAAACTATCGATATTTTCTGCCTTATTCATCGGAGCGTTTGCTCTTGCGCAGGGAATAAAATTTGAAGAATCCAACTTTACAGCCATTCTTGCCAAAGCAAAAAAAGAAAATAAACTTGTATTTATCGACGCATATACCACTTGGTGCGGACCTTGTAAACTGATGGCGAAAAATATTTTCCCGCAGAAAACCGTAGGAGATTATTACAACTCCCACTTCATCAATGCAAAAATTGATATGGAGAAAGGCGAAGGAATTGAAATTGCCAAAAAATACAACGTAAAAGCCTTCCCTACTTACCTTTTTGTAGACGGAAACGGAGAACTGGTACACAGAACTTTAGGATATGTGGAGGAAAACGATTTCATTCAGTTTGCAAAAGATGCAGGAGATCCGGGCAAAAGATTAACCGCGCTGAAACAAAAATTCGAAGACGGTGAAAAAGATCCTGAGTTTCTGAAAAACCTTGCTTCTCTTACGATGTACAACGATGCTGAATTTGCAGGAAGAGTAATGGAGCGTTATTTCAGTTCGAAAAAAGAGCTGGACAGAGAAGATATTCAGATGCTTCTTTCCGTTGCACAGAACGCAGACAGCCCGATGTACAAAATTTTTCAGGCAAAAAAGGATGAAATCTCCAAAATGATTACTCCTCAAAAGTATGAAGCCATCGACAAAAGCATAAAGATTACGTCTGTCCTTAAAAAGTCTTACAACGCACAGTCGAAAACGTGGGACGACAATTATTTCCTTACAGAAGCTCAGAAATTCTTGTCTAAGGAAGAAGCAGAGAAAATTCTTAAAAAAGCACAGGCTGGAAGAGCGTTAAGAGATAAAGACATTGCCAAATACGAAAAACTGACGCTTGAACTGAACCAGGACACTTCTGCATTAAGCTCCGAAGAACTGAATTCTCTTGCATGGAATTTCTTTGAAAATGTAAGCAACAAAGCTTCTCTGGAAAAAGCAGTAGTTTGGGCGCAGGAATCTGTAAAGAAAGACGAAAACTTCGCGAATACCGATACTTTAGCCAATCTTTACAACAAAGTTGGCGACAAGAAAAACGCCAAACTATGGGCCGAAAAATCCATCGAACTGGCGAAAAAAACAGGACAGGATTCTTCCGATACCGAGAAATTGCTGAAAAGCTTGAATGTACAGTAAAAAATAAATTCCGCAGAAAATTCTGCGGAATTTTTGTTAATTTATCCTTTTAATAAACTAAAAATTAACTTTCTAATGGATTGTTATCTTTTTTAAATGATTCAATCATTTGATCTCTTCTTTCCTTTGAAATATTAGTTCTTTCAGGATAGGGATTACTTTTAAACTCTTCCTTTTTTTTCAGATATTGTTCGCGAGTAACGGGAACCCCTTTTTGAAGAGGCTTTATTTCAACCTGTTTTTTCTCAATGCCAACTGCCAAAAAAGAATGGTAATTTTTTTCATCATTGATCCCCAAAATTAAACCAGATAATCCTTTAAATCTGTAAGGTCCTTCTGAAATTGGAATTTCTTTTGTATACCAAGCTGTGTACGTTCTATTATTAAAGACGGTAGTAGCTTTGTTACAATTATAACCAAGAATTGTTTTAACATCTTTATAATTAACGTTCCATTTCAAAAAAGTATTTTCAAATGTGAATAAATCTCTGGCAATAAGTACTGTAACGAAAATACCAAAATCTTTTCTATATACAGAATAGCCTATTTTATATTTTGGTAAATCGCCTGTATTGATAGTTACATTCTTATTATTTTGAGCATCTATTGCAGCTTGTTCAAAGATTTTTCGAGCTGCCATATATTGTTGACTATAAAATAATGATGTATTCGAATTCAAATCTAAAATCATTAATTCTTTTGCCCTATGGCTTTGATCTACATCTGTAGTGTCTCTTACAAAAGAATATTCATATTGAACTTCAAGATCAGAAAAAGATTTTTCCTCTTTTTGTTGAGAAAAAACATTTAAAGAAAAAATAATTGATAATATTAAAAGATATTTACGCATTAGTGTTAATTAATTGTTTATTAAGTCCAATTTATTCCAGCTAATCTAGGATTAGTAAACGGAGATGCACATTCATCTTCCATTTGTTGAGCGTCTGTCATCCAACAATCTGGCTGGTCATTAGGTCCAACTTCTACAACCTGTGTGTAGCCACACGAAGAGGTAAGGACAATCGGGTGGTAAAAAACCTTTGATTTGGACTCACCTTCTTTATTAGAAGTTTTAGCACTTAACATTCCGGCAACTCCAAAGGCTGCCAATAAAATAATTTTTTTCATTTGTTTTTAGAATTTGAAATTAATAATAATTTTTACATAAAAAGTATTTCGCGAAACTTTTTTCAAAAATAAAATCTCATTCCCTAATTATCTATTCCAAACAGAATAAAATACAATTCCGTTTGGAATAAATTTTTTCTCCTAAAAACAGTATATTTACAGTTCAATTTCCATAATTATGAATAACAGTGTTGGCTTTAAAATAAAAAAACTGAGAGAACAGAAAGAAATGTCTCAGGAAGATCTGGCTTTTCAGCTTGAAGTTTCCCAAAGCTATCTCAGCAAAATTGAAAATGGAAGCATTGAAAAATTAGACTTTATTTTTATGCAGAAAGTGGCTGAATTCTTTAAAGTGGAACCTCAGTATTTTTTGGAAGGAGATACCATCATCAATAATAATGTAAAAACAAGCAATAATTCTTCTGTGGGAAATGTAGGAGATACAAATATTAATAATGTTGATTTAGATTTATTCAAAAGCGTGATGCAAAATCAGCAGCAGATCAGCCAACTTATGGAAATGCAGAATAAACTGATCGAAAAAATGCTGAAAGAAAAATAGGGAGAAGCATTCTCTACCCGAGAATACCAAAACCCAGACAGATTCTTACTTTCTCGGAACGAGAAAGTTCAGCCTGAAAGAAAAACACACCGTCTCGCTCCGAGAAAGTGTAAACCCAAACAGTTTGGCTCCGTCTCGGATCGAGAACACGCAAAACCGAAAAGAATATTTATTTATAAAAGTTTAAACAAACTCCACATAAAACAAAATCCGCAGAACAGTCTGCGGATTTTTATCGTAAAATGCTTCTTTGGCATTAATATTCAAACAAAACGCTTCCCCATGTGAAGCCGCTTCCGAAAGCTGAAAGAAGTACCAAATCTCCTCTTTTAATTTTCCCTTGTTCAATCGCTTCACTTAAAGCAATCGGGATGGAAGCTGCCGTTGTATTTCCGTATTTCTGGATGTTGTTGAAGACCTTTTCATCCGGAAGTCCAAACTTCTGCTGAACAAACTGGGCAATTCTTAAATTCGCCTGATGCGGAATAAACATATCTACATCGTTAATTGTTTTTCCTGCTTTATCCAAAGCTTCCTGCATGGTTTCAGGGAATCTCGTTACTGCGTTCTTAAACACGAAATTTCCGTTCATGATCGGGTAAACTTCTTTGTTCGTTACATTTTCAGGTTCTTTTCTCATCCTGTCGCTCCATCCGTATTTGGAACCCGGAAACTGTGTGCACAATTCATCTGCAAATTTCCCTTCAGAGTGCATGTTGAATGCTAAAATATCTCCTGCGTTTTCATCTTCTGTTGCAGACAGTACAATCGCTCCTGCCCCATCTCCGAAAATAACGGAAACCCCTCTTCCTTCATCAGAAAAATCAAGTCCGAAAGAATGCACTTCCGCACCCACCACCAGAATATTTTTATACGTTCCGGATTTAATGAAGGCATTTGCCACACTCGTCGCATATACAAAACCGGAACACTGGTTTCTCACGTCCAAAGCTCCGATGGTATCGCAGCCAAGCATATCCTGCAGCAGAACACCGCATCCCGGGAAATAGTAATCCGGAGAAAGGGTTGCAAAAACAATATAATCTATATCTTTAGCCGTTAAACCCGCATTCGCAATTGCTTTTTCAGAAGCTTTGAAACCTAAATAAGCTGTCGTTTCCTGAGAATCGTTTCTGTTTTTACGGTGTCTTCTTTCTTTTATCCCCGTCCTTTCCGTGATCCATTCATCATTGGTAGTCATTAATTTTGCTAGATCATCATTGGTAACAACGTTATCTGGAACATAAAATCCGATTCCTCTTATTGTACTTTTAATCATATAGTTTTTTAATTTTGACAAAGATAAACTTATTTGAGACATAGTATTTCAAAATATTACTATTTTTACGGTATGCCAATTGACACGATTTACAGAGATTCCCAGTGCGAATGGGTGGATGTAGAGGCTCCCACAGCGGAAGACCTGAAATTTTTACACGAACGGTACGAAATCAATAATCTTCTTCTGGAAGATACCTTAGATCCTAATCACTTACCGAAATATGAAGAGGACGGAGAGGTAAAATTCTTCCTCCTGCGGGAAAGTACCGAGCTGGAACGCAAAAACCTCAATACGATCAGCGACATCAGTACCAAAATCGGGATTTTTATTCTGGGAAGAACCATCATCACGATCCACAGGATGAAAACGAAGAGCATCGCAGAAACCAAGAAACAGCTTTCTGCCATGAAAACCGAAACTACCTCCAAAAATATTGCGTTGAAAATCGCACTGCTCATCATGAAAAGTTTTGATGATGAATCGGTAAGTCTTCTGGAAACGATGGACAATATCGAAAACGAAATTTTCCTTAAAAATACCAATCATACAAACCAGATTAAAAGGTTATACAAGCTGAAAAGAAAATCGGGGCTGAATTCAAGAGTGCTTACAATTTCCACAGATGCCATCGATAAATTTAAATTACTCGGGCTTCAGGACTCCGAAGTGTACGATTTAAAAGACAAACACAAGGACGTGGTTGCCGATTTCGACCATCTCAACGCACAGATCACCAACCTTATCGGGATGTTTCTCGCCCTTTCTGACCAGAAAGCCAATCAGGTGATGAAAGTTCTGGCAATTTACTCGGTGTATTTTTTACCCATCACCTTTATTGCAGGAGTTTACGGAATGAATTTCGACAATATGCCGGAATTACATACCCAACACGGATATTTTTATACCTTAGGCTTAATGGCTCTGGTTGTCATCTGTACCTTTATCTACGCCCGAAGAAAACAATGGTAATTTTCCCGCTTTAATTATCGTGAAAATACTGTGGCTGAATCTTTTAAATAGTTGTAATTTTAATTCAGAATCAATGAACTAATGAAACGTTGAGAATTCCCCTCCTCCGGAGGGGTGGATCAATTTTCAGGGAAAATTGAGACGGGGTGGTCTTATCAACCCCATTTAAAAAATAAAAACAACCAAAAAACAAAAGCCATGAAACCTGAAATGCTGCAAAAAATTCTTGAGGAAGATGTTCTTTCCAAAGAATCCAAAGAAAAACTTTCTGCGCTTCACAACCGTATTTCGGCGAAGGAATTTTCTGATCTTCTGGATGCAGAAGGCAATCAGTATGTGGAATTTGTGCAGGAAGGAGGCGGAGTCTGGGGAAGCGCACTGGTAGGTTATCTGTACGGACTGGAAATTTTCGGGATCCGTTTTCTGAAAGTTGCCGGAACGAGTGCAGGAGCCATTAATACGATGCTGATCGCCGCGTGTAAAACCAAGGAAGAAGCCAAAAGTGAAGTGATTAAAGATATTCTCTTCAACTGGAATTTCTCCGACTTTATGGATGGAAAACCGTATGTAAAAACCACCATCCATTCGATGCTGAATAACAAAAATTTCCTGAAGATCAATTCCATTATCGCAGGAATTATTATGCTGATTCTCGTGATTGCGCCTTTTGTCATTTCTTCGGAAACAACGCTGAGAGCCAAACTGCTTTTTCTGGTTCCCATCATTCCGATCATCATTGCTTATCTGTATCTGAGAAAATTATATAATGATCTGAAAAAAGCCAATTCAGGATTAAATCCCGGAAATACATTTCTGAATCAGATGAAAGACGTTCTGGATGCTTTCGACATTAAAACAGTGGCTGCGCTGAATGACAAGTTTGTAAAAACAGGCAAAGATCTTAACCTGAATTATCGCCACGGCAATGAAACACAATATTATAATATAGCTTTAGAAAGCATTGAGGAAATCCGGCAGAACAACAAGGAACATATCGACGAAATCCGTTTTAAAATATTCTACGACGGTGTCATTAACAACGAGTATTATAAAAAAGATCCTTTCTATTCCTTAAAATCCGAATACATCGTAATTACAACGGATATTAACGCCAAAATAAAAGTGGAACTTCCCACAATGGCAAATCTGTATTGGTCGGAAGAAGAGCTTAAAAAGATCAGTCCGGCTGAATTTGTAAGAGCTTCCATGTCGGTTCCGTTCTTCTTTGAACCATTTCAGAAACAGATCGACAAAAATGATAACTCCGTAAAATATGCATGGAGATTCTGGATGAATACCAAACAGGAAGAGATCAATCCTGCCGGAGTTTTTATTGATGGCGGAAGTATTTCCAATTTCCCGATCGACCTTTTCCACTCCACTGATATTTTTTATCCGAGAATGCCTTTATTCGGCGTACAGTTAACCAGCGATTCCGATATTCAGTCTGAAAAAGGAAAAACCAGTGCCGAAATTTTAAAATCGCCTCTCTCTTTTGCAGGCAATATTATTGATACTTTAAAAGGTTTTAACGACAAAACTTTTCTCACCAAACATACGTTCTACCATCTTTTCAGCATTCAGACCGTGAACTGCGGAACCAGCAACTGGCTGAATTTCTTTATGCAAAGAGAAGAAAAAGAAGAGCTCTTCAACCGTGGATTTTCTGCAGCTCTGGATTTCCTGAGTAATTTCGACTGGCAAAAATACAAATGCGAAAGAATGATGGTTTCCATGAAGGAGAAAAAGATCCTGAAGGAAGAGGATACGAAAACGGTGGGGTAAAAAATAAGTTTGCTTTAAAATTTTATTAACCACAAAAGTCACAAAAGCTTAAAATAATTTTAATTTAGTTCATGAATGCAATGAAAAGCTCACAATAGCTTAAAAAGCTTCGATTTTTTTTGAGAGCTTTAAATCTTAACGCTGTTTAAAGTAAAAGTTAGAAAACTCTATAGAGTTTTATCTGTGTAGAAATCGTATTCGGAAGATATTTGGCGTTCCGTAGGAACGCTATCTTTAGAAAGTTCATAGCTAATTATAGATATCAATCCTACGGATTGATTGATTGATTGATTGATTGATTGATTGATTGATTGTTATTTCTACACAGATTCTGCTCCTAAAGGAGCGAACCCCTTTTCGCTTTAATAATCTTATCACAAACAATTTATCATTTACATTTGTGGTTAAAGTTAAAATGAGTTTAATTATTCTGTGTTATTATAAATTTTTACGAAAAAAATATGGATAAGGAAAGTATAAACTACATCATAAGATATTTCAGCAACCTAATGACGCATGATGAAAAATTAGCTTTGCAACATCAGATGTACATAGTTAAAAGCACCGATAATAAAGCAATAAAAGATATGATGAAAGAAAAAGGATGGATTAGTAATGATCCTCAAATTCTTAATCTTTTGAAAAACAGTTACGAGGAATTTCAAATTAATGTTGCAAAACGTATGATGAACGAAACGCCTGAAAAAGTATTCTTCAATAACTGTCCAAAATGCGGAAAATTAGCAAGAACGCCGTATGCAAAACAATGTAGGTACTGTAAACATTCTTGGCGTGCTGAATAAACTAAGTTTTTTCAAAAATGATTGCTAAATTGCGTTTCGTTAAAGAAATGAATATGCCCACCAAAAAAGATTTAAGAGAAAACCTTTCCCTTCCGACATTTGAAAACAGCAGTGAAACAGAACTATTTCAGAATAATGTGCTGCGTCCTGTTTTAAAATTACAAAATGATATTTTCATCCAGATATTCAGAGACTATGCAATGAGAAAAATGTCAGATTTTACTTCTCTGAAAAACGAGCAGAAAATAAATTTCACCGAACAAAGCCTTCAAAAAGATAGTGCCCTGAAAAATACCTTCATCGGAATGACAATCGGAATGCTCACTCCGGAAGAAATAACGGTTTATCTTTCGGACAGCAAATCCTTCAATAAAAGGATCATCACCATGCTTTCAGAAAGAATCAAAAGTCAGATTGATGTTGTATAAAAAAACAAAAGCTTTTTTCTGATCGTAAGGAAAAATTTAATACAATACTTTGAAAGAAAGAAAATTATTCTAACAGATTTCGTAACTTTAGTACTACAAACACCAAAATATCAATTCATGAAAAAATCAACCTTTTTATGTTTACTTCTCGTAATCATCTCTTTCTGTAGTACTGCCAAAGCGCAGAAAATAACGGACGGACAAACCATTGACCTCAATGGAATGAGCGTAACCTTTAATATTTTGAATAAAGAAACAATACAAAACGGAGGAAAATCTTTTGATCGCTATAAAGTTGCCGCATCTGTAAAAAACACTTCCGATAAATCCTATAACATCAGGCTTTCTTCCTATCCTCAGATTGTAAACAATACTGCAATCGTAGAGCTCAACTGCATTAATGCAACCGGAGCCAAGCTTACATCAAAAAAAATTGAACTGAAGATGAAAGCCCAGATCATTAATGTAACCTACTCTGCTTATGACAAATCCGGAAAATTTGTGAACAGTATTCTTCCTGTAATTGGAAGTTATTATTTTGATTCCGGAGATACCATAAACGATGATGCCATTTTCATCGTACCCCAAGGCGAAAAACCAGACGTTACTGTAAGAAGTCTTCGATAAAATATCCTAAAGAAGCGGTCTCAAAAGTGAAAACAATTTGACTTTTATCATTTCGGGAGCAGCAAAGAATTTCTAAAATCAACTATTTAAGATTTTGAAACTTTCAGTGTATGTTCAGAATGGCACTTTTGAGTCCGCTTTTTTTATGCAATATCCTTTTAATTAATTTTCAGGATTATTATATACTTCTTCAAATATCAATTAAATATTATTCCACATCGGATTATGTTTTAAAACCTCATCATACACGGGACAGCTTTCTGCGTGGGAACCTTTGAGATAACCGATGCTCATCAGGAATTCATTCACGATTTCTCCGCCCGTAAATTTGAAGGTCTTTTTGAAAAGCTTCATCCATTCCGGTAACGTTTTGGGATGATGATGTTCCAGCCATTTTTCAAAAGAACCAAATTCTTTCTGCAGTTCTACAATGGTTTTTGCATTTTCAATGGCAGCGTTTACTTTCAGCTTATTTCTGATGATTGCAGGATCGTTAAGCAGTCTTTCCCGGTCAGATTCAGCGTAAGAAGCCACCTTTTGAATATCAAAATTATCATACGCTTTTCTGAAACCCTCTTCTTTCTTCAGAATGGTTTCCCAGCTCAGCCCTGCCTGATTGATTTCCATCACCAGTCTCCCGAACAGCTCATTATCATCATGAATAGGAAATCCATAATGGTTATCATGGTATCTTTTGTGCAGTTCTCTCCTGCTTTCAGGCTGCATTCCTTCAATTGCCGCGCAATAACTCATTGTTATTATTTTTTATACATAGTTAAATGCAAATATAAGCGTCGGTAATGACAACTGTATGGCAGGAGCGGTAAAAATTTATTTTCGGACACAAATCTCAATCTTCCATACTGCGATAAAAATGTTCAACAGTGCAACAAAAATCTTCAACAGTTTAGTAAAAATGTTTAATACTGCAATAAAAATACTCAACTCGGCTTTAAAGATGGTGTAAAAAGTAAAATTTATTCTAAACAATACACCGTTTCATGTAAATACTAAATTAAAAATAATCAACAGTATTAATAATCTTCTAAACAGTGTATTAAAAGCATACAAACCTCTAAAGATGAGGGATTAAAGTGTATATTTATTTTCCGAATTTTTAAAATAATTATACAATGGGAATCTTAAAAGAAGAGTATGTACCGATTGCTGATGCATTACTAACCAGTTTAGCTAGAAAGGGCAAAGGATTTAATGGGGTTAATTTTAATTTATAATACAAGAAAGTTTAAAGCAGAACTACAAAAACAGTTTGTCAGCAACTTTTTTTTGAACTTAAGAAAAATTTAAATCAGATTATGAGGATGTAAAATCAGATTTATGAGAAGATTTTTTTATACAAGATAAGGGCAATTAGTATTGCCCATTCAATTGTTTTCAAAAAAGAGTTGCTATTTAAACAGGTATAATTCTCATACACATTCTTGGATCTCCATTCAAAGTACATTGCCAATAGGTTGCACCTGTATCAGGATCAGTACATTTTGCATATTTTCTACCAGGTCCGCACATCCAGTCACCTGGAGATTGTGAATTTATTCCTCCTGTAATGGATTTTAAGCTTTCTCTTGAAATTTTTCTTAAATTTTTCATAATAATAGAATTTTAATTTTTCCTACTCTAAACTTTTCGGATTCCGTTTGAATTTAAAGCCAAATTATAGATTCTGTATGCAATAAAAAATACCATGAATATGGTAAGTATCAAATTGATCCATCAAAAAAAACCGCAGAAAATCTCTGCGGTTTTATTATATTCAATTAGAAAATTTCGGGCATTTTAATTAATGTACTCCACTCAGATCAATCTTTTCTTTGCTTTTTCGTTCTTTAATAAATAAGATGAACGGAATACAGACAAGGAAGATTACCCCAAGATAAAGAAAAACATCCATGTAAGAAAGTACAGTTGCCTGTTTCGTTACCGAAAGATCGAGCATTTTGTAGGCGGCGTTCATTGCGGCATCGGGAGTCATTCCTTTTGCGATAAAACTGCCTTTCAGAGCCTGTAACCTTTGCTGTACCGCAAAATCGGTCTGGTCGAGGTGCGAAATAAGATTCACCCTGTATTTCTGACTCGCATTGGCAATGAATGTTGTGATCGCCGCAATTCCGAAGGAACCTCCAAGCTGTCTCATCATCCCTGTAAATGCAGCTCCCTGCCCGATTTCCTGTCCTTTCAATGTACTTAATGAAAGTGAGGTGATCGGGATAAACAGTAAACCCAATCCGGCTCCTCTTACAATCAGCATCCAGAAGAAGGCATCTTTTCCTGTATCCGGAGTTAATATTTTATATCCCCAGAAACTGTAGATAAAGAAGATAAATAATCCCAACGAAACCAAAATCTGCTGTTTAGCTCCTTTTGAAAGCAGTCTTCCGATAATCGGCATCATGAAAGCCGTCGTTAAAGCTGCCGGAATCATTAAAGCACCCGACTGAAGCGCCGTCCATCCCAGGATACTCTGGGTATACAAAGGAACGATAAACGTTGAGCCGTACAAACCAAATCCTAAAACGAAGGACATCACGGTTCCGATTCTTAAGTTTCCGTTTTTCAGAACACGGAGTTCTACAATCGGATATTTAAAGGTAAGTTCTCTCCATAGGAAAAGGATAAATCCTAAAACGGCAGCTACGGTAAAGAAAACAATCATTCCGCTGGCAAACCAATCTTCTTCATGACCTCTTTCCAGAATAAACTGTAAGGAACCTACGGTAATTGCCAATAATGCAATTCCAATCCAGTCTACATCGGAAATCTTTCGTTTTTCGGCATATTTCGGACTTCTTACAAACTGAAGCGTCATTAAGGTTGCCGCAATCCCGATCGGAATATTGATATAGAAAATGTAAGGCCAGCTAAAATTATCCACAATATATCCTCCCAACGGCGGACCCAATGTAGGACCGATAATTACACCAAGTCCGTAAATTGCCTGTGCCATACTTCTTTTTTCCACCGGATAAGATTCCGTGATGATGGTTTGTGAAGTTACCAGAAGCGCTCCCCCACCGATTCCCTGCATGAGACGGAAAAATACAAGCTCCCAGATGTTGGTTGCATTTCCGCATAAAAAGGAGAAAACGGTAAATATAATAATGGAAGCCGCAAAATAGTTTCTTCTCCCGAACTGCTGCGAAAGCCAGCTCGTCATCGGAACAATAATTACGTTTCCGATCGCATACGCGGTGATTACCCATCCTACTTCGGAAAGGGTGGCTCCAAGATTTCCCTTCATTTCATTCAGGGCAACGTTTACAATCGTGGAATCCACTATTTCAAGCAAAGCACAAAGAATTGCCGTAATCGTAATGATTACTCTTCGGGCTCCGTATTCTACTAATGAATCTTGCATAGTTTTTTTAGTGTTGTATTAAAAATCAAGAGATTTGAGATTCGGAAATATGAACAAGTTTTTACGAACCAACTTTGTTCTCTCATCCATGAGATGAGGTTTCAGAAAAATTTAGCTGATTAAAATTTCATCAAAGTATTTCCAAATCTCTAAATTTCTCAATTTTAAAAAAGTGAATTGTCAATAATCATCCTCTGCATGGTCTTATTTTTACCTCTGCATTTTCCTCTTCATGATCTGTCTTCATTAAACCGGAATTCTGCTGCATCGTTCAGCTTCATCATTTCAACATGAATTTTCTTCTTCATATCCGGCAACCGCTTCATTTATCGTCTTCATTTTCCTGTTTCCTCTTCATGATCTTTCTGCATTACACCGGAACCTTCTTCATGGATCAACTTCATCATTTCCACATCTATCATTGATCTCTCTTCATTATCCGGCATCAGCTTCATCATCAATCTTCAAATTCATTTCATTAAAAAATGACTTCTCCTTCAAAAATTGACAATTCACTTATATATTTTTTTGATAATCCGTTATTAATTATACTGCTTTTTAACGCAAAGATCACTAAGATTCTTTTACATACTAACTGTTTTTAAGTTCGCAAAGTCGTTTCACTCAGCAAAGAACTCAAAGATTTTTCAATTATGACAAATTACAGATAATCATATATATTTTTGAAAAAAGTGAATTGCAGTTATCAATCTTTCATTGTCAATTCTACTACTTCATCACATCTCATAACCGATCTGCTTCTGCATTGCTGACAATTCACTTATTTTATATTTTTATTTTAAAGAAACTTCTGCTTTTACATTCATTCCTGTTCTTAATCTTTTGGATACATTTTTATCCAGATTTACAAAATCGATTTTTACAGGAAGTCTCTGTACTACTTTTACGAAGTTACCACTTGCATTATCCGGAGGAAGTATAGAGAAGGTAGCTCCGGTTGCTGGAGAGAAAGAACTTACCACACCGTCAAATTCTCTGTCCGGGAAAGCATCAATCTCGATTTTCACTTTTTGTCCTTCCACCATTTTATCAATCTGGGTTTCTTTGAAGTTGGCAATTACCCATTTCTGGTCATTTTTAACCAAAGAAAACAATTGTGAACCTGCCTGTAAATACTGTCCTGCCTGAATCGGCACTTTTCCTACATATCCGTCTTCCGGCGCTACAATTACCGTGTAAGATAAATTCAGTCTCGCATTTTCTACATCCACTTCTCTCTGTTTTGCAACGGAATTTGCCACTCCAATCTGCTGAGAACTTGCTGCGGTCTGAGAAGAAGCGATATTGGTTTGCTGTGCAATCTGGTTTCTCTGATCGATTAAAACCTGAAGCTGTTTATCTGCAGACTGTTTTGCTGCCAAAGCCTGCTCATACTGCTGTTCTGTAATAGAGTGGTCTTTCACAAGATTGGCATATCTTTTTAAATCCTGAGAAGTTTTCCAAACGTTTACTTTTGCGGCTTCAATCTGTGCATTCGCTGTAGTAACAGCGGCTTCAGAAGAATTTATATTTTTTGAAGTTGCCGTTGTGGAAGCCTGTGCATTAGAGATGCTGCTTTTCGCTGTTGCCAAAGCTGCTTCTGCCTGCTGTAAAGCCATTTTCTGATCTCTGCTGTCCAGAATAACCAGCGTATCTCCTTTTTTCACAAACTGGTTGTCTTTTACTTTTACTTCCGTTACATATCCTGAAATTTTAGAAATTACGGGAGCCATATTGGACGCGATCTGTGCATCGTCTGTTTCTTCATGAACCTGCCCGTAAGAATAGGTTCTGTAACCGTAGATTCCTCCGCCGATTAAAACTACTGCTAATATGATAGGGAAAACTAAACTTTTTTTCTTTTTAGGTTCAGCCGTTTGTGTAGTATTATTTTCCATTGTGGGTATAAGTTCTTAATTTTATTTGTTTGTTAAAGTTCCGGTGGTCTGTAATAGTTTTCTGTAGGCTAAAGCAGCATCTGCTTTCGCATTAATCACTCCTACGTTCGCTGAAATCTGTGCAGCATCTGCATCCAGAAGTTCCGTCATCGTAGCCAAACCGTTATCATATTTATTTTTTGTAATTCTGTAATTTTCGTTAGCCTGTTCTGCAGATTTTTCGAAAACGGCAATTCTCTTTTTAGAATAATCTGTGTTCTGATATTCTCTGTTTACATCCAACTTGATGTTGTCGTTTAACAACTCGTTGGTTGCTGCCAACTGCATTTCTCTTGCCTGAGACTGCTTCAGTGAAGAGTTTTCTTTCCACAGATTCGATAAGTTGTAAGAAATTCCTACGCCTACATTTACCGCATTATAAATCGTTAAAAACTTCGGAATATCTGCCGCCACATAACCTCCTGTAAAAGCAATAGAAGGAAGATTTTCTGCTTTCGCGGATTTTGTTCCCAAAGCTGCAGCCTGTCTCTGTTTGTCCAAAGCCTGAAGATCTTTTCGGTTTTCTCTGGCTTCATTTAAATAGAAATCAAGCGGTTTTACTTCATTTCCTTCTTCAATGTAGTTTTGATCTACTTCGATTTCTGTGGTTTCCGGAAGTCCAAGCAATAAATCCATATTGATATTGGCAATATTGTAGTTGTTTTTTGCTTCCAGCAACTGAAGTTCGATGTTTGAAGTCTGCAAACTTGCTTTTAAACGGTCATTTCTCGCAATTACTCCGTTGTTTTCAAGTTTAAGGAACGTTTCGTCTCTTTTTTGGGAAGCGGTAAGGTTTTCTTCTAAAACTTTGATGGACTGGTTGGCTTTAAATAAATTATTGTAAGCCTGTGCCACGTTATAAGCAATGGCTACTTTGTCGTTTTCAGTGGTTAATTTAGATGCTTCCACTAAATATTTTGCAGATTCGATTCCGTATTTTATTCTTCCTCCGCTGTAAATCGGAACGCTGACATTCGCTGATCCGTAGGCAACCTGATGAACTTCCGGACCTCCTGCTCCTGAAACTCCGGGAAGTTTAATATCAATATTCGGTTTTAAAGGAAGATACATATAGCTTCCTGAAATTTTCAGCTCCGGAAGCTGTCTGTTTTTGGCTTCCAAAAGATTGGCTGTAGCTTCTTCTATTTTTGCAGCATCAATTTTAAGATTTTTGCTGTTCTGGATTCCCAACTGCACGGCATCATCAAGAGTGAGGGTCTTTTTCTCCTGAGCATTTGCGTTTGCAATCCCTACAAATAGAGCGAGCGCAAGGACTGAATTATTTATTTTCTTCATAACCTAGAAGGTCTTTTAGTAGATATTTAATATGTTTATTAAGTTCTGTGTAATATTTTTCATCAAAAACTTCCTCTTCATTGGTGTCGTTAAGAAATTCTTTATACATTTCTTTTGCGTTGGAAGCGTAAAATAAAGTTCCGCTCACCGTGGAATGAAGGAGATAGATGGGAGGATTTTTTGTAAAAATTCCTTTCTGAAGACCGCTTTCCAGAATTTTTGAATACATGGAAATGAATCCCATTTTAGTTTCTTTGAGAAATTCTACGATCTGCGGGTTTTCTGCATGAAGCTGCTCTCTCTGCATAATTCTGTAGAAACATTTGTTGTGTCTTACTTTTCCTGCAAACTGATCTACGATTTTTTCAACTTTTTCCCATTCGTTGATATCGGTTCTTTCGATAATATCTTTGGAAAAAAACTGTCCTTCGCTCATTCTGTATTCTACCAGTTTCTCGTACAGTTTTTCTTTAGAACCGAAATAATAAGAGATCATAGAAATATTCACATTTGCAGCTTTGGCAATTTCTCTTGTGGAAGTTCCCTCAAAGCCTTTCTCGGCGAAAAGCTTTTCTGCGGCAAATAATATATTCTCTTCTTTTGAAATCATCTTTTACTCTGTATCTGTTTTTCGAGGTGCAAATCTACAATCAATTTTTCATAAATCAAACGATTGATTGATTTTTTATTGAAATTTAATTTTTTTTTAATCTTAAAGTTCTCCGAATGGAAAAATTGTTATATTTGGATTCAATTAAAAATTTAGATCATGAAAAAAATAATTTCTGTTTTAGCCATCACTTTATTCACTTTCAACTTTGCACAGGAAACCCCGAAAGGTGCATGCTGCGCAGGAAAAGACAAGAAAGAATGTTCCACAAAAGATAAAAAAGCCTGTGGAGATCATAAAAACTGTGATGCTAAACACAAAACAGCAGAAAACAGTTCTAAAACTACCGATAAAAAAGCTGCCAAAGTAAAGAAAACAGCTTAACAATAAAAAACTCCGAATTCATTTCGGAGTTTTTTATTTAGCTTTTATGAATGTATCTTGATAATTTTATCCCGAGATCCGTCCAGACAATTTTGGGATTTCCGTTTCGGGTTAAGTGCAGATCGGCGGTATTGATTTCTTCCAGAATGCTTTCAATATTGGCTCCGCTGATGAATTTTGAGAATCCCATCCAGTTGAAACCATTGGCATCAATCTTTTTATAGACTAAATTCTCCGACTGATAGTTCTGCAGCAAAGCGAGTCTGAAAATCTCGGAACAGTAATTTAAAAAGTTTTTCTGCTTTTCACGGTTCCAGCCTGCAATTTCTCTTGCCCAAAGAATGATGCTTCGCAGAAATTCAGGTTTCTTTTTCACCATAAATGCATCACGAACCCACTGTACAAAGAGTTTTTCGAACTCATCGGTTTTATTTCCGGACTGTAAAAGTTTCAAGGCTTCATTAAGGTCTCCCTGAGCCTGATGGATGATTTCCCCCGTCTTGTCTTCTGAAAGATTATAGTTTTTTTTCAGATAAATTTCCAGATCTTCATCGTTTATTCTTGGCACTTCTACAATCTGTGTTCGCGAAAGTATGGTAGGTAAAATTTCGTTGGTAGATTCTGCAGTAAGCAGAATGATTGTTTTCGCAGGAGGTTCTTCTAAAAATTTCAGGAATTTGTTGGATGCAGCGACGTTCATTTTATCGGCTCTCCAGACGATTAAAATTTTTGTTCCGCCTTCAAAACTTTTCAGTGAAAATTTCTGGTTCTGTTCATCAATTTCATCTGCCGAAATAAAAAGCTGCTTGTTTTCGGATTCTAAAACAGCCGTCCATTCATCATATCCTGCATACGGAGATTTGAGAATCATGTCCCTGAATTCATCAAATTTATTTTTGCTTAATGAGTTTTTATTATCAGTAAAAACCGGAAAACTGAAATGCAGATCGAGATGATTGAGATGCTCTACTTTGGCTCCGGCGTGCGGATTTTCGCTACTAAGCATTTCTTTGGCATATGCCAAAGCCATCGGCAATGTTCCGTACCCTTCTTTGCCGACGAAAAGCTGGGCATGGCTTACCCTGTTTTTGGCAATACTGTCTCTAAGAAGTTTTTTCAGACTTTCCTGTCCGGCAATGTTCTCCCAATTCATGATTCAAAGATAAGAAATTTGTAATTCGCAGAGTGTGAAATTTCACTTTGCAGGTAAATTTAGCGTTGCAAATGAATTGTGAATTTTATCATGCAGTATATAGATAATGTATAAAAATTCACAGCCAAAGCGAATTTACAATTAAGAATTCATCATAATTATAGCTATTCATCCCCCTTAACAAACTTTAACCTCTTATAATTTTTACAATTCATTAATATTTAAGATATTTGCGCATTGTTTTAAAAATAAAGAATGAAAAAAATCTTTGTACTATCATTGATATCAGTTGGATATTTCCTTAACGCGCAGAACCTGAGTAATTCACCATATGCAACTTACGGAATCGGAGATGTAAAATATGATAATACGATCGAAACTACCTCAATGGGAGGTATATCTACCGCTTTTATAAGTGATTTTACAAGTAATTTCAATTTTGCAAACCCTGCAAACAATGCTAATTTCGAGCTTACAAGTATTAAGCTGGAAGCTACCAACGAAAACAATTACTTTAAAACAAACTATAATAATACGAAGTCTACGAAGCACTCTACGTATTTATCCAATATTTCAATTGCTTTTCCTCTGTCTCCAAAGCTGAAGATGGGGATTTCTTATCAGCCGTACAGCTCAAAAAGCTATGAAATTATCCACAGAGATACACTTTCCGCAGGTAATATCAGAGCCAACAGATTTAAAGGAAGCGGTACACTGAATACGGTACAGATGGCTTTAGGATATAAAGTGAACGATAAACTTGCTGTGGGAGCAAGAGCGAATTATTATTTCGGGAATCTTTATGACCTGAATGAACTGGCTTATTCCAACGCGGAGTTAATTAACGGATACGAAACGAGAAACAGCATCCACAATTTCAACTTTACTTTAGGAGCAAGTTACCAGAAACTGAATACAAGTACAGACAGAAAACTTACGATCGGAGCTACTACTACTTTCGGAAATACGAGTAATATGACGACCGATTATGTGAACAGTACGTATTTTTATTCTGATGCCGGTGCCACTGTAAAAAGTAACGAAAGCATTATCGACCAGAAAAATACAAAATCTAAAAACCTTTTACCTTTACAGGCTTCTTTAGGGGTAGGTTATGGAGAAGAAAACAAATGGTTCCTTTCTCTTCAGGGAGATTATAAAAAGGGGGAAAACATTAATTATTTCGGAAACACGCTTGATCTTCAGGATTCTTACAGAATTTCTGCCGGAGGTTGGTATTTGCCGAATTATAACAATTTCAGAAGTTATTTTTCAAGAATCGTTTACAGATACGGAGCGTTTTATGAGAAAGGAAGTCTTCAGATCGCAGGACAGAACATCAATAAGGTCGGAGTTTCTGCAGGAGTTCTTCTACCGTTCAAAAACAGCAGTATAACGAGAATGAGCGGTCTTGAACTAGGTCTTGAAGTAGGAAAAAGAGGAACTACCAAAAATAATCTGATTAACCAGAATTTTGTGAACCTGAGAGTTGGTTTCAATTTTGCGGATAAGTGGTTCAGAAAGACTCTATACAACTAAAATGAAGTTTTTTAGAAACATATCATATAAAAAAAATATAGCATACCTTTTTAGTTGTGCTATATTTTTTGTAATAACTTCCTGTGAAGAGGATCTTACGAAAAATAAAGGCAAACAAAGCAAAAATTTTCCTTCACAGATTATTAATAATGCAAACATCATCCAGAGAGATTCCGGGTTTGTGACAATGAGGGCAAAAGCTCCGATCATTGAAAAATATGAGCTGATCGACAGTCCTTATACGGTTGCAAGAAAGGGAATTGACATTCAGTTTTTTGACAAGAAAAAGCCTAAAATTCCCGGAACAATTAAAGCAAAATATGCTAAATTCTACGATTACAAAAAGTTTTACGAAGCGAAAGGAAACGTAAGAATTACCACCAATGAAGGCGATAAATTTGCCATGCAGAGTATTTACTGGGATCAGGTAAAGAAAAACATCTACACCAAAGACACGGTATATGTAACGCGAAAAGACGGAAGTACGCTGATCGGCGCACACGGAATGCGTGCAAAAGATGATTTTTCCGAATATGTTTTCTTCCAGAATTCAGGAGATTTTGCGGCGCCTGAAATATCTCAAAACAAAAAATAATCAAATGGTTTTTCATGCGGTCGGATTGATGTCCGGAACAAGTTTAGACGGACTGGATATCTGTTTTGCCAGATTTGAAAAACAGGATCAATGGACATTCCAAACACTGAAAGCAGAAACCCTTCCCTACTCTAAAAGCTGGGAAGAGAAGCTTAGAAACTCGATCCATCTTTCTGCGGAAGAACTGCTGGAACTGAATTCGGAATATGGTTTTTATTTAGGAAAATCTGTTAAAAACTTTATCGAAAAGCATCAGATAAAAACGGTTGATCTGATTGCTTCTCACGGTCACACGGTTTTTCATCAGCCTCAGAAAAAATTTACTTTACAGATCGGCGACGGAAGAGCAATCAATTTAGAAAATAATGTTCCTGTAATTTACGATTTCAGAAGTCAGGATGTTTTGATGGGCGGAAACGGCGCTCCGCTTGTCCCGATTGGCGACGAATTATTGTTTTCGGAATACGATGCCTGTCTTAATCTGGGTGGTTTTTCTAATATTTCCATGAGAATTCCTGACAGAAGAATTGCCTTCGATATTGCTCCGGTCAATATTATTCTGAATAAATTAGCTCAGAAATACAATAAAATTTTCGATGAAAACGGTGATTTAGCGAGAACAGGAAAAATTAATGAAGACTTACTGTCTAAATTAAATTCGCTGGATTTTTACAGCCAGTCTCATCCAAAATCATTGGGAATTGAATGGTGTAACAAAAATATCTTTCCGCTTTTTGAAAATATTGAGAATGCAGATGTAATGGCAACGTTTACAGAGCACGCTGCAGAACAGATTTCAAAAGTTTTCAATAATTACCAACTCAAACGAGTCCTTTTTACAGGTGGCGGAACTTATAATCAATATTTAACTGAAAAGTTAAAAGCCAAAACCAATGCTGAAATTATTATTCCTGAAAAAGAGATTATTGATTTCAAAGAGGCTTTAATATTTGCATTCATGGGAGTTTTAAGGTACAACAATGAAGTAAATGTTCTTTCTTCTGCGACGGGAAGTTCCCGTGACCACAGTTCGGGAATCATTGTTTAAAGCATAAAAAAACCTTCATTGCTGAAGGTTTTCGTTTATTTGTAAACTTCGATTTTATCGGTAAGTGTATTAATGAAATTCTGAAGAGGTTTTTCCACCATCATTTTGATAAACGGGTTGAATTTTCCTTCAAACAGCATCTGAACTTCGGTCTGGTTTTCGTTAAGAGGACTCAAAGCCGCTGTTAAAGAAAAATCTAAGCTTGAACTTGCAGACTTCAACACTGCTTTCTCATCTGTTACTTCATCAATTTTCAGAGCAATTTCCGGCATTCCCTGCAATCCGAATTTAAATCCATCTTCTCTCGTTTCAAATTTCTGAAGACCATCCGGCATGAAATCTTTGTAATTTTCTGGCGATTTCAGGATTTCTACCAAGTCTTTAGATGATTTATTAACAATAATCTTTCGTCCTTCTAAATTCATTTTTTATTTTTGTATTTAAATTCTTAATTCTTACAAATATATGTATAAAGTTTTTGTGAACGAAAAAAAATTATTGTTGTCTAAGCAATCTGAAAACTTAGAAAAAACGCTTGGATACGAAAACGTCACAAGCCTGGAAATCGCGTTGGATCTTCTGGAAAATACATCGGTGAAAGAATTGAATGTTTTCGGCGAGAATATCGATGAAATATGGGCAGAATTTCAAAAGCTTTTCAGAATTATCGAAGCAGCGGGAGGAATTGTAAATAATCCTGAAGGTGAAATTCTTTTCATTAAAAGACTGGGAAAATGGGATCTTCCGAAAGGCAAAATGGAAAAAGGAGAATCGCGTGAAGAGTCTGCAGTACGCGAAATTGAAGAGGAAACCGGACTTGCCCATGTGGAACTGGTACAGTTTATCAACACGACCTATCATATTTATGTCGAAAGAAACGGTGATAAAGTTTTGAAATGTACACATTGGTTTGAAATGAATTTCAACGGAGAAGATACTTCAAAACCTCAGATTGAAGAGGGAATTACGGAAGTTGCATGGAAAAATACTGCACAAATTGAAAGCGAAGTTTCCCCGAGTACATTTAAAAATATTAAGTTAATTATTAACGAGTTCTGGGAGAAAAAGGCATAAACCATTTTTTTTCAATATTTTGAGACCCATTAATTTTTAGTGGGTTATTAACGTTAGAATGCTTTCAGGTATTTTTTCAAGCCAGTTTCCAGCATCATTCGAAGATTTTTAATCATTACCTCTTCCCTTTTATCTTTTATTTAATTTTAAAGTAGTTTTTATATATTCTTTTCTACATCAGTAGATTTGTCTGAAAACAAGAATTTCTATTCATTTTTCTGTAATTTTCAAATAGTACCTCAAAAGTTCTTGTTTTAACTTGGGTCTTATTTAATAAAATTAACTTATAATCAAACCATTACATTTCATTGATTGCGTTAGGTTTCAGTTCAATGGTAATATTTCAAATCAAAATTGAGTTTAACCGAAATTTAATATGAGTTTTGGCTAAAGCCAATTGCTTTCTTAATTGTTAAAATGGAATAAAGCCCATTCTTATTGAATATTATTGTGTTGTTTTTACTTCGAAATTACTTCTATCTTACTATTTTTCATTAATAGCAAAAAAATCCAAAAAATGTAAAAAATTCTATATTTTGGAATTTTTAAAACAAGACATAATACGTAAATAATTTAAAATCAACACTTTAAACAACAAAGCATACCTGTTGATTATTAGTTAATATCTAAATAATCATCAGATATGAAAAATTCATTTTTTATTTATTGTTTCTCAGGAGTACTGATCTTTTCATCGAAGAAAAATTAGTATCAGGATAATGTTAACTCGAAAAAAAATAATTATGAAAAAAACGTATTCCTTTGTTGTACTATTGTTTACAGTATTATTTTTTAATGCTCAGAGTGGAAATATGGGTATAAATACACCTTCACCCACACACACTTTAGATATTAATGGTACGTTACGCGTTAGAAAAATCACCCAGACTGGTTCCTCTCAATCTGCAAAAGATTCCATTATGGTTTTTGATACAGATGGTGTAGTAAAATATGTATCGGCAAATGCTGTTGTTGCACAGGCTTCTGCAGGAAATGCTAAAATACTAACAAATAACACTTTATCCGGTAACGGAAGTACCGGAAACGAATTGAGAATTTCCCAGCAGGGAGCAACCATCGGACAAGTATTAACATGGAATGGTACAACCTGGATTCCTCAAGCCATTGCTCCTGCAAGTACCACCAATAGCATTTCCACCAGCGGAAATACTGTTACCTCAAATGTAAACGGAGTAATTTCAACCGCTCCTGTTGTTAATTCAAATACATTAAGTTTATCAGGTTCTGTCTTAACATCAAATGTAAATGGAGTTACTACAACACAAAATTTAAGTTCGTTACAAAACATAACTACCATCACGAATACACAAACTGCCGGAAAAACGATCGCAACTTATACCAATGAGAACAATGTGGTTACAGATATAAAAGAAACGATAACAAATCTTAATCAAAATGCGACAACGGGTGTCATCACTTATATAAAAGAAGATGCAACTACCGCTACGGCAAATGTGGTGAGTGCAAATTCCAATAATGTAATTTCTGTAGGAGCCGATGGCGGAGCTTACAAAGAACTAAAGGTTTTTGATGCTTATGATACAGCCGCTTCACAAACTATTACCAATGTTACTTCAACTTTATCTTTAGGAACCGGGAGAACAAATATTGGCGGGATATTTACGTTAGCTTCTAATACAGTTACGGTATCGGAAGCAGGTGTTTATCGGGTTAATTATTCTGTAGGAACTACTATACCCGCAGGAAGTAATGAATTCTCCAGCAGATTTTGGCTGGAAAATGGCGGAACAGAAATCGTCAATTCAAATATCATTATTCATGCTTACAATGGATCTAATAATTGTTCCGGCAGAAACTTTATTATACAATTAGCTGCAGGAAGCGCTTTGAGAATCAGAATGCAGAGAGTTGATGCAACGAATATGCAAACGATACCCAGTTGCACAGCTCTAAACATAGAAAAACTCAATTAGCAGGTTTTTCAGTGAATATCGATCGTATTATAGATAGATAAGCTATTTCTATTCTTCGGCTGGCTCAGAATGATCGTTAGATTAAACTTTGTTAATATTGCTATCAGATTCAGCCAGCCGAAGATACCATTTATAAAAGAAATAAGTTAAAAATGATAAATAAACGTGAATTAAAATTTCTCCTGTACCAGATTAAATTAAGGTAGAAATAATTCGTACTAAATATTTTTAAAATGATATTATAGGGAGTAAATACTAAATAAAATCAATCGCTTTCTCCAGTGAAATTCCTCTTGAGGCTTTTAATAAGATGTTTTCAGATTTTATTTTGTTTAAACCGAGATATTCTACTAACTCTGCTGTGTTTTCAAAAGATTTTGAAGAATTATTTACTGCTTTAAAATGCTTTCCAACGGTAATGATTTCGTTGAAACCCAAATCATGCGCTATTTTTAAAATATTTTGATGCTCTACCGTACTTTCTTCTCCCAATTCCAACATATCGCCTATAATAATCGTTTTTGAACCTTCAAAGGTGATGAAATTGTGCAAAGAAGCAGTCATTGAACTCGGATTGGCATTATAGGTATCCAAAACTAATGTTTTCCCTTCCTTCTTCACAATCTGGGAACGCATATTGGTGGGCGTATAATTTTCGATGGCATTTTTAATGTTCTCAAAATCAATTCCGAAGTGAAGACCTAAACTCGCCGCCGCGCAAAGGTTGGTGAAATTATATTCTCCGGTAAGCTTTGAAACTGCTTTCTGATCTTTATATTTGAGACCTACAAAGTTTTGTTCTGAAAATAATTCAAACTGATAATCTGAATTTTCTCTTCCGAAAGTAATTTTTGGTACATAATTTTCAGTTTTTTCCACCTGAATCGGATCATTTTCGTTAACAATGATCGTCTTTTTATGATCTTTAAGATAATCGTACAGCTCAGATTTTCCTTTAATTACTCCTTCGTATCCTCCGAAACCTTCCAGATGTGCCTTTCCGAAATTGGTAATATATCCGAAATCCGGCTGGGAAATGGAGCTTAAAAGAGCAATTTCCTTCTGGTGATTGGCTCCCATTTCAATGACTGCCATTTCGTGTTCCGGCTTAATGGAAAGAAGAGTTAAAGGAACTCCGATGTGATTATTAAGATTTCCGGAAGTATACTGTACATTAAATTTTTCGGAAAGAACAGCATGAATGATTTCTTTTGTAGTGGTTTTCCCGTTGCTTCCGGTTAAACCGATCACAGGAATCTGCAATTGTTTTCTGTGATAAATGGCAAGTTGCTGCAAAAACTCCAGTGTAGAATTGACGAAGAAAATATTTTTTTCTTTATTTTCAAATTCCTGCTGTTCAACAATCACGGCTAAAGCGCCATTTTCAACTGCCTGTTCAGCCAACGTTGCTGCATTGAAATTTTCTCCTGAAAAAGCAAAGAACATATCATTCTTTCCGACTTTTCGGCTGTCGATGGTAGCTTTTTCGGATTGTAAAAATAAAGGATAAAACTGTTCTATATTCATAGTTCAAAAATAAAAAAACCTTCCAGAATTCCGGAAGGTTTTTTGAAAATTATTTTGATAAATATTATCTTCTTGTTCTACCTTTTTCGTTGGCTCTCGCATCCTGAGCTACACGGAATCCAATCCATCCGTAAGCTTTATCCTGAGACTTGTATCTTCTTTGTCCCGGATCCAACCAGTATGCTGTATCCTGCCAAGAACCTCCTTTTACCACTCTTACATCGTTAGTAATAGCAGAAGTTCTTTCTTTTCTGTCTTTTTGCAGTACTACTCTACCCTGAGCATCTACAATAAATCTCGATTTCGGAGAATTGTACATGTCGTATGAGGTAGCAGAATCTGATGCAGTTCTGTAGTCTAAAGAAGACATTCTGTCACCATCTCTGTAGTTTCTGTAATCAGCAATTGTTTGTCTTTCATACTGACCCGGTAGGTTTCTGTATACCAATCTTCCGTCAGCTAAAGTATCGTATTTAATGCTGCTTTCGTCTACCATTTTGTAAGTTCCGTCACCGTTTCTTACGATAGCCTGCGGCATGCTTCCTCTGTAATAGTTGAAGTCACTGAAATCTTCATCGATGATAGGTCTGTAAACATCCGCAGTCCATTCTGCAACGTTTCCGTACATTCCGTAGATTCCTAAATCGTTAGAAGGGAATTGTCTTACATCTGAAGTTCTTGCAGAACCGTCATTTTTCCAACCTGCGATACCAGAGTAATCTCCTGTTCCCATTTTGAAGTTTTCAAGGAACATTCCTTTTTCTCTTCCTTTAGTACCTCTCAGTTTTTCAATTTCAGGCTTTTTGCCCATATACTGATTGTACTCTCTGTTTTTAGCCATACCTAAAGCTGCGTATTCCCACTCAACTTCTGTAGGAAGTCTGAATTTTGTTACCATTGCAGCGTTCGGAGCTCTGTTTGCAGCCAATAATCTTTGGTTAGTCGTTTTCAGACCTGTTTTCTGCTGCATTCTTTTTTCATTGATGTAACCTTGCATTTCAGGATCATTCGATTTGAATTTATCCATGTTGAATGCGGTTCCACCCTGGTTATTAGATTCGTTAATGTACAAATCTTTTGCAATGATACCAGCTTGCATTAAAGCTTTCTCGTTCGCTCTGTCTGACAACCATTCGCAGTATCTGTTTGCCTGAGTCCACGATACTCCTACTACAGGATAGTAATCGAATTCAGGAGCACGGAAATACGTCTCGTTGTAGTCATTTCTAGATAATTTGTTGTCCCACAATAAGGTATCCGGCAACGCACCGTTGTAGATTTCCTTAAAGCTTGGATCGCTTGGTGGGAATACATACTTCAACCATGTAAGGTATTCGCGGTATTCGTAGTTAGTAATTTCAGTTTCCCCGATGAAGAATGAACTTACCTGCATTCTGCGAGGCGAGTTATTCCAATCGTGCATAACATCATCTTTCACTAATCCCATTGTAAAAGTTCCACCTTCTACATATACCATTCCCGGCCAACCTTTTTGTTTTTGTTGCTTTCCTGCAAAAAACCAACCTTGTTTCTCGTTTGGTTTCCAACCTGTTTTGCTGACAAATTTTTTAGTACCGCCGCCATTATTAGATCCTCCGCAACTGGTTAATGCAAGTGTAGAACTTAATGCTATTAATGAAAACAACTTTAGTTTTTTCATAGTCGATATAAATATTTTCAAAGTACAAAGAAAAAATAAATTATTCAATAAATCAAGTAAAGAGTTGATTTTTTTGAAAAACGTTAACAAATTAATTTTATTGTATCACAATTTAATTATAAAATTTTCATTTATTTTGTAATTCAGAAATTTCAATAGTAAACATGAAACAAAAAATTTCTCTTTTATTTTTATTAAGCTTTGTATCAACACTTTGGGCTCAAAGAATCACTATCGAATGGGATGGTGCTAAAATTCGAGACTTTGGTGAGACAAAACTCAATCTCCCAAATTTTAAAAATCAGGGATTTTCATTCAGCCAAAATAACATTTTTATAACAACTAAACAACAAGTTGGCGAAAACCAGTTAAAAGTTTCTAATCCTGTCTGGGAAAATGTTTCTGCAAAGGAATTATTTTCATTAAGTAAGGATCTTATTACGGATCAGGAGATCAAAGATGTGGTTTATTATAATGCCGACGGAGCAAGATATGCAAGCGCAAATGTATCTCTTTTCAAAAATGTAAAGGGACAGATCCAGAGGCTATCGTCTTTTGAACTATCAGAAACTAATGTTTCCAACAGTTTTGGAAATACTTTAAAACTGGGGACTACAAACAATCCTTTATCATCAGGAACTTTTTACAAAATAAGAGTTGATAAATCCGGAATATTTAAAATAACCAGACAGTTTTTGCAGGATAACGGCATCAATCCTTCTTCTGTAAATCCTAAAAACTTCAGAATTTACGGAAACGGCGGAATCATGCTTCCGGAAAACAATCAGGACGCAAGATACAGTGCGCTTCAGGAAAATGCTATTCAGGTAGTGGGAGAAGACGACGGTGTATGGAATGATAATGACTATGCTTTGTTCTATGCACAGGGTCCGAACGGATACAATTTATATAATAACTCGAACGGAAACGGAATTAAAAGAACAGAATCCAGAACATATCCGAGTGAAAACCTGAAAAATATTTATGAAGATTATTCGTATTACTTCATCAATTTCGATAAAGGTCCCGGAAAAAGAGTTCAGCCGGTAGATGTTAATTTACCTGCTACTCCGCTTATCACAAGATTTGATAATTATCAGGTAATTAATGTAGACCAGAAAAACCTGATGAGAGTGGGAAGAACATGGGTGGAAGATGCTCCTTTTGTAACAGACAAAACGATTACCTTTACGACTGCTTCTCCCCTTCAGACAGGCGATGAGGTTCGGTATAAAGCACAGGTAATTGGCTATAAGTCTCAAAAAAACAAATTGCTTTATAATATCAATAATCAAAATCCGATTCCTTTTACGGTTCCTACTCCGGATCTGAGTTCAACGTATGAATTTTATCCTATGAATTATTCGGGTGTTGTATCCGGTTTAAGCGGAACTCAGATTACCATTAACATGAAACCTGATATTACCCTGAATCCGAACGGAACTTTCTACCCGGATTATTTTGAGGTACAGTATAAAGATAATTTAAGCTTCAACGGTACTCAGATGAGTTTCCGTGATTTTTCTCTGGTTACCGGAAGCAATACCACTTATGGTTTCAGTCTTTCCAACGCTTCTGCGGCAGAGCAGATCTGGGACGTTACAGATATTACCAATGCCAACAGAAGAGTAAATAAAGCCGCAGGAAGTGCATCATTTAATTTTGCCTACACAGCATCTAATCTGAACTTCAATAATGAATTTGTAGCTTTCAGAGCGGATGCGGCATTCAGTCCTTCATTTGTTGGAAGAATCAACAATCAGAACATTTCAGCGTTACAGAATGTAGATTATTTAATTATCACGACTCCTGAAATGTTGGGACAGGCACAAAGAATTGCCAACTATCACCAGACCAAAAACAATTATAATGTACAGGTGGTAGATACGGAAAAAATCTATAATGAATTCGGAAGCGGCAGTAGAGATCTTACGGCGATCAGAGATTTTGTAACGAAGCTGAATACTCCACTTGGAACATTGAAATATGTATTTATTTTGGGAGATACCTCATTTGATTACAAAAACAGGGTTCAGAATAATACGAATGTTGTATCCAGCTATCAGAGTGAAATTTCTCAGGATGTGATAAGATCATTCGTTACTGATGATTATATTGTGATGACGAAACCACAGACTGTAAGCTACATCGATTTTAATCTTCCGGATCTTCCTGTGGGCAGAATTCCGGCTGCCAATGCGACGGAAGCTTCCAATATGATTGATAAGACTCTAGCTTATTATAACAGTTTATCCGGTCAGTCTACACCTTTCGGGGAATGGAAAATGAAGCTGGATTTTGTTGTGGATGATGATAATGACGGAGGTCCCCCTTTTCATACCGTAATGAACAATTCTCTGGCAACGGTTTTTGAACAAAACAATACGACTTTAAAAGAGTATAACGTAAGAAAACTTTACCTTGATGCTTTTCAGGCGCAAAGTACAGCGGGAGGACAAAGATATCCTCAGGTAAACCAGGCGATCTCCAATGATATCGGAAACAGCCTTTATCTTTTCTATTTCGGACACGGAGGAATCAACGGATGGGCGCAGGAAAGAGTTTTAACATTATCTGAAATTCAGAATGCGAATAATTTCTCTAATGTGTATAGCAGATTTCCGTTTGTATCGACAATTACCTGCGAGTTCACACTTTGGGATGATCCTGACGTTTCTTCCGCAGGAGAACAGTTTATGAAGCTTAAGCAGGGAGGTCCTGCAACAATGATTACTTCAAGCCGTGCAATCGACGTAGGTTATGGGGTAGATTTCACCAACCTTTTCACGCAAAATATCTTTAAACTTACCAACGATGATTTCGATACTTTAGGATATGCCCATTTGAATGCAAAAAAACAGAGAGGAGCTTCTTCAGAACATTTAAAGGTTAATTTACTAGGAGATCCTGCGATGAAACTGACCAGACCGAAAAGATTACTAGTCATTGACAATATTGAAACTCCGGTTCCAGGATTGATCAGAGGTCTTGATTTTGTGAAAGTAAAAGGACACATCAATAATCCGAACGGAACGGTAAATACAACGTTTAACGGAAGAGTGGTCATTAATATTTTTGATAAAAGATTAAACAAAACCACTTTGAATAACGACGGAGGATTAACGCCGGTTCTTCAGTACACCGAGGAAGGAAGTGCGATCGTAAAAGCTTCCGGAACCGCTGTAAACGGAGTTTTCACTGTAGAATTTTATGTTCCGAAAGATATCAATTACGCAGTGGGAACAGGCAGAATTTTAGGATACGCAGATAATAAATCTTCTGATGTATTCAACAACCAGCCGGTTCAGGTGGGAGATATCAATCCGAACGGAATTAATGACAACGAACCGCCAAAAGTAAAATTGTATATGAACAATACCAACTTCGCAGACGGCGGTATCACAGACCAGAATCCGATGTTACTGGCGTGTGTTACAGACGATACAGGAATTAATTCTACAGGTTCTGGTATTGGTCATGATATTACAGTATATTTGGACGGACAAATTATCAATACAATTGTACTGAATGATTTTTATGCTTCAGGTGAAGGAAACGGATGTTTAAGCCCGAGTTTGGCAGATTATCAGAAAGGAAATGTAACGTATCCTTTCAGAAATCTTGCAGTGGGACAACATCAGTTAACATTTAAAGTTTGGGACATAAACAATAATTCTACAACTGCTACGTTAAATTTTGAAGTTAAGGATGAAGTAGATCAGCATTTGGTAATCAACCGACCTCTGAACTGGCCGAATCCGTTTACGAACAAAACGTATGTTCAGTTTGAGCATAATTGCGACGATATTCTGGATGTAAACGTTCAGATTTATACAATTACAGGAAAATTGGTAAGAACTTTATCACAGCCTGTGGTTGCAGAACCCTTCCTACAGGGCTTTAGAACGCCACGTCAGGCAATAGAATGGGACGGAAGAGACGATTTTGGGGCAACAGTAGCAAAAGGTACGTATATTTTTAAGATATTTGCAAAAAGTCAAAATCAAGAAAAATGCAAAGGAAGTGCTACAGCTGTAGAAAAAATGGTACTTTTGAAATAAATTTAAAACGATAACAGTAATAATATTAACAAAAAACTGATAATATATAAAAGACAACATATGAATTTAACTACTAAACTGCTTTTAGGAATTGGGTTAAGTGCTGGTTTTTTAGGCTATTCTCAAGATTTAAGTCTAGTAAGACCTGTATTAACCGGAGCTCCTTTCTTAAGAATCGCACCAGATGCAAGAGCTGGAGGTATGGGAGATCAGGGTGTGGTAACCTCTCCGGATGCTTTTTCACAATTCTGGAATGCAGCGAAATATCCTTTCAGCAGATCGAGTTCTTCCGTCGGGCTAAACTACACGCCTTACATGGGAAAACTTACCAATGATGTGTTTTTATTATACGGAGCCTTCCACAAATTCTTAGGGCAGGAAGAAAGATCTACCATTTCTGCAAGTATTTATTACTTCAATATGGGAGAAGTAGACCTTACTCAGTTAGTAGGAAACGAAGTAACTTCAATGGGAACCTCAAAACCAAACGAATTTTCCATCGACGTAGCTTATGGTCTTAAACTATCCGATTCATATTCAATGGCGGTTACCGGAAGATACATCCGTTCAGACTTAGCCGGAGGATTCAACACAGATACAACGCTTAAACCGGCAAACTCTTTTGCAGTAGATGTTTCAGGATACTATACATCTCCAAGATTCTCGAGTTTAGGAGGAATGGACGGAAAAATCAATGCAGGTTTTGCTGTTCAGAACTTAGGTCCGAAGCTGGATTATACAGGAAACGAAGATTCAAGATCTTATCTTCCTACTATGGCAAGACTGGGACTTGGCTACGATATGTATCTTGATGATATGAACAGAGTGGGAATCAGCGTGGAAGGATCAAAAATCTTAGTTCCAGGTTCGGAATATGCAGGAATAGATCCGAACACGAGACAGCCGATCTATCAGGTTCCAAACGTAGGTGTAATGGCGGGAATCGGAAAATCTTTCAAAAACAAAAATTCCATCATGTATAGTGGTGCATTAGAATATTCTTATGACAATGCATTCTCTGTAAGAACAGGATATTTCCATGAAAGTGAAGAACAGGGAGCAAGACAGTTTGCAACTGCGGGTATCGGATTAAAATACCGTTCTTTCGGTCTGGACGTTTCTTACCTGATCAATATGTCTAAAATTAATACCGCTTTGGATAACACCCTTCGTTTCGGACTTACATGGAACATCGGTGATGAAACCTCAAACGTAGATAATTAAAATCTGAAACATACCATACAAAAGTCTCATAATTTATGGGACTTTTTTGTTTTTAGAACTCTACTTCTTTTTCAGGAGCTTTTTCGTGCTATCCGCTCATACTCCTCGCTCCTGCGCCCGCCAATTTCAATCCCTCCCCTTTCCCATTTCTGCTGTGGGGTAACCGCTGCTATGGTAAGTTTGCATTAAACAAAACAGATTGATAACTTAGTTAAAAATATTAACCAGAAGAGCAAAAGCAGCAGGATAAAGACAGACGCTCGAAT
>NZ_FTOV01000036.1 GCF_900156825.1 Chryseobacterium gambrini | reverse complement strand
CTATATCTATTTTATTTTGTCTGGCGCTGTTGGTTTCCTGTGGAAGCAGGAAACCGCTGCCGCCGGAAACAGTCACCGACACTTTGGTTGTAAAAAAGGTCATCCGGGATACGGTTTTGAAAGTTCAGGCGGATTCTACGTATTACCATGCGTGGATCGAATGTGTTAACGGTAAACCGGTTCTGAGGGAGCCGAAGCCGGAGAACAAAGAAAAAATGACTAATAACCAAGACCACGGCAAGGCGCTACAGAAGCCTGACGTTATACTCGACGAAAACGGAAAGCTTACGGTTGAATGCCGTAAAGAAGCAGAACAGCTCAAAGCACAGCTTACGGCTTATTACGAATCACGGCTAAAAGAACGTATCCAACCGGTTGAGATCAAAAAGCCCTTTGCATGGTATCATAAAATATTGATGCTGGCAGGCGGGATCTTTCTTCTCCTTGTCGGGTCTGTTATCATTATTACCATTAAAAATTCACTCCATGTCTAATAATAAGAAATTTCAGGAAAAAGCCAATGCGCTTTTTGAAAAATACCCGGAGGCTAATAAAATTTTTATTTCAGAAAACGGACAGTGTTTTTTTGAAGAAAAGGCGGCTAAGGATTATCACGGTTTAAGAGGGTTTGAAAGTCAGCCGGAAGTCTTTTTTCGTGAAGGGCTTGAGGACGAGGACGATTCGGATCTGCAGGCGGCTTTGCACAATTCTGAACTGGCACGAAAAGTCTTAGAAGGAATTATCGAAGATGTGGCGGCGGTTTGTGATCTTGATCAGGACTACGAACCGGCAAACGCTGACACGGACGAAACCGTTACGGCTGTTATCTCCCTTCGTGAAAAATACGCCGAAAAAGACCGCCTGCTGACCGAAATGGGTGCCAGGCTGGAGGAACTTTCAAATGCTGCGGCGGAAAACGAAAATCTGAAACAACAACTGGAAGCCGCCAATCAACAGATGGAAGCTTTGAATAAAACAACAATCCCAAAAACCAGAAAAGATGCGTCCCAGACTGATCGTACAAAAGCTTAACGGCGGGCTCGGGAGAAGGAATCCCTCCGCCGACATGGTAACCGGCAGCGTGATGAATGCCGTTGCCACTTCCGAAATGGTACTTGGAAATATCTACACCCTGAAAAATATTCAGGAGGTCGAAGCTTTGGGGCTGAGTGAGGAATATGACCAGACCAACAAGGTACTGGTGTATGAAAGGCTGAGACGTTTTTTTGTTCACAACCCATCCATAACGGTGTATTTTATGCCCGTGGCTCAAGGCGTAACCCTGACGCAGATGGTGGATAAGGACAATCAATATTTAGCCAGATTACTCCGTGATAAAGCCGGTGAAATCGTTCAGGCTTGTGTTTCCTTAAACCCGGATAAGAGCCATTCGCCGATTATCGAAACGGGACTCGATAAGGACAGTATCGATGCCATCTATAAGGCGCAGGCTCTGGCAGATGCCGAATGGGCAAAAGACCGCTACTGTGAAATTTACATTGAAGGCAGAAGTTTTTCTGGAACATCGGCGGCAGCTCTTAACCTGAGAACGCTCTTAAGCGAATGCCCGGACATTTCCGTGGTGATCGGTGCCGATTACGAGGTTTCCAGCCGGGACGACCTCTATAAAGGCTATGCCGCGGTGGAGGATTACGCTGCCATGGTTTCTAAGGCGGATGTTTCACAGAACGCGGGGGAACAGATCAATGATTTTAACTTAACCGATGTGGATGAGAAAACCTTTATCATTCCGGGACTCAGTTCCGGTAACAAACTGAGTGAGTATTCCGATACGGATCTGGATAATCTTGATGATAGAGGGTACATCTATTTTGCGCCCATCGTTAACCTGGGCGGGATTTCTTCCACCGCGGGAATCTATATCAACGATACCCATACCTGCGCTAAAATTACCTCTGATTTTGCTTATGGGGAAAATAACAGGACGATCAAAAAGGCGATCAAGCTCGCCAAGGCAGCATTAACCCCGAAAGTGAAGGGACGTATATACGTCGATGAAAACACCGGATTTATGGCACCGGAAACGGTGAAGGACTTAGAAACCATTACCAAGGTTTCACTTGATCCGATGGTGGCAGCCGGAGATATCAGCGGCGGTGTGGATGCCTACATCAACCCGCAGCAAAACGTACTGGCTACAAGTGAATTTATCGTGCTGCTGACTTTTATTCCGGTGGCTATCGGAAGAAGGATTAC
>NZ_FTOV01000002.1 GCF_900156825.1 Chryseobacterium gambrini | reverse complement strand
ACGGTGGTTTCCAATGGAATGCCGATCATGTTTTTACTGATCAATAACTGGTTGTTTTTTTCGTGGGCGTACTGGTAATTTGTCTCTGTGATGCTTCCGTCAGGAAATTGAGTTTTCGACACCGTCAACTCATATGAATTGATATTATTAAAGTTATTTGTTGTAGTGGTACTCACCACAGCATTATCAATATATTCTTTTGTGATCTTGGTAGCTTCGTAATTAAAATCCGTGTACAGAGGATAATATTCATATTTATACTTGGTAACATCAAATAACGAAGTGTAAGAAATAACATCACGCGGTTCAATACTTACTCCTAATTCATCACTAGTAAATGTTCCCTTTTGATTGTAAATGATACTGTCTTTTTTTATTAAAGAAAAACTATTGTTGCCTCCTGATTTGTAGTATTCAATTTCCTTGAGATTTCCTATTCTCCATCCAAAATTGGGTGTTTTTAATCGAACATCAGAATTGGTCTCATTAATAGGCGGAATAAAGTTGTTGTCAAAATGATAAATTTTTCTGATTATGTTTTGGTTATTGTCTACAGATTCTTCAGTCACCTTAGCATATAATATACTGTGTGAAGAACCACCTTTTAAAGGGAAATCAATCAATCCATAAAATTTATTCACTCCAAAATAGTAATCTTCTGACATTAATAGCGGATAACCATATAAAATTCCTGAAGAGTATTTTTGTCCGTTTATAATATCTTCATATTTATATTCGGTTTTTAAAAGCGTAGTGTCATTGGTATCTTTTTGAGTGATTGATTTTATCCTAAGCCCTCCGGCAATATGAGAAGTTGGGGAATTATCGATCTGGAAAGGTGCTTGATCCTGATATGATATTGTTATGGAAAATGACCCCTGTTCCTCCTGTAACCCTCCTTCATCGACGGTATGTGTCATTCTTGTTGCTTCAAATAAGTATTTTCCTTGTGTGAATAAATGTTGAAAATTACTTGGTGTAGATGATATTGGAAACAAATATGTTCTGTTTCCGTTGGAATCAACTTTATAAACTCTGATATAAAATGAATTCATCCATGAATTGGAATTTTCAGGGTTTTGTAGTACTTTTTGAATATCAGCAGAAATATCTGATGTTACATCTTTATTGAATTCAATTTCTTTTTCATAAACAGTATTTAATGGTAAGATATTACCTGTATTCGGATCTACAGATTGCTCTGCTGCAAATTCAATATTATATGTTTGTATAGAAAACAAATCAAGATTCATCGGAGTTTCTGTAATATCACTTATACCTGCAAAGGAATGATTCTCATATTCAAATTCTGTTTTACCTTTAGTCGGATAGGTAATACTTTTTAAAGCTCCTATTTTTGAAAATTCAAGATCTACATTCCTTTCGGCTGTTCCTGCTTTTTTGTAAACATTTTCCAACTTAAAATAAACATTGGGAATGAGTTCTGTGTTAGTAGTCTTTCCATTATAATATCCAAAAAAATCTTGGGCAAAACTCAGTTTGCTTGGAAGCTGCCCCGCATAATAATCAAAAGAATAGTTTCCGGTAAAAGAATTATTGATTCCGTATTCCGATACAGAATTTAACTTTAATCGGTAGTGTGACTTATCAAAATAATCACTAAAAATATAATTATGACTTCTTGAATGATCGGATGATATAAAGCCATATTCATCATTAAAATAGGTGTGATTTAATGAAAAACTTTTTACAGTTCTGCCATCATATTTTACATTTATCTTTTCATAAGAATAATTATTCTGATCTTTTCTGATCATAGCAGATTTTTCAAATTCTATCTGGGTTTTATCATAGACTATTTTTTTTAGTATTTTGTCCTGAGTATTTGGTATGGAATAGATATTATAATCTATCCCTTCCTTATTTTGTGAATATATTCCATAAGAAACAGGGTAAAGATTTCCAACAACAACAGGATTTCCGTTAACCCATTGAACATTATTATAAGTACCATTTGCAAAGTCCAGTGTATTAAACATATACTTGTATTGTCCGGCAAGCTGAATATTCTGTTTATTCATATCCGTTACGGGAACATAATTTTCATCATAAAAAAATTTCACTGTTTTTTTATCAGAAGTTTCTATCTTCACAAGATGCCATGTGTTAATTTTTGGCTGCACTCCAGATGTATAGGCACTTTCTGTATTTATGTTTATGGATCCAAGCTCGTCAACTACTGCGACATTATTGTCTTCATCATAGGATCTCCCAAAATAGTAAGTATTTCCTGAAGTATCCACGATTTTCATATCAATGATATTCCCGTTTGTAGAAATATTAGGAATGATTTTAATGTCACTTTGCGGAGTCTGAATGAATTTCTGAGTTTTAAAATCATAGTAAAACTTGAAACTTTGATTAAATAACGATACGCTGAATTCATCAGGTTCTGTGTCAACTGCATTACTGTTCTGATCCAGCCATGCGTTAGGATATGTGCTGGTTGCATTTGATGCCAGATTTTGTTTAGCCAGTGTATTGTTTTGATTGTAAAAATCGGGATCAATATAATTATCTTCTTTTCCGCGGATATTCCTTGTTACAAAACTCAGGCATGATAAATCCCAGCCAAGCCCTACTGAGCTTACCGTTTCGCTTACTTTCACGCCTTGTGAATTATAGATAAGGTTTATAGGAATGGAAATATTGTCATTAATATTCAGTGAATAAAGAGGAATATTTACATTCGCTGAGCCTGAAGATAACGAAATAGGTTTATCAATATATTTTCCTAATGAAGCTACGTCAGGAGATTTAGGGATAAAATCAAATTTTTTATCCTTTATCTGTTGATTCTGGCTATAAGCATTGAAGCTTATCAACATTAAAACACTTAACGGCAATGCGCTAAGTATACTGTTTCTTTTAATTTTCATCTTGTGTTACTTTTTAATCAATTTGGCATTCGCCGTTTTGTCATTGGTTTTCACCACCACCAGATACGCCCCCTGAATCAAAGGCTGGGTATTGATTTTGGTGATCTTGTTTTTTGTTTTTACCGTTTCAAGCTTTCTTCCGCCCATATCATACACCGCAATTTCAGCCTCAAACGCGCCTTCTCTTAAGTCCTCAAACCCAAGTTCCACATATACATAATCCGTTACCGGGTTCGGATAGATCTTAATATCCTGCTTTTCGATCAGTTGGTCAACCTGTTTATCCCCAAGCTTCACGATCTTCCAGTTTTCTTTACCCAGTTCCTCTGCGCTGGTTCCTGCGAGTATGATTGATCCGTCACGGTTCAGCTTAATATCAGATAACCGTTCCTCTTTTTTTCGGGATTCTCCTTTTACGTGCTTTCTCCACTGCTCGTTTCCGTTCTGGTCGAGATACAGCATCCAGAAAGTCTCATCATCATTTTCAATCCTGCCTTCTGCCTGTGTGTAACCGCCTAAGAGAATTCCCTTAGACTTCCCGCCTCCGTCTTCCTGCTTCCCGGCAATGACACTCATCCCCATCAGAACATCCCTGTTTTTAAAGCTGTAGGACTTCTGCCAGATTTCTTCGCCTCTTTCATCAATGGAGATTAACCAGAGGTCTGTACCTTCTTCAATACCGACTGATTTATTTCCCGATCTTTCCGATCTAGACTCCCCACCGATCAGGTAGCCGGTTGAAGTCAGCGTCAGTGTTCTTACATGATCGTCGCCTTTTCCTCCGAAGTTCTTTTCCCATTCCACTTTTCCGTCTTTCGAAAGCTTAACGATCCAGTAATCGCCTTCACCAAAATTATTGCTTGTTTTTGGTTGATAGTTGATGGTTTTACTACTTCCAGCCTCCGTCTTCCCGCTTCCTGCCAAAGCTGCGCTTCTTGAGTAGATCCCTAACAAAGCTCCACCATCTTTGGTGGGAATCATCTTTTCCACTTCATCCAGACCTTTTCCGCCTAAAATCAATTGGGATAGTTCCTTCCCGTTTTTATCCAGTCGTACCACCAAAACATCTTTGGAGCCGTAGCCTTTCGGTGAGTTCTGCACATTACCCGCAACAAAAAATCCAAAATCTGTTGTTTGGATCACCGCCCTTGTTTCTTCATCTGCAGCACTGCCTATGGTTTTCTGCCATAATTCATCGCCGAATTCGTTGATTCTGATCAGCCAGAAATCACTGCCGCCTTTGGAATCGTCCTTTTTATCCAGTCCTTTTCCTGAATAGCTGGAACCCGCCAGAAGGAACCCTCCTTCCTGCGTATTAACTGTTGCCGACAAAAAATCATGGTTTTTCCCTGAGAAATATTTTTCCCAGACCTCTTCGCCCTGCTGGTTCAGCTTAACAAGATGGAAATCGTAACCGTTGTTCTGCTTTTTGTTGTCAGATGCTGGTTGATTGTTGTCAGGACGGATGCTGCTTCCGGTAATTAAATACTGTTGATCGATGGTGGTAGTGACCTGCGAAAGGAAATCCTGCGTTGAAGACCGGATGTCTTTCTGCCACACCACTTCTTGGGCGGAAACACCCAGAATGCTGCACAAGGTGAGCATACTCATGCCGAGTTTTTTCATGTGTCGTGTAATTTTAAAAGTTATTATAAGGTGAAAATTAAGAAAGGGAATGCTTAGAAAAATCTGGAAATCCGCATTCTTAAAGAATTGATACTGAATTTGACAGAATCTGTCCGAAATTTATTTGTTTTAATCATGGTTTTTTTAGTCTTTTTATGAGCTTTTAGCAGCTTGTTTTTATTAATTTTTTGTTCAGAATAATAAAAATAAACTCCTGTCTTTTTTACTTTTCTGCAAAATTACATTTCATTAACGACAAAACATGTCGCTTTATTTTAAAGGATGCATTTTTTTTCAAACAGGTTGGAAATCATGATGAAAAATATCTTTTATGGGTGTGTTTTAATGTACGCTTCGGCTCCGCTCAGCGCACGGTGATGGTTTGGCTTACAATGATTTGTTTAAAATGGAGTCTTATTGATGTGCGCTTCGGCTCCGCTCAGCGCACGGTGAATGTTTGGTTTACAATAATTTGTTTAAATGGAATCGCACTAAAGTACGCTGAGCGGAGCCGAAGCGTACAATGAAGCAGAAATACTTTCATAAAATTCTTCGGGAATCCTTCGGCTGTTGTTCGGTCATCCTTCGGAAAAAATCCCATTTTTCCGAAGCCGATCCGAAGAAGACCCGAACATGATCCGAAGAAATGGGTTTTCAAACCGGTCAAAACCGGTCAAAAGCAGTCAAAACCGGTCAGAATTTTTTATGGTGGTGGAAAATGGACATTTCTGTGGTAATTTTAACCCGTTCATCAAAAAACATCCTTCAAAAACAAGCAAAAAACAGATTTCATAAATTCAGTCATTCAAACAAATCAACCCAGCAGTACGCAAAGCGGAGCAGAAGCGTATGGTTACCTTAGAAATATCTTCATTAAAATTTTATCGGAGATAAAATCTTTGCGCCTTAAACAGATAGAGCATGTTAAAAAATATTGCGTCCTTGGCGGGTTTAAACAACTTTAGGAATAATTATTTACGATGATGTGCGCTTCGGCTTCGCTCAGCACCCATGGCGGATTTGTGTTATAATGATCTGTTTAAAATGGGATGGCAATGATGTGAGCTTCGACTCCGCTCAGCCCACGGTGGTGGTTGGGTTTACAATGATTTGTTTAAAATTTTATAAGAAAATAAATTTGAATCTGTTGCGCTTACATTACGTAAGTTCATTCACTTAAAAAAATAAAAATAACTATATTTATAAAAAACATGAAAAAAGTAAAAAGACGATGAGTGAACTGGTTAAATTCAAATTTTACGAAACGGCGCTTCAGGCGAACCGGGATAAACAGATTCTGGCTGAAAGCGGCATCAATAGCTTTATCGCCAATGAACAGTTGATTCAGTCGGACTGGCTGCTTTCTCAGGCGGTTGGCGGAATTCAGCTTCAGGTTTTTGAAGAGGATCTTGAAAAAGCAAATCAGGCATTGAAAGATTACAAGGAAAACGAAGAATTTTCTCTGGAAGTAGAACACACCATTGCAGATCCTGAATTTGATTTCGTTTGTCCGAAATGTGGTTCTAACCATATTTACAGGGACGACAGTGCCACAAGTTTTTTCGGAATTTCGATTTTAACGAGCCATAAATTTGTCTGTTATTATTGCGGGAATGAGTTTACGCATTAATGGTTTTAGAAAGTGACGTAATGTTTTTTTAACGCAATGATCGCAATATTTTTTTGAAGGTATTGTGGATATTTTCCGTTCGCAAGGGCGCTTCACTCAGCTAATGAGCTGTATATTTGTATTCCTTATTTATATAACAAAGAGGATATTGAAAGAAAAACAGTACAATTCCCCTTCTTCGGAGGGGTGGCGAAAATTCGGATGAATTTTTGACGGGGTGGTCTTTTAATATGATTGATAAATGATGAGAGATAAATGATGAGAGATAAATGATGATTGATAAAATACAGTTTACGCATTAAATTTAGAAAGTGAAATTGATATTCTTTTTAACGCAATGGTCGCAATGTCTTTTTTGAAGGTATTGTGAATATTTCCGTTCGCAAGGGCGCTTCACTCAGCTAATGAGCTGTATATTTGTATTCCTTATTTATATAACAAAAAGGATATTGAAAGAAAACAGTACAATTCCCTTCCTCCGGAGGGGTGGCGAAAATTCGAATGAATTTTTGACGGGGTGGTCTTTTAATATGAGTGATAAGTGATGAGTGATAAAATACGGTTTACGAATTAAATTTAGAAAGTGAAATTGATATTCTTTTTAACGCAATGGTCGCAATGTTTTTTTAAAAGTATTGTGGATATTTTCCGTTCGCAAGGGCGCTTCACTCAGCTAATGAGCTGTATATTTGTATTCCTTATTTATATAACAAAGAGGATATTGAAAGAAAACAGTACAATTCCCCTTCTTCGGAGGGGTGGCGAAAATTCAAATGAATTTTTGACGGGTGTTTTTTTATTATGATTGATAAATGATGAATGATAAAATACGGTTTACACATTAAATTTAGAAAGTGAAATTAATATTCTTTTTAACGCAATGGTCGCAATGTCTTTTTGAAAGTATTGTGGATATTTTCCGTTCGCAAGGGCGCTTCACTCAGCTAATGAGCTGTATATTTGTATTCCTTATTTATATAATAAAGAGGATATTGAAAGAAAACAGTACAATTCCCCTCCTCCGGAGGGGTGGCGAAAATTCGAATGAATTTTTGACGGGGTGGTCTTTAATTATGATTGATAAGTGATGACTGATAATTGATGATTTATAATCGATGAGGAATGAATTTTCTTTTACAAATAAAATATTATACATTGGAAAATTCATGATTAACTTGTAGAAATTAACCGTTTCACTTCACATAGCCACGATTGCAGCGGCATCCTTTTGTGAAGCGAAGCGGAACAAAAGATACAGCGGAAAGCGGGAAAAAGCTCCTAAAAAAGAAAGGAAGATTGAGGATGGAAGTTTACGATCGTTGAAAATAAAAATTTATTAAATAATGGGAGACTGAGATTGCTTTATCGCATTCGCTTCTCGCAAAGACAAAATAAAAGAGTATGAAAATAATCTGTATTGGAAGAAATTACAGCGAACACGCAAAAGAACTGGGCAACGAAATCCCGGAAAGACCGGTCATTTTTATGAAGCCGGACACAGCGGTTTTGAAGGGAAATGATTTTTACATTCCCGAATTTTCAGATGATGTGCATTACGAACTGGAAGTTGTTATTAAGATTTCGAAAGGCGGAAAATACATCCAGAAAGAAACGGCACACAAACATTATGAGGAAATCGGGCTGGGAATTGATTTTACCGCGAGAGATCTTCAGAGTGAATTAAAATCCAAAGGATTGCCCTGGGAACTGGCGAAAGGTTTTGACGGTTCTGCAGTAGTGGGAAATTTCTTTAAAAAAGATAATTTTAATCTGGATTGCCTGAATTTTTCTTTACTGAAGAACAAGGAAAAGGTACAGGACGGAAATACGAAGGACATGATGTTCACCATTGATGACATTATTGCTTTTGTGTCGCAGTATTTTACATTGAGAGTGGGAGATCTTATCTTTACAGGAACCCCGAAAGGCGTAGAAAAAGTGGAAGAAAATGATATTCTGGAAGCTTATCTTGAAGATAAAAAGGTTCTTGACATCCGAATATTATAAGTAATTTAACATAACTTTTGGCATAATTTTCCTATCTTTAGTAGACAAAATTAAAGGTTATGGTAAATATTGTATTACCCGTAGATTTTGGGGACAAGACAGAACAGCTTTTGGAAGGAGCTGTAAAATTCGCTAAGCAGGTAAACGGCAGAATTTATTTAATTCATGTGGCACCTTCGGATATCGGCTTTGCGATCGGAGATATGGGATTTCAGTATTTTCCGGAAGTAGAGGAAAACGAGATCCGGGAAGAACTTGTTCAGCTGAACAAAATTCAGCAGAGAATTCTCGCGCATGAGGTAGACTGCGAACATATTCTGAAACAGGGAATTGCAAAAGATATTATTTTGGAACACGCAGAAGATAAAAAAGCCGATTTCATAGTGATGGGATCTCACGGAAGAAGCGGAATTTATGATGTTTTCGTGGGAAGTTTAACAAAAGGGATCACGAAGGATTCTAAAGTTCCTGTTCTGGTGCTTCCGATACATGACTAAAAAGTGAAAATTTTAATCGTTAATAAAAAAGCCGACCAAATAAAAATTTGATCGGCTTTTTACTATATAACCAATTAATTAACCTTCATTTTTGTAGATTTTCGGATCGTAGTAAGGGTTCTTACCTTCTGTTGGAGAATAGTAGTCTTTATCTTTATCACCTCCTAAAGTAACTACCAAAACGTAGCACCAGTAAGTGAATAGTACGCAACAAACGATAAACAGAATCCAGTTCAAAACATTACCGAAAGTATCAAAGAAACCGAAAGACCATTTGAAAACTTTGCTTAAGAATAGAAAGAAAGACGTCATTATTTTCCTTTTTTAAATTAACTTTGTACAAATTTATAAAAAATGTTTAAATTACTTTCAAAAGAAAGCAATATTTTTTCAATTCCTGTTTATATTGGTTTTCTTCTTTTAATAGTAATAACTTTTAATTTATTGAATTTCAACACTTATGAGGGGATTATTGCCGGGATTACTTTTCTGGGAATTGCTCTGGGATATTTCTGTTTTCACAGTATTGCACTCAATTATCAGACGCATCTTCCATTATTCTTATATACATTTTTTGTTTTCGGGCTGTATCCCGGAAATTTAGACATCGGAATTGCTGTCGCGCTGCTTACCAATTCTTTTCTTTTGCTGCTTTTGACAAGTACCAATGAAGACATCCGAAAAAAATCTTATGTTCTGGTAGGCTCCATTGTTGCCCTGAATTTTATTTTTCTTCCGACAACATGGCCCATGGCGGTTTTTGTGATTATCCACGTAATTGCCACTTCCGAAAGAATCGGGCTGAATATTTTCAGGTTTTTACTGGGGATTATTTTAATTGTTTTCAGTTATTTTTCAGTGATGTTTTTTATTGATTTTAAAAGCTGGAATATCGATTATTTTCCGTTCGGAAAGATGAAACCGGTGACAGATTATACAGAACTTCTGCCTTTGATCCCTGTAATTGGTATGCTGATTTATGCTGTGTATGACCATTTCAGAAATTACAATAAAAAAAGCCCGATAAGCAGGTACAAATATACTTTCCTGCTTGTCTTTTCGATGGCACAGCTTATTACGATTATTCTTTACATGAATAAAAATTATGAATATTTACTTCTTCTTGCATTTCCCTCTACTATTATCATCAGCAGAATGCTCAGATTTCTGCCGAAATACTGGATGCAGGAAGTCGGTTTGTGGATGCTTATTTTCAGTTTAATCGGTTTTAAAGCCGGAACTTATTTTAATTTATTTTAAAGATTATGATTCAGATAGACGATAAATTGATCTCCGAGGATATTTTTTCTGAAGAGTTTGTGTGTAACCTTTCTAAATGTAAAGGTGCGTGTTGTGTGGAAGGAGATGTAGGTGCTCCTTTGGATAAGGACGAACTGGAAATTTTAGATTCTATTTTTGAGAAAGTGAAGCCTTATCTTACCGAAGAAGGCATTAAATCCATCGAAAAGATCGGAACATGGACAACCGATCCGATGGACGGAATGTACGTAACACCAATGGTAGAAAACCGCGAATGTGCATACGTAACTTTTGATGAAAAAGGAATTACGAAATGTGGTATTGAAAAGGCATATGAAGATGGCGCAGTAGACTGGCAGAAGCCGATCTCATGCCATCTCTACCCAATCCGTATTAAAGAATATTCTACTTTCAAAGCACTAAACTATGATGTTTGGAAGATCTGCAGCGATGCCTGTACTTTAGGCAAAGAATTGCAGGTTCCCGTGTATAAATTCCTGAAAACGCCTTTGATCCGAAAATACGGTGAAGAATTTTACGAAGTTCTGAGTGAAGTGGCTGAAGAATGGAAGAAGGAGTACGGATCTTAATTTTGGGTAAAAGGCTTAAAGAGTGATAGGGTTTGAGGATTTGAGGGTTTAGAGTTGTAAGATTTTTAGGTTTTAAGATTTTTTTCAACTTTAACTGAATTGCATTCAGCCTTATCAGTAAAGATGGACTTGATAGAAGGACAAGATAATTATGTCAACAGGAATTGGCTTTAGCCAAAACTAATCATCAATAATGTCTTAAGCTGATTTTTGTAGGTTTTACATCAGATTAAAACTTAGGTAATTGACAAAATGCAATAATTTGATGATCTAAATTATCTAAATCAACTTCACGTTAATAAAGCAAAACCGTTCTGTAAAATCTACAGAACGGTTTTTAATTGAACTTTATATCGAAAATTATTTTGCTGCTCCGGCTTTTATAACTGCTGTTTCTGCTTTAGCTTCCTCTTTTTTGGCTTTTTCCCAGCCGTCTTCCGGCATCAGAGTTGCCACGATTCTGCCTTTTGTAAGATATTTCTTAGCTACATCCTGAAGGTCTTTTACGGTTAAAGCTTTTACTTTTTCCTGATAGTTAAGGATTTCATATTTATCGCTTCCGTCAAGCTGATTTTTGGTAAGCGCGTTCATCCAATACATATTGTCTTTCATATTGGTTTTATCATCATTGTATTCCCCTTCCTTGTATTTATCAAGATCCTTTTGCTCTGGTCCTTTATCAATTAACTTCTGAAGCTCTGTAATCGCACTTTTCGTTAATTTCTCAGCATTTTCCGGTCCGCAAGGGAAATTGATGCTGAAACTGTAATTACTGAACGGTACTTTGTACATTCCACCTCTTGCTCCGCCACCGTAAATTCCGCTTTCATCTTCTCTCAGTTTTTCAATTACCTTAATGGTTGCCACTTCTCCAAGAGCCTCTAAAGCCAGTGCTTCTTTTTCGTTGTAAGGCGCTTCTCCGCTGTACGCGATAGTAACCATACTTTTAGGATCTTTTCCTTTTTTGTAAACCTTAGAATAATCTCCGGTTATCTGTCTGTATCCTGTATCTTTAAAAGTAGACGTTTTTCCGCTTGAAGGAAGACTTGCGATATACTGTAACACTTCATTTTTAAATGTTGCCTCATCAATATTTCCTACAAAATAAAACTGGAAGTTTCCGGCATTGGAGAATTTCTCTTTATAAATATCGTACGCTTTTTTATAATCTGTATTTGCCCAGTCTTTCTCCACCGGGATAATTCCTACAAATCTCGGGTTTTTCTGATTCATGAATTTCGCATGCTCACTGGAGAAATAAAACTGAGGATTGGACAACAGGTTATCCATCATCGCAGACTGCTTTGTTTTGTAAGCATTAAATGCATCAGGATTGTAATTCAAACCTGTAAAATAAGCATACATAAGCTCCATTGCTGTTCCGAGATCTTTTCTGGTCGTTCTTCCGGAAAGTCCTTCTGTTACATTTCCGATTGACGGATTTACGTTTACCTGCTTTCCTGCAAGATAATTGGTAAGGTCTGCTTTGGAGAAACCATTAACTCCGGCTTCCGATAAGGCAGGAAAAGCAAACTGGGTTTTAATAAAGTCGGCATCATTAATTACTGAGCTTCCTCCCAGACTTCTCGCTGCAAAAACAATTTCGTCATCTTTAAAATCTGTCTTCTTAAAGGTTACTTTTGCGCCATTGCTCAGCGTCCACGTTGTGGTTCCTAATTTGGCATCGTTTTCCGTTTTAGCAATTGCACCTTCAGATTTGAAAGGTTTTACTAAATTTTTAATGGTAGCTTTTTCCTGATACGGTTTAAGATCTGCCATCTTCACTCCTTCAAAAGTATTCAGTACCATGGCTTCAGTCGGCATCTGAATGTTGTCTTTTTTAGGACCGGTGATTACCACTACCCTGCTGTCGTCTTTTACCAGTTTTTTAAAAACTTCATTGGTCTGAGCCAACGTTACAGAAGGTAAGAATTTTTTGGTGTCTTCATATTCCCATGCAATTCCCGGCATTGGTTCCTGCTCAAGGAAATTTCTTACATATTCGTCTACAAGAACATCACTTTCCGTTTTATCTCTGTTGTTGTAGGTTCTTTCAATATTAGACATTACCTGAGCTTTAGCCCTGTCTAATTCTGTTTGTGTAAACCCGAATCTTTTCGCTCTTTCCGTTTCTTCCAGAAGAACTTTTAAAGCATTAAGCTGGTTTCCGTCTTTCACCATTGCCATTCCCTGAAAAGCTTCCTTACTTCTTGCATAGGTTCCGCCGTGATAAACATAACCGTACGTAAAAGGAGGATTATTTGAGTTTACCAGCTCTCCTAATCTGTTATTCAGCATGGTGGAAGCAATCTGTTCTACAAGACTCTGGTTGTACTGCTCTACTGTAACATCCGGCTGGTAAGATTCAGAATCTTTCATGATGAACTGTACCATAGATCTTGTAGCATCCGGATCTGTTTCGATAGCCACCAAAGTTTCCTTATGGTTCGGAAGATCGAAGCTCTTTCTTTCTCTTGGTTTGGAAGGATTTTTATATTTGCTGAAATTATCTTTAATTTTCTTTTCAACTTCATCCACATTAATATCTCCCACTACTACAATTGCCATCAGATCCGGTCTGTACCAGTCTTTATGAAACTGTCTGATAACATCCGGTTTGAAGTTTTCCAGAACATCTTTCTTCCCGATCGGAAGTCTGTTGGCATACTGAGAGTTGTACAGTAATTTCGGAAGGTATTTATCCGACATTCTTTTGTCTGCTCCCAAACCAAGTCTTAATTCTTCCAGAACAACGCCTCTTTCTTTGTTGATCTGCTCATCAGAAAGTGTTGCATTGAATGCCCAGTCTTCCATCACTTTAAGACCTGCATCCAGATTTCCCGGCTTGTCTAAAGGAACAGGAAGCATATAAACCGTTTCGTCAAAGCTGGTGTAAGCGTTTAAATGCTGTCCGAATTTCACCCCGATAGACTGTAGAAAGTCGACAAGTTTATTATCCGGGAAATTTTTTGTTCCGTTGAAGTTCATGTGCTCCATGAAGTGAGCCAGACCTCTCTGGTTTTCATCCTCAAGGATAGATCCTGCATTAATTGCAAGTCTGAAATCTACTTTCTTTTCGGGTAATGTATTTTTTCTGATATAGTACTTCATCCCGTTCGGAAGAGTACCGGTCTTTACAGAAGGATCCATAGGAATATTCTGTGCAAATGCATTGGCAGACATCAGAACGACTACTGCAAGCGACGAAAACATTTTTTTCATAGTTGTTTCGATTATTAATTTTTATGGTTCAAAAATATAATTTATTCACTTAACGAGGAAATGTTCAAATTATTATTTAAAGTTAAATTTGAGTTAATTATCGTTAATATTTTTTAAGAAAAAAGATTTGAATTTCAGAAAATGAGAACAGCTTTAAAAGGGAAAATCCCAAGCCAAAGTAATGCAATCTTTTCTCATCAGTATGTTTTTGTGTTATAATAAGCAAAATTAAAAATTCAGAATATAAAGAATCTATTTTTTTAGTTAAACTTTAGTTAAAAATATTATATCAGCAAAAAAGTCGGGCAAAACCCGACTTTATTATGTTAAATAACAATTATTTTATTTAAAATCCGCATCCGTAACTCCTGAATTAACTGTTACTTTTGTCGTTTTAATAGTCATGGTCTGTCCGCCACCCTGCGCTTCAATTAAGGAAGGGAATTTAATTCCGTCTACCGTTAAATAATCTTTTGTAAGCGCTGTTCCCTCTTTTGCATCCGCTTTATATAAAAGACCTGTAGAAGCATCGAAATAGAATTTTCCTTTATCGGAAGTTAATACATTATAATCTTTTCCGTCGATTTTTTCTGTGGTAACATCCTTGAATTTTGTATAATCGTATCCTAACGCATCAATAATTTTTCCTTTCTTTAAATCTCCCAGTTTATCTGCCGGAATTTCGCTTTTGTTCCCCATCTGCTCCATATATCCTTTTTCGCCGTCAAAATACTGAGAAGCCGCTTTCTGTCCCATAAAAAACTGCTCAGACTTGAATTTGTTGCCCAGTTTTTTCGTGGTCATCGTAATTTCTCCCGGAAGCGCAGCTCCCGAAATCGTATTTTCTATTACAATTGAATTTACAGCTTCAAGTTTATCTTTTCCTCCAAGTGCCGTAAGATATTTATCGATAACTTCTTTTGGAGTAAGTTTAGATTTTACAGCTTCCGTTTTAGCGGGAGCAGCAGTAGTTTTTTGTGCAGCTACCGAAGTGGAAAAAAGCACAGCGCAAAAAAACAGAATGATGATCTTTTTCATAAATAAAGTTTAGTGTCGTAAATATAGGAATATTAAACAAATAAATGCAGATGTTTACTCAATAAAAAAACCACTGCAAAAACAGTGGTTTTCAAATATTTATAGCAAAATAAATTACTTTTTAAGCTCTTCTAAAAACTCGTCGTGAGAAATTGCAGTTTCTTTTTTCGTTGCTTTTTCAAGGATTACATCCTTAAGCTTCGTCATCGCAACTTCAGAAGAAATCTGTCTTACCTGCTCCTGGTCTTTCAACATTTCAACCGCATATTTCTGGATCTCCTCATCTCCTAAGTGGTGGATTCCGTAGATAGCTAATTGATTTCTTACCAACTGTTCAGCCTGTCCTAAAACATCAGCATAGTCTAATTTAATGTCGTTATCCGTCATTAATTTACCTTCGATAATCTGATATTTCAACTGGTTTTTCTCAGATTCAAGGATTTCTTTTGCCTGCTCTTCAGACTGGATGTTCTGGTTAGAGAACATTAACCATTTTACAAGGAACGTTTCAGGAAGTTTTACTTCTTCTTTTTCAGAAACCTGCTCCAATACTTTATTCACAAAGTGAACATCAGCATTTTGCTGGAAGTATTCGTCTAATTCAGATTTTACTTTTTCTTTCAGTTCTTCTTCAGACTTGATGTTTCCTTCTCCGTAAACTTTATCGAATAATTCCTGATTAAGTTCAGCTAAGTTAAGACCGTAGAAATCTTTTACTTTTACTTCCACTTCGTTGTGGTGTAAATGCTCAACTTCTTCTTTAGAGAATCCTAATTCTTTAGCCAGTTCTTCGTTTTCAGCAAGCGTTTCTTTAGAAACTTTTACAGAACCGTCCATTTTCAAAGATTTTACCAGTTTGAAAGCTTCTTTGTTTTCAGCAGTAATGGTAACGTTCTTTGGATGATGGTGGTGCTCTCCTTCTGCATCTTCTTCCACAACCTGAGAAATTTCTAAAGCGATGTAAGAATCTTTATTGATTTTTTCTTGAGGAGCCTGCTCTGCAAAACGCTTCTGCATGTTCTCAATACTTTTGTTGATTTCTTTTTCAGAAGCCTCTACTTTGTAGTGAGGAGCTTCATATTTAGCCAGGTCAATAGTGAATTCAGGCTCAAATCCTACTTCAAAAGCAACTTCAAGCTGATCCGCATTGTAATCGAATTCGTTTACTGGCTGTGGAACCGGCTGACCAACTAATCTTAGTTTGTTTTCGTTTACGTAGTTGTTTAAAGCATCAGAAACCTGCTTGTTGATTTCTTCAAAAGCAATACCTGCTTCATATTGTTTTCTAACCATACTCAAAGGCACTTTCCCTTTTCTGAAACCAGGAACTTGCGCATTTTTAGCATAATTAATCAATTGCTTATCAACTTTTTCTTTATAGTCAGATTTTTCCAATGTCACTGTAAGCAATGCACTTACATCATCATGGTTTTTTGCAGTAACCTTCATTATTGATTAAAATTTTAGGTTGCAAAAATATGAAAATTTTATGAAAAAATATCAATTAAAATTAACTTAAAAAGCCAAATAGTGTTAAATAGAAAAACCACCGGAAAAATTCCGGTGGTTTTAGTAACAAGATTAAAGATATTAAAAGGTTATTTTAATTCGTGATGGTATAGTTTGCCTGTGCATCTGTTTCTCCTCCTACCTGCGTTCCGTAGATCACTCCGTTTCCGGTTGTCTGGGAATCTTCAGTTACACTTGCCGGTTCGTGGTATAAAGTAAAGATTAGCTGGCTTGTTGCAGAAGGGTTTTTAACGGCTTTGTTTACTACCCATTCTGTTTTTAGTCCTACACGTTTTCCGTCTGCTCTTGTAGAAGAAGCATCATCTGTACGTGTTAAAGTAATATCGGAATTCGGGAAATTGAAGATTAAAAAATGTTCGTCTTTTGCATCCTTAATTTCCTGAGTGGCATCTTCGTTTCCGTTTTTAAACTGTGCAGTTACCTGATAGGTTTTTCCGTCGGTTAATTTAATCGCCTGAGCTCCTCCCGCTCCCATGCTGTAATTGTACGTTTGGGTAGTTCCCGCCGCAACATCTTTCACATTCAAAATAATGTTGGTAAGATCTTCCTGAGGCAGGTCGTCTTCTGCCGCAGATCCGTCTCTCTGACAGGAAACTACGGTGATGGCGATGAATAAAACAGCTAATAATTTGATGATATTTTTAGTATTGAATAATTTCATTTTTTTAAATTTTAAAGTTGATATTTTGTCTGATGGTTTTAAAAATCTTTAGAATTTGTATCTAAAGTTGAGAATAAAGTTTCTTCCTGCCTCATCCGAGAAAAATCGCATCCTGTTCAGATAATCTCTATACGAAACATTGAAAAGATTGTTCACGATAAGTCCCGCAGAAAGATTTTTGCTGATGTTGATTCCTGTCTGGATATTCCAGAGAGAATAACCGTTTGGCGGAGTACTGAGATCCACCGTTTTTTCCACTTCATCTCCGTCTATATATATTGGTATGGTTGCATTGTACACCGGAAATCTGTTCTGCTTAAGAAAAGTCTGGTTTTCTACCGTAAAATAAAACTGCTTCCAGTTTTCCTTTTTAAACTGTAATGCATTGGAAAAATTAGGAGGCATCATTAAAATCAACGGAACATTGTTTGTATCGTCCTGTCCGTAAACATAACTTCCTTTTCCTACATAAGTAAGGTGATCCGTAAGTTTAAGATTAACATCCAGATCTACCCCATACATTTTGGCATCGATCTGCTGATAAGACCACACCGGAAATACTCCTCTGATCGTATTCTGAACTCCTGTAGGAACTTCGTTGATGAAATTCTTGGTGATAAAAAAGTAGGGATTTACAGAAACATTCAATCCTTTTAAAACATTGAATTTTGAATCAACGGTAAGATTAAACTGATGTCCCTGTTCATTTTTCAGTCCCATATCACCAATTTCGATCACAGAAGCAGAATGATGCAATCCGTCTGAAAACAATTCAGCAATATTCGGTGTTCTTCCTACTTTAGCATAATTGAATTTCAGATCAAAAGATGAATTCGGACGATATTCAAGACCAGCATTCAACGAGACATTGTTATAATTCAGTTGAGGACGCGTAAGAATCCTGTTCTGGTCTGTTTTTACATAAAACTGAGGATAAGAATCTGCATATCTCCTCTCCCAATCGCTTTTATCATACCATTTCGTAACATCGTAACGCGTAAAATCGTATCGCGCTCCTGCCTCCACATTGAAATTGCCGGAGATTTTATATTTAAAAATAGAATAAAAACCTGCCGCATACTTATCATAGTTCGGAATCAGACGTCTTGCTTTTGTCGCCGGATCCGAATAATTGTTCTGAAAACTCGCATCAATTCCCGTTTCCAGAGAAAACTTTCCTCTTTCCAGCAAATCATTAAGATTAAACTGATGCGTCATCAGTTCCAGATCCAGAGAAGGCGTATCTTTCAACTCTCCTCTTCTGATGTCATATTCCTGTCTGTGGTTGTACTGATAACTGTACGTTGCAGAAACTTTCCCGATGTTTTCAAATCTTTTGAAAGCCGAAACTTTCGCGATATGATGCTCGATCACCTGTCTCGGATTATCAATATCATAACTGAAAGTTCCTGTATAAATCGGAATTTTCGTGGTGGTTGCGTTGTAAAAATCTTCATTGTTTCCCACATGAGAACCTCTGTAGATTCCAATATTCTGGTTCGTTAAATAATAATCGAAAGAAATTCCCCTTTCATACGTATTATTCTGAACGGTAAAATTAAAGGAAGAAAAATCCATTCCCGTATTCATCAGGTTATAATCCGGAGCGTTCTGATCTCCCAATTTTTTGATGCTTCCTCCGGTTTTTACCGCCCATCCGTTTTTCCAGATTTTCGCAACATCCGCATCCAGAGCCATTCCTCTTCCATTGGAAATTCCGGTAAGACCTACTGATCCTTTTAAAGTATCTTTTTTAGGGAAAACTTCCGGCTCCATAATGACCACTCCGCCAATCGCATCACTTCCGTACTTCAATGCAGAAGCTCCTTTGATGACGTCGATATGCTGGAAATTATTAATATCCACATTCGGAGCGTGTTCCACTCCCCACTCCTGCTCAGCAAGCCTCACTCCATTGTTTAAGATAGAGATTCTGCTTCCGTAAAGCCCGTGAATAATAGGTTTTGAGATATTATTTCCCGTTTTCAAAGCACTGACTCCCGAAATCTTCGTCAGTAAATTCCCTAAATTATCTGTGGAATTTCTTTGAATTTCAGATTTATCAAGCGTTTTGACAACCAGAGATCCGTTGTTTTTATGATTTCCGTGAATGGTAACCGTTTCGATATCCTGAACGTGATGTTCAAGCGTAATTGTTAAATGCAAATCCTGTGTAACTCCTACATTTTCAGTATAATCATTACAATCAGGATGTTTAGCAATGAGTATATATTTTCCCGCAGGAATTTTATTGATTGAAAACTTACCGTTTTTATCGGTTTTTGCAGAAAAATCTCCAATTTTCACGGATGCATTTTCCAGCATGGTTTTGTCGTGAAAATCCTGAACTGTTCCTTCTACCGTGTAAGTCTGCTGTGCGTTTGTAAATGCAAATCCGCAAAGGATCAGCATAAAACTATAGATCAATTTCATTGTTAAATAGATTGATTGTGTACTTTTCAGGGTACTTTTTCGTTAAAATTTGAATTGGATTTTTTTAGCTTCAGACGATGAATCTCGATGCTCAATTTTGAACCGTTAAGATTTGTTTTAAGAATTTTAGTGTAATTAAGTTTAACCTTGCTTTTAAGGCACACAAAAAATCTATATGATTTTTCTTAATAAAACTTAATTCCTAAATTCATCTTAATGGTTTAAAAAAATAGATTAGTTTAATTAAATACATTATGTATCTAAAAATTATTTAGCAAAAATCCGAAAAAAATCTATGAATTATGAATTGCGGGCGGACCGCGAAGCTGAAAGGTAAATTTGGTCTGAGACCATATTTTTTCCTGAACGGTAATGATCTGCTTTACTTCATGCGTATAATGCGCAAAAGAAAAACTGAATTCTTGAGGAACTAAAGTATTTCCGGTAGCTAAGAAATGACAGGCAAGACAGTCTGCTGATTTTTCCTTCGCTATATTTTTAGTAACTGTATTTTCCGATTTTTTGAAGCTGAAGTTTTTAAAAACATCTTCGGAACTGTGACTGTGGAAATTCTGGGAAAACAGCGCAAGAAAATAGATTCCAAACAATAATTTGGAAATAAAATTCTTCAGATTTCTGTTTTCTTTAAAAATCATTCCTCAAAATTATAAAAATAATTTAAAAATTAAGATTAAAGTTTTCTTAAAATATTTTGATAGATGAGTAATTAGAAATGAGATTTTGTTACAAACTGTAATCAAACCTTATAGGTTTTAAAAACCTATAAGGTTTATTTTATGTATTTCTTAGAAATTAATCCAACTGAGTGCCCAAATATTCCCACTCCTGCAAAGCAAGATCCAGCTCTTCTTTGATACTGTTGTATTTTTCCAGTGTTTCTTCAGAAGGATTTGCTTTGGTGAAAGAAGCTTCAAATTCCTCAACTTTTGTTTCCAGTTCGGTAATTTTTTCTTCTACCTTTTTCAGTTTATTCTGAATATTTTTCTGCTCTTTGCTTACAATGGTTGATTGTTGAGTTTCTGTTGCAGGCTTGTCCTCTTTCTTTGCTTTTACTTCAACCTTCGTCTCTTCTCCATGAAGTTTTGCTTTTTCAGCAGAGATTTCTCTGATGGATTCTTTTTGTCTGAATTCAAGATATTCATTGATGTCTCCTAAGAATTCTTTCATTTTACCATCACGGAATTCGTAGATCTTGTCACAAAGTCCCTGTAAGAATTCCCTGTCGTGCGAAATCACAATTAATGTTCCTTCAAATTTCTGAAGAGCCAGCTTAATAATTTCCTTAGACTGAATATCCAAGTGGTTCGTAGGTTCGTCCATAATCAGCGTGTTGAAAGGACGAAGCAACAATTTACAAAGCGCCAAACGGTTTCTTTCCCCTCCGGAAAGTACTTTTGTTTTTTTGTTCACCGCTTCCCCCTGAAAAAGGAAAGATCCTAACAAATCGCGGACTCTTGGTCTCGTTTCTTCGGTTGCCGCATCTTCTGCTTCTTCCTGAACCGTTTTATTCGGAGTTAAAACTTCTTCCTGATTCTGTGCGAAATACCCGATGTTTACGTTATGTCCGAGATTCCATGTTCCTGAGTAATCTTTAATGTCTCCTGCAAGAATTTTCGCCAACGTTGTTTTTCCCTGTCCGTTTTGTCCAAGAAGTGCAATTCTGTCTCCTCGCTGAACGATAAAATCCACATCATCAAAAATCTGCTTTTCTCCGTAAGATTTTCCAAGATTTTCAGCTTCGAAGATAATTTTTCCGGGAACCTGCGACTGTACGAAACGGATATTGAATTTAGAAACGTCTTCATTATCTACTTCAATACGTTCAATTTTGTCTAATTTTTTAATCAAAGACTGTGCGAATGATGCTTTTGTAGCACTTGCACGGAACTTATTGATGTTATCTTCCATCTGCTTGATCTCCGCATCCTGATTCTTTTTAGCCTGAATCAGTTTTTCGCGGCGGTCTTCGCGCATCACAAGATATTTGGAATAATTGGCTTTATAATCGTCAACTTTTTTGTTGTTGATATCGAAAGTACGGTTACAAACCGCGGTCATGAACTGCTTATCGTGACTTACCAGAACAATTGCTCCGGGATAATCTTTCAAAAAGTTTTCCAGCCACATGATGGATTCCATATCCAGGTGGTTCGTAGGCTCATCGAGAAGCATGATGTCGTTCTTTTGCAGCAACAGTTTTGCCAGTTCGATTCTCATTCTCCAGCCTCCGGAAAATTCATCGGTAATTTTCTGGAAATCATCCGCTTTAAAACCAAGACCAAACAATACTTTTTCCATATCGCCTTCCAGATTGTAAGCGTCGTGGTTCATTAAAAGGTCGTTCAGTTCCGTCATTTTATTAATCAGATCTGTGTAAGAATCGCTTTCATAGTCGGTTCTTGTCGCCATCTGATGATTCACATCCTCAAGCTCATTTTTCCATGCGTTGATCTGTTCGAAAGCCTGCATTGTTTCTGCCCAGACCGTTCTTCCTTTTACGAAATCGAGATCCTGTTTTAAGAAACCAATGGTGATATTTCCTTCCGGAACCACGTTTCCTTCGTAGAAATTAATTTCTCCGGAAAGCATTTTCAATAAAGTGGATTTCCCCGCTCCATTTTTACCGACCAAACCAATTTTATCATCCTTTTTAATCGTGAAATTCACGTTTTGAAACAGATATGTTCCTGAATGATGTAATCCTAAACCTTGAACCGAAAGCATGTGTTAAATAATGATTAATAGTGAATAATGAATTTTCGGGTGCAAAAATACGGAAAATAAAGCAATTGCAAACTTGTTAAAACTTTAATAGAGATGAACATTAATTTTAATTTTTAAATTTGAAGGAAATTACACTCAAATTTCAGCACAGAAATTGCTGAATGAAACAAAACACAAACTTCATTAATGAATGATACTCAATTTCTTTGGATAAAAGCAGGCTATGAAACTTTTGCCACTCATGGTGAAAATGCACTGAAAATAGAGAAGCTTGCGAGAGAAACCGGAAAAAGTAAATCTTCCTTTTATCATCATTTTGCAGATACAGAAGGATTTATGGAAGAATTATTAAGTTTTCATTTAAATAGATCTGAAATTATTGCAGAAAAAGAAAAGAATGCCCAAAATATACATCCTGAACTTATTGAAATCTTGGCTGAACATAAAATCGACCTTCTTTTTAACCGTCAACTACGGTTTCAGCAGCAGAAGCAAAATTTCAAAACAACTTTGGAAAAATCTAACCAGATTGTCGGAAACCAGTTTGTAAAAATCTGGGCTAAAGATCTTCAGCTTAAACTTTCTCAACGGCAGTTGGAAAGTCTTTTTGAATTGGCACTGGAAAACTTTTTTCTCCAGATTAATCCTGAAAATATAACTAAAGAATGGCTTACTGCCTATTTTGAAAATTTAAAAAGAATTGCAAAAAACTTTGAATAAGAAATCCTTCTCAAATACTTTTTATAAATCTTTTTACATTGTACGGAAGCGTCTAACATTAACATTGTTTCCTGAGTAATTTTGCAAAAAAAATTATTCGTTCCATGACGCAAAAATTTCATCATTTCTATTTAAAAATAACCGCCATTGTCATAGGTTCTTTTGGTCCTGTTTTTTTCTTAGGAACAATGTTACCTACTTCCGAACCTGCAAGATGGTCTTTGGATCTTCTGAGTCTTCCTTTGGACGGATTGCAGACTTTTTATGATCCTACCACACGATTTTTGAGTGCTTTAACAGGAGGTTTTCTATTCGGTTGGGGAATTTGTATATGGTTTCTGCAAAAATGGGTTTATCCAAAAGCTCCCGATGAAGTCCGAAGGTCTGTTTTAGCCGGACTTTTAGCATGGTTTTTTCTAGACAGCGCAGGTTCTATAGCATCCGGAAATTCAAGCAATGCTTTTATCAATATTATTGTTTTACTCATTGCTGCAGGACCTCTGTGGAAAAAAGTTAAAAATTAAAATTTTTACCCATTTCTATCAAAAAATTCATCAATGAAAAATTCAAATTTTCTTAAAATTCTTTTAATTGTTCAATCTTTAACACTGTTTGTGTACACAATATTCTGTTTTCAAAAGGAAGGCGCAGATTTGCTAAGTGTTTTCGTTAATAACATTGCGGCTATTGGCTGGAGCGGACAATTTAATCTGGATTTTTCCTGTTATCTTATGCTTTCAGGATTATGGATCATGTGGCGAAACAATTTTACTTTGAAATCTATTTTCATTGCTATTACAGCAAGTATTGTGGGAATTATGGTTTTTGCTCCTTATTTTTTATTTCTGTTGATAAAAGAAAAAGGAGATCTGAAAAGAACATTAACAGGAAATCATTAAAAAAGAGCAAATACAAATGATAAAAAAACTGAGCTGCCTAACCAAGACAGCTCAACACCTAAATTTAAAACTGAAAATGTACTAACATTTATTATAAAAATTTTCTTTGATCAAAATGGTACGGCTCCAATTATCGTTATTGGGAATATTGGTTCCGTAGGCGTAATCCACGACAGAATCTTCAATATGATGGATCTCAGACTGTAATCGTGATTGGTTTTTATTGAACTGATCATCCGAATGGCTCGGAACATTCAGTCCGTTATTGATGAATTCTGTATTGGCTCCTGATTTCAAATCCATCGGCAAAGCCGGATGATATAAGCCGAAATTTGCCGAAATATGGGTATAATCTGCCAGTTTTTCATAACTGTAATCCGGCTTAAGGTCTGATGAAAGGTTTTTAATATAATTTTTAAGAGCCTCCGATAATTCCGTTAAATAAGGATGTTTTTCAGGATGAATTTTAAAGGTAGTTTCATCAAAATCCGTATTAAAGACTGCTTGTCCAGCATTGGTTTCCATCAGCATCAGTTTTCCGTAAATCTTTGAAAGCTCGCTGTACACCAGATCTCTTGCCACGTAAGCCTGAGAAAAAACATCGCCTTTATCTATTTTATAATCTTTTAAAACAGAACTCCAGATTTTATTTTTTTCTGAATCCAAAGCTGTTCCTTTGATGTTTTCTATATAGTAATACAGTTCCGTATTTTTAATAAAATTCGGTGAGATGTAAACCGATTGGGAACCTTCCAAATATCCTCCTCCGACATCTGCATGCGCTCCGGGAACAAAAATTTCTTTCCAGACCAAGTTTCCGCTCTCCCATTTTGCATCTGTTCTTTCTTTTGACTCTTCGAAAATGCCTGTTAAAGGAAAAAAATACCTGCATTCATTAATTGCGCAAATATGCAGAACCCTTTCCGTTTCGGGCAAAACCGCCACATCATAATCACTGAAAGCAGCAGATTCTACGGTATCAAAAACTCCCAGAAATTTAATTTTAACTGTTTTTTCTGAAAATTCTGACGTACGGTGTATTACTTTATTACAAAAATTCCTTGCGAGCATTGCTCCACGGCTGAAACCATAGACATACAAATGATATTCTTTGGTATCGTCTTCAATTGTTGTTTTAATGAAAGAAAAAGCCTCTTCCAGTTTATCATCTGAAGAATACCCGTGATATCCCGCAGGATTTTTACACGTAGCCATCGCAAAATCACTGTCTTCGTTTCCCGTAACAGTTCCGATTCCTCCTACATATTTTTTCTCATCACTTTTAAACAGCTTAAATAATTTATAGATATTGGTAACATTACCGTAATAGCTTTCGTTATTCCTAAGTGGTTTTTTATGAGAAGTGGCATTCATCCCGTTGTTTCCTGTTCCATCGAAGAAAATTCCGACAGAGATGATGTTGTTTTCCATTACACTTCGTGGTTTTATCTGGTCTTCATTCCTAAAAATGAAGCACTTATTATATGAACACTCCAAAGTAACGATGAAAAAAACCGGGATAATAGAGTAGAAAGTACCAAATAAAAAATTCCGTATTTCTACGGAATCAGATTCTTTCTAAGGGATGGATATTGTTGATAATGGCATAAATTACAATTCCCACTGTATTTTTAGCTCCTATTTTTTCGACGATTCGCTGTCTGTGACTTTCTACGGTTCTGGGACTAATAAATAATTTTTCGGCGATTTCGTTGTTGGTGCATTCCTGACAGATGAGTCTTACCACATCTTTTTCACGATCGGAAAGTTCATCGTCCATTTCAAAAAGTGTTCTTTTCTTGGTCGGGCTGTTCATGTACGAAAAAATCATCTGATGATCTTCCGGAGTGAAGAAAATTCCGTTTTTATACCCCATCGTAATGGCTTCGATAAAAGCATTTCTGTTTGAATTTTTCGGAAGAAATGCTGAAACACCCAGCTTCACCATATATCCCAGAATGGTTGTTTTGTAATGGGAAGAAAGGATAATGATTTTAAGATTGGGGTATTTTTCTTTTAGAATTTCCACCAGCTCAAATCCGTTCATGGGCTGCATCTGTACATCTACCAGTGCGATATCGGGAAAATCTTCTTCGGAGGTTTTTTCTAAAGTTTCTAAAAAATCCGGTCCGTTGGTAGAGGTAGATCCTACCGAGATGTTCGGTTCCGAAGACAATAACATTTTTACGCCTTCGAGAATCAGTTGTTCATCATCAATTAATGCTATTCTGATCTGGGAGTTCATTGTATGGAATTTTTATAATTAATCGGCTGCCTTTACCTAAAGTATTTTTCCATTTGTGCGCCGCGTTCATGGATTTTATTCTGGATTCGATATTTTTGATACCCATTCCTTTTTTCACCTCATCATATTCAAAGCTTTGTCCGTTATCGGAAATGATAACGGCAAGATTTGTTTTATTATCCTTAATATAGATCCAGACTCTTGATGCTTCCGAATGTTTAAGAACATTGGTGGTAAATTCCTGAATAATCCTGTACAGCTGAACTTCCACGAAGATTTCTTTTTTCTGAAACTTCGGACTCACGTTCAGTGAAATGTTTATTCTTCCCGATAAATTGGCAATCAGCTCTTCAATATAAAGAACGAGACCTACGGATTCCAGATTCACGGGATATAATGAATGAGAAATGCTTCTGGCTGAATCTATGAGAGAAGACATTTGTGTGGTTATATTTTTTTTGATGAGTTCATCGCCTTTCGTATCTAAGTTATTCAGCCATAAAGAAAGGATATTCAGACGGTTTCCGATGTCGTCGTGGATCATTACGGCAATCCTTTTCCGTTCCGATTCCTGCGCTTTTATATTTTCCAGGGCAAGATTTTTCTGGTGCTGAACTTCTGCTTCGTACTGTGCATTTTTCTCTTTAATGATTCTCTGGATGAAACTTCTGTAAGCCAACAAAATAAATGTCATGATGATCACCAGAACGGCAATCAACGCGACAAAAAAAGTGATATTTAAGGTTATTTCTTTAATCTTAAAAAGGTATAGATGATTGATATATATAAAAAGCTGCAGAGAACATTATTGATACTCCAGATCATCCCTGCCTGCTTTACTCCAAAATCCGCAAGCTGACGAAGAAGGAAGAATAAAAAGACCGACAATCCATAATACAGAAAAATAAGACTGTCTACCGCCATGAAACGGTCATTTACCTTGGTGTTTTTAATTTCCATAAGCAGTGCATAGCCGGCAAAGCAGATCACAATAATATTTGAAACCACCTTCTTTACCTCATTGGTTACAATTCCGAAATCCAGCCAAAAGCAAAGCGCCAGTAATCCTACCGGAATATAACAATACCACGGCAATGCTAATTTTTTCACGAAAAGAATTCCTAAGATGAGAAATTCTCCTGCCACATAATACGGAAACAGGAAATTAAGATCCTTTACATGAAAAAAACTTATAGAAACTCTTCCTATCGCCTCTATCAAAAAAAGAAAAATGATATAATATACATACCATTTTTCTGTGTTTCTAAGAATTTTGTACTTTAAAATTCCGATTAAAGCACAAATAACAAGTAAACTGTTATTAAGATAAAGTATTACCTGGTAAATATCCACAATATATTTTAGTTAAAAATTACGTAAGCTGGCAGACAGGCGGACAGGCATTTGACCAATCGTATGTATTGGAGATTTTTTCAACGCTTACACCGTTTTCACTGCCTTCCAGATCTGTATAAAAAGAAATGAAAATAAGTGTAGGCAAAACTCTCTGATACACCTGAGAAAACTTCAGTCCGAATGAGCAAACCATATGGGAAAGCCCTGCTTTCGGCGGATTAAGATTTTCTGCAGGTACATAAAACTGTCTGAAAATTCTTGCTCCCTGAAATTCTGTACATTCTCTGTAGAACCACATCATCGCATCGTTTCTCCACGACTCGATTGCCTCGATTGCTTTATCCTGCTCCATCATCGGCTTGTTTGCAATGGGCCAGAACATATCCGAACTGTTATCCACTGTTTTAAGATCTTTGGAAAGAACCGCATTTTTTACAAGCGTATATTCTTCCGTTTCTACCAGATTAAGGTCTTCCTTCAGTTCAGCTAAAAAGCTGTAAGGATAGTCCTGTACTTCTTTTTTATGTCCTCCTTCATCCATCGGGCAAAGAACAGCAACCATTTTATTCTCGTAAATACCGATCTGAGCACAAAACTCAGTACATTTATTTTCGGTCTTCATCCAGTTGATCTGTTCAGCATCAAAATCAAAAACATAATTGGTAGGAATCAGATCTTTAATGGCATTGTAATTTCCACGGCAGTTATCCCACTCTGCAAATGCTATCTCGCATTGTTCTCTGTTGAATGTATTCATATTTTCACGGTTTTTCTAAGGCATAAAATTATAGAAACTAAATTATCTATGCAAGTATCTCACGCATAATTGAAAATTAGTTAATAATTCTTTACCGTAATATGATAACAGCTCTGTTGTTTTTCTTTGATGTAATAGATCCTTCCCAGATCAAAATAATACTTCAGAACCTTCTCCAAAGCAGCTTCCATCTTAGGATTATGCTTCAGAACACCGTTAAAGCGGACATAGGAAATATCAAAAGAATTTCCGTAATTATGAGAGCTTATTCCCAGTGCCGCGTTAGAATTCACCCTTCTCAGTCTGCACTGGTCTTCCAGTGTTCTGGTAATGGAAGAAACCGTAAAAACATTTCCTTTCGTTTCTTTACTGAAACGCGCCCCTATTTTCTCCAGCATCGACTTTCCTTTGGAAACCATATAGGCTCTGCTGTAATCAAGCTTTTCAACACGATATCCGGTTCCCGTTTTTTTTATTTTGTGAAATTTTCCTTTGTTGATGTAATTCTGAACAGTCTTTGAGTCCTTCAAAAGCTTTACCCCAAAACTTTTTGAGGCATCCAGATGCGGCTTATAAATAAAAGTGGGTTCTACTCTTAAAACTTCTGTAAGATCATAGCATGGTAATGTTTTTTGAGCCGCCTGTGAAGAAAATATGCCATGAAGAAGAGAAGCAAAGATCACACACAAAAACTTTTTCATGAAAGAAATTTTAAAAATTATAAACTAAAATAATCATTTATGAAATAAATATAAACTCTAATAAACATATATGTGAAAATAATTAACTATTATTTTTATTTTAAATTATTAAATCAACAATAAAATTAAAATTTAATTTACAATAAGTTTAAAATTATACTTTTTAATTCAATATATTAATGATAAATTTGAAATACTTTTTAAAAATAAACAATATGATAAAAAAACTTTTTGCTGAATTTTTCGGCACATTCTGGCTTGTTTTCGGAGGTTGCGGAAGTGCAATTTTCGCCTCGCAGATTGCATCGGCATCTAATGGACAATTAGGGATTCTTCTTCTTGGGGTTTCTTTAGCTTTCGGGCTTACCGTTCTTACGATGGCGTATGCTGTAGGACATATTTCCGGAGGACATTTCAATCCGGCTGTTTCTGTAGGACTTCTTGCAGGAGGGAGATTTTCTGCTAAAGATCTTGTTCCTTACGTAGCCGCACAGTGTGTTGGAGCGATTGCAGCCGCAGGAGCATTGTATACAATTCTGAGCGGTTCCGGAACTCCGGATTTTTCAGGACCGGGAGCTTTTGCCACCAATTTCTACGGTGAAGCGGTCTATTTCGGAAAAAGCTACTCGATGAGCGCTGCATTTTTAACGGAATTTTTATTGACGGCTTTCTTCCTGATCATCATTCTTGGTGCGACAGATAAATTTGCCAACGGAAAATTTGCAGGTATTGCGATTGGTTTGGGATTAACGTTAATCCATTTGATTTCTATCCCGATTACGAATACTTCCGTGAATCCTGCGAGATCACTTTCTCAGGCAGTTTTTGTAGGCGGAAACGCAATGTCTCAGCTTTGGCTGTTCTGGGTTGCTCCGATTTTGGGAGGAATTGCGGGAGGATTGATTTACAGATTCCTGCTGCAGCGAAACGGCATGGAAGAATTAGATAGTTAACCACAAAATCCTGTCAGCCGACAGGATTTTTTTATGTTTAATATTTAAAGTAAATTATTTCAACTTTTTGAGATCAAAAGGATTTTTGAAGATAAGTTCTTCATGCTTTCCTTTGATCTCCATTTTCTTATATAATAGATTTAAAGCCATTTTCCGGATGAAAAGATCTTTATCATTCAGTTTCCAGTAAGAATCTTCGTGTACTTTTCTGGGTTTTCTTACGATATAAAATTCCGTTTCCCAAGAGTCTACGTTGTGGTAAAATTCGATAATTCCGCAATGTTCGGGAATCATTTCATGATCTACCATTCCCATCGGAAGCAGAAAGCTGAACGCATTGCAAATATAATCTCCGCAGGAAATCTTATCATGTTTCAAAAATTTTTCGCCGGTATTAGAGTTGGTGTAAGATTTTTTAAAATCATTTTTAAAATCGCTTTTCGAAAGCTTGATTTCAATTTCGTGGCTGAATCCTTCGGAATCAACAATCAGAATATCGGCTTCCCAGTCTGCCTGAAAATGATTGGTCAAAACAATTTCCTTCTCAAAATTGCATTGAGAATGAATAAATGCGTGAACCAATTCTTCTATTTTTAACACTTTTTGTTTTTTTGTTTTTTTAACGCGGAAGTCGCAAAGATTTTATTTATTATTTGCTCTGCATAGTTCGTTCGCAAAGGCGTTTTCACTAAGCTAATGATAGCAGAATTTTAAATTTAAACAAAAATCCTGTTTTGATAAAACTCTTTGTTTTTAACGCGGAAGTCGCAAAGATTTTATTTATTATTTGCTCTGCATAGTTCGTTCGCAAAGGCGTTTTTACTAAGCTAATGATAGCAGAATTTTAAATTTAAACAAAAATCCTGTTTTGATAAAACTCTTTGTTTTTAACGCGGAAGTCGTAAAGGTTTTATTTATTATTTGTTCTGTATATTTTCGCTCGCAAAGGCGTTTTTACTAAGCAAATGATAGCAGAATTTTAAATTTAAACAAAAATCCTGTTTTGATAAAACTCTTTGTTTTTAACGCGGAATTCGTAAAGGTTTTATTTATTATTTGTTCTGTATATTTTCGCTCGCAAAGGCGTTTTTACTAAGCAAATGATAGCAGAATTTTAATTTTGAGCCTGAAAATTCTACGATTCTAAAATACTTCAACTACAAAATCAATCAACTTACAAGCAAACTGCATCCACGAATATCTGAATGGTCGATTCTGCCTAAAACCTGAAATTTATCGCCGACAATCTTTCCTAAATCTTGTGTTGCGATGAATGCACAGGAATGTACATTTGCTAAGTCTATAATATTAATCGCTCCTGTTCTTCCCTCTTTTTCATAATTAAAGGGATCTTCTGCATTTCTGATCATGATGCGCATCCAGTTCGGACATTGATATTCGTTATTTCCTAAAGAATATGCCTGTGAAAGAAGCTCCGTCATCGAATACTCTGAATAAATTTTATCAGTTTTAAAACCTTCCTTCAAAATCTTCAACAGCTCATCTTTGGTCACTTCTTCTTTTCTGCCTTTCATTCCTCCGGTTTCGATTACGGTTAATGAATCGGAGAACTGAAGAGTTTTTGAACTGCTGTCACAGAAGTCTAAAAAATCCAGCAATGCAAAGGAAACACCGAACAGAATAACTTTTTTACTTTGCAATTCATTTAAAAGTGTAAATAAATCTTCATTATTGTACAAGAAATATCCGTTTTCAGGTTTTCCGGATTTTTTCATCAGGTAATCTACCATGTAAATCAGCGAAGAGTTTTGTCTTTCCAGATAACTTGGCAAAAGTCCGAGAAAAATGAAATCTTCCGGTTTTCCGATAAACTGTTCAAAGCTTTTATAGATGCTTTCTTCGTACAGTTGAGGATTGGAAATGAAATGTTTCGATAAATTCATCTGTGTGGTTCCGGAACTTTGAAAAAAAAGATCAGTAGCTGCATTTTTATCCAAAACCTGATGGTTTTTAAACATTTCAATGGGCAGAAAAGGAATTTTTATCAGTTCATCCACATGATCAAGGTTGATATTGAGATAATCTACAAAACGTCTGTAAACTTCAATATTTTCATACTGATAACGGAAGGTTTCCAGTGATGCAGCCAAAAAATCCTGCTCTGTCTGTATGCCGAATATATTTTTCACTTCTAAAAATATTTTTATTCTTTCAACCTCATTTATAATTACTTATCATAAAAAAGATTGCTTTTTAATCATTTTTAATCTTAAAATTAAAAAATTGGTCAGGTTATTGCAATGAGTAATGTGGAATATGGATTAAAACATGAATGAATTTCGGTTCATTCTGAAATTACCTCAGCTTTTGGGGTAATTTTTTTTGTACTGTCTCCAAAGGTTTTCAGTTCAAAATCATGCTCAAAAACACCATAGGTAAAATAAGAGATCCAGTCTCCCAGATTGATGTATTTTGCTTTTCCTTCAAGATCCAGAATCATCGGAAGGTGACGGTGTCCGTAAATAAAATAATCGATTGGCTGAGTTTTAAGCTTTTCTTTTGAATAAATGATCAGAAATTCTTTATCCTCTCCCAGAAATTCTTTATCCTCATCTCCCGAAATCATTTTATTTTTCTGAGACATATACAATGCAATCTTCATCGCAATATCGGGATGCAGCCATTTGAAGAACCATTGCGCGACAGGATTGGTAAAGACTTTTTTCATTCTTTTATATCCTTTATCTCCCGGTCCCAAACCGTCGCCATGAGCAAGCAAAAACTGCTTTCCGCCCATCTCAAAATACTGCTTTTTATAGAAAACCGTGCATCCGATTTCTTCTTCAAGATAATCTTTCATCCAAAGGTCATGGTTTCCCACAAAGAAGTAAATGTGGATTCCACGGTCTTTCAGTTCGGCAATTTTTCCCAAAACCCGAACATATCCCTTCGGAATTACGTGCTTCCACTCGTGCCAGAAATCAAAAAGATCCCCCATTAAAAAAAGAACCTGTGCATCATGCTTTATTTCGTCCATCCAACGGATAAACCGCTCTTCGCGCAGTTTACTTTCCTTTGGATTCGGTGCGCCAAAATGCTGGTCTGAAGCGAAATATACTTTTTTACCGGGTTCTAAATTAATGGTTGTTTTTAACACCGTTCTGAGTTTTTCTGAATAAAAAAATTACTGATTATCTTCCGCAAACCATTCTCCGTAAGAGTTTTCGGTTTCATGAAGTTTAAGATATGCCAAAGAAATTCCTTCCAGAAGTTTCGATTTTATTTTCGCTGCGATGGCATACAGCATATTCTCGCAGGTCGGCTGAAATGTACAGTAGATCACTTTATGACCTTTTTCCTCAAGATCTTCCCCAAGTTCTCTGTGCGGCGAAAGTCCGTTGATGAGAACCGCATGATCCCAGACATCTACAATTTCAGACTTTACGATACTTTTAATATCACCAAAATCCACCACCATCCCATTCTTAGGGTTTTCCAAATCATTAACAGGCTTTCCTTTCACTGTTACAAACAGCTTGTAGGAATGTCCGTGCATATTTTTACATTTCCCGTCGTAATTGTATAAAACGTGAGCGGTTTCGAATGTAAAAATTTTTGTAATACGTATCATCCTGCAAAGATAAGGAATTTGGTTTGTTCCGTTCATGTTCTTTGAGTACAAGAAAATAATCTTCATGAAATAATATTGAAGATGAACCGTTACTTCATCATGAAAACAATAACCTTATTATTAATCTTTTTCAGCGTAATCTTTAATGCTCAAAAGAGACAGTTTTGGACTTACCCCGATCTGGAAAATAAAATAGGAACCCATTTCCCGATTGAAAACTATAAAAATTCTGAAGGAAAAAATTTCAATTCCAATGATTTAAAGGGGAAAATCTCTTTTATCAATTTTTGGTCAACTCACTGCGAACCCTGTCTTGAAGAGCTTCCCTATCTTAATAAACTGAAAGAACTTTCAGGAGAAAAAGTCAATTTTATAGCCATTACGTATGACAGTAAAGAAAAAGTTGATCAATTTTTAACCAAAAAACCTTTCAATTTTCAGCACATTACAGATTCCGGACAGGAGCTAAAATCCTACTTTACACTGCTGAGAAATCCAATGACTTTTTTGGTTGACAAAAACGGAAATATTCAGGAAATCACTGGAACCATCGAAGAAACAAAGTTTGAAATCCTGCAAAAAATTGTAAAGGAATCATTTTAGCTTTTCCAGCCAGTCACTTTCCAGTCTTTTGATTTTCTGCGTTTCGGCATCTACCAAAACCCACAATGTGGTAGAATCCACCACCAACTGATCGTTACAGTAAAACTCCACTTTTCTGGGCTGACGAATTCCTTCAGGAGCTTTCGGATAGGTTTTTACGGTAATGATGTCGTTAAGATAGACCTGCTTTTTGTATTGAATATGATGATCCAGAAGCATCCAGATATCTTTCGGATATTCGGTTTTATGTTTTACAAAATCCCAGTGCGCTGCTGCAATTTCTTCCACCCAATGCACATACTGAACATTATTTACATGATTATTTCCATCAATATGCTGCTCTGTAACCTGTATCTGTTTTTCAAAAATCAAACTCATCTCCTTCAAATATAAATTCAAAATTAGCACATAAAAAACAAAACCTTCCCAAAATCGAGAAGGTTCTAACAATTAAATTTAATTAAAACGAAACTTTTTAGTGAAATTGTGCGGTCTCGGTAGAATCTTTCATGGCAACCGTTGCAGAAGAGCCGTTGGTAACAATATTCTGTACCTCATCAAAATAGCCTGTTCCTACAAACGACTGATGTTTTACTGCTCTGAAACCTTTTTGCTGCAACGCAAATTCCCGCTCCTGCAATTCAGAATATCCTGCCATTCCTTTTTCTTTATAAGCTAAAGCCAGCTCGAACATCGCCGTATTTAATGCGTGGAAACCTGCTAAAGTAATAAACTGGAATTTGTACCCTAATTTTGCCAGTTCTTCACGGAAATTCTGCATTTCTTCCACAGAAAGCCTTGCTGCCCAGTTGAAGGATGGAGAACAGTTGTACGCCAACATTTTATCAGGAAATTTCGCATGAATACCTTCTGCAAATCTTCTTGCCTGTTCCAGATCCGGATTAGAGGTTTCCATCCAGATCAGGTCTGCGTAAGGAGCGTAAGATAAACCCCTGTCGATTCCCTGCTCCACTCCGTTTTTTACGACATAAAAACCTTCGGAAGTTCTTTCGCCTGTTACAAATTTTTTATCTCTGTCATCAATATCAGAAGTCAGCAAATCTGCTGCATCTGCATCTGTTCTTGCAATAATTAAACTTGGAACTCCCAAAACATCCGCCGCCAAACGAGCAGAAATTAATTTATTGATGGCTTCCTGTGTAGGAACCAAAACTTTACCTCCCAAATGACCGCACTTTTTAGCAGAAGAAAGCTGGTCTTCAAAATGCACTGCTGCAGCTCCGGCTTCAATCATCTGTTTCATCAGTTCATAGGCATTTAAATTTCCGCCAAAACCTGCTTCTGCATCGGCAATAATCGGAACCAGATATTCTTTTTCTCCGCCTCCGTTCACAGACTGGATCTGATCTGCTCTCAATAAAGCATTGTTAATTTTCTTTACCACAGAAGGAACTGAATTGGCGGGGTATAATGACTGATCCGGATACATTTCACCCGATAAATTGGCATCTGCTGCAACCTGCCATCCGGAAAGATAAATTGCCTGCAAACCTGCGTCCACTTCCTGAACCGCCTGATTTCCGGTTAACGCGCCAAGTCCTGCAACGAAATCCTGAGTGTTCAGTAAATTCCAGAATTTTTTAGACATTTCCGTTGCAATGGTGTAATCCAGTTTGTAAGAACCGCGAAGTTTTAAAACATCTTCCGCTGTGTAAGGACGTTTAACACCGTTCCAGCGTGGGTTTTCCAGCCAGTCTTTTTCGATTTCCTGAATTTGGTCTTGTTTTGTTTTCATACTATTTTTTGTTTAGTTAATTGTTATTTGTTGACGGTTGATAGATAATTGATAGCTGATAATTGATATTTGATGATTTATGATTGCAATCACTAAAACTCTCCCACTATCATTACTCTCTCACTTAAATAAAAGGATACGCTTTCAGAGTTAAAAATTCATCAAATTTCTCACTGAAAATCAGTTCATTGAAAAGTTCTTTGGCAAGATTGAATTTCCCTTTACGGAAACGTTCTTCACCAACATACTTTTCAATTCTTTCCAGTTCCTCAAATTCCCACTGAAGAATCATTTCTCTGGTTAAAGTGCGGTCGTCATTTAAAACCGCATCATTTTTCAGCCATTGCCAGATCTGGGTTCTGGATATTTCTGCGGTTGCCGCATCTTCCATTAAATGATAAATGGCAGCAGCTCCCGTTCCCATTAACCACGATTCGATGTAAAGAATTCCGACGTTGATGTTTTTTCGGACCCCTTTTTCGGTGATTTCACCTTTCGGAACTTCCAGTAAATCTTTTTCGGTGATATGGTATTGAACTTTTTTATCGATCTGATTTTTGGAAGGCATATATTTATCAAAAATATCTTTAGCCACAGAAACCAACGCAGGATGAGCCACCCATGTTCCGTCGTGTCCGTTTTTTACTTCCCGTTCTTTATCGCTTCTTACTTTTCCGAAAGCAATGCTGTTCGCTTCATAATCATTTTTAACAGGAATCTGTGCCGCCATTCCTCCAATTGCATGAACATTTCTTTTGTGACAAATTTCAATAACACGTTTAGAATACGCACTCATAAAAGGAGAAGTCATGGTTACCTGATCTCTGTCGGGAACGATAAACCGGGGAAGATTTCTGAATTTTTTAATGAAAGAGAAAATATAATCCCATCTTCCGCAATTGAGCCCGGAACTGTGGTCTTTCAATTCAAATAAAATTTCATCAATCTGAAAAGAAGCGGTAATTGTTTCGATTAAAACCGTTGCTTTAATGGTTCCCTGCGGAATTTCTAAGTAATTCTGTGCAAACACAAACACATCGTTCCACCATCTTGCTTCCTGATAATGCTCTAATTTCGGGAGATAAAAATACGGTCCGCTCACATTTTCAAGTAATTGTTTAGCATTTCTGAAAAAATAAATTCCGAAATCGATTAATGACGCTGAAGCCTGTTCCCCATTAATTTCAATATGTTTTTCATTTAAATGTAAACCTCGCGGACGAACCAATAAAACAGCCGTTTTTTTATTTAGCTGATAAGATTTTCCCTGTTCAGTCGTAAAATCTATTCTCCGGTTCACCGCATCAGAAAGATTTAACTGACCTTCCATACAGTTCTTCCAGGTCGGAGAATTGCTGTCCTCAAAATCTGCCATAAAAGTGGAAGCTCCGGAATTTAATGCATTGATGATCATTTTCCGGTCTACCGGTCCTGTAATTTCCACTCTCCGATCCAGTAAATCTTTCGGAAGCGGAGCGCAGATCCAGTTTCCGTTTCTTATTTCCTTGGTTTCTTCTAAAAATTCCGGAAGAATTCCTTTATCAAATTCATTTTGTCTGATTTCTCTTTCTTCTAAAAGTTTTATTCTTTTCGGATTAAAATTCTGATGAAGCTCAACCAAAAAATCGATTAAATCATTGGTAAAAACTTCTTCAAAATTTTGTTGTTCCTTGATTTTCAACTGAATCTTGGTTTCCATATTGTTTTAATTTTGTAATTGAACATTGCAAACATAAATAAAAATTTTCACAAATAGCGAACGTTCGCTAAATTATTTTAAAAATTATTATGCGAATAATCGCTTCTAAATATTATATTTGAATTATGAATTCGGACAGTGACTTTATTAAAACGGTTTTCGGGCTGAAACTGAAACAGCAGAGACAGAAGAAAAACTGGTCTTTACAGGATCTTGCGGTAAAGACCGGTTTATCGAAATCCTACCTTAACGAAATTGAAAACGGAAAAAAATATCCGAAGCATGATAAGATCATTCAGCTTTCAGAAGCGCTGAACTGTACTTTTGACGATCTGGTTTCCACAAAACTGGATAAGAGCCTCACTCCTTTTAATGAAATTCTTCAGTCAGATTTTTTTAAAGAGATTCCTTTGGATCTTTTCGGGATCAATAAAAATAACCTGATCAGTATCATTAGTGATGCGCCAAAGAAAGTCACCGCTTTTATCAATGCCCTGATCGAAATTTCACAAAATTATAATTTAGGAAAGGAAAGATTTTACTTCGCCGTTTTACGTTCTTTTCAGGAGCTTTATGATAATTATTTTCCTGAAATTGAGGAAAAAGTTCAGCTTTTTGCTCAGGAAAACGGATTGCAGATCGACAAAAATTTACAGTCTGATGTTCTGGAGACTATTCTGAATGAAAAATTTAATTACCATATTCAGTCGGAAGATTTTGAGAAGTACGGGACTTTGGATAATTTACGCTCATTGTTTGTCCCTGAAAAAAAGCTGTTGCTTTTAAACCGGAAATTAGAAAAAGATCAGAAAACCTTTATTCTCGCGAAAGAGATCGGATTTAATGTTCTGGAGCTGAAAAACCGACCGAATACGTATTCGTGGCTGGATTTCGGAAGTTTTGAAGAAATTTTAAATAATTTTTATGCTTCGTATTTTGCGGGAGCTTTGTTAATATCAAAACAGAAAACAATTGAAAAAACTTCAGATTTTTTCCTTCAAAACGAATGGAATCCCCAGAATTTTGAAAGTTTGATCGATAATTTCACCAATTCTCCCGAAACATTTTACTATCGCCTGACGAATCTTCTTTCTTCTGAACTGGGAATAAAAGATTTGTTTTATTTATGTTTAGTCAAAAAGAAAAATTCAGATAAAATACAGATTTTAAAAGAGTTACATCTCAATCATCAACAGGCTCCTCATGCGAATGCAACCAACGAGCATTACTGCAGAAGATGGATTGCCGTGAAAAACCTTCATCATTTAAAAGAAAATGAAACATTAACGGAAGCCCAGATTTCTCATTACAAAGATCAGGGAATCAGCTATCTTGTGATTTCCACCTCACAGAAAAATCCTTTTTCCGACGGAAGCAACAGAAGTTATTGTTTGGGAATTTTATTGAATTCTCAGACCATCAAAAAAATCAATTTTATTAAATCTCCGACTTTGAAAACCATCAATGTAGGAGTTACCTGCGAATCGTGCAGCATTGCCGACTGTGAAGTAAGACAGTCGCCGCCAATCCGTCTGGAAAAGGAGTATTTTAATTCCGGTATGAAAAACGCAATTGAAAAGATCAGGAAAGATATTTTGTAAATTTTTCCATTTTTTTTAATTATTCATCTCATTTTCGGGTGAAATGATTATTTTTACACCAGTTAGGGATATAAAAAACAATTTAATTATTCGAGGATATTCAGTCCGTCGAATAAGAGATCTGTCTATTCCTGCAACAAAAAAATTAATAATCATTTTAGTTATTCATCCGCAAATGATGCTCGATATTTTTTTTCCGAATCGCTGTATTCGGTGCAACCGGATTATTGATGCCGATTTTCCGGTCTGTAATCTTTGCTTTGACCAGATTCACTTCACCCACAACGATTATTCTGAACATAATTTTGTTAAAGAAAAATGCAATCTTCTTTTTCCTATCGAAAATGCTTTTGCACTCATGCAGTTTGAAAAAGAAAATGTGAGCCGAAAATTAATTCATGAACTGAAGTACCGGAATCGGGAGAAAATAGGGAAAATTTTGGCTGAATGGACGACGGAAAGACTGGATTTTCGAAATCAGAAGCCTGACCTTTTGGTGACGGTTCCGCTTCATCCGAGAAAATTAAAAGAAAGAGGATATAACCAACTGCATTGGTTCGCCGAAACGCTTTCAGAATTTTATGCTATTCCGTTTGATCATGATGTGATGAAAAGAAATCATTATTCCAAAGCTCAGGCTTTGAAGGATAAACAGAACCGGCTGAAAACTGAAAGTACATTTTCAATGACTAAAAATATTTCAGGTAAGCATATTTTGCTAATTGATGATGTTTTTACAACGGGAAATACGCTGGCTTCTATTGCATGGGAGATTCTGAAATCGGGAGATAATAAAGTGAGTGTTTTGGTTATGGCGATTGATGAATAAAAAAAGCTGCTCCACAAAGAACAGCTTTAAGAAATTGTAATTATTTAAAAGGATTGCTCCATTTTTTATTGGTATATACGTCGGTTCCGGAAAGCGTTTTCAGAAATGCGATCACCGCATTTACTTCCGTGGCTGTAAGGTTTAGCTTTTGCCCGTTTCCGTTAGGTGCCAAACGCTGATCCAGATTGGTATTTCCCGGTGCAATATTGATATTTCCGTAATGACCAATCACCTGCTGAAGCGTTGTCAGGTTTCCGGTGTGCATAAACTGTCCGTTTTCTATTCCGCTGCTGTTGGTAATGTTTCTTAAACTTGGAGCTTTGGTATTAAAAACATCGATTCCGGTTCCGCTGATTTTGCCAATAATTCCATTGTTTCTGGAATTCGGATCAATATCAAATTCCGGAGCGGCGTGACAGGCTGCACAACCCAATCCGCCACCGGTACGGTTTCCTGTCGCATCAAAAACAGGAGGAGCAAGAAATAGATTTTTTCCCTGATTTTCCTGTGCCGTAAAGTTTGCAAACGGCTGCTGATCATTTGCGCTTGCGGCTCTTCCAACATCATATTTAGAATCAAAAGACTGAATACTTCGGATAAACTGCGCCAACGCATTCTGAATTCTTGTTTGATTAACGGTAGCATCTCCGTAAACAAATTTGAACATTTCCTGATAGTATTTAATGTTCTGAAGTTTTGCAATCAAATCCTGAAGTGTTCCGTCACCGTTTGTTCCGCTGAAGCCCATTTCGTTATGATCCTGAATCGGGAACGTAGTCTGTGCTTCCAGATTAGCCGCTCTTTCGTCCCAGAAAAATTTCATTTCATTGCCGAATCTTGCATTGACCAGTCTCATGGAATGTCTGCCAGTTGTTCCGTTCACTCCTGTACTCGCAACTGCATTGTCTCCAAAAGCAAGCTCCTGCTTGTGACAGCTTGAACATGAAATGGTGTTGTTTTTGGAAAGATTTTTGTCGTAAAACAGCATTCTTCCCAATGTAGCGCCCTTATCCGTAATCGGATTTCCTGCGGTATTATCTCTTGTAATATAAGCCGGTTTGGGCTGATTTGCGTAATTTTCAAGACTACTGAGATTGATATTGGAACCAAAAGCAGCCAGAATTCCGGGATATTCTTCCTGTGTAACCGGAGTTGCTTCATAGGTATCGCTGCCCGAACAGGAATATAAGGCTACTGCTATGAAGAATGCAGGAACAAGCCATGATGTAAGTTTTTTCATAAGAGGTTTTTAGAATGTTTAGTTTAAAAGTTTTACCAAGATATTTTGGATTAAATATCTGTGAGGTATTTTTTTGTGAAGATTTTTTAATGTTTTACAACTACTTTCTTTGAGATTGTATTTTTACCGTTGGAAATTTTAACCATATAGTTTCCGCTGTATAAAGTCTGGGTATCGAAATAAGCAATTGTGCTTCCTTTGATCATCTGGGTTTTCATAAGCAGCTTTCCGGACATATCATACAGATCAATATTAAGATCATATTTTAGTAAATGGTCCACCTGAATCAGCAATAAATCGCTTACCGGATTGGGATATAAAACCGTACTGATATTTTTAAATTCAGCTTCAGATACCGCAAGATTTGAAGTGTAGGTTGTAGTGGTTTCCGTTACCGAGGTCACTTTTCTGTTTGCATAAACACCGTAGTAGGTTGGTCCTATCAAATAAGGATAAGCCGAATTGTGATTGGCATCTACCGTTGCAAAATAGCAATACGTTCCGTTGGGATATTCTGGAGTTTTACAGAATCTTCCGTTATGTTCATCCAGATAATCGCCCTGTCCTGTGTGAGCTACCCATTCGTAATCCTGAATGCACGATCCCAAAGGATATGTAGAGTTTACCGGAGGTCCCGCTGTAACAGAAACGCCGTTAATCGTATTTCTTGTTGTGATATTTCTTAGCTGATAACCGGATTTCATTCGGGTAATCCCTCCTATTCCGTCGGCATTTTTGTAAGCGTAAGCTCCGTAGATCGGAAATCCGTCGTAGGCGAAACCGATAAGCGGAGAATGCTGTGAAGTATTAATGGTGTATAATCCGTTCGCATCATAAGGATTACATACCGTGGAAATTAAATTCAGATCATATTTAAAAGCAGATGGATTCTGATGATGGTGATAATTTGTTCCTGCAGGATGTCCTTTGGAGCAGTCGAACCCTAATTTTTCATAAACAATTGCATCGCGCTGCCAGACTCCGTCGCCTGTTCCACCTGTGGGACCTCCTGCCCAAGCATTGGTGGAAGATTTCCAGGAAACGCCGTCTTTAGGATCAAAACCTGCGACCCCATTGATAAAAACAGCAATATTTCCGAGTGAAGTCGCTGTTGGTGTTCCTGTATTTTGAACCGGAGTTAATGGAAATTTAAAAATGGCATTCTGATTTCCTGCCTGATTGGGATTTCCATCCTGAAAAGGACCTGTAGGATAAGCCGGAATTCCTTTGGTAGAAATATAAACATTGCTTGCAGAATATTGTACCGCCTGACAATTTACGAGAATGCTGTTCCCCTGTGGAATAGAGTTTCCGTTCGGGTAGTAAGTTCCTGTTGCCGTTGTGTTTTGCAGCCATGAAGTTACTGCGGGACCTTGAGCATTAGCCAAAGTTCCCAATAAAGATAAAAACAAGTAGGTAATTTTTTTTCTCATGCCGATATTTTGAGGTTTTCACTTTAAAATATTAAAGTCTCATTACTTTCTTAGACGACAATACATTTATTTTCCTTCGGAGGGCAGTAAAATTTCTTTCGGAAACTGAAAATTCTGGTTTTTCACAAATTCTCTATCGTTAAGAGTAAGCAGAAATGCGATGAGATCAACTTTTTCATGATCTGTAAGGATGATTTTTTTTCTGAATTCTTTTGAAACTTTTGAATTCTGCTGTATTCCGTTGGTGTAATGGTTAATTACCTGACTTAATCTGGTGAATCTTCCATCGTGCATATAAGGATAAGAATAGCTTAGATTTCTTAAAGAAGGGATTTTAAACATCAAACTGTCTTTCTTTTGTCGGGTAACTCCCATTCTTCCAACATCTTTCAGATATGAATCCATCGGCAATCCGTTAGCTGCAAATTGGTAGGATGAAAAAAGAGGTTCCTGATGACAGGAATGGCAGTTTTGTTTAAAAATCTCATAGCCTTTCTGTTCCTGCTCCGTGAAGCTCTCTTTTCCTTTTTTTACCTGATCGTATTTGGAATCTGCGGAAATTAAGGTAAGCTGAAATTGGGCAATAGCCTTCAAAAGATGCTGTCCTGTAACGGTGCTGTCTGAAAAAGCTTTGTAAAAAAGGGTTCTGTACAATTTTTTAGCCTGAAGTTTTTTAACAACATTTTCAATAGATTCTGCCATTTCCTTTTTATCGCTTATCGGAGCTAAAGCCTGAACTTCAATATGATTAACCGCACCATCCCACATAAAATCTTTCTGCCACGCCAGATTAAACAGCGCCGGAGCATTTCTTTTTCCGATAGAATCTCCGATTCCATGACTTAAGGCGTGATCCGTATGTGCAAAGGCGTTGTACGAAGTATGGCAGGAAGCGCAGGAAACCGTTCCGTCTTTTGATAAAACAGGATCGTAGAACAAGACTCTTCCCAACTCTACTTTTTCTTTGGTTAACGGTTCTTTTTTAAAATCGTAAACAGGTTTTGGAAAATATTCGGGGATGTAAAGTGTGTAGAGATCTTTGAAGGTAAAAGCCAATAACGGAATCAGAAATAAAAAAGCAAGAATGTATTTCTGCATTCCTCTCATAAGATGAAATTTACCTTTATCATTATTCATAATAATATTTTTATCGGAACATCATTTAGAATCTGTAGAAAATATTTTCTGAAACTGACGGGCAAGAACGACTGCTTTTTCTCCCGTTGACATTACGGAATGAGTTTTACTTAAATCAATTTCTGATAAAAACCGTAAAATATCTACAAAAATTACATTTTGGTTTCTTTTCAAGGGCAAAATAACTGTTTGTAATGTTTCAAAAGGTTTTAAATATCTTCCAACATGAAACTGAAAATCTTTATGAACAGCACCTGATTTTTCAGAATTTCCTTCTATCTTAAAGTTAATATATCCGCTTTGCCACGACCAGTACATTCCGTTCACCGGGTCAAGATCTCCACCCATTGCTCCGGAAACATTGGTAAGACTGTCAATTCCGATATTGAATTGAATTTCGTCGAAATCATCTGGAGTATTTTTATCAAAATCTATTTTCAATCTGTTTTCAGAATCAATTAAATAAGATTTTTCCGGTGTTTTGTAAACGATTTTTTCTGATTTTTTAAGACAGACATCCGAAACGTAAAATTTTAATTTAGATAGGGAAATTACATCATCTTTTAATGCATATTTTTTCTCTATTTTCAGTTTTTCAGAACCCCAAACCGGACTGAACTGTATTCCGGTAAAGATGTTCTGCGAAAAGAGAAAATTCACCGAAGCCAGGAAAATAAAAACGAAATAATTTTTTTTCATCGCTCGTGTGGAGGTTTCGGTCCCGGAGCAAAAAGAGATTCAAATTCATCAATAAGATGATCAAAATCCTGCAACTGGTCGGGACGGCAGATTTTTCTGATGTCCTGAAAATGTTTAAAATTAATTTTCTCGGTTTCCATGCTTATTGTTCCGATATGCTGCACCAAAGAATCTCCGTTTATCTGATCTTTATTTTTTAATAATGAATAATACTGCGTTTTCGCATCCATCATTTCGTGTTCTTTTTCTCTGATCTGCATTCTGTGCTGCTGAATCAGCACGTCATATTGCTGTATCTGTTTTTCATCCAAATGCAGCCGTTCAATAATGAGATTTCTCGGCCCCGAATGATGCGGAGGTTTTCGCGTGAGCATGAAGATTACCAATAAGAGATTGGAAATCAGCAGACCAACGATAATAAAAATGTAAAATCTGTTTTTAGTCATACGAAAAAGTATTTTGTGATTTCATCATAAATAAGATATCAAAATCCGATCTGGAAGAATCTTTTGTATTTTGAATAACTTTTACGTTCAAACTGATCAGAATAACAATCACGGCTGCCGCGGCGAAAATCCATTTTGGGGAAACAACATCTTTCTTCTGATTCTCAATTTTACTGAGAATCTTTCCGTACAATTCTGAAGGAGTCTCCACACTCTGAATTTTTTCTAATATCTGCAACTGATCTTCCATTACATACTTAGACGATTTATTTTTCATATTCCTTCTGTTGATTTAGTTTTTGGATAAGATTTTTTTTGGCACGCTGAAAAAGAGATTCCACTGCTTTCTGACTGATATTCATGATTTCAGCGGTTTCCTGTTGGGAATTCCCTTCAATTTTCAGTAAAATAACGACTGTTTTCTGATCATTCGGAAGCATATTGATGAAGCTGAAAATTTTTATGACTTCTTCTTTCTGCTCGAGAACCACACCGGGATGATTGAAATCTACCGGTTCATTCTGTCTGTTTTCAGCATCCGAATCTCTGAAAAGACCGAAAAAGAATCTTTTCCTGGAATTTTTATGTTTAAGAAAATCTAAAGACGTATTGATTGCGATGCGGTAAATCCATGTCTTTAAGGATGACTCATTTTTAAAGCCATCAATCTTTTGTGATATTTTTACAAAAACATCCTGAGTTATTTCTTCTGCATCTTCGGTATTCTGGGTATACTGCAAGGCAAGATTATACACCATCTTCTGATGCTGATAGAAAATAAACTCGAAATTCATATTCCGGTTTTCATTACGGTCACTTTTTGTATTAGACGAGAAAAAATATTTTTTCCTTCGGCTTTTTCGGTTTCCGTAAAAATAAAAGAAATTCAGATGTAAAAATGATTTCGAAAAAAATTGCTCAGAGAAATTTTATCGCTGTAGTTTTTCGCCATAGCTTAAGTCTCCCGCATCACCCAATCCAGGAGTAATGTAGCCTTTTGAGGTAAGGTTTTCATCAATGGCTCCTACCCAGATTTTGGCATCGGGATACGCTTTTTCTATGGTTTCTACTCCCTGTCTTGAAGCAATTGCTGCAACAATATGAAGTTCTGTAGGCTTTCCGTTTGTTAATAAATCTTTGATGGCTTCGATAAGAGAAGCTCCGGTTGCCAACATCGGATCGGCAACAATTAAGGGTCTTCCTTCGATATTGGGACACGTTAAATAGTCCTGTTTAATAGAAAAATAATCGTTGGCATCGTGTTTTCTGTAAGCTGCAACAAATCCGCAGTCTGCTTTATCAAGATAATTCAAAATTCCTTCAAACAAAGGAACTCCGGCTCTCAAAATGGTTGTAATGACGGGCTGAACAGCAATTTCTTTCACTTTAATCGTATCCAGAGGAGTCTGAATTTCAATTTCTCTCTGCTCCAGTGTTTTGCTGATCTCGAAAGCAGCAATTTCGCCGATTCTTTCCATATTTCTGCGGAATCTCATACGGTCGTTCTGGATTTCAACATTTCGAAGCTCATTGATCCATGAATTAACTAAAGAAAATTGTTCTGATAAAACGATTGTATTCATTATTTTGAAAAGCTTTTATCTAAAAATATATATTTAATGAAGAATAAAATCCCTCTCAGAAAAATCTGAAAGGGATTACAATTTATTTTTGTCTGAAATACACTTCGATAGGAACTCCGGTAAACCCGAATTCTTTTCTCAATTGGTTTTCAGTAAATCTTTTATATGGTTCTTTTACGTATTGCGGTAAGTTACAGAAGAATACAAATTGTGGTGACGGCGTCGGAAGCTGTACACAGTATTTGATTTTAATGTATTTTCCTTTGTTTGCAGGAGGCGGTGTCTGTTCAAAAATAGGAAGCATCACTTCATTAAGTTTTGAAGTTTTGATCTTTTTCTTACGGTCTTCATACACCTGCATTGCCATGTCTACCGCTTTCAGGATTCTCTGCTTCGTTAATGCAGAAACGAATAAAATAGGAATATCCTGAAACTGCCCGATCTTGTCTTTAATCTGTTTTTCGAAATCACGCATGGTGTTGGTCTCCTTACCTTCAATCAAATCCCATTTATTAACAAGAATCACAATTCCTTTTCTGTTTTTCTGAGCCAGACCAAAGATGTTCATATCCTGAGATTCCCATCCCTGAGTAGCATCCACCATAATAATCACAACATCAGAGTATTCGATGGAACGGATAGAACGCATTACAGAATAGAATTCCAAGTCTTCGCTTACTTTAGATTTTCTTCTCATTCCGGCTGTATCTACCAATACAAACTCGTGTCCGAATTTGTTATAAAGGGTCTGGATACTGTCTCTTGTTGTTCCTGCCACATCTGTTACGATATTTCTGTCGGCATCAAGCAAAGCATTTGTCATAGTAGATTTTCCTACGTTCGGACGACCTGCGATGGTAATTTTCGGTAATCCTTCGAAAGGATCTTTGTATTCGGTAGTCGGGAAATCCTTTACCACATCGTCCAGTAAATCTCCTGTTCCTGAACCTGTTGCAGAGGACAAAGTGTAATATTTTTCAATTCCCAACTGATAAAATTCTGTAGCTGCCAATTCTTCTTTGGAAGAATCTACTTTATTGATAACCACATATACCGGCTTATTGGATCTTCTCAACATTTCATGGATTTCGTAATCCGTATCTGTAAGTCCTTCTTCTACATTCAACATAAAAATGATAGAAGTTGCCTCATCAATCGCCAACTGAACCTGCTTTGAAATTTCTCCCTGGAAAACATCGTCATTATTTACATCGTACCCTCCTGTATCAATTACAGTGAAGTCTACCCCGTTCCAGTCGGATTTTCCGTAATGACGGTCTCTGGTAACACCGGCGGTAGAGTCTACGATAGCCTCTCTTCTTTCCAGTAAACGATTAAAAAGCGTTGATTTTCCTACGTTGGGACGTCCAACGATTGCGACAATATTCGACATAAAAATGTTTAATAAATAATTATTAATGGGTTTCTCCAACTTTTGGAGCCCAATTTTTTGCAAAGGTAAGCTTTTTATTTTATTTGAAATTCTTCATGTTTAAAGCCGATTAAAGAGATCAAAAAATCAGAATATTAGCTGCCGAAACATATTTTAAGAATTAAAACGCAGTATCGGATTTAAATTTCAATAAAAAAGCAGAAAATAAATCTTTGTAAATCAATTAATAATCGAGAAACACGCATTTTTTCTTTCAATATGATTTTTATTTTTAAAATAATTTATATAATTTCGCGTCATAGAAATACAGACCCATGGTGTAGCGGTAACACTACTGATTTTGGTTCAGTCATCTGGGGTTCGAATCCCTGTGGGTCTACGAAAACCGTTAATTTTCAAATTAACGGTTTTTTTGTATATAAAAATGTTTTGTGCTATTGATATTAATTATGACTGCTTTTCATCAAAAAGGTATTGATCTTTAAAGAATTTTAATTTATATAAATTAGCTGCCCAACTCCAGCTGGTTTTTTACCAGATTATAGTAATCTGCTTTATTATCAACCAATGTCTGATGATTTCCATGCTCTACAATTCTTCCATTTTTTAAGACAATAATTTGATCGGCATTTTTCACTGTACTTAAACGGTGTGCGATTATTAAAACTGTTTTTCCTTTGAAAAACTGTTGTAAATTGTCATGGATGATTTTTTCATTTTCGGCATCAAGTGCAGAAGTAGCTTCATCAAAAAAAATGTAATGAGGGTTTTTATAAACTGCTCTTGCAATAAGTATTCTTTGTTTTTGCCCACCAGAAATACCATTTCCTGATGCTCCGATTTTGGTATTATATCCTAAAGGAAGTTCATCTATAAACTCTTCTATATTTGCAATTTTTACTGCGTTTTGAAGTTTTTCTCTGTTTACCTCCTCATCACCAGTGGCAATATTTCTTTCAATAGTATCTGAAAATATAAAGCCATCCTGCATTACGACACCACAATTTTCCCGTAAACTTTTTGGGGAAATTTTTGATATATTTTCAGAATTATAGAAAAGTTCCCCTCTTGTTGGTTCGTAAAATCTCAGAAGCAGTTTCATTAAAGTAGTTTTTCCACTACCGCTTGCGCCGACAATTGCCGTTATTTTTCCTTCCGGAATTTTAAAACTAATATCTTTAAGAACAAATGGAGATTTAGGACCTTCATATTGAAATGAAACATCATTAATATTGATCCCTTGATTATTTAATAAAGATGTTTTTGGAAGAGGGATTAAATTTTCATTTTCTTCATCTTCATGATACTGAACTTCAGAGAGTCTTTCCAAACTAAGCTTGGCATCCTGTAGAGAATAAAAAAATGTTGTAATACTGTTAAGAGGAGAGATCATTTGTCCCAATATAAAAGAAATTGCCATAAGCTCACCTAATGACATTTCTCCTTTTATCACACAAACAGCTGATATATAGGTTACAATAATGTTCTTAATCTGGTTGATTATTTCAAAACCGCCGATCTGAAATTGAGTTAACCTCAGAACTCTTGCATTTATTTGTAATAATTTATCCTGAATTTTCTGCCATTCTTTATTCTTAAAATCCTGAAACTGATTTAGCTTCATCTCTGTTACACCATTTATAATCTCATAGATGGCATTTTGATTTTCACTTTTTAATTTAAATTTATAAAAATCGAGTATGCTTCTTTTCTTTAGAAAATATGCAGACCAACAAACAGCTAAAACAGTAAGAAGCAAATAAATGAACAGTATTGTGTAGTTGTAATATCCCAAAATCACAAAAAATACACAAAATGAAATAATGGAAAAAATAGTGATTAAACTCTGTGAAGTTAAAAAATTTTCGATTCTTTCATTATCCTGAATTCTTTGAGTGAAATCGCCCATCATTTTAGTATCAAAGAATTTTATTTTTAACTGTAATAATTTTCTTAGAAAGTCTGAAATAATTGTTATGCTGATTTTTGTTCCTACTTTTAAAACCAGCCAGTTTCTAATGATTTCAACAGTCATAGCTCCCAGAAACAAGCTGATCTGCGCAAAAAGTATCAATTGAACAATTGACAGATTTTTGTCCGTAATTCCTTTGTCTATAAGATTTTGCGTTAAAAACGGGAAAGCGATGTTTACTAAATTGCCTAAAAGCAAAGATAATAACATCCACAAAAACTGTTTTTTATGCTGAAATAAAATTCCTGCTAAATATTTGATATTTATTTTATTTTCCGCAGGTGGAGAATATTCATAGAAAGCATCTGTAGGATTGAGAAATAATGCAACACCTTTGTTGTCGCTGCTAATCCAATGCTTTAAAAATTCAGTTTCCTTAAGGTATAATATACCATAGGAAGGATCAACAATTTTAAACAATAAGCCTCTTTTAAAAAAAGACTTATTGCCTTTTTTGGATCCTTTTATTTTTTCTAAAACTATAAAATGGTTTTGATCCCAATGTAATATACAGGGTGTAGGTAAATCTAAAAGCTGGTCTAAATTTATTCTGGTTGTTACTGTTTCAAATCCTATGCTTTGCGCCGCTTCGCTGATTCCTAATAAAGATACTCCATCTCTTGTAAGAAATGATTTTTCTCTTAAATATTTCAGAGTATATTTTTTTCCATACTCATTGGCAATCATAGCCAGACAAGCCGGACCACAGTCCATGATATTATACTGAGGAATAAATTTCATTTATTTGTTGGTTGATTCAATAAAATCAGATATTTTTTTCAGTTTTTTCAATATAAGGGGATTCAATAAATCGTTTTTACTTTGATAATTTAATTCAATTTCATTACCTTCTAGTTTAACAAACGTTTTGTCATTTTTAGTTTCAAGATCACTAATCTTCGACCATACTAACTTCTGGTTCGTTGTTTTATACTCTTTGCCTAGCTCTTTTTTTAAATAGTTCAGTATCGACTCTTTTTGCTTTGCATCAAAAGAAGTCGAATAACTATAGCTTTCGGAAGACTTTGTACTACTGGTAGTTTTTGTCTGGGCTGTTCCTAAATTTGATAATGCAGTCATAAGTATTAAAAGTATTATTTTTTTCATTTTTTATTTTGCTATTCGATGATATTAATTGCTCTTTTATCATAAAGTAATGATAAAAAGTATAAGCCGGCTTCTACAGGCCAATCTTGCGTTAAAGTACTTAATAAATCCGTTACTTCCTCCTCTTTATTTCTATTTAATTTATCAATAATTCCGGGTAATTCATCATGATATTTAATTTTTACTTTATAACCTCGCACAAACATGACTAACTCATCTCCAATTTTTTCATAATATGTTTTAAATGGATAAGGAGTAATTATTTTTTTATTCTCAAGTACTTCATAATTATCTACATCATATTTTATTTTATCATTTAAGGTTATTGGGATATTTGCCCATCCGCCATTACTTAAAATTGCTAATTTAAATTCTTTGTGTAAGTACTTCATCAAATCCAGGAAAGATAGGTGTCTAAGATTTTCATCTAAATTAATTACTGATTCAATGGCATTAAATGAATCTTCAACTTCTACGTTTTTATCCGGACTTAATATTTGTTTGTTATCATTCAAATATTGCTGAGAAATAGAATTTAAAATTGCAGATGTAAAACCTTTTCTTGTAGGATTGTTAAATCCAACTATAAATCCGATAGACAATTCATCAGAAAATCCTATATGATACTTATTCCATGGCATAAAATAAAAATCTCCAGTTTCGAAAGGATATGCATCCGAATAAGGCAGAAGTGGTTCTATATCTGTATTATTTTCTTTTTTGCCAGTTAACCCCTTATATGTATCTTCTTCCCAATTATACATTATTTTTGGACCGGGTCCAAGATGAAAATGCATTATATTCTCGCCCTTAATATCAATATGAATTCCCAAAGGTGTCCATCCGTAATTTCCTACAAACAGAGTCATTTCCAGTCCTGTTAAAGGTATTCCTACTTTATCCAGTAAAGGCTGTAATTTTAATAAAATATTCTGTGAAACTTTCTCTGAAAATTTTTCAGTTCTATTAATAATCATTCCGAATTTTTGTTTTTCAAAAACTCTTTCGGCATAACTTTCCAAAGTTTCTTTTTCAGTTGGTGGAGCATCAAAAAGTTTGGATATATAGTTTATATCCTGTTCTTCACCTTTTATGTACACTCTAAACCCATACTGATTAGTTCTATGAGTATAAATCTCCTGTAAAATCTTTACTGCTTCGTTCTTTAATATATCAATATCATCATTAGAAATTACATTTTTGTATACTTTTGTTTTAGTAAAATTCCCACTATCTTCTAAAAAATGATCCCACCACTCCGCAGAAAAAGATTCTACTTTTTCGATAATTGCCTGTTCCATCTTATTTCAACTGATTAGTTTCAACAATATTAATAGCTCTCTTGTCATAAAGGAGCGATAAAAAGTATAAACCTGCTTCTACAGGCCAATCAACTATCAAATTACTGAGTAAATCCGTTACCAGTTCTTCTTTATTCTGGTTTAACTTATCAATTATATTTATTAGCTCATCATGATATCTAATTTTCACCTTATATCCTCTTGCAAAAATCACCAATTCATCATCTATTTTTTCGTAAAATGTTTTAAAGGGATATGGAGTGATAATTTTCTTATTATCCAGTATTTCATAATTATCAATCTCATACTTGATTTTATCACTTAAGGTCACAGGAATACTCGCCCATCCCCCGTTGCTTAAAATCGCTAATTTATACTCTTTGTGGAGATACTTTAATAAATCAATAAAAGTCAGTCCTTTTAGATTTTCATTGAGATTTAGTACGGATTTAATATTTTCAAACGTTAAATCAATATCTTTGTCCTTATTTGGGCTTAAAATTTCGTCATCCTCATTAAGATGCTGCAAATGAAGGGCATCAAGAATTGCGGTAGTAAAACTCCTCTTTGTAGGATTGTTAAACCAAATGGTAAGGCCTACAGAAAATTGGTCTGAGAAGCCGATATGATATTTATTCCAAGGCATATAATAAAGATCTCCCGTTTCAAAGGGATAACTTTCTGCGTATGGTAAAAGTGGTTCGACATCTTTATTATTATCTTTTTTACCGGTCAGTTCCTTATAATCTTCCTCGTTCCAGTTGTACATAATTTTAGGACCAGGCCCCAAATGAAAATGAATAACATTTTCGCCTCTGGTATCCTGATGAATCCCTAAAGGAGTCCATCCGTAGTTTCCAATTAGTATGTGAGCACTTAATCCTGTTAGGGGAATACCTACTTTATCGAGTAATGGCTGTATTTTTAATAATACATTACGAGCTAATTCTTCAGAAAATTTTTCAGTATGATTAATGATCATTCCAAATTTCTTATCTGAAAACACTCTATTAAAATATTCTGTAATATTTTCATTATCAAAAGGCGCATGGTTTTCGAATAAATTAGTCATAAAAGTATTATCCTGTTCCTTCCCATCTAAGTATATTCTAAAACCATACTTATTTGTTTTTAATAAATATAATTCTTGTAGAATTTTAACTATTTCTTCATTTAAAAGAACAACATCCGCATCGCTTATTACACCTTTAAATACTTTGGTCTCTGTAAAGTTTCCATTTTCTTTTAGGAAAAAATCCCACCATTCTGAAGAAAATGGTTTTATTTCTGCTAATATCTCTGTATTCATAGTTATATGTTTTTAAATTTTATAAGGCGGTGGATTTTCCACCGCCTTTAGCTGTAAAAACTTTAGTTTTTAGTTTGTTACTGTTGTTACTACATCTACAACAGTTTTAACTGTTCTTACAGTTTTAATAGTGTCAGCCATACCTCCTTTGATCTCTGCAGATTCAAGCGGTGATAAAGTGCTAACATTCAAAAAATCTTTGGCATTGAATTTTTTCTTTTCCATGTTATTAATTTTTTAATGGGTTAAACAATCGGCAAACTTTTAAAGACACCAGAACTTTAACGTTCTGTTTTATACCCTCGTTGGTCTTTATTTATGCGTTTATTTTTTAAGTCTGTTTTTTTCTTCTTCGTTACTTCCTTCTATCTGAGTACTTTTGATATCTTTATTACCAAATTTGTAAACTAATGACAGCCTTAAAAACCTTATATCCTCATAGTTTTTGTATATAATCTGATAATTATTGGTTATTGAAGTCTGGGTTATGATACTGCTTTTTAAAATGTCATTTCCAATAATTGCAAGACTCAGATTTTTATTTAAAAACAAAAATTTTAATGATACATCAAGCTGGCTGTATGCGGAAATTCTGTCTACTCCCGAAACTCCCTTAAAATTGTAAGAATAATTCAGTCCGAATAAAACGGTCTTTTCCTTATTAAGACTAAAAGTATTATTGGTAGTCAGGTTATAATTAAATCCGTCCACATTAGAGTTTATATATGGCACTGTTGATTTTGAATTAGAATAATACACATCAAAACTGTTATAACTTTGAAACCATTTTTTTAAGTTTAATGTATACGATTCTGAAAGACCTATGATTTGTGAGTTCAAATAATTTAAAATTATATTTGCCTGTAAATTATTATTCACTGGATCTATCAAAATAATACCGCCTGAACCATCTGTTATTTTAGAGTAGTAAAGCTTACTTGTCCAGTTATTTTTAAGAGTATAACTCAACTCCATGTTATGACTGTAACTTGGCTGAAGAAAGGGATTGCCTTCAGAATACTGGTATTTGTTATTGTATATTCTGAATGGATTTAAATCCTCAAAATTGGGTCTGTTTAATCTTCTGCTGTAGTTAATTGAGAAAATATTATTTTCATCAGGAGTATATGTCAGATAAAATGTTGGAAATAATTTCGAGTAATTATTCTTATTTATTCTATCTAAAGAAATTGAATTCCCCTCAGTTTGTGTAGTTTCAAATCTTAGACCCAGCTGGGTTTCCCATTTCTCGGATAATTTTTTGCTGGCAGAAAAATACAGTGCTTCTGTATTTTCTTTATAAACAAACCGATTACTCTGTGCAGCATCATATATTGAACTTCCTGAACTAAGATTGTACAAAGCCAGATCTGTTTTATTCTTTGTAAAAGAAACTTTCCCACCAAAAGTAAAATCTGCGAACTTAGTCGGAAAATCCACATCAACATTTGCCGAATAATTTTCAATATCCTGTTTTGAAATATTATTGGCAGAATAATATGAATTGGGAATTACCACATTGTTTGCCAACAAATTATTTGAGCTAAAAATCCTGTCTTGTGTATCTTTAAATTTCAAATAGTTAAAATTTGCTGAAATTTTTCTACCCAGAGTATCTAATTTATAAACGGAATAAAAATCTACAGTATTAAATCTATTTCTTATTCTATTTTCAGCTTTATTAACGATTAAGGAGTCAATAGAATTACTAATATTATCTGTTATGGTTGAATGATCATTTTCTAAATTTCTTTTCTTGTTATTACTGGACATATACTGTACGCCAATATTAAACTTGTCAGAAAATCTGTAATTTACGCCCAATTTTCCACGAACCAAATCGTAATAGTTTCTGTTTGTATTTACTTCTCTCCATATCTGATTGGGATAAAAGAAAGTTGTATTATAGCTGGGAGCAATCGATCCGTTTGTATATCCCAAATCAGATTCAATAGAAATTTTATCTTTATTATAATTAAAACTTCCTCCTATAGTTCCCGCAGGATAAGTGGTTTGTGTATAAGTACTTCTCACTGAACTGTTCCAACTATTTTGTTTTACTTTATTAAGCTTTATATTAATGATCCCGCTATTTCCTTGTGCTTCATATTTGGACGGTGGCACTGTAATTACTTCAATACTTTTAATATTGTCTGATGGTATTGTTTTTAAAAAACTTATAAGATCATCTCCTGAGAGTTTTATTACTTTATCATCCACCATCACAATCATTCCGCTTTTACCTATCATCGAAATTTTGTCATTGAGCACGCGTATTCCAGGTGTTACTTTTAAGGCATCAAGTGCATCTCCCCCCGTTGCAGAAATTGAATTTTCAACATTAAATACCAATCTGTCGATTTTTCTTTCAATCAATTTTTTCTTTGTAACAATTTCTATTTGCTCTATTTGCTTTTCTACAATCTTATTGATCGAGTCCTGAGCAAAAGAAAAGACAGATATTAATAAAAAAAGTAATGTATATTTTTTCATTCTATTTTTCAGCGGAACCTACACTTTGAGTTTTCCAGTGAGTTCCTTTTATTGGAGGATCCTTTTGGTTTTCACTAGAGTCTTTTTCTTTTTTACTATCCTTTTGTAAAGTAATATTATCTGAAACAGTATTTGGATAATTTAGATCTTCAGTTTCCCTGCAAGAATTTAACAACACACAAAAAAGCCCAAGTAAGATTATAGTGATTTTGAATTTCATACTTTTTCAATATTTTTTTGGTTGATAATTTCCGGCCGAAAGTCATCGATTATTTTTAGCAATATTAAAAGAGTACACCCTGTTTCACAAATAGTTGTGGGTAAGATTATAAAAATTATTACGTAAAAATTTTTATAATTTTTACATTTCCTCTGTTTATTACTCTAATCATCAGTGATTTATTATCATCAGTAAAAAACATTTTTATATCTATGTAAACTTTTATTATATTAAAATAATTACATTTGAAGTGAAAAAAGAATTCCATGAAAAACAAATTAAAAAAGGAATGAATAAAACTATTTTCAGCTTTTTTGTTTTTTTTACAATCTGTCAACTGTCAGCACAGGATTATTATTCTGCGTTAAGAAATAAATATTGGATATATGAAGAGAATGATCAAAAAGCTTTTCATTATCTCAACATCTACATATCGAAAGCAAAAAAAGAAAAAAATTATGCAGAATTGTTTCAGGCTTATGATGATGCTATAAGATATTCACCAAACAAAAAAATAGAATATGCAGACAGTGCTATTTCTGCTGCAAAATTATCTGGAAATTCTGATCTTATTGGCAGTTCATATATAAGTAAAGGAGCTGTATATTATTTTACCTACAGAAAATTTCAACCAGCTCTGAATGAATATTTGAAGGCATATGAGTATACAAAAAATACAGATGATGAATTTCTAAAATACCAAAATCTATACCATATTGGTGTTGTAAAAAGCTATCTGGGGTATTATGAAGAAGCATTACAATTATTTAAGTCATGTAATGTCTATTTTAAATCAAAAATAAAAGCAAATATACACCCTAATCTTATCAAGAATCATCAAAAAGGCTATCTCAATTGCTTACATCAAATGATTGTCTGTTACCAGCAACTGGGAAATTATACTGAATCTGAAAAACTTATAAAAGAAGGATTAGATGCTCTTCCAAAAGATTCTTTTTTCAATCTCGAAAAAAGTTATTTCTATAAAAGTGAAGCCATTACAGAATTTAATAAAAAATCTTATCTAAATTCCATTCAAATATTTAACAAAGCACTGCCTGAATTCATAAAAATTAATGATTACACCTTTGCATCTGTCATTTACTACTATCGGGGATCTGCTTATGATGAACTAAAAAATACTGAAAAAGCTCTTTCTGATTATAAGAAAGTAGATTCTATCTTCAATAAATACCAGTTTATTCTTCCTGAATTAAGAAACAATTACGAAAAACTTATTACATTTTACAGAAATAAAAACCAACCAAAAGAAGAATTATATTATACCAAGCAACTGCTAAAAGCAGACAGCATCATCTCCACAGATTTTAAATATCTTTCCAATCGTATACACCGGGACTACGATACAAAATCTTTACTTGAAGCTCAATCAAATCTTGAAAAAACCAATTCTTTCGGAAAGTTTTTACTCATATTCAGCTTCGTCGTAATTTTAGTTCTTATATTATTTTTAGCATATTGGCTGAGAAAGAAAAAAGAAATTCAGATTAAATATGAGGAGCTGTTAGAAAAAATCAGTTCAAAGAATACAAAAATAAAAGAAAATGCAGATCTTAATAAACTTACCGAAAAGAACTCAAAGATAGAAATAAAAACAGTTCAGCTTCTTAAAAGTAAATTCTCTGATTTTGAAAAAAATAATGGCTTTCTTGAAAAAGGAATTACTGCTGGAAAACTTGCAATAGAGTTTGGAACCAATGCAACTTATATTTCACAATTTATGAATGAATATCAGGGCTGTAATTTCAATACTTATATCAATAAATTAAGAATAGATTACGCAACAGAAAAAATATACAATAATAAACTTTGGCAAAAATACTCTGTAGAAGATATAGCACTTGCCTGTGGTTTTAGCAATCGGCAAAGTTTTTCAAATTTATTTTATGAACAAAATGGCATTCGACCTGCTGATTTTCTCAAAAAACGAAAAGAGGAAATAAGACTAAAAAGAGTATCGTAAATATTTTAAGATTAAGTTGTAGCGACTAAAGCTTATACAATATCAGATTTTTAAAAATCTTCAGTAATCATAAAAATAAAGCCGGAAAATTAAACCGGCTTTTTTCACAGACAAAATAAAGATACTAATATCTTGAAGTAATTACCCAAGCCGATCCCGTACTCTGCACTACAATTCCTCTTCCCAGATTGCTGTTATTTAATCCATAGTTAGAAAAATTGCCTCCGTTGATTCTGAATAAACCATTTACCGTTACATTTCCTGCAGTATCGTTGATGAGTTGATAGACCTTTCCTCTGTTCGACGAAGTTGCAGATGGTAAAGTAACATCTCCAGATATTAAAACGGTATAATCGTCGTCTGCAACAGTTCCGGTTGATAATGTCCTGATTTTTTGTGAAGCTGCAGCAGAGATCAGCTTGATCCATTTCCCAGAATTTCCGTCAAAATAGTAATATCCGGAAGCCGTAACATCTATGGTCTGTCCTGCAGGAGCTGTATCTTCCTGTGTAACGAAAACAATTGCTCCGTTTTGTGATGCAGTATAATTTTTTGCTCTCAATTGATCTCCTGTAATTCTCGGGGCAATAATCCCGTCAAATTTGAATGGATCTCCCGGATTGCCAATAACATCCAATGTGGCATTTGGATTTTCACCGTTGATACCGATTTGAGCGTAACTAAAAGAACCTACCAATAGTAAGGCAGGAAATAATTTTCTTATCATATTAGAATTTGTTTTTTTAACAAAAATATATCTTTATTACACAAATCCTAATTTTAAACCAATAAAAATACATTTAAAACACAAAAAGACAACCAAATTGGCTGTCTTTTTAAATATTATGTTAAATAATTAAATTATTTTAAATCAAACCGATCAAGATTCATCACTTTTACCCATGCTGAAACAAAATCTTTCACAAATTTTTCTTTAGCATCAGAGCTTGCGTATACTTCTGAAATAGCTCTCAGTTCGGAATTCGATCCGAAAACAAGATCTGCTCTCGTGGCTGTCCATTTTTTATCTCCTGTTTTTCGGTCTGTTCCTTCGTAAAGTTCATTATCTTCCGAAGCCGATTTCCACTGGGTACTCATATCCAATAAATTAACAAAGAAATCATTGGAAAGCACTCCCGGATTCTGTGTAAAAATACCGTGAGAAGATCCGTCGAAATTTGCATTAAGAGATCTCATTCCTCCGATCAGTACGGTAAGTTCAGGAGCTGTAAGATTTAATAATTGTGCTTTATCAATCAGTAATGATTCTGTGGAAACCGAGAATTTTTTCTTTAAATAATTTCTGAATCCATCTGCTGCAGGCTCAAGATATCCCATAGATTCTACATCCGTCTGTTCCTGTGAAGCATCCATTCTTCCCGGCGCAAAAGGAACGATTACCGGATAACCTCCGTCTTTTGCCGCTTTTTCAACAGCAGCACTTCCTGCAAGAACAATAAGGTCTGCTAAAGAAACTCTTTTACCGCCTGTCTGATTTTCATTAAATTCTTTCTGAATATTTTCAAGAATGTTTAAAACTTTCTGAAGCTGTGCCGGATTATTTACTTCCCAGTCTTTTTGTGGAGCCAGACGAATTCTCGCCCCGTTTGCACCTCCTCTTTTGTCACTTCCTCTGAATGTAGAAGCCGATGCCCAGGCTGTAGAAACCAATTCGCAAACACTTAAACCTGAATCTAAAATTTTTGATTTTAAAGCTTCAACGTCTGAATTATTGATTAACGCGTGATCCACTTCCGGAATCGGATCCTGCCATATTAATTCTTCCGCAGGAACATCCGGTCCTAAATAACGGGCTTTTGGTCCCATATCTCTGTGTGTCAGTTTATACCACGCTCTTGCAAATGCGTCTGCAAAAGCATCCGGATTTTCATAAAATCTTCTTGAAATTTTCTCATAAACAGGATCAAACCTCAACGAAAGATCCGTTGTAAGCATTGTCGGTCTGTGTTTTTTATCAGGATCAAAAGCATCCGGAATAATTTCTTCACCATTTTTGGCAACCCACTGATGCGCTCCTGCAGGACTTTTGGTAAGTTCCCATTCGTTTTCGAAAAGATTTTTAAAGAAATAATTGCTCCATTCCGTCGGAGTTTCCGTCCAGGTTACTTCCAGTCCGCTGGAAATAGAATCCGGTCCTTTTCCGGATTTGTAGGTACTGTTCCACCCGAATCCCTGTGCTTCAATTCCTGCTGCTTCCGGCTCTTCTCCTACATGATCTGCAGGTCCTGCTCCGTGCGTTTTACCAAATGTGTGACCTCCCGCAATTAAAGCAACGGTTTCTTCATCATTCATTGCCATTCTTCCAAACGTATCGCGAATATCTTTTGCTGCTGCAATAGGATCAGGATTTCCGTCCGGACCTTCAGGATTTACATAAATAAGTCCCATCTGTACCGCAGCCAAAGGTTTTTCTAAATTTCTGGTATGGATATCTCCGTCTGCATTATCATCAGTAGGAAGAACTCCTCTGTTTTCTACCACTCCGTCTGAGCCATGTGCATAGCGAAGATCTCCGCCCAACCATGTTTTCTCTGTTCCCCAATACACATCCTGATCCGGTTCCCAAACATCTTCACGACCTCCTGCAAATCCGAACGTTTTGAATCCCATAGATTCTAAGGCAATATTCCCGGTAAGGATCATTAAGTCTGCCCAGGAAATTTTCTTCCCGTATTTTTGTTTAATGGGCCAAAGAAGTCTTCTCGCTTTATCCAGACTTACGTTGTCCGGCCAACTGTTCAAAGGGGCAAAACGCTGCTGTCCTGCTCCTGCTCCGCCTCGCCCGTCACCTACACGATACGTTCCTGCGCTGTGCCAAGCCATACGGATAAACAAAGGTCCGTAATGTCCGAAATCTGCAGGCCACCAATCCTGAGAATCCGTCATTAGGGCATGAAGATCTTTTTTTACTTCTTCCAGATCCAGACTTTTAAAAGCTTCTGCATAATTGAAATCTTTCTCCATCGGATTAGACAGATCAGAATGCTGACGAAGAATATCTACTCTTAACTGATCCGGCCACCAATCTATATTTTTAGTACCACCTCCTGCTACATTTTCTTTTTTCATCGTTCCGTTGTGAAAAGGGCATTTGCTGATGTCTCCTGAAGTATTTTCCATATTGTTTAAATTTTTATGTTGTTTTACGTTTTACTGAATGAACAATGCAAACTTACCATTGTTATTATATAAATACAATCTATTGAAAATATTTTTACGATAGTTAAAAACAATAATTAAAATCAAAATACTGTTTTGCAGCTATTTACAATTCCAAAAAATTAATCATTCAATTAAGTTAAGCATTTTTTACTTTAATTTAAATAATCTTCAGCCGTTAAAAATCATATTTAGAACAATTCAAGACAGTGGTGAGATTTCCTGAATTTTATCCTTTTTATTTATCTGAAATTTAAGTACCTTTATCTATTCAGAAAACATAAAATTTTAGCAATGAAAAAAATATTGGTTGTAATTCTTGTCGCTTTTATCATCATCCAGTTTTTCCCAATTGATAAAACCAATCCGGCTCCGACTCCCGGAATGGATTTTTTAAAGATCAAAAACACACAGTCCGAAGTGGCACAACTGATTAATAATTCCTGCTACGACTGCCATTCCAACGAGTCCAGATATCCGTGGTATTCTAATATTGCTCCTGCCTCATGGATTCTAAAAAACCATATTGATGAAGGAAGAAAAGAGCTTAATTTCTCTACTTTTGCGACTTATCTTCCCAAACAGCAGGTTCATAAGCTTGATGAATGCATAGAGATGGTCGAAAAGAAAGAAATGCCTCTTGAATCGTATTATATCGGACATCAGGATGCGAAACTTACCGATGCGCAAAGAAAAATATTAGTAGATTACTTCAAAAAAGAAAAAGCGGAAACCGAAAGAAAAATGGCTCTTTAAAACCAAAAATCATGGAGGAAAAATGCATGGGGAAACATATTGTATTTTTTGACGGCGATTGCGGAGTCTGCAATTTCTGGGTACAGTGGATTCTTAAAAGAGATCACAACAACAGATTTCTTTTTGCTTCCCTGCAATCGGATTTCGGGCAACAATTCTTAACCGAAAGAAAACTAAATACGGAAGTCTTCAACACGCTTTATTTGTGGAAACCAAATCATTATTATCTTGAAAAATCCAATGCGGTTCTGCAAATTGCCAATATTTTAGGCGGAATTTATAAACTTTCAGCCATCGGAAAAATCATTCCCGGATTTTTCAGTGATATAATTTATGATCTGATTTCAAAAAACAGAATGAAACTGGCAAATCAGAAATGTTATCTGCCGACTCCGGATGAAAGGAAAAAATTTATTGAAGTTTGATTTGTATTTAAGTTACTTTTCTCACGAATAAACAAAGACTGCCTTTTCAAAAAAGCAGTCTTTTCATTTTAAATTGTCGAATCCTACTGGTTCAAAGACCAGACAGAATAAGACTTCGGAGCGCATTGAATTTTCACCCATTTGTCGCCCTGAGTTGTAGGATACCAGCTTGAACTTCCTGTAAAATCTTTAATCTGCTGACTTGCCCAGTTCGTCTGAATCCATCTTTCCTGCCACGTCGAAGAATTGTTGATGTAAACTACCAATCCCGGATTTCCGTTGTAGCCGTTTCTTCTTGCGATATACTCATCATTATCGGTATAAAGAATAGAAGTTGTACCGGTAGCTTTGTTATTGTGAATCCAGATCAGATTGTTTAATCTTTCTTTGTTCAGCCATTCTTCATAATCTCTGTAGAAAATCGTAGGATATCCTTCATGGGTTAAGATATAAGCATATGCCAACATTTTATTGTAAATGATGTCTGTATCGTGATTGGCAACAAAAGTAACCGCTTTAAAAGGATTTCTTTTCCACATCATATCATCATTCAAAGCATTCAAATTATTATTATCAAATGCTTCATCCATTTTATAATAGGCTGCAAAATCAAAAACCGAACTGTTGGCATTATTTGCCCACCATTCCAGCGTATTTACATTAGAATCCCATAATTCTCCCACAGAAAATCCGCCTACATTCGCATTCCATTTATTCACCACCCATGGTCCGAAACCTTTTACATAATCGAATCTCCATCCGTCAAACTTCATAACGTTTTTGTAATACTTAGCAACAGAATCATCTCTTTCCCAAAGCCAGCTCTGCACATAAGGATTGGCATGGCAAAGATCCGGAAAACCGCCAAAAGCACCTTCATCATTATTACCGTAAGAATTTTTGTAAAAATCGTTGTAATTTCTTGGAAATTTTCCCGATGCTACTCCCGAAAAATTGGTCCAGGTACTGGTTCCTGTGTAAGGATTCGCTTCCGACTGACCACCACTGTTGTGATTGATGACAATATCGGCGTACACCTGCATATTTTCGTCATGAGCTTTTGTAATCAGAGCTTCCAGTTCCGCTCTTGATCCGAAACGTGTTTCCACACTTCCGTTCTGGTTAAAATTTCCGAAATCGTAGTAATCCGTCGGATCGTACCCCATAGAATAGGCTCCGTTCTGGGCTTTTGAAGACGGAGGAAGCCATATCGCTCCAATTCCTGCATTCGACCAGTCGGTTACTTTGGTTTTTACGGTATTCCACCAGTTTCCGCCATCGGGAACATCCCAGTAAAATCCCTGCATAAGGACGCTTCCACCCGGTCCGGCAACAAATTTTGAGGTGGAAGAAACTCCCGCTCCTGTACTGAAAGGGCGCCCGTCATGATTGGTGACATTCACAATTTTATCATGAATCTCTAACTGTTTAGAGTTTTCATTGACGATCTCATCATTGTTCTGGCAAGAACTCAAAATGCCTAAAGCCAGCAATGAGAGTAAAATGTGTGTTTTTTTCATGTTAAAAATTTTAAATTATTAAAGTATCAACTAAAATACAATTTTATTGAAATAAATTCTAAACCAAGTGAAATAATTTTAATATTATCCAACAAATCCCTTCAAATCGTTATTCGGAAGATTCATTAAAAAATCATAAACTTTTAAGATTTTCGGTACAATTTTTCCATTATTCCATATATTTGCAGACTATGGAATACAATACCCAAAAAACTCAGCTTCATTTGCCGGAATACGGCAGAATTATACAACAGTTGGTTGAACGTTGTAAAGAGCTTCCTACAAAAGAAGAGAGAAGCGAAATGGCAATGGCGATCATTGATTTTATGGGTCAGAGAAACCCGCAGCTGCGAGACGAAGAAAATTATAAACATAAACTTTGGGATCATCTCTATATTTTAGCTAATCATGAATTGGATGTAGATTCTCCCTACCCTTTTCCTACGAAAGAAGAACTTGAAGAAAAACCGAAGAGAATGGAATATCCAAAACTTCAGGGTGATTTTAAATTTTACGGGAAAAGTATTCTTCAGTTAATTGAAAAAGCCATCGAACTTGAACAGGGCGACGAAAAAGAAGCTTTGATCGAGGTGATTGCCAACAATATGAAGAAATCTTACAATGTCTATAATAAAGAACACGTAACGGACGATGTAATCTTCCGTCACCTGAAAGAACTTTCGGAAAACAGGCTGGATCTTACCGGAATAGATTCTCTTGAGAAGAGCAAAATCTATTACACGACCAATAATAATAACCGAAATAATAACAATAACAACAGGAATAACAACCGAAACAACCAAAACAACAAAAGAAGGCACAACAACAATAACAACAACAATCATAATAAAAGAAAGTAGACATGAGTGGAACATTTCAAATAAGAGGAGGAAAAAGACTGCAAGGTGAAATTACTCCACAGGGAGCTAAGAACGAAGCTCTTCAGATTCTTTGTGCTGTTTTGTTGACAGATGAGGAAGTCAGAATTAAAAATATTCCCGATATCCACGACGTTAATCGATTAATTGAGATTCTGGGCGACTTTGGTGTACAGGTTACCAAAAACGGACACGGCGATTATACTTTCAAAGCTGATAAAGTAAATTTTGATTATATAAAATCAAACGAGTTTAAAAAAGACGGCGCAAAACTGAGAGGTTCGATCATGTTGATGGGACCAATGTTGGCGAGATACGGTGAAGCGTATATGCCGACTCCGGGAGGCGATAAAATAGGAAGAAGAAGATTAGACACTCACTTTCAGGGACTTGTAGAACTGGGTGCCGAATTTCATTATGATGAGGAAGAATTCTTTTATTCATTAAAAGCGAAAGAACTCAACGGTAAGTTTATTCTGCTTGAAGAGGCTTCTGTAACAGGAACAGCCAACATCGTGATGGCTGCCGCTTTGGCAAAAGGAAAAACCAGAATTTATAACGCGGCGTGCGAACCGTATCTTCAGCAGCTTTGTAAAATGCTGAACAGAATGGGAGCTAATATTTCAGGAATCGGGTCCAACCTGTTAACGATTGAAGGGGTTTCGCATCTACACGGAACGGAGCATACGATGCTTCCGGATATGGTGGAAATCGGTTCATGGATTGGTCTTGCTGCGATGACGAAATCTGAAATTACCATTAAAAACGTAAACTGGAATCAGCTTGGTGTTATTCCGAATACGTTCAGAAAATTAGGCATTCAGCTTGAGCAGAGCAATGACGATATTTTTATTCCAGCTCAGGAAAATTATAAAATTCAAAAATTTATCGACGGATCTATTTTAACGATTTCCGATGCACCTTGGCCAGGATTTACTCCGGATTTGTTATCGATTATTCTGGTGGTAGCAACTCAGGCAAAAGGAAGTCTGCTGGTTCATCAGAAAATGTTTGAATCCAGATTGTTCTTCGTAGATAAACTGATCGATATGGGAGCGCAGATCATTCTTTGCGACCCGCACAGAGCAACGGTAATCGGGCTAAATCAGGAAACTCCGCTGAGAGGAACGACGATGGTTTCTCCTGACATCAGAGCAGGAAATGCACTGTTAATTGCTGCCCTTTCCGCGGAAGGAAAATCTATTATTCACAATATTGAACAGATTGACAGAGGTTATGAAAATATCGACGGAAGACTGAAAGCAATCGGAGCGGATATTGAAAGAATTTAATTTTTATTTTAAAATACAGAGACCACTTTTTGAGTGGTCTTTTTTTAGCTTTAGAAACTGTTTAAATTTGATTAAATATTCAGAAATCATCATTCCTTTTTTAACGAAGATTATATTTACATTACTTGTTATAAAGTGAGCAAAGAGTAATCAACAAGTTGATTTGATCAAACAGCGTTTTCAGGTTTCATGAAGCAAATTTTATTTGCCTTTGCTTTCTGAAAATAAGATGTAAAAAAGTGAATTAAACCCTGCGTCAAAAAATAATTATAAAAATTTAAAAAGGTTCTTAATTTTCAACAAAAAATAAAAACGACCGGTCACAAAAAATGTAATGGTCGTTTGTTGTAATTAAAACTATATGAATCTCTTAAGTATATTTTCTACAGGTATATTCTACCGTGGTACTCAAAAGCTTATTTTTTTCCAGATAAAATTCTAATTGCTTAAAATCTTCTGAGCTTACATTAATATAAAGCTGAACTGCGCCGAAACTTCTTCCGTCTACATATTCTACGTTAGCCGATAACACCTTATGACAGATCCCGAACTGATGATAAATGGTATTCATTAAATGTTCAAATTTCATTTTACCATTCAGCTCTATTTCCAGTATCCATTCTTTTTTGGGCAGGTTTAATTGATTTTGTAAAACCTGTAGTCCCGGATTTGGTGTTACCATAACTCAACATTTTAGGGTTAAACTTTCAGAGAAAACTTTTTTCAGATTTAATATTCTGTTGCTCTGTGCTAATTGTCTGACAAAAATATAAAAAAATATTAGTCTACCAAATTAGTAGGGTAATGTTTTTTTAATTTTAAGCAAATTTTTTCTGTGATGTTTATTTTTCGGTTAAAACCATTTGATTTTTCCAATAACAAAAAAGGCTAAAGCTCTTTTAATTTTAAACATTGCAAAGGCGCAAAATATCATTAAATACTACATCGTCTTAAGACGCAAAGATTTTATCTGCGATAAAATTAAGCATGAATCCTTATTGGAAATCTTTGATTTTCCTGCGCTTTAAAGATTTGAGACGAATAAAAATCCTGCGTCATTGCGTTTTCAGATAAGAATATTTTTATTTACAAAAAAGTTTAAACAAAATTTGGATTTAAATGGATTCAAATGCTTCGTTTTCAAAATAGATCTATAGCAGAAAACAAAGAAAATAGTAATTTGAAATACTATTAAGCCAGACTATGCTAATTCGCTTGTCTAACTAACACAAAAGTTTTCATATAAGGTTTCGCTTCTTATATCCTTATATCAACTTTAATATAATTTATGTTTTATTTAAGTTCCATCACTCTTTCCAGTTTTTGAGAAACAGCCAGACCATTCGGATTGCAGCCTAACTCTCCTTCGGGAACTTTCAGATTTTTCTTTTGATAAAATTCTTCCCAAAAAGCATTTGTTTTTCCTGTTTTCGGATCGATGAAGGTCATTGGTTCCAGCTTAAAAATATGATCTTCCCGAAAAGTTCTTTCTATAAAATCTGAACAGTAATACGAGTTTTCATCCAGAATATAATTGAAGTTATACGGTTTCCCTAACATGGAATTTGCCTTTTCAAGCGCGGAAGGAATCGATTTTTGGTATTCGGATTTCAGACGGTAAACTATAATCCGCTGTCCTTCTTCCGACTGATCTTTCAGGAAATCCTTCATTTCCTGCTTCTGCGAACCGCCTTTTGGAGCGGCGTGAAGTACGAAAATTCCGTCCTTACCTTTTTCCACAATACCGATGTGGTCGAAAGAAGCATTTTCCTGCTTTTGGGTGACATTATTAATGGCTCCTGAAAGTCCCGTTTGTTTTGCGGTCACAAAAAGCAAATCTCCATTCTTCAAACCTGAAATCTGTGAGTTTTTACACCCCATTATCAGGACAAAAAGGGAAAAAGCCGTAAAAACTTTCAGTAAAAAATTATTTCTTTCTAAAATTGGTTTCATAAATATCAATCCATTCTTCAACAGTCATTTTCCGGCTCATTTCTGCCAACAATTCCATCGGAATATCTTCCATTTTTTTGAAGCGCACACAGGATTTGCCCATATCCAGCTTCTTTTTGGAATGTTTCGGAAATTCTTCTACAAACCAGTTCAGCAGTTCGGGTTTCGCATACATTCCCATGTGATACAACGCAACGAAATTTTTCTGGGAAGCAATGCTGATGAAAGGCAAAGGCGATCCGGGTGTACAGTGATAACCGTCGGGATACGTTTCCAGAGGAACTGCCCAACCGATCATTCCGTAGCTTGACCCCTGCGTAAAACCTTCGGGTAAATTATCGTTAATTGTCTGATACATTTTTCTGAATATTTCCTGTCTTTCTTCGGGAATCTGGGAAATATAATCATCAACGGAAACGGATTGAATCTGCATATTTTTCAGTTTTAATAATTCTTCAAATTAACAAAATTTTAGTGGAACAGGATTTTAAATGAATAAGTTTGTTTTAATTTTTTTGATTCGCAGGTTTTAATCATGATGCTTAATTGAACACAAAGCGCACGAAGGATTTTTAATTATGAAACGTTTTTAGGTTCACAAAGCCGTTACACTTAACAATGAATAAGGGAATTTTTTTTAACTTTTGATTCGAAGGTTTTAATCATGTTGCTTAATTGAATACAAAGCTCACGAAGGATTTTTAATTATGAAACGTTTTTAGGTTCATAAAGCCGTTACACTTAACAATGAATAATGGAAAGTTTGTTTTAATTTTTTTGATTCACAGGTTTTAATCTTGATGCTTAATTGAACACAAAGCTGAAGAACGATTTTTAACTGAATAAAGGCTATCATTTTGAATAATAAGACAGGATTCCTGTTTTATTATACTAATTTAATTCTATAGGGTTATCTCCCTTTTTCCTTAACTGCATTTCTTTCTGTCTTTCCATGATGATTTTTCTTTGTTCCGGAGTAACACTTGTTCCAAGACTTTCCAGTATTCCTAATGAATTTTCTCTGAAATTTTGTAACGTTTTTTCTAATTCTGTTTTAGTTGTTTCCGTTGAATTAGTGTATCTGTTTTCGTATATATTTACCAATCTGTCTTTCAATTTAGAATTAGATACAGATCTTACCAGCTCAAAATCATAATCCCCTTTATCATCAGTTATTTTTATGATTAATCCCGGCAATCCACTGAATTTATAAGGACCATAAGGCAATGGAATTTCTGCAGAATACCATGCAGTCCAATTTCTGCCTTTATATGAAACCTTTGCTTTTTTGCAATTAATTGTATTTATTATTTTTGTTTCATCAATAAGTTTCCAATCTTTTATTACCGATTCTTTATATGATAGTAAAGACATGGCAACTCTTTGAAAATACTGTATATTTTCATTGGTTTGTATGATCGTATAAGAAAACTTTGTTTGTGGCATTGACGTCCCTCTGAAATCAAAAACCCCTCCACCATTATTAATTGCTTTTCTTGAAACAATACCGGCTACAGAATCTCTTTTCAAAGAATTAAGACTACTAAAAAATATACGATAATCAGCTACCTGAAGTGAGAATAGTTCTTCATCTGTCTGATTAGGATTTAACGTATTTAATTTAGCTTTCAATAAGTAAATGAACTCTCCTCGCAATGAATCTTTAGTATTCAATTGAGAATAAAATAAAATACTGTAAAATAAAACGAATAGTTGAAATAGTTTTTTATGATAAGACATTGATATTGCTTTTTATTATGAAAAATTGCACATATAAAACCATATGTGCAAATGAAGATTTGTTATTTCTTAACTATTAATAACCGTGTCCACAATAAATTGCTTCAACCATGTTGGCCCAAATTTGTCCTTGTTCGTTAGTCCAGTCCTGAGTAGTGGTAGCAGCTACACCACAAGAAGTATAAGTAACAAAAGTACTCTTGAATTTAGCCGTTTTTTTTGTCTTTTTTACCACTTTAGTACTTACTATTGTTTTTGCAGCCTTAAGATTTAAGTTTTTTACAGGTGTTCCTTTAGCACTAACAAGACCCGTTACACCAAGCATAGCGACAAAAAATACTTTTTTCATAATTGTATATTTTTTTAAAATTGAACAGCAAATATATGGCTATAAATCAAACAAAAGAGAAAAATTTTATTATGTTAACCCCCTGACAGAAGCCGTTTTAAAACATTATTTTATTTTACTGCTAACTTTTTATGAGAAGTTTATCTAACCGCAAAAGTCACAAAAGATGAACTAAATGTTTATTTAAAGTTGGTGATTATAAATAAGAGGATCACAATAGTTTTTAAAAATCTTTGATTTTTATTCTTTTGAGCACTTTGATTATTCTGGAAATTCGCTTTATTATTATCTTTTGCATCTTTTGCGGTTAATTCCGAAATTAATTTAAAGAAGTTCCTAAAATATGCTCACTCTGGCATTTTAGCTTCGGAGGTTTCCGAAATCATATTTCTTTTGGCGAGATGATTTCGGGAGTTCCCGATAGTATGTAACCTTGGGCGGAATACCCTCGGAGAGCTCCGAAAATTTGCTCCTCTTGGCGAGATGGTTTCGGCAGTTCCCGAAAGCGTCCTCCTTTCGGCGGTGGCTCTGGAAAGGCGATTGCTTAATTGAACACAAAGCTCACAAAGGTTTTTTAATTATGAAATCTGTTTACACTTTTTATTTAACCGCAAAAGGTTCAAAAGATTATCTAAATGTTTATTTAAAGCTGGTAATTATAAATAAGAAGATCACAATAGTTTTTAAAAATCTTTGATTTTTATTCTTTTGAGTGCTTTGATTATTCTGGAAATTCGCTTTATTATTATCTTTTGCATCTTTTGCGGTTAATTCCGAAATTACTGTAAACAAGTTTTATTAAACGTTTTTAGGGTCACAAAGCCGTTACACTTAACAAAGAATAAGGGAATTTTTTTTGATTCGCAGGTTTTAATCATGATGCTTAATTGAATACAAAGCTCACGAAGGATTTTTAATTATGAAACGTTTTTAGGTTCACAAAGCCGTTACACTTAACAAAGAATAAGGGAACGTTTGTTTTAATTTTTTTGATTCGCAGGTTTTAATCGTGATGCTTAATTTAACACAAAGCGCACGAAGGATTTTTTAATTATGAAATCTGTTTACACTTTTTATTTAACCGCAAAAGGTTCAAAAGATGAACTAAATGTTTATTTAAAGCTGATGATTATAAATAAGAAGATCACAATAGTTTTTAAAAATCTTTGATTTTTATTCTTTTAAGCGCTTTGATTATTCTGGAAATTCGCTTTATTATTATCTTTTGCATCTTTTGCGGTTAATTCCGAAATTACTGTAAACAAGTTTTATTAAACGTTTTTAGGTTCACAAAGCCGTTACACTTAACAATGAATAAGGGTTTTGAGAATATTCGATTTTATGGTTTTGCAACGATTTCTCATCTTCAAACTGAAACTATTTTAAATCAAAAAAATCAGCCCTAAAAATTTAAGGCTGATTCTTTCAATATTATTTTGATTAAATTATTTTACAAAATTGTAAACGCTGAACATCTGAACGTCTTTCCCGTTTTTGTCCAGAAACAACAATTTATTGTTTGCAGGAACAAACTGTACTAAGTTTCCGTCTGTAAAACCATAATTCTGGAAGAAGTTTCTTCCTTTATAATCGAGTGTAAGTTCTTTCGGAGCCAGACTGCCAAAATCAAAAGATTTCATGGAGAAACCTGTATTCCCGAATGCTCCTTTCGGATAGAATGCGGAAACATACAGATTGTCTCCGGATTCAATCACCTGAACTCTTCTTCCCGAAGGATTGCTTCCAAGCGGTACAAACTGCTTTACTTCTCCTTCTTTATTGAATTTCATTAAAACACCCACATCAAGCTTATATTCAGGATCCGGAAAACGGTTCATTGCAGTCGGCATCGGTCTCGAAATTGTTTCCTGCTGCACCGCCATTAAAACCTCATCTCCTTTTACGATGGTTTTAATTACTTTCACATCGTTCATATCTTTCGCTCCCGCAAGATTGGTACTGCTGATTACTGCTTTTCCGGATTTGATGTCGTAAAACATCACTGTTCCGAAGGTACTTCCGCCCATCGTAACTGCCTGATTTTTTCTTCCGAAAGTTACCAGATAATCGCTGTCGTTTTTGCTGATCGCGTATAATTTTTCAGGAATGTATTTATCATCAAAAGGCAGATCTTTATCTTCCGTGTTGGAAACCATCTCTATTTTATAAGATTCTTTCCAGCCCGCAGCTTTACGAAGCAACACAATTTTTCCGGAGTTGGTTAAGGTTAATGATTTTTCCACATAATCGCTGCTTAAAGAAATTTCTTTGTTCCAAAGCGGCGTTAATGTTCTTAAATCGAGAACCAGAGCATCATTGATGTTGTCTGTTTTTTTCGTGGCATATCGGTCGTTGAAAACGGCTGCATATTTTCCGTTCTCAGAAAAAACTACGTAGGTCGTTCCCGATTTGTTGGTAGATTCAATCGTATATTTTGCGATACTTTTTGTGGTAAACGTTCCCGATTTTTTACTGAAAACGTGCTGAAAAACCTCTTTTCTGTTTTCTTTTCCGAAATATTCTTCCGTAAATGCCACAAAACGGTCTTCATCTATCTGCTGAGAACCCAGATAGTTGTGAAGAACACCGTTGGTTTTATTCGCATAATCCTGAATGTAAGTATCTACAAGACTTCCGTTCTGATCGAGTTTTCTCATCAGCAGTTTTTTATGCGGAAATACGTTTCTCATTAATCCGTCGATATTAATCGCGCTGAACATATAAGAATTGTAATCGTCTGCCAAAACCAGTTTTTCGTCGGTTTCAAGATTGGCATCGGTTGTAAATTTTGTTCCCTCCACCACTTTTACCTGAGCAAATGCGCATACAGAAGCGGTAATCATTACAGAGGCAATAATCTGTTTAATCATATTATTTTCTTTAGTTATTATAAATTTTTTCTTCTAATCTTTTTAATTCGAGGTTGGCATCGTAAGACAGTTTGATGTCTACCAAATGTTCCTGAAGTTCGTTTAAATATTTTTCCGCTTCTGTGTAATTTCCCAAAGCAAGATTCAGCCTTATTAAATTGAAATACAGATACTCTCCTATTTTTTGGTTGTACAGTGCTTTTTTATCGTTGTAATTAACTTTTCCAAGCGCAGCTTTCCACATCTCGATTCCCTTCTGCATATTTTCCATGGCAACTTTATTGGGCGCGTAATCGGATTTTGCCTGAAGTTTCTTAAGATTGGTCGTTACATAGATATATGCTTTTTCCAGATCGTCGTAATCCCCTTTATTTTTTACCGTTTCTAGAGTAACCGATGAATTGATGGTCTGATATCCGAAATGATCATTGATGATATTTCTTGTACGGTCCATTGTTCTCTGCAGATATCTTTTTTCGTGGACATTGAGGTTGATTTCATTTGTGGGTACACTTGCAATTTCGGCAAAGTCTGAAAAATAGGTTTTGTCTAATTTAACCACTCCGTTCTGTTTTCCGACAATTCTCACCGGCTGATTGGCGAATGTTTTCCCCTGATTGTCCTGAAAATTCGTTCTTTCCATTTCAACAAGCACATCAAGATGATTCCCTCCTTTTGAAAATCCGGCAACATCCATCTGAGAAGCGAGAATTTTATTATCGACAATTAGAGCATCTTTAAGGTCGGGCTGTCTGTAAACCGGCATCGGCGGAATATTGAGGACAGGTCTTGAAGGCAGTCTTAAAATTGGCGCTCCGTTTACAGCGGCAATTTTTTCGACAGCAGATAATTTATTGTACTCAGCAGATTCAAGCTTGAATTTTTCCTGAAGCTTTTTTACTTCTGCTTCGTAATCTTTCAGCCTTTCCTGATGTTCGATCTTTGCTGTTTCTACATTGGTCTGATAATTATTTACCTGATTCTGATGCTCTTCTTTAGACATCCTTAAAACATCATCTTTCGTAATATTATAAGGGGATTTTACCGTGATGGTGTAATTTCTGTTGGCAAGATCTGTTGTAAAAACAGGCTCTTTCAGCAACTGAAAACTGATGGTTTCTTTATCAATTCTCTGCCCGAAAACAGACTGAACCGAAAACAAAACAACCGGAAAAAGTAAATTTAATTTCTTCATATATCTATTTAAGTTCCGGGCAAAAGTAAAATAAATTATTAATAAAACACTTTTTGTATCTATTATTAAGGAAATATTCACTTTACAGGAGTTCTTAAAGCAAATCATTCAACTCAATCTGTTAAAATTCTTTCTTTACAAGCTTTATTTTATTATTGAGAAATTATATCTTATTTTTGCCATACAAATTTTTTGAACAATGCCAAATATTTCAAACAGAGCACTCCACATGCCGCCATCGCCGGTAAGAAAATTGGTTCCTTTCGCCCTAAAAGCGAAGCAGAAAGGGACAAAAGTTTATCATCTTAATATCGGGCAACCGGATATTGAAACTCCGGAAACGGCACTTAATGCTTTAAAGAATATTGATTTAAAAGTATTGGAATACGCACTTTCTGAAGGAAATATCGACTACAGAAAAGCACTTACAGAATATTATCACTCTTTGGATTTCACAGATCTTACACCGGATAATTTCATTGTAACCAACGGAGGATCAGAAGCTTTAAATTTCGCCATCTCTACTTTGTGCGATGATGGTGATGAAGTAATTATTCCTGAACCTTATTATGCCAATTATAACGGATTTACAAGTACTTTCAATGTAAATGTAGTGGCAATTCCTTCTACCATCGATACTGGTTTTGCGCTTCCTCCGGTTGAAGAATTTGAGAAAAAAATCACTGAAAAAACAAGAGCTATTGTCATCTGCAACCCCGGAAATCCTACCGGTTATCTTTACACCCGTGAAGAACTTCAGAAATTAGCAGAGATTGCTTTAAAATATGACATCGTTGTTATTTCAGACGAGGTATACAGAGAGTATGTTTACGACGGAAAACAGCAGGTTTCTATGCTGGCTTTTCCTGAGCTGGCAGAAAACTGCATCATTATCGATTCAGAATCAAAACGCTATTCGATGTGCGGCGTAAGAATCGGATGTATGATCACGCGTTCTAAAAAAATCCACGATGCGGCGATGCTTTTCGCACAGGCAAGATTAAGTCCTGTTTTACTGGGACAGATCGCGGCAACGGCGGCTCACCAAAATGACGGCGCTTACATCAGAGCGGTAAGAGAAGAATATACGCACAGAAGAAATGTTCTGGTAGATTTACTGAACGCCATTCCGGGAGTAATCTGCCCAAAACCGAAAGGCGCATTCTACTGCGTTGCGGAACTTCCGGTAGACGATACTGAAAAGTTTGCACAATGGCTTCTGGAAAGCTATTCCCACAATAACGAAACCATTATGGTGGCTCCTGCAGGAGGATTCTACAGCAATCCGGAACTGGGGAAAAAGCAGGTAAGAATTGCTTACGTTCTGAAAGAGGAAGATTTAAGAAGAAGCGCAGCAATCCTTAAAGATGCTCTTGAAAAATACAAATCAGAATTCAGTCTTTAATTTAAACGAACATAATATGTCAGCAATAAAATATCATAGTTTGAAATTGTTCTCACTATTTATTTTATTGCTGATATTTTTTTCATGTAACAGCAAAAAGGAAGAAAATTATCCCGGAAACCCCAACGAAATTATTTCAATAAGCTATTCGGATATCGGCGGAGATCTCGGAAATTACAAAATCGTAAAAATTAACAAGGATTCTGTTTTTGCAGAACAGGGAATTTCAGCAAAGAAAATCCACAAAGAATGGAAATCTGCAATAACACCTCAAATCTGGAAAAGAGTAACAGCGTCTCTTAATGTAAAAACGTTAGACAAAATCGAAAGCTCTCCCAGCAAACAGCCGGTTGACGGTTTTGATGAAACTTTCCAGATCAGAACACCGAAAAAATACCATGTTTATGTAAATTCGTATTCAGATACTATTTATTATCAACAGCTTCAGAAATTAAAAGACCAGATTAACGCCCTCCTTCCAACAGAATATAACTAAAATAATGCACGAAAATTATTCACTAAAGCCATACAATACTTTCGGGGTAGATGTAAAAGCAAGATATTTCACCGAAATACATACCGTTGAAGAACTGAAAGAAGCCATTAGTTTCTCCCGCTCTCATTCGCTTAATACTTTATTTTTAGGAGGCGGAAGCAATGTTCTATTTACAAAAGATTTTGACGGACTGGTGATTAAATTAAACCTGAAAGGAATTTCCGTGCAGCCTGTAAATGAAAACGAAGTTCTGGTTACGGCAAAAGCAGGCGAAAACTGGCACGAATTCGTGATGTTCTGCCTGGATAAGAATTTTGGCGGACTGGAAAATCTTTCCTTAATTCCGGGGAACGTAGGAACATCGCCGATGCAGAATATCGGAGCTTACGGAACTGAAATTAAAGATGTTTTTTATGACTGCAAGGTTTTAAATCTTGAAACGCTGGAAATTGAAACTTTTGATCTTGAAAAATGCAGATTCGGGTACAGAGACTCAATTTTTAAGCAGGAAGGAAAAGGAAAATATGTGATTTTAGAAGTTTCGTTCAGACTTACCTTCCGAAATCATAAAATTAAAACAGAGTACGGCGCAATACAATCCGAACTTGAAAGTTCAGGTATTGAGAATCCTACGATTCAGGATGTTTCCAGAGCGGTTATCAATATCCGGCAAAGCAAATTACCTGATCCGAAAGAAACAGGAAATGCGGGAAGTTTCTTTAAAAATCCGACGATTCCTTTGGCTCAGTTTGAAGCATTACAGCAGAAATTTGAAAATATTCCGGGATATCCGAACGGAAATTCTGTAAAAGTTCCTGCAGGATGGCTGATCGAACAATCCGGCTGGAAAGGAAAACAAATCGGAAACGTTGCCTCTCACAAATTACAGGCTCTTGTTATCGTTAACACAACAGGAAACGCAACCGGAAAGGAAATTTTTGATTTTTCAACAGAAATTATTAATTCCGTGAAAGAAAAATTCGGGATTGAACTGGAAAGGGAGGTGAATATTATTTAAAAATATTTCTAAAATGACCTTTTAATTTGCCATAAGAAATTAATCACAAAAACTATTTAAAATCCAACCTTTTGTGATTTTCGTGATTTTAAACAATTTTACTAACTTTAGAACTAATTATCAGAATAATAAAAACACACAAATATGAAAATAGCGATTCTCGGAGCCGGAAATATGGGCTTATCCTTTTCAAAGTCTTTTTTGAAATACGAACTGATAAAGCCTGAAAACCTTCATTTAATTACAAGAAACCAGTCTAAATTTTCAAAAATCTCGGAAGAATTTCCAAAGTCTAAGATCTCTACTTTCGATGAAGTGAAAGATTTAGATGCAGATTTAATTATCATTGCCGTAAAACCTCAGGATTTTCAGCATGTAGCGGAAAATTTCCGGTTTCAGTTAAAAGAAAACCAGATGGTTTTATCGATTATGGCAGGAATTAAAATCGAGAAAATTCAGAAATTATTAAATCATCCATTGGTTGTAAGAGCCATGCCCAACTCTCCTACTCTTCTCGGAATGGGAATTACAGGCTACACTTCTGCGGAAGGAATTTCTTTCAGCCAGTTAATTAGTATCGAGAGACTATTAAATTCTACCGGAAGATCTGTTTATCTGGAAAATGAAGAACTGTTAGATAGTGTTACGGCGCTTTCGGGAAGCGGACCTGCCTATTTTTACTACATTATCGATGCGATGATAAAAGCAGGGGTAGAAATGGGAATCGAAGAAAATCTTTCCCAGCTTTTTGTGAAACAGACGATGTTGGGAGCGTATCATTTAATCAACAATTCGGATAAAAGTCTGGAAGAACTCATAAAAGATGTGGCTTCCAAAGGCGGAACCACTGAAGCTGCCCTGAAATCATTTAATGAAAATAATTTAAAAGAAATTCTAAAAAGCGGTATCCTGAATGCAGAAAAACGTGCGAAAGAACTGAATGGATAATCAGACTTTTTCAGAGGATAAATAAAAATCGACTTTAGTCAGAATTTATACTAAGTTTTGGCTAAAGCCGATTTTCTTTCTTATTATTAAATTGGGCTAAAACTATTTCCAGTGATGTATTCTTAAATATTTCAGATCATCCAGTTTGGAAATCGTTTTTCGATAAAATTCTTCATCAAAAAGCCTAGAAATACACCAAAAGTATTCAGAATAATATCATCCACTTCAAAAATTCCCATTCTGGAAAAGTACTGAATCGCTTCCACAATGGTAATTGCCGAAATAAACGTAAAAAGGAGATTCTGTAAATCCTGAAGTCTGGGAAAAATCCAGCCGAGAAATCCGAAGGGAATAAACATCACCACATTTCCCGCAACAATAGTCACTATTTCTTTCCATGAAATACATCCTTTAATGAAATTGATGGTAGAAAATATCGGCTCTATGGTTAACAGATTATCTTCCATCTGCGTTCTGCCCATCCCGAAAAACATGAGGTACAGCAAAAACAGCGTATAAGGAACGATAATGATTTTATAAGATTTCTTTAACATCGTTTGCAAATTTATTCATTTCAAAAACATTAAATTTGTATGTTAAATCAATTTAATGAAATACGTTTTACTTACGCTCATTTCAGCGATGCTTTTGTCCGTTTCGTGGCCTACTTACGGCGTTCCGTTTTTTATATTTTTTGCGCTTGTTCCGCTTTTGATGATGGAACACGGCGTCTCCAAATTTTCAGATTACAACAGAAAAAGCTGGGTGGTTTTCGGACTTTCCTACCTCTGTTTTGTGATCTGGAATGTAGTAACAACAGGATGGCTTTATGGTTCAAAAAATCCGGACGGAAGCCATTCTATGATGGCGGTTGTATTTCCGGTATTGGTCAATTCTTTCCTGTATTCATTGGTTTTTCAATGTTATCACTGGTACAAAAATGCACAGGGAACCTATTGGGGTTTAGGATTTCTGATCGCGATCTGGATGAGCTTTGAAAAGTTCCATTTAGGCTGGGAATTAACTTGGCCATGGCTGAATCTGGGAAATGTTTTTTCCGATTATCCTAAACTTATCCAGTGGTACGATACTTTAGGAGCGACCGGTGGAAGTTTCTGGATTTTATTAATTAATGTCCTGATTTTCTACACAATCAGAATCTGGGAAGCAGGGAGAAAAAGAAAAGAACTCATTAAAAATACATCCATTGTTGCAGCTTTAATCATTATTCCGATGGTTATTTCTGTGGTGAAATATAATAATTTTGACGAAAAACCAATCGGAAATGTCAATGTACTGATGCTTCAGCCTGATCTGGATCCGTATGCAGAAAAATACACGCAGGACAGCTTAACGATTGAAAACGATCTTCTAAGCCTTGCAGAAAGAAATTCCAAAACAAAAATAGACTATTACATCGCTCCCGAAACTGCGCTTCCGGGAAGAGGTTCTATTTCGGAAACCGCTTTTGAAAAGAGTGTTATTTTAAACAATCTTAAAGGATTTTTAGCCCAACATCCGGGTTCGGTTTTTGCAACAGGAATTTCTTCGCATCGTTTTTTTACAAATGAAAACAATCTGCCGAAAGAAGCCTACCAGATTCATACGGGACTTTGGGTGGAAAGTTTCAATTCGGCGGTGCAGGTTATTCCGAATCAGAAGGTAGAAGTCTACCACAAAGGAAAGCTGGTTCCGGGCGTGGAAATCTTCCCTTATATGAACTATTTGAAGCCTCTTCTGGGCGATGCAATGATTAATCTGGGCGGAACGGTAGCTTCTTTGGGAACCGACAAAGAAAGGGTTGCTTTTTCAAATCCTTTCAACAAAGGAAAAATGGCTCCGATCATCTGTTATGAAAGTATTTACGGAGAATTTACGGGAGAGTATGTAAAAAAAGGAGCGAACTTTTTAGCCATTATGACGAACGATTCTTGGTGGGGCGTTACAGAAGGACATAAACAGCTTCTTTCCTACGCAAAATTAAGAGCCATTGAAACCCGAAGAGAAATCGCAAGAGCTGCAAACAGCGGAATTTCTGCCCATATTAATGCGAAAGGGGAAATCATGGAAGATACTTTTTACGGCGATAAAACTGCTTTATTTTCTAAAATAAACCTGTATGACGGGATGACTTTTTATACAAGATCAGGAGATCTTCTGTCGAGATTTTCTGTTTTTGCTTTAGGATTTCTGCTGTTTTATTTTTTAATCCGATGGTTTCAGAGAAAGACAAAGAAGGCTTAAAAATTATTATTTCGGGAATATGAAATATATCATTCCTGAAGCCAATGCGTACTGTGAGTGATATTAACATGAAATCTGAATGATTAATGCATAAGTTATTTATAAATAATTTTGTAAAAGATTTGTCTATCTGAAAAATTCTTCGTTATTTTGCACACTCAAATATTATAGTACAAATAAGAACATCGAGATATGTCAAGAATTTGCCAAATAACAGGAAAGCGTGCAATGGTTGGTAACAACGTTTCTCACGCTAATAACAAAACGAAGCGTCGTTTTGAAATTAACTTATTAGAGAAGAAATTTTACCTTCCGGAGCAGGATAAGCACGTAACACTGAAAGTATCAGCTCATGGATTGAGAGTGATTAACAAAATTGGAATCGAGGAAGCTATTGAAAGAGCGACTAGAAACGGATTGATAAAAAAGAACTAAATCATGGCAAAAAAAGGAAACAGAGTTCAAGTAATCCTTGAATGTACAGAGCACAAAGAGAGCGGTATGCCGGGAATGTCAAGATACATTTCTACTAAAAATAAAAAGAACACTACAGAGAGATTGGAATTGAAAAAATACAATCCTGTTCTTAAGAAAGTTACAGTTCACAAAGAAATCAAGTAATTTATAAAATATAATTTACCATGGCAAAGAAAGTAGTAGCAACCCTACAAACCGGGTCTAAAAAAATGACCAAAGTTGTGAAAATGGTGAAGTCTTCTAAATCAGGAGCTTACGTTTTCGAAGAAAAAGTAATGAATGCAGACGAAGTTGATGGTTATTTGAAAAAATAATCTCCACTTTATTTACAATATAAAAAACTACTCATATTTTGGGTAGTTTTTTTGTTATCTTTGCTTTTAATCTAGCTGGAAGGTCAGAAGCCGGATGCTCGAAGTTCGCCATAAAACTTAAAAATCAGGTTTTAAACTTCAGGTCTCCATCTCCTTACTTCCATCATAAACATTAAATTCCATAATTCATAAGATGAGTTGGTTTAAAAATATTTTTAAAAAAGAAGAAAAAGAAACGTTAGATAAAGGATTGGAAAAATCCAGCCAGGGTTTCTTTGAAAAAATGACGAAAGCCGTAGTCGGCAAAAGCAAAGTAGATGATGAAGTTCTTGATGATCTTGAAGAAATCCTGATTGCTTCCGACGTTGGCGCATCTACCACCATCAAAATTATAGAAAGAATTGAAGAGCGCGTTGCAAGAGACAAATACGTCGGCGTAAACGAACTTGATAAAATCCTCCGTGAAGAAATTTCAGGTCTTCTGCTTGAAAATCCTCACGCCGGAACCGGAAACATCGATGCCTCCAAGAAACCTTACGTTATTATGGTTGTCGGCGTAAACGGGGTAGGAAAAACAACCACTATCGGAAAATTGGCGCACCAGTTTACAACGGAAGGAAAGAAAGTGGTTTTAGGCGCTGCAGACACCTTCAGAGCCGCTGCGGTGGATCAACTGGTAATCTGGAGTCAGAGAGTCGGAGTTCCTATCGTAAAGCAGGAGATGGGCTCAGATCCGGCTTCCGTTGCTTTTGATACGGTACAGAGTGCCGTTGCCCAAAATGCAGACGTGGTTATTATTGATACGGCAGGAAGACTTCACAACAAGATCAATTTAATGAATGAGCTTTCTAAAATCAAGAGAGTAATGCAGAAGGTTATTCCGGATGCGCCTCATGAGATTTTACTGGTTCTTGACGGTTCTACCGGACAGAATGCTTTTGAACAGGCAAAACAGTTTACAGCCGCTACGGAAGTTAATGCTTTAGCGGTAACCAAACTCGACGGAACTGCGAAAGGAGGAGTTGTGATCGGGATTTCAGACCAGTTCCAGATTCCTGTGAAATATATAGGTGTCGGAGAAAAGATGCAGGACCTGCAGTTGTTTAATGGTACGGAGTTTGTAGATTCATTTTTCAAAAAAAGATAACAGCTCATATTTTTTTATAAATTAGCTGTATCTATTAACACTAATTTTAAAAAAATAATTATTATGTTCACATTTATTCTTTGGATTATTTTCGGACTGGTTGTAGGTGCTTTGGCTAAAATGATAATGCCTGGCAAACAAAATATGGGTTGGCTAATGACCTGTATTTTAGGAATCATCGGAGCTTTTGTCGGCGGGTTTATTGCCAATGCTATATTTGGCGGCGGCGGAGCAAGCGATGAAAGAATGTTTCACTTTTGGCCCATTATTTTTTCAGTGGGAGGCGCTTTAATCGTTCTGTGGATTTACGGAATGCTTACGAAGAAAAGCTAAGTTTGATTAGCCATAAAAAATTAAAACGGCGGATTTGAAATTCAAATCCGCCGTTTCTTTGTACAATATATAATTTAGTTAGTTGATTTTAATCTGGTAAGGCATTTCCATTTTCACTTCAGACTGTAGTTTTCTTTCTTCCACGATCTGCTCTAAAAGCTCATAATTTGCTTTTCCAATTTTGTTTTTTACCACTCTTGCAGAGATATCCTCTTCATTAAGATCTTTAAAAATCTGCTCGAAAGGCGTCATGCTTTTAGGATAAGAAGAAACTCCGTAAGACTTTAAACCGGCTTTCTGAGCGGCAAATTTCACAGCATCATTCAATGTTCCCAATTCATCTACAAGACCGATTTGTTTGGCTCTGGTTCCGCTCCATACTCTTCCTCCACCTACACTGTCGATCTGTTCAAACGTCTGTTTTCTGTTCTGCGTTACAAAATGCACGAATCTTTTATAAGTACCTTCCACACTTCTGGTAATTAAGCTTACTCCGTAAGGCGTAACTCCGTTTAAAGAAGAATAATATTGAGAATTCGCATTGGTAGAAACAATATCGGAACGGATTCCGTTTTTATTCGCAATATCCTTGAAGTAAGGAATCACTCCGAAAACTCCGATAGAACCAGTAAGCGTGTTTGGCTCAGAATAAATTTTATCTGCCGCCATTGCGATGTAATATCCTCCTGAAGCGGCATAGTCACCAAAAGATACAATTAATGGTTTTTTCTTTTTCAACTGCTGAAGTTCAAATAAAATCTCATCTGAAGCATTTGCGCTTCCTCCCGGAGAATTAATTCTGAAAACAACCGCCTTTACCTTATCGTTATCCTGAAGTTCCTTGATGTATTTAATGTATTTTTCCGAATGGATATCATTATAATCGTCTCCTCCGTTAATGGAACCTGAAGCATACAAAACCGCTACTCTGTCTCCCGATTTTTCATCATCAGAATAAGAAGCAATGTATTTTCCTAAAGAAATTTTATTCAGCTTATCTTCTCCTGCTAAATTTAATTTCGATTTAATTAATTGATCGTATTCTGTTTTCTGAATTAATTTGTCCGCCAGTTTATACTTTAAACTTAAATCAGGAATCATTCCGTACAAACTGTCGACCACCGTTCTGAACTGAGCCGTATCCATCTTCCTGGAAACCGCCATTCTTGAAGAAGTGTTTTTCCAGATATCATTTAAAAGTGTGCTTAGCTGTTCTTTATTTTCCGGAGAAATATCGTTTCTTAAAAAAGGTTCAACCGCAGATTTAAATTTTCCGTGACGGATAACTTCAATCCCGATTCCGTATTTGTCGGCAAAATCTTTATAAAAAGCGACTTCTGTTGCCAAACCTTTAAGCTCGATCATTCCCGAAGGATTAAGATAATACTGATCTGCAACCGATCCTAAATAATAAGCTGCCTGAGAAACCGTATTTCCATAAGCATACACAAATTTTCCGCTCTTTTTAAAATCCTGAATAGCATTTCTGAGATCATCAATCTGTGTAATTCCTGCATTCAAGTAATCGGCTTCAATACTTATTCCTTTAATATTATCATCCGTTTTTGCTTTTTCGATGGCTTCAATGGCATCATAAATCAAAACATTTTTAGTCTGATCGCTAATATTAAAAAGCCCTTTCTGTTCCTCTGTAGGACTGTCTATTATATTGGTTTTTAAATTAATGGTAAGGACAGAATTTTTCTTTACAACCACAGATTTCTCACTTCCCATCGCGCTGAACACCAGCATAATGATGAAAAAGAAGAAAAACACAGCGCCTAAAATGACAATAGCCACTATATTTGCCAGTACATTTTTAAAAAAACTTTTCATAAATCAATCATTTTACGATATGTCGCAACATAAAGTCGTTTTGTTACTCGGAAGTAATCTTGGAGATCAAAAAAAAAATCTGGAAACAGCCATAGAAAAACTGCAAACCGGTGAAAATGAAATATTACAATTAAGTGAATTTTTAATATCTGACCCCGTAGAATTTGCCAGTTCTAATATTTTTTGTAATATTGCACTGATAATGTTTACTCGTCTTTCGCCGATTCAACTGCTTGATTTTGTTAAAAGTATTGAAAAAGAAATGGGAAGAGCTAACGATTCTAAAGCTTCAGGAGGATATTCTGATAGAGTAATAGACATAGATATCGTTACGTACAATGAATTAAAATTTGTCTCAGAAAGATTGGAAATCCCTCACAAAAAGCATCTTTTTGAAAGAGAATTTTCAAAAATATTATTAAGCAATTTTATCAAATAAAACATAAAACATATTGTATGAAATTAGGTTTATTATTATTGGCTACGTTGCCTATTGCTGCTTACGCACAAGATAGTATAGCTGTTACTTCAAATGATAGGTATCCCAATACATTTTCTTCAGGTTCTGCCAATGTTCAACCTTTCGACACAAAAGCTAAAAGATTCAACGACTGGTCTGTATCAGTAGGTGGAGGTGCAGCTTTTATGGTGCATTCTGATCTGAAGTCTATTACAGATAAAAAAATCAACTGGGGATACAATTCATATGTAAGTTTAGACAAACAGATTACCCATGTTGTAGGAATCAGCCTTATCTATCAGAGAGGGGAAACCAATCAGAGAGGACAGCTGGAAGGAGCTGCAGGTGTAGCTGCCGGAGTTGCAGAAGCAAAAACGAAATATAACCAGATTGCTTTAATGGGAGATGTAAACTTTTCTAACCTTTTAAGAAGAGTAGACAATCATTCTCCTTACAGATGGGCACTACATGGTTATGCAGGTGTTGGTTTAATGAATTTCAATACTTCTTTGTATGATAATAATGAATTCAGATGGAGCACTACTCCCGCAAGAATTCCTTTATTCATCAATCAAAAGTTAGACATCAACTCAATCTATTATCAGATTGGTGCAGGTTTGAAATATAAAGTTTCAAAACTTATCGACATAGAAGCAAGAACAATGTATATCATCAGTGGAGACGACGAATTCGACGGTGGCGGTAATGCAGGTCCTGCAGATTATGATGTTACTTCAAAAGTTTCAAAGTATAATATGCTTGATAAAAGAAGATCTGATAACGCATGGACGGTAAACCTGGGAGTTTCTTTCAAATTGGGAAAACACAATTCTCACCTTGCTTGGCATGATCCTTTACAGGAAGCTTATTACAGAACCAATGTTTTGGAAAACAAAAGCACAGAACTTGTAGTATGTGAAAAAGGTGATCTTGATAACGACGGTGTTTGCGACGATTGGGACAGACAGCTTGATACTCCTGCAGGGGCAAGAGTAGACGGAGCCGGAGTTGCTTTAGATATGGATCTGGATGGCGTAATCGATTTATACGATAAGTGTGTAACGGTTCCGGGACCGGTTGAAAACCAAGGTTGTCCTACTACAACTAAATAACGATAACTAAATCATTTAATTAACTAAATAAAAAATACACTATGAAATTAAGTTTAGCAATTGTTGCATTAGCACTTACTGTTCCTACAGTTGCCTTTGCACAGGACTCAACTGCAGTAGTTTCAAACGGACAATATCCAAATACGTTTTCTTCGGGCTCTGCAAATGTTTCCCCGTTTACCAATAAATCTAAAAGATTTAACGATTGGGCAATCTCTTTCGGTGCTGGTGTACCATTAGTTCAATCTGCAGACTTAACATCTATAAAAAGCGGAAACGGTAAAAACCTTTTTGGTTATTCTGCATATGTAAGTATTGATAAAGCCATTACTCATGCTTTCGGTCTTAATTTACAATACGACAGAGGAGAAACAAGACAGGGATGGTTTAATACAAAAGATTCTGCGCCTTCTGACGCTTCAGCGTATCAACGTGTAGCTGCAAGAACGCAATATGATGCAATCTCATTATTAGGAGACATTAACTTCTCAAACCTATTCAGAAGAGTGGATAACCATTCTCCTTACAGATGGGCCTTACATGGATATGCAGGTATCGGAACTTTAGCCTACAGAGCTTATCAGAAAGATGATAAAGGACAAAGATTGGCAACGGAAATAAAGCCGTTCCAACTTGGATCTATGTTTGCTCAGGCAGGTGCCGGTGTGAAATTTAAAGTAAACAGAAGAATCGATATCGAAGGTAGAGTAATGTATGCCGTTACCGGTGATGATGAATTTGACGGTGGAGGAGACAAATACAGCACGATCAACCAACGTGAAGAGCAGGTTTCTGATAACTTCTTCAACGCTACTTTAGGGGTTTCTTTAAAACTTGGAAAACACGAATCTCATTTAATGTGGCACGATCCGCTTCAGGAGATCTATTATAAATTAGATGTTTTGGCTAATAAAAATCAGGATATCGAAGTTTGTAAAAAAGGAGATCTTGATAACGATGGTGTTTGCGACGATTGGGACAGACAGCTTGATACTCCTGCAGGTGCAAGAGTGGACGGTGCGGGTGTAGCTCTTGATACTGATCTTGACGGTGTAATCGATCTATATGATAAGTGTGTAACCGTTCCGGGACCGGTTGAAAACCAAGGTTGCCCTACAACAGCTCCTACTCCGGTTGGACCAGTTGATGAAAAAGAGACAAAATTAGATGGAATTGAATTTGATCTGAATTCAGACAGAATTTTACCTTCTAACACTCCAATTCTTAACAACGCTGTAAATTACATTAATTCTTCTAGTGGATCTTACACTGTAGTTGGAGCAACAGATACGAGAGCTTCTGATGCATACAACCAAAAACTTTCTGAAAGAAGAGCGAACAACGTAAAAGATTATTTAATTAAAAACGGAGTTCAGTCCGGTAAGCTTAACGCAGTAGGTAGAGGTGAAAAAGACCTTAAATATCCTGAATGCGACCCTGCTACTAAATGTCCAGAATGGAAAAACAGAGCAAACAGAAGAGTTTACTTCGAAGCTAAATAATAAAAATTTATTATTAAATATATAAAAGCCATGCATTGCGTGGCTTTTTTTGTCAGAATACTTTTATTACTTTTATCCTATGATTTCTCAGCAAGATTTTCAAGAGCTAAAATTTAAAACCCTGAAACATTTTTGGGGATATGATGGTTTTCGTGATTCTCAGGAAGCGATTATCGATTCTGTTATAAACGAAAAAGATACTCTTGTCCTGTTGCCAACCGGAGCCGGAAAATCTCTTTGTTATCAGCTTCCTGCTTTATTAAAAGAAGGAACCTGTCTGGTTATTTCCCCTTTACTCGCCTTGATGAAAGATCAGGTAAACCAATTGAAATCAAGAGGAATTGAAGCAGAATATCTTTCTTCGGAACTGGATGAGTATGATGCAGAAAATATCTATGACCGATGCAAAGAAGGACTAACAAAAATGCTGTATGTCTCTCCTGAACGAATCACCAACAAGCAGTTTCTCCAGAATATTGAAGAAATTGAGCTGTCTTTCATCGCGGTCGATGAAGCGCACTGTATCTCAGAATGGGGACAGGATTTCCGCCCGAGTTATCAGAATATCAAAGAATTCAGAAAAAATAATCCTAAAATTCCATGTCTGGCTTTAACGGCAACCGCTACGCCAAAAGTTTTGGAGGAAATAAAATTAAAACTGGAATTAAAAAATCCGCAGGTTTTTCAGAAAAGTTTTAAAAGAGACAACATCAAAATTTTCATGGAAGAAGTTTCGGATAAATTTCAGAAAGTATATGATATTTTAAAATTCTCGAATGAAGCAGGAATTGTTTATGTGAGAACAAGAAAAGAAGCCGAACTCCTCAGTGAATTTCTGAAAAAAAATCAGCTTAAAAATGTAGATTATTTTCACGCTGGTTTATCCACGAAAGAAAAAAATACGAAACAGGAAGTATGGAACAGAAGCAATAATCATGTCTTAATTTCCACCAATGCATTTGGGATGGGAATTGATAAAGATAATGTACGCTTTGTACTTCACTACTCTCCTGCTCCTTCCATTGAAAATTATTATCAGGAAATCGGGCGTTCCGGAAGAGACGGAAAAGAAAGTTTCGCATTTTTGCTTTGGAATAAGCAGGAAATTTTAAACTTTGACCAAATTTTAAAAAACCAGATTCCCAATAAAGCCGAGTTTTTAAAGATCGTTACTTACCTCTACTCTATTTTTCAGGTTGCCGAATTTGAGCTTCCGGAAAAAGTTTTTCAACTGAATATCAATGGAATTTATAATTTCACGAAACTTTCGAATGCGAAGATCAGAAATGTTCTCAATTTTCTTCACAATCAGGAAATAATTTATTTCAACGAACATAAAAGTCTTTCATCGCTTCAGTTATTGATGGAAGCCCATGAAATTGATCAGTTGCCCAGAAAAGATGCCTATTTTTTAGAACTGATGCTCCGTACCATTTCCGGGATTACTACTCATAAAGTGATGTTTAGCGAACAGCAGGTAAGTGGAAAAATAGGATCCAGTGTGGAATTGATCAAAGAAAGATTAAAAGAACTTCAACAAAAAGGCTATGTGGAATATATTGACGGTGCTTTATCGAGCATTAAATTTTTAAAACCAAGAGACGAAAGATTAAACGGATCCATTTACTGGAAACTTTTTGAACATATTCAGAAAAATAAAATCCAGAAGTGGGAAGAAATGAAATTTTACATCGAAGATGATAAATACTGTAAAATGAAGCTCATTTTGAACTATTTTGGTGAAAAAAATGCTAAAAACTGCGGGCAATGTTCGGTATGTGAACGAAACAAACAGTCGATTTTCGGGAAAAACATTTCCCAGCAGATCCTCAATTTGCTGAGTAAAAGACCGGCAACGATTGAGGAACTCTCTATTCAGCTCAGCTATCATTCCAAAGAGAATATTCTGGAAAATTTAATTTTTCTGCTGGATACCGGAAAAGTAAAAATGCTGAACTTCAGAACGTATGCTTTGGCGTAAGATCTTTTCTCATCTCTTAAAAATAATGGAATTGGCATTTTAACTGAGATACTTCGTTGAGTTCAGTATAACATTTTTCTGATACCAACTCTCAATTTTAAAACCAAATCTTTCAATCCTTCATCAAAGACCTTATCTTTGCAGTATGAAATCATTGAAAGTTGTATTTTTAGGAACTCCGGAGTTTGCCAAAGCATCTCTGGAAGCGATTCATCGTTCTCATCATGAAGTTGTAGGTGTCGTAACGGTTGCGGATAAAGCGAGCGGACGCGGACAGAAAATCAATCAGTCTCCGGTAAAAGTTTTTGCCGTAGAAAATAATCTTCCTGTTTTTCAGCCTGAAAAACTGAGAAATCCCGAATTTTTAGAGGAATTAAGAAAACTGGAAGCCGATGTTTTTGTGGTGGTCGCTTTCAGAATGATGCCGAAAGTTTTATTTGAAATGCCTAAAATGGGAACATTCAATCTTCATGCTTCCTTACTTCCCGATTACAGAGGAGCAGCGCCGATCAATTACGCAATTATCAATGGAGAAGAAAAATCCGGAGCTACAACGTTTTTTATCAACGAAAAAATAGACGAAGGAAATATTTTATTACAGGAAGAACTTCCCATTTTACCGGATGAAAACGCAGGAAGCTTTCACGACAGACTCATGGAAATGGGCTCTGAACTTGTGGTAAAAACGTTAAACGGATTGGCAGAAAACTCAATCACCGAAAAACCGCAGCCGGAAGTTGAGCATCCGAAAAATGCGTTTAAAATTTTTAAAGAAGATACAAGAATCGACTGGACGAAAAATTCGAAAGAAATTCATCAGTTTATTTTGGGAATGTCTCCTTATCCTGCGGCATTCACCACTTTAAAAATAGGCGAAGAAGAAAAAGGACTTAAAATTTTCGGTGGAAAATTTGAAATTTCAAATCACGGAAAAACTGCCGGAAGTCTGGAAATTTCTAAAAATGAATTTAAAATCTACACCCAAGACGGAGAATATTTTCCATCAGAATTACAACTTGAAGGAAAAAAAAGAATGAATATCAAAGATTTTCTGAACGGTTTCAGAAATTTCGACGAAATAAAAATGGCTTGATTTCTCAAGCCATTTTTATTTCGTCGAAGTGAATTGTCAACAGTGAATTCATTTCATTATCAATTTTAACATTGTAAAAATTCACTTGCAGAGCAAAATTGACCATTCACAATTCACATTTTATAGTTGCACCATTTCCGTTACCTCAACGTCATATCCGCCAACCTGCGGTTTTACATTAGGATTCTGGGTGATTACTTTAAATTTATTAATTCCCAGATTTTTCAGAATCTGAGTTCCGATTCCGTAATCTCTGTAGTTGAATGCCAAAGTCGGATGTTGCTGTTGTCCGTCCTGATAATTCAGGAATTGCTGAAGCTTTCTTAATGTATTTTCAGAGCTTGAAACATTATTAATGAAAACAATGGCTCCTTTTCCAGCTTCGTTAACCATTGAGGTTACTTTTTCCAACTGAGGTTTTTCGCCGTTATTCAATCTCGTTAACACATCAAAATAAGAATCTGATGACTGAACTCTTACCAAAACAGGCTCATCAACCGTCCAGGAACCTTTGGTTAAAGCAAAATGGATCTGATCGTTGGATGTTTCTCTGAAAGCGAAGAAATCGTAATCTCCGTAAGCCGTTTTTACTTTTCTTTCTTCAATTCTCTCAATAAGATTTCCTTTTTTAAGCTGATAATGAATTAGATCTTCAATGGAAACAATTTTCATATCGTGTTTCTGTGCAAAAGCATAAAGCTCCGGCAAACGCGACATCGAACCGTCTTCATTCATGATTTCACAGATTACGCCTCCTTCTTTTAAACCGGCAAGACAAGTTAAATCGATTGCCGCTTCTGTGTGTCCTGCTCTTTTCAGAACACCTCCTTTTTTTGCTCTTAAAGGGAAAATATGACCAGGACGCATGAAATCTGTCGGTTTAGATTTTTCATCCATCAAAGCCAGAATGGTTTTCGCTCTGTCGCTTGCAGAAATTCCTGTGGAAGTTCCGTTTCCTAAAAGGTCTACAGAAACGGTGAAAGCTGTTTCTTTCGGATCGCTGCTTCGGCTTACCATTACTTCAAGACCAAGCTCATCACATCTTTTTTCGGGAAGCGGCATACAGATAAGCCCTCTTCCGTGAAGCGCCATAAAGTTGATAATTTCCGGTGTTGTAAGTTCTGCTGCACAAAGAAAATCGCCTTCGTTTTCTCTGTCTTCATCATCCACTACTATGATTATTTTACCATTTTTAAGGTCTTCTATCGCCTCTGGAATAGTATTTAACTTAATATCAGACATTTTTACTTTTTAAATTTGTGCAAAGATACTCATAAAAATAAGCATCGCCAATAATATAAACTCTTTATTATCTGCCGAACACAGAGTTGTAAATATTTCCGGATTTAAGTTTAAAAAACACACTATTTATTTTCGGAGTTCAAACGCTTTAAAATAACTGATCGTAAATGCTCTTCATTCCTGTCTCCCCAATTTCCCAATGCAGAAATTACAGGAATCAGCGTTTTTCCCAGTTCAGTAAGGCTGTATTCTACTTTGGGCGGTACAACAGGATAAATTTTTCTGGTAATTAATTCGTGCTCTTCGAGTTCTTTTAACTGAATATTCAACACCCTTCTTGTTGCATCGGGTATTTTGCGCTGCAGTTCACTGGGACGCAAATGACCTTCATTAATGAACCACAGCAAACGGATTTTCCATTTGCCGTACAATACTTCGCCAATAAGATCCAAACCACAATTCAGATTGGGTAAAATTTTTCTCTCATACATTACACAAAGTTAAGCCTATGTTCCAAAATGAACAATAGGGGAAAAATTTATCCCTATGTGAATCGTAATTCCGTACTTGTAAGGACTGTACATAAGTCTGAACTTTGTCCTAAAGATTTTAGCAATGAAACAGGATTTTAATTTCAATAACGAATTATCAGGTAAAACGGCCTTGGTAACAGGAGGAACAAAAGGAGCCGGAAAAGCGATTGCAGAACGGCTTTCAAACGCAGGTGCAAAAGTAATTATCACAGCAAGAAACCCACCGGAAATCTCTGATGACAACCACTATTTCATTTCAGCAGATTTAAGTACAGCAACAGGAACCGAAAAAGTGGTGGAAGAAGTTTTAGCAACATTTGGAAGGCTGGATATTCTGGTTAACAATCTGGGTGGTTCCGAAACAAAAGCCGGTGGTTTTGCGGTTCTGAACGATGAAGACTGGGAACTGTCTATTCAAACCAATTTATTGGCTCCCGTCCGTTTAGACAGAGGATTTCTACCGAAAATGCTTGAGCAAAAAAGTGGTGTGATCATTCATATTGCTTCCATACAGGGCAGATTGCCGCTTTACGAGTCTACTTTGCCTTATGCGGCGGCAAAAGCAGGATTAATTAATTACAGCAAAAGTTTATCCAATGAAGTTGCGGCAAAAGGAGTAAGGGTTCTGACCGTTTCACCAGGCTGGATCATGACTAGCGCTTCCGAAAAAATGATGGAACGTATTGCAGAAAGCTCTAACATTACAAAAGAACAGGCAACACAAAGTGTAATGGACGCATTGGGCGGGATACCTTTTGGCAGACCTGCACAACCCGAAGAAATTGCCGAACTGGTTGGGTTCTTAGTTTCACCAAGAGCAGGGTATCTTACAGGAACTGAATTCGTAATTGATGGCGGAACCATTCCTACTATTTAATATAATCATCATAAAAAATAAAAAAAATGAATTTACCAAAAGTAATCACCGATTTAGTAAAAGCACAGGACAATTTTGACAGTATAGCTTATACCAACTGCTTTACCGAAACAGCCGTCGTTTTTGACGAAGGAAAAACATATCACGGGAAAATAGAGATCGAAAACTGGATAGATAAAGCCAACAAAGAATTTCAAGCAACTATGAAACCTTTAGACTATTCAGAAACCAAACAGGAACTGAAAGCCGAAGTCTCGGGCAATTTTCCGGGAAGTCCGATTGTTTTGACTTACCATTACGAGTTTGAGAACGGATTGATTCAATCGCTGAAAATCGTATAAAAGCTACAATAATAAGCTCTTACATAAAACCAAGAGATTGAAAAGATCATCCGTAAGGAATTCAAGAAAAACGATAAAAAAAGTCCGTTCTCATACACTCTGAGACGGACTCTTTTTTATTTTCTGTTAACCTATTGAAGAAGTTTTTATGCTAGTTCGCTTCGACCAATAGAGAATTTTTAGCTTTTCTGAAAATGCTGTACGATTCCAGTCTTTTCTGATGATCGTAAATGTGAGAATTAATCATCAGTTCATCCACATTAAATTTTTCCTGAAAACTTTTCAGCTTTTCTTCGATTTCACTCTGATTTCCGATAAAAGTATATCTCAGTTTCTGCAAAACCATAGATTTTTCCATGGGCGACCAGATGTCATCCATATCGTCAATCGGCGGTGCAAAAGGTTTTCTGTCGTTTCGTATAATATTAATAAAAGCCTGAAACAATGTTGTGGACATTTTATGAGCTTCTTCAGAAGTTTCTGCTGCAACTCCGTTTACACAGGCAATGATGTAAGGTTTGTCTAAGTATTTTGACGGTTCAAAGTGTTCTCTGTAAATATTGAAAGCCATTTCCATCTGCTCCGGCGCAAAATGCCCCGCAAAAGCATAAGGAAGTCCCAATTCTGCTGCCAAAAAAGCACTGTCTGTACTCGAACCTAAAATATACATCGGAATATCCAGTCCTTCTCCCGGAATTGCACGAACCAAAGCATCACGGTTTTCTTCGGAAAAATATTTCTGTAATTCTAAAATCTGTCTTGGAAACTGCTGATTGATCATTGCAGGATTTCTTCCTAAAGCCTGAGCGGTTAAACCATCCGTTCCCGGTGCTCTTCCCAAACCAAGATCAATTCTTCCGGGAAATAGGGATTCAAGGGTTCCGAACTGTTCGGCAATCACTAATGAACTGTGGTTCGGAAGCATAATTCCTCCGGAACCAACTCTTATTTTTTTTGTTCCGTTGGCGATAAAACCAATCAGAACGGAAGTTGCAGAACTGGCAATGCTTTCCATATTGTGGTGTTCGGCAAGCCAGAATCTTTTATAATCTAAATTTTCAGCATGGCTGGCTAAAGATAAGCTGTCCTGAAAAGTATCATGAACAGTTTTTCCCTGCTTTACAGGGGCAAGATCCAATACTGATATTTCAAAATTTTTCATATCGGGATATTCTGTTTAGACAAAAGCATTTCATAAACTTTTGTCGGTTTCATTATTTTAAATTTTTACACAACAAAGATAAGACTAATAAACTGCATTAGTTACTTTTTGTAATCGATAGGATTAATGGTGAGGTTCAGGGAAAAACTATGGGAAATCAGGCTAATATTAAATCGCTTTTTTGAATAATCACTTTTTGTATATTTGGTATTGATTTCAATTCAAAATTTAACCATGAAAAAACTCTTATTTCTTATTATCATTTTAATTTTTACAGGAAAAATATTTTCTCAAAAAAAACTGAATATTCCTACTACATTTCCAACCGAATATGGAATATTTACTTTTCCTTTAGGTTCAAAAATTATTTTAGAACTGAAAGAAAAGGGCAATAAATATGAATACCGCGTTTTGAGCATGGAACCTTATAAAGAATATTATCCTTTAAGTAAGGAGAAGAATATTTTCTCAAAAGATATTAAAGAAAATACGATTGAAGTTTTTTTCACAGGAGCTTACTATAACGAAGGGAAGGAAGATAAAGACTGGAAATCTCTTTTATCTTTAAAAAGCAATGTAAAAACATCTTTAATCTATAAAGCAGATATAAAATATTATTTCAAGGATGAATTTGAAAACACCTCTATTTCAGGAGTTTTTCCCAAGGCGAAAATGAATGAAATATGGGGTCATAAAATTGATTTCATTACTTTATATGACTTTGAGAAATTAAAAAGATAAGATCAATAATTGAAACATGAAATCAAAAATAAGATATATCGAAAACAAATCTTCCGGTCATCACGGATCTGCGTGGATTGGTTTGGTTGAATTTTCAAAATCCGGACAAACGGTATATTTCAATAATAAGGCTCTTAAAAAACTTAAAATTCCCGGCATTTCGGGAAATCATTTTGATATTGAAACAGGCGAAGAATATTGGGTTTCCGGAGTAAAGAAAAATGGACAGGACAGACATCAATTTGGCGGCGGAAAGATTATGATCGACAGAAAATCTGTTCCTGAATATTTAAAACTCGTTGATTTTACTGTTTTAGATGAAAACACATTTACGGTGATTGATTTTGCAAAAACCGATAAGCAAAGATTTAATGAAATAGAAAATGAAGAAATATCTTTCAAAGATACAAGTCGTCATGCAAGTTATTATGACAACAATCAACGGAAATTAATTTTAAACAGAGACTATTGAAAATTGCAACCCTCAACATCGATTGGGCAAGAAAAAAGAAATTTTCAGGAACCGCGGAATTTCTTAATCAGTTTGATTTCGATTTCCTTATTCTCACGGAAGCCGTCAATCTTGATCTTCAAAATTTCCCGTATAAATATCTCTGTTCGTCAATTCCTGAGAACACCGTTTATGAAAATCTTAATTATTCAGAATATTTAAATGGAGAAAAAGCTTTCCGGACAGTTTTATACTCTAAAATTCCCTATTCGAAAAAATATGCTGTGGCGGATGATAAAACCAATCTCGCTTTGGAATTCGAAACAGAATTGGGAAAAATTGTTTTCTATTGTACGATTATCGGAACTTGGTTTAACCGAAAACCTTTTGTGGATACCGAATTGCAGAATACCATCCACGACTGTCGAAAAATTTATGCAGAGAACAAAAATATTTTTATCGTTGGGGATTTTAATACATCATTCAGAAAAGGTGAAGAACGATTTTCAATCAGTTCCAGCATAACAGAAACTTTAAAAAGTCTATTTAAAGAATTAAACTTAATCAATTCTACCTCAGAAATTGAAGAAAATATTGATCATATTTTGATTCCGAAAGGTTTTTCAGACGATACAGAATACGGAATTTTTGTGGATAAAAATGTGGTGAGTGATCATAAAGGCGTTTTTATTTCGGTTGAAAAATTTTAATTCTCTACTATTTAATATATACCTTTTATGTTATATCTTTATTATTCTAAAAACTAAACGGTGAAAAAGAAAAGTGTAATCTTACTGCTTTTATTCATGATAAGCTGTGAAAAAAACAAAATTGTAAAAGAAACAACTGAAAACAGAGATTCACTGACTACAAACACAAATATTTTTTCAAAGATTGCTGAAGATAAACAGAAAAAATATGAAAGTCAAAAAATAAAAAATTTAAATTCAAAATATTATACAAAGTTCGATACTGTACTGATAAATAATGAAAATGATTTTTCATTAAAACTCAGCAAGCAGGATTTCAACAAAATAGTCGATAATCACCCTGAATTTTTCGATGAATTAATCCAAAGTCCAGATATTACTTACCGAAATTTCGGTGCTGATTTTAGCAGTGAAGCCGGACAAGATCAATACTATAATCTGTATGCTTATTTTCTGGCACAAGAGAACGGAGTAGAAAAGAATGCCCGACATCGCAAAAAATTAATAAGAATTTACTCTGCTATCAATTCGATATTTGCTTATCTCGCGAATGGCGGAACTTTTTTCGGGCATCAGCAATCCCGCCTTGTTGCAGATGCTGAATATGCTGTCTATCTTCATTCTGAATCAGATAACAATCAATCCAAAGATGAATATGATGTTTCAAAACAAAAGAAGCTTTACATACAGTCTCTGAGACAAATGATCGACGACGAAGTTAAAATTGACAAAGAATCCACAGAGCAGGAAAAAAAGGAGCGAATTCAGAAGTTAAATGAATTTGTTAACGAAGCTGACCTCTTAATTACAAATCTATTTTATCTTCGATGTGCACAGCATTTTCAATATCATTACTATTAAATTTTCAAAAAATTAAACATAAGAAAATCACATATAACGATTAAAAAAAATAATTTAAAATGAAAAGTATTTATCTACTTCTTTTATCCTTTCTGTTACTAAGCTGTAACTTCAACCAGTTCTACAAAGACCGGGAATCCGACAAAGCCGATGGTGAAAAAGTGCCGCAGAAGTTCTATTGGGAAATCCGATACGGTGGAAATCAGGACGACATTTATAAGCTGTTTGGAGAAAAATTTTTCAGTGTAACGAGTAAAGAAAAACTTATAGAACTTTTAAATGTAACAGGGCAAATAGGTCCGGTTGAGGAGTATAATCTTTCTCACTGGGAAACACTGGTTGTAAAAGGCAGCAATCCCAAAAGTGAATATCTTTTTGTTTACGATGTGAAAAGAGGTACTGAAAAAACACAGGAAACCTTCACTCTGGAAAAAGATGAAAACGGCGATATCAAAATTGTAGGCTATCGTGTAAATCAGGATATGCTGAATAAATAAAAAACGGTCAGTAATTTTATCAATTGCTGACCGTTTTTAGTTCTTCTCAGAAAACTTTTATTTTTCTTCGGTATACCGTTTAAATACCTGTTTTTCTTTACCTTCCATTTTATTCTGAATCACCAAAACATCTTTAGTCAGTTCCTGAATTTCAAATGTTTTTTCTTTTCCCAGTAACGTAATTTTCAGATTTCCTTTGGCTTTTTCAATTTTATAAGGACCAGTCATTCCGCCAATCATTCCGTTGGAAGCCTGATCGATCATTTCAAGACTTGCCGTACTGTCTTTTTTAAAGGTGAATATTCCGGTGGAATTGCTGTTCGCAATGGATTTCTGCGACCATGAACCAATGAGGAGATCGTAATTGAATTTAGAATCGTGATCTGCATTCAGCAAGAATGCAAACAAAAAAGTAAATAGATATTTCATTGTGATGAGGATTTAACACCTAAAAATACAAAAATTCATCAGGAATTTATTCTTCCAAAAAAAAATTATGATAAAAAAACCTCACAGGTTTTAAAAACCTGTGAGGTTGTGATTTATACATCAGCAATATTTATTGATTCTTCTCCTTCAGATAATTAAAATGATTGATCAGAATCCTGATTTCATTAAATTCAAAATCACTCGGGAGAACATTTTTCCACTCCGTTAAAGTTTCTTTGGGATCTTTGTAGAAAATATCTTCAAAGGCTTTTATTTTATCTGAAGTGACCACTCTTGAAATATCGAGCAATCCCTGTTCTGCAAATTTCGCGAGATGACCAATCACGGTTTCTTTCACCAAACCTCTTTCCAGAGCGATTTCCCCGATGGTTTTTCCCTGCTCAAACAACTGGAACGTGAGAACCTGAGACGGAACTTTTGCGACTTTCATAGTCACTTCCTTGTTGTTGATTTCATCCAGAAGCTTGGTTTCCAGCAAGTGAATTTCCTTTAAACTGTTTAAATATTCTTCAATATCTTCCAGCCAAACCCGGAAATCTTCGTTATACTGTTTCAGACCTTTTGTTCCTTTAATTTCAGCATAAAAATCTTTCAGCGGACTGAAAACCTTATCTCTGATTTCAGTAAAAAAGAAATTCACCGCACCTTTGGTTTTGCTTTCAATTTCAGACCATTCTTCTTTCTGCTCAATGAAATTATTCACCTTTTGGGAAATAACCCTTTCCAGTTTTTCGAATATCTTGCCGAGATTAACGATTTCAGGTTTTAACTGGTTATACAATTGCTTTGTTTTAAGATGATCCAGACTTTTCGTTACGATTGAAAGATTGTTCCAGTCTTCAATTTCCTTTAAAAGCCATTGAGAATCGACTGCACGAAGCACTTTCCTGATGCTGTAATCGTATTTTTCGTTATTTAAAATCCCTTCTACCTGATCATTGGCAACTGTATCAGAATGAAAATGAAGGATTCTGTTGTCTTTGAAAATAACTTCAGGCGTAATTTTAGATTTCAGAACAATCCCTTCCAAAGTACGGCAACGCGATAAAGCAACATATACCTGTCCCGCTGTAAAGCTCTTTCCGGCATCAATAATCACACGGTCAAAGGTTAAACCCTGACTTTTATGAATGGTAACCGCCCAGGCAAGTTTTATCGGGAACTGTTCAAAGCTTCCCAAAACTTCCTCCTTGATGTTCTTATCGGTATCCAGAAAATATTTTTTCTGTTCCCAGACTTCACGCTTTACGGTAATTTCCCTTTCGCTTCCGTCGAGAATTACTTTAATTTCGTTTTCGTCCAAAGCAGAAATTTCACCCAGTTTTCCGTTGAAATATCTTTTTTCTCCGGAAATATCATTTCGGATAAACATGATCTGCGCTCCGATTTTCAGGTCTAAAAACTGTTCGTTCGGGAACTGGTTTTCTTTAAATTCACCGAAAAGTTTCGCTTCGTAGGTTTTGGACGTTACTTTTATTTCGTCGAGCTTTTCCTGATTGATATCGTCCGCCATTTTATTGTGCGAACAGAGATAAACATAAGGTTCATCCCCGGAATTAAAATCCGGATCATATCTTTCATTTAGCCTTTCAAAATCTATATTCGCAGTATCTCCGTCTCGGATCGCATTAAGAATGGCAAGAAAATCTTCATCCGACTGACGGTAAACTTTGGTTAACTCTATCGTAATCAACGGAATTTCCTTAATCGCATGACTATCAAAAAAGAAAGGCGAATTGTAGTACATTTTAAGAATATGCTCATCCCTCACAACCGGCGGAAGCTGATACAAATCCCCGATGAACAACATCTGAACCCCTCCAAAACGCTGATTATTTCTACGGATAAACCTCAGAGAAAAATCCATCATATCCAGGACATCGGATCGAAGCATGGAAACCTCATCAATAATAATCACCTCTACTTCCCGCAAAAGTTTAAGCTTATCTTTTCTGTATTTGAAATGAGGCATCAGGTCAGCAATATTATTTGCCAGACTGGTATCAATTCTTTCCGTAGTTGGTAAAAACGTTCTCAGCGGCAGCCCAAACATAGAATGAATGGTTACGCCACCTGCATTAATGGCTGCAATTCCTGTAGGAGCAACAACGATGTGTTTTTTTCGGGTACGTTTTACAAAATCGTTGAGGAAAGTCGTCTTTCCTGTTCCTGCTTTTCCCGTTAAAAATACGCTTCGGTTGGTATGTTCTATTAAGTCAAAAAAATGATTGTTCATCGCTGTCAAAATTACGGAAATGAAACTTAAAATCCTTATCTTGGCATAAGTTTTGAAAATTTTGAAACAGAAAAAAGTTATTATGCTAAAACCTCTTTCTTATATTTCTGCTGTCTTATTCAGTGTTTCGGTAGTATTTGTTTCCTGCGGAACCGCAAAAGAAGCAAATGCAAATCTTCCTCAGGATATCGCAGAAAGACCTGCCGATGAAAGCAGCCAGAAATACGATCAGGCACAGCTCGACAGAATTCGGGTTTCCATTGAATCTGAAGTTACGAAAGAAAAATGTACGGATGCAACTGAATGGGCTTTCGCTCCGATGGGCGCAAAATCCTGCGGCGGACCTCAACTGTACATTGCCTATCCTAAAAAAATGGAGAAAAGTATTCTAAGCAGAATTGATGATTATACTGAAAAAGTAAAAGCATTTAACCAGAAATACGGAATTATGTCTGACTGTATGATGGTGAATCCTCCTACTGCAATTAAATGTATAAAAGGTAAAGCCGAACTGATTTATTAAAAAACTATTATAAAATTCTATCAGGAATTTCACTAAGGATAAAAAAGCATTACTGAAGATTTCAGCAATGCTTTTTATTTTTATGAACTTAAATCTACTGTGAAAAATTTACTTGCGAAGCAAAATTCGCCATTCACCATTGAATTAAAGTTTATCCTTCAACGTTTTTCACGTTTTCTTTATACCATGAAGAATATTTCACGTAATTATCTGCTATTCTGTTCACTTCTCCTTCCAGAAGCTGCGAATTGATATCTTTAATTTTTCTTGCCGGAACACCGCCCCAAACTTCTCCTGATTTCACGTGGGTTCCCTGCGTTACCACAGAACCGGCACCAATGATTGAGTTTTCTTCCACAAGACAGTCGTCCATTACAATTGCTCCCATTCCGATAAGCACATTGTCTTTAATAGTACATCCGTGCACAATCGCATTATGACCTATAGATACATTGTTTCCGATATTCAGAGGATGTTTTTGGTACGTACAGTGTAACATTGCATTGTCCTGAACATTTACCTTGTTCCCCATTTTGATGTAGTGAACATCTCCTCTAATCACCGCATTGTACCAAATGCTGCAGTCTTTTCCCATCGTAACATCTCCGATAATGGTTGCTGTTTCTGCTAAAAATGTATTTTCTCCTATTTGTGGGGCTTTCCCTAAAAGTTCTTTTATAAGTGCCATATTTTTTATTTTGAAAATTTTATAATGCGCCAAGTTGAAAATGATCGATTGAAATCATAGATTGTAAATTACAGTGATAGCAAAAATCTAACTCCCAACTTCCGGCTTCTTAGTTCTAATTGCGTATTTTTGTATCTCAAATTTAAAGAAAAAATGCGTACGATACTTATAGAGCCAACCGAAAACCCGAAAGTGATGAAATTTGTAGCAGATTACAATCTCATTCCGGGATCTTTGGAGTTGGACAGAGATTCAGATATTTCAGAAATTCCTATTGCTCAGGAGCTTTTCAATTATCCGTTTGTGGAAAGAATTTTCATCACAGCAAATTTTGTGGCAGTTGCAAAACAGGATACGGTAGAATGGGAACACGTGGAAGAAAGCCTTAAAAATGTAATTGAGGATGAATTGCTTGCAAACCCGAGAATTTATCTTCAGAAGAAAAAAGAAATGTACCAGATCTATGCGGAAATGACTCCGAACCCGAATGTAATGAAATTTGTTTCGAACAAATTACTGCTTGAAGGTTTTGTAGAGGTAAAATCAAGAGACGCTGCGGAAGGTGTTCCTTTAGCTCAGGCAATTTTCAATGAATTTGATTTTGCGAAGGAAGTTTTTATCTCAGATAATTTTGTGGCAGTTACGAGAGATAATTCTGTAGAATGGCATCAGGTAATGATGACGGTTCGTGCGTTAATCGCAGAATACCTGCAAAACGGAGGCGAAATTTCAAATATTGAAGCCCAGAAGCATGAAAATCCGGTTGAAAAAATCATCAACAGAGAATATACAGACGACGAACAGAAAATTTCAGACATTTTAAATGAATACGTGGCTCCTGCAGTAGAAAACGACGGCGGAAAAATTTCTTTAATGGAATATGACAAAGAAAACAAAACCGCAAAAATGCTTTTACAGGGCGCCTGTTCCGGATGTCCAAGCTCAACAGCTACGCTAAAAGGCGGAATTGAAAATATTTTGAAACAGTTTGTTCCGGATTTAGTAGAAAAAGTAGAAGCTGTAAACGGATAAAAAACATAAGCAATCAGTAATATTTTAATTATTCGTTACCCATTGCTCATTATTTATATTTTATGAAAGGAATTTTATTAGTAAATCTTGGTTCGCCGAAATCTACGGCAGTAAATGATGTAAGAGAATATCTGGATGAATTCCTGATGGATGAAAAAGTGATCGACTACCGCTGGTTCTTCCGCGCGCTTCTGGTACAGGGAATTATCCTGAACACAAGACCGAAAAAATCTGCGGAAGCTTATAAAACGGTTTGGACGGACGAAGGTTCGCCGCTTATCGTGATCACAGAAAAAATTCAGAAGAAACTTCAGAAAGTAGTGGATGTTCCTGTGGAAATAGGGATGAGATATGCACAGCCGAGTATTGAAGCCGGAATTCAGAAACTGGTAGATCAGGGAGTTTCCGAGATTGTACTTTTCCCGCTGTATCCTCAGTATGCGATGAGCACAACAGAAACGGTGGTAGAAAAAGCAGAAGATGTAAGAAAACAGAAGTTTCCGAAGGTAAAGATCAATTATATTCAGCCTTTTTACGATCGTGATATTTACATCAACTGTTTAGCGGAAAGCATCAGAGAAAAACTTCCTGAAAATTTCGACGCTTTGCAGTTTTCTTATCACGGTGTTCCGGAAAGACATATTTATAAAACCGATCCTACGAAAACGTGTAATCTGAATGACTGCTGTTCCAGAGAAAGCAATCCGAGTCATACGTTTTGCTACCGTCACCAATGTTTTAAAACAACCAATCTGGTAATTGAAAAACTGAAACTTCCGAAGGAAAAAACCATTGTTTCTTTCCAGTCGAGATTAGGAAAAGACAAATGGATCGAACCTTACACCGATGAAACGCTTGAAACCATTCCTAAAAAAGGGGTAAAAAACCTAGCCATTGTCTGTCCGGCTTTCGTTTCAGATTGTCTGGAAACACTGGAAGAAATTTCCGTAGAAGGAAAGGAGCAGTTTTTACACGGTGGTGGAGAAAGTTTCCATTACATTCCGTGTCTTAATGATGAAGACCGATGGATTGAAGTGGTAAAAACACTTTGCGAGGAAAAACTTCATGAGTTTTATTTGGTATAGTACCTTTTAAATCTCAAGAACAATAAAGAAGACCACAGAAAAATTTCTGTGGTCTTGCTTTTAAAAATATTATGGTATACTATTATTTTTTAATTAAGTTCCCTGCTTTTTGTCCGTTTACGGTTACTACATAAATTCCCGGAAGCATGTTACCCGGAAGCTGAATTTCCACTCTGTTTGCTCCGTCTGTTAATTTCACTTTCTCGGAAATTTCTCTTTTGCCTGTTAAGCTCATCAGTTCTACCACTCCGCTTCCTTCTTTACCTTCAAATGAAACGGTAAATTTATCTGTTGCCGGATTTGGACTGATGGTGTATAACAATGCATCAGAAACCGCTGTTTTTCCTGCTGCAGAAGTTCCGCCTCCTACACCTACGGCATTCCATGCATTGGTAACCTGAGTAACTTCAGCACTTCCTGCACCGTATAAGTCTGCAGCAGCCTGAAGAGAATATGTTCTTGCATTCAGGAAAGTAGATGAAGAAGATAAATAGGTAGTCAGCGTTCTGTAAGCAATTGCTGCTGCTTTATCCAGACCTATTGCTGTAACGTTGTAAGCAAATCCTTTATCATTGGTTCCGCTTCCTCCGGTTACCAATAAATAATACCAGAAATTAAGAACTCCCGAATTGGTATGAACCCCACAATAGTCATTGGTTTGAGAAGGAGTTACACAACCTGTTGTCGTGGTTGCTTTCCAGTATGTTCCAAGATAGGTATCCGGCTGTCCGTAAGCATTCGGGTTTGCCATATCTCTGATCACGTAGCTGAAATCTTCTCCTAATTTCCAACTATTCTGTGTAGGTCTTGCCCAACGTTCTATTGAATTTCCAAAGATATCGGAGAAACCTTCATTTAATGCTCCGGATTCTCTCTGGTAAGCAAGGTTTGCTGTTTTGGAAGTCATTCCGTGAGCAATCTCATGTCCGCAAACGTCTAACGCTGTAAGAGGTTTTCCTCCATTGGTAGATGAACTTCCGTCACCATAGGTCATTCTGCTTCCGTCCCAGAAGGCATTAAAATAATTGGTAGAGTAATGTACATAAGATTTTATTGCAAAATGATTGTTATCAATACTCTTTCTTCCGAATTTTGTATACAGATAATCCAGCGTCATTTCCGCTCCCCAATGTGCGTCAGTCGCATATTGATCTTTGTTGGTATTAACGTTATTCCATGTGTTATCCGCATCTGTAAAATCTACCGCTGAAGCATAGCTGGTTCCCTTTTTCAGGTTGAAAGTCTGTACAGCAGTTCCGCCATTTCTTCCGGTTTCTCTTAATCGGTAGCTTCCGTTGTAAGAATCTGTTACGATGCTTCTGGTTCCGCTGTACCCTGTAACGGCCGTTCCCGGAGCATTTACATCATGGATGATAGCATCAACCCCCAATACTTTTCCGTCTTTTGCATCTACGAAAACATATTGTCTGCTTAAAGGTTTCTCTGCATAGATATCAAATTTGTAGGCTAACTTTAAGTCGTTCATTTTTTCATCCGATGGATCAGAGTAATAAACAACTTCACCTTTAGGAGCAAAAGAAGCATTGGCATCATTAGATTCTTTTTTAATGAATTCTTCTTCTTCTTTATTCTGCCATTTGTAAGATTCAGCCCCTACAAATGCCATTGCATTCTGTAAAGCGATGTTTTCTGAAATTTTTGCGCTTTTCTCTAAATTTTTCGGAGTTTTAACGATCCATTTTCCGGACTCTCCTACAATCTTGCCGTCTTTTGTCTGTACAGCCATCATTCCGTATTCTACAGGAATACCATCGATGGTCTGCTGAAATCTGTGTGTTTCAAATCCCAACTGATCTTTTTCAAATCCCAACTTACGACCTTGAGCCTGAGAAAGTCTCTGCGAAGCTTCATCAAACAAAACGGGACTGCCCTGAAAAGCAGGTCTGTCTTTTTCGAATCTCATAAAATCTGCATGCAATCCGTCTTTCGCCGGAATTAATTTTGAAGGAACATTTTGCCCGAAAACAAAAGAACATACAGCAACACTTGACACTAGGATAAATTTCATTTTCATAATAAATATTTAATGGTTTTAAATTTAATTAACATAAACTCTACACCAAATTAACGAAATAAATATTAATTATTCAATAGAAAATATTTATCAAAGAAAAAATCATAATTACGATTTTATAACAATTAACATTATTAATGTAAAATTTTATCTCAAAACAGATTTTATGTTAAAATATTTAATATAAATCATGCATTCTTGAATTAAAATTTTTCACTATGTAGTGCATTATAATTCAAAGTTGTTTGAATTATATACAAAAACTTCACTATTCTACAAAAACAAATAATCAATAAAATAAACAAATACCCCTATAAAAAATGCAAAATGATAAAAAAAATATTAAATAAACAAAACACACCCCCTTAAAAATTAAATAAATTTTTAAAATAAAATAATTTTTCATTACCTTTACCCTATCAAATAAAAAGTTCAATCTCTTAAATAAAGAAATGATGAATGCAACTGTAGAAATTCTGAAAAATAAAATTGAGAACTTAAATTCTGAAATGCTGGAAGCTTTTGCACAAATGATAGAAAATTTTGAGACAGAAAGAACAGCAGAAATACCACAATTCTGCATGGATGAAATTCTATACAGAATTCAGTTTCATAAGGAAAACCCCAAAACCAAACTGGATTTCTATGAAAACATTTCTGAGCTGAAAAAGTTTTGTGCTTAAAATGAATATACTGCTCTCTTCTATCGCCAAAAACGACATAAGACTCCTTATGAGAGTTTTTAATGCCGAAAAACAAAATAAAGGCATTGATTTTTTAGAAGAACTAAAAGAATGTGTAAACGCAATTTCAGAAAAAGAGAAAAAAAGATTTCAGGAAACCCTTGTTGAAACAATGCAGGGCTATCCCGTAAACATTCATTATCTTTTTGAAGATGAAAAAAATATTCTGATTACAGCCGTATTCAAAACATAGATTTATGCAACTTCCAGACTATTATTATATGCAAATCTCACGGATTTATCTGTGAGGTTTTTTAATTAATACATTTGCCATTTTTGCTGATTTCCTGCTCGTGTTTCATTTGTAATCTCAGAAATCAACGATTTCAAATCACAAGGATTCATTTCTTTTTCAATTTCTTTTATTAAAGGATCATAAACAGGAGTGTAATGAATTTTAAGAGCTTTCAGAACATACGTTTTGTTAGCAGGAGGCCAGAATCCTTTATTTATATAGGTGTTATTTTGTGCTATATAATTTAGAATTTCCAAAGCCTCTGAATTTTTATAGGCAGCAACAGCTTTTACAAAATAAAGCACATTATTGTCTAAGTTCTTCTTTTCCGAGAGTTTATCTTTAATATTATCTTGAAAATAACTTTTTAATAAAGGAAAAAATACAGCATCCGGAAATATCTCGATACTTTTAAAAATATTCTCCAGACAATAACCATTAATATTTTGCTCAAAAACAGACAGCAAAAGCTTACCATCCTGTTTCTTTCTAAATTTACTTAATGCATAGCATGAAGTTAGCTGATTGCCACAGTCCTTACTTTTAGTTTTTGCCCGTTCTTTAATCAAATGATAATATTTTTTATCAGGATCAATATCCTGAATCATCCAGTTGGAAATATCTAAATAAGAATGCTCTAATAAAACCCTCTCCGTCAATACTTTTTTCTGAATTGGTGACAATCCGTTTTTATCAAAAGCTTCTCTTATCATTACATCTGAAACTGAAAAATAACTTCCTGCATCTTCATAATACCACCATGCTACTTTAGCGGTATCACTTAGATGGTTGATCAGCAGATCAAAATATTCAGGTTCACTTCTGTTGATAATGGCTCTGTAAGCCACCACTCTTAACAGCGGTTTCTTCGCATCCATCAGTTTTATCAATTCTTCTTTAGATGCATTTCTTTCCAGAAATTTTTTTGCAACTGTATCAGAAACAGGGATTGCTTTCTCTTTAGAAAGCCTTTCAAGATAAGGTTTTAAATTTCCACTGAAATCATTAACGTCATATTCTTTTCTACATGATAAAGAAAGAACACAAATGGAAAGTGATAGAAATATTCTTTTCATTGAGAAGATTATCTCACCGGCGTTCTGAATTCACCATATCCCATTAATCCGTCATAATTTCTTCCGAAAGGAGCATAATATAAAAATGCCTGATAAAGATTTTCCGTCTGCCAGAAATTCCCGTTCACTTCACCGAAATTCAGCGTTCCGTCAGGATTTTTTGTTGCCAGAATATAGTTGTAAAAACCTTGCTTCAGATATATTTTTGCTACATATTTTTTTGAAGCTTCATCATACTGCATCTGGTTTTCTTTACTTGGCTTAAAATTATTAAAACCTCCCAAAACAAAAATTTCTTTGTCCGTAGGTTCAGAATCGAGATAAAAATGCACCCATGAATAATCTGCCTCTCTTGTGGCATCTCTTTCTCTTCCCAGATCATTTCTTCGGTAATACCAAGCTCCGTTTACATCCGGCTGATACTGATAGTTCAGCGGAAAAGCCCAGACCGGATGAAGATAAGTCTGGTTGACTCCTTCCAAAAGTTCGGTTGCACGAACCATATCTGCTGCCATATTCATATTTTTATTATCGAAATAATAAAACTCGTTATTCCCGGGAAAAACCAATGACAACTGCTGAAAAAGAAGCTGATTCCCCAATGTGGCACTTGGTTTTAAATTATTTATTGTAACATTAGGATTATTGTTCTGCATTACATTCAGCGTCATGGAATTGACATTTGATGCCAAATCTCCGCCTTTTGGAACGGCTTTCACTTCTACCCTTTGGTTGGCATCAGGTTTTCTGGCATCAGCAAATCTTGAAATCCCCAATGCTAAAGTTGCCGCATCCTCCACCACATAAAATCTTCTTTTAAAAAGAGGCTTCTCTGCAGAATCTTTATAAACGATCAGTTCAAAATTTCCTGAAATTTTTGGCTGCATTTTTTCATTCGGAAAGTTAAGTGTGTAATGGGTGTACGATTGAAGTGTGTTGAAAGAGTACTGAAATTTATCCAGTAAACCGTTTAAACTTCCGTTGGCAAACTCGGTAAAAAACAGATTATCGTCTTCCCAGTTTCTGTTGTAATGCTTTATGGTGTATCTGTAAATTTCACTTGCGTTGGTAAGATCATCGAAACTTAAAACCAACTGCTGATTAAAATTAATAACCGGTGTTTCGTCATTCGTCTGTGGATTGAACAGTTGAATGCTCTGGATGTTCTGTCCAAAAACCAATCCGCCCAGAGAAAGTAAAAGTAGCTGCAATGTTTTCATTATGACGAAGATAACGAAAAATCGTTTTTAAACATACAATATGGGAATCTTTATCAATTAAAAATTTATTAAAACTTTTAAACAAAAACTTTTGTAGCTACCTTTGTTTTAATAAAAAAATATTCAGAATATGCTTCAGATTCAAGGTTTCGTATTCAATTTTGCAAGCGAAAACACTTATATCCTTTATAATGAAAATAAAAAAGCATGGTTATTTGATCCCGGAAATATGAACGGACAGGAAACCAAAGCGATCGAAAATTTCATTTCAGAAAATGAACTGAAAATTGAAAAAATTCTTTTAACGCACGCTCATATTGATCATGTTTTAGGCTTACAATGGGCTTTTGACACGTATAAAGTCCCTGTTCTGATGCACAGAGAAGATAAGGAAGTGTTGGATATGTTCCAGATCAGCGGAATGAGGTTTGGTTTTGAGCTGGATCATATTCATGTGGAAATTCAATATATTAATGAGGGTGACGAACTGGATTTTGACGGAGAAAAGTTTAAAATCTATCATGTTCCGGGGCATTCTCCGGGAAGTGTGGTTTATCATAACGAAAATCAGAAGTTTATTGTTTCCGGAGATGTTCTGTTTGAAGGCAGTATTGGAAGAACCGATCTTTATAAAGGAAACTACGAACAATTAATTGACGGAATTAAGACCAAACTTTTCATTTTGGATAACGACACTCAGGTTTTCTCCGGACATGGAAATCCTACGAAAATCGGGTTTGAGAAGGAGTATAATCCGTTTTTTAAGTAAGAGTGTTTGAGTGTGGATGAGCTAAGAGAGTTTAGAAGCAAACAGTTTTGTTTTAAACTACCTCATTTGCATTTGCTTAAAACAAGATTCTTTCATATAAAGTACTGTTCACTCACGATTAAACAGAAATAAAGAATTAATGACAGAAAAATTCCCTACCATAAACAGTACGCTTGATCCCGTGTATCTCGGATATCTTATTCAACAAAAATACGGACTGAGCGCTAAAACCGAGTGCCACATCTTTCGGCTTGCCATGAATCATTTGTACATGGTTCATGATGAGGAAAAGAAATTTGTTTTCAGGGTGTATACTCATCATTGGCGGACAAAATCTGAAATTGAGGAAGAACTAAAGCTTCTTCTTCATTTAAAAGACGCAAACCGGCAGGTTGCTTTTCCTATTGCAGACAAATTTGGCAACTATATTCAGGAAATTGAAGCACCGGAAGGAAAAAGGTTCGGCGTTTTATTTTCCTATGCGAAAGGCATAAAGACAGCAAAATTTTCACCAGAAACAAGTTTTCTGATCGGACAGGCTTTAGCCAGAGTTCATCAGTCGGCAGAGCATTTTGAACTGAACAGGATTTCTTATGATGCGAAAAATCTGCTTATAAATCCTGTTGAAAAAATAAAAAAATTCTTTAACGATGGTAATTCCGAAGTTATTTTTCTGGAGAAATTATCTGAATTTTTAAGCCTTAAATTCGAAACTTTCGACAGACAAAAAATAAGATACGGAAGCGTACATCTTGATGTCTGGTTTGATAATCTGCATATTGATAATGAAAAGGAAGTTACTTTTTTTGATTTTGATTTCTGCGGAAACGGCTATTTATGTTTTGATATTTCCTACTTCCTGTTTCAGCTTTTGGCAACCAACCTGAACGAGGAAGAATATCGGGTAAAATCAGAAAGTTTTTTACAGGGTTATGAAATGGCAACAGCAATCAGCAACGAAGAAAAAAAGTTCTTATCTTACGCCTGTTTAGCTGTCATGACGTATTACATCAGTGTGCAGTGCGACAGATTTGAATTCTGGACAAATATCTTCCTGAATGAAGATCATCTGAAAAGGATGGTTGGAAATTTAAAACGATGGATGGCTTATCATTCTATTGAAATACATACTTGATCGCGTCAAATATTCTTTTTCTACTCCTTACTAAAAAATACTAGCAGATATTATCTTAGTCATAACCTGCCTAAAAATCACCTTTTCCACAAGAAACTTTTTCAATATATTTTGATATATTATCAAATTAAGCATTAATTTATTTATAACATAATAAAAAAAATAAACTTTTTTTATTATTTTAATAAAAAATAATTAACTTTAATTGCACTTATAAAAACATAATTTTTATTACTTTTTCAACAAATAGGTGATGAAAAATAGAAAATTAAAATATAATTATATCATTTTAGTTACAAAAAATGTTGCGGCTTTTACTACTTGTTACAGCACAACACAGTAGCTTTTTCACTTTTTATTTCATCGCTGAATCATATAAAAACAAATACTTAAATCATGAAACAAATTGTCTTAATTACATTTTTTTTTACAGGTTTGTTGTTACCCGCCCAAGTAGGAATTAACACAACAGATCCTAGAGGCACATTAGACATAGTTGGGGTTGCAAACTCCTTAACAACTATTGACGGGGTTATTGCTCCCAGATTGACTCGAGCACAGCTAACTGCTAAAGGAAACATATTGTATGGTACAAATCAAATAGGTGCAATAATATATGTTACAGATATCTCTGGCGGAGATACATCATCCCAAAGGATCAATATCACACAGATTGGATATTATTACTTTGATGGCGCGCTTTGGCAATTCATACAAGGGGATGATTGACACACTACTGGAAATACAGGTACGAGCTCTGCTACCAATTTTATCGGGACTAAAGATGCACAAGACTTAATATTCAAAATGAATAACGTTAATTCAGGAAGAATCAATACATTCAATACCTATTTTGGCTATGACGGACCAACAGTTGCCAATAACTTTGCCTATAATACAGCTTTCGGTACTTCCGCACTAAAATCTGTTACTACCGGAAACTTAAATACGGCTATAGGCAGGTCAGCCTTAGCTGCATCAACTACCTCTGGGCAAAATACAGCTGTAGGAGCTAATTCATTATCATCATTGGCAACTGGAAGCAGTAATGTAGCAATTGGTTTAGGAACCCTATCCTCTATGACAACAGGATCTGAAAATGTTGCGGTAGGTACCAATGCTTTAAACTCTAACACAACCAGTGGGCCCAATACAGCAATTGGTCATTTAAGTTTAGGAGGAAGTACCACAGGAACAAATAATACGGGAGTAGGACATCAAGCCGGGCAGCAAAATACAGCAGGATCTAACAATGTATATTTAGGTGGTCGGTCCGGTAATAATAATACTTCAGGTTCTAATAACATATTCATTGGATATCAGGCGGGTTATAGGGCAGTATCTACCGCCATGGGTAACAGGAATATTCTGATAGGTACAGTTAACCTTCCCAATGATGCGGGTGACGACCAGCTTAATATTGGTAACCTAATTTATGGAACCGGCATGTCAGCAGCTAGTAATACATCAACTCCATCCGCATCTGGAAAAGTAGGGATAGGAACCAATAATCCACAAACAGCATTTCATGTAATTGGTACTATTAGAAACCCTACTGTACTTACAAATACTTACGCTAATACAGACTCTTTTGTTACCGCAGATGCCACCACTGGAGATTTAAAATCCACTCCATTTATACCAGTAAGGATTGGTCCAGCGTTAACACTTAGCGGGACAACTGATATGTCAGCATTTATCCCTTCACAATTAGCGGATTTTTATTTTGTAGATAGAATACATACACTCACCTTGCCAACACCTACTACCGCTTTTGCCGGAAAATTAATACGTTTTTATCTGTTTGGAGGAAATCCGCCTAATTTTATTATAAATGGAGTTTCTACTGCAGACATGTCAGCCGCAGGTACACTGCCTTCTGGTGTCACTAAACCTACCGGAAGTAATGTGTTAACCATCACCGGAAATAACATGAGATTTCAGTTTATTGATATTATTTGTGATGGCTCAAATTGGTGGCCTAATATGATAGAATAAATTATAATAAATTAAACAACAAAGTATGAAAAACACAAAATTATTTTCGTTAAAGCAAGTGAATGTTAGAAGTATTAACACACATGCTAATCATTGTAATGCTTTTATAAGAAAGCTGATTAATAGGATTTTGTTATTAGCCTTTACTCTTGTAGGTATTGGGACATTTTCCCAGATGGGAATCAATACTCCTACACCAGAAACTACTCTGGATATAAGGGGAACAAATCATCTGGGAGCGGTGACAGCTAAAGACGGCATACTGGTACCCAGAGTAAACGATCTTACTGTTAATGGAACGGTAAACGGACAGCTGGTTTACCTTATTGCAGATGCGGGTTCTTTCTCTAAAGGATTCTACTATTGGAATGGGAGTATTTGGTCTTCTATGGGAGGAGATAAGACAGATGATGCTTGAATAAATGATCCTGGTAATATTTTGGTAAAATTAGGAACCAAATCGGATGGAGCGACAGCAAGAGATGTAGGAACAGATTTTGTCGCAAAAGACAATGGGAATGTTGGAATAGGAACAGATTCCCCTCTTGTTTCTGCTATTCTAGATCTCACCTCTGAAAACAAAGCTTTGCTAATAACCCGTGTTCCCAATACTTCAGCAATTGCAGTTCCTGAAAATGGAATGTTGATCTATGATATTGCTAATAAATGTATAAAAGTCTATCAAAGTAATTCTTGGTCTGATTGTTTAGGAACACTTACTAGTCCCATGATTAGTGGATTAAACTGTGCTTCTGCTACACAGACAGGATCTGTGGTTTCAGGCTCTTCTGTAAATGGGGTATACATATCTGTTCCTTATACAGGAGGTAACGGTATAGCATACAGTAGCCAGCTAATCAACAGTACAGGAGTAACAGGATTAACTGCAGTTCTTAATTCTGGTATTCTTACCAACGGAAATGGCGGAAATTTTATTTTTACAATTTCTGGAACTCCTATTGGCTCTGGAGTAGCTTCTTTTCTCTTTGCTTTTGGCAGCTATAGCTGTACTTTTACGATTAATGTTAACGGTGCAGGTGCAGTATCTGTTTTAGATTGTGCAGGAAGTACTCCGACTGGTACTTTAACGGCAGGTGTTGCTTCTTCCGGTGTTTCCCAAACAGTAAGCTATACCGGTGGTAATGGAGGGGCATATCCTTCTCAAAGTGTTTCATCTTCTGGCGTTTCAGGACTTACAGCGTCTCTTAGTGCTGGTTCTGTGAATAATGGTTCAGGATCAGTCGTTTATATCATCTCTGGAACACCGAGCTCTGCCGGTACTGCTCAATTTGCCATTACACTTGGAGGAAGTAGCTGTAGTTTTACCAGAACGGTAAATTCGCCCTCTGCTACTGTAACTTCTCTTAATTGTTCTTCCGGAAGCTATAGCCCGTCAAGTGCTAACCAGAATGTTGCCTATACTGGTACCGCTACTATCCCTTATACCGGGGGTAATGGAAATTCTTATTCTGCAGGTGCGGGTATATCTTCCACTGGCGTTACTGGGTTAACTGCGACTTTACAGGCAGGTACGCTTAATTCTGGTGCTGGTAACCTTACTTATACTATCTCCGGTACACCTATTGGTAGTGGTACAGCAAACTTTGCTATTACGTTTGGCGGACAGAGTTGTACTTTTTCTCTTCCCGTAACTGCAGCTATTACTATTCCTACATCTATAACATTGGCTCAGAATAGAGTACATCTGATAGCTTCTATATATGATCAGGATTATTTACCATATACTGCGCCTACAGTTCCTGCTTCTACAAATGTACAGGCTGCTGATGGCAGCAATGAGGCCATTACAATAAATGTACAAGGTACTCTGACTACAACAGGTGTTACAGTAAGAATACCGGTAACAGCTACGGCAAGTAATACCTTACCTGCATATTCTACTACAGTAAATGTACCTGCTAATCTTACAGAAGATGGGATAAGCAGAAATGTTACTCTTTCTTGGACATCACAGGCATATACTTCTGCAACCAAATATATTACAGCAACGATAGCATCTGTAGGAGGTGTGCTGAACGCTAAAAAATTAGACCTTAATGCCGGTCTTGGTAATGATACTTTAGGAGTTCTTTTAGCAAGTTTGGTATATCCTTATAACAATGCGTACAATACCACGACTTATCAGGTAAGAGATATTTCTGGAATTCCTGATAAGATGTTTGGTATGGCAGATAATACAGGTAATAGTACTTCGCATAATATGTTATACCTGCCGGTAACAGGAGAAGACGGCAACACTTGGCTTAATAATAATTTAGGAGCTCATTATGCAGATACTAACCACGCAAGCTTTAACCCTGCACAGCAGGCTACAAGCGCTACAGACCATTTGGCTTATGGAAGCTTATTTCAATGGGGTAGAAAACCTGATGGACATGAGTTGATAACAAGAACTTCAGCTACTACGTCAACAACTGTTAACGGAACTACTTTTACTCAAAGTGCTAATCCTACCGATGCTTTATTTATTAAATACGGAGGTGGATCCGGTAATTGGGGGAATGGTGACAGAACAATTTGGACAGGTGTAAATGCAGTTAATAATCCTTGCCCAAGCGGATATAGAGTACCCACCACTACTGAGTGGTCTAATTATGTTACCTCCGCGGGCATTACAAACTTAACTACAGCGGCTAATTCTATTTTGAAAATTTCTGCAGGAGAAAGAAGAGAACCTGATTCGGGGACTATAGGTGTTGTAGGAAGAGGACTGTATGGAACAAGTAATGATAATTTGTCAAATGGATGGGGTTATTACAGATATTTTAGTGATACGGTTTCCCCACTTACACAAACTTTAGATTATTATAAAACCACTGGTACAAGTATGCGCTGTATAAAAAATTAAGAATCTTTTTACTATACCAAAGAAAGTTTTCTTTGGTATAGTATTGCCAAAAGAACTCTTTAAAGAATTATAATAACAAAAAATTATTTACCACAAAAAGAGATAACGAGATATTGGAATTTGAAGGAAAGTGGAGTCATTAGAAAATAGATCAAATTTTTATTCCATGCCTTTGTAAAACGTTCGTAAATAACAAAAAACCGTCAGAAAAATTCCTGACGGTTTTATCAATTATATGAAGAAATAAATTTTAGAAATCCAGCGTAATGGAAGCTCTTACCGCAGCACCCATAATTGGTCTTGCCATAATAATTCCGTCTCCCGATGGAGATCCGGCTCTTGGATCACCTTCTGTAATTCCGATGGTATTAAAGATATTGGTTCCGTCCACCGCAAAACGGATTTTGCCTAACTGATAAGAAGTTCCCGCTCCAAATTCTGAGAAAGAAGGCAGAGTCTGCGCATTTTTCTCATCCTGAAAACGTTTTCCGTAGTAATTCATGCTTACATAAGCTCTCCATTCTTTGGTAAGATTTACCGCAGGAGAAATATTAAAGTAGAATTTCGGCATTCTTCTCACGGTATTTCCGTCATAATTGAATGTAGATCCGTCTGCATTTCTTCCCGTGAAGTCTTTGTATTTCGGACTTTGGATCGTTCCGTTGAATGTTACTTCAAACACGTTGTTGAATAATCTTGCGTATCCTTCCAGCTCAACTCCTAAGTTCGTGGTATTTGCAAATTTGTTCTCTGAGCTTCCGTCTGAATACACATCGGTAAACGAAAGATTTTTCAATGTAGAATAGAACGGAATTACCGCCACATCAAACGTTCTTGAGTAGTACTTATACCCCACTTCCAACTGATTGGTTGTTACCGGCTTTACAACAGATAAATTATTCATATTGTTGTAGTACGCTTCCTCATTCGGCGATCTGAAACCATTGGAGAAACGGGCATACACTGCATTTTCTTTATTGATTTTATAATTCAGCGCCGTTGTGAAAGAAACTTTATTCACATCAAAATTCCAGTACGTGTATTTATTGCCTAAAACAGACATATTTTCGTCCGCAGTGGTTGTTGCAAAACTGTGCGTTCCGTCAGTAGTCAATCCGGAATTGTTAAGATTTCCGCTCGTCGTGTTCACCCCGTAACCTTTATAGAAATCTCGGCTGTAACGAATTCCTCCGTTAAAACTAAGATCATCGGTAATGTTGTAATCCAAATTCAGATAAAGATCATTCAGACTTCCCTGAATCTGAGAATCTCTCAACAGGAACGACATATTGGTAACCCCATTGTACGTTTTAGAATAACCTACACTGTTTGGCGTTAATGAAGTATCCACCAAATTCAGCAATTCCGGTTTGTCTGAAGCGGTAGTTAAAATATTGCTCCAGTTCCAGTATTGATGGGATTTCCAGTTAGATTTGTAGAAACCAGCCGTTACATTCCCTTTATCAAACTTATAACTGAACTGCAAATCGTTCACAAAATTATTCATCTGCTTATCGATTGCCCAGAATCCTAATTTCTGAACGTAGCCCGGATTTACCACCGCTCCGTTGCTTACCATTGAATATTGGAATGTATTTCCTGCAATTCCTGCCCCTTTAGCAAAATCAGCCGCACTTTGAGGTCCGCCTGCAGGGAAAATTCCCGTATAATTCATATTGATATTGGTATATCTTGTCTTGTTTAAAACAGAGAAATTGCTACCAAGATCATATTTGAATTCCGCTCCCAGAACATCAACTTTCGGATGAATTCCATCCTCTAAATTTCTGCTGAAAAATCCTCCGCCTACTTGTGGAATATTCAACTGACTGATGTTTCTGTAACTGTACGTTCCGTAATTGGCATCAAAACCGGAAAACTCTTTCAGATCATTTCCGTTCTGTACCAAAGGAATCGGAAGGAAAAATGTATTTCTGTCATCCAGTTTTTTGTAATAGATTTTGGCATAACCTTTATCGAAAACATATTTCAGATTCATTCTGATCTGTCCGCCCTGATTGGCTTTAAAACCTGTTTTTCTGATTCCGTCATCCGTTCTGTAAAAACCTCCTACATTGAAGAATAATTTATCCTGAACCAAAGCTCCTCCTACATTTACATCAGTACGCATCAAACCATAAGTACTGGTTTCCAGTTTTGCCGTTCCTCTGAAATCGTTTCCGCCTTCTTTGGTAATAAAGTTAATTAAACCTCCCGGAGAATTGTTCGCAAAAATAGAACCTGAACCTCCTCTCAAAGCTTCTAATCTGCTTACCGAATTGTCTACACGGAAGAAATTATCTGCATTCGCAAACTGTAATGCTCCGTCTTCAAACACGGGAAGACCATCTTCCTGAACCTGTACAAATTCATACGCTCCCGCAGAAGGAATACCTCTTGCGAAAAGGTTGTTTCCTACTTCACCACCGGAAGTTTCTACCGCAAAACCGGGAACACGCTGTAGCAAAGCTGCCGCACTGATCGGGTTTTGTTTCTGGATTTCTTTTGCTGTAAAAGTAGAAATCGCCGTACTCGATTCTATTTTCTTCTTCGGGTTAGAGTTACCCGTAATAACCACCTGTTCGATGAAAGCCGATCTCGTGGAATCTTTAGGAGTTTCCTGAGCGTATGCGTTGTTGTAATACAAGGTTGCAATACCGGCAAGTAAAAACATCGATCTTTTTTTCATAGCCTTATTTGATTTTTATTTGTTAGTTTTAATTCTTTTTTAATTTGAGATACACTCCGTTTGTCCATCCGAAACCATCCTGATTAGGATATTCTCCGCCTCCTGCAACGGTTTCGATGTCTAAAGCATTGTATTTTTCCATCAGTTTTCCGGTGTTTTTGTATACCCTTTCCACATTGCTGCACCAGTTGTTTTTAATTTTTTCAGCCAGATCATCAAAACCGTAGTTTTTCATCGACTGATAACCCAACCATTGATACGGCGCCCAAGCGTTTGGAAAATCCCATTGCTGACCTGTGTTTTGAGTAGTCGTTACCAAACCTCCCTGATACAGAAATTTTTCTTCAATATTTTTCGCAACTGCCTTTGCCTGATCTTCACTCGCGATTTTCAGGAATAAAGGATAAAGAGCAGCAATATGTTCAGACGCTGTGTTTGTGTTTTTTTGAATATGATAATCCTTGTACGTTCCGGAAGTTTCGTCCCAGAAATACTGATCTATTATTTGTCTTCGCTTTGCTGCTCTTTCAGAATAATCAATTTCTTTTTCATTTAATTTTTGAAGCGATGAGGATTTTGCGAGTGTTTTTTCCAAATGCCATAAAAGGCAGTTTAGATCAACTTCGGCAAGATTCAACGTTTCAATAGTCTGTATATGTTCTCCGTCTGCAAACCATCTGCTGGAAAAATCCCAACCCGATTCGCAGGCGCTTCTGATGTTTCGGTAAAATTCTTCTCCCGCATTTTCACTGTCTTCAATATCAATTAAATAACTTTCAGGACGCGGTATGTTTTCAGCATCATAATACCTGTTCAATACATCTCCGTGAATTGTTTTCACCACTCTATTTACCGCCGAACCATTTTCCAGTTTTTCAGCTCCGCTCATCCAGAAAGCATATTCCTTTTCTAAAGTGTCATAGTATCTGATGTAGTTATTTTCGTCTTTTGTTGTTTCGAAAAGCAGATCCAGCATCAACGAGAAATAGGGCGGCTGAGAACGGCTTAAGAAATGAGTGCGGCTTGCATTCGGTACAAATCCTAAATTTTGAATAAGATAAGAACAGTTTTCAATAATGTTTTCCATCATTTCCACCCTTCCTGAAACCTGAAGTCCCAACATGATGTAATAACTGTCCCAGTAGAAAAATTCGTTAAAACGCCCTCCCGGAACCACATACGGTTTTGGAAGTTTCAGCAAAGTTCCTTTTTCCTCATAGGCTGTTCTTGTCAGTTCATCCCATAATTTTTCGATGTGTTCCTCAATCGGAAGATGATTCTCCCTCTGAATCGAAATTTTAGCTCCTAAAAAATCGAAATTTGACAGGACAAATTCTTTCAGATCAAAATTTTCCGACTGCTTTTCCGCTTCATATTTTGCATTAATTTCTTCGACCGGAAACAAAGGAACCGCATCCGTCATCATCTTCTGATCTTCAAAAACCTCTGATCTCTGTACATCATCAAAAAGAGCCTGAATTTCATGTATATATAATTGCTTGTTCATTTTATTTTTTAGGATTTATTTTTAATTTGTTCATAATAACTGCTGAAACAATCAACAGTGAAAGCGGTATTAATGAAAGGTAAAATGCCTGCTGTCCGCTGAGTTCCTGAAACACAAAACCTGTAATAATCGATCCGATGGTTCCTCCGATTGCAGAGAAAACCACAATTAAACCCGACATTGCGCTGTGTAAATATTTGGGAATAGATGCTAAAATCACCGAGTTGATACTTGGATAAATCGGAGCCAATAAACCGCCCATCAAAGGAAATAAGTAAACAACCAAAGGAGCATTTAACCAGGTCGTTCCCGCATCAATGCTAATATTGTGAGTTAAAGGTAGAACCAATAAAATACTTATGGCAAAACCTACCACACAAAAAGAAACCACGTAAATCCAACTGAATTTTTTAGAGAAAAAACCCGAAAGAAATCTCCCCAGTGCGAAAGCTCCCGCCAAAACGGCTCCCGCCTGAATACTCATGGAAGTCGGAACTTTTAAAATTTCCTTGTAAAAAGTCGGCGTCCAGGTCTGGAAACTCTGCTCTACCAAAACAAAAAGGAAAGCACACAGTAAAAAGAACAGGACTTTTTTATAGCTGAATAAACTCACGCTGTTTTTCAGATCTCCCAGCAAATCTGTTTTTTCACTTTTCGCTTCGTTTTCATTTAATCTGGTAAAAAACAGGAACAGAAAAGACAGAGCCGAAAGTCCTCCTAAAACCCAATATACATTCAGCCAATGGGTCGATCTCGGATTGTGGTCGTCTATGAATAAGCTGAATAAAACATTTCCCATTAATACGCCGATCATAAAAAAACCTTCCAGATAACCCATAAAACTTGAATGCTCTTTATCTGAATCCGTTACCAAACCAATGGAAGTGAAAACGGAAATTTTAATTAACGCAAAAGAAACCCCGACGATGGTAAACAGCAATTTGAAAAACCAGAATTCGTTGGCAAAAGGCATTACAAAACACATACAGCTTACCAAAAGCAAAGCGATCAGCATCGATCTTTTGATTCCTATTTTGGGTAAGAACGAAGCCAGAATGAATGAGCAGATCGCAATCGGCAGATCTTTAAAACCCTCCAGAACACTTGCTGAAGATTTGGAGATCCCGAAATTTTGCTGCATCTGTAAAATTACTGTTCCCACTGAATTCAGAAGAATCGCGAAAACAAAATAATTTAAAAATAAAACTGCCTTAATATTGAAATTTTTCATTCATATAATTTCTTGTGGGCTAAGATATATTCATTTGCCTTAACATTAATTTAACATCATAAATGAATATTTGAACTATATTAATATAATTATTATTTTAGGCTTCAAAATATGATTAACTAAATGAAAGTCACTTTTGAACGTGTTGTCCCCGATGAAAAGAGCTCTTTTCGCACCATTCACAACAATTCTCCCATCTCGGAATTTAAATGGGAATACCATTATCATCCCGAAATTGAGCTCGTCTGTATAGTTTCCGGGAGCGGAACAAGGCATGTTGGTTATCACAAAAGCAATTATACGAACGGAGATCTTGTGTTAATTGGTTCCAATATCCCCCACTCCGGTTTTGGACTGAATTCTATCGATCCGCATGAAGAAATTGTTTTACAGTTTAAGGAAGAAATCCTGCAGTTTCCACAGCAGGAAGTTGAAGCCAGATCAATCAAAAATCTTCTGGAACTGTCAAAATACGGAATTCATTTTCATGATGAGGTTCATATCAATATGCTTCCGAAACTAAAGCTGATGTTGAAATCTGAAGGCTACAAAAGATATCTTTTATTGCTGGAAATTCTTTTTGAGCTTTCAAAATGTGATGATTACGAACTTCTGAATAAGGAAATCATGCCTTACACGATTATTTCCAAAAACAAAACAAGACTGGAAAATATTTTCACCTACGTGGAACATCATTATGATAAAGAAATTGACATTGAGGACGTCGCCAAACTTGCCAATCTTACTTTACCTGCATTTTGTAATTTTTTCAAAAAAGCAACTCAGATCACTTTCACCGAATTTGTGAACCGGTACCGAATCAATAAAGCCTGTTTACTGATGGCACAGGATAAAAGTATTTCAGAATGCAGCTATAGCTGTGGTTTTAATAACGTAACGTATTTCAACAGAATGTTTAAAAAATATACAGGAAAGACCCCTTCCGAATTCATGAAAAATTTTGCACAGAACAGGGTGAATGTAGATTTAAAAGTTGAAGAAAAAGTAAAAGTGAAAGCCAGTTTTTAGCAAAATAAATTGTGGATAACTCTGTGGATAAAATTGTGGATAACTTTTCTAACTAAAATTAATTAACTCATTTATAAATCATTACAAAACAAAAAAAGCTGTTCAAAAAGAACAGCTTTATGTATTTGAATTGCAAAGCCATCAACTGACAGCCCGCTATTATTATCAGCCAAAAATTACTTCCACTTGATATTGCATCCCATGCTCGGTTTCTGAATTTCTTCCTGAGGTTCTCCCAACAAAAGATTTTCGAAAGCAATAATCAGATCTTCTCCTGTTACTTCTTTGTGATTTCCCGGTCTGGAATCATCCATCTGTCCTCTGTAGATCAGATCCAGTTTTTCATCAAAGAAAAAGAAATCCGGTGTGCAAGCTGCATCATACGCTTTTGCGATTGCCTGACTTTCGTCGTATAAATAAGGGAAATCAAACTTTCTTTCAATCTGGAATTCAATCATCTTTTCAGGAGAATCTGCGGGATATTTTTCCACATCATTCGAGTTGATGGCGATAAATTCAATTCCTCTTTCGTTGTAATCTTCATACAGTTCGGTTAATTTATCAATGACATGAAGAACAAACGGACAGTGGTTGCACATAAAGATCACCAAAGTTCCTTTTTCGCCTTTCAGATCATCCAAAGACTGAATTTCGTTACTTTTTGACGGGTTCGGAAGCTCAAAAAAAGGAGCTTTTGTACCCAGTTCGATCATATTTGAGGGAGTATTCATAACTTTTTTATTTGGTTACAAAGATATAGAATTTCTTGATTATTATAGTATGGAGGATGGATGCGAGAAGATGGAAGTCTCAGAAATTACCATCGATTGAATGGGACTATAAACTATATTAATTTTTACAATAATTAAACAAATATTATCTAGAAATAACCTCCAGCTCACATCCTTCCGGCATCCAGCCAATGTACAGACATCTTCAAAATCTTACTTTAAAAGTTAAAGCGTAAAATTTGTTTGGAAGATATCCTCAAAAGTTTGTAGTTTTGCTAACACTGTTAGTAATTAAAAATCATGGGTCTGCACGAACGTCGGCAAAGAGAGAAAGAAAATATACGCGCCAGTATTCTGGATGCGGCGTTTTCTTTGGCTAAAACCGAAGGATGGGCATCCCTTTCCATGAGAAAAATTGCTGATGCCATAGAATACAGCGCACCGGTGGTTTATGATTATTTTGAAAACAAAGAAGCGATTTTGTACGAAATTTCGCTGAATGGTTTCAACTGTTTACACATAGAATTACTGAAAGCCCAGAGAGAATATGAAGCTCCGGACGAACAACTTAAAGCTATTGTGGATGCTTACTGGAAGTTTGCATTTAAAAACAAAGAGTATTATCAGCTAATGTTCGGATTGGGAATGCAGTGCAGCGGAAAAGGAATGATGAAGGAAGAATTTTCTTCTTTCCAGAATATGCTTTACGAGTGTACATACGAGATTATTAAGAAAAACGGATCCAATCCTGATAACGCCTGTCATATGTCACACGCCTTATTTTCAGCAGTTCATGGCTTGATTTCGATCATGATGATGCGTAATGACGATATTCCTTCTACCATGAACAAAACGACTTTAGATGAAACAGTTTCTGCTTTCATTAAGTCTTTATAAATTTTTTTGAACTAAAAATTAACACCGTTAGGAATATTAACATCCATTAATGTAAATTATTCATTTAAACCGAATTAAAAATTAAAAAAACAATCATGCAGAATGTAAACAATTAATTATTGATCTTTTTTTACTTTAACAATTAACACCGTTAGCAAAAGTAACACACTTCACACCTCATATAAGTCATATCTAACCACATTAAAAATTTCAGCTATGAAAACAACGATCTGAAAGTCGACATTAAGAATTCTATAATTTTTTTTGAACTAAAAATTAACACCGTTAGAAAAAATAACAGAATTCAAATTAAAAACATCACTACTTAATCTAACACTTCATTAAAAATTAAACTCAAAATGAAAATATTTGGAAAAATAAGATTCATTGTACTTCTCTCAGGAATTATCCTTTTACAAAACTGTACAAAGGCTGCAGAAGGAGCCAACGCTGCTCCACCCGCTCCGGAACTGCCCGTTTATACCGTCATTACATCTCCTGCAACAACCTATCAGGAATTTCCTGCCGCTTTGGAAGGAAAAAACAACGTGGAAATAAGATCTCAGGTCGACGGATATTTAGATAAAATCTACGTGGAAGAAGGCGCATACGTAAGAGCCGGACAGCCATTATTTAAAATAGATTCAAGAGCTTACGGAGAGCAGATGAATATGGCAAATGCCAATTTACAGGTTGCCAATGCCAATATCCAGAAAGCTAAAGTGGAAGTTGACAGATTAGAGCCTTTGGTTGCTGCAAAAGTCGTTTCTGAGGTACAATTGAGAACGGCAAAAGCAAATTACGCCGCTGCAGTTGCCGCCGCTTCACAGGCGAAAGCATCAGTTGGAGGAGCAAAAATTAATATCGGATTTACAACCATCACGGCTCCGGTAAGCGGATACATCGGAAGAATTCCTCACAAAAAAGGAAGTCTGATCTCCAGAACAGATGCGAATCCGCTGACTTTACTATCAGACATCAGCGAGATTTACGCCTACTTTTCTTTAAGTGAACTTGATTTTATCGCTTTCCAGAATAAATATGAGGGCGCAAGTTTAGAAGAAAAACTGAAAAATATGCCGATGGTGGATTTAGTGATTGCCGACAACAGTGTTTATCCACAAAAAGGAAAAATGAGCATCGTAGACGGACAGTTCGACAAATCTACAGGAGCAATCAGCGTTCGTGCAGTTTTCCCCAATACCAACGGAACGTTGAGAACAGGAAATACAGGCAGAGTTCGTATGCCTCAATTGATATCGAATGCGGTAGTTATTCCTCAGGAATCTACGTTTGAGATTCAGGATAAAACCTATGTTTATGTGGTGGGCAAAGACCAGAAAGTAACCGGTAAACCTGTAAAAATTTCAGGAAAGACTGAAAACTATTATTTTATTTCCGAAGGAATACAACCGGGAGAAAAAATCGTATTCACCGGAATCGGAATGTTAAAAGATGGTGCTTCGATTAAGCCGAAAGCGATTTCATCCGACAGCTTACTGAAAGCAAAACCATTATAACCGCTTAAACTTCTTTAACCACAAAAGTTTTTAAACACTTAAGTTATTGTAAGTTAAAAAGCAATCGCTTAATAAGTACATATAAGGTTTTGAAAATCTTTGATTTTCAGCTAAAGTGAACTGCATGCAAAGTTTTTAAATAAACTAAAAGCTACTTAAGTGTTTAAAAATTTAAAGCTAAAAAGTTTAAACCACATTAAAAAATAAACTTCTTATGTTAAAACAATTTATAGAAAGACCGGTACTCTCTACCGTGATCTCCATAATACTTTTATTATTGGGGGCGCTCTCCCTCTTTAATTTACCCATTGCCCTCTTTCCGGATATTGCTCCGCCGAGTGTTCAGGTAACGGCATTTTATCCGGGCGCAAATTCGGAGGTTGTTGCACGTTCTGTAGCTACGCCTATCGAAGAAGCAGTGAATGGGGTTGAAAACATGACGTACATGACTTCCAACTCCAGTAACGACGGTACGATGACGCTGAATGTTTTCTTCAAGCAGGGTTCTGATGCAGATAACGCAGCAGTAAACGTACAGAACCGAGTATCGAAAGCAATGAGCCAGCTTCCGCAGGAAGTTGTTCAGGCCGGAGTTTCTACGCAGAAAGTACAAAACAGTATGATCATGTTCATGGGATTATCCAGTAACGATCCTAAACAATATGACGAACTTTTTTTACAGAATTATCTGAAAATTAATATCATTCCCCAGATTCAGCGTATTCCCGGAGTGGCGCAGGCGCAGGTTTTCGGAACGAGAGATTATTCCATGAGACTTTGGCTGAAACCGGACAGATTAGCAGCAAACGGACTTTCGCCACAGGAAGTTCTGAACGCGGTGAAAGATCACAATTTAGAAGCCGCTCCGGGTCGTTTGGGACAGGGAAGCAAGGAAACTTATGAATATATTTTAAAGTATAAAGGGAAATTAAACAAGAACGAAGACTACGAAAACATTGCTATTAAAGCCAATACAGACGGTTCATTTTTAAGATTAAAAGATGTGGCAAGAGTAGAATTCGGATCTTATACCTATACAGCAGCTAACAGAGTGGACGGGAAACCGGTAGCCGGATTTGCGATTATGCAGACTGCCGGTTCCAACGCCAACGAGATCTTAACGGAAATTGAAAAACAGGTAGACCAGTTCAAAACAACGCTTCCAAAAGGAGTGGAACCGATCATCATGTACAATTCTAAAGATTTCCTAGACGCGTCTATTCATCAGGTTGTTGAAACTTTAGTGATCGCATTTATCCTGGTATTTATTGTAGTGTATATTTTCCTTCAGGATTTCAGATCTACTTTAATTCCTGCCATTGCCGTTCCGGTTGCGATTATCGGTACCTTCTTCTTCTTACAGTTATTTGGTTTCAGTATCAATATGCTGACTTTGTTTGCTTTGGTACTCGCCATTGGTATTGTAGTGGATGATGCGATTGTTGTTGTGGAAGCGATTCACTCCAAAATGGAACATACCGGAATGCCTGTGGAACAAGCCACCACAAGTTCGATGAGTGAAATTTCCGGAGCGATTATTTCCATTACTCTGGTGATGTGTGCCGTATTTATTCCGGTTGGTTTCATGCAGGGACCTGCAGGAGTTTTCTACAGACAGTTTGCCTTTACACTGGCAATTGCCATTATGATTTCTGCGGTGAATGCCTTAACATTAAGTCCGGCTCTTTGTGCTCTATTATTAAATGATCCTCAGGGAGAACACGGTGAACATGGGAAAAAAACAGGTTTCGGAGCGAGATTTTTCAATGCTTTCAATACAAGCTTTAATAATTTAACGAAGAAATATATTTACAGTCTTAAATTTTTAATTAAAAACAAATGGGTTGCCGTCGGAGGACTGGTTTTACTAACTGCCGCAAGTGTTTTCTTAATTAAAAAAGCACCGTCAGGATTTATTCCTACCGAAGATCAGGGTTTCATTTTGTATGCAGTGAATACTCCTCCGGGAAGTTCATTGGATAGAACACATAACGCAACAGAGCAGATTGATAAAATCATCAACGGTGAAAAAGCGAAAAAAAATCTCTGGGTTGCAGACGGTCTGAATTTCATCAGTAACGCCAACGCTTCTCCGTATTCCGCAGGTTTCATTAAACTAAAAGACCATGATCAGCGAGGTGAAATCAGCGATCCCGATCAGATTGCAGCAGGATTAACAGGGAAGGTTTCGCAGGTGAAAGATGCCAATGCATTCTTCTTCAACTTCCCTACCGTTCAGGGATTTGGTAACGTTTCCGGTTTTGAATTTATGCTTCAGGACAGAACGAACGGCTCTTTGGAACAATTAGGAACCAATACTCAGGCTTTCATCGGAGAATTAATGAAACGTCCGGAAATTGCCTTCGCGTTTACAACGTATGCAGCAGGAAATCCGCAATTCACGATTGAGGTGGATAATGATAAAGCCAATCAGTTAGGCGTTTCAATTACAGAATTAATGCAGACGATGCAGATCTATTACGGAAGCAGCTTTGTTTCAGATTTCAACCGATTCGGAAAATACTATAGAGTAATGGCTCAGGCAGATATTCCTTACCGTACCGATGCGAATTCTCTGGAGGGAATTTATGTTAAAAATAAATCCGGCGAAATGGTTCCTGTAAAAACATTGGTGACTTTAAAAAGAAGTTTCGGACCTGAAACGGTGACCAGAAACAACCTTTTCAATGCCGTAACAATCAACGGAACACCGAAGCCGGGTTACAGCACCGGAGATGCGATTAAAGCAGTGGAAGAAGTAGCCCAGAAATCACTTCCGAGAGGTTATGGGTACGAATGGACAGGAATCACCCGTGAAGAGATTAAAACAAGCGGACAGACTACTTTTATCTTTATGTTAAGTATTTTGTTTGTCTATTTCTTACTGGCAGCGCAGTACGAAAGTTACATTCTTCCGTTTGCCGTTATTTTAACGATTCCTACAGGTATTTTCGGAGTATTCGCCTTCACGGGACTGGCTGGAATTGATAACAACATTTACGTTCAGGTCGGATTGATCATGCTGGTCGGATTATTGGCGAAAAACGCAATTCTGATCGTAGAATTCGCCGTCCAAAGAAGAAATGCAGGAAGATCATTACTGGAATCTGCACTTCAGGCTTCGAGATTACGTTTGAGACCGATCTTAATGACCTCGTTTGCCTTCATCATCGGGATGCTGCCGTTAGTTTGGACTCAGGGAGCCTCTGCGAAAGGTAACCATTCGATCGGGATGAGTACTGTGGGCGGAATGTTAACAGGAGTTGTATTCGGAGTGTTCATTATTCCTGTGATGTTTGTGATTTTCCAGTATTTACACGAAAAAATGCCGAGCAGAAAAAAGAAAAGACTTCAAAGACAGAAACTGGAGGCAGAACTTTTAACTCCGGCTCATTAATATAATGATTGACAAAACTTTGAGAATTTAAATATAATTTGAACCATTAAGATTTTGATTAAGGAGTTTAGAATATTAAGTGAGCTGCGCTTTAGCAGAATATTTATTAAAAAATCTATTTGATTTTTCTTAATTAATCTTAACTACTTAAATGCTTCTTAATGGTTCAAATAAAAAAATAGAGAAGAAACTATTCAAACTAAAATCATAAAAAGCAAAGTATTTTCTCCTACTAAAGACTGCTTGGAAACAATTTCTCAAAGTTTTGTAATCCATTAAAAATTTAAACCTTTATGAAAAGAATAAAAAATATCATCATCACTTTTGGACTGGCTTTGGTTTCAGTCTCCTGTGTGTCGAAACTGGCATACAAGGAGCCTGAACTGGAGCTTCCCGAAACCTTTAAATATACAGCAACAGCAGATACCGCAAGTGTGGCAAACCTGGAATGGAAACAATTTTTCAGCGATCCGATGCTGCAAAACTTAATCGAAAAAGGAATTAAAAACAATTACGATTTACAGATTGCTTTGAAGCAGGTTGCTTCATCACAGGAAAAACTGAAACAGGCAAAGTATCTTCAATATCCTGATGTTGGTTTCGGAGTTTCCGCACAGATTTCCAAGCCTTCCAAAAACAGCATGAACGGACAAAGTTTGAACTTGTTTTTAGGAAAAAGCTATGTTGAAGATTACAATGCAGCATTCAACCTTTCATGGGAAGCTGATATTTGGGGGAAAATTAAAAATCAGCAGGAAGTTTCTAAAATGCAGTATCTGCAGACTTATGAAGCAACAAAAGCAATTCAGACGCAGGTTGTTGCAGCCATTGCTCAAGGGTATTACAATCTGCTGATGCTGGATAAACAATTGCAGATTGCCCAATCTAATCTGGAACTCAGCAACCGTACGCTTTCTCTTACAGAAAAATTATGGCAAAGCGGTGACACCACTTCTTTAGGCGTTCAGCAAGCAACCGCTCAGAAACAATCAACTGAATTATTGATTACGCAACTGGAGCAAAACATTGCGATTCAGGAAAATGCATTGAGTATTCTGGTGGGTGAAAATCCAAATAAAATCGACAGAACAATTGAAATGTCTGATACTTCTTTACCACAGGATATTTCGGCAGGACTTCCTGCAGCAATGGTAAGCCGTCGTCCTGATGTCCGTCAGCAGGAATTGGTTTTGCTGGAATCCAATTCTATGGTGGGAATTGCGCAGGCAAACATGTACCCTTCCTTAAAAATTACGGCAAATGGCGGTGTCAATTCATTTAAAATTGATAACTGGTTTCAGATTCCGGCTTCATTGTTCGGGTCTGTTTTGGGAGGTCTGACTCAGCCGATTTTCCAGAAAAGACAATTGAAAACAGATTTAAATGTGGCTAAAATTCAGAGAGAGAAAAACGTATTGGCGTTCCGTCAGTCGGTTTTAAATGCAGTGGGAGAAGTTTCTGATGCTTTGGTTTCCAATGAAAGTTTAAAAGTTCAGGAAGAAAAAGCAACGGAACAGGTGGCAACTTTAAAAAACGGAATCAAAAGTGCCGAAATGCTGTACAAAGGCGGAATGGCAAATTATTTAGAAGTGATAACAGCTCAGGGAAATTCGCTGCAGGCCGAACTTAATCTGGCGTCTGTAAAAAGGCAGAGATTAAGCAGTATTGTAGATTTATACCGGGCTTTAGGAGGCGGTTGGAAGTAGTAAATTAAAATTATATTGTTATGGGATGCAGTCTTTAGGGGCTGCATTTTTTTGTTTAAATTAAATTTTTTAACCGCTCGCGTTGTCATTCTGGACATAGACTAAAAATCTACGAACGTAGTTCAGAAATGGAGTGAAGAATCTATAATATCTTCGTAGAGATTCTTCCTTCGTCAGAATGACAATCTGCGAAAATTTTGAACCATTAAGAACATTTAAGGAGTTAAGTTTAATTAAGAAAAATCAAATAGATTTAATAAACATAATATACTAAAAGCGAAGCTCACCTTAATATTCTTCACCTCTTAATTAAAATCTTAATCGTTCAAAAAGATTTATTTTTGAAATTCCTCATTAATATACCCAATCAAACCATCAAAATCCTCCTGCGAATATCCCAGTTGCAGATAATGAATATCATTCGCTTTCCGATACCAAGTCAATTGTCGTTTTGCGTATCTCCGGCTGTTTTTTTTAATTTCGGAAACCGCAAAATCCAGATCCCATTCTCCATCAAAATATTTAAATAATTCTGAATAGCCAACCGTATTCAAAGCGGTAAGATGTTTAAATTTCTTCAAGCTTTTTGCTTCTTCCAGCAAGCCTTTTTCCATCATGATATCCACTCTCCTGTTAATCCGGTCGTACAAGTCTTCTCTCGGTGCTTCAATTCCGATACGGATGGTTTTAAAATCTCTGGAATCCTGCGAAACAGCAATTTGTTCAGAATATTTTTTATTTGTCTGCCAAATCACATCAATGGCTCGTAAAAGTCTTCTGTGATTGTGAAAATCGACTACCGCAAAATATTCGGGATCGAGTTCTTTCAGGATTTCCTGAAGTTTTTCGATTCCTTCTTTTTCGAAAATTTCCTGCAATTTTTTCTGATTGTTTTCATCCGCTTCAGGCAAATCATTCAACCCTTCAATCACCGCTTTTTCATACATCATGCTTCCGCCCACCAAAATAACGGTTTCATATTTTTCAAAAAGTTCATTGAGCTTTTTTAAAGCATCTTCCTCATATTGCCCGATCGAATAATATTCTTCCACCGAAAGGTTTCCGATAAAATGATGAGGTGCTTCGGCAAGTTCTTCAGCAGACGGTGAAGCTGTTCCGATTTTCATTTCCCTGAAAAACTGTCTTGAGTCACACGAAACAATCTCTGTGCTAAAATGTTTTGCCAGATCAATTGCCAGTCTTGTTTTACCAATTCCGGTGGGTCCTACAACAGAAATTAATTTTTTCTTTTTCACCGCGCTAATTTACGAAAATGAGTTTATTTAATTGGCTGGAAGATTGGAAGAACGAAGATGAAAGTTAAAATAGTTATTCAATAATATACACAACAATCTTCCCGCTTCCTTCTTCCCTCTTCCAGCTTTCAACACTAGCAAAACTATAGACTTAAATGTTTATCTTTGTAGGACAATAAAAAACTATGATTTTATCAATGACCGGCTTTGGTAGAGCCGAAGACGTTTTTGAAGGTAAAAAAATTACCATCGATATTAAATCCCTGAACAGCAAGAGCTTCGATTTAAATATCAAAATTCCTTTGAGATATAAAGAAAAGGAATTTGAGGTAAGAAAAATTCTTAACGACAGAATAATCCGTGGAAAAGTAGACTGCTACATCAATATAGAAAATCTTGAGGAGTCCAACGATGTGAAAATCAATAAAAGTTTAATTGATTCTTACATGAAGGAGCTGAAAAACATCGCTTCAGACGGACCCGATTTCGAATATCTGAAAATGGCAGTGAGGCTTCCTGATGCGATAACTTCAAGACCGGACGAATTATCCGAAGGCGAATGGGAAGCTTTGGCAAAAATTGTGAATGCTGCGGTTGACCGTTTTGAAGAATTCAGAAGAACGGAAGGTAAAATTTTACATGAAGAGCTTGAAAGAAATATTCAGAATATTGATAAATACTTAGGTGAAGTTATTCCGTTCGAAGAAGAAAGAATTTCGGCAGTGAAGGAGCGTTATCAGAAAACTTTAAAAGAGTTTGAGAATGTAGATGAAACGCGTTTCTATCAGGAAATGGCTTATTTTACAGAAAAACTGGATATTTCAGAAGAAAAAGTAAGACTTTCCCAGCATCTGAAATATTACAAAGAAGTAATGGACAATGAAGATTTCAACGGTAAGAAACTTGGATTTATTTCTCAGGAAATTGGTCGTGAAATCAATACATTAGGCTCTAAAGCCAATCATTCGGAAATTCAGAAACTTGTGGTGATGATGAAGGATGATTTAGAGAAGATTAAAGAACAAACGTTAAATGTGCTTTAAATTCAACGTTTAATGTTTAAAATTCAATGTAAAAAAAACTTTGGATAAGCATAATAATTTTGAATAATAGATTTTAACTTTAAACCATAAACTAAAAACTTTGAATAATAAAGTTATCATATTTTCAGCGCCTTCTGGAAGCGGAAAAACAACATTGGTAAAGCATTCTCTGGAGGTTTTCAATGAATTGCAGTTTTCGATTTCGTGTACAACGAGACAGCCGAGAGGCAGCGAAGTTCATGCAGTGGATTATCATTTTTTAACGCCCGATGAATTCAGACAGAAGATTGCGGAAGATGCTTTTGTAGAATTTGAAGAAGTGTATACCGACAAATATTACGGAACATTAAAATCTGAAGTAGAAAAGATCTGGAATCAGGGGAAAGTGGTTATTTTTGATGTTGATGTAAAAGGCGGAATTTCCTTAAAGAAGTATTTCGGAGAACAGGCTTTGTCAATTTTCATTGAACCGCCTTCCATCGAAGAATTGGAACGAAGATTGATCTCAAGGAACACAGATGATGCAGAAACCATCAAAACGCGTGTTGCAAAGGCAGAAGAAGAAATGTCTTACGCAAAGGAATTTGATAAAATCGTCATCAACAGCGATCTGAGCGAAGCAAAAAAAGAAATAGAAAGTTTAATAAAAAATTTTATTGGAAGTTAAAGACCGGATGATGGAAACAGGAAGCTTGAGGTTTATTATACAACGTCAAAATTCTAATTTTTAATTCCTATTTTTTAATTTCTGATTCTAAAACATTGAGGTTGATATGAGTACCGAAACATTAGAAAAAGCTAAATCTGCGATCCCTGTAAGAGGATTTCTGGATATAAAAGATATAGCAATTCCTCAAGGAGAAGAGCTTGTACAGGCAATTCTTAAATTGAAAGAAGAAAAAAACGCCGTTATTCTGGCGCATTATTACCAACCCGGAGACATTCAGGATATTGCAGATTTTCTGGGAGATTCTCTGCAACTGGCAAGACAGGCAAAAGATACGGATGCGGACATGATTGTTTTCTGCGGAGTTCATTTCATGGCGGAAGCGGCTAAAATCCTCAACCCGACTAAAAAAGTGGTTCTTCCTGATACAATGGCTGGATGTTCATTGGCAGACGGATGTTCAGGAGAAGGTCTGAGAAAAATGCGCGAACAGCATCCAAATGCTTTGGTGGCAACCTACATCAACTGTAACGCAGAAACGAAAGCTGAAAGTGATATTATTGTTACCAGTTCAAACGCTGAAACAGTAATTGAAGCTTTACCGAAAGACCGACCGATAATTTTCGCACCGGATAAAAACTTAGGAAGATATTTATCTCAGAAAACAGGACGCGATATGATCCTTTGGGACGGAAGCTGCATTGTACATGAAGCTTTTTCTATGGAAAGAATTGCGAAGCAACTGGCTGAGAATCCTGATGCAAAATTAATTGCACACCCTGAAAGCGAAGAAGCTGTTTTAAAGCTGGCTCATTTTATAGGTTCCACTTCTGCCCTGTTGAATTATGTTGAAAAAGACGACTGTCAGAAATTCATCATCGCTACAGAAGAAGGAATTCTTCACGAAATGAAAAAACGCGCTCCTCATAAAGAATTAATTCCTGCTCTGGTTTTTGATGAAAGCTGTAACTGCTCGGAATGTTTCTACATGAAGCGTAATACCATGGAAAAATTATATTTATGTATGAAATATGAGCTTCCTGAAATTATCATCGACGAAGATTTAAGATTAAGAGCGCTGAAACCTATTGAAGCGATGCTTGATCTTTCAAAAAGCATAAAATAAATAAAAGCACTGTTTTTGGCAGTGCTTTTTTGTTCGTCATAATATTGATAAGCATTGTTTATATTAAATTCAAAATAAAAGCTTATTTAATTTCAGATTTAAAAAAAATTTGTACATTTGTTCATACAGCAATGAATTTTTTAATAAACATATCAGATATTTCCACTCCGATTTTCTCTATTTCGGATGTATCTTTTGTTTCTGTTATTGCTACAACAACTACAACTACCCCATAACGGGGTGTATTTTCACATATCATTATAAGCCTACGTACTCTTTTTCCTAAAGAGTAAAATTCAATTTTCTATAATTAAAAAACAAATAATGAAAGTTTTAAAATTCGGGGGCACTTCGGTTGCCCATTCACAAAATATAATGTTGGTAGAAAACATTATTAAAAAAGAATCTCAGAACAACAGAATTATCGTTGTCGTTTCAGCACTTCAAGGGGTTACAGATCAATTGATAAAAGTTGCAGAAGCCGCTTCTCACAACAATGAAAATTATATTCACATCCTTAAAAATCTTGAAGAAAAACATTTAGACCTTGTTAAAGATCTTATTCCTTTTGCAGAACAGAGTTCATGGCTCAGTTTCGTGAAAAAGCATTTTAATGATATTGAGGACATCTGCAACAGCATTTTTATCCTAAAAGAGTTTACAGACAGAATCAAAGATAAAATTACATCGTACGGCGAATTTCTTTCTTCAAATATTATCACAGCAAGACTGAAATCAAATGGTTTGGATGCATTATGGATGGATTCTCACATCGTTACAGACAGCAATTTCACCAATGCAAAAGTAAATTTTGAAGTTACAGAAGATAATCTCAGCCAATTTCTGAATGAAAATAAAAATCAGATCATTATCACTCCCGGATTCATTGCTAAAGATGCAAAAGAAAATGCCACAACATTAGGCAGAGGCGGTTCAGATTATACGGCATCAATCATCGCCTCTATAATCCATGCAGATGAACTTCAAATCTGGACCGATGTAAGCGGAATGATGACTTCAGATCCGCGATTGGTTTCCCATGCGAAACCTATTGCTGAAATTTCATACTCCGAAGCAATGGAACTTTCTCATTTTGGGGCAAAAGTTCTGTATCCTCCCACCATTCAGCCGGTAATGGTGAAAAATATCAACCTGAGAATTAAAAATACTTTCGATCCGGAAGCTCAGGGAACACTAATTTCTCATCATGTAAAAAAATCTCATCTAGAAAATGAACAAATTGCTGTCGGTGTATCCAATATGAGCCACATTGCTCTGCTTACTGTAGAAGGAAGCGGGATGATAGGCATTCCCGGAGTTTCCGCAAAACTATTTCAATGCCTGAGTCAGGAAAAGATTAATGTCATTTTAATTACTCAAAGTTCTTCAGAACACTCTATCACAATTGCGATCAGCGAAAAAGATATTTTCAATGCAAAAAGTACCATTGATTCTGCTTTTGAAGATGATTTAAAGCTCAAAAGAATTGATCCGGTAAAAATTGAAACAGATCTTGCGATTGTTGCTTTGGTGGGAGAAAACATGAAAAGCAGAAGCGGTGTGAGTGCCAAAATGTTCGGTTGTCTGGGAAATAACGGCATCAATATCAGAGCAATTGCTCAGGGATCATCAGAAAAAAATATCAGTATTGTTATTTCAGAAAAAGATATTACAAAAGCGGTTAATGTTTTACATGAAGAATTTTTTGAGTCCGAAATTAAACAGGTACATCTCTACATCTGCGGAACAGGAAATGTGGGAATGAAGTTAATTCAGCAGATCTATAGCCAGAACGACTATCTTAAAGAACACCTTTCAGTTAATTTAAGAATTGCAGGACTGTCCAACAGCCGTAAGATGATTTTCTCAGACAAAGGGATTTCAGAAAATGAATTTACCAACTTCGATCAAAATGGTCAGGAAGCTTCTGCTGAAAAATTTGCGCAGGAAATTATTTCAAGAAATCTAAGAAACTCTGTTTTTGTAGATGTTACCGCGAGTTCCGAAGTTCCGAATATCTATGAGCAACTTCTGAAGAAAAGTGTAAATATTGTTGCTTGTAATAAGATTGCCGCTTCTTCTGATTTTGAAAATTATAAAAATTTAAAAAATACAGCCAGAAACCACAGTTGTCAATTTCTATTTGAAACCAATGTGGGAGCAGGATTGCCGATTATCGGAACAATCAATGATCTTATCCGAAGCGGCGATAAAATTACTTCGATTCAGGCGGTTCTCAGCGGGACTTTAAATTTTGTGTTCAACAATTACGACGGAAGCAGGAAATTTTCTGAAATTGTGGCTCAGGCTCAAAAAGAAGGTTATACAGAACCCGATCCCCGACTCGATTTGGCGGGAACTGATGTTGCCAGAAAAATTCTGATTCTTGCCAGAGAAGCCGGTTATTCCATTGAATTTAACAGTATTGAAAATGAAAGTTTTCTTCCTGCAGAATGTATGAAAGGAAGCGTAAACGACTTTTATGATGCACTTTCCAAGTATGAAGATCATTTCAGGAATCTTTTGGAGGAAGCAAAAAATAAAGGCAAAATTTTAAAATATGTTGCTGAATTTAAAGAGGGAAAAGCAAAAGTAGGACTGAAACATATTGCTCCGGAAAGCGATCTTTTTCATCTGTATGGAAAAGATAATATCGTAATTTTCAAAACGCTGAGATATTATGAACAGCCTCTTGTTGTAAAAGGAGCTGGAGCCGGTGCAGAAGTTACAGCAAGTGGTGTTTTCGCAGATATTCTCCGTTCTGTTTAAAAATTGAGTTATGAAAAAAGTTAAATTAAAAGTTCCTGCTACCATTGCCAATCTGGTTTGCGGATTCGATATTTTAGGAATGGCAATCCATGAACCGTTTGATGTAATGGAACTGAAACTGCTGGAAACCTCTGAAATCATCATCAGACACACAGACGATTTCGGACTGCCGGAAGAAACGTCAAAAAATGTTGCCGGAAAAGTTTTATTGAAAATTCAGGAGGAATTAAACCTTAAAAACGGCTTCGAGGTAATCATTCATAAAAAAATAAAACCCGGAAGCGGATTGGGATCCAGTGCGGCAAGTGCAGCAGGAGCCGCTTTTGGAGCCAACTATTTACTGGGAAACATTCTCTCTAAAGAAGAAATGATTTATTTTGCCATGTTTGGTGAAGAATTAGCTTCAGGGGTGAAACATGCAGACAATATCACGCCCTGTATTTTCGGCGGAATTACTTTAATCAAATCTTCAAATCCTGTTGATATTATTCCACTGAATGCACCGGACTTATTTGTAACGGCTATTCATCCGCAAGTCGAAGTAAAAACTTCCGATGCAAGACAAATCCTGAAGAAAAATATTCTTCTGAAGGACGCCATAGAGCAATGGGGAAATATCGCAGGACTGGTTGCCGGAATCCAGAATAATGATTTCGGACTGATCGGAAGAAGTTTAAAGGATGTGATTGTAGAGCCTGTAAGAAGTATTCTGATTCCTAAATTCGATGAAATTAAAGAAAAAAGTCTCGGTTTAGGCGCTTTGGGCGGAGGAATTTCAGGTTCAGGACCTTCCGTTTTTATGCTTTCCGAAAACGAAAAAATTTCATACGAAATAGCAGAAATGATGAAATCTGTTTACCGTACAATTGACATTGAAAGTTTCGCTTATGTCTCTAAAGTAAACCCTAAAGGAATAGAAATTATTGAAAAATAAAAATCAGCCTATGAAGTATTATAATTTAAAAGATAAAGAAGAAGTTGTTGATTTCAAAACAGCTACCATAAAAGGACAGGGAAAAGAAAAAGGACTGTTTTTCCCAGAATACATCCCATTATTTGAAAAAGATTTTATTGAAAATTTAGACCTTTACAGCGATGTAGAAATTGCCTACCGATGCATGAAAGATTTTGTGGGCGACGAAATTCCTTCGGAGATTTTAAAAGAAATTGTTTCGGAAACCATCAATTTTGAAATTCCGTTGAAAAAAATCAATGAAAACATCTGTTCTTTAGAGCTTTTTCATGGTCCGACTTTAGCCTTTAAAGATGTGGGAGCCCGATTTATGAGCCGCTGCCTCTCCTACTTTCTGAAAAGTGAAAATAAAAAAGTAACGGTTTTGGTTGCTACATCGGGAGATACAGGAGGAGCCGTTGCGAATGGATTCTATAAAACTGAGAATATTAATGTAGTTATTCTCTACCCAAAAAATCGGGTAAGCGAAGTTCAGGAAAAGCAGTTAACCGCACTTGGCGAAAATATTTCTGCTTTAGAAGTTGATGGCAGTTTTGATGATTGCCAGAATTTGGTAAAGCAGGCTTTCTCGGACGCAGAAATTAATTCAAAATTATTTTTAACGTCTGCCAATTCCATTAATGTCGCAAGATGGCTTCCTCAGCAAATTTATTATCTGCTCGCGCTGAAGCAATGGAAAAAAACAGAAAATGGAAAACCTGTTATTGCCGTCCCAAGCGGAAATTTCGGTAATCTGTGTGCCGGAATTCTGGCTTATTTCCGGGGACTTCCTGTAGAACATTTTATTGCTGCGTGTAACGAAAACGATGTTATTCCCAACTATTTAAAAACAGAAAAACTACAGATAAAAGAAACTGTAGCTACGCTTTCTAATGCAATGGACGTAGGAAATCCGAGTAATTTTGTAAGAATTTTAACGCTTTTTGAAAATAAATTTCAGGATTTAGCGGATATGATTTCAGGATATTCTGTGGATGATGAAAAAACATTGGCTGTCATTAAAAATGTGTATGAAAATTACTATCATCTCCTCGATCCTCACGCCGCAGTCGCATACGCTGCCATGGAGAAATATTTTGAAGACAATCCTAAAAAAGGCTTAATTCTGGGAACTGCACATCCCGTAAAATTTCCTCAGGCAGTAGAGAAAGCCATTCATATTTCAGCAGATTTGCCCAAATCTTTAGAATTATTGATGAAAAAAGAGAAAAAAAGTATTGAAATTAGTCCCGATTTTGCAGAATTAAAACGATTTTTGCTTACAGAAATTTAAGAGTTATGAGCAGGATTTATTTAGAAAATGTAAAAATATATGCTTACCACGGTGTTCTTCCGGAAGAAAATATTGTTGGTACCTATTATATTGTAAATGCAGAACTTCATACCGACCTCTGGAATGCAGCAGCTTCTGATGATCTGAAAGATACGATCAGTTACGCAGACATCAATGATATTATTCATGATGAGATGAAAATAAAGTCTAAATTGCTGGAACACGTCGCAGGAAGAATTATCTTTAAAATTCATGAGACATTTCCGCAGGTGGATTATATCAAATTAAAAATAACGAAAACAGCTCCACCGATGAAAGGCGAAATGACAGGAGCAAGTATTGAGCTTGAAAAAAGTTTTAAGCCTTAAATTCTGATATTCATTTATAAAAAATCACACAATTGAAAGTTGTAAAATTAATATTTCTTCTGTTTTGTACGGCTGTTTCCGCACAGACCACGATGAGTTCTGAAGTTCCGAACTATAATTTTCCGAAAGTAAAATCCAGTATTACGATGCCGGTTGCCATTCCGCTTTCAGAGATCAGCAATCTGATTAATGCATCGGTAAAGGATCTGATTTATCAGGACGATTCTTACACGGATAATGACAATGACCAATTTAAAGTAAAAGTCTGGAAAACCGGTCCTATCCGTCTTGCAGGAGGAACCAATCAAAACATACTGATTGAAGTTCCTTTAAAAGTCTGGGCAGAAAAAGGCATCGGAACGCTGGGAATTTACACGTATCAGAACACCACTTTTGAAACGGTGATGTCCTTTAATGCGGTATTAAATTTTCAGAATAACTGGACCATCACAACCAATACAAAACCCAATGGTTTTCGATGGGTAACCAAACCGGTTCTGGATTATGGAAGAATAAAAATCCCGATCACTTCTCTGGTGGAAAAGAGTCTGGTGGAACAACAGCAAAAGTTCTGTAAAACCATCGACAGCCAAATGGCAACCCAGCTCAACTTTCAGCAATACGCCGTAATGGCGTGGAATGTTTTCGCACAGCCTTTTAATATTTCTGAAGAATACAAAACGTGGCTGAAAGTTTCTCCGGTAAAGGTAAACATCACTCCTCTAAAATTTTACGCCAACCAGATTGATACCAACATCGGAATTGATGTATTTTCTGAAACATTTACGGGAAATCAGCCGGGTTCTGCTCCTGCGATAAAATCGGCTCCGGGTTTCACATTTATTCCGACTTTGGGAAATCAGTTTCTGCTTCAGACAACCGCCAATATTCCGTTTACAGAAGCGACCAATATTGCGAGAAATATGTTTTTGAATAAGGAATATGATGTAAGAGGTTCATCCGTAAAAATTAAAGACATTAAAGTATACGGCGTTGATGATAAGGTAATGATAGAAGCGGAAACCGAAGGGTATGTAAACGGAAAAGCTTTCATTTCCGGGATTCCGGTGTATGATGAAGCCAAAAAGAAAATTGTATTGTCTAACACAAAATTCAACCTGAAAACGGCAAATTTCCTTCAAAAAACAGCGACGCTCCTTTTCAAAGGACGAATTGTAAAAATGATCGAGGAAGAATACGGAATTCCTACCCAAGAACTGGAAAACAGTTCAAAGAAAAGCATCGAAGAAGCATTCAATAAAGAATATTATAAAGGCTTAAAAATGAACGGAAAAGTATTCAGCCTCAAACCCAGCAAAATCCTCCTCAATCCTTATGGAATTACTGCCGTGATTGATACTAACGCCACTTTAAAATTAACACTAACAGGAATTTAAAATTATTAAAAACTAATACACATGAGAAAGTACCTTAAAATTGTGGATATCCACAGAGCAACGAAATGGCAAAGATTTGCAAATCTTTTTATTGATAAACTGGTGATGAATCTGTTCTTCTTCCTTCTCGGTATTGCTTTAGTTTTTATTGATAATGTTTTTGGAATGTATTATTTCACTCCAATGATTTATAAACTATCCGGAATTGGGCGTCTTGCCGATATTATCCTTACTTCGGTTGTATATTTTCTATATACTTTTCTTATGGAATATTTTACAAAAGGAAAAACAGTAGGCAAATACATTACAGGAACGAAAGTTATTATGACAGACGGTACATCTCCTACTTTACAGGATTATTTTATACGGAATATTTCAAGACTTGTTCCTTTTGATGTACTTTCTTTTCTTGGCGAAAACGGGTGGCACGACAGCTGGAGTGATACAAGGGTAATTCATACCAAAAATTATGAGACTGAAAGACAGGCAAAAAGCGAAATAGAGAGCATTGGCACGAAAGAAATTGCTTAAAAATTTTTGTTCGAAAATAAATTTTACTATATTTGCACACCTCAAAAATGGTAAATGGTACTTTGGCCGAGCGGCTAGGCAGTGGTCTGCAACACCATCTACAGCGGTTCGAATCCGCTAGGTACCTCTTTAAAATCCCTAAATTGCTGTTTAAGCGTTTAGGGATTTTTTTATTTATCTTTTCTCCCCAACTTTTGGCTATGATCCGATCCCTTTTCTTCTGTTGAGGCTTTCCGTAATAGAAAATTACAAAGATTTTATATATTGCGGAAAATTTTTAACTATGAAAAAAACACTATTCACTTTAACAATATTATTATTGTTTTCTTGCGGAAAAAAGCAAGAATACTCTCCGGAAATTGAAGCTAAAGCAGGTAAAATAGTTGATAGCATTATGGCTTCAAATCAACAAAAAGCAAATTTAGATACAAAAGAAAGTTTTTTAGATAAAGAGTTAACTAAAAATTCCCCTGTTCAAGTTTTAAAATACAGATTTGTAGAAAAAGAATATTCTACCTATAAAGACGTTGCATTAACATATAAAAACGTCTCTGACAAAACAATTTCAGCAATTCGGTTTGAATGGTACGGAGAAAATTCATTTGGTGAGCCTGCTGATATGGGAGTTTCAACTGGTACAGGTGGAGGCTTTACTGATGACGCACTAAAGCCAGGCAAAACTGATTCTGGACAATGGGATATATTAAGTAGAGATGGAAAAAAGCTTATTGGTGCAAGAGCCTATGAAGTCGCTTTTGAAGATGGGACAAAGTGGAAATTAAATAATAATTAGAAAAAATGAGAAAATTAATAATTTTTGTTTTGTTTTCGAATTTAGCTCTTAGTCAGAATATTATAAAATATAGCTCCTACTCAATGGAAAATCCTAAAAAGAGTTATAATATTATGCTTGACTATGATAATGACCCTATTGTAGAAAATATATTAATTGATGTTGAATCAGATGATCCTATTTTTAAAAAATCATCATTTATATTAACCAGACACGAGTTTTATGTCTTCTTAGACTATCTGAAATATATAGCTGAAAAGAAAAATGAATGGCATAAAATAAATATAGCCAATAAAATCACTTCAGTTGATAAAAAAATTGAATGGTATAATAAGAATTTAAAAGGCAGCTGCGTTTATTTGAATGGTCCAATAATTTCACAAACTCCTTTTTATGCAGATTATTATTATAGAAAAGGAAAAAGTTATATCATTATTAAAAGTAACAGAAGTGACGAAGTCGATTATTCATTTATCTTATTCCCTTCTTCAAAACACCTAGAAATGTTAATTGAAAAATTAAATATTGACAAATTTAATCTACTAATAGAAGAAGATATTAAAAAGAAAAATTTATTAAAATAACAAACCTCCAAACAGGACTTTGTTATTGTTTTATTTGTTTACTACAAAAACAACTAAAAACGTCAAAAAGACACGAAATAAACAGATGATAACTCCATCAAATATTTAAATAGCTTCATAAAAGCATTTAGCATTAAAGCATTTAGCATTTTTGTTTACTTTTCCCGACTTTTTCCTGACAATTCATTATTTAGACTTTCACATTCGAAAACAAAAAACTTCCCAGAAAAACTGAGAAGTTTCTAAAACTGTTTAAAAACGAATGGAAATTGAAGTTTTAAAGCTACAATAAAACCATTCTTTACCGTATGATCTGAGTCATAATAAAAAACCTCTCACGAATGAGAGGCAAACTTACTGAGATATTAAAACATTTAAATGTTATATATTAAATTTAGTTATAACTATTTCTATATTTTATGACCTAAATCATAGAAATAATTCTATTAAAAATGAAAATACAAATTATTAAATTAATGATAATCAATATTTTATATATTTATTTTCGAAAAAAACTAAATATTGCATACAAAATTTCTTCATTAGAGTGCTGTTTTTTTCACTTAATAATGATTAAATTTGCATAAACTAAAATCATGACATTTAACGAAGCATTAAAACACAAGAAGAACATTTTAAAAAATTCCAGCGAGTTTACAAAAACGCTGTATGATTACATTATTATTCCAAGTATAGACGAAGAAGGTCTTAAGTACATTGAAGAGTTTAAAAAATCTCCTGATTTGTTTATGGATGAAAGCTGTAAAAGATACAGCAGTAATGACAGGTTTAAAGTGTTCTTATTTGCGAAAAACCAAAATTAAAGCTTCTATTCTTCTTTCTCTCTTGCTATTTTTTCTTTGTACAATAAAAAATCCCCGTATTTCTACGAGGATAAAAACTAATAACCATGAAAACTCAAATTAAACATGAGTGACTGCAAATTTATGAAATGTTAGTTTTAGATACATCTATATGAAATATTAATTTCATCAATTAACAATTTTTATCAAAGATTAAAAAACTGTTAATTTCATTATAACAGGATATATTTTCTTTTTTATACCTGCTAACTTTCTTTTATTGCTGTAATTACCGGCATATGACAAATTAAACATTCTATTATCGTCGAATTTTTTCTATAATTCACATTTTAACATTTATTAAGAAAACAAAAAAAATAAGCCTCCATTTCTGAAGGCTTATTTGGTGTAAATTATTAATTATTTTATTCTTTAATGAACTTTTTCTGTACAGTTCCTTTAGAATCTTCAATATCGATTACATAAACGCCGTTTATTAATGTATGAACATCAATTTTGTTGTTTAAGATAATACCGCTTGATACCACCTGTCCGGCTGAATTATAGATCTTATAATTCCCTCTCGGACTGATGTTCTTAACATTTAATACTGTGCTAACCGGATTCGGATAGATCAATATATCAGACTGATTGATCGAGTTAGGAACCGGAAGCTTAGAAATTCTTACCGTGTAATCTTCTACTTCTCCATCTGGGAAGTTGGTACAATTTACCGGAATAATATCTTTGCCCATTGCCACTCTCATCACTACATATTTGTAGTCTACCAGACTGATGAACGCATCTGCAGGCACTGTAAACGTTGTACTTGCTGTAGGATTCGTATTTGGTCCGTCCGCAAGGATTCTTTCGTTGATATCGAAATATCCGTTTCTGTTGAAATCGATCCATACTGCAACACCCGCTTTATTGTTTCCTGCTAATTTTTTATCGATCACGATCTTGTTGTCCGTAGATCCCTGAATCAGGTCGATAAATTTAGTTGTAACTCCTGTATAATCTGTATAGTTAGATCCTACGGAAGTATTCGTCATCTGAGGTTTGCCATTTGGCGTTACCGTTACTTTAGAAATATATTCTGAAGTTATAGCCCCTGTAGATGCCATCTGACAATACACAATAGTTGGCGTTGTGAAGAAATAAGGCAGTGTATACGTTCCCGGAGTTCCGCTACAAACGTTTGCTACCTGCATTTCATATTTAGTCAGCTCCAATAAACCTGTAAGGGTAATCGTATTGGTATTAGACGGTACCATTGTCCAGCTCGGAATTCCTACTTTTCTGTATCTTAAGATATAAGTAGCTCCCGGAAAAGGATCCCATGTTACTTGTGCCGTAGTCGGTGTAATCGCTGTAATGGTAAGTCCCGGAGGAGGTAACTGACAAGTTCTTTCCGTAGTAAATACTTTAGGATTAGACCAAGTGTTAACAGTCGTTTCACCGTTACAGATATTTGCCACCTGTACTTCATATGTAGTATACGGAGTTAATCCGGTAATTGAATATGTATTTAAAGGAGGTGCAGTGATATTCACAGTAGTCCATGTTCCTGTACCTACAATTCTATATCTGATTACATAAGTAGCACTCGCCACAATAGGAGCCCAAGTTACGATTGCAGAGTTTGTAGTAATATTACTTATGGTTACATTCGGAGGGGTTGGATCACATCTTGTAGTAAACACAGCCGGTGTAGCAGTACCTTCAGTATTGTTACAAACAGCAACTACCATTACATCATATTTTGTAGCAGGATCTAAACCTGTATTGATTGTATACGCTGTTGCCGGCGGCGTTAATACAACTGATGAATTTACCCATGGTGTTGTTCCGTTCTTTCTCCAGTATACTTTGTAACCAAGGTTATCAGGAGAAGGAGTCCAGTGTACAGTCGCTGCATTATGAGCAATTGCATCCACATATACATTCGTAGGTGCTGTTGTAGAACATGGCTTAATGATAAATGTAAAATCTACATAATTACCATAAGGAGCCGGTCCGCAAGGAGTTACCGTACCGATATAAGACGCTGCAAATCTTGCTCTATAAGAACCTGAAGGACGACCTACAGAACTTATCGGAGCGTTAGCAACAGAATTTATATAACCTCCGGAATAATACACCTGCTCAGTAGCCGGATCAAATACTAAATCATTATTCCAGTCGATCCAGATATAATAGTAATATGTACTTGTTCCTGCATTCATCGAAACGTTAGCAATTCCTCCAGGCAATACAGAGAAACTTGTTGCCGAATTATTTACATACGCACTGTAAGTTGTAGCAGTGTAATTCAGATTCGTAAACCCGTTTGTTGATGTAATCGTTTTTAAATAATTGGTTGTCGATGATGAACCACCTGTAGGAAGACAATAATTGGTGTAAACCGTACGAGGTCCGGACCAATAACTAATATCTGAACTGCTACATCTTGCTCTTACCCAGAAATAGTACGTTGTGCTTGAAGCTAATCCCGATACCAGTTGGCTAGGTCCCGGAACTCCAGTGAACTGAGGAACAGTTGCTGCTGTAGGAGCAACTCCAGTAGTATTGTAATAAACATCATAACCATTTGCCGGTGGTGTCGCCGGAACCGTCCACTGTATTGTTGCACTTGACGTTGTCGCATTTGCAATCACAAGACCAGTCGGAGGAAGACACGTCGGAGGCGCTACCACAGATAAGGTAAAATCTACATAGTTTCCATATGCAGCAGGTCCGCAAGCCGTATTTGCACCAATAAATGATGATGAAGTACGAACCCTGTAGTTCCCTATCGGCTGTCCCGCAGGAATCGCAATATTTGCTGTTGCCGTTGCAGTATAAGTAGTCGTTGCTAAAATAGTTTCTCCCGGATCGTTAAAGTCAAGATCATTATTCCAGTCTACCCATACATAATAAAAATAGGTACTTCCACCGGATGTCGCCAAGTTGGTCGTTACTGTAAATCCTGGAGAACTCAAAACAACACTAGGAGAATTTACATATGCCTGATACGAAGAAGCAGTATAAGCTAAATTGGTCCATCCACCTGTAGTTGTAATATTATTCAGATAATAAGTTGTTGAAGATGAACCTCCCGTAGGAACACAGTAATTTGTGTAAACCGTACGAGGTCCGGACCAATAACTAATATCTGTACTGCTGCATTTCGCTCTTACCCAAACATAATACGTTGTACTTGTAGCCAAACCGGTAATCAACTGGCTAGGTCCCGTTACACCGCTATATTGAGGAACTGTTGCCGCTGTAGGAGCAACTCCTGTAGTATTATAATAAACATCATATCCATTTGCCGGTGGTGTTGCAGGAACTGTCCACTGTATTGTAGCACTTGATGTTGTTGCCGTAGTGATCGTAAGACCAGTAGGAGGCAGACACGTTGGAGGAGCTACAACAGATAAAGTGAAATCCACAAAATTTCCATACGGAGATGGTCCGCACGAAGTATTTGCACCAATAAATGATGATGATGTACGTACTCTGTAGTTTCCTACCGCCTGTCCTGCAGGAATAGCAATATTTGCCGTTGCAGTTCCTGTATAACTAGTCGTTGCTAAAATAGTTTCTCCCGGATCATTAAAATCAAGATCATTATTCCAGTCTACCCATACATAATAATAATAAGTACTTCCGCCCGATGTCGCTAAGTTGGTTGTTACAGTAAATCCCGGAGAGCTTAACACCACTCCCGGAGAGTTTACATAAGCCTGATAGGAAGTAGCTGTATATGCAAGGTTAGTCCATCCACCTGTAGTTGTAATATTATTCAAATAGTAGGTTGTAGAAGACGTACCGCCTGTAGGCGTACAATATCCTGTATAAACAGTAATAGGTCCTATTAAAGAACTTTGAGCGGTTGAACTACATTTTGACCTGATCCAAACATAATAAGTTGTATTGGCAGCTAAACCAGGAATTGTATAACTTGTAGCCGTTCCCGCAATACCCGTGATTTGAGGTGTAGCAGGAGCCGTAGTCGTTGTACTGTAATATATTTCATACCCGTTCGCCGGAGGTGTTGATGCTGCAGCCCATGTAACAGTAGCACTGTTGGCCGTAACCCCTGAAGAAGCAAAACCTGAAGCACCAAAACAAGATGGCGGAGTCCATGTATAGATAAGACCATCTGAAGGCATTCCCGGAGTTGCAGCGGTTGTATTGAAAGATTGAGTGCTGCTGTTCGCTGTTGCCAAAGTAGAAGCCGTAAACAAAGCAGTGGTAGCATTCAGCCTGTGATTAAAATCGGCATTCGTAGCCCCTCTTAATCCCGCCTGAATCGTTCCGCTTACAGACGTAGTACCCGCAAGGTAACTTCCTCCCTTATAAACTACGGCAATCGTATTTGTAGTTTCTCTAAGTCTTATCTGAAAAGAAAAAGTATAAACACTCGTTGTAGAAGTAGAATAAGAAGGTCTGAAGTCTGACCACTGTACTACAATCTCTCTGTTAGGCGCTGTTCCTACAACAGCCCAACTGATGCTTCCTGTTTTAGAAGCAATATTAAAAACAGAATTTAAATCCCTACCCCATGCAGAAACAGCCCCTGCATAAGTTTCCGTACTGGAAATCGGGCTGTAGGTAGCAGTTCCCGGAGCGGTTGCTCCGAAAGTAATAAATCCGTTTGTTGAAACATTGATGGAAGAATAATTACTTCCGTTAAATGAAACCGGAAAAGGAAGAGTAACCGGATAAACAACATTATCTAATGATGCCGCTCCTGTGTTCCCTGTTGCAGTTGCCAAGACCGTTGCCGTACTTGGCAAAGCTGTATAGCTTCCCGTAGATTGTGAAAAACTATAAGAATTTACCTGTGCACTCAGTATATACGAAAGTGCCAAGAAAAAAAACAATAGATATTTTTTCATATTAATAAATATTAGATCCTCTTAGGATATGAAAGTTATAAATTTTGCTTAAGAAATTATATCTCGAATAAGGATTATCCAAGATATTGAGTTTGTGATAAAATTGAAAAAAAGTAAAATAATTCACCATAGGCTAGAAATTTGTTGTTGTACTGCAAATCTAACTCGTTTTTTGATAATATATAGTATAAATTACAATCTTTTTGCAGAAAATGCATTAAATTTTAACTATATAAATCATTAACGTAGCCAAATTTGTGTTTTTTAATAACGTCATCTTTTCTGTTTTATTATAAACGATTTTATCAAATTGTAAACTCAGGCATCCCTATCATAAATTCGATCTGTAAAAAAACAACGCGTTATTGCTTTAAATAAAAAAGCCCCCTTACTCAGGAGGCTTAAAAGACAGGCTAATTTGTAAATAAGTTTAAATTATTCTTCCCAGGCAATAGGAACATACACCGTAACATAACCATCTGCATCCACTTTCGCCTCAGAAACTTCTGCCGTCACAGAACCGTAGCCTACCCATCCTCCCTGTCCCTGTGTGGCAGTGAAGGTATAATTTCCCTCAGGAAGACCATCAAAATACTGAGGCAAAGACTGCATTCCGCTTCCGCCATACGTTTCAAAAGTTTCTCCGGTTACGGTATTTGTTGCTACAAAATTTCCAAGATCATAACTTCCTGAAAGTGTTTTAGAACCATTCTGATTCTGTAGTCCAAAACGGATTTGATAGGTTTCTGTCTGAGAAATGTTTTTAGATGGTGAATATTTTTTTTCAGAATCACCTTTAATTGCCGAAAAAGAACTTACGACAGCAATTACGCCTGTAAAAAGCATAATTTTTACAATTGATTTTTTCATAATACTGTAATTTGGTAATCCAAAGATAAAGAATTCATATTAATTAGATTTTAAGTAAAAATCAACAATTTTTAACACCTTAAAACCATTTATGAATAAAGGATTTACATCATAATTTTAAGATTCATTTAAAAAATTTAACATTGCTTAACTGAATTTTGGCTTCATAATTGGAAACAGAATTAACATCGAAGTTGGATTGACTTAAAATCCTTATAAAAATTTGAGTTATGAAAAGTATAGTATTAACAGGACTGATGTCGGTATTTTTACTGACCGCCTGTAAAAAAGACGATCAGATAGCCCAGCAATCTTTGGAACAGCAGAAAATGGAGTTCCAGATGAGACAGTTGGAAATTGAAAAACAAAAATTAGCCATCGAGAAAGAAAAAATGGCTTATGAAGCACAGAAAAAAGCGGATAGTGTAGCTGAAGTACAAAAAGCGAAAACAGCAGCAGCAAACGCGAGACCGCAAGTGATAAGAGAAACACGTACCGTTTATAGAGACAGACCAAGCCAAAGCTCAGGTTCCAGCAACGGAACTTATGCCAACAATGGAAGTTCTTCGCAGACAACCGCCAAGAAAAAAGGGATGAGCGAAGCGGCTAAAGGTACCATCATCGGTGCTGTAGGTGGAGCGGCTTTAGGAGCTATTGTTAATAAGAAAAGTCCGGGAGCCGGTGCAGCCATTGGGGGTGTAATCGGGGGTGCGACAGGATATACTTTGGGTAGAGCGCAGGACAGAAAAAGCGGTAGAGTACAGCCAAGATAAAATTATATTTTCATCATAAAAGAGAAAGATTGCTTATTTTTAGGCAATCTTTTTTTATGATTCTACTTTTGCTTTCCACACTTTTACTCATTCCTGTTTTAATGGGAACAGGGAAAATTGTAGAAAATTTTTCAGGAAAATTAATTGAAGGAATATCCAGAAAAATTCTTTTAGGAATTCTTGGAATAAGCTTGTCGTGGACAATTCTTGCATTTTTTATTCCTTTAAACCGTTATGTAGAATTTTCTACTATTGCAATAGGACTGGTTTATTTTTTTAAGGATAAACTTTATAAAGATTTTACAGCCTTTTCAAAAAAAGATTTTTCGCTGATCTGCTTAGTTTCATTAATTATTTTATTCAGCGGATCTTTTTATCCCTATATTTTAGACCATTTCGGATATTATGTTCCCACTATAAAATGGCTGAAAGAATTGGGTTTGGTAAAAGGAATATCCAACCTCGATCTCACGTTAGGACAAATGTCGGTTTGGCATATTTTTCAGGCCGGATTTTCCAATTTTTCCGATCCGTTTTTAAGAATTAATTCAGTTGTACTGATTATTTATACCTTATATATAATAGAAAAGAAAAGCTGGATTCAACTTTGTTTTATTCCGGTTTTACTATTGTTCTGCCAGTCACCAAGTCCGGATTTGCCTGTTATTGTTTTTTCACTCATCATTTTAAATGAAATTTTAAAACAAAATAAACAAACCTCTCTCCTGTTCGCTTTTTCAGTTTTTGTTTTTATCATCAAACCTACTATGATCTGGCTGCCGGTTTTGAGCTTTCTCTACTCTGTTTTTATTTTGAAATCAGCCTTAAAAAATTTAATCTTCGGAATTTTAATCGGTTTCCTGTTTTTCATTAAAAATATTTACACATTCGGATATCCCGTTTTCCCTGTTTCAATAATAGATTTAGGAGTAAGCTGGAAACCCAATCCTGAAGTTTTAAAAATATCTTCTCAGTTTGCCATTCAGAAAACATATGATATGCAGTATTCGTATGAAGAAATTCAGAAATTTTCTGCCATTGATTACATCAGAAACTGGCTTTTTCTCAATGGAATCAAAGCAAAAATAAATCTTCTTTTTATTGTAAGTCTGATCATTTTCGTTGTTTTTACCTTCATCAAAAAAAACAGAATTATTACTTTCATCTGTATCTCGCTTATCATTAAAAGTGTTTTGGTTCTTCTTTTTTCAGCGCAGTACAGATTTTTTATGGATGTCTTTTTCGTGATCTTCTTTATCCTTTTCAGAGATTATTTTAACCAGAAGAAATCGGTTGCGGCATTTTCTGTTTTAAGCATCATTTTTATCGGATTTTTAACTTTCCCAAATATTTTGCAGACGTATTTCCCAAGTTTCAATCCGGGAAGTTTTATGGGAAAACTTGAAAAAGAACAATTGTACAAACCTTCGGTCTATGAAAGCACAAAGTTTGATTCTTTCAGGGTTGGTAATTTAAAATTTAATGTTTCGGAAAATTATCCTTTTAATTACGATTCTAAACTACCCGCTATTTCCGCAGGCTACGTTTCACAGGATGAAAAACTCGGGATATTTCCTCAATTAATTGATGATAAAAACCTGAAAAAAGGATTCGTCTGGAAAAAATTAAACAATCAGGAAAGAAAACAGGCAAAATCTGTTATTTATACTATCAATCCTCTCGGTAAATAGATCATATTTCGGGAGCCTTTTTATCTGAAGAAAAAGCCTTAAATTTGTAGTATGTTAAATACTTTAGGTAATCTTCTCAGTCTTACAACATTTGGAGAAAGTCACGGTCTGGCTTATGGTGGAATCATCAATAATTTTCCGGCAGGTTTAACGGTAGATTTCGATAAAATTCAGTACGAATTGGATCGCAGAAAACCGGGACAGTCTGCCATCGTAACCCAAAGAAAAGAAAGTGATACAGTGAAATTTCTTTCAGGAATTTTCGAAGGAAAAACAACCGGAACTCCGATTGGCTTCATTATCGAAAACGAAAATCAGAAATCAAAAGATTATGATCATATTGCAGAATCTTATCGTCCGAGCCACGCAGATTTTACTTATGATCAGAAATACGGATTGAGGGATTATCGCGGCGGCGGAAAATCTTCTGCAAGAGAAACCATCAACTGGGTGGTTGCCGGAGCTTTAGCAAAACAGTTTTTATCAGATATCGAGATCAACGCATACGTTTCTTCCGTAGGCGAAATTTTCTGTGAAAAACCTTATCAGGCTTTGGATTTTTCGAAAACCGAAAGCAATGAAGTGCGTTGTCCGGATGCGGAAACGGCAGAAAAAATGATCGAAAGAATCAAAGAAATCAAAAAAGAAGGAAACACGATTGGCGGAACGATTACCTGCGTGATTAAAAATGTTCCTGTAGGAATCGGCGAACCTGTTTTCTCAAAACTTCAGGCGGAACTAGGCAAAGCCATGCTCAACATTAATGCAGCAAAAGGTTTTGAATACGGAAGCGGTTTCTGCGGTGCTAAAATGACGGGGAAAGAACACAATGATCTTTTTAACGAAGATTTTACCACAAAATCAAATCTTTCAGGAGGAATTCAGGGCGGAATTTCCAACGGAATGGATATTTATTTCCGTGTGGCTTTCAAACCTGTGGCAACGATTTTAAGACCTCAGGAAAGTGTGGATAAATACGGAAATCCGGCAATTGTAGAAGGAAAAGGACGTCACGATCCGTGCGTTCTTCCAAGAGCAGTTCCTGTGGTGGAAAGTCTGGCGGCGTTTGTTCTCGCAGATTTATTCCTCATCAACAAAACAAGAAACATCAATAATTTTTAAACATCATAATTTTAGCAGTGAAAAATTACTGGGAAAAAGGCATCTCTTTCGAAGAGTATGTGGAAATCGGAAAACAGAGATTAGAAAACCCTTCCAATCAGCAGGAGGCAGATTATAAACCTTATTACGAACTTGGACTTCAGAGAATTGACAGAACGTTAAAGAAGTATGTGGCGGATGAAGAACAGCTAAAACAGTTAGAATCTAAAAATTTTGACGGTAAGATTTTAATTATTTCTGAGGTTTGGTGTGGTGATGCAAGTGCAACCGTTCCTGCTTTGGTTAAATTTTTCGAAGGTAAAAATGAGGTTCGTATTTTCCTGAGAGACAGCGACAAAAGTTTAATCAGTCAGTTTTTAACGAACGGAACCGAATCCATCCCGAAAGTGATTATTCTGGATAAAGATTTTAACGTTAAAAATTCATGGGGACCGCGTCCGAAATTCGGAACAGAACTTCTGATGAAATACAAAGCTGATCCTGAAGTATATACAAAAGATCATTTCTATAACGATCTTCAGGTGTATTATGCGAAGAACAGAGGAAAAGATGCCGTTCAGGAAATTTTAGAATTGTTGTAATATGTCGAAATTTTTCAGATTTTTTGTTGCAATTCTATGCATTTCGAATTTTTTGAATGCTCAAAATTCAAAGCTTGAAAATAAAGAACTATTTTTCTCAAAAGAATATGAAAAATTTTCTCAGAATGACGACTATGATGTTAAAGAATCTCAGTCTTTACATTTTTCTGCAGAATTCAAGAAATTCATTTCCGAAAATCCTGAAACGCTGTTGTATAACTTTAAAAATTTAAATAACAAAGTAAGCATTATTACCTCCGAAGATAAAAAACTCAGATTTTATGTTTGGGATACAGAACTGGGAGGAACAATGAAAAGTTTTGATCAGATCATTCAATACTCCTCAAATGGAAAAGTAAAAACCATTTATAATAAAGAACAGTCTGATACTCCTTATTTTATTTCTGAAATTGTAAAAGTTCCTCTTAATAATCAGATGTATTATCTTGTTATTTCTAACGGGATTTTCTCTACGAAAGATATGGCTCAGGCAATTCAGGCATTTACAATCCGAAAAGATCAGTTAATTGATTCTGATAAGATTTTTAAAACAAAAACAACAACTCTCAATAAAATTCAGGTTGATTTTGACTTTTTCAGCGTTGTTGACAGACCGGAACGTCCGCTGAAACTGATTACATTTGATAAAGACAAATTGTATATTCCAATTGTTGATAAAGACGGTGTTGTTTCAAAAAAATTTCTGATTTATCAGCTTAATAATAATTACTTTCAATATATTGGGACAAAATAAATAATATAGATTTAATGAAAAAAAATATAATTTACATTGTACTGATCGCAGTTATTGCCGTTATCGCATTTATTCCGGGAGTGAAGGAAAAACTGCAGGAAGCATTTTTTCCGGTAGCCACCATTGAAAACGCGGTACACATCAGCGAAGAAGATTATGATATCGATCTGAAGGGAATTAATGTTCCGAGTACCAATCTTAAAGCTTTTAAAGGAAAGGCGGTTTTCCTTAATTTCTGGGGAACATGGTGTCCTCCGTGCCGAAAAGAATGGCCTTCGATCCAGAAACTGTATGATACCAGAAAAGATCATGTAAATTTTGTTTTAATCGCCATGGAAGATAAAGAGGATGCGGTAAGAAAATTTCTGAAAGAGAATAATTACAACGTTCCTGTATACATTGCGCAAAGTCCGATCTCGGAGAAAATCCTTCCGAAAGTGTTTCCTACAACCTATTTGCTGGATAAAGACGGAAGAATTTTAATCAAGGAAGATGCTTCAAGAGACTGGAACACAGAATCTACCCATCAGTTTATAGATAATATTATTAAATAATTTTAACTAAATTTTGTAAATTATTGGTACAGAATTTGCGAAATTTACAGAGTTAAAAAAAATTATTTAAACCTAAACACAAAATGAAGTATTCTAAACTGAATCTGGCAAAAGAAGCGATAAACCACAAAGGTTTCGTAAAAAAAATCCCTGATATTTTCAGAATGATAAAAATGTGGAGAAAAGGAGAATATCCTATGAGATCCATCGATATTATTCTGCCGTTGTTAGGATTGTTATACGTGATCTCCCCGATAGATCTTCTGCCGGAAGTTGCCGTCCCTGTAATTGGCGTTTTGGATGATCTTGCTGTTTTATCACTTGCAATTCCAAAGCTGATAAAAGAGGTAGATAAATTTCTTCTCTGGGAAACCGAGCAAAAATATAATTCAGGCACCACGAAAGTAATTGATGCCGAAATTGTAAAATAATTTGAAAATAATATTTATAAGCCATTCGTCGTACGAGTGGTTTTTTTATGGAGAAATGCTAAAGGTGAATCCTAATTTTTAATCTCGCAGATTTTATTGATTTCGCAGATTAATTTTGTGTTATCCGTGAAAACATTCGTGTCATTCGTGTCATTCGTGTTTGAAAAAAAACGGAGTAAAATTCACAATTGACATTTAACATCATTTCCTTAAATTTGCAACATCTAATAAAAAATAATGGAAAGTAAAAAAGAATTCTTTTTGGAGTGCTACAAACTGGGCATCATTAAATTCGGAAGATTTACCCTGAAAAGCGGAATCGAAAGCCCTTTTTATGTAGATTTAAGACCTTTGGCTTCAGATCCGAAAATTTTAAAAAATTTAGCCAATTATTTACTGGATATGCTTCCTCTGGATAATTTTGATCTGATCTGCGGAGTTCCTTATGCAGCACTTCCGATGGCTACAGCGATGTCTCTGGAAAGCTATATTCCGTTAATTATTAAAAGAAAGGAAGCGAAAAACTACGGAACTAAAAAACTGATCGAAGGAATTTACCAGAAAGGACAAAACTGTCTTTTGGTGGAAGACGTCATTACCTCCGGAAAATCTTTAATTGAAACCATTGCAGAAGTTGAGCAGGAAGACATCAAAGTTGCAGATATTGTTGTGGTTTTAGACAGAGAACAGGGCGGAAAAGAGCTTCTGGAAAGCCGTGGTTACAGAGTTCACACCCTATTCAATATTTCTGAAGTCTGTACCATTCTTCGTGAAAATGGCGAACTTACCGATGATGAAGTAAAGAGAATTCAGGATTTTTTACAGGGAAACCATATTCAGTTTGAAGAAAAAATAAGACCTTCTTACGAACAGAAATTAGAGACCGCACAACATTCCGTTTCCAAAAAATTACTGGAAACTGCTTTAGCAAAACAGTCTAATTTAATCGCTTCAGCAGATGTTACCACCACTCAGGAATTATTAGATTTAGCTGAAAAAGTGGGGCCACACGTTATTGCTTTAAAAACTCACATCGATATTATTTCGGATTTTGAATACGAAAAAACCATTACTCCGTTAAAAGCTCTTGCTGCAAAACACAATTTCCTTTTAATGGAAGACAGAAAATTTGCAGACATCGGAAACACGCAGGAACTTCAGTTTACAAGCGGTGTTTTTAAAATTACAGACTGGGCAGATTTTGTGACTTCACAGGTGATCGGAGGTTTTGAATCTTTAGACTGCTTCAAAAATGTAGGCGTTGTAGCCATCATCGGAATGTCTTCGAAAGGAGCGTTAACAACAAGTGCGTATCGTGAAGAAGCGTTAAAAATAGCTTCATCGCACCCGAATGTTATCGGAGGTGTTTCTCAGAATATGCTTCCTGAGGAAATGTTATTATTCACGCCGGGTGTAAATTTAGCCGATTCAGGAGACGGAAAAGGACAGCAGTACAATACTCCGGAACACGTATTCAAAACACTTCATACAGATTTCATTATTGTAGGAAGAGGAATTTATAAAGCTGAAAATGCAGAGCAGGCAGCTCAGACTTATAAAAGCGAAGGCTGGAAAGCATATTTGAATTCTTTAGAAAAAAAAGAAGTTCAGCACTAAAATCTTTGCGGAATCTCTGCAAAATAAGTTATATTTGATACTTTATCAGGAATTTTGAAAAGAATCAGTATTTGTCTTATTTTGTTTTTGGGTGTTGCAGAAGTTTCTGCACAGAAAGATAGTATTTATATCGGAGCTAAATTATCTCAGGATAAAAAGATGCTTGATGTAATCGAAGAAATTGTGTATTTCAACAATTCGGAGAAAGATCTCAACACCATTAAGCTTTTGAATTGGGTCGCCGCTTACAACAGGCGCGGAACTTCTCTGGTCTACCGAAAACTGGAAGACAGAAATACCGATCTTCATTTTGCTAAAAAAAATGAATTGGGTAAGCTGCTGAATTTACAGGTTAAAAATTCAGGCGAAGAAATTCCTGTAGCAGAAACTTCTCAGGAAAATATTTTTCTTCCTTTGAAAGAAACTCTGAAACCCGGAGAAAAAGTAAAACTTCAGCTGCAATATCAGATTCAGCTTCCTGATAAGAAATTTACAGGATACGGAACTTCTGATACCAACGTAGCGTTAAAATATTTCTTTATTGTTCCGGATCGCTTTGATCCGGACAATATTTCCAAAAGAGATTATGCCGATATCGAAGAAACCGTAAGTTACAATACGTTCTGGAGGGTAAACTTTGATCTTCCGGTTAATTATTTTGTAGAAAGTAACCTTTTACAAACGCAGATCAATTCTTTCAACGGTTATCTGGATTCTGATCCTGAGTTTCTGATTTCACAAAATGAATATACTTCCATTAATATCAATACCAACGATATTCATACGGAAATTAAATTCGGTTACAATTTAAAGCCTGAAGAAAAAGAAAGTCTGGAATTTTATCTTCCGTTACATTTAAAATTCATCAAAGAAAGGATCGGTTCTGTTCCTGAAAGAATTTTCATTTCAGATAAATTCAGAAATAAAGAAGATTTTTTCGGAAATAATGATATTGCTTTCTGGAAATTCAGATTCCAGCTTTTTACCGATGCCGAAAAAACAGATCTTGACTATTTCGGAATTGTTGCCAAAAAAGTTTTAGATGAAATCACCATTACCGATAAACAGGATCATCACTGGTTCCGAAACGGACTGAAATCTTATCTGGAAATTCAGTACCTCAAAAAATTCTACGCAGATACTAAATTGCTGGGAAATTTACCTGAAACGAAAATTTTCGGGGTAAAACCTTTAAAATTATTTCATGCTTCGGATGTAAAACTAACCGAAAGATACGGTTTGGCGTATCAATACATCATGTCTCAGAATCTGGATCAGAAAATTGATGAAAATTATTCTGACCTGAGTAATTTTAATGACATGGCGATCAGTAATTTTGAAACTGGAACGCTTTTCAATTATTCTGCCGACAAAATGGGTTACGGAAATTTTGAAGCTCTTGTAAAAGATTTTATTGCCAAAAATACCGACAAAGAGATTGATCCTGCTGATTTTTTAAAAGAATTAGCAGAAAAAGATAAAAGAACATCTTACCTTCCTGAATTTCTTGAACATAAAAACAGGGTAAATTTCAGACTGAGAAAATTTAAAAGAGAAGGCGATTCTCTGAATGTAACCATCCAGAAAAATACTTTTGCAAACATTCCGGTAAAATTACAGACGACGTCAAAAAACGGAGAAATCACAGAATATTGGGTTGAAACAGACGAAAATAAAAAGGAAAAAAAAATCTCAATTCCGGCTTTAGATACCTATAAAATAACGCTGAATGACGATTACATTTTCCCGGAAGACAATTACAGAGATAATTTTTTGTATGCAAAAGGTTTCTTTTCCAATATGCGGAAAATAAAGCTTAAACTGATTAAAGATATTCCGAATCCTGAGTTCAATGAAATATACATCAATCCGAGGGTACGTTTCAGCAATACGTATGATAAATTTCTGATCGGATTTAACTTTAAAAATCAGTCGTTTTTCGATCAGAAGTTTCTGTATTCCATTACTCCGACTTACAGTACCGGAACAGGAAAGCTTACGGGTTCAGGAGCGATTGCCTATTCTTTCCTTCCTGCTGAAAGCATCATCCGAAGTCTTACTTTCGGAGTTTCAGGCTCTTATTTTCACTATGATTATGATCTCGCCTACCGAAAAGCTTCCATTTATTCGAATTTAAATTTCCGAAAAAACCCGAGAAGTACGGTAAGCAGAAGCTTAGGTGTTTCTTATAACTATTTTGAAAGAGACCTTAATGCGTTGATGATTGCCAATAACGACTATGACCGGTATAATCTATGGAGCGTTGGATATGGATATAACGACAGCCAGAGTATTCACGAAAAAAGTCTGGGTGTAAGTACACAGTGGATGGAAGATTTTCATAAAGTAACCGCAGAAGGATTTTACCGATGGGAATTTGCGCCAAGACAAAAACTGAGTGTACGTTTATTTGCAGGATATTTTATTAAAAACAATACAAGAAACAATACCTTCAATTACGGAATTTCCAGAGTTTCAGACTACTCTTTTTCCTATAATTTATTGGGACAGAGCGCAACAGGCGGAATTCTTTCCCAGCAGTATGTTTTGGCAGACGGAGGATTTAAATCGTTCATTCCCGGAAGTGTAAATAAATGGATTACTTCAGTAAACGTAGATACAAGTGTATGGAAAATTTTCCACGTCTATGCAGATGCAGGAGTTTATGACAACAAAAACCAATCGACGAAATTTATCTGGGACAGTGGCGTAAAAGTGAGAATCATCCCCGATTTTCTTGAAATCTATCTTCCGGTGCAATCTTCTTTAGGTTTCGAACCCGGCTTTAAAGATTACGGAAAAAGAATACGATATACTTTAATTCTTAATCTGAGTTCTATTATTAATGCGGCAAGAAGAGGTTGGTATTAAAACTGACAAAAAAAATGACTATAAAAAAAGCCTCAGATTTCACATCTGAGGCTTTAATATTATGTATTAATTCTTTATTACAGAACCAAATTATTAATCTTTAGTCTTTCAGGATTTTTTGAGAAACCGGCTTATTGTTTACTGTACCAGTTACGATATAATTTCCTTTTTGTAATTCAGCAACGCTTACAGACTCATTTTCTTTTACAGAAGCTGTTTTAACGATCTGTCCTAGCATGTTGTACACTTTTATATCTTTAGCATCAGCTCCGAAAGTAATCTCATCATTTTTAACAAAAGTATTTTTAACGAAGTTACCTCCTTTTACAGTAGATAAATCAGTAACAGCTAAGGTTCCTGATGTAGAATTTTGTGGAGTTGGTGCACCCGCAGCAAAATCAGTATTATTATTATTCGTATCTCCTGAAATTCTTGCTACAGAGTTTGTATTTGAGGGAGCCGGAGCGGGTCCTGAACCTTCATACTGGCTTGCTGTTGTTCCAAATCCAACAAAATCAAGCACATTACCATCAGTAGGCGAAGTAACCTGTGTTGCATTACTTGCCAAAGCAACTTTTCCTGCCGTTGCTGACATTGCAAAACCAGCAGTAGTATTAGTTCCTGTTCCGAAATTTGTAGGAATAGGAGCAATATAATCGGGAGTTGGAAGGTTTGTTGTTCCTGCGTTACCCAACGCTTCCTGAACAAGATAAGTTTTACCAGGTGCTAAAGTAATATCGGGTAAAGTATGATACTGCGCAATAGCATTAGCAGCCGATCCATACTGTAAAGTTGCACCGCTTAATGTTACAGTTGTTGATCCAATATTCTTTAATTCAATAAAATCATTCTTATAAGTAGAGCCACTATTTCCTCCACCACCGTAGATTTCATTAATTACAATCTGGGCGTTCGCTAAAGCTGTTATCCCAATAATACTCAAAAAAGTAAAGATCTTTTTCATTGTTTTAAAACTTTAATTATTAATATTTTATACGAACAAATTTACAAAAAAACCACCATTTAAATTAAATGGTGGTGAGTATTTAACAAATTATTAAAATTATTTTTTAATAATTTTCTCAGAAACTTTTTTACCGTTTAGTATTCCCGTTACAATATAGTTCCCTTCTTTTAGTTCAGAAACATTTACAGATTGATTCTCTTTTACTGAAACAGACTTTATCATTTGTCCATTCATTGTATAAATTTTCACCTCTTTAGAGTCTGCTCCGAAAACAATTTCATTATTTGTTATTAAAGAGTTTTTAACAAAAGTCTCTTTTGCTTTAGATAAATCGTTAGCAGATAATGTTCCTCCCAATTGCGTCCATGAAACATCATCTAAAACAATCTGTCTACTTCCTGTTGATCTAAATTCTATAACAACATCTCCAGGAGTATTTACGGTTACAGATCTTGTATAATTCGTATCCATTGCTGCTAATGAATAATTATCTACCTGAATATTATTAACATACACAGCCATCGTTCTGTTAGCACCAGTTCCTGCAGTAAAATAAGATCTTACAGTATAAGTAATTGTACCCACTCCGTTTGCTCCTGAATTGGCTTTTACATTTCTTGTTCCACTTGAGTCAAACCCAACGGAAGTTCCTGTAACGTTATCTGTAGAGGTAACTTTTCTTGCTCCTGAATATGTCCAAGTAACTCCATTATCTCCAGAATAACTTCCCCCGACATATGAACTTGCTGATGCATTTAAATTTGTAAATGATTCAGACCCTTGTGCAAAAGTTAATCCTGAAAAGCCAATTAAGGCTAAGAAATAAAGTTTTTTCATGACTTAAAAAATTTAATTATTAATAATTTACAGGCCAAAAGTACACCATTTTTTTTTAGTAATGCAATAATTGGGTTAATTTTCTGTTAATAATACTAAAACCCTTTCCATAAAGTATTTTTAAGTATTTTTACGCTTTATTTTTAGAGATTTGCGAAATTTTATTCTGATATTCGTGTTGTTGTTCGTGGGCATATTTTCAGGAAATGCTCAGGTATTTACATGGAAAAATCCCAATCTTCCGCAAGACACTCTTAAGAATGACAGTCTTAAGCAGGACAGCATTCTCGCAGCCAGATTTGAGCAGGATATTTTCGCAAAAGATACCCTCGATTTTGTTAAAACTAACAACCGCATCATTGTAGATGAAGGAGTTTTGGCTAAAAATGATAAAAAAAGATTTTTAGGGGAATTAAATTCCAAAGGATCCATCATTCGCGGGATTACGTTTGGTAACAATCAGGGGCAGTCTGTACAAAGTTCAATGGATTTACAAATTTCCGGAAGACTTTCAAAAGACGTAACCATTCTTGCAAGTATTTCGGATCATAATCTCCCGATTCAGGCAGATGGATATACACAAACGCTTGAGGAATTCGACAAAATTTATATGCAGCTTAATATCAAAGATAAATCGATATTGAGAGCGGGACATCTGGATTTGGTGGAAGCTAAAAATTATTTCGCTAAATATCAGCGAAGAAGCATGGGACTCGAATTTCAGACGGAATTCGGGAAAGAGAACAAAACCTTTGTGGATGTTTCGATGGGGGTTGCACGAAGTGAATTTCACAGAATCCGTTTTCAGGGAGTGGAAGGAAATCAGGGTCCTTACCGTTTAACCGGAAAAAACGGCGAACAGTTTATCACTTTAATTTCAGGTTCTGAACAGGTTTTCATCGACGGAATCTTGATGAAGCGTGGTGAAAATCAGGATTATATCATCAATTACAATACCGGAGAAGTTACTTTTACCAGTTTCCGACCGATTTTCCAGCAGAATTTCATTACGATATCTTATAATTATACCAACAGAAATTATTCCAGATATTTATTTACCGGAAAAGTTGAGCATAAAAGAGAGAAACTGAAGCTCGGACTGAACTGGTTTATGGAAAACGACAATAAAAATGCACCGCTTTCTTTAAATCTTTCACAGGAAGATCAGCAGATTCTTGCAGATGCCGGAAACAATCCGAATTTAATGTATGCTCCATCAGGTGTGGTTACAGAATATGATGTCAATAAAATCTTATACAAACTGGTTCAAAGTTCGGGAGGAAATTATTATGAGTTTTCAACCGATGCCACACAAACATTGTACAGCGTTTCTTATACGTATTTCGGGGCTAATTTAGGAGATTACAAAATTACGCAGACTACGAATAACGGTCGTGTTTTCGCATACGTTGGTCCCAATATGGGAGATTATCGTGCCGTAAGGAAACTTCCTTCACCGGAAAAATCTCAGGTATATTCTGTAAATTCAGAATATTTATTGAAAGACGGAAAAATTGGAGCGGATATTTCTTTGAGCAATTATGATGTCAATTTATTTTCATCAAAAGATTCTCAGCAAAATATTGGATATGCATGGAGAGTTTTCGGAAACAAAACCTTCACCAAAAACAACTGGAAAGGAACTCCGAATTTCGAATATCAATACATAGACAAGCAGTTTCATATTTTAGACCGAATTAATGATGTGGAATTCTCAAGAGATTTCAATCTGGCGCAGGAATTCAGCGGAAGAACGCAGAACAGATTTATTTTCAGCTTTTTGAATAAATGGAATAATAAATCAACATTAAATTACCGAATCAACTATCTTGATGAGCAGGAAACATATAAAGGAATAAAGAATGATCTGGATTTTGGGTGGATCAGCGGTAAATTTTTCACAAAAGGAAATTTATCCTATCTGAATACCAATGCTGTACTTCAGGACACCAAATTCATCAGAGGCGGGGTTTCCACTGAGTTTACCGGCAAAAAGGGAAGCTGGGCGATTGGCGGAAGCATGGAACACAACGAAAAGAAGTACAACGATACTCAGCTTATGGATGTTACCAGTTTCAGCTGGAAAGAAATTTTTGTTCAGAAAAAAATCGGAGACAGTACAAGAACCAAACTTTTGGCAAAGGTTTATATGCGAGATAATGATTCTGTGCGGGACAACCGACTTCAGAACATGAATAATATTTTGGGAATTATGGCAGAAAGCCAGATCATCAAAACAGAAAAAACAACGTTAAATGCCCTACTCCACTACAGAAAGTTCTTTTATCAGAATCAGGATGTGGATCTTTCGAGAAACAATGACTTCGTTGTCGGAAATATTCTTTATAATCAGCAGCTTTTCAAGAACGGAATGCGTTTGCAGGCTTTCTATGAACTTGGGAACGGACAGGAAGCACAAAGAGAGTTTCAGTATATTAAAGTAACGGACGGACAGGGAATTTACAAATGGACGGATTACAACGGAGACGGTGTTCAGCAGCTTGATGAATTTGAAATTGCCGAATATTCCGATTTGGCGCAGTACATTAGAATCTACACGAATTCCGTACGTTATATACCTTCCAACAAAAATAAAATTCAGCTCGCGTTATTTGTGAATCCATCGATTGTTTTTAATTCTGAAAATAAATTTTTAAAACGCTGGAATTTCAATATTTCATTAAACTCACAAAATTCATTCTTCAAAAAAGACAAAGTTCTGGTTTTGAATCCTTTTGAGAAGAGTGATGACATGATTCTTAAAAATCAGAATATTCTGGCTTCCGCACAGTTCAGTCCGACCGACAAATCCGGCTGGAACGGAAATTACCGTTTCATCTCCAATGATAACCTCATCAATGCGAATTTCAGTAATGAGGAGCGCGAACAGGTTTCGCATTTCCTGAATATCGGCTATTGGTTTAATAAAGAATTCCGTATCGACTGGGAAAATTCGGTTCATGATATTCAAAATTCTTCACAGTTATTTTCTACAAGAGATTACCGTCTGAATAATTTTGAAACAAAACCAAAGGCAACCTATAAGTTTACCGATGCCATTCAGGCTGAACTTTCTTCGGCATTCCGCCAGAAACAGAGAGTGGATGGAGAAGAATTGCTGAAAGCTTTTGACGTTACGGGAACGATTCAGTGGGAACGAAGAAAAACGTCCATCAGAGGAAATTTCTCGTTCATCAATAATAATTTTAACGGTAACAATTTCAGTATTGTCGGAAACCAGATGTTGGATGGTTTAAAACCGGGGAAAAATCAGGTTTGGAGTGTTTTCATTCAGCAGGCGATTAATTCTTTCCTTCAGCTAAATTTAAATTACGAAGGCAGAAACTCCGGAGACCGCACGATTCATATCGGAAGTATGCAGGTGAAGGCCAGTTTTTAGAGTCGGAGGATTTTTGAGTTGGAGAGTTTTTGAATCGGAGAGTTGGAGGGTTTGAGGGTTTTAAATTTCTTGCTTAGTATTATAATTTACCTGAGATTTTCGTTTTTTACACTGCTTATTTGACAGCAATTACATTAATAGAAATTATCAAATTCTGAAATGCTCAGAAATTCGTAAATTTGCACCATGATAAAAATTGGCAATATAGAACTGCCGGAATTTCCGCTTTTGCTTGCACCGATGGAAGATGTGAGTGATCCGCCGTTCAGAAGACTTTGCAAAATGCACGGAGCAGATTTAATGTATTCGGAGTTTATCTCTTCGGAAGGATTAATTCGTGATGCCATCAAGAGCAGAAAAAAGCTTGATATTTTCGATTATGAAAGACCTGTCGGAATTCAGATTTTTGGAGGTGACGAAGAAGCGATGGCAATGTCTGCAAGAATTGTGGAAACGGTAAATCCGGATCTGGTTGATATCAATTTCGGATGTCCTGTAAAAAAAGTGGTCTGTAAAGGAGCAGGAGCAGGAGTTTTGAAGGATATTGATCTTATGGTTCGTCTTACCAAAGCCGTAGTGCGTTCTACAAGCCTTCCTGTAACGGTAAAAACGCGTTTGGGTTGGGACAGTACTTCCATTAATATTGATGAAGTGGCAGAACGTCTTCAGGAAACAGGCATCAAAGCATTAACCATTCACGCGAGAACCCGCGCGCAGATGTACAAAGGGGAAGCTGACTGGGAACATATTTCAAGAATTAAACAAAATCCTAATATAGAAATTCCGATTTTCGGGAACGGTGATATCGATTCTCCTGAAAAAGCATTGGAGTACAAACAAAAATATGCGTGCGACGGTATTATGATCGGTCGTGCAGCGATTGGTTATCCCTGGATTTTTAACGAAATCAAGCATTTCTTTAAAACCGGAGAACATTTGCCGGCTCCTACAATCGAAGACCGATTACTGGCTGTTCGTCAACACGCAGAATGGAGCGCAGAATGGAAAGGCGAAAGATTAGGACTGGTGGAAATGAGACAGCATTACAGCAATTATTTCCGTGGAGTTCCTCATTTTAAAGATTTCAGAAAGAAATTTTTAGAAGTGTTTACTTTAGCAGAAATGGATGCGCTGATTAAAGAAACGCAGGAGTTTTATACTGAATATTTAGCGCAACAGGCATAAAAAATAAACCATCAATAGTAAGTTGATGGTTTTTTATTTTCACTGTTAGTTTTTTTCCTTTCCCTTAGTATCCTTCCGAAGCTGATTGATTTTTAATTAACGCCAATGCAGATGAAGTTCCTATTCTTTTTACACCAAGACTGATCATTTTTTCGGCATCTTCCGGAGTTCTTACTCCTCCTGCTGCTTTTACAGGAAGTTTTCCGGCGTTTTCCAGCATGATTTTAATTCCTTCAAATGTTGCTCCGTTGGGTTTTCTTCCTTCTGTCTCATAGAAACCTGTGGAAGACTTTACGAAAATTTTGGATAAATCGTTTTCAGAAAAATTTTCTTCTGCCCAACCTGAAATGTTTTTGGTAAGATCAGCAATTTGCCCATCGTTTAAAGCGGCAATTTCGATGATCCATTTTGCAATTTTATGATGTTCCAGACAAAGCTTTGTACATTGTACAAACTCCTCTTTTACGAGTTCAAGATCACCTTTCAGATAAGCACTGTAATTGGTCACAAAATCCAGTTCATCTGCTCCGTCAGCAATTGCTTTTTCAGCCTCTGCAAGTTTTTCGTCTACAGAATAGGTTCCTTCATGAAACCCGATCACCGTTCCTACCACAACATCTGCATTCTTTTCCTGAATATACTTTTTAATTTCAGATACATAATCCGGACGGATCATTACAGCAAAAATACCATGATCTATCGCTTCCTGCGTGAGTTCTATATCTTTCTGTAAAGTTTCTTCTTGTGACAGCCCCGACTGTGCAGGTGTTTTCAAATATGTTGAATCCAGATATTGTGCAATATTCATAATTTATTATACTTTCAGTTGTCTGTAAATACCCTGTTCCAAAGATATGAAAGTTTCTGTTCTTATCACCCCTTTTAGCTGCTGAAGCTTACTCAGAATCTGCATAAGATGGTCATTATCTTTACAAAGAACTTTCAGGAAAATGGTATAATTCCCTGTTGTGTAATGTGCTTCCACCACCTCATTAATATCCTTAAGCGATTTTACCATGTCCGGATAATGACTTGGCTGATCCAGAAATACCCCGATGTAGGAAATCACTTTATACCCTATCTTTTTAGGATTAAGAAAGGAAATAGAATTTTCGATTACTCCCGCCTGTTCCAGTTTTTTAATTCTCTGGTGAACTGCCGTTGTGGAGATCCCTACATTCTTAGAAATATGAGCTAAAGAGGATTTGGCATTATCCATCAACATATAGATAATTTCCTTATCGATTGAATCTAACTGATAACTCGTGTTGTTTGAATTTTTCATTCTTTCTACTTTATTTATGTTTTTTACGTCTGTTACAAATTCCTGAATTTTATAAAAACCGGAAAATGATCGCTGTAGCCTCCCAGATACCTCGTTCCTGCGTAGGTTCTGTAGGGTCTGCCTGCAAATTTTCTGTCACGGCTGCTGAGTTTTTCAGAATTAAATATTTTTGCCTCCTGAAATTTCAGACCACGGTCATCATTAAAGAAAGGCTTCGATAAAATGATCTGGTCATACAGCAATCCCGATTTATAATGAAAAGTAGAATAATTTCTCGTGGAAAACAGACGCTGGAAAGGATTTTCCAATACTTTTATTCCTGCATCATCAAAAAGAATTTTTACTAAATTTTCATCATCTGGGTTTTCATTAAAATCACCGCACAGCAATACGTTTTCTTTATCATTATGTACAAGCTTCAGAATTCTTTCCCGAATTTCAGAAAGGATAAAGTCTCTTTTGGGCTTATTAACATCTTTTTCGCGTTTAGAGGGAAGATGCGCGATAAAAACATTAATAATTTCGTCTTTATATCTTACTTTCGAGTAAAGAATATCTCTTGTTGTATCGTAATTTCCTGTGCTTCTGTTTATAATTTCAAAGAAGAAGGTAATGGTTTCTGAATCTATTACTTCCACTTTGTTTTTATCATATAATAAGGCTACATCTACCCTTCTTTCGTCCATAGAATTGTAGTGTACAATTCCGTATTGCGAATTGAAAGGTTCCATCTCCACAAGATCTTCCAGAACTTTCCTTCCGGAAACTTCAGAAAGGCCGATCATAAAAGGCAGAACACCATTCTCCTCCTTCATCAGTCTGAAAACATGTGCAATTTTGGAAAGCTTATTCCGGTATCTTCCTTCATCCCAATTTCTGAGTCCTGATATCGTAGGATCTAATTTATGCTTTGGTTTCGGATCCGGTAAAAATAGATTTTCAACGTTGTAAAAACTAAACAGCTCCATTACCACACTTTTCTGATTTCAAACAATTCCTTTTTTTTAATTGATTATGTAAATTTATTATTTTATTTAATATATCGTCAATAATTTTAACAAATTTCGATAATTAATTTTATCACTCAAATATAGATAATTAAAAGAATATTTTAAATCAAATAGATAAATTTAATTAAAAATATTATGCATTATACAATATTTACCTTTAAGCTCAAATAAAATCAGTTTTTTAAATTTAGATTTTTGTTAGAAAAAATTCTATGAACAGTTAGGTAATAGGAATTTTTTCAATCATTTTTACAACAACAGCTATGATTTGCTATTGTCAAAATTTCAATAAAATTTGCCGATTATTTACAACTCTGATTGTTTTTATCTATTTTAAAGCAAGTCCGGACGCTTTTCTGTGGTTATCCTTACAGCTTCATCATGCCTCCATTCTTCAATTTTGGCAAAATTTCCGCTCAGCAAGACTTTAGGAACTTCTAAACCTTTGTAAACTTCCGGCCTTGTATAGATCGGAGGAGATAAAAGATCGTCCTGAAAACTGTCCGTCAAAGCACTTTGCTCGTCGTTCAGAACACCCGGAAGCAGACGGATGACAGAGTCTGCAAGAACGCAGGCTGCCAATTCTCCGCCGGTAAGAACATAATCTCCGATCGAAATTTCTCTGGTAATATGCAGATCTCTCACACGCTGGTCGATTCCTTTATAATGACCACATAGGAAAATGAGATTATTTTTAATAGAAAGTGTATTCGCAATTTTCTGGTTTAACGTAACTCCATCCGGCGTAAGATAAATCACCTCATCATACTCTCTCTGGGATTTTAATTCTGAAATGCAGTTATCCAGCGGTTCCACCATCATTACCATTCCTGCGCCGCCGCCGTAAGGTTCATCATCAATCTGTTTTTTTTTGTTGATTCCCCAATCTCTTAAATGATGGAAATGCACTTCTGCCAAACCTTTATCAATCGCTCTTCTTAAAATAGAAGTTTTAAACGGACTTTCCATCAGTTCCGGAAGCACGCTTATTATATCAATTCTCATTGTACTGTTTCGTTTTTCTTATTTGGCAAAATTATCAATCTTAAAGAAGAATCTTTATTAAAATAGCTCCACATCCAGTTAAAGAACACGGCAAGCTTGTTTCTTACACTTAAAATAAGCATTAAATGTAAAAACATCCAGAAATACCACGCCAGAAATCCCTGAAATTTAACAAATGGTAAATCTACGACCGCTCTGTGTTTTCCGATGGTAGCCAAAGAACCTTTGTCGTCGTACTCATACTCCACCCATTCACCTCCATTCTTCTTTAAGAGATTCCTTCCTAAATTTTTTGCCTGATTAATTGCTACGTTTGCCACCTGCGGATGACCCTGCGGATATTTCGGAGTTTCCATATACGCAATATCTCCGATTGCAAAGACATTATCGTAGCCTTTTATTTTATTGTATCGGTCTGTAATGTATCTGTTTTTTATTAATTTTTCGGCAGGAAAACCATCTACAACATTTCCTGTAACTCCGGCTGCCCAGATTACATTATTGGACGGAATGGTTTTTCCGCTTTTCATATACACTTTATCGCCGTCATAATCTGTAACGTATTCCTGACTTAAAAATGTAACGCCTAAATCTTTTAAATATTTTTCAGATTTTTGCTGAGCTTCCGGGCTCATTACCGCCAAAGGTTTCTCTGTAGAACTCACCAGAATAATCTTCAGATGATCGAAATTCATGTATGGATAATCGCGCGGAAGAATTTCTTTTTTCATCTCCGAAAAAGCTCCGGCTAATTCTACTCCGGTCGGTCCGCTTCCTACGATTACGATATTCCAATTTCCGTCGTCGCTTCGGCTCTTTTCTAGAATCAGCTTTTCGAAAGTCATTAAAACATGATTCCGGATACTGATCGCTTCCTGAGTATTTTTCATTCCGAAAGCTTTTCCTGCAAGATCATTATTGCCAAAAAAATTGGTTTTACATCCTGTTGCTATGATGAGTTTATCGTAGGTAAATTCCGCTTCGTCGGTGATGACTTTATTATTTGCGGTATCAATTTCCTTAACCTCCGTTAAACGAAACTGGGTATTTCTGGAACGCTGAAAAATTTTTCTGAAAGGAAAAGAGATATTGGAAGGTTCTATCCTTCCGCATGCGACCTGATAGAAAAGCGGCTGAAACATATGATGGTTTACCCGATCCAGAACAATAACCTTTTTGTTCTTGTTATTCAACGTTTTCGCAAGCTGCAGCCCCGCAAAACCTCCTCCAATGATGATGATCTTTTCGCGTGTTTCCATAGTACACAAATTTACTGATTTTATTTAGCATTTAGAAGTGAAAAAAGTTAGTTTTGTAAATCTTTATTCACAAACGATGTACAGCAAAAAAACCGCCAAAAAGATCCATCAGAACCGTCGGAAAAAATATCTTTTCCGCAGAAAAATTGTGCTGGGAATTTTAATTGTTGCGCTTATCGGAACAGGATTGTATTTAAGGCAGTCCATAAGTTACTATTACGCTTTATATTTCAATAAATTTACTCACAGAAAGCTTCACAACAGTGAAACGGAAACGCTGAGAATTCAAAAAATCCTGTCCAATAATTTAGATAAAACTTATGGGTTTGATATTTCACATTATCAGAATAAAGAAGACATCAAATGGGACAGCCTTACTATCGGAAACAAAACCATTCCGCTGGAGTTTGTGGTGATGCGTGCAACGATGGGAAACCGAAATGCCGACAAACATTTTTCTGATTTCTGGGAACAGGCAAAAAAACAGAATTTAATCCGCGGAGCGTATCATTTTTATAGAGCAGATGAAGATCCTGTGATTCAGGCAAATAATTTCCTGGAAAATGTAAAGCTCGAAAGCGGTGATCTTCCGCCGATTTTGGATATTGAGAAAATCCCGAAACGCAAAACGAATAAAAAACTGGTTGAAGACCTTAAAGTGTGGTGCAAAATTGTAGAGGAAACTTACGGCGAAAAACCCATTATTTATACGTATTATCATTATTACAAAGATTTTCTGAAGGGCGAATTTGATGATTATCCGCTCTGGTTAGCTAATTACAATGATGTTCCGGCTCCCTCATCCGATGCAGAGTGGGATTTCTGGCAGTTTACAGAAAACGGAATCGTGCACGGAATTAATACAAAAGTAGATCTGGATATTTACAACGGAAGTTCGTGGTCTTTGAAGAGGCTGACTTTGAATTGATTTTCTTTCCGGTGATTTTGCAAATTTTAAACATCTGAGACTTTGGCTGAAGCCAATCGAAAAACCTTATATTGTTAACGGGCTGAAGCCCGTTTCTATTGATGAAAATATCAAACTAAAACCTGTGTGAATTCTGTATAAAACTATTTAAACGGCTTTCTTTGAATCCATTCTGTTTTGGGAGAAATGGAAGGAAAAATAGTTTTCAGGAAAGGATTAATCATGAAATTATTATGCTTAATTAAACCAAAAATTTCAGTCGGCTCTGCTCCGATCGTTGATTTGATCTCTAAAGCTGTTCTTCCGAAAATAATTCTTTCAAAACGATGATGAATTCCAATTTCCACCATATCGAAAAGCATATTGAGATAGATCTGCTTTTGTTTCTGACATTCTTTTTCGTAGCCTAAAAAGTACGTATCAATATCTTTGTTATTGAGGATCATGGTATAAAAACCGATCAGTTTTTCATTCGAAAAATATCCGAAAAGTCTGAAATTACCTCCAAGATTTTCTTTCATGCTTTCAAAATGATTTTCTCTGAGAAAAAAGGTATTGAAAGGGGCATTTTCTGCGACATTCTGATAAAGAACATTCATTTCAGACTGATATTTTCTGATCATGTCTAATTGGAGTTCTTTTTTAATGATTCCTTCCAGTTTCTTTTTGGCAGTTTTGACTCTCGCCCTGTATTTCTTCGAAAAATCATTGATATAATCATCAAAATTATTCCAGTTTTCTCTTATCCGAAGAATCATGTTCGGCTGAACGGAAAATCTGAAATATTTCCGATGCTTTTCTCCGTCAAAGTATTTCACAAAATTCGACTGGTAATCTTTATATATAATTAAGGATGTTTTTCTTATTTCCTTCTGCATTTTATAAACGGCTTCTTCCAGAAGCGGAATCACTTCTTCGGAAGTAATTTTTGAAGCATCAAAATAAAATCCGTTCTGTCCGGTAAGCATATTGTTTCCGAGAATCATCACATCTTTACTCAATTGTCTTGCCACAAAATTTCTGATGGTACAGAACACTTCATTTTTCTGAAATGTTGTATGCTGAATAAAATTTAGATACTGAAACAAAGCACCGCCAATCAGATCATTTTCTTTGAAAAAACCGACAAAGTAGCATTCCATGTTTTGCGGTCTGGAATTTTCTAATGCACGAAAATATTCTCCGGAAAGCAGGATATTGTGATTTCCGATCACAACATTCCATTCTTCCGGCAAATCGGCAGCTGACTGAAAAATTCTTAAAGTATATGACATAAAAAAGGCTACGCAAAAGTAGCCTTAACTTTTTAAAACATTACATTTATTTTTGTGTTGCCCAGTGAAAACCGTCCGGAGCATACCAACCGCAGATAATTCCGCCCATAATGGTAATGCAGACCGTCCAAAAAGCAGCGTTAATTAATGTATATTTCCACGATTTTCTTTCGAACATCGCATTGATGGCAATCATGGGAAGCACGAATAAAAATCCCATCATGGAAGAATGCAGTGCGCCGTGACCAAAGGATCTGTAAGCCATTCCGTAGTCTTTCATGAAGGCATGATAAGACGGATTGGCGTTCATTTCATCTCCGCCGACCATTCCGAGCGCGCCAAACTGATGAATCGTTACAAATTGTAAGAACAAAGCCATTAAAGCTGATAACATGATGGAAAAAATAAAAACTCCGATCATGGAACCCTTCATTTTCTCTTCGGTTAAACCGACTTCTTTCATCCATGCTTTTCCGAAAACTTTAGGATGATACCAGATAAATCCCATTATTAAAGGGACAAGTGCGGCTGCAAAAACAGCCCAGTAGTTGATTTGCATCATAGTTTTAATTTTAATAATGTTAGGAATATAAATCTACATCAAAAATCTATTAAACAATACATTAAATTTAATAAATATTTAATTTTAACTAAAATATTATAATCAAATAAAACAAAAAGTAAATACAATTCAATACATAAGACAATCCATTATTGTTTTAATATTGAAAAAAACATGTGTAAGGCTTCGGGATTGTATTTCTGCTTTTTCTGATACATTTTCGTACTTTTGCGGCTCAGTTTAAGTTTCAAAATCTAACCATCAAACTATAATGAATTACGTTTCTGCCGAAAATCTTACCAAATCCTACGGAATAAAAGTTTTATTTGAAAATATTACTTTTCATGTAAACGAAGGAGATAAAATTGCCATTGTTGCCAAAAACGGAAGCGGAAAATCTACCCTTCTGAAAATCCTGATGGGAAAAGAAATTGCAGATAGCGGAACGGTAATCATCAATAAAGACATTCAGGTGGTTCTGTTTGATCAGGAAATAGATTTTGACCCGACTATTACGATTGATGAGTTTATGATGACTCTGGATTCGGCTCCGATTATGGCTCTGAAAAATTATCATCAGTCTCTGCATTCCACAGACAATGATTTTATTGAAAAAGCTCTTCTTGAAATGGAAGCGCATAAAGCATGGGATCTGGAAAACGAAATGAAGCAGATTCTTTCGCAGCTAAAAATCACCGATCTGGAAGCTAAAATGGGAACACTTTCCGGTGGACAGATCAAACGTGTTGCTTTGGCAAAACTGTTAACGGAAACAAGAGCTGAACACCGCCATACTTTATTAATTATGGATGAGCCGACCAACCACCTCGACGTTGAAATGGTGGAATGGCTGGAAAGTTATCTGAGTAAGGCAAAAATTACTTTATTACTGGTAACGCACGACCGGTATTTCCTCGACAGTGTTTGCGATACGATCTGGGAAATGGAAGATAAGAATCTTTACGTTCATAACGGTTCTTACGCCACATATCTTGAAAATAAGATGATTCGCGAGGACAACACGAATGCTACAATTGATAAAGCCAACAACCTTTATAGAAAGGAACTGGAATGGATGAGAAGACAGCCGAAAGCAAGAACTACAAAATCCAAATCCAGAATTGATGCATTTTATGAAACGGAAAAAGTAGCCAAAACAGACACGAGAAAACAGGGATTAGAGCTTGATTTTGAAATGAAAAGGCTTGGAAATAAAATTCTTGAGCTTAAAAATATTGACAAAAGTTTTGGAAGTAAATTGTTGCTGAGAGATTTCAGCTATTCTTTCCAGAGAGGTGAAAAAGTAGGAATTGTAGGGAAAAACGGAGCGGGAAAATCTACTTTGTTAAATATTATTCAGGGGTTTGAAAAAGCGGATAAAGGAGAGATTGAAACCGGAGAAACCATCCATTTCGGATATTTCTCGCAAAAAGGTCTTACTTACAAAGAAGATGAAAGAGTAATTGACTTCATTAAAGAAGTTGCTGAATTTTACCCTTTAGCCAACGGAAAAAGTCTTTCTGCCTCCCAGTTTTTAAGATTGTTTTTATTTGACGATCAGACGCAGTACTCTCCTATTTCCAAACTTTCGGGTGGTGAAAAAAGAAGACTTCATCTGATGTATATTTTATACCAGAATCCGAACTTTTTAATTTTTGATGAGCCTACGAATGATCTTGATCTTCCGACTTTAACGGTTCTTGAAAACTTTTTACAGCAGTTTCAGGGTTCATTAATCATTGTGTCGCACGACAGGTATTTTATGGACAGAATCGTAGATCATATTCTTGCTTTTGAAGGAGAAGGTAAAATCCGTGATTTTACAGGTAATTTCTCCGAATACCGCGAAGCGAAAAGCAAGGAGGATGCTTTGGAAAAGTCTGTTTCCGTAAAATCTGAGCCTGTAAAAGAAACCGTTCCGGCTGCGAACAATACAAACATTAAGAAGAAAAGACTTTCCTTTAAAGAACAGCGTGAACTCGAAACCATTGAGAAAGAAATGCCGGAATTAGAGGAAAAAAGAGCAAAAATATTAGACCAGCTTAATAATGAAGCAGATTACGAGAAAATATCCAAACTTTCTGCCGATCTGGAATCTATCTCTGAAACTTTGGAAAACCATGAAATGAGATGGCTTGAACTTCAGGAAATTTTGGGTGAAGCGTAGTTGAGTTTGAGGGTGTGAGAGTTTGAGTGTATTAGGGTGAGAGAGTCTGAGAGTTTTAGAGCGTTATATTTTAATTGATATTAAATTTTCTTACTTTAAAAATCTTGCTCTAAGAGTTCTAACTCTAACCTCACTAAAACTCTCAGACTCTAAAACTCTAAAACTCCCAAACCCTAAAACTCTCACACCCTACAACTCCAAGACTCTACAAGTAAATCACTTTCTCCTGTTTGGAACTTTCTGCTGCCGCATCGATAATTTTCATATTTTTGATGATTTCTTCCGCAGGTGAAGGCAATGCGTATCCGAAAACGATAAATTCATAAATCTGCTGATAGTAATTCATGTAATTTCCCGGTTCGCTTGAAGTGAGGATTCTTTCAGTTTCTTTATTTTCATTTAGATAATTCAGAATCCCATCGGTTTCTGTTAAAGGCTTTGTCCATTCTTCGCCATATTCCGGAACAGCTCCTGTAACGAGTTCATTTTCCTGATTATCGGTTCTTTCCTGCAAAAAGCTTCCTTTTTCTCCGTGAACGGCATAAGCAAAATGCGCTTCTTTGGTGAATACTGAAGATTTCAGCCTTACTCTTAAATCATTTGGATAAAACAAAATAATTTCAAAATAATCGTTGGCAAATTCTTTTCCTTTCATGGAAAAAACATCGGCAAACAGTTTTTCGGGAAACCCAAAATACTGAACCGCCTGATCCACCAGATGAGATCCTAAATCATGCAGTGAACCCGAACCTACCGCTTCAGGATTTTCTTTATGTGCTTTTCCACTCGGCTCAGTTCTGAACCTATCGAAACGGATTTCCACCTCCTTGATATTTCCAAGTTTTCCTTCGTTGATGATTTTCTGTACCTGAAGATAATCACGGTCAAATCTTCTGTTCTGATAAACGCTAACAAATAATTTTTTCTCTTCCGCAAGTTTTGCCAGCTCTTCTGCTTCAGCAACATTTACGGTGAAAGGTTTTTCAACTACTACATTTTTCCCTGCTTCCAGTGCCATTTTTGCATATTCAAAATGTGTCTGTACCGGAGTATTCACAACCACGAGTTCGATATCGGCATTTTCCAGCATTTCTTCTACGGAACGGTAAATTTGTGCTTCAGGATATTTTTCTTTAGATTCTTCTTTACTTCTTTCCACAATTGCGGAAATAAAAAATCCCGGATGTTCTTTCAAAAACGGGGTATGAAAAACTTTTCCGCTCATTCCGAACGCACAAAGTCCGACTTTTACTAACTGCATAGATTTATTTTTTAACAAAGATATTTAATCTAAAGTTCTCATCCCTACTAAAATAAGGGAAAACACAATTTCTAAATTAAAGATTAATGATAAAAATCAGTTTATAATTTTTATTAATTCTAAATAATAATATACATTTGCACTTTATTTAAAACCACTCTAAATAACAATAGACTATCATGAAAAAGCAGCTAGCCACAATAGGATTAGTATTCGCAGCCCTTTCTTTGGACGCGCAGATGAAATACGTTGAAGCTGATACCATTAGAATCCAGACTATTGAAGACGTTAATCTTCATAAAACCGGAAATCCCAACAAGGCAAGACCATTATCTACCAAGTCTAATCTTACGATGATGGAAACTCCTCAGCCGATTGCCATCGTTACTCACGAAATTATTGAGCAGCAACAGGCAAAACAACTGAGTGATGTTCTGCAGAACGTTAACGGAATCTATGTAACTTCTTCCAGAGGAAATTCTCAGGACAGTTTCGGAGGACGTGGTTTCATTCTGGGAAATGATAATATTTTCAAGAACGGTTCCCGAGTTAACAGCGGCGTTTTCCCGGAAGTCAGCGGACTGGAAAGAGTGGAAGTTCTTAAAGGTGCGAATGCAATGCTGTACGGAAATACGGCTGCAGGTGGTGTTATTAATATGATTACTAAAAAGCCTAAATTCAACTTTGGCGGAAGCGTGGGAATGAATGCGGGAAGCTGGAATTCTTATAAACCAACAGTAGATCTTTATGGTCCGCTTTCAAAAAATATCGCTTTCCGTGTGAACGGAGCGTATGAATATGCGGAAAGTTTCAGAGATGTGGTGCAGTCTGAAAAGTATTATTTCAATCCTTCGTTTTTATTTAATTTAAGCGACAGATCACAGATCATTGTTGAGGCAGATTATCTTAAAAATGATTTTACTCCAGATTTCGGAATCGGATCTATCACGCAGCGTGACGGATATACTTACCAGATGAATAATCTTCTTCCGAGAAATGCTTTTTTAGGAACAGACTGGCAATATCAGAATATAGAGCAGGTTACTACCAATGTTACCTTCAATCATCAGTTCAATGAAAGATGGTCTTTAAATGCTACTGCTTCTTATCAGAATTATACTAGGGATTATTTTTCTACGGAAAGAGTTCAGTGGGGATACGAAAAATCAACCGACAGACTTTTCTGGAAACGTCCTTTAAACAGAACCTATAACGAACAGAACTATACTTCTGCACAGATTAATTTAAATGGTGAATTCAATACAGGAAAAATAAGCCATAAAGTGTTATTCGGAGCTGATGCCGATTATGGAGTTGCAGATGCTTATACTTACTATAATCCGACCAACAGACTGGCTTACGGAAACAGCTATCTGTATGGAACTAACGGAAACAGCAATGGTCTTCTTTATCTGGACAATCCTGAATCGTGGGCAAGCGGAAGTATTCCGGCTGCGGAAATGTTGGAGAAAAACAGAATTAATACAAGAAGAATCGGAGTGTATGCTCAGGATTTCATCAGTCTTACAAAAGAATTCAAAGTTATTGCAGGGTTGCGTTGGTCTTACATTGAAAATATGCCTACGATCAACACAAAATTTAAAACGGTTACAAGCGGTTTGGTGAATCTGAATTCCACAACAGGAAAATCACTGGTTAATAATTCATCGTCATCCGATCAGGCAATATCTCCGAAATTAGGTTTTGTTTATATGCCAAACGATAATTTTTCAGCATTTGCAACCTATACAAACTCTTTTGTTGCCAACGTAGGAAGATTAAGAGACGGAGAGGCTTTAACGCCTACGAATATCGATCAGTATGAAGTGGGTGCCAAAAAGAATTTCTGGAACAATGCTTTGGCTGTTAATGTAACGGTTTACCAGATTTTATACAGAAATTATTATCAGAATGCATTAGATGATAAAGGCAACCAGATAGATCCTGCTGGGCTTACCAAAGATTTTGCTGGAAAAATGAGAAGCCGTGGCGTTGAACTTGATATCACAGGAAATCCAACAGAAAATTTATCCATTATCGGAGGTTTTTCTTATAACAATTCTGTGTATTTAGATACTCCGGAAGCTTTTGGATATGTAGAAAACCAAAGATTGGTAAGAACTCCCGCAACAACAGCAAATGCATCGGTATTCTATAAATTCACAAAATTGGTTCCGGGCTTAAAAGTAGGAGCCGGAGTATATTATATCGGAGACAGACTTGCAGGATGGAATGATACTAAAACAGGAGCCAACAGTTTGCAGCAGAGAAATGGGGTAAGCAGAATTTTCGAATTAAAAGATTATACTACGGTTTCTTTATCAGCAGGATATGATTGGAAGAAATTTTCGATTCAGGGGAAAGTCGGAAACCTGTTTGATGTAGAGAATTACACTGTTCATGAAAATTATTCCGTGAACCCGATTACGCCGAGAAACTACTATGTTACGTTAACGTATAAGCTGTAAAAAAGAATCACAATAATTTCTTCATGTAAAGTGGGAATTGCAATTTTGCAGTTTCCACTTTTGAAATTTTAAAAACAAAAACAATATATATGGATAAGATTAAAGACACAAGAAGTTTTATGAGAATCACGCACCGTTATCTGGGCTATTTCCTTGCCGGAATAATGGCTGTTTATGCAGTAAGTGGTGTTTTGCTAATTTACAGAGACACCGATTTTCTGAAAAAAGAAAAAAAGTACGATAAAGTTGTAGAAAAAAATCTTGATGAGAAAGCATTGGGAAAAGAATTGAGAATTAAAGGTCTTGAAGTGGAAAAAACAGAAGGAACTGTTCTTACCTTTAAGCAGGGAACTTACGATGCAGCAACGGGACAGGCAAAATACACCAAAAAAGAACTGCCATTTGTGCTGGATAAAATGACAAAACTTCACAAAGCACAGTCTAAAGACAGACTTTCTCCGTTAAATGCCTTTTTCGGGATTTCTTTGTTCTTTTTTGTAATCTCAAGTTTCTGGATGTTCAATCCTAAAACGAAGGCTTTCAAAAGAGGAATGGTTTTCACGATTGCAGGTCTTGTAGTGTCGGTTATTTTGCTTTTATTATAATCTGAACCTGAAAAAAATTCCTTCCCATCGGCATTTCATAAGAATTATACATACTTTATTATTATCATGATTTCACCACGTATTGATTAGAATGGCACATTTATTGATTTTCTGAAATCACAAATGATATAACATTAAAATATTAAAATAATAAATTATGAAAAAGCTAATTTTTACAGGAATAATGGCAGTAGCTGGTTTGGCTGGAACAATGAATGCACAAATCCAGAAAGGAAACTGGTTAGTTGGTAGTAGTTTAATATCAAGTAATTTCGGTTTAAATACTGGTGGTGGTTATAACATTGCTATTCAGCCTAAAGGAGCATACTTCATTGAAGACAACTTAGCTGTCGGTGGTTATGTAGATTTAGGATTCAACAAGGTAACTAATGGTTCTCCTACAGAATTTACGTATGGAGTGGGTGCTTTAGGACGTTATTTTCTTTCTCCGGGAGAAAAAGGAGTAGATAACTTACTAAACCACGGACGTTGGTTCTTAGAAGGAAATGCAGGGATCGGAGGAAGATCTGTAGAAAATGCAGACTCTACAACAGGTTTCGATTTCGGAGTAGGTCCTGGTTATTCTTACTTCATTACTCCAAACATCGGTCTTGAAGGTTTAGTAAAGTACAGAGGAAGAGCAGGATTTGGTAGCGAAGGTTTAAATTCGAATATTACATTCAATTTAGGTTTCAGCATCTACCTTCCTACATCTAAAGCAAAACAAATCGCAAATGATGTAAAGTAAGATTACGATCCAATCACTTCACATTCACATATACACTACAATTGAAATCGCCTCGAAGTTTTTCGAGGCGATTTTCGTACAAATTAAAACTAAACTATAAAAAATCAAATAAATCATGTATTCGGTTGTGGCGTATATCTCAGATACGGCTTTATTTCTGTTACTCCTTTCGGGAAAATTTTTCTGGCATCTTCCGTAGAAATTGAAGGCGGAACAATTACGTCATCTCCGTCTTTCCAGTTAACAGGAGTCGCGATTTTATGAGAATCTACCAGTTGAAGAGAATCCAGAACCCTCAGAATTTCATTAAAATTTCTTCCTGTGGAAGCAGGATAAGTAATAATAAGCCTTACTTTCTTTTCCGGATCGATAATTAATAAAGAACGAACGGTTGCCGTTGCAGAAGCGTTTGGATGAATAAAATCATACAATTCAGAAATTTTTCTGTCTTTGTCTGCGATAATCGGGAACTGAACTTCCGTATTCTGTGTTTCATTAATATCTTTAATCCAGTTCTGATGGTCTTCTACTCCATCCACACTCAGGGCAATTACTTTGGTTCCTCTTTTATCAAATTCTTCTTTCAGTTTTGAAGTATACCCAAGTTCTGTGGTGCAAACCGGAGTATAATCTGCGGGATGCGAAAACAAGATTCCCCAGGAATTTCCTAAATATTCGTAAAAATTAATATCCCCTGCAGAAGTTTCTGCCTGAAAATCGGGTGCGGTGTCTCCTAGTTTAATTGACATAATATTTTGCTCTTATTAGTCTACAAATTTAGTAGAGTTTTTGGAACTGGCAAAATTTTTGTTGAAAAATTATATCTTTAATCAAAAAAATTTTTATTCATGGAGAATAGTGGTTTAGGCTATATTGATGTTGTATATAATGTAATACAGAACTGGTATGTAAAATTTGCAGAAATTACCCCAAAACTTATTGTAGGGATTCTGGTATTTTCTTTCTTTCTGTTTACCAGTAAATATTTAAGTCAGGGTGCCGTAAAACTTTTTCATAAATTCTTTCCAAAAAGCAAAAAAGAAAGTTCTTTGGTAACCTTAATCAGCGTTTTCAGGTTTTTGATCATGGTGATGGGAACGTTTATTGCGCTGGAAATTATGGGCTTCAGCAGTTTCCTTTGGAAATTCATCGGGAGTTTGGGAGTTGCAGGGGTTATTGCAGGGGTTGCCCTGAAAGATCTGGTTTCCAGTATATTCTCAGGAATGCTGATCGGAATTGATAAAGCATTTAAAGTCGGAGATTATATTACGATAGGAACGCACTCCGGAACGGTACAGGAAATTGGTTTTTTAACAACAAAAATCATTACGGACGACGGTAAGAAAGCTTATATCCCGAATCAGGTGGTTTTTAATGCTCCGTTTTACAATATTACCGCATCCCCTCAGCGAAGAATTATTTTGAATTTCGAAATTCCTGCCGATGAAGATATTTCAAAAGCACAGAAAGGTATGCTCGACATCATCAAAAATCTCGAAAATGTAGACAAACTCGATACCTCAGAAGTTATTTTTACAGATCTGAAACAGGGCGTTTTCAATATTCAGGCTAAATTCTGGATGAAGGTGGGCGCGAATATGGTTCAGCTTAAAAGTGAGGCTTATTTGAAGATCAAACAACGGCTTGACAAGGACGGTGTTCAGCTTGTAACGCCTACAAGCATCAATATTACGAACGGAGATCATTTAATCAACGAAAATCAGGACTAAATAAAAAAGCAACCAATGAATGGTTGCTTTTCTGTTTTTATGAATCAGTAATTTATTTTTTGATGATTAATTTTTCTGTGATCTTTTCTCCATTTTCCAAAACCAGAGAGATCAGATAATTTCCATTCATCAGATCATTAACTTTTACCTGAGTTTCACCTTTGAAACTGCCTTCTTTAATTAATCTTCCTGATGCATCATACAAAGTATAATCTGCTTTCTGAGAAGAATTTTTAAGCCTGATATTTACAACATCATGAGAAGGATTCGGATAAATCGAGAAGTTTTTCACATTGGCTTCTGCCGTTGCGAGAACAACCTGAGTAATTGAGAAACTTGTTGTATTAAGTGCATAGTAAATATTTCCTACCGCTTTCACCATAATTCTTGCAGACGAAACATTTTCATTAGGCAGCGTAACATTGGCTGAACCATTGTTCGGAACACTTGCCGCCAAAACAGTAGGGAACGTTAATCCTCCGTCTTTAGACAGCAAAATAGATACATTCTGAGTGTTGATGGTTCCTGTATTGGTTCCTGCAACATTCCATGTTACCGGAACGGAGGTATTTCCGTTATAGTTTGTTCCTGTTGTTGCCTGTGAAGTTACCGTGAAAGGTCCGTCGTTGGTAATCGTTACCACCATTGCATCTCTTGCTGCCTGATTTCCGGTTGCTTTATTATCATTTACCAAAAGAGAAAAATTCAAAGTTCTGGCAACACTTGGGGTAACTTCCCATTTCGGAATAAGATTATTCGCCACAACAGAACTCAGCACCGGAAAATATCTGGACGGAGAAACCGTTGGAATTAAAGAACGGTAAACCGGCCCCACTGTTCCGGTAGAAACCGGAGGCTGTGTATTGCTTGTATTATCATATTGTTCCCAAAGATATGTTAAAGCATCTCCATTCGGATCTGTTCCCGTTCCTGTTAAAACAAAAGCGGTACTTTTCGGAATATTGTAATCGGCTCCTGCATCTGCGGTAGGAACTCCGTTATTGTTGTTAATTTTGGCAGCACAATCTGTCCCTCTCTGCAAAACAGCATACATTTCAATTACACTTGCTGCATGAAAGTAGGGATCACTGTTATTCTGCACATTATTGGTTGCTCCGCAAATTCCCGCATAAGCCATAATCGTAGATCCGCTTCCCGGTTCGTAAGCTGTTGCGTTATTGAAGTTACCGGCACATGAAGAGGTTGCCGCTCTGAAGGTATGATTTGCTCCAAACTGATGTCCTATTTCGTGCGCAACATAATCAATGTCAAAAGGATCTCCAACCGGAGCTCCGGAACCTGTAACACCTCTTGCTTTACTTCCTGAAACACATACCACTCCTAATCCTGCCAAACCACCACTGTTTGTTCCAAAAACGTGACCAATATCGTAGTTTGCAGATCCGATAACCGCAGTTGTGTTGGTCTGATTCTCATTGATCATGCTTCCCGGAGTTCCGTTGGTAAAGGGATCCGTTGAAGAATTGGTATACACAAGCAGATTATTATTGGCAATCATAACCATGGTTGTGGAAATTGTTTTTTCATAAATTCCGTTTACTCTGGTCATCGTTGTCGCCATTGCAGCCATTGCCAGAGAAAGTGTTCCGCCATGAAAAGAAGTATATTCTCCTGTCGCAGAAAGAGCCAGTCTGTAGGTTCGGAACTGTCCGTCCGAAACCAAAGGGGCTTTATTCGCTGTACCGTTATTTTTTAAGTTATCCAGTTCGCTCTCGACATGACATTCAAAAAGTCGGTCGTTTTTCGGGAGGTCTTTTCTTTTGTATAAGATAAATGCCGAGTTGTCTTTTGTATAACTGTCGAGATAGCTGACTTCCCAATTATCGAAATACATCACACTGATTCCGGTAGAAGGAGTCACACTAAAACGGATTGAATTTTCCGGATGACTTTTCTGCCAACCGATGTAGGAACGGATTTCAGGAAATTTTGCCTGTAATTGCGGCTCCATTACAGAAGCTTCCTGAACGATGTAATCTCTTATTTTCCCATCAGAATCAGGAAATTTAACAACAAGGCTTTCATCTCCCGAAAAACGTTGTGGTGCCTTTTTAAGATCAGCTTTAATTTTTTCCAGATCAGCCTGATATAAAGAAAAATTATTGGGAGTCGTCCATCTCGGATTGAGATTTTCCCGTTCTATTTTTATTTCTTTTAGTTTTGACCAGTAGTTCTGCTGACCAAAAACCTGTGCCGATACAATCAACAGGCACGAGACGATAAAGGTTTTAGTTTTCATAACAGTAATTTTATATATTAGTATTGAATGGTTACTTTTTTAATAAGCAAATTTTCGTTGAGTTTTAATAAAATATCGGGCGGAATTCTGCTTTTCTCATTAAAATCCGGATTGTTGAATTCTTTGACTTTTATATAAAGTGTATTTTTATCGAAAGTAATCGCCTCAATTGAAACATCATTAGAGTTTTTCAGGCGGGGTTTTACAATAATATATGTTTCGTTTTCTGTAAGAGCAGGAATTGGAGAAAATCTGTTTCCTTTATTTTTTTGATGAATGATTTTAAAAATTTCATCCATCTTTTGCTGAGAATTGATAAGGAGAAAATCTTTACGGATTAAAGTAAATGGATAATGATTTTTGTCTTCAAACTGAATTTCTTTTCTTGGAGACATTACTTTATTGCTGGCAATTTGAGATTGACAAGTAAGAAATAAAAAGAGAAAAAAGAATAAATACAATCTCATTTTAAACCTTTCTTGTAAAGATAATGATTTTATAATGAATAACTTATTTAATTATATCACTTTCTTTATATTAATTTGTTTATTTTTTTGAACCTGCATCTTTGGTAATAACACTGTCTTTTTCAGAGATTTTCACAAAGGAATCGCTTTCATCTATTTCAGCCTTGCCGATGACGTAATTTTTATTTTCAGGAATAGAATCTTCTTCAATCATCACAAGACCTGTGGTTGCAAAAGATTCTTCCTTCGGTTTTGAGCAACCGGTTAAAAATAAAATAACGGAAAAAACGGTTAATACAATTCTGCTATTTTGAAAGTGAACAGGAATATATTTAAAGAATTGAGTTCTTACCTTTTCAGATTTATTATCGGTATTTAACTGATGATCATAAAATCTTCCGCAGATTTCATCATCCTGTTTTTCATCAAAGATTTGTAGAATTTCGTTGGGTTGTTTCTGTGTAAAATCAATTACACATTTATTGCAAACAGAACAGAATCGTCCTTTTTCCTGTGGAGACATCATTTCCCAGTTTTCTGAACACGGATTCGGAATGTGTATGTTTTTCATGGCATATTAAGTTTTTCAGCTACAAATTACAAAAGATTTTTAATTTGATGAAAAAAAGAAAAAACCGTTCCAAAAAATGAAACGGTTTTAATGTATTTTAAAAATTTCAGTCTTATGCTAAAACTTCTTTTACTTTGTTTGCAGCTTCTTCCAAAGTAATTGCAGAGTGAACCGGAAGACCAGACTCGTCAATTAATTTTTTAGCTTCAACCGCGTTAGTTCCCTGTAATCTTACGATCAATGGAACCGGAAGGCTGCCCATTGCTTTGTAAGCGTCTACAACTCCCTGAGCAACTCTGTCGCATCTTACGATACCTCCGAAGATATTGATTAAGATTGCTTTTACGTTCGGATCTCTCAAGATGATTCCGAAAGCCGTCTGTACTCTCTGTGCATCTGCAGTTCCACCTACGTCTAGGAAGTTGGCAGGATTACCACCGGATAATTTGATGATATCCATTGTTGCCATTGCAAGACCTGCTCCGTTTACCATACAAGCAACGTTACCGTCTAGTTTTACGAAGTTAAGACCCGCTTCACCAGCTTCTACATCCATCGGATCTTCTTCTCTTGTATCTCTAAGCTCAGCTAGATCTTTGTGACGGAACAATGAGTTATCGTCCAAAGTTACTTTAGCATCTACTGCGATAATTTTGTTATCAGAAGTTTTCAACACAGGGTTGATTTCGAAAAGAGATGCATCAATTCCTGTATACGCATTGTATAGAGAACCGATGAATTTTACGAATTCTTTGAAAGCATTCCCTTCAAGACCTAAGTTGAAAGCAATTTTTCTAGCCTGGAATCCCTGAAGACCTAAAGCAGGATCAATGATTTCTTTGTGGATCAAATGAGGTGTTACTTCAGCAACGTGCTCAATATCCATACCACCTTCAGTAGAATATACGATTGTATTTTTACCTTCAGCTCTGTCTAAAAGAATAGAAACATAAAATTCTTTAGTTTCCGTTTCTCCCGGATAATATACATCCTCTGCAACCAAAACAGAATTTACTTTTTTACCTTCAGCAGAAGTTTGTGGAGTTACCAACTGCATTCCGATGATGTTCTGAGCGTTTTCTTTAAGTTTATCCATGTTTGGAGAGAACTTTACACCACCCCCTTTACCACGGCCACCTGCGTGGATCTGAGCTTTTACAACCCATCCCTGCGCGCCTGTTTCAGCAGTTAGTTTTTCAGCAGCAGCTACAGCTTCATCTACGTTGTTTGCAACGAAACCACGTTGGATAGCTACTCCATACTTTGATAAAATCTCTTTTGATTGATACTCGTGAAGATTCATATTATTTTTATTATTTTATTTTAATAGTTAAAGGTTGACAAATTTAATAAAAACAGATGAATTATCAACTTTTATTTTAAAGAAAGCAATGTCTGTAAGGATGCTTTTTATCAGTTTAATAAAATCTAAATTACCCCAAAATTATATTGTAAATTTGCCCTTCCTAAAATGGTGTAACCAAAGGCAACTGTACTTATTTTCCGAAAATATTTTTAAAAAATTTACCGAAAAAACCTTCCTTCTTTGTTGTGGCATTCTTAACAGGTTCTTTTACATCAGGCGAAAAATCAATTTTTATTTCATTAAAAATCTGCGCTCTGTAACTCACTCTGGCAACACTTTGAAACTTTTCTCTGGAAATACTGGAAACCGAATCTTTCTCTCCGTTTTCAAAATTATCTATTTCTATATAATACTCCAATCCCTGCAATGCTTCGTTTAAAAGGTTTTTTACGCTATTAATTGTTTCTGCACTGTTATCAAATAATCTTCCCAATACTTTAATTCTTTCCCTTCCCAGATTCATCAGGTAAAGTTCAAACTTATCTTTAAGAAGAATCTGCATTTCATTTTCTGCCGCGTTAAATTCAAAGTCCGGGTTGTGTTCTACTTCCATATTAAAAGCCATCAGAACCGCCAGAAAAGTAAAATTGAGGATTTCACCGTTGATGCCGCCTTTATCAGTAAAAAAAGTTCTTGTAAAAGGATAAAAGTGCCAAGAATCATATTGATAATCAATCGCATGAAGCAGTTTCATGTGTGCGGAATGAAAAACATCTTCATTTTTGGTTTTCACACCGTTCTGTACGACAAAACCATTTGAAGCACATCTTCCTCCGAAACAGTCGACTTCAATATAAACAACTTCCAGATCTCCGTTCTTCTTAGAAAATTCAACCGCATGATTTTCAGATTCAGAATAATAGTCTTCAACCTCATCCTGATTCCTGAAAAACTGATCCGGAAACTGTTCAAAAGAATATTCCTTAAATTTGTTATTCGCCTGACAGACAATCCCTCTAAAAGGTGTAAAAAATTCCCTGATATTGTAAAACTTAAAATTTTCAGTCAACCTATTTTTCAGATCTTCTTTCTCAGATTCCTCATTAATTTTGATAATAATATTGTATGTTCTGTAACTCATGTGTTATTAATTTCATTTAAATCTCAAAGATGCATTGATTTTTTTAACAATCAAAATTCAAGAATACTGATTATTGAAAATACTGCTTATCTAAAATTCTCTTCCAAGAAGAAACTCCAAAGGTTTCGAAAGTCTTTTTGCCCATGCTTCCTCGCTGTGATTTTCGCCGGGAAAGTATAACGTTTTCCAGTTCTTTTCAGAATATCCGTGTTTTCTGATAATTGCATCTGCCTTTTTCTGAATTTCAGGATACAGCGCATCCAGAGTCTGATCTCCGCAGTCGAAATAGATTTTGTGGTTTTTAGGATCTGGTAAATTTTTATCTAAATAGCGTAAGACAGACGCCGGAAAAGGATTATTTTCATTGGTAAAAGTTCCGGTCCAGTGCGTGGAAAGACAGGCAGCTCCGCCGAAAATCTGAGGATATTCACAGATCGCATACATCGAAATCAAACCGCCCATGCTGCTTCCTGCAATAAAAGTATGAGATCTGTCTTTAAAGGTTGAATATTTTTTGTCAATCAAAGGCTTCAGTTCCTTCACCAAAAACTTTAAATAATTGTCTGAATTGGGAGAAAACTTTTCATTCGCTCTTCCTGCTTTTTTCAATTGATGATTAACGGTATCTTTTTCCACTGTGGATAAACTTTCAAAAGGTTTTTGCGGAAAATAATCAAAATGCCTCATCTTGGAATCGTTCCACACTCCTACAACAATGGTATTCTGAATTTTTTTGGATTTCATCAGTTCAGAAACAGTTTCATCCACATTCCAGGATTGTTTGTTCCACGTAAGATCAGGATCGTAAAGCATTTGTCCGTCCTGCATATACAGAACAGCATATTTTTTAGATGTTGAATAATTTTCAGGAAGCCATACATCGATGTTTCTCGGTGTTACAAACTGAGATTTAAAATCTGATATTCTTTCAATCTTTCCGCTGCTCACTTTCGGAATCTGCGCCTCAACTACGGAAAATAGAGCAACCACAACAATTAGCAAAAATCTGTACATCGTTTATAATTTATCACAAAGATAATTTTTAGCTTAAAAAAACAGTCTTTTTATATTGGAACATTGTTCATAGAAAATTCAAAACAATAGTATTACTATTATAAATAATAATAAAACATTTTTCGGTATATATTTTGCTATCAAAAAATATAGTTATTTAATACATCATGGAATTTCAGGTAAAATTTAAAGTCAACGAACACCTTTATCTTAAAGATCCCGAAAACAGCGAGATCGGACGTGCCATTGTAAAAAATTCAATAGAACTGATCTACGAGACCGGTTTTGAAAGTTTTACTTTTAAAAAATTAGCTCAAAAGATCAACTCAACAGAGGCAACGGTTTATCGGTATTTTTCTTCAAAACATAAACTTCTTACTTATATTCTCAACTGGTACTGGTCTTACATTGAATTCATTTCCAAACTGAGGCTTCAGGAAATTAAAGAACCTCAGCAAAAAATGGAAAAGATCCTCGAAATCATTACGCATAATGATGAAACCGATGATAAAATAGAAGATTATGATCTTACAAAACTTCACAACATCGTTATTGCAGAAAGCAGCAAAGCTTATCTTGTAAAAGAAGTGGACGAGATTAATAAAGAAATGGTTTTCAGCCCTTTGAAAAGTCTCTGCGCATTTATCGGAGACATCATTGCAGAAGCAAAAACAGATTTCCCTTATCCGAAATCATTTGCGAGTACTTTACTGGAAACCGCTCACGATCAGCAGTTTTTCAGCGAACATCTTCCGAAACTTACCGACAATCATATCAATAAAATAGATCACAAAAAGTATGTTTTGGATTATCTGCGTTTTATCACCTTCAACCTTATAAAATAATAAGACTCAAATGGAAACTTCTCCTAAACAGCACGGTTACAATCTTTTCAAATACGTCACGAAGGAAAAGAAAGATGTCACCAACATTTATTTTTACGCCATCCTGAATGGTCTTGTTCAGCTGAGTGTTCCGTTGGGAATACAGTCTATCGTCAGTTTTGTAATGGGAGCTACGATGGCAACTTCTATTTATATTCTGATCGCTTTTGTGGTTCTGGGAACCTGGCTTGTCGGCTATTTCAGACTGAAAGTAATGCAGATCATTGAAAAGATTCAGCAGAAAATTTTTGTCGAATTTTCCCTTGCTTTTGCCGAAAAACTTCCGAAAGTGAATCTTTCAGCGACACGAAAATATTATCTTCCAGAACTGGTTAATCGTTTTTTCGATACCCAGAATCTCCAGAAAGGAATTTCTAAAATCTTACTGGAAATTCCGACTGCGCTCATCCAGATTTTATTCGGAATCCTTCTTCTTTCCTTTTACCATCCGTGGTTTTTGGTGTTCGGAGCTTTGGTGGTGATCTGCGTAATCATTATTTTCAGATTTACCATGGAAAGCGGAATTAAATCCAGCATTGAAGAAAGCGACAAAAAATACGAAGTAGCTTCGTGGATTGAAGACATTGCGGCTTCCATTAAAACATTTAAGCTGAATTCCAAAACAGAAGCACATCTTTCAGGAACCGATGAAAGAGTGGTAAAATACCTTGACGACCGAACTTCTCATTTCCGTGTTCTGGTTTTCCAGTACAAAACCATTATCGCATTTAAAGTCATCATTACTTTGGTGATGCTTGTGATCGGAACCTATCTTTTAGTGAATCAACAACTTAACATCGGAGCATTTATCGCTACGGAAATCGTTGTTCTGAGCATTATGGCGGCCGTGGAAAAACTCATCATCAGTCTGGAAAGCTATTACGACGTTATTGCAGCTTTGGCAAAACTGAATAAAGTAACCACGCTTCAGGAAGAAAAATTCGGGGAAATTACTTTCGATCAGAATAATGACGGTTTTGAAGTTGAATTTAAAGACGTAAATTTTGCATTCAACGATCATCACAGGATTCTGGAAAATATCAATTTTAAAATTCCGGAAAATAGTTTAACCATTATTTCAGGGCAGCTCGGCGCAGGAAAATCTTTACTGCTGAATATGATGACCGGATTTTATGATCCGACTTCCGGAAGTATCCTGTTCGATAAAATTCCATTAAAAAACATTGATAAAATATCGCTCAGAAGCCAGATCGGGATGTATCTTGAAGATATGACGATCATTAAAGGAACGGTTTACGAAAACATTATTCTCGGGCAGCATGAAACCTCCGCAGAACAGATTCTGGAAATTGCCGAAGAAATAGGCATCGAAGATTTCTCCAGCCAGTTCAGCAACGGATTCTTTACGAACATCAGCGAGACCGACACTGAAATTTCGTTCAGCTCCAAAAAGAAAATCCTTCTCCTGAGAGCTTTGGTAGGGGAAAGAAGATTATTGATCCTTGAAGATCCGTTAGACGGAATGAATGATGAATTTAAAGCAAAAATGATGGAATATCTTTTAAAACTAAAAGCTAAAACCACCATTATTATTGTTTCAGAAGACAAAAATCTTATTTTGGAAGCTGATCAGCATCTTCAGGTAGAAGACGGAAATGTGAAAAAATTATTTAACAAAAACTAAAAGAGATGGAACTGCAGTCAGTCAATAAAATATACCACATCCACAAAAAATCAAGGGTTAAAAGATGGTTTCTTTTCATCCTTATTGGCGGAATTATCACTTTATTTTTGCCGTGGACACAGAATATCAAGGTAATGGGAAATGTGAGTACGCTTTATCAGGAACAGCGTCCGCAACAACTCAATTCTCCAATTCCCGGAAGAATCATCAAATGGTATGTGAAAAACGGTGATTATGTAAAAAAAGGCGATACGCTTCTTCAGCTTTCCGAAGTAAAAGAAGATTATCTGGATCCGCTTTTGGTGAAAAGAACCGAAATGCAGGTAGAAGCCAAAAAAGGCGTTAGAGATTATTACGAAGCCAAAGTTGGAACTACAAACAGTCAGATTCAGGCTTTAAATTCCGCAAGAGATTTAAAACTAAATCAGCTTAAAGTAAAAATCAGCCAGCTCAACAATAAACTGGCAGGAGAAGAAGCCGAACTGGAAGCTGCAAAAAACGAGCTGAGAATGACTTCCGACCAGTACGAAAGACAGAAGAAAATGTACGATGAAGGTTTGGTTTCGCTTACCCAATTTCAGCAGAGAAGTGTCTCTTATCAGAATGCTTTAGCCAAAAAAACGGCAACTGAAAATAAACTGGCGCAAACCCGACAGGAAATCGTGAATGTAAGCATCGAACAAAACGCTACCATTCAGGATTACAATGAAAAGCTTAGCAAAACGGAAGGTGACCGTTTCCAGAGTATGGGACAAATTGAAGGAAGTGACGGCGATATTGCAAAACTCGAAAATCAGGTTGCCAATTACAAAGCTAGACAGGGTTTGTATTTCGTGATCGCTTCTCAGGACGGACAGGTTGTGCAGATCAACAAAGCCGGAATCGGGGAAATACTGAAAGACGGTGAAAGCATCGGAATTATTGTTCCTGAAAAAGTAGATTATGCTGTTGAAATTTACATTAAACCCGTCGATTTGCCTCTGGTAAAAGAAGGACAGCGCGTGATGTGTATTTTCGATGGTTTTCCGGCAATTGTCTTTTCAGGTTGGCCGAACTCCAGCTACGGAACTTTTGCAGGAAAGGTAATTGCGGTAGAAAACAACATCAGCGCAAACGGAATGTTCAAAGCCTTGGTAATTCAGGATAAAAATGAAAAACAATGGCCTCCGAAAATCAAAATGGGAACCGGAGTTCAGGGAATTGCGATTCTTAATGACGTTCCGATCTGGTACGAATTATGGCGAAACATCAACGGATTCCCGCCGGATTATTATGAAGTAAAAACCGAAAAATCTGCAAAAGATGAAAAGTCTAAAAAATAATCTGACTTATCGTTACAGGCAATATTCAGAAATCAATAAATGGAGTTTATACAAGTTATTATTTTTTATCAATAGCGTGGGGCTTTAGCCCGATATCAACAGAGGCGTTTTACACAGGCTTTAGCCGAAATTTAAAATAGGCTTTAGCTAAAGCCAACTAAATCGTTTTATTTGTGAATGGGCTAAAGCCCAATCCTATTGATAATTTCAAATTTTACTAATTTGTATAAACTCTAACAGTAGAGGAAGTTTAGTTCATAGATCCTTCGACAAGCTCAGGATGACATTTCTGATACTAACTGATTTAATTTAAATACCGTCAGGATGAGCTTAGTTTATCCTGAGCCTGGCGAAGGAAAGCCTTTCTTATTAAAAATAAAATTAAAAAAAACGCAAACTCATAATAAAACTTTGTTTATGAATTACTTACAATTTATTTTTGAGTATTTTTTCCACTATACTGGTGCAGCCCGACCTGAGTGGAGCTCTTTTGTGAGGAGGAACGACGAGCAAAAAGCGGGAACGGAGGGCGGAATAGCTGCCCAAATAAATAGAAATATGAATGTTGATTATGCTAAAAAAACATTTACCACATTTCTCATTCTGCTATGTGTTCAGTTTTCTTTTGCGCAGGATTCGCTGAAACTTTCGCATCAGGAATTTCTGAATATTGTAAAAAATTATCATCCTTTAGCTTTTAAATATCAGCTTCAGAATAAAATTGCCAATGCTGAAATTACCAAAGCGAGAGGGAATTTTGATCCGGTAATCGCAGGAAAACTGGGTGAGAAAAATATTGACGGAACAAAATATTACGAACAGCGAAATGTAGAACTCGGCATTCCAACCTGGTACGGAATCGATATTACCGGAAGCTACAATTATCTGGATGGCGAAAAACTGAACAGCAGCGAAACAAAAGGAGGATTATATCAGTTTGGAATTACAATTCCTTTGGCAAAAAATCTTCTGTATGATAAAAGACGAGCAATGCTGGATCAGGCAAAATTCGGATTGAAAATGACGGAAGCCGAACAGACTGTTCTTACCAACGAACTTCTTCTGGATGCTGAAAATACGTATTGGGAATGGGTGAAAAACTATGAAATCTACAAATTGCAGAAATCTGCGGTAGCAATTAACCGAAAAAGGCTTAATCTTACCAAAAAAACGTATGAATTCGGGGAAAGACCGGCAATTGATACAGTAGAAGCCTCATCGCAATTGCAGAGTTTTGAGCTTCAGGAAAGAGACGCTTATTTAAGTTTTGTGAAAAGTACGCAGGAACTTCAGATGTATCTCTGGAAAGAAAATCAGGAGTTTTATGAAATTTCAAAGCTTATTTTCCCGTCTTCGAATCTTGACGAGCATTCCGGATACACCGATTATGAATTTCTGGTGCAGAATTTAGAATCGAAACAGCTACAGAATCACGCTTCGCTGGAATATTATTTTCAGAAGCAGAATATCCTCGAAAGTGAAAAAAGACTGAAGTGGCAAAGCTTCCTTCCGAAACTGGATTTTACGTATAATTTTTTCAATAAAGAAAATTACCGTGCCGATTTTCTGCCTTTGTTTGATAACAACTTTCAATACGGACTGAAACTGGAGATTCCCATATTTCAAAGACAGGCAAGAGCAGATTATGAAATTGCTAAGCTGAAGATTTCTCAAAACCAGCAGGATTCTCAGCTTAAAACCCGTGAACTGAGTACGAAAATTGAAACCTATAAAAATGAAGTGAATAATTATTTCACCCAGATTGATATTTCTACCAAGAATCTGAATAATTATCAAAGGCTTCTGAATGCGGAAGAAACGAGATTCAGCAATGGGGAAAGTTCTTTGTTCCTGATCAATTCCAGAGAAAATAAATTATTGGATGCGAGAGAAAAAAACATTGAACTGAAAGCTAAATTCCTGAAAAGCTACAATAAGCTGAAATGGCTGAATGAAAATTTTTTGAGGTAGTAAAAGAGGTAATAAAAGAGGTAAAAAAAAGGAATTCTGTGGTCAGAATTCCTTTTTTAATTTATTTTTAAGATAAAATGATTTCTATGTTTTTGATTGATTGTGTTTATTAATTTGCCGCAAATGAATACAAAGAAATTTCATTTTTTGGAATTATTTTAACAAAAACAAAGGCACTTCGTTTAGTAATGAAATACAAAGTTTTGTATTTCTTTGATAAGTTTTACGCCTTCGTTTAACTTAAATATCTGAAAAATGAAGAATTAAACCCCTTGTCTAACCTTGCGATTCATTACATTTTATCCCAAACTGAAGTTTCTTTATTTTTAAACTTTCATCTTCACGAAGTAAAAGATCAGCAACGTCCAGCTCAGAATCATCAGTAATCCTCCAAGCGGAGTGATCGGTCCGAGAAATTTCAGATTCATCCCGAAATAATCCTGCATACTCAATCCGTAAATACTGAAAGAAAAAATCATTGTTCCGAAAATCATCAACCAAGAAATCCAGTTTTCGGTTTTGGTTTCAAATTTTAAAATGTAACCTGCAATTAATAGAAAAAATGCAGCATACATTTGATATCTCACGCCTGTTTCAAAACTTTCCAGTCTTTCCACAGATAATATTTTCTTTAAAGCGTGTGCTCCGAAAGCGCCTAAAATTACAGATAACATTCCGTAGACAGCTCCGAAGACTAAAGTGATTGTTTTCATTTTATAATGCTTTAATATTTGCTAAATTTATTCTGTTGCCATAAAAGTTAAGGGCATAGTGTATGGTGATCGTACAGGCTTTCCATCTGATAACTTAGGTTGAAAAACCTCTGTAATCGAATAAAAACTCAAAGTTGTAAACAGTATAATCTCCTCATTATCTGTTCCCGTGATCTTAACTTCTTTCATCAAACCATCTATATCCAAAACAAAACTAAGCCTAAGTTGTAAATTGACATCAAGACCTTCAAAAAGATCATGTCCTGCAAGCATATTGACCATTTTTTTGCGAATGATATCTTGAGAAAAAGGTTGCAGAGTAGATTGAAGTATATTTTTTGATGGGATATATTCTTTTTTATTTTCTTCTTCAACCTTTGCCAATAAAGCTTTTAGCTTTTCAATTTTTATGGATTGATTTTTAGTTACACATTGATTATATGAAATTTTTAATGCATCAAATTGCTTAGAATACTCGTTTATATCAGCTTGTGACAGCTTTCTTTCTGGAGATTTTTTTTCGATTGCTTCATATTTTACATTCAGTAAATCTAAATCTTTACCACATTCATCTCGTATGTCAGTATATATTTTATTGACTGTTTTTTGTAAAGTAGACCTTGTATTTTGAGCGAATGATGTTACAGAAATAATTGTTGCAAAAGCAATCAGGTATTTTTTAAATTTCATTATATTAGTTTTTATCTCTTAATCTATTAAACTCATTAATTACTTCATGATGTGTCACCGTTTTATCTTTAAAATAAGTTACGAAATGCTGTTTTTCTTCCTCGGTTGCGTTAAACTGATTCAGAATATTGAAAAGATGCATTTTCATATGCCCTTTCTGAATTCCGGTTGTCACCAAAGAACGTAATGCTCCAAAATTCTGAGCTAATCCTGAAACCGCCAAAATACTCATAAGTTCCTGAGCAGAAGGTTTTCCGAGAAGTGCTAAAGAGAATTTTACCAACGGATGAAGATTCGTTAAACCGCCAACAACCCCTACCGAAATCGGAAGATCGATCCAGAATCTGAAAATACCGTTGTCTGTTGTACAGTGGGTCAGAGAAGAATATCTTCCGTTTCTCGCTGCGTAGGCATGAGCACAGGCTTCTGTTGCACGGAAATCGTTTCCTGTTGCAATTACAACCGCATCTACTCCATTCATAATTCCTTTATTGTGAGTGGTCGCACGGAAAGGCTCAATTTCAGCAATCGTTACCGCCTGTTTGAATTTCCATGCAAATTCTTCATTGGAAATTCCACTGTCGTCTTTCAGATCTTCGATTTTGCAGGAAACCTCAGCTCTTACGATACAATCCGGAGTAAAATTGGACAGAATATTCATTACGATCTGTAAAGAATTCTTTTCTTCCTGAGAAAAATCTTCACTTGTAGCCACTTCCTGCTTCAATGTTTTTCCGAACTGTTCCAGACAGGAATTGATAAAGTTGGCCCCCATCGAATCTACGGTGTCGAAACTTGCTTTCAATTGATAATAATTCGGCATTTCAGATGTTTTATCAACCAATTTGATGTCTAAAATTCCACCACCGCGCTTTCTCATATTCGCTGTGATATCTTCAGTAGCTTCCAGTAATTTTTTCTTCAGTTTAAAATTAAAAAAATGAAGCAGCTTATGAGATTCAACATTAAAAATAAAGTGGGTATGCCCTAGTTTTTCGTTGTTGATGATCGTTGTTTTAAAACCACCTTTATCGATCCAGAATTTTGCTGCCTTGGAAGCTGCTGCCACTACAGAACTTTCTTCCACTGCCATCGGAAGCGCAAACAGTTTTCCGTCGATGAGAAAATTCGGAGCAATTCCGTAAGGCATATAGAAATTGGAAATGGTATTTTCAGAAAATTCGTCGTGAAGCTTCTGCAAATCAGCATTTTCGTTCCAGTATTGGTTTAATATATTTTGATATTCTTCGTTTCCTTCAAGATACTCGTTTACGAGCCAGTCGATTTTCCCCTGTTTTGTTAATTTGGAAAAACCTTCAACGGGTTTATGATTCATAACATAAATTTAATGAGCGTAAATATACTAAATTTGTCACTTTAAACTGTTGATAACTTCTATCAAAAAAGATTGACATTTATCAATTTTGGAATTAAATTTGAACGGAAAATATAAAATTTTAAACTTAATTAAAATTGATTTTTTAACCCATAAGTTATATTAGAATTAAATAATTCAAAAAATAAGAACACTTTAGTTTTTAAAATCTTTGATTTTCTTTCTTATGAGATCTAAATATTTTCAAAGTATTTTGTTAGAAGCTGATGTGAATTATGTGTTAATAAAAAAATGGTAAAAAAAGAATAAAAATGAATTTTGACCGCCTGAAAGAAAAACTTGAAATCCTTGCCGATGCAGCGAAATATGATGTTTCCTGCTCATCAAGCGGTGGTTCGAGAAAGAACAAAAAAGGGGCTTTGGGAGACAGTTCCGCAAGCGGAATCTGCCATACCTATACGGAAGACGGACGATGTGTTTCTCTTCTCAAAATTTTATTGACAAATCACTGCATTTACGATTGCGCTTACTGTGTTTCCAGAAGTTCAAATGATATTAAAAGAGCTGCTTTTACCGTTGAGGAAGTGGTAGATTTAACGATCAATTTTTACCGCAGAAATTATATTGAAGGCTTGTTTTTAAGCTCAGGAATCTTTAAAAATGCAGATACGACCATGGAACGTCTGGTTCGTGTCGCGAAAAAATTACGTCTGGAAGAAAATTTCAACGGTTACATTCATTTAAAATCGATTCCCGGAGCAAGTGATGAACTCATGCAGGAAGCAGCTTTGTACGCCGACCGTTTATCTGTAAATCTTGAAATCCCAACCGAAAGCGGACTGAAATTGCTGGCTCCTGAAAAAAACAGGCAGGATATGCTTAATCCGATGAAATATATCCAGAACGGGATTGCACAATATAAAGATGAGAAAAAACTTTTCCGGAAAACACCAAAATTTGCTCCTGCAGGACAATCTACCCAAATGATTGTCGGTGCTACGAATGAAAATGATTTACAGATCATTAAAGTTGCCGATCATTTTTATAAAAATTTCAGTCTGAAAAGAGTGTATTATTCCGGTTATGTTCCTGTTTTGGAAGATAAAAGATTACCTGCTCTTACGACTGAAGTTCCGATGCTTCGTGAAAACCGTTTGTATCAGTCGGATTGGCTGATGCGTTTTTATGGTTTTAAAGCAGAAGAAATACTGGATCCGAATATGCCTTTTTTAGATCTTGAAGTCGATCCCAAATTAAGCTGGGCTTTGCGACATTTAGATCAGTTTCCTGTTAATCTTCAAACTGCGGATTATCAGATGATTTTGAGAATTCCGGGAATTGGAGTAAAAACAGCACAGAAAATTGTAAGTGCAAGACGTTTTCAGGTTCTGAATATGGATCATCTTAAAAAGTTGGGAGCGGCAGTAAACCGCGCAAAATATTTCATTGATTTTAACGCAGGAAACTCCTTTTTAAAATATCTAACGAATCAAAATCTTAAGAAATTGCTGATTGGCGGAAGTTCTTCGAAATTTCATAATCAGTTTTCGCAGCAATTGACATTGTTTTAAATTCAATCCTTTGATCTTATCTTAAAACGGAGAAAATAATTTTCAATATCCATATTTGCTAAATTTGGATATAATTTATAACTTCGAAGAAAGAATTTATTATGAATGTCAGTTTCACAAAAAAGCAGGAAGAATATATTTCAAAGCAAATAGAATCCGGTGATTTTCAGAATGCCAGTGAAGTTGTACGTGATGCATTGCGGCTTCATGAAGTTTATCGGCACCGTGTGATTCAGGATTTAAAAGCTGAAATAGAAAAAGGTTGGAATGATGTTGAAAGCTCTCGTTCTGTAAAAGATATTATTCAGGCTAAAAAGAATACAATCAGCAATGTCTAAGAAAACCTATATCTTATCGGAAATTGCGGATAAAGATCTGGAAGATATTTTTGATTATACTTTGAATGAATTTGGATTTAATCAAACAGAAACATATCTTTTGGAAATTGAAGAAATTTTTCAAAATTTATTTTTAAATCCACATTTAGGCAAAAAGCGAGATGAAATAAAAAAAGGTTTATATAGCTTTCCGAAAGACAATCACGTTATTTTTTACAGGATTTTAGATCATCATATCAGAATTGTGAGAGTTTTGCACGGAAGCAGAGATATTCCGAAATTTTTCCTGTAGCAAAATATTATAAATAATGAAATAACATCAACATAATAACACAAGATTACAAACTAAACACTCCCTTCCAAATTCAAATGACTACCCTACTCTACGACGGCAGTTTCGACGGACTTTTAACCGCTGTATTCGAAGTTTTCGAGTATAAGTATAAGGATGTGGAAATTGTAAGCAGGGAAAGATTTCATCAGGAAAATATCTTTGCGGAAATTCATGAGGTTATTACTCAAAATGATAAATCTGAAAGGGTTTTAAACAAATTAGAACAGAATATTGAAAAAGCAGGAATTCACGAACTTCTGAAGGTTTATTTATCTGAAGATCCTGAACTGGAACAGCTTATTTTGTCTGCCGTAAAGCAATCTGTAAAACATCCTGATGAAAATATTCTGAAAAATTACGCAGACAATGACATTCTGAAGATTTCTAAAATCTGTAAATCCGTCAGTCGGGAAAGACACAGAATGACGGCTTTTGTACGATTCGAAAAAATGCAGGACGGTGTTTTCTTCGCTAAAATAGATCCGGATTTTAATGTACTGCCTTTAATCCGGAAACATTTTAAAGACCGTTATCAGGATCAGAAATGGATGATTTATGATTTGAGAAGAAATTACGGAATTCTGTACGACTTGGAAACCTGCGATTTTTTCTATCCCGATGAAAAAATAGATCTGAACCGCTATCAGCAGAAGTTTCACGATGAAGAAAAAAATTATCAGACGCTTTGGCAAAGGTATTTCACAAAAACCAATATTGTGGAGAGAAAAAATATGAAGCTTCATATTCAGCACGTTCCGAGAAGATACTGGAAATATCTTACCGAAAAGCATTAAATTAATTTTCATCTCGATAATTTTCATTCAAAAACATTGATATTTTTTTGTAAACCGATAAATTTTATTCAGGTTTAATCATTTATATGCAAAACTCTTCTTAAGTTACTACGATTATCTGAACTTGTTTTTGTAAATTTGTGTTCGAAATTTTTTACTAGATGAAAGAGAGTGCTGTAAAAAAAATTGCAGTTCTTACTTCAGGAGGAGATTCTCCGGGTATGAATGCAGCATTAAGGGCGGTAGTAAGAACCGCAAATTATTATAAAATAGAATGTTACGGAGTAAGAGAAGGTTATAATGGCTTGATCAACGATGATTTCCTTAAAATGGGACCTCGTTCCGTAAAAAATATAATCAATCAGGGCGGAACTATTCTGAAATCTGCCAGATCCCAGGAATTTAGAACCAAAGAAGGTCGTCAAAAAGCCTATGACAATTGTGTAAAATATGGCATTGACGGTTTGGTCTGTATTGGGGGAGACGGAACTTTCACAGGAGCGAAAATCTTCAACGAAGAATTCGGCATCCGTGTAATCGGTGTTCCGGGAACGATTGATAATGATATTTTCGGGACGGATAACACCATTGGTTATGACACGGCTTTGAATACTGCAATGGAAGCGATTGATAAAATCCGCGATACGGCAACTTCCCACAACAGGGTTTTCTTTGTGGAAGTAATGGGTCGTGATGCAGGTTTTATCGCTTTGAACAGTGGACTGGCAACCGGTGCTCTGGATATTTTGATTCCCGAGAAAAAAGACAGCATCGATGAACTTTTTGCCAATTTCAGAAGTGCAGAAAAAACAGGAAAAGCTTCAAGCATAGTTGTCGTTGCAGAGGGTGAGAAATTAGCCAACGTGTATGAACTTGCGGAAAAAACAAAGAAGGAATTCCCGGACTATGATATTCGTGTCGCAATATTGGGACACATGCAAAGAGGAGGTTCTCCAAGCTGTGCAGACAGAGTGTTAGCAAGCAGACTGGGCTTTGGAGCCGTAACAGGATTAATGGAAGGGCAAACCAACGTAATGGCAGGAATGCGTTCCAATGATTTGGTATACACTCCGATTGAAGAGGCCATTAAAAAACACAACGAAATTAATAAAGATCTTTTACTGATTTCAGAAATTTTAGCAATCTAATATTTAATATAATTTAAAACAAACTATTATGTCAACAATTAAAGTAGGTATCAACGGGTTTGGTAGAATTGGACGTCTTGTTTTCAGAGCAATGACTGAAAGAGATAACATCGAAGTAGTAGGAATTAACGACCTTATCGATGCTACATACATGGCTTATATGCTTAAATATGATTCTGTACACGGAGTTTTTCCGGGTGAGGTTTCTGTAGAAGGTAATGACCTTGTAGTAAACGGAAAAAGAATCAGAGTTACTGCTGAGAAAGATCCAAGCAATTTGAAATGGAACGAAGTAGGTGCAGATTACGTTGTAGAATCTACAGGTTTATTTTTAGATAAAGACAGTGCTGCAAAACACATTGCTGCAGGTGCAAAGAAAGTAATTCTTTCTGCTCCTTCTAAAGATGATACGCCAATGTTTGTAATGGGTGTAAACCACACAGAACTTACAGATGATATCAAAATCTTATCAAACGCTTCTTGTACAACCAACTGTCTGGCTCCATTAGCAAAAGTGATCCACGATAACTTCGGAATCGTAGAAGGTTTAATGACTACGGTACACGCTACAACGGCTACTCAGAAAACGGTTGACGGTCCTTCAATGAAAGACTGGAGAGGTGGTAGAGCTGCTTTAAACAACATCATCCCTTCTTCTACAGGTGCTGCAAAAGCAGTAGGAAAAGTAATCCCTTCATTGAACGGAAAATTAACAGGGATGTCTTTCAGAGTACCCACTGTTGACGTTTCTGTAGTTGACCTTACTGTAAGATTAGAAAAAGCTACTTCTTACGATGAAATCTGTGCTGCTATTAAAGCTGCTTCTGAAGGTGAATTGAAAGGTATTCTTGGATACACTGAAGATGCTGTAGTTTCTCAGGATTTCGTAGGAGATAAGAGAACTTCAATCTTCGATAAAGATGCAGGAATTATGCTTTCTCCAAACTTCGTAAAACTTGTTTCTTGGTATGACAACGAAATGGGGTATTCTAACAAGTTAGTAGATATGCTGATCCACGCTGCTTCTTTATCTAACTAATAAAGTATCAGCTTAAAATATGAAAACCTTCCGGATCGGAAGGTTTTTTTGGTTAAATTAACCGCTTAAAATTAGTAAACATGCTGGATGAACTTATTGAAAGATATTCTAAATATTCCGATTCGGAGCTTATGAATGTCTATCTGAATTCAAACGGATATACCGAAGACGCGAAAAAAGCGCTTGAAATAGTGGTAGAAGAAAGAGGCGGCTTCAGCTCTCTGAAGGAAAGATATTATAAACTGGTTGAAAAAGAAGAAGAAAAGCAACGAGTTTATGATAAAATAAATCAGCTCTATAAAAAAGGAAATACTAAAAATGATATTAATTCAATCATACATTCTGAAATACTGTCCACAGAAGAAATTCAGGAAATTACAGACCTTGTGAGCAGCAGAATAGAAGCTGAGAAAAAAGACGTAGAAATAAAAACAAGTACATACATCGGAAGTATTCTCGGGGGATTTATTGGCGGAACTATTGGGGGTATTCTATGGGGGTTACAACTTATCTATTCAGGGCATATATTCTATCTTTTCGCAGTCGGATTGGGAATAATATCGTATGGATTTATTAAATTTTTTACCAAACAAACCAAAAATAACATTGTTGTTCTTATTCTTACAGTTGCTTCAGTATTTTACGCCCTTATTTTGGGTTTTTATATTTATGAATTGTTCGGTTATCGCGGACCGGACAGATAAACTCCGGTAATTAAATTTTTTCAGAAAAAATCTTTACACTAAAATAATGAATCCTCTGCAAAATTACAGAGGATTCCAGTTTATCATTTTCAAACAGCTAACAGAAAATTCTAAACTATTTCTGACATATTAGTGATATTGTATAAAGTTTTGTCATGAACAAATAGGAAAACATAAGTCCGAAAAGCGGAACATTTTTAGAATGAGTTTTCATGATTAATGGTATGCGCAAATTTTCAAATTTTATTGATATAAAAAAATCCCCCTTTTGAGGTATTTTAAAGAAAACTTTAACTATTTTTAGTTACAAATCTTTTTTATGGATCATTCGGAGAAAAAACATCCTTTGGTAGAGGTTTGGAACTCTTATTCGGGGGTAGGAAGAAAAGAGAAGCACATCTCTAATATTCCTCCTATTGAACGCATCATCGGCGAAATGTTTGCCATCGGGGAATTTTATTATTATGTGTTAAACCTCACCAACAGTGCCATTTCTAACCATCATCCTGATATCCTGAAGATTCATGGTTTAAAGGAATATCCGCAGAATTTAAAAGACGTAATAGATCTGGTTCATCCCGATGATATTGAGTTTATTACCAAAGCGGAACAGAAAGTCGTGGAAATTTTAATGAAAATCGGAAAGGAACATCAGCTTTTTCTTAAACCCAGCTATTGTTTCAGAATGAAAACCGCTTCAGGAAATTACGAGCTTTTTCATCATCAGGCGGTTCTTACGTGGGAAGATGAGGATAAAAATCTGGTTCAGTCTATTAATATCCATACCAATATCCATCATATCACAAAACAGAATCCGCATACTGTTCTGATTACGGGAATTGGTCACCGGAACGATTTCATTCAGATTAAAATTGAAAATCCTGCCTTAAAAAACGACTCGGAAATTAATTTAACCAAAAGAGAAACCGAAATTCTTTCACTTATCGCTAAAGGACATTCCGGACCGGAAATTTCAAAAATGCTGATTTTATCGGAACATACGGTTCGTACTCACCGGAAGAATATTTTAGCCAAAACAAGCTCCAGAAACAGTAAAGAACTGTTAAAAAAGGCTTTTGAATGGGGATTGATATAATGTCAAAAGTGAATGATGAATGGTGAATTGTAAATTATGAATTGTATTTCCCTGATAAATCTCACTCTGGAATTGCGGCGCAAAACTTGTACCTTTAGCCTTCAATGGATAGAGTAATGTTACAGCCACGCTTTAAAGATTCGCAGCATTTTAAAGATTTCTGGACGAAAGGCAACGGAAAGCAGCTTCTTGATTTTTCTGGAGCAGAAGTCGGTTTTAAAGATTTTGAAAAGTTTTCATCTTATTTTTATGATGTGGATGAAGTCGGCGATCAGGTTGTAAAAGACGTTTATCTCACTCAAAAATTTCATGAAGCTTCGAGAGAAATTGAAGGCTACATCCGAAATGGCGTTTCGGAGAACGATGATGTTCCGGAAAGTGTAAAACAGCTTTTCCTGCAGACTCAGAAAATTCCTGACTGGCTGGATTATGATCTGATTAAAAGCGGTGCAGAACTCTGCATGAGAAGCAATGTGGATTCTCTGATCTCTCTTCGCGATTACTGCCTGATCGGAGGTTATGATTATGCTTACCTCAACAAACCCCTTATTGCAACGGAAGCCTTAAAGAAAGGTGCTGTAAAAAGACTTTCTGAAACGCTTGATTTCTGGGTAAATGTTACCCGATATGATGCTTTGGAAGTTCATAAAAAAGGATATGAATTTGCCATAAAAACCCGGCTTATCCATTCTTACGCAAGAGTTTCCATTAAAAAATATTATAAAGAATGGGACACGGAAAACTGGGGAGAACCCATTAATTCGTGGGATATGATGGCAACATATATTGGTTTCAGTCTTGTTTTTATGCACAGTCTGCATAAACTGGGAAACACGTTCTCTGAAGAGGAAGAAAAAGGGCTTTTCCACCTTTGGAAATATGTTGGCTATCTTTTAGGAATTCCTGAGGATCTTTTACCGAATGATAAAGTACAGGCAACACAGTATTTTTATCTGTGGACTTCGGTTCAGCCTTCTGCGGATGAAGATTCTGTTTTGCTGGCTCATTCTCTTCTGAACGAATCGCTGGAAAACCCGATCCTGAAATACAGTTTCCAGAGAAAAAATCTCCGTTATCTCCACATCTGCTGTACATGGTTTTTGCTGGATGATGAAGTGTGCAAAAGACTGAAGATTCCGGAAGTTTCCAACAGAAAGGCTTTTCCGGTGACGAAAAGAATGATTACCAAAATTGTTGACCGACTCGTAAGCCGTAAAGCCAGAATAAAAAAAGGTAACAAAGATCAGATGAAAGTCTTGAGCGATTATCTCAGCATCACCCAAAATTCTAATTTCCATTAAAAATCTACTGCAAAGACTGCAATTTATTTGATGGCTTCTATCCTAGCCGAGATTGCAGCGAAAATCCTTTTTTGAAAAAAAAGATTGCAGCGGAAAGCGCGAAAAAGCTCCTGAAAAAGGATAAAACAAAAGTTTTAAAGATTCCGTTTTTCTTTTTGATACGCATCTGAATTTTATGTTTTTTTAACTATAAAAACAACTTTTAATGGTATAAAAGATTAGTTTTTGAGCGTAAATTTTTGTATTTTTGATAAATTATTTAAACATCAGATGAGTAACATAGACGATAAGAAAAAAGCACTGGCTCTGGTGCTGGACAAACTAGATAAAACATACGGAAAAGGAACTGTGATGACGTTGGGAGACAGTTCTGTAGACAACACAATTGAGGTGATTCCTTCAGGATCTTTAGGATTGGACATCGCTCTTGGAGTGGGTGGTTATCCGAGAGGAAGAATCATTGAGATCTACGGTCCCGAATCTTCCGGTAAAACAACTTTAACGCTTCACGCGATTGCAGAAGCTCAGAAAGCCGGAGGTATTGCTGCATTTATTGATGCTGAGCACGCTTTCGACAGAGGATATGCAGGAAAATTAGGAATTGATCTTGAAAACCTTATTATTTCTCAGCCGGACAACGGAGAACAGGCATTGGAAATTGCTGATAACCTGATCCGTTCGGGAGCTATTGATATTGTGGTGATCGACTCGGTTGCTGCGCTTACGCCAAAAGCGGAGATCGAAGGAGAAATGGGAGATTCTAAAATGGGGCTTCATGCAAGATTGATGTCTCAGGCTTTAAGAAAGTTAACAGCAACCATTTCAAGAACAAAATGTACGGTTATTTTCATCAACCAGTTGAGAGAGAAAATCGGAGTAATGTTCGGAAATCCTGAAACTACAACGGGTGGTAATGCACTGAAATTCTATGCTTCGGTAAGAGTGGACATCAGAAAGGCAAGTGCGCCAATCAAGCAGGGAGATGAAGCGATCGGAAGCCGTGTGAAAGTGAAAATTGTTAAGAACAAAGTTGCTCCGCCTTTCAAACAGGCAGAATTCGACATCATGTACGGTGAAGGGGTTTCCAAAACAGGAGAAATTCTGGATCAGGCTGTAGAACAGGGAATTGTAAAGAAAAGCGGTTCATGGTTCAGCTACGAAGAAACGAAGCTTGGACAAGGTCGTGATGCAGTAAAGGATGTTTTAAAAGACAATCCTGAACTTGCGGAAGAACTGGAAAACAAAATTAAAGAGGAACTTAAGAATAAATAAGTTTTTTGATAACGCGATAAAAAACCTCGGCGGAGCTTTCAGCTCCGCCGAGGTTTTGTTTATACACTAAGGTTTTTCATCGGTTAATTCAAATCCCCAGTCTTTTCCCTTTTGGGTTGCAGGAATTCCTTTCGTCATCCAGACCGGTGCTTTCGAATCTTTAAGATAATAATCGAAAAACTGCTGTTCGCGGATCTGAATATCTTTTCGGTTCTGGCGTTTTATAAGATTATGGTCGTCACCATTATAATTTAACAGCCAAGCCGGTTTTCCTAAACGGCGCAGTGCGGTAAACATTTCAATTCCCTGATACCACGGAACAGCTCCGTCTCTGTCGTTACTCATAATTACCACCGGAGTTTTCACTTGATCAATGGTAAAAAGCGGTGAATTTTTAATATACAGTTCTGGCGCTTCCCAGAGGTTTTTCCCTAACCTGCTTTGTGATTTTTCGTACTGAAACTGTCGGTTCATTCCTGAAGACCATCTTATTCCGCCGTATGCAGAAGTCATGTTCACGACAGGAGCACCACTCCATGCTGCGGCGTACATATCGGTATGTGCAATGAGATACGCAACCTGATAACCACCCCAGCTTTGTCCCTGAATTCCTATTTTTGAACCATTCACCCATGAATTTTCTTTCAGTTTTTCAACACCGGAATTGATATATTCCATTGCAGATTCTCCCGGAAAACCATCGACATATGAAATATCAGGTGTAAAAACAAGATATCCGTTGCTTACAAAATACGAAATATTTAATCTTGAAGGAGTTGGAGACGGTGCTACGTAACGGTTCAGATTATCCGAAAGTTTTTCGTAGAAATAAACAATCATTGGATATTTTTTGTTAGGATCAAAATTTTCAGGTTTGTAGAGAACACCTGTCGACGAATTTCCTTTCGGAGTTTTCCAATTGACCAATTCACTTGTCCCCCAATTGTAAAGACTTTGCTGAGGATTCGTGCTGCTTAATTTTTCCTGATTTTTAAAATCGGAAGTCGTAAAAATATTCGGAGAATCGGTATAGGATTCTTTTACTAAAATATAATCTTCTGCATTCTTCGCTTTCTGAAGACTGCGATATCCCCAGACATTTTCCATTTGAATTTTTACAGGATCGGAATCTGACTGAATGGTCGTTTTAAAAATCCCATTGGCTTTGGAAACATTATCAAATGCTGATAAATAGATCGTTTTTTTACGGTTTACACTTTTAATGTCTTTGTCTAAATCGTACGTATCAAAAGTAATCTTGTTGTTGCGCCCGAATCCGTTGGTGATGTTTCTGGGCTTTTTAGAGCCTTCCGGAAAAAACTCCCAAAGATCGTATCGCTCTTTGATGATAACGGATTCATCATTATCCGTCCAAGATGCGATTCCATATGCGCTAGGAAAATCCGGCATGTCGAATTCTTCATCCACAAAAGAAACGGACAAATCTTTATTGAGCGGTACTGTCTGTTTTGTTTTTACATTATAACTCAGCCATTGTCCTTTTTCTCTGTCGAAAATCACAACAAATTTTCCCAACGGAGAAACGGCAACTGAGCCATTCAGGTTTTTAATGATTTCTGTTCTTTCGCCTGTTTTATTGTCGATAATAAAATAGGTTTTCTTTTCAGAACCTTCCCATTGTGACGGAATGCGATTGTTTACACTTGTAATTCCCAATACAAACTCTGCATTTCCTTCATTCACCAGCCGTAAAGTATCGAGATCTTCTCCGTCGATATTGGTAAAAAATTCCGGTTTGTCGGTCTGCATTACGGCAGCATAAGATTTTTTAAGATCATTTCTCAATTCTTTTAACTGAACCGTTTGAAGATAATCATCTTTATAATTCCAGATATCAACCACAGCATGATCGTTTGCAATCAATGTAGTGTCTTTTGCAACAGGTTTCGGAGCCACCCCGAAATACAACTGTTTTCCGTTTTTACTGAATATCGGTAAACGGTTTTCAGAAATTACCCAGTTTTTCTTCATTTGAGAATGATCGTTGGTTACCGTTTTATTTTTATTTCCTTTAAAATTAAAATAATACAATTGGTAAAGTTTAACCAGATCATTCTGTGCAGAAGAGGTTCCAACAAAAGCTAACTGATTTCCTTCTTCATCAAATGCAAGCTGTGAGAAATCTCCCTCCATTTCTGAGATTTTATTAGCGTTTCCTGTTTTAAGATCAACAACCTGAACGGTCTGAAGCGTATATTTCTTAGGTTTGGATTTATCCGTATCTTTTTTAGCCAAAGATTTATCTTCCAATGAATCTTTTTTCTCTTCCTTCCCTTTTTTAGGTTTTTCTTCCGGTTTTTTTGTAACAAAAACAAGCTGTTTTCCATTTTTGCTGAACTGATAGCGAACTACATTGTCATACGTTGTACTTTTTCCGTCTAAAAGATTTCTGATCACCAACTGTAATGGTTTTGCCTTAGTATCATCATCTTTGTTTTCGTCGTCATCATCTTTGTCTGAAGCACTGTCGGAAGATTTATCTTTCATATTTTCTAACAGATAAGCCACGAAAGAACCTCCCTTTTCCGGAATTTTGAATCCTTTTACATTAGGAATTTTCTCTGTCGTTCCTTTAGTGAAATCAAAAACAGCGAGGGTGTCTTTGGTCAGTTTGTTCTGTTTTAATTTTTTATCTTTTACGGCTTTTATATCCTTGTAAAAAGGACGGATCTGGAAAACTGCAAATCTGGAATCGTTGGTAAATTCCATTTTTGTAGCTCTCGGAAATTTCTTTGTGTTTTTATTTTTCACCGAATGCAAATACAGATCGGGATTTCCTTCCTGCACATCTACCGAATATCCTACCCATTTTCCGTCATTGGATATTTTTCTGGCTCCGATATTCTGCCAATTATCATAAACCGAATGATCCAATGGTTTTTTCTGCCCATAGACATACGAAGCCATGAGAAGCAGAAGCAAAACTGCACTTTTCAAATTCATTATTAAATATTTTAAGAACTAAAAATAAGGCTTTTTGCGGATAAATCTTCATTGCAGAGGTATTTTCAGGATAAACTATTTAACCACAAAATGGCAAAAGATTCTATCTGTTCTGCTTAAAAGTCTAAATATTCCAATAAATGCTTTACAAATTGTCTTTATGATTTTTGTAGTTGAATTTAAATTCACTTAAAAGAAATTCTGAAAAAATGTCAAAATGTCACTTTCCTGAAAACGGTATTTTTTTTGAGAAAGTATAGAAAATTAAAAAACCAAAATTATTATGACTAAAGGAAATATTAATGTATCTGTGGAAAATATTTTCCCGCTTATTAAAAAATTTCTTTACAGTGACCACGAAATATTCTTAAGAGAGTTAATTTCCAACGCAACGGATGCTACGTTAAAGCTAAAACATTTAACAGGCATTGGTGAAGCAAAAGTGGAATACGGAAATCCGAAGATTGAAGTAAAAGTAGATAAAGAAAACAAAAAACTTCACATCATCGATCAGGGAATCGGGATGACGGGTGAAGAAGTTGAAAAATACATCAATCAGGTTGCTTTTTCGGGTGCTGAAGAATTTCTGGAAAAATACAAAGACACCGCAAAAGATTCAGGAATTATCGGACATTTCGGACTCGGATTTTACTCTGCCTTTATGGTTGCAGAAAAAGTAGAAATTCTTACCAAATCTTACAAAGATGAACCTGCAGTTCGTTGGATCTGCGACGGAAGCCCTGAATTTACTTTAGAAGAAACTACGGATAAAACAGACAGAGGAACTGAAATTATTCTTCACATTGCAGAAGATTCTACAGAGTTTCTGGAAGAAGGAAAGATCCGTGAACTGTTGTTGAAGTATAACAAATTTATGCCTGTTCCAATTAAATTCGGGACAAAAACACATACACTTCCTTTACCGGAAGATGCTCCTGAAGATGCGGTTGCAGAAACAGAAGAAGTTGACAATATTATCAACAATCCGACTCCGGCATGGACTATTGCACCAAGCGAACTGACGAATGAAGATTATATGAAGTTCTACCACGAATTGTATCCCATGCAGTTTGAGGAACCTTTGTTTAACATTCACCTCAATGTAGATTATCCGTTCAATTTAACGGGGATTTTATTCTTCCCGAAACTGAACAATAATTTAAATATTGAAAAAGATAAGATTCAGTTATACCAGAATCAGGTTTTCGTAACCGATGAAGTGAAAGGAATCGTACCGGATTTCTTAATGCTTCTGCGCGGCGTGATCGATTCTCCGGATATTCCACTGAACGTTTCCCGTTCTTATCTTCAGGCTGATGGAGCCGTGAAGAAAATTTCATCATACATCACGAAAAAAGTTGCCGACAAAATGGCATCTTTAATTAACGAAAACCGTGAAGATTATGAGAAAAAATGGAACGACATTAAAGTAGTGATCGAATACGGAATCGTTACCGAAGAAAAATTTGCAGAAAAAGCTGATAAATTCACTCTTTATCCAACCACTGACGGAAAATATTTCCTTTGGAATGAACTGGAAGAAAAGATCAAGCCTACTCAAACGGATAAAGACGGAAAACTGGTCGTTCTTTATGCTTCTAATGCAGATGAACAGCACTCTTACATCCAGTCTGCAAAAGATAAAGGATACGAAGTTCTTCTTTTAGATTCTCCGATTATTCCTCACGTTATCCAAAAACTGGAAACATCCAAAGATAAAATTTCTTTTGCAAGAGTAGACGCAGATCACATCAATAATCTGATTAAAAAAGATGAACCTGTTATTTCAAAATTAACGGAGACTGAAAAGGAATCGTTAAAGAAAAACGTTGAAGAATCTATTAATGATACTAAATTTACCGTTCAGCTTGAAGATTTAGACAGCAGTGATGCGCCTTTTACCATTACTCAACCTGAATTTATGAGAAGAATGAAAGATATGCAGGCAACCGGAGGCGGCGGAATGTTCGGAATGGGAGGATTCCCGGAAATGTATAATCTGGTGGTAAATTCCAACAGCGAACTTGCGGGTCAGATTTTAAAAACGGAAAATACAGAGGAAAAGTCAGATCTGATTAAATATGCTCTGGATCTTGCCAAACTTTCGCAGAATTTATTGAAAGGAAAAGAGCTTACCGACTTCATCCAGAGAAGTTATAAGCAACTGGAAAAGTAAATTGACTATTTTTTTATGGAATCCGGCGGAGCTTTGCTCCGCCGGATTCTTTGTTCGGTTTCGGTTTCGGCGGCTTCGCCGCCGAAACCGAAAACTCTTATTTATTCAGCATCTTATCAATAGCCGAAACAATTTTTTCAGCCTGAGTATTCATGGCTTCCAGATGATTTCCGGAATATTCCAAAAACTCTTTTGGCAAAGAAGCCTTGATATAATTCTCAAATCCTTCCGAATAAGGAACCTCTTTATCTTCTTTACTGTGGATAAAAAGTTTGGGAAGTCCTTCTGTATCCTGTAAATCTTCTTTGGCAGAATACGGCGAAACAACGTATTGGGAAATCACTTCCTTAAGTTCAGGTTTGTAATACATCGCAATATCTGTGAAAGAAGAAAGGCTTCCGTCCATCACCAGTCCTGCAATTTTAGTTTTATTATTTCGGGCTAAATGGGCAGCAATCTGCGATCCCATGGAAGCTCCGTACAGAATAATTTTTGTATTGGCAATGTCGGGTCTTTGAATCATCGCATTAAAGAAAATCTGCCCATCTGATGCGATATTAACGTGAGTCGGTTTCCCTGTTGATTTTCCATACCCACGGAAATCTACCATGACCACCTGAAAATTATTTTCAACCAAAGGTTTCGTCATGAATAAATAGGTCGTAACATTTCCTCCTGCTCCGTGAAAGAATAAAACCGTCCCTTTTGCTTTTCCCGATTTTGGCTTTAAAATAATTCCTGTAATCGTATCGTTTTTTACAGGAAGAGAAAAATTTTCATATGTGAGGTCTTCTACAGGGCGAAGTACCTTACTTGGCTGATAAAAATTATCATCCATCTGCGCTTTGGAAAAGCAAACTGTTAATAAGAAAAGTGCGGAAAGTAAAATTTTTGTTTTCATTGTTTAATTTTTATGAAGCAAAACTAAACGTTAAACATATTTTACCCTAAAAAAACAGACTCAGCCGTAATTTTTCTCTGCTGAATAGTAATTATTCTCTTCTTACAGCTCTTCCAGAGGATTCCAGAACAGGTTTTTGAAATTTTTAATCCGGAAATTTTCCACAGTAATCCCTTCTGCTTCCAGTCTTTCCTGAAATTCCGGAACTGATAAACTTCCTGAACTTGAAATCACACGATGCGCAGGAACATCTTTAGGACAACCTCCCATTGCTTTTCCAACGTGGCGGGAATGATTGGGATAGCCCACTGCTTTGGCAATTGCTCCGTAACTCGTCACTCTGCCTTTCGGAACTAACTTAGTGATTTCCCAAACCTGCTTTTTAAATATTTCGTCCATTTTTGTTTTGCATTATTTTTGAATTGACCATTGAAATTCAATCTGTAAAATATAAAGTTATGAAAAAATCGTTTTTCCGCTTTTTGAATACAATAAATAAGGCAATTTTACCCAAATTAAGTGATAAAGATCCAAGCAAACTGACAAAAATTCAGAAAGGAATTCTTGCCTACCGTTATTTTGTACTGATAAATTCGATGGATTAGACCGAGAAAAGTTTTATTTAATTTTAGCAATTAATTTTCTGCATTTTTCATAGAGAGGTTTCTCAATCAGCAGATAAATAATGATTGAACAAATCCACAACAGGACAAAATTTCTGTCGGGAAGATAAATGTAGGATTTGAGTTTCATATTGAAATAACTCAAATGGATCAGGTAAAACACAAATGAGGCATTTCCCAGAAGAATCAATAGTTTTGAAGAAAGAAACTTTGAAATCCATGTTTTTTCAGACATCAGTCCCCAAAAGAAAATAATGATCGCGATTGGAAGCAAAAATTCGTGAATCAGTCTTCCTTCCCATCGCTCTACTCCATGAACAAAGTTATTCCGGGCAAAAAATGCAATGGCAATAGTTAAAAGAATAATTGAAACACCGCCCATTAAAGTAGACCGTTTTAATTTTTTTAAAAACTGAATACCTTTCTCTTTCTTCATTAAATAAGCCAGCAACATTCCGAAGAAAAACTCAGAACTTCTTCCGAAAAACGTGCTTCCTGTCATGAATTTCAGAGGATATAAAAAGCCTTCTGGATTTCCATTATATTCATGCAGACCATAACCGATTCCCCAACCTACAAGAAAAAATCCGGCTAAAAAAAGAATACAGTAGCTCCAGTTTTTTTTAAGCAAAAGAAATAAAAACGGAGCGAGAAGATAAAAGAAAAATTCTACCGTAAGCGACCAAGCCTGAACGATTCCTGAGACAGAGTATTTTTCAAATAAAGAGTAAAAAAGCGAATACTGTAAGAAATATGTATCTACATCTTTAGAATATTTTACATCCAGAAAAAAAGCGCTCAGTAAAATCCAGTACAGCGGAAAAATTCTGGCGATCCGCAGTAAAATGTATTTTAAATAAGATTTTTTGGATTCCAGAGGTTTTTCTTCGTAACGGTAAGCGAGTAAAAAGCCACTAAGAACAAAGAAAACGGTTACTCCAATGTGCCACTCGCTGATGAAACGCATGATTTCAAACGGCAGATCATTACGCCAGTATTTACGGTTATGATATACAAATACCATAATCGCTGCAACAGCGCGCATTCCTGTTAAAGCATCGAATTTATTTTTCTGAAAAGCTTCCAATTAGAATAAATATATTTTAGTGTATCGATTTTCTGAACACGAAGTTCACAGAGTTTTTATTTTTATCTATAACTATTTTTGTTTCACAAATCCGCTTCGCTTATAAAAAGATGAAAAGATCTTAAACCAAAACTCTTTGATCTTAATAGAAGAGTGTTTCTGTGAATTTTAAAAATGTATTTCTAAAAAAATTATGAGTTATGTTTACTTAAAAAAATAAAAGGCTTACAAAATAAGCCTTTTATGTAAATTTATATTATTCTGATTAAGAATTTTCTAAAATATAAGAGAACATTAATGGTGCACAAATGGTTGCATCACTTTCAACGATAAATTTCGGTGTAGTAATATCCAGTTTACCCCAGGTAATTTTCTCGTTCGGAACTGCTCCCGAATAAGAACCGTAAGAAGTCGTTGAATCTGAAATCTGACAGAAGTAAGACCAGAACGGAATGTCATGCATTTCCATATCCTGATACAGCATCGGAACCACACAGATCGGGAAATCTCCGGCAATACCTCCTCCAATCTGAAAGAATCCCACTCCTTTTCCTGATGAATTTTTAGTGTACCAGTCTGCTAAATAAGCCATATATTCGATCCCTGATTTCATCGTAGAGAATTTAAGTTCTCCTTTGATGCAGTAAGATGCGAAAATATTACCCATTGTAGAATCTTCCCATCCCGGAACTACAATCGGCAAATTTTTCTCCGCCGCTGCGATCATCCATGAGTTTTCTCTCGGAATTTCATAATACTGTTCCAAAACTCCGGAAAGGATCATTTTGTACATGTATTCGTGCGGGAAATATCTTTCTCCTTTATTATCTGCATCTTTCCAGATTTCATAGATATGTTTCTGTAATCTTCTGAAAGCTTCTTCTTCAGGAATACACGTATCTGTAACCCTGTTCAGACCTCTTTCCAAAAGATCCCACTCTTCCTGTGGCGTAAGATCTCTGTAGTGAGGAACTCTTTCATAGTGAGAATGCGCTACAAGATTCATTAAATCTTCTTCAAGGTTTGCCCCTGTACAAGAAATGAAATCTACTTTATCCTGACGGATCATCTCTGCAAGAATTTTCCCCAACTCCGCAGTAGACATTGCTCCGGCAAGAGTAATCATCATTTTTCCGCCATCCTTAAGATGTGCAACATATCCCTTAGAAGCATCCACCAATGCAGCTGCGTTGAAGTGCAGGTAGTATTTTTCTATGAACTCAGTTATCGGTTTGCTCATTTTTTATAATTTTTGCAAAGATAAAACTTAAAAACGGAATGTAGCGGCTGCACTTAAAGAAAGTCTCGTTAAACCTTCTTTTTGGTCTTCTCCGAATTCTACCGACTGTCCGTTAAAGCTCATTTTGCTAAGGGTTCCTCCGGAAAGTCCGATTTTCGGACCGATTAAAAAGTTCTTGCTTACTTCATACTGATAGGCAAGATCCAGTTCCGCCCCGAATGTTGTTCCTTTTCCTTTTACCGTTCCTGTTTTTGTCGTATAAGTCATTGCTCCTAAAGCGACATCCATAAACAGTTTGTGCTTTGTTTCGTGAGCATCATTGGTTAGGGTAAGTTCAGGACCATAAAAATTAATCTGGTCTTTTGTACTTACATTTGCCGAAACAATATTTCCCGTATTGTCTGCCACACTTAATCTTCCGCTTGTAGAAGCACTGTAGTTGGAATATTTAAAACCGATAAGAAGTCCTCTTTTCACTTCGTAGCGCAATGCAACGTCGAAATTAAGACCGCTTTTAATTCCTTTAATGTATTCTTTCTGATCTCTTGGAATGTTGTCCGGAGTTTTTGCCAGTCGCCACGCATAACCTACCGATGGAGAAATAGAAACTTTTTGTGCAAAAGAGAATACTGATATTGAGAATAATCCCAATGCGAATAGTTTTTTGATCATTAGTTTAAAAAATTATTTAATATTTAAAAATTGGAGATCTCTAAATTACTTTCTGAAAATTTGCCGCAATATATAAAGAAAACCACAAACCTAAAAGGTTATAAAATGAAATATCTTTCTTTTTAATTCTATGCATTGAATATTAAAAATTTGCAAAAAAAACCAATGCCACTGTACTATTACAAGAATTATGAATATTTCTACAATAATTGAAAAAACAAAATAAATCATCTATCATAAAAATTTATTTAACAATTTTTCAATAAAATAATCATTATTATCAATTTTTTAACTTAATTTTGAACGGTTCAATTAACAACGAACTAAAATAATTTAATACCGTTATCCGTTACCATTTGAAATTTTGTATAAAATTTTAAAAACTAATAAGAATGAAAAAAAACATACTTTCAGGATGTGTTGCCTTGTTTTTTTCTTTGCCGTTCTATGCGCAAGTAGGCATCAATACAAAAAACCCTGCAGCCACACTGCATATAGAAGCTTCTTCTTCAGCAAGTCCTACAGGCAAAGACGGAATTATAGTACCCAAAGTACAAAATCTTCCTTCCGTAAATCCTTCAAGACTGGGACAATTTATTTTTTTAGAAAACAATGCTACACTTGCCGACGGATTTTATTACTGGGATGGCTCCAGTTGGGTTTCATTTCCCGAATCCATCGACAGAAACGCAGACAATACCATATATTCTTTTGACGGACAAGGCTATACAGGAACGGCATTATCAAGAAATATTAATTTTTCGAGGTATATAAAAGCCACTACAGACGGGTTTACATTAAACAACAATACGATTACAGTGGGAAAAGCGGGATTGTATCTTATTTCTTTTACAGGAAACAGTAAGAAACCTTCCGGAGCGGAAGAGCATGCCAATTTTACTTTTTCAGTTCTGGTAAACGGAGTTCAGGCGTCTTCTGTTCAGACTTCGATGGCTGCAGAATCCACAGCTTCCGTAAGTACTGCTTTTTCATTTTTAAGAAGATTAAATGTGGGGGATAATTTAACAGCCACCGTAACAAAGTCGAACGAAGGCCCCAATAATTATCAGGCATTCGGAATTAATAATCTGACTTTATTTTTTATACAAAACTAAGAATCATGAAAAAAACACTGCTTCAATCTCTTTTTCTTTTTGCCGGAATATTTATAAAATCGCAGATAGGAATCAATAACACCAATCCTAAAGCTAGTTTACATCTTGATGCTAAAAATAAAATACTACCTGAGTCTACAGTTGGTTTGGGAGTTCCGGTAGTAGATAAGTTTCCCACGGCATCGCCTTCCTCCAACCAGGACGGAATGTTAATCTATCTTCGAAATACAACAGATTCTAATTTGGAGGGATTTTATTATTGGGATCATGCGAAAAGCAATTGGGAATATATCATGGATCTTAAAGCTGCCGGACTGGATGTTTCCAAAACTATTGCTTCCGGAAGTTCTTTTTCTCCGAATAATATGAGCGGAAACGGTGTGCAGTCCAGAACAATTCCTCTGACCACAATCAACAGTCTGGATCCCAGTTTCAGTCTTAGCAACGGAGGTCTGAAAATCGGGAAAACAGCAAGTTATTATATTTTTCTTACAGGAGGCGTTTATAAAGATGCTGTAAATAATGTGAATGAATACATCACAGAGATTTTAATTAACGGAGTTTCCAATACGCAGCTTACCTCAACCAATACAGCTCCGGGAGGAGATACCGTTGGAAGATCTTCTACTTTTTATATTGCAACCATTTTTCCTTTAAATAAGGATGATGTTTTAACTGTAAAAACAACAAGAACTACAACTGCCGCCAATACTGTAAGTGTTGATACTCCATATACTTTAACCATCATTAATTTAAACTAAGCAACACCATGAATAAGCTCTCCATATTTTTTTTCGCCCTTGCATTTTTATGTACAGGTAAAGTAACGGCTCAGATAGGAATCAATAATCTGGCTCCCAAATCCACACTGGATGTTAAGCCCGACAATCAGGCAAATCCTTCGGGTATTTCCGGTGTTATTATCCCGAGAGTAAATGCCTTAAATACAACGGATGTTAAAGAAAAAGGTCTTATGGTTTTTCTGAATTCTGCCGACACTGCCCAAAAAGGATTTTACTGGTGGAACGGAACAGAATGGAAACGATTTTTGTCTTTAAGCAGGGTTTCCAGCAACAAATCTATTTTGTATGCCACAACAAAAAATACCTTCAAAGAAGGAAATATGAACGAGTTGGGTTCTTCCAACGACAGAACTTTAGATTTTGAAGATTTCACCACCAATGATGCTTCTAATTTTGAGATTAACACTTCCGGAGAACTTGTGGTAAAAAAAGCAGGATATTATCATATACAGGCAGCTTCGTTCATCAAAAAAAACAATGGAAACGATCTTAAAAGAGAACAGCTTGATATGAAAATCTATGTAAACGGAGTAACTGCATCCGCCAATAATCCCGTAAATTTTGATCTTGAAGGAACAAAAAGTTTTCCGATTGGCTTATATTCCATTGCGATAAATGCTACCGGTGTTTTGAAACTGAATGCGAACGACCGTTTATCAATGAAAATCATCAGAACGTACAGAGACACCGATCAGACAGGGAATCTGGTGATCATCCCGGATCAGAATACGAAATCCAATGTTACTTTACGATATATGGGAAATTTTTAGAACTGAATTAATATTTAAACTTCCGATTCTCTTTTTTATCTGATAATTTCTTTTTTGTGTCTAATCTTTTTTGCTTCTGTGCTTTTGAAGGTTTTGTAGCAAGACGTTTTTTGGGTACAACCAAAGCTTTATTCACGATTTCAAGGATCTTATCCATCGCTTTATTTTTATTGGCAAGCTGCGTTCTGCTTTCTGAAACAGTTAAAAATAAAAATCCTTCTGCGTTAATTCTGTTCTTCAGTTTTTCCTGAATAAGATTTTTCTGAAATTCATTGAAAAATCCTGATTCCTGAACATTCCAAAGAACCGTTACGGAAGTTTCCACCTTATTCACATTCTGTCCTCCTGCGCCGCTGCTGCGGGAAGTCTTATAGCTTAATTCTTTGTTAAAATCTTTCATTTAAAATTTTAATTTTGAATGTTCTTTTATATAATTGAGCTCTCTGTCCACAAAAGACAAATCGCTTCTTAAATTATTCACCGTATCTTTTTTAATAATCAAAAAACTTCTTTTATTGGAGTCTATAATTATTGAATCTCCACGTTCCACATCATGCACACAAGCCCAAGAATATATTTCACAATTCCTGCCATTAATTGCATAGGGATAAGTATTTTTCCTGAAAGGATTAAAATAATGTGCTGTACTTTTAAAACTTTTCAGATAAATGATATTAAAACAATGATTACCAGAATCGCTTATATCATCAATTATTCCTTTTATAACAATATTATTTTGGAATAAAGGCTCTTCATACTGATCCTGTTTTTCAGCTTCTCTCACACTCCATTGAAAATAAAACATCGAACCGGTAAGAAAAATGACAAAAATAACAGCAATTTTTATCAATTGTCTCTTCATAAAATCAATTTTAAAAGTTCTTTTCTCGATATTTTTCCATTGGGCGTTCTCGGAATTTTTTCAACAAAAATAATTTCTTTCGGTTTGTGAAAACTTTTTTCAAACTGAATTTCTCTTACTTTTTTAATTAAATCGTCCGATTTTTCGCCTTCAAGTACTGCAATTAATTTCTGTCCCAGACTTACATCATCAATTCCTAAGAAAACCACTTCATTCGGAATTTCTTTTTTTACCAGAGCTTCCAGTTGTTCAGGGAAAATTTTTGCACCTCCTGAATTTATCACATTGTCAATTCTCCCGAGAAATTTAAACTGTTTTCCATTTTTAATTTCAACTAAATCATTCGTTTGAAGGATGTCGGGATTTAATTTTGGAGCATAAATTGTCAGGCAGTTTCTTTCGTCCAAAGATATTTCTACATTTTCAAAAACCATAAAATACTCTTCAGATTCAGGTAAAATCTGTTTTAATCCAATGTGAGAAAGGGTCTCAGACATTCCGTAGGTTTCGAAAATATAGGTTTCAGAGTCTGAAGTTTTCAGAGCTTCCTGCATTTTCTTTTTCAGATCTTCAGAAACGGCAGCTCCGCCAATGATGAGATTTTTAATCAGGTACAGTTTATCTAAAGAATTTTCCACCTGAAGCGGAGTCATCGCACAGAAATCGATTTTCCGGTCTAACGTTTCTACAGGTTTTACAGAAGGATCAGCAACAATTAATTTTAATTTCCTCATCATCGAACGAACGACCATCATTTTCCCTGAAATATATTCGACCGGAAGACAGATTAACGCCGTATCTCCTTCTTTCAATCCCAAAAAATCGCAGGTCATCTCTGCGGAATTCATCATTCTGCTTTTTTCAATATCAAAAACTTTGGGAGTTCCTGTAGAACCGGAAGTCTGTACTTTTACCGTATCAGAATCTGAAAACCATTCGTTCAGAAAATTCTTCACCCTGATTTCGAATTCCGTTTCAAAGGATAATTGATTAATATTGAGATTCTTGAAGTCTATCAGCATAATTTCCGTGAATAAAATATACAGTAAATTTAAAAAAAAGTTTAAAATTTTCTTGTATGTAATAAAAAAAGCTGTAAATTTGCACCACTAAAACAAACAGAGACTCATGGTGTAGCGGTAACACTACTGATTTTGGTTCAGTCATCTGGGGTTCGAATCCCTGTGAGTCTACAAAAACCATCCTTTTTAAGGGTGGTTTTTTGTTTCTTTTTTTCAGAATTTCAGCTTCGTTATTTTTAATAAATTTTTATTTTCTCCGTTTTTAATTTATTTAAAAATAAAAGACTGCCTCAAAAAAAGCAGCCTTTCCGATTTTATATCTAACAATATTTATAAATATTCTTTAGGAACTTCAATTCCGTTCTTTTTCATATATTCTACCAGATCATTATACTTATCCTCAAAACCATTACCGCATTTATCTGAAATACTGCAAATATCAGAAGGTTTAATTTCTAAAATATCAGAAATTTTGGTAAGGATTTCCAGATTAATCTTCACTTTGGAATTTTCGATATCAGAATAGGCTTTTTGAGAAATTCCCATCTCAAAAGCCATATATTCCTGAGTAAAATCTTTACTTCGTCTTATTTTCCTGATATTTTGTCCGCATATTTTCATCTCTCTTGGTTTTAGTAGTTTTCGGTATATTTTAGAAGTATATCTATTAGACTTACACAAAGTTAGTAAATACCTTTGTCAAAACATTATTACACTACATGATATTTAAATATTACCTTAAAATTTGTTTGTAGAATTAGGCTTTAATAGAAAAATATCAACTTCAGTACAACACAATAGGAATTATGGAGACGCAAAAATTTAATTATGACAATAATATTGTCAGAGCATTCCTCTATGCTACAATCGCATTCGGTTTGGTGGGTTTTTTACTCGGGCTTACTGCTGCGCTGATGCTTTTTTATCCTGAGCTTCCGGAATTTTTATTCGGAACCGATGATACAACGATTAAAAGTTTAGTATCTGGAAATATTCAGGGACTTATTAATACTCAGGGAGCTTTAGGTTTCGGGAGAATCAGAATGCTGCATACGAGTGCTGTAATTTTCGCTTTCGTCTGTAATTCCTTTTTCTGCGGTGCATATTACAGTATGCAGAGACTTCTTAAAACAAGAATGTACAGCGACACTTTATCATGGATTCATTTCTGGACATGGCAGATCATGATTGTTTCTGTGGTTATTACTTTCCTTATGGGAATCAATACCTCAAAAGAATATGCAGAACACGAATGGCCGATTGATATTTTAATTACCATTTCATGGGTTATTTTCGGGATCAATATGTTCGGAACCATTGCCAAAAGAAGGGTGCGACACCTTTATGTAGCCATCTGGTTTTACATGGGAACTTGGCTTGCCGTAGCAATGCTTCATATCTTCAATAATCTTGAAGTTCCGTTGTCTTTCACTACATGGAAATCTTATTCCATCTACGCAGGAGCTAAAGATGCTTTGGTTCAGTGGTGGTACGGTCATAATGCGGTAGCGTTCGTACTCACAACTCCGGTTCTTGGTTTAATGTATTATTTCTTACCGAAAGCGGCAGACCGACCTGTATTTTCATACAAATTATCCATTATTCACTTCTGGTCTCTGATCTTCGTTTACCTTTGGGCAGGACCACACCATTTACAATATACTGCGCTTCCGGCTTGGGCACAGGCGGTGGGAACAGGTTTCTCCATCATGCTGATCGCTCCGTCTTGGGGAGGAATGCTGAACGGATTGCTGACTTTGAGAGGAGCTTGGGACAAAGTAAGAGAAAATCCTATCTTAAAATTCTTCGTTGTTGCGGTAACATGCTACGGTATGGCAACCTTTGAAGGTCCGCTTTTAGCAACAAAATCTTTAAATAAAATTGGTCACTATACAGACTGGGTAATCGGTCACGTACACATCGGAGCATTAGGATGGAATGGTTTCATGGCTTTCGGTATCGTTTATTATCTGATTCCGGTGATGTGGAGAACACAGCTTTGGTCCAGAAAACTAGCCAACTGGCATTTCTGGCTGGGAACTTTAGGAATTATTTTCTACGCCGTTCCGATGTATATTTCAGGATTTACACAGGGATTAATGTGGAAACAGTTCAATCCGGACGGAACTTTAGTTTGGAAAAACTGGCTGGATACCGTAACTGCAATTATTCCTTACTATAAAATGAGATTCTTAGGAGGTCTGTTCTATATTTCAGGAGCTGTTTTAATGGTGGTGAATGTTATTAAAACCGTCAGAGCAGGATCTTTCCAGAAAAACGTTCCGGCAGAAGCTCCGGCACTGGCAAATATCGGATCTGCAAGAAAAGAAGGCGAAGGAATCCACTTATGGATCGAAAGAACCCCGAGAGTTATGGCAATATTGGCTTTCATTACCGTAGCCATAGGAGGTTTGGTAGAAATTATTCCGACATTAACCTTAAAACAGAGTGTTCCTACCATTACCGCAGTAAAACCTTACTCACCATTGGAACTGGAAGGAAGAGATTTATACATCCGCGAAGGCTGTAACGCCTGTCACTCACAGATGATCCGCCCTTTCCGTGATGAAATTGTAAGATTTGAAGGCAAAAACGGACAGTATTCCAAAGCAGGAGAATTTGTTTACGACAGACCATTCCTTTGGGGATCTAAAAGAACAGGACCGGATCTGCAGAGAGAAGGTGGAAGAAACCCGGATTCATGGCATTTCAAACATATGTATAATCCAAGAATTACCTCAGCGGGTTCTATAATGCCGCGTTTCCCTTGGCTGATTAGCAATACACTGGACAGAACAAAGACGGTAGACAAGATGAAATTAATGAAAAATTACTTTGACGTTCCTTATTCAAAAGCAGAAATAGATTCCGCAAACCAATGGGCAGACAATCAGGCAAATGGTATTGTGAAAAGAATTTATTCTGAAGCGAAAGACGTGAAAGATCAGGTGGAAAAAGACCGTGCTGCAAAAGGAGCTTCATTCGTTCCGCTGGAAAAAAGAGAAATCGTAGCCATGATTGCTTATCTGCAAAGATTAGGAACAGACATCAAAACCACTCAGATTCAAACTGCAAGTGCAGAATAATTTAAATTAAATTGACATGAAAACAAGAACCCCGATTTCAATCTACATTCTCGTAACAGTAGGTTTAACGATTATGGCGTTCGAAATGTTCGCGCACGATTCAGGATATTTTTCTTCACCTTTTTTCTGGGGATTAATGCTTATTGCCATTATTCTTCTTCTCATCATGAATTCCATCGGAGATTTAATTGAAGGTGAAAATTTTAAGAAATTATCTGACGAAGAAAAAGCAGCCTATATTAAAGATAAAAATACACCTTACTTTCAGAAACTCTGGAATTCGGCATTCAAAAAGCAGTCTGCAACAGAGGAAAAAGATATTCTTATCGATCACGGATTCGACGGAATTACGGAGCTAGACAATTCTCTTCCAAAATGGTGGATCGGCTTATTCTACTTCGGTTGTATTTTCTGTGCGGTATATCTAATTGCCTTTACCTTCACAGATTATGCGCATCCGGATGCAGAACTGAATGCAGAAACCAAAACAATGCTTGCTTCTATTGCCGAGTTTGAAAAAACCGCACCACAGGTAACACTGGAAACTGCAAAATACAGTGCAGACAACATCGCGGAAGGTCAGGAATTATTTAAAACAAACTGCGTAACCTGCCACGGAGAAAACGGAAAAGGCGGAATTGGTCCTAACCTTACAGACACACACTGGATTAATGTACAACAGAAAAGCCTGTTTAAAAACGTAATCTGGATGCTGGAAAACGGTTCACCTAATAATCCTACGATGAGACCTCTGATTAAAGAAGGAACCATTACAGGAAGAGATGCCGAAAAAATCGCAGCCTATATTTATCATATCAATCAGGAAACCCCTCCTATTACTCCGGCTCAGGGCGGTGCTGCCCCACAAGGCGAACAGGTAAAATGGGAGAACGGAAACGAATAAAAAATAATTATCTCAACACTTAAACCATGCCAAGCCCCCTATCCATACACTAACTAAACATTTTGAATTTTCATTTTTGCTAAACCTTTTCAACAGAAAAAATGATTTAAAAGGGGGCTTTTTAAACAATTCAAACCTTTGCCTTGACTGCCATTTTCAACTATTCACTTGACAATAAACTAAACTAAATTCCATAATTGGCAGTCGAGGCAGGGTTTTTGTATTAAGAAAAAGTGTACCACAACATAGTAACAGTACGGTAAGTATTGTTATATTTGTTATAAACCCGATCACTTTTGAAACTGAAAATCAATAAAAGAAAACTCTTAAAGCGTTTTGCAATTACCATTATATCCATACTGGTATTTTTTTCGTTATTAGTACTTAGTTTAAGACTTCCTGTTGTTCAGAACTTTATCAAAGACAAACTGGTTGTTTATCTGGAGAAAAAAATCAAAACAAAAGTTAGTCTCGAAAGAGTCTACGTCGGCTTTCCCAACAGTCTCGTGATGGAAAACCTTTATCTGAAAGGTCAGGATATCGACACCCTTTTGGCAGTAAAAAAACTGGATGTAGGTTTAAATATGCTTAAACTCATCAACTCCACCGCAGATATTACCTCTGTAGATCTGGAAGGAGCAAGAGCCAATGTAGTGAGAAAACCCGACGGAAAATTTAACTTCGATTATATTCTGGATGCTTTTGCAACAAGCGATAAGGAAGAAAGTGCCTCCAAACCGTTCATTATTTCTTTAGATAAAATCAATCTGAAAGACATCGGTGTTACCTTCAACGATCAGCAATCCAGAAATGATATTCAGCTTTACTTTAAATCTTTTGATACAAGGGTAAAAACATTTGATCTTCAGAAGAATTCTTATGCCGTAAACGACATCAATTTAGACGGCTTAAAACTGAAACTGAAGCAGGATCTTGTAGAAGAGGTCTCCAAAAAAGTAGAGAGAAAAGTCGATTCTCTTAATAATAAAAAGCCGATGCAGATTGGTTTAAGAGGAATTAAACTCACCAATTTCAACATCGATTACGGAGATGACAATACCAAAACTTTCGCTAAAGTTTTATTTAAAGAATTAAGCACGAAAGTGAATAAACTCGATCTGGAAAACAACGCTTACAATGTGGATAATGTGTTTCTTTCCGGAGCCGATATTAACGCCAATTTATATCTTCCTGCGAAAAATGCCAATCCGAAAACGGAGCCGGAAGCTTCAAAACCTTCGGAGAAAGAAAAAGCACTCAGTCTTCTTTTAGGAAAATTTGTTTTAAATGATGTAAAAGTCGCCTACAACAATACCGCAATTGCTCCTACCAAACAGGGAATGGATTTCAATCATCTGAATTTTTCCAAACTCAATCTTGAAGTCAGAAGTTTCAAAATGCAGAACAATACTTTTGCAGGAAACGTAAATTCCGCAGAAATTCAGGAAGCAAGAGGACTGGATATTCAGAAATTCAATACAGATTTTGTGTATAATGATAAACAGGCTTATTTAAAAGATCTTTATCTGCAGACCCCAAAAACCATTTTGCGCGATGAGGTCGTATTAAATTACAATTCAATAGAACAGTTAAGCTCAAATTTAGGAGCCGTACAGATTTCAGCCAACATCAAAGATTCAAAGATCGGATTTTCGGATATTCTGAATATTGTTCCGACTTTAAGAAATACCACACCTTTCAACAAATATCCCAATGCGTTTTTAAATGTTAATGCCAATGTAAAAGGAAGTGTCAATGATTTATTGATTAATAATCTGAAAATTTCAGGTCTCGATCAGCTACGGGTTGCCGCATCCGGAAGAGTGAAAAATGCAATGAATCCGGATCAGTTGTATTACGATCTGAAAATTGCGGAATTATCTTCATCAGCAAAAACCATTTACAATCTGGTTCCCAAAAATACAATTCCGAAAAATATTTCGCTGCCTTCCAATTTCAGCATCAAAGGAATTGCAAAAGGAACTACGAAAGTAGTTGCAACAGACCTTAACCTCTACTCTACGCTTGGAAATGCCTCCGTTAAGGCAAATGTGGATATGCGCAGAAAAAACAGAGAGCTGTATGATGTAAAAGCAAATCTTCAGGGACTTCAGTTGGGGAAAATCATCCAGAATAAAGAAATCGGAGCCATTTCTGCACAAATTTACGCGAAAGGAGAAAGTTTCGATTTTAAAAATGCCAATGCCGATCTTAAAGGTCATGTTGCTTCGGCTGTTTACAAAGGATACCGTTATCAGAACATGAACCTTACCGGAAAAATCCGCCGCGGAGTGTATAACGTTGTTTTAAATTCAAAAGATCCGAATGCGAACATGATGTTAACCGCTTCCGGAGTGTACAACGAAAAAAATCCGACGGTAAAAGTAAACGGAGAAGTCATAAAATTAGACCTCAACAAACTGGGATTCTATAAAGATCCCATGATTCTTGCCGGAAAAATAGACGGAGATTTTTCTAATCTCGATCCCGACAATCTGAACGGTTATCTGAATTTAAAGGACTTTGCCTTTTCGGATACCAAAGAAGTGTACCCGATTCAGGAAGTGAATTTAAAAGCGTCTTCAACTGCAGATTCCACTAATATTATTTTCAATTCCCAGATTGCAGATGTCGAATTAAAAGGAAAATATAAACTGACGCAGATTTTCGGAGCTTTATCGAATACAGTCAACCAATATTATCAGTTTCAAAAACCCGGAAAAGCACAGAAAATTCAGGCAGGACAGTTTTTCACCTTCAATGCAAAAATTAAAAATGATGATCTGATCAGAAAATTTGTCCCGGATCTTAAAAGTTTTGAAACGATTAATGTAAACGGAAATTACGACGCAGATTCTCAGAAAATTGAGATCGACGGACAGATTCCGCAGGTTCTTTACGGTGAAAATTCTATTGAAGATGCCACCATAAAAGTAACGAACGAAAATCAGGCTTTACAATACAATCTTTATGTTGCAGGATTAAAAAGCTCCAGTTTCGCACTGAATAAAGTAGGAATTACAGGAGATGTTGCCAATAATATCATCAATTATAACATCACCACAAAAGACCAGAAAGAGGTTACCCAGTTCCTGATTGCCGGAAATGCAAAATCACTGAACGACATCACGGAAATTTCTTTAAATCCGAATGGTTTAAAATTAAATTATTCTGACTGGACGGTTTCTGAAGGAAATAAAATACAGATCAGCAAAAACGGAATTCTCGCAGATAATTTCAGACTTTCCAACGCGGGAAGCGAAATTGCCTTACAATCTGAAAGCCAGACTCCGAATGCTCCACTGAATGTTTCTCTGAAGGATTTTAAGATTGAAACCATCACCGAATTAATTAAAAAAGATACGGTTTTGGCAAGAGGAACCATCAACGGAACGGCTCAGCTTAAAAATATTACGAAAAACATGACCTTCACTTCAGATCTCAATGTATCTGATCTGATTGTCTACGGAAATCCGGTAGGAAATCTTGCCATAAAAGTCAATAATAATGCTCCGAATCTACTGAATGCGAATATTGCACTTTCCGGAAATAACAACGATGTGAAAATTCTGGGAGATTACAATATTTCTTCCAGCACATTCGATATGAATATGGCGATCAATCAGCTTCAGATGAAATCTGTACAGGGATTCTCGATGAATGCGATAAACAATACAGAAGGGTATCTTTCCGGAAATCTGAAGATTACAGGAACAGCATCCAAACCGAATATTTTAGGTAAAGTAAAATTCAATGATGTAGGACTGGAAATTGCCAAAACAGGAAGTGATTTCAGAAAACTGAATGACGAAATCAGCTTTACCAACCGCGGAATTGAGTTTGATAATTTTAAAATTAAAGATAAAGACGGAAACGCGCTTAGAGTGGACGGACAGGTTCTTACGCAGACATACAGAGATTTTGCCTTTAATCTTGATGTAGATGCACAGAATTTCAAAGTAGTAAATTCTGAAAAATCCAACGATGCCATTATGTACGGCGTTCTCTCTATTGATGCAGGATTACACATCCGCGGAAATTTAGATTTGCCGAAGGTGGACGGAAGACTGGCTGTTGCAGATAACACCGACTTTACTTTTGTGCTTCCGCAGTCTTCTCCTACGCTTCAGGAAAGAGACGGAATTGTAGAATTTATCGATCAGGATCAGGTTGTTTTAAACAAAACCGTGAAGGCAGATTCTTTAAATGCCCAGAGTAAAATTAAGGGAATGGACGTAAGTGTGAATATTGAAATCAGTAAGAAAGCAAAAATGTCTTTGCTGATTGACAAAGCCAACGGAGATTTTGTGAAACTTCAGGGGGAAGCGGAATTAACAGGCGGAGTCGATCCATCGGGAAAAACCACGCTTGTCGGAGTCTATGAAGTGGAATCCGGAAGTTATGAAATGACGGTAAGTGTTCTGAAACGTAAATTTGATATTCAGAAAGGAAGTACGATTACATGGACCGGAGAACCGACAACGGCAAATCTGGATATTACTGCCGTCTATAAAACCGAAGCCGCCCCAATTGATCTTGTGGAACAGCAGATCAGCGGAGAACAGGCTTCTACACTCAATCAGTTTAAGCAGAGAATTCCTTTCAGCACGTTACTGAAAATGAAAGGTGAACTGCTGAAACCTGTAATTACTTTTGATATTACCACAGACGAAAAAAATAACGCGGTTTCTTCCACGGTTACAGATATTGTAGATCAGAAGCTTGCCCAGTTGAGAACTCAGGAATCTGAAATGAACAAACAGGTTTTTGCCCTTCTTCTTCTCAACAGATTTATCGGGGAAAATCCTTTTGAATCCGGAGCGGGACTTTCGGGAGAAATGCTGGCAAGACAGAGTGTGAGTAAAATTCTTTCCCAACAGTTAAATAATCTTGCCTCGGATCTTATTAAAGGAGTGGATCTTAATTTTGATCTTGAATCTTCTGAAGATTATTCTACAGGATCTAAAAATACGAGAACAGACCTGAATGTAGGGTTAAGTAAAAAATTACTGAACGACCGTCTGAAAGTTTCTGTGGGAAGTAATTTTGCACTGGAAGGAGAAGCGCGGCAAAATGAAAACATGACGAATATCGCAGGAGACGTAACAGTGGATTACAGCCTTTCCAGAGACGGAAGATACATGCTTCGCGCATACCGCAAGAACGAATATCAGGTTGCGCTTCAGGGGCAGATCGTAGAAACAGGCGTAGGATTTATCATCACTTTGGACTATGACAAGTTCCGCGATATTTTCCAGAAATCTAAAAACAGAAAGCAGAAGGAATCCAGAAAAAACCAACAAAACCAAGTTGTAGAATTTAAGTAAATGAAAAAAAGTTATCAGACCTATTTTAAATTTTTAATCACCTGCGGAATGGCTTCTGCAACGCTTTCCTGCAGCAATACAAGATTTCTTAAGGAAGGACAGATGCTTTACACAGGAGCGGAAGTGAAGATTGAAAACGACACTTTGCCGAAAAAGGAAAAGAAAGATCTTCAAAGCGCGCTTCAGGATAAGCTGACTCCTAAACCGAACTCTTCATTTTTAGGATTAAGACCTAAACTGTATTTTTATAATATTGCCAAAGAGCCGAAAAAAGAAAAAGGCTTCAACTACTGGCTGAAATATAAAGTGGGAGAAAAACCTGTTTTGCTGGGTGATGTAGACCGCGAATTCAATAAAGACATCATTGTGAATTATTCTGAAAACAAAGGATATTTCAATGCAAGAGCTACCTATGATACGGTTGCCAAAAATAAAAAAGCCAAAGTAATTTACACTTTAAAACCGGGAGCAAGATATCTGATCAGCAATGTAAAATTCCAGAAAGATTCTTCACTGGTGAATCAGGAAATCCAGAATCTGAAAGACAACACGCTTTTGAAGCAGGGAAATCCTTTCGATCTGGATGTTATAAAATCTGAAAGAGAAAGAATAGATAACCGACTGAAAGAAAGAGGGTTTTATTATTTTCATCCCGACAATCTTATTGTTCAGGCAGACAGTACGGTAAGCAAAAACCACAAGGTGGAACTGAATGTGAAGCTGAAGGATAATACTCCGGATCTGTCTACGCAACAATTCAGCATTGATAAAGTAATTGTTTTCCCGAATTATAGTATTCAGGATGTGAAACAGGGAAAATATTCGATCCCGATGAACACAGATTCGCTTCAGAAATATGAACACGGCGACATTTATGTTATTGATCCTCAGAATAAATTTAAACCAAAAATTTTCGACAGAGCATTATATTTTAAAAAAGGGGATCTGTACAACAGAACCAATCATAATCTTACGCTGAACAGGCTCATCAGTCTTGGTGTTTTCAAATTTGTGAAAAATGAATTCATTGTTTCTGATTCTTTACAGCATAAATTTGACACGTATTATCTTCTGACTCCGAGAGAGCTTCAGTCGCTTCGTCTCGAAGCTTTGGGAAGAACCAATTCTGCAAATTACGCCGGAAGTGAAGTGAATCTTAACTGGACTCACCGTAATTTTTTCCGCGGCGCCGAACAGTTTAAAGCTTCTGTGTACGGTGCTTTCGATTTCCAGATCGGAGGTCCAGAAAATGCGAAAAATATTTTCAGAATGGGAGCGAATGCTCAGCTTTCGATTCCTAGAATTGTTGCACCTTTCAGGTTTAATTCTTCGAGCGCGTTTGTTCCGAGAACCAATATTTCGGTTGGCTATGAATTCCAGAACAGAACAGAATATTATTCCCTCAATACGTTTACGGGATCTTTCGGGTACAATTGGAAAGAAAACGCACGAAAAGAACATGATCTGAAGATTTTTGACATCACGTATGTTTCTCCGGCTAATATTACTCCTCTTTACGATTCAATTTCTCAAAATAACGATGCTTTAGAAAGAGTGGTAAAACCTCAGTTGATATTCGGACCGATTTATTCCTATACGTATACAAACACGATGCTCCAAAAGCCAAATACTTTTTATTATAAAGGAACTTTGGATCTTGCAGGAAATTTAACCGGTTTGATTACCGGAGCGAATGTTGAAAAAGATAAAGAAAGAAAAATTTTCGGTGTTCCGTTCAGTCAGTTTGCCAAAATTGAGAATGATTTCAGGTTTTATCATAAATTCAATGAAAAAACTTCTTTGGCGACAAGAGCTATTGCGGGAGTTGCTTATCCTTACGGAAATTCGGAGTATATTCCTTTTTCCAGACAGTTTTTCTCCGGAGGAAGCAACAGTGTGAGAGCCTTCCGCGCAAGAACTTTAGGACCGGGAAGTTTTGATCCGAGAACCATTAAACCCGGCTATTATTTTGATCAGTCGGGAGACGTAAAACTGGAACTGAATGCGGAATACAGAGCCAATCTCTATAAATTTTTAAATGTTGCCTTGTTTGCCGATGCCGGAAATGTATGGCTGATTAATGAAGATTCCCAAAGACCGGGAGCGAAATTTTCCAAAGAATTTTTAAGCGAAATAGCTGTAGGCGCAGGTTTTGGTCTGAGACTTGATTTCTCTATCCTGATCCTGAGACTGGATCTTGCCATGCCATTGCGTGTTCCTTATTATGAAAGGGGTGAAAGATGGACATTTGATAAAATTAATTTTGGAGATTCGAGCTGGAGAAAAGATAATCTAATCCTGAATATCGCCATCGGATATCCTTTCTAAACCAAACCATCAATGATCGAACAATTAAAATTTTTCTGGGAAACATTAAAAGAATCATTCAGACAATGGAATAACTCTTCGGCTTCAAGTGATGCCGCAAGTCTTGCCTATTACGCTATTTTTTCAATTCCCGGGCTTTTAATTATCATCATCTGGATTGCAGGATATTTCTTTGGAGAGGAAGCCATTCGCGGAGAAATCACGAATCAGATCAGCGGAATCATGGGAAAAGATGTTGCAAAAAGTATTCAGGACATGATTGCAGGGGCTTTAATTGACAGAGAAAATATTTTTATGAAAGCTGTAGGAGTCGGTTCATTAGTTTTCGGTTCCACTACTCTTTTCTTTCAGCTTCAGCACTCGCTTAATAATTTGTGGGATGTTCAGGCAACTCCTCAGAAAGCATTCGTTAAATTTTTAATGGACAGAGCCAACTCTTTAGGAATGATCCTGATTATCGGTTTTTTGCTGATGATTACAATGGTGCTTTCTTCAATGATCAGCATTCTGAATAACTGGATTACGAATTATTTTGGACTGGAAACTTATCTTATTGTTCAGCTTGTGAATTTCGGAATCGGTTTTGCCATTGTCATGTTGCTTTTTGCATTGATGTTTAAAATTCTTCCTGATGTAAGAATGCGTTGGAAACCGGTTTGGAACGGAGCTTTTCTAACGGCAATATTGTTTACTCTGGGTAAATTTTTACTGAGTCTTTATTTCGGAACCACGAAACCTACTTCCGCTTTCGGAGCTGCAGGAACCGTGATCCTGATCATGATGTGGATTAATTATTCCTGTATGCTGATTTTCTTTGGCGCAGAATACACGAAAGTTTACGCCTATAAAAAAGGATATACCATTTTACCATCGAAACACGCAAAATGGAGCGATGCGAAATTGTATGAAGACAGTTTAAAAGAGAAAATGAATGCTGAAAAAGCTTAAAATAAAAAACCTTCAGAGCGTTCTGAAGGTTTTTTATTTTTACATTCTGTTTACGGTTTTTATTCCGAGTAAGCCTAATGATTTTTTTATGGTTTTTGCTGTGAGATCTGATAAATTCAATCGGAACTGTTTCAGATTTTCGTCTTCCTGACTGATAATCGGATTGCTCTGATAGAACGAATTGTAAGCTTTTACCAAATCATACACATAATTGGCTAAGAATGCCGGACTTAATAATTCTGCTGCTTTCTCTACCGTACCTTTGTAATTGGACAAAAGCATAATAAGTTCTTTTTCATATTGATTCAAAGCCAGATCTGAAGTCGTTTTAAATTCAAAATTAGCTTTAGATAATACCGATTGAATACGTGCGTAAGTATATAAAACGAAAGGTCCTGTATTTCCTGCAAATTCTACACTTTCATCCGGATTGAACAGCATTTTTTTCTTAGGATCAACTTTCAGCATGAAATATTTTAACGCAGCCTGCCCGATAATTTCGTAAGAAGCTTCTTTTTCTTCGTCGGTAAGACCTTCCAGTTTTCCTAGTTCAGTGGTAATTGCTTTTGCTTCCTTATACATTTCCTGCATTAAATCATCTGCATCTACTACGGTTCCTTCACGCGATTTCATTTTTCCGTTCGGAAGTTCTACCATTCCGTAAGACAAATGATACAACTGATCTGCCCAGGAATATCCTAATTTTCCTAAAATTTTAAACAAAACCTGGAAATGGTAATCCTGCTCGTTTCCAACGGTATAAATCAGTTTCTGAATATCATTCTGCTTGAAACGCTCTACCGCAGTTCCCAAATCCTGCGTCATATACACGGAAGTTCCGTCCGAACGAAGCAGTAATTTCTGATCCAGACCTTCATCGGTAAGATCGCACCATACCGAGCCATCTTCTTTCTGATAAAGCACTCCTTTCTCCAGACCTTCCTGAATCAAATCTTTTCCTAAAATATACGTATTGCTTTCATACTGAACCTGATCGAAATCTACGCCCAATCTGTTGTATGTTTCGTTGAATCCTTTGTAAACCCAAGAGTTCATCTCGTTCCAAAGGTTTCTTACTTTTTCGTCACCGTTTTCCCAGTCCAGAAGCATCTGTTGCGCTTCTTTCATGATTTCAGTCACCGGTTTACAGATCTCTTTCAGATTGGACTTTTCAGCTTCGAGCTTGCCTTCAGCTTCCAATACTTCTTTAAAAATACTCTGAAAAACTTTGGTCTGAGATTTAATGGTTTCCAGTTCTTTTTCGTCAGAAATATTTTCTTCCTTATTCTTTCTGGAAATGATTTCCTCAACTTTTTTAGGAACAGCAGAAATCAAAGAATCATTATTTAAAGCTTCTTTGAACTGTTTTTCGAACTCTTCATGCAATGCAGAAAGTTCAGAAATATCTACTGTCTGAAGCAATTCTTTTTTCTTAGCTTCAAGAGTATTTATTTTTTCATTTAATGTTTTAACTTCCTCTTTTTTAGGAGTGTCAAACTGATCAAATTTATTTACTCTGAAATCATTGAAGATAGTATTGGTCTGATTTTTCAATTCCTTATCAAATTCCACATAATATTTTCCGACGAAATGATCTCCTTTTGTACTGGTAGATTCCGGAGTTTCGTTTTTTCCGAACTTTTCCCAAGCCAACATGGATTTACAGATATGAATTCCTCTGTCGTTGATGATCTGCGTTTTAATGACATCATATCCCGCTTCTTTCAAGATCTGAGCAACGGAAAAACCTAATAAGTTATTTCTTACGTGACCTAAGTGTAGCGGCTTATTGGTATTTGGAGAAGAATATTCTACCATAACCGTAGCATTTTTCTTTTCTATAGTATCGAAACCATTATAAACAGATGTAAAATTGTCTACGAAAAACTGATTTCTGATTTTAATATTAAGGAAGCCTTTTACGACATTAAAACTTTCCAGTAAATCGGTCTGCTCTGTTAAAGCTTCTCCCAGTTCTACACCGATACTTTCCGGATTTTTCTTCAACTGCTTTACCAAAGGGAAAGTAACAATCGTAAAATCTCCTTCAAATTCTGTTTTATTTTCCTGAACTTCCAGATTAATGTCTTTCAACTGAAACACATTTAAAATAACCTCCGAAAGTTTTTCTTCTATTATATTTTTAATATTCATTGTCTGTTATTTAAAAAACGAATGAGTCTTTTTCTGCTCTGCAAATATACGGAAATAAAAAAACCGCCCGAAGGCGGAATAAATATGAAGAAAATTAAAATTATTGTTTTAATTATCCCACCAGACAGGAGCATATAAATCTCCTACAACTGTAGCGTTAGTGTTTAAAGTCCGCTCAGATTTTGGAGTAATTAATCTAAGAGGAATTTTCTTTGACTGACTATTTTGATTAGGTGTCAAAGCAGGAAAGCCTGTTCTTCTCCAATCGTTATATGGCTCTATAGTCGTAAACAATGCAATATACTTCTGAGTAATGATATTTTGTAAAGTGACAGCTGCTGATGCTGTATTTGCAAATATTGGATTATCTGATCCTGTAACGTCTACTAAAGAAGCGCTTACAGCAGCTTTCAATGCCGCCTGAGCTGACGTTGCATTTCCTAATCTGAACTGAGCTTCTGCTTCAATAAATTTAATCTCACTGTAACTAAAAATTATATTAGATGTACTTGCACTTCCTGCAAAAAAACTTCCAAACGGAGAAGCATCAGTATCAGCATCTTCTGGAGCAGAACCTGAATAACCTGAAGGATTATGACTATCTAATCCTACAAAATATGTAAGTCTTGGATCATTGTTATTTTTAAGAATATCTACAAAATATTTTCCCATCGACATATACCCTGATCTTTGATTACTAAATCCATACCAGAGATTCTGATTATTCCCTCCATCAAAAGTTGCAACTAAATTATCGCTGCTAGAAGTAAATGAATTTTGAAGATAGTTTAATGCTTTCTGAGCAGCAGCGCTTCCATCTCTTTGTGTTAATCTTAAAGCATATCTCGCTTTTAATGCATATGCAAGCTTTCTCCATTTACTTATATCTCCTCCATAAAAAATATCATTGGAAGAAGGTATATTCTTATTAGCGCTTACAGGTTTTGAAAAATCTGTAATTGCCGTATCTAAATATGTCTGAATTTGAGAAATTACCTGCTCTTGGCTATCGTATTTGGGACTTAGACCGTTGATCCCCTGAAAAGCCTGGGAAAAAGGAACATCTCCCCAAACATCTGTAGCATAACCAATATTAATCGCCATTAAAACTCTTGCAATTCCATCATAATAAGGATCTTGAGTTCCGAACTGCTTAATGATTTGATTTAGATTTACCCCTGCTTGGTAAATATTTGCCCAATCTGTTTCAACATCTGTTTCTGTTAGAAAATAATTGGTATAATCCAATGACTGAAACTGATTTCCATTTGTATGTTGGGTAAATAAGCTTAAGGTTCTGGGAAGATTACCTGTGGAATTCATTATAGTTCCTATTTCGCCTCCTGTTAATAAGGTTGTAGGAGTTGAGACCTCAGTAGGGCTATTAGGATTCTCATTAAAAGTATCCAATTCGTGCTGACAGGAAGTAAGACCGAGTAGAATCGTGGATACAAAACTTACTATATATAAATGCTTTCTCATAATTAAAATCCGAATTTAAATGTTAAATAATAACTTCTGGTATTTGGGTTGTTGAAATAATCAAACCCTTGTGTATTAGATGATGAACCTGCAAATGAGTTTTCTGGATCTATTCCTTTATAGTTTGTAATTAGAAATAAATTTCTTGCACTTAAGCTCAACTCTGCATTTTTAACAAATGATAATCCCATTGACTGGGAAATTACTTTACTAAAATTGTAACTAAGAGTTACATCTCTTAATCTCAGCCAATTTATATCCTTTTCAATAGCTGTTTCATTTGCACTTCCTGAGCCATCACCCAGATAGCTGACATAGTAAGTTTTATTTGATATTGCAATATTGTTGGGAGAACCATCTTCCAGTACACCAGGAATTACATATGTTCCGCTCCTATTCTCGGCAGAAGCCTGCGTCATTCCTAATCTGTTTAATCGAGCCAACGTTCCATTCCAAATATCTCCGCCTTTTCTAAAATCTAATAAGAAGCTTAACGATAAGTTCTTATATCTTAAATTATTTCTGAAACCTCCGGTCCAGTCTGGATTAGGATTTCCAATTAATCGAGATTCAGAACTTAAAATAGGAAGACCGTCTGAACCAATAATCAAATTTCCTGAATTATCCCTTCTGTAGGCAGAACCATAAAAAACACCTAATGGTTGTCCTAGAGATATTGTAGGAGTAAGATTACCACTAAAATAATCACTACCCATCGCAGAATTGTCGGGCACACCGTTTAAATCTACCACTTTATTTCTATTCATTGCCCAATTAAGAGTAAAATCCCAGCTAAAATTTTCCTTTTTGAAAATATCATATCCTAAACTTACTTCTAATCCTTTGTTTTCTACTGAAGGTCCGTTTGTATAATATGTGCTATAGCCAGAAGACGGTGCAATAGGAAGTGTTATCAACAAATCGTAATTTGTTGATTTGTAAGCACTCGCATTAAGATGAAGACGTTTAAACATTTCCAGTTCCAGTCCAATTTCAAATTCTTTATTATGTTCTGGTTTTAAATTTGAATTTCTTAATATTGTGGAGAAACCGTAAGCACCAACACTATTGTATGGAGATGTTAGTTGTGGACCAAATGAATCCGTAAAAAGAGGCGTTATATATGGTGTAATTACATTATAAGAAAGTGGTGCAGCATATGTACTTGCATACGAGGCTCTAATTTTTCCTAAATTTACCCAACTTGGTAAACCTAATGTTTTATTGAACAACCAAGATGCAGAAATAGATGGATAGAAATAAGAATTATTTTGCTTAGGTAATGCAGAATTCCAATCATTTCTCCCCGTAAGTGTAAGATAAACCTGATCATAGAAACCAAACTCTAATGATCCAAAAATCCCTCTCCTGATTTGTTTATAATCTGCGTTCTGGGCTTTGTAGTTCGAAAAATTACTTAAATTATATTGGTTTATCTCCAACATTGTAGACCCTACACTATACTGATCATTAAAAAAAGTGGAATTAATCTGCCCTCCAATATTATAATTTAGATTGATATTATCTGTTATATCAAAAATACCATTAAAAATTAAATCTAAGTTGTAAAGACTTTTTGTAAAAGTATCCAATATGACCTGACCTGTACCATCTGCTGTTGAATTACCGTTACTTGAGAATGAATAATTTTGCTGTGCATGAGTAGTATAAGTATCTACTCCTGCTCTAACGATTGCATTTAAGGATTTACTGTAATTATAATTAATATGCCCATTAAAAATTACGCGATTAGTTTCATCGGTATATGGGTTATTGTAAACTGTGTAAAAAGGATTATCATAGGCAGAAAAATAATTCTTATTATATCCCTGTGCAGTTTGATAATCTCTTACATCATAAGTTGAAGGCATACGTAATAACGAAAGCATAATCCCTGAAACATTACTTCCCTTTTGTGCTCTTATTCCTGTTGTATTACTATACAAGAAATCACCCCCAACTTTTAATTGCTCAGTAAATTTATATTCGCTATTAATGTTAAAGGATGTCTTTTTTAGACTTGTATTAGGAACAATACCTGTTTGATTTAGATGACCGAAAGAAGCTCTAAAATTACCATTTTCTCCTCCTCCAGAAAGTGCTAAGTTATAATTATTTGTAACACCTGTTTGATAAAAATTCTTAACATTATCATAGGCTTTTAATCCTGATACACTGGAAATCAAAGGTCCCCAGGATTGGTTTGTTCCTCCGGTGAGAGGGAAACCATCTGAACCATATTGTGCGGGATCAATATAAGTGACACCATTAGTTCCTGCTGCATAGGTCTTTTGCAAATTAATCATATTGCTTAGCATATCATAACCTACAGTAGTAGAAAAATCAATACCTATCCCTTTTCTCTTACGTCCTTTTTTAGAAACGTATATAATTACGCCATTTCTTGCACCCTCGCCATATAAAGCTGCTGCAGCACCTCCTTTTAATACATTCACACTCTCAATATCATCAGGATTAATATCAACTGCTCTGTTAGAATCATCAACACCTCCAATATTAGTTCCGGATCCAGCATTATTATTGTATGAGTTATCTATAATCTGCCCATCCAGCACAATTAGAGGCTGACTGCTAAGTTCTATTGATTTCTGCCCTCTGATAACAATTTTACTTGATGCACCAGGAGTGCCTGCCGTTCCGGTTACCTGTACACCTGCAACTTTTCCTGCTAAACCTTGAATTACATTTGTTTCACCAGATTTTTGCAAATCTCCACCTCCAACTTGAGAGGTTGCATATCCTAAAGCTTTTTTTTCTCTTTTAATACCAAGCGCAGTAACAACAACACCCTCAATTTCTTGTGTTCTTACTGTATCATTTTTCTTTTGCTGAGCATTAGCAATAGCTAGGGATGAGGACAATACCAGTGTGAGTATTCCCGTTGTTAATTTCTTCATATAAATTATATTTGCTATCACAAATATGTGAAATTTTATATTTAGCACAAAATAAAATCGGCTAAATTTAACATTTAGTCAAATAATCTCATTAATAAATCAAAATACTTTAATAAAAAAAGTTAAAACAAATCAAATTAACAAATATTACCAACAATAATTACATCAAATTTTATTATTTGCTAAAAAAGAAGTGACATTAAGTAAATAAAAAAAACTATACGAACAAATATCTTTAATCACTGATAGTGAATTATTTAGAGTCTTAATTAAAAAATTATCTATCAAAACAAAATGAAGATATAATGCATGACATATATTTTGTTTTTTAGAAAAATAAATTTTAACACTTGGAAATAAAAAAAACCGCCCGAAGGCGGTTTTTAGATATTATTTTCAATAGATTAGTTTCTATTCCAGAAAGGAGTAAATTGATTTTTAACAAATACATCTGCCTGGTTTACCACCGGTACATTTGCACTGTTTGTATTGTATTCTCTAGAAGGATATACTAATCTCCACGGCTTGTTCGGCTGAGTAGCCGTAAGAGCTAAAGGAGTTACAGGATAACCTGTTTTTAAATAGTTGATGTAAGTTTCCTGTGGTTTGATGAAGTGTAAAGCAACCATTCTTTGATATTGAATTGCTGCAATATGTCCATCAGATCCATTCCACCCATAAGGTTTCGTAGATAAAGAAGTCGTATAAGCAGTTGCCTGCGCAGCTGTTAAACCAAAAAATCTAAATGATGATGCAATTGCCTGATTATAATGACCAACTGCATTTGTAAAGATTGCCGGATACAATTCTGCTGCTTCAGCTTGCAATAATTCAGATTCTGCTACACTCATTACAGTTCCGTTGATACCAGAATTATCAACAAAAGCAGTACCCTGAGCGTTAATCTCACGGAATCTCCATCCCAATCTTGAAAAAGAAGCTTCTGTTGTTCCAGGAATCTGACCATCACCTTGAGTAATACCTCTAATAGTACCACCAACAGCTCGGTACATACTTCCACGACGAGTATCAGTAGTTCCAGTAGTTTTAGCATTAGCTCCATTTAATAGACCAGCAAAGTGACTAGAAATATCAATTAGTCTATATCCTTGGATATTCTCAGTTTGCTGATCAAAATTTAAATAAGCATAATTTCTGATTAATGGATTTTGCTGTGCAGCAGTACCACTACCATAACCTGGATTAATTGTAGCATCTCCATCAGTTTCAGATAAGAATTGTGCTCCTTGTAAAGACTGAAGTTGAGCCGTTACAAAAGCTTTTATAGTAGCATCTGTAACTTTTGACTGTCTAAGTAATAATCTCAGCTTAATTGTATTAGCTAGTTTTACCCATTTAGTCATATTACCAGCAAAAATTTCATCTTCGGTACCTACTGCAAATTGAGGATTACCAGTATTAATGCTAGTGATCGCATCGTTGATCATCAATACTAAATTCTTGTAAATATCCTCACCTTTATCATACTTTGGTGTAAGATTCGCATCACGCTTGAATGCATCAGAAAATGGAGCATCTCCAAAAAAATCTACAATATACTGCATTTCATTTGCCATCAAAATCTTCGCAATCGCAGCGTGATTAGAGTACTGAGCAGCTTGTGGGTTATTATAAATATTTGCGTATCTACTCATTGCCAGATAACTGTTATTCCAAAAGTTATTTCCTCTGGTAAATGCTGAAGTTACCTGTAACTGATATTCAGCACTATAAGGAGAGGCAAAATAATAAATATTTCCAGCCCAGTTATTCATCCACACGTTGGATAATTCGAAAATATCTCCGACTTGTACATTATAGTTAGAAGTTTGAGCTGCACTTAAATATAAATTTGGAGTTACAGCCTCAACGCTAGGGTCGTTTGGCGAAATGTTATCATCAAGCTTACAAGAAGCAACTGATAATGCTGCTAACGCTATAAAAATATATTTTTTCATTGTAATAAAATTAATTAGTGAGTGAATTAGAAAGTGATACTGATATTACCTCCATAAGTTCTTAGATTAGGATACTGTGTAGCTGCATTTCCAATAAAACCAGCATAAGCCCCATTTCCATCAAATCCTGTTTCAGGATCATCATAATTTCTGTTTTCTTTTGCAAATTTAATGAATGGATTTCTAGCCTGGAATCCAATAGTAAGCTCATTAATTTTAGAATTCCCTAATATTTTTTTATCAAATGTATAAGAAATAGCAATTTCACGAACTTTAAACGCTGTAGCATCCATTACAAAATTTTCACCTACAGAATTATAAGTAGCTCCTCCATAATGTTCTGATAAAGCCAATGTAGGATTATAATTAGCACTATTAGGATTATTATAAGTAGTTGCAAAAATAGGAACACTTGTGTTCGCAACGTAAGCACCATTCTGTAAGTATACCGAGTTAGGTATTACATAAGGTTTTGTTCTATCAAAATTTGCAGATTCTTCAAGCTGTCCAGAGAATGCCATCGAGTTTTTAGTACCAGAATAGAATACATGTCCTGTACGGTAATCAGCTGTTGCAGATAATGTAAAGCCCTTTACTTTTAATGACGTTGTAAGACCTAAAATATATTTAGGTGTATTTCTTCCCAAAACGCTAAGCTGAGAATTAACCTGAGGTAAACCTGTAGCAGCATTTACAACGATTCTTCCTTGATCATCTCTAACGTAAGTTGTTCCTTTAATTACTCCGAATTTCTCACCTTCAACAGCAAAGATACCTACGGAAGAAGAAGAAAGCAGAGCAATCTCTTTTGCACCATCAGCCAATTTAGTAACTTTACTATAGCCACTTGTAAAGTTAGCTCCGATATCCCAACGAATATTTTTATTTTTGATTGGAACAAAATTAATATTCATTTCAATACCTCTTCCTTCCATATCTCCAACATTTCTCCACTGTCCAGTTAAACCTGTTGCACTAGATGTTGTTTGAAGAGTAATTAAGTCATCTGTTTTACTTTTATACACAGCTCCATCAAACGTAATTCTATCATTGAATAGACCAAATGATAAACCTACTTCGGCTCTAGTAGTAAATTCAGGATTTAATGATCGATCTGTTACAGTTGTTTGTGGTTGGTAGCTTATATATCCACTACCAGCATATGGATATCCACCACCTACAATAGCAACTGGATATAACTGATAATTCCCAATAGCTGAAATACCTCCTGTTCTTTCTAATGCAGCATTAACCTTCAAATAATTCAAAACTTTGCCTCCAAAATCAAATGCTTTTGTCGGAATAAATGAAAGTGAAGCCGATGGGAAGAAATAAGAGAAATCATTACTTACAGATAATTGTTTTAAACTTGAATTCATCTCATATCTTCCTGCCGCATTGAAGAATAGATATTTTTTATATGATAAATCGATATTTCCTAAAAATGCATGAACATTAGTGTGGAATTTTCTATTATTTAATGTACTTGGCTGTGCCGGATTAGATAAATTTGGAATAGTATATAATCCCGGAATCAATAAACCTGTACCTCCAGCTTGGCTGTTTGTAGTTCTTCTATCCTGATAGTTATGACCTACTGTAACATCTAAATTTAAATCCGTTGCAATATCATAATTTAAATTTAAAGTTAAATCTCCATAATAGTTCTGTTGATTTACATTTGATTGAAAATAACTCGACTGAACATTAGGGAAAATTCCATCGTAAATTGGAGCTACTACATAACCATCATTATAATTACTGCTTTCAGCATTATTAAAGCTCATGTTACCACGATATGACAAATTAATATGATCGTCAAACTTATAAGCAGCAGCACCAATTAGATTAAAATAGTTCTGAATGGAATTAGATCTTATGTGTTTTTGTCTAAAATACGGGCTGGTGTAATAAATATTCCAACCATATGCATTGTCTGAATAATCTTTAAACTTCTCAATTGGAATATCTGAAGCACTCTGAAGCAAATCGTGATAAATAGTTGCATCAGCCTGAGAAGTTTTCGTTCTGATATAATTAATCTGACCGTCAAAAGACCATTTATTGATCTTTGTACCTCCTTTCATTAAAACTGAGTATCTGCTTAATTTATCATCAGCTACGATAAATTCTTTCTCTAAACTTCCAAGAGTTAATCCGAAATATCCATTGCTATTACCAGTAGATACTGATAAAGTATTTTGGAAAATTGTACCTGTCTGGAAAAAATCTTTAACATTATCTTTCCCATAAGGAGCAAAAGTTGACATAATTGAAGCTCCTTCATCTCCGGTAGGAGCATTATCATTTGGATTAACAGTAATAAAACCATCTCCATCAAAATCATATAAAGGAACACCATATGGCTGCATTGTTCCAGCATATGCAGGATCATTGAATGCTGGTCCCCATGCTCCATTTTCTACGTTAACTTTTTTACCAAACCATCCTTGTCCATAGCTTCTTTGTCTTTTTGGTAAGAAAGCGACTGTTTCGAAATCTACAGAAGAGTTATAATTAATTCTTAATCCTCCGCTCGCAGTACCTCTTTTCGTAGTCACTACTACTACCCCATTAATACCTTGAGAACCATATATTGCTGCTCCACCGGCACCTTTTATAATATTTACAGACTCTATCAAATCAGGAGGTAGCTGAGCCAAAATGTTAGCACTAGAAATAACGTTATCGATAACAACTAAAGCTTCTTGGCTACCAGTAATTGTCGTAGGAGTTCTGATTACAATACTTTGAGATGAATTTACACTACTGTTTGTCTGATTGATTCTTACACCAGAAGCCTTACCTGCAATAGCACTGATTGCATTCGGGTTATTAGCAGCTTTTAACTGCTGATTGCTAATAATTTGCTGAGCTGTAGTAACTTCATCTTTTACTTTCAATCTTCCAGTTACTGGCTGAACGAAAACAACTTCTTCAATGTCTGTCGTTCTAGGAATTGTATCATTTCCTTTCTTTTGAGCGTTGACAACCGCAAAAGAAGATGATAAAACTACCAGTAGAACACTTGCTGTTAATTTCTTCATATTTAAATTGATTATTTTTTATTATTTGCAAATATGTAAAACTTTCTTAAAGTAACCAAATATTTTGTTAAAAATCTTTAATATTGCATGATTTTACCTTGGTGAAATAGCGGAAATTATGGATTTAATAAAAAAATGGTCGATTTTTTATGTTGAAGCAGGTTGCGATGAAGTGGGTCGAGGCTGTTTATCCGGACCTGTGGTAGCTGCTGCAGTGATTTTGGATGAAAATTTTAACCAAAATTTGGTTAACGATTCCAAAAAGTTAAATTTTAAGACAAGAATGGATCTTGACAGCTACATCAAAGATAATGTTAAAGATTACGCAGTTGCAGAACTTTCTCCCGCATTTATAGATCAGCATAATATACTGAATGCAAGCATCCATGCCATGCATCAGGCTTTGGATAAATTAATAATAAGACCTGAATTGATTTTAGTAGACGGAAACAGATTTCATCCTTACAATTTTATTCCTCATGAATGTATTATCAAAGGAGATTCTAAAGTCTTGTCTATTGCTGCTGCTTCTATTTTAGCAAAAAATTACAGAGACAAATTAATGATCGAACTTCATGAAGAGCATCCCGAATATGGCTGGAACACAAATTTTGGCTATGCTACTAAGAAACATCAGGAAGCGCTGATAAAATTCGGACCGACTAAATATCACAGACAGTCTTTCAGGTTGAAATATGACTAATATTGAATATTTGAAGTAAAAAAGAGAGGCAAAATTAAATTTACCTCTCTTTTTTTGTATTATAGAAAATGTTATTTTTTCTTTCTCTGTTGCTGTTGCACGTTTTGCTGCTCCTGAGCTTTCTCCATCATCTCTCTCATACGCTTCTGGAATTTCCCTTCCGTTTTAGGCTTTTCTTTATTTGCCTGAATCTGCGCATGGATTTTCTTCTCATCCAGAATTACATATTTAATCACCAATATAATTAAGATGTTAATTGCATTCGATACGAAATAATACCAGGAAAGACCGGATGCCGAAGTATTCAGGAAGAATAAGAAGGTAACCGGGAAGATGTACATTAAGACCTTCATATTAGGCATTCCTTCTTGTTGTGGCTGCTGCATATTTCCTGAAGTCATTACGGTGTAAATTAAGATCACCACGGTACAAGCCAAAGCGAAAACACTTAAATGGTCTCCAAGGAAAGGAACTTTAAAAGGCAATTTTATCAAATCATCATAAGCCGTTAAATCTTTTGCAAACCAGAATCCTTTACCTCTAAGATCAATAAAGTTCGGGAAGAAACGGAATAATGCATAGAAAATAGGAATCTGTACCAACGCCGGCAAACATCCCGCCATCTGATTAACTCCCGCTTTTCGATAAACCTCCATCGTAGCCTGCTGCTTTTTCATCGGATCTGCATCCTTGAATTTGGCATTTACCTCATCAATTTCCGGACGGATCACTCTCATCATCGCGCTTAATTTGTGCTGTTTATACATAATTGGCGATAAGATTAGTTTCACAATAATTGTCATTAAGAAAATTACCCAACCTGCAGATAATCCCCATCCAGCAATTACACTGTAAAGCCACATAAAGAAATAACGGTTCATCCATCCGATGAAAGACCAACCTAAAGGAAGAATTTCATCAAAGTTTTTATCATACGTTTTTAATAATGGTAAATCCAAAGGCATAAAGTACCACGTGAAATCCTGATTCAGTTCACTTCCGGTCATCTGAACAAAACCTTCATAGCTTAATTTTTTCAGATACTCCCCTTCTTCGATGGCTTCCTGATTTCCTTTACTTTGGGTAAATCCTGTTTTAGATTCAATTACAGAAGCGAAGAACTGCTGTTTAACCCCGATCCAGTTAAGCGTTTCTTTGTCTTCCTCCATCGTTGTTCTTCCATCGTAATCATAATCTTTATAATTATTGAAAGCATAAGAGAATTCTGAGTGAGACTGTTCCTGCGCTCTACCTTTTTCAAGGTTTCTTACGCTGTAATCCCAGATAAAATCTGCTTTATTATCAGACGTAATTTTTGCCAGTCCCTGTGTTCTTACTTTAAAATCCAGAGCATACTGATCTTTCAGTTCTGCTTTTGGATTATTGTTTAATGAATATACAAACTGAATGGTTGCACCATTATAATTGGCTGTTAGCGTAGCAACATTTCCATTGACAACAGGAGCAAAAACTAACTCTTTAGTATTGATAATTTTTCCCGTTTTATCTTTAAACTGAAAACCGTAGTTGGAGTTATTTTTCGTGATCAGGTAAAGCGGAAGATCTGCATTATCTGTTTTATGATCGTATGCTTTGTATTTTGCAAGTTCCACTTTAGAAACCTGCCCTCCTAAACTGTTGAATTCAATTTTCAATTCATTATTCGCCAGAGTTGCCGTCTGAATTGAGCCGGGAGTTACATTTGGATTGATATTGGTTGCCTGAGTCTGTTTTACGGCATTTTTAGCCTGTTCAGTTTTCTGCTGCTGAGCTTTTACTGCATCTTCTTTCGATTGTTTGTTTTGGAAATAAAACATGAAACCGAAAAGAACTAAGCATAAAACCGCAAAACTAATAATCTGACTTTTATCGAGTCCGTTGTTCTGTTGCATTTTATCTTTAATTAAAATTTTTACCTATTAAATAATATATAGTAAACGCTATACATTTTCGAGTCGACAAAAATACTGTTTTTTTATCAAAACTCTATTCTTTAATGCATTACTATATAATAAACTCAGGCTGAGAATAATCAGTCTGAGTTTATTTATGACGTTTGTAATTTTTAAATTACTTTATTTTGAAGTACATGCTTTAATAAAAGCTCTGAATAAAGGATGCGGTGTTGCAACCGTACTTTTGTATTCAGGGTGATACTGAACGCCTACATAGAAAGGGTGATCCGGCATTTCCAACGCTTCAACTAATCCTGTTTCAGGGTTTGTTCCCGTTGCTAAGAAACCATTTTTCTCGAATTCACCAATGTAATCGCTGTTGAATTCATATCTGTGACGGTGTCTTTCCGTAATATTTTTTGCTCCGTAGATTTCATTTAATTTAGAACCGTTTTTCAAAGAACATTTCCATGCTCCAAGACGCATTGTTCCTCCTTTATCTACTACATTTTTCTGTTCTTCCATTAAAGAAATTACAGGATGCTCCGTAGAAGTATCGAATTCCATAGAGTTCGCTTTAGTGTACCCTAAAACATTTCTAGCGAATTCAATCGTCATAATCTGCATTCCCAAACAAATTCCCAACATCGGAATTTTATTTTCTCTTGCATATTGAGCCGTAAGAACTTTTCCTTCAATCCCTCTGTCTCCGAATCCCGGTGCAACCAAAATTCCGCTTACTCCGGATAAAGTTTCTTTAATATTTTCAGAAGTTAAATCTCCACTATAAACCCATCTTACCTTCACTTCCGTTTCAAGATCTGCTCCGGCATGTTTGAAAGCCTCTGCAATTGAGATGTATGAATCCTGAAGAGAAACATATTTTCCAACCAACGCAATTTCGACCGATTTTTTAGGATTCTGGAATTTCTTTAAGAACGATTTCCAGTCTTTAAGATCCGCTTCTTTATCACTTTTCAGATCCAATTCTTTAAGAACCACATCGTCGAAATTTTGTTTCTGAAGGTACATTGGAACCTCATAGATTGTATCTAAATCTTTACATTCAATTACATTATCTAAAGGAACGTTACAGAACTGAGCCAGTTTCGCTCTCTGATCTTTCGGGATCTTATGCTCCGTACGGCAAACCAAAACATCCGCCATAATTCCGCTCTCCATCAACTGACGAACAGAATGCTGAGAAGGTTTTGTTTTTAACTCTCCGCTTGAAGCCAGATAAGGCAACAAAGTAAGATGAATTACCATAGAATTTTTCTCACCCAACTCCCACTTCAACTGACGAACTGTTTCGATGTAAGGTAAAGATTCGATATCCCCCACAGTTCCGCCGATTTCTGTAATGATGATATCGTAGTTCTGTTTGGATAAGATTTTAATTCTGCGTTTGATTTCGTTGGTAATATGAGGAATTACCTGAACCGTTTTTCCAAGGAAATCTCCTTTTCTTTCCTTTTCGATTACCGTCTGGTAGATTTTTCCTGTCGTAACGTTATTGTTTTGGGAAGTAGGAGCATCAAGGTAACGCTCGTAGTGACCTAAATCCAGATCCGTCTCCGCACCATCTTCGGTTACATAGCATTCTCCGTGTTCGTAAGGATTCAAAGTTCCCGGATCGATATTGATATAAGGATCAAGCTTTTGAATAGTTACATTGAAGCCACGCGATTTTAGTAGAAGTCCAAGAGAAGCTGAAACGATTCCCTTTCCCAAAGATGAAGTTACACCTCCTGTCACAAAGATGTACTTTGTATTCTTTTTACTCATTAGATTAGGTTTGTGCAAAGTTAGGGGAAAAAGAAATACAAAGCAATTTTGTATCTAAATTTGATTATGTATTTTAGTCTGTTAAATTTTTAATGATGAAAATTATCAATCAATTAGTCTATTTAAAACAGGTTGAACTTATTCCCGAAAATGGTCTGTTATTAAAATTCGACAATTTGCAGATTTGGGGAATCAATAGTCTCAACAGTTATTTTTCAGATCGCTTTCAGGATTATTACGACGGAATATTTGTTTACTTCAAAGAAAACGTTCTAAATTACCATTTACTATTTAAAAGTCACATTGGAGAACAACTGTACATTGAAATTTCAAATCAAAATTTAAATGTATGGTATGCAGAATATTTTGATCATATTGATGATAGAAATACGGTGGATAATCTTGAAGAAATAGAAATCTTAGATTTTAAGTTTGAAAGAATAGAAAAAACAGCTCAGGATTGGAAAGAAGAATACCAAGAATTAGAAAAAACCTATCTTGATTTGCTGTCAAAAAAATAATCAAAAATTAAAAAAGGCTCTCAACATCTGAAAACCTTTCTTAATCAATATTACTGTGTAAAAACTATATTTTGGTCATTTCAAAATACAGATTAACATCTACTTCTTTAGCAACTCCAGTTCCTGTAGGATCATATTTAATATCGTAATCCAAACGGTTTACGGTAAAACTTGTTTGGAAACCCATCACTTCTTTTCCTTGTTTGTTTTTCGCTATTCCACCGAAAGTTACGGGAACAGAGATATCTCTGGTTACGTCTTTTATGGTTAATTTCCCTTTTAGAGTGTAGGTATTATTTTTATCCTTCTTCATAGACGTCGTTACGAAACTCATCGTCGGATATTTTTCTGCACTGAAAAAGTCTTCGCTTTTCAAATGCTTATCTCTCATTTCAACCCCCGTATTAATGGTGTTTACCTCAACCGTAAAATTAAGGTCTGCATTTTCTAAAGTATTGCCTTTTGTGGAAGCCTTCCCGTCAAACTTATCAAATCTTCCCTGCACAAAGCTGATTCCCATATGTTTGATGTTGAAATTAACAGAAGAATGCATCGGATCTACCGCCCAGTCTGTCTGCGCAAAACTGAAAACACTTAGTAATGTAAATACAAAGGTTAAAAGTAATTTTTTCATTGTATAATATTTTGAATTAATTGTTGTACAAAGGTAAGCTACTTATAACAACGAACTATTGATCTATGTTATTTTTTGATTTTGCTAAATTTATTTTTGAATATAATCTATCTATTAAAAACATCATCAGTAAAACAAAAAAAGAATTCAGATACAATAAAAAATCTAAAAACAGAATTTCTTCACCCCCCGTAAAATAAGCGAAAGGATTTGCTCCGCTAATAATTAATGTAAATAGATAAATAATTTCAAATAAAAATGCATTCTTCAGAATCGTATTGTAAGTTTTATTGAAAATCAAAACCGTTAAAAATCCTATCGCAGAAACCATTAAACCGCTTAGTAAGACCGCAATCGGAGCCATTGCGATTCCGCCTGATTTTCCATCTGTAAAAACTAAAGACCAATCTGTAAACTGAGCATTCAGAAGACTCATCACCACAAAAACCATCAAACTCAGGAAAATATTTTTCATGGTTGAAAATTAATTAAAATTCGAAAGAAAAATTCAAAAAAAATTTTGAACTTCGCAGTATGGCAAAACTCAAAACAGCATATTTCTGTCAGAACTGCGGAACCCAGTATTCCCAATGGATGGGACAATGCAAAAACTGCGGACAATGGAATACCTTGGTGGAAGAAGTGGTGGAAAAAACAACTTCACACAAAACGCCGCCTTTTTCAAAGACCAAACAGCACGTCATCAATATCGTAGAAGTTGAAACCAATGAAGAACCGAGAATAAAAACACCTTCCGAAGAACTCAACAGGGTTTTGGGAGGCGGAATTGTCTTAGGATCTGTCACCCTGATCGGTGGAGAACCGGGAATCGGTAAGTCTACCCTGCTCCTTCAATTGGCTTTGAAAATGAAGAAAAAAGTTTTCTATGTTTCGGGGGAAGAAAGTGCTTCTCAAATTAAAATGAGAGCCGACCGTCTGACTGATATCCAAAATCCCAACTGTTTTCTTTTTACAGAAACCAATCTGGAAAAAATTCTCCATGAAGCTAAAAAACTGGAGCCCGACTTTGTGATTATCGATTCCATTCAGACATTGCAGTCACAGCTCATTGAAAGTTCGCCGGGAACGGTTTCCCAGATCCGCGAATGCTCCAATGAGATTATTAAATACGCCAAAGAAAACAACGTTCCTGTGTTTTTGGTAGGTCACATCACCAAAGACGGACAAATTGCCGGTCCGAAAGTTCTGGAACACATGGTGGATGTGGTTTTAAATTTCGATGGCGACAGAAATCATCTTTTCAGATTATTGAGAGCCAACAAAAACCGTTTCGGATCGACTTCCGAGATCGGGATTTATGAAATGATTTCTCAGGGTTTAAAGGAAATTAAAAATCCATCGGAAATTTTAATCACCAAAAAATTTGAAGAACTTTCCGGAAATTCGGTGGCGGTAACTTTGGAAGGAAACCGTCCGATGCTGTTGGAAATTCAGGCTTTGGTAAGTACCGCAGTTTACGGAACACCGCAGAGAAGTTCCACAGGTTTTGATGCCAAAAGATTAAATATGCTTCTCGCGGTTCTCGAAAAAAGAGCAGGTTTTCAACTCGGAGCAAAAGACGTTTTCTTAAATATTACCGGAGGAATAAAAACCGATGATCCGGCTTTAGATTTAGCGGTTGTCGCTTCCATTCTTTCATCGAATGAAGATATTGCCATTTCCGAGCATTACTGTTTTGCGGGAGAAATTGGTTTAAGTGGCGAAATCCGTCCGATTGCACAGGCGGAACAGAGAATTACCGAAGCGGAGAAATTGGGCTACGAAAAGATTTTCATTTCTAATCTGAACAAATTACCGAAGAAAAAATTCGGGATTAAAATAGAAGAGGTAAGCAAAATTGAGGATTTTCATGAAAGATTATTTTAATTAAAAACACAAAATATTAAATGATGAAAACCAGCATCCTCAATTACTATAATCATCTTGCAAAAACCTATGACGAAAACCGTTTCGGGAATTCCTACGGAAAATACATCGATGATCAGGAAAGAGCATTTTTAAATTCCTTTTTTAGAAATAAAAGTTATTCAAAAGTTCTGGATTTAGGTTGCGGAACAGGAAGATTGCTGAATTTTGCCACTCACGGCGCAGATTTCAGTGAAGAAATGCTGAATATTGCCCGAAAAAAATATCCTGAAAAAATTTTAACGAAAGGAGAAATTTCAAAAATCCCTTTTGTGGATGAATTTGACTGTATTTTCTGTTTCCACGTCATCATGCATCAAAACAGAAAGGAAACGGAAGCTTTTTTAGATGAATGCTTTTCGAAATTAACCAAAAACGGAACTTTAATTTTCGATTATCCTACGAAAAACAGACGAAAAGTTGTTTCTCCACAGGAAGATTGGCACGCTGGAAACAGTTTTACACCAAAAGAAATTTCTGAATTATCCGGAAAACGATGGAAAATTAAAAATACAGCCGGAGTTTTACTGTTCCCCATTCACAGAATTCCGAAAAAACTGAGAAGATATTTTCTGTCTCTGGATATTTTTCTGTGTAAAACCGTTCTGAAAAACTGGGCTTCCTATCAAATTGCTGTTTTAGAAAAACGATGAAACAAAAGATAAAAAAATGGATTCCCCATCATTGGAAATTGCAGTTGAAATTATTGCAGCGGTATTTCGGTGAACGAAAAACAAAATATGTTTATTCAAAAGACTACAGTTCCGAAAACATCGGAGAATATAAAATTGAGCTTCGGCAGGTCATAAAAAAAGGAGAATTTTATGAGAACAAACTTCATAATCTGAAAATTGTCGGAGAAAAAATCAACCATCTGATTATTTATCCCAACGAAGTTTTTTCTTTCTGGAAACTGATCGGAAAACCGAATGAGAAAAATAATTTTAAAGAAGGAAGAAATTTAATTAAAAACAATATTTCGAGTGATTTTGGAGGCGGAATTTGTCAGTTTTCTTCAATTTTATACTTTTTGGCATTACAGTCAGGCTTAAAAATCATTGAAAGATTTCCTCATTCCATAGACATTTATAAAGATCATGAGCGTTTTACGCCTTTAGGTTCAGATTGTACCGTGGTTTACGGCTACAAAGATTTACAGTTTCAGAATACGCTTTCGTTTCCGGTTCAGTTGCAATGTTTTGTGAATGATGAAGAACTTTATGTCTGTTTTCTTTCACCGGAAGAAATCGTTTTGAATACAATCAATTTCAATTATTCTGAAACAGAAAACGGAGTGTGGGTTGAAACTTTACAGAACGGTAAAGTTTTACTTAAAAATTTCTATATTCGTTTATGAATTATTTGGCGCATTCCTTTCTTACTTTTACAGACGGACAGATTGTCGGTCAGTTTTTGGAAGATTTCATTAAAAACAGAGACCGCTATTCTTTTCCGAAAGATATTCAGGACGGGATCACTTTACACCGCGCTATTGATACTTTTACAGACGGTCATCCTGCCATTCATGAAGCAAAAAAAGTCTTTGCACCTTTGGTAAGATTGTATGCCGGAGCTTTTGTGGATGTTTCTATGGATTATTTTGTAGCCAATGATTTAAGTCTGAATTCTCTGGAAGGCTGGAAAAATCATTCCCGAAAAGTTTACCGTGTTTTGAATGAAAACTATGAATTTCTTCCCGAAAACTTCAGGATAATGCTTGAAAAAATGGAAGAAGGCGACTGGCTCTACAATTACCGTTTCGAGAAAAACATCGGTTACAGTATGAGAAACGTTCTGAACAAGGCAAAATATTTAAACATTGATATTCCCGTTCACGAAGCTTTTTTAAAGAATAAAGATTTTCTTCAGGAATGTTATAATGATTTTTTTCCTGATTTATCAGAACACGCCAAAGGAATCAATGCACTTTTACAGCTCGAAAATTAATTTTTAAAACTGCTGAAATAAATAACGGTTCGGATAGGTTAATTTTTCGCTTTTCCGGTTTCCGTTAACGATGATGTGGACGATATTGATCTGATCGTCAAACAAATTATACAGGAAACTTACCGCTGCTTCTACTTTTTTAGGGTTATCTATTTTTTCAGATTCGAGGTAAATATTTACCGATTCGTGATCTTCTTCGTAGCCTACATAATTAACGTTCAGAAATTTATTATTGCCTTTTAACTTAAAATATTCTGCAGAATAATTTTTAAGAGATTCGTTGAGCTGTGCTTTGAATTTCGGATCGTTGAAATGAAGTGATTTGCTGTATTTATTGTTCAGTCCGTTTTCCAGATCATCCAGAAAAAACCGTCCTGTAATTTCAAACGTTTTGGATTTCTGATTGTAATTAATTTCTAAAGAACCTACATGATAAGGATGTTTTGCCTTTGTAAAAGAGAAAAATATAATTAAGACGGTAAAGAAGAAAAACAGTTTTTTCATTGTAATAAATCAAGGATTTTTTGTGGATCTTGTCGCATATCGAAGAACAGAAGAACTTTAATTTTAGTCTCGCTTTCTTTTCGGAAGAACATTCTTACGTGTTTTTTGCCGATTAAAACACACTCTCTTAAGAAATTCGATATTCTCGGCTAAAGTGTTTTTTTCTATTTCTGAGAATTCAATCTGCATATTTCTTCATCAATAAACTTAAAGAAATCTTTTTTCGAGATCATATCTTTTTCCTCAAGGCTGTCTGCATAATCTGCCAGTTTATCAATAAACCATTTCGGTGTTCCGTCTTCATAAAATTCTTCCTCTTCTTTTACACAAACAGATTTCACTCCTTTTATTTTTTCTAAAAGTTGTTTGATAAAGACAAAATCTTCAGCATTTTCTAATTCTATGTTAACAAGCATACCATTGAATTTTATAACAAAGTTAAAATAAATTTTGTATCATCGCGTTTCAAAAATAATATTGGAAAAATGCAGGATTTTTTATTCTATCTGAACCTCGGCTGGGAACACATTATTTCTTTGGATGCACTCGATCATCAGCTTTTTGTTCTGGCTTTAATTGCAGTGTATTCTTTTAGCGATCTAAAGAAAGTTTTAATTCTTGTCACCGCTTTCACCATCGGACATTCCATTACTTTGGCATTAAGCACTTTTGATATCATAAGAATCAATTCGGATTGGGTGGAGTTTCTGATTCCGCTAACGATTGTTTTAACTTCGCTGAATAATATTCTTATTCGGAATAAAAAACAGTCTCAAAATAACGCCAATTATTATTTAGCCTTAATTTTCGGACTGATCCACGGAATGGGCTTTGCGAATACTGCAAGAGTGATGATTGCCAAAAGCCAGAGTATTGCCTTTCCTCTTTTAGGGTTTAATATCGGTTTGGAATTGGGACAGATCGCTATTGTTTTCGGGATTCTAATACTGCTCTTTATTTTGCTTAAACTATTCAAAGTAAACCAGAAAGACTGGATTCTTTTTGTCTCTTCCGGCGTATTTGCTTTATCCTTAAAAATGACATTAGAAAGAATTCCTTTTTAACGCTGAAACATTTTCAAATTTTCAGCTACTTATTATTATATTTGAAAATCTTTAAAACAATTTCGGTTATGAAACTAAAAGTTGCCATACTTTCACTTTCTGTATTTGCGTATACAGGTTTCACCGCACAGAATATTCAGAATAATCCGGGAAGCAACCACGGAAATAAATTCGAACAGTTAGGAACCATTCTTCCTACGCCTAATATCTACAGAACCGCTTCCGGAGCTCCCGGTCACGGCTATTGGCAAAACAGAGCCGATTACGAGATCAATGCTTACCTTGATGAAGACAAAAGAAATTTAAAAGGTTCTGAAACCATTACGTATTACAATAATTCTCCGGACGATCTTGATTATATCTGGCTTCAGCTTGATGAGAATCAACAGTCAACGGTAAAGAAAGCGGACTTCCCTTTCTCTTCTACCCTTCCGAAAGCGACAACAGACCAACAGTTGAAAGCTTCTGAAGTTCCGGCAATCGATAATGGTTACGGAGTAAATCTTGAAAAAGTAACAGATGCTTCAGGAAATCCTTTGAAATATACCGTCAATAAAACCATGATGCGTATTGATCTTCCTAAAGTTCTGAAAAAAGGAGAAAAACTGGTTTTCAAAGTAGACTGGAACTACAATATCCCGAACCGAATGAAAATGGGTGGTCGTGGCGGTTACGAAAACTTCCCTGAAGAAGGAAACGATCTTTACACCATGACGCAATGGTATCCGAGAATGTGCGTATACAGCGATTTCCACGGATGGCAGAATCATCAGTTTACGGGAAGAGGAGAATTTGCGCTGGTTTTCGGAAATTTTAAAGTTTCGATGAATGTTCCCGCAGATCATGTTGTGGGTGGAACAGGAGAATGTAAAAACTATGATCAGGTTTTAACATCTGAGCAGTTGGCAAGATATAACAAGTCTAAAACTTCTACTGAACCTGTAGAAATCGTGACTCTGGATGAAGCTAAAAAAGCGGAGAAAAATCATTCCAAGCAGAGAAAAACATGGACTTTTGAAGCAAATGACGTGAGAGATTTCGCATGGACTTCATCAAGAAAATTTGTGTGGGACGGAATGGGCGTTACCATTCCTGAAAACAACAATAAAGTAATGGCAATGAGCTTTTATCCTAAAGAAGCTTATGGATTATACAGAAAATATTCTACAAAAGCAGTTGCGCATACAATCAAAACCTACTCAGAATTTACGATTCCTTATCCGTATCCTGTTGCACAGTCTGTGGAAGCAGCAAACGGAATGGAATATCCGATGATCTGCTTCAATTACGGAAGAACGGAAAAAGACGGAACCTATTCAGAAGGAATTAAAAACGGAATGTTGGGCGTTGTGATCCACGAGGTGGGACATAATTTCTTCCCGATGATCATTAATTCGGACGAAAGACAGTGGAGCTGGATGGACGAAGGTTTAAATACTTTCGTGGAATACCTTACAGAAGAAAAATGGGATAATAAGTTCCCTTCAAAAAGAGGTCCGGCGTGGACGATTGTGGATTACATGAAACTTCCGAAAGATCAACTGGAGCCGATTATGAGCAATTCTGAAAACATTATTCAGTTTGGGCCGAATGCGTATTCCAAACCGGCAACCGGATTGAATATTCTTCGTGAAACGATCATGGGAAGAGAACTTTTTGATAAAGCTTTTAAAACCTATGCGAAAAGATGGGCTTTCAGACATCCTGAACCTGCAGATTTTTTTAGAACGATGGAAGACGCAAGCGGTGAAGATCTTGACTGGTTCTGGAGAGGATGGTTCTACGGAACGGATCCTGTAGATATCACGATTGATAAAGTGACGATTGCAACTCCGGATCTGAATACTGCTCCAAGAGAAGCCAAAGAAAATAAATATAAAGTTGATAAACCTGCCCTGAACGAATTTGAAGACATTTCAAAAATCAGAAACAGAGAAGACAAAAACATTACGTTCTACGTAGACAAAGACAAGGAAGCACAGGATTTCTATTACAGATACGACAGAGGTCAGGAAAAAGTGGATAACAATAAGGAGTACGTTTCCAAATTCGACGGAACCGAACCTTTAACGCAGAAAGAAAAAGATAAATTTAAAAATCTTACCGCTTATCAAATTGATTTCGTGAACAAAGGAGGTTTGGTAATGCCGATTATTTTAGAATTTACTTTTGAAGACGGAACAAAACTTACCGACAAATCTTCTGCACAGATCTGGAGAATGAACGAGCAGAAAGTTTCTAAAACGTATTATTTTGAAAAGAAATTAAAATCTGTTCAGCTAGATCCGATGAGAGAAACTGCCGATATTGATACTTCCAATAATTTCTGGAGCAACGACGGCGGAACAGCACAGATTTCCAAATTCGATCTCTTTAAGCAGAAAGAAGCAGGAAATGCAAGAGGCGCTTCCAACGGAAAAGTAAACCCGATGCAGGCTGCAGGGAAAAAATAAGCCGAAAAGTTCTGTAACTTTTACATAAAGGGCACTACTTATTGTTAAAAAATCATGAGACTATTTCTGATCCTTTTAATAATGAGCAGTGCCCAATTTTTTGCTCAGAAAACCATTGTTCCAAGTAATGTAAAACTGGAATCCCAATACATTAAAGATGAAATATCCGATGCAGTATGGTACGCTGCAAAAGGTGACCAGAAAATAGAAATCGGGAAAATAACCTCTGAGGTAAAAAAATTAGACAAAAACAGACTTCTTCTTAAAACTACGGTAAAGATGAATCAGGCTCCGGATAAACCATGGACGGATTCTACGGTGGTTAGAATTTCAGATTTTCAGCCGATGTATCATTCTTCCTACAATATGATGAGAGACATGGTGATTAAGTTTGAAAAAAATAAAGCAACAGGATATTATTTCGATAAAAAAGCACAGAAAAAAGACATTATCAACGAAAAAATTTCTACTGAATATTTTGACAGCAATGCGTATCCCGCAATCATAAGATTTATGCCTCTAAAAGAAAATTTATCTGTGGAAATTCCGATTTTCGATTATAATCCGGCTGCTAAAAAAGGCGTTATAAAAGCCTATGTGGAAAATGTAATCCGAGGAGATCTTAATGGTAAGAAAGTTTGGATCGTAAAAACAACAGATGACATTCAAGACAGAAAGTCCGTTGTTACTTACTACATCGATACTTCAACAAGAAAAGTTTTGAAACAGGAAATAGATTCCGACGGAAGAAAAATAGTTATGGAATCTGTGAAATAATTCATTAAAAGTTTGTCTAACGGCAAGCTTTTTTTTCTGCCAAAATTTCCGCTCGGCAAAAATTAGTCTGCCAAAATTTTCTTTTGTCTCTGTTGGCATACAATTAGAGAATTACAACACAGAAATAATTAAAAAAATTAAATATATTATGTCAGTAAACTTTAAACCATTAGCAGACAGAGTTTTGATCGAGCCGATCGCTGCAGAAACTAAAACAGCTTCAGGTATTATTATTCCGGACACCGCAAAAGAAAAACCTCAGGAAGGTACTGTTGTGGCAGTTGGCCCGGGCAAAAAAGATGAGCCTACAACTGTAAAAGTGGGTGACAAAGTTCTTTACGGGAAATATTCAGGTTCTGAATTGAAATTGGAAGGAAAGGATTATTTAATTGTAAAAGAAGGAGATTTACTAGGAATAATTGGCTAATAGCTTTTTGCTTCTGGCAGATGGCTTTCCAGCATTGAAAATAGTAAATGAGAGATTTCAAAAAATTTGAAGTTTGGCAATTAAGCCATCAACTGACTTTAAAAATTTATACCTCAACCAAAAATTTTCCAAAGGAAGAAATGTTTGGGTTGACCTCTCAAATCAGGAGATCATTTGCTTCTATCGGATATAATATTTCGGAAGGAAGCGGAAGAAATTCAGATAAAGAGTTTGCTAATTTCATCAATATTGCGCTGGGATCATCCAACGAAGCAGAAAACCAATTAATTCTTGCTAAAGATTTAGATTACATTAATGAAAATGAATACCAAAATCTTTCAGAAGAATTAACCCTGCTAAAAAAGAAGCTTGTCACGCTTTGGAACAGGCTTAACGGAAATTAAAATCAAATTATAAAAAATAAACCGCGAATTGCTAAAGCCAAAAGCTAAAAGCAAATCGCCAAAAGCTTAAAACAATGGCAAAAGAAATAAAATTCGATATCGAATCAAGAGACGCTTTAAAAAGAGGTGTTGATGCATTGGCTAATGCAGTAAAAGTAACTTTAGGACCAAAAGGAAGAAACGTGGTAATCGAAAAATCTTTCGGTGCGCCTCACGTTACCAAAGACGGAGTTTCAGTTGCAAAAGAAATCGAACTTGAAGACAGAGTAGAAAACATGGGAGCGCAAATGGTAAAAGAAGTGGCTTCCAAAACCAATGATATCGCAGGAGACGGTACTACTACCGCTACTGTTCTGGCACAGGCTATCGTAAGAGAAGGTCTTAAAAACGTAGCTGCAGGTGCAAACCCAATGGATTTGAAAAGAGGGATCGACAAAGCGGTTGCAACAGTGGTTGAAAACCTGAAAGCTCAGTCTCAGGAAGTTGGAGATTCTACAGATAAAGTAAAGCAGGTAGCTTCTGTTTCTGCTAACAACGACGAAACAATCGGTGCTTTAATCGCTGAAGCGTTCGGAAAAGTAGGTAAAGAAGGAGTTATTACAGTAGAAGAAGCTAAAGGAATCGATACAACGGTAGACGTTGTAGAAGGTATGCAGTTCGACAGAGGGTATCAGTCGCCGTATTTCGTGACGAATCCTGAAAAAATGTTGGCTGAACTTGAAAATCCATACATCCTTTTGGTTGAGAAAAAAATCTCTTCCATGAAAGAATTGCTTCCTGTTCTTGAACCAATTGCTCAGGGAGGAAAATCTTTATTAATTATCTCTGAAGAAGTTGAAGGAGAAGCTTTGGCAACTTTAGTGGTAAACAAATTGAGAGGTTCTCTTAAAATTGCTGCGGTAAAAGCGCCTGGATTCGGAGACAGAAGAAAAGCAATGTTGGAAGATATCGCGATCTTAACAGGAGGACAAGTTATTTCTGAAGAGCAAGGTTTCACAATGGAAAACATCTCTTTAGATATGTTGGGAACTGCTGAAAAAGTTTCTATCGATAAAGACAACACAACGATCGTAAACGGTGGTGGTGACGACAGCAAAATCAAAGGAAGAGTTGCACAGATCAAAGCTCAGATGGAAACGACTACTTCTGACTACGACAGAGAGAAACTTCAGGAAAGACTGGCTAAATTAGCAGGAGGTGTTGCTGTACTTTACGTAGGTGCTGCTTCTGAAGTGGAAATGAAGGAGAAAAAAGACAGAGTGGACGATGCGCTTCACGCAACAAGAGCTGCTGTAGAAGAAGGTATTGTTGCAGGTGGTGGTGTTGCTTTGGTAAGAGCAATCGCTTCTCTTGAAAGCCTTTCCGGTGCAAATGCAGACGAAAATACAGGAATCAAGATCGTAAAAAGAGCGATCGAAGAGCCATTGAGACAAATCGTTGCCAACGCAGGAGGAGAAGGTTCTGTAATCGTTGCTAAAGTAGCAGAAGGAAGCGGAGATTTCGGGTACAATGCTAAAACAGACGAGTATGTAAACATGCTAGAAGCAGGGATCATCGATCCTACAAAAGTAACAAGAGTTGCCCTTGAAAACGCAGCTTCTGTTTCAGGAATGCTTTTAACAACTGAATGTGTAATCACAGAAGTGAAAAAAGACGAACCAGCAATGCCAATGGGTGGCGGAATGCCGGGAATGATGTAACGGTCAGCGACCGAGGCAAATATATATATAAACCGTTCAGATTTTTCTGGGCGGTTTTGATTTCTAAGCAAATATATAATTAACTGGATGTAAATTTCACCATTTTGTCACAATCAATAAATATTCGACTTTAATGATTATGTTTTTATATATAAAGCATAAAATTTAAATCAAAATTATTGATTGTCCGTTTATTAACCTAAAGCTTCGACAGGCTCAGCTTGACATCGCTAAAAATCAAGCGTTTAGTATTAGAGGTGTCACACTGAGCTTGTCGAAGTGCCTATTATAAATGATTGATTTTCATATCAATGCATAGTAATAGGTTGTTTAACGGATATTCAATCAAAATTAGAAAGTTATGAACACATATTATATAGATAAATTTAACGCAATGCGTAAATTTAATTTAAAAGTTATGTGAAACTCAAAAACCAAACAATATGTATATCGAATTAATTAGAGAAAAAATCGCTGAAAAACTAAATAACTCTGTAGACTTTTGGAGTCATTGCTTAACCGACACTAACCCTGGAAATTATGGTATAAATGAGTGGGAGGTGAATGCAATCAAGCAAAATATTCAGGTTGATATACCAAATAGAAACTTTACATTCAAAAAAGTAAAATTCAACTTTGACATTAGACTAGACTCAAGTGGTAAAGATGGGTTTAATAAAAGTTTTTCCGTTTTAGTAGATGGTGAAGGAGAATTTGATTTTCTTGAAAACGAAATAATAAATTTAAAACAATTAAAATTAACTACAAATTTGGACTTATACTCTTAATATAAAATTTAGATATGAAAGATATTTACAATCAAATAATCGAAAATACAAAGAAAATTTCGGTTGAACAAGAATACTTTAGCCTACCTGAAATTGAAAATGCTGAAGTTAAAATAGAAGATTTAGAAGCAACTGGTTCAACTCTTCTAAAAAGAAGATACATTATTGAAAATGAAGATGGAAAAATCGAAATAATGTATGAGTCGAAAGATAAATGTAGAGTACATCAAATCAATCCAGATTGGAATAAAGTAGAGATTATATTTACTGACAAGAATGGCAAGATAGAGAGTTTTACCGATGGCTGGTCCGATAAAATGTAAAAACTTTTCCCCATTTGGTGCGAACTTCTCGCTCATATCAATAAATATAAAAACCACTCAACTGCAAGAGTGGTTTTTCATTTTATAACAACCTCGATATAGCAGATTTCCAATCCACAATTTTTCCCTACCCGATGTCGCGGATTTACAATCCGTGACATTCCCTACCTAAGAACCTCATTCAAAAAATTTCCAATCAACGCTTATACAATATAAAAATTTAAATCACGGATTGCAAATCTGCGATATCGAGTTTACTCATCAATTTTATATTTTTCTATATCAAAGTCAAAATCGAATAGTTCTTTTGGCGGAATTTTAAAGGCTGAAGCCATTTTAAGAATAGTTTCAATGGTTGGATTTCCTTTACCGTTTTCAAACTTATTATAATTACTGGAATCGAAAACGGAATTTTGAGCAACAGCGTCCATAGAATTGTATTTCTCCTTCCTAATCTCCTTGAGATGTTCAGAAAAACTCTTCATATACATCTTTAAAACGTCTTTGCTATCCATTATTTCTATAATTAATAGCAATTTTGGAAATTCAATCAAATATTTCATGGTAATATATTACCATTATTAAAAATTATATTATATTTGTTGAATAAAAGCAATAAAGCTCAATATAAAATCAATTACTTATTTAGAGATAGAAAAACACAATTTATCATATACCCTTGGTTTGTATAGGCAGGAAGTTCAGGCATTTTTACAACTTCCTCCTGTACAGCCAGAAAAATTTAAAAACAAATAACCAAAACCAAATTTATCATTTAACAACACATCATGATGAATTCAAGAAAACTTAAAATTTATTCAAGATTTCAGAAAAGCAGCAACAAACTCATCATCGTTCCGGAAATCCGCCTCAGAGGAAAATGGCTTGATGAAATAGGCTTCGGAGAAGGAAAAATGGTGAATATTCAGCAGAAGAAAAACAAGATTATCATTACGGTGGATGAATTGTAAATAAAATTCAATTTGAAAAAATAATCTTTATGCTTCTTGGAACTAAATTTTGCTTTTTGAAAATTAAAATTCTTATATTCGGCTCCTTATATTTAAAAACTAAATACGAATGAAAATCGAATTAGAAACCCTACTTTCATTTGAACATGAAAATTTCCCAAAATTCTTGATATAGATATTGATGAAAATTGCTATCAATTCCCAAAGACTGCTGAAAAGAATTAGGTTCTCAATTGATAATTTTTCATAAAGAAAATTTTGCCTCCACAATATTAAAAAAAACTAATAAAATTACAAAACCATGAGTTTTTATTTCACTATCCAATCAGAAAAAGAAATCACGTACAGACAATTAATCAACGAGCTGCCTCTCGAAAATATAGAATTTGGTCACTTAGAAGACATTGATGATTATATTGGGGAAAATAATTACAAAGCTTTTATTAAAAATAAATCTACACGCGGCGTAAATTTAAGCTATCGCGAACAAAATTATTCCGTAAGCCTGAATGTAATTGCCAGTGAAGCCGATTTTGAAATTGCATTACATATTGTTGAAGCCCTCTCCAAACTTACAGAAGCTGAAATATTACCAGAAGACAGAGAAACTCCTATTGACATAGTTACCTTTAGAAAGAATTATGACAAGAACTGGATAGAAGAAGAAAAATATCTGGGAGTAAGTATTTTCTTAGACAAAATAGGTAATGAAGGAGATACTTTAGAAATAGGATGCTGTTATATGAGTTATCTGGTCGGTCCCGATATTCATAAAAAGCTGGATGCAGGTTCCGAGAAATCTTATTACGAAGGATTAGTAGGCTATATCAGCAGCACACAATTTTGGGACAGAGAAAAATACCATATTCCAAGTGTTATAAGATTTACAGATAAAGATACGGATGAAGATAAGGAGCTTATTCTTTTATACCAAAATGGAAATCAGTTTCTAAGCAAAGCAGATGAAGTAGTTTTATCAGACGGAGAATCCAGAATTAAAATTCCGTATGATAAAATAAAATTACTGGCAACTGAAAAATTTCATTTAGTAGATGAGAAACAATATGTAGTGGATGAATTAACAGATGAAGAGTATAAAAATATTTATCTGAAGGCAGTGGAAATTTCTTCTGTAAATAAGTCTGAAAATACAACAAAGCCAGAATCTGAAATCAGAACCCAAAAGAAATGGTGGAAATTTTGGAAGTAATAACGGGTTGAAATGAAACATTTGTGAAAATTGCTTTATATTTTAGTAAAAACAAAAAACAAGACCATGAATTTCAGGCAAATTTTATCAAAACCAGAAAAGAAAATGAAAGTAATTTTAACTTATAGGATTGACGAATCTGATATAAGAAATTCTGAATTTGCTAATTTTAAAATTGTGGATTTTTCTGACGTTCTTCAAAAAAATAATTATGATCCTTCAAAAGATTCAGAGCTTAATAAACTTGAATACCTTTCTAAAGTGATCATTAGTTCGGAAGATAATATTGTAATTTACAACACAGGATCGAATCTGGAAGATTTTGATACCCTGTCTGAAATGTTAAAGCCGTACAAATTAATCATCGACAATATTTTGGTACCCAACGAATCCAAAAGAAAACAACAACTTATTTATGGACAAAAAGCGTATAGAGAGCATAATCGCTGGCTGAATTTTTACCCCGGAGAAATTGAAGAGAATCATAAGTACTTTGAACAGATAATTAACACTTTAAAAGAAAAGTATCGAAGTACTGAAACAAAAATATCAGAGATATAAAAATCTGAATCCTGATAATCTACTTTAGACATTCCTGAATGTTTAGAGAAAAAAAAATCCGATAGCGAATTTGTAATCTATGCTTTTACAATATGAAAATTAAAATCACGGATTGCAAATCCGCTATATCGAGGATGAAAAGTTACAATCTCTAATATATCATTTTAAATCCACCAGTTCTGAAAGAGAAATATCCAAAGCAATAGCCAATTCCAGTAAAGTATAAAGTGTAGGATTTACTTTTCCGTTTTCCAATTTTTCAATTGCCTGTCGGTCTTTATTACAGGCACGAGCAAAATCCGACTGGCTCCACCCTTTCTGTTTGCGAAGCCTAATAATTCTTTTACCCAATTCTGTCTTTAGGCTGTTCTCTGGTAATAATCCGCGACATCATGTTTTATAGTAAAGAACCTTACCATTTAGTTATTTATCCAGTCCAGAATAATACTCTTCAAAATCAAAAACAATATCAAATAATTCTTTTGGATGTATTCTTAATCCAGTAGCAATTTCAATGAAAGTACTGAGTTGACAATCGATTTTGTTATTGGCAACATCACTAATTCTTGCCGCTGTAACATTGCATTTTTCAGAAATCTTAGAATAAGGAACCTCTCCTTTTATTTCTTTTATTTTTTCTGAAACCAGTTTTTTGATTTCATCGGTTTTAAACTCGTTCATAATTGCACTCTTTTGTGCAAATTGAAATTATTAGCATAAATTATCATTACCGAATTCGGTAATGATAAAATATTTTTACTACATTTGCCGAACAATTAATTGATTAGAATAAGTTTATTACGGTTGATGAAATATAAAATCATTAAATGTCGTAATAAATTGCCTATTTAGAGATAAAAAAACACAATTTATCATATACCCTTGGTTTGTATAGGCAGGAAGTTCAGGTATTTTTATAACTTCCTCCTGTACAGCCAGAAAAATGTAAAAACAAATAACCAAAACCAAATTTATCAGATAACAAAAAACACCATGATGAATTCAAGAAAACTTAAAATCCATTCAAGATTTCAGAAAAGCAGCAATCAACTCATCATCGTTCCGGAAATAAGGCTCAGAGGAAAATGGCTTGATGAACTGGGTTTCGGAAAAGGAAAAACTATACACATCCAGCAAAAGAAAAAGAAGCTCACCATTACTGTTACGAACTAGCAAAATCTGAAAATGCATTTCGTTTCCCGCAGACTGCGCGAGACTTCCGGCGTTTGCAGGAAATGTAAAACAACCTTGTTTGGAATCTCCTGCAACTGCATTTGGTTTCCCGCAAGTTGCGCAAGATCTCCGGAGTACTCCGGAAGTTTAAAACAACCTTGTTTGGAATCTCCTGCAACTGTATTTGGTTTCCCGCAGATTGCGCAAGACTTCCGTAGTACTCCGGAAGTATAAAACAACCTTGTTTGTAATCTCCTGCAACTGCATTTGATTTCCCACAAACTGCGCAAGACCTCCGGAGTACTCCGGAAGTGTAAAACAACCATGTTTGGAACTAACGGAGAACACGATAGCGCAGATTTGCAAGCAAATTAAAGTCACGGATTGCAAATCCGCGACATCGGTATTTGACGCAATACGTAAATTTAGACGTTAGTTGTAATTTTACCGAAACACTGTTCCAAATCAAACCTCACAGAAAAACAATTTGAACTTTACGGAAAAACAATATCATTGAAGCTGTTTTAATTTTGTTAAATAATTTTAAAATAGAATAAAATGGCAAAGACAGTAATTATCACAGGTGGAACAACAGGTATTGGCAAAGCAACGGCTTTACATTTTGCAAAAAATGGATACAATGTTGTTATTACAAGTAGAAATGCGAACAAAGAAACGGAAGTTTTGGAAGAATTTAAAAAAGAAGGTGCAGAGGTAACTTTCTTTCCTTTGGACGTAACGCAGGAAGAACAAGTTAAAAACGTAATCGATAAAACGGTAGAAAAATTTGGAAAATTAGATTCTATCGTGAATAATTCAGGAGTTTCTTTAGGAAATGCTTTATTGGCTGATACAGAATCGGACGAACTGAAACAAATGCTGGAAACTAATGTAATGGGTGTTTATTACGGAATGAAACACGCCATTAATGCAATGTTGAAAACAGGTGGCGGAACTATCGTAAACCTTGCTTCCATAGCAGGTTTGAACGGATTAGTAAGCACAGCTCAATATAACGCTTCTAAACACGCCGTTGTGGGTTTAACCAAAGGAGGAGCATTGGATTATGCTACCAAAAATATTCGTATAAATGCAGTTGCACCGGGAGCAATTAAAACCGATATTTTGAAAAATGCAATTGCTTCGGGAACTTATGATGTTTCGGGAATTGAAGCATTGCACCCGATGAAACGTTTAGGGGAACCGGAAGATATTGCAAAAGGAATTTTCTTTTTGGCATCAGACGAAAATCCTTTTATGACAGGAACTGTATTGAGTATTGACGGTGGTTATAATGCAAAATAATCAAAATAAATAAAGTCCTAAATTGGCTGTCTGAAAAGAGACAGCCGTTTCTATTTAAAAAATAATAAAAATGGATATAATGCAAAACACGATAAATTGGTATAACGGAGAAATATTTGAGAGAAAATTTATCCTCGCATTTGGAATATTTTTAATCTTAACAGCTTCATTATTTTACTTTTTAGGGAATACGCCAACTGCAAAAGCATTGCTGATTCCAATGTTGGTTATAGGTATATTTTTTTCTATAACAGGTGCAAATATGATTCGTTCCAACGGAAAACAAAAGCAAGAAGTTGCGAAAAAATATGAGCAAAACCCAAAAGAATTTATAAATGCCGAAATTAAACGGGTAGATGATTTTCAATATTTATACCCAATGTCTATCGCTATTAGTTTGGCTTGTTTTCTCATAGCCATTGCCTTGCTTTACTTTACACAAAATGTAAATTTAAAAGCAATCGCTATTTCGTTAATCTTATTTGGGATGGCTTTTGCCGTAATCGATTATTTTTCAAAAGAAAGAGCGACAATTTATTATGAACAATTAAAATCATAATTCTGAAATAATGATTGAAGATAGAACCCGAATTAATATTTTGTTTTCTTGCACATCGCAAGAGAAAAAAAATTTTGAACCTTTTGTTCAAGACCACGCTTTGGTTTGTATTTTAAATGGAAAAATGATAATTAACGACGGAATAGAAATCTATCAGTATAACAAAGGCGATATTGGTTTTGTATCAAAAAATCAATTAGTAAAAACCCAAAAAATCCCTCAAGACAATAAACCCTTTATGAGTATCAGCATTTTTTTACCCAAAGAAACGTTGTATAATTATTCAAAAGAACACCATATTTTACCAAAAGGAAATTATTTAGGAAAACCTAATTTTATATTTCAACCCGACCCATTTTTAAAAGGGTTTTTCGATTCTATGCTTCCTTATTTTGAAAATCAAGAGGCACTCACCAATAATTTAGCGACTATTAAAACCTTTGAGATTATTGAACTTTTGCTTCGGTATACCACAATTCAAAATTTACTTTTCAATTTTGAAGACGATTTTAAAATTGAGTTGGAAGCGTATATGAACAAAAATTATATGCACAATATTCCGTTGGCGCAATTTGCAAAACTCACCGGTAGAAGTATTTCAACATTTAAAAGAGATTTCCAGGAAATTTTCAACCAGACCCCTAACAAATGGCTTATTAAAAAACGATTAGATTTAGCCCATTTTTTAATATCAAAACAAGGCAAAAAGCCCAATGAAATTTATGACGATGTTGGCTTCGTAAATTTTTCACATTTTTCAAGAAGTTTCAAAGCAGAATTTGGAATAAATCCTTCAGAAATAGAAAAAGACCACAGCTAACAAGAACCCCATAACGCGGATTTGCAAATCTGTGACATCGGAAAAGGAAAAACAGTCAATATTCAGCAGAAGAAAAAGAAACTGATCATTACCGTTCATGAATTGTAAATAATCGCGAAACACAGAACTCAGCTATTATTTTAATCAGTGAGAATTATTCTTCTTTTGTGAAGCGTTTTTTACAAGTAATCTAAAGGACTTTTGACTTTACTTTTAGAAATATCTGTAATATGGGTGTAAATTTCTGTGGTTTTAATATCATTATGCCCTAAAAGTTCTTTAATTATTCTTATATCTGTACCGTTTTCTAAAAGATGTGTTGCGTAAGAATGGCGCAGTGTATGAACGGTTGCGGGAGAACTGATGTTTGCCTTTTTCAATGAGTTTTTAAATACCTGCTGCACACTTCTTTTTGAGTATTGTTCTGTATTTTGACCTTCAAACAAATACGTTTTTGGCTGATACATTTTAAAATACACTTTCAATAATTCCAGCAACTTCGGAGAGAGGTTTACAATTCTGTCATTCTTCCCTTTTCCCTGCCTGATTAAAAGAACAGATTCCTGAGATTTTATATCCGATATTTTCAGTTCCAGAACTTCACTTAATCTTAGACCGCACGAATAAATTGTAGTAAGGAGAGCTTTATGCTTTATATTTTCGGTACATTCAAGAATCTTTTTTACTTCGTTGCGGGTAAGAAATTTAGGCAGCTTTGCTTCTCTTCTTTTAGGATACAGATGTTTAAGATTGATATCCTTACTAAATAATAATTTGTAAAATTTAGCAATACTCGAAAGAATAATGCTTTGATGCGATGCAGAAATATGGTGTTTATTAATTTTCCAAAAGATAAATTTTTCAACATCTTCTAAAGAAATATCAAGCGGATCTGTATACTTTTGAGAAGCCATACTCAAAAAATTCTGAAGAGCACTTGAATAGTTTTTCACAGACGATGAACTGTATCTTTGAATAATTAATTTCTCTTTGTAAGAATCTACAAGTGAAATAATTTCCATGGTTAAGTTTTCATCAAATATATAAAACTTCACCCATACAAAAAAAATAAAACCTCAAAAAAACAAACTTTAAAAGCTTTAAATCAGCGATTTAATCAATATTATTGAGTTGATTATAAAATGAATGGACGCATGTTATAAATTTAAATTTGATGTAATGCGTAAATTAGAAAATTAGTAATAATTTTCAGACAAAACAAAAAATAGGGAAGCCGAAAACTTTTTAGAGTAGGCATAAATCATATAAATAAAAAAATATGGCAACAATTGTAACAGCTCTAATGTATTCAGGAAAACCGAATCCAACGTGGGAATTGACAGACGAGCAAACAAAAGAATTGAAAGAGCTTCTTAAAGAAGAAAAGGAACTAACGTTTGAAATGTCGGCATTATCTGTTGGTATTTTAGGCTATAAAGGATTCATTGTAGAATCACTTAACGAATCAACTGTACCATTGAAGACTTTCTGTTTTGATGGTATAATCGACTTTGCCGAGCAAACTGAAGCAAACTATATCGACAAAGACAGTAAACTAGAAAGTTTTTTACTTGAGACAGGTTCAAATTCGTTAACTAAACTTGAACAATCCTACATCGAAAGTGAGTTATCAAAAAACGTGAAAGGCGGAGCGGCTTCAATAAATAAATCTTTTAAGGGAACAATGGAAATTTTGGTGGTTCCTCCTTATAACCCCGGCAAGTGGAACATTCCATCTGTACAACGATACAATAATTGTTACAACTACGCAAATGACAAGATAACAAACACTTTTGCACAACCAGGTAGAGGAAGTGGTTCAATGATAACGGATATACTTTGTAATACTGTTAGTGCTGCGGCTATAAGAGATGGACAAATCTCAGTTGCTTCAGCTGCAAGTACTCCAGCAGAAGGACATTTTATTGCTTTAGTAAGTGCAAACATTCCCACATTCCAAGACTATCATTGGTATCGACTAGACTCAAATACTTTGTGGTCACACAAACCCGGACAAACTCCTGCTAAAAACACAGACAATTCAGGTAGATTAATAAGCGACCCAAGGACTGCTGACCGTGGACCATATGGTGATTTTTGTGGTTTTTTTCATTGTATCCCAAGTAGAACAACAATTCGATAAAACTAACACTAACATCGTATTGGCAATAGTAGAGCTGACAATTGTAAACTGAACAGTTGTAATTCTATTGGGTATTTGTGCAAATGTTGGGCTGACGTTTTTCAAATTCCCCCACCATCTCCAATACCCAAACCGTTAGCCACAATTATAAAAAACTATGAACGAAAAATACTTTGACTATATTGAAGAACAGAGAATGAATGAATCCGAAAGGAATGAATTCTTGAGAAGAAGAGCCGAATACGAGTATCTTAAAAACAGAAGATTTACACTTTATGGAATTATGTTTTCCGTGATTGGATTGGTTTTTATACTTACTAAAGACTTAGCTTACAATTATTTTGACAAACAATTTTCATTTATATTTATCATAACTGGGGCGATTACTTTAGCTTTTGGTGTAGGTTTTATATTGTTTCGCTATCTTCAAAATGGATCGTTCAGTAAATTCTCTGAATCTGATATTTCAAATCAGAACTTACGCTCTGAAATTCAAGATTTAAGATTTGAACTAATAAAGCTTAGGAAAAAAAGTGGTGAAACTACTGACTATGAAAATATCTCTAAAACAATAAATAATGCTATTGATAGTACGATAACAGAAGATTTTATCAAATCAAAAATTGACTCATTTTACAGCGACAAGGCAATTTCAGAAGCTAAGAGAAAAGATATTTTAAATGAGTTTGAAAATTTAGGCTATAGAATAAATGGCGAATTAACAAGACTCCGAAAAAGTGCAAACCTAAATTTAGTTATTGGTACATTGACAACTATTTGTGCAATTTTTGCTTTAGGGTATGAAGTCTTTAATAATGAAATAGAATTTAATAACACAACCAAATTACTTTCACACTACATACCAAGACTTTCAATCGTAGTATTTGTTGAAATTTTCGCTTTTTTCTTTTTAAAACTATATAAAGCAACTTTGTCAGACATAAAATATTTCAATAATGAAAAAACGAATATTGACTTTAAAATCATTTCGTTAAAAGCAGCATTGAATATTGGAGATGATAAAGTAATCCAAATAATGCTAGAAGAATTGATAAAGACAGAACGAAATTTTAAGTTAAGTAAAGACGAATCTACTGTTGAACTGGAAAAAGCTAAGAATGACACAAATAACAATCAAATTCTAGTGCAATTATTGGAAAAATTGTATAAAAAATAACTGTGGCTAACAGCAGTTTGGCAAAATGGCGGGCTGAGTGCTAAATTGAACATTTGGAATTCTAACAAACATTTGTACTGAATTGAAAATTTGTACTTCTTAATCCGTCACTTCGCCAAGCTGCAAAACGTTATTCCATTAGCTAAAAACCTCTACCCCACTTCAAAATCAAACAATTCTTTCGGATGTACTTCTAAACCTTTCGCTAATTCCTGTATGGTAGAAATTCTAACATCAACTTCTCCTTTTTCAATTTTGCTGATATTACTATGGTCGACATCACATTTTTGAGCTAATTCCCGATAGCTTAATCCCAATTCTTTTCTAAATTTTTCAATTCTTTTCCCAAAAGCTATCCGAAATTCAATTCTATCCATTGTAAATGTTGACGTAGTTATTCAGAAAGTTTCTAACTTTTTTTAATCAAAATTAATATTCAATAAATCTTTAGGCGATACATTTAGACCTTTAGCAAGATCAATTAATGTAGTAAATGCAAAATTTCTTTTTCCATTTTCTATATCACTTATTGTAGCTTTAGTAATTTTGGAGCTGTTAAGAACAACATCATCTTGCGTAAGTCCAGATTTAAGTCTTAAATCTTTAACGTGTTCTCCAAATTTTTTTAGTATTTCATCTTGTAAAACGTCCATTTGTAAGCAGTTTACACAAAGGGCGTAATTTTTTTTATAAATTTTGTTACAAGAACTTATAACAAACGGTAAATTTCGTATATTTGAAAAAGAATATTATTCAGAATACTAAAAAAGATTCTGATATAGAATTGTCAAAATTTAATAAACAATCAATTGCCTATTTAGAGATAAAAAACACAATTTATCATATACCCTTGGTTTGTATAGGCAGGAAGTTCAGGTATTTTTATAACTTCCTCCTGTACAGCCAGAAAAATTTAAAAACAAATAACCAAAAACAAATTTAACCAGATGTCGCGGATTTGCAATCCGTGACATTTACTTACCTACCAAGAACATCTTTAGCAAAAAATTTGTAACCTATACTTTCAGAATATGAAAATTAAAATCACGGATTACAAATCCGCGACATTGTGTGAAATAATATATCATTTTAAATCCACCAGTTCAGACAAAGAAACTTCCAAAGCAATAGCCAATTCCAGTAAAGTATAAAGTGTAGGATTTACTTTTCCGTTTTCCAATTTTTCAATTGCCTGTCGGTCTTTATTACAGGCACGGGCAAAATCCGACTGGCTCCACCCTTTCTGTTCGCGAAGCCTAATAATTCTTTTACCCAATTCTGTCTTTAGCTGTTCTCTCGTCATATTTCAAATGTCAGCTAATTCGCTTACAAAATTGTCATACAAAAAGTTGACAAATTGAATTTTTTTTATACATTTGTCATATAAAAATACGACAATAATGAATTCAAGAAAACTTAAAATTTATTCAAGATTTCAGAAAAGCAAAAACAAACTCATCATCGTTCCGGAAATCCGCCTCAGAGGAAAATGGCTTGATGAAATAGGCTTCGGAGAAGGAAAAATGGTGAATATTCAGCAGAAGAAAAATAAACTGATTATTACCGTTGATGACTTATAAATACAGTACGATGTATTTGTTATTCGCAACATTTAATGATGAAATTCAATTATAAAAAACTCAAATTTTGCACTCTTTTTGGTAAAATACTTTCCGTACCTTTGATTATATCTGAAAATCATCAATAATAAACATCACAGAATGAAAATACTCATCATTGGCGGTAACGGAACCATCGGAAAAACAGTAGCAGCACATTTTAAAGAGAACAACGAAGTTGTAATTGCCGGAAGAAACTCCGGAGATGTAACGGTGGATATTGCAGACAGCCATTCCATTAAAGAAATGTTCGAAAAAACCGGAAAACTGGATGCCATCATCTGTATTGCCGGTGAAGCAAAATGGGCAGATTTTAACGACCTTACCGAAGAAGATTATTATATCGGACTGAAAAGCAAACTGATGGGGCAGGTTAATCTCGTCCGTATCGGAAAAGATTATCTGAATTCCAATGGTTCTATTACTTTATCTACAGGAATTTTAGCGGACGACCCTGTTGTACAGACCGCAAGTGCTGCAATGGTGAACGGCGGAATACACAGCTTTGTACAGGCGGCAGCGCTGGAACTGGAAAACGGAATCAGACTCAACGTGGTATCTTCCGGAATGGTGGAAGACGCTTACGAAAAATACAGAGATTATTTTCCGGGACACAATCCTATTCCGATGAAAAAAGTAATCAATGGTTACGTAAGAAGCGTAAACGGAAAAGGAAACGGCGAAGTTATCAGAATTTATAACTAAAAACATAAGGTTGAATGATGAATAAACTGCCGAAATATTTAAATAATCTCGAAGAAAAAATCTCAACGCATACTATTTCCAATCCTGAAATTTCGAAATCCAATGTAGGATGGCAAATCGAACATATTCTGCTGACAATTAATGCTATCATTGAAAACATAGAAAAATCTGATCCCCAAAATTATCGGTGTCGCTTTTCACTATCGAAAACAATGGTTTTTGCGTTGAATAAAATTCCCCCGTGGCCGTGCAAAATCGCCAAAAGTAGTCACTCCGGAACACTACGATGAGCAGACTTTAGAACATCATTTACAATTCACCAAAACGAAAATCAGGCAACTGGAAAATATTGATCCCAATAAATATTTCAACCATCCTTTTTTCGGAGATTTAAAACTGAAAAAGGCAGTGAAATTTATGGAAATACATACCAATCATCATGTGGAAATCATCAATGATATTTTGAAGAGTAAAAATATATAAGTTTATAAAAATTTTGTCCTTACTAAGGAACAAAAATAATATGTACTAATAAAAGCTAAAATTCATGAAGCTGAAATTCATTTTCATTGTAATTGTATTATTTCTTTTTTCGTGTAAAAAAGAAAATAAAAATATGGAAATTAAAATACAGAGTAATATACACTCTGAAATTTCAACTGACATCAATTCTCTTCAGAAATTAATGAATTTATCTAAATTCAGACCAGAGAAAGTGAAATTTAAATATACTTATATTGATAATTCAGAAGGAAGAGTGCTGGGTCCTTCCGATTCCTTTTTGGAAGCAATTCTATATTTTGATGAACAAACAATGAAAAAAATATGGGATCTGGATAAAAACACAAATTTTGTATTTCCTAATTATACGAAAAAGGATTTTGAATTTGACTGGCTGGACGAAAAGATTATAAATGAACTTAAACAATCCGACGGTATGAAAGCGGCTCATCCTGATTTTATTTTTGACACTTATAATGGAAAATGTTGGTATCTGAAAAACAAAATTTTATTCATTAAAACAGTAAATTAATTTAAAATAATGATTAAACTGTATTGATGACGAACGATAATCAACTCTTCCACATCATCTGGACAACCTATAACGAATATCCTGTCTGGGATAAAAATGGGCGTTGGAAAAAACTTACTGATACTTACTCGAAATTACGCCTGCAAAATATAAGCTACACTTTGTCCCATGAGTTATCCGATGAATATGTAAATAAAAATCCACAAAACAATAGGATTCTTTTACAGGAAAAATCTATAAACCAATTGAGAATTGATATTCATGAATTTTGCAGGGAGAACAGCGACAGGATAATTGACGGACTTGAAATTAAAGCGCTTAATATTAACGAATCAAAAGTTGAAATACTTGTGCTCTCGAATATAAAAGTACTGAATCAGAAAATTTCAAGACTGAAAAGCAAAACCTCTTCTGCCTTATTACGTTCAAAATATACCGAAGAATTTTCCGGAAAAAGAATCTGGGGAAAAGGATTTTGGTATTCAACGATTTTAAATAAAGAAGAACTGGCGATTTCAATAATTCAGGATGATTTTTCTAAAGAATTTTGAGGAATAATAAAGATCAGTCAGCCACCATTTAGAACAAAACAAGATGCAGAAACCAGATAAAATAATCGACTTAATTTTCAACAACAGAGCATACAAAGTTGAAATTACAGGAAACGTAGATAAATCGGACGGATTTATTTATTACACGTTTAAATTTGATGAAGAAAATTTCATTGTCATTTCAAAATTTGATGGCGACCAATGGAAAATCGCAAATATAACCGATGATTCTATTGCTGAAAAACTGGGCAAGTGGATTGAAGCGTTGGATTGAGAATCTGAAACATTCAACTTTACAAATTGAACTTCAAAATGCTGAAAAAGAATTAATGATATTATAATCAACAAAAATAGATGATTTGCAGATACAGATACCACATTATCAAACTATAAAAATAAAAATAACGGTTTAGTTAATGGAACCATAAAATTAGGCAAGGAAGAAGAAGCCTACCACATCCAGAAACTTATCGAACTGAAAATGAATGAGGAAGCTATCTTTAAAAATTATAAAATTAAATTGTGAAGCATTAATTTAATTTTCCTTCATTCATTAAATTTGCGGATTTGTAAAGTAAATTCTATATTTGCCAAAATTAAAAACTAAAAACCGTTGAAATATTTAAATTATACCACAAAAATTACTTTTTATTTGTAAAAGTGTTATTCTATATTTTAACACTTAAAGACACAAGAAAAATTCCATTTAAAATCTACCGCTTACAGTCATAATCTTTTTTAAAAAATCCGTTAAAAGATTAAAAAACACAAAGCCAGAATTTTAAATCCTTAAAAAAACCAACATTTAAATAAAACATAATGACCAAACAATTAAAGTTTGCAGTTGTATTATTACTAACAGTTGCAAGCATGAATGCAAATGCTCAGACAAAAGCACCTGCAAAAGCTACAAAACCTGCCACAGAAAGCAAATCTTCAAAACCAAGCAAGCAGGAAACAATGGATTGGATAGCCGGAAAGATGAAGGAAAACCTAGGACCATACAGAACATTTGTTTCTTATTCCGACGGAAAATTTGTCTATAAAAAGCCATATGAAAGAGAAACAAACTTCTGCACAACAACGATCGACCTTAATAAAATCACAGGAATGAATTCTGAATATTCAGACGATTTTTATGTAACAGGAAAAGGCTGCATGTCAACAATTTGCGATAATGAAACTAAAGCAAGTAGTTATCAGACATTCTCCATGAGCGGTTCTAACTATAATGATTATTCAGCTCCGTTCAATTTTACCCCGGATCAGATTTTGGTAGAAAGATTAAAAAAAGCGGTTACGACTCTAATTGAATACAACGGATCAAAGAAAGAAGAAGGAGAAGCCTTTTAAAATATCATAAACAAATATTCTTAAAATTAATAACATGAAAAATAAATCAATTTTAGCAGCATCTTTTTTTGCTGTTTCCTTAACGCTTATCTCTTGTGGAGAAAAACCTCAAAACATAGAAATGGGAAAAGAATTCAAAGTGTATGAAAATCCCATTACCGTTTTAAAAGTAGAAGAAAGCAAAATTCTCAGAAACGACAAAGATTCTACCCTTTTGATTGCTCCCAATGGAAAAAAATACGTCTATGCAGAAGTGAAAAATCCTAAAAATGAAATGATCTTCATAAAAGCTTTCAGTAAAGATTCGGAGGTAAAATATGATGACGATTTATCTTTGTCAGATTACAAACATGATATCGACAAAGGATTTACCGATGATTATTTCCTTGTTGATGACAACAGCTCGATTGATAAATTAGTGATTACAGATCCATCAGAATCGCAATTTGTTTTGACGAATCCAAAAATTACAAAATCTACTACTGCAATTTCTCCCGAAGCTCAGAAAATAGTAGACTCTTTCGCTAAAGAAATAAATCTTTTAAATGCTTTTGCTCCATATGTAAAAGATGGTAAAGACGTTCTTTCGATCACGAAAGACGAGGGAGATTTACCTGTTAACCGTTTGAGCATGAAAGCTGAAGTAAATTACTTTTCACCGGATGGAAAGCTGTATATCTTTAAAGTAACTGATATTATTAAAAACATAGCAAAAGTGTATACAACCTGGGAAAATGGGAAAATTACAAGCATTGTAGTAAAGCCTCATTACAGACAATAAAACAAATATTATCAAAAAATAGAGTATGAAATTAGGAAGATTATTTGGAATTCTTGCTATTCTGGGCGGAGGTTATGTTACTTACATGGGATATGAAATGATGCAAACCACAGGATCTGTTTTTAAGTTTGTAATAGCAGCACCGGTTTTTGTTTTAATTGGAATTGCCATGTTATTTTTCCCCGGTGGGGACATTACAACAGCCGAAAGCAGGAATAAGACTAAAGATCCAAAAGCATGGATAAATGAAGCTCCGAAAAGTCACAAAATAGTCTGGCTGGTTGCAGGAGTTGTAGGATTTATCATTTCCATGAACCTCTTTAAAATTTAAACAATAAAATTTTTAACAAATTGTTGTTGAAATTCTACAAAACTTATACAATGAAAAAATTTAATTTACTTTTACTGATTTTCGGATTTTCGTTTACGATGTTTCAGGCACAAACTTCTAAAAAAAGCATCAATGAAAATCATTTTAAAACATCAGATCTTGTAGACCTTGATTTAAGCAGCAAAGGATATAATGTGATCACAAAAGCGCCAAAAGGAGCCAGAATAATTCAGGATGGAAAAGACATTGCTGTTTATGGAGGGAAATTTTTCAAAATGACTTTTTCTAAACAAGATTTTTCAAACCCATTTAATGAAGATGAAAAATACAGCAATATTGCCGAGAAAGTGGCAGATATTAAAACATTAGCAAGCGATAAAGAAATGAATCCTGGCTTTGTAAAATTTGAAGCAGAAGATAAAAACGGTTTCCTGAACAGAAGTACAGCAAGCGGTCTATCATTTACTTATGGAGTAAAAGCCGGAGATAATGCCATTATGATCTCGGATGGTATTACTTATGATATATCACCCGATAAATTTACAAAGTATACCGATGAAGATATAAGAGTGATGTATGAAGCTGCAAAAGCAACGGTAGCAAAATAATTATAAAAGTTCTACAAAGAGTATTTTCATCAGCTCTTAGTTCTGTGAAAGTTCCAGAGTAAACAATACAGAATCCCGGACTTCAGATCCGGGATTTTTATTTCTGTATACTTAACGTTTTTCCTTTAATTGTTTTCGATATATTTGTTTTTCAGATTAGCTTTCTGAAAGACTAAAACTGATACCCGAAAATAAAATAACCAAACTCAAATATGAAAATTGCGCTCTTTTCAGACATTCACGGTAAAATCCTGCTTCCTTTCAAACTTGTTGATCTTTATCAGAAAGAAACAGGCAGCAAAATTGATTTCATCTTGCAGTGTGGAGATTTGGGAGCCTATCCAAATATCGAAAATCTTGATAAAGCAACGATAAAACACGCACAATACGACAGAGACGAGCTCGGTTTTCATGATGATTTCACGAAAGAAAATCCCGAGATTAAAGTATTTTTGAATGAGCTGAATATTAATATGATCTGCGTCCGCGGAAATCATGAAGACCACGATTTTTTAGATGAACTTGAAAAAGAAAATCCTGACCAAAGCATATTTCCTATCGATATCTACGGAAGAGTTTTTGTCTGCAGATCGGGCTTGGAACAAACATTGGAAACGGAAGATGAGGTTTTACATTTTGTAGGAATCGGCAGAATCGGAGACCGGAAAGGCAGATCAGAAAAGCGTTTTATTCAGGATTACGAAAGATTTGAAATTAAAAAACTGCTGAAAACAAACAATACTTTTGATGTCCTGATTACTCACGACAAAGACGACAGCCAAAGCGGTTACGGAATGACTGAGATAAGAGAAGTACTGGACAATGTAATTTTCCAATATCACTTTTACGGACATACCGGAGAACCGTTTAGAGAAGAAACGGATGTTAACGGCATTACACAATCTATAAAAGTAAGAGAACTGGAATTCAATGAAAACGGAATGCTGGAAAAAGGTGGCATGATTATTCTCACAAAAGAAAACGGTGAACTGAACATTGAAATTGTCGACGAGAATTTCACGAATAAAATGACAAAATTTAACTGGAAAACTCAGTAACCAGACTAAAATACTATACAAAATGGAAGAAAAGCTTACCCATCTTATCATCAACTGGATTGAGGTAGATCATCACATGATTTTGGTTGGAGCAACCGACAATATACACTGGAACCTGGAAAAAGAATTTGGAGGTTCCGGAGCAGATGCAAAATCTTCTGTCTGGGTAACTTTAAAGGAAAATGGGAAAGGCAGGAGTGTTTCTGAAGAAGCTCATTTTTTCTGTTTTCCCGGAGATCCTGCCCGATCTCTCGCAATGTCTCACGTATTCGATTTGTTTGAAACTGCGTGGAGCATTAAAAATCAAAATATGAATCTCGATGAAGCCAGAGAAAAGTTCTTCGGAAAAATTATTGAGGCAGTTGCTTAAATAAAAACCTTATTAAATGAAAAACATACAACTAATTGATCTGGATAAACACAGTAATTCTAAATATGAAATAGCTGAAGATAAAATCTATAAAAATACAGAAGAGGACATCTATGTTTTTGCAGTAAATTTTGATATGGAAGAAGAGGAAGATTCCCAATACCCGCTTGAAGATGTATTGGATAAATTCTACCTGCACGTTTCTGATTTTATTGATGAAGATGCTTTTTACAGCTCAAAAAACATCAGTCTCGAATTGGCAGGAGCATTAGCAGACGTTCAGAACGCCATTCAATCAATTATCGGAAAGAGAGTTTATAATTCCGAATATATCGGAGAAGATGGAATTACTTATGTGAAACTGGTGATAGAATAAAATTTAATTTGAAAAATTGAGTCTTATCACCACAAAATCTATTAATTATCATAATCTGTAAATAAAAAATGATCCCAAAAATTTTAGAAAAATATAAATCCGAATTAGAAAGTCATAGAAGAGATTCAATTATCATTAGTGAAAATGAGCTCAATCTTTTAAGTCCAGATCCTTTAGATTTTAAAATCAGTAAATATCTGGGTTATCCTTTTATTCCTTTAACGATGGAATATCCTAAGGATAAAAACGGGAACGTCTTAGTCCCTACAGTTCAGATTAATTTTGCTGAAATTCCAAAATCTGATCTTTTTCCGGAAAAAGGAATTTTGCAGATTTTTCTTAATCAGCACTTCAATTTTGGAAAGGAAGACTGCTTTGTACAATATATTACAGAAGAACAACTTGAATTACCCTGCATTGAAGATTTTTCTTTCTTAAAAGATGAGTTTTATTCAAATAATCCGTTTAAAAGTATTTATACATTAAATTTTGGAAAAAGCTTTTCGTGGGCAAGTGTTACGGACAGCCAGTATCAATTTCAATGCGAAGAGTTTGATGATCTGTCTATTGAAGAATATATGTGGGAATTACTAGATGAAGATGAGGATTCTTATGATGAATTCAGTGAGTTTTTCACCGGAGAAAGTATGGGCAGTAAACTCGGCGGATATGGATATTTTATACACGGAGATTTTAGAAAAATTGAAAATCGTATAAAAGATTATATTTTGCTTTTACAAATTGACGGAAGTGATGAAGCTGTCTATAACGGAGAACAATACGTTTACTTACATCTGTTTATTTCAAAAGAAGATTTAAGTAATTTAGATTTTAGCAACGTTTATGTGGATTGGGAAGTAAGTGATAATTGACAGAAAACATTGAGCAAAAAAAGAACATTTATTATTTCAAACTTAAATCACAAAAAATGAACAACAATTTTACAATAGACGATTTACAGGACATATGGCAGAAAGTAAGCATTCTGCACAACGGACAAACGTACGGCGGACAAAACAAAAACCAAAAAATAGAATACATCAACCACATCGGAAGCGTTGTATTTGAAATCATCAATGCTTCTAAAAATACTCCTGATTTTAATTTTGATCTCGCCATCAAATGTGCGTTTTTGCACGATACCATAGAAGATACAGATTACCCAATTGAAGATCTCGAAAAAGAATATGGTAAAGACGTGAAAGAAGGTGTTCTTGCCCTCACAAAAAATACAGAGCTTGAAAAGGAACACCAAATTAAGGATAGCTTACACCGAATAAAGCAACAGCCCAAAGAAGTCTGGGCGGTTAAAATGGCTGACAGAATCTGTAATTTATATGCTCCACCCTATTTTTGGAAAGAAGCGAAGAAAGAAAAATATCTTGAGGAAGCAAAAATTATTTACGAACATTTAAAAGATGGTAATGATTATTTAGCCAAAAGATTATCCGAAAAAATTGAAGCTTATAAAAACAAATGATCAAGATTGAAATACATACTCTCGCAGGACAATTTGATATTGAAATCAAAAAAAACGAAGATTTTTATATCCTTTTAGTTATTTTATCCAAATCGCAATATTTCCAAGAAGATGGCAGAGTTTGGAGTGGAAAAATTGAGGAAACTGAAAAGCTTTTTGAAATTGTAAACCTTATAAAAGAGTGTTACATAAAACCATCTGTCCCCACAAGAATAACGATTAATGATGGAAGATTAATAAAAATCAATCTGAAAGATGACGAATCGCAAATTACATTGCGACTGGTAGATATTGATGAAAATACGAACGAATCTGAACTGATACAAAAAATTAAAGAGCTTACAAACGATATAATTGATCATAACGCAATGCTAAAGGATTATTTAGATATTTTTATGGATTAGTCTGCTTAAATTAATACAAATACATTTTATTAAATTATGACATACAACGAATTTTACAATAGCTTCAATCTCAGTAATAATATAAAAAAAAGAGATTTAAAGACTTATCTTCTTGCTTTACTTAAGCTTGTGGAACAGGTAAGACAAAAGCCTTTAACTTCCGATTTACTATCGAAAATTCTAAAGGATGCCTATACTTCGGAGCCGACAAAATTTGATAATGAATGGCTGAAAATTGTAAAAGTACCTGACCCAAAAGCAATTTACAGCATCTTTGAAGGTAAAGCAAAATATGCTTCAGAAGATCTTGGAATTTATTATACCCTTGCCGTTATAAAATTTCAGATTGCAGAGCTGCACAAAATGAAAGGAAAGCAGTTGGAAGATGAATGGCGTTATTTTGGAATCGATTCTGAAACAGGCAACCGATGGTACAATTTTGATCCGGATTCTATTTTGGAATGTGGTATGAGATGTTACTTAGATCATGGCGATGACGAAAGTAATAATGAAGAGTTTGAAGTAAGTTGGCAAACTTTGGGTGATCTTTTGGAAATGGGCAGAATTTACGAGTAAAAAAACAGGTTAATTCTACAAAATTAAGAAACTTCTTATAAGATAAAACAATGAGTGAATTTTCGGGGTATGAAAAAATGCCCAACAACTTAAAAAAATTAGGTCTTAGCGAAAGCGATTTTTCCAAGATGGAAAAACTGAAATGGGTGGTTACAGAAAAAGTACACGGCGCCAACTTCAGCTTTGTCTATGAAAACGGCAGTCTGAAATTTGCCAAAAGAAAAGAATACCTCAACTGGACCGACGATTTTTTCGGCTTTCAGCTCGTGGTCAGTAAACTGGAAAATAATATTCTCCCTCTTTTTGAAAAACTGAGCAGCAACATTGCCGCCGAAAAATACATTATCTACGGAGAGCTTTTCGGAGGAAAATATCCACATCCGGAAGTAGAATCTGTAAAAGATATTCATGCCATACAAACAGGAGTATATTATACGCCCGATATTGAATTTTGTGCTTTTGATATTGCCATTGAAACCGATGGTTCAGATTCTAAATATTATCTGGATTACGAAAGTTCCGTTGCTTATTTTGATGAATTTAAAATATTTTATGCAAAACCTTTGCTGATAGGAAAGTTTAATGAAGCGATGAATTTCAATATCAGGATCAATTCTGCTGTTCCCAAAGAATTTAATCTTCCGGAACTGAACGATAATTTAATTGAAGGCGTCGTGATAAAGCCTTTTAATCAATTGGATAACAATGATTTTCAAAGACCTATTATCAAATTGAAAAACCCTGAATTCGATGAAGAGGAAAAATTCCATGAAGCTGAAAAATGGTCGTTCATTCCAAATGTTTCTTCCAAAACGGAGGAACTCTCCTTTATTGTAGACGAACTGAGAAACTACGTCACCCAAAACAGACTGAAAAGTGCTGTTTCTAAAATCGGGACTTTAGATTTAAATAATCATTCAAGAGTTTCCGAAATTAAAAAGGAATTTCTGGAAGATGTGATCACCGATTTTAATGAAAACAACGACAACCTTTTAAACGATTTATCTCCCGAAGATAAAACGTGGATTGCGGAGAGAATTAATGCTGAGATTAATAAAATGATTACGGCAATATGATCGACCTGAATTTTGCTCAACAAATCATTGAAAAGGAAATAAGCCCCGATTTTAAAATTGCCGAATACTTTGATACGGAAGAAATGATCATATTTTTCTGGACACATAAAATATATGATCCGGATGATGAAAGAGGTCACATTATCGGTTCCGGTCCTTTAGTGTATGATAAAACTACAAAGGAATATCGAGTTATGGGTTCAGGAGAATGGTTCAGCGAGGAAATCTGCAAACTTTTTGAAACGGAGGAAAGAAAAGAAAGAACACATGATCATGATTACGTAATGAAGTTATTTGAAAATCTACCGGAAGATACAGCGTACACCAATTCACTGATTGAAAAAATCAAATCAAATATCCTTCGTAGAAATTACGTTAATTCTGATGATGTTGATCTCCTTTCAATTTTAACAGGAGCCAGAAGAATAGACAAAGAATATGATCTTATTTTCAGACGTGAATGGAAACATGAAGAACACATCATAGTAGTTTCAGACGACAGTAAAGCGAAAGAAAAATTAATTGCCATTTGGAAGGAAATTGGGTATGAATACAAAATATTATCGGACAATGAATTATTGCTGTTTCGTTTAAAATCTCTCACTCAGTATTAAATTTAAAATAAAGTTTGTGACAACTTCTTATATAAAAAGATGGCTGTCATTACAACAGCCTTTCTCATTACGATTACTTATAATAAACATTTGTGTTACACTATTACAACCTGCAGCGAAATCCATCGGGTTCCGTCACTTATGATTTTCCACTGCGAATTATTTTGCCCCGTTGAAATTTCATAGTTGCTTAAAGCACTTCTGGAGCTAAAACTGTTTGTATCAGTAAGTGCAGAATGCATTGCATAATTGGTATAAACATTTTCAGCCGTTGAAGAACCTACTTTATCACTGTCATTAATAAAATGCAAAACTCTTCCCGGACAGGTTGTAGGATCCGGAAGCTGCAAATTCGCAGCATTGTTAAGATATGGACTTGTAGTGCTTACGTTTGCAGAAGCATTTCCTCCGGTAGAAGCCGTGCTGTATCTTAAAATCAAAATATAATCGTCCGGTTGTACTACATAAGGTGTGGTAGGAGTGTAAGTTCCTGTAATAATTTTAAAACCTTCCACCACTCCGGAAGATGAATTTCGGATATTATACCATCTGCTGGTAGGAGCATCATAAAAATACAATCCTACGGAAGTAACGTTAGATACTTTGTTTATTGCAGATCCGTCCAGAGTTGTGACAAAAACAAGAGTTCCATTCTGATTGTTTCCGTAAGACGCATCTTTTGCTGAAAGCTGTGCTCTCGTTAATCTCGGAGGTGTAAATCCGTCGGGAACCGCAGAAGAAGCCGCCTGTCCTTCGATCTGTACTGTAACTTTCGGATCATTTGTGCCTATTCCTACTCTTCCTGCATCAGTTGCAACAAAATCTGTATTGCTGCTTCTCGCAGAGCCGTCAGACTTTGTCCCGATTTTTATCATCGTTCCCGCAGAATCATTGGTCCATGCATCATTAGTAGCATCCAGAGCTGTCCAGGCAGTTCCGTTCCAGTAATGAAATCCTTTAAAAAAACCACCGGCATCCGCAATAAGATAAACCAATTGTCCGTTTACCGATCCGTTTACAGAAAGAGCATTAACTCTGGGTACTAATACTCCATCTCCCGATGTTACGGCTCCCGGAGAAGATCCTGAATGGTTTTTTGCACGAATATCAAGGCTTGCATCAGGAGAAGTGGTATTAATACCAACTTGCCCATGTAAAACTGAGGTGAACACATAAGCTGTAAAAAAAGCTGTAAATAATTTTTTCATTTTGTTTATTATTAATTGTTGTTTGTTGAAATTATTTGAGAATAAATCTGTAAGAATACGATCTGAATACTTTTACCCCGAAATTCAGATTTCAGGAAATAATTTCTTCCACTTCGCTATCGAATTTCTGCTTATCTTAAAATGATTTGAAATATCTGTATTGGTCATCTTATTCTTTTTCTGATAGGTCAGAATCTGCAAAATTGATTCATCATCGTATGCCCGAAATTTTCCGTTCTCTTTTTCATCAGGAACACCATTGGTTTCAAAAATTATTTTTTCAAGTTCGAAAATATCCATGACCGAGAGTTTTGCCTTACTAAGCACAGTTTCACATTTTCTTCTTTTATCCACATATTTCATTTCAATCATATCGGTATAAATTTTCCTGTAATCCGGAGCATTTATTCGGAATTTCGACTGTTGTATTTTTCTATCCATTTGTAAAGTGTTGTCTTAGGAATTTTATATTCTTCTGTGATCTCGGTTTTGGTTTTTAGCCCGCTATTGAGGAGTTCCAGAACAAAATTTATAATTTCTTTGGTATACACATTCTTTCTGTAAGACGGCAGTTTCTGTGTTTCCTGTGCTTCAGTTTTGCTTTTTTCAGAGGGAGAAAAAAGAATAATGTGCTGCACATAAATTCTGAAAAAATCATATTTAAGCAGTTTACTCCATCTTAAGAGAATTTCGGTATCAATGCTTGGTTTTTGGTACATAGAAAAAATTTCTTCTTCACTGCATTTCAAAAACTTCTCTATCCGGTACATATCGATTCCTTTTTCATTTACTTTCTGATGGATAAGTTTTCCAATATGGATTTTTTTTACATTGTAAGACATAACTCATAATTTTTTTATCTTATTTTTTGTGTTATTGATTATTATATTTTTTCCGTAATCCATATTTCATATCCCAACTTGACATCAACATTATCGTATCTACAGACATTTCAAATGCTTTTTGATGATACAAATATAGATTCCCAGGTAAACTGATTGATAAAAATTTTAACGTTTTAAGATCTGGTTTAAACAATCTCAAATATTTAATAATCAATGTATTAAATAAACTATTTTAGAAATTAACTTATTAGAATTATTGTATTCTATTAATTATTATCTTAGTACTGAAATTTTCAAACTTTGTAAAGTAAAAAAGGAACAGTTTCAGACAAACACAATTAACTCATGAAAACTAATTTTTACCAAAATACAAAACCGGACGGAACTCCTGGAGAACATCTGATTAAAATGTTCTTTTTCCATTACAATTTGATGCTGATGGTTATTTTATTTATTCATACCCTCATTTTCTATTTTGAAGGGAATGAAAATATTGTAGTTTTCTTTTTTGCAACGGTTTTGCTTTTAGGATTGGTAACAACCGTTAATTACCGGTTGGAATACCAAATCCTGAAATATTTTCTTGATTATTACCTTGTTGCAAAAATCACATTGCTATTTGTATTACTTTTTACGTTCTGGAAAATCGCTCCCGAAACCATTTTATTTTTTGCCCTTCTTCCTTTAGGACTATACAATCTTTACAGTTTCAGAACCGTGCTGTTGGTGACATCTCTTATCACACTGCTTCTTGTTATTATGGTAAATCTTCCATTATCCTACTTTCCCGATATTATCGTCAACAAAAACGCTCATCTAAGCAAAGTAAAAGTTTTATTAACATTTCTGCCAATCTCTTTATTTCTGATATTTTATAACATAAAGATTTTTGAAAAAAAACATCAGTACAAAGATTCAAAAGCTGCCCCCGAAAACGAAGACACTGCATCTGAAAAAAGCACAGCAAAAGAAAGTGATGAAGAAAATCTTCAGATGTATACCGAAATTTATCACCGTATTAAAGAATATCTGGAATCTGAAACTCCATGGAAAAATCCGGAATTTGGCATTCAGGATCTTGCACATAAATTCGGGATCAATACCACCTATCTCTCTAAAGCGATCAGTCAGAATTCTGATACTAATTTTAAAAACCTCATCAATACCTATCGTATTAATTATATTAAGGATGAAATGAAAGTAAATTATCCAAAATATACTTTAATGCATATCTATATTTCTGCAGGCTTTAAGCATCAGTCTACATTTAACAGAGCCTTTAAGCAGATTGAAAATAAAACACCTTCAGAATATATGAGATCAATTGGGATAGATGCATATGCAATTTCTGAGTGATATGATTTTTAAACATCAAAAAAATTTAAAATAAAAAATACATTCTGAACGTAACTTTTTGATTATCTTTAGTAAAAAATCGAAAATGAAAAAAATTTTACTATTGATGTTGTCATTTTATGGAGTGTGCAACGCGCAGACTACCGTTACCAAAACCTTTAATGATCCTGTTTCCGGAGATAATCCCAATTATCTTCTTGCCACCGGAACTCCCAATAATTCCGGGACGGGAGCGAATATCACGTTTAACAATTCTTCATTGGTATTAAGCGGTTCCGCACCCGCAGTCTACTCCACTCCTTCTGCGTCTGAAATTTCAACCTTCCCCGGTTCTACTCTGAAGCTCACCGGAAGTTCAAATACAGTGTATTACAAACAGTCGGCTTCCAAACTCGAAATTACGGGGCTTGTAACCACGGATGCCACGCTTAATTTATCATCCAACAACGGAACATTTATCTCCTATCCCGCTGCTTACGGATACAGCGAGACAGATCAGGCACAGGGAACATTTACATCTACTACTGCAAACGGTCTTTGCAAAGGCACAATTACCCTTACCGCCGATGCGTGGGGAAATCTGCTTTTGGCTTCTTCTACCTTTACAAATGTTTTAAGGGTAAAATCTGTTCAGAATTTCAATCTTTACCTTCCTAACGATACCTCTTTTTTATTTCCCATAGGAACTATTGTAAACACTTCTTATTCCTATTACGGAAGCTTATATAAATTTCCGCTCCTCACCACCAATGAAACCGTGGTGAATATTCCGGTAGCAGGAATTAATAACCAGACAACGAACTCGGCACAGGCTTTAAATACTACAGTATTGGCAGCCGGAGATTGGTCTGCTCAAAAACAGAGATTGGAAATATACCCGAATCCGGCTTACGATTTGATTAATTTTAAAGGAGACACCCAAAATTACACTCAGGCAAAAATTTACAGTCTGGATGGAAAACTAATCAAAACATCAGATTTAAAATCCGGAAAAATACCGGTTTCCGAACTTCCTCCTGCATCTTACTTTATTGAGATTTCAGGAAAAGACAATAAACAGGAAACTGCAAAATTCATTAAGAAATAAAAATTTGAACATAAAAAATAAAATTTGTCCGGAAAATTTTCCGGACAAATTTTTAACGATTAAACACTGAAAATCAAACCATTGCCGAGACTTATCTCTCAATGATCAGCTTTACATCCATTATCATTCAAACAATTATAGAGAAGTTTTCTGCAAACACAGGAATTCCATCCGTTATTATTTACCATGCAACTCATATATTTTTTACAGATAAAGGTCTGAAAATATAGTATTATTTATTTTTAATCTGCTACCTTTAGAGTTAGAAATTCATTCTAGCAAATAATTATATTATCACTTTTAAATGAAGTTTTTTATTGAGGAAAAAAATTCGTAAAAAACAGGCATCTGTCAGAACAGCAAAATTGAATATTTCATTATTTAAGTTTACAGAAAAGATAAAAAAAGTATTAAATATTTTGTTTATAGATTACAAATAAAATTTTTCAGATGACAGGTAAAATCATTGGAATCGGTAACTGTATACCTTCCGAAACAGTTGATAATTTATTTTTTAACAATCATATCTTTTTAGATGATAAAGGAGTTGTCTTAAAAGATGACAATTTCTCACTTACCGAAAAATTAAAAAAAATTACCGGTATCGAGGAGAGAAGATATGCATCCAGAGATCAGGTTACCTCTGATCTTGGGTTAATTGCTGCGCAGGCTGCGATAGAAGATTCCGGTATAGATCCTGAAACGTTAGACTATATTATTTTTGCCCATAATTTTGGCGACGTCCGCTACGGAACAGTGCAGTCGGATATGGTTCCGAGTCTTGCAGCACGAGTAAAACATCTTCTGAAAATTGAAAATAATTTCTGTGTGGCTTATGATATCCTGTTTGGATGTCCGGGATGGATAGAGGGTGTCATTCAGGCAAATGCCTTCATCAGATCCGGAATAGCGAAAAGATGTCTGATCATCGGAGCAGAAACTCTGTCCAGAGTAGTTGATATTCACGACAGAGACAGCATGATCTATGCAGACGGAGCAGGAGCCGTTGTGCTGGAATATAACGATCAGGACAATTCCGGTATACAGTCTCACCTTTCAGCTTCACATACCCTGAAAGAAAAAGATTATCTATTCTTTGGTAAATCCTACAACAACGAAGCCTGTCAGGACACAAAATATATAAAAATGGAGGGCAGAAAAATCTATGAATTTGCTCTCGTACACGTTCCTGATGCTATGAAAAAGTGCCTTGACAACAGTGAATACACCATTGATCAGGTAAATAAGATCATTATTCATCAGGCGAATGAAAAAATGGACGAAGCCATTGTAGAAAGATTTTACAAATTATACGGACTAAAAATGCCCGCAGATATCATGCCTATGGTAATCCAGAAACTCGGAAACAGCAGCGTTGCGACCATCCCTTCTTTGCTTACCATGATTTTAAAAGGAGAACTGGAAAATCATAATATCCGGAAAGGTGATGTTGTTCTGTTTGCCTCAGTAGGCGCAGGAATGAATGTTAATGCGATTGTTTACAAGTTTTAAAAGAAATATCATTAATTATTCTGACGGTCGTGCTTTTTCAGCTCCCTTTCAATTTCATTAACTTCTGTAAGAGGAAGCAGATACGAGTTCTCGATATAGCTGATAAGATTTTGATGGGGTTGAGAGCCCAATTTTCTGATGAAAAGATGATTTCCCGCTTTAAGAGATTCAATAAACTGATCAGTATAAACATCTCTGCTGAAAAATGTCTTCTCAAGAACTGCCCTTTTATCGTCATTTACAATAATATCAGAAAAATCAGTGTTCATTAATACCGTCTGAAAGAAAGATTCTGCCGGAAGAAGGGTATGAAGGTAATAATCTTCAAAATCCATCACACTCTTGTTATTTGTTAAAAACACACAGGTTTCTCTGGTAAACATAAACCATTTTCCACCGATGTAAGGCACCACTCCTTTCATAAATTCTCTTCTGTAAACATAGGATGAAATTTTGTGGGTAAGCTCTGTAAAATGATTTTGTATCCGCTGAAGCGTATCTGGTCTATAAAATTTCTGGTCGTAGTAAAAAATATAATTCCTTCCTTTATTCACGGTAAGAAACTGCCGGATAATCTGCTGCGATTTCAAAGGAGAATCTTCACCGCTTAAATTGATGAAATAATCCCACTCAACACTTGCATTCAGAAGATATTCCATCGCATTCAGTTCCGTCTGGATCATACTGAATCCTCCGGAAACGATATTTACACTTTCTAAAATATACACATTGGGAAACCGTACAAGATAATTCTGTATTTCCTCTGTTAGCTCCGCCTTCGCTTTACGGTCTATATGAATAAGATAAAACTGATCTCTGGTATAAATTTTTTCAAACAGTTCTTTAAATACAGCCGGTTTGTGATGAATCATAATGAAATAAGCGATCCTTACCTGTCTTAAAGACCCGGAAACAGATTCCTTGGGTTGCGCGAGAATGGCGCCTGAGTGCTCTTGCATACGTATTGGATTAAAATTATCCGCATGATGCAAACAATTCTGTTGTGTGCGGAAGGTAAGAATAAAATTTTGATAATCAACTAATTAAATCAAAAAATATTCATTTATTTTATTGTATATTTGCCAAAGCATTAATAAAACAGGTTTCTGCCTTCGCTATTCTGTATTAGTTTAAGATCACAATTTTTCTTTCAGTTTGCCTTTTCAGCCACCCGATTATCAGAGCGATTTCAAGTAGAATTCAGACATTTTTTTATTTGAAAGATGATATGTCATTGTGTGCTGTTCACATTATTTTACGAAAATAATATCAACGCAATACAATAGAATGTTGAGATAACAGAAGTACAAACTGTTGTTTCTCAGCCATAACCTATTCAAATTCTCAAAATGAATTTGCTTACCATAACGGGAAACCGAAATTATTATGATCAGTTTTAAAAATTTAAATTTAATTAATCCTATTGTAAGAGCTGTTACAGAGGCGGGATATTCTAAACCAACCGAAATACAGGCTTCTGCAATCCCTCATATTTTAGCCGGAAATGATATTTTAGGCTGCGCACAGACGGGAACAGGAAAAACAGCCGCATTTGCGATGCCTATTCTTCAGCTATTAAAAAAATATACTCCGGAACATAACTCAATCAGAGCATTAATCCTTACTCCAACAAGAGAACTTGCGATACAGATAGAAGAAAACTTCAAAATATACAGTAAATATTTACCCCTTTCGCAACTCTCCATTTACGGAGGAGTATCTGCCGGAGCACAGCTTTCGGCCCTCAGAAAAAGAGTGGACATTCTGGTTGCAACTCCCGGAAGATTGCTGGATCTTGTGAACCAACGATATATTGATCTTTCCAAAATTGAAATATTTGTTTTAGATGAAGCAGACCGTATGCTTGATATGGGATTTGTAAATGATGTGAAAAAAGTTATTCAGATGCTTCCTAAAAAAAGACAGACTTTATTCTTTTCTGCAACCATGCCGGAAAGGATCAAAAATCTTTCGGAAACGATACTGAATAATCCTGAAAAAATAACAGTAAATCCGGTATCTTCTACAGCAAAAAGCGTTCAGCAGTCTGTATATTTCGTAGAGAAAAAAGATAAAACAGGGTTACTCATCAATATTCTGCAAGACAAAGGAAAAGAGCGTTCACTGGTTTTTACAAGAACCAAACACATCGCCAACAGACTTGTGGAGCAGCTGGAAAGTGCAGGAATCTTTGCGATGGCAATCCACGGAAACAAATCTCAGACTGCAAGACAAACGGCACTCAACGATTTTAAGAACAGCAAGATAAATGTTCTGATTGCTACCGATATTGCAGCAAGAGGAATAGATATTGATGAACTTCCTAACGTGATTAACTATGAACTTCCCAATGTCCCTGAAACCTATGTACACCGGATCGGAAGAACCGGAAGAGCGGGAGCTGAAGGAACAGCGGTTTCATTTTGTGACGATCAGGAACGTACCGATTTAAAAAACATTCAGAAACTGATAGGATTTACAATGCCTGTCGTTTCGTTTCAAAAATAAAATCTGTGAAGTCGACAGATTTATAATACCATAATTTTAATACCAATTACCATGCAACAAGGCACAGTAAAATTTTTTAACGAAGCAAAAGGCTTCGGATTTATTTCTCCTGCAGACGGGAGCAAAGACATTTTTGTACATTCTTCAGGACTAAGCACAAGAGAAATCCGTGAAAACGATAAAGTGAGTTTTGAAGTACAAAAAAGCGAGAAAGGATTAAACGCAGTTAACGTTAAGTTAGTTTAATTCAGATTACCTGATGAAAAAAAATCTCTAACATAATTTTACAAGATAATCTGTAAATTCATATAATGTTTGACCATATTAAGATTTACTTTTTATTTTTTTTATGTTCATCGACCTCTTGTGAAAACAAGAGGTTTTATTTGTGATATACTTTTGCGTGGAGATTCACAGAATTGAAATCACACATATTCAATATATGATTACCATAAATCTTTTCAAATCTGAAATTATCATCAAAAAGACATAAACCATCAACAAATCTTTAATTTTTCACACGAAAGTGTATTTTTTCATTTTTTTGCCCGTTTTTTGCTCTCTGAAAATTATCACCTACTAAATATAAGATCATGAAAAAATACTTCTTCCTTCTTTCCTCTTTTATCTTTTCAGGATTTTCTGCACAGGAAACTATTGCTCCTGAAACTCCGGCTAAAAAGGATATCATCAAAATGACAGCACCTGAAAACCCGGATAAAATGAACATTATCAAGACAAATGTTACGGCTTATGTTTTCAGAAATATCAATCTCTCTTATGAAAGAGCTTTTAACCAGTGGTTTTCTTTAAATATGGGATTCGGAACCATGCCTGAAGGGAAAGTTCCTTTCATCAATTCATTTCTGAGCGATGAAGACGAAAAAAGATTTCAGAATCTCGAAGTAAAATCGTTCAACTTTACCATCGAACCGCGATTTTATCTCGGAGCCGGTTACGGAAAAGGATTTTACGTAGCCCCTTATTACAGATATTCCAAAATTACTTCCAACACATTCGATTTTTATTATGATTATATCTTCAGCGGAACAACCTATCAGATTCCTCTGAAAGGAAACGGAAGCGCACACGGAAACAGCGGCGGCGTAATGGTGGGCGTTCAGTTTTTCCTTACGCCAAGCAAAAATTTAGTTCTGGATTTCTGGATCGCAGGAGCGCATTACGGAAAAGGACAGGGCGATTTTACCATGACGAGTGATGTGATCCTGACTCCCGATATGCAGGCTCAGCTAAAAAAAGAAATTGAAGATCTGGATATTCCTTATGTGAATTACACCGTAGAAACCAATGCAAACGGAGCCAGAGTAAATGTAGACGGACCATGGCTTGGCTTCAGAAGCGGATTATCTCTGGGATATCGATTTTAAAAATTTTTACTGCCTACTTAAAACCGTTCTTTCTGGAGAACGGTTTTATTTTTATATTAGTCTGAAATAAACACGCATGTATTCATCTCACGTTTCTGTTCACTATGCTGTTCAGTTTGTTTTAGGATACAGGTATTTCATTAAATATGATAAATTATCTGAAAGTTCTTTAAACTGTAGTGAAACGGAAGATTTTACAGACAGTTCAAACAAAAAGGCGCATTAAACTTAGCATTGATTCCAGAAAATAAAATAGCCGAGAACTTTATTGTCCGAAAATTTTCCGGCTTCAATCATAAACCATTAGTTGAGGTCATCTATTCCGGATATTCGGAATACCTTCATATTTCACCCGAAAGAATTGTTCCGATAAAAAATTACAGAAAACAATTTATCCTGAAAACTGAAAATCATCTATACGAGAAAAGTTACAACATCATTAAATATTATTATGAAAGTTCTTTAATAGAAACTAATGATCCCATGTATCAGCATTTTTATGCAAGTGCATTCTCTCATCTTACCGGCAAAACTGAGGATGATATACCTGAAATTTATCGACTGATGGATGAAAAAAACTATCATTTGATGATGGCAATGTTTAGCATCAAAGGTGTTGGAAATATGGAAATGCATAATGGATTGCAGGGAATGGAGTTTTTACCCAAAGACGAAAATTTAAGGACATATATGCTTCCTGAATGGGGAAGTCAGTTTTTGTATACAATTTTCAGATAAATTATATCTAAAATACTTTTCACAATTAAAGAAAAGAAATATCTTTCCTACATGAATTCATCACAAATCACCACCACCCAAAGAATCAAAGCAATTGTAGGCGGATCGATCGGAAATCTGGTAGAATGGTACGACTGGTATGCTTACGCTGCCTTTGCTATCTATTTTTCAAATTCTTTTTTCCCGGATTCGGATATGACCGCGCAGCTTTTAAATACAGCCGGAATTTTCGCTGTCGGTTTTCTGATGCGTCCCGTCGGAGGATGGCTTTTCGGAAGTATTGCCGACAGAGTCGGAAGAAAAAAAGCAATGACGCTTTCCGTTTTGCTGATGTCTTTCGGGTCTTTACTCATTGCTTTAACGCCCACTTATAAAACCATCGGTGTTTTAGCTCCTCTTCTTTTGCTGATCGCAAGATTGCTTCAGGGACTGAGTGTTGGCGGAGAATATGGCGTTTCGGCAACCTACCTCAGCGAAATGGCAACTTCAGACCGGAGAGGATTTTATTCCAGCTTTCAGTATGTTACTTTAATTGGCGGACAGTTAATTGCTTTGGGAATTCAGCTCATTTTACAGAAATTGCTTTTAACGGAAGTCCAACTCGAAGATTGGGGATGGAGAATTCCTTTTGTGATCGGAGCCTTGCTTTCTGTCATCGCTTTATATTTAAGGGCCAATCTTCATGAAACTGAAGCTTTTGAAAACAAAAAAGATCTGGGTGAGAAGAAAAAAGGGACTTTAAAAGAACTGCTTAAACATCCGAAAGCATTAATTACCGTTGTAGGATTAACATTGGGAGGAACATTAGCGTTCTACACCTACACAACCTATATGCAGAAATTTCTGGTGAATACCGTTCATCTTACCAAAGAAGAGTCTACGCTTATTTCTTTTATTTCTCTGTTTATTTTCGCTTGCTTACAGCCTGTTTTCGGAGCGCTGTCGGATAAGATCGGAAGAAGACCTTTATTATTGGCATTCGGAATTCTGGGAACCCTCTTCACCTATCCCCTGCTAAATGCTTTAAGCCACACTACATCCATGTGGGGCGCGTTTTTCCTGATTATGTCGGCTTTAATTATCGTGAGCGGCTACACCTCTATCAATGCCGTAGTAAAAGCCGAACTTTTCCCGTCCGAAGTAAGAGCTTTGGGAGTCGGGCTACCTTACGCTTTAACGGTTGCCGTTTTCGGAGGAACGGCAGAGTATATTGCACTTTGGTTTAAACAGGCAAATGTGGAACATTATTTCTACTGGTACATTACAGCCTGTATTTTCTTTTCCTTCGTGGTATATATCAGAATGAAGGATACCAGAAAAACCTCTACACTGGATAAGGATTAATTGATGATAAAAAAATCGCGGCTCAGGTTCCCTGAGCCGCGATTTCTATTTAATGATAAGCCTGCTTAAATTTCTCTAAAATATTGTCCAGATTATGCCTCTGAACATAAACGCTCTTCACATCTTCATACCTTGGCGATTTATAAAAAACTTCGTGGAAATCCATACTGCCGTTCCCTACTTTCACCACTTTCTGTACTTCGATATTCAACTTTCTTAATTCGTCTTTAAAAACCTGAAATTCATCTTGTATATTCTTCATCTATATTTTTGGATTTAATTAAAATTACCTCTTTACATCAAACACCCTACCAAAATAAAGGGGTCGTGTTTAAATTCTGAATAAAGTTAATAAAATATTCCTTATAAACATAAGATTCAGGCAATATTTTACTAAAATATTTACGACTATCGAATTTATTTTACAAAATGTATACATTTTTAACAGATTTAACGTTTAAATAAATAATTCAAAAACTTTATACCCACGACGCTCAAAACAGCTTTTACAGCATTCCTTTTATCACTGTTTAATTTTTTTCAGGCACAGAAATCTGAATTTAAAACTCCCGATTGTGCTTCAATTCAGTAAAATCTTCAAGATGAAAAAATCCTGATTTTATTATCCAAAAACTTCTGAAAAAATATGAATGCTGGTAAATTTCACAAAAAATGAACTTTCATTAACGTTAAAATTTTAATTTCGTGTTTTAAAAATTACTTCGTGAATCATTTACAAAGGTTGAAACGTGATACCAAAGATCTTTTACAGTTTATAAAAAAGCCAGATGACGTTCAGATTGAATTTTCTTCAAAAAGAAAATTTCGCTTCATTTCCAATCTGCTGATTATTGAGATTATTTTCTTTTTGGTTTTAGTGCTTCCTCTAAACTATCTCGCGGAAAAGGTTATCACTCTAAAACCATCCGATGCTTTTGAAAATCTAACATGGTTTCAGGCGGTCTTTTTAATGGTAATTTTTGCTCCGCTTTCAGAAGAATTTATTTTCAGATATGCCCTTCGTTACAAAAAACTTTTTTCACACCTTATCAACAGGGAAAAATGGAACAGAATTTTTCCGTTTCTGGTTTATATTTCTTCAATCATTTTCGGATTTGTACATCTGGACAATTATGTAAACGACTCGTGGAAATTCTACGCCCTTTCTCCTTTCATTGTGGCTTCTCAGTTATCGGGTGGACTTATTTTAAGCTACATTCGCGTAAGGCTGAATATTTTTCACAGTATGCTTTATCATGCGTTATGGAATCTTCTGTTCGGAATTTCTATTCCTTGCATCATGTTGCTTTTTACGTCTCCTTTTGCTGAAAAAACACAGGATTACGATATAAGAATTGAGCAGAAAGCTTTTATAAATGACAACGAACCTGTATTATCTGAAACAAAAATAGTTGATGACAGAATATACAGCATTGAAACCAGACAATATTCACTTCAGAGTTTATTGGATCATCTTTACAGAAAAGATCAGTTTACTACAGACGAAGGCTTGATGAATATTCATTTCAAATCCGAAAAAGGAATCTCCAAGGATGAATTTTTGAAAATTTTACAGAAAGAATACGAAATCAAATAAAAAAAGGTTAAAACCAATCGATTTTAACCTTCTTATATCTACAACAAATTACTTCTTAGGTTTCTTCTTCCAGTTCCACTTCAGGTCTCAACTGAGCTTTATAAAGTGTGGAGTAATATCCGTTTTTGTCCAGAAGTTCAAGATGTTTGCCTTCTTCAACAATTTTTCCGTGCTCCATCACGATAATTTTATCGGCCTTTTCAATGGTAGAAAGTCGGTGTGCAATAATGATTGACGTTCTGTTTTTTGTAATTTTTTCCGTGGCTCTCTGAATTAATTTTTCACTTTCGTGATCGATGGAAGACGTGGCTTCATCTAAAATCAGAATTTTCGGATCAGACAGATAGGCTCTTAAGAAAGAAAGCAATTGTCTCTGTCCCAGAGAAATGGACGAACCTCTCTCGCTTACCACATAATCATATCCTCCCGGAAGCTGTTCGATAAATTCATCAACCTCAATTTCTTTTGCCCCTGCTTTTATTTTATCCAGCGTAATGCTTTCATCCCCAAACGAAAGATTTTCATAAATACTTCCGTGGAACAGGAAAACATCCTGCAGAACGACTCCGATGTGGCTTCTTAAATTATAAAGCTCATAATCTTTCAGATCCACATCATCAATTAAAATATTTCCGGAATTAATATCATACAATCTTGTAATTAAACTGATGATCGTAGATTTTCCGGCTCCGGTAGCTCCTACAATGGCAACAGTTTCACCCGGATTTACTTTAAAATCAATTCCTTTTAATACTTCCTGCTTTTCGTCATACGCAAAATGTACATTTTTAAATTCAATTTTTCCGTCAAAATGATCTTTTTCCACTTTCCCGTTGTTCGGCATGGCATTGTCTTCATCCATTAATCCTAAAACTCTTTCTGCGCCTACAATTCCTCGCTGAATGTTGTTGAAACGGTCGGCAATCTGTCGTAAAGGACGGATCAGCATCGAAATATACTGGATAAATGCAATCACAACTCCCGCACTGATCGTAATATATCCTCCGTAAAAAAGGATAAACCCGATAAAAAGAGACGAAATTAATTCCACCACAGGAAAAAACAGCGAGAAGATAAAAACCGTTCTCAGCAAAGCACTTTTTAAAGTAATATTGATATCATCAAACTTTTTAAATTCAGCTTCCTGCCTGTTGAAAACCTGAATGATCGGCATTCCCGCCAGTCTTTCCTGAACGAAAGAATTCTGGTTGGAAGTCCAGTTTCTTTCATCTCCGAATGCTTTTTTCAGCCTTTTCTGGAAAAATCTTGTAATCACGACCATTAAAGGTAAAATCGCCAATGTAATATAACTGAGATGAACATTGGTACTTAACATCATAATCAATACGAAAATAATTCTCAGCACATCCCCGAAAACCATCAGAAATCCGTCGGTATACACTGTTGCAATGGTTTCCACATCACCCACAGCTCTCGTCACCAACTGCCCGATCGGAGTTTTATCGAAGAAAGACGTTTTAAAATAAATCAGCTTATTATACAACCTCTCTCTTATGTCTCGGATTACATTCTGAGAAATGAAATTGGAGAAATAAACCAGAAAAAAGTTTAAAATGGTCTCTGTGAAAACCAGACCGACCAAAAGATAAATATGCTTTAACATCAGTGCTTTATCTTTCAGCTTGGTAATGTCATTATCCACCACTTGCATGGTAAGATAAGGACGGTAAGTAGAAACTATTGCCAGAAAAATGGAAATCACTAAAGTAAGGATGAACCAAGAACGGAACTTCATTCCGATAAAGAACAGCCTCTTTACAATTCCCCAGGTATCTTGTTTTTTCATTGTACGAATTGAAGAAAAGAATTATATAAAATTCTATGCAAAAATAAGACTTTCAAATTTGTCTGCCTTTACAACTTCATTAATTCCTGATGAAAATTTCAGATTGATGTTATTTATGGTATAGATGAAAAACAATAAAAATGCTCAATTTAAAACTAAGCAGAGCAAAAAACACGGATCACCGGGGATCTCCGGCGGCAAGATTTTACAGGTTCTTATCGTCGGAAATTCCGACAGGGCAAACCAATATTCAGGAAAGCAAATGTGAATGTCCGACGAGGCAAACTACTAATGACGGCTGAAAATCATACTCCTCAAGTCCCGCGAAATGTTGTAATGCAAAGGCAAGTCTTTCGATTTCGTCCATGATTTTCGTTTTTTTTGTTTTCATTTAAACACAAATTACACCATTATTTTTTCACAAATAGCTCAAATCTATTTAAAGCAATTTTTAATTGATTAGTGAATATTCGTGGTATTATTTGTGGAATTTGTGTTTAAATATTACTCAAAATCATACCCCACATCCACCAAGTACAACCCATGCGCCGGTGCAGAAGTTCCCGCAGAGTTTCGGTGTTTGTCTTCAATAACTTTTCTTACGTCTTCAGGCTGCAATTTTCCTGAACCTACTTCTACCATTGTTCCCACAATAGCTCTCACCATATTTCTCAGAAAACGGTTCGCAGAAACGGTAAATTTCAGTTCACTTCCATTCTGTTCCCATTCTGCCTTGTACATTTTGCAGAAGTTGGTTTTATTGTCGGTATGTAATTTTGCAAAGCTGGTAAAATCCTCATATTCAAATAAAATTTTACAGGCTTCATTCATTTTTTCGACATCTAAAGGTTTTCTCCAGTGTTGCCACGCCGATTCTTCCGTGAACGGATTTTTTTCAAGCGAAATATAGTACTCGTACGTTCGGTAAGTAGCATCAAAACGCGCATGGAAATCATCTTTTACAGGAAATATTCTCTTAATGGAAATATCCGCCGGAAGAAAACTGTTCAGTCTTCTCACCAATTCCTGATCCAGAACTTTCTCCGTATCAAAATGAGCAAAAATTTTCTTCGCATGAACGCCCGTATCCGTTCTTCCCGCTCCCGTTGTCTTAATCTCTTCTCTTAAAATCGTGGAAAGTGCTTTCTCCAGTTCTTCCTGTACAGAAATAGCATTCGGCTGAATCTGGTAACCGAAATAATTCTTGCCGTTGTAGGAAAATTCTATAAAATATCTCAAGGTAAATAAAAATAACTCTACAAAAATACTTTAATTTGATGATAATCAATAACAGATTTTTTAAATAAATATCGAAAAGTAGCTCCCATATTCATCCAAATCCCTGCGAAATTTCCTATTTTTGCAAACGTATGAAAAGATGGTACCTCTATCCTTTTTCCCTCGGCTATCACATGGTAACGGGTATCCGAAACACAATGTATGATCTGGGAATTTTTAAATCTGTGAAATTCAAAACGCCGATAATCTGTGTCGGGAACCTTTCTGTGGGCGGAAGCGGAAAATCGCCGATGGTGATGTATCTTGCTCATTTCCTGTCCAAACATTACAGAACCGGCGTGCTTTCCAGAGGATACGGAAGACTTACGAAAGGATACGCTGTTACAAATTATGAAAGCAATTACAAAACTGTAGGCGATGAAGCCATGCAGTTGTTTGAACGCTTTAAAAACCGTTTCGTAATCGCAGTTTCCGAAGAAAGAGTTCCCGGAGCCAAAAAAGTAATCAGCGATATGGATCTTGATGTTCTGGTTCTGGACGATGCAATGCAGCACAGAGCGATAAAAGCAGGATTCAACATCATGATGACCGATTTTAATGATCCTTACTTCAAAGATCATCTTTTACCTGCGGGAGATTTAAGAGAATCAAGAGCCGGATCCAAAAGAGCGGATATCATCATGGTGAGCAAATGTCCCGATGAACTTACCGAGGAAACCAAACAGTATTACATTTCCAGAATAAGACCGGACCGTACACAGAAAGTATTCTTTTCATCCATCGGATACGACGAAAACGTATACGGAAGAGAAAAAATGCTTCCCGACAACAACCTGAATTATTACGACATTCTTTTAATTACAGGAATCGCCAATCCGAAACCTCTCCTCACCCATCTTGCAAAATTTTCGCAAAGGGTAAAACACTTAAAATTCAGAGATCATCATAATTTCACGGAAGCCGATATTAAAAATATTATAGCGGAATATAAAAAACTAGGGGAATATAAATTGATTTTAACCACTGAAAAAGACTATGTGCGCCTGAAAAGTTTTGATTATCTTAGAGATATTGTGTACTACTGGCCGATCAATGTAATTATTGATAAAAAGGAAGAATTCAATCAAATCATCTTAGATTATGTTAGAAAAAATTAAGCAGACCGCAGATTTCGTTAAAAACATCATTAAAGAAGCTCCCGATTTTGCCATTGTTTTAGGCTCCGGCTTAGGCAAACTGCAGGATGAAGTGGAAGCTATTCATACTTTAGAATACACTGAAATCCCCAACTTTCCGCAGACTACCGTTGCAGGACACGGCGGAAAACTGATCTACGGAATTCTGGAAGGAAAAAAAGTTCTGATGATGAGCGGTCGTTTTCATTACTACGAAGGGCATTCCATAGAAACGGTGGTCTTTCCGATCCGTGTTTTTTATCTGTTGGGAATTAAAAATCTTATTCTTTCCAATGCTTCAGGTGGAATTAATCCGGGCTATAAGATCGGTGATATTGCAATCATTCGGGATCACATCAATATGATGCCTGAACATCCGCTTCGTGGCAGAAACATCGATTCTTTCGGTCCCCGATTTGTGGATATGAGCGAACCGTACAACAGAAAAATGATCTACGTTGCACAAAATGTTGCTTCTGAACAGAATATTACCGTCCACCAAAGTGTTTATGTAGCTTTACAGGGACCCACTTTCGAAACTCCCGCAGAATACGGAATGATTAAAGCCATTGGCGGAGATCTTGTGGGAATGAGTACCGTTCCGGAAGTGATCGTTGCTAAACATATGGGAATGGATGTTTTCGGTATTTCCGTCGTGACCGATTTGGGCGGTCCCGATATTGCCCACTCCGTTTCTCACGAAGAAGTTCTGAATGCAGCCAATACAGCCATGCCGAATGTAATTGCAGTGGTAAAAGGTTTGGTGAAAAATTATTCATAAACCTAAGATTATTAACAATAAACTTGTTTAAACTAATTTCAGAATTAACCGCAAAAGGGACAAAAGATAATGTTAAAGCGAATTTCCAGAATAATCAAAGCGCTCAAAAGAATAAAAATCAAAGATTTTTAAAAACTATTGTTTTCTTTTTCATTTATAATAATCAACTTTAAATAAAAAATTTAGTAGATCTTTTGTGACTTTTGCGGTTAAATAAAGTTTAAACAGACTTAATATTTGTCGATGTTTTCAGAACGATAAAATTTGTGAATTTTTTAATTGTAAATTCAATAGAAATCTTCAATCCCATCAATTTTTATAAAGTCATCAAAAATCAGCTCAGATTGCACGGCATTGTCTAGATTTGCATACATAATTTTTTTGAACATGAAAAAACTGTTGTTACTATTAATGATGGGAATTTTCGGATTAGGCTGTTCTCAGCAGACCCCGAAAGTCCTGAAAAAGAGTTTCTCCAAACAAGCTTTGGTGCAGAAACTGGAAGATGAAGACGGAAAAATGGTTACCATTCAGCAGATTCTGGATCAGCATAAAGGTAAAGTTCTGGTTATTGATTTTTGGGCAGGATGGTGCAGAGACTGTTTAAATGCGCTTCCGAAAGCCAGAGAACTGGAAGAAAAAAATAAAAACATAGATTTTGTATTTCTTTCGTTAGACCGTTCCAAAGAAGGCTTTGAAAGAAGTCTGGAAAAATTTGAGATGAAAGACAAAGAAAACTACTGGTTCTCATCCGGCTGGAAAAACGATTTCAACAATTATATTGATCTGAACTGGATTCCGCGTTATATGGTGATCGATCAGAAGTCTGCCATTGCAAAATACTACGCTATTACTCCTGAAGATCCGGAAATTCAAGCTACCATTGATCAGCTTTTGAAATAATTAAGATTGAGGGTAAAGGATCATTGAACATGAGACATAAAACCTTAGACTTATAAATCATACAATAAAAAATACAGGAATCCATATCTTTGCGGTATGGATTCTTCTTTTCCCATGCGCAAAATAATTCACGTCGATATGGATGCATTTTATGCTTCTGTGGAGCAGCACGACAATCCTGCATTGAAAGGAAAAGCAATTGCAGTCGGAGGCGGACATCGTGGTGTCGTTTCGGCGGCAAGTTACGAAGCCAGAAAATTCGGAGTCCGGTCTGCAATGCCCAGCAAAACGGCAAAAGAAAAATGTCCGCACCTTATTTTTGTCCCTCCGCGTTTTGCGCGTTACAAAGAAATTTCTAAAAAGATCCGTGAAATATTTTACGAATACACCGATCTGGTGGAACCTCTTTCTTTGGATGAAGCCTATCTCGACGTTACAGAAAATAAAAAAGGAATGGAATCTGCCAATCAGATCGCCAAAGAGATCCGTCAGAAAATTTTTGAACAGACCGGACTTACTGCTTCCGCAGGAATTTCTGTGAATAAATTTTTAGCCAAAGTCGCTTCAGATATCAACAAACCGAACGGACAAAAAACCATTCATCCCGACAAAATCGAAGGCTTTCTGGAAGAACTTCCGGTAGAAAAATTTTATGGAGTAGGAAAAGTTACGGCTAATAAAATGTTCAGCTTAGGCATTTACAAAGGGAAAGATCTAAAGAAAAGATCCATTGAAGATTTAACAAGACTGTTCGGAAAATCCGGAGCTTATTATTACAACGTGGTTCGCGGAATTCATCATTCGGAAGTAAAACCGCACCGCATCCAGAAAAGTGTGGCAGTAGAAAGAACTTTTTTTGAAGACCTTTTTGATGAACAGCAGGTTGACGAAAAATTACAGAGCCTGAGCGAAGAACTGCAAAACAGATTGCAGAAAAATAATATTCTGGGAAGATCTTTAACTTTAAAAATTAAATACAAAGATTTCTCACTGTATACTCGAAGCATTACCAAAGAAGAATATTTTTCCTCTGCCGAACAATATTTCAATACCGGAAAAAAACTTTGGGAACTAAGACCTTTCGATAAGCCGGTGAGACTGTTGGGATTATCTCTTTCGCAGCTCAACACCGAAGAAAAAAAACAGGTTTCCGTTCAACTAAAAATCCCGTTTAAGGAATTCGAAGATCAATAATCCGTTTTTTTTCACTAAATTGTAGTAACCAAATTTTACAATTTATGAATGAAACGATGATTCAGTATTTCCATTGGTATTCTGAAGGAGACAGTAAGCTGTGGAAAGAAGCAGAACAAAATGCAAAATATTTAGCCGGACTCGGCATTACCTCAGTCTGGTTCCCGCCCGCTTACAAAGGCGCAACAGGAGGTCACTCTATTGGCTACGACGCTTACGATCTCTATGATCTCGGAGAATTTGATCAGAAAGGAACGATTCCCACCAAATACGGCACGAAAGAAGATTACCTGAAAGCGATAAAGGCGCTTAAAGAAAACAATATTAAAGTAATTGTAGATATTGTACTTGGACATAAAGGCGGAGGCGATGAACTGGAAACCTTTAAAGCATTAAAAGTAGATGAAGAAAACAGAGAAAAAATAATCTCGGATGAAATAGAAATACAGTCTTATACCAAATTTACCTTTCCCGGAAGAAATAAAAAATATTCTGAATTTGAATGGAACTTCACCTGCTTCAGCGGCGTGGATTATGCAGAAGGAATGGATTCGCAGATTTTTAAAATTAAAAATGAATACGGAACCGACTGGGAAGAAATGATCGATGATGAGAAAGGAAATTATGATTACCTGATGTACAATGATGTAGAACACAGAAATCCTTTCGTGCGCGAGGAACTGAACAACTGGGCAAAATGGTATTTTGATGAAACCGATTTCGACGGCGTGAGACTGGATGCCTTAAAGCATATTTCATTTGATTTTTATAAAGAATGGCTTACTTTGCTTCGTTCCAATACCGGAAAAAATATTTTTGCGGTTGGCGAATACTGGGCTCCCGGATATCTGAATCTCTTGCAGAAATACATCGATGTTACCGAAGGATGCATGAGTCTGTTCGACAGTTCTCTCCAAAATAATTTTCATACCGCTTCCAACGAAGGAAATTCTTACGATTTGCGGAGAATCTTTGACGAAAGCCTTACTCAGGCAGATCCGCTTCACTCGGTAAGTCTTGTGGATAATCATGACACGCAGCCTTTACAGGATCTTGAAGCTCCTGTTGAAGAATGGTTCAAACCTTTGGCGTATGCATTGATTCTGTTGAGAAAAGACGGTTATCCGTGTGTGTTTTATCCGGATCTCTACGGAGCGCATTATGTGGATAAAGATAAGGAAGGCAACGATCAGGAAATATTTTTAAATAAAGTGGACGGCATTGAGGAGCTTCTGAAAGCCAGAAAAAACAATGCTTACGGCGAACAAAGAGATTATTTTGAGGATGCCAATTGTCTCGGATGGGTTCGTGAAGGCGATGAGGAACATTCCGGATGTGCGGTAGTTTTAAGCAATAAAGATGCTTACGAAAAACCTATGGAAATGGGCGAAAGATACATCGGACAAACGTTTTATGATGCATTGGGAAGATTTGAAGATAAAATTACCATCGATGAAAACGGTTGGGGAAATTTCCCGGTTCTGGCGGGAAATGTGAGTGTCTGGCTTGCTGAATGAGTCTGAACACGAATATCACAAATGGCTTTCACAAATGACATGAATACTTTTGCAAATAGCATAATTTTAAATGAAGCTATCTAAAATTCAATTGTATTATTCATGAAAATATTTTTGACACTTGTGTTTAAAAAATGTAGAAAATTCGTAGTATTCGTGTTTAAAAATAAAACTAAACTTTTCGGATTTCAAGAATTTCCGGTCGTTCTGAATGATCGGAAATTTTTCCTGTTCTTGCAAATTCCGCCCACAATGCGCGAAGTTTTTTTCCGTTTTCCTGAATGTGCTTCCACGGAACATCTTTTAAAAGTTCTGCCGATTTCCATGCTTCCTGATTTTCGAAAATCAAAGGAAGATCTACACAGTGGGAAGCTCCGATATAATTGTTTTTCAGAACGGACTTAATTTTAAACCGGTAAATATTTCCGCCGCCAGAAGCATAATTTTCAGCAAAAATCTCTGCCGGTTTTTCATAAATGGATTCTGTTGTTTTACGAACGATTTTGTTGAGAATTTTTTCGTGGAGATACGTGTAAAGTCCTTCCTGAGCCGTTTTTACATAAAAAGCAGTTTCGTCATGACTGGAACCGATCAATACATCATATTTTTTCGCATTTTCTTTCCATTTTGGCAGACTTTCTTCTTCCGTGCATAAGGGGTCAAAACCATATTGCGTACAGAAAGGCATCGCCGTTTTTAAACCATATTTTCTGAATGACGGTAAAAATTTCACGTATTCATCCACCATTTTCAGGGGATCTTTTTCATGTTTCAGAAAATCGGTCTTCCTGAAAAATTCTAAAGACATTTTACTTCTTTTCATCCTGAAACCAAGCGGTGCGCTGTGGATAATGGCTCTTTTAAACAATCCATCAATTCCTTCGGAAATCATCAGATGCGCAATCGCATCGCCTCCGGAAGACTGCCCGAAAAGGGTAATATTTTCCGAATTTCCGCCAAAACTGTGGATATTTTTCTGAATCCACTTCAGAGATTCCATGATATCAAACAAACCTAAATTGGCAGGTCTTTCTTCGTTTCCTCCCAAAAATCCGAAAAGTCCGAGACGATATGTAATGGAAACAATAATAAGATTCTGCTCTTTTACCCAAACCGAAGGATCGGAAGTAGGCAGATCTCCACAGCCAATTTCATAGGAACCTCCGTGAATCCAGACTACCACCGGAAGTTTTTCATTTGCCTCAAAATTTTCCGGACGGGTAATTGTTAAAAACTGAGGAGATTCATCGGGTTCGAAATGCTCAACATTCGTTTTCTGGATCAATCTTTCCAGCAGCGGACTGATGTGTTGAGGACAGACCGGTGTTTTATCCGGAATTTCGTGAGTCTGAATATCTTCTACAGGAACGGGCTTTTTATATCTTTCTGATCTCGCGTACCGGATGCTTTTCGCTTTGATCACTCCATTTGTTTTTATTGCAGCAATTTTACCGATAGAAGTATGAAAAGTATGAATTCCTGTATTTTGCTGTAGCGTCATGATGAAACAAAATTTTTCTGCTTTTTAAATGTAGTAATTTTCTCAATTTAATGAAACATCAATGTCCCTGTTTTAGACAGTTTTCCACAAATAAATTCTTAAAATCACTTAAGTAAGCCAAGAAATATTGTTCTGGTTTTTGCTTCAACCAATCAGTTTAAAGATTTATATTCACTTGGAGAAACACCTACTTTGCTTTTAAAAAGCCTTGTAAAATGCTGCGGATATTTGAATCCAAGATTGTACGAAATTTCACTGATGGATTTGGCGGAATCGAAAATCTGGTCTTTTGCCACATCAATCAGTTTATTGTGGATGAATTCCTGAGCGGAAACACCCAGTTCTTTTTTAATTAAATCTCCAAAATAATTCGCTGAAAGATTAAGCTGTTCTGCAAAGTAATTTACCATAGGAAAGCCTATATTTTTAGGCTTTTCGGAGGTGAGATAATCGTTCAGAAGAGTTTCAAATTTTCCGATGACTCCCTGATTGATGTGATCTCTGGTGATAAACTGACGGTCATAAAACCGCATACAGTAATTCAGAAAAAGCTCGATATTGTTAACAATTAAAGATTTACTGTGCTTATCAATTGTCTGTTCCAGTTCATGCTTTATATTTTTAAAACATTCCAGAATAATTTCTCTTTCTTTTTCTGAAAGATGCAGTGCTTCATGAACTTCATAGGAGAAAAAATTATAGTCTTTGATATTTTTTCCGAGGTTGGTTCCTTTTAATAAATCAGGATGAAAAATAAGAGCAAAACCGGCTGGCTGAATGTAGGTACCTGCATTAGAAATTCCGTACGTCTGTCCCGGAGCAATAAAAACCAATGTTCCTTCCTGATAATCGTAGCTGTGTTTTCCGTACTGCATATCGCCACACATCACATCTTTTAAAAAGACCGTGTAAAAACCAAATTGTCTCAAATGCTGACAAATGGGATCAGATTTGGAAAAATCGATTACACTTACCAAAGGATGTAACGTCTCGTGATTCAGCATTTTATTGTATTCTGAAACCGTATTGTAGATTTCAACCTCCTTATTTTTCATGAAGTAAATTTTAATTGCCATTCAAAATTACCACTTTTAAAGAGACATTTTATTTTGTCTGTAAAATTGGTACATCTTTCTGTAATTTATATAAGATGATTTACTTTAAAAGGTTCGAATTTTGCAGCTAAGAAAATAACGAATTTCCTATTCTGAATCAAAGAATAAACTAATCAAAATAATTAATACTAAACAAAATGAGTACATTCACAGTAAAAGCTTACGGAGCAGAATCCAAGACTGCCGATTTACAGGAATTAAATATTGCAAGAAGAGAAGTAACGGCAAAAGACGTAGAAATTGAAATTCTATACTGCGGTGTTTGTCACTCCGATCTTCACACCGCAAGAAACGACTGGGGCGGATCGATGTATCCTGTAGTTCCGGGACATGAAATTGTAGGGAGAATTACAAATGTAGGAAATGAAGTTTCTAAATTTAAAGTCGGAGATCTTGCGGCAGTCGGCTGTATGGTAGATTCTTGCGGCGAGTGCGAAAGCTGCAAACACGATCTTGAGCAATATTGCCAGAATGGTTTCACAGGAACTTACAACGGGCCGGACAAACATTTGGGAGGTCATACTTTCGGCGGATATTCTCAGAAAGTAGTTGTAGATGAACATTTCGTATTAAGTGTTCCTGAAAATTTAGATTTAGCGGCTGTTGCTCCTCTTCTTTGTGCAGGAATTACAACATGGTCTCCGTTAAGACACTGGAATGTAGGTCCTGATTCTAAAGTTGCTGTTGTAGGTTTGGGAGGTTTGGGACACATGGCGATTAAACTGGCAAAAGGTTTGGGCGCTGAAGTAACATTATTCTCGCGAACTCCGGGAAAAACGGAAGATGCTAAAAAACTGGGAGCAGATCATGTGGTGATTTCTACTGAGCAGGATCAGATGGATGCTGTAAAAGGGAAATTTGATGTGATTATTGATACTGTTCCTTATGAACACGACATTAATCCTTACATGCAGACTGTTGCTTTAAACGGAACTCTGGTTATGGTAGGATTTGTAGGGGAATTCGAAAATGAAGCTCCAAGTACAAGACCGCTTATTTTCCAGCGTCGTTCGGTTGCAGGATCTTTAATCGGAGGAATTGCCGAAACTCAGGAACTTCTGGATTTCTGCGGAAAACATAATATTGTATCTGATATTGAATTAATCAAAATGCAGGATATTAATGAAGCGTATGACAGAATGCTGAAAAGCGACGTGAAATACCGTTTCGTGATTGATATGCAATCTTTGTAATTCTTTGTATATTGTTAACTAAGGCTCTCTTCGGAGGGCTTTTTTTGTTGGCGGTTTATGGTTTATGAAAATTAAGTTTTCTAATGGTTAATTTTTTACAATGTTACATTTCTTAAATGATCATATTTTCCCTCCATGTGTTTAAATGCCCATTCTGCCATGGAACTGATAACCGGAATTAAACCTTTTCCTGCCTCACTCAGTTCATAAGTAACATGGGGCGGAACAACAGGCTTTGCAGTTCTAATGATCAGTCCGTCATTTTCCAGTTGCTTTAAATGCTGAATCAGCATCTTTTCGGTTACCGCAGGAATGGCGCGTTTCAGTTCGCTGTATCTTTTGTCTCCGTTGGAAAGATGATATAAAATAATCGGTTTCCAGAATCCGCCGATTTTTTCCATGACATACGTTACGGGACAGGAATCCAGTGCGTATTTTTTATTCTGCTGAATGGTGGATGTTTCTTTTATGGCCGTCATAATAAATACATACTTTAGGGTAAGTACTTGTATAAAAGTAAGTACAAATATACCTTTGTATCAGGAAATAAAAAAATAATTATCAACAAAAAAATAAAAATTATGAAAATCATCATCACCGGTTCATTGGGAAATGTAGCAAAACCTCTTGCAGAGCAATTAATTGCAGAAGGACATGACATTACCGTTATCAGCAGCAGCGAATCTAAAAAAAGTGAAATTGAAAATCTGGGAGCCCAAGCCGCTATCGGTTCTATTACAGACCTGAACTTTTTGGTTGAAACTTTTAAAGGAAATGATGCCGCGTTTCTGATGACTCCACCCAATATGGGTTTTGAAAATCTTATTGAAAATACCACGAACGCGGGAAAAAATTATGCTGAAGCCGTTCAACAAACCGGAGTTAAAAGAATTGTAATGCTGAGCAGCATCGGAGCAGAATCTCCTGTGGAAAACGGACCGATAAAAGGTCTTCATGCTATTGAGAAATTCTATAATGAACTGGAAAATACATCCGTCACTTTTTTAAGAGCAGGATATTTCTACATTAATTTCTTTAATGATATTCCGCTGATTAAAAATGCCGGAATTCTTGGCGCGAATTATCCAGATCACACGGAAGTTCCATTGGTTCATCCCAAAGATATTGCAAAAGCTGCTGCTGAAGAACTGTTAAAAAGTGCTGAAGGTAAAAATATAAGATATATTGTAAGCGATGTTCGCAAAGCTCAGGATTTTGCAAATATTTTCGGAAATGCCATCGGAAAACCGGAACTTCCGTGGGTAGAATTTAAAGATGAAGATTCTTTACACGGAATGCTTCAGGCAGGAGTTCCGCAGGAAATGGCAGAATTGTATACAGAAATGGGAAGAGGAATCCGTACCGGAATTGTTCAGAAGGATTTTATTGAACATGGTTCTGTAGTGGAGGGAGAAATTAAATTGGAGGAGTTTGCGAAAGAGTTTGCGGATAAATTTAATGCTTAATGTTATTTTATAACTTTTTTTTGTCTTGAAACAAAAGAAACAAAAATTCAAGACTCGGAAACTTTCGCTAAAAATTAAAATTTATTCCTAAAATTCCCAAAACTTGCGCGAATTAAAGATTTGCCTTTTGATTTAATATTTGTCTCGCGCTTCAAACAGTGGGAATTTCTTAACGGATCAAATTTAAATTTTCTTAACGCTCCATTTTCATATGTCATTTAATCTTTACATTCAAATCAGTTTCGGCGAGCCTTTGGCTCGCCGAAACTTTTATCAATGGATTATTTAAATTTAATCTTTACCTCAACCTTGATTTATTCCTTTTCTTTCAAAATCCCCTTCAAAACCTTCAATTTCCCGTCAATCGGCTGATCAATTTTCAACCCTAAAATATCTGCAACCAAAGGATAAACGTTAATGTTCTGAAATTCATCGATCACCAAATTATTTTTGAATTCCGGTCCCCACGCAAAGAATGTGGCTTTCATTTCAGTAACTATCTGCGGATTATAGCCGTGCTTTCCAACCGATGATTTTTTTCCTTTTTCCAAAAATATTTTGGGAGCATTGGGAATCAATAAAATCTGTCCGATTCTTTTATACCGGTCATCTTTTGTTGAAAAATGAAGATATTTGGGGAGTTTTTTATCCAGATAGACTTCATAATCTTCTGTTTTGTTAGCTTTTAATTCTTTATAAACCCTTTTAACCTCATCTGGATTTTTAACGTAAACCCTCAATAAAGTCTGCGAATTGTAAAAATCAAATCTTTCTTTATTAAAAAGCATTGCGGGAATTTCTAACGGACTTCCTCCATCCACTTTTATCATTCCGTGATCCGAAACAAAGACAAAGTTTACATTTTGTAATCCTAAATCATGAACTTTCTGAACAAGTTCGCCAATAGCTCCATCCACCAGATGAACAGCATCTTCCGTCTCTCTGGAATCCGGACCGAAATGATGTCCGCTTGCATCAACTTCAGGAAAATACAATGAAATGAAATGTGGTCTTTTTTCCATTGGCAGCTTTAGCCATTCGATTACTTTGTCCACTTTTTCAGATGGTGAGAATTTTTCGTGGTAATGATAATAATAAGTGGGTCTGTTTCCTCCTGCATTGCTTGCAGAACCTACCCACATTAACGAAGCGGAAAGCATTCCCTGTTTTTCAGCGAGTCCCCAAAGCGGCGTTCCGCCGTACCAATTTCCGTCTTCAGCATTTTTTTTATCGCTCATGGCGTAACTTTCCTTCTTTTGGTAATCGTAGAAATAATTATCGATCAGTCCGTGATGAGAGGGATACAATCCGGTAATCAATGTCCAGTGATTGGGAAATGTAATGCTTGGATAACTGGGAATCATCGCTTTCGCCTGAATTCCTTCATTGGAATATTTTAAAAGATTTTCTGCGTTGTATTTTTTAGCATAATCATAACGAAACCCATCTGTAGAAATCATGATGACATAAGGTTTCGTCTGAGCTTCAGCCGTATTGTAACGATCAGGAGCTACAACTTCTTCTGTATCAGCATTATCTTTTTGGGCAAAAACTGTCAGTGAAAAAATTAACAGTAAGAATTGAAGGCTTTTCTTCATGATTTATATTTTCTGCAAAATTAGGATCTAGAATCCTGAAAGAAAAGATTCTCCGGTTAAAAAAAGATTAAAAGCATTTTTTAGAATGAGTGTAAATAAAGAATATTTATATTTGGTTAAAATATCAAATATTGGAATTTTTAGTGGATATTTTAGGAAATTTTGTTCGCTGGATTTTTATTTACCACTGCGATTCTGAAAGAATGAACGAGAAATACAGTTCCCATCCTAAATCTGAGGGATTAAAAAATACTTTAGCAGGAATTATATTAATCGTTTCTGTCACAATTATCATTTTATATTTTTCATAAAAAAAGACCACCTTTCAGTGGTCTCCGTTTATTCTTTGATTAACTGTTCAAAAGATGTTGAACCGTCTTTTAACGTAATTTCCAGATAATAATTTCCGGATTTCAAGTCGGAAATATTCACTTCTTTTCCATCAGCTTTTATGGTTTTTACCTTTCTTCCGGTAGATTCGAAAACATCAATATTTTTTATTTTATCGGCATCTTTGAAATTAATGGTTTCTTTTGCAGGATTTGGATAAAGAACTACTTTTTTGCTTTGTGCAGCGACTTCTCCGGTTGCTAAAACAGCTCCCATCGTAAGAGAAGCGTAGCCTCTGTTTGAAGAATGATAAGCTATTCCCGTTCCTCCTGCAGTTCTTGCATAGAAAATATTAATGGTTCCCGCAGAATTAGGAATGGCAAAGTCTCCAGTTCCTCCGGCAAGGGATCTTGTAGCCACTACTGTTCTTGTACTTCCCGAAACGGTGTTTGAAACCTGAGTCCAATCCTGCGTAGCATCTGCAGAAGGTGAGGAAAATCCTACAAATGTATAATCTCTGTTTGAAGATGAATTGTAAATAAATCCATCTGATCCGTTTGCCATTCCGCTTGATCCGAAACCGATTCCGAGCATTGAATTGCTGTCTCCGGTTAAAGTAAGCGTAGCGGTAGTTGCATTCGTGTCTAATTTCACCGTCATTGCAGCAGCCGATAAATTTACTGTACCCGACGAAAACTGCGCTCCTACAGAAATTGCAAGAGCCATTGATAATGTGAGTAAAACTTTTTTCATATTTTAATTTTTAAGTAGATTAATTATTTCTTTATTGTTCGTCTGTAAAGCATATTCGAAGGGAGTCATTCCCTGCGCATCTTTCATGGTTTTGTCGGCTTTGTATTTCAGCAATAATTCCGTCAATTCTTTATTTCCGAATTTTACTGCCCAAAATAGCGGGGTAGATCCTGTAGCATCCGCAATATTCGGATCTGCCTTTTTCTCTAAAATATAGGTTACCAGATCTTTGTTATATTTTACGGAAAGCCCCGACAATGCAGTTCCTTCACGGCTTTTATAATTTACATCTTTCACATTGTCCATCAAAAATTTGGCAACGTCTACATTCCCTCTGTAGCAAGCCAGAATTAAAGGAGAAAAACCGCTTTCATTAGTTTGGTTAATGATGTCCGGATTATGTTTCATCATGTCCTTCACTTCAGCAACTGTACCGCTTCTTGCCACATCAAAAATAGATTTTGCTTTTTCCTGAGCAGTTGCCAAAGTAAAACTGAGAAACATTCCTAACAATAAAATTAATTTTCTCATTGTTTTGTAAGAACATAATTGTATTGAACATTCACGTTTTCAGCAATCTTTTTAGATACCATTTTCGGAATGGTTACTTTATGATCTGCGGTCTTGGCAACAAATCCTCCCGACATATAAATTTTCCCGTCTTTGGCATAAATGGTTGCCGCAGAATTGTACGCCTTATCTACTCCATGAAAATTTAATTTTCCCTGAACGGTATATTTTTGTGGCGTTGCGGATAATTTGGATTTATCAAAATTCAGAATTTTTCCGGTGAAGGTTGCTTTTGGATATTTTGCGGTTTCGGCATAGCTTTCATTGAAGTGCTCTTCCATTAATTTTGTTTTGAAATGGAAGTTTTTCACGACAGAAACTGATGCAAAATCTCCTGTATCAGCATTGATTACCGCGACATTATTGTCGTCCTGTGCAAAAACATCTTCAAATAGAGGTACAGATGCTTCAAACGTTACTTTCCCTGTTTTAGCCATATACTTTTGCGCAAAAGCAAAATTGGTAAAGAATAACGCTGTAATAAGTAAAACTAGCTTTTTCATTTTAAATTTTTAGTTTTCGAGAAGCCCGTCGGCTTTCCATTTCGTGATGATAGTAATTTGTGAAGGCGATAAACTTCCGCCTTGAGGCATTTTCAGAGGGTCTCCGTTGGCGCGGCTTATTCTGTTGATGACATTATCGATATTTGCTTTCACCTGAGAATAGTTTGAAAGAGCCTGAACTCCCGGTGAATGACAACTGACACAATTGGCATCAATAATGGGCTTTACGTCTTTATTGTAAGTTACCACTTCCGCAATCGGAGTATTATCCGAGATTTCCTCATATGTTCTGCTTTCACAAGCCGTTAATACCACTGCTGATGAAATGATGTACATAAACTTTTTCATACTTTAAAATACTCTGTAAAGATTAAACCCAAAGAAAACCTGCCCTTTTTCCCATTTTCCGGCTGCATTGGTTAAATAACCGATGTCCGAATTCAGCTGGGAATTGGTGAACAAAAGCTGGAACACGTGTCCCCCGGTTTCTATATCCATTCCTAAAGAAAGCGGATTTTTATAGAAACTGTGATTGTCGAAATTCACAAAATATTCTGCATTAATGGAAACTCTTTTGGAGATTTTATAACGTCCTCCCAAACCTGCAAGAAACTGGTTTTTGTCTTCAATAGTAGGTTCGTAAAGATTTTTGTGAACGTATGACGGCGTTAACTGAAGAGAAAATTTATCGCTGAATCTTCTGGAAATTAAAGCCTGCGTAAGATAGGAAAGTCTGTCCCCAAACTGAAGATGCGGATAATTATCTTTGCTGAGATCTGTATTTACAGCCAGAACATTGTAACCTACAATGTCTACAGGAAAGTTTTCGTTCTGTTTTATGAGCTTATATTTTACTCCGCCTTCGAAAGTTTTAAGGTTGGTTTCTCTGGAAAGGCTTACTGAGATTCCGTCTGTAACGCCATAGATTACACCGAGTTTTGTAGAAGCGTCATCCAGTCCGAAGAAGTCTTTAAATCCTTTGCTTACATCGCCGAAACGGTGTGCCACAACAATATACCATTCATTCTTTGCGGGAAGTTTGGTAGATTGCCCGGTCACAATTTGTAATGCTTTAAAAGCGGGCTGGGAAACGTCGGTGTTTTTGGTCTGAATGGTATCAATATCTTTCAGCAGATCTTCCTGTGCAAAGGAAAAAACTGAAGCAAACATTGACAAAAATAAGAGAGTTTTTGTCATACACATTTATTTAAATTAGTATAACAAACTTATCGACTTATCGACTTACAATTGTGTGATAAAAGTCACCGACTGAATTGTTTTTATCAATGAAAAAGTTAAAATAATTAAATATCATTTATTAGCCTTGACTAACATTTTCATTTACAGGTATTTTTATACCTTCTTTGGTCTGAATAATTTCGCCTTCATTTTCAATTTTTTTTAGGACACGGCTTACTACTTCTCTTGAAGTTCCCAAACTGTTTGCAATTTCTCTGTGAGTTAGTTTGATGGGATTGTTTCCGGTTGCTGAAATCTGCTGTTTTACATAGTTTAAAACTCTTTTATCCAATCTGTGAAAAACCGCATCATTTACCATATTCATGACGTCTATAAATCTTTTATCATATTCAGAATAGAAAAGTCTGTTGATTTCAGGGAATTTAATGAGCCACTCATGGACAACGGATACAGGGAACAGCAATACTTCGGAATCTTCTTCCGTAACGGCATAAATGCGGCTTGTGTAATCTGTAAAAATTGAAGAAAATGTCATGAGACAGCTGTCATTAGAACGGATATAGTAATAAATCAGTTCACGACCGTCATTCAGGCTGAAAACCCTGATGGAACCTTTAATAAGAAACGGGACAAATTTATTTTTCTGTCCTTCTCTTACGATCTCGGTTTTTGCTTTAATTTCAGTAACAACAGCATGCTTATCCAGCTCTTTTAAAAAATCATTTCCTAAAAAGCCAAATTTGTTAATAATAAACTGATTATTGATCATATTCTTTATATCCTTTCTAAAAACAAATTTAAAAAAATATCAATACAATAATGAAGATAATTATTGAATTATTATGTCTTCCTCATTTATAAAAAATGCCCCAATAAAAATTGAGGCATTCATTTATTTTTTTAGAGTAAATCTTAAGCGTTTACGTTGTTTCCTCCTAATACGAAAGGTTCAACTTCTTTGATTTCTCCGAATTGCTGCTCGTAGTTAGCAATGTTTTGCTGAAGAGCAGAAAGTACTCTCTTAGCGTGAAGTGGAGCAAGAATAACTCTTGATCTTACTTTTGCTTGCTGTACTCCCGGCATTAACTGGATGAAATCTACTACAAACTCAGATGGAGAGTGGTTTACCAAAGCTAAATTAGCATAGATACCAGCTGCTACCATTTCGTTTAATTCGATGTTGATGTTTCCGTCTTGTGGATTTTGATTGTTGTCCATTGTTATAAAATATTTTTTTATTCGAAATTTTGAGGTTGTGAAAATATAAAAATAAATTCAAACCTCAAATTTCCGAATCATTATTTTTAGTTAAGATCTTCGAATTCTTTTTTAGAACCTACGATCACATTTTGGTATTCTTTAAGACCTGTACCTGCAGGAATTCTGTGTCCTACAATTACATTTTCTTTAAGACCGTTAAGATCATCTACCTTACCTGCAACTGCTGCTTCGTTAAGAACCTTAGTTGTTTCCTGGAACGATGCTGCAGACATGAAGGATTTCGTCTGAAGAGCTGCTCTTGTAATACCCTGCAATACAGGCGTTGCTGTAGCCGGTAAAGCTTCTCTTACCTGAACTAAAGCCTGATCTTCACGCTTCAGCTTAGAATTCTCATCTCTTAATTCTCTTGCAGTTATCATCTGACCCGGCTGGAATACTTTAGAATCTCCGGCATCTACTACTACTTTAAGACCGAATACTCTGTTGTTTTCTTCCAAGAAGTCATATTTATGCTCAAGAGCACCTTCAAGGAACTGAGTATCACCTCCATCAACGATAGATACTTTTGTCATCATCTGTCTTACAATGATTTCGAAGTGCTTGTCGTCGATTTTTACCCCCTGTAGACGGTAAACTTCCTGAATTTCATTTACTAAATATTCCTGAACCGCAGTTGGACCTTTGATTCTTAAGATATCGTCCGGAGTAATGGAACCGTCAGAAAGTGGCGAACCAGCTCTTACGAAGTCATTCTCCTGTACCAAAATCTGGTTGGATAATTTAACTAAATAAATTTTTCTTTCTCCAGTTTTAGCTTCAACGATCAATTCTCGGTTACCTCTCTTGATTTTTCCGTAAGAAACTACCCCATCGATTTCTGTAACCACCGCCGGGTTTGAAGGGTTTCTTGCTTCGAATAATTCGGTAACTCTCGGAAGACCTCCGGTGATATCCCCTGCTTTTGCAGATTTTCTCGGGATTTTGATTAAGACTTTACCGGCCTTAATTTTTTCACCATCGTTTACCATTAAGTGGGCTCCTACTGGTAAGTTGTACGCTTTCTGTTCAACTCCTTTAGAATCTACCACCTTCAATGTAGGTACGGCTTTCTTATTTCTGGATTCGGAAATTACTTTCTCTTCAAATCCTGTCTGTTCGTCAATCTCCAGTTGGAATGAAACCCCTTGGATGATGTCTTCATATTCTACCTTACCGGCAGTTTCTGCAATGATAACCGCGTTATACGGATCCCACTTACAGATTACATCGCCTTTCTTCACTTTATCACCTGGTTTTACAGATAATATGGAACCATAAGGTACGTTAGCTACCATTAACGGAGTTCTAGACTCGTTATCAGCAACTAATCTGAATTCTGTTGAACGGGAAACTACAACTTCAGCAGTGTTACCGTTTTCATCTTCAGAAGTAATTGTTCTTACTTCATCCATTTCAACGATACCATCTCTTCTTGCAACGATTGATGGGTTTTCTGATACGTTTCCTGCAGTACCCCCTTGGTGGAAGGTTCTCAACGTAAGCTGAGTTCCCGGTTCCCCGATGGATTGTGCTGCAATTACACCTACTGCTTCACCCATATGGATCATCTTCCCTGTTGCTAAGTTTCTACCGTAGCATTTTGCACAGATTCCTTTTTTAGCTTCACAAGTAAGTGGCGAACGAACTTCAACTGCTTCTAATCCTGCTTCTTCGATTCTCTTCGCTAACGCCTCACTGATTACCTGATCTGCTTCAGCAATTAATTCATCACTTTCAGGATCATAAATATTATGTAAAGAAACTCTTCCTAAGATTCTTTCAGAGATTCTTTCAACGATCTCATCATTTTTCTTAAGTGCAGTAACTTCTGTTCCTCTTAAAGTTCCACAGTCGTCTTCTGTAACGATAACGTCCTGTGCAACGTCTACCAATCTTCTCGTTAAGTAACCTGCATCGGCAGTCTTAAGAGCGGTATCCGCAAGACCTTTACGGGCACCGTGGGTAGAGATAAAGTATTCTAGGATGGAAAGACCTTCTTTAAAGTTGGCAAGAATCGGGTTTTCGATGATCTCCGCACCGGTAGAACCGGCTTTCTGCGGTTTCGCCATCAAACCTCTCATCCCTGATAACTGACGGATCTGTTCCTTAGAACCCCTCGCTCCGGAGTCAAGCATCATATATACAGAGTTGAAACCTCCCTGATCGGTTTTCATTCTGCCCATAATCATCTCCGTAAGGTTTGCGTTGGTTGTAGTCCAAACGTCGATTACCTGGTTATAACGTTCTGTATCTGTAATAAGACCCATGTTATAGTTGGCTCTAATTTCATCTACTGTTCCGATAGAATCTGCAATCATCTGCTTTTTCTCAACAGGAACCACAATATCTCCTAATGAGAAGGAAAGACCTCCTTTGAATGCGTTTGAATATCCTAAGTCTTTCATTGCATCCAGGAACTTCACAGTTGTAGGGAAATCTGTATCTGCAAGAATTTTACCGATAACGTTTCTCAATGATTTCTTCGTTAAAAGCTCATTGATATATCCTACCTGCTTTGGTACAATCTGGTTGAATAAGATTCTACCTACCGTAGTTTCGATTAATCTTGTTACGATTTCTCCGTTTTCTTTAACCGGAAGTCTACATCTTACTTTAGCATTTAAAGATACTCTTCCTTCCGCATAAGCGATTTCCGCTTCTTCAGGAGAATAGAATGCCAAACCTTCACCTTTTACTTTCATATCTTCTGTAGAACTCAATTCTTTGGTCATGAAATAAAGACCAAGAACCATGTCCTGAGAAGGTACTGTAATTGGAGAACCGTTTGCAGGGTTTAAGATATTTTGAGAACCTAACATCAATAACTGAGCTTCAAGGATCGCTTCAGGACCTAACGGTAAGTGTACCGCCATCTGGTCACCGTCGAAATCGGCGTTGAATGCTGTTGTTACCAACGGGTGAAGCTGGATTGCCTTACCTTCGATCATCTTAGGCTGGAAAGCCTGAATACCCAGTCTGTGAAGCGTAGGTGCTCTGTTCAGTAGAACAGGGTGACCTTTCATCACGTTTTCAAGGATATCATACACTACCGGCTCTTTTCTGTCGATGATTCTCTTAGCAGATTTTACTGTTTTTACAATTCCTCTTTCAATCAGTTTTCTGATGATGAACGGTTTGTACAATTCCGCAGCCATATCTTTAGGAATACCACACTCGTGAAGCTGTAAGTTCGGACCTACAACAATTACGGAACGCGCAGAGTAATCTACCCTTTTTCCTAATAAGTTCTGACGGAAACGCCCCTGCTTCCCTTTCAATGAATCTGAAAGTGATTTCAATGGTCTGTTTGATTCAGACTTTACGGCTGAAGATTTTCTTGTATTATCGAATAGTGAATCTACAGATTCCTGAAGCATACGCTTCTCGTTTCTCAAGATTACTTCAGGAGCTTTGATCTCCAATAATCTCTTCAAACGGTTGTTTCTGATGATTACTCTTCTGTAAAGGTCATTTAAATCGGAAGTAGCGAAACGTCCACCATCCAACGGAACCAATGGTCTTAGTTCTGGCGGAATAACCGGAAGTACACGCATGATCATCCACTCAGGCTTATTGATCATTCTTGTATTGGCACCTCTTAATGCTTCTACAACGTTCAATCTTTTTAAAGCCTCAGTTCTTCTTTGTTTTGAACCTTCGTTGTGTGCTTTGTGTCTCAGATCGAAAGACAATGCATCAAGATCGATTCTTTTTAATAATTCCTCAACCGCTTCCGCACCCATCTTAGCGATGAATTTGTTCGGATCAGAATCATCAAGATACTGGTTCTCGATCGGAAGAGTTTCCATGATATCTAGGTACTCTTCTTCAGTTAAGAACTCCATGTTTTCGAAATCAGAACCGTCTAATTTTTTAGCAATACCCTGCTGAATCACTACATATCTTTCGTAGTAGATGATCATATCCAATTTCTTGGAAGGAATTCCTAAAAGGTAACCGATTTTGTTCGGTAAAGAACGGAAATACCAGATGTGAGCAATTGGAACTACCAGATTGATATGTCCGATTCTCTCTCTACGTACTTTTTTCTCTGTAACTTCTACTCCACAACGGTCACAAACGATCCCTTTGTAACGAATTCTCTTGTATTTACCACAAGCACATTCGTAATCCTTTACAGGACCAAAGATTTTTTCACAGAACAAACCGTCTCTTTCAGGCTTATGCGTTCTGTAGTTAATGGTTTCCGGCTTAAGAACCTCCCCTCTCGATTCCTGAAGAATCGATTCCGGTGAAGCTAAACCGATGGTTATTTTATTAAATCTACTTGATTTATTTTTATTTGACATTTGTTAGATTTTAAATTTTAGATTTTAGATTTTAGATTAATTTCCGAATGTTTCCATTCAGCATTTATAATTTAAAATTTAAAATTATTCCTCTAGTCTTACGTCTAATCCAAGACCTTGTAACTCGTGAAGTAGTACATTGAAGGATTCCGGAATACCTGGTTCAGGCATCGATTCACCTTTTGCAATGGCTTCGTAAGTTTTCGCTCTACCAATTACGTCATCCGACTTCACAGTAAGGATCTCTCTCAAGATATTTGATGCTCCGAATGCTTCAAGAGCCCAAACCTCCATCTCCCCGAATCTCTGACCTCCGAACTGAGCTTTACCTCCTAATGGCTGCTGAGTAATCAATGAGTAAGGACCGATAGAACGTGCATGCATTTTATCATCAACCATGTGACCTAGTTTCAACATATAGATTACCCCCACTGTTGCAGCCTGAGTAAATCTTTCCCCGGTACCACCATCGTAAAGGTGAGTGTGACCGAATTTAGGAAGACCTGCTTTCTCAGTGTATTCAGTAATCTGGTCTAAGCTAGCTCCGTCGAAGATTGGCGTCGCGAACTTCAATCCTAATTTCTGACCAGCCCATCCAAGAACTGTTTCATAGATCTGACCGATGTTCATACGCGAAGGTACCCCAAGTGGATTCAATACGATATCTACCGGTGTTCCGTCTTCAAGGAATGGCATATCTTCTTCACGAACGATTCTCGAAACGATACCTTTGTTACCGTGACGACCCGCCATTTTATCTCCTACATTCAGTTTACGTTTCTTAGCGATGTACACTTTAGCCAACTTCATGATACCTGCAGGTAATTCGTCTCCGATTGAAATTGCAAATTTCTCACGGTTTTTAACCCCTTGAATATCGTTGTACTTGATTTTGTAATTGTGAATTAACTGTTTGATTAATTCGTTTTTATCGTTATCAACTGTCCAGTCTGAACCGCTAACGTTTACATAATCTTCGACTGAAGTTAATAATTTATGAGTGAATTTCACGCCTTTACCGATGATTTCCTCATCAAGGTCGTTTTTCACACCCTGAGAAGTTTTACCGCTTACAAGCGTGTTTAATTTTTCAATTAAAGTGTTTCTCAAATCATCAAACTTAGCCTTGTAAGTGTTTTCAATTTCTTCAAGCTTAAGTTTTTCTTCAGTTCTTTTCTTTTTATCTTTAATGTTTCTAGAGAACAATTTCTTGTCGATCACAACACCTCTTAATGAAGAATCTGCTTTTAATGAAGCATCTTTTACATCACCAGCTTTGTCACCGAAGATTGCTCTAAGAAGTTTTTCTTCAGGAGTCGGGTCAGATTCACCTTTTGGAGTAATTTTACCAATCATGATATCTCCAGGCTTCACTTCAGCACCGATTCTGATCATACCGTTCTCGTCAAGATCTTTAGTAGCTTCTTCAGAAACGTTCGGAATATCTGCTGTCAATTCTTCCATACCTAATTTGGTATCACGAACTTCCAAAGAATATTCATCTACGTGGATTGAAGTAAACCAGTCTTCACGAACTACTTTTTCGTTAATTACGATCGCATCCTCGAAGTTGTATCCTTTCCAAGGCATGAACGCAACCACTAAGTTTCTACCAAGAGCCAATTCTCCTTTTTCAGTAGCATAACCGTCGCAAAGTACCTGTCCTTTTTCCACTACATCACCTACTCTTACGTTTGGTCTCAGGGTAATGGTAGTACTTTGGTTAGTTTTTCTGAACTTAGTTAAGTTATATGTTTTAGTAGCAGACTCGAATTGTACTAAATCTTCGTCTTCGCTTCTTTCATATTTAATAACGATTCTGTCGGCATCTACATACTCTACAGTACCTGTACCTTCAGCGTTAATTAAGATTCTTGAATCTCTTGCAACCTGCTGCTCAAGCCCTGTACCTACAATCGGAGCCTGTGGCTTCAATAGAGGAACTGCCTGACGCATCATGTTCGATCCCATCAACGCACGGTTCGCATCATCATGCTCCAAGAAAGGAATTAATGAAGCAGAAATACCAGAGATCTGGTTTGGTGCAACGTCGATAAGGTCTACCTGAGATGGCTCAACTACCGGATAGTCACCATCTAATCTTGCAATAATTCTGTCTGTTTCGAATTCACCGTTGTCGCTCAATTCAACGTTTGCCTGAGCAATTACTTTAGATTCTTCGTCTTCAGCATTTAAGTAGATAGGATCTGCATTAAGATCAATCTTGCTGTCTGCTACTTTTCTGTACGGAGTTTCGATGAAACCTAATCTGTTGATTTTCGCATAAATACCTAAAGATGAAATCAAACCGATGTTTGGTCCTTCCGGAGTTTCAATCGGACAAATTCTTCCGTAGTGGGTATGGTGAACGTCTCGAACCTCGAAACCTGCTCTTTCTCTTGATAAACCTCCAGGTCCCAGTGCAGAAAGTCTACGCTTGTGCGTGATTTCTGATAGCGGGTTGGTTTGGTCCATGAACTGAGAAAGCTGGTTGGTCCCAAAGAACGAGTTAATTACTGATGTTAAAGTTTTAGCGTTAACAAGATCAAGCGGAGTAAAGATTTCGTTATCTCTAACGTTCATTCTTTCCTTGATTGTTCTCGCAATTCTTGAAAGACCTACCCCGAACTGTCCTGCTAATTGCTCACCAACCGTTTTAATTCTTCTGTTGGATAAGTGGTCGATATCATCAACCTCAGCTTTAGAGTTTACAAGCTCGATTAAGTGTCTTACAATAGCAATGATATCCTCTTTCGTAAGAACTTCAGTTGTCGTAGGAATGTTCAGCCCTAATTTTTTGTTTAGTCTGTAACGTCCTACTTCACCTAATGAATATCTTTGCTCAGAGAAGAATAATTTTTCAATGATTCCTCTTGCGGTTTCCTCATCTGGCGGATCTGCATTTCTTAACTGACGATAGATGTACTCTACTGCTTCTTTTTCAGAGTTTGTAGGGTCTTTCTGTAATGTATTCTGGATGATAGAGAACTCGTTGCTGTTTTCTTTGTGAATCAAAATAGATTTCACACCCGCATCAAGAATAAGATCTAAATGTTCTTTTTCAAGAATTGTTTCTCTGTCTAAGATGATTTCGTTTCTTTCGATAGAAACAACTTCCCCTGTATCTTCGTCTACGAAATCTTCGAACCAAGTGTTCAATACTCTCGCAGCCAATGTTCTTCCTTCTACTTTTTTAAGGGCAGCTTTAGAAACTTTCACTTCTTCAGCAAGATCGAAGATCTGAAGGATGTCCTTATCAGACTCATAACCGATCGCTCTTAATAAAGTTGTTAATGGTAATTTTTTCTTACGGTCGATATACGCGTACATTACGCTGTTGATATCGGTCGTAAATTCCATCCAAGATCCTTTGAAAGGGATAATTCTTGAATAGTACAGTTTGGTTCCGTTTGCGTGGTACGTCTGTCCGAAGAATACACCCGGTGAACGGTGTAACTGGGTAACGATAACCCTTTCAGCACCATTGATGATGAAAGATCCACTAGGCGTCATATAAGGAACCGGACCTAAGTATACATCCTGAACCACAGTCTGGAAATCCTCGTGTTCAGGGTCTGTACAATACAATTTAAGTCTTGCTTTAAGAGGAACGGAATACGTTAAACCTCTTTCCACACACTCATCGATTGAATAACGTGGAGAATCTACCAGATAATCCAAAAATTCCAATACGAATTGGTTTCTAGAATCGGTAATCGGGAAATTTTCCTGAAAAGTCTTGTAAAGACCTTCATTTTTTCTGTCTTCAGGAAGCGTATCAAGCTGAAAAAACTCACTGAAAGACTCGATCTGGATATCCAGGAAGTCCGGAGTGATGATTTTTCCTTTCGCTGAAGAGAAATTTACTCTCTGATTTCCCCTAATTGTAGGTGTTGTTTTACTCATAAAACTTTTAAGAAAGGTTAAAAAATATTTTGATTCATTAAAAAATATCAGAAAAAAGAATTTGAGAGGAGAAAGCTGTAAAAGACCTTATAATGTTGGCGCTATTAGAAACAGTCTTATATTTTTTTCTCTTGATTCTCAGAATCTTATTCCTAACTGCAACACTGGTATATCTTTTCACAGCGTAATGCAAAATATTTTTATTACTTTTGAGGCAGATACTGCCGTAATATCTATACACACGAAATCCCTTTCATTATAATGAAAGAGGTGATATTCAATATTTTATAGATTTACAAACAATTATTCGCGCCAAAAGAGACTGCAAATTTACAACATTTTATTTTTATATACAAATAAAACAACTTCATTCTGAAGATGTTAATTATTTTATTCTGCATCCAGAAGATCATATTCATTCCATAATATTTTTCTTTTTATAGATTTTTCAAACAAAAAGGTCATCCAAAAATATGGATGACCCGCCCTTAATAAAAAAAACTCAATCTTAAAATTAATTACAATAACCTAAGATTTAGCTGTATTTTGATGCTGAACAGATATCATTGAAAGTGACTTTAAAGCCTATAAAATTCAAAAATACTGTTATAATCTATATTTACTGATAGAAACCGAAAATAATCTGATGTTTTTTAATAGCAATACTTATTATATAAAGTTAGTTAAAAAATATCAATAAAACATTTATTTTCAGATATTTAAAAACATAAGTCATTCTTGCGAATGACTTATGTGCAGAAACGATTTATTTATTGAAATTACCTCACAATAACTTTGTATGATTTTACAGTCGTTTTTGTTTCTACTTTTATGATATACATTCCCGCAGGTAAAGAAGAAGTACCGATTTCGGCATTTCCTGAAAATTTACCTGAGCTGATTAATTGTCCCTGAGCTGAAAACAATGTGTATGTTCCTTCTTCATCAGATTTCACATTTAAATTTTCACCCGCCTTTACAGGATTAGGATACACTTTAACATCATTGGCAACCGTTTTTACTTCTCCTGCCGAAGCTTTAGCTATTATACCACTGTTTTTAGCGAAAGAAGAATATGGTGAAAGAGGAGAATTAGGAGAACCTTTCGCAACAAGATCCGTATCTACAACCGCCTGAATTCCATCTGCATCCGCATCATTTATTCTCGAAATAAATCCTTCTCCAAGATCATCCAGATTATCTTTTCCGATGGTATAAAGATCGAAGTCTACATTATTGGATTTAAGATCTACAAAATCCGGTTTATCGTCTCCATCTGTATTTTTTAAAGGATATTTCATGATTCCTGAATCCGGAGATGTTTCCAGAATATCCGCAATTCCGTTATTTCCTGTTGCAACGCCGCTGTCGATAATTCCGTTGTGATCTGCATCGATCTGATCAATCACCGAAGTTGGAATTCCAGATTCAAATAAATCTAAAATACCGTCGTTATCAGAATCAAGATCAAGGTAACTTGAAATTCCGTCTCCCAGTTCTGCAATCACCAGTTTGTTTCCGTCTACGTCATCATCTTCAAATTTTCCGTTTGCGTTAAGATCTTCCCATGCATCAGGAATACCGTCATTGTCAGAATCATTATCGCAAGCATCTGCAACGCCATCTCCATCGCTGTCTATAGCAGAAGATTTATCATTTACCACAGAACATCCTTCTGCACAATCCGGAATACCGTTTCCGTTGTTATCAATACTGTCGTTTCCGTTCGGACATTTATCGTTACAGTTCGGAACACCATCCTGATCGTCATCAAGCTGAACAAATGCATTATAAATGTAGTATTGCTGCGCCAGAGTGATTCCTATTCCCGGATTGATCTCAATTTTCATCCTGTCAAACGCTTTTGTTGCCGTAAAACCTACATAAAACTGATTGGAAGCCGAAGTAATAAACTGTCCGCTGAATAATCCACCCGAAGTTCTGGATTCTGTTACCGTTGTCCCTTTATAGAAAGTAATGGTGATATAATCTAATGCATTTATCGTGAATAAATTGGCACTTTTCGTTAAGGTAAAACCTCCGAAAGTTCCGGCAGGATATTCTCCTGTATTGCTTTTAACCGTTAACCTAACTGTGGGAATTAGTAAATTGATCGGAGATAAATTTACCGTTGCAAAGTTATTGGTGTTGTTATCTACTACGTTTCCTGTGTTGGTAATATTGGTTAATCCTAAAATTGTTCCCGAAGCTCCCGTCCATGAAGCTCCTTGTACAATTTCTCCCAGTCTTGAAGTTCCTGAAGTCTGGATATATTCATTACAATCGCAGCCTTGAGGCTCTTCAAAGGCATAAAACACTTTTAAAGCTCCGAAATTCACTCCTACAGTCTGAGTGATTTTTAGTCTTACTTCATTAAAAGGCTTGGTTGTATTTAAGGAAATTTTCTGTTTATTAGAACCGAATCTTAATACTTTGATATTAATCAGTCCGCCTCCATCAAATAAGTTTTTAGAATCCTGCAGCTGCCCGAATAAATAGGTCTCAATTGTTATATTTTTCAAGAATTCAGCGCTTAGCAATTTACCCTGATCATCCGGTTCAATAACGAACCCTGCTTTATTTCCTGCTGGATAAACCTGGTTTTTATCTAAAACACCTACAGAGTATGAACCTAACAAACCAGCCGGTAAAACGATGGAGCCGTAAGAACTTTTATCTCCGTCACCAATCTTTGCTCTGTCATTTACATAAGAAAGCGGTGCTAAAAAGCTGCTGCTTCCGGAAACATTTCCGTCTACACCGTTTCCTGCAATAATATCATCACAGATGCCATTATTATCTACAGGAACTTTAGTCGGATCAAAAGCAAATGCATAATAAATATTCAGGGCACTGAATAGAGAAAGAGCATTAACCTGATACAGTCTTACTTCATCAAAATTTTTAGTAGTTTTAAAATGAAGGAAAATTCTTGTTTTTGTTCCTCCGAATGCCGGAACAGACAATAAAGTAGTATTATTTGAAGATTCCTGAAGAACTCCTGCTTTATAGGTACTGATTCTTAAATTGCTTAAAAGACTTGCCGTAAAAACGCTGGTTCCTAAATCTACATTAAAACCTGTAATGTATCCTGCAGGATAGGTTGTATTTGTATTTTTAACAGAAACTCCGTTTCCGCTTACCAAAGTGGTAAAGCTTCCCATACTGACGCTGTTATCCAAATTGGCATCAATAAGAGGATTTATGCTTCCGCTGTAACAAGCCAGACATATTCCGTTTGCATTCAGCGGTTTTGCTTCCACCCCCATTCCCCGAATCGGAGTGTAACCCTGTCCGAAAATCTTCACAGACAGCAGAAACAGCATGAGAAAAGCTGTAATTTTCGCAAATAATTTTTTTGTCATTTTTAATTGATTTTAAGTTTGTGTATTTTTTTTAAAATTGTTGCCATGCATAAACTCCTGCGGAAATTCTGCATCCGTAAAAGTTTCCTGTATTTCCTGATTTGCCATAAACAATGGTTCCTTCATTACTTGCATTACAGTCTGAAGTTACAGGAACACCGGTTGCTTTAATTAAAATTCCTTTACTGATTTCAAGATCAGGAATATTGGTTCCGTTTGGAGTCATATTCACTCCGACGTCTGTAATTGCGGTTCCAATCGAGCCCTGTCCGGAAAAAGCATGGCTAGTATTTGCATAAACGGTCTGGTTGGCTATGGTTGCACTGGCACTATTCCCGAAGGCAATTGCACCGGCTGCTCCACTTGCAACATTGGCATTTCCAAATGCGTAATTATTGCTCGTTACATTATTTCCTGTCCCAAAAGCAAAACCTCCGGAATTCACATTGGAATTTCCAATATTAATTCCACTGACATTAGTTCCTGATGTTCCGTTATTATTTCCCAAAACAATGGCATTGGCTCCTGTTGCAAAATTGTTGTTTCCTATTATTTTTGCTCCACTTAACGCACTGTTCGTAGCTCCGATTGCCACTCCCGGAAAATTAGCAGCCTGTGCAGCAACGGTATTTTCTCTTCCTAAAGCGATGTTTGATGATGTATTGTTTGATAATGTATTGTTTGATCCCCATGAAACCGATGCATAAGGCGAGGAAGCATTAGAATTTCCGCCTCTTAGATTTCCATTAACATCGAGAATTGCTTTTACCGTATTGTTTGTTGCTAAAACTAAGCTCTGACTATCTGTCGTTCCTAAAAAGTTACCGGAAGAGACAGCGGTTCCCAAACTTGCCGCAGTAGCTGTTGTTCCTGAATTTCCGGTAATTTTCCAGCCGGAAGGCTGTGGCTGATTTACCTGAATCCAAACAGATCCATCAAAATAATAATATCCTGCATTAACCACATTAACCGTCTGAGACGCCGGAGCAGTATCGGCAGCGGTCACATACACCAAAGCGCCTGTCTGAGACGCCGTATAACTTTTTGAACGAAGCTGATCTCCTGTAAGCCTCGGCGCAATAATTCCATCAAGCTTACTTGAAACCGAAGGCGAACCGACTACATCCAGAGTTGCCTGTCCCAGATTAGTATTAATACCTACCTGCGCGTTTACCATGCATCCAAAAATTGCCAGTGCTGACAATCCGAATAATTTGTTTTTCATTTTAGAATATTTGTAGTTTTTTTTAAGAATAAACGAAATGAATCTTCAGGTACAAAGATGAACCTGACAATATAATAGCTAATCAATAATGTATTGGCTAATTTATTGTTTGTTTTTCCTGAAAAATTTAGAATTGTTAAAAGGAGCCGGACTTAAAGATAAAAACTTAGCTTTTTTATTAATCCGAATGAGTATAATGCCGTAAAGCATAATCGGGACGTAAATCCCTAAAAGAAAATAATTTGTATCCAAAGTTGTGTGTGTTTTTGAGATTACAAATATACTACATTTTCAATTAAAATATTATTTATCGTTAAATAATTTAAATAAAATTACAATTTAACAAATAATATTTATTTAAAATATCTTAAAATTATAAATTAATCAACAATATAAATTTATAAATAAATAAATTGATCACATAATTGATTATGAATAATAACAAGCAAAGCAGATAAACAATAAAAAAGCCTGAACAAAATGTTCAGGCTTAATATTTTTTAAAGTAAACTGGAATTATTTCAATTCTACTTCAGCACCAGCTTCTTCTAATTGCTTCTTAAGAGCTTCAGCTTCGTCTTTAGACACACCTTGCTTCAATGGAGCCGGAGCACCGTCTACGATGTCTTTAGCTTCTTTAAGACCAGCACCAGTTAAATCTTTTACTAATTTAACGATCGCTAATTTAGAAGCACCTGCAGACTTAAGAATTACGTCGAATTCAGTCTTTTCTTCAGCAGCTTCACCTGCACCTCCTGCAGCAACTACTACTGCAGCAGCAGCTGGTTCAATTCCGTACTCATCCTTAAGGATAGCAGCTAATTCGTTTACGTCTTTTACTGTTAAGTTTACTAGCGTTTCAGCTAAATTTTTTAAATCTGACATTGTTGTAATGTTTTTGTTGATTATTGATTATTTTTTGAGTGTAAATTATTCAGCAGCTGGAGCTTCTCCTTCAGCAGCTGGAGTTTCCAGAGTTTCAGCAGCCGGAGCTTCTTCTACTGCAGGTGCAGCTTCTTCAGCTTTAGCTTCTACTGTCTCAGGTTTGTTTTGAAGAGCAGAAACAACTCTCTGGATTGGAGACTGAAGTAATCCGATGATTTCACCGATCATTTCTTCTCTAGACTTGATGTTAGCTAACATCTCTAGGTTATTGTCACCAACATAGAAAGTTTCCTGAACGAAAGCAGACTTCAACGCCGGCTTTTCTTCTTTCTTTCTAAAGTCTCTGATTAATTTCGCTGGAGCACTCGCAGTCTCAGAAATCATAATTGCTGAATTTCCTTTGAAAGACTGGAACATCTCGGAGTAATCTACTCCTTCGATTTGCTCCATTGCTTTTTGTAAAAGTGTATTTTTAACTACTTTTACTTTGATATTTTGCTTGAAAGCCTGTCTTCTGAAGTCAGAAGATTTACCTGCGTTCAAACCTTGTAGATCTGCAACGTAAACTACTTTAGCATCCTGAAGCAAATCTTTGATCTCTTGTATTGCTACAACTTTTTGGTCTTTTGTCATTGTCTTAGGATTTATAATTAGTTAACAGATTTAGTATCGATTGCAATACCAGGACTCATTGTAGAAGAAAGATAGATCGACTTCACATAAGTACCTTTCGCAGCAGTTGGCTTCATTTTGATCAAAGTAGAGATCAATTCCTGAGCATTTTCCTTGATTTTAGCAGCATCGAAAGATACTTTACCAATACCAGCGTGGATAATACCGTATTTATCAACTTTGAAATCAATTTTACCAGCTTTCACTTCAGTTACTGCTTTACCAATTTCCATAGTTACAGTACCTGATTTAGGGTTTGGCATTAAACCTCTTGGTCCTAATACTCTACCCAATGGTCCTAATTTACCCATTACAGCCGGCATTGTTACGATAACGTCAACATCAGTCCAACCATCTTTGATTTTTTGTAGATATTCATCAAGACCTACATAGTCAGCACCCGCTTCTTTAGCTTCTGCTTCTTTATCTGGAGTTACTAAAGCCAAAACTTTAACATCTTTACCAGTTCCGTGAGGAAGAGATACAACACCTCTTACCATTTGGTTTGCTTTTCTTGGATCTACCCCTAATCTTACAGCGATGTCTACAGAAGCATCAAACTTTGCAGTGTTTACTTCTTTTACAAGAGCTGAACCTTCTTCAAGGTTATAGATTCTTCCTTTTTCTACTTTGCTTAAAGCTTCTTTTTGCTTCTTAGTTAATTTTGCCATTTCTTTAAGTTTTAAGCGTTAAAAGTTGGTTTAGTTCCTGTTACTCTTAATCCCATAGATCTTGCAGTACCTGCAACCATAGAAACAGCTGAATCCATTGTAAAGCAGTTAAGGTCTGCCATTTTATCTTCAGCAATCTTTTGAACCTGAGCCCAAGTTACAGCACCTACTTTGTTTCTGTTCGGTTCTCCGGAACCACCCTTGATCTTAGCCGCATCCATTAACTGGATTGCTGCAGGAGGAGTTTTAATAACGAATTCAAAAGATTTGTCTTCGTATACTGTAATTACTACAGGTAAAACTTGTCCTGGCTTATCTTGAGTTCTTCCGTTAAATTGCTTACAAAACTCCATGATGTTCACACCTGCAGAACCCAATGCTGGACCTACTGGTGGAGAAGGGTTAGCTGCGCCACCTTTCACCTGAAGTTTTACCATTTTAAAGACTTTTTTAGCCATTGTTTGTTTTTTAAATTTGAATAATTAATGAGTTTGGAAGCATTATTATTCAGCAGGTTACCCATTCTCACCTTAGATAATCCTACTTTTCGGACTGCAAAATTATGAAATATTTTTGAAATAGCAAACGGAATAGATTGATTTTTAGAAAGATTTAATAAATTATTTTTCACATCACAATTTAACACTACCGCAAAATATAAGGAGTATAGGATAACCCATACTCCTTATAGAAAAAAATTTTAACTTTAATTGAATTAATAATCATTATACATTGCATGCGCCTGAAAAGAAGTTCCGGAAAAATTACCTCCCTGAACGCAGTTAGCCGCTGCTGCAAAGTCAAAGCATGTACCCAAAATCTCAATACTGTGTGTTCCCGCACCCAGTAAAGTTATATAACTTCCGGTATTATAAAAAATTCCGGTGAGGTTAGTCCCAGTAGATGTACTATTGGTATATGCATTGGAAGATCTAACAACATTGGTTCCATCAACGTTCAGATGTGTTCTTAATAATTTCATTCTGCCGTCTGAAGCAGCAGCTGATAACGTAACAGGTACAGAATAATTGATGATTACAAATGCCGGTTTAGTTAACGTAACAGATTGGTTACTGATACTTACAGGACTAACTGTACCACTGCCCCCAACATTAACACTGGGTAAAGTAGTTAGGCTGAATAATTGTGTCATCTGCTGATTAAGAAGATTCTTTTTTACATAGTCTACGTTTCCATTCGCATCGGAAATCATCACATTATCATAAGAACTATTTGAAGACTGATCGGTTTGGGTTCTTACTCTTAAGGTACCGTTAACATCTAAGGTTCTGGAAGGAGATGTTGTATTAACCCCTACTTGTGCATTTGCAAAAAAACTGCAAAGCGAAAAAATAATGATGTTTCTCATATATTTGTTTTAAACCAAAGTTAACACAATATTTAACAAAAAACAAAGCAAAAATGACCAAAATCAAATAAATATTCAATTTTCAATTAAAATATTAATGAAATACACAATACAAAATCTTTTATATTAAAAAATACTCAATATTAAAAATATACATTAAAATTATACTGTAAAAACAATTAATCCCTAAAAAAGATATAGATTAAATTTTACTGATCAGAATCAGCTTATGGTAGTAGAACGAAAAAAGACCGCTTGAAGCGGTCTTAATTTTTATATTTTTAAGTAAATATTATACTTTTTCTACCTGCATATAGCTAAGCTCCATTGGAGTTTTTCTACCAAAGATTAAAACAGAAACTTCAATTTTCTTTTTATCTTCCAGAATTTTTTCTACGGTTCCGTTGAATCCGTTGAATGGTCCGTCTATTACTTTAACGTTTTCGCCCACTACATAAGGAATTTCAACATCGCTTGCAAATTCGGAAAGCTCATCCATTCTTCCAAGCATTCTGTTTACCTCCGATTTTCTCATCGGAACAGGATCTCCTCCTTTTGTTAAACTCAGGAATGAAATAACTCCCGGAATATTTTTAATAACGTGAGGAATCTCTCCCATCAAATCAGCTTCAATCATTAAGTATCCAGGATAGTAAGGTCTTTCTTTAGGAACTTTTTTACCGTTTCTGATCTGAATAACCTTTTCCATAGGAATAACTACCTGAGTAACGTACTGTTCAAACCCTAAACGTTTGATTTCCGTCTCAATGTAGTTTTTCACTTTATTTTCCTGTCCGCTGATCGCTTTCAGCACATACCATTTCAATTCGCTCATTATTGGGAAAATACTTTTATTATTAATTGAACAAGTTGATTAGCATTCCAATGATGTTGCTGATTGCTTTAGAAAACAATTCATCAACTCCAAAAGTAAATAACGCCAAGATTACTGTTGCAACAGTTACTACAATTGTAGAAGATTGCAGATCAGACCACTTCGGCCATTCAACTTTATGTCTGAATTCGTTATAAGAACCTTTTAAAAAATCGACAAATGAACTCATAATTGTTATTTGCACGGGCACAAGGATTCGAACCCTGATCAACGGTTTTGGAGACCGGTATCCTACCATTGGACGATGCCCGTAGTTAAAAAAAAGCTTCCGTAAAGAAGTTCCCTGCGGAAGCTTTTATATTGTGTTAGATGATTAGTCTAAAATTTCAGTTACCTGACCTGAACCAACTGTTCTACCACCTTCTCTGATCGCGAATCTAAGACCCTCGTTAAGAGCGATTGGCTGTAACAATTCTACAGTGATCTCTAAGTTATCACCAGGCATTACCATTTCTACACCTTCTGGTAAGAAGATCTCACCTGTAACGTCAGTAGTTCTTACGTAGAACTGAGGACGGTATTTGTTGTGGAATGGAGTGTGACGTCCACCTTCTTCTTTAGAAAGAATATAAACAGATGCTTTGAATTTTTTGTGTGGCTTCACAGAGTCTTTCTTAGCGATAACCATACCTCTCTTGATGTCAGTTTTTTCAATACCTCTCAACAATAGACCTACGTTATCTCCAGCTTCACCTCTGTCTAGGATTTTTCTGAACATCTCAACCCCTGTAATTGTAGAAGTTAATTTTTCATCACCCATACCTACGATATCTACAGGATCACCAGTGTTGATGATACCAGCCTCGATTCTACCAGTTGCTACAGTACCTCTACCTGTAATAGAGAATACGTCTTCGATTGGCATCAAGAATGGCTTATCTGTATCTCTTGTTGGCTCTTCGATCCACTCGTCAACAGCATCCATCAATTGCTCTACAGACTTAAACCACTTATCATCAGAATTACCTTCTGTAGCAGCAGTAAGTGCACCAAGAGCAGAACCTTGGATTACTGGAGAGTTATCTCCGTCGAATTCATAAGTAGATAATAAGTCTCTAAGCTCCATTTCAACAAGCTCTAATAACTCAGCATCATCTACCATGTCAACTTTATTCATGAAAACAACGATTCTTGGTACGTTTACCTGACGGCAAAGTAGAATGTGTTCTCTTGTCTGAGGCATTGGTCCGTCAGTCGCAGCACATACCACGATAGCTCCGTCCATCTGAGCAGCACCTGTTACCATGTTCTTTACGTAATCCGCGTGACCTGGACAGTCAACGTGAGCATAGTGTCTTTTTTCAGTTTCGTATTCGATGTGAGCTGTATTGATAGTAATACCTCTTTCTTTTTCTTCTGGAGCAGAGTCAATTGCAGAGAAGTCTTTTTTCTCAGCAAGACCTTTGCTAGCTAATACAGCAGAAATAGCAGCTGTAAGAGTAGTTTTACCATGGTCAACGTGACCAATAGTACCAATGTTCAAGTGTGGTTTGTTACGATTAAACGTTTCCTTTGCCATGATTTAAAATTATTTATTTATTGTTTTTCAAATTTTCGGTGTGCAAATATAATGAATTTTTAAATACCAAAACCTTTTTATTAAAAAAAGTTTCAATATTCAAATCCAATGAAGTACAAACCTTATATTTCAATGTATTGAGATTGCAAATTTACACATTTTTCTCAATTTAGAAAATCAGCAGTACACCTTTTGGCCAAATAATAAACTATCTCTTTAATTATGAATACAATAAAATTGACTAAAGAATAATATTCAGAAAAAATTACAGTACGCCAAGACCATAATTTATCTTTTATCGTAGATAGAATTACGAACCATTAAAAATAATATATTATGAGAAAATTATTACATTTATGTACCGTATTGTTCAGCACCATTATCCTTTTTTCATGTGACGATTCCGATGATATGATGTCTACAGACATGAATATGCCGGTACAGGGACCTGATCTTATGGCTTACGGACTTACGGCGAACAACGAACTTGTTGCCTTCAATGCCAACAATCCTAAAATGTTTACTTCTAAAACCGCTGTTACAGGAGTAGTTTCAGGAGAAAAACTGATGAGCATCGATTTCAGACCAGCAACAGGAGAGCTTTACGCTTTATCTAATGCAAGTAAGCTTTACATCATCAACACTTCCAATGCTTCTGCAAGAGCAGTAAGTACAACCGCATTTTCACCTGCTGTCTCAGGAACTATTGCTTCGATTGATTTTAATCCTACCGTTGACAGAATTCGTCTGGTGAGCAATACAGGACAGAATTTAAGACTTCATCCGGAAACGGGAGCGGTTGCAGCAACCGATATGAACATTAACGGAGGTGGAACTCCTGCTGTAACAGGAGTTGCTTATACCAACAGCAAATCCGGAGCTTCAAGTACAGTGTTGTATGATATTGATATGACTTCCGGAAAGTTATTTAAGCAGGATCCGCCTAACAACGGAACATTGGTAGAAGTCGGAAGTCTGGGAACTACTTTTACAGGACAGGCTGCTTTTGATATTAAATATGATAACGGTGCAGCGTTATTAGCTTTAAATAACAACCTGCATTTATTGGATCTGAGTACAGGTAAAGCAACCAACATCGGTATGCTTCAGCAGCAGATCATTGATCTAGCGATTCCTACAGAACCGGTTGCCTACGCGGTAGATAATTCAAACAACCTTCAGATTTTCAATCCGAACAGTCCGATGCCGGTTTCAAAAGCGATTACAGGACTTCAGACAGGTGAAAGTATTTTAGGAATAGATTTCAGACCTTTGAACGGACAGCTTTATGCTTTGGGAAGTTCAAGCAGACTATATACTATTAACTTAGGAACAGGAGCTGCAACCGCAGTGGGAACTTCTCCTTTTGCAACACTACTTGCGGGAACAGATTTCGGGTTTGATTTTAATCCGACTGTTGACAAGATCAGAGTCGTGAGCAACACGGGACAAAATCTTCGTCTTGATCCTGTAACAGGCGGAATAACGGCAGCAGACGGAATGCTGAATCCGGGAACTCCGATGATCGGAGCGGCTGCTTATACCAATAATTTTGCAGGAGCTACTTCAACAACTTTATTCGTTATCGATCATAATACAGACAAATTGTATCAACAAAATCCGCCGAACAACGGAACTCTGGTAGAGACAGGTTCTTTAGGAATCAATATTACCAGCGCAAACGGTTTTGATATCGGAAGCATGAGCCAAAAAGCTTATTTACTGGCAACAGTGGGAACTGCCACAAAAGTATACAGTATTAATACTTCAACAGGGGCTGCGACTGCAGTTTCAGATTTCCCAAATGCAGTAAGAGGTTTTGCTGTGGGATTAGGATTCTAAACTCATAATAATTATTTCAATAGCGAGAATCGCGGAAAACAAAGTTTTCCGCGATTCTTTTTTAACCGAATGTTTATTAGCCGCAAAGGCAAAAGATTTCGAAAATATATTGATAGTTTATTATTAAGGTAAAGAAAAGAAAACATAAACTCTTTCTTTAAAGTTTTAGTTATCTTATTTAAATATCTTTTGCCACCTGTGGTTAAATAAAAGGTTAAAGTAAAACTTGTCTAAATTTTTTTTACCGCAAAAGATGCAAAAGATTGTAACCATTTAGTTGTTTAAGTTTACTACTTAAATGGAAAAAAGAGCACATAAGTTTAAAAAAAAATCAAAGATTTTTTCTCTTTGCAGACTTTTGAAATACTTTAAATAATCCAATAAAGTCTTTTGTCTCTTTTGCGGTTAAATTTAAAATGAGTTTAAAATATAATTGAAAGAAATGATCAGATCTGTTGAGATTTTTTAGTTCGGTTGAAAATCCAGAAAATAATCGGGAAAATCAGCAGGGTTAAAACAGTTGCCGTAATTAATCCTCCGATAATGACGATTGCCAAAGGTTTTTGGGATTCTGATCCGATTCCTGTGGATAAAGCAGCAGGCATTAATCCGATGGATGCCATTAAAGCCGTCATAATCACAGGACGTGTTCTGGATTTCACCCCATTCAGCAGTGAGCTGTCCAGATCCATTCCGTTTTTAACATTCTGATGAAATTCTGTAATAAGGATGACTCCGTTCTGAATACAGATTCCCAAAAGGGCAATCATTCCTACTCCGGCTGAAATTCCAAAATTAATTCCGGTAATGTGCAATGCGATAATTCCGCCAATTAAAGCAAAAGGAACATTTGCCAGAACCAGTAAAGAATCTTTTATGTTTCCGAAAAGGATAAATAAAAGGAAGAAAATTCCTAAAATACTGATCGGAACAACCTGCGTCAATCGTTTTGAAGCTCTCTGCTGATTTTCAAACTGACCGGTCCATCCTACAGAATATCCGTCCGGAAGATCAATTTTAGCAACCGCTTTCTGCGCATCGGCAATCGTACTTCCCAAATCACGGTCGCGAATGGAAAATTTAATCCCAATGTATCTTTTAATATCATCTCTGTAAATAAATGCAGCTCCGTTGTCTTTTTCAATCGTGCTGATTTCTTTTAACGGAATTTTAGCACCGTCCTGTGTAGGAACCATTAAGGCTGCAATATCATTTTCATCCTTCCTGTACTCCTGCGAATAACGGAGACGGATCGGGAATTTTCTTTCGCCGTCAAACATTTCCGAAGCGGTCTTACCTCCGAAAGCCATCTCCAGAACAGACTGCGCATCATCGGGCATTACTCCGTAAGCCGCCATTTTATCCCTGTCGAGGACTACGCTTACTTCCGGCTGACCGATATTTTTAATAATTCCGGCATCTTTTACGCCTTTAATATCCTTTACCTCTTTTAAAACTTTTTCGGCAAGTATATCCAAAGTCTGAAGATTATCTCCGTAGATTTTAATTCCGTTTTCTGCCTTGAAACCGGCAACTGCTTCAGCTACATTGTCTGAAATCGGCTGGGAATAATTGAATGTAATTCCCTGATAATTTCTTAATTTTTTATCGATTTCTTCAATCAGTTCTTCATAGGTGATGTTCCGTTTCCATTCTTCTTTGGGTTTAAGATTCACGGCAAACTGTACAAAACCAAAACCATTCGGGTCGGTTCCGTCATTACTTCTTCCAGTCTGCGCGAGAACATCTGTGACTTCCGGAAAACTCATAATGTCTTTCTTGAGAAGATCGGCTGTATTCAGAGATTCTTTTAATGAAGAACTCATCGGCATTTCGGCGGTAATCCACAATGAACCTTCATTTAACTGCGGTAAAAATTCGGTTCCTAAAAATTTTCCTGAAAATAAAGTCACGGCTAAAAATGAAAGAGAAACAATTAAGCTGAGTTTTTTATGTTTAAAGGTAAAATTGAATCCTTTTAAAACAATTCTATCCCAGAAATTCACGAATGGATTATTTTTTTCCTTTACATTTTTATTTAAAAGGATGTGCGAAAGCACCGGAACGAGCGTTAAAGTGAAAATTAAAGCGCCCATTAAAGCAAAACCTAATGTAAATGCCAATGGCGAAAACATTTTTCCTTCCACTTTCTGGAATGAGAAAATCGGGATCAGGGAAGTAATAATGATGAGTTTTGAAAAGAAGATTGCTTTTCCAAGACCTGTTCCCGTCTGTTTGATCCAGCCTGCTTTTGCCAGTTTATTGAATTTTTCATCACCGTATTTGTGGGCTTTATGGTCGAGCATCACAAAGAGTCCCTCCACCATGACAACCGCTCCGTCAATGATAATTCCGAAATCTACCGCTCCGAGTGAAAGTAAATTTGCGCTCATTCCCGCGAGTTTCAGACATAAAAAGGCAAATAATAAGGATAAAGGAATGATGATGGAAACGATAAGCGTTGTTCTCCAGTCTGCCATGAAAATCAAAACAATTACCGTAACCAGAACAATTCCTTCAATAAGGTTGTGCATTACGGTGTGCGTGGTGAAATCCATCAGATTATCACGATCGTAAAAAGTGACCATTTTTACATCTTTCGGCAGCACTTTTTCGTTGAGTTCTTTAATTTTTGCTTTTACGCCGACCAAAACTGCACGCGGATTTTCTCCTTTCCGCATCACGACAATTCCTTCAACAGTGTCTTCCTGATGATTGAGTCCCGCCTGTCCTACTCTCGGCATCGAGCTTTCGTGTACTTCTGCAACATTTTTAACGAGAACAGGGTTTCCGCTGTCGTTCTGGATGGTAATATTTCCGATATCGGCAACAGATTTCACCAAACCGATTCCACGCACCACATAAGCCTGTCCGTTTTTCTCAATAACATCACCGCCAACATTCAAATTACTTTTTGTAACGGCATCATATACCTGAAGCGGCGTTAAATTGTATTTATCTAATGCTCTCGGATCGATGCTTAATTCGAACACTTTGTCCTGACCTCCGAAAACATTGATGTCTGCAACACCGGGAACTCCTCTCAAAGCACGGTCGATTACCCAGTTTTGTAAGGTTAACAGTTCTCTGGAATCTTTGGTTTTGCTCTGTAAAGTATACCTGAAAATTTCTCCGGTGGGTCCGTAAGGCGGCTGAACTTCGGGATCCACTTCATCAGGAAGACTCACCGTCCGAAGCTGATTATTCACCTGATTTCTGGCAAAAATATCGTCTACTCCATCGTCAAAAAGAATCTTAACAATGGAAAGTCCGAACATTGTGGTACTTCTTACACTGGTTTTCTTCTGAACCGGACTCATTGCCAATTCAATAGGTGTGGTAACGAAACGTTCTACTTCTTCGGCACTTCGCCCGTTCCATTGGGTAATGATGACAATTTGGGTATTGGTAACATCGGGAAAGGCTTCAATGGGCATATTTTTGAAGCTGATGAATCCTGCCACCGCCAGAATCGCTACCCAAATAAAGGTGAATGCTTTATTTTTTAACGAAAAAGCAATGATATTTTTAATGAATTTGTTCATGATGGATTTTTTTTGACCTAAAAAAGTCGTTGAATTCTTTTAACGCAAAGAGCGCAATGATTTTTGTAACTATTGTTCTGCGTATTCTCTTTCACTCAGCGAAGATCTTTTGATTTTAACCATTAAGGATATGTAAGGAGTTAAGAATTGTTAAGTGGCTCATAAACGAGTTTAAAATATCATTAGATATTTTCTTCATTCAACTTAATTTCTTAATTAAAATCTTAATGGTTTAAATACAATCAGCTATTCAAAGAGCGGTAAATCAACAACTGATTGTTTGTGATTACCTGTTCTCCTTCGGATAGACCTTCGGAAATGTAAGTAACGTCTCCTACCTGTTTCAGAACTTTTATTTCTTTCACTTTTACATCGGTTCTGGATTTATAAATCACCACAAAACTTCTGTTATCATCAAAAATTACAGCTTTGGAAGGGACAGTAAGTGCTGTGGTATTTTCCGAACTGGTTACTTTGATGGTTGCCTTACTTTCGGGGATCAGCAATCCGTTTTGGTTATCGAGTACTACTCTTGCCTGCATCGCGTTGGTTTCCGGATCTATGATTTTAAAAATTTTATCAATTTTTCCATCAAACACTTTATTCGGATACGATAATGTGGAAACCTGCGCTTTCATTCCGAGGCTGATTTTATCAATATCAGATTCGTTAACGTTCATGATTGCCCAAACGTTGGTGGTATTGGCAACATCAAAAATATTATCGCTTCGGTCACTTCTCAACTGCATATCTTTATTGATGTTTTTCTGAACAATATATCCGCTGATTGGCGCAACAACGCTGTAGATATTTCCTTTTTTTACATTATACACTGTACTCACTGCACTTGCCCGCTGCAACTGATCCTGTGCTTTCTGAAGCTGGCTTTTGGCTTCCAGAACGTCTCTTTCGGTATTCAGTTTTCCTTCGTACATTTCTTTGGCAATGCGAAGATTATTTTTGGCAACAACCAAATCTGTTTTTGCATCGCTCACATCTTTCTGCACTTCCGCCAATTCTGTACTTCGTATAGTGGCGAGAACCTGACCTTTGGTTACATGATCGCCCAGTTCAACATTAACGCTTAAAACATTTCCGCCGACCAAAGGATAGACATCGATGTAGCTGTTTTTGTCTGCCGAAATCTTTCCGTAGAAATTATAATCATCTTCTATATATTTTTTTTCAACTTTTGCTAAATCGATTGAATTCAGCATCGTGTTGCTCAGTTCAAATCCTTTTTTTGCCTGCGGTTTTGTTCCTTCCTCTTTTTTGGAGCAAGATAAAACAGACAGGGCAATCATTACCGGAATTATATAATTTTTCATGTTTAATAGAAGATTTTCGTTTGTACTAGTTGATTCAATTGTTCTGCAGACTGCATGATCCCGTTTTTCATATCATAAATCTGAAGTGCGGTTTCGCGGTAACTGTCCATAAAGTCTGTAAATTCAATAAGACTGATGTTGCCTTTCCTGAAATTATTCAGCATCCCGTTGTAGACCAGTTCCATATTATTAAGATCGGTAGATTTAACCTGGCTGAGCTGATCGTATTGTGTTTTCCATATTTTGTAAGCCGACTGTACTTTTGTTTGGAGGTTCAGCTTTTGAAATTCTGCATTTTTCTGATTCTGCTGAATGGCAAAATTGGCTTTATCCACATTTCCTTTATTGGATTTCCAAAGCGGAAGAGGAATTCCGACCATCAGATTGACTTCATTTTTGAAGGTTCCGCCATTCTGATCCCACCCTGCTCCGAGATTAAGATCAGGAACGTTTAAAGATTTCTGCCATTGCGCATAAAGCTTACTGTTGTCGATTAATTTTAAATTATATTGATAATCGGCATTGTTTTCGAGTGCTTTTTTCTGAAGTTCCGCTTCGTCGCCAAAAGGCTGAGCGGCAAAAATTTCTTTCGCTTCAGAATCGGAAAGCTGTGGTTCTATATCTTCGGTGGTTCCAGTAAGAAGTTTCAGAGTCTGTTCAAATTCAAGAATATTTTTATTGATTCCTACTTTATCGTTATTCAACTGAATGACAATACTTTGCAGTCTAACTTCGTCTTTCAGCGAAACATTTCCTTTGGCAGACTGTATTTTGTAGGCAGCCAGAAGATCGTTCATGTAACCAAGCTGTTTATTGGTATTGTCGAGTTTTAGCTTTTCGTAGTAAAGTTCAAAGTAAGTGGAACGAAGCTGGGATTTGAGATCAACCAAAAGCTGTGCAAACTGAAGCTGCGCCAGTTCCTTATTGGATTTTGCGAAGGCAATTTCATTCTTTTTTTTGCCCCCCATGTAAATTAATTGGGTTACCTGCGCTCCTTTTGCGTGTCCCGCATCGAAAACTTTTCTGTCTTCGGGGTTGTATGCATTAATTTGTCCGCTCAACTGCGGAAGTTCCCAGATTTTAGCCTGCAAAATATCTGCATCAGCTATGTTGATGTTGTACTGTTCGGCAAGCAGTTGTAAATTGTTCTTCTGGAAAGCTTCTTCGCAATCCCGAAGCGACATTTGCTGTTGTGCCGTCATGAATGAGGAAATGACGATGAACAGCCCTGCAAATTTGTTCATTTTATTGATTTTATGATACAAAAATGCCTTTCTGCTATTAAAATGCTCTTAAAGAATGCTTAAAAAAAAATTAAATTTGTTAAGCAACAATCCATAATTCTCTCATTTAAATTAAGTTATGAGTTCATTATAGTATTAATTCAATTCATGTAAACGCTAAGTTTGCAAAGATTTATTTAAAATTTTTGGGAATATTTTCGTTCGCAAGAGCCGAATTACGTAAATATTTTTAGATTAATTTAAAAAATTATTTCACAAAAATCACACTGAACTTATTGAGGAGATCTGCCGGTGAAGTATAGATAATTTGTGCGCCGTGATATTCGAGAATTCGTTTAACGATTCTTAAACCCAATCCGGAACCTGAAATATTCTGAGAATTTTTTCCTCTTTTAAAGGCTTCAAAAAGTTTTGCCTGTTCTTCTTTCGGAATGGTGTTTCCATGGGAAATGACATCAACAATCAGATGTTCGTCATTTTCTTTAATCAATACATCCACTTCCACATCATCGGAATAGATGGCTGCATTTTTAAATAAGTTGATGAAAACAATATCGAGTAAAGACTGAATTCCTTTAATGGTTAAAAGTGCATCTTCAGAAGTATCTTCGGAAATCAGAAAATCCAGTTTTAATTTGGGGTAGCTTTTTTCAACCGCTTCAAAGGATTCAAAAATGACTTCATCAATTCTCACTTCTTCGTAAATACTCTGGATATTTTCCCTGTCGAATTTGGTAAGCAGCAAAAGTGAATTGGTAAGATCCGAAAGCTGATACACATCTCTTTGAATCTGTCTTAAAGATGATAAAGTTTCAGGAGAATGTTCTCCGAATTTTATTAAATTTTCAAGCTGAAAAGCCATTCTTGTAATAGGAGTCCGTATTTCGTGAGAAGCACTTGCGGTAAAATCTTTCTGCGACTGGAAAACGTCGTCCAGCCTCCCAATCATTGTGTTAAAAGATTTTGCCAGAACATCAATTTCGTCATTAGAATTACGAACCGGAATCTGTGTTGTTAATTTATGTGCCGTAACTTCAGAAATTTCCTGATTAAGATCTTCCAGAGGTTTTAGAAACTGCCCCATGAAATAATAACTGAAAAAACCGATGAGAAGCGCACTCATCACATAAGCTGTTATTAAAAGATATTTAAGATACGCCAGTTTTGATTTTCCGTTGGTGTCGAAAGCACTTGTTAAAATATAATAGTTTTCTCCGTTGATGGTTCTTAATGCCGCATAAATTTCAGGAACCGTCTTTTCGGAATAGATTACTTTTTTTTCGTCGAGTTCTTTCAGAAGTTCATTATCCCAGGTTACATTGCGGTCTTTAATGGTGCTGTAGATCAATTCTTTTTGTCCGTTGAAAATTAATATGGTTTCATTTAAAAGAATGTTATCTGAATTTTCATTAAAAAAGACAGGTGCTTCTTCTTCAAAATCTTTAGACTTGGCAATGAAATGGGAAGTGAACTCCAGTCTCTGTCTGAATCTTTCTTTGAATTCTTCTCTGCGGAAATCATTAAAAGACATATAAATAACTACCATTACAATAGCAAAAAGCAATGAAAAAGCAATACTGAGATTGAGCGCGATCTTCCTTTTTAAAGACATTCTATAACGGGCTTAGATAATATCCGAAACCGGAACGGGTGTGGATAAGTTTTACTTTAAAATCTTTATCGATCTTCTTTCGTAAAAAATTGATGTAGACTTCAACGGTATTGGTGTTCGTATTAAAATTATGTTCCCAAACGTGTTCCGTGATCTGCTGCTTGGAAACCGTTCTTCCCTGCGCTTCGGCAAGATAAACCAACAACTGAAATTCTTTCAGGGTAAGATTGATTTCATTTCCGCCACGATAGACTTTCTGTTCGGTTTTATTTACTATCAGATCATCGATTCTTATAATTTCCTGATCCATATTCTCAGAAGGCGCTTTTCTTCTCAGCAAAGAATTGATGCGTAATAATAATTCTTCAAACTGAAATGGTTTTACCAGATAATCATCCGCCAAACGTGTAAAGGCATCTTTCTTATCGGAAAGATCTCCATAAGCCGAAATAATGATGATGGGCGTATTTTTATCGAAAGAACGGATGGTCTGACAAACGTCTAGTCCGTTAATTTTCGGAACATTGATGTCCAGAAGATATAAATCGTAGGAACTGTTCCTAATCTGGCGAAGAAATGTTTCCCCATCATAAATCTTGTCGCATGTAAAGTTATTTGACTCCAGAAATTTGCAAAGTTCCGCTGAAAGAATTAAATCGTCTTCCAATAAAAGAATGTTCATCGAAAATTATTTTATACGAATGTAACGAAATTTTTGATGATGGTAAAGGAATTCAAAAGTGCAGGAATTACTTTTAATTGAATTTTAAGATTTGTACTGAATGCTTCTGAAAATTTTAATCCTGAAAAATCCAATGAATTCAAATTGTTTTTATGGAGAGTGTTTAACAGAATCGGTAAGGTAGGCCTCGCTATTTTTAGGTTTTATGAAAGTTTTTAAATATTTCAGACAAAATTCATACATAAAAATAAAGGCAAAAAAATATCCCGAAAAAATCGGGATATGATGAGAGCCAACTACGGGACTTGAACCCGTGACCTCTTCCTTACCAAGGAAGCAAACTTTTTAACAAAAATAGATTAACGTTGAAAATCAATCATTTACGTTTTATTAATTTTAATTATCTATTATCTTATTTAGCTTAATGTTACCGTTGATGTTACCCTTCTTTTTTAATTTTCTAAAGGGTTGATCGGCTAAACCAAAGAAAAAATTTGAATCTGCATTAAAAACCTCACATATCAACCTTATATGCTCAGCTGTGAAATGCCAGGATTGTCTATCAGGATATTTATCTTGATTCTTAATATTAGAAAATACAAATTTGGTCATACCAATCGGAGTATAGAAATCCCGATCAAATCTTATCTCATTTAGATTTTTAAGGATTTGTACAAATTCTAATATTTTTTGATCTGAAGTAGTCATTTTAATTATAGTCTTTTAAAACATTACCCTCATTATCAATTTCAGCCATCGAACTTGAATCCTTTTTAGCTCCATAATCATTCTCCCCAGAAAAGAAAACATTTGTATACCAATAATCTTTATTGATAGGTCTTATCACTATTGAATACGGTCTAAAAGTTGAGGGACTTTTAAGTTTATATTTTGCGTTTTCAGCAGCTGATAAAATAATTTTATCTACTTTTTTTAAATCAAAATTTAAAACTGTTTCATCACCAAAAAAATCAAGTTTCACAGGGATGCTTTCATTCTTTCCATTTTCCAAAAAAATCTTTTTTTCTATATGTAGTTTACCATCTTTAAAAATCAATTCTTTTTTCTCGATAAAATTAGAATTTGGAATTACCTCAGTTGTTTGCGCAAAACCTAAAGTTGAGATAAGTAAAAAGATGAACAATATTTTTCTCATGATCTTTTATTTTTTACATTGATATTCTTTCAAATTGAGCCCAAGCTATTAGTTGATAAAATCTTGATACAAATTCTATCGGAACCTCTTCAGGCTCATATTGGGTTTGATTAAATTCAGGAAGCGGATCCGGAATTAAAGTTAAATACCCTTCCTTTTCCTTACTTCTTTTCACAATTTTCACTGTTCGAAGTTCATTTTTCATAACTATTCCATATAATTCATTTGTTGGAAAATATGTTTGCCAATCTTCAATTAATCTTAATCCTATGATTGAACGATGAGGGATTCTACGTGAAATGGAATGACCAATCAAATTACAAGCAAACTCGGCTTTATCGAATTCTGGATTATTAATATAAAAATCCGGCCTTACTTCTGAAAAAAGAACTTCACTACTCCATCCTCCGGCAAAATCAACGTTATAAAATGGAATGCCTAGTTTAACTCCGTCTTTAGGAAGTAACAAATTTTCCCTTTTAGTTACATTATCAAGACCATTCTCATTTCTTAACTCAAAAAAATTTCTGATAAGTAACCTTACGCTATCAGGAATATTACCCGATTTCTCATAATTATTTATGGTTTTTCGAGAAAGTTTTAATTCATCAGCTAATTCTTGCTGAGTTAATCCTAATTTCTTTCTTTGTTCAGATAAATTAAATTCGCTCATTATCAATAAGTTATACAATTAAAGAGAAAATTTGTTACATTTTATTTTTTTATATGTAACTTTTTGTTACTTTTGCTATATCAAATTGATATTACAAAAAGAAATTTCAAAATGAAAGAGCAAACAAATATAGTGAATAACAGAAAAATCAAAACTACGGTTTCCCGTAAAATTCAAGATGATTATGATTTAAGAGTAACTATTGCATCAGAAATAGGGATGAGAGAATCAGCGCTATATCTGGCTGCATACAGAAATTCAAAGACGCTTGAAAATTATTTTTTCATTGAGTCATTTAAAAAACACACTGAATGGAAAGATGAACAAATATTTGAATCAGAAATAATTACATGATATGATAGGAGAAATTAGCCCAGAAAGAGCGGTAGTCATTCTCTCCGCACTTGATAAAATAGAAACATTATCTGCCTTTGTTAAAGCTGAAATGAATACTTCTCGGGGTAGCGTAGGAACTACCCCAGGGAAGTTGAAAAAAACTAAAGCAGAACAAATAAAAGAGGAAGCCAGAAAAGCTTTCCACAAAAGAAAATAAAAAAGCCATCTGCGGTAACAGACGGCGAAAGTTTAACCTAAAAAAGTCAAACAGTAATGGACACAAAAGTACAAAACAAAAAACAATTTACAAACTCTCCAACTGAAAAAGATTTCAGAAAAGCAGTTCAATTAGCAAACAACTTAGAATTCATCGATTTTGAAGTAGACGAAAATGTTAAAATAAATAATTGGTTCGGATTATTCTTGGATGATAGCAATGCATTTTGGACGATTAAAATGACAAATGTTGGTACATACTGCCTTTATCGTGAGGATGAAAAGATTTGTTCAGTTGGAAAGGATTTAGAGAGAGAACTTGACGCTTTCAGAGAAGATCAGCTCGGCGCTGAAGAGAGAAGTATTCAATCTCATAGAGAATACTTGGCAGAACAGAGTGAATTATGGGCTAATTACGGATATGGTAGAATTTAAAATTATGAGTTACAAAGTAGAACAAACAGTTTATGATGTAGGAATTAATTTCTCTACTCAGGAAGCACAGGTTACTGAACAAAAAGTTTTATGTGTCGGCGAAAAAGCACTCTTTGTAAGTGGTATTGATGCAGTATGGGGAACTAAAACAGAAGGCACTTTATATCTAATAAATAAAGATCAGTTTATTCCTGAAAAGGTATTTTCCTCAAATACACATTCAGTCTGGACTGATGATAAAGATAAAGCTAAATACTACGCTAAACAGATGAATGACATTCTAAAATTAAGATCTCAATTTTCCAAAACAGCTTAATAATTATGAAAAGAATGATCGCAATGATATTCGGGGAAAAAGTAACATTTCTCAATGTCAACTCTCGAAGATATTTCAAACAATACTGGTATAAAGGAAAATTCTATTAAAATGAGCTACAATAAAAAATCTTTCATAGCACCAGACAGCATCGATTCCATGAGTGCTATTCATTGTAAAATTTACGAAGATGGAAAAGCCATCGCGAGACTTTCAGATTGTCACGGATCAATTAGATGGCATAATCAGATAAATAATCCTGAAGGCAAAAAGGAAATGATTGAAAAGCTTGGAAATGCTATCACAGAATTACAAAACTTCAAAACACACCTTGAAAATGTCAATCTATAAAAAACTCCATCAAATTCAATGTAAAATCAATGGATTTGGTAAAGATAAAAGATCAGGCTCCGACTCTTTTGGTTATGAATATGTATCTGGTGCCAAAGTTTTAGAATTTATCCGTCCCTTAATGAACGAATTGGGCTTAATTCTTAAACAAGAAATATTATCCATCGAAAATGATCGACAGGATTACACTACAAAGGCCACTAAATGGGAAAATATAAATGGTCAAAATACTAAAGTAGAATATCAAAAACCTAAAGCTGAAATTCTTTCTAAAGTAATGATGCGCTTCACGTGGGTTGATGTAGAAACTGGCGAGAAAGACGAAAATTTATTCGGCGCAAATGGCCAGAATGAATGGGAGAAAGGTCTTGGTTCCGCTCTTACCTACGCTGAAAGATATTTCTTCTTAAAGTTCTTCCATATTCCAACAGACGAAGATGATATTGATAATGAGTTGAGAAAAAAAGTTGATGATGAAAAACCTCAAAATACTTCTCCAGCTCAAACTCCAGAAAATAAACCTGCCAATACTCCTGCTCAACAAAATAAAACTCTGCCATATCTAAATGAGAATGATGAGAACTGGAAAAATATGGAAGCAGCCATAAAAGCCGGAGAGAAAAAACCATCATTGGCAGCAATTCAGAAAAAATACAGGTTAGCAAACAAAACCGTAGAACTTCTTAAAACCAAATTTCAAATTCAATAGTTATGGGAGCAATGAAAAATTCAGCAATAGAAGCTCAAGAACAGGAAGCAGTAAATATCGCTCCTATTGAGCAACCGGATAATAGATCTGAGCGAGAGATTTTAATAGAAAGATTAATTACGAGAGACATTTCAATGTCTTACTCCAAATTAAAAAATCTTGATAGTCCTATAAATTTTATGAGTGCTTTACTTAAACCGAAAAGTAAAAATGCAGGAATGAATTTCGGAAGCTTGGTTGACTGCCTTGTTTTGGAAGATCACAAATTCCATGAAAAATTTGCAATCCTTTCAAAGGGACCATCAAAAGGAAATCAGGAAGAAATGGTAAATGATATTATGAACGCTCACCCATTAGATCTTGCAACTGATTTTGATAAAGTTTTTGAGCAGGCATTTAAAGACAATTATAAATCCGGAAAGATTGAAAATGTTTTACATCTGAAGGCATACTGCAGAGCGCTTCTAAGTGGAAAGGATTGCGTTACTCAGGAGGAATATGATAAAGCTGTAAAAATTTCTGATCATCTAAAAAATGCTCCAGACGTTGCAGATGAGTTATGTGTTTGCGAAGAATTTCAAAAGAAGATCAGGTTTGAATATATGGGTTGGAAATTCGTTGCGATTCTTGACACTTGGTCGCCTACTCTTTTTCATGATTTCAAATTCGTATCGCAACTAAACCCTGATAAATTCAAATGGGAGATTGAAAAATACGACTATGAAATGCAGATCGGAGTTTACGCAACAGGTTTGGAAATTCTGGGACTTTCCACAAATCCAAAATTTAAGTATGTACTGTACGATGATAAATTCAACTATTCGGTTCCGGAGGTTGAGGTAGGTTATATAGATTACTGTAAACGAAAATTCGAGTACTATATGATGCGTCTGAATAAAATGGTAAATGAAAGAGCCTTTGACAGATCGTACGATTATTTCAAGAGCAAAAACATCCTTTATAAACCACAATGGGCTGCAGGATTTGATATGACAATTTTTCAAGACGAATAATTATGAAATCTATTGAAATCGAAACTCTCATTCGTGATGGAAAGTTCCGGCAGAATAATGATTTCATAAAGAAGGCGGTACAACAATTCGAAGGCAAAGAAATCACTCTCATATTTAAAAGGAAATATAAAAAACGTTCCAACGGACAAAATAGTTTTTACTGGAAAGTATGGATTCCTATTCTGCAGAGAGGTGTACTTGATACATGGGGAGAGATAATGTCAGCTGAAGATGTCCATGATCTTATTAAGATGAACTGCAACTACGAAGAAAAGATAAATGAAGATACTGGACTTTTTGTGAGAGTTCCTCAATCATCTACAAAGCTCAATACTTACGAATGGGAGTTCGAATTCAAACAAAAAATTAGACAATTCGCAAAGGACTTTTTCAACATCGTCCTTCCTGAACCAAACGAACAATTAAAAATTGAAATGTGAAAGAAGGTGACATAAAAACTCTCAACAAAGATGCAAAATTCGCCAAGAGCTTCTGGGCCAAAAAAGGTGAAAAAATAAAGATCATCGGGATTAGCGGAAATGCGGTGATCTGTGAGAGAGAAAATGGTTACCGATTTCCATGCAATATTAAAGACCTTGATTAGATGGATTTAGATATACAAAAATTCAGAAAATGGTTAGAGCAAGGTGGTTGCGACATTCTACCAACTACCAACGAATATGAAGCCCTAAAATTTAAAGGCAGAATCATAGGAATAGTTTACAAAAGTGGTAAAACATCAAATAAATATACAGCGAGAGCAATCCGGTTTTTTAAAGAAAATAAAAAATGGGATGGCTATCCTCCAAATGTCGGAAGAAAGTCGAGCTACAAAAAGGAAAAAGCCCAGATTTTAGAACGTGACGGTGATCTGTGTTTCTTCTGTAATAAAAAACTTGGCGACGACATTACGCTGGAACATTTATTAGCTCTTTCCAGAGGTGGAAGAAATGCTCTTCCGAATATGGTTCTCATGCATGAAAAATGCAATAATGAACTTTCAAACCTACCATTAATAGATAAAATAATAAAAATTAAAGAACAGTATGGCAAGACATGAAATTTATTTAAAAGCTATCGAAAAGTGGGGCGTAAGAGCTCAATATGAGATGGCACAGGAAGAAGCCACAGAATTGGCTTTAGCAGTTCGCAAACATATCAGAAATAATAATGAGGAAAGTTTCAAAAACCTTGTGGAAGAAGTAGCTGATGTGAAGATCATGATTGAACAAATGGAAATGATTAATCCCCTTTTGGGATTAAAAGTTGAGGAAATGATCGCTAAAAAAGTTAACCGCTTAGAAAAGCGTGTTGAATTAAATGATTTTGAAGCAAAATAAATATTTATGAAAGTAATTGAAGTTAACTCTGATCAGCTTGAAAAATTAGTTGATTTCGCAAACCAAGAAGAAAAGCAGATTGAAATCAAATCTGCATCGCTAAAAGATCACTTCCTAACGTACTCTTATGAGTTATTAGTCGGCCTTATGAAAGGTGATGAATTGTCCCGAAAAGGAGTTCATATCGTACACGATGATATGTTAGAAGCTTTTAAAAAGTTAGATGTTTTTCTGGCTCATATTGATGGACTCTTCCACTGGTCCAATAATCAAACTCCTCTTTCAGAACTTGAAGCTCATGAGAGTTTAGAAAATTATGGTGTTACAGCTTTTAAAATTACTGGAAGTGATGAAAACAGATCTGTAATTCTTACCGGATCCAAAACTGTTACCTACGGAGTAATTGGATTTACTACTCCAAAAATAAAGCTTGACAATAGTAATTATCTCTACATAGAAGAACTTAATAATTACTTGAAAATTGTGATAGAGCAAGTCGAAGCTTACATGAACGGAAAAACGGCTCCGCAATACGAGCAGCTGTCAATGGAATTTCCTTCAGAAGATGATGGTGATGAAGATTTTGAAAATGCAAAAATAGATTAGTATGTCTAAAGAAACTTTAATACAATACGAATATGGAGCAATGTCTTCAAAATATTCATTACAGGCAAAAAACAAACTTACAGCTTATGCTGCAATGTGTGTCCATTTTCAATCTTCTGCACATTTGATTGCAATTTATTCACCTATTGAATGTAAAGAAGATAGTTGGTTAAATCCATCAGGTCAAATTTCAGAAAGATTAGATGAGATTTTCGGGGGCAAAGATTCCTTTGATAAATATTTCGAAGAAAACATTCAAGAAATCAAAAAATCTTACAACTCAATAAAACAAATAGTTTAAAATGTCAATAGCTGAAATCGTTAAAGAAAACGCGCCAAATTTATTTACAATCGCTGAAAAGCCAAAGTTCACATTGAGGCCATATCAAAAAGAAGCGGTTGAAGCTGGCATAAAATATTTTCAGGGAAACTCAAAAAAGAATGTTCTTCTTATCCTTACAACCGGAGCAGGTAAATCTGTGGTCATAGCAAATATGCTTGCTCCTTTGACCGGAAAGACGGTGATCCTACAGCCTTCTAAGGAAATCCTGGAACAGAATTTCGCAAAGTATATCAGTCAAGGTTTTAAGGCTTCCATTTATTCTGCTTCTGCAGGACAAAAAAAAGTAGATAATATTACTTTCTGTACAATCGGCAGCATCATTAATAAAAAGCATCTTTTTGAGGGACTGGAACACATTATCATTGATGAATGCCACTTAGTAAATCCAAAGGGAGGAATGTATGAGGAATTTATTTCAGCTTTTCCGAAGGCAAAAGTATTAGGACTTACAGCAACTCCTTACAGGTTGCATAACACAATGGAAGGTGCTCAATTGAAGTTCCTGACCAGAACAAAGCCAAAAGTATTTGATGAGGTTCTTTATTATATCCAAAATAGTGAGCTTTTCGATAATGGTTACCTGGCCAAACTTGAATATTTCTCCTTTGATGTTGTCGACAGAAAAATGCTTCAGCTAAACAGTACAGGAACAGACTTTACAGAACAATCTTTGAGAAGATATTACAAGGTTATTGATATGCCTTCTAAGATTGTGCAATACGCACATAGACTGTTAGCAAAAAGACCAAATCTGTTAATATTCTGCTCTCTTATTGAAGAGGCTGAGAATGTAACCAGAAGAATTCCCGGAGCCGTACTTCTTACCGGATCAACAAAAAAAGATGAGCGGGAAAAAATTCTTACTCAATTCAAATCAGGAAAAATAAGATGTGTTGTAAATGTGGGAGTTCTTACCACAGGTTTCGATTATCCGGAACTGGAGTGTGTACTGATTGCCCGAAGTACCATGTCATTAGCTCTTTATTATCAGATTGTAGGGCGAGTAATGAGAATAGCTCCAACAAAAAAAAGCGCATGGGTTGTGGATCTGGGAGGAAATGTAAAATTCTTCGGAAAGATTGAAACCATGAAAATAGAGCAAACCCCAACAGGATTATTTTTTATATCCAATAACGGAAGACAGCTCACGAATGTACCATTTCAAAAATAACTGAAATTAAAAAATGAACTACTTAAAGCTAATAAACAATTTCTGGACTATGAATGAAGTGTATTCATTCCGATCAACCGAGATTGCTCTTTACTTCTACCTATTGAAAGTAAACAATCTGTGTTCTTGGAGAGAATCCTTCGATCATAACAATCAGAAGGTTTTATCAAGTATCGGCTTGACAGATGTTCGTACTCTTAATTCAGCGAGAAATAGATTGAAGCAAGCAGGCTTAATAGACTTTAAAACGAAATCCGGAAGTGCTTCCGCTCAATATTCTTTAAAAACCTATGCAAAAAATGTAGAGGATTATGCAGAGGTTAGTGCTGAGGTTCATGTCGAGGATGTGTCGAGCTTAGTGTCTACTAAAGATAAACTAAACAAAACTAAAAATAATAAAGAAAGTAAAAAAGAAAATCCACCCACTAAAGTTCCTCCAAAAGAAAAACAGGAAGTTGGTAATTCCGAATCTGAAAAATCATTTAAGCAATTAACACAAATAGAATTTTATAATTCCTTAAAACCTTTTGTAAAAGAATTCGGTAAACAAACCGTAAGAGATTTTTACGATTACTGGATTGAGCCAAGCGCTTCCGGAGTAATGAAATTTCAACTGGAAAAAACTTGGAGTACAAAAGGCAGGTTGGGTACTTGGAAAAGAAATGAAGGAAAATTCGGAGTAAAAACTCAAACAGTGACAAAAGCCGATAATTTACAACCAGAAATTCTTGGACCATGGGCTTCGTAGATTTATTAGGCAGAACTCAGCAAAGAATGAGATTCATCCGTGAAAACGGAGAGCTTGATCCGATACACTTTGGATTTACAACCTGGAATAAATTCGATGAGGGTAAGTATTTGATGGGATCCAGAAAAACTACAATTCTGATCGGAGGTGAACCCAATCATGGTAAATCTCAATTTACAAATGAATTGGTTATGCAGCTTATCGAGAAATACAATTTCAAGGTTGCAATTTTTACCACAGAGAGCGGAGATGTCGAGAAAGTTTTTTCTCATTTCTGTGGACTATACCAAGGTAAGCCATATTCTAAAATTAAACCTGATGGATCAAAGAATCCTTATGCAATGACAGATGCAGAAGCCGATGAGGCGGAGCACTTTCTTCTGGATAAGCTTTATGTTTTCAAACAGGATCGAAAAAATTCCGCTTATCAATCCCTTGAAAATATTTACAAGGAATTGGCTAAAGCTGAGCAGCATTACGGAATTAAATTCGATAGTCTGGTGATTGATCCGATCTACGATATTGAAGACTTTGAACCAAAAGCTAATGAGGTTTTAAGATGTCTTAACCGCATTAATCTGGAAGCTGAAGAAAACAATCGATATGACATTATAGTCAATCATGTGGCGGAAACTCAGAAAACTTTAGATCATAAAACAGGTAAGAGAAAAAAATTATTAGCACTGGCGGATGAATTCTATGGGGGAAAGAACAATAACAGGAAGGCTATGCTGCAGGTTTTAGTTCATCGTCCGGAACCGAATAATGATCCTGAAAAAGGACCAATCATCAAAGAGAATCAGACGAATGTTCACATTCTCAAAGTTAAGCCAGAAGGAATTGCAAAATGGGGCATTTATGACATTTACTTCGACTGGAAAAGCCGGAGATATTACGAGTATTATGTAGAAAATGAAACGACAAAGTTCGCATTCGCCAACTGTACAAAGTTTTATGACCGTAGTCCAGTAAGTAATTTGAATATACACAATTTAAGATTTACACCAGAACAGGCATTTGGAAATGGACCAGTACAACCAACACAAACAGAAGACGACGATGAAGACGATTTCCCATTCTGAAGCAGTTGAAGCTTTTCGACAGTTTTGTCAGGGATGGGACGATAGAGTTCACACTCAGGATGATAGAGAAACTCAATTAATGGTCAGAAATAAGCTGATGAAAGCAATAGGCAGGATCGAATATTTTCTCGGTAAAAGTGACGAAAAAGCAATGTTGAAAGCCAGAGGAAATTTAATTCCTGGATCTAATGAAGCCAACGAAAAAGAAGTATTGGCCATGTTTGAAAATCAGAAAAAAGACTGGTACAAAGACTTTAAAGAGATAAGTCATGACATTAACTACATCATGTGTATTATGGAGAATGTGTATGAGTTAAAAAACAGACGGAGCTATGAATCCTTCCAGTTAAGAGCAGAAAATCACAAACTCAGAGCAGAAATAGAAAGATTAAGAAATGAAAAACAATAAACCACACTGGCTAAAGCCTTTCCAAGAGCTTTACGTCCAAAACAGACGAGAAAAAAGTAATTACAATAACTACAAAATTGAAGTAAATGAATCTGAAATTAAAAATCTTAGGAACTCCACAGCCAAAACAGTCGGTAAGATCAAGAGTAGCGAGAACAAAAAACAATAAGGTCTACGTTCAGCATTACCAAACTGCTGAGGTTAAGCGAAATGAAAAAAATATTGCTTACGATGTAAAATCACAACTTCCAGCAGGTTTTGCACCTTATTCCGGAGCAATCCATGTGAAAAAACTTCTTTATGTTTTTGCTCCACAAAAAAACTGGCCGAAATATAAGCTGAAGGAACTGGAGCAAGGCAAAGTTTTCTACAAAGATGTAAAGCCTGATCTGACAGACAACCTAAATAAGCCATTATTTGATGCGCTGCAGGGAATTGTTTTTCTGAATGATTCTCAGATATGTAAAATTTCCAATGTTGAAAAAATCTACGGATTAGTCCCAAGAATAGAGATAGAGTTTGAAACTCTCAATTAAAAAAAAACGATGTTTGAAGGTAAGTACACACAATTATCATTTGATTTTGAGGCGACACAAAATGTTTCTTCAATAATTCTGGGTGATCCTGGAAATATTAAAAACATGATGCCTTTTCTTTTCGATACACAGGCAGAAGATATAAGTTTCGCAGAAAACAGGTTTAAAATTGGTAAAGGATATTTATTCACCAACGGAACCGGAACAGGAAAAACTTTTGTTGGCCTTGGTATTGCGAAACGATTCTTTGCTCAGGACAAAAGAAATATTTTAATAATTGTTCCTACCGAAAAAAAATGTACTGACTGGAAAAAAGAAGCTGAGGTCTTTGATTTAAACGTTCATCATCTTTCCGGAGTTCACGATCCCGGATTTGAAATAAGTGTGACAACCTATGCAAATTTCTACCAGAATCAGGCGCTGTTAACTAGAGAATTTGATTTGGTTATTTATGATGAAAGCCATTATTTGAACCAAAACGCACAGGGGATTTCCACTTCGTACTATATGCAGCATCAGGAAATTGTAAAAGTTCCATCTGTTGTAAAAACCAAAATCAGAAAATCATCTGCTCTCTACTCTACAGATGAATATGGTAGAGAAGTTTTCAACAAAGAGCTTTTCAAGAAAATTGTTACTGAAATAGTTGATAGAACAAAAGTTGTTTTTCTTTCAGCAACTCCTTTCGCCTACCATAAATCAATAAAATATGCAGACGGTTGTTTGTTTGAGATCAATGAAACGATAGAAGATCCAAGCTATGAAGATGGATATAATGTGCCGACAGGCTGGAGCAAATTCATGGTTGAGAATTTCGGATATCGGATGAGGTACAACAAATGCACCATTCCGGAAAGTGGTGTCGATCAAAACCTGATGGAGAGAAATTTTTTCGAGAGACAGAGAGAGCTCGGTGTAATGTCTACCCGACAGATTAATTTAGATTATGATTATTCGCGTGAATTTATTACGCTGGATTCTGAGATCGGAAAAGAAATTGAATCGGGATTTGAGCTGTTCTGGGATCAGACGTTCTGTGATAAATATCCGATCCTTAGTGACAGAATTCATAAAAAACATAATCACCTGTACATTACCCAGCTGTTGGAATGTATAAAAGCCAGAGAGATCCCGAAAAGAATTTATCAGCATTTGAAAATGGGAAGAAAGGTAGTTGTTTTTCACAATTACAATAATTCTCTACCCTCTCACCCTTTTCAGTTTCACAGTGACGAGTTCCTGGATAAAGATGAAGATTACAACCCTGAACTTGATATTGAAATTTCAAACTTCAGAGACGAATACTCTCACTTTTGGAATTTAAACCTTAATGATCTGATCAATGTTAGGGAAACTTTAAAAAGATATTTTCCGGAGGCGAAAGAGTTCAACGGAACTATTAATAAAAAACTCCGCAGCAGATACATAGATGAGTTTAACGAGGACGATTCGGACACCAATTTAATTATTGTTCAAATCAAGGCAGGACAGGAAGGGATTTCACTTCACGATAGGTCAGGAAAACACCAAAGAGTATTAATCAACTTAGGACTTCCTACAGCTCCTACTCAGGCGATCCAAACCGAAGGCAGGATATACAGAGAAGGTTTAAGAAGTAATGCGATTTACGAGTATGCTACGATCCAAACCACTACGGAAAGATATGCATTTGCGACTAAGATTGCGCAGAGATCAAAAACGGCTGAAAATCTTGCGATGGGAAATCTCGCCCGTGATCTGGAAACGGCATTCAAAGAAGGATATAAAAACGCCCACACCGACGAGCCAAATACAAATCAGGGAACAGGAGGAAAAGAAGCTGACAGATTTTTATTCACGATATCGGAATTTGATAAGGCTAAAACATTCTATTTCGCACGTGGTAAGAAAACCTCATCCAATAAAGCCAGAGAAGGTGTCGATTATTTTGCTACTCCGGAACCGCTGGGAATGAAGATGGTTGAGTGGTTGAATCCAGAAGCAAATGAAAATTTACTGGAGCCGTCTGCCGGACATGGAGCGATCGGAAGATTTTTCCCGGGAAATACAAATAATCATTTTATTGAGCCGAGCCATTATCTGGCTTCTGAGTTATCAATAAATGCTACAGGGAAGGTTCACAATATTGCATTTGAAAATTATCACATCAGTAATAAGTTCAATAAGATCGCAATGAATCCTCCTTTTGGAGCTTCCGGAAAAACAGCAATGGAACACATCATAAAAGCCTGTAAGCATTTAGAATATTGGGGCGGTGAAATTTTAGCAATTGTACCGAATGGTCCAGCAATGCAGAAAAGACTTGACGATTTCTTTTACAACAGAAATAGTAAATACAAATTGACTGGAGAGATCATTTTACCTGGATGCACATTTGAGAGAGCCGGCACAAAAGTCTGGTGTAAGATCATAAGAATTCAGGACGGTTATCATCGTGGAAACTATAAAGATTTCCGAAGAATTGATCTCAGCTATATAAACGATATCACTGAATTTTTTGATTCAATAGAACACTTAGAATTTTAACATAAAACCACTATATGAAAGCAAGTAATCCATTTGAAACAGCTATTAAAACGTATTTAGATGCTGAAATCAATAACGATCCAGAATTGGCCACAGCAGTTCAGAATAAAGATAAAAATCTTACAGACTGCTGCGCATACATCATGGGAGAGGTAAAAAAATTAGGAGTTCATGCCATGACAAATGATGAGGTATTTACATTGGCTAAAACATATTATTTGACCAAAGATTTGAAAAAAATTGCCAAGGTATCTGGACATGTCGTTGTTGGTGGAACCGCAGAGCAAGTTGCTGAGATTAACAAAAATAATCCGCCACGAAAAACTCCAGAGCGTGCAAATGTTGCAGCAAATCCCAAACAGGAAGCTAAACCTAAAAAACCTAAAAAGGAAGAAAAACCTGCCGATGGAACTCAGTTATCACTTTTTGAATTAATGTCTTAGTTATGAAACCAAAAACCAAAATAGAAATAGCCGTAAAGGAGTTAGAAAATAAACTACCAAGATTAACAGCAGAACAGATTTCTTATGCCGTTGATCGACTATATCCTAAATTATGCTATGCAACAAAACATAAAGCATTTTGTCTGGAATGTGGTTCAAATGTAGATATGAAACTTATTTCCAATGAAAAAGTAACCTGCCCTACCTGTCAATCAAAACTAAAAGTAAAAAATACAAGGCAAATAAAAGATCATACAGAGTTAAGAATATTTGCATTGGCTTCTGTAATAAAAGAAGGAATTTACGATTTTCAAGTGACCAGATGTTTTTACACCAGAGTGAGATACAGAAAAGGAGAGCCAAAAGATATTGTTTGCTGGGAAATTAATCAACGTTGGTATGATGGAAATAGTAAGAAGGTTGTTATCAATTCTATGATAGAAAGCGGATATACTGGGGGATATTGTGGCTCATTAGAAATTCGTAAAGTTGGATTTAGTATTACTTACTATACGAATAAAAATTATGATCCTTTTCCTTGGTTTTTTCTGCCAGAATCAAAATTCCGTTCTGATCTTCTAAAGAGAGGAATTACTGCAAAACGATTAGAAGATATCCAATTTTCAACTTTAATAAATAAGCTGGAGAAATGCCCTAAAACAGAAACATTGTTGAAATTAGGCTATATCAATATCATTGAGCAATGGACGAATGAAGACATTGAAGAGTACTGGCCAGCGCTCAGAATATGTTTTAGAAATAAGTACAAAATAAAAAAAGAGCATACGGAATCATATAGGGATTACATTGAAGCCTTAGCTTTTTTAGATAAAGATCTTCATAACAAATATTACGTTTGTCCGGAAGATTTTGTAAAAGCTCATGATTATTATATCAATCTGAAAATTAAGAAAGAACTGGAAGTTACCGGAATTAGTGATAAAAAAAGAATTGATACTGCACAACCGCAATACCAAAGAGAAAAAGGAAAATTTTTAGGACTTGAATTTACTTCAGGAAAATTAAGCGTTCGACCATTACAGAATGTACAGGAGTTTTACGAAGAGGGAAAATTGTTTCACCATTGCGTTTATGCCAATAGCTATTATAATAAAAAAAACAGTCTCATATTTTCAGCAAGATATGAGGGTGTAAAAATAGAAACTATTGAATTTGATTTAAGAACATTTATAATTCGTCAAAGTCATGGCTTAAAGCATAAAAAAAGCAAACACAGTAAAAAGATCGAAGACTTAATACTTAAAAATGTTCCAAAAATTAAGCAGATAATAAATAAAAGAAATCCTAAAAGAAAACAATTAATCAGCGCATAATGAAGAAAAAAGGACTTATATCATTTTCTGGTGGTGAATCCTCAGCTTTCATGCTTTGGTGGTTGCTGCAGAATAAAAGTGACGAATATGATTTCACTGTTATTTTCGCCAATACTGGTAGAGAGAATGATGAAACCCTTGAATTTGTCAGAAAAATTGGAGAGCACTTCGGTTGTGAAATTATTTGGGTTGAAGCCGAAATTCATTTAAATCAAAGAAAAGGAACAACTCACAGGATCGTTACTTTTGAAACTGCTACACGCAATCAGGACTGGAAACTAAGAGACAATACTCCTTACGAAATGATGGTGAAAAAATATGGTTTACCGAACATTTCTTCAAAGTTTTCAACCAGAGAATTGAAAGAGAGACCGATTCATTCTTACATGAAAAGTATCGGATTTAAAAAGAAAGATTACGACACTTTCATCGGGATCCGAGTTGATGAGTTTGATCGTATGAGTTCAGGAAAAAGCGAGTATAATTTAAAATATCCGCTTGTATCTTGGAAACCATTTACAAAAAAGCATGTTAATTTTTGGTTTGCTCAGCAACCGTTCAGATTAAATCTAAAAGGATGGGAAGGCAATTGCTGTGATTGCTACAAACGAAACTTAGATAAACAAGCTCAAATAATGATCGATGATCCTTGGAAGTTTGAATTTGCCGAATACCTTCAGAATAAATATGGCTACTACATTCCGGAAAGTAAAAAAAGAAAACTGAAAAAAGAAGGAAAGCCACTACCGGAATTACCAATCAAAATTTTCAGAGAAAATTCCACAGTTGAAGATATCAGAAAAAGGGCAGAACAATTAAAAAAGAAAATCAAAGATGACAGTTCCTCAGAGGATTTACAATTATCATTCTTTGATGATGAGGAAAGCTGTGAAGTATTTTCCCAGTGTGGGATCGATAATTAAAACAATTTTAAATTAAAATAATATGGAAGAATTAACCATCGAATTGTCTCAATATGGAGACGTACTGGCAATCAAAAACGATTATGTTTTCACATTGTTAATGAAAATTACCGATTGTCAAGCTAAAAAAGTTTACAAAATCATAGATATAGCTGCTTCAAAAGTTCCGGATAAGGAAAAAATTGAACTCATGAAAAACGACGATGAATTTTTACTGTTAATACTAAAACCTTAAAATATGAAAGCCTTATCAATTAAACAGCCTTGGGCATCACTCATAGCTAATGGAATTAAGGATATCGAAAACAGAACTTGGAAAACAAATTTCCGTGGCCGGATATATATTCATGCATCATCTAAACCTGCAAGCTGGAATGATCTTAATTCGCAGCAAAGAAAATTAGTTGGAATCAGTGATTGTCGTCAATGGGATTTATACTCCGCAATCATCGGCGAGGTTGATGTTATCGATTGCGTAATCAATCATGAGAGTATTTGGGCGGAGAAAATAAGCGAATCTGATTTTCAATTATCTGTAATTTTAAATGTAAAACCGAAACCAATTTATAACTGGGTTTTGGCAAACGCAGTGTTTTACGATAAGCCAATTTTTAATGTAAAAGGAAAATTATCTTTTTGGGAATTTGAAAAATAAAAATATATGAAAACAAAATTTATCAAAGTAAAATACAAAGATTTAATACCTGGTAAAGAATATATTCAAATGCATCCTATAATGCTTAAAAATAAGCATGTAGCACGAACAGATTTTCCAGAACCCGAATGGGTCGAAGAAGTTCCCGATCGTGAGGATGAAATGACAGAGCTATTAACCGATGCGATAGATTTGATTCAAAATCTACCATATGATGAGAAATTACAAGAGACCAGAGGTAATTTAATTATGAATTGCGAAAGTATAATTTATGAAATTAAAAATAATGCTCCAAATATTTTGGATTAACAAACTAAAACAAACAACATGACAGAATCAGACTTGATAAAACAATTTTACGGAGAAGATTTTGAAAGAATCAACCGTAGCGATTATGGTATAGATAGTGATGGATTTTCTAATTTCTATGATCACGGAAATGAAACTTTCCTGCATGGTTATGAAATATTCTCATTTAGAACTACGAGAAATGATTTAGTTCCTGTTAGACCATTAGGTTTAGGAAAAGCTCTTGAGGACTTAAAAAATAATAATGGGTGGTATTTAATTACCGAAAAAAATAGGATGCCTGAAAATGATGTTTGGGTTTGCGATTTCAAAGGTAAAAAGATAGCGTTCCTGCATGAAGCTTTTAAACCAATTCCTAAAAAGTATACACATTATAAAACTGTAGAAAAACCTAAACTTCCACTGTTCTAAACAATAATAAAAGCAAAATTTCAAAATCCTAAAGTATTCTAATAGAATACTTTTTTTGTATATTTGTGTAATAATTGTTGATAAAATGGGAATTAAGAAAGACAAACGAAATTACCGTAAGCACTCAGAAGAAAATCAGGAGCTGATAAAAAAATCTCTCATGGAATTGGGTGCAGGTCGTTCTATCCTTCTCGATAATGAAGATGAGATTATTGCCGGAAATGAGACATTTACTCAGGCAGAAAAGCTCGGAATTCCGATAAAAGTTATTGAGACAGACGGAAAGACTTTGATAGCTGTTAAAAGGACGGATTTAGCCACTGAGGACGATGCAAGAAAACAATTAGCCATTGTAGATAATCTTGCTACGGATAAGTCCGAATTTGACTTTGAACTTCTTTCAGATGATTTTGAGATTGACTTCCTTGAGGATATCGGATTTGATAAGGTTGATCTTATACCAAAAGGAATTGGAGAAAATGATCCTACAGCTGAGTGGACTGATATGCCGGAGTTTGAACAGGAGGATTTATTGGCAAAAAACAGAGTGATTGTTTCTTTTGAGAATGACGAAGACAGATTCGCATTTGCAAAGCTGATAGGCATTAAAATGACGAGAGATACAAAATCGATTTGGTTCCCAGAAAAGAAACCGGAAATCGTAAAAGATTTGAGATACAAAGATGAAGAATAAATTTCCTATTTACATTGTTTCAAAAGGTCGTTACGAGATACGATTAACAAGTGAATCACTTTCCCGAATGAAGGTAGATCATTATATCGTTGTAGAGGAACAGGAATACGAGCTGTATAGAAAACATACAAAAGGAAATCCGTACGTTACAATTCTTATCTTAGATAAAACCTTTCAGGACAATTACCAAACCCTCGACGATCTTGGAAGTACAAAAAGTAAAGGTCCGGGACCAGCAAGAAACTTTGTTTGGGATCACTCAATCAAAAACGGTTTTGCCTGGCATTGGGTAATGGATGATAATATTCAGAGCTTCTACCGTTGGAACCGAAACAAACAGATCAGAGTTGAAACCGGAGCGATCTTCGCAGCAATGGAAGATTTTTGCATGAGATACGAAAACGTTGTGATGGCTGGTCCGAATTATTTCATGTTTGCATGTTCCAAGCAAAAGACACCTCCCTTCATAGCCAATACAAGAATTTATAGTTGTAACCTGATCAGAAACGATATCCCCTTCAGGTGGAGAGGGCGTTATAATGAAGACACAATTTTATCACTTGATATTCTCACTGCCGGACTTTGTACTGTGCAATTTTATGCTTTCTTACAAGAGAAGCTGAGAACACAAGTTTTGAAAGGTGGAAACACAGGTGAATTCTATGCGAAAGAGGGAACATATCCGAAATCTAAAATGCTCGTTGATGTCTACCCTCAATACGCTAAAATAGTCTATAAATTCAAGCGTGTACATCATCATGTTGATTATACACCTTTTAAGCGAAATAAATTCATTAAAAAGCCCATAGAGATTCCCACAGGTATCAATAACTATGGAATGGAGATTAAAAATATTACTACCTTAGATAAAAAATCTTAGGTATGAAACCCGAAAATAAAAAACTCATGGACTTACAAAAAGTTTTAAAAAGCAAGGTGAAAAGAGCCAAAGAAAAAAAGAAAGATCTGGAAGTTCTTATCGATGGTGGAACAGCAACTTCAAGACACAAACAGGAATATGTTGAGGTGAAAGCCCAGATCGAAGCGTGGGAAGACATTATTGATTTAATCGAAGGAATGACCGATGAATAATTTATACCGATGGAAAAACAACGGAATAACAACGGACAATTTGTCAAAGGGAATACTGAAGGGAATAGATTCTCTAAAGAAAACCAACCCGAAAATAATGGCAGAAAGCCTAAGAATGTTTCAGACTTCCTAAAGGAGTACGGAGATAGCAATGAGGTTGAATTTGAGATCACACTCGTTAAAGATGGAAAGAAGAAAGTACAGAAAGGCTCAATCAAAAGTAAAGCGTCAATAAATCAGCTTATAGCCATTACGATCACTAAAAATGCAATTCAGGGGGATAACAAGGCAATAACCACGTTCCTCGACAGAACAGAGGGAAAAGTACCTCAGAAACATAATCACGGTGGTCAGGAAGATAACCCAATTGAAATAAAGAATCAGGTTACAGTTTTTGAGTTACCGAATAACAACAGAGATTAAATTTGTCAACTATAAATGTCATAAAACCACAGGAGGGCTATCAAATGAAAGCCCTTTCTTCATCTGCGGACATCGTTATCGGTGGAGGTGCTGCGGGTGCTGGTAAGACATTCTCTCTCCTACTCGAACCGTTAAGACACATTCATGTTAAGGGATTCGGGGCGGTTTGTTTCCGTAGAACCTCTCCAATGATCCGTGCGGAGGGAGGTTTGTGGGATGCTTCGGAAAAACTTTACAGAAAGGTAAGCGGTGCGGAATCTCGAAACTCTATTTTAGAATGGAAGTTTGAAGCCGGAACAAAACTGAAATTCTCACACATGCAGTACGAAGAAAATAAATTCGACTGGCAGGGTGCGGAGATTCCTTTGATTATGTTTGATGAGCTTACTCACTTTAGTAAATCGATGTTCCTGTATATGCTTTCTCGTAACCGTTCTACGTGTGGGATCAAACCATACATAAGAGCTACCTGCAATCCGGATCCGGACAGTTGGGTTGCAGATTTCATTGAATGGTATATCGACCAAGATCCAAACTCACCAAATTACGGTTATCCTATTCCAGAACGTCAAGGAGTTGTAAGATACTTCACAAATGAAAATGATAACATTGTTTGGGGTGATTCCTTTGATGAGGTTTACCATAAGTGCAAGGAATTTCTTGATAGCGAGATTGAGAAGTCCGGAGGCTTGGTTTCTCCAGCTGACTTCATCAAGTCTTTTACATTTATCGGCGGTTCCATTTATGAGAACAAAGAACTTTTAAAAATCAATCCTGGATATTTAGGAAACCTCAACGCACAAAGTCAGGAAGAAAAACTCCGTTTACTTGGTGGTAACTGGAAAATTTCTCTTAAAGGAAATGATATTTATGACTTCCATAAATTCAACGATATATTTACAAACTCTTTTGTTCCGGAAGGTGAAAAATATTTAACAACCGATATAGCCATGAAAGGCTCTGATAAATTCATTATTTATGTTTGGTCGGGTAAAATTATGATTGACTTTCATGTAATGGAAAAATCAAAAGGAAATCAGGTCATTGATTTATTAAAGTCGAATCTATTCGCCTACTCTGTCCCAAATTCAAATATGGTTTTCGATAATGACGGTGTCGGTCAGTTCGTTGATGGATTTATTGAAGGAGCTAAAGAATTTAATAATGGAGCAAGACCTCTCCCAAATAATGAAACTGGAATCATTGAAAACTACAATCACTTAAAATCTCAGTGTTTCTATAAATCTGGAGAAGCTGTTAATCGAGGCGAATATTACATCCCTCCGCACGTAGCAAATAAAAAGTATGATGAGAAAATGACTTTAAAGGAACGAATGCTCTACGAAAGAAAAGCTATCAAAAGAGATAAGGTCGATAAGGATGGAAAGCTATGCGTGATTAAGAAAGAGGAAATGAAAAACTATCTGAGTGGTCAATCTCCCGATGTTTTGGATGCATTTATGATGAGGGAGTTTTTTGAATATGAAGTGAACAAAACCTCCACAGGCGGTCTTTCAGTTTCAAACGGTGGAAATTACGATGATTACTCTGATGATAATGATTATTATTCATCGTATCTAAATTTCTAATCAAAATGTTTTCTAATAGAATACTTTTTTCACTAACTTTACGCTTTAGAAATATTTAAAACAAACTAAATCAATTTATTATGTCACAAGAGGATAAAATTTTAGCTGCAATTCATATCCTTACCCAAGCTAAGGAAGAAACTGCGGAATTATTGAAAGACACGCCAATGCTTTCTATCAGAGTAGAGAACACAATGGGATTACTTATCAGAGGAATAAACCACGCCAACGGTTTTAATGTTGCTGCATCGGAAGAAAAGAAGGAATCAAAACAACTTTCTAATTTCTTCGGCTTAGATGTTCAGGATATTGAAAAGCAAGATCTCCCAGCTGTGGTTGAGGTTTCCAAATCTGAAAAAGATTTATTCATGGAAAGAATTCAGATTTTATATGATGGATTTTTAGATAGAGAGGATAAGGAGATTGTAGAATCAGTTCCAAAATTAGACGTTTTAGGCGTGGCAAAATTAGCTGGAATTACTGTTGAGAATCCTGCATCACAGAATATCACCCAAACGTTTGTAAAATCCATTAAAAAAGCTATCAAGGATAAAAACGAGGTTGAAGCAAACAGACAAAAAGAATTGACTAACCTCAACAAATTGCAAAATGCATTAAATCCTGAGACTGATAAAAGCATAGATCTTCAAAAAGAAATAAATGAAGATGTTAATACTGAAGATCAACAATAATGGATTTCTTTCACGACGGTAAAAAATGTTGGATTCCTGAATCTCTGTCTCAAATCACATTAAAGCAGAGACAGGATTTTGAATTGACTTTCGGAAAAGAATTGAATGAATCATTTAAAGATGTTTTGAATCCCGATCCAGATGCTGAGAACGACGAAATGAGAATATTGGAATACAGGATTGATTTAGCTTGTAAATCCGTGAGTTTCTTCTCCGGAATTCCTTTGGATCAAATAAGAAATACAAGGCTTGATAAGGTTCTTTCAATCTATGAAGCATGTTTAGCTCCTATTTTTTTAAAAGAGGACGAAATAGAACTCCAGGAAAAATATTATTTCGAGGATGATCTTTGGGTAATTCAAGCGCCTGATTTAACATACGACAGCAGTATTACATTTAACGAGGTTATTCTCGGCAAACAGATCGTTACTGAGATCAAAAACTTTGCTTCTGGTTATTGGGATGCACTACAAAGGTTAGCTGTAATTTATTTTAGAAAGATCGATGCGGATGGTAATGTTGAGAAGTTCGACGAGAAATGGATGAGTGAAGGCTCTGAAAGATTAGAGCTTATGAGTAAACTTCCAATGGACTGCGCTTTGCACGTCGCTTTTTTTTTGACCAGTTCGATGAATTCCTTTCTAAAACTTTCTCCGTATTTGGAAAGTCTCGAAAGAGTAAGGGACCGAATCTCGCAGGACACTTTGAAAAATGGGGATGGATGAGTTTCTTAATCTATGTTGCTGAGAATGGAACTCCTTTCCATATCCAAAACGGAAAAAGCAACCTGGATAATATCAAAGAAACAAGCGCTTATAATATTCTGGTCTGGGCGAGTGAGAAAAAAGATTTTGATGAAACTCTAATGCAGTACTACGAATCATTAACATAAAAATACTGAAACAATGATCTTAGAATTTTTATTTGGAATTGTGTCTGTGATCCTCACTCATAATTTCATCAAGCATAACAAAGCAACTTAGTTTTTATATAGTGTTAATTTCCCGACTGGCGTTTTGTCGGTCGGGTTTTTTCAAAAAAATAATTTAAAAATAAATATATGAGCCAGTATGGAAATTACCCACCACCACCTCCAAAGCCACAGAAACCAAAAAAAGTTAAGCAAGGTGAATCACAACCACGACAGGTGAATGAAACACAAATCGGCATCGGGTGTATAGCAATCATCCTTTTTGGGATTGTCTGTATAGGAGTAGGAATTTTAATAGATAAATTTTTGTTATGAGTTGCAAAGAAATATACGGTTTATCTGAGGTTGAATGTTCATTCACCAACGAAGAAAAAGAAAAGATTAATGAAGCAATTTACATCCTTCAATTAGAATGTAATATAAGCTTCGAATATGCCAAATCCATGATTGAAAGTATTGCTAAAGAGATGAAGAATAGTGCTGAAGACATTAAAAAACTTGGAGAGCACTTACGTGGATTAGAACAAATTCCATCATATAAGAATTTCAGAATTATTCCTTCAAAAAACTCTGTAAATCCTTATGATAGAAGATATAAAGCAAAAAGAAAATGGTAAATCCTTTACACATAGCAACTGGTTGGTTCCGCTCTCAGGTATATGCTCCGGAGAGGATTAAAAAATTATCTGAAGAAAGATTGAAAGTGTGCATTGTTTGTCCGTATGCCGTTGAAAAATCCTTTTTAAAGATTAGAGAAGATGGAGAACATCAGGAAAAGACAAAAGCATGTGATTTGTGTGGCTGTCCGATACAGGAAAAAACTCTCGTTGAATCTGAAAAATGTCCGGAAAACTTATGGGAGAAGTAAAATGTAATGGAAAGACCGGCTACAAGTCTCAAAAACTTGCAAATACAGCTAAAAATCAGATTAAAAGGCTTAGCCATAGAAATAATATTCCAAAGCGATCATATTACTGTAAAAAGTGTGGTCATTGGCATTTAACAAGTATGAAAAACGAATTAAGATCAGAAGACTATGAATGAATTAAATATTTACATGACCTTTCAAAATATTTTGAGTAAATCATCAATTATTGATGGCAATTTTTCCATTGTTCCAGGCTATGGTGCTGATCTTAATTTTGAACAGGCAGGAGAAACAATCATAAACGTTGTAAAGCCTAAAAAATACCCTTTAGTTGCTTTATTTCCTCCGGTAGAAGTTCTGCGAGATAACATCATTCAGTATAAATTAAAGTTCATTTTCTGTGTACAGACAGGCAATGGCAGCTTAGGAATAAAAGACATCAAAAGTAATAATACAAGCGGTCACCCTATCATTTATGATTGGAAAGATATGAGAGAATGTGCCGTGAACTTCTTTCAAGTTGTTTCTGATCTGGGGAAAACAAATCCAAAACCATTTAACCTTACTAAAGATGGAAATTATATTGAGCGTTTTAGCGAGATGGGGACTGCCAAATTATCTGGAGTAGTTCTCTCTTTTGATTTTACGATTCTAAACAACACAAAATGCGAAAATTCAGAGTACAGCATTTCAGATTTAAAGGATCTGCTAAGCCTGAATAATATTCACCCTCAACACAAACATTAAAAACATGAGTTTTAGTTCAGCATCAAAAATACCTGATAAAATTAGAAGTGAAAGGCTTTTAATCGAAGCCGATCCGATTGCGAATGCACAGGCGAATCAGTTTGATAAACACATGCAGGTTTTATCTAAAATTTGGTACGCTTACGTTGAGCCAGACAAAGAATATACAAACTGTCCGATCTGTCTCAACAATATTTTACAAAGTTTCAGAGCCTTAAAGCCTAAACTTATTGAATTAGAAAGAGACTATCAAACATTGAAATCTTTAAATGAGAACCCCGACAATCCTTAGACGTGCGAGTAAAGCCATAGACGATGCTGTTATTGATGAATTTAAAAGTCAAGGCCACTCATTAACTGGAGCGACAGAAAAGTCAATCCAAGGAAAAGTCTTGGGAGATCGTGTCGAGGGAGAAATGGCCGATCATGGATTTATTTTGAATGCTGGAACTAAAGCAAGTAGAATCCCATACAAAAGAGGTAGTGGCGGTGGAACCAGTAAATATATCGAAGGGCTTAAAACTTTCTTCAGATTGAGGGGATTATCAGAACAGGAAGCCGAGAGAGCTGCATTTGCAACTGCCAATGTTCAAAAGAAAGAAGGAATGAGCACCGGAGGATCAAAACAATATTCAAAAACAGGAGAAAGACAAAAGTTTGTCGAAATAGCTTCAGGCAAAGTAGAAAAAGAAGTGGATAGTATCTTGTTTTCAGGGATGGATGAAATCTTCAATACCGAATTTGAGAAACAAAAATCAGAAAGAATATAATGCCAATTACAGAAATTACATATCAGCCACAATTTAATTCTTTAAATGCTGCATTTAGACCGATTGTGTTTAGATGTAAGGCTAAAATTCCGAATCCTACTCCAGATAACTACGCTCCGACGGTAGTTTATTGTGATATTTATTTGAATGGAACTTATTATAAAACTCTTAACAGAACTGCATTTATAAGCGATGATGGAATTGCTCCGGAATATGAGTTCGACATTCAGGATGCTGTTCAGGAGGTTATGAGCTATTCTTTACCAACAATGGATGGAAACCAGATTGAAGATCATACAGACAACCTGAAAACTGTCTTTGTGAAATTCCGTAATGCCTACTTAGATGCAAATGGTTTTAATGTCTCTGAACAAACCGCTCCGGTTCAGGGAACCTCATCGAGTGCTCCAGTTCCAGGAGCTGGTACTCAATCAAACTCGCTTTTTGTTCTTTATGCAGTTATACAGCATGAGGAAAATCAAGATTTTAAAACACTTCTCAATAGCTACAAAACCGGTTCATGGGATGAGAATACTTTCCCACTTACCAAAAGACCGGAAGATTTTAAAATGTGTAAAAAAGATAGCTCGCACTTCCCTATTCTAACAGATAAGACAGCGAACAAACTCTGTATAAAATTAAAAACTTTCTTTGGTGAGGAAATCGAACTATGTTCTGTTTTAAATCATATATGTCCTTTAATTACTAACATTTCTTACTCAGTTGTAGATAACAGTAACGGAACTCAAACCTTTACATTTAACTGGCTAAATCCTGCCGATATGTCGATGATATCATCACTTGATATATATTATCAGGAAGTTGGGCAATCAATCTGGCAGACAGATTCCGGAAGCTACACACCTACAAGATCTGTAACCGTTCCATTAGGAAAGTACAATTTTAGATTTGGATTTGTCGGCAGCTGTGATATGGGTGATATTTTGAACCTTCCAGGTATTAGTGATATTGGTATTGTGAGCAATCAAGGCGGAGATAAGCATATTTTCTGGAAGAATGCAACTATCGGAGACAATCACCTATATACAACTCAGGTAAAATTTAAAATAGTAATTAACGGCGTTACAATTATTGATACAACAGCTAATGATCCTTCAGGATTTACTTATATAGATCCAATAGAAAACTGGGATAAAATTCCAATCAATGCCGGAGACAATGTTGAATTCACTACGGTTATCCAAAACGGAACAAACCTAACAATTGGTGTTATGCAGACATATAGTACTACTGGAGATACAGGAATTATAAATGCTACGCCGCCAACTGCTCAAAATATTGTGATGCTTAACAGTCAGCAGATCGGACCTAACAATGGAACAATGAGAACATTCAATTTCACCGTCGCTCAAGGATTAAACTACGCTTTAGTAACGAATTGGTTTCAATAAAATTTAGAAAGATGGCTAATACAAACAAAATATTATATATCCCTGAAGGAATTCCGAACATTAAAGATTATTTTCCTCTGGTAGATTTCTCCGAAGTTGTGGAATGGAGTGTTTATGTAAAGGATGCTAACGATAACATCATTGCTACCACCAGAAACAATAAAGTTGGATGTTGCTGCGGTGATGATAAGATCAGAATTCATTTTCTTAACAGCTGTGGAAATATTGATTCAATAAATTTTCTTCTCAATACTGAAGAAAGCGAAACAAAATCTGATACATGGGAAAAGTCTCAGAAGTTCCCGCTTGACAGAACTAAAGGCGGTATTTACAGGAAAAATATTGAATCCAATGAGACATACGAAGTTGAGACCAAGTGTTATGGTGAAAAGGATCAGTACTGGATCAAAGAATTAACCGATACTCCTTTAGCCTGGATTGAAACGTATTTGCCAAATGGATTCCAAGATCCGGTGCAAAAAGAATTTATCCCGATCACAATTTTAGATACAAAATTGCCAACAAAGGATGTCGATGCTTTTGAATATTTAGTGAAAATAAAATTCTCAATGGCAAACAGTAACACAAATTTAAGATAATGTCTCAGAACAATTTAAAAATATTGCTGGATAATGTAGAATTGGATATCGATGCTAATTCCGATTTCCCTATTTCCTTTGATTATTCTCTGGAAGACGTGGAGAATTTTCAGAGTAAAAAAGGAAGCGAAGCAATCGGGATCAAAATTCCTGCTACTTTACACAATCAAAAGCAACTAAATACTTTAAATAATACCTCAGTTGAAGACACTACACAAAGTCAATTTTTCAGAGGGATCAGAAAATTTGTAGCTCAGACTAACGGAGAAGAAATTTTCATAGGAAAAGCAATTCCTAAAAAAGCATATCGTAAATCTGGAGTGCCTACATCTTTTGAGTTGAATGCGTTCGGTAATAATGGCGACTGGATCATTGAAATGAAAGAGCTTACACTGTTTGAGGTTTTAAAAAGAATTGAGTTAACCTTTGATAAAAATACGATCATTAATTCTTGGGGCTTTGACGGAACCAACGAGAATATGCCTTTTGTATTTGCTCCAGTAAAATATGCTGATCCTCTTGATCTGGATGCTGGTGATGATAAAAATTATCATATTAAGAATTTCAGACCTGCGATATCTAAATTCTTTACACTTTACTGGGCATTTCAGATGTTCGGGTATAAAGTACAAAGTAGTTTTCTGGATTCTCAATTTTATAGAAGACAAGTTATGCCATGGACTTTTGGAAACTTTCTATCATCCGAAGGAACAAAATACGATATTCACCGATTTCTGGCAAAAAGTGATGTTGATAGAAGATTTGAGGATATTGATGATTTTGTAGACCTGAATGTTCTTGATACTCCGACACCTCCTTGTTTTGATAATAATAACACTGTTCCAAACGGTGACTATACCTATCAAAATAAAGAAATGAAGTGGAAATACAACACTCCACATTATGGACCGTTGGAAGTAACATTTTCTCACATGCTCTATTATGATTATAAAATTGATCTTTCCTCGATTGTAGAGCTGAATGTATTTTGGTATAAAAACGGTATTCAGATGCAACAAAACCAAATATTCGACCACCAAGCTCCGACATTTGGCTCAACCGAAGGAAGTGATATGGTAACCATTTTCTTTTCTACTTTGGTTAATCCAAATGATGAAATAAGCTGTAAAGTTAAGTTAAGAGTTTATGAAAGTAAAACAGCAACTGTAGCAAGATGTTATTTGAGAGTAGAACAACATCAAATTGATTATTTTAAAATACCAATCGGAGGTCAAGTATCTTTCGATTCCTATTTGCCACTTCAGAAATTCAAATTTTTGGATTTTCTGAGAGGCGAAGTTGATTTATTCAATCTTTCTTTTCAGACCGATCCAGTTAATAAAGTAGTTTTGATTGAGCCAACTCACGAATATGCTACCGGTCACAATTTATCATTGAAAAACAAAGGATATTTTAACGGAAATGTTTTAGACTGGACGTTGAAAGAAGATATTTCCAAAGAAAGTTATATTGAAATGTATGATGGAAATGCCAGAGAATTTGTTTTTAAATTTAAGGATGATTCAAATGATGGAGCGTTAAAAATCGTTCAGGATAGATATAAAATCACCTTGGCCAGTGGAAAATATATCTTCTCAGAAAGATTCAAGGCAGAAAAAAAAGAGTTTGAAAATCGGTTCTACTCTCCTACGATGCATTATAACGTAGACGAATTTGCAGATGTCACCGGAGAAGCTCCGCAAATGATCTGTTTAGTTCCGGAGAATATCTCAAACACCTCCAGCTCAGAATCTCAAAACACTTTCTCTCCAAAGTCTGCATATTACAAAGGTAGAGTTTCAGGTGTAGGTGGTTGGAGAATGAAAGATCAAAACGGGCAAATAACATCATACAATGATTTTCCCTATTTGTTTGCAGTCAATTACAAAGAAGGGGGCCAGAATGATCCAATTCTTTCTTATAGTGATGAAAAAATCGGAAACTCAGGAAACTATGTAGTGGGTAGAGGTCTAATAAAAAGATTTTTCTGGCAAAGATTAGCAATCATGAATGACGGACGTTGGCTGAATACAAATTTTATGCTCAATAATAAGGATATTTCAAATTGGTTTCACCAGGAAAGAATCGTCATAAATGGTGAAAAATTCGAGTTAATTAAAATCGATGGGTATAAATCCTTAAAAGGCGAATCAACGCCCTGTATTTTGAGAAAATGGGTTCCTATTACCGAAAGAGAGAGTTTAAACACATATCCAAGTGAGCAAAGCATTCTTACCAATGCTGTAATTGTATTAACTGAGCCTATCAGTAATGCAGATAATACAGTAATCGATAAAGTTTTTGATACACAGTATAATCGCTTAATGTGTCTTTATACTGATATACCGCGTTAAGTTTTTAAATATAAAGTTTTCTAATAGAATACCAATGGCACAGAAAATTAATAAAATATATGATATCCAGCTTCAGGGTGAAAAAGATCTCCTGAAAAAAATGCAGGTTGTTAATGCAGCATTTGATACTGCAAAAGCAAAATTTCAATCATTAAAAAGTATTGCCGGAAATACTAAAATTGTCAATGATGCGGAATTACAAAAGGAAAAACAGGCATTATTAGAGGTCGAGAAAGCTCTAATAAAAGAAACTATCGCGAAAAAAGAAGCTCAGGCAGCATCCGTCGCCTTACAGACCGCTCGAATCAATGAGAGAAATGAAACTGCAAAACTTAGTAGCGAACTTCATTCATCTGTGGGTGCATATAAAGAGCTAAACAATGAATATAAGGTTGCTAAACAAAGAGCAATGGACATTGGAGCTGCTAAAGGTATAGAAAGTGAGCAATTTAAAAGAGCATCGGCAGAAGCCTTGACTTATTATAACAGACTAAAAGCAATTGATGCCGGGGTTGGTGTATTCAGTCGAAATGTGGGTAATTATCCTAAAACGACCAATCTCTCAAACCTTGATTCAGCAGCTATACAAAATCTAAAAAATTCGGGATTTGGGCAAGTGATTGCCGGACAGATTAATCAGGCTAAAAATTCAGCAAAACAGTTGGATGCAGAACTTATTGTTCTAAAAAGTAGATTAGATCAGTTGAGAGAAGCAGGAGTAACTGATTTAGATACTGTTGAAAGACAAATAATTGAAAACCGTCAAGCAGCTGAGAAATTTAGACAGGAAATACAACGTGTTCAAAATGAATTACGAGGTTTAGGAAATACCGGAGGTAAATCTATCACTAACCTAAACAATCATTTTAATAGTCTTAAAAATCAGATTTCTTCGGTTGCTGTAACCTATCTATCTTTTCAGGCTGCATTTGCAAAGACACAAGAACTTGTAACCAATACTGCCGAATTATCAGATCAGGTTACGAATTTAGAGATAGAACTCGGTAAAGCTGCCGGAGGTGCACAGAAATTGGTGGATCAGTTGGCCCAGATCAATACAAGAACACCTCTCGTAGAGCTTGTAAACATGGCGAATATCGCTGTGAAAGCTGGTGTCGAAGAATCAGACCTTGTAGGAGTTGTTAAAGCCGTTGATCAGATTAAAACAGCATTCGGAAAAGATTTCGGAGACGTTGAAGAGGGCACAGAAAGCCTTGTAAAATTAATTAACGTATTCGAGGGAGAAGGTAATGTCACCGAAGAGAAATTATTGAAAATGGGTAATGCTATCAGGGTTCTGGCAAATGAATCGGTAGCTTCCGTTCCATTCTTGAATGATTTCTCAAAAAGAATGGCCGGTTTGAAGGGTATTTCCGAAATTTCTCTTCCTGCCGTTTTAGGTTTAGCTTCCGGATTTGAGCAATTCGGACAAAGCGCGGAAACCTCATCTACGGCATTGGTTCGTATCATTCCTAAATTAGCGAGCGATACTGAAAAATTTGCAAAGATTGCAGGAATGAGCAGAAAAGAATTTTCAGCACTTATCAACAATAATCCTGCTGAAGCACTTATCAAAGTTGCAGAAGGAATTGCAAAAAATAAAGGAAGCATTGAAGAGCTTATCCAATCTTTAGGTGATTCGGAATTGGCTAAAAAAGGCGGAGCTGGTATTGTTAGCGCTCTTGGAGTTTTAGGTAAAAATGCAGAAACTTTCAGAGCTACCATAAAAAGTGCGGGAGAAGCATACGAAGATACAAGCGATATCACAGAAGCATTTGAGAAAAAAAATCAAAATTTTGCAGCTTCTATGGATATGATTAAAAAGCGTTTCGCAGATCTTGCCAATAATCAGAGATTATTAAAAGCGTTTAGCGCGTTTGCAACAGCCATATTATTTATAGGTCAGGCAGTGGCGAAAATTCCTTTCGGCTGGTGGATTGCAATGCTTACATTTTTAACTTTGGCATACTGGGAAAATATCAAAGCTCTGGCGGTAAATATTTATCAGCAAACGATTTTTATTGCGAGACAGGCTATTGGTAACGCTTTAATCGCAGTTGGAAACATTATTTTGAGAGCACAGGCTATTGCATTAGGAATTGCCAATGCTGCATGGACAATTCTTAATGCTACAATGTTATTTTTCGGAAGTATTATTCCCGGAATTAGAGCTGCTTGGATCTCGCTTAATATTACTTTAGCCTTAACACCAGTAGGATTTATTTTGGCAGGAATAGTTGCAATTGGAGCAGGTCTTGTTTTATTGTCAGAGAGAAGCGAAACTGCTGCAAACAGTATTAAGAAACAAGGTGCTGCTGTAAAACAAACAGCCACTGAAATGAAACTTAATGCAGAGATCACGAAACGAGCTTCCGAAGCAACGTCTGATACAATTGCAAAAGTTGATACACTTACCAAGGTAGTAAAAGACAACAGTATTTCCTTAGATACCCGTAAAAAAGCCCTTCAGGAATTAATTAATATTAACCCTAAATATCTTAGTGCCCTTACTTTAGAAAATATTAAAACAGCTGAAGGTGTTAAGATTCTCGAAGCATATAAAAATAAAATTATTGAGGTCGCCAAAGCAAAAGCTGCTCAACAATTATTAGAGGAAAAATCTAAAAGATTATTCGAACTTGAAATGCAAGCTGCCGATGATGCAGGAAAAGCTCTTGAAAGAAAACGTACCAAAGGAGAGATATTTAATGCTCAAGCTTGGAAACAAGATTTGAAAGAGGTTGGCGGATTGCTTGGTATGGGTGAAGGAGACGACGAGACTAAATTTAACAATCGTCTGAAAGAAAGAATTGAACTTCAGAAAGAAATTAATGTTCTTACTGGAAAAGTTGTAGATAACCTGAAAAAAGGAAATATTAAAAATGTTTTTGGGGGTACAACTGATGATGATGAAGAAAAGAAAGAGAAAAAATATACCGGATCCAAACTTAACGGATATCAGAAAGATTATCTCAAAGATTTAGAAGCTACAAGAAATCAACAGCTGGCGATCCTGGAGAAAAGTTTCCTTAAAGGTCTAATTTCGGAAGAGGAATATATCAAAGGTAGTCTCAAGATCAATTCAAACTATTACGACAAAAAAATTGCTTATCTGAAAGGTGGTAATGCTGAGGAAAGAAAACAGGTTGCACAGGCTACGTTAGATAAAGTAAAAGCCGAAAGAGACTCTAATGATAAATTATTCAATATTTTCAAGAAAAGGAATGATGATGAGCTAAAAGTTGCAGAACAAACTGCCAAGGACAAACTTGAGCAAGTACAGAAAAATCCATACTCCACTGAAATGGAAAAACTGGATGCTGAGAAAACCTATTATCAGGAAAGTACAGACGCTCAGATTGCTTATAATCAGAAAATGCTTGATCTTAATGAGGAATATTCTAAAATGTCACTTTCTGAGCTTGATGAAATGTATCGTCAGTTAAATAAGAAGGTTCAGGAAGAAAATCAGAATAATCTGCAGACGAGAATTCGTTCTGTACAAATTACTTTTACTGTTATTGATCAAACCAGTCAGAATCTAAACAATCAAAATTCAATTAATGCTGCAATTCAAAGGAAAAATATTTTAAATGACAAATCAATTTCTCTGGAGAAGAAAAAAATTGAACTTCAAAAAATTTCTGAACAACTTGAATTACAAAACATCAATACAGAACTCGGAAATACAAATGCAAGAATAGCAACCTATGAATTAGAGCTTAATACACGAAAACTAACAAATGATGAAATGCGAGAGTATAATAAATTACTTTTGCAAAGATCACAATTAGAGGCTGATAAAGCTCAAGCTGAGCAAAATTTGAGGATAACAAATGCTACTCTTCCAAATAGTGGCCTTCCAGGTTCTGGAGCTTCAGGACTTGCTTCGAGCATTACTAATTCATTGAAAAATAAGAGTACCGGACAAATTGTACTTGGAAAGGATGGTGATGGTTTATTTGGTGGTAAGGATTACTCTGAACAACTGGGTTTTGTCATAGCACAGGCTTTTGATACTGCTACTTTAGCAATGAATAGTTATTTCGATGCAGAAAGAGCAAGAATTGAGCAAAGTAAACAGTTAGCTTATGATAGGATTGATCTTGAAAAACAGCAGTTATTAAGATTTGCACAATCATCCGCCGAACGTGAAAGTATCGAAAAACAAGCAGCTGAGAAAAAGAAAAAAGCCGATAAAGAAGCTGGAGAAAAACTTAAAAAATCTAAAAAAGCCGAAGCAAAAATTGCTTTTCTTATGCAACTCGCAAATATTTGGTCAACTGTTTGGCAGTTAGGACCGATTGCAGGAGCTATTATGGGAGGGGTACTAACGATTTTGGCAGGTGTGCAGTATGCATCTACAATTAAAGGGATTGACAGCGCACAATATAAAAGAGGTGGTCAATTTTTAGGAAAAGGCGGAAATTTAAGAGGTCCGTCTCATTCAAACGGAGGAATGCCTGTATATAATCCGGTAACTGGTGAAAAAGTTGCAGAAATGGAAGGAAACGAAGGTATTATTAATGCTAATTCTATGAAGGATAAAAATACTTACACCGTGACAGGAAATCCTTCACAGATAGCCAGTAAAATAAACGCTCTCGGAGGCGGTGTTGACTGGTATGGAGGTGCTACAATTAAAAAGTATGAATCCGGAGGTGTATTTAACTGGAATAGAACTCAACCTCCAGTATTTAGCAGTTATACTGATCAGATTGTTTCATCATCTGTAAATATGACAGAAGTTAATGAGAGAATGGATCGGGTTGAGAAAATGCTCAGCAGTACTGCTGAATCTTTAAACAAAGAGGTTAATCGAAAAACGGTGTTGAATCCTAACGACGTGACCAATTACCAAAATGAAAAAAGAAAACAATCAGAAATAGCAACATTATGACACTGACATTCGAAGAATTAAAATTTTTAATATTAGACAAACAGAGAAAGGCTGAGATCAATCAGCTTTTCCATCTGTATGTTAAAGCCGAAAGTTATGGGGATATTCTAAGGATTGTAAAGTCTGAAGGTAATTTTAAATGGATTTTTAAAAATGGCTTTCGTGAAATGCTTCAATATTTTCCGGTTGAAGAATTAGAAAATGAGGGCTTTTACGACAGAGAAGTTACTATCAGAGATTCATCAACTGATATAATAATTTTATCAAACGGTACACTTAATTTAACTCAAACCGGAAACAAAAGATGCAAAGTAATTTGTGATGCTGCAAGACTAAATATTGAACTTAATGACAATTCAATGGCAGAGATAGAATCTTTTGAAAGATCAGTTGTATTACTCACAACAAATTCGTATTCTTACGGATATATTACCGCCAGAGATCAGTCTCAGATTACAATTACAGGGAACGAAAGATCAACAATATTTTTAAACGGTTTGGGTTATTCAGTAACAAATGCTGATTTGCAACCTGAATCTTTTATAAATTCTGTTCTTAGCGGTGATGCAGTTTTAAATATAAATTCTGAGAACTATTTTGCTAAACAAAATGACAAATCAAAAATCAATGCTTAATCCTGAAGACAAAAATACAGCTTTGGAAATGGCCATAGCTGATTTTCAACAGTTTTGTATGTATGCTGGAGTAAATGAAACCCAGCTTAAAGTATGTATCGAAAGAAATAAAGGGCTTTCTTTAGGACAAATTTCTCAAAAACTCAATATTTCCAGAAATACCGTGAAGGGAATTACTGATCGTTGTTTCTCAAAATCCGATAAAGAATCCACAGAGGAAAAAACAAAATCATAAAAATCAGATTGGTTCCGGAGCTGAACGCTCCCCGAAATCTCGGATAATATATACTCAATATAAAGTCCTCAAACAAATTCCATAATTTCTTTTTCATAATCAAATATATAAAATAGTGTTTGTATTTCACAAACACTATTTAGTTTTCTATTAGAATACTATTTTATTATTGAAATACCTTTGCTACGTAATAACAGAGGTATGAAAAAACTTCCAATTTTTAATTATCACATAACCAATCAAGGCGGAGATAGACTTGATGTTTTTATCGATGGGACTATTGTCGATGCTGAAACTCAGGAAATCTTAAAAAACTGGTGGGGAGATGAAAGTTCAGTTTCTTTTAAATCCTTTAGAACAGAAGTTCTTGATTCTGGTTTAAAGAATATTCGTATTACCATCAACTCTTTTGGAGGTCAGATTGGCGATGCAATGGCAATGCATGATTTTATTCAGCAATTAGAAAATGATGGATATGATATTGAAACAATAGGTATCGGAATGGTATGTTCTGCTGCAACCTATATTCTTTCTGCATCCAAAAATTCAAAGATTTCTAAGAATGCCTACTACATGATTCATAATGTTTCTGGCGGTGTTTGGGGAGATGTTAATGAGATCGAGAATTATGCAAAGCAAATGCGAAATTTCAACAATAATATTCGTGATTTCTATGCAAATCTTACCGGAAAAACTTCTACCCAAGTTGAAAAATGGATGAACGAAACCACATGGTTTTATGGTGAAGATGTTCAAAAAAATGGCTTTGTTAAAGAAGTAATTAATACTCAAAATCCAACCTCAGCAATTAATAAAGCTGACTGGCCGTTCAAGAATTTCGAACCTATGAATGTTTATAATTCTTTAGTAAACAAGCCTTCTACAGAAGAGAAACCAGACGAAAATTTAATTCAAAACAATTTAGATATGAATTTAGCAACACTTATCGGAAATGCTATTAACTCTGCTTTAGCAAATTTTAATATCATTCCAAAAGAAGGTGAAGGAGAGCAAAACAAATTCACTCCCGAAACCATTACAAATGCTGTGGCTACAGCTCTTGAGGGATACGAACCTCCTGCTCCAACTAATGAGCAGATTCAGAACGCTATTTCCAATTTCTTTACAAACGGACTGCCTGAGAATATGATCACGCAGATTGCCGAAGCCGTGAAACCTGTTGACTTTAAGGAATCAGAAGATTGGAAAAAATTAGGTGAATGGAAAACAGAAATTGAAAATAAAATTTCAAACAAACAAACTCCTGCTCCTACACCTGAAAACAATGAAGCTAAAAAATTTGAAGGTGTATCATTCGAATAATTAACGACTATGAATCCATTTGAAAATAAAGCATTAAGAACATTCTGCGGTTGTGAAACAACAGATTTCAACGCAGCATTTGAATATACTTTCAATCCTAGTACTAAGGTTTTGTCAGTATTAGACACTTCAACTTTTCCCGCTGGTCAGACATTCCAAGCAATGAATATCTGGGTGATTGACAGTGACGGAAATGAGCAATCAAAAAAGATTGCAACAAGTGACGGAAATACAACTTTCGATTTGTCGGAGAACTTCAATACAAACGAAGGTTTTACGATTACGGCAAATGTAGTATCATCTACAAGAAAGACAATAACTCTGACTGTAAGAAGAGTTGGTTTGGCGTTAAACTCTGGTGAAGGATCAATAAATCAAGAAAATTAAACGATGAAAAAATTTACATTAACCCCACAGGCATTATTTTTACTACTTATCCACACACATTTTCAGGATGTTTTACCTGAGTTTAACGGTGCTTATGCCGGCACTTTGCAAGAGTTTACCCTTGTAGATAATGTGTCAATGATGAAAGGAACTCCTATCCTGGATATTTTCAAAAAAGCGAATATTTTAAGGAGAGCAGATCAGAATTGCGAAGTTGACTGGAGTAAAATTGCACGTTCCGGAAATAGAAAGATTACTGTTGACGAAATGTACGGAGCAACCAAAATCTGTGAAAGAGAATTCTATCAGGGATGTTTAAAAGATTTTACCGACGGAAATCCAAAATTCAGAGATTTTATTCTTACTTTCTTTAAAGGTGCTTTCGGTCAGGACATTGCAACAAACGCTTATTTTGGTGATGTTACAAGAGCTTCGGACTCTGAAATCTCTTGGAATATTGTTGATGGTATTTTCATTAAGTTGAGAAACTATATCGCTTTAAACAATCCTGATTATAAGCCAACTTTAGGGCCGGCAATTCCTTCAGGAGATCTAACTCCAGCACAATGCTATGGTGTTTTCAAAGACATGATTGATGCTCAGACTACAAATCTTGAAAACGCTACCGGAATGCAAAAGTATTTTACATGTGACTATGATATGGCCAAAGGACTTTGGAGATACTATCAGTCGATCGGTGAAAATGCAGGTAACCTGAACCTTTACCAGCAAGGACAGCCTTCATTAAAAATTGATGATGTTCCTGTTATGGTAGAGCCAACATTCAAACCATTACTAAAAAAATTAAATGGTGGTGAACAGGCTCACTCATGTGTACTTACACTAAGAAAAAATTTCATCTGGGGAACCAACAAGGACTACAATCACGGATTGCTTGAAGGGAAGGCTATGAAGGTTTGGTATGACGAAGATGAATTCTCTTGGAAGTATCTGGCAGAAGCTGTCGGAGGTACTGAGATCGTTTCACCTAAAGATGTCGTAATCGCTCAGACAAACGGTGTAGGATAATCAATTTATAACTTTAAAAATCATAAACATGTTAAGTTTTCAAGGACAATCTTATAAAACCCCATGTGGACCTATTTCGGGAGGTATTTCTGAATTATTCTGGTTTGATCCGGAAGATTACGGTTTCACACAAGCTGCTCCAACTGCAGCATTAATTTTACCTCCATACACAGCAATTGAATTGAGAGACGGAGCCGTTGTAGCTGATGGAGCGAAACTCTTCCCAATTGATTTGGAGGATGAGACAGGAAAGTTTACTGCAAAGCAAACTTTGAATGGTAGATCCGAAAAATGGGATTATGAAATTACCGGAGAATTAGGAAAAATGGGCAATAGCTTAACCAATTTCTTCGCAAGACTTTCAGCAGCTTCTATATGTTCAAATATTGGTTTGGTGATTGTCGATAATACAGGAAGTATTCACGTTCTCGCAGAAAAATGGGTAAATGACAAAGTGATTCCGAAATTCAAAATGAAGAATGACGGTTCTGAAATCCATTTGGAAGAGAAATTCGACGGTAAAAACGGAGGTACACTTTCATTAAAAGGAGTTTACTCTCGTGGACCATTGGAGTACACAGGCGGAAGAGATTCCTTAGAAGCATTTATTGATAAACCATAATCAAAATTATTATGGAACTTAAAATAAAGGATGAGTTTTTAAATACCGTGGTAGGGTTTAATAACTCATCCCTTCCATTAGGACAGAGAAAAGACCTACATGTATTGTTTGATTTAGCTAATAAAAGCAATAATAAAAGGCTCTTAAATTATTTCGAAGAAATCCCATCACAAAAGGAATTTGAAAAAATCAAAGAAGATCAAATTTTAGAAGATACAAAACCTGAAGGGTATGAACTCACCAAAGAAGCCGACAGCAAGACACCTCCAAAAAAACAACGAAAAGCAAACTCCAACACTGACAGCCAGTAATGAAGTAAAATTGGATGTGGTTAATCCTATTCCTTTCGAACCTTCTGGCAGTTCAGCTGCTTTTCTTTTGCCTGAAAAATCAAAACCATATATTCCCTTTCTAAATCCGAAAGACAACTTTTTTCAGGTACTATTTGAAGCAAGTTTAGGCAGTCCCACTACAAATGCTTGTATTAACTCCAAGGTGTTTTTTTGTGCCGGTAATGGCTTAACCATTAAAGATGCTACAGAATCTGAATTGAAAGAATTTAAACAGTTACAAAAGCGTATAAACAATAAGCGCCAAAGTATGGGAAAAGTTCTTGATGGTCTATTCAATAAATATTTCAGAGTTGGAAATGACTTCATTGAGATCATCAGATCAAAAGTCGGAGAAACAAAAAAGGTAATGGCTTTCCCTCGAAAATTTCTTGAATGCAGATTATCTGAAGCTGACGAAAATGATGTTCCGCAAAGTGTTTATATCTCAAAAAAATTCAGAAATATTAAAGATGATTGGTCTATTGACGTCGAGAAGGATGCTGTTGAGCTTCCAATTTATGATGGTGAAAACACTCAGTGGTGGACACATCCAACACAAGGCACTCAACATTGTCTCATTCATGTAAAAAATGAAATGCCAGGCTATGACTATTATGGGATGCCTGAGAATGTTGCTTCATTACCTCAGCAAATTCTGGAATACAAAGCTGCAAGATATAATATTGACAATTTTGAGAATAATCTTGTAATCGGAGGTTTGGTAGTTCTTGAAGGAAATCATACAGATGCAGAATTAGATAAGGTAGCTAAGAAAATTGCAGCACAGCATACCGGAGACGGAAAAAGAGGGCGATATGCATTCATTTCTAATAAGCAGGGAACCGGAGCCGTTCACGATATGAAAAAGCAGACAGATGGAGATTATCTGAAGCTCAGTGAAAATGTTGAACAAAAGATCATCGATGCGAACAACTGGGATTCTGCTCTATTTGGGCAAAATATGAGTAAGGGGATTGGAAATGGTGGAAACTCTTATGTAAGAACAATTTTCGATATAAAAAACAAAACTGTTATTGAGCCTACCCGTCAGGTAATCATCGAAGATTTTATCACTCCCTTCTTTGAAATTTATGACGAATGGATGGGTACAAACTGGAGTGAAAAGGAATTCGAATTTATTCCTGTGGTTCCGGAAAGTTTCGCGGGAGATATTGATGCCAATGCAATTCTTACCGTGGATGAGGGACGTCAAATTTTTGGAAAAGAACCTCTCCCAAATAATGAAGGTTCAGTAATTATTTCAACAAACCAAAAAAAGCAAAAAGATGTATCGGCTAAATAACACAGGTAGAAATACGCTGATAACTCCGGACGAAGTCAAGTTCCACTCTCCTACCGATGGAACTGAAGGAGAAAGAATGATCCTCCAAAATATTATCGTAGCTGAAGAAAGGTGGATTAAATCTGAGTTAGGTTACGAATTCTACGAGGATTTCATAGAAAAGAAAAACATTGAGGTAACAGCATCAAATAAATCTGATCTTCTTCAAAAAGTCAAAACTGATTATGCTAAAGATCAGATCGAGTTTACAGATAATTTACTTCAGGAAGGTAAAATTGTAAATGCAATCGAATTTGTTACCAATGATTGGTATAAAAAACTTTGGAAGCAGTATCTGTGGAAAATTACTGCCGAATGTGTTGAAGCAATGACCATTGTACCGAGCTGGCTTGAAACGACAGAATCAGGCCAACAGTTGAAAAACCCGAATACAATTGGAAGCACCGCAAGTACAGCAAGTGGAAGTGCGAAAGATGTAAAATTCAAAATGGATAATGCTGTATTGGAAAGAATTAATCCCCTTTTAATTTCAATGCATGAATGGCTTTGCAGACACAAAAGTCATTTCCCATTATACAAAAGAGAATGCTTCGAATGTGGAAATACAGAAGTAAAAACCTCAACTGTAAATGTTGGATGGGGTTTGAACGTTTACGACGATTAATTATGGCTTTTTTTGATTTTTTTAAACTGGTATGTAGATGCGTCATTGAAAACGTTTTACGTGGCGGATTTTCAGATGATTTTTCAGACGACTTTGATATTTAATTATTATGACAATTGCAGAAATTTTAGCGTTAATCGGAATTAAGATTCCTGATAACAACCAAAAAAAAATAAAAGCGAAAGATGTTCGCGATTCTTTTCAGCTTATGGGAGAAGAGGTTGATACAAAGGCTGATGCTGATGCCGAAAATATTACTCCTCAACTTGCTCAGAATTGGAAAGCAAAGATTGAAACCTTAACTTCCATTCAACAACCTCAGCTGAATGGAAATATTCTTTCAGTTTATTATACTGGAGAAAATGGAGTACAGCAAACCCAGAATGTTGATCTGAGCGGATTAGCAACAAATGATATCAGTATTGAAAATGCTGAGTATGATGCTGCACAAAATATTATTACTATCACACAAAACGACGGATCCTCTTTCCAGATAAATTTATCTGAGTTCAGCATTATTCCAACTACAAATCCTGATGGAAGTGTTTCATTGGTACAGGAAGCCGTTGAAAAAGTAAAAATACATAAGGTTGGTATCTCTGGCAATTATAATGATTTGATTAATAAACCAACTTTTGCCGAAACCGACACTTTACAATCGGTCATTGATCGGGGAAATGGAACAACAAAGCCAATTATATTTCAACCGAGTCAAGGAAGAGCTGGAGAACTATATTTTAATCCAACAACTTATTCATGTTATTTTGGAAACTTAAACGCTTCGCATACCGGTACATATAATCATGGATGGGGATTTAATTCTTTAGCAAAAGTTACAACCGGTACAGCGAATGTGGCTTTCGGTGCATACTCTGGTTCTGAATTAACAACTGGTAATTATTGTGTATTTTTTGGGATCAACGCAGGAAGTAAGTCGACTACCGGAGCAGCAAACACTTATGTTGGAAATGAGAGCGGTTCCAGCGGAACAACATCATATAAAAATACCTTTGTCGGAGCTTATTCTGGATTTACCAATACAACAGGAATTGGTAATACATTGATAGGCTACAAGGCAATGAATACTTCAAATCTTGGAGATTTCAATACCGCAATAGGTTGGGCTGCAGGGCAAGGTGTTACGGGGCGTAATAATATGATGATTGGCGTTGGTGCAGGATACAATGATGGAGCAATAAGTAATAAATTAATTATTCATTCAAACAACACTCTTTCTGGGGTAACAAATACTTCAGAAGGCGTATATGGGAGTCCACAGCAAGGGCAGTTAAGCAGAGCGTTAATAACTGGAGATTTTCTTGATCGATGGGTGAGAATGAATGCATCTTATTTACAGGTAGGAAATCCAGGTACAAACGCAAATGATATTACAATAAATCCATCAACCGGAATTACGGCTGCTCAATTATACACACCTTCAAGTAACAATGATTATGTTCAAAGAGGTTGGATTTTTGCAAATTACTATAACCAATCTCAAATTAACTCTTTATTGAGTAGAACATATCGTGTAATGGGTTCGGTTGCTAATTTTGGAGCTTTACCTACTTCTGGTCAAACCGTTGGGGATGTATGGAATTTACTTGACACAGGAGAAAACTATGTTTGGGTTGATAATTTGAATAATACCGGTATTCCAGGCTGGGATAAGCTCTCCGGAATAGTTGATGTTTCTGGATATATTCCGATTACTGGAACCGAAATTAATAATCCTGTTTCTGGAAATATCCAATTTGAAAACGGTGATGGTCCCGAATATGAAAGTTATCTTTATAAAGTAAATAATGTTGATGGATTACAAAACTCATTAGTATTTTTCCCTTCATCGGTACAATTAAAATCTTCTGCTTTAGACGATTCTGTTGCTTCAACATTTGATGTTTCAACAGATGGAATCTTAGCATATTCCTATACTTCCAGATTAAGTGTCAATCAAACTGGACTCTCATTAAGAAATATTGATGGCAATGATAAAGTAAAAGGAATTCTTATAAGCAGTTCTACTGATGAACCTATTTTAATTGAGCATCAAGCGGTCAATCCAAGAGGATTAAGCTCAGGAACTTATTTTGGAGATAATGCTCAAGATAATGACTACATCCAAAAGAAAAAGGCACAGGAAATGATTACGGCATCAAGACCATATAAAGTATATACCTGTTTACTGGCTGCCAGCGGTTCTCCCGCGCTTCCAAATCCAATTGTCCTTGAAAATACTATTGGTAATATCGTTTGGAGCAGAAATAATGTAGGTGAGTTTTTCGGAACCCTTAACGGTGCTTTTCCTATCAATAAGGTTTGGACGGTTTGCTCTCTAAGTCAATCAAATGGTGGAGTTGGTTCTGATAAACATATTATTTCTGCAAGACTTGACAATGATAGAATTTTCTTTAAACTAACCAATGCAAATGATGGTTCGGCTATTGACCTCATCGGTCAGTTTGGTTCATTAGAAATCAGAGTATATAATTAAAACTCAAGAAATGAAACTAATAAACTATATACTTGAATTAGCAGGATTTAATAGTGTTAATGATTTTTTAGGCACTTATCATGTTTTGTTTCCATCAATATTGGGAATATCATTATCATTTGGAGCTGGAGTAGGTTTTTTAGAAACTTACTCTGGGGTATCGTTTCTGCTTTGGGTTTTTATGATCGTCGGTACTATTGCAGATTTAGTTTTCGGAGTTGTCGCTAACCTGTATTACCTCAACCATGAATTTGAAACAAAAAAATTTATGAGAGGTGTTTTTAAAGCGTTCGTATTATTTGCTGTGATCTTCATTACAAATATTTTCAAAATGGGTATTGAAAACTCAGCTATAAAACCAGAATTCCTTAAAGATCCATTCATATACCTGACAGCCACGATACACTATTCTTTCGTGCTTTTGATTGGTATATACATTTTACTGAGTATTGCTGAAAATCTGGCTAAAATGGAAATCCCAGTGGCGATATCGCTCACTAAGATTTTAAAAGTAAAAATTAAAAAAATTGAAAATTTAGAAAAAGATGAAGAAAATAATACTTCTGACAATTAGTTTTCTGACTTTCTCATGCGCTTCGGTTGAAAAAAACAAAATTGATGAGCTTCAGAAAATTACTACTCAGTCAAAGCAAAAAGGTAAAGATTTAACAGAATCAAGGTCAGGATCAGAAGTAAATTCTGAAGTAATTTCAAAAAATGAAAATGTAAATTTTTCTATTGTTCCGGAGCCTGGAAAATTTGCTGAGTTTTCATTCAATTATGGCGGTAAGTTAATCACCGGCAGCACAACCGGAGCAATTAATTTTTCAAATCATAAAACGGAAACAAAAACAAAAACCATTACTAAAACATACACAATTGAAAAACGGTTCCGGTACTGGTTAAACATTACAAAAACACAGATCATTTACAGGATAAAAACCAAAACTAAAATTATTACAGTTGACTATCCTTGGTATTTCTGGGCGATCCTCATTCCTTTTATAATTATTGCCTGGGAAATTTTAAAAAGATACCTGCCAATAAATTTATTAAAATTTTTAAAACCTAAAACCGATGATTAATAGAAAAAAATTCTTTGATGAATACAGACAGAATCTTGATCCAAATAGAAAATTAGATCAACCTGAAGTAAATGCTTTAAATATATTCTTAGATTTTGCAGATGCAGCTTGGAAAATGTTTACAGTTCAACAATGGTCTTACATTTTTGCAACCACCTTTCATGAAACTAATGCAACGTTTCTACCAATAAAAGAAGCATATTGGTTATCTGAAGACTGGCGAAAAAAAAATCTTCGTTATTTTCCATACTATGGGCGTGGTTACGTTCAAATCACATGGAAAGATAACTACAATAAATTCTCTCAGGAGATTGGAGAAGACTTTGTAAAAAATCCGGATCTGGTTATGCTTCCCAAATATGCTTTTAAAATCTTAATTGACGGATTTAAAACAGGTGCTTTTACTGGAAAGAAAATCTCGGATTATATCAATGATAAATCTAAAGATTACATCGGAGCAAGACGTTGTATTAACGGAACAGATAAGAGTGATCTTATTGCAACTTATGCTGCAACATTTGAGCGAATACTAACTAAATAAAATGAGATGTTATTTATCTACTCCCGGACGTGTTCCGGGAGTTTTTACTTTGATGTAAAATGTAAAAGCAGAGCGACCATTCCAAACAAACTGATCCATGATAATATTCCAATGATTATTGTTTCATTGTCTTTGGATTGAAATAACATACAGTCCTTAATAAAATCTCTAATAAAATTCATACTCTTTTTTGCAAAAATATACATATAAAATTCCTTTGGAGTATGGGTTTCCGTAAGGTTATAATTTTTGCTGACAGTAAATTTACTCTATGGAATTTATAGAAAAATTGATTGTTAATTATATTATAATTGGATACCTGAAGGAAGGATTAAATCAGCATGAGATTGCAGAAAAACTAAAAAAAGAAAATATTAAGCCGAATAGTTTGAGTTCTATTGAGAAAAGATTGAACCAAATTCGTCACTATTATGATGCAAAAACTATGTTTCATCTTGCTTGTATTTTACATAATAAAATAATTTAAAAAATTACGGTTTCCCGTACGAGTGAATAAAAATATTATTGTAATATTGTGTCATTAAAATTGGAAATTAATGAAATTTAAGTTTTTGCTATTATTAAGTATATTTAGCTTTATTATTAGTAAAGCTCAAAAAAATGATGCAGATTTAGAAGTTGTATATTACTTTAAAATCATTCCAGATTCTTTAAATAGATCAAATTTTACAGAGTCAAATATGATTCTGCGCTGTAATAAAAATAAGTCTGTGTACTTCAGTCCAGCTATGGCAAGTTATTATGAATACTTAAAAGATTATGCACAGAAAATTGATCCTAAAAATATTGACGTTAATTCACTGAGACCTTCAATTCCAAAAGTAAGACATAATGTTTGGAAAGAGGATAATAATGTTATTGCTACAGTTCCGTTGGGAATGTATTTTTATTCTTTTAAGGAGCCAGAATTAAAATGGGAACTATTAAATGAAATAAAGGATATTCAAGGTATGAAATGTCAACTAGCAAAAGTTAATACTGAAAATGATACTTTCTATGCATGGTATACTTCAGAAATTCCTTTCTCTGACGGTCCATTTAGATTTAAGGGTTTGCCCGGTTTGATTTTGGAAGTTTATAATAAGAATAAAACAATTGAATTTTCTTTAGCGAGTATAAAAAAATCAGATAAACCAATTGAAAAAATGGAAAGAGTTTCCACAATCGATTTACAAGCAAAAAAAGATTTTTTTAGACTTAGAGAAAAATGGTTACAATATCCTTTTAACAATATTGTAAATAAAGACATTGAAAAACGTGGTTTAGAAGAAGTGAAAAAACTAAATGTTTTTTTAGATTAATATATTAACTTATTAAATTAAAAATTTATGAAAAAAATTTTTGTTATCGGTGCATTAGCAATGTCAGCATTATCATTTGCTAAGCCAAATGTTGAATCTTCGATTGTTAAAAAAGAAACAAAAGAAGCAAAATTTAGAGGTGTATACACTGTTACATTTACGTTACCTTGTACAGGACAAACAATAACAGCTTGGTACTACACAACAACAACAGAAGGAACAGCAGCATTTAACGCTGACTTAGCATGGGCTGTAAATGTTACTGTTGATGAAAACTGTGGAGCTGGAACATCCGGTGTTAATACAGGATTCTAAAAAGAGCTTAAATAATTATAAGCCTGTCTAATTTAAGACAGGCTTTTTTAATGTATTAAGTTATTTAATTGATATCTTCTTTAGATACTCTTTATTCCTATCAGACTTTCCGACAGTATATTTTTTTGTCGTTTCCGGAGATAAATGACTTGCCATGCCTTGAGCCAAATTAATTGGAATTATTGGTGCTTCCTGTGAGTTTTGAAGTTGATCCAGTTTATCCAAGAATAAATGTTTCCAAGAATAAAAATTCTCAGTTACTTTTATTGGCTTTTTAGAAATTGGATCTATGATTTTATCCGACTCTTTTACATTCCTTCTCCATCGTTTCTCAATTTGACTAGAATTTATTTTAGTTGGTCCCGGACGTAAACCTTTTGAAAATACATAATCATCTTCCGAATTGCATTCGAGTAAAATTTGACGCCAATATGGAATTGCTGCAGGAATAATGACCTTTGTTTCCCATTCAAATTTTCTTCTTTTTTTTATTAAAACTTTATATTCCTGATTTTCTATATCAACATATTTAGCCTGAAGCCTAAATAATTCGGTAGATCTCGCTCCGGAATAATGGAAAATATTTGCATATCTATAAAACTCAGGAAAATTATCATGTAAATATTGTAGAACGATTGCTTTCTTCCGATCTGTAAGTAATTCTCTAATCGCGGGTGTTTCTGCTTTTTTAGATAGAGAGCCGACTGGATTAAATTCGACACAACCGTATTCTAACAATTCATTAAACAAAGTTTTTAAACAGCTTCTATGCTTATTGAAAACTGAATTTGTAGTATAGATAGCTTCAAGAATATTTTTAACATGCCAAATTTTAGTATCAATTATTCTAAGATCTCCATAGCCAAGCTCCGGAATAACTTTCTCAATAAGATTTAATAGCTGTCTTGATAAGCCGATGTAATCTTCAGAGAAAGGAATTTTATCTCTCACCTTCCAAAGAGCTGTCATAAAATTCAAATCAGGATTTAATTCTCCAAGAGAATTATTCATGTAAGTTTTTGAAATTGGATTAAACTTTAATTCGTCAAGTTTATGCTCCATTTCTTCTTTGAAAATCTCGGCAAAGATTTTTAGTTCTCGGAGAGAATCTTTTGAAAATTTTTTTCTGTATTGAAATCCATTAGGGTATTGATCTTTAAACTTAGGATCATAGAATCTACATTCCACAAACCATACTTTGGAAAACTTCGATTTTGAAGTAAAATCCATACACCCTTTTGGTGAAAAATAAACTCCGGTTCGTTCGCAACCATTAGTGAGCTTTATTAGCTCTGTGTTTCGTTTTCTCATTTTGGTAGATTTAATGTTGACGTTAATGTTGACATCGAACATTTTCTACCTTTGTTAAAGCTGATATAAAAAGCGGGAAACCCAGTGTAGGAAAGGTTTCCCTTTTGAGCCAACTACGGGACTTGAACCCGTGACCTCTTCCTTACCAAGGAAGCACTCTACCGCTGAGCTAAGTCGGCCTAAACTAAAAAATCACACCAAAAAGCGTGATTTTTATTGAGCGGAAGACGGGGGTCGAACCCGCGACATTCAGCTTGGAAGGCTGACGCTCTACCAACTGAGCTACTTCCGCAATTTTGTTTCCAAAATTATTGGTAACGCTGTGCAAACTTAAGGAAAATCCTTTATTTATGCAACTTTTTTCTAATATAAAATGTGGGGAGAGCAGGATTCGAACCTACGAAGCCGAAGCAACTGAGTTACAGTCAGTCCCATTTAGCCACTCTGGAATCTCCCCAGATATTTTATATTAAATTGAGCTTCCAGAGGGATTCGAACCCACGACCCCGAGATTACAAATCACGTGCTCTGGCCAACTGAGCTATGGAAGCATTTTAATAAATGGACTGAACGCTGTGAGAAACTCTACTCTACATCATTTCAGTAGTAAAAAAAATCACGCTTTTTAAGAGTGTGATATTTGAGCGGAAGACGGGGGTCGAACCCGCGACATTCAGCTTGGAAGGCTGACGCTCTACCAACTGAGCTACTTCCGCAATTTTGTTTCCAAAATTATTGGTAACGCTGTGCAAACTTAAGGAAAATCCTTTATTTATGCAACTTTTTTCTAATATAAAATGTGGGGAGAGCAGGATTCGAACCTACGAAGCCGAAGCAACTGAGTTACAGTCAGTCCCATTTAGCCACTCTGGAATCTCCCCAGATATTTTATATTAAATTGAGCTTCCAGAGGGATTCGAACCCACGACCCCGAGATTACAAATCACGTGCTCTGGCCAACTGAGCTATGGAAGCATTATTAAAAAAGAATTCAAAAGATCGCTGTTCCCTTTTTGCGAGTGCAAATATAGAACGGATTTTTTGAATTCTCAAATTTTTTAATAACTTTTTTTAACTTTTTTTTCTAAGCCATTTCTTTTTTCTTGATTAATAGCTTTTTAGCAGTATCAACGCATAGGTCTAAACTTTCCTCAAAACTTGCAGAGGTCTTCTTTACTACAATATCGTCTCCCGGAACCGCCAGAATAATCTCGGCAGTTTTGTTTGCTTTATCCGAGTTGTTTTCTACTTTTAAAAATATTTTACACTCCTGAATTTTGTCATAAAAAGTATCCAGTTTGCTTACTTTTTTTTCAATGTGTGATTCTAGTGGTTCGTGTGGAGTTAAACCAATTGATTGTACTGTGATCTTCATAATTCGTCATTTTTTGAGGCTCTTGGATGAGCCCGATTAAACACTTTTTTCAATTGTTCAATATTGGCATTCGTATAGACTTGAGTACTTGCAAGGCTGGAATGTCCTAATATTTTTTTTACTTTAGAGATCTCTGCCCCATTATCCAAAACGTGCGTAGCAAAGCTATGGCGAAGGATGTGAGGACTTCTTTTTTCTTTTGTTGTTATAAGACTAAGGTACTTATTAACGACCACATAAACAAATTTTTCAGTGAGTTTTTTGCCTTTCTTATTGACAAAAAAATACAAATCGTATTCAGACAGTGGTTTCCTTATTTTCAAATAACTTTTAAGCAGATCCGAAAGTTCTCCGGAGATGGGGATGTATCTTTCTTTGTTTCCCTTTCCTATTATTTTCAGTTCGTTTCCGCTAAGGTTTACATTTTCAAAAGTCATACCACAAAGCTCTGCTTTCCGGATTCCTGTCTGATAAAGCACCTCAACGATACATTTATCCAGAATATCGTTAATTTCTTCAAAAACCTGATCATTAAGTGTTTGCATTTCTTCTTTTGATATCGGGATCTGCTTTTCGGGATAAAATTTTAATGAAGAAATACTTTCTGTGGGAGAAATTTTTATTTCACCGATTTTTAAAAGAAAAAGGTAAAAGCTGCGAAGCGAAGACAGTTTCCTGTTAATACTTCGTTTGGAAATATCATTTTCGCTCAGCTCTACGATAAAATTTCTGATAATTTTTTTGTCCGCTTTGGAAATATCTTCTGAAGCTTCTGTCTTCAGGCAGAAATGGGAAAAATCTTCAAGGTCTTTTCTGTAGCTTGTAATGGTGTGAGGAGAATATCTCTTCTCGAACTGTAAATATTCCAGGAATTTGTCCAGCATCATTTAGTATATAAAAACAAAAATTCACTCTTCAAATATAAACATTTAAAGAGTGAATTTAGTATGTGTGTAAGAAAATTCTTAAGCCTGTTCTTCTTTGCTAAGATTTCTTTGCTTGTGAGCAGCCTTTAATCTAGCTTGTCTTAAAGTTACAGAAGGCTTGATAAATTGTTGTCTAGCTCTTAACTGACGAACTGTACCCGTTTTATCAAATTTTCTTTTATATTTTTTTAATGCTCTGTCGATAGACTCTCCGTCTTTTACTGGAATTATTAACATATATTACATCTCATTTTGGATTGCAAAAGTAAACATTATTTATGAAACCGCAAAACTTTATTCAATAAAAATCTTTAAAATCATGTAACTTAAATTTTCAAAATAATTCATTAAGAAAAGCATTTAACATTTTATTCGTAATAATTTAAGTGTATTTATAAAAAATTATTCAACAAATTATATGGTTTTGCATTCTTTATTTATTTAGATTTGCAGATTATATTAAACTGCTTAAAACCAAACAGCTATGATCCTATTCCATCACTCCTTTTTTATAAGGACTTTTCTGCTTTCACAGCCTACAGAATCTAAGTTTTGATTTATTTCGAGTAAAACCATATTCCCTTCAACATGCTTAAAAAATTACTCTTTTCTACCGTAATGCTCTTTTCTGTTTTTGTGTTTTCACAGGAAGATTGCGTTTCCGCCATTACCGTCTGCGGAAATTCGGGCATTAATTATACTCCTGTAGGAATCGGCAACACCAATGAAACTCTGGGAGGATGCCTTTCTTACGAAAATCACTCGGTTTGGTATAAATTTACGATTGCCACCAGCGGAACACTTACTTTTGACCTCGCTCCTACCGGACCGGTGGATTATGACTGGGCGATTTACGGACCGAATGTAACCTGCTCCAACAGAGGAACTCCGGTAAGATGTAACGCTTCCGGATATTATACCAATACAGGGATGAACATGACGAATACCAATACCTCATCCGGCGCAGGAAATACAGATCCTTACTGTAAATATATGGATGTCGTGGCGGGTCAGACGTATTATTTATATATAGACAACTGGTCTACAACAGTTTACACCTTTAATCTAACATGGGGAGGAACGGCAACTTTTGTATCTCCTTTTACCAATTCCACGATAGCTCCCAATCCTTTTGTACCGCCGGGAAATCCGGGACCAACCGCAAGTTCTCCGAGAGAAATAAATATTTGCGGAAGTTCTGCAACTTTCAACTTCAGCTCATTATCTGCGGGAATATTGAATGGAAATCCTAATTTTTATGTTTCCTATTACAGTACAGCGAACAATGCAGCTACGGGAACTAACCCGATTACAGCACCTATTACTGTCAATACGAGCAATACCTATTATTATAACATCAGTTATCAGGATCCTAACAATCCCAATAATTCTATTAATTCCTGTAAACAAACGAATGCTATCGTTTTTAAAGACAAAAGTATAACGGCATCTATAACTGCATCCTCCACAAAGTTATGCCCTAACGGAAATGTTACTTTAACATCGAACAATGCGACAGGAAACACATGGTCTACAGGAGCGACAACTCAGTCTATCACTGTAACGACTCCCGGAACCTATACTTTAACGAGCAGCAACGGAATCTGTACGAGTCCACAAGCTTCCGTTACCATCACCCAGGACACAGATCCAAATGCGCAGATCAGCGGAAATCTGACATTGTGTGAAAATACTTCCACGATCCTTACTGCAACTTCAACAGGAACAGGAAACACCTATTCATGGTCTACCGGAGCTACAACTCCTTCAATTACCGTAACTGCTCCCGGAACGTATATAGTAACCGTAAAAACTCCGGCGAACTGTCAATACACAAAATCCGTAACGGTTGTACAGGGTGCGGTTCCTGTTGCTCAAAATGCGACTTTAACCAATTGTTCCAGTACAAGTACAGCAATTTTTAATTTAACAACAGCACAGACCAACATAAGCACGACTTCAGGAGTTACTTTTGATTATTATGTGAATCAGGCAGATGCCATTGCCGGGAATACAAATACTATTGCAACGCCGACCGCTTATACATCGGGAAACGCAACCATTTACGTAAGAGTAAAAACGGCAACATGCTCAAAGGTAGTTTCCCTTCAGCTCAATGTAACCCAGCTTGCCTCTCCTACAATTACCAGTTCATCTTTGACGATCTGTTTTGGCGGAAATGTAACGCTTACTTCAAGTGTTCCGACAGGAAATACATGGTCTACCGGAGCAACAACACAATCCATCACGGTTACATCCGGAGGAACTTATTCTTTAACCAACACCAACGGAATATGTACGAGTGCGCCCGTTTCAGTAACATTAACCGCAGAAAGCGATCCGAATCCTCAGATTACGGGAAATTTAATCGTCTGCGGGTCTCCGACAACCTTAACAGCAACATCTAACGGAACTGGAAATACATATTCATGGTCTACAGGTGCCATAGGAAATTCAATTTCAGTTTCAACGCCGGGAACTTATACGGTGACTGTAAAAACTCCTGCCAACTGCCAGTACACAAAATCTGTGACAGTAGTTCAGGGAGCAGTGCCTGTTGTACAAAATTCATCTTTAAGCGTCTGTTCAAATAACAATACCGGAACATTTAATTTAACATCAACACAACCGAACATCAGTACAACAACAGGAGTAACATTCAGTTATTATCTGAATCAGGCGGATGCATTGGCCGGAAACAGCAATACGATTGCAAATCCTTCGGCTTATATTTCAGGAAATGCTACGATTTATGTTTTGGTAAAATCAGGCTCATGTTCGAAAATTGCTGAATTACAGTTAATTGTTAATGTAAAACCAATTCCGACAATTACTGCTTCATCGAATGTCATCTGCAACAACAATCCTGTTACCCTTACTTCGGGTTCAGCAACAGGAAACATATGGTCAAACGGCGCAACGACACAGTCGATCACCGTATCTGCTCCGGGAACTTATACTTTAACCTACAATAACGGAACCTGTACAAGCGATCCTGTTTCCGTTACGATCACTCAGGGAACAGATCCGAATGTTCAGATTTCCGGAAACTTAAATTTCTGCGAAGGCGCTTCAACCGTTTTAACGGCTAGTGCAAACGGAACTGGAAATAATTTTTCATGGTCAAACGGAGCCACAACTGCCACAACCACAGTAAATGCTTCCGGAATTTATACGGTAACGGTAACTACGCCGGACGGTTGTCAATATACAAAATCTGCAACCGTGACAATGGATCCGGCCATCGTCATTAATATTAATCCTCCGGCAGAAATTAACTGTACAAATGCTCAGGTTACTTTAAATGCAACGACTTCTGTTTATCAACCCGGATCTACTTTCTTATGGACCGCTACAGGTGGGGGAAATATTGTTTCCGGAGCCAATACGTTAACACCGGTTGTTAATAATTCAGGAACTTATACTTTAACGATTACAAGCCCGACTTCCAACGGATGCGTAAAACAAGGTTCTGTAACGGTTATTAAGAACATCACACCGCCGATCATCAGTGTTTCGGCACCAAAAATATCAATCTGTAAAGGTGAATCTATTGCTCTTACAGCAATGGGCGCTGCAACATACACATGGACGGGATTAACAGGAAACGGCAACACACAGATTGTTTCCCCGACAATCACCACAACTTATACGGTAACAGGAATCGGAACAAACGGCTGTTCTGCGACGACTCCTGCTACAATTACCATCACGGTTGTTCCTGAAATTGTTTCTACGCTAAAAAATATTGAGATCTGTAAGGGTGACAAAGGTATTCTGGATGCAGGAAGCGGTCCGAATTACTCTTATTCATGGAATACCGGAGCAACTTCTCAAACCATCAATGTAGACACAGCGGGAACCTATTCGGTAACCATCAGTAACGGAGTCTGTTCTAAAACGTTTACTGCAACGGTAGGATATATTGTAACTCCTCAAATTAAAGAAATCACTTACAAAGATCCATTCTTAACGATTATTGTACAAAATAACGGAAATGTACCTATAGAGTATTCCATAGACGGAGGCGTAACATGGCAGGCTTCCAACACTTTCCAAGTACTAAAAAACACGAAATATTCGATAAGGGTAAGAAACAGAGGAGCAACCTGCGATACCACGGCAGAATATTATACGTTCTTTATGGCAAACGTAATTACTCCGAATAGTGACGGAAGCAATGATGTGATTGATTTCAGCGAGATCAGCAAATACGGAAATTTTGAAGGGGGCATTTTCGACCGATACGAAAAAGAAGTTTTCCGACCGACTACCAAAACGCCGATCTGGGACGGAAAATACATCGGAAGACCTCTTCCTACAGGAACGTACTGGTATAAATTACAGTGGGAAGATAAAATCATAAAAAAACCTGTTCAGCTTTCGGGATGGATTTTACTGAAGAACAGGGATTGATGAAGTTGAAGTTAAGACTGAGATTAAGATTGAGATTGAGATTGAGATTAAAATTGAGGAAAGGAATTAGATGAATTATATAAGTGTCGGCTATTTTCCGGCACTTTTTGTTTTTTGAGGGTTATTTTTTTGCTGTTCAGGCTTTTGTTCTTTGCTTAAAAGTTTTTTTTCGTCTATCATTTATGCTTCCGGCTTCCACCCTAGCCCTGATTGTAGAGAAAATCCCGGAATGGAGCGGCGGAGCGAAGCGGAGCCGCGTAATGAGGAATTGCAACGGAAAGCAGGATAAGCTTCAAATAAAATACATGAAATCCCATTATTAAAATGACTGAAAGAATATGAACTGAATTTGAATAAAAGTGTTATCTTTGCATTCACTTTATTCATGGGGTTGACTGGTTTCGACAGCAAGGTCAATGGGTAAGTAAGCATGCAGAGAACCGTAGCGCGATCTCTATAATCCCTTGCTACAAAATTTTAACTGGCAACGAAGAGTTCGCTCTTGCAGCTTAATATCGAAGTATAGTAGATCAAGCGTTTCCCCGAAGATTTTAGTAAGGGAGCAAGATATTCCACAAATGCTCTGTTCTGCGGCGTTTGATTCTGGGATATAGGAATGCGGAAATAAGGCTTTAGACGCTTCGGCTAAAGCTCGAAAACCTCAGAAGATAAGCTGGAAGTTGGGTGTCTGCTCTCTGCTTCCCGTCGAAAACCAATAGCAGAATAAGCATGTAGAAAGCTTATGTATTGCTTGTTTGGACGAGGGTTCGAATCCCTCCAACTCCACAAAAGAGATTGTTTTAAGCAGTCTCTTTTTTATTTTTCAAATATTAAAGAGCTTTACTTTTATTGTCCGCGTTTTTCTTCCTCCTGCTCTTTCGGTATTCCCAAGGCGAAACCGCATTCTTATCCATCCACAAACCAAGCTTTTTTGCTTTGGCGGTATCCTGTAACTTTTGCAGATCAATATTCTTAGAGGCTTTAAAATACCACCATCCGAAACCTGCCTTTATGATTTCTTCGGAAAGATATTTATTATGATCGTAAAAAATTTTGGCAACGGTTCTTTTGTACCTGTCTTTTCCCGTCCTGTAGAATGCCACCGTTTTCCCAAATACAGCTTCACTGGTAAATTGCTTGGCATTTTTTCCAAAAGCCTGACCTTTTTCAGGACAATCTACTTCCGCAAGCCTTAACGTTTCCTGAATATTGTCGGATAATAAAACGACAACAGTATCACCATCTTTCACCTTAATTACTTTTCCTTCCGTCTGTGAAAAAATAAATGCTGAAAATAAAAGAAACTGGATAAAAAGGATTTTTCTCATGAAAACAAAGAATATATAAAATAAAAAGAAGCTGCAAAAGTATAAATAATAAAGCTCTGATATAAAAAATACCATTTAAAATGCTCAATCAGAAGGATTCTGTATTCAGGATAAAAAATAGTGAATGATAAAGTTAAATAAGACAATGAAACGTTAAAATATAAACCCCTGAAAACTAAAACACTAAACCCACAATTTACAAAATACTCTCCTGCAAACCACAAAAAAGACTAAAAAAATGTTTTATCGTAAAGAATTTTATATATTTGCACCATCTAACAATTAAAAAAAAATTTACTATGTCAGACATTGCATCAAGAGTAAAAGCTATCATCGCTGATAAGCTTGACGTTGAAGAAACAGAAGTAACTCCAGAAGCTAGCTTCACAAACGATTTAGGAGCTGATTCTTTGGATACAGTTGAACTTATCATGGAATTTGAAAAAGAATTCAATATTCAAATCCCTGATGATCAAGCAGAAAAAATTACTACTGTAGGACACGCTATCGCTTATATCGAAGAAGTAGTAAATAAATAATATTCTTCAACAAATAAGAAAATTAAACAAAGTTTATGGAATTAAAAAGAGTAGTTGTAACCGGTTTTGGAGCAATAACACCAATTGGAAATAATGCAAAAGAATACTGGGAAAATCTTGTGAAAGGTGAGAGCGGTGCTGCTCCTATTACTCTTTTTGATGCCACAAACTTTAAAACTAAGTTCGCTTGCGAAGTTAAAAATTTCAATCCATTAGACCATTTCGACAAGAAAGAGGCTAAAAAAATGGATAGAAATACACAACTTGGGCTTGTTGCTGCAAGAGAAGCAGTAACCCACTCAAGAATTATTGAAGATAACGTAGACAAAAACAGAGTCGGAGTAATCTGGGGTTCAGGAATCGGAGGTTTAGAGACTTTTGAGACTGAAGTTTTAGGATGGGCAAATACGGAAATTCCGAGATTCAATCCATTCTTTATTCCTAAAATGATTGCAGACATCACTCCGGGACATATATCTATAGAGTATGGTTTCCATGGTCCGAATTACACTACTGTTTCTGCATGTGCGTCTTCAGCAAACGCTTTAATTGATTCCAAAATGCTGATCCAGCTTGGAAAAGCAGACGTTATTGTGTGTGGAGGCTCAGAAGCAGCCGTTACAGCAAGTGGTGTCGGTGGTTTCAATGCAATGATGGCACTTTCTACAAGAAATGATGATCCTAAAACCGCTTCAAGACCTTTCGACAAAGACAGAGATGGATTTGTTCTTGGGGAAGGAGCAGGATGTATCATTCTTGAAGAATATGAGCACGCCGTAAAACGTGGTGCTACAATTTACGCAGAATTAAAAGGCGGCGGTCTGAGTGCAGATGCACATCACATGACAGCACCTCATCCTGAAGGTTTAGGCGCTTATCTCGTAATGAAGAACTGTCTGGAAGATGCAGGATTAACTGCTGATGAAGTAGATCACATCAATATGCATGGTACATCTACTCCATTAGGAGACATTGCAGAATCTAATGCCATTTCAAAATTATTGGGAGAACACGCTTTCGATATTCAGATTAATTCTACAAAATCAATGACCGGCCACCTTTTGGGTGCTGCAGGAGTTATTGAAGCTATTGCTGCGTTGGGAACTATTATTCATGGTATTGTTCCTCCTACCATCAACCATTTTACTGATGATGAAAATATCGATAGCAGACTGAATTTCACATTCAACGAAGCTGCTAAGAAAGATGTAAAAGTAGCCATGAGTAATACTTTTGGGTTTGGTGGGCACAATGCATGCGTTCTATTTAAGAAAATCTAAATCTACTGAATGGAGTTACAGAAATACTTTTCTAAATTCCTTCTCAAAAAAAGAAAAAGACAACTAACGGAGAGAGATTATTTTCTCATTACTGAACTCAGCAAAATGCTTGGAACTGAGGTACAAAATGTTGCCCTCTACCGCGAAGCTTTTTCTTTAAAAAATTCTTCTAAAAACAAAGACAGCAACTACGAAAGGCTGGAATTTTTAGGAGATTCTGTTTTGGGTACAATTATTTCTTGTCATTTGTTTCATACCTATCCTCAAGCCAATGAAGGATATCTGACGCAGATGAAATCTAAGATTGTTAATAGGAAAAATCTTAATAAATTAGGAGAAGACTTAAAACTTACCAATCTTCTGCAGAAACAAAATTCTGTTGTTGCTTTAGGTGAAAACATCTCCGGAAATTTATTTGAAGCTTTAATTGGTGCTGTTTATTTAGATTTCCAGTATGAAACCTGTAAAAAGATCATTCTGGAAAGATTACTTACGCCTACAGAAATTAACAAACTAGAAAATAAAATTGTAAGCTACAAAGGTCTTCTGCTGGAATGGAGCCAGAAGAAGAAACTGAATATAAAGTACGAAACTTGCGAAGAAATTCAGGTAAATAAATCGATTGTTTTCCGATGTCATGTTTGGCTGGGAGAAGAAAAAATCGCGAATGCCACAGAAACTTCCAAGAAGAAAGCCGAAGAAAAGGCAGCACAAAGAGCATTTTATATTTTAAACAAAAAAGAAAATATACTTGGAAATCCAAAGACTTTATGATATAGATGATATTGAATTTGAAGATATTACCATCGGATTGGTAAGATTAGCAAAGAATATACCCGATCATGAGTTTTTCTATAAAGTAAATCAAAACAACGATCTTACATTCAAAAGAATTGAAGATGTTATTCTTCACGGATCTTATTATGATTACTTTTTTCCAAGATTTGAAGCTTACCACAAATTTACAAAGACTTGTTTTACCTTCATTTCGAACAGATCTGCAGAAAGTAAACAAAAAAAATTACAGACTGAACTCTTCTCGGAAGAAGAAAACATTAAATTTTTATTAAATAATCAGGTAGAAGTGCAATATATTTTGCACAGTTCGGAACAGTTTCCTGATTTTTCCGTAATTTTGCTCCCTGAAAATCTTGTGTTTCCGATTCAAGATTATACATTAGGTTCTGAGGAAGAACTTTATCAAATTATCCAGTATTATGAATAAGTATTTAAAGAAGACAAAAATTATTGCAACGCTTGGTCCGGCTTCATCGTCGAAGGAAGTAATGTTAGGGTTAATGAAAGCAGGTGTTGATATTTTCAGAATCAATTTTTCACACGCTGATTACGACTTAGTTCGTTCAAATATCGAGATCATCAGAGAACTTAATAAAGAATATGGCTTCTCGGTTGGTATTTTAGGAGATTTACAGGGTCCTAAACTAAGAGTAGGAGTTGTAAAAGAAGGTTCTTACCTTAATCCGGGAGACATCCTTACTTTTACCAACGAAAAAATTGAAGGAGATTCTACAAAAGTGTACATGACGTACCAACAGTTTCCACAGGATGTGAAGGTTGGAGAAAGAATCCTTATTGATGATGGTAAACTCGTTTTGGAAGTTACCGAAACCAATGAATTAGACACTGTAAAAGCGAAAACCATTCAGGGAGGACCGTTGAGTTCTAAAAAAGGGGTAAACCTTCCCAATACGAATGTTTCTCTTCCTGCTTTAACGGAAAAGGACATTCAGGATGCCAATTTCATGCTGGATCAGGAAGTAGACTGGATCGCTCTTTCATTCGTTCGTCATGCACAGGATATTATTGATCTTAAAGAATTAATTTCAAAACATCCGAACGGAAAATTCAAAACGCCGATCATCGCGAAAATTGAAAAACCGGAAGGGGTAAAAAATATCGACGAAATCTTATTGGAATGCGACGGTTTGATGGTTGCACGTGGAGATTTGGGAGTTGAAGTTCCGATGGAAGAAGTTCCTGCTATCCAGAAGACTCTGGTAGAAAAAGCAAGATTCTATTCTAAGCCGGTAATTATCGCTACGCAAATGATGGAAACAATGATCAACAGTTTAACGCCAACAAGAGCGGAAGTAAATGACGTTGCAAATTCTGTATTGGACGGAGCAGATGCCGTAATGCTTTCAGGAGAAACTTCTGTAGGAAGATATCCGGTTCAGGTAGTGGAAAATATGGCTAAAATTGTGAAGAACATTGAAACTACTCATTTTTACCAGCACAAAAACGAGCCTATCGAAAAAGATTTCAACTGTATTGATGATCGATTTATCACCAACAGAGTTTGTCTTGCAGCCGTAAGAATTGCGAAAACCACTAACGTTTCTGCGATTGTTACTTTAACGAGTTCAGGATATACAGCATTCCAGCTTTCTGCACACAGACCCAATTCCCACATCATCGTATATAGTGGAAACAAGAGAGTTATTACCATGCTGAATTTACTTTGGGGAGTTCACGCATATTATTACGATATGAAGAAATCTACTGATGAAACGATTATCCAGGTAAATATGCTGACACATAACTACGGTTATATCGAGGCTGGAGACTTTGTAATCAACATCAATGCTACTCCATCTTACGAAGGCGGAAAAACAAATACCTTAAGATTAACGACAGTTTAATTTAGACAAAGTCATTATAAACAAAAAACTCACGAAAGATCTTCGTGAGTTTTTATTTTTTTTGAGCTAAAAGCGGAAAGAATAAATATTGAAAGTTAATTAAGCAACACTTTTATAAACTTCCATCTTCCATCTCCCCTCTTCCAACTTCCTTATTTACTCATAATTTCCTACAACAGTTCTTGCCGTTACAAATTCGCGTAAAGCCAATAAAGAAAGTTCTGTTCCATATCCTGAAGCTTTTGATCCACCGAATGGAAAACGCGGATCAGAACTTGTCATTCTGTTAATATTAACGGTTCCCGATTCAAGATTTTCTATGAAGAATAGTTGTCGTGAATGATCTTTTGTCCATACGGAATTTGAAAGTCCAAAAGGAATATCATTCGCCATTTTCAAAGCTTCTTCGTCACTTTTAGCAATCATCACCATTCCCAAAGGTCCGAAAAGCTCTTCCTGTAGAATAGGATTTCCTTCCTGCACACGAATTAAACCGGGTCTGAATTCATTTTCAGAAATTCTTTCCAGAGGAAGAATGATTTCAGCACCATGTTCAAGTGCTTTCTGAAACTGTTTTTCCAGTTCATCTGCCAGATCCGGTCTTGCCATTCCGGCAATTTTAGTTTCTTTATCCATCGGATCTCCAACCTCATATTTTTTATATTCTTCAATAAATATAGGAAGAAAGGCATCTTCAATTTTTTCATCAATGATGAATCTTTTCGCCGCGGTACAGGTTTGTCCGCAATTCTGAAGTCTTGATTTTACCCCCGCTTTTGCCGCTTCATCCAGATCTCCGTCTTCCATTACAATAAAAGCATCACTTCCGCCAAGTTCAAGCAGAGATTTTTTGATATTTAATCCTGCAATCGAAGCTACTTCTCCTCCTGCTTTTCCGCTTCCTGTCAGACTGACTCCTTTTACCGCATCATGTTCGAGAATTCCTTTTACTGCTTTATGGCTTACCTCAAGATTCTGGAAAATTCCTTTCGGAAATCCGGCTTCCAAAAGTACTTTTTCGATTGCATTTCCACTTCCGAAACAAATCGACGCATGTTTTAGAACAACGGTATTTCCGGCTAAAATGGCAGGAACGGCAAATCTCAAGACCTGCCAGAAAGGGAAATTCCATGGCATTACTCCTAAAATTACCCCTTTTGGAACATAATGAACTTCAGAATAAGAAAATTCGGACTCGATTTTCTCTGGTTTTAAAATATTTTCAGCATCTGCATAATAATTCATCATTAAAGCACATTTTTCAACCTCAGCAACAGATTCTGAAATAGGTTTGTTCATTTCCTGAGTAATGATCGTTCCAAATTTTTCAGAATTGTTTTTTAAGATTTCCGCTGCTTTAGCAATGAGTTTCTGTCTGTCTTCGAATGGTACTTTTCTCCATTCTGAAAATGCCTTATCTGCTTTGATAAGTTTATTTTCAATTAATTGTTCCATACTATAATTTCTGTTTTAAATTCAGTCTTTGCCGAATTTAATTAATGCTTTTCTTCAAGCATCTTGGAAGCAACAAATCCTGTTCCTTCGGGTTATATAAAATAATGATTTTTTCTATCGGAATATTGTTAATTTTTATGTTAAATCATAAACCACTCATTCATAAGTGTTGCGGCTAATCTTGCAGTTCTGTCCTGTATGTCAAACTGAGGATTTACCTCTGCGACGTCGAGTGCCAAAAGTTTTTCACTTTTCAGAATATGTCTGTAAAAATGCATGAATGTGGCATCAGCAAAAATTCCGTTATAGGCGGAAGCGGAAACTCCGGGAGCAATGGAAGCGTTGAAAACATCCATACAAATCGTAAGATACAGATAATCTACACTGTCGAGCAGATCATTAATTCTTTGGTAAACGGAAGGTAAGTTTTCAAAGAAAAGTTCATCGGCAAGAATATATTTCATTCCGTACTGATGGGCGGTATCAAATAATTTCAAAGTATTTGAATTTCTCTGAATTCCGATATGCAGCGAATGAATTTCGCCTTCCTGAGCAATTTGCCAGAATCCGGTTCCGGAACTCGCTCCTACTCCATTTTCAGGCTGTCTGTTATCAAAATGAGCATCAATATTAATGATTCCTATCTTCTGTTCAGGAAAAGCTGTTTTCAAGCCTAAATAATGTGCATAAGTGACTTCATGACCTCCGCCTAAAACTACAGATCTCCCTCCTTTCAACAACACTTTGGAAACATTTTTAGCAAGACTGTTTTGGGTATTCTCTAAATTTCCGTCTTCACAGGTAATATTTCCAAAATCCAGCAAAGAAAAATCAGGACGGATTACAGGAAAATTCGACATATTTTTACGGATAATATCCGGAGCATCTTTTGCGCCCTGTCTTCCCTTATTCCGTCTAACGCCTTCATCTACAGTAAATCCATGTAAAATGAAATCTTTAGGTGAAACAAGATCGTAGTTATTTTCTTCTTTTACCCTCTGAAATATTCTGTGGAAAAGAAGTTCTTCTCCGTCTAATCTTCCCTGCCAAATCGTGTTCATCATTAATAAGTTTAATTTGTGTGTGGTTTTAATTGTTATGCCAGAAGCATCTCTGCAATTTATTCAAAAAGATAATTAAGAAATTCTAAATTGGGATTTATTGCTCTTATTAATTCAAGTTTTTTGTCTCTTTTTAATAATTTTATTTCTTTTTCTCTTTCTATCGCCTGATGTATCCAGCCAAAGCTTTGATAGTAAATCAGAAAACAGACATTATATTTTGCAGTAAAACTATCAGGATTTAATTTATTTATATGTTGAGATAATCTCTGATGCAAGTTTCCGGTAACTCCCGTATATAAAACTGTTCTGTTTTTATTAGTTAAGATGTAAACATAAAATTTATAAATTCCTTCATTTAATTCGAACATTTTTTATCGTTTGTGTTAAAGTATATTTAGATGCTTTCAGCATGACAATTCGAACGTCTTAATATAGCGTAATATTTGTCATGCTGAAAGCATCTAAATTAATCTGTAATATAAAACATTATGTTTTTTTAAATTTTAATTCCATCAATATAAACATTCTCCGCTTTTAAGCTTCCCTGATTATAAAGGACATTCTGGAAATTATTGGTTTTAAAAGTCACAAAATCTGCTTTCAATCCACCTTCCAGTCTTCCTCTGTCTTCCAGACCAAGCGCAAAAGCTGATCGGAAAGTCATTCCTGCTAAAACTTCTGCTGTCGTCAACTTTTCAAATGTTGCCAGAATGGAAGCTTGAGTAATTAAATTTCCCATAGGCGCAGAACCGGGATTCCAGTCACTTGCGATCGCTACAATCGCTCCTGCGTCCAATAATTTTCTCGCCGGCGTAAATTTTTCTCCCAATCCTAAACTTGCCCCGGGTAAAGCCGTGGCTACCGTATCAGATTTTGCTATAAATTCAATATCGTCATCAATGGTGGCTTCCAGATGATCGGCAGATTTTGCCCCCACTTCAACTGCAATTCTTGAACTTCCCGGAGTAAACTGATCTGCATGAACAGTAATTTCAAAACCTAATTCTTTAGCTTTTAACAAAAAGTTTTTGCTTTCTTCGGGCTGAAATGCCGACTTTTCAATAAAAATATCAACCCGCTTTGCCAAATCCTCTTCTTTTACTTTCGGTAAAATTTCCGTTACAATATAGTGCAAGTACTCTTCATTGCTTCCTTCAAAATCTCTTGGCTTCAGATGTGCGGAAAGACAGGTTGGAACCAGAGTTGCTTTCGTCTGTTCCTGCGCTTTTTTAATGATGCGAAGCATTTTCAGTTCGTTTTCAGCGTCTAAACCATAACCGCTTTTTACTTCAATGGTTGTAATTCCAAGAGAAATTAAAAAATCAATTCTTTCGAGCAAAGTTTTTAACAATTCTTCCTCCGATGCATTTCTTGTATGCTGCACCGAGCTCCAGATTCCTCCCCCGCTTTCGGCAATTTCGAGGTACGTTTTTCCTGCGTTACGCATGGCAAAATCATTCGCCCGGTTTCCGCCAAAGCAAATATGCGTGTGGGAATCTACGAAAGCCGGAAGAACAATCTGCTCTCCTTCTACCGTTTCAATTTCTATATTGTGGTTTTCGGATTTTAGAATCTCAAAGTTTCCGACTTTCTCAATTTTATTATTATCGATTAAAATTCCTCCATCGGGAATGATTTCAAGCTGTTCGTCTGAAAGTTTTCCTCTTAAAGGAAGGTTTGCAAGTGTTACAACCTGCTTGAAAGGACCAATTAGTTTCATTTATTTAGTTTAAAGCTAAAGTTTAGATCAATAGTTTGATTACTTTACTTAGATGCTTTCAGCATGACAAAAAATCTGCATAAAGTTTGTCATTCCGTAGGAATCTCAGCTTAGAATAGTTAAAAAAAATTTTAACTTGTTTTTTCTCTCTCAAAAATACTTAAAATATCTGTTGTTCTCAAATCTTAATTTTTAATGAAATCAACCTTACTCTTAATCTCAATTTTCCTATCTTTACGGTAAATGAAATTGAATTAATGCCCGATTTTTTACATCCCGATAAAGAAAATTATTCCCGCGAAGAACTTGCGCAGGAAGAGCAGATTCGTCCCCAGAGTTTTAAAGATTTTGCCGGACAGAGAAAAACATTGGAAAATCTTGAAGTTTTCGTGACGGCTGCAAAAAGGCGTGGCGGAGCGCTGGATCATGTTCTTTTGCACGGTCCTCCCGGTTTGGGAAAGACCACTTTGGCCAATATCATCGCGAATGAACTTGGGGTAAATTGCAAGATAACTTCGGGACCTGTTTTGGATAAACCCGGAAGTTTAGCCGGTTTATTAACCAATCTGGAAGAAAATGATGTGCTTTTCATTGATGAAATCCACCGTCTTTCTCCTGTTGTGGAAGAATATCTGTATTCTGCAATGGAAGATTATAAAATTGATATCATGCTGGAAACCGGTCCGAATGCGAGAAGTGTACAGATCGGGCTGAATCCTTTTACTTTGGTGGGAGCTACAACCCGAAGCGGAATGCTTACAAAACCGATGTTGGCAAGATTCGGAATCCAAAGCAGACTGGAATATTATACGATTGAACTTTTGTCGATGATTATTATCCGAAGTGCAAGAGTTCTGGGCGTAAAAATTTATGAAGATGCGGCCATTGAAATTGCCAGAAGAAGCCGAGGAACACCGAGAATTGCCAATGCTCTTTTGAGAAGAGTAAGGGATTTTGCAGAAATAAAAGGCAATGGAGAAATTGAAATTAATATTACAAAATATGCTTTAAATTCATTAAACGTTGATGAATTTGGTCTGGATGAGATGGATAACAAAATCATGCGTGTCATGATCGAAAATTTTAAAGGAAAACCTGTCGGAATCTCTGCTCTGGCAACATCTATTGCAGAAAATCCTGAAACTCTGGAAGAAGTTTATGAACCTTTTTTAATTCAGGAAGGATTTATCATCAGAACTCCAAGAGGAAGAGAGGTTACCGAAAAAGCATACAAACATCTGAATATTGCGATACCGAGAAATCCGGGTGAATTGTTTTAAGTTTAACTTGATTTCGAAGTAAAATTTAGATTTTAATTCAAATAAAAAATAAACAACATTATAAAAAACTCAATATTATATGAAGCTATATCCAATACAATGCGGAAAATTTAAGCTCGACGGCGGAGCGATGTTCGGAGTCGTCCCAAAGAGTCTGTGGGAAAAAACAAATCCTGCAGACGAAAGAAACCTGATTGAACTGGGAACCCGTTCTCTTCTTGTGGAAGACGGAAAAAAATTAATCTTAATTGACTGTGGTCTTGGAAATAAGCAGGACGACAAATTTTTCGGTCATTATTCGCTTTGGGGAGACGATAATTTAGACAAAAACTTAAAGAAATATGGTTTTGTAAGAGAGGATATCACCGATGTTTTCCTTACTCACCTTCACTTTGATCACTGCGGTGGCGCGATTGAATGGAATGATGATAAAACAGGTTACAGACCTGCTTTCAAAAATGCACAGTTCTGGACGAATGAAAATCACTGGAAATGGGCAACGGAACCTAATGCAAGAGAAAAAGCGAGTTTTCTGAAGGAGAACATTATTCCGATTCAGGAAAGCGGACAATTAAACTTTTTACCCCTTCCTGCAACCGGAAATTATGGTTTTGCACCGGATTTAAAAATGGATGTGATTTTTGTTGACGGTCATACGGAAAAGCAAATGCTTCCTGTGATTCAATATCAGGAAAAAACAATTGTTTTCGCGGCAGATTTAATTCCGACTGCGGGACATATTCCTCAGGTTTATGTGATGGGTTACGATACGCGTCCTCTTTTAACTTTAGAAGAAAAGGGTAAATTTCTTAAGCAGTGTGTGGATAATGAATATTTACTATTCTTTGAGCATGACGCACATAACGAACTGGCAAGTCTGAAAATGACTGAAAAAGGGGTAAGATTAGACGAGACGTTTAGTTTTAATGATGTTTTTGGATATTAATTTTTGATTATGGAGGAATTACATTCAGAAACTCAGAAAGCAGAACCTGATCCCTTATCTGCACCCAAAATTATTGGTTTAACAGGCGGAATTGGTTCCGGAAAAACTACGGTTGCCAAATTCATTGAAGAGTTCGGATTTCCGGTTTATTATTCGGATGACAGGGCGAAAGATATCGTAAACGACAATGATGATTTAAGACTGAAAATCAAGGAACTTTTAGGAGATGAAGCCTATGACGAAAACGGATTTTATAATCGGAAATTTGTTGCTGAAAAGGTTTTTAATGATAAAGATCTTCTTCACAGCTTAAATGAAATTGTTCATCCTGCTGTAAGAACAGATTTTGAAGAGTGGGTGAAAAAACAGACAAAGTATCTGGTTTTTAAAGAAACAGCTTTATTGTTTGAATTAAAATTAAACCAGCAATGTTATAAGTCTTTACTTGTTACCGCTGAAGATAATATCAGAATAAAAAGAGTAATGGACCGGGACGGAAAAACCTACCGCGAAGTTCAGGCAGTGATGGAAAAACAGATGCCGGAAAAAGACAAAATAAAACTTGCAGACTGCATTATTTATAACAATACCAATCTTGAAGATCTCAAGGAACAAACCGAAAAGATCGTCTTCGATATCGAATAAAATTAAGCTCGTTGGATTATTTCTAACGAGTTTTTTCATGCTTCTGTTCTTCAGGTAAAAAAAGCAGGCTCTCATTTCTGAGAGCCTGCTTAAGTTGATTAATGATTAAATATATTATTCTTTAATAAATTTCTTCTGAACAGAAATGGTGTCTCCATCCAAAATGTCTATTACATAAAGTCCATTTATCAGGTTATGAACGTCAATCTTGTTGTTTAAGATAATACCGCTTGACAATAATTGTCCTGCTGAATTATAGATCTTATAATTCGCTTTTTTGCTGATATTTTTCACATACAATACTGAGCTCACCGGATTCGGATAAATCATAACATCTGTCTGATTGATCGAATTAGCAACCGGAAGTTTAGAAATTCTTACCGTGTAATCTTCTACTTCTCCATCAGGGAAGCTGTTACAGTTTACCGGAATGATATCTTTGCCCATTGCTACTCTCATCACTACATATTTGTAGTCTACCAGACTGATGAACGCATCTGCAGGTACTGTAAACGTCGTACTTGCTGTAGGATTCGTATTTGGTCCGTCCGCAAGGATTCTTTCGTTGATATCGAAGTATCCGTTTCTGTTGAAATCGATCCAGACTGCAACTCCTGCTTTATTGTTTCCTGCTAATTTTTTATCGATCACGATCTTGTTATCCGTAGATCCCTGGATCAGTTCAATAAATTTAGCCGGAACACCTGTATAATCTGAATAATTAGATCCTACAGAAATATTCGTCATCTGAGGTTTACCGTTTGGCGTTACTGTAACTTTAGAAATATATTCTGAAGTTATAGCCCCTGTAGATGCCATCTGACAGTACACAATAGTTGGTGTAGTGAAGTAATAAGGCAGTGTATACGTTCCCGGAGTTCCGCTACAAACGTTTGCTACCTGCATTTCATACTGTGTCAATTCAGATAAACCTGTAAGGGTAATCGTATTGGTATTAGACGGCACCATTGTCCAGCTCGGAATTCCTACCTTTCTGTATCTCAAGATATAAGTAGCACCCGGGAAAGGATCCCATGTTACTGTTGCAGTAGTCGGAGTAATTGCTGTAATGGTAAGTCCCGGAGGAGGTAACTGACAAGTTCTTTCCGTAGTAAATACTTTAGGATTAGACCAAGGATTAACAGTCGTTTCTCCGTTACAGATATTTGCCACCTGTACTTCGTAAGTTGTATAAGGGCTTAAACCTGTAAGAGTATACGTATTTAATGGTGCTGCAGTAACGTTCACTGTTGCCCATGTTGCTGTACCTACGACTCTGTATCTGATTACATAAGTAGCACTTGGTACAACTGGAGCCCATGTTACTACTGCTGAATTTGTGGTAACCGTTCCGATTGTTACATTCGGAGGGGTTGGATCACATCTTGTTGTGAATGTCTGAGTTGGTGTAAATGTTCCAGGAGTTGTTCCACAGCTTCCAGCTATCTGTACTTCATACGTTGTAGCCGGCGTTAAACCTGTTAAAGCCAATGGAGGATTACCTGTTAATGTTGATACAACCACCTGAGTCCATGTAGCAGTTCCCGCTACTCTGTATCTTACGATAAATGTAAGACCCCCGGTTGGTACTGTCCATGTAACATTCGCAGAAGTATGAGTAATGGTATTGAAGGCTAAGTTAGTTGGTGTTGTAGTAGAACAAGGTCTCAATTTCACCGCATAATCTTCTACTTCTCCATTTACTGCATTCTGACACATAACAGGAGCACTTGTACGTTTAAGAACAACTCTCATTGTCGTTGTTAAAGGTCCGTTATATGCTGTTGCAGGAACGTTGAACAATGCTGTAACAGGAGTTGTTGTACTTGCTGCAGAAGCCATAATTTGCTCTGTTGTTTCAAATACGCCATTTCTGTTAAAGTCGATCCAAGCCGAAACAGCATCATTTTGTGCTCCGCCTTTAGCTACTGATATCTGGTTTCCTGTAGAACCTATTTCTAAGTTCACTAATGTAGCCGGAGTAGTATAGCTGATATAATTTGTCTGTACAGAAGTATTACTCATTGGAGGAATACCCGGATTCACTGAAGTTATTGTAACGTTTGAAATAAAGTCGGTAGTTCCTGTACCCGTCATATTACAATAAGTAATTGGCGTAGTCGTAAACAGTACAGAACTAGACCAAGGTCCCTGAACTCCACCACAAATTGTAGCTACCTGTACTTCATAAGCAGTCTGTTCAGTAAGTCCTGTAATATTATACGTATTTCCTGTAACGACCAGAGAAGTATTCCAAGTTCCAACCGGGTTAGTAGTTCTCCATCTTACTAAATAAGTTGCCCCTGTAGAAGAGATCCAGGATACAGTAGCAGTAGTCGCACCAATGTTAGTCATTGTAATACCTGTAGGAGCAGCCGTAGTACAAGGCTGAATATCTACAAATTTAACCTGATAGTCTTCTACCTCACCATTACTTGTAAGTGGTGAACAAGCATCTGTAGGGGTTAAATAATAAACAATCACACGCATTTTCACTTTATTCGTACCAGAGTAAGCTCCGGCAGGAACAGGGAAAGTAGCGGTAACCGGCGTAGTGGTAGAATACCCTAAGTTCATGATTCTTTCTCCACCGGCAACAGTTGTCGGGTTATTATTAAATATTCCGTCACCGTTAAAATCTATCCATGCATAGGTAGAATATGTATTTGTTGATAACATCGTTCTACCCACGGAAAGTACATTGCCTGTAGAATTACGAGCTAATGTAATAATCTTTGTTACATCATTAGAATAATCTGTATAGGTACTCGCTCCGGAGTTGTTAGACATCATCGGTGTATTCGTACCTGTAACCGTAATATTATTGATGTATCCATCAGTTACAGTTGCAGTACCTGAATTACAATACGAAATTGCAGGGGTTGTAAAGTTGGTAGACGCAGACCAAGCTCCTGTAACACCACCACAAATAGTTGCAACCTGTACTTCATAAGTAGTAGCTGCATTTAGGTTTATAATAGTATATGGGTTGGTTACCGGCGCAGCAATTACCGTCCAAGCACCAGTACCTGTTCTGTATCTTAATGTATAAGTTGCCCCTGTTGCATTGATCCAAGAAACCAAAGCCGTAGAAGCAGTAACGTTTGAAACAACAACAGGAGTTGGAGGAGCTGTAGTACAAGCTGCAAGATCAATGATCTTAACTGCATAATCCTCAATTTCTCCGTTTGCAACCGTTGCACAAGGATCTGTAATTGTAGAAGTAGAGAAAATAACTCTCATTCTAAGTGTTAACGGACCATTATAAGCAGTTGTAGGAACTATAAATGTAGCAGTAATTGGAGTCGTTGTACTTGCTGTAGTATTAATTACTCTTTCTCCTGTTTCAAAAATACCGTTTCTGTTAAAGTCAATCCACGCACCAACAGCTAATGAAGATGTTGTGGTTGTTAGCCAAGATTTAGAAACAGAAATTGTATTGTTCGTAGAGTTACGAACCAATGTTACCAATTTGGTAGGATCCGGAGAATAGTTCGTATATGAATTGGCTCCTGAATTATTACTCATTACGTAAGAATTCGTTGGAGCAACTGTCACGTTAGAAATATAACCGTTCGTATTATTTGTAGAAGTAATATTACAATAGGTTACCGCCGGCGTTGTAAACTGATAAGGAGCAGTAAACGTACCTGTAGTTCCGGAACAAACATACGCTACCTGAACTTCATATTGAGTTTGCTCAACAAGGTTGTTTATGGTGTAAGCATTCGTAGTTAAAGGAACTGTAATCCAGGTTGAAGAACCTACCTGTCTGTATTGTAATATATATGTTGCTCCTATCGCAGGATCCCACATTACATAAGCTGAAGTTGCTGTAATATTTGTTACAGATAAATTTAGCGGCGCATTACTTGTACAAGCAATTGGCTGAATTAATTTAACTGCATAGTCCTCAACCTCTCCATCACCAAAACTTTGACACATTACAGGAGATGTGATATATCTCATAGCCACTCTCATCCTTGTAGTTGCAGGTCCATTATAAGCTGTTGCAGGAACGTTGAAAGTTGCTGAAACTGGAGTTGTAGTGCTTGAAGGTGAATTCATTACCTGCTCAGTCGCTTCAAAAACTCCGTTTCTGTTGAAGTCTATCCATACACCTACTGCTTCGCTCCATACTGTACCAGGGAAGAATTTTGTAACAGAAACAGTATTTCCTGTAGAACCGATTACTAAGTTTACCAAAGCACTTGGAGTAGCAGAATAATCAGTATAAGTAGATCCCGCAGAGTTATTACTCATTACAGCAGCACCTACAGGAGTTACCGTTACATTAGAGATATACTCTGAAGCAAAGTTACTGGATGTCATTGTACAGTAAGTAAGACCTAAAGTCGTAAAGTTTGTAGAAGCAGAGAATGGTCCCTGTACTCCATTACAAACTGTAGAAACCTGAACTTCATATTGAATACCATCAGTAAGACCTGTAAGGTTTACTGAGTTTGTTGCAGCATTCACTGTGATCCAAGTTGTGCTTCCTACCGGACGGTAGCGAACTACATAAGTAGAGTTCGTCGTAGCTGCCCAGGTAACTGTAGCTGTAGTCTGGGTAATCGCAGAAACAACAATACCTGTAGGAGCTGCTCCGGTACAAGTAAGTAAAGAAGTTACTGTTGCACTTCCGATGGCATAGAATACATTTCCAATAGCACTTACTCTGATCTTAACTGTTCCTCCCGCAGTAAGTCCCGTTAAGTTAAGAGACTCACTTCCATCGTTAGGTGTAGAAGCAGAAGCTACTGTCCAGGTAACTCCGTTATCTGTTGTGTAATCAATTTTTACATTCGCCGCATTATATGGAGCAGCGGTAGTATTAACTACGTCCCAAGTTACGTTTGTTGCACCATTATTATAAGCATTGGTTGTCGTTACTTTAAACGGACCGTCATTTCCAACAATAATCTGCTGATTGGCAAACTCGGTTTGCTGTTGAGTAGGAACCGGATTATTATCTCTTACCGTAACTCTGAAATTCGTTGTTCTTGCAATAGTGGAAACAGATTCCCATCCATTGTTAGAGTTATTTAAAACTCCAGCCAATACAGAAGATAATTTAGGGAAATATCTTGTTGGACTTGTCGTTGGATTAAATGATCTGAACGTAGCACCACTTGCAGTAGTTCCTAAGTTATTCTTATTAATTGTTACACTGGCGTTATCTACTTGTTCCCAACAATATGTCATCGGATCATTTTCAGCATCTGTAGCAGAAGCTGTTAAAACAAACGCTGTTCCTTTAGGAATATTATAAGTAGGCAGTGGTGCAATTACAGGAGGGTTGTTTGTAATTGGAGTTTCAACATCACACGTTCTGCTGATTAATCTGTTCTGTACCTGAGTAATGCTTACTGCATGGAAGTAAGGATCAGAGTGAGCCTGAACATCAGTATTTGCTCCTGTGATTCCTGCATATCCCATAATTGTTGAACCGGATCCCGGCTCAACGTTTACTCCGGCTGTTTCCAAACCATGGGAGAATGTATGATTTGCACCCAATTGATGACCTATCTCGTGGGCTACATAATCTATATCAAAATTATCTCCCTGAGGAATACCATCCGCAGGAGAAGTATATCCTGATCCTTTCTGCTGAGAAGTGGGACCTGTAGGATCTACACAAATACATCCTATACATCCTGCATTACCTCCACCACCGGAAGCACCGAATAAGTGACCGATATCATAGTTGGCATTCCCGACGTTAGCAGTAAGTGTTTGCTGAAGTTCCAAATTCCAGTTATTCATCTGGGCTGCAGGCGAATAAGGATCTGTTGCAGCATTGGTATAAATTACATTTGGAAAATTCTGTAAATTAAGGTGTAATGCAAAATCTTTTTCAAATACCCCATTTACTCTAGTTAGTGTTGCATTGATTGCTGTTAAAGCATTAGCAACGGTACCGCCGAAGTACTGCGTGTATTCACCTGTTACAGACATTGCCAGTCTCATCGTTCTGTACTTTTTGTCAGATGACTTGGCAAAGTTTGTTGTCTGATTGGCAAATGATTTTCCTGCTGAATAAAGATTTGCTATCTCTTGCTTGGACAGCCTGTCTTCGTTCATTGAACAAAGGAACCCTTCGTTACTTTTATCAGTTTTTGGATGTACACCATAAACTGTCTTGTCTTTATCAGCAGGTTCTATAAATTCATATTTACCATCCTTGATGATCATCGACTGAAAATCATCCGGCGCTAAACTGAATCTCAGATATTTGCCGGGGTCATCTACCCCAACTCCTACATAAGAGCCTAGTTGATACTGATCTGCCAGTTCTTTCACTACCACAGGGAAGCTGTAAACGGCAAATTTTTCAATTTTCCCATCTAAAGTTGGCAAAGAAATCGTGACGGGTTTTGCATTTTTTCCCGTTTCCTGAGCTTTCGCCAATTGAGACTTTAGCAGAGAAATGTCCAAAGAGTAATAGTTCTTAATATCAGAACTAGCTCTGGCTTTTTCCCCTCGAAATGTCGTGGGACTCCATTGTGCACTGGTAATCGCAAACAAAAAGAGGAAAAAGAAAGAAGTAAAATTTTTCTTCATAACTTTCTCAATATATTAATTATACAAATCTAAACAAATTTAATTATTAAATTAAAAATATTTCTATTTTTTCCATACAAACTTTTCAACAATTCAATTCAAAGCATTGGGAATAACCAACCAAACCAGTAATATATATGAAATTGAAAAACTGAAGTTATCTTATCTTTACCTTATTTATACAATATATAATCCATCTGAAGCCCTACAATTTATTAAAAATCAATTACAAAAAAATCCTCAGGCAAACCTGAGGATTATATTTATTGAAAGTTACTTTAATTATTTTTTGATGAATTTAGAATTGAAAGATTCTTTTCCTTTTTCTTCAATAGTAATTACGTATCCCCCTTTAATTAATTCAGAAACATTAATCTGTCCGTTATTGATATTTCCCTGTTTTACCAATTGTCCAGTTGCTCCATAAATTTTATAAGTCGCTTTATCTGAAACTTTGGTAATATTTAAAATATCTGATACCGGGTTTGGATAAATCTGAATATCATTTTTAGGGTTTGCTACATCACTGGTTGCTAACTGAACCTCAGAAACAACAACATTATAATCTTCATATTCCCCATACGTATTAATAGTTCCACAAGAAGAATTATGAACATATCCAGAAGTACCATAATACAATAATCCGATTCTCATTCTTAATCCTAAACCAGATACTGCAGAAGCAGGAACTGTGAATGATGAAGTTACAGGATTAGCTGTTACTGTATTTGCACTTTGCATAATTCTTTCAGAATCTTCGAATGTACCATTTCTGTTGAAATCAATCCATGCAGTAATCATTTCCGGAACCGCAGAACTTGTCCAACCTTTTGTTACAGATAAAGTGTAAGTATTGCCTTTAATAAGATTTACCTGAAGAGCTGGATTTGACACATAACTTGTATACGTACTTGGTCCTGAAGTATTGGTCATCGTTCCTAAAGAAACCCCTGCAATATGATCATCTGTAGCATTGTTAGTAGCTACCGCACAATAAGTCCCCATCGTAATGGTAGTAAAATTCACAGAAGCAGAGTATGGACTCGGTGTACCAGAACAAACAGCAGCAATCTGAACTTCATAAGCAGTTCCGTCTGGCAAGTTTGATAAAGTAACACTTAAAGCACTTGTATTAATTATAGTCCAGGTTGTTTCTGAAACCTTCTTATATCTTACAATATAAGTAGCCCCTGAAATAGGAGCCCAGCTTATATCCGCCGAACTTACCGTAACATTATTTGCAGTAATAGAAGTCGGAGCATTACCGTTACAAGGCGCAAAAGCAGTTACAGAAACCGATTTTACAGCATAGAATACATTTCCAATAGCAGATACTCTTACTTTTATTGTCTGCCCATTAAGAGAAGATGGTAAACTTACGTTTTCAGAACCATCATTTGGAGTTGAAGCTAAAAGTACAGTCCAAGACGCTCCATTGTTTGTTGTATAATCAATTTTAACATTTGCTACATTGTAAGGAGCCGCATTTGTATTTACAACATCCCAAGTAATTGGTGAAGGAGCGGCACTGTTTGCAAACTGAGAATTTATTTTAAATGGTCCGTTATTTCCAACAATTATCTGTTGTGTTTTCGTACTTGTTTGCTGTTGATCTGCAAATGGGCTATTGTCTCTTACGGTAACCGCAAAATTTGTTGTTCTTGCAACTTGAGAAACAGCCTCCCAAGTATTATTGCTATTATCCAAGTATCCGTTAAGTACCGATTCTAATTTAGGGAAGTAACGAGTTGGATTAGATGTTGGGCTTACGGATCTAAATGTAGCTCCCGTAGTAGTTGTTCCTAAATTTGTTTTATTAATCACTACATTGGTATTATCAACTTCTTCCCAAGTATACGTCATTGGATTATTTTCAGGATCTGTTGCAGAAGCTGTTAATACAAACGCAGTACCTTTAGGAATGTTATAAGTTGGTAAATCATCAATCACCGGTGGAAAATTATTAGTAGAAGTTTCTACATCACAGGTTTTTGTAATTAAGTTAGCCTGAACCTGATCGATACTTCCTTTAAAGAAATAAGGATCTGAGTGCGGCTGAACATCTGTGGTTGTACCTGTAATACCTGCGTATCCCATAATCGTAGACCCTGAACCCGGTTCCATTTGCACAGGACTTCCCTGCATTGTATGAGCAAAAGTATGATTGGCTCCCAATTGATGGCCAATCTCGTGAGCTACATAATCAATATCGAAATTATCACCAGAAGGAGGGTTTGCAGCAGATGGCAAAGTACTTCCTGTAGCAGGAGAAGTAATACCTGATCCTTTACCATATCCTACAACAGAGTCATACCCTGTACCAACAGGACTCATACAAACACATCCGATACACCCTGCGTTACCTCCACCTCCGGAAGCACCAAATAAATGTCCGATATCGTAATTAGCCTGTCCTACATTATTTGCTAAAACATCTCTAAGAGAAGTATTCCATGTAGCAGGTGGAGATGAGGCACTTGTAACAGCATCATAAGGATCGGTAGCCGGATCTGGATAAATTAATGCAGGATAACTTAATAGATTTAAATGAACAGCAAAGTCTTTTTCAAATACTGCATTTACTCTTGTTATGGTAGCATTTATCTGAGCTAATGCTCCTGCAACACCTCCGAAAAACTGAGTATATTCTCCAGTAGTAGACATTACTAATCTTAATGTTCTGTACTTTTTATCAGAATTTTTAGAGAAATCTGTTGGCTGATTAGCAAATGAATGTCCCGCTTTTAGCATTTGATTTATTTGCTGTTGCGCAGCCGGGCCTTCTTCTGTAGAACATACAAAACCATTTTCATTCTTTTTAGATTTCGGATGAATAGCATAAATGGTCTTATCCGCTTTTGTAGGCTCAATAAATTCATATTGTCCGTTATTGATGACCATAGATTGGAAATCACCAGGAGCTACTGAAAATCTAAGGTATTTAGCCGGATCGTCTATTCCAACTCCAGCATAGGAGCCAAGCTGATACTGTTCAGCAAGATCTTTTGCCATAACAGGAAAACTGTATACGGCAAATTTTTCGATTTTTCCGCTTAACGTAGGCAAAGAAATAATTACAGGTTTTGCACTAGGACCCATTTCCTGAGCTCCTCTAAGTTGGGTTCTGATCTGATCGATATCCAGCTTATAATAATTCCGTTCAAGAGATAATTCCATTTTAGAACTTCTCTTTGGCGTAGTGGGAGACCACTGAGCCATAGCCGAACCGCCTATTAAACCGAGTAATAAAGCAGTAAAAAGTTTCTTCATAGCTTTTTAAATTAAATTTACCCGCCAAATATAGCTATTTTCAGATCATAAATATTGTATTGACACGCTTTTTAACCTAAAAAATATTTTTTAGCATCGTAATTTGATAAAAAATAAATAATCTCCAGAAATATCTGGAGATTATTTTATCATTAATAATTAGATTAATTTCTTATTATTTTTTAATGAATTTTGACGTAAATAATTCTTTACCTCTTTCTTCAACGGAAATTACATACCCACCTTTAATTAATTCAGAAACAAAAATTTGTCCATTCTTAATATTTCCTTGTTTTATCAACTGTCCGGTAGCTCCATAAATTTTGTAACTAGCCTTATCTGAAACTTTAGTTACGTTTAAAACATCTGATGTTGGGTTTGGATATATTTGAATATTACTTTCCGGATTACTAATATCGCTTGTTGATAAAATAGTAGATGTAACGAATACATTATAGTCTTCAACTTCACCAAATGTATAAGATGTACATGCTTCTGGTGATGTATTATAACGTAATGCAACTCTCATTTTAAGCATTTTATTTTGAACTGCTGTGGACGGCACTGTAAACGTAGCACTTACTGTTGGAGTTGAATTTGCTGCTGCATTCATTACCAGTTCACTTGTATCAAATGTTCCATCTCTATTAAAATCAATCCATACTCTTACTGCCTCAGAATATATATCAACCGGCCAAGTTTTGGTTACGGAAACTGTATTATTATTAGATCCGCTTAGCAGATTTATAATTTTTGTAGGGTCAGTTCCGTAATCCGTATAGGTACTTGCTCCTGAAGTGTTATTAAGATTTGCCAATGTAACATTAGAAATGTACTCCTCTGATGGATCAGCTGATGATATTGCACAATATGAAACTGATGATTGAGTAACGAATTGATTATTCGCAGAGAATGTACCTAAAGTTCCTGAGCAAACTGCTGCAACTTGTACATCATATTTAACTCCTTCTTCCAGACTATTTAAAGTAACAGTATTGGTAGAGGAAGTTGTTTGCTGCCATGCTGTTTCAGTAACTTTTTTATATCTTATCTGGTAAGTAGCATTTAAAATTGAGTTCCAACTTATCACAGCAGAAGAAGTTGTAACATTAGAAATTGCAATACCAGTAGGAGCACTTCCATTACATGTTGCAGCACTTGTTACCAACATTTGCTTAACTGCATAGAAAACATTTCCTATTGATGAAATTCTTAATTTAATATTCTGTCCATTTAATGCAGCCGGAAAAGTATAAGTTTCTGATCCATCATTAGGTGTAGAAGCAGAAAGAACAGTCCAAGTTGTCCCGTTATTTGTTGTATAATCAATTTTTACGTTTGCAGAATTATACGGAGCAGCAGCAGTATTTGCTACATCCCATGATACAATTGATGGAGCATTGTGATAAACCTGAGTCGTGTTGATTTTAAATGGTCCGTCATTACTTACTGTAACCGTTAAAATATCACTTTGTGTTTGCTGAGATGTTGTGTTTGGGTTATTATCTCTTACTGTTAATACAAAATTGGTAGGTCTTGCAACATTCGAAACAGTTTCCCAGTCTGCAGGAACTGTAAGGTTTCCGGCTAATACTGAAGATAATTTTGGAAAATATCTTGTATTTCCTGTAGCTGTTGGAGACAAAGATCTAAACAATGCTCCTGTTGTGTTATTTCCTGTTACACTTGTTACCGGAATATCTGTATCATCAAATTGTTCCCAAGTATAAGTCATTGGATCATTTTCAGGATCTGTAGCTGTTCCCGTAAGAACAAATGCAGTTCCTTTCGGAATTGTATAATCTGAAAGGGCCCCTATTACCGGAGGATTATTTGTAACAGAAGTTTCAATATCACATGTGGTGGTAGTAAGATTATCTTCAACCTGTAAAATACTTGCAACATGGAAGTAAGGATCTGAGTGCGCCTGTACATCTGTAGCCCCAGTAATACCAGCGTATCCCATAATAGTAGAACCTGATCCTGGTTCCATATTAACCCCTGTTCCTTCTACATCCATAGAAAATGTGTGATTAGCTCCTAATTGATGCCCCATCTCGTGAGCTACATAATCTATATCAAAATTGTCTCCCTGAGGAATTCCGTCTGCAGGAGAGGTGAATCCGGATCCTTTACCTTCTGGTTCAGCAGTAGTAGGATCTGTACATACACAACCAATACATCCTGCATTTCCCCCACCTCCGGAAGCACCGAATAAATGACCAATGTCATAGTTCGCATTTCCTACATTTGCTGTTAAGGTATTTTGTAATTCAAGATTCCAAGCACCTCCTGCACCGGCAGACGCAGCAGAATATGGATCTGTGGCAGCATTAGTGTAAATAACTCCCGGGAAATTCTGTAGAATTAAGTGCAATGCAAAATCTTTTTCAAAAACACCATTTACCCTAGTCATTGTGGCATTAATCGCAGTAAGAGCTCCAGCTACCGTTCCACCAAAAAACTGCGTATACTCACCTGTTACAGACATTGCTAATCTCATGGTTCTGTATTTCTGATCAGAAGATTTAGCAAAGTTAGTAGGGTTTTTATCAAATGTTTTTCCTCTTGAATATAAAGCGTCTATTTGCTTTTTCGATAATACACTTTCATTCATACTACAAACAAAACCTCCTTGAGCCTTATTAGTTTTAGGATGTACCCCGTAAATTGTTTTATCAGCATTTTGAGGTTCAATAAATTCGTAAACTCCATCTTTAATAACCATTGACTGGAAATCATTTGGAGCGACGGAAAATCTCAAATATTTAGAAGGATCATCAATTCCTACACCAACATATGATCCCAATTGATACTGATCTGCTAATTCTTTTACTACGACCGGAAAGCTATACACTAAAAATCTTTCGATCTTACCATCCATCGTTGGCAATGAAATTTCTACGGGTTTAGCATTTTTTCCTGATTCTTGTGCATCTTTAAGTTGACTTCTTATTTTTATAAGATCTAACTTATAGTAACTTCTAACATTAGAAGATTTTTCCGATCTACCTGCGAATGTAGTTGGAGTCCATTGTGCAATAGCTGTACCTCCTATTAAACTACATAAAAAAGTAGTAATGAGTTTTTTCATATTAAGAATATTTTTAATATTTCAAAAATACTCATAGATTACTTAAAAATCAAAGAAAAAATATCAAAAAAATCAACTTTAATTAAAAAAACAACATAAAAATCATATTTATATATTAATTTTAACAATTAACATGTAATAGATTAAAAATTTTATTTAAAATATAACCCTTTAAAAATTCAAAAGGATTACTTTGCTTAATGTGCTGATTTAAAATTTATACGCCAGATTCCACGCGAAGCCCATTCCGAATTTAGAAGAGCTTCTTCCGAATCCCGGAACGATCATGGGCTGGATTTCGTCCTGTTTTGTGGTATACACCAGATATCGCGGCTGAAGATTGACATCAATGTAGAAATTAGTTTCAAAAAGCTGTACTCTTCCTCCCAATGTTCCTTCCAGCCAATAGGACGACTGTGTAGAGGAAGGAAAGGAAATTGCAGAACTGCTTCCACCGTAGCCACGAACGGGAACCGCCATATATTCCTGTTTATAAAAGGAACCCGCTATTTTTCCACCCGCATAGAAACCATTGAATTCATTTTCAAGATCTTTTGCCAACATATAGAATGCCCCGATTTTTACGAAAGGGCCATTTGCCTTTCCGTCATAACCGTTTTTCTGGTAAATATTAGACTCAAAACCGGCTTCTGCTATGGCATGAAGATTATCTTTCAGTTTTGAAGATACAAAACCCTGATACAACTTTCTGTCTGAAAAGAAAGAAACCCCTGTATTCAGAACATCAAAACCGATCATGAAATTGGGTTCATATTTCCATTTTTCCTTTGCAGTTTCCTTATCTTTCTTCTCCTGAGCAAAGCCCAAAAGACTGATTACACTAAAAAAGAAGGAAAAGATTAGTCTTGTCTTCATTCTCTATAAAATTTTGTCCGGCCTGGATTTCCTTTACCGGAGTCGTTGTGTTTGGATCTAATACTGAATTTAAATTTTCGTAGGTAAGCTTTATTCCGCAACCCGGAGAAACATAAGCAGATTTTGTGGTATAATTTATCCTTACTTTAGATTCAGAACCTTTGTTGGTAATTCTGAAATAAACATCCGTATAAGTTGAATTGTCCACTCTTAAAGGAATAACCCTTGAAGTAATTTTAGCCTGTCCTCCCAACTGTACTTTTCCGGAACCGTAATCTACCGCTACATACAGAGAATCCAGCGTTCTTTCCTTATCGGTTGCCTGCGTTTTGAAAGAAACTCTCATTCTCGGAGTTCCTTCCCCGCTTTCACAGATATCATTATCGCCGCCACATGAAAAAAGCAGACTGATAAAAGAAATGGCGATTAAAAATTTAAAATATTTCATCTGAACATTTTGTTTTACTTTACCGGACAAATCCGGCATTTCATCTTAAGATTTGATTCCTTCAAAAGTAATTAAATTATTTCTTAATCAGCAAAGCAATATTTTCTACGTGATGCGTCTGCGGGAACATATCCACCGGTAAAATCTTTACCACATCATACTGTTCTTTCATTAAGGCTAAATCTCTTGCCTGGGTAGCAGAATTACAGCTTACGTAAACTACTTTTTCAGGAGAAAGTTTTAAAATCTGCTCAACCACTTTCTGGTGCATTCCGTCTCTTGGAGGATCTGTGATCAGGACATCTGCTTTCGGATGATTCGCCAGAAAGTCGTCATTGAAAATATCTTTCATATCTCCGCAATAGAACGTTGTATTCGTAAGACCGTTCAGTTCTGCGTGTTCAATGGCTGCATCTATGGCTTCCTGTACAGATTCTATTCCGATTACCTGCTTTGCATTTCTTGCGACATACTGAGCAATTGTTCCTGTACCTGTATAAAGATCATACACTACTTCATTTCCTTTTAAATCTGCAAATTCAAGCGTTTTTCTGTATAATTCCAACGCTTGTTTATAGTTGGTCTGAAAGAATGATTTTGGACCGATTTTAAACTTTAAACCATCCATTTCCTCCATTAAATAGCCTTCCCCAAAATACACATTGATATCCAGATCATAGATAGAATCGTTGGCTTTCGGATTAATCGCGTAGACCAAAGTCTTGATTTGCGGGAATTTTTCAAGCAAAAATCCGAATAGTTTTTCTCTGTTTTCTTTTTCTTCTCTGAAAAGCTGGAAAAGAACCATCCATTCGCCTTTCGAGTTTTGTCTCATCATTAAAGTTCTTAAAAAACCTTCGTGATTGCGGACATCAAAAAAGTCTAAGCCTTCATTTACAACATACTGTTTCACTGCCAATCGGATCGCGTTTGAAGGATCTTCCTGAAGAAAACATTCTTTAAGATCTAGAATTTTGCTCCACATCCCCGGAATATGAAACCCTAAAGCATCTCTGCTGCCGAAATTTTCTTCGGAACTGATCTCGTATTGGGTAAGCCAACGGGAATTGGAGAAAGAAAACTCCATTTTATTTCGGTAAAAATACTGCTCTTCCGAACCTAAAATCGGAACGGTATCAAAATTTTCAATGCCTCCGATTCGTTTAATATTATTGTACACTTCTTCCTGTTTGAAAGCAAGCTGCTTTTCATAGCTCATGTTCTGCCATTTGCAGCCTCCGCAAACTCCGAAGTGAACACATTTCGGCTCTACTCTGTAAGGCGATTTTTCCAGAACTTCCAAAGCTTCACCTTCAAAGTATTTGGACTTTGCTTTTTTCACTCTTACATTCACCACATCTCCTGGAATTGCTCCGGAAACCATAACGGTTTTCCCTTCTTCCGTTCTTCCTATTGCCACTCCTTTAGCTCCTGCATTTAAGAGTTTTATATTTTCAAGAATTAAATTTTTCTTATTCTTTCTGCTCATTGTACAATTTTCTATTTTCCTAATGAAACTTTTACGTTTCAGTCTGCAAAAATACAATAAAAAAAACCTTATCCGAAGATAAGGTTTATATCTGTACTCAATTTAAATTATTTTGTCTGAGCCGGCTGAGGATTTGCCTGTTGCTGAGGAGCCTGTTGTCCTGCTGCCTGTTGCTGCTGAGCGGCTACCACTGCAGGATCCATTCCTAATCCCGGTTGTAACTGAACATTAGGATTTACCTTTGGAGCGGAAAGACCTGTCTGCTTGTCTAAAACGGTCACCAATTCCGGATCTCCTAAGTTGAAGAACGGCTTGCTTGCAATTTTACCGTCTTTATCTACCACGATAAAGCAAGGTAACTTAAATCCGTAAACTCCGTATTTTTTAGCAATATCAGAATTTAATCCGTTTTCACCGTAAACATTAGTTCCGGTAATTCCTTTTAGTAAAGAGCTGCTTGTTTTCACAAACTGGTCTTTTGTATCGTCAACATTTACAAAAACAAAATTCATTTTAGATTTGTAAAAATTCACTACTTCTTTCAATACAGGAATGGTAGCTTCTCCTATATAAGGATTCCAAGAAGCATAAAACGCTAATAAATATGGCTTTCCTTTATTTTCAGAAAGATTGTACGATTTTCCGTCTGCTTTTACTAAAGAAGCTTCAGGAGCCTGTTCTCCAATTTTGAATCCGTTGATGGCAAACTGAATTTTCTTTAGATCTTCTTTAATGGTAGCATCTTTAATATCTTCGTCGATAATTTTTTTGATCTTCTCAACTGTTTTTTCAGGTGAACCCGGATGAATATCCGACTGCGCCATTACAAATGCCAATAAATAGTCTTTAGCTGTCTGTGAAAGATCTTTTTGGTTTTTCTTTAAATATTCTGTGAATAATTCTGAAGTGGTAACATCCTTTTTCCCTGCAGTTTTTGCCTGAGCATATTTCTGAAAATCAGGACTCATTTTTGTTAAAAGATATTCTCTGTATAAAGGATGTTCTTTTACCAATACATCTTTGTTCTCTTCCAGTTTATTAGTGAAATCTGTAAAAGCTTTCGTTACTTTAAATGAAGGATTCCCCATTTGCTTATGTCCCATTTCATACTGGTTCAGGATGGTAAGCAACGTAGTTGAAAGATCATTTTTCTTCCAGGTAACCACTTCATTATCCGGACTAAACTTCTTAACATTTTCATCGATGTTTTTATTAACATCTGCCTGAACTTTTTCTATTCCTTTAAGGAAGGTTTTTTCATCTTTCGTCATCAGCTCATTCATATTAACTGTCTGAGCATACGTTGCAAGATATTTCTGGGTAGCCATGAAGAAATCGTTGTTATTCTTCGCATCTCCCGTGATCACATATTCAGTCGGGAAAGTCATTGCATTACCAGAAATTTCAAGTTTCTGACCGCCTTTAAGGTAGATTAAATTTCTTTTTCCTCCGTAAGAAAGCAGATACATTCCGCTTTTCGGAGCATCGAAATTTCCAGTGAAAGTTCCGTCTTTATTTACCCCGATATTCATTAATGGTAAAGTTGCTACTCCCGAAGCTTCTATTAATTCTATTCTCTCCAATGGAGAACCTCCCGTGATTTTTCCTTTTACTTCTACTTTTTTAGAGCAAGACATCGCAAAAACCGCGATGATAAACAATAAAAGATATTTTTTCATTTTGAATTTTATAATTACGCAAAAATAGTTTTTTCATTAAACTAAAAGCAATTAAATATTACTTTTATGAAAGATTTAACTAAAAAAAATCGCCATCCGGTGAGGAGACGATTTTTTATGTTATCTCGATAGATTTTATCCTCTGTCAGCAAAAGCTGTGATAAATTCTCTGTTCATTCGGGCAATGTTTTCAAGAGAAATTCCTTTCGGACATTCCACTTCACAAGCTCCTGTGTTTGAACAGTTTCCGAATCCTTCTTCGTCCATGGCTTTTACCATGTTCAGTACTCTTCTCTTCGCTTCTACTCTACCCTGCGGTAAAAGTGCGTACTGAGAAACTTTAGCCCCAACGAATAGCATTGCAGATCCGTTTTTACAGGTAGCCACACAAGCTCCGCATCCGATACAGGCAGCAGCGTCCATTGCTTTGTCTGCATCTTCTTTAGGAACCGGAATTGCATTGGCGTCCAAAGTATTTCCTGAAGTGTTCACTGAAATGAAACCACCAGCAGCCATTACTCTGTCGAATGCGCTTCTGTCTACCATTAAGTCTTTAATAACCGGGAAAGCCGCACTTCTCCATGGTTCGATAACGATGGTTTCACCGTCTTTGAACATTCTCATGTGAAGCTGACAGGTTGTAATTCCTGTATCCGGACCGTGTGCTCTACCGTTGATGTAAAGAGAACACATTCCGCAGATTCCTTCACGACAGTCGTGATCGAAAGCTACCGGCTCTTTTCCTTCGTTAATTAAACTCTCGTTAAGGATGTCCAACATCTCCAAAAATGAAGAATCTGTAGAAACATCCGATATTTTATAAGTCTCAAACTGACCTTTAGATTTATTATTTTTTTGTCTCCAAATTTTCAGCGTAAGATGTAAGCCTTTTTTTGCACTCATAATGTTATATTTATAGGTTGGAGATTATTTTGTTGGTTTATCTGCATTTTCAAATTTCATATCTGAAGTTAGAACTGCAATTTTATTTGAATTTTTACTTTTCAACTCCTGATATTTCTCCATTGCTTTTGCAATATTTTCAGATTTATCTTCGTCGGATTTAGTATAAAGTTGTTTTGTATCATTTTTTACAACCTGATAAAAAACTTTTTTATCTCTAAACTCATTGGGGTTCATTGGTCTAAGATTTACACCTGCAACAAAAGCTCCCATTTGTCCTTCAGCGTTAATTACGTACACTGAATTCGGTTCAAGATTTGCCTCCACGTAGTCTCTGTTTTCTGCACCAGCCCAAAACAAATGCTGTCCCGGTTCACATTCATAAGCTAAATATTTTCCACTTGGAAGTGCCCCTAAGAATATATCTTTATCATAAATTCTAAAGTTGATCAAAGCTCCCGCTCCTGTTTTTAGAATATAAACCAGAGATTTTCCTTCCGAAGGTTTATCAATTTCCTGAGTCGTAATTTTCTGAGCAAAAACAGTAGAAATTCCGAAGAGAACTACAAAAAATAATAATACTTTTTTTAAACTCTTCATCTTATTTGTAACTTCTTGTTTTAACTTCGATGTTGTCGTAGATCAGTTCTTCTTTATGCAACACTTCCGCGTTGATATCGCTTCCCTGATATTCCCAAGCTCCTACATATTTGTAATTTTCGTCATCTCTTTCTGCCTCTCCGTCCGGAGTTGAGTGATCTTCACGGAAATGTCCTCCACAAGATTCGTTTCTGTGCAATGCATCGATAGCCATTAACTGTCCAAGCTCTAAGAAATCGGCAACTCTGAATGCTTTTTCAAGCTCTGTATTCATTCCGTCGTTATCTCCCGGAACTTTTACGTCTTTCCAGAAATTGTTTCTTACTTCTTCAATTTCTCTGATGGCTTCTCTTAAACCTTCAGGCGTTCTTCCCATTCCTACCTTATTCCACATAATGTTTCCTAACTGCTTGTGGAAATAATCTACCGAATGGGTTCCATTATTATTTAAGAAGAAATCAATTTTTTCTTTAATTCCTTTTTCAGCTTCGTCAAATGCGGAAGAAGCCGTAGGAATGGCTCCCGTTCTGATATCTGCTGAAAGATAATCTGCAATGGTGTAAGGAAGTACGAAGTATCCGTCTGCAAGTCCCTGCATCAAAGCAGAAGCTCCCAATCTGTTTGCTCCGTGATCTGAGAAGTTCGCTTCCCCGATAACAAAACATCCCGGAATAGTAGACTGTAAGTTGTAATCTACCCAAACTCCACCCATGGTATAGTGAACCGCAGGATAAATCTTCATCGGAGTTTTGTAAGGATCGTCTGCTGTAATTTTTTCGTACATTACGAAAAGGTTACCGTATTTCTCCTCAACCCATTTTTTACCCAAATCATAAATCTGCTGATCCGTAGGATTGCTGATGTGTTTCTCAATAGCGGCTTCTCTACCTTTTTTCATGATCTCTGTAGAGAAATCAAGGTAAACACCTTCCTGAGTATCGTTATTTTCGATTCCGTATCCGGCATCACATCTTTCCTTAGCCGCTCTTGAAGCAACGTCTCTAGGAACAAGGTTACCGAATGCAGGATATCTTCTTTCCAGATAATAATCTCTGTCTTCTTCTTTGATGTTTTCAGGTCTTAATTTCCCTGCTCTGATCGCTTGTGCATCTTCAATCTTTTTAGGAACCCAGATTCTTCCGGAGTTTCTTAAAGATTCAGACATCAAAGTAAGCTTAGACTGCTGTGTTCCGTGAACCGGAATACACGTTGGGTGAATCTGTACATAACAAGGATTTGCGAAATACGCTCCTTTTTTGTGAATCTTCCATGCTGCAGAAACGTTAGAACCCATTGCGTTTGTAGAAAGGAAATATACGTTTCCGTATCCTCCTGAAGCAATAACCACTGCGTGTGCAGAGTGTCTTTCGATTTCACCTGTCACAAGATTTCTTGCGATGATTCCTCTTGCTTTTCCGTCTACGATCACAAGATCCATCATTTCATGACGGTTGTACATTTTAATTCTGCCTTTACCGATCTGACGGCTCATTGCAGAATAAGCACCTAATAATAACTGCTGACCTGTCTGTCCTTTTGCGTAGAAGGTTCTTTTTACCTGAACCCCACCAAATGAACGGTTATCTAACTGACCTCCGTACTCACGCCCGAAAGGAACTCCCTGAGCAACGCACTGGTCGATGATATTTGCAGAAACTTCAGCCAATCTGTAAACGTTTGCCTCTCTTGCTCTGTAGTCTCCACCTTTAATGGTATCATAGAACAATCTGTACGTAGAGTCACCGTCTCCCTGATAGTTTTTAGCTGCGTTGATACCTCCCTGAGCTGCGATAGAGTGCGCTCTTCTTGGAGAATCCTGATAGCAGAATGCTTTTACGTTATATCCTTGCTCAGCCAGAGTAGCTGCCGCAGAACCACCTGCCAAACCTGTACCTACAACAATAATATCAATCTTGTCTCTGTTGTTTGGTGCAACAAGGTTCATATGGTCTTTATGATTTTTCCATTTATCCTTAAGAGGACCCGCTGGAATTTTTGAATCTAATTTACTCATATTAGTATATTGATATTATTGAGTTACAAAGTGAAAAATTGCGATAATGATAAAACCTGCAGGAATAAGGATAGAATACCATTTTCCGAAAGCCTTAATTACCGGCGTATATTTTGGATGTCTTGCCCCGATTGACTGGAATGAAGACTGGAAACCGTGAGCCAAGTGTAATCCTAACAAAACGAAAGAAATTACATACAAAGCCACCCTCCAGATATCTGCAAACTTCTCGTGAAGTTCCGGCCAGAAACGTTCAGAATCAGGAGCAATTCCCTGAACATACTTGTAGTTGATCTCATGCCACCAGAAATCATAGAAGTGAAGCGCCAGGAAAGCCAACACTACAGATCCGGAAATAATCATATTTCTGGACATCCATGAAGAATTTGCAGAAGCGTTGTTTGCTGCATACTTCACAGGACGTGCTTTGTTATTCTTAATTTCAAGAACAAATCCCATAATGAAATGGAAAAGAACTGCAAAACCAAGAATAGGCTGCATTAAGAACTGCACAAAAGGATTATAGCCCATAAATTCTGACGCTTTATTGAATACATCATGATCATTAAGGACTGATAACAAATTGGTCGTCAAATGCAGTATAAGAAAAATCAGCAAAAACAGAGCTGATAATGCCATAGCATATTTTCTACCTATCGTAGAACTCGTTAAACCTGCCATATAAGTTTAAATTTGATTTTCCACAAAATTAAGAAATGTTAACAACATCAAAAAGTGAGAAATCTCACAAAAACCCAGTTTGTAATCTTTCTAAATAAGAGTTAAAATATTATAAATAAAGGAAAAACAGAAAATGTAATGATTAATTAAAGTTATAAATTTTGCCATTATAAACTACTTTTGTTACATCTTTCGGGAAGGTTTTAATCTGATAATTACTAATTCTTCTTGAAGAACAATATGGATTAATTATAAACCGAATCATTTTTCTATGATCTGAATTTTCCTCAATCCAGAAACAGGCATTGTTTCCTTTTTTTACAGACAAAACTTGGGTTTTAGAAAAATCATGAAACAGAATTTCGTCACGCTGATTTTCATAGAAATTAAACCCTGTTCTTAAAACGTAAAAAATAAAAACTGTCATCAATACTATTGTCAGGTTTTTCAGTTTTGGTTTTAAAATGAAAAATCTCAGAAAATAAATGATCAGAAATAAAGCAAAAACCTCGATCAGATTCATGGGAATATTTTCGATGAATAAATGACCAAAATCTGCAAACCAATGAATGATTGTAAGTAAAATCTTAATAACAAAATCATAGGCGACATTCATCAAATGAAAATCAAGATGAAAAGCAATTAAAGTGGTCATTAAAAATGAAAAAACAATGATTGCTTCAGAAAAAGGAACAATGAAAAAGTTGGCAATAATTGAAATAAATGAAAACTGATGAAAATAGTACAGAACCAGAGGAAGCGTTGCTAACTGAGCAGAAACAGAAATCGAAATTGTATTAAAGATCAGTTTTTTAAACCGGTTATCCTGTATCGGAAAATAATTTAAAACCGGTTGATTCAGCCAGTAAATTCCGAGAACCGCACAAAAGCTCAACTGAAAACCGACATCAAAAAGCTGTTGAGTATCAAATATTAAAATAATGAAAGCAGACAGAGAAAGTGAATGCAGCAGATCGGATTTCCTTTGCAGCAAATTGTAAATAAAATAAATACTCAGCATTAAACCTGAACGTACGACAGAACTTCCAAATCCGATAAAAATTATAAACAACCAGATAAAAATTAAACTGAAAATAACCGCATATTTTCTAAAACTTAAAGGTAAAATTTTAATCAGCAAAAAATAGAACAATCCGAAGATGACAACAATATGTGTTCCCGAAATCGCAAGAAAATGCACCAATCCAGAACGGTTAAAATCCTGAACCGTCTGCGCATCCATTTCCGTTCGGTCGGCAAGAATAATTCCTTTTAAAAATTCTTTTGACTTTGAAGACATTCCGGTTTCATCAATTCTTTGCAAAACTTCCAGTCTTTTCTGGGAAAACTTCTCTGTGAAGCTTAGATCTTTCCTTTCTGCTTCCTTAATTTCATTATTGATATAACACTGGTATTCAATATTTCTCCTTAAAAGATATTTCGAATAATCAAACTGAAAATCATATTGTGGCGGCTTCGGTTTTGAAACGTAAGCCTGAGCCTGATAATAATGTAAGAAATCAAGTTCCTTTTCGCTTTTCGGAATATAAATAACAGCATTGAAAGTTTGGTTTCCGGCTTGTATCACACCTTCATACTTCCGATTTCCCTCACTGGAATTCAGTTTTTTAGCTATTTTAAAAACAATGGTTTCATTTTTAGAAATCGAAACATTTCCGGATGCAAAAGAATTGAAAAAATGCAGGATAATTCCGACCCCGAAAAACATAAAGCCGAGTAAATAAGGTTTCGCTTTATGGAGGTAGTAATTTTTAAGAAAAGTAATGGCTAAAATGAAAGCACAAATGATGACAACGGAATACACAAAACTTTCATTCAGAGAAAAAAAATCCTGAACAAAAATTCCCGAAATAAAAGAGATGGCAAGAATTAAAATCGGCTGTTTATTCAATTTCAAAATTTGTGCATCTCAAAAATATTTAATTGAATAACAATCGGCAAATCAAAATTTTAAAATCTTAAATTTTGACTTAAATTCATGATATAAAAGAAAAATCGCAGAAAAATTTTCTACGATTTTTTATAGTTTATTTGATTTTTTAAACCTTTAAAATGACATCAGCCGCATTTTCACTGGCTCCTTTTCCGCCTAATTTTTCTCTCAACAAATCGTAATCTCTTAAAAGCGGTGTTCTTTTATCGGTTTCTAAAATCTTTTTCAGTTCTTCCACCAGATTATTCGTATTAAGATCATTCTGAATCAGTTCTTTAACGACTTCACGATCCATAATTAAATTCACCAGAGAAATATATTTGATGTTTTTAACGAGTCTTTTCGCAATCGCATAAGAAATTTTGCTTCCACGGTAGCAAACTACTTCCGGAACATTCAGTAAAGCAGTTTCTAACGTGGCAGTTCCCGATGTTACCAAAGCTACTTTCGAGCACCTCAGCAAATCATACGTTTTATTGGAAACAAAATGCACATTTTCGTCTACGTAACTCTGATAAAATTCTTTCGGCAAACTCGGCGCTCCTGCGATAACGAACTGATATTCTTCAAAGTAAGGTCTTACGGAAAGCATCATTTCCAGCATTTTTTCCACTTCCTGTTTTCTGGAACCCGGCAAAAGCGCAATAATTTCTTTCTCGTTTAAGTTATTTTCCTTTTTAAATACTTCAACATCAATATTTTGCAGCGTTGAAATCGCATCCAACAACGGATGACCTACAAAATGCGAATGTACCCCATGTTTTTTGTAGAAATCTTCCTCAAACGGAAGGATCACCATCATTTCATCAACATATTTTTTAATGATCTCTACTCTCCCCTCTTTCCATGCCCAAAGCTGTGGAGAAATATAGTAAACGACTTTAATGCCTAATTCTTTGGCAAATTTTGCAATCCTTAAATTGAATCCGGGATAATCTACCAAAATTAAAACATCCGGTCTGTTGTTTTTAATATCTTCTTTGCAGAATTTAATATTATTCAGAATGGTCCGCAGATTCATAGCTACTTCCAGAAATCCCATGAAAGCAAGATCGCGGTAATGTTTCACCAAAGTTCCGCCCTGTTGCGCCATTAAATCGCCACCCCAGAATCTGAATTCGGCAGTGGTATCTTTCTGCTTCAAAGCTTTCATTAAATTGCTTCCGTGCAAATCTCCGGAAGCCTCTCCTGCGATAATGTAATATTTCATTTCTATAATCAGAATAGAGAACAAGTAAGACGTTGTACGATCTTAATTTGTAAATTTGTTCAAAGATAATGATAAAAAATGTCAGAAGAATTTGAAATACGGAATAAAATTGCGGAAAGCGGTTTAATCAATTTTGATCTTACGGATCTTGTTCCGAAGGGAGCCAGAAAGGGAATTGATCTTAAAGATTTTCTTTTCATGGAAATGGTCTTAAAGGAAAAAGATTTCCGCGAAAAAGTGGCAGCCATTGATGTTGAAGAATATCGTGATGCTTATGTGTACGTCTACAATTCTGCGGATGCGATCGTTCCGCTTTGGGCATATTTCCTGATTACGGCAAGACTTACCGAAGTAACCAAAAAAATAGTTTTCGGAAACCGTGAAGATCTGGAAGTTATTTTAATGCACAACGCCATTCAAAGCCATGATTTTGATGAAATGCGCGGAAAAAGAGTGTTGGTAAAAGGCTGCTCAGACAAAGAGATTCCTGAAAACGCGTACATCGAACTGGTTGAACAGCTTCAGCCGATCGTGAAATCGCTGATGTTTGGTGAAGCATGTTCCAATGTTCCGATCTTAAAAAATTAATTATTGATAATCAATAACTTATGGGTAATTTCAAAAATAAATCTCAAATTTTGATTAAAAAAAATCTTTGGGGAATATTTTTTGATAACTTTGGTTGACTTAACAATAAAATAAACACAAACTATGAGTTTAATCGACCTACTTACAGGGAACACCGGCAACCAGGTTGCTGAACAGGCTGAAAACAAATTCGGGATCAGCAAAACGCAGGTAATTGCTTTACTGGCAGTTGCGGCACCGCTTATCATTTCTTACCTTAGAAACAAATCTCAGGACGCGAATGAAGCTGAAGCTTTAAATAACGCTTTGGATAAAGATCACGACGGAAGTATTCTGGACGACGTTTCTCAGGCAGATGCGAGACAGGCAGAAGGAGGTTCTATATTAAGCCATATTTTTGGTGGAGATAAATCGAATGTAGAAAATCAGCTTTCACAAAATACAGGAATTTCCATTGATAAAGTGGGACCTATTTTAGCGATGCTGGCTCCTGTAATTATGGGCTACATCGGAAAAGAAAAGCAACAGAACAATGTAGGAGCAGGAGGTTTAGGCGATCTTTTGGGAGGAATTCTTGGGAATGCATCCAATCAGGCTCAGCAACAGCAGTCTAACCCTTTAAATGATATTTTAGGAAGCGTTTTGGGCGGAGGAAATTCTCAGTCCGGAAATCCTTTGAATGACATTCTCGGAAGCGTTCTTGGAGGAGGCAATCAGCAGAAGCAGCAAGGCGGAGGCGGATTGGGAGATATCCTTGGCGGATTTTTCGGAAAATAATTTAATTTTGTTACATAAAAAAGACCGGAGAAAAAATAATCTCCGGTCTTTTTATTTTAATTTTTAGTTTTTTCTTCTGAAGCAGCAACTGTTTTCGAAGCTTTTCTCGGTCTTCTTTTTCCATAGCTTCCATTGTTGATCTTACCTCTTCTAGATTTTTTGTCTCCTTTTCCCATAGAAATAAATTTTAGTTGATTAACTACGAAATTAAAAAATACCCTGTAAAAATCAAAGATTGGAGCTGTTAAAATTTTTATAATTCTGTAGCGGGAAGTTGAGAGACAGAGGCTGGAAGTTTATTACTGAAGCGTAAATCGACCTTTGTTAAAAAAAACCTAGCATCCATACTTTTTACACTTTTACCGTTTTCCATTTTCCTTTTTTAAACAAAATAAATGCAACAATAGTAATTAAAGTTTCGGTTACGGGAATCGATATAAAGACACCTTTCGGTCCCATTCCGAAATATTTGGACAAAAAATACGCTAAAGGAATCTGGAACAGCCAGAATCCGCACAAATTCACCCAAGTCGGAGTCCAGGTATCTCCTGCTCCGTTAAAAGCATTAATCATCACCATTCCTATTCCGTAGAAAATAAATCCTACCGCCATAATATATAAAGCATTGGTAGCAATAGTTTTAATTTCAGATTCGTTGGTGAAAAATCCGACTAAAAAATCTCCCATAAAAAAGAAAATAGTACTTACGGTTACCATAAAGATCATATTATACTTTACAGTTTTCATAACGGACTGTTCTGCTCTCAACATTTCGTTGGCTCCCATGTTTTGTCCGACTAACGTTGATGCGGCGTTGCTTAATCCCCAAGCCTGAAGCAAAAAGAACATCATTAAACGCAGAGCGGTCTGATATCCTGCAGAAGCATTTTCACCGCCGGTTGTTGCGACCAGTTGAGCCAGAAAAATCCAACTGCAGGAAGCAATTACAAACTGAAAAATTCCGGGAGTTGCAATTTTGATAACCGATTTAATGATTTCAAAGTCGGGTTTAAAATATTTCGACTGAATTCTGATCTGCGTATCTGCAATCAGAAGATGATATAATTGATAGATCACTCCAATACTTCTTCCGATGGTGGTTGCCAAAGCCGCTCCCGTTAATCCCATGGCGGGAACCGGACCAAAACCTTTGATTAAAACCGGACATAAAATTATATTCGCAATATTAGCGATCCAGAGAGATTTCATCGCTATCGCGGCATTTCCTGCTCCTCGAAAAATTCCGTTGATTAAGAATAAAAGCATAATGATGACACTGCTTCCCATCATAATTCTCGTGAATTCTTTTCCGTATGCTGCTGCTTCGGGCTTTGAACCCATCAGAATTAAAATTTCCTCAGCGTAGATCACTCCAAGCAGACTCAATAGAAAAGTAATGGCAAAAGAGACCAGCAAAACCTGCGCTGCACTTCTGGAAGCCTGTTCGGGATTTTTCTCCCCCACTCTTCTTGCTACCACTGCTGTTGCCGCCATACTCATCCCGATTGCGATGGAATACATCACGGAAAGTACAGATTCTGTTAATCCCACTGTCTGTATTGCAAATCCGCTTTCTTTAAGATGTCCTACGAAATAGAGATCCACCAATGCAAATACAGATTCCATTGCCATTTCCAGCATCATAGGAATGGCGAGAAGAAGAACCGCACTTCTTATCGTTGCTTTGGTGTAATCTACTTCTTCACCGCTTAGCGCTTTTTTAAGAAAATTGAAATATTTTGACATTGTTGATTCGGTTTTATATTCCGCAAAAATATAGATTCAAAAATGATTATAACTTGGCTTATGGAAAGTTTATGAAAAAGATTCTGAACAGATCAGTCGAAGTGCGTTTATCAACTCAGAAAAATCAAAAATAAAAATTTCAATAATTTTTATCGTAAAACAATAAATAATTATATATTTGCAATAAAAAAAATACTATGAAAAATTATTCATCCGCGATTTTGAGCATTCTCACTACTCTTTTATGGCTTTATTTAATCCTCTCCTATATAACCATATTTCTTCTTGCTATTTTACTGATTACAAAAATAGTCGGTATTGATGTTGGTGTTTTAAGCAAAATAAAAATAGATAGTAAAAGATTACACATACAGGATATTCAGTCTTTAAAAAAAGAAGTTTCCATAGTGATCCTTTTTATGACAATCATATTAGGAATATTACAAACTATACTTTTTTCAAATGTTTTAAAACTGGCGAATAAAATTCAGATGAAGAGTCCGTTTTCATTAGAAATTTACAAGATTATTTCAAAAATTGCTAATTACACCTTAGCTTTAGGATGTTTTTCAGTTATAAGTGATACAATTACAGAAGCTTTGCTAAATAAAGTTACTTTTAATTTTAGCATTGACAATCAAAATTTTCAGCTATTTTTGGTATCCGCAATTATATACATCGTTTCTCAGGTTTATAAGCAAGCTGTTGATCTTAAAACTGAAAATGATTTAACAATTTAAGTTATGCCAATAATCATCAACGTAGACGTCATGTTGGCGAAAAGAAAAATGCAGTCTCAGGAACTTGCCGAAAAAATTGGCATTACTCAGGCTAATCTTTCTATTCTTAAGACCGGAAAAGCCAAAGCTGTAAAGCTTTCAACACTGGAAGCGATCTGCAAAGCACTCGATTGCCAACCCGGAGACATCCTTGAATATGTAAAAGATTAATATTCTTTAAGATTTTAAAACTAAAAAATTCGTTAAAAACATTCTCAAACCTCACAAACTTCCTTAAAACCATTATTCACAAACAATAATATCAGATCTTACTTTTTAGATTTGACAAAAAAATTTAATCACTATGAAAAAATATTTCATCGTCCCATTTCTTCTATGGGGAATGACTTCTTTTGCCCAGCAAAAAATTGAAAATCTCGATTTTGAAACCTCGGAAAACAATTCTCCTGCCTTATGGAAATTAATGGGAAATAATTCTGCAAAAGTATTTTCCGATTTTAATGAAAAACAGCAGGGAAAGGCATCTGCCGTGATAGAATCTGAAGGCACAGAAGGCTTCAGAGCAATCATGTACACACTTCCCAATAATTATGCAGGAAGAAAAATTACGCTTTCCGGATATCTCAAAACAGAAAATGTAACGGATGGATTTGCAGGATTATGGATGAGAATTGATCCTGAAGTTGCTTTTAACAATATGCAAAACGTTGGTCTGAAAGGCACAAACGACTGGAAAAAATATGAGGTTACCCTCAATATGTCTCCGGAAAACACACAACAGATCGTTATCGGAGCATTGCTTTCCGGAAAAGGAAAAATCTGGGTAGACGACTTAAAAGTTTCCATTGACGGAAAAGACATTGAAAATGCTAAAATTTTCGAAAAAAAATTAACGAAAGTTGAGCTTGATAAAGAATTTGATAAAGGCTCTAAAATATCCAACATCAACCTCGATCAGAATAATATTGAAAACCTTAAAAAACTGGGATTAATCTGGGGGTATCTGAAATATTATCATCCAAGCGTAGCCGAAGGAAACTACAACTGGGATTACGAACTTTTCAGAATTTATAAAAAAACTGAAAATGCTTCTGCTGAACAGAGAGATCAGATTTTAACAGACTGGATCAAAGGTTTAGGGAAATTTCAGACAGCAAAAAATTCTGAGCCTAAAAATGTGAAGATCAAGCCGGATCTCGACTGGATTACCAATTCCGGCTTCTCGAAAGAACTTACAGAGCTGCTTTTACAACTGAAAGATGCTAAAAGACCAAAAGTCAATTATTACGTCGATTTCTTTCCGAATGTAGACAATCCTGATTTCAGACATGAAAATCCTTACAGAGAGATGAAGTATCCCGATGAAGGTTTCAGACTGCTTTCTCTTTACAGATACTGGAACATGATTCAGTATTATTTTCCTTACAAAAACCTCATCGAGGAAGACTGGAAAGGCGTACTCAAAGAATTTATCCCAAAATTCATCAACGCAAAAGACGAAACGGAATACAATCTCGCTTCTCTGGAACTGATCGGAAGAATTCACGACACTCATGCCAACATTTGGGGAAACAGCAAATCGCTTGAAAAATATTTTGGCGAAAGGTATTCTCCGGTAAAATTAACTTTTGCAGAAAATAAACCTGTGGTTGAAGGCTTTTATGACGAAAATTTAGGAACACAGACCGGATTGAAAAAAGGAGATGTCATCACGGAAATTAATGGTGAAAATATGGAAAACATCATTAAAAATATGCTGAAATATCTTCCTGCTTCCAATTATCCTACTCAACTTCGGGACATTTCGAGAAAATTGTTGCGAAGCAATGCAGAAACCATCAATCTTACCATTTTAAGAGATGGAAAAACAGAAGAAAAAACTATAAAAACCTATGCTTATTCAGATATTAAAATAAAAAAAGAGCCAAAAGAGTTTTTTAAAATGCTCGATGGCAACATTGCTTATGTTTATATGGGAAGTGTAAATGCCGATCTTCTTCCTGAAGTTTTTGAAAAAATTAAAAACACAAAAGGTTTGGTTATCGATTTCAGAAGCTATCCTTCAGATTTTGTGGTTTTTAAAATGGGAAAACTGCTAAAACCTGAATCCTCGGATTTCGTAAAATTCACGAATACAAGCAACAGTCAGCCGGGACTTTTCACTTTTACACCAAGTTTAAAAACACAGGGAACCGGAAAAAAATCTTATGAGGGCAAAATTGCCATCTTAATTAATGAAACCACACAAAGCAGTGCAGAATATCACACTATGGCTTTCAGAACAGCACCGAATGCAAAAGTTTTCGGTTCTACAACGGCAGGAGCTGATGGAAATGTTTCTGATATAAAACTTCCGGGTAATATTTCCACCATGATCAGCGGAATCGGCATTTATTATCCCGACGGAAAAGAAACCCAGAGAATAGGAATTGTTCCCGATGTAGAAGTAAAACCTACAATAGACGGAATTAAAAACAATAAGGACGAAGTTTTGGAAAAATCTATTGAATGGATTAAAAACTGACTTTAATAACTTGTCAATCGTAAATCTTGAATTGATTTTAAAAATTCAAACAATCAGCTCTATTTCTACTTAGATAAAACTCAACATCCATAATAGATACCACAAAATTTAAGATTAATAGAGTTTACAATACATTAATTTTTTTCGTGAAAAAAATTAATGTAGTTTTGCTACCTAATTTCAAAAATAGACAAAAACCATGAAAACAAAGCACCTCTTTTGTGCATTACTATGCATAATAAGTCTTGGAACAATTAAAGCAGCCGACCTTTATGTCCGTGATCTAGGAGCCGGAGGATCTTATCCTACAATCTCTTCAGCTATAACCGCAGCTAATGATGGTGACAGTATTATCATTAGACCCAAAACAAATAACGTTCCTTACTTGGAAAACCTTACCATTAACAAATCGCTTACTTTTGCTTCCGAAATTAATTTCAGCAATTACTATGTACAAGGTACTACTTCTATAGTTCCTGTAATTACTAATCAAAAACGTTCAATTTTATAAAAAAACAAATGAAAAAACAATTATTTTTTGCTTTACTGATTCTTTCGAGATTTGTATCTGCACAAGACGGACAAGTAGATTTAACTTTTGGCAACAACGGAGTACGCTTCGACGCACCTGGTACTCCATATATACAAACTACAAACGATGGTAAAGTTTTTTTGATGATTAATAACCAAATAAAAAAACTAACAAACAACGGTGCATTAGATACTACTTTTGGTAATATGGGAGTTTTTTCAAATCCAAACACCTATAGGAGCATAAGTCTTTATCCTAATGGAAAATTGTTAACACAAGAAGCACTTAACTTATACCAATCAAGAGTTGTAAGATTGAATTCTGATGGCAGTATAGACACTACTTTTGGTACTTCAGCAAATAATAGTGTTGACTTTAGTAATTCAGGTTGCTCTCCTTGTATATATAACCCAACAGTTACACTTTCTAATAATAATAGCAACGATACTTTTTTTATTGTGGCGAATGATGACTATTATATGGGAAGTCGTGGTGTGGTGATCTTAAAAAGTGAAACTGGAACTACAAATTTTATTATTTCGCCAGTATATACTCCAGCAGTAACGGGAGGTACAGGAATTCATATCACCACAAGTGCGAGAAAAATTTTGAAATCTTCTGATGGAAATTACTTTGTAGGAGGTGAGGCAGTAAGAATTAATAATAATTCAGGTGTTAGTCATAGGGAGGGTTCAAAGGCATTTGTAACAAAGTACTATTCTCAAGGTAGCCTAATTAATAGTTTTATATTTACTGCTTCTCAAGGTTCGAGTAGTGGCAGCAATGGTGGTGTAGATTATTATCTAGATGCACAAGATAATGTTTACACATTAGCAGTAGATAATAAATATAATAATGGACAATCATTATACTACTACCGAATCTACAAAACAGATAAGTTTGGCAATTTAGACTACAATTTTGGCAGTAGTAATTTTTCAGGGTATTTGAATGTTTCTACAGCTTTTTCATCTATAACCGCATATAAAACTAATTTTCAAAGAATGTTGGTACAACCAGATGGTAAAATTTTATTGATAGGAAACACCACCTATGTAGATTCTAGTACTACCCAGAATAAAGAAATAATGTTAGCCCGTTTCAACACCAATGGCACATTAGACAACACATTCGGAACAAATGGCTTTGTTATATATGATATTGATCCAACAGCTAATGAATATTTAACAAATGTTGGAACAAATTCTAATATGACAGAAATCTATATAAGTGCTGTTATTAATGCAACTACTACTTCACCTAGTAAAACAGCTATAGTAAAGTTTAAAAACAATTCTGTTTTATCTGCTGAAGAAGTTATTACTCAACAAGATTTATTATGCTATCCTAATCCAGTAAAGGATATTTTGAATCTTTCTTACAATAAAAAAATTATTTCTGTAACCATTTATAATGCAGTAGGACAAAAATTATTTACTGAAGAAATTAATGCTAAAGATGCCAAAATAGACACTTCAAATTTAGCGAGAGGAACCTATTGGGTAAAAGCAATTTGCGATAATGAAGTGAAAACAACAAAAATTATTAAAAAGTAATACCAATTAATAATTAAAAAAAGTATCATGTTTTTTGAAAGTAGATTTTTTTTCAAAAAATAAATGTTGATAATAAAAATCGAAGATTATTTCTAATAATCTCATTTTTGTACTCTTACAAAAACGATAATACAACTCATTAAAATCCCTATTGCTCGAGAAAGTGTTGGCATTTGCAATACCTCAAGTTTTAGGGGTTTTTTGCTTTTTATTTTGAAATTTACGGAGGTTACAATTAAATTCAAATACTTAAGCTGTTATTCGGCTAGTCAGCTTGAGAACTGGAAAACACATAATTTTCTATCAAGTTATTTCAAAACACAGGATTGAAGTTGTCAGAATTTCACACGAAAGCATGGACTTGAAAAATAACTTGATGAATAAGAACTGACCGATAGCATGGATTTGTAACCATGTTTTTACACGAGTTGTTTCCAAACATTTAATTTCAAGATATATGTCATTTTTTAGCGCGCACTCTTTTTATTTTTTTATTCAACATCAACCGATTTATGAACTCTGGTTTGAGTAAATTCAATAGACGGAATTAAAAACAATAAGGACGAAGTTTTGGAAAAAGCAACGAAATGGATTAATAATTAGCAACATTGATCGAAAAATTTTATTTAGCTTTGTATATTCTTTAGATAAATCAAGTTTTATGAAAAAAATAATTACAGCAACTTTGCTATTCGGACTTTCTGTTTTTGCCAACGGATTATTTGCACAGGAGTTATCAGCAGAACAATTGAATACGTTCCGTACCGATAATCTGGAAAGTTTTCAGAAAGCTTTCGGTCAGGAAGATTTTTCAAAATGCTACACAGTAAATGGTACAAAGACAGATCTACTTTCTTTGAGTGTAAAAGAAAACAAAAAAAATGTTTTCAATTATCTGGTGAGTAAAACTGATGTTAACAAGTCTTGCAGCGATGTTACTCCTCTAATGAACGCAGCAGCTTCCGGAAACATGGATGCCGCAAAAATGCTGATGAAATTCGGGGCTAAAAAAGAGGCAAAAGACAGCAAAGGCAAAACGACAAAAGACTACGCTGTTAAAAATAAACAGTCTGCAATGGCAATGGTTCTTTAATTTTTTTAGAGATAAATAATTTAAAACTTCCTTCGGGAAGTTTTTTTGTTTTTAAAACCTGCAAAAATCTTATCTTTGCCAACGGAAAATTCAAGGTTCGGATCAGAGCCTTATACATTGAACTTTAAACAAATAATTATGTTTCGATCGCACACAAACGGAGAATTATCTCTTAAAAATCTTAATGAAGAAGTTACACTTTCAGGATGGGTACAGACTATCCGTGATAAAGGATTTATGATTTGGATAGATCTTCGGGATCGTTACGGAATTACACAGCTTGTTTTCGACCAGGATCGTTCTACAGCGGAACTGATGGAAAATGCTAAAAAACTGGGACGTGAATTTGTGATTCAGGTTACCGGAAAAGTTATCGAAAGAGTAAGCAAAAACCCCAATATTCCGACAGGAGAAATTGAGATTTTAGTGGAGAATTTAACAGTTCTTAATGAATCTCAGCTTCCGCCTTTCACCATTGAGGACGAAACAGATGGTGGTGAAGAATTGAGAATGAAATACCGTTATCTGGATATCAGAAGAAATCCTGTAAAAGATAAATTGATTTTCCGTCATAAAATGGCACAGAAAGTGAGAAACTATCTTTCAGACAACGGATTTATCGAAGTTGAAACTCCGGTTTTAATTAAATCCACTCCGGAAGGAGCAAGAGATTTCGTGGTTCCGAGCAGAATGAATCCGGGACAGTTTTATGCTTTGCCGCAATCTCCGCAGACTTTCAAGCAATTATTGATGGTTGGCGGAATGGATAAATATTTCCAGATCGTAAAATGTTTCCGTGACGAGGATTTAAGAGCCGACAGACAGCCGGAATTTACACAAATCGACTGCGAAATGGCTTTTGTAGAGCAGGAAGATGTGATGAATGTTTTTGAAGGAATGACGAAAACTTTATTGAAAGATATCACTGGTCAGGAATTCGGAGATTTCCCAAGAATGACTTTCGCTGATGCGATGCAGAAATACGGAAACGACAAACCGGACATCCGTTTCGGAATGGAATTCGTGGAACTGAATGAACTGATAAAAGGTAAAGATTTCAAAATATTTGATGAAGCAGAACTGGTTGTGGGAATCAATGTTGAAGGATGTGCAGATTATACAAGAAAACAGATCGACGAGCTTGTGGATTGGGTAAAAAGACCACAAATCGGCGCTTCGGGAATGGTTTGGGTGAAATTCCAGAATGACGGGGTAAAAACGTCTTCGGTAAATAAATTCTACAGCGAGGAAGATTTAGCAAAAATTATTGAGAAATTCGGAGCTAAAGAAGGCGATTTAATGTTGATTCTTTCCGGAAACGAAAATAAAGTAAGAACGCAGCTTTCGGCTTTAAGAATGGAGCTTGGAAACCGTTTAGGATTAAGAAAAGGAAACGAATTCGCGCCACTTTGGGTAGTTGATTTCCCATTATTGGAATTTGATGAAGAAAGCGGACGTTATCACGCGATGCACCACCCTTTCACGTCTCCAAAACCGGAAGATATTCATTTACTGGAAACAGATCCGGGAAAAGCAAGAGCAAACGCTTACGATATGGTGTTGAACGGAAATGAAATCGGCGGAGGTTCTATCAGAATTTTCGATAAAGATCTTCAGTCTAAAATGTTCGACCTTTTAGGATTCTCCAAAGAAGAAGCAGAAGCACAGTTTGGTTTCTTAATGAACGCCTTCAAATACGGAGCGCCGCCACACGGTGGATTAGCTTTCGGATTTGACCGTTTGGTAGCAATTCTGGACGGAAACGAAGTGATCAGAGATTATATCGCTTTCCCTAAAAATAACTCAGGGCGTGATGTGATGATCGATGCGCCTTCTTCGATTGCTGAGGAACAGCTCGATGAACTGGAACTGAAATTAAATTTAAAAGCATAAATTAGAAGCGGGGATTTTTTCTCCGCTTTTTTTATGAAAACACTAATTTCTCTAATAGCCACTTTAGGATATATTTCTGCAATAGCCTGTGCAGTTTATTTCATAATCATATTTATAAAGAAAATACTTTATTACCCTCCGAACGTAAAAGAAAAAGTTTATGAAGAAATAATGAAGCTCTCTTACATTTCAGGATTATTGCTTGTATTTAGCTCAACCTGCTTTTGGGTAGCTAAAGAAATTGTAGAATATGATTTTAAAAGAACGTTGAGAAAACACACTATTGTTTCAGCAGATATTGAAAACATATTTTTCAGTAAAGAGGATATGAAAGGTATTTTTGATCATTTCGAAAATGATGAAGGACGTTACAGGTGCGAAAGCTTTAGCGGAATTATTAATCTGGATAACAACGAATCGATTTCTGTTGAAATTATAAAGCATTGCTATGAAAAGAACAGATATATTATTGTTTCTAAACAATACAGCGTAGAATCTACCATTGGAGACATCAACACGGATAAGTTTGATTATTTAAAAAAGAATATTGATAGTATTCAATAATTTTTAAACATACATCTCGTTAATAAAAGAACCATTTCTTTTTGTCATGAAAAAACTAATACCACTATTCTTTTTATTTTTTATCCATTTATTCAATTGTCAATATGCAGAAGGACAATATTATGAAAGTGAAATTTATAAACTAAAATTAAGAATTGAGAAAGGTGACAAAAAAGCTCTCTATGAACTAACGCCTTATTTTGACAGCTCAAAAAAACTGGCAGAATATCTTGGACATCATTATCATGAAACTGAAGAATTCTATCTTGCAAAAAGAGTTATTGAAGAAAATTTCATTTTTCCTGAGCAGGCAATTAATCTTGAAGAAATAAAAAATTCTGAAACTTATTCTGATTTCTTTAAAAAGAACGAAAACAAAATTAAGTATTCTCCAGAATTAAAAACATTTTATATTACCCCTCTCAAAGACAGAAAAGATTTCATAGAATTTCGGGAGCTGCCAATTGCAAAACTACAGAAACTTATTAAAAGACGCTCTGAAATCATCACTAAAGATTGGATAAAAGCAAGAGGAATTGATGTTTTAATACGCCAGAACAATCCCGAATCTCTTGTAAAAATTTGTGAAGAATTTTATCGTTTAAGAGATAAATTTAACTTTTTCAATCGAGATCAGGAAGATTTTCCGGAGCTTTTAAAATTGCTGATTCACAAAGATATTGGTTCTGTCGGAAGAAATGATTACAGAGTATGGGAGACTGATGATTCTAATTTTGATAACAAAGCAATCCTTAACCTGCTTATTTATTTTACAAAAAATTACAAAAACTTTGTTTGGGACAATTCATCCCATTGTTTCATCAATAAGTCTTTGAAATCTAAACAGATAGACGATATCACGAATCTTTTTGAAGAACTCTACAATGATAATGACTCCATTGCTTTAAATACATTCATTAAGCTTTCGCAAAGCGACACTAAAAGAGTAAACGAAATTAGTGCAGAAAAAGAAAGAAACATTCTTAGCAGTACTAATCCTATTATTCCAATGTTTCCCTATAGATTTCTTAGCCAGCTATCCCTTCTTACATTGTATTATAGACAAAAAAATATCGATTTTCAGGGAACAAAAGACCTTCATACGCACATTGAAAAATTAAGTTCGAAGATTTCTTTTAAAGAAAGAAGGGAGTACGAAAACTATTTAATAGACCATCTTAATTTACAGGATATCCCTCCATTAGAATATTGGTCCTTGATTTATGAAAAAAGACCCAAATTATCAGAATCTGTTTCACGAATTTTAGACATTTATTATACTAAAAACTGGGATACAATTCTCAATGATGAAAAGCAGTTAGAATTGTACCTAAAAAAATCTTTATTATACGGAAGAATTGGCATTAACGGAAATGTTAATTATTATCTTTTTAAATTCACAGGAAACGGAAATGATGTGATAAAACTTTTAGATAAAATTAAATCAGAAGATCCCGATATTGTTTTTCAAATAGAAAATGCGAAAAAAATGTGTCTGAAAAGTTTTGACTATCCCATTTCGCCTCAAAAAATATCCGGTGGAAACTTTAACAGTGAAAAAGTTGATCTGAAAGATGAGACTGAAAAAATAAAGGTTACAGCAAAAGACAGTGATGATTTTGAATATAAAATCTTAAAACTTTTTTCAAAAGTGGGGTATTCACAGATTCCTGAAGCATTACAGATTTTAGAAAAATTAAATTTCAAAGAAAATAGCTACAATAACAAATATTCAATGTTTGAAAGAGATTTCGGCTTTTTTGTAATTGAAAACTGGAAAGATAAAAAAGTAAGAGACCAATTTTTATCCGTCTATCAATCACATACGGAAAAAGAGCTTTATAAATATTATCTTGATCTTGCAGGAATTGATTATAAAAACCAGGATGAAAGTTTAGATTACGATAAAATTTATGAAATTCTGAAATTCGATATTGTGACACCTTTCACTGGCAGTCAGGAACTTGAAAATGAAGTTGGCGCTATTGTTAAACTTTTAGAATCAGATCAAAATACAACATTAGGTTATCCGGATAAAATTTGTAATTCTGCAGGAATGTACATTTGTCCACCTTCCGACCGGGCTTGGGAATGGAGAAAATATTTAAAAGATAAAAAATTACTTAGAAAAGAACACTCCAAGATCGTTTCATTCAATTATGGCTACTACATCGATAAAGTTCTTGTTTACAGAGAAATAAATTCAAAATAAACCATCAAATATTCATCAAACAATACAACCCTTACAGACAACAAAAATCAATATAAAAAGGAACAATTTAAATCCTTCAACATTACTGCTGATCCATAAAAATAAAAAGGTCTGAATTTCTTCTGACCTCTATTGGTTTTTTCTCCGCTTGTTTATGAGGATGATTATTATGTTGATGTAATAGGTGTATTTTAAACAGCTATAAGAAAGCTTTTGCAAAAACTGAAAATCTTTTTATAGAGAATAAAAAGATTTTTCAGTCTTTGTGAAGAAATGAATTTTTAATTGATAAAAGAAAATTTATTTACAAACATATTACCGATAAGCGGTAATGGCGTTTCTTTTTCATTTGCGGCATTTATTATTCCCAAAATCATTAAAATAAAGAATAAATAGCCAATGTAACCTAAAAAGTGCAATGACGGAACAATAGCAGCAACTATCGTCAGCGCAATATTAAATAACGTGGAAACAATTGCCAATCCCAAACTCTGGCTGAGATGAAAATTAACCAGCCTGTCTTTTTGCGATTTGTCTCTTAAAAAAAATGCGATAAGCCATCCGACAAGGGTGATATACGAAATAATTGCTAAAACTTTGTTGTTCATGTTTTGAGTTTTTAAATTTCTGAATAAAATTATTTTCAACCCGGCAAAGATATTATCGGCAAATCAACAACAGCAATTTTGAGTGTCTATAAAGTGTCTATGAGGAAATTAAAAACGTCTACAAAGCGTCTACAATAAATTTAACACGTTTATTTTAAACCAATTACAATTAAGAAAGCTGCTGTATAAACTGATCCAGATCTTCGTCTTTCCCCAGATTAAGCTTCTGCTTTATTCTGTAACGCGCCATTCTTATACTTTTGGGCTCAACATTCATCTGGGATGCAATTTCTTTGGTGGAAAGTTTCATCAAAATAAAACCACAATATTTTAAATCCAGTTGAGTAAGATTCTGGTTGGCTTTATCCAATAATTTATTGAAAAATTCAGGATAAATGGTATTGAAATTAGATCTGAACTTTTCAAAATCATCATCTACCAAAATCCCTTCGTCTATCGCTTTAAAAATCTGATGATCTATGACAGAAGGCGCGGCAGATTTTTTTTCCATCAGTTTTTCTTTAAGATTATTCAAAATTTCATTTTTCTTTTCAAGATGAAGCACACTGCCGATTAATTCTTTACGAACCTGATTTCTCTCAATCTCTAATTGCTTATTTTTCTCCGAAATAAGATGCATTTTCAGCTTATTATTCTTCTGATACTGAAACCAGATGATCAGCATTAATACCATCACAACAATCATGATCAGGATGTAGATTCTCTGGTTGAAATTTTTAGAAGTCAGAGTTTCTATTTTCTCTTCCTTTTCTTTCATTTCATATTTTATAATGCTGTTTTGTATCGCTTTGTTTACATTTTCATCGTTTGCTTTCTTACTTGCAGCCTGAAAAAGCTGGTCGATCCTGTAGAATTCTTCCCAATCTTTTTGCGTCGCTGCGATTTTCTTCAGATCATCATAAAATAAAAGCTCTGTAACAGCATCCGGATAAGGCATTTCCTGTGCTTCCTTCAATCCCCTATAAAAAAAAGCTTTAGCTTCATCTATTCTATTCTCTTCCAGAAGAATATCTCCTTTTGCGCCGTAATAATTCCTGTATATGGACAGATAGTTATACTTTTTAGCAAGCTTTAATGCTTTATTAAGATAAACATCGCCTTCCGGATTTTTCTTATAAAAAAGCAAATTATATCCGTAATTAAAATATAATGATGCTAAAGCAAATTTCTGGGTGGTTTCATTTTCATTCTGTATCAGATCTGCCGTTTCCTGTAGATATTTTAAAAGCTGATCCGAATTGTATTTTGAAGCCCGGTTAGTATTAAAATCATTCTTCATATAATTGGCAAATCCGCATCTGGCATTAATAATTGCTCCCACATCTTTGCTTCGATCCGCCAGTTCAAGAGATTCGTTCAAAATTTTCACATCCTTATAATTGGAAATATAGAAAACAGAGACTCCTGCATCACTTGCCATTGCAAAATTTTCATTCAGCTTGAAAAGCCTGAAACTCTTTAAAAAATAATTAATTGACTTGTCATTAATCTCCAGGATCATGTACAGCTTTCCTGTCGCAAAATTGTAATAGGCTTCTCCTGAAGAACTCCCATTTGTATTAGAAAATTTTTCAGCTTCGGTAATATACTTTTTCGCAGATTCGTAATCTTTTTTGGTAATGTAGGTTAATGCCAGTAAAGAATTCAGAAGCAGTTGGCTCTCATTAGATTTCGCAGATTTTTTTAATACAGATAACTCTTTTACTGCTTGGTTTAAATCTTCGTTTCTGTTGTTAAAAATATCAATAGCTTTTTCGTTCTGTGCTAAAAGCAACGTCTGAAATAAGAATAAAAAAAATACTGTGATTAGTTTAAATTTCATGGAATTTTACAGATATATCTTGCTGTGATTAAATAAATGTTACAGTAAAGGTAATATTATACTTCCGGATTCTAACGGAGTATTTCTTACATAACCTGCTCCTAAAAAAACATAAATAACTCAATTGTAATTATTTAAAATATCAAACGACAGTTACACGGCACAATCATTGTACTTTTTACCGAAAAAAAAGTACAATGAAGGCAATCTGGAACGGCGCCATTGGCTTTGGATTAGTCAATATTCCTGTCAAAATATATTCTGCTACCGAAACCACAAAACTTGATTTGGATATGCTTGATAAGTCTGATTTTTCGAATATCAGATTTAAAAGAGTGAACGAAAATACAGGCAAAGAAGTGAAATGGGAAAATATTGTAAAAGGATATCTTATGGACGACAAATACATTATTCTGGATGAAGAAGATTATGAAGCCGCAAGTCCTGAAAAATCCAAAATCCTTTCCATCGATCAGTTTGTAAAAGAAAGTGAAGTAGATTCTGTTTATTTTGAAAATCCGTACTATCTCGAACCTCAGAAAAATGGGGAAAATGCCTATCGACTTTTGCTGAAAGCTTTAGCAAAAACAGAAATGGTGGGAGTAGGAACATTTGTTCTGCGCGAAAGTGAAGCCATCGGAATGATCCGCCCTTATAACAATGAAGTGTTGGTTTTAAACCGATTGAGATTCGCACAAGAAATCAGAGATTACGGAGATCTTAAAATTCCGGCGGCGAAAGCTCCGAAACCTGCTGAATTAAAAATGGCGGTGAACCTCATCGAACAGCTTTCGCAGGAATTTGATCCTGAAATGTACAAAGACACGTATTCTGAAGCTTTAATGAAGATCATCAAACAGAAAGCGAAAGGTAAGAACACCAAAACGAAAAAAGCCGAACCTGCAAAAGAAGGAAAAGTAATTGATCTGATGGCGCAGCTAAAAGCCAGTTTACAGAATACTAAATCTAAAAACGCATCATAATGGCTCTAAAAGATTACAACCAAAAGCGGAAATTCGACGAAACCAGCGAACCGAAAGGAAAAACCAAAAAGAGCAAAGATCAGCTTATTTTTGTGATTCAGCGACACGCTGCATCACGACTGCATTATGATTTCCGTCTTGAAATGGATGGCGTTCTGAAAAGCTGGGCAGTTCCGAAAGGTCCTTCACTGGATCCTAAAGACAAACGTCTTGCCATGATGGTGGAAGATCATCCCTACGATTACAAAGACTTTGAAGGAAATATTCCGGAAGGAAATTACGGAGCCGGACAGGTGGAAATCTGGGACAGCGGAACGTATGAAGCTCTTGACAACCATTCCAAACTTTCTGACGAAAAAGAACTGCTAAAAGAGCTTCACGCCGGATCGTTAAAATTTATCCTTCACGGAAAAAAGCTGAAAGGCGAATTTGCTTTGGTAAAAATGAAAAATACGGAAGAAAATTCATGGCTGTTAATCAAACATAAAGATGACTTCGCCGAAAGTGATTATGATGCAGAGGAAAATACCGCAAAAAATTCTCAGGTCACAAAATTTTTAGAGGAAAAAAAAAGCCTCAAAAGCAGCAAAAAAAAGTCATAACCTCAGAAACAAAGCCCAAATTCAAACTGTACAATTCGTTAGTTGACGAAAAAAGGCTTGAAAATTTCATCAAACCCATGTTGGCAAAACCGCATGAAGGGGCTTTTGATGATGAAGATTGGCTATTTGAAATCAAGTGGGACGGTTATCGTGCTGTTGCCGATTTAAGCACCGATCAAACTCTCTTCTACTCCCGAAATGGGATCTCTTTCTTTTCAAAATTTGAAAAAATATCACGGGATTTTGAAAATCAGATTCATCATATGATTCTTGACGGTGAAATTGTTGCCTACGATGAAAACGGAAAACCTAATTTCCAATGGCTTCAGCAGATCGGTGACAATCCAAATCTGGCTCTCACCTATCAGGTTTTTGATATTTTATGGCTGAATGGTCACTCTACCGAAGAACTGCCGTTGATTCAGCGGAAAGAACTTTTAAAAGAAGCTTTAGTGGAAACCGATGTCATCAGATATTGTGATCACGTTCCGGAAAAAGGGATCGAATTTTTTAATCAAATGAAAAAAATGAAGCTTGAAGGGATGATTGCTAAAAAAGCCAACAGCATTTATGTAGAAAATCACCGAAGTTCAGACTGGCTGAAAATAAAATTTACCAATACTGAAGAAGCCATTATTTGTGGATTTACAGAACCACGAGGTTCGAGAGAAGGTTTCGGAGCATTGATTTTAGGAAAATATATTGACGGAAAGCTTACGTACAGCGGACATACAGGAACAGGATTTAACCGCGAATTAATCCATGAAATACTTCAGAAATTAGAAAAGATTACCGTTACAACTTCCCCATTCGAGATCAAACCCAAAACCAATATGCCGGTGACGTGGACAAAACCTGAACTGGTCTGCGAAATAAAATATTCTGAAATTACCAAAGACGGAATTTTCAGACATCCTGTTTTTATCGCGCTCAGAGAAGACAAAAACCCTGAAGACGTTAAAAATACTTCCGAAGAAACAGAAACTATTTCCCAAGCAAAAACAACGACAATGGCAATTCAAAAAAAAGTAAAATCGTCTGAAAACGAACAAGAAATAACGCTAAACCGGCACAAAGTAAAACTGACCAATCAGGACAAAATATATTTCCCAAAAGATGGCATTACAAAAGGAGATGTCATTGAATATTACCAGTCGGTTGCAGCGTATATTTTACCTCATCTTAAAAACCGTCCGCTTTCGCTAAACCGCTTTCCGAACGGAATCGAAGAGCAGAATTTTTATCAGAAAGATGCAGGTGACAGTATTCCGGACTGGGTTAAAACAACGAAGGTTTACTCGGAATCGAATGACAAAGACATCGATTATATTTATTGTAACGACAAAGCTACTTTGGCTTATTTAAACAATTTAGGCTGTATTGATATGAATCCGTGGAATTCTTCACTTCCCGATCTCGATCACCCTGACTTTTTGGTTTTAGACCTCGATCCTTCGAAAAAAAATACGTTTGATGAGGTTATTGAAACCGCTTTGCAGGTAAATGAAGTTTTAGAATCTGTAAAAATCGACGGATACTGCAAAACTTCCGGAAGCACGGGAATTCACATTTATATTCCGATGGGCGGAAAATACGATTTTGACCAGGTGAAAGATTTTGCGCACCTTTTAATGAAACAAGTCAATGAAAAATTGCCAAAACTCACGACACTGGAAAGAAGCTTACAAAAGCGTGACAACAAGAAAATCTACCTCGATTATCTTCAAAACAGAACCGGACAGACTTTAGCAAGTGCTTACAGTTTGCGTCCAAAAGAAGGAGCATCTGTCTCGATGCCTCTGGAATGGGAAGAACTGAAAAAAGGCTTACAACCTACAGATTTCAACATTCACAATGCTTTAGACAGAATTAAAGAAAAGGGAGATTTGTTTAAACCTGTTCTGGGAAAGGGAATTGATATGATGAAGGCGCTGGAATTGTTGGGGGATGTTGAGTAATTTCCATACTTTTGCGCTAATAATACTAATAATCGATGAATCAGAATAATATTATTGAGTTTATTTTTAATGAAAAATTAGAAAGAGAAAATCAGAATTTTTATTTTAAATATGTTTGGAAAAAAAACTTTAGAGAACTAAAAAAAGCTATAATTTATGCTATCATTTTTTTAACTATTGGTTTTTTACCTCTACAAAATTTCGACAAAAGTGCTTTTCCTTATATTTTTAAATATTTTGGATTTCTTTATATAGGATATATATTCTTATTGATTTATCAATACTTTACATTCAAGAAAAGATTTCAGATAGAGGTTGATAAAATAATCAAAAAATATAAGCAAAAAAATGAATCACATTTTATAATTTTAAATAGCGAATATATAGAATTTAAAAATCCATTTACCACAATAATGTCTGTTTGGGAAAATACTTCCTATATAATATTAGATGATTACATTTTAATTTCTCCAATTAATAATTTATATTATATCACACATAAATCTGAAATCACTATAGATCAATTTAAAATTATAATTGATTATCTTCAAAAATATTCTAATTTAAAGAAGTAGTTAAGGAAGTTTCGCTACCAAACTTTCAGGCAGCATTTTCAAAATCAGATAAATGATTTTCCATTTGAAATTCGGAACAATGGTGAAAGAATTTCCTGCGTTTACGATATGTTTTGCCACATAATCAGGCTCCATCATTAAAGATTCATTCAACTGTAAGCCTTCATTGATTTTTGTACGGATGTAGCCAATCACCAAAGCATTGACTTTTATATTTCTTGAAGCCAATTCCTGTCTTAAGCCAGCTAAATACGTGGTAAAAGCAGCTTTTGTACTGCCGTAAACAAAATTGCTTTTTCTCCCGCGAACTCCCGAAAGCGAAGATAATCCGATAATTCTTTCCAGATTTTTATTGTTCTTATCCTTTGCAATAATATTCAGAATAGAAACAGCTCCCATATAATTGACCAGCATCATTTGCTGAGCTCCTTTGAAGTCTATCAAAGCGGTTTCATTATCCACTAAAAAACCTGCTGCATACACCACAATATGAGGTTTTACAGGAAGCTCATCATAAAATTTCTGATGAGAATCAAAATCAACAGCATCGAAAGGTAAAACTTTCACTTTGGAATTCAGATTGTGTTCTGAAACAAATTGTTCTAAAGAGTTTGTATTTCGGGAAGCGGCAATAACGGAAAATCCTTTTTCAACGTATTGTTTCGCTGCCTGTTTCGCGACATCGGAATTGGCGCCTAAAATGAGAACGGTTTTGTTTGTGTTTTGATTCATGGGGCAAAGATAGTTTAAACCACAAATAACACAAAGATTTTCACTAATGGCACAAAGATTTACCGCCATTTTTGTCATTTCGACGAAGGAAAAATCTATTTTTTAAACCGTTAAGATTTTAGTTGAGGAGTTAAGATTATTAAGGTAGAAGCTTCGCTTTTGATTTTTTCAGAGTTTTTTTAAACACGAATTGCACAAATGGTTTTCACGAATAAACACAATTGCTAAATGCTCTCCTGTCATTTCGACGAAGGAGAAATCTAATTTTTACCATTAAGATTTTAGTTGAGAAGTTAAGATTATTAAGGTGGATTCTTCTCTCCGCTTCGCTGCGGTCAGAATGACAATCCTACGTTAAAAATAATTGCAGCTTAGATTCATACGAATGATAACCTTTCCGGATATTAAAATCGAAAAATATTCATATAAAAAAGTTTCGGCGGGGTGAGCTTTGCTCACCCCGCCGAAACGAAATATTTTAAAAACTGAAAATTACTTTTTCTCAGTTTCGATTTCTTTTTTGTCCTCCGCTTTATCAGAAGTCTTGGATTTATCTCCAAAACGCGCTTCCGTAAACTCTCTGGAAACGGCAGCTTTTTCGAATTTCAGCTTTCCTGATAATGTTTCGATAACAAAACCATCCTCCTGAACCTGAGCAATTCTTCCGTGAAGTCCGGAAGTAAGAACCACTCTTGTTCCCACTTTCAGAGTTTCCTGAAAGTTTTTCTCCTGCTTCTGCTTTCTCATCTGAGGTCTGATCATCAGGAAGTAGAAACCTACCACCATCACTCCCATCATGATCATCATCATTCCTCCGCCACCTTGTGGCTGTGCCTGTAAAAATATGGATAATAAATTCATGATCTTATGGTTGAATATTAGCTGTGAAATTAATTCGGATCGGAGCTTTTTCTACGTTTGCGAAAACATCAGCAAATTTGTTAACATTTCCGTCGAAGTTTGTAGAATCGAAGTGCAGTGTAATTTTTCCTTTTTTACCCGGCATAATCGGTTCTTTTGTAAAATCAGGAGCTGTACATCCGCATCCCGGCTTTACTTCAGAGATGATCAAAGGATTTGTTCCGGTATTGGTAATTTCGTAAACGTGCTCTACTTTATCGCCTTTTTTAATTTTTCCGAAATCGAAATTGCTTTCAGAAAGGGCAACCGTAGTGAGTGGCTGATTGGAAGCCAGAGCAGCAGTTGTTTCTCCCGAAACCGGAGCTACAGCAGCAGAGTCTCCCGTTGTTGCAGGCATTGAAGCTGCAGTAGAATCTGTTGCAGCAGTTTCTGTTCCTGTAACCTCTTTATTTTCTTTTTTGCAGGAAACGAATCCAAAGCCTATGACAGACAAAGCAATGATGGATAATGTCTTTTTCATATGAAGATAATTTATATTCTGTTTAAATCTTTACAATATTTATCTAAAATTCCATTAATGAAAATGTTTGAACGGTCGGTAGCAAAAACTTTTGCAATCTCGATATATTCATTAATGATGACTCTTGAAGGGGTGAAAGGAAAATTGTCCAGTTCCGCCATTGCCGTCGATAAAATGACTTTATCCATGAGAGAAACTCTTTCAAGATCCCAGTTTTCCAGTCTTTCTTCCAGTTTCTTTTCATTGTTTTCCCAACTGTCCAACGTGTTTCTAAGAAGTTTCATCGCGAAAGTTTTATCGTCTTCATCTTTAATCATTTTAATTAAGGTACGGCTTTCTTCATCTTCTTTCAGGAAACCGATGGTTTTCTGTACCATTGAATTCGCAATGTGGATATCATCATACCATGAAAGTTCTTTATCGCTCAGATAATCATGGAAATCGTCGTTTTCAGCAATGTATCTTAAAAATAATTTCCCGATAAACTTCTGATCTTCTTCAAAAGAATATCCTTCTTCTTTCATAAAATCCTGATAACGCTTTCCGGCAGACATTCTCTGGAAAGTTTTTACCAAAAGATCATCATGCAGGTCCCATTTCAATTGCTTGTGCTGTCCTGTGAAAAATAATCTCTCAGGATTTTCTTCCAATTTAATTAAAACTTGATTGTTGATGAATTTTTGGTTAGGATTAATCTCAGCATCGGTTTTGATGTATTTGTTTTTACCGATTTCAATCTGGTTTTCCGCCAGTTCTTTCAGTGCAACCAAAAAGTTCAACTGGTAGATGTAGAGATGATAGATTTTCTCTATTCCGGCGAACATATTTTTCTCTAATACATCAAACTTTACAGGATTCTGGTAATAAGAATACACAGTCTGTACTACTTTTTCACGGATTTGTCGTCTTCCTAACATTCAAAGAGCTTTTTTATGGGTGCAAAGATACGAAATTTAAAATTTATGAAATTCGTAGTCTGAGGTGATTTTTGTAATTTTGTGAAACTTTATGAAAGCGCTAAAAACATTAAACCCCTATTTCTGGAAGCACAAAATATTGTTGTTCTGGGGAGTATTATTCATCATTGCAAGTAATTTTTTCAATATATATAAGGTACAGTATGTAGGAAAATCTGTAGACGAGCTTACGAAAAACGGAAATTTAGGCTTCAACAGACAGGTTTTAGTGTATGTTGCGATTATTGTCGGCTGTTCTTTACTCACCGGATTTTTCACTTTCATGATGCGACAGACGATTATTGTGGCTTCAAGAAGAATAGAATATGAACTTAAAAATAAAATTTACAGACATTATCAGGATTTATCTTTAACGGATTATAAACAAACCACGATCGGAGATTTAATGAACCGTTTAAGTGAAGATGTGGTTGCAGTAAGGATGTATCTCGGCCCGGGCGTAATGTATGTTGCCAATCTGATCGTTCTTGTGGTAATTACCGCAATTTATATGCTTACTACGGATGTTTCTATGACGCTCTGGACTTTGCTTCCCCTTCCTATTTTATCCTTTGCGATTTATAAAGTAAGCTCAATCATCAATCAGAAATCGAAGATCATGCAGAAAAGCCAGTCGGCGATTTCTACTTTTGTACAGGACAGTTTTTCGGGAATCCGCGTGGTGAAGTTTTTTGCAAGGGAAAATTATATCAAAAAAAATTATGGTACTAAGGTAACCGACTATCAGAACAAAGCTTTGGATCTGGCAAAAACGGAAGCTTATTTCTTTACGATTATTTTATTCGTTATCGGTTTGCTGAATGTTGCCATTATCTGGATCGGCGGACAGAAATACATTGCCGGAGAATTAAGCATTGGTAAAATTGCCGACTTTTTCATGTACATCAATACGCTTATTTTTCCTTTCTCAATGGTTGGTTGGGTAACTTCGGTGAATCAGAGAGCAGAAGCTTCCATGCAGAGAATTAACGAATTCATGGATAAAAAATCTGAAATCGTTAATAAAAACTTCGACAAATATGAAATTAAAGGCGATATTGAGTTCCGAAATGTTTCTTATGTCTATCCGAATACAGGAATCAGAGCTCTGGATAATCTAAGTTTTACTCTGAAAGCCGGAGAATCTTTGGCGATCATGGGAAAAACAGGAAGCGGAAAATCTACGATTGCATTGCTTCTCTGCCGTTTGATTGATCCTACTGAAGGTGAAATTTTAATTGACGGTAAAAATTTAAAAGAACATAATTTAGAAAACTACAGAAATTTCATCGGATATATTCCTCAGGAAAGTTATCTGTTCTCAGATTCTATTGAAAACAACATCGGTTTTGCCATCGACAGACCTTCTCACGAAAAAGTGGTGGAATATGCCAAAATTGCTGATGTTGATAAAAATATTGTTGAGTTCAAGGAACAGTACAAAACTATGGTTGGAGAGCGTGGTGTAATGCTTTCCGGAGGTCAGAAACAGCGAATCTGTATTGCCAGAGCTCTGATTAAAGATCCGAACATCATTATTTTTGATGATTCCCTGTCTGCTTTAGATACTGAAACAGAACAGAACATTCTTGAAAATATAGACCGTAAAATCCGTAATGCGACCTCTATAATCATCACACACAGAGAGTCTAGCGCACAGCGTGCTGATAAGATCCTTAACTTAACCGAAATTAACAATTCCGTAACCGCATAGCAGAATCGTTCACAAATGTTAAATAAATCATAAAAAAAATTTTGTGATTAAAAGAAAACTTTTATATTTGTTCTTAACAAGATTAAAAAATATCTAACAATGAGTGAATACAAGGAACGCCATGAAAATGAAATTTTCACGAAGGTGTTAAAAGCAGGGAGAAGAACTTATTTCTTTGATGTGCGCGAGACGAAAGCAGGAGATTATTATCTTACGATTACAGAAAGTAAGAAGAATTTCGGAGAGAATGGAGAAGCTACATTCGAGAAGCATAAAATTTACCTTTACAAGGAAGATTTTAAGAGTTTTCAGGAGATGTTTAATGAGTCCACAGATTTCATCATTAACGAGAAGGGTGAGGATGTAATATCAGAAAAACACGACAAAGACTTCAAAAGCAGATCTTACACCATCGATTCTGACGACGAAGTTTAAAAAAGAATAATTCTAAAAACACAAGCATCTGAAAAAGGGTGCTTTTTTTGTGCTTATGTATTTTATCTGAGCAGAGCATATTTTTCTTTTTCCTGAGGAAAATAAATTACCTAAAATCTAAAATCCGCCACACAAATAGCTGTGAGACGGATTCTTATATTACAGGCACGGATTACAAATCCGCGCTATCGGTTTTTTTGATTATTAGAGCCTATATTTATGGCTAATAATACTATCTTTTTTATGGATGCTAAAAACCAACTCGCCTTTCTTCTTCACAATAGTATCACCAACTTCTATTTCATTTTTATATGAACTCCACCATCTATTATAGTGATTACACTCGCAAGGTTTCTTAGTTATCGGGTTGTAGCCCTCCACTTTAAACGATACTGAGGTATATAACAAAGGAGGATTTTGTACAACAAGAACACATTCTTCTTCAGCCAATTCTTTTGCAAAACTTTGCTTATCTATGCGATTCATTAAAAGAAAAAAAATCAGTACAATTATTAAACAGATAATTAACCCTATTTTTCGTTTCATAATTTAATTAAATTGAAGAGGAGATTTAATATTTTTCTAAAGCCATTTACCAATCGATGATGGAGCATCATTAAATTGTTTTTTATATAAATAGTATATGTTCTTGAAACTCCTACATCATATCTGGTAACTAAATTAAAACCTGTAGTTAGAGTTCTATAAGGGACTTACATAACACTTTTTTCATCGGATGTCGCGGTTCTATTGCATACACAGATTACAAATCCGCGCTATTGGGGTATTATAAATAATACACCATCTTCATAATTAAATTTTACTTTATTATTATAAATTCTTTTGTTTAATTCTATAAAATCTTTTTTTAAGTCTTGATTCAGTTGTGTACAACCTTGAATATGTTCAACACTTATAAAATCATATTTCCATTTTTTTTTGTTAAGAATATATATCATCTTCTTATAGCTTTCTGAAAACTTCTTCTTTTCTTTTAATACATCACAATCATATGAAAAATCTAAAAAACCTTCATATCTATCCAATCTTATTTCATACTTTGGTGATATATAAACTTTTATTTCATCGATTGGAATCGGTTCCCTCTTTTCTTTACATTCCAATAAGAATAAGAACAAGAATAGGAATTTAAACTTATTTTTTGCTTTCATCTGTCTCATATTCCGTTATCTAAACCGAAACTTCTAGTTTTCCATTACTAAACCATCTGCTTATTCCTCTTCCGTCCCTCGATTCCAAATAATCATCTAATTCTTGATCTGATTGCATTTTTTGTGAAAACCCTCTTAAAAACCAAAACTTTGCAGATTGTAAAGTTTTGGTTGCTATTACAGGCACGGATTACAAATCCGCGCTATCGGGTTCAAATATTCTTCGTAATTCTTCCTCAGAATAATAATTCTCATTATCCCAATCATTTTTATGATTTTCGTATGGATAATTTTTTAAAAATTCACTATACATCAAATCAGACATGAAATCTTTGGCAATAACATATCCATGTTTCAAAGTTGGTATTACTTCCCAAACGGATACATTTATAAGGTTATGAATCTCTTGATCATCATTATTAAAAATCTCACTTAAATAATTAAAAATTATATTTAATATGTCTTGATCATTTTTAATAGTTGCAGACTTAATGTTATACTTAACAATTTTATATTTTGAATTATGAAGCTCTTCGATATATGTTCCTAAACCTCCAAAAACAATAAATAATGGATCATCATCATCTAAATCGAATTTTGTTTTAAAATCCGGAATTCTGTTAAATAAATTTAAAATTAATTCTTTTTCCATTTTTTTTATTTAGCATTTTTAATGGCATTTTTCAATTCATTGAGCAAATAATGTGCTCCTTTCAAATCATCTTCATCTAGATCGCCTTTCATTATAACATTTTTTAGTCCTTGTACATAATCGTGTGCTTTTTTCCAATGCGTTCCTCCAATTCCTTCGGCTAAAACGGCAGCTGCAGTTCCTCCATTACCTATTTTTGCATTTTCTCTGTGAAGTTCAGAAAAAATCTTTTTCAGTTTGTCATTCTCAATAAGCCCAAGAATCTTTTGTTTAATCGGATGTCGCGGATTTGTAATCCGTGACTTACATCTATCTCATAAAAACTATTTTAATATCAATGTATTATCTAATCTTACAAAGCTAAAATAATAATTTTATGGTATTGTCCCTATTTATTCTTTGACGTATATTTCTTGTAACCACTCATTATTCTGCTCATCCTATATTTACATCTGCTCTAAAAGTTAATGTAATAACTATGTAAAAATAGTAAGTCTTTTTATGTCTGATAATATTTTAGAGATCCTATAATTGCATTTTTTTGAAAGCCCTCTTAACAACCAAAACTTTGCAGATTACAAAGTTTTGGTTGTTATTACAGGCACGGATTACAAATCCGCGCTATGGGGTCTCACATACTATTAAAAAAATCCTCAGCGAAAAATGAGTCATCGAAATCTTCCAAATTCCTAATCTCAGCACCAAAACTTATTCCCTCCTCATCAACATAGTTAGATCCAAAACAAAGAACCTTTCCATTTGACAGAATTATATATGACCATTCGCCATCAGTAACTGCTAGTTTAATTTTCGCTTCAATATCTTCATAAAATATTTTATATCTATGTATGTTTATTTTTCTTTCAACATTAACTCCTCCTATCCTAATACTGTAAAACCCCCTATTAGTTTGAATTATATACCAATCATCTTCATTTAAAGGTTCATATAATTTGATAAAATATTCATTTGTCATAATATTATTTTTTGCTGGTAGTGAATATTTATTCCAATAATAAACTCCTACATCAGTTACATTTTAACGATTCTATAATTGCATTTTTTGTGAAAGCCCTCTTAAAAACCAAAACTTTGCAGATTGCAAAGTTTTGGTTCTATTACAGGCACGGAGTATAAATCCTTGCTATCGGGGATCGGCTCTATCGGGATATCCATACCTTTAAGAAAATTCTTAATCTTGATAATTTTCGATTAAAGTAGTTAAATCATATTTCTCAGAATATTTTTTTATTATTTCGAGTTTATGAGTTTTTTCATCTCTTAAAAAATTAATTAATTCTCTATTTAAAAAATTTAGTGTTTCATAATTATAGATTGTTAAAAAATTTAAAACTAAATGTAACGGTTTGTTCTCAAAGCCTATTAATTTATTATGCTCAATCAAGTATACCTCAAATGTTTTAAAAAAATCATATAATTGATCATTTTTACTTCCTGAAATATAGCCATCAATATATCTAAAGTAATCATTACTATTTTCAAGAAAGAATAAACTCCTTCTTTTGATTATATAAAAAATAAATTCTAAACTTTCCATTTTTAACTTGTAAATCTTGGGTCCAAAGGTTTAGGAGGAATTATCTTCTTTGCACTTTTCATAATTTGTTCTCCAGAATATATTTGTCCTGTTTTTCTATTATATCCTCCTAGTCCTTTAATATAATCATTTTTCAAAACTCCTTCTGGATTCATGTTATCAAAAATATATACTTTCCCTTCTATTGTTTTTTCAATAAATTGATGCAGACCATTTGTTGCAAGACCTACATCTTGTTTATTTAATAAAACACTTAATCCAACATCATTTCCCATGTTAATCTGCTTAGCAGTCCCTCCAAATGAGTTATAAAATTCAGTAGTAAATTCTATGCATTTAGCATATTTTTTATATCCCTGAATTGATTTTACTGCCGCTCTCAACTCTCTTAATGTTCCAGTACCTGACCTAATTGCTAATATGCTATTACTACTAATACCATATCTTGCTGTTAAAATTCCAATTGTCACGTCAAACATATCACCAAAAAGGCTATTTGACTGATTTTTAGAAATTTTATTATATCCAATAAAACCATCTCCTTGAAAACGAACATTTTTTCCAGCAATTCTACTTGCTATATTTAAAGCTCCTGCTCTTGCATCTCCAATCCAACCAAAACTAAAATTGAATAGACTTTCGTTTACTGCCCATTGGTCTATTGCATCACTTTGTTTTCCATTCGGATCAATATATCGGATAGGACTCTGATAACAATAAATATAGGGATTCAAGTTTCCAGAGTTGTAAACTCCGCCGTTGTGCTGTCCGTCTATATAATGCTCATCATTATAGAAAGGATTGTAGTCCGCTAGCGGATCCACATTCAACCAAAGAGAAACTCTCGGATTGTAATATCTCGCGCCATAATAGTAGTATCCTGTTTCAGAATCCTGTTCTTTACCATTAAACTTGTATTGGCTGTTTAAGCCATCGTTCATATGGTTTTCTACAAAGATTTCTCCACTTGGGAAATACTCCATATTCTGGGTTACTTCACCATCTAATCCGGTAATGAAAGAACTGCTGCCCAAATGATCGGGATGGAACCAATAGATTTCCTTTTCCTCCACATTACTTGCATACGAAGATACGCAATTTCCGGTATATCCTCCATTCTGCCCGTAATTTATTGGCGGGGTAAGGTTATTGGTCTGCATAATTACCAGATTGCTTTGGGTAGCCGTCTGCAAGATCTGGTTAGAAACATTCACAGGATTAATCGGAGGCGTTGTTCCTCCAAACGGGATGATAAGCCATGCACAATCAAATGCTCCTACGTTTCCGCTGTTTCCGTTTTTAGACTGTATTCTCTGGCTTCCTGCATAGTAATGCTTGGTGTAGCGCGGCTCCTGCAACATTCCATTCTGCAAATCGTAGGTAAGATTAAGCGTTATCAATCCGCTTGGATAGATTGATGCTTCATGAATGGTTTCGCCACTTACTTCTATATGGTTGCTATTGTATTTTCCTATTTTTCCTTTAAACAGAACATCTTTTATAATACGTTCTCCTCCTGCATCATAGGTATAAATTGCCGCCCCATCTGCTTCCGGTGTTGTAGGATTGGTATCTACAAATCGTAAACGGTTTTCTTCATCCCACAGATACACTGCTTTTTCTTCCTGATTGGTACACGTCTGCTGTAAGATCTTCGTAGGATTTCCTTTAGGATCATATTGATAATCCTGGAATTTCACTCCCGGATCGTCCGGATTACAGCATGTAGCGTTCGGTACAAGATTCGGTTCGTCTATAATTCTGGATGGCGCATGCGGATGCGAAGGATCCTGATATTTATAGTTCAGACGGTAAGAAGTCGGTTCAAGAGCTGCCCAGTTATTGGAAGTAGGACCGGTTACCCACTCATGTTTCTGGGTTTTGCTCATGATGTTGTGCATATTATCATACGTCATCCCTACGGTGAAACGATGTCTTTCTTCTTCTCCTGCGCTGTTTATTCCTCTCCAGTTTCCTGATGAAGACGTAAGGCGGTACAGATCGTCATATCCATACGCATAGTTGGTTCCTCCTCCCAATAATCCCTGTACCACAGGCGCGTTATTGTGTACCTGCATTACATTCGATACCACATCATACTGGTAGGTATTCTGCATAAAGTATCTGTTGCTGTTTTTAGCATACATCTTAAGCAATCTTCTGCGGTTGGTTTCGTATTCATAGGTTGTTTCCGTACCATTTCCATACTGAAGATAAACTCTCTGCTCAAATTTATCATATCCCAGATTCTTTATGATGTCTCTGCTGAAACCATCTTTTACAGAGTTCATCTTGAAAAGATTACCTGCCTTATTGTAGGTATATTTTACTTCTTCTCCATCCGGATAGGTGATCTTTTTCACACGGTTCCATGTGTCATATTCCCAAGATGTTCCAAACCAATATACTCCGGCATCCGGAACGGCAACAGAACGGCGTTGGTAGATAAGTTCGCCCAATCTTCCGTATTTCAGATACTGCGTTCCTGTAGCATCTGTCTGATACCAAAGTCTTCCCACCGCGTTATTATCCATGGCAGATGCATCCATTGCAGCCCCGTAATAATATTTTACATTATTTTCAGGATACACAGGATAGTTTACTTCTTTCAGCCTTGTATAATCATACTTATAATTAACAATTTCATTGGCAGCATTGGTTTTTGAGTTCATATTTCCTGCCGGATCATACTTATAAGTGGTAATGCCACTATCAGGATGCTTGTATGAAATTCTTCTTCCTAAATCGTCATATTGTGACGTCGTGATATTTCCTGCCACATCTTCCACCTTAAGGATCTGCCCGATTGCATCATGAGTGAATTTTGTTTTAATATCTCCGGTGTTCGAAACTTCCCAGACAGAAGTTGTTCTGCCTTTGATATCTGTATAAGACTTTTTAATGCTTCCCAGTTCATCTTTAAAGGTGGTTGCAAACATCTGTCTTCCCTGTACATCATCAGCAAAGCCATATTCTATGGTTGAGAATAAATTTTCTCCCGGTAGTTTTGTATACACTACTCTATCCAACACATCATACTGATTAATTGTTGGCTCAGTAGTGTCCACAGAAGCATTGTACAAGGTGTTTCCACTTCCTACGTTTTCTGTTGTAGGATAGTATGTTTTTAACGCTCTTCCGAAAGCATCTGATTCTACTTTTCCGGCAACAATATATTTAACCCCGTCATTATAGATATCACCTGTTTTCTTCACCTGAATGGCTTCACCAAAACCATCTGCAATGGTAATGGTATTGATGGTGCTTGTTCCTTGATATTCTGGATCATAATGCTTGGTTACTGCGTAAGACTGTGCATTGGTTGCATTAAGCGGTGCATCGGTAATAGGGTTGTATTCAAACTTTATTGTCCAAGGTATGTTGTTGAACATTTCATACGGTCCTGTAATTTCGGTAGTTCTTGCTTTTGCATCATACACATATTTCATCGGCTGCAAATTCATATCTTCCGTAAGCGTAGGTACGCCGAAACGGAAATCGTACTGCGTTTTGCTGCTGTATCCAAATGCGTCCTGAACTTTTACAGGATAAGTCTTCACATTATCATCATAGGTATACTGATGGAAGAATCTTTGGTTTGCACTGTTTGCAGGACCTGTAGATTTAGTAATGTTTCCGTAATCATCATATACAAAATCATATACGGAGTAATCTGCACCTTGATTTTTGATCACCATTTTCTCCAAATCACCTGTTAAAGAATTGTATACTGCTCTTTTTTCTCTTACAATACCAGTTGCTGTATTTTTTACTGTTTTAGGAGCAATGACATATTTCCCTGGAGCAACTTCTCCGTAAGTAACTTCAGAAGATACTATTTCTGTATTTCCAATCTGCGTATCACCAAAGTCTGTTACTTTAACGGCGTTCCCCCATTCATCATATTCTGTAATACTGCTTGAGGTAGATTTAGTTGCCGTTGTTAGTCCTTCATAAAACTTAGAGTCTGTATTTTTAAGCGCAACAAAGCAAGCATAATCCGTATGATTCTTTTCAGATTCTTTTTCCAGATTTAATAGGGTGTTTAATGTATTTGGACTATGAATTTTTCTAAGCTCATAAGTATTATTTTTCTCAGTCCAAATCTTGTCACCAGCATCTAAAAGTTTTTCATTCAGTAAGTTTCCTTTTAGATAGTAATTCGAGTTATTAAAAGTCTGGATGGTTTTTCTGTAAATTACATTTGAGGAAATTCCTCCCTGTTTTGTGTCAATCTGATTAACCGTAACTTTTTCAAAACCGTAGAAAGTACGTTCTCTTCTGCTGTGATAAGGATTTGCATACTGAATGGTAACTTTTGAAACATCAGGGCTGAATGCATTATCTCCGGTAAATCCATCATTGGTAGTAACCGTTTTTAATACATATTTGCTTTGTGGCATATCGTACGTATTCCCAACTCTCTCATATTCCACTTCCCAGCTTCCTCCGGATGGTGTAGTTACTTTGCGAAGGAGGTTGGTGGTGCCGATTTGATTGAGACGTACAGTAACCGAATTGGTATCGTCAGAGGTTACAAAATCTGGATACCCGTCTCCATTCATATCTTTGAAGGTAGATTTGACTTTGCTAGATGATTCTCCAAGAGAATTTCCTCCTCCAATAGTAATTTTTACACCTGTCAAAAGAATAAGACCAGTATACGCAATGCTTGCTCCCAAATTCAAAGACTGAATATTACTCTGAATAGAATTTACAGAAGCTGTTGTTCCCCCTGAAAATCCATTTCCTTTATTAAAATTAATTAGAACACCATTGTCTGTATAATTTATATTATCTACAATACCGTCTCCATTAATATCCATCAGTTCTTTTTGGGCTTTAGAAGTACTGGTAGATGTGTTTATCCCTCCTTCAAAACTTCCTTTAAATAAACTAAAACCTATTCCACCTCCTATATTTTGATCTTTATTAGTAGAAGTCTCATCTGTTCCCCATGATGATGAATTATTTACTAGAAGATTCCCAACATTCAGCTCAAATGCTCCATCCGAGTTTTGCTGAAAATCTCCACCTGTAAATTTGTCCGGTAAACCATCTCCATTAATATCAACAAATGATTGTTTAGACCATTGATCATTTTTTACATCAATCTGTCCTGATAATGACACTGTCTTAGCACCTTCAATTACTTTATCAACAGGAACTACCAAAAGAATGAATGTAGGTACAGGTATAATACCCCATGCGGTAACTTTTGAATCGGCATGCTTAAAACTGTATCCTGCTGAAACTCCAATAACATCAGCTTTTGAAATAGTCTGGCTTCCTGAATTTCTAACGTCTGAGGATAAATATCCTAGTTTATTTGTTATCTGTACTTTTGTTCGGGAAAAATCATCAGGGAAACCATCGCCATTATAATCTATTAGGGAGCGAATTGCTTTATTTTCGTTAAACAAAGACTTGGAAGCACTTGCATTAAAGCCAGAAAAAGACAAGCCTCCTCTTCCACTAACACTTTGATTCTTAAACTTTAGTTCAGGAGCATTTAGTTTACTTCCTAAAGCTATTGATAATGATTGATTTTTAAAATTTTCATCAATATTGTGAACTCCTACTCGAGAGCTATTTAAAATTGTTTTCGATAAATAAATAAATTGATCCGTTCCCGTTAATCTGCCTTTATCTTCATTATTTATATCTGATTGTAAGAAAAAGAAATAATTACCAGAATTCGATAAAGATGCACTATTATTATCCAATTGTGACAAATCCAAATTGCCGTTATTGTCTACCGGATTATTTATCGTTGGATTCGTTCCCGGATCCTGAGAATATGTCTGGCTTAATGCAAGTTTTGTTTCATCAATTTTCATTTCTGAAACAGTTCCTGAATTTGCATAGTTCTTTAAAAGATCATATGCTTCTACTATATTGTCTTTAGTATAATTATTACCATTCACTATAAAACCTCCCCAACCTCTATATAGCAGACCAAATCTAGTATCATATTGATTAGAAGCTAAGACCACTGATATATTTTCAGGAGCAAACAGTGACTTATGGGAAACAGGAGCAACCGTGGTTATAAGCTGGCTTACTCCTACATTATTAATTGTTATCCGCCCTCTTCCTCCGTTAGTTACCGTTAATTCATAAGTGTAGATTCCTTGTGTTATTGGAATAGAAGGAAAAATAGTCTGAGAGGAATCTGCAAATAGATTATAAACTAAATTACCTTGATTATCATATACATTTAACTCAGCAGTAGCAATGTTATTTGGATCAGGTGATAATAAAGTAACATTAAGTGTTAACAAGTTATTATTAGATGCACCAACAAAAATGGAACCTGTTTTATATATTAAACTTTGAACTGTTGATGTACCTGGTGTATCAATGTAGTTTCCTGTGTAATTATATACACTTGTTGTAAGAACAGGTAATGAATTAGCAAAATCTTTTTTAGCATTGATTGTATTTTCAATATATACAGTTTTTCCTACATCTCCACTTTTTATAACATATGCAGAGGAATAATTTGTATTGTTGACATATACATTATTTACAAGTTTTCTTGTTACAATAGTTTTAGAAAGCAACTGATTAACGAACTTTAAGGACGACGTCACTGCACCTTCATAATTAAAACCTGTTGTAGGAAAATTAGAAACTTTTGCATAAATGCTCTTACCTATATCTCCAGATGTAATAGTATAAGTTTCTATACCTCCTCTGTCATTATACATAGAATATTCTGTCTGCAGATATGCTTTTTTATTTGAACCAACCTCAGTAAACTCTGGTGTTACTCTAAAATTTGTCCAATCAATTTGAGTGTCTGTATATACTTTTATAGATATTTTATCATTTCCGTTAATTGACAAAGAAGCTATGTTACTATTGTTATAAACTGAATCATACGAAATATTAAAAGTATTAGGTATATCATTTATTGAATAAACGATTTTAGCATTATCAGACAGCTGAATATTCTTATTTAAGAAAATATTTAACGTACCGTCTTTTCCTGCAATAAAAGTATTAGTATTAGAATTTACAAAATCTTCTTCTGATTTATATAAAGACAAATTTCGATTATCACTATCTACTGTAGGAGTATTTTGTGTTGTATAATTAATCTCCGGATTCCAAGAAACTTGATCTTGCAATCCATCATATTTAGAAGTTATTCTGAAATAAAGACGCTCACCTTTATTAATAGCAATATTTTGATCTGCAAAAGAATGAAGGGAATAATCTCCTGGATTGATATTCTGAACGATTGGATCATTATTCTTATATTGAAAAGACACTGCCACTCCATCTACTTTACTACAATCTTCTCCATATGGACAGCTTAAGTATTGTTGATTAGATGTACTTATTGGTTGAGAAGGATCATAATAAGGATTAGGATATTGAGAAGCTAATAATTTGAAATTATTCTTCACCGTAATAGTTCCCGTCTTAGGCGCTACCCAAACCCTTACTATATCATGCAGTGGGTTCTGCTTGAGCATCATCTTTTTCTCTTGTTCATCTTCATTATCAAATAATGATGCTGAGTTTTGTACTCCAGAGGCAATATCAATAGGATATGGAGTTCCCGTACTGATTTCATCAAAAACCGGTATTCCACCAACTATTCTATTAAAAAACACTTTTCCATCCTTTACGAAATCTATAAGCCCATCATTATTAAAATCCATGAAGTATGATTTAGTAACACTTGTGCTATTAGAATAATCAAAACCTATATCTGCACTACCAAAGTTTCCATCTACCCCTACATTCCAAGTATTAGTAGTAGTTTTACCTATGTTTGCGAGTGATGCAATTTTAACTTTTAGCCCAAAACCTGACGTTCCACCTACTGCAGCAGAAAGATTTTTAGAATAATATATTTCGTCATTCTGTTCATATATTCTATCCGGAAGGTTATCTCCATCAATATCTAAAGATGTAATTTTAGTTTCACCAAAGCCCTTATCGAAGCCAAAATGAGCTCCAAAAGTTCCTTTATTGAAAGAAAGTGCAGAAGTATCACTTAAAGGTACAAAATCAAAAGGATTATAGGCCCCGACTCCAATTCTGAAGTGACTTCCCAAACTATAGGAATATGAGCCATTCAACAAAGAATAACCTCCTTGTAGAGCAGTTGTAAGCCCTGAAAAACTCGCATTATCTGGTGCTATCCATGGTTGTGGAGATCCAAATAATGTTGCAGGTGCCTTATCATATTCCATTTTATTGGTATAGAATATCGCATCTGAAGCATCTTTTTCTGTGATACTCTCTAATAAAGATTTTTTGAAAGACGAGTCGTCATTTCGATAGGTAAATCCATAACTTCTAATCTTCTCACTTCCGTATTTTACTTCTATCGAAGAAAGTCTTTTGGATTCTATCTGCAAAAATCCTAAGCGTCCATTTATTTGTACATCTTCTCTTCCAGAAACTGTATTAAAAGTTACTTTATAGTTTTTAGGAGGATTTTGTACATTATGTAAGGTATAGTTAATTTCTGAAATATGCAGTTCTTGTCCTCCATTTCCAGGATTCCCTCCGTAAATAGATTTATCATAAGTATACTCTACATAATTTCCATTGGTATCAATCGTTTTATACAATGCCCAATGTCCTATATTTTCTTGTGAATCTTTTAAATAATACTGTTGCGGGTTATTGGCAGTTCCATCATTTCCAAAAATACTTCTCGTTCCATCTTTGGAAATTACCTCCCACCAATATTCTTTGGGAGAATTTCCGTGACGTATGATTTTACTGTATCCACCCTCTATTCTCGGATAAAATCTTTTTGTATTATCCGGTTCCAAGTTTGCAGACCTGTTTTTCTCGAAACCCTCATTTCTGTTGGGCAAAACATAACTATCTCCTACTTTAAAGGTTAATTGCTCTCCACCTAAAGTATAAATCTCAGTTTCAAAGGTTTGGTCATATGTAGGAACCCCCCATCGTGTATCAATGGAGATCGATGGAATAGAAAGATCCCAGCCTAATCCTAACCAGCCATTACCTCCTTCACTGCTATAGTTTACAGAAAGTGAAGGCTGCATCCCGCCTCTTCCTGCCGGTAATTTTATTGGGAAACTTGTATTAACAGTTCCCATATTGTTCGCGGCAGGAGGTGCAATAGAAACGATTCCTTCTGTTGGATTCGCAGCTTTAATATCTTTTATAGAATTGGGAGCATAACTTCCTGTCTCGGGAGATTCAGGAACTTTGATGATCCCGTTTACCATATCCGTAAAATGGGTTGTTTTAGATACAATAATATTACTGCCTTTTTGAAGAGAATCTCTTTCGGCTTTCTCTAAAGGAATCCATTTTTTCTGAGTAAGATCAAAATAAAAGGTTTTAATATCCTGTTCGGTATATCCTGTCGGTATTTTAGATTTATCATATCCAATGGATACTTTTGCCGCTGCCGAAAAATTCTCTCCATGAGGTAAGAATCTATATCCGAAATGATCTGCTGTTACGTTTACCATTTCAGGCGTAAGAGCAGGCATATCAATGTCTCTGAGTGCTGTAATAGAATAAACTGCAGTATTTTTTACAGAATTTCCTTCTATTTTTAAGGTTGCTGAATTTAAACTTAATTCTTCTTCCTGATTTTGAGAATTTATATATTTATAATTGGTTTGACCAACATATGAATTTGCAAATTCTGCAGGAGCACTCTTTTTATCCGAGGCAACTATACGAAGATTTCTGATTTTGTAGCTGTAATCTGAAGAATTGGGAATTGTAAATATGATAATATTCTTACCTTCCTTAACAGAAGTTGCTTTTACAGGCTCTGTTTGGTGTGCCCAAACTGTTGTCTTTTCTACGTTTTGTCCTCCTACAGCCAATTCATCATTGATAACTTTGCTTACCTGCTTATAATCTTTTAATCCATAAAGATCATATTCCAAGCTATATTGCTTATCAGATCTGATTTTTTCGTTGACTGTTACATTAAATATATTATCGTATATCTGGTCTATCGGATGTTCAGAGTCTTTTCCTATAATTCCTTCTTTTATATCAGAAATATAAAATCCCGATACCGGTTGATTAATAATAGTTTTTTGACCTTTAATCAACGTTTTATTTCCATTTCCTGATGGACTGTAGATATTTTCAGAATCAATATTCTTCTCATTTGAATACGAAATATTATTCCGTAAAGCAGTATCGATTGCCGAAGATTTCTCATTATTCTTCAGAAAGCTGCTGTTATTCTGAACAATAGTTGAATAATGAAAATCTGCACCCGGTAAAGTTTCTTTGGGCTTGTTTAAGTACGCTGTATTTGCGTAGGCATGAAGCTGTGTCCATGAAGTAAGAAAAACCAGAACTTTTACAATTTTAGGATTTTCTCTTAATCTACTTAATATCGAATTTCTCATTTGCGTATATGCTTTTCTACTACAAAATGATTACCTGTAAACTGCTTGAAAGAATTTCAGGTAATCCGTTTTTGTTTAATTCCTTTTTATCTATAATAGATTGTTAATTAGTGACTAGTTGGTAACGATAAGTTTAAACACTTTTAATTCAGAAGTCGTTTTCACAACGATTACATAAGCTCCCTCTACTAAAAGCGAATCTTTAATTTCATAGTAGTCTTTTCCATTATCCTGAATGGTCTTTACAAGCCTTCCCGAAGCATCATATATCTTGATATCTACATTTTCTTTTATATCCGATATAATTCTTATGGTAAATAACTGACCTTTAGGTACCGGATTAGGGTATAGGACTATTCCGTTTTCTCTTTTACGGGTCACTTTCACAGTATCTTTTTTCGTACATCCATCCGGTGTGTTAACTGTTACCGTATAAGTTCCCGGTTCATAAACGGTAATATTAGCCGAAGAACTGCTGAATCCATTATCCGAAGTCCATTGGTAGGTTGCATTAGGATCTGAAATCTGTGTACCTGCATCAAAATGGGCAGATCCTCCGGAATTTATTACTACATCTGGTCCCAAATCCAGATTTATAGAGTTAAAATCATTAACTGTAAAATTCTGGTCTATTATATTTCCGTCTGCATCGGTAATGATAAGATGATAGATTCCGATTTCCAAATCTGGAAAAGATAACTGCGCTGTAGAAACATTCAGGTTTTGATTAACACCATTGCCTGTTAACTGGATGTGATAAGGAGCTTTACCACCTTTAACATTTACAATCAAAGTTCCTTTCTTCTGTATACAGGTAGGCTGTTGAAGTTCATTGATAGATAATATCTTATTCCCTAAAGCAAAAGTAAAAACATCTGTTCCTGATAAATCCTGATCAAAAGTGATATTATTAAAATGAACATTTTGATCTGTATCCACATAATCCATAGGATACACCTCAACATTAGAAGAATTAAAATTCCCCTGCCCTGTTTTATCTATAAACAGCCATAATTTTTTATCCGCCGGTATGGTAAGTATATTTTTAATAGAAAAAACCACTTCAGTTGGGATAGTCTGAGATGTTTCCGTGGAAAATCTTGCTTTCCATTTCCTTTTAAATAGTTGATATCCGGAAGTAGGAGTATCCAACAGTAACTGCTCTTTATTATCTCCCCATACAAGAAAACTCTGATCAGGAAAATCTGCATCATTACTATTATTATCTACAGCTAATTTCTTTGCCGCAATAATTAACCTCTTATTTTCTGAAGAACTTGTTGCCTGTTTCTGGTATAAGTTTGAGTATTTATCTCTGGCGATTCCTGTAATGTTTGCGGGATAATCAGTAAAATCATCCTGCTTCCATATCTTTTTACTTTTAGAACTGTAGTATTCTGTATATGGCATTGTAACTGCATATTTTACAGCCAGATAGGAATTTACACGATTTCTTTCATTCTGAGTGAGAATTTTACGATATATAAAAAACTCTGGTAGTTTTCCCTTAAAATTTTGCCAGGCTGTACTTCTTATATCCTTTCCCACGTACATAGAAGATATCCCCGTTCTTCCTATAACTGAATGTATTTTTTCAGAAGGAATTCCAAATCTTGTGTACATACTGAATGAAGGCAGATCATCTACCACACTGGTATTGATGTAGTTAATCTGTTCATTATTATATCTGAAAATATTTTTTGTGCTGAAATACATTTCCTTTTCATACGACTGTTCTGAAGAAAACATAGCCGTTTCCGTAGACGTATTTTGATTCTGATACGCTGTAAAAAAGGTAGTTTTATCCATCGTTTCCATGAGATAGGGAAATTTCAGATAATCATCCACTCCGTCAAAATTCAGACTTTCATTATAATTAAATAATGTATAATTAGGTTGATTCTGCGTAGATATCGCTTTAATTTCATTCTGATTCCCACTATAATCCTGATAAGTTAATGCAGGAGTTTGTGCAGAATTAGCTTTAAACCAAACACTCACCCCCGAAACACCACCAGGAGACTGGGCAAAACACATATCCATTAAAAGGATATGAAAAAAGAAAAAGATTTTTTTCATCATAAGTGTTTATTTCGATATTATGAAAATTTTGTAATCGCTGAGAATCGTCTGAATAATATTTTTAGAACACATTAACGGTAGATTCGATTCTCGGGGATTTTATTTTTTAATCAATTTTTTAGTTTCTTTAAAGTCATTACACTCTAAACTAACCAGATAAACTCCAGAAGCATAATCACTCACATCAATTGTTTTTAAATATTCGCCTTTTGGAAAGGCTTCACTGCTCTGGTTCACAAAAATAATTTTTCCGGAAGCATCATATACTGAAATTTTTACAGCTGATGCATTTTCTAATCTGAACTTGATGTGGGCTTCATCTTTTGTAGGATTCGGAAAGATTGTAAAATTACTTTCGCTTTTTATAGTTTCCGGAAGCACATCCTGATCCGAAACTCTTTTCTGCGCAATATATCTGAATGCTGAAATAATATCGAAACACGGAGTAATGAGAGCATGAAATCCTGCAGCATTTTCTGCATGGAAGCCTGGTTTTAATGTGATATCTTTTGAAGCGATGTATTCTACATTTTGTACAGGAGCAATAATTTTATTGCTTGCCACAATTTGTTTTGCCCAAATAGTTTGCGGAGTACTGATGTCATCAACCGGACTTGTCAATATTTTAAGATCTTCTTTATAACAGAAATCCACATTAGAAACCACAATAGAAAAATTCTGAATACCGTTTGGAAGTAATGGAGTCGTACTCGTTTTAGGAGATACAATAATTTTATAAGTATCTTTTGTAGGATTCTTAATATCTACCCTTTCAATAGTATCTACGTTATTGGGAGAGTTTTTCGTCGCAGCGGCCGTGAGATTATTCATTCCTCCTAATTTCCAAGGGTAATAAACAGTCTCTGTACCATTTGAATTTACTTTAACAATTTTGAGATCAAGATCATTGACTAAATTAGGAGTAGAAAGATCTACTGTATTACTTACAAGATTTCCCTGAGGATCGGTCCAAGATATAGTTGCTGAAAGAGGTTGTGTAATATCTAAAGGAACCACATACAACGTATATTTATTTCCCTGATTAAGGGAAATTTCCTTTATTAAAGTCGATTTTTTATAGTCACCAATAATCCCTTCTATATTGTCGTGTATGGCTGCAGAAGCTCTTTTCGCATCTGCCATTCCCCATCCGTAAATATAATCTGGTCCTTCTGTTCCTTTATCATTGGCTGTATGAGCCAACAAAGCACGAACTGTAGAAGATTGCATATAACTTTGAGAAGGACTTACAGATTTATAATATTGCTGTAATAAAGTAATAATCCCTGAAACTACTGCAGTCGCTGATGAAGTTCCTTTATAGGTTCCGTAAGCAGAATCATAAGTTTCAATAGATGAATAAATAGTTTCACCAGGTGCACATAAGTCTGGCTTAATCCTTCCATCGTCAGTTGGACCATAACTGCTGAATGAAGAAATATCAAAATCTTCATCAGAATTCATATTAAGATTCTTTTTAGCAGAAGCCACAACCAAAACATTTTTAGCAATTCCGGCTCCTTCAAGTAAATCATATCCTCCCTTCGCAGTTACCTGAGGAACAAGAGCAGGATCTATTTCTCTGGAATTTCCCGCAGCTTTAACAATTTGTAAATATGGTCTTAAATACATCAGGTTATCCCAATTCTGTGCTGTGGAATTATATTTTCCAAACTGATAAGTCTGAAGGTATAATGGATCGAAGCCATAACTGTTGTTGGCAACCAAAATACCAGCGGTGTTATTAGGAGAATAGGCTTCATTAAGCATTTCCGATACATCATTTACCCAGTCGTATGCGTGAAGTGTAGCATTAAAAGCAATTCCTCTTGCATTTGCGTCTCCATTACTTCCAATCATGGTTCCTGCAATGTTCGTACTGTGTCTTGTTATAGTTTGATTTTGAGAGGAATCATAAGTAATCTTTCCGGAAAGCAGTTCATGAGTAGTCCTTGGCTTCGAATAATCCCATTGCCCTATGATCATATTTTGACCAGAGATATTCAATCCTGCACTTCCTCCGGCGTACAATATATTGGCTTTTGTCATCTGTGCAGCCCCTGAATTCAATGTAGTATAGTACATTGGTCTTCCGCTTTCATCTGATCCAATTAATTGTTTATCATTTCCATCTTTGCTGATAAACTCAGGAATACCCAAAGATTTCAACCGTTCTACTTCCTGCTTTTGTTTGCTTTCTTTTTTAGTAATTTCTGTTTGAAATTTTTTCTGATCTTCCAGTAATTTTCTACCAATATCATTATTATCCTGAGAAAAGACAGATATGAAAAACAATACAGAAACTCCAAAAACTGACTTTTGGTAAATGTTATACATCGGATAATGTTTTTAAGGGTTATTTCTGCTTTGCCTTTTCTATTTTCTCTAATCTTTTATTTAAAGACTTAAGAATATCTGTCTGACTTTTGATTAAAGCTTCTTGCTCTTTATTTTTTTTATTAAGATCAATAGAATACAAAGTAAGTTCTTCTATTTTTTCAAGAAGTTTATTTGTTGTTGTTCCTAATTCTAATCCATTCTCAATAATTTCTTTTGAGGATGAAAAATTAGGCAAATGGTGGTGTTTTTTGGTAAACTCTTCTACCTCATCTAAAGACAACATTTTATAATCATTTTTCAAATCAGAAATACCATTATAGTACTTTTGAAAAACATAATCTGCAGGTACCTGCAAATCGATTTTCACTTCCTCTGCATGAATTTTTCCTTTTACCGTAAGTTTCGAATCTGGGTTCATAGATCCTATTCCTACGTTACCATTATCTGCTATTCTCATTCTTTCTGGTGATGAAAACTCAGGTTTGAATATCACATTTCTTCCTCCTATTTGAATATCATTAGCATCACTCCAAGTAAACAGTCCTAAGGTACCAGAAGTATTCTTTATTATTCCCGTGTTACTACTCGCATAATTATTTCCTATTCTTATTTCTCCATTAGAAAATGTATTGCCCTCTATATGCAATTTCGCTTGTGGAACTGCAGTTCCTATTCCTACATTACCTGATTGTGCCTTAACCACAAAAGCACTACTAGCAGAGTGGGGCTCTAATACTACATCTCCATTTCCTCCCTGTATAATTGTTTTACTATGATACTGTCCTCCAGGATTACCAAAAAATAATGTATTCCCAGAACTTTCTAAATAGCTAATAATAGGGATATTGTATCCGTTAGAATTTAATTTAATATAGTAAGAACCATCATTACCATTATTGTACCTTTCGTTAGCAATAACAGAACCATTCACATCTAATTTTTGAGTTGGAGTACTAGTCCCTACTCCTACACTTCCATTAAGCGTTATTCTTACCTTTTCAGAATTGTTTGTTCTAAATATTAAAGGTTGAGCATCTATTGTACCTAAGAAATCTGTAGATGAATTTGTTCCGCTGTTTCCTGCGGTATTCCAGGTTTGTGCTGAAGAGAATACAGCGATCAGAGAACTTATCGTAAGTAATATTTTTTTCATTCCTGTATTTTTTCGCAAATATATATAAATTTTTTACTCCAAAAAATTTGCATCAATCAACATGAAATGACAATAAAATTAATTAGAATTACATATTTAAATACTTAAATTAAAGTTTAAATCATAACTCAAATTTATTTTATTTTTATTATTAGTAATTAATTATAATTAATTAGATTTTTTTTTAAAAATATTATTAATTAGATAAATACTAGTAATTATTTCATTTAAGAATTACATAAAATAAGGATGTTAGAATCAAATTAATACTAAATCTTAATTAACAAACTGCTTTTCTGAATAAGCAATATTATAATTTTATCACAATAAACTATTTTCCATATTTAAAGGTTGTTTAAAGTTTCCTGATTGGAATGCAGACAAAAGCCAGAAGGAGTAAATCTCTTCAGCTTTTTTACTATATTTTATAAAATATTAATAAAGTGTTAAAAGATTCATCTGATTAAAAAATGATAGGTTTTTCTTCTTTTTGGTATTCTGCTTCTATACCTTTTAATAAAAATGAATTTTTCAACACCACATTATTTTCTTCGATTGCTTGTAAACAAGCATATGTAATCGCAGAAATAATTTGAGCGCCGGTTAAATCATAATTTGTGGCAATTTTATGTAAAATATCAGAATCTTCTAAAGTAACATTCAGGGGAATCATTTTTTGCCAAAGCAATAATCTTTCTTCAGCATTGGGTTTATTATAACTTATTAAACAATTAAATCTGCGTAAAAAAGCATCATCAATATTATTTTTAAAGTTGGTAGTGAGTATAACCAATCCGTTAAAATTCTCTACTCTCTGCAATAAATAGCTCACTTCCTGATTAGCATACCGGTCATTTGAAGATTTTGTCTGAGTACGTTTTCCAAACAAAGCATCTGCTTCATCGAAAATCAAAATCCAGTTTTTATTTTCTGCCTGAGTAAAAATTTTTTCAAGATTTTTTTCTGTTTCTCCGATATATTTCGAAACGATTTGCGATAAATCTACCCGATATACTTCCCTGCCAAATTCTTTACCCAATAAGGTAGCTGTTAATGTTTTTCCTGTTCCGGAAGGTCCGTAAAACAATGCTCTGTAGCCCGGAAGAAGATGCTTTCCCATGCCCCAGTTTTCCCGTAAAGTACGGTGATGCTTTATCCAAAGTCTCATCTGATGAATTTGGCTCTGAACGTTTTTATTTACCACTAAATCTTGCCATTCTAGCTGTGTAAAAACTTCTTTTGCAGGAAAGTCTTGGCTAAATTTAGGTTTCAATTTTTCTCCGTATAACAATAAATGTATGATTTCAGGCTTTAAAATAAGCCTTCCGCTCATTGAAGGCTCACCTTCTTTTACAGCATCTAGGGTAATAATCTGGTCTTTAAAAAACCAATGAGTGCTATCAAAAAGCTGTTGAATTTTCAGACGATTTTCAATATTTTCTTTTGCTAAAATATATTGTGCTGTTTCACCTGTTGGCAACATTCCTCTGTGGTTTTCTAGTCTTACACCGCCTAATTCTGGAAATTCGCCTCCTTCAGGATGTACTTCTTTAATAATGTCATCAAAAAAATGCGGCAAAACATGAGGGACTAATGCCAATAATAAAATCACAGCTTCATCGTGAGTGGTTTCTTTGCCTAAAACTTGTGAAAATGTGTTTTGGAAGGTATAGCTTTCTTGTCCTTCTTGGGTTTTAAGAACAAGTGAATTGATAATAAAAGATTTTAGTTTTTGAAAGGGCATGGGTGATTTTGTTTTTTACTGACTGATATTATAAGTAGCACTAAGTCCCCAATTAGATCTTGAATAAATTTTAATATAATATTTATCTCCAGGGGTGACGCTTGCTATACTAAAAGATCTCGTACTAGGTATATTTTCTTCTGCAAGTCTTTTGTCTCCTATATATCTATCCCTTCTATACGACATACACTTAAAAACTTGAATACTGAAATCTTCCGGCCCAATATTTCCTGGATCTTCACAATAATCAACACTAACGCTTATATTCAATGCTGAACTTAACGCAGGTATGAAAGTTTCTGAATAACAAGTATTATGGAAACAGTCTCTACATCCTCCTGCTAATGGAAGAATATTTGTTGTATCACAATCGGGATCACTAAGTTTCTGCACCTTTCGTCCAATCCCACCACTTTGCTGAACCGTATGTGTCAATTCATGCGCCAACAAATGTTTTCCCGAATCTGAATTAGGATTGTATTTTCCTTCATTAAAATAAATATCACTCCCTACAGTAAATGCTTGTGCATTTAAATCACGGCTCATTTGTACGGCTTCACTTCCTGTGTGGATTTTTACATTTGAAAAATCTGTTCCGAAACGGCTTTCCATGAAGTTTTTTGTTTCATGATCCATCATGTTTCCGCCGCCCTTGCTCGAATTGATTTGGTTTTCAACATGATCCGGAGTAACTCCGCCATTTTCTGATGACGAGCGTTGGATAAATGGCGAAATACTTTCTGCTAAAGGTTTCATCCGAAGTTTTTCTTCTTGCTCACAAGTTGCACATTTTTTTTGAAGCAAAGCTCCTGTATGAGTTACTTTTGGAGAAGGTTCACTCATTTTCATTACTTTATCGGCGACCCGATCGGCTTCTACTTCGTAAGAATCATTGGCGGATCCAACACTCAATTTTTTTTGAATGTGAGGTTTGAAAAAAGAGATATTACTTTTTAGTAACGAAGGTCTTTCTTGAAGCTGGTTTGTTTTCATTTTTTTGCCTTTTTATACTCCACAAAATCAAAATCTGTTGTAGAATTGTAAAATTTAATTATTTTAGATTTTGGAAAGCAAGAATTAAATTAGTTTTTATGTATACAACCCTTTTTAATCAGGAGGGCAATTACCATTTCTGGTATCTCTGTAAAAATAAAGAGAATGTCCATTTATGTTTAAAGTTGCTACTGGTTGTAAATTAGTTGTTCTTTCTCTTATGGCAGGGCGTCTTTCCCCTGGTTGATATACTGGTTGGCATTGATGAACGAATCCGCAATTTTGTGATCCGACACACATATAATTAGCATTATTTGATAAATCATTACCTCCAGTTGCATTAACGATATTTTGCCAAGCATGTTGATCCCCAGGCTCAGTAGCATTGCTTCCATCAACACAATGACAGTTTCTCTGTGTACAAACTGAACCAATAGTTGATTTTACATTTGCCAAATTTGCTGGAGCGCTAAAATCTCTTAAACTAGTTATAGCCCATTGTCTAATTTCTCCATAGGTACATGTATTTGCACTTTTCTGAACCTTCCTCCCCACTCCGCCACTTTGCTGCACTGTATGCGTCAACTCATGAGCCAACAAATGTTTTCCCGAATCTGAAGTTGGGTTGTATTTTCCTTCATTAAAATAAATATCATTTCCTACAGCAAACGCTTGGGCGTTCAGTTCTCTGCTCATTTGTACCGCTTCACTTCCTGTATGGATTTTTACATTGGAAAAATCTATTCCGAAACGGTTTTCCATAAAGTTTTTTGTTTCATGATCCATTACGCTTCCTCCTCCTCTGCTGGAATTGATTTGGTTTTCTACGTGACTTGGTGCAACTCCGCCAATTTCTGATGACGAGCGTTGGATAAGTGGCGAAATACTTTCTGCTAAAGGTTTCATCTGGAGTTTTTCTTCTTCTTCACAGGCTGCGCATTTTCTTTGAAGCAATGCTCCAGTATGGATAGTTTGTGGGGAAGGTTCACTCATTTTCATTACTTTATCTGCAACCCGATCGGCTTCTACTTCGTAGGAATCGTTTGCTGAACCTATACTCAGGTTTTTTTGAATAGCAGGTTTGAAAAATGTTGAATTATTCTTTTTTGATGTTTGTTTTTGTTCTCTTTGAAGGTTTACTGCTTCCATGATCTTATTGTTTTTAGTTCCAATAGCAATGTAAAAAATTGTCCATCCAAGGTGTCTGTATCATGCCAATTCCCCATGGTAAGCTAGGTAACAAAACATCTACTCCCTTTTCTTCCACCCACAGTTCTGAAGTATGGACTTCGGACACGGATAATTTTCCCGCTCTTTGTAAAAAAGTTTCTCTGAGTGCTTCTACTGATGAGTTTTTCATCACAGACCAATATTCTATAACGACTAACAACAAATCATTGCAAATTTCTTTTTCTTCTTTGCTGAGCTTTTGTCTGGTATCGATTACATTTTTAACAGGAAAGCCACACATCAGTTTATTTAAAATCAATTCATTTTCAAAGAAAATTTCCTGACCTGTAATTAAATATTGGGTTAATAAAACAGCTTTGTGCTGGCTTTCTTTGTCTGTCCAAATCGCTCCTTTACATAAATACAGTTTCTGGAAAAGGTTTAAAAGAAAAGGATGCAGAATAACAAGACCTGCATTGTCTATGTAAAGAGATGAAATCTGTAATTCTGAAGTATCTTTTTTTATATTTTCACGAATATCTTGTTGATTTTTTTTCGGGTTTTGATTATTAGTTTCATTAAATTTAACACTATTTTCCTTATCACTTTCAGGGATTTCCCCCTTATTCAGAGAAAGTTTTTCGTTACCAACTTCATTTGAACTCTTTTCCTGATTTATCATCTCTTCTTTATCAGATTCAATTGTCCCTTCTCTGTTTTTTTTAATTTCATTAAAATCGCATTGCTGTTTATCTTTATTTTCAGAGAGATTTTGCTGATTATGAAGCCACTTTTCCAACTCTTCAATGGAAGAAAATAGAGTTCCGGAGTTAAAAAAATCTTTTAGAGCATGAGAAAGCAGTTGTTTTGTGTTCGAAAGCCTTAAAATTTCAAAATTCACTTTTTCTTTAAAAGATTCTTTAGTATTAAAATAAAATCTGATTAATGCAGTTTTGTTTTTATCGAAAATATTGATGATTTTTTCACAAAACAGTTCTGTAATTTCTATTGCTTCAACAATTTCATCTATATTTTTCGAGTAAGAATTTTCTGCAATAATTCCTGTTTTCAAATATTCAAAAAATAATTTCTCGGAAAATTTCGCTTGTGATTCAAATCCGAAATTCCTTAATTTTTCTTCGGTTTTATCTAATTCTAAAACAGTAAAATGATTTTTCAGATATTCTTCAATTTTAAGTAAAGTTTGGTAAACAAGCTCTTTTCGCCATTCTTTTTGAGAAATATTGGGTAACTCAATCGTCAGATTTTCAATTTCCCATTCGTGATTTTCTACTGAATATTGGTCTAAAATGACTTCCAGTTTAGGATAAAAATCTTTCTCCAATACATCGGATAATGTATTTTGTATCTCTTTTCCAAAAACTTGAGAAGAGCATTGAATATCGACAGTATGTTGTAGGAGAAGATGCATTATTGTTATTTATCAAAATTGAATTCAGGACAATGGAAATGGATCGAAGTAAAAATTTCGTCTCCTTCCAGGATTTTATCTTCAATATATCTTTCTTTTGCTAATTTAAAATTGACAATGTTGTCACTAATCATAAAATACATTGTCCAAATTCTTGGATGATAAACTATTGTAGATTCATTTTCTGGCTTTGTATTATTTACACTTACAGTAAAAGATATTGGAGTGATTTGATGTATTGGCTTTTGGAAAAATACCTTTAATGTTTCTATAATCTTATCATTAAGCTGAAATCGAAAATCTGTAACACTAGATTCTTTTATTAACAGTCTGAAAGTAAAACTTGCGGATAATTTTTCAATTCCTCGAAATGAATACCATAAATATGCACCTCTTTTATCCTTTAAAGGAGACTCTTCCCAAAAACTGAAAGGTTTATAATCATCTGTTTCCGGCTTATTTTCTAAAACTATTACTCTTTGTTCAATATTGTTAATATTAGTTGTATTTTGAGTAATACCTGTATTCGAAAAATCCAAAATATCTCTTAAAATTTCATTGGTATCTACAGCTCTAATGTTTCCGTCTTTTACAATTTTGCTATTAATTTTTGATGTTATTTCATCTTTTGTTGCCATGATATTTAGTTTTTATGGTTATTATTGGGGTGTATTGAAATCTTTTTCGTTAAAATCCGGATGATTGAAATCTCCTACTTTGCTTTTTTCAAGTATAAAATTGATATTGTCGCCTTCGCCACAACAGATGTAAGGCAAATAAAAATCTGCAATCACCGTATTTTGAACTACTGTCTCTTTAATACTATTATCATAAAATAAATACCGATTAACATGATTCATAAATGATACTCTATATTCATACGGTAAAATATTATATGAAAATCTTTCAAAATCTGCTTTTATTTTGATTAACTTATCATTGCAATCTGAAGTTTCTTTTCTTATTACAGGCACTGCTAATGCAGTAGTGGAAGTTAATGGTCTTGCATCTACTGAGGCTATTCCAGTTACTGGATTGGCATTTAACATTATCTCTGAACTTATTCTATTTTTATTGACGCTTTCATAGATAAGGATAAAAGTTCCTCCTTTATTTACTCCCGCTTTATGCTCAATACCGGAATGTGTCTCAAAGAATTTCTTCACTGTAAGGTTTTGACTGATTTCTTTCCATTTCAGCATTGCTGCTTGGTATAAAGCTCTAAATTCTCCTTTCTGGCAAACCATTATTATTTCATCTAAATGATCTATAAGGTCTTCTGCAAAAATTTTATTCTCGTCTTGTCCTAAGTTTTGGAAAATATTTTCACGATAATTTCGAGCCATATCTTCAATTTTCTCATAGGTTTTAATAAAACTGGAATAAAATTTTAAAAATTCAGAGAAAGACTCTACCATAGAGTTTCTGCCTCTTTTTAAATATGTAATAAATAAATCGAGTTCGTTTTTCCTAAATCTTCCAGAATTAAAATAAGGCTTTATTTTAGGATAATTATCTATTTCTTTTTTTACATCTTTATATAGAATCCATTCGATTGATTTTCCTATTACATTTTCCCAATCTCTTCGCACTAAATCATAATTCAACTCAATTTCACCCCAATCTCCCTCAAAAGTTGTAATATTTGGAGTATGATTTTCTAAATCTGCCGCATTGAGAGCAATTACTTTAAATGGAAGATTATGATACTCTTTTACGGCAATAATTTCTTTTATCGCTTCCTGATAATTTTTCCCAATATGCCCTTCAATCCTAAAGAAATTATACGGTTCAATATCATACAGCAAAGGTTTTTTTACACAATCCAAAGTGGTGTAACCGGCAACTTCAGAATGGTAAGAAAGGATTTCGTTATTTTTATTTTTTCCGGTTTTCTTAGGACTCCATTTTTTATTTAGTTCTAAAATATGGTCATAATAAAAAGGGATTGATTTTTCAGAAAGCGGGAAATCTCCGTAAAAAGAAGGCGTAATCTTTATTACATGATCTTCCGTAATCCAAAATTTTATGAGATGAACTAATCTTTCAAATAATAAAGACAGCTCTTTTCTTTTCTGTTTGTTTTTTAACGAGCTGTTTTGAGTGGAGAAAAACGGAGTTCGGTAATTAATATTATCATCATCTGCTTTTCCTAAAACAACATGGAAAGGAAACATGGTTTCATCTACACAGCATAAAGAAGGGTTTCTCTCATTAAATTCTATAATTTCGTTGTAAGCGGAAGAAATATCCGACATCCAATCCCATAAATACTGTACATGAATGCTGTCTTTATTGGCGTTAATTACCGTTTCCAAAGCGGTTTTAGGATTATTCAATACATTAAAATCAACGGTATTACTGATGATTGATTTGTAACTTTTGTAAACCAGACTTATTTTATCTGAAACATTACTGATTACGGAATCTGCCAAATTCTTTTTAAATTCATTCAAAACATCCAAACCTGTTATCAACTGATTATGAGGAACATTATATCTCGGTAATGAAATTTTTTCAAAGTTCATCACTTTCGGATATTCGGAAAATAAATAAGGATTTAACTGATTAATGGAAATTAATAACGGTCTTATTTTAAACTCAATTCTCTTACCTTTATCTTCGCAATTGGTTGTTACACAGTTTTTTTCGTCAATCAGTAAAGTTTCCAGCAGCAGAATGACAATTTTATCCTTGAAAAAATTATTCGGGATCGCAATTCGGTCAACTTCCAGCGTATTGGTCGGTAAAAGTTCTATGGAATTTTTTAACGGCTCATATTTTTTGGCATGAGGTAACGTAAGTTCCAGATATTCACCATCGATAAATTTCGGAGCGAGAAAATCAGCAGATAATTCGATCGAATGATAATAACTGAACGTTTTTTCTTCCCAATTGATCTGGTATCCCAATGAAGTAATAGCTGTACCGCAGCTTATGGTAATCTGGTTTGGTTGTGGATGCGAAATTTCCAGACCACAGATAATACCAACTCCGATGCCTCCGACACGGGTAAGCCGGTCTTGTTCTTCAAGGTAACTGATGGCGCGGTTCAGATGTTTCTGGCTTAAAACCTGATCGGCTTCAAAAACAGGATATTTGGATGGGTTTTGAGTTTTCATGATGGTAAAATTTTTAAAGAGTTCCTAATGAGGTGTTACCTAATACAATCGGATTGGTGGTTTCGCTGAGCTTACAATCGTATAAATTTCCTTCAGGGTAAATCGTGTTGAGTTCTTTCAGCTTTTCAATCAATACTTTATGATTCTGATAAAAAGTTGTACAATCTTTTTTAGTTAAAGTCTTGCTGCAATATTTAAGTCTGAAATGTCTGTAGTTTTCCAGCCAGTTTTTATACGCTTTCTGAAAATTCAGCATATCTTCATATCCTACCCAGCAAATTTTCAGTAAAACATGAGCCGGAGCTTCCTGACGGAAAATCTGCTCTGCATATCTTCTGAAAGTAATATTTTTAAATCTCGATAAATATCCCGGCAAAACAATGGTTGCTTTAAAGGAATAAGGATCGTTATTTGCTTCGTCTTTACAGTCATCCTTGAGACAAACTGTTAAAAGATCTTCTTTATCATTATTAAAATAAGGAAATGGTCTTACTAAAATATGTTCCAGACAGTAGAAATTTTCATACGCTTCGTTGAGTAACTGAATGAGCTGATACAAAAATTCTGAAGCCTCTTCGTAGCTTTTAAAAGTTTTGTCTATGGTTGATGTTTTCTTAGGATTTTCGCCTAAATAAATGAAAAACTTACTTCCCTGTTTATGGATGAAGTAAATATCCGGATTGAGTAAATTTTGCTGTGTCCATTTCCATTTTTCAGCTAAATCTGTTAAAGGCTGTACAATTTTACAGATAACAGACTGATTATTCATCTTTACAGGCAACGTCCATTGTGCCTGAACCTCATCTTCCGTTACAATATCTCTTAATCCGATGTTATTGATTCCCAATAATTTTGCAGTTCTCTTTTCGTAACCTCCTCTGTGATCTGTTTCCCAGAAATTCTGAAAACCGAACTTATCCTCAAGAATTTCTGCATTGAGATAGTTTATTCCCAATCCTCTTTCTGAGCTGATCTCTGCGTAATTTTTTAAAAATGCTTCTTTATCGTGAATCAGATCCTGTGGCTGAAAAGTCATTTCTCCCAAACCTCCTGAATCCTGACTTACTTTGTACATCATAAACACATAATCGTTAAAACTCTCGCTGAAACGAGCCATCAAATGATCCAAAGCACGGTTTCTTCTGTCGTTGAAGACGGATTGCGATTCTTCCAGAGAAACATCAAATTCAGATTCACCGTTTAATAATGCGTTCTTAAAATTATCCCTGTAAATTTCTTTTGTATAAAAATCTTTTCCCGTTTTCGGGTTTTTATCCAGATAATTGGGAAAATAAGTGTTTTTTACAGGTTCAATATCCAGAATATCTTTAGCGTGATATAACTGACAGAAGAAATCTGCCAGTAACTGATCGTAAAAATGAAGATACGCTTTTAGTTGTTTTACCTGTGCTTTTCTCTTTTCGGGCGCTTTATCCGAAATTTCGTTGGCTCCTAATCCGTAATTTACCGGAAATTCTTCCTGAACACTGTAATATTCATCCAGTTGATAAAATTGTCCTTCCGGCACAGGCAAATCACTCTGAACTGAATATAATTTATAATTTTTGATCTGAGCTTTAAGCTGCTGAACTTTCTGACCGACCAACATACGGTTGTTTTCAGATAAAAGGAAAGGAATGTTTTTCTGAAATAGCAATATTTTTGATTTCTCAGCAGAAAACAAAGGTTTTTCTTCGCCTGATAAATGCAGACACCATTTTTGGTTCATACTTCCCGTAATCGGTTGCCCCAAAGAATTATAAGCTGTCATCAAAAGGTTTTCAACAGATACAATTCCTTTAATTTCCATTATGGCGGCAATAATATCTGAAGCATGAATACTGGTCGGAAGCTGAGCTTTCTGCAGTTCTTCGTCATTGAGAAAACCGTGTTTTAGTTTTGGTCCTAAAAATATTTCGGTGGAATTTAAACCTTGTTCCATTAATTGTGAAAGGGTATAAAACCGAACCGGAGGATTGAGAATTTTTTCAATCGCCATCTGAACCTGCGCCATTGCTTCTACAGAATCGGTTTCCTGAGCTAATTCTACATCTACGCAAAAACTTATTTCTACATTCTGAACGGTTTCCACACAAAGAAAATCTTCGGTAAGGTTTCTGTTTTGCTGCAGCTTTTGCTGAATGGTTCTGAAAATCTGTTCAATTCTTATTTTTTTATTTTTTTCTTCTGTACTTCTATCTTTTAATAATCCAATAATATCACAAATTGGTTTTTCTGTGTTAAAATGATCTTTTACCTGTTGAAGTTCGTTCTTATCAAAAGGTTCGATGATAAATTTTAAAGTATCATTGATCTCTGTGGTTCTTTCAACAACAATAACCACTGTATTATCTTTTATCTCTACTTTTTTGTTTTTTATTTTGGAAGGTTTATCCATTTTATTCAGAAGAAGGACTTTAGGATTATTCCATGAAGAAAATTCAGGAGTAATTTTCACCTTTACCCATTTTCCGAGAGTGGAGAATAAAAAGTCCAGTTCTGTTGTAGAATCTTCAACAAGATCTTCATCCAGCTCAATGATAATTTTGTTTAATCCTCTTACGGAAAGCTGTTCTAATGATGTATTGTTTTTATCTTTAGCATCAAAACTCAATTTATCTTCTAAAACATTGATGTATAACTTTTGTTCTGCGGGATGGGGTGTATTGTAACCAATTTTGACGGATGCTTTTTGAGTTGCTAAACACCATGCATTTGTAACGCCCTCAATATCAATTAAAATCTTTCTGTAATCCAGTTCGGTCAACGCAGCATTGGTCATTATTTCTCTTGCAGGGAAAAAGGAACCGTTCAGGATTTTTCCGTTTTTGCTGGTCAAAAGATCTTTAGTCTCAAAATCTGTTCTGTATCCCAATTCCGTTATCACATAAGAAAGTGCTTCCAAAATGGTAATTCCCGGATCGTGTGCATTATAATCTGTCCAGAAAGTGTTTCCCAGTTTCTCAATATATTTTAAACCTTCTTTTCGCAAAAAATTATAGTCCTGCGAAGGCTTCAGTATTCTTTCTGACGGTATGTAATATTCGGGATTCATGGTTAACAGTTGTTTTTGAGTTCTTTAATTTCATGGGTATCATTCGGAATAAACAAAGTGTAATCTGTCTGCGGAACAATTTCCTTTACATCTGCCATTGTTTTGATGACTGTATTTTCTTCGTCATCCAGAATGAGGTGATTGACTTTAAAATCAATAATATAATCTACAAAAGACTGATTGTCGATCAACTGAATCAGTGAGGATAATTCAATTTTTTTTCCAAAGTCAATGTCGATATCACTGTAAGCCCACGGACTGATGTAGCGGTTAATTGTTTCTGCAAGCATTTTAGCATATAAACGGATATCTGCTCCGGGAATATCCTTATATTTTACTTTGCAGCCAATCTGGATTTTTTCTAAAACAGGAGGTTTTATACACAAACGAACGTGCGGAGAACACAATCCCATGATTCTGTTTTTGATACGTTGTAAAGTACTTAAACTTAATAATGGTTTCCATTCCCAAACAGTGGATGAATTAAGCGATTTTGCAACCGGAATCAGCGTTACATACCCCGCAGAAACATTGGAAACATTTTCTGAATCATATCGGTAATGGTTTAAGCATTTCACTCTGTACACTTCCGGAAATTCCTGTAAAATGAGTCTTTCATAATCCCATGAAGTGATCGCTCTTTGTTTGTGTCTCAGTCTTTCGCTGCTGCGTTGGTACAATTGCGTATCTTCTTCATGCTTTTTCCCTCCGAAAGAAGGATATGGCTGTTTTACTTTTTTAACGAAAGGATTGGGTTGATATAGTTTTGAAACCGTCTCTTTTGGTGTAACCTCCAGAAAACCGCTTCCGTTATTTTCAAAATCAAATAAAACGGCTTTTAAAGCCTGTTCGTGAATGCCTACAAAATGACAGATCCTGTCTAATTCATTCACTGAAATTTTTAACCAAAACAGGTTTTTAGGTAAAACAACAGTTTGCGAATTATCGAAATGAGGAACGGTAATATTAATGATTCCGGATTGCAGTAGACCGAGTGTTTCGTCTCCAATATCGTATGAGTCTATTGGTTTCCACTGATTGTCTGACAAATATTCCCAAGAGATTTTGGCGGGTTCTTTTCTCGGATTGGCTGTTCCTTCTGCCATTTGAAAAAGAATGCTTAATCCGTTTCCGGGCTGTGCATTTTCAAATCCGATATAGATTTCTCCTTTTTGTGGCAAATCCGGAATTAATAACAGCGAAGAGTTCGGACGTAATTTTTCATATCCAAAAGGTAAAAGATGATAAAATTCTAATGTATTAAGAGCATCATCTGAAGCATTAAAATTATATTTTTGAGTGAGAGAATAATTCATCACCAAAGACTGAATAACAGGAACTTCTGGCAAAGTTGTTTTTTCCTGAGCCGCTTTTATATAATTTTCTAAGAATTTTTCTTTCTCGTATTTATTATCATTTAGCTGAATTCTGATGTATCCGGAAATCGTATCCTTGTTAGGAATTTCGTCTTCCAAATATTCTTTTACAGGATTGTTGTTGGTATAAACAGAATTGAAAGTTTTATTTCCTTCATTACTAAATTTCCCATCCTTCATTTCAAATAATAAAGAATTGTCAACAAGACGAAGATGAGAAATATTGGCTCTATGAATCGTCAGATTTTGAAATAACAAAGCTGTATTTGTTGCTGTTACTGATTGAATTGCCGAAACTTTATTAGAAACCTGAGCGTTGTTTGATGTTATATTTGAATTTACCAAGTTAGAATTTACCGTCCCTGCTAACAAATTAGACGACAACGCATCGCTCTCGATTGAAAATTTTGCGGTTGCACCTTTCTTCATGAAAAATTCGTTGCATCCGATAATAAATCCGTTCCCGTTTTTAGGGAAGTCTTCAAAAGGCTTGAAGGGTTTATTAATATCTACAACTCCTGTGTCGGTCGCAACAATCAGGTTTTTTAATCCGTTTACTGCGATTCCTATTTCAAGCGTTTTGCAATCAATCTTTTCGGTGTTGTTTTTAGGAATTATTTTAAGAATCGGATGTATGGTTTCAATTGCTTCTCCTTCATGAATTTCTTTATTAAACGGAACAATCGCTTTTTCAGAAGCAGGAATGGTAAGTTTAATATATTTATCCTGCGTTAATTCTTTATTTTCCTGAGTAATTTCTACCCATTTTTTTTCTCCGGTCATCCAAAAATCAAATGAATTCGGATCTAAAATATGAGGATCAAATTTCAAAGTAATAGTTCTTGTTCCGCCTTTCATGTAAAATAACGGACTTGCCAAAAGCAAACCTGTTTCTGTATTTTCTGAAGACTGAAAAGCAGAAAAAGGAGTATTCGTAGCGTTTAAGGGAAATAAATCTGTTTTTTTCCAGATATTCTGATCAATATGATGGCTTAGAAATGATTTAATTTTTACAGAATTAATTGTATGATCTGAAGTGGAAGCGTAAAATTTATTTTTCCCCAACGAATTTTTTCCTGCCGAGAAAATGGTGTTTTTCGGTAACAGAAAAGCGTTTTTGTTGGCAGCAGGTTTTATCAATACATGAACAAAATCCGGTTGTGCTTTCTGCGGAAGCAATTGTAAAATGTCTTTGTAATAAAAATCCAGATGTCTTTTTGTAAAGTCATTCAGGTGATTTTTTGCAATGCCCAAAAGTTTTAAAAAAGCCAGAAACAAAGCATAATGCGGAGTGTGGGAAGGATAGCTTTCTAATTGTTGATTGAATGCTTTTTCAGTGCTGTTTTTCCAATACAAAAGCAATCCGAAAAGATTCTGAATATTTTTATTAAACTGATAATTCTGTAATAAAGTGATGATTGATTTTTCGTCTGAAATCTTTGAAAGAACAGTGCTTAATTGTTTTTCAATCTCTTTTTTGGAGCTTAATAAAAATTCTTTTACTGAAATCTGATGATCTAAAGTGTCGATTTTGTTTGTAAGGCTGGTAAAATCTTTCTGAATTTTTTCAAAAATTTCTCTGATCCGTTTTTTCTGCTCTTCATTATCATTAATTAATGCAATAGATTTTCTAACATTTTCGTATTTTTTCTCATAATCTTCGATATTCCATTTAAAGATCCGGGCTAAAATTGCGGTAGATTCATAAGCAAAAAATGATGACCAGTCGCTTTGTGCAATATTAGAATCAGATTCATTAAAATAGTTTAGGTATTGAGCCATTTTCTGAGCCAATACAACATAATCTATCTCTTCTCTTTCTTCCAGAAGAAAATATGAGGGTTGTAAGGCTGATAAAAACCTTGCATTTTGGGTTGTTCCCGTTCCCTGATGGATTGATATTTTTGAAGAACAATTTTCCATGATGTCAGATTTTAATATGAGTTCCTTCTTCTAGATAATATGGGAATACATAGTTCAGCCTTGAGTTGGTTGCACGAATGGTGTATTCAATTTCAATCCTGATAATCCCTTGTTTATCATTGGTTTCTGAGCCAAAATAAATATCATTTATATCTATTCTTGGTTCATACGTTAAAATGGCGTTTTCAATAATGCCTTTAATTTTTGTGAGGAGCGTTACCGTAATGTTTTCAAACAGAAGCGGGGTGAGATCACAGCCAAAGTCTGAACGCATGATTCTTTCTGTAAGCTGCGTACTCAGTAAAATCTGTAGACTTTCCTGTATATCTTTCTCGCCGGAAACGGATTCAACTGTTCTGGTAACAGTATTGAAAGCAGGAGGAAATCCCCATCCTTTTCCTAAAAAGTCATCTGTTTTCATAGTTTTTAATTTTTTAATCTCCTATAATCACTGTGGGACAACCTAAAACAATCGTTCCTCCATGTGCTGTAGAATCTCCCATTCTTGCGGCAGGAACTCCGCCAATAAGCACCGTTGCCGATCCTTTTACAATCGTATCGGGCGGTCCTGTGCAAACGCAACTGTCTCCTACTACCGAAGCCGGCATTCCGCCAATTAATACGGTAGAATTTCCTCCCGGTAAAACAGGACCTCCTACATGTGGTACTGTTCCTGTAACCATAGGGCAAACGTGCATGTCGCCGGTTCTTGCTGCTGCAGGCATAATTTAATTGAGTTTTATGATTGATCCTTTTACATCCATTGTTGCAGACGCCGAAAGCGCTGCTTTTGCAGAATCCATTTTGAAATCCATCCTGGCTTTAAGAATAAGATCTTTGCTGCTGTCTAATGTGATTCCGTCTGCATTCATCAATATTTTGTTTCCATTTTCGTCTTCGAGTACAAAGCCTTTTTCATCATCGCTTATCAAAAGCTTATTGCCTTTTTTTGTACTGAGCTCAATAGATTTTTTCTCGTCGTCTAACTGTATTTTTGTACCTTCTTTGGTTACAAATGCTTTCGTATAATTTTCTTTTTCAATCGGAAACGGCATCGCATTTTGAGAACTGTAAAGACTTCCTAAAATAATGGGTGTATCGGGATTATTTCCCAGACATCCTACAATCACCTCATCATTCACGTTGGGGATAAAAAAGCTTCCCATTTCGTTCCCTGAAAATACATTGGCTAATCTCGCCCAGACTCCTTCTCCGCTTTCAGAAAGTGTGGGTATTCTTACTTTTATTCTGAATTGATTATCCGGATCTTCTTCGATCTGAGTAACTACGCCGATCTGTAATCCGCTCACCGAATTGGTTTGTCCGGTTTGCGCCTGTTGAGCAGGAACGGATGGCGAATTGATTTCAGTAAAAGACTGTTCTGATTCTACCCCAAAAGTGTATTCGGTTTTCCAACTGGCATTTTCGAAGGTGTGGTATTCTTTACGGATTAATAATTTCTTTTTATCAATTTCTTTATTGACTTTATTACAAATCAAAAAATCTCCTGCTTTGGCTTCCAGATTTCCGAAGGTTGAAAGTTCTCCCTGAATGACAGCGTGATTGCTTCTTTTAAGAAATGTATTTGCCATTCTTGTCATTGTAGAAGTTAAAAAACGGCTTTCATTAAGAGTAAGTGTTTTTATATTTTTTTCAGCTTCCTGTTCTGCTTCTATTTTTTCCATTGACTGGGAAGACGAATCCCAATATTCAATCGAAGCTTTGCTTAATTTTTTTGATTCGTCTTCTCTTCCTGAAAACATGAATACATTGATTCCGTTTTCTGCTGCATATTTTTCTTCTGGAACGGCTTCTAAAATATCCAAAGTACTGAATTCTCCGTTTCTTACATTCACCATCATCCCGATTGAGTCTAAAAATCCTACCAGATAATCCCACGGGATTGTATGAGGATTGTGGGTGATGTATTCTTCTTCCCAGCTTTGTCCCTTTGATTCAATTTTATTTGTAATATTAGCCTGAGAGAAAAATCTATCTAATTTTGCTTTGAAAGTTTCAGTACTGTCATCAGATTCATTAGATGGTTTCGTTAATTGATAAGCCTGATCTTTACATTCTATTTTTACCGTAGTAGAGCTTTCGCTGATGCTATTTTCAATAGACTTAATAAATCCTTTGAACAAAGTCTGAGGTTTTTTGTTTACCGTTACTTTTAGTTCTATTTTCTGTCCTTTTTTAAGTAAATCTGTCGGTAGATCTGCTGTCGTATCTACATCGGGATTTGAGGCGATAAAAGTAAATTTTGCAAAAGGTATTTTATTCAGTTCAAAGGTAACCTGTGCTTCTTTAAGTAAAGCGTCGAGCCCATTATCTCTTCCCTCTGTTAAAAATTCCAGCTTTAGAAGATCATCCGTCGGTATATAAGGTTGAACTGGCATATCATTTTATTTAATGGGCGGAAACGAAATGTTTTGCCCGGTTTCTGTTTTTCTGAAGCTTAATAATTGATTGGCTTGAGCCACATCTATATAATAAGAAGGATTTCCGTAGATGTTTTCTGCCAACAAAGCCAGCTTGTCATTCATCGTAACGGTTCTGAGATGTGTAAGATCCGGAGAGGTTTTGTTCTGCTGTGCAACCATGATCTGATGAGTTGTGGTTGCTTTAAAAACACATTTAACTTTAGCTCTTACAGGTCTTCCGTCTTTTCTGAAAAGTGTGTATTCTATGTCCATACTTTTCAGACGGCACTGCAACTTGAATCCTCCCCAAAGAATCTGCAAATAAGATGTTTGATGAGTATCGCCGTTGTAGCCAATGGTAAGATTCTTAAATGCTTCAACGTCTTCTTCCACAGATTTTACTTCTGCAAAAGGATTGACAATGGCGGGTGAAAGTGCACCAAGGACATCTCCTGCTTTATCCAGCAAAGACATTTCTCCTTTTCCGTCTTTTATTTTTCCCGGCGGTACTACCCCCGAGCTGTCAAAAACAAAATCAAACGTTACTTCCTCCCCTTCTATTTTATTGAATCCCAAGTTGCCTGAAGATGCTCCTATCGGTTGGTCTTCAGAAAATACGACATTGTTCCGGCGGGTATATTTCTCTGGATTAAGCTGTACGAAAATGGTTTTTTTAGGGGTCTTTTTATAGTCGCTCGTTTCATATACTTCTATCCTCATTTTGTCTATAATTCCTAATGCTGCCTGTATCATCTTTCTTTTCTTTCTTTAAGTTTTTCCAATACTTCACGGGTACACTCTTTAATGAGCTGCGATTTTAGTTCCTGTATTTTTAAAGGATCTGTTTGCTGAGAACGGGCAGAATTTACCGGCTCTTCTTCAATCTTTACTTTGATGTGTAATTCTTTAATCTGAATAGCCATTTTTTAATCATTATTAAAAATTAGGAACCGGAAGTTCTTTGAAAAAGTTATACTTCAACGTAATGGTCTCAATGACAATTTTATTCTGTTCGGCATCGAAATCACTGAATTCATAACTTAACGGAATGGCGTGTGATACATACCAGACTTTCAGGGGATTTCCTTTTTCGTTTAATAAAGAAATAATGAGATTGGCAGGATAGAAAACAAAATCTTCCAACGCCTGACTGCACCACATCGATAAACCAGACATATCCGAGGTAAGTCCTCTTTTCAGAACCAAATCCTGATATCCGGAACGCAGTGGCAAATGATGCTTGAATTTATTCTGTCCGCCTTCCGTATAAGGTTCGGTTTCCATAGTAACTTTCAGTCCGTTAACACTTTGAAATTTTGTATCTACACTAAATTGCGGCAATAATTCAAAGATTACAGAAAAGTAAAAACCGGGAATAGGATTGCTCTCAGACATGATGTTTAGATTTATACGTGTTCTATGGTAAATCCGTGATTGGCTATTTCTACAGTATCTATGGCTGCTTCATTGGCATCAGATTTCATATCGGTGCATTTTAAAGAAACTATAAAACAGTCTTTTACTTTCCAGACTACTTTGGGTTCGTGGTTTTCGTCCAATAAAGAGATCGTGATATTGCGGCGTTCTACGGTATTTAATGCAACTGTATTGTACCAGTCGTAAAATTCATTATCTCCTGCAAAAACTCCTCTTTTAAGTGTAATATTGCTAAGTTTAAGCAATCCAGGCATTTTTTTCTTAAAAAATTCCGGGCTTGAGCCGACGCGATGTTCAATAACATCCATTTCTTTGTTTAATCCGGAAACTTCTGTAAAAGCTATTTTGCTACCGCCCCATTCTACACTGAAGTGAAACTTAGGTAGCGGAAAATCTGTATTTGGCATGATGTATAGTTTTAGAGTTAATAATTAAGATTTTTGTTGCATTTGTTTGAATTCCAAAATGATAAATTCTGCTGGTCTTGAAGGAGCGTATCCTATTTTCACAATCATTTTGCCATCCAGAATATCCTGTGCAGACATGGTTTGGTTTAGTCCGACTGCCACAAAAAATGCGTGTTCTGGTTTTGCTCCTGCCAAAGCACCGTCGTTCCAAAGGGTTGTTAAATAATTTTCGATCATTCCTTTCACATTGATCCATGTTTGTGCTACATTGGGTTCAAATACAAACTGCATACAGGCTTTTTTGGTGGCTTCTTCAATCATATTCGCTAAACGTCTTACATTAATATATCGCCAGTCGTTGCTGTTTCCGTCCAATGTTCTCGCTCCCCAGACAAGGGTTCCTCTTCCTGTAAATTTCCGGATGGCATTGATGGATTTTCCTGTTTCGTGGATGTTCATTTCCTGTTGATCTTTATCGTTGAGATCGTCTGTTAAGCCTAAAATTCCGTTTATACTTACATTAGCAGGAGCTTTCCAAACACCTCTTGTAGCATCTGTTTGAGCATAAATTCCTGCAATGGCTCCCGAAGGTGGAACGGTGTTCAGTTTTTGGGAAAGTTTGGAAATAATTGTAGAATATAATGGTATTTGTAAAATTAAATTGCGTTCATTTATTAACTCAAAGTCCTCAATTGAAACAAATGCCTGATTTATGGCATTCATAATTTGAATATGAAGCTTATTAAGTACAACCTGAATTTTAGTAAAATCAGGAATATCATGTTTCGGAACAATTGGATCAGGTGCTACGGTCGCCTGTATAGTATTACTTAGTGCTCCGTCATATCTATTAATTGGAGCAGATTCTGTGATGGTTGAGATAGTTCCCCAATTGCCTTTATAATCAGCATCCGTAATTACGAGAGCCAATGCAGCAACTGGAGAATCGTCAGCTACTGATTTTGATAATTTTTGATATGCTTTTCTAAAATCGACTAAATCCTGTGTGTAAGACAATAATTTAAGAGTTATTACTTCCTCATTTATATATTGTTTTAGTTTGTCGGTTAAAGCTGTTGGATTTCCAAAAACTTTTAATAAATTCCAACATTTCCCAAGATTTGAATTTAATTCGGCTGCATTTAAAGTAACCCAATCCAATTTTTTGTTAGCGGCTAAAATAGTAGTCCAACTTGATTTAAGGGTTATAATGTCTGTATATAAATTTTTAAACAAATCAATTTTATCTTTTAAATCGGCATTGTTGGGATACAATGTTTTAAATCCATTTGGGATTGCTTCATTAATGTCTTTAAATCTAAATGTACTTGGAAAATTAGCCTGTAAATAAGGATAATAAGCCGCTCCGTATTTCAGGAACTGATTTCCGACTCTTGTTCGGAATTCACCGCTATCACTATCAAGGTTTCCGGCATTATTCTGAACTTTAGTTTGCTTTACATCCATAATGGTAAACCTATCCATAAGATTACTACACTGCGTTAATGCTCTAACTTGAACAGCTCCTAAATCTGCTGCAGATAAACTTACTGCGTCTGGAAATAGTAATAAAGTAGGTTCGTCTTTTTTTTCTAACGTTTCTAAACCTGCAATAAATAAATCTTTTGTGGCTGTATCAAAAGCAGGTTTATCTCCGTATAAACCAATAGAAACAATATAGCAAACCCCACCACCATTGGCGTAGAAAAGCCGTAAACTGTTGTAGAGTTTATAATCGCTTTCTGTAACCTTACATTCATCGGTAGGCTGGTTGTTTGCATCTAAAACTACCGTTACATTTTTGGGTTCTGGTGCACCTCCAAAAATTTGTTCGTACTCCAGCATAGAGGTTATCTTGACGGGTTCATTTTGTTGGGGAGCCTTTTCTGTAAATCCTACAAAAGCAGGTATGGCGGTTGCCACATTGGCAATGGAAGGAGGAAATGCATCTTTCTCGTCGATGTACACTCCTGGTGTTTTAATTGAGCTAATATTCATGATACAGTATTTATGGTTTATATTTATTTTTTTTCTACGGGAACTATTTTCCAATCTTCTTTGGGTAATTTTTCGTCTTCTATTTTATATTCTCCGCTTTCTGATAATCCCGCCAAATTTTCTTTGTCATTTTCCCACAATTGGACTTCAGAACTTTTAATAACTTTTTTATTCTTAAGACTTTCTTCCTTCTGGATAGGGATCATCCTCACCTGATACAAAACTGAAGGCATATATTTTGATCCGAGATAAGACCACATCTGATTCAGTTGATCGATTTTTAGGCTTACGATTTCAAAAATTAACTTTTCATGATCGCCTTTTGGTTCGTCTATCAATAAATTATTATTGGGAGGCTGCCAATAAAAAACCCGGTTGTTTTGAAGGTATCTAATTACCACTTCTAATTTTTCTATTCCTGTAGCGTAATCGGATTGTTTTATGTTATAAGAGGTGAACAGAAGTGATAAAATTAAATTCTGTGCAGGATTTCGGTATTTCGCTATGGTATCGCTTTCCGGAATATAATTTTTATATAAAGTCTGATTTTTTAATATCTTATCTTCTTCTATATTTACAATCGACAAAATAATGGAAGATTTGGAAGAAAGAAATTCATCTCCTTCATTAAGCGTAGCAATGTTTGCCAGTTCAACGATTGGTGTTCCTGCTATTTCTGCATTGATTGCATCAACAATTTCTGAAAGGAACTCTATGATTTTCATTACATTAGTTTATAATAACGAATTTATAAATCATAATAATATTAAACCGTAGGGAAAACACTGATTATATAATGGGGAAAACACCATTTTTTTTATTAAAGTCCTTGATTTTCAATATAAAAAAACGTAAAAAACGGCTAAAATGGCTCTTCAAAAATCTTCGTGATTAAATCTTGATATACAGAGTTGGAAACCATAATTTGTCATTGATCTTGCTTATAATTGTCCTGCTGAATTTAGCCTGCAAGATTCTTTAAATTATACCTCATCAGATTTCACAGCGTAAAATTAGTATGTCGAAAAAGTTTAATGTACCGCAAAAATTTTAGTATTGGAATATTGCTTCAGCTTGGGGATATGACATTAAAACCGTATTTCCATGTATCGTAATTCTTGCTATCGTTGCCATGTTTGATTGGATATTACAGCCAAATGAAAGTAAAAAAAGAAAATTTAAAAAACGATCATCCCAATAGCTTAATAAGTCTGAAAGAAGCTGTCTCATTATCATTTAGAAAGCTTTTTCTTACTGACTTAGATTTTTATTTTGAGTGCAGGTTTTTAAAACGCAAGTTGCATTTTAAAAACCCTATTTGTTGGAGGAACTCTGAACATTTTTTTTACCTGATCCCAACACTTTCATGTAATTTTTTCCACTTAGAAACAGTATTCTTGCTCATTTTAAAATGGCTTGCAAGCTGATGATTATTAAGATTATTCTTTTTTTGATATTCTAAAATCTCCATTATGCTTTCTTTGTTATAAGACCGAAATTTTTGGTTGACACTATTGTTATTATTCCCAAATATTAAATTGTTTAGTTTAATAACATCCATGAAAGATAGTTCATCCTTTAAAAGCAAACTTTCGCATAGTTGTTTTTTTTGCGGATATTTTTCCATTAATAAGTCATTATAAATTTGCTTGTAATTTGGCTTTCTAAAGTGTTTCATTTATTGTTTTTTTTATCTGTATGATATTTGTTAACTAAAAATCATATGTAACTTATAAATTATTTATGTCTGTAAATTCAAAAAGTTATTTGTTGAATCGTTAAAATATTTTTATACTTCCTAAATGAAGAGACCATGTATTATATAGTCTTCTTCAGTCATTTTTATCATATTTAGAAATCCATTTATAAAGTGTTGTTTTAGGGATATTATATTTATCCATAATCTCTTGTTTAGACATATCGCCCTTTTTCAGTTTTTCGAGAATAAACTCAATAATTTCTTTTGTGTAAATACTCTTTCTGAAAGCAGGCATTTGGGATAAGTCATTCTGAACGAAAGCCAGATTATTAATACTCCGTGGTGGAGAATACAATATAAGATGCTGAGTATAAATTCTAAAAAAATCATACTCCAGTAATTTTGACCATTTCAGCAGATCATTGCACCGTAAATCTTCACTATTGAATTGCCTGACAATATCATCTTCATGACATTTAAAAAAATTGCATGCTCTGTTCATGTCTACATTACATTCCTGCATACGCATCTTTATAAAATTTCCTATATGTATATGTTTATATATCATAATACTATTTGTTTTTTTACGAAAAATGAAAAAGTGAAAGGTGAAAAAACATCATCTCTGATAAGAAATGAGTTACTTCATTATGAACTCAACCCCGTATGGTTTTAGTTATTGAAGTGAAGTATTTTCTATGAGGATGCAAATCTATTTTAAAAAACATATTTAATAGAAACATACATTCCATTAATTATAATTTTGTTGAAGATTATAAAATTCATCTGATCATTTTACCCTTGAAATGGGATAATGAACAAAAGCGTTCATAATCATCACAAACCACTTTAAATCAGTATTTTAAAATCATTTTTCCACTATACAAAATCATAATTTGTTGATCCATTTGTTTATTTCAGACTTTCTTAAACTGTAATTTTGCCGACGTTTTAAGCATTTAATGTATCACCTGTTCATTTGCTGTCTGCATCTGAAAATCGTCAAAATCAAGAAATCATAAAAAAATAAAAACATGAATAGAAAAAATGTATTACTAATCGCATTATCAGTGACGGGAGTTTTAGCTCATGCGCAAACTTCTCTGGGAAAAGTAGGGATTAATACTTCTTCACCCAATGCAACCCTTGATATTACAGCTAGTCCGAATGATAATAACACCGCCGATGGATTACTGGCGCCGAGACTTACCGGCAACGAATTAAAAGCCAAAGATTCTCTTTATGGTACTAACCAAACAGGCACTTTAGTGTACGCCACAGCAGCAGTTACAACTTCTTCTCCCAAAACAGCAAACATAACAGCAGCAGGATATTACTATTTCGATGGCTCTGTCTGGCAAAAAGTGAATACAGGAGCAGGAAACTTCTGGGGACTTACCGGAAATTCGGGAACCACAGGAGGAAGCAATTTTCTGGGTACTACTGATGCACAAAATCTTGTATTTAAAGTAAATAATATAGAATCTGGTTACATTCAGCATTCCGTATCCTCAACAGGCAGCTTTGATTATAAGACTTCTTTTGGCTACAATACTTTGTCTGCCGTTACAACAGGCGATCACAACACCGCATTTGGTCATGGTTCCGGTGCAGTAATTACTACAGGATCAGACAATACTTTAATAGGTTCAGAATCCGGTAAAGCGATTACTGGAGATGATACTTCTACCCCCAGTATAAAAGAGGCTGCCAGAAATACGGCTGTAGGTTCTCGTACGCTATTTAGTGCAACTACAGGATATGATAATACGGCAATAGGAGCTTACGCTTTAGCGTCTAACACCACAGGAGTTAGAAATTTAGCAGTAGGTTCTAATGCTTTAGTAGATAACACAACCGGTGATAATAACGTAGCTGTTGGTGACACTTCATTAAATGCCAACACCACAGGCAGTCAGAATACGGCTTTAGGGCAAAGAGCATTAGCTTCAATGACTTCCGGAACAGGCAATACGGGTATTGGTGCAGCAACAGTCATAAGCAATGGTTTAACCAATGCTACGGCAGTAGGCTTCCAGGCTAATGCAACTCAAAGTAACAGTTTAATTCTGGGAAACAATGCCGATGTAGGTATAGGTACATCCACTCCTTCTAATAAATTACATGTTTCAGCCTCCGCTAATCCTGTCCGTTTTGAAGGCTTACAAACTACTGCTGTAACGACAGGTGAGGAACTTTTATTGGTAAATTCCAGTGGGGTTGTAAAAAAGGTAACCTTAGGTTCCGGACTGGGTATATCCGGAGGAGCTCTTATCGCTAATCCCAAATCAGGTGTGACGGCTTTAAATTCCAGTGCATCGGATCAGGTTGTTACCCAAGCTGCCGGATTTACACAATTGACTTTAAATGCGGAGCAAGCGGACGCGATCAGTAATTTTGATCCTACTACGGGAATTTTTACGGCAAGCTATACCGGTGCACATCTTATTACCTTACCTTACAGAGTTACCAGTGGCGGAAACAGCATTTCATTCGAGCTGTTTAATTCAACAGACAGTACTTCTCAAGGAACAATTACGATTACCAATGCAAGTAATACCAATTCCAATACCTATAGTACTGTAGTTAATCTAATAACAGGGAAAAATTATTTCATCAGAGTCAGAGCCAATACTGCTGCAAGTGTTACAATAGACAGAGCTAATACTTACTTTTCTATGATTCAGTTATAAGCAAGTATTAAAAGTGGATAAAAAATGAGTGCAAATCTTTTTTAAACTTATCATCAATTCGCTTTTATGTTTTCATTACCGTTATCAAACTCGTAACACAACAAACATAATTTTAAAATCAAAATATATATTCGATGAACAAAAGCCATGTCATGGTGCTTTTATTATCTTCTTCCTTAGTCTTTGCCCAGCAGGAATTAAGGACAGAGAATTATGAAAAGTATCCTACCACGCAATCCGTGCGTGGAAAAAAGCAACAAAGCAGCAAAGACGGTTTGCTTGTTGCGGAAGGTATAATGTCGTATTCTGGCTATGGAACGACTACTAAACATTTTGTAATAGGACAATCGGGAATCGCTCAAAGTATTTCTACCAAGGTTTCAAAAGAAGAGGGTACATTATTGGTTTCTTTTATGGTAAACTTTTCCAATGTAGATGCATCAAAAGAGCTTACTCTATTGGATCTGAAAGTACCAACCTCTGCTTACAAAGGCAACAGCTTTGTACAATTGGCAGTAAAAAATCAGGCAAGTCAGTTTGCAATGAGTTTAATAGACAGCAAAAATCCTGAAAACAGAGCCAACGCTGTAAATGGTTTTACTTACAACGAAGACCACTTAGTGGTATTGCGTATAAGCAATTTCAACACTGCCAAAGCGACCTGTGAACTATTTGTAGATGAATCGATTAACAATCTCAAGGGAAGTATTGCTAAATTGCAGGGCTTACAATTACCTTTAAAAAAGCAACACGAAGCAACCGGAGAAATTCTGTTTACTTCTGTGCTGCACCAAGACAAAAAAGGAACTACTACAGACGGAAAAGCAGGACTTCTGAAAATAAGCAGAGGTACGGAAAAAAGCATCAACGATTTGATAAATGCAGAATCTAACAAACTGGTAGCGACGAATGCAAGACAAGGAGTTTTGCAATTATTTACGAACAATACCTATCAAAACGCAGAGATCATTATTTACGGTATAGCAGGGAATGTCGTACAACGACTATCTAATGTAACCATCAACAGAAACACACAGGAATTGCGGATTAATCAGTTACAGCAAGGCGTGTATATGTTCAGCATACAAGATTCTAAAAACCAATATCAAACAAAATTTATTGCTAAATAAAATTCCATTTTAAAAAATTAATTAAATAAAAAAGATGAAAAAATCATTATTCATTATAAGTGCTTTTGCACTTTTATCGGTATCTAATATAAAAGCACAATCTACTTTAATTGCGGATAATTTATCCGCGGGTTCACAATTCACTTCCACTTTCAATCCGGATTTAACCAAAATAGCATCATTTCAGGATGAGCCCGCTACCAGCAATGGAGTATTTATCCATCATAGTGGTTCTACAACGATGGGTAATAAAAACACAGAAAACAGCAAAGCTCTTTTAGAGCTGTCTTCCAACAACAAAGGTTTTTTACCCACCAGACTTACTACTGCTCAAATTGAGGCACTGGGTGCAGCAACATCCGAAACAGGTATGGTAGTATACGATACTACAAAAAAATGCCTATCCATATTCGATGGTACAAAATGGAACTGCGCAGGAGGAGCAGGAGGTGCTGTTGTACTCAATCATAAAATAGTGGGTACCGGAGAAACTTATAATGCGAATAATAATCAACAGGGTTATGCGCCTTATACAGTACAGGCAGATGATCATATCATAGAATGGCAGGCTAAATCTACCATGCTCTTGCTTACAATCATTCTAATGGTAATCTTACACCTTACACTTATCCTTTAGGAGTAAATGCGGCTGCTAATTTTATATTACCAGATCCTACGACTTGCAAAGGAAGAGAACTAAAGATCTATAATGCTTCCTATGAAGCAAATTATCCATCTGCAACATATGCACATATTTTCACCAATTATCCTATCTACAATACCGTAAACAGCAGCCAGGTTCCTTATGGAAAGCCAGCTATTGGGAACTACTTTATCTCATGGGCTGCTGGTGTAAATAAAGTTACTATTACAAGTAATGGTACATATTGGGTATCTGAAAATTATTCCAATTAATAAATTATTGAAGAAGTACCCGGTTACAATATAACAGTTGAACACATAAACACCTCAATTTTTTTGAGGTGTTTATATTATGATGATTCAAAATATAAAACAATCAGTTTAATACCACGATTTCTTTAAAGATGTAATATAAAATAACGACTTAAAAATATACCGATTGTTGTTATTTACATTTTTTTAATGATAAATTTAAATTCAGTTTCTTTTTTATCCTGTTTTTTGCAATGGATAATAAAGAATTCATTTCTTTGATTTATATTTACTTACACGCCCCAGATTACTCTTTCTGTTTATCATTCGATATATTAATTTTTTATTGAATATTTAAACTTATCCTATATACAGTTTTATATAAAATCATTAATTGAAAAAATATAGTATGCATTGTTAATGAACCAATTACTCATAAAAGATAATTTTAAAAAAATTAATTCTGTACCCTATAAAAACAATTTATAAGTTTTTAAAACCATGTTTTACAATTACTTAAATTATACCTGCTCAAATAAACGTATCATCATAGTATTGTTTTTTTTCTGTTTTCACATCCTGTTTTCACAAAAAGGAATAGTGCCAAAACAAAATAAAAATGATTCTCTGAAAAAGTATTCTGTAGGTGATCTCATCAGAAAATCTTATTCTGAAAAAAATCCTAAAATCTATTGTGATGAGATGGCAAAAAGAAATTTGTCTGACAAAGATAAAATGAAATATTATAGAATCTGTGGAGAGATTTATTATCTGGAGATATTAAATAACTTCGATAAATCAGTACAGTTTATAAAAGTTTCTAATTTTTATGCTCAAAAAGAGAGAGATTTTACAATGTATGCCAACAATTTGAATATGATAGCATTAATATATGCTCTTCAAAATAAAAATGATTTGGCATTGTCCTGCCTGAAAAAAAAGAGGATGTATGAATCCAGAGACAAGTCTAATATTCAAGAATTGATTTTTGGAGGTGATGAAGGTTTGGTTTATGGCGTGATTGGTGATTTTGACAAGAAAATAATAGGCTACATAAAAGCAATAAAAGATTTAGATGATTATTTGGCTAATCAGAAAAAAATCGCACCGGAAATTATTCTAGAAATAAATCGTGCTAAGCGGGAAAAATATAACAGTATTGTTGATGCCTATCTGCTACAGAAAAAATTAGATTCTGCTGCTCTTTATTTAAAAAAAATTAAAAGTCTGCCTTTATCCTTAAACGATTTAGATAGCGAAGGAATACGTGATAGTGAGATTCATTACGATATTTTATCCGGAAATCTGGATGGTGCTATTGAAAAGGCAAATAAAGATTTGAATGAGTTTAGAGATGACAAAATAACAGTTTTTTATGATTCGTACTATTTAGCGCAAGCATATATTCTCAAAAAAAAATATAAAATCTCATTAGCGTATTGCGAACAGGCACTTAAATCCAAACAAATAAGTTTTGGATTCATCAACCACGAACTGGAACTTTATAAAATCGCAATGCAGGCAACTGATAAAATGGAAGATGAAAAAGCCTACCTTAAATATTCCCGGTTTTACGAGAAAGCAAATCAAAAGTTTGATTACAATTCAAAGGCAGATTTCATTGCCAAACTCTATAATTTAGACCAAATACAACCCCTTAAATATGAATTGAATAACTCTAAACATTTCATGACTTATCTCTGGTTGATTATACTATTCCTATTACTATTCACAACATATCTCATCAACCGTTTCTTTACATTAAGAAAGTATAAAAAAAGATTTATAGAAATTAATGCCCGGTTAGAAAAGAAAGAAAAAGAAGTAGCTATAGCTTCCAAAAAGGCTGAAGAAGTAATTAAAACAGATAAGAACATCTTATCTCTGAAAAAAGAAAATGAAATTTTAGATAAGCTAAATAAGTTTGAAAAAAAGCAACAGTTTTTATCATCCACCCTATCACTGAGTTCTTTGGCTTCCAGCATGAATGTTAATTATAATTATCTTACCCTTACAATTAAAAAATATAAAAAAAATAATTTTAATGGCTATATCAACCAATTAAGAATCGACTACATCATTTTGAAGCTGAAACAAAACCCCGAATATCTTAATTACAAAATAAGTTATCTTGCCGAAGAATGCGGTTTTTCTTCTCATACTGTTTTTACCAGAATATTCATAGAAAAAACAGGTATTCCTCCTTCTAAATTTATTGAATATGTAAAAAAAGAAAATACGAAAGTAAATATTTAGAACGCCACTCTTTAAATTATCCCGAATCATTATTCTCACATTAATAAGGATTACTTTATTTTTTCACAAAATGCAATGAGAAAACGCAAGAAATATCATACGATATTAAACCTGCTTTGCATTAGGAAGTTATAATAAGGTCTCCATAAAAAAAGCACCCATGAAATTCCCAACTTTGGGGTTTGACTCCAGTTTTTTATACTGATCCACAAACTTTTATAACAAAAAATAATGAAAATATGAACTTAGATTTGGTATAAAATAAAAAAGTACACTTTTGAAAAGTGTACTTTTATTGGGTGAATGATGGGTCTCGAACCCACGACCTTCGGAACCACAATCCGACGCTCTAACCAACTGAGCTACAATCACCGTTTTGTGAGTGCAAATATAGGAAAGATTTTTTAATTACCAAACAATTCCGTCAAAATTTTTCAAAGCAATTAACTTTTCAGACGTAAATCCCTCTGCATAAGCTACTCCCGATAATCTGCCCAAATCCATTGCGCGATAAGTTAAGCTGTCTAAAAAGTTTTTTGAAGTAATCGGGGTTTCAGGTTCCTTAGAATCCGGATCATAAAACTGAGTTTTAAATGCTTTGCATGCCGCAATTTTTGCATCCAAAAATTCTGAAATATCAATAACGAATTCAGGCTCTACATTTTTCCATTGCATATAGTTAAAAATATGCTTTGGTCTCCACGCTTCCTGAATCTCCCCTTCCAAAACCGTTTCAATTTTTCTTAATCCAGACAAAAAGCACGCATCCGATACTAATTTCGCTCCTTTTGCATGATCTGGATGTCTATCATCAATTGTATTCGCAAAGACGATTTCCGGCCTATATTTGCGAACCATTTTTACGATCCTCATCTGATAGTCCTCGGAATTTTCTAAAAACCCGTCTCTCATCTCGAGATTTTCTCTTATAGAAACACCTAAAATTCTTGCAGCATCATTGGCTTCCGCCTTTCTGGTTTCTTCTGTTCCTCTCGTTCCGAGTTCTCCTCTCGTGAGATCAACGATAACGCAGGTCTTCCCTTCTGAAACCAATTTGGCTATCGTTCCTCCACATCCCAATTCTACATCATCAGGATGCGCTCCAAAAGCTAATATATCTGTTTTCATACAATCAAAGATAGGATTAAAATAAAAACTTCCCAAACATTACGAATGGGAAGTTTCATTATTTATAATTTAAAGTTTAAATTATTTGTTGATTTCTGCATTCAACTTTACTGCATCCTGATAGGTTGGATCCAACTGTACAGATTTTGCAACATAGTCTTTTGCTTTTGCTACATCAGAATCCTTAGACATATATGCCACAGCAAAGTAAGCATAAGCTAAAGTCTGCTTATTAGCTTCCTGCTCTGCAGGTTTTACCGTACTGATGAATTTCTCATACGCCATTTTAGCCGCATCATTATTTCCAGCCTGCTGATAAGAATATCCTAAGCTGTAGTAACCCGGAGCCCAATCTGGTAAAAGGGCATTCATTTTCTGCCATGTAGCTATTGCACCATTCCAGTTCTTTGCATCCTGATAAGCAGTCGCAAGTTTGAATAAAGAATCTGAGTCCTGAGCATTTGCGGCCACTTTCTGCTTTAATCCTTCAATCGTAGGGTTTGTAGGTCCTGCATCAATATCAGCCTGAGAAGCTCCTCCTCCTGCGATTTTCACCAATTCCATATCCCACTTCAAGGTTTCATCTTTAGCCGCTTTTGCGATGGCAATTTTCTGCTGTGCTTCAGTAGTTAAAGCTGTTTTTTTAGCAGCATCTGTTTCAGTTTTAGCCAAACCTGCTGCAATTAACCCCTGTAAACCTTGGTCTGCAGGCTGTACTCTTGATTTATCCGCCTGAGAAACAAAGCTATCCATATTTTGTTTTGCTTCAGTATATTTTCCGTCAGCATACAATTGGTAAGCTCTCAACTTAAATTTAATAGGATCATTAATCTTATCAAAAATCTTATCTAAAACCTGCTTGGAATTTGCATAATCTTCATTGGTAAAATAAAGCTTAGCAATTTCTAATTGAGTATATGGATCTTCATCGGCATATTTTGTATAATTGATCAAATCCTGAGTCGCTTTCGCATTTTGCTGATATCTGATATCATAAGCTGCAAGAGCTTTATACGCCGGAGCATAAGATGGATCTGTGGCAATTGCTTTATCTATACTTGTTTTAGCCTGCTGCCACTGTTGTGCAGCCATCCATAAAGTCCCGATTCTTGTATAAACCGATGCTTTATTTTTAGCTAAAGGAAGCGCTTTGTCATAAGCAGACATTGCATCTCCTGGCATTCTTTTTAGTCTGTAAGCATCCCCTAAAGTATAATAGTAATGAGCCGGAACACCTTTTTTCTCTGCTCTTTCAATCGCTTTATTCAAATATTGAATAGCCAAATCCGGAGAGTTATTTTTCTCAAATAAAGTTAAAGCTTCTGCCGCTCTGAAAAGAACTTCTGCATCTTTTTCTTTTGAATCGGTAACGATTTTCTGAATTTCCGCAATAGCACCCTTATCTCCTTTACCCAGTTTTACAGTTGCCAAACCTAATTTATTTAAATAGCTTTTGCCATCTGCTGCAAGACCTTTGTTAAAACTATCAGTTGCTGCCGCATAATCTGGCTCTCCCTGCTTAAGATATGTATTTCCTAAATAGAAATAGTTTTCTGCAGTAGGCGCCGAAGCGATCATGTTCGTAAAATTAGTTTTTGCCTGAGCATATTTATCACTGTCTATACTGTTGATACCATCCTGTACAGTTTGTGCAACGGCAAAGTTGGTAAAAAACACTACAGCCGCTCCAAAGGCAAGCTTCTTTACATTCATATTCATTATATCTTTCATTTTATATTTTCTAATCTAAATTTCGATTTAAGTAATACACAATTTTCAGACCAAAATAATACATTTATTTTGGTTAAAGGATTAATTTAATACTTTTTAACGCATTTGAACTTCTCTTCTGTAAAGATTGTATGGTTGCAATCCTTCTTTCTGAACGATCATTTGCCCAAGCTGGGTGCACGAATACCTTATAAAACCATTGGCAATATTGAAGTTTCCTTCGTTTGTTAAAAAATACAAAACTCTTGTAAAGGGATAATTCATTTTGCGGAGGTTTTCAAAATCTGTAGTGTAAAGTTTTCCTTTGTCTTCCACAGGAAGAATTTTTACCATATTTCTCAACTGTTCAGACTCTTTATCATAAGGACGGCTGAATGTATTAAGACCGATAACCCCTATTTTATCCGGGTATTTATTGAGTTCTTCAATAATATTCTTGCTTCCCGGAATAACTGAAAACTTTAAATCTTTCGGCTGTTTTTTAAGTTTCTGAGCCACAAAATTCAGATTGCTGGAATTGGCTCCGTCGAAAATAAATTCTTTATTATCCGACTGCAATCCTTTCTGAATTTCCTCCATGGTAATACTTTCTTTTGGAGAATCTTTCGGAACAATAAAAATAACAGCATCTGCAGCGAATTTTGCAGGTAAAAACTTCAGTTCGATCTGTTCTTCGTATGTCTTAATTTCTTCCGGCGTAAGATCTCTGGACATTACCACGATTCTTGTCTTATTGTTTAATAAATCAATGAATCCGAGATCTTCTTTTTTCGTAACGACTTTGATCTTTGTTTCGGGATAATTAATCATATATCCTTCTGCTAAAGCTTCCGTAACACTTTTAAAAGATTCATCCGTAAGAATCGTCATTTCTCCTTTATGGTAAGACGGAGATTTTTCTTCTTTTTTACAACCAACTGCTATTATGCTAATGAAAAACAGCATTAGAAGCTTAACACTATTCTTCATTTCCTGAATTTTTAATTTTTGTAACCGCTCTGTAAATTCTGAAAATTCCATACAAAATAAGAAGTCCGCCTAATGCATAGGCAACTCCGGGTTCCAGAACTGTGAAGAAAAATCTGTAGTACATTACCACGATTCCCAGAACGATATAAAATAATCCCGTAACGAGGGATAACCAATTGAACATCATATAACAAAAATACCAAAAAAAATAAAAAGAGAAGCAAATGCTTCTCTTTTTTAATTATTATTTAAAGATAAATCTTATCCTTCAAAATTCATTGTTAAAGGTAATCTGAATCTATAACGTACAGATTGTCCGTTAATTTTAGCAGGAGTCCATTTATTTTTAATAGACTTGATGGTTCTGATTGCTTCAGCATTGAAGTCAGAGTTTCCACCGCTTGCTTTAACGTCCGTAATACTTCCGTCTCTTTCTACAACGAAAGTGATTTCAGTTTTTACTGTACCTTCATCTCCGTTCATCGCTGAACCATCGAAGTTACTGGATACTTTATTTCTGAAAGCATTAATACCTCCAGGGAATTCAGCAGTCTGCTCTACTTCTGTATAAACCTGAGTATCACTTACCTGAGGTTTTACTTCTGCTGTAGACGCCTTTGTACCTGTTGATGGTGGCGGTGGCGGCGGAGTGTAAGCCGGAGCTTTTACCCCTTCCTGATTAACCAGACCGGTTGTTGTTTCTAACTGCTTAGAAATTGGCGGTGGTGGTGTTTCAATTTTCGGAGCTTTTACAGGCTCAGGAACCACGTTCTGGATAATTTCAATTTTCTCTTCCTCTTTTGGTGGAGGTGGTGGAGGTGGTTCTTCTTCTTTTGGCTGCTCAATAACTTTATCTTCCTGAAGAATCTCTACCAAATCTGCTTTAACTTCTTGTTTTTCAGGTTCAGTAAGTCTCTTAATGGTAAGATAGATAAATGGAGACAAAGCCGCAATAAGGAATAATGCTGTTCCAACGATGAAAGATTTTGTCAGAAGTTTTGGGTACTGATGTCTTAAATCGTATGCACCATATTCCTTGTTTCTATTTTCAAATACAATCTCATCTAAGGTAAGATTAGGATCGTATACATTTTCGTTTGCCATAGATTTACAATTTTATGGTTTAAATTACTTAGTAGCCGGAGCTGCTGCAGCACCAGAGTTACCCACTTTTCTATCGTAAATAGCTTTTTCCCAAGGTTTAAGATCAGTAACACCGTACTGCTCACTCTTAGTAATTGCCATTTCGTCCAGGATATCTACGAAGTTTTTATATACAGCATCGTCAGTTGGCTTAATAATAACTGTAAATTTAGTTTTATCAGCCGCATTTGCTTTTGCCTGCTCAATTACTTTTCGGATTCCTTCTCTATCGAAAGTAGTTTCATTAAGATTCTGATCTGTTAAAGACGTATTGTCCTGCTGATGCCAGAAGATCTTATTGTTTTTACCTAATAATAAAGATATAGAGTTCGAAAGTTTAATTTCTGTTGGAGGTGGTTTTTTTGTTTCATCCTTCGGTTTTGCCGGAAGACCCAAATCCATTACATTCGGTTTAGAGAATGTGGTTGTGAACATAAAGAAGGTAATCAATAGAAAACCCAAGTCCACCATCGGAGTCATATCGACTCTGGTACTCTGTTTCTTGGAACGTACCTTGCCGCCTTTGGCGCCCTTTTCCTGTACTTGTACTTCTGCCATTTCTAAATGATATTATTCATTAGGTTTACCTTCTTGTGATGTAATCAACCAAAATTTAAGAAAATCGATATCTCTTAAACCCTCGAATAAGCTTTTAACTTTCGGATATTCTGTTGTAACGTCTCCTTTGATTGCTAATTTGTAATCAGGATTTACGTTCAAACTTTCTTTTACCCAGTCTACTAACTGCTTATTCGTACTATCCATAGGAATCCCTGTAGGACTCTTGAAATTCTTCTGCTCGTCATCTGGCAAATCAAGATAGCTTTTAAGCTGGTTCATAGGAACCCCAATTGCTTGTACTTTCTGGAATGCAGCTTTTTCATTATTGTCAAAAGTAACTCCGTACTTTTTTCCCATATTGTCTAAAAGCTGCAGTCTCTCTGATGCATTTTCTACAGGCTGGAAATAAAATTTTCCGTCCGGTGTAGCGTTGATGGTCATCAAACTTGCATCAGGAAGTAACTTCTCTGATATTGAAGATGGCGGTTTAATCTGCTCCACATCAGGTTTTTTAAACTGAGTGGTCAAGATAAAGAATGTAAGCAGTAGGAACGCAACGTCACACATTGCCGTCATATCCGTCACTACTCCATGTCTTTTTGGTTTGACTCTCGCCATTATTATTAATGATTTTTAATTAAACTTCTTTTTACTTACTGCAAATTCCTTGCTACAATTCTTAGTTGAATTCAGCGAAAGACTGTTGGATGCTCATTGCGATCTCGTCGATCTTATAAGTTAATCCGTCGATTTTAGAAGTAAAGAAGTTATAAAGGATGATAGCGATTGCTGAAGTACCAATACCTAAAGCTGTGTTAATCAAGGCTTCAGAGATACCTGTAGAAAGTGCAGCGGCATCCGGAGTACCCCCTCCTGAACCTAATGCGAAGAACGCCTTGATCATCCCGATTACCGTACCTAAAAGTGCTACTAACGTTGCAACAGTACCTAAAGTAGAAAGGATCATCATGTTTTTCTCAAGCATTGGCATTTCAAGAGTAGTCGCTTCTTCGATTGCTTTGTTAAGCGCTACCATTTTTTGCTCTTTGTTAAGCGTTGTATCGTGAGATAAAGCTTTGTAAGTAGTAAGACCTTCTTTTACTACGTTACCAACAGAACCTTGCTGTCTGTCGCACTCTTCTAAAGCTTCATCAATTTTGTTTTGGTTTAGTAAGCTTCTTACCTGTACAACGAAGTTGTCTAAGTTTCCTTTTCCGGCAGCTTTGCTAAGAACGAAATATCTTTCAAAAGAGAAAACGATTACCGTGATCATGAAAGTAATCAAGATAGGTACAATAACCCCTCCTTTGTAGATAATACCTAAGAACGATTCTGGGTGAATGTCTTTCCCCTCCTTGTCAGCAAAAGCAACAGATGCTCCTCCTAATTCATTAGCATCTTTAAAGTTTCCTGGGTTACCTAGAACGAATAAATAAATACAAACTCCTATTGCAAAGATAATAGGAATAATTACAGCTGGGTTTAAACCTCCCGACTTTCTAGCAATTACTTGCTCATCATTTTTTGAAACATTCATTTCCATATTTAACTAAATTATATTGTTTTAAAATTTTACAAGGTGTAAATTAAAGGCAAAAATAATTAAAATGCAAGAGTCTTAAATAAACATTTGCCATTTTTTTGATAAAGAAATTTTAATACACTTTCGATATTACAATTATTTTCTCTTTTTTTGGTAATATTTTTCAATTTTAACATTTACGTTAAAAAATCAAAAAATTTAAGCCTTCATTTTTTTTAATTTGCCAATGTTAATTTTTTTTTAAATTACTATATTCACAATTCTGTGAGGCACTACAATGATTTTCGTCGGGGTCTTCCCTTCCAGAATCTGCACCATTTTTTCGTCTTTAAGTACCACTTCCTCCACTTCTTTAGGTGAAAGCTGCGCGGAAAGTGAAATTTTAAACTTCATTTTTCCGTTTACACTTACCGGATACAAAATCTCATCTTCAACTAAGTAATCCTCGTTCAATACAGGGAATTTTTCAAATTCTATAGAATCCTGATGCCCCAATAAACTCCAAAGTTCTTCACAGATGTGAGGTGCATACGGAGAAATGATAACGGCTAAAGGTTCTAAAATATTGCGTTTGTTGCATTTTATTTTTTGCAATTCGTTTACAGCGATCATAAAAGAAGAGACAGACGTATTGAAAGAGAAGTTTTCAATATCGTAAACCACCTTCTTTATTAAGGTATGTAAAACTTTGTATTCTGCTTTGGTTGGCTCTTCATCGGAAACCGAGAAAGTATCCCCGTCAAAATATAAATTCCAGAACTTTTTAAGGAAACCGTAGACTCCACTCAGACCTTGCGTGTTCCAAGGCTTAGATTGTTCCAACGGACCTAAGAACATTTCATACAATCTTAAACCGTCTGCTCCGTATTCTTCACAGATGTCATCCGGATTTACCACATTGTATTTTGACTTGGACATTTTTTCTACTTCACGACCTGTGATGTATTTTCCATCTTCTAAAATAAATTCTGCATCTGCATAATCCGGTCTCCAAGCTTTGAAAGCTTCAGTATCCAGTTCATCAGAAGTTCCTTTTAATAAAGATACATCAACGTGAATTGCCTGAGTTGTATAATCTTTTGCTAAATTTTTAGAAACATATTGATTAGTTCCGTCAACTCTATACACAAAAGCACTCATCCCCAAAATCATCCCCTGATTAATCAACTTTTGGAAAGGCTCATCCTGATTAATATATCCTCTGTCTTTTAAGAACATATTCCAGAAACGGGAATATAATAAATGTCCTGTCGCGTGTTCACTTCCTCCGATGTACAAATCCACCTGTCCCCAATAATCTGAAAGTTCTTTTTTAGCAAAAACCTCATCATTTTTCGAATCCATATATCTTAGGAAATACCATGAGCTTCCTGCCCAACCCGGCATTGTGGATAATTCTAAAGGGAAAACCGTTTTTTCATCAATCAAATTTGTATCGACTACTTTTTGATTAGCTTCATCCCATGCAAACGTTTTTGCATTTCCCAATGGCGGATCTCCGTCTTCAGTCGGCAGATATTTTTCAACTTCCGGAAGTTCCAAAGGCAAAGCGGAAGTCGGCAATGTATAAGGCATTCCATCCTTATAATAGATAGGAACCGGTTCTCCCCAATATCTTTGTCTTGAGAAAATCGCATCACGCTGTCTGTAGTTCGTTGTTCCGTGTCCGATTCCTTTTTTCTCAATAGCAGAAATAATCAATGCCTTTGCATCATTATAATTTAATCCATTTAAGAAATCAGAATTTACGCAAACCGAATCTTTAGAATCGAAAGAAGCTTCCTGAACATCTTCGTCCGTTTCCACTACTTTCTTAATTTCTAAATTAAATTTCTTTGCAAATCTGTGATCACGCTCGTCATGTGCAGGAACCGCCATTACAGCACCTGTTCCGTAACCCATCAAAACATAATCTGAAATATAGATCGGCATTCTTTCTCCACTGAAAGGGTTTAAAGCATAACTTCCCGTGAAAGCGCCTGAAACATTTTTCACGTCCGCCATTCTGTCACGTTCCGTTTTCTTAGAAGTTTCTTCAATATAAGAATCTACCTCAGCTTTTTGCTCTGCGGTTGTGATGGTTTCCACCAAAGGATTTTCGGGAGCCAGAACCATAAAAGTCGCTCCGAAAATAGTATCTGGTCTTGTTGTAAACACTTCAACGATCTCGTCATGTCCTTCCACATTGAATCTCACCTGTGCTCCCTGAGATTTTCCGATCCAGTATTCCTGAGAATCTTTCAAAGGTTGTGGCCAGTCCAAAGTTTTTAATCCCTGCAATAATCTTTCAGAGTACGCAGAAATCCTCATGCTCCACTGCATCATTTTCTTCTGGAAAACAGGAAAACCTCCTCTTTCGGATTTTCCGTCTTTCACCTCATCATTTGCCAGAACGGTTCCCAAAGCAGGACACCAGTTTACAGTGGTTTCCGCTCTGTAAGCCAAACGGTAATTTAATAAAATGTCTTCTTTATCAATTCCTGAAGCTTCTTTCCACTCTTCCGCCGTGAAATTTAATTCATCGTTCTGATTGGCATTTAACCCTTCCGTTCCTTTTTCTTCAAAACGTTTAACCAAAGATGAAATAGGCTCCGCTTTATCAGTATCTTTATTATACCACGAATGGAACAGCTCAATAAAAATCCACTGTGTCCATTTATAATAAGAAGCATCGGAAGTTCTTACTTCTCTGCTCCAGTCGAAAGAAAAGCCAATTTTTCTTAACTGCTCTTCGTATCTTGTAATGTTTTGCTCTGTCGTAATCGCAGGATGCTGCCCTGTCTGAATAGCGTACTGTTCAGCAGGAAGCCCGAAGCTGTCGTAACCAACAGGGTGGAGAACATTAAAACCCTGATGTCTTTTGTACCTCGCGTAAATGTCGGATGCGATATATCCAAGCGGATGACCTACGTGAAGTCCTGCTCCGGATGGATACGGAAACATATCGAGAACATAAAATTTAGGTTTGTCTGTGTTGTCGGAAGTTTTATACGTTTGATTATCTTCCCAGTACTTCTGCCACTTTTTTTCTATCTGCTGATGATCGTAAAACACTTTTTTATAGATATTAGATGTTAAGATATTAGATGCCGGATTCTTTTAAATTCCTTTTCTAATTTTCACAAAAATAATGATTTTAAAAGAAATGGAAATTTAAATTTGACGAAATAATGCACAAAAAAATCTCATCAGTAGATGAGATTTGTATTTTATATTGATAATTCAGACTATTACTGAGGTATTCTCTTAAATGTATAGGTTTCAGAATGGAATTCGGTAGGATCTGATTTGTCTTCAAACATGATGTTTAAAGCAGTATCGCTGATGCTGATGATTCTTCCCTGATCCGGCTGAACAATTCCCTGATATTTTATCTGAATAGCTTTGCTGTCTTTATCATAAGTATAAGTAAATGTTCTGTCGAAAGTAGGTGTACAGGTTCCCGGCGTTGCGCTGTCTCCCATATCTTTTCTTGTTCCTGCATTTCCGGAAGCGAACGTCCATCTTGAAGTCTGCTGACAAGTGGTATCAAAAGAAATACCGTCCGAAACAGGAACTTCTCCTATTGCAACTACGGTTACTACTTTTTTCACGGGCTGCCAAACTCCCACTAACGGAGCTTCCTGTACTACTTCGTCGTCGTTATTACATCCTGTTGCTACAAATAATGATAAACCTGCAAATAATAATGCTAATTTCTTCATATATCAATTTTTTCAAGCGCTAAAATTATGATTTATTTATATTATTATACAATTTTTTTAAAAAAATATTGTTAAAATTTATTATTTTCTGTGTATCGGCATTTCAAAAGCGTTGTTTTTCCTTTATTCAGCAAACATTCATTACCGGAAATATGATCTTTTCTTCGAAAAAAACTATTTTTGTAACAAACAAATGCAAATGCAAGACCTTACGAAAAATAATTTTGATTTTATCCGTGTTCTCCTCGCTTTCATCGTTTTTTTAGGGCATCTTGGAGCTTTAAGCGTTTCTCCGGAGCTGAAATTTCTGGAACACAGCCCTATCGAAATTGCCGTTTTCGGTTTTTTTGTGGTGAGCGGATTTCTCATCGCCAGAAGTTATGAGCGTTCTTCCAGTCTTAAAAGCTATATTAGCAAAAGAATCAGGAGAATTGTTCCCGCTTATTTATTGGTTGTTTTTCTCTGTGCCATTTTACTCAGTCTTGTAAGCACTTATTCGTTCAGGGAATATTTTAGTAATACGCAGGTCTACAAATATCTTTTCTGGAATTCCATTTTTTTAAATTTTAAAGCACCGTGGCTTCCCGGAGTTTTCGGAAATCAGGCAGTCAACGGAGCTCTTTGGACACTAAAGATAGAAATGTGCTATTATTTTGCTGTTCCGCTGATGTTTCTACTGTTCGGAAAAAACAACAAGTATAGGAACATCAGTTTAATGATCCTATATTTTCTGTCGCTCGTTTATCTTAATTATTTTGAACATCAGGGAAAAATTTCAATGGCGAAACAGCTTCCGGGAACGCTGTCTTATTTCATACCGGGAATGCTGATTTATTTTAATTTTGACAAATTCATCAAATATAAAAACACCCTTTTTATCATTGCCATAGCCACAGTGTGGATCGATTTATTTACAAAGATTCAGCTTTTTTCTCCGATGATGATCGGGATTATCGTCCTGTACATCGCATATTCTTTTAAGTTTTTAAATAATTTCGGAAAATATGGAGATTTTACCTACGGAATTTATATCTTCCACTTCCCGATCATCAGAACTTTTACCACACTGGGATTATTTAAAGATTACAATCCTTACGTGATGGCTTTTGCATGTATGATGGTGGTTATTGCCGTTGGGGTAAGCTCATGGCATTTTTATGAGAAAAAATTTTTATAAAACACAAGATGAAAGAATTAGTTTCGATAATCACCCCCTCCTACAATTCGGCGGAATTTATAGAGGAAACCATACAGTCTGTACTCAGCCAGACGTATGAAAACTGGGAATGGCTGATCTCGGACGACCGTTCCAAAGATAATACGGTTGAGCTGATCCGAAAGTACAATGATCCCAGAATAAAATTACACGTTCTTGAAAAAAACGGCGGCGCAGGAAATGCCCGAAATAAAAGCCTCGAAAGAGCGGAAGGTCGTTACATCGCCTTTCTGGATTCCGATGATTTCTGGTATCCTGAATATCTTGACGAGATGATCGGGTTTATGGATAAAAACAATGCAGAATTGGTGTACTGCAATTATTCCAGATGTGATGAACATACGATGGAACCGGTTCTAAAAGATTTTGAAGCCGATACAGTCGTTACCTTTTCCAACCTGCTTAAAACCTGCAGACTGGCTCCGGTTTCTACAATGTACGATACCAAAAGAGTGGGAAAATTCTTCTTCCCCGTGAAAAGCAAGCGCGAAGATCATGTGATGTGGCTGAATCTTCTGAAAAAAATCCCGAAAGGCTATCCGCTGAATAAAACACTTGCTAAATACAGGATGCGCGAAAACAGTGTTTCCAGAAAGAAAAAAAACATCATCCGAGATCAATATCTGGTGTATAAAGATTTCATGGGATTTTCTACAGTTAAATCTTTATACTATACCGCAAACTGGGCATTCAACGGATTTTTGAAATATTCGAAAATTTTTAATTAATTTTATTGAATGGAATATTCAAAAGAGTTCAAAACTGCTCTGAGCAATTTTTCTTCTGTAGAAAAAGACCGCCTGATTTTCAGATTATTAAAAAAAGATAAACTTTTATCTAAAAAACTATACTTCGAACTTATTGATCCTGAAACCACAGACAATAAAAGAGATGCGATGGAGGAAATTGTTTCCGAAAAAGTTTTACTGGCATCAAAATACATCAGCAATCAGAAATATTTTCTGGGAATTATCCGTAAAATAAGCAGTGAAATTACCGAACACGTAAAAGTAACGACCGATAAATTCGGAGAAGTTTCTCTTAATTTATTGTTGATTAATAAGATTTTAGAATATAACGAAGATCTGAGCCGACAAAGATTCGATAATGTTTATAAACTGTATCTCTACATCATTAATAAAGTGGTGAAAGCTTTGCTTTTAACCAAAAAACTGGATGTCGATTACTGGATGGAAATTGATGAGCATCTGGATAATTTAAAAGATAAAATCCTTGAGAATACATATTTATCCAAACTTTTCATTAACAACGGGATCGATTTTAACTGGCTGACCAGCGATAAGATTCCGGAAAATTTTGACCAGATCATCAAAGACATTAAAAATCAGGGATTTTTACGATAAGATTTTCTGTAAGATCAGTTCCGTAGAATTCGGTTTTTCAGAGACAAATTTTTCAGCATTTTCAGACATTGCCTGAAGGGAATCTTCATTATTAATTAAAAACAGAACAAAATCTGCAGCAAGACCTGCATTTTCAAAAGACCTTCCTCCATCCGCCGAAATAAGACCGTCTGCTTCAGGATTTTTTCTATACTGATTTCCGAAAATTACCGGAACGCCAAAGGTTGCCGCTTCCAGAATATTGTGAAGTCCCGCATCATGAAACCCTCCTCCTACCACCGCAACATCGGCGTAAGAATACAATTTTGAAAGCAAACCGATGCTGTCGATAATTAAAATATTTGAGTTAAAATCCTCAACAGAATTTTTAATTTCACTGTATAAAATTGCTTCCGGAAAAAGCTGTTTCAAATGGGAAACTCTCTTCAGATCATGCGGAGCAATAATTAATTTTGCATAAGGACTTCCCTGCGAGACTTCCAGCGCAATTTTTTCTTCCGCCTGCCAAGAACTTCCGAAAACCACGGTTTTATCTTCGCCAATAAAATCTTTAATCCAATCTACTTGATTGTCTCGATGTCTCAACTGTTTTACACGGTCAAATCTCGTATCTCCCGTTACCGAAGATTTCGTTAATCCAATGCTTTTAGCCAGAGCAAAGGACATTTGGGTCTGATGAAAAAACCAGTCGATATTTTTCTGAAGTTGCTGTACAAACCATTTTCCATACGATGTAAAAAACGACTGACGATCATAGAACAAAGCTGAAATCACATACGTTTTTGCTCCTTTATTTTTAAGTTCACCAAGAAGATGATACCAGTAATCATACTTCACCGTAAAAAATAGTTGAACATCAAACTGGTCTGTAAATTCTTTTACAGCAGATTTTTTATCAAAAGGAAGATAACAGATCACATCGGCAAAATGTTTCTTTTTCACCACGTTTTCATAACCGGATGGAGAAAAGAAGGTGACTAAAATTTTATGATCCGTAAATCTTTCTTTCAACTGTTCCAAAACAGGCAGTCCCTGTTCATATTCTCCAAGACTTGAAGCGTGCATCCAGATCACTTGATCAGATTTTTTAAAGCCTGACTTCACCTTTCCTAAAGATTCTTTCCTGCCTTCAACGCCTTTTTTAGTTTTATCATTGAATAACGCAAAAACCTTCATCCCGAAGATGAGCAGATGGATAAATATGTTGTATAGAGTTTTCAATTCTTTTAAATTTATAAAATCTTGGTCTTTATTATTTCTATTACTTTAGCATAATAGTCTTTAACAAAAAAATTAACTTCTACAGAAATGCTATTATTCCAAATACATATAACTTCACATAGAGGATCTAACTGAACAGCAAACTCTATGTTGTCTAATTTATAATATGCTATTAAGTCTTCAGGTTGATTTATCGGCTGGTAAAATTGGAAGTTATTCAGATTTAAAGATAATTCGTATTTAAAAAACTCAAAAATTTCACAGCCAAAACCAGAATACCTGAGTTTAGCTTCCATATAACTTTCAGCTTTTAAATTCCAACTATTTAAAATATTCGCAGTCATAATATCTTTTAATTTCCATTTAAAGCACAATTCTATCATTATCAGCCGAAGGACTGGAAATGACTAAAAATTCCAGATCTTCATCAGATTCATTAGCAATATAATGTTTAGATTTTGGGGGAATGGTAATGCTTTCACCGTTTTTTACAGACAACCTTTCGCCATCAATAAAAAAGACAGCTTTCCCTTTTAAAATATAAAAAAACTGTTCTGCGAGATGATGAAAATGCAGCTTTTCTGAAGTTCCGGAAAGCATAATTTCCTGCTTGACGGATAAATGGGCATCATTTTTCAGAATCCAGCTATCGCAGTTGTCTCCCCAGATATAATGTTCAGAATTATTTTTAGATTTTATCATTTGAAAACACCTACAAAAACGAACAAAATAATTAAACTTCCAATCACCGAAAAAATTGCCGAAGACATCGGGACTCTTGGTTTTACGTTTTCATCAAAAGAATACCGGAACATATAATCCTGACTGTTTAAAAATAGCAATGTGATTATCATAAACAGCCATCTGATAAAAATTTCCATGATCATGAACTGAGCATCCTGATTTTCTTCAGTAATTTTAACAGGATAATTGGCAGATTCTGGATCTCTCACAATAAAAGCAAATAAGAAGTAAAGTCCGGTTAAAACCACAGGCATTAAAAAGGCATATTTCTTACTTCCGAAATTATCCGCTTTTCCGTCAAAATCAAAATGAATGGGTATAATCTGAGGCAGTGATTTATAATGTTTCACCGTAAACCACCACAGAAAAACCAGTAATCCAAAATTAAAAATATCAAAAACAGTAAAGAGAATATTTTCCATTTCAGACAGATTTTAAGTTAAAGCAAACTTTTAATTACTCTCAGTTTATGGGTATGTTTATTCATTTCTTTGTTGAAAATTCCTGTAGAATCCAGCGTGTCGATTCTCACTTTTCCGGAAGCGTGGATAATTCTCTGGTTATCCAGCATGATTCCGACGTGAATAATCTTTCCTTCCGGATTTTCAAAAAACGCAAGATCTCCCGGCTGACTTTCTTCAACAAAGCTTAATGATTCTCCCACTTCAACCTGCTGTGAAGCGTCTCTCGGTAATTTTATGTCGTGAATTTTGTAAACCAACTGTGTAAAACCTGAGCAGTCTACCGCAAAAAAGCTTTTACCGCCCCATAAATACGGCACATTCAGGAATTCTTTTGCCGTTAAAGCAATACTTTCTCGCACGTCGTGACTTCTTCTCGACGCTACCGCAGGAAATTCAACTTCCGAACCCATGGAAAGCAGTGTTTTTCCGTCATTCATCAAGACAGAAGAAAAGTCTTCGGTTACAACGGTTACTTTCCGTTTAGCCAGATATTCGTCTGTTACAGGTTTAAGCTGTTTCGTATCCATCCATCCTTCATAGCCGTCATAATGCATTTTTATTCTGGTCCAGTTCTTATTCACTTCCAGAATATCTGCACTTTCCCCAAACAATATTTCCGTAACAATTTCTGCTCTGTCCGAACCTTCTGCACGAACAGGAGCTACTGTAACAACACAAATTCCTTTATCCATTTATTTTTCTAATTAAAAGGTTAAGACTTCGGTTCAGGTTGAGAAAATACTCTGTAAAATCTAACCTTAAACTCAACCTCAAATTACTTTCTGCGTAAAAAATTCAGCCCGTCACGCAAAGGTAAAATAAGATTTTCAAAATCATCATCTTTTGCAATCAAATCATTCAGTTCCTTAATGACCTGCGTAGATTTCTGTTTCGGATTTTCTTCCAGAACTTTTCCGTACCAGAGAACATTATCAAACATCACCACCGAGCCGGATTTTGTTCTTGGCTTTATTAATCTGAAATATTCTGCATAATTTTCTTTGTCGGCATCAATGAAAACCAGATCAAAAAACTCATCGGTTTCTCTTAGAAATTCCTTCGCATCCTGAAGCCTGAAATGAATCTGAGAAGCGTATTCACTTTCCGCGAAATACTTTTTAGGAAGGTATGCCAAATCTTCATTCACATCCAAAGTAGTAATTTTTCCGTCTTTTGCCATTCCCGTTGCCAGACAAAGTGTTGCATAGCCTGTAAAAGTCCCTATTTCCAGAATATTTTTTGGCTGCATCATCTGCGAAATGATGGTTAACAATCTTCCCTGCTGATAACCGGAGATCATGTGTGGCTGTGTGGTCTTTTGGTATGTTTCCCTTCTCAGTTTTCTCAGAATTTCAGGTTCCGATGAAGCGTGCGTTTCAAGGTACCTGTCCATTTCCGGAAGTTTTTCTTCAAAAAAGCTCATGCTGCAAATTTTATTTCGGTCAAATTTACTTAAATATAACAAAAAAGCGGAAACAATCCTAAAGATTCCGGAAAGATGGGAAAATCCCCCAGTTTAATTACCGTAAAAATACGGATGGTCTCGTCTGCGAATAAGCCTAACTTTGCAATGAAGGGTAAAAACACACGACATAATGCTTGCGGGAAAAAAACAAATTAACCAGAGAAATCAGAAGACTACAGTGCGTAAAAGCACTGTGGATTCTTTTTCTAAAAAAACTAAACCGGAACTATCCAATTCATTTTTTCAAAAAATTATTTCTTTGCTGAAAAAAGAAGAACTAATTTGATTAATCACAAACAACAAATCCCGAATTGCTTCGGGATTTGTTTTGTATTGACTGAATGTTGATTGTAAATTATTTCTTTGGCGCGATATCCATTAATTTCATAAACTCATCAAGTTTAGGCATAATGATGATCTCCGTTCTTCTGTTTTCCGCTCTTCCTGAAACGCTCATGTTAGTCGCTTTAGGATTGTATTCGGAACGTCCACCTGCTGTAATTCTTGCAGGATCTACTCCAAACTGAGTCTGAAGAACTTTAGCAACCGCAGTTCCTCTTAAAGCAGAAAGATCCCAGTTGTCTTTTGGTAAATTCGGAGAGCTTAAAGGAGCGTTATCTGTATTTCCTTCGATAAGGACAGAATATTTATCGTAATCGTTAATTACTTTAGCTACTTTTCCTAACACTTCCTGAGCGGCAGGTAATACGTTGTAATCTCCTGTTTTGTACAACATTTTATCTGAAAGAGAGATCATTACCACTCCTTTCAGCACTTTTACCTGAACATCGCTGTCTGCTACGTTATCCAACGATCTTTTCAGTTTGTTTGATAATGCTAAATTCAAGCTGTCGTTTTTCGCATTGCTTGATATAAGCTGTTTGATATAAGAGTTTGAAGAATTGATTTCTCCAACCAGCTTGTCGATATTGGCAGAGCTTTTCCCTGAATTCGAAAGACACGCATCCAATGAAGATTTCAAAGCATCATGCTGACTTTTCAATAAATTATTTTCACTTGTTAAAGCTGAATTCTGAGACTTCAGTTCCTGAATTTCTCTCTGTCTTTCACCTACGTTTTCAATACATTGCTTGTAATTTGAGCTCAATGCATCATACTGCTTTTTGCTGATACAAGATGTCATTCCCAACACCATTGCAGATACTGCTAAAATTTTAAAAATTTTCATAAATAATCATTTTTAGACGAACCAAAGGTAACGAAATTCATTTTAATTATATGAATTATCTTTGCATAAAAGAAATTCCGGACATCCATGCTGAACGTAGACAACTTCCAAAATCAGCTTAAAAACATTGTTGATTCCCCCGAAAACCGAAGCTATCTTCTTGCGGTGAGCGGAGGTGCAGATTCTATGGTTTTAGCACACTGCTTTAAGGACTTAGGCATTCATTTTCAGATTGCCCACATCAATTATAAACTTCGTGGAGAAGATTCGGATCTAGATCAGAAAACGGTGGCGGATTTTTGTGAGAGAAACCATATTAAATTTCATTTATACAAAGTTTCAGAAAAAGACCAGAAGCCGGAACATTCTATCCAGCTTTGGGCAAGAAAACTGCGGTATGAATTTTTCAGAAATGTTCAAAGAGAAGAAAATCTGGAATTTTTAGTCACCGCACATCATCTGAACGACCAACTGGAAACTTTCATCATCAATCTTTCAAAAGCAGCCGGAATTAACGGATTGAGCGGAATTCCGGCAAACGAAAATCACATTTTAAGACCTCTTTTAAATTTCACAAAAGAAGAAATCTACGAATTCGCAGAAGAAAATAATATTGAGTACCGTGAAGATCTGTCTAATAAGAAAAATGATTATTTAAGAAATAAAATTAGAAACGAAATTGTTCCGAAACTTCTGGAAACCAACGATCATTTTCTGGAAAATTTCAAAAAAAGCTCTTCTTATTTAAACCAGACCAAAGATTTTGTCCAGCAGCAGATTCAGGAGATCGAAAACAGGATTTCGGTTTTCAACAGAGAATATACAGTTTTATCCAAAAGTAAGCTGAATGAAGAAAGTGATTTTGTGAAATTTGAGATCCTTAAAAAGTATGGTTTTAATCAGGAAGAAGAAATTCCGAAAATTTTTAAAGCTGAAAACGGAAGTTCTTTTTTCTCAAAAGATTATCTGCTGATCGTCAATTATGATGAACTAATTTTAAGCAAAAAGACGGAAGATGGAAAATGGAAGTTTGAAAAGCACAGTGATGATGAAATTCTTCTGATGGAAAATTTTGACTTTTCTGAAAACCAGATTACCGTTAATCTCGAAAATATCATTGAAATTGAGCAAATCAATAACAGTCTGAACTGGGCATTTGATGCAGAAAAACTTTGTTTCCCACTGCGTTTAAGAAGGCAGAAAGACGGTGACGAATTTTTTCCGGCAGGATTTTCGGGGAAAAAGAAAGTTTCTAAGTTTTTTAGGGACGAAAAAATATCTATTTTAGCAAGGCAGGAAATCTGGCTCCTTACCGACGGTGAAGATTCGGTTTTGGGAATTATTCCTTTCAGGCAGGACCGAAGATGTATGGCAACGAAAAACACAGAGAAAGTTCTGAAGATTACATGAACAAAAGAACAACAAACACTTTAGCAATAGAAGATTTCCAGAAGGACAACAATGTTGCCTTTGGTATTCTGTACCGGAAATATTTCGGCTACACCAGAAAATTTGTTCTTTCCAACAAAGGAAATTCTGAAGATGCAGAAGATGTTTTTCAGGACGCTTTAATTATTCTGTACGAAAAATTATATGATGACGATTTCAAAGCCTACACTTGTCTTGCGAACTACGTTACCGGAATTTCCAAAAACCTTTGGCTGAAAAAATTGCGCAACCGAAACTTTTTTGTGGAAATGCACGAAAGCTATTATTTTGAAAACAAAGAAGAGATCAACCAGGCAATAGAAAACGAAAGGAATTATTATGATAAACTTAATGATTACATCAATAAAATTTCTTCGCACTGCCAAAACCTCATCCACGATATTTTTATGAAGAATAAAAATATGGAAGAAATACAGGAAAAATACAAGTATTCCACCAAGCACAATGCGCAAAATCAAAAGCATAAATGTGTGGAACAAATCCGAAAAATAAAAAAAGACGATAATTTTTAAACCTGATTATCAATACTTTAAATAAAATAATTAAAAAATCATCTTTTCGCAGGGTGATTTTTTCTGTTTTTGGGAACTACATAGTAAATACTTTATCTTATGTTCACCAAAATAATTTATACGTTCTTTTTCTTAGTTGCCATTTCGTTCAATGCACAAAGCAAAACCGGAATTCAATTTCAGACTAAAAATTTAGAAGAAGCCAAAAAATTGGCACAACAGGAAAACAAACTCATCTTCATCGATCTGTACACCACTTGGTGCGGTCCGTGCAAGCTGATGAAAAAGAATACGTTCCCGAATCCTGAACTGGGAGAATTTTTCAATAAAAATTTCATCAGCCTTTATATTAATGCCGAAAAAGAAGGAACAGAACTTGCCAAAAAATTTAAAATCGTTAATTATCCTTCCTTTCTTTTCTTAGACCAGAACGGCGAACTGGTGCAGTACGAATATGGATATTACAACGCTGCACAATTTTTAAATATCGGACAATCGGTTACAGAGAAAAGAAATTCAGACAAAAAAACACCGACAATCAGCGAAGTGAAGGGCAAAATGGTGGGTGAAACGATTCCCAACTTTACAGCAAAAGATCAGTTTGAAAAAACATTTTCTCTGTCTCAGGAAAAAAAGAAAACCGTGGTGGTTTTCATTCGTGGACAATGGTGTCCGTATTGTAATAAATATGTTGAAAGCCTACAAAATCTTGCTCCCGAATTACAGTCAAAAAACACAAGATTGGTCATTATTTCTCCTGAAAAACCTGAGTTTATCGCAAAAACCATCAGCAAAACCAAAACCGTGTATTCCGTTTTGTATGATGAAAACTACAGAATAGCAGAACTTTTTGATGTTCTGTACACACCCGAGAAAAAAACGCTTGACTTCTACGAAAACCGATTGGGAGACGATTTTAAGAAAAGTCGTTCCGATGATTCCGGAAGACTGCCCGTTTCTGCGACCTATATTTTAGATGAAAATCAAAAAATCATCTGGAGACATTTCAATCCCGATTACAAAGAAAGAGCTTCACTGGAGGATATTGTAAAACAGCTTTAATTAAAAATTTTCACCGCAAAAGTGGCAAAAGAAATGACTAATAAAAAGAAACATAAAAGAAAGCAAAAACGCATATTTTGAAAACTTTTGAAAATCTAAAATCCGATGCAAACTTTTGATTCTTTTGCGGTTAAAACATTTTATCTAAACAACTTTAATTAAAAAATTATGAAAAATACATTCACCCTCATTCTCGTATTTCTGCTTCCTTTTTTGGCATTTCCCCAAAAAGCAGAACATAGAAATTTAGAAAACAAACTGGCAATTCAGGGTTATGATCCCGTTTCTTACATCGAACAGAAAAAAGCGGTAAAAGGGAAAAAAGAATTTGCGGTCAATGTAAACGGAGCCATTTATTATACTTCTTCGGAAAAAAATAAAGAACTCCTGAAAAAAGATCCCGCAAAATACGAACCTGTTTACGGCGGTTGGTGCGCTTTTGCAATGGGAGATTATGGCGAAAAAGTGGAAATCAATCCCACCACTTTTAAAATCATTGACGGAAAAACACACCTGTTCTACAATAAATTTTTCAACAATACCCTGACTTCATGGAACAAGAACGAGGCAAAACTGAAAAAAAGTGCTGACCAAAACTGGAAAAAACTGACCAATTAATCCTCACAAAAAAATTAAAATTATGAAAACATTTAAAATTTTCCTGATAACAGCATTTTTACTGCTTTTGCAAAGCAATCATTTAGTTGCACAGGGATGCAGTGACGCCGGATTCTGTACGGTTAACAGTTTTCAGCCGAATAGCAACGACAGCATCAAAACTTACCATAATCAGATTAAAACCGGAATTTTCTTTGGCAAAGCAGATAATTCGATTTCTGTTTTTGGAAATTACGTAGAATACAACAGACAGATCGATGAACAATTCAGCATTGATGCCAAAATCACCACATTAGCACAAAACGGAAACGATGTTTCTACTTTTGGACTTTCTGATTTGTTTCTGAATGCCAATTATAAAGCTAACGAAAAACTGAAATTTACATTAGGTGCGAAAATCCCTTTGTCAGATGCAGGGAAATCTAAGAATAATATCCCCTTGCCAATGGATTATCAGTCCAGCTTAGGAACGTTGGATTTAATTGTGGGAGTGGGTTACGAAATCAAAAAAATTCAGTTGGTTGCCGCTCTACAACAGCCTTTAACGCAGAATGACAATCAGTTTCTGGCATCACAGTATCCCGCAAGTTCAGCACTGAGAGGATTTTTATCCACCAATAAATTCCAGAGAAGCGGCGATGTTTTGCTGAGGGTTTCTTATCCTTTAATGATTCATCCGAAAATAAGACTTACGCCAAGTATTTTGCCTATTTATCACCTGAAGAACGACCGTTTTACCAACCAAAACAATGTAGAACTGGAAATTAACAATTCGAAAGGGCTTACACTGAACGGAAATGTCTATCTGGATTACGAAATCAACCGGAGAAATGGACTTCAGCTTAATGTAGGTGTTCCTTTTGTCGTGAGAACATCCAGACCCGATGGACTGACGAGAAGCTTCATTGCCAATGTTGAATACAGAGTGAAATTTTAAATTCCTTAATCAGAAAATTTACAATCAAATAAAAACATCAGAAATTATGAAAACAATGATCACCTTTATTTTCGCGTCCTTTCTCTTGGTTTCCTGCGTCAGAGAAAGCACTGCAACAGAAGATTTAATGGAAATGGCTCCTGAAAATTCGGTCTTAAAATATTCCGGAGATTTTATGCAGGGACCTTACGGAAATAACGTTAACGGAAAAGCAGAAATCTATGAAAAAAACGGAGTCTTCACATTGGTTTTAAATGAAAACTTCACCATCAGCAACGGTCCGGATCTTTACGTGTATGTAAGCAAAGAACAGCAGCCATCGCAATTTGTTTCTTTAGGTAAGCTGAAATCTGTGAACGGCGGACAAACCTATACTTTTACGGGTTCAGTAAACTTCGATGAGTACAAATACGCAGTTGTTCATTGCCAACAATACAATCATCTGTTTTCTTACGCTTTATTGGAAAAAAAATAACATTACAAATATGAAAAACTATATCGATTGGGCATTACGATTAATTCCCGCCATTATTTTACTGCAGACTTTATTTTTCAAATTCACAGCACATCCGGATTCGGTTGCTATTTTTTCCCGACTCCACGCAGAACCTTTCGGAAGGATTTTTTCAGGAGTTTTGGAACTCATTACGGCAGTTTTAATTCTAAACCCTAAAACCACTTTTTGGGGAGCAGTTCTGGGACTTGTAACGATGATTGGAGCAATTGCCTCACACATTTTCATTCTGGGAATCGATACCAATAACGATGGCGGAAAATTATTTTACCTTGCGCTTACCGTTTTTGTTTTCTGTGTGATTCTTTTAATTAAATTTAAAAAAGGAAAGTATGAATAAAGACCAATCGGTTTATGCGATCTTACACGAGATCCTTACCGAACAACAGAATTTACTGAGAAAAGTTTCGGCAAAAATGTACACTCAGAGTATTCCTTCTCTGGACGGTTCTACCATTGGCGGTCACACAAGACATATTATTGAGTTTCTGGAAATTTTACGGAACTCTTACCATACGAATCAGATTAATTATGACGAAAGACAGAGAAATCCGGAACTGGAACAGAATCCTGAAAAAGCGATAGAAATTATTTCCGAAATACTTTTCAGCATTAATTTGCCCAACAAAAATTTGACAATGCATCAAACCGTGGGAACTATTTCTTTGGAAATTCCGACCAATTTCTTTCGGGAACTTTTGTACAATATTGAGCATTGCATCCATCATCAGGCGTTGATAAAAGTAGCTTTTAACGAAATTAAAATGAGTCATTTACTCAACAAAAATTTCGGAATTGCCCCTTCAACAATTCAATACAGAGAAACCCAAAACCTAAACTAAATGTGTACTGTAACGTATTTTCCGCTTAAAAATAAAATTGTTCTGACTTCCAACCGGGATGAGAAACCGAATCGTTCTGCACAGGAAATTCATCGTGAAAAAGGTATCTTTTATCCGAAAGATGCTACCAAAAACGGAACGTGGTTTGCGGTTTCAGAAAATGGAAATGCCCTCATTTTATTAAACGGTGCTTTTGAAAATCATCCGGTAAAAACAAATTACCGAAAAAGCCGTGGACTGATTGTTTTGGATCTGATAGCGGAAGAAGATATTTTCAAGTCAATAAAATTAATTGATTTGGAAAACATTGAACCTTTTACGCTGGTGATTTTTCAGGAAAAACAATTGGCGGAATTTCGCTGGGACGGAACTGAAAAACATTTTAAAAGATTAGACGCTCATCTTCCGTACATCTGGTCTTCCGCAACTTTGTAGGATGCAAAAGCACAGGAAAAAAGAAGGGAAATTTTCAAAGAATTTCTGCAAACCAAGCCGATTTCCGAAAAAGATATTTTAGATTTCCACCATCAGAAAACCGATGATCTGGAAAACGGAATTACCATCAAAAGACAAAATACGATACAAACCATCAGTACGACACAGCTCGTTATTTCCGATGAAATGACACTGAAACATTATGACCGACTGAACCCAGATTCAAAACCCGAAAAAATTTCCCTCAAAAATGAAACTCAAACATCGCCTTCATAAAATTGCACATTGGGAATACTGGTCTACTTTTTCCATTTACCTGCCGCTTTTTCCGGTTTGGCTGTACTGTGCATATAAAGCAAGAACGCTTTTGTTCTTCCACGGTGCGAATCCTTCTATAAAATACGGAGGAATGGCAATGGAAAGCAAAAAAGAAATCTACGATCTGATTCCCGAAAACTGGATCCCGAAAACGGTTTTTGCATCCCCGGAAGTTTCATTTCAGGACATTTTATCTGAATTAAAATCACAAACCATCAACTTCCCCGTTATTGTAAAACCCAATATCGGATTGAAAGGTTTGGGCGTTGTTCAGGTTGAAAATGTAAACGAACTGGAAGATTATCAAAAAAATAATGACTGTGATTTTTTAATTCAGGAAAAAATAAATTATCAGCATGAAGTCGGGATTTTTTACCACCGTTTTCCGGACGAAAAAAAAGGAAAGATCACAGGAATGGTGAAGAAAGAATTTCTTTCCGTAAAAGGAAATGGCAGAAAAACGTTGAGAGAACTGGTGATGGAAAATCCCAGAAGTGCGTTCCAGATCAAAGCCATAGAACAGAAAATGGGAAGCGAAATGCAGAAAACAGTTCCTGAAAACGAAGAAATAATTCTGATCCCGTTCGGAAGCCATACGAGAGGCGCGAAATTTATTGATATTTCAAGTGAAGTTACCGAAAAATTAGAACAAAAAATAGATGAAATCTGTACCAAAGTGAATGGCTTTTATTTCGGAAGACTGGATGTCATGTTTGAAAATTTGGAACTTCTAAAAGAGGGAAAGAATTTAAAAATCATCGAAATAAACGGTACTAAAAGCGAACCAACGCATATGTACGATCCGAAACACTCCTTATTTTTTGCATGGAAAGAAATTGCAAAACACTGGAACATCATGGCAGAAATCAGCAGAAAAAACCACGAAACCGGATTTCCTTATCTGGATATCAAAGAGGGATTTTCTGCGCTGAAAAACAATCTTGCCATAGAAAAAAGGCTGAGGAAGATTTCTTCGGTTGATTAATCTGCAAAAAACAGTTACTTTTGTAGTAAAGTATTTACATAAAATTACAATATGAAATTCTCTTCGATTTATAAAATCCCGTTGCTGCTTTTCTTTTTTATTACCCTTGCAGTTTCGGGACAAATCAAAAATCCTGTAAAATTTAAATTTACCATCAACGAACTAGGCGACAATCAATATGAAGCCGTCCTGAATGCCACCATGGAAAGCGGTTGGCATATTTACTCCAAAGACATTCCGGAAGATACGGGAATTCCTACCGACTATAAAGTTTCAGGGAAAAACATAGAACTGATCGGGAAATTTACCGAAGTGGGTAAAAAGCATGAAGAATTTTCTGAGGCTTTCGGCGGAAAAATTATTTTCTACTCCAATACGGCAGGTTTCAAGCAGAAATTTAAGCTGAAAGACGGAACAAAACCGGGAGATGTTGTTGCTGAAATTACTTATCAGACCTGTGACGACAGAGTCTGTCTTGCTCCCAATACGTTGGAATTCAATAAACAAGTTACGCCAAAAGGTGCGGCTGAAGAAGTAAAAACCGATGAAAAAACAACGGCAAAAGATTCTTTGCAGCCTGTTGTGGATACTTTGGGTAATGTTGTTCAAACCGCTGTTCCAACTGCAGAAACCCAAAAACTTGATCCTAAAAATTTAAAAATAGAATCCATTAATTTCCAGAAACCATTAACGGATTGCGGAACAGGAGCATCAAAAATAAGCGAAAACTACTGGACATATCTTTTGTTAGGATTTATCGGAGGTTTAATTGCCTTATTAACGCCCTGCGTTTTCCCGATGATTCCTTTAACGGTTTCGTTCTTCACCAAAGGAAATAAAAATCCGGCAAAAGGAAAAAGAGATGCTTTAATCTACGGATTTTTCATTCTTTTGATCTTTGTTTTATTAAGTGTTCCTTTCCATTTAATTGATGGAATTGCAGGAAATATTTTCAACGAAATTTCAACCAATGTATGGCTGAATATTGCGTTCTTCATCATATTCATTTTTTTCGCGGGAAGTTTCTTCGGCTATTACGATATTACTTTGCCAAGTTCTATTGCCAATAAATCTTCAAAAGCGGAAGAAGCGGGAGGAATTATCGGGATTTTCTTTATGGCTTTGACTTTAGTTATCGTTTCTTTCTCCTGTACAGGTCCTATTTTGGGAAGTTTATTGGGAAGCGCGATTACGGGTTCTGCTAATGTTCCGATGCTGCTAACTTTTGCTTTGGCAGGATTCGGATTGGCTTGGGCAATTGTTTTCGGTTTGCTGGCTTTATTTCCGCAGGCATTGCAAAGTCTTCCGAAATCCGGAGGTTGGATGAATACGGTGAAAGTTGTTTTAGGTTTCGTGGAACTGGCTCTTGCTTTAAAATTCTTATCCAAAGCAGATCTTGTTTCTAAAACGTTCTTCATTAAAAGAGAACTTTTCATCGGAATCTGGATCGTTGTAGCGATTGGTTTAGCCATTTATTTATTTGGATTAATCAAATTCCCGCATGACGACAAGAAACCTAAAATTTCTGTTACCAGAAAAATTTTAGGGGTTTTAGGAATTGGTTTTGTGGTGTATCTGGTTCAGGGATTAATTCCTTCTGACAGACCAAAACTGCAATTATTAAGCGGAATTTTACCTCCGTTAAATGTTAGCTATTTCCATGATGAAAAAGACGGAATTCTGGGAATGCATCCTGAACACGATTTCTTTACCGCTATTGAATTAGCGAAAAAGGAAGGCAAACCGATCTTAATTGATTTCACGGGTTACGGATGTGAAAACTGTAGGAAAATGGAAGAATTTGTGTGGAGCGAACCGGATATTTTACCGATTCTTCAAAACGACGTGGTTCTGGCTTCTCTTTATGTGGATGATAAAGAAGAACTTCCTGAAGATCAGAAAACAAAAGTCGATCTTGGTGACGGACAGGTGAAAAAAGTAAAAACCATCGGTGACCGATGGAGCCTTTTCCAGCAGGTGAATTTCAATAATAATTCCCAGCCGCATTACGTTTTATTAACGCCGGACGGAAAAGTAATCAACACCCCGGTTTCAGGATATATGGAGAAAGAAAAATTCAAAAAATTCCTCGAATGTGGTGTAAATTACTACAAACAGAATAAATAATATATTCAATTCTCATAAATCAGCCTTATCAGTTTTTCTGGTGAGGCTTTTTTAATACTTTGTTTTAAAATAATCTAATTTGGTGAATTTCATTTAAACGCAACGATCACAAGATTTAATATAACTATGCTTTTTTATTTTTGGTTCGCAAAGGCACTTCGTTCAGCGAATGATAGCATAAAGCCATCGCTGAGTGAAACGCCCTTGCGAACGGAAAAGTATTTTCACGTTATTCAAAAACTTTCCGAGCATTGCGTTTAAATGAAAGTTGCTCTTATTAAAAAATCTGGTAATCAAAAATTTATCACAAACATACAAGATTTCAAAAAAATAAGATTGATATAGATAATTATTAAACGCAACGACGACAAGATTTAATACAACTATGTTTTTATTTTTGGTTCGCAAAGGCACTTCATAGCACAAAGCCATCGCTGAGTGAAACGCCCTTGCGAACGGAAAAGTATTTTCACGTCATTCAAAAACTTTCCGAACATTGCGTTTAAATGAAACTCACAATGATTAAAAATCAGGTAGTCATAAATCAAATATTTATTATAAAAACTCCTTATCAGCGTTTTCTGTTGATAGGGCTTTTTTAATGTATTGATTTTAAACACATTTAAATTCAAACAGCAATTAAAATGTTAAATTAATACCATTTTTAAAATTTAGGTATAAACTTTGTATTGATTCAGAAATAAAAATAGAGATACAATACCCTTTATTGAAAATTGTTTAACATTTTAAAAACTATTAATTATGGCTGCAGTTATTGCACAAGAGAAGCAGGGAGGAAGCAAACAAAGAAAAAAACTGATCCGAGTTGACATGACTCCAATGGTAGACTTGGGATTTTTACTCATCACCTTTTTTATGTTTACCACGAATTTCACTAAACCCAATGTGATGGATTTAGGATTGCCTGCGAAGGATCCACATCCAGACCCAACGCACATACCCGTAATAAAACCTTTAAATCAGGTTACCTTTATTTTAGGAAAAGATAACAGAGTATTTTATCATCAAAGCTTTAAAGAAGGATTAAATACAAGTAATTTGAAAGAGACAAATTTCAGTGGAATTAATATCACTAAAATCATTTCGGAAGCCTACAATAACGCTCCCAATAAGGAAAATTTCAGCATTATCGTTGAACCTACAGATGACGCAAACTATAAAAACTTTGTAGATGTCCTGGATAATATTGCCATTTCGAAGAAAGAAAGATACGGAGTTACCGACATTAAACCTTGGGAAAAGAAAGTTTACGAAGAATTAATCAAATAAAATAAGAAGGGCATTTTTAAAATGCTCTTTTTTTTATTTACTTTTGAGTATAATTTATTCTTTAATGAAAAACTTTTTAACCGCAGTTATTTTAGCAGCTTTTATTGTTTCATGCTCCAAAAAAGAAGCAACTTCTACTTCCGATAAGACCGACAGTACAAAAATCATCGATTCTATTAATGCTGCGAGAACAAAAATCAACGACAGCATAAAATCTAAAAATCATTTTAAAGATTTCAGCGGATCTCATAAATTCACTCACAGTTCAATTAAAAATTCGGGTTCTGTAAATTTCAAAAAAATTGATGGCGAAAGAGACCATTACGCCGTTTCAGGAAATATCAGCTCCGGAAAAAACACCGTTGAAATAAAAGGATTTATGGCAGTTGTTTCAGACAAACACATGAATTTTACAGGAGAAATTACAGAAAGTATTTCGGCAAACGACAACGGAAAACCTTATACCAGAAAAGGAACAAAAACCTTCCTATCTAAAGACGGCGGAAAAACGTATCGACTTCAGGATATGGTAAATGGTTCAGGATTTGTTGAATATATTGACATCCACTTTTAATTACTGAAATATGTTAAACTTCGAGAGAAAAGGAAACGGAAAAGAAACTTTGGTTCTGCTTCACGGCTTCATGGAAAATCTTTCTATCTGGAGCGATATGGAGCCTCATCTTTCCGACAATTTTTCATTGTTAAAAATTGATCTTCCCGGTCATGGACAATCTGAAATCATTGCGGAAGTTCAGACGATGGAACTGGTGGCGGAAGAGGTAAAAAAAGTTTTGGATCATGAAAATATAACCAAAATTCACTTACTCGGACATTCGATGGGAGGGTACGTTTCTTTGGCTTTCGCAGAAAAATATCCTGAATACCTGAAAAGTTTAACTTTATTTTTCTCCACGTATTTTCCGGATGATGCTGAAAAAAAAGAACAGCGCATCAAAAGTTACCGCATCATCAAAGATGCTTTCGCGCATTACGCGAGAGCGGGAGTTCCGAATCTGTTCAATCCCAATGAAAAAGACATTCTGGAAGGAAAAATAGAAACCGCACTGGAAGTTGCCCTTTCTACCAATAATCTCGGAGCTTTGGCATCTGTAAAAGGAATGGTGGAACGAACGGACAAAAAGCATATCATGGAAAATCTTGAGGCAAAAATTTTGGTTCTTGCCGGAAAGCATGACAACGCGGTGAAAACCGAAACCATGATTAAGCATCTTCCCGACCGCACCAACATCAAATCCTACATTCTCGATTGCGGACACAACGGACATTGGGAAAAGCCAAAAATCTGCGCAGAGATCATCAATACAGAGCTTCTTCACAATATGCCGAAACATTTGGTCTTTTAATATGCTGGATTTTTTCTCTTTCAAAAAAAAGAAACCCGTCATCGGTCTGACTCTTTCAGGCGGAGGAATGCGCGGAATTGCTCATATTGCGGTTCTGAAAGCTTTGGAAGAGTATCATCTGAAACCGGATATTATTTCAGGTACCAGTGCAGGATCAATTGTAGGAGCTTTTTATTCTTTCGGGAAATCTCCGGATGAAATGATGGAAATCGTAAAGCAGACTACTTTTTTTTCGAGGTCTTATCTTAAACTCTCCAAGAACGGAATTTTCAGCTCGAAATTCATTCTGAAACTCTTCACCGATCATTTTCCGGAAGATGATTTTAACATTTTAAAAATTCCTTTGTATGTTGCCGCCACTGAAATGACGCACGGAATTGTAGATTTTTTCTCGGAAGGTGAACTTTTCATCCCGTTATTGGCTTCTTCGAGCGTTCCTTTTGTTTTGCCTCCGGTAAAAATTGGCGAAAAAATTTATGTAGACGGCGGTGTTTTAGACAATCTACCGATTGAACCAATTGTAGACAAATGCGATTTCCTGATTGCTTCCCACGTCAATTCCATCAGCTACGACAGTCTGGAAAAAATGAGCTTAATGAAGGAATTTGACCGGATTTTACATTTGGCCATCGCAAAATCTGTGTATTCCAAAGCCAAGACCTGTGATATTTTTCTGGATCCTCCGAAGATGACGAAATTCAGTCTTTTCAACAAAAAATTCTTAGATATTATGTTTCAGGAAGTTTATGAATACACCTGTAAAGAGCTTGAGGAAAAGGGATATTCGAGGAGTTAGAGTTAAGGGCTTTAGGGTATTAGTGTTTTGGTGTTGAGAGTTTTAGAGTATGAAGCGTATCATTCCGAAGAGCGGAGCGAAGAAGCCATCTCTTTAAAAGAAATTTAAATTCTGTGTTGATTATTTTTCAGGATTTAAAATCAATAAAATTCAGATTCTTCACTACACATTTTGTTATAAAAGACAAATACGCAGCTTTCTCAGCATGAATCTAAATCTTAAACTCAATCTTAAACTGAACCTCAATCTTAGCCTCAACTTACAAACTCTCCTCTCCTTCTATTTTCACTTTGAATGTTTCAATGGTTCCCTGCAAAGATTCGTAAGATTTTCCTCCGGCTGCATTAATGTGACCTCCTCCATTGAAATATTTTCTTGAAAATTGATTCACATCCATATCATCCTTACTTCTGAAAGAAATTTTAATAAAATCTTCATACAGATCTTCCATGAAGAATGCTGCCATTTTTACGCCTAAAATACTCAGTCCGTAATTAACGAAACCTTCCGTATCGCCTTTCTGGAAGCCATATTCTTTTAGTTCTTCCCTTGTTAAATAAAGAACAGCCACTTTTCCGTCTTTTACCACTTCTATTCTTCCTAAAATCAGGGCTAATAAATGAAGACGGGAAACGGTATTGGTATCCCATGTATTGGAAGTAATCATTGCAGGATCTGCTCCGTGTTCGATGAGATTGGCAATAATTCTGTGCGTGGTTGCACTTGTAGAACGGAATCTGAAACCTCCTGTATCCGTCATAATTCCGGTATAAAGACATTCTGCAATATCGTTATTCACCAGATTTTCATCATTCATCGCTTCTATGAAATGATAAACCATCTGACAGGTCGCAGGAATTACGGTATTGGAATAAACAAAGTCAAATTTTTCAGGCTGCTGATGATGGTCGATAAGAATCTTTTTCGCTCTGGAATTCGTAAGCCAGTCTCCCAAAATCCCTATTCTGGAAGGCGCATTGAAATCCAGACAGAAAATAACATCTGCTTCATAAATAAGATCAGAAGCTACTTTTCTTTTGTAGTCTGCAATCAGAACCTTTTTCGCTTCCGGCATCCATTTTAGAAATTTAGGAAAATCGTTGGGAACAATTACCTCTGCATGAATTCCTTTTGTTTTCAGATAATGTTTTAAACCAAGGCTGGAACCAATAGCATCGCCATCCGGATTATAATGGGTAAGAATTACAATTTTATGTTCCGGAGTAAGTAACTTGTTGATTTCTAAAAGTTCTGCTGGTGTAAACATCATGATGTTTATTTTTTCTTTAAATTTGAGTTTCCAAAGATAGAGCTTTTAAACAAATCATTGTGCATTATTTTTGAATATCGGGAAAGTACGCATCCCATCGGCATTTACAAAGAATGCATGAAAAAACAGTGTAATTTTTTTAAAAAAAGATTTGTAAAGTTTGCAACTTTTAAAAAATTCCATATCTTTGCAACCTGAAAATTAATAGATAATTACGATTTAAACATATAGTAATGAGTAAAAGAACATTCCAGCCATCAGAAAGAAAAAGAAGAAACAAACACGGTTTCAGAGAAAGAATGTCTACGCCAAATGGAAGAAGAGTTTTGGCTGCGAGAAGAGCTAAAGGCAGAAAGAGTTTAACTGTAAGTGCTTCACGCGCTAAGAGATAATCTTTTTATTATCATATACAAATCATGCTTGAAAAGTAGTTTTTCAGGCATTTTTTGTTGTTAAATTTTCCCAAAATTTAGGTTGTTTATTCTTCTTTTTCCTATTTTTAAAATCTGAAAAAATTTTAAGAAAAAGTACTTTAAAACTGAATTATGCCACATACAAATATCGCCGGAGACAATATCATCAGCTTACAGCACGCGAAGATTGCCCAAAAAAACTTCACGGTTCTTTCTGATGTGAATCTGAACATCAAAAAAGGAAGATTCTGCTATCTTATCGGGAAAACAGGTTCCGGAAAAAGTTCCCTGCTGAAAACTTTGTACGGGCATATTCCTTTGGCTTCCGGACACGGCGCAGTGGTAGGTTTCGACCTTGCCAAACTGAGAGCTTCCGATGTTCCGAACCTGAGAAGAAAATTAGGAATTGTTTTTCAGGATTTCCAATTGCTTTCTGACAGAACGGTTGAAAAAAACCTGAAATTCGTACTGGAAGCAACAGGATGGAGCGATAAGACAAAAATGGAAGACCGCATTAACGAAGTTCTTGGCAGCGTAAACATGAAAAGTAAGAAGCACAAAATGCCGCATGAACTTTCAGGAGGAGAACAACAGCGTGTTGCTATCGCGAGAGCGCTTCTCAATCATCCGGATCTTATTCTTGCGGATGAGCCTACAGGAAACCTTGATCCTGAAACTTCCAATGAAATCATGACTTTACTAAAGCAGGTTGCGCTTGAAAACGGAGCTGCCGTAGTCATGGCAACACACGATTATCATATGATCCAGAATTTTCCGGGTGAAGCCATAAGATGTGAAGACGGAAAAGTTTCTGTGCTTGATACAGCAGAATTATTTGAATAAAATTTAACCATTAAAAACAATTTAAGAAGTTAAGTTTCTTTAAGAAATCGATTAAATTTAAATTATTGATTTCAAAATAAAGATTATTTAACATCCTTAACTTATTAACAACCAGCTCAATGGTTAAAAATAGGTTTTATTTTCTAAAAACATGAAACTCTTTAGTGAGTTCAAGATATTGGTCCGAGTATTGTCTCGGACTTTTTTCTATGGTAAATTCGAGTTCTTCATAAAATCTTTCGCTTATGGAAAATTCAAGAATCAATCTTTTTGTTTTTGAGTTTTCAATGCCTTTAATATTGATTTTTTTAACTAAAAACAACTGATTTTCATTCGCAATCTGAATAAAATCGTTTCCGGCTTCAACAGGGATAATGACTGAAAATATTCCTTTTTCCGTTAGTAAAGAAGATGATTTTGAAATTAACTGCCTAAAATTTAATTCCACGGTCTGCCTTGCGATTTTATCTTTTTCAGAGCCGGAAGCTTCAAAATATGGCGGATTGGAAACGATCAGATCAAATTTTTCTTCGGATTGGAAATATTTAAAGTCCTGCTGAATATTCTTTAATCGTAAAGCGAAAGGTGAATTTTCAAAATTAAGTTTGGTGAGATGTGCTGCTTCTTCATTGATGTCTATTCCCAAAAATCGTGTCTCCTGATTTCTTTGCGCCAACATCATCGAAATTAATCCGGTTCCTGTTCCGACTTCCAATACTTTAGAAGCGTTATCAACACAAGCTAAAGCACCCAGCAAAACACCGTCCGTTCCTACGCGAAAGACGTTTTTAGACTGCTGAATTTCAAATTGTCTGAATGTAAAAGGCTTCACTATAAATTTGTGGGTAACATGATGGTAAATGTTGATCCTTTTCCGACTTCAGATTTAACGGTGATTTCTCCTTTGTAATCTTCCACCATTTTTCTTACCATGGAAAGACCAAGTCCCATACCGCTGTTCTTAGAGGTGAAATTAGGTTCAAAAATCCTTTCATAAATATTTTCCGGAATTCCGATTCCATTGTCCTGTATGGAAATCATCACACGTCTCTGATGCTGTTCCAGATCTACATTGATGATTAATTTTCTTTCATCGCTTTCCGCCTGTCTTGCATTCGTCACAAGGTTGGTAATGATTCTGGACAGATAAATCCTGTCCATATTGATCATGATATTGCTTTTATTGGAATGCATGAAAATACTGTCATCATTAAAAACACGGAGAATATCTTCCACCTCTGTATTCAGATTGATGATTTCATTGTTTTTTTCAGGAAGTTTGGCAAATTCCGAGAATGCAGAAGCTACGGTAGCAATCAAATCGATCTGATCGACCATGGTTTTGCTCATCTGCTTTACTCTTTCTCTGATATTAGGATCTTCGGGATCAAATTTTCTTTCAAAATTCTGAATGGTCAGTTTCATTGGTGTTAAAGGATTTTTCACCTCATGCGCAACCTGTTTTGCCATTTCTCTCCACGCTTCTTCCGAAGCTTTAAAACGAAGCCTTTCCTTCTGATCCTGAATCTGGAGAATCATTCTGTTATACGCTCTTGCCAAAGCATTCAGTTCGTCATTTTTATAGTAACGGATCGGGCGCATTTCATTTTCAAACAATGTAATGCGCGTAATCATATCCGAGAATTTCGTAATATTTTTTGCCAGGTTATTGGACATCACCCAACTAAACCACACACTGAATAAAATCAATAAAACATCTACAAGAACAATATACTTTACATAAACATTTAAGACATCAAAATACGCAGCTTCATCATGATAAAGCGGAATGTATACGATCCCTATAGGTTCTAAATCATTATTTCTCAACAATAAATATGAGGACGTAAGAACTGCATCCTTGGCGGAATCATACCCTTTGATATCAACCCTTGCTTTGGTTGCTAAAATCTTGTTTATGATATTAATAGGTACACTTTTTTGTTCAACAAGATTATTTTCCCTGTTAGACAAAAGATAGTTTCCTTTAAGATCATATATGTAAATATCATGATGATTGATGTCCGCAATTTCAAAAATTTTATTTTCCAAAACTTTTTTCAGATCATCAGTTTTTACCTGCGTCCTACTGAGTGCATAATCCAGATAGCCCATTACGGCACCTGTCTTATTCTGCATATCAATCTCACTCTGTTTTTCGTAATTTTCTTTCAAAACAAAGTATGGAACCAGCGAAGAAGCGACAACACTTAAAAGGCAAACCAATAAGAAACCGAAGAACACACGGTTCCTTAAGCTATATCCTTTATACATATTAATTGACATCCGCTATTTTTTAATTAACCTAGCAATATACTTACCAATTATATCAAATTCCAGATTAACTTTATCTCCAATTTTTAAATATTTCATATTTGTGAATTCCCATGTATACGGAATGATCGCTACAGAAAACTGCGTATCCTCGCTTTTTGCCACCGTTAAACTGATCCCATTCACCGTAATTGAACCCTGTGGAACGGTTACAAAATTTCCGTTATCTTCATATTTCATGGTAATAAAATAACTTCCCTCTTTATTTTCGATATTTACCACTTCACCTGTTTTATCAACATGCCCCTGAACAATATGTCCGTCGAGCCTCCCATCCATTTTCATGCAACGCTCAAGATTCACCACGGTTCCCTCCTGCCATTTTCCAAGATTTGTTTTTTCTAAAGTTTCATTGATGGCGGTTACCACATAACGGTCTCCTTCGATTTTCACAACCGTAAGACAACATCCGTTATGCGCAAGGCTTTGATCAATTTTTAATTCATTGGTAAACGGGCATGTTAAGGTAAAATCTATATTGCTTCCGTTTTCTTCGATCTTCTCAATTACTCCAACTGCTTCAATAATTCCTGTGAACATATTATTTTTTGCTAAATTTGTAAAATTATAATGTTCAAAGATAATCAAAATGAGCCCAAAAAACCATAAAGTACGAGTAGGAATTTCAATTGGAGATTTCAACGGCATCGGTCCCGAAATCATCATGAAATCTCTTGCAGACAAAACCATTACGGATTTTTTCACACCTGTAATTTTTGGTTCGGGAAAATTATTTACCTATCAGAAAAATATTTTTAAGTTAAATTTAAATTTTAACTACATCACCGAAGCTTCGCAGGCTCAGGCAGCAAAACTGAACATGGTGAATCTGGTGAAGGAAAATTCGATGGTAGAACTGGGAACGCCTACTGAAGAATCCACCAAAATGGCGATCGATTCTCTGGAAGCGGCTACCGAAGCTTTACTGAAAGGGGAAATCGATGTTTTGGTTACGGCACCGATCAACAAAGATGAAATGGTGAAAATGGGCTTTAAACACGCTGGTCACACAGGATATTTTGAAGAGAAATTCAATAAAAAAGGATTGATGTTCTTAGTGACAGAAGATCTGAAGGTAGCAGTTTCAACGCATCATATTCCAATTGCACAGGTTGCGGAGAATATTTCCAAGGAAAAAATTAAAAAACAGATCCGGGTTTTAAATCAGACTTTAATTGAAGATTTTAATATTACCCGACCTAAAATCGCAGTTCTGGGCTTAAATCCTCACGCAGGAGACGGCGGAGTAATCGGAAAAGAAGAAATTGAAGTTATTGCTCCGGCAATCAAAGAACTTTCCGATAATGGAGTTCTGGCTTTCGGGCCTTTTCCGGCAGACAGTTTTTTCCAGCCCGGAAAATACAAGAGCTTCGATGCTGTTTTAGCCATGTATCACGATCAGGGACTGGCTCCTTTCAAAACTCTGGCGTATGAAGAAGGCGTAAATTATACGGCAGGACTTCCATTCATCAGAACATCTCCCGATCACGGAACGGCTTATGACATTGCCGGAAAAAATGTTGCCGATCCACAGAGTTTTACAGAAGCAATTTTCACTGCCATTAAAATTTTCAGGAACAGAACGGAATACAATGATCTGATGAGCAATCGTCTGCAGCCAAGAAAAATGGCAGTAGATAACGGAATAGACGAAGATCTGCCGGATGAAACTGAAGGATAAATCTTTAATAAAGATTTTAAATTAATTTGTTAGAAATTTTATTTGTTATTATAAAAAAATTGCATATTTTTGCACACTCATTTTATGGACAAGTTAAGAAACTATGACGTAAGCTTTTCCGGGTTAAAAACCGGCAAGCACGAGTTCAGGTTTGAGATAGATAAAGAGTTCTTTCAATTATTTGACACTGAACAGGAATTTACAAATCCTAAAATTGCGGTGGATGTCTTATTAGATAAGCATTCTACCTTTTTAGAATTTGAGATCAAAGTAAACGGAACGGTAGAACTGGTTTGTGATATTTCGAATGAAAATTTCGATCATCCTATTGAAAACCAGATCAAAGTTTTGGTAAAATTCGGGGAAGAGTATGATGACAGCGAAGAAGATGTAATCACGATCCCGACTTCAGATCATGCGTTTAATATCGCTCAGCTGATTTACGAAAACGTAGCACTTTCCATTCCGATGAAAAAGATTTCCCCGAATGTAAGTGATGATGATCTTGCCATTCTGGAAAAGTTCAGCCCGAAAGAAATTCAGGAAGAAGAGGAGGAAGAACATGAAAGCGACCCGAGATGGGACGCACTAAAAAATTTGAAGAATAAAAATTAAATAGTTTAATGATGAGATGATGAATCTCATCGCTCATCAATTAAAAAAGTTATTACAAAATGGCACATCCAAAGAGAAGACAGTCGTCTACAAGAAGAGATAAGAGAAGAACTCACTACAAAGCTGTAGTTCCTCAATTAGCTAAAGATGCAACAACAGGAGAGCTTCACCTATACCACAGAGCTCACTGGCATGAAGGAAAACTTTACTACAGAGGTAAAGTAGTATTGGAAAAAGAAGTAGCATCTACTGAAGAAAACTAAGAGTCGATTTTCCTCGAAAAACACTCATTTTAATACAAAAACCGCCCAATTTTGATAAAATTTGGCGGTTTTTTGTTGTTTTTTATGTTTTTTTGGTATCTTTGGAACAAAATCAAATATCAATTTTATGGACATTAAAGACATACAAAATCTTATTAAGTTTGTATCTAAGGCAGAAGTTTCTGAAGTAAAGTACAAAACTAAAGATTTCGAAATCACTATTAAAACTCCATTGGCTGGAAGTGAAGTTGCTTACGCTCAACCTGCGGTTTACCACACTGCTCCACAACAGGTAGCTGCTGCTCCTGCACCGGCTGCAACTCCGGCTGCTGCACCTGCTGCAAGTACAGAAGCTACTTCTGACGACAGCAAATACGTGACCATTAAGTCTCCAATGATCGGAACTTTCTACAGAAAGCCATCTCCAGACAAAGACGTGTTCGTAAATGTTGGTGATGAGGTTTCTAACGGAAAAGTAGTTTGCGTTATCGAGGCAATGAAGTTATTCAACCAGATCGAATCTGAGGTGAGCGGAAAAATCGTTAAAATTTTAGTAGACGATGCAACTCCTGTAGAATACGATCAACCTTTATTCTTAGTAGATCCATCTTAAGGAATTTTAGATTAAAGATTATAAATTTTAGATGAAGCTTTTCATTTAAAATAATTTAAAATTCAAAATTTATAATTTAAAATTTCGGAGAGATGTTCAAAAAAATATTAATAGCCAATCGTGGCGAAATTGCAATGCGTATTTTACGTACTTGTAAAGAAATGGGAATTAAGACCGTTGCGGTATATTCTACTGCAGATAAAGACAGTCTTCACGTAAGATTTGCTGATGAAGCGGTTTGTATCGGTCCGGCAATGAGCAAAGATTCCTATCTAAAAATTCCTAATATTATTGCTGCTGCGGAAATTACCAATGCAGACGCTATTCACCCGGGTTACGGTTTCTTATCTGAAAACGCTAACTTCTCCAGAATCTGTCAAAAAAACGGTATTAAATTCATCGGTGCGACTCCTGAGCAAATTGAAAAAATGGGAGACAAAGCTAACGCTAAGGCAACCATGAAAGCGGCAGGTGTACCTTGCGTACCGGGTTCAGACGGTTTGATCGAGTCTTATGAAATCGCTGCAACAACTGCTGAGGAAATTGGTTATCCGGTGATGATCAAAGCAACTGCAGGAGGTGGCGGAAAAGGGATGAGAGCCGTTTGGAAAGCCGAAGACCTTAAAGACCACTGGGAATCTGCAATTCAGGAAGCTGTAGCGGCATTCGGAAACGGAGGAATGTACATGGAAAAACTGATCGAAGAGCCAAGACATATCGAAATTCAGGTTGCGGGAGACCAGTTTGGTAAAGCCTGTCACCTTTCTGAAAGAGACTGTTCGGTTCAGAGAAGAAATCAGAAACTTACGGAAGAAACTCCTTCTCCTTTCATGACGGACGAACTTCGTGAAAAAATGGGAGAAGCGGCTGTAAAAGCTGCAGAATTTATTGGATATGAAGGGGTGGGAACTATCGAATTCCTTGTAGACAAGCACAGAAATTTCTATTTCATGGAAATGAATACAAGAATTCAGGTAGAGCACCCTATTACTGAGCAGGTTATCGATTATGACCTGATCAGAGAACAGATTCTTCTGGCTGCAGGAACTCCGATTTCGGGAATTAATTATTATCCGAAATTGCATTCAATTGAGTGCAGAATTAATGCGGAAGATCCTTACATGGATTTCAGACCTTCTCCGGGGAAAATCACAGGATTAAATATTCCCGGAGGACATGGAGTAAGAGTGGATACGCACGTTTATTCAGGATATACAATTCCTTCTAACTACGATTCTATGATTGCAAAACTAATCACAACGGCTCAGACGCGTGAAGAAGCTATTGCAAAAATGAGAAGAGCACTGGAGGAGTTCTACATTGAGGGTGTAAAAACAACAATTCCTTTCCACAGACAACTGATGGATAATGAGGATTACCTTTCAGGAAACTATACTACAAAATTTATGGAGGATTTTGTAATGGACAGAAAATATGATAATCACTAAGATTGATTATTTAAAAATATTTTAACCGCCTCATTTTTGGGGCGGTTTTTTATTAAAATCAAAACAAAAAGATATTTAAACTGTAATTGATAAGTGATTGGAATAATAATTTCTAAAACATTCTGTTCTATCATTAAATTGTACTTTTCCCACGAAATTTTTCAGTAGAAGATTTCTGTTTATTCATATCAATTATAATGTTTAAATTTGTACAAAACCTAAATTTATGTCAACAGTAGAAACAGTAAAAGACTCACAATATTTCATTGATCTTGAAGACCGACACGGAGCCCACAACTACCACCCTCTTCCGGTTGTTTTAGATAAAGGAGAAGGTGTTTTTGTCTGGGATGTGGAAGGAAAGAAATACTACGATTTTCTTTCAGCCTATTCTGCTGTGAACCAAGGTCATTCTCATCCGAAAATTGTAGGAGCATTAATTGAGCAGGCTCAGAAACTGGCTTTAACTTCAAGAGCTTTTTACAATTCGAAATTGGGGGAATACGAAAAAAAGATCACTACCCTATTTGGTTTTGATAAAGTTTTACCGATGAATTCCGGTGCTGAAGCAGTGGAAACGGCGGTAAAATTAGCAAGAAAATGGAGCTACGAAGTAAAAGGAATTTCTGAAAATGCTGCAAAAATCGTAGTTTGTGAAAATAATTTCCACGGAAGAACCACAACAATTGTTTCGTTCTCCAATGATCCTGATGCGAACCAGAATTACGGTCCGTTTACGCCCGGATTTATTAAAATTCCTTACAACGATCTTGAAGCTTTAGAAGAAGTTTTAAACAGAGAAGCAGAAAATATTGCGGCATTTCTGGTTGAGCCTATTCAGGGTGAAGCCGGAGTATATGTTCCGAATGACGGATTTTTAAAAAATGCTTCTGAATTGTGTAAAAAGCATAATGTTCTTTTTATTGCCGATGAAGTTCAGACAGGAATTGCAAGAACAGGAAAATTAATCGCATGTCATCACGAAGATGTACAACCTGATATTTTAATTTTAGGAAAAGCCCTTTCCGGAGGAATGTACCCCGTTTCAGCAGTTTTGGCGGATAATGAGATCATGAATGTGATTAAACCGGGACAACATGGCTCTACGTTCGGAGGAAATCCGATTGCGTGTGCAGTAGCTGTTGCAGCTTTAGATGTTGTAGAAGAAGAAAAACTTTCTGAAAGAGCGGAAGAACTGGGAAAATTATTCCGTTCCGAAGTTGAAAAAATTATTGAAAAAACAGACCTTATCACAAAGGTTAGAGGAAAAGGTTTGCTGAATGCTATTTTAATTAACGACACTCCTGAAAGTTCCACCGCATGGAATCTTTGTCTGAAGTTAAAAGAAAACGGACTGCTTGCAAAACCTACCCACGGAAATATCATCCGATTGGCTCCGCCTTTGGTGATTACAGAAGAGCAATTGCTGGATTGCGTGAAAATTATTGAGAAAACTATTTTAGAATAGACCTGTTTTGGTAGAAATTATTATTCCGATATACAAAAAAACACCTGATGCAGATGATCTGATTTCGATAAATCAGGCATTCCATATTTTAAAAAATCACAAAATTACGTTTATTCATCCCGAAAGTTTGGATGTGAGCAACTATGAAAAGTTCACATCCAGTTTTTTGGCTTTTGATGATGTTTACTTTAAAAATATCCACGGCTACAACCGTCTTATGCTGAGTGTAGATTTCTACAACAGCTTTTCGGAAAAATATTTACTGATTTATCAGACCGACTGTTTCGTGTTTAAAGACGAGCTTCTGGATTGGTGTAATAAAGATTTTGATTATATTGGCGCTCCCTGGATCAGAAGTTCTGAGAAGATATCTTTGGTCAAACTGATTTCAGACCGAGGTTTGGCAAAATTAAAAGCTTTAATCAACTTCAAAGGCAACGGAAAATCGCAGAAAGACAAATCTTTACTTTATAATGCAGTCGGAAACGGAGGTTTATCTTTAAGAAAGCGCGAAAAATTTATCGAAGTATTAAAAAATCTTTCAGATGTTAAAGATGTTTATCTGAAGAAAGAAAATATAAGTGAATTTTATGCTGAAGATGTATTTTTCAGCATAGAGCCGGAAAGAAATGGAATTAATTTTTCTAAACCAGACTATAAAGAAGCGTGTGGATTTTCTATTGAAAACAAGCAGCAGAAAGCACTGGAGATCAATAATGGCAGGCTTCCTTTTGGCTGCCATAGATGGAATAAAGAGAGAGAATTTTGGAAACCCTACTTTTCTAAAGCAGGATATTCTATATAAAGCATGAATAACTTCAAAGATAAAAGCATCATATTAGCAGTTCCGGATCATTTCGGACTTCCTCAGGTTTTTAAAGAAAATCTTGAGTTTTTGGGCTTTACAGTCTATCTGGTGAAGCATGATAATTCCAAGATCAAACTTAAAACCAAAGATTCTCTTATTCATCTTTATAAAAAAACGTTTAGTAAGAATAAAACTCATAAAGCCATAATCACCGCACTGGAAAAAGAAAGTCCACAAATTACTTTTCTTAACGGAATTGAATCTGCAGATTATGCTTTGGTAGTAAGACCTGATCTTTTCAGTGAAAATGTGCTTCAAAAAATCAAATCTAAAAGCAATCATACCGTTGGTTATCAATGGGATGGAATGAAGCGATTTCCGTTGGCTGAAAATATGATTCCTTATTTTAATCGTTTTTTTGTTTTTGACAGTAACGATGTAAAAAAGTATCCTAATGTACAACCTATTAATAATTTTTACTTCGATTACCTGCATCCGAAAAAAGAAATTAAACAGGATATCTTTTTTGTAGGAACTTTTATGAAAGACCGTATTAATGAATTACTGCAGCTATCTTTAATTTTTAAAAAGATTGGTCTTAAAAGCAGCATTAATATCATATGCAGCAAATCAAAGTATTATAAAAAGTATAGTGACTTTCCTGTCCATTTCACAAAATCAGGGATGGATTTTAAAGACAGTATCCTTAATACGCAACAATCCAACGTGATATTAGATTTTCAGAATTCAATGCACAACGGAGTCTCCTTCAGGGTTTTTGAAGCGGTCGGATATCAGAAAAAACTGATTACCAACAATCCTTTGGTGAAAAATTATGATTTTTATAATCCTAATAATATCTTTGTATTCTCGAATGAGAACATTCATGAGGCAGAACATTTTTTAAAACAGGATTTCGTGGAACTTCCCAATGAAATCAGAGAAAAATATTCTTTCACTGAGTGGATAAAGCATATTCTGAATAGTAATTAAAAAAGATTTATTTGAAAACTTCTGTAGCATTATGCACTTATAACGGCGAAAAATTTTTACAAAAACAAATTGATTCAATCCTGAATCAGACTCATCCTGTTGATGAAATAATCGTATGCGATGACAGATCGACTGATGCTACAGTAGAAATACTAAATTCTTACAAAGAAAAATATCCCGAACTATTTCAAATTCATATCAACGAAAAAAATTTAAGAAGTGTAAAAAACTTCGAAAAGGCAATTTCGTTGTGTACCCACGAAATTATATTTCTTAGCGATCAGGACGATATCTGGGTTGAGAATAAAGTCGAAAAATATCTAAATTATTTTGAAAATCATCCTGAAACAGAAGTCATTGCTTCTAATGGTTTTGGGATTGATGATGATGGAAAGCTTTTGGACGTAATCACCATTTGGGATGTTATAGGTTTCATGAAGGCAAAAAATATTAAGATTGACTTTTTTGAGATTATAAGTTTTTCGGGAAATATCGCAACCGGTGCAACAATGGCAATTAAAAAAGATTTTGTAAAAAAAACAATTCCTTTTCCTCTTGTTCCGGAGTTTCACCATGATGAATGGATTGCATTAATAGCAGCTTCTGAAAATAGATTTGATTTCATTGATGATAAAATGTTTTACTACAGACAGCATCAAAGTCAACAGGTAGGAGGTGTATTTTTTGATAATAACGAAAGGAAAAAAAATACGTTATTACGATTTTTCAGCCTGGATTTTAATGTACAGACCTTTTCAAATTATAAACATCTGTTAAAAAGAATTGCCAACTCGTATCAGAAACATAAACATATTTTGGAAGAATCTCAGGTTCATCATGATATTTTCAGTAAAAATCTGGATCTTTTCAAAAGCCTTTACTACAAATATAAAGAGGAAATGAAAAAGAAATATCCTGTTCGTTTTTTCATTTTAAATATTGTCGACAAAATCAAAAACAAAAGACAACTGGAAAAGTAATAAAAAAAGGCTACAGCAATCTGTAACCTTTTATTCTTAATTCCTGTCATATTCATCCTCGAGTCTCACAATATCGTCCTCTCCGAAATACGTTCCGGTCTGTACTTCAATAAAAACGACCGGCTTATCCGAAAGATTCATTATTCTGTGTTTCGCACCAAGAGGTATAAAAATACTTTCACCGTAAGATAAACTGATCTCCTTATCATCCAGAACGATGGTCGCATTACCTTCAATAATCGTCCACTGTTCCTGTCTTTTATGATGATACTGGTAAGATAATTTCTGCCCCGGATTTACTTCTATTCTTTTCAGCTTATAATGTGGTTCATCCGCTAAAACATAATATTTTCCCCAAGGTCTTTCTCCGATTTCTAGCATATCTGTCTAATAATTTTTAGCGAATGTAGTCAAAATATTTTTTCAATACCAAAAGTGATATTAAATTTTCAACATTTTTATCATTAAACTGCGCTCTGTATTCTTTGGCATTTCTGATTATTTCCAGAGCTTCATTTTCATGATCGATGTAATACTGAAGCTTTTCCTCAAGATTTTCATAATTCTCATCAATCCCGATAAAATGTACATCTGGTTTTAAAGTTCCTTCCATATACCATGTTTCCATCTTTAAAGGCGGCGAAACGGCAATAGAATTAGAAGACATGATCCATTTTAAATTCGTGGCAACATCATTTCCTTCAAGGCTTAAAATAAATTTACTTTTTAAATGCTCCCCGATAGAAATCTTAGGTTTTATCCACTCCTGATTTCCGTTTTTATTAACCTGTCCGAGATCACAAAGCGGATTGTTAAAATATTTTTCATAAAATCTTTTTCGGTGTTCCTGATGAACTGCCGCTCTGCCGATCATAATATTTTTCTTTTCAGAAAAATTCAGACTGTCCTTTACAGAGACGAAATGTCTTGCTTTGTCCAGATTCAGTAAAATATTGTTTTCATTATTTCCGTGAATAGGACGGCTTTTCGTTATTTTGGGAAAATCAAGGATGGTATTGACATCACCAAATGCAAAATCTATTTTTAAATCCTTTGGAAAATATCTTGCATACTCATAAGTATCAAAATAGTAGGCTTTCGGAGTTTTAGGCTTCAAAAGATCTGCGATTGTAGTTCCTGAATGATTTACTTGGGTTTCCGATGAAATTTTGTTGTAGTAATCTACTCTTCTTTCAACTGTTGTAAGCTGTTCTTTGGAAACGGTTTTATAGAGATCATCAATTTTTTTTTCAAAAGATTTTACAGGAAATAATCCTCGTGCAAATCCCTGAATATAAAAGGATAACTTATTTTGTTTTTTAACTTGTGCCATGGTGAATTTAAAACTCCACAAAAATACAGCATTATATCTGTTATTTTTCGAAAAGAATATTATTTTAATTGATTTTTACACTTAGAAAATTAAATCGTTCAAATAGATGATTAAAATTAGTTTATCGCAAATAAATGTACCTTTTTATATTAGTTTAAGTAAATTTGCAAAAATTTTTATTTAAAATGGACAAAGTAAGAGTACGTTTTGCTCCAAGTCCTACGGGACCTTTACATTTAGGAGGCGTAAGAACCGCATTATACGATTATCTTTTTGCTAAAAACCAGGGAGGTGAATTTGTATTGAGAATTGAAGATACAGATACCGCAAGATACGTTGAAGGAGCAGAAGAATACATTGAAGAAGCCCTTGAATGGTGCGGAATTATTGCCGATGAAAGCCCGAAAAAAGGAGGAACATTCGCTCCGTACAGACAATCTGAAAGAAGACATATTTACGATAAATATACAGAGCAGATCTTAAAAACAGATTATGCTTATATCGCTTTTGATACAGCAGAAGAACTGGACGCGATCCGTGCAGAATATGAGGCAAGAGGAGACGTTTTTTCTTATGACAATAAATCAAGAAACCGTTTGAGAAACAGTATTGCACTTTCTGAAGAGGAAGTTCAGAGATTACTGGACGAAAAAACGCCGTATGTTGTGAGATTCAAAATGCCGATCGACAGAACATTAAATCTTGTGGATATCATCAGAGGAAATTCTTCTGTGAATACCAATACTTTAGACGATAAAGTTCTTGTAAAAAACGATGGAATGCCGACTTATCATTTCGCCAACATCATTGATGACCACGAAATGGAAATTTCTCACGTTATCCGTGGTGAAGAATGGCTGCCTTCTCTGGGACTGCATACTTTATTATATGAAGCAATGGGTTGGGAAGCGCCTCAGTTTGCCCATCTTTCTTTGATTTTGAAGCCTGAAGGAAAAGGAAAACTAAGCAAAAGAGACGGCGATAAATTCGGGTTCCCTGTATTTCCTTTGAATTTTACAGATCCTGCAACAGGAAATGTTTCCAAAGGATACAGAGAAAGCGGATATCTGCCTGAAGCTTTCATCAATATGGTTGCACTTTTGGGCTGGTCTCCTGCAGACGATAAAGAAATTTTATCTCTGGATGAAATGGCAAAAGAATTTGATCTGAATAAAGTTCATAAAGCCGGAGCAAGATTCAGCAAGGAAAAAGCAGAATGGTTCAATCATCAGTACATCCAGAAAACTTCGGATGAAGATTTACTGAATATTCTTAAAAATTCAGATTTAAATTTAACATTGTCAGATGACAAACTGTTAAAAGTGATTAAGCTGATGAAGGAAAGAGCTACTTTCCCAAAAGATATCTATGAAAACGGAAAGTTTTTCTTCGAAGCCCCCACTTCTTATGATGAAAAAGCATCTAAAAAAGCATGGAATGATGAAACTTCGGCAATTTTAGGGGAATTGGCTTCAAATCTTGAAGAAGCTGATTTTAATGCTGAAAATCTTAAGCAGACGGTTCATGATTTCGCGGAAAATAAAGGTTTGGGAATGGGTAAAGTGATGATGCCTTTACGTTTATCGTTGGTTGGAGAACTGAAAGGACCAGATGTTCCGGACATCATGGAACTTCTTGGAAAAGAGGAAACTATCTCCAGAATAAACAATGCCATCAATAATTTTAAATAGATTTTGATAATTTTTCATAAATTTGAAAGATTTAATTTACTTCAAGAATGGAATATTTAAGTTTCGAACTTCCTATAAAAGAATTAATGGACCAATACCAAACCTGTTCTTTAGTAGGAGAAGAAAGTGGTGTTGATGTAAAATTAGCATGTAGCCAGATCGAGGATAAAATCATAGAAAAGAAAAAAGAAATCTATGGAAATCTTACCCCTTGGCAAAGAGTACAACTTTCCCGTCATCCGGATCGTCCTTACACACTGGACTATATCCACGGAATGGTGGATAAAGGCAGTTTCTTAGAACTTCACGGAGACAGAAATTTCGCAGATGATCCTGCCATGATCGGTGGTTTAGCAACCTTGGACGGTCAGAAAGTAATGATCATCGGAACTCAGAAAGGAAGAACTACAAAAGAAAGACAGCACAGAAGATTCGGAATGCCGAATCCTGAAGGATACAGAAAAGCTTTGAGACTGATGAAGCTTGCAGAAAAATTCAGAATTCCTGTAATTACTTTGGTAGATACACCAGGAGCTTATCCTGGTCTTGAAGCGGAAGAAAGAGGACAGGGAGAAGCAATTGCAAGAAACATTTTCGAAATGACGATGCTTAAAACGCCTATTTTCACTTACATTATTGGTGAAGGAGCGAGTGGCGGAGCATTAGGAATTGGTGTAGGAAACAAAGTATATATGTTGGAAAACACATGGTATACGGTAATTGCACCGGAAAGCTGTTCATCTATCCTTTGGAGAAACTGGGATCATAAAGAAGATGCGGCAAACGCTCTGAACCTGACTCCGAAAGATGCTTTAAGAGAAAAATTCATCGACGGAATTGTGGAAGAACCTCTTGGCGGAGCGCATTACGATCCGGAAACAACGTATCTGAACCTTAAAAATTCAATATTGCAGAACATCAAAGCCTTTTCAAAATTCACTGGAAAAGAACTTGAAACCCAGAGACAGGAGAAATTCATTGCGATGGGGCAATTTAAAGGATAAAATATAAAAACCGGTTAAGAAAAATCTTCTTAACCGGTTTTTTTTAGCTCTTTTCTCTATTCAATTATTCACTCAGATTCAATTCGATCTCAATATCTTTATTGATCTTTTTCAGGGACGAATATTTGGCATCACAAACCATTGTGGTTAAAATATATTCACCTTTCTCTACCAATAGAAAATTCTGTCCGTTTGCCGGAACATCCAGATTATAATATTTTTTTCCATTGATCTTTACAATCAGATTACATTTAGACCTGTTTTTAATATTGATGTAAGCTTCCTTATCCATCGGATCATTATTAAAAAGATGCGTTAGCATGGCTGCTGTCTTTTTGTTCTGTTCGCTTGCTCCGGAAGATTTTTTAGCCGATCCGGCAACACTCGCGTAGTTTACGGTTCTTTCTGCTTTGGAAGCATTGGCTGCAATGGTTTTAGAATTGTTCAGGCTGTTGTTATCCAAAACCATCTGCTTTATTTTATCTTCACTCAACGCTTTAATGGTTGGCTTGGCTTCAGGAGAATTTCCTGCCGTGATGATGGCAATTAGTTTTCTTTTGAAATAATCTGTTTTGGCATGTCCGGGATTTTGTTTCAGGAATCCCGCAATCACTCTTGCTTCCGCAGTGGTTTCCGCATCATTTTCTGTATAAATGATGGCGGTTTCCTTTTCCACGATGCCTTTGGATTTCGTTTTTTTCTTTTTTTGCGAAAATCCGAGAGTGAAAATGCATAAAAATATGAGGAGAAATATTTTTTTCATTAAGTAAGCATTTAAAAATTTATTAAATATACAAATAACGCAAAAAGTCATTTTTTAGTTTATCATTAAAATCATTATCTTTGCATCGCTTTAAAATTAAGCTAAAAATTAATACTAATCTTAAATAAAAAAAATAATAGATATTATGTCTTATACACCAGCTGCTGCAGACGTAGCAAAATTGAGAAACCAAACAGGTGCAGGTATGATGGACTGCAAAAAAGCTTTAGTTGAAGCTGAAGGAGATTTCGAAAAAGCGGTAGATATCCTTAGAAAAAAAGGACAGAAAGTTGCTGCTAACAGAGCTGACAGAGAGTCTACTGAAGGTGCAGTAATCGCCAGAGTAAACGAAGATAACACGTTAGGTGCTATTATCTCTTTAAACTGTGAGACTGACTTCGTAGGTAAAAACGAAGCTTTCATCGAGCTAGCTTATGAATTGGCTGAAATGGCAATTTTTGCTGCTTCTAAAGAAGAATTATTGGCTACAGATTTCCACGGAATCACTGTTGCTGAAAAATTAATCGAGCAAACAGGTGTTATCGGTGAAAAAATCGAGATCGGTGCATTCGAAAGAATTACAGGTCCTTATTTAGGAGCTTACATCCACGCTGGAAACAAAATCGCTGCCATCACTTCTCTTTCTGCAAAAGTAGAAGGAGCAGACGAAGTTGCAAAATCTGTTTCTATGCAGGCTGCTGCGATGAATCCAATTGCTCTTGATGAGACTTCTGTTTCTCAGGAAACGATTGATAAAGAATTGGAAATCGAAAGACACAAACTTGTAGAAGAAGGTAAACCTGCAAACATTATCGATAATATCCTTAAAGGTAAAATGCAGAGATTCTACAAAGACAATACTTTGGTACACCAGGATTTCATTAAAGACAGCAGCATGTCTGTTGCTGATTATGTGAAGTCTGTAAACGGAGATCTTAAAGTTACAGGATTTGTAAGAGTAAGCTTATAATCTTTTTCAGGATTAAAAATACAGTCCCGGTGATTTTTCATCGGGATTTTTTTATGTTTAAAAAGCAGCAAACCGTCTAAATATTAACGCATTATTAAATATTTAAAATTTACATTAAATGGAGTTATTTGGATAAAAATCATCATAAAAAATTGATTATTAATGCTTAGATTTGCAGCCCTTATTATTAGACATGAAAAAATTTCTACTAATCTTTTGCTCTTTTTTTTATTTTATTCTTAATGCCCAATTGGATACAGAACACTGGTTTGCTCCAATGTCCGCAAGCTCTCTTCAGGGTACTCCGGAATGCTACCTGTATTTATCCACCAATGAAACAACTCCGTTTTCGGTTCAGATTTACAACAACAATACGGTGTTTTCTACTGTTCAGGTGAGTAAAAACAATCCGGTACAGGTTACAGTTCCGAACAATTATATGATTGCCTCTACTCCATCCAATCTTTTTACACAAAGATCAATGGGATTACAGGTAAAAGGTTCTAAAAAATTCTTCGCCAATTTCAGATTTGCAGTTCCCAATCAGGCAGAAATCATCACTTCCAAAGGTTTGGCAGGAATCGGGAAAAACTTTTTCGTAGGCGTTGCCCCAAATACAACCGCAAAACCTTACGTTAATTCAACCATTGGATTTATTGCGACGGAAGACAATACAACCGTTACCTTATCCGGCTACAATCCGAACGTTATTTTCTCCGACGGTACTTCATCGCCCACAAGAACGTTTACCATCAATAAAGGGAAATCATATATTATTGAAGCGCAGAGTGATTTGTCCTCAAGTAATTTAACAGGATTAGTAGGTGCAAAAATTACTGCCAACAAACCTATTTCGGTAACCAACGGTAATTTCAACAGTATTTATACCACCCAAAATAACAGCAATGTAGATATTCTGATGGATCAGGCTGTTCCTGTGGAAAGATTAGGAAAAACATTTGCCTTGGTAAAAGGAAACGGACCTGCCAATTCCGGAATGGAAGCTGCTTTAGTAATCGCCACGGAAAACAACACCAAACTTACGGTAAACGGAAACCTTTTAGGAAGTGTTACACTGAATGCAGGACAATATTACATTGTTCAGGGAACCAGCTATATCAATCAGGGGAACGGACATTACAACATGAGTATTTCTGCTAATAATAATGTCTATGTTTACCAACTTCTTGCAGGAACTTCAGGAAGTACAGTATATGCAACCGGCGGAATGAATTTCATCCCGCCTTTAAGCTGTTTTTTACCGAAAGAAATTAACGAAATCGGCTTTATCAATAAAATAGGAAGCAATTCTTTTGATACCAAACTTAATATCATTACCCAGACAGGAGCCAATGTAACGTTTAACGGAAGTGCCATCGGCGCGATCAGCGGACCTTATCCAGTAACGGGAAATCCGGGTTGGGTAACCTATTCTCTTCAGGGAGTTAACGGAAATATTACAGTAAATTCTACGCTTCCTGTTACAGCGGGAATTGCAGCAGGAAACGGCGCAGTAGGTTATGGTGGATATTTTGCAGGATTTTCATCCGTTCCCGCCATTACAAAAACCGGCGACTGCTACGCAGGAATTCTTTTGCAGGTTGATAACAATTACGATTCTTATCAGTGGTTTTTAAATGGAAATCCGATTGCTGGAGCCACTTCTTTCTCAATCAATCCAGAATTATACGGAGCCGGAGATTATACCTGTTTAATTACAAAAAACAACTGTGAAACCAGATTAACCGGAGTTTACAGCTATACTTTATGTCCTCCTATTTCTACAACAACCTACAATATCGGGTCTTGTAACACAAAAGTGATTACTCCCTCGTTTACGAACTCTACGCAAACCATCGTTCCATCGCTTACCAGTATCATTTCACCGCCTACATCGGGAACTGCTACGGTAAATCCAACAACAGGACAAATTACTTATACACCCAATCCTTCTGCAACGAACACTACTGATAATTTTATATATTATGTTCAGGGGAATGGAAATCCTTTTGATTTTGAATATTTTAAAATCATTATTAATACAAATGTTTTACAGATAAACAACGGTTCTCTGGCATCCTGTGCAGGAACCAACGGAAACGGAACTTACAATCTGACTTCTGTAAATGTTTCTTCTGATCCGGGAGTTACGGTAACTTATTTTACCAATTCTAATTTAACCGGACAGATTGCAAATCCTGCGAACTATTCCGGACCGGCAGGAACTGTTTATGCCAATGTGACTTCACAGTACGGCTGTTCAAAAACCGCTCAGATTACATTAACTTTAAATGCTTTACCGAATGTTAATAATGTTTCTCTGGCTTCATGTACGGGAACAGGTGGAAACGGAACGTTCAATTTAACTTCTGCCAACGTTTCTTCTGATCCGGGAATTACGGTGACGTATTTTACGAATTCTAATCTGACAGGACAAATAACTAATCCTGCAACCTATTCAGGTCCTTCAGGAATTATTTATGCGAATGTAACTTCTGCAAACGGTTGTTCGAAAACCGCTCAGATCACTTTAACGGTAAATTCTTTACCCAATACGAATAACGCGACTTTAACATCTTGCGCAGGAACCAACGGAAACGGAACTTTTAATTTAACTTCAGCTAACGTTTCTTCTGATCCGGGAGTTACGGTAACTTATTTTACCAATTCTAATTTAACCGGACAGATTGCAAACCCTGCGAATTATTCGGGAACTTCTGGAATTATTTATGCCAATGTAACTTCTGCAGCAGGCTGTTCAAAAGCAGCTCAGATTATTTTAACGGTAAATCCTTTGCCTACTGTTACGAATGCTACTTTATCTTCGTGCGCAGGAACCAACGGAAACGGAACTTATAATTTAACCACAGCCAACGTTTCTTCTGATCCGGGAACTACGATAACTTATTTTACCAATTCTAATTTAACCGGACAGATTACAAACCCTGCGAATTATTCAGGATCGGCGGGAATTATTTATGCAAACATTACTTCTGCGAATGGATGTTCCAGACAGGCACAGATTACTTTAACAACCACTCCATCGCCTAATATTAACACCGCAAATTATAATGCGAGTCTTTGTGATGATAATTTTGACGGTATCGTTAACGTGAATTTTTCAACCGTAACCCCTCAGATTGTTACCAATGCTGCGAATTTTACGGTAAGATATTATTTGAATCAGACAGATGCAAATGCCGGAAATAGCAACACTCTGCCTGTAAACTGGACGTATACAGCAAATACAACCGTTTATGTAAGAGTAGATACAGTGGGAGGAAGTTGTCCTCCGGCTTTCGGACAGATTAATTTTAAAATCGGAAATAAGATCACATTGCTTACCAACGTCGTGAATATGGATGTTTGCGATAATGATCTTAACGGTTCTGAAAACGTAAATCTTAATGACTATAAAAATTTATTTACCACTAATCCTGCCATTACTTTAACTTTTCATGCCACTTTAGCAGATGCTCAAAACGGTATTAATACAATTCCTGCAAACCAAACCATTACTTCGCCAAAAACGTTCTATGTAAGATTTGTAAGCGGAACTGAATGTCCGAATACAGGAATAATTAATGTAACGCTTAAATCGCCTAAAAAATCCAGTCAGCTTACTGACAAAGTGGTTTGTTCCACAGAAAAAGTGGTATTGGATCCGGGTGCGGAATTCAGTTCTTACACTTGGAGTACAGGAGCAACGACTCAGACCATTCTTGCCGGTGCGGGAACGTATTATGTAGATTTAGGTTTTAACGGTTGTGTTTATCGTCAGTATGTAAATGTGACGACTTCGCAGGCTCCGACAATCACCAGCATCAACGTAACGGCTTCTAATGCGACTGTAAATGTTACAGGCGGAACACCCCCTTATCAGTACTCGTTAAACGGAATAGATTATCAGACTTCCAATACATTTATCGGTCTTTCAAGAGGAATTCATACCGTTTATGTACTTGGAAAAGATGGCTGTTCACCTGTGGTTAAGGAGTTTTTAATTGTAAATATCATCAATGCAATTACCCCGAACGGAGACGGCATCAATGATGTTCTCAATTATTCTGATCTGAAAATAAAACAAAACGTGTCGATTGAAATTTCAGACAGATATGGAGCTGCTGTTTATAAATCCACAGATAAAAGTTATATCTGGGACGGAAAATCGGGAGGGCGACCTCTTCCAACGGGAACTTACTGGTATATTTTAAAATGGATTGAACCTGATACAAAACTTCCGGTTTCCTACTCCGGATGGATTTTAATAAAAAACAGAGAATAACTTTTTACTTTACCAAAAAATATTGATCCTGATGATTTTAATTCATCAGGATTTTTTATTAACATTACAATATATTCTTAATTATTAAAAAAATATTAAATATTCAACAATATTCATAATTATAGAAATTACTAATTAAATTTTATGTAAAAAATTGACTTTTAATACTTACATTTGCATCCCTTATTGAGAAATATGAAAAAACTTTTACTAACCATTTGTACATTTCTTTGTCTATTATTCAATGCACAGCTTGACACCGATCATTGGTTTGCTCCAATGGCTTCAAAGTCTGGTACAGGGAATCTTCAGGGATATTTATATTTATCCACCAATGAAACCACTCCCTTCAGTGTGCAAATTTATAATAGCAATGCTCTTTATACCACAGTACAGGTGAGTAAAGGAAATCCTGCTCAGGTAAGTATTCCAAACAGTTTTTTAATCACTACTAATCCATCGGATTTATTTAGTCCGAATTCAATGGGAGTTTACCTGAAAGGAACAAAAAAATTCTTCGCCAATTATAGATTTTCTGTCCCAAGCCATGCTGAAATTATTACCTCTAAAGGTTTAGCAGGATTAGGAAAAACGTTCTACGTAGGAATGGCACCTATTACCGGTGCTGCAACTTATGTCAACTCCACTATAGGAGTTACTGCTACAGAAGACAATACTAATGTTGTGATATCAGGATATAATCCCAATGTTGTTTTTTCTGACGGATCTTCCAGCCCCACAAAAACATTTACCTTAAATAAAGGAGAATCCTATATCGTAGATGCATTAAGTACAGATTCTGCAGTGAATCTTGACGGATTAATCGGGGCGAAAATACAATCTTCGAAACCGATTTCCGTTACCAACGGAAATTTTAACGGAATTTATACCAATTTAAATTTCACCAACAATGATATTCTTATGGATCAGGCAGCTCCTGTAGAAAGACTGGGAAAAGAGTTTGTTGTGGTGAAGGGAAACGGAACCATACTTTCCGAAATGGAAACCGCGCTGATTGTGGCAACACAAAACAACACCCAAATTACAATTAACGGCATTGCTACAGGAATTACACTGAATGAGGGACAGTATTATATGGTTCCAAGTAATAATTATATACAGCACGGAACCGGAGACAATTACAATATGAGCATTTCTGCCAATAACAACATCTATGTTTATCAGTTATTAGCAGGAGTTTCATCTACAACCGGAGGCAATGAATACGCTACAGGAGGAATGAATTTCATCCCGCCTTTGAGTTGCTTTATGCCTAACAAAGTAGATGAAATAGGATTTATCAATCAAATCGGGAATCAGACATTTAACACCCGTCTCAATATTATCACCCAAACCGGAGCAACCGTAACTTTAAACGGAAATCCGATTGCTACAGTTAACGGACCTTATCCTGTAAACGGAAATCCTAACTGGGTAACCTATACTGTTCCTAATATTACTGGCACCATTACCGTTAACTCTACAAAATCCGTAACGGCAGGAATTGCGGCGGGAAGCGGAGCAGTTGGATATGGAGGATATTTCGCAGGATTTTCTTCTGTCCCTGTGATTTCAAAAACAGGAGATTGCTATCTCGGAATTTTACTACAGGTAGACAATACGTACGATAATTATCAATGGTATCTGAATGGAAATCCTATTCCGGGAGCCACTTCATATTCCATCAATCCTGAATTATACGGCGCAGGAAACTATACCTGTATGGTTTCTAAAAACAATTGTGGTTCTTTGCTTACTGATGCCTATTCCTATACATTGTGTCCTCCGATCACAACGACAACGTATAACATTGGTTCATGCAATACAAAAGTGATTACACCTGTATTCACAAATTCTACACAGGCTATTGTTCCGGGTAATACAAGCATTATTTTAGCTCCTACTTCCGGAACAGCAACCGTTAATTCTGCAACGGGGCAAATTACCTATACTCCCAATGCAGGACTTACAGCAGATACAACAGATAGTTTCATTTACTACATAGAAGGAAACGGAAGTCCTGCAAGCTTTGAATATTTTAAAATTATTATCAATACAGATGTTTTGCAGACAACAAACGCATCATTAACTTCATGTGTAGACACCAACGGAAATGGAACGTTTAACTTAACCTCAGCTAATGTAACACCAGATTCGGGAACTACGGTACAGTATTTTACTAATGCAGCATTAACAGGAACTCCAATTGCAGCACCCGGAAATTATTCAGGACCGGCTGGAACGATTTATGCAAACGTAACATCTTCTTACGGGTGTAAAAAAGTAGCACAGATTACTTTAACAACAACCCCTTCTCCAAACATCAATACAGGCAATTATAACGCAACGCTTTGCGATGATAATTTTGATGGCATCGTGAATGTAAATTTCCCAAGCATCACTCCTGTTATTGTCACCAATTCTGCAAATTTCAATGTAAGATATTATTTACTTCAAGCTGATGCCAATGCGGGTAATAACAATACGCTTCCTGCAAACTGGACTTACACAGCCAATACCACTGTTTATGTGAGGGTGGATGCACTTACCGGAAGCTGTCCTGCTGTTTTTGGTCAGATTAACTTTACCATAGGAAACAAAATTACCTTAATTACAGGAAATGCAGCAACAGATATCTGTGACAGTGACATCAGTGGCTCTGAAGCGGTAAATTTAAATGATTATAAAAATCTTTTTACGGCGAATGCAGGAGTAAGTCTTACATTCTACTCTACATTGGCTAATGCACAGGCGGGAACCAATGCTATTTCACCGAACCAGACTATTTCTGCCATAAGTACCTTCTACATCAGATTTACTTCCGCTACAGAATGTCCGAGTACAGGCGTTTTAACAATCAATTTAAAAACACCGAAAAAATCTACCAGACTTGCCGATAAAGTGGTATGCCTTAATGACACAACAACATTAGATGCAGGTGCAGGATTTACATCTTATTCCTGGAGTACCGGAGCAACTACACAATCCATTATTGCCGGAGCAGGAAATTATTATGTAGACCTTGGATTCAACGGATGTGTGTACAGACAGTATGTGAAGATCACAACAGCTGAATCTCCCGTTATTTCTAAAATTGAAGTTTCCGGATATAATGCTACCGTTACCGTTGCCGGAGGAACTCCTCCATATCAATATTCATTAAACGGAATAGACTATCAGACATCTAATATTTTTACAGGTCTTTCCAGAGGAATGCATACTGTTTATGTTTTAAGTAAAGACGGATGTTCTCCGGTTGTTAAAGAATTTTTAGTATTAAATCTTATCAATGCGATTACTCCGAATGGAGATGGACTTAACGACATACTGGATTATTCCGACCTAAGAATTAAACAAAATGTTTCAATCGAAGTCGTAGACCGTTACGGAGCTCCGGTATACAGATCGTCAGATAAAAATTACACCTGGGACGGAAAAATTAACGGAAGACCCTTATCAACAGGTACATATTGGTATTTATTAAAATGGAATGAACCCGATACCAAATTACCGGTTTCGTATTCCGGATGGCTATTGATTAAGAATCGTTAATATTTTTTAAACTTTCTTTTATTTTTCGTTAACATTTATTAAATATTATTTTAAATTTGTAGAAATCATAATTAATTATATATGAGAAGATTTCTACTGTCTTTCGTATTGATATTTTGTACGATTAACACGCTTTTTGCCCAAAGAGACACCGATCACTGGATTGCTCCGTTTTATACATCGGTTACAGGATATAACAATGCTGTATATCTTTCTACGGACTCAACCACTCCGTTTGACGTAAGAATATACAATAACAATAACCTGATTCAGACAGTTTCCGTTGCAAAAGGATCACCCGTTTCTTACGCTATTGCCGCCAATCTCATCAATGGAACCAGCGCCGCAGACGCCTTTACGGTTGGAACAAAAGGATTATACCTCAAAGGAGATAAACCGTTTTACTGTACCTTAAGATCCGCTCAGACGGCACATGGAGAAATTATCACGTCAAAAGGTAAAGCAGGAATCGGAAAAAAATTCTATGTAGCAGCAACTCCCAGTACAGCGAGCAGCTCCACTAACAATTTTACAGCAGGGATTTTGGCTACGGAAGACAATACATCAGTTACCGTATCCTGGAATACTGCAGGTTTAGTTTTTATCGGAGGTACGCCCGGAGGAAATTCACAGACATTTACTTTAAATAAAGGACAGTCTTATATTTTAGCAGGAAATCATTTAACATCAGCTAATTTAAACGGCTTCATCGGTGCCAAAGTCGTTTCAGATAAACCTGTAACCCTTACCAATGGAAATGCTAACGGAAACTTTGCGACAAATACTTCCGATGGTTCAGATTTAATTATGGACCAGTCGGTTCCGGTGGAAAGACTGGGGAACACATTTGCCATGGTAAAAACCAAAGCAACCAATCCTACCTTGAATATGGAAGGTGGAATTGTTATTGCCACAGAAGACAATACCCAGATTTTTATTAATGGAGCCACAACACCTGTTGCCACAATTAATGAAGGGGAATGGTATAGAATTAACGAAACAAGTTATGTAGAACAAACCGCGGGAAGCGGACATTTCAATATGTTCATTTCCACTTCTAAAAATGTTTACTTATATCAGTTTATAGGGATTCAGGGATTCTCATACAATGGAGGTTACAATTATATTCCACCATTGAACTGCTTCCTGCCGAGAAAAATTGACGAGATCGGAAAGATCAACGAAATGCCGGGTGTTTCCGGAGTTACTCTGAAATTAAACATCTTAACTGAAGCAGGTGCTGCTGTTACGTACAGCATCGACGGCGGAGCGGCAACCACTCCAACCGCTGCTCAGGGACCTTATCCGTTAACCGGAAATACCAACTGGGTAACCTATGCCATCGATAATCCTACAGGAAATGTAGTGGTAACTTCCACCAAAGCGGTAACAGCAGGAGTGAACGGTGGATACAGCACTGCAGGGTACGGAGGATATTTCGCGGGATTCTCTTCCATTCCGATTATTGCGAAAAAAACAGGAGAATGTGTCCCGGGAATTATTCTTGAGGTTGACGACAGCTATGAAAGCTACCAGTGGTATCTGAACGGAAACCCGATCACCGGAGCAACACAAAACGTTTATACGCCTACCGTAGCAGGAAACTATACCGTGAAAGTAACCATGGGAACCTGTCCACCCGTTACCACTCCCATCTATAAAGTTTTTTCATGTGTAAGAAATACAACAGCAGCTCTTAATGCCTGTGCAACGAAAGTCATTACGCCCGCTTTCTCGTTCACCACAACACAGACGCCTGTTGCAAGTACGGTAACCATCCTTACCTATCCGACAAACGGTACTGCAACGGTAAACGGCGCAGGACAGATTACCTATATCCCGAATCCGGGATATTTAGGTCCCGATACTATTGTTTACCAGTTCTGCGGAAATGCTCCCGAATTTATTGACTGTGAAAAGGTAACTTTAAATCTTACAGTGGTTCCGTTTATTTTAACGGACACCACCATCAAAGCCTGTCAGTACAACGGAAAAGGTTTTTTTGATCTTACTGCTGCCAATGTAACGACGTACACTCCGGT
>NZ_FTOV01000004.1 GCF_900156825.1 Chryseobacterium gambrini | reverse complement strand
ATTCGAGCGTCTGTCTTTATCCTGCTGCTTTTGCTCTTCTGGTTAATATTTTTAACTAAGTTATCAATCTGTTTTGTTTAATGCAAACTTACCATTGAGCGGCATGTCTGAGCTCTTTTTTTGTTTTCGGCGGCTGCAAAGCAGCCGCCGAAAACAAAAAAAAGCGAGTAGAGAAAGCTGGAAACAGCTCCAATTTGAATGATCGATAATTGATGAGCAATGGGTCAATATATCATTGATGTGAAAATTACCAAAATAACAAAAACGGACTTTTCTAAGCCCGTTTTGTTGTTTTATATGAAAAATGAAGTGTCTTACTGAATGACTAATTTTAAGGTAAATAATTTTCTTGTGTATACTTTTACAAAATACACTCCTTTCGGAAGATTTTCGTTGACCAGAGAAAAACGCTGGTTATTTACATTTTTCGACTGATATAAAAGGTCTCCGTTGGCAGAAAGAAGTTCTATTTTTTCGATCGGATAATCACTTTTGATGAAAGTCGGTTCACCCGGTTTTGTAGGATTCGGATAAAGCACCACATTTTTTTCTGTACTTTTTGTTTCTTCCGTTCCTAAAGTTGTTCCGGTTACCTGAAACTGAACTCTGTTTGAAACTTCCGTGTAAGAATCGTTGGTAAACATCACCATATAATAATTTCCCGGCGTTGCAGGAACTGCTGTTCCGGTGATTGTTTTGGTTCCCTGTGTAATTCCGTCAAAATAAGTATACGAAACAAACTGATCATCGGGAACCGAAATATTCTGAGGATAAATTCCGAGCCAGTCTTTGATGATTCCCGGAGAATCCGTCCATGAAGCGGTGATATTTTCTCCTAAACTGTAAACCGGCTTGTTGATCCAAAGTTCGGTTACCACATCCCCTACTTTAAAGAAAACTTTCTCGCCAACCGTTGTATAACCGTCTTCCAAAAAGTACTGTGCATAATAATATCCTTTGGCAAGTCCTGTAAAATTAAGCGTTCCCGAAGCGGTTGTCACATAACTCCACTGTGTAGAATTTATGGTTCCGGGCGTGTGTCCCATTTTATAAATTCCGATCCAGTCTTTGTTTAGATTCGGTCCGTTGGAGAAATTTACGGTTACAGTTCCGCCTACAGGATAAACATCTGAAGTTGTGCTTAAATTAACTTTCGGACCTACGTAGAAATTTTTTCTCGGCGTAATTTCCGTGTAACCATTATTGGCAAAAAATCCTGCAAAATACTGACCTTTAGCAGCAATTCCGTTCGGGAAAGTGGCTGTTCCTGCGGTTTGTCCGTTAGTGTACATAAAAGCCTGAGAAGTTACGGCAGAAGGATTCTGTCCTTTTTTATAAATTCCAACCCAGTCCTGATTATTTCCGGGACCGTCTGTAAAATTGGCAATAATGGGCTCGTTTTGAAGATATTCTGTTTTGTTCAAAGTAAATGTAGGGTTGGAAACCACACTTCCGGTTACTGTAAACTGTTTTACATCGCTCCATTCGCTCCATTCCATATTTCGGTCTCTGTAACGCACTTTTACATAATAGTTTCCGTTGGTTATTGAGTTGGCGGCAATGGTCGCTTTGGTAATGTCTACTCCTGCATTCAGGTTTTTCGTGATATCGGGAGTTCCGTTTCCGTCTTTTCCGAACCAGTTTTCGTAATCTCTGTAAAATTCTTTTTCAATAATAGAAAAATCGGCAGCTTTACTAATTAAAAACTGAGTGGTATTCAGCAATTCTCCGTTTGAGCTTGAAAATGCACTTCCGTTTAAAGTTAATGGTAAAGTAACCGGCGCCGTAAATGTATTGGAAATGGAAGGTTTTGCAGGTTTTGGCTGGTTTTTATAGCGGTGGAACGTATCAATAAGTTCATTAGATTTTTTATGATAAACCCCTCCGATGGAATAAGATTCCACATCTACTTTTCCTGTGTTTACATCTACTTCCACGATTTGGTACGTCCAGTCTGTTAATGTTTTCTGAACATCATCAAAATCCTGTTCGGTCGACATTCCCCAGTACTGATCCCATGCAACTCCACCGGAAATAATCTGGTAATTCGGTGTATTTTTCAACTGACCTCTGTGGTATAAATGGTGATGCGCTCCGACGTGCATTAAATATTTTGAAGAAGAGGTTAAAAGCGGAACAGCACTGTTTCTTACCCACGTAGAAATGTCTCCTACATATTGTTCCGCCTGATATGGTCTGTGGCTAAGAGAAATGATCCAGTCGACCGTAGAATCGCCGTTTGCAGCACTTAAGACCTGTTGCAGCCAAGTCATTTGCGCAGAACCGGTATGTTCGGAACTCAAACTTATAAACAAAACGTTTCCAGCCTGTTGCGCATAGTAATTTTCGTTTCCTGAGCTAATGTTTTTATACTGAATTTCATCGATGTAGAAATGTGCATAATAGGAATTCATTCCCAGACTCCCGTATGTTTCATGGTTTCCTACTGTGGTCTGAATCGGAAGATAAGGCGATAAATTAATATTTTTTTTGAAATGAACATTTTCGTAATGATCCAAAGTTCCCACATCTACCTGATCTCCAACCATGAAGGTCAAAGCAATATTATCTGAAGGATCAGAAGCTGCGCCGAATTTTTCTTTTAATTTTTTATACGCATTTAAAGTTAAGGTATCGTATCTCGGTTCTGCTTTAATCTGGTTGTCTCCCATGATGAGGAAACGGATTTTTCCGTTAGCTGTTGCCGCCTGTCCCGGTAAAGGAAGTGTTCGGAAATTATACACCGCAGATTCGCTGGTTCCTGTTTTAATTTTATAATAATATTTTGTGTTGGGCTGAAGATTGGCAATTTTTGCGGTGTGATAAAAATAATTGTTGTTATACCCTGTATCTGAAAAAATGTTTGTGGTTCCTGTAAAAGTAACATTCAGATTATTGGGGCTGGTTCCATAAAAAACGGTGGTTTCATTATTGGAAGAGGTTTTCCAGTTGATGATCATGGAAGTTGGTGTAGGATTTTGTAAGTAAGGATACAAAGCCTGCCCAAAAGCCATCTGGACGACGAAAAGGAAAAAGAAAAAATAATGTTTCATTTTTAGTTTACTTTTTATTAGATTTATTGAGATTAAAAATTGTATATCAATGAATTATCGAAATTTTTATTGTCTGATTTTATATTCGTGCAAAAGTAGAATTCACATGTAAACTGTATCTGATGGGAAGTTGAAGGAAATATTAAATCTGAGTCGAAAAACGGGTTGAAAATTTCATCATATTTAATATAAAATTGTTTGGAAAATTTCAAAAATGTTTTGTACATTTGCAACCTGTTATTCAACCTCTGACGAAGTCCGTGTAAGTTGCTTAGCTTTAACATTTTATTTATTAATAATGGATTTATTAAAGTACGTACAAGACAAGTACATTACAAAAAAAGAATTCCCTGAATTCAAAGCTGGTGATACGATCACTGTTTACTACGAAATTAAAGAAGGACAAAAAACAAGAACTCAGTTCTTCAAAGGAACAGTTATCCAATTGAGAGGTACTGGTTCTACAAAAACTTTCACAATCAGAAAAATGTCTGGTGATGTAGGTGTAGAAAGAGTATTCCCAATCAACATGCCGGCTCTTCAAAAAATCGAAGTTGACAGAAGAGGTAAAGTTAGAAGATCTAGAATCTACTACTTCAGAGACCTTAGAGGTAAAAAAGCGAGAATTAAAGACGCTGCTTACAAGAAGAAATAATTCAGACAACAATACATACGAAAAGAGACTGCGAATTTTTAGCGGTCTCTTTTTATTTGAATTACTATTATTTGGAGCTTTTTCCCGCTTTCCGCTGCAATCTTTTTTTTCAAAAAAAGGATTTTTACTGCAATCGGGGCTAAGAAAAGGATGCATTTTAAAACCACCCCGTCAAAAATTTCAGGAAATTTTTGTCACCCCTCCAGAGGAGGGGAATTCATTTATTAAAAATAAATTTATATATTCTCTCAATCATTTAAATTTTCAATCATCAAACCTTTTGCTTTTCTACTTAATAAATTCATACAGCGCATTCCAGAATTTATCATAAACTTCGATATGCGGAAGGTGACCTACGTTTTCGATTTCCACGAGTTTAGAACCAACAATCTGTTTTTGTGTTTTCTTTCCTAATTCCTGATATTGCCCCATTTTTGTTTGCAGTTCTTTTGGAGCGCGGTCTTTCCCGATCGCGGTTCTGTCTCTTGTACCGATAATGAGTAAAGTCGGAACTTTTATATTTTTAAATTCATAGCAAACCGGCTGATTGTAAATCATATCTGAAGTTAAGGCTGCATCCCATGCAACTTTTGGATAATCAGGATGTACAGTCCATCCTGCAATTAAGTCTAACCAAGGCTGATATTCTGCTTTCCATTTATTATCGTAATAAAATTTAAGCTGATAATTTTTATAGGTTTCTGCGGTATTCTTTAATTCTGACTGATATGCCTGATCGATGGTTTGATAAGTTGCAAATGTTTTATAATCTTCCAATCCGATTGGATTTTCCAGGATCAATTTTTCGACTTTTTCGGGGTATTGTAAAGTAAACCTTGTTGCAACCATCCCTCCCATCGAATGTCCTAAAACGATAATTTTATCGATTTTTAATTTATCCAGAATGGCTTTTGTATTTTCTGCCAACTGCGAAAATGAAAACTGGTAACTTTGAGGCTTCGAAGATTTTCCAAATCCTATCTGATCCGGAATAATCACTCTGAAACCATTATCTGAAAGGTCTTTGGCGGTTTTTTCCCAATAAGCTCCGTTAAAATTTTTACCATGAAGAAACATTATGATTTTACCGTTTGGCTTTTTAGGCTGAACATCCATATAAGCCATTCTCAAATCGTTTTTCTGAGACTTGAAATTTAAAAACTGAACTTCAAAAGGATACTGATAGTTCGTTAATTCCGCATCCAGTGGTTTCACCTGTGATAATAGAAGATTCGTACTTATAACAAAAATTAATGCGGTAAATATATTTCTGTAATATTTCATAAACCATTTTATTTACTGAAATTAAAAAACCGTTCCAAAAGAAACGGTTTTCAAGTATTAATGATGATTTATTTAAGATATTTCGGCTAGTTGTTTGTCTTTTTTGGGAAGATTCATTAAAACAATGGCAAAAATAATCAATATAATTCCCACCCACTGAATAAAAATAACTTTTTCTCCCAATAAAACAAAAGCCATTGTTACGGAAACCGGTAGTTCCAAAGAAGAAACGATACTTCCTAATCCGAGTCCGGCATTCGGAAATCCAACATTAAATAAAATCGGTGGAATTATGGTTCCGAAAAGTGATAAAATTAAACCATATTTCCATAAAATTGAATAATTAAAGGAATGAATATGCTCTGTATTTTCTGTAAAAGTAAGGTAAAAAGATTTTAATCCTTCGAAATGCAACGGCCCAATCTGTGCAAAAAACAAGAATGCAAAAACAACAACTGAACCACCCAAAAGCATAATAATACTTTTTCTGAAAACAGGCAAATGTGTCGCTAATGTATTGGAAGTAAACATAGTAAGCGTATAGGAAGCTGCTGCCAATAACCCCCAGAAAATGCCTTTCCAATCCAAATCCAAGCTTTCGTTGATTAAATTGGTTGCTAAAATAGTTCCCGCCAAAACAATAATTACAGAAACGATTTTTCTTGCATTGGGTATTTTTTTTGTCAGAAAACTTTCCACTACTACACTGAACCAGACCGACTGCATCAGCAAAACAATCGCAATCGAAACATTAATATATTGTACGGCAATGTAATAAAACAAACTGGTACAGCCTAATGAAGTTCCAGCCAACATTAAATTTCTTACTTCTTTTGATGTTGGTGACGGTAATGCTTTTTTAGAGGTGATTGTCTGAATAAAATTTAAGACTAAAAGACCAACAATTCCCAATAAAAACTGTGATGTTGTAACTTCTGAAGTGGTGTACCCATCCTGATAAGCGAGTTTAACAAACGTTGCCAACATTCCGTATATACTGGCTCCAATCCCTACAAATAAAACTCCCTTTAATATATTTCTCTTCTGCATAATTCATTTTTTACAGCCTGCAAAGGTACGGATATATTATTAAATTAATGAGATGGGATTAATGTAAAAAAGTTACGGCGCGAGCTTCGCTCGCGCCGTAACTAAAATTTATAAATGTTCAGATTATTTTTTAACAATAACTTTTGATGCCGCATCAATACCGATGCCTTTTACTTTCACCATATACGTTCCGTTAATCAACTTGTCTGTCGAAATTGATTTCTTAGCATCCGGAGAAATTTTATCCTCAGAAGAAACTAATTTCCCTGACATATCATAAATTTCGACACTTACTTTTCCTAACGTATTGCTTGGGAAATTGATGAAGAACTCATTCTTCGCAGGATTCGGATAAATTGAAATGTTATTTTTAACAACTTTTACTTCGTCTGTAGCTAACACACAGTCTGCAGGAACACTGAAATCCTGAACCTGATCATTAATATTTGTTAAACTTCCTGCACTAGCATTTACTCCTAGACCTCTTTTTGCAAAAGTTCTCCAGATCATACATCTGTCTGCACCTCCTTTGGCTTGATCCGCTGCTATAATAGCATCTCTACCATTGATAAATGTAGGGTTACAAACCTGAAGTTTCAATGCATCAGTTACCAATTGTAATACTCTTGAACTACCATTTGTCGTGTTTGCCATTACATCAGAAGAATAACCATATTTAGCAACATATTGCCAATGAAGATCCCAAAGCATTGTAGCCCAAACAAATCCTATTGAATGTACGTCAGGAACAATTTGCAAATTAGTATTTGTATACTCCATTCCATTCGTATCACCGTAAGTATAATCATTAATGGCAAAATCTGGTGAGTATTGAGCTGGTCTTATACCGCTTCCAAAAATCCCTTGTCCTGCTGCATATGTTGCCATACCTCTTGGAACAGAGGCGTTATCTCCCGCCTTATTAGTAAGCATTAAAGCAAAGAAATCCGACCATCCTTCACCCATTTGCTCTTTATCTAAAGAAGAATTTAAACATCCAGAACCAGTTCCGGTAAGTCTATTAGAAATTCCGTGACCATATTCATGAACTACTATTCCATTATCAAAACTTCCATCTGGCGTAATACTGCTGGCAGGATCATTTTTTAAAGTTACATTTACAGTTGTATTAGCTGAAAGCTGCCCTTTAATATATTCACCTTCAGTATTTGAAATTAGAACTGATGGGATAGTAATCGTTGCATCAGTTCCAGACATATTTCCAACCGTATCACCATTTGTAGTGTTATTATAAATAATTACTGCTGTAGCTCCTGCGTTTTGTGCATTTTTCACCTTAACTGTAAAATTACAAGTTCCTCTTTCTACTAAACCAATCTTACCCGTTAAAGATCCTGCAGGTATTGCTGTACAGCCATCAAGAACTGAGGATAACTGTACATTTCCTGTAACACCCGTCGCATCTAAAGCATTTCCAAATAAAGCTGTTCCTGCAATGGGTTGACGAGGCACTGCCGAAGTCGGTGCATTATAATAAAATATTCTGTTCACAGCTGACCAAAGATACATCTGCATTCTTGGTTTATTTCCATCACTGGGGCTCGCAAAGTTGGCGTTATTTGTTCCTCCTCCATCTTGAGCTTCAGCCTGCACATAATCATTCCCTGAACCACCTAAACCAAAATTAGTATTCTGAAAGTTTCTTGCGGCTGGCGTAAAACCAAACATATAGAAAATATCATGAATTTTATTATTGATATAAAATAAATTGGTAATTGAAGCATTCTGATTATTAAATGGATCATCATTAATGTTAAAAGGATAATTAAAGTTTCTCGTACTACCTCCATCTGGTGACAATCCAACTGCATTAGTTCCTGCCGTGTCTTCATAAGCATGTACATTATTACCTCTGGTAATTGTATAACGAGTTGTTCCGTCATAATGCCAACCTTCTGGAGAAGCCGTCAAAATCCATGGATTACTTACAATGGATCGGGAACCAAAAGTAGGAGCCTCTATCGGTAATGCAAAAACATTATAAGAAGCATTATCGGGTGCTAAAAGTGAAAAACTATTTTTACTTTCTTCTTGGTTTAGTGGTCCCACAATAGCCTCATTATGAACATGACTGTAATCATGAGAATAGGCATCATGATGGAAGTTACATGTTAAATTCAAATCAAGTTTGCTGATAATATTTCCTGTGTTTGCATCCACCAAAATATCCCAATAGCTTGGAGAATTCGGTTCCGGAAAAGAAAACTGGTAAGCTAATTTTAAAGCACCATTATCTTGTACATATACCAATCTCTGCTTCGCAGCCGGTCCATTATTTAAATCTGCATCATTATACGCTAAAATAGGATAATTCTGAATTTTATCTTTCTGTAAATTTTCAGCTATTTTCTGAAGAGCAATAGTCTTCGTAATAGAAGCGGTATTTGATACAGAAGAAGTATAATCTTTCAAAAAAGTATCAGAATAATAAATTACCTTACTATCTCTTACCAAAACAGTACCTTCCGCATTGTAAACAGGAAGTCCGTTATAAGTCTGTTGGAATTTAATTACATTTCCATTTAATGACTTTGACTCATCAACATTATCAATCTTAAAATTCGCAAGATCTGATTTTTTATATTCTCTGATCTTATTTTGAGAAATATAATCTTTAATTAACTTCTCATTATCCTGTCCGAAAAGAACAGAAGGAAACATTGCAGAAACTACAAATAAAAGGGGTAAAGCTACTTTTTTCATATACACTAATAAAGCCGCTAATTTACATATAATTAACAATAAAACAATAGTATAATTTAAAATTATTTAAATGAACATTTAATTTAACAATAGTATATAAACTCTGCTAAATTTATGAATAAATCAAATTAACAAATCCCGTATTAACAGCAATTTTATGAATTGAATAAAAACAAAAAAAGCCACTCAAACGAGTGGCCAAATATTTAAAATGAATCAGGTATTATTTACCTTCTTCCATTTTTCTTTTTAATTCTGCTAATGCATCGATATCTCCAAGAGTAGATCTCTCCTCGTTTGAAGATGATGAAACATTATTAGATCTGTTGTTAGAGTTTTCTCTTACGTTTTTCTTCTCTTCATCTCTGAAGATTCCTGTATGAGAAACTACAACTCTCTTGAATTCTTTGTTGAATTCAATTACTTTGAAATCAGCCTCTTCACCTTTCTTGATTTTAGATCCGTCTTCCTTCTCTAATAATCTTGATGGGCAGAATGCTTCAACTTCAGCATCTTCGAACTGTACAGAAGCACCTTTATCGTGTACTTCTACCGCTTTACCAGCGTGAACTGTCCCTTCAGCATATTTAGTTTCGAATGCATCCCAAGGGTTTTCTGTTAATTGTTTGTGACCTAGAGATAATCTTCTAGCCTGAATGTCTAGTTCAAGAACTACAACATCTAATTTGTCACCAACTGCACAGAATTCAGATGGGTGCTTGATTTTCTTAGTCCAAGAAAGATCAGAAATGTAGATTAAACCGTCGATACCTTCTTCTAACTCTACGAATACACCAAAGTTAGTGAAGTTTCTTACAGTTCCTACGTGCTTAGATCCTACAGGATACTTAGCTTCGATATTTTCCCATGGATCTTTGCTTAATTGCTTGATACCAAGAGAAATTTTTCTGTCTTCTCTGTCTAAAGTAAGTACTTCAGCTTCTACCTCATCACCTACTTTTACGAAGTCTCCTGCAGATCTCAAGTGAGTAGACCAAGACATTTCAGAAACGTGGATTAATCCTTCTACTCCCGGAGCGATTTCTACGAATGCACCATAATCAGCAAGAACTACTACTTTTCCTTTTACTTTATCTCCAACTTTTAAGTCAGCAGAAAGAGCATCCCAAGGATGAGCTTCTAACTGCTTCATACCTAACTGGATTCTTGTTTTCTCATCATCAAAATCAAGGATAACCACTTTTACAGTCTGTCCGTCCTCAAGGATTTCAGATGGGTGGTTCACTCTAGACCAAGAAAGGTCTGTAATGTGGATCAATCCATCTACACCTCCTAAGTCGATGAACACACCGTAAGAAGTAATATTCTTAACAGTACCTTCAAGAACCTGTCCTTTTTCTAACTGAGCGATGATTTCTTTTTTCTGACCTTCGATATCTGCTTCGATCAATGCTTTGTGAGAAACTACTACGTTTTTGAACTCAGGGTTGATTTTCACAACTTTGAACTCCATAGTTTTTCCTACGAACTGATCGTAATCTTTAATTGGCTTAACGTCGATCTGAGAACCAGGTAAGAATGCTTCGATCCCGTGTACGTCAACGATCATACCTCCTTTAGTTCTAGACTTAACAAAACCGTTAACGATTTCACCTGTTTCGTGAAGTTCGTTTACTTTATCCCAAGCTTTAAGCGTTCTTGCTTTTCTGTGAGATAACTGTAACTGTCCTGTTTTGTCCTCTCTTCTGTCTACCATTACTTCTACCTCGTCTCCTACTTTAAGACCTTGGTTGTAACGGAATTCGTTAAGAGAAATAACACCTTCAGACTTGAAGTTGATGTCTACGATAGCTTCTTTATCTGTTAATCTTACTACTTTACCAATTAGAACGTCGTTATCGTCTAAGTTGTTTAAAGATCCGTTGTAGATTTCTTCTAAATCGCTTTTCTCTTTTCTAGCATCAGCATCAAGACCAGATTCGAAAGAATCCCAGTCAAATTGTTCAGGTGCTACGTTTTGATTTAATAATAATTCAGCTGAATTTGTCTCTTTTGACATAATTCTAATTAAATTTGTATTCCTTCTCTTTCAACGGTCTGAATAAATGTGAATTGAAAAATACGGAAGTAATTAATTTTTAGTTATTTACTCTTCAAACCTTTTCGCCACAAAAGTGGGTGCAAAGATATGAAATTTATTTGAAACAAACAATAATATTTTGAGCATCAAAATACTGCATATCCTTATCAGACAATGCATACTTTATAAATATTCATCCCTGAAATATTGTTTTAATAAAATGAAGCTACCTAAGACGGCTAAATCATCATTCTAATCCAATCATTAATTTAGCTCGGATTGCAGCGGCATCCTTTTGGGTTGAGGACTCCCTTCGCTCCGTCTGCAAGCCAAAAGATATAGCGGAAAGCCGGAAAAAGCTCCTCATAATTTTTATTGACAGCTTTTAGTCAATACAAATATTAAACTTTGAACTGAAAAAACAACTACCCAACAACCATAACGAATTCTGTATCTTTGCACCATGGAATTAGAATCTATCTACGAAAAACTGCAGATTCAGGACATGAATCAGATGCAGAAATCTACATACAAAGCGACAGAAAACAATCAGGATGTTGTTCTGCTTTCTCCTACCGGTTCGGGAAAAACACTGGCTTTTTTGTTTCCTGTACTGCGAAATTTAAAGAAAAACAGTTCTGGAATTCAGGCTCTTATTCTGGTTCCGGCGCGAGAACTGGCTTTACAGATCGAGCAGGTTTTTAAAGCGATGGGAACAGATTTTAAAGTTTCCGTGTGTTATGGCGGTCACGACAAAAAAATTGAGGTAAACAACCTGATTGAAGCTCCGGCTGTATTAATCGGAACACCGGGAAGAGTGGTTTATCATCTGAGAAATAATAATTTTGATCCGAAAACCATCCAAACGCTGGTTCTGGATGAGTTTGATAAGGCTCTTGAGCTTGGTTTTCATGATGATATGGAATTTATTTCCAATTCATTGAAAGGATTGTCTCAGAGAATTTTAACTTCCGCAACGGCAATGGATGAGATTCCTGCATTTACCGGACTAAAAGACGAGAAAATCATTAACTTTCTAAAATTAAGCGAGGCGAAACCCGACATTCAGTTTAAAAAAGTAATGACTACGCCGGAAGAAAAGCTGGATACTTTATTTAATTTGATCTGTAAAATCGGGAACAAAAGAACTTTAATTTTCTGCAATCACCGAGAAGCAGTTGACCGGATTTCCGAGCTTCTCCGCCAGAAAGGAATCGACAGAGAAACCTTCCACGGAGGAATGGAACAGGATGAAAGAGAACGCGCCCTGCTGAAATTCAGGAACGATTCCGCAAGAATTTTAATCACTACCGATCTGGCTGCAAGAGGTTTAGATGTTCCGGAAGTGGAATCGATCGTTCATTATCAGTTACCGCCGAAAGAAGATGCTTTTATCCACAGAAACGGTCGTACAGCAAGAATGAACGCGAAAGGTTTTGCCTATCTTATTATGACGGAAGATGAAAATTTCCCTTTCATCAAAAACAATACACCGGAAGACAGCGTAGCCGGATTTACTAAAGTTCCGGAAAAAACGCCTTTTCAAACCATCTATATCAGCGCCGGAAAAAAAGACAAAGTGAATAAAGTGGACATTGTTGGCTATCTGCTGAAAAAAGGAGAACTCCAGAAAGAAGATGTCGGCTTGATCGAAGTAAAAGACACGACTTCTTATGTTGCCGTATCGAGAAATAAAGTGAATACACTTCTGAAAAAACTTGCCAATGAAAAACTGAAGGGCAAGAAAGTGAAAATGGAGGTAGCGTATTAAGATTGAGGTTGAGGTTAAGGTTAAGATTTAGATTAAGGCTGAGATTAAAACACAACGCTTATCTAAACCTTAATCTCAATCTTAAATTTATCTCACTCCTCTTACCCGTGTCGGTAAAGTATAAACAGATTTTGAAGCAGTGATGAACAGAACTTCGTTATTTTTCCCTCCGAAAGTCACGTTGGAAGTCCAGTCTTCTTCGATGGGAATATGATAAATCTTCTTCCCTTCTCTGTTGAATACATGAACCCCTTTTCCTGTCAAATAAAGATTTCCGTGCTTGTCTAACGTCATTCCGTCGGAACCCATTTCGCAGAAAAGTTTTTTCTCAGATAATTTTCCTTCGCCCAAAATATCATAAACATACGTTTTTCCGGCATCAATATCCGAAACATACAGCTTTCTGAATTTTTCGCTTCCTACCACTCCATTCGGCTGTGTAAAGGTTTCAAGTTTGGAAATCTGTCCGTCTTTATTTCTGTAGTATAAACTTTTATGCGGAGTTTCCTGCTTAAAATTCACCCAGTAATCTCTTACATACAGAGGATCGGTAAAATACATTCCGCCAAACTCGTCATTCCAGACATCATTCGGTCCGTTCAGTCTTTTGCCTTCAAAACCTTTCAGCAGAACCTGTACTTTTTTATCTTTTGAAATCTTCCAGATTTCGCCCTGATCATCGGAACAGGTGATTAAATTATCGTCTTTGTCGAAATGCGTTCCGTTCGCTCTTCCTGTTTTATTCATGAACTCGATCACTTTATTGGTTTTCCAGTCCCAATAATAAATCTTATCATTCGGCTGATCCGTGAAGTACACGTTTCCTTCTTTATCCGAGGAAGGACCTTCGGTAAAACTGAACTGATCCGAAACTTTCTCGGGCTTTACATCTTCATAAAACATTTTAGTGGTATTTACTGATTGACAGCTGTATACTGCTAAAATCAAACCAAGCGAGCCGGTTTTTAAAATATTTTTCATTCCGCACAATTTAAAGTCAGCAATTTACGATATGCAGAACAAGATTCAAAGTTTATTTTCTCTTTTTGATCAAATAAAAACAGACTCCAAAATGTCTGAATTGTACTATTCCAGAAGTGGATCATATTAGTTCCGGAAACAATTATTGCAGAGCTTTGCATCAGTGAAAAACACTACAGGATTCAAGTAAAAAATATTTGAAATGAGCATTTAACAGGTTTTAAATGCTCCTCACCCGAATTTTCAGATAATACCGAAACGATGAACACACAGAACAGCAATTTTCAGGCTCCGGAACTTTATGAGGAAAGCTTCCGAAATTCCGTAGGAACAATGGACGAAACCGGAAGAAGAAAATGGGTCTATCCGAGAAAACCCAAAGGAAAATTTACCAACTATAGAGATTATGTAACTTATTTGCTTTTGGTGATATTTTTCACTTTACCTTTTGTGAAAATCAACCATAATCCTTTTCTTTTATTTAATGTTATCGACAGGAAATTTTTTATTTTCGGACAGCCGTTTTATCTGCAGGATTTTTTCATTTTAGCACTTGGAGCCGTCACTTCCGTTATTTTTGTGATGCTTTTCACCGTTGTTTTCGGAAGGATTTTCTGTGGCTGGCTTTGTCCGCAAACCATTTTTATGGAAGGGGTCTTCCGGAAAATAGAATACTGGATCGAGGGCGACCGTAATAAACAGATGAAGCTCGACCGACAGGAATGGAACAGCGAAAAAATAAGAAAAAGGCTCACCAAATGGTCTGTTTATGCCGTTATTTCTGTGGTGATTACGAATTTCATGTTCATGTATATTGTTGGTTATGAAGAAGTTTTCAGAATCATCACCGAAGGTCCCGCTGAAAATCCTTTGAAGTTTCTTGCGATGATCTGTTTCACTTCTGCTTTCTATTTTGTTTTTTCGTGGCTTAGAGAGCAGGTTTGTACTCTGGTTTGTCCGTACGGAAGATTGCAGGGCGTTCTGATCGATAAACAGACCATCAATGTTTATTATGATTTTAAAAGAGGTGAAAACCGCTCCAAATGGAAAAAAGACGAAGACCGAAAAGCCGTCGGAAAAGGAGATTGTATAGACTGTAATCAATGTGTTGTTGTCTGTCCTACAGGAATTGACATCCGAAACGGACAGCAGCTGGAATGCGTAAACTGTACCGCCTGTATCGATGCGTGTGACGAAATTATGGTAAAAGTAGGTCTTCCGAAAGGACTGATCCGTTATGCCACAGAAGCGGAAATTGAAAATCAGGAGAAATTCAAATTTACCGGAAGAATGAAAGCAACAACGGTAATTTTAACTTTACTGATCGGGTTTTTAGGATTTCTGATGTACGACAGAGGTTCCATGGAAGCGAAATTCATAAAACCGGCAGGATCAACATTTTTCATTAAAAACGGAAAAATTACGAATACTTTTATTTATACGCTTTTAAACAAATCCAACGAAAAGAAAACACTCACGATAAAAGTCTTGAATCCTAAGAATGCGGAAATCAATTTCTTTGGCAATGAAAAAATCATATTGAAAGGAGATCAGATTTTAAAAGGAAATATCAACATTTCGTTCCCCGAAAAAGAGATCCGGTTCTCTAAGCAGAATATGACGATCGGCGTGTTTGATGAAAAGGGAAATCTGGTAGATTCTTTCGAAACGGTATTTGAAGGACCTTTTCAATTGGTATTGTAGATATTGAGGTGAGAGTTTGAGTGTTTTAGAGTTTTAGAGAGAAGTTTGTTGGAGTTAAACTTCATACCATCAACAAAATTAAGCCTTATATTTTTTAATAAATTGAGTGGGAGTCATGCCGGAAGTTTTACGGAAGACTCTCACAAAATAGGAATATTCTTCGAAGCCAAGACGGAACGCAATTTCCGTAAGGCTTTCATCAAGATACATAAGCATTCTTTTGGCTTCCAGAATTATCCTTTCTGTAATAACGTCAGTCGCTGTTTTCTGAACGACCGTTCTGGTAATTCTGTTTAAATGTTTGGATGAAATTTCCAATAAAGAAGCATAGAAGGCAACGGATTTTTCTTTTGCAAAATACTCTTCAATAAGATTTTCAAACTGTTGATAGTGTTTAAAATAAGAAATGTTAACCTCAGAATTTTCTTTTCCCAGCTCTTTTGAAAAAGCTCTTGTTGCGTGGATAAAAATCTGTGACATCAGTGAAAGAATAAAACCATCTTTCATCACGTTTTGAAGGTGATATTCTTTTTCCAGTGCTACAAAAAGGTGATTATTTTCCTTTAGTTCCGTTGCAGTAAGCTGTAATTTTCTTGGGAAATTAACCGATCCGAAAAACGGGAAACTTCTGAGCTTCTGATTGACGTAATGCATTTCGTAAAAATCCTGTGAACAGAAAAAAATATATCCGTCGATATCCTCAGAAAGTTCCCAGCTGTGAACCTGTCCCGGAGACATAAAAAATAAGCTTCCCGCCGAAACGTCATATTTCTGAAAATCGATTTCATGTGTTCCGCTTCCTTTGGTAAAAAGGATCGTAGCATAAAAATCATGACGGTGCGGTTTTTCAATATGTCTGTGTCCTAAAACCAGATGCTCTTTCATTCGGTTAAAATAAAAATCCGAAGTGTTTTTACCCGGCTGAAAAAGATTGATATGCAGGACAGAGATAGAGTTCAATTTTTTAGAAATTTTTATCCTTCAAAAATAACAAAAACAATAAAACTTCCTGTACTATAAAAATGACTTTTATCCCCTGATTTACAAAGTAAAAAAAGAACTTTTGCCTTCTGAATTTGCTGTGGGATTTAAAAAATTTTTATCTTTGACCATTACGATTCTAAAAATGAAGATAAATTTACCTGATAAACTGTATTATTCAATAGGAGAAGTAGCGAAAGCTTTTGATGTAAATACTTCATTAATACGTTATTGGGAACAGGAATTCCCTATCATTAAGCCTAAAAAGAACAAAAAAGGCAACCGGTATTTTACTCCGGAAGACATCAAAAATCTCCAGATCATTTATCATCTCGTAAAAGAAAAAGGCTATACTCTGGACGGTGCTAAAATCGCATTAACCACCAACAGCAAGATCTCCGAAACCATCACCATCATCGACAGGCTGGAATTTGTAAAGGCTGAATTACTGAAGCTGAAGGAGTCTTTGGCGGAAAGAGATGAGGAATAATTGAAATCTTTCATTCATAATTTTATTTCAATTCATTTTTTAAAGCCGAATAACAGAATTTATATTCTAAAATAATCCAATTGCAATTCCCTCATTGCGAATGCTTAATAAATTAATTAAGTTTACAGCGATGAAAAAAAACGACTACCGGAGATTGGCATTGATGGGAATATTGCTGATCATTTTATTTGCCTTCCAGAAATATACAAGTAAGGAAAAGGAAGAATTTCCCGATGTTCAGTTTATTACACAACCTTCCGTTTCTCTCAGCTTTACTGAGTTTGATCCCAATGAACTGGATGAAAAGCAATGGCAGAATTTAGGTTTCACAGAAAAACAAACGGCGACGATTCTCAACTATAAGAAAGTAGTCGGAGGAAAATTTGTATCAAAGGAACAACTAAGAAAATGCTTTGCTATTTCTGAGGAAAAATTTTCTGAGCTGAACCACTATATTTTACTTCCGGAAACCAGTAAAGAAGCAAAATCAGATGCATTCAAAAGTTTTGAAAAAAAATCAATAACGGTTAGAGGAAAATTTAATCCCGATCTTTATTCTGCACACGACTGGATAGATATGGGCTTTAGTGAAAAGCAGGCAGAAGCTATTTTAAAATACAAAAGTTATCTGGGTGGAAGTTTTGTGAGCAAGGAAAAATTCAGAGAGTGCTTTATCATCAGTGAAGAGAATTTTCAGAAAATCGATCCTTATCTTATTCTGCCGGAGAAAACGCCGGAAAATTACAGAGCTGCTAAAAATTTTAATGCCGATAAAAAGAAAGTTCAATATCATTCTTTCGATCCGAATGCATTGGATATTGAAGGCTGGAAGTCTTTTGGCTTCTCCGATAAACAGGCACAGATCATCATCAATTACCGTGACCGAAATTTAAAAGGGAGCTTTAAAAGTCTGGAAGACATTCAGAAGTGTTTTGTAATTTCTTCTGAGAAATTTGAAGAAATGAAACCGTTCATTAAATTCAATGCAGAAACAATTGCAGTGAGCAAAAATGACAAATCTGAAACTAAGCAGCAGGAAAAAACGGATTTCACCAAGGTAGATTTAAACGCAATCACCTACAAACAGCTTATGGAGTTTGGATTTGACGGAAAAGCAGCCGGTTCGATGATCGGTTTTCGAAATAAACTTGGTGGATTTGTGAATAAAGAACAGATTCTTTCCACGTACAATATTGATCCGGAACTGACGAAAAAATTACTTTTAACCGCACCCCTTACAACTTCGAATGTTCAGAAATATACGTTGCAGGATGCTCCGGAAGAATGGCTAAAAAATCATCCTTATTTTAAATATTCTGCGGAGAAAATTATTTTTTACCGAATCTCCGAAAAAGATGAAAAGAAAATCTGGAAGATGCTGAAACTGAAACCAGAATACGAATTGAGGATGAAATGGTATTTGAAGTAGGAAAAAACTTTTACACTTTTATTGAGTCGCAAAAGAAGCAGAACATTAAAATATTGTATTTAAAATTAACAAGATCCTCTTTGAATTAATTTAAATTTATTAATTAAATCTGCCCAATCCGCTCAATCTGCGGGAGATAAAATAAAATTTTTTGAGATTTTTCCTCTGTCACAATGACAATGCAACGTTAATTTTTTGTCAAAATATTTTTTTTAACAATTCTTCATTGTTTTAAGTATTATAGGAAGTATTCGCAATGTCACCCTGAGCCTGTCGAAGGGTTATTCATCACTGTTCTTTAAAGTTAATTATCAGACTTTGCTTAGATCCTTTCAGGATGACAAAAATGCTGTAAATGCATTTTAGAAAGTATAAATAATTTTAAATTGGAAAAAAATTTGCGCAATCTGTAAAATCTGCGCGAGATAAAAAAACTTTTTGAGATTATTCTCTCGTCAGAATAACAAAAATACTGTATATGAATATGATAAATATCTAAGGTATACAAAAAAGAGATGTCGAATCCGGCATCTCTATTATTTTAATCGTATGTTTTACTGGAACCTTCAACCATTTTTTGTAAAGCAGAAAGTTCTTCCTCCGTAAGATCCCTCCACTTTCCGATGGGAAGATCGAGTTTGATATTCAAAACCCTGATCCGTTTCAGTTTCTTTACTTCGTAGCCTAAATATTCGCACATTCTTCGGATCTGTCGGTTCAGTCCCTGCGTAAGAACGATGCGGAAATTCATTTCATCAATTTTTTCGACCTCACATTTTTTAGTAACGGTATCCAAAATCGGAACTCCGTTTCGCATTTTATCCAGAAATTTGGGCGTAATCGGCTTATCGACTCTTACAATATACTCTTTTCCGTGGTTGTTTCGGGATCTTAGAATTTTATTTACAATATCGCCATCGCTGGTTAAAAGAATCAATCCTTCACTCGGTTTGTCGAGTCTTCCGATCGGAAAAATTCTTTTGGGATGATTAATATAATCGATGATATTATTTTTCTCACGTTTTGTATCAGTGGTACAAACGATTCCTACAGGTTTATTAAAAGCAATATAAACATGGTTTTCTTCCGGTTCACGAATCGGTTTTCCGTCTACTTCAATCATGTCTTCATCGGAAACTTTTGTTCCCATTTCCGGAACTTTGCCGTTAATGGTAATTCTTCCTTCTTCCAGAAGTTTGTCTGCTGCTCTTCTCGAACAGTAGCCTACTTCAGATAAATATTTGTTAATTCTTATTTTTTCCATTAATCTTCTCCGTAACCTGTATAATTTTTATTGCTGAAAATCGTAATTCCATAACTCAATCCAACAAAAACTGCACTTGAGTTTGCAAATTTATGACTTTCTAAAATAATCCCTCCTTCCTGACTTAATCTTTTGGAATACGAAACCTGTAATCCAATCTTTAAACCATAAAATTTTGAATCCGAAACAGCGGAATGATTAATCTGCTTTCCATAATTGAGATCAATAAATACTGACTCATCATCAACATTAAAAATTACTTTTGGTTGAATTACCCAGTACATCAAATGAAAATTATCATCAATAAAACTATATTTAAAACCAGATCCTAAAGCCAGATTAGGAATAAAATGATATCCTGCGACAGCCGTAATTCCGTACGTAATTTTATTCGGTAAATAGGGAGAAATATTTTGCTGATAGTATTGGGAATCTTTATTCTGACTATCTTTAATACTATTTCCTAAATTATATCCTAAATTAAGGGCAGGATTAACATAAAATCCCATTGTAGATTTCATTGGTTTTGCTTCCTGAGAAAAAGCTTTGTAAAAAGAAAACAGCGTAAGTACTAAGAATAAGATTTTCTTCATGACTCGTTAAATCTAAAATCATTTTCCAAAAAGTCTGACGTGGCATCTTCAATTTTGTATTCTCCGATCTTTGTCCGTCTCAATTGTATTAAATAAGCTCCAACACCCAATTCCTGTCCGATATCGTGAGCTAAACTGCGAATGTAAGTCCCTTTCGAGCAACCCACCGTGAAACTTACGAGCGGAAGATCAATCTTTACATTATCAATATAAAAAATTGTGGTTTTACGGGATTTCATTTCCACCTCCTCTCCTGCTCTTGCAAGATCATATGCTCTTTTTCCTTCGATCTTTATTGCCGAAAAAACAGGCGGAGTCTGATCGATTTCTCCAACAAATTTTTCCAATGCCGTTTTTATCTGCTCCTCCGTAATCTGCGAAATGTCCTGATGTAAAATTTCGGGTTTTTCAGTATCGTATGATTCTGTCTGTACGCCGATTTTTATTTCGGTCCAGTATTCCTTTGGGGCATCCTGAATTTCAGGAATTTTCTTGGTGAATTTACCACAGCAGACAATCAATAATCCCGTTGCACGCGGATCTAAAGTTCCTGCGTGACCAATTTTGAATTTCTTGGGTAAATCAAACTCTCTTTTGAGTTTGTATTTCATTTTATTGACCGCCTGAAAAGAAGTCCAGTCCAAGGGTTTGTCTAATAAAAATATATGTCCAGATTGTAAATCTTCGGCAGTCATGAATATGAGTAATGAGTATTTGGTAATGAGTAATTTTTTAGTATTACTGTTTATATTTTTTAGCTTAAATTATTTAAAGAAATAAAAATAAATCAGCAAGGCAATTCCTACGAAAATACGGTACCATCCCCAAGGTCTGAAACCATATTTATTTAAAACTCCGATAAATGCTTTAATGGCAATTAACGCAACAATGAATGCCACTACATTTCCTACGATAAAAATCATGATGTGATCCTGAGATTCCATAATCATTTCATAGCCTTTCTGCGGATTAGGCGTTTCTTTCCCCCATGTTTTTACAAAAACCGAATATACCGTTACCGCCAACATGGTAGGAACCGCCAAAAAGAATGAAAATTCTGCCGCTGCTTTTCTGGTCAATCCCTGTGTCATTCCACCGATGATGGAAGCTGCACTCCTACTCGTTCCCGGCATCATTGCAAGACACTGCCAAAAACCAATGGTTACTGCTTTTTTTATGGTAATGCCTTTTTCATCATCAATCTTTGGATTTTTGAACCATGTATCGGCAAACAGTAAAACAACACCTCCAAGAACCAGAACTGAAGAAATAGCGATCTGATTTCCTAAAACCGCTTCAATTTTATCATCAAATAAATATCCTAAAACCAAAGCCGGAACCACTGCAAAAGCCAGTTTAAAGTAAAACTGCAAATTTTTAAGATCAAAAAACTTTTTCCAGTATGCCACAACCACAGAAAGGATTGCCCCAAACTGTATGGAAACCTGAAACATTTTTAAAAATTCGGTTTCTTCAAGTCCCAGCAAATTTGCCGTGAAGCCCATATGTGCAGTTGACGAAATGGGCAGATACTCTGTTAAGCCTTCAATGATCGCAATAATAATTGCTTTGATTAAATCCATAATTTATCCAAAATTAAAAGATTAAGAAACCAAGAGATTTAGACTAATCTAAATTTCCGAATTTCTTAATCTTCAAATAAAATTTATTTCTACTTTCTTTTTAAAATCGCGTAAACTTCGATTCCGAAACCAATCACCACAAATAATGGCGCAATCCTGATTCTTCGGATAGAAAAAATACCTTCATTCCATGAGTTCGGATCGTATTTTCCGTCTACGGTATTAGCATCGGCTCCCATCATCAGAAGAAACCCTACCACGATGAATGCCAAGCCGATCAGCATCCATTTAAAGTTTTCTTTTCCGAAGTAAAAAGTGTTCTCCTTTGGAACTTCGGTTGTTTCTTTCCCGAAGTTATCTGCGGAAAATTTATTTGTTTTTTTGCTCATTTTTAAGAGTAATATAAGTCGTCAACGTTTGATCTTAAGAATCTCCAGGTAGCTACAATCGTACTTAAAACCGTAATAAAAATTCCTACTCCGAATACCAGCAGAACCAGCCAGAAGTATTGGTTGTTGTCCTGTACAAAGGCAGATCCGATCTGGCTTGTAAAGTAATACCATGCTCCGAAAAGAACCAGAAGTCCGATTGCAGAACCAATTGCCCCTAAAACTACCGCTTCGATGATGAAAGGTTTCAGGATGAATCTTCTCTTCGCTCCTACAAGCTGCATGGTTTTAATAATAAATCTCTTTGAGAATATTTTCAGACGGATGGAATTGTTAATTAATACAACCGCCAGAATTAAAAACAGGATGGAAAATCCTAAGATCCATTTCAGAATTCTGCTCAGGTTGTTGTACACATCTACCATTAAAGTACTGTCGTTCTTTACATCAATAATTCCGGGAACGGCTTTAATGGCTTTAATGGCTTCATCGATCTTTGCCGGATCTACATACTCCGGTTTTAGGGCAATTTCTACAGATGAAGGGAAAATATTTTCTTCGAAAAGCGCATCCGTATCAATTCCCATTGCTTTTTTAGCTTCCTTGGAAGCCATTTCTCTGGTAATATACGTTGCTTTCTTTACCGGAGCCAGTGTCTGAATTTCTTTGAAAACCTCAGCTTCCATTTTCGCAATCTTTACAGAATCTTTTGCCTCATAGTTTTCATCAAAGTAAGCATTTACCACAAGTTGCTCCTTGATATAGTCGGAATATTTCTGGGCATTGATTAAAATAAGTCCCATTAATCCCAACAAAAATAACACTAAGGCAATACTTATTACTACTGTAATATTGCTAGACCTAAGCCTTTTCTTATTAAATTCATCTACAGATTTAGCCATTAATATTAAAATTTTTGGCTAAAATAGAAAAAATCTTCCGAAATTTGGGAACGAAAAAGAGAAAATCACTGTTAATAAAATCATAAAAAACATTGAGTGTAAAAGCAAAAAAGCATCTTGGTCAGCACTTTCTGACGGATGAAAACATCGCAAGAAAAATCGTGGAAGGTCTGAGTTTTGAGGGCTACAATAAGGTAATGGAAGTGGGTCCCGGAATGGGAGTTCTCACCAAATATCTGCTGGAAAAAGAACAGCAGATTTACCTTGCAGAAATCGATAAAGAATCCATAGAATATTTAAAGGAAAACTATTCTAAAGTAACCGAAGAAACTTTTGTGGGAGATTTTCTAAAACAGGATTTTCAGTTTACCAACGGAGAGCAGATTGCCATCATCGGAAATTTTCCTTACAACATTTCTTCCCAGATTTTGTTCCAGATTATCGATCATTATGAGCTGATTCCGGAAATGGTGGGAATGTTTCAGAAAGAAGTAGCGGAAAGAACAGCCGCCGTTCCAAGAACAAAAGATTACGGAATTCTCTCTGTCCTGATTCAGGCTTATTATGATACTTCGTATTTATTTACCGTTCATGAAAATGTCTTCAATCCGCCGCCTAAAGTAAAATCCGGTGTTATCAGAATCACCAGAAATCCTAAAGAAGGTTTGGCAGGAAATGAGGTATTGTTTAAACAGATCGTAAAGGCAGGTTTTAACCAGAGAAGAAAAAAGCTGTCGAATGCTTTAAAAATTTTAAATATTCCGGAAGCTTTAAAAACCCATGAATTTATGGATAAAAGAGCAGAAGAACTCAGCGTGGCAGATTTCATTTCATTTACACAGCTCTGGAAAGAAAGTGTGTAGTAAAAAAGTTAAGAAGAGCAATAACTTAATTTATCCTAAAAAAAGCCCCTCAATTTCTTGAAGGGCTTTCATTTTGCATTATCGATTGATTTTTTATTCTCTGTTTTTCAACATAATCCAGCCAGACTGGGTCATGCTTGTTTTTGATTTCGGATACTGGAAGTTAAATTTATACCAGTATGTTGCAGTTGGTAGCTTTTTACCTCCTAAAGTTCCGTTCCAGATTGGGCGTTCTTTAGAGAATCTGAATAATTCTGAACCATATCTGTCATACACAGAACCGGTGAAGTTATTAAAGTTTCCAAGAGCTGTAAGATCCAATGTATCATTAACACCATCCTGATTTGGAGTAATCATATTTGCAATATTCAGTGTGAAGAATTCTAAAGCTCCTACACAATGTGTTCCTACAGTTCTTACCTGAATATCGTAGTGGGTATTGTTGGAAAGTCCTGTAAATACATTAGACTGCTGCCATGAAATACCACCGTCCACAGAATATTCTGCTGTCTGAGGAATATTATTGATCATCGGAACCTGAGCAGTAATTGTTAACGTATTGTTGCTGTAATCAATATTTGAAACAAATGGAGAAGCTGCTGCCATCACTTTTGCAGTGAAAGTTTCCTGGCAAAATCCATTCTTAATGGTTACGGAATAAATACCCAACTGATCTACTTCTATCGTTCTGGTCGTTGCACCTGTACTCCAAAGGTAAGTATAATTTGGTCCTGCTCCTGCGTCCAATGTTACTCTGTCTCCCTGACACATTTCTACATCCATTAATGTCGAAGTGATTTCCGGAACTACCTCAACGGTGATTTTTGCAGGCTGTAAAGATTTACATCCTTTTGTTCCCAATGCATATACAGAGAAGGTTGTTGTATTGTAAACTGTTGCACTTTGGGTATTGCCTGTTCCTGAGAAGTTTGCCCATTGATAAGTTACTCCGCCGGTTGCAGTAAGATCTACTACAGTTCCCGGACAGACTTTAATTTTGGATGCCACTACACTTGCAATAGGAGTCGCTTCTTTTGATAATGTTAATTTTACCATTTTACTACAGAAACCTCCATTCGATACGACAACATAAAGAATTTGTCCATCATTACCATTGTAGTGAAGAATATCCTGAATGTAATTATTGTTCTGTGCAATTGCATCTGCCTGATTTACATAAAAATGGAATACCGCACCCGGCGTTGTACTGATTGATGCCATAGAGTTGGTAAGATCAAACCAGGTGACATCCGGAGTTGTACAGAGCAGCAATGTCGCATCTACTGCGGCTGGTGTTGTTCCTCCGTTTATTTTGATGTTGGCTTTACCCGGACAAGGACTTCCAGGGAATGAAACCTGAATTTCGTAATTACCCGGCTGCGTTGCTGTAATGGTAGGAGATGTAGCTCCAGCAATAGCAACTCCGTTGAAGAACCACTGATACGTCATGTTCGGATCACTAACCGATGCTGTGATAACCTGAGGAACATTGTCGCATACATTAATTTGCTCCGGCAATGTTGCTCCGGAAGGATCTAATAATTCTACTCCAATGTTGAAAGATCCACCATCTAAAAATACAGCAGAATCATAGCTGCTGTCAATAGCATCTGCCAAAACCATTTTAAAGTGGTATGCCTGTCCAGGAACTACTGTAGCGGTCGCCTGTAAAGGAACAGTTCTTCCGTTAAAGTTAGTTTCTATATTAGCCGTGTTATATCCTCCAAAAAATGCAACGTTTGGCGCGCCGCACCCCATATTGGTTCCCGCAAAACTGTTTTGTGGGTGAATATTGGTTACACTCACCGGTCCTGTTCCCGGAGCCGGTAATACAGCCATATTAACGTAAGGTCCGCCGGCTACAGGTTTTAATAATAAAGCAAATGCATCTGAGAAACTACAAGGGAAAGTCCCTGTATATTCTTCGGAAGCAAAAAGGTAATTAAACTTTACCTGACTGGAAGTAGGTACAAAGTCAAACTCTAAAATAACGGCATCATTAAGTGTTGCAGAAGGATTCGTTGCTGCAACAAGATCCGGATCACTACCCGTCGGCAAATCATCTCCTAAAGTAGAGCTAATATAGCTGTTTCCGGCTTTTTGAACATATCCTGTAGAAAGAACAATCCCATCCTTGAAAGGAAAGCTGGTTGTTCCTCTGTTGAAATATCCCCAGGATCTGCTTGCATTTGTTGCCGGAAGATTCGGGCTCACCTGAACGTTGGATACGTTTGGTGTAACACAGGAATTGGTTCCTGATGAAATCAACACATCTTTTACCAGCTGCAAAGGGGCATAAGCTGATGCAGGATATGTAGGCACATTCACATCAATAAAAGCACCTGCTTTCATTGTAAGAGAGGAAGCCTTTTCTTGCTGAGGCTTTCTATTTGTATTTTTTTGTGAATAAAAGAGACTCGATGAGGAGACCGCGAATAAAGAAAACAATAGTAGATATCTCTTCATAATATTTTTGTTTTAACAAATTTAATTTTTTTTTGAATATACCACACATTTATTTGGCATTTTTATGCTAAAAAAGCAAAAAAACCTTTCATAAGAAAGGTTTTCAATTTTAATATCTTTTAATTTCTGTTTTTCAGTAAAATCCATCCGCTTCTCTGCTCAAGTTTCTTACTGGCAGGATTTTCCCATTGTACTCTGTACCAATAAGTAGCAGTCGGAAGGACCAAACTTCCTCTCAACATTCCGTTCCAGAAGGTCTGGTTTTTGGAAGCTTTAAATACTTCCTGTCCGTATCTGTCGAAAATAGAGGCTGCAAAATTGTTATAACTGCTGATTCCCGTAAAATCTACAATATCGTTTTTACCGTCAGAATTCGGAGTAATGGCATTGATAACAACGAAAGTAAAGAATGATATTGAAGTGCTGCATTTCGCATCTTTCACCCTTACCTGAAGATTATAATTCGTATTATCCAAAATATTAGTAAATACATTGGACGTCTGCCAGCTAAAACCATTATCTGCAGAATATTCTAAAGTTCCGCCTGTCGGATTTGTCGTAGACAGTGTTAAAATATGGTTCTCGTAGGAAATATTTGTAAACTGAGGCAATGTAGGATTGATAAGCTGTGCAGAAAATACCTTAGAACAAACTCCATTACTTATCGTTACCGTATAAGTTCCCGGTGTACTTACAGAGATCGTTTGTGTTGTTGCTCCTGTATTCCATACATACGTATAATTTGTTCCTGAACCTGCATCTAAAATTCCTGAATCTCCCGCACAAACATTAACATCTTTCAGAGCAGAAACAATTGCAGGAACAACCTGAATGGTAATTGAAGTAGGATTAGTGACTTTACATCCGTTTCCACCTAAAGCAAAAACAGAATAAGTAGTCGTGGATGTTGGAGATACAATCTGTGTACTTCCGTTGCCCGGTAAACCTATCCATTCATAAGTAACGCCGCCGGTTGCTGTTAAAGTTACAGATTCACCTGCACATATTTTCATTTGAGAAGCAGTTAAAACTGCTACAGGAGGAGCCACGATTATTGTAATGGTAGCAGGAGTCGCTGAAACACATCCATTGGCACCCACAGCAAAAACGGTGTAAGTAGTTGTAGAAGTAGGAGAAACTACCTGCGTATTTCCATTTCCTGTAAGACCTGTCCAATTGTAGGTTGCACCTCCGGAAGCCGTTAAAGTAACAGATTCTCCTGAACATATCTGTAATGCCGTAGAAGTTACAGTCGCTGTCGGAGCGGTTGTATTTTGTGTTACTGTAACGTTTGAAGTATAAGTACAGTTTAAATTTCCGGGCTGGTTGATATTGGTTACCGTTAAAGTATATACTCCACCCGCGTTTACCACCGGAGTTAATGTATTGGCTCCAGAAACAATATTTCCACCGCCGGTTGCGGTCCATGTAATGGTAGATCCTGCAGGAATTACAGAAGATGAAGCATTCAATGTAATCTGAGGAGTGGTACAGGTAATCTGCTGAGGCGGATTAATGGTTAAAGTTGTTTGAGGAGTAGACAAAAGCTGTAATGTGACCACATTTTTACATCCTCCGTTTGTTACTAAAACATATATCGTCTGTCCTCCCGCACTATTGAAAGATGCAGGATTGGCAATTGTATTCGTATTTCCGGCATTGGCATCCGCAACATTCAGATAATAGGCAAAAGTAACTCCCGGTGCAGTAGTAATCTGAGGTTGCGCCTCTGTTAAATTATAATTAATTCCTCCGGTCTGATAACATTTCAGTAAAGTCGCATTCTGTACAGTAATAGGCTGAGTCACCTGTATCGTAACTGTTGCTGGAGTAGCAGAAACGCATCCGTTCGCTCCCACCGCAGTAACCGTATACGTTGTTGTTGTCGTAGGAGAAACAGTTTGTGTCGCTCCATTTCCCGGAAGACCAACCCAATTGTAAGTAGCCCCGCCGGAAGCCGTTAAAGTTACCGATTCTCCTGAACAGATTAAAACTTTTGAAGCCGTTAGTCCTGTAGTTGGCGGTGCACTGTCTCCCGTAACGGTTACATTCGCTGTTGCTGTACAGGTAAGATTTCCCGGCTGATAAACATTAGATATGGTTAAAGTATAAGTTCCCGCTGTATTTACCACCGGATTTAAAGTATTCGCTCCCGAAACAATATTTCCGTTTGTTGTTGTCCAGCTAAAGGTAGAACCTGTAGGATATACTGAAGACGAAGCATTTAAAGTAACCTGTGAATTTGTACATGTTAACACTCCCGGTGTAGCAATAGTTGCCGTAATCTGAGGCGCTTTTATCAGTTGTAATTCAGCAACTTTGGAACAAAATCCGTTTTTAACTGAAACATACACCGTCTGTCCCGGACTTGAAAAGGCGGTCGGATTCGCAATCGTATTTCCATTTCCTGCAACCGCATCTGCCTGATTCACATAATAAGCAAATGTTGCTCCCGGTGTTGTACTGATTGAAGGTTGTGCCGACGTTAAGTTGAAAGTAGCATTACCCTGTGTGTAACAGGATGTGAGTGTTGCATTCTGAACCGTGGGCGAAGTTCCCCCGACAATAGTGATGGAAGCCGTTCCCGGACAGGTATTTCCGGGTAAAAATACCTGAACTGAATATACTCCCGGTTGTGTAGCTGTATAAGAAGCATTAGTTGCTCCCGGAATCGGGTTTGTTCCCAAATACCATTGATAAGTAGCTCCAACTCCCTGAACTGACGCAGTGAATGTCTGCGGAGTATTATCACAGACGTTGATGGAGGAAGGAAGTGTAACTCCTGCAGGATCCAATAACTGTACACCAATATCAAAAGATCCTGCTTCAAGAAATACCGCAGAATCGAAATTAGCATCCTGATAATCTGCCAAAACCATTTTGAAATGATAAGTCTGACCCGGAATTACTGTTGCTGTTGCCGTTAACGGAACAGTACGTCCGTTAAAGTTCGTTTCGATCTGAGGAATATTATATCCTCCGAAATACGATACGTTTGCAGCTCCGCAAGCCAATGGAGCACCCGTCTGATATTGTGTGGAAGGGTGAATATTGGTAACACTTACAGGACCTGCTCCTCCCGGTAAAACGGCAAGATTGGTATAAGGATCCCCTACTTTTCTTAATAAAAGTGCAAAACCATCACTGATGGTACAAGGGAAATTAGTCTGATATTCTTTTGAAGCAAATAAATATCTGAAAGTAACTTTCGTAGAAGCCGGAACAAAATCGAATTCTATATAAGTCGCATCATTAAGCTGATTGTTAGGAACTCCAAGAGCCGCCGCCAAATCTGCATCTCCTCCAGAGCCTAAACCATCACTTAAAGTTCCCTGAAGATCATTTCCTGCTTTTCTCGCATATCCTGTTGTAAGGACAATTCCTTTGGCAAAAGGAAAATTAGTGGTTGCTTTATTAAAATATCCCCAGCTTCTGTTTTGGTCTGTCACTGCTAAATTAGGAGAAACAGATACATTGGTTACATTAGCTGCGGAACATGTAGACCCTCCACTAATGAGCACATCTTTTACCAGTTGTGTGATACTGTATGCAGACTCCGGATAAGCCGCAGTATTTACATCTATAAAAGCTCCGGCTTTCATATTTTCAGGGGTTTGTCTGCTCGTTACACCTTTTCCGTCCCTGCCTTTCTGTGCATTAACGAAACTCCCTACAAAAACCAAAAGCAAAGCCAAAAATAAATTTTTTGTCCTCCTATTTAACATTTTATATTATTTTAAACAAAAATACTATTTTTTTCAATTGAATTTCAATTCAATGCTAATTACATTATCACTAATACAATTAAAGATATTATAAAAAGAGTAATTTCAATTATCTCTAAAACGTAAAAAAGACCAACAAATTGTTGGTCTTTTCTATTGTGATTCAAAATTTATTCAAAATTTTTCAATAAGATCCATCCTGTCTTTACAACCGGCTTTTTACTTGCAGGATCTTCAAAACTTACCTGATACCAGTATGATGAGGTATTCAGTCGTTTACCTTGGAAATATCCATCCCAATAAGGCTGTAAGCTGCTTTCCCTGTAGACTTCTTTTCCGTAACGGTCGAAAATAGAAGCTTTAAAGTCTTTGTTTTTATTCACGATTCGGAAATCGATGATGTCGTTAATGTTATCTCCGTTTGGCGTAATAACATTCTGCATCACGAATGTAAAATATTCAAGGAAGCCTACACAGCTTGTATTCTTTACTCTTACTCTGATGGAGATCACCGTATTTCTAGGCACATTGGTAAATGTATTGGAATTTTGCCATGTTAAACCATTATCAACAGAATATTCCAAAACACCGTTGCTTGGATTACTTGCCGTAATAATCATGGTTCCGTTTTCGTTATAGTTAACATTAATAACTTCCGGAATAACCGCCTGAATAACCTGTGTTGTAAAGACTTTTGAACATACTCCATTGGTAATGGTTACACTGTATGTTCCCGGCGTTCCTACAGAAATCGTCTGAGATGTTGCTCCATTACTCCAAAGATAACTGTAGTTCGGTCCTGCTCCTGCATCTAAATTAATAACATCTCCCTGACAGATCATACCACCGGAAAGTGTTGATTTAATAGCCGGAACCACTTCTACGGTAACGGATGCAGGCTGTAAAGATTTACATCCCTGTGTTCCGATCGCGTAAACAGAATATGTTGTAGTCTGAGTTGGAGAAACGGTCTGCGTAGCTCCGGTTCCCGATAAATTCGTCCATTGATACGTTGCGCCATTGGAAGCTGTTAAAGTTGTAGATTCGCCTAAGCAGATTCTTACTTTTGTTGCCGTAAGCTGTGCAACAGGCGTTGCTTCTTTTCTTAAAGTTAAAGTTACCGTTTTGCTACAGAAAGCTCCATTAGAAACCACGACATACAAAACCTGTCCGTCCGTTCCGTTATAACTTGCCATTTGCGCTGCCGTAAGATAATTTGCATTTTGAGCAACAGCATCTGCCTGATTCACATAATAACGAACGATGGCCGTAGTGGAAGTTGTAATCTGCGGCGTTGCATCATTTAAATTAAATGTTGCCAGAGATGGTGTTGTACAAAGTTTTAAAGTAGCATTCTGTGCAGGTGGCGTTGTACCGCCTACAATGGTAACAGTAGCTGTCTGGCAGTTGGTTCCGCCCACAAATGTTCTTACCACATACACACCGGGTGATGTAGCGATATAGGTCGCATTGGTTGCCCCTGCAATTGCAACACCGTCTTTGTACCATTGGAAGGTCATTCCCGGAACAGAAGCGATTTGCGCTGTTAGAGTTTGCGGCGTGTTATCACACATGTTAACACTGGTTAATGGATTTCCGCTGCCGTCTACAATGGTCATTCCGATGTCAAAAGATCCTCCCTGAAGAAAAACCGCAGAGTCAAAACTGCTGTCGGAAGCATCAGCCAAAACCATTTTAAAATGATACGTCTGCCCCGGAATTACCGTTGCAGTTGCCGTTAAAGGAATTGTTCTTCCATTGAAATTCGTTTCGATATTTGAAGTGTTCATTCCTCCGAAATAAGCTTCGTTAATAGGTCCGCAGGAGAACCCGTTACCGGAAGGAACGATGTTGGTAACGCTTACAGGTCCCGCTGTTCCCGGTAAAATTGCCATATTGGTATAAGTAGGATCCCCTACTTTTTTCAGTAATAAAGCAAAACCATCGGAATAAACTCCACAAGGGAAATCTGAGGTATATTCTTCTGAAGCAAAAATATAATTAAATTTTACCTGAGTACTGTTAGGAACAAAGTCGAACTCAATAAAAACGGCATCTTTTAACGGAGCCAAAGGATTAATTGCCGTTACAAGATCCGGATCACTAACGGTAGATCCGGGAACAGGATCGCTCAATCCGCTTTCCAACACATTTCCTGCTCTTCGGGCTTTTCCTGTTACCAATACAACACCATCCGTAAACGGAAAAGCGGTAGTTCCTTTATGAAAGTATCCCCAAGCTCTTTCCGTATCTGTGGCAGGCTGGTTGGGAGAAACAGTAACGTTGGTAACGTTGGCAACGGCGCAGCTTGATCCTCCTGAAATCAGAACGTTTTTAACAAGCTGTTCTATATTGTAAGAAGATGGCGCGTAAGAAGCGACATTCACATCTATAAAAGCACCTGACTTTAAACTCGAATTAGTATGCTTTTCTTTGATCGGTTTTCTTGATGTTTTTTGGGCAAACACAGATCCCGAAACCAGAAGCAACACTAAAAAGAAATAGTAGTTTTTTAATCTATAATTTAACATTTTGTTGTTGTTTGTTCAAAAATACTAAATTATTGGCTAAAATCAGAACAAAAAATAAGCGTTATGCTACAAATAACCTAAAATATTTTAAAATTACAGAAATAACAGATATTCTATCTGAATTAATAAAAAAGACTGATAAAATTATCAGCCTTTTTGTATGAATTTTTACTATTTCAACAATTATATCTGTTGATTAACTAATCTTTTTTCAGTTCATCAATCATATTCTGCAATTCTGAGATCTTATCTTTCAGTGCTTTAATTTCATTTTTATTGGAACTTACATTGCTTTTCAGCATCACATTTTTGGCGCGTTCAATGTGATCTTCTTCATCTTCGTCCTCATTAATTTCTTCGATATCTTCCTGAATATCTTCAATATCTTCATTAATTTCTTCGATATCCTCGCTGATTTCCTCAATGTCTTCGCTGATCTCTTCGATATCTTCCTGGATATCTTCAATATCCTCACTAATTTCCTCGATATCTTCCTGAATAACCTCAATTTTTTCATGGCTTTTATTCACCGACATCTGGATGAAAATGGCAAGATAAATTGCTTCTAAAGAAACGACCGTTGTAAGAATCAGCAGCATTTTATCAAATTCCACAAGATGGAGGATCGGCAGAAGAAAAGAAATCAAAAAAAACAGGGTATGCGCAATGAGCGACGGAATAGAGCCAATCCACCATGTAATTCCGTTGGCAATTTTTTCCAGCATTTCAATTTTTTCTTCGTTCTTTTTCATTGCGTTTCAATTTTTATAGTAATTCTTTCGTAACTCCCAGTCCAAACAATGCAAAATCGTATTTTGCAGGATCTTTTTCATCAAATTTCCGGATCACAAGATCCAGTTCCTCCACGGTTTTCCAGTCGTTCTGCGTTCTGGTAATCAGCCCCAGTTTCCTTGAAATATTTCCGGTATGTACATCCAAAGGAATCGACAGATATTTCGGATCTGTGTTTTCCCAAAGGCCAAAATCTACGCCACGCCTGTCGTTACGTACCATCCAACGCAGAAACATAATGATTCTTTTGGTGGAAGAATTTTTATACGGCGAACTTACGTGTTTATGTGTTCTGTGCTTTTCCGTTCCCAGAAACTGTGTTCTGAAACGTTCAATCGAATGAGAAAAATTAATTTCAGAATCATTTACCCTGAATAAATCCTCCAGACTTTCATTTTCCGTATAAATTCTGTTAAACTGCTTAATAAAATAAGCAAAATCTTCTCCGTTAAAAGTTCTGTGAACACTTTTGCCCTCCAGCAGTTTCAAATCCTTTTCCGAATGATTCAAAACAAAATCATAGGGTGAATTTCCCATAATATCGAGCATTTTTTCTGCCGATTTAATGATCGCTTTTCTGTTTCCCCACGAAATTGTAGCCGCCAGAAATCCTGCAATTTCAATATCCTGTTTCAGAGAAAAACGATGCGGAATCTGGATCGGATCATTTTCTATAAATTCAGGATCATTGTACTGGTCTGCTTTTTCATCTAAGAAGATTTTCAGTTCTTCAAACTTCAACATTATTTTTTAAATTTTTACAGGTTCCAGTGCTTTCGGTAAGAAAGTATTGGGAAAAACAGTTCTTGCTTCATCGGTAAATACGGTAAGATCTCCATAACGGTTGGAAAAATGTCCTAAGATCAGTTTTCCTACTTCTGCTTTTCTGGCTACCGTTGCGGCTTCCAGAGCAGTTGTATGTCCTGTATAATCTGCCATTTCCTTCAAATCGTGAAGAAATGTAGATTCATGATAAAGCACGGTTACATTTTTAATGATCGGGATCACACTTTCCAGATATCTCGTATCACTGCAAAAGGCGTAAGATACAGAAGGGGCAGGTTCTACGGTAAGAATTTCATTTTTAAGCACATATCCATCGCTTAAAACAAAATCTTTTCCGGCTTTTATATTGTGATAATCGCAGGTTTCTATTTCGCTGTACTTCGCGATTTCCTTCATGTTCAGATGCCTGTCTTTTGGTTTTTCTTTAAACAGATAACCGTTGCAGTATATTCTGTGATCCAGAGGAATGGTGTACACTTCTACCCTGTTGTCTTCATAAATTTTCTCTGAATAATCTTTATCCAGTTCATGATATACCACTTCAAAACCACGGTGCGTCTCTGTAATCGTGAAAATAGTTTCCAGCATTTTCTTAATTCCTTTCGGACCGTAAACGTGAAGCGGCGTTTCTCTTCCCAAAAGTCTGAAGGAAGCAATAAGTCCCGGTAAACCAAAACAGTGATCTCCGTGAAGATGAGAAATAAAAATATGATTGATCTTCGAAAATTTCGCTTTGGCTTTTCTCAACTGTACCTGCGTTCCTTCCCCGCAATCGATGAGGAAAGACCGTTCTTCCATCTCCAGAAACTGCGCGGTAGGAGAAGAATTTACCGTAGGAATTGCTGAATTAAAGCCTAATATCGTTAAATAAGTACTCAAATCGATGGTTTATTAAGGTGACAAATGTACGGATTTAGGTTAAGACTAAGATTTACGCTGAGATTAAAATTACGTAGTGGAAACCAATTTAAATATCTAAATTCCGGTTTCTGTTTTTACCATACATCTTAGCCTCAACCTCAAACTATTCTTTCCCTTTCAGAAAATCCAAAAATAGATCCAAAGCCTGTTTTCTGTGGCTGATTTTGTTTTTATCCTGTGGTTCCATCTCTGCAAAAGTCATGTCGTACCCTTCCGGAACAAAGATCGGATCGTAGCCAAACCCTTTGAAACCTTTATTTTCCTTCAGTAAATTTCCGTGAACCCTTCCGTCGAAATATTTGACTCCGTTTTCGTCATAATAGCATAAAACAGTAATGAAATACGCTTTTCTGTTTTCAATACCTTCCATTTCGCCCAAAACTTTTTCGATATTTTTAGCAAAATCATGATTTCCTGCATAACGCGCGGAAAAAATTCCCGGTCTTCCGTCCAGAGATTCTACAACCAGTCCGCTGTCATCGCCCAAACTTGGAATTCCTGTTTTTTCGAAGCAGTATTTCGCCTTAATTAACGCATTGGCATTGAAAGAATCTCCGTCTTCTACGATTTCGTCATGAAGATCGTAATCAGCAAGACTTTTAACGACAAATTCATCGCCTAAAATCTGCTGAATTTCTTCTTTCTTATGTATGTTGTGCGTTGCTACCAGTAATTCCATATTCAATTTCATTTATTTAATTTCTATTTTGTTTAAACCTTAAATCATCATCACAAATAACACCAATGATATTAGTGAAATTAGTGTTTAAAAATCTAGTGTCATTCGTGTTTAGATTTAAATTTCAGAATAATGCACTTTATATTTTTTCATAAAAAGAAAATAAAACAAGGAGAAAAGTGCAATTCCTATCGTCAGTATGATCCATTCTGAAACTTTGAAAGCATCTGCGAAGCTTTCCGTTTTTACATAAGTGATTAATAAGGTGGAACATAAATTATTAAAACCATGCAAAAGCATTGGTAAAAGCAGAGATTTTGTTTTGTAATAGACCAATCCCAGAACGCATCCTAACAGAACTGCTCCCACAAACTGCCACGGATTTCCGTGAATCGCTCCAAAGATTACGGAAGCAAAAACAATTGCCATTTTTGGTTCAACGCCTTTATTCATCAATCCTTTCTGGATAATTCCCCTGAAAATAATTTCTTCAAAAATAGGTGCACAGATAACAGCAGTAATGATCATCACAACCGGATCATCGGTAAGTTTTTCCATCATCTGAGTGAAAAAATCGTAATACTTTCCGAAAAAAGGTCCCGTTGTAGGAATCTGGGCGGTAATAAATTCTGCAATAAACATCATCCCGATCATCATTGGAAAAATCAGGAGATAGGTAGAAAAATTAGTGGGAGAAAAATTGAAATTCAGCTTCATTCCTGTTGTTCTTCTCACGATGAAAAAATCAAAAAAAGCAATCGCCGTAAGAAATCCTGCGGCATTGGTAATCATAAAAAACCAGTCTCTGTACTGTAGATTTTCTTTGAAGGTAAACATCCAGAAAACATTAAAAAACGAAACTACCATTGTTCCGAAAAACAATCCTGCCAGTAAAACAAGACCGCCAATCCATGTAAACGTGAAATTCGGATATTTACTTTTTCCCATAGAATCTAAGAATTTATTGAGAAACAAAGATAATTCAAATTATGAGAAAAGAGAATTGCAGAGAAGTTTAACCTTAAAATACATTGTTACATTTATGTTCTTTAAAATGTTTAAACTAATTTCAAAATTAACCGCAAAAGTTGCAAAAGACCATTATTCTACAATAATTAGAATAATCAAAGTTCTCAAAAGAATAAAAATCGAAGATTTTTAAAACTGTTGTTGCCTTTTTCATTTTTCGTTATTTAATTTGAATAAAATTTCAGCTTATCTTTTATGACTTTTGCGGTTAAATAAAAAAGGTTAAAGAGATTTTAAGTTAAATTTCTCTTTCATACTATTTTAATGAAGTAACTTTGCAGCTTAATATTTTCACATGCAGGGTTTGGTAAAAAAGTCGGAGAATGTTAATCTGTCTTTAATCAGTTATGTAAGTTTTACCTTTATAGGGTATTTCGTTATCGGATTATCGCTTTCGGTACTTCCTATTTTCATTAATAAAAGTCTTGGGTTCAGTCTGGTAATTGCTGGTTTGGTCATCAGTCTGCAATATGTTTCTACATTTTTTCTGAGAGCTTATTCCGGAAAAATCATTGACGGAAAAGGTCCGAAACCAGCCGTTTTATTCAGCATGATCAGTTTTTCGCTGACCGGAATTTTCCTGATGATTGCTTATTATTTTAAATTTTCTCCGTGGTTAAGTTTAACATTCTTGGTCATCACGCGTCTTCTTACAGGCTGTGCGGAAGGAATGATCGGTGCAAGTCCCATCAACTGGGCAATTATGGCAGTCGGAGAAAAGCATACGGCAAAAATTATTTCCTACAACGGAGTTGCCTGTTACGGAGCATTGGCAATCGGAGCTTCTCTGGGTATAACGATTGAGCATGAATTCAGCTTATACGGAATCGGAATTCTTTCGATTATTCTTGGAATTTTAGGATTTCTTTTCGCAAAAACCAAAGACAATAAAACCAACACGAATATAAAAGAATCGCAGCCGTTCTGGAAAGTTTTGGGAAAAGTGGCTCCTTTCGGCGTTTGTCTGGCTTTAGGCGGACTTGGCTTTGCGAGTATTTCAACTTTTATCACTTTATATTACAACTATTTTCACTGGAATAACGGCGCTTTATGTCTGAGTGTTTTCGGAGGACTTTTTGTTGCGGGAAGACTCGTTTTCAATAATGTAATCAATAATTACGGAGGAATTAAAGTCGCCATTGTCTGTCTTTTGGTAGAAACTATCGGGCTTTTAATTATTTCATTTGCCACGAATTCACAAATGGCTCTTGTAGGAGCCGGCGTTACGGGACTTGGTTTTTCATTAATTTTTCCGGCTTTGGGTGTGGTTGCGATTAAAAGCGTGCCTTCATCCAATCAGGGTTCCGCTTTGGCGGGATATGGTCTTTTTATTGATCTTTCTCTCGGTGTTGCAGGACCGCTGATTGGCGGAATTGCTGATCTTTACGGGATGAGTTATATTTTCCCTTTCAGTGCGGCGATGGTTTTTGTGGGATTGGGACTGGCGTATTTACTTAAGCTTAAACACAAATAGCACTAATTTTTACAGGAATTAATAGGACTCAGGTTGGTTTTCGCAAAGACGCAGGATTTTTACTAGTCTCAAATCTTTAAGGCGCAAGGATTTTATCTCTGAAAAAATTGATCATCAGAATTATAAAATAAAATCTTTGATTTTATCCTTGCGTCTTAAGGCTGGAAAATTCTTATTTAAATCTTGCGCCTTAGCGTTTTTCCAATAAAATTTAAATTCATCGTAGATCTTTTAAACACGAATAACACAAATGGTTTTCACAAATTCCACAAATTTGATTTTTTTTAGCCTATTTTTAGTTTGGCAAAAGCAAACAAAAAAAGTTGTTTAAAGTAAAACGGTAGAAAACTCTATGGAGTTTTATCTGTGTAGACACCATATTCACAATTTATTCTGCGTTCCGTAGGAACGCTATCTTTAAAAAATTTATCATATTTATAGATATCAATCCTACGGATTGATTTGCAGATTTATTATTATTTCTACACAGATTCTGCTCCTAAAGGAGCAAACTCTCTTACTTCAAACAACTTCAAAATAAAAAATCAAAGATTTTAAACTAATGGGTTCTTTTACGTACAAAGAATTTAATCTTAAGTTACTAATGTGTTATAATCTTTTGTGAGTTTTCGGTTAAATAAAATTCATGCTTTTTCGTGTAAAAATTTGTATTTAAACAAAATTTTCAGGATTCGACAAAATTCCCGATTTTTGCAACTTCAAAATACGATATGTCAGACTTAATCAAAGAAATAGAAAAAAGAAAAACCTTCGGAATTATCTCTCACCCGGATGCCGGAAAAACCACTCTTACGGAAAAGCTTTTGCTTTTCGGGGGTGCAATTCAGGAAGCGGGTGCGGTAAAATCCAACAAAATAAAAAAGGGAGCGACCTCCGATTTCATGGAAATTGAAAGACAGAGAGGGATTTCCGTGGCAACGTCCGTTTTGGCTTTTGAATACAGAAACCACAAAATCAACATTCTGGATACTCCCGGTCACAAGGATTTTGCAGAAGATACGTACAGAACTTTAACGGCGGTTGATTCTGTAATCGTTGTGATTGACGTTGCAAAAGGGGTTGAGGAACAGACGGAAAAGCTTGTTCAGGTTTGTAGAATGAGAAATATTCCGATGCTGGTTTTCATTAATAAGCTTGACCGTGAAGGTAAGGATGCTTTCGATTTGCTGGATGAGGTGGAACAGAAACTGGGATTAACGGTTTGTCCGCTTTCTTTGCCAATCGGGATGGGAGCTGACTTTCAGGGAATTTACAATATCTGGGAAAACAATATCCAGTTGTTTTTGGAAGAGAAGAAACAGAAGGTGGGTGAAGCGATAAAGTTTGACAATATTAATGATCCTTCAATTGATGAAGTGATTGGCGAAAAAGCTGCCGCTACTTTAAGAGAGGAACTGGATCTGGTTCAGTCGGTTTATCCGGAATTCAACCGTGAAGATTATATGAAGGGCGATTTGCAGCCTGTTTTCTTTGGTTCGGCTTTGAATAATTTCGGGGTTCGTGAGTTGCTGGATGCTTTTATTGATATTGCACCGATGCCACAACCGAAGGAAAGTGATACGCGTATTGTAAAGCCGGAAGAAAATGGTTTTACAGGATTCGTTTTCAAGATCCACGCGAACATGGATCCGAAGCACAGGGACAGACTGGCTTTCGTAAAAATTGTTTCGGGAACTTTCAAGAGAAATGAAAATTATCTTTTGGTAAGAGAGGGCAAAAAAATGAAGTTCTCTTCACCAAATGCTTTCTTCGCGGATAAAAAAGAGGTGGTTGATGAAAGTTTCCCGGGAGATATTGTAGGTCTTCATGATACGGGAAGTTTCAGAATCGGAGATACGTTAACAGGCGGCGAAAAACTGAATTTCAAAGGAATTCCGAGCTTCTCTCCTGAACATTTCAGATATATTAACAACAACGATCCATTGAAAGCAAAACAACTGGCAAAAGGGATCGATCAGTTGATGGATGAAGGGGTTGCACAGTTATTTACTCTTGAAATGAACGGCAGAAAGATCATCGGAACAGTGGGTGCGCTTCAGTATGAGGTAATCCAGTATCGTCTGGAGCATGAATATGGGGCAAAATGTACTTACGAGCCTCTTTCCATGCATAAAGCGTGTTGGGTTGAAGCGGATGAAAAATCGGATGAATTCAAGGAATTTGCAAGACTGAAACAGAGATTTTTAGCGAGGGATAAATACAATCAGTTGGTTTTCCTTGCCGATTCTTCTTTCACGATTCACATGACGCAGGAGAAGTTCCCGAATGTGAAACTGCATTTCATCAGTGAGTTTAAGAATGCTTAATTGAAATAAATCAGCTATAAATAGATAATCCGCGGAAGTTTTTCTGCGGATTTTTTTATGAAATTAAATGAAACTTTTATGCCATGAAGGATCATGAGTTATCTGAGATTTTTCGACTTCACCTTTTTTCATTCAAAATGACAGTGCTGAAAATTAAATTCAGATAAGATTTAATTAAGAAAAAGAAATCAAAGATTAAAAAAATTTGTAAAACAGCATTTTTTCATTTTACAAAATACTAAAATTCAAACCCTTATCAATTTACATAAGCAAAACAATTCCTTTACAATCTTTACAAAAACTTCCCTCCTAATTTTACCTCATCGAAAAAATTAATGTTATGAAAAAGTTCATCTTACTCGTTGCTGTATCAAGCACGTTTATTATGTGTAAAAAAGGAGAAGCGGCAACATCTAAAATTGAAGACGCAGTGCAATCAGCAGACAGTACGATTTCTGCGACCTCTGAAAAAATTAATGACGTAAGCGAAAAAGCCAATGCTGCACTGGATTCTGCCAACGTAAAAATCAAGGATTTTGAAAATGCTAAAAATGAAGTGAAAGACAAAATTGAAAATACTTCCAAAATGGTAGATTCTTTATCTGAGAAAATTTCTTCCGTAAGACTGGAATCGAAAACCGAGAAAAAAGATTCGGCTAAAAAAGAAGAAAAAATTGTGGTGAATGTTCCGGCTCCGAAAGTGATTAAAGAAACGAAAATTGTTTATAAAGACAAACCGAAGAATGAAAATTACGAACTGAATGTTCTGAAAAATAAAATGGTAAAATCGGGTTATTTAACCATGAATGCAGACAATGCGGAAACGGTAAGGGAAGTTATAAGACAGGAAACGGTTAGAAACAACGGTGCTGTGACAAAAGAAGAGCTCACTTATGTTGCAGCAGAACCTTCCAATGACAGATCTTCAGAAATGGCGGATCAAAAAGCATATTATCTTCAGATTAAAGTTCCTCTGCAAAATTTTGATCAACTGATGGATGATTTAAGCAGCAATATCGGCGATATTGAAAGCAAAAACATAGAAGTAAAAGGAAATGACTATTATAACAATACGCTTTGTGAGATCAGGATCTCTCTTTTGGATAACACTCATAAAGCTCCGGAAACTTTTGGTGAAAAATCTTTAGCCGCTGTTTCCTCAGGATGGAATGTTATTACTTCTATTTTCCTGTTTATTCTGCCGCTTTGGCCATTGTTTTTAATTGCCGGAATCGGATATTATTTTTATAAAAAGAGGGGTAAAAACACAACCAATCATGATGCCCATTAATTTCGAAAGTCCATCCTTTGTGATGGATTTTTATTTTAATATTATTTTAATGGGATAAATTGATTTTTAACCGATGTTATTGATATTTTTGATAAGTCATTATGAAAGGAAAAAAGCTTGTAAAATTTAACTTTAGCCTCAAATTTCCATCAAAAAGATAAATAAAGCAGACAAAAATTTTATATATTATATTTTGTGGTTCGTGTGAATGTAAAAAGGCTCCCAAATCTGGAAGCCTTTTACTATTTCATATATAATTAAGCAATTACTTTGCAATGCTTCTTGAAATAACGATCTTCTGGATTTCAGAAGTTCCTTCGTAGATCTGAGTGATTTTGGCATCTCTCATCATTCTTTCTACGTGATATTCTTTCACATATCCGTATCCACCGTGGATCTGTACAGCTTCAATGGTAGTATCCATTGCCACCTGAGAAGCGTATAATTTTGCCATTGCTCCGCTTTCAGAAATATCTTTTCCTGCGTCTTTTTCTACAGCCGCCTTGAAGCAAAGCATTCTTGCCGCTGTAATCTGAGTTGCCATATCTGCCAGTTTAAACGCAATCGCCTGATGATTGATGATTTCTGTTTTAAACGCTTTTCTTGTTTTGGCATATTTTAAAGCCAGTTCGTACGCTCCGGAAGCAATTCCTAAAGCCTGAGAAGCAATCCCGATTCTACCACCGTTCAGAACAGCCATTGCGAAATTGAATCCGAAACCGTCTTCCCCGATTCTGTTTTCCTTCGGTACTTTTACGTTATTGAAGATCAAAGAATGTGTATCGCTTCCTCTGATTCCCAGTTTATCTTCTTTCGGACCGATCTCGAAACCTTCCCAACCTCTCTCTACGATGAAAGCGTTGATTCCTTTATGTTTTTTCTCAGGATCTGTCTGTGCAATTACAATATAGTAAGATGCTGTTCCACCGTTTGTGATCCAGTTTTTAATACCATTTAAAAGGTAATAATCTCCTTTATCTTCCGCAGTTGTTTTCTGGGAAGTTGCATCAGAACCTGCTTCAGGCTCAGACAAAGCAAAAGCTCCGATTACCTGTCCGCTTGCCAAAGGTGTAAGATATTTTACTTTCTGCTCTTCAGAAGCAAATTTCTCAAGACCTGCACAAACCAAAGAGTTGTTTACAGACATTACCACAGCCGCAGAAGCATCTATTTTTGCAATTTCTTCCATTGCAAGAACGTAAGAAACGCTGTCCATTCCGGCACCACCGTATTTAGGATCCACCATCATCCCCATAAGTCCCATTTCCCCCATTTTCTTTACCTGTTCTGCAGGAAACTTCTGGTCGCGGTCTCTTTCGATTACTTCTGGTAAAAGCTCGCTTTGCGCAAAATCTCTTGCTGCCTGCTGAATCATCAGCTGTTCTTCTGATAAATTAAAGTCCATAACATTGAATAATTAGATGGTCGCTAATTTACACTTTTTGGGCAAATCTGAAAATAGAATCATAAATTAGATAAAAACAACGAAATATCTCAATTTTTAAATTTTCATCATATATATATTAAGTTTGAATTATTAAATATATTATGGCATACATTTTATTAATTTCTAAATAATCACTTCCAATTTCCACAATTAAAAAAAATGCTTATATTTAAAATCCTTTAACAATTACTTAAAAAATCATGACAATCAAAAGATTATTTGATATTCCTCAATATGCATTGAAAACGTATCCGAAGTCGGATATGTTTGTAACCAAATACCATGGTGAATGGAAGAAAACTTCCACGCAAGAGTTTATCAATGAAGCCAATAAGATATCAAGAGGACTTTTAAAACTTGGCATAAAACCCGGTGACAAAATCGCTTTAATCACCACTAATTCCCGAACAGAATGGGCGATTATGGATCTCGGACTTTCGCAGATCGGGGTGGTTTCTGTTCCCGTTTATCCGAGTATTTCTCCCGAAGATTATGAATTTATCTTTACCAATGCAGAAATTAAGTACTGTTTTGTGTCTGATAAGGATCTTTTGAACAAGGTAGTAAAAGTAAAACATAACATTCCTTCATTACAGGGCGTTTTTACTTTCGATAATGTTTCGGGAGCTGCTAACTGGAAAGAAATACTGGATCTTGGTGAAGATGATTCTACCCAGATTGAAGTGGAAGATCTTTCAAATGCCATTAATTCGGAAGATCTGGCAACAATTATTTACACTTCGGGAACAACAGGAAAACCGAAAGGAGTAATGCTGACTCACCATAATATCGTTTCCAATGTTTTGGGTTCGATCCCGAGAATTCCTAAAAAGAAAAGTCTGGATTATAAAGATACAAGAGTTCTGAGTTTCCTTCCGATATGCCATATTTTTGAAAGAATGCTTTTCTATCTTTTCCAGTACAACGGTTTTTCGATTTATTTCGCGGAAAGCATCGAAAAGATGGGAGATAACGTAAAAGAAGTAAAACCTCATTACATGAGCGTGGTACCGAGACTTGTGGAAAAAGTGTATGATAAAATCTACGCCACAGGTTCTTCCGCGGGAGGACTGAAACAGAAAATCTTTTTCTGGGCACTGGATCTGATTTCTAAAAAGAAAAGTGTTTCAAAACCATCCGGATTAAAGGAAATTATTGCCGACAAACTGGTGTTTAAAAAGTGGAGAGAAGGTTTAGGCGGTGAAATTATTACCTTGGTTTCCGGTTCTGCAGCTTTATCTACAAGACTGAATTTAATGTTCCAGAATGCAGGAATTCCTATTCTGGAAGGATACGGATTAACGGAAACTTCGCCTGTAATTTCGGTAAATTCTTTCAGCAAAATGAAAATCGGAACCGTAGGTTTACCTCTTGATAACCTGAGTGTTAAAATCCAGGCAGATGGAGAAATTACGGTAAAAGGTCCTTCTATTTTTAAAGGCTATTTTAAAAATGAAGAAATGACGAAAGAAGTTTTCACAGAAGACGGCTATTTCAGAACGGGAGACATCGGACATATCGACAGCGACGGATTTTTACAGATCACTGACCGTAAAAAGGAGATGTTCAAGACTTCGGGAGGAAAATATATTGCACCGCAGACCATAGAAAATTTAGCAAAAGCTTCAAAGTTTATCGAACAGATCATGGTTGTAGGAGACGGCGAAAAAATGCCTTGCGCATTGGTACAGCCAGATTTTGAATTCGCAAAAAGCTGGGCATCCAGAAACAATCTGAATGTAGGTTCCACTCCACAGGAAATTGCCAAAAGTGCGGAATTAAAAGATAGAATTAAAAAAGAGATTGACGATATCAACAAACATTTAGGAAACTGGGAACAGATCAAAAAAATTGAGCTTACCCCGGAAATCTGGAGCATTGATGCCGGTCTTTTAACGCCGACTTTAAAGCTGAAAAGAAAAGCGATTAAAGAGAAATTCATCGATCTTTATAATAAGATGTATGAGCATAAGGAATAAATTATCATCGAAAATAAAGAAAAACAAAATTAACCGATTCATCATTTTTGGATCGGTAATTTTATTTTCATCCTGTGAAAAACATACCGACAACACAAAGATATCTTCCAAAAAAGATTCTGCTCAAATTGTTTCTGATATACCAAAAATTAAAGGAATCAGCAGAACGGAACTTATGGATTATGTGAAATCTTCACCAATCATCAAGCCAAACCAGAACAACGGAATTCCTTTCAGTACGCTTGATTATGATAAAATTTTAGCATACGATTTCAGAGGTGATGAAGAAATGTACGATGCACCGATTGATAAACAGGGAAACTTCATTCCCATCATAGAAAAACAGCAATTTCTGTCACAGGAACAGGCTGATAAAATTTTAAAGGCTTTAGCGAAAAAATCCAGTTATGGAGAAGCTTCCGCAGCGTGTTTTAATCCGCATCTAGGCTTAGTGTTTTTTAAGGACAATAAAAAAATCAACCAGATGAGTATTTGTCTGGATTGCAACGGCTCCATTTCAGAAATTGATATTCCGGCTCGACGTCACAGGGTTTTCAACAAAGGAACTGATGACGAATATTCTTTTACCGGTTTTACGCCCAAAGGAAAAGCAGCCATTATTGCGCTTTGTAAGGAACTTAAATTTTATTATAAATCTGAAACAAATACTGAGACAAAAAAATAAGGCAGAAAAATTATATTTTATTTTTTAACACAAATTGCTCGAATATTTTCACGAATGGCTCTATTATTTTCTTAATTATTAAGTTTATTTCTATTAATATTTTCTGGTTTTCTTATATTGAATACACATTAATATATATTAGTAAAATTGTGCTATCTGCGAAACATTTGCGCAATTAGTGTTTAAAGCCAAAAAAAAGCTGTTCCAAATTTGAAACAGCTTTATATCTTTAAAATCGTAAGTAATTAAAATTTAATTACAGATTTCATTCTTTCGTTTTCTTCCATTACCAACTCGTCGTCAACAAGGATTTTTCCTGAATGCTCATCGATGATAATTTTCTTTCTCTGAGCAATTTCCATCTGCTTTTGCGGCGGAATGGTGAAGAATGATCCTTTTGGAGCGCCTCTTTCCAATCCTACAACAGCAAGACCGTTTGGAGAGTTTGTTCTGATTCTGTTGTATGAAGCCAATAATCTCTCATCAATTTTTTCAGAGAATTCTTTTGATTTCTCGATAAGATACTCTTCTTCTTTCTGAGTTTCAGAGATAAGACCTTCCAATTCTTCTTTTTTGAATTTCAGGTGATTTTTAAGCTCATCAATTTTTGAGTTCAATTCGCTTAACGTTTCGTTTTTGTGACCTATTTTAGCACCGAATTCCTTAATTCTTTTCTCTGCAAGCTGGATTTCAAGCTCCTGATATTCAATCTCCTTACCTAATGCTTCAAACTCTTTATTGTTTCTTACATTATCCTGCTGAGATTTGTATTTTTCAATTAAAGTTTTTGCATGGTTTATTACTTCATGCTTTGTTTTGATCTGGTCGTCCTGATCTTTGATTTCTGCATGAAATTTTTCAGCTCTTTTTTCAAGACCTTCGATTTCAATCTCAAGATCCTCTACTTCGATTGGCAATTCTCCTCTTGTATTTCGGATTTCGTCCAATCTAGAATCAATGATCTGCAAATCGTATAAAGCTCTTAACTTCTCTTCAACTGAAATATCGTTGGTTTTTGCCATATTTTAAATGAAATAATTTACCGGGTTTGTTTTCTCAATAGATTTTGAGATTGCAAATGTACTAAATTTTTGTGACAATATTTCAAATAATTGTTGAGTTACAAATTGTTCTGATTCAAAATGCCCGATATCACAAATCATCATTTTGGAATCGGCAAGGAAAAAATCGTGATATTTTACGTCTCCCGTAAGATAAGCATCACATTTTTTGGAAATTGCAGAACGGATGCCGCTTGCTCCGGAACCACCCAGAACTCCTACTCTTTTAATTTTTTTATTATTGAAATCCGAATGACGGATCATCTCCAGACTGAATTTATCCTTTACAAATTTCAGAAAATCTTTTTCATCCATCGGCTCATCAAGATCACCATACATTCCCAATCCTGAATAATGGTTGGTATTTTCAAGGCTGTAAATCTGGTGGGCAACTTCCTCATACGGATGTGCCGTTTTCATTGCATTAACGATCTGTCCCTGCTTATAATCCTCGAAAATCACAGAAATCATATCTTCATCTGCATTTTCACGAATATTTTGCTGTCCCGAAAACGGATTTGAACCCTCAATCGGTCTGAACGTTCCATTCCCGTTGATTTTGAAACTGCATTCGTCATAAAACCCGATATTTCCTGCACCTGCCGAAAATAAAGCTTCCTTTACTTTTTCAGAATAATCTTTCGGAACGAAAACCGTAAGCTGTTTCAGATTATTTTTTTTAGGCTGAAGAATTTTTATGTCTTTTAATCCCAACTGATCGCAGATTCCGCGGTTTACCCCAAAAAAATCATTATCGAAAGCCGTATGAATGGCATAAATTGCAATTTTATTTTCAATAGCTTTTAAAACAGCTCTCTCTACATAATTTTTCCCTGTTAAAGATTTCAGTCCCGAAAAAATGATCGGATGAAAACATACAATTAAGTTACAGTTCTTTTCAATGGCTTCATCCACAACGTTTTCCAATGCATCATGGCATACCAGAATTCCGGAGACATTTCTGTCGGGAACACCACACAGCAAACCTACATTATCAAAATCTTCTGCCTGTTGCAAAGGAATTCTTTCTTCTATTTTGGCAATTACCTTACTTATTGTCATTTTATGATCTATGTTTGGTACGAAAATAGGGATAATTTGTTAATTTTAAAAAAACATCGAAAAATGGAAAAAGAGCACAATCTTATTCCCGAAGATGCTCTCTGGAAAAGACACCTTTATCGCATCATATACCGCTCTGACACAAAGCTCGGAAAGCTTTTTGACATAATTCTGCTGTCGTTGATTCTCATCAGTACTGCTATTATTATGATGGAAAGTGTTCCGAAGCTCGATAAAAGGTTTCATTATACGTTCATTATTATGGAATGGATTATTTCCATATTCTTTTCTGCGGAATATTTTTCGAGGATTGCCGTTATAAAAAATAAACGAAATTATATTTTCAGTTTTTTCGGAATTATCGATTTTCTGGCATTAATTCCTTTTTATCTGAGCTTTATTTTTCCCGTCACCAAATATTTCCTGATTTTCAGAATGCTGAGAATGCTTAGAGTTTTCAGGGTTTTCAATTTAATGGACTTCATGAATGACGGTTCTGTAATTGTTAGGGCATTAAAGAACAGCTCAAGAAAAATTTATATTTTCCTTTTATTCTTAATTATTTTCTCCGTGATTGTCGGCTCACTGATGTTTATGGTGGAAGGCGGAAGACAGGGCTTTGAAACTATTCCACAGGCGATTTACTGGGCGGTGGTTACTGTAACTACGGTTGGTTATGGCGACGTTTCCCCGATTACTCCGATGGGGAAATTTTTTGCTGTTGTTTTAATGCTTGCCGGTTATTCCATTATTGCTGTTCCTACCGGAATTGTAACTGCCGAAATGAGAAACAAAAGACAGAATCTGGAAAAAGTATGCGACAGATGCGGAAATGAAGATATTGATGATGATGCAAGATACTGCAAACAGTGTGGCAAGAAATTAGCTTAGTAATAATACATACTCAATCTATTAACGAAACACCACAACAATCATGGAACCTAAAAAGAAAAATAAACCAAACAGCTTAGTTATTATCCTTTTCTCGATGATCGCGCTTATGATCGTGATTTACTTTATCCTTGTCATGTTTTTCCCTGCTATTTTTGATAGCATGACCACAGGTGAAATCCAGCCTGTTCCCAATAAATAAAGTTTTTTTTCATTTAAAATAACAAAGGCGATCTTTACAGACCGCCTTTTATGATGTTAAAAAATTCACTTTATTTTTTAATTGTTTTTACTACCTGCTTAGAGCCGTCTTTCATATCCAGCATCAGCAGATACATTCCCTGTTTCAGTTCTCCCAAATGAATCTCTGAATTAGGATTTTCGATAACTCTTATCAGTCTTCCGGAAACATCTGTTACAGAAACCGATCTTACCTGAGCGGCATCAGAAATATTAACAACATCGCTGAAAGGATTTGGGAATACTTTCAAGGTATTTTTATTGGCTGCCACTTCGGAAGTTCCTAAAATGTTTTTTGAAATATTAATGGTAAATGCTCCTTCCGGCTCATCCGACCATCCACTGTAATGACCGACATTTACGTAATAGGTGTTTCCTGAAAGTGTAGGTATAGAAACTGTTTCAGCACCACCCTGTCCTCCATTATCCACTGTATTTTCACAGTTCAATGCAGAACAATTTCCGCTATACACCCCGATCTGAGGATCAAAATCACTTCCTGCAGGCATCGTGACATTAATATTAAATGTACTTCCGTCTCCTACAAAAGTAAACCAGGTACCATCATTCATTTCATTAGAACATACGCTTACAATTCCTGAGTTATTGGTAGCTCCCGCTCCGTCGTTTTGTGCGTAAGTATAAGGGAAAGCAGTAGCAGATAATGCTCCAGAACAAGCATCATTTGCCGGTGGCGGAGGGAAAGTTCCTACGCAAATATTAAAGCTTTGGTTGCTTCCTGCACCATAATAACTGTACACTCTCACCAGATATGTTTCTCCTACCGTAAGACCTGATACAACTCCTGAAGGCGGATCTGAACAGAGAATGCTTGATAATGCTCCACAACCTCCGCTGAATACCTGAAAATAAGTATCCGTGTCTCCTGCCGTACTTCCTACTGAGGCAATATTAAGAAGAGAAATTTTATGAGTCGCCGCAGTGGCTACAAATTTAAACCAAACATCATCATCTGCTTCTCCATAGCATGGACTTGGAGCAGTTCCTGAATCTGTTGCTCCTATTGTATATCCTGCAGTTACTGTTCCGCAGTTCAGATCTGGGTTTACAGGCAATGTAATCGCTGTTACACATTCATCATTAGCCGGCGGCGGCGGTGCGGTAGTAAACATCTGCTCTGTACATCCTGAAGATTCTCCTCCCGAACCTACTGCCACGATTTTAACGTAATGGGTAGTATTCGGAGCCAATGCAGCTGAAGGCGTATAACTATTGGTTGCTACAGAAACCTGATTCGCCACATTAGTTCCTCCTGAAGAAGTTCCGATCGAAACTTTATAGCTTGTTGCTCCTGCTGTATTGTTCCATGTGATGGTAGGAGTTAAAGGGATAAAAGTAGAATTATTTCCCGGATAGGTAACTACCGGACACGCAGGAACAGGATTAGGAGCCAGTCCCTGAATGGTAACAACGGATTTATAATTTACAAGATTTCCTGCAGGCGGTGAAGCCGGATCCGGATCTGTGTAATCATTTTTATAATAAAGAGTAGAATTTTGTGCTCCGCTGTACACATACATTGCCTCATCATAATCATTATTATCGTAACCGGCAGAGTTTTCCTCTGCTGCAATAACCAGATTGGATGTATTGTTATAAGCGAAAGGCGTTGGAAAAACAATTTCGATCACTCCATTGTTATTGCTCACTGTTCCTGAAAAAACCTGCGTTAACTGAGCCGCTGGAATCCAGTCCGAGTCTATACTGAAGGATGTTTTGTTGGTAAGTCCCAAATACACCACCCATTGTGAAGAGCTTGAAATGGACATTGCAGGATCTATATAGAACTTCAGTCCTGTAATGTTTCCTGCTGCGCTGGCGTTAATTTCCTGCTTTGTGAAAATCTGCTGCACGTACGAATAACCGTAGTACGTACTGATTGGAGCTACTCCAACATCTGTGCTTCCTGAACCCAAAGTAATCTGAGCGGAAAAAGTCATACTTAAAAACAATAAGCATGAAAGTAAAAATTTTGTCATAAACTATCTATATTTCGTTGATTAAATACTAATTTAATAATAATATTTCAATTTTAATATTAAATTTAAATTTAATTAACAAAAAAAATAGCGACTAAAAATTAGTCGCTATTATCATTTATGAAACGTATTAAAATTTATTTCTTAATAGTTTTTATCGTTTGCTTAGAACCATCTTTCATTTCCAGAGTAACTAAATACATTCCTTGTTTCAATTCTCCTAAATGAAGTTCTGAAGCAGGATTTGCAATAGTTTTTACCAATCTTCCCGCGATATCTGTAACCAATACATTTTTAACATTCGCTACATCGGAAATATTCAATACATCTGAGAATGGATTAGGATAAACTTTGATATTGTTTTTAGCATCTTTCACTTCATTTGTTGCTAAAACCAGTGATGCATCATAAGCAGATACCTTGAATTGACCAACTGTTGATGAAGAATAATTCCAAACACCAATCATCAATGTAGATCCCGGAGTTAATCCTGTAAGAGATACTAAAGAGAAGTTACCGTCTGCTGAGCTGTCATCATCACAACCAATTTGCGTAAGTGCTCCACAGCTTCCACTGTACACTCCTAAAACAGTATCCGTAACATTAGAACCAGAAACAGACTGAGTTTCAATTGTAATATTTCCACTTGCAGGAACTACTACGGAATACCACACATCTCTGTAACCAGTAGTCTGGCAAGAATGCGTAGCCGTAGCATCAGAGGTTTCTGTAGCACCAGCGTTAGTTGCTGTTAAAGCATTCTGTGCAAAAGTACCACCAGCTGTTAAAGCAACTGCACCAGAACAGTCATCATTTGCAGGAGGTACAGCTAAAGTTGTAAATGTTACAGGAACCCAAATAGACTGATCTGCAGCACTACAACTAGATCTTACCCAGAAATAATAAGTTGTAGAAGGTGTTAAGTTAGGTAATGTAGTTGTTGCAGCAGTTAAACCAGAAGCTGTAGGAGTTGTAGAACTGGTTGGAGCCGTATTGGTTGTACTGTAATACACATCATAACCATTCGCAGGTACAGGATTTGGTGCCGTCCAATTGACAACTGCTGAATTGTAAGTTAAAGTTGCTGAAGGCACTGTAACAGCTGAAGGTTCAGAACATGTAGGAGTAACCACAATACTAATATCATCTACATACAAGTTATATTGGTTAGCAGCCGAATAAGCATTGAAACCAAAATAATAAACACCTGAAGCCGTCGGAGTAAAATCTACAAAGTTACTTGCGGATGTTGCGGTATTAATATTTGGATGATCAGCCAAAGCATTTGTCATACTAGCATTATTTGCCGATGTACCATACGCAACCTTTAGTTTTTCAGCATACGTCGTACTGTTATTTCCATATGTATACTTAATTCTATAAGAAACACCCGCAGTTAAGTTGATCCCCTGAGTATAGAACCATGCATTTGCATCGTTACTAAAATTATACAGATAAGTAAGCGCTTTAGTAGTAAATCCATAAGCACCAGGAGAACTTGTAGTCCAGTTATTACCTGTACCCGCATTTTCTAAAGAAGTACAAGAAGGTAATGCAGGTGTTGTTACACTTTCAAAATCCTGAGTATAAGGAACGTTTGTAGCTGTACATGCCGTTGTGAAACTTACAGGACCTGCCCAAGAACTTGTAGAACCGGAACCACAATTAGAACGAACCCATACATAATAAGTTGTGTTAGCCGTAAGACCAGACAAATTGTAAGTTGTAACTCCGGCTGCAACACTAGCGGTTGGCGTAGTAGTAGCGGTAGGCGCTGTGTTGGTTGTGCTGTAATAAATGTTATATCCGTTTGCAGGAGCAGGATTTGGAGCTGTCCATGAAACGGTAGCACCTGAAGCTGTAATTGCGGATGAAGTAAGCACTGTTGGCTCAGTACATGCAGGAGTTAATTCTAATTTAAAATCATCAAACCCCATATAATATGGTGCAGTAGATGTTACAAATGCCTTGATACCAAATGTATAAACGCCTGAAGTAGTTGGCACATATGTTACAGTTACTTTGGTATAATTGGTACTATTTGAACCACCCGTTGCTGTTTGTGTTGAAGTAAGGAATGTGTTAAGACTAGTTGCTCCTGTAGAAGATTGAGCATTATTTACCAATACCTCATTCTGCCATCCCGTCAATCCATCTCCAACCCAATAGAATGAAAAATCGTATGATTGACCAGCGGTTAAATTAAATGAAGGTGTCCATAAATATGCTGCCGTAGTAGGATAATAAATAGTCATATAGTTAGGAGCAGATCTAGGATCATTATAAGTATTTCCAGATGCCGTTTGACTCGTAAACAGATAAGAAGAACTTAAACCTCCACTTGTTGCCCAACAGCTTGGTGTAATTCCGTTTCCAACTGCTGTCATGCTATCAAAATTTTCAGTCCATGGGAAAGTTGATATTGCCGCAGCCGGAGCAGATACAGCAATAGGAGTTGAATTGGTCGTTATTCCGGAACCTGAACATGTAACAGCACAATAAAAGGAATTAGCAGCACTTACAGTTGTTGTGTAAGTAGATGTTGTAGCACCCGCAATTACACCTGCACTATCGTACCATTGATAACTAACCCCTGATCCAACCGTAGAATTCTGCAGACTCAGCGTAGTAGAATACGGGGAAGAACACGGTGTACTTGTTGCCGTTGCTAATGTATTCCCAGGATTAGGAGCACCAGAGCAAGCTGTAGCAGTATAAGTTAACTGTGTCTGATATCTTCTGGTTTGAGTGGTATAACTAGTATTCGTTCCTGCAATTGCAGTTGAAGCACTCGTTCCCATCGCCTGAGCAGAAGTAGTAGTATCATACAGCCATTGGAAGGCACCTCCCGTAAATGGAGTTACCGGAGTACCTGATGGAACCCAGTCAATATATACTTCAATAGCACCTCCTGAATAATTGAAAGTGTTTGATGTATTATTATTGAAAGTTACCCAACCTGCGGCTGCAGGAAAATTAGTAGTACTATTTATCGTAGCACTATAAAATAAAGTTGCCCCTCCAACCATAGTACTCCAGGCAGTACCACTGGCTAAAGCAGTAGCAGAGCTATTTTTAAGATAGACATTCAATGTCCATGCATTACTGCCCGACACATTAAACGCCGTACTCTTATAATAGGCAATACTATTAATTGTTGCTCCAGGAACAACAGATGCACCACTCAAATCGGCAGCCGTAAGCAGCTGTACAGATTTTGAGTGGTGAAATGAACTCGTACCACTGGAACGATAGATAGGATCACCATTTGTACCAGCTGTTGCTGTACTGGCTCCTGCACCTATCGTTACTGTAGTTTGCGCAGTGATGCCTACATAGAGGAACATCAAACACATCAGTAAAAGTTTTTTCATGTTTAAGTAAAAATAAAATTAGGTGATGTAAATGTAAAAATAAATTTTAATTTAATTAACCAAAACTTTATAAATAATTCATATTTAATACTAAAACAAATCATTATCAAACTAATTATTAAACAATCATTTAAATAGTTAAATAAATAATAATTTTAAAACTAAATATAATAAACTGTTTATCAAAAAGTTAATAATTAGTAACAATAATTAATTTACAACAATTAACATAATAATTTATTTTCGAATAACTTATAAAATTTTTATAAAAAAATAGCGACTAATAAATTAGCCGCTATTATTCTCTATTAATTATAAATAATTAAATTTATTTTTTAATTGCTTTAACAGTTTGTCTAGAACCATCCTTCATTTCAAGCGTCACTAAATACATTCCTTGTTTCAACTCTCCCAAATGAAGTTCTGAAATAGGATTTGCAATAGTTTTCACCAATCTTCCCGCGATATCTGTAACCAATACATTTTTAACATTCGCTATATTTGAAATGTTTAATACATCTGCAAATGGATTAGGATATACTTTGATGTAATTCTTGGTATCTTTTAATTCATTTGTTGCAAGTATTGTAGATTCTTTTAAGCTGATATCATCCAATAATAGATTATCATAGAAGTATCCATTACCCGCTACATCTTTATCTACCACAAATCTTACCTGTACAGTCTTACCAATATATGCAGCTGGCAAGACTAAAGATACTGTTCTCCAAGTCGGTGCATTGGACGTGTCTGCAAAAATAGTTTCCCAAGTAGAAGAATTAACATCCTTGATATCAACCGTAAGTTTATTATTGTCATAAGCCGGCTGGCTGGTAGGGTTTACTCCCGTCCCATGATTCTTAAACCATCTGAACTCCAACGCAGGATTTGTTAATCCAGTTAAATTAACCATTGGTGTCATTAATGTCACATCATGAACTCCTGTGTATGGGCTGGACGCATCCACATAAGCAAACTGTCCTGCAGTATTATTCTGCCCCGCAGCACTATAAGTTGTACCATAGTCCTGAGTAGAACTACCAAATTGCCAAAGTGCATAACTTGTGTTATTTGTGCTTGATGTAGACCAACAATTCGGAGCAGCTCCTGAATTAAAGTTTTCAGTAAATGGTGCTGAGAAAGAGCTACATAAAGTTGTGAATACTGCAGAGCTTGACCACTGACTTAAATCTGAAGCACTACATTTTGATCTTACCCATACATAGTAGGTTGTAGCTGCAGAAAGACTTCCTAAATTCTGAGACGTTGTCATAACCCCAGTAATAGTAGGAACGGTTGCACCAGTAGGAGCAGTGTTTGACGTACTATAGTATATTTCATATCCATTAGCTGGTGCTGTCGCAGGAGAAGTCCATGCCAATGTTGCTCCTGAACTTGTAATTGCAGATGTACTTAAACCTGTAGGAACATCACATGTAGGAATAGATTCTACGATAAAATTATCTACAAAGAAATCATAATCAGGAGCATCATCTACTATTCCATCACTTCCATACATTGCAAAAATTACATTATTCCCATTATAGGCTGTTAAATTAAGAGTATATGTATTTAAAGTGTTACCAGGAGCATTAGAAGCATTCCAAGTCTGAAGAACCGTCCATGTAGTTCCACCGTCAGTTGATACTACAAACTGTATAACATCGTCAGACCCCATAGCACTTGAAGTCGTAACACCATATGCTGTTAAACCATAATCAAATTTAACTCTGTACCCCCCTGCAGACAAATTAAACGCCGGAGAAATCAACCAACCATTTCTAGCAGTTGAATACAGATTTATTCTTGCTGCACCTGTAGAACCGGAATTTAAGAATCCATCTTCTATCCAGTAGTTGGTAGTACCTGTTCCCGGTCCTGTTGCTGGTGATCCTCCATTTAAACGAGACCAGCATGCTCCAGGGAATGTAGAAAAATTATTTGTGTAACTTGGAGTATAAGCACCACAAACTGTCGTAAAGTTTCTTATAGTACATGAAGAAGAAATCGTACCTCCATTATAAGCGTTTACCGTATAATAGTAAGTTGTAGAAGTATTTAGTGCCGTACTTAATGTATAAGTAGTAACATTTCCTACATCTACATTATTCAAAACATCAGTTCCTCCGGAAGTTGTTCCCATAGATATTTTATAACCTGTAGCGCCGGTAGTAGCTGCCCAAGTAATTGTAGGTGTTGTAGAAACTCCCGTTGCAGCAGCTGCAGGAGCACTTACAGATGGACAACTAATGTTTGCCGTAGTAAAAGATCTTTCGGTACATCCGGTAGCACTTCCTATTGAATTTTTAGGTATTACAGTAAGATAATATTGCTGATTGAAGTTGAGAGGTGTACCTGAGGGCACTGTATAAGTAGTAACATTTCCTACATCTACTCCATTCATAACATCTGTACCTCCAGGACTTGTTCCTAAATTAATCACATAACTCGTAGCGCCATTTTGTCCTAAAACACCAGCCCACGTAAAAGTAGGAGTTACAGAAACACCAGTAGCATTAGCAGCAGGAGCAGAAATTGTAGTACATGCAGGAGCTGCAACAGCAGGAGGGAATGTAACATCAAATCCAATCACAGGTCTTCTGTAGTTCGAACTGGTAAGTGTTGCCGTAAAAGCACTCGATGTATTTAAGTATTTAGTTGTATTATTGTTTGTTGTAGAGATACAGGTTGTTCCATATTCATAATCCCACGTAATACTTGAAGAAGGAGCAGTTGTTTGAGTGTACTCTAGATATACTGCTAAATTACTTCCGGAAGTATAAGAAAAATTAGTTGTATGAGCAAACTGCTTAAATCCAGCAGCAGAACCAACAGTCGCAGCAGGATCTGAATCGTAAACCAATGTAGCAGTTGAAATTTCAGTAGCCCAGTCCGGAGAAGCAGAGCCAAAATCAGTCGCCGTAGTAAGCTTCAGATAAATTTTAAAATTGGTACCTGCAGGAAGAGAACCGGAAGTAGCAATCCTTCTGAAATAAGTTCCGGTAATTGTTCCTCCGTTTATAGCTGCGAGTTGTGAAGCAGGAAGAATAAAAGCAGTCCTGTTTTTGTTATTAGTTGTGGTAGTACTGTTCATTGGTCCGTACGTATTAGATCCAATCCCTGTTGAACAGGTCGTGACAGTAAAATTTTGTCCCTCATAGCTTTGATATACAAACAAGCACATCAAAAGCAAGAACAGAAAATTGAGCTTTTTCATTTTTTTAGCAAATTAAAATTAGGTACTGTAAAAGTATAAATAATTTTTAACCTAATTAACCAAAATTTCACAAATATTTAATATTTAACAACAAAACAAATAATTTAATACATTATTATTAAACAATCATTTAAATACTTACAATAATCACAATAAAAAACCACCTGTAAAAAGCTGCTTATCAGACAGTTAAAAATTACTCCCAAATAATTGATTTACAATAATATAAAACTTAACATAAAAAAATATAGACTGCCCTTTTGAGACAGTCTATATAAATAATATACATTAGCGTTATTTATATAAATAATGTTCTGTTAAAATTTATTAAACAGTATATAAAGAAAATTATACAAGAAATAAGTCGCACAATTGTATATCTTGATTTTCTCTCATCATTTGTACCGCAATATATTCCCTCAGGCATTTTTTTTTCGGATGCTCCCGAAAACACATTCCTTTGGGCGAAACGATTTCGGAACTCCCCGAAGGTGTTTTCCTTTTGACGGAATACATCCGGCGGGTTCCGAAAGTCCGCTCCTTTAGGCGGGACGGTTTCGGCTGTTCCCGACAGCTCCCTCCCTTCGGCGGTGGCTCTAGGAAGGCGTTTCCGAAGATTCAGGTTTCTGATCTTCTCCCCCGCTTTCTTCCGTACTGCTGTATTTGGTAACGGCAAGATTATATTGGTTTACCAGACTGCTGAGCTTTGCCATTAACTGATCGTATTCTGCATTCGGGGTAAGCAGGGCATGAGCTTCTATATGCTGCTTCAGTGTCCGGTAAGCTTCCGTAGATGCTGTTCTGGCAGTGGCTAATACACCTGTTTCTACTTCCAAAAGTTGTACGGTACGGGCAATATACTTGTTGTTAAAATTTTGGTTAGAAGTTTTCAGCTCGTTTACCCAGTCAGCAAGTTGAAGCTGGGAGATTTTATCGCTGTGCTTTTCTTCCCATTCTGCTACGATGCTGTTAATAGTTGCAGTTTCCAACTGATACCGAAGCTTATAGATACGCTCCCCAAAACGGTTGAGAATATCTAAAAGTGCAAAGGCATTGTTTTTGGTGACCGGATCGAAATGGTACTGCCATGCTTCCAAAATCATCTTGATCCCGATAACAGCGTTGTCTCTCTGCGCATCCAGAGCCTGAATTTCCGGTGTAATATCACTCCCTGTATAGGGCATATAGGCATTATTAAAACTTTCTGCCGCGGTTTGTAGAGCTGTTCTCTGAATCCCTATATTTAATTGGTCGGCAGTTGTTTGAGGTAAAAGTTCCAGTACATTGTTTACGAATTGCAGAAAATCTCCGTTACGGTATTTTTCCAGATTGGCGGTTGTAATCATTGTGTTTATTTTAAAATTTTGAAGGGCTAATTTATAAAAAAATTGAAAACGTTTTTCTGTTCAGGTATATTTTATGAAAAATTTTAGATAACTTCAAAATATTGGCTGCTATAATGTTTTCATAGTAAAGAATTTTCATGAAAGATTTCTCAAAAAAAATAGAGACTATCCAAATTGGAAGTCTCTATAATTTATTGATTGGTATAATGAACGGAATTACCTCTTAATCGCTTTAAAGGTTTGTTTAGATCCGTCTTTCATATCAAAAGTAATTAAGTACATTCCTTCTTTCAATTCATTTAAATGAATTGATGATTCAGGATTGGTTATAGTTTTTACCAATCTTCCCGCAATATCTGTTACATAAACAGTTTTTACATTAGAAATATCCGATATATTCAAAATATCTGTAAAAGGATTCGGATATACTTTAATTTCGTTCTTCGTACCAGACAATTCGTTTGTGGCAAGCGGAGCGGTTACAATGAGTGAATAATCAATAATTTCTCCCCTTGAGAAACCTAAACAAGGATCCGTTGGTGCACTGTTGTTGTAATTGATCAAAACCCTCATTCTGTAAGTTCCTACAGATGTATTTGCAGGGATGGTAAGTGTTGCACCGCTTGTCGTTGTAGTATAATTTGTTGTTGCAAACAGTTTTTCGGAAGTATCAAAAACATTATTCTGATTTAAATCTACCCATACAGCAACCCCAACCGTAGGTCCTCCCGCTGTTATCGAAATAGGAATAACCGTATTAGACGCAGATTTTGTAATGGAAATATTATTTGAGCTCATCAGATTCTTATACCCAAAGGTTGCTGCGCTGTTTGCCGTTGCAGAACTGTAAGCCATATTGGTATTCGCTGTCGTGGATGTAAATGAGCTGATCCATGAATTCTGATTAGAAGTTGCAGGAGTACAGTAATTGCTTGTATAAAATCTTGTTCCGCCTTCCCATGCACTGTTATCAGTCGCAGTACATTTAGCTCTTGCCCATACGTAGTAGAAGGTATCACTGGTTAATCCTGTCAGGTTAGCAGTTGTACCCGTTCCACTTGTACTTACAGAATTTGAAGCATTTAAAACAGTTGTCGCTGTCGGTGGTGTATTGGTGGTACTGTAATAGACATCATACCCTACTCCAACCGTAGAAGAAGGTGCCGTCCAGCTAATCGCAGCTCCGTTAGCTGAAGTGGATGCTACGGTAATTAATGTCGGATTATCGCAGCTTGGAATAGGCTGAATATTAATATCATCAATTCCAATACCTCTGTAAGTTCCTCCTACACCGTGTCTGAACGCAAGATACTGATCTGTTCCCGCCGGAATATTTACCGTATACTGAGCCATAGTTGATGTTAAAGTAACCGCACTGATCTGCGTAAAAGTAGAAGCATCAGCAGGATTGCTTAACGTTCCCACCTGAAGCGTATAGCCTGAAGATCCTCCCGCAGCCATGAAACGAACTCTGTTTGCTCCGTTTGAAAGGGGTGTAATTTGTGGGGAAACCAACATTCCTCCTGCTGTAGTAGCTGTATCATTATATAAATAGTAGCCATTTGGAGCAGAAGAATTATACGATGTATTTACATAGCCATATCCAGTCCAAGATGACGGTTCCAAATATCTCCAGCAGGTAGGCGCATTTGTATTGCTGCTGCTTCCTGTAGATGTGGTATCGAAATTTTCAAATACCGGAAGAGAGGTTACAGCCGGGCAAACAGTTGTAAAGCTTCTCTCTGTACAGTTTAAAGAGTTTTGAGTTGCCGTATATGCTCCTACAGACCAATAATATACCGTACTGTAATTGAGAGAAGTTGGCAATGTGTATGTAGTTACATTTCCTACATCAAAATTATTAAGCACATCATTCCCGCCCGGCGTTGTTCCTATTCTCAGCTTGTAGCCTGTAACTGCAGACGAGGAAGAAGCCGTCCATGTAAAGGTAAGCGTAAGCGGAACATTAATAGCAGATGCTGCAGGCGCAGACTGTGCAGGACAGATAGAAAGTGTAGTAAATGTTCTTTCTGTACATCCTGTTGATGAAATCGTAGCATTATAGGCATTAACCGTATAATAATACTTTGTGTTATAAGTTAATTCTGTCGGTAAAGTATATGTTGATACATTTCCAACATTCAAATTATTTAAAACATCAGTTCCTCCTGAAGTGGTTCCCACAGATAATCTGTATCCTGTAGCTTCCGGATTTGCCGTCCATGTAAATGCAGGCGTTACGGAAACTCCTGTTGCCGCCGAAGAAGGCGCAGAAACTGTAGGACAGAAAGTTTTCGTCGTAAAAGAAGATCCTGAAACCCAAGAACTCTGCTCTGAAGCAGAACAACGGGATCTTACCCAAACATAATAAGTTGTACTCGGCGTTAAATTGGTTATTGTATACGTTAAACCTGTTGCTCCCACAACATTGGGCGTTGTTGCAGCAGTAGGTGCTGTATTGGTCGTACTGTAATAAATATCAAATGCAGGTGCAGGATTTGCCATCGCCCAGTTTACCGGGGCTGTTGTAGACGTAGTTGTTCCGGGAGTTACAGAATCCGGGAACATACAAGGAATGACAGAAATATTTACATTATCAATATAAATATCGTTGCTTCCGTTATCTCCTGTAGCCATAAATCTTACAATCGCGGTCGGACTGCTCGTTCCCAAATCTGCATATTTGGTAGCCCATGAAGCAGAAATCCCCTGAGTAGAACCCACCTGATTGAAAGTGTTTCCGCCATCCGTAGAAACCAAAACTTTTAAAACATCAGTTCCTGAAGTATTCTGATAATCGTAAGACAAAAGCCTCGATCCTGTTCCTGAAGATAAATTGATATACAAATCCATGTATCCTGAAGCATTGATCGTATTGTACGAATGGAATCTTGCTGCCGGAGCTACACCCGGTGCTGCAACAGCAACGTTTCCGCCTAAACTTGTCCATCCTGTTGTACTTGCGTAACCACTTACTGTAATGTCACTTGCTCTCCATGAATTATCTCCTCTTGAAGGCCAGGTTCTCCAATAACCGGCATTAGGAAGATCTCCAATTGAATTTCCGTTTTCCCACGTACTGAAACTTTCGGTAAAAGGAATAGAAGCGTAATTTACAGGAGCTGCAATCCATGTTCCCGGAGAATAAGTAAACGTAAGACCAGAAGCAGGTACAGTTGTAGAATTGGTAGTTCCTAAAGTAACGGAATCTGTACTTCCTGTTCCTATGGAAGTTGCCGTCCAGTCTGTTCCTACTCTGTTGTTGGTATCAGAAGCTTCTGATCCTCTTATTCCGACCTGTCCCGTTAAGACTGCAGTACCGGAAACACAATTTCCGTAGACAATGCTTACGTTATTAGAAGTTAAATCAAACTGAATCTGAAAATTAAGAAGCTGCGCAGCAGATGCTGTACTTCCCTGAAGATCTTTAAACTGGACTATAAATTTAGAACCAACTGTTTCGTAGGAAATTTCCGAAGTTGCAGTATTGGCATTTTTAAGATTGACTGCAAAACCGGCAAATGCACCTTCGTAAGGAGTCGTAGTATCTGTAGAAAGCCCTGTGTAAGTAGCTGCCAAAGCAGGTGTTCCAAGGGTTACAAAACCATTATTGCTAAGGTAAACAGCATTATAAGATTTACCATTGAATTTAAAAGCTGACGGTAAACTAATTGCAGCAGAAACAGCATCCGTTCCTAAGGTGGCTCCCGACTGCCAAACTGTTCTGGAGGCTGAAAGTGGTGTGTAGGTTCCCGAGGTCTGCGTAAATCCGTAGCCGTTATTGGTATTCGGATTGGTTGCCTGAGGCGGCCCCACCTGTGCAAACGTTGCCGATCCTAAGGCAAGCAAACACGTGAGTAGAATTTTCTTCATATATCAATAAAATTAAGGGCGGTAAAAATATAAAAATTATTCATTAAATATTATAAAAAATATCAATTCATTATCTATTAATACAGAAAAGTAAAAATTTATCAATTAAAACTAAATATTCATATAATTTTAACAAGCTAAATGATAAACAATTGTAAGTCAGCAAAATAATCTTACAAAACAAGATTGTTTTTTAGACTATCATAAAAATAAAAAAGTGATTACAAGCAGGATTTAGCCGCTTTATAATCACTTTAAATTTATAAAAATCAGGTTTTGAAATTACTTAATTCAGATAAAATTCATATTTATTTAATAACTGAATTTCTTTAATCAGCTCTCCGCTGAGATTTACGGAATGTTTCATCGACTGCACTTCAAGATGCTCTACCTTCGAATCTTCTTCCACATTTTTGAGATAAAATTTCAGCTTCTGATTTCCCTGATTTCTTTCTAAAACTTTTCTGAAGAAGTTAAGATCTTCCGGTCGGAAATCCATCACATCCATCACCAAGGAAATACTTTTCGCAAACCTTTCAAAAGCTTCTTGAAGCTCAATAACGTCTGTAACATTCACAAAAACCCTTCCGTCTTTTACCTGAGCAAATTTAATCTTGAAAATTACAAACCGCTGAACCTCAAGCTTTTCTTTCAATTTCATATAATCACGATCTCCCAGTCGGAAAGAATAGGAACCGGAATAATCTTCCAGCGTTACAAAAGCCACTTTTTCTCCGCTTCTGAAGCCATCTTTTACCACATATTCGGTAATCAGACCGGCAACAGTGTATTCTTTTCCGCCACCGCCGTTTTCTCTTTCTTTCTGTAATGTTTTCCAGTCTTTTTTCTTCTCTTCGAATAATTCTTCCTGCTTATTCGCAAAAGCCTGTTCTTTATATGCATCTACCTCATCAAGATTCAGGAAGTGGAAAACACCTTTTGGTTCTGCTTTTTTGGTGACTTCTTCAATGAGCTCCTCTTCTTCACCCGCAATCACATCATCGGAAACAATTTCCGCAAGTTCAGATACATCTTCCGGAACGTCCTGCTCTAAGATCGGAACCTCATCAATTACAATTTTCGATTCATCTTCTTTTTCCAGAACAGATTTTTTGGAAAGGCTTCCCTGTATAAACTGGAACTGGTATTTAAATTCATCTAAAGGATGCGCAGAAAGATAGAATCCGATGGTTTCTTTTTCTTTATTCAGCTTATGCATATTCGGCCATTCCGGACACGGAGGCAGCTTGGGCTGCTCGATCTGAACTTCCTCTGCAAAATCTGCGAAAAGAGAATGTTCCATTTCATTTTTACTTTCCTGAAAGCTTTGTCCGTAACGGATCAGTCTTTCCAGATTGGTTCTTCCCGCCATATCGATATCGAAATACTGACCTCTGTGGAAATTGTCAAGTTCATCAAAAGCTCCTGCCAAAACCAAACTTTCCGCCACTCTTTTATTCATTTGTGAAGGCAGAATTCTTTCGAAGAAATCATAGATATTTTTAAATCTTCCGTTCTGTCTTTCTCTTGTAATGGCTTCACTCGGACCTTCACCAATACCTTTAATGGCTCCCAGACCAAAACGGATCTGTCCTTTTTCGTTTACCGAGAATTTGTATTGAGATTCATTTACATCCGGTCCCAAAACATCAACACCCATACTTTTACAGTCTTCCATGAACATGGTGATAGAATCGGTGTTGTTAATGTTGTTACTCATCACACTCGCCATATATTCTGCCGGATAATTGGCTTTCAGATAAGCGGTCTGATACGCAATAAATGCATAACACGTAGAGTGAGACTTGTTGAAGGCATATTCTGCAAAGGCTTTCCAGTCGTTCCAGATTTTCTCTAAACGTTCTTCGTTGAGGTTATTTTTTCTTCCGCCTTCGATGAATTTCGGGTACATTTTATTAAGAACGTCGATCTGCTTTTTACCCATCGCTTTTCTCAAAGTGTCGGCTTCGCCTTTCGTGAAATTTGCCAGTTTCTGGGATAAAAGCATTACCTGCTCCTGATAGACCGTAATTCCGTAGGTTTCTTTTAAATATTCCTCTGTTTCCGGTAAATCGTAGACGATTTCTTCAATTCCGTGCTTTCTGTTGATGAAATTCGGGATATATTTTATCGGACCGGGACGGTACAATGCATTCATGGCAATAAGATCGGCAAAAACCGTAGGTTTCAGCTCTCTCATGTACTTTTGCATTCCGGGACTTTCGTACTGGAAAATCCCGACTGTTCTTCCCTCTTTAAACAACTGATAGGTTTTTGTATCATCAAGCGGAATAAGATCGGGATCGATATCCACTCCATGCCTTGCTTTTACAAGTTTTAAAGCATCCTTGATGATGGTTAAAGTTCTCAGACCTAAAAAGTCCATTTTCAGAAGCCCCGCACTTTCTGCCACCGAGTTATCAAACTGCGAAACCAGAATATCGGCATCTTTTGCCGCAATGGTTACCGGAACCAGATTACTTACATCTTCCGGTGTAATGATAACCCCACAAGCGTGAATCCCCGTATTTCTGATGCAGCCTTCCATTTTTTTAGCACTCGCCAAAACACCGTGACGCGCATCATTCGGGCTGTCGAGAACGTAGCGCATTTCGTCAACAAGCTGTTGTTCTTCAGGTTTTAATTTATCGTATTTTGCTAAAGCTTTCGCAATATTCATTCCCGGTGTGGAAGGAATTAATTTTGCAATATTATTCGTGTCCGGAATCGGAACATCCAAAACCCTTCCCGCATCTTTAATCGCAGATTTCCCTCCCAGAACCGAGTAGGTAATAATCTGGGCAACCTGTGTTTTTCCGTATTTATCAACCACCCATTTGATGATTTTATCACGTCCTTCATCATCAAAGTCGATATCAATATCGGGCATGGAAACCCTTTCCGGATTCAGGAATCTCTCGAAAAGGAGATCATATTTAATAGGGTCAACATTCGTAATTCCGATACAGTACGCTACTGCAGAACCTGCCGCAGAACCACGACCAGGACCTACCCAAACGCCCATTTTACGGGCTTCGTTACAGAAATCCTGAACAATCAAAAAGTAACCGGGATATCCTGTATTGGCAATAACTTCCAGTTCGAAATCCAGACGTTCTTTTATCTCATCTGTAATTCCGGTATCAACATATCTTCTTTTTGCCCCTTCGTACGTCAAATAGGTAAGATAGGCCATCTCACCACGTTTTCCGCCATCAATATCGTCTTCGGGATGAATAAATTCTTCCGGAATATCGAATTTAGGAAGGAGAACATCTCTTTTCAGCGTGTAAGGTTTGAACTTCGCAAAAAATTCTTCATATGCATCGAATGCATCGGGATAAGCCAAAAATGCTTCCTTGATTTCATCCGCTGTTTTCATGTAATATTCTCCGGTTGCAAGTCCTCTCCTCTTTCCAAAACCTTTTCCTACAGGTGTAGAAAGCTTTTCTCCGTCTTTGATGCAGCTTACAATATCCTGAATGTTAGAATCGTCTTTATTGGTATAGAACGTTTCATTCTGCGCTAAAATTTTAACATTATATTTATCTGCAAAATGTAATAAAACATCATTTAAATGCTCTTCTTCCGGCAGTTTGTGGTTCTGGATCTGGACATAAAAGTCTTCTCCGAAAGTATCTTTCCACCATCTGAAAAGCTCCTCCCCTTTCTGTTCACCCGTATTTAAAATGGCATCCGGAATATCTCCGTGAATTCCCGAAGTTAGGGCAATAACTCCCTCTTTATATTCGGCAATCAATTCCCGGCTGATCCTCGGAACTCCAAAATAAAATCCTTTAAGAAATCCGATACTGGATAGTTTGGCTAAATTTTTATATCCGTTAAAATCTTTAGCCAATAAGACAACCTGAGTTCTTCTATCGGGATCATCTTTGGTAAACTGCTTCTGCTCATAACGGTCTGAAATATAAAATTCACATCCCACCACAGGAATCAGAGGTTCTGAAACCGGTTCCGGCTCATTAAATTCTTCGCCTTTTTCTTCTGCTTCCTGTTTTTTAGCGAGGTATTCTTTATGCTTTTTCGCACGGTCGCCATTGGCGCCCTCTACCGCCGTAACAAATTTAAAAGCACCCATCATATTTCCCAGATCCACCATTCCGACGGCGGGAAAGTTATCATCACTCGCTTTTTTAATTAAATCGTTGATGCTTGTAGTAGCTGTTAAAGTTGAGAAAACACTGTGGTTATCGAAGTTGAAATATTTTCCGAGATCGATCTCTTCAATACTTCCTATATCCTGCTGTTTTTTCTTGTTGTGAAAATCCGCAACCTGCCTTCTGATAACAATATTAAAGGGCTTTATCGGATCAGGATACAGCGTTTTAAAATACGCAAGCTGGTCCTCGGAAACTTTTAAAACTTCCGCAGGAATCACCCCGATTCTCATCATTTCGAAGAAAACCTGCGCCGTGGCATTTACGTCGGCTGCTGCGTTGTGGGCTTCATCAAATTTATGACCGTATAATTTTTCGTAAAGCTCTTCCAGCTTCGGAGCTTTGTACCTTCCTCCTTTTCCGCCTCCCAACTGACAGAAATCTGTTCCCAGAATCATGGTATCGGCTTTTGGCTTTTCCTGAAGGTTGTCTTTAATATTTTTACGGTAAAATTCGGCTCCCACAATGTTGTAATCGAATTCCACATTGTGTCCGGAAACCACTCTTACTTTTTCTAAAACTTTAGAAAATTCATTTAAAATTTCTTCGAGATCACGACCTTCTTCATTGGCGATTTTTGTAGTGATCCCGTGAATTCTCGCGGCATTGAAGGGAATATCATACCCTTCCGGTTTTATAATATAATCCTGATTTTCAATTAATGTTCCGTCATCTTCATGCAACTGCCACGCAATCTGCACCATTCTTGGCCAGTTATCTGAATCTGAAAGCGGAGCGTTGAAATTCTTCGGTAAACCTGTGGTTTCTGTGTCAAAAACTAAATACATGTAATTTTTCTAGCTTTTATTAAAAAAGAGAATGTAAAGTTACTTTAATTTTTTGTCTTTTGGAATTAGTTTTTATAAATGCTGATGAATCATGGTATGCATATCCGGTTGGGATAAATCTGTTTTTTTAATTAAATCACCCCTCAAAAACCCTGGAAGTCATTGAATTACCCAAAAACACTAACGATTGTTAGTATTTTGATTTTTTGTTTATCTTTGCTTTCTATGGAAAATACACTTCACGAAAAGGTTTCTCAAGATATATTACTCAAGGCTTATAACCATATGATGCTTGCCAAAGCAATGGCGGATATTTATGAAGAAAACAGAAATGTCTGTAAATATGTTCATAGTACATCAAGAGGTCATGAAGCCATTCAGTTGGCAACAGCTTATCAGTTAAAAAAAGAAGACTGGGTTTCTCCTTATTACCGGGACGAAAGTATACTTCTCGGGATTGGTTTTGAACCTTATCAGTTGATGCTTCAGTTACTGGCAAAAGCCGACGATCCTTTTTCCGGAGGTAGATCTTACTACTCTCACCCTTCAAGCAGGGACGAAAATAAACCTAAAATTATTCACCAGAGTTCCGCGACAGGAATGCAGACCATTCCTACAACGGGAGTTGCGCAGGGAATTAAATATATTCAGGATTTTGAATTGCAGGATTTTGAAAACAATCCGGTGGTGGTTTGCAGTCTGGGAGATAATTCTGTAACGGAAGGTGAAGTAAGTGAGGCTTTACAGTTTGCCGCTTTACATCAGTTACCTATTATTTTCCTTGTTCAGGATAACGAATGGGGAATTTCTGTAACCAAAGAGGAAGCAAGAACGTGTGATGTTTATGATTTTGTAGCCGGTTTTACGGGCTTAAGCAGAATGAGAGTGGACGGAACAGATTTCATTGAAAGCTTTGAGGTAATGAAAAAAGCGGTGGATTTTGTAAGAACAGAAAGAAAACCTTTGGTGGTTTGTGCCAAAACTGTTCTCATCGGTCACCACACATCCGGAGTACGAAGAGAGTTTTACAGAGACGAGGAAGATCTAACCAAACACAGAGCGAAGGATCCGGGAAATATTCTAAGAAATCATTTGATCGAATCCGGAGTTGATGAAGAATTATTAAAACAAATTACGAAAAAAGCCCGTCTTGAAGCTGAAGAAGCTTTTGAAAAGGCTAAAAACGCAGAAGATCCGAAGCCTGAAAGTGTAATGAATCATGTTTTCGCGCCAACTCCGATTACGGAAGAGGTTGGAACCAGAGAACCTGAAGGTGGAGAAAAAATTGTGATGGTAGATGCTGCGATTCATGCCATTCAGGAATTGATGTGGAAACATCCGGAAGCTTTGTTATACGGACAGGATGTTGGGGAAAGAATCGGAGGGGTTTTCCGTGAGACGGTAACATTAGGAAAAAAATTCGGAAGCAAAAGGGTTTTCAATACCGCGATTCAGGAAGCTTATATCATTGGTTCTACAGCGGGAATGAGCGCAGTAGGATTAAAACCGATTGTTGAAGTGCAGTTTGCGGATTATATTTATCCGGGGATCAATCAGTTAATTACAGAAATTTCAAAATCGAGCTATTTAAGTCAGGGGAAATTCCCTGTAAGCAATATCATCCGTGTTCCGATCGGAGCTTACGGCGGCGGCGGTCCTTATCACAGCGGAAGTGTTGAAAGTATTTTAGCAAATATCAAAGGGATTAAAATTGCTTATCCGAGCAATGCGGCAGATTTCAAAGGTTTATTAAAAGCAGCTTATTACGATCCGAATCCTGTGGTGATGCTTGAGCATAAAGGTTTGTACTGGAGCAAGGTTCCGGGAACGGAAGATGCAAAAACCATTGAACCTGCGGAAGATTATATATTGCCTTTCGGAAAAGGAAAAGTAATTATTGAAGCGGATAAGGAAGAAACCGAAAAAGGCAGGACTTTATTGGTTGTTACTTACGGAATGGGCGTTTACTGGGCAAAAGAAGCAGCGAAAAATTTCAACGGAAGAGTTGAGGTTATCGATTTAAGAACTTTAACTCCTCTGGATGAAGAACTGGTTTTTGAGAGAGTAAAAGCGCATGGAAAATGTATTGTTTTAACAGAAGAGCAATTGAATAATTCTTTTGCGGAAGCTTTCGCACACAGAATTTCGAAAAACTGCTTTAAATATCTTGATGCACCGGTAGAAACTATGGGTTCTCTGGATGTTCCTGCCGTTCCTATTAACTTGGTGCTTGAAAAGGAAATGCTTCCGAATGCGGAAAAACTTTCCAATAAAATTGAAGACATGCTGAAATATTAATTCAGTTTAAAATAAAAATGTAAGCCTCTAATTTTTTTAGAGGTTTTTTTGTGTCTTAATTTCTTATATTTATGTACTGTTAGCAAAAGGTTTTTTAAATTCTGTTTCAAAAATATGGTATCTGTTTTGCTTAGTCTTTTGCTGACTTTAAATTAGATTGCACAAATATGATTACAACAAAATACGTCAATTACAGGCAGGTTCTCAATTTATCAGGATTTCATCTTATTATGATTTCTATCTGGTGTACCCTGATTGCGGTTCTTTTTCATTTTTTCAACTGGCAGTGGATGACGATTCCCTGGGTTCCGGTTGCGTTGATTGGTACTGCGGAAGCGTTCTTAGTTGGTTTTAAAAATAATCAGGCGTATGACAGGTTGTGGGAGGCACGAAAAATTTGGGGCGGAATCGTTAATTCCAGCAGAATGCTCGGATCGATGGTGTACGCTTTCAATACTTCCAATGAAGAAACAGGAAAGCCTGATCTGGAAGACCGCAGGAAAAAAATCGTTTTCCGTCATATTGCATGGCTGTATCAATTAAGGGAACAGCTTCTGATTCCTACAGAGTGGGAACATATCAAAGTGGAAGAAGATCAGTTTAAAAATGTGGATCATAAGAGAAACCGACTGATAAAGGCAGGATTTCCGGATTACGGGAGAACGCCTATTTTTCTGAACAAATATTTGTCTGAAGAGGAAACGGAATTGCAGTCTCAATATAAAAATTTTGCGACTTACCTTATCGCTCAACAGTCGAAAGATGTTAATGAGCTTAAAAACATGAACGTTATTTCAGACTTCAACCAAAAGCAACTGCAGGATTGTCTTAATGAATTTTATACGCTGCAGGGACAGGCGGAAAGGATTAAAAAATTTCCTTTGCCGAGACAGTTTGCAAGTACTGCTTTTGTTTTTAATATCATCTTCATTATGCTTCTTCCTTTAGGTTTGGTGAGTGAATTTGCGAAGTTAGGAGACTGGGGAATATGGGCTTCTATTCCGTTCTGTATTACGATTGGCTGGATTTATATTATCATGGAACTGGTAGGAGATTATTCTGAAAATCCTTTTGAAGGTCTGATGTTTGATATTCCGATGCTTTCGATCTGCCGAACAATTGAAATTGATCTTCTGCAAATGACCGGAGAAACGGATTTGCCTGATCCTATTGCTTCTAAGAATGGAGTTTTGGTTTAATGTAATTATAAGTTTATATTGATCGTAAGACCGCAGTTTAGCCCCGATTGCAGCTTTGTCTGAGCTCATTTTCGTGATCTAGGGTTGCGGCGGCAAAGCCGCCGCAACCCTAGATCACGAAAATAGCGAGTGCGGAAAGCGGGAAATAGCTCCTAAAAAAGACTTTTTTCTCTACAAAACAATTGCGGTTGTATTCTTCACTTCAGAGATCATAAACGAACTATGAGTACTTGCAATATGCTGCAATGTGGTAAGTTTTGTGAGCATAAAATTGCGGTAGTCTTCCATATCTTTTACCCCGATTTTTAAGATATAATCGTAATCACCACTTACATGGAAGCATTCTGTGACCTCTTCTAAATTCATGACTTCTTTTTCGAACTGCAGGACGTATTCTTTTTTATGCTGAGCGAGTTTGATATGGCAAAGCACAATAAAATTGCGGTGGATTTTATTCCTGTCCAGAATGGCAACATATTTTGAAATCACTCCTGTATTTTCGAGTTTCCGAATGCGTTCATAAACAGCCGTTACCGACAAACCAAGCTTATGAGACAGTTCTTTGGTGGTTTGTTTGGCATCTTCCTGCAAAAAAAGGAGCAGTTTTTTATCCGTTTCATCAAAATTCATAGATAAATTTTAGTCAAAAGTTTATTACAATCAAATATAATAAACTTTTTTTCTATTGATTAGCATTTTACTAGATTTAAATTCTAATAATTTAAATTTCTGTTGTAATAGTTCAGGAGGTTATTCATATTTATAGCATAAAAACTTAAACAATATGAACGACTTTAATGCAGCCAACGAAATACAGGATTTGCAATATTTTGGTGAATTTGGCGGAGTAAACCCATCGATTTCCGACAGTTCTACCTACACTTTTCTTTCTGCGAAAACCATGTTTGATACTTTCGAAGGAAATGCGGAAGGATGTTATTTGTATTCAAGACATTCTTCTCCGATGAATCTGTATCTTGCACAGGCTTTGGCAAAACTTGAAAATACAGAAGCAGCAAACGTAACCGCATCGGGAATGGGAGCGATTACATCTGTTCTGATGCAGGTCTGCAAAAGCGGAGATCATATTATCTCGAGCAGAACAATCTACGGCGGAACGTATGCTTTTATGAAAAATTTTCTTCCGCCATTTAATATTCAGACGACGTTTGTAGACATCAATAATTTTGAATCTGTTGAAAATTCAATTACTGAAAACACAAAAATCATCTACTGTGAAAGTGTAAGCAATCCGCTTCTGGAAGTTGCTGACCTGAGAAAACTCTCTGAAATCTGTAAAAGACATAATCTGAAACTGATCGTAGACAATACGTTCTCTCCTCTCTCTATTTCGCCAAAGCTTTTGGGCGCAGATATCGTGATCCATTCTTTAACGAAATTTATCAACGGAAGCAGCGATACTGTAGGCGGAGTTTACTGCGGAACTCAGGAATTCATTAACGATACGAAAAACGTGAATAACGGAGCATGTATGTTGTTGGGACCTACGATGGACAGTCTTCGTTCTGCAAGTATTCTTAAAAATCTCAGAACGCTGCACATCAGAATGAAACAGCACAGTTATAACGCAATGTATCTTGCACAAAGATTTGAAGAAGACGGATTGCGTGTCTCTTATCCCGGATTAAAATCTCATAAAAACCACGAACTGATGAAAACGATGATGCACGAAGAGTACGGATTTGGTGGTTTGCTGACTTTAGACGCTCGAACCACAGACAAAGCCAATGAACTGATGGAACTGATGCAGCAGGAAAACTTAGGTTATCTTGCGGTAAGTTTAGGCTTTTATAAAACTTTATTCTCATGCTCAGGAAGCTCCACTTCTTCTGAAATCCCGGAGGAAGAACGTGCTGCGATGGGAATTTCCGATGGACTGATCAGATTCTCAATAGGTCTGGATCACGACATCGAACGAACGTATGAAAAGATGAGAGAATGCATGCTAAAAACAGGTGTTCTCAGCCATGAAACCATCTCCATATCCTAATTATTGTAAAAAAGCTGTTGTTGATTCGACAGCTTTTGTCTTTTTTACCGAAAATGTTATAAAAGATATTTTGTATGCTATTTTGCAGCATTTTAAAAGCTAACAAAATATATTTTTTTAGATAAGTTCCGCACCTAAAAAGCAATATTTCTGTAATCGAAAATCATAGTTTTTTTTAACGCAAAGTTTAATTTCAAATACCCATTATTTAAGGGAGCAAGGAAGAATCAACAAGTTGATTTCATGAAGTGTATGTTTCAAGCTTTGCTAAAAAATCTTTGCGTCAAAAAATTTACGCTAAAAAGTAATGCATCAAAAATTTTAGTGGTAAAATCAAACTTTATGAAAATGTTTCGGGAATGCGTCTTCGGGTTTCATCCTGAAAATATTTAATAAAATCCACGATTTTAAGAAGCCATAACCGTAAGAAAACATCTGGATGTAGGTGGAAATAACCGCCATTCCGGCAATGCTGATGTTTTTGGTCGCCCACAAAGCGTGGAAAAGAACCATAAAAGTATATAACCCATAAAACGCAAGAATAACGCCTTTTCCCAGAATGAAATATTCTACAAAGCCCATGATGTAGCCCAACATAAATAAAGTAGGAAATGCGAACGAAATTTTCACATAATTCGGATGTCTTTGGTTAAGAATAGGTCTTGCACAGCCAAACTGATAGACCTGTTTTGAAAACTTTCCGAAATCTACCCTTCGTTTGTGATAGACTGCGATATCATCGAAAAAAGCAGTTGTAAAACCATTTTCCCAAAGCGTCATGGAAAGATCCGGATCCTCTCCTATTCTCATTTCTGAAAAACCTCCGACTTTTTCAAAAACTTCCTTTTTTACCCCCATATTGAAGCTTCTGGGCTGAAATTTTGAAACGGCTTTTTTACTGCCCCTAATTCCTCCCGTTGTAAAAACAGAAGTCATAGAATAAGAAATGGCTTTCTGCATTAAATTAAAACCTTTATGCGCTTTATCTGCTCCTCCAAAAGCATCACATGGAATTTCAAGAATATCTTTTTTGATGTTTTCGATGTAATCGTTCTCTACAATCACGTCGCTGTCTACAAAAACAAGCCATTCGTTTTCGGCTCTTCTCGCCCCGTAATTTCTCGATAAACCGGGTCCAGAATTATCTTTCCGGAAATATTTAATGGTTAAAAAACTTTCGAATTTTGCAATTGTTGGTTTTAAATCGATTAGTGAGCCGTCATCCACGATAATAATCTCAAACTCTTTGTCTGTCTGAGCAGTAAGAGAATTCAGGAGTTCAAAAAGTTCGTCTTTACGATTAAAAATAGCAACGATAATGGAAATTGTAGGCTTCAAATCTGAAAATTTTTCAAAATTACTTATTCGGGAAGGAATGAGCAAAAAGATTTTGGAAATTAACAGCTTAATTTAAGATAATCAATAGTAACATTACATTGTAATCATTGATTTTTGAGTATTTTTGATCTTTAAACATAAATGTGATGAGTGGTTTTAGAGAATTTAAATATTCTATCATAATTTTTATTATTGGCTTAATTACAACTTCCTTTATTTTTATACCCTCATATTGGTTATTTAACATTCATCCGTTTCCTCCCAAATTCGGACTTGATATATGGATAATCTTAATACTCGTTTTGCTGATCCCGGCTTATTTTATTGAAATAAAATTAATTAAAAACTTTAAACTTTCTAAAAAAAGGGAAGGCGTTATCATACTTTCGTCTTTGTTTTGTATTGTAATGATCAATTTTTCGATGATGGATTTTATGAAAAATAATTATCAGACAACGAAGATAATATCTTCTGTTAATGAGATATACAATTCAAAAAGTCCGAAATTGATAATAAAAAATTTCGAAATCATTAACAATCCTGTTATTTATAAAAATATTCGCATTAATAAAAGATCAGGATCACACTATCTACAGCTTTATTTTTTATATCCTTTTAAAAGTGAACAAAATAAAAATAAGGTTTATTATTCGCTACAATTCGAAATACTTTCTGACACAAAATTTTTTACAGAAGAAGAACAGATGGAAAATTTCTTAACCGAGAAAAAGAAAGAATTGCAGAACTATGATTTTTATAGAATAAAAAAATTCACCTATCTCACTATAACCGATCCTAATTTTGATTGTTATAATAAAGCAGTATCTAATTATTCCGACATATTTTTAATACCAATAGCTAATGAAAATGATGAAAATCAGAATTCTAACATCAAGTTTATATTGGGAGTATTTTTATTTTATATCATAATTTTTCTACTTACAAGAGTTGAGGAATGGAAATAAATTAAGAAAATATTCCTGATTTAAAATAAATCCACAAAACCAGAGAAATAAAAAAAGACAGTACAGAAATACTGAAAAAAAGCCACTGAAAAACACTCTTGAAATAGTATTTTTCTAAAGAATGTAAAACAAAAAATAATAAAAATGAAATGGCAACTCCAATAAGTGAAGCAACAATTAATGTCTGAACATATTTTTCAGAAGGCAATGGATCTTTGAATACGAAAAAAAATAAAACTGCCGAAGAAAAAAGAAATACTGCACTTACTTTCTCTGTAAAATATTTTGTCTTTTTTTCTATTTTAGATTTTTCATTATAGTTTGAATCTGAAGAATTGCTGCCTAATAATTCCACAACATCTATTACAACGCCAAAAACATCTAGAAAATCGAAATTCATAGTTTGAGTTTTTAACAAAAATAAAAAACCTTCCGTAAAAAGGAAGGTTTTAATATTATTTTTCTTCAAGTTTATGAACTTTCTTCGTTCCTTCATACATTTCATACTGCAGAAATCTTGTTTCCAGTTTTCCGTTGAAAAGCTTGATTTTTCTTGACGGACGAAGACCGATTTTCTTTACCGCTTCCAGATCAGAAGAAATCAGCCATGCTAATGTATTCGGATAATGGGTTTTGAAAGTATCACCTATTTTCTTGTAAAAATCATCATCATTAATAGAAATTCTTTCGTCGTAAGGCGGATTGAAAACCATTAACAAAGGGAAAAGTTCTTTTTTGGAATCAAAGAAATTCTGTTTCTTCACTTCAATTACATCTTCCATTTCTGCTGCTTCGATGTTCATTCTTGCCGCATTCAGCATTCTTGCATCAATATCGTAGCCAACGATCTTTCCGGTAAATTCTTTCACCCTGTTGATTCTGAATTCTTTAATCTTGGTAAAAAGATCCGCATCATAATTTTTCCAGTTCTGGAAAGCAAATCTCCTTCTGAAAATCTGCGCCGGAAGATCCAAAGCAATCATTGCCGCTTCTATTAAAAGTGTTCCCGAACCGCACATGGGATCAAGGAAATTTCCTTTTCCGTCCCAACCTGCCAATTGAAGCATTCCGCTTGCCAGAACTTCATTAATCGGAGCTTCTCCCTGCTCTCTTCTGTATCCTCTCTTAAATAAAGGATCTCCCGAAGAATCCAGAGAAATCGTAATTAACTCTCTGTCGATATGAAGGTGGAATTTAATATCCGGATTTTTGGTCTCTACATTCGGACGTCTTTTGAATTTTTCCTGAAAATAATCTACAATTGCGTCTTTCATTTTCAGCGTTACGAACTGAGAATGCTTAAATGTTTCAGAATTTACTGTAGAATCAATTGCAAAAGACTGATCCACATCCATAAATTCTTCCCAGTTGAATTTAAAAAGCCTGTCGTAAAACTGGTGCTGATTGAAAGCTTTAAATTCGTGAATCGGAACCAAAATTTTCAAAGCCGTTCTCGCAGAGTAATTGATCTTGTATAAAAAGCCCAAATCTCCTTCACAGTTTACCGCACGGTTTTTAACCTCAACTTTTCTTCCTCCCAGCTTTTTGATCTCTTCCGCCAAAATCTGTTCCAACCCAAAGAATGTTTTTATCTGAATCTGTATATTCTCTATATCCATACTGCAAAAATAGCAATTTTAGTCGTTGGTTGTCAGATTATAGTTTACAGAAATCGCTGCAACTACAAAAACCATGGGTTCTCAAAAGCAGACAATCGCTCAAAAAACACTATTTTTGCAGTATGGAATGGTTTGAATCTTGGTTTGATACCCCTTATTATCATGTACTGTACAGCAACAGAGACTATACAGAAGCGGAAAATTTTATTACAAAACTTACTGCAGAACTGCAGCTTCCGCCGAACTCAAAAATCATCGATCTCGCTTGTGGTAAGGGAAGACATTCGGTTTTTCTTAATAAGCTTGGGTATGATGTTTTGGGACTTGATCTTTCCAGACAGAGTATAGAATTCGATAAGCAGTTTGAGAATCAGACCTTGCTTTTTGATGTTCACGACATGAGAAACCCGATTGATGCAGATCCGATGGACGCTGTTTTCAATCTTTTTACAAGCTTCGGATATTTTGATAATGAAAATGATGACAAAAAAGTATTTCAGTCGGTTTATAATGCATTAAAACAAGACGGATATTTTGTTCTGGATTATCTGAATGAAGAATACGTAAGAAAAAGCATTGTTCCGCAATCTACCATCATTCGCGGAGATATTGAGTTTAAAATAAAAAAGAAAATCGAGGGAAGACATATTGTAAAAGACATTCAATTTGAAGCAGACGGAAAGCCGTATCATTTCTTCGAAAAAGTAAAACTTCATACGTTGGATGCCATCAATTCCTATGCAACTGAATGTGGTTTTGAGAGAGTAAAAATCTGGGGAGATTACCAACTGAACGATTTTAATAAGGATACTTCTCCGCGTTGCATTAATTTATTCAAGAAAAAATAATGATTACCGTACTTTTACTGGTTTTAAGCGTTATTACAGGAGTATTTCTGGGAAAACATTTCGGTAAAAAAGAAAAACTGGCAAAAAATCTTTTGATTTTAAGTGCCGGATTTCTGATTACCATTTGTCTGAACGAAGTATTTCCGCAGGTTTATACCTCAGAAACAGGAAGCAGTCTGGGTATTTTCGTGATTGCCGGAGTTTTACTGCAAATGATTCTTGAAGCTTTAACCAAAGGTTTCGAACATGGGCATTTTCATCATCACAGCGAACATAATATTCTGCCTGTTGCTTTAATGGTGGGGCTTTTTATCCATGCTTTTATTGAGGGAATTCCTTTAGCGAACGAAGAACAGGAATTATCGCCTTATCTTTTGGGAATTGTTTTTCACAATCTTCCGATATCGTTTATTTTGGGCGCATTTTTATTTAACCGAAAAGATGAATCAAAGTCCAATCCTTCTTATCCTTCGCTACTGATTGTTGCCCTTTTTGCTTTGGCTTCTCCGATGGGAATGCTGCTCGGAAATTATTTCAATCCTGATCTTCAGCCTTACTTTCTGGCTATTGTAGGAGGAATTTTCCTGCATATTTCTTCGGTAATTATTTTTGAAAGCAATAAAAACCATAACATCGACTGGCTGAAAATAGGGCTTGTGATTTTAGGGGTTTCTTTAGCTTTGGTCATGCATCTTTTTCACAGTCATGATCACGTAGGACATCACCATTAATTAATTTAATTTTCTAAAATAAAAAAGCTCCGAACGTAAATTCGGAGCTTTTATATAAGTTTTATTACTCAGATTAGAATTTCCATCCAAGTGTAATAAAGAAATTGTTTCTTACGTTTTTAACATCCGACACCGCAAAAGCATCACTTGAAATTAAACGGCTTGGCGAATAATATCCTGCTTCGTAATTACCATCAGCAACACCGTACAAAAACGGATTGGTATATTTTGAAGTGATGTTCTGATAAGAAGCATCAATGTAGAATGATTTGAAATCGTACCCAAGACCGAAAGATAAAGCATTTCTGTCGTTAAGGATCAGGTTGCTGTACGACTGATTTTCATCCACACCTCCATTGTTGGAATATCTGTTTATCGTTAAAGCATCAAAAGGGCTTGAAGCATAAGAATACCCTCCTCTCAGTCTGAACTGTTTAACTCTGTATTCTGCACCGATCTTTACTTCTGATAAATTTTTGTAATTCTCTTTAAAGAAGTCGTTCAGCTCCGTTTCAGCATCTCCGTAAACTTTATATTTAGGCTTTGTTAAACCTAATGTATAATCTACGTTCAAAGCAAAACTTTTACTCGCAATAAATGCAGCACTTACTGTTGCCTTTAAAGGAGTGGTTAATTTTCTGTTTTCAATAGCAGTATCATCTCCATAAATAGGATCATTGTAGAAATTGTAGCTTCTGTCGATATCCCAGAAAGTCGGAGTTTCTAAAGCTGCTCCCAATCTGAAATTAGGACTTAATTTTCCAATTACCCCCAATGAAGCTGAAAAACCGTTTCCTTTTTCGTAGAAAGGAGTATTCTGCTTACTGAAATATTCAGAGCTTCCATCAGCCAAAGAATTAAACATTGCTGTATCCGACTGATCTATTGATGAGTTGAAAAAATTCAATCCTGCCCCTAAATATAAATTATTGTTATAGTTTGCTCCTACTCCAACACTTGTTTTGGATAAATATCCATATCTGTCATAGGCATGTCTACCAAAAGATGAACTTTTAGCATCAGGAAAATCATACACTAAATTGCTGTTTCCCGGAGTTTCAATATAATTCTCAATCGACTGGTTGGAATAGTTTACTCCAATATTGATGAATTTCCATGCACTTTCGGTTAATAACTGAAAAGTCATTACAGCTCCTAAGTTTCCAAGATCCCCTTTATTGATGCTGTATCCGTAAGAAGAACCTGCATAAGTAGAGGTGTTCTTGTTATTTGTAATAGATAATGTTCCGGAAATTTCCCCTGAAATTGCCACCCCTAAACCCGCAGGATTGGTAAGCAGCGCATTTGCATCACCTCCTAAAGCTCCGTTGGAACCACCCATTGCATTGAACTTAGCGGAACCAATATTTGGAGCATTAGAATAAACATCTACTGTATTTCTAATCACAGAAACATCTTGAGCCTGCGCAAAAAATGCAGCAGAAATGCTCATTATTGCTAAAGATTTTTTTAACATTATTTTTTGAATAGTTATTACTTTTTAAAATTATCTGCCACCTCGGAAACCGCCTCCGCCGCCTCCGCCGGATCTGAATCCACCGCCGCCGCTTCCTCCGCTAAAGCCACCGCCTCCTGATCTGAAGCCGCCTCCGCTGTTGGAATTATTGAAGCCTCCGTTATTTCTGAAACCTCCGTCATTATATCTTGGCTGCGATTGTTGTGGGTAATTGTAACTTGGTCTTGGCTGACTCTGGTTTGGATTTCTGAAGCCTCCCTGCGGTCTTACTCCAGTCTGATTGGGGTTTCTGAAACCGCCGTTCGTATTTCCCTGTCTGAATCCTCCTGTATTACCAGAGTTTCTGAATCCACCGTTATTTGAACCGGAATCTCTGAATCCGCCTACATTGCTGTTGCTTCTTCTGAATCCACCGGAATTTACGCCATACTTGCTGGCAAATCCTCCGTTATAGGTATTGAAACCTCTTCCGTTAGAGCCACTTCTTCTGTACATTGGTGCGTAATATCCGCCACCCCAATATCCTCCGTAGCCCCAATAAGGATTGCCGTAATATCCGCCCCAACCCCAATATGGATTGTAGCCCCAGTATGGAGAATATCCCCATCCCATATTCCAGCCGGAGCCCCATCCCCATGAGCCGCCCCAACCCCAGGAAAGTCCGAGATTCCAGCCACCGTATCCGCCATATCCCCAATAAGGATTATAGCCGCCATACCATCCGCCCCAACCCCAAGGAGAACCCCATCCCCATGAATTGTCGTAATAGTTGGTCTGGCTTCCTGCGTAGCTTCCCCAGTCTGAATCTGTAGCTGTAGTATTCCAGTTATAGTTATTCCAATCACTGTATCTTCCTTCTTTAGCATTGGCCTCAGCATTCTGAATCACGTTGGAATCATCCTGATAATAATTGTAATCTTCTCCGACTCTGTTTCCTCTGTCGTTGATGATTACGCCTTCAGGTAGCGTATCTTTATTCGGGTCGTAATAAACGCCATCTGTCTCGCTGTAGCCACCCATCTGAGCGCCGCAAGACACAAGTAACAATCCGCCTGATATTGCCAGAATCCCTTTGGATTTTAACATTCCGAGCAAATTTTTATGTATATTTCTTTTCATGATAACGTAAAAATTTTTAATTTAAATTATATTTGCAATCTGTACTAAAAATGTACCAAAATACGGTTACAAAAATCTATCAAAAATAGATTTTTATTTTTAGATAACAATAACATAAAAAAGTTAAAAAAATTTTAAAAAATAATGGCAAAATTAACCTCAAGAAGCGAAGATTACAGCAAATGGTATAATGAGTTGGTGGTAAAAGCCGACTTAGCTGAAAACTCAGGAGTACGAGGATGCATGGTGATTAAACCATACGGCTATGCGATCTGGGAAAAAATGCGTGACGAAATGGATAAAAAATTCAAAGAAACAGGTCACGTTAATGCTTATTTCCCGCTTTTTGTGCCCAAAAGCCTGTTTGAGGCTGAAGAAAAAAATGCAGAAGGTTTTGCTAAAGAATGTGCAGTTGTAACCCATTACAGATTAAAAACAGATCCGGACAATCCTTCAAAACTTATTGTAGATCCGGATGCTAAGCTGGAGGAAGAGCTTATCGTTCGTCCCACTTCAGAAGCAATTATCTGGAATACTTATAAAAACTGGATCCAGTCTTACAGAGATTTACCTATATTAATCAACCAATGGGCGAATGTTGTCCGTTGGGAAATGAGAACACGTCTTTTCTTAAGAACAGCAGAATTTTTATGGCAGGAAGGGCATACTGCTCATGCTACCAAAGAAGAAGCGATAGAAGAAGCTGAGAAAATGAATAACGTATATGCAGATTTTGCAGAAAACTTTATGGCAATTCCTGTAATTCAGGGGTTGAAAACGCCTTCCGAAAGATTTGCAGGAGCAGACGAAACCTATTGTATTGAAGCATTGATGCAGGACGGAAAAGCTTTACAGGCGGGAACATCTCACTTTTTAGGACAGAATTTCGCAAAAGCATTTGATGTAAAATTCACGAATAAAGAAGGTAAAATCGAACACGCATGGGCAACATCATGGGGAACTTCAACGCGTTTGATGGGCGCTTTGATTATGACGCACTCTGATGATTTCGGATTGGTACTTCCTCCTACTTTGGCTCCGATTCAGGTTGTGATTGTTCCGATCTTTAAAGGAGAAGAACAGTTGGCGCAAATCAGCGAAGTGGCTTTAGATATTCAGGCTAAACTGAGAGCAAAAGGAATTTCTGTGAAATTTGACAATGATACGCAGAACAAACCGGGCTGGAAATTTGCGGAATATGAACTGAAAGGTGTTCCTGTAAGAATTGCAATGGGACCAAGAGATCTTGAAAACAGATCTGTGGAAATTGCCAGAAGAGATAACTTAACGAAAGAAGTTCGTTCTATTGATGGTTTAGATTCTTATATTGAAGAATTACTGAAAACCATTCAGCAGGATATTTACAATAAAGCATTTGAATTCAGAAAAAATAATATTACGAAAGTGGATACTTATGAAGAATTCAAGAAGGTTTTGGAAGAAAAAGGAGGATTCATTTATGCGCATTGGGACGGAACTGCTGAAGAAGAAGAGCAGATTAAGGATGAAACCAAAGCGACCATCAGATGTATTCCTTTGGATGATGATATTGAAGAAGGAATTTCACTGATTTCCGGAAAGCCATCTAAAAGAAGAGTTTTATTCGCAAAAGCATATTAAAGCTTAACATAATAAATTATTAAATCTGCAAAAATTTTAATATTTTTTGCAGATTTTTTTTAAAAATCAACATTTGGACTGTTTTTTGTTTAAATTTATCCCAACATTAATCTTTAAAATAAATTTATTATGTCTTTAAATGTTATTGATTTAATTAAAGGACAATTAGGTCCGGCTTTAGTATCTCAGGCTGCATCACAGTTCGGAGAAAGTGAGTCCGCTATTTCAAAAGCAATCGGAGGTTTATTGCCTGCCGTTGTGGGTGGTTTAGCAAACAAATCTGATAATCCTGCCGTTTTAGATGCAATTTCGGGAGCTGCTTCCAATGGAATTTTAAGCAATCTGATGGGAGGTTCATCAAACAATTCTATCATTTCCAGTCTTTTATCATTAATTTTTGGTGATAAATTAAGTGGAATTGTAAACGGAATCGCAACTTATGCAGGAATCAGCAACAATTCTTCAAATTCGCTGCTTAATCTGGTGACTGGTGCAACGATTGGATCTGTAGGAAAATATGCTGCCGATAACAATCTTGATAAAAACGGAATTTCAAGTTTACTTAGTGATCAGAAAGGTATTATTTCAACACTTTTACCTGCAGGACTTTCTTTGGCTTCATTAAATATGGGCGACTGGGATTGGGCTAAAGGGTACAAGTTTGACAATGATAAGGATACCATTAAAAATACGGTTTCTGAAGAACCGAAAATTGATGTAACAAGAAGCACAGCGCCTAACGGAACTTTCCCGGAAAGAAACAACAATGAAGGAGGTGGTTCTATCTGGAAATGGTTGCTTCCATTATTACTTTTAGTGGCTGCTGCTTATTTTATCTGGAAACAGTGTGATAAAAAAGAGACAACGACGACAACCACAATGAAGGATTCTAATACCGTGTCTACAGATACGATAAATGCAGCTATGACAACCGATACTGCAGGAATGAATTCCGCAAGTGCTAAAGTTGATGAGAATATCGACTTAAACGGAGTTGCCTTAAAAGGATATAAAGGAGGAATGGAAGACAACATGATCACTTTCTTAAAATCCGGAGGGTATCAAAATGCCAAAGATGATGCTGCTTTAAAAAAAACGTGGTATAATTTTGACCATGTAAACTTTAAATTAGGAAGTTCTACAGCCTTAGAAGCAGGTTCTGAAGGACAGTTGCAGAATTTGGTAGCTATATTAAAAGCTTACCCTGATGCAAAAATAAAAATCGGAGGTTATACCGATAAAACAGGAGATGAAACTAAGAACCTTAAATTATCGGCAGACAGAGCCAATTATATTAAATCATGGTTGGAGAAACAAGGAGTTGGATCTCAGGTGACCGGAGCAGACGGATACGGAAGTCAGTTTGCAACTGTAGATGCCAAAGCATCTGATGCAGAAAGAGCAATCGACAGAAAAATGTCTGTAAGATTTACAAAATAGTCTTAAACTTTTAAAAATCAGAATCCCGGAAATTTAATTTCCGGGATTTTTTCTTTTAAATACGGTATGTTTTTATTTATTTAATTATATTTGTTAGTCATTTCTAACATTTATGAATCTGAAATTAAAAAGCGCCTGGCGAAAAGATAAAACCTCCCACTCATTATCTGAAGTATATTCTTCGGTGAAAGTTCCTAAAAATGCAAGTTTCTGGAGAAAATATCTTGCATTTGCAGGTCCCGGACTGATGGTTGCCGTTGGATATATGGATCCCGGAAACTGGGCGACAGATATTGCCGGAGGAGCGCAGTTTGGCTATACCCTGCTTTCTGTAATTTTAATTTCGAATATTTTTGCAATGATTTTGCAGCATTTGTCCGTGAAATTAGGTGTGGTTGCAGAAAGAGACTTAGCGCAGGCTTGCAGAGACCATTTCAGTCCCACTACCAATTTTATTCTTTGGATATTCTGTGAAATTGCCATTGCAGCCTGTGATCTTGCGGAAGTAATCGGTTCTGCGATTGCATTAAATTTACTTTTTCATATTCCTCTTACCTGGGGAATTGTCATTACGACTATTGATGTCCTTTTCATTCTTCTCCTTCAGTCAAAAGGTTTCCGATGGATCGAAAGTATTGTCGGCGGACTGATTTTTATTATTCTCGCCTGTTTTGTGTATGAATTGGTTATTTCTAAACCTGCTGTTAATGAACTTTTAGGTGGTCTGATTCCTCAAAAAGAAATCATTCAGAATCCCGCCATGCTTTACATTGCGATCGGAATTTTGGGAGCTACCGTGATGCCTCATAATCTGTACTTGCACAGCAGCATTGTGCAGACACGGGATTACGAGCGTACACGAGAGGGTAAAAAAGAGGCAATAAAATTTGCAACTTTAGACAGTACGGTTTCTTTAATGCTTGCGTTTTTCATTAATGCTGCAATTCTTATTCTGGCAGCGGCAACTTTCCATATTACAGGAAATAAAGGTGTTGCTGATATCCATGATGCGTATAAGATGCTGACTCCGATTTTAGGAGCTTCAATGGCAAGTATTGCTTTTGCAATTGCTCTTCTCGCTTCGGGACAAAATTCTACGCTTACCGGAACGCTTGCCGGACAGATTGTAATGGAAGGTTTTCTGAACATCAGATTAAAACCATGGTTGAGAAGACTGATCACGAGACTAATTGCTGTAATTCCCGCTCTTATTGTGGCTATTCTTTATGGCGAAGAAGGAACTACGGATTTATTGGTTTTAAGTCAGGTTATTCTTTCAATGCAGTTGAGTTTTGCAGTGGTTCCGCTTGTTATGTTTACGAGTGATAAAGGTAAAATGGGCGAATTCGTCAACAAACCTTTCCTGAAAATCTGTGTCTGGATTATTTCATTTATTATTATCATTTTGAATCTTTATCTTCTGTATCAGACATTTTTTGGGAAATAGTTCTGTACCAAAATCATTTTCTTTTTATATTAAGTAACCGTAATTTTTTTGTACATACTTCATTAATGATCGTGCTTATTTTTTGACGTAAAGTCCTCAAAGTTTTTTTAAAGACTCATGTATATTTTTAAGTTCACAAAGCCATTCTACTTAGCAAAGAACTCAAAGCTTTTCAATGATGACAAATTTTGCACAATTATTAATTTTTTCAAATCTGATGTTTGTAATGATGTTAAATTTTTCAAATAACAGATTTCCCAATCATTAAAACACGACTTCAATTCTAGCCCCGATTGGAGCTTTGTCTGAGCTCATTTTCTGTATTTTGGCTGCGGCAGCTTCGCTGCCGCAGCCAAAATACAGAAAATAGCGAGTGCGGAAAGCGGGAAACAGCTTCTTAAAAACAAGAAAAACAACTGTACTTTAAGTAATATTTAAAACCATACCATCAAAAAATTTTTACAAATTTCTGTCCTCCCTTCAGAGGAAAGACGTTTTTAGCCGCTCGTTATTCAATTGCAACAAATACTCAAAATCTGACGAAATGTCACGCTTTTTTCTTTGGCAGAATGTTTGTGAATAAAAAGGAAAATAAAGATTGAATTATGGTAAATCAGGATATTAACGAAGAAAGCATCAATAATCAAGAAGATACGAATATTCAGAACGAAGCGGCAACTGAGGAAAATGTGACAGCAAAACCTACGGCAGAGGAACTTTTGGCAGAAGAAAAGGATCGTTACATCAGACTGTACGCAGAATTCGAAAATTATAAAAAAAGAACAAGCAAAGAGAAAATGGAGTTTTTCCAGTATGCAAATCAGGATATGATGATTTCTATGCTTGGCGTATTGGACGATTTTGAAAGAGCAATTAAAGAAATTGCGAAGAACGGAAATCCTGCTGATCTGCAAGGTGTTGAATTAATTTACAACAAATTCAAAAATAAACTGACAGAAAAAGGACTGAAAGCAATGGAAGTAAAAGCGGGAGACAGCTTTAATGTGGATTTCCACGAAGCGATCACTCAGATTCCTGCTCCGTCAGAAGATTTGAAAGGAAAAATCGTGGATGTTATTGAAACAGGATACACTTTAGGAGAAAAAGTGATCCGTTTTGCAAAAGTAGTTACAGGAAATTAACATAAGCAATAAGTGATGGGTAATAAGCAATTTTTGATATTACTCATTATTCATTACTAATTACTCATATAAAGATGTCAAAAAGAGATTATTACGAGGTTCTTGAGATCAGCAAATCTGCATCAGCCGACGAAATAAAGAAAGCATACCGTAAAATGGCCATTAAATATCACCCTGATAAAAATCCGGGCGATAAAGATGCCGAAGAAAAATTTAAAGAAGCTGCAGAAGCTTACGAAGTTCTGAGCGACGAACAGAAGCGTGCGCGATACGACCAGTTCGGACACGCAGGAATGGGCGGAAACGGAGGCTTCGGAGGAGGCGGTTTCGGCGGCGGAATGAACATGGAAGATATTTTCAACCAGTTTGGAGATATTTTCGGTGGCGGTTTCGGAGGATTTGGCGGTGGCGGCGGTGGTCGTCAACAGGTAAAAGGTTCTAATTTAAGAATCAGAATTAAGCTGAATCTTGATGAAATGGTGAACGGAACGCAGAAAACCATTAAAGTAAAGAAAATGAAGATGGCAGAAGGTGCCACTTCAAAAACCTGCCCTACCTGTAACGGTTCCGGTGTGCAGCTTAAGGTAATGAATACGATGTTCGGACAGATGCAGACCCAGACAACCTGCGGAACGTGTCAGGGAATCGGAAAAGTGGCAGATAAAATTCCTGCGGGAGCCAATGCTCAGGGATTGATTAAAGATGAAGAGGAAGTAACGATTAATATTCCAGCCGGTGCAAGAGACGGTATCCAGTTAAATGTAAGAGGAAAAGGTAATGATGCTCCTTTTGGAGGTATTCCGGGAGATTTACTGGTAATTATCGAAGAGGAAATTGATAAAGTAATTAAAAGAGAAGGAGATAATCTTCATCAGGAATTGTATATTTCATTTGCTGAAGCGGCTTTGGGAACGAAAAAAGAGGTTCCTACCGTTGGCGGAAAAGTGAAAATTACAGTGGATGCAGGAACGCAATCCGGAAAAATTCTGAGATTAGCAGGGAAAGGTCTTCCAAGTATCGACAGCTACGGAAAAGGTGATATGTTTATCCACATCAATGTATGGACTCCGCAAAAGCTGACAAAAGATCAAAAAGACTTCTTCGAAAAGCAAATGAACAGCGGAGAAATGGTTGCGGAACCATCCGGTAAAGAAAAAACTTTCTTCGATAAGGTGAAAGATCTTTTCAATTAACTATATTTATAGAGGCTTTCTTTGAAAAGTCTCTTTTTGAATTTTAAAACTACTTTAAATTAAAAACCTGTACATATTGTACTTATTGTAAAAATTTCTCATGAACTACAAGCTTCAACTCCATACACCAGAATCTACGGCGAATCTTATTTTCAATACGATTACTTTTGATGCATTCAAAATTAATATTGTTGAGAGATATTTCGGACCTGCTAAAAAATCATGCGAGGTTTTATTTAAAGTAAGAACGCTGGATGACAAAATCGTAGAAAGAAGAGACGGAAATATGAGGGTAAAGATCAAAAACGAAGATCTGGAGACTTACAGACAACTGCTTTCTGTCCTGAAATCCTATGAATATAAAAACCATCTGATCAACAGAAAAAATGCAGACCAGGATTATGTACATTTTATCCTGCGACTGGTGATCATGAATTATGATCTGAACTAGGTAATTAAATTATCTTCGAAATAAAAAATTCGCGGCTTCTACGAAGCCGCGAATTTTTACTATTATCGATCAATTTTCTATGCACGTTTTACTAAAGAAAACAAAGCTTTTCCAATGGTGAAAACAGCCACGGCAAGCAATCCTCCTCCAAGTCCCAGAATCACTTCTTTAAGAACCGTAAGCATTTTATCTGAAGACCATGACGGTAGAATATGGTGGAAATACTCTATTCGGTGTGCAAAAATTCCTCCGGCAACCATAATCAGGGCAATGGTTCCAATTACTCCTAAAGCTTTAATAACTATTGGAAGTGCTTTTACAAGAAGATGTCCCAGTTTTCCGATAATTCCTTTATCGTTACTCTTTCTGATCAGTTTAAATCCCGCATCATCCATTCTTACAATTAAAGCTACAATTCCGTAAACACCTACTGTTGCAATAAAAGCCACCAATGAGGTTACCAGAATCTGGGTAATAAAAGGATGACTTTCTTCCAGCACTGTTCCCAAAGCAATAATTACAATTTCAATAGACAGAATAAAATCCGTAGTAATTGCAGACTTGATCTTTGCCTTTTCCGTTTCTTCAGAATTGGTATTCTTCTCCTCCACTTCTTCTACCACTTCATGCCCTTTTTTATCCCTGTGAAACAGAAACTCTATAATCTTTTCCACGCCTTCAAAAGCAAGATATAAACCTCCTAAAATTAAAACATAATTAATCGCAGGTGGATACAGCCAGTTCAGAACGAAAACAATCGGAAGAATGATGAGCTTATTAATGAATGATCCTTTTGTGATTGCCCACAAAACAGGAAGTTCTCTAGACGAAAGAAAACCAGTCGCTTTTTCAGCGTTTACAGCAAGATCGTCGCCTAAGATTCCAGCTGTTTTCTGAGTTGCTATTTTACTTGTAACCGCCACATCATCCATTAATGCAGCAATATCATCCAAGATCGCAAAAAAACCAGATGCCATAAAATTTTAATATTTTTTTAATGTTTGTTAAAGGGCAAAAATAATTATTTAATTCGGTTTTTCACATGACTGACCGAGCTTTATTTAAACTTATTTATCGCTTAGTTAATCAAGATTAATTATTTTAAAATCTGTATATCAAATTGTATTCCTCATAATTTGTATATTCGTAATAATCATCAAAAAATACCATGAAACGTACAAGGCGAATTCTAATTTCAGCCTTTAAAATCAAAATATTACAATGATATACTATACATTCGATGTAAAAAACACCAGCAATGAAGTTGTTTCAAAAGTGAAGATTGAAACTGAAAAGCTGATAGAAGTTTATGATGATGAAATGGAAATCTATCATAAGTATTGCAAAAAATTACCTCATGATGCCCCAAGACATATTGAATATCAAAATATCACCCGTTTACGGAAATTACTTTCGGAAGCAAAAACAGATATTGATTTTGCAGAAAAAAATCAATATGTACAATCTTTTTCAATTAAAGTAATGATTCGCAAAGATTTTCATTCAATTTTTTGTAAAAAATGCAGTAAAGAATATTCTCCTGAAGAAATTATTTACGAAACATGGTTTCGGGGAGAAAGTTTATTTGCTTCGGGAGGAAAAACTTTATTGTGTGAAAACAACCATTTTCTTTTCGGATATATGGAGTGGAACTCATAACAAAAAATAAAAATTTCTGGTATTATTAATTTTTAAATTCTAATTTTCTGTACATTTATTCTATGAAAAAGCTGATTCTTCGTTATCATTTCTTTGTTTTAGGGTTAATTGGCTTTATTCTGACTTCATGCAATACGAGAAAATTTAAAGTCTGGGTGGGAACGAATAACGAACAGAAAATTTACAATCTGAAATATGGCGAACATAAAAGGCAGAAAGCAGACATTTTTCTTCCTTCAGATTATCCTGAAAATTCTCCGGTTGTCTTATTAATTCATGGCGGAGCATGGACTTTGGGCAAAAAAGAACACATGATCCAGATCCAGAAAATGCTCTTTAAAAATAATATTCCGAGTATTAATATGAATTACCGGCTGGTTTCAAAATCAAAAAAAATCACGTACCGGGAACAGCTTGAAGACATCAACTCGGTGATTGCCAAATTCAACGAACTGGCGCAGAAAGCGGAGCTTCAACCCAACAATTATATCCTTTTAGGAGAAAGTGCGGGAGGTCATCTTGCTTTGCTGTATGGCTATCAAAATCCTGATAAAGTAAAAAAGATCATTTCCTTAAGCGGACCGACAGATTTTTATTCTCCGGAATATCTCAATTCATTTTACTCCAAATATTCTTCACCGACCATCCAAAAAGTGGTGGGAACGAAATTTCTGCGAAAAAATTTATCGGAAGAATTTAAAAAAGCCAGTCCGATTGCCCATATTTCGAATGTTCCGACCCTTCATTTTCAGGGAAATCAGGATTTCTTAGTCAGCCCGAAACAGGGTATTGCTTTAGATTCTGCTTTAACGGCTCAAAATGTCCCTCATAAGTTTATTTTTATGGAAAATACAGGTCATGTGCCGAGATTTTTTAGCAGAAAGAAAAGAGACAGCATTATTTATCCTAATATCCTAGAATGGATTAAAGATTAGTTTCTGAAATCAGAATTTGGATTTTGAGGTTGGCTTTTCGTGCTTCTGTATTTGCCAAGAAGGATGAATCTTAAATATATCGCAAAAAACAACCCGCTCAAACGAACGGGTTAGATCTATTTTAAAAGTACTTTTTTATTTTTCGTCTTCATCAAAATTATGATTTTCATACTTGGAGAAATCCTGTTTCTTTCCGAATAAAAATTTGATAATAACCGGAACTGTTGTTATCAGAACAATCACAATAATAATCAGTTCTAATTTTTTCTTAAGATCAATTCCAAACTGATCGATGAATAATTTGTCCAGATAATGTCCTGCAAAAATCAATAAAAACGACCAGAGAACCGCTCCGATAACATTATCTCTTAAAAATGCCTTTTTATCCATCTTTACGATTCCTGCAACGATCGGGGTGAATGTTCTTACCACCGGTAAAAATCTCGCCATGATAATTGCCAAAGCTCCGTTTTTCTCGAAAAAATCATGCGCCTGATAAAGATATTTCTTTTTAAACAACCATGTATCCTGCTTTTTATACAAAGCAGAACCTGTTTTTCTTCCGAAATAATAGCCTACTTCATTTCCAACAATTGCCGCTAAAGCTACAGATGCCGCTAAAATAAATGTATCGAAAAAATCGCTCCCTGTGGAGCCGAAAGTCTCTCTGATGATATCAATTGAATAAATCCCCGAAACGAAAAGCAATGAATCGCCCGGTAAAAAAAATCCTACAAAAAGACCTGTTTCGGCGAAAATGATAAACAGAATGAGCCAAAATCCTCCAAGCTTGATATAAAACTCAGGGTTTAATAAATCTTTCCAGCTATTGAAATCTTCCATACATTTTGATAAGTAGCAAAAATAGGATTAATAAACGTCAATCGGAAATTTATTATAAGATTTTAACGAAATTTAAACATCCTGTTACAATTCCATATCATTGTCTGAAACCGCCGTCCCATCCGCCATCAGGAAAGCTTTCAGGAACGGAGTGATGTTTCCGTTCATCACAGAATCCACATCTGAAGTTTCGTATCCGGAACGGACATCTTTTACCAGTTTATAAGGATGCATAACGTAGTTTCGGATCTGGCTTCCCCACTCGATCTTCATTTTATTGGCTTCGATCTCGTTACGGGCTTTCATACGCTCTTCCAGTTCCATTTCGTATAATCGGGAACGAAGCAACTGCATTGCTTTTTCCTTATTCTGAAGCTGGGAACGCGATTCTGAGTTTTCAATGATGATTCCTGTAGGTGCGTGACGAAGACGAACCGCCGTTTCTACCTTGTTTACGTTCTGACCTCCTGCTCCGGAAGATCTCATGGTTTCGAATGAAATATCGGCAGGATTGATGTTGATTTCAATCGTATCATCCACCAAAGGATATACATACACCGAAACGAAACTCGTATGACGCTTCGCATTGGAATCGAAAGGCGAAATTCTTACCAGTCGGTGAACTCCGTTTTCTCCACGTAAATAGCCAAACGCAAACTCTCCTTCAATTTCCAGCGTTACGGTTTTTACTCCCGCAACATCCCCTTCCTGAAAATTCAGTTCACGGATCTTATAGCCCTGTTTTTCCGACCACATCGTGTACATTCTCATCAACATCGAAGCCCAGTCGCAGCTTTCTGTTCCTCCTGCTCCCGCTGTAATCTGTAAAACGGCTGAAAGCTCATCTCCTTCATTGGAAAGCATATTTTTGAACTCTAAGTCTTCGATTTTTTCAACCAGTTGAGGGAAGGTTTCGTCCAGTTCTTTCTCAGAATCCGGATCTTCTTTGGCAAATTCTGCCAAAACCTGTAGATCTTCAAACTGGGTATTGATTTCATCATACGCTTCTACCCATTTCTTTTTGGAACGGAGCTGTTTCAGAAATCCTTCTGCTTCTTTAGGATTGTCCCAAAACTCAGGAGCTGCCGTTTTTTCATCATCATTAGAAATTTCTATCTTCTTTTTATCGATCTGAAGATATTTATGTAAATCATCAATTCTTGACTGAATTTCTTTTATCTGGTCGCTGTTAATCACGATTGTTTATTTTTTGCAAAAATACGGATAAAATTATGAGTAAAGAAAATTAGTCATAAACGTCATTTTTAGTTATATTTACTCCAGGTGATATTATATGAATAAAAATGAAATGAATTTCATAATCAACGAGCATAATAGCAGGTTGATTCTATTAAACAAATTTCTTTACTCGATGAATTTAATTGCCAGTGCTTCTAAAAAATCTCTTATGCACTTTGCAGAAAAGTTATTACAACAATTGGAAAAAGAAGCTGAATATGATAAGCTGAAAGCAATTATAGAATGGGAACTCTGTGTAAGTTATGGTCTGTCTTTAGATGAATTCAATTCAGAAAAAAATAACCTATGATGTTTTTAATTGGTGGGAAAATCTTTAACATTAATTCAGAAAACTATTATTTCTTAATTATTTTGGCTGCGAGCATTTTTTCCAGATCTTTCTTAGATCTTTTACTTTCAATCTTGAAACCTAACATTGTTAAAAGATATGCAAATAACAACATAAAAAAAGGAAGTAAAATATCTGTAGAAATTTCACTCTGTGTAAGAGTCATAATTAAAAAAAATATTACTAACGAGCACCAAAACAATAAAAATCCAAACACAGTCCAATCCAACCGCATTTTAACTTCGATTTGAGTTTCATTATTATTTCTTTGAATTGTTCCTGTTATTTGCGGAAGAAAAGAATTTCTGTTTTTTATAATTCGGTTAATTTCAAAACTATTTCCGTTGATAAAACCTTCGTATTCTTTCGTTGGATTGCCATTAAATTTAAAACGGTTTCTCTTTGTCTGCATATAATCAGAAAGTTTCACAATAACCTCTTTTTCTGATAGATTAGTTTGATAAATTAAATGTTCGAAAGGTAAATATTTCATTAAATACTTTTATTTAAATCATTTCCGCTACAATCTCCCCGATTTTCGGAGCCAATGCAACGCCCATTCCTGAAAGACGGACTGCGCAAAACTGTCTTTCTGAAAGCTGTTTTACAATCGGTGTTTTTTCGGTTCCCATTGCCATAATTCCTGACCAGCGATGAGCGATTTCAACATGCTGATTGGGTAAAATGACTTCTTTCAAAAAATTTTCAAGATGATTTTGCAAAAATTCTGTGGTTTCAAAAGATGTGGTTTCTTCTGTTTTAAAATCCTGATTTCTTCCGCCTCCCAATAAAATTCGGTTTCCGAGATTTCTGAAATAATAAAAACCTTCATCATAATGAAATGTCCCTTTTAATTTCAGATGTTCAATCGGTTCCGTTAGAATAATCTGTCCTCGAGCCGGAATAATTTCTTCCTTGTCTAAAAATCTTGAAGCAAAAGCATTCGTACAGTGTATTAACTGATCTGCCTTCACAGAAAGATTTTTTGAAAGATGAACTTCAATTTCATCTGAATGTTCCGTGATATTTTCAGCTTCTGTTCCGAAAAGAAATTCAACTTTTAATTCGTGACACTTTTCAAGTAATTTTTGAAGGAGTTTCCCGGAATGAAGACTTCCTTCACACGGATTTTCAATCAGATATTGAGATTTTCCCAAACCGAATTCCTGAATTTTATACTGGCTTAAAAAATAGGTTTCTTCAATATTGGTAATGGATTTCAGCTTTTGATTCACTTCATCCAACTTTTGTAAAGGCTCATCATGGTTAAGAATTTCAAAACCGCCATTCAGATCAAAATCTATTTCAGAATTTTTAAAATAATGCTGAATTTTCTGCAAACCGTCAAACCTCATCTTTACAAGGTCTAGTGTTTTTTTCCAACCCATTTTTTCAGAATCGGCAATTATTTCCGTTAAACTTCCAAAACACGCAAATCCTGCATTTCTCGTGGAAGCACCCATCGGAACAGAATTTCGTTCAATGATCAAAACAGATTTTCCGGGATATTTTTCTTTAATGGAGATTGCCGTCCAAAGTCCCGTAAAACCGGCTCCGATAATAATAACCTCGCGTTTTCTGTAAAAAGTTTCAAGTTCCCAGATGCTGTTCATAAGTAATTTTTATGGTAAATTGTGAATAGTCAATTCTCTTCGCTTGTGAATTTTTTTTCCATTCTGGGTCATAATATTATAAAAATTGACAGTTGACTTGCAACGGAAAATTCAAAAACGAAGAAATTCACCCTTTTTATCCCTGACTTCCCTCTTCTTCGCCGTTGTGATGAAATCCGATGATTCTTCTTGGTTCTTCAACTGCTTTATAAGTATCCAGTTCTTTTTTAAGATTCTGAATTCTCTGCTGGAACTGATCGAAATTATTGATGATCGCATCTGCTAAAAATCTAGCAATCTGATCCAGATATTCTTCCGTCAGTTTCGCCGCCGCATCTCTTAAAGCCCCTTTTAAAAGTTTCTGATCGATCTTTAAATTTTCGTTCCGTGTTTTCTGATATTCGTTTTTAATTCTTTTTTTCAGACTTTGGGTAAAATCGATGAGCATCGTATTGCTGAATACTTTCATTTGTGAAGAAACCTCATTCCAGAAAGGAATTTTATCGGCTTTGTTGTTTTTTAAAATCTTAAACAGCAAAGAATCTTTCTCCAGATTTTTTGTCATCGCATATAAAATGATTTCAGATCTTTCCGCAAGATTAGGCGGAAAAACCGGAATCATGACATCGAATCTTCCGGGAGCCAGAATTTCTTCATTAATTTCAGAAACGGAATTTGCAGATCCTACCATTAAAAGATTTCCCTGCTCAAATTTCGAAATATAGTGCAGAATAAGTTCCTGTGTTTCCAGATTACAGGAAGCGACATTATTGTCTGCTTTCCTTGCCATCATAATTTCATCAAAGTCTTCCAGAAACAGCAGAATTTTATCTTTTTTCATAATGGTTACCAGAAAATCATTGAAATTGGTCTGAATTCCGTCTACAAAAGAGGTTCCGAGGTAATGTTTTTTAACTTCTTTAAATTGATAGCCTATAATTTCTGCAATTTTATTTGCCCAGAAAATCTTACCGCTTCCGGGAGGTCCGTAAAGAATAATTCCGGCAGGTTTGTTGATTCCCCAGTCTTTAATCTGCTGCGGATTTAAAAACGGTTCCAGAGCGCCTGAAATAAAGAAGAAAAGATCTCTGTAGCCGATGAAATCTCTTTTTTGAAGGCTGGTTTTATGCCCGAAGTAATCGTATACAAACTGATAATTTCCGCCAAGTTTGTTATCGATTCCGTAGCTTGAAATGGAAGATTTGAAGAAACCGTTGTCGAAAATATTCGGATCGGCTTCTTTAATGGCTTTTTCTATTTTTTCTTTGGGCTGATTGATGGTTTCCGCAATCTGTTCCAGTGTTTTTGTTTTGTCTAAATCTTTTTCGTAAAGTTTTAAAAATTCGATGTTTTCGCGCGCAAACTTTTCAAAATCTTCTTTTACTTCAAAATTTGTGCTTATGCATTCTACGAGCTCAAGATCAAAATCCTGAATAAACTGTTTGATCGCTTCTGCTGAAACGTTAAGTTCTTTTGCCAGTTCAATTAACTTCATAATTCCCTATTAATTCTATCAAATTTAATGTTTTTAGAAATTAAATTTTACGGATTGATGATATAATTTGTAACAAAACGTGAATTATATACACTACTACTATGTAAAACAAATTACATGGAAAAAATTTTATCAGTAAAGAATCTGACTAAAAAATTCAAGAGAATCGTGGTAAACAATATCTCCTTTGATGTGGAAAAGGGGAATGTTTACGGACTTTTAGGACCGAACGGAAGCGGAAAATCCACCACTTTCGGGATGTTGCTTTCTACGATTAACCCGACAAGCGGAGAATGGTACTGGTTTGGAAAGAAAGGAACCGATCCGGATACGCTGAAAAAAATCGGGGCGATTATAGAACAGCCGAATTTCTATCCTTATCTGAATGCGGAGACGAATCTTAAAATTGTTGCCGAAATTAAAGGAACACCTTATTCCAGAATTGATGAAGTGCTGAAAACGGTTAATCTTCTGGAAAGAAAAAAAGATCCTTTCCGAACGTATTCTCTGGGAATGAAACAGCGTCTTGCGATTGCTTCGGCGATGCTGAACAATCCGGAGGTTCTTATTCTGGATGAGCCTACAAACGGTCTTGATCCTGAAGGAATTATCCAGATCAGAGATATCATTAATAATATTGCAAAACAGGGCATTACGATTATTATTGCGAGTCACCTTCTTGATGAAATTGAAAAGATATGCAGTCATGTAATTGTTTTGAAGGAGGGAAATTCTATCTATTGCGGAAGGGTGGACGAAATGACCGCCAATAATGGTTATTTTGAATTGAAAGCAGACAACAATACATTGCTTTTAAATGCACTGAATGAGCTGCAATGGTTTACTGCGGTAAATCCGGAAGGCGATATTCTGAAAGCACAGATCCGTGATGATGCTTCTATTTCGGCTTCGGCGCTGAACCAGAAACTGGCTGAAAAAGGGATTTTCCTGTCTCATTTAACGAAGAAAAAACTGTCTCTTGAATCTCAATTCCTTGAACTTGTAAAAAACACAAAATAATCATGCTGAAATTACTAAAACTAGAATATTACAAAAACCTGAACTACAGACCGTTTAAGGTTTTTACGATCTTATATTTTGCGATTCTTATTACTTTGCTTTTCGTCGGACTGGTGGATTTTGATGCTTTCGGAGGAAAGATTAATTTGAAAGAGCAGGGAATTTATAATTTTCCGGGAATCTGGAATTTCACAACATGGATTGTGGCTTTGCTGAAGATTTTCTTAGGATTAATCATTGTTTTTTCGATTTCGCAGGAATTCAGCAACCGGATGTTTAAGCAGAATACGATTGACGGTTTAAGCAGAAAGGAATTTATCAGCTCTAAATTGTTAACGATAAGTATTTTCACGATTATTTCCACGGTTATTGTATTTGCACTTACTTTGTTTTTAGGGTATCAGTATTCCGATACGACAGAATCAGGAAAAGTTTTTGAAGAGGTTTTCTTTATTGGCAATTATTTTGTGAAGCTGTTTACTTTCTTCTGTTTTCTGATGTTTCTTTCGGTTTTGCTGAGAAAATCGGTCTTTGTTTTTCTTGCATTCTTTGTTTTGTGGATTGCAGAAAGCATTTTATCGACCATAGAGGTTTTCTCAAAGGTAAGAGGAACACAGGAAGCGGAACGATTAAAGATTATGAAAGACGATTTCTTCATCAGTCATCTTTTTCCTCTGGAAAGTATGTCGAGCCTTATTCCCAATCCGATGATGCGTTTAAAAGCGGCGCAAATCTTTGGCGGAAAATATGAATTCCACTATCCTACCGAAAGTTTAGTTGCGTGTCTGGTTTGGTGTGCGATTTTTATTTTCGGGTCGTACTGGATTCTCAGAAAGAAGGACTGGTAATTTATTTGAAACATTCAACACAATATATTCAGATTATTTTTTTTAAGTGGTTCGTTTTTACGGATCACTTTTTTTGTTTTTTGGCTTAAAATTTTCATTCAGATGAAATTAAATTATAACCATGAAAAAGATCTATTATTTTCCGGGGCTGATCAGTGCTTTGCTGATTCCTGTTTTATTTTGGTATTACGGTAGCCAAAGAACTCATGAACCATACACCGTGATGGATCTGGGACTTCCCGCTAAACTAAAAAAAGGAACGGAAAATTCATTGAATACTTTTGAACCTTACAGAAAATGGAACTACAAAAAGATTGTTGTAAAGCCCAATACCGCACTTCAGAATCAACCATATTATGTCTCCGAATTAAAAAAACTTCAGGCAAGAAATGAAAAAGAAACCGGAATTGAATTTGTAATTGGAGATAAAAATAATTATCAGGATTTTATCGCCTTAATTGATGCAATGAAGATGGCAAAACAGGAATCCTATGGGATTGATGTTGAAAAAACCAATCATTTTTTTGCTGTTCATATGTACAAAGATCCGAAGGCTGTAGAAAGAGAGGCTATTTGTGGAGGAGTTGTAGGAGGCGAGCATCACGAAAAGAAAATCGCATTGAATTTTTTTAATCCAGAGACATTTATTAATCATGTTCCTCAGCAATCGTATTACATCATCTTTGGATTTTTACTATTTTTAAATTTTTCCATGTTCAGCATTAAAGAAAATCTTCAAATTAAAAGAACGTTTGCATGAAAAAGATCTATTATTTTCCAGGACTGATCAGTGCTTTGCTGATTCCTGTTTTGTTTTGGTATTACATTCATCCATATATTGATAAAACAGTTTATAATGTAGTTGATTTTGGACTCCCTGCGAAACTTAGAAAAGACAATTATAATCAGAATGCTACCTTTGAACCACTAAGAAACTGGAATTACAAGAAAATTGCCGTTCCACCAAACGAAGCCAAAAATAATTCGGATTTTTTTGTTTCCGAAATCAAAGCAATGCAGAAAAGAAATGAGAAAAATTCCGGAATTGAATTTATTCTTTCTGACAAAAATACTTATGCAGATCTCATTTCCATTTTAAATGATATGCACATTTCGAAAAATGATATGTATGCTATAGATACAGAGAAAACCGGAAATATTTTTGCAGTTCATTATTATGTTGAACCAACTAAAGAAAAAGAATCCGAATATCTTTTGTGCAATGACTTGATTTACGAAGTTGAAGAACGTACTTTTATGGATAAGTTTTTAGCCTTTAATCAACATTTCCAAACAGTTTTTGAAAATGTATCTGAACTTCCAAAAGGAGCTTACTATATTTTATTTGCTTTTCTATTGTTTCTGAATATTTCCATGTTAAGCATTAAAGAACGATTTCTGCTAAAACTCCAATAGATTCTTCACTGCGGTCCACTTCGTTCCGCTCCTTTCTGAATAACAGAGTACTCAATTTAAAGTATAAACATAAAAAAGGCTGCCTTTCGGCAGCCCCTTCAATCACCTCTTCACTTAACACTTACTTTTTATCTTTATCAAGTAGAGAAATATATTCTCCATAACCTTTTTCCTGCATTTCCGCTTTCGGAATAAACTTCAGGGAAGCTGAATTGATGCAGTAACGAAGTCCGCCTTTATCTGCAGGACCGTCATTGAAAACGTGTCCCAAATGCGCATCTCCTGTTTTACTTCTTACCTCCACTCTCGTCATTCCGTGAGAACGGTCTAACTTCTCTTCGATTAATTTTTTGGTAATCGGCTTAGAAAAACTTGGCCATCCACAACCGGATTCGAATTTATCGGTGGAGATAAACAAAGGTTCTCCTGTGGTAATATCTACATAAATTCCCTCTCTGGTTTCATCCCAGTATTCGTTCTGGAAAGCTCTTTCCGTACCGTTTTCCTGAGTAACGTTATATTGTTCGGCAGTCAGTTTTTCCTTTAAAGCTTTTTTATCCTGCTTCTGATATTTGGTTTCGTTAGTTCCCTTTGTTTCTTTTTTGGGCGGATTGGCGTTTCTTGCCATTTCAAACAATCCCGGTTCGATGTGACAGTATCCTCCCGGATTTTTATCCAGATAATCCTGATGATAATCTTCCGCTTTATAGAAATTCTTCAAAGGAATGGTTTCCACCACGACAGGTTTGCTGTAATTTTTAGCCAGTTTTACCACTTCAGCTTTTACGATCGCTTCCGTTTCTTTATCTGTGGAATAAATTCCCGTTCTGTATTGGTTTCCTCTGTCATTTCCCTGTTTATCAATGCTCGTTGGGTCTATGGTTTTAAAATATAAATCGATTAATAGTTTTAAATCTACTACTTCAGGATCATATTTTACTTTTACGGTTTCGGCAAAACCCGTGGTGTGGCTTACCACTTCCTCATATGTAGGATTTTTTGTATTTCCGTTGGCATAGCCTACCTCTGTTCCTACTACTCCGCGAACCTGCTGAAAAAAATGCTCGGTTCCCCAGAAACATCCTCCCGCAAAATAAACTTCTTTTACATTTTTATTGTCCATAATGGTCTCATTTTCTTTTTTATTTTCTGTGGATTTTTGCTTGGCATCTCCACAGCCTGTCGCAAAAACTGCTATTCCCAGTACCACACTGAGTAGAATTAGTATGTTTTTCATTTTTATCTTGTTATTCATTTTTTTATATTTAAAATCATTAATCCAAAGCCTAAAAGCATCAGGTCTTTTATGATGAAAAAATCTGTTACCGGAACTCCGTCAACTATTTTCCAAACTCCCGGAGTTGTAAATAAATAGCTTAAAGTAGTAAGGAAGGTAACGATCATTCCGATGGCGGCGTACTTTCTGAGTGATGCAAATTTCACACTAAAAATTAAAAGTAATGCAATGATAATTTCTATCACTCCGATAGCATTAGACACTGCCTGAATGCTTACAATATCATATACGAAAAAAGTAAGGAAATGGTTTTCTACCAAAGGTTTTATCGCGTTCGCTTCTGTGGGTGTGAATTTAAAAATTCCGATCCAGAGCAGAATAATGGCAGCTCCGAAAAGTGAGATGTAATACCCTGCTTTTCCGGCAAGGTTTCTGTTATCGATTTTAAGTGTAGTTCCGTTCATTTTTTAAGATTTTGAGTTAATACTTTATTATTTTCAAAAGTATAGTCGGAACGTTTTCAAAATCCTGACAAAAAATTTCTTAAATATCTAATTTTTTAATCATTTTTTCTTTAAAATCCTGAATTTCAGAATCATGAATTTTACTTTTTTCTTCATTAAAAAGTTTTCTTTTTAAAATTTCATCTAAAATTTCCAGCTTTTCTTTATAAGCTCTGCACCATTTACAGATTTTCAGATGCATGGAAAGTTTTCGATTCTCTTTTGAAGAAATGTTGCCTGCGTTTCTTTTTTCCATGAGCATGGTTGCTTCACTGCATGGTAAAAATAGGATATGGATTAGTTTTTTTAACATTTTAAAAGCATTTATAATTGAGCAAACCAGTTAAATTCCAGACATTCTCTGAGCTGCATTCTGCCTCTCTGCAGAATCTTCCAAAGATTAGTCGTAGAAATATTCAGTTCCTGACTTACTTCGGGTGCTTTTTTTTCTTCAAGATAATACATTTTCATGGGAAGTTTCCACCGAACGGGCAATTCTTCCAGGCAATCCTCCAATGTTGTATTAAATTCTGTATCATCTAAAAGTTCTGTTCCTTTATTTTCAGCATTCCAGTCATTCAGCACATCGTCATTTTTCCACGAGCCGGTTTCATCAAAAAAATGATCCAGTCTTATCTGTGGTTCCGATTTGTATTTTTTGCGGTAAAAATCGGCAACCTTTCTGTTTAGAATCGTCATTAACCACGTTAAAGGCTGACTTTTCCCTTCAAAAGATTCGTATGACGAAAAAGCAGAGATAAAAACCTCCTGAACAGTGTCTTCCGCCTCCACTCTATCCGACAGCAGATAAACTGCTCTTCTCAACAACTGCCCGGAATACTGATCGATCCAGTTCTTAATGGTTTCATTTTTTGTCATTGATTTAAATTTATAAAAAAATCAGCACATTTTTACAGTTAAAAACGAAAATAGAAAGTTAAATCATAAACTGCAAAGTTTTCATCAATCAATTTGTGTGTTGTATCTGTCCTGCTGAAAGCATCTAAGCAATACTATCAAACAAATGCTACAAATCCTAACACCAATAACCCGATTCTGATAAAATTATATCTCGTGTTGTGCAATTTACATGCTTTCATCATGACAAATGATGCTTTATTATGATAAATAGTGAAAATTATGACCGTAATTTAGCCCCGATTGCAATGAAAATCCCGCAGTGAAGCAGCGGAGCAAAGCGGAGCCGCGCAATGAGGAATTGCAATGGAAAGCGGGAAAAAGCTCCTGAAAATGTTTCAGATTATTATACAAATCTTAGCAAAAGTATCAAATATTTAAAACTAAATCACTCAAAAACATTAAATTTGCATCTTATCAAAATTGTAAAAAGCAAAGCAATATATAGTATTATGACATCACAAGAGATTCGTCAAAAATTTTTAGATTATTTTAAAAGTAAAGAACACCTTATCGTTCCTTCGGCTCCTATTGTGCTGAAAGACGATCCTACCCTTATGTTTTCCAACTCGGGAATGACGCAGTTTAAAGATTATTTTTTAGGTTACAAAGAACCTAAAGCTCCAAGAATTGCCGATACCCAGAAATGTTTAAGAGTTTCCGGAAAGCACAATGATCTGGATGATGTAGGTAGAGATACCTATCACCACACCATGTTTGAAATGTTGGGGAACTGGTCTTTTGGTGATTATTTTAAAAAAGATGCTATTGCTTTTGCCTGGGAATTGCTGACGGAAGTGTACGGAATTCCTAAAGAAAATCTTTACGTAACCATTTTTGAAGGAGATGCTTCCGAAAATCTGGAAAGAGATCAGGATGCTTATGATTTCTGGAAATCCCATATTTCTGAAGACAGAATCATCAACGGAAACAAAAAAGACAATTTCTGGGAAATGGGTGCAAGCGGACCTTGCGGACCGTGTTCTGAAATTCATGTTGACTTGAGAACTCCGGAAGAAAAAGCTAAAATTTCCGGTCTTGAATTGGTGAACAATGACCATCCTCAAGTGGTGGAAGTCTGGAATCTCGTTTTTATGGAATTCAACAGAAAAGCTGATGGTTCTTTGGAAAAACTTCCTGCACAACATGTTGATACCGGAATGGGCTTCGAACGTCTTTGTATGGCGCTTCAGGGAAAATCCTCCAATTATGACACCGATGTTTTTACCCCTTTAATTGCTAAAGTGGAAGAACTTTCAGGAAAAAAATATACCGGAATTTTAAAAGACGAAAAAGACATTGCGTTTCGTGTTGTGGTAGATCACATCAGAGCGGTTTCTTTTGCCATTGCAGACGGACAATTGCCTTCAAGCGGAGGTGCAGGTTACGTTATCCGAAGAATTTTAAGAAGAGGAGTTTCCTACTCTTACAGATTCTTAGACATGAAAGAACCTTTCCTTTATAAATTGGTTGCCGTTCTTCAGGAACAAATGGGTAAATTCTTCCCTGAACTTGAAAAACAGGGAGCTTTGGTTACAGAAGTGATCAAAAGCGAGGAGGAATCTTTTCTTAATAAAATTGAAAACGGACTGATAAGAGTTGAAAAATTAATTCAGCAGACCATTGAAAGCAATTTGAAAGTGCTGCCAAGCGATGAAGTTTTCGAATTATATGATACTTACGGCTTTCCGAATGATTTAACGAGAATTATTGCTGAAGAAAAAGGCTTAACGATTGATGAAGCAGGTTTTGAAGCGAGAAAAAAAGAGCAACAGGATCGTTCAAGAGGTGGTGCTGAACAAAAAGTCCACGACTGGGTAATTCTTGAGGAAAAAGCAGAAAATTTTGTAGGCTACGATCAATTAGAATCTGAAACTTACATTACAAGATACCGAAAAATAGAAAATAAAGACGGAGAATTTTATCAGGTGGTTCTAAGTGAAACGCCTTTCTATCCTGATGGCGGTGGACAGGTTGGAGATAAAGGTCTTCTTGAAAATGCCACGGAAAGTTTTGAGGTTCTGGAAACCAAAAAAGAAAACGGGCTGATTATTTCGTTAATTAACGGTCTTCCGAAAGATGCAGGAGCAGTTTTCTATGCTAAAGTAAATGCAGCGGAAAGAAAAAATTCTCAGGCAAACCATTCGGTAACGCACTTACTGCATGAAGCGTTAAGAGAAGTTCTGGGAACGCACGTTGAACAGAAAGGTTCTTACGTAGGTCCCGATTATCTGCGTTTCGACTTCTCCCACTTCAACAAAATGACGGAAGAAGAACTGGCTTTGGTAGAAAATAAAGTGAATACAAAAATCAAAGAAAGTATTGCGTTGCAGGAGTTCAGAAGCATCCCGATTCAGGAGGCTTTAGACAAGGGAGCAATGGCTTTGTTTGGCGAAAAATACGGAGACAATGTAAGAATGATCCAGTTTGGAAGCTCGAAAGAACTTTGTGGAGGAACTCACGTAAAAAACACCAGCGAAATCGGTCATTTTAAAATTCTTTCCGAAAGTTCCGCAGCAGCAGGAATCAGAAGAATTGAAGCGATCTCCGGAGACGAATCTGAAAAATATTTCAAAAATCTTGAAAAGCAGGTAGCTGAACTTTCTCAGTTGTTAAAATCCAAAGACCTCATCCGTTCGATTGAAAAGCTGATGGAAGAAAATGCTTCTTTAAAATCGGAAGTGGAAGCTTTCAAGAAAGAAAAAGCAAAAGGAGAAATCGGCGACTGGAAAAATGCTTACGAACAAAAAGGCGACAAACAGCTTTTGGTAAAGAAAACGTCTCTTGATGCAGGTTCTGTAAAAGACATCGTATTCCAGTTGAAGAGAGAAATACCGACTTCAGTAACGATCATCCTTTCTGATGCAGACGGGAAACCAATGATTACGGTGGGTGTTTCAGATGATTTGGCTGCAAATTATCAGGCAGGAGCTATCGTAAAAGATTTAGCAAAGGAAATCCAAGGCGGCGGCGGCGGAAATCCGGGCTTTGCAACAGCAGGAGGAAAAAATCTTGACGGATTGGAAAATGCCTATCAGAAAGCTTTGAATATTTAGACAAACTTAAAACGTCAATAAAGTTATTATAGAAAATCAGTTGTACCATCTTTGCGTACAGCTGATTTTATTTTTAACAAAAGATTATATTTTTTCTTATCGTTTTGTAACCTTCTTATTTTTAGTTTTGTCTTATCTATAAAAAAGACTAATGACAAAATATCTATCTTCCCTGTTTTTGTTTATTTCGGTAGTGTTTTTTGCACAGAATCAGGTGAAAGTTTTCAATAAAGCGGACAAAAAGCCTATTCACAATGCAGCCATTTACTGTGACGATGCACTTCTTGGAAAAACCGACTTCAACGGCAGTGTATCTTTTAAGACAAAATGTAAAAAGGTCGAAATTCTTGCCAGCAATTTTCAGGATGTCGTAACGGATGTAAAACCGTCTATGGAAGTTTCTATGCAGCCTTTGTCTGAAAAGATGGGAAATATAGACAAAATTGTCATTCAGGATAAAAGTGATCCGCGAGCATTGAGAATTTTAGATGAGGTAAACAAAAGAGCCAAAGAGAATTCACCAAAATCGCTGGATTCCTACAATTTTAAATCGTATTCCAAGTTTTCTATTGACGTAGATAAAGATTCTGTGGATACGTACAAAAACTTTTTAGCAGTAAGAAAAGACTCGCTTTCGAAGGTTGATAAAAAAGACCTTAAGCAAACGGATAAAGAGAAAAAAGATTCTTTGATCGGAGAAGATCTTATTCAGGCGACCACCGAAAGCCAGCTGTTCCTTTGGGAGAAAGCCGCAGAATACAAATATTCTAAAAGTTTCGGTGAGAAAACCAATATCATTGATAACAGAATGTCGGGCTTTAAAAATCCGATTTATGAGGCTTTAGCGATCAATATTTCTAATCTTGACAGAACACCGAGACAGCTTAGACCTGAAAACAGAAAGTTATTCAATTTTTATCTTTCCGATACTTTACAGCTCGACGGAAGAAAAACTTTTGTGATTAAATTCAAGGAAATTACTGATAAAAAGAAGCAGAATCCGAGAAAATTCAACGGGAAAATCTATATTGATTCTGAAACCTATGCTTTGAAAAAATTTGAAAGCCAAAGCAAAAAGCGGAATGAAGGAGATATTGTTTCGGTTTGGAAGCCTATTAACGGAAAGTGGTTCTTAGACTACGAAAACATGAAAGTAAAAATGGGAAGCCAGAGTTTCGAGACTTCTAAAAAAGACAGTCTGAAACCCGGAGAAAAAACAAAATACAACAAAAAGAATTTTGGAAATTATCTGTATGTAAAAAACCGTTTCTTCGATTTTGAAATCAATAAAGAACAAAAAGCATCCGAATTCAAAGGCTATTCTCTTGAAATGAAAAACTCGGACGGAAGTCTCCTTTCCCAATACAGAACCGACAGTCTTACCGCGAGAGAAAGTGCAACCTACACCAAGATCGACAGCTTTGTGGAAAAGCATGATTTTGAAAAAAAGCTGAATACTTTAACCCAGCTTTTAAGAGGAAATCTGCGGTATAAATTCATCGATTTCGACATTACGAAGTTTTTCAGTTACGATAAATACCAAGGTCTTCGTCTGGGAGCAGGAATAAAGCTGAATGAAAAATTCAACAACACATTTTCTCCGGACGGCTATTTCGGGTACGGATTTAAAGACCACACCTGGAAATACGGTTTAGGGCTTGATGTAAGATTATCAGACAAAAGAACGTCAGTTTTCAGAATCGATTATGTGGATGATGTGTTCGCAGCCGGAAGATTCAGCAACAATATGTGGGACATGATGATGAAATTTTCAGACATCAATCTGGATCTTCACAACTCAACTTTTTACAAAAACCAGAAATGGGGAGCTTCTTTCCTTTATGATATTTCGAATTCTTTAAGCGTGAAAGTTGCCGTGAATAAAGAAAAGCAACAGGCTCTTTTTGATTATCAGTATAAAAATCTGGGAAACCGTTTCGATAATACAAGCGCCACTTTATCTCTAAAATTCTCGCCGAATGACAAAAATATCATGACGCCGAGCGGAAAGTTCACCTACGAAAAAGGATATCCGCAAATCTTCATGAATTACGAAAAAGGATTTGAAACGTTAGGCGGAGATCTGGATTATCACAGAGTGGATGCGTTAATTATTCATCAGTTCAGATCAAAATTAGGATATACGAACATCAAACTTTTCGGAGGAATTTCTTCAGGAAATGCACCGATCTGGAAAAACTTTGAAATCGCCGGGCAAACCGATGCAAACAGAGACAACAGGACTTCGAGCATTACGACACCTTCCAATTTAGGTTTTGCAACCATGCCTTCCGGAACATTCTTTACCGATAAATTTGTTGCCTTCAAAGTATCGCAGTATCTTCCTTTCAGGTTTAAAACTTTCGGATCAAGATATTCCAGTATCGAACTTGAATATCAGGCGGCGATCGGAAATATGAAAAACAGACAGGATCATCAGTTCCAGTTTCAGGTGCTGGATCATTATTATCAGGAAGCCGGAGTTATCTGGAACCGTTTTCTGGGAAGAAACTTTGGGGTAGGATTTTCTTACCGTTTAGGATATTATCAGACCCCGGAATTTAAAGATAACTTTGCAATCAAACTGAGATTTAACCTGTTAAACTAAGCCGTATTTTTAAATAATTATCTGGAAAATAGAAACAGAAGCTTTCGGGTTTCTGTTTTTTTATTATCTTTCTGAAAAAATAACCATGAAACATATGCTTACTGAGTGTTTCTCTGCAATATTATTTTCTTCTAATACAAAAAGAATCCCGTCCTTTGATTGAAGATGGGGAGTTTGAGCCTTATTTTTTAAAAGATATTTCCAATGAATGATCCCATTAATATCAATTAACAAAACTTTTGCGGGACAATAAATATTAGTAATTTTGGCAAGGTTTTCTATGAAAAGGATTTTACTGTTTCTATGTTTTTCAATCTGTATTTTTGGTTTTTCACAATCGAAAGTTACTTCTATTGAAACCGTTATCATCGAAGACAAAAGTGATCCGAGAGCACTGGAAATCCTTAATAAAGTGAATCAGTATTTCCATGAGAACTCTCCCAAAACGCTGGATTCCTATTATTATAAATCTTACGAAAAAATTTCTCTCGATATCGACGAAGACAGTATTTCTCAGTACAACAAATTCTTCGAAGAAACCGGAATGTTCAAAAAAAAGCGGGAAAAAGATTCTTTAAACAACATTTCCGCGCGAAAAATATTCTCGAAAAGCAAACTGTTTCTCTGGGAAAGAGCGCAGGAATTTCTGTATTCTAAAAAATACGGCGAGAAGATCAATATTCTGGATAACAGAATTTCCGGTCTCAAACAGCCTATTTATGAAATGATCGCGCTTCAGCAGAGCAACAGAGACAAAATTCCGGATCAGCTTAAAAAAGAAAACCGCGGACTTTACCGCTTCTTTCTCACCGATACCATTGAAATGGACGGAAGAAAAAATTTCGTTATCCGTTTCAGGGAAGTGAATTACAAAAAGCCGGATAAAAAACGAAAATACAACGGCGCTATTTATGTAGATACCGAAACCTACGGCGTAAAAAAAATTGAAAATTTCAGCAAGAATAAAAACGACGGAATTATTACCAGTTCGTGGATTTTCTTCAACAACAAATGGTTTCTGGCATACGAAACCGTAAAGTTGAAAATGAGCAATATGCAGATGGAAAACGAAAAAGGCGATGAAAAAACCGACAGGAAAAGTAAAAAAACGTTCGGAACCTATGCGTTTCTTACATCGCGGTATTTCGATTATCATTCCCCTGCCGAAAACAATCAGAATGACTTTAAAGGCTACACTTTTTCAGTAAAAAATATCGACGGAAAAACCTTAGACCAGTACCGAACTGATCCTCTTACCGAAAGAGAAAAAAATACCTATAAAATAATCGACAGTCTCGGAAAAATCTACAATATCGACCGAAAAGCAAGAGTTTTGGGTGGTTTGTTCCTAAACGGACAGATTAAAGTGGGGGTGGTAGATTTTGCAGTAGACGAAATCGTCAATTACAATCTTTACGAAGGCTTCAGAGTTGGATTAAAAGCAAAACTTAATGAAAATTTCAATCCGTATTTTTCTCCGGATTACCTTTTTGCTTACGGTTTTAAGGATGATAAATGGAAATACAGGATTGGTCTTGATATCAAAACAACGTTGGAAAAAGACTCGTATTTCCGGTTGGATTATTATGATGATGTGACGGCTTCCGGTGAATTTTACAGAAGACTCTGGAGCTTTAAAATGAGAACGGCAAACTATGGAAACAACCTGAATAACGATCGTTATTACCGTTACAAAGGCGCTTCAGTATCTTACCTGAACGATATTACCAACGGATTAACACTGGTTTTTGCTGCCCGAAGAAATCTGGAAGAAGCGATGTTCGATTATTCTTTCCGTGGAAGAGGTCCTTCTTTTGATAACTTCAATACCCTATTTACACTAAAATATTCCCCAAATTCTACGAATATTATGACGCCGCAGGGAAAATCACTGATTGATCAGAAATATCCCGAACTGTATTTTAATTATGAACAGAGCTACAAAATATTTGGCGGAGATTTCGATTATACACGATTTGATGCGCTTTTGGTTCATAATTTCAAAACGATGTTTGGAACCACAGGTTTCAGACTCTATGGCGGAATGGTTTTCGGAGATGCGCCGATCTGGAAAAATTTCACCATGAACGGGCTTGCTTCTTCAAGGAAAGATTTTAATTTCAACCTAACTTCTTTCTTAGGATTTGCCACTCTGGAAGGGGGAAAATATTACAACGACCGGTTTATTGCCTATTATTTTACCCACAAAATCCCATGGTATTTTAAAAGCTTCGGGCAGAATATTTCAAGCTTCGACTTTGTGTTAAGAGGAACGACGGGAAATATGAAGCATCCCGATTACCACCAGTTCAGATTCCGTCCTTTGGATCATCTTTATCAGGAAGTCGGTCTGGAATGGAATAATTTCCTATCTACCTACTTTAATCTGGGATTATTTTACAGGGTTGGATATTACACCACTCCTAATTTTAAACAAAATTTTGCAGTTCAGTTTAAATTAAAAATTCTGGATTTTTAAAAAATGAAACCGTTAAATAAAAGATAAATGCAGAAAATCGAAATAAAAGCAGATCAGTTTTTCGAGTTATTAAAATTAAAAGATACCTCGATGTGGGAAATCTTTACCCAAATGATCGATGGAAACGAAAAGGAAATCATCTTTCTGGATAACGAAGATAAAATCCTTTTTAATTATATCCTTCCTTCCACACCGGAGAAAATGGAGGAAGACCGAAAAGAATTTTCTAAGCAGTTTGCGGATAAGCTTGCGAATCTGAATTAAAATTTTAGAAACGTATTTCTTCTTATTTAAAGTTTAACCTCAACTTAAACTTCATTTTTTGTTTATTTTGTGTTAAATTTTAAAAGTGTAATCAAATCATTAAAAAATTCAAGATGAAAAATTACCTATTATCTGCACTCAGTGTATTTATTTTTGGGACTTTTACCGCTCAATCCTATCAAAAACCTCTGGTTTCTGCTATCAAAGAAGGCGATCTTCGCAAGGATATGTATGATCTTGCAGCCGATCAGTTTCTGGGTCGGGAAGCAGGAACTTTAGATGAGCTTAAAGTATCAATGTGGCTTGCTGACAGAGCCAAGGAAGCGGGAATGAAACCAGCCGGAGACAACGGAACTTTCTTTCAGTTTTTTGATATGTACAGACATCAGGTAATTCCGCAGAGCAGCCTGAAAATTGGTGATAATTCTTTAAAATTATGGAAAGATTTTCTTGTTGCGGAACCCGTAAATGCAAACATTGATTCTGAAATTGTTTACGCCGGAAATGCCGAACCTGAAGATTTATCAAAATTAAATATTAAAGATAAAATTCTCGCCGTAAATGCATCTGACAAGAATATTGAAAAGGAAATGACGCTTTTCGTAAGAAGATATCCCGGTTTTGTAAGAACAAAATACTATAACAAAGCATCTGAACTGGGAGCAAAGGGAATCATCTTCATTACAGACGAAACATCGGATAAAAGCTGGGTTGAAGTTTTACCGCAAATGACGAGAGGTTCTTACGGAGTAGAAGGTTTAAGAGAAAGTGTGACGAATAATATTCCGGTTTTATGGATTAAAAGAGAAAATTCTGACTGGGTAAAAAACAATCCTAAAATTTCGCTGCACCTCATCACAGAAACGTATAAATATCCTTCCGTAAACATCATCGGAAAAATAGACGGTACAGATCCTAAACTTAAAAACGAATTTGTTTTAATCAGCGGACATCAGGATCACGACGGAATAAGACATCCTGTAAAAAACGATACAATTTACAACGGCGCAGATGATAACGCAAGTACCTGTGTTGCGATGTTGGCAATGGCAAGAGCCTATAAAAAACAGCCTTCAAAACGCAGTATTCTCTTTGTTTTTCATGGTGCTGAAGAAAGAGGTTTGTTGGGTTCGAGATGGCATGCAGCGCATCCTGTTGTGCCAAAAGAAAACATTGTTGCCGTTCTCAATGGGGATATGATCGGGAGAAATGATAATAATGAAGCTGCGCTTCTGGGAGGAAATTCGCCTCACAAAAATTCTGAAGAATTGGTAAAAATGGCTGAAGATGCCAATAATGAAAGTACGAAATTCAGGTATCTGAAAGATTGGGATTCTCCGAAGCATGCAGAATATTTTTATTTCAGAAGCGATCATTTACCCTATGCAAAAGCAGGAATTCCTGCAATATTTTTCACGAGTGTTCTGCACGATCAGTATCACACGCCGCAAGATGAATCGGAAAACATTAATTACAAAAAGCTGTATAAAATGACGGAATGGATGTACCGAACTTCATGGAAAGTAGCCAATGAAACCGAACGTCCGAAAGTGATTTCTAATTTTACACTGGAAAGATAAATTTAGAACTATAAAAAAGCTGTCTCAAAAGTCAGTTTTTGGCTTTTGAGACAGCTTTTTTGTTTTTTAATCATGAAAATCCGATGATTCGGATCATTTTAGCTCCTCAAAAATATATCCAGAGTTTTCTTGGCTTCCAAAACATCATGAACTCTCAAAATTTTTGCGCCCTGCTGCAAAACTTTCAGATGGAGTTTTTGAGTTTCTTCATTAATGTCCAGAGGAGATTTTCCTAAAGGTTTATAAATGAAAGATTTTCTTGAAATACCGATCAGTAAAGGAAATTTTCCAAATCCTAAATATTGTACTTCGTCGGTCATTTTCATTTGATCTTCCACTGTTTTACCAAATCCGAAACCGGGATCAAGGATCAGATCTTTCACTCCTAACTTTAGCAATTCTGCCGTTTTTTCTGAGAAATATCGATTTTCTGAAAGAATAATATCTTCAAATTGTATCTTATCGTGCATCGTCTCATAAGTAGGATTTACGTGCATCAAAATGTACGGCAGCTTTGTTTCGGCAATAGTTTCAAACATTTTATCATCATACTGACCGCTGGAAATATCATTGATCAGATCAATACCCTCATTAAAACCAAATTTTACGGTTCCGGAATAAAATGTATCCAAAGAGATCAAAGCTTCCGGAAATTCTTTTTTAATTAGAAAAATGATATTTCCGATTCTTCGGATTTCCTCTTCAGAAGTCAGAAATTCGGCATTCGGTCTTGTGGATTGCGGTCCGATGTCGATGATTTCAGCACCATCTTTCAGCATTTTTTCGGTCTGTTCCAGCGCAGATTTTTCATTGTTAAATTTTCCGCCGTCTGAAAAAGAATCCGGCGTGAGATTGAGAATTCCCATGATTTTCGGGGCTGATAAATCTATTAATCTTCCATTGCAGTTGATGGAGTGAAAGTGTTCAAAGGCTTGAGTGTTGGAGAATGACAGAGCTGGGAAGCCGGATGGTTTATGAGTAAACATTTTGGAATTACGAATTGAGTTTATTCTACAAAAATAACATAAAAAAGAAACGCATAAATCTGAAAATATCATTTAAATGCCCATTAACCACACCATGCATAAACGCTCTCCCTCAAACTCATAAACGCTCTCACCCAAAAACGCCCAAACTCTCCTATTCCGACCCCCTCCAACACACAAAAATTCGTATATTTGGAAGATTAAGAGAATTTATGTCAGAAACATCAGTACAGTTCGGGAAAGTTATCAGTCAGTGCCGCGAATTATTCAGCAAAAAATTACAGGATTACGGCGCAGCTTGGAGGGTTTTAAGACCAAGCTCAATTACGGATCAGATTTACATTAAAGTCAACAGAATCCGCACGTTACAAATGACTGACAAAAAAATGGTGGACGAAAGTGAAGAGGATGAATTCATCGCCATTGTGAACTACTCCATCATCGGACTGATTCAGCTTGAAAAAGGTTTTTCCAACGATTTTAACGAAAATAAGGAAGAGATTTTAGAGCTTTACAATCATTATGCGACCGAAGCACAGCAATTAATGGAAAGAAAAAACCATGATTACGGTGAAGCCTGGAGAGACATGAGAATTTCTTCGATTACGGATCTTATTTACCAGAAAGTTTTGAGAACCAAGCAAATTGAAGATAACCAAGGCGTTACTCTGGTTTCCGAAGGTTTGGATGCCAATTATTTTGATATGCTGAATTATGCGGTGTTCTGCCTGATCAAATTTTCTGAAAAAGCAGCCAGTGTAAAATAAAAAAACAAATTAATTATGATAAAAGGTTTATTACGATTTCTTCTTGCGGTTATTTTCATCCTTTCAGGGTTTGTAAAAGCGGTTGATCTGGTTGGTTTTTCTTTCAAAATGGAAGAATACTTTGCCCCGAATGTTTTTAATATGCCGTTTTTTGAAAAGTTTGCACTGCCGCTTTCCATATTTGTTGTGGTTCTGGAACTTCTTCTGGGCTTTATGCTTTTGATCAAACTGAAACTTAAATTCACGCTTTCTGCATTAATTGCACTCTGTATTTTCTTTGGTTTCCTTACCTTTTATTCTGCCTATTACAATGTGGTAACAGATTGCGGATGCTTCGGAGATGCCATTAAATTTACGCCGTGGCAGAGTTTTATTAAAGACATTGTGCTTTTAATCGGGTTAATCGCTGTTTTCATTCTTTACAGAAAAGAATTTAAGAAAAAAGATGCATACAGCTTCAGCACAAAGAAAGAAACAGGAAACAAATTCAAATATATTCTTCTGGGCGTTTTTTCTGTTGCCATGATTCTGGTTGGCGCACATGGAATTGTGCATGAACCTGTTATCGATTTCCGCGATTATAAAATAGGAACCGATCTGAGAGCAGAAAAAGCTAAAATTGCTAAAAATCCGTCCCAGTATAAAACGTTTTATTCCCTGAAAAATGCTGAAACCGGAGAAGTTCTGAAAGTAAATCAGGATGATTATATCAAAAAAACAGAATATTGGGCAGAAGGATCGCCCTGGAAAATAGAGGAAGGAAAGAATGAATCTGTTCTGGTAAAAGAAGGCTACAAATCTGAAATTGCAAAATTCAAGCTTGAAGATACTACGGGAATGGATATGACTCAGGAAGTTATCAATGCTCCAAAAGCTATTTTAATTTTCACTTACTATCCTCAAAATGTTTCTCCAGAACTTATTAAACAGCTTGAAACTAAGATAAAAACTCAGGGTACAACTGCTGTTTACGGAGTTTCAACACTTCCGAATACTTTTAAAACCATTAAAAATTTGATGATGGATGCTACTGCAATTAAAACCATCGCAAGAAGCAATCCTTTTGTACTGGTTCTGGAAAACGGAAAAATTATTGACAAACAGCCTGCAAAAGATTATCTGAAATAAAAAAACACTAAAATTTAAACTATATCAATGCAAAAGTCTAACAAACCCATTGCCGGTTATCATTTATTGATGATTCTTTCTTCTGTAGACGGAGAATTTGCTCCGGAAGAAGGAATGCTTGTTCAGCAGTATTTAGCCGATGAATTTCCTTTTAAAATGAATCTTGATAATGAACTTGAAACCATTGCCCTGCTACAGCCGGAAGAATGGAAAGATCATTTTGAATTTCACGCGCGTTGTTTCTACGACGATTCTACAGAAGAGGAAAGAACAAGTTTCATCCAGTTTGCGAAAACGCTTATTAAGGCGGATAATAAAGTGACGGATGAAGAGCATACTTTTTATACGCTTTTGAAAAATCTTTGGAATATTAATCGATAATTGAGTCATTAGAAGTTAGAAATTCGTTTCTGACTTTTAGTTTTTAACTTTAAAATAAAAGAAACTATGAGAAGAAAAATAGTTGCAGGAAACTGGAAAATGAACAAAAATGTAATTGATGCCCAACAATTAATGGTTCAGTTACTAAGCTATAAAAACAATAATACTACGAACTGCGAAGTATGGATCGCTCCTCCGTCTCTGTATCTGATGATGGCAAAAGATGTTTTTGAAAAGGATGAAATCGGCGTTTTCGCACAGGATATCAGTGAACATGAAAGCGGAGCGTACACAGGAGAAATTTCTGTGGATATGCTTGAATCCATTGATGCAACAGGTTCTTTAATCGGGCATTCTGAAAGAAGACAATATCACGGCGAGACAGATTCTCACTGCAACAGAAAGGTAAAATTAGCTTTGGATAAAGGTTTGATTCCTGTTTACTGTAACGGAGAAACTTTGGAACAGAGAAAAGCAGGACAGCATTTTGAAGTGGTAAAAAATCAGACTGAAGTGGCTCTTTTCACGCTTACCGCAGAGGAAATTAAAAAAGTAGTGATCGCTTACGAACCGGTTTGGGCAATCGGAACCGGAGAAACAGCGACGCCGGAACAGGCACAGGAAATCCATGCACACATCAGAAGCATTATCGCTGCAAAATACGGACAGGAAGTTGCTGATGAAGTTTCTATTCTTTACGGAGGTTCTGTAAAACCGGATAATGCAAAGGAAATATTCTCTCAACCTGATATCGATGGTGGTCTGATTGGTGGAGCAGCTTTAAAACTGGAAGATTTTTCTAAAATTATTGAGGCTTTCAACTAATAGCGAATAAAGCTGTGAAAAAATTTATACTGCTGTTTCTGGGAATATTATTATTTGACATTCTTTATGTATTTATCTACGACCAGTTTTTCATCGGGATAAAACCTGAATTTTTGCAGTATCCGTTGTCGTTAATTAAAGTTTTGGTGAATTCACCCGCAGTATTATTTGATAAGCTGTTACCTTTTTATGCGTCAATACCAATATATAAGATGTTTCTGATATTTTTTGGAAATATTTTAGTACAGACATTTTTGATTTACAGGATGTTCTTTAAAAAGAGAAGATCTACAGAAAATGAAAAATAAAATCCGGCGGCATCTTCGATGCCGCCGGATTTTTTATAATCAGAGTTTGTAAAATTAAAGTTTGTGCTTTTGTATTTTAGATGGTCTGCTCTTCATGCTTTCCTTCTTTGATCTCCTCGACCATCTTTGCATTAAAGGCTGGAAGATCTTTCGGAGTTCGGCTTGTGACCAAACCATGATCTACTACAACTTCACTGTCTTCCCAGTTCGCTCCCGCATTTTTAAGATCTTTACTGATTGAATCCACCGACGTCATTTTTCTTCCTTCAACTACTTCGGCGTTGATGAGAATCTGTGGTCCATGACAAATAGCTGCAACAGGTTTATGCTGCTGGAAAAAATCTCTTACGAAAGATAAAGCAGTTTCATTGGTTCTTAACTGATCCGGATTGATAACGCCTCCCGGTAAAACCAAAGCATCGTAATCTGAAGCGTTGGCTTCATCTAAAGTTTTATCAACATTGTATTCCTTTCCCCAATCTTTTTCTGCCCATGCTTTGATGGTTCCGGATTCCGGACTGATGATGTGGGCTGTCCAACCTTGCTGTTCCAAATGTTCTTTTGGAGATTTCAATTCGCTTTCTTCAAATCCGTGTGTTGCTAAAATTGCAATTTTTTTTGACATAATTTTTATGATTTAAGTGTTGTACAGAGTATCTTGAAAAAATGATACCGTTTTTACCCTCAAATTTTATAAAATTTGTTAAAGTATTTATTTTGGGTTTGCAAATTACTTTTATCAATATTGATGTGAAAATTGAAAATACGTCGACTCTCCTAGCCCGGATTGCAGCTATTGTCTGAGCTCGTTTTTAATATTTCAGGGTTGCGGCGGCTCCGCCGCCGCAACCCTGAAATATTAAAAACAGCGAGTGCGGAAAGCCGGAAAAAGCTCCTGATATATTTCAATAAAAAAACGCACCAAAATCAATTGATGCGTCTTCTTATTATTTTTACAAAATTTATTTTTTGTCTTTAGATCTCTGTAAAACTTCGTCTACCATTCCGTATCCTTTTGCTTCTTCGGAAGTCATCCAGTAATCTCTGTCGGAAGCTTTTTCTACCCAGTCATAAGTCTGTCCTGAGTGCTCGGAAATGATCTCGTAAAGCTCTTTTTTAAGCTTTAACATCTCTCTCAGGTTGATCTCCATATCGGAAGCCACCCCTTGCGCACCTCCGGAAGGTTGGTGAATCATTACTCTTGAGTGCTTTAAAGCAGAACGTTTTCCGCTTTCTCCGGCAACCAAAAGAACCGCTCCCATTGAAGCTGCAATACCTGTACAGATTGTTGCTACATCAGGCTTAATGATCTGCATCGTGTCGTAAATTCCTAAACCGGCGTAAACACTTCCACCCGGAGAATTGATATAAATCTGAATATCTTTGGAAGGATCTGCACTTTCTAAGAAAAGAAGCTGAGCGGTTACGATATTCGCCACCTGATCATCAATTCCTGTTCCTAAGAAAATAATTCTGTCCATCATCAAACGGGAGAAAACATCCATTTGTGCAACGTTTAATCTTCTTTCCTCCATGATGTACGGCGTAAGACCTGTAGGACCATACATTCCCATATACTGATCGGTTGCCAAACCGTTATTTCCTAGATGTTTTACAGAGAAATCTCTGAATTCTTTTTTAATGTCCATATGCTTGTTTTGTGTATTACATTTTACGAGGTTGAATTTACAATTTTTATTCCTAAAATTTTATAAGACTTTTTGTCATAAAGTTTCAATAATTAACAGATTATTTCCTCTTATCTGTCAGTATAAATACCAGTAATTGCAGAATAATTTAAAATTTTAGCCAATTCCTTTGAAACCATTGTGAGCATCTGAATTTTCTTAAGCTGTTCAAAATATTTAGATTCATCGGATTCTGCATATTCTGCCAATTCTCCTTTTGCTTTTGATATCAGGAAATTAACATATCTGAATTTATGAATCAGAATATCTCCTGCAACCTGCTCCGGAATTTTATCGCCGTAATTAGGCGAAAAAATATTTCTTGTGGTCCAGTCGTTCAGCTCACTGTAGATATTCATGGAATTAACGGCTGCCTTGCTCAATTCTTCATCCATTAATCCGAAAAAGAAATTTCCTTTTCGGAGTTCCTCTTTCTCAATTCCTTCTTTTATATAGTCTACGATTCGTTTGTTCAGTTCCACTTGAAATTCGTAGTCGTCTTCTTCAAAATGGTGAAGAATTTCTTCAATCACCGTAATATCATATTGCTGCTGATCCGGCGCGGTTCTGTGGAGAACAACATCTCCGTAATTGAGCATATGATTGATAAGGTCATTTTCAAGTTTCGTTACATTAAAAAGTACCGGATCGATATAATCTCTCGAATCACTTACTACTTCAAGCTTTGCAGGTTGTTGCGCTTCCGTTTTAATCTGCGCTTTATGGGTCTGATTTTGGGTGATCTGCTTCTGAACATCCAGCTCATTAAACAGACTCTGCTCAGAAAGTCCGAATTTTGTGGAAACCTGCTTTAAGTAAACCTCCCTTTTCAAAGCATTCTGAACAAAGGAAACCGACTTTACAATGTCTCTGATCGCTTCAGCTTTCTTAATCGGATCATCTCCAATTTCCTTGAAAAGAATTTCAGCTTTAAAATCAATAAAATCCATCGCTTCATTTTCGATGAATTTTTCCACATATTCCTGCGGATGTTTTCTGGCGAAAGAATCGGGATCGTCTCCGTCCGGAAACAGCATCACCCGAATATTCATTCCTTCCGTCAGAAGCATATCAATACTTCTGAAACTGGCTTTAATTCCTGCATTATCCCCATCAAAAAGAATGGTTACATTCTCCGTTAATCTTTTGATAAGCTTAATCTGCTCCGTAGTTAAAGAAGTTCCGGAACTTGCCACCACATTTTCGATTCCCGACATGTGAAGCGAAATAACGTCCATATAACCTTCCACCAAAAGACAGACATTCTTACGCGAAATTGCCTGCTTGCTTTGGTTTAAACCATAAAGAACATTGGATTTATGATAAATTTCCGTTTCCGGTGAGTTGAGATATTTGGCTGTCTTTACGTTATTTTTAAGAATTCTGGCTCCAAAACCTAAAACCCTGCCCGAAAAACTGTGGATCGGAAATATTACTCTTTCACGAAAGCGGTCGATTCCTGCGGGAGAATTTTCAGGGAAAATCGAAAGTCCTGATTTCTCAAGAATTTCTTTTGAATAGCCTTTTTCCAAAGCATATTCGGTAAAAGCGTTCTTTTTTTCAGGCGAATAGCCGAGCTGGAATTTTTTAATGATATCATCACGAAGTTCACGCTCCTTAAAATAAGAAAGACCGATTGATTTTCCCTCTTCCACTTCCCAAAGAAAATTCTGAAAAAAATCGTTCGCTACTTCATGAATTTTGTACAATAAATCTCTTTCCGACTGTGCATTTTTTGCTTCTTCGGAAAAATCTTTCTGATCTTCTTCAATTTCAATTCCGTATTTTTTTGCCGCGTGGCGAAGTGCTTCAGGATATGTGAAATTTTCGATTTCCATTAAAAAAGAGATCGCTGTCCCTCCTTTTCCGGTAGAGAAATCTTTCCAGATCTGTTTGCTTGCCGAAACAACGAAACTCGGTGTTTTTTCGTCATGAAAAGGACTTAATCCCTTGAAATTAGACCCTGCTCTTTTGAGCTGCACATATTCTCCCACAATCTCCTCAACGCGGATTGTAGAAAAAATCTTATCGATGGTCTGTTTGGAAATCATGCTGCAAAAATATACAAAAAAATCTATAGAGAACAGTATAAATTTAGTATAAAAACATCTTAAAATTATCCTGAAAAGTTTTATAAATTTAATTGATTTGAATGACCTCAAAAATTGAAAATACAATTATTTGATCTAATTTTACACCTGAATTTTTTACCGTAATTAATTATCTTTGTTTTAAAAATATGCAATTCACGATTCAACATATGGAAGACTGGCAGAATGTTGCCGAAACCGTCATTTCAAAATTAGAGCATAACATTTTACTTTTAAAAGGAAATCTGGGCGCCGGAAAAACAACTTTCACCCAGTTTCTCCTTAAAAATATGGGAAGTACAGACGAAGTAAACTCACCCACCTATTCTATTGTCAATGAGTACAATACCCCAAAAGGAAAAGTATATCATTTCGATTTATACCGTTTAAAAAACATTGAAGAAGTGTATGATATCGGAATGGAAGAATATTTAGACCATTCATTTCTCTGCATTATCGAATGGCCGGAAGTATATGAAGAAGATCTTTACGGTCTCAAATACCACGAAATGAGCATCATTAATACCGGAGAAAACAGAGAAATTTCATTCGAGTAAATATTATGTATCTTTGCTCCTGAATTTGAATGTAAAATAACGATCTGTAAGAACCTAATTATTTAAAAGGATGAGTACTACAAACATTTTTACTCCTTTTACCGAAGAGGAACTGATGCCGAAAGAAGAAAAACTGGAGGTCATTAAAAAAGGAAAACAATTCAGCATAGGAATTCCGAAGGAAACTTCCCTGAATGAAAGAAGAGCTTGCATAACGCCCGATGCGGTGCAGGTTTTGGTAGAAAGTGGTCATGAAATAATCATAGAATCCGGAGCCGGACAAGGTTCGTTCTTTACAGATCTGCAATATTCTGAATCGGGAGCGAGAATTACAAACGATCCGAAAGAAGCTTTCGGGCAGGATTTAATTTTAAAAGTCAATCCGCCTACAGACGAAGAAATCGATTATATGCGACCGAATACCTATCTTGTATCGGCACTCCAGATCAATTTGAGAGATAAAGACTATTTCTTAAAACTGGCAGAGAAAAAAGTAAATGCCATAGCATTCGAATTCATTGTAGACGAATACAAACAATTAGCTTTAGTAAGATTGGTCGGCGAAATTGCAGGAACGGTTTCCATTCTTTATGCTTCCGAGCTTTTAGCTTTATCCAACGGCTTAATGTTGGGTGGAATCACAGGAGTAAGACCCGCTGAAGTGGTTATTTTGGGAGCAGGAATCGTTGGAGAATTTGCCACAAAAGCAGCCATCGGTTTAGGCGCAAGTGTAAGAGTTTTCGATAATTCCCTTTCAAAATTAAGACGACTTCACACTTTGGTTGACAGCAGAGTTCCGACTTCCATTATCGATCCGAAAGAGCTGAAAAAAGCGTTAAGAAGAGCCGATGTTGTGATCGGAGCCCTTCCAAGACTGAATATGACACCCATCGTTACCGAAGATATGGTAATGAAAATGAAAAAAGGAAGTGTAATTATTGATATTACCATCGACAACGGAAAAGTAATCGAGACTTCCGAACTTACCACCATGGAAGATCCATACATCATTAAGCACGGCGTAATCCACTGCGGACTTCCGAACCTTACTTCAAGAATGCCGAGAACCACAACAAAAGCCATCTCCAATTTCTTCCTTTCCTATATTTTAAATTACGATGAAGAAGGCGGCTTCGAAAATATGCTGGTTCGCAAAAACGAAATGAAACAGAGTCTTTATATGTACAAAGGCAGACACACGAAGAAAATCATCTGCGACCGTTTCGGACTTACTTATCACGATATCAATCTTTTAATTTTCTAATGAAAAAACTGAAATTCTATGCAATCGGTCTTGTACCGGGATGTATTATTGTATTTTTTATCTTAAACAAAAAAGGCGCAAGCTGCAGCGGTTATCTTCCCAACAGCCGCGTTATTGCAGAAACCCTGTCTAAAGATTTTAAATATTCTGAAACAGCAAAAACAGAAATGGCAACATTAAAAGTTGATGAAAAATTTCTGAAAGACAGCATCATCACCAAAGGAAAGATTGATTTCGACAGAAGCCACGCACAGAAAAAACCCTGTCCTGATTATCTTCTCACCTATCCTGAAGAAAAACCAACTTTCGAAATCACTTTCGAAAAATGCGAGGAAAGCGTAACGGTAAATTCTCTGAAGAAATTGAAATAAATTATCAGTCTGCTTTGCGAAGCATTTATGCCTTTGCTTCTTTTAAATTTAGAATTATCTTTATTAAAACTTTGCGTTTAAATAAAAAATAAAGATGCTTCACAAGCTCAGCATGACATGTCGCAAATACCGAGTGTTTGGTTTAAAATAGAAAATAAAAGAAGTAAATAAATTTTCAATCCATGGAAGGCAATTACTACATGATTCATGATTATTGGATATTCATCGGAGTATTTGCGGTTTTCTTTTTTTTAACGGTAAGCATTTATTTATTCAGCCAAAATCAGAAATTTAAAGTAAAAAATGCCAAGCTTTCGACTGCCAATAAAATGATTCAGGAAAGACTGAATGAAGTACAGCTTGAACACATCGGAACAAAGCTGAATCCGCATTTATTTAAAAATATCCTGAATTCGGTGCAGTCTCATGCTTATCAGACGTATATGTCGCTCGATAAACTTGCGAATGTTTTAGACTATATTCTATACGAAAGCAATAACAAATTCGTAAGTCCGAAAGAAGAATTAAATTTTGCTTTAAGTTTAATTGAGATCAACAAAATTAAAGTAAATCCGCTTTTTGATTTCAGAATTAAATCGAAAATCAATAAATCGGATGAAATTTACGAAGAGAAAGTTTTTGCCCCTCTTCTTTCGGTAGATTTGATTGAAAATGCCTTTAAACACACTGATTTCCTTGCTTCAGACTCTTTTATTTCCATTCAGCTTGAACTTGAAAAAAGAATTTTCACGATGAAAGTAAGCAATAAAGCTTCTCTGAAAAATGTTCTCGAAAAGGAAAAAAGCGGCTTCGGAAGCCAGTCTCTGGATCAAAGGCTGAAAATGATCTACAATAATTTTTACACGCTTCAGAAAAGTTCAAAAAACGGTATCTTCACGGCAGAATTAACAATCAATTTAGGAGATTTTTATGATAAAATGCGTTATTCTTGATGATGAATTACTGGCAATCAGCTATTTAAAACTTCTATGCGAACAGATTGAAAATGTAGAAGTTGTAAAAGCATTTAATGATCCTAAAATTTTTCTGAACGAAATTGAAAACATCGACTGCAACGTCTGTATTTTAGACATCGAAATGCCCGGAATAAACGGATTGCAGGTTGCAGAAGCCATTTCAGGCTCAAAAAAAATCATTTTTACCACCGCTTACAAAGAATATGCAGCCGAAGCTTTCGACCTGAATGTTGTGGATTATGTAAGAAAACCCATCAAAAAAGAAAGGTTAACCCAGGCTTTCGAAAAAGCAGCGGAACTACTCCAAAAGACCAATAAAAAAGATTTTATCGAGTGGAATACCAACATCGGCAAAACCGTAATTTTTACGGACCAGATCGCCTACATCAAAACTTCGGAAATCGACAGTCGGGACAAAGAAATTCTTCTTAAGGACGGAACCAATATTGTTTTAAAAAACCTGAATTTCAAAAACCTTCTGGAAATGCTTCCCGCAAAAGATTTTGCGCAGGTCAATAAAAAAGAAGTTGTTGCTTTATCTGCTGTTAAAATATTTTCCACCAACGAAATTATTACTACTGTTTCTCTCGGAAATGACCGCTTTTTAAAGCTTCAGATCGGGGAAACCTACAGGAAATCTCTTTCCGATTTATTGGGACATTAGATTTCACTGCAAAATTCTTTCTTTTCATTACATTTGATTAAAAATCATCTTTTTTTTCCGATTTTCTTAGCAATTTTGTCTAAAATTTGGAATCATGAATTGGGGAAAATACAGAAATATCATCTTTTATATTTCCACCATTATTGTTTTTTCATCACTGATGTACTTTTTCATCATTGAAGGGCAGACTTTGGAAATCGGAGAAAAGATCATTACAAAAACAAACAACAGTTCCAGTTGGGACAACTTTTTAGAATCATTCAAAACCAATCTTCACCATCCTTTAGCTCTATTACTGGCACAAATCGTTACCATTATTCTTGTTGCAAGACTTTTCGGATGGATTTGTATGAAGATCAAGCAGCCTTCCGTGATCGGTGAAATGATCGCGGGAATTGTTCTGGGACCTTCCCTCGTAGGAATGTACTTCCCCGAATTTTCGGCGTTTCTTTTCCCGAAAGAATCTTTAGGAAATCTGCAGTTTTTAAGCCAGATAGGGCTTATCCTCTTCATGTACATTGTAGGAATGGAACTGGATTTAAGCGTTTTAAGAAAAAAAGCACACGATGCAGTCGTGATTAGTCATGCAAGCATTATTATCCCTTTTGCCTTGGGAATTGGTCTGTCTTATTTCATTTATAAAGAATTTGCACCGGAAGGAATTCAGTTTACCTCATTCGCGCTTTTCATCGCTATTGCCATGAGTATTACCGCTTTTCCTGTTTTGGCAAGAATCGTTCAGGAAAGAAATCTTCAGAAAACCAAACTGGGAACTGTGGTTATTACCTGTGCTGCAGCCGATGATATTACGGCATGGTGTATTTTAGCAGCCGTAATTGCTATCGTAAAAGCAGGATCGTTCGAAAGTTCACTCTATGTAATTTTGATGGCAATTGCCTATGTATTTTTCATGATTAAAATTGTAAGACCGTTCCTAAAAAGAATCGGAGACTTACAGGCAGGAAAAAGCACCATCAACAAACCCATGGTTGCGATTTTCTTTTTAACCTTAATTCTTTCGGCTTATGCTACGGAAGTTATTGGGATTCATGCGCTTTTCGGAGCTTTTATGGCAGGAGCGATTATGCCTGAAAATGCAAAATTCAGAACTTTGTTTATTGATAAAGTAGAAGATGTCGCTTTAGTGCTTCTTCTGCCCCTTTTCTTTGTATTTACAGGACTTCGTACCCAAATCGGGCTATTGAATGACGGTCATCTCTGGATTACGGCAGGATTCATTATTTTAACCGCAGTGATCGGAAAATTTGCAGGAAGTGCCTTAACCGCAAGATTTTTAGGCATCAACTGGAAAGAAAGTTTAACGATCGGAGCCTTGATGAACACCAGAGGTTTAATGGAACTTATTGTCCTGAATATCGGTTATGATCTGGGCGTTTTAAGTCCTCAGATATTTGCGATGATGGTAATTATGGCACTCTTTACAACTTTCATGACGGGACCTGCTCTGGATTTCATCAATTTTCTATTTAAATCTAAAAAAGATGAAGATGAATCTCCGGAAAATGATGCAAAATACAGAGTATTATTGTCTTTTGATCATCCGGAATCCGGAAGTACACTGCTGAAATTGGCTCATGATTTCACCCATAAAATGAACGGCAATAAAAGCATAGCCGCCATGAATATTGCTCCCGTGAACGAAATGCACGCTTACGACATTAATGAATACGAAAATGAGCAGTTTAAAAATGTAATAGAAACTTCCAACGATCTGAATCTTGAAGTCACAACGCTTTTTAAAGCTTCCAATGATATTGAAAACGATCTTACGCATATTACCAACAAAGGAAATTATGATCTTCTTCTCATCATGCTCGGAAAATCCATGTATGAAGGAAGTTTACTGGGAAGACTGCTTGGTTTCACGACAAAGATTATTAATCCGGAAAAACTTTTAAACACGGTAAAAGGAAAAGGAAATATTTTCAACAACTCGCCTTTTGACGATTTTACATTACAGATTCTGGATAAAACCCAGATTCCTGTTGGTATTCTGGTGGAAAAAGAATTTACTTCCGCAGACAAAGTTTTTGTCCCGATTTTTAATTTAAGTGATTTTTATCTGCTTGAATATGCCAAAAGACTCATCAATAATAACAATTCCCAGATTATTATCTTAGATGTTGCAGGACAGATCCGGAATAATATTGAAGTGAAAGAACTCATCCGAAGCATCGAACAGGTTGCGCCCAATCACATCACTTTATACAATGAGAAAAAAATTGAGAAAGAATTTCTGAATTCGCAGGATTTAATGCTCATCAGCAGCAAAAGCTGGAAAAACCTCATCGATACGAAAAGCATATGGTTATCGGATATTCCGTCAACGTTGATTATCAGTAATCCTTAATTTGTAAATAGTGAATTTTGGTACGTAAGCGATTGTAAATTCTTAAATTCACAATGAAATAAATTGACAGCAAAGCGAATTGGCAACGAAGTTAATTGACCTGTAAAAAACTTGACTCGCGAAACGAAATTCATAATTCACTTTTTAATCCTGATTAAAAAAAATTATTTACCTTTGTCTCGTGATTACAAACAACGGAACATATTATTACGGAATTTTTAACTCAGATCTGGGATAAGGATTTCATATATATAAAACAAAACCTCGTCCTTGGGCGGGGTTTTTTATTTTAAAATTTAAACGATGAAAATAAGTATTATTGGTGTAGGATTAATCGGTGGCTCAATGGCTTTAAAATTAAAACAAAAGGGAATTGCCGATTTCATCTACGGTATTGATAACAGCAATGACCATCTTAATGAAGCATTAGAACTCAAAATAATCGATGCAAAAGTAGATCTGGAATACGGAATTAAAAACTCTGATCTGGTCATTCTTTCCATTCCTGTGGATGCCGCGAGAAAATTATTGCCGAATGTTTTAGACCTGATTTCAGAACATCAGACGGTAATGGATGCAGGATCTACCAAAGCAGGAATTGTAAATGCGGTAAAAAACCATCCGAAAAGAGCCAGATTTGTGGCTTTCCATCCGATGTGGGGAACGGAAAACAACGGCCCGAAATCGGCAGTTTCAGAAAGTTTCTCCGGAAAAGCAGGGGTTATCTGTGATAGGGAAGAATCTGCAGAAGATGCTTTACAACTGGTTGAAAAAATTGTAGAAAGTCTTGATATGCATCTGATTTACATGAATGCGGAAGATCATGATGTTCACACCGCTTATATTTCGCATATTTCCCACATCACCTCTTACGCTTTGGCAAATACGGTTTTAGAAAAGGAGAAAGAAGAAGAAACTATTTTTCAATTGGCTAGTTCCGGTTTTTCCAGCACTGTTCGTCTGGCAAAGTCTCATCCTGAAATGTGGGTTCCGATTTTCAGACAAAATAAAGAAAATGTTCTGGATGTTCTGAATGAACATATTGCCCAGTTAAGAAAGTTTAAAGCAGCCTTGGAAAAAGAAAATTTCGAATATCTTGGAGAACTGATTTCCAATGCGAATAAAATCAGGGGAATCTTAGATAAATAGATAAAAATAGGGTTAAAGATTTTAAGTATGTCTTTAACCCTTATATTTTTTCACAAATTAAAACTTCATCACATCTTTCACCACTCCATTGTTCTGCGTATGCTGCAACAGTTCGGTTTCGATGAAAGATTTTATTTTTTCTTCTGAACCTTCGTTCGGGAACAGAAGGTGAACGTTGGCTCCTGCGTCTAACGTAAAAAACAACGGCAAATTGGTTTCTCTTCTGAAATCCCAGATTTTATTGATTACTTCCAAAGTCTCTGTTTTCATTAAAATAAATGCAGGATCGCTCATCATCATCATGGCATGAAGGGTTAATGCTTCGTGTTCTACTAGTTTGATGAAACTCTGCAAATCTCCATTGGCTAAAATTTCTTTCATGGGACCGAAATTTTCCCTTGCTTCCTGAAATCTTCTGTCTGCGTAAGGATTGGTATTCATCAAACCATGACCGACAGTGGAAGAAACGCTTTTCTGACCCTCATGAATGAGTAAAACCCAGTCGTTAAAATCTTTAAAAATTTCATGAATTTCATCGTTTGGGTATTGTACTGCAAAAAGATCAGAACTTCCTTTTACCTGAGATTCGCCCCACACAACCAATCCGTTGTAAAGACTTCGGCAGGCGCTTCCGCTTCCTAATCTTGCTAAAAAAGAGGCTTTTCTCAAAGATTCTTCATCCGAAGTTTTTCCTGAAAATGTTTCATCCAGATTCATTAAACATTTAGCTATCGCTCCGAAACCGGAAGCAGAACTTGCAATTCCTGAGCTGTGAGGAAAAGTATTTTCGGTTCTGATGACGTATTTACCCTGTAAAATCCATGGAAGATACTGTTCGATATTTCTGAAATATTTTTCAATTTTTTCGGCAAATTTCACTTCTTCATTTCCGGCAAGAAAAGTCTGCACAGAAAAAGGTTCATTGGCAGAAAACTCCATCGAAGTATTGGTTTTACAATGGTTTAAAGTAAAACTGATGCTTGGATTGGCGGGAATCTGATTGTCGTATTTTCCCCAATATTTAATTAAGGCAATATTGGAAGGACAGCTTTCTGAAACCGTCTGATTGTTTATTGTAAAATCTTTTTTTCCTAAAAATTCCTGTGTTGTCATAATTTCAATTTTTGCAAGGTGAGATCTGGCTTAATGTATAGTTGTTACAGCTCAATCTTCAACTCAGCCTTAAAAATTTAATACATCTTCTCAATAAGATCTGCATATTTTTTAAGCACTACATTTCTTTTTACCTTCAATGTCGGAGTAATTTCTCCTGTATTGATATCAAATTCCGAAGGCATCAAAGTGAATTTTTTCACTTTTTCGTAATCGGATAAATGGCTTTGCAGTTCTTTAATTTTGTCTTTGTAAAAATCGTGTATCTTTTCGTTTTTTACAATTTCCTCCCAATTGGTGAAAGGAATATTACTTTTTTTGAGATATTCTTTTAAAAATTCAAAGTTCGGAACAACCAACGCGGAAACAAACTGTTTTCCTTCCGCAATCAGGACAATCTGCTGAATGAAATTGTTGTTGGTTAAGATATTTTCAATCTGCTGCGGCGCGATGTATTTTCCGTTGGAAGTCTTCATGAGATCTTTCAATCGGTCTGTAATGGTAAGATTTCCTTTGCTGTCGATGGTTCCTGCATCTCCGGTTTTAAACCAGCCGTCTTCGGTGAAAACTTTCTGCGTTTCTTCAGGCTTTTTGTAATACCCCTTCATGATTCCGTTTCCTTTTGCCTGAATTTCGTCGTTCTCCCCGATTCGGATTTCCACGCCCGGAAGAGGTTTTCCGCAGCTTCCGTGTTCAAAATGCGTCAAAGGAAAAGCGGTTAAAGTAGCTGTAGTTTCCGTTAAACCGTAGCCAACCGTCACATGAATTCCAACCGATTCAAAAAACTTCGTCACTTCAGGAGATAATGAAGCTCCGCCACAAGGCAGAAACCACAATCTTCCGCCCATTTTTTCTTTAATTTTACTAAAAACCAAAGATTCGGCAATATTTTCTTTTATTTTTAATCCAAACGGAACCGGCTGTTCTCTTCTTCTTAATTCTGCGGTCTGCGAACCGGTTTCCAATGCCCAGTTAAATATTTTTTTCTTCAGCGATGAACCTTCGTCTGCTTTTTCCAACACTCCGGCGTAGACTTTCTGGAAAAATCTCGGCACTGCGCACATCATGGTCGGTTTTACCTCTTCCAAAGCATTGGCGATATTCTTCGGATCTTCGAGGAAATACACTCTTGCGCCTCCGTAAAGACATAATAAACTCCAGCTTCTTTCGAAAACGTGGGTTAAAGGTAAAAATGCCAGAGAAAGCTCTTCTTCAAAGTTTTTAAACTTGAAAAATTCAAAATGTGCATCAAAGGCTTTTATGAAATTTCCGTGCGTAAGCATGACTCCTTTCGGTGTTCCTGTAGTTCCGGAAGTGTAGATAAGCGTGGCAATATCTTCATATTCTTTCTTGCAGAATTCTAATTTGGGAGAACTTTTAGCGATAAAATCCTCCAGATAAAAACTGCTGAATTCTTTCTTGATCCAGACTGCTTTTTTAGAAATGATAATCGTTTGCAGACTGGTACTTTCTTTCTTCAAAATTTCAAGACACGCATCGTACTGCGACTGATCTCCCACTAAAATTGCTTTCGCTTCCGAATCGTTGATGATGTATTCTGCCTGTTCTGCATTATTGGTGGAATAGATTGGAACCGTGATGGCTCCGATTGCTAATACTGCGAGATCAAAAATCATCCATTCGGAAGAGTTATCCGAATAAATGGCTACTTTATCATTTTCCTGAATTCCTGCATTTTTAAGCGCATTGGCTGTTTTATACACAATTTCGCCGAATTTTTTCCAGCTCAGTTCTTTCCAGCCCGCATCTTTCTTTTTAAATCCGATGGCAGATTTTATGGGATGCTTTTCTGTATTTTTTAAGATAATTGCCTCTGCAAGATTCATTGCTTTATCTTTTTATCGTTGATATAATTATTTAAATGAAAATCAATACTTTCCGAAAGAGGAATAAACTGATAATTCAATCTGCTTTTTATTTTTTCGTTGGAAACGGTGTTCATTTCTGAAATTGATTTAACATTGGATCTCGTTGCCATTCTTAAAGCTGGAATAAACCAGCCAAATAATGTATTTGCCAAAACTCCGATATTGAGCTGAAAGTCTGAAAGAATTTTAGCTTCTTTTAAATTTAATTTAGATCTGATCTGTTTTCCTAATTCTGCGTATTTTCTGTTTTCTGCAATTACAATAAAACGTTCCCCGAAAATGTTTTTTTCCATTAATTCTATGGAAATCTCTGCAACATCTCTTACATCCACATAACTAGATCCGCCAGAAAATGTAAAGCTGTTTTTTTCGAAGGTAGGAAAAACATCTCCACTGCTGTTTCCCCAGTTTCCGCTTCCGATGATGATTCCGGGATTTACAATAACAACGTTTAAACCTTCTGCTGAAGCTCTCCACACTTCCATTTCGGAAAGGTGTTTGGAAAGTGCGTATGCAGAATGATCCAGTTTAGGATTGAAATCGGATTCTTCGTCCAGTTCTCCTTTTTCGTTGAAATTATCAAGGACAGCAATTGAGCTTACGTGAAGAAATTTCTTCACACCGGAGCCTTCGCAGGCGTACAGGAGATTTTCTGTACCTTTTATATTGGTACGATACATTTCTTTTTCGTCATGAGGATGAAAGCTTACTTTTGCAGCGCAGTGATATACTTCATCCATCTCTTTCAAAGCTTCCTGAAGAGAATACATATCATTAAAATCTACATCAACCCATTCAATTCTGTTGAAGAAATCATCGGGATTTTCCGTATAAAATGTATAGGAATGCCTTACTTCGTTTAAATTGCTCGTCGGTCTTTTTGCGGCACGAACGTTTTTTCCCTTTTTCAGAAGTTCCAAAACGATTACTCTGCCTAAAATTCCGGTTGCTCCCGTTACAAAAACCATCAATTTTTTTTACTTGATTGCTTACTAAATTATGATAATATTCTACGTTATGCAAATTTGCGATTTTTAAGGGAGATTTTCTGTTTTTTAAATGGATAAAACGACAAAAGTTTTAGCAATCCCGGATTTTAATTAAATCGTGAAATTGTTTTGAAATAAAAAAACGGACTTTCGCCCGTTTTCTGTATTATCATTTGTCAGAAGAATTTTAGACCAAAACCATATTGTTTCTTCTTGGAGCTTTATCACATAAGATATCGGCAATACTTTTGGAAATAAGGTTTCCTTCGGTAAGATTATCGAGCCAGAAAAATTCTCCGGCACAGTTGATTTCAATGAAATAATATTCGTCTTCGGGCGAAACGATCATATCAATAGCTCCGTAATCGATATGATAAACGTCTAAAAGTTCCAGCAACTTCGCTTCGATGTCTGTCGGAAGTTCCGCAGGAATCCATTTATCAATGAGATTGACACCATCTTTTCGCCAGTCTATTTTTGCGGCTTCCGACTGTTGAGAATCGATTTCGAAAGCATAAACATCTCTTCCGACAATGGTAATTCTAAGTTCTTTTTTCTTTTCAATTTTTTTCTGGAACTGCATCGGACAATACAAAAGCGTATCCAGTTCCTCCAGTTTATCTTCGTTTACCACATTGGTGAAGACCACACTTTCAACACCGTCTTCATAAATGGCAAATCCGGTCTGCATTTTGGCAACCACATTTTTATGTTTTACAATAAACTGTTTCGCTTCTTCCGGATTGTTGGTAAGGCTGGATTCGGGAATCTGAAGTCCTATTTTATGGGCTATTTTCAACTGTTCCTCTTTGCTGTCCAGTCTTCTGTATACACTCGGTTTTCCTAATGAATATACATCAATAGACTCTAAAAAACCAAAAAGCGTGGTTCTGACCTCTCCCATCGCGGCTCCGTAAAATTTAGAATCCAGTTCTTCCTTCAGTCCGCTTCCGATGTTGTAGGCTCTTCTGTACCAGACTGCGGAAATATCATCTAAACGATGTTTTTTTTCGGGTGTTTCCAGAATACTGATCCATTTTCCGTCTTCAAAACGGGTGGATAATTTATTTTGCAAAGGGTACAAATCGACATCGAAACGGATGACTTCACAATTGTTTTCAGAAATGTATTCCGTTACTTTTTCTATGGAAAAATTATCTCCTGTATGGGTAATTATTAAAATTTTATTCATTGGTTTTCATTCTTTTTATAAGGTTGTCGGCAATTCTTTCCGCAATCGGAAAATTGAGTTCTTTCTGCAGCATTCCCCATTCTCCCTGCGGATTTACTTCAAGGAAGTAATAGTTTCCGTCTTTGCTTTTTATCATGTCGATTGCTCCGATGTACAGTCCCATTTCTTTCATCATTGAAGTGAGAGCGTTTTTAATATTTTCGGGTAAGCTGTATTCTGACCAAAAATAATTTTCGTTGGCTATTCTCCAGTCGGCATTTTCGCTGTTATTGATTTTTCCGGTAAAAAATTCTCCTTCGAGATACAGTATTCTCAGTTCATATTCTTTTTCGATGTAGGGCTGAAAAATCATGGGACAATATTCTATGTCTTCTATATTTTCGAGAGAATTTTCATCGATGATATTGGTGGAAAGGAAATTTTCGCCGCTCATTGTTTTTGAAAGCGCACCATGAAGTTTTGCCACCATTTTTCCGCTGCATTTCTGATGGAAAAACTCGGTTATTTGTTCTGAATCGTTTGAAAAAATAGTTTCAGGAATAGTAAGGTTGTTTTTTTTGGCAATTCTCAATTGATGCATCTTATTGCCATCTATCTTGTTTTCATTCTCAAATGGATTGATCCACGGAACTTCTTCCAGCAAAGTGAAAAGATTGTATCTGAGAGCTGCATACTCTTTCAGGAAAGTTTTTGTGTAGTTTTCGTGCAGTTCTCCGGGAACTGAAATTCCCCATGATTTTCTGTGCCACACCGCTTTAATTTCGTTTGAATTAACGGTATTTCCGAATTCATCGGTTAACTCAAAAAAGTTTTCGTTGATGCTGATTTTCTGATAATGACTGATTTTATCTGAATTCAGCCTGAAATAAGGAATATTTTTAGATTTTAAATATTCAAAAAAGATATCAATATTGTAAAAGTCCTGAGAATGCGTAATACAAAGAATCATCTGCCGGTTTTTATTAAAAAAGGAAACTTAGAGTGTAAGTTTCCTTTTAATATGATTTTTTAATGTGATCTGTATAATAAAAATCCATTAAACTGATGGAGAATCATCATCACCATCGGACGGATATTTCATAGTCTGTGCCATATCATAGATCGGCTTGGTCACTGTATCTACAGCGGGTTTTGTAATGCTGTCCTGTGATGCAATAGTTACATCTCCTCCTCCTTTAATTTTTTCAGGATCCTGTAATTGTTTTTCTAAAAATGAAGCGAAGAAAGGTTTCTTTTTTGAATCTTTGTTTTTCATAGTTGTTTATTTTGGGTTATTCGTTTTTAGATTTCATTACCGCCTTCATCGCCATCGGAAGGATATTTCATGGTAACATTATCATTGGAAGGTTTTGTAACGCTGTCCTGAAGTGCTGTTGTAACATTATCTTTTAACGGAGCTGTTGCAGCAGTTTCAGATCCTCCTTTGATTTTTTCCGGTTCTGCGATCTGTTTTTCTAAAAATGATGCGAAGAACGGCTTCTTGTTTTTCTTATTTTCCATGATGTTAATATTTAGTGATTTAGCTTCGACTAAAATATTAAAAAATATCACACAAAGTAGAATAAATTTTCGTTTTAATAAAATTTTAACAAATTAACCCCAATAAATGCTTTATGTTATACAATATTCAAAAATTCTTTGACAATTTTAGCAAAATCTACAGGATTCTCAGCCTGCACCCAATGTCCTGCATTTTTCACCGTTGAAAACTGAGCTTTGGGAAACTGCTGTTTGATGGCAAATTCGTCCTGAGGAAGAATATAATTTGATTTTTCGCCTGCAATAAACAATGTCTCTCCTTCGAAAACGCCGAACTTTATCGCATTCGAAACAAACTGATTGTATTTTTCAGACAAAGTTTTCAGGTTAAATCTCCAGTTGAGTTTTTTATTATCGTCCCAATACAGATTTTTTGTGAGGAATTGTATGGTTGATCTTTCAGGAATATACTGGCTCAAAACCGCTTCCACATCATTTCTGGAATTTACCGTATTGAAGTCTACCGTTTCCAAAGCTTTGATAATTCCCTGATGATGTGGAGGATATGCTTTCGGAGAAATATCCACAACGATGAGCTTTTCAACTTTTTCAGGATATTTAATAGCAAACTGCATCACTGCTTTTCCACCTAAAGAATGCCCCAGAATATGAGCTTTTTCTATGCCGTAATGATCCATATACCGAAGAATATCATCGGCTAAATCGTCGTGAGACATTTCATCCGAATGAAAACTTCTTCCGTGATTGCGGAGATCAATAAGGTGAGTCGGTACAAATTCTCCGAAATCTTTTCCGAAGGTTCCCCAGTTATCAAGCATTCCAAATAAACCGTGAAATACCAAAAGCGGTGTAGACGAAAGATTTTCGCCAAATATTTTTGAATTTAAAATTTCCATACGTTTTTGTTTTTTAGGATGGAAGCATGAAGTTTAAAACAACACTTATCAAATCTTGGCTTTACACATCCAACTTCCAGCCTTTTTACCATTTTGCCAGCCTCTTCAGATAAGCCTGAACTGTATTTTCCATTCCCATATATAATGCTTCTGAAACCAAGGCATGACCAATCGAAACTTCAAGCAAATTCGGAATGGTATCGGCGAAATATTTTAAATTTTCCAAGCTTAAATCGTGTCCGGCATTAATTCCCAATCCGAAATCTGTGGCAACAACCGCCGTATCGTAGTAAGGCTTTATAGCAGATTCTTTATTTAAAGTATAATTTTTAGCGTAAGCTTCGGTGTAAAGTTCAATTCTGTCGGTTCCTGTTTTGGCAGCATATTCTACCAGTTCGGGAGTCGGATCCAAGAAGATCGAAGTACGGATTCCCGCATTTTTAAATTCTGCGATCACTTCCGTAAGAAAATCCAGATGCTTTTTGGTGTCCCAGCCCGCGTTTGAAGTAATGGCATCATCTGCATCGGGAACCAGCGTTACCTGTTCCGGTTTCACCTCAAGAACCATATCGATAAAGGAACGGTGGGGATTTCCTTCGATATTGAATTCCGTGGTTACCAAAGGTTTCAGATCATAAACATCTTTTCTTGTGATGTGTCTTTCATCCGGTCTTGGATGGATGGTAATGCCCTGTCCTCCAAACTCCTGAATTTTTACGGCCGCCTCCGTTACACTTGGTGTTTCTCCTCCTCTTGCATTTCTCAGCGTCGCAATTTTATTAATGTTTACACTTAGTTTTGTCATAATGCAAAAATAAAAAAACCCAACTTAAAAGTTGGTTTATTATTTCATGAAATTTTACATTCGAAGAATAAGTTTCATTACACCTTTACACTGATCTGCATTACCTGAAGATCAAATTCTTTAGAAGCAACCAGTAAATGATCAAAAATATCTGCCTGAATCTGCTCAAAATGTTCCCAACGCGAATCATTGGCGAAACAGTAGATTTCCAAAGGCAGACCTTGCGGAGTAATATCCAACTGACGAACCATCATTGCCCCATCCTGATCTACATCGGGATCATTCTGCAGATATTTTTCTGCGTAGTATCTGAAAACACCAATGTTGGTAAGCTGTCTTCCGTTCACTATTTTATCGCTGTGCTTCAAAGTCTCTTTTTCTTTTTTCAGCTCAATGCTTTTTCCTTCAAGATATTCTGAGATCAGATTAATGTCTTTCAGGCGATCAATGTCTTCTTCCGTTAAAAATTTAAAGGAATTGATATTAAAGTAGATTGATTTTTTAATTCTTCTGGTGTTGGATTCCGACATCACCTGAAGATTTTTAATCTCAGTGGTTAAAAGATCATACGTTGGAATCGAAGAAATGGTTTTATCGAAATTCATGATCTTTGTCGTTAAAAGACTGATGTCTGAAATATTTCCTTCGATATTGTATTTGGGAATACTGATCCAGTCCCCTACTTTAAGACTTTTAGAGGTTGAAACATGGATTCCGGTTACAAATCCAAGAATGGTATCACGGAAAACCAGTACCAGAACTGCCGTAATTGCCCCTAAACTTCCAACAATGGTAGCTCCTTTAATCCCGAAAATCACACAGATTCCTACAATAGAGAAAATGAAAATTCCTAAAATTTTCATTGTTTCAGAAATCGCATTCAGCGCCATGATTTTGTAATAATCCTGTTTAATGGCGAAATAGTTCCTGAAAGCAGTGAGACCACGATAGAGCATTCCGGCAAGAATTAATACAAGTCCTAAATTAATGGAACGTATAATAAAAATATTGGTTCTGGGAATTGCTTTTGGCGGAAAAATAGAAGTCTGAATCCCCAGTACAATTGCCAAAGCAAAAAGATGTGCTACGGAATTTGTTATTCTTGACTGATAAATTGATTTTATTACGGGATATTTTTCTTCGTTATGAAAAAAACGGAAGATAAGATTAATCACAGGTTTTACAAGAAAGTCTACCAGCAAAAATAAAATAACAAGTATAGCAAGCTTTGTAAAGGCATGAAAAATCCAATCCAGACCTGCCGGAGAAATTTTGGTAATGTATAAATAAAGCTGTTCGCTTAAATCCTGTATGAAATTTTTGGTTTCCTGTAACTGATCATTCATTCTAACAAATTTAGTAAAAAATTAAATCCTTCCAACACCGATTAAATAAGAATTTTTCACAAAACAATTGAAAATTAATTAACGATTATTTAAAATTGTTTTAAAATTTTAATATATTTAATAATAAAATCATTAATTTAGTCTCGTAATTAAAAACTATGATTTATGAAAAAACTTAACCTCTTTTTTATTTTTATCATCCTTTTTTCTTTGGGTTCCTGTCACTCGGATCCTTCTTCTCCTACAGAAGCCACGGTAGATAATACGGTAAAAACCGGAAAAATAACCGGAAAAGTAATGTCACAAAACGGAGCCAAAGCCATTGGCGGCGCGTCTGTTTTTACTTTCGACGATAAATATAAAATCTACTACACAACTTCTGATGCGGATGGTAATTTTACACTGGACGCTCCGGTCGGCAATCACACCATTCACATTCAGACCGGGAATGGAAGCAATTTCCGTACAGAAGTGGCTGCAACAGTAAAAAATAACGAAACTTTAACGTTGGATCTGTCTCAGACCAAACTGAATCAGGTGGCTAAAATTGCTTATGTAAAAGGTTCGTATGATAAAATTGAAGATATTATCCTTTCTTTGGGATATACCGCTACGGAAATCACGAATAATGATCTTACCAATTTAAATACCATTGCACAGTATGATATTATTTTCCTGAACTGCGGTTCCAGAAAATACTCCACCAATCAGGCACTTTTCCCTGCAATCGATGCAAACCTTGCGATCTTCGTTGCTAATGGCGGAAGTATCTATGCTTCAGATTGGGATGTTTCTTATTTAGTGGGTGGTACAGATAATACTTCAAGCTGCGCTCCAGCGGGAGGATTTGTTCCCGATTCAAAACTTTGTTCTACAAACACAGGAAATTCGGGCATTGTTCCGGCTGTGGTAAGCAACGCAGGATTGTCTTCGGCACTTGGTTTCAACAATCTGAATATCGATTTTGATTTGGGATCCTGGCAAAAAATTACCAATTATGACCCTTCTTACTGGGAAGTTCTGGTAAAAGACGGTGCTAATCAGGCATTGATGTTGAGAACGAATCATTTTACGGCTACAGGAATTCCGGTAACGCCAATCGGAAATGCTCCGAACACAACGTTTGTTCCGGTTTGCATTACAATTCCGGGAAGCAGTATCCAGATTACGATTTCCGTTCCGCAGACTTTAGTTCCTTATCTTGTTGCATTGGGCGCAACTGTAGGTCCATGCTCCGGTTCTTCAAACAGCGGCTATATTTATTATACAAGTTTCCACAATCATGCTGCAGGAAACATCGGAAATGCGGGTGTTATTTTACAGTACGTGATCCTGAATCTTTAACAGAATTTTTTTATCAATATAAAGTGGCTCTTTGGAGTCACTTTTGTTATATACTGCAAATAAATTTAAATTATGGACTCTACACTGATTAATATTCTTTGTCTTATTCTTTTGTTTCTGGGAATTTTAGGAACGTTTCTTCCTGTTTTGCCGGGCTTATTGCTGAGCATCTGCGGACTTTTAATTTATAAATTCGGAACAGATGCAGATCTTCCTATGATTTATGTATGGGCATTCGGAATTCTGACGGTAGCTTCTGTGGTTTTGAATTATGTAATTCCGGCAAAAACCAATCAGAAATATGGAGGGACGCGTTGGGGAAGCATCGGTTCGATTATCGGAACCATTGTCGGAATATTTTTACCCATCCCTTTGGGTTTTCTTGTGGGAATGTTTGCGGGAGTGTTTATCGGAGAACTTCTTCACGACAGCAAGGATGTGAATAAAGCCCTGAAATCGACGAAAGGGGCTTTTATAGGGTTTATTTACGGAACAGGTTTCAGTCTTGTGGTAGGTGTGGCAATGTTTTTGGTAGTATTATTAGATATGCTTAATATTATATAAAAAAAATTATGCTACATAAAATGCTTATCCTGAGTTTAGGCTCATTGTTTTTAATGAACTGTAATGCTCAAAAAGAAAATAAATTAAAAGTGAACACGGATAAAACAGGCGTTACCAAAGTAACCAGCAAAGATGGTGGAATGATCTATTTCAACGAGGGTGAAAACAAATTCCTTGAAGAATATCAGATGAATGTAACCTTCAAAGGAATTTCTGAAGACAGCCGTTGCCCAAAAGATGTAAACTGCATTTGGGCAGGTGTTGCCGTGGCACAGGTTGAAGTAATGGGAACTGCAACCCGACCGGTGGTTCTGAATTTAGCCAGTATGGACAATGAAGGCAGAAACTATCATCAGTCGGCTGTTTTTAACGGATATACTATTTCTTTAACGGATGTTCAGCCTTATCCTGCTTCTGCAGACGGAGCAAAGGCTTTGAACGGAAAGTACAAAATAGGAATTACCATTAAAAAAGGAGGAGAAAATCCTACCATAAAATAGGTTTCTTCCCTTTTGAAACCAGATATTCATTAATTTTTGAAAAAGGTCTGCTTCCAAAAAATCCCCTGTAAACGGAAAACGGAGAAGGATGCGCAGATTTTAAGATAAAATGTTTAGCCGGATCGATGAGTTCGGCTTTTTTTTGTGCAAAAGCGCCCCAAAGAACAAAAACCACGTTTTCTTTTTTATCTGAAATTTCCTTGATGATGAAATCTGTAAATTTTTCCCATCCCAAATCTTTGTGTGAATTCGGAGAATGGGCACGAACGGTTAAAGTCGCATTCAACAGTAAAACGCCTTGTTTTCCCCAATCGTCCAATTCTTTTGAAGTTCTTTCAACCCCCAAATCATCTTTTAATTCAATAAAAATATTTTTCAGAGAAGGCGGTGCAGCAACCTGTTCGGAAACGGAAAAGCACAGACCATTCGCCTGATAATCATTATGATAAGGATCCTGTCCGATAATGACCACTTCGATATCTTCAAAAGGCGTAATTTCCAACGCTCTGAAAATCTGATTTTTTGGTGGAAAAACTTTGGTTGTCGCATATTCCTGCTTTACTTTTTCCCATAAACTGGTAAAGTATTCTGTATTTTTTATCGGGGCTAATATTTCTGTCCAGGTCATTTTTTAAATTTGAAAATTTGAGAATGAATTAATTTAAAAATTCAATTTTTACGCCAACTGTCATTGTGAATGAAGCAAAGCGCAATGAAGAATCTAACGCAAATTTAATGATTAAAATAAAAAAGATTTCTCCTTCGTCGAAATGACAAAGAAAATTATTTCCTCAAGCTAAAAACCAGATTCTCCGGAAAATCTTCATCCTTTCTATCCTCCTGCAATACAAAATCATGTTTTAAAAGAAGTCCTTTTGAATTTTCGTTGAGTTTGTGCGTCAGCGCAACAATTTCCTGCAAATGTAAATTTTTAAATGCAAAATCCACGACTGCCGCCAAAGCTTCAGACATAATGCCTTTTCTGTGATACTCCGGTAATAATTCATAACCGACTTCTGCTTCTTTTCGGTCTTCGGAAAAATTCCAGAGACAAATGGTTCCGATCAGATTCGGGTGGTCTTTTAACGAAATTCCCCAATAAAAAGATGTCTGATTTCGGGTATTTTCTTTAATGGTTAAAATAAACTGAAGCGCATCATAATTGTTTTTAGGAGGATTTCGGTGTACGAACTGGTTGATGGTTTCATTGCTTCTGATCTTTAGAATGTCTTCCGTATAACTTTCGTCAATGGGTTTCAGAATTAATCTTTCGGTTTCTAGCTTCATAGTTCAAACTTACATAAATTTAGTAATTAAACTCACTAATTTCTGCTACAAAAATCACAAAAATTTTATTGAAATAAGTGTAGAACAAAGTCCAAAAATTCAATGGAGACTGTTAAACAGTTGTAAACCTAACAGGTTTCAGAAACCTGTTAGGTTTTAAAATTAAAATCAAACATTTATCTAATTATACAGCACATTAATGATTTCAGAAAAACTTTACAAAAAGATAACATCCTGAATACAATCGAAGCGTTACAAAATATCAAACTGGACTTGCCAAAGCTTATATTAATAAAAGAAATCAAATCAATAAATCATTTTCAAATTCTCAAATTATTTCATTTTCAAATTAATTATCTTTGCACTGTGTATATAAATAAAGAAGATTTAAACGAATTAGAGTTTCCGCAATTGCTCGCGGAAATTTCTCCCTTTGCGTATTCTCCGAAAACAAGAGAAAAAATTCTTCAACTTCGTCCGATGGAAATAGACGAGGCAGAACTTTCATTGAAAAAAACTTCCGAGTATCTTTCGAGTTTTGAAAGTTCAAATGCAGTTCCGTTTGATGAATATGAAGATATCGAAAGTGAGCTGAAGCTAATGCTGATCGAAAATTACCGACTGGAAAACAGCGCTTTCATCAAAATCAAAACCATCACGGAGCAAATCGGGAAACTGCAGAAGTTCTTCCCGACCATGCCGGAAACCTTCCCTACTCTCATGGAAGATGTTTCTGTTCTGGAATTCAGAAAAGAGATTATTGATAAAGTTGATAAAGTGTTCAACCGTTTTGGTGAGGTTAAAAGTGAAGCTTCTCCTGTTTTAAAAGGATTAAGAAGTGAAATTCAGCACGCGAAAAAAGCGATTCAGGAAAATTTCAACCGTGCGTTAACGACTTACGGACAGAGTGATTTTCTGGATGATATCCGCGAAACGATTATTGATGACCAAAGAGTTTTAGCGGTAAAATCGGGATTCAAAAGAAGAGTTCCGGGAAGGGTTTTGGGACTTTCAAAAACGGGTTCCATCACTTATATTCAGCCGGATTCCGTAGTAAAGCATTATTTCAAGCTTCGTGAAAGTGAGGAGGAAGAGAAAAAGGAAATTGATAAGATTTTAAGACAGCTTACCGCAGAACTGGCGGAATTCCAACCTCAGCTCTGGAGATATCAGAAGTATATTTTCGACCTTGATTTAACGAGAGCGAAGGCAAAATTTGCTGAACTTATCAACGGTGTTTTACCAAAAATCAACCGCCACAAAACGCTGCGATTAAGAGAAGCGTTCCATCCTTTACTGTTTTTAAGGAATAAAGCGGAAAATAAAACGATTTATTCTCAGACGCTGAGTTTAACGGAACACAACAGAATCATCTGTATTTCCGGACCGAATGCGGGAGGAAAATCCATTACGCTGAAAACAGTTGGTTTGCTGCAATTGATGATCCAGAGCGGAATTCTGGTTCCAACCCACCCGAAATCCGAAATGTTTTTCTTTGATAAGATCATGACCGATATTGGGGATAATCAGTCGATTGAAAATCACCTTTCAACGTATTCATCCAGACTGAAGAAAATGTCGGGAATCATTCGTGAAGCAGAAGCCAATACGCTTTTACTGATTGATGAATTCGGTACAGGTTCCGATCCTGAACTGGGAGGTGCTTTAGCAGAAAGTTTCCTTGAGTTTTTCTATGACAAAAAAAGTTTTGCGATCATTACGACGCACTACACCAACATTAAACTTGTTGTGGAACAGCTTCCGAATGCGCAGAATGCAGCAATGTTATTCAATGAAGAAACATTGGAACCGATGTACAAACTGGAAGTGGGACAAGCGGGAAGTTCATTTACTTTTGAGGTGGCGGAAAAGAATAAAATTCCGAGATTTATTATTCATTCTGCCAAGAAAAAGGTGGAGCATGATATTGTAAATCTGGATAAAACGATTGTAAAGCTTCAGCAGGAGAAATATGAAGTGGAAAAGCTTAAAACCGATCTTGCCGAAAGAAAAGAATCTGTAGAAGATAAGCGCGATAACCTTCAGAAACTGAATGAACAGCTTCAGCAGAAGTTATTCAATTTCCAGAAATTATATGAAGAAGAGCACCGTAAACTGCAGTTCGGGAACAAGATTGAGGCTTTTATCGACAGCTACGTAAAAGGGAAATCCAGAAAAGATGTGGTAAAAGATTTTGTAAAAATTCTTGAGCAGGAAAAATTCAGAAAACTGGGAGCAGATAAAGATGAATCTAAACGTCTGCAAGTTGTGAAAAGGAAGATTACCCAACAGCTTAAAAAGGAAGAAGTAATTGAAAAAATTACGGAAACCAATGAGAAACTGGAGGAAAAACGCAAAACCGACCGCGCTCTTTGGATGAAAGTCGGGCAACGCGTCCGTATTTCCGGCAGCACGAGTGTGGGAACGATTGAAAAAATTTCGCGTAATAAAGTAATTGTGAATTACGGAACTTTTAAAACAACGATTGACGCAGACGAACTGGAAAGAATTTAAATGATAACGGTAAAAACTCATATCAGTTTTAAGGATTTTCTGATGTTTCATCTCAAAAGTTCTTTAATAAGGCTTATTGCTTTTCCTTTGCTGATTCTGCTTTTCTTTATTGTGAAACTGTTTGCGGACGGCAATTCTGAACAGGAAATTTTGCTTTCGGCTTCAATGTGGCTTGGAATTATGTTTCTGTTTATCGTGATCCGGTCTTTTTTACGGCTGAAATTTGCTTTCAGCTCCAATAAAAAGATTCAGGAACATATTACATATATTTTTACGGAAGAGAAAATCCGTACAGAAGGAGAAACTTTTGATGCAGAATTTGCATGGAATACGGTTTATAAAGTGAAGGAAAATAAAGAATGGTTTCTGATCTACCAAAGCGCACAGACGATGAATATGGTTCCGAAAAAGTATTTTACGAAGGATGAGATTACCGGATTGCGAAGAATGATTACAGAAAATAATGTAAAAGCAAAACTCAGAAAAGAGTAATGTACTTACAAAATATCTCATGAGAGCGTCTGTTCAGGACGCTCTTTTATTTTAAATTTTATATTTTTACCCCAAACAATAATTTATGAAGAACTTAAAAATGCTGTCCTACTTTCTGCCGATACCGAGCTATACCGTAATTATCCTTTGTTTTTTATTTCCCTTTTTCCTTGTGAAATGCGGTAACGTTACTTTGATGTCTGTAAAGGGAACTGATCTGATAACGGGAGTTTCTAAGCAAAAAATGGACGAAAGAATGAGAGAAAGCATTAAAAAAAGTTCTCCCTATGCTTCTTCCGTAAGCAATCAGGAAGATCGTCCGTCTTCAACCGATGATTCTCAGGAAGAAAGTGACAAAGGTGATATTTCGCCAAATCCGTTTGTTATTCTTTCTTTTCTAATGGCGATTGCGGGAATTGCTGTGCAACTGATGAAAACCATACGAAACAAGTATCTTTATCATCTTGGGGTTTCTTTAACCGGACTTCTTGGGTTTTTAGGATTTTATCTGAGTTTTAAAGCTAAAATGGAAGATATGGAACATACCACAGGAATGGGAATGGATGGAAAAATAAATATTGCGTACAATTTCGGAGATGCTTTTTATATTGCTGCCGTTTTATTTTCAGTTGTTTTTGTTTTCTTTGGAATCTATTCTTATCTGTTTTTGTCAAAAAAAGATCCGGAGAAAATTTAACGATATTTGGTTATCAGTTTCTAAAAAATTTCAGATTTTTATTCTTCTGAGAGCTTAAGATATTTTAGTAGAAGCTTTATAATCCAATCGCTTTAACTTTGATTGAATTCAAAATTAATTTAAACAGATATATGGTTAAAAATATAAGGATTCTCTGGATTTTCTATGTAAAATTATTGATTCCTGCTGTTCTATTTTCTTTGTTGATGAATGCCCTACTTGGTTTTACGGCTGACAATTTCGGATTGTGTTTTTTGGTATTTTTTCCGGCTTTTCATTATCTGATTTATGAATTAAGATTTAAAAATGAATATTTTTTCTTTGCCAATTTCGGGTTTTCAAGAGTTTTTCTTTGGATCTTCACTTTTTCAGCAGGGGTAATTGTTAATGTGATTACAAAATTGATATGAGCAAGTTGCATGTTGACAGTGTTACAAAATCTTTTAACGAAAAGAAAATTCTGAGAGATATCTACATGGGTTGTGAAACAGGAAAGATTATCGGATTGCTGGGAAGAAACGGTACGGGAAAATCTACTCTTTTAAAAATTATTTTCGGAACAGAGAAAGGCGATTCTCAGTTTGTAAGAGTGGATGATAGAATTTTACAAAACCAAATGGACAGGAAAGGAAGGATTGCTTATTTACCTCAGCATTCTTTTCTTCCGAGGGGTGTAAAAATTAAAAAACTGATCTCACTTTTCTGTAATAAAGAAAATGCAGATCAGCTCATTGCATCAGATTTGTTAAAACCTTTTTTAAATGAAACTTCTGGAAGTCTTTCCGGCGGTGAGAAGAAAATTGTTGAGGTTCTTTTAATTTTATATTCCGATTCAAAGTTTATTCTTCTGGATGAACCTTTTAATGCTTTATCTCCAAAAATGATTGTTGAAATTCAGAGAATAATTAAAGAACAATCACAACAGAAAGGAATTATCCTCTCTGATCATCGCTATAAGGAAGTGTTGGAAGTTTCAGATGAAATTTATCTTCTTTCTGATTCTTATTTAAGGCAGATTAAAGATTTAAAAGAATTGCAACGGCACGGTTATCTTCCGGTTTCCTATTCAGATTAATTCAGAAGAATATTTTTTTCCATTTCCCTACCGTATTTCTGCTCATTTTAAACTTAATAGCCAGTTCAGTATTGTTTAAATTATTTTTTTTCTGGTAATCCAGAATTTTTAAAATGGTAGATTTATCATATGATTTTAAATTCTGATCTGTCTTATTGGGTTTTAAAATATTATTAACTTCTAAAACATCCAGAAAACCCAGCTCTTTTTTTCTGAGTATATGTTCACACTGCTGAAGTTTTTCAGGATATTTCATTGTAATAAGATCCTGATATATCTGTTTATAGTCCGGAGTTGTTTTCTTTATTTTTTTCTCTTTGATATCCATTTGTAAAGTGTTGTGCTAGGAATTTTGTATTTTTCATAGATTTCATGTCTTGATAGTTTTTTTTCTTCCATCAATTCGAGGATAAAATCAATGATTTCCTGTGTGTAGATATTTTTTCTGAAGTTCGATTTCAATACTTTATGTTTAGTCTGTGACTGCGGTTTCAGATTTGAAGACGGAGGCGCATAAAATATTAAATGCTGTGTGTAAAGTCTAAAGAAATCATAATTAAGAAGTTTACTCCACTTTAGTAAAAGTGCACTGTCTATGTGTGAAGAATCATACATTCTTAGTATATCTTTTTCTCCGAGATTAAAATAATTACAGATGTGGGAAATTTCCATCCCACATTCTGTAACCTTAATTTCAATAAACTTACCAATATGGATGTCCTTGAAATTCATTTTTCATCAATGTGTATTATATTTACTATTGTCCAGTAATCTGTTCGATTTTAATAAAAACTTTTTGTTTGGTAACCTGTGTTGCAGTAGCCGAAGGATCCATTCCTGCCATTACAGTTGCAGTGTAAGACACCTTGGAAGTTGTGGAAGTATCAATCCATGAATAGTATCGATATTCCGGTCCGCTATTAACTGCATTATAAATCCCCGGATTTCCCCAAGCTCCTGCATTAGAAGTAGATAATGATCTCCATGTATTTCCGTCTCCGCCACCCGGAGTTTGTGACGGAACTACTAAACTTCCTCCGGCATCAGTAATCTGTCCTCCATAAAATGTAGAATAATTCCACATGATGGTTTTGGATGTACTGGAGTTATTTCGCAACAGTACGTTGTTTTCTGCTCCACTTGCAGTAGAGGTTGTGTTATTGCTTGCAGTAGCAGTGGCATTTTGAAGAGAATGTCTCATGAAAACTTTTACTGTGTAAAGACCATCCGGTGTCTTTGCTTCTACTACAAATCCTTTTACTCCTGTATCCGGATCTGTCACAAATTTCATATAATCCATAACCGCTACTGTTTTAACATCTGCATTCACCTGAGTTCCTACAGTAACAGAGCTACAGCCTGTAAGTCCGGAATTTGCGGTAATAAAAGGAGTCAGATCAAATGTAATTCCCACCGGTGACGTTTGCGAAGCAATAGGAGTTCCCTGTACTGCAAATGCTAAAGAACCGGATCCAACCTCAAGCTTTCCGCCGGTAATGGTTGCCGTAACTCCCGGATTTCCTACTGAATATAATGTAATTCCACTATACTGACCGCCGTTTGCTCCGGAGTATGGAATTTTCATCACGGTTCCTGAAGTAATTGCAGTAGGCGTATTTCCATCAATTAACTGCGATGGATCCAATGCAGCAGCATTACAGTTTAAAACAGCAACTGCCCCTACCGGAGAAGTGTCTTCCATAAGGCGCCACTCGCTTCCGTTCCAGTAAACATACCCGGAATAGCTAAATCCTGAATTTGTTCCTAAATTATACACCAATAATCCTGTTGCCGGATTCGGAATTGTTGTAATATCCGTTCTGGATGTTAAAGCCATTCTTGGAATAAGAAGACCTTTTTTGCTTCCTGAAGAAAGCTGATCCACATTCATATCCAGTATAGCAGAACCGTCAGGATTTACTGTACCAATACCTACACTTCCATTACTCTTAACAACAAAGTCGTCGGAAGACTGTACATCCGTTGGTGCGTTGTTCGGATCATTCGTTGTGGCAGAAGTAGATTTGCCGTCTACGTGAAATACACCTTGCGGTTTTGTGGTATTAATACCAACCTGAGCAAAAGATTTAAATCCCAAAACTGTAAAGGAAATGAGAAGAAATAATTTTTTTTTGTTCGTCATAATATATGTTTTTTAAGGGGGTTCATCAGATATTTATATTAACAATTATAAAGCTTAAATTTTTATTGTAATTTTGCTAACTGAAAAACACATTGCAAATATAAAGTCACTTTATCGAGTCCAAAACAAAAGATAAATGATAAATGGCTTTTCATTGCAACTAATATAAACCACTGATAATCAAAATAATTAATAAGTGATTTTCTGAATTTTATTATATTAGATTGGTATGGGGAAAAAAAATATTGAGAGCGAAGTGCTTAATCTGAAAAGAGAGCTCGCCAACAGATACGTCTATGTACTGGGTGTAACTTTTATTACATTCATCCTGGTTTTCTCATTTTATATGAAAGATCCGGTAATGGTTTATTATCTCATCGGAGGTTTTTTTTCATTACTGCTTCCTTTTTATATAGTAGGCAATAACTATGATGTTCTTAAAGTCGTAAAAATTTTCATTATTGTAATGCCGCTCTACAATCTGTTTATCATATTCAGATTTTGGAATATTTCTGTCTGCAGTCTGATATGGATTGTTACATTGCCATTCTGGGCTTATACTTTTTTTTCTAAAAGAGAAGTTGTTTTCTTTACAGTATACGCCATTTTTCTCATAAGCTTTTGCTGTATATTTGCCGGAAACGATTATTTCGGATATCCTTTTAATGATCTTGAAAAAGGACGTCTTACAGATGCTTTCATCCTTACCGTCAATCTGATACAGATATTTTTAGGAACTTATTACAAAAGCCAGATTCAAAATTTAAAGAATAAAGATATATTTATCGAGAAGAAGATTTCCAAACCCGTTCCGGTTGCAGATAAAGATTTACAACTTGCGGAAAATATTTTTGAGAAAATAGACAATGAGGTGATTGGCAATAAACTCTTCAGAAATGCAGATTTAACGATTTCTGAGCTCAGCAGTACGATTAAAGTGAATAACAATTATATTTCCAAAGCCATAAAAATCAACGGATTCGATAATTTTAATCATTACATCAATACGCATCGAGTGGTATATGTAAAAGATAAACTACAGAGTGATGAATTGAAAACGATGACTTTAATGCATATCTATTCTGAAGCCGGATTTAAAAATCAGTCAACTTTTAATAAAGTATTCAAGAAAATAGAAGGGGTAACTCCGAGTGAATATATACAGAAAACCAATACAAAGGTTTCATGACAGCTTTTTTTAATTTAAATTAGTTTAGATACATTCATCAGTTTACTTTTATACTTTTGAAAAGTTTAAACAAATTTTAATTTATATATTTGAACTGTCAAAAAATTTCATGATGATGTCTCTACGTAAAGCATTTTATCTTTCAGTTTTCGGTGTTTTTTCTTTTGCGTTGGCGAAAGGTCAGAATAAAGTTCCTTTCGGTGTTGTAAAAGCTGAAGAAGGTTATGCAATGGTGCGCCTTCATAAAGACGACTACAGAAAAATAGTCGATAAAATCCGTATGAAAACAGGAGATGTTTTTATTTACGAAAAACCTGCACCGGGAGAAACGGAATGGATCTGGATAAAATATCCTGAAAAAGAGGACACGGAAAAACCTTTCGTAAGATACGATAGCATTACTAAAGAAGGTATGGTTAATAAAAACCGTGTGGTTTTTGTGGATAAATTAGCACCATTTACGCCTTCAAAATCCAAGAACGGAAAATCTCTGATCTTTACAGACGATACCAATCCTAAAATTCCGGGAAATCAGAGAACAAAAGTCATCATTGATGTTTATCCTTCCTATGCACATATCAAGAAACAGGAAAAAGATGCCAGCGGAAATATTATTAAAGTTGACAAAGTAAAAGCCTGGGGTGTAGGAAAGGAATTGCCTGAAGGTTTAACCGAAATAAAATCTGTCCGCGTCCAACAGCCGGGAAGAGGTTCTGTTTTTGTAAGAGACGCTATTAAAAATATGTTTCAGCCTACAATGGATTTCAATAATGTTGGGGTAACCGCCATCGACAACGATCATATTTTTCTATATATGATTAACGGTTCCGGTGAAAACCGCTATACAACGATCTGGACGATAAAACAGGGAAAAGCCGAAAGCCAGATCATCTATAAAACTCCCGAATAATTCATTAATAATCATTATTTTTGTACCCGAAAAGCATCCGTCTTTAACTCTTTTGTAAAGTCTGTTACTTTTCAGGAAACTGGTTTTGCTTAACTGCAGATTAAAAGGGAATCGTGTGAAAATCACGAGCTGTCGCGCAACTGTAAGTAACTGAAGTCTTTATTAAAATCCACTGTGCTGGTCATGGGAAGGAAATAAAGATGTTACAAGTCAGGAGACCTGCCTTTTTCTTCATAACAAAAAACTTTCGCGATTTGAAGTTTGTTGATCTAATGGACACTCAGAGATTTCTGTCTCTGCTTTTTCTGTTGTTCTTCTATTTTTCATCTCGCTTTAATTAATAATGATATATGACTACAGAAGAAAGAATTGAAGCATCTGAAACCCGAATTTTCAAAGCGGTTTTCCCGAACACAACCAATCATTACGATACCCTTTTCGGAGGTACAGCGATGCAACTGATGGATGAAGTGGCTTTTATTGCTGCCACCAGATTTGCGAGAAAACGCGTGGTAACCGTAAGCAGCGATAAGATTGATTTTAAAAGATCGATTCCTGCCGGAACCATTGTTGAACTGATTGGAAAAGTGGTTCACGTCGGAAAAACGAGTATGAAAGTAAATGTGGAAATTTTCACGGAACAGATGTATTCGTATGAAAGGGAAAGAGCGATCGTAGGCGATTTTACTTTTGTAGCGATTGATGAGTTTAAGAAACCTATCCAAATCTTATAAAAGGTTCCGGCGACCTTCGGTCGCCGGAATCCAATATTTTCAATGTTCTTTAAAGCGGTTTCGGCGGGCAAAGCCCGCCGAAACCTTTCTATTTCAATACCTTTTCAGTTTCCAAATTTTTCAGCAGCAACAATTGAAAAGCCTCTCCCAATTCATCTGAAGCTCTTACAATGGCATTTTCCAGCATATTTCTTATTTGCTTTTCCGTGACTCCGGCTTCCGTCCAGCTTTTTCCTGAAGTATGGGAATTTAAAATAAAAGGCATAATGCGGTCGATCGCGCAGGCGAAAATTGCATCAGGAGTCTGCTCTTCCTCAAATTCCAGCCAAAGATTAAAAAATTCGGAGCGCAGCGGTTCGTCTAAAATTCCGAAGATTTTCTGAGCTGAAACTTTCTCTCTTTCAAATTTCCCAACCATTGCCGCTTCATCAAATATGAAAGTATCTCCTGCTTCAATCTCCACCAAATCATGAATAGACAACATTCTGATTACCCTCAACAAATCGATATCTGCTCTGTTTTTCGCATACGGAAAAAGGATCTGCGCCAGAATAATAATCTGCCATGAATTTTCCGCCGTATTTTCTCTTCGTGAATCGTCTGCATTGTAATTTCTTCTTTGTACATTTTTCAGAGCATCAACAGCCAGAATAAAATCGATTTCCTTTTGTATTTTCATTGTATATATTATTTAAACGTCATTATTCCTCAATCATTTAGAATATTTTTTATCCTTTTTACTTAAAAAATCCACCTGACTTTGTTAAAGTTTCTACACAAAAGAAAAAAATATTGGTTTAAAAAACATCAGACTTTCATGCTTATGAGAACGCTGATTATTTTGATAATGAATTTATGATAAATCTTTCGTTTCTTTTATGGTTAAAATTTAAAAAAGCATAAAATTAAAATGATAAAACAGATAATACAAAAATATGACTTTTAGCTTTAAACATATTTTAATTCAGAGATTAGTATTACATTTATTATAAATATTCAACATGACCCCAAATTACAATTATCCTACAGAAATTAAAGGAAAAAGAAAACTGTATTCACTTTTATACGGAATAAACAATCCTTTAGAAGTGATCAGCGGAAATCATAACATTGCAGGAGACACTTTTCATCTTAAAGCCAGCATAACGAACATCGATTTTATCTTTTCTCAGGATAAGGAATTTATTGAATATATTCTAAAGCAAAACCATAAAAACTATTTTAAATCTGAAATACAATCGGTTATCTTAGGAAAATATATCGGGAAAGGACTGCTTACCAATAACGGGAAGGACTGGCTGAAACAGAGACGACTCATCCAGCCGGGATTCAGTAAGATCAAAATCTCCAACTTGGTTGGCATTATGGAGGCTGAAATTGATAAAGCATTTCAGGCTTTTCCACAGGAACCGGAGACTGATTTGTACGACCTCTTTCATACACTGGCTTTCAACATTGTTGCGAAAACACTTTTCAGCTCGGATATTGATGAAGAAAGCGTAAAAGAATTAGGAAAAATCATTACCGAAGTTCAGGAAGTCTTTGCGAAAGAAGTAAGAATTCCTTTGTATAGCCAGATGATAAAAAGTCTTGGGATAATTGATAAAGTGATGAGAAAAAGCAATGAGGGAAAAAATATCATTAAAAATGTTCTGGATAAAAGAAGGAGCTCAGGCGAAGAAAAAAATGATTTGCTGGATATGCTTATTCAGGCACGTTACGAAGATACACAACTTCCGATGTCTGATGAACAGCTAATTGATGAAATGCTCATTCTTTTCGTTGCAGGACACGAAACCACCGCCAATGCTTTAAGTTTTATCTTTTTCGAGATCAGCCGGAATCCTGAAGCTGAACAAAAGCTAAAAGCTGAAATTGCTGCAGAAGGTGAAAATGCTTTTGGTACAGAAAGCTTAATGAAAAAATCCTATACCTCAAGTATTATCAAAGAAGCAATGAGACTGCATTCTCCGGCTTGGGCAATCGACCGGCAGGCTCTGGAAGACGACAGCTTTAAAAATTACTCTTGGAAAAAAGGAACTTTAATAATCCTCTATATTACAGGGCTGCACAGAAACCCGAAGTACTGGAATGATCCCGATTCTTTTATTCCTGAACGTTTTAATGATGAAAATGCCAAAAACTTCGCCTACTACCCTTTTGGAGCAGGACCGAGACTCTGCATAGGAGAACACTTTGCCATGATGGAAATGGCACTTATCGTCCGTAGATTCTACAAAAAATACAGCTTCGTATCATATCAGAAAGAATTAAAGAAAAAAGCTTTGGTTACTTTAAGAACATTGAGCCTAAAAGGTAAAATTGTTAAAAATATGATCTGATTTTCATAAAATTCTCATTATATAAAATTTCTCATTAAAAATAATTAAACTGATTATCAATTAGTTAAATTATTTATTTATATTTTTTCACTACTTTGTATTGCATAATACCATTTTAATTACATATCTTTGTAATGTAAAATCGAAACAGGTACAACTAGCTAGGTTCCGGGTTTCGAAAATTATGTAACTAATTAACAAAACTTATTAAAGATGAATACTGAAAATACCAAAGCGCAAATGCGAAAAGGGATTCTGGAATTCTGTATTTTAAGTCTCATCAATCATCGCGAAATGTACGTTTCCGACTTAATCGATGAACTGAAAAAAGGAAAACTGGATGTTGTAGAAGGAACACTCTACCCTCTTTTAACTAGATTAAAAAACGGCGAGTTTCTTTCATACAGATGGGAAGAATCTACAGGAGGACCTCCGAGAAAATATTACCAGATTACCGAAAAAGGTAAATTATTTTTAGATGAACTTCAAAACACCTGGAACGAATTAACCAATTCAGTTAACCAAATCACTCAAAAAAATTAAAAACAAAGCTATGAACAAGACACTCTCAATAGGACTCGCAGGTTTTTCTTTTACCATAGAAGAACACGCATACATAAAACTTAGCGATTACCTGAATGCTCTGAGAAGCTCTCTGGATGCTTCGGAAGCAGATGAGGTAATGCATGACATAGAAATCAGAATGGTAGAAATCTTCAAAGATTCTATGGCAAAACGTGAGGTAATTAACGACTCGGATGTAGAAAGAGTAATTGCACAGATCGGAAGCCCTGAAAAAATCGAAGAGCAGGAAGAAGCTTATTATTCTGAAAAAAATACCAAAAGAACAAACACTTCAGGAACCGAATATTCTGATAAAAAGCAACTGTTCCGTGATCCTGAAAGACAAAAAATCGCCGGTGTTTGCGCAGGTTTAGCGCATTACGTAGGAATGGACATTACTGCCATGAGAGCTATTTGGCTTGGCGTTTTCATCCTTGGAATCTTTACGGCGGCCGTTTCTTCAACCTTGGTTTTCTTACTTTACATCATTCTTTGGGCTGTTTTGCCAAAAGCAGAAACCGCAGCAGATTTCCTGAAAATGAAGGGAAAGCCTATGAACTTCGACAATCTTAAGAATGAGTCTAATAAATTGGTACAGTTTGCCAACGAATCTACTCAGAGGGTCGGAGAAATCTATATCGAAAACAAACCCTACATCAACAACGCCGGAAGCGGACTTTGGAATGTATTACGATATATTTTAGGAGGAATTTTCGGGTTTATGTCTTTATCTTGTTTAATCGGAGTATTTGTGGTATTCGGTTTCATGGGAGCAGACAGCGATTTTCCGCCGATCAGCCAGATGAATTTCTATTTTGATAACGACAATATGAAGTATATTATCATGGCGTTGATTACTTTAGGAAGTTTATTGCCTGCCATGTTATTCGGATTATTAAGCATCAAATTAATTTCGCCTAAAACAAAACTGAGAAATACAGGCTGGGTAATCGGAGCTTTGTTCCTTGCACTTATCACTTTAGGTACTTATTTCGGATTCAGCATGGCGAAAAGAGAAATGTTCCTGAAAGGTCATAAAGAAGATACAGAAGAAATTGCAATCAACACCCAATCAGACAGTATTTATGTAGATTTCAAGCAGGTTTCCATTCCTCAGAACTTTAAAGGATACGATGATGATCTTTATTCAGACAAAGTTTCCGTATACGAAAGAGACTGGATGCATATGGATGTAACAAGAAAAGCAGACATCAAAACGCCTTATTTAATTATTAAAAAAGAAGCTAAAGGATATAATCTTCCGTTAAATGTAAGCGTTCCTGTAGAAGTGGTAAACAATAAAATTGTTCTTCCGAACTACATCAAATATCCTTACGAACACCGTTTCAGAGATTACAGCATTGATTATGAACTGGTACTTCCTTTAAAAACCGTAGTGATCCCTGTAAAAAAAGACGGAATCAGCTTCGACGGAGATCTTAACGCAGACGGAATTAATGATGACGATCAGGAAAGAGACGAAGACGGAAACATCAAAATCGAAAAAAATAAAATCACGGTAAACGGTTCTACGATTGAATACAACTCTGATGATGAAGACAGCATTATCGTTAACGGAAAAAAAGTTCCGAGCAATAAGGCAGATCAGGTAATCGATTCCATGAAAAGCAGCATCAAAAAGATGAAAGGAGCCAACATCGACTTCAAGGTAGACGAAGGTAAAAACGAAATTTCCATACAAACCAAATAACTAAACTGCAGAGAGTGGCAGAAGGTGTGAATGAATAACTCAACCGTTTGAAATTCACACTCTTCTTCTCTCACTGAAAACGAAAAAATATAAAGATTTTGTTCGCTATGTTAATAAAAATCTTTACATTTGTGTAGTAAAACATTATAACCAAAACACTCAATAAAAATTCAATAATCATGGTACAACTGGCACTAGAAATTGTAATGAAAATTGTTGATTTAATCAGCAGTCTGTTTTAAGAGCGATAATATTTCAATATATTTGTAAAGTATAACCACTTTGGTTATACTTTTTTGTTTTAATCTAAAACTATATGAGAAAGCTGATCGGCAAACTGCTGCTAAAATTAATGGGCTGGAAAGTCGTTCTTCAGGGCGACGAAAACGTTCTGAACAGATGTATTCTTGTAGTCGCGCCACACACGCACAACATGGAATATATTTTAGGAAATCTTTCCTACTGGTCTCTGAAAAAACCATTAAAAATCATCATCAAAGATGCACACACCAAAGCTTGGTACGGAAGCGTTGTAAAAGGTCTGGGCGGAATCGGGATCGACAGAAGCCAGAAGAATGATCTGGTGAATTTCGTAGCCAAACAGTTTGAAAAAGACGATTTCAGTCTGGTCATCACTCCCGAAGGAACAAGAAGCTGGGTTCCGAAATGGAGAAAAGGTTTTTATCACATGGCTTTAGCGGCTAAAGTTCCTATCGTTCTCGCGGCGGGTGATTTTAAAAGAAAAATCATTTATCTTGGGTATACCATTCCCTACGAAAGAATTGCATCTGCACCGTTTACAGAAATTATGCAGGAAATTCAGGATTACTACATAAAAAATGATATAGTTCCTAAAATCCCGGAAAACTGGAACCCGAATATCATGGGAAATGATTCTGAGGCTGGAAGTTAGAAGATAGAGGCTGGAAGCTAGAAGCTAGAAGCTATCAAAATTACTCATTACCAATTACTTATTATTCATTATTAAAAAACATGTTCATAAAAGATAAAAGCAAGGAAGAAATATTAGAATTCATCAACAACTGGGGCGGAGAAACGTTTGCAAAAACTCTGGATATCAAATTTACGGATATTGATGTTGACAATGAAACACTGACTGCAACAATGCCTGTTTCACCAAAAATTCATCAGCCTTTCGGAATTATGCACGGTGGCGCAAGCTGTGTATTGGCAGAAACCATGGGATCAAGCCTGTCTAATATTTTTATCGACGGTACAAAATATTTCGGAGTGGGAACCAACATCAATTCCAACCATTTAAGAAGCAAAAAAGACGGAATCGTAACAGCCGTTGCAAGATTTATCCGAAAAGGAAAAACGATGCATGTTTCAGAAATTGAGATCCGCGATGAAAAAGGTCAGCTCATTAATCATACCACGATGACGAACAATATCATCAATCGATAAGATTTAATTTTCACTAAAAAATACCAAGCTCAAAAAAAATTGAGCTTTTTTTTATTTTTTACTGCAACCTTTTTATTTTTCTGCATCTTATAAGAAAATAATAACCATGAAAACTTTAAATTTATTTTTTACTGGCACTGTTCATTTATATAAAGATTTAACTTTATCTTGAAAAGGTCAAAATTTTATATATTGCCCGTAATTGGTCATAATTGAAAATCTTTGAGTTCTTTGCTGAGTGAAACGCCTTTGCGAACTTAAAAACAGTTGGTATATAAAAGAATCTTAGCGATCCTTTGCGTAAAAATTAAGCATTATGATTAATAACGGATAATCAAAAAATTTTAATAAAACTTCCGGTAAATAAAAACCTACTATTTGTCGCGAATTAAATTATGAAGCAAAACAGCAGCAACTTCAACTGGCAGAAAATCTATCTCGATTATTCCCCGAAACTTCTGGGAATATGCAGAAGATATATTGATGATATTTACACGGCAGAAGACATCGTGCAGGACAGCTTTATTACCGCAATCCAGAAAAACGATCAGTTGAATGATGAAAAGGCTCTCTTTGCCTGGCTGAAAAAAATTGTGGTAAATAATGCACTGCAACACATCCGCAAACACAGCAAAGATACTTTTGTAACTACAGAACCTTCGGAAATCCCAGATACCTATTCAGAAATGGACCATCATTTATTAGAAGAGAAAAATGTATTCGTTTACGACTTTACCAGTGAAGAACTGCTGTCTTCCATCGACAGTCTTCCATCCCATCACAAATCCGTTTTCAATCTGTATTTTATTGAAAATCATTCTCATGCAGAAATTTCCGGTTTATTGGGAATTACAGTAAACACCTCAAAATCTCACCTTTTGAGAGCGAAAAAATCGGTTCAGAATTATCTTATGAAGAATTTCGTCAATCAAAATACTCCAAAAAAGAAGATGGCGCAATTACTCGTTATCTTCGGACTTGGCGGATTGCTTTGGGCGCAGACATTCAAAAACAAATTTGCTGATTTTACCATTCAGCCATCAAAAAAATTGCAGATTCCTTCTGATCTTAAAATTAATAATGTTGCATTTTCATCATCCGGTAAAAGCCTGAAAAAGAAAATAATAATTGGAGGAACATTTTTAATCATTATTGTTCTGTCCGTTTTTTTCCTAAATCCGAAGAATTCGTTTTTCACAACCGATCATGATTCAGTTTCATCAACTTTTAAAAACAAAGGTGAAATAAAAAATAAAGAGACTAAAGAATATTTAAAAACTATCAATTTCGATAAAAAAGAAAAATCAGACAATGATGCTGTAAATCAGTCAGCAACAAATATAATTGAAGAGAAAAACACTTCAAAAACAAAAATAAACGACGATGAAACAGGATTGAAAAGCAGACCGGTTTTAAAAAAAACGGCTGCAAGCGACACCATTGAAGAAGCTCCGCAGAAAGTAATTGTCGTTAAAAAAATCATTAAAAGAGATACCGTATTTATTGAAAAATAAATTGAAAAGCAGAATATGTCCTTCCAAAAAATAATACTTCTTTTTCTCATCGCCTGTGTTAACTTTTCGTTTGCACAGAAAATCAGGAAAAAGAAAATTGATACGGTTTACGTCTACGAAAAAGTAGTCGTTTATGATACCGTATATCTTATGAAGCCTTTAAAATTCAAGTTGAATGATGTTGTGATGAAAACACCAACCGTTCAGGAAACGAAATTTGTGACGGATGCATACAAACAGGAAATCGACAAACAGAGAGCTTCAAGAAGAGCAAGATTGCGAAAACCGGTGACCTTTCAGTACGGAATTGAAGGCGGATTTGGCATAAAAAGTGCAAACTGGTCTTTAGAAAATAAACCGCAGTTCGGGGAAAATCTCGGAATCTGGGCTTCCAAAAGTTTCTTTGATTCTCAGTTTTTAGTATGGGTTTCTGCCAATGCGTATCACTGGAATTCATCCTTCGATCTTGATGCCAACAAAGAAGACACCTTTCTGAACGGATATTATTTTACCGAAGATAATAAGCCGCTTCTATTTCAGAAGTTTAATAATGAACATTTTGAGTTTGCACTTCAGCTTAAACTGATGTATAACTGGAAAAACTTCCGTCCGTTTGCAGGAATTTTGCTAAATAATCAGACTTATAAAATGCAGTTTCTGACTCCTGAAAATGACGCTTTAACCAAACTGGAGGATTTTAAAAACACACAGACCAATCTCGGATTTTCTTTGGGGCTTCAGTACAGATTGCTGCGACGTTTCATCATTTCTGCGGAATATCAGCATTACAGCATCAAGAATATTTCCTTAAAAAACCCTGACTTTGATTTTGAGATTTTTAAGACTAATAATACCTTTGCAGAAAGAAAAATCAATGTTGGAATTTCTTATATTATTTCCCGACTCTGATTTTCGAAAAAGCTTCAAACAATGATTTATTTCAAATTTCCATTCGACGAAAAACTGTATTCCACAGATGAAAATTCCGGCGAAAACCCTATCAGTTTTTATTCTTTTGATGGATTGGAACGATTGGATTTTGGAGGAAAAATTATTGAATTAAACCCTGAAAATTTTAATCAGACAGCAATTTCAAGTGAGATTTTAACTGAAGACAAAAGCGGATTTGTTGCCGAAACGAAGGAAGAATATTTAAAAAATCTTGAAAAAGTAATTGCGGTTATCAAAGAACATCAGCTTCCGAAACTGGTCTATTCAAGAAGAAAAATTTTTACCGATTTTAAAGAAATTAATCTGAAAGAAAGCTTTAATCATCTTTGTCAATCCTATCCGAATGCATTCAGATATATTTTTATCGATGACGAAAATTCATGGATGGGTGCTTTCTCGGAAGTTTTAGGAAAATTCAGTAAAAGAACGCACGAATTTGAAACGATGAGTCTCGCAGGAACGCTTCCCGTTTCTGAAAACTGGTCGGAAAAGGAAATTGAGGAACAAAAACCTGTAACGTCCTACATCAGAAATATTTTAAATCAGTATTCTGAAAACGTAACGGAATCTGAAACCTACGATCATATTTCGGGAAATATAAAGCATCTTCGAACCGATTTTAAAGCCCAAATTAAGCCTGAAAACTTAGATCAGATTATTCAGGAATTACACCCCACTCCTGCTGTTTGCGGAATTCCGAAAGATTTTTGTAAAGAAGAAATTCAGAAGATTGAAAAATTTCCGCGCGAACTGTACGCAGGATATATTAAAATTGAGACTGATGAAACGGTACAGTATTTTGTTAATCTTCGCTGTTCAAAACTGTATAAAAATGCGGTTCATTTATTTGTAGGTGGCGGAATTACCGCACAAAGCAATCCCGAAAAAGAATGGACAGAAACTGAACTGAAATCTGAAGCTGTTCTAAAAAATCTGGCGATTTTAAAATAATAAACTTCTTTAAATTTTATTTGACCGCAAAAGAGGCAAAAGATTCAACAATTTGTATAAAGTAAAACGCTAGAAAACTCTATGGAGTTTTATCTGTGTAGAAATCATATTAACCGTACGTTCGGCGTTCCGTAGGAACGCTATCTTTATAAAATGTATCGTATCATAGATATCAATCCTACGGATTGATTAATAGATTTATTCTTATTTCTACACAGATTCTGCTCCTAAAGGAGCAAAACTCTTTACTTTAGATTTTTATTATTCGAGAGCTAAAATGCAATAAGAAGCAGAAATAAAAAAGCCTCCTTCAGACTGAAAGAGGCTTTATATAAGATTGTAATTCAATTATTTTCTTACTCCAATTTTGCTCCATGTATTCATTACAAAAAGCAAAATAAGACCTATTGCCGCTGAAGCTATTGAGAAAACAAACTTCAGGTTATCCTCAGACAAAATATCCGATTGCCAGTCTAAAGCATAAAGATTAATTGCGATAAACACGATGAACAGTACCAAAAATACTTTATAAAACTTCTGCATAACTCTTAAAAATTAATGTAATTCTGCACCAGCTGCGCAAAATTCGCGGTGAATAATTTAATTGAAATCGCCAACAGGATAATTCCGAAAACTTTCTGTAAAATAGCGAGTGTCGCATCACCCATTTTCTTCTCCAGCCACGTTGCAGATTTCAGCACCAAATATACGAAAATTGTGTTGAGAATAATTCCAAAAATAATGTTAATATCATGAAACTCGGCTTTCAGAGACAGTGTAGTTGTTAGAGTTCCGGCTCCTGCAACCAGCGGAAACGCGATGGGAACGATGGATGCAGCCTTTGCTTCAGACGTTTTGTTGATCTCAATTCCGAGAATCATTTCCAGGGCTATGATAAAAATCACAAAAGCTCCCGCAATGGCGAACGAATTAACATCAACACCGATAAATTTAAGAATTTTATTCCCTACGAAAAGGAAAACAAGCATAATAGCTCCTGCGGTAATAGACGCTTTTTCTGCTTCTATCTGTCCGAATTTTTGCTGCAGACTTACCACGATCGGGATAGAGCCAATGATATCAATCACTGCAAAAAGAACCATAAAACAGGTAATAATCTCTTTTATCGAAAAATCATTAAATATTTCCATTTCCTTGCAATTAATAATTTCGCAAAAATATGAAAATAAATTAACTATTTGCTAATCTTAGAATACAAATTAACGATTGCTGATAAAAGTTCGTCCATTCCTTCGGAAGATTTTATCGGGGCATACTTTTCAACCTGCACTCTCTGAATAAGATTCCTGTATTCTTCGGCAATTGCTGAACCTTTTTCTTTTACCAGCAACTCAGCGAAATGATCAGCCGGATTTACAGAATATTGGCTTTTCACTTCCTCATCCAGCTCATCGAAGGTTTGAAAAAACTTTTGATAATCTTCATTATCTTTAAGATTTTCCAAATACCCGAAGTAATCATTGATGTCTGTTTTAAACTTTTCACGGATTTCATTTTCTGTTTCAGCAACAGAACCTAAAGCCATCGGAGTCTGAATTTCTTTAGATAATCTGTTTTTTTTCTGCCACGTTTTAAACAGAAGATACATTCCGAATAACGAAAGTAAAATCGCAATATTGATGAAAAGAATATTCCAGTGGAATTTCTTTTTTTCTTTTACTTTAAATGATGTTGTTTTTAAAACCGGCGTATTTACCGTTTCTAGAAAAGTATTGGTATACTCATTCACTTTCTCAACCGCAGTGCGGGATTCAAGAATCTGATCATGAGAAAAAGCATTTACGGCTAAAGACTGCTGTCCGAGGTCCACATACTCTTTACTTGAAGGATCAAAAAAGGCAAACTGCTCTGTTTTAATGGTTATTTCTCCCGCTTTTTTAGGAATCACAAGATAATTGGCCAAAACCTCCCCTTTCATCCCTTCTGTTCCCACCGTTACACGTGAAGTAATTTTGGGTGCAAAAACTTCATAATCCGGAGATTCCGCAATTTTGGGAAGTTCCATGCTTTTAAGATTCCCTTCTCCGCTTACTTTTATAAGAACATTCATCGGTTTTTTAACCTCAACTTTTTCTTTTGAAGTATTGGCAACCGTTACATTGAAGTTTCCTACTGCATTTTTAAAGCATTCCGGAGAACCTTCAGGAAGCTTTTTAACGTTGATCTTTACTTTATTGGAAACAATTTTATTTTTATTCGCATAGGAATTTAAAGAGGCAGAAACTCCCGGAATATCCACATAACCTGCTTCATTCGGGAAAACCATAAACACGGCAAGAATCTGCGATGCCATATTTCCTGCATCGGAAGGATCAATCTCAGATTTGGTAAAGCTTACCGGAAAAACATCCAGATTGTCCTGTTCGGGAAGATGAATATTTCTTACCCTTCTGAAGTTATCCATGTTTTTTGAATACACCTTCAGAACAGCAATGGTTGGCTGATCCTGATACACTTCACGGTCATCAATCTCCATATTGAGATACACGTCTTTTGAAGCATTATTTGCAGCCACAGGTTTCTTTTCTACATCTTTAATAAAAATGTCAAAAGGTTCCGTCTTATAAATTTTATTGTTGATGGTAATCAGGAAAGATCCGATCTTTACTTTTCCTTTCTGTTTGGGTTCAAGAGCAAGTCTTGTGATGGTCTGTGAAACGGCAACGTTACTTTCGGGATCTATAAATCCATTGCTAAGTGAACCGGTACCAATAAGATTGAATTTAGAAAAATCAGGAAGACGAAGTTTTGTCTGCTGATTATATTCGGCTCCTTCTACCTCAAGAACGATGCTGAGATTTACAATTTCTTTGGAGCTGTAAGTTGTTTTATCCGGAGTTACAGAAAGATTTACCTGTCCGTAAGAAATTACGGAAGACATTAAAAGTAATATGTAAATAATTCTGTTCTGCATCACCAATCTTTCTCGTTGCTCTCGGGCATCGAATAAGAATTTTTATTCAAAATTCTTCTGGCGGTTTCTTTTTCCTTGTCGCTTACTTTGTTGAGTATTTGATTTTCGAGACCTTTAGGGATTTTGCCTTCATTATTCTGGTTCCGGTTGGGATCATTTCCCTGTCCGTCTCCTTTATTCTGCTGACCTTGTCCCTGATCCTGCTTTTGATCTTTTCCTTTTTGATCATCATTTTGCTGTTGGTCTTTACCACCGCCTCCTTTACCGGAGTTATTTTGCTGTTGTTTTTTTTGTTGGTTTTCTTTATCCTTCAGCTTGGCAATTTCGTAATTTTTTCTTGTTACTTCGCTGTAAGGATTTTGTTTCAGGGATTGTCTGTAGAATTCTGCTGCTTTTTCCGGCTTGTTCATCTGCATGTACGTGTTCCCCAAATTATGAAGAGCGGCTGCTTTATCCGGAAGCGTCTGAGAAAGTTTCTGAGCCGTTTCAAATTCCGCTTTTGCCTCTTCGTATTTTTTACTCTTATATAATGCGTTTCCTAAATTGTAGTGCGCTGTAAAATCTTTGCTGTTGGTTCTGATTGCTTCCAGATACTTTACAGACGCGCCATCATAATCTTTACCGTTGAATTTTTCATTGCCTTCATAGACTAAAGTCCTGTAGTTTTTCTGCCCGAAAAGATTTCCCGGAAAGATGAAAGCAATTATAAACGATAAAAAAATGATTTTAGTATTCATTATGTGCAAAATTATTCCTTTAAATGTTAATAAACAGTGTCTTATTTGTTAAAATTGGGTTAAAGTAATAGTCTGATTCTGAGACAATGTATCCGGATTATTATAAATTAAAGTCTCTTTTAGGATTAAATAAATAAATCAGAAAGAAGAAAAACAGAGAAACTGCCAGAAAATACTGGTAATAATGATTGGCATTTTGTGATTTCACCATGGTTTCAGATGAACCAGTTTTCTTTCTTAATGCGTCTAAAATTCTGTCCGGTGCTTCGTTGATATTATTTCCGTCAATATAGCTTCCTGCGGTTGCATCAGCCATTTTTTTAAGTGCTTCCGTCTGTCTTTTCGAGATAACGGTCTGTCCGTTGATATCACTTTTATATCCCATTAACTGTCCAAAAACATATTCCGGAACCGGAGCTCCCTCTTCTGTTCCTATTCCGACGGACGTAATCATAATTCCCTCTTTTTTAGCCAGTCGTATCGCTGCTTCGTCATTTCCTTCGTTGTCTTCACCATCACTCAGCAAAACAACTTTTCTTCCGTCTTTGCTTACATTTTTGAATTTTTCGGCAGCAATTTTCATCCCGTTCAGAAAATCTGTCCCCTGAATCTGCATTGAGTTTGTTTCGATTCCGCTGATGTAGGTTTCTGCCGAGCTGTAATCTGTGGTTAAAGGCATGATGGAGGTTGCCTGTCCTGCAAAAATCACCATCCCCACTTTATCACTTTTCATCTTCTGCATCGTCTGAAGCATGAGATTCTTTGCTTCCGTTAAACGGCTCGGATTAATATCTTCCGCATTCATCGAGTTGGAAACATCCAGCATGAAAATGACATTATTTAATTTCTGACTGGTTTTAATTTCTTCTGAACCGCTTAACAAATCGATAATCGAAAATATTAAAAACAATGTTCCGAAAAGATACAAAGCCGGAAAAAACTTGGTAAAACCGGATTTTTTTTCAAATAACTGCTCATGAAACTGGCTGTCTGCAAAAATTTCTCTTTTCTTTTTTTTCCATTTCAGAAAACGGATCAAAAAGGAAGCTAACAGCGGCAAAAGCAACAGCAATAATAAAAACCAATAATTTCCTAAATACCAATCCATTAACTTAAAATTTTATAAAACACCCATCTCAGTAAAGCGTCTAAAAACAGCATACCCAAAGCAATCCACAGGAAAATTTTAAAATATTCCTGATAATTGAAAAGTTTGGCAACTTTTACATCAGATTTTTCCAGTTGGTTAATTTCGTCATACACTTCTTCAAGACTGCTGTTTGATGTGGCTCTGAAATATTTTCCACCCGTCATCTGTGCAACTTCTTTTAAAACAGGCTCATCAATTTTCACTTCGGTTTCCGTAAAAACAAGATCTCCGAAAATATCGGTCTGTGTAGGCATCAAAGCATACCCGTTGGTTCCGATTCCGATGGAATATACTTTAATTCCGTTATTTTTAGCCAGTTCCGCAGCAATGGCAGGTGGCATTGCATTTGCAATGGTATTCACACCATCCGTCATCAGAATGATGATTTTACTTTTCGCCTTGCTGTTTTTCAAATGGTTAACCGCAACGGAAAGTCCTTCTCCGATGGCTGTTCCCGGCTGTAATTCCAGAGGATTAAGATTGTTCAGTTCATCCACAACAACCTGATGATCAGACGTTACCGGAACTTTGGTAAATGCTTCTCCGGAATAGGCAACCAGACCAATTCTGTCATTCGGTCTTTTATTAACGAATTTAATCGCAATATCTTTTAAAGCCGTTAAACGGTCGGGCGTTAAATCTTTTGCCAGCATACTCAGGGAAACATCCACAGAAAGCATAATATCAATCCCTTTTGTATCGTCTCTGTCCTGAGAAACCGTAAAAGTTCTCGGTCTTGCCATCGCAATTATGAGTGCAGAAAGAATAATATACTTCGATATTCTCAGGATAAACATAATGAAATGAATTCCACCGCTTTCCCCCATATTTTTTACCGTAGGAACTTTTATTCCTTTTCTTTTCTGCCGGCTCGCATCTCTGAATAACAAAGGGATAAACAGCGCGAAAAGCAGCAGAAACCACGGACTGTAAAATTCAAAATCAGGCATCCTTTCTCAAGTTTTCAAATTCAAGATCTTTTGATGATCTTTTTACAAAATCTCTGATGTCGGCAAAATCTTTTTCCATGGTGGTCTGATCCGGGAATGTTTTCGCAAATTTCACCAGATCGCCTCTTAAAAATACTTCCTCCACTATTTTTTCATTTTCCTGAGAAATGGTATTGTTCTTCTTCATCACATCAATAAGGTCATCCGTTAACAAAACATCTGCCGGAACGCGGTATTGTTTTGCGATGAATTTTCGGGAAATATCAATCAGTTCAACATAAAATGAACGGTAGTTTCCTGTTTCCACATATTTTTTCTTTTTGAGAGAATCCAGTTCCTTCAAGGTCTGATTTGTGGCGACAACCGGCGAATCTTTTGGTTTTCGTCCGAATTTTATGAACATGATGACCGCAATGATGAGACAGATGACCGCAATGGCGGCTAATATGTAAAATTTATACAGTTCCCAGTAATCGGTGGCTTCAAGTTTTACTTCTTTGTTCTTCATAATGTCATTAATCTGGTCAGTCTTCTGAGCCGTATTAATAACATCAATTTCGTAAGGAATTGTTTTCAGAACTTTTCCGTTGACTTTGAATTCCAGTTCGGGAATGGTAAATTTTCCTTCATCAAAAACAGCAAATTCAATTCTTCTGTAATAAACATCCTGAGTCTGCGCGATACTGTCCTTAATTTCTTCGAAATGAAAAGGCAACAACTCATTCTCGCGAGCTGCAGAAACTTTTTCATTGTTCAGATTATTGATCGTGATCACAATATGGTTCACTTCTCCCAAAGCAATGGTTTTCTTCTCAACACTGGAAGAAAGGATCTGCGAAAACGCATTTGCACAGATTAAAAAACAAAATATAAATAATAGTTTTTTCAATTTTATTATTAAATTTTAACGTCGTTTTTGTCATTCTGACGAAGGAAGAATCTGTATTAAAAAAGATTGCTTCGTCGTTCCTCCTCGCAATGACAAAAAGTGTCTATTTTTATTTCTTCTGAAAATAATTATACAGTAATCTCGAATAATCCGAACCTGTACTAATATTCATAAAACTCGCCGAACTGTTGGCAAAATCTTCTTCTAAAGATTTCAGCTTCTGCTTTTTGGCTTCAGCAAAATTGTATCTCCATCTCGCACTTGAGGTATTTACCCAAATTTGCTTTCCGGTTTCTGCATCATATAATAAAGTATATCCCACATCCGGAATTTCATTGTCTTTTTCATCATAAATTCTCATTCCCAACAACTGATGTTTTTTGGAAGCCACTCTCAGCATTTTAGAGTCATATTCATCTTCAAAATCCGAGAACAGGAAAACCAAAGATTTCCGTTTGAAAATTCCCATCATGTATTCCATCGCTTTATCCATTTTTGAAATGGCAGGAACATAATCTGCGGTTAAAATGGTACTGATAATTGATAAAATATGTTTTCTTCCTTTCTGTGGCGGAATTACTTTGTATACTTTATCCGCAAACAAAATTAAACCTACCTTATCATTATTTCCGGCTGCTGAAAAACCCAGACTTGCTGCGATTTCGGCAACGTATTCTCTTTTCAATTGATTTTTGGTTCCGTAATCCATCGAAGCGGAAATATCCACAACCAGCATCATCGTCAGTTCGCGCTCCTCTTCCATTACTTTTACGAAAGGTTCCCGGAAACGCGCCGTTTTGTTCCAGTCGATCCTGCGGATTTCATCTCCAAACTGATAGGGACGAACTTCCGAAAACGTCATTCCCTGTCCTTTAAAAGCACTATGATATTGCCCCATTAAAGTAGCTTCCGTCTTCTTTCGGGTCCGGATTTCTATCTGCTTTACTTTTTTTACAATATCTTTTATCTGCATTTCCTTTGTCTGAGTGTTTTAGTGTATAAGCGTTTTTTTGAGATTTTGTAAACTTCCATCATCATGCTTCCAACTCCTATCCTATTTAAATTCAATAGATACATTCAGCCATTCGTCATCAAATTTCGGGCTGTATTTTTTGTAGAAATTAATGGCAGGTTCATTCCAGTTCAGCACCTGAAAAACCATTCCGCTGTATTGGTTAGATTTTCCGTATTCCATGGTGGCTTCAAATAATTTCTTGCCGATCTGTTTTCCTCTCAGATTTTCCGTCACCACAAGATCTTCCAGATACAATCTTCTTCCCTTCCAGGTCGAATATCTGTCGTAATACAAAGAGATCCCGACAATTTCACCATTGAATTCTGCTACAAAAGCCCCCCAAACAGGAGATTTTCCGAATCCGTCTTCAATAAACTGATCTAAAGTTAAGGTAACTTCATGCAAAGCCTTTTCATAATCCGCCAGTTCTTTAATTAATTCCAGCATCGGTTCACAATCTTCCTGAGCTGCCTTTCTAATAACTACCTCACTCATTACGGAGCCTGAATTTTTGCCAGAATTCTGTTGATGATCTCTTCTGAAGAAATTTCTTCCGCTTCAGCCTCAAAAGTTAATCCGATTCTGTGTCTCAGAACATCTTTTGCCAGCGATTTTACATCTTCCGGAATTACAAATGCTCTTCCTTTTAAGAAAGCATACGCTCTGGAAGCAATCGCAAGATTTATTGATGCTCTCGGAGAAGCCCCGAAGCTGATATAATTTTTAAGTTCAGAAAGTCCGTAATCTTCAGGGAAACGGGTGGCAAAAACCATATCCAGAATATATTTTTCAATCTTTTCATCAAGATAGATCTGATTGATCAATTCTTTCGCCGCAACAATATGTTCAAGTGAAATCACAGGTTTTACAGTAGGCTGATGCGAAGTGGAAACCATTCTCATTACGGTTCTTTCGTCTTCAAGTTTTGGATAATCAATCGTACATTTCAGCATGAAACGGTCGCTCTGTGCTTCCGGTAAAAGATAAGTACCTTCCTGATCGATCGGGTTTTGCGTTGCCAATACCAAAAACGGTTTTGGAAGCTTCATGGTTTCGTCTCCGATGGTTACCTGCTTTTCCTGCATCACCTCCAAAAGAGCTGACTGCACTTTCGCTGGTGCACGGTTGATCTCATCCGCCAAAACGAAATTTGCGAAAACAGGCCCTTTTTTTATGGAGAAATCATTGTCTTTTACATTGTAGATCATTGTTCCCACAACATCTGCAGGAAGAAGATCCGGTGTAAACTGAATTCTGGAAAATTCTCCGTGAACCGCTTCAGCCAGAGTTTTTATCGCCAGAGTTTTTGCCAGTCCCGGAACACCTTCCAAAAGAACGTGACCATTGCCCAAAAGACCGATTAAAAGACGGTCTATCATATATTCCTGTCCAATAATAACCTTGTTGATTTCCTGTCTCAAAAGAGAAAAAAAGTAGTTTGCTTCTTTTACCTGCTCCGTCAATTGACGAATATCTTCAGCTTGATTGATCTCTGACATATCTTGATTTAAAATAATGGGTAAATTTCCAATAAATACTTGCATTAATCAACACAAAAAATGCCATTTTTGAGTTAAAGTTTGTTAAATATTCCGGCATTAATGCAGGATCCTGAATAGATGAAGGCTTAAAACTCAATACAATCAATACTATTTTTCTTAAAAATATATAAATTTTGCTTTAATCCACCGTTCAAAAATTGTCATTTCCAGTTTATTAAACTATTTTTGGAGATTAAAATTTTTGCAAAATGAATTATCATTTTCAAGCACACAGACAAGTAAGAAAAAACCTTCTGGATATTCTACAGAACACTTCTCACGAAGATCTTTTACTGATTCCGGACGGTTTCAATAATAATCTTTACTGGAACATTGCTCATACGGTTGCTACACAGCAGTTGCTGCATTATTATCTAAGCGGAAATCCTTTCAGAATTGATAAATACTGGATCGAAACTTATAAAAAAGGAACGCTTCCGAATCTGGATGTGCAGAAATCTGAAGTGGAAGATCTGGAGTTTTTATTAACCGAAACTTCAAAAATCCTGATGAAAGATTACGACAGCGATTTCTTTTCAGATTATACGCCTTACACCACAAGTTTTGGGCTGGATCTGAAAAGCATTCAGGATGCCATTATTTTTAACAATATGCATGAAGGTCTGCATTATGGCTATGCTTTGGCGCAGAAGAGAGCTATTTTAGGGGAAAAGTATTAGTTGTTCAAAGTTTTTTGTTTTGAGTTTAAGGTTCATAGATTAAGATCAATTATGGCAAGTGTTAAAAGATTTGAAGATTTAGAAATTTGGCAGTTGTCTCGTGCTTTATGCAAGGATATTTATGATGTAATTGAATCTACTAATCTTAAAAATAATTTTAAACTCTGCAATCAGATTGATAGTTCTTCGGGTTCAGTGATGGATAATATCGCTGAAGGTTTTGAAAGAAACGGAAACAGAGAATTTATTCAGTTTCTTTCAATAGCAAAAGCTTCTTGTGGCGAAACAAGATCACAGTTATACCGGGTTTTTGACAGAAATTTTATCTCTGAGGAAAAATTTGAAACATTAAGAGAACAAACTGAAGTATTAAGCCGAAAAATTGGCTCATTTATTAAATATTTAAATATAACAGATTTAAAAGGAACAAAGTACAAAACATGAAATTCTGGTTTTGAGTTTAAGGTTTATTGTTTTTAGCCTTTCACCGAACTCAAAACTTTAAACATAGAACTTTGAACCTTTAACATAAAATTTATTCAATGAAAGACGATTTTATTTTCGGGCTACGTCCCGTAATTGAAGCTATAGAAGCGGGAAAAACAATTGACAAGGTTTTTGTGCAGAATGCATTGCAGGGACCTATTTATGCTGAACTTAAAGCCATTCTGGCGAAAAATAAAATCCGTCCCAATTACGTTCCGGTAGAAAAGCTGAATCGTTTTACGAGAAAAAATCATCAGGGAGTGGTTGCTTTTATTTCGGATGTTCCTTTTCATAAAGTGGAAGATGTGGTTCCTCAATTGTTTGAGGACGGAAAAACTCCTTTTTTATTGATTCTGGACAGATTAACAGACGTCAGAAACTTTGGCGCCATCTGCAGAACCGCAGAATGTGTAGGAGTAGATGCGGTGATTATTCCCGAAAAAGGAGCAGCGCCGATTAATTCCGATGCGATAAAAACTTCAGCAGGAGCTCTTTATAATGTGAAAATCTGTAAAGCTCCGAATCTTGCTCATGTGGTAGATTTTCTTCAGCAAAGCGGCATTTCCGTTTTTGCAGCAAGCGAAAAGGCTGAAAAATTAATTTATGATATTGATTTTACAGAACCTTGTGCAATCGTTATGGGAAATGAAGAAACAGGAATTTCCAAAGAGGTTCTTCACCATTCTGATGAAAAAATAAAACTTCCGATCGAGGGAAAAACACAGTCTTTAAATGTTTCTGTTGCGTGTGGAGCAATTTTATATGAAGCGGTGAGACAGAAATTTATGAAAGCCAATTAATTCCATTAACATTTAAAAATTTACAATGAAAAACATAGCAGCGTTAGCGCTCATCTCAACCATAGCCATTGTTTCGTGCAACAAAAAAGAAACGGCAAAAATTACAAAAGTAGATCCTAAAACCGGAAAAACGATTACGGTGGAAGTTCCGGCAGATTCCGTAGCGAAAGTAGAGAAAAATCCGGCGATTAAAGATTCAGCGGGAGTGTATACGCAGACTTTTAAACTGGAAAAAGGAAAAACTTATCCTTTAACAACGTATCAGAGAGATACGAAAACAATGACTGATCCTCAAGGGAAAACTCTTAATGGAACGAGCGAATCTACCGACGAAATGTCTTTTACGGTGAATGATATTAAAGGAAATGTTTACGATATTACCTTAAATTTAATCGCAAAAAGAAGCTCTCAGACGGCACAGGGAAAAACTATCGTAGTAGATACGAAACTGCCGATCCCGAAAGAGGATGACCTGAAGATGATCTGGAATATCAACAGAGCATTGACCGGAAATAAGCTGAACATGAAGATGGACACCAAAGGAAATGTAATTTCTATTACAGGTTTTGATGCTGTTTACACTAAAGTTGCCAATTCTGTAGGATCGCTGATTAAAGATAAAAACCAGAAAGAAAGCGTTGTTGCAAGTCTTAAGGAATCTTTTAACGAAAAAGTTCTTAGAGATCAGTTCAATAAAAATTTAACGATTATCCCTAAAAAAGGTGCGAAAATCGGCGAAAAATGGACAAACAGCGAAAATGCTGATGCACAGGGAAGAATTAAAGTGACGTCTAACTATATTCTGAAAAGTGTAGGAAACGGAGTGGCTGAAATTTCAGTAACCGGAGGAATTCCTAAGAAAGTTAATAAGGAAAATCAGGGTGATGTTACGCACAGCTTAAGCACGGAACTTACACAAAACGGAACGATTACGTTTGACCAGAATACAGGATGGATCAAAAACCAGAATATTTCTGTAAAAACGACACAGATTGAAAGTATTTCCAGAGGAAAAGAATCTCAGTCTATGACGAGTGTTTCCAATTCTTCTGTAATGGTAAATCCTTCTGCGAAATAAAGCAGATCGTTTAAAGTTGAAATGTCAAAGCGTTACAGAAGCTTTGAGCATTAAACCTTAAATATTTTTATTATGATGAAACATATTTTTGAGTTTGTACTCGCAACCATTATCATCTATTTTGTGTGGAATATTTTGAAGAGAATCTTTTTCAAAAAATTTCACAGCTATCTGTTTAACCAGAACAGAAACGAAAACAGAAGGGAGCAGGATATTAAAAACTCAGACAATACGAAGAAAAAAATCAACTGGGACGCAGAAACCGTTGATTATGAAGAGGTAAAAGAAAACAACAATAAAAGGTAACAATTCCGAAAAAATATTTAGATAATAACCATCAACATGGCGAAAAATAAAAACCTGATTTATATTGCAATTTCATTAGTTGTATTTATCGTTTTAGCATTTTTATACTCCACTCCTGTTTTTACGGGAAAGCAGCTTTTCCAGCATGATATCGTGCAGTATCGGGGCGGTGCAAAAGAGCTTCTCGATTACAGAGCCGATACCGGAAAAGAAACCTACTGGAGCGATTCCATGTTTGGAGGAATGCCGACGTATCAGATGGGAAGTCAGTTTAACGGAGACATCATCAAAAAAATCGATTCCAAACTGAATTTTCTGCCAAGACCGGTTAATTATCTTTTTCTTCTTTCCGCAGGATTTTTCCTTTTGGGAATGGTTGTGGTAAGAAACTGGAAATATGCCCTTTTAGGAGCTACTTTTTTCGGACTTTCCACCTATTTTTATATTGCCATTGCTGCGGGACACAACGGAAAAATCAATACCATTGAATATTTCGCACCGCTTTTAGCAGGAATTTTACTCGTCTACATCCGGAAACAATATATTTGGGGCTTCATTGTCACTACCCTATTTATGGGGCTTCAGATTGCTGCAAACCACCCACAGATGACGTATTATCTTTTCTTAGCGTTAGGATTTTTATTCCTTTCTGAGCTGATAAGAGGTATTCTGAAAAAAACACCAATGAAACACTTCCTGATTTCGTCCGGAATTGTTGCCGCTTCATGTTTAATCGGAGTCGGAATGAATTCTCAGAGAATCATGGCAAATTCAGAGTACATCAAAGAAACCGTTCGTGGAAAGCAGATCCTTACGAACAGCAGCAATACAGGCGGAGATTCCGGAATGGATAAAGAAAGTATGCTGATGTGGAGTTACGGAAAACTGGAAACCTTAAACCTTTTCATCCCGAGATTAATGGGAGGCGGAAGTCAGGAACCGGAAGGAAAAGAAATGATGGCTAAAATTCAGGAATTGGTTCAGGAAAACGTAAGTTCACAAGCTGAATATGACAGAATTTCCAAAGGTTTCGGGAATCTAACCTATTGGGGAGATCAGCCGGGAACTTCAGGACCTGCTTATCAGGGAGCTATTGTTTGTTTTCTTGCGCTTTTAGGATTCTTCATCGCATGGAAAAAATACCGCTACTGGATTTTAGGAGCTTCTATTCTCACCGTATTTTTAGCTTGGGGAAGTAATTTCATGGCACTTTCCGACTTTTTCATCGATTTCGTGCCTTTTTATAATAAATTCAGAGCACCTTCTTCTATTTTGGTGGTTGTAGAATTATTATTTCCTTTAATTGCGATCATCGGATTATACAGATTCTTCACAGATAAAACACTCACACAGGAATACAAACAAAAAACACTTCTTTACGTAGGAGGCGGAACTTTAGGTTTTGTATTGATTTTACTGGTTTTCGGAAAATCTCTGTTAGGATTTCATACCGAGAACGAAAAAACCTATCTTCCTCCTTTCTTACTGGATTATCTTACAGACGAAAGATTTAAATTATTCAGAATTGATGCCATCAAAGCATTTATTTATGTTGCTATCGCAGTTGCTGCTTTATTCCTTGTCTTAAAGCAAAAGCTGAATCAGAACATTGCTCTGGTAATTATCGGAATAGTCAGTTTATTTGATCTTTGGACGGTTAACAAACGTTATCTGAACGATGATAATTATGTTGATAAAATCTTTGCCGAAAATCCCTTCCAGACGGAAAGCTCAGATCTGATGGCTGAAAAAGTTCAGGGAAATCCAAATCTGGAACCTATTTTAGCGAATGTAAATGTGAACAAAACATTAGAAACCATCGCCGAAAAAGACAAAACGCATTACAGAATTTTCAACAATATTTTAGGAACATTCAGCGAAACAAACACTTCTTATTTCAAATCTTCTATCGGAGGTTATCACGCGGTAAAACTGAGAAGATACGATGATGTAATCAACGAATATTTCCAGATCATGGATTCCGTAAAAGTTCCGAATATCCTGAATCTTCTGAATGCAAAATATTTGGTTTTAGGAGGTCCGGAACAACCTCAGGCAATGCCGAATCCTAAAGCCAACGGAAACGCATGGTTTGTAAGCGATCTTAAATTCGTAGAATCTCCCAATCAGGAAATCAAAGCAATCGGAACCATCAACAGCAAAAGAACCGCTGTTATTTCCGCAGATGATAAAAAATATTTTGACGGAAAACCTGTTCAGGCAGACTCAACAGCCTTCATCAATTTAACGAAATATCAACCCAACGAACTGGAATTTAAATCGCAGTCTAAGACTCCGCAATTGGCAGTTTTTTCTGAAATTTACTATCCTCACGGATGGAAATTCTTCATCGATGAAAAAGAAGTTCCTTACATCAAAGCAGATTATCTTCTTCGTGCCGTTCACGTTCCTGCGGGAAATCATAGCGTGAGAATGGTCTTCGAACCCGAAGTTATCGAAAAAGGAAAATGGATCTCGCTTATCTGTTTTAGTTTATTTGTTCTTTTGAGCGGCGCCGGAATTTTTTGGTTAAATAAAAATAAGAAGCAAACCCAACCTAAAGAAGCTTAGATTTCACGATGTCATTCTGAACGAAGCAAAGCGCAGTGAAGAATCTCTTTACTGAACACAATAAACACAACAATGAAAACCCTGAAAACTCACAATTATTATGTTTATATATTGACTAATAAAATCAAAACAGTCTTATATACTGGAGTAACTAATGATTTAGAAAAAAGATTATATTGGCATAGAAATCCGGAAACTATAGATAAAAGCTTCACCTTTAGATATAAATGTTTTTATTTGGTTTATTTTGAGCATTTCAAGGATATTGATGTTGCAATAAATAGAGAAAAACAAATTAAAGGCTGGATTAGAAGCAAGAAAGAAAGTTTAATTAACGAATTTAATCCAACTTGGAAATTTCTAAATGATGAAATTAAATGAGATTCTTCATTCCGTTTCACTTCATTCAGAATGACAACAGAATTCATTATTAATGGAACCCAAAAAAATACTCATCATCACCTATTACTGGCCACCGGCGGGAGGTCCCGGTGTGCAGAGATGGCTGAAATTTGCAAAATATTTACCAGAATTCGGATGGAAACCTGTGATTTATACACCGGAAAATCCGAGTTATCCTTTGCTGGATGAAAGTTTGATGAAAGATGTTCCGAAAGATTTAGACATTGTAAAAACAAAAATCTGGGAACCTTATCAACTGGCTGAAAAGCTGAACAAAAGCAACAAAAAATTTAAAGCGGGACAGTTTGATGTCGGGAAAAATCAAAGCTGGAAATCTAAGCTTTCGATTTGGGTGAGAGGCAATTTTTTCATTCCCGATGCGAGAGTTTTCTGGGTAAAACCTTCCGTAAAATTTCTGGAACAATATTTAAAAGAGAATCAGATTGAGGTTGTGGTAACTTCGGGACCGCCCCATTCTTTACATTTAATTGGTTTGAATTTAAAAAAGAAACTTCCCAACCTGAAATGGATTGCCGATTTCCGTGATCCGTGGACAGAAATCTCTTATTACAAACACCTAAAACTGACCAAAAGTTCCGATCAAAAGCACCGTCAACTGGAAAGCGAAGTGTTCAGAAATGCAGACATTACCTTAGCAACAAGCTACACTGATGCTGAAAATTTCCGTAAAAACGGAGCTAATGCACTTTGCATTACGAATGGTTTTGACGAGTCAGACTCAAACAATCAAACGCTTAAATTCTCCGACACTCAAACAAAATTCACATTAAGTTACATCGGAGTTCTGGAACAATTGAGAAACCCTGAAAATCTCTGGAAAGCTCTGAATGATCTGGTTACAGAAAATGCTGAATTTGCTGAAAAATTTACCTTGAAGTTTGCAGGAAGAATTGATGATAAAATTCTGAATTCAATAGAACATTCAAACCTGAAAAATCATATTCTGAATTTAGGATATCTTTCCCACGACAAGGCGATTGAAGAAATGCAGACTTCGGAAATACTGCTCATCACCAACTTTCCGAACGATTCTTCCAAAGGAATAATTCCCGGAAAAATATTTGAATATCTGGCAACAGGAAAACAAATTATTTCTTTTGGTCCTAAAGATACGGATGTTTCGAAAATTTTAAATGAAACACAAGCCGGAAAACATTTCAGTTATGATGATTCCGGGAAAATTAAAGAGTTTATTTTAGAAAAATTTGAACTTTGGAAAGACGGAAATCTTTCAGAAAACACTCAGAATATTGAGCAGTTTTCAAGAAAAAATTTAACTAAAAAACTGGCGGAAATTTTATAATCACGAAGATTTTACATATTAACGTACTGTATTGACATCACATTATGTTAGTATTAGAGATATCACCCTGAGATTGTCGAAGGGTCTCTGCCGGAATAAGTTATTAACAATTCAGTTACTTACAAAACAACTATTTATGAGATTCTTCCTTCATAAGAATGACATAGGATCGTTGAACTTCTTTATGAATGAAAATACATTTAACAATGATACATTGTTTAAATATTACACTGAGCATTCGCAACATTGCAATTTTTTAAATTTATTCTAAATCGTCCACTGATCGTTAACAACACCAATCAGATAATATTTTCCCTGAAATTCTTCAAAAATCAGACGAAGGCATTTCCAGTCCATTCCGGAGTTGGCTTCTGAGCCTTTCATGAAATTTTCCGTAAAATCTGCATTTGGATAAATTTCCTTTACATTATTCAAAGAATTTCCTTTTCCCTGAAACTCATTTAAAGAAACCTGCGCGGTCGCAAAATCTTTGGAGTACACCCAGTCTGCTAAATAATCATGGATAGTCGCTCTGTACAGATCTCCGGAACCGTCCATTGTTCCCCAAGTAAAAAGTGTTCTGGTAGGTTGATATCTGATAAAATCTGCTTTTGAAAATTTTTTGTCTTCTTTTGGATTCACGAAAGCGTACATCGAAAAACGGACTCCTTTTTCAGGGTGAATAAATTCCGCAAACTTCTTAAAGTTTTTATCCTTTAAAGCCTGTATAATGTCCTCATTGATCTTTTTTAAAGCCTGATCTTTGGTAATTTTCGTTCTACTACTGATTGAACTATCCGTAATGGTTTTGCCTTTAGCATTAACCTCATCATTAACGAATTTTTCAGGGTTCTTCTTACACGCAACCGCAGATAAAGCCAGCAAGGAAATGATTATTTTTTTCATGTTTATAATGTCTGATTATCATTTACCAAAATAAATGCCATGCTTTTAGAATCGTTTTGAAAGTTTACTGTTGAAGGAATTTCATATTTTTCGAATAGATGGTCATTATGAAAAGAATAGTTTTTTGCTTTTACTGAGAAAGCCTTTGTTGATGGGTTTTCCTTACATTTGTTGTATGGAAATTTTAGATATTCTTATCATCGGAGGCGGACCGATCGGGCTGAATTGTGCACTGGAAGCGCAGAAAAACAATCTTTCTTATCGGGTTATCGAAAAAGGAACCATCGTTAATTCTCTGTACAATTATCCTTTGTATATGCGGTTTTTCTCGACTGCCGAAAAACTGGAAATCGCCGAAATTCCTTTTATTTCAACGGCTCCAAAACCGGGAAGACAGGAAGCGCTGGAATATTATCAGGGAATTACAAGACAGCGGAATATAAACATCAATTTATATGAAAAGGTAGAAAAAGTTTCCAAAGAGAATGAAATTTTCACCATTGAAACTTCGAAAGGAAAATATTCAGCGAAAAACGTCATTATTTCAACGGGATTCTATGATATTCCGAATCTGATGAATATTCCCGGAGAAGATTTATCCAAAGTAAGACATTATTATACAGAACCTTATCCTTACGCAAAACAGAAAATCGTTGTGGTAGGTTCGAGCAATTCGGCGGTCGATGCTGCTTTGGAAACTTACAGAAAAGGCGCGGAAGTCACCATGATTATCCGACATTCCGAGATTTCAAAAAGTGTAAAATACTGGGTGAAACCGGATATTGAAAACAGAATTGCGGAAGGAAGTATTGCAGCTCATTTCAATGCCGAATTGATGGAAATTAAACAACATTCCGTTGTTTTTAAAGATGAAAAAGGTGAATTGCAGGAAATTGAAAATGATTTTGTTCTTGCAATGACGGGCTATCTTCCAGATTTTGATTTTTTAAAAAATTCCGGAATCGAATTGCAGGGCGATTGTCTGAACCCACTTTATCATCCTGAAACCATGGAAACCAATGTTCCGAATCTGTATTTGGCGGGAGTGGTTTGCGGAGGAAAAGATACGCACCTTTGGTTTATTGAAAATTCGAGAATTCATGCGGAAATGATTGTGAAAAACATACTTTCGGAATAATGTCATTGCTAGGAACAACGTGACGAAGCAATCTTTATCTATTTTTATCGTTTATCTTTAATTAATCATATATTTAGTTTTAGACAAGCTCAGTATAAACTTTTCACTCAGTAAAGAATCCAAAGTTTTTTTAATGATTAAAAATTGCGGACAACAAGATGAGATTGCTTCGTCACGTTGTTCCTAGCAATGACATTAAAAATCAACCTTCATTCCCAATACAAAATTTCTTTTGGCAGCCGGATTGTAATAACGGTTTCCGAATGCATTAATATCGAAGCCTAAAACATACTCTTCATTATATAGGTTTTGAATCTGAAGATATACATTGACTCTCGTTTTTTCAAAATGTACAGGAAATCTGAACTGAATATTCCCAACCAAACTTGGTTCTGACCAGACAGAATTGGCATCATTTAAAGGGATTTTTGAGGTGTAAAAATGGGAATAATCTACCGAAAGTTTTCTGAAAAACGTAAAATTCAGCAAACTGTTGATTGTTGTTTTGGGAACTCCGGTGATTTCATTTCCTGAAAAATCATTTCCGTTCTGCTGATAATTTTTAAATGTAAAATCGTAAAAGCTTCCCGAAAACCTGAATCTGAAATGGTTTAAAAAGTTGTTTTTGAGATTGAAATTCTTCGACTCCATTAAAATTTCAACCCCTTTTTGAACGGTTTCTCCGGAATTGACGAAGTATTCCTGTCCTGCTTCGTTCTGCCTTCTCACAATTGCATCTTTCATCCGGAAATCAAAATAATTTCCTTCCACAAAAATATAGTTGCCGAATTGTTTTCGAATCCCGATTTCCTTGTTCCAGCCGAATTCGGGTTTTAAATCTGTATTAAACTGCTGATTCGAAGAGCGGATTTCTTCATTCGTTGGTGCAGAATTCCCCTTCCCTATTTTTCCGCGCACAGAAAAACCTTTTCCCAAAAGATAGGTGAAACCAAAATTGGGCAGCCATTGGTTTTTAAAATGAACTTTTCCTTCTTCATTTCGGGGATATATCCGGTTCCAGTCGTAAGAATTTGAATTTAAACTGATGGAAAGATCGGTGAATAATTTTTCGCTGACATTCAGTTTTTGAGAAAAAAAGAAAAATACTGAAGTATTTTTAATCTGATCAAAATTCTGTGGGTTTCCTTCTGTTCCTCTGTTATTATCGTAATTTCTGACCAAAATATCATTGATCCCACCTTCAAATCCCAATCGGTAGGCTAATGAAACAGTATTCCAGTTTTTTTCGTAATTGAGATGCGTTCTTAGTGCAAAATTCTTTTCAAAACGGTTTTCATAATTGGTGATAAACGGATTTTCAAAATCGACATATGAACCCTGAATTAAAATAAAATGGGAGAAATCCGGACTGAAGTTATAATCATTTGAAACTCCTGCCAAAATCATTTTATTGCGGATTCCGGCATCCTGTTCTTTTGCACCCGGAACTGTTTTGGTTGCTGGTCTTGCCTGTTTCCGGTTGATCTGCATCTGTTCTAAAGTAAGTCCTCCCGGAGTCTGATAATCGAGATCAGCGTATAAAATCATCGCTTTCAATAATCCATTTTCTGAATATTGGAAATGGTCTTTTACAAAAATCTGCTTTCGCTGAACTTTCGACTGTTCCCGATAAGAATCGGTCTGATAATAGTTCTGAAAAACCTGAAAAAAGTGTTTCCCAATGTGTTTGGAAAGATCAAAACTCTGGTTAAAGGTTCCATAACTTCCAATTGCCAGATTTGCAGAAATCTGATCTGATTTTCTGGTCTGAAGCAAAACAGTTCCGCCCGTTACGGCGCCGTAATCTCCGCTTTCAGGACCTTTATATATTTCCATCCGGTTGATGAGTTCAGGAGAAACAACATTAAAATAAGTATTTCCCGAAGCATCGGACAGGATGAAATCGTCGAGATAAACTTTCACATTCCGAACACCAAAAGGGGATCGCAAAGTACTTCCGCGAAGAGAAATCCTGTAGCTTCCGGGAGAACGTTCTTCCATTCTGGCTCCTGCAATCTGATTGATGGATTCGAGCATTCTTTCGGGTGTATTCTGGTTAAGCAGATTTTCTGAAACTACAGCAACCGATTTTGTGGACGAAATAAAAGTTGTGGGTTTCTTGTAGGCATCGATTCTGACTTCTGAAATCAGTGCTGCAGAATCTCTTTCTTGAGAAAACAGCAGGGAAACGGAACATAATGAGAATAGAAAGCAGAGTTTTGTCATCGAATGAAAGGAAGCAAAAACTGTACTTTTCTGTGTGGAAAATATAAATTCGCAGAAGATTTGTTTAAAATAATGTGAGTTGGGCTTCAGACGAAATTGATGATGCGTTTTGGCTAAAGCCAAATTTGTTTCTTACTCCGTTACAATAAAAAGTCCGTCAACATTTTCTGTGACGGACTGAAATTTCTATGAACTACTTCCTTCGCGTGAGGGATGCGGCGGGCGGCGACGAAGACGCCAGTGCGAGTGAGGAACGAACGAGTACGGAAGCGAAGCGAACCCCAAAGCAGCCCGACCCGAATTTTATGGGGAAACCTCATAGGTTTTAAAAACCTATGAGGCTTAGCTCTGGAATGAGGGACACGCCCAAAATATTTAAGATTCTACGTGTTTTCTGTCACCAATCATCCAGGGAACAATGTAATAAAATGCAATGGCAATGATTGTGGCTAAAACTCCGGTTCCGATCCATAATATGGTAAATCCGAACCTTTCGGCAATAAATGTTCCTAAAGTAGGCGTTACGATAAAAGCGATGGAGAATGAAATTCCGTTCAAGCCCATGTAAGCTCCTTTGTTGTTTTTTCCGGAGCGTAATGCTGTGATGGTTGACATAAACGGCAAAGCCCAGATTTCTCCTACGCAGAGAAGGCTCATGGATATCACTAAAGTCAGGATACTGTGATCGAAACCAAGCATGGCATAAGCAAATCCGCAGATGAAGGTTCCCAAAAGCATGGTTACGGAAAGGCTGAAATATTTTTCGGCAACCTGTACCAATCCCATTTCGAGTAAAACGACTAAAAAGCCGCTGTATCCCAAAATATATCCTATACTTTGCTGACTTAGATGCGCCGTGTCTTTGTAAAAAATAGTCAGCGTACTGAACAACTGGAAGAAGCAGATTGAAAAAAGCATACAGAAGAAACAGTAAACCAGAAATTTACCATCGCGGTAAGGGGAATTTTCTTTTTTAATTTCTATGGCTTCCTGTACTTTTCGGGCTTTTAATTTTGCCAGAATGTTTCGTTTTCTGAAAAAGACGATATATAAAATTCCCGCCACCAAAGCTGTAAAAGCATTGCTGAAAAATAAAAATTCGTAGGAAATTGCCGATAAAATACCGCCCAAAGCAGGACCGATGGAAAAGCCTAAATTAATTGCCATCCGGTTTAAGGAAAATGCTCTGGTTATGTTTTCGGGTTTCGCATATTTTGTAATGGCAACCGAATTTGCTGGACGGAAGGAATCGCTTACAATGCTTTGCAGCAAAATAATGGTCGCCACTCCTATTTCTGTCTTAAATAGAGGAATCATACAAAATAAAGGCACACTGAGCAATAAGCTGAGATACTGAACTCTGTATTCTCCGATTCTGTCTGTAATAAATCCGCCCAGCCAAGAACCAATTACCGAACCGATTCCGAAAAAGCTGAGTACAATTCCTGTATTTTCGATACTGAATTTCAGATGATCGGTCATGTAAACTCCCAGAAAAGGAAGTACCATGGAACCTGCCCGATTGATGAGCATGACCAAAGCAAGCATCCAGCTTTCTTTGGAAAGCCCTTTGAATGAGTTGGTATATAAGTGTATAAGTTTCACAATTTTTAATTTTAATTACTGTTTTTAAACACGAATGACACAAATGCTTTTCACGGATAACCTTATTTTTTGGTTATCGTTTTTGTTTCGTTAGGGTTAAAAACAAAAAACAGGGCTTAAAAATTAAGCCCTGTTTTATTTATATGCATAATAAATTTTTACTCCGGCTTATAAGAGTCTTTTAACGTCACAGTTCTGTTGAATACAAAGTTTGTATCCGTAGAATCCTGATCTTTCGTGAAATAGCCAATTCTCTGGAATTGAAGAGGTTCTCCAACTGCCACATCTTTTAAGCTTGGTTCAGCAAATCCCTGAATGGTAGTTACAGAATCCGGATTGATAAAGTTTAGGAAATCGACATCTTTCTCTGCATCTGGCTGTTCCACAGTGAATAATTTGTCGTAATTTCTTACTTCCACAGGAATTGCGTGTTTCGCAGACACCCAATGAATGGTTCCTTTTACTTTTCTTAAGCTTTCTTCTGTTCCGCTTCCTGACTTGGATTTTTCGTCGTAGGTTGCGTAAATGGTCGTAATGTTTCCGTTTTCATCCTTCTCTACTCTTTCACCTTTAATGATGTAAGCAGATTTCAGACGAACTTCTCCGCCTAACTTTAGTCTGAAGAATTTGTTGTTTGCTTCTTCCTTAAAGTCTTCACGCTCAATATATAATTCTCTGGAAAACGGAATTTCTCTTGTTCCTGCATTTTCCTGTTCAGGATTGTTTTCTGTTTCCAGCCATTCTTCTTTTCCTTCCGGATAGTTTTCAATGACTAATTTGACAGGATCCACAACCGTCATTACACGTTTTGCGACTTTATTCAGGTCTTCGCGAACGCAGAATTCCAGTAACTGAAGCTCAATAAGATTTTCTCTTTTGGCAACACCTACTTTTTCAATAAAATTTCTGATGGAAGCAGGGGTAAAACCTTTTCTTCTCATTCCGGAAATGGTAGGCATTCTCGGATCATCCCAACCGTTTACTACATTTTCGGCAATCAGCCTCTGTAGTTTTCTTTTGGAAGTAATCATGTAAGAAACGTTCATTCTCGCAAATTCTCTCTGCTTGTTTTTCACTTTTCCTTCTTCGTACACCTGATCTAAGTACCAGTTGTACAAAGGTCTGTGGTTTTCAAACTCTAAAGAACACAGCGAGTGAGAAATTTGTTCAATATAATCGGATTCACCATGCGCCCAGTCGTACATCGGATAAATTTTCCAATCGGTTCCTGTCCTGTGGTGAGGTTTGTTCAGAATTCTGTACATCACAGGATCACGCATGTTCATATTCGGAGAAGTCATGTCGATTTTTGCACGAAGAGACATAGAACCACTTTCGAATTCGCCGTTTTTCATCCTTTCGAATAAATCCAGAGATTCTTCAACAGGGCGGTTTCTGTATGGAGATTCCACACCCGGCTCTGCAGGATTTTTTCTCTGTTCGGTAATCACTTCAGAAGGCTGCTCATCTACGTAAGCCTTTCCTTCTTTTATTAACTGAACTGCCCAATCGTAAAGCTGCTGGAAGTAATCGGAGGCGTACAAAACTTTATCCCATTTGAAACCTAGCCATTCAACGTCTTTCATAATAGAATCTACAAATTCCTGTTCTTCTTTTTCAGGGTTCGTATCGTCGAAACGAAGGTTTACGGGAGCATTGTATTTTTCACCCAAACCGAAGTTGATGCAGATCGCTTTTGTGTGACCTACATGCAGATAACCGTTTGGTTCAGGCGGAAAACGGAAACGGAGCTGATCTTTTCCCAGACCGTTTGCCAAATCATCTTCGATAATTTGCTCAATAAAATTGAGTGATTTTTTTTCTTCTTCCATTAAAATTCGCTTTTAAATGCCGTATAACACGACAATTTGCAAATTTATGAAATTTTGAGGGTTTATGGAAATAATAATGCAAAAGAGTAATTATCAATTAATAATTCTTTCAGGTGCTTTTTATCAGCAGATGTAAATATCAGGATTGAAATAACATTAAAACTCTCTATAAATTAACCAATTAAAAGAAAATTATACCTGCATGAAATTAAAAAAGTAGAGAAAAAATTTACAAACACCTATTAGACAACAATTTATAGTTAATTTAAGAAAAATGTTAAAAAAATAAAAAATATGCATTGACTTTTGGCATAAAGATTGTAAATTTATTACCACAAAAATATTAACATTTTATATTATGAAAAAGGTTAAAAGTAAGTTTTCTTTCATTTTAGAATATATTAAGAAAGCGATTTTTGTAAAAGATATCATTTAATCGCTATTTATTAATATTATAAACACCAAGATTATACGACTGAAAACTACAAATTAAAAATCTCAAAACAATTTTCACAGAAACACACAGAGTTCATCCGGACTTTGCAAATCTTTTATATTCTTTTTTCACTTATATTAATTCACTTTAATGTGTGTTAATGTAAGTTAAAGTTGTAGGATATCCCAAAAAAGAAATTCATATTTACATTACAAAACCAAAAAAAAATGTTTCTATGAAAAATCTAAAAAAACTTAAGAAGAGTGATTTAAAAACAATCAAAGGAGGTATTGTTCCCATCGGTTGTCTTAACTGGAATCCTAAATTAAGATGCTGCAGAACATGGGATGAAGAACATTACAACAATCCTGTTTGTGAAATCTAATTTTTAAACCACAGTAATTCTCCTTTCAGATCCAGATTTGAATCGAAATTATTAACAAATAAAGCTCCGGTTCCCAATCCTTGCGGCATCGGGCTTTTTTTTGTGAAAGTATACTGAGCAATCGCATTCAGACCAATATTGCTTTCCAGAGCAGATGTAATCCACCATCCGACATTGCGTTCTTCAGCCAGAGAAATCCATTCATCAGAACCTGAGAAACCTCCTACCAAAGCGGGTTTTAAAATGATATACTGAGGATTTACGGTTTCTAGTAATTTTCTTTTTTCATTAAAATCTGTAATCCCGATCAGCTCTTCATCCAAAGCAATCGGAGTAGGCGTTTCAAGACATAATTCTGCCATATCGTTCCAGTTTCCTGCTTTTATAGGCTGCTCGATGGAATGAATGTGTAAATCGGCTAATTGCTGCAAAACGACTTTTGCTTCTTCTTTATTAAAACCTCCGTTCGCATCCACGCGAAGCTCAAGCCTGTCTTTTGAGAACTTCTGTCTCAGTTTCTGAAGAATCTCATGCTCGGATTTCCAGTCGACTCCTATTTTCAGCTTGATGCAGTGAAAACCTTTTTCCAGCTTATCCTGAATCTGCTCTTCCATATAATTAATATCGCCCATCCAGATCAGACCATTAATGACGATCGGAGTCTTTCCTTCTGTAAAATCACTTGGGAAATACAGGTTTTCACCATTTTTTAAATTCAGAACAGCCTGTTCATAACCAAACCAAATGGAAGGAAATTCTTTCAGTTCTTCTTTTAAAAACTCAGTTTCCTGCTGAATATTTTCACAAAGCCATTTTAATTTACCTTCATAATCCGGTCTGTCGTCAAAACTTAATCCTCTGAAAATCGCGCACTCCCCTATTCCTTTTTTTCCATTTTCTGAAATTTCGAGAATAAAGGTCTCTTTTTCAAGCAAAACGCCGCGAGATGTTCCACTCGGGCGTTTGAATTCTAATAAATATCTTGAATATTCTGCTTTCATTATTTTACACTGTCTATTCGCATAAATTCTTCCGCTTTCTCCACCATATCGATACTTCCGCAGAAAAACGGAATTCTCTGATGCAGTTCTGTCGGTTCAATTTCAAGGATTCTTCTGAAGCCGTCTGTTGCTTTTCCTCCTGCCTGTTCTGCAAGGAAAGCCATCGGATTACACTCGTACAGCAATCTCAGTTTTCCGTTCGGAGCCTGTGAATATGAAGGATAGATATAAATTCCGCCTTTCAGCATATTTCTGTGAAAATCTGCTACCAACGAACCGATATATCTTGAAGTATACGGTCTGTCTCCTTCTTCCATCTGGCAATATTTAAGATAATTTTTTACGCCCTGAGGAAATTTGATATAGTTTCCTTCGTTAATGGAATAAATTTTCCCTGTTTTTGGGAAAGTCATATTCGGATGAGACAGATAATAGGTTCCCAGAGAAGGATCTAATGTAAATCCGTTCACTCCGTTTCCTGTTGTATACACGATCATTGTGGAAGATCCATAGATAACATATCCTGCCGCGATCTGGTTAACTCCTTTCTGTAAAAAGTCTTCCAACTGAACCGGAGTTCCGGGCTCCGTAACTCTTCTGTAGATTGAGAAAATAGTTCCTACCGAAACATTTACATCAATATTTGAAGAACCGTCAAGAGGATCAATCAGCACCACATATTTGCTTAAATGTCCGTTTTCGCCACATTTAATATCGATGAAATCGTCGTTTTCTTCGGAAGCGATTCCACAGACAACCTCTCTCTGAGACAAAGCGGTAATAAAAATTTCATTGGCAATTACATCAAGCTTCTGCTGCTCTTCTCCCTGTACATTCTGGTTTCCTGCAGCGCCTGCGATGTCTACAATTCCTGCTTTATTTACTTCTCTGTTTACTACTTTTGAAGCAAGTCTTATTGCACTCAAGAGACGGGAAAACTCTCCCGTGGAATACTGAAAATCATCCTGTCTATCAATAAGAAATTCTCCTAAAGTCTGTAATGGTTGCTCTGACATATTTTGCTTTTTACGTTTTCTCCAAATTTCGTAAAATTTATTACAATTTAAAAGAATAATTAATAAAAGACCTTAGTTGCTGTCTATCAATTAAATACAATCAAACACATTGATCTTAAAAAATCTTTATCCTAAAATACGCCTCCCGTTTTATTGAAGCAATCGGAATAATTTCTCCTAATTGATAATTTTAATAAAATCTTAAGCCTGCAGCGATATTCTACTCTTTCATATCTCGTTGTAAATGTATAATTTTGTCACCCGTAAAATATTCCCACAAATTTTATCTAACAATTTTATTATTAACAATTTAATGAAAATTTTCAAGTTTGGTGGAGCATCGGTAAAGGATGCCGAAAGTGTAAAAAATGTAGCCATGGTTTTAAAAAGCCAGGGATTTGCCAAATGTCTGCTGGTAATTTCTGCGATGGGCAAAACGACAAATGAGTTGGAAAAGGTTGTAGAACTTTATTTCAAGAAGGATAACTATCAAACTGAAATTGAAAAGATAAAACGAAAACACATTGAGATCGCGGAAGGATTATTTCCCGAAAATCATGCGGTGTTTGCGGAAATCAATTTATTTTTTGATGATATTGATTCTTTTTTAAGAAGAAACAAATCTCCGAACTACGATTTTGTTTACGATCAGGTGGTAAGCTGCGGAGAAATGATTTCTACGAAAATTGTGAGCGAATATTTGAATGAAATTCAGTTTACCAATCAGTGGCTAGATGCAAGAGATTATGTAAAGACAGACAATTCTTACAGAGAAGGTGTGGTAGACTGGGCAAAGACGGAAGAATTTATTTCCAATTTAAATAAAGAAATCTGCTACGTTACTCAGGGATTCATCGGTTCGGATAATAACAATTTTACAGTAACATTAGGAAGAGAAGGCTCTGATTATTCTGCCGCGATTTTTGCGTATTGCTTAAATGCAGAGGCTATGACAATCTGGAAAGACGTTCCGGGCGTAATGACGGGAGATCCGAGAAAATTCAAAGATGTAACGTTGCTTTCTAATATTTCTTATGAAGAGGCAATTGAAATGGCGTATTACGGAGCAAGTGTAATTCACCCGAAAACATTACAGCCGCTACAGCAGAAAAACATTCCTTTTTACGTAAAATCTTTTGTAGATCCTACAAAGGAAGGAACAAAAGTAGGTGCTTCGGAAAAAAACCAAAGCGAAGAATCTTATATTTTAAAGGAAAACCAGACTTTGCTGAAAATCTCCACAAGAGACTTTTCATTTATCGCAGAAGACCATATGAGTCTTATTTTCGGATATTTATCCAAGTACAAAATTAAGGTATCCCTGATGCAGAATTCTGCAATTTCATTGGCTTTATGTCTTGAAGATAAATTCAATACCGTAGATGAATTAAATGAAGAACTTCAAAAAGTATTTAAAACAGAAGTTATAAAAAATGTATCTTTATTTACCGTAAGAAATGCGAAAATAGAGAACATAGATAAATTTTACCAGGAAAAAAGTGTATTATTGGAGCAGATTGCGAAAAATACGCTTCAAATGGTAACACAATAAAAACTAATTGCGACTAAACACAATATGAGTTTAATTTCGAAAAACGATCTGATAAAGGCTTCCGGCTTAAGTAAAATAGGATTTTTAAAGAATCCTGTAGCATCTGCTGTGATGAGCATTGCTAAAATAAACGAAGTAAATAAATTATACGACAAACTAAAAGACAAGGAAGGCAAAGACTTTTTCGACTCATTTGTAAGAGAGCGCAACTTAAGCTATATCGCTTTTGAAGAAGATCTGGCAAAAATTCCGAAAACAGGACCGTTTATTCTGGTATCCAATCATCCGCTTGGCGCGATTGACGGAATTTTAATGTGCAAAGTTCTGTCAGAAGTACGTCCGGATTTTAAGGTGATGGGAAATTTCCTTCTGGAAAAGATCAAGCCGATGGAGCCGTACGTAATTGCGGTAAACCCTTTTGAAGGCAGAAAAGAAGCATATAGCAGCTCTTCAGGAATGCGGGAAACGTTAAAGCACCTGCAAAATGGAGGCTGTGTAGGAATTTTCCCTGCAGGAGAAGTTTCCAATAAGAACAATCCTTACGGTGAAATTCTGGATAAAGAATGGGAAAAACCGGCATTAAAGCTCATCAGAATGGCAAAAGTGCCGGTCGTTCCTATGTATTTTCATGCAAAAAACAGCAGGATCTTTTATCAGGTGGCGAAAATTCATCCTAATTTGCAGACCTTGATGCTTCCGGCAGAAATGATGAACGACAGGGAAAAACCGATCAGAATAAGAATCGGAAAACCTATTACCGTTAAGGCGATGGACGATATGGAAAACATCGAGGAACTGGGAGAATTTCTGAAACGTAAGGTTTATATGATGAAATCTTACTACGAAAAGAGAAAATCTTTGGCGCAAAGTATCAATCTTAAAAATCTTTCGGTAAAATTCCCTTTACTAAGAGAAGAAAATATCGTTCAGAATATCATCGACGAAACTCCGAAAGAAGATATTTTAAAAGACATTAATAAACTGAAAGGCACGGATAAAATGTTTTTCAGCAACGGAAATTACGAAGTTTATTTTACCACTTACGAAGAAATCCCTTCTATTATGCGGGAAATCGGGAGACAGCGTGAGCTTACCTTCCGTGCAGTGGGGGAAGGAAGTAATCTGCCGTTCGACCTTGATGAATACGACAAACATTATCATCATCTTTTTCTTTGGGACAGTGCCGCTGAAAAACTTGTAGGAGCTTACAGAATGGCTTTGGGTAAAGAAGTGATGAAGAAATCCGGCATCAAAGGTTTTTACACAAGTTCTTTATTTGAATTCGAGCAGGACATTCATCCTTTTTTCAAAAAAGTGATTGAAATGGGTCGTGCATACATCTGTCAGGAATACCAGCAGAAGCCGCTTCCGCTTTTCCTTTTATGGAGAGGAATTGTGCATGTCTGCTTACGAAATCCGGATCATAAATTTTTAATGGGCGGCGTAAGTATTTCCAATAAGTTTTCAGAGTTTTCAAAATCTCTGATGATCGAGTTTATGCGTTCGAATTATTATGATTCTGCAGTAGCACAGTATATTACTCCAAGAAACGAATACAAAGTAAAGCTTCGCGACAGGGACAAGCATCTGTTTTTTGAAGAAATGGAATCTGATCTTAATAAGCTGGATAAAATCATCGATGATCTGGAACCGGAGCTGAGACTGCCTGTTTTAATTAAAAAATACATTAAACAGAACGCGAAAGTTATCGCTTTTAACGTAGATCCCAACTTCAATGATGCCATCGATGGACTGATGTATATCCGAATAAGTGATCTTCCGGAAAGCACGATTAAGCCTGTATTAGAGGAAATGAGCGAACAGATAAGACGCGAACAGGAAAATAATTCGGTTGAAAATCAGTAGGTTTTTAAGTTTTGTTAAAAAAAGTCTTGTTAATACTTGCTTCATATACTAAAACTTACTACTTTTGCATCACTTTAAAACAACGAAGTAACAAGAATGGTTTCTTAGCTCAGTTGGTAGAGCAATGGATTGAAAATCCATGTGTCCCTGGTTCGATTCCTGGAGAAACCACTTAAAAAACCACCTGTAAAAAGGTGGTTTTATTTTCAAAGTTTTAGATAAAATTTGCCAAGGTTAATAATTATTATTACTTTTGCACCACTTCAAAAAAGAAGCAAAAATTAAATGGTTTCTTAGCTCAGTTGGTAGAGCAATGGATTGAAAATCCATGTGTCCCTGGTTCGATTCCTGGAGAAACCACTTAAAGTCATCTCATTTGGGATGACTTTTTTTTGTTTATACTTATTTGTAGTCATTTTTATAATCTATCTCAATAGGATTATTTTGCTCACGAATCATTTTTTGTGTTTTTTTTGTCAATTCATTCAAGTCTAGTGCCTTTTTTCCACCATGTCCGTCACTGGTATAAACAGGTAACATATTTCTTAATTTAAGGTCAGCATAAGGATCATTGTAATATTGCATCATTAATTTTTTGAAATGAGAAAAATCCATATCCAAACCTTTTTTTCGTAGAAATAAATTCCCAGAAGTATTTTTGATAGCGACAAGTATAAAGTCGTAATCCCTATCACTATCAGTTGCTCTTACAATAAGTCCCGGAAGTCCGTTAAAAATGTAGGGACCATCCGTAATCGGAATTTCAGTCGTGAACCATACAATCCATTTTCTTCCTCCATAATCTGTTACAGCTTTCTGAACATCAAATCCTCCTATCTTATCCCTGTCGGATTCTATTTTCCAGATTATTTTATTTTCTATTTTTACATCGTAATAATCATTAAACCGTGTCCGATAGTTTCTTTTAACATCTTTATTCTTTAAATCTTTTGTTACGTATATCTGCCTTTCAATATTTTGATCAGCTCCTATTCCGAATCTTGATACGTTTAATAATGAATCAGATCTTTTCTCTTTTTCGGTTCTAAATACGGATATGTTATCATTAAAATCCAAAATCATATTAATAGAAGCAAGACTATCATTATGGGATCCAAAGCGATATTTCAACTCATAAACAAATGATGTTTTTTGTGCAGAATAGAATCCTATAAAGCATATTAAAAAAATAAAATTAACTTTTTTCATAATAAAAAGAGCTACACCTGAAAGATGTGTCTCATGTCATTTTAGTAAATAATTAAATTGTCACACATCTTAAACATTGACTATCGTTTGATCTTCCACTCACTGTCAGAACGATACATATCTGTGCAGTCTGCACCCCCTCCATTTCCAGAATATCTTTAAGATTTTCATAATAGATTATTTCAACAAAATTATGTCTTTTATCTTTCTCTCCAGCTTTTGTCATTGATCCGTTTTTTCTTTTCAATTAAAAAATTCTTTTTCGTTTGTAGATTTAAATAAGCACTTCGTAGATTTTATTATTATTTTTAAAAGAAAAACTTGAATTTTATCTGTTTTTATTTTAAAATAATTTAGAATCTTGAAACTGACTCAGAAAAACAAATATCATATCTTCTTTTGGCTTGCCTATTATCTCTTTGAGATTAATGCATCATTCGTGTATATACATGAAAGTTTTAAACAATTTTCATGGCAAAAAACACTCTATCTGTCTGTAATCTCAGAATTCACTTTTCTTTTTGCAGAAATACCGGCAGCATATTTAGTTTTGACAATTATAGACGGTAAAATACAAATTCTCAGAAATAAAGCATTCTGGATTTTTGCTGTAATTATAATTGTAACATTTTCAGTAGTTGTTTTTAGGATAATATCCCATGATCTCATATTTCCTTACTATTATTCTGTTCCGGAAGACATCGCAAGATTTTCATTAGGCGGAATCTTTGTTGCAGCCATGAATATTGTTTTTGCCATCGCCATCATGTTGGGCTTTGAAAAATTTATTCAGCAAAATGAAACGCAAAAAAGACTGATGGAAATTTCAAAAGAAAAAACGGATACCGAACTAAAGCTGCTTAAAACACAAATAAATCCGCATTTTCTTTTCAATACGCTTAATAATATTTACGGACTCTCTCTGAAAAAATCAGACGAAACTCCAACAATTATTTTGAAACTGGCTAAAATAATGCGTTACAACATTTTTGATTCTGCTAAAAACAAAGTATATCTTCAGCAGGAATTAGAGAACATTCAGGACTTTATAGATATACAGAAAATAAGGCACAAACAGGTTAAAGTAGAGTTTAACCTTTCCGTTGATGATGAATTACAGGAAATTTCCCCTTTAATTCTTCTGCAATTTGTTGAAAATGCCTTTAAACACGGTGCTTCGGAAAGCAGATTCAACTCTTTTATCACCATTAATCTTGAACTTAAAAATAAAGTTCTGATTTATAGTATTGAAAACTCTAAAGAAGAACATCCTGAAAAAGAAAGTACAAAAATTGGTTTAAAAAATATTAAAAGACAACTGGATTTGTTATATCCAAAACATAGTCTGGAAATTAATGACTGCAACAACCTGTATTCGGTTAGTTTGAAAATATTATTATTATTTGATTAAAATGATTCCTGAAGTGAAATATAATTGTCTGATTATAGAAGATGAGCCCATTGCTATGGAAATCATGGAGCATTTCATTTCTCAAAACAAAGAATTTCATGTGGTAGGAAAATGTTCGGATGCCATCTATGCCAACAGTCTGCTTAACACCCATAAAATAGATCTTATATTCTTAGATTTACATCTTCCGGTACTCAAAGGATTTGAATTTTTAAAAAAAATCAAGAATCCTCCTCTTGTTATTGTCACAACCGCTTTTCATGAATATGCTTTGGAAGGATATGAACTGAATATTGTAGATTATCTTTTAAAACCCATTTCCTACAGCAGATTTCTGGATGCACTAGGAAAATTTAAACATCTGATGAATGCAGAAAAAGCCATTCTGGAAATGGAAAACAGGGATTTTATTTTTATCAATATCGCAAAGAGAAAAATAAAAATTGTACTGCAGGATATCTTCTATGTTGAAAGTATCCGAGAATACATAAAGATCCATACAAAACAGGAAATCTATACTGTAAAAATACCCATCAGTAAATTTGAGGAAAGCCTGGACAGAAATAATTTCATCCGAATTCATAAATCCTATATTGTTTCAAGGTCAAAAATTGAAGTCATCTGCGCCAATGAAATTGTGGTCAATGGGAAAAAATTACCCATTGAAAGAACTTACAAATCATTTATCCCCGATAAATAATCCTTTATTCTATCATTTCTGGGGTTTAGAAATCGCAAAAACATCTTCCCTCCGTTCTTTCGTTTTTCCAAAATGTTATTGATATACAGTAAGCTGCTTTTTGTAGAATAAAATGTAAAATCTGTTTGGGGATCTGTAATATTGATATCAGATTATTCAACATAGAAAAAACTAAAGCGACTTAAAATATTAATAACTAAAATCTTAAAAATTATTATGAAGAAAGCAATTAAAAACCTTAAAAATCTGCGCCCTTTGAAAGTGAAAGAACTGAAAAAAATCCATGGCGGAGCTACAAAAGACTATGACAAATGCTGTTATAAAGGAGAAAACCCACCTTATGATCCTTTTTCAGGATGTGAAGCCTATTACATTTGTGATTAAAAGTAAGACATCTTTATTAACCAAAATTTCTAAACAATAACAATCTTAAAAATTAACTTATTATGAAAAATCAAAAATTAAAAAACGGAAAAATTCTTAACAGAAATGAATTAAAAGCGACTGTTGGTGCGGTTTCTAGTTTTCCACGCTGGTGTTGCGAATATGAAACAATAAAAAATGTAAAAGTATGTGTTGTATGGTCTACATGGGAGAGACAATGTCCATAATCCAACTATAAGTTAGATAAAGGATGAATAAAATTAGAGATTGTTGGAATACAGCAATCTCTTTTTTTATAATATAATTAGCATACAATTTTATCGATATACAGCCAAAATATACTATATTCGCCAACAAATTCTAATTGGAAATGAAGAAGATTATCTCCGGTTTATTGTTATTTTCCGCCATTACGGCATTTGCTCAGGAAGCCATTAAATTTGAAGAACTGCCTTTTAAAGACCTTATTGCAAAGGCAAAAAAAGAAAAAAAGATTGTCTTTCTGGATGCCTATGCTTCATGGTGCGGTCCCTGCAAAATGATGGAAAGAAATGTTTTTACACAGAAATCGGTCGGAGATTATTTCAATGCAAATTTTGTGAACGCAAGATTTGATATGGAAAAAGGTGAAGGAAGAGATATTGCGGTAAAATACGGAGTACGCTCCTATCCTACTTATCTTTTTCTGAATGGCAACGGAGAGCTTGTTTCCCAGAATTTCGGATATATGGAAGGAAGTATGTTTCTGACGATGGCGCAGGATGTAAATTCTCCTAACAACAAAAAAGGTTCGCTGAAAGAACGTTTTGCGAAGGGTGAAAAAGATCCCGATTTTCTGATCAATATTATGAAACTCAATTCTTCTTCGGATTTTAATTTTGCCAAACAGGCATCTGAAAGATATTTTGAAAATAAAAAAGCTACTGAAGAATTCTCAAAAGACGACGTTGGACTGCTGCTGTTTTTCTTAAAATCTACTGAAGACAAAAATTACAAAGTTTTTACAGACCGAAAAGCTGAAATCATCAAATTTTTACCGGAAGAAACGTATAAAGAATTTGACAATCAGATCAAGCTTGGCAAAATTGTGGAGCAGTCTATCGATCAGCAGAATAAAAAAATCAATGATGATTACTTCATGAAAAATGCAGAACCTCTTGTAGGAAAGCACGATGCAGAAGTGAAACTCAACCAGATGAAACTTGGCTATTATGAGCAAAATTCGAATTTTCCGGAATACGAGAAAGCAGCTTTAGCCTATTACAGAAATTCAGAAGCGTTTGAACCTAATGAATTATTAAAAGCAGCATGGGTATTTGCGGAACACGTAAAAACCCCATCATCCCTGAAAAAAGCGGCGGAGTGGGCTGAAAAATCTGTGATGAGAGGCGAAAGTTCCGAAAACACATATATTCTTGCGAAACTTTATTTTCTAACCGGAAATAAAGAAATGGCAAAAACATACGCAGAAATGTCTAAAAATATGGCAACACAGGCTCAGAAAGATTCTACTTTAGCCGATGAGCTACTAAAACAAATAAAATAAAATGCTTAAAATAAGATTGATTGCAGGAATTTTAACCGTGTTTTTTTTAGGAACACTCAATGCACAGGAACAGGAACCACAACAGACTTCTGAAAAAAGTGTATACCTTAAAGGAAATGCTTTGCTAATACCTGTAGGAGTTATAAATGTAGGATTAGAGCATCAGTTAAATAAAAAATTCACGGTACAGGGTGATGTTTTAATTTCTCCTTGGAAATCTTTTGCCGGACACGAATTGCAGTATTACTCCGTTTCGCTGGAAGGAAGATATTATTTTGATGAAGCTTTTAAACATTGGTATATCGGAGGAAATATTGCAGGTTCCCGCTTTATTGCCCAAAAGTGGAATTACTGGAGTGACGGCACTTTTGTTGATGAAAAAAATGGAAATGTCTACCAATATTCTGATGTCTACCAAAAAGGTTATTCCATAATAGTTGGAATTACAGGAGGCTATCAGTTTAAACTTGCTGAAAACTGGAACATGGATATTTATGCAGGAATCGGAACTTCTCAGGATTTTTACAAAGGCTATGTACGCTCGACGGGAGCTCGTTATGACGTAGCGGAAGGCTTTAACAAAAGCGGGGAAATTCTTCCTTACAGAGGCGGTGTCATGATTTCTTATAAACTAAAATAAAACAATGAAACTATTCGGTAAAAACCATATTATTATCTGCATCATCACTTTTGGGATTCTTTTTCTGATGAATTATCTGGGAAACGATCAGGCAGATAAACTGGAAAGAGCTTTAATGATTGCGGCAGCGGGCGTTATCGGTCTGTCAATCGGTCTTGTGATCATGAATAAAGGAAAAGACGACAAAACTCCGCCGCAGAATTTTGATTAAAAAATTTTAATTGTCAATTGTCAATTTAGATTCACAAATAAAATGAATTCACTATTGACAATTGACAATTCACGTTTCATCAGTTTTCGTAAACAACATATTTCTTTCTGATTTTCTCGAATTTTTCCAAATCAGACTTCCAGGATGCTTTGATCTCCGAAGCTAATTTTCCGGCAACAATCTGTTTTCTCAGCTCATCGGTTCCGGCTAAAGTATCAAACCATAAATTGCTTCCTGTGGTTGGTTTCAGGAAAAAGTCCAGATCAGGATTTTTATAGTTTTTATACGCTTTTATTACCCAGTCCAGATTTAGTTCCCTTAAATCTTTTCTATAATCTGAAAGGTTTTCGCCGTAGCACAATTTTCCGTTTAAAAAAGGATCTTTTGCTCCTGCACTTGGCTTCGGAGTAAACTGATAAGGAAGATTTTTTGTCCATGGAGATCCGTAGATCTGGAACGGTAAATCTGTTCCTCTTCCCACGGAAACCTGTGTTCCTTCAAAAAAGCATAAACTCGGATATAAATTGATGGCTTTATCATTGGGTAAATTTGGAGACGGCTTATCTGAAATCTGGTAACGCAACATTTTATGATAATTTTTCATCGGAATCAACGTGTATTTTGCCTGAACTCCGTTTTTCAGCCATTTTTCTCCATTCACCATTTTTCCGTACTCTCCTATTGTCAATCCGTATACAACCGGAACTTCGTGCATTCCCACAAAACTTGTCCATTTTTTCTTTAAAACAGGACCATCTGTGTAGCCGTCATGCGGATTGGGTCTGTCCAGAACAATCACTTCAATATTATTTTCAGCGGCTGCTTCCATAAGATACGTAAGTGTTGAAATATAGGTGTAAAACCTCACTCCAACATCCTGAATATCAAACACCAGAACATCCATTTCTTTTAGTTGTTCCGGAGTCGGTTTTTTATTTTTACCATATAATGATACGATGGGAATTCCGGTTTTCACGTCTACTCCGTTCTTTACTTTCTCGCCTGCATCTGCATCTCCTCTGAAACCATGTTCCGGTGCGAAGATGGATCTTATTCTGATTCCGTTTTTTACCAAAAAATCTACAACGTGCGTTTTATCGCTCATCAGTCCGGTCTGGTTCGTTACCACTCCTACAATTTTTCCTTTCAGCAAAGGCAAATAGAGCTCCGGCTGATCTGCTCCCGTTTTAAAATCTTTTTTATCTTGAGCCTGAGAATAATATTGATTGAATACTCCTAAAAAAATTAGGCAAATAAGAAGTAAATTTTTAATTTTGAAATCTAAATTCATAAGTTTGAAATTTCCTTTATATTTCTCGAAAAAAATAGCGTTTTCCAAAGATAACAAAAATAACCTTTCGAGGGTTATCATCTTCATCGGCAGACTTTCTGTGGCATTGGGAATTATTGTTTCTCTCATTACCGTTTCCACCGGATTCGGTTCTAAGAAAGCGATTAAGGAAAGACTTGCAGATTTCAGCGGACACGTTACTGTAAGATCCACGAGATCAAACTCTTCCTACAATACTTCCGTTCTTGATAATCAGGGACTGAATATCCAGAAAATAAAAGAACTTCCGGATGTGGAAAGTGTGCAGAAATATGCTACGGTAACGGGAATTATGCGGAACGAGCACAATTTTGCAGGGATTATTTTCAAAGGAATCGGAAAAGATTTTGACAGTGTAAGGTTCAAAAAATTTCTGGTTGCCGGAACTTCTCCGAAAGTTACGGAAGTTGGCTATTACAACGGAGTTACTATTTCCCAAAAGATTGCCAATGATCTTCATCTGAAAGTGAAGGACAGCATTGTAACGGTATTTTCAAAGGCAGATCAAAAGCCTATTTACAGAAAATTTGAAGTGGTAGGAATCTATAAAACCGATATTAAGATGATCGACGATCAGTTTGTGTTGGGAGGAATTAATCATGTAAGAAAAATTCAGGATATGAAGCCTGATGAAATGGGCGGACTGGATATTTTCTTTAAAAATGTAAATGATATCGACAGCGATTTTCCTGAAATTGAGAAACTCATCGGCTATAAAAATTATGCTGAAAAAGCCACTGAAAAATATCCTCAGATTACGGACTGGATCAGTATTTTCGATACGAATATCGCTCTGATTATCATCATCATGCTGATTGTTGTGGTCATTAATATCATCATGGTTCTTCTGATCCTGATTATTGAAAGAACAAATTCTATCGGTCTTTTAAAGACTTTGGGAGCAAGCAATTCACAGATCAGAGCCACTTTTATCAATTATACTTTAATTATTATGATTCCGGGATTGCTGTACGGAAATGCGATTGGTCTCGGACTGCTTTTGATTCAGAAAGTTTTTGGAGTGATTACCTTAAATCCGGAAAATTATTACGTTAGTACGGTTCCGGTAGATCTTAACCCAATTGCCATTATTTCCATTTCTGCCGGAATTCTGATTATTTCAGGACTGGCTTTAATAATTCCGAGTTATCTGATCAGTAAGATTTCTCCGGTGAAGGCGATTAAGTATAATTAATAAAGTGAATGGTGAATTTTACTGCGTAAGTGAATGGTGAATTTTTTTAACACTGAATTTTTGTAAAGCCATTACATTGACTCTTTCACGATTCACAATTGACTTATAATCACACTTTTCAGACCACCCCGTCAAAAATTTTTCTGAAATTTTCGCCACCCCTCCAAAAGAGTGGAATTTTCTTTGTGTGTAATTCCTGTTTGAAATCCTAAATTCCTAGCCCCGATAGGAACTACATCCTTTTTTGTTGCGGCTGGAGCATAAACTGAAGGTTTACGGACGTAGTTCAGGAAGCCGTAACAAAAAAGATACAGTGGATAGCGGGAATAAGCTCCTTATTGAGTTGGAGAGTATGAGAGTTGGAGAGGGTGAGCGTAAGAAGATAAATAGAGTGAGAGGGTTTTGAGATTTTTTAGAGTTTGGGTTTGGATTGGAAAGGTTGGTTTTGAGGGGTTGGAATTGGGAAAACAGTATTAATTATTCATTTTTAATTATTAATTATCTGAAAGCCGTATCTTTGCAACGCTTTAAAAGACATTTATGAAATACGCAAACAACATCCTTGAAACCATCGGGAATACGCCTCTTGTAAAACTTAATAAAGTTTTGGGTGAAGATTTTCCGGCACTGGTTTTGGCAAAGGTGGAAACTTTCAATCCGGGGAACTCTGTGAAGGACAGAATGGCTCTGAAAATGATTGAAGATGCTGAAAAAGATGGAAGATTAAAACCCGGAGGAACGATTATCGAAGGAACGTCCGGAAATACAGGGATGGGACTGGCTCTTGCCGCGATCATCAAAGGGTACAAATGTATTTTTGTAACCAACTCTAAACAATCTAAAGAAAAATGTGATATTCTTCGTGCTGTAGGAGCAGAAGTTATTGTCTGTCCGACGGATGTGAAACCTACCGATCCGCGTTCTTACTATTCTGTTTCCAAAAGACTGGCTAAAGAAACGGAAAACGGATGGTACGTAAACCAATACGACAATTTATCCAACAGAGCTGCTCATTACGAGTCTACCGCACCTGAAATCTGGGAACAGACGGAAGGAAAACTAACGCACTTCGTTGTAGGAGCAGGAACAGGAGGTACAATTACAGGTTGCGGAACATTCTTTAAGGAAAAAAATTCTGACATTAAAGTAATCGGAGTAGATACCTACGGATCGATCTTAAAAGAGATCCACGAAACGGGGGAAATCAATTTAGGAAATGCTTATACCTACATTACAGAGGGAATTGGCGAAGATATTCTTCCTGAAAACTACGATATGTCTGTAATCGATCATTTTGAAAAAGTAACGGATAAGGACGGAGCGGTATATGCAAGAAAACTGGCTAAAGAAGAAGGTATTTTCTGCGGATATTCTGCGGGAAGCGCAATTTCTGCTTTGGTACAGATGAAAGATCAGTTTACGAAAGACGATGTGATTGTGGTTCTTCTTCACGATCATGGTTCAAGATACGTCGGAAAAATTTACAACGACGACTGGATGAAGGAAATGGGCTGGCTGGATTAATCAGCTTTTCATGATAAAATAAAACTCAGAGCAAAGCACTCTGAGTTTTTTTGTTGTTTTATTCTGAAATATTTTTCTTTAAAACCTGCTTCAGAAAGCTGTATTCCTTTTCGCTCATTGATTTTCTGGGAAACATATAGCTGTATTTTCCTTCAACGGTAATAAATTCATTATTGCTGTCAAAATACGTGAAATCTTTCCATTCGCTGGTTTCTTTTTCGCCATCGATATTTACGGTAAAGAAATTTTCATCAAACCGGATTTCGTAGATTTTACAGTTTTCAAGCTTATTCAAGTAATTATTAACCTGCTTTTTCCATCTCGAAACTTTGTTGATGCTTACAGAAAGAAAAACCGCACACAGCAAAAACAAAAAACTTACAAAATATAAAATTCCCGCTTTTTCTTTGGTAAAATCATTTCTGAAAACAAAAACGATCAGTAAAATAACAGCAATCACAATCGTTGTAATCGTTTTTCCTCTGGTAGTCGATGAAAAAAACAAACTTCCCTGATTTCCGCTGAAATATATTTCTTCGAAGTCTTTCCTTTTAGGCTTTAAAACAATACTTTTCTCTTCATTCATAAACAGTAATTTCTGATGCAAAGCTAAATGAAAAATTTAATTTAATGATGATCTCTTCATTGATCTATTATTTTTTCACAACTCCAATCATCAATCATCAATCATGATGCTTCAGCTATCAACTAAATTACCCATCCTCATATTTATCTGCAATTGCAGAAAGTTTATTCATCAGTTCACGGTTCCTCTGTCTCAGATCATCCATTTTTTTCAGCATTTCATGGATCACTTCCAGACCCGGAAGATTGATTTCCAGATCATAATGCCAGTTGGTAAACCGCTCAAACGTGGGCAAATCTTCATACATCACATAACGGATTTCGTTTTCTGTATGAATATTGAGCAATCCGGAATTCACCAGTTCATCAAAAAAAGTAATTTCTACATTGTATATTTTTACGAGTTCTTCCCTCGATATTCTTTCACTCATGGCTTAGGAATTTTTAAGTTGTTCAAAAAGTTCTTTCTGCTTTTCAGTTAAATTTGTCGGTAATTTCACTTCATAGGTCACAAAAAGATCACCGAATTCTCCCTCCTTCTTGTACACCGGAAAGCCTTTTCCTTTCAGTCTTACTGTTGTTCCGTTCTGTGTTTCAGGTTTTACTTTCAGATTTACACTTCCGTTCAGCGTGTTTACTTTTACGTCACCGCCTAAAACTGCAGTGTACAGATCAATCAAAACTTTAGATTTCAGATCATTGCCGGTTCTTTCAAAATTCGGATCAGGAGTGATATTGAAAGTAATGTATAAATCTCCATTTGGACCGCCATTGAAACCGGGATTTCCGTGCCCTTTTAATTTAATCTGCTGACCGTCATACACTCCTGCCGGAATCGTAATTCTTACTTTTTTGCCATTGATATCAAAAGTCTGAGGATGTGTTGTTGCGGCATCTCTCAAGGTTAAAGTTAATTCTGCCTGAATATCCTGTCCTTTAAATTTTCCCGACGCACTTCCCCTTGAATTTCTTCCGAAACCTCCTCCTGCTCCGCCAAACATACTCTGGAAAAAATCTGAAAAATCTTCCCCGTCGCCGAAATCCGCTTCCGAAAATCCGCCTCCGAAGTTTCCTCCCTGGTTTTGATATTGTCTTTGCTGCTGTTGCTGTGCTTTTTCATATTCTTCGCCATGCTTCCAGTGTTCTCCGTATTTATCGTACTTTTCACGGTTTTCGGGATTGCTCAGAACTTCATTGGCTTCATTCAGCTCTTTGAATTGTCTTTCGGCTTCCTTGTCATCAGGATTGAGGTCGGGATGTAATTTTCTTGCGAGTTTGCGATATGCCTTTTTGATATCTTCCTGCGTTGCGTTTTTGTCTACGCCTAAAATTTTATAGTAATCTATATAAGCCATAGAAACGATGTTTACTCAAATTTAAGGATTTTATGACTGAATTTTATATAACGGAATGTTAAAAATTAAGCTATCTTTGGTTAAAAAGCAACGCATGAAAGAAGTGTTGAAAAACTACTCCGGAATTTTACTTTTACTGTTGGGAATCTCTGTCGGAAGCATTATCGGAATTGCGGCTCCCGATATTGTGGATTATATAAAACCTTTGGGAGATATCTTCCTGAACCTGCTGTTTGTAAGTGTAGTTCCGCTGGTTTTCTTTGCCGTTTCCAATTCTATTGCTTCGTTAGAGCAGCAGTCTAAATTTGGAAAAATAATGGTTACCATGGCTTTTACCTTTCTGTTTTTTATTTTAACCGCCGCGGTTTTTACGATTTGCGCCGTTTATCTTTTTCCGGTTTCCGGAGTTTCGGGAAGTTCTGAAATTGTGGAGGAAGCTACAAGCAATGACAGTTGGGGAAACAGAATCGTAGGATTTTTTACGGTAGGAGAATTTACACAGCTTTTTTCAAGACAAAATATGCTGGCTCTTTTAATTTTTGCTTTCATGACGGGATTTTCAGCCAGAAAAGCGGGAGAAAAAGGACAGGCTTTCCGGTCATTTATCGCTTCGGGTTATGAAGTGATGAAAGAACTGCTTTTGTTGATTATGAAAGTCGCCCCGATTGGTTTGGGCGCTTATTTTGCGTATCAGGTTGCCACTTTGGGACCTCAGCTTTTCGGATTTTACGCAAAACCTTTAGGATTGTATTATATTGCAGGAGTAGTCTATTTTCTGGTCTTCTTTTCACTCTATGCGTTTATGGCAAAAGGACAGAACGGGGTTAAAAGTTTCTGGACAAATGCTATTTTCCCTACTTTAACCGCTTTGAGTACCTGCAGCAGCTTCGCCACGATGCCTGCCAATTTACTCGCAGCTTCAAAAATCGGAATTCCTAGCCAGATTTCAAATATTGTGATCCCGATTGGGACAACCTTACATAAAAACGGTTCTTCGATGTCGTCGATCATTAAGATTTATGTGGCATTCTTAATCATCGGAAGAGATTTTTTTGATCCCATGAATCTTCTTTTAGCTTTGGGAATTACCGTGTTTGTAAGTATCGTTGCGGGAGGAATTCCGAACGGAGGATATATCGGAGAAATGTTGATGATTTCAGTTTACAAATTACCACAGGAAGCAATTCCGGCAGTGATGATTATCGGAACTCTGGTGGATCCTTTGGCAACGGTTTTAAATGCGGTCGGACAATTGGTAGCTTCTATGTTTGTGAGTAGGTTTGTGAAGGTTTGATTTTGTACCTAAACACAAATTGCACGAATGTTTTTTCACGAATTGCACGAATATTTTCTAAATAATTTTATGTATTGATTTCTGTATGAATTCTTTTTACAAAAGTATAGGGCTATATGATGAATTAATCTTTGAAACTACAATGGATAAAGCTGAATTCATATATATATTAAAAAAGCTTATTTATAATAGTAATTTTAGTTTTTTTGAAAATTCAGAATATTTAATTCCAAAAAGATATGAATATAAAGGATATTTGAATAAAAACGAATTTTTGATTATGAGAAGAAGACATCTTTTTGATATGAGTTCTCCAAATCCTTATATAAGAGGTACGATAAATGATGAAAACGGAAAAATACTCATTAGAATGGAATTCACTCCCATAAAATATTCCGGTATATCCTTAATTTTTCTGATAATTTTTTTAATTATATTTTTCAATATTCCTTTCCAAGGCAGTTCTGATATGTCTTTTATAGTAATTATACCAATAATTGGAGTTATAAATTATTATTTTACTCTAAAAAGAAATATTACTAGGGGAAAATACGATTTTGAAAGAGAATTAAATTTTATAGTTCAGAAAAATAATATGTTAAAAAATACACGATAATTATTCACTCCGTTTCACCGGTTCTAAATTCTCCAGTTCTTCAGGCGTGAAAAGTCTGTAAATGACTTTAAATGTTTTGCCCAGAGGTGTTTCTAAAGAGAATCCGCCCGGTCCGAAACCATCGACAACATCGAGTGTAAAATGTGAATATTTCCAGTATTCGAAGAGATCACGGTCGATCCAGAATTCATGATTGTTAATGGTTCCGATCATCGCATCGTTCATTCTCGGGTAAAATCCTCCTTTTTCAAAACACTGCGGCTGCGTTCCTTCACAGCATCCTCCTGCCTGATAAAACATCAGGTCACCATATTTTTTTTCCAGTTCCCAAATGACTTCCAAAGCTTTTTCGGTTGCTGAGAGTCTTGCTATTTTTGTTTGCATTTTTCTTTATTTTTAGTGAATTAAAGTTGTACGAACACAGTTCAGAAGTGAAGTAAAAAATCTTTATAAATAAGGTTTAGATTCTTCCTTCGTCAGAATGACAACATTTTCGGTATTTCTGAATGTCATTATCTCTTCTTTGATCCATTCGTAAAAATCATGTTCTTAACACCTCCGTTTCCCTCGTCATTATTTTTCTTACATAAAGTTAAAAAGTTTCGGCGAAATTTCATTTCGCCGAAACCTTAAATTCTATTTAATTCGAACTTCCTGCAATATCGAGAACGATTCTGCCATCGATCTGCCCTTTTTTCATTTTGTCGAAAACATCATTAATATCTTCTAATTTTGCCGCAGTTACCGTTGCTTTTACCAGTCCTTCATTTGCAAAATCCAGTGCTTCCTGAAGATCTTTTCGAGTTCCTACGATGGAACCGCGCACCGTAATTCTTTTTAATACGGTTTCAAAAATCGGAAGTTCAAATGATCCCGGCGGAAGACCATTTAAGGCAATGGTTCCTTTTCTTCTCAAGACATCAATTCCCTGTTTAAAGGCAATCGGAGATACCGCTGTTATTAATGCGCCATGCATTCCGCCAACTTCTTTATGAAGATATTCTCCGGGATCTGTTGTTTTGGCATTCACGACCAAATCTGCGCCTAATTTTTTAGCCAGATCCAGTTTATCATCAGCTACATCAATAGCGGCGACATGCATTCCCATTGCTTTTGCATACTGAACGGCAACGTGTCCCAATCCACCGATTCCTGAAATGGCAACCCATTCTCCCGGTTTTGTTTCCGTTTCCTTTAAACCTTTATATACGGTGACTCCCGCACAAAGAATCGGCGCAATTTCTAAAAAGTTAACATCCGGTTTCAGATGTCCGACATATCGTGAATCTGCAATGACATATTCGGCAAAACCTCCATCAACGCTGTATCCTCCGTTTTTCTGTGCTTCGCAAAGTGTTTCCCAGCCTGTGATACAATAATCGCAGCATCCGCAGGCGGAATAGAGCCACGGAACTCCCACTGCATCTCCTTCTTTTACAAAAGCTTCAGGACCACATGCAACCACGATCCCTACTCCTTCATGTCCCGGAATTAAAGGCATTTTCGGTTTTGCAGGCCAATCGCCGTCCACTGCATGTAAATCTGTGTGACAAACGCCACAGGCGATTACTTTTACGAGTACTTCATATCTTCCGGGTTCTCTTACGGGCACTTCTTCTATTTTCAGGGGTTGTCCATAGCCTTGAACAACTGCTGCTTTCATTGTTTTTGGAATCATTATTTATTTTTTTGAGTTGGTTTTTAAGTTTAGTCTGGTTCTTTAAAGTTTTGATACGGCTCTAAATGACACAAAAATTCCTGCTCACCCGAAAATTTCAGATAAGGACGACTGGTTATTCGCGTGAGGGATAGGAAGGGCGGCGAGGAACGAGCCGGTGCGGAGTGAAACGGAGCACCGAAACGAAGTGGAGCCTTGAATAGCCCGACCGTTTTTCCCCGTTGCCGAGATGGGGAAAACGGGCACGCCCTAATATTTAAGATTAAAAGAAACCTAGTTTGTTTTTGTTGTAGGAAATCAGCATATTTTTAGTCTGACGGTAATGATCCAGCATCATTTTGTGGTTTTCGCGACCGATTCCCGACTGTTTGTATCCTCCGAATGGTGCTCCTGCAGGATATGCATGATACTGGTTTACCCAAACTCTTCCTGCTTCAATATGACGCGGAATGTTATAAAGCTGATGCGCATCTCTTGTCCATACTCCCGCTCCAAGACCGTAAATGGTGTCGTTTGCAATTTTTAATGCTTCTTCTTCGTCTTTGAAGGTGGTGAACGCAAGAACAGGTCCGAAAATTTCTTCCTGAAAGATTCTCATTCTGTTGTTTCCTTTGAAAATGGTCGGCTGAATATAATATCCGTTTTCCAGACCTTCTCCGACGTGATTTACATCGCCTCCAACAAGCACTTCTGCACCTTCTTCCTTTCCTAATTTGATGTAGGAAAGGATTTTATCTTTCTGAATCTGTGAAGCCTGTGCTCCCATCATTACGGTTTTATCTAAAGGATTTCCGACTTTGATGGCTTTTACTCTTTCGATCACTTTGGCAATGAAAGCATCTGCGATATCTTCCTGAACCAGTAATCTTGACGGACAGGTACAGATTTCACCCTGATTCAAAGCAAAAAGAACTGCTCCTTCGATGGCTTTATCTAAAAATTCGTCGTCTGCATCCATTACCGAATTGAAGAAAACGTTTGGAGACTTTCCTCCTAATTCTAACGTTACCGGGATGATATTTTCTGTTGCGTACTGCATAACAAGTCTACCGGTTGCTGTAGAACCTGTAAATGCTGCTTTTGCTACTTTCGGATTGGTTACCAAAGCCCTTCCCAGTTCTGCTCCGAAACCGTTCACAATGTTTACCACTCCTGCCGGAAGCAAATCGCCGATGAGTTCCATCAGAACCATAATGGAAATTGGAGTACTTTCTGCGGGTTTTAAAACGACACAGTTTCCTGCTGCCAAAGCCGGAGCTAATTTCCAGACTGCCATTAAGATCGGGAAATTCCATGGAATGATCTGTGCGATCACTCCAAGCGGTTCGTGAACGATTAATGAAACGGTATCTTTATCCAGTTCGTTGTGAGAACCTTCTTCCGCTCTGATAACGGACGCAAAATATCTGAAATGATCGATCGCCAAAGGAATATCTGCGGCTAAAGTTTCTCTTACCGCTTTCCCGTTATCAATGGTTTCAACGGTTGCGATGTATTCTAAATTCTGCTCGATCCTGTCGGCAATTTTGTTTAAAATGATGCTTCTTTCTGTGGAAGAAGTGTTTTTCCACGTTTGGAATGCTTTTTCGGCTGCATTTACCGCCAATTCAAGGTCTTCTTTGGATGAATGGGCTGCCTGTGTGAAATTTTTACCGTCAATGGGGGAAACTACATCGAAGTACTGTCCGTTGACCGGAGCTGTAAATTGCCCGTTGATGTAGTTGTCATATCTTTTTTTAAATTCAGGCCACTGTAGTAATGTGTCTGATTGCTGTTGTGTTGTAGTGCTCATATTCGTACAATTTTAATTTTTATTTATTGCCAAATTACACTTCCCTTAGAGATTCGGATAGCACAATCGTACAAAAAAACTTCAAAATCGTGCAGACGTAGAATTTTATTATTTCATTAACAGTATTGTAAAGCGATTATTTTCTATATTTGAGTAAACAGGCTATTAAAAATGTTTAGAAATGAACAATAACAAGATTTTATTAGAAACTCCTGAATTGAAAAGGGAAAACCAGCTTATGCACTTGGTTGAAAATCAGACAAAATTCAATCTAAACAATTGTGAATTCAGCATCTACGAAACGCATAAGGCTGCTTTCGATGTAAAACTGCATTTTGAAACGATTGCATTCACGGCAATGCTTCGCGGGAAAAAGCATATGAAAATAGATCATAAAACGGGCTATTTTGATTATTTTCCGGGAGAAAGTGTTTTGGTTTCGCCGGGAGAAACGATGGTGATCGATTTTCCGGAAGCGGATGAAACGCCTTCCCAATGTATTTCTCTTAGCCTGAATCCTGAATTTATAGAGAATTCTCTCAATCACCTCAATTATCATCTTCCAAAGGTGGATGAAACTTCGCAATGGAATATTGAACTGGATGAGTATTTTCTGTTTAATAATCAGTCTCTGGCTTCGGCAACGAATAATATCATGAGAATTGCGATGGACGATAATTCACAAAAGGATATTATGGCAGATTTTGCGTTGAAGGAACTTCTTATCCGCCTGATGCAGACACAGGCAAGAAGCATGGTGGAGAAAAATATCGTTAAAAACAAATCCAGAATCGGTTTTGCCGTAGATTATATTAAGAAAAACCTTCATCAGAAATTATCGATTGACAGCATTGCAAAAATGGCATATGTAAGTAAATCCAATTTCTTTAAAATGTTTAAAGACGAACTGGGAACTTCTCCGAATGAGTTTATTTTGCAGGAAAGAATCAATCGGGCAAAAGAACTTTTGGCGAACCAGAACAGCATTAAGGAAACAGCTTATCAGACAGGGTTTTCGGATGCGAATTATTTTACGAGAGTATTTAAGCAATTAGTGGGAGTAACGCCGAAAAGTTATCAGGATAAAGTTTTGTTTCCGGAATAAAAAAACACCTCAGATTGAGATGTTTTAATATTATTATTGATTTTTAATTATCCCTGATAATCATAATATCTTGCTCCTTTTAAAACAGGATTTTCCAATTCTACTGATTTTAAACCGAAACCTTTATAGTTTTCTTTAACTGAATTTTGCATTTGTTTTCTGTGAAGTTTTTCATAAGTCTCAAAATCAATTGCTGTTCTGTTTTTTAAACTTTCAAATAAATTCCATTTTTTGACCACCTTTTTCCAGTTTTCTGAAACTTTTCCGGCAAAAACTTTGGATTTTGATCCGCTTCCGTACCCTAAAAATCCGATTTCCTGTTCTGCCAATTCTTCATTTTCGTTAAAAGAAGTCTGTAAAGCAGAAAGTAAAGCCATAAAAATGGAAGCAGTGTACATATTTCCGATTTCCGAAGATGCACGTTGAGATTTTTCAATTTTATCATTAATAAACTGAAGGTATTCTTCTGATTTTGCCACTGCTTTTTGTTCTTCAGGAGTTTCGTAAGACAAACCGTTTTCTAAACTGTAAATTTCTGTGAAAACTCTTTTTCCGTGAAAGGCGTAGGGAAGATGGAAGATCAGATATTTCCAATTTTCGTAAGGTTTATTAAGTCCTGTAATTTCTTTATAATGATCGTAGGCTTCTCTAATTCTGTCCTGATAACACTGATTGGAATATTGTCCATCAAAGACTGGCTCATCCGTGAAAATTTCTATTTTTTGAGGAAAACTTTCTGGAGCATTCGTTAAATCTTCTTTTTTGAAATGACGACGCGGCTTGAAAAAATCAAAGACCGATTCTGTGGCAATTCCCCAATTGTTCTCGATTTCAATAAGATCAGGTTTTGAAGAAATTAAAACCGCAACGGCTCCTCCCCCCTGTGTGTATTCTCCGGAAGAAGCCAGTTCGTATTTTGCGTAATCACTTGCAATGACGACCGCTTTTTTATCAGGGTTTGCTCTTACAAAATCTAAAGAATTATGAAGCGCATCTACTGCTCCAATACACGCAAAAGTCATGTCTACCACATCACAATTTCTGAAAACCCGTTCTCCGAATTCTTTTTCCAGAACTTTTTCTACCATCTGCATAGCGTAAGAAGCGGTTGGTTTTGCTGCATCTAAAGCGCTTTCTGTTCCTAAATAAATTCTTGATATTTCTTTCGGATTGATGTTATAATCCTTTATGAGTTTAAGTAATGCTTCTGCTGCGAAAGTTGCGGCATCTTCATGAACATCGGGAAAGCCCATTTTATGCAATCCCAATCCTTTTTCGAGTTTTGCAGGCTCGATTCCTCTTTTTTCTGCTAAATCTTTAATTTCCAAATATAATGAAGGCACATAATAGCTTGCTGCCTCAATTCCAAAAGTCATATTTCTTAATTTTCATACGAATTTAGAAAATGTAAACGTTTAATCATATATGATTTTCAGCATTTATTGAAAATTTATTCAGAATATGATAAAATTCAGGAAAATTATATTTTTTAAATTCTAAGATCGGGATTTTAAAAGTTTGTGATTATTGATCCTCAAACTCATTATTTTTCAACAGTTCTGCTAAGACTTTTTTTGCACGCATAACACGAACCTTTGTATTGGCAACAGAAATGCCTAATTCCTCAGCAATTTCTTTGATGCTTTTTTCTTCGAAAAATCTCAAACGGATGATTTCCTGATAATTGACATCTAAAGATTCTATTGTTTTAATGATTTTCTTCTGTTCTTCTTCGGAAATCATTAATTCTTCAGGAGATTTGGCATACTGGTTTTTTACCTCATCCAGATTTTCCGTAGGATCCTGATTTTCGCGGCTTTTTTTTCTCCAAAAATCGATGATGGTATTTTGAGCAATGGTTAAAATCCATGTTTTAAACTGAAAATGGGGATCAAACATATCCAGCTTTGATAAAACTTTTGAAAAAACATTTACGGTGATTTCGTCGGCATCATTTTCGTCGTGAACTTTTTTCATTACAAAAGAAAAAACATCAACCCAAAAAATGTTGATGAGCCTTGTCTGCGCTTTCTGGTCTTTTTCCTTCGCTTTCTGAATGAGAGGAAATAATTGTTCGTCGTTCATTACTAACAAATATAATTGATTTTCGCTGAAAATACAATGCAGGAGATCAAATGATTTTTTCTGTACAATTTGTATTCCGACTGAGGTTTAGCCATGATCGCAGCATTTGTCTGAGCTCATTTTGTTTGATTTTGGTTTCGGCGGCTTTGCCGCCGAAACCAAAATCAAACAAAATAGCGAGTGCGGAGAGCAGGAAACAGCTCCTAAAAAAATCAACCTGTTTTTCATCCTGAATTGAAAGTTTCTGTCTTCGCCTTATTCCCCTGAAATGATTATCTTTGCACATTAAATTTTAAAGCAGAAAATAATGAACTCTTTTATTGAAGAACTGAAATGGCGCGGGCTTTTTGCCGACATGATGCCCGGAACGGACGAACAACTGGATAAGGAAATGACAACAGCTTACATCGGTTTTGATCCTACTGCAGATTCTTTACATATCGGAAGTCTTATTCAGATAAAAATTCTGGCTCATTTTCAGCAGCACGGTCATAAACCGATTGCTTTGGTAGGGGGTGCCACAGGAATGATTGGTGATCCTTCGGGAAAATCTGCGGAAAGAAATCTGCTGGATGAAGATACTTTGCTGCATTATGTAGACTGTCTGAAAAACCAGCTTTCCAGATTTCTGAATTTTTCGGGAAGCGAGCCGAATAAAGCGGAACTGGTGAACAATTACGACTGGATGAAAAATATTTCTTTCCTTGATTTTGCGAAAAACGTAGGAAAAAATATTACCGTCAACTATATGATGGCGAAAGATTCTGTGAAGAAAAGACTTTCCGGAGAGGCAGGTGTTGACGGAATGAGCTTTACTGAGTTTACCTATCAGTTGATTCAGGGATACGATTTTTTACATTTATACCAGAATAATGGCGTTAAGCTTCAGATGGGCGGTTCTGACCAATGGGGAAATATCACGACCGGTACAGAACTGATCCGCAGAAAAGCGCAGGGTGAAGCATTTGCATTAACGGTTCCTTTGATCACAAAAGCGGACGGTTCGAAATTCGGAAAGTCTGAAAGCGGAGAAAATTACTGGCTGGATAAAAAGAAAACTTCACCTTATAAATTCTACCAATTCTGGCTGAATGCAACGGATGAAGATGCGGAAAGATTTATTAAATTCTATACTTTTTTAGGGAAAGAAGAAATTGAAACTTTAATTGAAGAGCATAAAACGGCTCCGCACGAAAGAAAACTACAGAAAAAATTAGCTGAGGAAGTTACGGCTTGGGTTCACGGAAAAGATGAATACGAAAAAGCACTGAAAGCTTCTGAAATCCTTTTCGGACGTTCTACGGCTGAAGATCTGGTAAGTCTTGATGAAGAAACATTTCTTGAAGTTTTCGATGGAGTTCCTCAGAAAGAGGTAGCAAAGAATGATGTTTTAGGAGTAAATATTATCGATTTGCTTTCTGAAAAATCAGGATTTTTAAAATCTAAAAGTGAAGCAACAAGAGAACTGAAAGGAAATGCTATTTCGGTAAACAAACAGAAAATTAATGATGTTTACACAGCTAATGAAAGTGATTTGATTGACGGTAAGTTTTTACTTTTACAAAAAGGAAAGAAGAGCTATTTTATCGTGAAAGTAATTTAAAAGTTAATAATAGTATAAAATCGGGGGGGGGCAAAATTTTCAATTTTGCCCCCCGATTTTTTAGGTAATGTCAATAAAAAAGACCACCTTTTCAGATGGTCTTGGTATTTTGAATGATTTTTTTTATAATTCTAAAAAGCTGTAAGAAATTGAAGCACTTTGTGTACCCGATCCTACTACCTTTTTAGTTTTTGCAACTTCTCCGTCTACATAGATATTAATGATTAGCTCAGAATCCGAATAAGGAAGAACAGCATTTGCTGCTAAATTTAGCTGAGCCTGACTTGAGCTTACAAACTGCTCTCCGCTGGACCATGTAGTTCCTGTAGGATTAAAAGTAGTACTCTGCCCTGTTCCGATTTGTGTGACTACAGTTGAAAAAGTTCCTGTAACAGGTGGATTTGCAGGTGGATTTGGACCTTTTGTATTTATTTTAGCTTCAAACTGAATAATATGATCTGTAAATTCATCATCGTCATCTTTCTTACAAGAATTAACAACTAAGATTGCTGAAAATAATACAGCGAATAAAAAAGAAAGTCTAAGTAAACTTTTTGATTTGTAAAATTGCTTCATTTCTCCAAATAGATTTTTAATGTTCCAAATATAGGTTTTTTATCAATATAAAAATAACTTTTATGAAAAATTTCCAACAATGATTTGTAAATAATATCAATTCAATAAATAATTATAACGCTGTTTTTGTCTAAATATTGGGCGGGTTTAATATTAGTTTTAAGACAGTTTGTCCATCTGTTTTAAATGGTCTTATTTTGATGGAGCTAAAGAATAAATACATCATTAATAATTATCTTTGCCTTATGAATTTAGATTACATCGTAAGAGAACCCGAAAATATCAATTCTGATACCACCATTCTTTTCATGCTTCATGGCTACGGAAGCAATGAACAGGATCTTTTCAGCTTCAGAGAAACTCTTCCTAAAGACTGGATTATCGTAAGCTTCAGAGCGCCGAGAAATACCCAGTTTGAAGGCTTTTCATGGTATGATATCGATTTTAACAATCCTGACAACTTTATTGATGTTCCGCAGGCTACAGAATCATTAAACAGCGTTACGGAAAGTATTCTTAAAATTATAAACAGTTATGGAATTACCGAAGGCAAAACTCACCTTTGCGGTTTCAGTCAGGGAGGAATTTTATGTTATGCTCTGGCATTAAAATATCCTGAAATGTTTAACCTTGTGGCGTGTTTAAGCAGTTATCCGGAAGAAAAATTACTCACCGATATTGTAAGAGATAAGAAAAAACTGGAAAGACTTCGCTTCTTTATTTCTCACGGAACAGACGATGCCGTAATTCCTTTGGAATGGGGAAGAAAAGCAGCAGATCTTTTATATGATTTAAGCTGTTATTTTACGTTCAGAGAATATATGAGCGGTCATGGAGTGAACCAGAAAAATTATATGGATCTGATGGACTTTTTTTCCAAATAAGATTATTGAAATCTAAACATTAGTTTTAAATTATTAAACAAAATACAAACATTCTCATTTTGGGAATGTTTTTTTATTGATGATAAGGATAAATTCAGTAAATTCAGTAAATGAAACTGAGGTATTTTTTTGTGTTCTTACTGTTCGGCATTTTTATGAATGCTCAAAACTCTTTTGAAGTTCAGGATGCAAAAAAAACCGTCATCCCTTTTAAACTTATTGCCAATTTAATTTTTATTCCTGTAAATATTAATGGAGTAAATCTGACTTTTTTACTTGATACCGGAGTCGCAGAAACTTCTATTTTCAGTCTTGAAAATAAAGAAATCAATCTCCAGAATATTGAGAAGATAAAATTTGCCGGTTTAGGAGGAAGCGCAAGTATCGACGGATTTCTTTCAGATAATAATATTGCAAAAATCGGAAAGAATTTCGTAAACTATTCAATGACGGTTTATATTATTACAGATCAGGATTTTAATATTTCCTCGCACGTAGGAATTCCTGTAAACGGAATCATTGGCTATCATTTTTTCAAAGATCATCCTGTTTTAATTGATTATTCGTCTAAAAAAATTACCATTTACAACGATAAAACTTTATTTCAGAAAAAAATAAAAAATTTTAAAGAAATCGATATCAGTATTGAAAAAAATAAACCTTATGTGATTGCCGATGTGGAAATGACAAGGGAACGAAAGCCTTCAAAATTACTGATTGATCTGGGGAATAGTGATCCGATGTGGCTTTTTCCTGCCCTCATTAAAGATTTTGTATACAACCGACCGAATATTGATGATTATCTCGGTCGTGGCTTCAACGGTGATGTGTATGGTAAACGAAGCAGAATTCACAACCTGTATCTCGGAGATTTTAAATTTGAAAAGCCATTAACGGCAATGCCTGATGAATACTCCATTCAGCACGTAAATATGGTAGAAAACAGAAAAGGTTCCATTGGCGGAGATATCATGAGACGATTTACGGTTGCATTCCACTATTCTGAACAGAAGATGTATCTAAAAAAGAACGGAAATTACGATGATCCTTTTCATTTCAATATGAGCGGTCTGGATTTTAAGCAGGACGGCATGGAATGGACAAAAGATGTGGTGAATCTTCCCGCTAAAAGCAAAGAAAGTCCTTCCAATGGCATTGAAATCATTAATAATAATCTGCAGTATAATTTTGTCTTAAAACCTATTTTTTCCATTGCCGGAGTGCGTAAAGATTCTCCCGGAGCTAAAGCCGGACTGCAGAAAGACGATCGTTTAATAAGCATCAATGGTAAAAAAACAGAAGACATGACGCTCAATAAAATCATGGAAATGATGAAATCCGATGAAGGAAAAACCATCAATATGCTGATTGAAAGAAAAAATAAACAGATGACTTTAAGCTTCACCCTCGAAGATCCGATACCTTACCAAGAACAAGAATGATATGAAAACCGAAGAAACAACGCTGGACAAAATAAGAACCAGACCACGATTTAAGATGTTTACTCATTTAACCAAAGAAGAATATGCAGAAAATCTGAAAAAATATCTTAAAGAACATAAAGATGAATTTTCCGGCAACATCAATAAAGAAGTGGCTACGATCTGTGTAGAAACAGATTACGAAACCTACTGGAAGCCGAGATTGTCTTTAAGAATTGAAATTGAAGACGAAAAAACTGCGATACGGGGTGTTTTCGGACCCAGTTCCGCAGTTTGGACGTTCTTTATGTTTTTATATTTTGCGTTTTCGATTCTCTGGATGGTCTTTATTTCCATGTATTATGTGGAAAAACAAATCAAAAGTCAGGAATTTCCCTGGGCGCTTACCGCATCTTTCGTGATGGTATTTTGTATTGCACTCACCTATGCTGCTGCACGTTTCGGACAGTACAAAGGCAAAGACGAAATGCTGAAACTCAGAAGATTTGCCGAAGAATCTACGCTGCAATTTGAAAAATTGGATTAAGGAGCAACGGTTTTGGTTGTCTGCGGCATTTGTTCCAATACAGCTTTTGCCGCTCTTATAGAATCTACCACTTTTTCTCTGTTGTCCTGTTCTTTCAGTATTCTTTCGATGTTTGGCTCGATCATTTTGGTCATTTCATCTACAGAAACGCTGTTGGCATTCGGATCGCTCAGAAGTTTTCTCCAAGGTTTTCTTTTTCCCCAACCGTAATCTCCGTAAACCATTACAGGGGTTCCTTTTGCTTTTGTAGTCGCTCCTCCGGGATTCAGCACCCAAGTATCTGCATAACCATAAAGCCATTTTGCATCTTTCATCAACAATCTTAAACATGAATGCGATGCAGGATAACCCGGAAGATCATACTGATGCCATCCGATTCCGTCGAGATTAAAGATGTTGAAATTATAAGGCAATTTCCACTCGCTGCTTACCGTTGAGATCGCCAGTTGTTTTTTCCAGTTGGCAAAGGTAAGACCTGTTTTTGTTTTCGCCGTTTTCTTTCCCATACTTGTAGGTCCCCACTTCACTAGAGTTCCGTTTGAATACACTCCGTAAGCCTGAATAGGATATGAAAAGATAACAAATTTCTTTACCGGACTCAATACATCAAGCTGCATCGGGAAAGGAGAATACTCCATCAATGTAGTATCAATTTTTGCAGGAACCACCAAAGTATCTGCATTCCATTTATTTTTAGAATCCAGTCTGTTTAAAGCTAAAATAGCATAACGTTCTTTCTCTGTATATTTTTTGTTGAAGATTCCGAATAAAGAATCTTTCATTTTTTTGTCTTTAGGGAAAATAAAAGCATTGTAAAAACCATCTTCCTGCATTGCCGGAGGTAAAGATTCTTTTTCTATTACAGAATCTTTTTTTACAACTACGGAATCTTTTTCGGGATCTGGTTCGCTTATTGATGAAGTGGTGTCACTGATTTTGTCGCTGATTTTTTCAATTTCTTTTTTACAGGAAACCACCATTAAACTGATAAAGAATGCATAAAGAAATGATTTTTTCACAAGTCTGTTTTTCATAAATAAAAATGGGCAATAATTTTTTTTCTACTCAGTACAAATATCAGACCTAAAATCGGATAAAAAAAATACGGAATCAATTTACCGTAAAAATACGGTGAACAGTTAACCTTTTGAATCAAGAATTATTAAATGTAGTTATGTTAAATATCGTATGAAATTGACTGAAATGTAAGGTATACGAGGTTAATTATCCGAATTAATTTAACCTGATGATTTTTAATCTGTGCTGACCGGTACCCGTTAAAGCATTAACAGTTCCCACTTCCCCGCCGATTTGTATATTAACAGTTTGTCCGGCTGTTAAGCTCACCACTGTTGAGGGAGAGCTTGTAATATTAACTCCGCTTCCTGCGTATGGAGATGCCGAACAGGATGATTCTGTATCTGTTGTGCCATTTACAATAATTCGGGTTGTTATAGAGTGATTTGCAGCGGTATTTGCGCTGAAACTGTTGTTGACAATAATCTGGTAGGTTCCTGCTGCCGGAGCCGTAAAATTTCCTGAGGTTGTATTATAGGAAGTTCCTACATTTACTGCTGTCGTATTGTAGGGAATAACAACATAGGCAACAGCAGGAGTATACGTTGTTGTTCTTGAAGCATCTACAAGCAACTGAGGAAAGGTATAATTACCGGGTTCCCATTGACTGGTAGTGGTATTGTAAATCAATGTCTGTCCGTTAGTCGGAGCTGTATTGGCAATATTTCTTCCCTGAATTTTCGCGACCGTGGAGGCTGCTAAAGTTCCGGTAACATCGCCTGCAATGGATATTCCTGATGTTGGATAAGTTCCGGCTGCTGTTAATTGTCCCTGTGCATTAACTGTGAAGGTAGGAATAGTTGTAGACGCGGTTCCATAAGCTCCGGCAGTGACTGTCGTATTGCTTAAAGATATGGTTCCTGTAGATGTTATGGGTCCTCCTGTAAGTCCTGTTCCTGTGGCAATATTGGTTACAGTTCCCGAATTTACTGCCGATATCGTTCCGTCTGGAGCAACATTTATTCCTGAGCCAATCTTTACCCCTCCAAGAGTTGTAGAGCTTGCAATTGGTAAAGAATATGCCGAAGGAAGCAAGTGTTTCTGTCCGTCTGCGCCAATGTATGTGTTTGCATTTCCTGTTCCTCCCAAGACTCCCTGAGTTCCCGAAACAAGGTTACCGATACCCGTAACTAAATCGTAATCTAAAGTTACTCCGCTTCCCAATGCAGCATTAGTCCCTCCGGTTACAGATAATCCTGTTGTTGATGTCGTTATATTCCCTCTTGTAAGCGTTGAATTGGGTGATATATTTATCCATGAAGTACCATTATACTGCAAAATTTGCCCCGTTGTAAGTGCTGAAAGAGATACATCGCTTAAGCCGGATAAAGAGAAATTCCCTAAAGTTCCGTTTCCTCTTATATATTGAGCAATTGTTCCCGAGCCGGAAACCGTGATCGTTCCCGAATTGGTAATCGGCGAATTGGAAACACTAAATGCAGCAGGCATACTCAGTCCTACACTTGTAACCGTTCCCGAATTTGCTGCCGATATCGTTCCGTCTGGAGCAACATTTATTCCTGAGCCAATCTTTACTCCTCCAAGAGTTGTGGAACTTGCAATTGGTAAAGAATATGCCGAAGGAAACAAATGTTTCTGTCCGTCTGCACCAATATAGGTGTTTGTATTTCCTGTTCCTCCCAAGACTCCCTGAGTTCCCGAAACAAGGTTACCGATACCCGTAACTAAATTGTAATCCACCGCTGTTCCACTTCCCAAAACGGCATTAGTCCCTCCGGTTACAGATAATCCTGTAGTGGCTGTCGTTAAATTACCTCTTGTAAGCGTTGAATTGGGTGATATATTTATCCATGAAGTACCGTTATACTGCAAAATCTGTCCCGTTGTAAGAGCCGAAAGAGATACATCGCTTAAACCGGATAAAGAGAAATTCCCTAAAGTTCCGTTTCCTCTTATATATTGAGCAATTGTTCCCGAGCCGGAAACTGTGATCGTTCCCGAATTGGTAATCGGAGAATTGGAAACACTGAATGCAGCAGGCATACTTAATCCTACACTTGTAACTGTTCCGCTATTCACCGTATTAAGAATACCACCGGAGAATGTAAGTCCGGATCCTAAAGACAGTGGACTTACATTACCGGAAGCATTTGCATATAAAATTTTATTGAAAAGCCCCGAGTTGGTATAAACAGCTCCCGCTGATTTTACAATTCCATTTACTTCAAGCTTTTCTGAGGGACTGGATATACCAATTCCTACATTTCCGGAGTTTTTATTATAAATATTACTGCCGGATAAAGTCCATTTCGATTCATCAACCTGTTTAAGGTTACCTTTATTATCAATAACCCTGACTTGTGAATAGAACGAAACAGATAAAACGAAAAAAATAAAATTGAATAATTTGTCCATCTCGTGTTTATCAATAATATGAAAATGAATTATTGGTTTTGAGAAGCAATCTTACTTCAGATACTGAACCTCGATAATATCGCCTGCCAATACAGACCAATCATTCGGAGCAGTTCCGTTTGGAACCAGTGTTATGGCAGATCCGGAAACGGTATAATCTTCATTGGCAATTAGTTTTGCTCCGTTTCTATATACCCAAACCTGAGAATAGGTAGGAAGTGCAGGTGATCCTGTTAAACTGTAAGAGGTCTGACCCGCAGTTGAAGTAAATTTTTCATGCCCGCTTTGTACAAGATCTGTTGAAAGCATTTTTAAGACATTTCCCGTAGCCTCATCCCTTACAAGAATTGTATATCCTGAAGTTCCCAGCGTTGCAGAAGTTGCCGGAACATTAGATCCTGCCTGATTGGTATTCGTATTCTGAAGTACATTGGCAAGACCAAATTTTTTCCCGTTAAGATCTATACTGGTATCATCAGTAAGGGTTCCTCCCAACTGCCACGTTGTTGTTGTTACATTATTTGTAGTATTCGTGAGTGTTGTGATCCCATTTTTAGCCTGCAGATACTTTATTGTTCCTTTGTTGTCAATCACTCTTATTGTTCCGTTAAGAGCCTGTGCTGCTCCATTGGCAGAGTTTTGGGTTACATCACCTGTGGTTTGTTGTGCTTTTACAGCTCCAAAAGCTGAAAAAAGAAATACTAAGATTGCTGAAGTTTGTAAATACCTTTTCATGATAAGTAATTTTAAAGTTTTATAAGAATTTGTAAATTTTTATTTCATCGTTGGCATAGCAGGATACTCCGGTTTCCAGCTTTATATTAAAAGAAGAAAGAACCTGAAAATCTATGTTTACTCCGTTTCTGTAGACTTTTGTATTAGAAGTACTAATGCTCCATGGGGTTGGGAATTCTGTCTGACCGTCTGCAGCAATAATTTTTACAGAAAGGATTTCTGTTCCGGACATTTGTGAAATCCAATTGCTGCCATTATACACAAAAAGAGTCCCAGTGGAATTGTTAATAAATATGTCTCCTGTAGAATTTGTAGTGGGAATCGTTGGATCTGAGTTTCCGTAAAAAATTTTCGAACTGTCATTAAATCTAAGCCATTTGCTTCCGTCCCAATAATAATAACCCTTAGTAATTCCTGTATTTGTAGTTGTATTATAAACAAGAAGACTTACTGCAGGATTAGGTACTGTAGAAGTATCTGTAATGTTTTGAAGAGGAACACGAGGAATAAGTAAACCTTTATCTGATGCTTTAGCAACAATATCCAGAGCTGCCGAAGGATCAGGACTGGGTGTGTTTATCCCTACCTGAGATAGAAATAATGGAGAACTTAAAATTGCGCATACAATAAAAATTAACCTCATAGCTTTAAGGTTTTATACTTATTATTATAATCCAACAAGTTAAATGTTCACTAAAATGTATTTGGAATAGATTGCGGAAGCGCAACTACATTAGGTTTTCGAAATAATTTTAATGACATTATTCAATTTTGTGTGATTAATTGAATAATCTTCATCTAACTTTGTGATTGTTTAACGAATATACATATTTATTCGAAATAAAAGAAAAATAATTGCAAAATTTAACTAATTTTTAATAAATAATTCAATTAGCTAAATTCTATCATAAATGAAAAGAAAAATTTAAAAAACGTTACGGAAAATTAAAATTACCCACCGTTCATTTTAGTAAGTCCTTTATTGAGTTTTATATATGAATTATTGAAAGGAAGTTTAATTAAAAAATAGCTAAACCTACATTCAGTATACTATCTATTGCGGTGATGCCCTTTCTCTAATTTGTTTTTACAGAATACAAAGTAATCTACACAATCCTGCATGAGATGATCATTTTTCACTGAACAATATGTTTGCATTTCATCAACAAACAATTCCTGAATAGTTTCTAATTCAGATAATGATCTTCTCCGTAAAAAACTATCTCTGATATAGTTTTTAAGAATAAGGATGATATAATTTCTCTTAATGCATTTTTCGTCAAACATGTACGGAAAAATTATTCCCATCCATTCGTTATCAAAAAAAAGAACATCTTCATCATCTTCCAAAAGTATTAAACTTTCATCATAAGACCATTTTAAAAGGTTTTCTTTTAGTGCTACTTTATTGCTCCAATCGAAATTGAGTGTGGTCATACATTTATTTAGTTTTTGTCTTTTAGCTTTTTAAAGCTGACATAAAGTTTTTAAGAGAATAATTAATTATTTGACTTTAGAAAATATAATTGAAATAAAATAAAAAAGTCTCCTAAAATTTAGAAGACTTTTTGCGATCCGGACGGGACTCGAACCCGCGACCTCCGCCGTGACAGGGCGGCATTCTAACCAGCTGAACTACCGGATCAATTTTGTTTTAAAAGTAAATTGAGAAAACTTCTGCGATCCGGACGGGACTCGAACCCGCGACCTCCGCCGTGACAGGGCGGCATTCTAACCAGCTGAACTACCGGATCAAATTTTGTTTTAAAAGTAAATTGAAAAACTTTTGCGATCCGGACGGGACTCGAACCCGCGACCTCCGCCGTGACAGGGCGGCATTCTAACCAGCTGAACTACCGGATCATGTTTTTGTTTCTTAAAGAACTTCGTTTCTTTTTTGTGATGGCAAAAGTACAACTTTTTTCGTTACCTGCAAATTTATTTCAAAAAAAATGCCTCCCGAAAACGGAAGGCGTTCATTATCAAATTTATTATTTTTACAAGTGTGCGCTCAATTTCTCAGCGATCACCTCTTTTGGAGCAACACCCACTAATTTATCAACCACTTCTCCGTTCTTAAAAATAAGAACTGTAGGAATATTTCTGATCCCGTATTGCATAGAAATATCCTGGTTGTTATCTACGTCTACTTTCCCAACTATTGCTTTTCCTTCGAAATCGCTTGCTACTTCTTCGATGATTGGTCCCAACGTTCTGCAAGGTCCGCACCATACTGCCCAAAAGTCTACTAATACCGGCTTATCTGATTTTAAAACCGTTTCCTGAAATGAGCTATCTGTAATTTCTAAAGCCATTTTTGTTTCTTTTATTTAAATTAATATTATTCTTTTATAATTTCCTTAATTGGATAATCAAAATTACGCTTTTTGAGTAATAAGACTATCTATGCTCAACATTTGTATTTTCTATAACGAAATCTTTAGAAATTTCTTTCAGAGCTGTTGCCAGTGCATCAATATCTTCTTTAGTGGTTAAATGGCTGAAAGAAATACGAAGAGGCGTGCAATGATCCATTTCATCTTCAGATAAAACCATCATCATCACCATAGAAGGTTTTGAGGCTCCGGAAGAACACGCACTTCCCTGAGAGATTGCGATTCCTTTCATATCTAACTGAAGCCCGATAAGAGGGTTTTTATACGGTAATAAAGCGCTTAAAACGGTATAAAGACTGTTTTCCTTCTCAGAACTTCTTCCGTTGAATTTTATACCCGGAATTTCCGCTGTAAGCCTTTCTACGGCGTAGCTTTTAATTTCCTGCATATGATGGGTATACGCTTCAAGATTTTTAAGAGAGATTTCCAGAGCTTTTCCTAATCCTACAATTCCTGCAACATTTTCTGTTCCCGCTCTTAAGCTTCTTTCCTGTGGTCCTCCCGTAATAATCCCCTTCAAACCGCTTGATTTTCTGATGAACGCAAATCCAACGCCTTTCGGTCCGTGAAATTTATGGGCACTGCAAGAAGCAAAATCTACCTGAATATCGAAAAAATCCAGATTCATATGAGCCATTGTCTGTACGGTATCTGAATGGAAAAGTGCATTATTTGCCTTGCAGAGTTCCGCTACTTTTTTAATATCGATAAGATTTCCGATTTCGTTGTTGGCATGCATTAAACTTACCAGTGTTTTCTTGTCGGAAGTCTTTAAAAGTTCTTCCAGTTTATGAAGATCAATATCACCCTTTTCATTCGGACGGATGTAGTTTACCTCTACTCCTTTTCTGCTCTTCATATCCAGAATACTCTCAGAAACACATTTGTGCTCAAGAGGTGAGCTGATGATTCTTTCTATTCCAAGATGCTCGACAGCCGATTTGATGATCATATTGTTCGATTCTGTACCGCAAGAGGTGAAAATAATTTCAGCGGGCGTTACATGAAGATAGTCTGCAACCTGCCTTCTTACGTTTTCGATAAGAATTTTCGCTTCCTGCCCAAAACTGTGTGTAGAGGATGGATTTCCGAAATTCATTTTCATGGTATCAACCATTGCATCGATAACTTCTTCCGAAAGTGGAGTTGTTGCAGCGTTATCAAGGTATACTTTATTCATTTTTACTTTGAAAATATTAGTTTCTGTGGAATATGTACAATCTGTAAAACCTACAAAATCAGTAGAGTTTATCGTTTTAAAAGACTCTGCTTCATCTGTATATTTTACCGCCCAAAATTAGTGAAAAAATTGGTAATGTCCTTCATTCGCCCACTTCAACATCGGCTTATCTCCGGAAGTATCTCCAAAAGCGATAATTTTATCGTATTTATGATTGCTGATTTCCTGCTGAATTCTTACCAGTTTTTCGTTTCCGTTGCAGTTTTTTCCTACAAAGTTTCCTGTAAAAACTCCGTTTCTGAACTCGGCTTTAGTGGAAATAAGCTGCATTTTAAAAGCTTCGGCAAATGGTTTTGTCCAGATGTCTAATGATGCGGTAACCAATAGACTCTGCGTATTATTACGATCCATATTTTGAATAAAATCCAAGGCATTTTCCCTTACGATTTTAGGATAATAATGCTCAAAAAACTGTCTGGATTTTTTTTCTATTTTTTCCTGAGTCTGCCCTTTCAGAATGGAACCGATAAAGCTTTTTTTCACTTTTTCCGTATCGGCAAGTTTCAGTTTTAAAAGAACAAAAAGCGGAACATGCTTCAAAAACTGCAGACGAAATCTTGTAGGATCATAGAATTTCAGATACATAAACATGGTATCTTTGTAAGTAAGCGTTCCGTCGAAATCGAAGCAGTACAGTTTTTTCATCGCTTTAAGTCAATTTTAGAATATTTATCTTGTAACGTAAAGATCGAAAGTATATTTTAAATAAAATAATTTTAAAGCTTTAATTTTTTAAAAATAAATTCAGGAATATTTCTGATGATCATCATGATAATTCCCCAGATCGGCAAAACATAGGCTACGTTTTTTTGCTTTTTATAGGCTTTAAAAATGCAGTCTGCTGCCTGTTTCGGGGTTGCCGTAAGTTTTGGATTCAAAGGCAGACCTTCAGTCATTTTTGTTGCCATAAATCCGGGCTTCACCGTCATTACGTGAACTTTTTTATCGAAAAGATAGTTTCTTAAACCGCTTAAATAAGCTGTGAAAGCCGCTTTTGCACTTCCGTAAATAAAATTGCTCTGTCTTCCGCGATCTCCGGCAACAGAAGAAAGACCGATGATTGTTCCGGATCTTCTGCTTTCAAATTTCTGCGCAAAATAATTCATCACAGGAACCAGTTTAGCGTAATTGATATCAATAATCCGTTGTGTATTTTTGTTGTCATACAATCCTTCTTCTGTTCCCTCCCCTAAATATCCGGTTGCACAGAACAGCAAATTTGAATTAACATAATCAAACTGATTGTAATCTATCCCTTTCAGGAGATCGAGCTCTATCACTTCGGACTGCTGAAGAAATTTCACATCAATATGCCTTGCAAATCTTTCGGTCGTTTCTTTACTGGAGGTAAAAAGATAGATTTTTTCAAATTTCTCTCCTTCCTGCAATGCTTTTTCTACAAAAGCCTGTGCTACTTCCGATGTACTTCCTAAAACGATCATGTCTGCTAAATATTATTTAAAATTCTTTTATGCTGCAGAGATACAAATTTTGAGCTCTGTACATTTTTCAGATAGTTGGTGAGCGAAGATCTGCTCATGCTGTCTTTGGTAAGATAAATTTTACCGTTGTACTGCTCTACAATATCATCCAGTTGATCAATCAGTTTTTTCAGTTTGGAATTGACTTTGAAGTCCAATGCCAGAGAATATCCTTCAAACGGGAATGAATTGTAAGCTTCCGGATTTTCTTTTCCGTACAACTTTAAAACAGCTAAAAAAGAACCGTTTCCGCTGTTGGCAATGGTTTCCAGAATTTTTTTCATTCCTTCTTTTCCGGATTCTTTGGGGATCATCATCTGATACTGGATGAAGCCGGATTTTCCGTAAATCTTGTTCCAGTCGTGAACAAAATCCAAAGGATAAAAGAAAGTTTCATAATCAATAAAATTTTTAACTTCCTTTTTGGACTGTTTTTTATAATAGAGATAATTGAAAATCTTTACCGTTAAAGCATTTAGAACAAATCCCGGAAAATAAAAAGGAACGGTGGGTTCAAATTTCTTCTTTAGACGTAAAGGTTTTTCTTTGAATTTCTGAGGGAGTTCATGCTGAAAAGCGTGTTCTCCTCTCATCAGGATACTTCTTCCGATATTTTTACCTTTCTGAAGACAGTCGATCCATGCTACAGTATAAGTCCAGCTTTCGCTTTCCTCAAACAAGTTAAAGATTTCATCCAGATTTTCTGCTTTAATACTTTCCTGACGGATGTATGCGGATTCAATATTTTTAAGCTTGAATTTCGCCGTTAAAATAATCCCGGTTAATCCCATTCCGCCAATAGTTGCCCAGAATTTATCTGAATTTTCTTCTCTTGAACAGTTGATGATGTCTCCGTTTTCGATCATCAGTTTAAATTCAATCACATATTCGGAAAAACATCCTTCAGCATGATGATTTTTACCATGAACATCGGAAGCAATGGCGCCTCCTACAGAAACAAACTTCGTTCCCGGCGTTACATATAAAAAATATCCCTGCGGAACTGCAATTTCCAGCACATCGGAAAGCAGAACCCCTGATTCGCATTCAATAATTCCGTTCAGACGGTCGAAACTGATGAATTTATTTAATTTTTTGGTTGAAAATATATGTTCGCCTAATGAAGAATCTCCATAACATCTTCCGTTCCCTCTTGCAATCATTTCATTATGATTCAGAACAAATTCTTTTATTTTTCTGAAGCTGTCATCAGACCTCATTTCTTTTTCCACTATGGGAAAATTACCCCAATTGGTCACTTTTTGTATAAAATTCGGCTTCATTTTTTAAAATAGATTTGAATTAAAAATGCAGCAACCCACAACACTAAGGTGATCTGAATGTATCTGTCTCTGTAAACAATTTTCGTGGGAGATTCGGTTCTGTTGTATACCAAAGTCTGCTGTAAATATCTTAAGAAGGCAAAAACAACAAAAATTACGGTGTAAAATACTCTTGAATGAAATCTTGCCTGAACTTCAGGAGACAAGGTAAACATTAGATAGCATACAATTGCCAGAGTAACGGAAATGGATAGTGCAATATCTGCAAACTGTACATTGTAGCCGTCTAATGCTCTTCGCGTTTTTCCGGAAACCTGCGCATTGATGAGTTCTCCACGTCTTTTTCCTATGGCTAAAACCAGTGCAAGCACAAAAGTAAGTAAAATAGCCCATTGTGAAATGCTTATTCCCGTAATGTAACCTCCTGATAAAACTCTTAATACAAATCCTACCGCAATGATGGAAATATCAATAATCGGAACGTGTTTCAGTTTAAAAGTATAAGCAAGATTCATCACAAAATAAAATCCTACAATGGTTGCAAATTTCCACAAACTTTCCTGAAAATACATTTGGGCAAAGAAAACCAGTGCGATGTCCAGAATAATAAGTCCTGTAAAAATTCCTACTGCCTGAGATTTTGAAATGGCTCCGCTCGCCAAAGGTCTTCTCCTTTTTTCGGGATGTTTCTTATCTGCTTCAATATCGTTGTAATCGTTTAAAATATAAACGACACTTGCTGCCAAAGAAAAAATGATAAAAGCAAAGATGCTTTTTGCGAGTAAATCGAGGTTTTTTATATTACCCGAGAAAAAAAGAGGAACAAAAACAAACAGGTTCTTCACCCATTGCTCAACACGGAGCAGCTTTAAATATTTCTTCATTTATGTTGTTTCAAATGCAAAAATAGTAATTTAAAAAAATATCACCATAAAAATACAAAAATAACCGCTATTGCGGTTATTCACGAAAATATTTATATGTTAAATAATTATTGACCGTTCTGTGCGTCGTTAATCATTTTTTCATTGGCAGTAATGGCGAATTCTACTCTTCTGTTTTTAGCTCTTCCTTCTTCTGTATCGTTTGTTGCAACCGGCATACTTTCTCCTTCACCTAAAGCAAATAATCTGTTTGAAGCAATTCCTTTACCTGCTAAATACGCTTTTACAGAGTTTGCTCTTCTTTCGGAAAGGCTCATGTTGTAAGAATCTGAACCTTTACTGTCTGTATGTCCGTAGATATTAATATTGGTATCCGGATTGTTCGTTAAAACCTGAGCCAGTTTATCTAAGTTTGTTTTAGCAGTACTTGTTAAAGCTGAAGAATCGAAATCGAAATTCACGATGCTTTCATTCAACGTAATTTTGATACCGTCTCCTACTCTTTCTACCTGAGCTCCCGGTAAAGTTTCTTTAATTTCTCTTGCCTGCTTGTCCATTTTAGAACCGATAACATTACCGGCAACACCACCGATAATACCTCCTAAAACAGCTCCTAAAGCTGCATTTTTACCTTTTCCTACGTTATTTCCTAAAATACCACCAAGTACGGCTCCGGAAGCAACACCTACTGCTGTTCCTCTCTGCTGATGGTTAGAGTTTTGTACAGCCTCACAACTTGTAAGCAGTAATGCTGATGATAAAAATAACGCTCCGATATATGTTTTTGTAAATTTCATCTTTTTATATTTTTAATATTAAATTATTTCATCCCTGTTCTTTCGAAGTTGTAAACAACTCTTACATTTTCTCCGTCGAAAGGAATATTCTGTTCCAATGAGAATTGGTCTGTATTCTGGTTAATCAGCGTTAAAGTATATCCTGCTGTATTTTGCTTCGCTTTTGTTCCGTCAGCAATTTTTTTGAAATTGAAAGTGTTTCCGCTTACTACATCAATTTTAATAGGCTGTGTAAATCCTGCTCCGCAAGTTCCACCTCCGTTTAATGTATATGCTCCGGTCCAGTTATTAGGAATCAATCTCCAGTGGCTTCCTACGAAACACTGTGCATCTACCCCATCATCGAATGGTTTTACTTTAAAATTTTTATCATAATTTACACTGACGATCTGCCAGTCTCCCTTCATTTTCAAAAATTCTGATCTTTGGGTTTGGGCTGTTTTAGCGTTATTCACCGCGGAACAAGACACTGCAAAAAGCGCTGTTCCCAACATCCCTGCAAGTAGTAACTTTTTCATTTTGTTGTTTATTATTTTGTTACAATAAAGTTACAAAAAACCGTGCCAAAATTAAATATTACCAATAAAAAAAGTCCGAAAATTTCGGACTTTGTATGTTTCTTTCTTAAATACAGGAAGATATACTATTTTTTAACAGTCTTTTTTACGGATTTTTCAGCCTTCTTTGAAGAGCCTGCTTTTCCGTTGTAAAAATTTGTATATGCATATTCCGCTGCCTTTTTAAGATCAATTACGCCTCCTGCTTCAGAGAAATCCCCAAATTGGTTTGCGGTACTTGCGTTGCTGGATTTTACTAAAGATTCTATGATCTGTGCCGGAGTTAAATTAGGCATATACGCTAATAAAACTGCTGCAGCTCCTGCTACAACCGGAGAAGCCATGGAAGTTCCCTGTAAATATTTATACTCGTTGTGAGGAACGGTAGAATAAATTTCTTCACCCGGAGCAAAAACATTTACCATTTTCTTATTGAAGTTGGAGAAACTCGCTCTTAAAGCATCATTTTTATTGGTACTTGCTCCTACAACCAAAACGTTGTTTACAAATGGTTTTTCATCTGTTACATTTTTAAAATTGGTAGGATAAGCTAAATGTTCTGCCACATCTTCGTTTTCGTTTCCTGCAGCTTTTACCAGAAGAACTCCTTTATCCTGAGCATATTTAAATGCATCCCAAACAACATTTTTACCCGGAGAAACAGGTTTTCCGAAACTCATGTTTAAAACTTTCGCACCATTATCAACAGCGTATCTTATTGCATTGGCAACGTCTTTGTCTCTTTCATCACCATTCGGAACGGTTCTTACAGACATGATTTTTGCTACTTTTGAAGCGACACCATACTGTATTTCTTTTCCGTTCGGAAGACCAGCGATGATTCCCGCTACGTGAGTTCCGTGTTCTGCATCCGGACCTTCGTAATGATTGTTTCCGTAGTTTTTCTCAGAATAGTCGTCATAATTATCTCCTACGATTTCTTTTCTCGGATCATAATCCAGATTGTACTGTTTTTCCTGAGGACCAAAATAATCTAAAGCTTCTTTAATCTGGCCGCTCATTGCTTTTTCGAATTCAGCAGCCGATTTTCCTTTAAATTCAGGACTTTGAGCAACCTGTGTTAAAACCTGTACAGCCATTGCTTCTCTCTGATCTGCCGGTTTTATAGCGGCAACATTTTCAGGAGTAAGAGGTTTTCCGTTCAGTAGTTTTACCATTACGGGAATTGCCTCATTAATCATGGAATAGGTTTTGAACCCCTGTTTTGCCTCCACACTTTTCTTGGTGAAAAGATCTTTGGCTTTCATATACATAGCAAATTCTTCAGGCATTTTAGCTTGATTTGCTTTATTTTTTGTAGAATCGTCTCCTTCAAAAACAGGCTTATATTTAGCAACAACTCTGGTTACCTCCATGTTATCGATATCAATATCTCCGTTTTTTCCACCGATGAAATTCCATCCGTGAATATCGTCGACATATCCGTTTCCATCATCATCTTTTCCGTTGTTCGGCACTTCATTAGGATTTGTCCAGATGTTTTTTACCAATCCGGGATGATCTACCTGAACTCCGCTATCCAAAACTCCCACCAAAACTGTTTTAGGTTTAAGACCTTTAGATTCTAAAAACTTATAGGCATTTTCTGTATTTACACCATAAACTTTCGTTGTAGCGAAATCTTTATGATACCATGTCATAAGATCTTTATCCTGCATCGGATCTGTCCCCGCTTTCACTTCCTGTGCGTTGGAGAAACCGAATCCCACTAAAAAAACAGCTGCTAATAATACCTTTTTCATTTTACTATGAATATTTAATATTTTTAATATAAGTCAAAGATTCCGGTCCTTTGTTACAAATTAAGTCCAAAACTGATAAATCTTTCAAAAAACCACGTTTATCAGAGAACGTTTGATAATATTCGTCCATTTCGTATTCTGAAGGTAATTTGGCTGAAAATTGATCTCTGAAATTAATTTCTTCCGGAAATTTGATATATTCTTCATTCAAAGAGTGTGCCTTTTCTGTTTTAAGGATCTGCTGAATAATTTCCACTGTTTTCAGATTAAAATCCAACAGATATTTTTCTTTCAGATCATAAATTTTTCTGAATTTATCTTCATAAAATTCAAAATAAGGCGAACTCTGATATGCCGTTTTAATGGATTTCCAATGAAGATTTCTCCAGTCTTCACGGTGAGAAATTTCAATATCCTTAAATTCTCTGCATCCGTTATGAGCAATAGGAATGATTAATGATAATTTTCCGTTTGCTCCAAAAATGTTGGCTCTGTTTCTGTAGGTTTGTTTGGGAAAACTTTCAAACTGTTCAAATATAATTTCATTTTCAGGATCTAAAAAAACTGAAAACCAAGAAATTGGCGGCAGATAAAACGCCGGTAATAATACATTCTTCATATTCATAATGCAAAAATGAAGTATTTTTTCAAATACTTCATTCTATTTATAATTTATTTTAATTTTTAGGATAAAAGACTCTTCCTGTTATTTCTTTTTCATCGATAAATCCTATATATCTTGAATCTAAACTCGCATTTCGATTGTCTCCAAGAAAAAACACTTTTCCCTGCGGAACAGTTACGGGACCAAAATTATCCGCATTCCAGCTGTGATGGTATATATTCACAATTTCCTGATCTGAATTAGGATTGATAAATCTTTCGTAAAAAAAGTTATCATTCAGTTCATCTTTACTTAATTGGGTTATAAAATAGTCTGAATCCAAAGGATAGAATTCATTTTCTGAAGCTCCTTTTAACATTAAATCATTTAAGTAAGCTCTGTCTATTTTATAAGAATGTTTAAGTTTTAATGCTGAATCTGAAAATTTATTATTGACAAACAGTTCTCCATTTTTAATTTGTATACGATCTCCTGCAACACCAACCAGCCGATGAACATATGCACCTTTACCAAATTCATTTTCATTTTGATTGTAAACTAATAGCTTAAATTTTTCATATGGAAGAATGTTTGTAATGAATACAAAGGAATTTTTCTTAATATTTGGCTCCCCTCCAGCTTGTGGTACATAAGCATATTGCAAAACCCCGGAGAGTTTTGCAATAATTAAAAGTGTTACAATAAAGCTTCCGGTAAGGAGAACTTTATTAAATATTTTATGCTTAAACATTAATAAAAATTAATCGTCTTCCGTTTTTTTCTTTCTGAATAATTTCACGAAATATTCCCAACCGAAGAACAGAATAAGAATCATCGCTGCAATCCACCAGTACGAAGTTTTGTTTGCCTCCCCTGTGTTTGTTGCTTTAAACATTCTGTCCCAACGGATTCTCCAACCGTTTGCCTGATAAGAAGAACTCGAATCTTTGAAAGCCCCTTCAACACTCATCCATGTAAACATTGGCTTTCCAACGATATTTTCTTCAGGAACGAAACCAAAGAATCTTGCATCCAAAGAAGCATCTCTGTTATCTCCCACCATCATATAATAATCCTGCTGAATGGTATACTGATTGGTTTCTTTTCCATTGATGAAAATTTTACCGTTTTTATTTTCCAGTTTATTGTGTTCATACTGAGAAATAATCCACTGATATTCCGGCAATGTTTCCTGATTGATGGTAACCACATCTCCTTTTTTAGGAATCTTTAAAGGTCCATACCAATCCTGATTCCAAGGTTTATTGATTGGGAAAATAGATTGGGTGGTATCAATACTTTTGGTATATGCTGTTTTATCAGCATTTAATTTATAAGAAATCGTAGCAGAATCTTTAGGATAGATATTTTCTTCCATACTGATAACGTTGGGCAAAGCTTTAATCTCTTTAGCTGTTTTATCAGTAAGTCCCTGAAACATATATACAAATCCACCGCTTTTTTCGTTCTGAATTTCTCTTACAGGAAGGAATCCGTAAGTATTATAAAGCCCCGGAATATCTAACTGTGTTCCTGTGCTTACTGTATATGCATGCTGAACTTCCTGATCTCCTAAAAATGTTTCAGCTTTTCCGTTAACGAAAAGTCTTCCGGCTCTCATTTCGAAAGTATCTCCCGCAACAGCAACACATCTTTTTACGTAAGGATCTTTTCTGTCGATCGCGGTATGCACAGAATCCTGTGGATAATTGAAAACAACGATATCTTTTTTCTGAGGTTTATTGAACTGAAAAATTCTTTCATAAGGTAATTTTACAGCATCTACATAAGATTTAGGATCATCTTTCGGGTTTCCTTTTTCTCCTGTATCCATGATGGTTCCCTGAAGGAAAGGAATTGCAAGGGGACGCATCGGAAGTCTGTATCCGTAGCTCCATTTGTTAACGAAAAGGAAATCACCTACCAATAAAGTTCTTTCCATAGATCCTGTCGGAATTCCGAAAGGCTGCGTTACAAAAACGTGAATTATTGTTGCGAAAACTACGGCAAACGTCACAGATCCTACAAATGAATCTTTCTTTTTTGCGTTTTTTTCTTCGTCGGTAAGGAATATTGCATTTTCGTCTTCCAATTCAACATCTTTTCCATAATTTACCGTTGCCATATAGATAAACGGAAGAAGTACGGTAAGAAGCTGATCCTTAAAGAGCGTTTTCCCGAATTTTTTCATTAAATACAAATGAAAAACAGACATCATAATAGGTCCCACGATTGGCAGATACGATAAAATTGCCCACCATTTCGGATGTTTTGTCTCTTTTAAAATAATGAAATAGTTGTAAAAAGGAATAAACGCGAAAAGCGGACTATATCCTAATTTTTTGAACAGTTTCCATGTGGAAATTCCCATCAATACAGATAAAATGAGAACATAAACTGCGTACGTTAAAAAATAATTCATAAATTTTTGTGCCTAATCTATAATATAATTGATGAATGATGTCTGATAAATGATCACAAGTTCACTATTAACACTTCACCATTCACTCTTATTAGTTTGCAATGTAAGAATTTTGTTACAATATTAAAGTCCCAAAACGTCCTTCATCGTGAAATTTCCTTTTTTATCTTTAATCCATTCTGCCGCAACTACTGCACCCAGTGCAAAACCACTTCTGTTGAACGCGGTATGTTTGATTTCTATTTCGTCCACTTCGCTTCTGTAAAAAACACTGTGCGTTCCCGGAACCTCATCTTCACGGATGGCAAAAATCCCCAGTTGATTCCCCTGCGTTTCTTCCAGTTTCCAGGAATTGAATTTCGGATTGTTTTTAAAAATTCCTTCGGCGATGGAAATTGCCGTTCCGCTTGGAGCATCCAATTTGTGAATGTGATGAATTTCTTCCAACTGACAAGAATATTCGTCCACATTTTTCATTAAATCTGCCAGTTTTTCGTTTAAGGCAAAGAATAAATTAACACCAAGACTAAAGTTTGAACCATATAAAAAAGCGGTTTCTTTTTCTACAGCCAGTTTTTCAATTTCGGATTTTTTTTCCAGCCAACCCGTTGTTCCGCAGATCACAGGAATTTTGTTTTCCAGACAGGCTTTGATGTTTTTGTAAGCAACTTCGGGTAAAGAAAATTCAATTACGACATCGGGATTATTCAGATTTTCAGCAGTTGGAGTTTCTTTTAACCTGGCAACGATTTCATGTCCTCTTTTAGTGGCAATTTCATCAATGATTTTGCCCATTTTACCGTATCCAACTAATGCTATTTTCATGTACTTCTTTATTTAATTTTATAATCTAACGCAATGCCCGCAAAGATTTCTTTAAAATTCTCCTGCATATTTTTCGTTCGCAAAGGCTTTTGACTTCGTCGAATCTTCGATTTCACTTAACCAAGTCAGTAATAAATTTGTTTAACAGAATTAATATTAATTATTTTAAAATCTGTAACTTAAACTTAAGCCGGTTTTAGGAGGTGCAATTCCGTACTGATCCTGAATCATTGCCGGATTCAGCGTAAGATCCGGATCGTGTCTTGCTTCGTATAAATGTGCATCTACTACCGCATCTACGATGTTCAGAATGTAAATTAATCCTGTAATTGCAATGGCGTAATCTCTCTGTCTCTTGGATCTGTCCTGTGCATTTCCGAGAGCCACCTTGTCGAGCCATGGATGGGTATCTACAAATTCATTCGGTGTTCCGTTGAGCTTGGCGATGTAATATTCGCGGTATTTTCTGTACTGGTTGTCATTCCATACCGCAATTCCTACTCCCGCTCCTACTGCTCCTAAAACAATGGGAACCTTCCAGTATTTTTTATTATACACCTGTCCCAATCCCGGAAGCACAGCAGAATACAATCCTGCTTTTGTAGGATTCAGTTTCAGTGTTTTTTTGGTAGGTCCGTTTGCTTTTTCCAGATCTGCAACAACCTTCGCTTCTGTTTTGGTGTTGTTTTTTTCCACGGCTACGCTGTCTTTCGGACGGTAGTCTACCCGAATGGTATCGTTAGGATTTACCTGTGAATACGCAACTGCAAACAGACACAGAAAAAATGTGAAAAGTATTTTCTTCATTTATTTAATATGGGATAAAATATATTCCAGCTCATCTTCATTTTTGAAGTCCAGAACAATTTTACCTTTTTTACCGTTTGGAGAGGCTTTGATTTCAACTTTTACATCTAAAATATCTGCAATCGTTTTCTGCGCTCTTTTATAATTATTGGAAAGCTCGGCTTTTACTTTTTTTGCTGCCGGAGATTTCGGGTTTTTAATGGCTGTAGCTGCCTGTTCAGCCTGACGAACGTTCAGTTTTTCTTTAATGATGAGATCAAACAAAATCTGCTGATGTTCTTCGCTTTCAAGGCTGATGATGGCTCTTCCGTGTCCCGCAGAAATTTCTCCGCTTCGGATCGCATTCTGAATATCCGGATGTAATCTCAGTAATCTGATGGAATTTGTAATGGTACTTCTGTCTTTCCCAACTCTGTGGCTGAGATTTTCCTGAGTAAGACCGATCTCTTCCATCAATCTCTGATATGTTAATGCAATTTCTATCGCATCAAGATCTTCTCTCTGGATATTTTCAACAAGTGCCATTTCAAGCAATTCCTGATCATTTACCAGACGGATGTATGCCGGAATAGACTCTAAACCTGCAATTTTACTTGCGCGGTAACGTCTTTCCCCGGAAATAATTTCAAACTTTTCGCCGTCTTTTCTTAAAGTAATCGGCTGAATAACGCCTAAATTTTTAATTGACTGTGCGAGTTCGTTCAAGGCTTTTTCGTCAAAATAAGTTCTTGGCTGAGACGCATTGGGATAAATATCTTCTAATGCAATTTCTACGATATTCCCTACAAACTTATCCGCTCCCTCATCGGTGGCAGAATTGATCGTTGCTTTGGATTCGGCACTAAGAATTGCGCCCAAACCACGCCCCATCGCTCTTTTTTTATCCTTCATATTTTGTTTTTAGCGTTTAGCTTAGCTAGCTGCTTTTAATTCTTTACTAATTTCTCGTTTTTCAATAAAACTTCTTCTGCCAACTGAATGTACTGTATTGCTCCTTTGCTTTCCGCATCGTAATTCAGGATACTTTCTCCGAAGCTTGGCGCTTCGCTTAATCGTACGTTTCTGCTGATGATGGTTTCGAAAACCATTTCAGGGAAATGAGAGTTTACTTCTTCCACGACCTGATTGGATAGTCTCAAACGGCTGTCGTACATCGTAAGAAGCAGACCTTCGATATCAAGATCTTTATTATGGATTTTCTGAACGTTTTTAATGGTATTCAGTAATTTTCCAAGACCTTCCAATGCGAAATACTCACACTGAATCGGGATAATTACAGAATCTGCTGCTGTAAGTGCATTTACGGTAATAAGACCTAAACTCGGCGCACAATCGATAATAATATAATCATAATCGTCTCTTACGCTCTGTAAAGCTTTTTTAAGCATATACTCACGCTCTTCTTTGTCGACAAGTTCAATTTCCGCTGCCACCAAGTCGATGTGAGAAGGCACAATATCCAGATTCGGAGTTGCCGTCTGTTTTATGCATTTTGAAGTCTCCACGCTGTGCTCCAAAAGATTGTATGTAGAATATCTTACGTCTTCTACGCCCAAACCTGAAGTTGCATTCGCCTGAGGATCTGCATCGATGATTAATATTTTTTTCTCTAATACCCCTAATGCTGCGGCTAAATTAACAGCTGTTGTTGTTTTCCCAACTCCTCCTTTCTGATTAGCGATACCTATGATTTTTGCCATTGTTAGAACTTTAAGTTTCAAAAATACACATTTTTCCCTGCTCTCCATAAGCGGATAAAACGAAATTTGAGTTAAAATATTGTTAATAAGCAATTTAGCAATAAAAAAAAATTATCCACAAAAAAAATTCTTTGTGGATAACTGTTCAAGATTTGTTTTTTATGTCTTATTGATCAAATTTCATGGTGATCGGAAATTTGAAATAGCTTCTTACGGATTCACCCTGTTTGTTTTTTGCAGGTGTCCATTTTCCTTTAATCGATCTGATTGTTCTTACCGCCTCACTATTGAAATCCGCATCTGAACCCGCAGCTTTTATTCCAGAAATGGTACCGTCTTTTTCTACAATGAAAGTAATGGTGGTTTTCATTACATCACCAGAATCAAAGCCTGATCCGTCAAAATTACTCATTACTTTATTTCTGAACGAGTCTATTCCACCATCAAAATTTGCTTCTTTTCCCAAATCTACACTATTGAAAATCTTATTGGGATCCTCTTTAGGTACTACCGGTGGAGCCGTGGTAATTACAGGACCAGTTCCGATAGTTGGAGTTGTTGGTACATAAGTATTCGGTGGAGCAGTTTCTCCATCAGGATTATTTCTTGTTCCTGCAACAGCTCCTTCAATTTTCTCTACAACTTTTTCATTGGTTACATGAGAAGTAGGTGTCGGAACCGTATCATCGAATGTTTTTACAGGAGCAGATGGTGCTTTTGGAGGCAGAACTGCTACTGGAGGTGGTGTATCATCATATTCATGAATAAGAATTGGTGGAGGTAATTCATACCCTCCTTCGTCAGTCACTTCGGGATTCTTAAATGCATTAATCGCAAGCGGAGTTAAAGAAACGGCAGCCAATACACTGACTCCTATAAAAAATGCTTTTGTTAAGATTCTGTCTGATTCTCTTCTTAATACATAAGCTCCGTATTCTTTGTTACGGTGTTCGAAAAGGACTTCGTTAAAACGAAATTCCTGATTTTGATTTGTGTGTTTCATCACTAAAATATTTAAACTGTTAAAAAAATTTGATTATTAGTTTTTATGATCTTACCAATAAGCATTGATTCAATATCAAATTTTTTGCCAAATATTTGTTAAAATGATAACGTTTTTAAAATTTTCATGCCAAGTAAGAAATTTAACTATGTTGTAAATAATAAATTCCTGAGTTTAAATATTTTACGGAGAAAGTTAAAATTGCAGACCTGTATTTTAGCCCAGATTGAGCGGCATGTCTGAGCTCTTTTTGAGGTTTGGGCGGCGGCAAAGCCGCCGCCCAAACCTCAAAAAAGCGAGTAGCGAAAGCTGGAAAAAGCTCCTGAAAAGAGAATTAGTTGATAGTTGATGGTTGATGGTTGATGGTTGAAATTTACGGAATAAACAGAAAGTGGAAATTTAGTTTTTATGAATTTAAAATGTTTCTATAAAAAAGAGACCACCGTTTGATGATCTCTTTTTGTATGTTGAAAAAATATTCTTAGAATAATTCCTTTCTGATGATATTCTGGCTTCTTTCAGGTCCAACAGATACTAAATAAACATTGATTCCTAAATATTTTTCTATAAACTCGATGTATTCCTGAGCCGTTTGCGGAAGTTCGTCGTAGCTTCTGGCTTTCGTGATATCTTCGTTCCAACCTGGTAAATCCTGATAGATCGGTTCGTAGTTGTATAATTTTTCGGTGGATGAAGTGAAATAATCGATGATTTTTCCGTCTTCGGTTTTATAATGCGTAACGACTTTTAAATTTTCAATTCCTGTAAGAACGTCTAATTTTGTAATCACTAAATTATTGATTCCGTTGATCATACAAGCGTGCTTCAAAGAAACAAGGTCTAACCAGCCTGTTCTTCTGGGTCTTCCTGTCGTTGCTCCGAATTCTCCTCCGATTTGTCTGATTTTCTCACCCAGTTCGTTATCCAGTTCTGAAGGGAAAGGTCCGTTTCCTACTCTTGTGCAGTATGCTTTAGCAACACCAATTAAGTTCTGCAATGAAGTCGGCGGAACTCCCGCTCCTGTACAAACGCCTCCTGTAGACGGAGAGGATGAAGTTACGTAAGGATACGTTCCGAAGTCGATATCCAACATTAAAGCCTGCGCTCCTTCGAATAAAACATTTTTACCGTCTCTAATGGCTTCGTTCAGTTCAAGTTCAGTATCTACAATTCTGTCCTGAAGCTGTTTTCCGATTTCTAAATATTCGTTGTAAATTTCTTCAACGTCTAATGTAGGTTTTCCGAAGTATTTTTCAAAAAGAGAATTCTTAATTTTTAAGTTTTTCTCGATTTTGTCTCTTAAGATCTCAGGATTCAAAAGGTCGATCATTCTGATTCCCACTCTTGCAATTTTATCTTCATAGCAAGGTCCGATCCCTTTTTTTGTTGTCCCGATCTGCGTTCCTCCGTGCTCTTCTTCACGGTACGTATCCAAAAGAATGTGGTAAGGCATGATGACATGCGCTCTTCTGCTGATGAAAATGTGATCTGTCTTTAAGCCTTTGCTTTCGATCTGATTCACCTCCTTAATGAAAGATTTAGGATTTACCACTACTCCGTTGGCAATGATACATTTCCCTTTGCACTGAAGAACTCCCGATGGAAGAAGGTGCAAAACGAATTTCTCTTCACCTACATAAACCGTGTGACCCGCGTTATCTCCCCCTTGGAAACGTACAACGTAATCCGATTTTGCCGATAAAACATCCGTGATTTTTCCTTTACCTTCATCTCCATACTGAAGACCTACAACTACGTAAGTTGACATATTTTACTTTTATTTTAGATTCATGCAAAATTACTTTTAAAAAATTGGGTGGGCAAATTTGTGGCGGATTTTATTTTTTGGGTGGGTGGGGAATGATTCAATTGAGGAGCTATTTAGTTATATTTTTAAAAGTTTATTATGTAATTTTAGCTAATTAAAAACTTAAAACTATGTCAACAGAAAATCATTTAACTACAGAACAGATTCATGAAGGAATGAAAGAAGGTTTGCAAAAATATGAAAATCTTACTTTTTTGGCAAAATATGGAATGTTTATGGGAGTTATTCAAATTTTAGAATTTGGTCTAAAAAAGCTTCTTCAAGAAAAATTTAATTACGATTTAGATGAAATGGAAAAATGGACACTTGGAAAAACAGTAAAAGAACTTAAAGAAAAAGGATTACGTTCTGATTTCATAAGCCTTCTCGAAAATATTGTTGAGAAGAGAAATTACATCGCACATGAAATGCTTTCGAATATGGCTTTAATGAATAGCATTGTTGAAGATTTAAATCCATATCCTAAAGATGAAAGAAAACTTGACAAAGCAATTATTGAATTAGAAAATATTATATTTTTCTTTGATTGGACTAATACTAATAATGGATGGGATTAAAAATTTCAATCCCAAAAACTTTTTAAACAATCTCCACAAAAAAACATAAAATAAAATGCAGAAAAATATTAAAGAGGAGTTTACAAAAATAGCAAGAGAATATATTTTTAAAAACTTTGGAGACAATGTAGATATTTTAGAAGAAGATACCGAGGAATGTGAAGATACATTTTGTTTTCATTATAATTCTAAAAAATTTATAGAAACCAGAAGATTTGAAGATCAATTTGTAGGACCGGGACCTCTTTTCATTCTCAAAAGAGATAAAAAAGTGATTTCTTACGGAAGCGCTCAAGGTGGAATAAGCGCTCGTTTTCATTTAATTAATCAATTAAATAAGGAAAGATTAATAAGAATTTACTACAGAGATTATAATATATGGGATGGAAAATATAATTTAATAATTAATGAACTTGATGATCATTGGGAAAAAGCATTAGGAATGGGAGAAATAATACTTGAGGAATTAGTAAATGTTCTCTTAAAACATAAAATTTGTAATCCGAGCCGTTATGATAATAATGACCCAAACAGCTATTACTACACTAAAGAACAATTACAGGAAGAACTAAAAAAAACTCCGTTAATACTGGAAGGACATTTTTGCAGAAAATTAGAGGATCTTCTCATTGATCTTATTAATACAAACATATACCTTGATTGGACATTATCAGAAGCTAAATAATCATCATCCCGCAAAACCTATCACAGTCTAGATTCCTGCGGAATGACAAACAAAATGAATTGTTAGACTTTGCAAAGTTTCATTAATCGATACAATGCTACGATACATTCAAAACTATGATTCGTAAGAATTTCCACGTTTTGATTTATACAATTTATCGATCCTAACCCTCACAGGTTTCGAAAACCTGTGAGGGTTAAACAAATTCACCTACAAAAAAGGCGTATTCAGAAAATCATTCAAAGGCTTCATCACTTTAAAGATTTTGGCAAGATTTTTCACGGCATTTTTATCGAAGACCTCTTCATCTTTCAGGTTATAAACCACGATAAAACTTTTCAGTTTGAGATACTCTCCCATCGGATCTTCCTTTTCAAAACCCTGTGGAATTTTTTTCAGCTTATCATCCTGATCAAGATCCTGAAAATACTTTTTGAATTCTTTGTTATTGATGACTTTAAGAAAATCCTCTCCATACAAAGAAATTTCTTTTCTCAACTCCTTTAAAACTGAAGATTCCGGCATATAAATCCCTCCTGCAATGAACGATTTCCCCGGTTCCAGATGCAGATAATATCCGCCTTTCTGACTTCCTTTCCCCATTCCCAGTGACGCTCCGAAATTCCTTTTATAAGGGATTTTGTCCTTTGAAAATCGTGTATCCCTGTAAATTCTGAACAGAGATTTCTTGGCATCAATTTTTCCCAGCTCATCATCAAAACCTGCCATTTCTTTAATGAGATCTTCAAGAAAAGCAATCACATTTTCCTGAGATTCCGTGTAAAGGTTTTTATTTTCCGTAAACCATTCGCGGTTATTGTTAACGGTAAGTTGATTAAGAAAATCGAATACTTTTGGAGAAATTGTTGCGGACATCATTCTGTAAAGTTTTTTTATTTTAAATTTAAAAAGATACAATTGTAATGATTCAAATGTACAAAAACCGAAGTATTTTTAATTATACTTTTTCTAGATAAATAATGAAATAAAGAATTTAAATGGATCTGAAAGTTTAAAATTTTTGAAAATTCATAAATTACAGAGAAAAAATAAAACGCATCTAATAAAAAAAAACAATGGTTAACATCTTTATAATTTGCACCCTGTTTTTTTGCATTTAATTTTCAAAATAAAAGTAAAAGATTAAAGGATTCTGAATTTAAGTTTGATTATTTAAAAATAATTCAAAAACAAATCAAATATTTATTGTATATTTGCAGAAATTTTATAATATTTAATGAATTTATTTACGGAGACCAATTTAAGTCCTGATATTCTTAAGGCAATTGGCGAACTGGGTTACGAAAGCCCGACAGAAATCCAAAAACAGACTATCCCTTTTATTCTTTCAGATATTCGCGACTTGATCGCACTTGCGCAGACGGGGACAGGCAAAACAGCAGCGTTTTCGCTTCCGATTTTGGATATGATTGACGAAACGAGTCGCAAAATCCAACTTTTGGTGCTTTGTCCGACGCGGGAATTATGTCTTCAGATTGCTAAAGACATAAAAAATTATTCTAAGTACATGGCGAACATCAAAACTACTGCAGTTTATGGTGGAAGCAGCATTATGGAACAAATGAGATCTCTGAAGGACAAACCGCAGATTATTGTGGGAACTCCGGGAAGAGTAATCGATTTGATTAACAGAAAGGCTTTAGACTTTTCTGCCATTCATTGGTTGGTTTTGGATGAAGCAGACGAAATGCTTTCCATGGGTTTCAAAGACGAGTTGGAAACAATTTTAAGTGAAACACCGGAAACAAAACAGACTTTCCTTTTCTCGGCAACAATGAACAAGGAAGTGGAAAGAATTTCCAAAAATTATTTAACGAAGCCTCACAGAATTTCGGTAGGTTCTATTAACGAAGTTAAGAAGAACATTAAGCACGAATTTTACGTAGCAGGATATCGTCAGAAAAAAGAAGCATTAAAAAGATTAATTGATTCGAACCCGAATCAGTACTCTATTATTTTCTGCAGAACAAGAATGGAAACTCAGGAAGTTGCCGATTTCTTAATGCAGAACGGTTATGCAGCAGATGCGCTTCACGGAGATCTTTCTCAGGCGCAGAGAGATACGGTAATGAAGAAATTCAGACTGAAAAACATCGATATTCTTGTAGCAACAGACGTTGCAGCGAGAGGTCTGGATGTGAATTCTCTCACCCACGTTATCCACTATTCTTTACCGGATGATCCTGAAGTATTCGTACACAGAAGCGGAAGAACAGGAAGAGCAGGAAAAGACGGAATTTCAATGTCATTAATCAAGCCTGAAGAAAGCAGAAAATTAAAGCAGATCAAATCGGCTACGAAAATTGAAATCACGGAAGGTAAAATTCCTACCGGTGACGATATTATCAAAGCTCAGGTAGGCGGAGTTTTCGAAAGTCTTTTCGAAATTCACGAAGATTTCTTTGAGTTCGACGATTCTCTGATCCCTGATTTATCAGCATTCACTAAAGAAGAACTGGCGCACAAACTTCTTCAGTTCCAACTGAAAGATCTTGCAATGTACTACAAAGACAGACATGATCTTGTGGAGCAGAAACTAAGCAGCAGAGATGACGACAGAGGTTCCAGAAGAGATCGTGACAGAGGAAGAGACCGCGACAGAGGGGAACGTGGAGAAAGAAGCGACAGAAGAGAGCGTGGTGCAAAACCAAGAAGAAAGAACGAAAATATGGTTCGATTTTTCTTCAATCTTGGTAAAAAAGATCAGTTGAAAAAACTTGACGTTTTAGACATCATCAATAAAGCGACATCGAACGGAAAAAGCAAAAAAAGAGCTGAGATCGGAGACATCGAAATTTTAGAGAAATTCTCTTTCTTCGAGGTTGAAAAATCTTTCAAAGGAGATCTTTTGAGCAATATTTCTACAATGAAATTCAGAGGGAAGGATATGAGAGCTGAAGAGGCTAACTAATCCTGCTTAAAACAATATTAAAACCGGCTTTACAGCCGGTTTTTTTGCCTGATAACCAGACCTTAATGCAATGTTAACAAAACTTAACGTTATACTCTTTCAGGTAAGGTGGTTTTTTAAGAAATTTGCACTCGAATTATAAAAACTTTACAATGGGAATTGGTAATATTTTCCACGCTTTTCAACCGAAAGATAAAATCTTCTTTGTGCTTTTCGAAAAAGTAACAGAAAACCTTGTAGCAATGTCTGAGGAATTCAACCACGGAATCAAAGATTTCGATCTGAACGACGATTCTATGTTGAAAAAGATGAGCGATTACGAACACAAAAATGATGAGCTTACTCACGAGATCTTCGTAGAACTGGGGAAAAACTTCATCACTCCTTTCGACAGGGAAGATATCCACACTCTAGCAACAGGATTAGACGATATCGCAGATTACATCTACGCTTCCACAAAATATATTTTCCTTTACAAGTCGCCGGAAATGAAGGCATACTCCGACTTCTCATTACTGATTCACAAAGCTTGTCTTGAGATCCAGAATGCGATGAAAAATCTGAAAGGATTCAAAAATATGGAGCAGGTAAAAGAAGCTTGTATCAAAGTAAACTCTATCGAAAACATTGCAGACGATTTGTTATCCAATTCTATGGTAGAATTATTTGAAACAAACGATGCGATCAACATTATCAAAGTTTCATCTGTACTTAATTATCTTGAAGTCGTAACTGACAAAGCAGAAGATGTTGCCAACACGATTGAAAACATCATGATTAAATACGCTTAATTAATAATTATAATTAAACAATGGAATTTCCGATTTTACTTATAGTTATTATTGCATTGGCTTTAATATTCGATTACATCAATGGTTTTCATGATGCAGCCAACTCAATTGCGACTATTGTTTCTACAAAAGTTTTAACTCCGTTCCAGGCGGTTCTTTGGGCAGCACTCTGGAATTTTGCAGCTTTCTTTATCGCTGCTTACATCATCGGAGAATTTAAAATTGGTAATACAATTGCCAAAACAGTTAATGAGAATTTTATCACCCTCGAAGTTATCTTTTCAGGTCTTGTTGCGGCAATCGCATGGAACCTTTTAACATGGTGGTTTGGTATTCCTTCTTCCTCTTCACACACACTGATCGGAGGATTTTTAGGAGCCGCTTTAATGCACGCTTTTATGATGGATTACCACAATGTTGCAGCAGCACAGCCGGAATTGGGAACTTGGGAAACCGTAAAAGCAGCCGCTTCGCAGGTAACACACCAGAGCGTTGTGAAATTTGATAAAGTAATCCCTATTTTCCTTTTCATTTTCATGGCACCGATTATCGGGATGATTATCTCAATTATCATTACTTTAATTATTGTTCACCTTTATAAAAGATCAAACCCGCATAAAGCAGACCAGTCTTTCAAAAAACTGCAGCTTGCTTCTTCGGCGCTTTTCAGTTTAGGACACGGTCTTAACGATGCGCAGAAGGTAATGGGAATCATTGGTGCGGCATTAATTTACTATCATGTTGAAATGCTTCACGATCCGATTTATTTAAATCTTAAATCTGGAGAGCGTTTCGATTATTTTGCACAGCATTACATCTGGGTTCCTTTGGTTTCGTTTATCGCGATCGCTTTAGGTACAATGAGCGGTGGATGGAAGATCATCAAAACCATGGGAACGAAAATTACAAAAGTAACTTCTCTGGAAGGAGTAAGTGCTGAAACAGCAGGTGCTATTACGTTATTCATTACAGATCACTTCGGAATTCCTGTTTCTACCACACACACGATTACAGGTTCCATCATCGGGGTTGGTCTTACGAAAAGAGTTTCTGCCGTAAGATGGGGAATCACCGTAAGTCTTCTTTGGGCATGGGTTCTTACCATTCCGATCTCTGCAATTGTTGCCGGAATTACTTATCTTGCAGTAACTGCATTATCTTAACAACTGAGATTACTCAAAATAATAAAACTTTGCTCTTTCGGGCAAAGTTTTTTGTTTTAGGCATAATACTGAAAAAATTGGAGCTATTTCCAGCTTTCCATTGCAATCTTTTTTTTCAAAAAAGGATTTCCATTACAATCTGGGCTAATAATTGTTGGCGTGTATTCAAGTTTTGGAAGAAATAACCAGAGGATTTGTCATTCCGTAGGAATCTAAGAAATTGTATTAGAAATAAAATCTAAAAAATTATATTTAGATTCCTACGGAATGACAAATCATGTGAAAATAATTAAGAATAAAAAAATTTCAATCACATAAAAGCTTTTCACTCTTAAAACGGTGAGGATTTTGTTTTATAAAGCCCTGAAAAATTGTATTTTTGCTTAAACTATTAGAATTTATGGAATTTTTAGACAGATATCAGCAGATTGTTGCGGATGCCATTACCAAATATACTTTCAAAGATAAGCCAACAGAACTTTACGAACCCATGAACTACATTATTTCGCACGGAGGAAAGCGTCTTCGTCCGATCATGGTTCTAATGGCCTGCGATTTGTTTGGAGGTGATCTTAAAGAAGCCATAAAGCCGGCTCTGGCAATTGAATTTTTCCATAATTTCACCCTGATCCATGATGATATTATGGATGAAGCTCCATTAAGAAGAAACAAACCGACGATTCATACGTTACACGGAATTAATGTCGGAATTCTTTCAGGAGACGGACTGATGCTGAAAGCCTATAAATTTTTCGAAGATCTTGAGCCTGAGATTTTCAAAGCGTGCATCAGGATTTTTACCCATACAGGACTACTTTTATGCGAAGGTCAGCAATATGACATCAATTTCGAAACTCAGGAAAACGTAACGTTTGATGATTACATCAGAATGATTACCTACAAAACAGGAGTTTTAAGCGCTTCTTCCTTTGAAATCGGAGCATTGATTGCAAAAGCAAACTTCAAGGATGCAAAAGCCATTTTTAACTTCGGAAAACACATCGGAATTGCATTCCAGATCATGGACGATTATCTGGATGTTTTCGGAGATCAGGCGCAGTTCGGAAAAAAACACGCCGGAGATATTTACGAAAACAAAAAAACCGTTCTTTACCTGATGGCGAGAGAACACGCTACAGAAGAAGAAAGAAAAGAGCTGGATTACTGGTACTCTAAAAAGACCGATAATATCGACAAAGTATACGGTGTAGAAAAGATTTTCAGAAGAACTAAAGTAGACGAAAAAGCATTACGTCTTATTGAAAAACATAACGAAATCGGGCAAAGCTATCTTCAGAAAATCGATATTCCGGAAGAAAAGAAAAAGCCGTTTGCAGAACTTGCCAATTATTTATTGAGAAGAGAATCATAATTTGATAATAAGTCAATTTGAAAATGAGTAAGCATAAACCTTAAATTTTCAAATTGACACATTCTCAAATTTTCAAATTGATTAAATGAAATTCAGAACCGAAGTTGATATCAAAGAATCGCAGAAGAAGATTGAAGTTGAAGATAGAATATTTTCGATCGGTTCCTGTTTTGCCTCTGAAATGTCGGATCTTTTTCAGCAGGGGCAATTGCAGACTATCAATAATCCTTTCGGAACGATTTTTAATCCATATTCAATCAATAACGCGGTTAAAAGACTTCATGATGCCGAATTTTACCATGAAGATGAACTGATTACCTTCAACGATGAATTCATTTCTCTGGATCACCACTCAAGTTTTGACACAAGGTATGTTCATCAGACGTTACAGAAAATAAATTCCGGTCTTGAGGAGGGAAATTCTTTTCTCCAAAAATCCAACTGGGTGATTATTACCTACGGAAGCTCATTTATTTACGAATTTACGCATAAAAACAAGCTCGTCGCTAATTGTCATAAAATTCCTCAGAAATTCTTTGAAAAAAGACTTCTGACCTTTCAGGAACTTACAGATTCTGTGTACAATACGATTTTAAACCTCAAAGACATCTGTCCGGACGATGTTCAGATCTTATTTACTGTTTCTCCGGTTCGCCATACAAAAGACGGAATGATTGAAAATCAGCTGAGTAAATCTAAACTGATCACTGCAATTCATGAGATGATTGATGAACTGGATTACTGTCATTATCTTCCGGTTTATGAAATTTTAATGGACGATCTCCGCGATTACCGTTTTTACAAAGAAGATATGATTCATCCTAACAATCAGGCAATTAATTACATTTTCGAAAAATTCGGAAATGCTTATTTTTCGGATGAGACAAAAGATTTTATTAAAGAAAATTTTAAAATCCACAAAGCGTTGGAGCATAAAACCAACGACGAAAAAGATCCGAAATACATTGAATTTAAAGAAAAATTGAACCTAAGAATTGAAGCTCAGCGAAAAAAAGTAAAGCATAAAATATTTTAAAAACTAATGGTTATTATTAAAAACACAGAAGGATTATCAACCGATCAATTAAATGATGAATTACAGAAAGGTGCTAAATTCGTAGTTTTTTCATATACAATTTCAATTATTTTCCTATCATCAAAAAGACCAAGTGATATTTATTTTATAAAATCTGATGAGTCTTCCTCAAAATACAGTTGGAAATATTCACTGTTGACTTTATTTTTTGGGTGGTGGGGAATTCCTTTCGGACCTATTTTCAGTATTGCCTCTTTTTACAGAAACTTTACGGGAGGAAAAGACATCACAAATGAAGTTTTACATCAGATAAACACCCATCATGTTGAGTCTTCAAATTCAATAGAATCAAAATGATTGATTTCACAAAGATCGACTATCTGAAGAACGGAAATGAAAGGCAAAAAAGAGCTTATGAAGTTTTGACGAGATATCATATTTTTGAAAAGCTGAAGGACTATTCTCCCATTTTGGCGGGAACCATCCCGATAGAAATTGATATTGAAGATAGTGATCTGGATATCATCTGTGAAGTAACAGATTTCACTGAATTTAAGAAAGCACTTTCTGAAATGTTCTCTGAATTTGATTTAAAAATTGAAAAAATCACGGTAAATAATGAACAGGCAACTGTTTTAAATTTCAAACTGGAAGAATTTCCTGTTGAAATTTTCGGACAAAACAAACCTGCAACCGAACAGAACGCTTACCGACACATGATCGCTGAATACAAAATACTACAGGAAAAAGGAAACGATTTTAAAAAGAAAATAATAGAATTAAAAAAACAGGGCATCAAAACGGAACCTGCTTTCGGAATTTTACTGAATTTGGAAAAACCTTACGAAGACCTGTTAAAAATGATATAAAAATGATTGATACACATACGCACTTATATGCAGAAGAATTTGATGAAGACAGAAAAGAAGCCATTCAGAGAGCTTTAGATAAGGGAATTACAGCATTTTATCTTCCGGCAATCGATTCGGAATCTCACGAAAAAATGCTCCAACTGGAAGCTGAATATCCGCAAAGTATCTTTTCGATGATGGGATTGCATCCCTGCTACGTAAAACCGGAATCCTGGGAAAAAGAACTCGAAATCGTTAAGAATTATCTCGATCAAAGGTCTTTTCCTGCCATTGGAGAAATCGGAATCGATCTGTACTGGGATAAAACCACTCTTGATATTCAGGTGAAAGCATTTGAACAGCAAATCGACTGGGCAATTGAAAAAGATCTTCCTATCGTAATCCATACCAGAGAAAGCTTTGATGAAACTTTTGAAGTACTGGAAAGAAAAAAACATCCGAAACTTAGAGGGATTTTCCATTGTTTTTCAGGGAATTTAGAACAGGCAAAACGGGCAATAGACCTGAATTTCATTTTAGGGATCGGAGGAGTTGTAACCTTTAAAAATGGTAAAATAGATCAGTTTCTGCATGAAATTCCTTTGGATAAAATTGTTCTGGAAACAGATTCTCCTTATCTAGCTCCGGTTCCGCACAGAGGAAAGCGCAACGAGAGTTCTTATCTTGATCTTGTTGCAGGAAAACTGGTTGATCTCTATAAAGTAGATTTTTCGGAGATTGACAGCATTACAACTGAAAATGCGAAGAAAATATTCGTTCAGCATTAAACATAAAAGCCTTCCGGATCCGGAAGGCTTTTGTATTATTTCTTTCTGGTGAAATTTTTATTCTTAGGCTTTTTAAAACCAACCGATGCCGCTCCGTTATCCGGCTTTGCCTTATTTCGGCTGAATTTTGAAGAATTTCCTCTTGCCTGTTTCGGTTTTTCCCCTCCTGCAGGAACTGGCTTGTTGTTCGAATCTCTTTTCTGAGCAACCAGATCGTCTGTATGAAACGGATGATTTTTTACCACAGGAATTTTCATTCCGATCAGTTTCTCCGTATTGCGCAAATTCAGAAGATCCAGACCGTCTACAAACGAAATAGAAGTTCCTTCCGCTCCTGCTCTACCCGTTCTTCCGATTCTGTGAACATACGTTTCAGAAACATCGGAAAGCTCGAAATTAACGACATATTTAAGTTCATCAATATTAATCCCTCTCGCTGCAATGTCTGTCGCAACCAGAACCCTTGTTTTTCCGGATTTAAAATTACTTAAAGCATTCTGACGCGCATTCTGGGATTTATTTCCGTGAATAGCCTCTGTTGTAATATCATCTTTCTGTAGTTTTCTCGCAATTTTATCCGCACCGTGTTTCGTTCTTGCAAAAACCAAGACAGAATCTGAAATATCGTTCTTTAAAATATGCGTTAAAAGATTCAGTTTATTATCCTTCTCTACAAAGTAAACCGACTGTTTGATGGTTTCTGCGGTAGATGAAACCGGAGTAACTTCTACTTTTACAGGATTATTAAGAATAGAATCTGCCAGTTTCTGTATTTCTGAAGGCATGGTTGCAGAGAAGAACAAAGTCTGCCTTTTTTGAGGCAAAAGTTTAATAATTCTTTTCACATCGTGCACAAAACCCATATCCAGCATTCTGTCGGCTTCGTCCAGTACAAAAATTTCAAGATTTTTTAAGCTGATGATTCCCTGAGCAATAAAATCCAGAAGTCTTCCCGGTGTCGCGACCAGAATATCAACTCCTTTTTTCAGCGCAGCTTCCTGATTTCCCTGCTTTACACCTCCAAAAATTACGAGATGCTTTAAAGGCAAATATTTTCCGTAAGCATTAATGTTTTCTTCAATCTGGATTGCCAGTTCTCTTGTAGGCGTTAAGATTAAAGCTTTTATATTTTTGTTTGGAAATTTGTTCTGAGCAAGATTCTGAAGGATAGGAATCGCAAAAGCTGCCGTTTTTCCTGTCCCTGTCTGTGCGCAACCCAGAAAATCTTTACCTTTTAAAATTTCCGGAATAGATCTTTCCTGAATCGGGGTCGGGTTGGTATATCCTTGTTCCTGAATTGCTTTTGTAATAGGATCTATTAATTGTAAGTCTGTAAAATTCAAATGAATTGTATTTAATAATTAAAATAAAAATTCCTTCAAAATGAAGGAATTATATTTTGCAAAGGTAGCTTAAATATTTTTAATGAATCAATTCACTTTTGTCCATTGCTGACTGAATCTTAAATCTTCAAAAAACTTATATAATTCTTCAAGTTTTTCGGTTCCTCTTTTCCCGTAATCTTCAACATGTTTTGAGGTTCCGTCGGCAAAATTAATTCTTAAATGGGAAGTTGGGAGATCCGTAATATTTCTTTCACCATATTTTTCATTCAGTTTTTTTACCTCCAAACCGTCCAGTAAAGCAATCAGCTTATTATAGTCTTCCTGCTTTATTGTTCCTTTGAAAGTTCCTTCACGGGGTTTATTGAAATCTCCTTTCGAAAATCCGTTCGTAAAATTAAAATGTTCTGCCTCAAACACCGCTGTTCTGTCAGGATTAACGGTTATTTTAAAAATAGGACAAGATCCGAAACAGGCTCCTGCTTCATATTCGATTTTTGAATATTTTGAATTGTTTTTTTGCGGGGTACAAGAAAATAGGAAAATAAAGGCAAATATGCCTAATAAATATTTCATAGCTTACATTTGGGTGATTTCCGTCAATAATTGTTCCAAAAGTAAAAAGTAATCGCTTAGAACGTGTGACAAGTTATTTTTTTATATAATCAGAAAAATTAAAATTTTATAACATATTTGTAAAACTTTATATTTTATATTAGAAAGAAATGTTTTTTACCTATTTATCATTATTTTATCAATAAAAAAAACATCATTTTTATTTATTATTAATTATAAAAACATCAACTTTATATACAATTAACAAAAAAAAAACTAAATAAGTAAATTTTTAACTTTCTTAATATTATATTTGCTTCTAATTTAATAATCATGAAAAAAACAATCATTCTACTTTCTGTTGTATTAGGTATTACAGCAAACGCTCAATGGAATCTTACAGGTAACACAGGAACAACTCCAGGAACAAATTTTATAGGAACTTTAGATAATCAACCCCTTGTTATTAAGATAAATAATGATGAAAAAGTGAGAATTACACCAACTGGTCAGTTTTTATTTCATAATATAGGATATACAGCTCAAATCTGGGATAAAAACTTGCTTTTTGGCGGTGGTATGAGCAATACTACAGGTATTTTAAACACAGCGTTTGGTATGGGAACATTAACGCAAAATGCCACATCCTCAGGTAATGTAGCATTGGGAAGTAATGCTTTGGCGTCATTAACAAGTGGTAGTTCAAATACTGCGCTAGGTAGTGGCACCATGCGAAATACTCCTTCTGCTACATTTAGTGTTGCAATAGGAACTAATGCTTTGGAAAACATGCAGGGAGGTACAGGAAACATCGGAATAGGACTGGGAGCAATGGGATCAGGATCACTTGTAGGAGATGATAATATCGCTTTAGGAAATAGTGCTATGAGATATATTGGAAACGGAAGTTTAAACGTGATATTAGGAGCAAATTCTTTTAGAGCGTTAACAACAGGATCAAATAATATTAATTTAGGATATTCTAATGCAAAAAGTATTTTATCAGGTAATAACAATATTTTCATAGGAACAAATATCATCCCATATTCTGCTACTCCAGAAAGTGAACTTAATATAGGCAATTGGATTGTAGGAAATAACGGGACAATCGGAATCGGACAGTTTACCAATCAATTACCCGCTAATGGAATTGCCGCCGATGGCGAGAAATACAAACTTTTTGTAAAAGATGGGATTAGAACAGAAAAAGTAAAAGTAGATATCGCCGCAAACAACGGATGGGCAGATTACGTATTTGAAAAAGATTACAAATTAATGCCATTAAATAGTGTTGAAAAATTTATCAAAGAAAACGGACATCTTCCGGAAGTTCCCACAACTGAGGAAGCAATCAAAAATGGTATTGAACTTAAGGAAATGAATATTCTACTTCTGAAAAAGATTGAAGAACTTACGCTTTATACAATAGAGCAACAGAAAAGAATTGAAGCACTTGAGAAAAAAGTAAAATAGTTAATTATATAAAATTGAGAACATGAAAAAGTTTTATATAACAATTATAATGGCTTTATTCCCGATACTGATGTTTTCACAAGGTGAAAATAACAATTGGTATTTTGGAAACTATGCCGGTGTAAGGTTTGATGGTACAACAACAACTCTAGTAGATAGTCAAAGAGACAGTATGTGGGCGAGTGGAACAGTAAGTGATAATAATGGCAATTTATTGTTTTATACAGATGGTAGCCAAATAAGAAATCGAGAACATCAGGTGATGGAAAATGGTTTGGGTATTAATAATGGGATAAATCCTTGGCAGGTATCTATTGTAAAACACCCTGGAAAACCAAGTCAATATTACGTTTTTGTAAGTAATTTTCCGTATGACGCAGTTTCCTATTCGCTTGTTGATATGTCTTTAGGAGCTGTAAGTAATGGAGTTCCTTTAGGTAAAGTTGTTGATGGACAAAAGAATGTAACACTTTATAACGATATGGGAAATTCCTATGCATCTTACGGTGTAACTGTTGTCCCTCACGCAGATGGAAAATCTGTTTGGGTATGTTTTCCAATGGATGTTAAGATGTATAGTTATTTGGTGGATAATACAGGGTTGCATAGTGTTCCGTCCGTAAGTAATATGAATATTACCGCCCCTATAAATTATTACAATTCTAAAGTAACTTCTTCACCTACTATTAATTCAAGCTTTTCGAATTACATAAGCCTTGCTGTATGGTTAGGATCTTTACATGAATCTAAGGTAATGTCATATAATAATTCAATTGGAAAAGTAACAAACGATTATTTGCTGACAATTTCAAGTTTACATCCCACAGTTACAGAATTTAATAAAGACGCATCTATTCTTTATGTAGGTAACAATGCAACAGGGAGTATTTTAGCAATAGATATGCTTAATTCGACTACATCCGTTGTATATAATCAAATTTACAATAATTCAAATTTAGAATGTTATGCTATTCAAAGAAATAAATACAATGATATTTATATAAGTTATGATAATAGAGGATATCTAAGTAAGATTTATAACCCGGATGTTTACGGAGGAAGTAGTGTAATCCTTGATGCTGTGAATCTTCAAGGAAAAACTACTACAAAAACTTTACCTTCATTGCTTATTACTGGAAATGATTCTTGCCCACCTGTTTTTGATCTTATTACCGAACCTAATGTATATTTTACTTATCAAGCAGGAGACAAGATTACAACACATACTAATTACATAATTCATGATAATAAAGATATTACAATGAAAGCAAAAAATTATATTTTAATGCTTCCAGATTCATTCGTTATGTATAATTCAAAGTTTCTTGCGACAATAGAAGATTGTCCTTCACCGGTAGTAAAGCAAGCAAAAACACAAAATCAAAAACAAATTTCTTTAAAACTTGATTTAACAAAAGACCAACAACGAGGCTCTATAGATATCTATCCGAATCCAGCTTCTGATTTTTTAACTATTCAATCTACTTTGAAAGTTGAAAATGTAAATGTTTATGACATTTCGGGGAAGAAAATTAATACCGTATTGAATGGAAATACAATTGATATTAAACATATTCCTTCGGGATCATATCTCATTACGATCGAAACTAAAGAAGGGAAAACAACGAAAAAGTTTATAAAAAAATAATTACGAACACTAAAAAAGGAGAAACGCTTTGTTTCTCCTTTTTTATTTTTGGTATCGGTTGATTTTTATCCATGTAATTTCTTCCAGATCACATCTTTCAGTTCCATAAGACCTTCTCCGGTAACGCCTGAGAAAAATAAAGGCTGTCTGTTTTCGGGAAATTCTGCGGAAATTTCTTTCCTCAACTCTTCATCAAGAAGATCGGATTTTGAGATGGAAATAATAAAATCTTTATCCAGCAATTCAGGATTATATTCCTTTAATTCATTTTCCAGAATTTTAAACTCCTGAAAATGATCTTCAGAATCTGCCGGAATTAAAAACAACAGGATAGAATTCCTTTCAATATGTCTTAAAAAACGGTGTCCCAAACCTTTTCCTTCAGCCGCTCCTTCAATAATCCCCGGAATATCTGCCATTACAAAAGATTTATAATTTCTGTAATCCACAATTCCAAGATTAGGTGTTAAAGTGGTAAAAGCATAATCTGCAATTTTAGGTTTAGCCGCAGAAACGGAGGATAACAACGTAGATTTTCCTGCGTTCGGAAACCCTACAAGACCTACATCCGCAAGGATTTTAAGCTCAAAAACAACGTATCCTTCCTGTCCGTCCATTCCCGGTTGCGCAAATCTTGGAGTCTGGTTGGTAGAAGATTTGAAGTGCTCATTTCCTTTTCCTCCCATTCCTCCTTCCATCAGGATAATTTCCTGACCGTCTTCCAGAATTTCACCGATGATCTCGCCATCTTCATTTTTAGCAATCGTTCCGATAGGAACTTCAATATAAACATCGGCTCCGTAAGCTCCTGTTAACTGATTTTTTCCTCCGTTTTCACCACGCTCCGCTTTTACGTGTCGCGTGTAACGCAAAGGAAGTAAAGTCCATTCGTTGGCATTTCCTTTCATGATGACGTGGCCTCCTCTACCACCGTCTCCTCCATCCGGACCGCCCTTAGGAATATATTTTTCACGGCGGAGATGCGCAGAACCTGCTCCTCCATGACCGCTTTTACAATGAATCTTTACGTAATCTACAAAATTTGACATAATTTTAATTCAAGGTTTTATGTTGAAGGTTCAAAGTTTTAACCTTGAATTTGGAACTTTGAACCTTGAATCAAAAATTTTTACTTTTGAAACTTCTCTACTTCAGCGAAAAGTTTTTCAGAGATTTCATTGATGTCTCCGACACCGTTGATCTCAACATATTTGCCCTGCTGCTTGTACAGCTCGGCTACTTCTGCTGTTTTTGCGTAGTACTCTTTTATTCTGTTTTGGATGATCTCTACATTACTGTCGTCTGATCTTCCGCTGATTTCTCCTCTTTTCAGCAATCGGTCTACCAAAATTGAATCTTCAACCACCAAAGAAAGGCATACATCAATTTCATCATTCAGTTCTTCTTTCACTATTTTTTCCAACGCTTCCGTCTGAACAGCCGTTCTCGGATAACCGTCGAAAATAAATCCTGCTGCATCGGTAGGTTTTCTGATCTCATCGATCAGCATATCTGTTGTTACCTGATCCGGAACCAATTCTCCCTTATCAATGTAAGATTTTGCCAATTTTCCAAGCTCGGTATCATTTTTCATGTTGAATCTGAAAAGATCACCTGTTGAGATTTGTTTTAAATTGAATTTCTCGATCAGGTTTTGTGCTTGTGTTCCTTTTCCACTTCCTGGAGGACCGAACAGAACGATGTTTATCATAATGTTGTTTTGCTTCCGGCAATCGGCACTGCTTTTTTTGGCCTGCTTCCTGCTTTTAGCTGTTTTTAAGTTATTATTAAATTTATTTCTTTATTTTACTTTTAAGCTAAAAGCTATCAGCTAATAGCCAACAGCGTTTTAATGATTGATTTGTCCGTCTTCTAACTGGTACAAATTGGGTAAGTTTCTTCCTAATTCATCATAATCCAGACCGTACCCTAAAACAAATTTGTTTGGAATTTCTTTCCCGATATAATCCAGCTTAAAATCCTTCTTATATACTTCAGGTTTCAGTAAGAATGAAGCTATTTTTACAGATTTAGGACGCTGCGTCTCGTTAAAATACTTGAAAAGACTTTCTACGGTATTTCCGGTATCTACAATATCTTCTACCAGAATGATGTGACGGTCTTTTACATCCTTCGTCAGTTCCATTTTCTGGTAAACAATTCCTGTAGATTCTGTTCCCACGTAAGAACTCATCTGGATGAAAGCAATTTCGCATGGTCCCGGATAATGCTTCAAAAGGTCTGAGAAGAACATAATCACCCCATTCAAAACACCTATAAAAACAGGAACTTCATCTTTATAATCTTCATAAATCTTTAAAGCCGTAGCTTTTACAATCTCCTGAATCTCGGCATCCTCCAGATAAGGAACAAAAGTTTTGTCGTGAACTTTAATACTCTCCATAAAAAATTTTAGTAGTTGGCAAAGTTACGGATTTTTGACGAAAGTTTTTAATGGATAAAGATGAAGAGTTTTTAAAATCAATGAACTTTATATTTTCAATACCCTATTACAGAATGCCTTAGAAACATTTGAAATCATCTTACCGAAAGACAAAAGAATTCACTTAAAATTAAAACTAAATTTTAAAATTACCCAAAATGTTAAAAATCAAATATTTACAATCGTATTATTTTAACATTGTTTTAACCTTTTTTCTTATATTTGCTGATTAGTCCAAAAACCTTACAATGTCTCTGTACCAAAGAATTGCTGAGAAGCTGCAATATATAAGCCCGAATTTTTATAAAAAAAGATATTTTAAAACCTTAAACAATCTTACCAAAGATAATTTTTCGTCGCGAAATGTAGAACCGGAATTGGTTTGGATTAAAGAATTCTTACCTAAAAATGCAGTAATCTTTGATATCGGAGCCAATGTAGGAACCTTCCTTTATCAGCTTGAAAATAAGCTGGATCATGAGAACATCTATGCTTTTGAGCCCAATAAAAAACTGTATCACCGTCTGAAAAGGTTATTTCCGGCAATGCGGATTTTTCCTTTGGCACTGTCTGACGAAAATACAACGGCTGAATTTAAAGTTCCGATCATCAACGGAAAAATGGTTGCTTCAAGAGGAACCCTGAATACAGACTACAAGGAAAAAGGCGAAGAACAGAGCTACACCGAAAGAGTAAAAGTGATAAAACTCGACGAATGGGCGGCAATTGAGCATTTCAGCAGGCTCGATTTTATTAAAATTGATGTGGAAGGCAATGAAATGAAAACACTTCACGGTGCGAAGCAGATTATTAAACAGTTTTCACCGACGTTAATGGTGGAAATGGAGCAGAGACATCACCAGACTCCGATCTGGGAAGAGATCTCAGAAGTTGAATCCTGGGGTTATGATGCAAACTATCTGAACAGGCACACTTTTGAGCTTAAAAAATTAACGGAAGAAATTCTTTTAAAAAACATCAGCGACGAAAAAAATAAAACAGAATACATCAACAACATTATTTTTATTCCGAAAAACTAATAAAAGATGAGTGTAGTAGCAAGGCAGGGCTTTAAATATTCCATCATTGGGTATATTGGTTTTTTACTGGGAACCGTTTCAATATTTATTTTCATGAATAATCTTGAGTTCTACGGAACTTTAAGATATATCATGCCAACCGCAGAAATGTTCGTTCCTTTCGTTGTGTTCGGGATTTCTTACGCTAATGTAAAATTTTTCCATAAAGTAGATAAAGACGGAAAAAAGCAAAACATGCTTTCGCTATCTCTGCTTGCTGTGGTCATTAATTTTGCTATATTTCTGTGTATCTTCTTTCTGATTCCCTATTTTTTTCCGGAATTTAAGAATACCAAAGCCTGGAAAATTAAAAACATCATTCTGCCACTTACTTTAACTCTTTCTTTTTGTGCAATTTTTAATAAATATATTTCAAATTACAAAAGAATAGTCGTTTCTAATATTTTTGACAATCTTTTTCCAAAAATTGCCAATCTGGGTGCTTTTCTTATTTTTATATATTTAGCATCACGGTACGCAGAGCCTTCAACTATTCCTGAAAAAATCGCATTGATTTTCTTTTTCGGAATGTTTGCCCTGATGTTTTTTGGATATATTTTTTACACCAATAAACTGGAAAAAATAAATCTGGATTTCAGTACAGATTATTTCAAAAAAGATAACTTTTACAAAGAGTTTGCCGCTTATAGTTTTTTCGGGTTTTTAGGAACTTTTGGAAATTATTTAGCCATCAACAACTTTATGATTGGGGAATTTCTGGGAATGGAAGAAAACGGAATTTACTCTACACTGTATGCTTTAATTTCACTAATATCAATACCCCAATTAGGTTTATTTAATATTTCAGCACCTATTATCAGTAAAAACCTTGCAGACGGAGATATGGAAGGTCTGGATAAATTTCATAAGAAAACATCCCTCACTTTGTATTTTCTGGGAGCGGTTCTGTTTTCATGCATCATCATCGGGTTTCCTTATCTTACTTATTTTATGCCTAAAAACGGAATTCTTTTAAGGGAATATCAACCGGTTGTCTGGATTTGGGGATCTGCGGTTCTGGTCGATTTAGCAACGGGCTTCAACGGAAACATTATTTCCCTTTCAAAATATTATAAATTTAATATTGTTGTAATGCTTTTATTAGCAGGACTCACCATACTGTTAAATCTTTACTTTTTACAAAACACAGATCTTAAATTAAGCGGAATTGCCCTGTCTACAGCGATTTCTCTTACCACCTACAATGTCATTAAGATTATTTTCAACTATGTAATGTTTAAAGTTTCTCCTTTAACGATTGAAATGATTTTTGTATCCATTATCTGTACTTTAGCGGTTACAGTTGCGATTGTTTTGCCGAATTTCGAAAGTAATTTCGTCAACATGATTTACAAACCTGCCGTAGTACTGATCCTGATTTTTATCGGAAATTATTTTACCAAGATTTTCCCTGTTGAAGACTATCTGAACAGAAATTTCATCAAAAGTATTTTTAAATTTAAATAGAAATTAATTCGTTTAATAGCTTTTCGAGTTTTTGCTGAACAGATTTTTTATTGAATTCTTTTTGAAAGTCGAACTGATTGTTTTTGAGTGATTTAAACTGCTCCAGAATATCTTTTTGCTCAGGAACAATAAAATCTAATTTTGAAGCATAATTTGAAGGAAAAATAGCTTGTTTTCCAAATTTGATGGCATCTCCAAGATTTCCCGTCATTTTTGTTTTGCCATAAATTTCTTCCTGACTGAAAAACGTAGTTTTCTGCTGAATAGGACACCACAAAACGTCCGCTTTCTGCATCCAGTCTTCGAAATCGGTTTGAGTAACCCTCTCTGAAAAATAGGTAATATTGATATATTTCAATGAACGTTCCAGATCTATAATATCTTTTAATTCTTGATTTTTTGCTCTTCCTAAAAAGACAAATTCAATGAATTTATTTTCAGGATCTAAATGTTCATTTAACTTTTCAAGATTATTTATCGTCGAAAAAACTCTTTTATAATCTCTTCTTTGTTGGGAAACTCCACCCGGAATTATAATGGTTAACACTTTATTTTCCGGTTTTTTAAAATTTTTAGTGTAAAAAAGAGGTAAAAATCTAAATCTTTCAGAACTCAACTCTTCATCCAAAACCAATCGTTTTTTTGCTGTCTGATAGACTTTTGATGAATTTAACAGACCTTCTTTCCACAACAATTTCAGTCTGTATATCTGATCTTCTTTGAAAATACTTTTGATAAGGCTGAACTTTGAAGATTTCATAAAGTTCATATTGTGAACGATTACGGAAGCATTGTATTTTTTTACAATCGCAAGGAAAGTATTGAAATAACGGTGAACCGTTCCGATGATAATTACATCATATCTTTGTAATTTCAGCTGATCCAAAATCATTGAACTGTCCGACAGAAAAATATTCTCTCCGGATTCAATGATCTGATCTTTTATCTTTTTTGAAAAATAATAATCTATGGTAAATTCTCCGGAACCGCTCATTACATTGATAAAATCCTGAGCAATTTCCGCGTGGGTATCAATTTCTATGTAGGCTATTTTTTTCAAAGGTTTATTTTTAGAAATTTTTACGCAAAGATCAAAAAGTTTTTTGTTTCACTTTACATTTATTTTCGTTCACAAAGATACTTCGACAAGCTCAGCATAAACTATTCACTTAGCAAAGGAATGCAGTTTAAACTGTCATTTCGACGATAGGAGAAATCTGCTTTTTATATTCTTCACTACATTTTGCTTTGTTCTGAATGACAAATCTAAAATTTTGCAACTATATTTTCAGCCATTTTTTCTTCAGCATATTCCAGCGCTGATTGTTGATGACTCTCTGTTCCTCTTTTGAAATTTTCAGTTCTAACTTCTGAGAACGGCAGTTTTCATACGATTTAATGATTGAAAAGAAAAACGCAGCCGATTTGCTTTTCATGGCTTCTTTTGAGGAAGCAATGTAGGCTAAAAACCGGTTCAGTCCTAAAAAATAAAAATATTTTCCGTAGTAATCTGCCGGTTTTATGGTATAATCTGCTCCTTTTACTTTAATTAATTTCACGTGAAGTTCCGGCAGAACAATTTCTTTCCAGCCCAGATTTTCCAGCAAAATGGCATCGATATTGTCCCATCCCAAAGTTTCACGAATGCCTTTCATCCCGATAAAACTTTCTTTTCTGTACGCTTTCATCGGACCACGAACATGATGTTTGTTGGAATTTCCTTCATAGATCCATTCTCCGTCTTTTTCAACGTACAGTAAACCGCCGACCAAGCCGTATTTCGGATTATTTCTGAATGCATTTTCTACCGTTTCAAGATAATCTTCCGATAAAATGATATCTGCATCAAATTTACAGATGATCTCAAAATCCTCTATATTCTGAGTATTCAAGCCATTTTTAAAAGCATTGACTACTTTTGAACCGGGTTGATGCGCAGATTTCTGAAGATCAATCGTTTCAAATCTTGAATCATGATCTGTATATTTTCTGATGACTTCCGAAGTTCCGTCTGTAGAACCGTCATTAACGACCACGACTTTAAAATCCTTAAAACTCTGCTGTTGTAAAGAATCTAATGTAAAAGGAAGATTGTTTTCTTCGTTATGTGCAGGAATGATGATTAAAAATCTCAAAAGAAAAATATAAATGATGAATAATAAGCGATAACTGATAAAATCGGGTTAGATTTTAATCATTTATCGCTTACCGTTACTATTATTTGTTGTGGGGTTTCAGCATATTTTTAGGATCAAGGATTTCATCCAGTTTCTCCTGAGAAAGAAGTCCTTTTTCCAATACTAAATTGTAGACACTTTTTCCTGTTTCCAAAGCTTCTTTGGCAATCGCTGTGGATTGTTTGTAGCCGATGTAAGGATTTAAGGCGGTTACGATTCCGATGCTGTGTTTCACCATATTCAGGCAGACTTCTTTATTTGCCGTAACTCCGACGATACATTTTTCACGAAGCGTATCCAAAGCATTGCCTAAAAAGTGAATATTTTCCATGATCGCGTGAGAAAGTACAGGTTCCATTACATTGAGCTGCAGTTGTCCTGCTTCTGCTGCAAAAGTTACCGTAAGATCATTTCCGAACACTTTAAAACAAACCTGATTAACCACTTCCGGAATCACAGGATTTACTTTTCCCGGCATAATAGATGATCCCGGCTGCATCGGAGGTAAATTGATTTCCGACAATCCGGCTCTCGGTCCTGAAGCAAGCAATCTTAAATCGTTGCAGATTTTTGATAGTTTAACAGCAAGACGTTTCATTGCGGATGAATAGATCACATAAGAACCTGTATCCGGCGTTGCTTCTACCAGATCCGGCGCTGAAACGACAGGAAAACCTGTTAACTGCGCTAAATTTTTAGCACAGAGTGTTGCATATCCAACCGGAGCATTAATTCCTGTCCCGATCGCAGTGGCACCCATATTAACTTCTACAAAAAGATTGGCGTTATTATTTAATTTAGAAATATCTTCTTCCAAAGTAGCTGCAAAGGCTTCAAATTCCTGTCCCAAAGTCATAGGAACCGCATCCTGAAGCTGCGTTCTTCCCATTTTGATAACATCCTGAAATTCTTTCCCTTTCGATCTGAAAGCTTCAACGATTTTCTCCAGTTTTTCTACAAGAGAAATGTTCATCTGAAGCAGTCCCATTTTAATTGCCGTAGGATAAGCATCGTTGGTAGACTGGGAAAGATTGATATGATCGTTGGGTGAACAGAATTCATACTGTCCTTTATTTTTCCCAAGTTTTTCCAGAACACGGTTGGCAATTACTTCATTGGCGTTCATGTTGATGGAAGTTCCTGCCCCACCTTGAATCATATCCACCGGAAACTGGTCGTGCAGTTCTCCGTTTATTAATTCATCACAAACTTCAGCAATGGTATGATATAAATTTTCATCCAGCAGACCCAGCTCATAATTGGTTTTGGCTGCCGCTTTTTTTACGAAAGCCAACCCTTTGATGAACTCCGGATATGAAGATAAAAGCTGTCCTGAAATTTTAAAATTATTAATCGCTCTTTGCGTCTGTACTCCATAATAAGCATTCACCGGAACTTCTAATTCTCCCAGCAAATCGCTTTCTTTCCTGAAATTTTCCATTACAGATTTTTTAATTATTTTGAGACTTTAAAGATAGCAAAAACGCACCGAAACCGATGCGCTTTCCTTATTTATTTTGTAGGATATTTTACGTTTAAAGCCTGCAATATGGAGAAGGTTTCCGCGTCCATTATTCCGTCGTAATTCTGCGGTCTGAAGTGATACTGGAATGCTTCTATTGTTTTTTTCGTAGCATCATCCCATTTACCGCTCAGATCCAAGGCATACCCGAATTTCTGCAACTGCGTCTGAACATTGAAAATAAACGTCGGATCGTTGTATTTTGACTGGAAATCCGTAGATGTTGCCAGATCATAGAAACTTTGCTTCACGGCATCATCATACCACATTCCGATCTGGTATTCGTCGTATAATTTTTTCCATGGAAATAAAGGTCCCGGATCCTGTTTTCTTGTAGGGGCAATATCTGAATGTGCCAGAATATTGGTTGCCGGAATATTATATCTCGCCACAATATCTTTCACCAAAGCGGCTACTTTTTTCACCTGAGCCTCATCAAAAGGCATGAAAGTTCTTTTTCCTGCAGCACCTGTGGTGAATCCTGAATTTACAATCTCAATTCCAATAGATGTATCATTAAGGTTTTTATCGGCTCTCCAAGCGCTTACTCCGGCATGATACGAACGCTTATTTTCATCTACCAACTGATAAATTTCGTTATCTCCTGTATTATTTACAAGATAATGTGCACTTACCGCCTGCTGAGATAATACGGTAATGGATTTATCGTCCGGTAAAGCTGTATAATGTAAGATTAAATATCGCTGTCTGAAATTCTGTGCAATTGCCGGAAAGTAAGTTTTCACCACTTTATAACCTGCGGGTTTTGCAGAAACAATAGAACCATAACTTGCGGTGTTGTCATTTTTAGTAATATCTGCAATATTGGTCGTAAAAAATTCTACTCCATGATCGGAAGTGATTTTTGGTTTTGGCTTATCATTAGCTGAAGTCTGCCCTGCTGTTTTCGGCTGTACTGAAGGGGTTCTCGGGATGTATTGTTTTTTTTTGGCATTTTGCTGAGAAGTGCAGGAAAAAATCAAAGAACTTAATCCGATGATATATAATGTATTACGCATTTGTTTACTTTTTTTGTTGTTTATTACCTCAAAAATACACAAATTTTTCTTGAAAAATATTTGGTAAATAAAGAAATCTGTTCTATATTTGCACTCGCAATAAAGGAACAACGATCATTAAAAAATAAGATAAACAGGAGGGTTGCCGGAGTGGTTAACGGAGCAGTTTGCTAAACTGTCGACGCGAAAGTGTCGCAAGGGTTCGAATCCCTTACCCTCCGCTTTTCTATATATCTTTTCGGGGCGTAGCGTAGTCCGGTCATCGCGCCTGGTTTGGGACCAGGAGGTCGCAGGTTCGAATCCTGCCGCCCCGACTTTTTTAACGCGCTTATCTACTAACTAAGCGGGAATCAACTTTATAATGGGTGCGTAGCTCAGCTGGATAGAGCATCTGCCTTCTAAGCAGACGGTCAAAGGTTCGAATCCTTTCGCGCTCACAAAAACCTCATAGCTTTTGTTATGAGGTTTTTTGTTTATATTAACTTTATATTTTTTACTCATCAATCTACATCACTCAAACTTCATACAGAACAGAAACATCAAATGGAAATTTAATTTCCCTTAACAAATCCGAGGCTTCTAATTCATGAAAAACAATATTTTCACCCATTGATAAAGATGTTGATTTTACTAAAAAAGCATTCTCTTTTTTATTATTACTTCTAAAAAATTCATTAATAATATTCCACTCTTTTCTCTTAAACCTCTTAAGGTTTACCAGAATTGATTCAATCCGTAAGAATGATATTTCATCGATCTTCACGCAATAGTATGTCTTCTCATGAGTTTTAAAGTTCTTGTCAATACAATGAAATAAATACACCTCCTTTTCAAACGAAACTACTGATGTAATAATATCGTCATACCAATCAATTATATGTAACTTAGTAATGGTCATTTGTTTTAATTTAGCTTTCAACTCTCACATTATGTTTTGCTCCGCAGAATTATGAATTTAGATGTTCTGAAATCCTTTGATATAAAACACAGCCCCATAAAAATGATAACCAACCTTTATCATTAAGCATTTTTTACCATTTCCGATATAAACAACTTTATCCTGAAATATGTAAAATAAATCTTTTCCGACATTCAGTCTGCATTCATCAATTTTCATTTCTACCAATTCCTGCTGTAAATTTTCACCTATATTTTCAATTCCGTATTGATAGAAATTTTTATTGGAATGATGCTCTAAATTCATGAGGTTTTCTGTTTTTATTTTTGAAAAAGTTTCGTATAGCTTTTGTTCAATATAAAAATTAGAAATAAATGAAATAACAAGGGAAATAAGGAATAAAAGCAAAAGTTTCTTTTTCATTTAAATTTCATCTAAAATAATGGTTACTAATAAGGTAAAGATAATAAAAAAGGACATTGAAAAATTTAATAGAAAATTATTTCAATTTTACTTTCATAATTCAAAAAAAGGTTATACATTTGCAACCACAAAAAACAAGGTAATTCTTGTTAAAAAGATGACCTCAATCGGGGCGTAGCGTAGTCCGGTCATCGCGCCTGGTTTGGGACCAGGAGGTCGCAGGTTCGAATCCTGCCGCCCCGACAATTTTAGGGTGCGTAGCTCAGCTGGATAGAGCATCTGCCTTCTAAGCAGACGGTCAAAGGTTCGAATCCTTTCGCGCTCACTTAAACCTCATAACAATGTTATGAGGTTTTTTGTTTATATTAATTTTATGTGCTACTGCTATATTCTTTTTTCTAAATCTTTAAATAAATATTATGTCGGACATTCCTGTGAAATTTTACAGGAAAGATTAAGGAAACATTTATCGGATCATAAAGGCTTTACTTCAAAAGCTAAAGACTGGATAATCGTTTATTCAGAAATTTTTAATTCTAAGAATGATGCTTATAAAAGAGAACAGGAAATAAAATCATGGAAAAGCAGTTCCAAAATTCAAAAGCTAATTGAGAGTTCAGCCACATAGAGCATCCCGATTGTTATCGGGACGGTCAAAGGTTCGAATCCTTTCGCGCTCACAGAAACCTCATAGCTTTTGTTATGAGGTTTTTTAATACATTTTTTGCAAAAAATGCATAATCCACCTATTACAATTAGCATCACACTATAAATTAATAACTATATTTTTTATTTTTTTTCAGTTCACTCTGATAGACAATAAATTAAAAGACAAATCTTTGTGAAATAAATAAAACAAATTTATGACAAAGAAACAAGTAAAACTTTATGTAGAACAAAGAATACAAAAACTTATAAAGGAAAATAATTTAAAAAAAGACAAAAAGCAATTACTTTCTCAAGAGTTTTAAAAAATATATTTAGATTTATACAAATTTGCAAATTATTATTTCCTTCTTTTTATGAAAAGGAGGAAATAATAATTATGGAATATTGCAATGAGAAATTAAAAATAACTTACAGTTACATTATAACCTTAAACAAATAAAGTAAGTTCTGAATATAGTGAAGAATCTTAATTATTTGATTTTAGAGATTCTTCGCTGCTCTCAGAATGACAAAAGTCAAATAGTTTGACTTTTGACAACCTATTTTGACTTTACTTCAAACGATAAGAACTCCCGTCCCAAATATATGTTTTAGAAGCTTTCTTCTTCTTTTCACGATCTCTGTCATCCTTTTCCATTTCTTCCATTTTAAAGATGAAAGCATTGGGAATTCCGCCTTTGTCATTCGGGAAGACAAATTCTTCAGAATGGTAATAAACATCGGCATCACCAACGCTCATTAACTGAGGTAAAGCTATCAGCTTTTTATTTCTAAACAAAATATATTGATCATAACTTGGAATTCCACAGGCTTCCCCCGAAACAATAACTTTTAAAGTCAGTTCAACATTTTTCAGCTTATGATTGCTTTCCATTGCAAAACTTCCGTAGCTTAAACTTTCTCCCGAACCTGTTTCAAAAGAAACCTCATCAATCAGTGTATTTTCTTCCATAACTTTTACAGAAGCATAATTCTGATGAATGGTTCCGTTAAAATCAAGATTTTTTTTCGCTAACGTTTTGGTGAGACCGAAAAGAAAATCGTAGCCATTCTTATTTCTGTATCCTACACACAGATTTCCGCCCCAAACGTAGCCTTCTGAAGTTGAATCGCCTTTCTGATAAGAAATTTTAAACCAGTTCGCTCTTCTTTCGCCTAATTTAAGGATCGTTTCGTCTTTTTTGAGAATTAAAATCTGCTGATTGCTCTGCAAAGAATCTAAAATTGGAGAAGTAATATTCGGAGACTGTCTTATTCTCGTCCAGTCCGTGAATATTTTCTGTGTTTTATTTTCTTCAAAATCGAAAACTCCGTTTGCGTACACGTAATCGTCTTCCTGCGCAGAGAAAATCTGAACAACGAATACAAACAGAATGGTGAAAAAGGTTTTCATAAGATTTGGTTAAAACTGAGGTTAAGGTTGAGGTTGAGATTAAAATTGAGGCTAAGTGAAAAATGTGATTATTTATTTTTCAAGCAGCAAGCTTACCCATTCTTCTCTCTGAAGTTTTTTTGTAAGCGTTAAACCGTTTTCCTTACACACTTCAAGAATATCATCCACATCAAAGAAACACAATCCGGAAAGCAGTAATTTCCCACCTTCATTTAGTACAGAAACATACGTCGGAATGTCTGAAATTAAAATATTTCTGTTGATGTTTGCCAAAATAATATCGTAATGTTCTTTGCCTAAATTTTCTGCAGTTCCCAGCTCAATATCCAGTTCCACATTATTTCTTACTGCATTTTCTTTGGAATTTTCTACCGACCATTCATCAATATCAATCGCTTTGGTTTCTCCGGCTCCGATCTGTTTTGCATAAATTGCCAGAACCGACGTTCCACAACCCATATCCAGAACTTTTTTACCTTTAAAATCAATATCCATCATCTGTTGGATCATCAGATGCGTTGTCGGATGATGCCCTGTTCCGAAAGACATTTTCGGCTGAATAACAATTTCGTGCATCCCCGGAACAGATTCATGGAACTCTGCTCTGATCAGCACTTTATCATCAATATTAATCGGCTCGAAGTTCTTTTCCCATTCTTCATTCCAGTTGATGTTTGGCATTTCTTTAAAAGTATATTCAATTTTTACCTCATCATTCTGAAAAAGCGGCAACGCTTTCAGCTCTTCTTCATTAAATAAATCTTTCTGAATATATCCTAAAATACCGTTGATTTCTTCCGTAAAACTGTCGAAACCTATCTCAATAAGTTCTGCCATTAATATTTCGTTCCACGGCTGAAGCGGTGTGATTTTGAAATCGAATTCTAAATAATTTTGCATGTGAATAATTTGTTGCAAAAATAAAACTACTTTTTTGATTTATTGGAATATTGCTGGTTTTGTTTTTAAAGCGATTAGTTTTGTTTTTAACGCAAAGTCCGCGAAGATTTTTTTTTATAGTTTACTGCATATTCTTCGTTCTCTAAGGCGTTTCACTCAGCAAAGGTGACACGTTTACTTTGTCATTCTGACGAAGGAAGAATCTCTATTTTTTATTACATCCTAATTATTTTTAAGCTTATCCTTCAGTTTGCCCGCAAAATTCTTAATTCTTCTTAACTGCTTAATGTTCTTAATGGTTTTCTTTTTAAACGCAATACACGCAAAGGATTAATTTGAAATTATTGAGAATATCTTTCGTTCGCAAGGGCGTTTCACTCAGCGAAGGTGATACGCTTACTTTGTCATTCTGACGAAGGAAGAATCTCTATTTTTTATTTCTGGAATATTGTTGGTTTCGTTTTTAACACGACTAGATTTGTTTTTAACGCAAAGTCCGCGAAGATTTTTCTTTGAAAACTTACTGGATATTTTTAAGTTCGCTAAGGCGTTTCACTTAAACAAGCACACAAAGAGTTTTTTACTACACCCTAATTATTTTTAAGCTTATCCTTCTGTTTGTCTGCGAATTCTTAATTTTTCTTAACTGCTTAAATGTTCTTAATGGTTTTCTTTTTTAAACGCAATAGGCGCAAAAGGTTTCTTTGAAATTATTGAAAACATTCTTCGTTCGCAAGGGCGTTTCACTCAGCGAAGGTGACACGTTTACTTTGTCATTCTGACGAAGGAAGAATCTCTATTTTTTATTACATCCTAATTATTTTTAAGCTTATCCTTCAGTTTGCCCGCAAAATTCTTAATTCTTCTTAACTGCTTAAATGTTCTTAATGGTTTCTTTTTAGACGCAATAAGGCACAAAGTTTCTTTGAAATTATTGAAAACATTCTTCGTTCTCTAAGGCGTTTCACTCAGCGAAGATGACACGTTTACTTTGTCATTCTGACGAAGGAAGAATCTCTATTTTTTATTCTGGAATATTGCTGGTTTTGTTTTTAAAGCGATTAGTTTTGTTTTTAACGCAAAGCCCGCGAAGATTTTCTTTTAAAAACTTACTGCATATTTTTAAGTTCACAAAGGCGTTTCACTTAAATAAGCACGCAAAGCATTTTTTTAACTTATCCTTCAGTTTGCCTGCAAATTCTTAATTCTTCTTAACTGCTTAAATGTTCTTAATGGTTTTCTTTTTTAAACGCAATAGGCGCGAAGGATTAATTTGAAATTATTGAAAACATTCTTCGTTCGCTAAGGCGTTTCACTCAGCGAAGATGATAGGCTTACTTTGTCATTCTGACGAAGGAAGAATCTCTATTTCTGACGGAAGAAAAATCTGTCGTTTATTGATTAGAGATTCTTCACTCTCACTTCGTTCCCGTTCAGAATGACAGATTTCCCGCAGAAAAAAAGCGAACCGAAGTCCGCTTTTACAATAGTTTTATATCTTGAGTCCGAAAAAAATCCAGAACTCAAAACTTTAAACTTTAAACCAATTATGGATTGGTAGAGAAAATAGAACCGTTTGCGATCAACGCTCTTCTGTTCATTTTTAAAATATCTCTTACCCATTCTGCAAAGTCTTCCGGCTGAAGAACTTTTTCAGGATTTCCGTCTGTTAAACCTCCCTGAATCGACATATCTGAAGCAATCGTGCTCGGCGTTAAAGTAATCACGCGGATATTCTGTTTTCTCCATTCTGCCATCATCGACTGAGACAGGGAAACAACTGCTGCTTTGGATGCTGCATAAGCCGACATATTCGGCCCGCCTTTCAAACCTGCCGTAGATGCAACATTTACAATATCCCCCTCTCCTTTTTCTTTCATGAAAGGATAAACAGCTTTTGCTGCATAATATACCCCGAAAAGATTAGTTTTAATCACCTGCTCCCAGGTTTCAGAAGGCATTTCTTCAATAGAACCGAAATCTCCGATCCCTGCGTTGTTAATTAAAATATCAACACCTCCTAACTGCTCCACAATTGATTCGATTCCTGCTTTTACATGGATTTCATTATCAATACTGAAAACTGCGTAAGCCGATTTTACTCCCAGTTTCTGGATTTCATCGACTACCATTTTAAGGTTTTCTTCATTTCTTCCCGTGATGGCTACATTTACTCCTTCACTTGCCAAAGCTAAAGCCACAGCTTTTCCCAATCCTCTTCCGCCTCCTGTAACGATGGCATTTTTTCCGTTTATATCCATTTTTAAAGAATTTTTTATTCGTTGATGCAAATTTACGAAACATTAGCCGAGCTAAAAATCCGTATTATGATTAATTTATAAATAACCGGTTATGTTTAAAGCAAAACCGACTCCAAAATGGAGCCGGTTTCTTTGAAAGTATAGTAATAAATGAAAATTAAGGAATAATAATCTGGTTCTGAACGTCAAATTCTTCTGTGGCAGAGAACTGGTTTCCATACATATCCGTTGCTCTTACCTCAACTTTATGCTTTCCTAAAGAAAGTTTTTTCGGGAAATCTCCTGTCCAGATGTGTTTTGAAGATTCCGGATTGGAAGGCCTTCTTCCGGGGAAAATATTCTGCGTAGTATCCCATTTGAAAACCGACATCGCAAAACTCGGATCTACGGTTTCATCATACTGCATTTCTTCCCATTTTTCACCGTCTATTCTGTATTCTACCTTATCTTTTTTGCTTCCCATGAAGAAATTTGCCAAAACTTTTGCAGACGTTTTTGAAGGGAAAGGAACTACTTTCGGAACATATAAATTGATCTGATAATCTTCAGGTTTTCCGGCAGTTTTATATTTTACTTTATATTCATTATCGTTAAAACTGATGAAAGAATATCCTTTTGCTGTTCCGTCTCTCATCGTGGAAGTAGGCAAGCCCAAATCATCCGAAGTTCCGGACCACCAGTCGCCGCAGGTTGTTCCTACATTGTATTCATGAAGATCTTTTGAACCGTTCCATCCTGCTTTTTTTCCGTAAAAAAGCTGCTGCTGAACGTGAGTATGCGCCGAAAGCAACAAAGCATTTTTAAACGGCGCAAGGTTATCAAATAATTTCTGGCGGTCTGCATTTCTGAAATTATCTTCGTTTTTATGCTCCAGAGGAATATGGAAAGAAACAACAATCAGTTTATTTTTATCCACCAGTTTCAGATCGTTTTCGATGAACTGCATCTGATCTTCACGGAAACCTCCCCAATATCCTTTTCCGTCGCGCGGATCGGGATACAAAATATCATCCAAAATAATAAAATGCACATTCCCGTAATTGAAGGAATAATTTGCAGGTCCGAAATTGGATTCAAAAGTCTCATCGGAAAGCATATCTTCTTTCGCTTCGTAGTTCATGTCATGATTTCCCATCACATTATACCAAGGAAGTCCGATTTCTTTCATCACGTCCGCATAAGGTTTTTGCAGGCTTAAATTATCTCCCACCAAATCCCCAAGACTGATTCCTAAAACCGCATTTTTCTTCGTACTTTTCACCTCATTTACAATGGCTCTTTTAAAATAATCCAATTGTTTTTCTGTGTAAGGCTGCGGATCTCCGAAAACCAGAATATCAAAATTTTTGCTTTCATTCTGTTTATTTAAGGCAAAATTAATTTCTTTCGGAAGTTCGCCTGTAGGTGCAGAACCTTTGTATTTAAAATCTGTGGGAGAACCTTTGGGTTTGTACTGATAATAATATTGAGGAAGATTATTTGCATTTAGAGGAGTCATATAGCCGGAAGGTTTGATAACAAAAATGGTCTGTCCGTCCTGAACAGGCAGACTGTATCTTCCGTTTTTATCGGTTAACACAACCTGAGCTCCGTTGGAAACCGCCACTCCTTCGATTCCTTTTTCTTTGTTTTCCTTCTTCTGGTTTTTGTTGCTGTCTTCGTACACATATCCCGAAACAGAAGCCTGTGAAAATGCCATTGCTGAAATTAAAAAACAAGGCATTAAAAATTTTATGTTCATTGTATTGATATTTACATTTAAGTTTTGGCTGAAGCCAATCTGATTATTTTTCTGAAAATCGGGCTAAAGCCCGATCCTACGGATAAGTTTATGGTTTATTCCACCACATTTTAACATTGATATTGTCTCCACCCATTGCCTGAACTGCTGCATTGTAATTAGCTGTGTTCATTACTTTGGTCTGGGTAGGATACATAAATCTTACCGGCATCTGTCCGTTGTTCTGAAGCCCGCCGTTGTTCGGTAAAACCGGGAATCCTGTTCTTCTGTATTCGTACCATTGCTGATGGTCTACAAAAAACAGAGAAATGTATTTCTGAAGCATAATTCTTTCGAAAGTTCCGTTGTAAGCCACATTAGTATTCGTAAAATAATTGGCTGGAACGGTTGCTCCCCATTGTTCAATAATCGATTTTACCCCGTTTTCATAATAAGTCTGGGTATTTCCTGTAATAATTCCTTTGAAAGAAAGCTCTGCAAGAATAAACTGAACCTCAGAATAAGTCATGATTAAATCTTTCAACGGCGCTTTTGCCAGATTCTGATTGAAATTCGAAGGCTGATAATTAAAAGAACTTCCCAAAGCATATCCTGAAGGAGCGCCTTTGTAACCGATGTTTGCATTCGTTGCCAGATCTTTTGCCTGTGTGAAGAACATGCTCATTCTCGGATCATTATTGTTTTTCATGGCATTCACAAAAAATTCTCCTGCGGCACGGTACGCTGTAAAATCCTGCGGTCTTGCGATCGGCGGAAGATAGGGTGAAATTCCTGAAATGGTTAATAAAGCGCTGTCTGTATTGTTCTGGAAAATCGGATATGTGGCAGGATTGCTTACAATTTCCTGAATTCTTTCATGAACATTTACTTCTCCGTTTCTTTTCAGAATTCTTGTTAACAATCTTAATGATAAAGAATTACAGAATTTCTTCCAGTTAACGATTCCCGTCACATTATTATTGGCATTATAGAAAAGATCGGTTTCCGTTAATGTTTTGGTGGTATCGAATAAGCTGTTTGCTGTTTTAAGATCATTTAAAAGCTGAACATAAATATCTTTCTGGCTGTCGTATTTTGGGGTAATGATTCCCTGATCGATCTTTACGGCTTCAGAAAAAGGCACATCTCCGAAAGCATCGGTAAGATTGGAGTAGATCCACGCATTCAAGACCATGGAAATCGCCAGATAATTGTTGTTCTGCTCTTTTTTGGCAAAAGTTCTCAGGTCATTCACCTGCTTCAGCCATTTGTAAGAGGTGTTCCAGACTCCGTTTCCGCTTCCTTCCGTCATATAATATCTGCTGTACGTATTTCCTTCATTCGGAAAATCCAGACCGATCTGCATGATATCGAAAGTAAAATCATTGGCTCTGCTGTATCCGTAGTTTGCCATTTCGTACTGAATGGGAGCCAGAAGGCTTCCTACAGACGGATTGAGAATTTTACTGGTATCTGTGTTGATTTCTTCAAAATTTCTGTCGCAAGAATTGAAAATAAAAAGTGAAGCAATCAAAGCTATATTGATGAATAATTTTTTCATTTTTTTAAGATTTAAAATTTAAGATTTAACTGAAATCCAACGGTTCTGGCGGTTGGAAGCTGCCCCATTTCCACTCCGGGAGTAATGGTGGCGTTATCTAAAGTGGCTACTTCAGGATCAAACATCGGGAACTTTGTCCACATCCATAGATTTTTTCCGAAAATAGCTAAGGTAAGATCCTGCAGTCCTAAAGATTTTATGGTTTCTTTCGGGAAAGAATAGGCGATTCTTGCATCTCTCAGTTTGATAAAATCTGTGCTGAATGTATTCGTTTCAACGTTGGCTCTTCTGTAGTATTCTGCATAATAAGCAGAAACGGTAACCGCTTTTGTATTCGGGCTGTAAGAACCGTCCGGATTCTGCACAACTCCTTCTCCTACGATCATTCCGTTCGGATTATCTCTTCCCGGAAGTGTAGATTTCAGTTTTCCCTGTTCCGACATTTTGTGATGCGACTGCGAATACGCAACACCACCGTACTGACCGTCGAATGAGAAGCTTACGGTGAAATTTTTAATTTTAAAATCATTCTGTAAACCGGCTCTCCATTTCGGGAATGCATTTCCTACTTTTTCTATTTCTGCAGGTCTTAAAGGCAATCCTGCGTTGTCATAAACAACCTGTCCCTGACTGTTTTTCACCAGCTTGAAACCATACATATCTCCTAAAGAACCTCCTACGATTGCTTTATAAAAAACCACTCCTCCCACGGTTGAAATAATTCCGTCGAAACCTTCGGACGTGGTAAGTACTCTGTTTTCGTTGGCAGACCAGTTGGCTCCGATCATCCAGGAGAAGCTTTTGGTTTTAAATGGTGTCGTATTTAAAGATAATTCCATACCTCTGTTTCGGATTTTTCCCGCGTTGATGATTCTTTGAGAATAACCGCTTTCATAAGGAAGAGAAACCGGAATAATCTGATTTTCACTCATGTTCTGATACAGCGTGAAATTAAAATTCAATCTGTTTTTTAATACGCTGAAATCCATCCCCACTTCTACGTTGGCATTTTTTTCAGGCTTAAGATTCGGATTGTTGAAGATATTTCTCGCTACCACACTTCCTGTGATAGAACTGGTATCGTAATAGGTATCTAACTGATAAGGAGAACCGTCGATTCCTACTTTTGCCCACGAAGCTCTCAGTTTCCAGTAATTGAAACGGTCGCTTTTCAATTTAAAAATTTCTGAAAGGATGAAACTCGTACTTACGGAAGGATAAAAGAATGATCTGTTGGATTTCGGAAGTGTGGAACTCCAGTCGTTTCTTCCGGTAACATCCACAAAGAATTTATTGTCGTATCCCAATGTTACCAAACCATAGACACTGTTTACCTGTTCGTCTCCCGGTCTCGGATATTTTACATCAATTCCAAGCGCATTGGTAAGATTGTATTCTCCGGCAATTTTCAATCCGTTTGCCTGATAATCATTCATCACATACTGATTGTAACGGATGCTTCCTCCGGCTGATGCAGAAATATTGAATTTATTAAAGCTCTGTTTGTACGAAAATAAAACATCGTTGTTGTATTCGTGATTTTTGATGTACTGTTCTCTGTAGAATCCTTTTGCATAATTGGCTGAACTCCACGGACGTTTTGTTGTTCTTTTTTCGTTCAGCACTTCCAGTCCGGATCTTAACATGAGGCTGAAATTTTTATTGAACTGATAATCTGCCGTAATGTTTCCGAAAATCGTTTTTTTATCCACTCCGTTCAGCATTTCATAAGCGATGAGGTAAGGATTGTCGATAAATGTACTGAAAGGGTGAATCTGATCAATCTGCACCTGTCCCGGTTTCCAGATGGGTTGATACCATGCAAGATCCACATTCGGATTCTGGAAGATCATGAAATAGGAAATCGACTGGTTATTGTATCCTGTTGCCGGAAGATTGTCACTTGATGTTTTATTGAAAGTAAATTTGGTAGAAATTTTTAATTTTTTGGTTAACTGATGCGCGAACGACAAAGCAAAATTCAGTCGGTCGAAACCTGTATTCGGCATCATCCATTCGTTATTAAGATAGGTAAGCGATGTTCTGAAATTGGTTTTATCATTGGAACTCTCTACCGAAAGACTGTTGGAATACGTAGAACCTGTTCTCCAGAATCCTTTGATGTTGTCTTCATAAGCTCTCCAAAGCTGTCTTTCCTTGCTCTGTCCGCCAACGGTAGGATCATACTGAAAATAATACTGTCCCGCGAATTTCGGTCCGAAAGCACTGCTCGTTCCTCCGGTACTTACACCGTCTGCAGAAGCTCCGTAGGAGTAATAGAATTGTCCTGCCGTATTTTTAGCCAAAGTTCCCTGTCCGTATTCGTACTGCCAATCCGGCCATTTTAAAACCGTATCATAACTTGAATAGGAATTGAAAGTCACCTGAATTTTTCCGTTTTTGCTTTTTCCGGATTTTGTGGTGATCATCAAAGCTCCGTTCGCAGCGCGGGATCCGTATAATGCGGCTGCAGAAGCTCCTTTCAGAACGGTTACCGATTCAATATCATCGGGATTGATGCTGTTCAGTCCGTTTCCTAAATCAATCGGAACATCCCCTCCGGAACCCGCTCCGTACGCCGGAGTTCCGGTTCCTGTGGTGGAATTTCCCAAAGGAATTCCGTCTACAACAATTAATGCGTAATTATTATCCAATACCATCGACTTTTCGCCTCTTAAGGTAATTCTGGAACTGGCAAGCGGTCCCGCTCCTGCCGTCTGAACTTTCAGTCCGGCAACTTTTCCTTCCATAGACTGAGCCCAGTTGTTGTTCTGGGTTTCTTCAAAAGTGTCTGAGTTTACTTTTTCCGCAACATATCCTAAAGATTTGTCTTGTCTCTTGATTCCCAAAGCGGTTACCACAACTTCGTCGATGTTCTTAATGGTATCTCTTTTCACTTTTTGCTGAGCTGCCAGATTTACACTGACAAGTCCTAGTAATGATAAAATGAGTACTTTTTGTGTCTCTTTACGCATATCCTTTTTGTTTGCGCAAAACTAAAACGATATTATGAGTAGGATTTTAATACTATTTTAACATTTATTAAAGAATTATTAAACGCCATATTAATTAAACCTTAATAACATTGCACAGCCAACTGGTTAACAAGAGGTTAAACGAATGAATAATTTTTAATATTTTAAAGCTGATTTATTTCCCTAATTTTATTGTCTTTTCCTGAGTAAATAAGGGATACCACAAAGTTGGCTGAATTTTAAAAGAAACTTTTAAAACAAAAAAAGTCCGCCTCAAAAGAGACAGACTTTCTGTATAAAGATGACATGATCTTATTTTTTAAGCTGATCCGGAATATTGGTAGTGATGAAACCAATTCCCTGCTTTTTTAATTCATCGGCAATGGCAACGTCATTCACCGTCCATGCATTGGTGATCAATCCCAAAGCTTTTGCATCTGCAATCCATGTAGGATTTTTCTGGAAAATGCTGTAATGGTAATCGATTCCGTCCAAACCTTCGTCCTTGATCTGCTGCGGAGAAAGCTCTCCTTTCAGATACTGAACTTTAAAAGTGGGTTCCAGCCTTTTAATTTCCTTACAGATATTTAAGCTGAAAGAAATAAAATCGCATTGCGCTCCAAGCTTCATATCCTTAATCATTTTGATGGTTTTCGCCGTCAGTTCATCCTCTTTTTCCTTCGTTTTGTCAGGCTTTATTTCAACCACCAGTTTTAGCGACTTATCTTTTTTTCCCTGTTTTAAATAGTCTTTCAGAGTGGGAAAATCTTCACCGTTGGATAATTTTACTTTTTCCAGTTCTTTAAAATCGGTTTCGGAAATTTCCATTTTGGCGTGATGTTCGTCGTGGTTTACCACCAAAACTCCGTCTTTCGTCATTCTCACATCGAATTCAGATCCGTAAATCTTCAAATTCTGTGCGTTTTCCAACGATTTCAGAGAATTTTCCGTTGTCGGCGGCTGCGTCTGCCAATAACCTCTGTGCGCTACGATCTGGGTTTGTGCCTTCATTACTACTGTGCTTAAAACTGCTAACCCTAAGATAAAATTTTTCATAATATAATTTGAATAGTATTCGAAAGTCTTTCAACTTTCAGATAAAGGTATATAAATTTATTTAAGTGAATCGTCAATTGTGAATCCTTCGCTTTCAATGATCAGTTATTTAAAATTAACAATTGACTTGCAAAGCAAAATTGACCATTTACATTTTTCACATTAAACTTGTCTAAACTTTTTTACCGCAAAAGATTGTAACACTTTAGTTATTTAAGTTGAGTACTTAAATGTAAAAAAAAGAGCACATAAGTTAAAAAAATCAAAGATTTTTCTCTTTGCAGACTTTTGAAATACTTTAAATAAACTCAACAAAGTCTTTTGTCTCTTTTGCAGTTACATTAAAATGAGTTTAAACTTATTTTTAGATTAGAAAGAATATTTCGCTCCGATCTGGATTTGGTAAGGATTTCCTGAAAGTGGCTCCAGTCCGCTTGTATTCAGACTGTATTTAAACTGTTTTGTTGCCTGATCAAATCCTGTAATTCTGTACAGTGCCGTATTTCCGTAAGATTTGTTAACGCCCCATTCTTTGTTAAGCAAATTGGCAACGTTGAAAATATCCACTGAAAGTTCAAAGGCTCCGATTTTTTCAAATTTGATTTTCTTTGCTACACGAACATCCCAAACTCCGTAGAAACCGTTCTTTCCGCCGTTTCTTTCTGCAACTTTGTTGTTGTAATCTGTAATGTAGTTCTTCAAAGCCTGTCCCACTTCAGGATTATCAATTAAAGTCTGTGTAAGATTCGGAAAAATGTAAGCTAAATCGTTCGTATCTACGAAATCTCCGTTTACATTTCCTCCTGCCGCTACAGAGAAACGGGTTCCGCCGATTCCGGCATACCTGATTCCCAAAGTAAATCCTGCAATCGTTGGAGAGTTCCCGTAAATCACGACTTTGTTTCTGAACTGGTTGTCAGAATACGACATTCTTAAGTTTCTCGGATCTCCCGAAACCATGGTAGACAGTGTTGCAGAATTGGCTACGTTTCCGTTATACGAAGTGTTGTCTTTGATGTCTGCCCAGGTGTAACTTGCTGTAATTTCTCCGTCTTTCCAGTAACGGTAACTTGTATCTAATACGAATGAAAACTGATTGACTTTTCCATCACTCACCAATTCCAGAACTCTTCCAAAATTTTTGTTGATTCTCCCATCTTTCCAGTTCAGTGTTCCGTTGGCTGCAATGGTTGCTGCAGGAACAAAAACACCTCTTCCGCCTTCATTATCCAGCGTAAAATACGGATTTGACACCATATTCCTGTCGTAGTAGAAATAGTTGTTTCTTCCCAACGTCATGTAACCCGCAACTCCCGCTCTGAATCTATCGTTGAAGAAATGCGTATAAGAAACATTGGCTTTGTAAACCACCGGAATTTTTGCATCTTTTCCTGTGTAGTTAATGGTAGGAAGCTGATACTGCGCTAAAGTAGGAACCGTTCCGTAATCGTTTCTGTAGCTGATGAAATCCGGCTTAAGACCAATCTGTGAAGGATTTACATCCACTGTTGCCAAATGTCTTCCGTCAAACACCAGATTATTGATAATCATATAATTGTTGATGTCTGAAGAGAAAATTCCAGCCCCGAATTTCAGGAAGTCTTTATTTCCTTCATTAATATTCCAATCGAACTGGAATCTTGGCTGAATGATGAATGATTTGATCTGATTATCTGTCCGGATTCCCATTTCATCATACAATTTCTGATTGAAGCCTGCTTTCGGATAACCGCCGTAATCCAATCTTAAACCCGCCATTAAATCCAGACCTTTTGCAATTTTTGTCTGAATCTGTCCGTAAACTCCCAAGTTATAAATATTGGACTTTACAGAAGGATCTTCCATCAAAGGAACTTCTCTGTAAAATCTGTACGCCACAAGATTATTAAAATTAAATAGATTATCTCCTCCGTTCACAGTAGGATTTTCCCTGAAGTGGAATCTTCCGTTCACTTCACTTCCGTACACCGATTTTGCCATCGTGTACATTAAATCTGCTCCGAAGGTATATTTGATTTTATCGGTATTGTAGTATAAATTGTCTACGATCTGGAAAACATTATTTCTGAAACTTTCCTGCGCAAAACGGTGTCCTCCGATCTGAATATTGGTTGCTTTATCTTTTCCGTCGATGCTGGTTACGATATTTTCGACAATGGCTCTCGGTACGGGATGACCAAGCTGATCGTTTTGGTAACTGTCCTGAAACGTGTAAAGATACTGCGCCTTCAGTTCGTTCGTCATATTCGGTTTTAAGTTTGATCTTAAAGTCAACAATAAGCTGTTATCCAGATTTTTATCATTTCCATACGATTCAAAAGCGTTGATCGCTGTGTTGTCTCCTAAACCGTTTTTGTTCAGATCATAGGTGAAGTTATTTCTTAAAGTCAATAAGTTTTTATCGTTAATTTGCCAGTCTAAACGCAAAAATCCGGCATCAGAATTTCTCACTTTATCAAAACTTCCGAACTGCGGTGTATTTCCAACGCCATATTTTGCTCTGGCAATATCAAGGAATTTATTTAAAGTAGCCGTTGTGGTATTTAATCTTAATTCGTCGTCATGAGATTTGATATCGGCAATCTGCAATGGTCTTGAATCCAACTGATGATCCCATGCAACGAAGAAATGCAGTTTGTTTTTGATGATCGGTCCGCCTAAAGAGAATCCGAACTGGGAAGTGGAAAAATCGTTGTTGATTTTATTTCCTCTGATGTCGTATTTGCTGGAAAGCCAGTTTGTCCTCAAATATTCCCATGCACTTCCAGAGAATTTATTGGTTCCTGATTTTGTAACTGCACTTACAGTTCCTCCTCCGCTTCTTCCCAATGTGACATCATATTGATTGGTGGTTACTTTAAATTCACGAACCGCTTCGATGGAAATAGAAAAAGGAGCATTACTTCTGCTTGTGGTAGAACCTGCAGAAGTAGGATTTTTAGCTGTCATTCCGTCGATGGTAAAATTCGTGGAAGAACCCAACTGTCCGGAAATACTTCCGTTTTTACCGCTCAACGGCGAAAGTTCAGCAAGGTTATTGAAGTTTCTTCCGTTTACAGGCAAAATTCCGATATTTTTGGTTGTGATGGCTGTTGCCGCACCTAAATTCCCGATTTTGTTTTTTAAATTTCCGGTAACAACCACTTCTTCAATGCTTTTCTCGCTTCCCAAATCTACGTTTACCGTTACCTGATCTCCAAAATTCACATTGTGGCCTTCCCTTTTTTCATCATTTACGAATACCGTGTAAGGGCCGCCCAAAGGAATTTCTTTGAAAATATATTCCCCTTTCGAATTGGTTTCCGTTTCCGTTTTAAAACCTGTCGATTCATTTACAATGGTTACTTTTACCTTTTCCTGCGGAGCTTTTCCGGTTCCGGTAACTTTTCCTACAATAGAAGCCTGAGTGGTCTGCGCATACGCAAGCGTTCCAAAACTCAGGAACAATAGTCCCAATACAATCTTTACTTTTCTCATATCTACAAATTAGCTTTGCAAATGTATTCTGACTTTCAGGATCCTCTGTTTAAGGGAGTTTTAACATTTTTTAAATTATATGGGAACCTTATGTTACCTGAATTTTAACCCCGATTTTATCTGGTGGATAATCAGTGGGTTTAAATATGTTACAACTTTTTAATTTTCGCAGAATATTTAATTCCCTTATTTTTTAAATTGGAATTACTTTTATTTATTTTTGCTGAAAAAGATAGAAACCCGATGTCCGAAAACATACAACAGAAAATAGAAGATCTTCGAAAAGAGCTTCATCAGCACAACGAAAATTATTATCTCCTTGATACCCCGACGATTTCGGATTATGATTTTGATATGCTGCTGGAAGAACTTCGTGATCTGGAAGCCCAATATCCCGAATTTTATGATGAAAACTCTCCTACCGTTCGTGTCGGCGGTGGAATTACCAAAGTTTTTCCTACGGTTCAGCATAAATTCAGAATGTATTCTCTTGATAATTCTTATGATTTTGATGATCTTGAAGACTGGGAAAAAAGAATTATTAAAACCATTGACGAACCGGTGGAATTTGTTGCCGAACTGAAATATGACGGTGCTTCGATCTCCATTTTGTATGAAAACGGAAAACTGGTTCAGGCAGTAACTCGCGGTGACGGTTTTCAGGGCGATGAAATTACGGCTAATGTTCGTACCATTTCGGATATTCCTCTGAAACTAAAAGGTGATTTTCCGGAACATTTCTTTATGCGCGGAGAAATTTATTTAACCCGAAAAAATTTCGATAAAATCAACAAACAGCGTGAGGAAGAAGGTCTCGATCCTTTCATGAATCCCAGAAATACCGCAAGCGGAAGTCTGAAAATGCAGGACAGCGGCGAAGTGAGAAAACGTGGGCTTTCATCGGTTCTGTATCAGTTTATTTCAGAAGATATTCCTGCAACATCGCATTGGGAACTGCTTCAGAAAGCGCAAAGCTGGGGTTTCAAAACATCCCAACAGGCAAAATTATGTACGACTTTGGATGAGGTTAAAGAATTTATTAATTTCTGGGATGTTGAACGTCATAATTTACCGTTTGAAATTGACGGTATCGTTTTAAAAGTCAACTCTTTAAAACAGCAGAGACAACTTGGATATACCGCAAAATCTCCACGCTGGGCAATGGCTTATAAATTTAAGGCTGAAAAAGTGGAAACCGAGCTGCAAAGCGTTTCTTATCAGGTCGGAAGAACCGGAGCCATCACTCCGGTTGCCAATCTGAAACCTGTTTTATTAGCCGGAACGATCGTAAAGAGAGCCTCGCTTCACAATGAAGATATTATTAAAAAACTTGATCTTCATGAAAATGATTTCGTTTATGTAGAAAAAGGCGGTGAAATTATCCCGAAAATTGTCGGCGTCAATACCGAAAAAAGAACGGAAGAAAGCAAGGAAATTGAATACATCAAAAATTGTCCGGAATGCGGCACTGAGCTTGTAAAAATTGAAGATCAGGCAATTCATTTCTGTCCGAATGATCTTCACTGTCCGCCACAGGTTGTGGGAAGAATGATCCATTATGTTTCGAGAAAGGCTTTAAATATTGATAATCTGGGAAGTGAAACCATCGAACAGCTTTACAGAGAAAGATTAATTGAAAATCCGGCAGATTTCTATGTTTTAACAAAAGAGCAGCTTCTTCCGCTTGAAAGAATGGCAGAAAAATCGGCACAGAACATCATTTCAGGAATCGAAAAATCCAAAGAAATTCCGTTTGAAAAAGTACTGTACGGAATCGGGATAAAACACGTCGGAGAAACGGTTGCCAAAAAACTGGTTAAAAATTTCCCGACCATCGAAGATCTGAAAAATGCGACGGTAGAAGAGCTTTGCCAAGTAGAAGATATCGGAACCAAAATCGCGGTAAGCATCGTGGAGTTCTTTGCAAATTCCGAAAACATTCTCATGATCGAAAGGTTAAAATCTTACGGAGTGCAGCTTGAAAAAGGCGAAAGCACAAACGAAGTTTTATCAAATGTTCTGGAAGGCAAAACATTCCTTTTTACCGGAAAATTATCATTATTTACCAGAGAAGCAGCAGAAGAAATGGTGGAAAAACACGGTGGAAAAAATATTTCGGCAGTATCCAAAAACCTTAATTTCCTTGTCGTTGGCGAAAAAGCAGGAAGCAAACTGAAAAAAGCGCAGGACATCGGAACGATTGAGATTCTGGATGAACAGCAGTTTTTGGATTTGGTAGAAAAATAATTTTGCTTTAGATAATTACAAAAGACTGTCTTTCAAAGGCAGTCTTTTTTTAGCTGTGTTCCAAAATATACAGAGCATCCGAAATTTCCCTGGCAAATCTTTCATCCCTCTTTTCGAAATAATAAAAACCTTCTTCAAGACTTTTTGAATTTTCTTTGATCCACTTCAGAAATTTTTCCCGATCTGATTCATCGAAACTTTTATTTTTCAGGTTTTCGTTGACAAAATCCTGATAATAATACCGGATTAAATCCACATAAATCATAAAGCTGTTTTGGGCAATATCCACTTTCCAGTATTCTAATAATTTTTCAATTTTACCCGTCACATTATAGATTCCGAAAAACAGATCATCATCAAAAAAATTTCTATTTTCTAAGAAATACTTCCACCATTCCAAAAGAAAAGTGATAACCGCTTCTTTTTCAATACCATCCCAGACTTCCCATTTTCCGTATTCCAGTTTTCCGAAAATACCAAACGGCTGAATTCCAAGATTCTGATCAATGCAAAGTTCCAGTATTCTCGGCAGGAAATGTTTAAAATCATCCACATTTCCCCACGTTGTCATTGCTTTGAAAGCATATCGTGAAAGATCCTCTTCTTCGAGCTCTCTGAGTTCCTTACTATGAATTTTCTCTTTGTCACGATCCGAAACACAACATGGGCATCCCTCGATAACAGATCGGATTTCATATTTTGAAAAAACAGAATACAGGTTTTCAATCGACTTTTTCAGACTTTCATTCAATGGTTTAGTATTTTACGATACAATATACCTCATTTGGATTTTTATCAAAAGAATTATTGTAATTTTATTTAGTAAAATCTTCAAAATGGAATTTTTAAAAGATCATTACGTCATCCAGAATGAGCTTCTGCTGATTTTCATCTCCGTTCTTCTCGGCATTTTCATCGGAACGGAGCGGGAATACAGAAACAAATCGGCAGGTTTGCGTACTTTTATTCTGGTCTGTTTCGGATCCTGCCTGTTTACGATACTTTCCATTAAAATCGGGGTCGCCAATCCGGATCGGCTGGCTGCCAATATCATTACCGGAATCGGCTTTCTGGGAGCGGGAGTTATTTTTAAAGGGGATAATAAAATCGACGGAATTACCACTGCCACAACCATTTTCGCAACAGCTTCCATCGGAATGGCAGTCGGATCCGGATATGTTTATCTTTCTCTCCTCGGAACGCTTCTTATTTTATTGGTTTTAAATTATTTAACCTATTTTGAAAAATTTATAGACAGGCATCATAAAATCCGGGAGTATAAAATTGCAGTCGTCAATTATCATGATATTCAACACTGTGAAGAACTTTTTAAGAAAAACAATCTGAAATTCACCCTCGCAAAACAGCAGTACACACAGGGAAATTTATCGACAACATGGATGGTTACAGACAATAATACCAATCATGAAATTTTAATGAAAAGCCTGATGGAAGATGATAAAATAATTGCCTATCAGTTTTAATATCACCGATGTCAATAAAAAATCCCTTCGGATGAAGAGATTTCAGATGTGTAAATCATTTTATTTCTTTTTAAAAATATACAGAGCTTTATTGGGACCGTCAATCGGTTTTCCTTCCATATCAAGCTGTGTAAGTGTGTTTTCCCCGACTTTATATTTGTATTTTGAAGTTTTTCCGTTTAAGGTAATGATGCTTCCTGTAGAATCCCATACAAACATTCCCGTATCTTCATTTTTAGAATTTCTTTCCAGATATTCTTCTGTGATTTTAAAAGTTTTGTCCTTATTTAGAACAAGTGTCGTTTTAATTCCGGGGCAGTCTGCGCATGGAACTGTGGCTTCATACGTTCCGTCCCAGTCCAAAGAATTTTCTGAATTATCAGCACCCGCAACGGAATTTGTTTTGGTACTGTCCACCGGAGCCTGAATCGCCATCGGATCTGTTTTAGGGTTCACTTCAGGATTTTTGTCTTTTTGGGTACAGGAAACCACAAGTGGCATAAGAGTGATTCCCAGAATCTGAATTGTTTTTTTCATAATAAATGATTTAGCGTGAATGCTTTTTCAGCAGCAAAAATTAAGCCGCCTGATAGTTTCTTGTTGATGGTTTCTTGTTGATGGTTGATAGATCGAACTGATTAAAGATTAAACCTTATCATCAATCCTGATACAAAAATTTTATTTGTTTTTATTTTTCTAGAATAATCGTTATGCTGAATTAAAATTTTGTTTTTGAAAATAAAAGAATCATAAAATTTTAAATTTGAACAGCCTCTAAAAAAACAATTAACTATCAGCCAATTTTAACCCAAATCTCCCTTTTTCTTTGTAAATTGGGGCAAAATTTTGATTATGACAAAAAAGATACTTCTATCTGTATTTCTTTTGCCGGCTGTAATGACGTTTGCACAGCAATACGGCGGAATGTGGATTCCAACGGAGCTTAATGAAAAGGAAATGAAAGATTTGGGAATGAAAATCTCTGCCAAAGATATTTTCAATCCGCAAAAAGCAAGCATAAAAGATGCGGTAGTACAGTTCAACGGAGGCTGTACCGCGGAAATTATCTCGCCAAAAGGGTTATTGCTTACCAACCATCACTGTGGATACGGACAGATTCAGTCTCACTCTACGGTACAGAATGACCTTTTATCGAATGGGTTCTGGGCAAAAAATCCTCAGGGAGAACTTCCGAACCCGGGAGTAACGGTAGACTTTATTGTTGATATCAAAGAAGTGACTTCTCAGATTTTAGAAGGAACCGATAAACTTCAGGAACCCGAACTTTCTAAACAGATTGCCAAAAATATTGAGATTTACAAAAATTCTCAGAAAACAGAATCTTATCAGTCGATTTCTGTAAGATCCATGTATTATGGGAATAAATTCTATGCTTTCACTATCGAAACATTCAAAGATATCCGTCTGGTAGGAGCGCCGCCTCAAAGCATCGGAAAATTCGGTTCAGATACAGACAACTGGGTTTGGCCAAGACATACAGGAGATTTCTCCATGTTCAGAATTTATGCTGATAAAAATAACAAACCTGCTGAATATTCTAAAGATAACGTTCCTTACGTTCCGAAACATTATCTTCCGGTTTCCATTAAAGATAAAAATGAGAATGATTTCACTTTTGTATTCGGATTCCCTGGAAGAACCACAGAATATCTTCCTGCTATCGCAGTTGAAAAGATCATGAAAGACACCGATCCTGCGAGAATTGCAGTGAGAGATGTTGCTTTGAAAACGCTGGACGAAAAAATGCGTACCGATGATGCCACAAGAATTCAGTATGCTTCAAAATACGCTTCGGTAGCCAATTACTGGAAAAAATGGATCGGAGAAGTGGAAGGTCTGAAAAAATCTAACGCGGTAGAGAAAAAAGTACAGTATGAAAATTCTCTGATCGCTAAAAATAAAGACATTAAAACGACTTTAGATCAGCTGAACAAACTGTACAACGATCAGGCTCCTTACGCATTAAACAACGCATATTATTCTGAAACCATCAGAAATGCAGAAACTTTAATGCTTGCCAATCTTTTCTACAACTACATTACTGCGGTAGAAGCCGGAAGAATGGACGAAAAAGGGACAACTTCCTTTAAAAACAGACTGACTTCTTTCTACAAAGATTACAATGCAGAACTTGATGCAAAAGTTACGGCAAAATTACTGGCTCTTTATGCCAATAAAACGGCTCCGGAATTTTTACCTGCAGGATTTGAAAAATATAAAAATGAAGCACAAAATCTTCAGACCGTTGAAGAAGATTCTAAAAACTCCATCATCACAGGAAGAACTGAAGTAAACGGAGCTTCTCTGAGCAAAGATATCGACAAGGCATTCTCCAATCAGGACAAACTGATCAAAACATTGAAAAAAGATCCTGTTTATCAGACTTATTTATCCATGAGAGATACCTACATCACAAAAGCTGATCCTCAGTTTACATCGATGCAGACGAAAATTGATGCTTTACAGAAGACTTATATGGCGCAGCAAATGGCAACGGATAAAGACAGAAAATTCTTTCCAGATGCAAACTCTACGCTTCGTGTAACGTACGGAAAAGTGAAAGGTTCTTCTCCGAGAGATGCTGTTTCTTACAATTATCAGACGCATTTGGCGGGAGTAATGGAAAAATATGTTCCGGGAGATTATGAATTTGATGTTCCGAAAAAGCTGATTGAGCTTTACAGCAAAAAAGATTTCGGAGTGTACAAAGATAAAACCGGCGATGTTCCTGTAGGATTTACTGCAACCAACCACACAACGGGAGGAAACTCCGGAAGTCCGGCTCTTGATGCCAACGGAAATCTGGTAGGACTGAATTTCGACAGACAATGGGAAGGAACAATGAGCGACATTAATTATGACCCTCGTTTCAGCAGAAATATCATGGTGGATACAAAGTATATTCTTTTCATTATCGATAAATTTGCAGATTCCAAATGGCTGATTGATGAGATGAAGATTGTAAAATAAATGATAAGAAAAGTCCTGAAAAAAATTTCAGGACTTTTCTATTTCTTTATGATTCTTACTTTAAGAGTCTAAAGAGGTTTTTAATTTTTACATTCCGGTTCTCCACAGAATTTACCTACTTTTTCGCAAACGCCATCGTAGTTCATACAGATCATTAATCCTCCTTTTACTGTTTTAAGATTTTCTCTAGAAAGTTTCTTTAAATTTTTCATTGTTTTTGTTTTAATTTTTTTCCTACTCTATGAGCTTTTCAGATACCGCTATATTTTAAGATAAATTTAAACAAAAGAAACAATTCTCCAATAATTTTTCACACATTTAAGAAAAAAAATATATTATGTTAAATAGAAAAGCATTTTATAAGGTTTAACCGATCATAGTTTTAATTTTCAATCCATATTTAAAAGAGTCTATTTAAATTTTTCAACGGATTTAAATAGATTCTTTTTATTTTTGACAGATCAATGAAAAGAAAAATCATTAATTTTTTGTCAGAATTTGAAAATGGAAATGTTGAAAAATCATTTCCCCTGTCTTACTTTTTACCCGTTTATCATTGTGTTTCCGATGAAAATCTGCCTCATCTTCAAAATATCATTCAGTATAAAAATGTAAAGCAGTTCGAGCAGGATTTAGATTATTTTCTGAAATATTTTCAGTTTGTCAACTGGCAGGAATTCAAAGATTTTATCAAAGGAAGTTTTAAGCCGAAAAAGAAGATTGCTTTGCTGACCTTTGATGACGGATTGCGTGAGTTTTATGACGTTGTACTGCCTGTTTTGGAAAGAAAAGGAATTTATGCGGTTAACTTTATCAATCCTGAATTTGTTGATAATAAAAACCTGATGTTTCGCTGTAAAGCAAGTCTTTTAGTTGATAAAATCGAGAAAAAAAACGATATAAACCCAAAAGTCTTCAGCATTCTTAAAACAGAAGAAAATAGTATTTCTGAAATTTTAAAAATCAGTTATTTACAACAAAATCTTTTAGACCAGCTTGCAGAAATTCTGGAAATTGATTTCAATTCATTTTTAAGTCAGCAGAAGCCCTACATGACTTTGGATCAGTTAAGAAGTCTTACGGAAAAGGGATTCGGAATATCCTCTCACAGTTGGGATCATCCTTTGTACCACGAATTATCTATTAATCAACAACTTGAATCCTGTAACCGAACTTTTGACTATTTGAAGCAGAATGATTTTTTATATGAAAGTTTTGCTTTTCCATTTACTGATTTTGGAGTAGAAAAAGCTTTTTTTGATCAGTTATTTACAAATCCCGAATTATTTTGCAGCTTTGGGAGCGCAGGAATTAAGCTCGACAGTGTTCCTCAAAATTTTCAGAGAATCCCTTTTGAAACAAGCGAAACGGCTGAAATTACATTAAAAAAAGAAATGGCTTACTTTAAATTGAAGAAGATTTTTAACAAAAATAAAATTGCGAGAAGATGATTGATCTGAAAACTTTAAACCGAAAAAAACTTGAAGAATTCATATCATCCGGCGATTATAAAAAGTATGATTTCCTTCCTATCACGAAGCATCGCGCTATTTCCCATCTCAGAAATCCGAAAGCCGGTGACGAAGACATTTTATTGATTCTTGCCCTTCATAACGATCAGTTGGCGGGTTATTTAGGGTGTTTTCCCGATCATTTTATCATCGATGGAAAACCTTTTAAGTATGCATGGCTCAGTACCCTTTTCATCAGCAATGAGTTTCGCGGAAAGAAAATTGCACAGACTTTATTAAATACAGCCTTTGAAGAATACGACGGAAATATTGCCATCACAGAATTTACAAAAGAAGCAGAAAGTCTGTATAATAAAATTGGACTTTTCCGGTACATTCAGCCTAAAAAAGGAAAGAGATATTATTTCAAAGCAGATTTTGCAACGATCATTCCTGCAAAAAAGTCTGGTTTTAAACCTTTTCAGCCGGTTTTTAAAATTGCGGATAGTTTTATCAACACGCTATTGTCGTTTAGAAAAATTTTCACCCAAAAACCGGATTTTAAGTTTGAAATTTCAGATAAAATTGATGCGGAAAGTTCAGCATTTCTGTTGGCGTTTAAAAGCAACAGAACGCCTGATGAAATCAACTGGTTTATTGAAAATCCATGGGTTCTGGAAAACGAAAATACCGAAAAAGATTACCTTTTTTCAGCCTATTCAAAACAATTCAGATATTTCTGGATAAAAATTTATGATGAAAATAACAATTTGGAAACCTGTTCGCTTCTGCTTCTAAGAGACGGAACGCTTAAAGTTTTATATTTATTTTCAAAAACAGAATTAAAGAGATTTGTTGTATTTCTCAATGATTTCATTGTGAAAAATAAAGTGAAGGTTCTAACGAATTATCATATTGAACTTAATGAAAATATCGCTTCTTCAAAGCAGTTTCAGAAAATTTATCAGAAAGATTTTGAAAGAAGATATATGTTCCATAAAAATTTACTTGTTAATCTGCCGAAAGATTTTGATCCGGATTTTCAGGATGGAGACGGCGATTGTGCAATGACATGAAACGGAAAGAGGCTTTTTTCAAGCCTCTTTTTTAATGTCCGAAAATATCTTTTAAACTCACTTCCCTGAAGGTTCCCATCTTATCAACCGCTTCCCTGTTCAGGTTTTCTTTTTTCCCGATAATGGCGGTGTTGAAGTGAACGGATTTTATATAATGGTCGTAAAAATCTTTCAGATCTTCAAATTTCAAGCTTTCAATCTGATGATAGATATCTTTCCTGAAATCGTGATGAATATTCAGTTTTCTTAATCTTAACGTATTGAAGAAAATATTCGTTCTTGTTACCCGTTGCGAAGCAATCTGTTTCAAAGCAGAATTTTTTGCATTTTCAAACTGTACCTTCACTTCAGGAAGCTCAGTCATCAGTTCAGTCATCGTATCTACAGCAATCTGTAATTTGTCCGGCTGCGTTCCGATGTAGGTGGTAATGTAATCCGGATGATCCAGCTCTGAATTGGCAGCGTAAGAAACGTATGCAGAATACGCTAAACTTTTGCTTTCGCGAATCTCCTGAAAAACAATGGATGACAAACCGCGTCCGAAATATTCATTAAAAACATTGATTTTACCAAAATTTTCCGTGTTTACATTGCGACCTCTTCCTACCTTACTCATTTCCATCTGAACCATATCGTAATCTGTAAAATATACATTTCCATCGGTTTCAGGCTCCGGATAATTTTTAGGTTCCGGAATGACAAAACTTTCATTTTCAGTATATTTTCCGATGTATGAAGTGAAATTTTCAAAATTTCTTCCGTAGAAAAATATCTGATACGGATATCTGAACAGTTTTTTCATACGGTCTGTAAAAACTTCCACATTGCTGCTTTCCAGCTCTTCTTTTGAAATAACATCCGTAAACCGTGAGAAAGGTCCCAATTTGGTATAATTTGTAAGAGCCGTCATAATTCTGCCTTTATCCTTCTTCATCGCACCACGGTTTTCCAGAATAGTTTCTGTAAACTGTCTGTAAATTTCCTGATCCGGTTTTACTTCATACAGCCAATGCTGCAGAAGATTTATTCCTTTTTCAATGTTTTCTTCCAGACCGTTCAGCGAAATAATCAGCTGATCGTTGGTGGTTTTAAAATCATTGGTAACGCCGATTTTGAAGAATTCTTTTTTCAGATCTTCCGGAGAGAATTTTTCAGTTCCCAGATATTGAAGAACCTGTGTCGAAATCGCAAGATCGCGGTCATGATCGCTTCCGAACGGAAAAATAAAATGAACCTGCGCAATATCGTTGTATTTATTTTTAACGAAACTTATGGTCTTGCCTTTCACAACATCTTTCTGAATTTCCTTTTCATAATCCACAAATTCCGGCTGAATATCTTCTGTTTTTTCTTCCAGAATCTGTTGTAAAAATTCAGACTGGGCTTCACGGTTTATTTTCACAGGAGTAATTCCCGGATTTTCTACGCGGATCAATTTTTCGTTTACCCCTTTTTCTTTATAAACGATTACATAATTATCTCTGAAAAACTCATTGGCAAAGGCGATAACCTCTTCTTTTGTCAGTTTTTCATACTGATCAATTTCATTCAGTTCCTGTTCCCACGTTCTTCCTTTGATGTACGTATCGTAAAGGTTTGTTGCCAATCCGTCTGCGGTTTCCAGCGCTTTCATCCTCTGAATTTTAAAATCATTGATGATGGCAGGAAGCATCCAGTCCGGAAATTCTCCTTTTTTAACCAGTTCGATCTGCTCCAGAACCAAATCTCTGGCTTCATCCAAAGTCTGCGATTCCTTCGGAACGGCAACGATGGAAAAATATCCGTACTGTTTCAGACCTACTGAATACGCCTGTCCCCACAATAATTTTTGAGTCTGATTGATATTCAGATCCAGCAATCCTGCTTCTCCCCTGTTGCTAAGAATATTTACCACCACATCCGCCAACATCGCTTCTTTTGTGCCGTAACTTTCCGTTCTCCATGCCAACTGCACTCTCGGCGTTGTGGGACTTTTTACCGTTCGTTTTATAATTTCCGTAATCGGTTTTTCGATAATAGGAGTTTTTTTCGGAAGCTCTCTGTACGGAATGGTTCCGAAATATTGGTCAACAAGCTGAATTGTCTCTTCAAAATCAAGATCTCCCACCAAAACCATAGCATAATTGTTCGGAACATAATATTCATCAAAATATTTATGAATCGCCTTCATGGAAGGATTTTTCAGATGTTCTGCCTTTCCTAAAGTCGTTTGCTGTCCGTTGGGATGCGTAGGAAAAAGAGCATCCATCAGTTCATAATTCACCAGACGCGAATCGTTATCCTGTGCTCTGTTGAATTCTTCATAAACAGATTCCAGTTCGGTATGAAAAAGCCTTAAAGCCAGTTCAGAAAAACGTTCTTTCTCTATTTTCAGCCATTTTTCAAGCTCATTGTTCGGAACATTATTTTTGTAAACCGTTTCATCGAACCATGTATGCGCATTGGTTCCGCTTGCGCCTAAAGAAGAAATTGCCTTGTCATATTCATTCGCAATGGCATACTGACTGGCTTCCTGAGAAACTTCATCTATTTTGCGGTAAATTTCTTTCTTTTTTTCAGGATCATTTTCAGCTTTATGCTGTTCGTATAAATCTGAAATCTGATCTAATAATTCACTTTCCTTTTCCCAGTTTTGAGTTCCTAATTTAGAGGTTCCTTTAAACATCATGTGTTCCAGATAATGTGCTAAACCTGTATTATCAGAAGGATCGTTATTGCTTCCGGTTCTCACAGGAATATAGGTCTGGATTCTCGGAGCATCGGAATTTTGGGCAAGAAAAACCTTTAAACCATTTTTTAAAGTGTAAATTCTTACTCCATTTTCGTCATTGGAAACCGTGATATATTCGTAGTTATTTTTATCTGTATGAATTTCTTCCCTGAATTTTTTATCAATCATAAACTTCATTTTTCACCCTTAAAAATAGAATGAATACAAATGTAAGCAATCAAAAAAGAATCCTTCCATTTTATAAATATTAAAATCTATGATTAAGATTCGCATTTTATATTTAAGTTTGCATCAGTTTTCCAAATTACAACACCATGCAAGGAAACATCCTCATCATCGATGACGAGATCAAGCTCCTGAAATTATTAGGAATGATCCTTTCCCAAGAAAATTTTAACGTAAAAGAAGCTTCCACCGCACGTTCTGCGATGACGATGCTAGAACAGTATGAATTTGATGTCGTGCTAAGCGATGTTCGGCTTCCCGATGCTTTCGGAGTAGATTTAGTAAAATCCATCAAAACAAAATATCCTCATCTGGAAATTATTCTGATGACGGCTTTCGGAAATATTACGGACGCAGTTCAGGCAATGAAAAACGGCGCCTACGATTATCTGGTGAAAGGTGATGATAATGATAAAATTATTCCGCTGGTTTATAAATCTCTGGAAAAAGCAAAAGATAACAGGTCGAAAATCATTCAGAAGAGTTCTTCTTCAAAAGGTTTTGAAACGATTATCGGAAATTCACCTTCCATTATTCAGGCAAAAAAACTGGCTGAAAAAGTAGCGTTAACGGATGCAACCGTTCTTCTGACGGGTGAAACAGGAACCGGAAAGGAAGTTTTTGCGAATGCCATTCATGAAGGCAGCGACAGAAAGAAAAATAATTTTGTAGCCATCAACTGTTCCGCTTTCAGCAAAGAAATTCTGGAAAGCGAACTTTTCGGGCATAAAGCCGGAGCTTTTACAGGAGCAGTAAAAGATAAAAAAGGACTGGTGGAAGAAGCCAATGGCGGAACTTTATTTCTGGATGAAATCGGAGAAATGCCGATTGAGCTTCAGGCAAAACTGCTTCGTGTACTGGAAACCAAAGAGTTTATCAAAATGGGAGAAACGAAGGTTTCCAGATCGGATTTCCGACTGATTGCCGCAACAAACCGTGATCTGGAGGAAGAAATAAAGCAGGGAAACTTCCGTGAGGATCTTTTTTTCCGGCTGAATATCTTTGAAATCAGGCTTCCGTCACTTCGCGAGAGAAAAGAGGATCTGAAAGCTCTGGCTAAAAATTTCGTGAATGTTTTTTCTCAAAAACTTCATATCTCCAATATTGAAATCTCTCCGGAATATTATAAAACATTGGAAAAAAACGACTGGAAAGGAAACATACGGGAACTGCGAAATACTGTCGAAAGAAGCTTAATCCTAATGAACGATCATATCCTTGATGCAGAAAGTCTTCCGCGTTACTCTGAAAAAGTTTCTTCTGAAAACGATTCTTTCAGCATGAAATCTCTGGAAAAGGAGCATATTCAGAAAGTGCTTCAATACACCAAAGGAAACAAGGCAGAAGCAGCGAGATTGCTGGAAATCGGGATTGCTACCTTATACCGCAAACTGGAAGAATATCATTTGAGATAAATGTTAATTAAAATCCACGCTGTAGATACCGGAGCATTTTATTTAAAACAATAAATAATTGATTATCATTTAATTATAACTAATTTTAAATACATTAAGAATTAAACCATTAAGTTTTAGTTTAGAAGTTAAGATTATATAAGAGAAGCTTCGCTTTAATCTAAAAAATGCCTTCAAAATATAAAGGAACATAGTTTTAGTATGTTTTTTTTAAGAAAGAACTTAATTGGTTAAAAAAATAAAACCTATCATTTTAATAACGAGCCTATCATTTTGATAGGTTTTTCTGTTTTTTGGCACATGATGAAATATAACCAAAACACTCATTTTCAATTAATTAAATTAATCTAAACAACAATGGAACTTCTTTTGGCATTGTCAGTCTGAATAAAATATTTATAAAATGACAATTTCAAGAAAAACGTTCAGAGAACGGGAGCACTCAAAACTGAGTCTGCTGATGGTATCTTACGTAGTATTTACTTTATTAACCTTAATTGTTGCCGTATGATGTTGATAGTTTTAATTCTTCTCAGCGCCTTATTATTCTGGATCTCTTACAAATCCGTTGAATTTTTTGATAAAATATAAAAATTATGTGGAGTTTATTTTTCCTATCCGTTATCGCCTTTGTGTACATCTGCTATGTATTAATAAAACCTGAAAAATTTTAACCAAAAATAATGAACACAGAAATTTTAGGCATTATTGCCATGTTCACGATTACATTAGTGATTGGTATTTTTCTCGGAAAATATATTGCTAATGTATACGGCTACAAAAAAACCTTTTTAGACAAAATTTTTCAGCCCGCTGAAAATCTGATCTATAAAATCTCAGGCATCAATCCGAACCGTCAAATGACCTGGAAACAGAATATGTCTGCGATGTTAACCATCAATTTTGTATGGTTTATTCTTGCCTTTTTTATTCTGCTGAATCAGTCCTGGCTTCCTTTGAATCCGGACGCAAACCCGGATATGTCGCCGGATTTAGCCTTTAATACCGCCATCTCTTTTTTAGTCAACTGTAATTTGCAGCACTATTCCGGAGAAACGGGAGTCAGCTATTTCAGTCAGTTGTATTTAATGTTCTTACAGTTTGTCTCTGCTGCGACAGGAATGGCTGCAATGGCAGTTCTATTCAAAGCTTTCAGAGATAAAACGACAACAGAACTGGGGAATTTTTACGATTTCTTCACCAAATCTGTGATCCGTATTTTATTGCCTTTAAGCATTGTGGTTGCTTTCATCCTTTCTTCCAACGGAAGTCCGATGACTTTCGAAGGAAAAGACCACACTACCACTATGGAAGGAGCTAAAATAGATGTTTCACGAGGTCCGGTTGCCGCTTTTGTTGCCATCAAACATCTGGGAACAAACGGAGGAGGATTCTTCGGAGCTAACTCAGCGCATCCGTTAGAAAACCCGAATTATACGACCAATATGACAGAAATGATTGTTCAGATGATTATTCCATTCGCTTTGGTTTTTGCTTTAGGATTTTATTTGAAGAAAAGAAAACTTTCCTGGACGATTTTTGCTGTCATGACGATTGGTTTTCTGGCTTTAACCGTTCCGAACGTTATTAACGAAACCAACGGGAACCCTCTGATTACCCAAATGGGAGCTGATTCTCATCTTGGAGCGATGGAAGGTAAAGAAATCCGTTTCGGAAGTGCTGCTTCAGCGTACTGGAGCATTGCTACAACCGTTATTTCAACAGGATCTGTAAACGCGATGCATGACAGTACGATGCCGCTTTCGGGAATGAATGAGCTTCTTGCCATGATGATCAACTGTTTCTACGGCGGATGCGGAGTCGGAATTCTTAACTATTTCATTTTCATTATTCTTGCCGTATTCATCAGCGGATTAATGGTGGGAAGAACGCCTGAATTTTTAGGCAAAAAAATTGAAGCTAAAGAAATGAAGATCGCGATGATTGTAGCTTTATTCCATCCTTTTCTGATCTTGGTAGGAACAGCTCTAACAGCTTATCTGCCTGAATTCGGAGCAAAAACGCTTAATAATCCCGGTTTCCATGGCTTTAGTGAAATGCTGTACGAATTTACCTCATCATCTGCAAACAACGGTTCCGGTTTTGAAGGTTTGGGAGACAATACTCCGTGGTGGAACATTTCCACAGGAATTGTGCTTTTATTATCAAGATTTATCCCGATTATCGGTCCGGTAGCAATCGCAGGATTACTGGCACAGAAAAAATACATTCCTGAAAGCTCGGGAACGCTGAAGACAGATACTGCCACTTTCGGATTTATGACGTTAGCCGTTATTCTTCTGATCGCTGCGCTGTCCTTCTTCCCTGCCCTTACTTTAGGTCCGATTGCAGAACAGCTTCAGTATTTTTCTAAATAAAAAATTAAATAATTGAACCATTAAGACTTATTTAAGACGTTAAAAAAATTAATCTTATCAAATTATTAAGTTTAAAATATTCTTTGAATTTCTTGATTAAACTTCGCTTCTTAAATAAATCTTAATGCTTCAAAAAAGAAAAATTTAATTCAAAAATCAATTCAAACCATTAAGCAGATTATATAAAGAAAACTAGTCTCAATTTTCATCCATACCCAACTAATATTATCCATTTTTATTCTTTAATATTAATTTGCTTTAATGGTTGATTTTGGTTTCCAATGATATAACACTTTCAAAACAAAATGAAAAATCAATCTCAGACATTGTTTCAAAAAGATTTGGTAAACGAAGCCATCAAACAGTCTTTCGTAAAACTGAATCCGAAAATCATGTTTAAAAATCCTGTCATGTTTCTCGTAGAGATCGGAACGGTTGTCATGCTTATTGTAAGCCTGTTCAGCCTTACCGGAGACAAGTCTCAAGGCAGTTTCAGCTATAATTTTTTAGTATTCGTTATCTTATTTTTTACGGTTTTATTCGCCAATTTTGCCGAAGCCATTGCTGAAGCAAGAGGAAAAGCGCAAGCGGATACTTTACGAAAAACCCGTGAGGAAACTCCCGCAAAAGTTGTCGTAAGCAACAAACAGGGATTTCAGGTAGAAACCGTGATGAAAAAATCTGCCGAAATGAAACTGGGCGATATTTTCCTTTGCGAAGCCGGAGACCAAATCCCGATGGACGGAGAAATTATCGAAGGTCTTGCAACCATCGACGAATCTGCCATCACTGGAGAAAGCGCACCTGTTATCCGTGAAGCAGGAGGAGACAAAAGTTCCGTAACAGGAGGTACAAAAGTCCTTTCCGACAGAATAAAAGTAAAAGTAACCACCAAACCGGGAGAATCTTTCTTAGATAAAATGATTGCTCTTGTGGAAGGTGCTTCCCGACAGAAAACACCCAACGAAATCGCATTAACCATACTTTTAGCAGGCTTTACGCTAACCTTTATTATCGTAACCGTTACCCTGAAACCTTTTGCAGACTACGCGCAGACACCGATTACCATTGCGGCATTTATCTCACTTTTCGTTTGTTTGATTCCCACAACGATTGGCGGTCTGCTTTCTGCAATCGGAATCGCGGGAATGGACAGAGCTTTGAGAGCCAACGTGATCACCAAAAGCGGTAAAGCCGTTGAAACTGCGGGAGATATTGATGTACTGCTTCTGGATAAAACAGGAACCATTACCATCGGAAACCGTAAAGCAACCCAATTTCATCCTTCAAATGGAATTCAGCTTGATGAATTCATTAAAGCTTCGGCACTGAGTTCCGTTGCGGATGAAACGCCCGAAGGAAAATCGATCATCGAATTAAGCCAGTTAAAATCCGAAGATTTACTTGTTCCCAATCCGGTTTACATTGATTTTACGGCTGAAACCCGAACTTCAGGAATCGATTTTGAAAACACGAGAATCCGAAAGGGAGCCTATGACACGATTAAAAAACTGACAGAAAAAGCGGGAAATATTTTCCCTTCCGAAACACAGGAAGCCGTTACCAGAATTTCTGAAAACGGAGGAACTCCTTTGGTGGTTTCTGTTAATGAAAAAGTATGGGGAGTTATCGAGCTTCAGGATATCATCAAAACAGGAATTCAGGAGCGTTTTCAGAGGTTAAGAAAGATGGGCGTGAAAACGGTAATGGTAACCGGAGACAACCCTTTAACGGCAAAATTTATCGCTGAGAAAGCCGGAGTGGACGATTTTATCGCCGAAGCAAAACCGGAAGATAAGATGAACTATATTAAAAAAGAACAGCAGGAAGGAAAACTGGTCGCCATGATGGGAGACGGAACCAACGATGCTCCCGCACTTGCACAAGCCGATGTGGGCGTAGCAATGAACAGCGGAACACAGGCAGCCAAAGAAGCAGGAAATATGGTGGATTTAGATAATGATCCTACGAAACTTATTGAAATTGTGGAAATCGGGAAACAGTTACTGATGACACGCGGAACGTTAACAACTTTCAGTATTGCGAATGATGTTGCCAAGTATTTTGCAATTATTCCGGCATTGTTCATCACGTTTATTCCGGCGCTTCAGAAGCTGAATATTATGAATCTTCACAGCCCTGAGTCTGCGATTTTATCTGCGATTATTTTTAACGCCATCATCATCCCGATCCTTATTCCTTTAGCTTTGAAAGGAGTTGCTTACAAACCGATCGGAGCCAGCGCACTGCTAAGAAGAAATCTCTTGATCTACGGACTGGGTGGAATTATTGCCCCGTTTTTCGGAATAAAGCTCATCGATTTAGTTATAAGTCTTTTTTATTAGGCTGGAAGTTTGAAGCTGGAAGCTGGAAATGAAACGTAATATTTTAACTTCCGTCATCCTTCTTCCATCTTCTATCCACTCAACTCAAAAATTTAATTCAAATGAAAAATCATATTTTATCAGCATCCAGACTTACATTGGTGATGCTTGTAATTGTCGGAATATATTTAGGAATTGTTTACGCAGGTTCTAAAGTTTTACCGACTCAGGGAAATGCAGAAATTATTAATTTTAAAGGACAGAAATTTTACGCCAATATCGGACAGAATTTTACGTCTTCGAAGTATTTTCACGGTCGTCCTTCTGCGGTAGATTACAATGCAGCAGGAAGTGCGGGAAGCAATAAAGGACCGAGTAATGAGGAATATCTTCAGACCGTACAGAAAAGAATTGACACTTTAAAAATGATGAATCCCGAAATGCAGAACGCAAAAGTACCTGTAGAACTGGTAACGGCAAGCGGAAGCGGACTTGATCCGGATATTTCTCCGGAAGGCGCTTTTTATCAGGTTAAAAGAGTGGCAAAAAACAGAAATATCAGTTCAGAAAAACTGGAACAACTTATCAAAAATCAAACAGAAACATCTATTTTCGGTCCGTCAAAAGTAAATGTATTGAAACTTAATATTGCTCTGGATCAGCTTAAATAAAGTAAAATTTTATGAAAAAATATATTGCGGCATTCTTATTGGCAGGATTTTTCTTACCGAAGGCACAAAACACAGACTCTGCAAAAACCGATGCCAAGCTGAAAATCTCTGCTTACGCTGAACTTTTTTACACCTATGATTTCAATGAACCTTCCGGAGGAAACCGCCAGAACTTTTTGTACAGCTACAACAGGCACAATGAAGTTAACCTCAATTTAGGATTCATTAAAGCCAACTATGAAAACGACAGGATGCGCGCCAATCTCGCTCTGATGGCGGGAACTTATGCACAGGATAATCTGGCTGCGGAACAGGACGCTCTGAAATATGTAAATGAAGCGAATATCGGGATTAAAATTTCCAAAACAAAAAATCTGTGGATCGATGCAGGGATCATGCCGTCACACATTGGCTGGGAAAGCGCAATCGGGAAAGATAACGTTAATCTTACCAGAAGTCTCGCGGCAGAAAATTCTCCCTATTTCGAGACCGGAGCCAAAGTTTCTTACACTTCGGATAACGGAAAATGGTTTCTGAGCGGTCTTGTTTTAAACGGATGGCAGAGAATTGCAAAAGCTGAAGGAAATAAAAGTCTTTCTTTCGGGCATCAGATAACTTTTAAACCCAACGATAAGATTACACTGAACAGCAGTTCATTCATAGGAAACGATAAACCGCAGGATGATAAAAGAATGCGTTACTTCCATGATCTGTACGGAAATTTTCAGTTGACAGATCATTTCTCAACGACGTTAGGTTTTGATGTCGGAGCCGAACAGAAAGAAAAAGGAAGTGAAAGCTACAACCTTTGGTATTCTCCAAACGTATTGATGAAGTATCAGTTTGACGATCAGTGGAGTCTTGCGGGACGTGTGGAATATTTCAGCGACAAAAACGGGGTTATCATCGCTACGGAAACGCCTAATGGATTTCAGACTTTCGGATATTCTCTGAATGTCGATTATCAGATCCTGAAAAATGTGGTTTTCCGTACGGAAGCAAGAGGATTTACTTCCAAAGATGCCATTTTTGTGAAAAACGACAATTTCAGACAGGGAAATTTTTTCATCACCACCAGTTTAGCAGCCTGGTTCTGAGAAAAGACTGCATCAACTTAGATTTAGTTTTAAAAGTTTAGTAATTCTAAGATGGGAAACCTAACAGGTTTTAAAAACCTGTTAGGTTTGTAATTAAATAAATCCATTATAAAAAAAGTCAAAAAATGTCTTCAGCAAAAGATTTTTTAGAACTCATCCAGAAATCCAGAAAAGGGAAATTTAAAATCTACATCGGAATGAGCGCGGGTGTAGGAAAAACCTTCCGTATGCTTCAGGAAGCGCATGCTCTTTTGCGAAACGGAATTGACGTAAAAATTGGCTACATCGAAACCCACGGAAGAGAAGAAACTGTCGCTTTAACAGACGGAATCCCTGAAATACCGAGACGGTCTTCTTTTTATAAAGGTAAAAATCTGGAGGAAATGGATCTTCAGACCATTATTAATACCCATCCCGAAGTTGTTTTGGTGGACGAACTGGCTCACACAAACATTGAAGGTTCCAAAAATAAAAAAAGATGGCAGGATGTTCTGGAAATTCTGGATAATGGAATCAACGTCATCAGTGCGATGAATATTCAGCATATTGAAAGCCTGAATGAAGAAGTAAAAAAGATCACCGGAATAGAAGTCTCGGAACGTGTCCCCGATAAAATTCTGGCTCTGGCGGATGAGGTCGTGAATATCGATTTAACCGCCGACGAACTTCTAACTCGCCTGAAAGAAGGAAAAATTTACAAAAAAGAGAAAATCCAGACGGCTTTAAGCAATTTTTTCCAGAGCGGACATATTTTGCAGCTTCGGGAACTGGCTTTAAAAGAAGTGGCAACCCATGTTGAAAGAAAGGTAGAAACAGAGATCAAAACCGAGAATTTTAAACCCATAAAATTTCTTGCCTGCATCAGCAGCAACGAGAAAATAGCCAAAAATATCATTCGGAAAACGGCAAGACTGGCAAGTTATTACAACAGTCCGTGGACCGTTCTTTACATCCAGAAACCATCAGAAAATCCTGAAAAAATTGCCCTGAACAAGCAGCGATTTCTGATTAATAATTTTAATTTAGCTCAGGAATTGGGAGCCAAAGTGATCCGGCAGAAGGAAAGCAGTATTCATAAAGGAATTCTGGACTACGTGATTGCGCATAACATCACCACCGTATGCATCGGAAAACCGCACGCTCATCTTCTACAGAGAATTTTCGGCTACAGCTGGATTTACACTTTAATGAACCGACTGAATGAAAGACAGATCGACATTATTATTTTATCTTAGAATGCAATGAAACTAAAAACGAAACTCACCCTCGGAGTAGGTCTTTTATTTGTGCTGATTGTTTTGCTATCGGTTATCGGGTCTTTTTACATCAATAAACTGAAATCTGATACAGAAAAAATTCTTATCGCCAATTACAACAGTCTGGAATTTTCTCAGAATATGCTTCTGGCTCTGGATAAAATGAAAACCGACAGCGCAGTTGCCATTAAAGATTTTAAGAAAAATAATCTTCTTCAGGAAAGAAATTTAACGGAATTCGGAGAGAAGGAAGCTACCCAGAATCTTAATCTTCATTTCAACAGCTACATCCATGATCCTTCACCGGAAAAGGAAAAACTGATTCGTGAAGATCTGGTAAAAATCATGTCTCTGAATATGAAAGGAATTGAGCGAAAAAGCGATATTGCCATCATTACGGCAGAAAATGCGACGTTCTGGATCGCCTGTCTCGGAACCATCTGTTTTTTAATTGCGATCACGCTTGTTTTTAATCTTCCTCAGACGATTGCGGAACCCATCAGTCAGCTTACGTTCAGCATCCGGCAGATTGCGAATAAAAATTATAACGAAAGGGTTCATTTCCGGGGAAGTGAAGAGTTTAACGATCTTGCCAATTCTTTCAACATCATGGCGGAAAAGCTTCAGGAATATGAAAGCAGCACTTTGTCTGAACAGCTTATGGATAAAAAACGGATTGAAACCCTCGTGAATAATATGCACGATGCTGTAATCGGTCTGGACGAAAATCATTTTATTTATATGATTAATGATGAGGCTCTTAAAATCACGAATCTCAATAAAGATGAAATTATCGGGAAAACGGTTCATGAAGTGGCTGTAAACAATGATCTCATAAGGGAACTTCTGAAAAACATCAATCATCCGCAGAAAGATCCTATTAAAATTGTAACCGACAATAAGGAAAATTATTTTGAGCAGGATGTAATCCCGATCAATATTACAAAGACGGGAGAAAAGGAAAAAAAATACATCGGAAAGGTTATTCTGCTGAGAAACATAACTCCTTTCAAAGAACTGGATTTTGCAAAAACCAACTTTATCGCAACCATTTCGCATGAATTAAAAACGCCGATTTCTGCCATAAAAATGGGCGTTCAGCTTTTGGAAAATCAAAAATTCGGGGAACTGAATGATCAGCAGAAAGAATTATTAAAAAGCATTAATGAAGACGGACAAAGACTGCTTGATATTACGGGAGAACTGCTGAATTTATCCCAGGTGGAAACCGGAAATATCCGCCTGAATATCGAAAGCTGCGCTCCAAAAGAAATGGTACAGACTGCTGTAAAAAATGTGGAAAAACTGGCGGAACAGAAAAACATTTCGATCCAGACGCAGTTTCTGACGGATGAAAAGGACTTTGTTTTGGCTGATTTTGATAAAACAGTCTGGGTAATGAATAATTTCCTGAGCAACGCGATTAAACATTCTTTTCAGGATGAAAATATCCTGATTTTGGTTGAAAAAGAACATTCGGGAATTAAATTCAGCATTACCGATACCGGAAAAGGGATTGAAGAGAAATACCAGCGACAGATTTTCGACCGCTATTTTCAGGTTCCGGGAGAGCATCAGAACGGAACCGGTTTAGGACTTGCAATTTCCAAAAATTTCATTGAGAAACAAAACGGAGAAATCGGCGTTAAAAGTTCTTTAAATCAGGGAAGTACTTTTTATTTTGTGTTGCCGATGGTTTAAATAAAATTTTCGTTTGAATTAGTATATTTGCGACAAAACTCTATTCATGAACATTTTTCAGAAATTTGTTTTCTTATTCTTTTTAATTATTTCAAAATTTGTTTTTGCCCAAAATGAAAATGAATTTCGTGAAGCGTTTACCTTAAAAATAGCTGTTGATTCTATGACATTTTATCAGCAAGAAATTGGAAAATCTAAATATTCGTTAAAGATAATATTTTACAAATTTATCCGGGTGAGCATCTTTTTATTGAAACAGAAGTAAAAGATGATAAGATACAAACGATGAAGATTGTGAAAGAAAATAAGAACCCTTTAAAAACCATAGAAATAGAATTTTCTCAGAAAGTTTCCGGCAGGCAAAACAAAGGAATGACGCTTTCGGTAAGTAATCCTTTTGACAAAAATTTAAATTATGATGCCATTATAAATGTAGTCGGAAAGAAAGGATGGTTTGAAACCTCTATTATTCCAATAAAACCAAAATTAAAAAACTTTGAAATGTGGTCACAGCCAATCATTACCATTGTTCTTAATAATTGGCGATTTGACAAGTAATTTAATGATTAGAAAATATGTTTGAACTGCCTATTTATTATTTCTTTATTGCGTCAATCTGTTCTACAATCATTGTCAGTATTTATTTTTTTATTCAGAAGAAAAATATTATTAAAAATTACAGACAGGAAAATTCAATTGAACTTAAAAATATAAGCGGAACAATAATTACAGACAAAGGCTTTCTCAGTTGGGGAATGGAATTGGGTACATTTGATCTGTTGATCAACAATAATTCAATTTTTTTATTTCTGAAAAGTTTCGGTTTTATTCCGGGGCGGATTACGAATTTATTTTTTTCAAATTCCAACAGGAAAAATACTAAAAGTGCTGTTTTGCTCAGAGAATATAAAATTGACCGAAAAAGTGTTAAACTTGTTTATTATCCTGATCATCTGATGAACAGAAGCCGTCAGATTATACTGAAAAATCTTTCTGATGAACAGCTTTCCATTTTAGAAAAAACATTAGAAGGCAAAAGCCGCAGATTTTATTAATATGAAAATAGAACTTATACCTGTTATAGAAGTTTCAAATTACGATGAGGATCTGGAAATGCCTTCCGGTTCCTATTTGGAATTTCCGGATGAGTGGGAAAATTATAATATTTCCGCGAATCTAAAGACTGGTTTTTCCGAAAGTTTCAAAGCTTATTTTAAAAGTTCTTCTTTTTACAGAATAAGTGAAATTTCTGATGCAGATCTGTTGAAAATCATTTACAGAGAAATTGAAATACAGCAGACTGAAGAAAATCGCGGAATTGATGATTTGGTGTGTTCTATGGACGGCGGTTACATTTTAAAGATTAATGATGTAGACACCTATTTTCCACAATGTTGCGGAAGGCTTAAACACATTACTGAATGGGAAGATCTTGTTTCCGACGAAGGGAATCATCATTTTTATACAGGACATCCATCTCCTAAAGTTGAAATACAGGAACATAAGATCATTTTCGATTTTTTACATTCGATGCCCCAGGAAAGTTATGCTTATCCTGTTTCGGAGGATCAAATTGAAGTAGATAAAGAATCGTTGAGAACAGCAATTGAAAATGCAAAAAAAGAACTTCAATATTTTGCTGAGCAGCTCATCAGAATTAATAAAAAAGAAAACTTGAATATTCCTGAAATTGATAAAATCTTAATTTACGGAATTGATGAATAAAATAGTAAATCTGATTTTTCAATCCCAAAAACCAGAATTTTCACTTTCCGATTTTGTGGAAAGCTTCTGGATGCTGGATAACCCTTCGGAACATAAAGAAGTCATTCTTTTACCGGACGGAAGGATTGATCTGATCTTTTCGCAATCTCCAACCGAACCGCTTCATGTCGTTTTACTGGGAATCGGAACACATCCTGAACATGTGATTATTACTGAAAAAAACAAAGATTTTTGCGGTCAGCTTCAATTTATTGGCGACGGAATATATTTTGCATGAGAGCATTTCCGAATTATTAAATAGCGCAAAAATTCTACCTGCCGATTTCTGGAATTTCAATATTGAGGATTTTAATGATTTTAAAAAATTCTGTGAGAAGGTTTCATTTCAAATAAAAAAAGAGCTTTCCACACAAAAAACAGATGAAAGGAAACTTAAATTATTTAATCTTATCTATTCGTCAAAAGGTTCATTAACGGTAAAAGAATTTTCGGAAAAAGTAATCTGGAGTGAGAGACAAATCAACCGTTACTTTAACCGGCAATTTGGCATTTCTTTAAAATCATATTGTGGAATTCTCCGTTTCAGAGCCTCATTTCAGCACATTAAGGAAGGAAAATTATTTCCTGAAGAAAATTTTTCCGACCAGTCTCATTTTATTAGGGAGATTAAAAAACTTTCAGGATTTCTGCCAAAAGAATTAAGCCAAAATAAAAACGACCGATTTATACAATTTTCCGTTCTGCCCAAGAAGTAATTTTGTCCCATAAAATTTAAATTATGGTAACAGACAACAAAAAAATTGCCATCGTTGGCGGTGGTCCCGGAGGATTAACCTTAGCAAGACTTTTACAACTAAAGAACGCCGAAGTAAAAGTATATGAAAGAGATGAAAATAGAGATGTAAGAGTTCAGGGCGCAACATTGGATCTTCATGAGGAATCTGGTTTGGAAGCTCTTCAAAGAGCGGGTTTGATGGATGAATTTAAAGCCAACTATCGTCCGAGCGCAGGAAAATTAAAAATTTTAGATAAAGATCTGAATGTTTTCCTGGATGAACATGCTTCCGAAGAATCTTATGCAGAAGACCGTCCGGAAATCGACAGAGCACCTCTCAGAAAGATCTTACTGGATTCTTTAAAGCCTGAAACTGTGGTTTGGGACAGTCAGTTTATTTCGATGGAAAAAGATGGTGAGGGGTGGAAACTGCATTTTAAAAACGGAAAGTCTTATTACGCAGATATTGTTATCGGAGCCGATGGAGCGAATTCTAAAATCCGGTCTTATCTTACGGATATTAAGCCTGTTTATTCAGGAGTAACTATGGTGGAAGGAAATATTTACAACGCAGAAATTAACGCTCCGAAGTTATGGAAACTGGTGAATGGCGGAAAAATTTTTGCTTTGGATCTGCATCAGTCTTTGCTTTTCAGTACAAAAGGAGACGGAACATTAACGTTTTACACAGGCTGCAAAACCGATGAAAACTGGGTGAAAGATTCCGGAATTGACTTTGATAATAAGGAACAGGTTTTTAACTGGTTCAAAAAAGAATTCTCTTTATGGAGTAAAGATTTTCACGAATTATTTGAGAGCGATGAAATATCTATTATTCCACGTCCTCAATACCACTACCCTCCTGATCAAAAATGGGAAACTTCCACGAATTTGACTTTACTGGGTGATTCTGCTCACAGGATGACTCCTTATGCCGGAGAAGGCGTGAATATGGCAATGCAGGATGCTTTTGAATTAGCAGAAAATCTTACGGACAACAATTTTAAAGACGCAAAATCGGCTTTTTCAAATTACGAGAAAAGTATGCTGAAACGGGCTTCGGAAATTACAGAGATTACCTTAAACAGTACAGAAATGCTTCATTCTGAAAATGCTATACAAAATCTTCTGAATATGTTTCAGGGAGGGTAAATTTTATGGTTTGAGATTTTGAATTTTAGGTTTCGAACTTAAGGTTAAAGGGTTTCGGGCGGAGCTTCGCTCCGCCCGAAACCTCCACAATAACTAATTAAAATCCAACACGAATGCTTACTTTATCAGAAATTCTGTAAATTCGGCTTTCAATCAAATATTAAGATGAAGCCACTAAGAAATAAATATTTAATTCTCAATTATATTTTCATATTCTGTGTTGTTATTTTATTTTTAAACGATCATTTTTTCAAGCACATTTTTTCCAGTTGGTTCACAGGAAAACTTTCTGATATGGTGGGAATTATTATTTTGCCGTTGATTCTGACCTATATTTTTCCGAAACTAAAAATCCATTCTGTCTGGATAAGTGCTCTGTTGTTTGCATTCTGGAAATCTCCATATTCCGGAAAAGTAATTGAAATGTATAACAAGTTTACATTGATTCCCATTACAAGAGTTGTAGATTATTCTGATCTTTTGGTAATTGTATTTCTGCCGGTTTCTTATTATTTAATTAAAAAAATAAACTGTCTTAATCTTCTTAAAATTCAAAAAATAAATCCTGCTTTCATTTTATTTCCCACCGGATTTGTTCTAATGGCAACTGCACCTCCTCCAAGCTTTTCTTACACCTACTCCAACGGCAATTTGAATTGTAGGAAATGTGTAATTAGAGTTGCAATGACCCAGAAAGAAATTGTAGACAGATTAAAAGAAAATCAAATTGTTTTCGATACCGTTTACCCAATGTCGGAATCAACTTACAAGAAATACCCGTTTTTTAAACAGGATGACATTCATTTTTATACAATCAAAAAATTTGTAATTGATAAGGACACCTTAAAAAATGTAGATTTTGCGATGAGAAGCATTGGCGAAAACCAAACCACGTTGCATTTCAACGGATTGCAGACTTCCGATGATATTTCTACGATAAGATTGTTTGTAAAAGCCCGAAAACATTATTCGAAAATAATTTTCAAAGAACTTTCAGATGCTTTGGAAAATAAACAACCTGAAAACGGATTGAAAGAAAATTAAAAACAAAATAGAAATGACTGCAACATTTTTCCCAACACCAGAAGATTTCCGAAAATGGCTCGAAAAAAATCACACCACAGAAAAAGAATTGTTGGTGGGATTCTGGAAAGTCGGAACGAAAAAACCTTCCATGACGTGGTCGGAATCTGTAGATCAGGCTTTGTGTTTCGGCTGGATCGACGGGGTGAGAAAATCGATTGACGTTGAAAGTTACAGCATCCGTTTTACGCCGAGAAAACCGACAAGCATCTGGAGTGCAGTCAATATCAGAAAAGTGGAAGAACTTACAAAAGTCGGATTAATGACCGAAGCCGGACGAAAAGCTTTTGAACTGAGAAAAGAGGAAAAATCTGCGATCTATTCCCACGAAAAAGAACCTGCAACCCTCGATCCTGAGTTTGAAAAAAAATTTAAAGCCAATAAAAAAGCATGGGAATTTTTCAGCAATCAGGCTCCTTCTTATAAAAAAGTAATGCTGCATTGGATCATGAGCGCGAAACAGGAAAAAACAAGACTGTCGAGATTGGAAAAGACAATTCGGGAAAGCGAACTGGAAAAGAGAGTTTTATAGAGATGTGGGAAGCTTTAATCTTTTTTGCCGCTTTACTGGGAATTTCAAATTTCCATTATTTCCTCTTTTTCAGGAGGGAAAATAAGCAGATGAAGCTGAAAATATATTTAACGGTACTTTTCATGATTACCATTTTGGCAAGTTTATACGTCATTATCATTACTCCACATTTCTTTGAATATAAAGGTTTGGAAAACTGCTTGTTTCTGGTGATGATTAACTTTGCTGTTCCCGGATATTTCTTAATGCTTTTCGTGATCAACAGCCTCTTGGAAAACATTCCGATTATTCGTGGCTATTTTACTTTCAATGTTATATTTTGTATTTTATATCTTAGTTCGACGTTGTTATATTATTTTTTAACGATGTTGATGATGATGATTTTCACTTTAGATAATGCTTAAATTTACTTTCAGATAAAGAACAAATGACTACTCGCCTTTTATTTATTCCCATACTTTTAACGCTTACATTCTGTGCTAAAAAAGAAACTGTTTTTACTGAGAAATTCAATGTTGGTGAAATAGGTTTTGAATATTCGTCTGACTGGAAATTTACCAAACTACAAGGAATCGATTCTTACATTGCTTACCTTTCAAAAGATGAAGATACCATCTGGATAGAATACGGATCTTATAATCCGAAAATATACAAAGAACCTTTGAAAGATCATATTTTCATGCAAATTCCAATTGACGGTACAGAAGCTGTTTTTGAAACTTCACGAAATAATTACGGAGGTTTCGCTTCGGTTTATATTCCCATAACAGATTCTGCACAGGGTTTATACATGAGAAATAAAAATGGAGATATTCAGCAGGTTTTGGATATTTTTAAAACATTAAAGCTGAACAAGTCTACCCGAAAGAAGCCATTAATTATTGAGATGGAAAATTTTAAGACTAAAAGTTCCCCTCCCGGAATTGTTTTTTACGAAAATAACTGTTTGAACTGTCATTCAGAATACCGTTACATAATTGCTCCGGCTCTCGATAAAAAGTTTGTGAAATCGAAAGGAAAAGTGTGGTTTGAACACTATTTATACTCCGAAAAAGAAATTTCACGGGATGAATTTCAGACACGTTGTACCCAAATTCCCAAAAAAGATTCTGCCATTGCTAACGAAATACTTAAATATCTGTTTTAAAAATCTCCAAATATTATTTTACCTTTGATCTTTATTACGTTTAAAATTAGAAAAGCAAATGACTACAGACACATTAGACTTTTGGGTAGGAAATTTCAAAAGCGAGGAAGATTTTTATGAATTTGTGGAAGAAGATGAAAATTTTTATCTGGAAGAAGATTCTGATGATGTTTTTATTTCAAAATTTGCAGAATCTCAGGACACCATCTGGCTGGATCACGACTTTGTAGAATACGGCTATGAAAACGGAAACGGAACCATTTACGAAAAATTTGCAGACTATTCTTTTGCCGAACAGTGGCTCCCGATTTTAATCAACAGGCTCAACGAACTGAATCTTGATTTTGATATCAATTCCATTATTTTCCTGAATAAGCAGATTCCGAAACCGACTTCCGTAGAAACAGATTTTTTCTCTTTGGTTTACATCGGAGGAATTGAATATTCTGCGTAAAATATTTAAAAACTTATAACCTTTTTCAAATTATTAATGAACATTTATTCTGTTCTTCAGATTGGCGATTACCACATTAATCATTGCGAAGATTTTCTCATCACAAAGAAAATAGGGAGCAATAAGATTCTTTGTGCTGTAATGGATGGATGTTCAACTGCTATGGAAAGTCAGTTTGCTTCTGCACTATTTGGGAAGATCCTGCGTAAAATATGCATTGAAAAAGGTTATAAAGAATTATACGAAACAGAGAAAAATTCTGATCCTGAAGAAGATTTAAAAGCTGTTTTAAAAGAGCTGTTTAAAGAAATTACAACCGTCAAAAATCATTTATTGCTTGATGAAAAAGAACTTCTTACAACATTGATTATTCTTCTTTACGACACCAAAAAGGACGAAGGAATTATCATGTGCATCGGAGATGGTTTTATTTCCGTAAATGGAAAAACAACAGAATTTGAAAGAGACAACAAACCGGATTATCTGACCTATCATTTGAAAGAAGATTTCGAAGAATGGTACGGCAATCAGACTCAGAAAATACGATTCACTAAGCTTAAAGATGTTTCTATTGCTACAGACGGAATTTCATCTTTCATCCCAATTAAAAAGACAGATCACAACGAAAAAATCAATCCGGCAGACTATCTTCTCTATGATAAAAACAATGTTGAATCTGAAGAAATGCTTTCCCTGAAATTAAAAAAACTTGAACATCATTACGGAATGAAACCTACTGATGATCTTGCCATCATAAGAATTATAAAGTAAATTTTATTTTCAATATAATAGATTAAGTTTTTGTTTTTATCATGTTGATGAGCAGAAATGATTTTCCTTACATTTGCTTTATCATAACTTAATAAGATGATTTCTAAAAAGTTACTTCGCATTGCTATAGCTGTTTTATCCCTGCTTATCGTTGTTTATACTTTAGGAAATTATCTTATTCTTTATCCGATAAAGTTTGATTTCCTGACCGTTATTTCGGAAAGTCAGCCTCATTACCTTCTTTTTATTCTGGCATTTTTTGTCCTGATTTCCTGGCTGATAAGTCACATCAGAATTAAGAATTTAAGCCCTAAAAACAGATTTCTTCTGGCTTTTACCGTTTTGTGCGGAATAATGCTTTTATGGATAGGTTATTATAATTTAAGCACTTTCTTTAATACCCGAAAAGCGATTACGAAAAGTGAAAATGAATACATTCAACAGGCAAAAGAAGACATTAAAAATGACAGCATTGTTTTTAAAAGCTATGGATTGCCAATTTTTATGTATGATCAGGAAACTTATCGTAAAATTGACAGTATCAGAAGCCATTATGGGATTTATCTGGAAAATACAGGCTGCACCGTAGATTATATTGAAAATGAAGGTCGTCATAAATACGAGGAAATTGTAACGCCTTATCTCGAAAAACGAAATGGTAAAGACTGGAACAAAAAGATGCTTGATGAAATTGAGAAATTAAAAAAAACAGAATTGCATCCTCAAAAATAATTTTCATTAATAATTTAGTTTCTAAGAAAAAATAGCTAAGTTTAAAACAAACTAACAATCAGTTATTTAAATTGATTTTAATAACCTTAAAAACTATAAACATGAAATTATCTCAACATCAGTTATCCGAAAATTCAGGATAAGTTATTTCTTTTTTATCGTCATTCAGGATGTATGCTTAATTCATCCTTTCATCTAATTTTTACTTCTTAAAAAACGCTCAGCCATGAAAATAGGAATCTATATATCCGGATTGGGAATTTCAAAAAGTAACTCGGTTGAAAATTATGCAGAACGGTTAAAAAATGAAATCAATTTCAATACAAATGGTTACCAGTATGAGACCAAAATTGAAAAAATCCATTACAGCAAAAACAGGGAAAGTACCGTTGTAAGCATTTTCGAAAAAGAATCACCCGAAAATCCCGTTTACAAATTTTACGACTTCAAATACAACGAAATTCTCACCGAGGATTTCAAAGGAAGGACGCTTATTTACAAAAGTCTCTGGCTTTTCGCATTGGTTATCAGGAAATTTCCATTAATCATCAAACGGATTTTTATCCCCAAAAACTATTCGAAGCCGGGACAGTTAATGTATGTATTTTCCATATTTTTAATTTTATCGCTTTCTTTAGTTCTGATGTTTCCTGCCGTTCTCGAAGCTACAGGTCAGTTTTTCTCAAAGGAAAGCGGAAAAATGACTGAACTCAGAAAACTGATTCCCATTGGAGATTTGAAATATATTTCGATGAAAGGAATTTTTATCGATCTTTCCCATGAACGCTATATTGGTATAGATTTTAACTGGTTTTCTAAACTGATTATTTTATTTACAGCACTGTTGGTATTGCTTGTTCCAAACGCCAATACCATTATCACAAATCTTGCCACCAATTTCGTCTGCGCCAACGATTATTTGCAGCACGGCTCAAAAAAACAACTGATTCAGGGAAATTTAGAACACCTTGTAGATTACATTACGGAAAACGAAAAAGACTCTAAAATTCATTTTCATGCCTACAGTTTCGGAAGTGTTCTCGCATTAGACTATGTTTTTCCCTACGGCATAAAAGCCTCTAAAAATGCTTTAGAATATTGTGAAGCCATTATCACTATCGGAACGCCTTATGAATTTGTAAATTCTTATTATCCTGAATTTTACAACAACCGCCAAACCCAACCCGGAGATCAGCTTCAGTGGTTGAATGTGTATTCTGCAGCCGATGCTTTAGGTTCCAACTTCAGAAAAGACGGAATTGCCGGAGACTCTGAAATCTCTTTTAAAGGAGCTTCCAATAAGCCGTTTAATATCAATTACGAAGTTTATCCTATCGGAAAATTCAGCATTATTGATTTTATCATGCTCTACAGCATCAAAGTTCATGATATGTACTGGGACGAAAATACGGAAGGACAAAGCTGTCTGGGACTGGTTTATCAGGAAATGAAAGGGAAAGGTTTGATGTAAATTGAATTACTCAATAATTTCCCACTTATCATATTTATATTCGTAAGTTTTTACTGTTTTTTTACTGTTGATATACTGATAAACTTTTACCTGATGATCCGGCAGATTATAAAAACTAAATTGAATGTAATCCATCCCTGTATTTACTGAGATTTCCAAAGAATTTTTTACTATTTTTGGAATAGTAGTAAAATTCTGCTCCGGACTCCTTGACTTTTCCTACACTAAATTTCTTGAATTTTTCTGCATCTTCTTTATCCACGTAATAATATCCTTCATAATATCCAAAACCACTGCCAACCGAACTTGGAATGATAAATTTATCTTTAAATTTTTTCCCTAAATAAATCAAATCATCAGTTGTCCAATTTCGAAGATTATAAAACGGATCTTTGAGATTGTATTTTTCACATTCATATTCGGCAGGATCGAAACTTCCACATTCTAATCTAAAAACACTGTATCTGAAATTAATGTATCTTCTGGTAAATTGTCGCTCATCCAAATTATCTATTAAGGTTCTGGTTAAAGAATTGAAGTCCATTTCGGAAGCTTCATGCTTTAGCTTATCATACAGAATCTTATCTTTTTTATTTTCTTCAATGCATTTCGCTTTTGAATATATATAATTTTCATAAATAGAATCCTTTTTCGCTTGGGAAAAGATAATGATAGGGAAAAGCAGAAATAAAAACTTCATCAGATAAAATTTGTTCACTTAAAATTATTAATATTTTTGTAAAAATTGCTTTTTCAAACCGATCAATAAAAAAACTTTCACGTTGTTGTGAAAGTATTTATTTTAATTTTTTAGTAACTCTAAATTATATCATTTAATAATATGAACTCTAATGTTTTAGCACTTGTCCATGCAGCATACGTTTTTCCTTCATCTGTTTTATCTTGAGTATTGTCCATTACAGATTTAATTATTAAAGGTTTAGTTTCTCCATTATTAAGTAGTTCACAAGCTCTGACTATAGCGAAACTTTCCATTTCTAAAGCAATAGCTTTCCTATCAACAGTAGTTATTTTTTCTTGAAAAAAGTCTTCAACATCTATAACTTGATTAACACAAGCAATAGGACCAAAATGTAATTGTACATGAGACTTTCTAGTTTCATCAACTCCTTTTATAAAATCTTCTATTTCCCTTTTTTTCCTATTTATTTTTATGATTTCTCTTGATTTAAGATTAGCAACCGAAGCTTCTTTTTTAAAACCTACATCGGTTAGTTTTCCTCGATCAATTTCAAAAACTTTATTCGCAATAATTACATCACCAATACTTGTCTCTGCCGGCTTTCCTCCCAAAACCCCAATCATAATTAGAAATTTTGGCTTAAACTTAATTATAAGTTCTGAAGCTAAAATAGAAGCATCTACCATTCCTGTATTATGTTGTGAAGCATATACAATTTTTTTACTTGGTTTATCTCTAAGATAACCATATTCAATATAATTATTCGAATCTTCAACTTCTCCCTCTTTTACAATTAATGGTAATATCTTTTCCATTTCATCATCTTCAAGAGCAGTAATAATCGCATAATCAATTTCTACAGATTGAGTTACTTCTTCAATTTCATTTTTATCCATTACAGTTTCTTCATATACTTTTGATGATAATAATCCATTTATTTTATCTTGAGTTGCTTTTGTATCAGGTCCAAAATCTAAACTGTTAATTAATTTAGAAAAATCTTTTTTGATTTCATTAAATTCAATATATCCAGAAATTGTAAAAGTTAAAAATTCATTTATTCTCTTAGTAATTCGTTCATCGCCATTAGAATCTATCCAAATTAATAACATAAAGTTTAAACAATTTACATATGTTTTATTAACTTCTTGTCGTCCTAAAATTCCTGTATAACTAATATTTTTTTCCCACAATTCATCATATCCATATTCTAACAAAATATTATGGAATTCACTTGATTCTAAATAATCTTTGAAATTTGCTAATCGATTTAAATTTGCTAATAATGGTTTTAAATTATAATGTATTTTCCTTTCCTCCATAAATAAAAATTTTAATGCGCTTCCAGCCAGTTATTCCCTACTCCAACTTCAACCAATAACGGAACCTGCGTTTCAACGGCGTTTTCCATTTCCATTTTAATGATGTTTTTGGCAACTTCCACCTCATCAATCGGGGCTTCAAAAATTAATTCGTCATGTACCTGAAGCAGCATTTTTGTCTGCAGCTTTTCCTTTTCCAGTTCTTTCTGAATTTTAATCATTGCCATTTTTACCACATCTGCTGCGCTTCCCTGAACAGGAGCATTCACCGCATTTCGTTCCGCGTGACCACGAACCACAAAATTATTGGAATTGATGTCTTTTAAATGGCGTTTTCTGCCTAAAAGTGTTTCCACATAACCGACTTCACGGGCTTTTCTTACCTGTTCCGCCATGTATTCCTTCAGTTTCGGATAGGTTTCAAAATAGGCTTCAATCATTTGTTTTGCTTCTGTTCTTGAAAGTCCGGTCTGCTCTGCCAATGCAAAAGCGCCCTGTCCGTAAATGATTCCGAAGTTTACGGTTTTTGCCTGACTTCTCTGTGTTTTGGAAACTTCTTCCAATGGAATATTGAACAGTTTTGCCGCCGTAGAAGCGTGAATATCTTCCCCGTTCTGGAACGCTTTAATCATATTGTCTTCCCCTGAAATTTCGGCAATCAGACGAAGTTCGATCTGGGAATAATCGGCAGAAATAATTTTCTTTCCTTCTGCGGAAACAAACGCTCCACGAATTTGCTGACCTCTCAGAGTTCGGATCGGAATATTCTGTAAATTTGGGTTTACACTCGCCAGACGACCTGTTGCAGCCGTAGTCTGTGAGAAATTGGTATGAACGCGGTTATCGGATTTTTCAATCTGTGACGGCAATGCATCAACGTAAGTCGATTTTAATTTCTGATAGGTTCTGTATTCCAGAATATGCTTGATGATTTCGTGCTTTGAAGACAGTTTTTGAAGGACATCTTCCGAAGTTGCGTACTGTCCGGTTTTTGTCTTTTTCGCTTTCGGATCAAGCTGCATTTTTTCAAATAAAATTTCACCCAGCTGTTTTGGAGAATTCATATTAAATTCTTCCCCTGAAATCTCAAATATTTTGGATTCGAGCTGTCTTAGATCGTTCTCAAGATCAATACTTTCCTGAGCCAGCCATTTTTCGTCAAGAGAAATTCCTTCCAGTTCCATTTTTGCCAAAACTTCCATCAAAGGCATTTCTATACTGAAGAATAAGTCTTCTAAATTTTCTTTTTTAAGCTGTGGCGCAAACAATTCGTACAACTGGAAAGTTACATCTGCATCTTCTGCAGCGTAATCGGTCTGGGTTCTGAGATCCGCATCACGGAAATTGCCCTGTTTTTTTCCTTTTTTACCGATGATGGTTTCGATGGAAACAGGTTTGTAATTTAAGTAAACTTCCGAAAGATAATCCATCCCGTGTCTTCCGTCCGGATTTAAAAGGTAATGCGCAATCATGGTATCAAACATGGCTCCTTTTACCGTAATATCGTATCTTTTAAGGATTTTATAATCGAATTTTAAGTTGTGCGCTACTTTTACCAGATCTTCTTTCTCGAAAAACGGTCTGAAAATTTCCAGTGTCTGCAGAACTTCTCCCTGATCTTCGGATAACGGAACATAATACGCCAAACCTTTTTTGTAGGAAAAACTCATCCCGACCAATTCGGCTTCCAGTTCATTAAGAGAGGTGGTTTCGGTATCGAAGCAGACTACTTTTTGTTTTAATAAATTATTGACTAAAATTTTCTGTGCTTTCGGATTATCTACAAACTGATAAAGGTGATCATTCTGCTCAATCGTCGATTTTGTAGAGGTTGCCTGATCAAGATCTTCATAAGTGGCAAAAAGATCCAACTGTCCGACTGCCTGTGCAACTTTTTGCTGAGGAGTCGTTTCTGTAACCGTTACTTCCACTTCTGTAACTACATTTGGCGCTGCAGCCGGAGCAAAAGCACGGTAAAGATTTTCGTATAATCTACGGAATTCTATTTCTTCAAAGACTTCTTTTACTTTCTCAAAATCAGGCGTTTCCAGATCGTACTGTTCCTGATGAAATTCTACAGGAGCATCGCAGATAATGGTCGCTAATTTTTTGGATAAAATTCCTCTTTCGGCTGAAGCTTCCACTTTTTCTTTCAGCTTTCCTTTAAGCTGATCTGTATTGGCTAAAAGATTTTCTATGCTTCCGAATTCTTTCAGGAATTTCATGGCTGTTTTTTCACCAACGCCTTCCAGTCCGGGAATATTGTCGACTGCATCTCCCATCATCGCAAGAAAGTCGATTACCTGTTTCGGATCTTCAATTTCGTATTTGGCTTTGACTTCTTCAACGCCTAAAATTTCAATATCGCCGCCTTTAAGTCCCGGTTTATAAATTTTGATTTTATCTGTTACAAGCTGTGCAAAGTCTTTATCCGGCGTTACCATGAATGTGACGTAGCCTTCTTTTTCTGCTTTGCAGGCAATGGTTCCGATTACATCATCTGCTTCATATCCCGGAACTCCCAAAATGGGAATGTGCATTGCCTCTAAAATCCTGTGAATGTATGGAATCGCATTTTTAATGGCTTCAGGCGTTTCGCTTCGGTTCGCTTTATAATCTGAGAAGTCTTCGGTTCTTATACTTGCCTCTCCTACATCAAAAACCACTGCCAAATGGGTTGGTTTTTCTCTTCTGATCAGTTCAATTAAAGAATTCGTAAATCCGAAGATGGCAGAAGTGTCCAGCCCTTTACTTGTAAGCCTCGGATTTCTGATTAATGCGTAATATCCTCTGAAAATCATCGCATAAGCATCGATGAGAAATAACCTTTTATCTTGTGTTGCGTCCATATTTTCCATAAGGAACAAAGATAAGAAATTACTTTTCTTTTTCTTTTGTGTTGAATTAAAATAACAGTGCGAATTGTCTTTTGAAAGAATCTAAATATTGAATTCTATTCTAAATATTTTTCTTTTGTCCTGAAACAAAAGAAACAAAAATTCAAGACTGGAAAGCTGAATGCTAAAAATGAATCCTATGCTCTAAAAATTCTAAAACTCGCGCGAATGGTAAATTGGTTCTTCAGTTTAAAATTCTGTCGCGCTCAGACAGTAGAATTTTTTTAACGTTCATCTGATTCATTTTCTTAACACTTCAGCTTCCGAAGTCGATTTTCAGGCAATATGAGCTGTCATTCTGACGAATGAGTACTAATCTTACTGAAAATTTCAACGTTTCCGTTGTCCTAGCCTCGATTGCAGCATTTGTCTGAGCTCATTTCTTTAGTTTCGGCTGCGGCGGCTTTGCCGTCGCAGCCGAAACTAAAGAAATAGCGAGTGCGGAAAGCGAGAAACAGCTCCTTAAAATATTTTCATTCACAGGATAAGAAAGAACAGATTTTGGATCGAAATTGTTTAAACAGTCGGAATGCTACAAATAAAAAAGACCTCAAATTGAGATCTTTTTGAATATTTTAAGGGATATTTAATCAATTTCGGCTTTTGAAAAGAGATCCTGAATCAGCATTTCGTCTTCACAGGCTTTTTTGAATTCAGAAATAAATTCTTTCAGGCTTTCCGGATTGCTGGAATAGGCACAGAACATATCGGCTTCCGGATCGAATTTAATATCGTCCGACAGGTTCGGTTTTTTCTCTTCTACAAAAACTTTTGCCAGTGAAGTCCAGTCGTAACCGTTGCCTTCGAAACCTTCGTCTTTTCTCCATTCGAAAATTTCAGGTTTGTACGTTCCTGCGTTTAAACATACTGAATATGTTTTTTCTGAGGATACCCAAAAAAAGGGCTTAATAGCAGTCTCAAAATTGTAGGCTTCCATACTATTTTTATTAAAATTAATTGAATATTAAAGATAATAAATTTCTGAGCTCATTTATTTTTTATAACATTTATTAACGTTTTCGAGATTATCTTTATCATGAATTATTGTTACGAGAATTTATACGAAACTCAGATAAGTCTTTTATTTCAGGCTTCATCCGCCACTACATTGATGCCTTTTCCAAAGTCTTCCGCCATTGCCAGAGCCAGTATTTTTCTTGAATCTTCTGAAAAATAGGTTGCAATAAACGGAAAAAAGAATCCTACAAATCCTCCTCCTTTTACGCCGAGTTTTCCTATATTTTTGATGTTCTGCATTTTTATAGCGGGAAGTTCTCTGGCTAAGTTGGGCAGGTTTCGGGGACGTACTCTTCCTAAGCCGTCTTTGGCTGTTGCGACAAGCGATTCTGAGTATTTGCCATTACGAATATTCTCTACAATTGCTTTTCCTTCGGGGGTTTTCCATACTTCGCGGGAATCTATTCCTTCTAAAGCGGTTAAGTCTTTGGATAAGGCTGTTCCCTGTTTTATTTCTATCAGATTCTTCTGCCAGTCCTGAACATACCATTTGCCGTTAAAGAAAACCGGCGTTTTTCCGTCTCTGCTTGCTAATCCTCCTTTCTCATTAAGCTCAAGAATATCGGGACTTGCCAGATCTGAAGGAGTAATGCCTGTAACGCTTTCCGGTACATCATTTAAATAGCCCGGAATTCTGCTGTTTTCATCCGCTTCTTTATTCATATCCTGATAATGGCTGTTATCTTCCAGGGAGCTGTTTCGGATACCTTCTCTTTCCCAGTAGCTTAATTCATTCATTACACCCATCGTTACGCCCATCCATAATAATGTTTTAGCAATTCCCATTTCAGCTCCGGCAATCACAATTCCTGCTCCTCCAAAAAAAGATGCAGCCGCATTAAGAAAAATTTCTTTTCCGTTATTGCTATCGATCTGCTGTGCGTATTTTTTAGCAACGGCATAACTAAAAATCGGGCTTAATAAGCCACCTGTATCACAAACGAGTATAGAATTCTGGGTGATTGCCTTAGATCTATCAAAGGTTACTTTTTCATGTTCAATCTTCCAGCTTCCTTTTCCTAAAGATTCGGTGCATAAATGGTTTATTTTTGTGGCATGATACACTGCAGCACCTGCACACGCAAGAACACCCACTCCTACAGCCAGTGCCGCCCAACCTACAGGACCGGATAACACCAGAAGCGCTCCTACAATAAGACCGGCTCCAAAACAAAGAAATCCCCACATTGCATTTTTAGGGCTTTTACAGGGAAATTCTTTATTGATATTACGGTCTTCAACCGTTAATAAAGGTCGTGTTGTATCTGATCCATAGAAAACCGTGATCGTTTCTCTTGTGGGAATTAATTGTCTGGGTTCCGAATCCGTCTGAAATGTACAGACTGCATAAACATCTTTCGGGATATATGAAGCACTCATAATGTTGTATTTTATTTGATTTAAACATCATCAATTTGCAGGTAAGTCTGGACTAAGGACTTCTTTTATACTAACTATCTTTAACTCATTTTACTTTGAATACCAGTAAATATTCTGAAGGCTTTTCTTTTCTTCTTTTGAAAAATTAAGTTCTTTCTGAGCCGCTTTCAGTAATTTTTTAAGTTCATTTCCTTTTTCCTCTTCATATTTATTTCTGTATTCAACATCATTTAAATAAATATCTGTCTTATTTTTCAGACAGAATCTGAAGTATATTTTTGAACTCTGCAATGCCGGAGCTTTGGTTTCATAATCATAAGCGTAGAATCCTTCTATTTCTGTTTTGGAATACTTTTCAGGAGACTGATTTCCTTTTTGCAGGTAAAAAAAGTTTTCATCAAACCATATTTTCACTTTTACGGACATTGCTTTGAGTATAAGATAACAGGTCCCAAGATAAAAAAGAATAAAGAACATGGCAAATGAGAGTCTGAATACTCCTTTAAACAACCAATAATAGAGTGCACCATAAGCCATTAAACAAGGTATAATCACCAAAAGAGTTTTTACAATATGAAAGGGTAAAACGTTATTGAATGTAAATACTTTATCCGCCATAACTAAGATACTTTTAATATTCAATTTGCTTTAAATCAAACTGGGTGACCAACTGATAATTATTTTTCACTTCTTCTTTCATTAAGGCAAAAGCATTGACGATGGTTCCTGTTTTTTTGTCAACCATCCTTCTGATCCGATAATCATAGTTATATTCGCTGAAACCATATTCGATAATAGGTTTATAAAACTTATTGTACTGCTGTTCCAGTACAGAATGGTCTATTTTATCTCTTAAAAGTGTTCCCACTGTTCTAAATTCTATAAAATAATCGTCTTCCTTAATAATGGAATGTTGCAATTCCAGCTCAATATGAATATCTACAAATATCTGGGAAATAAATTTTAGCGTGCTATTCTGTATGCTTTTTTTACGGGCATCATAATCATTGAAAAGAACATGATAGAGAAGTGACTTATCATATGTTTTTCTCAGATTGGCTTCGCTTTCAAATTCCACTCCACCTCCTTTTATAATATCTTCAGCCGCTTTCGGACTGATTTTTTCTACCTGCCTGTAAAATTCTGAAGATTTTAATCTGGGTTTAAAAAGTTCCCACTTTTCTTTAATTTCAGGGAAATTCTGTACGCGTTTTATGGTATTGTCAGATTCCAGTTCGAAAATGACATTTTCTTTATCAAATTCCAGTTCTTTTACCGCTTCTATGGCAAGAGCCATATTTTCAGGATTTATTTTGTATAAATATTCTTTAAGCCTGACTTTCGCTTTTGTACTGGCAGCATCTTTTTCAACCACATATTCTTTTTTTGTATTGCAGTGAAACGTTATTCTGTCCTCTAATTTGGTGGTGTTGAACTGTTCGCATCTGTATCTTGTTTTTCGCGGAAATTTTACGTCTTCTATTGCCCTGTTGATTTCCTCCTTCGTCTTTTTTTCCACCCATAGAGTCTGAAGATGAATAGGCAGCGTGTTTCCAATAATAAAATTTGTCGTTCCACAATATAAATTATGAAAATCGACAAGCTCTTTTACTGAAATGCCTTGTTTCGCTGCAATAGATTCCAGTGTATCACCCTTTTTAATTTCGTACTTTATAAACTCCATCTGTTAATTAATATCAACCTGTCCTCCGGTTATTTTGGTATTTCCTTTAAAATTTGCCGTAGCTTCTCCCGCTTTGATATCCACTTCAGCACCTGTAATAGAAATCTTATCAGAAGTAATGATAATTTCGCTGTTGCCAACCTTTAATTTAACCTGTTTTACTCCTGTTAAATCAATAGTTCCTGTATTATCCATTGTAAAAACACTCTTCCCTTTTCCTACTTCTACTTTATGAGTATTTCCCACATCTGCAATATGATCACAACCTACTTCCAGCTTTTTATTGTTACCTACTTTATCGGTTTTATTATTCCCAACCGTTTTGGTGCTGTCATTATTTGCATTGTGTACTACATTCCCTGCTCCGTCAAACTTCATATTCGCACCACCCTGATCGGTAAGAAAAACAGAACCTGCTCCATCATCCAGTTCGAGCTTATTTCCGCTTCGGCTGCTTAAGCTTTTAATATTATTTCCGGTTCCACCACCTGCTCCAATTGCACCATGAAACATTCCCCCCATTACAAAGGGACGATCCGGATGTTGATGTACAAAATTTACAATTACCTGATCTCCGACTTCCGGAATTGCCATAAAACCACGGTTTTTATTCACTTTATCGCTGCTTCCCGCATCTGGAGTCATTACACGAATGTATTCTGTAGTGGTTGCGCCGTTTTGCCAGTCGAATTGTACCCTTACTCTTCCCTGATTCATCGGATCAGAGTTGGAAATCACTTTGGCAAACTGAGGTTCCGCCTTCGGCAACTGAAATTCAGGACGCGGAATAAATCCTGTGTCTGAAGCAATCGCTTCAAAAGTTCCGGTGTAATATCCTCTTGCATCTACTTCATGATTAACTTCAATAATCATTAATTTGGTGAAATAAGCGGTCGCGTTCGTATCGGTTTTTCTCATCTCGATATCTGCAATACAACCCGGATAAAGAAAAGGAATGGTAGTTTCACCGGAAGTAATGAAAACATCGGAAGCTTTACTTCCGGCGGTTCCTTTCTGTGAAGCATCAATATCCATAAAAGAGGCTGCTTTAATGGGAGCAACTCTTAAAGATGGCGTCGTAAACGTTCTTTCTGAAATTTCATACGCTCTTTTGGCAATATCTGAGGTATGACTGATTTTGGAATTCCCCGTTGTTAATTTTTCGTTTTTACTGCTGTTGTAGCCGTAGAATGTAGGATTTACGTGCTGTGCTTTCATTTTGATCTTCACATCATTCACGCTGCTTCCGTAGGTAAGCTTTACAGGTTTTTCCTGTGGAGGAAGTTTTCCGAAATGCAACACTTCACCGTCATAAAAAAACTGTTCGCCATAGGCTTCCGCAATTCTTGCCAGATAATTGTAGTGGGTTTCTTCATACTGAGAGCTGTAAGAAACATTTCCGTGTTGTGCATCTACGCGAAAATCGAATTTTCCATGTCCGAAACCTTCTTTAATCACCTCATTGGCAATGCTGTTCAGGCTGATTTCCTGTGCACCGCCAAAACTCTGAATATGTGGAGCCGCATCCAGCAAAACCGTCGGACTGCATCCTGTAAGAACTATATTTCCAAGACTTCCTTTTTCCTGACTGAATCCTACTTCCGTGATAACTCCTACAAAACTTCTTTCCGGACCATCTTCGAGGTCTTTATATTTAAAAACTACGGTAATTCTTTTGCCTAAAAAATTCTGAGCTGCTTCCAGATTATGATTTTCTGCGCTTCCCAATGTATCGTGTGCTAATAAAAGACTGAATTCATGATGTCTTGTCGCACTTTGTTTTAACTGAAAGTGTTTAAAATGCTTTACCGCTTTTCCCTCAACAACAATATCCAGCTTTACCACGCGGTTGATTCCCTGAATCTGACTTTCGGGAATTGCCTTTGCATTGTGTATTTTCGAAGTCGGTTGCTGAGACCAGAGTTTTTCATCCACCAAAAAAGGTTTATTCGGCTGTAAATTCTCATTCATCAGCATTGAAGATTCTCCTGTTGAAGAAGGCGTTTTGGGCATATTTTCATCCTTAAACATAGCCTGATATTTTGTGATTTGATGTGTTTTGTTTTAAATGCTAAAATTTATCCGACTTTACATCAAATAAATTTTTGTTATCGAATTTCAATGTAACTTCTATTTTTAAAGAATTCATTGAAAAAGATGAAATAATTCAGTGTAAAAAAGAAAAAACAGAATAGCTACTCTTTTGAGCCATGCTATTCTGTAACCAATTTTATTTTTACTAAGATGATTGTTGTGTTTTGAATTACTTAGCTCCCGGCCATAAACCTTCGTATTTGGAATTTCCGTAGTCGATGGTTTCTGCGCTGATGACAAAGCTGATGAGCATACTGTTTTCATCCACTGCATCGAAATCCACCTCATGCTGGATTACATATCCGTTTTCCCATCCCAGAGTAATTAAAGTTCCTTCTTCATGAGATTTGTTGAAGGTGATTTCGCCGGTTGTCGGTTTATATTTTCCGTTAAGTAAGCTTTCTAGGATGTCGGATTTTTCTGTAGCTTCCACAGTAACTTTAATCAGTGCATTGGAAGGATCTGATGCTACTCTTCCGGAAACGTCTGTAGATCTTGAAACGCTGTAGTTCAGCTTTAATAATTTTTGTCCTTCGCCGCCGTTGAATTTTAAGATTCCTCTTGAATTTGCTGCCATGATTCGTAAATTTTAATCGTTAATATTTTGTGATTTGGTTGATTTGGTATTCCAAAGATAGGGCACCTTTTCTGAACCCGAAAGGAATTAAACAGTAATCTCAGTTTTTGTAGTAGTTCTACGACTTTGTGTAGTAATTCTACGATTAAAGAAATATTTTTAAAATTAAAACATTAATAATCAAATATTTAAACTATTTTAAAACATGAAAATTTAGCTAAATTTACACACTAAAAAGGGAAATATTAAGATTTAATTAAGATATTTTTACTATTTCTTAACGGTTAAAAATTGAAAATAAAACAAGAATTCCGATGAAAAATCTTTCACCGGAATTCTATAAACTAAACTGAGAACTGATAATTATTTTATTGGTAGGAATCGTGGAATTCCCTGTCTGTCCTGAATATTCTTATGCTGTCTGCTTTAACTGGCTGATTGTTGATGGAAATATCAAAACTGCTGTTATCTTTTGCTACTTTAAAATCCAGATGAAAGTCTTTTCCCGCTTTTTGAAACTCGCTGTTGAGCCTTTCCCAGTTGAAGTAAGCTCTACCGATAAACTGTTCGCCTTTTGCTGTTTCCCATGTGAAATTCAGCTCTTTCGGAACCGCTCTTTCTCTTAAAGGAATTTTGTCGATCCACGAACGGAGAATAACTTCTTCTTCCGCATTGTAATAACTGATATTGGATTCAAATAGTTTATAAGCCGGATTTTCTGAAGTAATCTGCGGTTTCCAATTGTATTTTTTTCTATAGTCTTCCCATTCTTTAGATTCCGCATCCAAAAATCTGTTCTTTTTCATTTCCTCACGCGTTACGGAAAGTTTCGAGAAAAACTCCTGCTCCAACTGTTGATCATCTTTTACCATTTCAGCCTGAAATTTTCCCAACTCAATCTGAACGGCTCGGAATCTAAGCCATACTACGACCATTCCTTTTGGAGCAAAACCAAAAACAAGCGTTGTAAAACTGTTGTACGGATTTTCTGCGCTGCTGTATTTTTCATTCCTTCCCAAATTTTTATATTCTTCCAGAGGTTTATTGTAAAAAGAAGCTTCGCGCTGCGCATACGCACGCTGCATATAATCTTTAATTTTTTCTACCGGAAAATCCGCCTTCAGATGATAAAAAGTATCTTCATATCTGGAAAAATAAGTAACATCTATTCCGACGGGAGTTCCGTACTGCTCTGTCCAGCCTTTCCCTGAATTCCCCCACGTTCCCGACGAACTTCCATAAGGCAGACTCGCAGGAACACCTTCCAGAGTGATGATTTTATCTTCAACAGGCGTTACAATCATATTGTTATTCGGACTGCTTATTTCTACGTTAAATTCCGGCAACTGTTCTTCTTTCATTTTCTGGCAACTTATATTCTGAAAAAGGAGGATTAAAAAAAATACTATTTTTATCGTTTTATCCATTCTGTATGTTTCTTTTGCGGTATTGTGCAGCCAATGCACCTCTTCTTTTCGGGGCATTGTCGTTGGGTCGTGCATCCAGACCGATCTGGTTGGCTTTTACAGACCAGTGAAGATATTCGTTTCTTAATTTTTTAAGATCTTCTTCCTGAATGTGACCTAAATACGAAATCGCTTTGATATCCTGTTTGTATTTGGCAACTGAAGGTTTTTTTCCTGCTTTAAAATCTTCTACATAGTTATTTCTGAGCTGGTTACACGCGTTGGTGTAAGTAGAAAGCTGACTGTAAATTCCGGTTAAAAAGGAATCTGTTATTTTATGATTTTCGTTGATGAGATCTTCGAGATATATCACTTCATGCTGTTTGGAATAATGAAACATCTGGTTCAGCGGGATTTTGTCATATTTATTGGATAACTTTCTGGTTCCCACGAGACCGTAATACATAGAGGTTTTATTCCACCATCGGTCATAATTTACATCTTTCTGCCTGAAATATTTAATTTCCAACTGCTCATCATGATACCATCCTTCCTCTACCACAATTTTTTTAAACGCTTCACATTCTTTGTGGGTGTTTACATTGTTATATGGATCGTAAGAATCGCAGTATAAAACGGAAGTTTCATCTCCTTCTCCATAAGATCCGCCAATATCGGAATGCACTCCGGGAAGGGTAAATTCCAGTCCGTATAAACCTGTACTGTCGATATTCGTTAAATCAAAATTATCTCTGTATTCGTCATCCGAAGCAAGCTGAAGCACAAAATTTACTTTTCCGCCTCCGATGGAGTCTAAACCAAGTTGTTTTGTATCGTCATCAATCCCGAAACCTCCTCTGTGGTTTAAACCGTAAGAAGCAACAGTATCGTACAGTCCTGCAAAACGGAATTTTATTTCCTTCACATCCAGATCCTGCGCGAGAAGACAGGCTCCGAAATATCCGTGCCGCATGATGAACTGCGACTTGGAGCCATCTTTATCCTTTATTGTAACCGTTTCATTATTGATGAATTCGGGAGGAAAAACCTGTAACGTTTCCTTTCCCAAAGCATAAGAAATTATTCCCGGAGAATTTGCAACATGTATAAAATGTCTCGCCGCAGCAGCTCCCCTGCTGAAGCCGAATACATTTACGGTAAGAACGCGGATGGGTTTCGTGTTATTTTTAAGTTTATTCACGATGGCTTCGGCTCCTCTTTTGCACCCTTTTGCCACTTTTGCCACCACTCCGGTATCTCCGGTTCCCTGTGCAACCCCTTTTAAAATGCTGTCGCTTTTTCTGTCCTCCGTTCCGATTCCTTCAATATACCATGAAACCTGATTCTGTGCATTCGGATCAATTGTATCATAACCACGGGCGACGTTCGTGAACTCGTTGTTGTAACTGTCGTCTTTATCGCTGCTTGCTTCTTTGAAATCTCCGCCAAGCCGGGTATTGGTTTTGTTATTCTGGGTTCCGTCAAAAAAAAGATTCAGGCTTATATCGATGGTATTAACGGGTTTATCATCGGGATTAATGGTTTCTGCTTTGTTATAGCTTACTCCCGTTCCGTTTCCTTTCTGTTCTACGGTTGCCGCACTGTTATGACTGATGCCTTCTTTGGCAAAAGTTCTGGAATCTCCATCAAAACGGGTGACCGCTTTACCTTCTACAAAATATTCAATGCTCATTTTTAGTGATTTTTAGATTTCTCGCCACTATTGTTCTGAACTTCTTTTTCTGCATGATGTTCCACTTTACCCTGACTGTTGACCTCAACGCCTTTAAGGCTGGTTAATTTATGCTCTTTTTCACCGTAGACTTCCATATCGCCTTTTACGTAATGACTCATTTTTCCGACAACATTCGTCATGAAATCAGCTCCTGTAGAAAGATATTTCATAGAACCTACGCTTTCGGTATGATTTGCCATAATGGTGTCGGATTTATTCATTCCGACATTGGTGCTCATATTTTCGCCGACGTTGATGTTCATGTTCCGGCAATTGAACGTCATGGTTTCGGGAGCTGTAATGGTGATGTTGCTTCCGGTGGTGTCTAAATGAATTTTATTTCCTGATTTGTCAGTAATCACGATGCTTTCATCCTCTGTAAAAATAATTCTGTGACCGCTTCTCGTCTGGATAGATTTCACTCTGTTGTCCACACCACCGCCGAGACCGATTCCGCCATGAAACATTCCGCCCATCACAAAGGGTCGGTCGGGATGACTGTGAACGAAATTCACCATCACCTGATCTCCCACTTCGGGAATTGCGACATATCCTCTGTTTTGGTTCACCTGATCGGTTCCTCCCGCGTCGGGACTCATCATTCTGATAAAATGTGTCGTATCGTTGGTTTGCCAGTCGAATCTTACCTGAACTCTTCCCTGTCCTTCCGGATCTGTATTGGAAATTACGGTGGCGATCTGCGGTTCTGCTTTTGGAATTTTAAATTCGGGTTTAGGTAAAAATCCGGTGTCTGAAGCAATTCCTTCAAAACTTCCTTTATAATGCCCAATCGTATCAATTTCATGAGTAACTTCCGTCACCATGATTCTCGTAAAATAATCGGATTCGTTGCTGTCTAATTTTCTCATCTGAACATCCACCACACACCCCGGATGCAAAAAAGGAACGGTTGTATTTCCTGAAAATGAAAATACGCTCACCGCTTCACTTCCCGCCGCACTTTTCTGAGAATATTCCACATCAAGATGAGTGGAAGCTTTAATGGGCGCAACCTGTAATGCAGGGGTTTTATATATTTTTTCGTTGTGGGAATAAGCTGTTTTTGCCAAATCTCCCACATGCTGAACCGGCGTTTCACCCGAAGTCAGTTTTTCATGTTTACTGCTGTTGTAACCGTAAAACTGGGGTTTTGTGTGTACTGCTTTTAATTCAACCTTAATATCATTGGCGCTGCTCCCGTAGGTTAATTTGATCGGTTTGTTCTGAGGCGGAAGTTTTCCGAAATGCAATACTTCGCCGTCATAATAAAACTGTTCGCCATACGCTTCAGCCATTCTTGCCAGATAATTATAATGCGTTTCATCGTACTGACTGCTGTAAATAATCTGCGAATAATCGTTGGTATCCACTCTAACATCAAAACGGCTGGAATCGATCCCCTGTTTGATGACTTCGTTGGCAATGATTCCCATATTAACCGGTGAACTTCCTCCAAAACTCTGAATATGCGGCGCTCCATCGAGTAAAATGGTCGGGCTGTAACCTGTTAACACAATATTTCCAAGGCTCATTTTTTCCTGACTGAAACCTACTCCTGTAATGACTCCGACAAAGGTTCTTTCGGGGCTGCTTTCAATATCTTTGTAAGAAATAACGGCTGTTAAACGTTTTCCGAGAAATTTATTGGCTTCTTCGAGGGTATGAGTCTGTCGGTCACCTAAAGCATCATGAGCCAATGTCACGCTGAATTGGTGGTGGCGTTTTGTACTTTGGGTAAGTTGAAAATGCTTGTAGTATTTAATCACTTTTCCTTCGATCACGAGAGAAAGTTTTACCAGACGGTTGATTCCTGTGTGATGATTCTGAGAAATTCCGTCTGCATTCTGCGATGGGCGGAAGGAAGGATTCTGTAGTATATTTTGTGATTCTGTTTTCATATTTCCTGTGATTTGGTAGGTTAAACATGATCGCTTAGTGTTCGGTATTTGGTGTATTTCCTTCTTTTATGGATCTTGAAAGAATTTTAGTTTTTCTCAATAAAAAATCAGGCATAAGATCGGTCGGAAGATACAATGTACTTTCCCCCTTTTTCTGAAGTTCATCGCTGATTCCGGGATTCCAGGAGAGGAGTTTGTCTACTTCCACATCCAGTTCATCGGCAATGATGTTGAGATTGAATCCTGCATTGATCTCGGTTTCTGACAATTGCACATTGTTTTTTCCGCTTCCTCCTTTTACGAGGAAAACGGTGTTCATTCTTGAGGAATTATAGTTTGCCAAAACATTTTGGAGTTCTCCGGTTGCGTAGCACGCGTTCAGGTATTTTTTAACATGATTGATGGTTTCTTCCGGCAAAAACTTATAAAAAACATGGTACTGAGTAGAGTTTGCAGCGGTCATGGCTTTGGCAATATTTCCTTCTCCGCAGTTGTAAGCAGCCACTACAGTGATCCAGTTGTTGTATTTTTTGTAGAGATTGGCTAAGGAAACTGTTGCTGTTTTTGTGCTTTTGTAAAGATCCGTTCTGTTCTGTTCGGTTAATCCGTATTGATTCGCGTGAGCGGTCATAAACTGCCAAACTCCCACTGCTCCGGCTCCCGAAGCTATATTTCTGTTGAAATGGGATTCTATTAAGGCTAAATTTCTCAAATGCCTCGGCAAACCTTTCTGAACCAGAGAATATTCGATAAAATCCACAATTTCTCTGTTGGCATTAATAATACTTTTATATCTCTTCACACTGCTTTCCGAAGTATCGGAAGCAGCAAGAAACTGTGCGTTCGTAAAATTAAAACACAGCAATACCATTGCGGTAAGAAAGATATTTTTGAGATTTGGGTTCATTGTTTTATGCTTTTGTGAAAAGTTTTTTAAACTGATTCACGATTTCATTCTTTCTTATTCTACGTTCCAGCTCAGTTTTTCTTCTTCTGAATTCCAGTCGACATGAATGGTCTGTCCGGCTTTTACTTCTTCTCTTACGATCATTTTCGAGATCGGTCTTGCCAATTGAGAACGTATCACTCCTGAGATTTGTCTTGCTCCGTATTTGCTGCTGAATCCGCCCAATGCTAAATTTTTCACGGCTTCACCGGAGATTTTCAGACTCATTCCCAGTCTGGCTAAAGAATTGTGAAGTGATTTCAACTGAATATTAAAAATTCTTTCGGCAATGGATTCTGTAATTGGCGCAAAAGGAATAATTTCTGTAATTCTTGCTAAAAATTCCGGTCTGAAACGTCCGGAATTCGACATGATCTGCATTAGGGATTTTGATTCAGGGATTTTTCCTTCTTCAAACTGTTTTACGATTTCTTCGCTTCCGATATTTGAGGTAAATAAGATCAGGGCATTGCTGAAATCGCCTTCTTTTCCAAGTTTATCATGAACTTTTCCTTCGTCCATGATCTGTAAAAACACATCAAAAACCGAATGATGGGCTTTTTCAATTTCATCAAATAACACCACAGTGTAAGGCTGCTGTCTTATTTTGTTTACAAGCATCCCTCCTTCTTCGTAACCTACGTATCCGGGAGGCGCACCGTACAAAAGTGCGGCTGAATGTTCTTCTTTGAATTCAGACATATCGAAACGAACCATTGCTTTTTCGTCGTTGAAAAGGAGTTCTGCCATCGATTTTGCCAATTCGGTCTTTCCTGTTCCGGTAGGTCCCAAAAGGAAGAATGATCCAATCGGCTGTCCCGGTTTATTGAGTCCGCTCCTGTTTTCAACAATTGCGTCGGAAAGTATTTTTAAAGCATGATCCTGCCCTACAACACGGTTCATTAAAAGAGATTCCATATTCAGCAGTTTCTCTTTTTCCTGCGCCTGAATTTTCCCGATCGGAATGTTTGTTTTTGCCGCCATTACCGCCGCGAGTTCCAGACGGTCTACTTTTTCTCTTTTCTTTGAGGCGTGCTGCAAAAGTTCGGCGTAGCTGTCTTCAATAATTTTCTGAATCTGTTCCACCGGCATGGAATTGTCGATTTGCGGCTGCTCACTTAAAGAACCCCACAAAATCGGACTTATTTTGTCTCTCAGCAGATTGTAATTCCAGATCAGTTCGTCTGCTTTGTCTTTTTCATCGAAATAATCTTCGCTCTGAAGCTTTTCGTAGGTTAATTTCCAGCTTTCCAATTCTTTTTCTGAAAGTTCGTCGAGCATTTTAATCGCCGCCATGGTTCTGTCTAAGAGATCGATGGCTGCATCGGGAAGTTTTTTCCCTTTAGCATATCTTTTTGCAAGACGGACACATTCGGGAAGGGCAGTTTTCTCTACTTCAATTCCGTGGTGTTTTTTGTAACCTTCGAGTAAAACGTCAATCATTTTAACGCAGGTTTTTTCGTCCGGCTCATTTACCGTTAACACTTCGAATCGTCGGTTGAAAGCCTGTTCCGGCTCAATAATTTTCCTGTATTCTTCCTGAGTAGTGGCTCCGATGACGGTAATTTCTCCTCTCGCCAGTTCAGGTTTAAGCAGATTGGCAACGTTTCCGATGCTTCCTTTGGGATCTAAAAGGGTATGAATTTCATCAATAAAAAGAATCGCTTTTTCTATCTTTTTACATTCGTTGATGACTTTTTTCAGACGGTCTTCAATTTCGCCTTTGTAAGAGGTTCCTGCTAATAAAGCTCCGGTGTCTAATTCCAGCAAAGTTCCGTTTTTAAGCATCTCAGGAACATTTCCTTTGGTGATTTCAATGGCAAAACCTTCTACCAAAGCGGTTTTCCCGACTCCGGGTTCTCCGATAATGATGACGTTGGGTTTGCTTCTCCGGCAGAGAATTTCGACCAGCATTCTGAGTTCTTTGTCTCTTCCGATGATATTTTCAAGCTCTCCTTTTCTCGCTTGAGCTGTTCTGTCTGTGCAATAGCTTTTTATGGAAGGAAAAGACTGATCTGAATAATCTGAACCTTTTGAAAATATTGAAGAAAATTCTCCGTTTTCCGAACTTTCGTAAGGTGTATCTTTTCTGTATAAATTAAAAATTTCGTGTTCTCTGAGAGGAAGGGATTTGAGCTGCTGTAAGGTAAAAGCGACCTGAGGTTTTACAATTGCCGTTAGAATGCAGATCGGGGTAATTTCGTCCAGACCTAATTTCAGACGGATATCATCTGCTTCTTCCACAATACGATCTACGGTTTCATCTTCTCCGGCTTCGTTGGGAAGATGGGTGGTTTTAGGATAATCTTCAATACGAACATCTGCCCATTCGTAGAAATATCCGGGATCTTTGTCGATGCTTTTAAGGAATTCGTTCAACCCGATGTCTTTGTGCATGAGTGCCTGCAAAATGTGCGGAGCTCCGTAGGTTGCATTGTAATTTTCCTTCGCGATGGATTGTGCTATATGAAACAGCTGCTTTACAGTCTCATTGGTAACTAATACTCCCATTGTACTATTCAGATTAATATTTGGTGTGTGGTGATTGGTGTTCTTCGGGTTTGGATTTTCCTTATTTTTTTATGGGATGAATCTATAACCTTCTGAATTTTTATTATTTACTAAGTTAACTGTTTTTTCTCAAAAACGGAAAAATATGTCTTAATAATGTGATTTAGAATAATTATTTTAACAAAATTTAATTAAAAATGGTAAAAAAAGACCGCCTTGCGTGACAGTCTTTTGTATGAATACGAATGAAATGAATTGTTTAGCTTGATGGCCAAAGACCTTCGTATTTGGAGTTTCCGTAGTCGATGGTTTCTGCGCTTACCACGAAACTGATGAGCATGCTGTTTTCGTCTACGGCATCGAATTCCACTTCATGCTGGATCACGTATCCGTTGTTCCATGAAAGTGTGATTAATGTACCTTCTTCGTGGGATTTGTTGAAGGTGATTTCGCCGGTTGTCGGTTTGTATTTTCCGTTCAGTAAGCTTTCCAGAATGTCTGATTTTTCGGTAGCTTCTACGGTTACTTTGATGAGCGCATTGGAAGGATCTGAAGCTACTCTTCCGGAAACATCCGTAGATCTTGAAACGCTGTAGTTCAGCTTCAGTAATTTTTGCCCTTCTCCGCCATTGAATTTTAAGATTCCTCTTGAATTTGCTGCCATGACAGGTAAATTTTAATCGTTATTACTATTTTGTGATTCGGTGATTGTGTAACAAATATAATGCGGCAATTTCTCTTCTGAAAGTTTTTAAATATCAATTTGAAATTTTGTCGTATTTCTACGATTTGATGTCGTAATTCTACGATCGTAGATTTAATACTGCCGTAATATTCTCTTTATTATAAATGACTTACAGCAATTCTTTAAGAGAAAAAACACTATTGTTTTTTACACCAAACTGAGAAATAGTATATTCAATCCCGATTTCTTTTACCCATCCGGAATCTTTATGCAGCGTATATTTTCCGGTGAAATCAAGCTCATTTCCCTGCGGATTTATGTTTTGGCGGAGAACGATTTCATGATCTTCAGAATGTTCCACTTTCTGCTGAATCTGAATTTCTGTATTTTCTTCGCCGATTGACTGTGTAAGATAAGATTTTCCATTCGTAAAAGTATTTCTTATGGCGGCAAAATAATTTTTGATGAAAATATCGTCCTTCATTCTGCTGTGGAAAAGTGAAGGATCGAGAACAATCCGTTCGAATTCATCAAGATATATTTTGGCGTATTTATCAGGAAAAAGATCTTCTAAACGTTCTTTTATTTTAGTAAAATTATCCAATGTTTCTTTTGGTAAAGCTATCAGTAAAATTCTGCCTTTATCATCAGTTCTCACCTCAACAGGATTCAGCGAACGGATGGATTCTGAAGCGAGATCTGCCATCATACTTCCCGATTTTTCCGAAAAATTATTTTTGAAGAGGTGAAAAATGTGAACATTGTCTTCTTTCCGAATCCACTTTACTGAAACGGTGTAAGAAAGTGCATTCTTTTTTTCTTCAAGCACATTTTCTTCGGTTTCCCGGCTTTCAACAGTATAAATTTTAGCCAGATTTTCAGGATGGAAAGGGATTTCAGGATTTAATTTAGGATCTTTAAAATCGGCATCGTTGCGGCTGTTGTATTCCTTTATTTTTTGAATATCGGGAATGAGAAGTTTTTTCCGCGGAACAAGGTCATCATATATAAAATCTTCTCTTGCACAATGGGTATTGTGAAATTCTTTAAGGTATTTTGGATTTTCGAGATTAATTTCTTCAGCTATACTTTCCAGCGTTTCACCGGAAAGGATAAAATGAACGGTCATATATTTTGTTTTTTGGCTAAAACTAAGTTAGAGGAAAAATTTTAGTCAGCAAAATAGTTTTGTCATGATCTTCATGTAACGCAAGGTTCATAAGTTTTTACGCGAATCACTTTTTAAGTTCACAATAGCTTTTCTACGGAGTCAGTAATGCAACCTTTTTTAAAACCATTTTAAATTTAACCACAAAAAAACAGCGCCCGAAAATGGATGCTGTTTCTATTTCAATCATTAATTTTTGATTATTTCTGTCTGGTGAATTCCAGATATTTGTCGCCGCATTGGGTGAAGTGTTCGAATTCGTTCATGGCATTTCCGTAATTCTGGATCACAATTTTGTCACCTTCATACACACCGCCAATTTCTCCCATCATAATATTGGTGATCGCTCCTGTTTTTTCGTCGGTTTCTGCAGAGACATTTCCGGCAGCAATTACTTTTGTTTTATCTAAAATTTTAAACGTTGGATTTCCGTCGGTATTTTTAAATTCTATTGAAAATCTTGCACCTTCACAGGTTGTTGCGATAAATTTTCCTTCAACAGAAGTTTTGGAGACGGTCTTTTTTGTATCTTTTTCTTCCGGACTTTCTGTTTGTTCATCAGATTGTGCTGAATCTTTTTTCTCAACAGGAACTGCCGTTTTTTCAACAGGCTGAGAAACGGACATTGAGTCTGCTGTTGCCGTTTTGTTCTTTGTTTCATTTTTCGAGCAGGAAATGGTGAAAACTCCTGCCAGTAAACAAATTCCAATGATTTTTTTTGTAATCATAAGGTATACTTTTGACGTATTTATTAGATCAAAAATACCATAAATTTTAATCCGATAATATTTTTTGTTTTAAAATTAACTGAAAAAGGATTCAGACAATGATTTAAGATGAAAAGTTCTGTGGTATTTTAATACTACGTTCCAAAGGAAATTCATTCAGCAAATGACAGCACTATATGTTCAAAATATATTTAACGGCAAAAGTGAGATGAGTTTAAAAGATTTGCCAAAAAAAAGAGATTGTGAAAACACAACCTCTGCTATTTTTAAATTTTCTTCAGAATATATTTGTCATTCGGGGGATTAAGCATATAAATGGTATTTCCCATGAGATAATATTTTCCGCCAATTTTAGCAACAATATATTCTAATGTATCATCTGTTTTGGATTTGATCACGATTTTATCATCAGATACAGAATTTATAAAAGTTCCTGAAACTAAATTGCTTTCATCATTAATCTTTTCGGTAATGGCAACATTATTTTTATCTGTAATTTTAACCTCATATTTTACCTGATAATCTCCATCCGTTCTTGAAATTTCAAAGTCAGCCTGATAATTTCCTTTCCATTGTGAAAATTCATCAACAACAGTCTGTGCAGATTGACTTTCTTTTTTGGTGTCTGAATTTTGTGTTCCAAATGTAAAATGTTCTTCCAGACCTACATTTTCTTCAGACAGCAATTGTACAGGAAGCGGACATTTTTCAATTTTTGAAGAAACGGGAATGGGTTTAAGCTTTATATTTTTATCCAATTCAAAATTCTTTTCGATTTTAAAGTAAGATTGTTTTGCATCGAAAGTTCCTACTGCAATTCCTTTTCGGTTGCTATCAAAAATAACATTTAAAGAATACATTTCATCATCAGCAATTCTCAAAGTATCTTTTAAAATATCTTTGTTATCAAAGAAAAGCAGATAATTAGATTTCTTTCCTTTTTGGTCTTTTACGACAATATTTTTGACGTAATAATCGTCAAAAGAAGTACCTGTATAATCTGGCTCGAAATAAGTATTTCCTTTTGCTGTAAAAAGATTATCTAAATTTTTTGAACTGTAGCTATCGTCTTTTATATTTTCTTTATCAACAGTAAATTTTGTATTGATGTGATCCTGTGACTGATATTTTTTGCATCCGATAAAAATAAACAGCAAAAGCTGTATTAGTAATAATCTTTTAGAATAGTTCTTCATATATAGTCTTATTTTTTGTAGGTATGGCTTGTTTTGGCTGCTTCATCCTGATCTTTTGTATCGTAAGAATTCAGTTTTACAAATCTTGCAGGGTTCGTTCTTACCGATTCGCCTTTTCCATATGCATCCAAAACTGTTGCCACTTCAAGATGTAAATGAGGTGCTCTTCCTCCGCTTGCGATAGATCCCGAAACTCCGGCATATCCCAAAACGGTTCCTGCGTCCACTTCTTTTTTGGCGTTTGCATCAGCTTCCGTTACCGAAACACTGTCTAAATGCATATAAATAAAGTAGACATCATCTGTCTCTTTTATATTGATTCCTTTTAGCTCATCGGTAAACTGTGTTTTGTAAGCTACTTTTTTCTCCTGCTCCAAAAGGTCTTTCACATTTTGAATTTTTACTCTTACAATCCATCCTGCAGTTGCAGAATATCTTACCTGATGGATGTTACCTTTTAAAGTTGCATAAACTTTATCTTTTCCGGGGATGGCAAAGAAATCAAATCCTGAATGGTATTTTTTGCTTCCGTTGCTGTTTCTTCTGCACCATCCGTATGTTCCGCTGGAAGGTTTTACATTTCCGCCATAATTATATTTTGTAAGTCTTGGATTATCAACAGGATCATGCCATTTTCCACTCTGCGGTTCTACTTTTGCAGGTGCAGCAGATTTCTGGCATGAAAAGCTCGTTTCTGCATTTGCTTCCCCTTTATTGTACCATTTTTCTATTTCTTCCGCTATTTCCCAAACGTACGTTCTTCCTGTTTCGTTTTTTCCTTCTTTAAAAAATGCAGGATTTTGCTGATAAGCTTTTTGCCTTACCCATTTTGTGTTTTTAATAACTTTATTATTTTTATCATAATCCAGCTGTAAGTTCTTATCAAAAACAACATGATTTCTTTCATTCCCTCTTCCGCAGTCTACAGGCATTAAAATAGCAAGGTAAAAATCTGCCAGTGTATTGAGTTTTCCTTTATAGGGTTCCAGATAATATTCTACGTATGTAAGCTGTTCCAGCTTGGTCATGTTTTTCAGATTTCCGCTTTTTCCGGCAGTTACATTGGTTCCTTTCCTCCTGTTGATATCCGCTGCCGCCGTAGTTCCTATCTGTATTAAACCTGTGTATCCTAAACTATTGACGATTGCGGGATTGAAAGTACCTCCTGTTTCCAGAGCCATAGCTGAAGTAAGATAATCGGGTTTACAGCCAAGTCTATGCGAAATTTCAATAATTTTTTTGCGTTCCTGACAGGTAAAATGTTTCCCCCAAAACAATTTGGTTTCTTTACACAGGCATGAATCCTTAGTTTCTCCGTTTACCACACTCGTTGTTTTACCTTCCGGTTTGGGAGCCTTGGGTTTTTTATCAGGTTTTACCGTTCCTTTGGATTCTGCCCAGTCCCAAAGTTCATTCCACGTATTTCTTACGGTTTCTGTGAAGGAATCAAATACTCCGCTGGTTTCTTTTTTAGAATCTGGTTTTGAAGCGGCGGGTGAACCGGTGGCTTTTGGCGTGGATTTCGGAGCCTGAGACGGCTGAACAGGCGGTTTGTATTCAGGATTTTTTATCACCCTGTTTTCACTTGCGTGTTTTTTGTCTTTGTAATATTCTACCGTTACATAGAATTCCAGTTCTTTAGGATCTCTTTCTCCTTGTGAAGCTTTCTGCATCAAAGCTTTAGTAAGTATGAATTCTGCGGTTGCCGTTCCGGTTCTGCTTACAACCGCTTCTTTGCTGTCTACAAATTTATTTTTAGAGTTATGTCCCTCTCCTGCTGCATCATCTTCCCAAAGTGTAAACAGCAGTTTTTTACCTGCAAGATTTACGCACTGCGCGTTGGCAACAAGTTTTTCCTGATAACTGAAAACGGTTCCCGGAGAATCGTCTGCATAGCGCAGTTCCACTTTATTGATCTTTGGAATTTCTCCCGGTTGCGGAGTAATATCAATGGTGGTACTTCCTTTTCCTTCCGGCTGATGAAGATACGCTTCGAGACGATAGGTATTTTTGGCTGCAACTTCTCCGAATGTAAAACTTCCGTCCCCCACTTTTTTGATGTTTGTTGTGGTAAAACTTCCGTCGGGACGTTTTTTAAAAAGCTCCCAGGTAACCACAGCAGGATTTCTTTCTTCTGCGGGCGTGGCGGGATACCAGTCTGTAACCATGTAAGTTGTTTTTTCGCCAACCACCGGACTTGGGTTTCCTGAGATTTTTGAAACTCCTTGTTTAGACATAGAACGTTTTTTTTGGATTAATTAATACGCATCAATTTCATTTTCAAGAACGGTTTCTTTAAAATCCTGCATCTTCACTAAAGGATTGATGTGCTGAACCGTTTTGTTATCCGCATTTTTCACATTCTGTTTACTCATTTCTCCACGCTGTCCGTGATCTCTGATGGTAATTTTACCTCCGATTACACATTGCAGTTCAGAAAATTCGGTGACGATCTTTTTACCCATAATGGTTACTTTGTCGTATGTTTTCTGCCATTTTCCGGCAGGTGCATAAGAGCATGGCAAATAACCTCCTGAAGTAGGTTTCAGTTTACATTTTCCGAAACTGGGACCGGATGGGTTGAACTGAAGATCGTCTTCGGTAACGCCAAGAAAATCTGCATTCCCCTCGGAATCGTTCCAAAAATGTTTCTGATGGGAGGTAACTTTGTACTGCGGGAACTGATCACCCTGGTTACACTGGGCTTTGCCTTTCCGGACAACAAAGTATTTGCCGTCATGAGGTGATGATTGCTGTGACATATTTACGTGATTTGGGTAATTCAAAGATAAAAAATTTACATCAAAAAATAAAAAAAGCAGAAAATTATTTTCCGCTTTTCTGTTTATAAAGAATTAATGTTGAGTATATTCCGGTTCTTCAACGGGCATCATGGTCGGCATAAAATATTCATTCAGCCAGTAGAAAGTCTGTCCGTTCTGTTCGATTTTCACCGCAGGATCATTTCTGTGAGACAACATTCTGTCGGCTAAATCTTTGTAATGTTTAAAATAGGTTTTTACCGTTTCATTGGTCACAATTTTAGATTTTTTCCAGCCTTTCAGCATATATTTCGACATCAGTTCTTCATCAGAAGTATCAAAACCTGTGCTTATTCCCACGGAGTAAGACATCGGCTGTTGATAAAGATCACTTTTATCTAAAAATTTCAGAGTTGGATTGTACTTTTTCAGCAGTTTCACGTACTCGTTAATCGCTCTGGACTGGCTAAAATCTGATCGTTCCGCTCCTGTATTCTGATAAACTTCGGTGTAGAAAAGTTTTAAATTGTCAAATTCTTTTTCGGAAATTAAAATTCCTTTCTCTAATCCCGGTTTGTAGTCTTTCAGTTCTTTCGGAATGTAGCCTTTCACCAGAAACGGATTTCCGTAATTGATGAGCTGTGCAGCAATTCCTGCCGGAACGGGATTGGTAAGTCCCGGATAAAGATATTTGTACTTTACATCCACATCCGTTCTTCCTGCTCCTACTGATGAATGGAAATAGTCGTTTAAAGATTTATCCAAAGTCGTATTATCAAGAGTAACCTGTGCAATCAGGCTGTCGACAGATTTTTTAAGATAACCCGGCTTCGCGATATCTCCTTTTTTAGGAAAAATTACAAATCCCTGTGCCATACTCTGCTTCGGATAATCGAGTGAGAAAAAGCCTTCGTCTCCTTCGATGAGGCTGAAATTATTTTTAGTTAAAACATCATTCTGATTAATAATTTTCTGTTTTTTCAGTTCAGCAATATTTTTTGCGGTATTGGTTACTACATTTTCTGCCATCAAAACAAAATCATTGTAGGTATCGGATGATCTCGCGCTGGTCTGGAACATGATCAGTCTCGCCTGAGCCTGCGTTAGAGAATTGATGACTCCGTACATATTTCCGCCCTGACTGGACGATGTTCCCACCGTTATGACAATATTGGTTTCATCCGGAACGTTAGACAAAAGGTTTCCGGCTGCCATTAAACCTTCGTTTACCGGCTGATAACCGCTGTTGCTTACACAGTTCATCTCATTGCTTTTCTGATCGATGAAGGTGGTGATTTTGCTGTAATCTGTGCTTAAATTTGAAACCGCTACATTGTCTCCACAGGAATTATTTTTGTACAAAACAACTCCGTATTTTACCTGATTAAAGTAAGACGGTTTCTCGAATCTCAACTGTAAATCCTGTAATAAAGATTTCACAATCGGAGCATAAGGTGCATTCGGAGCACTGATGTCTAAAGCAAATACGATATTTATTTTTTTATTTTTTTCTGTAATTTCCCGATAACGGTCGAAATAAATCGGCTCTCCCAATACATTGAAAACGTAATTTTTGCTGTAATCTAAAATATTGGTAAAATACTTTGTTTTAGAATCCGGAGCGGGCGGTTCATTTAACGGTAATGTTACAGGAAAAATATTTTCAAGCGGTGTTCTTTTATTTACATCCGTTAATAAAACGGCGGTTCTGTTTTCGGTTTCGTTTCCTCCCGGAGAACCTTCATGAATTCCCAGTGTGGTTTCGGTAATTCCTGTTGTATTTTTCATTTTAACAGCAGAACGTTCTCCCCATGTGGAAACTACGTTGGAACTTACCCATCCGTACAGACTTGTACTGATGCTGTCGATATCAATGTTTGGTTTTTTACCCACCAGAAATCTTTTGTTGTTTTCTGCCTGTTTGTAGACGTATACGATCTGCCCGTTAGGAATTTTCACATCTGCCTGTTCAATAAGACTTGGCGAATTGAAAACCATGATGGAATCGTTCTTATAATATCTTTCTGAGTTTTTGATGACCTCACTGTTGCTCGGAACAATGGCTACTCTTACCGGAAAGCCTGTCTTTTCGCTTTTTAAGGAATTGCTCCATAAAAGAAGATCAGATTCAGGAATCCAGCCGTAGGTTTTAATCTGTTTGGAAGATACTTTTTTCATGAGCGCATCCGGAATGTACTCTGCTACTTTTACCATTCCGTCGCGGTTTTTTAACACCATTAAAGGTTCCAGAAATTTAACTTCTTTATAGGATTTTTCATCGCTTTTATCGAGATATGCGGTATTTCGGGATCTGTCGGATATGGCAATCCACGGAACTGATTTTTTAGGAAAACCGTTGACGACCGGTGAATTATCAACCTGTCCGTAATGGGTGGGTTCGGGAGTTCTTTTCGACGGCAGTTTTACCTGACAGCTTACGAGCAATACTGAAACTCCGATATAATATGCTGCTAGAGGAAGTGTATTTTTCATCCTGATTTATTTAATGATTGGTGTGGTGGTTCAAAAAAAATTCTGAACGGAAATTATTTACTTTGGTTAATATCAACTTTGGTTACGCAGTTCTGCGCATCATCGAAGTTCACTTTCACGGTCTGGATCACCATGTTTTTATCAAACTGAAGTCCTGCACAGTACATATAAAAATTATTGACTTTGCTGTCACTAACTTTTACGACTGTATTTTCATTGTTGCACAGATAGGTTCTCAGTAAATAATTGTAATGCATATTGAAGCTGTTTCCGTTGGCAATCTGCTGAAGATGATATTTAAAATCATTATCTATTTTAGCATAGGCGTCTTCTACACTTACCTCTTCTTCAAGCGCATCATAAGCGGGAAGAATTTTAATCTGATGAAGAATCGGCTCTGCACTTTCGTCGGTGTAAAGCGTTACGACATAATCTCCCGGCTTTTTGTAGGAATAGATTGCCATTTTATCTTTGGAATCGATATTTCCGGTTTCTCCGAATTTCCAGGTAAACTGTTTGGCATCGGAAATCGCACGGAACTGTACGTTTTCAAACTGCATTGCCTGAGTCTGTGCGTCGATTAAAGTTCTTGTTTTTGCAGAATCTACAGGCTTCGGAATTGATCTTGCGGAAACCATTACAGGAAAAGATTTGGAATATTTATTATCAATAATCAACGTTACCTGATAATATCCCGGTCTGTTGTAAAAGTGGAAGCCGCTGTTTTTATCGCTTGAAGTTCCGTCTCCGAAGATCCATTTTTTGGTTTTCGCAAACTGGGTTTTATCTTCAAACAAAAGAGTGTCTCCTACTTTCAGGGAAGAGGGATAAACAACCCCTACAATATCATCTGCGGAGTGTATTACCTTCTTCTGCAGCCACAATGCAACCAGTGCTGCAATGAGCAGCGTCGCAATAACACCGATGATAATGTTTTTTTTGTTTTTTTGAAAATAATTCATAGTTAATGATTGTGTGATGTGTGTGTTTTATTTGGTGTGTCTTATGAAAAGGATGTTAAAATTTACTGAGTCCGTGCTTTTAAAGCTGTTTCCCGCTGAAAAAGCTGACTTTTCTTTTCTTTAAAACCTATGGAGCATTCTTCAAACTGTTTTTCGAAGCTTTTAATGTTTTCCGTTTTGCTGGAAATTACTTTTTTGTCGTTGAAATACATTTTGTAGAATTTCGCAATCTGCGGATACGCATCTTTTCTGATGTCTGAAATATTGTCTCCGTTCTGGAAGTAATTGGCAACATCATTAATTCCGTACATAATATTGCTTTCCACGAAAGGCTGCGGCGATTCGTCTGTCAGCTTATTAATCATAGAAAATGTGCTGTCTAAGGTTTTGTAGGAAAATTTCTGCTTCTGATCGAATTTTGCCTTTTCTTCAAGATTCTGTACCGAGATCATGTCTTCGTCTGAAAACGGAGATTCAAAACCTTTTAAAAAGATAATTGCCAGAAAAATAAGCGCTGCAAAAAGCATTAAGATCAAATATAAAAACTGATAATGCCTTTCTTTTTTCGATAGTGTGATTTGTCCCTGCATAATTTTAGTTTTTATCTTCTTCGTCGGCTTCCCGAAAATTTTCTTGTAGGATCTACCCTGAGTTCGTGGTTTACAATGCCTACTTTACCGCGGCATTCGCTGAGATCCCGTAAAGCATTCTGCTCTTTGTAAGAAACGTTCACGATCTGGTTTTTCAGTGCAAGCATCGGCTCAATCTGCTTCATGAGGATGGAATAATGCTTAAAATTGTCGGCACTGTCTTTTCCCATGATGTTTTTGGCATCTCTTACGTTATCCATAATGTAGTTGCGGAGGAAAATATCATTATCCACCTTATTGATATCGAGCTGATCCATACGATACAGGATGCTGTCGACGTGAATCCTGAGAAGGTCGCTTCTGGTGAGCAGTTCGCGGTAGTCATCCGCCTGTTTTTTGATTCCTTCCCGCTGGATATCATAGCTTTTAAAAAAGAAAAAGACACAGATGAAGGATACACCCGATAAGACAATGAATGATAGAACAAATTTCCAAATGCCTACCCTAACGTCTGCTTTGTTTAATTTTTTCTCCCTGATCGAAGACATATTTTGTGATTTGGTTTGGTTCTGTGAAATTATAAAAAAATAATTTATGCACAAAATTTAAGTTTTTACCTTAAATAATTCTATTTTTTGAATTAAATTAAGATTAATTTTCACTTTCAGCATATTTTCCTAATTTAGTGATCTGAATTTTAATTATCATCCACCAAATCGATATTAAAAGTGAGCAAAATATTAACCAATACTGTGCGATTTTCTATTGCCGACAGTGATTTTTATTTTAAAAAAATAATGATCAAAACGCTGACGGAAAATCCTTTCTACATGCTGCTGAACGACTGCAACAACGGGCATGAACTGATCAGCAGGAATTACAGAAGGCAGGAAGATGTATTTATTGTAGAGCTTTTTATGCCTGTTCTCAGCGGGCTGGAAGCCATTAAATACATCCGGAAAAGCGATTCTGAAACCCCAATTATTACATATTCCGGAACGTATCAGGAAGATATGGCGGAAATTCTTTCTAAAATTCCCAATACTTTCTACTGCCAGAAAAAAAGTACGATTATTAAAGAAATTATCAAAGGAAAAATTACCTCAGACAGCTTCGATTATGAAGCCTATACGAAACAGTGGGAACAGCAGCCTTTAGCGGTAATGGATTATATGAACCGCCAGAAAAAAAGTCAGGAAGAACTTTCTCCTACAGAAATTCAACTGATGAAATTCTGCTATGAAGGCTTCAGTAACAAGGAGATAGGAGAAAAACTGAATCTCAGCACGAGAACCATTGACACGTACATTAACCGCCTTACGGAAAAGCTCGGACTGAAGACAAAACTGCACCTCATCCGCTTCTGCGTGGAGAATGGCTACTACAATTCGAGTATGTAATCGTGACTTACGACGACATCTATACAGAATAAATACTGAGTTCTCAACCTCTTATCAAAAAATATTTTACCACTAATTTGCTAATATTCAATTTTTTTAACTAAATTTGCACACCTAAAATTTAAAATTAAAATAAGGAAATGACAAAGGCAGAATTGGTAAACACCATCTCAAATAAGTTGGGAACCGAAAAGAATGAAACACAGAAAGTTGTAGAGGCATTTATGCAAGAAATCAGGACTTCTATGTATAATGGAGATAACGTTTATCTAAGAGGTTTTGGATCTTTTATCATTAAAACAAGAGCAGCAAAAACAGGAAGAAACATCTCTAAAAACACTGCCATTGAAATCCCTGCTCATAACATTCCTGCTTTCAAACCATCAAAATCTTTTGTGGAGAAAGTAAAAACGAAAGTTACAGTAAAATAAGACATTAACTGAATATTAACTAGTTACTAAAAAATTATAATTATGCCAAGCGGAAAGAAAAGAAAAAGACACAAGGTTGCAACTCATAAGAGAAAGAAAAGAAGAAGAGCGAACAGACATAAGAAGAAATAATCTCTTTTTCTCGAGATTTACAATATAAAGATATAGTTGGTGATTTTAAATTTTAAAGCCTCACCGACTATATTTTGTTTTGCAACTATAAGATGTCTAAGGAAAAGAACGTTTTATATTTTATCAAAAAAATTATCATTCATTCAATTGTTATGCTTAACTTAAGGTTAAAATTTATTTGATGAAAAAAACACTCTTTTCCTACAATCTTAACAATTTTATCTTACAACAAAATGAAGAAAGAACTAATAGTTTCGCATGAGGATGATCTTACAAAGATTGCACTGCTGGAAGACGGAAGACTATGTGAACTTCATGAGCAAGAGGACAAAAGCGATTTTATAGTTGGAGATTTGTTTGTTGGGAAAGTAAAAAAACTGGCACCTAACCTTAATGCAGCTTTCGTAAACATCGGATACGAAAAAGACGCCTTTTTGCATTATCAGGATCTGGGACCACAGTATCTTACGTACAGAAAATTTTTACGAGATACCATTTCCAAAAAACAGAATACTTCAAGCTTAAAAAATTTCGAGATACAATCCGAAATAGACAAAAACGGAACGGTAGACAAGGTAATCGCCAAAGACGATCTTGTTCTGCTTCAGATTACCAAAGAACCCATTTCTACCAAAGGACCGAGAATTTCCACTCAGGTTTCTTTAACAGGTCGTTTTTTGGTACTTATTCCTTTCGATAACAAAGTTTCGATTTCCAAGAAAGTGAAAAGCTTTGAAGAAAAAGAGAGACTGAGAACCTTAATCGAAAGCATCAAGCCTGAAGGATTCGGGGTTATTATAAGAACCGTAGCCGAAGGCAAAAAAGTTGCAGACCTGCACAATGATATGAATCAGCTGATTCAGAAGTGGGAAACAACCTTCAAAAATATACAGAAAAATAAAGTTCCGTCCAGAGTCTTAAGCGAAGATGATAAAGCTTCAGCTATTTTAAGAGACAATTTCAACCAGGATTTCGTGAGCATTACCTGCGACGACGAACAGATGGTGGAAGAAATGAAAAACTATCTGGAAGTTATCGCTCCGGAAAGGAAAAATATTGTCCATTTTTACGATTCCCATATTCCTCTTCTGGAATATTACAATGTTGAAAAACAGCTCAAACAAAGCTTTGGAAAACACGTCAATATCCCAAGCTCAAAAGGTGCTTATCTGGTGATAGAACACACTGAAGCGCTTCACGTAGTCGACGTAAACTCCGGAAATAATATCACAACCGGAGCTGCCGTAAACAAAGAACACGCCTTAAAGGTGAATAAAATGGCAGCAACCGAGATCGCAAGACAACTGCGTCTCCGTGATATGGGTGGAATTATTGTGATCGATTTTATCGACATGCCCAACGCAGAACACAGAAGAGATCTGTACGAACATCTGAAAGAAGAAATGAAGCGAGACAAAGCCCGCCATAAGATTCTTCCGCCGAGTAAATTCGGGCTGATACAGATTACCAGACAAAGAAACCGTCCGGAAAAACAGATCGACACCAAAGAAGAAAACCCGAACAAAGACGGAGAAATCGTAGCTCCGATCGTGATCGTGGAAAGAATGGAAGAAACCCTGAGAACCATTATGCAAAAGGAAAAAGGAAAACTTTACCTGCATGTACATCCATTTGTGGAAGCTTACCTTACGAAAGGAATCAAAAGCATCCAGATGAAATGGTTTATGAAATACAAAAAGTGGGTAACCGTTATTCCAAGGGATTCTTTTAAATATTTAGAATACAGAATTTACAATTCCAATAAAGAAGAATTGATAGGATATTCTAATTAATACAAAATTTTAAACCTCTAGAAAACTAGAGGTTTTTTTATATATTTGTATCAGATTACACAAAAGAATTTTAAACACAAATGAGAAAACTATTATTTCTTGTGCTGCTTACTGTAGTACATCTTACTTTTGCACAGATTCTATCATACGACAGCTCTTTTGCTTCAAACGGAAAATATACAGTTACAGGCTCTAATAATTATTATTGGAACAGAATTATTCAAAATTCAGACAACAGTATTTATTTTACTTACGCAAAAGACAATCCCTCATTAGGAGCTCCCGAATGCGTTGTATCCAAGCTTAATGCTAACGGAACAGTGGATACATCTTTTGGAAATAACGGAGAAACAATAATTAGTAATTATTTCAGTGGTGAACAAAGTGAACTGAAAAAACAAACTGACGGGAAAATTCTCATTATGTGTTTCTATTCCAGTGGATCCGCAATTGTAAGATTACTTCCAAACGGACAACTCGATACAACATTTGGAATAAACGGAATTGCTAAAATTGATAACATAGGAACAGATTACAACAGTACAGGATATGGTTTCTATCTTCAAAACAGTAAAATAATTGTTTATGGATATGCAGCTCCCGGACCAGGCATTCATTATACAAGCATCTACAGATTAAACAATAATGGAAGTATCGATACTACTTTCGGAAATAATGGGTCTTTCAACACTTTAGGAAATTTTATATTCTTAGATAACCAATCCAATATTATCAGTTTCATAAGCAATAATACCAATGCTTATACATACGGAGCTTTAGAAAAATACAATAATAACGGACAACCTTTTACCAGCTTCGGAAATAATGGAGTGCTTGCTTTCACCTCAAATCCGGGAGGCGTTAATTCCGCTTTCATGGACAGCAATAACAATATCGTATGTTCGAATATTAATAATGAAATATTTAGAATCAAACCTAACGGAGATCACGATAACACTTTTGTTTTTGACAGCAATTCTTTTCCTTTCAACGTAATTGCATTATCATCAATAATTAATGAAAAAAATGGAAATTATTATATTTCAGGATTAACCGGTTCGTTCGGAGAGACATTCTTTATTTCTAAAATTACTTCAACCGGGGCGATTGATCCTATCTTCAATTATTATTCTGAAACAACAGGAACACCGTATTTTATCGGCGAAATGATTATTAACGATAACAATATTATTGCTGTAAAAGGCGTAGATAAGATTTTAAAATTCATGTTGAATACTTCTACATTATCTGTTTCCAATGAAGCAAAAACAGATGTCCCATTTATTGTAATTGAGAATCCTGTAAGACAAAATTTAGTTTATAAATCGAAAGAAAAAATAGGCAAAATAGACATTTATTCTATCGACGGAGAGCTTCTAAAGACCATACGAGAAAACAATTCAGATATTTCTGAACTTCCGAAAGGAGTTTTCATTGCAAAAGTAACTTTAGATAATGGTAACGTTTTAACAAAAAAGATTATCAAAAATTAATTTTAACGCATAAAATTTAAAATCTCCGTATTTTTACGGAGATTTTTTATGATCTGATTTTCATAATTTTACACGCTTATTATAAAAACTAATACCTGAAATGAGAAACATTTTCTCCTTTATTCTATTGTTGTCTTTTTTTGTTGCTTTTGGTCAGAAAGAGGATTCGTTAGCCCTAAATAAAATAATTAAAATAGAAGATTCTTTACTGAGTAAAATCATCTATGAAACTGATACAGTTTCATTAAATTCAAAAAGTATTATCCAAATTCAAAATGAAATTCTTTTAAGATACAATCAATTTGTTCTGGATTATCCGAATTCTGAATATTTATTTGCAGCATTTTTAGGCAAAGCATCTAAGGAACAAGGTCTTCATCAATATAATGATGCAAAAAAATCCTATCTTTTTTGTTTAAAATTAATTGAAGATCAAAAAATCGGCAAAGAGCATGACAACCAATCTCTAAATTCATATCTAAATCAAATCTATCAAAGCCTTGCAGACATTGAACTTGAAAATAATAATTTCACAGAGGTAATAAAATTTCTGGATAAAGCGAATGAACATCCTTTTAAGTCTTTTTGCGGAAATGCCAATGCAATGGAACACATTCTAATAGCAGAAAAATACAGTAAAAGTTACATCGGACTAAAGGAAAATGAAAAAGCACTGGATATTTTAATCCCATTATTGATAGAAAATGGTTTGGCTGATAATTCTGAAATCATTAAGCAGGCTTATGATCTTCTTTTAAAAAATAACACAAAAGAAGATTTAAAAATAAAATTTGAAAAAGCATTTAAAAATTTGATTTCAGAAAAGAAAATGAACGGCACATACAAGTACACTGTTTACAGCATTAAATTTTTAGACAGAAATGTAACACTTCCGTATTGGAAACTGTATGATGCAACAACTGAAAAAGACCGAGAAAAAATAGTAAAAAGTATTCTTAAAAATTCGAAATTCTATGCTCTTCTGATAAATTAAAACGGAAAGATCAAATCTGAATCCATGGAGGTGAAATAATAGTAGTTTTCAGTGCTTTAGCATAAAGTAAATTATAAAATTTATTTTGACAGTAAATTTTGATAGGATCTTCTTCATAAATTAATGTTCTAAAGATTAAAAACTTCATCTTAAAGTAAACTAATTTCATTTCTGGCTCAATAAATTTTCCGGTAAAACAAATCCCAAAAGTGTTAGTTAAATATTTTTCTAAATTGAAATGAACCATTCAAAACCACTATAAATACGGACATCCATCATCAATAACTCTACAATTTGGCTTCAAAACTCAAATTAAAGGGAATTATTTATCAAATAATCATAAAAAAATAAAATATTTTACACATTTAACTACAATAATAATATATTTTTTGATTATATTTATTAAAATATTATGTTTTTTTCTTATTTTTATATAAACTAAAACTAATCATGATGAGACCAAGATTAACCATCTTCGACGAACCTCTGTTGTATACGGAAGGGCTCTCAAAACTTCTCGAACAAAGTGGAATTTTCACAACAATTGATATTTGCAACTGCCCGGAAGCATTAAAAATACTTTTGAAGGACGATCCGCCGGAATTTCTCATGATCAGTGCCAATATGCTGATTTTTACGGAACTATATAAATCTGTGGAAAATATTACCACCGAAAATAAAGCGATTAAGATTATTATTATAGGAAACGATTATGATGTGATCGACATCCGGAAATTATTCAACAAAGGCATCAAAAGCTACCTGGATAAAAACAGCAGCTACGATGAATTTATAAAATCAATCGAGGCACTACTTTCCAATGAAATTTATGTCTGCAATCATGCAAAAGACAGAATGGTAAATTTCATCAGCAACGAACAGGACACGGGGAAAAACTCAATAAAAGATCCGTTAACGAGGCGCGAAATGGAAATCCTGAAATTAATCTGCGACGGACTCAGCAGCAAAGACATCTCTGAAAAACTTTTCATAAGCATAAACACGGTAGAAACACACAGAAAAAGAATTCTTTTAAAACTGAATGTAAAAAATTCGGTAGGAGTTGTAAAATATGCATTGGAAAATCATATCATAGATTAAACGGCAGCTCCAATTTTTCATTAAAAAAAATTCCAAACTTACGGGTTTGGAATTTCCTTTTAAGAACCATGAAAAAATCAAAAAATGTTTCCGATTAAAAGGTGAACAGCCAATTGTACTTTACAGGCAAATGGTAATTAAGGATTGACAGCTAACCATTCGCACTGAATGTCTTTGAATTGGCCATTCACAGATAAGTAATTTCATAAACGTTATTCGTAATCCGGCATTTCCGCGTTACTGAAAAGAACAGCTCTAGTGAGATCCGTCATCGAGCTGTTCAGATCAATAACCATAACATTCCGTTGGGAGATGTTATCATTAGAAGTATTCATGAAAATTACCTGAGCATTGTTCGGCGAAAATCTGGGATCGAGATCGTTGGTTCCCATCACCTTATCGCTTTCCACCGAGATATCGTGGTTTGTGTTTGTTGTTAGATTATAGACAAAAACATGGGAATCCAGTTGTCTGTAATTACCGGAAGTATCCTGATATCCTGAAATATCCCGCGAATAAAGCAGCATTTGTCCGTCGACGGAAAAATTCAGTCCGCCACTGGCTCCGGGAAGTCCCGTGAGAACGGTTTTAAGAACATTTCCCAGCATATCAATCACGTAAATTTTTGAATTGTAACCGCTGTAATCATTGGTTTTTAATGCTATTTTAGTTCCGTCATAGCTCCAGTCGCACTCGGAGATCATGCTTCCGTCCGGCGTGGTGTAAACGAGATTCAGACCGCTTCCGTCTTTATTAATTCTGTATAATTTATTAAAATTTGCATATAAAAATTCCTGTCCGTTTGTACTCCAGGAAAAATCCAGCTCATCATTCCTGAAGCCTGCAACCGGCACTGTGGTTACTTTAAAAAGATTGGAACCATCCGGATTTGCAGTGTAAATATGATTGCTTCCGCCTTCAGTTCTTAAAAAAGCAACCAGCCCTGAATTATTATTTTTTCTCGGACGCCAACTGTTGAAAGAAGAATTGGTAAACTGAAAATTCGTTCCTGAAGCATCACTGGAAACGATCACAAGATTCCCGTTGAGTTTCCGAACATAATGATAGCGGTTCGTTGGAACTGTACTGGTGGTAAATTTACCGATGGCACTCATCACCGGAGGATGAATCCCATCTGAAACGGAAACCTGCCAGAAATAGCTTACTCCGTAATTAAGATTGGAAAGGGTGTAATGTTTTACCGTTACATCATTTACCTGAACCACATTTGTATTAACGTTATTTTTAATTGTTAAACTGTATGTAAGTTCATCTTTGGTATCCGGATCGCTTGCATTCCATGTAAGTTCTACACTTAAAGGCTGACTGACCGCATTATCAACAGGACTTAATAATACCGGAGCTGTGGGAGGAGAATTTAAAGATTTGTCATCATCCATTTCAAAAACCACACTCACCGCCTGATTATTGGTCTGAATATTAACCGCCTGATAATTGGTAACGTAGCCGGTAAGTTCTGCTTTTACAGAATAATTCCCGATAGGCATTCCTGTAATTTCAAAAGATCCGTCTGCTGCGGAAAACACAGTCTGTGTACTGGGAGAAGTGAAAATTTTCACATTGGCAATCGGGGCATTGGTTCCTCTTTTTACTACTTTCCCTTTTAGCGTTCCTGTCTGTGCCTGATCTACAAGCTCTTCATTGCAGGAAAACAGAAGCAGGGAAAAAATAAATATGCTGAATATTTTAAGTATTGTTTTCATAGTTCAGGGTTTATTGGTTACCGATATAAAAATTAAGTCCCAGCGAAAATCTCAGTGCCTGATCTTTTCTTTGCCCGTTGATAAGCCCCTCCCATTGATCTTTAAAACCCAGATCGTACTGAGAAGATGCTCTTAAGCCTATATTTTTAGCAAAAATATACTCGAAGCCGCCGCCAAACTGTGCTTTGTACTGAGGTTTGATCTCAGAATACATCACTCCTGCTCCACCGTAAATGTAGGGTGTGAATTTATATTTCGGGAAAAGCAGATATTCGATATTAATTTCCGGAACAAGGAAAGTTCTTTTTACAATGTTTTCATTTTCTAATGTAAATACGTTTGAATTGAATTCAAGATTGAAATTAGGATTCATGAAATATTTAAAACCCAGTTTTCCGCCAATATTCATTTTGGGATTTACGTAATCGTCTTTAATTTTTTGTGCTTCCAAGTTTCCGAAAACAGCAAAATTCTTTCGGTAACTGCCCGGAAATTTATTTCCGATCGCTCTGTTTACATTATTTTTCTGCTCTCTGTCATATTCATCCAGTATTGCCTGATAATTCTCAATATTATCGGCTGATTTCCCCCAGATCTTATCTTTAATTCCTTCTACAATCAACCCTTTTACTGCTTTTTCAATCGCTTCGGTAACGGCAAGCTGAACAGGCTCGTTCTGCGTTAAACCGACTTCTGCTTCCAGCAATCTTTCGGTATCGATATATCTGAAAAAACTTCCGTTAACGCTTGTGGATAGAATGGTTTTTGAAGTATAGACAGTTTTAAGAATTTCGCCATTTAATGTAGAAACGGCACGCAGATAAATGGTAATCCGATCCTGTCGGTATTGTGTAGAAGCCCCGATTCCGAAATATCTTGCACCCAGTCCGCCTGTCATAATATTGCTGTCATAGGAAATAACGCCTCCTTCGAGTAAAATTCCGGCGTATAAGAGCGGAGGCAATGCCTGACTGTTTTTATCGGCATCTTTAAGGTATTCCTGCCTTGTGGAACGGATGATCTGCCTTTCGTTTAAGAGGTTGGCAATATTTTCTCTTTCAATCGGGATAAACCATTTGCTGTCTTCTAATGCTTTGATTAAAATGGTGGTGGTTCCCTGCGGAACGGCTGTACTCCAGTTGTTTCCGTTTTCAGCAGGTTTGTACTGCCCTGTCTGATCCCGGAATTTATATACTCCGATCACGATTTTTTCTTTGGGCAGGGGTAAATTTTTAAGTTCTGTGGTGTATTGCGTGCTTTCGCCAAGCGTAGACTTTTCCGGACTGGAGGGCAATCCGAGCAAAGAGCTGCATGCCTGTAGAATGCACAGCATTATCACCCAGAAAAAAATTCTGGTGTAGGTTGTGGATCTCATGGTCAAAAAAATTAGTAATTGGTAATCTTCTTTATTTTGGAATAACAATCTCGGACTGATCGCCTGTTTTGGTATCCAAAATGTTAATCAGCAGTCCCTGAGCGGTAGCGGTAATCTGTAAGTACATGGAGCCGAACAGGTAATTTCCCGGCTGAATACTTCCTTCTCCGAACTGGTCTGCAAATAATTTCCTGGACAGCTCACTCAAAACCTGACGGTTAAGGCTCTGGCTGAAGCTGTCGAGAGAATTAAAATTATCGAGTAAGCTGTTGCTTTTTTTATCATCAAACTGATTCTGAGCATTGGCAGAGCTTAAAAGCCACTGATAATTAAATGTATCTCCTCCGAAAGCGGGATTAATGGGCTTGTAAACGAGCTGTTGTGCTTTTCCTGAGAAAATTCCCGCAAAAATGCTGAGTAGAGTAATAAGAGTTTTCATGGCTGGTGTTATTAATAGATGAATTCATTCTTGATCAGATTTTTTTTAGCATTAAATTCTTTTATATACTTTAAAGTGGCAACCAACTGTTCTTTCAGGTAATCTTCGCTTGGGTTGGTTATAAAACTGTATATAATTTTATCTTCAATTTCGATATTGATCTGTCCGTTGGTTCCGCGGACGGGAAGTTCTGAAATTTTTACAGCGGCATTGAGTTTATCCTGAATCTGGCTGTAATTCATATAAAACATATCATAGAAGTCCTTTCCTACTTTGCTTTTGGTTTCATCAATCGTTAAACCTTTTAATTCGAAAAAAACATCTTCTTCAATTCCTGCAATTTTCTTTCTGAACAAATCTCCGTTGAGCTCAAGACTGTCTTTCGCAATAAGCTTCTGGGTTTCTTCATCTTTTACATAGAGAAAAGCTTTTAAAGCGTCTTTCTTTTCAAGATTTACGTTTATTTCAGACAAAACCTTTACTTCGTTGGGATTGATTGAAAATTTACCGCTCTGCTTGTTATTGGAAAGGTTTCCTCCGTTTCCTTTTTTAATTGAAATCAGAAGATAATTCAGTTCTGCATAGATTGAGGTGTTATTGGCAACCACTGCTTTCAGCTGAATCTGGTCTTCAACGACTTTGCTTTCTATTTTTACCGTGACTTTTTTATCCTCCTGACTGAAAGTGGTGTGTGACAGAAGGATAAAAAAAGTACACAAAATAAAGGAAAACCTGTTTTTCATCACCTGATTTTTAATAATTCCTCATGAAGATGGTTTTGTTATCGCCTTTTACGTGGATCTGCAAACCTTCGGATATACTGTTGCTTCCCGTGATATCAATAATATTGTTATTGCCTTGAGTTGTAACTGCAGTTTTTGTTTCTGCTTCCGAAAATGAATTCACAAAGTAAAGCGCATTATAGTCTCCCGACTGTCTTACCGCAATATCTGTTTTGGCATTGATGGAAAGCTCTGCATGATTACCGTTACCCATCTGAATAATATCGGAGGAAGCTGCAAGATCCGGATTCTGTACAGTGATAACGCTGAGAACATTATTGCTGTTAATCCTGTCCCAATCTATCTGTTGAGATTTTACAGATAGGAAGAAGAACATTGCAAAGACACCCCATCTTAGAGTAAACATGATTATTAATTTTGATAAAGTTAGTCTAATGTAACATGGCACAAAACACGTGTAATCGGTAATCTTTTAAAATCACTGGTTTCAGTTACGTAGAAATACCGACTGAAAATGGCTGTTAAAAAATCAAAAGGAGAGACCGCAGTCTCTCCCAAACTTCAGATTACAGAAGTACTAATTTGATTGATTAACCATTAAAGAATTATTGTTTCCTATTTGACTTCCAACGTGGATGTGTGCATCTCCGCTTTGGCTTACCGCCGCCAGATTTCCGTCACCGGACTGTGTATTCATAGCGCTGTTTCCATCGCCGATCTGCAGTTGAACCAGCAGGTTGTCGTCTCCTGTCTGGCTTCCCATTGCCATATTATCATCCCCCACCTGGAAGGCTGCAGCAATGTTATTATCGCCTGTCTGAATATTTGTTGCACTGTTATCATTACCCTGCTGATATTGCAGCAAAGTGTTCTCATCACCTACCTGAGTGGAGGAAGCTTCGTTTCTCTGTCCTAACTGGATCTGGGTAGCAGCATTGCTATTCCCCCACTGGAAAGAAGAAGCATCATTTCTTACCCCGTCCTGATACTGAACAGCGGTATTCATATTTCCCCACTGTGTAGAAGATGTTTCATTTCTTGTTCCGAGCTGTGTCTGCTGTGTAGAATTCAGCATACCTACCTGCCATGTTGTGGCTTCGTTACGATTTCCGGTCTGGCTTGTAAGATTTGAATTTCCGATACCGGTCTGCTCTACGTCTACAGCATTTCGGTTTCCTAAACTTTCTGCCTCATTTGTGTTTAAAATTCCAACCTGATCAATATCCGCAGTATTTCTGTTACCATCCTGATTCAACTGATTTACGTTCATCAGACCTGTCTGGTCTACTGTAGCAACGTTCATGTTTCCGTTTTGAGTGCTCATGTCCATATTTGCCTGTGCAAATGTGAACCCCATGGCCAATAGTGTAAATACACCTGTAACTAAGTTTTTCATATTATTAAAATTAATTGGTTAATAGTAAGACAAAGGTAGGCTGTACAGGAACTCCGCGAACCACAATAAAATGGTAAATTTTAAAAATCACTGATTACAGTACGGTTTTGTCACCGTTTGCTGGTTTTACCGCATCACGGGTTCTGATTAGGGGAAAATACGGGCTGAGCTTATGATTTCTCACGAAAAATCTCATTTCATCGAGTTCATAAGATTGAGAAAAGGAAATCTTTGACTGTAAAATATTATCTGCAATTAATACTGATGATTCTTTTAAACAAAATCCTAATGATGTGTTTAGGACAGCAAGGATCCTTATAATTATGTACTTTTCTCATCTTTACGCCATCTGCTCTGTAAAGATAATTCGTATTTACATATACTTTATTGCTCCTGTCGTAACTTGCAAAATCACTGAACTTAATGTATTTCGGAAGAT
>NZ_FTOV01000006.1 GCF_900156825.1 Chryseobacterium gambrini | reverse complement strand
TTAAGAAAAACAATAATGAATCATTATAGGGATATTTTAAACTATTTTCATCAAAGAAGCACCAATGCCGCTGCGGAATCCTTCAATGCCAAAATAAAAAATTTCAGACTACAACTTCGAGGGGTAAAAGACAGAACTTTCTTCCTATTCAGGTTGACTAAACTTTTTGCATAGCCCCCAAGTTTTGCACTTGATCCCGAAATAGGACATATAAATCGTGACCTATTTTGATTTTTTTTGATACTGCGCTAAAACGAAAAACGCTGTAAACATTGATGTTTACAGCGTTTTAGCTTATTTTGGTTTCTAACCTGGCGGAGAGTGAGGGATTCGAACCCCCGGACCTGTTACAGTCAACAGTTTTCAAGACTGCCGCAATCGACCACTCTGCCAACTCTCCAGAAACTCCGATTATATCGTCGTTTTCAGTGGTGCAAATATAGAACGTTTTTGAATTATGACAAAATATTTTAAAATAAATTTTAACAAAAATTAATAATGAACTAAAAATCAGATGAATTATTTTTAAAAAACCTTACAATTAGGGCTGTGTAAAAATATTTGCCTGTATTGTTAACAAAAAAAACGCATCCCGAAAGATGCGTTTCATATTTTAATATCTAATCTGAAGATTAATGCAATTCTGCAAGATACTTCTCTGCATCCATTGCTGCCATACAACCGCTTCCCGCCGCTGTAATCGCCTGTCTGTAGATGTGATCCTGAACATCTCCCGCTGCAAAAACTCCCGGAAGATTTGTTCTTGAAGAACCTTTTTCTGTTACAATATATCCGTTTTCATCCAGATCAATCTGTCCCACGAAAATATCTGTATTCGGTTTGTGACCTATAGCAATAAAGATTCCATGAACATCGATTGTAGATTTTTCCTGAGTCTGATTATTGATGACCACCGCTCTTTCTACAAGGTTATTTTCTCCTTCAATTCCAATTAACTCGTGGTGGAATTTCACTTCAATATTGGGCGTATTATTCACTCTGTGAACCATTGCTTTGGAAGCTCTGAATTCATCTTTTCTTACCAACATGGTTACTTTGTTCACCAGCTTTGCAAGATAAGTTGCTTCTTCCGCTGCGGTATCTCCGGCTCCAACTACCACAACATCTTTTCCTCTGTAGAAAAATCCGTCACACGTTGCACACGCGGAAACTCCTCCTCCGTTGTATTTTTTTTCGTCATCAAGACCTAAATATTTTGCAGTAGCACCGGTAGAAATGATCACAGTTCTGGCAAAAATTTCTTTATTTCCTGCGTACAGTTTATGAACTCCTCCTACTTCTTTTGAAAATTCAACTTTAGTAATCATTTCATAATGTACTTTTGTTTCGAATCTTTCAGCCTGCTTCTGCAAATCCATCATCATTTCAGGACCTGTAATTCCGTTCGGATATCCTGGAAAGTTGTCGACTTCAGTAGTTGTAGTCAATTGTCCGCCCGGCTCCAGACCTGTGTACAGTTCAGGTTTTAAGTCTGCTCTTGCTGCATAAATTGCCGCTGTGAAACCAGAAGGTCCAGATCCAACGATCACACAATCTAAAATGTTTTGCTCCATATTCTGCTTTTCAAAAAAATTTAAAATTTCCGAGTGCTAATTTCGGAATTTTTACTGTTTATTTAAAGTTATTTTAATGATAGTTGTCAATATCTAATATGTTGAATTTCGATAGTAGATGTTAGACATTGGTTGTCCGTTGATGGTAAAATTAAGGTCAATCAGTCAACAACAATTATCAAAATCATACTTTCATCTTAATTTTATCGACATTTATAATTTTGTAAACCAATTCTTTAATCAGTTCTGCTTCGCTCATATTGACTGCACCCAATCCTTTCCCTTTCATGTCGAATTCTCTTAAAATTGAAATGACTCTGGTTGCATGTTTCAAAGGATATAATCTTGCCGATTCTGCATAATCTTTTATAAAATAAGGATTTACGCCCATTTGTGCGGCAATTGTCTGAGGCGGCTGACCGATCATTGTATTATAAATAATGACATTGGAAAAGTAATTGTATAAACTTGCCAACATCATCACGAAAGGATTGTTTTTAGGGTTTTTGCCCATAAAATGTGCAATTTTAAATGCTGCGTTGGCATTTTTTGTTCCTAAAGCTTTCTGTAATTCAAAAACGTTGTATTCTTTGCTGATTCCGATGTGGTTTTCGATGATGGTTCCGTCTAAAATTTCACCTTCTTTCAGGATAATTTTCAGTTTATTCAGCTCATTGGCAATTCTTGAAAGGTCGTTTCCTAAATATTCTGCTAAAAGATGTGAGATATTGGGAGCTGTTTTTATTTTTAGTGCGGCACATTCGTCTGCAATCCATTTGGGAAGGTTGTTTTCGCGGATTGATTCGCTTAAAAACAATGCTTTCGCTTTTTCTAAAGATTTGGTTACTTTCTTTCGGCTGTCTAATTTTTTGTGTTTGTGCGCAAAAACCAGAACAGTAGACGGAACAGGATTCTGAACGTACATTTCCAAAGCATTGCTTTCGCTTTCAGCGAGTCTTAAATCCTGCGCTTCTTTTACAATGATTACCTGTTTGTCGCCCATCATGGGAAACTGTCTTGCCAAAGAAAGAACTTCCTGATAAGTGGTATCTTTGCCATAGACTACGGTTTGGTTGAATGCTTTTTCATCTTCCGTCAGAAAGTCGTGTTCGAGAGCTTTTACAGCAAGATCTATAAAATAGGGTTCTTCTCCGTGAAAAAAATAAATCGGTAAAACTTCTTTATTTTTAATATTTTTGAGGATTAAATCTAATTCTTTCATCTTATAAATGGAACTTCCAAAACTGAATTTTCAGGAAACTTTTGATTTTAAATTCAAGAAAGACAAAGATAAGTTTTTTATTTATGATTTGGTTCGTAAAACTTACCTTTTGCTGACTCCTGAAGAGTGGGTACGGCAACACTGGATCCATTATTATCTTACAGTACAGTCCTACTCTGCTTCTGCATTAATTACGGAAAAAAAGATTGTTTTAAACGGTTTAACGAAGAGGGTTGATCTTTTAATTACTGAAAAAGCACAGCCTAAAATTTTAATTGAATGCAAAGCTCCCCAAATTAAATTAACGGAGAAAACTTTTGAGCAAACCGCAAGATACAATTCTGTGATCGGAGCGAAAGAGATTGTTCTGACGAATGGTTTGCAGCATATTCATGCGTATTATGAGAATGAGCAGTATCAGTTTTATAAGCCGGAGTGAAAGTGAGATTGAGACTGAGGCTGAGATTGATTGAGGTTAAATTGGTTTTGAAAAATTAAATGATATTATATTTTTATTGGTTCTGAGTTATTTTTAGTAATTTAAACTCTGGATTTATTTTAAATAATTAAAAATACGATGGTTGGTCAATATGAAAGGATTCGGACAGGAAAATCTTAACTTTTGGGATAAATAACTGAAGTTCAAAATTTTTATTGATTAAATCTTAATAAGGATTGGCTGAATTTGGCAGAACTATTGATGGTATTGTTGCAGTATTGATAAATCAGACCAATATTTAGCCCCGATTGAGCGGCGTGTCTGAGCTCTTTTCTGTATTTCGGCGGTGGCTTCGCCACCGCCGAAATACAGAAAAAGCGAGTAGCGAAAGCGGGAAACAGCTCCTAAAAAAAATTTAAATTACAAAATATGATACGTTCACTTTTATTGTCTTCGTTTTTAATGACTTCGGTGACTTTTTTTAGTCAGAATCTGAAACCTGTCGCTTATCAGGACGGCGCGCAGAAACTTAACGGACTGGTTACTTCCAATGCGGGAAAGAAACTTCCGGGAGTTCTGATTCTTCCTGCGTGGAAAGGAATTGATGATGAAGCGAAAACAGCGGCTGCCGAACTTGAAAAACAAGGCTACGTTGCTTTTATTGCAGATATTTATGGAGAGGGGAACATTCCTACGAATATGGATACGGCTGCGAAAAATTCGGGATATTACAAGAAAAATTACGAAGCGTACCAGAAAAGGATTTCGCTTGCACTGGAACAATTGAAAAAAAACGGAGCAATTCCTGAAAAAATTGCGGTTATCGGCTATTGTTTCGGAGGAACGGGAGCTTTGGAATCAGCGAGGGGAAATCTTCCTGTGGTGGGCGTTGTTTCTATCCACGGAAGTATCGGAAAGGATCAGGCGAGAAAAAACGGACCGATCTCGACAAAAATTTTGGTGGAAAATCCTGCCGATGACAGAGGGGTAAGTCCGGAAGATTACAATAATCTGGTGAAGGAAATGAATGATGGAAATGCGGACTGGCAAATCATCACGTATGCACATTCCAAGCATACTTTTACCGATCCGAAATCGCCGGATTATAATGAAGTGATGGCAAAAAGAGCGTGGAATCACATGCTGATGTTTTTGAAAGAGCTACTGAAATAGTTATAATCCTCATAAAAAACGACCTCCAATTTTAGAGGTCGTTTTCTTTATAGTTCGCTTGTAGTATTGCAGTCAGAACACCAGAAATATTCGGTTTCTTTATCTTTAAGCTTTGTTTTTGTTTTCTTTCCACAGTTTTCGCAGATGCATTCCTCACTTTCGTTTTCCTTTGCTTCATAATCACAATTGAAACAGCTCCAAACGGTTAGATGAGACTTTCCGTTGATAAACCACGTAAAGGAATTTTCTTTACATTTATGACAAATTTGCAGCGCCATACTTTATTCTTCCCTGTTTACAAGATCCATAGAAAAAGCCGGAAGACAGATGGCAACGTATTCACATTCTTCGGAAAATGGGTTGCTGTACCGAACTCTTGCACCTTTTTCAATTAAAATACTTTGTCCTTTTTCTAAGACAACAATTTCGCCGTCAATTTCAAATTGTTTTTTTCCTGAAATAATTAAGGTGAATTCATCAAATTCGGGAGTCTGATGCGGTTCGCTCCAGTTGGGCGGTGCAACCATGTGTGCAATGGAAATATTGGAATTTCCTGTGGAGTTTCCCCAGTGTTCTTCAATGAGTTTTCCGTCTGTGGTAGGAACAACGAATGGCGATTGCTGAATTTTATATTTCTTCATATTATTTATTTTTTTATTTTTTGAACACTAAGTAAAAAAAGTTTTTTACTAATTATCGCTTTTAAGTTTCACAAAGCCGTTTCACTTGTAAAAGTTAACAAAGGTTTTAATTTAAACTAAAAGTCTGCCTAAAGTTTTATTTAACCGCAAAAGGAGCAAAAGATGAACTAACTTTTATTTAAAGTTGATCATTATAAATGAAAAAGCTCACAATAGTTTTTAAAAATCTTTGATTTTTATTCTTTTGAGCGCTTTGATTATTATGGAAATTCATTTTAACATTATCTTTTGTTCCTTTTGCGGTTTATTCTGAAATTAGCTTAAACAAGCTTTAAAAATGGTTCTCCTTTTTAATTTCGTATACAAAGTTAGTTCTGGTCGGTTCTCCGAAATACGCGACTTCCTGCTCTGCGATTTTCTTCCCGCCCAGTCTTTCCAAAGCAATCTGGGACCGGTAATTTTCTTTTCCGATATGAAAATGAACGGTATCTACAAACTGAAAAATGTAATCGAGCATTAATTTTTTAATCTGCGGATTGATTCCTTTTCCCCACGATTTTGTTCCGTAAAATGTGTAGCCGATAAAAATACGGTTTGTCTCTTCATCATAATCATAAAAACGGCTGCTTCCTAAAACGGCTCCTGTTTCTTTCTCAATAATTTTAAAGGCGCCTTTGCTTTCTATTGCTCCTCTGAAAAAATTTTCGAAAACTTCTCTTTTGTAGCGGTCTTTATTGGGATGCTGCTCCCAGACTTTCGGATCGGAAGCCACTTCGTATAAAGACTCAAAATCCCCTTGTTGCAAGGGGATTAACTGATATTTTTCGTTTTCTAAAACAGTCTGAATAGAAAAGTTCATGTTTAGCCTTTTGTTTTTGCTGCGTCAGATTCTATCTTTTTGATTTCCTTCAGCTTATCTGCAATTTTATTTACAGCTTCCGGACTTGAAGGTTTTAAACCCACTTCCGCCTGAGACATATCCCACTTCAGCACAAGATTTGCCGAATTTTCGCCTGTCGGATTTAATGTAATTTCGAACCATTCCTGCTTATCTGCTAATTTATTAACCGGAACGGTAACGTCTACAACGTCCTGTTTTGCATCATATGTATAAGCTCCCCATTGCTGGAAATCTTTGTTCAAGATCACTTTCCATTCTTTTTCTGTAGGAACGATGAATAATCCGTATGTTCCGGCAGGAACAATTTTTCCGCCGAAATTTACAGACTGTCCGAAGGTAATTTTAGTAGATGAGTTGGCTCCCGCTCTCCAAACCTGTCCATAAGGAACAAGTTCTCCGAAAATTTTACGTCCTTTCACACCCGGTCTTCCGTAATCGATCGTGATTTTAGACATTGAAAACTGCTGCTCTACTTTCTGGCGCGGACTTGCTGCCGGTACAGAATAATCCTGCGCAAAACTGAAAACTGAAGCTGATATACAAATCGCAAATAATAACTTTTTCACTTTTTTAAATTTTGCCTAAAATTACGAAATCAAAAAAGAATAGCCTTCTCAATTATAACAATTTTTGTTTCATGTTATAATATAGTCTCATTGCTATTATTTTTATAATTAAAATTTGTTTATAATAAGGTAGTTTCAATTTTCTATTAATATCCGTAGATCGCTGAAACTTTTAGTCCCGTATTTCCGGAATAATTATATTGTAAATAAATTGTTGCAGGAAGATTATTACTTTGATAATTATAATGAACATTTACTGTTTCAGATAATGATTCAACAGTATTATTTACGGTATACTTCATTTTCTTTATAACATTATTATTTGAAATCTGTGAGTAATCCTGAAGTTCAAAAACATTAAATGAGTATTCCGGTAGTGCTAAAATTCTGTTTATATCAACTGAATGATTAGGGTTTATTTTTTGATCATATTCATATTTTGTAACACTACTTTGTATAGAAGGAATTGTATTCGACCATATTTCTACTTTTTCTACATTGCCATTACTTAAGTAAATAATCGATTTTTGTGACCATGTTATACTACCATCAAAAGAATTTTGAAGATAATTTTTTGCAACAATAATGTTTGCAGAAGGATATTCAAAAGTTGTATATCTATAATTATTAGGACTTTCTACAGCTTCAGATTTTATGATTCTTTGGTTATTGTCATAAAATAAATTTCTTTTCACTTTAAAAAACAGATGATTAGATAATTGCGGATAAGAATATCCACTAATGTTTATATTAGTAATTAAATTATTAGTGTAAGAAAGGTTCTCCGTATAATTATTATGAATATCCCAAACCTTAATTAGTTTATTCTGAGCATATTCAAATTTAAAATCTAGCTTTTCATATAAAGTAGCATTTCCATTGTCGATCTCTTCATCCTGAATGGTTAATGTCTGAATTTTTGTATTCTGTAGATTTACATTTTCATTTTCAAGATTATCAGAATTTCCACAAGACAAAAGATAAATAAAAAAAATTCCAAGTAAATATTTTTTCATGATAGTTATTAATGCGCAAAACTAGGAATTTATTTAATATTATTTAAAACAAAAACCTCATAAAATTATATATGAGGTTTAATCTTATTTAAAAATTTAATTCGGCATTGCTTTCCATTTATGCAGAACGGAAGTATACAGATACATAAAGATGAATCCGCAGGCTAAAATAATATAGCTGAGATTGAATCCTAATGTTTTGATAATTGTCGGACAGTCATAAGACATGATATTAATCTGTTCACAGCTTTCTTCCTGATGGATATTAATGATAAAAAAGATCAGCAATACAAAAAGTACAAAACCATTCAAAGAGATATTGATAAGGATTGAAGCGATTAGTTTTTTAAGGCTTTTCATCATCACAATCGGAAGGAGTAAAATAGCCAGACCTATGAAAAAAACAAAATAGGAAACAAAAAATTCAATTCCGTTTCTTCCGCTCGAAGCAGAAAATAACACTGTTACCAGAACAACTGCCAAAAATAAAACGCCTGCACTGATCACGCTGAAAAGAAGAGATTTAAGCCCTGTTATTCTGAAGCTGAAAATAATGGTAGCAAGGAAAAATGCGATCCAGATATAAATATGAATATTTTCTGAAAAGAAATCCGTAGATTTTATAAGATCCACATTATTCAGAAGATTCTGAAGATTGTCTGAATAATAGTAGTAATCTGTGGTGTTATTCTTAAAATATTCTGCCGGAGAAAGCTGGGTATCAATATCCGGATTAAAGTCTCTGATCTGAACGGAATCATTTACCACTTCACCGTCAACCACTGCAGCCGCAGAATCTGTAACAGTTTTAGTGTATACATAATTTCCGTCTTCATCCATTGGCGCATTATTTACATCATATTCTTCATCCGGAAGAGGTTTGTATTTTTTAATAAAATATCTTACGTTGAAATCATTGGGATGATAGATCATTTTCACCCAGCTTTTTGAATCTAAGTTATTCTTGATTCCGAATTTCTTCGAAATATCAAGAAAATTTTTCAGCAGCTTTTCAATTTCAGCAGGATTTTTTTTATTCAGCAGATTCGTTGTAAATCTGTTGATTTCGAATCTCTTCTTTTTATAAGAGTCTTTAATCGTCTGATTATATCCGTCATAAGGTTCTTCACCGGAATATTGCATCCTCAAATAATCCTTTCCTGAATAATCATCACTATAAAATACATCAGAAAAATTATAATACGTTAAATCCGTGGTATTGATGTAAGGTGACATATCCACTACATCTTTTTTGAAATAGTAGGTTGCAGAACCTTTTTTATTTTCTTCATACGCCAGATTCTTTTCGGTTTCACCTGATGGGAAAAGGAAATCTCCGTATTTATCTTTTTTATAAACGGTTTTTGAATATAAGTTATAGAACTGATAAACCCTGTTATAGTAAACAAAATATTTCTGATTCCGGTCTATTTTATTGATGTCGGTCTCGCAATACAGATCGTAAAACTTTGGAAAAGTTCTGTTATCCAAAGTATAATGCTCAAGATCCTGAGAAAGAAAAGCATTGGCTTTATTAATAACATTAATATTTTCAGTCATTTCCTGATCGGGATATTTGTTTTTGATAAACAATTTAAAACCCGTCATATAAGAAAAATAAAAAGTAGTACCTGCAAAAATAATAATGAAGTACTGAACAAACTGCAGGAACAATTTCCCTTTTGAAGAAGGATAAAAGTTTTTGAATGCGTTATTTTTAAACATCATAATCAGCCATCCCACCATCATGAGAACGGAAATAATGAGGTGGATAAAAATCATCCCTTCACGGAAATAATCATCTTTTACATTTATTTTCTGTAAAGAGACAGGATCTGCGTGAGAAATATAGCCTACGATAAAAAAGAAAACATGAAGAACTGCACTCGCCAAAAGCATCCATACAATTCTGGTGTTCCAGACTGTCGGATATTTTTCGAGCAGATATTGATTGAATTGATTTATTTTTTGCATTTTTTGTTGAATTTGAGAAAATTAGCTTACGAAAAATCTTCTGGTTGAGGAAGAAATATTACGGATATACACCACATTCATTCTGGCATTTCCGAGCGCGGACATCACGGTATGGAACTCTGTATCTGTTGAAAAATGAGCAACATACACTCCTCCGTTGAAATTCAGTTTTTCAAGAGGGAAACCTTCAAATGCTTTTAATAAATCTTCTCTGGAATTTGTGGTATCAATTTCGATAATCAGTCCGTCGTTTTCTTCATTCACCAGTTCAGAATTGTCTTTGTACTGTCCGTTTTTCAGGAATATGACTTTGTCTGATATTTTCTCTACTTCGTAAAGCTGCTGTGAACTCAAAATCAATGCAATAGGATTGTTAACCGAATTTGCAATCGATTTTAAATCTTCCAGAATAACCTGCTGCGCCAAAACATCCAGATTGGCAAGAGGTTCATCCAGTAATAAAATTTCCGGTTTTCTTAGCAGTGTTCTGGCTAATTCAAAACGCATTTTGTAGCCGGAAGAAAGTTCGCTCCACTTCAGATGTTTGTAATTCCAAAGTCCGAGACGGGCGATCATCATTAAAGTTCGTGTTTCGTTTTCTTCCGGTTTCACGCCGTAATTTGCCAATACAAATTTCAGGTTGTCCTTTAAACTTCCGTACCATTTTGCAGTTCTCTGCGGAATGTAAACAAGTTTTGTACGGAGATCGTATTCATTTTTGGGTTCTTCATTGAAAGAATAATTCAGCTCTCCTTCATTGTGGGAAATTTCTTTTGCCAGAATTCTGAGTAAAGTTGTTTTTCCGTTACCGTTTTCGCCTACCAAACCGTAAACCTGTCCTTTATTCATTTCCACAGAAACAGGACCGAGCGAAAAGCGGTTGCTACCGTAGGATTTTAAAATATTTCTCGCTCTCAGTACAGATTTTTCCAGTGATTGTTCTTTCACCGGAATTTTTTCTATTTTCTGAAGAAGATTTTTTGATTTTTCGATGAGTTCCTCCGTGTAGGAAGGAAACTGTTCTTTCCAGTCCGTTAATGCGACAGCTTCTTTGTAGATCTCCATATTCTGAGTATCCATCGCACAGTCCAGTAATTTTCTAAATCCTAAAACAGTATCTTTATTATCGAAAAAATGATAGACTTCGGCTACTCTTTGCTGATGTTTCGTCATTTGGTTTCAGAGTTATTAATTTTCAGGTTTTAAAGATATAAAATTTCTTTTCCCCACAATTCTTTTGGCTCAAATAAAAACTAATTTTATTTTTATGTAAAATTAGAATCAGATGTTCAAAATGATTTCATCGCTTTTATTATTATCTTTTTTATCAACCATTCAGGCTCAGGAAATCATTCCGTTCAGAATTACAAAGCATAACAACATCATTGTTAAAACTTTAGTAAATGACAAAGATTCTCTGGATCTGATGTTTCAGATTGCTATGGAAGATGCGTCCATTTCTCCGGACCGGAAAAGAAATGCAGATCATATTATTTTTAAAGATGAAATAAGCAACGGAAATACGATAAAAATCGGCAAAAAGAAATATGAAAATATTAGATTTTTCGATAATGAACTTACCGGTCATGAAGCAGACGGAAAAATCGGAACCGGAATTTTTAAAGGAAAAATTTTTAAGATCGATTATGATAACAGCAGATTTGTAGTGTATGATAAAATGCCGGATTTAAATGGCTATCAGTCAGTTCCATTACTTTTAAAAAATGAACAGCTTTTTATTCCTGCAACCAGTGTTATTGAAAAGCAAAATGTAGAAGCCTATTTTCTCCTTCAATCCGGATATTCCGGCGGGATTCTTTACAGCAATGAATTTGCAGATGGCAAAGAACTCGACAAAAAGCTAAAAGTAACCGGCGAAAAAACATTGAAGAACTCATCCGGACAAAGCGTTATCACCAAAAACGGAATTTTGCCTGTTCTGAAAGTGGGAAATTTTGTTTTAAAGGATGTTTCGGCAGGATTTTTCCCAGGAGAACTTAAAATTCAGAAATCCAGCTATTTAGGAGCAGATTTACTGAGGAGGTTCAACTGGATTTTTGATGCGGAAAGAAAGAAGGTTTATATTAAACCGAGTAAATATTTTAAGAAAACTTATTATAAAATGAATTAATCTTTCAATTTAGAATCAATCACCAAATAATTTTTAAATTGAAAACTCACATCCTGTCTCATTAAACGTGGTAAATTTACTTTTTTACGCACATAATCACTTTCATTTGGAGTTCCCACGAATTTTCCTGTTTCATAAGCCAAAACAATGAAAGTTCTCCCTACGTAATATTTCTGCATTTTCTTTATATCATCTAAAGAAAAGTCATGTTCAGCTTCTATTTTATAAAGTTTTTTATACAAACTAAAATGTTCCGTTGGAAATTCGCCGGAATCGTCCACAAACTCCATTATAAAGGGTTTATCGGCAGGAATATCATTAACTTCTTTAATCTTAATGAGATAACGTCCTTCCATAGCTTTCAATTTAAGATCTGTTCCGTCTACGATTTCTACTTTTAATTTTACTAAAGTTCCAAATGGATAATCCAGATTTTCTTTGATAACAGATGATGAATTCGGAATCCGGTTTTGTCCGAAATACAGATTAGAGATCAAAGCAAAAATAACAAATAGAGCTGGTAAAAAATATTTTTTCACAATCTTAAATTTATTGATTAAGCTCTTTCTCCAACTTTTCCATATACTGCGACCATGCACCGGAACAGCCGCCAAAACATTCAAATTGCGGGATCAAGCCTTCGTGCGTGAAAACAACTTTTGTTTTATCGGCTTCTTTGAAAATCTCAAAACAAATTTTTGTTCCGGTCCATTCGTCCATTTTGTTTACAAATGTGAGTTTACTTTCGATCACTTCCCAAACAATTTTCTCGTAAGGACTTACTTCTATAAGTCGTTGAACGGTGTGATGAACTCCATTTCCGGCATCAAAAATAAATTCATCATTCCTGTTTTCAGATTTTCTGGTAATGATTTCATGATGCAGACCAATCCACCAGTTTCGGGGATTGATTAAAGTACTGAAGACTTCTTCAGGGGATTTTGAAGTGGTGAACGTGTAGGTAAAATTATGTATTAAGGTATTATAAACCATACTTAACTTTGAAATTACAATTATCTAACAAATCTAAAATTCTCCAATTTTAATACTAAAAATTTATCGTATAAAATGAGGATTACAAAAATTATATGATGATCGCAAAAAATCGTATTTTTGCAAAACATCAACGAAAAAAAGAAGAGTTTAAACTTTTGCTTTTGTAATACGAATCGGCAAAATTCACAAAGACACAAAATGCAAACATTTGAGCTCCTTGCCTTATATGGCGAGGGCTTTCCTGTTTTATGTGTCAAGGCTTTGCCGAGCCTGTATTACTAAAGCATGGAAAAGTTACTCGCTTTTTTTACGGAAAAGCAATAAAAAAGTTTAAGAATTATAAATTATATTTGAAAAATTAAATACCGTGAAAAAATACATATTAATTATTTCAATTTTATTACTAAACTCATGTAATGAAAAAAAATCACAAAATATAATAAGTGACAACAATAGTGATACAATAAAGGCGGATCAGAAAATTACACAAAATTCTTTTGCCTCTCTATTAAGTCAAAAAATAAATACGAATGGACTAAAACTTGAAAACAAGGAAAATCTCAAAAATTTTAATGGTTTTAAAGGATTAAAAATCAATAGTAATTTTAAAGATTTTATAATTGATGATGAATCTAAAATTATAACTGATAAAAATATCAAAAATCACAACTTCAAAGAGGTTCAATATATTCCTAAATCATTAGATATTAAATCTGGTCGCGGTAATATTATGTTTGTGAATTTAATATTTATAGATAATATCTTAAAAGAGATAGAAATTCACCAACAAGAAAGTTGGCAAATTAGTTCTGCTGAATATCAATCTAAGAAATTTTCGCGCGGAATAAAATATAACAGCTTTATAGAAATATTTACATCAGCATTTGGTAAACCAGATTCTTTCCAATATTTCATATGGGGGAAGCAACCTCAGAAAATGAATGGTGATTTTAATAAAAATCTAAATGAAATAGATAAATCATATAATGAAACACAAAATAATGGAGAGCTTACATCAGTAGATTTAGAGTGGCATAATGAAAATCTTAGTTATTATTTGTCCATTAAGCCTGAAGATATAAATTATCTATTTCCAGATTCCGAAAAAAAGAACTTATCTACAAGTTCTTTTGTATCCATTCAAGATATTGACTACAAAAATATTATCAATGAAATAACAAATGAAATTGCTAAACAAGATAATATCAAGAGAGAAAAAGAAAAGGAAAATAGGAAGATTCAAGATAAAAAAAATTCAATACAGAGCCTCTAATAAATTATAATATGAAATTAAAAATATTTACAATATTATTTTTATTGTGTTTTTTCTCTGTATTCTCACAGAATAAATTTGTAAGAAACTATACACTTTTTTCAATTGTAAAAAACAATGATATGAGTGAAATCAAACCTACAAAAGCGACAGTCATTTATGATTATACTTCGAAAAAAATAACAATAAACAAATTAGAAGATGAAAAAGAAACCTATACAATAATATCAAAAACACAAAATTCGAAAAACAAAGCTGGAGAAAATTATCTTGAAACAATAGCTACGGATGGAAATTATAATTTCCTTTTTAGATTTTCAGAAAATAGAGTTATGATTATTAATATAATTACGCGAAACGGATTAGTTCTTTATAAATAATTTTTTAATTGGTATTGAATCGGCTACTATTTGTAAAGGATAATTTAAACCTCACAGGTTTTAAAAACCTGTGAGGTTTGATTTATGGTAAATCATTAATATTTCCGAAAACTACATTGTCTCCATTTTGAAACTCATGCTTTCGATAACTTTCAGGATGGCTTCTACTGTATCCATGGATGTTAAACAAGGTACACCGTTTTCCACACTCATTCTTCTGATCTGGAAACCGTCTCTTTCCGATTGTTTCCCTTTCGTCATCGTGTTCACAACGTACTGCACTTTTCCTTTCTGGATCAGGTCGATCAGGTTGATACTCTCCTCCCCGATTTTATAACCGATTTTGCATGGAATTCCCTTTTCTTCAAAGAATTTTGCCGTTCCTTCCGTTGCCCAGATTCTGAAACCAACTTCGTGGAATCTTGCTGCCAGATCAGCCGCTTCCTGCTTGTGTTTATCTGCAACGGTGAACAAAATTGAGCCGTGCATCGGAACTTTTCTTCCAGCCGCAACCAATCCTTTGTATAATGCTTTCTCCAGAGTTGTATCTTTCCCCATTACTTCTCCTGTAGACTTCATTTCAGGGCCAAGAGAGATATCTACTTTTGTTAATTTTGAGAAAGAGAATACAGGAACTTTTACGAAAACCCCTTCTTTATTGGGAACCAATCCGCTTTCGTAGCCTAAATCTTTCAGTTTCTGTCCTAAAATTGCTTTTGTAGCCAGATTTGCCATCGGAACATCCGTAATTTTAGATAAGAAAGGAACGGTTCTTGAAGAACGTGGGTTCACCTCGATCACATAAACGTTTCCTTCGAAAAGAACATACTGGATGTTCATTAATCCGATCACATTTAATCCTTTCGCTAACCTTTTTGTGTAATCAACCAAAGTTTCGATTTCGCTTTGTGAAATATTCTGTGGAGGATACACTGCAATTGAGTCTCCGGAGTGAACTCCCGCTCTTTCGATATGCTCCATAATTCCTGGAATGATTACCGTTTCACCATCGCAGATCGCATCGATTTCCACTTCTTTTCCAACCATGTATTTGTCGACCAAAACAGGGTGTTCAGGACTTGCTTCCACTGCATTTTCCATGTAGTGCGCCAGTTCTGTTTCCGTGTACACGATTTCCATGGCTCTTCCTCCTAAAACGTAGCTCGGACGAACCAATACCGGATAACCGATCTCGTTGGCAATTTTTATCGCTTCTTCTTTTGAAACCGATGTTTTTCCTAAAGGCTGCGGAATCTGCATTTCCTGAAGCGCTTTTTCGAATTTATCTCTGTTTTCTGCTCTATCCAGATCTTCCAGAGAAGTTCCCAGAATCTGAACTCCGTGAGCGGCTAATTTATCTGCTAAGTTGATGGCTGTCTGTCCTCCGAACTGTACAACCACTCCTTTTGGTTTTTCCAATTCGATGATGTTCATTACATCTTCTTCCGTTAAAGGCTCAAAATATAGTTTATCTGAAATCGAGAAGTCTGTAGAAACTGTTTCCGGATTATTGTTGATGATAATCGCTTCGTAACCCATTTCTTTGATGGCCCAAACTGAGTGCACCGTTGCGTAATCAAACTCAACACCCTGTCCGATTCTGATAGGCCCTGAACCAAGAACGATGATTTTTTCTTTGTCTGAAACTACAGATTCGTTTTCTTCTTCGTACGTTCCGTAGAAATAAGGGGTTTCAGATTCGAATTCCGCCGCGCAGGTATCTACCATTTTGTACACCGGCATTACTCCGTTTTCTTTTCTGAAATTGAACACTTCACGCTCCGTCACGTTCCACAGAACCGCAATATTTATATCTGCAAAACCTAATTTTTTAGCTTCCAGTAAAATTTCTTTGCTGAATTTATTTTCTGCGATTGTCTTTTCGAAATCAATCAGTTTTTTGATTTTCCAGATGAAGAATTTATCGATTTTGCTCCATTCTACGATCTGTTCCCAGTCGTACCCTCTTCTTAAAGCATCTCCGATGATGAATAATCTTTCGTCATCACAAACTCTGATTCTTCTTTCAATTTCTTCAGCCGTTAAAGCTGCTGTCTGCTTGGTTTTTAAACCGATATGTTTAATCCCGGTTTCCAGAGAACGGATGGCTTTCTGTAAAGATTCTTCGAAATTTCTTCCGATTGCCATTACTTCACCCGTAGCTTTCATCTGGGTGGATAATCTTCTGTCCGCTGTTTCGAATTTATCGAAAGGGAATCTTGGGAATTTCGTTACCACATAGTCCAAAGCCGGCTCGAAACAAGCGTATGTTTTCCCTGTCACCGGGTTCATGATTTCGTCCAGCGTTAAACCTACCGCAATTTTCGCAGCGATTTTTGCAATCGGGTAACCTGTTGCTTTTGAAGCTAAAGCGGATGATCTTGAAACTCTCGGGTTTACTTCGATGATGTAGTAATCGAATGAATGCGGATCTAAAGCCAACTGTACGTTACATCCTCCTTCGATTCCTAATGCTCTGATGATTTTCAGTGAAGCATTTCTCAACAACTGGTATTCTCTGTCTGAAAGCGTCTGAGAAGGCGCCACAACGATTGAATCTCCTGTGTGAACTCCAACCGGATCTATATTTTCCATGTTACAAACCACAATGGCGTTGTCGTTTGCATCACGCATTACTTCGTATTCTATTTCTTTGAAACCTGCGATTGATTTTTCAATCAGACATTGTGTTACGGGACTGTGTTTCAATCCCAGTTCAGCAATTTCTTTTAATTCAACTTCATTGGAAGCGATACCTCCTCCTGTTCCACCCATGGTGAAAGCCGGACGAACAATAACAGGATACCCGATTCTGTCGGCAAAATTTAATGCTCCTTCTACCGTGTTTACGATGTCAGATTCCGGAACGGGTTCGTTCAGTTCTCTCATCAGTTCACGGAAAAGATCTCTGTCTTCCGCTCTGTTGATGGCTGAAAGTTTTGTTCCCAACACCTCAACTTTGCATTCTTCCAAAATTCCTGATTTTTCCAATTCTACCGCCATATTCAGTCCGGTTTGTCCTCCAAGCGTTGGTAAAAGCGCATCGGGACGTTCTTTTCTGATGATGTGACTTACAAACTGAAGTGAAATCGGCTCGATGTATACTTTATCTGCGATTTCAACATCCGTCATAATGGTTGCAGGGTTTGAATTAATCAAAATTACTTTGTAGCCTTCTTCTTTTAAAGATAAGCAAGCCTGCGTTCCTGCGTAATCAAATTCCGCCGCCTGACCGATAATGATGGGACCTGAACCGATTACTAAAATTGTTTTTATGTCTGTACGTTTTGCCATTTTTCTTTTTAGATTGAGTTGCCAGAAGTTAGACTTTTAGCAATGTTTATTTAGATTTAATTTTTACACATTGTCATTCTCAGGAATCTTTTTTAATTATTGAGATTCTTCATTCCACTTTCGCTTCACTCAGAATGATAAACTAAATGTTTTATTTATTTTTAAAATCTTCCATTAACTGGATAAATTCATCGAACAAATAATTTGCATCTTCAGGACCCGGGCTTGCTTCAGGGTGATATTGAACGGAGAAACAAGGGTGAATTTTGTGTTTCAGACCTTCGTTTGTTCTGTCGTTCAGTGCGATGTGTGTTTCTATTAAGTCTGTATTTTTTAAACTTTCCTGATCTACTGCGTAACCGTGATTCTGGGAAGTGATCGCCACTTTGTTTTTCTCTAAATCTAAAACCGGATGGTTTCCACCTCTGTGTCCGAATTTTAATTTGAAGGTTTTTGCGCCACAAGCCAAACCAATTAACTGGTGTCCTAAACAGATTCCGAAAATCGGAACTTTTCCTAAAATTCCTCTGATCATCTTTAAAGCCTGTTGATTATCTTCAGGATCACCGGGACCGTTGGATAACATTACTCCGTCCGGATTCATCAGTAAAATTTCTTCTGCAGTTACATCCTGAGAAACGACTGTGATATCGCAGTTTCTTTGAGATAATTCTCTGATAATTCCTAATTTGGAACCAAAATCTACAAGCACCACTTTAAGTCCTCTTCCCGGATTTGCATAAGGTGTTTTTGTGGAAACCTGCTCCACCTGATTGGTTGGGAAGCTGGTTGATCTTAATTCTGAAACTACTTTGCTTTCATCGGCATCAGCGTTTACGATTTTTCCTTTCACCACTCCGTGGTTACGAAGAATTCTTGTCAGTCTTCTGGTATCGATTCCTGAAATTCCTGAAAGGTTTTTCTTTTTAAATAATTCATCTAAAGTAATCTGAGTACGGAAATTGGATGGCAGATCACAAAGTTCTTTTACGATAAGTCCTTTAATTGCCGGTTCAATACTCTCATAGTCATCTCTATTAATTCCATAGTTTCCGATAAGCGGATAGGTCATGCAAACAATCTGACCGCAATAAGACGGATCAGAGATCAATTCCTGATACCCTGTCATTCCGGTATTGAAAACCACTTCTCCAGCAGTTTCCAATTCTGCTCCGAAACCTTCTCCGTGAAACACTTCACCGGACTCCAGTATTAACTTTTTCTTCATTTTCTTTATTTAGATTTTCTTTTTTATTAACAGGTCGCCTCTACGAGGCTTGGATAATCTTTATCTTTTTTGTTTCCAAGGGTTTTACCCATGGCTATTAACAGATCGCCCTTTCAGGGCTTTGGTTTTCATCTTTTTCTCTTTTCCATGGGTTTTACCCACGGCTATTGTTGTTTGACCCTTTCGGGTCGGCTTACTACTTGATTCTTTTTACTTTTAGCTTGGCTCTTTTACCTTGGTTCTTATTTAAAAGTATATCCTTGTTTTTCCAAGGCTTCTTTTAAGATTGCCATTCTTGCGAAAACACCGTTCTGCATTTGTTTGAAAACTCTTGAGCGTTCGCATTCTACCAAATCGTCATCAATTTCCACTCCTCTGTTGATGGGTGCAGGATGCATGATGATGGCTTCTTTTTTCATGGCTTTTTCTCTTACTTTGGTTAAGCCATATTTTTTGTGATATTCTGAAGCGGAGAAACTCATTTTGGCATCATGTCTTTCGTGCTGGATTCTTAATAACATCAGAACATCTACGTCATGGATCATTTCATCAATATTCAGATAGGTTCCGTTGATTAAGGCTCCTTCATCAAACCACTGTTCCGGTCCTGAGAAATATACTTTTGCGCCTAACCTTCTTAATGCTTCTGCATTGGAGTTGGCAACTCTGCTGTGTTTTACGTCTCCAACGATTCCTACTTTTAATCCTTCAAATTTTCCGAATTCCTGATAGATCGTCATTAAATCCAGCATACATTGTGAAGGATGGTTTCCTGTTCCGTCACCTCCGTTGATCACCGGAATTTTTATATTTTTCAGTTCATCGAAATACCGGTCTTTCTTATCTCTGATTACGACAAGATTTACGCCCAGACTTTCGATGGTTTTTACCGTATCATAAAGACTCTCTCCTTTGTTTACCGAACTGTGAGATGCATCGAAAGGAACGACCTGCAATCCTAATTTTCTTTCAGCAATATCAAAACTTGTTTTCGTTCTTGTACTGTCTTCGAAGAAAAGATTGGAACAGAAAACTTCTCCTTCAATTTTGGCAGTTTTCCCGTTCGCAAAAGCCAATGCTTCTGTTACTATACTGTTGATTCTCTCGTTGCTTAGTTCTGTGATCGTAAACATATTGTCTTTAAATTTTTTACAAAAAAAAAGCGAAGAAAATATCTTCGCTTAAAATAAATAAATATCGTAAAGGGCGTCTACGCCCGGTAATTCTAATGATATAAATACTGTGTTATTCATTAGGTGCAAAGATATAACAATTCTGTAAACTGACAAAATGAAAATTGAATTTATAAAAAAACCATCATTTTTTACTGGCTGAATCTGATAAGTAATAGTGCCAAAGTATCATTGTAGCAACAGATCTGAGCGGTTTCCACTCTTCACTGATTGTTATGATTTCTTCTTTGGATATTTTCGGATGCAGCCGTTTAATTTTTTTCAAAGCATTAACGGCGGCAAGATCTCCGATAGGAAAAATATCGGTTCGTTGCAGAGCAAGCATAAGATAAATATCGATCGTCCAGTTTCCGATGCCTTTCAGCCTGATTAATGTTTCCCGAATTTTTTCATCAGACATTTCCTGAAATTTCTCAAGATTGATTTTTCTTTCCAGAATTGAATTTGCCATACCTTTGATATACGTATTTTTCTGTCGGCTTACATAGCATTCTCTCATTTCGGCATCCGTAAGACTAAGAATGTTTTCAGGAGTGATTTCTGTAATTTTTTCTTTCAGTTTATGTAATGCGGCTAAAGCTGAAGCGAGAGAAACCTGTTGTTCCAGAATGATATGAACGAGGGTTTCAAAAGTATTTTCTCGGTTCCACATCGGAGGATAACCATGATTTTCGATAATTGATCTGAAATCCTGATCACAATTCGCGAGAAAATCACACATCTCATGAAAATTTGAGGTATTGAAAGTCAGTATTTCATCAGTCATGTCTTTTGTGTTTTGTTTTACAATCTTTATCATTAAATTTGTTTACACTTTTTTACCATAAAAGATTTAAACACTTTAGTTTCTTAAGTTTAATACTTAATGGAAAAAAGAGCATATAAGTTTAAAAAAATCAAAGATTTTTTCTCTTTGCAGATTTTTGAAATACTTTAAATAAATCCAATAAAGTCTTTTGTATCTTTTGTAGTTAAAATTAGTACAGCAGAAATTATTTCCTGGTCTCCATGTTTTTTAAATCTGTTATGGATTTTATTTTGAGCTTATTTGCCTGTTTTCTTCGCATAACGAGCGCATACGCATTGTTAAATCCAATCGGCTTCAGCCAACGGATCTTGTATTTTTTGATGAATTCATTTTGTACAAACTGATAGGTAAGATCAGGGCTTTTGGTCACATTTTCAATCGTTTTATGATCCGGAGTCAGCAGAACCAGCAATCCGGTACCTGTATATTCCGGATAAAAATCGACAGCATCATTCATTAAGGCATCAAAACAGATTTTTGTTCCGCCTAATCCTGTTTTGGTTTCAACTTTATAGTTTGTGTTTCCTTCGATGAGCATTCGGTAGATTTCGGCAAGAATATATTGTTCTCCAAAAATTTTTGATCCGATTCGGACGGTTTGATTTCCTGCTTCTTGATGTGTTTTGTACAGATTATTCCTGATTAAAAATTCTTTTGCTACTTTTTCAGGAACCTGATGAAGATAATCTGTCTGATAGTTCAGTTCGGTCATCACGGAATCATTGATTTTTCCTGAAAGAATGTTGAGCGTCTTTTCGAGATCAGGATATTTTTGCAACGTTTTTTCTTTAACAATAGGAGCGGCGAAGTAAGGCGGAAATATTTTTTTATCATCATCAAGAACCAAAAGATCGTATGCTTTTATTCTTCCATCGGTAGAATATCCGCTGATAAGGTCTAGTTTGCCTTCATACAAAGCTTTGTACATGAGAGCGTCATTAACAACCGAAGGATTGACATCCAGCTGATAAATCTTTTTCAAGCCGATATCTCCATCTTTTCTTCCCATAAATTCAGGGGTAAAACCTGCTTTTAATCGGGTTGATGAGTTTTTATTCCAAAAATAAATTCCTCCTGCAACAATCAGCAGTAAAGGAATAATCCATATCATTTTTCTGATTGTACGGTATTCTGATTTCTGAACAAAAGCAATCATCTGATCTACAATAACCGCCAGTAAAGCGGCCGGAATTGCTCCTGCAAGAATCATATTTGAATTGTTCAGGGAGATTCCGCCAAAGATAAATTCTCCCAAACCTCCCGCTGCAACAAAAGAAGCCAATGTTGCGACTCCAACGTTGATTACTGCGGCAGTTCTTATTCCGGCAACAATAACGGGCATTGCTAAAGGTAATTCTACTTTCAGAAGTAATTGGCTTTTCGTCATTCCCAAAGATTTTGCCGCTTCAATGATATTTTCATTTACTCCCGAAATTCCTGTGTACGTATTTCGGATGATGGGTAATAAAGCATAAACTAACAGTGCGACAATGGCGGGTTGCGGCCCGATCCCGAAAACGGGAATCATAAAACCTAGCAAGGCAATGCTTGGAATCGTTTGTAAAATTCCGGCAACCGTTAAAACCGGAGTGGCTAATTTCTTTTTCCGGCTGATGAGAATTCCCAACGGCAAACCGACAACAATTGCCAACAACAGGGCTATAAAGGTTAATCCCAAATGCTGGATCACCTGAATATAGATCTTGTGTTGCTGCTCAACAAGAAACTGCCATAAACTTTGCTGCATCAGGTCAACTGTTTTTGTCGGTATTCATTAAAAGAAGCTGTAATTGTGTTGTAAAGTTCAGCATCTCCGGAATTTGTACTGAGATCCTGCAAAACATTCCAGATATTCTGATCTTCATCAAATCTTTTTTCTGAAACATTTTTAAACTGCAGATCTGAAATTTTAGTGATTTGATATTCTAATGTCAAACGGTTATTGGCAAAGAAATTTTTCACGAAATCATTCGCAGGACGGTAAATCATTTCTTTCGGAGTTCCGATCTGTATTATTTTTCCTTTATCCATAAGACATATTCTGTGTCCCAATTCGAAAGCTTCAGATACATCGTGGGTTACCAGAATGATGGTTTTATTTTTAAGCTCGTCCAACGTTTTAAACTCATTATGAATCTCGGATTTCGTCATATTATCCAATGCTCCGAAAGGTTCGTCCATCAGTAAGACCGGAGTATTGGCGATTAAAGCTCTGGCTATTCCGACACGTTGCTGTTGTCCGCCGCTTAATTCGTGGGGAAATCTGTTTAAAACATCACCGGATAAATGTAATTTCTGAATAAGCTCCTCCGTTCTGTCTTTAATCTGCTTTGAGTTCCATTTTTGAAGTTTCGGAACGACGGCGATATTTTCTGCAACCGTATAATGGGGAAAAAGCCCTGAATTCTGCATGACATAACCGATTCCCATTCTCAGTTGCTCAACGTTATGATCCTTGATATTTTTACCATCGATTAAAATTCTTCCCGAATCTGATTCAATAAGCCGGTTGATCATTTTTAAAGTTGTTGTTTTTCCGCAGCCGCTTGTTCCCAGCAATACCAGAATTTCCTTTTCGTGGGCAGCAAAGGAAATATCGTCCACTGCGGGACGATTTTTAAAACTTTTGGAAACAGATTCTACCGTAATCATCAATGGGAATTATTTAGCCAGTCGGATTCCTGTAAACTGCCATTGCAGTGATGTGGGAAAGAAATTTCTGTATGTTTTCCGGCTGTGTCCTTTTGGTGTTGCTAATGAAGCGCCTCTTAATACCATTTGATTAACCATAAATTTTCCGTTATACTCTCCTACTGCTCCTTCTTCTTTTGCAAAGCCGGGATACGGAAGATAAGCACTTCCTGTCCATTCCCAGCGTTTTCCCCAGTCAAATTTTCCGGAAGCGACTTCCCATTCCGCTTCGGTAGGTAAACGCATTCCTTTCCAAGAGGCAAAAGCCGATGCTTCAAAAAAGTTGATGTGACAAACGGCTTCGTCAGGAGTAATTTCTTTTAGACCGTTCAATGTGTACAGCATCCATTTACCCTCAATAAAATGCCAGTATAAGGGAGCCTTTGCATAATTTTCTTTCACCCATTCCCAACCTTCCGCATGCCAATGTCTGAAGTTTTCATATCCTCCGTCATTCATAAATTCCAGATATTCTGAATTGGTTACTAATCGGTTTGAGATTTGGAAATCATTGAGATATACTTTATGTCTGTTCAGTTCGTTATCAAAACAAAATCCCTTTCCTTCAAATCCTATTTCATAAATTCCTTCCTTAAAAGAAAGCATTTCAAAATTTTCAGGTTCTGATTTTTCTAACGGAAAATTTTCGTTGTAAGCTGGAAATAAAGGATTGTGTCCGAGAATATATTTGATATCGGTTAATAATAATTCCTGATGCTGCTGTTCGTGGTTTAGTCCTAATTCAAACAGTTTTTTAAGATCATCGGATAAGTCGTTGTTTAAAAGAAAAGTTTCCATCTGTTTATCCACATATTTCCGATACTGAAAAATATCTGCAACCGAAGGTCGGCTTAAATTTCCTCTGTCCGTCCGGATTACTCTTGCCCCAATGGTTTCGTAATAACTGTTGAAAACGAAATTATATTGGGGATTAAATACCTGATAATCATTAAGATTCGGGATCAAAATAAAAGTTTCGAAAAACCATGTGGTATGTCCTAAATGCCATTTTGGCGGACTTACATCTATAACAGGCTGAACTACAAAATCTTCTGTTTCAAGCGGTTCGCATATTTCCACAGACCGCGCTCTAATTCTGCGGTAATTCTCAAGCAACTGTTTTTCTTTGACTAGTATATTCTGTTCGATCATCGTTTTAGGTTTTCATTTAAATTAGACTTTCCAGATCGCATCTACAAACCAGCCTTTGGTGTCCGAAATTTGTTTTAACGGTTTAAAACCTGTTTTTCTTGCCATTATATCGACTTCTTTTTCCGAATATTTCTGAGAAATTTCCATATAAATAGCTTCATTTGCCTTAAAGTTTACCTCTTCTTCTTCAATATGTACCGACTGATTTTCCAGACTGATCAGGTAACTTCTGCAGGCTCCGGAAAGCGGATCGTAGGTTTGGTAATGTTTGAACTGATTTGTTTTAAAATCTGCATCCAGCTCTTCATTAATTCTGTCTAAAAGATTAAGGTTGAACGATGCCGTTATTCCCGCTTTATCGTTATAGGCAGCAAGAATGGTGTGTGGATTTTTCTTCAGATCAAAACCAATGAGAAGAATATCATCCGGATTGAGTCTCGCTTTCAATGCATTACAGAACTGATAGGCTTCTTCAATTTCCATATTTCCAATATTCCCTCCTAAAAAAAGAATGACTTTTCTGCGGGAAGAAATTTTGTTTGCTTTATCGAGCATTTCAAAGTATTCTCCATTGAGCCCCGTCATTTTAAGCCCCGGAATTTCAGATGTAAGATTTTCCTCCAAAACAGAAATAATATTTGCCGAAATATCAATCGGCATATAGGTAAAATCTGCGTTTTGCTTTACAAGATATTCAAGCAGATGAGAGGATTTTGTAGCATCTCCTGCTCCGAGTTCCACCAGATCAAAAGGTTCGTCGAATGCTCGTATCGCGTTTGCGAGTTCTCTCTTTTTTCCGGTAAAGATTTCAAGTTCGCAATCGGTGAGATAATATTCCGGCATATTCATGATCTGCTGAAAAAGATCGTCGCCTTTTTTATCGTAGAAATATTTGGATAATAAATGTTTAGGCTCCTCTTTCAGTCCGTCTAAAATTTCACTTTTAAATTTATGATGGGGATCGTAATCAGCCAATAAAGTTGTTGCCGTAGTCGTATTTCTGTTCATATTAATCTGGATTTCGTACGCAGATTACAGCAATTATTTTGCCATTGCCTAAAATACAAAGATTAATATTCGGGCTGTTTATGAAGGGATTTTTGAGTTCAAAACACAAAAAATTTAGTTTTAATTTTTATAAAATTGTATATTTACCATTCAAAATAGACTATATGGATTTAAAAGACAGGATGATTCTCAGTATTATTCAGGAAGATTCTACACTTTCGGTGAAAGAAATTTCAGAAAAAATTGGTCTTACTTTCACTCCGACGTACGAACGCATCAAGCAACTGGAGAAACAGGGAATTATTGAGAAATATGTGGGTCTTTTAAACCGTGAAAAACTGGGCTTAAATATTGTGGTTTACTGCAATGTGCGTCTTAAGGAACAGTCTAAAAAAGTTCTGGAAACATTCGAAAAGAACATTATGCAGCATGATGAAGTTCAGGAAATCATCAGTCTTTCCGGTGAATACGATTATATGCTGAAAATTATTGCAAAAGACATTAATTCTTATAATGATTTTACGGTGAATGTGATTTCAAACATACCTAATATCGGGCAATATCACAGTTCTATTGTGTTGCACGAGGTGAAGAAGTCTACGAAGTTTAAGATTGATCTGGGTTAAATAGATATGCGATGAAAATATAAAAAAGAATTATTATTTAACATAATTTATCAGTGATTTTAAATGCATTGTTGAAAATACCTCATTACGTTAAACCGTAATAGAGAACAAATAATTTAATTTAAATTAGTGAAAATTAAAAAAATAAGATTTTTATGAAATTTATTTTAGCAATAATAGGTTTTGTTCTCGGAAATATTTTTGGTATCGCAATTTTAGCATTTTACTCCACTTTAACTAATAGTCAAATGGGAAATCCATTCTTACTATCAAGTTGCTTAGGAATTATATGTGGAATTGTCGGATTTAATATAAAAAAAACAAATGAATAATGCGAAGAAGAAATCATCAAAAAGAATATCTATTTTCATAATTATTACTCTTATAATTTGTATATGGGCTAAATTAGAATTTTATTCAAAAGATTACTACTCTGCAAATAGTTTTACAGGTAGTAAATATGAATTACAAGCTGCAAGATTTATTGAATCAAGACATATAAAAGAAAGATTTGATAATGTGTACCCTTGGATAATACCATTTTTCTCTGATGATGTAGAGTACTTCTACGGACATTCATATCCTTCAAAAGCATATATAAAGTTATATTATATGTATCAAAACTGTTTCTATAAGCCGTATATAAATGTTAATGAATGGAGACTAACGCATTATTTTCCTGAAATTGACCAAGTTCGATATAGATTAATTGGAACTCAAACAATTAATGGTATCGAATATAAATTTGATGAAATAGTAACTTTTAACCATTATGGAAAAATCGTTCACATAGATGACTTAACAAATCAAGATTAAATTTTAATTATATACTGTTCTTTATTTAAACTGAAATAATCGCCTAAAAATAATTATCCCAACAATTTATTTTTCAATTTATTAAACTGATATTCTATTTTATCCAAACACAAATTCCCGATACTTCCCTGATGCGTATGGTTTAAATTTCCAATTTCAAAATCGAACGCGTTATTTTCAATCTCCTGCCCTACTTTTACATAAGCATCCCGAAATGAGCTTCCGTTTTTTACTTCTTCATTAATTTTCTCTACACTGAAAAGGTATTTGTATTTTCCATCCTCCAAAATTCCGTCTTTAACATGAATATTGGGTAATGTATAATTTAAAATTTCCAGACATTCTTTTAGGGAATCAATCGCAGGAAAAAGGATTTCTTTCGTAAGCTGCATATCTCTGTGATAGCCTGAAGGAAGGTTATTCGTCAGTAAAATAAATTCATTCGGTAACGACTGTATTCTGTTGCAACGCGCACGAACCAACTCGAAAATATCAGGATTTTTTTTGTGTGGCATTATGCTGCTTCCTGTGGTAAATTCCTTCGGAAAGCTTATAAAATCGAAATTCTGACTTAAATACAGACAAACATCGTAAGAGAATTTCCCTAATGTTCCGGCTAAAGTCGCCATTGCCATCGACAGCATTTTTTCAGACTTTCCACGCGTCATCTGAGCGTAAACCGAATTGTAATTCATCGATTGAAAGCCTAAATTATATGTCGTACTTTCACGGTCAATCGGGAACGATGAACCGTAACCTGCCGCCGAACCCAATGGATTTTTATTGATGATATTTTTAACTGAAAACAGCATTTCAATATCATCCAACAATGCTTCTGCATAGGCTCCAAACCACAATCCGAACGATGAAGGCATCGCAATCTGCAAATGCGTATATCCCGGAAGCAACACATTTTTATGCTGTTCCGCCAGTTTGATTAATATCTGAAAGAATTCGTCTGTTAATGCTGTAATATCACGGATTTCTTCTAATAAATACAATTTGATATCCAGTAAAACCTGATCGTTTCTGGAACGCGCCGTGTGAATTTTCTTTCCGGTATCGCCCAATTTTTCAATTAAAATTGATTCAATCTGAGAATGAATATCTTCCGCATTTTTATCGATTCCAAAGATTCCGTTTTCAATATCGTCAAAAATTTCTGATAAAACAAATAACATTTGCTCTGATTCTTCAAAAGAAATAATTCCTACTTCTGCCAACATTTTGCAGTGCGCCATTGAACCTTTGACATCGTATTTTGCCAAACGTTCGTCAAAATCAAGATCTTTCCCGACTGTGAATGTATTGACTAATATATTGGTGGCGTTATCGTCTTTTTGCCATATTTTTTTCATAAAATTTCTTTTTTGATGGAAGATGAAAGTTGGGTGACGGATGTTTACAACCAACTGTTTTATCTTCCTTTATTAATTTGATTTTATCATTCCGACGAAGGAGGAATCTATCTAAATTTAAAGATTCTTCAATCCACTTCGTTTCTTTCAGAATGACATAACTGAATATATTTCTTTTATGTTTTCTTTTGTCTTGAAACAAAAGAAACAAAAATTCAAGACTGGAAACTTTCGCTAAAAAATATTTTTATTCTCTAAAAATCCCAAAACTCGTGCGAATTGAATATTCGTTCTTCGATTTGATATTTCCATCGCACTCAAACAGTGGGATTTTCTTAACGTTCATAAAATTATTTTTCTTAACGCTCTATTTTCCTAGGTCGATATTTTTATGCTTCATAAACTCCCATCATTCCTCTTCCAGCTTCCAGCTACAAAACTTTCTCCAAAATCTCAATATAAATCTCAATTCCCTCTTCTATTTCCTTTATATAAATGTATTCATCCGCGGTGTGAGAACGGGTACTGTCACCGGGACCGAGCTTTACGGAAGTACAGGGAATGATTGCCTGATCCGATGATGTTGGGGAACCGTATGTTGTCCTCCCAATTTCCAAACCTGCTTTTACAAAAGGATGATCCATTTCAATTTTTGAAGAATTTAACCTGAAAGATCTTGCCGTTAATGTAGATTTCATCTGAGACTGTATGATTTCAAATGCTTCTTTATTAGAATATTCATCCGTAACTCTTACATCTAAAGTGAAAGTACAGGATTCCGGAACGACATTATGCTGAACTCCTGCATGAATTCCTGACAAAGTAATTTTAACTTCGCCCAAATAATCCGAAACTTTTGGAAATTTGAAATTTAAAATATTCTGCAAATCTTCCATGCATTTCACAATCGAATTATCATTGTTCGGATGAGCGGCGTGAGAAGGAGTGCCTTTCATTTCACCATCAATTACCAAAAGTCCTTTTTCTGCAATCGCCAGATTCATCTGCGTGGGTTCTCCTACAATGGCGAGTTCAATATTGGGTAATTGGGGAAAAAGCGCTTCAATACCGTCAAAACCTGAAATCTCCTCCTCTGCCGTCAAAGCTATAATTAAGTTATATTGTAAATTTTCTTTTTCATAAAAGTGTAAAAAAACCTGTGCCATAGAAACCAATGAAGCTCCCGCATCATTACTTCCCAACCCGAATAATTTTCCGTCTTTTTCAATCGGAACAAAAGGATCCAAAGTATACGCTTTGTTCGGTTTTACGGTATCGTGATGCGTATTCAGCAAAATAGATGGCTTGAAAACATCAAAATTTTTATTTACAGCCCAAATATTATTTTTAAAACGTTTTGTCGGAATCTGATGTTTTTTGAAAAAATTTTCAATTTCCACCGACGTGTTAAATTCATCCTTGCTGAATGACGGAATTTCAATTAGTTTTTTTAATAATTCAACAGCGTTATCCCGTAATTCTTCTTTGCTATAAACAGATTTCAGTTCCTGCATGATGGTTTTCTATATGGTTTTTCAGTTCGGTTTCTTTAATTAAGAATACCTTATTGACATTATTTTTTACTGCTCCAAGAGCGTTTTCTAACTTTGGAAGAATTCCTTTGTGAAGTTTTCCATCTTCTTTTAAGATTGAAAATTCTTCTTCGGATATATTTTTAATAACAGATTCAGGATTGTTCACATCTTCCAAAACGCCTTCTTTATCAAAACAGTATAACAATTCCACATCATATTTTACGGATAAAGCCTGTGCAATTACCGAAGCGATTGTATCTGCATTGGTATTGAAAAGATGTCCCTTTTTATCGTGGGTAATCGCCGAAAATACCGGAACCAGTTCCAGTTTCAGCAATTTTGAAATTAATTTTCTGTTCACGCTTTTCTCTGTGATATCTCCCACAAATCCGAAATCTATATCGGCGTGTTCTCTTTTTTTGGCTTTAATTAAATTCGCATCCGCTCCCGAAAAACCAATGGCTTTACACTTTTTCTGCTGAAGTTTTGCGACAATGTTTTTATTGATTCCTCCTGCATAAACCATTGCGACAATGTCCAACGTATCTTTATCGGTTATTCTCCTTCCGTTTACAAGCTTTTGCTCAATTCCCAGTTTGTCGGCTAAAGTCGTTGCCAGTTTTCCTCCTCCATGCACCAGAATTTTCTTTTCCTGAATTTCTGCAAACTGCTCTAAAAACTGTTCTAACAATTCCTCGTCATCAATTAACGCTCCGCCAATTTTTATGATGTATAATTTTTCTTTCATTGTATATACTTTTTGGAAAGCCCTGTCAAGTTTTGCAAGGGGAAACCTAACAGGTTTTAAAAACCTGTTAGGTTTGATTGTATTATGCATTCAACTCATCCAAAATTTCTGAAAACACTGCCTGCGCAGAGAAAATCCGGTTTTTTGCCTGCTGGTAAATGATTGAATTTTCACCATCCATCACCTCATCGCTCAGTTCCACATTTCGGCGAACCGGAAGACAATGCATTACTTTTGCCTGATTGGTATTTTTCAGCTTTTCGTTCGTCAGCATCCAATTGTCTTTTACTTCAGGCATTTTAGCATAATCATCAAAAGACGACCAGTTTTTAACATAGATAAAATCGGCATCTTTCAATGCTTCTTCCTGATTATGAATAACCTTCACATTTTTTGTAAAGTTTTTATCTAAATCATACCCTTCCGGATTGGCGATAACAAAATCTACATCCATTTCCTGCATCCATTCTGCGAAAGAGTTTCCAACCGCATGAGCAATCGGCTTGATGTGAGGCGCCCAGGTTAAAACCACTTTCGGTTTACGGTTTACACTGAGCTTGTCGAAGTGCCAGTTTTCGGTAATGGTGATGCAATCTGCCAGACTTTGCAAAGGATGACGTGTCGCAGATTCCAGAGAAATAACCGGAACTTTTGCATGTTGCTCAAACTGACTTAAAATGCTTTCGTTTACATCATCTTCTTTACTTTTCATTCCTGCAAAACAACGAACGGCGATAATATCGCAATATTGATTCAATACTTCGATTGCATCTTTGATATGTTCTACCGTATCTCCGTTCATTACTGCACCGTCTGCGAATTCCAGATTCCATGCTTCCTGTGCTGCGTTTAAGGTTAAAACATTTAAACCTAAATTCTGAGCCGCAATCTGACTGCTTAAACGGGTTCTTAAACTTGAATTTAAAAAGACAAGTCCTATTGTTTTTCCTTTTCCTTTTTCGGGTTCTGAAAGAGGATTTTCTTTAATTTGTAATGCTTTTTTTATGATTTGCTGTAAGTTTTCAACATCGCTTACAGAGGTGAATTTTTTCATTTTGAATTGTTTTTTTACCACAAAAGTTTTTAACACATAAGTCACATTAGATTTAAGTTCAAAAACTTTGAAATATTAGAGCACATAAGTTGAAAATCTTTGATTTTCCCATGCTCTTTAAATCTTTAGACTTGTAGTTAGTTAATTTTAAAAATTTTATCTCCTTATCATTGGAGCTTTAACACTATGAATCGTTACGTTTTTTTTTATTAAAATTGAAAACATTTTCGTTCGCAAGGGCGTTCTACTCAGCTAATGATAATTGTGTTTGTCATTCTGACGAAGGAAGAATCTAATAACATTATAAAAGAGATTCTTCACTACACTTCTGAACTTCGTTCGTAAACCTTCAGTTTATGTTCTGAATGACAGACCACATAATTTTCACAGGTTAAATATTCTCCAATACTTCTTTCAAAGCATTTATGAATAGATCCGTTTCTTCTTTTTTAATATTAAGCGCCGGAAGAATCCTTAAGACCGCTTTATCATTAGAGTTTCCTGTGAAAATATGATGATTGTACAAGATGCTGTTCCTCACTTCCGAGCAATCTCTGTCGAGTTCAATCCCAATCATCAAGCCTTTCCTTCGGATGTTTTTGATATGTGGAAAATCCTTAATTTCATTTTCAATATATTCGCCCATTTTCTGAGCATTTTCGATGAGATTTTCATCTTTCATGACGTCTAAAACTGCAATTGCCGCTACACAAGCCAAATGATTTCCCCCGAAAGTCGTTCCCAATAAACCATAACTTGCCTGAAATTTTGGATGAATTAAAACACCACCAATCGGGAAACCATTTCCCATTCCTTTTGCAGTGGTGATGATATCTGCTTCAATCCCAAATTCCTGATGCGCAAAGAAATAGCCGCTTCTTCCGTATCCCGACTGAACTTCATCCAAAATCAAAACAGCATCATATTTTTCGCACAATTCTTTGATTTTAGTTAAAAATTCAACTGTTGGAATCATAATTCCGCCCACTCCCTGAATTCCTTCAATGATGACGGATGAAATTTCATTTCCCTGTTTTTCAAAAACTTCTTCAAGCTGTTCGATATTGTTCCATTCAGATTTAATGAATCTTTCATCATAATTTACCGGAGCTACAATTTTAGGATTGTCCGTCACAGAAACTGCTGCAGAAGTTCTTCCATGAAATGAACCTGAAAAATACAGCACTTTGTTTTTTCCGTTATGAAATGAAGCCAGTTTTAAGGCATTTTCATTGGCTTCTGCTCCTGAATTGCACAAGAATAAATTGTACTCTTCCAAGCCTGAAAGTTTTCCCAATTTTTCAGCCAGTTCAGTCTGCAACTCGTTCTGAACCGAATTTGAATAGAAAGATATTTTATCTAATTGATTTTTTAACTGTGTCTGATAATGGGGATGGTTGTGACCGATAGAAATCACCGCATGACCTCCGTAAAAATCAAGATATTTTTCTCCTTTATCATCCCAGAGAAATGATCCCTGTGCTTTTACCGGATTGATTTTGAATAATGGATATACGTTGAATAAATTCATGTCTATTTATAAATGATAATTGATGTTTGATGAATGATTCATCTTTTTTATACTTTTCTTTTGCCTTGAAATCGAAGATTCGACGTAGTCAAACAAAAGAAACAAAAATTCAAGACTGGAGACTTCCGCTAAAAAACATTTTTGTTCTCTAAAAATTCTAAAACTTACGCGAAATCAGCATTTGTTCTTCAGTTCTACATTTGTTTCGCGCTTCAAACAGTAGAATTTTCTTATCGTTCACAAAACTATTTTTCTTAACACTACATTCTCCTAAGTCGATTTTAAGGTCAATCCTAAATTTTTTCCTTTTTTTTAATTAATTTCTTTTGTCTTGAAACAAAAGAAACAAAAATTCAAGACTTGGAAACTTCCGCTAAAAATTTAAATTAAATCCTAAAATTCCCAAAACTCGCACGAATTGAAGATTTGTTCTTTGACTGAAAATTTGCCTCGTGCTCAAACAGTGGGAATTTCTTAACAGATTAAATTTCAATTTTCTTAACGCTCCATTTTCCTAAGTCGGTTTTGATTGAGTTGTAAAAATTCACGATTGACCTATTGACTATTCACGTTTAAAACGCTGTCGGTTTTAAGTTCAATCCTGAATTTTCTTCCCAGCCCATGGCGATATTCATGTTTTGAACTGCCTGTCCGGAAGCGCCTTTCAACAAATTGTCAATCGCTGAGTGAATGACCGCAACATTCCCACATTTTTCAATCTGTATCACACAGCGATTGGTATTGACAACTTGCTTTAAATCAATTGCTTTTTCGCTTACCTGTACAAAAGGTTCATCTGCATAAAAATCTTCAAACAACTGATAGATCTCTGAAAGTTCTGCATTTGTTTTCACGATAGAACTTGTAAAAATTCCTCTGGCAAAATCTCCTCTCCATGGAACAAAATTCAGACTGATTTCATTGGTATTAAAAGAAACTAATTGGTGTAAAATCTCATCCACATGTTGGTGTGTTAAAGTTTTATACGCCGAAATATTATCGTTCCTCCAAGTAAAATGTGTAGTTGCCTGCAAAGACTGACCTGCACCTGTTGAACCTGTGATTCCTGTTGTATACACTTCATTCAACCAACCTTTTTGAGCTAAAGGAAGCAGAGCGAGTTGAATTGCTGTTGCAAAACATCCCGGATTGGCAATGCTTCTGGCTCCGAAAAGTTGTTTTTTATTGATTTCGGGTAATCCGTAGATAAAATTTCTGTTTCCGAAATTTCCATCGAGGCGAAAATCGTTCCCTAAATCAATCACCACTGTTTCATCTTTTACGGGATTCTGAATCAGCCAATTCTGACTTTCTTTGTGAGGAAGGCATAGAAACAGAATATCGACTTCTTCAGGCTGATCCGTTAAAACCATTTCACAAACCGTCGTTAAATCCGGGTACAAATCTGAAATTTTTGTTCCCGAATTTGAACGGCTATATAAAAAACTCAATGATACATTGGGATGAAAAACCAACAGACGAACCAGTTCGCTTCCTGTGTAACCGTTGGCTCCGATGATTCCTATTTTCTTTTTCATTTTATTATTTTCCATAGGTTTTCACCTACGGTTATTGTTATTGAACCCTATCGGGTTCTTTGTTTCTTTTGATCTTTTAATCCATAGGTTTTACCTACGGCTATTCGTATTGAACCCTTCGGGTTCATTGGTCTTCGACCTTCTCGCAGCCCGACTTGAGCGGAAATCCTTTTGTGAGGAGGAACGACGAATAAAAGATTGGGACCCTTCGACAAGCTCAGGATAAACTACAGGCGGATAAAGCTGTCCAAATTTTATTTATTAATCTGATGATATATATTTAAAGAATTGCTTACAATCTTTGTGTATCCTTTCACATCTTCGCCTGTCCATGCCCTGTTTGCTTCTCCGTAGCTTCCGAACTTGTCTGACATCAAATCGTGCTGAGATTCAATTCCATTCAAAATAAATCGGTAAGGATGAAGGGTTACAAATACTTTTCCGCTGACTGTTTTTTGAGAATCAACAAGAAAAGATTCGATATTCCTCATCACAGGATCTAAGAAAAGTGCTTCGTGAAGCCAGTTTCCGTACCAGTCGGTTAATTGGGACTTCATCATCTGCTGATATTTTGAAAGCGTATGTTTTTCTAATAAATGATGGGATTTGATAATCACTGAAGCCGCCGCTGCCTCGAAACCTACCCTTCCTTTAATTCCGACAATGGTATCTCCTACGTGAACATCACGACCGATTCCGTAAGCCGAAGCCAATTCTTCGATTTTCTGAATCGCGTAAACCGGATGTTCAAAACTTTCTCCGTTTACAGAGATAATTTCGCCATTTTTAAACTCAATTTCCAATTCAGAGGGTTGATTTTCTTTAATTTGTGACGGAAAAGCTTCTTCAGGAAGATAATTTCTTGAAGTCAGCGTTTCCTTTCCGCCAACTGAAGTTCCCCAAAGTCCTTTATTGACAGAATATTGCGCTTTCTGAAATTCCATTTCGTAGCCGTGACTTTTCAAAAATTCAATTTCCTCTTCACGGGAAAGAGCCATATCACGGATTGGCGTAATGATTTCCACATTCGGACACATTACCTGAAAAATAAGATCAAAACGAACCTGATCGTTTCCCGCTCCCGTACTTCCGTGCGCAATTGCATCTGCGCCGATTTCAATCGCATATTTTGCAATTTCCTGCGCCTGAATGGTACGCTCCGCACTTACAGACAGAGGATAGGTATTGTTTTTCAGAACATTACCGAAAATCAGATATTTTACACAAGAATTGTAATAATCTTCCTGAGCATCAACGCACCTGTATTCTTTTACCCCAAGATTCAGGGCTTTTTTCTCCAGTTCTTTTTCTTCATCTTTGGAAAAACCTCCGGTGTTTACAGTAACTGCATACACATCATATCCCAGTGTTTCGCTGAGATATTTGGCGCAGTAAGAGGTATCGAGACCTCCGCTAAATGCTAAAACTACTTTCTTGCTCATTATTGTATCTGTTTTCAGACTGATTATTTTCAGTGCTGTTTTTTGTATTATCGGGAACGAAAAGCATTGCTGTGCAAAGGCAGTTTTTCCGTTCTTTTTTCATTAAAATATCATAATTCACGCAGCTTTTGCAGCCGTTCCAGAATTCTTCATCCTGAGTAAGCTCAGAATAAATAACGGGTTTATATCCTAAATCGCTGTTGATCTTCATTACTGCTAAACCGGTAGTTAATCCGAAAATTTTAGCGTTTGGGTATTTTTTTCGGGATAAAGCGAATACTTTATCCTTGATTAAGGTTGCCACTCCCAAATGTCTGAATTCGGGAGAGACAATAAGCCCGGAATTGGCAACAAACTGTCCGTGAGACCATGTTTCTATATAACAGAAACCCACCCACTTTCCTTTATCGGTGGCGACTACAGCGTTTCCATCAGTAATTTTTTTACTGAGGTATTCTATGGAACGTTTGGCAATCCCCGTTCCTCTGCGCTGTGCAGAATCGTACATTTCCTGCTGTATTTCACTCACATACATCAGATGCATGGATGAGGAAATTTCTATTTCCATTTATTTATCTAAATTTTTTGGCAAATTTAAAATATAATTTCTTTTAAAACCAAATAAAAAAGATAATTTTATTGAATTAAATTAATATACAGGTAATTTTATCTTTACACGAAATTAATATTTTGCTAAATTATTATATATTTGCTAAAAAGATATAGTTATGGAAAATCGCTGTCCGAAATGCAACACAGACAAAGTGGTTAGAAGCGGAATTGTAAACAGCAAACAACGCTTTCTATGTAAAGATTGCAACTATTATTTCACGGTAAAAAAACTGGGGAAACAAATAGACGATTACTACGTAACCAAAGCTTTACAGCTCTATCTCGAGGGATTGAGTTTTCGTGAAATTGAAAGAATTATTGGCGTTTCTCATGTGACGATCAGTTCATGGATCAAGAAATACAATATTACACGACCACCGCATTCTGAGTTTCATCCGGTATATAAAATCCTAAAACAAAATGAACTGATTGACTACATGAGTAAAGAAGAAAATCTGAAGAATTCAGGATTAATTATCACTCAGTTTGCAGACAAATATATGCTCATCAAGTGGGAAAGATTTAAAAAATAACTACAAAATCAATTGTAAATAAATGAATTGAGAATTTAAAATCCTGCTCAATACCAATAAATACTAAACTCAAAACTTAGAACTTTAAGATATATCTATATACTTACCATTAATATATATTAAATTTCTTTAAATAAATTTTTAATTACAATTTGGCTTTCACAAAAAACAACGCCAAAAATTGATAATTTATGAAGAAATTAATCACTTTTATTGGATTGGCTCTAATCAGCAATTCTTTACACGCTCAAGGTTCGCCGGATTACGGAAGCGGATTAAAAATTAATCTCAATCAGCAGGGCAATAAATATGTCAGGTTCATTTTATGGGATCAGTTTTGGTTGAGGAACACGCAAATGAATCCGGGAAGTATGGTTGGCGGAGAACCCACAGACAATTCATGGAGTCTGGGAAACAGGAGATTACGTACTTTAGCGTACGCTCAGATTTCCAAAAGATATATGATCTTAGCGCATTTTGGGATTAACAATCAGACATTTATCAATGGAGGCGGTTCGGGAACTTCAGGAACAGGAGGTTATGGAAACGGTAAAAAACCACAGCTATTTTTTCATGATGCATGGAATGAATACGCTGTATTTCTACCCGGAGAAGCAGGAAAATTTACCTTGTCTTTAGGGGCGGGACTTCATTACTACATGGGACTTTCCCGAATGACGATGGCATCAACATTAAATTTCCTTACAGTTGATTCTCCTATTTTTACATGGCCATTAATCGATAATTCCGATCAGTTTGCGAGACAACTGGGAATGTTTGCGAAAGGCAAATACGGAAAACTGGAATACCGTTTCAGTTTAAACAAGCCTTTTGCAACGGATTTAACTCCGGTAAATGTTACCGATCCGGCTAAAGCGGTTGCCGTAGACAATAACGGAAATCCTAATTTTTCAAAAGCCGGATATGTAGAGTATCAGTTTTTAGATGAAGAATCCAATGTGCTGCCTTTTAAAGTGGGTTCTTATCTGGGAACCAAAAAAGTTTTTAATCTTGGCGCAGGCTTTTATCATCAAAAAGACGGAACCCGAACTTCTGTAAATTCCACTGTTGAAAAGCATGACATTACGCTTGTTGCTGTAGATGCTTTTGCAGATATTCCTTTGGGAAATGCTAAAAATAAAATGGCAGTTTCCGCGTATGCAGGCTATTACAATTATCAGTTTGGTCCGAATTACGTGAGAAATTTAGGAATTATGAACATTGCTGCTTCTGATCCGAATTTTACGGGAAGCAAAGCCATTGCAGGAGTAGGAAATCTGCAACCGACCATCGGAACAGGGAATATTATCTATGCACAAGCCGGATTGCTTTTACCAAGTCAGGCAGAAAAACCGAAAATCAGAATCCAGCCTTTCGCAGCGTATACTCACAAAAATTTTGAAGCGTTTGACAAATCTTCGTCACAGTTTGATGTGGGTGCAAACTGGTTCATAGACGGTCATCATGCGAAAATTACCACACAGTATTCAACAAGACCGGTTTATACGAGCCCTACGGAAAGTCCTTCTTCAAAAGGGGAATTCATTGTACAGTTCCAGATTTATTTATAAAAATATTAATCATTATTTTTTTACAATCGCAAAGTTTTTTTTAAACCTGAACGTTTTTAAGACGCAAGAAAATCAAAGATTTTCAGCAAGTCCCTTTTAAATTCTATCGAAGATAAAATCTTTGCGCCTTACAACATAAAGCATATAAAATTTTCCTTGCACCCTTGCGATAAAAAACAAAAACTATTAAGATCCAATCAATTTAAACTAACATCAAAAATTAAAGCATATGAGCGATAACAATGAAATAAGCTACGAGAATATGACGGATAAGCAAAAGAATCGTACGATCTGGAGCGTCATTACAGCATCATCTCTCGGAACACTGATTGAATGGTATGATTTCTACATTTTCGGAAGTCTTGCCGTTGTACTGGCTACAAAATTTTTTCCGGCAGATAATCCTACTGCAGCATTTTTATCTACATTAGCTACTTTTGCCGCAGGATTTGTCGTGAGACCTTTCGGAGCTCTGTTTTTCGGAAGATTAGGAGATCTTATCGGGAGAAAATACACCTTTTTGGTCACTTTACTGATTATGGGATTTTCTACATTCCTTATCGGATGTATTCCCAGTTATGAAACCATAGGATTTATGGCTCCTGTTTTGGTATTAATTTTAAGATTATTACAGGGATTGGCTTTAGGAGGAGAATATGGAGGAGCTGCGACCTATGTGGCAGAATATGCACAACCCGGAAGAAGAGGCTACTGGACTTCATGGATCCAGACTACCGCAACAGCCGGACTTTTCATTTCACTTATTGTAATTATGGTGACAAAAACCACTCTTTCCACTGAGGAATTTGACGGTTGGGGATGGAGGGTTCCGTTTTGGATTTCGATATTAATGGTGGGGGTTTCTTACATCATCAGAAAAAACATGAAAGAATCTCCGCTTTTTGCCAAAGCTAAAAGTGAAGGAAAGACTTCCAAAAATCCGTTAAAGGAAAGTTTCGGAAATAAACTGAACTTCAAATTTGTTCTTCTTGCCTTATTCGGGGCAGCCATGGGACAAGGGGTAATTTGGTATACAGGACAATTTTATGCCATGAGCTTCCTTCAGAAAGTGATGAATATTGAATCGATTCAGGTGGATTATTTAATGGCAACTGCTTTGTTTTTGGGAACTCCGTTTTTTGTTTTCTTCGGATGGCTTTCTGATAAAGTAGGAAGAAAAGCAATCATGATGACCGGAATGCTGATCGCGATTTTCGCATACAGACCGATTTATGACAATATGTTTAAAAGCGTTGATTTAAAATCCAAAACCGTTGCAGAAAGCGGTCTGGTTGAAAAAAGAACGTCAAAAATTCATGACAAAATTGCAACGGACAGTTTAATCACTTTTCATAAAGAAACGCTTTTCACGGACGGAACTTTGGCTAAAAAAGACAGCATTGTACACTGGTCTCCGACCGGACCTGTGATGAAAGACGGAAAAGCTGAAGAAGCAAAAGTAACTCAGTCGATAAAGATCAACGACAGCACAAAATGGTATCTTGTATTTTTAGTTTTCATTCAGGTGATTTTTGTAACGATGGTTTACGGTCCTATTGCGGCATTTTTAGTTGAAATGTTCCCGGTAAGAATCCGCTACACCTCGATGTCATTGCCTTATCATATCGGAAACGGGGTTTTCGGAGGACTGCTTCCGGCAGTTGCCACTTATCTCGTAACCACAGGAAAAGACGGAGGACATCCTGAATGGTATCTGGAAGGACTTTGGTATCCAATCGGCGTTGCCGGAGTCTGTCTTTTAGTCGGATTAATTTATCTAAAAAATAAGAACAATAATATTCACGATTAAGCCCAGAATCACTTAAAAATTTATTAATTTTAAAACTACTAAAATGAACGGACTAAAAAAAATATTAGGCGTACTCTGGATCGCCATTGCATTAGCTGTAGGATATTTCGGAATTACAGTAATGGGAATTCCAAAAATCACCTCAGGAAAACAGGAAGATCTGGTTTTCGGGATCATTATCCTTTGTGTACTGATGCCGATTATTTCCGGCGGAATGGCAATTTTTGGCTACTATGCACTGATCGGGGAATATTCTGACGATAAAGTTTAATCTATTGATGATGAATGATAATTGATTGATGATACAAAAATGTCAGATAATCAATTATCATTCATCTAATTATCATATATGAAAAAAAGACACGAACAAAAACTGATCATTCTGAGCATCGGACTTCTGATAGCCTTCAGCATTCCTGTTTCGTTGCTGTTCAACAGTGACCGGGAAGTTTTCGGTTACCCGATGATTCTGGTTTATATTTTCGCTGTCTGGATGGTTTCCATCATTATTTCTTTTGTAATCGTAAAAAAGTATGATGAGTAGTTTCGCTTTATTCACCGTAGTTTTGTTTTATCTGGCACTTTTGTTCTTAGTCGCTCATCTGGCGGAGAAGAAAAAGAGCAAGCTCTGGATCAACAATCCTTACATCTACGCACTTTCTCTCGCCGTGTACTGTACCGCATGGACGTACTACGGAAGCATTGGTGTGGCAGCGACAAGCGGACTTAATTATCTTCCGATTTATGTAGGACCGGTTATGGTAATTCCTGCATGGATCTACATCAACACGAGAATTGTACGTATTTCCAGGGTGAATAAAATCAGCAGTTTAGCCGATTTTATTTCTTTACGATATGGGAACAGCAGAAGTTTCAGCGCGATTATTACGGTGGTTTGTCTTTTGGCAATTGTTCCGTACATTGGTTTGCAGATCAAGGCTATTTCTGAAACCTTTCATCTTGTAACCAAAACAGCAATTTCTAAAAATATTTTAACGGATAACGCAACTTTCGTTGTTGTTTTAATTGCTTTATTTTCATCCTATTACGGAACACGTTACGTAGATGCTTCGGAAAAACGTTTGGGAATAATTTCCGCCATTGCACTGGAAAGTTTTCTTAAACTGTTCTTTATCATTATTTTAGGATTATTTGTTATTTACTTTGCATTTGACGGATTCTCTGATATTTTCCAAAAGGCAAGTCTTTTTAAAGATTTTAAAGAAAAAAATACATTCAACGGTATTGAAGGTGCGATGAACTGGATGGTGCTTTGCATGATTTCCGGAACAGCAATCTGTATTCTTCCAAGACAGTTTCATACCGCAATCGTAGAAAACCGACAGGAAAAACACATCAAAACAGCCATCTGGTTTTTTCCGCTTTATTTATTGATTTTTACGATCTTCATTTTTCCAATTGCATGGGCAGGAAGATTGATTTTTGACGGACAAAACGTCAATCCGGAGTTCTACTCTATCCTGATTCCTCAGTATTTTGACAATACTTTAATTACGGTTTTGGTTTTTCTGGGAGGATTAAGCTCATCTATTTCGATGATTATTATTTCCGCGATCACCTTATCCATCATGCTTTCCAATAACCTGATCATTCCTTACGGATTATTAGGAAAGTTCAAATCTGAAAACGAAGTTCAGAATACCAGAAATATCACCAACATCAGGAAATTCAGTATTTTTGCACTGATTATCATGGCTTTTGGTTTTTACAAATATTTTATTTTAAAAACTTCGCTGGATTCTGTCGGGCTTATTTCTTTCGTTGTCATTGCTCAATTGGCACCTGCTTTTTTCGGAGCTATTTTCTGGAGACGAGGGAGTTATAAAGGTGCTGTTATCGGTTTATTGGCAGGATTGGCAATCTGTTATTTCGGATTGATTATTCCGCAATATTATTTCTCTTACAATCAGGAATTTAAAGGTATTTTAAGAGATCTATACGATGTTTTTGACTTTTTCAAGATTTCCTTTTTAGGAAGAATTCCACAGATTTTCTTCTGGTCTCTTTTAGTGAATACTGCTTTATTTTCTATCATTTCGGTGAGCACCAAAGGCAATTACCGTGAAAGAAATTTCGCTGAATTGTATGTAGACATTGATAAGTACATTCAAAACCACGAAAATGCCTTTATCTGGCGCGGAACAGCCTACGTTTCGGACATTAAAAATATTCTGGAACGATTTTTAGGTAAAAACAAAACGGAACAGGCATTAAGAATTTTTAATTTAAAATATAATATTGATTCGCAGACGGAAACCGCCGATTCCAGATTCATTAAATTCTCCGAAAACCTTCTTGCGGGTAGAATCGGAACAGCTTCTGCCAAAATCCTTATCGAAGGGGTAACCAAAGAAGATAAAATTTCTTTAAAGGAAGTTTTAAACATTCTTGAAGAATCAAAAGAAACCATCACGCTTAATAAAAAGCTTACCGAACAATCGGAAGAGCTGCAAAAGTTATCCGATGATCTGAGAAATGCCAATGAAAACCTCATCATTAAAGACCGTCAGAAAGACGATTTTCTGGATTCTGTTGCCCATGAATTAAGAACTCCGATTACCGCCATCCGTTCCGCAGGAGAAATTTTAGCCGATGATGACGATATTCCTCTGGAAATTAAAAAGGAATTTTTAAACAACATCATCACAGAATCCGACAGGCTGAGTGAAATCATCAACGACATTCTGTATCTGGACAAATTGCAGCATGGTGAAATCGTACTGCACATTCAGGAAAATAACATTCTTGAAACGTACAAAAAAGCAGTCAACCCTCTTATGCATCTTATTCAGCAGAAAAATATTCATCTGAGTGAAGTTAATCTTCTCAATCAGTTTTTATTTAAATATGATGAAGCAAGAATGATTCAGCTTTTTCAGAATATTTTAGGAAATGCTTTGAAATTTACGGATGAACAGGGAACTATTCAGACCAAATTATCAGAAACAGAAGATGGGTTAATCATTAAAATTTTCAATACCGGAAAACATATTCCCGAAGAGGATCTGGAAATGATTTTCGATAAATTTTACCAGTCGAAAAATCAAAACATTTTGAAACCTACAGGAAGCGGACTGGGACTGGCTATTTCAAAAAAAATCACAGAAGCACAGGGCGGAACCATAAAAGCAGAAAACAGCGGATTGGGCGTGACTTTTACAATCGCTCTGCCAAAAGAACAAGAAGGAGGAGAACCCGAAGGGTTCAATTTAAATAGCCTTAGGTAAAACCTATGGAAACAGATGAATAACATTATACCGGAACCCGAAGGGTTCAATAATAAAAAACACAAATGAAAAAATGGGAACGTATCGACAAATATTTTATCATATTGTTTTCGGAACAAGGCATCGGGAACAAACAATTAATGAAGAAAATGAATCAGAGCTATACAAATATATTTGGGGAATTTTAAAAAATAAAAAGTGTAAATTATATAGAATTAACGGAATGCCGGATCATATTCATATTTTTTGTGACCTGCACCCAAATATCAACCTCAGTAATCTTGTAAAAGATATAAAAGTTGCAACCAATTTATGGATGAAAGAATCGGGGTTATTTCCTGAATTCTCAGGATGGCAGGAAGGATACGGAGCATTTACCTATTCATTAAAGGATAAACAAACAATTATAAATTTTATAAAAAATCAAAAAAATCACCATAAAACAGAGACTTTTGATGACGAATTTAGAAAGCTTTTAACAGAACATGGAATCGAGCCGGAATTAAATTAATAAAATTCAACCCTTAAGGGTTGATTTGATGCGAATCATTATTCCATAGGTTTCACCTACGGCTATTTAAATTGAACCCTTCGGGTTCCCCAAAAGAAACAAAAAAACAATGCAGTCGAACAAAAAGATAACCACAATATGAAGAAGATAATCATTGCCGACGACGAGCACAAAATATTAATGTCGCTGGAATACAGCTTTAAGAAAAACGGATACGATGTATTTATTGCAAGAGACGGAACAGAAGTTCTGGAATTTCTGAAAACAATGACTCCCGATGTCATTTTACTGGATATTATGATGCCAAATCTCGATGGATACAGTACTCTGGAACTAATAAAACAGGATGAGAAACTGAAAGATACAAAAGTAATTTTCCTGAGTGCCAAAAACAATCCGAAAGACATTGAAAAAGGTCTGGAAATGGCAGCCGATGCTTACGTTACAAAGCCTTATTCAATCAAAAAACTCATGCAGCAAATAGAAGAAATGTTTTGATACATTTTACAAACCGTCATTGCGAACGAAGTGAAGCAATCTCAACAAAATATTAAAAGATTGCTTCGTCACTACGCTCCTCGCAATGACAAAAACACAAAAACTAATATGAATACAGATATTTTATTTAAGCAAAGCATAGAAGACAAAGAGAATTTCTGGAAAGAGCAGGCTCAGGAAATCAGTTGGTTTGAATTCCCGAAAACCATTACTTCTATTGACGAAAACCACTACAATCAGTGGTTTCCGGACGGAAAACTCAACATCTGCTATTTATGTATTGATAAACATATTGAAGATGGTTTTGGAGATAAGATTGCGGTTATTTACGATTCTCCGGTAACGAACCAAAAGAAAACCTATACCTTCAATGAAGCCAAAAAGGAAATTTCAAAATTGGCGGGAGGTTTGATTTCTTTAGGTCTGAAAAAAGGTGATACCGCCGTTATTTATATGCCGATGATTCCGCAGACTTTGTTCTCCATGCTTGCGTGCGCAAGAATCGGAGTCATTCATAATGTGGTTTTCGGAGGGTTTGCGCCGCATGAACTGGTGGTGAGAATCGACGACTGCAAACCAAAAGCATTAATTACGGCAACCGCAGGAGTCGAAATCGCAAAGAGAATCCCTTATTTGCCTTTGGTAGAAAAAGCGATCGAACTGGCACAAGATAAGGTAGATCACATCATTGTATACAACAGGAAATTGGTTGATAATCAACATGAAATGTTTGATGGGTTAATTGATTACGAAGAATTGGTACAGAACTCAGAACCTGCGGATTGCGTTTCGGTGGAATCCACTCACCCACTCTATTTACTGTATACTTCCGGAACAACCGGAAAACCAAAAGGTGTTGCAAGAGATACAGGAGGTTACGCCACCGCGTTGAAATTTTCGATGAAATACATCTATGGAATCGAACCGGGAGAAACTTTTTGGGCAGCTTCCGATTTCGGATGGGCAGTTGGTCACAGTTATACCGTTTACGGTCCTTTAATCAACAGAAATTCAACGATTATTTTTGAAGGAAAACCTATTATGACGCCCGATGCGGGAACATTCTGGAGAATTATTTCCGAATATAAAGTAGCAGCCATGTTTACCGCTCCTACTGCAATCAGAGCCATCAAAAAAGAAGATCCGAACGGAGAATTGGTGAAAAAATATGATTTAAGCCACTTCAGAAAGCAGTTTTTAGCAGGAGAAAGATGTGATGTTGCCACTCTGGACTGGTTTGCAGAACACATCGGCGTTCCGGCAATCGATCACTGGTGGCAGACCGAATCCGGTTCTCCAATGCTGGGTTTAATGACTTTTAATGAAGACTACAAAATAAAAAGAGCTTCCGCAGGAAAACCAATTCCCGGCTATGATATTAAAATTTTCGATGAAAACGGCTATGAACTGGATGCGCATCATGAAGGTTATTTAGTTATAAAATTACCGCTTCCTCCCGGAGCTTTGCTGGGAATCTGGAAAGATTATGACCGTTTTGAGAAAAGCTATCTCTCGCAGTACAAAGGCTATTATTTTTCCGGAGACGGAGCCATAAAAGATGAGGACGGCTATATTTTCATCACAGGAAGAGTGGATGATGTAATTAATGTTGCAGGACACCGCCTTTCCACTTCCGAAATGGAAGAAATTGTTTCCTCTCATCCCGATGTTGCAGAATGCGCCGTAGTCGGAATTGATGATGAACTGAAAGGGCAGATTCCTTTTGCAACAATCGTCTTGAAAAATGGCTCTTCTAGTTCTGAGGAAAATGTAGAAAAAGACATCGTAAAAACAGTCCGCGAAAAAATAGGCGCCGTTGCCTGTCTTAAAAATGTGATGGTTGTAAAACGCTTACCTAAAACCCGTTCAGGAAAAATTTTAAGAAAGCTGATCCGAACTTTACTGGACGGAAAAGAATTCCAGATTCCGTCGACGATTGATGATGAAAAGATCATTGAAGAAATTCAGGAGAAAATTGAAGAATACGGAGCATAAATTGAAATCAAAATGTTGAAAATAATAAAAGCAAATCCTGATGATGATAAGATTTTAACCGAAATAACCAAAAAATCAAAAGCACATTGGGGATATTCGGATGAACAAATTGAAAAATGGTCGCAAGATTTAACGATAACTAAAGATTATATCAAAAAAAGTAAGGTTTATAAATTATCATTAAATAATACAATTATTGCTTACTATTCTTATCTTAACATTAATAAGAATACTGTTAAACTTGACAATTTATTCGTTGTTCCTGAAGAAATGAGAAAAGGTTACGGAAAAACGCTTATGAACGATCTCATCAATAAAACTAAGAAAGAAAAAACAGCAAAGATAATTTTGGAAGCTGATCCTAATGCAGAGAAATTTTATGAAGGTTTCGGATTTCTAAAAATCAACCAGATTGAAACATCAATAAAAAATCGGTTTTTACCTGTAATGGAACTAAAATTATAGATCAAATTATTCATGATTTAGGCTTATATAAAAAAAGAAAAAACTCCGCACACTGTGTGTTAAGACAATAATTTAAATAATAAAATAAATTTTAAAAAGAAAAATATGAGAAACTATCAGATAGAAAACTTACCGCAATATTTTGAAGAGTATAAAAAATCGATCAAAAATCCTAAAAAATTCTGGGATAAAATTGCAGATGAAAATTTCGTGTGGTATCAGAGATGGAGCAAGGTTGTGAAATACGATATGAATGAAGCCAAAATTTCGTGGTTTAAAAATGCTAAATTAAATATTACCAAAAACTGCATCGACAGACATTTAGCGGTAAGAGGCGATAAAACGGCAATCATCTGGGAACCCAACGATCCGAAAGAAGAAGCACAGCATATTTCTTACAACGAACTCTACAAAAGAGTCAACAAAACCGCCAATGTTCTTCGTGAAATGGGGATCGAAAAAGGCGACAGAGTCTGTATTTACCTTCCGATGATCCCTGAATTAGCCATCACAATGCTGGCTTGTGCAAAACTGGGAGCAGTTCATTCCGTTATTTTTGCAGGATTTTCGGCTTCAGCTGTTTCTTCAAGAGTAAATGACTGTGGTGCAAAAATGGTCATCACTTCAGACGGAAGCTACAGAGGAAACAAAGTTTTGGATCTGAAAAGCATTGTAGACGAAGCTCTGGAAAAAACGCCAAGTGTAGAAAAAGTTTTGGTGGTAAAAAGAACCAACAATGAAGTAAAAATGAAGGAGCACAGAGATTTCTGGATGGAAGATCTTTACGAAAACGCCTCTCCGGATTTCGTTACCGTAATTATGGATGCAGAAGATCCGCTGTTCATTCTGTACACTTCCGGTTCTACGGGAAAACCTAAAGGAATGCTTCATACCTGCGCCGGATATATGGTGTACACCGCGTATACTTTTAAAAATGTATTCAATTATAAAGAAAATGATATTTACTGGTGTACCGCAGATATAGGCTGGATTACAGGACATTCCTACATCCTTTACGGACCGCTTTTAAATGGTGCAACCACCGTTATTTTTGAAGGCGTTCCTACATATCCTGAACTGGACAGATTCTGGGAAGTGATTGAAAAACATAAAATTACACAGTTTTACACAGCTCCGACTGCAATCCGTTCTCTGGCTAAAGAAAGTTCAGAATGGGTAGACAAACACGATTTAAGCTCGTTAAAAGTGATCGGTTCTGTTGGAGAACCTATTAACGATGAAGCTTGGCATTGGTTCAATGATCATGTGGGCAACAAGAAATGTCCGATTGTTGATACTTGGTGGCAGACAGAAACCGGAGGAATTATGATCTCTCCTCTCCCTTTCGTTACCCCTACAAAACCAACGTACGCTACTCTTCCTTTACCGGGAATTCAGCCTGTTCTAATGGATGATAAACGCAACGAAATTACCGGAAATCAGGTGACGGGAAATCTCTGCATTCGTTTTCCATGGCCGGGAATTGCCAGAACGATCTGGGGAGACCATCAAAGATACAAGGAAACCTATTTTACCGCTTTTCCGGGGAAATATTTCACGGGAGACGGAGCTTTGAGAGATGAAGTCGGCTATTACAGAATTACTGGCCGTGTAGACGATGTAATTATTGTTTCCGGACACAATTTAGGAACAGCGCCAATTGAAGACAGCATCAATGAACATCCTGCTGTAGCGGAATCTGCAATCGTAGGTTATCCTCACGACATCAAAGGAAATGCGCTGTACGGTTTCGTGATCCTGAAAGAATCCGGTGAAAGCAGAGACAAGGACAATCTGAAAAAAGAAATTAATCAGTTGATTTCAGACCAGATCGGTCCGATTGCGAAGCTTGATAAAATACAGTTTGTTTCAGGACTTCCAAAAACGCGTTCCGGAAAGATTATGCGTAGAATCCTGAGAAAAATTGCAGAAGGAGATTTCAGCAACTTCGGAGACATCACTACCCTTTTGAATCCTGAAATTGTTGAAGAAATCAAGAACGAAAGAATTTAATATTTTTCACTGAAACCTATATATAACCTCGCAGAAATGTGAGGTTTTTTTGTTATTTTTAAATTCAATTAATTATCATGAAAAAGCTTATTCTTCTGCCATTTTCAACTGTTTTTCTGAACGCTCAAAATTATAAAATATCAGATTTTTCTAAAGATTACTACGCAACAGTTACTAAAAACTCAAGAGACAAAACATCACAGATCCTCAAAGTTTTTAGTTTAAAAAACAAAAAACCGCTTATCACGCAAACGGTAAATTTAAGCGAGTATGATTTTAAAAATACCCAATCCAATATTGCAGAAATCCCATATGGTCATTATAGCATTATTATCTATGATGATTTTAATTTTGACGGTAAAAAAGACATTGCGATAAAATATGGTAATGAAAGCTGCTACGGCGGTCCGTCGTTCGTGGTTTATCTTTATGAAAATAACACATTTGTTGAAAATGCAGATTTTTCAGATTTAGCCCAAAACTATTGTGGCTTTTTTGATGTCGATAAAGCTAAAAAGCAGATTCATGTGATGACTAAGTCTGGCTGCTGTTGGCATCAATATTCTGATTTCATTATAAAAAATGGCTCACCTTTTCTTCTGAAACAATCTGAAGAACAGCTCGATGCTTCCGGTCTTTATTTTGAAACAGAAGTTAAAGAATGGAAAAACAGATACATCACGTATAAATACAAAACCATTGATACTGATATTGTAAGTAAATACATTCTTCTCTCCTACACGCTGGAAAATAACAAAAAAATGTACCTCATTAAAACTGAAACAAACCATCTGTATTATTTTTTCACCAAAAAAAACGGAGATATTGAACTTCTTTACCGTGATGTATTTTTCTATTCAAAAAAAGAAAATTCGCTTTCTTTTGAAAGTGGCGATATACGCTATACCATTTTTAATGATAAAATCGAGGTTATGGTCAACAAAGCAAAAACAATCATCCATGCAAAAACCGAAACAAGAAAAAATAACATCTCAGATATATATCATGCTTTTAAAAATGAAAATATTGAAAATCTGGAAATTATCAATTAGTAAAAATCAAACATCTGTTCAATAGAAGATTTCAAAGAAAAGGCAAAACTTTATAGATTTTATATTAATACAACCATTTAATTGTTATTTTCTTAAAATACATGAATTATTTTCACTAAATTTATATTCAACTTAAAAACTATTGCTTATGTCAAATATATTAGCTGGATTATTTGGACATCACAGCGATTATAAAAAAATAGAAGCAGACCTTGAAAACTCAGGTTTCACAGATTCAGAATATATTGTCTATCTTCATGATGATGAGCTACATTCCCAGTATCTGGTAAGTGTAGCCGTAAAAGACCACCATCAGACGGATAATGCTTCCTCTATTTTCAGCCGGAATAATGTGCTAAAAACCTATCTTTTTGAAAACATAGAAATTGAGCAGGCAAATTATATGAACATCAAAAAGTTTATCGATGCCAGAAATAAAGCGGAAATCCACGACAGTCCGGATATAAGAATAAAAACCTCTACTGCCGGAATGGACTCTGAAGTAAAATTTTAACCATTCAAGATAAAAATTAATAACCGAAATCCGCAGAGCGTTCTGCGGATCTTTTAATGCTGAAAACTGCAAAAAATTTCGTATTTTCGTGTAAATATAGGCTTTTACACAAATGAGTTACGACTTAGAACAGGAAAACAAGGAGATCCTTGCAAGGTATAAGGATCTGATTTCGAATACATACAGAACTTTAGATGAGGAAAATAACAAGCTCATCCGAAAGGCATTCGATATAGCGCTCGATGCGCACAAAGATCAGCGAAGAAAATCTGGTGAACCCTACATTTACCATCCTATTGCTGTTGCCAAAATTGTAGCAACGGAAATCGGTTTGGGAGCCACTTCCATTGCCTGCGCCTTATTGCATGATGTAATTGAAGACTCCGACTACACCTACGAAGACCTGAAGAAAATTTTTGGGGAGAAAATAGCCAATATCGTGAACGGACTCACGAAAATCTCCATCATGAATCATCAGAATATTTCGGTGCAGTCTGAGAATTACAGAAAGCTTCTGTTGACGCTGTCTGAAGATTTCAGGGTGATTCTTATTAAGATTGCAGACCGTCTTCACAATATGCGTACTCTGGAAAGCATGGCTCCGGACAAGCAGAAGAAAATTGCTTCCGAAACCGTTTATATTTACGCTCCGATGGCGCATCGTCTCGGATTATACAACATCAAATCTGAGCTTGAAGACCTTTCTTTAAAGTATAACAATCCGGATGTTTACAAAGAAATTACCGAGAAATTAGAACTTGCCAAAGAAAGCCGCGAAAGATATATTGAGGAATTTAAAAAAGAAGTTTCTGAGAAATTAAATGAAGAAGGATTAAATTTCAAAATTAAAGGACGCGCGAAAGCCATTTCTTCGATTTACAGGAAAATGCTGAAACAAGGCGTTTCCTTTGAAGAGGTTTTCGACAATTACGCCATCAGAATCATTTATAAATCGGATGCCAAAAACGAAAAATTCCTGGCTTGGAAAATTTACTCCATTGTAACGGATGTTTATCACAGTAATCCATCCAGAATGCGGGACTGGATCACTCAGCCGCGTTCTACAGGATACGAAAGTTTGCATTTAACGGTTCTTGGTCCTGATAAAAAATGGATTGAAGTACAGATCCGTTCCGAAAGAATGGACGAAATTGCTGAAAAAGGCGTTGCAGCACATTACAAATACAAAGAAGGCTATAAACAAAGCTCCGAAGACCGGAATTTTGAAAACTGGGTAACCGAAATCCGCGAGGTTCTGGAACAGCAGCAGGATCTTTCCACTTCGGAATTACTGGATAATATTAAGCTGAATTTATATTCAAAGGAAGTTTTTGTGTTTACGCCAAAAGGTGAGATTAAAATTTTACCGACCAATGCAACCGCTCTGGATTTTGCCTTTTCCGTTCACTCCGATCTGGGAATGAAATGTTTAGGTGCGAAAATCAACGGCAAACTGGTTCCGATTTCGTATGTTTTGCAAAATGGGGATCAGATCGATATTTTATCCTCCCAAAATCAGAAACCAAAATCCGACTGGCTTGAATTTGTTGTTACTTCAAAAGCTAAATCCAAGATCAAGAGTTATTTAAACTCACAAAAAAATCAACTGGTTGAAGACGGAAAAGAAATTCTGCAGCGAAAACTGCGTCATGCGAAAATTAATTTTAATGATGAGGAAATTAATAAGCTTCAAAAATTCTTTAACCTTAAAAGTTCACAGGAATTATTTTTAAAATTCCAAAGCAACGAACTGGATGCAAGCAGTTTAAGAAAATATATTGAAAGTAAAAACGTATTCAACAACCTGCTTTCAAGATTCAGAAAATCGCCTGCGAAAAATACAACTTATGTAGAGCCGAAAGAGCAGAATCTCGACATGATTGTCTTTGGAAAAGATGAAGAAAAACTGAATTACAGCTATGCAAAATGCTGTACGGTAATTCCGGGAGACAAAATTTTCGGATTCATCACGATTTCAGACGGAATCAAAGTACACAGCGATAATTGTCCGAACGCGATCAACCTTCGCGCACAGTACGATTACAGGGTAATTCCTGCGAAATGGGTGAATGCGGAAAGCTTCAAAAACAGAGTAAAAATAGAAATTGAGGGACTCGACAGAATGGGAATGATCAATGACATCACCACCGTCATCAGTGGCGCAATGGGAATGGATATGAAAAGTATGTCCATCGAATCCAACGACGGGATTTTTACCGGAACGATCATTCTGGAGGTAAAAAATAAAAGCCAGCTCGAGCAGACCTTCACCAAACTGAATGATATTAACGGCGTCTCCAGAGTGAGACGACTACAATCTTAGATATGAATTTAACGGTATATTTTAAAAAATTTTTCGAAAGCAGTCAGGCTTCAGGAATTATCCTGATTTTCTGTGTTTTAGTTTCCTTACTTATTGCCAATTCCTCTTTTGCGGAAAGCTTTCAGCACTTTTTGGACAGAGAAGCAGGAACAGAAATTTTTCATCTGAAATATCCCGTTAGTATCTGGATTAACGACGGTTTGATGGCGATTTTCTTCCTTTTGGTAGGATTGGAGATTAAAAGAGAAATGGTGGAAGGTGAACTTTCTTCATTTAAAAATGCTTCTCTGCCGATATTTGCGGCAATCGGCGGTATGCTTGTTCCGGCAATTATTTATAGTTTTTTTAATTTCGGAACTTCATACGGAAACGGTTGGGGAATTCCGATGGCAACAGATATTGCTTTTTCACTGGCAATTATTTCCATGCTGGGAAAAAGAATTCCGAATTCCATTAAAATTTTCCTTGCTGCTTTGGCAATTGTGGATGATCTGGGAGCTATCCTGGTCATCGCAATATTTTATACAGAACAGATCCATTGGATGTATTTATTTCTATCTTTAGGAATTACTGCTTTATTATTTTTATTGAATTTCCTAAAAGTTACCCGAATTATCTTCTATCTGATTCCCGGATTATTTTTGTGGTATTTCCTTCATCATTCGGGAATTCATGCTACCATTGCGGGGGTTTTACTGGCATTTACCATTCCTACCAATGTTTCAACCGTTGAGATTTCTCCGTTGGAAAAACTCGAACATCAGCTTCATTTTCCGGTAAGTTTTCTCATTATGCCTGTTTTTGCTTTAACCAATACCAACATCACTTTCAATAACGAAATGATCGGAGGTCTTACAAGCACCTTAGGTTTGGGAATTATTATCGGATTAGTTGCCGGAAAATTAATAGGAATCAATCTTTTTTCCTTAATAGCCATAAAACTGAAACTCAGCTCTCTTCCTCAAAACAGCACATGGATGCACATGATTGGCGTAGGATTGCTTGCCGGAATTGGTTTTACGATGTCTATTTTCATCGCACTATTGTCCTTCAAGGATGAAATTCCGATTCAGGATGAGGCTAAATTTGCCATTTTAATTGCTTCTTTTATAGCAGCGGTTTCAGGTTTTTTAATTTTGAAAATAAGCTCTAAAAATGATATTATTGAAGACGAGGAAAATTAATTTTCTTCGTTTTTTTTATCGTTAAATTTCCACTTATGATTTTCATCGCCTTCTAAATCCGGCTCAGAATTTTTTGCGTGATAGCCTTTTGCTTCTTTCTTCAGTTCATCGGAAAGCAGTTTTTCAATTCTCACTTTTCTTAGTGCCATGTTTAATTCGTTGCCAAAAAGCAGAAGATATACATTTACATTTACCCAGACCATCAGAAGAATCATACTTCCGATAGAGCCGTAAAGAACGTTGTAACGGGCGATATTCTTCACATAAAGCGCGAATCCGTACGTGGTTACCACAAACAGAACCGTGGTTAAAATAGCTCCCGGAACCGCCTGTCTGAATCTTGCAATTCTTACCGTTCCCAACCAGTAAAATAGAGTAAGCAGAATAAAATAAAAGATGGGAAACGATACAAATCCGATGATTTTTGAAAGGTTATCCACCAGCCACGAAATATCCTGAACCGGCGTAAAAAGTTTAAGAACAAACTCTGAATAATAAACTCCGAAAAGCGCTAAAAACACAATCGTAATAAACCCGATGGTGATGAAAAAAGACAGAATAAATTCTTTAACGTCCGACATTTTTTCATCCGTATTCTCGTTAAATCCATTAATAAGCGAAAACGTTCCGTTCGTTGCAAAAACCAAAGCAAAAACAATGGTTAAATTACTGATTCCCTTCATATTGGGAACAATACTCGTTTCTATATAATTTCGTACGTCACCTTCTATATTGGACGGGAATACATTGTGAAGCAACACTTCAAAAATATAGAACTGAAGCTTATCGTAGTGCGGCATATACGGCAAAACGGAAAGCAGGAACAGAATAAACGGAAAAAGACTGATGGTGAAACTCCAGGAAATAGCCGCAGCTTTTCTTCCGATTTTATCTTTAAAAATACCGCTGATGTAGATCTGAAACATCTGCCAAAGCGATATTCCCAAAAAAGGAATATGTATATCGTCAAAAAATTCTTGAATTTTCAAGATGAATTTAGGAGTTTTGATGCCCATTTTACTTTAAAATATTATCTATTTTATCAAAATTTCTGTTCACAAAGGTAGGAGAATTAAACCGGAAACCAATCCCTACCCTAAATAACCATTGTGTTGCCGAATAAAAATTTTCATTTGAACTGTTGATCCAGTTTAGCTGTATTCCAGCTCCAAAGAACCATTTTCCGTCATCATATCCCATTCTTGCATTAGAATATAATCCAATATTAAACTGATGAAAGTTTTCATTCAGCAATCTTGAATAATAAAATTCAGGATAAGCTTCTACAATTATATACCAGTTATCTTTAATCTTTTTTTGTACACCACCGCCTGATCTTAAAGCAATTCTTATGTCTTTAGAAGGTTCATCGTTAATCGTATCATCAAAAACTTCGCCTTTATAAACTGTTTTGCCAAGATCGTTCAAAATATTATACTGGTAAAACAGTCCTGTACTCACTATAAAAACATCTTTCAGAGGTTCATACGTCATATTGTTAAAACTTCTGTACTCTTCCTTATTTCCTTTCCATAAATAGGTAGTTTCTCCTTTGAATGAGCGGTATTTCGCATTCGGAAACTGAAGATAATGATCCTCATTGTAAGCATCACCGTAAATCAGTCGTAAAAATTCTTTCGTGTCCTGAAAATAGAGTCCTTTTACCTGACTAAAATAAATATACTGCCTGATTTTGGGATTCAGAAAAAAAGTAAATCCGAAATTGAAATATTTTGATTTTCCTTTTTCCGGATCATCATTGTTGATATGAGCAAATTTTGGTGCGAAAGAAAAGCTAACATCAAGCCATCGGTAGCGCAGAAAAAATTCCGTATAAAAAGCATCATTCGGTCTTAGTCTGAATACTTTATCCTGATACAGAAGTCCAAATGAATTATGCAGATAGCTTAATCCAGCAACAGCAGATATTTTCTTCCTGTCTTCTTCTAAAAACTGCTTTATATTTTCATCTTTAATTTCCTGACTGTAAGAAATTAATGAGAAAAATAAAAATGTAAAAGAAAGTTTTCTGCTGCTCATTAATTATGGTGTTATCACAAAAATAATGATTTTTTTAAACTTGAAAACCTGATGCCAATTTTCAGATGATGAGATTCTTTAATTTATAAATATCTTTGCTGTCTAAATTTAAATTAAAAAATGCAGATTAATTTGCTTTGCATCGGCAAAACTGACGATAAGGAAATCTCTTCTTTAATCAATTATTATCTGAAACGTCTTCCCAAACACTGGAATTTTGAAATTATTGAAATTCCCGACGTAAAAAACGCAAAAAATCTTTCTCCTGATCTTCTTAAAAAGGAGGAGGCTAAGCTTTTTATAAACCACATCGACAGAACTGATTCTGTGATTATTCTTGATGAAAAAGGGAAACAGTTTACCAGCAGAGAATTTGCCCAGAAAATTGACAACTGGATGAATTCTTCCGTGAAAAAAATTCACATTCTGATTGGCGGAGCTTATGGTTTTTCAGAAGAAATCTACAGCAGAGCGAATGAAAAAATGTCGTTATCCAAAATGACTTTTACGCACCAGATGATCCGATTATTCATTGTGGAACAATTGTATCGAGCAGACCAGATTTTACAGGGAAAACCTTATCATAATGATTAAATATGATAAGGTTTTAAAAATAATATTAAACTTTTAATCCAATCTGTCTTTTTGCTTCGCCCACCACAAAAGCAACGGAGTTGGCAATATTAAAACTTCGAATCAATTTAGACATCGGAATCGTCAGATGATTTTCAAAACGATCAAGCACATCTTTACTTAAACCCACACTTTCTTTTCCGAAAACCAGCCAGTCACCATCCTGAAATTCTGTTTCCAGATAAGATTTTTCGGCATGGGAACTCATCAGGAAAACACGCGACAAATCCGGAATATTCAGGATCCATTCGTCTACATTCTGATATTCCGTAACATCAAGATGAACCCAGTAATCTAATCCTGAACGTTTCAGATTTTTATCATTAATGACAAATCCAAAAGGATGAATTAAGTGTAATTTACTTTCTGTTCCTACACACAATCTTCCTATATTTCCTGTGTTATTGGGTATTTCCGGTTCTACGAGAACGATGTTTAACATTGAATGACTTAAATTATTTTGAAGTTTGAAAGGATATAAACTTAACTCTTTGTAGTGATCATCACAATTTGTGTAATTCCTTTTTCTTTAAATTTTTTCCTGATCTTATCGTCTTTAAGAACCATTACATATTTTATATCTTCAGCCGGAATTTTCTTTACAGTCTCAATATCTGTTTCTTTTTTATTGATGTAAAAGAGAGAATTTTCAGACTTTGCATCAGCTTTTTTCAAAGAAGCTTCCAAAAGTGAATTTTCCCTCGTCTTTACTTCAGTTTGCTGAGCATTTGCAACAATCATTACTCCAAAAGTAAAAACTGCCGTTATCAATAATTTGAAATTTGGTATTTTCATATAGTATCGTAATTTATTTTTTAACCTCACATTTAGCATACTGATCCATCAGCAAAGGCTTTTCATATCCCATACTTACTGCTTTATCCAGACTTGCACATGCTTCTTTCGGTTTTCCGGTTTCAAATAAAATCAAAGCTTTATTTACATGAGCCTGAGCAAATTTAGGATCGATAGAGATTGCCTTATTAACGTCTGCAAGAGCTTCTTTGTTTTTTTTCAGCCTAAAATAAACGTCTCCTCTTCCACTGTACAGCAAAGATTCGGGCTTCTCAGAAATAAGCTGGTTGTAATCTTTTAAAGCACCTTCAAGATCTCCGCTGTTCTTTTTCAGATTCGCCAGTCCGGTTCTTGCATAAATATTATCGGGAGCAAACGTAAGAATCTGGTTAAGATCTTTCATGGCAAGATCTTTTTTGCCTAAACTTTCATAGACTTTAGAACGGGTAAGGTAAATATCTGCGTTTTCAGGCTCAATCTGAAGCCCTTTGTTAAGATAATCGATTGCTGCCTGTTTATTTCCTTTCTGTCCGTGAATGGAGCCTAAATTGGCGTATACAGCAGCGGACATAGGATTCGCTTTTAGGGCAGATTCGTAAGATTTAAAAGCAAGTGCAGTTTTACCCAGCCTTCTCTGGGCAGTTCCTAAATTGTTGTAATATTCAGACTGCAATTTCTGGATTCTTTCACTTTGAGCCAATTTGGAATACTGTTCTTCCGCACATTTATAGTCTGCTTTCTGAAAGCAGTCTTCAGCTATTTTTTTGTCCTGTGCGTTAAGATTGAATGAAGCAAATACTGCTGCTAGAAGGAATAGAGATTTTTTCATGAAGTTATTTTTTGTTTGTTGATTACTTTTTTTGCGAGCGCACTGAAAACCACTCCCAATAAAGATCCAACAAACGCCCCCACCAAAATATCTATCGGGAAATGCACTCCTAAATAAATGCGGCTGTATGCAACCACTGCCGCCCATACAAATATAACATAAGGAAACCATTTAAGATTCTTTTTTAATAAAATACTTAAATAAGTTGCCAAAAAAAATGTATTGGAAGCATGAGCAGAGTAAAAGCCGTACTGTCCGCCACATTTCACAATTCTCATGTGATGCTCTAGTGTAGGATCGTGACACGGTCTGAGTCTTGCGACCCCATATTTGAAAATACCGGCAAGCTGATCTGAAACCGTCACGCCTATACCGACAAAGATTAATATAAAAACTAAAGATCTTAGCTTATAATTCTTAAATAAAAAATAACAGAAAATAATGTAAAGCGGAATCCAGATCCATGTACTGGAAATGAGCTGCCAAAACTGATCAAAAGATTGGTCTCCCAAGTTATTGAGAAACAAAAAGACTTTTTTATCTTCCTGAATGATCTCCTCCATCCTATCTGCTTACAGGACCTTCGTAGGTTTCGTCTTCAGAAGGTTTTGGTTTTGGAGGTTCATTTTCATTGGATGCCTGAGCTGTCTGAGGTTCTGTTAAGATATCTTTCTGAATATCATTCATCGGATTGAAATCTTTCGCAGCATCTTTTACTTTCTCAATTTCACGTTTGATCTCAGAAACAGGATTGTCTGTTTCTTTCATGATCTCGGTTTTGATGTCTTCCACTGCGCCACGCATTTTTCTTACACCCGAACCCAAGTCGCGTGCAATCTGAGGAAGTTTATCCGGTCCGAATAATACAACGATTGCTATGGCAATCAGTGCCATTTCTCCAATGCTTAATTCCATACTGTAAAATTACGAAAGATATACGAAATTGGATGTTAAATATTTATTTTTAATAAAATATTAAGCTGTATTAAAAATCATTCAAATAATCAGCTTTATGTAAAGATAAGATAATCAAATAATTAAATCAATAAAATATTGTTTTCTATTATTGAAACTATGTAATAATTCTTTCTTTAAATATAGACTACATTTCTTCTTTTTTGATATTTTTTTTCCTGAAATTAATATAGGTAATAATCACGCTGATCGTCATTAAAATGAAAGCCAGAAAAAAAGGCGCACCCGAAAACTGAAATGGGGCTTTATCGTGGGTGAAAAAATAAAAAAGATTGGTCATCATCGGAGGACCAATAATGGAAGTGGCACTCATTAAACTTGTTAATGCACCCTGCAATTCTCCCTGTTCATTGGCGGGAACACTTTTCGTAATCACAGATTGCAATGCGGGTCCGCAGATTCCGCCTAAACAATAAGGAACCAAAAATGCAAACATCATCCAGCCCTGTGTAGCAAATGCAAAAAGAAGCATCCCGACTGCATACAAAGCAAGACCGTAATAAATACTTTTTTCCTCTCCCAATTTGGGCGTTGTCCATCGAATCAAGCCTCCCTGAACCAATCCTACTAGCAAACCGACCACTCCTAAGGAAATTCCGACCATTCTTTCATTCCAGTTGAATTTATACATGGTAAAGAAACTCCAGTTGCTTTGTACGGCGTGTCCTGCAATGTAAATTAAGATCAAAGAAACAATTAAACCCGAGATTTCGGGATGTTTTCCTAAAAATTTAAAAGAACCAACTGGGTTTGCTCTTTTCCAGTTGAATTCTCTTCTTTTATCTTTGTCTAAACTTTCAGGAAGGATAAAATATCCGTAAAGGAAATTCAACAAGCACAATCCTGCAGCCGCATAAAAAGGAACTCTGGAACCATAATGTCCCAAAAGACCACCCAAAACAGGACCGATGATAAATCCAAGTCCAAAAGCAGCTCCAATGAGTCCAAAGTTTTTAGCACGGTCTTCGTCTGTGGAAATATCCGCAATATAAGCACTCGCTGTAGTTACACTTGCGCCTGTAATTCCCGCAATAACACGACCTAAAAACAGCCAGACAATGGAAGGTGCCAAAGCAAGAAAAATATAATCTATCGCAAAGCCGAAAAGCGAGATCAGAATAATAGGTCTCCGTCCGAATTTATCACTGAGATTTCCTACAATCGGAGAGAAAATAAATTGTGTGAATGCATAGGCAAAACCAAGCCAGCCGCCATATTTTGCCGCTTCACTTATGTTACTATGAATAAGTTCTTCAATAAGTTTCGGAACCACCGGAATGATGATGCCCCATCCCGTAATATCAATCAGTAAGGTTATAAAAATGAAGCCGATAGCGGCTTTTTTCTTTGCGTTTTCCATAATGTTGCAAAAATAGTCAAATAACGAAAAATAATGATTCTAAATTATGAGAAATGGTGTTGGCGGATGATTGATAATTGATGATTAATAATTGATGGTTGATGGTTGATGGTTGATTGTGGATGGTTTAAGAGTTTAAGCTGAGTGCTTCAATTTTTGATTTTTCAAATATTTAATATCCGACTGGAACCCTAGTCCTGATTGCAGCATTTGTCTGAGCTCATTTTTAATGATTTTTGTGGCGCGGCTTCGCCGCGCCACAAAAATCATTAAAAATAGCGAGTGCGGAAAGCAGGAAATAACTCCTGATTAAATAAAAGAGTTGGAGAGTCTTAAAGATTCAATATCAAAGCAGTTAACAGCAACAAAAAAGCCTCCCGAAGTCGGAAGGCTTTTTTCTTATTTATTGTAGTATAAATTATTTTGAAGCAAGTACTTCTTTGTTGGTTGTCGTCTTGCCGTGAACTTCATCTTCTTTTCCTGTTTTCAGGAAGTCATAGGCAATTGCCGATGCCACGAAGATGGATGAATATGTACCGAAACCAATACCGATTAACATCGCAAACATAAATCCTCTAAGGTTATCTCCACCGAAAATGAAGATTGCCAGAATTACTAAGATCGTTGTAAATGAAGTGTTGAAGGTTCTACCCAAAGTACTTGAAATAGAATCATCAAATAATCCTGCTAATGTTAACGATTTCTTCTCTCTTAAATATTCTCTGATTCTGTCGAAGATAATTACGGTATCGTTGATTGAGTACCCCAATACGGTAAGGATCGCAGCGATGAAATCCTGATTGATTTCCATATTGAACGGCATATATTTGTGAAGCAATGAATACGCTCCCAAAATAATGATCGCATCGTGGAATAACGCAGCAACCGCACCCAAAGAGAATTGCCATTTTCTGAATCTTAGTAAAATGTAGATAAAGATAATTCCTAAAGCTCCTAAAACGGCGTAGATCCCGTGAATTTTGATATCATCCGCAACCGAAGGTCCAACTTTCTCAGAAGAAATAATTCCTGCATGCTCTTTATCTGCAGATTTGAAGTCTTTCAACGTTGTTCCTGCAGGTAAGTTTGATTTTAAACCTTCGTATAATTTTTGCTCAATTACCTGATCCGCTTTCAGTGATTCGTCTTCGATAAGGTAATCTGTAGAGATTTTTAACTGGTTGTTGCTTCCGAAAGTTTTAGCTTCAACAGAAGAGTTTTTACCATCTTCAGTTTTGAATAAAGCCAATAATTTGTCTTCAACATCTTCCGCTTTTACATCTTTATCAAATCTTACCACGTAGTTTCTACCTCCGGTAAAGTCGATACCGTATTTGAAACCGTGTGTAGCAATAGAAATGATACAAGCAATCGTTAAAACAGCCGAGAAAATGTATGCATATTTTCTTTTCCCGATAAAATCAATCCAAGTGTTTCTGAATAGATTTTTCGTTGCCGGAGTCCATACAGAAAGTCCTTTTCCTTTAGACAATCTTGAGAAGATCATTACTCTTGAAAGCAATACGGAAGTGAATAAGGTCATTGCAACCCCGATCATCAACGTCAATGCGAAACCTTTGATAGGTCCTGTTCCAAAGAAGAACAATACAACAGCCGTTAAGAATGTGGTTGTGTGACCATCGATAATCGCATTCAATGCATGTTTGAAACCATCTTTATATGCTTCAAGAATACTTTTTCCTGCGAATAATTCTTCTTTTGTTCTTTCGTAAATGATAACGTTTGTATCGACCGCTACTGCCATCGTTAAAACGATACCCGCGATACCCGGAAGCGTAAGCGTAAAGTCGCCCGAATCCATAATACCGAAAATATAGAATAAGTTGATGATCATGGCAATTACTGCATAAACACCCGCTCCTCCATAGTAGAAAATGATGTAAACGATAATAATCGCAAAGGCAATCATGAACGACATTAACCCTGCATCAATCGATTCCTGACCTAAAGACGGCCCTACAACCGTAGCCTGAACTACTTTTGCACCTGCAGGTAATTTACCCGCTCCTAAAACGTCAACCAACTCTTTTGCTTCCTCCTGAGAGAAGTTCCCAGAAATCTGAGTTCTACCGTTTGGAATAGCACCTACAACGTTCGGCGCAGTGTAAACTCTGCCATCAAGCGTTACAGCAACAGGTTTTCCAACGTTTTTCTCTGTTAATGTTTTCCATTCTTTAGCCCCTTTAGAATCCATCTGCATATCTACCACTACTCTGCTCAACTCATCATAGCTGATGTTTGCACTTTCTACAGCACCGTCTACCGGAGCTTTCTGGTTTATATTTCCTCTGATGGCATATAATACCAAGCTTTCAGCATCGGAAGCTTCCGGCTTGTATCCCCACATAAACTGGGTATATTTAATATTTGCAGGACGTAAAGACTTTGCAACTTTGCTGTTTAAAATTTTGTTTACAACAGCGGTATCAGACAATTTTACGCTTCCTACAGCACTTTGGCTCATAGATTTTCCACCCTGCATTATATTCATGAAATTTACATTTTTTGCAACTCCCATAGAATCTCCTTTTGCAGCGATCATAGTAGCTAATGTCTGGAAATAAGGATACACTTCAGGAGATTGCTGTACTTCCCAGAACTGAAGTTTTGCAGAAGTCTGAAGCATTTTCTTTACTTTATCGATATCCTTCATCCCCGGCATTTCAACAGAAATTCTTGCTGTACCCGGAACTCTCTGAACGTTCGGCTGGATGGCTCCAAGCTTATCAATTCTGGTTCTGATTACCTCAAAAGCGGTTCCTACAGATGCATCGATCTTTCTTTTAACAATTGCTTTTACCTGATCATCAGGCGTGTTGTACTTTACTTCAGTAAGCGTTGTGTTTCCGAAAAGTTCCGGATCTGCCAGCTTCAGATTTGTACCTTTTGCTTTGTTAATTGCATCGAACTGATCGAAGAAATTGTCGATGTAAGCTTTTGTAGAATTCTTCTGAACTTCATCTGTCTTGTTTAAAGCCTCAATAAGGATCGGATTTGTAGAATACCCTGTAAGATCATTCACAAGATCTCTCTGGTTGATTTCCAAAAGAACGTTGATCCCCCCTTTAAGGTCAAGACCAAGTTTCATTTCCTTGTCTTTGGCTTTTGTGTAATAAAGTTTAGTGAATCCCAGATTCAGAGTATCCTTAGAAAGTTTTGCAATTTCTTTCTGATACTTCTCCGGATTGTCTCCTGCAATAGCAGTCGCCTGCTTTTCAATTTTGCTGGCGTACCATGTTGGTAATAGCTCATTTAAGCAAATTAACCCTAGTACAATAGCAACAATTGTAATAAGTCCTTTTCCTTGCATTTTGTTATAACTACGTTAAATTAAGTCGGCAAATATAATCATTTTCTTGAATTTTATGAATTTTTAACAACAGAAATCGTTTATTTTCAGATATATCGGCATTCTTATTTTCATTTAAGATTTAATAATTTTTTCGTGATATTTTAATGAATTTTTCAAAGTTTGATTGGTATGAAATTTTCATTCAGATTTAATACACTAAATATCAAAATATTATGAAAAAATTACTTTTTTGCGCAGGTATTTTTTCTTCCCTCCTCTTTAATGCCCAAAGCATTACTCTGGAAGAATTTGCGACCGGGTTTACGGCACCCGTAGAAATCACCAACGCCAACGACAGCCGGATGTTTGTTGTTCAGCAAAACGGAATCATTAAAATTTTACAATCGAATGGAACAGTAAACTCTACTAATTTTTTAAACATCAGCTCAAAAATCACTTACGGAGGAGAAAGAGGGCTTCTCGGACTGGCTTTTCACCCGCAATACCCGACAAACGGGTATTTTTTTGTGTATTACAATGACACCGGCGGAAATATTACTGTAGCCAGATACACCAGAAGTTCTGCCAATCCTGATGTTGCCGATCCTGCAACTGAAAAAATTGTTCTGAATCTCCCAAAACCTTTTGATAACCATAATGGTGGAAGTATTCATTTTGCACCGGATGGTTATTTGTGGGTGGTTACCGGTGATGGCGGAAGCGGCGGCGATCCGAACAATAATGCCCAGAATAAGAATTCTCTTTTGGGTAAATTACTGAGGTTGGACATCAATTCTACCGGAGCGTACAACATTCCGCCCGGAAATCCTTTTGTGGGAGTTGACGGAGCCGATGAAGTCTGGGCTTACGGATTGAGAAATGCGTGGAAGTTTAATTTCGATACTGTTTCAGGTAACGTAATGATTGCCGATGTGGGACAGGGACAGATTGAAGAAATCAACAGAATGCCTTTAACACAAGCCGGAATTAACTACGGATGGCGCTGTTATGAAGGAAATAACACGTACAATACGGCAGGTTGCGCTGTGCAATCGACGATGACTTTTCCTGTTGCAGCCTATGATCATTCCGGAGGAAAATGTTCGATAACGGGAGGTTATGTTTACAGAGGGACACAGTTTCCAGCATTGCAAGGAAGGTATTTTTTTGCAGATTACTGCTCCACGCAGATCGGAAGTCTGAATTCCGATGATTCGATCACGTGGACGCCCGCTTTTTCAGGCAATAATTTTTCAACATTCGGAGTGAATAATCAAAATGAGCTTTTTGTAGCTGCCGTTAACAGCGGTAAAATTTTCAGAATTACAACTACAACTTTAGGAGTTCAGGAAAGTGACCTTTCAAACCAGATAAAAGTTTATCCGAATCCTGCTTCTAAAAAGATTTTCATCGAGGGCGTGAAGGATAAAAACACAACGGTTGAGATCATCAGTTTTGAAGGAAGAAAGGTTTTGGAACAGGGAAAAATTGAAAATGACAACAGTGTAAATATTTCAGGAATTCCTTCGGGAGTTTATTTCATCAACTTAAATTCAGGAAATGAAAAATCTTACAGCAAAAAAATAATAATTAAATAAATTTTCAAACAGTTTTTAATAGGCTTCAGTCGGTTTTCTGATTGAAGCTTTTTTCAAAAAAATAAAGAATTGAAAGAATCGGAAGGATTAAAATGAGCCTCATCCATAAAGAAAACCTCTCCGTTTCATCATCAAATAAAAAATTGGGAATCAGGGTTACAAAAAAGAAAGCAACCATAAAAAATACAATTTCCGGAATCGATACCGGCTTTGTCTGATGTACCTTCTTTTCATATTTTGAGCTTAAAATCCAGAAAATTAAAAACAGAATCATAAAAGGGAAACTCCAGATTCTGTAGGTATCATAAGCGATGGCATGCAACAGCAACGGAATAAAAGAAACTGATGCCAAAAGTATGAACAACTGAATATTCTTCTGTAATTTGAATTCCTTAAACATCATCCATAAAGAAAAAAGAAGCGGAATTCCGTAAAATATCGTCGCTTTAGATATAAACAGCCTTTGTATAAAATGCACATACTGATCTTTAAAATAATACGAAAAGCTTTTTGTATAGGCTCCGGAAACAGAATCTGCAACTTTTGGTGAAATTGATGAGCCTTTCAGATAGCTGAAAATTTCAGAATAATAATTTCCTCCATAAATTTCCTGAAAAAAAGAAATTGAAAACACAGCAAAAAGAGGCAGAATAATAAATACACCAAATTTCTTTAAAAGATGTTTCGAAAAAATATCTCTGAATGAAAACTGCTGTATTGAAGTTTCATTCATAATAATGGAAAAACAACAGACAGGAAGCATCAGAAAAAGAGAAATCTCGTGAATAAAAATGCTGAAAACCGCCACCAACGAAGATAAAAATAACTTTCCCCGCCCGATCAGGTACACTGATAAAATAGTCAGCAGGAAAATAACATGATCCAAATAGCCGATTAAATGAGCAGAAAAAACGATGTATTGGGAAAGCAGAAAAATGACAAAGAATAAAATCCTGTAAAAACTTTTCTGAAAACTTAAGGTGGATTTTAATGCAATTTTTAAAATTAAAAAGTACAGTAAACATAAGATCCCTGCTGAAAGAACGGTTATTGAAAATTGATTTTTCTGCGACAGAAAACCAAATAATTCTCCGGCTAAACCTCTTTTGATAAATCCAAATCTGTAATCCAGCAACCAATGAGATCTTGCCCATTCATTCGGAATCCTTATTGTTTTTGAAACACTGAAAATCAGCGCATACAGATAAAGAAATATCAAAAGAAATTTTCTGTTCATGCCATTATATCGTCATCGAGAAAATTCTCGTTTCCGGCTTGTTTCTCATCATTCTGAGATCAAAAACCATTGCTACATTTCTCGTAAAGGCTCTTCCTTTTTCTGTAATCTGGATATGATGACCGTTAATTTCCACCAGCTCATCATTTTCCATTTCTTTCAGCATTTCAAATGCATTTTCAAGCTCAGGAAAAGAATTATTGATGTCAAAAGTGGTTTCCAACTGACACATCAGGTTCAGAATATGTCTTCTTACCGTAAGATCTTCATCATTCAGAATATGACCTTTCACGACAGGAATTTCTCCTTCTTCCACCATTTTCTGGTATTCTTCCACGGTTTTGATATTCTGGGCAAAAGCATACCAAGAATCTGAAATGGCAGACATTCCCAAACCAACCATCAACTGGGTTTTGCTTGAGGTATAGCCCATGAAATTTCTGTGCAATTTCTTCTGAATCAGAGACTGGTACAAATCGTCATGTTCCAGAGAAAAATGATCCATTCCGACTTCGATGTAGCCTAATTCTTCTAATAATTTTTTACCGTCTTCGTACAAACGGCGTTTTTCTTCACCACTTGGCAAATCGTTTTCATCAAAACCTCTTTGTCCGACACCTTTCACCCACGGAACGTGCGCGTAAGAATAAAATGCCAATCGATCCGGTTTTAATTCCATCGTTTTGCGGATGGTACTTTCCATCGCTTCCCAAGTCTGATGCGGAAGTCCGAAAACCAAATCGTGACTGATTCCTCTGTAACCGATCTCTTTCGCCCATTCCGTTACTTCTCTCACTTTTTCGAAAGACTGGATTCTGTTGATCGCTTTCTGCACTTTCGGATCGTAATCCTGAACGCCAAAGCTTACTCTTCTGAAGCCTAAATCGTACAAAGTCTGAAGGTGTTCTTTCGTGGTATTATTCGGATGTCCTTCAAAAGAAAATTCCTGATGTTCGGCAATTTCCACCGTTTCAAAAATTCCTTCCAGTAAGGTTTTTAAGTTTTTTGGAGAGAAAAAAGTCGGAGTTCCGCCTCCTAAATGCAATTCCTTCAGTTTGGGCTTTTCGTTAAACAGTTTAAGGTAAAGCTGCCACTCTTTCAAAACACTTTCGAGATAAGGAATTTCAACGCTGTGTTGTTTTGTGATCCTTTTATGACATGCGCAGAACGTACATAAAGCTTCGCAAAAAGGAAGGTGAATGTATATGGAAATCCCCTCTTCTGCATTACTTTCTTTGAATGTTCGGATCACACTCTGCTTCCACAATTCCGGAGTAAAAGAATTTTCGTCCCAATAAGGAACGGTAGGATAAGAAGTGTAACGAGGTCCGGGAATATTATATTTATCGATTAAAGAATTCATTTTCTGTTTACAATTTTAAGGTGAACCGAAATCAGGTTTCACAATGCAAAATTAACTATATCTGATGAATTTTGTATCATGAAATATATTAGTCGTTTTTATGAAATTTATAATGAGTCTAAATATTCCGAATTTAAATATATTTAATCTAATTTCAGAATTAACCACAAAAGGCACAAAAGACAATGTTAAAGCTAATTTCAATAATATTCAAAGTGCTCAAAAGAATAAAAATCAAAGATTTTTAAAAACTATGGTGAACTTTTTCATTTATAATGATCAACTTTAAATAAAAGGTTAGTTATCTTTTGTACCTTTTGCGGTTAAATAAAAAGTTTAAACAGACTCCATATAAAGACATCAAAGATAAGTTCAAAAAAATAATCGTTTTTGAAATTTATGAAGTTAAATTCTATTCTTTAGATTCAGAATTTCAATTTCATGACAGAAATTTTACCATTTCCTGCAAAAACAACGGTATCCTGATTTACCCATTCACAAACAAAAAAACCTTTCTCCTCTGAAATTTTCTTCCACGTTTTCCCGAAATCAGAAGAATAACTGATGTGTCGATCTCCGACAGAAATAATCTCTTTTCCTTTGGAATTTGGTTTAATTTTCACGCAGGTTGTATATCCTGCATTTTTTCCGGAAGCCTGGATTTGCCATGTTTCTCCGCCGTCATTGGTTGTGGCGATATTGTTGATATTAGCTTCCTGTTTTGTGTAATCTCCACCAACCGCAATCCCGAATGTATCGTCTAAGAAATCGATGGAATAGATTCCCTGAGAAGATTCTCCCTGAATAACCGGAGTCTTGATGATTTTAAACTGATTATTCTTAAAATTTAATTTTAAAATTCTTGAAGCTTTCCCTCCTGTTGCAATCCATAAATAGTTTTTGGTGGATGAAATATTGGTATTGCTTGCTGCAAAAGCTGCTTCTCCCTCATTCAGCACGACATCATTTTTAAGCATAGCCCATTTTCCGTTATCAAATTTGGCAAGTTTTAATTTGCTGTCCTTGTCAGCATCACTGAAAGTATAAGCCAGTTTATCATTCACAAAATGAAGCGCATCATAAAAAGCCGTTTTCACAGTATCTCTAAATACTACTTCATATTTCAAGCTTTTTTTATCGATCTTAAAAAACTCAGCGGGACTTTCGATATTGATGGCATAAAAAGCCTTTTTATCCTGTCCCAAAGTACGGAACTGCAATTTCTTTTCCGATAATTTAATCTGTTTCTGATTGCCAGAATCTTTTAAATCAACATAACCAAACTTAGAATCCGTTCCGCTGTACCAGACTTTGTTATCGTAGATTTCAATGGCTCTGATGCTGATTTTGTCGTTTAAAATTGTTTCTGAACTTTCAATCTGCTGAGAAAATGTAAAAATCCCGGAGAATGACAGTAAAAATGGTAAAAGCTTTTTCATATTCACAAAAATAAAAAATCCACAGAATTCTGTGGATTTTATTTGATCTATTTATAAAATTTTAATCTAAATCAGGTTTTTCTAACGGCTCCTGCTCTGCTTTGAACGTTTCGCCATAACCCACTTTGTGAAGTTTACTGTTTCTTAAACTGTACGTAAAGTAAATGACCACACCAAGCGCTAACCAAGCCATGGAAAGGTATTTTGCCTCGTGGCTTAAGTTCCAGATCAGATAAAGGTTGATGCAGATTCCTAATGTTGCGATTACAGGAAGTGCAGGAACTTTAAATGTTCTTGGCATATTCGGTTCTTTTTTTCTTAAGATCCAAACCGCAACACAAACCATTGTAAATGCGAATAAAGTACCGAAACTCGTCATATCTGCCAGTTTACTAATTGGTGTAAACGCTGCAACAGTAGCGATAATGATTCCTAAAAGCATTAAACTTTTAGCCGGTGTTTTTCTTACCGGATGAACATCGCTGAACATTTTAGGAATAAGACCGTCTTTAGACATTCCCAGGAAAATTCTGGATTGTCCCATGATCATTACCATCAATACGGAAATTAAACCTACAGTTGCTGCAATCGTGATGATGTATCCAGCCCAACCCTGTCCTGCAATTTCGAATGCATACGCTACAGGTGCTTTAATTGCGTCCGGATATTTTCCCTGAGGATTGAAGTCTGAGTAATGCATCATCCCTGTTAAAACAAGAGATACCAAAATATATAATCCTGTACAAACCAAAAGTGAAACAATGATCGCAAACGGAACATCTTTTTTCGGGTTGATCGCTTCTCCAGCCTGTGTAGAAACGGCATCGAAACCTACATACGCAAAGAAAATTGCCGCCGCTCCGGAAATAATACCCTGAATACCGTAAGCTTCTTTAAGATTTTCTCCTTCTTTTACCATTGTAGCAGCAGGAATGAAAGGATTCCAGTTATCTGCATTAATGAAGAATGCTCCGGCAATAATCACGAAAAGAACCGCAGAAACCTTCATGATTACGATAAGGTTATTTGCTTTTGCAGCTTCTTTAGTTCCTTTGATAAGGATAGAAATTACAAAAATTACGATAAGGAATGCCGGTAAATTCATTGAAAAACCTTCTCCTGAATAACTTGCTGGATCTGAGGTAAGGTAATCCGGAAGATGAAGACCGAACATTTTTAACAACTTATTAAAATATCCCGACCAGGAAACGGCTACTGTCATAGATCCCATCGCATACTCGAGGATGAGTCCCCAACCGATGATCCATGCAAATATTTCTCCCACTGTTCCGTACGCATACGCATACGCAGAACCTTCAACAGGCAGAATAGATGCAAATTCTGAGTAACACAACGCTGCAAATACACAAGCAATTCCGGCAATAATGAAGGAAAGAGCCAATGCAGGTCCCGCATGATAATACGCTCCGGTTCCTGTAAGTACGAAAATTCCTCCACCAATAATAGCCCCGATTCCGATAGCTGTAAGACTCCATTTACCGAGTACTCTTTTGAGCTGACTGCTTTTCATATCATTTTCGAAAGCACTCATCGGTTTTTTGGTCCAAATTTTAGACATATTTTATTATTTATTAAAGATTTACGAAAATATAAAAAATTTAGAAACATTAACGTTTATTAATAATTTTTCCTTGTTAATTTTAAATTATGAAACTTAAAAATCTGATTTTCATAATATTTAAATCATTGCAAAGTAAGTGTTTTTTTATTTACTTTTGACCGCATGAATGTATATGATCTTTTCATAAAACCTTATGAAACCTACTCTGCTACGCAGATTTTGCTGGAATTTTCGGCTACGGTATTCGGAATTTTAAGTGTTTATTTTTCCATTAAAAAAAATATCTGGGTTTATCCTACAGGAATTGTTTCAACTTTAATTTATGTGTATATTCTTTTTAATTTCGGGCTGCTCGGAGACTGTATGATTAATGTTTATTATACTGTAATGAGTGTTTACGGATGGATTCTGTGGGGAAAAAGTTCCCAGGATCACGTTCATGTGGAAGTAAGCTGGGCATCCAAAAAAGAATGGCTGTACGGAATTTTACTTTTCGTCTTAAGTTTAATTTTAGTAACGGTAGTGTATTATTTCAAGCCTTATATTGACAATAAGTTTTCCATGAAAGGTGTGGATTTAGGTTTGGATCATTTGGACTGGGGAAACTGGCTGGATGTGATTACCACTTCTATTTTTCTGGTGGGGATGAGGTTTATGGCGAAAAGACGCATAGAGAACTGGATTTTCTGGATCATAGGAGATTTTATCTGCATTCCGATGATGATTTATAAGGAACTCGGAATCACTTCGGTTCAATATTTGGTATTTACATTTATGGCGATTCAGGGATACGCCAGTTGGAAAAAAAGTTATAAAGAAAAAAAAGTACATTAAAAACATGAAAAATTTATTTAAAATAGCATTCAGCTTAATTACAATGGCAAGTTTAACTTCCTGCGCGATATATTCGGATCCTTATGCCAATAATTACGGAGATCCTTATTATGACAACGGATATTATTATGCGCCTCAGGGATATTACGGAAACGGCGGATATTGGGGAAATGACGGATATTATTACAGAAACGACTACACGTATTATTATGATAACGGAATGCCTTATTATTACCAGAATTATAATAATTCCAGAAGAAAAGTTTATGTTGAAAGAAGATCGGGATCGAACGGAACGACTTCGGCAAGACCTAATAACGGTTTCAGAGGCGGTGTAAACGACGGAAGTTCGAACGGAAGTTTCAGACCGAACAACGGACAGAATACCAACCAGAGACCGAATAACGGATTCAGAAATCCACAGCAGAATACAACAACTCCACGACCTCAGAACAACGGCGGTTTCCGAAATAATTCGGGGAACAGCAACTCAAACAGTGGCTTTAGAAATAATTCCGGAAGCAATACGAATTCAAACAGCGGAGGATTCAGAAACAGTTCGGGAACTTCTACTCCTCAACCGCAGACAACTTCTCCTCAGCCAACGAGAAGCGGAGGCGGATTCAGATAAACCGATATAAATAAGGAAACGGGCAGCTAACACTGTTCGTTTTCGTTTTAATTATAGTAATTTTGCAGTTTCAATTTTTAAAACAAACATTCTATTAAGAAATATGGAATTTTATAAATATCAGGGTACAGGAAACGATTTTGTAATGATAGACAATCGTTCCGGAGAATGGGATGATCTTTCCATTGAAAATATTCAGAAACTTTGCGACCGCCGTTTCGGGATCGGTGCAGACGGACTTATCAAAATAAACACAGCGAAAGGGTATGATTTTGAAGTCGATTATTACAATTCAGACGGCTCTAAAAGTTTTTGCGGAAACGGAGCGAGATGTTCTGTAGCGTTCGCTTTTTTCCTTGATATTTTTGAAGGCAACTGTAAATTCACTGCTATCGATGGAGAACATATTGCCGAAATCCACAATGGAATTGTAAAATTAAAAATGAGCGATGTTGCTACCATTTCCAATGACGGAGAGGATACGGTAATGGATACGGGTTCGCCGCATTACGTGAAATATGTGGAAGATATCGTTAACTACAACGTTTTTGCGGAAGGAAACAGCATCAGAAATTCTGAAAATTATAAGGAAAAAGGCATCAATGTGAATTTTATGGAAAAAATTTCGGAGGATGAGATTTTCGTAAGAACCTATGAACGAGGCGTTGAGGACGAAACGTACAGTTGCGGAACCGGAGTTACGGCTTCGGCTTTAACTTTTCTGCAAAATAACCATCTAATCTCTGTAAAAGTTAAAACTTTGGGCGGAAATCTGAAAGTATATGCTGAAAAAAACGGAGACACATTTCAGAACATCTGGCTCGAAGGTCCTGCAAAGCAGGTTTTTAGAGGCAAAATAGACCTTATTTAAAAAAGTAAAACTTTTAATCACCATTTAAATGAAGAAAGCAATTCTTATCATCATCCTGCTTGTTTTTATAGCAGGCGGATTTTTTGGATTTAAATTTTATAAAAAATATTACGGTAATAACATCGAAAAAGACGGATATGTTTTGATTCCTCACCAAGCGAATTTTAAACAAATCCTTGATTCTGCGGCGAAATATGTTGACAATAAAGAAGCTTTTGAAGCCGTTGCGAAAGAAAAGGATCTTGAAAAATATTTCAAACCGGGACGCTATCATTTCCAGAAAGGTCTGGGAAATGCGAATTTGGTTAATATGATTAAAGCCGGAAATCAGAGTGAGAACAGCTTTAGAATTGGTGATTTTGGGGATGTTTATCAGATGATTGGTAAAGTAACCAAAAAAACAGAACAGGATTCTTTACAGTTTGTGAATGATTTTAATTCGATTGCTGCCGAAAAAGGCTATAACAATGCGGAAGATTTAAAAAAGTATTTCTTTATCGATACGTACAATTTTTTCTGGACGGTAACTCCGAAAGAATTTTTCAAAAAATTTGATGATCAGTACAATGAATTCTGGAACAGCGAAAGAAAGTCTAAAGAAGAGCAATCCGATTTAACGAGAGATCAGATTTATGCTCTGGCTTCTATTGTATACAAGGAATCGGGAGGAAAAAAGGACGAACAGAAAACGATTGCAGGATTGTATCTTAACCGTTATAAAAAAGGGATGAAGCTTCAATCTGATCCAACGGTAATTTATGCAATCAATAAGCAAACGAATTTTAAGGAACAGATTAAAAGAGTATTTTACAAGCATCTGTCTACTCCATCGCCATACAACACGTATGCTAATAAAGGAATTCCTCCGGGACCTATTTGCGTAGTAGATAAAAATTCTGTGGATGCAGTGTTAAATGCAGAAAAGAACGATTATATTTTTATGTGTGCCGATCCTGCGAGATTCGGATACCACAAATTTACAGCAAGTGCAGAGCAACATGCTATTAATGCTAAAGCTTATCAGGACTGGCTGAATTCAAAAAATATAAAATAACAATCATATTAACTTTTTTTTAACAATTCTATAACTAACATTTGGCTTTTTAATTCGACATATACCTTACAAATAATAAATTAAACTTAGTATTCTGAAATTTAAACAGATTAACAATTTCACAATATTAAGTAAAATCTTTCACGATTTTACACAAAAAATACCTTATGAATCAGACGGAAATCATTAACATTTTTACAAAGAAAACCTTAGGGCTTACTTTTGTACTTTCGGCAGCGGCATTGGCTTTTGCACAGGAGAAGGTCGGTATTTCCGGGTCGGTGGTCAGCAAAAACAACCAGCCCGTTCCTTACGCTTCTGTTACCTTCAGTAACAAGGCAAACAAACAGTTCAGTGATGCTACGCTTACCGACGAAAAAGGTCAGTACAAGCTTGACCTTGCTCCGGGAGCTTACGACATTACTATTGAAGCAATCGATTACCAGAAAAGCGTAGTTAACAAACAAATTACTGCGGCAGGAAACATCGGTGCTTTATCAATCGACCCTGAAAAAAGCGCAACCAATCTGAAAACAGGAGACATTCAGGGAGTTGTGATCACAGCTCAGGCTACGAAGCCTTACAAGGTGGAACTGGATAAAAGAACGTATGATCCGTCTCAGGATATTGTAAGTAAAGGTGGAAATCTTCAGGATGTCCTTTCCAACGTTCCTTCGGTTTCTGTAGACACAGACGGAACGGTTTCTATGAGAGGAAGCTCTAATGTGAAATTTTTGATCAACGGAAAACCTTCTGCCCTTCTTGGAATTGATGACGGAGCCAATGCGTTGCAGAGTATTCCGGCAGATCAGATCGAGAAAATTGAAGTAATTACCAACCCTTCATCAAAATTTGAGGCAAGCGGAACAGCAGGTATCTTAAATATTATTCTTAAGAAAAATAAGAAAACAGGCTTCAACGGAAGTGTTACCGGAACTTTAGGATATTTGCCACAAACAAACCTTAATACCAATTTAAGCTGGAGAAAGGGAAACTTCTCATGGTTTCTTAATGGCGGAGGTGGTTATAGAGAATCTAAAAATACAAACAGAAGCGACGATTATTTCTCTAATGCTATTGCCGCAAGCGATTTTACGGAAAGACATCAAAATTCAGTAACCAACAGTAAGAATAACAATTACAACGCTTCCGCAGGAGTTGTATACGACATTTCTCCAAAAACTTCACTTAACGCCTCCGGTACGGTGAGAACTTTTGACAGTGAAAATGACGGAAATATTGACTACAGCTATTTTTATTTAAGTAATCCAAGTTCATCTTCTAACAGAAGAACTTTGGGTACAAATAACAATCTTGCTTTTCAGGGAGATTTTGGAATAGATCATAAATTTGACGATAAAGGTCAGAATTTGTCCGTATCACTAAGTTTACAGAGCAACAGATCTTTTAATGATACTAATATTGATGAAACCAGAGATGGAATATTCAGCCTTAAGGATATTGTAAACCAGAACACTAAAAATAAAACGTTAATTGGTAAAGCAGATTACGAATTGCCGATTGGAGAGTATTCCAAATTAGAGGCAGGATACAGAATAGACATCAACTCTAATGATTACAGCAATGATGTTCAGGAAAGTACAGCTTTAAATCCTACCTTATCATTCTTAAGACCTTACACCTATGACGCAACGTATAAAGAAACATTTAATGCTTTTTATTTGCAGTTTAAAAGTAAGATCGGAAAAATAAGCTATCAATTAGGATTAAGAGATGAAATCTCTAATATCGATATTAATTATGCCAATTTATCTCCTAAGGATAAGGCTATAATTACTACAAAGAATTATAATAATCTGTTTCCAAGTGTTTATTTAAGCTATGAATTTGCTAAAGACAATCAGCTTTTACTAAACTATGCGAGAAGAATTGATCGTCCAAGATCATTCTTTATGATTCCTAACCCGAATTATAGTGATAATCAAAATATTTTTGACGGAAATATTGATCTGAATCCTTCCTACGTAGATTCTTACGAGTTCGGTTACAGTATTTCTAAAAAGAAATTCACTATTAACCCGACTTTGTATTTCAGACATCAGACCGATGATACAAAAATGTTAGTTTATAATAAACTTGCAGAAGATGAAAATGGAAGTCTTATTATACCAAGACGTATTGAATCTCATACCAAGCCAATTAATTTGGGATCTGATGACCGTTACGGTTTAGATCTGAATTTTAACTGGGATGCAACAAGCTGGCTTAAATTTTTAGGTAACCTAGATTTATTTGGATATAATACCAAAGGCAGCACTTTGTATGACACATTCGACAAAAACGGAAATCCTATTCAGGCAGTTGCAGATTTTAACGGTAGTGGTTTTTCAACAAGAGCAAGACTTACCACAACTTTTAAAGTCGACAAAACTTTTAATTTCCAGATTCAAGGTTTCTACAGAGGAGGGCAAAAAACTGCTTATCAGGACAGAAAAGATATGTATGCCATTAACTTCGGAGCATCGAAAACGATTTGGGATGGTAATGGAACAATATCTTTCAATATTCAGGATATTTTCAATACGAGAGCGATGCAGGCTACAACATACACTGCAAACAGTATAAGAGATTCTTATATGCAATGGCAGCCAAGACAATTTGCTTTATCTTTGACCTATAGATTCAAGCAAGGAAACGAAAAAGTAGAACAGCCGAAACGTAAAAAAGACATCAACTCCAATGCAACCGGAGACGATCAGCAAGGTGGACCAATGTAATCCGCCTTTCATACAAACAAAAAATCCCGAAATTAAATTCGGGATTTTTTTATTTTGCAGCTTCTGCTTTTTCCAGTTTCTGGAGTTCGGCTTCGTAGATTCTTTTTCTTAAATCGCTGGAAGAAAACCTGTGATCTCTTTTATTGTAAAAAATCTCAATTCCTTTTTCTTCGCAGTATTTTTTTCCGGTGAAATCTCTGTCTAAATAATCGTCCCCGATAATTCTTACATCAATTACGAAAGATTTTAAAATATCCAGAAGATCTTCCTCTGTGTAATATGGAATAATCTCATCAACAGCATTTACTGCTTTTAGCTGAATATATCTCTCTACGATAGTCTGAGTCGGCTTATTTTTGGTTGGACGATCATGAGAGGGATCAATCTGCAAACCTACGATAAGGTAGTCACATACCGTTTTTGCTTCTTCAAGCATTTTGATATGTCCTGCGTGAAGCAGGTCGAATGACGAAAACGTGATGCCTATTCTTTGTGTTTTCATATAAATGTCTTCTTTTTTGTACAAATTATTAAGTGTTTCTTGTTTCTAAATATTTTTGCCACTGCCAAACTGTTCGTAACGCTTCTTCCAAAGATGTCTCAGACTTCCAGTTAAGCTCTTTTTGGGCTTTATCTACGTTTGCATAAGCAATTGTAATATCTCCTTCTCTCCTGTCGCAGATCTGGTAAGGAACTTTCACGTCATTTGCTGTTTCGAAAGCTTTTACTACTTCCAGAACCGATGAACCTTTTCCTGTTCCTAAGTTAAAAATATCAATCACCGCATGATCAGAATCGTCTGCCATTAATTTTTTCAGTGCTGCAACATGGGCTTTAGCCAAATCTACAATATAAATATAATCACGAACTGCTGTTCCGTCTTCGGTAGGATAATCATTTCCCCAAACATTTAGTTTTTCACGGATTCCTGCCGCAGTTTGCATCACGTAAGGTACTAAATTATTCGGAATTCCAATAGGCAGTTCCCCGATTTTCCCGGAAGGATGCGCTCCGATCGGATTGAAATATCTCAATAAAGAAATTTTACGGTGATATGCTTTTGCAAAGTCAGTCAGGATCTCCTCTCCCATCTGTTTTGTCTTTCCGTAAACGCTTTCAGGCATTTTTAACGGAGTATTTTCATGGATCGGCATTTCATCCGCCTGTCCGTAAACCGTGCAGGATGAACTGAAAATAAAGTTTGAAATTCCTCTTTCTTTAAATTCCTGCAGAATATTGATTAACGAAAACAAATTGTTCTCATAGTAATCAACAGGTTTTACCTGACTTTCACCCACCGCTTTGAATGCCGCAAAGTTGATACACCCCTCAATTTCATGAGCATCAAAAACCTGCGTTAAAAGTTCTTTTCTTTTTAAATCGAAAGGATAAAAAACAGGTTTCTTCCCTGTAATTTCTTCAATATTTTTTAATATAAATCTCTCGGAATGCGATAAATCGTCTACAATAACAACCTCAAAATTGTTATTTAAAAGTTCCACCACCGTATGGGAACCGATATATCCTAAACCTCCTGTTACGAGTATTGCCATTTTTTATTTTTAATTACTTTGTCAAAGTTAAAAATCTTTGACAAAGTTTAAGTTAATTTCTTTTAAGTGATACTGTATAAAATTTTCACGGTCACCAAATAGCTCCAAAACATCCTTACGCATAATGTTAGTTTCTGCATTGGAAATTATTGCGGGATAAGATGAAAACTTATAAGTATGAAAATTTTCTGGATTTTGATGAATGTATACAATTAAATTTCTAAGATAATCATCAGAATCTATATGTATTGTTTTGAAAGGTGACTCAAAAATGGGTCCGCTTCTTTGATATACTTTATTAAAAGACTGAGTATAGCTGCTAATCAATTTGCCAATGGCTTTACTGAAAAACCCATCTTCGGAATGGAGTCCACTCTTTTTTTCAGAAAAAGCTATTTCTTCGACAGACTTTACTTTGAGAAGAAAATGAAAATGATTTGGCATTAAACAATAAGCATAAATATCAAAATAGGGAACTAAATATACTTTAACCTTCTGAAGAAAATAATTATAATTTTCATTACTTAAGAAAGTTAGTTTAGAATTAATTCCTCTGTTAAAAATAAGATAAAACTTATCTATTTCCAAATGAGTTCCCCTTATCTCCATGGTTATGTTTTTAACTTTGTCAAAGATTTAAACTTTGACAAAGTTCTATATTATTAATTGTTATTTAATCATTGTGTGTTCCTATACTTTCTATTTCATTGTCAACAGGCAAATGCTTCCAATAATTTATTAATACAGTTGGAACTATCACAAATAATAAATTAAAAAATATATAAGATAATAGAAATCTTGTGGGATCAATAGCTTTTTGATATCTAACGACAAAAAATATTGCATGAAAAATAATCATAAAGAACAAAGAGATATTTAAGTAAATAAACATTTTCCTTGACTCTCTAAAAATACTTATAAAAGTAATAACCAATAATGGAAATATTAAAAAATACAATATATAAATAGGTATCTTAATTTGAAGATATTCTTCCTTTAATCCGTAATCCATTAAAAAAAGATTAAACATATTGTATGCAAAAAATATTATCCAACAGAATACAAAAACAATTGTAAAAAAATAAGCAAACTTATTTTTCAATATCCTTTCGTCGTGAAGCATAACTTATCCCATAAACTCCAACACCGCATCCGTAATATACTTCAGCTGCTCATCATCCAGTTCCGTATGCATTGGAAGAGAAATTACCTGATCTAATAATTTATCCGTATTCACAAAATCGGCATCGTTACTTTCCTGAAAATAGGCTTTTTGCTTTCTTAAAGCTACCGGATAATAGATCATTGCCGGAATTTCCTTTTCAGCTAAGAATTTTTGCAAATCATTACGCTTTCCGTTCAAAATTCTCAATGTGTACTGGTGGAAAACATGAGTAGAATATTCCGCTCTTTTTGGTGTTAAAATATGTTCATGTCCGGCAAAAGCTTCATCATAATAATCTGCGGCTCTTCCTCTTGCTTCGTTGTAATTATCCAGATGCGGAAGTTTTTTTCTCAAAATAGCAGCCTGAACACTGTCTAATCTTGAATTTACACCAACCTCATCATGATAATATCTTTCGTACATTCCGTGGTTTACAATTCCTCTTAAACGGTGCGCCAGATCATCATTATTCGTGAAAATTGCTCCTCCGTCTCCATAGCATCCTAAATTTTTAGAAGGAAAGAAAGAAGTCGTTCCCACCGTAGACATGGTTCCCGCTTTTTTTATGGTTCCGTCTGAAAAAGTGAATTCGGAACCGATTGCCTGTGCGTTGTCTTCAATAACATATAAATTATGCTCTTCAGCAATCTTTAGAATTTCTTCCATATTCGAACACTGTCCGAAAATATGTACCGGAATAATCGCTTTTGTTTTTGGAGTAATGGCTTTTTTAATCGCCTCTGTTGAGATGGTAAAAGTATCATAATCCACATCTACCAAAACCGATTTAAGTTTAAGCAAATGAATAACTTCCACCGTTGCCGCAAAAGTAAAATCTGCTGTAATAATCTCATCACCCTCCTTCAGATCAAGACCCATTAAAGCAATCTGAAGTGCATCTGTCCCGTTTGCACAAGGAATAACATGTTTTACGTCCAAATAAGACTCTAATTCATTCTGGAAAGACTTTACTTCAGGACCGTTAATGAAAGCCGCTGAATCCATTACATTTAAAACTGCATTATCTACTTCATTCTTTATTTTGTAATACTGACTTTGTAAGTCAACCATTTGAATCTTTTTCATAAATAAATATTTCTGTAAAAATAAGGAATTTAAAATCCCTTCAAAAATTTTATTGATTTTGTTTTATCTTTATACAAAATAAATACATGAAAAAAACTTTACTTTTTTGTCTTTTAGCAGGTTACTCTGTCAGTTTTGCACAGACATCGCTTGTTTTTGTATTTTTTAAGGACAAACCGAACAAGGCTGCTTTTTACGCAAATCCGTTGTCTGAATTATCCCAAAAATCCCTTAACCGCCGTACTTCGTTAGGAATCGCGCTGAATGATCAGGATGCTCCGATAGAACAGACTTATATTACCAATATTCAGAATTTAGGATTCACCGTAACCGATTACTCAAAATGGCTGAATGGGGTTGCCGTAAATGCAACGCCGGCTCAGATTGCCACGCTTCAGGCGCAGAATTATGTACAGTCTGTAGAAAGTTTTGCCAGAAATTCTTCGGGAGGAACAAAATTAAGCCATCAGAATAAGTGGGATAATCCAACAGATCCCGCCAATAAAAATTTAACCACTTTTGACTATGGTTCAGGCTCTGCACAGATCGACCAGATCAATCTTCGTCCGCTTCATTTGGCAGGATACACAGGAACAGGAGTTACCATTGCCGTGATTGATACAGGATTTCCTTATGTAAATACAGGTTCTGCTTTTTCAAGATTGTGGACCAACGGACACATCAAAGGCGGATATGATTTTGTAACCAAAGGCACAGACATTTACAATACTTCGCTTAACAACCACGGTTCTGCTATTTTGGGAGCAATCGGAGGATATGTTCAGGATACTTTTGTAGGTTCCGCTCCGGATGCGGATTTTTATCTGTACCGAAGCGAAAATGCAGCAATAGAAATTCCCGAAGAAGAACTGTACTGGATCGAAGCTGCTGAAGAAGCCGACCGAAAAGGCGTTGATATGATTACAACATCTTTAGGTTATGGTACTTTTGATGATCCGAAATACAACTACACTTACGCCAACCTGAACGGAACCACTTCCTTTATTGCAAGAGGAGCCGAAATAGCTGTTAACAAAGGAATTTTCACATTATTTGCAGCAGGAAATTCAGGAGCTCAGACGTGGCATTACATTCTAACTCCGGCGGATAATGCAAAAGTCTTTACCATCGGAGCCGTAGATTCTTCCGGAGCTTCTTCTACATTCTCATCTTTCGGTCCGAATTCTGCGGGGGTTATAAAACCCGATGCAAGTGCAAGAGGAACCACCGCAACCAGTGTTACCAATAACAATTCGACAATTTTGGTCAGCGGAACATCTATTGCCACTCCGATTGCAGCGGGAGGTGTTGCCTGTCTGATTCAGGCTTTCCCGACAATGAACAGAGATTTAATGAGGGATAAATTAAGGCAGAATGCATCGCTTTATCCCAATCATACCGATCAGATGGGATTTGGAATTTTAAATTTCGGAGGTCTTTACAATAACGTTTTAAGCACTTCGGAATTAGTAAGGAGAAACAACGTTGCCATTTTCCCGAATCCTGTTAAAAATATTCTGAATGTGGCGTCAGAAAGTGATATTTTATCTTTGGAAGTTTACGATAACTTAGGAAGATTCATTACAAAAACCAATAATCAAAAATCTATAAAAGTCGAAGATTTTGCAAAAGGTGTTTATTACCTGAAAATCCAGACGAAGGATAAAATTTACTACGAAAAATTCATAAAAGAATAAACTGAAAAACCTCTCAATGCGAGAGGTTTTCTTATTATTCCCGAAGGCTGAGCGAAGCCGAAGCCTGATGTCTAATTGCAAATCATCATTCAGTAAAATCTAAGCAAAATGTTTATAGATTCTTCATTCCGTTTCACTGCATTCAGAATGACACACGGATTATTTATTATTAAGCCGAATTTCTGCTCGCATTAATATTTCCGAATAAAGAACGCGTCACCAGTTTTCCGTAGGCTTCCAGATCACCTTCTCCTTTCTGAATTTTCATTAATGCATATTGCTGAATACTCAACAAAGGCAAAACAATTTTCTCGCGGATTTTCACCGATTTTCTGGAAAGCGGATCTTCTTCCTGAAGCATTTTAAAGCCTGTTAATTCCAGCATGATATTTTTGGAAAGATTGTATTCATCAAACAGAACATTCCAGAATGCACCGAATTTCGGGTTGTTTTTAATATAATACGTCAAAGGAAAATAGGTCTTGTTCATACTCATCATCGAGTTTAAAACCAACGTTTTAAAGAAATCCGAACCTCTGTACAATTCTCTTACTTCATCAAATCTCCCCTGTTCTTTCAATTGCTGCATCGCAAAACCAAATCCGAAGAATCCCGGAACATTCTGCTTCAACTGCGACCATGATCCAACAAAAGGAATCGCTCTTAAATCTTCAAATTTAAGCTCACTTCCGCCGCCTCTTTTGGACGGGCGGCTTCCGATATTTGTTTTTCCGTAATATTCGAGCGTACTCATTTCCTGAAGGTAGGGTACAAACATAGGGTGCGCTTTCAGATCTGAATATTTTTTATAACTGATTTCAGCCAGTTCGATGATTAACGACCTTTCTTTTTCAGTTAGTTCTTTTTTCGAATTTTTGAAAACATCATTCTCCACTCCTGCTGTTAAAAGTTGCTCGAAATTATATTTTGCCTGTTCTTTATTTCCGAAAATACTCGTAATCGTCTGTCCCTGAATCGTTAATTCAATTTTATTGTTCGCAATGGTTTTCCCCTGTGAAGCATAGAAATCGTGGGTTTTTCCGCCTCCTCTTGCGGGAGGTCCTCCTCGACCGTCGAAGAACACGACCTTAATTCCGTTTTGCTCGGAAAGTTTCGTTAACACTTCTTTGGCTTTATAAATTTCCCAGTTGGCTTTCAGATAACCGCCATCTTTCGTTCCGTCTGAAAAACCAAGCATAATCGTCTGCTGATTTCCTCTTTTTTCCAGATGTTTTTTGTAAACAGGATTCTGGTACAATTCGTTCATTACATTCTCTGCGTTGGCAAGACCTTCCATTGTCTCGAAAAGCGGAACGATATCCATATTGATTTCTTCTTCCTGATAACCGCAGACTTTAAAAAACGCATACACATTCATTACATCTTTTACCGCATCGGAATTGGAAATAATATAACGGTTCATTCCTCTTAAACCGTTCAACTGCTGGATTTCTGAAATCTGGGAAACGGCGAGCAAAGTATCTTTTACAATATCTTCAAAATCATCCGGATTTACTTTTTCAGTAACCTGAATTAACTTATTGAATTTTTCTTCGTGCGTAGCATCAATGGCTCCGAATACTTTAGCAAAAACCTCATCAATCACTTTCTGATGGATTCTGCTGTCCTGCCGAACATCCAGAGTCGCAAAATGCGTCCCGAAAATCTTCACACGGTCTTTGAAATTCACCAACTGATCAAGGAACAATGAATTGTGCTGCTCCACGAGGATTTTTTCGGCTTCTTCCAGTCTTTTGATAATATCATCTGCCGTAATTTTTTCATTTCTGAAAATCGCGGAATACAGTTCGTTGCTCAGTTTTGTTAAAACCTCCGAAACGCCTCTGAAACTCAATCTTCTTCGAACCGATTTCAGGTTGTTGTAATAAGCTTTTAAAATTGCAGTATGTAGTTCTTCCGCCACTCTTTTCGTAACATCCGCCGTTACAAAAGGATTTCCGTCGCGGTCTCCTCCCGGCCAGAAACCAAGCTGGATCAGATCTTCATGTAGGTGAAAATGATCGTTTTCAAATGTTGTTTTTATTTTCGTGAAAAGTTCTCCGATGGTATCGTAATATACATATCTCAGATAATAAATGATACTCAACGCTTCATCAATCGGAGTCGGTTTTTCTTTATTGACAAACGGTGTTTTCCCCAACTGCTGCAAAAGCATATCGATATTCGTGATAGAATCGGTTGTAATGGCATTTCTGAGATCGTGAAGAATTCTCTGTACAGAATTCGGGTAAAACTGTGTCGGGTGCGCCGTAAACACAATTTTAATGGCAAAATCTTTCAGTTTTTCACGCACTTTTTCCAATTTATGATCCTGAAGCGAACGTTCGTACATATTGGTTACCGTTCCGTTATCACTTTCGGAATGCAGGTTCGGAAATGCAGCATCCTCAATACTATCAAACAAAACCACCTGTCTTTCAATATATTGGATAATTTTGAAAAGCAGTTCTGTTTTCTGTTCTTCAGTCTGCAGATCGGTATGATTTTTAAAGAATTCTTCAACGATTTCTTCAGGCGTTTTTCCGGCGTCGTAGCCGATTTTGCTTTCTTCACAAAGGAATGGAAGCAGCATCCCGATATTCGTCATTTTATCATAAGGCAGGCTCATAAACAATGAATTGTAGATCTGGAACTTATTTTCCACGATCTGCCTGAATTTTTCTGCGCGTTGGTCGTGTATCATATAACAAATGTAGGGGATTTTGGGTGGAATTCAAATGGTGTTTATCTTAAAATTACTGGTAAATATTTTTAATTATTAATATAAATGTTTAAATTTGAAAATATTAGCAATTTAAGAAAACTTAATGTTAAATTCAGATTTAATAACAATATCTTTTCAAAACAATACATGGTCAAATATCAGTAAAGAAATTACCATAAAAAAAGCATTACAGGAAATTAAAGACGAAAAATACAAATCAATAATTTCCGAACTGAGAAATGCTTTGGAAAATGGGAATGATGATTACTATAATATAAACAAAAAAAGACTTCCTGCTGTAACATTTTGTGCAACATTTAAAAACAATAGAATAAAAGCTAACTTAATAAAATATAATAATGTCATCGTTATTGATATTGATAAGTTAGATAATGAAGAAATTATTAAAAACTACACCAATCTGTATAATGACAAATTCATTCATTCATTTTGGAAGTCTCCATCAAATAAAGGCTATAAAGGATTAGTTTTCCTTAATTACAATATAGAATTTAGCAAATATGATATAGATTTTTTACATAAAACAGCGTTTTTAAAACTATCTAAATATTTTGATGAGAAATATAACATCATTTTAGATAAAAGCGGAAATGATATTACTAGATTATGCTTTATGTCTTCTGATCAAAACATAATTATAAAAGAAGAATTTAATTTTTTTGAAATTTCCGAAAATGATATAAGTTTTAAAGCTGAAAATATTAAAACTAAAGATTCAATAGGTATAAAATATGTAAGTAATAGAGATGCGTTGTTCAATCCAAAAGATAGAAATAATCCTTATGAAAGAATGCTTATGTCTAATATCATTAAATATTTATCAAGAAAAAAACTATCTATAACAAATTCTTATGAAGATTGGTCTAAAGTCTCTATGGCTTTGGCTAATTCTTTTACTTATGATATAGGTCTAAAATACTTTCTAAAATTAAGTCAACTAGATCAAGAAAAATATAATGAAATTAATGCTACAAATTTTTTACTAAATGCTTATGAAAATCAAAAAGGATTAATAAATTTTAGTAGCATAATTTTTTTAGCAAATCAAAAAAACTACAAAACTAAATATCAAAAGAGGAGTTCCGAAGAGGGTGAAGCAAAAACTTCTTCCTAAATCTTATTCTCATAACAAAGTCCCAGAGAAGTTATAAAAGGGCATTTGACTATATGTCAGTATCTTTACAATATGCGAAAGCATTTACCGGAATTCCTCTTTAACTATAACATGAAAAATTTTAATTATTTTTTCAATGAGGACACTATTATCAAAGCTGTCTTTAAATTAAGAGTCAAATTAGCCAGAAGCAGATCCAAGAAACATCTTTTACATCTTTTAACATCAAATCAAAAGTATAATTATAATAAAAAATCTGAACAAAAAAATGATTTTGAAAAATACAATTATGATTTGATTAAAAAATTACAAGAAATAACACCTCCTCGAAAAAAATGGGTTGATTTAGGTTCTGATCACAGAAAAAAAAGAAATTCACAAGAGACTTTAGCAACACCATATAAAAATTTTTATTCTCTTATAAAAACTTATAAAAAATATAAAGCTAAAAATTCTCAAGATCAATGGTTCATAAATCTTAATAATTTTGTTTCCGAAATATTAGAAAATGTAATTCGTGAGGATTACAATATAATGGCTCCGATAGTATTTCCTAAACTTAAAGATAAAAAAATATACAACGATATTAATGTATGTCGTCCTATATGTATGTTTTCTCTTAAGGACAGAATTATACTAAGCATTACAAATAAGTTTTTAACTCAACTTTTTGATAGTTTTTTCGAGGATTCATCATTTGCATTCCGATCAAAAAAAAATGTAAAAAATTTAACCGTCTCACATCATGATTGCATAACAAATATTTTAGAATATAGAAATAAACATTTAAATGAAGATTTATTTGTTGTAGAATGTGACATGGAAAAATTCTATGACACAGTAAATCACAAAATTACTTTAAACCTTTTTAATCAACTTATAAAAAAATCTAAAGAAAAATACCCCTCATTAAAACTAGATGTTCCAATAAACATTTTTAAAAAATATTTAGATTGTTATGCTTTTAACTTTAATGTTCCATCATCTGAAGACGAAAATTATTGGAAATCATATAATATAGATAAAGGGTTATTTAAATGGATCGATGAAAATGAACTAAAGAAATATTACACAGAAAAAGATGAAGTTAGACTCGGAGTTCCACAAGGTGGAGCATTATCAGGTTTAATTGCAAACATTTATTTAAATGAAGCTGACATTAAATTAAATAATAATAAAATTTTATATCAAAGGTTTTGTGATGATATGATTATCATTTCAAATAAATTAGAATATGTAAATACCGCAAAATTAGTTTATATAAATGCATTACAAAGTTTAAATTTATTTCCGCATAATTTCAGAGAACAAGACGAATTACTTACAATAAATGAAAATAAATTAAACTTTAAAAATTATTGGAAAGGTAAATCAAAAGGACCTTTTAAATGGAATTCAATTGAAAACGGGGGAATACCTTGGATTGGATTCGTTGGATACGAAATAGATTATAAAGGAAATATTCGTGTTAGAAAAAGTTCATTAAAAAAAGAACTTAACAAACAGAAAAAAATAACCCAAGAAATTACTAATGTTATCAAAACACATAGAAGAAAACCTATTGGTACAGCTTCAGAATCCGCAATCAATAGATTGATAGGAATGTCTGTTGGAAGAATTAAAATGCATAATTTTGAGATGATTTCTACAGATTTGTCTTGGAGAAATGGCTTTAGAGAATTATTTAATAATCCTCATTCAAAAAAACAAATTAATTTACTAGATATGAGGAGAAAAAAACAATATTATAGATTATTAAAGAAAATACAAATAGAAGAAGAAAATATCTCTGAAAATTCTAAAAGACAAATAATTAAATATGATAAACCATTTAGTTATTTTTATCAAATTTTAGAAAGAAAATAATTAGTAATTAAGTATTTGAATAAAAATTTATATTTTATAATTTTCTTAAATTACAATCTTTAATTTTACATTTCACACCAATCTGAATCCCATGAAAAAAATACTCTTATTCCTACTTCCCCTTCTCCTTTTCTCCGCCTGCGGCGAAGACTGCTACAACGCGCCACAGCCGATCGCTTTTAAATTTGTGGATTCCAACGATGTGAATCTAATAACGGACGGAACGCTTACCAATTATTCGGTGAAGGAGGAAAACCAGACCAATATTCAGCTTACGAAAACCAATGATGATATGGTTATTCTGGAAAATGTGGGCGCTTACAACGGAACGAAAAATTATACGTTTACTTCCAATATAAAAAATTTCACTTTTACGATCCAGTCGTCGGAATTTAAAGGCGGTTGTAATGGTTTTCAGATCAACAAACTCACGTTTACTGGCATCGGAATTGATGTGAAAGACGAGAACGGCTACTACAAAATTATTTTCCAGTAAATTTCTGTTCGCTACATTTGCAAAAACAAAAGAATGAAAGTATTATTTCCTGTTTTACTGCTTTGCTCAGGTTGGGTATTCAGCCAGAAAACCGTTCCTGAAGACTTCAAAAAAATTCCAGAAATCCTCGACAATACAGAACTGCTCTACCCTTTTATCGTTCCGGATAAAAAATACGAATACTGGAGCGTTCTCAGAAATAATCCCGATCCCGATAAAGCCATTATTTACGAAAGCCAGATGCCTGATCTGATGACGTTGAATGATCCTGCACCGGAAAAAGGATTTTTTCAGAAATGCATCGGAGAAAATTGTTTTTCTTACGTTTTAGCCTGTGAAAAAAGCCGGTCGAAATACTTTTCAAACGAACAGCAGCTAAGAGATTTTATCGGATTTGTAGACAATCTTCCGGAAGCTATTTTAATTGCCAATACTTTCGGATATACGGTTGACAGCGCCAATCAACTGGGAAGTTCTTATAAAATTGACAATCAGCATATTTCACTATATCTTTCAAAATCTAAAAATAATTCTGAAACTAAGGAATCTTTTTTCATTAAAATCAATAGAAAAACAGGAAAATTAGAGGTAAAAAGTAATGGAGCTTATTAAAGTTTTTTTGTCATTCTGAATGAAATTTTGCGAAGCATTATGAAATGAAGAATCTATTCATATGAAGTTTTTTGAGATTTTTCGGCTCCACTTCGTTGCGCTCAAAATGACAGCGTTGTAGATTGAATGAAAGAGTATTTTAAACACAAAGTCACATAAGATTTTAAAACAATTTCTAAGCTTTATATCAGAACACATTAGTTTGTGAAAATCTTTGATTTTCTTCTTATGTGAACTTCTAAGTATTTAATTAAACTAAACTTATGTGACTAATGTGTTATATTAAAAAACTGTCATTCAGAATGAAATTTTGCGAAGCAATATGCAATGAAGAATCTATTCATATGAAGTTATTTTAGATTTTTCGACTCCACTTCGTTGCGCTCAAAATGACAGTGTTGTAGATTGAATGAAAGAGTTTTTTAAACACAAAGTCACATAAGATTTTAAATCATTTTAAACTTTATATCAGAACACATTAGTTTGTGAAAATTTTTGATTTTCTTCTCATGTGATCTTTTAAATGATTAATCAACAAAATTCAACAGTTTTAATAAATAGCAATCATTATAATTTTAAAACTTTCTTAACTCAGTTTTCAGTAAGCAATGCGTAAATTTGACTTAAAATAAATTTAAGAACAATGCTTAATTTCGAACTAAAAAATCCAACCAAAATACTTTTCGGAAAAGGTGAAATTGCTAAAATTTCAAAAGAAATTCCTGCAGACGCCAAAGTTTTAATGATTTACGGAGGCGGAAGCATCAAAAACAATGGTGTTTACGATCAGGTAAAAGAAGCTTTAAAAGGTCATGAAGTGCATGAATTCGGCGGCGTTCCTGCCAATCCGGAATATGAAGTATTAATTAATGCTTTAAGCTTTATCAAAGAAAATAATATTACTTTTCTCTTGGCTGTCGGAGGCGGATCTGTGATCGACGGAACGAAGTTTCTTTCCGCTGCAGCAAATTATGATGGAGAACCATGGGAAATCCTTACGAAACCTGTAAGAACTTTTGAAGGGGAAGGAATGCCTTTCGGAACTGTTCTTACGCATCCTGCAACCGGTTCTGAGATGAATTCGGGGTACGTGATTTCGAGAAGAGAAACCAACGAAAAATTGTCTTCGGGAGGTCCGGGATTATTTCCTCAGTTCTCGGTTCTGGATCCGGAAGTGGTGAGATCCATTCCGCAAAGACAGATCGTTAATGGTTTAACGGATGCTTATACTCACGTTTTGGAACAATATATGACGGCTCCTTCTTCGGCAGATCTTCAGGAAAGAATTGCAGAAAGTATTCTGATCAGTTTACAGGAAACGGCTCCGAAAGTTCTGGCGGAGGAATTTGATTATGATGCAGCCGGAAATTTCATGTGGTGCTGTACAATGGCTCTGAACGGACTGATTCAGAAGGGTGTGATTACAGACTGGGCGGTTCACGCAATGGGACATGAACTTACGGCTTATTTCGGGATCGATCACGCAAGAACTTTAGCCATTATTGCTCCGTCTCATTACCGTTATAATTTTGAAACCAAGAAAGGTAAACTGGCTCAGTATGCAGAAAGAGTCTGGGGAATTAAGGACGGAACGGTTGAAGAAAAAGCGGAACTGGGAATCAAAAAACTGGAAGAATTTTTCCACAGCCTGAATATTGATACGAAGCTTTCTGAATATACGGAGGATTATAAAGGAACTGCTGAAAGAGTGGAAAAAACTTTTACTGAGAGAAACTGGCTTGGTTTGGGAGAATACAGAAAACTGACTCCTCAAGATGCGTCTAAAATTGTGGAAATGAGCTATTAAAAGCCGAAAGCTTCAGATCCGAAGATGGAAGTTTATTGCTATGCTGTAAAAAATAAAACAGACAGGAATAAACTTTCACCTTACAACTTTTATTCCAATTTGCTTTTTCTGTAATCAATCGTTTAAAAATCCTTAATTTCATTAGAGATATTTCAAATTTATTTATATTTTAGCATATTCTTAAATTTGTAAAAATGAAAAAACCATTACTTTTATTTGCCTTTTCAGCGTTAGCGCTTACTTCATGTAACGATGATGATATCCAGGGTTATGAAATGGATATGATGAAAGGTGATTGGAAGATCAGTAAAAAAGAAACGATATCAGGAAAAGACGATAAATTTGTAATTGATACGCATGTTCCAACAGGATGTTCCGTGAATGACAAACTGGAGTTCAGAACAGATTACTACACCTCGTTTACTACTTATGGAGGAACAGGAACAAACTGTAATGTAGTGGCAAAAGTAGAAGGAAAATATGAGTACAATTCTGAAACAAAGGATTTAACCGTTACCTACACCGGGAACAGTGCTGTGAAGTACAGAATTGTAGTTCTTACAAGCTCTGAAATGAGAATAAAGCAATTGTCCGGCAATATAGATCAAGACGGCGATACGATACCAGATGCAGAATACGTAACGTATAAAAGATAAAAAAGAAAACTCTCGAAAAATTCGGGAGTTTTTTCTTGAAAAGAAAATTTTAATATTCAACTAAAATTATTAAAACAATGAAGAAGATTTTTTCGGCATTTCTGATGCTGACTTTTGCCCTGTTTTTTGCACAGGAAAAACCGATGTTCTGGCAGGACATCCAAAATTTTAAGAAACTGAATCTGGAAAATCCTCCTGCTGAAAACGCAATTCTTTTAGTAGGAAGTTCGTCTTTCACGAAATGGACGGATGTTGCGAATTATTTTCCGGATAAAACCATCATCAACAGAGGTTTCGGAGGCTCAAGATTAACGGATCTAAATGATTATGCAGAGGATCTTTTAAATCCTTATCAACCCAAACAGATCATCATTTACTGTGGTGAGAACGATTTTGCCGACAACGATAAATTGAAAGCCGATGTTGTAGTGGAAAGATTTAAAACATTCTACAAAAAAATCCGTGCAAAATTCCCGAAAATCGAGGTAGATTATATTTCCATTAAATATTCTCCGAGCCGCGAAAAGTTATGGCCGCAAATGAAGGAAGCCAATAAAAAGATTGCCGATTTCATGAAAAAGCAGCCGAATGCAGCGTTTATTGACATCACAAAGGTAATGCAGGATACAAACGGAAACGTGAGAAAAGACCTGTTTGTGGAAGATATGCTTCACATGACGCCGGAAGGCTACAGATTATGGACTTCTGTGATGAATCCTTATATGAAATAAAATGAGAGAATCTACCCGAAACCTTCCCATTTTCAAAAAAGCGCAGGAAATCTATGAAACTCTAAAAGTGATAACAGATTTATTTCCTGAGGATAATGATTATCTCCAGACACTGAAATCGCATCTTCTTGAAGACAGCATGATTATTCAGGCAAAAATATCCGGTGCGGAAGCCGTAAAACTGTATGACATTAAGATGGAAAATGCAGCGATCATAAGAAAAGCAGCAAGAAGCATTATGGTAAGCGGAAATACACTCGAAATGATGGGATTTACAGATGCAAAGTATTATACGATTATCAGAAATCTTACTGAAGAATTCAGGCTTTTATTTGTCGACTGGGTTTCAGGATTCAATCCTAAACATTTTATTGTTGATAATTGGGGATTGTTTAATCCTCCGGGAATTTCGCATGATTATGTTCAGCGGGATGACGAACTGAATTTTCTTGATGAGGATGAGGAATAAAAATGAGCTGTTTCAGTATTGAAGCAGCTTTTTTGTTGATAAATTAATTTAAACTTATAGCTGGAATATGGATTTATTTAAAGTATTCAAACGTCTGCAAAGAAAAAAATCTTTGATTTTTTAAACTTATGTGTTCTTTTTTTCCACTTAAATAACTAAAGTGTTAAAATCTTTTGCATCTTTTGCGGTTAAAAAGTTTAAACAAACTCGATGATTATTTTATTGAAAGATTTTGTGTGAAAAGTTTTTTTCCTTTTCTTTGCAGCCTTAAAAATTAGTTTAAACCATGAAAAAAATCTTATTTCTTGCTATTTCAGCAGGTTTTCTTTTCACAGCCTGCAAAAGTGATGATGACGATGTTTATGCATCTGTTGTAGGAGTCTGGAAGCCATCCAGAGAAATGGCAGTTTCCGGAAAAAACGGAAGTACTATTTACAATGATCCTTCTTCAAGCTGCTACAAAAAAAGTACATTTGATTTTAAATCGAACAATACAATGGTAAGCAACATTTTTGATGATGGAATGAGCGGAAATTGTGAAAATCTGGGAACAGACACTTCTTCTTATTCTTATGACCCACTAAACAAACAGATCGTTATAGACGGCGAAGCCAGTGAAGTTCTGAAGCTTACGAATAATGAAATGCATATTGTTTCGGATTACAGTGATGAAGACGGAGACGGAATCGATGACAAAATAGTTCTGATTTTAACCCGATAAAAAGCAAACTCCCGAAAAATTCGGGAGTTTTTTTATTTCTTTCTTTTGGATTTAGATATTGATTTCTGCTGCGCTCTGTTGGCTCCAAATTTTTTGGGAGCTTTTCTTTTGGAAGGTCCGCCCCAGTTTTCTTTGGTATTTTTTGCTTTCTTTTCATGAAATGCACCTCCACCGTCATTCAGTTTAACCTTCACAGGATTTTTCATGATTACCGTTTCTTCTTCCGAAGCAATCTTTTTAGGATTGATTTTAACTTCTTGCGGGAAATCGATGTATTTCAGTTCTTTATCCATCAATAATTCGATGTCGAGAGCTAAAGTTTTCTCTTTCTTGGTAACGAAAGTTATGGCTTTACCATCTTTGTCTGCTCTACCCGTTCTACCGATTCTGTGAATATACTGCTCCGGAATATCGGGCGTTTCAAAATTGATAACGTGCGTAATGTCTGAAATATCCAGACCTCTTGCCATGACATCTGTTGTGATAAGACCTCTGATTTCTTCATTCTCAAAACGTTTCATCGCTTTTAGTCTGTAGTTCTGCGATTTATTGGAGTGGATCACATCAAACTGTTCAGGAAAAAGCTCATCAATTTTTGTAAATAAAAGATCTGAATTCTTCTTATTATTGGTGAAAATCAAAACTTTAGACATATCGGCATCTGTTTTCAGCAAATGCTCTAGTAAATTAATTTTGGTATTAAAATTTTCTACTTTATAAGCGGTCTGATCTATTTTTTCAAGCGGCGTTCCGGATTTTGCCAGTGAAATTTCAACAGGACTGGCAAAATACTCATCCAACATTTCGTCTACAGCTTCCGTCATGGTAGCAGAAAAAAGAATATTCTGTCTTTTTTCTCTCATCATTTCAAAAATGTGCGTCAACTGTGGTCTGAAACCCAGATTCAGCATTTCATCAAACTCATCAATAATCAGTTTCTGAACTTCCTTTAAAGAAATGGCATTATCAATTGCCAAATCCATTACTCTTCCGGGAGTTCCCACCAGAATATCGCAGCCATCATTAAACAATAATTTTTGGGTGTTGATGTTTTTTCCACCGTAAATCCCTATCACTCTTGCAGTAATATTTTCTGTTAATTTCTCAACAATTTCAGCTACCTGAACCACCAATTCTCTTGTAGGAACTAAAATAACAACCGTAGGATTTCCTGTTTTATTGTATTTCCAGGTTTTAAGAACAGGTAACAGATAAGCCAGTGTTTTTCCGGTTCCCGTCTGTGCAATTCCCATCACATCACGCCCGGAAAGTATCGGTTTAATACTTTTTTCCTGAATCGGAGTAGGTTCAAATAAATTAAGATCCGCTAAAACATCAAGAATTTTAACCGGAAGGTCAAAATCTGCAAAAGTGAGTTTTTCCATTTTGCAAAGATAGAGAATTAATTTTTGAGAAAAATAAACCTAAACTTTCATGCTTAAATTATTTATACAGCGGTATTATCTTCTAATAAGTTTAAAAGCCATATCTCTTCCGTAACCCTGCATAATGGCAAGATTGATCCACGAAAGTGCAAATTTTTCCAGCAGTTCTACTTTATCTGCTTTTCCAAAATCTATACAGGAAGCGAAACCACAATCTAAAGCCAGTTTTTTGACAATTTCTTTTGCTTTTTCGCTGTCTCCCGCCATAAACATATCAATTCCTTCACCATTGTATATCGGATCAAGCATATTTTCAAAACCTGTGGTGTTAAAACATTTTACGATTTCTGCGTTGGTTTTATCTGCCAAAGCGTGATATACTGTTTTATAAGGTTCCGGAGATTTCATTACGGCATTGGTAGCATCAATAATGACTTTTCCCGAAACATCGCCTAACTGTTCGATCACTTCAAAAATGGCAGTCGGAGGTGTTGCGACAAGAATTACTTCACACTGCTTCACCGCATTTTCGATCACCGCAAAACGATCTTCCCCGATTTTTGTTGCAAGGGAAATATTTTTTTCACTTAAAGGAAACTGCGCTCCTATCAAAACGTTATGCCCCGCTTTTATCCACTGTTGAGCCAAAGCTCCGCCTACATTTCCGGAGCCGATGATTGCTATATTCATACTTTTAGTTTAACGTGAAATTTACGGTAATTTTTGCATTCAGCAGTTTAGAAACCGGACAATTGGCTTCAGCATCTTTTACCAGCTCTTCAAATTTTTCAGCTTCAATTCCGGAAACTTTTGCTGCCAAAGTAATGTTAGACTGAGTGATGCTTCCGTCTTCCAGAACGATTTCACAATCAGTTTTCAATTCATCTGCCGAAAAACCTGCAGCTTGCAGATTAAACGCCAGTTTCATACTGAAGCAACCGGCATGAGCTGCGGCAATCAGTTCTTCAGGATTCGTTCCGATTCCGTCTGCAAAACGGGAATTAAAACCATATTGGGTTTCGTTTAAAACGGTACTTTGTGTTGTAAGATTTCCTTTTCCGTCTTTTCCGGTTCCGCTCCACACTGCGGTTGATTTTCTTTTGATCTGCATGCTATTTTATTTAATCAATCTTAAACTGTAATAATTATTTACTTAAAAGTTCTACTACTAATTCTGCCGCAGCCGCTCCCGAATTCTGCTGTTGTCCGGTAATTAAATTCCCGTCCTGAATAGCGTATGAACTAAACGGAGCCGCAACTTTGAATGTTGTTTCCTGTAATTTTCTAGCTTCTTCTTCAATTCTGTAAGGCTGAATTTTCATTCCGACCGCCCGATCTGCAAATTCCTCTTCTGCGTCAGCAAAACCTGTCCATGTTTTTCCTTTTACTAGTAATTCACCGTTTGATTTTTTAGCTTCCAATAATAAAGTGGTTGAATGACAAACCGCTGCGCTCGGCTTTCCGCTTTCATAGAAACTCACAAATAATTGTTCCAAATCTTTATTTCCTCTGAAAGTGTACATCGGTCCCTGTCCGCCAACCAAGAAAACAGCGTCATAGTTTTTTGCATCAACTTCGGTTAGTTTCTTTGTATTTTCAAGCATTGCTTTAAAGTCAGGTTGCTGCATATATCCTAAAGAAATTACATCGTGTGCAGAATAACCGCTTTCATCCAAAGGGTTGGAATAGCCATCCATTTCCAGTTTTCCGCCTTCTGTTGAAGCCAGTTCCACTTCGTAACCTGCTTCCTGAAAAACTCTCAAAGGATGAGTTAATTCTGCTGCCCAGAAACCGATTGGCCAATTGGTTTGTTTACTCACACTTGGCGAACTTGCTACCATCAGAATTTTACCTTTTACGGGAGCTCCGTGAAAATGAACATAGCTATTTACTTCATTTACTTTTTCCATTTTTTGTTTTTTTTTGATTTTAAAATTTTTAATTTTGATGAAACAAAGATAATTCTGAGTAAGAAAGAAAATGAATAATGGCTATCTTTGTAAGGAACTCACAAAAATGTAAGTATGCCTGATTTTGTATCGGATAAGCACCTTTTTCACAATCCTGTAGAATTTGCCATGAGCAAAATAGGTGGAACCTATAAAATGCCTATTCTCTGGCGTCTGAAAGATAAAGCATGGCGTTACTCGGAATTAGCCAACAGTATTCCTCATATTTCAGACAGAATGCTTTCTAAAAATTTAAAAGAATTGCTGGAAGACGGTTTTATTTCCAAAGAAATATTTCCGGAAGTTCCCCCCAGAACAGAATACAACATTACTGAGCGCGGTAAAAAAGCTGTAGAAATTATTTCAATTTTAAGAAATTACGGATTTGAGCTGATGAAAGACTTCGGCATTGAAGAAAAATAATTTAAGTCCGTTACTTCATTTAAAGCAGCGCTATAATTTTGTCAGCTTCCCGAATTCCGCTTAAGTAAGCACCGTGAGCGGTTGAAAAATAATCTGCTTCCGTGTGTTCTCCGGCAAAGAAAAGTCTGTCGTTTACCTCTTCTGCCAAATCATCGAAATGAGACATTTCTGTACCGACTGCCGTATAGGAATAGGAACCGAAAGAATTTTCATTATTCTGCCATTTGGTACGAAGCAAATTTGAAGGATTCGGAATGCTGTTTCCGTAAATATCTTTCAGATGACTCATAATTTCTGAGATAATTTGAGAATCAGACATTGTTTCCGTCTGTCTTGCATAATCTGCATATGCAAAAGTCATTAACGCATTTACATTCGGATGGAACTTTTTTACATTCACAAAATAATTGAATTTATCCCTTTTTTCCGGTGTGTAAGAAATATACTGTACATCATCCCAAAAAGCGGTGTTCCATATTAAAAGAAATTTATTTACACAGTTCATTCCCACTTTTTGGATAGCGTTTTGCTTTGCAGCAGGAAGTGAAGGAAGAAATTCAATTTTATTGGCTTTTAAAACACCCAGCGGAACACTTACAATCACATAATCTGCCTCCGAAATGATTCCGTTGTGTGTTATTTTTATTTTGGTATTGCTGTAATCTATTTTGGTGACTCTTTCGTTAAATTTAACATTAAGTCCGGAAGCTAAGAAATTGGCAATCGTATCATAACCATTAGTTGCTATTTTTTCTGCCCCTCCGAATTCTTCTCCTTCATCATACAGCAATGATGAAACTTTATCCAGATCGCCCCTGTCGAACGTGAAATAGGTAGACAGGAAAAATTTCCATAACCTGTCATTAAATTTAGCCGGATATAAATTTTGGAAAACGGTCTGAAAGCTTTGCGCAGGGTTACCGTTATTTTTTAAAGCAGCAAGAATATTGTAATACTCAGCTTCTATATTATCAAATACAGTATCGCTACGGAGAATTCCGCCAATATCATAGGATTTTCTGCTGTCATCAAGCGTTTCAAAAGTCTGCATTCCTGCCTGCTGAGCCAGAGTTGTTATCGGATTTCCATTGATTCCGTGAATCCAGCTTGCTCCCTCATCAAAAGGAATTCCCAGACTTCGGTTGGTTCTCAGTCTGCCTCCCACTTTTTCCTGTGCTTCCAAAACCGTCACCTCAAAGCCTTTTTCTTTCAATTTTTTGGCTGCAGCAAGGCCTGAAATTCCCGCTCCTATAATGACAACAGATTTTCCGTTAGGATCATCAGCTTCATCCTCAGAAGAAGCGCATGAGTTTGCCAGTAAAGAAGGCGCTAAAAATATCAGGGGAAAACCTGCTAAAGTATTCTTAATAAATTTTCTGCGTTGCATTTGTATTTTTTTTTGAATAACAAATATATTCAATTTTAAATCTGTTTTTCACAGCACGTCAAAAATTTTAATAAGCTCTGAATAATTTTTCAGTTTTGAAATTACTTCCTCGTTACCCTCAGTAAAATAACAATTACAAGAAATATTGAAAAGATAAATCCTAAAACTGCCACCAAAGACAATTCTCCGATTCTTGGCCCCGATTCAGAGGAAAACACAATAGCCGTTGCAATGATATTTGCGCCTAAAACCATTGCCAAAATAAGATTGATAATGCTCGATTTTATCAGTTGATTCGTCTTTTCTATATTTTTGATTTCACTGGAAACAGTGAATTTGTTTTCGTCTAATTTCTGTAAAACGGAACGCAGCTCTTTGGGAATTTCGTCTACATTATCTGTAAACATAAGCATTCTGTCCATTCCTGTTTTTACAATATTTTTCGGGCTTATTTTTTTGGTAAATATTTTTTTGGTGTAAGGATGAAGGCTTTTTACAACATCCAGATCCGGATTTATGGTTCTTCCCACTCCTTCGATAAGGCTTATTCCTTTAAATAAAAGATAAAAATAATCCGGCATCTGAAGACGGTTGTCTTTCAGAACATCTTTCATTTTATTGATGATGACCTGCGCATTAATTTCTTTCAAGGATGAGCTGTGAACGAAATTCAGAATATCTTCCACATCATTTTCAAATCTTCTTTCATCCGGAATCTCATAACTGATCGCCATTTTTTTCAGGTATCGGACAATTTTATGTGGATTTTTGGCAACAAAACTTACAATAAGATTTTCAAGGACTTCTTTATCATTCGGCGGAATTTTCCCGACTGCACCGAAATCTATAAAAACCACTTTTCCATCTTTTTTCACCAAAATATTTCCTGCGTGAGGATCTGCATGGAAAAAACCATAGTCTAAAATCTGGGAAACAAAAAGTCTGAGACCCGTTTCGGAAATGTTCACGGGATCAATATTATATTGTAAAAGAGTTGCTGTATCCGTTACTTTAATTCCATCAATAAACTCCATACAGAGTACATTGTTGTTGGAAAATTCTTCGTATACTTTCGGCACATAGGTTTCTTTGCTGTTTTTAAAATTTCTTCTGAACTGCAGGATGTTTTCCTTTTCATTAATCAGCGAAACTTCTTCGAGCAAAGATTTTTCAAACGTGAAAATTGCCTGTTTCAGATTGAGCTTCTCTCCTATTTCGGAATAGGAAGAAACAAGCTTTTCCAGATCTTTGATAAGCAGTAAATCGTCCTCAATCACAGACTGAACATCCGCTTTTTTGATTTTCAGAATAACTTCTGTACCATCAATTAATGTTGCTCTATAAACCTGCGCAATAGATGCAGTTGCCAAAGGAAGGTTCTGAACCTGAGCAAAATGATCTTTTACCGAATTACTGAATTCGTTTTCCAATATTTCTTCCACGTTCATTTCAACCGTTTCCACTTTATCCTGAAGTTTTTGCAGTTCCTGAATAAGTTCCGGCGGAAGAAGGTCTTCTCTGTTGCTGAAGGACTGTCCGAGCTTCACAAAAGTAGGTCCCAATTCTTCCAAAACGAGCCGGATTCTTTCGTAAACAGTTCCTTTTGAAACTACTTCGTCGGAATTGGAGAGAATTTCGTCTTTAGTTCCGCCATTCATTCTTGCCAACATATCTTTAAAACCGTATTTGCTTAATACGGAAATTAACCGGGCAGATCTTTTTAATTTTCTTTGCTGTTTATCGAACATATTCTGAAATGTAGTTGCAATTTAGTTCAAAAATTGTTCCTATTGGTAATAATTAATTTTCTATTTTAAATCGCTTTTTTTATAATTTGCCTTTCAGTTTGTCATTCTAATCGAAGTGCAGAAGGTTGAAGAATCTATATTAAATGCAAAGATCTCGAAGATTTTATTTAAAATGATTGAAAATATTTTTCGTTCGCAATGGCGTTTTACTCAGCAAATGATAGCAGTGTTATGCAAGTTTTTCGTATTCCAAATTTTTGAATTAAATTTCATTAAATACGATTTGTCATCCTGAAAGAAGCGCAGCGGGTTGAAGAATCTATATTAAATGCAAAGATCGCGAAGATTTTCTTTAAAATGATTGAAAATATTTTTCGTTCGCAATGGCGTTTTACTCAGCAAATGATAGCAGTGTAATGCTAATTTTTCTTATTGGAAATTTTTGAATTAAATTTCATTAAATACGATTTGTCATACTGAAAGAAGCGTAGCGGATTGAAGAATCTATTCTAAATGCAAAGATCTCGAAGATTTTATTTAAAATGATTAAAAATATTTTTCGTTCGCAATGGCGTTTGACGACTTCGAATCTTCGATTTCATTCAGCAAATGATAATAAAGCTGTTCAATCTTTTCAATTTAGTTTGTCTTTTCTCAGGAATCTAAACTTAGTATTAGAAATATAATATTGAAAGATTTGCGCTTAGATTTCTAAAGAATGACAAACTCTGTGGTTATTTTCTGCTGTTTAATTAAGTAACCCATCCTAGCCTCGATAGAAACGACATCCTTTTGGGTTGCGGCTGGAGCATAAACCGGAGGTTTACGAACGTAGTTCAGGAAGCCGTAACCCAAAAGATACAGTGGATAGCGGGAAAAAGCTCTAAATGAATTTATTACATTTTTTTTCTTTAACTTTACAATGACAAAATATTAAAACCAACGCTAAAAAATTATTAAAATGAAAAATTTAAAGAAAGTTTCAAGAGAAGAAATGAAAAGTATTGCAGGTGGCGGATTAGTCAGAAACTGCTCGAACAAATGCTGTCCTGATGACGGAAAACCGAGATGTCCGGGATTGATCTGTCTGGCTGTATTATGTCCAAACTAGATTTCTTTGTGAAAAAAATAAAACGGGACGCTGTAGTAGCATCCCGTTTTTTTATTTAAGATAAGTTTCGTATAAATCTTTTCTCCTGTCTTTCATGACCTGAACTGAACCGTGATGATGGAGATCTTTCAGTAAATTTAAATCGACATCTACAATTAATGTCATTTCTGTGTTCGGGGTTGCCTCTCCTTTCACTGCATTGGACGGAAACGCAAAATCCGAAGGGGTAAAAACCGCAGCCTGACCAAACTGAATATCCATATTATTAACTCCGGGAAGGTTTCCTACGCAACCTGCAATTGCCACATAACATTCGTTCTCAATCGCTCTCGCCGCCGCGCAATGGCGAACACGCATATAGGCATTCTGAGTGTCCGTAAGATAAGGTACGAAAAGAATTTTCATTCCCTGATCGGCTAAAATTCTTGGAAGCTCCGGAAATTCAACATCATAGCAAATTACTAACCCTATTTTTCCGCAGTCGGTATCGAAAACACGGATTTCGTTTCCGCCTTTCATTCCGTAATATTTTTTCTCGTTGGGTGTGATGTGGATCTTCCTGTATTCGTCTACTCTGCCGTCTCTGTGAAGAAGGTAACTTACATTGTAGAGATCATTATTTTCGAAAACCGGCATACTTCCGGAAATGATATTGACATTATAACTGATTGCCAAATCGGAGATTTTCATCTTGATTTCTTCGGTTAATTTCGCCAGTTCAATCATGCTGTCTCTCTCCGAAAGTTTGTTGAAAGGAGCCAACAAAGGGGTATTGAACAGTTCCGGAAAGAGAACGAAATCTGCTTTATAATCTCCCATCACATCGACAAAAAATTCCACCTGTTCATAAAAAGCATCAATATCTTTAAAATGTCTCATCTGCCATTGTACTAATCCCAAACGAATGATGCTGTCCTGCATGGTGTTTGGTTTTTTGCTGTAATAAATGTTGTTCCACTGAAGCAAAACTGCATTTTCTTTAGAAGATTCGTCTTCAGGAAGATATTTCTTTAAAACCCTGATTGGCAAAAAGTTATTAGACAACTGAAAAGATAAAACCGGATCGTAGATTTCTTTATCCCGAACTCTGCGGATGTATTCTCTTGGAGATAAATCGCTGTGTTTGTGGTAATTTGGAATTCTTCCGCCTAAAACAATAGACCTCAGATTTAATAATTCACAAAGTTCTTTTCTTGCATCATACAATCTTCTTCCCAATCTCAATTCTCTGAATTCAGGATCTACAAAAACTTCGATCCCATATAAGACATTTCCTGTTGAAAGGTGGGTGTTAAAAGTATAATTTCCCGTGATATCGCTGTACGTGTGATCGTCGCCAAATTCGTCATAGTTCACAATAATGGAAAGGGCAACTGCTGCGAGTTTTCCGTCTACCGTAATGCAGATTTGTCCTTTAGGAAAAATTCGGGTAAGTTTTTCGATACTTTTTTTAGACCAGACGTATTCCGACATTTGGGGATAAGCACGTCTCATCGTTTCTACCAACTCATCGTAATCCTGAACTGTCAGGGTTCTCGTTTCTATTTGCATTTGCAGTAATTTTACTTAAATTTAGTGAAAAATAACAAAATAGCACAAATGGATGTAATATCTAAATATAAAATACTGTTTGGGAAAAGAAGGGTACATCGAACACAATTTAAAGCAATGTCTTCTGCACTTCCAATATTAGATTGCTTTATGGTAGAATTTAGATCTTTCCATCAATCTGAATCACTGTTTAATATAATAAACCTTCATAATTTGCCTAATAAAGAAGAAACACATTATGTAACACAAGGAATGATGCTTGCTAGAATTTCTTATGAACAAACATTTTTCTATCAAGAGGATGCTCACTTTTATGAGAATAAAGAATGTAAACCAGACCTTATCCTTCCCACGAAGGACTTTAAAGAAATTATTTTAGAATGGAGAAAACATTTACAACGTAATTTATTTCTAGAAGACAAAAATTTAACTTTAATGAAAAACCATTTAGATTTTTTTTATGAATATAAAAATGACATAAAAATATATTTTGTAAAATCGATCCAACCATCTTATCAATTAAGCCAAAATCTTGCTATTTTTCTTAACAATACTCAACCTGAAAAACTCTATGAAATCATTCAGTACATTGAAATGGGAATTGAAACTGTATTTGAATCAACAGATTCCAATCATCAGCTAACCCTAACCATTAGTAAGAGGTATTCATCAATACAAAATATTTATCAAAAAGAAGATGTCTATAATATTTTCACTTATCAATTAAGAGAAATACTAAGGGAATGGCTAATTCATATTGACTATGGCCATTTTGGAAAATTAAGATTTACATAAAATTCATTTTTGAAATTAGCCATTTTACGATAATAAAAAATCCCGCCAAAAGGCAGGATTTATATTTAAAATTCAAGACAAAATTATTCCCACTCGATGGTTGCAGGTGGTTTGCTTGAAATATCGTACGCTACTCTGTTGATTCCTCTTACTTCGTTGATGATTCTGCTTGAAACGGTATCTAAAAACTCGTAAGGAAGTCTGCTCCATGTTGCGGTCATGAAGTCGATGGTGTTTGCGGAACGAACTACGGCTGTGTATTCGTATGTTCTTTCATCACCCATTACGCCTACAGATTTTACCGGAAGAAGCACCACGAAAGCCTGAGAAACTTTTTCATACAAATCGTTTTTGTATAATTCTTCAATGAAAATATCATCTGCTTCCTGTAGAATTCTAACTTTTTCTGCATCAACTGCTCCTAAAACCCTGATTCCCAATCCAGGACCCGGGAAAGGATGTCTGTGAACCAGATGATGAGGAATTCCCAATTCTTCACCCACTTTTCTCACTTCATCCTTGAATAACTCTCTCAAAGGCTCAAGCAATTCGAATTCCATATCTTCAGGAAGTCCGCCAACGTTATGGTGCGATTTAATTACCGCAGAAGGACCGTTTACCGACTGACTTTCAATTACATCCGGATAAATTGTTCCCTGTGCTAAGAATTTAGCGCCTTCAATTTTATGAGATTCTTCATCAAAAACGTGAATAAATTCGTTTCCGATAATTTTTCTTTTGGCTTCGGGATCATCTACTCCGGCTAATTTCGATAAAAATCTTTCGGAAGCATCCACTAATTTAATGTTCATATGGAAATGCTCTCCATAATTATCCATTACTTTTTTGCCTTCGTCTTTTCTCAGTAAACCTGTATCTACGAAGATGCAAGTCAACTGGTCGCCAATAGCACGGTGAATTAACACTGCCGCTACAGAAGAATCTACTCCTCCAGAAAGTCCGAGAATTACTTTCTGATCTCCTACTTTTTCACGGATTTCCGCAACGGTTTTATCGATATAATTGGTCAGTTTCCAGTTTTTCTCTGCATTACAGATTCCGAAAACGAAATTTTCCAGCATTTTTCCTCCTTCTTCGGTGTGGGAAACTTCCGGGTGGAACTGTACACAGTAGATTTTTTTATCTTCATTAGAGATGGAAGCGATTACGCCGGATTTTGCATTTAATTCAAAACCTTCAGGCAATTCTCCCACTTCGTCGAAATGGCTCATCCAAACTATAGAATTGTTGGTAACGCCTTTTAATAAAGACGATTCTTTTATAATTTCAAGGTGTGCTTTTCCGTATTCACCTTTTACGCCTTTATGAACTTTTCCGCCTAAAAGGTGTGCTGTTAACTGCATTCCGTAGCAAATTCCCAGAACAGGAATTCCCTGTTCATATAATTCTTTTTCAACCAAATGGGCATTTTCTGCATTTACAGAACTTGGTCCGCCGGAAAGGATAATTCCTCTCGGCTGTTTTTCTAAAATGGTTTCTAAAGGTGTATTGAATGGTAAAATTTCAGAATATACGCCCATCTCACGGATTCTCCTTCCGATAAGCTGGTTGTACTGTGATCCGAAATCTAATATGATAATACCGTTGTTCATTTTTTATAATTGATGAATAATGATTGATAAATGATTTTGTAAAATTGTCTGAAATTATAGCCCCGATTGCAGCGGCATCCTTTTTTGTTATTGCGATTGCTGAGAAGTTCCAAATATTGCTTCACTTTGTTCGCAATGACAAAAAAGATACAGCGGAAAGCGGGAAATAGCTTCTAACAAAAAAAGCCCCGAAAAATCAGGGCATTATTTTAAAACTTTCCGATGTCTTCTCTGTAGAAGCCGTAATCGAAATGCACATGACTTGCATCTTCATACACTTTTTTGCGGGCATCTTCATACGTTGCTCCTGTAGCCACGATGTTCAGTACTCTTCCACCGTTAGAAACTACTTTATCTCCTTTTCTGATGGCTCCTGCGTATAAAAGTTTGCTGTATTTCAGTTTATCTTCGCCCACGATTTCGAAACCTGTTTCGATGTTTCTTGGGTAACCTCCTGAACACATCACAAGGCAAACTGCTTTTTCGTCTTTAAATTTAAGCTCGATGTCTTTTCCGTCCATACAATCCTGAATAACATCCAGAAGATTGTTTTCCATCAAAGCCATTAAAACCTGCGTTTCAGGATCTCCGAATCTCATGTTGTATTCTAAAAGATAAGTTCCGTTTTTCGTTACCATTAATCCGAAGAAAATGATTCCTTTGAAGCTGAAACCTTCTCCTTTAAGACCTTTAATGGTAGGTTCTAAGATATTTTTTTCGAAATCTGCGTAGTGTTCCTGAGTAAATTCCGGGCTTGGAGCTACGGTTCCCATACCTCCAGTATTGGGTCCTGTATCGCCATTTCCGGCTTTTTTATAATCTTTCGCCGCAATACAAGGGAATAATTTTTCCCCGTTTGAGAATGCGATGATAGAGGCTTCAAATCCTTCTAAATATTCTTCGATCACTAAACGGATTCCTGCATCTCCGTAGATTCTTCTGATCATAAAATCATGAATCGTTGCTTCAGCTTCTTCCAATGTATCGCAGATTACCACGCCTTTTCCGCCTGCTAAACCACTTGCTTTAACAACCAATGGAAACTTCTGCGTCTGCACATATTCTTTAGCTTCATTATAGGAATCGAATACTACTGCTTTTGCCGTTTTGATATCATAGGTCTGCATGAATTTCTTAGAGAAAGCCTTACTTCCTTCCAAACTTGCAACTTTCTGATTCGGACCAAAAACTTTAAGATCGTGTTTTTTGAATTCGTCCTTCAAACCTGCTACAAGCGGAGCTTCGGGACCAACAATCGTTAAGTCTACCTTTTCTTTGATGGCAAAATCTCTAAGTTCTTTAATCTCTGATAAATGAACATTTTTTCCAATAACATCAGTGGTAGCGTTTCCGTTGGCAAAAAACATTTTAGAAATTCTTGGGTCATTCTGAAGTTTTGCTGCCAAAGCAGATTCTCTTCCACCTTCACCTATGATTAATATTCTCATACTTTATTTAATTAACTAGTCTATAATTTACAAATATATAATTTTGGATGCTATAAATACAATCTCAAAATATAATTTCCGGATGTATGCATTTAATCTCAATAAAAATTTTTAACGCAAAGTCCGCTAAGATATCTTTAATAACTGACTGCTTTTTAAGTTCGCAAAGGCGTTAACACTCAGCAAAGACCGGAAAGCAATCTATCCTAAATTACAGATTTTCATCTATAATTTTAATTTAATTTTAATTAATGTAAAAAATGTCTAATTCCGGTAAACATCATCGGGATTTTGTGTTCATTGGCAGCATCTATACTGTCCTGATCTTTTACACTTCCTCCCGGCTGGATGATTGCTGTAATTCCTTCCTGAGCGCAGAAATCTACTACGTCACGGAACGGGAAAAATGCATCAGAAGCCAATACTAAGTCGCCGGAGAATTTTTCTTTGGCTCTTTCGATCGCCTGTTGAGTTGCCCAGATTCTGTTTACCTGTCCTCCTCCGATTCCGAAAGCCTGAATTCCGTTGGAAACGACAATGGCGTTGGATTTTACATATTTTACCACTCTCTGAGAGAATAATAATGCTTTTTTCTGCTCTTCCGTAGGCTGAGTTTCTGTGACAACTTTGATGTCATCTGAAAAGATGCTGTCGTTGTCCTGAACAAGGATTCCTCCGTCAATTTTCACCCAGGTCTGTTTGTCTGAAACCGGATTGACAATTTTTATAATTCTTAAGTTTTTTTTCTTTCTTAAAATTTCAAGTGCTTCTTCATCAAATTCCGGAGCCATTACAATTTCAAGGAAGGTTTTGTTTAATTCTTCTGCGGTTGCCGCATCGATTTTGTAGTTCATAGCAACAATTCCGCCAAAGATGGAAACCGGATCGCACTCGAAAGTTTTCTGATAGGTTTCCAGAGCTGAAGTTCCGATTGCCACTCCGCAAGGTGTAGAGTGTTTTACTGCACAACAAGCCATTTCTTCTTTGAACTCGGTCACTACTTTCCAGCAAAGATCCATATCCCGAAGGTTGTTGAAAGACAATTCTTTACCTCCCAACTGTTCGAAATCTTTCATCGCTCCGTTTTCGAAAGTAGAAACGTAGTAAGCTGCTGTCTGATGCGGGTTTTCTCCGTATCTTAAGTCAGAAACTTTTTTGTAAGAAGCATTAAGATAGGTTGGATATTCTTCTTCTAAAAGCATTCTTGAAATCGCGGCATCATAAGCCGAAGTAAGATTGAATACTTTTCCTGCCAGTTTTTTACGGGTTTCGATGTACGTATCACCGTTTTGTTCCATTTCGATTTTTACGGTTGCATAATCTTCAACATCCGTGATTACCGTAACCGAATCGAAGTTTTTCGCTGCAGAACGAAGCATTGAAGGTCCTCCGATGTCGATGAATTCTACCTTTTCGTGAAGAGAAATGTTTTTGTTTACATTTTCGAAGAAAGGATAAAGATTCACAATTACCATGTCAATCAGTCCAATTCCGTGTTCCTGAACGGTATTCATGTGTTCTTCGTTGGAACGAACCGCCAACAAACCACCGTGAACTTTCGGGTGTAATGTTTTCACTCTTCCATCCAACATTTCCGGGAAATTGGTAACCTCATCAATCTGAATCGGATTTAAACCAGCGTCTTTCAAATGTTTGAACGTCCCTCCTGTAGAAATCAATTCATAATTTTGGGCTTCCAAAAACTGCGCGAATTCGGTTAATCCGCTTTTGTCAGAAACACTGATTAAAACTCTTTTTTTGCTCATTTTACTTTCGATTTTTTACTTTTTACAGCTATTTCAAACTGTAGACCGGTTCTTTCACCTCCGATCTTTTTATTTTTACTTAGATTTTTCTTGTTTTTCGAAATAATTAAAATCTAAATGTGTTTTTTCATTAAAGAGATGATTTATTTCCTTCGACAAGCTCAGGATAAACTCTTGGCTCAGCGCTACATCTCTAATACTAACTATTTTTCCGTTCTGTTTATCATGCTGAAAGCATCTCAACTAAGCTTAGATTCCTACGGAATGACAAATTAAGTGGCTAGATTTTGCGTTGTCAGGCTGAGCTTGTCTAAGCCTTTCATTGTTGTTAGTTTTTTAACCACCCCGTCAAAAATTCTTTGAATTTTTGCCACCCCTCCAAATGAGGGGAATTTTTTGTATCGCTAATAATTAATGTCTAATTATTATTTAATACTTTGTTTATCGCAATTGGGAAAATTTCATATTCTATTAAGTGAACTTTTTCCGCTACGCTTTCGGGGGTATCGTCTTCTGTAATTTCGAATGATTTCTGAAGGATGGCTTCTCCTTCATCGATTCCTGAAGTTACAAAGTGTACGGTTGCTCCGCTTTCTTTTTCTTTTGCTTCGATCACGGCGTTATGTACGTGGTGTCCCCACATTCCTTTTCCTCCGAATTTCGGAAGTAAAGCCGGATGAATATTGATTATTTTTCCGTTCCATTTTTCACAGAATTCAGGTTTCAGAATGGATAAAAATCCTGCTAAAACGATTAAGTCTGTATTTTGAGGAATTTTTTCAGCCAGTTCATTACTGAAGTTTTTCCCTCTCGGAATCAGAATGTTTTCTATGTTATGATTTTTCGCTCTTTCCAGTCCGTAACATTCTCTGTCGGCAATCACTAACGATACTTTTGCATTGCGGATTTCTCCATTATCAATGGTATCGATGATTCTCTGAAGATTGGTTCCTGAACCTGAAACGAGTATGACAAGATTCTTCATAATGAGTCAATTTGAAAATTAGTTAATTTGAAAATGGAATACATTATCTAATTGGTAAATTTTCAAATTTTCAAATTGATTTTTTCGCTTCCTTCTGTAATTTCTCCGATTTCGTAAGCATCGTCTAAAAGGTGCAATACTTTTTCTGCGTGTTGTGCATCCACTACAACGATCATTCCGACTCCCATGTTGAATGTTCCGAACATTTCTTCACGCGCAACTCCTCCTCTTTTTTCCAGTTCTAACATAACCGTTGGAATCTGGATTTTTGAAGCATCAATCGATGCGCAAAGTCCGTCGCCAATAATTCTTGGAATATTTTCGTACAAACCACCTCCTGTAATGTGAGCGATCCCTGAAACTGCTACTTCTTCAAGAATTTTATGAATATCTTTGTAATATAGTCTTGTTGGAACCAAAAGCGTTTCGTACAAAGGCTTTCCTTCGAATTCTTCGTTGAAATCCGGGAACACTTTTCTTACCAGAGAGAATCCGTTTGAATGGAATCCTGAACTTGGCAACGCAATAATTTTGTCTCCTGCTTTGATTTTTGAACCATCAATAATCTGATCTTTTTCAACGATTCCTACGCAGAATCCTGCAACATCGTAATCTCCCGGCTGATACATTCCCGGCATTTCTGCGGTTTCTCCGCCGATTAATGCACAGTTGTTGTCTTTGCAGGCTTCTACCATTCCTAAAACGATTTCAGCGGCAATCTCGGAGTCTAATTTTCCACAAGCCAGATAATCTAGGAAAAATAATGGTTTTGCCCCGTGACAAAGAATATCATTGGCACACATTGCGAAGCAGTCTACCCCGATAGAATCGTATTTTTTTGAGTCTAAAGCTACTTTAAGCTTTGTTCCCACTCCGTCTGTTCCGGAAACCAATACAGGATTTTTGTATCCTCCGATCTCATAGAATGCCCCAAAACTTCCCAAATGGTTCAACACATTGGAATTATGTGTTTCGCCGACCGCTTTCTTGATCTTGTCAACGGTTTTGTATCCTTCTTCTTTGTCTACTCCTGCTGATTTGTACGTGTTGCTCATAGTATTTTAATAATCTAACAATGTATCAGTTTAGCAATGTAACAATGTTTTGAATTGGTAAATTCCTGCATTACTGAATTGGTACATTTTATTTTTACTTTTTATTCAAATTCAGAAAACAAAAAAGCCGACAATCTTGGTAGATTATCGGCCGTTGTTTTATCTCAGAATTTCAGAGTCCACAATATTCCCTTTCTTGGAGAAACATTCTTTAAAAGTGGTCTGAATTTTCATCTTTTTTCCTTTTTGCAAAGATATTAATTTTATATTAATTTTCAAATCTATTTTTCAAGAATAGATTCTAAGGCAGAAATTTTCTGAATTTTCTCTTTTAATTCGCTGTCTTTCTCTTCGTTAGAAATTTTCTGAGCCGCTTTATCAAAATTATCATTAAAGAAAGGCAGTGTGAAGGTGTCTACAATATTTCCGCCATGAAGAGGGAAACGTTTTCCTGAAGCTTCCAAAACACCTAAACCTCCTCTTGCTCCGGGAGCTGTCGCCATTAGCAGCATTGGTTTCTCGTTCCATACTGCTCTGTCTTTAATTCTTGATGTCCAGTCGAATACATTTTTGAATGCTGAAGAGTATGTTCCGTTATGTTCTGCCAGAGAAACCAGTAAAACATCTGCTCCGTCGATTTTTGAGGCAAAGTCTTTTGCTTCCTGCGGAACTCCGCTTGCCACTTCACGCTGGTGTTTGTAGATTGGCATTTCAAAAGCGTTCATGTCTACGATTTCCACGTCTGCGTTTGGAATTAATGAAGCTGCGTAAGTAACCAGCATTTTATTGATTGATGTATCGGAATTGCTTCCTGCTATTGCTAAAACTTTCATTGTTCTATTTTTATGTATTTTATTTTTTTTTACCACCCCGTCAAAAATTCATTCTGAATTTTTACCACCCCTCCAAAGGCGGGGAATTTTCGTTGTGCAAAATTAAGGGTTTATTTGAGATATGAAGGTAATTCCATTGGAACTTCCATTAATAATATTTCTGTGTCTTCTATGGCTTCAATGTTGAAACTTTGAGTATCCCAGATTCCTAAGCCGTCTCTTTCATTTAAAATACGGTCTCCGATTTTTGCGCTTCCTTTCAGTACAAACGCATAGACGCCGTTTCCTTTTTTGTTCAGCATGTAGTTTTTACCGTTTCCTTTGGTAAAATTGGCAAGATTGAACCATGCATCCTGATGAATCCAAACACCGTCGTCATTTTTATCGGGAGATAAGATCTGCTGGAAGCCGTTTATTTTTTCGCCTTCTTTAATGCTTTGCTGATCGTATCTTGGTTCTACTCCTACTTCTCTCGGGAATACCCAGATCTGTAAGAATTTTACCGCCTGATCTTTATTTTTGTTGTATTCACTATGCATGACTCCGGTTCCGGCACTCATTACCTGAATTTCTCCTTTTTTAATGACTGCTGTAGTTCCCATAGAATCTTTATGTTCCAGATCTCCTTCCAACGGAATGGAAATAATTTCCATGTCTCTGTGAGGGTGCGTTCCGAATCCCATTCCCTGCGTAACGGTATCGTCATTCAATACTCTCAACACTCCGAAGTGTGTTCTTTCAGGATTCTGGTAATTGGCAAAACTGAATGTGTGGTAAGAGTTTAACCATCCATGATTGGCGTGACCTCTTGTGTCTGCTTTATGATATACTGTTTTCATAATGTTTTTATTTTATGATACAAATGTACAGGAGATAACCGGCTAAATTGTTGATGTAAGATAAGAACGACAAAATCCGCCTTTTCAGCGGATTTATTGTTTGTTTTTGATATTACACAAGCATATTGAGAATATCGGGGTTTTCATTGAGATACGATTCAAAATAATCCAGATTCTGCATTCTCTGCCTGAGTCCTTCGAAGTCTGATGGATCGGAAAGCTCGATTCCGACGATTGCCAAAGCTGTTTCTCTGGAGTTTTTCTTGGTGTATTCAAAATGGGTGATATCATCGTTTGTTCCCAATACATTGAGGACGAAATCTTTAAGAGCACCGGGACGCTGCGGAAATTTCACCATAAAGTAATGCTTAAGACCGTTGTAGAGCAGAGCGCGTTCTTTAATTTCCTCCATTCTGGTAATATCGTTATTGCTTCCGCTGACGATGCACACTACATTTTTTCCTCTAATCTGCGTTTTATACTGCTCCAATGCAGAGATTGATAATGCTCCGGCAGGTTCCAGTACGATAGCATCTTTATTGTAAAGCTGAAGAATGGTTTCACAAATTTTTCCCTCGTCTACGGAAATGCATCCGGAAAGTGTATTTCTGCAAATTTCAAATGTTAAATCTCCTACTTTTTTTACGGCTGCTCCGTCTACAAAACTATCAATTTCAGTAAGCTCGGTATTGATTTTGTTTTCTATGGATACTTTCATGGAGGGCGCTCCTTTCGGTTCTACGCCTATGAGTTGGGTTTCTGCGGAAAGTTGTTTAAATACTGTGGAAATTCCGGAAGCGAGTCCTCCTCCACCGATCGGAATAAAAACAAAGTCTGTTGCTTCTTTTTTCTGTTCTAAAATTTCAAGTGCGACTGTTGCCTGTCCTTCAATGATCTGAACGTCATCAAAAGGATGAATAAAGGCAGCACCGGAAGTTTCTGCAAAATCCAAAGCGGCTTTTTTGGATGCATCAAAGGTATCTCCGAAGAGTTTAATGTCTACAAAATGACCGCCAAACATTTCTACCTGCTCCAGCTTTTGTTTCGGTGTGGTTACGGGCATGAAAATGGTTCCTTTAATCTTGAGCTGCTTGCATGAAAAAGCGACTCCCTGAGCATGATTCCCTGCACTTGCACAAACTATTCCTTCTGAAGTCCTGCCTTCGTTGAAAAGGGTTTTTATTTTATGATAAGCGCCTCTTAATTTGTAGGATCGCACCGGCTGTAAGTCTTCTCTTTTAAGGTAAATATGCGCATCAAATTTTTTCGACAAACGGGCGTTGTATTGCAAAGGGGTGTAATTCACCACGTTTTCGATGCTTTTTCTTGCCTGTATGACGGATTCGAGTGTGGGAAGTGTGAGTGTTTTATTCATCTTCATTTATTTTACCGGTTTTTTATGGTCTTTATTTCCTGAAAGCGGAAATGTCTCGCAGCCCGACCTGAGTGGAGCTCTTTTTCTTTTTCTAGAAAAGAAAAAAGCGGGAACGGAGGGCGGAAATAGCTGCCCCAAAAAATTTTTATACGGTTTTTATAGATTTCATTGCCGTCATTGCCTGACGAAGTTTTCTGCCGACCATTTCTACCGGATGGTTTCTGAGGGTGTCGTTAACGTGAACCAATTGCGCATTGTCTACGGACGCGTCTTTTCCTTCGTTGAAGTTTTTTCCTGCGAGGTCTGTATCTACTTTTTTCATGAAGTCTGCCAGAAGGGGTTTACAAGCCTGATCAAAGAGATAGCAGCCATATTCTGCGGTATCGGAAATCACGCGGTTCATCTCGAATAGTTTTTTTCTGGCGATGGTATTGGCAATGAGGGGAGCTTCGTGCAGGGATTCGTAATAGGCGGATTCCGGTTTTATTCCTGCTTCCACCATGGTTTCGAAAGCGAGTTCTACGCCTGCTCTTATGAATGCGGACATGAGGAGATAATGATCGAAATATTCCTGTTCGGAGATTTTTACGTCTCCCGCCGGAGTTTTTTCAAAGGCTGTTTCGCCTGTTTCCGCACGCCATTTCAAAAGGTTGGCATCTCCGTTTTCCCAGTCCTGCATCATGGTTTTGGAGAATTCTCCGGAGATGATATCATCCTGATGTTTCTGGAAAAGCGGCCGCATGATGTGTTTCAATTCTTCGGAAAGTTCAAATGCTTTGATTTTTGCAGGATTGGAAAGCCGGTCTAACATTCCGCTCACACCGCCGTGTTTCAATGCTTCGGTGATCACCTCAACGCCGTACTGAACGAGCTTGGAAGCATATCCTGCATCAATGCCTTTTTCTACCATTTTGTCAAAGGAAAGAATGGAGCCGGTTTGTAAAAGTCCGCATAAAATGGTCTGTTCTCCCATTAAATCTGATTTTACTTCTGCTACAAAGGATGATTTTAATACTCCTGCTTTATGTCCGCCAGTTGCCACACAATAGGCTTTTGCTTCTGCCCATCCTTTTCCCTGAGGATCATTTTCGGGATGTACGGCAATAAGTGTGGGTACTCCAAAACCTCGAAGGTATTCTGCACGGACTTCGGAACCGGGGCATTTCGGGGCAACCATGATTACGGTGAGGTCTTTACGGATCTGCATTCCTTCTTCTACGATGTTGAATCCGTGGGAATAGGACAATGTAGCTCCTTCTTTCATGAGTGGCTGTAGGGTGTTGATTACGGAAGTATGCTGTTTATCGGGGGTTAAATTGATGACTAAATCTGCCGTAGGAATGAGTTCCTGATATGTTCCTACGTGAAAGCCGTTTTCTGTGGCCTTTTTCCATGAGTCTCTTTTTTCGTCGATGGCTTCTTTTCTGAGGGCGTAGGAAACATCGAGTCCGCTGTCTCTTAAGTTAAGCCCCTGATTAAGTCCCTGAGCGCCACATCCTACGATTACTATTTTTTTTCCTTTTAAAGCTGCTACACCATCGGAAAATTGTGTACTGTCCATAAATTCTGCCTGTCCAAGCTGATGCAGCTGTTCTCTTAGTGATAGGGTATTGAAGTAATTTGCCATATTTTTGGGTAAAATGTAAAAAGTATTAAGTAAAATGTTTACTGTAACTACTTTTCAGGATTAATATTTTTATTTTAGGTTTTGTTTTGAATATTTTTTGAAACAATAAAACATTGTATTCAATTCAATTCGGAGTTTGATTGTTTTGACTGATTTGTTACATGGTAAAAACATCATCCCGCTTATCGAGGTATTCGTTCTCTACAATATGCGGAGAGGGTTCACGGTTTTCAAACTGAAGTACTTTTTGGTGGATTCCCGCGCTGTTTTTAATGATGGCGATTCTGGCACCGCGAACGAATTCTATGAGACCGTATTTGTTAAGTTCTTCGGTTAATCTGTCTATTTCTTCACGATGTCCTGCTGTTTCAAAAACGATGTAATCCTGACGGATAACTACAGTTGATGCACCATACTGACGAAGCAGCCGCTCTACATATACTTTTTCGGTAACCACATCTGCGGGTACTTTGTAAAGTGCCTGTTCCTGCCATACAATTTCATCGTCTGTATTGTAATAGGCTTTCATTACATCGATCTGCTTTTCCAATTGTCGGCAAAGTTTTCTCACTACTTCTTCGTTCTCCTGGATAACAATGGTGAATCTGTGAATGCCTTCTACTTCTGAAGGTGAGGTATTCAGACTCTCGATGTTGATTTTTCTCCGTGAGAAGATTCCCGATATTCTGCCGATTAAGCCCACTGAATTTTCGGTGTATAATGTGATGGTAAATTCCTGTTTTTCCATTTTCTTTTTTTTATTTTAGTCTGATCTCCGAAACTGAGGTTCCCTGCGCTACCATCGGAAATACATTGTTTTCTTTTCCTACCATCACTTCAAGAAGGTATGCCCCATCATGACTGAGCATTTTCTCGAGGGCGGCTTTTAAATCTTTTCTTTCGGATATTTTTTCACCTTCAATGTAATACCCTTTGGCAACTGCCACAAAATCGGGGCTTGTAATATTTACGAATGAGTAACGTCTGTCGTGGAATAATTGCTGCCATTGTCTCACCATTCCCAGAAACTCGTTATTAAGGATGAGAATTTTAACTTTTGCCCCAAACTGCATAATGGTTCCCAATTCCTGAAGTGTCATCTGAAATCCGCCATCCCCGATAATCGCTACGACTGTTTTTTCGGGGGCTCCATACCATGCTCCGATAGCAGCCGGCAAACCAAATCCCATTGTTCCCAACCCTCCGGAAGTCACACTGGATTTTGAACGGTTATACCGGGCATATCGACAAGCAACCATCTGATGCTGACCGACGTCTGTTGTGATAATGGCGTCTCCGTTGGTAAGCTCGTTTAATACTCTGATAACTTCTCCCATCGTCATGGCATCTGTATTGGGATTCAGTTCATTATGTATGACTTCTTTTATTTCTTCTTTTTCCAGTTCGCGGAATTTCTCTACCCATTCTGAATGGTCGTTTTCTTCGAGAAGTGCTGTCAATAAAGGGAGTGTTTTTTTACAGTCGCCCCAAACAGGAACTGTTGTTTTTACATTTTTATCAATTTCTGCGGGATCAATATCAAGGTGAATTACTTTTGCCTGTTTTGCATATTTATCGAGGCGTCCGGTAACGCGGTCATCAAACCGCATTCCTACAGCGATCAATACATCGCATTCATTAGTCATTACGTTGGGGGCGTAATTTCCATGCATTCCCAACATTCCTACGTGCAATTTATGATAGGTAGGCAACGCGCTCAGTCCCATTACGGTAGCTGCTGCCGGAAGATTAATTTTCTCAATAAAAGATTTTAATTCTTCTTCCGCTTTCCCCAGAATTACTCCCTGTCCGAAAAGAACAAATGGCTTTTTGGCCTGATTAATGAGCTGTGCTGCTTTTTCAATATATTCTTTTCTGATCTCAGGTTCGGGACGATAACTTCGGATGTGAGTGCATTTTTTATAGCCTAAATAATCGAATAACTGAAGTTGTGCATTTTTGGTAATATCAATTAAAACAGGACCGGGACGACCTGTATTTGCAATGTAAAATGCTTTGGCAATGGCTTCAGGAATTTCTGTGGCATCGGTAACCTGATAGTTCCATTTGGTAACCGGTGTGGTGATATTGATAACATCGGTTTCCTGAAATGCATCTGTTCCCAACAAGGAAGCATAAACCTGCCCTGTAATGCAAACTACAGGGTTACTGTCGATCATGGCATCTGCAAGACCTGTCACCAGATTGGTGGCTCCGGGACCACTTGTTGCAAAGACAACGCCTGTTTTTCCTGATACTCTTGCAAATCCCTGTGCTGCATGGATTGCGCCCTGTTCGTGACGAACGAGAATGTGTTTCAGTTTTTCGGAATAATCGTATAAAGCATCATAAATAGGCATAATTGCTCCACCCGGATATCCGAAAACGGTGTCTACATTTTCCTGCAATAAAGCTTCTAAAACTGCTTTGGAACCTGATATTTCGATGGCTTTCGCACTTCGGGTATCTTTCTGTTCATTTATTTCAAGTGTATTCATAATGTTTCAATTTTAATTGTGATTACAGGTCTGTTACGCAGCCCTGCGATGCATCTGCCACAGATTTGGCATATTTATAAAGAACTCCGCTTTTCACTTTGTATTCAGGCTGATGAAAACCGGCTTTTCTTTTTGCAATTTCTTCATCCGACAGCAATGTATTGATGGTATTTTTTTCTGCATCGAGCTCGATGAGGTCTCCGTCCTGTATAAGGCCGATCAGTCCTCCTTCAAATGCTTCCGGTGTGATGTGTCCTACAACAAAACCGTGGGTTCCTCCGGAAAATCTTCCGTCTGTGATCAGTGCTACATTTTTTCCTAAGCCGGAACCCATTAAAGCGGAAGTTGGCTTCAGCATTTCGGGCATTCCGGGAGCGCCTTTCGGACCTTCGTTTTTGATAACGACAACGTTTCCTTCTTTGATTTTTTTGTCTTCAATTCCTTTGATGAATTCTTTTTCGCCATCGAATACAATGGCTGTTCCCCTGAAATAGTTTCCTTCTTTACCTGTGATTTTGGCTACGGAACCTTTTTCGGCAAGATTTCCATAGAGTATTCTGATATGTCCTGTTTCTTTGATGGGATTTTTGATATCGTGAATAATATGCTGATCTCTTTCAATAATGGAGGTGACATGTTCGAGATTTTCTGCAATGGTTTTGCCTGTTACAGTAAGACAGTCGCCGTGTAGCAATCCCAGATCCAGCAGATATTTCATTACAGCAGGCACTCCCCCTACTTTGTGAAGGTCTTCCATCAGATATTTTCCGCTGGGTTTGAGGTCTGCCAGAAACGGTGTTTCATCGCTGATCCGCTGAAAATCATCCAAAGTCAGATAGTATCCTATTGATTTTGCAATGGCAATAAAATGCAGTACAGCATTGGTGCTTCCGCCTAAAATCATAATCAGTCTCAAAGCATTTTCAAAGGCTTTTGGTGTCATGATATCGGAAGGTTTGATGTCTTTTTCCAAAAGAATTCTGATGTAATGTCCCGCAAATTGGCATTCTTCTTTTTTCTCGCGACTGAGCGCCGGATAGGAAGAAGAATACGGAAGACTCATTCCCAGAGCTTCAATAGCAGAAGCCATAGTATTTGCGGTGTACATTCCGCCACAGGCTCCTGCACTCGGACAGGAGTTTTGAATGACTCCCTGAAAGTCTTCTTCTGAAATTTTTCCGGCAATTTTATTTCCCAGAGCTTCAAAAGCAGAAACGATGTTCAGATCCTGACCTTTGTAATGTCCGGGAGCAATACTTCCGCCATATACCATAATGGAAGGTCGGTTCAGTCTTGCCATTGCGATGAGGGAACCGGGCATATTTTTGTCGCATCCGGGAACGGTGATGAGCCCGTCGTAATACTGTCCTGCGCATACAGCTTCTATGGAATCTGCAATAATGTCCCGGCTTACCAGAGAATAGCGCATTCCGTCTGTACCGTTGGTCATTCCGTCGCTTATTCCTATAGTATGAAACATTAAACCCACCAAATTCTGTTCTTTTACTCCTTTTTTCACGATTTCAGCGAGGCTGTTGAGATGCATATTGCAGGTGTTGCCATCGTAACCCATGCTTGCAATACCGATCTGCGCTTTGTCGAAGTCTTCTTTCTGAAAACCAATACCGTAAAACATTGCCTGAGTTGCGGGCTGCGTCGGGTCTTTTGTAAGGGTTTTGGAATATTTGTTCAGTTCTGTACTATGCATTTTGTAAGTTTGATTTCAGATATGAATAATTTTCTTCTACGACCAAATGACGGTAAGCCTGCTGAATTTTCGCTGATAAACTGTCTTCCCAATCGATTCTGAAGGGGATATTGTCCAAAGATTCCAGAGCAACAATTTCTGCCGCCGTTCCACAGAAAAATGCCGCATCTGCGCCCTGCATTTCTTGTGGCGTAAACAATTTTTCTTCGTACGAAATCCCTAACTGATTACATATTTCGAACACCGTGGCTCTTGTAATCCCGGGCAAAATGTTTCCTTTTGCCGGCGTGAAAAGTTTTCCGTCTTTTTCGTAGAATACGTTTGCGCCAGAGCTTTCTGCCACATTTCCTTTTTCATCCAGAACAAGCGCTTCGTCAAAACCTTTGTCTTTGGCTTCCTGACACGCCAAAATAGAGTTTACATAATGTCCGCTCACTTTAGCTTCTATCTTGAATGCTTTCGGATTGGGGCGCTGAAAGGAAGAAGTCATAATTCTCAGTTTATTTGCCAGATAACCGTTATCCCAATTCCATGCTTCAATAACAAGGTAGCTTTTCTGTCCTTTTGAAAGGGACATATTGGGAGAACAGATAACTAAAGGACGGATATAGGCATTGCTCAAATTATTAATTTCCAGTAATTTATAAGTAGTCTCTACCATTTCCTCAGTAGAATAATGGAAAGGCATATGAATTGCTTCTGCTGATTTTCTCAGTCTGTCATAATGTTCTTCTGCTTTAAAAATTTTAGTTCCATTGGCTGTTTTATAGGATTTAATGCCTTCAAAAACCGCGTATCCGTAGTGTAATGATTGACCGTACAAATCGGTCTTTGCTTCTTTTGCTTTTACATATTCTCCATCAAAGAAGAGAACACTGTCGTCATTGTAATACATTCTATATCGTTTTAATTTTTATTTTGGTGTATCTTTTAAACAAAAAACCATCCTCGTGATGAGAATGGTCTGTAGTATTTCAATTTCAAAAATTATCACAAGCCATTGCCCATCACCGAAACCCGATAATGACAAGAATGACAAGAATAATAATTGAGTTATTCATTTTGCTTGTATTTAACGATACAAATGTATAAACTAATTTTGAGACAGATTTACTTTTTCGTAAAAATTCTACCCTAAAATTATCAAAAATCCATAAAAACCGATCTTTTTTACGATATTCATCAAAACATAATAATTCATAACCGACTGATTGTTAAAGTTTAAAGCGGAATAAAAATACGACGTCTAAAATTTGCTAAAAATCATGTATCGGGATTATCTTTTAGAGTTTTTCTGGATTTTTTACCGTCATCAATAAAAAAATCTACCGGATCCGGTAGATTTAGATATTATAATATTAACCTGAATTCGAGATAAGAAGTGTTTAAATTTTGCTTATCCTTAATTTAACGTGAATGAGCTAAGCTATTATTTTTATATTTTAAGTCTGTTTAAACTTTTATTTAACCGCAAAAGATCTACTAAATTTTTTATTTAAAGTTGATAATTATAAATGAAAAAGATCACAATAGTTTTTAAAAATCTTTGATTTTATTCTTTTGAGCGCTTTGATTATTCTGAAAATTCGCTTTAACATTATCTTTTGTCTCTTTTGCGGTTAATTCTGAAATTAGTTTAAACAAGTTTTTTATAATCTTTATTCCGAACTTGGGTAATTTTAGAAAATCAACTAAAGTATTTCTCTTTTTATCAGAAATGCACCTGCTGAATTTCTTTTTCAATTTCTTTTGGGGTATCTTTTTCAGATTTAACGAAAAGAAGTGTGAGAACAGCTCCTAAAACCATACAGATTCCGCCCACTACAATATAATCTATTGCCATTTTACCGAAAATTCTGCTAACAATTGGTCCTCCAAAAACTCCGTTAATGATTTGAGGAATTACAATAAAAAAGTTGAAAATCCCCATGTAAACGCCCATTTTCTTTTGTGGAATTGAGTCAATAAGCATCGCATAAGGCATTGCCAGAATACTTGCCCATGCAAAACCTAATCCGACCATGGAAATCCACAGGTAATTAATGTCTTTTATAAAGTACATGGAAATCAGTCCGAAACCTCCACTTGCCAAAGCCAGCGCGTGAGTCTGTTTTTTACCGATAAATTTGGCAATCGGTGTTAATGCAAACGCAAAGAAAATGGCGTAGAAATTATAACTTCCGAACAGGCTTCCCGTTAAATCTCCGGCTTTATTAAATTCCGCTGAATGGGTATCTTCCGGAGAAAGCCCGAAATGATGCGTCGCCAAAGCACTCGTTGTAAAAACCCACATGGTAAATAATGCAAACCATGAGAAAAACTGAACAATTCCCAGTTTTTTCATCTGTGAGGGTGCATTGGCAAAATCTTTGAAAATATCCGACATTTTGGATTTTTCTTCTGCGATTTCCTTTCCACCTTCAAATGAAGCAAATTCTTCAGGAGAATATTCTTTGGTGGTAATAATTGTATATAAAATTGATATTATAAGTACGGCTGCTCCGATGTAAAAAGAATAGATGACATTATCTGCTACAAATCCTTTGGGAGCTTCATTAGAAATTCCTAATTTGGTAAGCCAATTTGGTAAATCTGAACCGATCACCGCTCCAATTCCTATCAAAATTGTCTGAACAGAAAAACCAATCGTCGCCTGATGTTTTGGAAGCATATCTCCCACCAGAGCACGGAAAGGTTCCATTGCCACATTGATAGAAGCATCCATCATGGCCAGAAAAATAACCGCCATCAGTAAAACGTTTGCAGCCATCATTTGTGTTGCCGAAGCGGCATTGGGAAGCATTACCAATCCGATGGCGCATAAAACGGCTCCTATTAAAAAGTAAGGTTTTCTTCTTCCCAGCGGACTCCATGTATTATCTCCCATATGACCGATGATCGGCTGAACAATAAGTCCTGTAACGGGTGCTACGAGCCAAAACCATGATAATTCATGTACATCGGCTCCGAAATTTGCCAAAATCCGGCTTGCGTTTCCATTTTGCAGACCAAAAGCCATCTGGATTCCCAGAAATCCCATGCTCATATTGATAATCTGAGCCATGGATAAATTCGGCTTTTTTACTTTTCCAAATTTTCCTGCATCTGCTTTTCTTATCATTTCTGCCATTATTTCTTCAGTTTTTGGATTAACATCTCTTCAATCGGTGCTTTTTCAGCGACAACTTTGTCTACAACTTCATTTGGAACGGTTACAGAGAGTACGTACTGTTTTACTTTCCATATTCCGTTGATTTTTTCAACCACTCCTGAACCGCGGCAGATTTTCATCTGGGTATCTAGTAATTCATCAAACCAAGCAAGTTTTCCGTCTTTGCTGAAGTAGATATTTCTTTTCAGGGAAGTAAAATTCCATGTTTTCTTTTTATCGAAATAGGGTTTTGCCCAAATCATAAAGGCTTTTTTGTTCCAGACTTCTGTAGCATCTGTCCCGATAAAAACAGATTCGTCGGCAAAATAATTAAAGTAAGTGTTAAAATCTGCTTTTGCTGCCGCGACATTAAATCCGTCGAGCATGGTTCCGATTTCTGTTTTTTCTTTATTGAATTTTGACTGAGCAGAAATGGATGTAAAACTCAATACAAATAGGATGAATGTAAAGAATATTGTTGTTTTTTTCATGTATAATTTTATTTTTAAACACAAGCGACACTAATTTTTTCACGAATGACACTAATGATTTTAGTATGAAATTTGTGAAAAATTTGGGTTATCCGTGTTTTAATTCAATTCAATAACCATTGATGATTTTGCAGGAATTTTAAAATTGTCCTTTACCGGAAATTCTTTGCCGGAAATGATGTCTTTCCCTTTTGAAAAACCGTTCAGAGATTCTGCGAAATGCTTCACGTCTATCGTTTGTTCCGCATCATTATTATTTAAAATGACCATTACGCTTTCTTTTTCGTTATATCTAAAATACACAAAAACATTATTCTGCGGAACAAAATTCTTTGTTTTTCCTGTATGAATGACTTCTTTGCCTTTTCTCCAGTTCAGCAACTTCTGGGTAAAATCGTAAAATTCTTTTTGTTCAGGAGTCTGAGACGAAGGATTGAAAGCATTGATCTTATCTGATTTCCAGCCGCCCGGAAAATCTCTTCTGATGTCTGCATCGCCCCCTTTGTTTTTGTCGCCGCGCATTCCCACTTCAGAACCGTAATATAGCTGTGGAATTCCGCGAACTGTCGATATTAAAGTCATTGCCAGTTTATATTCCGCAGGATTTCCATTGAAAACTTCGTTAAATCTTTCGGTATCGTGATTTTCAAAAAACACCAAAAGGTTATTGATATTCGGGTACAGGAAATCGCTTGTAAAAACATTGTATAATTTTACCATTCCGGAATCCCAACCGTCTTTTTCTTTCAAGGCTTTCGGCAGATCAGAATATAACGTAAAGTCCATTACAGAAGGAAGATTTGAATTATAATTTGCTGCCTCTCCTATTTTAGAATCTTTTTGCCATGCTGCGATATGTGCGCTGGAGTACAGCCATGCTTCTCCTACAATATTGAAATTAGGATATTCATCTGTAATGGCTTTTGCCCACTTTGCCATGGCTTCTTTATCGTTGTAAGGATAGGTATCTACCCGAAAGCCTCCCAATTCGGCATACTCGATCCACCAGATTGCATTCTGAGTCAAATATTTTAAAACCAATGGATTTTTCTGATTAATATCCGGCATTGTCGTATCAAACCATCCGTCTAAAGCTAATTTTTTATCTACCTCAGAAGCGTTTGTATCAAACTGAGTGGTTGTTTTATAGTTGGAACGTTTAAAACCATTTTCTCCATCACTGAACCAGTGAATCCAGTCTTTTGTAGGCAGATCTTTGATCATCCAGTGCGAAACTCCCCAATGATTGGTTACATAATCCATCAAGAGTTTCATTTTTCTCTGATTCAGTTTTTGGGAAAGTTCTTTATACTCTTCGTTGGTTCCGTAACGTTCATCGATCTTGTATAAATCGGTCTGTGCATATCCGTGGTAGGAATATACTTTTTCGTTATCCTCATTAACGGGAGTAAGCCAGACTGCAGTTGCTCCAAGGTTCTGAATATAATCTAAATTGTTGATGATCCCGCGCAGATCTCCTCCGTGTCGACCTTTAGGAAGATTTCGGTTTGCTTTTTCCGTTAAATTGGGGCTGGAATCGTTTTTTTCGTCACCGTTCGCAAAACGATCGGGCATGATGAGGTACATCACATCTTTGGAAGAATAGGATTCTCTGTTTGAAGAATCAGGGTTTCTTTGCTTTAATTCATAAGTGTAAGAACTTATATTTTTCTTTCCGTTTTTAATATTGATTTTAAACTTCGGAACGTTAATTTCATTGGTATTAACGGTTACAAAAACATAGTTCGGATTTTCAACTTTCTGAATGTCCTTAATCTGAACACCGTCTGAAAGTTCTATTTCGTTTTTAGCAATATCTTTTCCATACACCAGAATCTGAAGTTCCGGATTTTTCATTCCTTTCCACCAGAATGCAGGTTCTACTTTCTGAATCTGTGAAAAAAATAAAGACGATGCACAAAGCGTTGTTATGTAAAAAAGTTTATGACGCATATTTTTTTAATATAATATAAATGATTTTAGTATTTATTTTAGTGGCTGATTAAAAACGGCTTTGTATTGGCTAACTCCAGAAGGATTAAACTCAATTCTCCGATTAGGCATATTCTGAAGTTCATATTCTCCGTTGCGGGTAAATTTTACTTCAGTAAATTTATATCCTGTAATATAAGTGACTTTTACCTGATAAAAACCTTTATTATTAATTTTTTTAAGCTCCATATCCTGATCCCAATTCAAAGGTTTGTCATTCCCTCTGATTCCTACAGAGGTAACTCCTTCAGAATCCGGAATCTCAATTGTATAAATTACAGTCTGCTTATAGGCTTTCTGAACACAACTGAACATCAGAAAACAGGAGATTATAAGAAATACTAATTTTTTCATCGGATCATTTTTTTAGCAATTATATAATCTAACCCAAATCTTCCGGAGCCTAAAATACTATAAAATAAGCTCACCCACATCATTCCCATTGCAGGAAGCATATTCCAGACTCCCTGATTCATCTGCTGAAAAAATGCAGCGACAAACATGGTAATGAAAATAAGCACTGCAAAAGGTCTTGTTAATAATCCTAACAATAAAAAAATTCCGCCCACTGCTTCACTGAATGCTCCCATCCAAGCAAAAAACGCAGGAAACATGGCGAAAATACCACCATATTCTGCGACATCATTCGGAAACCAGAAAGCCACTTCAAAAAATTTCAAATTATTGTCTGCGGGAGACCACGGCAAACCGAATTTTGCTGCACCGAAGTCGCTCGTCAGTAAATATCCGCAAACTATTCTTGGAACAGCAAACAGCAGATCCTGCCACCAAAATGGCATCTGAATGGGGGTAAAAATTCTTTTTATCATAGGAACAGGTGTTAAAAAAACCCTACAGAAAATCTGTAAGGTTTTTAGTTTATTAAAATTATTTTACAGGTTTGATAGAGATGGCAAAACCTCCGCTTCGTACCATTTTAAAATTAATTTTAGATTTGCTTGTGATTTCTTTTTTGTAGATGTTATAGCTTTGAGGATTGTTGATGTAATCCGCATCTTTTCCATCTTCGTAAATCGTAGCTTCATATTTTTTTCCTTTGTCTAAGAAAGAAAAATCTACAGTGTAATCACGTTTGTTTTCATCGGTAATTCCACCAACGAACCAGTTTTCAGTTCCTTTTGCTTTTCTTGCCGTGATAATGTAATCTCCCGGTTCTGCCGATAAGATTTTCGTATCGTCCCAGTCTGCTGCAACATCTTTGATAAACTGGAAGGCATCCATGTGCTTTTTGTAATTTTCAGGCAAATCTGCCGCCATCTGAAGAGGCATATACATTACCACATAAAGCGCTAACTGTTTTACTAAAGTTGTTTTTACAAAACGCTTGTCTCCGGGGAAATAGTAATCCAGTTTTGTCTGGAAAATTCCCGGGGTATAATCCATCGAACCTCCCATCCATCTTGTAAACGGAAGAATGGTCTGATGATCGGGATTATTTCCTCCGAAAGCTTCATATTCCGTTCCACGCGCTGCTTCCGCAGAGATATAGTTTGGATATGTTCTGCTTTCTCCTGTCGGACGAACAGATTCATGGGAGTTTACCATAATCTTATATTCATTTGCTTTTTCAGCAATTCTGTAAAAATGGTTGATTGTCCACTGAGAATAATGATGTTCTCCTCTTGGGATCATGTCTCCTACGTACCCTGTTTTCACGGCATCATAACCGTACTTGTTCATTAACTGATATGCTTTGTCTGCCCATCTTTCATAGTTCGTTGCAGAACCTGAAGTTTCGTGGTGCATGATCAGTTTGATGCCTTTGGAATGTGCGTAATCGTTTAACATCTTGATGTTGAAGTCAGGATAAGGAGTGATGAAATCGAAAACAAATTCTTTTGAGTGACCGAACCAGTCTTCCCAACCAACATTCCAGCCTTCAATCAAAAGTCCCTGAAAACCGTTTTCTGCTGCGAAATCTATATATTCTTTCACTTTTGTATTGTTGGCTCCATGTTTTCCGTTTGGTGTCAGTTTAGAAAAATCTGTTACACCAAGACGTACATTCGATTCCGGCTGTCCGTAAGCCCATTGAGATTTTCCGATGATCATTTCCCACCATACTCCCATGTATTTTGTTGGGTGAATGTAAGAAGTATCGGTATATTTTGTTGGCTCGTTAAGGTTAAATAGCATTTTAGAATCCATCACCTCTTCCGCTTTCGGAGCAACGATAATGGTTCTCCAGGGAGTTACGGAAGGAGTCTGAATGTAACCTTTCGCACCCTGTCTGTCTGCTGTAAGATGTGTTTTTAATTTAAAATTCTGTGCATCAACTTCTAAGTGAGAAGCCGGATAATCTAAAACGGCAGCTTCAGCAACATTGATGTATAATGGTTCTTTTCCTTCCTGCTTCAACATTACCGGCGACTGAACGGCATTTTTAATTAAAGTCTGCGAAGCATTTGCATCTGCAGCTTTTGGCCATCTTGCAGGAATTTCAGAAAGTTTTGTTTCCTGATACTGGTATTCCTGAGAATCATAATCTGCAACAATCCACCAGGATTTCATATCTGTAGGAAAATCAATTTCAGAATCTTCTTCTCTGATTACGAAATAGTTGAGATTTTTCTGCTGAGGAAATTCATATCTGAAACCTAAACCATCATTAAACAGTCTGAATTTCACCACGATATTTCTGTCTGTGGAAGTCTGATTAAGCGTCACCGCCAATTCATTGTAATGATTGATATAGTTTTTCTTTTCTCCTAAAACCGGCTGCCACGTTTCGTTTTTAGCATCACGCTTTTCGTCTACTTTGGTAAAACCGTTGTTGAGATCGAATTTTACATCTTCCGGTTTTGCAATTTCTGAGGCAAATTTTATTGAAGTATCTTTAAATAATCTGAGTCCCAATTTGGAATCTTCGACGATCGTTTTCCCGTTATATTTAAGATTGTAATAAGGTACGCCCTGTTTCAACTGGAAATCCATTTCGAACTTTCCATCCGGCGATTTTAAAGATTGTGCATTAACACCCGCAAACATCATAGAGAGCATGATTGCTCCTGCTGTAATTTTCTTCATAATGACTATTTATAGACTTTAAAAATAAAGAAAGTGTTGCCGAAAAGCAACACTTTGCTATGTAAAATTCAATTTAAAATTATTATTGGAAACATGATTTGATTAATTCGCTGGAATTACAGAGAAATCACCTGTCATATCATTAAAATAAACATTATAATTAAATGTTGTTGCTAAAGGGATATTCCCTCCACCCAATAATGCTGTTCCAAAGTACTGCTGAGATAATCCCCAGTTTGTTCCCCAATCATGATTAGCTCTGAACTTAAACTCTCCTGAACTTAACATTACATTTTTCTTCACCCATACATGAGGATCAAAAGTAGATTTCTCTAAATCTAAATCCGTAGACCAACCTCCAGCGGCAGGACCGATTAAAGAAATAGATGTATACGTAGTTGTTGAAGGTGTTACAGGGGTAACAGTATAAGTTAAGGAAGATGTATTAATAGTAACTTTATAATATCCTGACCCACTAATAGTAATATTTCCAGAACCTCCGCTTGTACTTAATATTCCTGCAGATGAACCCATACCATACTGAGGATCCCAAGATCCTGGAGTTTTAATAATTTTAAATCCACCTTGTGCAAAATATCCTGTATAAGTATATACATTGGGAGTTGAGGATTTTAATAATGGGTAAATTTTCGCATTTGTTGCTACATTATCCCATGCTCCTGCTGTAGCATCACCTATTAAGTATAAATCTGTATAAGTATAAATAGGACCATTAATAAATGGTGTAACTTTTAATGAAATTACATTTGAATAGTGAGTTTTACCAACAGCCGTTGACTTTATCCTAACTTCAATATCTGTAGCTGTAACAGATGTAACTCCTAATCCTAAAATTATATTGTTAAGATCATTTCCGATCATACTGTAAGATTTAGCCCCTGCTGAAAGCTCAACAATTTTTGGAGCGGCAAAATTCGTTCCCTTAAGAGCAAATTGCAATTGATTGGTAATTTGAATAGGAACCCCAAAATCTGAGTTTACCCAATTAAATGCAACAGCCTCATTGGCAGACTGATTGTTAATTAAAACAACTGAAGTTTTATTTGCAGAAACTGTTGGGTTTGTCCCATCGTTTACAACAGCTAAATCTTCATCTTTTTCACAAGAAGAAATAATAAATGCTACTGCAAACAGTGTGAATATTTTAAATAAATGTCTCATTTTTAAAAAGTGTTTTTTGTTAATATCCAGGATTCTGAATTAAATTTGGATTCGCAATAATATCTTTAGCCGGAATAGGATAAAGATTTCTAAAATCTTCTACCGCTTTACCATCTTTTACCCCACCTTTCCAAGGCCATAAATATGAAGCTGTTGTAAATTTACCGTATCTGATTAAATCTGTTCTTCTGGTAAATTCCCATGAAAGCTCTCTTCCTCTTTCATCAAGTATATAATCTGTATTGATAGATGCTATAGTACTTGCTCCTGCTCTGGTTCTAAGTGCATTAACATATCCAATTGCAGTAGTAAGATTTCCGCCAGAACCGCCTCTTAATGTAGCTTCCGCATACATTAGATAGATATCTGCTAACCTAAAAACTGCAATATCTGAATCTACAAAGTTACCTGCATTATCAGATCCTGCAACACCAGAACTGGTAACATTTTTATATTTAATAAAACCATATCCATCTGTAAAGGTTCCCAGATCGTTAATTTCTAAGTTTTGACCGTTTGTATAAAAATTACCTCTTTGATCGGAACTGTTGCCTGCAAATAAATTTACGAAAGCCTTTGTAGTTCTAAGACCTCCCCAACCGCCATTGATTCCAAACTGTGAAGCAGGCATACTACCTCCTACTGCAGCGTGTACCATATAAGTAGTTCCTCCATATGTTTGAATTCTCTGTCCGTCAAATGCAATAGGCAAAATTACTTCAGGATTATTTTTGTCGTTATCAGCTAAAAATAAATCTCCGTATTTGGTTTTTAAAGAATATCCAGCCTGAATAACTTTATTACAATAAGTAATACAATCTGTATAATGATTTGAACCATTATAAACTCCAGAATTTAAATATAATCTGGCTAATAAAGACCATGCAGCCGCTTTATCAGCTCTGGCGTATGCATTTGTTTTTGGATCTTTAAGTTGACCTTCTACATCTTTTAATTCAGATTCTACAAAATTGAAAAGTTCTGCTCTCGTAATTCTTGGTGGCGGACTTACTGATCCAGGTAGGTAATCTTCTTTTACAAATGGAACATTACCAAATAGATCAAGTGCATGATAATAAGATAATGCTCTAAGATAACGTACTTCAGCTCTCATATATTTTGCTTCCGTAAGATTAGCTCCTGTAATATTATTTGAAGCCAGTTTTTCATCGGTAACATTTCTCAAAAATTCATTACAAAATGCAATTTCCGTATATATTCTATAGTATAAAGCACTGATAAATTCATTTTGAGAGTCCCAAGTCATCTTATGAATTGTTTGCAAAGTACCATCATTCCATGCGATAACAGCTTCATCTGTTGGCAAGTTTTGCATTGTAAAAAGCTGTCTGGTGTATTGAGAAAAATTTCCATCAATACCATTGATATCGGCATTTCCTCCACCTGATTCCTGACCTCCATTTGCAAAGCCTCCATACACTTTTGCTAAGGCATTAGGGTAATTTGCAAAATCCTTAAAGACACTTACAGAGGTTACATCTGTAATAGGAGACTGTTCAAGATCATTAACACACGAAGTTGTAGCAAGTAGACCAAAAAGTACTACTGCTGTATTTATTTTGTTAAATTTTATTCTTTTCATACTTATTAAAATTGAAAATTAAGACCTAATGAATACACTTTTGGCATCTGATAATATCCATTATCAATATTTCCAAAAATCTCAGGATCTACCCCAGAATATTTGGTAATCACAAAAACATTTTGCGCCATTCCATATATTCTTAAATTACTTCCTTTGTACATAAAGTCTTTAAAATTATATCCGACATTTACATTATCCAATCGGAAGAAAGATGCATTCTCTATAAAAATATCCGAAAGATATCTTGGAAGAGAGAATTTATAATCAGGAGTTGTAGAGTATACATTTTGTAAATAATCATTTGTTGCAGCAGATTGTAATGAACTGTTAGATGCAGCATTATTGTAAACATAATTTCCTAAAACAGCTCTTGCGCTAAACCCAAAATCCCAGTTATTATGTGTTAATTTTGTATTAAACCCTAAAATAGCATCCGGTTGTGTTGATTTGTAATAATACATATCTTTTGCGTTAACAACACCATCTCCGTTCCTGTCTACATATACCCCATCTATAGGTTTTCCACCATTGTCGTAAACCTGTTGATATACATAAAAAGAGAATGGCTGATATCCTACTGCGTGTGCTTGAATAGTATTCCCTACGCCACCCGCAATTCCACCTACCGGCAAATTGAAACTATCATCAGCTCCATTTACCAATTTTGTAATTTTTGAATTATAATGGGTTGCGTTAAAAGAAAACTCCCAAGTTGTTTTTTCTGTCTTAACCGGTACAAAAGTTATTGAACCTTCGATCCCTTTTGTTTCCATATTTCCAACATTCAGAATATTATGGTTACTTAAATCTCCAGCAGCGATAGGAGAATCCAAAATCAGATCTTCAGTCTTTTTCTGATATACATCAAAAGAACCATATATTCTGTTTTTTGCAAACCCAAAATCTAAACCTAAACTTTTTGTTGTTGTGGTTTCCCATTTTAGATTGGGATTATAAATATTAGGTCTATACATGAAATAATATTGATTGCCAAATTGATAGGAGGCTCCACTCTGGCTTGGATTATATGCAGCATATGCAGGATATGTACCACCTGTGATTTCCTGATTACCCGTTTTTCCCCATCCTGCTCTCAACTTTAAATTAGAAATTGCAGAAATATTTTTTAAGAAACCTTCTTCATTAATTTTCCAAGCTACAGAAACACCTGGAAAAACACCCCAAAGATTATCTGTTGATCCATTATAGAATCTTGAAGAACCATCTCTTCTTACAGAAGCCGAAATAATATACTTATTAGCGATAGTAAAAATTCCACGACCATAAAAAGAAACCAGAACTTTTCTGTCTTCATAGTTATTTCCCACCGTTGGAGGATTTACCCCTGTAAATGTTGGTGCAAAAGGTACATAATTTCTAAAATCCTGATAAGAATATCCACCAACAATATCCACATTAGTATCTATAGCATTAATATTTTTAGTATAGCTCAGGAAAGTTTCCAATAAGCTGTTCTTTTTCTCCTGGCTATATTCTCTATAAGATCCTTTGTTAGCAAAACCTACTTTATATAATGGACTTACCGTAGTTGAACCATTACTTTTGCTATAATCATATCCTGCATTTACATTAAAATGTAAATCTGGTAGAAAGTGTAACTTATAATCGAGCTGAATATTTCCTAAGCCTCTTACAACAGAAGATATATCTCTTGTAGCTTCAAGCTTTGCTAAAGGATTTGGAGTTCCGTTCACATTTAAAGCACCATTTAATAGCCATTCATAATAACCTCCATAATTAGAATTACCAGAATAAACAGCCTGAGTCGGATCAAAATAAGTTGCATCACCAATTACTCCTCCAGCAGGAAATTGATTATCTGTAAATGTTCCTTTTGCATTTACATTTACTGTTAAATGATTATCAAGGAATTTAGGATTTAAATTTACGCCTAATGATGTTCTTCTAAATGAATTTGTTCTTACAATACCATTTTGTTCATTGTAACCAACAGATAGACGATAAGGCAATCCTTTAATTCCTCCTGTAAGAGAAAGATTATTATCTGTTCCCCATCCTTGTCTGTATATCTGATCCTGCCAGTTTGTATTTGCACTTCCTAATCGAGATTTATAACTGTTAGGAGCATAAGTATTTACAAAATTTCTAAAAGAATCTGCATCTAAAACATCTACATTACCCATCTTTTCAGATACAGAAGCAAGGGTTGAGAAGTTAATTTTTAATTTACCTGCGGATCCCTGTTTTGTTGTAATTAAAATAACACCATTTGAGGCTCTGTTACCATAAATTGCAGTAGAAGATGCATCTTTTAAGATATCGAAGCTCTGAATATCATTTGGATTTATGAGGGATAGAGGATCAGAAGCTCCACTTATTCCTACAAAATCCTGAGGTACACCATCAATAACAATTAAAGGAGTATTATTACCTGTTAATGAAGAAATACCACGTACACGAATTGATGTTCCTGAACCTGGTGCTCCACTATTAGTTGTAATTTGAACACCCGGCGTTTTGCCTTGGATAAGCTGTCCCGGAGAAGTGGCTCCTCCATTAAAATCTTTAGCAGTGACAGAAGTAATTGCTCCCGTAAGATCCGCTTTCTTCTGTTTACCATACCCAATCAAAACAACCTCTTCTATTTTTTTCTCTTTCGTAGCAGAGTCTTTTGTTTGCGCATGAATCATTGTACTTGCCAATAAAAATGCAGGCGCAATTTTTAATACCGTTGTAAAGTTTTTCACAATATTTCTTTTATATAGTTTCGTTCTTGTTAAATAAGCATTCCTGCTTGCGTTGCAATTTATAAAAAAATTATAATTATGATAAATTTATTTAAAATTAACATAAATTTATGTATATTAAACGATCCATTTAAGTTAAATATTTATTTTTCAAATCATTACATTAAAATATGCAATACATAATACTGGTTTAAAATTAACAAAAAGTTAAACAATTGTTTAACTAAATGTAATATTTGACATCCTCAAATTACCCGTAAAGCTTCAAAATACAGACAATATCAGATTTTCATGGATAATGCTTATCTTTGCACCCTAAAACTTTACTATAAATGTCAAACAGAAAGATGATTACGGCGGCTTTGCCATATGCAAACGGACCGGTTCATATAGGGCATTTGGCAGGTGTTTATATTCCTGCGGATGTATATGCGAGATTTCAGAGAAGATTGGGGAAAGATGTAGCGTTTATCTGCGGAAGCGATGAACACGGAATTCCTATTACCATAAGAGCTAAAAAAGAAGGGGTTACGCCACAGGATATTGTAGACAAATACCACGAAATCATTAAAAAATCTTTTTCAGATTTGGGGATTTCTTTTGATGAATATTCCAGAACAACCTCTCCGAAACACTACGAGACTAGTCAGGATTTCTTTAAGGTTCTTTATGAAAAAGGAAAGTTCACCGAAGAAATGTCTGAGCAGTATTTCGACAAACAGGCTGGAGAATTCTTAGCAGACCGATATATCGTCGGAACCTGCCCGAACTGCGGTAATGAGAATGCTTACGGAGATCAGTGTGAAAAATGCGGTACTACCCTTTCACCTTCGGAACTGATTAATCCGAAATCCATGTTAAGCGGAAATGTTCCTATTTTGAAAGACACAAAAAACTGGTACTTACCATTAAATGAATACGAAGATTTCCTGAATGAATGGATTATTGAAGGGCATAAAGACGATTGGAAGCCGAATGTTTACGGACAGGTAAAATCATGGTTAAATGATGGGTTAAAACCTCGCGCCATGACCCGAGACCTGAATTGGGGTGTTCCGGTTCCTCTTCCGAATGCGGAAGGAAAGGTATTATACGTTTGGTTCGATGCGCCAATCGGATATATCTCTTTCACGAAAGAATGGGCGGAGAAAAACGGAAAAAACTGGAAAGATTACTGGCAAAGCGAGGAAAGTGATTTGGTTCACTTTATTGGAAAGGATAATATTGTATTCCACTGTATTATTTTCCCTGCGATGATGAAAGCTCACGGAGATTATATCATGCCTAAAAATGTTCCTGCTTTTGAGTTTTTAAATCTTGAGAACGATAAAATTTCCACCTCCAGAAACTGGGCGGTTTGGGCGCACGAATATGTAGAAGATTTCCCAGGACAACAAGATGTTTTAAGATATGCCTTACTTTCATCCGCTCCTGAAACTAAAGATAACAATTTTACGTGGAAGGATTTCCAGACGAAAAATAATTCTGAATTAGTTGGAATTTTCGGAAATTTCATCAACAGAGTTGCTGTGTTAATTCATAAATATTATGATGGGGTTGTTCCTCAAGGTGATGTAAACACTCCTGAGCTAAAAGAAATTAACAAATCAGCAAAAGAAATTTCAGGATTTTTAGAAAACTATGAATTCAGAAATTCTTTAACAGCTTTAATGAATTTGGCACGTTTCGGAAACCAGTATCTTCAGACAGAAGAGCCATGGAAAACAATAAAAGATAACCCTGAAAAAGCGGCACATTCTTTATTTGTAGGAGCTCAGACTGCAGTTGCTTTAGCACAGTTGTGTGAACCGTTTATGCCTTTCAGCTCTGAAAAATTGTTGAATATGTTTAATGTTCAAAAATCTGATTGGAATACTATTGAAACTAAATCTGTTTTAATTGAAACAGGTCATAAAATCAACGAAGCGTCTCTTCTTTTCTCAAAAATTGAAGATAATGTTATCGAAGCTCAAATCCAGAAATTGGAAGACACCAAGCAAAACAATAAAAAAACAAACCCTAACGCAAAACCTATGAAAGAAGAAATCACTTTTGATGATTTTATGAAAATCGACTTAAGAACAGCCACTATTTTAGAAGCTGAAAAAGTTGAGAAAGCAGATAAACTACTGAAACTAACTGTTGATACAGGAGTGGACGTAAGAACTGTAGTTTCCGGGATTGCAGAGAGCTTCACGCCGGAAGAAGTTGTTGGAAAGCAGGTTATGATTTTATTGAATCTTGCCCCAAGAAAAATCAGAGGAATTGAATCTCAGGGAATGTTGCTTTTAACCACAAAACCGGACGGAAAATTATCTTTCGTAACGCCGGATGACAGCAATGTTGAAAATGGTATTGAGATCGGATAATCCAATATTAAGATAAAAAATAAATCCACATGAACTAAAAATCATGTGGATTTTTTATTTGTCATTGCGAGGAGCAAAGCGACGAAGCAATCTTTTATTAATCTTAACAATATAAATAAATCTTAATGTTTCAAATTTTAACCATTAAGATTCTGTTAAGGCTTTAAGAAAAGTTAAGTCTGAATGTTATTTTTTAAGTTTGAGATTGCTTCGTCGCTTTGCTCCTCGCAATGACAAAAACTAATTATTTTTTAGTCAGTTTAGCTAAATAAGAATCCTCTTCCTGCAACACTTTTTCTATTTTAAAACCATTATTCTCGACTGCATTTTTTAAGGTATTGAAATCCAGATACAGCCATTTTATAGGATCTTCAGATTCTCCTTTATAATGAACAATATAATCCAGTTCGCCGTAATATCCTTCCGCAGGAATGTAAACACCGCCATCCTCATCTTCATCAAACATATACAGAATATCTGTACTGTCGATTAAAATTTGTCCGTTCGGATTCAAAAGCGAATAAAGTTTTTTCAGATAAATATCAATGACATGAAGACTTTGGAAAATGCCTGTGCCGTTCATCAGCAAAAGAATCGTATCAAAAGTTTCCCCGGAAAAATGAAGCATATTTTCAGCAACTGCTTTCTTTATTCCTCTTAACTGGCAAACTTCAATGGATTTCGGAGAAATATCCAACGCGGTAACATCAAGATATTTTTCATTCTGAAGATATAAAGCATGAGAACCCGCTCCTGCTCCAATGTCTAACGTTTTTCCTTTTGCAAGTTGCAGAGCTTTTTGCTCAATTGTATTCATTCCGTCAAAATCGCGGAACAGATATTTTACAGGAAGTTCATCCAGTTCGGAAATAGAAGTTTCGGTCTGCAGATCTTCAGGATTTTCGTTGTGATAAAAATCCCAAATGGCTTTCCCTATTAAATCTTTCATAGTTTGATATATGGTACAAAGATAAGTTTTTTGAAATTTTTAAATGAACATCTTTTGTTTAACTAATTCCCAAATAGACATTCGAAATTTTTAACTTTAAAATTTTAAACCATTCTAAAAACGCAAAGCCCCACTTTACAATTAAAATGGAGCTTTGACTCAGTAAATGAAAAACAAGGTTCTTTACATCGCAGGACCTGCTGCGTCTTTTATTTCTTCGGATAATCTTTTTCTTTCCAAAAGTCTTCTTCTGGCAATTACAGATTTTCCGCTTAACACTTTTATAAATCTTGTCGATACAAAACGCTCTCTTCCAAAATGATGCGTAAGAATATATCCTAAAATTCCGAAACCAGCAATAACGATATATCCGAAAATCTTTTTATTGGCAGCAATAATCGCATTGAGCTGAATTCCTTTCAGATTGGCAGCCACACTTTGTGAACTCACCGTTAATCCATCCATATAAACCGCCAGATTTCCTAAACTTTCCACCTGAAAACGGTACTGAAACCATGAAAATACCGCCGAAAAGAAGCCGATCGTAAGAAAAGTTCTCCAGACCAAAGCCAGTCCGATGGCAGCCATCATATCATTAAGCTCAAGTTTATCCAGCGTGTAATACCAAACGGAAATAAAAAGTACTGTCATCCCAAAACCTTTCAGGAATAAAGGAAGATACCAGTTGTCATAATTAAACTCCAAAACCATAGAGAAATACATAATAACCGAATATCCCAACATCGCTGCAAATCCGGAAAAAATGTACATTTTCACAGGTTTGTCCCTTTTAAACCAGATAATCGCCACAATTCCGGCAACTACAATTCCGGGAATCATCATAAGATTCAGCTTCGCATTGGTTAATTGGTCGTATCCCAAAACTCCGACTGCAAAAATATTCTGTAACGTTGCCGTTGCCATAAACATTCCCAAACAAAGAAGCATAAACAATCCGTGAAGAACATTACTTTTTGAAAAAACCTTGAATGATAAATAAGGTCTTTTCAGATGTGTCTGTCTGGTCACCAAAAGCGCAAAACTTACAAAAGCGCCAATCGATGCATTAATAATATTTTTAGAATTCAGCCAGTCCTGCTGTTTTCCGAAAGCAAAAACATACGCCGAAAACATAAACGTTGCCACAAAAAGCACAATACTCAGCCAGTCAATATAATGAAGCGGAACTTTCAGCGCAAAATACTGATCGTGCATAAAAATCCACTGCAAAATGGCCAGTCCGAAACACAAAATCGAAATAAGAACGAAAAATTGCTGCCAGTTATACAAAACCGAAACTTCTACGGCGTAATATCCCGCAATCTGGTTCATAATCAGGATAAAAGAATAAAAAACACCGTAAAAAACTCCTCGGTTTCCGATCATTGCCATAACAGGTAGAAATAATTCGATCGCAACAATCATTTTAAAGAAACCGATCAGAAGAGAACTTCCGATGATTACAGAAGGCTGAAACGTGGTTGCATTGATGTAATTTAAAATTCCCAAAAGAACCAGAACAACTGTAATTTTATCCCTGATCTTAAACCGCATTTTCAGCCTCAAAACAATCGGCATTGCCGCTCCCATTCCGATCGTGGAAGCATAATTCGCAAAAATATAATTTTCCGAAAGCGCACCGGTTCCGCCCACCATATAACTGATGTTTCCTGTGTAAACACCGCCCAAAGGCATCACGATCGCCAGTAAAAGCACGATCAGTAAAAGCTGAACAGGTTTCGGTACCCAATCTCGGTATAATCCTTTGTTGTACATATTTTAAAATTTGATTTGAAGGCTGAAAGTCTGAAGATGTATGATTTAAAACACATTCACCTCGGTTTTCCTCATCCCTCTTTCTGCTGTTCTTATTTTTTAATCACAATATTCATATTCATTCCTGCGCTCAGCTTTTCGATATCTTCTTTTTTATTGGAAGGCGTAAACTCAATTCTTACAGGAATTCTCTGCTGAACTTTAATGAAGTTTCCGGTAGAATTATCCGTCGGAATATTAGAATATCTCGAACCTGTAGCCGCAGAAATTGCTGTAACTACTCCTTCAAATTGTTTTCCGCCCAATGCATCGGCTGTCATCATCATTTTTTTTCCTGTTTTTACATTCGGCATCTGACTTTCCAGAAAATTGGCAGTCACCCACTTCTCACCGTTCAAAACAATCGTTGCCACCTGTTGTCCCGGCTGAATCAACTGTCCTTCAGAAATCGTTCTTCTTCCCATCACTCCGTCATAAGGCGCGGTAATTACCGTATAAGAAAGATTAATTTTCGCCATATCCAGAGCAGATTTTGTTCGTTTAATTTCCGCATCAATAATCCCGAATTTACTTTTCACTTCTACAGTTGAAAGATTCGCCGACTGTTTCTGGTTGATTAAAGTCTGATATGCCGCTTTCTGTGCATCATACTCCGTTTTTACCTGATCGTATTGCTGTCTCGTCACCGCTTCGGAAGCCAGAAGGTTTTTATAACGGTTTAAATTCTGCTCCGCATTCCAGAGTCTTGCTTTTGCTCCGGCAATATTAGATTCCATCACATTCACGTTATTGGAAACCGTATTCACCGATGAACTTGTTGCCGCTCTTTGCGCCAAAGCATTCTGATACGCAGCTTCCGCCTGTCCGATCTGGGTTAAAATTTCGCGGTCATCCAGTACAACAAGTGTATCTCCTTTTTTAACCTTTTGATGTTCAATGAATTTTATCTCTTTAATGTAAGCTGAAACTCTTGTATTGATGGGGTTGATAAATTCCTCAACCTGAGCCGCTTCCGTATAGGTTTTATCACCGATGTGAAAATATTGCGCAATCAGCCAGTACAATCCAAAACCAATCACGGCAAAAACCACGATATTGGAAATGACAGCTTTGATTCTGTTTTTCTTCCGTTCTTTCTTATTGGCTGCTGCTCCTGAATTGGCAGAAGCCTGAGTTGTATTTTGTGTATTTTGTTCCTTGTTTTCCATTTTGTTTTTCAAATTTTAAATATTAAAGCGTTCCGGTAGATTTTAAAAGATTGTAATACTGATACAGCACATTGATTTCTCCATTCGCATAATCAAGCTCCGATTGTAATTTCTGGTTCTGCGCGTCGATCATTTCCGCCTGTACCGCCAACTGATTCAGATATTTAGCTTCGGTAATTTTATAGTTTTCTTCCGCCAGTTTTTTAGCATCATTTAAAATTTCCGCCTGCTGAATAGATTCCTGATATTTGGTATATGCCGCATTTACAGCCATATCAATATTCTGCTGCGTTAAAGTCATCGCATCATTCGCCTGCGTTTTCTGCAGTTCTCCCAGCTTCACTTTTTCTTTGGTTTTAAAAAGATTATCAATATTGTAACTTAATGAAATCCCAGTTTGCCAACCACCGGAATACATATCCAGAACAGGATTTCTTGTAGTAATCGGTCTTTGCAGAGAATATCCTCCGAAACCTGAAATTGTAGGCATTCTGTCGGTTTTAATAATTTCAATATTTTTATCGGCAACATCAATATTTGTTTTCGCAGATTTCAGCAAAGGATTGCTGTCGTGAGCAAGATTTACATAATATTCAATCCCGATTCCCGATTCTTTCTTCTGCAAACTTTCTACAGGAACTATTTCCGTATCAGTAGGCAAACCCAAAGCAATGCTTAAATTATAATTCAGAATTTTTTTATTGTTTTTTAACGTTAAAATACCCTGATCTAAATTTTTGATTGCCAGTTCACCACGAATGACCTCATTTCTCGTCACCATTCCCTGCTGATAAAATTTCTGAATGTTTTTCAGTCTTTCCTGAGCCAGTTTTTTATTGTTCTGAAAAACTGCTTCCTGATTTAAAATTTTATAAATATCCAGATAATTTGAAATGACCAGAAGTTTCACGTCCTGTTTGTTCTTTTCCAGATCCAGTTTGGAAAGCTGCTCACGAAGTCCCGCCATTTCAATAGACTTGTTCACCAATCCACCTTTAAAAATAAGCTGTGTTGCCTGAACTGCATACGAACTTCCGTAGTGCGGCATCGGAATATTAGTGGAATTTGAGAAATCTTTGTCGATAGCAACCGCATCGCCTAAGTAGAACTGACTGGTAGAAGCCGTAATGTTCGGCAGTTTCTGTAGTCTTACCACTTCCGTATTCTGTCTGGCAATGTCGATATTCTGTGCCGAAACTTTCAATTGCTGATGATTCTGCACCGCGAGTTCGGCAACTTCGTCTGCAGTGAGCTGTTTTATTTCCTGTGAAAAAAACAGCGCAGGAAATAAGGCTATCACGAGTGATAGCGCTGTTTTTATATTCTTAACCATTTTACCTTGTTTTACGGATACAAAGGTACGGCAGCAACAAACTCAAACAAATGTTTAAGAATTGGAAAAAGATGTTCAAATGTAAGATTTTAGTTTTCGAACTGATTTCTGTACTGGGAAGGACTTTCGCCCAGATGCTTTTTAAAAAAATGCGAAAAAGAATAAGGATCACTAAAACCGAGAATACCGGAAATCTCCGAAACAGGCTTATTTGATGAGTTCAGCAGCACTTTTGCTTCGTTCATCACAATCAGTGAAATAATCTGGCTTGCCGACTTTCCTGTGATGTCTTTCACCACCGCCGAAAGATGTCTGGTTGTAATCGACTGACGCTGCGCATAGAACTCCACGCTTCGCTCGTGGGTGTGATGTTGCGCGAGATCATTCAGGAAAATAAAAACAATTTCTTCCTGTCTGGACATCTGGCTCATGGAATTGCTGTCTTCCTTGGAAATAATTCCCGCCATCTGATAACAGAAAACGGAAAAAAGATGTTCAACAATTTCTTTCTTGTAGGTCATTTCTGTCTCAGAATCGAGAATGTATTTCAGGAAATTTACACTTTTCCAGACCACTTCCAATTCATCCGGCTCGAAAGGAACACCAATGTTCATCTGTTGCCTGAAATAACGGTACGTAATTAATCTGTTGAATTTCAAAGATAAAGCCGAAATAAATTCACGCTTGTACGAAACCATTCTCGATTGAAAATCATCGCTGATGGAGATCATTTCGTACACCGTCTGAGGATCCGTCACCATAAACATATTGGCAGAAAGCTCAAGATCGCGGAAGTGCTGTTTCAGCTTAATACTCCCTGTTTTCACAAAGATAAACGCCGGATTATCAGGACGGAACGGTTTATCGACAGAAATTCTCTCGAAAATATTATGTTGCGTAAAAATTTCAACTCCGAATTTTTCTAAGACAGACATAGTACAAATATAAAGCAATCTCTTGAGCGGTCACAAAAATTTATTATTTTAGTGTTTTCCAAATTAGAGATATGAGAAAAATCGATTTACTATTTGCAGAATACGCCGAAAGCCACAGAAACTCGACCAATAAGCTGATCCACTGGATCTGTGTTCCTTTAATTTTCTGGACGATTTTAGGATTTATTTCTCTCATTCCTTCAAAATCAATTGGCTTCAGATATATTGGCGAAATCAGCTATGTAAGTTTTGCAGCTATTACTTTGGTAACTGTTTTTTATACCAGACTTTCTTTTTTAATCGGTTTTATTATGTTTTTCGTGATGATTTTAATGGAAAGTTTCGCTTACGGAATCAATATCCGTTTTGAAGAAAAATCATGGATGGTTTACCTCGCTGTTTTTATAATAACATGGATTTTTCAGTTTGTAGGACACAAGATTGAAGGTAAAAAACCTTCTTTCCTGAAAGATTTACAGTTTCTCTTGGTAGGACCGATCTGGCTGTTGAGTTTTATTCTTAAAAAACTGGGAATCAGATATTAATATTAATGATTGATGAATGATGAATGATGATCGATAACTGAAACGGATGATTGAAGATGGAAGTTGATTTTCAGGCTATACAACTTCCCTCTTATTGTATTGTGTTTCCAGCAGGAATTATTTCAACCGTTGAAGTTGCGCATATAAAGCTTCCCTCTTCCGGCTTCAAACTTCTAACCTGATTAATCTTCAAGAGCATAAACGGCAAAACTTGCCAACCAATGATCTCCACCGTAATTCCCCTGAAAAAGCAATGGCAATCCGTTGTTTAAAAATACTTTGGCTGTTTTTTCAAATTTCTGTTTCAAAGGATGATTTGCGGGAAGTGATTTAGCAATTCCTTTCATGCACCACGCCTTCGAAAAAGATAAACCAACTAAATGAACCGTCTGATAATCTGAAAGATCACTTACCACCGGAATTTTTTCAATATTTTCCAGACTTCGTTTTTCATAGAAATTATTTAACCACACGACAAATTCTTTCTGGGGTAAAACACGTCGCATCAGATCTGCAATTTCCAGACTTGGCGAAAAGAAATCCGATCCGTCCGGTTCTAGATAAGCGGGTGTTTTCGTATTGTTCAGATAAAAATATTTTGCCTTTTCAATGAGCTGATTTTCAAAATCTTTATCTCCGGTCGCTCTTGCCCAATCGAGTGCAAAAACCATTGCAAAAGCAGTATTGGGATGAACTCCCGTTCTGTTAGGATAGGTTTGTTTGGGTAAAAAAGTCTTCCACGAAGCTAAAATTTTATCGGTAAGAGGCTTTAGATTCTCATGCCATATTTTTGCTTTGGGATGATCCCATGTAGCCAGTTCTTCGTCTAATTTTAGCAACCATGCCCATCCGTACGTTCTTTCGAATGTTCCGGTTAGTTGATATTTGGTGAAATAATCGGCTTCAGTCTGTAAATTTTCTTTTTTAAATGAATTGTCGAGAATGTTTTCAATGTCTTTTGCCACCGAAAGACCGGGTTTTGTTTTCAGCAGCCGAAGCAGCATCCAATGTCCGTGAACAGAGCTGTGCCAATCGAAACAACCGTAAAAACTGGGATGAAGATCTTTAGGACTTAAAGGAACTTCTTTTTCGTTATTGATGATATGCGCCGTTTTGTTCGGATATTCCTGATTGATACAATGAAGCGGCTTTTCAGATAATCTCACCGCCATTTCATCGGTAAGTTTCGGAATTTCCTGACCAAACATCATAAACGGTAAAAAAACGATAGCTAAAAGACTCTTTTTCATTCATTAAAAATATAAAATAAATTCAATTTTTCATTTGCGATCAGGCTAAAAATAGAAATTCATAAATTATCTTCAATTATTGTGAATATTTATCAGAAAATATCCTTTAAAAAACAATTTTAAGCATGATTTTTGATCGTATTCCCAAAACTTGTATTCATGAAAAAATTATTTCTGCCTTTATTCTGTTTAATCCTTATCCATTGTAAAAAAAGTGAAGCCCACTCTTTAAATTCAAATTTGGTTAATGTTGTTCAGGAAGATAAATTGATTGCAATAGACTCTTCTGCTGTAGCATTAAAATCTCCCGTAGTCGATGCGTCCATAAGGTTTCCATCAGAAAAGACGATAAGTGAACAGACCACTGCTATTTCCAAAAAAATCATCAAAAACGGCGATTTAAAAATTCAGGTCGGAGACATTAAAAAAGCTCAGGATCAGGTTAGTAGCATTGTAAAAAGCAACAAAGCCTATATTCAGAAAGAAGAGTTTCAGAATAATGATAATGAGGAAAATACCGACTTAACCATCAGAGTTCCTCATCAGAATTTCGATGCTTTGGTGAATTCTTTTTCAGATGGTGTCGGTTCGGTTTTGTCTAAAAATATCTCTTCAGATGATGTAACGGAAGAATATACTGATGTTTCCATCAAACTCGCCAATAAAAAGATTTATCTCGAGAAATACAGAGATATGCTGAAAAGCGCAAAAACAACGAAAGACATTTTGGAAATTCAGGAAAACATCCGTGAACTGGAAGATGAAATTGATGTTTCGGAAGGCAGACTTCGATTTATAGACGACCGCGTAAATTACAGCACTTTAAACCTGAGTTTATACAAAGAAAAAGTAAGAACTTCCGCCACTTCGAAGGTTGGTTTCGGAAGCCGTTTCGGAGATTCGGTAACGGAAGGCTGGAACAGTTTTGTGGCTTTTCTTTTAGGAGTTATTTCGCTTTGGCCTTTCTTTCTGCTGATTCCTGTGGCTGTATTTCTTTGGAGAAAATGGAGAAACAGGAAGAAAAAATAAAGATATTTTTTTTTATTTTGCATTAAAAACAAATGAATGAAAATGAAATTTCCTACTTGGTAAGAAAATGCATTTTTAATGTATATAACAGTCTTGGACCAGGTCTTTTGGAGAGTGTCTATCAAAAAATTCTTATTTATGAACTGGAAGAAAACGGACTGGATGTGAAGCCAGAAGTTGCAATTCCGGTTATGTATGACAACAAAAGGTTTGATTTAAATTTCAGAATCGATATTCTGGTGGAAGACAAGGTTATTTTGGAATTAAAATCTGTAAAAAATCTTGAAGAAATTCATTACAAGCAATTGCAGACTTATTTGAAACTTTCAGATAAAAGACTCGGATTATTGATTAATTTTAATACTACGAATATTTTAGATGGAATTAAAAGAGTGGTCAATAAGTTATAATTATCTCTCCCGCAGATTTTGCAGATTAAGCAGATTAAATTTGCACTAAAAAAATCTGCCTGATCAGTAAAATCGGCGGAAGATTATAAAACCTTCTACTTTCCCAAAACAAACACCGCCGGAATTTTATGGAGTTCCGGTTTTTGCTTCTGCCACTCTTTTATGGTTTTTGTTTTAATAAATTCCTGTTCAGGATCGTTGATATTGGCGGCGATGCAAAGCTTTGTGTTGGGTGATAAAAACTTAGTCAGATCTTCAAAAAGGGCGTTGTTTCTGTAAGGCGTTTCCATAAAAATCTGCGAATATCCTGTCTTCTGAACCAGACTTTCAAGCTGAAGAATCTGCTTCTTCTTTTCACTTTTATCAATCGGAAGATAGCCGTTGAAGGTAAATTCCTGACCGTTAAAACCACTGGAAATTAGTGCTAAAATAATAGATGAAGGCCCTGAAATCGGGATAACACGGATATTTTTCTCATGACACCATTTTACCATCAGATTTCCCGGATCTGCAATGCACGGAAGTCCCGCTTCAGAAAGCAAGCCAAAATCCTGACCTTTTAACATCAGTTGCTGCGCTTCTTTAATATCTGCGTTTTCTGTGTATTTATCCAGCAAAAAAAGTTTCAGCTCCGACTGTTTTTTTTCGGGAGCGAAAAATTTAACCACTTTTCTGGCGGTTTTTTCATTTTCCACGAAGAAGTAATCGGTCTGCATGATATACTCTTTAATCACCGGTGAAAAATGGTTGATAGAGGTATTTTCCGAAAGATAAGCAGGAAGTAAAAAAAGCATGATTTTATTTTTTTGTTCTTTCTTTTAAAGAAGGTTGTGGGTAATATTTTGTAAGATCCATGGAAAAAGAAACGGAAGTAATTTTCCATTTTCCGTCGGTTTTCATCAGCGTCCAGATTTCTTTTCCCCAGTTCAGCATTTTACCGTCATGCCAGAAACTGTAATCGAAATTAGCGGAAGCAATCGATCCGTCTTCGATAATTTTCACATTATCAAATCTTTCCTCCGATTTATTGTCTTTAAAACTTTTAATGAAGGCTTTATAATTATCTGTAAAATAGCTTTTTTCGTCGGGATATTCTGTTACAACTTTTTTAAAAGTACGGTCTGTATACACTCCCGTCCAGAGAACCGGATCCTGAAAAAGCGATACAAACTTCGCCTCATCTCTGGTTTTAATGCACATCATAAAATCATCCATCATGGTACGGATGGCGATTTCATCTTTTGTCTGGGCAAAAGCAAAACTGCTGTAAAAAAGAAAAAGGATGAAAAATTTCTTCATAATTATTTTGAAATTTTATTTAAAACAGCATCGCAGCCACGATCCAGCAAATGATAGACGTCTTCAAATTCCTGCATATCTCCCCAATAAGGATCGGGAACTTCAGCATTTTCATGATCGCCTAAAACTTCAAGAAACAAGGAAACTTTTTTCCGCTGTTCTTCATTTTTAGCTTTGGAAATAACATCAGCCAAAACATCTACATCCATGCAGTAGATTTTATCAAATGTTTCAAAATCCGACTGCGTTATCGGTCTGGATCTCTGTTTGGAAATATCAATTCCGTGGTTTGAAGCGGTTTTAATGGCTCTTTTGTCGGGATGATTTCCTTCGTGCATGGAAATGGTTCCAGCAGAATCTATTACAAAATTTTCAGGAGCCTTTGCTTTCATAATTCCTTCTGCTAAAGGACTTCTGCAAATGTTTCCCAGACATACCATTAATATTTTCATCTCAGTCTCTGTTTTTAATGTTTCAGGTAACAAAACTAAATAAAAAATGAAGAATAAAATTATTCTCCATTTTCTGTATTTAAATTAAATTATTTCTTACTGTTTAATTCTCTCTCCCAATTCCTTCACATACTTTTTAACTTCTTTGTCGATCTTGGAAACATCTTTGATGGTATCACAAGCGTACATTACCGTAGAATGGTCTTTTCCGCCCATTTCTTCACCGATCTTTGTGAAAGTGGCATTGGTTAGCTCTTTGGAAAAATACATCGCCAATTGTCTTGGAAGTGCAATTTCTCTTTTTCTTGTTTTGGATAAAAGCTGTTCTTTCTTGATTCCGAAATAATCGCAAACCACTTCCTGAATATAAGGAATATTGATGACTTTTTTCTGGTTGGATGCAATCTTATTAATGGTATCCTTCAGTAAAGTTAAGCTAAGATCCTGCTTGTAAATAGTAGAGTATGCAATAACCGAATTGATGATTCCGATAAGTTCTCTTACGTTTGTTTTTGCTTCTGCAGCAAGGAAATCCAGCATATCATCGGGAAGAACGATTCCGTCTCTGCTTAATTTATCGATGATGATCTGCTTTCTTGTTGAAATATCCGGAGATTTGATCTCTGCAGAAAGTCCCCATTTGAATCGGGAAACAATCCTGTCCTGAATATCCAGAATATCTGCCGGAGCTTTATCTGAAGTTAAGATAATCTGCTTTCCGTTCTGATGCAAATGATCGAAAATGTGGAAGAAGCTGTCCTGTGTTGCAGATTTTCCGGAAAGGAACTGAATATCATCAATGATTAAAACATCAACCATCTGATAAAAATTCGCAAACTCGGTCTGCTTATGTGCTTTTGCCGCCGAAATAAACTGTTGGATGAATTTTTCGGAAGAAAGATATAAAACGACTTTATCCGGAAACTGGCTTTTCACTTCCAGACCTACAGCCTGTCCTAAGTGCGTTTTACCAACACCGTAACCACCGTATAAAAATAATGGGTTGAATGCCGTTGCACCCGGTCTTTTAGCAATAGATCTTGCAACCGTCGCTGCAAATTTGTTGCTTTCTCCTTCTACATAATTATCGAAAGAGAAGTCTGATTTTAAGTTGGAATCAATATTTACTTTTCTGATTCCCGGAACCACAAATGGATTCACGATATTGGCAGAAAAACCTTGCGGCATTGTTTCCTGCACTTTCGGAGTAGGTACAGATTTACCTTTCATATTCATGGTAACGGGTCTTTCCAAACCGGCAGGTTTGTTTTCCATTACAGAATACCATAATTTCACTCCTTTTCCTATGTTTTTCTTCAGGGCAGCCGAAAGCAAGGACAGGTAATTATCCTCAATATATTCCTTGTAAAAATCGCTCGGTACCATAAGCGTAAGGTTATTCTCAACCAATGAAATCGGCTGAACCTTATCGAATAGCAAATCGAAAGATTTTTCAAGTTTTTTCAGATCAGAATTATCTTCAGCTGCGTTCAGATTATCGCGCATGAACTGAAGGCACTTCTGCCATATCATCATTAAATTTTCATCCATAATTGATGCCCCGATTAATTCTTAGTTGTTAGTAATTTTTGGAAGGACGACAAAGGTCTAATTTTTTTATCTTAAAAAAAAATTTTGTGGATATTGATTATTTAAAAATATATTTGTATGTATATAAAGAAGCTTAAGATGATACACACAACACACTCATTAAGAGTACGTTACGGAGAGACAGACCCTATGAAATACGTTTATTACGGCAACTACGCCGAGTATCTGGAAATTGGAAGAGTGGAGCTTTTCCGAAGCATAGGAATGTCGTATAATGAGATTGAGAATCAAGGAATTTGGCTGCCTGTTTCGGAGTATAAAATTAAGTATCTGCGACCTGCTTTTTATGATGAAAAATTAGAAATTCATACCTATGTAAAAAAAATTCCGGGAGTAAGAATTGAATTTGAATATGAAATCTTCAATGAAGAAAATAATAAAATCACAGAAGCTTCCACTACTCTTTTCTTTTTGGATGCCAAAACCAACAAAGTGGTGAAGTGTCCGGATTATCTCATGAAACTGATTGAGGAGAACTGGAAGGAATAATTCAGACCAAAAGAATACACAAAACATTAGTTTATAAGGCTAATTTTAGAATACCAATTTTAGCGGACCGTATAAATTTCGCTATATTTAAATAAATTATAACAGAGACATCATGAAGATTGCATTTTTGGGACCACAGGCAAGTTTTACACAGCTTGCTGCAACCCAGCTTTTTCCCAATGAAGAACTTTTACCACAAACCAATATTTTAGACTGTTTTACCGCTGTAGAAACCGGAGAAGTTGATAAAGCCGTTGTCCCTCTGGAAAACTCCATCGAAGGAACGGTTTCCATGACGCTGGATTACCTGTATAAAACACCCGATATAAAAATACAGGCTGAAGCCGTAATGCCGATTGCGCATCATCTGATGATTCATCCAACGTGTGATGAAACGAATATCGAAAAAATATATTCTCATCCGCAGGCTTTAGCGCAGAGCTTTCATTTTCTGGATAAAACATTTAAGGAGATCCCGAAACAGGAATTTTCTTCCACTGCTGCCGCTGCAAAACACGTTTCTGAACATCCGGACAGAAACCTCGCTGCAGTCGCTAATCAGTTTGCTGCAAATTTATACGGTTTGAAAATTATCCACCGGAACATACAGGATTTTGAACAAAACCATACGAGATTTATTGTTATTTCAAAAAAGCAGGAAACTTATGACAATAAAGATTTGGAAATTTTAGGAGAAAAATCCGGACTGCTGATTACGCTTCCGGAAGATCATGCGGGAGGACTTCATCAGGTTTTATCTGTTTTTGCATGGAGAAAAATGAACCTCAGCAAAATAGAATCCAGAACACTGAAAACAGGTCTTGGAAATTACTTCTTTTACATTAATGTATCCGGAAACTGGGATTCAACCCTTTATCAGAATGCTTTGGAAGAGCTTAAAGCACTGAATGTAGAGGTAGATTTTCTTGGAAATTACAAGGAATTTTTTTTAAAAAGCTAAATTACAAACAGTTAAAAACTAAAAAAGAAATATATTTCATACAAAAGAGATTTAATTAGCTATTTTCTTGTTTTTGAAGATAAAATAATCTATTTTTACCTGTATATTATTTATAACCCAATGATTAACAGAATTTTTCAATTATTTAAGGCGGAAAAATCAATTTGTAATAAAATAACATAATATTATTACAGATGAATTTTTGTTATAATTTTTCATCAAATGTTGAAAAAAAATAAAAATTAATGTTTTCGTTGCACGATATTTGATATGATTTTAAATAACTGACTGAGACTAAAACCATTAACTAATTTAAATTTTGCAGCATGAAAACTAGAATTTACAGCTTACTTTTAGCGATGATGTCAGCTTCTGCTTTTGCACAAAGTGGATGGGTTGGCATTAACACTCCGAACCCTCAGGCAAATCTGGATGTAAATGGTACCATGAAAATCCGACAGACACCTTCCGCTCCTGCCCTTCCGGGATATCAGATTCTGGCGGTTAACCAAAATACAGGTGGAGATTTTCAGGTAGCACAGGTATCACCACAGATGATTGCAGATTATGTAATAAATAACGGTATAAACAGTTCTGTGTACTCGGCTAGAAAATCGTCTGGCATCACTCTGATCAATGCCGGAATTTTACCTAACAGTTTCAGACCGGTCAACTTTTTAACAACAGAAAGAACCACCGGAACTTCTTCCCTGTTCTCGGATTCCGACAATACTTACACAGCGCCTTCTTCCGGTATTTATGCCATTGGTTTTACATTCAGGTACGGAACAGGATTACAATCCGGAGTATTAACGACTCCTCCAAGCATTGCGATTTTAAGAAACAGAACAGGAACTTTCAGTATTATCGACGTTCGCGAATTCAGCGGAGTGAATCTGGGACTGGTAAGTCTCACCATTTCCGAAGGAAGTATCAATTCTTTATATCCTCTTCAAGCCGGAGACAAAATATCTTTCGGACTTACTAATTATTCTGTGCTGGATGCAGGATTATTAGGTTCAAGCACAGGCTCATTCTATATTTATAAAGTATCAAATTAATTTTTTATATTTCAATATTACTTTAGAATTAATCCGCCGTACAGCAACTTACGGCGGATTAATTATATGGTATAAAGTTTATTGTTATATTTGATAACCAAAAGTGCAAAAATGATTTATTCGATCGTTATTCTCCTTATTTTATGTATTCTGATCCTTTTTAATCATCTGAACAGCAAAATCAGCAGATTAGAAAAAAAGGTTTCGGAACTGAGTTCAAAATTAGATGACAATAAAGTTTCTGAAATGCAGGAGGAAAAAGAATGGCAGAACATTCCTTTACCCGTACAGAATGATGAACCGGTTCTTCATGCAGAGAGAGAAACTATTCAGCAGACTTCTGAAAAAGAAGGAAAAGACTGGACGAATATCATTTTCGAGTTTCTGAAACAAAATGCTTTAACCATTATCGGGATTTTTACGCTGGTTTTAGGAATCGGTTATTTCGTAAAATATGCCATTGATAAAAACTGGATCGGAGAAACACCCAGAGTGGGAATCGGATTCTTTTTAGGAGCTGTTATCATTTCACTTGGTCATTTTTTGAGGAAAAACTATTCTGTATTTTCTTCTATCATTACCGGAGGCGGAATTGCCGTTTTATACTTTACCGCAACCATTGCTTTTCGGGAATATCATTTGTTTTCGCAGAATATTGCTTTTTCCGTTACCTGCCTTATTACTTTAATCTGCATCGCACTCTCCTATTATTATAAAAGTGAAATTCTTATTATTTTCTCTTTATTCGGAGGATTTTTAGCGCCGTTGATGGTAAGCTCCGGACACAGCAATTATCCGTTTCTGTTTACCTACATTACAGTTCTGAATCTGGGGATGCTCGCGGTTGCCTTTCTTAAAAACTGGAAAAGTATCGGATGGATTGCATTTATCTTCACCTATGTTTATCTTTTGTACTGGACTTTTGAGACCACACAGCTTTTAAGCATTTATTTTTATATTTCCGGATACCTTATTTTCTATTTTTTTGCCTTAAAAAATTACTTCAGGAAAGAAGTTATGTCTTCATCGGATATTCTGATGCTTGTTTTAATTAATTTTACAAACATCATCGGACTCGCTTATATTTTTGATCAGCTTGGCTATGAACCTGTGATTATTTTCCCGATTGGTTTTGCTTTGGTAAATTCCGCCTTACTGTTCAGAGAATATTCCCAAAAGAAATTCGGCATAAATTATTCTGTATTTGCCGCAGTTACGGTAAGCCTTTTAACATTAGCCGTTGCATTGCAGTTCAAGACACATCTCATTACAAGTGTCTGGGCGATCGAAGCAACGCTCCTTTTGTATATCTGGAAGAAAACCGGTCTTCAGATCTTCAGAAAATGTTTCTACGTTCTGTTTCCTTTGGTCATCATTGCACAGATCATCACCTGGACAGAATATATCGATGCGAAAAGCCTGAATATTGTTTTCAATCCAGTATTTCTTACGAGTTCCGTGACGTTGGTTACTACATTTTTCAATTTATTTTTATTGAGAAAACATCCCGATCACGACGAAAAAATTAATGATTTCTTTGAATATTTATTTTCGATATTAAGCTACAGCGTGATCTATTTTGCGATTCTGCTGGAAATCATGTATCATATTTCAGCGCAGCCGTGGATTGTAATCTTCAGTATCGGAATGATTTTTACGCTGTATTATATTTTTGCAATTCTACTGTTCAGAAAAAAACTGGAAATTCCAAAACCTGCGGAAACCAATCTTATTTATCTGTTTTGTGTACTGATTATATTGAATACGGTAATTTCAGGTCCGGGAATTGTTTCCAATTTTCTGCTGCATAAAGTATCCTTCGGTTTTTACGGGCTTTATCTTCTGTATTGGATTCCATTCATTTACATCATCCTGAAGGTTTTACCCGGTTCCCATTTTCTTAGGCTAAAATTATCATACTGGCTCATTTCTATTGCCTTTGTAACCGCATTAAGCTTCGAACTGTACGACATTTATATTTTGCTGAATGCCGAAAAAATATCAGACATCAAAGCTTTAAGCAAGCATTTTGGTCTTCTGTATCTTCCGATTATCTGGGCGGTTCTTGCCTGCATTTTTATTTACAGAGGGCTGAAAAACAATGTTTCAGAATACAGCAAAATCGGCTTTGCGCTGGTTGCCGTTACGATCCTGAAGCTTTATTTGTATGATGTCTGGGAAATGGATAATGTATCGCGGATTATTGCTTTTATCATTCTGGGAATCATTTTATTGCTAAGCTCGTTCCTGTTTCAGAGGCTTAAAAAAATCATTAAAAATTTAGTGGAAAATAAAGAAGACAAGCCGGAAACTGAGAATTTATAATTTTGTAAAAGCTTTTATTGATAAACGATTGTTAAAATATTATGAATTTTTATTTACATTTTATAAAAAATACCTATATTTATCACGTTTTTAATAGTCATTTATTCCAGAAACATTATGAAAAAAATTCTCTACTCTTTTTTATTATTATCTTCTGCTACGCTGTTTGCTCAGAAGAATACAGCTACAAAATTTGCAGTGGCAAATGATATTGTAGGAACGGTAGATATGTTTAATAATAATAATTATAAAGGCTCTGTACAAAGCTCAAAAGCATATAAATCTGCTACGGAACTTCCGCAGAATCTTAAAAAATTCGATTATCTGGCGGATAACGGATTGGTAGAATATAAACTGAAAAGCAATCAGGGCGTAATCGACAGAATGCCTGTAAATGAACTGAACGCTCAGTTCGGTCTTCCTGCAGATACACCGGTACTTATTGACGGGTACGAATTTACCAATACAAAAACCTTAGTGTACGGAGATATCATCAACAATGCTCAGGTTATTACCAGCAACGGTAAGAAAATGGTATCGGTAACTACTTCTAGAAAGTAATTTCTCAGATCATATTTTAAATGAAAAGGATGCCCGTTTGAGCATCCTTTTTTCAGTAATATTGCTTAAAGCTTTTCTTTTGAGAACTTTAAGTATTCTTATTATTTATGATGTTTGTCTTTTGTCTCTTTTGCGGTTAATGAAGAGTTTCAGTATTTATTGTTCCATTTTTTCTTTAATTCTTCGTAGATCTTCTTTTCGGTGGCGTTGTTTCCCGGTTCGTACAATTTTATATCTTTAATTTCTTCCGGAAGAAAATCCTGATCCACGAAATTGCCGTCGTAAGAATGGGCATATTTGTACTCCTTTCCGTAATCCAGATCTTTCATCAGTTTTGTGGGTGCATTTCTTAAATGTAAAGGAACCGGCAGATTTCCTGTTCTTTTAACCAATGCCAAAGCTTCATTAATCGCCATGTACGTTGAATTGCTCTTTGGTGAAACCGCAAGATAAACCGCCGTTTCACTCAGGATAATTCGTGCTTCCGGATTTCCGATCACGTTCACTGCCTGAAAACAGTTGTTGGCAATCACCAACGCATTCGGATTGGCAAGACCGATATCTTCGGAAGCCAAAATTAACATCCTTCTTGCAATAAACTTAATGTCTTCTCCCCCCGCGATCATTCGAGCCAGCCAATAGACGGTTCCGTTCGGATCGCTTCCGCGCATGGATTTAATGAAAGCCGAAATAATATCGTAATGCTGTTCTCCGTTTTTATCATAAAGCGCCATGGTTTCCTGCAAAACTTCCAGCACATCTTCGTTCTTGATTTCTGTTTTCTTGGAATTTTTATATTGATTTAAAACCAACTCCACAGAATTAATCAGCTTTCTTGCATCGCCTCCCGAATATTGGATAAAAGCTTCTTTTTCAATGATTTTGAACGATGTTTTTTCATCCTGATTGAATTTTTCGGAAGCTGTATCAATCAGTTCTTCCAGTTTTTCATAGGTCAATGCTTTTAAAACGTAGACCTGACTTCTGGAAAGCAAAGCCGAAACCACTTCAAAGCTCGGGTTTTCGGTTGTCGCACCGATTAAGACAATCCAGCCTTTTTCTACGGCATGAAGAAGAGAATCCTGCTGAGATTTGTTAAAACGGTGAATTTCATCAATAAACAAAATCGGCGATTTTCCGGAAAAAAGATTCTGCTTTTTGGCATCTTCTATTACATCTCTTACATCTTTTACTCCCGAAGAAACCGCAGAAAGCTTATAGAATTTCCTTCCCGACTTTTCAGAAATAATTTCCGCCAGAGTGGTTTTTCCGGTTCCGGGAGGTCCCCAGAAAATCAGAGAATTCAGAGAATTGTTTTCCAGCATTTTCCGGATCGTGCCTTTCTCTCCGGTTAAATGTTCCTGCCCGAGAACATCGTCCAGTGTTTTGGGTCTTAATTTTTCAGCTAATGGAATATTTTGGTTCAAAATTTAATGTATTGTTTATATCAACTTCTTTTAGTACATATTAAATCTGTTTAAACTTTTTTTTGATTATCCGTCATTGATCATAATGCTTAATTTTAACGCAAAGATCGCTAAGATTCTTTTTATATACCAACTGTTTTAAGTTCGCAAAGGTGCTTCGACAAGCTCAGCATAAACTATTCACTCAGCAAAGAACTCAAAGGTTTTTCAATGATGACAAATTACGGACAATCATTAAACTTTTTTATTGAACCGCAAAAGTGACAAAAGATAGCTAAACTTTTTAATCTTTGATTTTTATTCTTTTGAGCGCTTTCATTATAATAGAAAACACTTTAACATTGTCTTTTGTGCGTTTTGTGGTTAATTCTGAAATTAGTTTAAAGTTTAATACAACGTAAAGATAAGGATATGTTTTCTCAATAAAAAACCCGTCGGTATAGACGGGCTAAAATTATTGTAAAGGAGGATTTTCATTTTTTTGCGGTACAGCTCCGGTTTCTTTTCTGTTCACAAGAAGTACATTGTACTGGTCTGTAAGCGCATTGAGCTGATTGATAACCGTAGTATATGGCGATGGCGGAGTTTCTACCAAAAGGTGAAGCGCATCGATCCTGTCTCTTAAAGCATAGTATGCCGCATTGGTTTCTTCTCTTTTTCCTTTAATGGTTTCGGGACTGGCATCTCCGTACTCCTGTGTACGGGCAAGATACTTTGTATTGAAGAGTTCATTAGCTGTTTTCAGCTCATTTACCCATGCTGAAAGGGAAAAGAAGGCAACAGCATCTGTAAGCTCCGGTTTATTCTCCCAATCCCGGATCATGTTATTAAGCGTTGCCGTTTCTGCCTGATAATTGAGCCGTGCAATACCGCTTCCATACAGTGCCATATTATCAAGAAGCAGTCTGGCTTTCTGCTTTTTATCTGCTTCATAATGATAAGACTGCGATTGCAGAAAATAGTTTATTCCTATAATAGCGTTATCCCTTCTTTCGTCCAGCAGCATAATTTCTGCGGTAGTTTCACTGGCAAGTGCTTTTTTGAAGAGTGCTTCCAGCTCTGCAATTTTGGATGTAAAAACAGAGAGTTTGGTATCTATCTGTAAGGCAGCAGGATTATTAAGGTTAATAATAGCGGTAAAATCTTTGGCATATTGCAGGTATTCTGCATTCCTTAGTTTTGGAAGGTCAATAGAATTCATTTGTATTTATTTTTATTAAGATAAAATATTGTTCTTTATCGTAAAATCTGCTGAGGGGGTAGATTTATTTTTTCGGGGGTTCCCGAAAGTTCCCTGCACAGTGCAGTAGGTTTTCGGATGCTCCGAAAGCTCCGTGCAGAGTGCAGCGGGTTTTCGGATTGCTCCGGAGCGCGGCTGCCTGCCGCAGTAAACTTTCGGAAAAAAGACTACGTTTTGCTTTCTCCTTTATTTTTCCAGAATTCAATCTGGTCTTTCAGCTCCTGATTTCTTTCCTGAAGCTCTTTGATGCGTTCTTCGTATTGCTCAATGAGTTTTTCTGAAGCATTATAGTTGTTTGTTTGATTTTGAATCATATTATTACTAGAATTTTCATTAACACTATTCTCCTTATTTATTTGTGTATATCCTTCGTCTTTCAGTAAATCATAAATATCCGTTTCATAGAATTCAGAGATTTTCAGCAGATTGTCAATTCCCGGTTTGGTCTGGTCGCTTTCCCATTTGCAGTATGCGGTCTGCGAAACATCAAGCTCCATAGCGACTTGTGTCTGCGATAAATTTCTTTCTGTTCTCAGCGCTCTCAGTTTGGTTCCTAAAGACATATTCTAATAATTTTTCAGCTAATTTACTGTTTTTTATATTTCAAAATTAAAACTTTTGTGGCGGATTTTAAAACTTTAGTTGTGGGCAGAAGTGAAATTACGTATTAGTTTTGTCCATGTTCACATATAGATCGAATTTTTTTTTAAATCTTTTCCAACCCAAAGACAAAATAATGCATCTATATAGAAGAGAGTATATTTAACCCATAAAAAACAAAATGACTATGAAGAGAAAAATTATTCTCCGGCTGTCTTTCCTGATAGCCTTTCTCACGCTTCTTTGGTCTTGCAGAAATGAAGACTTTATACAGGCAGAGAAAAACCCGCAAAGAAACAACAGAGATTTCTTTAAACATTCTAAAAAAGGCGGAGCCTTTGCCAAAACTACCTTAGATTATGTAGATATTCTGGAAGCCTACAACAGGGAGAAAAATTTCCTTTCTGCTATGCCGGATCAGGAGGGAATGCCGATCTGGGATAAGATGAGAATTGTAAAGACAGAAAATTCTACCTCCCTTGTCATCCCTTTGTCAGAGGACAATGCGACCATGAGTTCTGTTTTCTTTGCCCTGATTGATAATAAAGAAAATACCGTAAAGGCAATAAACAATATTACCAATGATGAGCTGAGAAGAGTGGTTTTTGACCCCTCTATTGATGTGCAGAAAAGGGAAAGCCTGTTCTGTACTTTCATGGCTACGGATAATTATACCTTTGGAAATGAGGTTTTCTCCAATATTCCGCAGGATCTTTTTGTTGATGATAAACTGGGGGAGCAGAACAACAGGATTGTCTTTCATGCTCCTCGCTTCGGGGATGCTTTGGCAACAGAAACCACCACGCAAAACGGAAGAGTGCAGGTAGTTTATGAAGTTATCTGCGTGATTATAAGACACTGTACACACCATGGATCTGGAGCCTGTGACGGTTGCAATATATGCCAAACGGAAAGCTGTTCCCACTCCACCACTCTTGTATTTACTTATCCCGATCCTGAAACAGGAGTCGTAATTTATGGCTATCCGGAAGGGGGTGGCGGTGGCGGAACTCCGCTTCCGATCCCTGATCCCGATCCCTGCGGATTGAGCAGAGCTTTTTACAGGGTAGCACCAAACTGTAACGGAAGTACACCTGTTACCCTGCCTCAAGATCATTGTGAGAATCTCAAAAATTTGCTAAAACCTACGAAAGCAAACATAAAACCGATTATCCAAAACTTACAGACAAAACTGAATGATACCATAGAACATGGGAATAGTCTCCAGAAAAGTTTTGCTGGTGTGTACTCCAATATAGTTGTACCGCCAGGAACAAGCAGTGAAGTCACATTAAATGCCGGAACACTTTTTTATGGAGTGATACATACGCATCAATATCCAGGCGCAGTACCTATGTTCAGTTGGACGGATGTGTATTCTCTTTACTTTTTATATCAGAATGTTTATAATCCCCACAATAGCGAAGTTGTAATGATGGTTGTATGCAAAGATGACAACGGAAACAATCAGATATATGCCATAAAAATTGATGATCCACAGCAATTGTTAAATGCTTTAACTTCAGATATGAGCCAAAACCCTAAAATAAACAGCAATACTTCTGAAGCAAAAATATTTGAATTTATGAATGCTCCATTGACAAAATTATATGCAGACACTTCTCCTAATAGAGAAGGTACATTTTTAGAACGATTTGCTAATTTTGGAATATCTTTATATAAAGCAAACGATGGTAATAATGTTACCAATTGGAATAAATTAACTTTAGAAAATGGAAATGTAGTATCTACACTATGTAATTAAAAGAAATTAAAATGAAAAAGTATATAGCAATATTATTATTGAGTCTTATCTCAATGAACTGTAAAAGTCAATCACAAATTATTAATCTAAAGAATGATGATGGATCCGGATTAGCTGGGGTGTATTATAAAGATGTTGATAATTTTATGAATTATTTCGTAGGGACATGGGTTTTTAGTAATACTACAAAGTACTGGAAAATTGTTCTATTAAAAAAAACAAAAATGTATAATGGTAAATTTTATGAAGATGTAATTGTGGGGGGGGTAGAATATAAAGAAAACGGAGTAACTAAAGTAAACACATTATCATATTTAAACAGTAATATGAATTATTACGATTATCCAATATCGGGCAATTCAATATATCCTAATCATACTCCAAGATGTTTAGATTGTCTTCCCAATGAATTAAGATTAGGATTAAGTTATTATGAGCTAAATCCTGATACAACATTTGGCACAATGATTTTAAGAAAAAAAACAGTAAATGGTCAGGATGCTATACAGCTAAGACTAACAGCAAATATGGTACTTCATAAAGAAGGAACAGCAATGCCTAATGTTTTTAAGCTACCTGTGGGAACGTATACATTGATAAAGCAGTAGAAGATAATTTACGAATCTGTCTCACAAATAAAAAGTGAGACAGGTTTTATATAATCATGAAAAAGTTAAGTTTATTATTAATACTTATTGGTAACAGTTTTTTTTCCCAAGAATATAAAACAGATCAGCTTTATTTCATTGGCGAGAAAATTACACAACAATCTTTACCATTATTTAAAGTTCATTTTCCGGCTGAAAGACAAGATTGTAAAGAAAATGATGAGGATATAAAATGTCATCCTTTAATTGTAAAATCAGAATGTTTTGAATATTGCTCAGAGTATAGAATTGTGAAAGTCTTAAAAGGAAATTATGACAGAAAGACAATACATTTTGCTTCCGCTTATTGTAATGAATTCGGATATACTCGTCCACTGAACGACAACTAAATAATAATTGGAGTAGTAATGGACAAAGACGGCAATTATCACCAGACCTATATAGAGAAGGTTTATTATAAAAAAAACAAATGGATATTACCTTATACAAAAGAGTATCCATTCATCAATTATTTAATAAAACAACCTCAAAATTTCACACAAGGAGAAAGGTTAAAAATTGACATGGAAAAACAATTTGATGAAACGCACCATCAGCGTAAATATAATTTCCCTTATTATAAGAAAAAAGGAAAATATGCTATTTCTTTAATGGGGTTTGTACTATAAGTTAATATGTTAAATTAAAAAAAGTGATAAATATAGGCTGTAGATTTTTATTACAGCCTTTTGTACAATTATGAAAAATAAATTGAAATTCTTTCTATTATTGGCTCTACTCTTTTCCTTACAGAGTAAGGCTCAGTTAGATACTCTGAACTATCTAAAACAATTTGAAATTAATAAAGCAAATTATATTGGTCGTCCATTTACAAACTTGTTAGTCGATATGCAGCAGATTAAACCAAAAATGATATGGATATCTCCAATTTATCATGGGGTAAGGAAGTACATAGATAAAACTTTTTTTTGTTTTGATGAAAAATTTCCATTTAATTACAACGAGCGAACCTTCAATACAAATAGTAATTGTTTACAAATTGTATGGGAGAATTACATAGATCCAAGAAGTTCCGAGTATATTTTGTTGACAAATAAGAACAGAAATCACTTTACCAAAGATGAAAGAGTTTATTATGGTAAAAAAATAATAAAAGACATAAAAGTATATCGCTGATGAAGTAGTTTTAATCTTTTTTTGCCCAAAACATCTTGAGATTCACTTTTAAGAAAATTTATTAGTGTATTGATATTATAATGAGCCATCTCTTAGTTGAGGTGGCTTACTTTTTTGTTTAATATATTTAAAAACATAAAAAAACAATCCACCGAACAGACTTTTACCGCCCCGAAACTTCTAACAAATTTAAACTAATTTTCAATTTTTTACCCTATTTTTGCATTGTTTTGAAACTTACATTCAATAAAATCATCACTTTTCCTTTGGTAATTCTCATCAGATTTTACCAGTGGTTTATTTCGCCCCTGCTTCCCAAAAACTGCCGTTATGAGCCTACCTGTTCGCATTACATGGTGAAAGCGCTTCAGGTGCATGGTATTTTTAAAGGATTCTGGCTGGGTGCAAAAAGAATTTCAAGATGTCATCCGTGGGGAGGAAGCGGATATGATCCTGTACCGCCAAAAAAGTAAAATTTAAAATAAACAACTACTAAAAAAATAACAATGAGTAATATTTTTTTCAGAATGTATCTCGTGATTTTTGCGTTCATTACCCAGTGTCTTGTTGCGCAGAATTATCCGGACGGAATGTCCGACGGAACTTTAAAAGTAAACTCTACGGATGTTCCGGTAAAAATTTATTCAACCACTGAAGTTCAGGATCTGAATGAATTTGCAGACAAACCCATCAAAGAAAATGTGCTTGTTATTCTGAATGAGTCTAATTTCGAGCCTGTTTATGTAAATTACAGCATTGCGACACTGGCGAAATACAAGCTTGTTCATTATCAGCTTTTAGACAAGGATTTTAAAGTGATTGATGCGGCGGCAACCAAAGAAAATCTCGGAAGCTTTAAATATGCAGTAAAGACAGCAAAACCTCTTACAGAATCAGACAACATCAGTCTGGAAACTCCTTTTAAGATCTGGGATCCCACAAAGGGAATTCAGTTGGGACCTGTTACGCTTCATTTTTACAGTCTGATGTTCATTTTTGCATTCGGTTTCGGATATATTTTAATGAACAGAATCTTTAAAATCGATAATGTAAACCAGAAATATTTAGAACCTCTTTTCACATGGACTTTATTGGGAACCATTTTGGGAGCAAGAATGGGGCACGTTATTTTTTATCAGCCCGAACTTTTCAAAGAAGATTTCTGGAGTGTATTTTTACCGATCAGTACTAAAAACGGTTTGAAGTTCACCGGATTTTCAGGACTGGCGAGTCACGGCGCAACGATCGCGCTAATTTTCACCACTCTATATTATTCATTTAAAATCATCAGAAAAAATCCTTTCTGGGTGTATGACAGATTAGGAATTGTGGTTGCTTTGGGAGGTGCTTTTGTGAGGATGGGAAATTTTTTCAACTCTGAAATCATCGGAAAACCTGTTGATCCCAACTCTCCTTTTGCATTGCTTTTCCCACAGCAGAGCAGTGAATATGGTGTAACAGTTCCGCGATATCCTTCACAGTTATTTGAAGCTTTCGGATATGTTTGCCTTTTCGTTTTACTGTGGATTCTGTACAGAAAAACCAACAAAAAATATCAGCAGGGATGGTTATTCGGATTGTTTTTCATTATTCTTTGGGCAATCAGATTCTTTGTAGAATTCCTGAAAGAGCCGCAAGGTGACGAATTCATCCAGTTTGGAGGATTAAACACCGGTCAGGTTTTATCTATTCCGTTCATGATTGCAGGCGTAGTTATTATGATCGTTTCGAAAAAATTCAAGATTACTCAGGCTGAAAACGAAAAACCTGAATAAGCGAAAAATTTAAAAATAAATTTGTTTAAACTAATTTCAGAATTAGACACAAAAGACAATGTTAAAGCGAATTTCCAGAATAATCAAAGCGCTCAAATGAATAAAAATCAAAGATTTTTAAAAACTGTTGTGATCTTCTTACTTATAATCACCAACTTTAAATGAACGTTTAGTGCATCTTTTGCGGTTAAATAAAAACTTTAAACATATCAAAATATAAAAAGGCAAGTTTGTAATCAGACTTGCCCTTTGTTTTTATCTACATTTGATGTTAAAATTATAATGCTCTTTCTATTTTTGCATTCAGCTCTTTGAAAACGCTTCCAAATTCATCAATGATGTCCGTCGGAAGTACAGATTCTTTAGAATGCTTTTCTGATGCCAATTCTGCCGCTCTGCCGTGAAACCAGACTCCTAAAATTGCAGCTTCTTTTTCTGAGTAATGCTGTGCTGAAAAAGAGGTTAAAACTCCGGTTAAAATATCTCCGCTTCCTCCTTTTGCCAGTCCTGAATTTCCAGTGATATTGTAAAAAGCATCTCCTTCAGGCGTTACAACCTGAGTATGATGATCTTTTAAAACAATATAAATCCCCAATTCTTTAGCTTTATTTTTCGCCAGTTTTAATCGTTCAAAAGAATTTTCAGTGGCGCCGAACAGCCTTTCAAACTCTTTCGGATGAGGCGTTATAATGGAATTTTTCGGAATTATCTTTACATTTTTTGAATCCTGTGAAATGATATTCAATGCATCGGCATCCAAAATCAGAGGTTTGGAGTAGTTTTTTAAAAAGGTAAGAAAACTTTTCGCGGTCTCATCAATGGTTCCCAAACCGGGACCTATTCCGCAGACTGCATGTTCATCCGTTTCAAAATGATCTATGAAATCATTTCCGCCTTCGATAAACATGGCTTCAGGATTCGAAGTCTGTAAAATTTCATATCCGCATTTCGGAGCCAGCGTAAAAGTAAGTCCCGCTCCGGTTCTGAGTGCCGATTTCGTTGCAAGAACCGCGGCTCCCATTTTCCCGTAGCTTCCACCTGCAATAATGGCTTTGCCATAGGTTCCTTTATGCGAAAAATCTTCTCTCGGTCTGAAAATATCTTTGATCATATCTTCATGAATCACAAAGTTCTCCGTTTTCGTTTCAGCAATATAGTCTTCATTTATATTAATATCCAAAACTTTCACTTTTCCTGCATATTTTCCGGTTTCGGGATGAAGAAAAGTTTTTTTCCAGAACTGAAAACTCAATGTATAATCTGCCTTAAAAATAGTGGCATTTTCAGCAGAAACAGTATCTGCAAAAAGTCCGGAAGGCATATCAACAGAAATTTTAAGATTACTTTTCAGGTTCAGAAAATCGATCAGTTCTTTAAACTCTCCTTCGATGTTTTTTGATAAGCCGGTTCCGAAAAGGGCATCGATAATAACCGTTCGGTTATCAAACCTATATTCTTTTGCTTCTTTAAATTCTCTGATGAAAACACCCGAAAATTCTTTTAATTCTCTGAAATTATTTCCTGCATCCGAAGAAAATTTAGCTTTGGTATTGGTAAAAACATCTACATCAAAACCTTTCAGATGAAGCATTCTCGCAATGGCAAAACCATCGCCTCCATTGTTTCCTTTACCGCAAAAAACCGCAAAGTTTCTATGGTTTTTACAATTTTCAAAAATCCAGTCAACACAAGCCTGTGCAGCTCTTTCCATAAGCTGAACAGAAGAGACCGGTTCATTTTTTATTGTATATTCATCCCCATTGCGAATCTGTTCCGCTGTAAAAATTTTCATATTTAATATTGTATTTTGTATTAAAAGCAATTTACGAAAAAGAATTTTTAAATGCTCTGAAAAGAATTATGTGGATCTCTTAATTAAGAAACTTTCACATTTTATCATATTTGATTAATATTTAGTTATAAAAACTGGAAAATTATATTTTTTTTTGTAATTTAACCCATCTTTTGTTAAAATAATACTTAAAAAAATATAAATTATGGGATTTGTAAAAGAATTTAAAGAGTTTGCGATTAAAGGTAATGCTTTCGATCTTGCTGTCGGTGTCATCATCGGTGGAGCTTTCGGAAAAATTGTAACCAGTGTTATCGATGACTTAATTATGCCAATTGTTGCTGCACTTGTAGGGAAACCTGATTTCAGCAGTATTTATTATGCAATGGGTAAAGGTGCTGAAAACATTCCTGCGGGAGCAACCCTTGCCAAAGCTAAAGAAATTGCACCCGACGCCGCTATTTTTGCGTATGGTAATTTTATTACGGTTGCCATTAATTTCCTTTTACTGGCACTTGTTGTATTTATTATGGTAAAAGCGATCAACAAAATGAAGAAAGAAGAAGCTGCCGCTCCGGAAGCTCCTGCTGCTCCTACTGCGACAGAACAATTGCTTGCGGAAATTCGTGATGAGCTGAAAAAGAAGAATTAAAAAAAATTCGTTATAAAACAAGACTCCGGCGCAACAAAGTTGCGCCGGAGCTTTTATATTTTATCAAAAAAAAATTACTGAATCTGTAAAATACTTGAAATCTGCTCTGCCAAAGAAAGCCCGATTCTGTCCTGCGCTTCCAGTGTAGACGCACCGGTATGCGGCGTCATAGAAATTTTCGGGTGATTTAAAATTTCTTTTGAAGGAGTCGGTTCGTTAATGAATACATCCAAACCTGCAAACTTCACTTTTCTGGAATTCAAAGCTTCAATTAAAGCGGCTTCGTCAATTACTCCGCCTCTTGAACAGTTTACAATGGCTACTCCGTCTTTCATCATTTCAAATTCATTTTTTCCGATCATATAACCGCCTTTCTGAGCCGGAACATGAATGGTAATAAAATCTGAATGTTTCAGAACATCCTGAAGCGGTTCTGTTTCAATATCCACATTAATGAACTGATTGTTGTAAAACTTAACTTTAATACTTGCTTTTCCTACATTATTATCTGCAGCAATAACTCTCATTCCAAGACCTAAAGCGATTTTAGCAACTTCCTGCCCTATTCTTCCCATTCCGACAATACCGATGGTTTTACCTTTCAGCTCAATTCCTGCTGCATACGCTTTTTTAAGACCGGCAAACTCAGTATCTCCCACCAAAGGCATTTTTCTGTTGGAATCCTGTAAAAATCTTGCTCCTGAGAACAGGTGTGCAAAAACCAGCTCAGCAACCGATTCTGAAGATGCAGAAGGGGTATTGATCACATGAATTCCTTTTTCTCTTGCATAATCCACATCAATATTATCCATTCCTACTCCACCTCTTCCGATGATTTCGATGGAAGGACAGTTATCAATAATATCTTTTCTCACCTGTGTTGCACTGCGTACCAAAATAGTTCGGATCTGGTGCTCATTAATGTAATCTACCAACTGTTCCTGCGGAACTTTTGTCGTAATTACTTCAAAACCTTTCTCTTTCAATGCATCAATACCGGATTGATCCAAACCGTCGTTTGCTAAAACTTTCATAAAACTTTTATAGATTTAATATTTGAGAAAATCAATACAATTAAAAACTATTTATCATAATATTTAATCGTTTAATCTTTTTTCTTATTTTTTTTTACTCGTCTTCTTTGAAAACTTCAATCGTAACCTGTTTTTCAACCAAGTCTGTAAATCTTCCTTTATATCTTGTTGCTCTTACCAGATGATTGTCGATCCAGTGGTAATTTCCGCCTCTTGGTTTTCCGCATAAAACACTGTGATATTTAAATCCGTGCTTATCCAGCCAGTCGATTGTAATTTGCTTAAGATTTTCTGTTCTTGACGTGAAAAAACAAATCTGGTGACCTTCATCATACCATTTGTTGATGGTTTCCAGAGCATCCGGGAAAGGCTCACAGGTAACCATTCTCTCAGGCTCTTCGTTCGGAACGTCTTCTGTAATGGTTCCGTCAATATCAATTAAATAGTTTTTTACGCCGTCCTTAAGAATCGGACTAATGTGTTCTATGTACTCTAATTCCATCATAAAAATTTGAAATGCAAAGTTACATTTTTTGCACCAAAAAGGCTTGTTAAACTTGCTTTATATTAAATTTTTACGTTAAAAACATTTATTTAATGAATAATATTAATAATTAATTTGCTTTTTATACAATTTTAATTAAAATTTTTCTCTTTTATGAAATTAAATACTTCTCTTTTGTATCCCTCTGTTTTACAGTTTAAAAATGGCTTTTTTATCTTATATTTGAAACACACCTCAACAATATGAAAAAAACTTTATCCTTACTGTTCGCGCTTACGGGATGGTTTGCCATCATTACTCAATATGTTCTGATGATCCGGAATTCGGAATTTTCTTTTTGGGAAACAACGATCCGCTTTTTCAGCTATTTTACTATTTTAACCAATATAATTGTCTCTGTTTATTTTACGGTGCAGACTTTCAAAAAATCCTCAAATGAAAAATCAGGGATTTTGACGGCGATAACGGTTTGCATTTCAATTGTAGGATTAATTTATCAGTTTTTGCTTCGCTCCACATGGAATCCTTCCGGAATGCAGAAACTGGTAGATGAGCTGCTCCATTCCGTTATTCCACTTTTGGTTCTGATTTACTGGTATTGGTATGAAAATAAAAATAATCTGAAATACGGCTCTATTTTGAAGTGGGCTATCTATCCTGTCCTTTATTTAGGATATATTTTAATCCGGGGAAGTTTTTCAGGATTTTATCCTTATCCGTTTGTGGATGTGGCAAGTTTTGGCTTAATAAAAGTTTTAATCAATGCTTTATGGATTACTACTTTCTTCTTCATTTTATCACTTGTATTTATTAAAATCGGAAAATTGACAGGCAAAAGTTAATTGATAAGGACTAAAATTTTTCAGATCCTCTTTCTGAATATCCGTCAAACCTGTAAGAAACCTTGATTTTACAGAAAAAAGCACACGTTTCGGTTTATCGGTTTCGGCTTATATCTCAAAAAATATGATGTTTCACCAAAAATTTCCAAAATACATTTATTACACTTACATTTGTAGAAATGGAAGAATTCGTAGTTTTAGTAAATCCTGAAGACAAAGTTCTTGGCTTGATGGAAAAGCAGCAGGCACATATCAACGGCTTACTGCATCGTGCTTTTTCAGTTTTTTTATTCAACAGCAGCGGCGAAATGCTTTTGCAGAAAAGGGCTTCCGGAAAATATCATTCTCCTCTGAAATGGACCAATGCAGTCTGTTCGCACCCAAGAAGTGAAGAAACATATCTTGAAGGAGCCAAAAGAAGAGTAAAGGAAGAATTGGGAATTGATGTTGAGCTTTCGGAAAAATTTAATTTCATTTATAAAGCCGATGTCGGAAACGGACTCTGGGAACACGAACTTGATCACGTTTTTACAGGAACTTTCGAAGGCGAATTCTATTTAAATAAAGATGAAGTGGAAGAAGTACGCTATATTTCTCTTGAAAATCTCAATAAGGAAATTTCTGAAATTCCAGACCATTTCACAGAGTGGTTTAAAATCATTCTTGAAGAATATAAACATCATCTACATTCATGAAAAAGTTTCTTCTTATCATCTCATTGGTAACCGGATCTTTACTTTTCGCACAGTCTGTTCCGACGAAAGTGTATGAAAACGACAATTATTCCATCACGCTTCCGGAAGGCTGGAAAGTAACCAACGACAGCGATATCATCAATATTTTTCCGGGCAATGAGATTGGAGCTATTACGATTTCAGAATATCACGATCTTAATCTTCCAAAAACGGAAACCAAAAAATTTATTCTCGCGCTTTACAAATCTTCGGATGACGAGAAGAAAATAAAAAGCAAAAGCGGAAAAAAAGGATACACAGAATATTTTTACGAATATGATGATGACCATGAAAAACTGCACTGGATCACCAAAGTTTTTCAGAAAGACAAAGATTTGTTTCTGGTGACCATCAACTGTACACAAAAGTACTGGAACGGAAATTATATGAAGCTTTTCAACGAGGCTTTCGACAGTTTTAAAATAAAGAAATAGAAATAAAAATTAACTATGAAGAAAACAGCATTGTACGACAAACACGTTTCTTTGGGAGCTAAAATCGTACCTTTCGCAGGTTTTGAAATGCCTGTACAATATTCGGGAGTTACTGAAGAACACTTTGCCGTAAGAGAAAAGGCAGGTTTGTTTGATGTGTCTCACATGGGACAGTTTTTCATTGAAGGGGTGGGTTCCAAAGAGCTTTTGCAGTATGTAACCACCAACAATGTAGACGCTCTGGAAAATGGAAAAGCACAGTACTCTTGTCTTCCTAACGAAAACGGAGGAATTGTAGATGATCTTATCGTTTACAAAATGGAAGACGACAAATATTTCGTAGTTGTAAATGCTTCAAACATTGATAAAGACTGGGATCATATCTCGAAATACAATACTTTCGGAGCTCAAATGACGAACGCTTCGGATGAAATGTCTTTATTGGCAGTTCAGGGACCGAAAGCGACTGAAATTCTTCAGAAATTAACCGAAACCAATCTTTCAGAAATTCCTTACTATCATTTTACGGTAGGTTCTGTTGCAGGAGTAAATGAGGTGATCATCTCCAATACAGGCTACACCGGAAGCGGAGGTTTTGAGATCTATTTTAAAAATGAATCTGCCGAAAAACTTTGGGATGCCATTATTGAAGCAGGTGCAGAAGAAGGAATTGTTCCCTGCGGACTGGCTGCAAGAGATACTTTGAGACTGGAAAAAGGGTTCTGCCTTTACGGAAACGATATCGATGATACCACTTCTCCTATTGAGGCAGGTTTGGGATGGATCACAAAATTTGATAAAGATTTTGTGTCTAAAGAGACATTTGCCAAGCAAAAAGAAGAAGGCGTTACCAGAAAATTAGTAGGTTTCGAATTAACGGACAAAGGGGTTCCAAGACACGACTACCCTGTTGTAGATGCAGAAGGAAACGTTATCGGAAAAGTAACTTCGGGAACGCAGTCGCCGATGAAAAAAGTAGGTTTAGGTCTTGCTTATGTGGACAAACCTCACTTTAAATTAGGTTCTGAAATCTTCATTCAGGTAAGAAATAAAAACATTCCTGCAAAAGTGGTGAAAGCTCCTTTTGTATAATTGATTTTTTTTTTAACAACTATAAAAAACCGCCTTGCAGAATTTGTGAGGCGGTTATTTTTTGGAGCTGTTTCCGGCTATCCACTCTATCTTTAGTTTTTTGCCGGAGCTTCGCTCCGGCAAAAAACTAAAGGATGCCGTTTCTATCCGGGCTAAAATAATTATATTGCAATACATTTTTTCGTACTATTACAAAAATTTTTTCTGATGAAAAAAATGGTATTCCTCTGTATCATCATACTTATTGCAGTTTACATTTTCTATCCTGTTTTTGAAAGTGAAGGAATTTCTTATCTCATTATTTTCTGCTGTTTTGCAACGCTCTGTTTTACCATTGCAAAAATAATGACGGGAAATTTTCCAACAGATTATGAATCAACAGAAAAAGAGATGAACAGACTTTATTCAGAAGACGGAATTTTCAGTTATAACGCAGAAGGTTTTTATTTCAAAAAAGAATCAGAACCGAAGCAATACATTAAATATTCAGACATTTTGGAAGTTAATTACTTCACCATTCGTTTTTTGTATAGAGAAACTCAATCCGGCATTGAATTAATTACAGTCGATAAAAAGTATGAATTTCTAGACGAATACTGTAAAGGAATTGAAAAATTTACGGAACAGCTTTCCGACAAACTTCCGTTTCATCAAAACTCTGAATTACAAATAACGAACAATCATGGCCTGAAAAAAAGGAATTTATTTCTAAAATGATATAAAATGCTTGGGACTTCCGTCAAAATTGTTTGGTTATTATAAAAACCTAACAGGTTTTGAAAACCTGTTAGGTTTGAGCCTATTTGCTTATAGATTTTGAAGCTTTATTAGAAATTAACTTTCAATAATAGAAACAGAGAGGATATTAAAAATGGGATTCCACTTATTAAAGACATCTGGTCGACATTAGACTTTGAAAAGTCTTTAACCAATACAAAGAATACCAACATCAGAATTACACAAAAAGTATTAATCAGGATTTTCTGTAATCGCCATCTTTTAATCTTTAAACTAATTAAAAGTAATACCTGAAAAATGAGAGACAAAAATGCTGCAGGTACTAATCTTCCATCGTAATGATCTAAGTTAAAAGCATTCGCATCCGACAAAATAAATTGCGGACTTAAAATTTCATAAATGAGCAGAATCCCTAAGCCATGTCCTGCCCCGATTAATATAAAAGCATTTAAAATAGCCGTTGTAATTACCGGAATTCAGCTTTTTCATGTAAAATGATCTCCCTTTTCTTAAAAACTTTGATTTAAGGCGACTTACTTTAATTAAAAAATCCCCTTAATGCTTCCAAATTCTTTTTATCGTTTCCTATAAAAATTTCTTTGTCCGTAAGAAAAACCGGACGTTTCAAAAAGGTGTAATGATCCAGCAATAGTTCTTTAAACTCTTCTTCTCCCAAAGATTTCAGATCCAGTTCCCTTAATTTGATCTGAGTAGATTTTTTGCTGAACAAAGCTTCGTAAGATCCTGCATGTTTGTGCATTTCTTCCAATTCATCCTGGGTAATCGGTTGTTTTTTAATTTCGCGAAGTTCCCAGTCCTTAAGATTGAATTGTCCTAAAATTTTTCTGCACGTATCGCATGTATTAAGATAAAATACTTTTTTCATTTAGAGTTCTAAGTTTTTTCTAATGTTAAATGGAAACTTTATAAGTTTACCGTTATCAAAAGTAGCATTTAATCTACCGTTTTGAAAATTATTGAATACCTTTATTGAAATTTTATCAAAATGGACAACAAACCGATCACTTTTCAGTTTATTTCAGAACCTTCAGATGTCAACTACGGCGGAAATGTACATGGAGGAAGCGTGATGAAATGGATCGATCAGGCAGGGTACGCCTGCGCAACAACGTGGAGCGGAAATTATTCAGTAACGGTATATGTAGGAGGAATCCGTTTCTATGATCCTATTAAAATCGGGGAAATCGTAAAAGTGGAAGCTCAGGTAATTTACACAGGATCATCAAGTATGCATATTTCCATCAACGTATTTTCCAGAAACCTGAAACAGCCAAATTTTGATAAGAAAACACACTGCATCATTGTATTTGTTGCCGTAGACGAAAACGGGAAAAAACTTCCGGTTCCCAAATGGATTCCTGAAACGGAAGAGGAAAAACAGCAGGAACAGTATGCAAAACGTCTCATGGAACTGAGAACACAGATAGAAAACGAAATGAAACCTTTCCTGTAAAATGCAGAGAAAAGATTTTATAAAGATTTCCTCGTTGGGATTTTTAGGATTATATTCCTGCGGAATTTCTAACTTTAAAAGCAACAGAAAACCTTTGGCAATTCAGCTTTATACAATTCGTGATTCTGTTTCAGAAAACCTCGAAAAAGCTTTGGAAAAACTGGCAATATTAGGCTTTAAAGAGCTTGAAATCTACGGCTACAACGGAACTTTTTTCGGAAAAAGCAGGAATGAATTTCAGAGCATCTTAAAAAATGTCGGTTTAAAAGTAATCAGTTCACATCACACAACGGGAATTCTTCATCATGAGAAAGGAACATTAACCAACAATTGGGAACAGACCGTTGAAGATTTACATCTTATTGGTTCAGAATATATGGTCTGTTCTTACCTTTTTCCTGAAGAAAGAACCCTGGAAAACTATAAAAAACTACCGGAACTGCTTAACAAATCAGGAGAAATAACAAAAAAGGCAGGAATCCAGTTTGCTTATCACAATCATGATTTTGAATTTGAAAAATTTGATGGAACCGGAACTGTTTACGATTTTATTCTGGAAAATTCTTCATCCGATCTGGTAAAAATGGAGCTGGATCTATACTGGATTTCAAAAGCAGGTATCGATCCGTTACTTTATTTTGAAAAGTATCCCAAAAGATTTCCATTGTGGCACGTAAAAGATATGAAAGCCGGAACAAAGGATTTTGCAGAAATCGGAAACGGAATTATTGATTTTAAAAGAATTTTCGGTGCCCGAGAAAAAGCAGGACTTCAACACTGGTTTCTGGAACAGGATTCCAGCGATAAAAATATGTTTGAAAGCATCACGATAAGCCGAAATTACATGCTGAAAAATGATTTCTTTTTAAAATAATTTTTATCTTTGCAGTACAAAAGGAAATGGTGTTCTTCCTTACCCAACCGCTTTTCAAAAGCTGATGACGCCTGATTAAAAGATTATTAACAGTAATTGATCAGGAAAATTATGTCTCAACATCAACGAACTTTAAACCGTACAATAAAATTTTACACAGGTTTTTTCTTCAGAAAATATCCGGCTCTCCCTTACATTCTGAAATGGCTTTTCATCAGTCTTATTATCGGGATTTTAGTCGGAACTGCTTCCGCCGGATTTTTAAAATCACTGCAATGGGCAACCGATTTCAGGGAAAATCATCTCTGGCTGATTGCATTTTTGCCTGTTGGAGGATTTTTAACGGGACTTTTGTATCATTATTTCGGAAAAGATGTGGAAGCGGGAAACAATTTGCTGTTGGAAAATATTCTGGAGCCAAAAGAAATTATTCCTTTTAAAATGGCGCCTTTTGTCTATTTAGGAACAATGGTCACGCATTTTTTCGGAGGTTCTGCAGGTCGTGAAGGAACTGCTCTTCAAATGGCGGGAGCGATTTCCGATCAACTGACAAAAATCCTGAAACTTGATAAAAATGACAGAAAAATTTTGCTGATCTCGGCTATTGCCGCGGGTTTTGGTTCTGTTTTCGGTACGCCTTTAGCCGGAGCGGTTTTCGGGCTTGAAGTTTTTCTGATCGGGAGAATTCGATACAATGCTATTTTTCCGGCTTTCACTTCGGCTGTTTTGGCTGATCTTGTCACCAATTTATGGAAAGCAAAACATACGCATTATCATATCGATCTTATTCCAAAACTTGAGTTTCTGCCTGTTTTGTATAGTGTTTTGGCAGGAATCATTTTTGGAATCTGTGCGGCAGCTTTCAGCAGGATGATTCATTTTACGGGTTTTGTCTTCAAATCTAAAATAAAATATCCTCCGCTTCGTCCGGTTGTCGGCGGAATTATTGTTGCTGTTGCCGTTTTCGCAATGGGAACTACAAGATACATCGGATTGGGAATTCCGACCATTGTAGAATCTTTCGAAAAACAGCTTCCGCTTTATGATTTTGCCTTCAAAATGATTTTTACCATCGTTACGCTTTCAGCAGGATTTAAAGGCGGTGAAGTGACTCCTCTTTTCTTTATCGGAGCGACATTGGGAAGTGCATTGTCATTATTTATTCCGCTTCCGTTTGGTTTGCTCGCCGGAATGGGATTTGTGGCTGTTTTTGCAGGCGCAACCAACACTCCGCTTGCATGTATGCTCATGGGAATTGAATTGTTTGGAGCAGAATGCGGAATCTATGTTGCGATTTCATGCATTGTATCTTATTTATTTTCAGGGAATAACAGTATTTATACAAAACAAAAGATCGGTGAAGCCAAAAACAGCAGATTTGAGCATCTTGAGGATAAAAATTTCTCGGATTTGTAGAGTCGTTTATAGTTGATATTTGTCAGCTATTAATGCTGTAATTTTATTATAATTAAAAAGCGATCAACCGTCAACTAAAAGCCAACAATCACAATGTTTGATTACAGATTAAAAGTTTTTCATACCGTAGCATCAAGATCAAGCTTTACCAAAGCTTCGGAAGAACTGAATATTTCCCAACCAGCCGTTACAAAGCACATTAAAGAAATTGAAAATCAATTAAATACCAAACTATTTGACAGAAAAGGGACTTCTATTCAACTGACGCAAAGCGGGAGAATTCTGTTTGAATATGCCGAAAAGATCAGAAATATTTACCGCGATCTGGAGTTTGAAATCCATCAGATCAATCAGAAACATCAGGGAAAACTGATTATCGGAGCGAGTACAACCATTGCCCAATATATTTTACCGGAGATTTTAGCCAAATTCAAATCTTATTATAAAGACATTAAAATTGAACTGATTACGCACAACACGGAAATGATTTCCGAACTGCTGAAAGACGGGAAAATTGATCTCGGAATTATTGAAGGGGAATCTCAGTCTAATTATTTTGATTATCAGAAGTTTAAAGCCGATGAAATTGTTCTGGTTGCAAAAACGAATCATCCTTTAGCCAATAAAACGCTGAATGTTAAAGATCTGTACGAACTGGAATTGATTTTAAGAGAACAGGGTTCCGGTTCTCTGGAGTTTATCCAAAACAGATTGAAGGAAAAAGGAATTGTTATTGAAAATCTGAATGTTGTAATGCAGTTGGGAAGCAGCGAAAGTATTAAACAATATCTTTTGCATTCAGATGCTTTGGCTTTCCTTTCGATTAGCACTGTTTTAAATGAATTGGAAAACAATCAATTAACGATTATTGATATTAAAAATTTCAGTATTGAAAGAAATTTTCATTTTATTCTTCCAAAAGGTGAACAATCTGAACTGATCCGCCTGTTTTTAAAATTTACCCATCAGATTTAAACGGCTTACAATTATAAAACTGTTTACACTTTTTTACCGCAAAAGATTTTAACACTTTAGTCATTTAAGTTTAATACTTAATGAAAAAAGAACACATAAGTTAAAAAAAGCTTTGATTTTTTTCTTTGCAGATTTTGAAATACTTAAAATATCCCCCTACAGCATTTTGTACCTCTTGCGGTTAAATTCAAAATTAGTTTGAACAAACATTATAACTTAAAGTTATGCGCTATAACAAAATGCAATTTACTTTGTAATGATAATTGTCGGAATTTTGAACCATCAATTTAAAATTCCCATCAATGAAAAGCTTTATCTCCAATGAAAGATCAAAGAAAATAATCTTCATATTACTGGCAGTTGTATGCCTCACTCCTATTGTTTCTTCGCCTGTTGCATTGCTTTTGGGATTTGTACTGGCGGTTTTTCTCGGAAATCCTTTTGAAAAGAGTCTGCACCGGTATATTCATCTATTGTTGCAGATTTCTATTGTAGGTCTTGGATTCGGGTTAAAGCTTGATGAGGCTCTTGAAGCGGGAAAATCGGGGTTGATTCTAACGGTAATCAGTATTTTTACAGTGATGATTCTGGGGTATTTTGCCGGAAAATTCCTTAAGCTTGAAAGACCTTTGTCGTATCTTATTTCTGTGGGAACCGCCATTTGTGGCGGAAGTGCCATTGCTGCAACTTCTCCCATCATTAAACCTAACACAAAACAGATTTCACTGGCTCTGGCTATTGTTTTTACGCTGAATTCTGTTGCTCTGTTTATTTATCCGCCCATCGGTCATTTGCTGAATCTCACACAGGAACAGTTCGGGTTATGGTGCGCCATCGGAATTCACGATACGAGTTCTGTAGTAGGAGCGGCAGGAAAATACGGAAATGAAGCGCTTAAAATCGCTACTACGGTAAAGTTAGCCAGAGCATTGTGGATTATTCCGGTTTCTGTGATCACGATGTTTATTTTTAAAAGCAAGGAATCTAAAGTGAAAGTTCCATGGTTTATCGGTTATTTTATTGTGGCTATTTTGCTGAATACGTATTTTCCTTTTTTCAGTCAGCTAAGTTCCGGAATTACAGTTGGAGCGAAGGCTGGATTAAACTTAACGTTGTTTTTTATCGGCTCTACGCTTTCTGTACAAACTTTGAAGACCATTGGTTTTAAACCTCTTGCTTTGGCTGTTTTTCTATGGATTTTCATCAGTACCGAAAGTCTGCTGTATATTTTGAATTTTGACTGATATTTGTAAGAAATCCTGATATCCTAGCCTCGATTGGAGCAATTGTCTGAGCTCATTTTTGAGATTTGGCTGCGGCAGCTTCGCTGCCGCAGCCAAATCTCAAAAATAGCGAGTGCGGAAAGCGAGAAAAAGCTCCTGAAATTTTATATTTAATTTTAATAACTTCCATCAATACAAAAACCTTCTGGAAGGTCCCAAAAGGCTTTTGCGTATTAAATGTGGAAATGTTTATTTCAGTTGAAATAATTTCTTATATAGCTTCGTTGCAGGTATAAACCTGCGGACAAGCGATGTACTGAACGCAATAGAACGGTCCTGTTACAGATCCTGAACAACTGCATCCGCATTTTGACAGATCCGGTTTTCCGCTTACGCCTCCAGTGATGTTTTTAAGATCGGCTTTTTTTAGTTTTGTTGCATTTTTCAAAAAATTTTGCATAGTGATTTGGTTTTGAGATTATACAATTTTAGTTACTTTTCAAAGTTAAACAAATATTCATTATTCAAAGCATAATTTAATACTAATTTTGATAATTTATTTATTTTGTTAGCCTTATTAAAGTTAGTAACGAAAAAACGACTGTATTATTTCTTAAACAGCTATTATTTATTCTGTGAAATCCAGATCTCTGTCGTGGGTTTCCGAAACCGTTAAGGAAGAATAGAAAGCCAGCCCGAAAACAATGATTCCGACTATTGCAGCACTTACAATAACTGAAAAATCTTTCTTGAAAAAATCGAAACCAAAGATCATTACAGGAACCAATCCGCGCACCATATTCGGAACGGTGGTGGTTGCCGTATTTCTGATGTTGGTTCCGAACTGTTCTGCAGCTAAAGTGACAAACATTGCCCAATATCCTGTTCCGAGTCCGAGCCAGACACAGAAAATATAGTATTTCGTTTCGGTATTCGTATTTCCGAAAAGCATGATGGCAACGCCAATGACGGTAAAAACCAACATATAAAAAATTGCCTTTTTTCTGGATTTTAAAAGGTGTGAGATGAATCCGCTCGCCAAATCTCCGGCAGAGATCCCGACATACGCCCACATGATGGCTTTTCCGGGGTTAAGATTTTCAATTCCCAGTTCCGGAGCAAACTGGTTGGCTAAAACCGCCAGAATGCCGATGCAAAACCAGGTTGGTAATCCTATTGCAATGCATTTTAAATATCGTATTAAACGGTCTTTATTGGTGAAAAACGACAGGAAATTTCCTTTGGAGACAGATTGGTGTTCTATAGTTTTGTAAATTCCGGATTCGGAAACGCTGATTCTGAGAAATAAAAGTAAAATTCCGAGAATTCCACCGATGATGTAAGAAATATTCCATCCTCCTGCTAATTCTACCGTTAACTGGGCTACAACGGCTCCCATTAGTCCGAAACCGGCGACAACGGACGTTCCGATCGCTCTTAAATTCTTCGGCAGGCTTTCAGAAACAAGGGTAATTCCTGCTCCGAGTTCTCCGGCGAGTCCAATCCCTGCGATAAATCTTAATCCCGCATATTGATACAGCAAATGTTCTTTGGGGAAGTACGGTAAAAATCCACATGCAATATTCGCCAAAGAATAGACTAAAATAGAACCGAATAAAACGGAAAGTCTTCCTTTTTTGTCTCCGAAAATTCCCCAGAAAATTCCGCCCAAGAGTAAACCAATCATCTGTGCATTAAGAATAAACGTTCCGTCGACATCGGGATTCAGCCCTAAAGCTTTTAAACTTGGAATTCTTACGATCCCGAATAAAAGTAAGTCGTAGATATCTACAAAGTAGCCTAACGCAGAAATGATAACAGGAATGGAAAAAATGTACTTCAGTTTTGAAGATGTGGAAAGTTCTTGCATTTTGGAGTTTTAAATTTTGCTAAAAATAAAAAACCTTCCAATTTCTTGAAAGGTTTTTATGAATTATCTTTTTCTGATTCTTATCTCGCAATATTCACAGCTCTCGTTTCTCTGATTACCGTTACTTTTACCTGTCCCGGATAAGTAAGTTCGTTCTGAATTTTTTCTGAGATGTCGTACGATAACTGAGAAGCTACTTCATCATTTACTTTTCCGCTTTCTACCATTACTCTTAACTCTCTCCCTGCCTGAATTGCATAAGCCGAAGAAACTCCATCGAAACTTAATGCTGCAGATTCAAGGTCTTTCAGTCTTTGGATATATGATTCAAGAACCTGTCTTCTTGCTCCCGGTCTTGCTCCTGAGATTGCATCAGCAACCTGAATGATCGGAGACAATAGTGAAGTCATTTCCACTTCATCGTGGTGTGCTCCGATGGCATTTACAACTTCTGCATTTTCACCGTATTTTTCTGCCCATTGCATACCTAATAAAGCGTGAGGAAGTTCAGATTCCTGCTCCGGAACTTTACCGATATCGTGTAACAGACCTGCTCTTTTTGCTAATTTTACATTTAAGCCTAATTCAGCCGCCATTGTCGCCGCGATATTTGCCACTTCTCTTGAGTGCTGTAATAGATTTTGTCCGTAAGAAGAACGGTATTTCATTCTACCTACGATTTTAATTAATTCAGGGTGTAATCCGTGGATTCCTAAATCGATGATCGTTCTTTTTCCTACTTCAATGATCTCTTCTTCGATCTGTTTTCTTGTTTTTTCTACAACTTCTTCGATTCTTGCAGGGTGAATTCTTCCGTCTGTTACCAATCTGTGAAGGGATAATCTTGCGATTTCTCTTCTTACCGGATCGAAGCATGAAAGAAGAATTGCTTCCGGAGTATCGTCTACAATAATTTCCACTCCTGTAACGGCTTCCAGAGCGCGGATATTTCTACCTTCTCTACCGATGATTCTTCCTTTTACCTCATCCGATTCGATGTTGAATACAGAAACTGAATTTTCGATTGCCTGTTCTGTTCCGATTCTCTGAATGGTCTGGATAACGATTTTTCTTGCTTCGCTTTTTGCATTAAGCTGCGCTTCTTCCATGATGCTCTGAACGTGCGCCTGAGCTCTAGTTTTCGCTTCCGCTTTCATGGTTTCCACCAATTCTGCTTTTGCTTCTTCAGCGGTGTAGTTGGCAATTTTTTCTAAAATTTCAACTTTTTTAGCGGTTGCAACGTCCAGTTCATGCTGTTTTCTTTCTAAGATTTCTGTTTTTTTAGCATAATCAGCGATTTGCTTATCCAAATCTTTCTCAAGTTTTCCGGTTTTGCTAAGCTCATCATTCAGCTTGTGCTCCTTATCCTTGATTCTTTTTTCTACTTCCTGCATTTTCTTTTCTCTTGCCTGAATGTCTGCATCGTGCTGAGATTTCAGTTCAAGAAATTTTTCTTTCGCCTGAAGGTTCTTTTCTTTCTTTATGGATTCAGCCTGTACATTGGCTTTTTCTATAAGGTTTTCGGCATTTTTCTGTGCATCATCTATAATAAATTTTGCTTTGGTATTCAATGAGCTTTTGGAGAAAAATATCCCTGCAACCGCACCGATTAATAAACAAACAACGCCGATTATAACTTCTATCATAATTTATATTGAGTTTTAATTGTATTCATATTCTTTTAATTATTTTACATAAAAAAAGCCCACAATAATCCAGAGATTGAGAGTAAACTCCTAATCAACACGATTTGAACTGATTTCCACTGTCTGTAATCCGGAGAACCGGCACGCCATTCAATGGACATTTGTTCGGTAATTGTTTAGCGTTGAGTTTACCTTTAATGTGTTAGAATTATTGTAGGCAGCTTTTTCGGGAAAAAAATCTATTTCCCTGTTTCATTATTCAACGACTGATTAATTTTCGCTAATCTTTCGTTGGTAGATTGTATTGTTTTATCGTAGTTCGCAGACACTACTTCGGCATTGGTTCCCAATTTCAGGGCGCACATCGCCAAAGCATCCTGTTTGTCTCTCACATCGAAATTCTGTTCAAAATCTTTAATCATATTCTCTATCTGCTTCCCGACTTTACGCAGGGTTTCTTCCTCTGCTGCCGGTACATTCAGCGGATATACTCTTCCGGCTATATTAATGGTTATTCTTCTTACTTCCATTATAATCCACTGTTTTGAAGCTGCGCAATGCAGAAATCTATTTCTTTTACCAACCTGTTGATGTGGTTTTTCATCAGTCGGTTATGTTCAGGATTTCCTGATATTGCCGAATAAAGTTTTATATTTTTTTGTTCTTCTGCTAATACCTGATTTTTTCTTCTTTCTTCATCATATTTCTTCTTCAGTTCGTCATGCTCAACATTTAATTCCGAGAATCTTTCACTAAGATTTTTGTAATTTTTCTGTAACTGCAAAATCTTTTTTTCTAATTCTGAAAAATTGTTTTCTAAATCTTGAAGCATTTCAGGTTTTGTATATTCTAACTATTAGCAAAAATAACAAAATATTAATACTAACAAAAATAAAACGGTCTATATTTTGCCCTGAAACAAAAAAGGAGACACAAAATGCATCTCCCTGATCTATTTTATAGTAAATTTTTATTCGAATTTCAGTACAAAGAAGATTGCTCTTGTCTGTAAAGTAGACATTGCAGAAGTCCAGTAAGGCGGTGTTGTTGCGTTATCTGCCACAATCTCGTTGTTCATGATGAAAGTTCCTCTTACGGCAGGAGTCAGTTTAAATTTATTGAAATAAAACTGAATTCCCATTTCTGCAGACCATGCAAAGTTATGCGTAGTAGATCTGAAAACCTGCTGCATATTGTCGTCTGTAGAAGTTGCATTAGACTGAAGGTTTACGATATAGTTTACCCCGGTTGCAACATAAGGTCTGGAGTTGTACCATCTGTTTCCGTGGAATTCCAATAATACAGGAATGTCTATTAAAGTAGTTTTAATATCTCTTATTCTGTCTTTATCCGTTAATTTCATCGGGATAAAAGGATCGTTCGTCAAAGTACCTGCAGCATACTGGTCGTTGGTCTGCGTATTAAAAGTAAGCTGTCTCTGCCCAAATTGTAACCCCGGTTCCAATCTTACATCCAGGAAGTCATTCAGCCTCCATTTTGCGATTAAACCTGCACCGAAACTGTAGCTTTCTTTAGATGTAACAAGATTCTGATTGTTATACATCCCATATCTTGGATTGAGAACAATACGGTAGTCTAGTCTGTTACCACTTAGATAAAAACCCCAACTGAATTTCTGCTCGTCAAAGTCTTCCAACTTATCCATTCTGTTTCGGGTTCTGAATTGCGCGTTTGCTAAAACTGCAACATTTACTGAGGCTAAAACCAGTGCTCTTGATAAAAATTTATTCATAGGTTACTTTGTTGCTTTATAAATTGTGGCTATACCTAAACTTAGTTTTTTATATTCAACTTTTTTAAATCCTGTATCTAAAAGAATTTGTCTCATCTTTTCCCCGTAAGGAAAAGCATTTACAGAATCCGGAAGGTATGTATACGCCCTGTTATCTTTGGAAACCAGTCTGCCAATTGCAGGTAAAATGTTTTTAAAGTAAAACATATACAATGGTCCCATAAACCCTTCAACCTTTGAAAACTCCAGTATATAAACACTCTTGTTATCTTTAACTACTCTTCTTAATTCTGCCAAACCTTTGGTAAGGTTTTCAAAATTCCTTACTCCGAATGCAACGGAAACTGCGTCGAATCTGTTATCTTCATAGAGTAACTTCTCCGCATCTCCTTTTTGCATGGAAATTTTGCCGTCTAATTTAAGTTTTTTTATTTTAATAACGCCAACATTTAACATTTGTTGCGATAAATCTAAACCAATTACTTTAGAGCCGGTTCCTTTTTCCACAGCAATCGCCAGATCGCCTGTTCCTGTAGCCACATCCAGCACTTCCTGCGGATTGTCTTTTTTCATCCATTTCACCAGTGTATTTCTCCACATCACATCAATTTTCATGGATAAAACACGATTCAGAAGATCATACTTCGGTGCAATATTGTCGAACATATCTTCTACCTGACTCTTTTTAGTAGCGTCGGTATTGTAAGGCGTAATTTTGGTAATATCTTTTGTCAAAACTTAAAACTTGTAATATTCGTTATAATAATTAAGGTAATCCTGCTTTCTGAAGATCTTCGATCTCGATTCTACCTTCTGGATATTTTTGATAATCTTATCATAATCTTCGTCTACATTATAATAAAAATCATCGGTAAACAGCTTACTGAAACGTCTTGCGCCTCCAAAGTAAGGTTTTCCGTCGATGATCGTTTTATCCAATGCCAAAAGTAATGAATCTTTTTTAAGATTATACCCATAATACTGATCATTAATGTAATAATCCTGATGAGCAATATTAATAAGACCTCTTATTTTCTTTACTTCAAAAGCTGAATCAAACAACAGTTTTTTATTTCTGTCGAAGACTTTTATAGAATTTTTCCCCTGATTAAGGTCTACAGAAACCGTCTGTCCTCCGGCGATTACACCTTCCGAACCGTTATTGATTTTGTAGTAAAATGTATATGGCGTAGGATTGTCTACTACGTAGTAATTTTTTTTGGCTAAAAAAAGGAAATAAATCCCAAAAGCTACGATAAACGCCACAACTGCAATAAGTAAGCCTTTTAAAGAAGGATTGTTTTTCATAAGATTGTAAAGTACAATTTTTGCAAATTTAGTAATATTTTTAATTCTCTGTTATTAATATTAATTATTAACTTTGCATCTTTAAAAAAAATCATATAAACGAATGCCGAATACGATCATTATTGGTTCTGGATCTTATCTTCCCAGCAGAATTATCGGAAGAGACTTTTTTCTAGATTCAGAGTTTTATTCAGAAGACGGGGTGAAGATTGACAAGCCTGCTGAGGAAACGATCTCAAAATTTGTAGAAATTACAGAGATAGAAAACAGAAGATTCATAGAAGATGATCTTTCCAACTCAAAAATCGGTTACGAAGCTGCAAAAATTGCTATTGCAGATGCAAAAATAGATCAGGAGGAACTGGATTATATCATTTACGCGAGTAATTTTGGAGAAGTTACCGTAAACGGATACGCAGATTTCATGCCGACAATGGCAGCGAGAGTAAAAAACAAACTGGGCATTAAGAACAGAAAATGTGTTACTTACGACATGCTTTTCGGATGTCCGGGATGGGTGGAAGCAATGATTTTAGCAGATAATTTAATTAAAGCTAAAGTGGCTAAAACTATTTTGGTAATCGGCGCTGAAACGTTAAGCAGAGTAACAGATCCGCATGACAGAAACAGAATGATCTTCGCAGACGGAGCCGGTGCTGTTGTGGTACAGGCTACAGATCAGGAAAATGTAGGAATTATTGCTCACAATACAATCTGCGATAACGGTGTGGAACTGGATTATCTTGCCAACGGACCATCCATCAACAAAGATTCTGACCAGACCCGTATTTTCGTAAGAATGCAGGGTAGAAAAATCTACGAATACGCATTGAAAAACGTTCCTGCTGCAATAAAAGAAACCATTGAAGACGCAGGTCTGTCTATTGAAGATATCAACAAAATATTAATCCATCAGGCAAATGCAAAAATGGATTATGCGATGATCGAAAGACTTCACAAGCTTTATAATGTGAAAGATTACGATCATTCTATCTCTCCAATGACGATTCAGGATTTCGGAAATTCTTCCGTAGCCACAATTCCTACCATGTTTGATTTAATAATTAAAGGAAAAATGGAGGGTCAATCGTTTAAAGAAAAAGGTAACATTGTCATGACTTCGGTAGGTGCCGGAATGAACATCAATGCTATCGTTTACAGATTTCCTTAACAATATTTAATTTAAAATATAAGAAAGCACAGGGAAATTAATTCTTTGTGCTTTTTTTAAACTTAGTTATGCAAAGAAACTTTTTTATCATTGCGGCAGTTTTTCTTTTTCTGGAAATTTATATTTACCAGGCGATCAGAACCTTAACAGACAATAACTGGATCAAAATAGGCTATTGTATCATTTCTTTGGCGGTTTACGGCTTTTTCGCTTACGAAGTTTCTCACTTCAGCAGAGCCGACCGAAGCATGATGCGCGCACAGATTATGATTTCGCTATTTCTGGTTTTTATCTTGCCTAAAATTTTCATTGTTTTGTTTTTATTAATCGATGATATTTTCAGAACCGGAAGTTATCTTATCGGACTTACCCGACCATCGGAGAACTTTTTCCCGGAAAGAAGAAAGTTTTTAAGCATCATGGGATTAGGTTTGGGAGGCGTTCTTTCAGCTCTCTTTATCGATGGAATTACATTTGGAAAATACCGCCACAAAGTAAGAAGGGTAAGAATGAATTTTGCGAATCTTCCCAAAAGCTTTAAAGGATATAAAATCGTACAGATTTCAGACGTTCACAGTGGAAGTTTTGCGGATCCGGGAAAGCTTCAGCATGCGATTGACTTAATCAACGAACAGAATCCCGATCTGGTTCTTTTTACGGGAGACATGGTGAATAATGTAGCCGAAGAATTCAAACCCTTCATTCCCCTGTTTTCAAAAATCAAAGCAAAAGACGGAAAATTTGCCGTTCTCGGAAACCACGATTACGCAGATTATGTGAGCTGGGATTCTCCGGAAGCCAAAAAGAAAAATCTTGATACCTTAATTGATTACGAAAGACAGGCCGGTTTTGATATGCTTCGGAACGAACACAGAATTATTGAAAAAAACGGAGAAAAAATATACATTTTAGGAGTTGAAAACTGGGGACTGAAACCTTTTCCGCAATTTGGAAGATTAGATGATGCCTTAAAAGGTGTTCCGGAATCTGCCGTTAAAATCTTAATGAGCCACGATCCTACCCATTTTGATTATGTGGTGAAAAAACACCCTGCAAATGTTCATTTAACGCTTTCAGGACATACCCACGGAATGCAGTTTGGTTTGGATCTGAAAAACGTAAAATGGTCTCCTGTTCAGTATAAATATCCAAAATGGGCAGATTTATATGAAAGCGAAGGAAAAATGCTGTATGTAAACAGAGGTTTCGGAGTTTTGGGATATCCCGGAAGAGTCGGCGTTTTACCGGAGATTACGCTTTTTGAACTGGCTTAAAAAATTAAAGTTTAGCGTTTTTGGTTTAAGGTTTTTAGTAAACTGTACAACCTAATTCCTGCAAGCTAAAAAATATAATCTTTCATACGGGAAGTAGCCATTTCTTTCTCGTTGATCCAACTCAGGAGGGCATCTAATTTGTCCTCCATTTTTTTGCCTGAATTCAGCCTTCTGTAAAAGGGAATATCAAACGGATATTTCTGAAAATCTGTAAACTGCCATGAATTAAGATAGATCAGAACGAAATCATCCTTTTTCAGGGTTTCGAAAACCATACTCTGGTAATACTCCATCGGAAGCATCTGAAATACAAAATCGTTATACGGAAGCTGACTGTAAGGAGAAATACTTTCCGGAACAATACTCAATCCGTCTTCCTCATTAATCTGCGTATCTCTTTTCAGACGTTTGAAAGGAAAAAGAATGTTGGCATTATCTATATTGGAAACGTAATTAAATTCCAGCAACTTTAAATCTTCCTGAGGAACTTTGATGTCTTTCTGACGAATTCCGCGAATCTGTTTTTCTAAAAATTCCTGAGTAAATTTTTTAGCATTTTCAATTTCCTGAAGGGTAGAATTTTTATTATAAAAAGCAATTTCATGCCTTTGGAATGAAATTGCTTTTATTAAATTCTGAAGTTTTTGAGCGATAGAAATCTCTACAAAGAAACTTGCTTTAACATCATGAATGTCTAAAATTCTAAGTATTGCTTTTGTATTATCCTCTGAAATTTTCAGCCTCTCTTCATCGGAAACAAACTGCTGTTTTTTGCAGTCAGCTTCAATATTCAGAATGTTAAATGTGAACAATATCATTTAAACTAAATTTTAGATAATTTTTATAATAAATTAAAAATCAGATGTTAAAATAATTCTTATTTAAATTAAAACTTGAAGTAAATTAATTTTTAGCTAATTTGATTTTCAAATTTTTAATCATGTCTTTAGTCATCTCAGAAATCCCGAAATCATAGCTTAATCCCCAGTCTTTTTTCGCTACGGAGTCATCAATTGAAGCTGGCCATGAATCTGCGATTGCCTGTCTGAAATCCGGTTTATAATCGATCTCGAATTCCGGAATTTCTTTCTTAATTTCTTCCGCCAGTTCTTTTGGAGTGAAAGACATTCCGCCCAAATTATAAGAAGATCTTACGGTAAGATTTTCTTTTGGAGCATCCATTAATTTCAGGGTTGCGTTAATGGCATCATCCATATACAACATCGGCATTCCTGTGTTTTCGGAAATAAAACTTGTGTATTTTCCTTCTTCGATGGCTTCATAAAAAATCTCAACAGCATAATCTGTAGTTCCACCACCTGCAGGAGTTTTCCATGAAATCAATCCCGGATAACGGATGCTTCTTACATCTACTCCATGCTTATCAAAATAATACTCGCACCATTTCTCACCCGCCATTTTAGAAATTCCGTAAACCGTTGTAGGATTTAGAACCACATCCTGCTCCACATTTTCTTTAGGAATTCCTTTTCCAAAAACCGCAATGGAACTCGGCCAGAAAATCTTTTGGATAAGTCCTTCTTTTGCCATTTCACAAAAATGAAGCAAAGGCTCCAGATTTAGTTTCCATGCAAAAATCGGTTGCTTTTCTGATGTACCCGACAATAATGAAGCCAAATGATAAACGGTAGTAATATCGTAGTCTTTGATCACCTGTCTTACCAATTGGGTATTGGTAACATCCATTCTTTCATAATGACCTGCCGCGGTAATTCCTTTTTGCCATCTGTCGAGCCCCGAAGCAACTACATTTTCTGCTCCGTGAATTTCAACAAGTCTGTTTGTAAGCTCGGTGCCGATCTGTCCTAAAGCACCTGTAATAAGTATTCTTTCCGTGTGGGATTTCATTTTTAACTTTTATTTGTTGATCGAAAGCAAAAGTAAATATTTTAGACCCTATCTTAAAACAAAATCGTAAATTCGAATATAAATTTTGTAAATGAAAAAGATTATTGTTTCACTTATTTTATTTTCTACCACAATTTCAGCACAATACACAGATATTACTATTGTGAAGGAGGTGAAAGTTAAAAATAAAGGAGTGGTTGTTTCTGCGCATCCGTTGGCGAGCGAAGCAGGAGCAAAAGTGATGAAAATGGGGGGAAATGCTTATGATGCTATTGTTGCCACACAATATGCACTTGCCGTTGTTTATCCGCAGGCAGGAAACATCGGCGGAGGCGGATTTTTAGTTGGCGTAAAAAACAATGGCGAAAAATTCACAATCGATTACCGTGAAACGGCGCCTAAAAAAGCAAGCCGCGATATGTACGTCGACAAAAACGGTAAAGCCAATACCGATCTTTCCCAAAACGGGAGATTAGCGGTTGGTGTTCCGGGAAGTGTGGCAGGTTTTTTTGCTACTTTAAAATACTGTAAACTTCCGATGGGCAAATTAATTCAGCCCGCCATTGATCTTGCTGAAAAAGGCTTTGCGATTACCGAACAGGAAGCTAACTTACTGAATAACAACAAACAAAATTTCCAGAAGCACAATCAGTCTTCCATTGTTTTTGTTAAAGATATTCCCTGGAAAGCCGGAGATCTTTTAGTTCAGAAGGATTTGGCTGAAACGTTAAAGTTGATTCAGAAACAAGGTCTAAAAGGCTTTTACGAAGGAAAAACAGCTGAACTTCTGGTTTCTGAAATGAAAAAAGGAAACGGAATTATTACTTCTGAAGATCTTAAAAATTATAAAGTTGCCGAAAGAAAAGCACTTGAATTTGATTACAAAGGAAATCAGGTGGTTTCTATGCCTTTGCCTTCAAGCGGCGGACTTCTTCTTGCGCAAATGCTGAAAATGGCAGCTTATGAAAATCTGGAAAAATATCAGCAAAACTCTACACAGGCTGTTCAGGTGATGGTGGAAGCCGAAAGAAGAGCCTATGCAGACAGAGCGGAATATATGGGCGATCCGGATTTTATTCAGGATAAAACTTCTTATCTGATATCTGACGAATATCTGAAAAACCGCTGGAAAAGCTTCAGTTTCAGCAAAGCAACACCGAGTGCAGAAGTAGGAAAAATAACAAAACAACCGAAAGAATCTACAGAGACTACTCATATTTCCGTTATTGATAAGGATGGAAATGCAGCAGCGGTAACCACTACTTTGAATGGTTATTACGGAAGTAAGGTTGTCGTTTCGGGTGCGGGATTTTTCTTAAATAATGAAATGGACGATTTTTCCATTAAACCGGGTGTCCCGAATATGTTTGGAGCGGTTGGCGGAGAGGCAAATTCCATTCAGCCGAATAAAAGGATGCTTTCTTCGATGACTCCAACGATTGTTCTGAAAAACGGAAAACCTTACATGGTAGTCGGAACTCCGGGAGGAACGACGATTCCGACTTCTGTTTATCAGGCTATTGTTGATGTGATCGATTTTAAGCAGAATGCTAATATTTCTGTCAATGCTCCGAAATTTCATCATCAGTGGCTTCCTGAAACGGTTGCTTTTGAAAAGAATTTCCCTGAAACCACGATTAAGGATCTGGAAAAATTAGGGTATAAGTCTGAAAAATGGAACCAGATCGGAAGAACAGAAATGATTCTGATTGATGACAACGGAAATATTCATGCAGTTGCAGATGGTCGTGGTGACGATTCTGTTGCAGTGGAATAGGTGAAGTTTTTGTAGTTAAGCTAAAAAAGCTGACTTAAAACATCTTAATTGACTGATTATTTGAGATTCTTCCTTCGTCAGAATGGCAAGAGTAAAAATAATCTGAATTTTGAGACCGTTTTTTGAGATTCTTGCTTCATTAAAATTATATAAAAATTTAAAATAATTTTGGTTTCGGCTCGGGCTTCGCCCGAGCCGAAACTATTCATGACATTTGTCATTATTTTAGAGCAAATTTCACTAATTTTCGGCTTTTAAAATCAATATTCTTGTGAAAGCAAAAAAGATTTACCACCAGCTTTATTTTCAGGTTATTATTGCGATTGTTGCAGGAATTCTTTTAGGAAGATTTTATCCTGAACTTGGTGAAAAAATGAAACCTTTGGGCGACGGATTCATCAAACTCGTGAAAATGATTATTGCTCCGGTGATTTTCATTACCCTCACATTAGGAATCGCGCACATGACTGACCTTAAAAAAGTGGGCAGAATTGCGGTTAAAGCGATGATTTATTTCTTTACGTTTTCAACGTTGGCATTGGTTATCGGTTTGGTGGTAGGAAATATCTTACAGCCGGGTCATGGTCTTAATATTGATCCTTCTACCCTTTCGGGTGATGTTTCTCAGTATCAGCAAAAAGCTCATGAAACGACTTTAACGGGTTTTATTATGAATATTATTCCGGAAACGCTGTTCAGTCCGTTGGTTGGAGATAATATTCTGCAGGTTCTTCTTGTTGCTATTTTAATGGGCGTAGCTTTGGTTTTAACGAAAGAAAAAAGCCAGAAAGTAACGGATTTTTTACAGGATCTTTCTACTCCGGTCTTTAAAATTGTGCATATGCTGATGAAACTGGCGCCGATCGGAGCTTTTGGAGCGATGGCTTTTACCATTGGAAAATACGGACTTCATTCGGTTTTGAATCTGATTTTTTTGGTGGGAACGTTTTATATAACTTCTGCATTGTTTGTGGTTTTGGTTTTAGGCGCTGTCGCCTGGTACAACGGTTTTAATATTTTTAAGCTGATGTATTATCTGAAGGAGGAGCTTTTGCTGGTTTTAGGAACGAGTTCTTCAGAATCTGCACTTCCCGGAATTATGGAAAAGCTTGAAAAAGCAGGCTGTTCAAGAGCGATTGTCGGTTTGGTGGTTCCTACAGGATATTCTTTCAATCTCGACGGAACCAATATTTATATGACGCTGGCTTCGCTTTTTATTGCCCAGGCTCTGAACATCCATCTTCCAATTGAAAAACAGATCATTCTTCTTTTGGTTGCCATGCTGAGTTCTAAAGGTGCAGCCGGAGTTACGGGAGCGGGATTTGTGACTTTAGCAGCAACATTAGCGGTGGTTCCTGAAATTCCGATTGCCGGAATGACGCTGATTTTGGGAATCGATAAGTTTATGAGTGAATGCCGTGCTTTAACCAACGTAATCGGAAATTCTGTTGCAACGGTAGTGGTTGCCAACTGGGAAAAGCAACTGGATAAAGAGCAACTGCACTATTGTCTGGATCATCCGAATGAAGTGGAAAAAAAGCTGGAAGTTTAGCCTGACATTGTTTAATCTGAAACAGATTTAGTTTTACAATGACTGCCATTTTAGCCGCGATTGAGCGGCGTGTCTGAGCTCTTTTTTGGATTCGGCGGCTGCTTCGCAGCCGCCGAATCCAAAAAAAGCGAGTAGCGAAAGCGCGAAACAGCTCCTAAAATTAAATAGATAACAATTCCTTTTTTACCGGAATGACGGTTTTTAGATTAAAATTCTTAAGCTTGATGGCTTAACTTTTACATGAACCGGAGATTTTATTTTGTTGAATTCTCCGTCGAGATGCCAGTTTTTGGTATTCACCTTAAATTCTATTTCGGAAACAGGCAAATAAGTAATGTAATCGTCCTGTTTCAGTTTTTTGGTAAACATTCTGAACGCAAAAAGCATGGAATAGAAGAAAGGAAATTTTTTGACCAGAACCATATCTACCAAACCGTCACTTTTACTTGCATGAGGTGCGATGTAGGCGTTGTTTCCAAACTGTCGTGTGTTGGCGATGTTCACCATTAAATATTTCCCGTTGTACTGCTTGTATTTTTCGTCAAAAAACTTCAGTTTGATTGGCTTGTAGCTGAAAAAAGTTTTAAAGGAAACTTTGATGTAGTTTTTAAATCCCCGCGTTGTTTTTTCAAATTCCTTTACGACTTTACCGTCGAATCCGGTTCCGGAAACATTAATGGAAAGTCTTTCATTTACTGTGAACGTATCAATTTTTCTGGAATTTTTGGTTCTGATCTTTTCCAGCAGTTCGTCCAGATTTTTGCTGAACTGGGTTTCGTTGGAAAATCCGTTTCCGGAACCTGCCGGAAAAATCGCCAGAATTTTTTCTGTGTTGATGAGATTTCTGGCTACGGTAGAAATGGTTCCGTCGCCTCCAATGGCTACAAAAATATCAACATCATTAAAATGATCCTGAATAAACTGATCGGTTCCGGGAATGGATTCCGAGATGTAATACAAAGGATCTTTCACCTTTGCTTTCAGTTCGTTAAGAAACGGCTGATAATTTTTTTTCGCCGAAAAAGGATTGATGATGAAAGCGACTTTTTCCATTAGTGCAAAAATAAAAAATGCTCCCGATGTGGAAGCATGATTGTTATTTAATTTTCATTCTTTTCATAAATTCTGGAGTAAGAGTTCCTTTAAGCTCTGTCCAGGAAACAGGGATTATAATATCTCCTGCTGCAAAAGCTGTAATTTCGTACGGACTGTAATGGAAATACAGGTTTTTGTCATCGAAATAAAAATTTTCCGTTGCCGGAATTTTGTCTACCAAAAGCATTTCAGAATTATTAACTTCTCCTTTATCATCTGTTGTTCCGCTGTTGGTTTTGTTGATATTTTTCATTAAAAGGGCTTCCAGTTTTTCTTTCGGCATGGAAGTGATGTCTTTTAATTCTAATTTTTTATTGTTTTGAAGATCAAAAACTCTTTCGGAATAACCATAATTATCGTGCGCTCCGCCTTCATATGAAGCCCAAAAGTATTCTATCTGCAGATAATCGTTGATATTGGATTTTACTTTCATTCCCGTATCCGAATACCATTCCTGAGAAAATGAAATATCTGAAATCCAGTCTTTTGAATCTTTTCTGATGTTATTAAAATATTCGTTTTTGCTTTTCTGAAGGTAATTCAGCAATCCTTCTCTGGAAAAATCGCCAATATTTTTTTCTGTAAAATAAATGCTGTCTAATAATTTTTTATCCTTTACGGTCGGGAACAGCAACATTTTGGAAGTATATTTAACGGTTAAAGAATCGCTAAGCTTAGTCGAATCGCTGATTTTCACGGAATCTACTGTAAACTTTTCGGGAGCTGCAACTTCTGTTTCATTTATATTATTGCTTTCCGTCTTTTTACAGGCAGAAAAGACAAAGAAAGTTGAAAGTGCTAAGACCGCAATGGTATTTTTCATAATTCTGATTTTCCTTCTTCAATGCAAAAACCATTCAAATAATGAATGGTTTGAGATTATTTTTGAAAAAAAATTTAATTACTGTTTTTTTACAAGACTGATGACCTGATTTTCCTGTTTGGAAGCCACTCCCCAAATCTGTTTAAAAGCCGGATAATATTCTTTCTCATAATTCGGACTCTTAACTTTGGTGGTGGAAATTACTTCGATCTTGTTTCCTTTTTGCTCAGCAATATAACTGTATTCGATTTCTTTATCGTCGGTTACGATTTTTTTGTTTTTCGGCATTTCTTCAATGGCATATCCTTCCGGAATTTCCAAGACTATTTTCTTAATTCTTGTGAACGGCGAAGTAAAATCGATAAGGTATTTTCTTTCTTCTGTCTGATCGAATTCATTTGAGTTTTTATTTAAAAACAACATCGGATTGATAATCATTTTCTTTCCGATCCTGTCGATTAAATTTTCGGAAGAAAACTTCATGGTGCTTTCAAAATCACCGTTTTCATGTACTTTTGAATCGATATTGGTAAAGTCTATCGCAAAATTATCTTTATACTGCTTTTTGTATTTCTCTGCATTATCGTCATAGCTCTCTTTTGCAAAAATAGCATACGTTCCTGTGTCTTTATCGGAATAGGTTCCCGAAATGCTTCCGTCTGCATTAATTTTTGCCTCCGCCGTAAGATAGGTAAAACTTGTTTTTGCATTGATCATGGATAATTGCTGAACTTTGTCTTTATTCATCAAAATTCCGAACTGGTTCCAGTCTCTTGGCGGTAACTGATCGATCGAAGACTGCTTTGAAGTCGCATCATACAAATGAAAGCCATCTTTTGTCTGAACAGCAGCAATTACAAAATTCATGTTGGAAACATTGGGTGAAGCGATGTTAATAAAACCGTTGCTCACCGTAGAAATCGTAAGCGGATCTGCTTTAATTCCGGCTTCACGAAGCATCATGACTAGAAAAAGGTTGATTTCTGCCGCATTTCCGGTTTTTGTTTCCAGCATTTTTTTGATACCGTCTTCTGTATAAATTCCTCTGTCTTTGTTCCATGTAAAGGTATTTTTTACATAATCAAAAACAGCATTGGCTTTTTCTATCTCTCCTGAAATTCCTGAAATATTTGCAGGCATATTGTCTTTTGCCAGTCTTGTTTTCTTTAATTCTCCTCCGAAATCTTCATTTTCATACAACCTCTGCTTAATCTGTTCCCACGACGAAGAATACAATTTAAGTTCTCTGAAGTTTGTAGAATGAAGCTCTGCACCAATTTTGGTTCTGTAATTTCGGTCGTTATTTACAAATTTTTCTGTTTTAAATCCTTTTACGTTTTCAAATCCGAAGCGGTACGTTCTGTAATTCATTCCGTACATCATTCTTTCATCGACTTCTCTATATTTAGGAGTAAGAAAACCTGTGTAATTCACATTATAGGCAATATTTGAAGGGCTGTCTAAAACATATTCCGTGTATAACGACGGTGTATCTGTTTCAATCATGATTTCCGGAACCACATAGAGAAACGGAGAAGTCACTTCATACTGGTATTCGATAACAGAGCCGTTTTTTACATTCGGGAATGCAAATTTTGTGATGGAGACATATTTGCTCTCTTTACTTTTATATTTTGAACTTTTATCAACTTTTGTAGCTACGGAAGTACCGTTTTCCAGATTGTACGTGAAAGCTTTTACCTTAGAAATGGTCTCCTGATCGCTTCCGCTTTGGTATAACGGAATTTCAAGATTCAACCAGTCTTCTGCTTTGTCCTTATCATAAATTTTCACCCTATAAAAAGTTTTTTTCACAAGATTTCCGGTATTATTATCAATGCTGAAATGCAGCGATTTGAATAAAATTTCGGCAGGTGCATTTTCATCCAGCGCTGATTTCTGCTTTGAAAGATCTGCATCATTAAATTTAGGATAATTAAGAAATTCATGCTTCTGAGCTTCAATAAATATCAAATTCATTGAACAGAAAGCCACTAGAAATATTTTTTTCATGTTAAATTTTAGAAATTAAAATTTTTGAGTTGTCGATGTTAATGGTTTTTTTTCTGAAATTAACGTAATCGTTATATTTTTCTTTAGGATAAAGTCCTTTATTGATTCTTATGGTTCGGCTGACTTTCAGTTCTTCGCCATTTTTTACAAAACTTAACTGATAGGTTCCGAATTCTGAATTTAAGGTCACATTCTCGGGAAGTTCCTCTATTTTATAGTTTTTAGGAAGCGCAAAGTTGATTTCATATTCATCCTGAAAAGACTGTCTTAATTCAAAAGGCAATTCCCTGTTTTCGTCTGTTTTGTAAACATTGTTTGAATAAATAGGTACTGCTCTGAAAATGATGCTGCTTCCTGCGTTTTTAGAATAATTATTGGCTTTAAAATCAAGATCAAATTTTGCAACGGCATTGTCTTTATCGTTCAGGAAGTTTTTCATTTCAATCTTTTCAAAATGAAGAACATCCAGAAGATTTTTTATGGCTTCGTTTCTTTCTTTTGGTGACATCGTTGCCAGAACGAGATTGTTATCATACTGAATTCCCGTGTACGCAAAATTACCTTCGCCGGAAATACTGTTGTCTTCATTAAGCTTTATTTTTAAAAGCTGTTTTTCTTTGCTTTGGTCTGCTGCATAAACCGGAGTATCAATTAATTCAATTCCGTTTTTTCTGATGGAAAGCACATTTCTTTCTGTGGTTCCGTAACTTAGGTGGTTAAAAGCTATTTGTTGAGATGTATTTTCCAGCCAGATATTTCCTTTTTCTGCAGGAACCATCAGAATAACATGGTTTCCTCCCATTTTGGGAAAATCTTTATCAAACGAAACCGGAGAGGAGCCGGAATTGATCACCGAATAATAAGACGGAATTCCGGCTTCATCCAGTAAAGTTTTCATGTAATTCGTTAATCCTTTGCAGTCACCATATCCTTTTTTCTGAACCTCATCCGGAAGCATCGGCTGCCAACCGCCGATTCCCAAGGCTACAAAAATATACCTTGTCTTGCTCTGCATATACTGATACAGTTTTTTTACCTTTTCTTCGGTTGTTCCCTGTAAATTCAATGCTGCGACTTCCGCTTTAATTGCAGGCGTTGATAAAGAAACCGGCTGTAAAATGCTGTTGTAATACCAAGATCCGAACTCACCCCAGTTGTTTATACTCCCCTGTTTTCCTTCAAGATTGAATTTTGTTAACGCAAAACTTACTTTTGGCAAAATTTTTATCGGTTGGGGAAGCAAAAAAGCATCATCAATAGCCGGAACATTTTTATAAGAATATATTTTTTCTCCTGCATTATCGCTTTCTGTAACTGAAGTATAGTTATAAGCCGAAGGATATGTTTTTGTTTTAAGCTCGATGCCTGATTTGTTGATGATCTTCATCTGAGCTTCTTCCAATGAAATATTGGTTGATCTGAATGGAATAAAATCCGGCAGGAAAACCGTGTTTTCATCTGCGATCTGATAAGAAAATTCCACGGTGTAAGGATATTGCGTAGGCGTATAAGACAAAGCCATCACTCGGTTATCCGAATAGAAAGTTCCCTGATTATTATTGGCAAAATCCCCAAAATCTGATTTGGAAAATGACTTTATTTTCTTTCCGGATTCATCGTAAATATTTACCTTGATGTCTGAAATACTATTGCCTTTTTCATAAGGAATATAAATCTGCGCATCGGAATCGCCGTCTTTATTCAAAACAGTGGTCACCGTATAATACTGATATCTGATATCATCAATTTTATTAACCTGAATCGTCGTAAGATCTTTCCTGATCACCGCATCTGCATTTTTCTTCAGATTCTCAGGAATAGCTGAAACCGGAAAATTTTGTGAGTAGTAAAAAGAAGCCATCGAAAGCGCTCCAATACAAAGTATTTTCATCATGGTTATTAAAATTTAGCAAAAATAATGAAATCTTATAACTGTGAAAACTTTTTTTTATTGTATTAAAAGCTCTGTAGTAAAAATGGAAAAGACTTCATTACTGAAGTCTTTTCGTTAGTTTTTAATCAAACTGATTACCTGATTTTCGCTATCTGAAATAATTTTCCAAATTTGTTTGAAAAGCTCATAGTATTCTTTAGGATAGTTCTGACTTGCAACATTTACTTTAGAAGTAACAATAAGTTTATCATTTATAATTTCAATATTGTAGCTAAATAATATTTCCTTACCATCTGTTGAAATTTTCTTAGGCTTTGGAAGATCTGCAACTTTGTATCCGTTAGGAATGTCTATTTCAACCCTCTTTTCCCTTGAAAATGCAGAAATAAAATCTATCTGATTTTTTCTTTCTTCTTTTTGATCAAAATTTTCATTACCTACATTTAAAAATAATAATGGATTTAAAATAATTTTACTCCCTACAACATCCATTAGGTTGGCACTTGAAAAATTCAATTTGGATTCAAAATCCCCATCTTCCAAAAGCTTTGTTTCAACATCCTTGATATTTGTATTGAATTTTGTTTTAAAAGATTCATTATATTTATCCTTATTTGTATCAAATTCGTCATAAGATTCAATAGCATAAAGTCCACTTTCTTTTTGTGTAAAAGTCCCAGTAATTTCAGATTTTTCAAGATTTAAATTTGCTTTAATTATCAAATTCTTTTTACTTATATTTGTATTTGAAAAAGATAAATCTGTACCTTTTCCATCTTCTATTAAAATTCCAAAATCATTCCAGTCTTTTAAAGGTAAAATATTAACTTTAGAGGCAAAAGAAGTTGCATCATAAAAATACATCTGATCATTAATCTTAAGTGATACTAAGACATGATTCAAATTACTCAAATTTGCCGAAAAAATATTCAGGATTCCATTATCAACAGTAGAAATTAAAAGCGGATTTGCATCTAAACCAACATCCCTTAAAAGAGCAATTAATAAAAGATTGATATCCGCCGAATTTCCTGATTTTAATTTAATTACCTGTCTTAAATTTTGACTAGCAAAAATTCCATCTTTTTTGTTCCACTTGTAATTGTTTTTGACAAAATCAAAAATTTTATTTGCTTTTTCAAGAGGATTATAAATATTTTTAATATTTTCAGGCAGGGCATCTCTTATCCCATTACTTTTTAAATAGCCTCCGAATAGATCACTATTATTTAAATTTTCGGAAACTTTATTCCAGCTTTCTGCAATATTATAAGAAAAGTATTTTGTTGTATATTTAGTTAATTCTGGTCTTATACGTGCTATATATCTATAGTTGTCTTTAACAAATAATTCTTTTGGAATTGACATCATGTTTTCATACCCAAAATTGTATACTTGAAAACTACCTCCTGTTTGTTGCTCAGTAGTACTGAAGTTGTATTTAGGTTTGATAATATTACCAGTACTGTTGAAACTATAACTCATTGAAACTGGATGTTCAAAATTGTATTCCTGATATACAATAGGAATGTCATATTGTAAATCATATGCTAAATTAAAAAGATTATTACTTTCTAATTTATAACTGTATTCAATTACTGAACCATCTAATATATTTGGAATAGCTAACTTAAATACTTTTAATCCTTTTACTAAATTTTCTTTTAGCTGATCTCTCTTATTAATCAATGTTTTCTCTACTTTTCCATTCTGAAGATTATAAACTGTAAGCTGAAATTCTGCTAAGCTTTCATCATCAGTAATCGGAATTTGAATATTCAGCCATCCTTCTGCATTTTTTTTATTATATATTTTTACTTTGGAAAAGAATTTTTTTGTTACCAAATACCATCCTGAAGGAGCTACACTATAACTCATACTATTGTAAAGAATCTCCGCAGGAGCGTCTTTTTCTATGGCTGATTGTGTTTTTTTTAAGTCTGCCTCGTCAAATTTAGGATAATTAAGAAATTTATGTTCCTGAGCAAAGCAAATAGCTGTAATAAAAATATAAAGCAGATTTAATTTTTTAATTATTTTCATTAAAATGGTATTAGTTTTTTTTAGAAATTAAGATTTTAGAATTATCTGAATTTAAAATTTTCTTACGAAAACTTGTATAATCAGTAAATTTTTCTTTTGAATAAAGACCTTTTTTGATATTAACTGTACGTTTTACAATGAGTTTATTTTCTTCTTTTTCAAATGTTATTTTGTATGAACCAAATTCTGAAGTAAGGTTTGTATTTTGAGGAAGTTCTTCTATAAAGTAGCCTTGAGGCAATTCATAAATGATTTCTGCGTCATCCTGATAAGCTAATCTGCTCTCAAACGGTAATTCTCTCGCAAGATCTTCCTGATAGATTGCTTCTTTGTAAATAGGAACGGATCTAAAAATGTAACTGCTTCCAACTAATTTTGAATAGTTTAATGCTCTAAAATTTAAATCAAAATTTACAATTGCATCATTTTTATCATTGTTAAAGTCTTTCATTTCAATATTCTCAAAATCCAATGTAGAATAAGACTTTTTCATGAATTCAGTTTTGTCTTTTTCAGGAATTAACAGATACATCAGATTAAAATCATACTGAGCTCCTGAATACGAGAACTTACCTTTTCCGCTAATAGATTTGTCTGAATTTAATTGAATATAGAGCGTCTGCTTTTCTTTATTTTGCTCAGCCGACAAACTGGGGGTCTGCACAATATCGATTCCATCTGGCTTTACCATGAGAACATTTCTGTCTGTAGTACTAAAACTTAGATGGTTGAATGCCGTCTGTTGTGAAGTATTTTCCAGCCAGATATTTCCTTTTTCTGTAGGAATTGTAAGTATCACATGATTTCCCGCCATTTTTGGAAAATCTTTATCAAAACTTATGGATGACGGATTTGAATTTATAATAGAGTAATATGATTTTATTCCTGCTTCGTTCAAAAGCGTTCTCATGTAATTGGTAAGCCCCTTACAATCTCCATATCCTTTTTTCTGAACTTCATCAGGCATCATGGGTTGCCAACCGCCAATTCCTAAAGCAACAAAAATATATCTGGTTTTATTTTGCATATACTGATAGATCTTCTTTACTCTTTCTTCAGTTGTTCCGGATAAGTTTAAAGAAGCTATTTCTGCCTTAATCTCAGGTGTAGAAACAGAAACAGGAGTTAATAAGTTTTGATAATACCAAGTTCCAAAATCTTTCCAGGATGCAATACTTCCCTGTTTTCCTTCAAGATTAAATTTATCAAGAGAAAAACTAACTTTTGGAAGAAGTTTTTGCGGACTTGGAACCAATTGTCCATTGTCTATAGCCGGAACATTCTTATAAGTGTACAGTTTATTTTCTCCATTTGATTTAATATCTACAGATGTATAATTAAAAGGAGATTCATAGAACTTAGAGCGAAGATTTATTCCTGATTTATTAATTATGTTAAATGTACTTTCTTCTAAAGAAACGTTATAATCATAAAATGGTACAAAATCTGGAATAAAAACAGTATTTTCATCGTCCAGTTCATAGCTAAATTCTACCGTATAAGGAAAACTTGATGCGGTAAAAGGAAGAATTAACATTCTGCTATCTGAATAGAAGGTTCCTTGAGGATTAGCTGCAATATCTGTAAAATCACTTTTAGAGTAACTCTTTAGTTTATTCCCTTTCTCATCATAAACTATTACCTTTACCTCTGAAATATTATCTCCTTTTTGATAAGAAATTCTGGGTATAGCATAAGGAATAGCATCTTTATTTAATACCGTAATTACAGAAGATCTTTTGTAAGTAATATCATCTATCTTATTGATTTCGGCAATATCATTTTCTTTTCTGATAACTACGCTGGCATTTTTCTTCAGATTCTCAGGAATGGCAGAAACCGGAAAATTTTGTGAGTAGTAAAAAGAAGCCATCGAAAGTGCTCCAATACAAAGTATTTTCATCATGGTTATTAAAATTTAGCAAAAATAATGAAATCTTATAACTGTGAAAACTTTTTTTATTGTATTGAAGGGTTCATATTGAAAAAAGAAAAAAGGCTTCATTGCTGAAGCCTTTTATAATCGTATTTTTTGAATTCAATTATGCATCAATTTTCGCATATTTGGCATTCTTTTCAATAAATTCTCTTCTTGGCGGAACCTCGTCTCCCATCAACATAGAAAATACACTGTCTGCTTCCACTGCATTGTCGATGGTTACCTGCTTCAGAATTCTGTGTTCAGGATTCAGAGTGGTTTCCCAAAGCTGTTCAGGATTCATCTCTCCAAGACCTTTATAACGCTGAACTTCAACACCTTTCCCATCCGGAGACATCTCTAAAGTGAATTCTTCACGCTCTTTTTCGTTGTAAGCATAAACTTTTTTGTTCCCTCTTTTTAATAAATATAAAGGAGGCTGAGCGATATAAATATAACCGTTCTCAATCAATTCTTTCATATATCTGAAGAAGAAGGTTAAGATTAAGGTTGAGATGTGAGACCCGTCAATATCCGCATCGGTCATAATTACGATTTTGTGATATCTTAATTTCGCCATATTCAACGCTTTAGAATCTTCTTCAGTACCTACAGAAACCCCAAGAGCGGTATAAATATTTTTGATCTCCTCATTATCATATACTTTATGAAGCATTGATTTCTCAACGTTCAGAATTTTACCTCTTAACGGAAGAATTGCCTGAAAGAATCTGTCACGCCCTTGTTTTGCCGTTCCACCTGCGGAATCTCCCTCAACCAAGAAAATTTCTGATTCTGCAGGATCTTTTGAAGAACAGTCGGATAATTTCCCCGGAAGTCCGGAACCTCCCATCGGAGATTTTCTCTGAACCATTTCACGGGCTTTTTTCGCAGCCTGTCTGGCTTTTGCAGCCAACACCACTTTCTGAACGATAATTTTTGCTTCGTTGGGATTTTCTTCTAAAAAGTTAGTCAGCATTTCCCCAACAATTTTATCAACAGCACCCGAAACTTCGGAGTTTCCTAATTTTGTTTTGGTCTGTCCTTCAAACTGAGGTTCCATTACTTTTACGGAAATTACAGCGGTAAGTCCTTCACGGAAGTCATCCCCTGTAATTTCTACTTTTTCTTTGGCAGGAATTCCTAAATCATCTGCATATTTCTTCAAAGTTCTTGTCAAAGCACGTCTGAAACCTGCCAAGTGAGTTCCTCCTTCGTGAGTATTGATATTATTTACGTAAGAGTGAAGATTTTCGTTGAATGATGTGTTGTAACGCATCGCAACCTCCACAGGAATATCATCTCTTTCACCTTCCATGAAAATTACATTTTCCATGATCGACTCACGGTTTCCGTCAATAAAGGCAACGAACTCCTTTAAACCTCCTTCAGAATGGAAAACTTCTGATCTGAAAGAACCGTCTTCCAGTTTTTCTCTTTCGTCGGTAAGCGTAATGGTAATTCCTTTATTTAAATAAGAAAGCTCTCTTAAGCGGCTTGCTAATGTATCATAGTTATACACCAGTTCTGTAAAGATAGAATCATCCGGCTGGAAGAACTGCTTGGTTCCTCTCTGATCACTGTGCCCGATTTCCTCAACACCCGTCTGAGCTTTACCTCTTGAATATATCTGCTGATAAACGTTTCCGTCTCTGTAAACTGTCGTCACCATTTCGTTGGAAAGTGCGTTTACACACGATACCCCAACTCCGTGAAGACCTCCGGAAACTTTATAAGAATCTTTATCAAACTTACCTCCTGCCCCGATTTTCGTCATTACCACCTCAAGAGCGGATTTCTGTTCTTTTTCATGGAAATCCACAGGAATACCTCTACCGTTATCGCTAACCTCGATCCCGTTTCCTTCTTTAATGCTGACAAAGATCGTATCGCAGTACCCTGCTAAAGCTTCATCGATAGAGTTATCTACTACTTCATAAACCAAATGATGGAGACCTCTTACTCCCACATCACCAATGTACATTGAAGGACGCATACGCACGTGTTCCATTCCTTCCAATGCCTGAATACTACTAGCTGTATATTGTTTCTGACTCATATAAATATTAAAAAATCCTGCTAAATGCAAAGACTTACAAATATCGTGATTTTTTTCGAGGTACGAAAGTTAAAAAGTGTCAAAAAAGTATTGATTTTTCCACAAAAAGCAAAGATTATTTTCTCTTAAAAAATACCAAAGTTAAAACCTATTTCTCAAACAAATGCTGTTGTAAATCATAATGACGATCTATAATTTATCCGTAAATTTATTTACTCAAAATGAATGGTTTATGGACGACTTTCTTGCAGCTCGTGCACAGATGGCAATGTCACTCGGCTTTCACATTATTTTCTCTTGTGTAGGTATGGTAATGCCTTTCCTTATGGCTTTTGCGCACTGGAAATACTTAAAAACAAAAAACGAAGTTTATAAAGGTCTCACAAAAGCATGGAGCAAAGGTGTAGCAATCCTTTTTGCAACCGGAGCTGTTTCCGGAACGATGCTTTCCTTTGAACTGGGACTTCTGTGGCCTGAATTTATTAAACACGCAGGACCCATCTTCGGAATGCCTTTTTCACTGGAAGGAACTGCATTTTTTATTGAAGCCATCGCAATCGGATTTTTTCTTTACGGATGGGACAGATTTAATAAATGGTTTCATTGGTTCTGCGGATTTTTGGTAGGATTAAGCGGTTTAGCTTCGGGAATTTTAGTGGTTGCCGCAAATGCGTGGATGAATTCTCCGGCAGGATTCGATTATGTGAACGGACAATATTTAAATATAGATCCTATTAAAGCCATGTTTAATGACGCGTGGTTTCCTCAGGCTTTACACATGACGGTTGCAGCGTTTTGTGCAACCGGATTTGCCGTTGCCGGAGTTCATGCTTTCTTGATTCTAAAGAAAAAAAATGTTGAATTTCATACCAAAGCCTTCAGAATTGCAGCAGGATTTGCTCTGATCGGAGCATTCGGAGCTCCCTTAAGTGGTGATGTTGCCGCAAAATCTGTTGCAGAAAGACAGCCGATAAAATTAGCTGCCATGGAAGCCCATTTTGAAACCGAGAAAGGGGCTTCATTTGTGATTGGCGGAATTCCGGATGAGAAAAAAGAAGAGATAAAATATGCCGTAAAAATCCCGAAAGTTCTGAGTTTTTTAGTGGCTAATGATTTTAACGCGGAAGTAAAAGGACTGAAAGATTTTCCAAAAGATAAATGGCCTCCGATTGCGGTTGTGCATTATGCTTTTCAGATCATGATTTTCTTTGGTGTTGTGATGATTATTATTGGAAGTGTTTTTCTGTATGCAACATTTTTCAGGAAAGAATGGCTTTCCAAAAACTGGCTTCTGAAAACATTTTTATATGCAACTCCTTTCGGATATATTGCTCTGGAAGCGGGATGGACGGTAACTGAAGTGGGAAGACAGCCGTGGATTATCTACGGAATTATGAAAACAGCCGATGCCGTGACACCAATGCCGGGAATTCAGTATTCTTTTTACTTTTTTACTGCGATTTTCGCGTCACTCTCTTTGGTTATTATTTTCCTTTTAACAAGACAGATTAAAATGGTTCCCAAATTATACGATCCTACCGATCCTCAGTTTAACTCTAAAAATAAGAAGTCATGATTTACGTTGTTATAGGATTTCTCTGGCTATCGATCTGTCTGTATGTTATTTTAGGCGGAGCTGATTTCGGAGCGGGAATTGTGGAACAGTTCACCAGAAAAAAGAACAGACCCAAAACGCAGACTTTGATGTATACTTCCATTGCTCCGGTTTGGGAAGCCAATCATATGTGGCTGATTATTGCGATTGTTATTCTTTTTGTTGGCTTTCCGGAGATTTACACTACGCTTTCCACGTACCTTCATATTCCTTTGGTTTTAATGCTGGTGGGGATTATTGCACGCGGTACAGCCTTTACTTTTCGACATTATGATGCAGTAGAAGACAGTTGGCAACGCATTTACACACAGATTTTTTACTTTGCGAGTTTACTGACTCCTTTTTTTCTGGGATTAACGGCAGCAGCAACGATCTCCCATTCCATTAATCCGGAGGCGACCAACTTTTTAGATTTGTATATTTTCAGTTGGCTGAACTGGTTTGGGGTAGCAGTGGGTTTATTTACCGTTTCCATCTGTGCTTATCTTGCTTCCGTTTTTGCTTTGAGAGAAACATCTGACCGTTTTGAACTGGGTATGATGATTAGAAAATCCAAACAGACCATGGTCTTTGTTGTTATCGCAGGACTTCTGGTTTTCATCACGGCTTATTTTTCCGATATTCCTTTACTGATGTGGGTTTTCTCAAAACCTTTGGGAATTATGGCAACGGTTTTTGCCACAATTTGTCTCTTTTTGATTCTGAGAGCAATGAATCGCCGTAAGCTTTTGCCAGTAAGAGCTTTAGCCGGATTTCAGGTGATTATGATTCTGGTTGCCGCTACTTATCAGCACAATCCGAATATTATTTTGCTTGCAAACGGACAGCATCTTTCTTTATTAGACAATGTTGCCGCACCAAAAACAATTTCCGCTTTGGGATGGGCGTTAATGCTCGGCTCTGTTTTCATCCTTCCGTTTTTGTTTTATCTGATGGCTTCATTCAGTAAACTGAGAAGATAATTTTATAAGGTATAATAGTTTCGGCGCAGCAAAGCTGCGCCGAAACCTTGTAATCTATTTTTTAAGTAAAACAATTTCCACCCTCCTGTTCTTCATGAAATCCTCTTCCTTTCTTTCGGGATAAACAACAGGATTGAGATGTCCCATTCCGGTTGCTTTGATGCGCGTGGAAGCAATTCCCTGTTTTTCCAGAAATTCTTTGATGGCATTGGCTCTCGTCCAAGATAGGTTAAATGTTTTCAAATCTAAATCTTCACCGTCGAAATTGTCATAATCACAGCAGATATGTCCCTGCAATTCTACTTCGATTGTCGGATTATTTTTTAAAATTTCCGCTAACTGCATCAATACACTATTTCCTTTTGGCAGCCATACGTGGCGACCTCCGATAAAATTAACATTCGGCAAAGAAAAAGTTTCTCCGATTTTCATTTCTGAAACTTTTTTGCTGAAAAAGCTCTCAAAGGTTTTCCCCGAATGTATTTCTCCGGCAATCATCACCCGATCAATAAATACATCTACCCTTCTGTTTTTACCGCGCAATTCTTCGGTACTGTTGTCATTGATGGGTTTTTCTTTTCCCAATCCTACTACACTTTCCAGTTTGATATTATTTCCGACTTTTGACTGTAAATATTGATTAACCGCATTAGCGCGATTTTCAGACAGCTTTTTATTGTATTCCGAAGTTCCGGAAATATCACAATTTCCAAAAATTCTGAATTTCAGATTGCTTCTCAACTGCGCCAGACTGTCAAGCTTTTTCTGCGATTCTTTCGTCAGTTTAGAACTATTGTACTCGAAATAAACAGAACTAAGCATCTGAGCTTTCACATTGACGAACAGAAAAATAAGGACGATAAGAATTCTCATCTCATTTAGTTTTTATTAATAACGGAAATTGTACAGAAATAGTTTTTACAGTAAAAAATTACAATCTTTTTCTAATATTTTCAACAACAAGATTAATAATTGTCAAAATCCCTTTTATAAAAACAATAATGATTGCAGATACAATGATTACCGGAATGGCTAAGAAAGACCCTTTCACAACCCAGCCTGAAGATATAGCACCATATATTAAGCCAACCATCATAAATAAACCAACTACAGAAACAACGGCTACCATCCACCAATTTTTCGGTTCATAATAAGCAATATCAGACAAAATATATCCTGTCTTTTTGCCATATAAAACCTCAGTAAACATTCCTATCTTATTGGTAATTATGATTTCTTCTCCTTTTGCAAAAATCCTTTTAGAAATATTAACCTTGTTTATATCATAATACAGATTAATGTATTTCTCTTGTTGCGCATGATCAAAAATTCTTTTCACTTTAATACACCCCTGATTCATACCTTCAAGCGAATGAACCGTAAATACTTCACCAAAAGTATATTTTTCTCCGGCTTTAGATTCAAAGAATACAATGGTACAAGCATCATCAATAAGTTTGACTCTTTTTAATAAAGAAAACTTTGAAGAATCTTTTTTTATAAAGTAATTTTTTCTGTTCAAAATAATCTCAAACCAATCAATACCGTCCCTTCTTTTTTCGCGATTAAATTCAACAATATCTCCCTCTTGCAAAAAACTTTCGGTTTTTGAGTTTTCATCATGGCTAGAATATATAGGAATCGTCTGATTAACTTTAATTTTTTTAATCATTAGTTTTAATTTTTTAAAAAGTTTTTGAATATAATAAAAAAGATCGTCCTGAGACGACCTTATATTATTTTAAACGGTAAAATCTTAAACCAGTTTCATCAAAAGAACCTCATCAATTTTATCTACTTTCACGAGGTTATTTTTCGTTAAAGTTTTGGAAGCTTTGTCCCATTTCTTTCCTGAAAGTTGAGATTGCTCTTTCACTTCTGCCAAAGCAATCTGTTCTCCTGATTTTAAGATTTCAAGAATTACTTTTTCATCTTCACCCAGTTCAATTTGAGGAACTGCTTTTTCAGGTCTCATCTGAGGGAAGAATAAAACTTCCTGAATGGATGCGTTATTCGTAAGGAACATAATTAATCTGTCCATTCCGATTCCTAAACCGGAAGTTGGCGGCATTCCGTATTCCAGCGCTCTTAAGAAATCTTCATCAATAAACTGTCCTGCCTCATCATCTCCTTTTTCGGATAATTTTAACTGCTCTTCAAAACGCTCTCTCTGGTCAATCGGATCATTAAGCTCAGAATACGCATTGGCGATTTCTTTTCCGCAAACCATCAGTTCAAAACGCTCGGTTAAACCTTCTTTGCTTCTGTGTTTTTTCGTAAGCGGTGACATTTCGATCGGATAATCTGTAATGAAAGTTGGCTGAATAAAGTTTCCTTCGCATTTTTCACCAAAAATTTCATCAATTAATTTTCCTTTCCCCATCGTTTCATTCACATCAATTCCGATAGATTTCGCAAAATCGAATAATTCCTGTTCTGTTTTTCCGGTGATATCGAATCCTGTAAATTTCAGGATCGCATCCGTCATAGAAATTCTCTGGTAAGGCGCTTTGAAATCCACTTCATATTCCCCGAAAGTAGCTTTTGTTGTTCCGTTTACCTGAATAGCACAGAACTCTAATAACTTCTCCGTGAAATCCATCATCCAGTTGTAGTCTTTGTACGCTACATAAATTTCCATTGCGGTAAATTCCGGATTATGGGTTCTGTCCATTCCTTCATTTCTGAAGTTTTTGGAGAATTCGTAAACCCCGTCAAAACCACCCACGATCAATCTTTTCAGATACAATTCGTTGGCAATTCTTAAATATAAAGGAATATCCAAAGCATTGTGATGCGTAATGAAAGGTCTTGCAGCAGCTCCTCCCGGAATTGCCTGCAAGATCGGAGTTTCAACCTCAAAATATCCTGCATCATTGAAGAATGTTCTCATCGCATTGAACAGTTTTGTTCTTTTTACGAAAACTTCCTTAATTTGAGGATTTACGGTTAAATCTACATAACGCTGTCTGTATCTTAGTTCCGGATCATTAAATGCATCGTGAACAACACCGTTTTCATCGGTTTTTGCCTGTGGAAGCGGTCTTAGAGATTTCGTTAACAGGGTGAAATTTTTCACCAAAACCGTCTTCTCTCCTACCTGTGTTGTAAACAGTTCACCTTCAATTCCGATAATGTCTCCGATATCCAAAAGATGTTTGTACACTTCATTATATAACGTTTTATCTTCTCCTGTACAGATCTCATCCCTGTTAAAATACACCTGAATTCTTCCAGTAGAATCCTGCAACTCAGCAAAAGAAGCTTTTCCCTGAATTCTTCGCGACATCAGTCTTCCCGCGATCTTCACCTGTTTACTTTCTGCGAAATCCTGTTTTATAGACTCTGTAGTATCTGTAATGATGTATTCATCCGCCGGGAATGCATTAATCCCCATTTCAACAAGCTTATTCAGCTTTTCTCTTCTAATGATTTCTTGTTCTGATAATTGCATTTCTTATTTTTCTAAAAGCGTACAAATTTAGTGATTATTTATAAAATTCTGCTTTAAAGTTGAAGCAAATATTTTATACTGTAATACATTATTATATACAGTCACAGATCAATTCGGCTGCTAAATTAGCAGACAGCGTCAAACCGATACCAAGTTTATCTACCGAAAACAACAGGCTTGATATTTTGCATGGACAGAATACTCAACCGCAGATATTGTAAAGAAATTTGTTCTAAAAACACAATATTAAAACGCTTTACAAATATAATGTAGGACATTTATATTTTTGACTTCAAAAACCAGTCTTTATGCTTATTAAGATCAACAAAGGTCCAAGCCAGTATACGGCTGATTTTCTGTCCCTGAGACATTTCGATAATCCTGAAATCGACTGCTTTTATTTTCTTTAAAAGGAATGTTAATTTACTGAGGTTCTCTTTTTTGGAAACAAGACAGGTAAACCATAAAACCTGAGATGAATACAGAGCACTTTCGCGAATCATATTTGTAATGAATGCCAGTTCTCCGCCTTCACACCATAATTCCGACTGTTGTCCTCCAAAGTTCAGCAATGGTTTTTTAACCGTAGATTTTTTAAGATTTTTTGTCTTTCTGAAATTCCCTTTCATGGCAGATTCTTCGGAATCATGAAAAGGCGGATTGCACATCGAAAATACAAAACGATCTTCTTTATCAATAATATTTTTGAAAATATGTTCAGGTTCCGGCTGTTTTTTCAGATGTATAAAAGGTAATAAATCCGGATTCTGACTTAAAATATATTCTGCATTTTTCAAGGAATTGTCATTAATATCAGTTCCCGTCATTTTCCATCCGTAAGAACGGTGGGCAATTAAAGGATAGACAAGATTTGCTCCTGTCCCGATATCCAGTCCTTTAATATCAGAATTCTGAGGATTTTTTTCACCGATTAAATCGGCAATATAGTGAATGTAATCTGCCCTTCCGGGAATCGGAGGACAGAGATTACCCTCGGGAATATCCCAATCCTGAACCTTATAAAAGTGTAACAACAAAGCTTTGTTCAGCAATTTTACAGCCTTCGGAAGACTGAAATTTATTGTTACACTTTGATAAGCGTTCACAAAAACATAATGTTTTAATTCCGGTACACAGGAAATAAGCTGTTCGAAATCATAAGGATCACGATGCAAATTTCTTGGATGTAAAGCAGACTTTTCAGTCATCAATTATTTTTTCAGACTTAAAATATACTGTACCATTTTTTTGGCATCTTCTTTCGATACCTGTGGATGTGGAGACATCGGAACGCCTCCCCAAACTCCGCTTCCGCCTTCTATAATCTTGGAAGCGAGCATTTCTGCATCCTTTTCAGAATACTTATCCGCTATTTCCTGATAAGAAGGTCCTATCATTCTTTCATTCACCGCATGACATCCGGAACAGTCCAGCGTTTCAATAATTTTGTCGCCGGAAAGATTACTTTTCGCCGGTTCATTCATTGATGTAGCTTCAGGGGAAGCCGCATCAACAGGTGTATTTTCTTTTTTGGAACAGGAAAACATCAGCATTGCCAGACATCCTGTCAAAAACAGATTTTTCATTATTTTTTTGTAAGAGTATCTGCTTTAGCTTCAGCTGCAGGAAGAGATTCTGCGGCATTTACTTTTGCTGCTTCAGTTTTTTTGGCAGTAGAATCCACCACAGTTGGAGCATCCGGCTCTGGCAACATCGTGTTGCTGTCCTGTAAGTCATGATTTGGCTTTTTAGAGCAGCTAGCTGCCAATAAACCACCGATAAACGCGATTGCTAATACTTTTTTCATTATTTTTTCTATAAAATTTAGACAAAAATATAAAAAATAAAGTTTCAAACTTATGATAAACCTCCATTTTTAAAGATATTTCATTAATTTTTTTCTGCTAAAAGATTTTTCTGATTAGTGAAAGTCATCAGTTTTCAGATTAAGTTTTTTGATGATCTGTTATTAATCATATTGCTTTTTAACGCAAAGATTTCGCTAAGATTCTTTTATATGCCAACTGTTTTTGGGTTCGCAAAGGCGTTTCACTCAGCAAAGAACTCAAAGGTTTTTTAATGATGACAAATTGCGGACAACCATAAAAGTTTTTTTTAATTTCATAATTTTTTTGTTTTCATATTAAAAAAATTATATACATTTGTACTATGGTTAACAACAAAAATATGTGGTGGTGGCATTCAAACTCTTCGTCGGGTCTGATGTTATTGTCATGTTGTTAATGCTAAACAACCAACAGAAATAATTTATAACAAATAATAAAGACTTTGACGTAATCCGTTGAAGTCTTTTTTTGTTTCATCCATTTTAAAATTCAACTGCAATGTTCAGTAAAAAGATAAAAATAAAAACCGTTTCCAAAAAAACACTCGGAGATCTTCAGACTCCGATGAATATCTATCTGCAGATTCGCGACAAATTCAGAGATACTATTCTTCTGGAAAGCTCAGATTCTAAAAATATCGATAATAACTTCTCCTTCATTGCCATCAATGCGATTGCAGGAATTGAAATTAAAAATTTAAATGATTTTGAAATAAAGCTTCCGGGACAGGAACCTGTAAAACAATTTATCATTGAAAATAAAATTGAAGATGTTTTTCAGAATTTCTCAGATCTTTTCGAATGCGAAAAAACGGCAGATCCTATAGAACAGACGGCACAAAGTCTTTTCGGATATACCAGTTTCGAGGCGGTTCAGTTTTTTGAAAATATTCAGTTCAAAGCGCAAAGTCCCGAAGTTGAAATCCCGATTCTTCGTTACCGATTATATCAATATGTTATTGCCATCAATCATTACAATGATGAAATGCATATTATTGAAAATCAGATGGAAGGTGTAAAATCTGAATTTTACCTTCTTGAAAGCTTAATCAAGAATCTGAATTCCGTAATTTATCCTTTCGAAAAAGAAGGAGCAGAAACTTCTAATATTACGGATGAAGAATATATTGAACTCGTAAAAACAGCCCAGAAACACTGCATGAGAGGCGATGTCTTTCAATTGGTACTCAGCAGAAGATTTCAGCAGAAATTTAAAGGAGATGAATTCAATGTCTACCGTGCATTAAGAAACATCAATCCTTCCCCTTATTTATTTTTCTTCGATTATGGCAATTACAAACTCTTCGGTTCAAGCCCTGAAAGCCAGTTAATCATCAAAAACAACAAAGCCGTTATTCATCCGATTGCCGGAACATTCAAAAGAACAGGACATTTTGAAACCGATCTCCAGTCTATCGAAAATTTAAAAAACGATGAAAAAGAAAATGCAGAACACACGATGCTTGTTGATCTTGCAAGGAATGATCTTGGAAAGCTCGGAAAAAATGTAACGGTAACCAAATTAAAGGAAATACAGCTTTTCTCTCACGTTATCCACATGGTAAGCGAAGTGACAGCGGATCTGCAGGAAAATGTAAATCCTTTCGAAATGGTGGCAACAACTTTTCCGCAGGGAACTTTAAGCGGAGCCCCGAAACACAGAGCGTTGCAGTTAATTAACCAGTATGAAAAAGATTCCAGAGGATATTATGGCGGTTGCATCGGAATGATTGGTCTGAACGGAGACTGCAATCAGGCAATTATGATCCGGACTTTTTTAAGCAAAAACAATACGCTGTATTATCAGGCAGGAGCCGGACTTGTAGCAAAATCCAACCCCGAAAGTGAGCTTCAGGAAGTAAACAATAAACTGAATGCCCTGAAAAAAGCAGTGGAAAAAGCGGAGAAATTAGTGAATAGTTGATTGAGTCTAGTTGACAGAATTTAGATGTCTGGACTGAATCCAGAAAACTATCAAATTTAATTTATGATCCAACTTAAAATTGTCTAAAAGAAGAAGTTTTAATCCTTTGCAAAAAATTGCTAAACGGATTTATTAATTATTACAGAAAAAAATAAAAATGAATAATACAGAACCATCAACAAACAACCAAAAGCCATCAGCTAAAGTTCTTGTATTCGATAACTACGACAGCTTTACCTACAATCTGGTTCAGATTATCGAGAGAGTTTTGGATACCAAAGTAGATGTGGTAAAGAATGACCAGATCAGTCTGGAAGAAATCGATCAGTACGATAAAATAGTACTTTCACCCGGTCCCGGAATTCCGGAAGAAGCCGGAATTTTACTGGATCTGATTAAGGAATACGCTCCTACCAAAAGCATTTTAGGCGTATGTCTCGGTCAGCAGGCGATTGCAGAAGCTTTTGGAGGAAGTTTAACCAATCTTTCCGAAATTTTTCATGGAGTGGCAACTTCCGCAGATTTCGTAAAAGAAGACACCAAAATTTTTAAAAATTTATCCAGCGGAATTGAAGTCGGAAGATACCACAGTTGGGTTGTTAACCGCGAAGATTTACCGGAAGAACTGGAAATTACCGCAGTAGACAAAGATGGAATGATTATGGCGTTACAGCACAAAAAATATGATGTTCATGGCGTACAGTTTCATCCGGAAAGCATTCTTACTCCGCAGGGAGAAATCATCATTAAAAATTTTCTACTCAATTGAAAACAACACAGATTCCCTCAACCATAAAACCTCCACAAATGAAAGAGATCCTGCAATACCTTTTTAATCATCATACCTTGTCCAAATCTGAGGCAAAGGCGATTATGATTGAGATTGCCCAGAATAAATTCAATGCAACCGAAGTTACGGCTTTTATAAGTGTTTTCCTGATGCGAAATATCACACTTAAAGAGCTGGAAGGCTTTCGTGAAGCCCTTCTGCAAATGGCAGTTCCCGTAAACATAGATTCCGGAGATGCCATCGATATTGTAGGAACGGGCGGTGACGGAAAAAACACTATCAATATTTCAACTTTATCAAGTTTTGTAGTTGCAGGAGCGGGACAGAAAGTAACAAAACACGGAAATTACGGAGCTTCCACCATCACCGGATCTTCCAATGTACTGGAAGAACTGGGCTACGAATTCAAAAACAGTTCGGAAAAACTTCAGGAAGATCTTGAAAAAGCCAACATCTGTTTTTTACATGCCCCCTATTTTCATCCGGCACTGCAATCGGTTGGTGCGCTGCGAAGAGCTTTAGGTCTCAGAACTTTTTTCAATCTTCTCGGTCCGCTTGTGAATCCTGCAAAACCTCAGTTTTCCATGATCGGCGTTTACAATCTGGAAATTGCAAGAATTTACCAGTATCTTTTGCAGAAGGACAACCGTGATTTTATCCTTGTTCATGGGATGGACGGCTACGACGAGATCAGCCTTACCCACGACAGTAAAATTATTACCAAAAAAGGAGAAGAAGTCTATTCCACGGAAGATCTTGGCTTTGATTCTATTACGCATGAAAGCATAAAAGCGGGCGAAACCCCTCAGGAAACGGCAAAAATTTTCAGAAATATTCTTCAGGGAAAAGGAACGGAACAACAGAATGCCGTTGTATTGGCAAATGCAGCGGTTGCCCTTTATCACACCGATAAATTCGGAAGCTATGAAGATTGCCTTTTGATGGCGAAAGAAAGTTTACATGGAGGAAAAGCATTAAGAAGTCTGGAACTTCTTTTGGAATAATGAAATTGATTATGAATATTTTAGATAAAATCATACAAAGAAAAAAAGAAGAGGTTTCCTTCTCCAAATCGAATACTTCAGTCTCAGCATTGAAGGAATCTGAATTTTTCGGAAGAGAAAATTTTTCACTGAAAGAAAGCTTAAAAAAGAGAAGCGGAATCATTGCCGAATTCAAAAGACAATCTCCCTCAAAAGGAATTATTAATGATACAGTTTCACCTTTAAAAGTGGTTTCCGCATATGAAAAATTCGGGGCGAGCGGAATTTCTGTTTTAACGGATCGTGATTTTTTCGGAGGAAGTTCTGAGGATATTCTGAATGTAAGAAATTCTGTAAATATTCCGATTCTGCGAAAAGATTTCATGATCGATGAATATCAGTTTTATGAAGCCAAAAGCATCGGTGCAGATGTTATTTTATTGATTGCAGCCTGTCTTTCACCGCAGCAGGTTTCAGAATTTACAGAACTTTCTCACGAGTTGGGATTGGAAGTTTTACTGGAAATCCATACCGAAGAAGAGCTGAAACATATTAATAAAAACATTGATCTTGTGGGAATTAACAACAGGAACCTGAAAGATTTCAAAGTGGATCTGCAACATTCGGTTAATTTGAAAAATCAGCTTCCGAAAGACATTCTGTCTGTTGCCGAAAGCGGAATTTACAACGAAGAAGATTTCAGATATTTAAAAAATGAAGGTTTCGACGGATTTCTGATGGGCGAATATTTTATGAAACATGAAAATCCCGGAAAAAAGTTGGCTGAATTTATTTCGAATACAGGAATTTAAAAATCAGGTATGAAATCACCAGACAACAATCTATTGACGAATAAAAATGCTCCGAAGCTAAAAGTTTGTGGATTAACCCAATCTGATCAGATTCAGAAGTTAATATCTTTACAGACAGATTTTCTCGGTTTTATCTTTTATGAAAAATCGCTCAGGTATGTTTTGAAACATTTGAATCCGGCACAGATTTCAGCAATTGAACATTCTGGAAAAGTCGGCGTTTTCGTAAATGAAAACTTAGAAAAAATAGTTGAAACGGCAGAAAAAGCAAAACTGAATTTCATACAGCTTCACGGCGATGAAGATGAAAATTTTATTACAGAATTAAGAAAAAAATTAAATTCTGAAATCAAAATCATCAAAGTAATCCGAATTGGAAACCAAAACTCAGAGGAACTTCAAAAAACAATCAATCAATATGGGCAAACAAACGATTATATTCTTTTCGACACCGATTCAAAATCATTTGGAGGAACAGGAAAAACCTTCGACTGGAATCTGTTAAACGACATTGAAATTCCTCTTCCCTATTTTTTAAGTGGCGGAATTTCAGAAGAAAATACAGAAAACATAAGCATTTTAAAACAAAAGCCTTTTGCTCTGGACATCAATTCGAGGTTCGAAACAGAACCCGGAGTTAAAAACATCAGCCGGATAAAAATATTTAAAGAAAAACTGATCTGATCATAAATTAAAACACAATAAAAATGATTGTCCGTAATTTGTCATAATTAGAAAACCTTTGAGTTCTTTGCTGAGTGAAACGCCTTTGCGAACTTAAAAACAGTTGGTATATAAAAGAATCTTAGCGATTCTTTGCGTTAAAATTAAGCATTATGATCAATAACGGATAATCAATAATAAAAAAACAAAAAACATTGAAAAAATATTATTCGAGAAAACTGAAGCTTTTAAAATTTAAGAAATTAAATCTTGAAGAGATCGGAAAATCCGTTCACAGAGTCCTGTTTTCTCAAAAATTTGAAAATGAAAAAGTAGAAAGACTGCATGATTTTGTCTCTGAAAATGACAGCAATACAGAATATTGGTACATCGGAGGATTATTAAGTGATTTCATCGAAATCATTAAAAATTTCCACAAAGAAGATGTCGAATATTTCTTTAAAACCATTCATTTCTGGGACAGCTATCATTTGGTGGTGATTGCCGATAAATTACTCGACAGCAACGTAAAAGCCAGTGTGAAATATGATTTCGGAATCGTTTACTGTAAAATTTTCTGCCTGTATGAGAAATTCGACTCTTATTATCTTGTTGATAATCTTGAAATTGCGATTACCATGTACAACTCGAAATTAGATTTAGATATTTTAATAGATTTAACTGCAAAACTGCATCTGCTGCACCAAAACAGACAGATCAGCAAACAGCAGTTTGATTATAACCTTTCACTGATAAATACATTACAAAATGAATTATAGAAACCCCGACGAACACGGATATTATGGAGAATTCGGAGGCGCTTTCATCCCGGAAATGCTCTACCCGAACGTAGAGGAACTGCAAAAAAACTATCTTGATATTATTGAATCTGAAGATTTTCAACAGGAATATCAGGATTTGTTAAAAAATTACGTAGGACGTGCAACGCCACTGTATTTTGCGAAAAATTTAAGCCGGAAATACAATACCAAAATTTACTTAAAAAGAGAAGATCTCAACCACACCGGAGCGCACAAAATCAATAACGCTTTAGGACAGGTTTTGTTGGCAAAACGTCTCGGAAAAAACAGAATCATTGCCGAAACCGGAGCCGGACAGCACGGCGTTGCCACTGCTACAGCCTGCGCGCTTCTGGGACTGGAATGCATCGTTTACATGGGCGAAGTCGATATCCAGAGACAGGCTCCCAACGTCGCAAGAATGAAAATGCTCGGCGCAAAAGTCGTTCCTGCAACTTCAGGTTCCAAAACCCTGAAAGACGCTGTAAATGAAGCCTTAAGAGACTGGATCAACAACCCCGTGACCACTCATTACGTGATCGGAAGTGTAGTCGGTCCGCATCCTTTTCCGGATCTTGTGGCGAGATTTCAGAGTGTAATTTCAAAAGAGATAAAAGAACAGCTTCTGGAACAGACAGGAAGAGAAAATCCTGATTATATTATTGCCTGTGTTGGTGGCGGAAGCAATGCAGCAGGCGCTTTTTACCATTTTGTAAACGAAAAAGACGTGAAAATTATCGCTGCTGAAGCAGGAGGTTTCGGTGTAGAATCCGGAAAATCTGCCGCAACGACTTTTCTGGGAACTTTAGGCATTCTTCACGGAAGCAAAAGCCTTGTGATGCAGACCAATGACGGACAGGTTATCGAGCCCCACTCCATTTCCGCAGGGCTGGATTACCCCGGAATCGGACCTTTTCACGCGAATTTATTCAGAGAACAAAGAGCAGAATTTTTCAGCATCAACGACGATGAAGCTTTGAAATCAGCGTTTGAGCTCACCAAACTCGAAGGCATTATTCCCGCTCTGGAAAGTTCTCATGCGCTCGCGGTTTTCGACAAAAAGAAATTTAACGAAGACGATATTGTAGTCATTTGTCTCAGCGGTCGCGGAGATAAAGACATGGAAACCTATCTGAAACATTTGTAAAATAATTCGGGCGATAATTTCCGTCTTCCACTCCCGCTTTTTTGTTCCGCTTTGCTGCACAAAAAGAGCTCCGTTCAAGCCGGATCGCATCGTCTACATCAAAAATAATTTTTGTCATACGAAGAACTGATGAACTTACACTTTATTTAACCATAAAAGTCATAAAAGATAAACTAAATGATTAGTGTTTATCAATAAAAAGATCACAACAGCTTTCAAAAAATCTTTGATTTTTACACTTTTGAAAGCGAATGTTATCAACCTTATCTTTATAAATATCTTTTGCACCTTTTGCGGCTAAACTAAAAAACCATTTAAGCAGATCTTTACGAAATGACATCATTAAAAAGCATTTTTAAATGAAAAAACTAAATATATACTTCACCGCAGGAATTCCCGAGCTGGAAAATACTGCTGAAATCATACAATTAATTCAGGATTCCGGCGCAGAGATGATCGAAATCGGGATGCCTTATTCAGATCCTGTTGCAGACGGTCCCGTTATTCAGCAGGCTCATGAATTAGCCCTGAAAAACGGAATGACGATCGAAAAACTTTTCTCACAACTGAAATCCATTAAAAACGAAATAAAAGTTCCTTTAATTTTAATGGGCTACATCAATCCCGTGCTGCGTTTCGGATTTGAAGAATTCTGTGCAGCATGTTCGGAAAGCGGAGTTTCAGGATTAATTATTCCAGATCTCCCTCCCATCGAATTTGAGAAAAATTATCAGAAAGTTTTAGCAAAATACCATCTGAATTTCACCTTTCTGGTGACTCCCGAAACTTCGGACGAAAGAATTTTATACCTCGATTCCTTAAGCTCCGGATTTTTGTATGCAGTAAGTTCATCTTCAACCACCGGAAACGATCAGGCTGTTCTCAAAAACGAAGAATATCTTTCAAGATTAGCTTCACTTCCTTTACAAAATCCGGTGATGATCGGTTTCGGAATCAAATCAAAAGAAGACTTCGAAAATGTAACCGAAAAAGCCGACGGCGGAATCATCGGAACCGCTTTCGTCAACATTTTACTTCAAAATAGAGACTGGAAGACCAAAGCTATAGATTTCATCCATTCCATTAAAGCCTAAAAATCACTAAATTTGTGTATTCAAAAAATGATATGAATACAATTCAGAATAAAGTAGTAGAATTTGAAGACTTAGGAACGCGGGAATATCAGTCGGCGTGGGATTATCAGGAATCTCTGATGAAAAACATCATAGATCTGAAAATTAAAAACCGCGATCTTCCTGCGGAACAGCACAGCAAAACGCCCAATCATTTTCTTCTCGTGGAACATCCTCATGTGTATACGCTGGGAAAAAGCGGACATGAAGAAAATATGCTTGCCGGAATTGATAAACTGAAAGAGATTGATGCCACTTTCGTAAAGGTAAACCGCGGAGGAGATATTACGTATCACGGTTACGGACAGATTGTAGGCTATCCTATTTTAGACCTTGAAAATTTCTTCACGGATATTCATAAATATATGAGAAATCTGGAAGAAGTGATAATCAGAACCATTGCCGAATATGGATTGAAAGGCGAACGTTCTCCCGGAGAAACCGGAGTCTGGCTGGATGTGGGAAAACCTTACGCGAGAAAGATCTGTGCAATGGGCGTAAAAGCTTCCCGCTGGGTAACTTTACACGGATTTGCCTTAAATGTAAATACGGATATGCGTTATTTTGAATACATCATTCCGTGCGGCATTAAAGACAAACAGGTAACTTCCTTAAAAAGAGAACTGGAAAGAGAACTCACTCCTGAAGAAATGGAAGATATTAAGGCTAAAATAAGAAAGCATTTTACGGAGGTTTTCGAAGCGGAACTTATTGCTAAGTAATTTTTACTAAATAACATTTCCCTGCATATTGCGATGTGCAGGGATTTTTAATTAAAAAATCAATATTAGACGTACGTTCGGCGTTCCGTAGGAACGCTATCTTTAGAAAATTCATTGAGAATTACAGATATCAATCCTACGGATTGATTGATGAACTGATTATTATTTCTACACAGATTCTGCTCCTAAAGGAGCAAAGATTTTTACTATAAACAACTTAATCAGAAAAACAAACAGGCTTCAGCCAAAGCTTATCATCAATTTTGCCCAACTTAACCTTGACTGTAATCTTCACATCAGACTGAAGTTCGGTAAGAGTGATAAAACATGATCAATTTATAACCCATTAATTTCATCGAACTCACGTTAAATACATTTGCCCAATTTAATTTTTCCAGTATTCATCGGTAATCTGAATGCCTGATAAAATTTCTTAAAAATTTTGAATTTATATTCAATTTTTTATTACTTTTAAAATCACAACGCAGTGAACTATCGATAAAAACTGCACCTCATTAACCACAAAAATTAAAACTATGAAAAAATTTCTGCTATCCGCAATGGCATTTGTGATGGTACTTTCCTCCAATGCCTGTTCAGATTCCAGTGCCAATCAGGATCCGAATCTTGTTGTAAAAGAAAACAATGAAAATGCCATGAGAGACTTTGGCAGCACTATTCCGGTAGGGATTCAAAAAGAAGGCAATGTCCTGAAAGTTTCTTTCATCATTTCTGCGCAGTTCTATGAAATTAAAGACAGTAAAGAAAATGAAGCCTTCATCTCAATGATTAAATCAGCAATAGAAAATGAAACTCCGGTTCATGTTTTCCTGAAAAAAAATTCCAACGAAATTGCCAAAGTTGAAAAAGCAACAGATGAAGATGTTACTTACTTCAAATCCATCTTCACCAAAGAAACTCAAAGCGAAACGAGCAAAGCAGTAAGTGTAATTCCGAATCTGGCGACTCTGAACAATCTTTTCATACAGATCAAAAATCAGTCGTGCGGAACTTCTACAGCTTCTTCACCATGTATCACGTTCAGATATGCAGTGGACGGATGTTATGCAAGAGCTCATAAAATGAGACAGATCCTTCTGAATGCAGGTTATGACTGCGAAAAACAATTCGTCTACGGAAACCTGAAAGCTTCTACAGGAACGTGCTGTGTTTCGTGGGGATATCACGTAGCTATTTTAGTAAGCTTTAAAAATGCTTCCGGTGTGGTTGAAAAAAGAATTATAGATCCTTCTCTTTTCACCTCCGGACCGGTAACTGATACTGCATGGAGAAATGCGTGCGTAAATACAAGCTGTGGTTCCGCCTCTGCTTCTTCTTACGCCAATACGGCAGGAAATGTATATTACAGAAGTCCGTCCGGTTCGCTGCTTTATGACAACAATTATATAAACACGAATTGTGTACTGACAACATTTTCTACATTATCCGGATGCTCTCCAGTTCCGGCTCCAAGTGTAGCAAGCTGTGGATTCTAACAAATCTTTTATATAGCTCCTGCAATTATTTGTTATTTTGCAGGAGCTTTTTAAATTATATTTTCATGAAATTCTCAACCTATATCCTCTTCATAATAATGATGGTCATTTCCTGCTCCGGCAATCAAAGTTCACAAAACCTTACATGGTACAACAATTCGGTGATTAGTGATATTACAGATGATCCGGATCGGCCGCAGGAATTTGCCCGTGTTTCCATAGGAATCAGCGCGCAGGTTTTCTATCTTTCAAAAAAATCTCAGGATTATACTCATCTTATCGAAAAGGCAACTTTAAGTCTTAAGACAAACAAAAAATATGATATTGGCATTGAAAATAAAACCAATATTATCAGACAGATCAAAGACGTAAAATAATCTTTTCATCACATTATCATTTAATTACAGATATTCCGGCATCAATTCTCAATTCCGCTCCGTATATGTAAGATGCTTCATCAGAAGCAAGAAAAAGTACCGCCTTTGCAATTTCCGAAGGTTCTCCCTGTCTTTTAAAAGGAATGGTAGGAATAATATGCTGTACCGCTTCATCAATCTGTTCTGAATTTAAGCCCGTATTATTAAAAATATTGGTTTTGATATGTCCCGGACTAATTCCATTCACTCGGATTCCTTTAGTCGTCAATTCAGTTGCGAAAGTTTTAATAAAAGACTGAACTGCCGCTTTTGCTGCAGAATACACCGAAAAATTGGACATCCCGAATTCTGTGACAAAAGAAGTATTAAACACAACCGAGCTCCCCTCTTTCATTAAAGGAAGCATCTGCTGAACTGTAAAAAAGCTGCCTTTTACCAGCATATTGAAAAGCTCATCAAAATGATGTTCATCCACATTTCCAATCGAAGCAAATCTTCCGTATCCTGCATTTGCAAATACCAGATCGATATGTTCCGTTAATTTTTCAGCTTCATTTCTAAGATTCATCAGATCGCTTATTTTTCCGGCATCCGAAACAATTCCGAAAGCATTTTCGCCTAGCTTATTTATGGCATTTTTTACATTCTCTTCACTTCTTCCGGTGATGATTGCCTTTCCGCCTTCCTGTATAAACTGTTGCGCTGTTGCGAATCCCATTCCGTTGGTTCCGCCTGTGATAAGAGCGGTTTTGTTTTTAAATCTCTGCATTGTTTTTTGGTTTAAAATTCTTCAGCAAAAATGGAAAGTTCAGTCTTCAGAAAAAATCCGATTCCTGCGATGTTTTAAGAAGGTTTTAAAATTTTTTAAATTAAATTTAACAAAATTAAATTGCACACAATTTAATTTGGCAATATTTTTGTATCATAGTATTCAAATTAAAAAATTAACAAAATGTCATTAATAGAAGATTTAAACTGGAGACATGCTGTAAAAGCATATGATCCAACAAAAAAAGTATCAGAAGAAGATTTAAATAAAATTTTAGAAGCCGCAAGACTCGCTCCTACTTCTTCAGGATTACAGCCTTTCCGTGTGATCGTAGTGGAAAATCAGGAATTAAAAGAAAAAATGGTTCAGGGTGCGTTGAATCCTGAAGTGATGAGAGATTCTTCTCATGTTTTGGTTTTCGCGGCATGGGACAGCTACTCCGATGAGAAAATCGATAAAGTGTACGATCATCACACCGATGTAAGAGATTTGCCGAGAGGAAGATTTTCCAGCTACACCGATAAAATTAAAGAAATCTATGGTGCGCAGACTCCTGAAGAACATTTCGCGCATACTGCAAGACAAACGTATATTGCTTTAGGACTTGCCATGGCTCAGGCTGCGGAACTTAAAGTAGACAGCACTCCTGCAGAAGGTTTCAGCAATGAAGTGGTGGACGAAATTTTGGGCTTGAGAGCTTTAGGCTTAAAGAGTGTGAGCTTACTGTATTTAGGATACAGAGACGAGAAAAACGACTGGCTGTCGCACATGAAAAAAGTAAGAATTCCGATGGAAGAATTCATCATCAAAAAATAACACCTCTTCATTTTTCAGAAATCATGGAAAATCCCGAATTTTTAAAATTAGAAAACCAGCTCTGCTTTCCTTTATATGTGATTGCGAAAGAAATTACGGGGCTTTACCGTCCTTTTCTCGATGAGCTGGATATTACTTATCCGCAGTATCTTGTGATGATGGTGCTTTGGGAACATGACGGACTTCCGGTGAACAGCATCGGCGAAAAGCTGTATCTGGACAGCGGAACGCTTACACCGCTTCTTAAAAGACTTGAAAATAAAGGATTTATCGAAAGAAAAAGGAAAAAAGAAGATGAACGTGTGGTGGAAGTTTTCATCACAGAATCCGGCAGAAATTTACAGGAAAAAGCCTGTGGAATTCCGGAAAAATTATTTCAGAAAATCGGAGCATCGCCTGAAGATTGGAAGGCTCTGAAAGAAAATGTTCAAAAAATATTAACGAAAATAGAAAAATAAATGAAAACTTTGTATACAACAAAAGTAACTGCAACAGGAGGAAGAAACGGACACGTAAAAAGCGAAAACGGAGTTCTTGATCTGGACGTAAAAATGCCTAAAGCTTTAGGCGGAGCCAATGACGATTTTACCAACCCCGAAATGCTTTTCGCAGCAGGATATTCTGCATGTTTCGACAGCGCACTGAACAGAGTAATTTCTTTGTCTAAAACAAAAACCGGAGAAACTACAGTAACGGCGGAAGTAAGCATCGGACAATTGGAAAACGGCGGTTTCGGATTGGCGGTTCAGCTTGATGTAAATATTCCGGAAGTTTCTATTGAGGAAGCACAGGCTTTAACAGAAAAAGCGCACCAAATCTGTCCATACTCTAATGCAACAAGAAATAATATCGAAGTAAAACTTTCGGTTACAAATAACTAATTCAGCGTTTTACGGTATAAATATCAGAATCTGTTTCTTTGGAAGCAGATTTTTTTGTTTAGTAGGATAAGAAACTTTAAACAGAAATTTGTTTCATCCGAAAAACGTTTATATGTTTGTTGTAAACTCATTTTAAATTTAACCGCAAAAGGTACTTATTGGATTTATTCAAGGTATTTCAAAAGTCTGCAAAGAGAAAAAATCTTTGATTTTTTTTAAACTTATGTGCTCTTTTTCCCCATTTGAGTAGTAAACTTAAACTACTAAAGTGTTACAATCTTTTGCATCTTTTGCGGTAAAAAAGTTTAAACAGAATTTCTTTAAAAACCATCATCATTTGAAAAAGCTTTTCACCTTATTCATCACAATTTTTAGCTGTCTTCAGTTGTATGCTCAACATACGTATGTTTTTTTCGGTTCTTTTAACTGGGAAAAAGAAACGGAGGGAATTTATGTGTATGAATTGAACACGCAAAACGGAAAATTATCGAAAATTGCTTCTGTTTCGGGGATTTCAAATCCTTCTTTTCTCACTTTGTCACCGGACGGAAAATATCTTTTTGCGTGTACGGAAAGTAAAACAAAGAACGGCGGAAGTGTAAGCAGTTTTGAATTTAATGCTGATAAAAAATCTTTACAGTTCATCAGTAAACAAATCAGCGGTGGTGAAAATCCGGTTTATCTTACGGTTCATCCAGGCGGAAAATGGCTCGTTAATGGAAATTATACGGAAGGAAGCGTTTCTGTTTACCCGATTTCAGGTAACGGAACTCTTGAACCTTTTGTGCAGAATATACAATTTTCGGAAGGAAGTATAAATCCCGAAAGACAGGATCGTGCGCACATCCATTCCACCGTTTTTTCTCCGGATTCTGATTATCTATTTCTGCCTGATCTCGGAGCGGATAAAATTCGCGCCTATCGTTTTAACAATGAAAAAAATACACCTTTGCAGGAAGCTGAAATTCCGTTTGTAAAAACAACTTTGGGAGCGGGACCGAGGCATTTTACCTTTTATCCGAATGGAAAATTCGCGTACTGTATTGAAGAAATGGGCGGTGCAGTCAGTGTTTATGCTTACGAAAACGGAAACCTGAAACCGCTTCAGAGGATTTTTACCCATCCCGAAACCTGTAAAGGAGATTTTGAAAGTTCTGATGTTCATCTTTCGCCGGACGGAAAGTTTTTGTACGCTTCCAACCGCGGAAAAGAAAATAATATTGCTATTTTTTCGATTCAGGATGATGGAAGCCTGAAAACAATCGGTTATCAGTCTGTAAAAGGGAAACATCCGAGAACATTCAATCTCGATCCAAGCGGACAATTTTTAATCACCACCAATACGGCAACAAATAATGTTACGGTTTTTAAAAGAAATCCTGAAACCGGTTTGCTGAAAAAAGCCGGAAGAAAAATTAAGATCAGAAATGTTTCGAATGTACAGATCAGAAGATATTAATTGTATTTTTTTAGGTAATTTCGATTTTAACCTAAAAAGAGACAAAGAAAATTAGAGTGTTTATAAGGATATTCGAAGTTCTCAAAACAATAAAAATTCCTCTCATCTTTTCTGGTTCAATAAAAGTTGAAACAACTTATTGTATCTTTCAAATTATAAAAAGTTACTATATGAAAATGTACATCATCGTTTTTAATACTGTTCCTGACAAATTAGTTCCTGTTATTACTGCACACGCTTCTTTAGCCTGCTACAAAAAATTTGAGGACAACGAAAATATGATTCAATGGATCAGCGGAATATTCAAAAAAGTAGTTTGTGTCGTAAACGAAACCGAATTTAACAGTTTTAAAAATGAGACAGATTATGTTTTACTGACGGAATCTTCACTAGACAACAGAGAAGTCGCTTTGGCATTTTGTCCGAGAGAGGAATATCCGAAAAAATTTAAATTTCTGAAAATGTGGACTCCACAGAATATCTGAATTACCTCATCCCTGAATCGCTCTTCTTAAAAGCATCCACTTTCTGATAAGAATCGTTTTTCTCTTTTTCTTTTTTGTCTGAAATTAAAATTCCGAAAAGATGATCGATTTCGTGCTGGAAAATAACGGCTGTAAAACCTTCCACAATTTCTGAATATTTCTGACCTTTTAAATCGACATATTCAAGCTGAATGACTTTGCTTCTGTAAAACTGATCTCTGAAATCGGGAATCGAAAGATCGCCTTCGGGACCTAAATTCTGTAATTCTGATCTCCAGACAATGACAGGATTGATAAAATATTCCAACGGTTCACCTTTTTTATCAAAACGCTGAACCCAAATTACTTTTCTGTTGATTCCGACCTGTGGTGCGGCAATTCCCACTCCGCCATCGGTGGAAAGTAAAGATTCTTTCATTCTGCTGACCAAAACTGCCGTGTTTTTATCCAGCGGATCGATTTCTGCGGAAAGGCTTAATAACGTCTTGTGCTGATTTTCGTCTGTGGTCTGATAAATCGGCAACGCAGAATTTTTATCTCCCTGATTGATCATGGAAATTTCGTTTGGTGTCAGTTTTTGAGCGTTCATCAAACCGATGAAAAGGATGAAAAGAAGGGATATTTTTTTCATTTTTCTGAATGTTTTGCAAAGATAAATATTGCAGACTAAGTTTTGTATTTTTTGGTTAAAACCCAATTAATTTTTTGGTGAAAAGCAATGAAAAATATGCAGACCTTATTGTCTTTTAAACGAATCATTGTCATTCTGACGAAGGAAGAATCTGTTTAAATTCTCACACACTTTTAATCTAAATGAAAACATAGCTTTTAACTTTTTACCTGGCTCTTTCTCAATACGTTTTCGTCATATCACTGGGAATGATCAGATTAAAATCGGTGGGAATGTAATCTTTCTCAGGAACTTTTAATTCAGGATTATCCGATTCAAAAACAGAAATGACCGCCATTTTCAGGTTCGGATTTTTTTGTTTAATGTACCAGTAAATCCCGCCAAATTCCTTGCTGTGGTAGTTTCCGTTGTAATGAATGAATGTTTTTCCGGATTGCAGATTCTTTAAAATAGATTCTGCCATAGTCACATCTTTTATTGCCTGAGCGGAAATAAAATTCATCACTTTGGTTCCGTCTGCGTGATCGCCCATCATCGCTTTCATTTCAGGGTAACCCGGCGTTTCTAGTGTTACTTTTATAGGAAGCTGTGCGATATAAGATTTTTCTTTTTCAGATAAATTATTCAGAGATTCCAGACCTTCTTTGGCGGTTTGGGAAGCGTATTTTCTGGGAATATTGGTTGCGATGAAGTTTAGTTTTTTTGCTTTGGCAAAATCAACCAAAGGTTTATAATCGGTCGTGAAATTATTCCAGAGTCTTGCGGAATCTTTCAGTGTTTTCGCATCTATTTTCCCGTTGAGATATTGATTCAATTGCGGCTGATTATCTCTTTCGAACATTTCAGCACCTAAAATAAGCTGTCCGTTTTTCTGACCATATAACCCTTCCGTCACTTTAAGCTGTAACCAATGGTTGATGGAGTTGTTATGATTTTCACCAAAGAAAACCACGTCGTAATCAGCCAGTTGTCTGATGAGTTTTTCGGGCTTTACTGATTTTCCTTTTTTGTCGTAAAACTGATAGGCTTTAAATTGCTGTGCCTGAAATGAACAGAAAACAGTAAGAAAAAAGGCAGTGAAAAGGTTTTTCATTTTAATTTGTTTTTTAAACACGAATGGCTTTACAAATATCATGATATAATTTTAATTTTCTGTTGTTTTTTTAAACACGAATAACACAAATGGTTTCACGAATATCACGATATAAATTTAATTTTTTAATGATCTATTGTTTATTTTAACGCGAAGCTTTTTTTAAACACTAATCACACAAATGGTTTCACGAATGACACAATGTAATGTTGTTTATTTTATAACGCAATGGTCGCAAAATATTTTTGATTTCTAATTCTTTATATTTCGTTCGCAAAGGCACTTCGTTCAGCAAATGATAGAACGAGTCACTCAGCTAAGACATTGCCAAATGCAATCATAAAACGTTCGCTTAATAACAGATGTAATCTGAATAACTTTGCTTACTTTAAAATATTTAACTTAAAATATCTACTTTGCGTTAAAATTTTCAGAGTGAATGCAATTGAAAAAATCTTATTTAATTTTCTGTTGTTTTTTTAAACACGAATGACACAAATGGTTTCACGAATTACTCAATGTAACGTTGTTTATTTTTATCACGCAAGGATCGCTAAGTTTTTAGCTTATTGAGGATATTTTTCGTTCGCAAAGGCACTTCGTTCAGCAAATGATAGAACGAGCCACTCAGCTAAGACATTGCCAAATGCAATCATAAAACGTTCGCTTAATAACAGATGAAATCTGAATAACTTTGCTTACTTTAAAATATTTACCTTAAAATATCTACTTTGCGTTAAAATTTTCAGAGTGAATGCAATTGAAAAAAATTTATTTAATTTTCTGTTGTTTTTTAAACACAAATCACACAAATGGTTTCACAAATTACACAATGTAATGTTGTTGATTTTTATAACGCATGGATCGCTAAGTTTTGTTTTTAGTTTATTGAGGATATTTTTCGTTCGCAAAGGTACTTCGACAAGCTCAGTATAAACTATTCACTCAGCTATGGCTAGTTCTATCATTTGCTGAACGAAGTGCCCTTGCGAACAAAAAAATATGCTCAATTAGGTCAAAAAGACTTCGCGTTCTTCGCGTTAAATATTGTATCATTCGTGAAACCATTCAATAAATTCGTGTTTAGATAAAAGCCGCCTGTAAAAAACAAAACGGCTTAAAGAAACTATCTAACTATTTCAATTTATTTTTCAAGATCGGCGACGAGGTCTTTCCATTCCTGTAATTCCGGGATTCCGGGTTTTCTTTTTCCGAAAAACTGAACGATAAAATCGCCTTCTTTATTGAAAACTTCAATGGCGGTCACTTCTCCGTCTTCTGTCGGTTTTTTCACAATCCATGCTTCTGCAATTTTGGTAACGTCCAGATGTAGATTGAAATCCGGATCCATCACGTTGAACCATTGCTGATGCCAAAGTGTTTTTTTCACATTTCCCGTATGAATCTGGATGATTCCTCTGTTTCCGACAAAAATCATGATCGGAAGTTCTTTTTCCGATGCATCTTCCAGTACGTTTACAACTTTTGAGCTTTCAATTTTCTTTGCAAAACCTTTCGGAGCCAGTCTCAGCGCCTGCGTTCTGCTCACTCCGAATTTTCGGGTCATCATAAAGAAATCGTGGGTATCTTTCAGATTTGTCCATGCTTTCTGGAAGCCTTCTACATCAATTTCGGTGTCCGGTTTTTCTTCTGCTTTCGGAGCTGCTTTTTCAAAATCGAAAGATCCGTTCTGCTCTTCTGCTTTATATTTTTCTGCCATTTCATCGAAAGCAGCTTCGTTGCTGTCTTTGGTAAGGTAAATTTTATGCAGCGCCAAACCGTCTTTTCCGAAAAACTGAAGACTTTTTTTATCTCCTTCCACCACTGCGAAAGCTAATTTCCAGTGATTCAGGAAAATTCTTAAATCAATATCTTCTCCCACGAAAAGCTGTGCATGAGGACTGCTGAAATCGCCGTTCAGATACACTCCTTTTCTTTCGTGAACGCACTCTTCGTTGCGTGTAAGCGCCATTACTTTTCCTAACTGCTCCACTTCTGCTAAAATATTCTGAAACTCCGGCTTCAGAACCGTTACGCCTTCTCCTACGCTGGTTGCCAACAGTTCCGCTTCGCTTACTCCAAGTTCTGCTGCGGCATTTCGGATTCTCATATGCGGATTTTCAGCTTTAAGAGCTTCCCATTTTTCCTTCAGATCGTTTACTAATGTGCTCATTTATTTATTTTTTAATGGTTAAAATTGTATAATTTCTTGTGATGGTTTCTTCTCCGGTTTTGCTTTTTACTTCTTCCTGCCGTTCGGAAATTTTCATTCTTTTAAAATAACTTTTGGAAACGGTTTCCTCCATTTCATCGGTATTGTACAACGTAAAACCGAACTGCGTAAAAGGAAGTTTTTCCATGAAATCCCGCTGTCCGAAAGTGAGTACAAATGTTCCGTTGTCTTTCAGAACTCTGTAAATTTCATTGAGAAAATCTTTTGGTGTTTCCCAGAAATAAATGGTGTTTACGGTAAATATTTTATCGAATTTTTTGTCTTCAAAAGGCAGTTCTGTTCCTTCATACAGGACAAATTCAGCCTGATTTTCAAAATCTTTATTCAGTTTTATGGCTTCATGATGCATGGTTTCCGAAATATCAATTCCGGTATATTTTAAATCAATGGCTTTGTTTAAAATATTTCTGACATGCCCCGCATTTCCATGACCGATTTCCAGAATGTGTTCGTTGTCTTCTATTAAAAGGGTCTGTATGCTTTCCAACGTCATTCCGATGTTGGTTTCATTCATCATTTCGCCGATCTCGATTCCTTTTTCTCCTTGAGGATGGGCGAGATTCTGTGCTAATATTTTCAGTTTTTCTGTATCCATATTATCCAAAAATAATCATTGGGAGCGAAGTTACCGGATGATTGCAGATTGTACACGGAAAATTGTAGGCTTCCCGGATATTTTCAGCGGTGAAAACCTCTTCCGGAGTTCCGTATGCGGCAACTTTTCCTGATTTCATTAATAAAACTTTATCGGCATACTGTGCGGCAAGATTGAGATCATGAAGAACAACAATCGCAGAATTGGCTTTTTTGGTAAAATTTTTAATGATTTCCAATGCTTTGTACTGATGTTTAATGTCTAAATTATTTAAAGGTTCATCTAAAAAAACAAGTTTGTGGGCAATTTCGTTCTGAAGCTGCGCAAAAACCCTCGAAAGATGAACGCGCTGTTTTTCGCCTCCCGATAAAGTGTTGTATTCTCTTTCTTTTAAATGCAGAATATCCGTTTCATTCATCATTCGGTTTGTCGATTCATGGTCTTCTGTTTTGGGCTGTGCATCGAAATACGGATAACGCCCCATCATCACGACCTCTTTTACTTCCAGCGGAATATCGTTGCTGTTGTGCTGTGAAAATTTGGCTTTGTGTTTTGAAAGCTCTTTCACATTCCAGTCGTTGATATGCCTGTTTTTAAATACAATCTGCTGTTCAGATTTAATTTCATTGGCAAGAATACTCAGAAGGCTCGATTTTCCTGCTCCATTCGGACCGACAATTGCCAGAAATTCGCCATATTCCAGATGAACGTCCACCGAATCCAGAATATGAAAGGTTTTATGCTGATAACTGATCTGATGCGCTTTTATCATAACAGTGATTTTTTAAATTTAACTAAAATCGCAATGAAAACAGGACCTCCCATTAAAGCGGTTAAAATCCCGATCGGAAGTTCCGAAGGTTCCACAATACTTCTGCTGAAAGTATCTGCCGTCAACAGTAAAATGCTTCCGCAAACTGCTGATAACGGTAAAATAACGGCATAGTCTGATTTAAACAAAAATCTTAAAATATATGGAACGATAAGCCCGACAAAACCAATGGTTCCTGAAAATGCCACACAACTTCCTACCATTAAAGCCGTAATAAGGATGATCTGCTTTTTTAATCTTTCTACATTAATTCCCAAATGCTGTGCATCTTTTTCGCCTAACATCATTGCATTCAACGCTTTGCCTTTTGGCAGTAAAACCGTGTATGAAATAACCAGAACGATTCCCAAAATAATATTCTTCGTCCATGTCGCAGCGGCTAAACTTCCTAAATTCCAGAACGTTAAATCTCTTAACTGGTCATCTTTCGAGATGTAAATCAGGAAACCTGTAATGGAAAATCCGATCGCTGTAATGGCAACTCCCGATAATAACATCATCACGACATTGGTTTTACCGCCGCTGGTTGAAATTCTGTACACCAGAAGCATGGAAATAAAAGACCCGATAAAAGCAGCGATCCCCACTAATGAAAACTGTACGGCTTCAGGAAGAAATTCTCTGAAATATCCTCCCAAAACGATGGTAATGGCTGCAAGCAAAGTTGCGCCGGAAGTGAGCCCGATTAAATCTCCTGTTGCCAGAGGATTTCTGAACAATCCCTGCAAACCGGTTCCCGAAACCGCCAACATACTTCCGATAAGGATCGCCATCACAATTCTGGCTGCTCTTACGTCCCAGACTACATATTTATCGCTCATTGTGAGTGACTGATCTCCGTTCATTATTTTTTGTAAAACAGTGAATGCAGACTGACCTCCGAAATCGTAAACTCCGGTGTTAAGCGACCCTACTGCAATAATGCAAAGCAGTACGGTGCTTATGATGATGTAAACGGATAATTTACTTGGTGCTTTCAATCAGAAGTTGGTTTAATTCTACTGCTGCCTGTCCTAATCTTGGTCCGAAACCGGAAACAAGACCGCCGTCCATGGCAATAATTTTTTTATTTTTTCCGGCATTGGTTTGGGAAACACCCGGCATTTTTAACGCTCCTTCGTTTCCTCCCGCTCCCTGCAGTCCGCTCGTGAAGAAGAATAATACATCGGGATTTGCTTTTACAACCGCTTCTGGCGTTAAAGGTTTGAAATCTTCAAAATCATTAACGGCATTTTGTCCGCCTGCAATTTCAATTAAAGAAGCCATCGGTGTATTTTTTCCTGAAACCATAAGCATATTTCCTCTTGCGTAGATGAACAGGACTTTCGGTTTTTTGGCAATCGGCTGAATCTGTTTCAGATCGGCATCAATTTTATCATTCAGTTTCTGATAATCTGTATTTCCGACTGCTTTCGCCACTTCTGCGATCAGTTTTTTAGTTCCGTCAACGGTAAATTCCTGCTTAAAAATTTCTGTTTTGATGCCGGAAGATTTAATTTTCCCCATCAGTTCAGGATTGATGTCTTTATCTGAAGCTAAAATTAAGGTGGGAGAAACTGCCATAATCGGCTCGATGGTCATTGATCTTACGTGTCCCAGATCTTTAGCTGTCGATTTAAGAGATTCGGGAAAAGTACTTGTCACGTCGGTTCCCACGATTTCTTTTTCGTGACCCAAAGCGGCTACTATTTCAGTGATTCCGCCGTTCAGCGTTACGATTTTATGAGCAGATTTGGGAACTTCAGAGCTTTGTTCTGTTTTATTTTCAGTAGAAGCTCCTTCTTTTTTGCAGGAATAGACTGCCATTAATACAGATGCGGCAAGAATGAATTTTTTCATGATATCTTTTTATTTGATTTAAAAATTTTAAAACAAGGGTTTGTATTCGAACTGCGGATAGCCTCTTTCGCCGCTGCTGCTCGTAAGTCTGGTGAATCTCAGCTTAAAGTAATATCCGTCCGGATCTTTGATGACATAAAATACATCACCTTTCACCTGATATCCGGAAGGTCCGACTTCCCGCCAGTTTCCTCCGATAACGCGCTGATCGTTGTAGATGAATTTCGACTGATCGATATCCGAAACTTTAAAATTATTGTAGGCTTCAACACCGGTTGTGGTTCCTGAAGCTTTTACTTCATAAGCTCCTGCTCCACCTACATTATTGATGGTGATAAAGTCTGCATACACATAGCTTCCTGCTCCTGTAATGGTATTGGTAAAGACCGAAAAGCAAAGATCCCATTTCTTTTTTTCAGGCTGAATGAAGAGTTCTTTTTCATTTTTCAGGCTGACGAAATTATAGTTGTACGCGGAGTTTTTATTGATGGTTAATTCCTTGTGAGAGGTTGAATTTAATGGGGCGTATTTTATTTTATATCCTCCGTTTGAAGTTCTCGAAACCTGAATTTTCATCCATCCTCTGCTTTCTCCGGCTGTGGTAACGCTTCCCGCAGGAACATTTCCTGTGTAAATTCCTTTTCCCATGTTCAGAAGGTATACTGCATTTTCAGATTCATTGGGATTAATTTCTTCAATCGCGGTATAGCCTGAAGGAAAGTTTCCTTTCACATCATCAATATAAATGGTGTTGGAAGGGTTAAAATTCGCAACCTGTACAAGATCCTGTAAACCGGAAACCTGAGATTCTGTGACCAGATCGATATTTGTAGCATTCGGGATTTTTCCTGCTGCCATCATCAGAGAAGAATTAAGAATGACTTTAAAATTGCTTCCTGAATACAAAGCGAGATCCCAATCGGTTCTTTTGGTCAGCACTTCAGAATCCGTTCCCAGATCAAACCAGACCTGATTGGGCTGTGTAGGTCCGCCAACGGTAGGATTCACGATGGAACCTTCAATTTTTGATATGGCAACGGGATCTTCATTATCATTAATGCAGGACTGGGTGATGAATGATGTCCCGATGAAGAGGTAAAGAAGTATTTTTTTCATTTCAATGATTATTTTTTAAAAGTTGTAGGTAAGTCTGGTGAAGTAGCTTCTGCCGTAGAAAAGGTTCGAGTTCGGATCGGTGGTTCCGTGTGCGGTTCCGGCAACGGTGGTATCTCTTACGGATGAAACATCAAAAATGTTCTTGATTCCTGCACTGAGTTCAAAATGATTTTTGAAAAAGGGCTGACTTACCACGAAATCCATCATGTTAAAGTTGCCGCGCTCTCCCACATAATAAAAAGGATGGGCAATATCCTGACTGTCTAAGACAAACATCTGAAGTTTCCCGACGTGTCTGTAAAACAACGAAACATTGGTTCCGGTTTTTGGGAGGGTATAGTTTGCAGCCAGTTTTCCTTCGAATGTATAAAAGAAATCATCTGGAGAAACCAGAGTTCCCGAAAAGAGCTCTTTTCCGATGCCATAATAAGAGGCATTAGCGGCAAGACTGAACTGGTTTTTCTGAACTTTAAAATTGGCTTCAAAAAGTAATGATCTGAATTTATTGATATTGATGTATTTGTACTGCAACGGACTCTGATTGATCTGCAGAACTTCTATTCTGTTTTTAAGATCCATGTACGTTGCGCTCGCTCCTACCTGAACATTCCATCCTGAATTGGTGGTGAATTTTTTGTCTCCGTTTAAAGAGATCGTGATTCCTTCTTCCGGTTTTAAATCTTCATTTCCTCTGATGTCGTGGTTGCTGTCTACAAAGTAGGTGTAGAGTTCATCAAAATTGGGAAACCGGTTCGCGCTTCCTGCCACGAGTCGGATATTACTGGAATCATCTATTTTTCCTCTTACCGTTAAGGAATAATTGTGCTGTGTATCAAATTTATCACTCAGCGCCAAACGGTAACCGGGTCTTAATGAAAGCCATTCTGTAGGATTCCATTCTGCAGAAATAAAATTGGCGTAGTTGAAAATTTTTCGGTCTACATTATTTCCTGCAAAATCTCCTGCTATAAAACCTGCGTATCCTTTGGTATGATCGAGTTCATAACCCAACTGGAAATCTATTTTTTTATCATCAAGAAAATTGCTGAAAACACCTCGCGAATAGATGACATCTGCTTTATTATAGGACTGATATGCTTCTTTCGTTCCCATTACTTTCCTGTTCGGAATATCATAGATAAAATCTCTGTATTTTCTGTCCTGAGTCTGATAAGAAAAATCACCGGTATAATTGATGCTGCCTAATTTGGTCTGAACATTTAACTGATTGACGTATCTTGTGGTGAGGTAATCTCTGTCGGCAGAAGTATAAGTTCTGTTTCCCTCTCCTAAATAAAGTTCTGAAACAATCGGGCTGTAGAAATTGAGTTTTTCATTAACGAATCCGAATTTATAGAAAACGGACGTTTTATTTTTACTGTAGCGAATTACTCCGTCGATATTCAGAACATCTTTCGGCTGCCACAGATATCCTCTTTTTCCGTCCTGTTCAAAATATTTATATCCTTCCTGCGTTCCCTTGAATCCCTGAAAATCGTTATGATTGATATTGGCTCCGATATACCAGTTTTCATTTAAGTTATATCCTGCATTCAGCGTTTGAATATGTCTTCCTTCTCCTTTTTTGTACCAATTGTATTCTTTTCCTACGGTTTCTTCCTGAACCGAAGCATTTAACGTTAATTTTTTCTGAGTGCTTTTTTTGGTAATGATATTGATGACTCCGGCAACGGCATTGCTTCCGTAATCCACTCCCATTGAACCTCTTACCACTTCTATACGTTCTACATTATTGATATTGAGTTTGGTGAGATCTATATTGTTTCCCAGTCCCACATCTCCCACCACAGGAATATTGTCAATCAGGATTTTGGTATATTCTCCACCCAGTCCCAGTAAACTCGCCGTTGAATTTCCTGAATTGCGGTCTGAAGTAATTAGGATGTTCAGACTTTGGTTTAAAACATCTGCCACATTGGTTGCTGCCATATTTTTGATCTGCTGCGCATCGATGACCTCCACTTTATAAATTGATTTATTTATGGATTGCTGAGTATACTGTCCGGTAAGGACAACTTCTTCAATTTTTTCCAGCTTTACAGAATCTTTTTTCTGCGCGTCCATCCACAAAATCATCGTTAAAGCCAGAACAGAAAGCAATTTCTTCTTCATAGGATCAAAAAATTTTTGACAAATATAATATTTTATTTAGAACAATTAAAAATAATTATATAATTTTGTAGAATAATTCTAAATAAAAATAATGTTATGAAATTAGGACTACTAATTGGAGGTTTACTGCTTACAGCGATTTCGGGAAATGCACAAGTAACAGCGATTAATGAAAATTTTGAATCTTTCACGGCAGGAACAGGCGCAGCGTGGCCGCAAAATAACTGGAACCGTGTACAAAGTGGTTCCGGACCGTGGGTATATATTGACAATTCGAATGCAGCAGACAAACATATCCAGTATTACAGCTTTTTTACAACGAATACACCGGGTTACGCTATTGCTCCGCAAATTGTTGCACCCAATGGAAGTCAGACACTTACGTTCAAGTCTTCCCTTACAGCAGGATCTTCCGCGGGAAGTACCGGAACTATTGAAGTTGGCTTTGTGGACGGCGTTACAACAGCAGATATGGCAAGTTTTACAAAGATTGGAAATACGATTACGCTTACTTCAACAGATACGCAGTATTCCGTACCGATTCCTGCATCCAATAAGCAGTACATCGCATTTAAGATTGTGGGAAGTCTAAATCATACCGCGATTCAGTTGGATGATATTTCTTATGCGGTAAGTTCGATACTTGCGGTTTCAGATCAGGCAAAATCAAAGGAAAGTGTACAGTTTGCAGTGAATTCCGACAATACCACATTGCAGTTTGTTGCTAAAAAAGAACCGAAAAAAATTCAGATTTATTCGGCGGGAGGTCAGAAAACAGCCGAAGGAAAATTATCCGGAAGATCGTTTGATATCAGTACGCTTAAAACCGGAGTTTATTATATTTTGATTGAAACGGCGGATGGAGAAATCGTAAAATCAAAATTCATTAAAAAATAAACTTTTCACAGGATCACAAAAGTTCACAGGAGCTTTATTGATAATACTTTCTATTTTTTCTAATAAAAGGCTGTCCGCAATAGTGAACAGCCTTTTAGTTTTATGCTTCCCTCAGGAAGATTGAAGTTATTTTTAAACTTACAACTTCCTTCTTACAGCTTATAAAGTTTTAAATCCTTTAAATACCTGAGTAGAACTTTCCAGCATTTTAGAAACGTTTCTTCTGAAATCCAGCAAATGATCCTGTCCGTTGTGTCGGTTCAGGTGTTCTTCACTTTCCCATAATTCCACCATGAAAAAAGTTCCTTTGTTATCTTTGTCTTCAATAAGGTCATACTGCAGACATCCCTCTTCTTTTCTGGTTTCTCTTACCAGAATCTGGAAAAGTTCAACTGCTTCCATCAGATAATTCTCATTAAATCTGAAAAGCGCAACTACGTTTATGTTCATTGTCATTTTTTTAGTGGTGTAAATGTAGAATATTTTCAAAACCGAAAAGATATTTCATGCTTTTATTTTTCCACATTTAACAGATTTTATCACTAAAAAACAGATTTGTAAATGGTAATCGAGCTCATCACGATCACCAGAGTTCCGATGATGATAAACATACTTTTTACAGGAAGTTTTGCCGTTAACATCGCAGAAAAAGGAGCGGTAAAAATTCCTCCGATCAGAAGACCGAGAATGATATTCCAGTGCTGAATTCCCAATGTGAAAATAAAAGTAATGGCTGCTGTTAAGGTTAAAATAAATTTTGCCACCGTAGAACTTCCCACCGCAAATCTCGGCGTAAAGGAATTTTTAATTAAAGTTCCCGTTACCAACGGTCCCCATCCTCCTCCGGCAAAGGAATCGATAAAACCTCCGACTACTCCCAAACGCGTTAAATTTGTTTTCCGTTTTAATTTTTTGTCCTGCTTATTTTTAAAAGCATTGGATAAAATCTGAATTCCCAGATATAATGTGTAGAAAGAAATAATTGTTTTGGTGATCTTTGAATAATATTCTCCGAGATATGTGAGCGAAACCGCCCCGATAATTGCTCCGAAAACCGCAGGAATGGCGAGTCTTTTCACCAGACTTTTGCTTACGTTTTTCAGTCTGATATGACTGATGCTTCCGGCTGCCGTTGTAAAGCTTTCCGCAGAATGAATACTTGCGCTCACCGCATGAGGCGGAATTCCGAGAAACAAAAGCGTGGTTGTACAAATTACGCCGTATCCCATTCCCATCGATCCTGCAACGATTTCTGCCAAAACTCCCACCAACATCATCCAGTAGAAAATGTAATTGTCTTTGGCTAAAACAGTGAACAGTTCATCCAGATAGCCCAGTTCATACATCGTAAAGACAACAACCAACAGAAGTGCGATCGTCACAAAAAATACATTTAACCTGAACTGAACTTTTCTTGAAATAACCATTTTTTCTGTTTTCTATCGTTTTAAACCACTCTGAAATATTTATACAGCTAAGAAAACTCACTTTAAATCAGCTTACCTTTTTAAATTTTTCTTCAATGGTTCAGATTATGTTTAATTTATAAAATCATTACAGCTCCCACCGTTGAATTGCCTGTCTCGTCGATCAATATGGCGTTGCCTGTTGCATTGCTTTCTTCAAAACTGTCGAAAACCAGGGGTGAAGCTGTTTTCAGACGGACTTTTACGACTTCGTTTAATTTTATGCTTTCAGAAACCGGCGTTTTTTCTAAAGTATTAACGTCTATTTTATATTCGATTTCTTTGATAATCGCTTTTAAAAGTTTGCTTTTGTGCTGAATGAAATATTTGTTTCCTTCGTTTAATTCCTTTTTATCCAGCCAGCAGACAACGGCTTCAATTTCATTTTCAACTTTCGGAAGGCTTTCGGTTTTTACTAAAAAATCGCCTCTGCTGATATCAATATCATCTTCAACATGCAGAACTGCGGGCTGATTGGCAAAAACGAATTCCACTTCTTTTCCCCCTGTTTCTATTTTTGAAATTTTAGTCTGAATATTCTGAGGAAGCACGGTAATTTCGTCACCTTTTTTGTAAATTCCCGAAAGAACTTCTCCTGCGTAACCTCTGTAATCGTGCAGATCCTCCGTTTGCGGACGAATGACATACTGAACCTGAAATCTCGGACTCTGAAAGTTTTGATCTGAATCGATTTCAACCGTTTCGAGGAAATCCAACAGCGTATAACCTTCATACCAAGTCATATTTTCTGATCTTTCAACAATATTGTCGCCATGAAATGCCGAAATCGGGAAATAATTTACATTTTTTAACCCTATTTTTTCTGCAACCAATTCATACTGAGCTTTTATATCTTTAAAAACTTGTTCAGAATACTCAACGAGATCCATTTTATTGATGGCGACCACCACATTTTTCATCTTCAATAAAGACGCAATAATGGAGTGTCTTCTTGTTTGCTCAATCACGCCTTGTCTTGCATCAATCAGAATAACAATAAGTTGCGAATTGGAAGCTCCCGTAATCATATTTCTTGTATACTGAATGTGTCCCGGTGCATCGGCAATAATAAACTTTCTTTTCGGCGTCGAAAAGTAGCGGTACGCAACATCGATGGTAATTCCCTGCTCTCTTTCTGCTCTTAAGCCGTCCGTTAAAATAGCAAGGTCTACTCCGTTTTCGTTTTTATTTTTTGACTGTTTTTCGAGTGCTTCAAGCTGATCGATCAATATATTTTTACTGTCGTACAGAAGTCTTCCGATCAGGGTACTTTTCCCGTCGTCTACGCTTCCTGCCGTTATAAATCTTAATATGTCCACGTTTGTTTTATTAATTATGAGTAATTGAGTGAGGTTGAGAGTGAGGTTAAGGTTTAGGCTAAGACTAAAGGATTACTACAAAAACTTCTGACTTCCATCTTCCAACTTCCAACTTCCTGCCTAAATATAAAGGTTGAGATTAAGGCTAAGACTGAAAACTTATTACAAAACGTCCAGCTTCCAGCCTCCATCTTCCAACATCCAGCCTCCAATTTCTATCTTCCATCTTCTAGCTTCTAGCTCCAATCTTCCTGCCTCCAACTTCCAGCCTAAAAATAACCTCCTTTCTTCCGGTCTTCCATCGCGGCTTCCGTCACTTTATCGTCGATTCGGGTTTCGCCACGCTCGGAAATTCTGGATGCCGTGATTTCATTCACAACCTCATCCAAAGTTTCGGCAGCACTTTCTACTGCGGCGGTACAGGTCATGTCTCCAACGGTTCTGTAACGTACTTTTTTACTGACAATCGTATCATTTTCATCAATCTGAATAAAATCTGATACGGCAATTAACTGTCCGTCATATTCAATCACCTCTCGTTCATGTGCGAAGTAAATGGATGGCAACTGGATATTTTCTTTTTTAATATAATTCCAGACATCAAGCTCCGTCCAGTTCGAAATCGGGAAAACTCTTACATTTTCTCCTTTGTTGATTCTTCCGTTGTAGATGTTCCACAATTCCGGACGCTGCAGCTTCGGATCCCATTGTCCGAATTCATCCCGCACAGAGAAAAAACGTTCTTTGGCTCTGGCTTTTTCTTCGTCTCTTCTCGCTCCGCCAATGCATGCATCGAATCCGAATTCTTCAATCGTATCTAATAAAGTGTGGATTTGCAGCCAGTTTCTGGAAGCAAATTTTCCTTTCGGTTCGGTTAAATTTTTAGCTTTAATGGTATCTTCCACTTTTCTTACAATCAGTTCCGCGCCGATATTTTCTGCTAAATAATCTCTGAACTGCAATGCTTCAGGGAAGTTATGTCCTGTATCGATATGAACCAACGGAAAAGGTATTTTCATCGGAGCAAAAGCTTTTTTTGCCAGATGAACCAAAGTGATAGAATCTTTTCCGCCACTGAAAAGCAACGCAGGTTTTTCAAACTGAGCGGCAATTTCCCTCATAATGTAGATACTTTCTGCTTCCAACTGCTCCAGATAATCTAACGTATGTGTCGTCATTTTTTATTTTTTTGAATTAATGAGAATGCAGACCGCATTCTTTCTGTGAACTTTCCCACCACCATCGTCCGGCACGCGGATTTTCTCCTTCTTCGATTGCTCTTGTACAGGGTTGACAACCTACACTGATGAATCCTTTTTTGTGTAAAGACAATTCCTGAACTTTATTTTCTTTCAGATAATCTAAAACATTCTGGTAATTCCAGTGAATTAAGGGATTGTATTTGAATAACTTCCGATCTTCATCCCATTCGATGACCGGCATATTTTCTCTGTTTTCAGACTGTTCGGAGCGCAATCCTGTAATCCAGACTTTTGCATTTTCCAACGCGCGGTTTAAAGGTTTAACCTTACGGATAAAACAGCATTCTTTTCTGTTTTCTATGGAATGATAAAATGCGTTGATTCCTTTTTCATTCACATATTTTTCCACGTCTGAACTTTCTGGAAAATAGACTTCGGTTTTTGTTTTGTATCGGGAATTATTTTGGGAAAGCAACTCGTAGTGCTCGTAAAAAAGTCTTCCTGTATCAAGCGTGAACACTTTTACCGGCAGATGATTTTTGAAAATCATATCTGTAATTACCTGATCTTCCTGTCCGAGCGAAGTGGAAAAAACAACCCCTTCAGAAATTTTTGAAGAAATAAATTTCAGTCCCTCTTCTGCGGAAAGCTGTTTCAGTAACTCTGCATCTTCTTTTGAAATCATATTTTGTTCATTTGAAGTAATGCAAATATCAGATAAAATTATTATCCTACCAAAAAAGTAGACTAATTATTTTAAAAAAAGGATCTGATTAATCCACCAAATCCATTAACGTTCTCTTCTCCAGAATATTCAAAGAAGCGTCGCGAACCTCGATCAGAACGTCGTGAAGACCGCAATGATCTTCACTGCAGTCGTCGCATTTTTCGTAAAAATTTAAACTTACACAAGGAAGCAGTGCGATGGGTCCGTTCACAAGACGAATAATTTTCGCCAGCTTTACATTTTCCGGATTTTCTTTGAAAAAATAGCCTCCTCCTTTTCCTTTTTTGCTATCGAGAATGTCCGCTTTTTTAAGCTCAAGCAGTATATTTTCCAAAAACTTTAAAGGAATTTTCTTGTGTTCGGCAATTTCGGAAATAAGAATCGGTCCGTCATTTCTCTTTTCTACAAGATATGACAGTGCCTTGAAAGCGTATTGAGATTTTTTAGACAGCATTACTACAAAAATAAGAAAATTGTTTGATATGTATAATATTGAGAATGAAAGTTAGAAGATGGAGGCTGGAAGTTTTCAGGGACCGCATAACTTCCTTATTCTAACTTCCATCATCCAGCCAAAATCACTAAATTTGCCTCATGTTCAGTAAACAGGAAGCACAGCAGTTAAAGAAAGAGTTTTGGACGGCTTTCGGAAAGTCTTTTCCAAGAAAATGGATTTTGTACGATACCAAAATCAAGGATATGTCGTTTAAATTTTATGCGGATAAGAAAAAAGCGGAAGTTTCTCTGGATATCGAAATGAAGGATGAAGTTTTCAGAGACGCGTACTACAATAAAATATGGTCACTGGAAGATATTCTGAAGGATTTTATCGGCGATTTTCACAAGGAAGAATTTTATACGCTGGAAAACGGAAAAGTTATCAGCCGGATCTGGGTTGAAAAGCACGGTATTTCTGTTTTCAATAAAAATACATGGCGGGAAGCTTTTGAATTTTTTGTTGAAAAAATGGATGGCTTCGAGCGGTTTTATTATGAATATGAGGATTTTATAAAGGATGTTTAGTGAATAGTTCCTAAAGAAAAAAAACATATCATGAAAATAAGATATTGCTGGAGGTGCAGAATGGATGTTCCCATGCTTGATGAGGAAGAGGGAAAAATCGCTTCGAAATTATTAGCTGAAGGATTTCAGGAAGTTAAAACAGCCAGAAAAACGCCTTTAAACGAAAATTTCAAAAAACTGCTGGATTATTACAATAATTTAACCCGTTTTCAAGAAACAAATCCTAATGCCATCATGCATCATTTCATTGATATGTATGGTCCTGACTGTGAAAACTGCGGAAAACCTTACCGGACGGAAACCGCTACATTCTGTCCGAAATGCGGTAACAAAAGAAAAATTTAAGGATTTTATTCAATTTGATTTTTTTAACGCAAAGATTATATTTTCATAAGTATAATTTTGAGAAGGCAAAGGCAAATGAATTTGCCGCGCGAAGCTTGAAAACAGATCGTATTAATTTAAAATTAGCTTATATGCGGAAAACCTTACCAACCTTACCGAACGGGAACCGCTACATTCTGTCCTAAATGCGGTAACAAAAGAAAAATTTAAGGACTTTTCTCAATTTGGATTTTTTTTAAACGCAAAGATTATTTTTACCAATACAATTTTGAGAAGGCAAAGGCAAATGAAATTTGCTGTTCGAAGCTTGAAAACAGATTTCAAGTTTAATTTTGTGTCTAGAAGATGAATCGTGAATTTTTAATTCAAATCAGGATCGGAAACCGCTTAAATATTTTTAAACTTGTGATTAAACTAATTTCAGAATTAACCGCAAAAAATGCAAAAGATAATGATAAAGCGAATTTCAAGAATAATCAAAGCGCTTAAAAGAATAAAAATCAAAGATTTTTAAAAACTGTTGTTATCTTCTTATTTATAATCACAACTTTAAATAGACGTTTACTTCATCTTTTGCGGCTTTTGCGGTTAAATAAAAAGTTTAAACAGATTTGTATAAAATTCAACCTTCTGTTCTTATATTTTTCTGTATTTTGGTCAAAATAAAAATAACAGAATAAATTTTCAGCAAAATAAAAACTAATAATTAAAACAAAATGTCAGAAAATAAAATATTTTTCGCAGACGCAGCAGATCCTGAAATGTCTAAAGCTTATAAAAAAGCGCAGGAAACCTTTAAATATTTCTGGAGAGAGCAATCTTGGGAATACAGAAGAATTATTCCGGCACTGAGTGTTTCATGTGTGAAAGTAGCTTTTTCTCAGGAAGATCCTTCTTCAGACTCACCTATTGTAGAACATATGTGGATCAATGACATCCATTTCGATGGCGATCTTATCAAAGGCTACCTCATCAACAAACCGAATAAACTCACCAATGTTGAAGTCGGAGATTATGTGGAAATTCCTGTAAACGAAATCAGCGACTGGCTTTTTGCCATGCCGCAACGCGCAAAAAAAACGAAAGGACTTTCAAAACTGTTTTCATCTTCTTCAGAGTCTCTTCCTCCGAAAGCTTATGGCGGATTTACGATCCAGAAAATGCGTTCGGATATGTCTCCGGCGGAAAGAAAAGCACACGATAATGCATGGCAAATGGATTTCGGAGATTTTAATGATATTGAAATCGTTTATGAACAGAAAGAGCATCCTGAAAATCTTGTGGAGCATCCGATGAGCAGAAATATGAAGGAAGAGCTGGTAAAATTCGTCAGCGAAAATCCGGATGAGATTACAGGTCAGGATATTAACGGCTATTCTATGCTTCATGCGGAAACGATTGCCGGAAATCTAAGTTCTGTGGAAGTGATTCTTGCAGCAGGAGGTGATAAAAATTTAAAGACAAAATCCGGAAAAACAGCTTTGGACTTTGCCCGACAACTGAATTGGGAACATATTATTCCTGTTTTGGAAGATTGATTTTATCTTAATTAAAGTAAGTTTGATGTTAGAAGATTGAAAATTAATTTTAACCGAAATTTAGTATAAGTTTTTGGCTAAAGCTAATTGTTTTTTTTAATTGAATTTGTTTAAACTTTTAAAAAATAAAATATTCTTGTTGGAAAACTCAAAGACGCAAGATTTTTATTAATCTCAAATCTTTAAGGCGCAAGAAAATCAAAGATTTTCAATAAAGATTGATGCTTAATTTTATCGCAGATAAAATCTATGCGCCTTAGGAAGAGACCGTATTTAATTGAACTCAAGATTAGTATATTAAAGAGAAACTTTCCCGTTTCTCTTTTTTGTTTTTATATCATTCACGATCTGAATACATTCTTTCCCGATTCGGCTACATTTCCCACTGCACAACTTTCCATCTTTGTACCATCAATTAAAAACAATAAAACATTTAAAAATGGAAACAAAAAAAGTATGGTTCGTAACGGGAGCGTCAAAAGGTTTAGGATTTGAACTGGTTAAAAAATTATTATCCGAAGGATTTCAGGTGGCTGCAACAAGCCGCACTGTAAATTCTTTAATTTCTGCTTTCGGAGAGGCTTCGGAAAACTTTCTGCCCTTAAGTGTAAATATTACGGACAATAATGATGTAAAATCTGCCATTGCAAAAACCACAGAGCATTTCGGACAGATTAACGTTGTGGTTAATAATGCAGGATACGGACAGATCGGAACGCTGGAAGAACTTACGGATGAGGAAGCAAGGGAAAATTATGCGGTGAATGTTTTCGGAACTTTAAACGTCATCAGAAATGCAATGCCTTATCTTCGTGAGCAGAAATCGGGAAATATTTTCAATATTTCGTCCATCGGAGGTTTTTCGGGAAATTTTCCGGGTTGGGGAATTTACTGCTCTACTAAATTTGCTGTGGCAGGATTTACGGAAGCTTTGGCTGAAGAAGCGAAAGATTTCGGAATTCATGCAACGGTAGTTTATCCGGGATATTTCCGTACAGATTTTTTGGCTAAAGATTCGGTAAAAACTCCGGCAAATCCTATTCAGGCGTATGAAGCGGCAAGAAGTTCGGAACAGGCACATCTTGACGAAATCAACGGAAACCAGCCGAATGATCCTGTAAAAGCAGCAGATGTTCTGATTCAGCTGAGCAAAGAGGAAAATCCGCCGGTTCATTTCCTTTTAGGCGTAGGAACTATGGAATTTCTTACCAATAAAGTAGATGCGATTACCGGGGAAGCGAAGAAATGGGAGGTTTTAGCAAATTCTACTGGAATTTAATTATTTTCATTTTAGCTGACGACATAGGAAACTGAAGCGTTAAGAAAATTTAAATTTAATCCGTTAAAAAATTTCCACTGTTTGAGCGCGGGTACTATTTTGAACCGAAACATCAATATTAATCCGCGCGAGTTTTGGGAATTTTAGGATTAAATTTAAATTTTTAGTGAAAGGTTCCAAGTCTTGAATTTTTGGTTCTTTTGTTTCAAGACAAAAGAACATATATTTCATAAAAAATCATTAAAAACAATTAACTTCGTTATTATGAATGAGACCTTCCGTTTTCATTCGATCTCCGATTTTCATGCTTTCTGTAATCTGCCTAATCCGGATCATCCGCTGATCAGCTTGATTGATTACAGCAAGGTTCGCTATCCTGTAAATGATACGGAACTGAAATGGACCCAGAATTTTTATTCGGTGGGGCTGAAAAGGAATGTAAACGCGAAGTTTAATTACGGTCAGCAGGAATATGATTTTGATTCAGGCGTGTTGTGTTTTGTTTCGCCGATGCAGTTTCTAAGAATTGAGATGAAGCCAGATGTTGAGTTTGAACCGACCGGATATCTTTTGCTGATTCATCCTGATTTTCTTTGGGGAACTTCGATCATCAAAAAAATGAAATCCTACGAATTTTTCAGTTATCAGATCAATGAAGCGCTTTTTCTGTCGGATAAGGAAGAAAAAATTATTGTGGATCTGTTTAAAAACATTGAAAAGGAGTACCAGACAAATATTGATAAATTCACGCAGGAGCTTATTTTTGCGCAACTGGAATTATTTTTAATCTATTCTGAACGTTTTTACGAAAGACAGTTTTTGACCAGAAAAAAATCGAGTCACGAATTGCTGGATAAATTTGAGGAAGTTCTTTCGCAGTATTTTAACAGCGGAAATCTTCTAGAACATGGTATTCCTTCTGTGAAAACCATCGCCGAACAACTGAATATTTCACCGAATTATCTGGGAAGTTAATTACGCATCCATACGCAGCAGAACACGCAGCAACACATACAGAATAAGCTGATTGCTCTCGCAAAGGAACGTCTTAGTACAACGAATTTATCCGTAAGTGAAATTGCGTTTGAACTGGGTTTTGAACATCCGCAGTCGTTTAGTAAGTTATTTAAGCAGAAGACGAATCAGTCTCCGGGGGAGTTTAGGAGGGCGTTTAATTAGAATTTCAATTAATACTTTTTTTAATCAGATTAAACACTTATTTGTATATTTGATTCTATAAAAACTTTTTATAAAAATAATCTTAAACTAATAACCACTAAAGATGGCAGCATTAAAAATATTTGTTTCCTCAACTTGCTATGATTTAAATATTATTCGTGGGCAAATGAGAACTTTTCTATCAAGCTCTGGACATGAGCCTATAATGAGTGACTACAATGATGTCTTATTTGACCCTCGGATACATACACATGAAAGTTGTGTTCAAGAAGTAAAGAATGCTGATATTATTATTTTAATTATTGGTTCTAGATTTGGAGGAACTGCAATTCCGAAAATAACATCAAATGTAGATATTGAAGGCTTAAAATCTCAAACAAGAGGAACAAAAATATTTGATACAATAGACAAATTATCAATAACACAATTAGAAATTCTAAATGCTATAGAGTCAGATATTCCAATATTTACATTTGTAGACTCACGGGTTTCATACGACCATCATTTCTATGAAAAAAATAAGAATAAAGGAATTATTGATCAACTTGATTTTCCATCTATTGATAAAAAAGATACAGCTATTTATATATTTGAATTTATAAATTTTCTAAGGTTAAGATCCAAGAATAATAGTGTCATTGATTTTTCAAAATTTTCAGATATTGAAGATTATTTAAGAAAACAGTTTTCATCATTATTACAAAGGTTACTATTTGAACAAAGAAATAAAGTTGTTGAGGAAAAGAGACTTGATTTTTTATCAAAGCAAATTGAAGATATTAAAACTGCAATTTTAACTACAATTCCATCTGATGAGCTTAAAGAAACTGCAAAAGGTGCTATTCAATTCAGAGGAATTATTGAATTTTTATTATCGTTTAGAAATATTGATAATATTGAAACAATAGCACTCAAAAATATTGATTGGCAACAACTTATTACTGAATTAGGAATAGTTGAATTTAGTGAAACAAGAGATAAGAGAAGAAAATACTCAAAAAGACTTTTCGCCGCATTAATTAGAAATGATAGAAAATTTTATATTACACCATACGAGTTAAGTACCTTATTTTCTTTCATATCAGAAGACTGGAATGAATTTTCGAAATTACCAGATCAAAGAAAAACAGCGTTATTAAATGCTATCAAAGATAACTTTATTGCTCGAGACATCAACAGAGGAATAATATTTATAGAAGAAACTTTTGAAGAATACCAAAGAGATTTACTTGAACAAGCAGATGACGAAGAATAAAATATTTTAAGACTAAATAATAAATAGAAAAAGAGAAGTTTTTGCTTCTCTTTTTCTATATCATTTTATCCAAATTTCTTCTTTCTCAGCCAGAAGAACAACCCTCCCAAAATACCGATAATGACTAAAGGAAGCAGCAAATTAAACCATTGCCAGTTATTTTTCTCTTCCGTGATTCTCTGTCGGTCAAGAAGCCTTTCTTCGATGTTTCGGTTTCTGAGATCCATAAGATTGCTGTCGTCCAGAAGATAATCTAATGCATTTCTCAGGAACTGTTCGTTTCCAAACTGTTCGTTGGTAAGCAAATCTACGCCTAAAGGAAGCGGTTCGCCTTTCAGAACTTTATTTCTTCCTACGTCTCCGTCGGCGATCACAATCATTTTATTTTCAGGGCTCGAACTTTTAAAATTCGGATAGGATTTTCTTTCGATTCTTGAAGCATATGCAGAATTGAATTTTCCTTCTAAAGATACTGCATAAATCTTCGGTGTGCTTGGTTTTTCCATTTGTCCGAGACTGTCGACACTGGAAATTTCTTTAAGATCCACATAATTTGGAACCTGCTTTAATAAAGTTCTTTCACTCGATTCAAAGAGAACGTTCGTTTTGATGTTTTTTCTTCCGCCCAATGTATCGATGGAAGTCGGGAATTCAAACTTTACAGGATTGATATTTTTAGTGATCGGATTGTTGCTTTCTGCGATTCCCAAAGGAAAATACGGCCACGGAAGACTGGTGTACTGTGGATTTCCGCTCACTTCTCCCGTTACCAATCTCAACAGCGCAAACTTCTTCACATCTTTTACCAAAGCCGGATTGATCCTGATTCCATAATTGAAGAAAAAATCGGTCATGTTGATGTCTACAGGAAATGGCATCACTTTTTGAGACCTCATCAACGTATCCATTTCCGCATTTACGGCATCAATCATCCACAAAGTTTTTCCGCCGTTCATGATGTATTGGTCAAGAATTACTTTTTCACCGTCTGTGAAAGCTTTTCTTGGTTTTGCGATAACCAAAGCATTCATTTGTTTTAAGGTCGGAATATCTGCGATGGTAAGTTCGGTCTGATTTTTAGGAATAATAGGACCTGCATCATAACTTTCCGTTGCCAGCTGCATAAATCCCTGAAATTCTCTTGGATTCAGCTCATCCTGATTTACCAGAATCCCGATTTTCTTTCTTTTGTGCGCCGCAATATTTTTAATGTTTGAAACCAGATTGTATTCTAAATTTTCAATAGATTTCGTGAGCTGCTGATCGGCATCAATTCCTGTCTGCTGAACCACCAAAGGAATGGAAACTCCCCTTTTGTCGTATTTCACAACCGCATAAGGAAAGAGCATGATCTGAGAAACTTTGCCGTCTTTGATGTCCGGAAGCATGGAAGGCTGCATTCCCATCGCCATCAAAGTATCTTTAGACATTTTGGTTTTGATAGGATCAATGAATTTAAAATCGATCTTCGGATTAATTTTTCTGAATTCTTCCAGCATAAATTTCGTTTCGCTCTGAAGCTGCTTGAAACTTGCCGGAAAGTCTCCTTCCAGATAAACATCGACTACCAAAGGTTTATTTACAGATTCCAGAACCTTAACGGTATTATCGGAAAGCGTATATCTTTTTTCTTTGGTTAAATCCAATCTTATTCCTGAAATAGCAAGAATAATAACCAATGGCAACACTACGAAAAGTAAAATTCCTAACGGAGATTTGAACTGTATCTTCTTCATCATTCTACTTCTTTTTATTAATGAAATGATTGGACAAAACTAATGTAACACCGATAATTAAAGCAAAATAAGCAACATCTTTAAAATCAATAAGCCCTCTTGTAAAGCCTAAAAAATGCTGGTAAAACCCTACATTCTGTAAAATAAAATCTGCGCCTCCCAACAATTTATAACTTGCCAGTTGTTCGATCCCGAAATACATGATGAAACACATGAAAACGCCCAACAGATAAGCCATAATCTGGTTTTGGGAAAGCGAAGACGCCAAAATTCCCACTCCTGAAAATGCTGCAATTAAAATAATTAATCCGATGTAACTTCCGAACGTCATTCCCAAATCTACATTTCCGGCAGGAACGCCCAAAACATAAACCGTGTAAAGGTAAATTAACGATGGAATCAGGCATAAAATTCCAACGATCCAAACTGAAAGAAACTTACCGAAAACCAGATCTGAAATTTTCAGCGGTTGGGAAAACAGCCAGTTTAAGGTTCCGGTTTGCTGCTCTTCCGCAAAAGTCTTCATGGAAAGTGCGGGGATAATAAACATCAGTAACCAAGGAACCAGGACGAAATAACTTTGCAGTGAAGCCATTCCGATCTCAAAAATGTTGGAGTCGTTGTCGAAAAAAAACAGAAACAGCGTCGCGATCAGACTGAAAGCCGCGATGATTACCCACGCGCTCCAGTTTCCGAAGTAGCTCCAAAGTTCTTTTTTTAAAATTGCAATCATAGTTTTATTTAGGGTTTAGGTAATAGGTGTCAGGAATTAGGTGTTGGAAAATTCACAACTTACCATTCACAATTCACCATTATCTCACTTTTTCTTATTCTTATTTACCAGCTTCACCGTCATCATGATTAAAAATACCAGAACGAAAAATCCGGCGATTAATTGCCACCAGTATTCAATAACCTGAGCTTTTAAAATCACGGTAAAAACGACAAGGAACAAAATGAAAGTAGCGATTTCGTTTGCCTGTCTCAGTTTTATATTGGCGGTTTCTAAAGTACTTCCGTTGAGCTCTTTCAGTTTTAAAACTTTTTTCCAGCACCAGTAATGATAGACCGCCAAACCGATCAGGAAGGTTAGTTTTAAATGAAACCATGGCATTTTCATCAATCCTGAATTCAGGAAAATCATCGTCAGTCCGCAAACCGTCATGATTACTCCGGCAGGAACGGTGATGATGTTCCAGAGCCTTCGGGCCATAAACGTATATTGTTCTCTGAGGATTTTCTTCTTTTCTTCCGCAAATTCATCGGTATCTTTATAGTACACAAAAATTCTTACGAGATAAAAAATTCCCGCAAAATAGCTTACCATGAAGATAATATGAAGTGCTTTTATTATGGTGTAAAGCATTCTGAAAAATTAATGGCAAATATAATGTTAATGACAAAAATATTTACTAGAAAACAGAATAAATCTTGCTTTTATTCTGTTATGTTCATTATTTTATATTAAAAAGTTGAGGGATTTTCAGGCTTAGTGTTTTTCGAATGAAATACTGTCTACTTTTTTACCATCTTCGTACTTCTTTATGTATTGGAGATTTCCTTTTTCGTTGTAAAATTTCCAGTCTCCGAAGTAATACCAGTGGCGTTCATTTTTAGAGACATCCATTTTAGACTGTCCGCTTTGCATCAGCTTCCCGTTCTGATGGTATATTTTGGTCTTTGTAATGTTCTTTTTTATTTTATCTTTCTGAAAAAGCTGATTATTCAATGTGGTTTTCCAGATCCCGACTTTTTCACCGTTTTTATATTTTCCGACGGCAATCAGCGTTCCTTCATCCGAAGAATATTCTTCCTTCCATTTGCCGTGTCGTTTACTGACATTCTTTTCGTCTTTGATGTACTGATTCATCTTGGTGTTGCAGGAAGCCAATAATAAAACAATCAGTAAAATGAGGGATATTTTTTGCATAAAAAAACAGAATTTCCGTAAATATAGAAATTCTGTTTTTATTCTACAATTGTAGAGGTTTTTTATTTTTAAGAAATTTATTCTAATTTATTACTGCTTCAAAAGCTGATTTTTTAGGAACTCAACCTGTTCTTTCAGTAATGCAATCTGCTCATCTTTTGCTTGAAGCAATTTGTCTGAAATTTCTTTATTTTCTTGATGCAAAGTTTCTACATACCCGATAGAACCACTTTCATTCGTCTGATTAAAAATTTTCTTTCCAATATCTGAAAAAAACTCTTTTGGATTCGTCTCCAGAATACCCATTATTTCTTCAAAATACTTAGCCCAAGAATACGTTTCACCAGATTCTAACCTTTGATAAGCAGATCTGGTAATGTTCAGTTTATCAGCCATTTCCTGATGATTATAGCCTTTAGAAATTCTTATTTTTTTTATCTTCTCTGTTATTTCCTGGTTCATAAAATGTGTGGTTTGTAACAAAATTAGTGTTTTTCTATTCAAAAAAAGAGCATTTATGCATAATCAACTGAAAGTCAATTAAATATTTTTTCACAAAAAACCCGAAATATGATTTTACTATTTGAAAAAATCATTTCATATTTACATCAGAAAAACACAAGTGCACAAATGTTTTCTAAAACAAAATTATTAACTTTAAATTTAGAAATCATGAAACAAAAAATGATTATCGGAGCATTGGCATTAGCACCTGTATTTGCTTTTGCGCAAAACACAGGAGATAATTCTTCATCTGAAACGGACAGAAGACCATTTTGGGGAACAGGAGATTTGATTAGCTACAGCTGTACAAGAGGACAACAACAAGCAGACGGTACTTTTCAATGTGATTGTGTAGGAACTTATGAATACCATGTGTTTTGGATAGGTGTAGGAACTGTAGAACATGAATTCCATGAAACATCAGCAAACCATTTTTGCTAAAATAAAAGCAATGACAGAGAAATTATTTTTCTCTGTTATGTTTTTTATCCTTTTTTCAGGAAAGGCACAGATTATTCTTAGAAATTCTGACTATAAAAAATTTGATTCTGTTACGATATCAAGAGATGGGAAAAATACATCGTTAAAATCAAATGCTCTTAAGTCATTTAAATTTGAAAAAAATGATAAGATTTTCTATGATAATAAACTTTTAGACTTTTATTCTAATCCTGACTCTTTGATTTTCTTTGATAATACAAAAACTATTGAAGAAGTAAGGGTTAACTATGAAAACTCATCTAATAAAAAAGAAAAATCTTTAAAAAGCACTAAAAAAAATGAATATGCGGTAATTTTCCCGAATAACGAGATTGCAACATTTGTACAAATTAATACAAAGAAAAAAACTTATATTAAGTCTTTTAGTATTTTTCCTGTGACAGATTTTATCCCAAGAACTCATAATGATAATGTTACTGTAAAAATAAAACTTTTGGGTAACAAGAACGGATTGCCAGACAATAATAAAGAACTGATAGCTTTCGAAAGTAAAATATCAGATCTTAAAATAAAGAAAAAAGATAAAGTCGTTCGGTGGGAATTTGTTTTGCCCAAGACAATAAAATATCCTAAAGAAGGTTTTTTTGTGGTATTTTTTCAAAAATCCTTGGAAGACAGTACTTTTTTCCAAATAAATAAAGACAGTGATCTGCTGGAATATTATCCGAATGAAGGCTGGAAAAGTCTTAATCTTAATGGATATTATTATGAATTAAAAATTTTACAATAACACAAAAATGAAAAAAATAATCGCTTTGTTTTTATTTTATTTAGTTTCCTGCAATAAAACTTCTGAAAATAAGAACATAATCCCGGATCTTCACTTTACAAAAGTTTGGAAGACTCCAACAAGTGAACTTACGAAGATAGAACTTCCTTCAAATATAGATTTAGACACAATAGAAGGAAATCATAAGACAATAAATTTTACAATTAAAAATACAGGGAACAAAATCCTAAAATCATTATTTATAAAACCTCCATGCTCTTGCATACAAATGCCGGAATACGACAGTATTTTACAACTGAAAAAGGAACAAAAAATTTCTGTAAATATGTCTATTAATGAAATTGGAAATTTTTATTTACCTGTAACGGTTTATGGTACATTTTACCCTTTTAAAAGAGTTTTCTATGTAGAAGGATACAGAAAAAGTTAAAATTTAAGTTGGCAAAAACTGAAATTTGTTTTTGCCAACTGTATTTTTCAGTATTATGCCTACTTTTAAGAAATTACGCCTAATTCTTTTCCAACTTTTTCAAACGCAGCAATCGCTTTATCAAGATGTTCTCTTGTATGTGCTGCTGAAAGCTGAACTCTGATTCTCGCTTTTCCTTTCGGAACCACCGGATAGAAGAATCCGATGACATAAATTCCTTCGTCCATTAACTTTTCAGCCATTTTCTGAGCCAAAGGCGCATCGTACAGCATTACCGGAACAATGGCAGCATCACCATCCGGAATATCGAAACCTTTAGATTTCATTTCCGCTCTGAAATATTCTGCATTTTCCATTACTTTATCGCGAAGAGAAGTATCTTCAGAAATCATGTACAAAACCTTCAAAGCTGCTCCCACGATTCCCGGAGCCAAAGAGTTTGAAAACAAATACGGTCTTGAACGCTGTCTCAGCATATCAATGATTTCTTTTTTACCGGAAGTAAATCCGCCTAAAGCCCCTCCTAAAGCTTTTCCAAGCGTAGAAGTAATGATGTCTACTCTACCCATCACTTCGTTGGCTTCGTGCGTTCCGCGACCTGTTTTTCCGATGAAACCTGTTGCATGAGAATCATCTACCATTACTAAAGCATCGTATTTATCGGCAAGATCACAAACTCCTTTCAGATCTGCAACGATTCCGTCCATTGAGAAAACGCCGTCTGTAACAATGATTTTAAAACGGTGATTTTTTTCAGAAGCTGCAATTAACTGAGCTTCCAGATCTTCCATATTGTTGTTTTTGTAACGGTATCTCGCTGCTTTACACAAACGAACACCATCGATGATGGAAGCGTGGTTCAGTTCATCTGAAATAATCGCGTCCTCTTCCGTAAATAAAGGTTCAAAAACTCCTCCGTTCGCATCAAAACAGGCAGCATACAAAATGGTATCTTCAAGACCTAAAAAGTCTGCAATTTTCTGCTCCAGTTGTTTATGGATATCCTGAGTTCCGCAGATAAAACGAACCGAAGACATTCCGTAACCGTGAGATTCTATCATTTCCTGTGAAGCTTTCATTACTTCCGGATGGTTGGATAATCCCAGATAATTGTTCGCACAGAAGTTCAGCAGCTTTTTTCCGTTGGCTTCTATTTCGGCACTCTGCTGAGAAGTGATGATTCTTTCTCTTTTGTAAAGTCCGTCGTTTTCAATATTCTGAAGTTCGTTCTGTAAATTTTCAAGATACTTTTTAGAGATCATTTCTAATAATTTTTAAGATGCGCTAATTTAATAAAATCGCGGTAAAGTAACAGGATTTCTCCTTTTTATTGTAAATGTCTGTACAAAATCATAATACTTTTGTTAATAGTCTATAATTTTAGTAGACTAATTGCTATATTTGCTGAATAAAATCAGAAAATGCGATTATCACCAGTACAAAAAATTGAAAATATATCATCAGAGGATTTTATCAAAACCTATCTAAAACCTGCAAAACCAGTAATCATAAAAGATTTTGCGGCTCCGGATAGTCCTGCTTTTGAAAAATGGAATTACGAATATTTTAAAGAAATTGCAGGAGAACATAAAGTAAATATCTATGGAAGTGAAATTGAATCTCTGGACAGAATCGCCAGTAAACCAATCGGACAGAGCACTTTTTCAGAATATCTGGATCTCATAACTACCTCTCCTACCGAACATCGTCTTTTTTTATTCAATTTATTAAGCATTAAACCTGAATTAAAAAATGATATTATTTACAATGATGTTACAAAAGGAAAAATTATAAAATGGCTTCCTTTTATGTTTTTCGGAGGTGAAGGTTCGGTTACCCGAAATCATGTGGATATTGATATGTCCCATGTTTTCATCACTCAGTTTCAAGGCATTAAACGAATCTGGCTTTTTCCGTGGGAACAGTCGGATCTGCTGTATAAACTTCCTTATAACTTTCATTCCATCACCAATATTAAAGAGCCAGATTTCAAAGAATTTCCGGGACTGAAATACATAAACGGTTATGAAGCTGTTATACAACCCGGCGAAACGCTTTATATTCCTTCCGGATGGTGGCATTACATTCAGTATGAAACGGAAGGATATTCTGTTTCTGTAAGGGCTCTGCCTTCTAGCTGGCTGGAAAAATGGCGGGTCTTTAAAAACTTAGTCCTGATCCGGAATTTTGATAATGTGATGCGAAATTTATTCAAAGAAAAGTGGTTCGATTTTAAGGTAAGAAAAGCCAGAAGAAAAGCCAATCGCGCCATTAAAAGACAAAAAAGCTTTCAGATTTAGTGAATTATTAACTTTAAATATATTACCATGGAACTACTTTATTTAATATTTTCCTCAGAAAGATCTTTATACACCTATTATCCAATTTCATTTAACCATTTTTAAACAAAAAACCTTCAGAAAATCTGAAGGTTTTTACTTTATGCTGTAAAAATTATTTCTTTAAAAACTTCACGTTCTTATCGTTAATTTTAAAAATATACGTTCCCGGAACCAGTTCTGAAATATTGATTGATTTCTTAGGCTGATACGTTCCCTGTCTTACCAATTTACCGTCTGTAAAGTAAATGGTGAAATCTGTAGGCTTTGTAATGCCTTTTAAATTCAGTTCATTTTTAGCAGGATTCGGATATAAAGCAAATTCTTCTTTAACTAAATCTGCAGTTCCCAATGTGTTATCCTGAGTTACTGTAGAATTTCTGTCCAGAATCTGATATTCATAATTAAATTCTACACTTGCCACCGGAAATGTTACCGACTGCGTAAAATACTGGTTGTTGGTCGTATTATTCAAAGCAAAATAAGCGACCTGTCCTCCTGTTCCGTTTACTTTGATCGGTAAAGGCATTTCGAAGAAACTTACCGTTGAACTGCTTTGCGTCTGAGATGCTTTAAAAGTAAGCGTATTTCCTACCTGCTTCCAACGGATGTCATACGTAGGATAACCCTGTCCGTAAATCCAGTCGTTGAAGAATTCTGTAAAATCTTTTCCGGTAGACGTTAATAAAGACGCATTAAAATCCTGAGTTTTCACATAATTATAAGCCAAATTCGGTCTGGAATGGTATTCCTGAATTGCCTGATAAAATACAGCATCTCCCAAAATCCATTTCAGCATTCTCAGCACATACGCTCCTTTTGAATAAGACAATCTGCTGTTGAAAATGGTTCCTACACTGTTAAGATTGGCATCAGCAACATAAACACTTCCTGTTGGCGAACCTGTAACAAAGTTTTTCTGAGTCAGCAGATAATTTAAAAAGTCTGTGCTCGTCATCAGCAATTTTTCATTCGCAACATGTTCTCCAAACGTGGCAAAACCTTCATTCAGCCAGATGTCGTTCCACGCACCGCAGGTTACTTTGTCTCCAAACCACTGGTGAGCCAACTCATGGGCAATGAGACTTCTGCTCCATCCCGCCATGGAGGACATGGTCTGATGTTCCATTCCGCCACCCGCCTGAAATTCCATATGTCCGTATTTTTCATTTCGGAAAGGGTAAGGTCCGAAGTACGTTTCAAAAGTATTCATAACCGTTTTTGTCCAGTCGATGTTATTCATACTTGTCGTATTCGTGGACGTTGCCGGAAATATATAATTAATGAACGGAAAAGGAGGATTTCCCATCGTATCCGTTAATTTTACGAAGTTGGTTATGGAAAGAGCGATCAGATATGCTGCAGTCGGATACTGCGTTCTCCAGAACGTCAGTTTCTGACCATTGCCTAAAATGGTTTCAGACATGGGCTTTCCGTTGGAAGCAACGCTGTATTGTGAAGGGGTGGTTACTTTTATATCTACTCTTTCAATTTTGTCGTTCAGACTCTGTTTTGTAGGAAACCAGTCCTGCGCTCCGTAAGGTTCATTTAAAGTAGATAAAACTGCGGTTCCGCCCTGTGTTCCGTTAAAAAAGGCATTATTGGTTGTTGCAGGCGCTCCTGAATACGTTACCGTTAAAGAATCCAAAACATTTGCCGCAAGAGCAGACTGGAAGTTGATTTTCAGTTCTTTGGTAGACAACTGCTGAAAAGTAAGCGGCGTTCCGTGATACTGCACTCCCGAAACCGTCATCTGATTATCCAGATCAAAATAAATAGAGCTTAAACTCTGATTGGGTTTAAAATGAGAAGTTACGGAACCCGAAACATTATACACCGCCGGATTAATGGTAAGATCTAGCCTCTGATACTGGAGATCGTAATTCAGGGTATTCGGGTTGACGTTTCCGACCGCCATTTTGTGAGCGAAAGATTTCATTTCCTTCGCCATCATCGCTTTTCTTTCGATATTTTCATTCTGAGCGCTTAGTTGCTGAAAAGTAAGCATACCCAAAACTAAAAAGTAAAACTTTTTCATATTCAATTTAAAAAATATATCAAAGATATAAAAAAACCTTCCAATCGATGATTAAAAGGTTTTATTATTCGTTAAATTTTAACAATTCTATAAATCTAAAGCAGGTTCAAGAATTTTTTCCATTCTTTTCTTTACCATGTCTACAGAACCTGCGTAATTGTTCACCATTAAAGAGAAAACCAGCGTTTTTCCTGTATTCGTTTTCATGTATCCTGCTAATGTTTTTACTTTATTCAGCGTTCCTGTTTTTGCAAAAACCTGTCCGTTTCCAAGTCCGTTGAACATTCTTTTCAACGTTCCGGACTGTCCTCCAATCGGCAATGAATTTAAATATGTTTTATAATATTTTTCATCCATTAAAGAAGTTAAGAATTTTGCCTGGGCAATCGGCGTTACGTTATTGCTTCTCGAAAGTCCGCTTCCGTCGATATAATTTAAACCAAGCATATCGAAACCTTCATTTTTAAGATGTTCCGTTACTACTTTTCTTCCGGATTCTGTGGTCTGGTCTCCAAGACTCTGAAAACCAACCGTTTTTAACAATGCTTCAGCAAGACCGTTATCGCTGTGCTGATTTGTATAATAAATAATGTCCGCTAAAGTAGGAGATTTATACACGGAAACTAATTTTCTGGCTTCGGGATTCGCATCCGTCATTTTAGGAGTTACTTTCCCTGTTACCGGAATTCCGCTTTTTACCAGAGTGGTTCTGAAAGAATTGGCAAGATAAGCCGGAGCATCGGGTAATTTTGTTGTTAAAATTCCGTCGCCTTCGTATTTATCTGCGTAAACCATCTGATTGTTGTACGGAGAAACATAGAAAAACTTCTTATCGGTTGAAAAGTTGTTTCCTTTCTTTACAATCAGTTTTTCATTGGCAGGATTGATCTCTTTCGTTGTACCAACCGGCAAATAGTAATTATTGTTTTCCAACCATACAACATTTTCCGGAAGCTTCGAAATATTGCCTTTGAAAAGCGCTGTCTGGATAATAATATCCCCATTTACCTTTTTGATTCCCTCACGAGAAAGTCCTTCTTTGAAATCTGTAATAATGTCTCTGTAAGCCCAAGCTCCGCCTTTATTGGTTCCTAAAGAAGGATCTCCGCTTCCGACGATGTAAAGATTTCCGTTTAACACTCCGTTTTCATCCACTGTTCCTGAATATTCTAATTGGGTATTCCAACGATAACTTTCGCCCAGCATGTTCATTGCCGTTTCGGTAGTTAATAATTTCGTTGTAGAAGCAGGAACTAAAGGAGTATTTTCGTTATACGAAGAAATTACTTTCTTCGTTTTCGGGTCGTACACTACGAATCCCCAAGTTGCATTTTTCAGCACAGGATCGGTCATCATAGTGTTTACATTAATGTCTACAAGTTCTTTCGGCGACAAAATAGTTTTTTCCACCATGGAAGTGATGGGAGAAGGTAAGTTTAAACTGCTCTTCTGATTGTCGTAAGCCGGAGAATACAGAACTGTAGAAACGGTAGACTGTGCAAGAAAAAATCCTGAAGCCAGTACCGCAACACCTGAAATATACTTTCTGAAATTTACCATCTATTTTTCTTTTGCTATAGTTTGGATGGTTTCAAAATCAACGGGTTAAATTGAAATGCAAAACACCAAACATATAATCAACGATCAAATGTAGAAAATATTGTTGTATGGCAGTTCAGTAGACTATTATAAAAAGAGTATAAAGTTTGTTAAAAATTGTTAAAAATCCACAAAAACGTCTTTTCTGATGCTGTGATACGCTGTAATTTCATCAAATTCTTTCAGACTTGCTAAAACTCTTTTTTTATACTCTTCATACTTTTTCCCTTTAGGAAGTTTCAGCATGATCTGGAACTGATAGAGATTGTTAAGTCGCGCAATCTGAGCTTTTTCCGGACCCAAAACACAATCTTCGGGAAGATATTTTCTAAGGATTGATCCTAAAAACTGGGAAGCGCGATTGGCTTTATCCTCTCTCCTGTGCTTCAGTTCTATCATAATAAGCTTTGTAAAAGGCGGATAATGAAATTTCTGGCGTTCCGTTAAAATATATTTGTAAATTTTTGCCGGGCTATTCATTTTAATTAACTGAAAAACAGAATGATCCGGATTAAAAGTCTGTATTAACACTTTTCCTTTTCCGGAAACTCTTCCCGCTCTTCCGGAAACCTGAGTAATGAGTTGATAAGCTCTTTCTTCTGCTCTGAAATCCTGAACATATAACAAGGAATCGGCTTTTGGAATGGCAACCAGCTCGATGTGATCAAAATCCAGACCTTTTGAGATCATCTGTGTTCCGACAACAATGTCTGTCTCTCGGTTTTCAATTTTTTCGTATAATTTTTCGTAGGCAAATTTCTTTCTCATGGAATCCACATCCATTCGGTCCACTTCCTGATCGGGAAATAATTTAGATACTTCTTCATGGATCTGCTCTACTCCTACTCCTCTTTCGTTCAGGTTTTCGGAATGACATTTCGGGCAGACTTTGGGTTTTGATGCTCTCTGTCCGCAGTAATGGCATTTCATTTCATTAGCAGCTTTATGATACGTCATCACCACATCGCAGTTGGAGCAGTAGTTTACGTAACCACAGGTTTCGCATTCCACAACATTGGCGTAACCGCGGCGGTTGTGAAGAACAATTGCCTGATTTTTTTCTTCAATCACCTTTTTTATTTCGTCAATCAACTGCAAAGAAAAATTCCCTGATACTTTTTTGGATTCCTGGGCTTCTTTAAAATTAATCAGTTCATACTCAGGAAGATTGACATTTCCGAAACGCTCTTCCAGAAAAACGTACTTCATTTTATCTTTTCTGGCGTTGTAATAGCTTTCCACAGAAGGTGTTGCAGAGCCTAAAATGACTTTTGCCCCATAAAAATTCCCAAAAACCAACGCCGCATCTTTTGCATTGAAATAAGGAGAAACTTCTCTCGGACGGTACGCAGAATCATGTTCTTCATCCACAATAACCAATCCCACATTCTGAAAAGGTAAAAACAGAGAATTCCGTGTTCCGATTAAAACTTTAATATCATTCTGCCTGATTCTTCTCCAGACTTCCACCCTCTCAAAATCTGTAAGTTTCTGATGGTAAAACCCAAGTTGTCTTCCGTATTTTTTTTCTAATCTTTGAGTGATCTGTTTGGTTAAAGAAATTTCGGGAAGTAAAAACAGTACATTTTTTCCTTCGCTGATGCATTCTTCGATCTTTTCTAAATAAATATGTGTTTTTCCGGAAGAAGTTACTCCGTGAAGCAGAACATTTTTTCCTTCTTCAAAGGCTTCATCCACTTCATTTTTCGCCTCTTTCTGGGCTTCCGAAAGTTCTTCGATCTCTTCTATTTCACCTTCATAGCTTTCGATACGGTCTTTCTGCATATAATATTCTTCGACCAGATTTTTATCTGCCAAAGCCTTAAAGTGCGAACTTCCGAAATATCCGTCTTCAAAAAGTTCTGATTTTTTGATGGGCAAATCAGGATTTTCGGTCTGCTTTTCTAAAATATGGAGGAAAAGATCTTTCTGCTTTTGCGCTCTTTTTAAGGATAAAAGTATTTCTGTAAGATTTTGACGCTGTAAAACCTCATCGTTGATTTTTACGTAGGCAACTTCCTTAGCTCTGTATTTTTCAGCAATTTTTTCATCGATTTCAATATACTGCAAATCAATTAAAGAATTGACGGTTTTAATGATATCTTTTTTAGGAATAAATGCTTCAATATCAGTTAGATTAATCAACTGCCGTACTTCCAAAGCCTGAATTAGATACATTTCGTTAACATCGAGGTTTTCAAAGTCAACTTTCACATTTGGTTTCAGCTTGAGGTAGGTTTCACTTTCAAGTTTCAAAGACGAAGGAAACGCAAAACGGTAAATTTCTCCCAAACCGCACAAGTAATAGTCGGAAAGCCAGTTCCAGAATTTAATCTGCTCCTGCGGAACAATCGGCTGATCGTCGAGAAGACTGATAACTTCTTTTGCCACAAAAGTTTCGGGCGCATTGTTGTGAAGTTCAAAAACAATTCCCGTATAGATTTTTTTTCCGCCAAAAGGAACCAAAACCCTCATTCCTGTCTGAATTCCTGTTTGCAGTTCTTCGGGAACTTTATAGGTGAAAGATCCTTTTAGGTTTAACGGTAAAACAATCTGGGCGTAATTCAAGGGAAAAATTTAAAGTGTAAAATTAATTTTTTCTTTTGTGAACTGCAATTTTTTTGATGGTGTGTTTTATGGGATACTTTTAAGCGCAATGACCGCTAAGATTTTCTTTAAATGATTATGTATATTTTTCGTTCGCTAAGGCGTTTCACTCAGCAAATGATATGAAATATTTAAAGCTTATTATCAAAAGGAGTTTTGATTCTTTGGGAGCAGAATCTGTGTATAAATAAGAATAAATCTATCAATTCGTAGGATTGATATGTATAATACGATAAATAGTCTAAAGATAGCGTTCCTACGGAACGCTGAATATCTTCCGAATATGATGTCTACACAGATAAAACTCTATTGAGTTTCTACTATTTTACTTAAACAAACATCAATTTTTCGTTCTGAAAGAATCTAAACCATACAAAAGTTTCAAAATTTATCGGTTCAATTGGAGATTGTTTCGTCGCGCTGCTTGTCGCCATGAGTTTTTATTTAGCCCGGATTGCAACGACATCCTTTTGGGTTGCGGGCGGAGCGAAGCGGAGCCCGTAACCCAAAAGATACAGTGGAAAGCCGGAAAAAGCTCCAAAAAAAATGTTGAAGCGTTTGAGAGTTTAAGAGAGTTAAGTTTTAGTCCAATGTGAAAATTTATAATCAAAATTGATTTTAACCGAAATTTAGTTTACATTTTGGCTAAAGCCAACTGTTATCTTAATCATTAAAATAGGCTAAATCCCCATTGATGTTTTTGCATTGTTTTTACATCGAACTCACGTTAAAATAATAATCTTCCTTTACCCACTAAAAAAGTAATCGATAATGTAAAACCAGACTGCGGAAGTAAAAAAAGCTGCAATAATACTGAAGCCGATCGTTAAATTGGTAAGTTTTGTATTTAATCGGTACTGCTCCGCAATAATGCTTGAGGTAACGACTGTAGGCATTGCCGATTCGAAGATGGTAATTCTGGCAATATTTCCTTTTATTCCGAGTAAAAGTGCTAATCCGAGCGTTATTGCCGGAGCCAGAATAAGTTTGTAAAACATGGAAACCGACATTTGGGGAATCAGTTTTTTCCAGCCATTGAATTTCAGTTGTAATCCGACTGAAAATAAAGCTAAAGGACTTACCGTAGCCGCTAATTTATCGAAAAAAGGTTCTGCAGGAGTGAAATCAACGAACTGAGACAGAATCAATGCAGCGATACAGCCAATTAAAGGCGGAAAGGTAACGAGTCTTTTCAGAATAAATGCTGCGCTGATCTTTCCGGATTTGCTTCCTCCTTTTAAAGCCGCAATAATTCCTAATGTTGAAAGTGCAAAAAACATGGTCTGATCGCAGATAATGGCAATACTCAATAAACTTTCTCCGTAAAAAGCGGAGATCAGCGGAAAACCGATAAAGGAAGTATTGCTGTAGCCGCTTATGAGTTCCAGAGTGCTTTGGGAACGCCGTGAATAGCCTTTGCTTTTGCTGTAAAACATCATAAAGAAAAAGCAGAAAACCGCTGTGAGAAAAGTCGCCACCACCGGAAACAGCATTTCTGCCGACCAGTGAACTTTCGGTAAATATTTGAATGAAACCGCCGGAAGTGCAAGATAAAGAATCCAGGTGTTGATTCCTTTATGCGCATCGGGATGGATGGATTTTGTTGCCTTGAAAACCATTCCCGCGATAATGCACACTGCAATCAGAACAAAATTTACCATAGTTTTGAATTATTGTGCAAATTTACGGTTGATTTCTTTTTAATCGCTTATTTCCCATTATCAAAAAACTTTATTTTTGTCATTCTGACAAAGGAAGAATCTATTGCATTGGCTACAAAGTATTTTTAATTACGATTCTGAACTCCGTTTGTAAACTTTCTGTATATATTCAGAATAGCAGCTTTATATAAATCTAATATCAATTCATCGTATCAAATAAGCTCATCACCTCTATTTTCTCCAATGGTTTTGAAAGGATAATTCTTTTGGATGTTTTTGGAAGCAAATCGAAAAAATTATCGCTGAAATGGGTATCTCCTATCAGATAAACGTCTTTTGCCAAAACATCTGTAGAAATTTCAATTTCAGTGGCAGATATTTTCCTGATTTTGAGGTTGGGTTTTATTAATTTTAAATCTTTTGGCTTTGCAAAGAAATAGTTGCTTTCGGCAATTATTTTTTCACCTTTTCCTCTTAAAATTACATTTAAAAACAGTTCATTTTTATCAGCCTCACCGACTAGTTCATTGATAGATGAAGAATCAAACTTTACAGCTCCTTCCCAATTCTGTTTCGGGGTTGAAACTGCAGCAAGAATATTCTCACCTTTAAAATTATTAACTTCAAACTCTAAGCTTACGTCTTTAATTGTATCAGATCCGTCATTAATTCCGTAAAAATTTAGAATTCCCTCTTTTTCTTCCACTAAAATCACCTGATTTTCAAAGCTCCTTTTCACCTGATAATGCAGTGCTTTCCAGTTTCCTAAATAATCTATGGAAGACCATGAAACGACAGGCCAACAATCGTTGAGTTGCCAGTATAAAGTTCCCATATTATAAGGTTTTGCTCTGCGGTGTGCTTCAATGGCAATCTGAATTCCGCGAGACTGAAGCAACTGCGAAACATAATTGTATTTCACAAAATCTGTCGGAACGATATAGTCACGTTTCATGTAATTTTCAATAATTTCCCAACCTCTGGAATGTTTTTCATGGGCTTTGATGGTTCCATTATTCAAATCCAGTTCAGGATTCCCTGAAAACATGGATTTTGTGGTTTCCAACGTCGGCATTCCCTGAAAACCATATTCCGAAGCAAAACGCGGAACTTTTTCATTGTATATTTCAAACGGCTGTTCTCCCCACCAAACGCCCCAATAATGGGAATCGCCTTCCATAAGGCTTTCCTTATGTCCCCATCCGATTGACGGTGAGCTTTCCCAATAGATTTGCTTATCACTTGTTGCATATTTTTTAACAGCATCCGGAATTACTTCATGAAAAATTTTCTTGTAATCTTTCCAGACCTGCAAAGAATCTTCTTTTGAATATTTGAATTGTTTCTGATAACCCCAATTGACAATCGCTTCATCGATTTCGTTATTTCCGCACCACAAAGCCAGAGAAGGATGATTCTGAATCCTTTCGATCTGGTCTTTCACTTCCAATTCTACATTTTTCTGAAAGTTTTCATCGGACGGATAAAAGCTTCCTGCAAACATAAAATCCTGCCACACCAAAATTCCATTTTCGTCGCAGGCTTTATAAAATTCATCATCTTCGTAAATTCCACCTCCCCAAACACGGATCATATTCATATTCGCATCCTTACAGGCTTTTATCAACTGCTGATATTTTTCTTTCGTTATTCTCGGAGAAAAGCTGTCGCCCGGAATCCAATTGGTTCCTTTCGCATACATTGGTTTTCCGTTTACTTTGAAATAAAATGATTTTCCTTTTTCATCTTTTTCCTGAATTAATTCCACTGTTCTCAGTCCGATTTTTTCAGATTTTTCAGCAATCATTTTTGAATCTTTTTGTAAAGAAACTTTGATATCGTATAAGTTCGGATCGCCCCAACCGTTGGGTTGCCATAATTTCGGATTTTGAATCTGGTAAGGAATTGAAATTAAATTCAATCCGGATTTCAAAGAAATATTTTGAGATTTTCCGTTAATTGAAAAACTGTATTTCCCTTCTTCTGTAGCGAAAATTTCAGCATAAATATTTAAATCCGCTTTTTGCTTTGTTAAAATTTTTTGTTCGATTTTTACATGATCAAGCCTCGCAATGTTCCAGAAATTTAACTTAACGTCTTTCCAGATTCCTGCCGTCACTAATCTCGGTCCCCAATCCCAACCGAACTGATACTGCGCTTTTCTCACAAAACTTCTCGGAGATTCCGGCGTGGTGAAAGGAACTTTTTGGGCTAATTCTTTTCCGACATTAACCGCAGATCTGAATTTTACCTGTAAAATATTTTCACCGTTCTTTAAACTTTGTCTAACCGGAATTGTCCATTTTCTGAACATATTGTCTGTCGATTGAATCAATTTTCCATTTAAATAAATTTCAGAAAACGTATCCAATCCATTAAAAATCAATTCAATATTTTGATTTTCTAAATCCTTTGAAGAAATGTTAAATGAAGTCTGATAATCCCAGTCTTCATTTTCTATCCATTGTACTTTTTTTTCATTTTCATCTTTATAAGGATCGGGAATGATCTTGTTATTCATCAAATCCAAATGAACAGTTCCCGGAACAGAAGCAGTCAACCAATTATTCTCTTTAGAATTTTTGAATTTCCATTTTTCAGAGGATAAATTGCGCTCAGAGAATTGTGCGTTGGTCAAGATTTGTAGGAAAAGGAAAGTAAAAAGTAAAATTTTGTTCATTAAGAGATTGATTATTAGTAAAATTCAAACGCTTTGTCATTCTGACGAAGGAAGAATCTCAACATTTATATTTAGATTCTTCACTCCACTCCGTTTCATTCAGAATGACAAACTCGACGTATATTTTTAGTTAAAATTTCATATTACTACTTATTCTTCAAAGCAACAATCTCTTCAGCATTCGCAAAAGCTCCTCCATCCGTAATCGCTGAAGAATGAAAATATCCTGCTTTGGTAAACTCCCTGATTTCTTCGATATTGGATGACCGAAGTCCGCCACCGACAAGAATTTCGATTCTGCCATTGGATAACTCTACTAATTTTTTAAGATGTTCCTTTCCTTCCGAAACATTGGGTTTCTGTCCGGAAGTAAGGATGGTTGTAAAGCCGCATTCAATGACTTTTTCCAATGATTTTTCCAAATCTTTCGCACGGTCGAAGGCACGGTGAAAAGTACACGGAAGAGGTTTTGCCAGTTCAACCAAAGTTTTATTCTGTTCAATATTCACCTCATCATTTTCATCTAAAATTCCGAACACGAAACCGTCTACGTTTAAAGATTTTAATTGAACCAGATCTGATTTCATCTGCTCAAATTCTTCATCAGTGTAAGTAAAATCTCCGCCACGAGGACGAACCATCACAAAGATTGGAATATTGATTTTTTCTCTAAGCTGTTGTACGGTTTCAAAATCCGGCGTGGTTCCGCCTTCGCTTAATCCGTCGCACAATTCTATTCGGTCTGCACCGTTTTCAAAAGCGATTAATGCAGATTCCGGATTGAAGCACGCTATTTCTATTTTTGACATCTTTTTAATTTAAGTTTTGGCTAAAGCCAATGGATTTTTTATTTTGAAAAACGGGCTAAAGCCCGTTCCTATTGATGACTACATCTATTTTAATGCAAAACCTGGTTTTTCCAGACGGTTTCCTTTCTGGTCGTACACCGCAAAATTAAACCCATCCTGAATGCAGTAAGAGCCATATTCCCCTTTTTTATTGAGGGCAATAAAACCCACCTGAATATCCTTCAGATTTTTATTTCTACGCTGTGTAATTTTTACAATTCTTTCAACAGCTTCTTTACAAGCCTGTTGCGGCGTTCTTCCCTGTCTCATTAATTCTACCACCAAATGCGTTCCTACGGTTCGGATCACTTCTTCACCATGACCGGTTGCTGTTGCTGCACCCACCTCATTATCCACAAACAAACCCGCCCCTATAATCGGAGAGTCTCCTACTCTTCCGTGCATTTTGAAAGCCATTCCGCTCGTTGTACACGCACCTGAAAGATTTCCGTTCGCATCCAGAGCAATCATTCCGATTGTATCGTGATTTTCAATGTTTACAATCGGCTGATATTTGCTGTCTTTCAGCCATTCTTTCCATTCTTTTTCGGATTCGGGAGTGAGAATATTTTCTTTTTTGAATCCTTGTGAAACGGCAAATTGCAAAGCTCCGTCCCCGACAAGCATTACGTGAGGTGTTTTTTCCATTACCGCCCTTGCTACGGAAATTGGATTTTTAATGTTCTCCAGACACGCAACAGATCCGATATTGTAGTTTTCGTCCATAATACAGGCATCCAAAGTAACTCTTCCGTCTCTGTCGGGACGACCGCCATAACCTACACTTCTCTCTTCCGGATCATTTTCCACAAGGCGTACTCCTTTTTCGACCGCATCCAAAGCTCTTCCTCCTTTTCCGAGAATCGTCCAGGCTTCTTCATTGGCTTTTAAACCGAAATTCCATGTGGAAAGAACGATCGGTTTATTAATGATTGTATTGTTGTTTTCAGGCTGATTTTTAGCTAACAGATCCAACGGATTTACCGCTAAAGCCAGTGAAGCGACGGCAGATTTTTTCAGAAACTTTCTTCTACTTTGCATACTTAGATTTATTTGGCTCCAAATTAAGGATTTTTCGCATGAAGATGAAATAAAAAAAGCGGTAGATTTTCTACCGCCCAAATGGTTTTATTGAAAATTAATGAGGTAATTTTTCCCTGAAATATCCATACACCCAAGTTCCGAAAATGGCACTCAGCAAAGTAATGATTACGGCAAAGGCTCCGGTTCCGATCTGTGCGAAAAGCGGTCCGGGACAGGCTCCTGTAATCGCCCATCCAAATCCGAAGATCAGTCCGCCGTAAATTTGACCTTTATTAAATTTCTTTGGAGCAATGGAAATTTTTTCGCCATAAATGGTTTTGATATTAAATTTTTTAATGATCAATACGGAGATCATTCCCGTTAAAATAGCACTTCCGATAACGCCGTACATGTGAAAAGACTGCAACCGGAACATTTCCTGAATTCTGAACCAGCTTATAATTTCTGCCTTTACAAAGATGATCCCGAACAATATTCCTACCATCATGTATTTTAAATTGTGATACCATTTGTGCTTGAGCTGACTTTCGTTGGTACAAATGCTGTCCTGATGTCTTCTATCTTTTTCCTGTGTCATTTTTTAATTTTAAATTTTAAAGTGAAAGAATAATGGGCAGAATAACGTTTGCCATTAAAAAGCCTCCTGCCATAAAGCAGATTGTTGCAATTAAAGAAGCCCCCTGAAGATTGGAAAGTCCCATGATGGCGTGTCCGCTGGTACATCCTCCCGCGTAACGTGTCCCGAAACCTACCAAAAAGCCACCGACCACCATCATAATAAATCCTCTTACTGTAAAAAGACTGGTAAAATTCATGAGTTGTGTCGGAACGAGATTGCTGTAATCTGTAATTCCGTAGGTTGCTAATTCTGTTTTTAGATTTTGGTTAACGGTAATTTCTTGTGAATTCATTAAAAATTGAGCGGCAATCATTCCGCCTAAAAAAATTCCGAACACAAAGAATAAATTCCAGAGTTCTTTTTTCCAGTCGTATTTAAAAAAGCCGATATTTGCAGGAATACAGGCCGCACAGATATGTCTGAGTGATGAACTGATCCCGAAAGATTTATTTCCAAGAATCAGTAAAGTAGGAACAGTAAGCCCGATTAACGGTCCTGCAATGTACCACGGCCAAGGTTCTTTTATAATTTCTAACATTAAGTATTTGTATTAAAACTGTTTTATATTCTGATTAATGATTTTAACGTGAGTTTGATGTAAAGATTGCAAATAAAATCGACTTCAGCAGAAATTGACCTACTTTTTGGATTTAAACGCTAAGGAACGCTAAGCTTTCTTTTTAAAATAACTCTGTTGATTTTTAAGTTCGCAAAGGCGTTAACACTTATTGAAGATCACAAAGATTTTTATTCTGACTGATTTTGGATCTTCAAAAGTTTCTTGTCTCTTTCGTTGTTAAATCTATTTTAAAATTTTACTCTGGCAAACAAAATCACTTACCGGAACTTCAGTCTGTGAAATGGAACTGAAACCTCCTTCAATTTCACTAAAATTACGGTAGCCTCTTGCCTGAAGAATACTTGCAGCCATCATACTTCTGTAACCTCCTGCACAGTGAAGATAGAAATGTTCTGCCGGATCAATTGAACCGATCCATTCGTTGATGTATGCCAAAGGTTTGTTGAAAGCTTCATCTACGTGTTCTGCATTGTATTCACTCTCTTTTCGGACATCAATAATTTTCGCTTCTTTTTCTTTAATTTCCTGTTCGAATTGCTGTGCGGAAATTCTGTTAACGGAATCTATTTCTTTACCGCTGTCTTTCCATGCTTTGAAACTGCCTTTTAAAAATCCGAGAACATGATCAAATCCGACACGGCTTAATCGGGTTACAGCTTCCTGTTCTTCGTTTTCATTGGTTATGAGCAGAATCGGCTGTTTTACATCCACAATCAAAGCTCCTACCCAAGGTGCAAAATCTCCGTTCAGTCCGATATTAATGGATTGCGGAACAAATCCTATTGCAAAATCTTCATTGTTTCTTACATCCAAAATCAAAGCATCTGAATGTTCTGCCATTTCTTCAAATTCGTCAGGAGAAAATGCCTGTAAACCTTTTAACAAGACCTCATCGAAACTATCGTACCCTTTTTTATTCATTGCCACATTCATTCCAAAATACGCAGGAGGCGGAAGAAGTCCGTCTGTAACCGCTTTGATGAAACTTTCCTTATCTTTCTGATTCAGTGCGTAATTGGTTTTCTTCTGATTTCCCAGTGAATCTACCGTTTCTTTCTGCATATTTTTTCCACACGCAGAACCCGCTCCGTGTGCCGGATAAACGGTAATATCATCATTCAAAGGTAAAATTTTGCTGTAAAGACTTTCATAAAGCAAACCAGCCAATTGTTCCTGAGTCATATTTGCTGCTTTCTGCGCCAGATCGGGACGGCCTACATCGCCTAAAAACAAAGTATCTCCGCTGAAAAGTGCTGTTTGTTTTCCATTTTCGTCCATCAGAAGAAAAGAAGAACTTTCCATGGTATGACCGGGTGTGTGAAGAACTTTTATGGTTATATTTCCTACCTCAAAAACCTGATTGTCTTCTGCAATGATGGCTTCAAATTCCGGTTTTGCAGTGGGACCGTAAACGATGGGTGCGCTTGTTTTTCTGCTTAAATCGAGATGTCCGCTGACAAAATCTGCATGAAAATGGGTTTCAAAAATGTATTTAAGGGTAACATTATCTTTTTCAAGACGCTCAATATAAGGCTGCGTTTCTCTTAATGGATCTATGATTGCCGCTTCACCGTTAGAAACAATGTAATAAGCGCCCTGCGCTAAACATCCTGTATAAATCTGTTCTATTTTCATTTTTTATGATTTTAAATTTTACTTATTTTTTCTGATACAAATTTCAGGGTTTGGGATTTTCTGTACCGCTACTTTTGTTACAGAAGGGATTTATTTTTTGAACACAAAGACCACGAAGTTTTTTTTAACTATTGTGATTTTGCGTTTCACAAAGCCGCTAACGCTTATAAGAGATTGGATTTCATGGTTTTTTTAATTAAAATTAACTTTAACCGAAATTTAGTATAAGTTTTGGCTAAAGCCTATTGTTTTCTTGATTATTAAAATGGGCTGAAGCCTATTCCTATTGATACTTTTGTAATGTTTTTACATCAAACTCACATTAAAACACTATATACCCAAAGGTTTTTTAACTACTATGGTTTTTTGAGTTTCACAAAGCCGCTAACGCTTATAAGAGATTGGATTTCATGTTTTTTTTAATTAAAATTAACTTTAACCGAAATTTAGTACAAGTTTTGGCTAAAGCTGATTGTTTTCTTGATTATTAAAATGGGCTGAAGCCTATTCCTATTGATACTTTTGTCCTGTTTTTACATCAAACTCACGTAAAATACTATGTACCAAAGATTTTTTAGCTACTATGCTTTTTTGAATATCACAATGATGCTAACACTTTTAAATGATTGGACTTTATGATATTTTATTTTCTACATTCAGAAATTTAAACTTTGACTTTTTTTCCCGAATCTTTCGCAGCCCGACCTGAGCGGAGCTCTTTTTGTTTTTTACAAAACAAAAAGATTGGGAGCCCTTCGATAAACTCAGGATAAACTACAGGCGGAAATAGCTGCCCTAATAAAGAAAAAACTACAAAAAAAGTTCTTTAACTACGATGTAAATTCCCATCACAAGAATGAACCATCCGAAAGCTGGTTTGAGCTTTTTTCCGTCGATTTTTTTGGATAACTGCGAACCGATGATGATGCCTACAATGGCAATTGATGAAATGGTGGCTAATAATTTCCAATCGATTTTCACAGCATCCATAGATGAGAAAAATCCGATAAGCGAATTCAGCGAAATGATTACCAGTGAAGTTCCGATGGCTACTTTCATTGGAGTTTTAAGCAGATTAACAAGAGCGGGAATGATCATAAATCCGCCTCCTGCTCCGACTAAACCTGTTAAAATTCCGACAACAGATCCTTCTCCTGCTGCCAAAAGGGTACTGTTTTTCTGCAAATCTGATGCTTTGGTAACACAATCTGTAGTTTTCTGAATCATTTTGTAGGAAGCTAAAATCATTAATCCTGCAAAAATCAAAAGCAGTAAAATATCTTTCGTTACCACAAAGTTGCCGACCGTAACAACTTCATCGGGAATTAAGGGTACAATATAATTTCGCGTCAGGAAAATGGAAATAATGGACGGTATTCCGAAAACAAGTGCGGTTTTGAGATTCACCAATCCTTTTTTAAAATAGGAAACTGAACCGACCACACTGCTGATTCCGACAATAAAAAGGGAATATTCTGTTGCCAGAAAAGCGTCTAATCCGAAAAGGTAAACCAAAACGGGAACGGTAAGAATGCTTCCGCCACCACCGATTAAACCTAACGAAATTCCTATTAAAACAGAAGCGAGATATCCAAAAATTTCCATGTTTTCAACTTTATGATGCAAAATTGAAGATATTGGGAAAGGTGTACCGCTACTTTTGTTACAGAAGGATTTTTTATAGCGTGTTTTTTAAGTTTGCGAACTTGTAAGATTTTTTGATCGCGAAGTTCACGAAGATTTTTTTGACTACTAAATGTTTTTAAGTTCGCGAAGCTACTTCGACAAGCTAAGCATAAACTATTCACTTAGATAAGATCGCAAAGAGATTTGTCTAATCTTCTAAAATCATAATTTTATTTCGTCCGAGCTGGAGTTTTCCGGAGTCTTCGAGTTGTTTCAGGAGTCGGGAAACGACTACTCTGGCTGTTCCAAGTTCATTGGCAAGCTGTTCGTGGGTGATTATGATGGTTTTGGAATTCAGAATTTCGGATTTTTTATGGAGAAGATTCAGCAGTCTTTCATCTACTTTTTTGAAAGCGATCGCATTGATGATATCCAAGAGTTCTTCAAAACGTTTATGGTACAGCCTGAAAATATAATCGAGCCATTCAGGATATTCTTTAATAAACAATGAAACCTTGTCTACAGGCAGAAACAGAATTTCAGTATCTTCTTCTACTTCCGCTTTTACTATGCTTTTTTCGTTATGCATTCCGCCCAGAAAAGACATGATGCAGCTTTCTCCTGCTTTGATGTAGTACAGAAGAATTTCCCTCCCGTCTTCTTCGGTGCGGATGACTTTCATCATCCCTTTCATCACAATCGGAATGGAACGGATGGACGAATTTTCATCGAGAATAATATCACCTTCCTGATACGTTTTCGTTACTCCATATTGGTAGAGTTTTTCAACGAGTTCCGGAGAGGAAGTAAATTCTGAAGAAAGCACTGAATCCTGCATAATTAAATTTCTAAGGCTAATTTACGCCAATTTCGTCAACAAAAAGCCACGCTTTAGAATCCGCACCCGGATTTCCCGCAGGAATAATGCCCACATTTTCTATTTTAACCTTAATATATTTTGAATTCTGACTTCCAACATTCACTTTAATTTTTCCTTTTGCTGAAAGAATTTCTTCTTTTCCGACTTCTTTGATTAACTTAAAATCTGCTCCATTGTCAGACACAAAAATCTGGGCGGATTTAGCGAAATGAATCCAGCTTCCTTTGTTGTCTAAAGTATTGAAATAGACTTCCGAAAACTGAATTTTCTGTCCAAAATCAATGGTTGCCACCACATCTTTTCCATTAAAACCAAGCCATGTTTTTCCCAATTGCTTTTGGTTTCCAGTAATTCCGTCGACTAAAGTAAAAGCTCCGCCGAAAGAATAATTTTCACTTGGCTGTTCTTCTAATGTAATTTTTTTTCCGGTTGTTTTGGATATCGTAAAACTTTGGGAAGATACAGCGCTTTTAAGCTGCCCATTTTCGAAATAGGCAGATTTAACCGTCATTGATTTTGAAATCTGAACAGGATTTTTATAGGTCTGAGAATTAGCTGAAGGATCCGTTCCGTCCACTGTATATCGGATTCCATCCGGATTTTGTGAGGTTGAAAGTTCATAGGCAACACCATTTTCAGAAGAAATTACTTTACCTGAAACATTGTAAATGCTTTTCGCATAATTCACTCCCATTTTATCCAGATTTCTGAATTCACTTACTACTCTTCCTTCAAATTCCTTGTAATTTTTAGGATCAGCAGTTCCCCAACCTACTTCCGAAAGTGCCAGTAATCTCGGGAAAATCATATACTGAACGTGGTTGAAATCGAGAATGTATTCCGTCCACAGATTTGCCTGAACTCCTAAAATGTATTTTGCCTGTTCAGCATTCAGCTCTTCGGGAATCGGATTATAAGAATAGACTTTATCCAAAGGCGTAAATCCTCCGAAAGCATTGGGTTCCGTCGCCGGATCTCCCTGATAATGATCGAAATAACAGTAAGAACCGGGAGTCATGACGGCAAAATGACCGGATTTTGCAGCTTCTACCCCGCCTTTAATTCCTGTCCAGCTCATTACTGCAGCATTCGGAGCCAGTCCGCCTTCAAGAATTTCGTCCCAGCCGATAATTTTTCTGCCTTTTGAATTCACGTATTTTTCAATTCGTTGGATAAAATAACTTTGCAGACCATGTTCATCTTTCAGGTTATTTTTTTTGATTAATTCCTGACAATGTGCGCATTCTTTCCATCTTGTTTTCGGGCATTCATCGCCTCCGATGTGAATGTATTGTGAAGGAAAAAGAGCAATTACCTCATCTAAAACATTTTCTAAAAAGGTAAAAGTTTCGTCTTTCGGACAGAAAACATCATCAAAAACACCCCATTTTGTAGCCGGTTCGAAAGATCCTTTTGTACAGGCTAAATCCGGATAGGCGGAAAGTGCAGCTAAAGCGTGACCCGGCATTTCAATTTCGGGAACTACGGTAATATGTCTTTCCTGAGCGTATTTTACGACTTCTTTAATCTGATCCTGCGTATAAAAATACGGTCCGTAAGGTTTTCCGTCGAAGGTATTGTCAACATACGCTCCAATCATCGATTCTTTACGTTTAGAGCCGATCTGCGTTAATTTCGGATATTTTTTGATCTCAATTCTCCAACCCTGATCGTCGGTTAAATGCCAGTGGAAAGTATTGAGTTTGTACATGGCAAGATAATCAATGTACTGTTTTACTTCATCAACCGTGAAAAAATGTCTGGAAACATCCAAATGCATTCCTCTCCATTGGAATTTTGGGGAATCCAGGATTTCGAGGGCGGGAATTTTTCCGTCTTCTGAAGTTTTTATTAATTGTAAAAGAGTTTGAATGCCTTGAAAAAGACCTTCAGGGTTCTTTCCAATAACCATAATCATTTCGTTGCTGATATTTATAATGTAATTTGAATTAAACTCTCGTTTATTATCAATTTTTAAATCTTTATTTAACAGTAGCGAAATAAAATTTGGTTTTGTTTTTTTTATGTTTTCAGATGAATTTTTTGGATAGATTTTTTTAAAATTATCCATAAAATATTTGTATTCATTAGATTTTTTGTCTCCCACGAAAAGTGTATTCCCGCTTATTTCGAAATTCCCTGTTTTTAATTCAACCTTTTGCGGATAGGGAATTAAATTTAATCTGGTTTGAGTAAAAAAAAGACTTGAAAAAAGCACAGAAAGTACCAGTAAAAAACGCTGCATTTTGTGAGTTTAAGATTAAGCGAATATACTTATTTTCTGAAAATTTTTAAACGTAATTTAACTTATTAAACAAGAAAACATCTAATTTTGTAAAAAATAAACGATGAGAAAAACATTTCTATTGGCGGGCGGACTTTTATTTTCTGTTTCTGCACAGGCACAGATTTTAGATGTCATAAAATCTACGGTGAAAGATCAGACAGGAATTGATCTTAACAATCCGAAAATTCCTGCTCAAACCAGCGGAACAGCAACCACTCCAAAAACGACTACAACCACATCTCCAATCAACCTCGGAAGTCTTACTTCAACGCAGATTTCTTCGGGACTAAAGGAAGCATTAAGTCTGGGTGTGAATGAAGGCGTGAAAAAATTAGGTGTAACGGACGGTTTCCTGAAAAATGAAGCTGTAAAAATCTTAATGCCTGAAAAACTGAGAAAAATCGACACTACTTTACGCTCTATCGGGTTGGGAAGTCTTGCCGATCAGGGCGTGAAATTGCTGAACAGAGCTGCGGAAGATGCCGTAACGGAAGCTGCCCCGATCTTTACAAAAGCGATTACTTCAATGACGATCACGGATGCTAAAAATATTTTACTGGGAAGTAATAATGCAGCGACAAACTATTTACAGACTAAAACTCAATCGCAATTATTTACAGCGTTTCAGCCAAAAGTAAAAGCTTCACTGGGAAAAGTGGGAGCCGATAAAGTCTGGAGCAATATTATTTCTAAATACAATACTTTTACAGGACAGGCTGTAACTACAGATCTTAATGAATATGTAACCACAGAAACCATTAACGGAGTTTTCAAAATGGTGGCAGAAAAAGAAAGCGGAATCCGAAATACTCCCGCCATGAGAACCACAAGTATTTTGCAGAAGGTTTTCGGAGCGCAGGACGGAAAATAATTTAAAATCTAATCCCTTCAAAATGTCCGGTTTTGAAGGGATTAATTCATGATAATCTGTTAATTGTCTGCTTAATATCCGATATCAAAATAAAGCAGAAGTACTATCTGTAATTTAATATTGTTTCAATAAATATTTTAAAATATCTGTGGTAGTTACAATCCCTTTCAGTTCTCCATTTTCCACTACAGGAATAGAATGAAAGCTCTGTTCAGATAAAATTTCCACCACTTCTTTAATGGTTGTATTGGGTTCTACAATCATCGGGCTTTTCGTCATCACCTGCGAAATGCTGAAAATATCATATACTACGGCAGAAACGCCATCTGTTTCAACATCCTCTGCTTCCTCCACATCTGCATAGCTGATTTTCAATAAATCGGAATAGCTTAATACTCCCAGCAGTTTTTTATCTTCCACAACAGGAATGTGTCTTATTTTGTGATTCTTAAATAATTTTTCGGCATCATACAGTGTATTCGAAACATTAAGAGTTATTAAGTCTTTCGTCATGATCTGAGATACAGGAATTCTTTGTTTCATAATATTCAAAATTTAAATTGTTTTTAAAGAAATCACTTACTAAACTCCATTTTGTATACTCAAAGTTAGCGAACAAACTGTTGTTTTTAGAATTCCGGAGTATGATAAAAGTTAGCTTCTTCAATAAAAAAAAATGAATATTGATTTTATGAATAATAATTGAAAATTCGATTCATATTTTAAATATATAAAATTTAAAATAAACAATTATTAATTAAAAATAAAATAATAAAAATACTTAAAATACCGTAAATTTAAAAATAAAATTTATATTTTTTAGAAAAAATGATAAATATCAAAATGACAAATATCAGCGAAAATCATCACAAAAAAAGATGAATACCCCCCTAAATTTGATCGTGTTAAATAAATAAAATTAGGAACATGAAAAAAATGTTATTAGCTGGCTCTATGATAATAATGGGGCTATGCAACGCACAGGAAAAGCAAGAAGGTCTAAAAGGAACTTGGTTTGCAACTGCACAATTTGGCTATCAAAGCACAAATGACGGTTCGGAAACCGGTAAATCTTCCAGTACTACGATTCTTCCTCTCGCCGGTTATTTTGTGGGGCCTTCCACTGCCATAGGAATTGCAGCAGGAAATATTGGTGTAAAATCTCAAAATCAGGTTGCGGATAATGTAACTTTAAAAACGAATCTTCTGGTGGTGGAACCTCTGGCAAGAAAATACTGGAATATACACGGAGGACTTTTCTTTTTCGGGCAACTTGCAGTTCCTATTATTTCAGGAAAAACGAAAATGACAGCAAACGGACAATTTGTACCGAATAGTGATATCAAGGTAAATCAGATAGGGCTGGCTGTTTCCGGAGGATTAGATTATGTTCTCACCAAACATTTTACGGTAGAATTTTCTTATAATCTGGCTAATCTTTCGTATACAACAATTAAAAACTATCCGGGAACAACAAAAGATATTAAAACAACGGATTTTTCCCTGGCTCATGTTGCCACTGTAGTACCGGATTATAATAAGGCGGTATTCGGACCTAACGGAAATGCCATCTCTACACTGTCTTTCGGTTTTAAATTTTTATTTTAAAGAAATCTGAAGATACTTTACACGCTCATAGGTTTGAATGAAATAAATGATGCTTAACAAAAAAGCTGTTTCAGACAATTGAAACAGCTTTTGTTTTTTATCAGAACTGCATTTCAGGAATTTCTCCTTCAATAATCAGATCGGCTTCTGTAGATTGTATGATGTGCTCCACAGAAACTCCCGGAGCTCTTTCAACAAGCTTGAAACCATCCGGAGTAACGTCTAAAACTGCTAATTCGGTAACGACTCTTTTTACACAGTTTACTCCCGTTAAAGGAAGGGTACATTTTTTAAGTATTTTACTTTCTCCTGCTTTGTTTACGTGCATCATCGCAACGATAATATTTTCTGCCGAAGCTACCAAATCCATTGCACCTCCCATTCCTTTTACCATTTTTCCCGGAATTTTCCAGTTGGCAATATCTCCGTTTTCGGCAACTTCCATGGCTCCTAAAATGGTAAGATCCACTTTCTGTGCTCTGATCATCCCGAAACTGAACGCCGAATCGAAGAAGGAACCTCCGTCTAAAATCGTGATCGTCTGTTTTCCTGCATTAATGACATCTGCATCTTCTTCTCCTTCAAAAGGAAAGGGCCCCATTCCCAAAACTCCGTTCTCACTCTGGAACTCTACCGAAAGATTGTCCGGAACGTAGTTGGCAACCAATGTGGGAATTCCGATTCCTAAATTTACATAATATCCGTCTTTTACTTCTCTTGAAATTCTTTGTGCAATTTGTTCTTTAGTCAGCATAGCTTAATCTTATCCCGCCAAATTAGCCATTTTTTCAGAATTACGAAATAATTTTCTTTCTTATCCTATGATAAATTTTGAATGGCAAATTGTCGTAGATTTGTAATCTTTTAATTTAAACGATGAAAATTTTATTACATTACCTCAAACCTTATAAATGGCTGATTATTATATCGCTTATTTTAGCGGCTGTAAATCAGGTTTTTTCTTTGTTTGCACCTGCGATTACAGGAAACATATTAGACAAACTTGTAACCCATCCCAATTTTTTTGATAAAGAGAAAACTCTTCCCCGAAATATGGAAGACTATCTTTACGGAACTGATATCTATCATGGAGTTTTTTACTTTTTAGGACTTTTAATCGGTACTGCGATGATAAGCCGTATCGCCAAAGCGTTTCAGGATTATGTGGTGAATGTGATTATACAGAAATTTGGGGCTAAAATATTCACGGACGGTCTGAAGCATTCGATGAGGCTTCCTTTTCAGGAATTTGAAGACCAGAGAAGTGGTGAAACACTTTCCATTTTAACGAAAGTACGTGAAGATTCTGTAAAGTTTATCAATAATTTCATTAATGTCTTTTTTGGAATTCTGGTGAGTATTATTTTCGTTTCTGTGTACGCGATTCGTCTGCACTGGTCGATTATGCCGGTTTATGTAGTCGGAATTATTTTTATTGCAGTGGTAACGAATTTATTAAGCAAGAGAATAAAAACCATTCAGAAAAATATTGTTACCGAAACTACAAATCTTGCGGGAAGTACCACGGAAAGTCTCAGAAATATTGAGATCGTAAAAAGTCTGGGACTGACCAATCAGGAAGTTGAACGTCTGAACAACAATACCTACAAAATTCTGAATCTGGAACTGAGAAAGGTAAAAAGTATCCGTTCCCTGAGTTTTGTACAGGGAACTCTGGTTAATTTTTTACAGCAGATCATCACATTTACGTTGTTGTTATTAATTTTTAAAAATATTGTAACTCCGGGACAGTATTTATCATTAATGTTTTACGGATTCTTTATTTTCGGACCGATGCAGGAAATCGGAAACATCATCATTTCTTACCGTGAAGCTCAGGCTTCGCTGAATAATTTCGACCGGGTGATGAAAAAAGAAGTGGAACCAAAACCTTTAACGCCAAAGAAAATCGGAGCTATTGAGGAGCTTGAGTTTGAAAAAGTTTCTTTTCAGCATCAGACTGCGCATTATAAGGCTTTAAGTTCTATTTCCTTTAATGTAAAAAACGGAGAGACCATTGCTTTTGTAGGACCAAGCGGTTCGGGAAAAAGTACTCTGGTAAAACTGTTGGTGGGATTGTACAGACCGCAGGAAGGCTCTATTTTATACAACAATATCAACGGAAAGGAATTTGATTTTGATGAACTGAGAAACCAGATCGGATTTGTAACGCAGGATACTCAGCTTTTTGCAGGAACTATTAAAGAAAATCTTTTGTTTGTAAATCCGTCTGCGACGGAAGAAGATTTGCAGCTGGCTTTAAAAAAATCAAGCTGTACCGCGCTTTTGGAACGTGCTGAAAACGGGATTAATACCGTGATCGGAGAAGGCGGACTAAAACTAAGCGGCGGTGAAAAGCAGAGAATTGCGATTGCAAGAGCGTTACTGAGAAAACCTCATTTACTGATCTTTGATGAAGCTACTTCTGCACTGGACAGTATTACAGAAGAGGAAATTACCACAACCATTAAAGAAATTTCTAAGGAAAAAGAGCAGATTACGGTTCTTATTGCACACCGTTTAAGCACGATTATGCACGCCGACAGAATTTACGTTTTAGAACGCGGACAAATTGTAGAAACCGGCTCTCATCTTAATCTTATTGAAGAAAAAGGTTTGTATTATGCCATGTGGAGACAGCAGATCGGGGAGAGAAAAACTTTGGTGTAGATGAGATGGAAGTTGATATGATTGTGAGATTCTTCACTTTGTTCAGAATGACAATTAGGCTTTTATAACTAAAATAAATTACCCCGAATGTTGATTTCGGGGTATTATTTTTATGAAGAAATTTAAAATTAATCTCTTTTTCTAACGGTTCTCTGCTCGATTCTTTTTTCGAATTTCTCACCCTGAAAAATTCTCTGAATCATGATTCCCGGAATGTGAATCTGGTTAGGATCCAATTCTCCCGGCTCTACCAATTCCTCTACTTCTGCAATGGTAATTTTTCCTGCTCCCGCCATCGGATGATTAAAATTTCTTGCCGATCCTTTGAATATAAGGTTTCCGGCGTGATCTCCTTTCCATGCTTTTACAATTGAGAAGTCCGCTTCATAAGCATATTCCAGAATGTGGGGTTTTCCTTTGAAATCTTTTACTTCTTTTCCTTCCGCTACTTCCGTTCCGAAACCAGCCGGTGTGTAGAAAGCGGGAATTCCAGCCTGTGCCGCTCTGCATTTTTCTGCCAAAGTTCCCTGTGGAGTAAGTTCCACTTCCAGTTCTCCTGAAAGCATCTGTCTTTCAAATTCTGCGTTTTCTCCCACATAAGAGGAAATCATTTTTTTGATCTGTCTTTTGTGAAGCAGCAATCCCAAACCGAAATCGTCTACTCCGGCGTTGTTTGAAATACAGGTTAAGTCTTTTACATCACTCTCTACCAAAGCATTAATTGAGTTTTCAGGAATTCCGCAAAGTCCGAATCCGCCTAACATTAATGTCATTCCGTCTTTAATGCCTTCGATGGCTTCCTTTGCATTTTTTACTCTTTTATCTATCATGAAATATTAGATTTTTCTGTTGGCTAAATTTAATAATTTTTCTCATATATCCGGTGTTCAGGTTTTTTTGATTTTTTCATGGTCTGAAATTTGGATAGTCTACATCATCACCCCACAAATATTTATATTATGGAAGCAAAAAATATTTCAAGAATTGCACTCGGCGCATTTTTAATTACCGCAGGAATAGGACATCTTACTTTCGCAAGGAAAGAGTTTCAGGCACAGGTTCCGGAATGGGTTCCTCTGGATAAAGATGATACTGTTGTTTATTCGGGAGTTGCCGAAATCGCTTTAGGAACGGCAATGATCGCAACGCCTAAAAAATACAGAAAAAATATGGGAAGAATTGTTGCGGGATTTTTCGCGGCTGTTTTTCCCGGGAATATTGCCCAATACAAAAACAGAAGGGATTCTTTTGGACTGAACACGGACAATCAAAGATTGGGAAGGCTTTTTATGCAGGCTCCGCTGATTGCATGGGCACTGAAATCTACTGATGATTGATTTTTGAATGTCAAATATTGAGCTACGGAGAATGTTTTAGCCCAGATGTTCTATGTTAATACGCAAATTAATCAGGTTAAAATTTTAAAGTTTTTTTGATAATCTGGTTGATAAGCCATTTTGTTTTTTACCACACCGA
>NZ_FTOV01000050.1 GCF_900156825.1 Chryseobacterium gambrini | reverse complement strand
ATGGTAAGTTTGCATTAAACAAAACAGATTGATAACTTAGTTAAAAATATTAACCAGAAGAGCAAAAGCAGCAGGATAAAGACAGACGCTCGAATGATACTTTGATATCGCCCGTGATTTTATTCCCCTGCTGCTGTTTTCTTCCAAATCCGGATAGAACATTGTTGGTAAAAACTTTTACCATGGTGGATCAGAAGAAAACCTCTTTATAAAAAAAGATTTACGATGATAAAATTATCAAAAAAAGTGATTGGTGTAGATGTGGGATCAAAGTTTTTAACGATAAGCTTTAATGATTTAAATAATTGTGATCAGGTTTACAACATCGAAAACAACCAACGTTCAATTTTATCTTTTCTAGATAAAATTTCCTTAGAAAATTATTGTCTGGTTATAGAATCTACGGGTAATTACAGCAGTAGGATTCTTCATCTTTCTCTGGAAAAAGGATTTGAGACCAGTCTTATTAACTGCATGTCTATTAAACATTTTTGCAGGATGAAAAACATCATCACTAAAACAGATGCAGAAGATGCTAAAGCCATCAGACTCTATGGAGAATTGTTTCGTCCTGAAAGTTATGTTCCCAAAAGTATTGAGATTGAGCATCTTGACCAGGAGATTAAACTTTTGAATGATCTGGAAGAAGAAAAACGCAGATATGCCGTGAAACTAAAAGCGCTACGTTTTAATCCTTATCTTAACCCTAACACAGAAAAGCATTACGAAAGAAGGCTTAAACAGTTGGAAAAAGAAATCAAAGAAGTTGAACTGCGTCTTCCAAAACTTCAGAATGCGGAATTCAAAGAAGTGAAAGATTTGATACAAAGTGTATCAGGAATTGGTGAGAAGACCTCATTACAACTTATGACTGCTACATCGGGCTTTAAGAATTTTGATTCCGCAAAATCCCTGGTCAAATATTTTGGATTGGCACCCAGGATTTACCAATCGGGAAAGAAATCTTATTCGCCTGGAAAGTGCAGGACTTCTAAAACCCATATCAGGAGTCTTTTGTATGTCTGCTCTTGGACTGCAATGAAACACAATGTTCACTGCAGAGAACTTTACCAGCGTTTGTTGGCAAAAGGAAAACCTAAAAAATTAGCATTGATCGCAGTTTGCAACAAGCTTTTAAGAATCTGCTTCGGTGTGGTAAAAAACAAAATGGCTTATCAACCAGATTATCAAAAAAACTTTAAAATTTTAACCTGATTAATTTGCGTATTAACATAGAACATC
>NZ_FTOV01000012.1 GCF_900156825.1 Chryseobacterium gambrini | reverse complement strand
CCGCCGTGACAGGGCGGCATTCTAACCAGCTGAACTACCGGATCAATTTTGTTTTAAAAGTAAATTGAGAAAACTTCTGCGATCCGGACGGGACTTGTTCTTATTTGAAAAACTCCCTATCCATAAGCTTTATGTCGTTCTCTTATTTTTAGGTCACCGAATAGGTCACTTTAATAAACAAAAATAGAGTGCGTCGTTTTTACTGGTGCAAAGATATGTTTTTTTTTATTTTTCACAAATAAATGTAGATCTTTTTTCTATCTCTTCCATAATCCACAGATTTTCAAATAACAAATATACCCTGCCCTAATCATTTTTCGCTTTTGATATAAATCCCCAAACCAAAAATCATTAATGAACTATCATCCTTTTTATCTTTGGTAAGTTTAGATGGTAAAATTGTATAATTTACAAAAAATAATTACCTACTACTATTAAGACGGTCAACCTTAGCACTTGGCAACCAACTGTTTCGTCTGGCTATTAAAATTTGTACACTAGGACTGTTCAATATCCACATTAATTTACTATGCGATAAAGGTTATTGTTTTTCAAGAAAAATATCCTAACAGCACATATCCTGAGATTAAATTCCGTTTCAAATTATCTAATCTTTATTTATAGTGTTTGCTATAAATGCACAGCAGTCATAAAAATAATTAGACATAGCGAAATAAAAAGTTAGATTAATCTAACTTTTTATTATATTTGAAAAAAAAACGTGAGCAAGAGATATATACCTATTATTATAATTTTCTATCTTCTTTTTCTGATCGTACAAGCTTGTGATAAACTTCAGCCTGAAGCGATAGATGAGAGTGAATTACTTGATGGCTCCATTGTGGGGTTATCATATGCTGAAAACCAACAATTTTTGCGAGGGGATATCGCCTTTAACGATGAAACCTTCACGGTCGGGAAAGGTCTTGGTCCAACCTTCGTGGCAACAAGTTGTGGAAGCTGTCATGCTGGTGATGGAAAAGGGACTCCCTTTACTACTCTTATACGTTTTGGACAGACTGACGAAACAGGAAATTTATTTTTGCTTTTAGGTGGTCCTCAATTGCAAAATAGGGCGATACCAGGTTATACTCCGGAAGCAATTCCTCCCGGAGCAACATTTTCTAAATTTACTCCGCCTGCCAATACCGGATTAGGTTTTATTGAATTGGTTTCTGATATGGATATTTTGGCAATGGCTGACCCTTTTGATACAAATAATGATGGCATCTCAGGAGTCCCCAATTATATTGATCTTCCGGCATATCAAGCACCATTCTTCTTTGCTGTAACAAAAGGAGGGAAGTATATCGGAAGATTTGGTAAAAAGGCATCCACATACAGTTTACTACAACAAACCGTTAATGCTTACAATCAAGATATGGGCATTACTTCAACTTTTAATCCTCACGATGTTTATTCAGGAATGAATGTTGATCCCGAAGTTTCTGATAAGACCATCGCAGATGTTGTATTTTATCTTCGTACATTGAAAACACCTATTCAGCGAGACGCAGAAAATAGTATCATTAAACAAGGTCAGACTATATTTTCTCAGATAAGTTGTAATAAATGTCATGTCCCGGAACTGAAAACTTCATCCTCCTCAATTTCACCATTATCCAATAAAAAGTTTTATCCGTACACAGACTTATTACTTCATGATATGGGTGCTTCTTTGGATGACAACTATACGGAAGGCACTGCGAAAACTTATGAATGGCGTACGCCTGCACTGTGGGGGTTAGGTTTATCTCCAAAATCACAAGGCGGTCAATACTTCTTAATGCATGATGGCAGGGCAAAAAGTATAGAAGAAGCAATACAGCTTCACGGGGGAGAGGCTGCAACCAGCAGAACCAATTACACTCAATTACCAGTCCAAGAAAAAGAAGCTATTATTAAATTTTTGAAATCCTTATAATTATGGACAGACTTGAATTTCTCAAAAAATGCAGTTTGGTCTGTTTAGGCTTTACTGCAATTCCTCCCATTCTTTCAGGGTGTATAAGCAATAAAATGATTTCAGGAGCGATTAAAGACGATTATATCATATTGCCTTTGGAGGATTTTATGGATACAAAATATCCTGACAAAAAATTATCCTATGTAATTATTCAAAATGAATCTCTCAAATATCCCATTTGTGTATTTCGTTTTTCGGAAACTGAGTATGAAGCATTATGGATGCAATGTACCCATCAGGGTAGCCAGTTACAAGTATTTGGAGATAAGCTACAGTGTCCTGCACATGGTAGTGAATTTTCCAACCAAGGTTTAGTACAAAACGGTCCTGCTGATCAGACCTTAAGAAAATTTCCAGTATACATAGAATCGGATTTTTTGAAAATTTCTTTAAAAAAACCGGTATGAAAAAAATTATCTATCTAATTATAATTTTAATTTTTCAGGAAGCCACAGCACAGATAGATTCTGAATTACTAAAAAGAATACCTGTAGACAGTTCTCGCTCTTTGAACATGGATGCCGTTTACAAGCGTCCCTTCTTAGGATTAGGGAAAGTGCCTGTCTCTATTGGTGGCTATGCGGAAGCCAATTGGCAGCATATCAGCACTGATGGTATATCTGATGGACATCAATTTCAATTACGTAGGATGACACTTTTTGTATCTTCTACAATTTCCTCAAAAATTAAATTTCTGAGTGAAATAGAATTAGAAGAAGGAGGTAAAGAGATTAATATTGAATTTGCTGCCATTGATGTAGAGTTTAATCCCTTGCTTAATTTGAGAGGAGGAATTATTATGAATCCAATTGGTGCTTTCAACCAAAATCATGACGGTCCGAAATGGGAGTTTACCGATCGTCCTATATCTGCTACAGAAATGTTGCCTGCTACATTCAGTAATGCTGGTTTCGGATTTTATGGAAAAATGTATAAAGCCGAGTGGATGTTCGGATACGAGGTATATCTATCAGGAAATTTTGATAATTCAATTATTGACAATAATCAAAACAAAACGTACTTACCTGCTGCCAAAAGTAATCCTGAACGTTTTGAAGAAATTAACAGCGGTGTTCCTCTTTTAACAGCAAAAATTGCCACAAGACATGAAAAAGCAGGAGAATTTGGAGTCTCTTATATGGGAGGAATCTATAATAAATTTCAGGATGAAGGTCTTCAGGTTGACGATAAAAGAAGGGTTCGGGTATTTGCATTGGATTATAATAATACACTTCCAAACCTTGGAACTTTAATTACTGCAGAATGGGCTTGGGTTAAAGTAGATGTCCCGGAAACTTATACACAACAATATGGAGACAGGCAGCATGGAGGATTTATAGACATTGTTCAGCCAATAATTAAAAGAAAAATTTTGGATTGGGAAAGAGCAACCGTTAATCTTGCATGCCGTTTAGAGTATGTAGATTGGAACGTAGGTCATTTCAGAGAAGACAACAGCAAAATTGGAGAAGATTTATGGAGTATTATGCCTGCAATCAGTTTTAGACCCAATGCACAAACTGTTTTTAGACTTAATTATAGATTTCAGAAACAGAAAGACATTTTTGCGAACCCTGCGGCAAAAACTGTAGGCTTCAGCTTTGGTATTTCAACGTATTTCTAATAATTTGCCTCCGCAGATCTTAGGATTGAGCAAAAAGTCATTCTTGAGTTAATACTCCGTGGATATTCTTTATGTTTTTGTTAAGGGACAAAAAGCAAGAAAGACTGTTTCGTAGGATTACTGGAATTAGCGAATTCAATCTAGATTTTATACATAACGACTCAATTAAATATTAATATTTGAAAATGCTCACTTATGAAGAAAGATTAAAATACGGTACATTATATTATTAAAAATATACTGAATTCCAGTATTGAAATTCAGTATTTATAAGAACTATGCTATTTACTTCTTATTCTCATCATGATGTTCTTTCTCATCGTGATGTTCTTTTTCTTGATGATGCTCGGCCTCATCGTGATGCTCCGGCTCATCTGCATGTTCAGGACCCTCGTGATGTTCCTTGTGCGGATGATGTTCTTTGTGTTCGTGATGTTCTGGATGGTCGTGTGTCTCTTTTTTTTGATCTTCGCTGTTCATAACATTTTAATTTAAAGGTGAATATTAATTTATATATGTTGTTATTTGTGAAAGGCAAATAAGATGCCAAAACAAAGCTATAATCTACTGATTTTAAATACTTTCCATTGTTTTAAACAATATTGCTTCAAACATCTAAATAATTTTAAATGTCCTTTAAAAACGTGATATGTTAAAACATTACTCTAAAAAAATATTATTTCTATCTGTCCATAGTTAACTATTGATCGTTTTAGGAAGTAGATTGATTAGTTTTTACTTTGATGATATTTAAAATGATGGTCTTTGACAGGATGAAAATATTTCTTAAATCCATATGTTATAAGAGATAGTATCAGGATACTAAAAACTATCAAATAGAATATATCTTCTGACGCAAGCCGATGCTTTCCCCTCCTGATTATTCGTCTCCTAAATCGTCTTTTAAATCCCATAATTTCTCATTTAAAAAAATAGCTGGTAATTCAAACCCAAACTTTTCTGCTGATAACTCTTCTGGAAATAAGGAGAAATCATAGATAATGTTTTTTCATTCTTACTTTTAAATAAAGTTTTGATCTTTGGATATAACCAATATGCTATCTCAGTAGAAAAAATTCCGATACCAGCACCAGACAGGACATCTGTAACCCAATGCTTATTATTGATGATTCTGTACACACTAGTAAAAATGGCAAACGGATATCCTGACAGACTGATCCAATAATTGCTGTCCCTATATTCTCTGAACATAAACTGTGCAGTTGAAAATGCGATCGCTGCATGACCTGAGGGAAATGACATATAATTTGATTGATCAGGCCGCTCCCTGCCGATCAATGATTTTGAAGGAATAACTATTGCCAATAAGATAGCTTGTGATGTTGCTAAAATGATCGTTCGATCTTTTAAGTTATGTTTCCCTCGAACACCCGCTATGTTTAAACCATAAACGAGCGCAGCTGGTACAAATAAGGTATAGTTGTCTAATTTTGAATTGTTTAATGTATGATCGTTTACCTCCCTTCTCACATCATAATCAAACTTTTTGATTTCAGGAATTGTAAAACCAATTGCACCTGCCGATATCAAGCTAACCGGAACAATAAGTTTTTTATAATCCAAAGTATCATCTCTTATTATTAAAGAATCTTGTTGAGCAGTTTTTTGCAATGACAAACTATCCTGAGCATAAATACTTAGAGAGAATTTCAGTAAAAGGATTAGTATTGAGTTTTTTTTTACATAAGTCCACATAAAAATTATATTTCTGATTTTTATTGTTCGGATCTAACATTAATAGTATTCAATTTTATATCGTAAAATTGGATGTAACTTCCCTGTTCCCATCTTTTATGGGAACTCAATCTTAATAATATGAGTGGAGGCAAATTTTCCTTAGAATTGTAATATCCTAAGGAAACAGGATACTAGAATTTGCTCTATTTTTATCTGTGATAATCTCTTTTAAAATTTCATTCTTTGAATCCTGACTGCATTGAGTATTGCAATCAAAGCAACTCCCACATCAGCAAATACAGCTTCCCACATCGTAGCCAGTCCACCAGCTCCAAGTACGAGCACGATGGCTTTTACAACAAAGGCAAGAATGATATTCTGCCAGACGATCCTTTTGGTCTTCTTTCCAATATTGATCGCCATAGGTATTTTTGATGGTTTATCATCCTGGATCACAACATCGGCAGTTTCGATGGTCGCATCGCTGCCAAGTCCACCCATTGCTATTCCAACATCACTTAATGCTACTACAGGCGCATCATTTACACCATCACCAACAAAAGCCACACTTTCATTTCTTGCTTTGATTTCTTTGACCTTGTTGACCTTATCTTCCGGAAGCAGGTCTCCAAAAGCATTGTCAATACCGATCTGCTCAGCCACATATTTTACTACAGTTGTCTTGTCACCACTTAGCATAGTCGCTTTTACATTCAAGCTATGAAGTTTTTCAACTGCTTGCTTTGCATCGTCCTTGATTCGGTCGGCAATCGTAATGAATCCTGCAAATTTTCCATCATATGCGATAGCTATCACCGTATATACGATTTTGGATGGGTCTACATCATAACCGATCTTAAATTTATCCAATAGTTTAAAATTACCCACCAGGATTTCCTTCCCATTAGCTCTCGCTTTAAGCCCATGCCCTGCAATTTCTTCAGTATCCTCTAAATTGATCGAATTGTTGATCTCTCCTACAAACTCGTGAACAGCAGTAGCCACAGGATGGGTACTTTTACTTTCAACAACATTGACCAATTGGAGAATCTCATCTTTGTCAAATCCTTCTTTAATGGTAACGTCCTGAACTTTGAAAACACCTTCTGTCATAGTTCCGGTCTTATCCATTACCACATTCTGAATCTCAGCGATCTTATCCAAAAAGTTGCTTCCTTTAAATAATATACCATTGCGGCTCGCTGCTCCGATACCTCCAAAATAGCCAAGCGGGATAGAGATCACCAATGCACACGGACAAGATATAACTAAGAAAATCAATGCTCTGTACAACCAATCTCTGAAAACATAATCATCAACAAAGAAATAAGGTACTAAGCAGATCAAAACAGCTAATGCAACCACAATTGGGGTGTAAATTCTTGCAAATTTTCTGATAAAAAGTTCAGTCGGAGCTTTTTGAGCTGTTGCATTTTGTACCAGTTCAAGGATCTTACTGAGTTTGCTATCCTCATAAGCTGTATTAACCTTAATCAAAGCTACGCTGTTCATATTGATCATTCCGGCTAAAACTGTTTCACCTTTATTTTTAGAATCAGGTTTGCTCTCTCCTGTTAACGCTGCGGTATTGAAAGACGCAGAATCGGAGATCAGTTCTCCGTCCAATGCCAGTTTTTCTCCTGATTTTAACTGAATCGTATCCCCGATTTTGGCTTCGGCAGCTTTGATTTTTTTAGGCTGATTATTTTCAATAATCGTTACCTCATCAGGACGTTGATCTAAAAGAGCCTTAATATTGGTTTTAGCTCTCGACACAGCCAGAGTCTGAAAAACCTCTCCTACTGCATAGAACAACATAACCGCTACTCCTTCAGGAAATTCTCCGATAATGAAAGCCCCTATCGTTGCAATGCTCATAAGGAAAAATTCTGAAAACACATCACCTTGTTTGATACTTTCAAATGCCTCTTTTAAAACCGGTAGGCCTACCGGTAGATAAGCAACACCGTACCAGACAATACGTACCCAGTCTTTAAACCATTCAGGCTTAATGTAATTGTCCAATGCAATGCCTGCTAATAACAATACCAAAGAAATAATCGCAGGCAAGAACATCTGAAACGCTGTTTTATCAGTTTCTGCATGATCATGTCCATCATCATCTGTATGTTGATGATCTTCCGTTTTCTTCTTTGGAGCGCAGCATCCGTCTTCTTCAACTAATTTTTTGGCTCCAGCATCTTTATAGATTTTGCCTTCCTGTGGAGTACAGCAGAGCTGCTTTCCATTTTCGTCGTAGATGTGTTTATGTTCCATAATAATATTATTTTTATGATTTTTAGGTTACTTTATATATATATCCTGGTCTGATTGTCTTCCGGTTTTTAGAATTTTTTTATACCAGCCAAATTTGTTAATACTTAAGATGAACAAGGTAAGAACAGTTGCTAAAAAAGATAACAAAAACATGTTCAGTGCAAGGGCAGATCCTATTGCCGATGCAGCCCATAAAGCAGTGGATGTTGTAAGCCCCTGCATGCTTTTGGAACTATCTTTAAATGCCAGTCCAGCTCCGATAAATCCTAAACCGGCAGGTATCGCCGCCAACATTCTCGCTATTGCAGATTTATCATCTGTAAGATGCGAGGCAACTGCCACAAATAAGCAAGAAGCCATACAGAGAACGCCAAAAGTGCGAACCCCTGCATCTTTATGGGCAGTTTCTCTTTCGAAACCTATTATCGCGCCAAAAAACAGTGCTAATAATAATTTTCCGGCAAGTAAAAGTTCAAATTTTAGATCCATTTTATATCACTTTATCTAGTTGTGGTTATATTTCCCTTTTTAATCCGCTTCTGTTTTAATCCTTCATTCTTGAAAAGATAGTAGGCCGACTGATAATTTGCTATCGCTTTTTTTACATACTGTTCAGACAGCATCTCTGGATTTTGTTTATTTTTCTCCTTGTCATACAAATACGTCTCTGTTTTTTGCTGTGGACCTAGAATAACCAATTTGTTGTTTTCCATATATCCAAGTTTCTGATAGGTACTTACAAATATTCTTGGAATATAGCTTTCGCCTAAAACATTTTTACCATAAAGATTACTCTGATATGTCCAACCTAAAAGTGCGAAAAGTGTTGGATACAAATCGATCTGAGAGCACATTTTTTCAATTCTGAATGGTTCGTTGTCGTTCAGGTTGACAATCATTGCAGGGATATGGTATTTTGCGACATCGATATCGTTCTTGCCCGCACTGCTGGCACAATGATCTGCAACAATTATAACAATGGTATTTTTGTACCAGGATTTATTCTTTATCTTTTTAAAAAACTGACCGATCGCATAATCTGTGTATTTCACGGCGCCTTCCCTTCCCGATCCCGAGGGAATATCAATCTTTCCTTCAGGATATGTATAAGGACGATGATTGGAAGTGTTCATTACAAAATCGTAAAAAGGTTTCCCCGCTGCAAATTTTTGATCTGCTTGCTTTATCACCTGATCATAAAGATTTTCATCACTAATACCCCAGGCATTTTCAAAAGTGACCTCATTGTCTTCTATTGGTATTCTTGGAGACTGATAATCTTCCCCTACAAAAGAATTTCTTTTCCTGTCAACAATTGTGTATCCATTATTACCGAAATAATTATTCATATTATCAAAATATCCATCACCACCATATAAGAATGAAGTATCATATCCCTTTTGACCGAAGATAGATCCTACAGTGGTCAGATTATCGTTGTCTTTCCTACGAACAATACTATTCCCCGGTGTAGGCGGAACGGCAAGTGAAAGTGCCTCCATTCCTCGCACGGTTCTTGTTCCGGTAGCATACATATTGGTAAATAAAATGCTTCGATTCGCCAATGAGTCCAACGTAGGTGTCAGATTCTGATTGTTGCCAAATGTTTTCATAAAGTCTGCACTGAAACTTTCCAATGTGATCATAATAACATTGGGCTTCTCAGAGGAGTCATCTCCCTTAATGTTACGTACAATTGAGAAATCTTTTGATACATAATGTGAGTCAGTTTCCTGCAGATCAGTTCTCACAATATTAAACGCCTCTCTATTATCGATGAGTGTGTAGAAGTGCTCATAATTGATCTCGTTATTTTTATAAGCTGAAAAAAAAGAATAGATTCCTGATTTTGACAACTCATTCCTATACCTGTTCTCACTGCTCTCTGCTAAACTGTTGTCAATAAAAAATGTGTAGAAGACTGAAATAAAAAGCAATCCTAAAAAAATAGTGAATCGCTGTATAAAAGGTGTACTGCCTTCAAAATTATCTGTGAAATAATGCCTCTTATAGAAAAGTAAAAATACCAAAGAGGTCATTAGTAACATGGCTGTAATGAGCAATGGCAAAGGATATGATTCATTAATATTATTGATTACTTCATAGGTATAAACCAAATAATCAACTGCAATAAAATTAAACCGACTTTCAAATTCCTGCCAGAATGTTACTTCAGCAAAAAATGAAAACAACAATATAAGCACAGCTACAGTAAAACAAAAAAAAGTCATAGCTCTATTGAAAAGCGAATTATTATATTTCTGGGGAAACAAAAGCAGATATAGGCTGTATGGTAGCACAAAAAATACCCCTACACCAATATCAAACAAAAATCCCATAGCAAATACTTTCAACAATGAAATAAAACTAAGATCAGCTTTTTGAATGCTGGCCACAGAAAGCCCTATCCTAAGAAAAAAGGACAAGATCATGTATAATAAGAAAAAATTAGTGAGCAGGCTATAAGTGCTTCTCTTAATTTTAATTAGTCTCATAAACAAGTTTTATAAGTGATTAAAACATTATTATCCTTTGAAATCAATTTTATGTGATAGAGAACTAACCATTAGATTTTATTTATTATCAATCTATTTTTACCGTTCATCTATAAGTGTATTACACTTTCATCATAGCCTTCATATTCGATTTGAAAAGTGGTGTGGGTTATTTTAAAATCTGTTGTCACTTTGTCTGTTAATATTTTCAGGATTTCGTTGCGATTTTTATTTTCATCTGCAATCACATGAGCACTCATGGCATTAACGCCTGACGTAAGAGACCAAACATGAAGATCGTGGAGTCCCTTGATTTCCGGGAGTTCTTCCAGTGATGCTCTAAGCTTGCTGATATCTACATCTTTCGGTGTACCTTCCAATAAGACATTAACCGCTTCCATAAGCAACTTTAAGGTTCTGGGAATGATTAATAGACCTATTGCCGCAGAAATGATCGGATCTGCGTAATACCATTGTGTTGTCAGCATTATCACACCTGCGATCATTACTCCTACGGATGTCAGCATATCCGACAAGACCTCAAAATAAGCACCTTTCATATTAAGACTTTCATTGGAGTCCTTTCTTATGATAAGGATACCGATGATATTGACCACAAAACCAATTCCTGCAACGATCATCATGGAGCCACTTTGCACTTCAGGAGGATTTTTAAATCTTTGAAATGCCTCATATAAAACAAATAATGAGATACCCAATAGCACAACAGCATTAATCACAGCAGCCAAAATCTCTGTGCGATAGTACCCAAATGTTTTTTCAGGACTAGCCTTTCTCTCACCAATTTTGATTGCAATAAATGCTAGGAGTAAACCGACAACATCTGTTAGCATGTGAGCAGCATCCGCAAGCAATGCAAGACTTTTTGTTGCAATTCCTCCAATGACTTCAGCAATAAGATAAGTACCACTTAGTGCTAGGACGATGAGTAAATTTTTCTTATGTCTGCTTGATGCAGATCCAGTCTGTTTATTTGTGTCGCTCATAATTTTATGTATTTACTAGATTGACTCTACATTTCGAAGTAAGTATTATTTTCTTTTTTAACAGGAATATCATTTTCTTTGATCATCTGTAAAATATTGATTTCTATAGTTTGTGCAATAGATGTCATTGGCGTATCCACAGGAGTATTCTCGAAAGGATCCTGCATGATGATTGCTGTTTTCTCAATGGCTATAAATAGCAGAGGAATAGTGATCGTTGTAATAATTTCCAAGGTGAGCTGGGAATCTTCCAATCCGAAAGGGAGTATAAAAGCAAAAACATATATAAGAGTATGCAGTAAAATACTATAGGCACGTGGAAATACCGTATTTTTCAATCTTTCACATTTTCCCATATTGTCACACAGCCTCATGAGAACTTCGTTAAGCTGAACCTCCTTGAAATCTGATACCAATCCTTTTTCGGCTATTTGTCTTAAGTGATAAGAATGTTCATCCAAAATTGCATTGGGTATATTAACAGCGTTAATCTGATGCATATTCAAATACTCCCCTACTTTACCGGAAAAAGGCTGTTTTCTTAATGCTTCGCCTAACGCATAGACCCATACGATTTGTCTTTCTGCAAATATTTTAACGTCCGCACTATCCTGAGGAATGAACTGAATAATTAATCGGATAAGAGACCTGGAATCATTAACAATAGCACCCCAAACGGTTCTTGCTTCCCACCATCTCTCGTATGACTGCGCCGTCCTAAATGCAAGTAGCAGTGATACAGCAGTTCCTAAAATTGCGGGAATGCTTAATGGAATTGATATTTTTTTGAAAATAGGATGCAGATCCAACAAACCTATACCTACAGCAAGTATAACAATCAGTAATATTTGGCTTTTAATTTGATCAATAAAATACCAGATTGAAATTTTCTTGTTTAGTAACATAACTTTTGTTTATAGATTTGATATAACATTATGATACGTAGTTCACGATTTAATTCGATTCGTAGCATAATGTTATTTTTTATTACAGCTGAAACTTTTATATAAAGGCTTTCGTAATAATAAATCTAATCTTCATGCCCTCCTGAATTAGATAATTTAGCATTGACGAAGAATGCACCTTTTACCACAATGTTTGTATCAGGTGCAATTTTGGTCACTGGAGTGATTGCAGTATAACCTAGATCTGAAGAACCTTTAACAATTTCTATTTTCTCAAAATTCAATGTTTTTCCTTGATTCTTGGTATGCGCTGCCTCTTTTGTACCTTCCTCTTTCTCACCCCCTTCTTCCTCTTCAGCATGTTCTTCAGGCTTTTTAGAAGTCTGTATGAAAACATAGAATTTACCGTCAGCTTCCACGATTGCTTCATCAGGAACGGCAGCGGTGCTTGAGTTTCCAAGGCTTACCATTCCGGTAACATTCATCCCATCGATCAACCCCACTTTATTTCCTGTAACACTCGCATGTACAGAGATCGTTTTACTCTCATTTTCGAATGACGACCCGATACTAAATACGGTAGCGTTATACAAAGTTTCCGGATTATTGGTCAGCTTAAACTGTACAGTTTGTCCAACTTTCATTTTAGGTAGATCCTTTTCAAAAACCTGAAGATCTAAATGGATAGAACTATTATCAATAATATCAAGAACTGGTGATGCCACATCAACATAACTTCCAATCTGCGCATTGATACTGCTTACGGTTCCACTGATCGGTGAAGTTATAACCAACCCAGATCGTAGATTACCATTGCTTACTTTACCCGGGCTGATCCCCATAAGCTGGAGCTGTCTCTGTAGTGATGATCTTTGGGTTCTTAAACTTTTTAATTCAGCATCAGAGCTTTGCAGATTCTTTTTTGCTCCGGCATCATTATCAAATAGTTCACGTTGCCTTCTATATTCCTGTTCAGCAAACGCGATCCTGCTGTTCACTGTAAGATATTGCTCCTGAAGCTGAATATACTCGGGATTATTGATTGATGCAATTACCTGCCCTTTCCTCACATGATCTCCTATCTGTACATTTAATGTCTTAATCACCCCACCATACAGAGAGGTAACGGTAGCTTTTCTATTGTTGGGAACACTCAATACACCATTGGCTTTAACAAGTGAGGTCAGATCTTTCATCTCAATTTTACCTAAGGAGATTCCGACTGCTTTCATTTGTTCTTCTGTTAATGCCGCGATCGTTTGCGGTGCCTCTTCATGAGCCTCCTCTACCTGTTCGGTTTTTGCTTTTACTTCCGTTTCCTCAGAGGCTTCTTTTTTTCCACAGCTTAAGACTAAAAAAGAAATTAACAGCGTAGATACTATATTATATTTAATTTTCATTTTATTTGTTTATGATAGAATTAATGGTAATAACAGATTGATTAACCTGTTGAATCGATTCGAGATACTTTAATTGAATATTGGTAGAAGTCTGAAGCGCAAAAAGATATTCAACGTAGGAAATTTCTCCTGTTTTATATCCCAATTGTCCGGCTTTAGCTATTTTCTCAGCATTGGGTATAGCCTGATTAATATAATAATTATATTGCTCTACATCCTGCTGATATTGATTCAAAGCGTTTTCCAGTTGCGCTTCCAGCTGTTTTTGCTGTAATTTTGCATTAGATTCCGCTACTTGCTTTTGGAACTCCCAAGATTGCATTCTCGCTTTTGTAGCACCGAAAGTCAGGGGAATCGTAACGCCAATAGTTGCTGCGTGAAATCTATTTCCCGCATTAAAATTCCGATCCATACCATTGATCGTCTGGGTACCGATTAAAGACTGATTGGTGTAACCTATACTGAAATCAGGTAGGCCCAGAGACCTTTCAACGTTTTTATTTTTTTCTGCTATGGTCATCTCCTGATAGTAAGACCTTACTGTTGGATGATTCGCTATTGACGCGCTGTCAAATACATAATTAGCTTTCAGGGGCTCATAATTTGTGTTATAAGGAACCGAGATGTCTCCCGAAGTATTCAATAAGGTTTTTAAGTTTTTGTATGCATTATTCAAATAAACTTCATTTTGCTTCAACAACAAATTGATCTCCCCTTTCTGAGTTTCTGCAGTATTGATCTCTATCTTTTTAATATCTCCTGATTTAAATCTGACCGTAGCAATTCTTATAAAATCCTGATATAAACTATCCAGATTTTTTAATTTTGACTGGTTAAATTGCAGATATTCGATCTGATAGTAATAGGTCCTAACCTGTCTTGCAAGTTCGTTGACCGAAATCTCCTTATTGATCTGCTTTCCTTTGATCTGTTCAGCGATAAGTTCTCTTCTTGCTTTAAACAATGTTGGAAACGGAATACTTTGAGATATAGAAAAAGATTGATCGAATTTTTTACTGTTGTATTGGCCTAACTGAGCATCTAAACTCATTTTTGGAAGTTCTTTAGCAGTAGGTTTCAGTGCCTCTGTTACTTTAATATCCAAATCTTTCGACCGCATTAAATTATTGTTGGTCAATGCGATGCTCGTAGCTTCCTCAACTGTAACAGGGGTACCTTGTTGTGCGTTAAAGGTCTGTCCAATGAATAAAAAACCTAAAACTAAAACCGCTGTCAGTGGCTTATTACCTGAAGGCTTTTTGATTTTTAGTTTAGTACTGAAGATAATGTATAACATCGGTAAAACAAAAAGAGTCAAGAAAGTTGCTGTAACCAGTCCCCCGATTACAACGGTCGCCAAAGGTTTCTGAACTTCTGCCCCGGCTCCGGTTGAAATTGCCATAGGTAAAAATCCTAATGATGCGACTGTGGCTGTCATTAAAACAGGTCTCAGACGAGTTTTAGTTCCTTCCATCACACGTTTTAAAATATTGGTTTCACCTTCCTTCTCTAACTCGTTAAATGTTCCGATCAACACAATACCATTAAGTACCGCTACACCAAATAATGCAATAAACCCAATTCCCGCGCTGATACTAAAAGGCATACCGCGAAGCATTAACGCGAATATACCGCCGATAGCACTCATTGGAATTGCCGTAAAGATCAAGGCAGCCTGCTTTAGCGAACCAAAAGTAAAATATAACAGCATAAAGATCAAAAATAATGATACAGGTACAGCAATGGTCAGTCGTTTACTGGCAGCTTTAAGATTCTCAAATTGTCCGCCATATGTATAATAATATCCTGATGGTAATTTTTCTTTATTAAGCTTCTGCTGGATTTCTTCTACTACACTTTCTACATCTCGGCCTTTTACGTTAAAACCAATGACGATTCTCCTTTTACCTGCCTCACGACTAATCTGTGCGGGGCCAAGTTTATAATTGATATTGGACACCTGTGAAAGCGGGATCTGTATTCCTGTCTTCGTAGACACCATCAGATTGTTGACATCATCAATACTGGTTCTATGTAAACTATCCAAACGAACCACCAGATCAAACCTTCTTTCATTCTCAAATACCTGACCTGCAGCCTGACCTGCAAAAGCAGTACTTACAGCAGTATTTACGTCTTCAATATTCAGCCCGTAATTAGCCATTCTTGTGCGGTCATATTCAACATTAATTTGCGGAAGACCACTAACACGTTCGATCTGTGGAGCACTCGCACCATTAACAGACTGAATAATTTTTGCTGTTTTATCCGCATATATCGCTAAAGAATCTAAATTTTCACCGAAAATTTTAACCGCTACATCTTGTCTGATTCCTGTCATCAACTCATTGAAACGCATCTGGATCGGTTGATTTTTTTCGAAAAATACCCCGGGAATAGCTTCAAGCTTTTCAGAGATCTCATCTGCTAATTCATCATATGATTTTTTTGTTTTCCATTCACTTTGCGGTTTTAAGATCACCATCATATCAGTAGCTTCAGGAGGCATTGGATCAGTAGGCACTTCAGCAGCACCGGTCTTCCCTACAACCATTTTAACTTCGTCAAACTGCTTGATCAGCCTGGAGGCCTGCATAGAGGTTTCAATACTCTGACTTAATGAACTTCCCTGTGGAAGAATACAGTGAAAAGCAAAATCACCTTCTTGGAGTTGAGGGATAAACTCGCCCCCCATTCTTCCAAATATAAATAATGAAACTGCAAATAATGCAACAGTAACACTTACTAACCAATATTTTACTTTTAAAGCTTTCTCTAGTAGAGGTTGATAGATTTTTTGGAGTCGGTTCATCATTTTATCTGAGAAATTTTCTTTATGCGAGATTTTCTTCGATAAAAAAAGTGCACTCATCATTGGAATATAGGTCAATGATAATATCAATGCACCAAAGATTGCAAAACCTACAGTTTTAGCCATCGGAGTAAACATCTTACCCTCAACACCTACTAACGTTAAAATAGGAATGTAGACAATCAAAATAATAATCTCCCCAAATGCTGCGCTGCTTCTGATTTTAGAAGCTGAAAGAAATACCTCTTCATCCATCTCAGACTGGGTAAGAAGACGTGTTGTTTTCCGCAATCCTAAGTGATGAAGAGTCGCTTCAACAATAATAACAGCTCCGTCGACAATTAATCCAAAATCAATCGCCCCTAAACTCATTAAGTTGGCACTTACTCCGAAAACGTTCATCATTCCCAAAGCAAAGAGTAAGGACAACGGAATGGCAGATGCCACAATAAGACCGGCTCGTAAATTACCGAGAAATACTACCAGCACAAAAATCACTATCAACGCTCCTTCGATAAGATTTTTCTCGACAGTATCAATAGCTCTGCCAACTAGATTAGTTCTGTCTAAATAAGGCTCAATAATCACATCAGTAGGTAAAGATTTTTGAATAGTTGGTATTTTTTCTTTGATTAATTGCACTACCTCATTACTATTAGCACCTTTAAGCATCATCACCACTCCACCTACAGCATCCACCTCACCATTAAATGTCATGGCACCATATCGAACCGCACTTCCCAAACGAACCTCAGCAACATCTTTAATGAATATAGGCACACTCCCTGTTTCATTTTTAACTACAACATTCCCAACATCTTCAAGAGAGGTCACAAGTCCAATTCCACGGATAAAATAAGCATTAGGCTTTTTGTCAATGTAGGCTCCGCCTGTGTTCTGATTATTTTTTTCAAGAGCTGCAAAAATATCAGAAATACTAACTCCCATCGCTCGTAGACGATCAGGGTTAACAGCGACCTCATATTGTTTTAGCTGTCCTCCGAAGCTGTTAATCTCTGCAACTCCGGGAGTACCATTAAGCTGTCTTCGAACGATCCAGTCCTGCATTGTACGAAGTTCTTTGGAATCGTATTTTTTCTCACTTCCTTTCTTTGGATGAAGGATGTATTGATATACTTCCCCAAGTCCTGTACTTACCGGAGCCAACTCTGGTGTGCCAATTCCTTTTGGAATTTCTTCAGCAGCCTGCTTCAGCTTTTCACTGATCAATTGGCGGGCAAAATAAACGTCAACCTCTTCTTTAAATACAACAGTGATTACAGACAAACCGAATCGTGAAATACTTCTGGTCTCCTCAATATCAGGAACATTAGCAATACTCTGTTCTATAGGGAATGTCACCAACTGTTCAACTTCCTGACCGGCCAAAGTAGGACATACCGTGATTATTTGAACCTGATTGTTGGTGATGTCGGGTGTGGCATCGATCGGAAGTTTGGTTGCGCTCCAAACTCCCCAAATAATCAACAACAAGGTCATTATACCAATGACAATCTTGTTCTTGATGCTAAATCTTATGATTTTATCTAACATGAGAATATAATTTTTATTGAATGTCACAACTACCTTTTGGAACAACTATTTGTTCTAAAAATCGAGCGACAAAAATGAGTAAGAATACAACGCAATGCTATTGCAATGTTTCCATAACTGTTTTGACGAAAGACAATTCTTCCGTCTGATTAACAAAAATTATATTTTAGGAGGTTGCCATATCTGATCGTACACCAAATATGCAAAGTCATTCTTTATGAAAAGAATTTTTTTAGAATAGTACTCTTTTATCTGTTTACGATATTCTAAAACAGGATTTATTTTGAGCGAAGTAACGCTGATTCTGCAGCAATTACAATAACAAAAAGGAGAACAAGAATCTGTTTTTGAATGAGCATCGTTTTGCTCAGATTTTATATAGGAATATGATACATTTTCATTTTTTGATTGCGCTTTTGCAACATCCATGCATGGCATTAATGATAATGCCATGAAGTAGACTGTAAAAAGCAATCTTAGAAAATTCATGCGACAAAGTTAATTATTTTACATTTATAAATATATATTAAATTTTATCTATTTTTTTAAAATTTATTACTAACAAGACTTTTAAAAAAAATTATTTATACTACAGTATCTTACAAAGCACAAATCTCTTTTAATAATCCGTACTAAACAATCAATATAAATATATCTTACTAAGCTATATACAAATAAATAACTACCTTCTTCGGACAACATTCTGAAAATTATCTAAGTAAATATTCTCTTTTTGGTTTAATACTTTATCTATAAAATCTACTGTTGTTAAATTGTTATATAAAACTGTATTTTCCCTCGCTCTTTCTCTCACATAATTTCTATTTTCATTCGCTTTAAGCTGTTCCTCTTTTTCTATTCTGTATTGAACTACTAAATTTTCTCTAACTGCTGGAAGCTCTTCCAGCTTTTTATCCAGTTCCGCAATTTTATCTTCAGTCATTTTGGTTTGATATTCAATTTGAGTAACATCTATTCCTTTCTGAGCTAAATTTTCAATTACTTCTTGTACTTGAACTTTATGAAGTTCAATTGTTTTTTGATATGATGGTAATTGGGTTGCCCAATATTCAGCATTTGCATCGCCATTTTTCGAATAGCCTTCAATTCTATTATATGAATGCTCGGCTTGGGTTACCAATTCTTTTACTTTCAAAACATCTTCATATTTTCTCAGAACAAATGCACTATCGGCCAAATGTTTATTTTTTTCACTTTCAATCTTCTTTTTAATGAGTTCGATTTCGATATTGGCTCTGGTTTCGGGATTGGTAATGATGGAGGTTTTTAATTCTTGAGTCCTGATGTCTGAAATATCCAAAACATCGGCTCCTTTTTTCATTGCTTCTAAATATCTTGCCTGTTTGGATTGCAGTTTTTGAAGCATAAACACATCAATACTGTCATTGGTCAGCATAAAATTAACCCGCACATTTTCGTTCTTGTTTCCTTGCCTCCAGGCTCGTCCTTCCACTTGTCGGAGTGACGTAAAATTATATGGCAACGTAAGCATATAAACATCGGTTGTGTTTTCCTGAAGGTTCATTCCTTCCTGAATGGCTTCACTTCCAATAACTACTTTTATTTTTCCTTCATTAAAATCATTTTGAATAGAAATTCTTTGGTTTTTATTGGTCGCCCCGGTAATGATTCCGATTTCTTCGGGTTTGTAACCAATTTCTGTTATGAGATATTCTTTTATTTTTGGAAACTGAGCAACTGCTAATTCAGAATACACAATTTGTCCTGAGTCAGGAAGATCTTTTTTGTTCTGCCTTATCAAATCCATCGTGTCTTTTAACTTCGGAGAATTTTCTATGAATTTTTTTATTGAAGGTTCTTCGCCATCATAAAATGGCGATAAATACGGTGAAATAGCAATCAATCTGGCATTGAGAATATGTGTTAAAATTGCTCCTTTTTCAGTCTCACTGAAATTTTCATTGAGCAGCTCATACTGTTCTCTTGTGAGATCATTCTGTTCAATTTTATATTCTTTGTTAATTTTGTTGGGACGAATTAATTCAGGATTGTCTTCTTCTCCTTTTATATCAATGAATTCCGAAAGTAATTGTTGAAACAGCGAATTATTTTTAAATCTCCGAACGTTGGCTTTAAATTTCACATCACCCTTTGCATCAATTTCCATATCATTATCCGCTTCCATAAAGGTCTCGAAGAAAGTATTGACGTTGAAATATCCCGATTCTTCTAATCTTTTATTTGCTATTAAAGAAAGAATGGAATAATATTCCAAAGGCTTGTTGGTAAAAGGCGTTGCGGAAAGCAAGGTCACATTTCTTCCGTCGTTTTTGTCTTGAATGTACTGAGCTGCCATCCAGGTATTGATTCCCAGTTTGGAAGTCTGTTGGTTTTGACTTCTAAAATCGGACGCAAATCTTCGGTCCTCAATTTTTACTTTTCCTACAATATGATTGGCATTGTGAACTTCGTCGTAAGTCAAATGGTCGAATCCAAAATCTTCCCAGTCATAGATTTTACCACGCTTCATTTTTCCCTCAATCTCCTTTTCTTTCTGAAACTCAATTTGGAGGTCTCTTTCGGTATTGGTAACGCCCTTCATTTCACTTGCAGAGATGTAACTGAATTTTGACGAAAGTTCTTCGGTTATTTCTGATGAAAATCCAATATTGTTAAAACCTTCATAAGTAACGATGGTTATTTCTCCGTCTTTATTATCAAATTTTGAAAGGTCATAATCTTTCCCCAAATTCCCTAAAACATTAACTTTCGCGTTGGGAATCGTTTCAAAAATCGTTTCCACCCATTGTTTCATAATGCTGTCATTCGGAACTACGATGATTGGTCTTTTCGCATTTCCTCTTTCCATTGCTTCGTGCATTGAAAGGATTCCGGACAATGTTTTTCCATAACCCACTTCGTGCGCTAAAAGTCCTACGCCTTTTGTGGTCTGTCTTCCGATTCCCGCCTTCTGAACCTCTGCTAATCTAAATTCCTTTCCTTTGAAATTCTTATGAATCTTTGAAAACAATGGGAATTTAGAATAATCCGGAACGTGGATGTTATTGTAATTGCGGTTAAAATCTTTTACAAAACGAGTTCTAATGTCATCTGATAATTCTTCACGTACAAATTTGTAAAACAAATCATTCGCAGCAGCTTTTCGTCTTTCTCTGACTAACGCATTTCGCTCTTTATCGCTTCCTGTAACCGTTTCATTATCTACAAAGCTTCGCACTTCCCAAGCTGAAGAACCCGCAAAGGCTTCACTTGACAAAGTGCCTACAAAGTCTTTGAATCTTTCCGCAAGATTGTAATCTACAATGACTGATTCGGTACGTTTTGTAATATGATTATATTGGTCTTTTTCTATTTGGCCTAACTCAAATTTGTGCACGAACTCGTGGTTCGGACTGATATAAATTTCATCTAAAGATTTCGCTTTTGGTAGAACATTTTCTAATAATGCTTTTTGTTTTTCGTACTGATTTTCCGTTCCACCAACAGCATTTTTATCTGCAAAATCTTTTTCGAGCTGCTCTAACTTCGCATAAATATTTCCTTCTGCATAATAAAAATCGTGAATCCAAACTCCATCAGAATAATTTGAAAATTTGGAATGTTTTTCGTGATTGTTGAGCGTTCCATCGTAAGATGTATCTCTGAATGCTTCAATTTGTTCTTTCGTAATGTTTGAACTATTTTGCAAGGAAGTATTTACAATTTCATCCTGTTTGGAGAATTGATATTTTAAAATTCCTTTCTTTATGGAAGGCTCCGTTTGGACTTTATATTCCTTCTCAGTTCTCGTATTGTGAATAGAAATTATTCTATCACTTTTTTCTATCAATTCTTTTAATTTTTCTTCTGAAAACGATGCTGGTTTTGTGATTAAATCTTCGCGCAGTTTTTCATACTTTCTTATTTCAGTCGTAATGGTGGGAGATTTAAACTTGATGTTATTGAGTTTAGAAAGTACCAATTCAATTTTTTCTTGAGTTTCTGTTAAATTCAACTCATCTATTTTCTCCGCAATAATTTCTTTTTTTACAGGAACTTTTGTAACAGAATTGGACTCAGTATTTTCTAAAAACAAATCTTCAAAAAGATTTCCGATTCTCTCGGTTTCTTTTTTATTTTTAAATTGTTCAATCTTAAAGAGAGCTTCATCCAAATTTCCGTGGATATAATTTTCCAAACGCCCAAAACGATTGGTTTTCTCACGGTTTTCCCCGAGAACTCTTGTGTGATTATTTTCAAAATATTTGGAAATATCCGCAGAAATCTGGTGATTGTTTTTTTTGAGAATGATAATATCCGTTCCGATTTGTGTTCCTGCAAAAGCGCCATTGGGTAAACGGAAACCTTCCAAAACACTAGCATTCTGTAAATTCTTTTGTCGGTTGAGCCAACCTGATGGAAGAACCATCGCCAAAACGCCGTTGGGTTTCAAAGAATCTAATGACCGTTTAACAAAATAATCTTCGTATTTTGAAATTTTAGGTTCTTCGCCTAATCCTTTGTAAAGCCCACGATGTTCGCCATAAGGCGGATTTCCGATGACCAAATCATATCTTTCTGAAAAATCTTTTGAGTCTTTTTTATTACCTCTGTCATCAATAAATTCAGTTTCAAACGAACGAAGGTTGATCTCGACTTCGGGATGTAGAATTTTTGCAATTTTCGCCGTGGTTTCGTTGATTTCAAAGCCTGTAATTTTAGAATTTACAGATAATTCGCGAGTGGCATAGATAAAATTTCCTGTACCAACGCTGGGTTCTAAAACAGAAATTTCTTTTTGAGTTTTGAAATGGTCTTTGATTAAATTGCGGACTGCATCGACAATTTTATCTTGTGTGTAATATTCATCTAAAATCCCTCTGCCTTCTTTTGCGGTTCCGCCACTTTGGAATTGATTGCAGATTTCTTTTAAATCATCCGTGACTTTCAGATTTTCTTTGAGAAGAATTCTGTTGTCATTAGAAACAAAACAAGCTGCAGAAACTACTTCCGCAACTTGTTCATTATTAAGTTTTCGCCCTTTATATTTTGAAATGAGAACATCTAGCTCTACCTTATTTGTTGAATTTTCACTTACCTCGGAAGGTCTTCTATCGGATCTTCTTCTATCGGATATAGCTCTCCCGGATACGATTCCGCCCAAGGAATATTCTCTTCCCTCATTTTTTTCATCATTTTGCGGTTGTGTTCCTCCATTGGATCCTCTTCCTCGGTTTCGGTTTCCCAAATCGCTCCGTTCTGTGCCTGCAAGTCCATTTCCAGCATTGTTGCTGCCCACTGCTTGTCCGCTTTCGTAACTTCCGTTTTGCTCGGATTGGATTTTTGAGCCAAGTTCTCCAGTGTTTTGTTCAGGTGTTCCGTTTCCCACTTGCTGAGGATCGGATGTTGTTCCGGATTCAATTGCATTGCTTTCATTTTCAGAAATTTTTGGTTCAACTAAATTAGTATTTTTATCTTGAAAATTGAGTTTATTCTCTAAATATTCGGTCAGGTCTTGATTCCCATTTTCAGAAATTTCATACAACGGACGAACGTCTTTGATATTTTTGCCATTAAATTCTGTAAGAATTTTTCTGGTTATTGCATTTCCTGTTCTGTCCCCGCTCAGACATAAAAACATTTTGCCATCATAATTCTGGTATCTATTGAGGAACTTTTTGCTATTGGAACCGGAATTTAAGGTAATAATTGTTCTATTATTGACTTGCTTGTTCAATTGAAGAAGCTCCAAGAATGAAAGCATATCCTTACTGTTTGTGAAAACAATAAGTTCCTTTTTATTTCCTTCAACTACAGAAATGTCATCATTTATCTCATTAAAAAAATCTTCATCTTTCACTTTTTTCTGTTTTTTATGAAGTGGTTAAATTCAAAAATTTCTTTGGCTTCACTGTCCCAGTTTTTTCTTGATATTAATTGAAGCGTCACGAATATGTCCGTCTTTTTATTGTAAGAATCAATCCTTTCGAGCCTTCCGTGGTAGTCCTTTTCCGCGTGTTTGTAAATAGAGTACGGTAAAATAGTATCCGTTGGATAAATGTAAAACCGGGTGTACATCCAAGGTGAGTTGATTTCAAATCGTTTGTATTTTTTCTTAAACAAAACCGTATCATTCAGATTTTTTCTGTTTCTGTAATTGGGGATTTTTTCCTGAGAAAACAATGTTCCTCCTTTTTTCTTTTCAACCGAAAGCGGCTTTTGTTTCTTTATGATGTCTGACAGAATAATTTTGCCGGGATTTTCATTTTCAATAGTATAGCACAATGAATCTTTAATGAAATAAATCTGTTGGGTTATTTCGGGAGCATCAACATCCGGAATCCTTTCTATTATGGAATCTCCTGAATAATTAAGGCTTGACAAATGAAAACTTTGGATATTGTTCAGATTTTTGGAAACATCAAAATATACATTGGAGACAACATCGATTCCTCCTTTTTCGGATTTGATTTCTTTGTGGCAGGAAGTGCTTACAAAAAGAAAAAACAAGCTGGGTAGTATTAAAAGTTTTTTCATAGATATAGGGTTTAAAAAAGCGGCAGCCTAATTAATTTGACTTACCGCTGGGAAATAAATGATTGGTTGTAAGTGTTATCTATCGTTTAATACTTTGTTCTTTCACGTTATTTTTTTCGTGCTTGTTGTCTTGTTCCAAACCTTCTAAAGGCTTGTTGGTATTGATTCTGTTCATATCAGAATCATACAGATTCAGATTTTTGTATTGCGGATTCAGCACCGCTTTGCCTTCTATTACTTTATCATCCAATTCAAATTTTACCTTCACGATATTTCCTTTTTCCAAAGATTTTATGGTACTTTCCTTCCATTCCGGCTTATCGAAGATCAGTTTGGATTTTTCTACGATCTGAGCCGTATCAACTCCATAATTTTTGTAAAAATTCTGGAAATTGTAATTTCCTTTTTCGGTTTTGGGTTCGTTAAAATTCAGTTTGGCAAATGCAGGTTCTATTTTTTCTGTTTTCGGATTGTGAAATTGTATTTTTACCGTACGCCCTTCCAAAAGGTTGACTGCTTCTTTAGCAGTAAATGTATTCACCCTGTTAACAGGAAAATTGTGGGAGATAACGTCGCCATTTGCTTTAGTGAGTTTAGCATTATAAAAATTCATAAAGACACTTCCATTTTCTATCTTATTGAATTTTAACGTGAATTCCATTTCATTTCCGGGCATCGTTTTGTCGGAAGTGGTTTTAATTTCGAACTCTTTTTCGGGAGCATTAATTCCGTTTTCTAAATCTTTGTGCAGTTGTTCTCCTTCTCCGAAACCAAGATATTTTAATTGAAATTTCGGATACTGAGATGGTTCATATTCGTTCTGTGTTTCCATAATGTTTGGGGTTTGATTGTTAAATTTTATATCATTCATTGTTAATATTCTGTTTCTTGAAAAAACATTTTCATCCAGATAATTTTTTAGAATTTCACCGCTATCCAATAATTCGTAGGATTCCCCATATAGCTGTTTTTCCAATAGGCCGAAAGCCAATTCGTATTTGTCATTTTTTGACAACGTATGACCATCAATAACATTTGGGATTGTGTCCATTTGTGCCTTTGTAAGAGAATAATCTCCATCTGTTGTTCCGAATTCCATTTTCTCTGAATAAGCTTTTCTTTGGCTCGCTGTGATCTGCAAGTTCTCCAGTATGAATTCGTTTTCTTTCATAAAGATCCTGTATTTGAGAATATCATTTTTTTCCTCTTCGGAAAGTTTCGGATAAAGATTATTTTGCACCGCTTTTGCTTTTAAGTCGTTTTCGACATAGCTTTTGAATTCGTTCAAACTTTTTGGAGCATCATAAAAATCTCTCATACCTGTCCATTCTCGCCGACCGTACGGTAATGTATATTCCTGAGTTTGCAGATCATAGCTGTAATACCTATGACCGCTTGGACTCTTCAGCGAGCCACTCCCATCATCGTAATCGTTCCAGGTCCAGCCGTCCGGAAGGTCAGATGCAGGGGTTAAATTTTCTTCAAAGCCTTCATCTGAAAAAAAGTCTGCATTTTCTTCCAGATCAGTCATTTCAATTTGATGAATCCCTTCTAATGATATCTTTGCAGCTTCAACTTCATAATTTCGATAATGATGAGCTTGCTTTTCATCAATTTGTGTATAGGTCAATCCGGAACTTAAATCAGTTTTTTTTTCCAATTCCTGAGCCCAGAGATCAGAAAGAAATTTCTGCTTTTTTGACTCGCTACTTACAGTGATTTCAGTAGACTCCCTGTTATTTTGCAAAATCAAATGTTTATTGGCTAGTTGTTGCTTTTCAATAAATCTGACTAATTCAGCAGGATTGTTAAATGTATCCTTAGTAACGAGATCGGGATTTGAATGAAAAATTGTTTTCAATGTGAAATTTGAACCTATGATAACTGCTCTTCCCTTAGATTGGTGAATTACCATAAACTTTTTCTCTTTATCAGTAAACAGCCTCTCTCCGTCCCGAAAAAACTGTTCAGGTGACATACTTTCCATTTCTTTTACAAAATTTTTATAGGCTCCTGTTCTTGGAGTTATATTCTTATCAAACCAGGTTAGATTATCTTCCATTTTTTCCACCTATTAAGCTATCTTCTAAAACCTCTTGACTTTTGTATTTCCTCGTCCTGCTCTTGGCTTTCCTCCTCTCTCATTCGATTGGCATCTTGATAGACATCGGGGTCGTTCACATTCAGTTGTACGTCTGATTTTTCCTGTTTTTGAGAGTGATTTTGCTTTTCAGAGATTCCAGCAACCGTATTGAATTCTTTGGACACAATATTCAAATCATTCGTAATTTCTTTTGCCATTTCTGGGAACTGAACTATTTTATCTTGCAGAAAAGATTTAAGTTTTAGAAGTTCTGCTATGTAACGGTTAAGTTCTTCGGTATTCTTTTTGTCGGCAATAATTGCGGTCAATTCTCTTGCATTTTTAATGAAATCGAATTCTACTACCTTATTGGTTTCTTTGTCGAAAATGAAAGCTTTTTTTTCAAGCGTCGAAAATTCCGGCAACAGATTGTTAGAGACCTTTTGAATATCGGTATATTCAACTCTGTCCTTACTGTTTTTAAGTATTTCCGGTAGGTTTTTGTCTCGTTCTAAATGGATGACCTTAAGTTTGGTATTATTATCAGTCAGTTGAAAAGTTGCTCTGCTTTTGTCGTTATCCGCAACGATGGTATATCCTTGTAGAAACTTCTGAATATCATCCGCATTTAGTTTTTTTGAATAAGAATTATCTTCATTAATAATTCCATATTTCTTTAGTTCGTCTGTTGGTAAAGTATTAGTGTTCATAATGGTTTGCTATTAAATTGTTTACTTTTATGAGGTCATTTAAGAAATGAGAAGGATTGATGCTCTGTCCAAATTCTTTCACCGAAAAATGCAGATGTGGACCCGTAGAGTTTCCGGTATTCCCACTTTTTCCAATGATGAATCCCGCTTTTACTTTTTCTCCAACTCGATAATATATTTCTGAGAGATGTAGGTACGAGGTTTCGAAACGGTTAAAATGTTTTACTTTAATGTAATTTCCACCGCCTTTAGAATCCCAACCTGTTGCAGTAACAATTCCGTCCAAAACGGAATAAACATTTTCATAACTGGCTTTTAAGTCGATACCGTTGTGCGTTTTTTTTGTTCTGAAAATAGGATGCGTTCTTGTCCCGTAAGAAGATGTAACTGTAATTTTGTTTTTAAGGGGCATCACAATTTTTGAAAAAGATGCCGCCGGCTCATCTACGAAATCATACGTTGTAGAAAAGTTTTGTTTTTTTGATGTTTGCTGTGCCTCTTCTACTCTATTCAGTGATTGCAGCACCAAGGAATCTTTCAGTTTTTCAAACTCATTTTTTCGTACTTCATTTACACTGCTAGATTCTTTAATCAACATTTTCAAAGAATCAATTTGACTCGTTAACCACTTCGTCGAACCTTTGGTTTCATTTTTTAAATCTGATTTTGTGGTGATATTTAAAACTTGCTTCCAAGATTTCTTAGCATTCTTTTGTTTTACTGGATCTTCAATATTAGATTTTTCGGATAGCTTTGGATTTTCAGATTTTTTCGGTATTGTTGGTGTAATCGTATTAAATTGCGCAGATGATAAACAACTGTAAAACAGCGCCATCAAGGTAAATGTGTATTTTAGTTTTTTCATTTTATGCAGCTTTAATATTTTCATTCACAATGAGTTCCACTTCTTTGTTGATCTTTCTAAAGTTGGTCATCAACACTTCTTCTTTGCGGTTAACTCCTTTTTTATCTACAAAAGAATAATAAGAGGGCATTTTCACATAGTGTTTTTCTTCTTCTTGAATGGCTTTCATATCCAAATTTATTTTACCCCTAATTGCAGACGTTTTATATTCCTCAGCAGCGTTTTCTTCTCCCTGTGCGATCATTCCAACCATTTCTCCTGTTTTCAGAGCCGCAATTTTTCCGGCAGGAATCATATTGTCCATTTTTTCATTGATACTGGTGGTCGTTCCTTGCTGGGAAATAGATTGTGAGTATGACTTCTGTTTTATTTTTCCGAATAGTTTTTCCAGCCAATCGAGCGTATTTTTGTCTCTGGCGGAACCGGAAAGAATATTTCCAACAATTGCAGAAATGGTATCTGCTACTTCTTTTTTATAAAATTGTCGAAGTTGTGGTAGTTCCTGAAGCCCTAATAAAACTGCAACCCTATTGCTCCTTGCAGTTGCTACGATGTTATCAATTTTATGAATATAAATCGTCGGAAATTCGTCTGCGATAATTCCTCCCGGTAAATTGTGTTTGGAATTGATCAATCTTAAAGTCCTGTTTAATACCGAAGAATACAATGCAGAATTAATATCCTGTGTTCCCGGGTCTGATGCCAGAATAATAATAGAAGGATTATCTCTGTCGGTTATCTTCAATTCTACTTCATCTCCTGAAAACACCCAAAAACTTTCTTTTGTTGCCAATCTTGAAAGGAAAATTTTGAGTGTTCCGATTTGGCCTTCCAATTGGTCAAATGCTTTGTTGTCATAGGCCGTCTTGAAAGGTGACAGCAAAGAGAAAATTTCTTCATTGGTAAAAAGAGTATCGAAAATTTCTTTATAGCTTCTATTCATAAAGGAAAGAATATGAGGTAAATCAGAATATTTTCCATTTTCGAATGTTGCAAAAAAATAAATGCAGGACGAAAGGAAATTTATCGCAGATTGGGTAAAGAAAGCTTCAGAACCACCTCCGGAACTGGAACCTCCTTTCTGTAAAGATGAAACCATCGATTCTGCCATTTCCTGGGCTTCTGCCAAAGTTTGGATGTACTTTTTATGAAACGGGTTAACTCGTTTTGATTTTTCAACTTCATTCAGATTGATAACATAAAATTGATGTTTGTAATTGGGATCTTTTTGTTTCTTTAATAGATAATGATAATAAGCAATTTGGGCTAAATCCGGGAACTTAAAATCATAGATGCAGAGACAGAAACCTTTTGCGATCATTTGTCTTATGGCAGGATTGATGACACCGAACGACTTCCCTGAACCCGGTGTTCCGATGACCATTGTTCCTCTAAAAGGATCAATATTAATATACCCTTTATATGTCTTATTGTTATATCTGAAGATGTAAGGAATGTTGATCGATGTGTCAGTGTTCACTAACTCCTGGTTTTGATCGAAGGATTCTTCCTCTACATTCCATCGGTCTTTTCCCATTTTCTGCTGCATCAGTTTTGAAATACTGTCTGCACCCATTTGAAGGATAACGGCTCCCAAAAAAGAAAGAACAGCATAAATTACCTGATAGAGATTGAAGCCGGGAAATACTTTTGGAAGTGTTGCATTTCCTGCCTCATTTTGCCATATCAGCGAAGAGAAAATCATCAGCAGTCCGAAAATCATAGGAGCGATAATTTCTTTACTAATATTAAGGTCTTTCTTTTTCTTGGCTTTTGTTCCTACAGCTACTAATCCAATCAAAATTAATGTTGCAAATTTGGCATTGATGGGCGGGTAAATAAAACTCAGCTTTGAAAAATTTTTTAACAAGTTTGATAATACCCGAACATCAGCATTAAGGTAAAAAAGCGAAGCACAATCTAATGCAACGACTGCATAGACAGCTTTTTGTAGAAAGCCATAGATCTTGATTTGATGTTGTTGTTCTTGCATTAAGAATAATTTTCGAAGTATTGATTCAGTAATTTGTGTTCTTCTAATAGGTTACTGTGTAGCTTTTGTTGCTGTTCCTGCAATTTTTTTTGCTTTTCTTGTTATTGCAATAAGATTGGAATTCAACAGATTCAATTGATTAATTAGCTCATTTCCTCTTTTTTCGACTCTCTCAATAATGTATGAGCGGCTTGCTTCTTCAGATATTTTCTCATACCAATCTTTAAGGTTTAATAGCTTTTCATAGTCATTTATGAGTAATTTTCGTTTTTTAGAAAAAATGATTATCAAAATAGAATGGTAGGTAAATATTAATAGCAAGAGCGCGAAGCATAGTGTAATTGAAAAATTTTCCATTGTATAAATCATTAAATTAAAAGGTATCGGCTTTAAGAATTTCAGAATAATTGACCTTCATTTCTATGGTACGTCCGGAGAGTTGCTCTTCAATGAGGCGAATCATCATTACCTTACTGTTTGGATAGGTAAATTTTTTGAAAACATAAACGTTTCTAAAATTTTTCCTAAAGTGCTTTTGAGGATTGAGTTGTAAAATGGGCGTCAGATCTACACTTTGGTTGTTTGTTGCTTTGTGGATTTTTTTGTCTTCTAACGAAAATTTCAAATCCTCAATATCATAGCTCAGATTAGAATTGTTTTTGATAGTCATATCCAAAAAGATGTAATCGCTTATCACATATACATTATTGAGTTGAAAGCTGAGTTTTAAATTTTTCTCTTCTCTAATTGGATTTTTCTCAGATTTTTTTTGAATAATATCCATCGCAAATTTTCGCAATTCAAGATTTGAGAAAACCATTTTATCAAACTCTATAGGTTGCATCGCTTCGGGTTGAATATGGATATTGGTAATCGTATTGAGGTTGTCCTGGTTTCTGTAAACAGCTTTATACTGTGCGATGAAAGATTGAGCAACAACGGTTATCACTCCGATTTTCTTACCATTAAAAAAAACAGATGGTGTTTTGATTTTTCCTTTCTCGTCAGAATCAGGATGGTCTGTGATTTTTATTCTGGCAATATTGGTAGTTGGAAGATCTCCAGTCAGTTTTTCTGTTGACAGATCCACATACTGAATGGGCTCCGGCGAAATAATATGCAGGTTGATTCCTTCAGTAATTTCAATTTCCGGTAAGTCGGAAATAATTTGCTCTTTGGTTGCTGTTTGTGCAGTGAGTAAGTTTGCTACGAAAATTAAAAGCGTGTATAATAAAGTTTTCATTGTTTTATTTTTTTTGGTTTTGTGAATCTTTCAATTGTTTTTCGTCGATGAGAAAGACATAAGAATTGTACTTCAATTTTGCTTTGTTCTCTTTGATCAGGTTGGCAATAGATTTGGATGTTGATGTAAACAGGCTGGATCCAATACTTGAGAAGAATCCTTTTCCGCCCATATCCATTTGAGTTCCTTGTACGGAGTTACTTCCCATTTCCCTCATCATATCTCTGAAAATACTTTGCGGAACGTACAGTCCTTTCATACCGTCAACATCGTAAATGGATAGATTGACAGGGTAGATTTCCCCTTTGGTAAAGACTGAAACAATATTGAGATTGACTCTTTGCATTGAAAATCCTGAGATTTGACCATATAATATCGAACCTTTGATTATTTTTATGTTTCCGACAAAAATGTCTTCCAACAAGCGGAACCTGATTCTGCTGCCCAGAAAGCCTTTGTTATTTTCGTCAATGACCGCTTTGATAAAACTGTTATCTTTCTCCTTATAGAAAGCATTAAAACCGCTGTTTATTCCGGATTTGCTTACATTGAAAGTTGAATTGAGAAAATCGTCCATCTTATCCTTATTTGATTTCAATCTCTGTTCTGCGGCAAGTTTACTTTGGTACTCAGGGTCACGGGATTTTTCTAAAGAATCCATCACGAGCATTTGTTCTTTCAGATATTTTACAGGGTCTGGTTGGACACTTTGTGTCTTTTCTTTTGGTGTATCAGCGTATTTATCTTCTTGGTCTCCGTAAGATTTGTCATTCAGCATTTTGATGATCTCCGAAGACCTGTTGTAATCTTTATCGTCACTTTGTGATTGATTTGGTTTGTAATAGGAGGATTGATTTCCTTTCGCCTCATATTGATTTTGTCTGCCATTGACTGCTTTTAATGAATCTATTTTCCTTTTTTGTGCTAAGGACAGTTGATCATCATAGTTCAGTAAACTATCCTCTTCTTTGTCCAAACCACCAAGCATCGTTCGGTTGTCCTCTTTTTTGAAAAACGCATCGTAAGCATCATTTTTGGTCATAATGGAATCCTGCGTATCCCCCAGTGAAAGAGATAATTCTTTTGGCTTGTCTTTTTCGGACGTGTCTTCTTTGACAAACTGCGCTCCTACATATCCGAAAAGAAAAAGAAACGGTAAAGCCAGAAGTGGCAGAACATATTTTTTTTCTTTAAAATTTATTTTTTTAATGTCCATTTTTTAGTTTTTGGTATTGGTTAAACAAGTAGTCAATTCGTAAGCTGTCTTCTTTTTTCAAAGCATTTTGGTCTCTTTTTACTTTTAAAGCTTTCAGTTCGTTTACAATCTTCTCCATCTCTTTATCATTATTTAAGGATTGATTTTGACTCATCTTACTCTTAGAATAGAGGACTGGAGGTCTTATTTTGAACGTAGTGTCGGAAGAGAAAAAGACACCTTGAATGAGAGACCCAATAAATGAAACCGACAGTAGAATCATTGAATACGTAAAGAATTTCTTTGGATTTTGAACTGCCCACTGAAGCCATTTCTGACCCTTTTGTTTTAATGTAGTTTCCATTTTTAATAAGAGTTTTTATTTTGATTGGATATTTCTTCGTTATTGATGATTCGCCAGTTTTTAAGAATCACACCGTGGGGATTATTGGGGCTTCTAATGATGTCTTCAAAGAAACCTTCGGTGATGAGCTTCCTCGTAATGACAGAAGATTTTCGTGTGATCATCTGTTTCCCGAAAAAAGAGAATTTCTTCTGTTCCATATTGAGTGCAATTGAATCAGTATGAATACTTACCATCGAACTGGAGGCAATGATCTGATTGTAAAAACCTTTTTCCTTTAGGTTTGTATATTCCTTTTTTCCGCTGTCATCGATGAGATACAATGACTTTTGAATATTATCCTTGATATAGGTATCATCTGGTGCGAGCGTGAAAAACAATCGGTGGAATAATTCAATTTGAGCTTTGTATTCAACAGGTCGGTTCAGCAGGACATCTGTCTGCTTGGCAAGAACCGGAACACCATTGTCTAAAATGTAAATTGATTTTCTGGAATCCTCGATCATTCTGTATGCAAAGAAAAATCCGGCTATGACAATAAAAACAGCAAAAGCAATGGTAGATAATGAAATGACCTTGTTGATCTTGATTCTTTGTTCTATATTTTTGATAAGCATCTTTATTTTAGTTGTTGGTTGATAGTGTTAGGTTGTTGGTCATGCGTAAAACATTTATTTTCCGTTTTTCATCGCTTCCTTAACCCTTCCCGAAGCGGAACCTGCTGCTGCACTTGCTGCTACTGAAGCACCTCCTGTTTTAGCTGCCAAGATTGCTGTTTTAGCACTACTTGCCATTTTTCCTGCGGCACTTTTCATTTTCGTCATCGCCCCGGCTCCTCCTGCTGAAACAATACTGTCGGCAATAGTTGGAGTCATTAAAACCCCGATACCTGTTACAACATAGGCAACACAGGTAAAGAGCTGGTTATAGATCATTCCCGAATTACTCACATAGACCATTAAAGCGTCTAAGTTGGTAATGGTTCCATTGGATAATAAGGTATCATACCTTTCGATCTCCATTGTATAACCGGAAGCGATCAATTGCTGACCGATGTTGATGATCGTGTAGGCAACAAAAGTGTAAAGATTAATGTTGATGAATTTTGAGACCCAACTGTATAATGAATTTTCAAATCCGGGAATAAGAGCCATTCCAACAGCTATCGGTCCCAAAATAATTAAAATGTAAGACCATATTTTCTGAATGAAGAAAATGAGATACACGCAAATGCGTAGAATCGACAGGCAAACAAACTCAATGAGTTCCGCGACTAATTTTTGCATTTGGAATTCCATTCTTATCGACCATTCCTTGATGGGCTGAATGAGTTTATCCAATCCTTCGCTGATGTCATACCAAGAATCATCCGCATCTTCAGTAGTATTCTCAATGACTTCCTGTTTGGCATCTTCTTCCGCCTTTAATTTGATGACAGCATCGAGTAATTGCTGCTGCTTCTTAAATCTCTCGACCCTTAAGTCGTTAACTTCTGATTCTATCTCGCTGAAAATTGATATTCCGGGCTCGGCAATGGCTTCAAATGGTGCCTGAATCATACTGACAAATCCGCTCCAATAAACAAGCGTAAATCCAATAAGAATTGGTTTCAGCATCGGTGTGATTTCCCATTCTCTGTCTCCGGCAGCCATTTGCCAGCCCATGTACCCGAGGTACATCAGAGCGCCTAAACCGCCTATTGCTTTTCCTACCAAAGCTGAACCGGCGGCGCTATCCTGCACACTGTTGTCCAGTTTTGTAAAAACTTCCATAAACCACTTTTCAAAGGCACCATCTCCCTTTAAAAATTGGAGTAGATTGCTGTAATCACCGTCTGTCTGGGCGAAACCCATAACAGGTAAAAGAATTGTTAATAAGCAAAAAGTTAATGTTATCGTTTTATTCATTTTTAAAATCGGTGTTTATAATGATTCATCAAATTTTGAACAATTTGCTGGTCTGAAGCGGGTGTCCAACCAGGTGGCAAAGCATAATTTGAATGGTTCTTTAAAATATTTTTGTAATCTGTAAGAAGTGTTGTCTTGTTATTGTAATCCCTTAACTCTCGCACAAATTTTCTCCATTTAATAAGGGTTTCGTGGTACATAATGAACCGTTTTCCTCTTGGCATATCCATACTTCTGGACATTGCGTATTTTTCTTTGATGAGATCCAGCTCTTCCTTAAGCCTTCTAATGGTTCCTGTCGTATTGAGCGTTTCAAACGTTTGTTGGTCTTTCAATCTCCATTCAATAAAATTTTGTGGATGGTCGGGGAATTCGGTAATTGGTTTTAACATTCGTTTGTAATACAAAAGCCAAAGAGGATCGGCATCAACAGTAGCGGACGTCCAATGGGCAAAATCCTGAACACTTCTTTTATGAATGGTATCTGAAGCTGCTTTTATTTTTTTTGCTTCTTCCTCCTGAAATTTTAACTGGGCGAATCTCTGATTTTGCACCCCTGTAGGTTTTAATGGTCGAATATCTTCACCGTCTTTATAATCCCTGTTGATCTTTGGAGCCCATATTCCCCAGACTGTTGCGTAGGCAAAATTGGTTTGGATTCCCAAAAAATATTTTGGATATGGTCTCCAATCTCCCCAATCTTGAAAGACAATTCTTTTATGTTGAGCAACAATGGAAGGGTCATTCAATCTCTTTACACTCAATTGTCCAAACACAGTGGCTGTAAAAAAGAGCAACTGAAATAGACTGATTTTTTTTAGTAGATTTCCCATAATTTTTTAATTAAAGAGGTAATGGTATTTAGTGATGATGTCGCCAACAATGGCTTTGTCTATATTGATGTAATTGCGGAGAACCTGAACCTGATACAGATAAGGGATTTTCTTGGCATTCTCTAACCGTAAATTGATGTACAGAATATTTCCGTTGATATTTCTGACACGGGTAAATATCTTTTCAATAAGCATTTCCCTATCCATTGCATCCATCAGAAAATCTTTGTCTTCATTGAGAATATCCTGGGTAACTTCCTGCTGAAGCTTCATCGTCTGCTTGCCTATTTCAACATAATATTTTGAAATGAGTACGGAATATTCAGGATGCTGCGCTGATAGATCCAGCATTTTATTGGAGTTCGTCACTATTTTACCTAAATATTGATAGAGATAAATAAGTTTCTTGCTCTGGGTCAAAGCTGAATTCACATTTTTCAGTTGTTGATAGATATACTCCTGAATGGCTATGATCTGCGTGATTTTATTGTTGATGTCATCATACAATTCTTTTTGCTTTTCATAGGAATCCAAAAAAGCTTGTTCGCTTCCCAATCGAACACCGTGATTTACGGTGATCTGCGAAAGGAGTTTATCATTAATGACTATTTGCTGGCTTTTTACCGATGCAACGGAGAAGAATAAAACTCCGGAAAGAAATATTTTTTTGCTCATATCATTATTACTTTTTTGCTATAGAATTTGCGAATCTTTGATTTCATTTTAGAAAGATTTGATGTTATCCATTATGCTTTCAACTACTTGCTTATCTCTATTGACATAATATTGAAAGGCTCTTTTATTACGTTTTACTTTGGCTTTGATATCTCTAATTTTCAAAAGCATATGAGTAGAATTTCTGCTTATTGCTTTTACTTCATCTAAAGCATAGTCTAATAATACTTTACGTTCTGATTTTTCCATTTGGTTAATAGCTCCGTAAGACAAAATGATCCCTGTTATTAGCCGTGTTACCATTTGCAGGTCATCAACAAACTGAACCTGAGAAGGCAATACCGCAATAATTGAATAAGGAGCATCGTTTATTTCATTGATAATGGCGGATTGATTGTTTGTTATTTTCGTTATTTCCCTGCTCATTGCTATTCCGGTCGGTACAGCCTGAATAGCAAATGAAACAATCCTAAGCCGATCTTGTATCTTTGTAATCTTTTCCTTGAATTGATTCCATTGGGCTCTGTTGGCTGTTTCTACGGTGGTATTGGCTATTTGTTTTTGCCGCATTTCTTTTTGTCTGTCGTGTTCTTTCATCGTCGCATTAATTACAATATCCATCATCGGAAAGGAAACGTTTTCCTGCTGCCAAGCCGGTGTAGAACCACCGCCGGAAGAAGTCAGCACGATATAAACCATTGGAATCAGTAGAATTTGAAAAACTTTCTTCATCGTATGATTTTTAAAAATTCCGTTTATATCTGTTCATTATGTTTTCAACAATACCTTTGTCTGTATTGATGTATCCTGCAAATGGATTAATGGAATTCCAAAATCCCAATCGATTGGCTTTTTCAAGTCTTAACTTAATCGCCAAAAGCCACAGTTTCAGATTTTTTACATTCTCGGAAATATTATGAAGAATTTTGTATCGATCTCCTGCGGTAGCAAGATTAAGTTCTCCAGATGCGAGAATATCTGATACATCGGTAACAATTTTTAGACTTTGCTCGTAGGTTTTCTGCGAAGCCTTCACACCGAATATCGCATACTCAGGTTGCTGTGATGCTAATTGTACCACTTGTGATGAATAATTGTAGCATTTATTGAGTTCAGAATAGATTTCCTGTGCCTGAATTCCGTTTTGTAATGTCCCTGAAACTTCTTTTAATCCCTTCAGTATTTTATTCTGAATATCATTGGCGACCACCATTTTAGTTCCCACCCAAGTTTGTGCGTCCTTTAATTTTGAAGTTTCTTCGATGACTTCATTCTGTTTGGCTTTTAGATTTTCTGAATAGAGAATCATTGCTGCCGTTACCGTTGGGTCGATGTAAGTGTTTTGAGCGAATCCCATTGTCCCCCAAAGTGGGAAAAGCAGCATTGCTATTTTGAGACTAAATTTTTTCATATAGCTCTTGTTTTTGGTTGATTAATTCTAAAAAGCTGAGATTTCGGTCTTCTAATTCCTGAGAGATGATTTTGAAAACATTCCTTCCTTTGTGTTCATTTTTCATCATTCTGTAAAAAGAATTGATTTTTTGATCCAAAGGATTTTGATATAAATTCACGAGTGATACAAAGTTTTCGAGGCTATCTCCAAAGGTTTTCAAATCACCGACTAACCTGCGTAATGCTTCATCATAGTTTCCGTATTTCTGAACATAATATTCAACAGCTGATTTTTCAGGCTTTTCTGTAGTGTAGGTTAAATACTGCTCCAAGGACACTTCATTTCCATAGACTTCGCCTTTTGAACCTCTTTTCAGATAAAATTCTTTGAATCGGCTTCTCCCGAATTTGTTGTTCAGATTATTGATGGTGAAAATCTTGTTTTGCTCTACTTTATTGAGCGAAAGCAATGATGCGATTTTGTCGAAATTATCTTTGAACTTCGTCTGATCCAACAAAATAAAAGTGTCGGAATTATTGATGATGGAATCTTTTACCACAGCATTTCCAATAATATCGTCCAGTTCCTGAGTTACAACCACAGCTTCACCCCAGAACTTTCTTACTGTTTTGTATAAATAGAGAATGTATCCACCCATTAATTTACTTGCAATTGCCTTCCACGCTTCCTCAATTATTAAGGCTTTTCTACGCTCTTGTCTAAGCCTCATTTTCTGAATGAAAGTATCCATAATAATGAGCGTCACGATCGGAAAGAGTTTGGGATTATCTTTTACGTTGTCAATTTCAAAAACGATGAATGTTTCATCAAAAAGCGTATTGTCTGCACTTTCATTTAAAGTCGTTCCGTACCTTCCGCCTTTGTAAAAATCTTTCAGTACAAATAAAAAGGTGCGCAGATTAAACTCTTTCTCTATAATATTATGTTTTTTATTATTCAGGTAAATAGGAAGAAATTGATCGCAATAATCATAAAACCCATTGAACGAAAGTTCTGTTACAACCAGCTTTTCTTCCAGTTCTTTTATTTTCCTGATGATGGCTTTTCTAAAGGATTCATTCCATTCTTCTGCTGATCGGGGTTGCCTGATGATGTCATTCGACTTGATTAAAATCAACTGCGTTTCATTGTATATTTTCCTTCTTTCTTCATCGTTCAGCGTGTCATACGCTTCATACACTTTATAGAAATTTTCGCTTTCATATTCCGGGTTATTGATGTTCTTATCAGGATGATAGAATTTCAATAATTTTCTTCCCGCTTCCTTTATTTCATCGGAACTGGCATCGAAAGTAATTCCCAAAATGTCATAGTAAGTATGCTGTCCTTTTGCTTCATTCTCATATTCCGTGAATAGATCATCTTCGTGAATGTTGTATTTTCCGAGATATAGAATCAGTTCTTCAGAAGTTTTATTTTCATACCATCGAGTTCCAGCATTGAAATACCCGTGGTAAAACGACATCAACACATTGTCTAAAATGGATTTTTGTGCGGAAGACATTGAAGAATCCGGACCTTGCCAAATCAAGAAGATCAGGTTGGTTAAAAATTCTATTTTTTCGATATTAAATTCTTTTTGATCCATAAGAAAAGGATTCATCGTGATTGGTTTTTCTTCAGTGTATTGGATGTATCTGCCTCCCTTATATTTGCACGTTCCCGAATACGAATCTCCTGTATCAACAATGACCACGTCATAATTGTAGGTCAAATACTGCTCAATAATATTGTTCATCAGGAATGATTTCCCCGAACCTGACGGTCCTAATACAAACTTGTTCCTGTTGTTTATTCTTCCTGTTTTCATCGGTAGATCCGATGGGTCAACTTTTAGCGGAACACCTTGTCTGTCGGTGAATCTCAGGTAGAAATTGGACTCTTCATTGACGGGGTAACTTTCCTTAAAAAAAAAACACAAGGCCGCTTCGCTTGTCGTCATAAATAAATCATACTCCCTAAGTTCTGTTCCATTGCCCGGAATAGCTGACCGAAAGAGTTCCAATTGGTTATAAGCGTTTTTAGAAACAATGATTCCTTTCGTAAAAAGCTTGTTTTCAATCATTGACTGAATATTTTCCATTTTCTCCAGTGTCTGTGCTGAAAAAAGGATTGAAAAATGAGCATTGACAACGAGCTGTCCGTCAATGGCTATGTTATGAAGCAGGGTCTGGATTTCATCTGCTATAATGGCGTTGGACGGAGAATTGTTGGCTGCTCCTTCGTGCTTTTTCTTTTTTTTGTCGAGTTCCCTCTGCTGTTGTGCCTGAAGCGGAATCGTAATGATCTGATTGTAGACAATGGTCTCATAATCTTCTAGTTCATTGATAAAACTAAAATTATCAACTGCTGTTTCTGCTGCTGCACCGTTACCGCCGAGAACAGAGTAAGGCTCAATTTCTGAAGGAAGATCAATATTTTCTACATCCACGTAGGAAATATTTTTTACAAACCTGTTTCCGATCTGCAAAAATTCGTTGGTGCTTTTGATATTATCAAATATGGGAGAATCGGAAAATTGCATCGACAAAACACCTGATATATAATATTCAAAATCTTTCTCAAACAAAAACTGCGGTTCAGAGTCATTCTGCTTCAAAAGCATCAATACTTTCTGACATTTGTCCCGTAGTTCTTTATAGCTTTTTTCAGAGAAATTGTAATGCTTATTTTTCTTTTTCAGCTTGTCATCAATAATATCGGTAAAGAACAGAACCGTTTCAATGGTTTTGAAAAGTCTGCCGTCAAAATGTTCCGAATATTTTTGTTGTAGAAATTGGTTGGATTGTTCGGCTGAATATTTCTTCTTGGAAAAGATATCGAGCTTCTGAACAATTCTTCCTTCTCCAATGATTGATACCACCTGATTTAAAACCGTGTGGAAATTGAGATAGCTATCCGGGTCTGCCGAATATTGCTCAACAATATTTTTTATTTTGATCCCGATAATAGGATTCCCGTACTGTCCGAAAAGAACATCAAAATCCCAATTGAAATCTTTTCCCTGATCATATCCAATAAATGGGATGCTAAAGGCTTGTTTTTTTATTGTTGCCATTCTTTAAAAGTTTATTATTATGTAACCTTTTTGGAAAAATTAAGATCTGATCGAAGTTTTTGGTTTTGTCATACAAACCATATTTGTCCTGTCTTCTGAAGATGAGATAAACTCCGCCTGCGGTGACTGCAAGACCCAATAAAGAGCCTAAGAGACCGAACTTTGAGAGTACCAATGCTGATATGACCCCGCCTCCGATGACGCCGACTGCATAAAAGATGTATTTTCCTTTGAGTCCGAAGAATACAAGGGGCTTTTTGAGCCCCTTATAAAGGTAGAATCCCATATTAGGCAAAGAATGCTGTTACGAATTCAGGAACGACAATCAAGAAAATCATTGCTCCTCCATAACCAAGGATCTCTTTGTTGACATCCTGATCACCATTGGTCCATTTGTTATACACTCGGAGACCTCCGATAAAACCGACCAATCCTCCTACTGCTTTCAAAATCAGCTTGACCGGATCCCAATAATCAGTGATATCACTTGCTGCATTCGAGATTGCCGTTGCTCCACCTTGGGCAAATGCGGGAGTTATCGCCATAAGTGCCAAGGCTAGGGTTAAAACTTTTTTTGTTGTCACGTTTTTTGTGAAATAATTTTTCATCATAATTCAAAAATTTTATAAAGGGTTAATAATCATTTGAGTGTTAAATTTTGGGCATGGAAGTCCCGGACAACGAATGTAAATCCGCTGTTAAGTCTAATATTCAGTACGTTAGATTTTGTTTAAGTTGGCTAACTACATCGTGGATTGATAAACTTTGTATCCGTCGTAGTTCACAACCATTTGAACCAGGGTTTCAGAAAGATTAAGCATCGCCTTCCATTCTTTTATTCTGGAAGTTTCCTGGTCTGCACTAACTGTGATTGGGTTTTCGCGAATCACTTCGTTAGGTTTCTGATTTTCCTTTTCGGCTGATATTTTTTCCGTCTGGTCAAAATCTACTTCGATTGTTTCAGCTTTTTCAGGATGTGATTGGTTTTCGATTTCCGTGGAATCTTTTTTTAGTGCAATGCCCGGTTCATCCAGATCTTGTTCAGATTCAAATATTTCCCTCAAATACTCCAGATCTTGTCGTTCTTCGTTTCCTTCAGTGATATCAGAATGGATTGCATTTTTATTAAAGGACTTGGGAGTGTTGAGATTTTCTACATCTTCAATCCCTATAGTTGCAGTAAGATCTTCGTACTGTTCAGAAATTTCGGACAATGAAAATTCCTCCGTCTCTTCTTTATAGATTTCTTTTTCTTTTTTCAGAAACAGATCGTATAAAATATTTCCGGCGTAATACGTCAGATAAACAGCCAAGATGCAAAGCGAGATTTTTATCATTTTTACTGAGGTTATAGAGATTAATACTTAGGTATATTTTTTATTTCAAAGGGTGATCTTCAATGTTTGATTAATATATTCTATCAATTCATCGAAAGATTTTCTTACCCCATATTTTTGTTCGTAGGTCAGCTTTCTGGTATCAATCTTTTGTAGACAGTTTTTTTTGAATACAGGATTTTCCAGTAGCAATCCGAATTTTTTCAGCTCAATGTCCATTCCTTCCTGATTCAGATACTTGTAGCCTTTATCATACTTGGAACGGATAAATACTCTTTCAGCCTCACTTTCCAATAGTCCCAGCATATTGATAAAGACCAATGTGGACTTGACAGAAACATCTGAATACTCAAACGGGATCACGATAAAATCACTGTAAATGAGCAGATCGCTATATTTTGCATCGAGTGTTCCTGCCAAGTCAAAAAGGTTGATGTCATCGCTATCTTTTAAATTAATGAGGGTCTCAAAGTCTGAAAATGGCTGTTGGTCATCATCGCCAATAATTTCCACTTCATACAATTTCGGACTTTCCGATAATTCATCATCTTTCCATTTGTAGTAAAATGATTTCTGATAATCAAAATCAAAAACATTGATTTTCCTTTCCGAAATTGCCGAAATGTAATTGGCAAAAGCGATGGCTAAAGTTGTTTTTCCGGTTCCTCCTTTTTGTGTAGCAAATGTTATGATCATTGGATTTAGTTTATGTTTCTAACTGATTGTTGTTGGACCGAAGATGATTTTTATATCAGCCGACAACCATCATTTTATCGTCTTTTTTTTCGTCTTTTTTTGAGCTCATTTTCGACAGGGTCTTTTGCAGTTCCTGAACTTTTCATCAACTCAAACAGCAGTTCATCAACTGCTTTGTTTAATTTTGTTTTCTCATTATTTTCAGTCCGGTTTTCTGCCTGCACTTCATTTACGCCTGTCGGATTCAGAAATTTTTGATACTCCTTTTCCCCAATTAATGATTGGAGCTCTCCGATATAATGGAACCGAGTATGAACCGCATACAGCTTTCCGTCTTCAGCCCTGGTTATGGAAATATCCTTTTTTTCATCATTTGTGTTTTTTTGATTTTTAATGAAACTTTTGACTTCAAACTGAACTTTTCGATAGGTTTCCAAATCTTTCTTTCCTCGGTTTTCAAAAAGCATAAAGCCCTTGATCTCTATTTCCGGATATTTTTTATTTAAAAATTCAAGCAATATTTTTTTTGATTCCTGGTTCGGAATATTATAATCTTTCAGGATTTCAAAAGTCTTCTTATCTAGCTTGTCAGAAGTAAATTCAAACACTTCATTCATTTTCAGTAGATCACTTCCTTTATAGACTTTTCCTGTTTTATGGTCGATCACGGTGTAGCCAAAAGGATTTTTATCTTCTTTATGATGGAAAACCACATCGATCCCGAAAACATCTTTCAGCTTCTTTTGGAGTTCACTTTCAAAACTGATTTTTATTTTTAAATTATTTTCTCGTAATTTTTCTTTTGGGAGCATTGACTCCTTTTTTCTGTCATCTTCCACCTTGAAAACCTTGGTGGAATACAATTGTTTGTATTTGCTTAATATGGCTTTGATCTGCTTTGCCCTTTTATCATTTTTACTGTTATCAAAAACAATCTGATTTCCTGAAAGTGTTTGCTGTATTACTCCGTTTTTTAAAATGTTAAAAGAATTTATATCATCTGTGTTTTTGCCTATCTTATAACCATTTCTGCTGAGTAAAGTTTCCAACTGATTGAGCGAACTTATTTTATAGTTCAACAGTTTGCCAAGTTCTTCTTCCGGTTTCTGACCATACAATTTTTCAATTGTAACGCTTAAAGCTTTTTGGGCTTTAAGCCTTTCATAACTATCATTGATCTTTTTCCCTGTCTGTTTATCGACTCTTGTAGTAACTATATGAGCGTGATTATTATCGGTGTCACTATGAAAAACTACAATGAAAGGCTGTCCTCCATATTTCATTTCATCCATAAAATTCTCAGCGATCTTAGTTAGCTCTTCTTTCGAATGTCCTTGAAATTTCGTAGAGATCATCGCATGAAATTGAGGCTTTAATACTTTTTTGTTTCCAATCGAAATAGCTCTCAAATAGTTTCTTACTTCCTCCTTGCTGCTTGATTCGTTAATGAAGGAAGGAAAATTTTTCATCAGCATTAATTCTCCGGTTCCTTTGTCAATTTTCTTATCGTTATAATGAACTCCTGGAAAACTGGGACCTGCCGGATCCATAATCTTAACAATCATCTTGATAGCATTGCGTAGATTTTTGTAAACATTTCGTTCTGTTCTTTCTTCAGAATTATGATCTCTGATAACTTATTCGAAAATTTTCTGATTTCATTTTCGCTGATAAACTTTTGACTATTTGCTATTTTTGCTACCTGATTGATATTGTTTTCAATCTTTCCGAATATGTTATCCTGCTTTTCTATGAACGCTAATACTTTTCTTCTCTCGTTGTCCATAAGCCTATTTTCAACAGAATTAACAATTAGACTTGTTAAAGAGATTTTTTTTTCTGAACAGGCTTTTTTCCACTTTTCTTTTTGGATGATGGAAATCCTTATTTTAATGTAATGTTTCTTCTTAATATCCGTCTTATTTATCATTCAATTACATTCAGATAATTAATCGGAAAAGTGGTCATGCCCTTTATGGTACCGGTAAATTTTTCGATTTGATTTTTCCAAAGAAGTAGATTGAAATCAACGTTCGTTAATGAAATAATGCCCTGCTCTACTCCTGAACTAATTCCATTTGAGTTCCCACTTACTAAAATATTGCTCAGTGAACCCACACTGCCATCCGACATAAAACCTAAATCCCGTAATGGTTTTGAAAGATTCAGTATTACGTAGCTTGAAGTGATAGGTGTTGAACAAATTATACTGACATCTAAATAGCCAATTGTTCCTATTCGCCGCGCATCGATTTGCCCAGTTATTCCTAGACCTGATGTTCCTAATCTATATATTTTTGTAGATAATGTATGCTGACGAGGATTTGTAGGAAAAGGAAGGTATGTGTTCCACGAGGATTGTTCAGAAATAGTATTTGCAGAAAGTGTTTCGTCCAATACAATAAGAGCATCGTAATAAGTAGGCTCCTTAAACATCTGATTCCAAAACATACCATTGAAATAGTAGTACCCTTCTTCAACAATATGAATGACTTGACCCAAAAGATTTGATGCAGGTTGAGTCACGTAAACAATGGCACCTTTTTGCAATACTGAATAAGTTTTATTTGCAAGTTGATCACCTGTAATTCTTGGGGGAATTATGCCATCAAAGTGATTGGGCAGATCTGGTTTGCCGACAATATCCAAAGTTGCTGCGGGTGTCTGCGTATTAACTCCAACCTGAGCTTTAACGATAATTGCAAAAACAAATATTAAAAGGTTAAATGATTTTTTCATTTTTGATAAAATTTCTACGGCAAAGTTGTATCATAAAAACCTCTAAAACAATAGTTTTGATGGGAGTTGGGCTAATTAAGAATACTCTGGATGAGTCTAAAATCTATAAAGATTAAAAAAGAATAAATTGGATTAGTTTGGAATCTTAACTTAAATTTCACCTAACATAAAAAAACAAGTTCCGCCGTTTTTTCTCCTTTTTGCAGAAAAGGCAAGATCGTCTTTGTACTCGAAAATTTGCAAAAATTTGTGGGTACAAAGACACATCTTGCTCAAAAAAAGCCGCTTATTTTTCGGAGTTCTGAAAAACGATTAATAGTATTGATAATCAGCAGTTTTGATTCTTTTATTGTTTTTATTGGAAATGTGTGGAAGTGAAGTCTGAGCATACGAAAGTAAATAATAAATCCTTTCAAAGTGATAATTTATCTATCGTATTGTAGATCAAATCGTAAGGATTTTGACCTGTACTTATCTTAAGCAGGTGACCTGTATATGATTTACGCAGGTATGAACTCCAGCTGTATGTGTATTACGCAGGTTTGATGATCGGCATGATTCTATTTTATGATGATGATCTGTATCTTATTTACACAGGTATGAATTTAAAGCTGTATTTATTTTATGCAGGTTGATGACTAGTATAATCCTTTTTATACAGTTTGCAGGGAAAGCTACAGCAGAGTTCACAATACATTCCGTCAAATTAAAAAAGGGAAGAGAACCTGACATCCCCTCAAAGCTTTTTTGTTCGGAAAAACGTAGGACTTTAGACTTTGGAATTGCGTTTTGCAAAAAAGCGAAGTGGCTTTGAAAGGACATCCAACAAAACCAACCCTAAAAGCAACCGCCATCATTGCCCGGAAATCAACAACAGGATATCTTTACTGAATTACCGCCAGATAAAAATAAACATTGTAAATATTATTGAAAATGAAAAAGAGCGGATAAAAAAAATGATCCGAATTTGCAACATTTGGTGCAACAGGGGTAAACTTCACTAAATATTTTTTTAAACAATTTTGGTAGTTAAAATATTAATCGTAATATTGCGATGTATAATTTTTGATAAAAATGGGAGTTACAAAAACTGAAATATACACGGAACAGCAGAACCGTTTAGCAACTTCGCTAAAGGCATTGGCTCATCCTGCACGCATAGCTATCCTGCAATATATCATTAAACAAAATGCCTGTATTTGTAATGACTTGGTAGAGGAATTGGGATTGGCACAAGCTACCATTTCGCAGCATTTGAAAGAACTAAAAAACATTGGTATTATCAAAGGAAATATAGAGGGAACCAGTGTATGCTACTGCATTGATGAAAATGTCTGGCAGCAGATTAAGAAGGAACTCAATACTTTCTTTGTTGACGATATAGGTATTGATAAATGTTGCTAAGCATTTATTTTAACCAAATCAATCGTAATAATGCAATATAACAATTAAATAATGAAATTATGAAACTATCAAAAATCAAAGAAATCTTACCAACATTAGAGCATGTTGAATTTCAATTAGAGAACGGAACGTTTGTTCCCGAACATTTCCACGTTACCGAAGTTGGGCAAATCAATAAAATTTTTATTGATTGTGGTGGTGTAATCCGCAATGAAAAAGTTGTCAATTTCCAATTATGGAATGCTGACGATTACGAACATAGATTGAAGCCAACCAAACTATTAAATATCATCAAACTATCCGAAGAAAAATTAGGTATGGAAGATGCCGAAATTGAAGTAGAATATCAAATTGATACTATCGGGAAATATGATTTGGATTTCAACGGAAAAACATTCGTACTGAAAAGTAAAACAACAGCTTGTCTTGCTCAGGATGCTTGCGGTATTCCTGTCGAAAAGCAAAAAATAAAATTATCAGCGTTGAATAATGCTTCCTGCACACCTAATTCAGGATGTTGTTAAACCCTTTAAATCAATCAAAATGTATAAGAATTTAGTTGAAACAATAAACAATGTTACTACTTTTCAAAACATCAGTGAAGAACGCAAAAATATATTACGACCACTGATAGATTTTGTACAGCAAAAAGTAAACAATAGTCAGGAAATAAGTATCAACTTCATTTGTACCCACAATTCCCGAAGAAGCCATTTATCGCAGGTTTGGGCACAGGTAGCAGCAGCACACTATGTTATCCCAAAGGTACATTGTTATTCGGGTGGTACAGAAGAAACGGCATTATTCCCGAAAGTGGCAGAAGCATTGACACATCAGGGATTAAGTATTTTCAAAATAGCAGATACCGACAATCCTGTATATGCCATAAAGTATAGTGATAATTCTTTGCCGATTGTTGGTTTCTCCAAAAAATATGATAGCCCTTTCAATCCTGTATCAGCGTTTGCAGCTATTATGACCTGTTCACAGGCAGACGGCGGATGCCCTTTTATTGCAGGAGCAGAAAAGAGAATACCTATCACATTTGAAGACCCTAAAATTTCAGACAATACACCGGAACAATCAAAGGTCTATGCTGATAGAAGTTTACAGATAGCAACGGAAATGTTCTATGTTTTTTCAATGATTAAAATGTAGCCGATGCAACCAAAACTAAAATTCTTAGACAGATACCTTACCTTATGGATATTCCTTGCAATGGCAGTAGGTATAGGATTGGGATATATTTTTCCCGGTATTTCAAAAATTACAAATGCGCTATCCGTAGGCACTACAAATATTCCGTTGGCAATAGGTTTAATATTGATGATGTATCCGCCATTAGCAAAGGTTGATTATTCATTATTGCCTATGGCGTTTAAGGATAAAAAAGTAATTGGTATATCCTTATTGCTGAATTGGGTTATCGGTACAGTGCTAATGTTCGGGTTAGCCGTTTTATTTTTAAGGAATGAACCCGATTATATGACAGGTTTGATACTGATAGGTTTGGCAAGATGTATCGCAATGGTAATCGTTTGGAGTGATTTAGCTAAAGCAAACAGAGAATATACAGCTATGTTAGTTGCATTAAACAGTATCTTCCAGATATTTACTTACAGTTTTTTAGTATGGTTATTCATCAACGTATTACCTGCAAAATTAGTATTAGCCAATTTCAATGTAAGCGTATCAATGAAAGATGTTACCGAAAGCGTATTGATATATTTAGGTATTCCTTTCTTGGCAGGTTTTTTAAGCCGATACATCCTTGTAAAATCAAAAGGTATAGAATGGTATAACCGGAAATTTGTACCCAAAATATCGCCCATTACATTGTATGCTTTACTGTTTACTATAGTATTGATGTTCAGTCTGAAAGGCGATAAAATAGTAGAGTTGCCAATGGATGTAGTAAAAGTAGCAATACCGTTAATCATCTATTTTATACTTATGTTTTTCGTGAGCTTCTTTATCAATAAATCTCTTAAAGTTCCTTACGATAAAAACGCATCCATCGCATTTACAGCCACAGGAAACAATTTTGAATTGGCAATAGCCGTAGCAATATCGGTTTTCGGTATTCATTCGCCACAGGCATTTGTGGGCGTTATCGGCCCATTGGTGGAAGTTCCTGTACTGATATTATTGGTACGTGCAAGTTTGTGGCTAAAGAAGAAATATTATGACCAAAATGCTCATTGATGCTTTGAATAAAGAAATGATATAAAGAAAGTCAGCAAACTACTTGACCAGTTTTCCATTTGGCAGATTTAAATTTAAGCAATATTAAAAATGAAGAATTGGACAACGCAGTGGATAAATACATCAATTGACAACTGTTCTACAATTACAAGAAAATATTAATTGTAATTTTATAGAGCTTATTTTAAGCTAATTTCAAATAAAGCACAAAATATATGACAACACTCTTTATAAAAAATATGGTTTGCAACCGTTGTATTATGGTAGTGCAGAATGAATTGGAGAAGCTTGGATTGACTGTGAAAAATATAAAGCTGGGAGAAGTTACCTTGGATAAAGAATTAGCTGAAAACGTTAAAACCAATTTAGTGCAAGCACTGACTGTATTAGGTTTTGAATTAATAGATGATAAAAAAAGCCGAATTATAGAAAAAATAAAAAATATTATTATTGACCTCGTTCATCATCAGGATGGCGAAACAAAATACAATTTGTCGGATGTTTTAAATAGCAAGATACACCACGACTATAATTATCTCTCTAATTTATTTTCAGAAATTGAAGGCACTACTATCGAAAAATATTTTATTGCCCAAAAAATAGAGAAGGTAAAAGAATTATTGGTATATGATGAACTATCTTTGAGTGAAATTGCTTTCCGTTTAAATTACTCAAGTGTAGCCTATTTAAGCAACCAATTCAAAAAGGTAACAGGACTTACCCCAAGTTATTTCAAGCGAATACGAGAGGATAAAAGAAAACCTTTGGATAAGGTCTAAGTAAATCTTACAAATCATTCCCAAAATTCCACAACGAAAAAATGGAAACAATACGGAACTTTGTATCATAAAACTCATACAAAATGGTACACAAATATCAAGTAACAGGTATGACCTGTGGAGGTTGCGAAGCAAAGGTGAAATCAGCTTTATTAAAGGTTGAAAATGTGACAAATGTTGAAGTTTCAAAAGATGAAAACTCAGCTACCCTGACAATGGATAAACACATTCCAACTACACAATTGCAAAAAGCATTAACCGCTGTTGGAAAATATACCATAGAAATGAGCAATAACAAAAGCCCACAACATACCACGACAAATGAACCAGTGGCAAAATCCTGCTGCTCTGCTCATTCTCACGATGATAAAAAAACAATCGAAGTGACTAGCAATATAAAAGGCAAATACTATTGTCCAATGCATTGTGAAGGCGATAAAACTTATGATAAAGCTGGCGATTGCCCTGTTTGTGGAATGCATTTGGTAAAAGAAGCAGAATTGAATGTAAAGAAAACGATGTACACCTGCCCAATGCATCCCGAAGTTATTCAAGATAGTCCGGGTTCATGTCCTATATGCGGAATGGATTTAGTACCCATGGAACCAAGCGATTCCGAAGAAAAAAAAACCTATCTGGATTTGCTTAAAAAAATGAAAATTGCAACCCTCTTTACGGTGCCAATTTTTATTATTGCCATGATGGAAATGGTACATAACAATCCGTTATTTCAAATAATGGACAGCAACATGTGGAACTGGGTGCAATTTCTGTTTTCAATTCCTGTTGTTTTCTATGCTGGTTGGATGTTTTTTGTACGAGCTTGGAAATCCATAATCACTTGGAATCTAAATATGTTTACCCTTATCGGAATAGGAACTGGAGTTGCATTTTTGTTTAGTATTGTAGGAATGCTGATTCCGAATATCTTTCCGGAAGAATTTAAAACCGAACACGGAACCATTCATCTTTATTTTGAAGCAGCAACAGTAATCATTACACTGGTCTTGTTGGGACAATTGTTAGAAGCAAGAGCACATAGCCAAACCAGTGGAGCTATAAAAGCGTTATTACAATTAGCACCAACCGAAGCTACTTTGATTGGTGAAGGGGGCGATAAAGTGATTTCCATTCATGATATTAAGAAAGGTGATTTATTACGCGTAAAACCAGGAGATAAAATTCCAGTTGACGGAAAAATAACCGATGGTGAAAGCAGTATTGATGAAGCAATGATTACAGGAGAACCAATTCCCGTTGACAAAAAGAAAGACGATAATGTAATTTCGGGAACAATCAACGGGAACAAATCATTTGTAATGATGGCCGAAAAAGTAGGTTCTGAAACATTACTTTCTCAAATTGTACAAATGGTTAACGATGCTTCTCGTTCAAGAGCACCCATTCAAAAATTAGCCGATAGTATTTCTAAATATTTTGTACCCATTGTAGTAATCATTTCAGTAATTACCTTTTTTGTTTGGGCACTATTTGGTCCAGAACCAGCGAAGGTTTATGGATTTATAAATGCCATTGCAGTTTTAATCATAGCTTGTCCTTGTGCTTTAGGTTTAGCCACGCCGATGTCTGTGATGGTGGGTGTGGGCAAAGGAGCACAATCTGGAGTATTAATTAAAAATGCCGAAGCCTTAGAAAATATGAATAAGGTGGATGTTTTAATAACAGATAAAACAGGAACGCTAACTGAGGGAAAACCTTCTGTAGAAAAAATTTACGCATCAACTAATAACGAGGATGATTTATTGCAAAATATAGCTTCCTTAAACCAATACAGTGAACATCCATTGGCACAAGCAGTAGTCAATTATGCCAAAACAAAATCTATTTCATTAATTGGAGTCAAAGATTTTGAAAATGTTACAGGAAAAGGAGTTACAGGAACGGTTACCAATAGAAAAGTAGCATTAGGCAATAAAAAACTAATGGAACAGGTTAAGGCAACTATTTCTAACGATTTAGAAACCAAAATTATTGCAGAACAAAAACTTGGTAAAACGGTTTCTTACATTGCTGTTGATGATGTTACAGTTGGTTTTGTTTCAATTACCGATGCGATAAAAACTTCGAGTGCAGCAGCGATAAAAGAACTAATGCTCCAAGGTGTAGAAGTAATTATGCTTACTGGCGACAATGTTAATACAGCCAAAGCAGTAGCGGATGAATTAGGTTTATCTTCCTATAAAGCAGGATGCTTACCCGAAGATAAACTCAACGAAATTAAACGTTTACAAGCAGAAGGGAAAATTGTAGCTATGGCTGGTGATGGTATAAATGATGCTCCGGCATTAGCACAAGCCAATATCGGAATAGCTATGGGAACTGGAACTGATGTAGCCATAGAAAGTGCCAAAATAACTTTAGTAAAAGGCGATTTATTAGGTATCGTTAAAGCAAAAAATTTGAGCCATGCTGTTATGAAAAACATCAAGCAAAATTTATTCTTTGCCTTTTTCTACAATGTGCTTGGTGTTCCAATTGCAGCAGGTATTTTATATCCGTTTTTCGGAATTTTATTATCTCCAATGATTGCAGCTTTAGCAATGTCTTTAAGTTCTGTATCGGTAATCGTAAATGCATTGCGATTACGCAGTTTTAAACTTTAAATGAATTATTCAATAAACAAAATGGAAAAGAATAATCAAGACTTACGATTCAAAACAAATATTAACTGTGGTGGATGTGTAGCATCTGTAAAACCTCATTTGGATAATACCATGGTATAATATGCCATTGGGAAGTAGATACAACTAAAGACAAGGTGCTTACCGTAAAATCAGAAGGAATTACACAAGAACAGGTAATTGAAACTGTACAGAAAGCAGGTTTTAAGATAGAACCATTAAACAAAGATAATTTCCTTATCCTAATAACCTGTTTAGTTATTTAACTTATAACAAACACTTTAGGTAATTAACTGTATATTTATTTTAATAAGCATAAAAAGGACTATGCAGACTAGTGATTTAGATATTTTATCTATAATTCTGTGTTTGCAGTTCACGAAAGTGCAAAATATAGCAATTAAAAGAAATAATTTCATAATTTTGTAGTGTTGAAAAATTTGAGTAAACATATCAGCTTTGTCATCTTACTATGTTTGGGCTTTTTCCTAATGCCAAGCATAAGCTATGCTTGTGCAAAAAAAACAACTAAGACAGAGCAAAAGTCCTGCTCAAAAGATCAATCTGCAAAAGCAGAACATAAAAGCAGTTGCAAGGACAAGTCCTGTAAAAAATGCAAAAATGGTCACGACTGCGACGGCAATTGTAAGCACAGTTCATGTGGATGTAGCACTTCTTCATCTTCTGTAAGCTTACCAATACCAATAGATTTAAAAACAGCTAACCCTTTTGCTGAAATTAAAAAGCAAAAATTCGGTTTCAAAGAAGCCTACTATTCTTCAGGCTACTCTTCCATTTGGCAACCACCTAAAATAAGCTAAAACGATGGCTTGTTAGCCATACGTGTGCCTTGTCGAAAGCTGAATCCAGTTTTCGCAAACTCTTCGTATATCTTATTAAATTAAAAAAAATAAAAATGAAATCAATATCAAAAATATTGATGGTAATCATCGTATTACTATCAGCCGTAAACAGTTTTGCACAAATCAAAAATGCAAAAACAGAAACTGTAAAAATATATGGCAACTGCGAAATGTGTAAAACAACCATCGAAAAAGCAGGAAATTTAAAAAATGTAGCCACGGTAGATTGGAATAAAGATACCAAGATTGCTACACTCAACTATGATGGTAAAAAAACAAATCAGGACGAAATATTGAAACGCATTGCCTTAGCAGGTTATGACAGTGAGAAATTTTTGGCTCCAGATGATGTATATGCAAAATTATCCGACTGTTGCCAGTATAAAAGGGAACTAAAACCAGTTGCAAAAACCAGAGATGCAGGTATGGATATGAAAAATGAACACGCCAACCATAACCAAAGCGATATGGCTCAAAAAAATACCACTGAAACACAAAATGTACCGCAATTAAAAGCCGTTTTCAATAACTATTTTTCAGTGAAAGATGCGTTGGTAAAAACTGATGCAGGTACTTCTTCCGCAAAAGCTACCGAATTGGTAAAAGCCATTAAAGCAGTAGAAATGACAAAACTTTCCAACGAAGAACATACCGTTTGGATGAAAGTAATGAAAGATTTAACTGCTAATGCAGAAAAAATTGCTATAGCAAAAGATGTTACCAAACAAAGAGAAATTTTCGCTTTACTGGCTAATAATATGTACGAATTAGCCAAAGTTTCAAAACAAGAAACACCTGTTTATTATCAACATTGCCCAATGTACAATAATGGTAAAGGAGCAAATTGGCTAAGCAAAGAAGAAGCAATTAAAAACCCGTATTACGGCTCCAAAATGCTTACTTGCGGTAGCGTACAGGAAACTATTAATAACAAATAAAACGCTATTGTTATGGAAAGTATGGAAAACCAACACGAAATGCAACATAACCATAAGAATGAAAAGCATAATACTAATCACTCTTTAGCAATGTACAAACGCTTTGCTGTAATGGCTGTTGCTATGTTCATAGCTATGTACTTCATTATGTATGCTATGATTGACGGCTTACAGAACCTTATCCTGAACATCAATAATTTGTATATGACTTTGCTGATGGTTTCTGCAATGTTGATTATAGAACTATTGATAATGAAAGGAATGTATGAAAGCAAAAAAATCAACTGGGCAATCATAACGGTTTCCCTTGCGATTGGTATCTTTTCTTGGTTTGGTATTCGGGAGCAATTATTTGTGGGAAATAAAGAGTTTGTAAAAGGTATGATACCGCATCACGCAGCAGCAGTATTGATGTCTGAAAAAGCTAAGCTTACCGACCCCGAATTGATACAGTTACAAAAAAACATACTGGAAACACAGGCACAAGAAATCGAATTTATGAAGCGTAAGCTAAATGAATTTGAAAACAAATAAATAAGACAAATTTCTTCAATAATATCAAAAATAAATAAAATGAAAAATATAATTTTCTCAATCATTACATTAGTAACAGTTGCAGCGGTAACAATTTCCTGCAATCAATCTTCAAATAAAAATAGCGACCAGCAAGCTAATGATAGCACAACAATTGCTGCAACTCCGGAGTTACAATCACCTACACACAATGATACGGTAGCAACTGTTACTTCAACGGATACATCTTCTCAAGAGGCAGAAAAGTCCGATGTGAAGCAAGCTCAAAAGTTTACTGTCGCACCTATAATTAAGGATTATTTGGCTTTAAAAAATGCACTTGTTGCAGATAATGACAAAGCAGCGGCTAATGCAGGAAAGCAATTGTTTACTACCTTAAAAAATGTGGATATGAACGCTATCCCAGCGAATAAACATAAAGAATATATGGAAATAGCGGAAAATGCCAAAGAAAATGCAGAGCATATTAGTGACAATGCTGGTAAAATAGACCACCAGAGAGAGCATTTAGCATCGCTAAGTAAAGACGTTTCTGACCTTATCACATTATTTGGAACTACCCAAAAATTATATCAGGACTACTGCCCAATGTACAATGATGGTAAAGGTGCGGTTTGGATTAACGAAGCTAAGACTATCAAAAATCCTTATTATGGCAGCAAGATGCTTACCTGTGGCTCTGTAAAAAAAGAGTTCTAAAAATGAAGAGAGTATTAAAGATAATGTTGACAATAGTGCTGTTTATTTTTATTGCTATTCAATTTTATCAGCCTGCCCTTAATGTAGATAAAGGGCAGGTTTACACAACCGATTTTACCCAAGCGTATAAAATGCCTGTTGAAGTAAAAGCGATGCTTCAAACCTCTTGCTACGATTGTCATAGTAACAATACTAATTATGTTTGGTACGACTATGTGCAACCTATGAGAGCATTAGTAGAAAACCACATAAAAAACGCAAAAGAGGATTTGAATTTCAACGAATGGGGTACATACTCAAATAGGAAGCAGGACAGATTATTAAACTCAATTAAAGAACAAATCGAAACTAAACAAATGCCCTTAGCATCATATACAATGATGCATAAAAACACAAAACTGAATGATGAGCAAATCAAAGTTTTAACCAATTGGCTAAAAGAGCAGGATTAAGTTTCAAGAAAAAAAATATCAAAATGAATATACCTAAAAATGTTACGATCAGGTTGCTGCAAGCAGTTTTTATACTGTTATGTTCGCAATCTCTCTTTGCACAAAAAGTAGTTCGTTACGAGTTGTATGTAAAAGATACGCTTGTAAACTACGCAGGCAAAGAAAAAAGAGCCATTTCCGTAAATGGTCAAATACCAATGCCAACGCTCACTTTTACCGAAGGCGATACAGCCGAAATCGTTGTACATAACCAATTAAAAGAAAGTACCTCATTGCATTGGCACGGAGTGTTCCTGCCCAACAAAGAAGATGGTGTGCCCTGGCTTACACAAAAACCTATTAAGGCAGGCACAACCTATACCTATCGCTTCCCAATTATCCAACACGGAACGCATTGGTATCACTCACATTCTGGTTTGCAGGAGCAAATTGGGATGTATGGCAGTTTTATAATGAAGAAAAAGGATGATGATAAAACCTTTAGAAAAGGAATTGACGATTTGCCGACTGTACCCATCATTTTAAGCGAGTGGACAAATCTTAATCCCGACAACATCAACAGGATGCTGCATAATGCCAACGATTGGGCAGCTATTAAAAAAAATGCAACACAGTCTTATGCAGAAGCTATTAGAGAAGGACATTTCAAAACAAAACTAACCAACGAATGGAAACGGATGTTGGCAATGGATGTAAGCGATGTGTATTATGACAAAATTTTAATCAATGGAAACCATACGACCGATTTAAAAAAGGTGGACGGCAAAACGCTAAAAGCGGGCGATAAAGTACGATTGCGAGTTTCAAACGGTGGTGCTTCGTCCTATTTTTGGTTGCGGTATGCAGGCGGTAAAATTACCGTAGTTGCAAATGACGGTAATGATGTAGAACCTGTGGAAGTAGATAGATTAATCATTGCGGTTTCTGAAACTTACGATATTGTAGTAACAATTCCTGAAGATGGTGTTGCTTATCAGTTTCTAGCTACTACTGAAGACAGAACACAATCCGCAAGTTATTTTGTGGGCAATGGCATCAAACAATTAATATCACCACTTCCTAAATTAAAATATTTTGAAGGGATGAAGATGATGAACGATATGATGAAGATGAATGGAGATTTGGACGATATGGGAATGAAAATGAGCCTGAACCAAATGGATATGAACGTGGTAATGTATCCTGAAATTACTGGAGAGGCAAAACCAAAAGAAGACCATAGTCAACACAATATGAATATGGAAAATGATCCCAACCGTTACAATGCAAATGCTTTGGGAGAAATCAAAACGCTGAATTATGCAATGCTACAATCTCCTTCCAATACGGAACTTCCTAAAGATGCGCCAGTAAAAGAATTGAAATTTACCCTTACCGGAAATATGAACCGTTATGTGTGGAGTATGGATAATAAAATACTTTCAGAAGTTGATAAAATACCTGTGAAAAAAGGAGAAATTCTACGAATTACCATTCATAATAACTCAATGATGCGCCATCCAATGCACTTGCACGGTTTTGATTTCAGGGTAATCAATGGCAAAGGCGAAAAATCACCACTAAAAAATGTTATAGATATAATGCCAATGGAAACTGATACCATTGAGTTTTTAGCAAACGAAGAAGGAGATTGGTTTTTCCACTGTCATATCCTTTATCATATGATGTCAGGAATGAACAGGGTATTTGCAGTTGACGATTATCAAAATCCGAATTTACCTAACAAAAAACAAGCATATAATATGTTGCAAAGAGAAAGCAATATGCCACACTTAATGGCTCAGAATGATTTTGCTAGCAATGGAAATGATGGTGATGCGATGCTTCAGAATTCAAGATGGAGTTTAGGGACAGAATGGCGATTAGGCTATAACGATATGCACGGTTATGAAGTAGAAACACATTTAGGAAGGTACATTGGAAAAATGCAATGGTTTATGCCGTTTATAGGTTTTGATTGGAGGTATCGTAAAATGGGTATGGATGAACACGAAACCAATTTATTCGGACAGAAAAATGAAAAAGATACACGTAGAGCTATTAGCTTGGGCTTTATGTACACATTACCAATGTTAGTAAACTTTCAGGCAGAGGTATATCACGATGGAATTGTACGTCTTTCTTTAATGCGTGAAGATATTCCCATCACAAAGAGATTGAGGGCTGGTTTTATGGTCAACACCGATATGGAATATATGACAGAGCTAAAATATATTATCAATAAAAATGTGGGTATTCGTACACATTATGATAGCGATATGGGCTGGGGTATTGGGTTATCTTTAAATTATTAAAACAAAGGATAAACAGCTAAGCCAGGAAACCGAAAACGTTTTTTCAATCCGTTTGAGCTGTCTCAACTATTTACCACAATATTACAATTTAAAATTGCACATGACAATGATAGAACTGATAAAGGCAACACCCGCATTTCCTGTCAGGGAAATTGACAAAGCAGTTCAATTTTACAAAGACAAATTTGGTTTTGATTGTCGGCACAAGGAAGACACTTTTGCAATTTTGGTTCGGGGCAACATAGAACTGCATTTGTGGGCTTCCTGCAATTATAGTTGGAAATGGAAAAGCATTTTTCTATTTCTAAAACCGATTAGTAGTGGGGCAGAAAGCTTTTTAGCAGGAACACACAGTTGCAGAATTGAAGTAAAAGGAGTTGAAGAGCTGTATAAAGAGCTAAAAGAAAAAGAGGTGCTTCACAATGAAAAAACAGAGATAGAAAGTACCTATTATGGCACAAGAGAATTTGCAGCATTAGACTTATACGGAAATCTTTTATCCTTTTATGAAAATGTATAAAAAGATGTTTTTGTATTTTAGTATTTGCTTAAATAAACAATTTGCTTATCTTTGTACTTATGGATAATCTTTCTTGTATAAGGCAGCAGGCGGACGTTAAGCAGATAATGCGTTGCAAAGACCGGATTAGTGAAATCAAAGGGACAGTTGATTATTTATCCAGCGGACTTGAGTTAGCGGGTAACAATGTAAGACTGAAAATACTTTTTCTTCTTTATGAAGAAAAGAAACTTTGTGTTTGCGACCTAAGCGATATTCTCAGTATGACCATTTCGGCAGTTTCTCAGCACTTGCGAAAACTCAAAGACAGAAAACTCATTGAAACGGAAAGACAAGCGCAAACTATTTTCTATTCGTTGGCAAAAGAGTATGAAAAAATGCTCAAACCTTTTTTCAAAATCCTTAACGAAAACAAAATTTTGGAAGCAATATGAAAACAGAAAAAAAATTAATCGGTGCAGGACTTTTGACAGCAATTGCTTCGTCCTTGTGCTGTATTACGCCAATTTTGGCTATAGTTGCGGGTTCAAGCGGAATTGCTTCTACCTTTTCGTGGCTCGAACCTTTTCGACCTTATTTTATTGGTATGACTGTTTTAGTTCTTGGCTTTGCTTGGTATCAAAAACTGAAACCTCAACAACAAATTGACTGTAATTGTGAAACAAATCAAAAACAAAATTTTATGCAAACGAAATCATTGTTAGGAAGTATTACCGTAATATCAGTTTTACTTCTATCATTTCCGAGTTATGCTCACATCTTTGTTCCGAAGACAAAAATCACGGCAATTGTTACTTCGACTTCTAAAATTCAGAAAGTTGAATTTACTATTAAAGGAATGACTTGTTCAGGATGTGAACATCATGTAAAGACAGAAATTAGCAAACTAAAAGGCATTGTTGAAGTTATTGTTTCTTACGAAAAAGGCAACGCAATTGTAAAGTTCGACAACAAACAAACCAGCATCGAGCAAATCGAAAAAGCTATCAACTCTACTGGTTACAAATCACTAAAAAGCAAAATTATTTCATAATGGACATCATTTTAATATCCGAAATAACTTGTCCAACCTGCGGACATAAGAAATCCGAAGAAATGCCAACTGATGCTTGTCAATTTTTCTATCAGTGTGAGAGTTGCAAAACAACTCTAAAACCTATAAAGGGAGATTGTTGCGTGTTTTGTAGTTACGGTACAGTAAAGTGCCCACCTATTCAAGAGGGAAATGCTTGTTGTAAATAACTAAACCACTATGGACTTTCAGTCCATAGATTTGAACAACGAATGAAATTCGTTTAAAAAACTCCACAGATGCACAGATAATAAAATATTAAAAAATTCATTTTATTATCTGTGCATCTGTGTCGAATAAAAAATTTATAGAAACTGAAATTCTTGCACTGAAAGTGCATAGTTTCAACTAACTATTTTAATGCTTAATTGAAACTATGCACAACGAGTTTTCTATAGTCAGTTAATACTTACAACCTTTTTTCTAAAACAAACCAAAGCCAAAGTCCGGAATTGTTTTAGAAATGGGGTTGTTCCGCTTTCCGCAAAAATACGTTTCCGACCGCAGGGAGGAATTGCATTTTTGCCGCCCAACTTTTGGTCAGGCGGTTTTTTATATTTTTATCAGTTGAGAATGGAAATTTTTTAGATTAAGGAAAAAACCTCTGTTTTCAGTCAGTCCGTTGCGAAACAAGTTCCACAATAGAGAACATCCCATTTGTGCTAATGTAGAATTAATAAACAAATCCTGCTTTTCTAATGCTTCTGCTAAACTGCAACTTGGTGTATCATCTTGCGTTTCAGACTGCAAAAGCAGTTCTCCAAATTCTTCCGTCACATAAGGAAGATTCGACGTTGTTTGATATTTTTCGGAATCAGGTTGTTTTATATTCTCAACTGTAGAAAGCAAAACCTGTCCAGAATATCGGTTGTTGCCAAAATCCATCCAATATTTAGCCTGGTTTCTGTATAATCTCCTACCCTCTTTCAATTCATTCAGAATATCAGCAATTTCAAATCGTGATTTGACATTATCAACACACGACATATAAATTGCGGACTGCATATTCTCTTGGATTCTTCCTAAAGAATCTCTTTCAAACTTTCTGACTTCGGCTTTCCAATTCGTTCCAGACCATCGGTTTGCCCGATTTATCAGTGCAACTGCCTTTGGTAATCCTACTTCACATTCTGCAAAACGCTGTCTGCCTTGATTCGCTTCTGTGACAATATCATCATCCCACAACCGCACCTGTAATCCTGCGTGTCCCAATTCAATCAATGAATGGTTCATTTCGATCAAGGCGGTCAATACTTTAGAACCTGTACCACCTGCACCTATGAGGTTTACCATTACAGGATTGGTAGGATTTAAAAGGCTATCATCGGTAAAATGGACTTTTGTTTTTTCAGATTGTATCATTAGAGTAGATTTTTTAAAGTTAGATTTGAATTGATTAGAATATCTGTCGGAAACGGCTCTTTTGAATCAATAAGGCTTTTCCAAAGGATTACCAAGTTTCCTTTAATCGGATTATGGCTGTTGACCAAATGGCTGAAATAAGAATTGAAAAAATAGTTTTCCCATTTCTTAGTAAACTCTTCGAGTGATGCGGAACTTTTAATGTTTACGTCGACCGTTCCCATACAAACACTTCCGCTTTCGTAAACATTAAAGAACGGAGCGTGAAATAGTGGTGTATCTGTATTGGGGCGTTGGTCTGTCTCCAATGCGAATATTTTCATTCCCTGCTTATTGGCACACCATAGCAAAGGTGGCACATTCGCTAAACCATTTGGAATGGAAAGCTTTTCGGTAAATAGTAACTGTCGTTCCTGTGCTTTTGTGTACCAGACCACTTTTCCATTTTCCGATGTATCTATAAATAGTACAGTTTCAGAAATAATACCACTTGGTCTTAGAAAATCTTTTTCTTTCTTATTTTGAATATTTAAAGATTTGGAGAGTCGTTGTGCCTCCCTTACAGTCAAAGGGTGGGCATTGACAGGGTTTCCATTAGGGTCAATATCAAAATGTTCAACATAACCATCGCGATTATAATCTTCTGTCTCATAAAAGACCAGTGCTGATTTAGGATAGTAAAGTGTTCCAAAATTATTGGTTATGTCGGTTTCTTCGTTCTTAATTGTATTGGCTGTATTTCTCATAGCTTGTTTTTATAATTGAATTATTTGCGCCGTGTATGCACAGATTAGTTGAGCAATCGGCACAATTCGTTTAAGACCTTAAACAACTGATTTTCAAAATCAAGGTTTTTATCCAATATATCACTTCCGTCAAAGGTTTTAAAAATCATTGGTTGCTGTGTTTCAGCATATTCGTTGAACTCATTATTGACCATACTCGTTAGATTATCATAAATCAATCCGTCACTCTCGGCAAAAAAGGAAATATATTTATCCATTGCGATAACAGTTTCCTCATTATAATTGTCATCTCCCTCCATTTCTGAGGGCTTGTTTGCATTATTATAGTGGGCATTTCTGAAAATGCTTTCATTAGGGTAATCACAATAAAGTTTAAAGGTTTTTTCTGCCAATTGAAGGCATTCTTTATCAAACCTGTTTTTCGGTATAAAACGTTTCAAGCGTTGCTCAAAAAAAAGAAGATTCTTAGCATTGGAAATTTTTTGTCCCATCATATCTCCGTTGATTTCCGCCCGTTGAAGTTCTTTTTTGCAGATGTGGTTATCTTCTATTTCTTCGTCCTGCTCTATCCAATCAGTAAGCATTTCGTAATTCCAATAGAGATAAGAATCTTCCTGTCTGTAATATGGAATATCTACATTTCTATACAGATAAGTGCATACGGACAATAGTAAGCAAGCTGCTTTTCTGTGTACCTTATTGCGGAGCAATTGATAAAGCGGTACGACGGGAACATAAAACAAGGTTGCCCCTGTGTTGCATCTTTCTTCTATTGCAAAGCAAGTCTTACTCCCTTTTTCTATCAGCCTAACACTCTGCCAATTTTCAGTCTTGGTTTTCAACTGCGTTTCAATATCTCTCAAAGCAAGGCTGATATTGTATGGATAATTAAAATGCTGTGTCGGCATTGGGGTTATATCATAATGCTTTGCTAATTGAGAAAGGGACTTATAAAAATCCCTTTCTGTTTTAGCAGACTTACGTTTGCCCTGTGTTATTGTTATTTCATTCTCCTTTAATTTCGGCATAAAGCAGGTTCTCAGAAAAGCATTGGAAGTTGGGAGATTGGAACGGATTTCCGTTGGTCTTTCTGAACTTCCGAACTGTCTTTTATCTGATGCATCCATTGTGCGTATTCCCTCAATTGTAAGTGAAGTTGCCTTTGTTTTTTTTCTTCGGGAGGTTGAATTGTCCCCGATATGGTTTTTCGTTGCATTCATTTTATTTTTGTTTGTCAGTTTATGGTTGATGGTTGTTAGCTTTTAGATTGTAATTCTATCAACTGTCAACCAAAAACCATCAACTATTTATTATCCTTTTGTTCCCATCACACTTTCAAATTGATATTCAACAGCATCATCCTTGATTTTCGGTGCTGAAATTTTTGAAGTGGTCAGTATCGGGTACGTGTTGGCGTAAAAGTTCATTACTGATTCTACGCTCCATTTTGGTTCAGGGTCAGGTAAACGTATTTCCTGTCCGTTATCTTTGAGTATAAAAACTCGGTCTAATAGGGTTGCAAGTAACATTTATAATATTTTTAAGATTCAACATTTTCATTGGTCGTTTCAGAGAATAGGCTTGGTGCAAAATGTTTCTCATATTCATCCTGCTTTTTGCGGATGATTTCAGCATAATCGGGAAATTCCGATACTTTTGGAAGAGCTGACCACGCTTCTTTGTATTTGCCGTCTTTTTCGAGTTCTTCGGCTTTTTGCAAGGCTTCTTTGTACTTTTTATCTTTGCCTTCCTTTTCTTTTTTCTCCTTGTCGGATTTCTCCTTTTCCATTGCCGATTTCTTCTTGGCTTCTTCGACCTGTTTCATAAAACTTTCCATATCTACCATTAAGCCCGATGCGGTCTGCAATGGTGTCGAAATACTTTCAAAAAATCCGTTGTCCAATTCTTCCGCTGTCCCCCTTAAATTGAGTGGCGGAATCGTTTTCCTTGCCTCGTCTCCGCATTGCTCATTGTTGAGCAATACGGAAAGAACGAAACTGTTTTCTGCCCCTTGTCGGAGTGTGATTTGCAAATCTCCTGTAAGATTGAGTTTGCCTATCTGTCTGAAAAAATTGGTTTGCATAATTTTGTTTTTAAAATTGATTTTTTACTATTTCTGTTATAATTAATTTTATATTCATTATTTTGAATAATGCTCTGTAATAGGTTTCTTGCGTTTGTGGCATTCCAATCATCTTCTTTGGTCATATCCAAATAGTGTAATTTTTCATATTGTTTTACCATTTTGGCAATAATGTTCAATGCTTTATACTCCGTTTTGTCTGCGAGATTGCTCATATTGTTTTGATTTTAGTAGTTTTCCGTACATATCTTTCCAAAACCTTCTCAGTCTTTTATCTAATTCTGAAAATTCTTTGTTTGTATGTTCATATTCCTTACTCTGCTGTAATTTGGATAGCTTCATCAAGATTGGTTACTTTAATCTTGCAACCGTTTAAGTCTGTTACTCTCATTGTTGTTGAGTTAATTGATATAATGAAAATTCTTCTGTCCAAAATTCTTCGCCTGTCTGTTTTCCAAAAGCGTTGTAAATGGCATTTCCGTTTTTATAGACTTGCATTTGGTAGCAATTCAGATTATTTTCGGGTTGCAAAAATTTTTTCAAATCCTCTTTTTCCAATTCGATAAAAATCCTGCTTCTCTCCGAAAGCCATTCTTCAACTTAGGGATAATTTTCTTCCGAAAATTTGAAAAACTCTACATTGGTATCGGCATAATTCAGCCATTTTAAATCATAGTCATTTTCCAAAGGCTTTACGGCTTCGAGCCTTTTCTTTTGGATTTCTTTCCATTCTCCCGTAATGTGGATAATGGCAAAATCGCCATTATCCCATTCACTGTTGGTCATTGATTTTATCAGTAAATATTCTGTTTGTTGAAGTGATGTTTTCATTTATGCAATTTTTTGTTTGTTATTATTTATTTTCCTGTCTAATAGGATTCTCATAATCTCCTCTTTGTAATCGTAATTTTCACCTTCGAATTCGTAACAATCTGTATCTACATTGTAGATGAAGTCTTGAAAGTCACATTGATTGAGAAAATAATCCTGTAAGATTTGGTTTTCGCATATGGTCTTGCCAAAAACCATACAGCCAGATTCTTCGTAATCCAATACAAATCCGACATCGTAATGATTTGCAACAATCCATAATGCTTCGATATTTGGGCTCCATCTTGTCTCATAATGGAAAGAACATTCATCTGTTTCACTTCGATAAATTTCACAGAAGTAACCGTTTTTGCTCTTGACAAAATCGGGCAGTTGCCCAATATTTCCCTTAGTTTCCTTTTCTATCATTTCTTGAAATACATTCGAGACTTTGTCCAAAACCTCTCGATTTCCTGTGAATGTTACTTTATTGTTGCACCAATTTGCCATAATATTTGTTGTATAATTGTTGTTTTCGTAAATGTATGTTCCGCTTGTTTTGAAAGGTTCTTTTCCCTCTGTAAGGCGGATTTCTGATTTGAATTTTCTTGAAAGACTTTTTGCATACCGTATTGCTGTCGTTCTCTCGCAATAGAATTGGGAAAAGATTTCCACCTTTTCCCAATCATTCTTATCACTTTTCGGCTTCATTTGAAAGTTATATTGTGCTTCCATATTTTGAATGCTTTTAGAATGGTAAATCATCGTCCGTATCTTCCGCAAAAGCATTGGATTTCTGTGGCTGTGAAGCTGGTTGTTCTTCTGTGTCAGACTTTTTTCCGCCTCCGTGTACTTTGATGTTAGAAGTATGGAAATTCAACCCCGATTTTATTTCTCCATCTTTTCCAATCCACGCACTCGCACTTGCTCTGCCTGTAAGCTCTACTAATGTTCTCTTCGTTAAAATCTTAGCTACGTTGGCACTTAGCCAATAGGAGCAGTTATAATAAGTGGTCTGTTCTCTTAGTTCGCCTTGTTTGGTTTTAAATCTGTCATTAATGGCTAGTGAAAAATTCACGACCTGTTTGTCATTTTTTAAAGTGTTGATTTCTGCGTTTTTTGTAATTCTGCCTACGATGTTCATAATGTTAATTTTTGATTGTTAATAATTGATTTTCGAGTTTGTTAAAATTTTCGATTTGATTGATTTGGTTTCGAGGACACTCGTTTTTTTTTCTGCTTATATCCAATTGGAAAAGCAGAATTATTTGTTGTTTTATTTTGTTGTTTTTTCCGTTGATGTCAAAGACCGTCTGCGATTTAATTGATTCGTATAACTGAGGTTCCGTCTTTTTCTTTGCCGATGATCATAGGAAAGTATCAGGCATATAAAACCACAATCCTCCAAAGCTTTGGAGGATTGTGGCTCGAAATATTTTTGTCCGAAGGATTCAGGAGTGTCTGAAAAAATTATTGGAACTCGTGGAAAGAATTTTTATAGAAACCCAAAAATATTTTTTTAGGTGAATGATGCTGTCCTACATTTGCAATAGTAAAAAGCCAAAAATCAGTTAGAAGTGATTAAATAGAGGGTTTTGATAGTAGGAAAAATGTAAAATTAAACATTAGGTAATCTGTTTTTTTTAAGGTTTAACCAGTTTATGATTTTTAAAATTAAATTTCTCTTTAAAATCATTTTCAGAATTTTTACATTTTACTTTGTTGCACAAAACCACTCGTTTAAATCCTTAAAATCTTTGTACAACAAAGAACAATCTTCAACATTTTTATAGTTTTTCCGGATAACCTGTTTGATTGTAATTCCATTATCATCATTATCTAGGAAAAGTGAGGTTTTATAATATGCTCTAAGTTCTTTATCGACTTTGAAAAGCATTGCCGTAGAATTGAGAATCAAACAATCTGAAATTGAACTTTCTGCACTTTCCAAATTTTTAAAAGTCAGATAATCAAAAAAACCTTCAAAAACTACAATTTCATTGGAAGTCTTCAAATCATTTTTTATCAAAGTCACATCTTTTTTGCCCAAACATATCTTTGAATATTTATTTCGGATTTCAACGCCTCCGGAATTATTAAAAAAGCCAATTCCGAAATATTTCTTACCATTCAACATATACTCAATTTCTTTTACCAAATCTTTTTGTTCACAAACTTTTCGGGATTTTAAATATTGGATTAAAGCTGGGTGCTGAATTTCATTTACTTTTATGATTTGATAATTTTTGATTTGGACAGATTCTTCAATCTGAGTATTATTTTGAACTGAGAAGTCAAATTTATCAAGGTACTTCAAAGCATCAGAAACTGAACATTGATTCATTTGCTGAACAATTGAAATAACATCATAACTTTTCCCGGTTCCGAAATCAAAAGCTTTATTTTTCACAAAATCAACAGACAAACTCGGGATTTTTTCCTCTCTGTCGAGCGCAAAATAAAATGCCGTTTTTCGGTTTTCTTTCACGGGAAAGAGATTGAACGATTCCAAAACTGTTCTAATATTTACTTTTTCTTTTGCTTCTTCGCAATTCATTTTTTTCTTTTTTAAAGCAAATTTTTTATCCACATTTTCCTTTTAAATAAAAAAAGACTTTTTAATTACTTTTATAATACTTTTAATGATGCACCGAATCGCCTTATGGTAAAGCATTTGAACCCCATTTTCGGTGAGTGCAATTCCGAATTTCAGTGAGTGCAATTCCGAAAGTGGAGTGAGTGCAATTCCGAAAAAACAACTCATTTGTGGTGAGTGTAAATCCGAATTGTATTTTCTACTTTCATTGATTTTTCGTTTTTTTTCACATTTTCTTACAGTTATCCCTATTTTTAACGGGTTTTGAATTTTGGAGTGAGTGCAATTCCGAATTCTCAATCAAAAATTTCAATATTTTAACATTTTCTTAACTTCAGTGAGTGCAATTCCGAATTTTGGGTGAGTGGAATTCCGAACTCAAATAATTATTGGGTAGCCATTTGGCAGCAACTCTCCCATTTTTGTATTCCTGTAAATCTGTATGATGTGTTCCTGAATTTTATTTAAAAATTCGGTTCCTTGAAATTCTGTCGATTTAATTCCTTGCAATCGTGCTGTTCTAATAAATTCTTCAAAAGCTTTCTCTATCAATACTCTGGTTTGCGGAATATATCTGTATTGATGCGAAAACTGAATCATTTCACTTGTCAGCAGACCATATCTTTTTCTAAAGTAGATCAATCTTCGGCTGATTTCTTGCTTTTCATTAGGATATGCTTTTCTTAATTTCCGTTCTTCGTTACTGTTTTCAGATATATGATCATCTTCCTTCTTTTTTGTCAAACGCGGTATTACAAAAATTGAATCTCTTTTGTACTTATAATCGAAAGAGACCGTATTGAATGTATTAAGACTGCTTCTTGCAGGTTTTAGAAACTTGAAACAAAAATCCTTGGCAGTTTGATAATTCAATCCAAATTTTTTGTTCAGTGTTGACAGTTTTAATACCGTTCCATTTTCAGGGATTTTCGAAAGCCAGATAGCAAATATTATATGTTTGTTGTTTCTTACATTATAGACCAGATTGTACAGCACATAATTATATTCCGGAATGACCATCAATTTTTTCAGCCAATAACTGCTGATTAGAAAAGTGGTGTACCCTCTTTTATCGTAACTCGGTGTTGAAATGAGTCCACCGAAAGTTTTGATTTCTCTTCCTTTAGAATTAAACGATTTATACCAGCTCATTTTGAATTTTGCGAGAAATTCATAAGCATCTATCACTTGTTTTGTGGAACCGCTAGGAGAAATTTTGCTATTTCTGATTTTTATAGAAGCGAAAATATTGTTTTCGGTTTCAAATTCTTCATCAAAAAGTGAAAGCTGTTTTGGTCTGTCTTCCGGACGGAATTGTTCATTGCTGATGATGGAAATAATATTGAAAATCACCCGAAGTGCATTGATAGGAATATCGGCAGCTTCATGATCTTCAAAAATGAAATCGTCCACGAAATGGTTCCCTATTCTGATTTTTTCGGGAACTCTTTCGCTTTTATTGTCAAATTCCTTTCGGATAAGTCTTACATGCGGATCCCCCATGCTGTACATCTTTTTTATGTGTTGAATTTTTTATTTTAGTATTACTTTCGGTCTGGATTTTTAGGACGCTTTATATTTGGAATGCTTGATACGGAAAGCTGAAGGTTTGTATCCTCATTTTTTATGAACGGCAATATACTTTTTAGGGAAGATTTCCAGTTGGTAATACGTCGGTTTGAACTATTTTGCCAATCATTACGTACCCAGACTTCGTACTTTTTTTCTATGACGGAATCTAATTCAGATTCATAAGTTTCTAATGTTTGGGCATATTCAATAAATTCATCAAAACTTGGAATGTTCTTTTGATTGATTACAGGTGGTGATGGCTGTTGTTGTGATGGAATTTCTACACTTCCTGCTGTAAGAAAATCTGAACTTTTTACAATTTTAGCTTTCTTTATTTTTTCGGGTTTAGCAATTTTCAAGGGATAATCTAAAAGCAATCTGTAGTAACATGGAAGTCCGTTCTTGGTTTGAAATTCAATTAATCCAAAGTTCTGGAGTTTCTCTTTTACAGATTTTACGGTCTTTCGGGTTAATCCCAACTCTTTACTCACTGCAACATCAGAAATCTGGAACTCATACCCGTTATTGTCATATCCAATTTTAAGCAAATACAGATACATCGAAATTCCCGTAGAACCTATTTGATTTATTTTATTAAAATCCCAAAATCGGTGTATCAATTCAAGATAAGTCATCTTTATTTTTTTCCGAAAAGCGATAATGCTTTTTCTTTGTCTATGATGATAATGTTTCCGTTTTGGATGATGGCTTCATCCAATAACCCCGATGATTTTACTTCTGAAGCTTTTGAAACAGAACATCCCAATATTTTCGCTAAACCTTTCAGACCATATTCATATTTCTTTTCAGAGTTGACACCGCTCGAAATTTCTAAGAATTCTCCAACAGTCAGTTGCCAGATCGGAGTTTTAGGATCAATTTCTTTCATTAGTTTTGGTTTTGGTTTTGATTTGAATTTTTCAGCTTTGAAATCCAATTTCTTGCTGCAGATTTCCAACACTTCATGGGTTGATCATTGCACAACTTCCAATCCTTAGATTCGTATAATGAATAAAATTGATTCGCTTCTTCAGATTGAAAATCACACTCGTTAAAATATAGTTCAACCTCATACAGCATCGGTACAGAAAAGGAAATCTTTTTGTCGGGTACTATTTTTTGGTCATGTACTATTTTACTTTTTTCAAAATCTTCACTTTCAAAATCAATAATTTCGATTAAGCTTCCTTCATAAGGGTGATAACTAGGGGAATAAATGATAAACCCTGCGCTATGCAGTTCTTTTATACATTTGTGGTAAGTCGCAAAAGATTTTATTTTACCGAGCTTCATCACCTCTTTCCGACTCACACGAAATGGATTTTGGTATTGATGCCTACTCCACAACTGGAAAAGCGAAACATATAAACTGATGTGCGAGGGAACCATCCGATGATCCCTAATGACATTTCCAAAAAAATCAATAATTTTATTAGACTGCTTCATAACTACCGATTTAATGTTTGAAGTCTGTCAGTAGTTTCTCAATGTCTTTGTAATTGTAGTACAGAGTCCCTCCTACCTTACTGTATGATAACGTTCCGTTGATTCTCAGATTTTGTAATGTTCCTGAAGAGATGTTCAACAGCTTTTTGACCTCGGAGGTCCGAAGCCATAATTTTTGTTCTGTTGTATTATCGTGTAGTAATTCTTTAATCCCTTCCAGCAATTCAACTTTAAACTGCTGAAGATCTTCTTTGGTGATAATGGATATTGCCATGATTTCAAATTTGTTTTGTCTGACAAATTTTCGAAATCACGCAAAATATCTTTCGGTAGTTTGTCGGTACTACCGAAAGATTCCCTTGTGAAACCTATGAATAAAAGGTTTTAAATTAAAGATTACAATTTGTTTTATCTATCTTCATCCAAATCACACATCTAAATTATCCAGATATTGATCTAAATTCTTTTGAAGCAATGACAAAAATTTAGTTCTTTCCGTTTTACGTAAGCGTATTTCACCTAAAGTTTTATGATAATTGCCTAAATTAATATGAAGTGAGTTTTCTGCCCACCTGAAAATTTCAGCCAGATCTGAGTGACCACCGTTGAAACATTTTGTTTGGTGAAGCGCATACAACAACTCAATCAATGCAACTTTAGGAGCTGTCCATTCCAGATTTCTGATATGTGCGATTGAATTTTCTCTGACTTCTTTCGAATTTATTTTATTAGATAAATAGTGATCCAAAAGATCATTCGCTAAAATCTGAGATACCATATGATCATGGGATGTCGAAAATTCTTCATCATAGCTGTACAGTTCGGGGCTTAACTTCAACTTAAAGTCGAATTTGAACCTGACGAAATATTTCTTATCCAGATAGGTAGATTTTCGGCGGTAGTAACTAATAAATTCTCTCTGCTCATTATAAAAATACAAAAGATTGCTTCTCTCATTTTCGTAGTAGGATTGTAAGGCTTGAGGATCTGCATAAGGTTTTGAGGCTTCTATAGCTAAAACTTTGGAGTAGTAAATATAAACTGCTATGAATTGCGGTTTGGTATTTTTAAAAAAGTAGATTTCATCACTCCAATCTGAAAATTGATATTGCCGAAGGTGATCCTTCAATTGTCTAATGGCAATGTCTGTTTCCATCAGAATCTCTTCAGAACGAATGACAATGTCATTTTCGCTCCTGTTGATCTGATCTACAGTTGTTGTAAGATTTTTCCAAAGCTGGTCATTTTTTTTTCGGAAATTTTGTCCGTTCATACGTATCATTTTTTTGGTCACGTAAAAATCGGGCTAAAAAATAAAAAAATCAATTCTTCTGAATTTCATCCAGTCTTTTCCGGATAAAATCGGTAGGTCTAATTCCGTTGATTTCCAAGAAATGTGCTGAAAAGATTTGCCGGTTTGCCATTCCGCATTTTTCCGCAAGGCTGTCAATTTTAAATTTAAGATATTTACTGTCTTCTAATAGTAAATTGGTGATATACCTGATTCTTAAAATTTTTAAATACGTGGTAAATGTTACATCAAGATGAACATTGAGTACGTATGATAGATGGGTACGGTTGCTTCCAATCATTTTAGCCACAATCGGAAGCGTTAAATTTTGCTTCAAAAAGTTTTTTCTCTCTTCAAAAATCTTGAGATTTGCTTTTACTTCTTCAATAATTTCTGCGCTGTATATATTTTTTTCTTCGGAAGAAACAGGTTTCGATTCTAAAAAATGATCTGTAGGTTGAGAAGTATTAAATTTTTCTAACAATTCCTGATACTTGATCGTCAGTGCTTTTTCTCTCTTGCGGAACTTCCAGATTGAAAAGCATAATATCATCAATCCAAAACCCATAGAATAATATAAAATAATAAACCCATTTTTATGAACCCTTTGCAATTTATTCTTCTCTTCTAATAAAGTATTGGTATCGTATTCCCTGTGAATTTTTGAAGAAAGCATGGCAAAATCAGCATTGATAATTGAATCAGCCTTTAACAGCTGATTGGTATAATATAATTGCCTTTCATAATTTTTGTTTTGTTTGGCATCTTTAATGAGATATTCATAACCGGATCTGATCTCCGGAGTGACAAACCAAAATTTATTGACCAAAGAATCAACTTTATTAAGATACTGTAAAGATTCTGCTCTTTTTCTATCTGACCAATACGCTTTTCCCATATAAAAATAAACCGTCATTAATGAAGCATCATCCTGATGGTGACTCAAAATATCCTTTGACTGTTTAAAATATTGTAATGCATCATCGGTATTTCCCAATCTTAACAACTGTACCCCTTTTCCTTTTTGAAAATATCCATACTCCGTGGACAGCTGAGCGGTATTGTGAAGTCTTCTTAATCCTATATTAATCAATGAATCTTCCTTCTGATACAACCGTAAGTTCCTGTAACAGGTACTTAACCGGTAAATACTGTTAAAGTATCCTGATTCGTTATTCAGCCTGATGTTAGGATGAACATTCTCTTTGGATTTTTTTTCAAAATAATCTGCTGCTTCTTCAAAATGTACTGCCGCCTCCTTATAATAACCCAAATAGCTTTTAACCATCCCCAAATGATACGTGATCTTATTCTTGAGGTAATCATCTTTCGAATTCTTGGAAAACTTGAAGGCTATTAAATACTGCTCTAAAGCAGGTTTATATTGTCTTCTGTTATAATAGTATATGATCCCCTTTCCAAGATAAGCCCTGGAAATATCATCATCATTTTTGTTTTGTATGGCTGTGATTATCGTACTGTCTGCATATAATAATTTGCGGTTCACATCTCTGCTGTAGTAGATCGCTTCCTCGTATCCTCTTATGAGCTTTTTATAATTATGATCTTTTTTTGCTTTGCTGATGTACAGATTTACAAACACCAAGGCTCTTTCATCATTCTCGGAATACGAATTAAATAAGCCTGAAATATTCTTGTAAGACTGTTCATTTAGATTCTGACCTTGGATTAATGACAAAAAGAAAGTAAATATTAACAATAATAATCGATTATGATAATACATATAGATAGCGTATTCACAAATTTAATTAAAAAATCATAATTCAAACAGTTGTTTGATCTATTCAAAAGTTTTTATGACCTATGAGCTGATTTACAGCGTTATAAGATTCTATTTTGTGGGAATAATGTATCAATTATTCCCTTCTAATGAATCCATAGACCCGCATAAAGCTTTTCTGAATACCCCAACACTCCTAATTTCGACATCAGAATTCTAATCATATTTCAAACCGGCCGGGATAACTTTTAAAGCCATTTAAAAAATGAAAAAGTGTATCTCAATTTTAAGTTTAATAACTGTATTGCTTATGCAGTCTTGCGAAAGATCTGATAATGATTTTAACATAACAGAACAAAAAAATCTGAAAATCGAAGTTCAAAACTATAATGAATCTGAAAAAATTGGAAATAAAGAATCCGGAGAAAGTGATTCTGAAAATCTGGATACAGGAGATGATGATGACGATCCACCAAGAGATAAGCAGCATTGGAGGATTGAGCAGGATACCACCAGAAATAAAAACCTCTTTAACCGACAAAGTTTCTAAGTGTGGAAAACCAAAAGGTACTGATAAGCACAGGAAAAAAATGCACTGTGAGCGGTGAATGGGAAATTGAAGGGCGGATCAGTACTTCAGTTTTTGTATCAAAAGGTGAACTTATGCCGGCATATTGCGGAAAGAACGTACAATGGATTTTAGTTAGAAAAGGATAAATATTACGATTATGAAAACCGTCAGAACAAGATTTATAGAAATTGTCAGCTATTTTTTCATCCTGCTGTTTTGCTATGCGAGCATCAGTAAGATGATGGATTTTGAAAATTTTCAGATTCAGATTGCACAGTCTCCCCTATTGAGTGCATTTTCAAATGTTATCTCTTACGGAGTTCTAATCATTGAACTTGCAATATGTATTTTATTGATCTTTGAGAGAACCAGAAAAATCGGATTATACTTTTCTTTTGTTCTGATGGTTTTATTCACTGTCTATATTTACATGATCTTGAACTACAGCGAGTTTATTCCTTGCTCTTGCGGTGGAATTTTAGAAAAAATGGATTGGAAAACCCATCTGATATTTAATATTGCCACAGTTATCATAGCTGCTTTTGCAATTGTTTTATATTCAGGTTCTAAACGACAAGAGATTTTTAAATCTGTAAGTCTGCTGATTGTTTTATCGATTGTAAGTTGTTCAGCAATCATTCTGATGTACAGACAATCAGAATTTATGATCAAAAAGGAAAATAATTTTACACGAAGGTTTTTGCAGCATCCTATAACAGAAAAGAATCGTTTCAATCTTCAGATCAACTCCTATTACCTTGCGGGCATTTCAAAAGATTCAGTATATCTGGGCAACTATACTGCTCCATTTCTACTGACATCAACTGATTTGAATTTTAAAGCAATGAAAGATCACAGGATAATACCGGACAGGTACGACTTTGATTTTAAAAGAGCGCAACTGAAGGTGAATGCACCGGATTTCTATCTGTATGATGGAAGCGTACCTGTTATCTATCAGGGAATGCTGGGAAATCATCAGGCAAAGACCTTGAGCTTAGGACAGGCATATTTCAGCCAATTGGTGAATATCAGTAAAGATTCCTTTGCAATCAGCACTTATTTCAAAGATTCAGAAAAGCAGACCTTAGGATTGTTAAATCCTTTGCAGAAAAATCCTCTGAATCTGAAATCAGGAATTCTTGGAAAAACCAATGACGGAATCTTTGATACTGATGGACAACTGCATTTTGACCCAATCACTCAAACTGCTGTTTATGTACACTATTACAAAAATCAGCTCTTGATCATGGATAACCATCTTACCATCAAAGCGAAGTATAAAACCATTGATACGATAAGCATTCCGCAGATTGAAGTTTCTGAACTTTCGGACGGAAAAAAGAAGATGAGCAAACCTCCATTAAAAGTCAATAAAAAAGCATTTGCGTATGCGGGTCTGTTGTTTATCGAATCAAATCTCATCGGAAAATTTGAAGACAGGGATCGGTGGAAAAATTCTTTTATCATTGATGTTTATTCTACCGTAAAACAAGGATACATCGGAAGTTTTTATCTACCAAATCCCAAAAAGGAAAAAAAGATGCAGTTTCATATTGCAGATCAGCATCTTTATGTATTAACAGGAAATGAAATCATTAAATATCGTTTTGCGCAGAACATCACTCAGCATTTCATTGCAGGGGGAAGCCGAAAACCTGAACTAAGAGTAGGCACCAAATTTAATTTTACATCATGAAAAAAATGAGAAAAATCGCATTGCCCTTAGCAGTATTGCTTTTAGGCGCAGGAAGTGCGTACGCTACAAGCGTTGTGAAAAAAAACAGTTTAGTGGAAAACGGCTATCGTTTTGATCCTCTAGCACCTGTTGAAAAATGTATTATGACAGAAAAATCATGTCAGCCAGACGTTATTACGGAAGTATGTACCTGGTCTGATGGGGTCAACACTCATAATCTATTCCAAAATGCAGGTGGAACCTCTTGCGGGAATCCACTGTATGAAATTCCTAACTAATTAAAAAGGTGAAGGGTGCTACAACGCACCCTTCATTTGTTTATCAATCCATTCAACATCTCTTTTATCTTTTAAAAAATAATCCAGCCACTCCAGCATTCTTACAGATAAATCTTTTTGTTCTGCTCTACCGGAAAGAGAATGTCCTTCATCCTGATAAAACAATGCTATCACAGGCTTGCGGTATTTTCTCAGAGCCACAAATAATGAGCGGGTTTCCTCGCGATCTACATTACTGTCTTTTTCACCTGTCCAAAGTAATATGGGAGCTTTAACCTCTGAAGCAAAATACAACGGATTGTTATCCATATATTTTTGTTTATTTTCTACAAAGCTGCCACCCATACGCATTTGACCATATTCATACCGCCAATAGTCAGGACTTCCAAAATCGTAATTGAAAGAAAACGGAGTATGGATAACGTCAGATACCGATGCTCCCGAAATAAATGTAGCAAAGCGATCTGAGTGCGTTGCGACAAAGTTGGTCTGATATCCTCCGAAAGACTGTCCTGTCAAAGCAATTCGCCTCGCATCTACTTGTTCTATTTTTACCAATTCATCTAATACATTATGGATTGACTCCAGTGCAGACAAACCAGATCCTTTATCTCCGTATGTAATATCCGGAATGAGCACCATATAGCCTGATTCCAATAGCAACCGTACATTAAAGCCTCTTCCGTTTTTAAAGGTCGGAAGCAAAAAGGCTGACATGCCTTTCTGTTGTTTTTCGTAAATATTAAGTACGACAGGATATTTTTTACCCGAATTATAATCATGTGGCAAAAATAAAGTTGCAGTTAAAGTTTCTTGAGTTGCTCCTTTGTAATGCAGCTGAATCTTTCTTATTTTTTCCGCAGTTTTATCATGAACATTGGACGTGAATACGACATGATGTTTCTTTCCTTTTTGTTTAAATACAATGGATGGCGCTTCATTGTAATTTTCTTTAGTCCACACAAAATTTGAATGATTATCTGTAAAGATCAAATTTCGTATTTTATCTGTAGTTTCAGCTATAATTTTTTTTATTGTACGATGATCCCACTCTACGTATGATTTCAGCAAATCACCTTTTGAGAGACGAAATAAATAATTATTTTCAGGTACTGAAATAATTTCTCTAGGCAGCCCTTCCGTTATCTTTTGGTGTTGACTGTTGATAATTTCAACATGGTCACCATCTAAATTCACTTTCCTCACCAGTTTGCCGTTCAAAATATTTTGTTCCCATACCTTATTCCCTTTTACCCAGGTAATCAACTCAGTTCCTTTAAAATAGGGTGAAGCTTCACGATCTGATAATTGCTTTTTAGTTTTAAGGGTAATTGTGTTTAAAAGATTCCATCCATCGTTATCAGCCGTAAGAATCCATTTTCTATCCGGTGAAACATACAGTCTTTCATCAATCACACAAAAAAAACGATGTTCATTTGATCTTGAATTCCATACAAACAAGGAATCTCTTTTGGGCATGAAAAAATCATCTTTCTTATCTACAAATGAATGATCTTTTTTTATCTTCAAAAAATCTCCGGAATTGCCAATCGCTATTTCTGTATGAAAAATCGAATCCATCGGGATTACTTTACCTGTTTTGGGATACCACAAAAATTTTTCTTCAACCTGCATATCTTTAATATGATGAGTGAGATCTTTTTCAACGCCATACCAAAACTCTATCATTTTTTTTTCTTTCGGAATCTTTCTGATCAGCTTGATAAATAATGCATCAGGATCTGATGAATAGTCAAGATTTACATAATGATAATTTTTACTCCGCATCAAATCAAGGTTTCGCGGAATCGGCAAACCATCAACATAGTGCTTTAATGTATATTCATGCTTGTCTTTACCAAAGACTGTATATCCTCCTTCCGTAGCAGTGCCTTTCCAAACTTTCAAGACTTCTTCTGAAGTACTTGCAATCAGTTTTTTATTGCTCCCTTCAATCTTCCAAACTTTAATTTCTTGTGCTTTAGAATCGTTTTTCGTCCATAGAATCAATTCATTGTCAACCTTAAGAAATCGTACGACTTGATCAATCGACTGCAGCTGTTTTCCGTTCTTACCATAGATTTCCAGTCTGTTATTCTGATGCTCATCATAATGAATCAAAAATAAAGATTGCGGTTTCATCTGATCAATCGTCTTTATATGATTTTTTGTTTCAATAGTTTGAGTTGCCAAACTAATCAGTTCTAATCGGTCACCACTCAAAAAGGCAAATTTTTCACTGCCCATAAAAAATGAAGTCCTGATTGATTTTCTTTCAAACTTTTGAGTCTTATCATGTACATTTTGTAAAATGTACATCGGCGATTTACTTTCATATTTCATCAACCAGCTTACCCATTCTCCATCTTCTGACATTTTCAGAAAATCCGGGACTTCGGCTTTTTCTGCCAATGCTTCCAATTTTTTCAGGTCATCATGTTGTCCGTTGAATTGTAACGGCAACAACAGAAAAGTAAACACAATGAGGAGCCCTATTTTTCGAATCGTTTTCATCGTCTTATTATTTTCAGGTATGTCTTCCCTATTCTTCCAATTCTTCGAACTTCTGTTCATTATCAATATCCTGTATTTTGTGGATTAAGATTTGGATTGAGAAGCAGTTCTTTCTGCGGAAGCGGCCATTGGGCATGGTAGTTTTTCCAATTAGGTTTTACCGGAATCAACTGGTCAAGCAGTCCCCATCTTTTCAGATCAAAAAAACGGATGCCGTGTTCCACAAAAAATTCCCTGCGCTTTTCCTCTCTCAATTCTGTGGTTGCCGACGAAACGGATAATGAGGTGCTAAGAGCCGGTAATCCTGCCCGTTGGCGGGAACGGTTGATATACAAAACGGCTTCTCCTGCTTTATTTTGCTCGATCAGGCTCTCTGCCATCATGAAATTGACTTCATCCAAACGATAGATTATTGAATATTCATTAGGATTATTGACCGCAAGGTTTTTATATTTTGAAGAGCGGTAATTGATCTGCTGGTTAAAAGGAACTGCCGTTATATAATACTGTCTCCGCAAATCTCCCACAGAAAAGGTATTGATGAGATTCAAATTGAGGACAAACGATAAAGGTGCTCCCGTAAAGTTGTACAGTGATGCCTCTTTCGTAGCATCATTCGTATTTTTGGGCTTCAACTGCCAAATGATATGCGTGCCGCTTTTCTGAAATACTTTGGAAGGATCTGTTTGAAATGTATATTGTGATGATTGCAATATCGTACTGCAAAGCACTTCTGCTTCCGCCCATTTCTTCAACAGAATCTTCATTTTTGCCAATGCCATATATCCCGCAAATTTGTTGGGATAGATTCTTTCTGCATTTCTGTAAGCGGATGGTAAAAGATTGACCGCCTCAGACAAATCGGTTTCCAGTTTTATGAGGAACTGATCTTTATTCATTCTCCCCAAGTGGCTATTTATAAAATAGTTCGTAGTTTCTGTGTAAGCTATTTCTCCAAAAATCTGATAGAGATTAAAGTAAATAATGGATCGAACCAATAATGCTTCACCTTTGATTCGGTCTTTGGATGCCTGACTTAACGATTTTGAATTCGTAACGCCTTCTATGATGCTGTTGGCAGCATAAATCTGCCCGTAAGCATTCGTCCAAGCCGTCGTTACTACGGTATTAGTAGCAACCTGCTGATTGTTAGCAATATCCAAAATACCGTTTGATCCTGATGTGTACACACAGGTCAGGTCGTCTGTATACGTTCCCATCAATGCACCCATTCCATCAATACCTCCCGAAATAAGCGAGTTCGTCCAAAGTCCTGCATACAGTCCTGCCAATGCCGCTTCAGCGGTTTGCTCGTCTTCAAAAACGACTTCTGTCGGAAGCTGGTTATTGGGAAAATCAGTTTCTACGAATTTTTCACAGGAAATAACGGTAGTCAGTACGGCGGATATTATAGCTGCCACAATAGTATGTTCTATTCTTATTTTCATTTTTTCAATTTTTTAAAGATTTAATTTTTATTCAATGCTTAGAATGTGAAAATTTCACATCATCTGATTTTCAATTTTCGCAATGGAAAACATCCATTCATAAAGTCTCAAATTCTTTAAGGATAAGTCTTACATTAGCTAAAGATTTATTCTTAATTCTTATAAAAACTTTTTTTATAATATGGATTCAATTTTGAAATACTAAAAGCTTAACCCTTTTTAAAAAGTCAACTGAAAGCCCATTGAATAGGTCTTCAGTGGCGGTAAATATCCGGTCAGTACAAATTCAGGATCGACACCGAAATATTTTGTAAAGGTCAAGAGGTTTTGTCCCTGCACATAAATCATTGCTTCTCTGATTCCGAATTTCTGAACGGGAATGCTGTAATTAAGCTGTACATTTTTCAGTCTGATGAATGATGCATCACCAATCGCAGCAGTAGAATTCTGGAATAAAACGTGTGAAGCATTCTTTTGAGCATTGGCTCCCGAACTGTACGGCATATACATTCCAGAAGGATTTGAAGGAGACCAAACATCCAAGACTTCCACAGGCTGATTGTTCATTGATCCCGGCACCAGCATCTGACGGTTGTAATTCCAGTTTCTCTGCTTTACAAATTGCCAAAGAAATGATGCCGACCATTGTCCGTAACGGAAATTACTTGACCAGCCTCCGAAAAATCTCACGCCTATTCTTTCAATCACTTTATTGTCATTGGGAGAATTAATCTTTCCGTCTCCGTCAAAGTCGGTAAATTGGTATAAACCGGTGGAAGGATTTACCCCTTCAAACTGATAGACTTTGACGAGTGACATCGGATATCCTAAAACATATTGATTGGCATACGTTGATCCTTCCAGATTCGGAAACTCCAATAATTTACTCTGTGGTACAGAAAGATTGAATGACGTGTCGTATTTAAACTTGCTTTGTCTCAAAACCTGCATTGATGCCTCAAACTCCCAACCTGTATTCTGAACCTTTGCAGGAAGATTGGACTGTATCGTAGCAAATCCTGTCGTAGCAGGCAGTGGAATACCCACCAATTGATTGGATGATGTATTGTTGTAATATGCTGCTGAAAAATTAATTCTGCTTTTCAGAAATGATAATTCCAGTGCTATTTCTTTCTTTAATGTTTTCTCCCAGCTGAAATTGGGATTATAAAGTCTTGAAGGATTCAGAGCTGTGATGTTGTTGTAGATGTTGGATGAGATTGTATAGGTATTGAGATACTGATAATCTCCGATCCTGTCATTTCCGGAAGTTCCGACACTTCCTCTGATTTTCGCAAAGCTCAGCCATCGAACATTTTTCATCCAGCTTTCTTCTGAAATAAGCCATGCTGCACCTACCGCTCCAAAGTTTCCGAAACGATTGTCGGGACCAAAACGGCTTGAACCGTCCCGTCTTCCGGTAAGGTTGACAATGTATCTTTTCATGAATTGATAATTGATTCTTGCAAACGCAGCATTGTAGTAATACTGATTTCTGACCTGGTCGCTGATGACTTTTGTTTTAGCTGCTCCCAAATTCTGAATCAAGGCATTGCTCTCAAAGCCATAGCCCTGTATAGAACCCTGATTGGTTTCAGACTGCTGTAAGGTTGTTCCCAACAACATTTCGAGGCTGTGGTTTCCCCAGCTTTGATTGGCAACCAATTGCGGTTCCAGAATATAAGAGAATGTGGAAGAATTGTTTTTAAAAGATGTGGAATTGGCACTCGTCAATCCTGATGAGGGATTGTACATCGTGTGGGGCTTCAATGAAAACTCTTCAAAATTCTGATACGTTAAACCTCCGTTGAATTTTAGTGTAATGAACGGAAATAAGCGGTACGAAATCTGCGCTCCACTGTTTAAAAAATTGCTAGAATTGAGATATTCGCTTTTGAAAACACCCAGAGGATTCGTAAACGTATTGTTCTCCCAATTCAATGAACCATCCTGATTGTAGAGTGCTGGAGCATTCGGACTAAGAGTTAAACTTCTCTTTGTTAAATCATCATTCAGGACATTGTTACTTTGAAACGAAAAGGTATTGCTGAGATTGACTTCCAGTTTTTTATCAGGTGTTCTGTAACTGAAATTCCCTGTTAGATTATTAGTTTTGTATCTGAAATCTGCAGGAAATACCGTTGTCTGTTCGTTATGTCCGTAGCTGATTAAGTAGGAGGTGTTTTCAGAACCTCCGCTTAAAGAAAGCTGGACTACAGACGCATCTGCCGTATTACCAATGAGTTCTTTTTGCCAGTCGGTGTTTCGGGTCTGATCCCACACACCGTTGAAATCATACGCTGCCGCAGGAATTGTGGAGATGCCGTCATTCTGAAATGCTTCTTTTCTGATCTTAATATACTCATCAGTGTTCAGCAGCTTCAATCGGTTGGCTACCGTACTGAGAGAATAAGAGGTATTAATCTTGAAATCGGTTCTTCCTTTTCTTCCTTTTTTGGTCGTCACAATGATGACTCCGTTGGCACCTCGTGATCCGTAGATTGCCGTGGCATCGGCATCTTTCAATACCTCGAAGCTTTCTATATCATTGGGATTGATGGAATTTAGAGGATTTATGGTAGCGTATGGTAAAATTGCAGCACTGTACAACGAGGGAGTTTCTGAAAGAATTGGAACACCATCAATAATATACAATGGTTCATTTCCTTCTCTTCGGATGCTGTTCTTCCCTCTGATCTGAATATCAAATCCTCCGCCCGGAACTCCTGAATTTTGGGTAATGCTCACGCCCGACATTCTACCCTGTGCAGCGGAAAGCACATTGATAACAGGTTGGTTTTCGATGTCTTTTGAAGAGACTTTGGCAATGCTTCCTGTTCTTTCTTTGTCTTTGACTTTATAATACCCTGCGTTGAGAACGACTTCCTCTATCTCTTTTTCTTTACCTAATGAGATATTGACGTTTATCCTACTGCCTAAAGTGATTTTTCGTTCGGGATAGTCCGGATGGCGGTAAATAATTACGGGGTTCTCTCCCGATACCTGAACACGGTAAACGCCTGCTGCATTGGTCACAGCCACTTCTTCACTACCCTCCTGGAATACGGAAACTCCTTTGACTGGCTGGTTATTTTCCGAGACAGTGCCTGTAATGGTGCGCATCTGCCCTATTGCTACGCCGGAGACGAGCAAGGTGAAGCCAAAAGCCAATTGAAGATGACTTAGGCTGCAAAAGTTTTTTTTCATACTTTTGAATAGGTTTAATTCGTTAGACTTTGCTCTTTCTACGCTAGCGGTCAACTTTTGTGGAAAGGGCTTTTCTTTTTCTATGGTTACATTCTACTTTCTGTTTCTTGAATATGTTTTCAGCGTATCTACTTGATGATGCTTGGGAGGAAGCTTCAGTAAGGACATATCAAAACCTCCTTCCCAAGCACATCTTGAAATAATATGAATGAAATTGTGTCCCGTGTAAGCTGTAAAGCCGCAATGAGTTTACTCATTGTAAAGTGTCATTTCTAATAAGAAAACATTCTATTGAAATCTAAAAACAGCCGTAACCATCTGCATTATTCAGACCGTTGAATTTTTTTGTCTTCAGTATTAAATTCCCTTCGTTCTGAAAATAATTTGGAATATCAAAAGAAAGCGAGTACTTTTAATGTGCGAGATTAAATTGTAGTCTGGCTTTCCTTTTACTTTTAAAGGAATTTCGGAGTTTGTCGATAATAGCCAGGTAATACCAATCCAGCATTTTGCAAGCAAAACTGGCATAAAGCCGTATTTTTTTTCTGTTATGCTGGCGGACTACTCCGGTGGGCAAATTAGAAGAATGGTTGAAAATGTCGTCCTCATAAATATTATTTTTATATATGGAACGATGCTTTTAGATATGAGAATTATACGCAAAAATAGCATGCGGCGGTCTCACACTCTAGAATCAGGGCGACCAACCCACTTTAAACCGAAGATTAAAGTTTCCACCTAAAGTATACGTGAGAACCGCTCGCATGCCGTATACAAAAGTAAGAAACTTTTAGACATGGAGCGATTTCACGAGGTTCTCGATGGAAAATTGGTCTTTTTGATTCGAGATACATCGTTCATTTTACCTTGTTGAAGGTTAATGATTTATTCGCTAAAGCAAAAATAATAAATATTTATTTAACACCCAACATATTGGGTTATTTTTTTTAAAAATATATGGAACAAATTACTTATTTAGAAACAACACAATTCGATTTGGATTTTATTAATCACGTAAGAAACATTCGCAAAGCAAAAAAACTAAGCAAAGATCAGCTTAGCCTAAAAATGGGTTTGGCCAAAAGTTTTGTTAGTAATGTGGAGTCATTAACACAGCGACATAAATATTCTACTCGTCATATAACATTACTTTGTAAAGCCTTTGATTTTAAAAATATTTCAGATTTAATGAATTTTCCTACTCCTAAGAATGATAAAATTAAAGTTACAATTAGACAGAAGATGAATGATACAAATACAAAAGTGGTTAGTAGTGAGGTAGTAAAAATCGAAGTTATTTAAAGTTAATGAAAAATAATACGGATAACTAATGAACATATATACATACTCTGGAAATATTGAGCATCTAAAAGCTTTTGATAAGGATTATCAATTAAAAAGTATGTATACTCCTCCAATAAATAATCAAAGGCGTCCTCTAAAAAAAATATCAGAAAGAATCTGTCGCTTCTGTGGTAAAAAGTCCGATGCAACAACCTTTAAAAGCAAGCCTCACATTATTTCAAGATTATTTGGAAATAATTCTGGGGTGTCAGATTACGAATGTGATAAGTGTAACAATCATTTCTCAGGTTTCGAAAGTGATATGGCAAATTTTTTAGGTTTGAATAGAAGTGTTAATGCCTTAGGAGCACAAACTCCTCCAACATTTAAATCATACGATGGTAATATTGTAGCTAAAAAAAATAGTTTTAATGGTTTTCATGGCATTGATATAGAATCAAATAAACAAGGGGTAATTAAAAAAAATTAGATGGAGGTATTATAGAATTTAACGTTATACATAATCCTTATATACCGATTAACATTTTTAAATGTTTACTGAAAATTGCCTTGACTGTAATTCCTGATGTTGAAGTAGACAACTATAAATTCTGTTTTGATTTTCTGATGAGAAATAACAATGAGGCTTATTTTGTACAGCATGCCAAACAGATTCATAGGGGGGCATCTGGTTTTAATGTAAAATTTCCCTATGTATTAATTTTCAAAAAAAGAAATTTAGAAAGTAAATTGCCTTCTCACTGGATTAAACTTTATTACCAAGATTCGTACATTCAGTTTTACATACCTTGCCATAAAGAAGATGAAGTTTTACTTCAGGGTGAAGAATTAATTTATTCACTTTGCCCACCATTAATTTTCGCTGAAACACAGCCACAAGGAATTGCAAAGTATTATGAAAAGTTAGATCTATCTTCAAATGTTATGACTAAGGGAAAGACTTCAAAACTCAATTTAACTTTTGATGAAAATCTTTCAAGGGAAGGGAGTAACAACAATCAGGAAACACACAATTCTGATAATTTTAATTCAGATGAAATTATAAAAGTTTTTCTTACCAAAAATTCAGGTTTATTAGAAGAATAAGACCGGCTCATATTATTACTGTGTGTTACCTTGCATATTAGTAAAACACAATTCTTTTATTTTGCCAAATTTAAATATTCTGGTTGCGTTATTGTCGCGACAAACTTTTTTCATATTGAGAGGAAACCGTAATTTTCTAACAATATCTTTTGTATATTGAGGTCTAAAGTGATGGAGAATATCAATATCGAAAAACACAAGTTGATTGTTTAAAGGTTATCCTTTTAGGTAATCAGAATAGCTTGCAAAATTCTAATTTTCTACATTTTATCAACGAATATTTTAAAAACATCCAAAATCGACTTAGATATATGAAAACATTAGCAATTATAATTGGCAATAACAACTACTTTAAAGGAAATGAATTAACTAACGGAGAAAATGATGCAAATCAAATTGCTGGAATCTTTAAAGATTACAATTATGAGGTAAAATTATATCTAAATATCGATCAAAAAAACATAGTTGAAATTTTACAAGAATATAGCGACTTACTAAAAGATTTTGATGCATCTATTTTTTATTTTGCAGGTCACGGATTCGAAGTAGATGGAGAGAATTTTTTGGCGAGTATCGATTCGCAAATTCCTCCTGAAAATAAATATGTGGCAAAACAAAATTGTATTACTTTAAATGATTTATTTGACATATACAGGCAAAATCCTACTAAATTAAACATAGTGATATTAGATGCTTGCAGAAGATCATTTGGTCGCGGGACTGCACTTGGATTTAGTCCAATTATAGCTCCTAAAGGATCACTAATAGCATTTTCAACATCTCCAAATGAAGGTGCTTTAGATGTCGGATATGAGAATAATAGTATTTATACGGGCTCACTAATAAAGCACCTCTCGTCCGAAAGGATAGCTGTCGAAGATCTATTTAAATCTGTAAGAAAGACAGTTTTTGCATTGTCAGGAGGAAGACAAACAACTTGGGAACACACCTCATTAATTGGTGATTTTTACTTTTACAAACATCAAAAGCTAAATATTTTAAGCCTACCTTATAATCCGAATGTTTTGAAAGATGAAAATTATTATGAAGATTCAGAATTTTACAAAAAAATTAAAGAACTAAAGACCTACAATTGGTACAAACAAAATCCTGCAATTGATTATTTAATAACAATACCAGTAAGTCAATTAGATAAGGACCAAATGTTCATTTTAGGAAGAAATTTATTACAATGCGCTATTGGTGGGGCAAATTCCGCTATGACATTTTTTGAAAATCTTAATAGGTCACTACTAGATTTTCAAATAAACTCCGAGAATCATATTCTAAATGGAATTCTATTTGAAATGTATTACGACAGCAAAGGTGAATTCAGATTTAATAATTTTAAAGGAAATTATAGAGAAGAAATTTTTAAATTAAGAGATAATCCAGCATTCAATCAATCATTCGATTTCATAAATGGTATTTTAATTCAACAGGATTACTCTGTATTATTTTTACCAAATTCGCAGACAATAAATATTGAAATTAAATGCAGCCAAAAAACAACAAACGATGGTTTTGGAGATAGAATAGTCCAGGTGATCGAATCAATAATCTTTAACGGAAATGATATTAAAAAAGAAATATCGAAGTATTATATTGATGGGTATAATGAAAATGGATTAAAGACAGTCCTAGCCAAATATCTTAATGCGCCAGTTGAATCGATAAGAATTAATTCGAATTTTGAACTTAGATACATTAGATTTATTATATAAAAAACACATTAAAATAGTTTAAAATTATTTTATCTAAATCATTGAAGATGCTTAAAGCCGGAAAATGAAAACCCAACTACCTGCATAAAAATAGAATATGAATATTGAAAAATACAAAGAAAATGCCCTGAAAATATTATTTCCAATAAAGCAAGTCGATGATAATACAAAAGCAAACGAAAAACTATTATTTTTTGCTGAAAGAAGTGATGCAGGAAGGGAGATACAGGATTACTACTTAGTTTATTTTCTATTTGTAAATTTATTAGGTTTCAAAGACACAGGAAGATCTGAAAAGCTGGCTTGGTCTATTCCAATTGATTTTAATGGTAAAGCATTTCTGATTGAACACAGGAAAATGGGAGTTGGGGTTTTTATTCAAAATAAGGAAGATGAAGAAGATGCGAAAATAATTACTAAGAAAATTAACGGTGCGATAAAATCTTCAAGACCATATTTTAACCACTTGGCAGCAGAGGCTATCAAGAGTTCCGAAATAAATATTGTAAATAATAATGGATATTTATTTGAACGATTTAACTATTTTCTAAATCTATATAAATCAGAAAATAAGAAACTAGAAAAATTATCTAAAGAAAGGATTTCTATTGATGGCACTTTTGTTCTAGGTTCCAAAAATTACTACAAGATACGGCAAAGCACAAAATGGTTAGCAATTTCAACTATTGAATCATTTTTTAGCTGGACAGAACATCTATTTATTCATCTTGCTATCCTTACACAAAAAATAAAAACAGGGGAAGAAGTCACAAAATTAATCGATGCCGAATGGAAAACTAAATTCAATACTGTCATATCTGACGATATGTTAAAGGAATATTATATTGAATTACTGATGATAAGGAATCAGGTAAGGAACTTTGTTGCTCACGGTGCATTTGGAAAAGACGGCAATGCATTCCACTTTCATTCCGGAGCCGGTGCTGTACCAGTAATGATGAACTTTAATAAGACTAAAAATAGGTTTTCTTTTCAAGGCACACTGGAATTTAAAGATAATGAAGTTATATGTTTGATAGAATCTTTTATCTCTGATATGAATAGCAGCAATTTAAAACCTGCACTCACATATACCCAAGGGCAAGGTTTGATCACAATATTACCTTATGCAAGCAATGGGATGTATGAATCTGCAATGCACGATAATGATATTATGGAAAAATTTTGTGATCATTTGCAGGGAATATTTGATAACTCAGCAAATATGGATTGGTAATCTAAATCTATAAATAAACTTACAAGCCAATGACAAAAATTGAAAGGGTAGAGCAATACTTACACGAATTTTTTACATATAATATTTTTGAGTTCAATGATTTTTATAGGAAGTTTATTACTAGAGACTCGTTGTAGTTTATCTCTTAAAAAAATATTGTGGAAAATTTCAATTTGAACGATTAATATCTCACAGATTTCCTACGATATAAAACCTACTTTATTTTTACAAATATTTTTAGATTATATTAATAATAAAACAGACTGAACTTGAATGATGCCGCAGACGGATCAGTCATCACTCTAACAGGATTTACTAATCTGGAAAACTTTATCAACAGCCTGATCTTATAGCAACATTCAATCATCGTAATTGCCCAGCACATAAAATAAAAGGCAGAGGATCTTCGGATCTTCTGCCTTTATTTCAGACCAAAAGAAAAGAATCTTCAGATCTTTCAATGTGAAAATTATTCTCAAGATAATATGTCATTGCTGTTATGGCATTAGATCCTGTCTCTGTGCGGTTTTTCCCATATTTCTTTGGAACATCCTGCTCGGTGAGGAAAGCAACTTTGTAAACCTTGTCTTTTTGTAAATGTCTTCCCTGAAAATAGATTTCCTGAATTCTGTAACCCGGCGGATTTTCAATGCGCATCAAAATTCTCAATCCGTTGCAACGCTTAACATAACCTCCCATTTGTTTCATCGGCTCTGCGGAAAAGGTCCGCTCCAGATTTTCTTCTAACATTTCAAAGATCTCTTTTCCAGTAAGCTCTGTGGTGGAAATAGGCGGATTCATCGGCACGATTTTGTATAAGTCCCAGAGGGTAATATTTCCGACATTTATAGGTGCACCATAGCGCCATCCGTTGGAAAAGGAGATCTCAACGTCCGTCGCAAAATTGACGGCAGACAGAAGAAAGTCATCCATAGTAGAAGACAGCGTGGAATAGCGGTGCAAAATATGTTCTGTCGTCCCCAATACTGTACTTTTCATTTCAGCAAAAGACTGTAGACTTTTTTCCACCAGATCTTTAACTTCTACATCTTCATCAATACTGTCGTCAGTTTCAATGATCTTGTAATCAAAATGTGTAATCATTCCATTTTCGACATCAAGCTTTAGATTTCCTACAAATGATCCGTGGCAGCCACATTGGATGATAATGCAGTTTCCTGCTTTTTCTGCTTCGTACATCCTGTTATGGGTGTGTGCACTGAGACAAATATCGATTCCTTCCACTTTTTTGAGCAGTTCGATATCTTGCGGATAACCATTGTGCGACAAAAGAATAATAATGTCCACAGCATCCTCTCTTAATTCTCTGACGCATTGATTCGTCTCTTCAATTCCATCGGTCACCGTTATGCCTTCACTGAACTTCTCCGGCATTGTCTTATCGATAATATTGGAACAGATCCCGATTATACCAATTTTGAGTCCTCCAATTTCAGATATTTTGTAAGGTAGTAGAAATCGTTTTCCCTGCTCATCAAAAACATTGCAGCCCAAGACGGGATAATTGAGCTGGCTTTCCAGTTTTAACAGATGTCTTGGTGTATAGGCAAAGTCCCAGTGTCCTACCATTGCATCAAATCCAAGTTGGTTAAGTATGGGAATCAAGACCTCTCCTTTCGACTGTACCACCGGAACTGTTCCGTGAAACGTATCCCCTCCGTCAAAGAGCAATGCGTTCGGATTTTCTGCCCTGATCTTTTTGAAGATGGTCTGAATTCTGGCATAACCTCCTGCACTTTTAACATATTCTTTCTGATAGTCATAAAACAGCTCTGGATGGGGTTCCATATAGCCGTGCACATCGTTGATGAATCCTATTGATAATTTCATAATTTCCAATTTTAGGGTTTAACTATTGCCCATCCTTCATCCTGTCTCAAAATCATTTCCCCGTTTCCGCTGGGGGTGTAATTTACAAACTCAAATAATTCGGACTTTTCGATCTTTTTTTCACGAAGGGTATTTTCGCACTGTACCATCACTACCCCCTTATCTTGCAGACCTGTAAGAAGTTCCCCGTAGGGGTTTTTCTTTCTGAACATTTCCACTCCGCCCCCAAAGGCCAGCAGTTCGACCTTCAGTTTGCCTTTCAGCCTGGGATCTTCCATCGCGTTATTGATATTTCTGATAATGACTCTGATTTTCTGGTCATCACCTTCATTGATCACATACAAAGCCTTGTACTCCTTATTAATAGATTTTGCAGGTTCGTAAACTGTTGCCTTTTGCGCAAAACCCATAAACCCTGTCAGGAAAACTGAGAAGGTCAATATCTTAATTAAGTTTTTCATTATTTTTCATTTAAAAGTTGATTGATTTCTTGATAGAATGATTCTTTGCTGTAGTCTGCCATTCCCGCATGATGCATCCTAATTTTTCCTGATCTGTCCAAAACGACGGTCGTAGGAAGTGAACCATTAAAAAAAGCAGTTGGAATCGAACCTTCTGCAACTAAAAACGGAACAGTGAATTGTTCTTTTTCAAGATACATCTTACCCAAGGCGGTCTGCTCATCCAGATTGACTGTAAGAAAAACAAGATCTTTATTGGATTTAAATCGGTCGTAGAATGTCTGAATCGAAGGGAATTCCGCACGGCAAGGCGGGCACCAGGACGCCCAGAAGTTAATAAATACCACTTTTCCCTTGAGGTCAGAAGTATTGATGATCTCACCTTTATCATTTCTGACACTGAAGTTTTCAGTACTGGACAAAGGAGTCGACTCAACGGCCGGCTCTGTTTCCTTTTCTTCAATCTTTGAGTTCATAAGACCGGTAGAGATGATCTGGCGCATCAGCCAGGCTTTTGCATCGGGACTCACAAGCAACACGATGAATATTGACACCAAAAGTGCCGTACTCCAGTTCTTCCGAAGCCATATTTTAAATTTTTCCATTGTTCTTATTTTAATAAATTATTGTCCGGTTAACTTTTTCAGCGCTTCATAAATCTCAGGTCGGTCAAAATCTTGCCCTCCCTGCATCTGTGCTTCGAGTTCTCCTTTTTTATTAAAGATCAAAGTCGTCGGAATTGCTCCCTGAAAGTACTGCGAAGGAATAGTGTCTGCTGCTACATACACCGGAAGATCGTAGTTTTTATCCTTCATAAATTTCTTAGACTTTGTCAGGTTGGCTTCCACATTGAGAAGGACAAAAACGATATTGTCATTTCCCTTGAATTTGTCTTTCAGGTCTCTGATGCTCGGCATTTCTTCGACACAAGGCCTGCACCATGTGGCCCAGAAATTTACAAAGACCACCTTCCCTTTCAGTTCACTCAAAGCAATTTTCTTTCCGTTCTCATCGATTAAGATGATATCCTCATTATCATTTACATTATTTTGTGGGATGGGCCCATCCTGATTCTCAACTCTTGATTGCATCGCACTCAAAGAAAAAGAAAACAGGGTCATCATAAGAATGAAAATAGGTGTTTTAAATTTTAAGGTCGTTATCATTATTTATTTTTTTTTGGGGTTGATATCTTTCCTTCCTCAATTTCTTCGGAAGGTTTTACTAGAACTTTGTCATGGCCGAATAGTGCACCAAAGACCTCGGTCATTTTTTCGTAGGTGATTCCTTCTTTCACAGCAACTCTGCTTACCGTATTATCATTGAAGGTCATCACAAAGGTTCCGGATTGAGTCTGCAGAATACTTTTCGTGGGTACAAAAAATGTAGGTGCACTTCTTTTCAGATTGAGCTGGACCTGTGCATATTCCCCCCCTTTTAAGACAGTGCCCGGATTTGGAACGTCAAACTCAAGGGTCATCGAACGGTTTTCCTGACTGATAACACCGGAATTCCTTGAAAGATGCGCTTCAAAATTTTTTCCCGGGATAGAGTTGACCGTAAATTGCGCCACTATCCCCTCATTGACACTTGATGCATGTTTTTCAGGAAGAGATACCGTCAGTCTCAGCTTATTTTTCTGAGCAATACTGAAAAGAGCCATTCCTGAATTGGGACCAACCAAGGCTCCTACCGACAGATTCCTATCCATTATCACACCACTGAAAGGTGCCGTGATCCTAAGGTACTGATTCATCTGTGAAGACCTACCGGTGCCCGCTTTTGATGCCTCGTATGTTGCTTTGGAACTCTGCATAATGCTTTTAGCCCTATCCAGTTCTATGTCGGCAACAGCTCCTTTTGTACTGGCCGCGTCCTGCAATCGCTCAAAAGCCTGTTTAGCATAAAGATAGTCGGTGTATGTTTTCTGCTGTGAAGATTTATCGGATAGGTAATCCTGATTCATTTCTGGTGCTTCCAGAACTGCAAGAAGCTGACCTTTGGTCACAACTGAACCTCTGTCAACATAAATTTTCTTGATAAATCCGGCAACCTTCGCAAAGATCTGCACCGATTCATAAGGTTTCAGTTCGCCTGGAACGGAAATCTGATAAGTGGGATTTATCAGCTTGATTTCTGTGGTCACGAAAGACCGAGCAGGCTGAACTGTTTTTTTTGTTTCATTTTTACTTTCCTTTTCGCCCGAGCAGGAAGCCATTCCCAAAAGAACGACCGGAATGAAGATGTATTTTATTTTATTGATGATTTTCATTATTTTTTAATTATTTAAGATTGTACGAAAAATTTACTTTCCTCATCTTCCGGATCCAAGGAAGGATTTGAATGTCCTGCATTGGACATTACTGCTGCAAAAAAATGCGGAACCAAAAGCAGAATGGTAAGAGTGGATGCGATGATACCACCGATAACAGCTCTACCAAGTGGAGCAACCTGCTCAGAACCTTCCCCGATACCGATTGCCATAGGAATCATCCCGGCAAGCATCGCCAAAGCGGTCATCAGTACAGGGCGGAGTCTGGACGCCGCTGCCATTCTCGCAGAATGAAGCGCACTGATATGGTAATGTTTACGGTAGTACTCTGCCTGATTGATAAGTAATACGGCATTTGAAACCGAAACACCGATGGACATAATCATCCCCATATATGACTGGAGGTTGAGCGTACTGCCGGTAATGAAAATCAAAACAAGACTTCCCACGATCACGGAAGGAATCACGGAAAGAACAACAAAAGGTACTTTAAATGACTGATAATAAGCAGAAAGCATTAGGAATATCGCTAGTACTGCCGCCAAAAGTCCCATTGCAAGACTGTCGAGTGTATCATCCAGTAGCTGCAGTGTGCCTTCTGTCCAGACAGAAACACTTTTTGGAGGTTTTCCGGTCTCACTGATGGCATTTTTTACCGCTTTGGAAGCAGAGCCCAGGTCTTTTCCGTACACATTTCCGATAATTGTTACATATCTCATAGGTCCCTTTCGGTTGACCTGTGCAGGTGCGGTCGTTTTTTTAACTGTAGCGATATCTTCAAGAACGGGTCTCGGGCTGTCTTTTTTCAGTGGAAGTGATTTCAGGATCTCTTCAGAGTTCATTATACTTTCTGGAATCTGGACCTGTGTCTGAAAGACAAGTCCTGATTTTGGGTCGACCCAGAGGTTCTTGTCGGTGTAGCGGGTTGAAGAGGTAGCGGTCACAAGACTGCGTGTCACATCCTGCATCGTCAGTCCGAACTGCGCAGCGAGATTTCGGTCTACGTTGATCTGTAACGTCGGATATTGAAGTGGCTCTGCAATGCGGACGTCTCGCAGGAAATCGTTGCTTTTCAGCTTTTCCTCTATTTTTTTTGCGTGAGATGCCGCCAGTTTCAGATTCGGAGATCCTACCTTGATTTCTATCGGGGTCATCGATCCCTGTCCAATAATTTTTTCGGTAAGTTCCATCGGTTCAAAATTGATTTGTGCTTCAGGATGCTTTTCAGCAATCTTCTTGCGGATCTTTTCTTTCAGATCTTCCATAGACCCTGAAAAGATCTCCTTATTTACAGAAACCTGCAAAACAGACTGGTGTGTTCCGTTGGTGAAAAGAAATATGGGATTGATCGGCGTTGCTGCCGGATGTAAACCGACATAGGCCGAACTGATGCTGACCGCATTTTCCGGCAAAATACCTTCAATATCTTTGAGAATATCCTTCACCAGCTTTTCAGTTTTCTCCAGACGGCTTCCCTGTGGCGCATCAATTCTCATCTGAAAATCACCGCTGTTGGAAAGAGGCATAATATCGGTTCCCAATGAGCGCATCATTAAAAATATTAAAAGGCCCGAGAAAATGATATAGGCCGAAAACAATACCAAAGTCCTTCCCGACCATTTTCTCATTTTGTGACTGTAGCCCGTTCTGAATCGATAGAAAAAACTCCTGTTTTTAACATAATGCTTCTCAATATGCTTATTCTTCATCATCCAGTTAGCCAGGATCGGAACGAAGGTCTGGGATGCCAGAAAGGAAGCTATCATTGCGAATGCAACTGCAAAAGAAAGCGGAAGAAACATATCTTTTGGAATGCCCGTCATAATGAAGGCAGGCGTAAGAACGGCCAGAATACATAATAATATCAGCACCTTCGGAATGGAAATTTCAAGTACTGCATCAAGAATGGCTTTGGGTTTGGTTTTCCTCATTTCCATATGCTGGTGGATATTCTCGATCGTGACCGTAGCTTCATCTACCAAAATTCCGATGGATAGGGCTAACCCACTCAAGGTCATTATATTAATAGTATATCCTGCAAAATAGAGCACACAGACGGCTGTTAATATTGCTATGGGAATTGTAAAGACCACGATCAGTGCACCTCGAAGGTCACCAAGGAAAAGAATAATGACCAGTCCTGTAAAAAGTGCACCCAAAAGTCCTTCATGAATTAGATTTGAAAGGGAACGTTCAATATATTTTGACTGGTCAAATTCATAACTCACCTTCACATCATCCGGAAGCTGATCTCTCAGTTTTGGCATTGCTTTTTTTAGATTTTCAACTGCTGTCAGTGTTGAAGCATCTGATTTTTTGATCACCGGGAGATACACAGAGCGTTTCCCATTGACCAATGCATATCCAGATGTCTGGTCAGCTCCATCCTGAACATTGGCTACATCACCCACGTAAAGAGTTCTACCGTCTTGGGTCTTTATCGGGATTTTAAGAAACTCCGCAGGATCTTTGGCTATGGAATTGATCGGTGCCATATAATTCGTTTCGCCCATTCTGATATTTCCTGCTGGCGAAGGATGGCTGCTTTTTGTGATCGCCAAAGTAATTTCTTCCGGACTTAGTCCGTTACTCTGCATTGCAGCCGGGTCAATATTTACAACGATCGAACGGATGTTACCCCCAAAAGGTGCCGGAGCCGTAATACCGGGAATCTCAACAAACATCGGCCGGATTTTGGTTAGGACCATTGTCTGAAGCTCTGTTACAGAGTGATTGTCACTTTCAAAGACAAGTTGACCGACCGGGAGTGAATTACCGTCAAACCGCACAACCATAGGCGGTACTGCACCGGGTGGTAAAAATCCCATTGCCCGTGAAACCTGCGTGGAAACCTCACCTGCAGCCTGCGCCATATCGGTGCCTGGATAAAAGGTCAGTTTCATTAAGGTCAGTCCCTGAACACTTTTGAAATCAATATTCTTGACACCATTCACAAAGAGTAAAACTTTTTGAAATTCATTGGACATAAAACCATCCATATATTGAGGTGAAAGCCCTCCGTAAGGCATCGCAATATACATTGACGGCAACTCTACCTCCGGGAAAATATCTACTTTTATTTTTTTTATAGCTGTAAGCGAAAGCACAATGACCGACAGGAAAACGACCATGACGGCAATGGGCTTTCTGAGCGCAAAACGTATTAAATTCATTCTAAAATTTTAAAGTTGGGTAAATAAATAATCAAAATCGCCGGTGAGTTCAGCCTTTGCTATGACCTGCTCCCAGAATTCTTTTGCGGCATCGATCTGACTTTTTTCTGCATTTTCAAGAATCTGACGGATCTGTAACAGTTCAGTGAGGGTAATAAGACCACTCTTGTATCTTGCTACATACATTTCGTAGGCATCTGATGCGCCTTTCACAGAAGCACTTTCTTTCTTAAGTTGTTTTTGCTGTTCTACAATCCTGCTTTCAAGGGCTTTAATCTCAGTCTGCATTGATAGCTGATACTGGTTTTCGAGATAACCCAGACGTTCCGCTTCTTTTGACAGCATATTGGCTTTTTGCCTGTTCGTATGAAGACTGCTGATATTCCACGTCAATCCAAGTCCAACAAGAGCATTGTTGGCAGAATTGGAGAAACCATCGGTAAATTTCCCTGAGACATTGCCATATGGATCGGATCCTGAACCTCTGTAAGCATAACCTCCCAAGATCTTAAGCGACGGAAGTGATGATCTTCTCTCTGTTTCCGCTTTGGTCTGATAGTATTCGGACTCCTGATGGATGGACTTTAAAAAAGGATGTGATGGATTAACCTTCTCACTGTTAAAAGAATTTATTTCAGGGTCAAGAAAATGACTGACCTGGTAATCCTCTACTTTAAAATTATCAATGTAAAATTCCTTAAGTTTTTCTGTGGCTGCCTGCTGCTTTCCAAACCAATTATCTTGCATTGCCAATGCCTGAACGTACGATGAATAGGTAAGTACAGAATCTGCTTCCGGTTTGAGACCGGCACGCGAAAGGGCTTTGCTTGAACTGTGGATTTCTTCGAGCCTCGTCGAGTTTCTCTCTGCCCATCTGAGCTTGGCGCCATTAAAGACATAGTCAAGATAACGTTGTGATAGCAATTTTTTGAGCCTCAGCAAATAGGATTCTTTATCTGTCCTGAGCTTTTGTGTGAACTCATTTGCTGATCTTTCCTCGGATCTCTGACGCCCGAAGTTGTAGATCTCGTACTCCGCAATGGCTGAGCCGAAATTGTTTGAGGATAAAGAGGAGCCCGAATTCCTGTTTCCGGAAACATTAAAAAAACCGGACTGTGGGAAAAAACCACCACTGCTTCCCTCTAATGTTCCGTAGGTATTTTGATATTGAAGCTTTACCTGTGGTAATGCCTTGGATTTTACTGTCTCTTCGTTATATTCTGAAGATTCTATTGCAGACTCGGCTGCACGGATCCCTGAATAGTTTTTTTGTGTTTCTGTCCATATTTTACCCAAAAGTGATTCTTGCTGGGCATAAAGGACAGACTGCTGAGTAATCAGCCCAAAAATAAGGACTGAAAGACTTTTTCTTATCATTGTATGAAAGATTAACAGTTACCGAAATGATTCCGATAAGGATTAATAAAAATTTAAAATCAATCGTTTGAGTCTCTACAAGAAGAGACCAATTAAATTTTAAATCAAATGATAAGTTTGCGGTATTGTATGAAGATGGGAACCGTAATTCCAATTTTGGAAGTACTGTAAAATGGATGTTCTCTAAGATTTATAAACAGAAATGCCCCTGCAAATAGAATGAATGTAAATGCAGCAAGCTCCTGAAATTCCGCCACTGAAAAATGGGTATCATTTTTAGCGGTAATTTCTCTTTCCTTGCAAAAGTTGCAGACAGAGGCCGTGGTTGTGTTGGTGGTAAATTTCTCCTTTGGTGCGGAGGTATGACTTTTAGCGGAAGGCTGCAGACTGAGTAGGTTTTTGATACCGTATTTTACAGCGCAGGAAGAAATTAAAATACATATAATGAAAAACATTGCAATAACGCTTTTCATTATATGATTGGTATTTAATTTCTGATAAGTCATTCCTGCAAATATAAATTTTTAATTACTAAGGTCAAAAACATTAACAGAATTTATATGAAATACATTATTGTGCAATCTTGTTTTTCACTTCCTGCTCTGTTGCAAAACCTAAATTATCCCAGACTAATTTATCGTTTTTATACAGCTTCAGGACCGGTAGTGCAGAAACATTCAGTTCTTTGCAGAGTTCTGTATTTGCATCTGCATCTATTCTTAAAATTTTCACCTTATCCGGCATTTCAGCAGCCATCTTTTTAAGGTAAGGCTCCATCTTTTTGCAGGGAGCGCACCATTCTGCATAAAAATCCACCAGAACGGGAGTATTGCTTTTCAACATTTCCTTATACTGGGCAAGACTAATTCCTGTAGCAGTTGATGCTTTGATCTCCGGAAGCTCAGCGTTCCTCCACTTCATCATTCCTCCCTGCATTTCATATACATTTTTAAAACCGATTTCCTGAAGTTTTGCAGCGGCGGCCGTACTTCTGGGTCCGCTCATACAATACACAAATACAGGTTTATCCTTATCGAGCGCTTTTGCTTTCTCTGTGAAGTCATCTGCATTCCAGTCGATGTTCATTGCACTTTTAAGATGACCGTTACGAAATTCTCCAGGTGTTCTTACATCAACCAATTGTGCATCTTTGGTCTGGTCCAATTTTTTAGAAAATTCTTTGGCAGGAAGACTGCTCTCGCTTTTGTTACTCTGAGCTTTTCCGCATCCTGTAATTGCGATGAGAAAAAATACAACGATTAGGTTTTTATACATTTTAAAGGTTTTGCTTGATTAATCTTTCCAGTTCATCCGCCTGAAAAACACCGGATTGTTTCCATTTTACTTCTCCATTTTTCAAGATCATCAAAGTAGGAACACTTCGGATTCCGAATTGCGAGGCAACCGCCTGGTTTTTGTCGATGTCAATTTTAACAATGCTTGCTACATCACCAATATTCTTTTTGAGATCCTGAAGAATAGGCGCCTGCATTTTGCATGGACCGCACCATTCTGCAAAGAAATCTACCAATACGGGTTTCTCCTGACTGATTAGTTCCTGAAATTTATTCATTTTTCAGATTTTATTTGATTTCTTCATATTCAACCTTATCCCCATTTTTTTTTGAATTTCTTGTTGGGACAGAACAGTTTCCCGCAGCACAACAGCCGATATTGAATAGTGGCATTACAACAAAAACCATTCCGACAGCCACCAAAATCCACATTCCAGATTGTGTGGCTTCTACAACAAGGAAAATTCCCATTGCCAGACGAAGCAACCTTACAAAGTTCCAGTTTTTAAATAAATTATCCATACTTTTCTTTATCTTTTTGTACCAAAAAAGCGTACAACCGAAGCTTTTCCTTTGTGATAAGCGCCTTCACTCAGTATGGTTTCGGAAATATATGCTTCCTGAAAATCGAAATCGGAAAAATCAGTTTTCAGTTCTTCTAAATCATAAAGCATTTCCCAATGTTTTGGTCCGCCTGCATTTGGATTTTCGTCTTGAAATTTAGAATGCTCTTTACTGAAACCTTCCAGAATAATTCCCCCACCTTTCTTCACAAGCGATGAAAACCATCTGTGCAAATCCCGCCTCAATATTTCAGGAAAATGGGCAAAAACCATTACTAAAAGGTCAAAACTTTCTTTTTTATAACCTATTGTATCTGCCGAAACCGTTGTGTAATTTATTTTCACCGAGTTTATTTCAGCAAGCTGCATCGCTTTCTTTTTGCCTTCTTCACTTTGGTCAAAAGCCTCAACTTCAAAACCCTGAATTGCCGCATAAACAGCATTCCTACCCTCTCCTTCAGCAGGAAAAAGAGCTTTTCCGGGAGTGAGTTCAGCCAATTTTTCGGCAAAATAGATATTTGGTTGATCTCCGTACACAAAATCTGACTGGCGGTATCTTTCGTCCCAAAAATCTTTCATTATTGTTCCGTTAGTTTTATCATATTCTGTACACTGCCACCGTTGAGAACATTCGTGATTCCGTTTCGTTCCAATGTTCCTTTTGCCATTGCGCTACGGTTTCCACTTCTACAGAAAACAATGATGTTTTTCTTATTCCTGAACTTGGAAATCTGGTCTTTGACGACATCCAAAGGTATATTAACAGCCCCTTCAGCACTTCCCGAAGCAAATTCTACGGGCGTTCTTACATCTACCAAAAAAGCACCTTCTCCCAACGCAGTTTCCAGCGCAGCATTGTCTTTTTTTCCGAATAACATTGATAATAAATCCATCTTAATTTTTTACAGGGTTTGCTTTTTCTGTCCATTCTTTCATTCCGCCAGAGAAATTTTTGACGTTCTCAAAACCGTTTTTCTTCAGTAGAGAATAGGCAATTGCTGCTCTGTCGCCACTTTGACAATGAATTACAATTGGTTTTTCATGGGAAATTTTATCCAGATTATCCTCCAAAGTTCCCACAAAGACATTCTCAGCATTCTCAATACGTCCTGCGTCATATTCGGTTTTATTTCTTACATCAACCACCTGAATATTATCTCTGTTCAGATAAGATTTGAATTCCTCAATATCAATAATATCGGCAGTCTGTAATTCTAAGTCTAAATTTTTCACGTCATCAATATAGCCCATCATTTGATCCATCCCGATTCTCATCAGTTTTCTGGTAAGATCTTCCATTTGTTCTTCCTGAGCAACCAAAATAAACGGCTCGGAATAATTGACAATCCATCCCATCCACGTGGAAAATGAATTATTACCCTGAATATTGATGCTGTTTGGTATAAAACCTTGGGCAAAATCTACTTTATTTCTCGTGTCTATAATTTTAACTCCATTTTGATAAGCTTTCAAAAATTCTTCTTTGGAAAGTTTCGGATGTTTTGGAACTTCTTTTAATAAAGGTCTTTCCACTTTGTTGAGTTTTTTCATCATTGCAAAATATTTTGGAGGTTCCGGCTGTCCTTCCAGCAGATATTCTACAAAACCTTCCTCATCTTCTTCATATTGAAAAGCCCAGTTTCTGATTTTTTCATAACCTACCGTTGAACTCGGAACTGCACCCAAAGCTTTTCCGCAAGCCGAACCTGCACCGTGTCCCGGCCAAACTTGGATAAACTCCCGCAATCTGCTAAAATCCTGAACAGAATGAAACATTTCTTTCGCTCCTTTTTCCTGAGTTCCTGTAATTCCGGCCGCCTTCTCCAATAAATCTGGTCTTCCTATATCTCCCACAAAAACAAAATCTCCTGTAAAAATCATCACCGGTTCGTCCGTTGCAGGATGATCGGTCAATAAAAAGCTGATGCTTTCCGGCGTATGTCCCGGCGTGTGAATGACTTTTAAAGTTAAATTTCCAACTTTAATGATATCTCCATTCGTTAATCCGGTATGTGGAAACTGATATTGCCAATCTTCACCACCTTCATCCGAAAGATACATTTTTGCACCCGTCACTTCCGCAAGTTCTCTAGAACCCGACAAAAAATCGGCGTGAATATGAGTTTCTGTAATATGTGTAATCGTGAGATTATTTTCTTTGGCAATCTGAAGATAGGTATCGATATCTCTTTTGGCATCGATAACAATGGCTTCACCTTTTGCCTGACATCCTATTAAATAGCTAGCCTGCGCAAGGCTCTTATCATAAATATGCTGAAAAAACATAATGTAATTTTTTAGGGTTATACTTTTTTAATATTATAGTACAAATTTCGGGGTTTACAAAGTGTTATACCGCTACTTTTGTTACATAAGTTAAATTTTTCAAAACCAATAATTCGTAATTAAATTTAACTGATTATAATTGGTCTTTTGATAGACTGCAATTGGGTTTGAGCTTTGCAGATTTCTTTTAAAAATGTAAAGCAAATCAACTTCCAGTTTATGACTGACTTTGTAAGCGACAAAGCTATTCCATTGCAAAAAATCATCTGTATTGTACTTATTATTTTTAAAATCATTTTCGGAAACTCCGTTGCTGATGCTAAAATCTGAGTGAGCCGACCATTTTCCATGATGAAATAAGACCGAAACTTTTATAATATCAACATTTCCAAAACCTTCCAATCTGCTTCTCGGAAGCGATGTGAAAAACTGATCTCTTCCCAATTCTTTCGGAAATAAAAATCTGCCGGTATCAAATGCTTTAGAATAAGCAAACTCCAAAGCGAAATTTTTGATCTTATATCGAAACAAAAAACTTGCAACCTGACCGTTTTCATCTGGCTGGACATATCTTTCGTAATATTTTAATCGACTTTGGTAAGAATCCGGAATCTGATAACTGTAAATCAACCCAAAATCCCATTTAGGAAAATTTAAACCCAGCTGAAACCAAGATGTATTGAGTGTTTTATCTAAATGTATGTTGTAAAAATTAATATCTGCAATTCGAAATTTTCTTCCGTAGTGAAAGATGGCAACACCTGTGCTGTTATTTTCACTGAGATAATCTGCTTTTGAGCTGTCTGGTTGAAATCCGTTATCCAATACTCCGATTGCGTCTTTCATTTTTGACCATTCTGAATTTGAACGCATTGAAACAGAATTCAGCAATGCTACATCAACCTGTGATTTACCGGAAGTAAAATTCCAGCTCAATCCGCCATATTCTATAGGTAACATTCTGCCGTCACTTGGATTGATAAGCGGAGAATATTTAATCGGAATTTTTCCTATCGTAAATTTTGATTTCCCTTTCTCGTATTGTAAATACAACTGATTAAGCCTTGAAACGGCATAAAGATTCTGAGGAGAAGATAAGTCAAAAAGTTCCCGTTCCCACTTGGAAGATTTTCCGGATTTCAAATCCTTTTCTTCCAAATCTGATGATGCAACTTTAGAAAGATACGAAGCAGAAACTCCAATGGAAATACGTTTTACGGGTTTGTATTCAACCTTTAAATTTCCTGCTAAAGCATCTGCCCAATAATCGGTACCTGTAAGATTGTCTGTTGACATCAAAAAGTTTCGTAGATTTCCTGAGATGATGACTTTATCACGATTATCTAAATTAACAGATTGCGTTTTAACCATTGAAAAAGCAAACACCAAAATTATTGACGTAACTTTTTTGGTATACATTTCAAACTTCTTTTCCTTTCAGCATTTTGTTCCAATAGAGATACGGGAGAATATATTTCTTGAGAATCCAAAGTCTCCAATGCTCTTTTGAACTGTCTGAAATGAGCATCTTTTTGAGATTCGGGTCTGGTGTGAACTCATTTTTATAGTTAAATTCTGCCAAAACCATTTTTCCGTAACCTGTTACAAGCGGGCACGAAGAATATCCATTATAAGATTTGTTATCTGGTTTTGCACCTAAAATCATATTGATGAGATTAGAAACCACTACAGGAACTTGTTTTCGAATTGCAGCACCAGTTTTTGCAGTTGGAAGTCCGGCTACATCTCCTACTCCGAAAATATTTTGAAATTTATTGTGCTGAAGACTGTTAATATCAACATCAAGCCAGCCTGCCTCATTAGCTAAAACTGAATTTTTAATAAAACGTGGAGCTTCCTGTGGCGGCGCAAGATGAAGAAAATTAAACGGAATCTCAACAATACGATCTTCGTTTTTGAAATAGGCAATTTTATTCACCGGGTCAATCTTAAAAAGTCCGTGCAGTGTTTTTAAATCGATATGGTAACGGTAAATGACTTTCATCAACGTTTCAGCGACTTCTTTTACGCCAAAAATAACACCACCGGGAAGCGCAAAAGTAATTTTTACCTTATCTGAAATACCTTTTCTCCTAAAATAATCTGCGGCAAGATACATTATCTTTTGCGGCGCGCCTCCACATTTGATGGGCGTTGTAGGCAAAGTGAACAGCGCATTTCCTCCTTTAAAGCTCTGAAGAGATTTCCACGTAAACTCGGGATCTATATAGTTACTGCAAACAATACCCGTTTTCACCGCCTCTTCTAAACCTTCTACCAGAGAAAGATTATTCACCAGCCCAGGTGCAACCACGAGATATTCGTAAGAATAACTCGTGCCATTATCTGCAGAAATCTTGTTTTGTTCGGGATGAATTTCTGTAACCTTGTTTTTAAGCCAGGTTACACCATTGGGAATTAAATCTTTTGTCTGTCTTGCTGTGTCTTTAAAATCGTAAGTTCCAGCTCCTACGAGAGTCCACGCTGGTTGGTAATAATGTTTCTCGGAAGGGTCTATGATGAGAACATTGAGGGATTCATTGGTATTTATGAGAGAAGCAGCAGTCATAATTCCTCCTGTTCCTGCTCCGATAATGATGATTTGAAAATGATTTTCCATAGCCAGACTTTTTGATGATTTGTAAAGCTAAATAATCTGATAAAAACAGTAAGTAACATTTGTTACATAAGCTAAAAACTAAGCATAAAATATAAAATAATTTAAAAATAAACTCAAAATACCTCAATATTAACAACAGTCATCAAATAATATTGTAAAAAAGAGACTGATTCAAAATTGAATCAGTCTCTTACGATTAGATTTTTACTGAAAATATATTAGTGGGGCAATTTATCCCTCAAATATCCATAGACCCAAGTTCCAAAAATGGCACTCAGCAAAGTAACTCCAACAGCCAATGCACCTGTTCCAATCTGTGCGAAAAGAGGTCCCGGACAGGCACCCGTCATTGCCCAGCCAAATCCAAAAATCAGCCCGCCATAGATTTGTCCTTTGTTAAATTTCTTCGGTGTAATTGAAATCCTTTCCCCGTAAATTGTTTTGATGTTGAATTTCTTAATAATAAACACTGAAATCATTCCTGTAAGAACTGCACTACCGATTACGCCGTACATAAAAAACGACTGCAAACGGAACATCTCCTGAATCCTGAACCAGCTGATGATTTCTGCTTTTACAAATACAATCCCAAATACAATTCCTACCAAAAGGTATTTAAGATTGTAATACCATTTGTGAGTAAGATGACTTTCGTTGGTGCAAACGCTGTCCTGATGACGTATATCTTTTTCTGTTGCCATATTTTTTTAAATTAAAGTGAAAGAATTATCGGCAAAATCACGTTCGCCATTAGAAAACCTCCTGCCATAAAGCATATTGTGGCAATAAGTGATGGTAACTGCAAATTTGCCAATCCCATAATGGCGTGTCCACTGGTACAACCACCTGCATAACGGGTTCCGAAACCTACCAAAAATCCACCGACAACCATAGTAATGAAACCTTTTATCGTTAAAAGACTCGCAAAATTCATCAATTGAGCAGGAACGAGATTGCTGTAATCGGTAATTCCGTAGGTTGCAAGTTCGGCTTTCAGATTCGGATTAATCGATAATTCTCCAGGATTCATAAGGAATTGAGATGCGACAACTCCACCGAGCAAAATCCCAAAAACGAAAAACAAATTCCAGAGTTCTTTTTTCCAGTCGTATTTGAAAAAAATAATGTTGGCTGGAATACACGCTGCGCAAATATGCCTTAAAGATGAACTGATTCCAAAAGATTTGTTACCCAGTATCAGCAAAGCCGGAACTGTAAGCCCTATTAACGGACCCGCAATATACCACGGCCAGGGTTGTTTTATAACTTCTATCATTTTAATTAATTTATTTCAAAAATATATGTTTAAGATTACATATACGGTTACTTTTGTTACAGAGCAGTTTATTTCTCTTTTCTAAAATACAAAATAGATTTTTCGAATAAAAATAACTGAATTCTTTTATTGAGAATCAGCGAACCTGGATGCAATAATTTTCCGACAAACTCACGCTGCAAAAGATGCTCAAAAGCTACATTAAAAGCTCTCTTACAATAATGTAAATTCCCATTATTAAGATGAACCAGCCGAAAGCAGGTTTGAGTTTTCTACCGTCTATTTTTTTTGACAATTGTGCTCCTATAATAATCCCCACTATGGAAATGGATGAGACCGTTGCAAGTAGTTTCCAGTTGATCGGGACGTTGTGCATTGAAGTGAAAAATCCGATAAGGGAATTCAGGGAAATGATGACAAGCGAGGTACCGATGGCTACCTTCATTGGTGTCTTGAGCAAATTGACGAGTGCAGGAATAATCATAAAGCCACCACCCGCACCGACCAAACCAGTAAGCACCCCGACAACCGACCCTTGCCCTGCTGCCAAAAGATTGTTATTTTTATTAAAATGAATCGATTCTATCTGCGGCGCTACTCTACTTTGAATCATTTTGTACGATGCGAGAATCATTAATAATGCAAAAATCAGAAGTAATAAGATATCTTTGGTAACCACTAAAGTACTGATTGTAAGAACTTCATCAGGAATCAGTGGCAAAATAAAATTTCTGGTCAAAAAAATAGATATTATTGACGGGACACCAAAAACCAAAGCTGTTTTTATATTAACCAGCCCTTTCTTAAAGTAGGAAAATGAACCTACCACACTGCTGATTCCAACTATGAAAAGTGAATATTCTGTGGCTACGAAGGCATCTATACCAAAGAGATATACTAAGACAGGCACAGTAAGAATACTTCCCCCTCCTCCTATCAGCCCTAAGGAAATACCAATAAATATTGCGGCAATGTATCCGAAAATTTCCATCTCTTTAATTTTATATGACAAAAATGGATATTTCTATTTTACTGCACCGCTACTTTTGTTACATAAGAAAATTTTAGTTCAGATCTGAAAAAATAATTTTGTTTCTTCCCAATTTCACTTTTCCAGAATCTTCCAATTGCTTTAGAAGTCGGGAAACAACAACTCTTACTGTTCCAAGTTCATTCGCAAGCTGCTCGTGAGTAACGACTATAGTATTTGAATTTGCTATTTCTGCTTTTTTAGTAAGAAGATTTAGTAGTCGCTCATCTACCTTTTTAAAAGCTATAGCATTAATAATATCCAGTAATTCTTCAAAGCGTTTGTGATATAGTCTGAAAATATAGTCCAGCCATTCCGGATATTCTTTGATAAAGAGCGAAACCTTTTCTACAGGTAAGAAAAGTATCTCGGAATCTTCTTCAACTTCTGCCTTTACAATACTCTTTTCATTATGCATTCCACCAAGAAAAGACATAATGCAGCTTTCACCTGCTTTAATATAGTATAATAATATTTCTCTTCCATCTTCTTCCGTTCGTATTACTTTCAACAATCCCTTCATTACAATTGGTATAGATCGGATCGAAGCATTTTCATCTAAAATGATTTCACCTTCCCGGTAGGTTTTTATATTACCATTTTGGTAAAGCTTATCAAGTAATTCCTGTGAAGAAATGACATCGGAAGAAAATTCAGTATGTTCCATTGCAAAAATATTTCTTCTAATATAATATATTTCTTCTGAATATAAACCGTCAATATGTAACCTAGAACATTTTATTTTGTTGCAAATTGCTAATAGATAAAAAATCTATTTCAAACTTAATTTGTAAATTTGGTATTGTTAGCTATTGTAGGCATAAGATAAATTTTGAATAAGATATGAATAAAGATAAACCAAATCATACCAGTGAACATTTGGCAAATGAAAGAACATTTCTTGCGTGGATGCGAACATCGATAGCATTGATGGGTTTCGGATTCATACTAGTTAAATTTTCCCTATTTCTTAAGCAGATACCTTTAGTTGCAGAAGCTAAAAACACAGTGCACGCTCAAAATGGACATTCCAGTCTTGTAGGGATTGTAATTGTCATTGTTGGAGCTATAGTTTTATTATTTTCATATATTAATTACTACAATAACAAAAAACGTATTAATAATAATACATTTTACGAGAACAACATTTTCTTGCTCATAGTCACCACTGTTTTATTTTTGCTGAGCATTTTTTTAATACATTACTTATTAAATAACATATAAATGATACTCACAGATTTCAATTAATTAGCTATTATAAATCAATAAAAATCGAAAGAGTGTTTCACATAGATGATGGGAAAACGCAGTCCGATTTCCTTGAAATTAAGGTTTTTTCCAGAGTTCAGTAGATAATCTTTATTATTACAATTATCAAGAATCCTTCAGCAAAAATGAGTTACCTAAAAAATTACAACAATTTCCTTATTAGTAAATTTTTGCTTCAATTCCATCATATCCTCACTGACTTTTTTATCAAGTATTTTCGCATAATGCTGTGTTGTCTTAATGCTCTTGTGACCTAGCATTTTACTAACACTTTCAATGGAAACCCCATTAGATAAAGTTATCGTTGTTGCAAAGGTATGTCGTGCAATATGATAGGTCAATTCTTTGTTAATTCCGCACAGGTCGGCAATCTCCTTAAGATATGCATTCATCTTTTGATTACTCAGAATAGGCAGCAACTTTCCATTATTAAGACATACTGGATGATTTTTGTATTTTTCAATAATTTTCTCTGTTTGAGAAAGTAAGGGAATATTAGAAGTAGTTTTAGTTTTCTGACGTTTTGTATAAATCCATTGAGAGCCATCAAGTCCCAAATTGATATTTTGATATGTTAGTTTTTGAGTATCAATGTACGCTAGTCCGGTGAAACAGCTGAACAGAAAAATATCTCTTACCAAAGACAATCTCTCATTTTTAAAATCTTTGGCAAAAAGTACTTCTATCTCCTTTTCATTAAGGAACATTCTTGTCACTTCATTAAACTTAGAATGATAGTTCATAAAAGGATCTCTTTCCATCCATCCATTTGCAAGACAGATACGTATAATCTTACCAAAATTCTTGATATATTTTACTGCAGAATTATTATTACAGGATCTTTCAGTCCTTAAAAAAAATTCAAAATCGTTTAGAAAAGCATAATCGATCTTTTTTATTTCAATGTCGGTAATACTATATTTCCATTTCAAAAAATCTTTGGTATGTTTCAGACAGGTCTTATAACGGGTTAACGTTCCTTGGGCAAATTCTTTGTCTATAAGTTTCTCCATTCGATCATTATGATCCTGAAAAACGGGAATGAGTGTTCGGGTTATTCTACCTCTACCTACTAACTTATTCTTAATAGCCTCAGAAGTTACGGCTTCCTTATCTCTGATTAATTCGTGATAGGTATCGTAAACTTTTTGCTCAAATGTTTTCAAATAATAATTAAGGGATCTGCATTCTTCCGAAGAGCCACTAACCTTCTGCATTGCAGAATTCCATTTCGTAGGCTTTACTGTACGCTTTGTGCTTATTTCGGTTATTTTGCCGTCGATGGTAATCCGCAAATAAATAGGAGACTCTCCTACAGAATTGATTTTCGATTTCTTCACATAGAAAAGTAAATTGAATGTCTTGTTCATATCGTTTAGCTTTTGAGATTTAAAATTAACCTTAGTAAAAACTTAACACAAGATGTTCAGTTGCTGAACCAGCTGCTGAAAAGGGTTTGTCTGAATTTCCAGTGACCTTTTTAACCTATTTCAACAGGTCACTGAATAGGTCACTTTCAGATTATGCTTTTTTAGTTCTCTTTGAACAGACATAAAACAAAAAAAGCTTTAAAACATACGTTTTAAAGCTTTTTGTACTACTTTGATATTGTAGTTGCGATCCGGACGGGACTCGAACCCGCGACCTCCGCCGTGACAGGGCGGCATTCTAACCAGCTGAACTACCGGATCAATTTTGTTTTAAAAGTA
>NZ_FTOV01000016.1 GCF_900156825.1 Chryseobacterium gambrini | reverse complement strand
CCACCACTTTTAAAATAATGGATGAAACATTGTTTGGCACTTTTATTTTCCATGTCAAGGCTGAATTTCCGTTTTCATTCAGATCAAAGTTCTGAATGCTTGAATTTAAACCAAACTGGGAAGAAATATCTTCATTGGTAAAGGCATCCAGAATCTGTAAGCTTGCCGAACCGTTTAATTTTTTGTTCGTTAAGTTTGATAGTTTGGACTGGAGATTCAGTTCATCTCCTTCTCTCAAAAATCTTGGGTAGTTTGGCGTTACAGAAAATTCTTTCTGCGTTATGACTTCTTTTTCCAGCGTTCCTGCTTTTGCGTCTTTCGTATGCGCCAAAAACATCAGCTTCCATTTTGTCAGTGCTTCCGGAGAAGTAAATTCGAAGCTTACATTGCCTTCGGAATCGGTTCTCAAATCCGGGTAGAAAAATGCGGTTTCGTTTAGGTTTTGGCGCACGGGAACTTGGGGTAAATCGCTGTGGGTTTCTCCAACAGAAATTCCCCTTTCTTTTTCATCGCCTTTCGCAATTTTATAATGTAATTTTGGTCCTTCAAGTTCATTCAAAACTGCATCTCCGGAATATCCACATGCTCCGCCCACAAACGTTAAACCTTCAGGAATATCTCCATCATACCAATTGAAGCATGGCGGTTCTATTGAAAAAGATCTTATATAAGGAACCTCTTTTGAAGCAAATCTCGCACTAAGATTATATTTAACTTTGTAAGACATTACCGCATAATACGGAACATAATACCTTTTCCATTCAAAAGTATTTATAGAAAACTGATCTAAAGATCTGTCATACATTGTTGTCAAGACTTCTGCTGTCAAGCTGAGCGCAGTCGAAGCCTTTTTATTATTTTCTGTGATTTTGACTGTCCATTTTTCTTTAGAGCCCGGTTCAATCTTATCTCTGAAAACTATTGTTTCGATAGTAAGAGGATTTTCGTTTTCTTTTATTTTAAGAGTAATCTCACTATGCTGTACTTCATTGTAAGCAATGATCTGAAACTGAACATTAATTTCTGAAATATTTTTATTTTTAGGAATTTCTACAATATAGTCTAATATACCATTTTTTAATTGCTTTATTTCAGCTATGGTGTTTCCCAGACAATCCTGTAGAAAGATATATACCAAAGCATCAGGAATTGCAGAATATACGTAGATATTGGCTTTTTCACCCCTTAAAAATCCCTTTTTTGGATCTACAACATTCAAAAATACCTTTTCTTCTTTCAATGAATTTTTATCCCAAACATTAAAGTACTGAGATGTTTCGATCAACTCTTTGTTCTGACTATCATAAAGTTCCAACTCATATCTCCCGACGTCTAATTTTCCTAAATCTAAATTGGCTATCGGTTGTTGGTTATCTGTTTTTGGATCATAGATTTTATCGAGAATCACTTTTTCTATTTGTACCTCTTCTTCATATTCGTCCTCATCAAAATAGTCATGCGGGAACTTGGCTATAAACTCTTCTTTAGAAAATTGTGATAAATTCTGAATTTTATCTTCAAACATCTTTCTAAAAATCCTGTCTGGCGACTTCAGTTTGGAAAGTTTTACATGATATGGCTTTTCAACATCCTGATTATTATAATTTTTTGTTTCAACTTTAATTTTTACATTTTCGTCTGTAAAAGCATCTTTAATTTCTTCGGCTTTGATGTAATAAGGAACTGAAGCCACATTTATTTCAACAGAAGCCGACTGTGTTTCTCCATTGATATCCGTAACAGACGCTTCAATTTTAAAGCAGTCTACCTGAACATCTTTTAAATATGTATTTTCTTCAAAAGTTACAGAAATCGTGAATTCTCCGTTCTCATCGGTTTCGGCGTTTCCAAGTATAGAATTTTCATGATTATAATCGTTTGAATAATGGCTGAAGAATTTCCAGCGGATATCATTCTCTGTAATTTCATAGTTTACAACTATATTACGGAGGGGCACTCCAGAAAATGATGTTGCTCTTCCCTTGAGTTCTAGCGTCTGTCCATATTGATATTCTCCCTTTACTGGCTCAAAAGTAATCTCAAATTTCGGTCTTTTATATTCCTCTACAAGAAAAGTATGAAAACAGTCTGCTCCGTCCTCAATCATTAAAGCAAAGGTTCCGTTTAGTTTTCCTTTAGGGAGAACAAAGCTTCCGTGATAAGATCCGAATTCATTGGTCGTAAATTCTTGTGTAGAAATTCCCTCTTCGTTTCCATCAGTTAAAGCTATTTTTTGTTTTAATCCTACAACAACCGATTCCTTTTCGCTTTCTATTTTAGTATTAATTACCTTAAAATAAACGGTCTGCCCCGGTCGGTAAATCGCTCTGTCGGTAAAAATCTGCGGTATTGTTTTATTAAGGATATCTCTTGTTTGCTCTTCTGAAAATTTTCTTCCCCATACATCCAGAATTTGAAAATCATTAGTTTTTGGATGATGGACAAGATATTTTCTATATGAATTATTTGCATCTGACGGAATTTTAAAAACACCTAAATCATCTGTTTTTGCATTCAGTTTTACCAAATCCTGATCTCGAAGATATTCGAAAAAAACAATTTCCTCGTTAGGAATCGGTGTTCCATTTTCACTGTTTACTAACCTGAATGATTCCGGAAAATCATTTGCGTCTTTATGATGATAAATTATTTTATAATCGGATACTGTGAAAAAATAGTTTTTGACTGAATCGCTTTCAGCTAAATCTTTTGAAGAAAATTCTGCAACATATAATCCCGGTGGTAAAGGTTTAATCTCCAGAGAAGTTTTCATCTCTTCATAAATTTCACAGTGAGGAAGTGTATAATGTTCTTTTCTTATGAGTATTTTTTCAATTTCATGGTAAAATTTTTCTTCTGAACGATAATCTTCTGTATACTTAATAAAAGATTTAAACCCGCCTTTCACTTCATAAATATTCAGAATAAAATCAGAAGTATTACGATATTCTGCCACTATATGAATCGGCTTATTGCTTTGTATCTGTTTTTCGAAATTCAGTCCCAATTCAGGGCAGGTCATTAAATCTTCTTTATATTGAATTTCCTTTAAAAATGGGGAATTGGGAAACTGTTTTTTTGCCTGATCTGCAATTTCAAGAGCTTCTCTGGATTTATCATCATTCCTGTATATTGTCATGATGTCCCGCATCATTAAAACTTTGTAATCTCCGTCAATATCAGATTTCAGAATAGTTTGCAACTGTTGCAGTTTATTCAATTCTTTATCTAACGAACAGAGATAGAGCAATTTTTCGCGCATAAAATACAACTTCGAATTGCCCTCATTTTCATTAATCAATACATCGTAGATTGCAAGAATCTTATTTTCATTTTCTTTCAGTTCGTTCTTCGTAAAAAACCCACCATCTAAAAGAAAATTAATTTTTCTCATTAAATGCCAGTCCTGCAAAGTTCTATAATAAGCAATATCTTCCTCATAACCTCTGAAAAGCAGACTGTATTTTTCAATTGAAATCTTTTTAAGAGATTCTTTTCTCAGGTCGTTTTTTTTGAAACTTTCGGATATATAGTTTTTAAAGTCGAGTACAGTCCATGTTTCAATTTGAGACAGATCCTGAGAATTTATATTGGTAAGATCTTCTCCTGAAAAACTTGCGTTGAAATAATCAAGAGCAAAAGTACTGACGAGAATTTCGTACAGTGTTTTTTCCTCTCCTTGTAAGGACTCTCCCGAATCATGCACTTTCTGCAAAAAATGGGAAATTCTATTATTTTCGTTATCTTCAAAATAGCGAGCATAATGTATGCCTGCAAATTCATTTCTAAGAGAAATTATAAGCTGTACCACGTTGGCTTCCATCATATTATGTTTTTAATATTTTTATCGTTATTTAAGAAATTAAAATTAATCTGAATAATGAAAATGGAGAATCGTTTTCGTTTAAATCCCAAATTCATCTTTCTCCCAAATCCATAAATTTATAGTCGGTAATCCGCAGTAAATGGCAATTTCAGGACGATCCAATTGCTCTTTAAGGTTTAATTCGCAATTCTCTACTGCCAAGTTGACTTCCTTCAAATTTGGCAATGTATTCAAAACCCGAACATCCATAACTTTTGTTCTGTATAAATCCAAACGCTCTAATTTTTTTAACGCTTCTAAAGCTGAAATATCGTTTACCTCATAGCTTTCCAGTAATGTTAACCATTTCAAATTGGGAAATTTCCAGATTTCTTTCAGATCAATTTTATTCTGAAGAGAAGATAAATCTAGTTTTTCAAGGGATGGCAAGGTTTCAAACGAAGAAAAATTTTTAATCTGACTGTTATCCAGATCCAAAACTTTCAGCTTTTTCAGGGTTTTTAATTGCAGCTTCTTTATGTGTTCAAGCTTCAGAAATTCTAAATTAGGAAACTGGCTCAGCCCTTTCACCGCACAATCTTCATGACTGTAAAAACTCAATCTTTTCAGGGATTTCATTTTTGGAAGCATATTAATATCACATTTCCCGTCACTGCTTATCTCCAAAGATTTTAAACGTTTTAAATTTTCAAATCCCGTACAATATAAATTTGATTCACTGTAGATATTTAAAAACTCCAAGTTTTTCAGATTTCCCAAATCGATAATCTTCTTTGTTTTTTCTATCCTTATTTCTAATTTTTTTAATTTTTTAAAAGTAAGAATAGATTCCACAGTCTGTAACGAAATATTGTAACCTATTTTTAAAGATTCCAATGCTGTAAATTTTTCGATGGGATAGTTTGTGGGTTTATCCTGAGATTCATAAAACTCCAGCTCTTTCAGCTGTTTTTTTAGAGGAAACAGTTTTGAAAAAATTCGGGTATCTTTACTATCTTTTCCAAAACCGTTTAATTCAAAACTTGTCAAATTAGGAAAATGCTTAAAATAACTATGTTTTTTAATCGCTGAATCTCTAACCTCTACGCTCTGGATTTGTTTTGCAATGGATAAAAATGCATCCACATAAAACTTAGATTTATCAAATGTGAGATGATGCAACCTTTCAAATTTTTCCAGATTATCAATTTTTTTTCCTTTAAAATTAGTAAAATGTATATGATTAATATAATTTCTGATCCCTAATACGTTTTTTAGATCGAGCTGCTTTTTATCTTTCACGAAAACAACACAGGTAATTTTTTTATTAAAAGGATTTTCCAATTTCCTTATGTCTTCAACTATCGTATCATTATCGAATCCAATTTCTTCAAGCTCCTTAAGCTCAGAAATTCCTTCAAAATTTCCTATACGGCAGTTTACAAAATCAATATCCCCCACCGATTTTTTAAAGGGTATAAAAGAAATATCTTTAAACTGCGAGTCGGAAATGCTAATCCTGTAAATTGATTTCTCTTTTATTTTTCTTGGATGATAGGTGAAGGTTATTTTATCAAGATATAATGCAGAAATTCCTTCTATATTGCTTAGCTCCTGAATGTTTTCAATATGACAGTTTTCAATAGAAAAGCTATGGTGTCCTTTACTAACTGATGTAGGAAAGCAATTCAGCCCGCTTGCATCAAAATTCATATTAGAAAAATGAATTTCACCTGGAAAGTCTCTCGTTACCTCACAGTCATTGTTTGTGAACGTCACATTATCCAAATGAAAAGAATAACAATTCTCCAACTTCAATAATTCTGAAAAATTGGAAATGGAAGAATCGCTGACATACAATCTTCCTACATTCCTAATCCACGGCAAGATGATAGAAAAATCGTCAATTGTTAAATTTTTGAGCTCTATTCTTGATCTTGCATAATCTTCCCAAGGTTCTTCCCCTAAAATTTCTTTTAATCTTTTATAAGCTTCTGATGTTTTATCTGTTTGCTGATCTTCTTTCATTTTGAGTGGTTATTCTGTTTAAATATTAATTTTACTTTGCTTCTTACGGATCATTTAAATTCCAAATTCATCTTTGTCCCAAACCCATAAATTTACGCTTGGTAATCCACAGTAAATGGCAATTTCAGGACGATCCAATTGTGATTCAAGATTAAGTTCTTTGGAATTATTCACTAATAAATTGACTTCCCTTAAATTAGGCAAAGTATTCAGCACCTTTACGTCTGTAACTTTTGTTTGGTATAAATCCAAGCGCTCTAATTTTTTTAATGCTTCTAATCCTGAAATATCATTTACCTCATAGCTTTCCAATAATGTTAACCATTTCAAATTGGGAAATTTCGATATTTCTTTTAAATTAATATTACCCTGAATACTTGATAAATCTAGTCTTTCCAGGGAAGGTAAGGTTTCAAACGAAGAAAAATCTTTAATTCTGCTATTGTCCAAATCCAACACTTTTAGCTTTTTCAAGTTTTTCAGTTGCAGTTTCTTAACTCCCTTTAGTCTCAGAAATTCTAAATTCGGAAAGTGACTCAAATCTTTAATGTGAGTATCATAAGCGGAAAAGCTCAATCTTTTTAAGGACTTCATAGTTGGAAGCGTTTTCAAATCAAATTTTCTATCATTGACTATTTGCAATGATTTTAGACGTTTCAGATTTTCAAATCCAGTAAATTTTACTCTTGAATTAAAAATTAAAAACTCCAGCTTTTTCAGATGTCCCAAATCGAAAATATGCTTCGTTTTTGCTATGCTAATATCCAGCTTTCTCAATTTTTTCAACTTCATAATAGATTTTCCCGTTTTCGCAGAAATTTCATAACCCAATTTTAAGGTTTCCAGTGAAGTAAATTGACTGATGGGATAATCTGGAGCTTTTTTATCCATTTCTTCGTCTTCATAAAAATCCAGACTCATCAGCTGATCTTTTAACGGAAGTAATTTTGAGAAATTTTTTATCTCTTTACTCTCTCTTGAGAAACAGCTTGATTCAAAACTCTTCAAATTAACGAAAGAACTGAAATAGTTATGTTTTTTAATCTCAGAATCTCTCATCTTCACTTTTTGAATCTGATTGGCAATAGGCAAAAAAGCATCTACATAAAATTCAGATTTATCAAATGAAAGAGTTTTAACCATTTCAAACTTTTTAAGATCCTTTACTTTTTTCACCTTAAAATAGGTAAAGCTTAATTCATTAATATAATTTCTGAGCGATACTGCATTTTTTAAACGAAATGGTTTTTCCGCCTTAATGAAATGACATGTAATTTCTTTATTGAAAGGGTTTTCAAATTGACTTTCATCTTTAACAAGTGTATTTGTATCAATTTGAATCTTTTTAAGCTTTTCAAATTCAGAAATTCCTTTAAAGTTTCCTATTTTACAATTTTTAAAATCAATTCTTCCTACAGATTTTTTAAATGGTATAAAAGAAATATCTTCAAACTTCGAGTTGAAAATATGGATCATGTAAATTGATTTTTCTTTTACTTTGGTGGGGTTACAAGTAAAAGTTATACTGTCGAGATGTAATGAATAAAGCCCTTTTATATTATTGATTTCCTGAATATTATCAATATGACAATTATTAATAAAAAGATGCTTATATCCTTTACCGGATGACGATATATGAAAACTGTTAAAACAACCTGCATCAAAGGTCATATTTGAAAATCGGATTTCATAAGGAAACCCTCTGGTTACATTACACTCATTGTTTCTGAAAGTCACATTATCCAGAGTGAAACTGGAACAACTTTCTATTTTTAACAATTCGGAAAAATTAGCAATGGTACAGTTGGTAAGCTTTACGTTTTTTACTTTAACGAGATACGGTAAAAACTTAGAAAAATCCTCAATATCTACGTCTTGGAGGTGTAAATATTGAAGTAAATTATATTTTAGGTAGTCTTCCGGTTTTATTCCTAAGATTTCTTCGATTTTCTGCGTTTCTTCATCAAGAACAGTTGATCTATTTATTTGATTTTCTATATTTTCAGTACTCATCGTTTACATGTTTTTATGGTTATTATTTAAATGAAAAATTTTTCTATTCAGCTGTTAAGAAGTTTTTAATAATGGTCTCACACATCTGCTTCAGCAATTGCATTAATCTCAAATTTTAATAAAAAAATCTCAGGTGGATTTAATCTTTACAACTTTTTCAGCCCAATAGAATTCTGCAAATAAAGCACAAAAGAGAGTAACAACAAAGCGGAATAAAAAATCCTTAGATTAATTTTTAACCTAAGGATTTGTTTATTGGTAAATCTATCTTTTTACTCCAGACTAAATTCATCCGAAATCACACTCTCCGAGTTTCCGCCTACCATTACTTTAAATGCTCCTTCTTCTACAATAAAGTTTCCGGAATTATCATAAAAACCAAGTTCTTTTTCAGTTAAATTAAAGGTGATCTTTTTACTTTCGCCGGATTTCAGTTCTACGATCTGGAAGCCTTTTAATTCTTTTACAGGTCTGGCTACGGAAGCAAATTCGTCCTGAATATACAACTGAGCCACTTCCTTTCCATCGTATTTCCCTGTATTTTTAAGGGTAAAAGTTACCTGAATATTTTCTCCTTTTGAAAACAACTTTTCATTGATTTTTAAATCGGAATATTCAAATTTTGTGTAACTCAATCCAAATCCGAACGGATAAAGCGGTGTTTTTTCTACATCGGAATAATGGCTCCAGAACACATTTTTATCTTTATCGAAAGGTCTTCCGGTATTAAGATGATTGTAATAAACAGGAATCTGACCTACGTTTCTCGGGAATGTCATCGGCAATTTTCCACTTGGATTGTAATCTCCGTAAAGAACCTGCGAAACGGCGTTTCCTGCCTGTGTTCCCAAATGCCACGCTTCTACAATAGCAGGTATATTTTCTGAAGCCCAGTTGATCGTTAAAGGTCTTCCGTTGTTTAAAACGAGTACGATATTGGGATTTACTTTAAAAATTTCTTTTAAAAATTCTTCCTGAAGTCCGGGTAAATCTATGTTTGTTCGGCTTCTTGCTTCTCCGGACGAAAATCCGTGTTCTCCCAAAACCATCACGATGACATCGGCATTTTTAGCGGCATTTTTTGCTTCTTCCAAACCTTTTCTGTCGGTGGTATTATAATTCACTTCGGTAAGGAAAGTAGGTTCGGAGGTTGTTAATTTTGGTCCTTCCACAAAATTAAGCTGATTGCCTTTGTAGGCTTTCATACCTTCCAGAACAGAAACTGCGGTATTGTTGTCTGCTGCAATTCTCCAGCTTCCGAGAGGGGAATTTTTACTTTCTGCCAAAGAACCCAGAAGGAGAATTTTTTGTCCTGATTTTTTAAGCGGAAGAAGATTTTTTTCGTTTTTAAGAAGAACAATGGATTTTTTTGCCATATCCAGAACGGCTTCATGGTTTGCCGTGCTTCCAATTGTTTCCTTTTCACGCTTCTCATCGAGAAAACGATAAGGATCATCGAAGAGTCCCAGTTCAAATTTAACGCGAAGAATTCTTCTTACGGCATCATCTATATAGCTTTCTTTAACTTTTCCCTGTTTTACCAAATCAATAAGGTAAGGGAAATAGATTCCACTCTCCATATCCATGTCTGTTCCGGCTTCTACAGCAGATTTTGCCGCTGCTTTTTCGTCTTTTGAGAATCCCCAAGAAATCATCTCACGGATAGAAGCCCAATCTGACACAACAAAACCGGAAAAGCCCCATTTGTTTTTCAGCACATCTCTCAGAAGATATCTGTCGGCTGTTGCGGGAATTCCATTAATGGTATTGAATGAATTCATCACACTTCTTATTCCCGCGTCTACAGCGGATTTGAAAGGCGGCAAAACCTGATTGAATAAAGTATTGTTTCCGATTTCAACGGCATTATATTCCAGTCCGGCTTCTACAAAACCGTACGCTGCAAAATGTTTTGCGGTGGCCGCGATTCTTAACGGAGATTTGAAGGTATTATCTCCCTGAAAACCTTTTACACGTGCCGCAGCAATTTTTCCTCCTAAAAAAGGGTCTTCTCCGGCTCCTTCCATCACTCTTCCCCATCTTGCATCTCTGGAAATATCCATCATGGGACCGAATGTCCAGTTGATTCCGGAGGCGGCAGCTTCTGAGGCGGCAACTTCTGCAGATTTTTCGATGGCTTGCAGATCCCAACTTGCTGCTTCTGCCAAAGGAATCGGCGAAAGTGTTTTGTATCCGTGAATAACATCAAACCCAATAATTAGCGGAATGCCGAGTCTTGTCTGTTCCACTGCGATTTTCTGAACTGCTTTTACTTCTTTTACTCCGCGAACGGTAAGCATAGATCCTACCAATCCTTTTTTTATATTTTCATATTTTTCTTCAGCACTTCCTCCGACGGGAGCAGGTCCCGTAACATCCCAGAAACCGTTGTACTGATTCATCTGCCCTACTTTTTCTTCCGGTGTCATTTTAGACATCAGAATATCGATCTTCTTTTCTGTTTCGGGGTTGAGTTTTTGCTGTGCGCTGACTGTGTTCACTTTAATGATGCTTATTATGGTGATGATTACTATTTTGGTTATTCTCATTTTATTTTTGATTATTCTTTGTTGATCATGATGCTTAATTTTAACGTAAAGTCCTCAGCTAAGAACTCAAGGTTTTTTAACGGTAAAAAATTAATGACAACCCCAATTTATGAATAATAGTTTTTAAAATTCAATACGAAATAAATCTTTAGTGTGTTGAAAATTCTTTCAAATTAAAAGTTCTGATTGTTGAATTCTTCTACTTTATTTTCTCAGTTGAAAAGCTGGAAGCGGGCAATTCAGACTTATTAAATAAATCAGGAACTGCGGTGTTGCTCCAGTCATATCTTACATTGACAGGGTTTTTCACTTCTTTGGATTCTAAGATGATCTGATTTCCCTTTATAACTGCGGTTGCCGGAACAAATTGACCCTCCGTTCCTGCGATTTCAAAAAGTTTTGATTCTTTATTTTTAAAATGCAGTCCGTCTGCAAAATCAAAAGATAAAATAGCTTTATTTCCTTTGTATTCTACGTTTTTAAGCTTCGGACTTTCTACAAGACCATTATTTTTGCCGTATACATTTTTAAGAATAAGGTTTGCCATTCTTATCCCGACCGGTTTTTTATTTTTTGGATGAATATCGTCTGTTCTGTCGAGATCTGAGGTAATGACAAGATCTGAATTTTTAACGGTTTCTGAAACTGTTCTCTGGGAATTCTGAATTTTAACGGTAGTATCGCCCCAACCTGTATATTTGGCAATCTGAATGATGTAAAACGGAAATTCTTCTCCTTTGGCTTGTCTCCAAGACTGTATCATGGAAGAAAGCAGGTCTGTATATCCTTCAGCATTTCCCGTATTAGTTTCACCCTGATACCAGAGTGCGCCTTTTATTTTATACGGATTCAGAGGGAAAATCATTGCATTGTACGCTCCGCTCATCTGCGACGGATAATATTCTGAACTTCCCAGTTTTTTGTAATTTTCTGCCAATTGAGGATTTTGCCTGAATACATTCTCCGGAGTCCAAAGCTCTGCAGGACTTCCTCCCCAGGCGGAAGAAATAATTCCTACTGGAACACCGTTGAGATTTTCCTGTATTTTTTGGGCAAAGAAATAGCCTATTGCACTAAAGTTTTTCATGGTATCGGGATTGCAGGAAACCCAGCTTCCAAACAAATTATTCTGTGGATAGGATGATGAGAGTTTCGGAACGGTGAAAAATCTTATGTCCGGAAAATTGGCTTTGGCAATTTCTGCATCAGCATCTTTCATTCCCCAAGCTGGCGTGTATTCCATATTAGACTGTCCGGAAATCAGCCATACTTCACCCAGCATTACGTTTTTAAGCTTTACTTCATTGTAGCCTTTCAGGGTAAAAGTGTAAGGTCCGCCTTCTTTTCCTGTTGGTATGATGAATTTAAAAACAGCGTCATTCCCTGTCACAAATTTATATTCTTTGTCAAGAAAATCTCCTTTCAGGGTAATCTCTTCTTTCGGATTGGCATTTCCCCAAATAACGATTTCTGCATTACGCTGCAACACCATATTGTCTGTAAAAATTGCCGGAAGATTAATGTTGGCAAAAAGCAAGTTTGTTAAAAATAATGAGAAAAGACTTATTATAAATTTCATGTGAGATAGATTAAAGCTTAATTAGGTAAGTATTTCTGTAAAAAAGGAATTAACTGGTTTGCCATTATCTGGTCGTCTTCTTTACTTGGATGATATCCGCATCCTTTCGGAGTCATTGCCTTAAATTCAAAAATCTCAATTGGCTGATGTTTTTTATCATTTCTGAAAGAATTTTTCACGGCATTTAAACATTCTACAAGGAGTTTATTATTCTCCCCTGAAACCATCGGACTGTTTAATAAAACAATTCTGGTGTCGGGATATTTTTTGTAGATATTCTGAACGAATTCCACATAATTTCCGATGAATTTTTCTTTATTGAAAGGTAAACGCTCTTTTTTGCCATCGCCTCGCGACAAATCATTCGTTCCCAAACATATACTCACCAGATCAGGCTGATAATCGTTGCCGAAAAGTTCCGGCTCGGAAGTTCTCAGATAAAGATAAGGATAAACATCGGGCAGAATATTTTCTTCCGATTTCTCTGTGTTCCAGTTTCTGTACATCCCGTATCCTGAAACAGAACTTAAAAGATAATCTGCTCCCAAAGTTCTGGCTGCTACAGGACCATAAGCAAAATACGCATTATGCTGATCAAACCACTGTCCTTTTCCGCATGGGAGTCCACTTTCATCATTTCCGAATCCGCAGGTAATAGAATCTCCTATGAATTCAATTTTTTTTCCAGGTTTCGGCTGAAAAGAGACAGCATCGATTCCGCTGCCGTCAAAATAGACTTCTCCCATCGCCGCTTCCGTTGCCTTTACGATTTTAATGGTGTGTACTTTCAGATTTTTGTCTGAAACATCGTAAGTAAATTTTTTAATCTCGTTATTGTCTATTTTAAATCTGCCGATGCATTTACCGTCCAGTTCAATGGAAACATAGTTGTAATAGCCTTGGAAAGGGATATTTTTCAATCCGAAACTTACAGAATTTCCGCTAAATTGAAACTCGGTATAAGATCCCGGACCAATGAGTTGACCTTTATTAAAAGAAGACTGAAGCACTCTTCCGTGCCAGTAAAATTTCTGAAGATATTTTCCTCTGTCGTCAAACTGTTTAAGATAATCCCTTGTTCTTATTCCGGATTCGTTAAGATCGGATAATTTCCAGTTTCCTTCGGAAGAAGCGGTAGGAAGAAGCATGGAGCAGGTTTCTTTTTTGTCGGAAACCGACCATGTAATCCAGCTCAGCTTATTTTTATTCATCCAGCTAAAATAGCTCTGCCATTCAGGATAATTAAATTTTCCATCTCCGGTAGCTTCCATTCCTGCGGACTCTGAAATGAAAACCGGAATGCCCGATTTTATGGCTTCATCGGTTCTGTCGCGCAGCCATTTTCCATGAGTTCCTGCATAAAAATGCACGGTGTACATGATATTTTTTTTGTCTTTTAAGGGATTTTTCTGAACCAGATCTATTCTTTGATCCCATTCCGGACAGCCTACGAGAATAATGTTGTCGGCATCATTTTTTCTGATGGTCCTTACAATTTCTTCCGCGTAACTTTTAACTTCTTCCCAGGATTGTTTTTCAGGCTCGTTGAAAACTTCATAGATCACGTTCGGGTATTTACCGTATTTTTTGGATATTGTATTAAAGAATTCTTTCGCTTCTTTTGTATGAATTTTATGAGCATGCCAATCGATAATTACATAGATGCCTTCTTTAATGGCAGCATCAATCACCGTTTCTATACTTTTGAGATTTGTCTTAGGGTTTTGCAGATAAGCACCTTCAGGATCAATTCCCATGGAAGCACGGACAACGTTTACGTTCCAGTCATCTTTCAGCCATTTTACGGTTTTCGGAGTATAAAATCGGGGATGAAAATTGCTCCAGCCGAAACTAGTTCCCACTAACCTCACAGGTTTGCCTTTTGCATCGGAAAGCTGGGTTCCCACAACCTGAAGGTTTCCAATTTCCTTTACAGGATTTCCTGCAAATGTAAATATGGAAATTAAAATGAATAGAAGTGTAATGCGTGAAGATTTCATTTTTGCTTTTTTAATGTTATATCTGTTTGAACCAATTTCAAATTTAATTACAAAAGACAATGATTAATCGTTTATTAAAATATTTAAACTACAAATAGTCCTGTTTAATTTTAATTGTTATCTTACTAATGGACTATGCATCATTATTTGTACAGATTCATTTTTCCGGCTTCTTTTTCAAATAGTGTTTTTTTATCCTTATAGAATTTTAAAAAATCTTTTTCCGAAGGATGTCCTTTAAAAGGCAGATAATATTCCACTTCATTATTTCCCGGCTTGAAGCCTGCATTTCTCCAGAATAACACATAGGAAAATGTATGCTTATCGAAAACCGGTTTCAGCACTTTCGTAAACCACTCAGAATCCGGAATCTGGTTATATCCTATTTCGCCGATAGCTGAAATTTTATTATGTTTTTCTGCTGCCTGATTCATTGCTGAAATAAGAACATCCAGTTTTTCTGCAAATTTTTTCCCTTCATCCACAGAACCTCTCTGATAAGCGTCAAAAGACATCATATCTACATAGCTGTCTCCCGGATAGCGTTTCAGGAATTCTTCGGGGGTGGTATATTCAACGCTGGTGTTATAAACTGAAATCAGGTGATGCAGTTTTTTTTCATTTTTTAAATAATCTAAAGAAAACCTGTACAATTCTTTATATTCTTCATCTGAAGCCGATTTCGCACCCCACCAGAACCATGTTCCGGTGTGTTCATGAAAGGGCCTCCACAGAATAGGAATCGGGGTTCCGTTATCGTCTTTTAAATCCGCTAAAAAATCGGCTATTTTATCAAGATAAGAGAGAAAAACGGAATGTTTATCTCCGCCTTCCAAAATACTTTTTATGGAGGTATTGGAAAAATCCCATGCATTGCCCCCTGTTATGGGATTGTTGGAGTGCCAACTTATAGTAATGATTCCGCCACAGCGATAACCTTCTTTTATGAATTCTTTTATTTTACTGAACGGAACACCATCAAGATTCTCTGTTTTTCCCAATTCCAGATCTCCAAGTTCCCAGCCGTATACTGCGGGATGATCTTTTACCACTTCTTTAACATCACTTCTTCCCTGTTGGTATTTCCAGTAAACACCGTACGCCAAATCGTCCTGATGTCCTATGAAATAGCCTTTTCTCTGTGCTTTTGCCAGATTTTGATATAAATTTTGTGTTTCCTGTGTCGCTTTCTCGTCAGACAGTCTGAACTGGGCATTTGTAAAAGACAAAGCCGAAAGAAAAGCTAACGAGAAAAATTTTGTAGGAAAAATTTTCATAGTAAAGAAATGTAAATAAGGATTTTTAATTCTCCGTTATTATTTATAGTATTTAATTTTAATGCAAAGTCTGCAGGTTTTTAAATCCAAAACGATTTTAAGTTTGCAGAGGCTTTATGCTCTGTTGTAATCATCTTCGATTCTTACGATGTCATCTTCTCCAAAGTACGTTCCGTACTGAACTTCGATAAAAACAACCGGTTCGGAAGTTTTATTTTCTATTCTGTGGTGTGCTCCAAGAGGAATCTGTGCAACCTGCCCTAATGTGTAATCTCTGATGTCTTCATCAATCGTAATGGTTCCGACTCCTGAAACAATTGTCCAGACTTCTGCTCTTTTATGATGATATTGCAAAGATAATCTTCCACCGGGATTCACCTGTATTCTTTTTACTTTATGAGTTTCTGAGTCATCCAGTACCCAATATTCTCCCCAAGGTCTTACGTCATGTTCCATACTAATGTTTATTTAATTTTAAATTTTTATTTGTTGAATTTTACCTGAATATCGTCTACATAAATGGTTCCTGTAGCTTCGGAAAGAGCCAGCATAATCCTGTATTTTCCAGAACCTGCGGGAACAGCAAGTGTCTTGGAGAATTTTTGCCAGTCTTTAGCGTCCGAAACAAAAAATATCGGCTGATCTTCTCCTGTTTTTGCAGTTCCGTCTTTGGTGAATTCTACGATCATTACTCCTTTATTCCAGTCGTTTTTTCCGGGTTTCAGGTCTTTTGTTTTTGCAAATGCAGAAATATCCAGTGTTTTGCTTCCATCGGGGATATCTGCAATCTGATCTATTCCGAACCAAACAGGATTTGAAGAAGACAGCTTTAAGCTTTTCTGTCCTTTTACTTTTTCTTCGGAAGTGGTTTCAGCGGTTCCTCTCCAGCTTTCCAGTCCGTTTTCAAAATCAGCATTTTTTAAAGTTGCAATTTCCAGCGGAGTAGAATCGGTAATCACTTTCACCTCATATTTTTTGGTTTCTTCCTCCTGAATTTTATTAAGATCTTCCTGTGTGAGTGGTGTGATTTTAATATCATCAAAATAGAAACTTCCCGTACATTCGGATAAGGCAATCATGAGTCTTCCGGAACGGTCTTTATTTAACGGAATTACTTTTTTATATTCCTTCCATGGAGTTGTTCCTTCCAAAGCGGCAATATTTTCTCCTTTACCGTTAATTTCGGCAATTACCACTGCTTTGTTCCAGTCTCTTTTTCCTTTTTCCACGCCATCTGCTTTCAGCCATGCAGAAACTTCAATCGCTGCTGTATTTTTAGGAATACTGAAGGTCTGATCGATTCCTTTCCACTGCGGAGCGGTATATTCTGTAATTCCGCCTCCTTTACTTCCTGTATGTTTGGTGTACGGATTAATTGTTATCGCACTTTCATTATTCCAGCTTTGGGCATCCATTTCAAAACCTCCGTTGCTGATGAGGTTTTTCTGAGCGCTAAGTGCTAATGAAGCTAAAATAAAAATGCTTAAAATATTTTTTTTCATTCAGATTCTTTTTCTGTTAATTGTATAAAATTCCGGCTATGGTTGTCTGAAGAGCCATCTGCGGTTTAAGGATAAAGTTTTTAAAATCTGTGGCATAAGGTGTTGCTGGCGTGGGAACATAATATGTATTTCCTGCATTGCTCCAAAAGCATACGTATGAAATTTTAACGTTATTGGATGTAATGGCAGGATGCACCAGTGTCGTAAAGTGGGTAGACGTTCTGGCTGTACTGTTCTGGCTGGAGTATCCGGTTTCGGTTAATGCCGCAATTTTATTTTTCTGGATGGCAAGATCAGATATTACTTTAAGTTTGCTGTTGGCGGTATTTGCTCCTGCTGTTGTCTGTGCTGTAAAGTCATAATAATTATCCATTCCTAAAACATCTACGTACTGGTCTCCCGGATATCTCGAAAGGTAGGCTGCAGAAGTTGTGTAGGAAGCATCCGGTGCAAAAGCATACAGTACATTATGAACATTCATGGTGTTTCTGAGATAGTTTACAGTAAACTGCCAAAGCTGTTTATATTCGTCTGCCGTGCAGTAAGCTGCTCCCCACCAGAACCAGTCTCCGTCGAATTCATGAAAAGGCCTGAAGATCACAGGAATTTCTTCGCCGCCGCTTCCTTTAAGATTTTTAAATACAGAAGCCACTTTCTGGAGTTTGGTAAGATACCAGTTGTGGTTGGCTCCACCGGGAAGAATACTTTTAAAAGCGTTCTGCTTTTGAGAAGCCGTCATTTCCGAGGTGTAGAAAGTAGTTTCATTGTAAGGTTCTCTCAAATGCCAGCAAAATGTTACCGCCATCCCTTTCTGATAGGCTTCTTTTGCTGCTGCCACAATTTTCTGCTCCTGCTGATAGTACCAATTGGAAGCATTTGCCTGATAATTTTTATCGGTAATAAACATGAGATCCAATCCGATAAGCGCAGGATCGGATCCTGTTGCTTTTTTTACATCAGACATGGAAGTATTATCCTGATAATACGTGTAAAACGCATCTTGGTGACCTACGAGAATTTTAGTTCCTGCATTATTTTTTAAATTATAAAATAACAATTGAGTCTTTTGGGTGGCACTTGCATCTGAGGTATTATTCACGAGTTTATTTACCGATTCTGAAGCCTGAGAGGAGTTTGTCTCTGCCAAATCGTTTGCTGAAGACTGACAGGAAAGAATTCCCAATAAGAAAGATACCAGAAAAAATTTACTTTGAGTTTTCATAATTAAAATGTTTTTGAAAGTTAATATTATTGTGATTTTAGATGTTTCTTTTTATTACTTCCAGTGATTTTTCAAATTATTTTCTTTTCCTGTCGTGTCTATAAATAATGGCTGCAAAATGCAACGTGTATTACTTTATTCTTTTAATGATCTCTAAACAGGCTCTCCCGTTGTGATAAGGGCATTTCCAGAATCCTGCTTTGTCTTTTTCGATAGGAAGATACTTTTCGTTGATTCCCCAGATCCATTCCCTGTTTTTTTTATCAATGATGTATCTTTCGGTGAATTCCACATTTTTTTTTAAAGCATTAAAGTATTTTTCGTCATTGGTAAGCTGGTAAGCATTCAGAAAACCAATCCACAATTCCGCCTGCGGCCACCAGTGTTTTTCTGAAATAAGCTGACCGGATTCCGGCTCGTATTCATACCATAATCCTCCGTCTTCATCCAGTCCTTCGAATGTTGCATCCGCCATTTTCACTGCATGATTTTTGTACAGGACAATCAGGTTTTCGTCCTCCACTGCTTCTGCACACCATTGCAGCAGCCATGCTGCTTCAATATCGTGTCCGTAAGAAATAACATCTTTCTTTTCGTTCCAATTTTCATCAAAAAACAGTCTGAGATGCCATGAATCTTTATTGATGAAATATTGGTCTATCGTTTCCAGCAACCGAATAATATTCTGTTTCAAATCTTCATCTTTCCATACGAGATAAAGGTTGGCAAATGCTTCTACGATATGAAGATGCGTATTCATGGTCTTTTTTTCGTTAGCATCTTTTTCGCTGAGGCGCATGTCTTCAATCTCTTTCCAGTCTTCGGTATATGCTTCAAAGTAGCCTTTATTCACTTTATCAAAAGAATGATTCTGAATGCTGTGATAGAGGGTTATCGCCAAATCCAGTGCCTCTTTATCATTTGAAACCTTATAAAATTCGCTCAAACCATAAATAACAAATGAAATGGCATAGATCTGATTTTTGGAATCTTTTACCGTTCCATCTGCATTAATGCTCCAATAGATTCCTTTGTGTTCCGGATTGTAAAAGTTGCTTTTAATCTCTTCAAAAGCTCTTTTCGCCATATTGAGATCTTCCGGATTCTGAGTAGCAGAAAATGCTGCGGAAAAAGTCCAGAGAATTCTCCCATACATTACAGAACCTTTTTCTGCTGCCGGATTTTTCTGTTCGCTAAAGTCAATCTCACCTATAAAACCTCCGTTTTTTTCGTCAATTGTATTCTTTCTCCAGTAATTCAGGATATTACGGAGCTCATTTTGCATCGTATTTAAGAGAAATTCTGTCTGCATATTGAGATTAAATCTTATTATCTTTAAAATTGAAAATGTTTCTGTAGTACTACAGTTATTTGGAAACCATGTTATTATCTACAATTTCAATGATTGTTTTCACCGATTCGGATGAGGTAAGTCTGTCTTCTGCCGTGTTGATGCAATAATCCGTTAATTGTTCAATTGAAGAAACCGCTACGTGCATTCTTGTGTCTGAAGATGCGTAATAGATAAAAACCTTACCATCTTCATCGGCGATCCATCCGTTGGAAAACAACACGTTGGAAACATCTCCTACTCTTTCCTCATTTTCCGGAGCCATAAAATATCCGGCAGGTTTGTAGATTACTTTTCCCAGTTCGTTTAGATCTGTCATGAATAAATATAAAACGTAGCGCAATCCGGCAGCCGTGTTACGCACTCCGTGCGCCAGATGCAGCCAGCCTTTTTCTGTTTTAATAGGAGCCGGACCCAGACCGTTTTTCAGCTCATATACTGTATGATAGGCTTTTCCATAGATAATTTCTTCATTTTCCACCACAGGATTCGTCATATCTGCAACATAGCCAAGCCCGATTCCTCCTCCTGCTCCAACATCGATAAATCCGTCTTGGGGACGTGTGTAAAGAGCATATTTTCCGTTTACAAATTCAGGATGCAATACCACATTTCTCTGCTGTCCTGTATTGGAAATTAAATCCGGAAGCCTTTCCCAGTCTACTAAATTTTTTGTTCTTACAATACCCGCATTTGCAATTGCCATAGAAGTATCTCCTTTCGGTGCGTTGGGATCTTTTCTTTCTGTACAGAAAATTCCGTAGATATATCCGTCTTCATGCTGAATTAAACGCATATCGTAAACGTTTGTATCGGGATTTCCTTCAATCTGAGGAATCACAACGGGTTTTTCCCAGAAACGGAAATTATCAATACCATTCGGAGATTCTGCAATTGCAAAGAAAGATTTTCTATCGTAGCCTTCTACTCTTACAGAAAGAATATATTTATCGTTCCACTTCATTGCACCGGCGTTAAAAGCAGCATTGATCCCGAAACGTTCCATAAAAAATGGATTTCTTTCGGCATCCATATCAAAACGCCATTCTAACGGAGCATGAGCCGCTGTAACGACAGGATTTTTATATCTTGTAAAAATTCCGTTTCCGGCATGATCTTCCGGAGAATTTTTTTGAGTAACCAGCTTTTCAAATTCTTCTGACACTTCATTAAATCTTGTATTGAATAAATCACTCATCTTGCTATATTATTTTATATTTTGTTTGTAATAGAAATTATATTCCATCTGGTTTCAGATATTTTTATATGATTTGTATGTATTTAGTTTTCTTTTCTTCTCTGCTCCAGTTCTTCTGTAATTGATGAAAGTTTTTCTTCCGTTAAAGGATACACAAAAATGAAAAGCATAGAAATGATGGCTCCTGCCGCCGGAAGAATGCTCAGCATCAATCTGATTCCTGTCTGTGCATTTTCTGTCTGTACAACGTTTGCCTGAAACCCAAAGTAAGCCAAAAGCCATCCTGTTGCTGCTCCACCGAATGCCCAACCCAATTTCTGGGACATTGATGATGCCGAGAATACAAGTCCTGTTGCTCTTCTTCCCCGTTTCCATTCCGAATAGTCTGCGGTATCGGCATACATTGACCATAAAAGAGGGAAAATGCATCCTGCGCAAATGCTTATGAAAAATTGAAGCAGTAAAATCATCATGATGTTATCTTTCGTAAGGAAATAAAACAGGATACTGAGAACTGCTGCTGATAACATTGCGGCAAAGAATGTTTTTTTCTTCCCGAATTTATTGGCTAAAGGGGTCGCCAAAACCACTCCCACAATGTTGGCTGCCTGTCCTAAAACCAGATAAATGGTAAGATAGGACATCCCTGTTCCCATACCGAAAATGGAAAATGTTTCATGATCTGTTTTTTCCAGATAATATTTGAAATAGTAAATTGCCCCGCCGTCACGAATGGTATTGAAAAGCAATGTGGCAACTCCGGCTCCCAAAAGAATCCACCATGGTTTATTTTTCCAAAGATCATTGAGATCTTCTTTTAAGGTAGACTGGTCTTTTTTTATAGGTTTAATACGTTCTTTGGTTCCTGCAAAACATCCCCAAAACAGCAGCGTCGTCATTACTCCGAATACAACAATGGTATAAAACCAGCCTTGCGAAGAAGTTAAGGTTCCGTCTCCAAAGTATTTTACCAGAGGTTCTATCATCCAAAGCGCAATAAGACTGCCTGCGAAAGCAAAAACCATTCTGTAGGAAGCCAGTGTAGTTCTTTCTTTACCGTCTGAAGACATCACGCCAAGTAATGATGCATAAGGAACGTTGATGAGTGAATACACCATCATCATTAAGGAATATGTGATGTATGCATAGATCAATTTTCCGTTGTGTGCAAAATCTGGGGTGTAAAAGGTTAATACACCGATGATGGCAAAAGGAACGGCAACCCATAATAAAAAAGGACGGAATTTCCCCCATTTTGTATCGATCCTGTCTGAATAAATTCCCACAAAAGGATCAAAAAAGGAATCCCATACTTTGGTTACCAGAAACATGGTTCCTACCGCCGCCGCCGCAAGACCAAACACATCAGTGTAGAAAAAAAGCAGATACATGCTGAAGATTTTCCAGAACATAGAGGATGCGGCATCTCCAAATCCGTAAGCCACTTTTTCTTTTATATTTATCTTTTCGTTATTCATTAATTTTTCTTTTAATGATTAAATTTTAAAATTGTTTTTTAAATGACTGATGATTGAGTATCGCCTGTCATTTATATACATTGTTATTTTGTATATCTTTCAGGAACAATGTGTTGCTGAGATTGTAAAAATCTCTGAAATCCTGTTCATTCGGATGTCCTTTGTAAGGTACATAATAATGCATTTTTTTCTCTTCCGTCAATCCATGATTTCTCCATGTCAGAACGTAAGAAATTTTGTAGTTTCCGATGGCTTCCGTTAAAGTTTTTGTCCAGAAACGGTTGTACGGAATCTGCTCATATCCTGTTTCAGCAAGAGCCGGAATTTTGTGATGTTCTTTCGCAATTTCATCCATGATGGCAAACTGCTTTTGAGAACGTTCTACAAAACCTGTATTGTGTACCGGATTATCAAGCTCATAGATATCAAAGCTTATCATATCCACGTATTCATCACCCGGATAAAATTCCAGAAATTCTTCTTTTGTATTAAAGTCTGAAGTATTGTAGATCCAGATGAGATTATTCAGACCTTTTGTTTTGGTAAGATAATCATAGGTCATTTTCCACAACTGTTTAAATTCCTCAGAGCTGCAATTATTTTTTCCCCACCAGAACCAGTTTCCTGTAAGTTCATGATAAGGCCTCCAAAGTACAGGAACCTGTTTTTTATCTTTACCTTTTACCGAAGCGAGATACTCTGAGATCAGATCCAGCCAGTTGAGAAACATCTGATGTTTTTCTCCTCCCTGCAAAATGGTTTTTACGCTTCCTTTCGTATTATCCCATGCGGTTTTTCCTGTGAGCGGATTATTGGCGTGCCAACTGACGGTATTTATTCCGCCCATGTTGTAAACGTCCTCCATCATTTTTTTCATCTGCCCAAAGCTGAAAATATCAATCGGTCCTTTTCCTCCGGATTCTATATTCATGACGTCCCAGCCAAAAACGGAGGGATAATCTCCCGCAGTTTCTTTCACATCGCTTCTCCCATCCTGCATCCTCCAGTTTACACCATATCCCAGATCATCCTGATGTCCGAACATGATTCCTTTATCCATAAGCTGCCAAAGATTTCTGTACAGGTTTTGGGTTTCCGCTGTGGCATTTTTGTTTGATAGTAAAGAAGTATCCTGCGCCGCAAAAAGACCGGCACAGAATACGTTAGAAACTATAATAAAATTTTTTAAGGAATTCATTTATTTAATTGTAGAGGAAATTTATCCTGCTATTTTAATTATCTTTTAAGGATTAGTATTGTATTTTCTTATGATCTTCCATGTGGATTGATCTGAGATGAAAACTCCATTCAGTCCCTGTTCTTCCATCGGTGGATCTCCCATGTAATCGTCGCCTTTTTTCCAGAAGGTCTGCCCGGGAATTGGTTTTGCAACTCCGTTGAAAGCCCAGAAAGAGCATCCTGCAAAACTTCCTTTCAGATTTCTGTTCTCATTCCACAATTTCAGAGTACTTTCGTAATACTTGTCTCTTAATTTTGTGCTGCTGTTGATATCAAAAGAATGTCCGTCTCTCGGAAACCCGAATTCTTCAAGAACCAGCGGTTTGTGAACTTCGTCTGCAATTTTGAGATGAGATTTTATATAGTCTGAGGTTCTGCGGTTCACTTCTTCGAAATCTTTTTCCATCGTCTCATTTGCAAACCAGCCCCAGTTTTTCGGCCAGATATGAATGGTGAGATAATCGATGTTTTTATCTGCATGATTTTCTTTATACAGGTTCATATCTTCCGTTCCCTGTACTCCTTCACTTCCTGTAGTTACCAGATGATTTTTATCAAGCGATTTAATGTACGAAGCACTTTCTGTAATGAATTTTTTATACTCTCCGTTAGCTGCGGGTCTCATCGGGCGGGGTTCATTGGCAATTTCCCAAGCCATTAGTGTTTTATCTTTTGTATATTTTTTTCCATTCACAGAGTTTCTTCTTGTAACAATCTTTTTGACCTGTTCAAAATACTGATTTTTGCATTCTTCACAACTATAAAACTTTGCGGTAAAGTCTCTCTGATCATCCCAATTCAGTTTTTCTGCTGTTTTTTGCTGATCAATTTTATTGTTCCAAAGTAAATATTGCAGCCATCCGCCGCTCCATTCCCAGTTATTGGAAAGAAAAAGGATTACTTTCATGTTTCTTTTTCCTGCTTCATCCATCAGAATATCAAGTCCTTTTAATTTGTCTTCATCAAATTTTCCGGCTTCATATTGATAAGCGGGTTCTACTCTATTCGCTCCGTTCAATTTTCCGGAACCTTCCACTGCGGCAAGAACACGAATATTTTCAATATTTTGAGATTTTAAAAAATCCAGTTCTTTCTTTAATCTGCTGATACCCTTTTCTTCATTTTTTTCCAGCCCGAGATAGGAAGCATACCAAAAGTTGGTTCCTACAAAGTAATACTCCTTTTTTTTAAGTATAAAATGACCATCTTTTACGGTTACAAATTTTTGTGCATTCAGTTTTGCCAATATGCAAAAAAGTAAGATCAATAGTATTTTGAATGGTAATTTCATCGTAAGGAAAATGCTTGAGTCTGTTAACATTTGCTTAATGCCAAATTTATTTATGTATCTTGGCGGGATGTAATATTATTTTGTCATTTTTACATATAAATTACACAAATAAACGATAAAAAACTGAAAATCAACACTCATACAAAAGATACAAAATGAGCAAACACTCCGAAATTCTTAGAGAAATAGCAACTATTTCACCCGACGAGACCTTTTTGGTGTTCGACCGCATAAAAAATACGTTCGATTTTCCTCTTCATTATCATCCGGAAATTGAGATCAACTTTATTCTTAAGGGAAAAGGCAATAAAAGAATTGTAGGCGATCATATCGGAGAAATAGATCATATCGAACTGGTGATGATTGGTCCTTACCTTCCTCACTACTGGGATAATTACAGATGCAAATCGAAAAAAATTCATGAAATAACAGTACAGTTTAATCAGGATTTTTTTGAACAGTCTTTAATGAAAAGACGAATCATGAAGCCCATTGACGATCTTATTAAAAATTCTATCCGGGGAATTCTTTTTTCAAAGGAAACCGCAGAAAAACTTAAAGACAACTTCCTGAATTTATCGAAACTCAAAGGTTTTGAAGCTTTTATGGAAATGATGCACATTCTGCATGAGCTCGCTATTGCAGAAAACACTACCATCCTTTCTTCTTACAGCATAGAACTGGAAACTTTTACCGATGACGACAGCATGAAACTTGTATACGATTACGTTCATAAAAATTTCGATAAGAAAATAACACTTGAGGAAGTGGCTGCAGTTTCTAACATGAGCATCGTTACATTCAACAGGTTTATTAAGAAGAGAACAGGAAAAACATTCATTAATTACCTGAACGAGATAAGAGTGGGCTACGCTGCAAGATGGCTCATTGAAAAAAAACTGACGGTGTCGGAAGTTGCTTTCGAGTCGGGTTTTAACAATATTGCCAACTTCAATAAAATTTTCAAATCTTTAAAGAAATGTACTCCTTCGGAATTCAAAAATCAATTTACCGGTATTAAAAGGGTTCAATAATTCAACAAAATAATTCTTTTACTCTTTTTTTGAGATGTTGGTGATGTTTTTTGTTAATATTTTATTAATTCTAAAATACGTAAAAGCGGCTTTTTAGCTATAAAAAGCTATTTTATTTTTCAAATAATTTAAAAAAAAGACACAAATATGACGATAAACAACCACAATAACCCCCTCATTAAAAACAAAATAAATAACTAAAAATCAACAAATTAAAATAAACAAAACGGAATAAAAATTTAGCATCAGGTAAAATAATACTGAATTATGACAAAATAACATTAATCGCAATTGGCTTCAAAATTTAGCTTTGTCATCAATGTGAACAAAATGTTAATTCAACCTAAACATTAATTTCTTTTCCGTAGCAATTATGAGAAAAATAAACACCCCCTTACTAAGCCCGGTTCTACAGAATAAAGCCGCCTTATTTTTTGCTTTGGCCTTTCTTCCTGTAAGTTGGGTACATGCTCAAAAGACAAAGCGCGATACTTTAAAAGAGACAAAAATTGATGAAGTTGTAATGATAGGTTATGGCGCTCAGAAAAAAACGGATATAAATTCTGCCGTATCCTCTATAAAATCGAAAGACATTCAGGATCTGAAACAGGTTTCCGTAGACCAGATGCTTCAGGGAAAAGTTGCGGGAGTTTCCGTAACGAACGGTAACGGACAGCCGGGAGCGGCTGCTTCTGTACGTGTGCGCGGAACGACTTCCATCAGTTCCAGTAACGAACCATTGTATATTATTGATGGTGTCCCAATTTCCGGAGATGCAACCAACAGTTCCACTACGGGAAGACCGATTGCAGGTAACGATACTTCTGCAACGGGAGGTTCGGGAAACGCCGCAGTTTCTCCGCTTACCTTTCTTAACCCTAATGATATAGAATCAATAGATGTACTTAAAGATGCTTCTGCAACGGCAATCTATGGTTCGAGAGGAGCAAACGGTGTTATCATCATTACTACGAAATCGGGCAAAAAAGGAGCGGGAAAGATAAGCTATGAAGGTTATACATCGGTTTCCAGTATTTATAAATATCTGGATGTGATGAATCTTCAGCAGTATGCAAGATATCAGAATCAATTGTCTGATCTTTTTAATCTTCAGCCAAGACCTGAGTTTGCCCATCCTGAATTGCTGGGTAACGGGACAAACTGGCAAAAAGCGATTTACAAGACTGCTTTTTCTCAAAGCCATCAGCTTTCATTTTCCGGTGGTAAAGATAATACCACATTTTACATTTCGGCGAACTATCTTAATCAGGAAGGTAATATTATCAATACCGGACTCAAAAGATATACGTTCCGGACGAATGTAGATTCTCAGGTAAATAACTGGCTGAAAGTGGGCACGAATATTACAGGCGGAGTAAGCAATGAAAACTTTACGGTAAACCAAAGTTATAACGGGCTTATCTCCAATACGCTTTTACAGGCTCCGGATATGCCGATTTATAATTTTGACGGAAGTTATGCTTCTCCTCCTGCAGGACAAAATGTTAATTATTTCAATCCTGTTGCCGAAGCTCTTACCAATACGAATAAATTAATCCGTAAAAATTTCCTTGGAAATCTGTATGCTGAAGCTAAAATTACGAAAGGACTGAAATACAGAATGGAACTTTCTGCGAATACGGAATTTTCTGAAAACAAAGAATTTCATCCTTCTTATAACAGAGGCTCTCAATTTAATCTGATCGCAGATTTGTATGTGAGAAATCAGGACTGGTATTCTGTAAATTTTAAAAATTTATTAACGTATGATTTTTCTTTAGGAAAGAATAAATTTACGATACTTGCCGGACAGGAAGCACAGGATGTTCATTATAAAGGATTCAGCTCCATAGGACAGGGGTTTAAATCGAACGATGTTTACGGATTAAATCTCGCAGACGATGTTACAACAACTTCATTCCAAGGAAGCAATTCTCTTTCTTCACTTTTCGGAAGAATTATTTATGATTTCGACGGCAGATACAGCCTTACTGCTTCCATAAGAGCAGACCGTTCTTCGAAGTTTGATCCTGAAGCGGATAACGGCAAAAAACAGTTGGGATATTTTCCGGCAGTTTCTGCTTCTTGGAGAGTAACAAAAGAAAAATTCATGGAATGGATTCCTTCAAACATCATCAGTAACATCCGGTTCCGTGGAGGTTACGGAGAGACAGGAAACCAGAATATTCCAAACAACAGATATACTTCCCTGCTTACTATTTATAATCTTGTAGGAAATCTTTCTAATAAAAATCTGAAGTGGGAATCTATGCAGCAGACGAACATCGGGGTAGATCTTACTTTACTGAAAAGACTTAACGTAGCGATAGACTGGTACAATAAAAAATCGAAGGATTTTCTTTTTCAGGCACCCCTTCCTAGTTACGTAACCGGAGGAGCAAATTATTACGGAGGTATTGATGCCATGTACTCAAACATCGGTTCTATGGTGAACAGAGGTATTGATCTTAATATTTCTTATGAAACAAAAGGGGAAAAATTCAACTGGACATCAAATCTTGTTGTTTCCAGATACAGAAACAAATTATTGAGTCTTGCGGACGGTTTGTCGGATATTAATACTCAGGTAAACCTGAACGGTTATCTACCAATGGTGGCAACCAATACTTTAATCGGCGAACCTGTGGGCGTTTTCTGGGGATATAAAACCAATGATCTTTATCGTACGGCAGACCAGCTTAATAATGCACCTACTCAGTTCGGAAGCGCACCAAAACTGGGAGACGTTCGTTACGTGGATGTAAATGGAGATGGTAAAATCAATGAGTCTGATATGACGATCATCGGAAATCCGCACCCGGATTTTACATTCGGATTTACCAATACTTTCAGATATAAAAATGTGGATCTTTCTGTTTTTGTACAGGGTTCTGTAGGTAATGACATTCTGAATCTTACGAAAAGAAACGGTACAATGAATTCCCAGTTATATCAAAATCAACTGATGGGTGCGCTTGATTACTGGACACCAGATAATCCAAATGCCAGTTTGCCAAGACCGGTTGCAGACAATAACAGCACCAATCTTCTTATTTCTGACCGTTATGTGGAAAAAGGAGATTATCTGAGAATACAGAATGTAACTTTAGGATACACCGTTTCCCCTACTTTTGCTTCTCAGCTTAAACTTACAAGATTCAGAATCTACGTAAGCGCACAAAACCTGTTTACCATTACAAAATACAGCGGATACGATCCTGAAATAGGATCTTTCAATCAAAATGTCTTACTGACAGGAGTTGACAACGGAAGATATCCTTCTCCCCGAACATTTAATTTTGGAGTTAATTTAGATTTTTAATTAATTATTTATGAAAGCTTTACAATATTTTAAACATACAGGTTTAGCCGTTTCATTTTTGGGGCTTGGCCTTCTGTCTTCTTGCAGCAGAGAATTTACAGACCGTCCTTCCGAGGATTCCATCAGTCTGGAGAATTATTATCAGAACAACGAACAGGTACAGGGAGCAACAGACGGAATGTACTACAAAACATGGTTTCAGTTCAATAATAAGTTTTTCTACGCCATTTCGGAAGTAGGTTCGGGAAATATGTACACGAATTCCTCGGATGTGAATGCCATGCGTAATTTTTCCATCAACTCTTCCGATGCGGAAATGTTCAATGGATGGCAGTCGTTGTGGGCGAATGTAGCACAAGCTAATAATCTCATCAATAATTTACAGAAAAGAGCCGGTGCGGGAGTTTCTCAGGCGGTGATCAATCAGGCTTTGGGAGAAGCTTACTTTATGCGTGCCACTGCTTACTTTTATTTAGTGAGATTATGGGGACCTGTTCCTATAATTATTGATAATGAAGCTGTTGCTGCCAATCCTAAAGTAAACACTAATTTTACAGAAGATGTATATGAGCTGATCCGGAGAGACTATTCCAAAGCGATAGAATTACTGCCTGCAAAAATAAGAGGCGGAGACTATTCTTCGAATGCGAAGGTTTCTAAAGGTTCTGCGAAAGCTTTTCTTGCAAAAGTATATTTGTACAATAAAAATTATACAATGGCAAGACAACTTGCTGAAGAGGTGATTAACAGTGGAGAATTCAAATTATTAGGAGGAACATCGCAGTATTCTCTTACCAGTAAATCTTTCGGAGATCTGTTCACTTATCCTAATAACAATAATGAAGAATCTATATTCGCATTGCAGTGGAAAGGCGATATTAATTATGGATCTGCCAATAACTGCAACACACAATTTGGGATCAGCAACGGAACGTATTCTACCTCCAATGCGTCTTACGGCGGTGTTTTTGCGCCTTCTCAGGATATTTTAACGTTATATGATACGAATGATATAAGAAAAGCCAATACCATCATGTTTCCCGGATATACGTATACGGATATAAAAGTTAAAAACGGACAGAATTTTCAGACTGGTTTCACTGTTCCGCCAGCAGACCAGATCGGAGGTCAAGGTGCAGGTGCAGCCATTAAAAAATATTGCATCGGAATTGTAAATGGAAATTCCACAGGTCCTGTAGACAGTTGGGCAATGATGAACAACAATACGTACATTATGAGATTTGCAGAGCTTCTGCTGATTGATGCCGAAGCGATTTTAGCAGGTGGAAGTTCTACTTCAGACGGCAATGCCTTAAAGGTTTATAATGCTGTAAGAAACAGAGCAGGTCTGTCGAATGTTACTTCTTTCACTTTTGATGATTTGTTTAAAGAACGAAGAAGAGAGCTTGCTTTCGAAGGCGATTATTGGTTTGATCTCGGAAGAATCGACCGCAGTAAAGCCATCGCCATCATGTCTGCTCAGAACCGTGGAAATATGTATACTGCTGAATATTTTACACCTTCTTCCAGCAGCTTCACCCTGCCTTATCCTGCAAATGATGTGGCTAAAAATCCGAAGCTTTTGGATAGCCCGGTACATTATCAATTTTAAAATTTACAGAAAATGAAAAATAAAATATTTTATACGAAATTATTGGCATGGCTCATTCCTATCATCGGTTTGCTTTCTTCACAGTCCTGTAACAACGAGGATGATGATATGAAGGGGACGACTCCTGTTATCGAACTGGTTTCTGCATCGGTAGATGCCAACAACAAGCCTGTAGATCCTTTGGTAAGCACCCATATCGGTTATCCGTCTAATACTTATGTTATTAAAGGTTCCGGTTTTGCCAGTCTCAGACATATCTATTTTAATGATTATGAGTCTACCTTTAATCCTAATCTGGTTACAGACAATGCGATCATTATTACCATCAATATCAATACACCTTATGTTAACGGAAGTAATAAATTAAAATTAGTGACCGCAACCGGAACTGTTGAGTATGATTTTGTCATTGCTCCTCCATCTCCGATTTTTAACGGATTCCAAAGCATCAACGCTGCCGACGGAACCAATATTACTCTTAAAGGGAACTATTTCGTTAACCCGACAGTAAAAGTAGGCAATACGGATGCAGCTATTGTTTCTTACGATCTTACCCATATTGTTGCCACGCTTCCCGCAGGATCTCAGGGTAAAAAAGTGTCTGTAACTACTTTATCGGGAACTGTTACGTACTCGTCTCAAATAGGCACTTCAATTTATGATGATACCTTCTCTGGCGGTATTTCTAATGCTACATGGGCAGGAGATACTTATGATACGGCATACAGCACAGATCCTGCAAACATTAAACAGGGAGAAAAAGCAATAAAATGGGATGTAAAAGCATGGTCTGCATTCCAGATCGATAACAGTCCTTCTATTCCTTCCGCTGCAAAAGGAATTCGGTTTTATATAAAATCTACCTCTGCAATAAACAATGGATTACGTCTTATCTTAAATTACAGTTGGGGAACTACTCCTTCTATAAGCGTAGGAACAGAATATCAATATGTTGAAATACCTTGGTCGTCTTTCGGATTAACTTCCGCGCCTTCTACAATGAATATTGTATTCAATAATAACACAGGCAATACCAATACAATATATATGGATGATATTGGTTACTACTATTAAAAAAAGCATTCAGTCATCCCATATACAAATACAGCACACAATACTAAAGATATTTTTTTTATATAGTTTTATTCTCTTAGACGTACATGGTAAATCATGTACGTCTTTTTTTCAGCCAAATCTATTTTTATACCGACTTTCTTTCTGCCATCCAGCCTCACCATATGTGTCTATAAAGCATATTTTAACTTGTACCATTCCTACAGAAACGAAAGAAATAACACAAGTAGCATCCTGTTTGTTACGCGTGATATACCAAAGTGCATCACCATGAGCCACTCCCCATGAGGAAACCCTGTGAACTAATAAATCTGCCTCATCTCTGCTGTTTACGACTGCAACCCTTACCTGCGCTTCTCCTGACGATGCAGTCTGATATATTCTTGCCATTTTAAACGTTTTTTATATTATGTACGAAATAATCTCACTAAGGTTTCGCGTATTTCATTCTTTTAAGTAATTGAGTAGTGTGATAGCCGTCGAGAGAAGAACCGGCAACTGTTCCTGCCTTTTCAATATCCAAGATTCCTGTTTCATCCCAGATTTCTTCAGGGAAATATAAGTCTGTAATTTCGCCGACAATTAAATGCGTACCGTTGCTTTTTACAGAAACAATTTCTTTCAGGATTAACCCGATCTGTATGCTCGACTCCTGAACAAAAGGTGCTGAAAAATTATTTTTGTATTCAGCAGTTAGTCCAGAAGCATCAAATTCTGACTGTTCGCGCTTGTATCGTGCCGATGTCTGGTGTGCTTTTTCAAAAATTTCTTTATTCACATGGTTAATGGTATAATAACCTGTCTGTTGTATATTTTCCAGCGTATGTCTTTCAACGGAATCCGGTCGGGAAATAAATCCCATTAAAGGAGGATTCGCGCCGATGTGCATTACAGAATTAAAGACAGCAAGATTGGCTTGCCCATCTTTATTTACGGTTCCAATTAAATTAAGACTTTTAAAGCCACTCAAAGAATTAACAAGTGCCGTTCTTTTCCTTTCTTCTGTTTCGGCTATCTGCTGATTGGTAAAATGAATTAACATTAAGTATTGGGATTTAAATTTTTAATTAAAATGTATTTAAAACAGAATTTAATTCTGCTGATGTTGAATGATTTTTGGAGAAAATGTTATTACGCTTACAAAACTGTATGAGAAAGCCTGTCAATTACATTGTCAATTTTAAAGCATAAATTTTACAGACAATGATTCATTGTCACAGTGCAGTTCTCTTTTTAAACATCTGAAAAAAGACATTCACAAAAATAACGATCGCTGTGATGATTGCCGCAATATAAACGGTCTGGTTGGAATGCTGATTGGCTACCGCAATTGCAATTAATGCCCAGACTGCCACCAAAGCAAAAGCTCCCATCTTCTGTTTCCAAACCATATACAAATGAATAATGGCTGCAACGGCAAACATGATCACCGTCCACACAGTTTCTGAAATTCCAAAGCCGGACCACTGTATTTTTTTAAGATAAGCTGCTATATCGGCAATTAAAGCTACAGAAATCCAGCCCGAATAAATATAAAAAGGCAGACGAAGGAAAATTGCTGTTTTAAGATCTTTAGATACTAAAATGCTACGGTTATTTCCTATAATCTTAAGCAGAGATATGAATAAAACCACCATAATTGGAATCGTAAGAAAAGTATATTCATACAACCACGTAAATATCCAAAGGCTGTTTGCCACGCAGGAAACGGTAAACCACCAACCGACATTTAAAATAGTTTTTTCTTTGGTATCGGTATTTTTCGTAAACGGGCCGTAATATATTAAAAAGCCCAAAAGTCCGAGGTAAATCAGTCCCCAAATGGAAAAAGCATATCCTGCAGGAGTGAACAGGTTCTGATATCTGGCTGAAATGGTAGCCATCGTTTCATTATTAAAAATTCCGGTGTTGGAAAGATAGTTTACCACAATAGTTGCCACCAAAGCAACTGCATTTAAAATCTGAAATAGCTTTGCCATAATTTACTTTCAGTTAAATTAATCAAATTTACATCAAGCGGAGAAATTCTGCCAACAAAAAAGTATGAATTTTAAACTCTGTGAAGATTTGAGTTGAATCTGTTTTAGCCTAGCTGAACTTTTACGAAAAAAAAAGAAAAATAACACTCCCATTTTGAAGTTATACATTTTGTTTTATTTTGGGCTTAATTTTTGACATCAGTTCGAAAAGTGTATATGCAAGCAGACTTTTTTTGGTAGATTTAATTAAAATTTAGTTTGAACGTTCTTCGATCAGATTGACATCGTAAACATCATATTTCATGTATTCAGTTCTTGAAAAATTTATCCGGAGTAAAGGCGAAATCTCTTCTGAAAAAATAGAGATCATTACTTCCTGTTTTCAGCCGGTGAACACAAAACGAAACGAAATACTTCTCCAATATGATGAGGTATGCAAATGGTATTACTTCATCAATAAAGGATGCATCCGTCTGTTTACCACCACCAAAGACGGAACAGACAGTTCAAGATATTTTGCTTTTGAAGGAAATTTTGCAACCGCTTTGCCCAGTTTTATCGACCAGAAACCGGCACAGGAATATCTTCAGACCATTGAAAAATCGGAGCTGCTCCGCATTTCGAGGAAAGATTTTTATCTTCTCGTAGAAAATGTACCCGAATTTGCCAAAATCTATACCGAAATTCTGGAACTCGGATTCATCATTGCCCAAAAGAGGATTTATGGATTTCAGGGTTTTGATGCTTTGGAAAGAGTAAAATGGCTGATCGAATATCAGCCGCAGCTTTTGCTTCGGGTATCGAACAGGATGGTTGCTTCTTATCTGGGAATATCGCCTTCCACATTAAGCAGAATAAAATCGAAACTGTAAAAACGTTGACATAGAGCAACGTTTTTAATTTTTGGGGTGTCTAACTTTGCAAGACATCGAAGTAATTTAAAATATAGAAAAATGAAATCATTAATTTTTAGCATTCTTTTCGCTCTTTTGTCGATAGGAGCTTCTGCTCAGAAAAATAATTTTCAGCTATCCACTCACATTCTGGATGTTTCAAAAGGAATTCCTGCTCCGGGAGTTAAAATTAAGCTGGAAAAATACAATGAGCAATCGAAAACATGGTCTTTTGTGGATGAGAAAAGTACAGATACAAATGGCAGAATTCCGGATTTTCTTCCGGCAGAAAAAGAAAATCTGGGCATTTTCAAATTAACCTACTACACGAAAGATTATTTCAAAAAAGACCATACCGAAAGCTTTTATCCTTTTGTTGAGGTCGTGTTTGAAATTAAGGATAAAAATCATTATCATGTTCCCATCACGCTTTCGCCTTATGGATATTCCACATACAGAGGAAGTTAAAAATAAAACAGTATTTTGAAAACAGGCTTTAGCATTAATTTTGGTTAAAGCCTGTTTACTTCTATTAATTAAAATTGACGAATGCCCATTCCTGTTTATAATCCTACACTGAACTCACATTAAGTTGCATTCGTAATTTGGGCTGCCTGTACAGATATTCATTTGCCAGTTGTACGCCGCCATCTTTCAAACCAATGAACTGATTTTCTTCTGCGTTATATTCTTTTCCGAAATGAGCGTTTTCATGCTTAAGATAGAGATCAATATCAGAAAACTTCCGATAGGTTATATATAGACGCAAAGTATCATTAATTGTTGTTATGTAATGAAAATCGGTGCTTTTATTCAATTCAATCACAAGATGCGGCCAGTTTTTAATGGTCTGTGAATGCAGCAGAATTCCGTAATACGATGCATCATAATCAAATACATTTTTCAGAACGTTATTCTGCATAATGTAATCTTCAAAATCTGTCAGGCGCAATTGAGGACCCGCACTGAAAATTCCGAATAAAAAAGCGGTAATCCACGAATTATCAATTTTAAAATATTTAATGCTTTCCTCCGTACTCAGATCTGGATGAGGAAGAAGGTAATAAACAGGAAAATTTCTGAACTGTATTAATCCTGTAATATAATTCAGCAACAAATCCGGAACAGCAGGAGCCTGCGTTACTAAATTAGGCAGATAACTGTATTGGTTTTGTTCCTTTAGCAGATGATGTATTTCCAGATCGTTCTTCCATTTTTTCAATTCCTGAAGAACCTTATTGTCATTCATAATCATTAATCTTCCGAGTTGCCATGCCGCAGAATAGGTCATGTCGTACATCTTCGTATCTTCATTCAAAAGATTAAGATAATCCTGATGATCCGGAACATCCGTCCATCCTCTTTCCTGTATCCAACCATAAAGATCGAATGAATAATTCCAGTTGGTAAAAGGTCCCTGATACCATGAAACGATTTTCCCTCCTGCTTTCAGTTGATGTTCAAGCGGTATTTTTGCAAGATCAATTAATTTTCTTACCGCTTCATGCTCCACATTCATAGTCATTTTAAAAGGCTGAAGCTGTAATTCATACAGATAACCTTTTAAGTTTTTACCGTTGTATCTTAAATATTCAAGGATGTAATTATTCTGCTCTTTTTTCCCGTTTTCAGTTTCTTCAAAATCGCGGACGGATTTTGGTTCCGGCAGTTTTTCCCATTCTTGTTTACGTGCTTTTAAATAGGCTTCATTCTCGGATATTAACCAGGCAAGTTCAGGATTGGCTGCTTTTTTCAATTCTTCCAAAGTTAAAACTTCCGAGTCGGCTAAGCCTTTCTGAAACGTATTGAAATCAGGATGTTCTTTCAGCTTATTGATATTAATCTGATAAAGATCTGCACTGATGCTTTCAAAAGACCATTCTGCTAAAACAACGCAGGATTTTGTCTTTTCATATTCATTTGCTCCGCTGAAATTATTTAACTGATATTTTTCTTTTTCCTGATTGTTTACTTCAGCAGAATAATAACAGACGAATACTTTATATTTGGTATCCGGTTCTACCCTTCTGTGAGAGATCACAATGGAAGTTTCTTCAGGAAGATTCAGCTTTTTCAGTTCTTCATGTTCCTGAACTCTTACGTGCGCGAGCTGCGAAACAAAATCCACAGACGGAAAAATTTCACGGTTTCCTTTTAAAAGATTAAGAATTTTTAGTGGTTTTGGCTCCGCAATGTCTTCCAATGAATCATTAAGATGGTTGGTATCGCTTTCCAGTATTTCAAAATCTCCGGAAGCCAGTTCTTCTTCTTTCAGCAAAACCAAAAAAATGTAGGGAATTCTGTTTCCTTTATATTGACAGTCAAATTCCCAAGGCAGAGTACTTCTCCTGAACTGTACATGCGGAAAAGCTCCTGCAAAATCGCCTGTATGTTCATTCGGAGGATACATTGCCAGTATTTCATTCTGAGGAATAGCGGCGTTGTAACCTTCTACATAAAAAACAATCTCCTGTTGCTGAACTGTGGTGAGATTATTCTGAAGATCAGTCTTAATCTGGTATTTTCCTGATCCTACTGTGGGGATATGCGACGGAGCAATGCCTGTTTTTTCTTCTGCCATTTTAAGCGATTTGATAGGTTCCTAAAGATTTTCCTTTGTATTTGTAAACTTCCGTGGTATTTTCCAGATCGGAATAGTCGATTTCCTCTTCATTTAAAATTCCTAAAACAGTCATCATGCTTTTATCCGGCTGTGCAGAATTTTGATTGTATTTTGCTTCCGGTGATGTAAAATCATCCCGATAGGTTTTGGCACAGGTATCGTATAAAGATGTGGTAACAGGATTAATTCCGGATTCTGTTTTAGAAAACTCCAAACGGATGCCTTTGCATATTTCTTTCAGCAATTTTGAACCGGATAATATTTCTTCCTGATCCGGAATTGTATTTGTGTGATTCCAAATGGACTTGGGAAGCGATTTCAGCACCGGAGAAACCTGAAAGGAGGAAAAGTGCGAAACGGCTCCTGTAACCGATAACCCGAGTTTGCTGTCTAACGGAGCAGAATCTTTGTAAACAGGATAGATATTCTCCTTTTTTACACTTTCGGCAGTCAGTTGATCTCCATTGATTTCTGTAACCGGAATTTCGGAAAAAATTTCTAACGCAAATGTTTTCGGATTAACCACAATAGATTCTGTTCCGTCCTTTCTCTTTATTTTTTTTATAATTCCTGATGCAATATTGCAGACCAGAATTTTTGCAGGTTCCGGTAAAAAGCCGGCAATGAATTCTTCTCTGGTTAATGCAGTATTAATAGATTTCTGATGGTTGCCGAATTTAACTTCCAGTTCATAACCTGCCACTTTAAAAGTCGCTAATCCTCTGAAATCCGGCCCTTCCAGTTGTAATCTGGCACTCAGATTAAATGTCTGATTGATGCTAAAAAGCCATATATCCACCACTATTTTGGCATAGATCTGAACATATACTTCTGCTTTGTAATAAAAAGGCTTCCATGAAATAATGAAATCTGCACTGAAGAGAAGTCCTATTTCTGCATAAACCACGCGTCCGTTCAGGATAAGATTCAAACCTCCTGCAAGACCTGCCATAATGCAGCTTGGCGTTAAAGCAAAATAGGCTTTACCGTAAAAATTAACAGGTCCCAGATTAAAGCTGAATCCTAAACGCGGCGTATTATTGGGATAGTGAACCGGAACTTTAAAATTGGGATGATACCCTCCCAGAGTAAATACGAAGTCTCCTGCAGTTTCTCCTTTCAGCCACATTCCTAAAGCAAAACCGCCTGTTAATTTCAGTTGAGGCAACAATATATAGTTGTTCTCCGTTAGTTGTCCCTGTGCGAGAAAGATTCCTTCTTCTAGATCTGCACGCATGGAAAATGCGAATTCAAAATAATAAACTCCCTCCAGCTTCATGGTAGATAAGCCCAAAAGATGTAAAGACGTTTTATTTCCGAAAGCTACTGCAAGTATTCCTGTAGTAAAAATCATTTTGTAGGAATCAAATTTAATTCCTGCAATAATTACATAACTGTTTTCGCGAACAGGCAAATAACGGTTAAAATCTCCAAAAATCTTTTTAATGGAATCTCCCTGTTTTAAACCTCCCTGATGAACGATTTTAATGAGGGGAAAATCCGGAATCTCGGTAATCTGAGGCATTATAAAATCTCGGTTTAATCCAAATCCCAAAGCAAATCCGTGGATGTAAAAAGCAGGATCTAAAGGTATGGGAATGCCCAAATATCCGAATGCGAATAATGAAGAGTAGTTTGGTGTTTTGATGTAAGATCCAATGGCTATTATTTCAATTTTACCCAATCTGAAGGTTAATAAACCATTGTATTCTTCCGTTCCGTTGTGTATTTCTCTTAAAAATGCTCCTGCGATAGAAAGTGAAGGGGTATCATAGATTATGGCAAGTCCCTGCAAAGTAAACTGAAGCTCCTTCCATAATTTTTCCAGACTGAAGTTCTGAAAAACCGTAAAAGGAACTTTAATTCCCAAGCCTACCAACTGCAAACCAAATGGCCCGACATTGAAATCTGCAGATACCGCAATCTGTATGAGATTTTTTTCGATGGAGGGTTTTATCTCATTAATTTTTACCAACGGATGCTGTTTCTCTTTTTCCTGCTGAGTATTTCCTGAAGTCCCGGAATTTTGTTTTTTTGCGGGATCTGAAGCCGGAAGCGCAGGAACTTTTATGCCTTTAAGATCAAACCCGGGAAAGGTAATTTTCTGTTCTTCGTTTCCTGTTTTTAAAATCAATCCTGCATTGAATCCGGCGTTGAGAAACAAATTATCATTGTTTATCCAGATTTTCTGACTGATGAAATTTTTCTTTGAAAAGCTGATCAATTTCTCCCGATCAGGCGTTAATGAATTTTCCTTCTGCGAAAGATACACGAGTTCAAGATCTGAAATTGCATATTCTTTAAGATACTCTCCCACCAAAGGCATTTTTGAAAAACTGATGGCTTGGTTAATGGCTACTGAAAACAGTTTAAACTCTTTAGAAAATACACCTTTAAGCTTTAAGTGTGAATATTTTGCTTCCAGTTGAAAAGCGGTAAGGCTTTCTGTATCGTCTGCGATTTTATAGATCCCGAAATTAAGTTTTTCCGGTACAAAAGGAATGATAATGTCTTTTACATCGCCTTCGTCTTCCAGAAGTCCGGAAATATTTTTTGAAACATCCGGCAACTGACCAACCAAAGAAGTTACGGAAACGTCATCATCCATTTTCGTTCTGTTTCCTGTAATTTTAAAGTCAATCTTTTTTATTGAGACATCAAGCTCAAGCTGAATATCAGCTTTTGATAATGATGGTTTTTCCATGATGTAAAGCTGTTTGATGGTTTTCGCGGATCATATTATAAAGATTCAGTTTTTTCTTAAAATCATTATCTTATTTTCATGATATAAGCTAATTTTACGTGCTGTGGATTCGGGACTTCCACCGGCGTTGGAGTTTCATGACCGATCGCAAATTCTGTGGCTATATTCTCGTCTGTACACCAACTGTTTTCTCTGTAAATAGTCTGATTTCTGGAAGTAGCTTTCGTTCCTAAAAAATCAAAATTATTTCCGCCTGTTCCGGCTTCTACTTTATAATATTTTGTGGTAACGGTACTCCAAACCCGCGGAATATTTTTTTCGCTTAGTGTAATGGTATTAGACCTGTTGTAAACCTGGCTGTTTTTCTGGCCGATTCCGGAGTTCCCGAGAATAAAGCTTCCTCTAAGATCCGGAGTGTTATTAAAGCCGTCGCAAAAAGCCCAGCCTTCGGGAAGCGTGGTTCCGTAAAATGCAACGATGGCTCCTACCGGTAAAGAAACCAGTTCGTTATTGGTATATAAAGAGTTGTTGACATCGGTTCTGCCGGAAGTGATCTTCACCAGTTCTTTTGATCCTTTCATAATTTTAAGCTCCTCATTAAGTAATTCTATCTGGTTTTTCAGCTTAATGAGATCTGCTGTTAAAGTACTGATGACTGTATTCTGAGAATCCAAAGCATTAATGGTTGCTTTTCCGGAAGTAAGCTTTTCAATGTCTGCTTCATTCGCTTTAAAGTCTTTGATGTTTAAATTTTCTGCCATGATTTTAATGCTTTAGAGTGAGTAAAAGATTTTGCCTGTTTTGATGTGGAATTTCATCTTTCCGTTTCTGTAGCCGGGAATATTTTTGTATTCGAGATAGAAAGGATATGCACCGGACGGATTTGCAGGGGCAGATTGTTTTGCTTTTAATCCCGATATTTCCATAATAATGGATGTTCCTTTTTTCAGCAGGTATTCTTTCTGAAAACACAGGAAGTCGTTGTCTGTAGATTTGGGTTTTGCAGGTATGGTCGTGAAGGACTGGTGTTCCAGCAATTTGGTATTGTTGGTTTGTTTTGCATCATTTTCGAGGATGGTAAAAAAGTTGCCTGTAATCCTGAAACCGCTGTTTTCCGACAGCTTAAGATCCAGCTCGGTGGTGTTGCTTATTGCCAGTCTTATGGTCTGTGCTTCGTTTGCTGTGCCATTGTACAACGTATCGTTGCCCAGAATAAATACTTCGAACGGGCTTTCGTTTTCTCCTCTTATATCCATTATTTCAAAAACTTTATCGATGATGAGAGGCTGAGATTTTGTATAGGTTTTAGAGAATTCATCTTTCGTAAGTGTTATATTATACATTTCAAGCTGCACTAAAATTCTTTCCTGATCTAAGCGGTTCACGATGGAGAGATCATTCAATACTGCGGTTAAATTTGTATTTTCAGTGTTCTGATTTTTAAAGCTAAAGGAAATGTGCAGATCGTCTGATTCTTCGGTCTTGTTTGTTTGTACAGCAGAATATTGAAAAAAACCTTTTTTCACTTTAAGTTTTGCCGCACTGTTGTCCTGTCTTTCTATGGTCATCTCTCCCGGAAGAAGTTCGAAGGATAAAGGTTTCGGATCATTTTCTATGACCAGTTTATCAAAAGCGGAATTGTTGCTGAGAGTAAAGCTTACAGTATCAATTAAAGTAGATTTTGAGAGTAAGGTAAGGTGTTTTCCGATAGATGTATTGACGAGGTTTTCTATTTCATCTTTGGAAACATCATTATATACCGACAGATCTGCAATGCGAAGCTGATCTCCGTCTTTATTGCCTCCGACAATGATGTTCTGATCTTCAGCAGCGTCGTTAAATGAAATTATGGCTTTTTTCAGAACTAAGAAATTATCATCCGTAAGATAAAGCTCTATATTTCCTGAAGAATTATAATAAACGGAGGCATTAAACCAGTGGTTTTCCCGGATTCTGAAGTCTTCATCGTTTATTCTGACGTTACTTTTAAAAGAGACAGCGTTTCTGTTATTAGATTTGATGACGCTCAGTATTTTATCCCCGATGGTGATGAGATTAAGAGCCTCGCTGCTGTTTTTTTTATGATAGTTAAAAAAGAAATTAATTAAAGTTCCTTCTTTACCGATGCTTTTTTTAAAGTTTAATTCTAACTGGGTTTTATCTTTAAAATTGAGATAAGAACCTTTATACTCATCAAAATCAACATTTAAAGCACTATTTTGTAAACCGGACTGAACCTGGGTTTTGTAATTATTAACAATGTCATTATTCACTAAATTATCCAGTGGAAAGTAATATAACAGTTTTGCCATGATGTTTAGAATTTAGTAGATTTTATAGACAGCCATCCTTCTTTTAAAACAAGATCGGGAATGTTTCCGGAGTTGGTATTAAAGTCCCCGATCTCCAGAATGGCTTTGGAGGTATTCTCAATCAGCTTCAGCAATAATTTTTCATCGTCATCGGGATCTTCTTTTATTTTAATCTTTTCCCATTCTTCCCGGTTTACAAAATGGATCTGATCTTCCGGATAAAAGGGATATTCCTGAATGATTTTTTTATTGATGAGGCTTTGCTTAAAGCGTTCTCTGATGATTGCTGAAGCGTTTTCTGTGGTAAAAATGTACATTCTGCCCAACAATTCTCTGAGTGTGATGATTTTATTGGAGGTTTTCATTAATAGAAGTTCAGCCAATTCTTTTTCAGGATCATTTAATTCAGAATTGTCTTTTTCTTTAAGTGTTTTTGTTTTTTCAGTGTCTAAATAATAAATTTCTTCGCCCAGCAGATTGTTTTCCTGCTTCATCACATATTTTTCCCGAATGATAAATTCTTTGAGTGCTGTATATTTTTTATTTTTAAACTGATTAAAATCTAAAGCGATCTGCATAGATTTAACGTTTTCGCTTCTGCCGATTTTACCGGTTATCACATCGTTAATAAATTCATTTCTTATGCTGTATTTTTCCGTTTTATTTCTTATCTGAAATTCATTTTTATCGATGAAATAGATATCTTCCTCCGGAAAAAATGTCTTCAATTCATTAATTAAAATATGTTCTTCTTTTAAGTCTGAAAGCAGCGTCTGTAAGTAGGCTTCGGATTCAAAATTCTGAGAAAAATCGATGGCTAAATTTTGGGTCATCCGTTTTTTTAAGGGCGGATTTGCAGGAGATAAAGGTTCTTTTTTATTCTTTTTTTCCAGTTCGATCCACGACCACTGATAGCGATTATCTTTAGCAATGGATAGCTGAAGGTTTTCTTTGGGCGTTAAAACAGGCGCTGTTAATAACGTAAGTTCAATTCTTCTCAAAGCATCTTTAATGGCATTGTACGGCAGTCTTATGCGCTTTTCGGGTAAAATTCCTGTTTTGATGTTCAGGTTTCCTTTAGGATGAATCAGAAGATATCTTTGGCAGGCATTCAGCGTATCATTCAGAGCCAGAAAGATTTCTTTGTCCTGATTTTTATAGCTTATTGAAGAGCTGTACATGGTTTTACCTTCAATTTCGTTCCATTTTTCTCTTCCGTCGATTGGGTTTTCTTTCAGAAAATCTTTCAGAGAATAGTAAAAACGGCTTATTTTCTTTTCTGCATCATTATTAAAATAAATTTTGCTTTCCAAAGCTTTCAAACCAAGTCTTTCGTTATGTTCTTTATTTTCCAGATGGTAATGCCAGTAAGCCAGAACGCCGTCGTTATACTGATTTAAATCTCCAATGGACATCGGGATTTTCACTTTATCGTATTTTCTCTGGCTGTTGTAGGTATTGATCGTGATGTTTTCTGAATAACTGATGTCATGCAACGCTTCTCCTCTGGTGAATAAATTGATGTTCACTAAAGTAATCGCAACAGGCACGGAAGAGATGGTTTCCAACAGAGACGGATTGGCATAATCTTCGGGTGAAATATGCTCCATTGTTCTCTGCAGTTCTTTTATAAACTGATCTTTTTTGTTGGTTTTGCCAATTCTTTCGATAATCCAGTGAATAATTCTTCTGAGATGAGGATTTCTAACAACTGTTGTATAGTCTGTGTTTTCCTGAGCTAAACCGGCATCAAAAGGGGAAGATTCCCAAGCTCCTTCTGTGTCTATTGCCCCTAAATGTTTTCCGTGCGCATCGAAAAACTCTATCCGCTGATTAAGATACACCGGAACCATCCATCCGAGTACAGGAGATTTTTTTCCTTCTGTTGCTGTTCTTGTAAATCTTGTGCTTACGGCAGAAGGCTGAAGATATCTTGGCGGCAGTGCAACCCAGTTATCTTTATTTTCGATTTTCTGCACATGGGTTGTAATTATTTTTTCCGGCTCGATGATTCTGTTTCTTCCGAAAGAATCTACAATTCTCAGTCTGCTCATTTTAAAGGCTCCGTTTCTGAACGGATTGAATATGGATAATCTGTTTGGTGTTAAAAGATCAAGGCTGTTTCCATATTCTTTGCATAAATCTTCTATGCTTTTTGCCATCTCTTTATGATCTGTAAATCCGTTGGGAATGAGGGGTAAGACGGACAAGCCATTGCTTCTCTGAAGCATTAAATTATTGAAATCTGAAAGGGTAAGTTCAAACAAGGAAGTTTCTTCCAGTTTCTGAAGAAATATTTTTATTTTTTCTATTAATTCCGCGTTGTCTTTTTCATCAATACGAAGAAGATTTTTGCCTAATTTTTCTTTTACATATTCTTTAACCTCATCGCTTACAAAGGAATGCCCATAGTAAATATTAGGATTCGGCATATACGCAATATCATGCAAAGGATAGGCTTTTATTAAGTCTGCATTAAGCTCATCCAAAATGTAGGAATCCTGTAAAAAATTTTCTGTAAAATTAGTATCGGAAGCCAGATAATGGCCTTCTTTTTTAGGCAGAAATAAACTTTCCCATTCTACTTTATAGGTATGCCATTGATTGATCCTGATTTCCTGAGAACTGACCAGATTGAGAACATTTTGACGGCTTTCTTTCTTTTCCGGATTGAATAAAGGTACCGACTGTATTTCTTCCGGAGCAGAAGGATTGCTGAAAAGATTGAAAATGCTGTTTTTTTTCGGAGACGAAATAATAACGCTTGGCGGCAGCGGTTCGTAATAATCGGTTCTGTTTTTTTTGGACAGAATCATTCTTGTTTTATACCGCTGATGCAGGAGGTTCCGGAGTTCTTTTTCATTTATGGTTTCTCCGGTCTGTTTTGCTTTCAGTAGAAATTTAATGAGAGCATAATCGCGGTATCTTGTGTAATGTTCTGATATTTTTCCGGAAAATAAATCTTTTGCATTCAGAGCTTTGTCTTTTGTATTTCTCAGCTTTTCTTTTAAGATGCTGATCTGTGAAATTAACAGTTTAAGATCTTCTTTAAGTTTATTGATGTTTTTATCTTTGCTTAAAAATAAAGCGTTTAAATACGTAGACCAGTGCAGATACAGACTTTCAATTTTAGCCTGTAATCTGAAGGTATCCAGCTCATAGCTGTTTTGTATTTTGTTGAGATTTTCCAGCTCATCTTCCAAAGCTTCGGTATAAGAAATCTTGAGGAGATCCGGTAAAGAAACGCCTTCCCAAACCGCAAGAATTTCATCGGATTTTGCAGACTCCTGAAAGGTTTTAAGCTTATCTTTTATCTTTTCATACTGTAAAGCCACATTTCCGCTGAACTCAAAATCCAAAAGACTGCTGTCTACATCATATTCCTGAACAGCATCTTCCTGATCAGAAATAACAATATTCAGAACATATTTTGTTGTTCCGGATGTTTTATTAAACTGTTGCTCGTGCTGTTTATTCCTCAGTCTGGAAATCCAGTCCAGATTAAGCTCCTTCAGTTCATCAAAATTAATGATTGAAGCAATCTGTTCTTCCTGTTTCTGAAGATCCTGCCTGGAAAGATCCGGGTTGTTGCTATTGATGATTAATGCAGAAAGTGTCTCGGGCAAGGTATTCGCAACAGCAACATCAAAGGATTCTTCATTTTCTGTGGCTTCTCCGGATTTTAACTGAAAATTACCTGCAACGATATATTCATCGGCTGCGCTTTGTCCGTAATGATCTACCCATCCGATAATCTGATATACTTCGTTTTCTGTTCCGTCTTCATCATAAAATCCAAATACACTTCTGCAATTGGGATAATGGATATCGAATGAAAAACTTCCCCATCCCAAAGCACTGAGATTTTTTAAATAATTCGTCTGGGAATTGGTCTGATAGATCCAGTCGTTCAGTTTATATTTTCTTCCCACATATGCAAACTGAAAAGTATCTGTTGCTTCTTCCGCGTAGGTACAGGTATTGTTTTTATTCAGTTTAGGATCGTTAATGTTCCATATATAATCGCTTTCCACAATCCATTCCTCCCCATCACGCTGTCTTTTTATATACCAACGATTGGGAGCTTTTGGCAGATTTCCTTTATCATTAAATTTTTTAAAGAATGAAGGAAGAATAAAATGAAGATGAACTCCCTTATCCAGATAAATGGAATTATCCCATGAAAAAGGCCTTGGAATAATCGAGTTTGTTTCGAGGGGAACATTGGGATTTTCAAAGACATGACGCTCTGTATTCATCCACGGAATATTTTCAAAACGGATATCCTGACCAATTACCTGTTCAGGCGAATTGAGATACAAAGTATTTATCCGGAAAGGAAGTATATTGGGCATAATTATTTTACAGAGTCTTCTAACTGTTTAAAGATATCATCCGTAGATCCCAAAGTCATCATTTTCTTCACCACGTTGCGGTCTGTATTCCAGATAGAAAAATTAACTGAATTGATGGACATTGTATTAAATTCTGAGAAGAACGCCTTACTGTCTATACTTATGGACAGTGCATATTCCCATTTTGCTTTTTTGTCATCCTTCAGCTTGGTTCCTCTTTCATCGCATTCTTCCATTACAGGTGGTTTGCTTAAATCTGCTTCTGTATTAATATAATATGCCTTTTTATATAAATAAGCAGTTTTCAGATAAAAATGAATCTTATTGATGTCGAATTCATTATCCGAGCTATTCTGTTTTAGCTGATCTGTAACCTGTTGTGTAGCGGCGTTAGAATCACTTCCAAATATTTTATCAAAATCATTTTTTAAATCCTTGAAAGTTACAAAATCATCCGATGAAACTTTTGTAGGGACAAGCAAATATTCTTTAGCAGTAATCTTTCCATTCGCAGTCTCCTGATCCGTACTTTGAACAACTAAGGCTAAATCTCTTTTTAAAAAAGTCAGGGATATTCCCAATTGAAATTGACTCATGATATAATTTTTTTTAAAATTCCTACTCGTGTGGCTTTTCAGAATACGCCCCGTTTTGTAATGGTTTCTGGTCTCCATGATTATTGTTTATTTTTACGCCTGATTAAGAATCGGGTTATGTAAATTTAATAAAAGAAAGCACTCGGCATCATTTTCTCTATCATAAATTTCTGATTTTTAAATCATTAATAAATCGTCAGAGTTTTTCATTCATCCTCTCCGTCATTTGTCGCGTTTAGTAACCAAAATTATAGGAAAATAATCCTATTCATTTCAGTAGAAATACTGGTTTTTTTATCAATTAAAGTTTTAAAATCTACCTAAAAAATTACTGTAAATAAAAATCACGTCGCTTTATGAAGCGACGTGATGGTATGAAATTTATAAATTTCTGAGCTCTGTTGTATTTGAAAGAATTATATCAACCTGTCAAAATGAATCGGAAGATCATAAATTCTCTTTCCGGTTGCATGGAAAATCGCGTTTGTAATGGCAGGAGGCATTCCTACTCCACCGATTTCGCCTACCCCTTTTACGCCCAAATCATTTACAAATGAATCATTTTCTTCCACAAATACCACTTCCAGATCATGTATATCTGCATGGACAGGAATATGATATTCACCCAGATTGGCATTCATATATTTTCCCAACTCATGATCGAGTATGGTTTCTTCGTGCAAAGCTTTGCTGATTCCCCAGATCATGCCTCCCAAAACCTGACTTTCTGCTGTTTTAGGATTGATAATTTTCCCTGCTGCAACGGCTGTAACCGCTCTTTTTACTTCAATAATTCCCAACTCTTCATCCACTTCTACCTCAACGAAAACCGCACTGTGAACAGCTCTGGCTTTTTTTCCATACTTTAATGGGTTGGGCATTGCAGAATTTGTGGTTCGAATTGCTTCTCCGCCATTTTTTTTGAAAATTTCTTTGACATCTACCTGTATTTCAGGCTGATCTTTTACGGTGATAAAACCATTTTTGAATATAACGTCTTTAAAATTTACATTTTTTAAAACAGAATCATTCAGATCTTTAGCTCTTTCGAAAAGTTTCTTGTTTAAAGCCTGACAAGCATTCTGTACCGCAGGTCCCACTGTTGCCGTAGTAAAAGATCCCCCTTGAATCGGAGCAAACGGCATCTTACTGTCTGCATACGAAAACGTAACATCTTCCATGGAAAGTCCCAGTTCATCTGCCGCAATCTGCGTCATGATCGTCTTCGTTCCGGTTCCGATGTCGGTCACTGCACTTTTTATTTCAACTTTTACATCAGCAGTCATGATCGCTTCTGCACGTCCCAAAATACGGTTGGCATCCCAAATTCCGGTAGCCATTCCGTAACCGACGAGCTTATTTCCACGCTTCATACTTCGGGGTTCGGGATTTCTTTCCTTCCATCCGAATTTTTCCGCTCCTTTCAGGTAACATTTTCTAAGTTCTTTACTCGAATATTCTTTATCACTGCTTTTATCAATTTTTGAATAATTGATAAGCCTTAATTCCAGCGGGTCTATATTTAATTGATAAGCGATTTCATCCATTGTTACCTCTATAGCATGCATTCCGGTACTTCCGCCGGGTGCTCTCATATCAAGCGGACTGTAAACGTCTAACGGAACAATTTCATGTTCCAGCAATGTATTTTCTGCAGGATACAGCATATTGCCCCAGTTCACTACAATTTCCACATAATCTTCAAACCGCGAAGTTTCACCGGTTGCTTTGTGATAAATGGCATTTACTTTCCCCTCTTTATCGGCTCCAAATTTTGTATGCTGCAACGTCGGAGGTCTGTGTCCGATCATGTACATCTGCGCACGATCCAAAGTGACACGAACATTACGTTTTAAAGCCAGCGAAGCCATTACCGCCATAAAAAGCTGCTGCTGCGGACGAAGCCCCGAACCAAAACCACCGCCTACAAACGGTGAGATGACCTGTACATTTTTCATTTTAAGCCCGAAAACATTCGCAACATACATTTGGGAATTAATCGTTCCCTGTGTTTTATCGTAAATAGTGAGTTTGTCTTTTCCTTCGTAGATCACGGTGGAAGCATACATTTCCATAGGATTGTGATGCTCGGTTCCGTGGCTGAAATGGCTGTCGGTTTTAACAAACGAATTTTCATATTCTTTTTTGAAATCACCGGTAGGTTTTGGCGGAGGCGGTTTCAGCAGCGAAGCCAGTCCTTTTTTAGGATCTCTGGCTTTTTCAAGATTTTTCTTCAGATCCGTTTCAAAATTTTCGTCTTCTTCATAAACCACTTTTATTTTTGCTGCCGCATAACGTGCCATTTCAAATGCTTCTGCAACCACCAGAGCAATCGGTTGTCCGTTATATCGGATTATATTATCTTTAAGGGGTTTAAAAACAGTTCCGGGAGGCGCATCCATATCGGCATACTGAAAATCAAACCAGGCAGTTGAAGGTTTATTTTCATGGGTGAAGACCTCAATAACTCCTTCTAATTTTTTTATTTCTGATGTATCGATGGTCTTGATTTTACCTTTTGTAATCGAACTGTTCACAATGTACCCATACAATAAGTCCGGAGCATCATATTCTGCTGCATATTTTGCTTGACCTGTTACTTTCAGATGACCTTCAAGACGATTTATTGATTGTCCGACAGACGGTGTATTTTTCATAAAATTTTCTTTAGCATTCATAATAATTTATAAAGAAGGTTTTGCACCCGGTCTTTGTGACGCCGGATCAAGAGCCATCATACAGTTTCTGACGATTGCTTTTTTAGCGAGATTAATTTTAAAACTGTTATGCTCAAAACCTACGGCTCCTTCCAAAATAATGTCAGCCGCAGCCGCAAAGTTTTCCGGATTTGCTTCCTTATCTGTTAAAAAATCTTCAGCTTCTTTTACACGCCACGGTTTGTGCGAAACACCACCCAAAGCAATTCTTGCTTCTTTAATTATTCCGTTTTCCAGTTCCAGACCGGTAGCAACGGAAACTAATGCAAACGAATAAGAACTTCGGTCTCTTAATTTCAGGTAAGAATAATTTTTTGAAAATCCTTTTTCGGGCAGCTCAATTCCTGTGATAATTTCTCCTTTTTTCAGATTATTATCGATCTCCGGAGTATCTTCCGGAAGTCTGTGAAAATCTGAAAATTTCAATGTCCGATCTCCATCCGTTCCCGATATATGAACGACTGCCCCCAAAGCTGCTAGAGCAACACACATATCCGAAGGAAAAACAGCAATACAGTTTTCGCTGTGTCCTAAAATTGCGTGAATTCGGTTGTACCCTTTCATCGCAGAACATCCGGAACCCGGAACTCTTTTATTGCAGGGAGTATTAATGTCGTAAAAATAATAACATCGGGTTCGCTGTAATAAATTTCCGCCATTGGTCGCCATATTTCTGATCTGTGCCGAAGCTCCCGCCAAAATAGCTTTAGAAAGAATCGGATATTTTTCTTCAATAATTGGATGATACGCTGTATCTGCATTCGTCATTAAAGCACCGATACGAATTCCTCCGTTATCAAGTTCAGTAATCTCAGCTATTCCGTCAATGGGATTAATATCGATTAAAGTGTCTGCCTCGGTAACAAAATATTTCATCAGATCGATGATATTAGTACCTCCGGCAATGATTTTATTATTTTCATTTGTATGGGTCAATGACACCACTTCATCAACGCTATTGGCTTTTGTATAGGAAAAATTATTCATAAGTACCTTGTTTTACTGCCATTACAGCGTTAATAATTCCTTTGTTGGCTCCGCATCGGCAAAGATTTCCGCTCATCAGTTCCTGAATTTCTTCCCGCGTATTTGCCTTATTTTCATTCAGTAATCCTATGGCGCTGCAGATTTGTCCTGGAGTACAGTATCCGCACTGGAAAGCATCATGTTCAATAAAAGCTTTCTGAACGGGATGCAGGTTTTCACCGTCGGCAATCCCTTCTATGGTTGTAATTTCAGCATCATTTTTCATAACGCAGAGACTGAGGCAGCTCAAAACTCTTTTGCCGTCAATCAGAACCGTACATGCGCCGCACTGCCCATGATCACAGCCTTTTTTTGTTCCGGTAAAATGCAGATTTTCTCGAAGAGCATCAAGAAGTGATACCCAGGGAAGTACATCCAGATGATGTTCCTTTCCATTTATTTTTAATGTAACAGATTGTTTTCCAGTGTTCGCCATAAATCGGTAGTTTGGTTATGGATAGTGATACAAAAAAAGAACCGTTATTATTGAAAATATCCTTTCCGTGGTATATTAAAGCCTGAAATTGATTTAAATATATTCAATCTAAATAAGGAAAACAGATCATAAAAGGATGAAAAAATATTCTGTACCGTTCAGATACAGAATATTGATATGATTCTAAAATAGAAAACAGCAATCTATTTGTGTGACAATGCCATTAAAATTTTATCGGGAGTAATCGGCAAATCTCTCATTCGTATACCAATGGCATTATAAATTGCATTGGCTATCGCAGGTGCTGTACCAATAATTCCTACTTCTCCGAGACCTTTCGCGCCGGAAGGGTTAATATTCGGATCGGGTTTATGAATAAAGTCGACTTCAATAATCGGAGCATCCGCATTAACGGCAAAATGATATCCTGCAAGATCATTACCGATTAACGTTCCTAATTTTGCATCGATCTGGTTTTCTTCCATCAGCGTCATTCCGATCCCGCCAACTGCGGCTCCCGACATCTGATTGGCTGCTGCCTGACTGTTGATAATCTTTCCTCCGTCTGCCACGACTGCCAGTTTTTCAATTTTAACTTTTCCGGTTCGCTTATTAACGCGGACTTTGCAAAAATGTGCCGCTGATGAACAGAAGGCAAATTTCTCACGCTCGCTTCCCGGTTTTGAAGCTACTTCAAGACGAATTTCAGCCAGATTATTCTTTTCGAACAGTTCTTCATAAGAAACAGAAACAGTTGAATTATTTTTTAAACTGATGCTTTTATCTGAAAGAAGAATATTTTCCAGAGCAGCTCCTTTAAAGCTTCCATTAACTAAGGATGCATATTCCGCCAGTTTTTGTTTCAACTGATTGCTTGCATCGTACACCGCACCACTTACCGATGAAAGCCCCGTACTTCCACCCTGACTTGGCGCAGGAGGAAGCGCAGAATTTCCCAATTCTATATTGATTTTATTTTTTGAAATTCCGGTAATTTCGTGGGCAATGTTCTGCATTCCGGTTCCGGTTCCCGTCCCGATGTCTGTCATCGCGGTCTGTACAACGAGACTTCCGTCTTTGCTCATGATAATTGCTGCTTTGGCTTCTGCTCTTCCTGCATTCCACATTCCGACAGCCATTCCGTAGCCGATGTACCAGTCGCCTTCAATAACGGTAGACGGAGTTGCTTTTCTGGCATTCCATCCGATCATTTTAGCACCTTTGTTTATACATTCATCCAGAAAATGAGTAGACCACGGCAAATTTGAATCAGGATGTTTTTCCAGTGAAATATTCTTTAACCTCAACGTTACAGGATCCATTTTCAGCTGGTAGGAAAGTTCATCAATGGCAGATTCCAGAGCGAATACTCCGGTACAGTCTCCCGGACCGCGCATCCAAGTTGGTGTGCTTAAATTTAACGGAACATTTGCCGCTTCCGTTTTTAAATTGGGAAACTTGTAAATTAATCTTGTCACGCGGGTAATACCGTCGTTAAAATTTTCATAGACTGAAGTTTCATTCTTTGCCTGATGTAAAATTCCTGAAAGATTTCCCGACGGATCTGATGCCAATTTTATTCTCTGCCATGAAGCCGGTCTGTAACCTGTTGCCGCAAACATCTGCGGTCTGGTAAGCATCAGTTTTACAGGACGTCCAACCTGTTTAGCTCCCATTACCGAAGCTAAAACGTGTGGCCAGATTCTGAGTCCGGAGCCGAAACCGCCTCCTACAAATTCACTGAATACCTGTATATTTTTTTCAGGAATGGAAAATAATCTTGCAAATGTTCTCTGAACATTATTTACCCCTTGGTTTTTATCGTAAAGCTTCAACGTATCATTGCCTGTCCAATGAGCAATCGTGGCGTGCATTTCCATCGGATTATGTACATCTGCCTTAATATTGTATTGCTGATCTACTGTGAATGGTAAATTTTGCCAGCTGTCAAAATTTCCTCTTTCTTTTCCTTCTGCTTTTAAAACAACTCTTTCTTTCGCAGAATTAAAATCGACTTCAAAACTGTCTTTCTGATATTCTGTTTCTACCAATGACGCGGCAAAAGTTGCGTCTTCCAGTGTTTCTGCAATCACCATCGCAACAGGCTGTCCTTTGAAAAATATCTTATCCGTATGAAAAATCGGTAAACCGAATCTCGACTGTTTAATTTTTTCTTCAGTATCTATACCCGGAACCGAAGGTTTGTGCAGATGGGTAATGATATCAATAACGCCTTCCACTTCTTTAGCTTTATCAACTAAAATCGACTGTATTTTTCCGGAAGGAACTGTACTGTTGACCAACACGGCGTAGCACATATTTTTAACTTCGTATTCAGCAGCGTATTTACCGCTTCCGGTAACTTTTTCCACTCCTTCAACACGTCCTTCGGGTCTTTTGGATCTGATGTTCAGTAATTCTAGTAATCCCATAATTGTTACTTTTTAATATATCCCGATCTTATTGATTTACACAATTTTGTAATGCTGTAACGATAGCTCCCTGAAGCATCGGTATTTTGTAACCGTTCTCAGACAAGGGTTTCAGATCTTTGGTTGCCAGTTTCGCAGCTTCTTCAAAGATTTCTACCGTAGCTTTTTTCCCGTTCAGAAATTTTTCTGCTTCTAACCATCTCCAGGGTTTATGCGCCACACCACCGGAAGCTAAGCGGGCATCTTTTATTCTTTTCCCGTCCAGATCCAGTGCTGCTGCAACCGAAACCAATGCAAAAGCATATGAAGTCCTGTCTCTTACTTTTACATAAGCAGAATGTTTCCCGAAAGCATTATCCGGAATTTCTATATTGGTTATTATTGCATCCTGTGGTAAAGTATTATCTAGCCAAGGTGTATTTTCCGGCAGTTTATGAAAATCTTTAAAAGGTATTTTAATTTCTTTCTGATCTTTTGTCTGAGCGGTAACAGTGGCATCCAATGCAGCCAGAGCCACACAAAAATCCGACGGATGAACCGCAACACACTGATTATTATATCCTGCAACGGCACTCATTCGGTTTGCGCCATCAATGGCACTACAACCGCTGTTGGGTTTTCTTTTGTTGCAGGGGGTTGTAATATCATAAAAATAAGGACATCTGGTTCGCTGCAACAGATTTCCCGCTGAACTTGCCATATTTCTTATCTGTGGTGAAGCTCCAGCTAAAATAGCTTTTGAAATGAGAGGAAATTTTTCCGTCACTTCTTTGTTGTTTGCTACTTTACTGTTACTCGCCATTGCGCCAATCTGCAAACTGTTATTCTGATGATTTACTGCATCGGATAATGCTGTGGTAATATCAATCAGCTTCTCCGGCTGGGCAATGTTTTTTTTCATCAGATCTACCAGATTCGTTCCGCCTGCAATATACTGACTGACTGCTGATTTCATGGCAGAAGCTTCAGCAGCAGATTTTACTTGTTCAAAATTAAATGGTCTCATTGGGCTGCAACTTTTTGAATGGACTGAACAATACCGTTATACGCTCCGCAACGGCAAAGATTACCGCTCATATATTCTTTAATTTCTTCTACAGAACCTGTATGACCTTCATTAACGCAGGCAACAGCAGACATAATCTGTCCCGGCGTGCAATATCCGCACTGGAAACCGTCACATTCTATAAATGCCTTCTGCATCGGATGAAGCTCATCTCCGTTTGCGAGACCTTCGATGGTTGTGATCTCTTTTCCCTGAGCCATTGCCGCCAAAGTAAGGCAACTCAGGGCTCTTTCCCCATTGATGTGGATGGTACAGGCGCCACATTGTCCGTGGTCACAGCCTTTTTTAGATCCTGTAAGATTTAACTGTTCTCTGAACAGATCCAATAAGGTAGTTCTCGTATCCACATAAAGGGTATGACTTTTTTTATTGATGGAAAGCGTAAGTCTGGATACGTTTTTCTTGGGAACAAGATACTGTTTCACATCCTGATAAAATGCTTTTACCGAAGACGGAATAGCCATAAAACCAGCCAGTAATCCTGAAACTTTGAGGAAGCTCCTCCTGCTGTATTGTCCTTTTAATTCCATAAGTTATTTTTTAATCAATATAATTGTATACGGATAGGTTTTAACAAATATCATCAATTAAAATAAGAAATTGATGATATACATTACAGTTTTATATACCAATATTACAGTTTTGGTTGAGGCTGCGAAAAAAACAGATAATATTTATGTAAATTTGAATATATAATAACTTTTTAATGATTTTATCTCAACAAAAATCATACATAAGTTGAAAAAACAATGAGTAATCCATAAAAATGTTTTCGGATGAAAGAGATCAATGATATTGTAAAAGCATATAAAAAGGCGCATTTAAATGGGTTAAAGGCTGCTTTGGCAACGGTGGTAAAGGTAGAAGGTTCTTCATACAGACAGGCAGGGGCGAGAATGTTGGTTACAGAAGACGGACAGCTTACAGGCGCCATCAGTGGAGGATGTTTAGAGGGTGATGCTTTGAGAAAAGCGCTGCTTGCCATTCATCAGAAAAACAATAAGCTCATTACGTATGATACCAGTAATCCGGATGATCTGGAATTTGGCGTTCAGCTAGGATGTAACGGAATCGTACATATTCTTTTTGAATATATTGATGAAAATTCCTCTCAAAATCCCATCTCCCTTTTAGAGAAAACAACGAAAAAAAGAGATGAATCTGTTATTATCACCATATTTTCACTGGAAAAAAGAAATAAACAGACCGGAACTGTCGGATTGATAAAAAAGGAAAATACAATAATATCGGACTCAGGTTGTATTTCAGAAAGTGAACTGAATCGCTTTTCTTCAGAAGTTTTAGAAAAAAAACAAAATATACTCACTCAGATTTCGTCAAATGAAATTCTGTTGCAATATGTTCCGCCACAGACCACGTTGATTATTGCAGGAGCGGGAAACGATGTTAAACCTTTGGTAGAAACGGCTTCCATTTTAGGATGGAAAACAATAATTGCAGACGGAAGAGCAACACACGCCCTGAAAAAGAGATTTCCTATTGCGGATGAAGTATTGCTCGCAACGCCTGAAGAAATCATAAAAACAATAGAAGTTGACGGAGCAACGGTTTTCGTGATGATGACGCACAATTATAATTATGATCTCGCTTTGCTGAAGCTCATTATCCATCAACCGATACAATATATAGGATTACTGGGTCCTAAAACCAGGTTCAACAGAATGATGGATGATCTTAAAAATTCAGGAATTACGGTCGGAGAAAAAGAATTAAATAAACTTTTTGGTCCGGTTGGAATAGATATTGGTGCAGAGACTTCGGAAGAAATTGCCATTTCCGTAATTGCAGAGATCAAAGCGGTCTTAAGCGGAAAAAAAGGTTCCTCATTAAGGGATAAACCAGAAAAAATGCATACTGATATTCTCAGTATATAAGGAAATTATGATAACAGATCAATTCGGAAGAACCCATAATTATCTTCGGATATCTTTAACGGACAATTGCAACCTGCGCTGCTTTTACTGTATGCCGGAAGAAAATTATGATTTCACACCGCATGCTAAACTGATGCAGGCGCATGAAATTGATACCATTGCCAGATTATTTGTGAAGCACGGCGTTACTAAAATCAGACTTACAGGAGGTGAGCCGTTCGTAAGAAAAGATGCTTCAAAGATCATCAGAAATCTGGGAAAACTGCCTGTACAATTGACGTGTACCACCAACGGAATCCGAATTGATGATATGCTTCCCGAAATTATTCAGTCAGATTTTCAGAGCATTAACATCAGCCTTGATACTTTACAGAAGGAAAAATTCCTGAAGATTACCCGCCGCGATTATTTTGACCGCGTCCTCAGAAATATTGATCTTTTACTGCAGCATAACATCAAAACCAAGATTAATGTTGTTGCCATGAAAAATATTAATGATGATGAAATTTCAGATTTTATCACTTTTACAAAAGATCATCCTGTAGAAGTTCGGTTTATCGAGTTTATGCCTTTCAGCGGAAACAGATGGAGCAGCAATCAGGTCATGACACAAAAAGACATTCTAAATATCATCAGGGAAAAATATGATTTTAATCCGCTTCCTGTCGGTTTTCATGACACGGCAAAGCCATACAGCATTGATGGGCATCAAGGAAGCTTTTCGATTATAAGCACAATGAGCGAACCGTTTTGCAGCGGCTGCAACAGAATCAGGCTTACCGCAGACGGAAAATTAAAGAACTGTCTGTTTTCAAAAAAAGAAACCGATCTTCTTACGCCTTTACGAAATGGTGAAGATATTTTACCGATTATAGAATCTGCGATCTGGTCTAAAGCAAAAACGCAGGGCGGACAACTGAATGAACAATTTGAAAAAATAAACACATCAATCATTCAGAACAGAAGTATGATCAATATTGGCGGATAATGAAAAATACAGGAATTATATTACTGGCAGCCGGAAATTCTTCGAGAATGGGATCTCCCAAACAGCTTTTGGTGTATCAGGGAAAAACATTTTTAGAAAGAATAACTGATACTGCTTTAGAAGTATTTGATCCGAATCAAATCGTTTTGGTTCTCGGAGCCCGTCATCATGAAATATCTTCTGTCATTAAAAATAAAAATATACACATCGTTATCAATGAAAACTGGGAATCTGGAATGGCTTCCTCCATACAATCAGGAATGAAAACACTGTCCTGTCTGTTTCCGGAAATGGAAAGATGTTTCATTTCGGTATGCGATCAGCCATATCTTACCAGTGATTTATTTTCAAAAATGCTTCAGTTGCAGGATACTTCAGGAAAGGAAATTGTTGTTACAAAATATGCCGATACATTGGGCGTTCCTGCTTTATTTTCTAAAAAATATTTTAAACCGTTAATGGAACTTACCGGTGAACAGGGCGCCAAAAAGATCATTCATCAGAATATAAACGATGTGGAATCTTTTGAGTTTGAAAAAGGCGCTGTTGACATTGATACTCCATCAGATTATAATCATTTAAAAACCCAACCATGATAAGCGTAGAAGAAGCAAAAAAAATAATCGAACAAAATATTCCGGAAAGAAAAACCCAGATTCTTCCTTTGAAAGAAGCATTCGGACATACAACCGCAGAAGATATTTATTCAAAATATGATATCCCGAATTTTTCACAATCCTCAATGGACGGCTACGCGATCCGTTTTGAAGATAAAGATTTAAAGCTGAAAATTTCAGGCGAAATGCAGGCGGGATCTACAGAACAGTTTCATCTCGAAAAAGGGAATGCCTGTCGTATTTTTACGGGAGCTCCCCTTCCCATCGGTGCAGATACCATCGTTATGCAGGAAAAAGCTTTAATAGAAAACGGATATCTCACGGTTCATGATAACGACCTCGAAAAAGGGCTGCACGTACGAAATGCCGGAAGCGATGCGAAAAAAGACAGTGTGGCAATACGTTCGGGAAGTTATCTTTCGGCTGCCGCCATCGGATATCTCGCCGGAATTGGATGTACGGAAATCAACGTTTTTGCTCCTCCATCCGTTTCGTTAATTCTTACGGGCAACGAACTCGTACAACCGGGAGAAAATTTAGCTTTTGGTCAGGTGTACGAATCCAATTCCTATCAGTTGGAAAGTGTTTTAAAACAATGTGGAATTACTGCCGTTAAAAGCTTTTGGGTAAAAGATGATCCTTCTGAAGTTGAAAAAACACTGGATCACGCCATTTCTAAAACAGATATTGTGATTTTGGTGGGCGGCGTAAGTGTCGGCGATTACGATTTTGTAATTGATGCCACAAAACAATGCGGTGTTGAACAGAAATTTCATAAAATCCGCCAGAAACCCGGTAAACCTTTCTATTTCGGAACGAAGGGAGAAAAACTTGTTTTCGGGTTACCCGGAAATCCGTCATCGGCATTAACCTGTTTTTATTTATATATTTCGCCATTACTTTCAGAAATAATGAAACGTCCGGCGATTACGGAGAAAACCAATGCAACTTCAACTTCTTCGTATGGAAAGAAGACCGGTTTTACCCATTTCCTGAAAGCAGCCTATGAAAACGGAAAAGTAACGCCGCTCCATGCGCAGGAATCGTATCGTCTCCAGTCTTTTGCAGAAGCCAATTGTCTGATGATTTTACCTGAAGATTCGGAAGGCTGTAAAAAAGATGAAGAGGTTGAAATTATTGTATTAAAATAAAGATCAAATAATGAATGTAGAATTTTTTTATCTGATCTTATTTGTCATTGCAGCTTTATATGCAGCAGTCGGACACGGCGGTGCAAGCGGTTATCTGGCGTTAATGGCTTTGTACGGAATAGCTCCCAAAGAAATGAAACCGACCGCTTTGGTGCTTAATCTGTTCGTCTCGCTTACTTCTTTTATACAATATTATCGGGGAGGACATTTTAAACTCAGGATCTTTATTCCGATTGCTTTAGCGTCTATTCCTTTGGCTTTCGTGGGTGGAATGATTCATATTGAAGACACTTTGTACAAAAGAATCTTAGGTATTTTACTGCTTTTTCCTGTTTTCCGTTTTTTCTTTTTTAAAAGTCCGGATGACAGTGAGCTGAAAGATCCCCAAATCTATTTATCCTTACTTTTCGGAGGAGTGATCGGTTTATTATCGGGAATGATCGGCATTGGGGGAGGAATTTTGTTATCTCCGGTGTTGATTTTACTGAAATGGACCAACCAGAAACAGACCGCCGCAATCAGCGCTGCTTTTATTTTTGTTAATTCCGTGGCAGGTCTAGGAGGAATGTTTACCAAAGAGATCGCCTTTACCAGCGATATGTGGATGTACATCATTTGTGCGTTTGCAGGAGGATTGCTTGGTGCTTATTTAGCTTCAAAAAAACTGAACCAAAACGGTCTGAAATATGTACTTGCTGTTGTACTTTTGATGGCTTCCTACAAATTAATATCAAGCACTATTTAAAGATCATTAAATGAGAAATTTAATTTTACTTCTTACAGTTTGCTGCGCTTCCGTTGCTTTTGCCCAATCTGCAAAAAGCATTGAGATTATCGCTCCGGATAACCAGAAAACAATTGTAACATCCGCCGAACTTTTGAAATATCCACAACATACAATAGACAGCATACAGATTACCAATCATTTAAAAGAATACAAATCTACCCTTAAAAATATAAAAGGGGTTTTGCTGAAAGATGTTCTTTCAAAAATTTCATTTAAAGAAAAATCACCAAAAGTTTTAAGCGAATATTACATTACCTGCATTGCAGAAGACGGCTATAAAGTTGTTTTTTCGTGGAACGAAATCTTCAATACTGCTGTCGGGGATACTGTTCTGCTCATTCCTGAAACGGAAAGCAGACTTAAAGACGGTATTTCTACCCTGTCTCCCACCGATTTTGCCACTGGAAGACGATATGTAAAAATGTTGAAAACAATACAGCTAAAAAAAGTAAATGAATGAGTACTGTAAAAATAATAAGCTTTGGCAAACTGAAAGAGATTTTAGGTCCGGATTTTGAAGCGGAAGCGGAAAATACCGATGAGCTGATCAATCAGCTGAATGAAAAATTTCCCCAGTTGAAAGATTTAAAATTGAGAATTGCGGTGAATCAGAAAATTATTTCAGAGAATACAGCTTTACAAAATAACGATGTGGTAGCTTTAATGCCACCTTATTCAGGAGGATAAATTATGTTGAATTCAGAACGCTACGACAGACAGATTAAATTACAGAGTTTCGGCATCGAATCTCAGGATAAACTTACTTCAGCGAAAGTTCTGGTAATTGGAGCCGGAGGTTTGGGCTGTCCTGTTCTCCAATATCTCACCGCAGCCGGAATCGGGAATATCGGAATTGTCGATGATGACCGTGTTTCGCTGAGCAATCTGCACCGGCAGATTCTCTACAATTCGGATGACATTGGAAAACTGAAAACCGAAGCTGCTTTCGAAAGGCTGAATGCGATGAATCCCGAAGTACATTTTAAGATTTTTTCCGAGCGGATAATTTCCCAAAATGCAGTTAATATTGTTTCTGAATATGATGTCATTATAGACTGTACCGACAATTTCGCAACACGCTACTTGCTTGATGATGTATGCCGGATTTTAGAAAAAACTCTTATTTTCGGGGCAATCTATCAGTACGAAGGTCAGATTGCTGTTTTTAATGTCAGAAATAAAGAAGGTTTTACAACGCATTATCGAAATCTTTTCCCTGAACCTCCAAATCCAGGAGAAGTTCCTGACTGTAATGAAGCGGGAGTCTTGGGCGTTTTACCCGGAATTATCGGAACTTTGCAGGCTACGGAAGCCATTAAATTAATGACAGGAATCGGAGAACCGCTGATCAATAAATTAATGACAATCGATATTCTAAGTTATCAGACTGCTGTTTTTGAAATTCCTTCGTTAAATTTAACGGATAAAAATATTCCTTACAGTATTGAAGAATTTGAGAACATGAATTATCAGCTTCACTGCGGAATTGAATTTGCCGGAATTAAAAATATTTCTCCTTCAGAATTTAAAGAAGCCGCAAAACTCCCAGAAACGGTTGTTATTGATGTTCGCGAACCGGAAGAACAACCAAAACTGGATGTTCCGTATATTTCAATTCCATTATCTCAACTAAAAGAAAATGTGAACCATATCCAAAGCCGGAATATCATTGTTGTCTGTCAATCCGGTAAGAGAAGTCTGTCCGGAGTGAAAATTTTACAGGAAATTTTAGGACGGGAATACAGCATCAGTCATCTGGAAGGCGGAATCAATCATTTAAATAAAGAAACTCATGAGTAAGATTAAAAATATATTTCAGAACAGTCCTGTTTCACCTTTATTCATAGCGGAAAGCATTACCAAACATTCCACGAAAACGGAAATTGGAGCCCATCAGATTTTTCTGGGACAGATCCGCGCAGATGAAATTGATGGTAAAACGGTAAAAGCGATAGAATATACAGCTTATGAAGATTTAGCCATCAATCAAATGGCAGTTATCAGAGAAGAAATTTTTGCAAAATACAATTTGACCTGCATGCATATTTATCACAGCTTAGGTATTGTGAATGCAGGAGAAATATGCCTTTTTGTGTTTACCTCATCAAAACACCGCAAAGAAGCAACTTTAGCCTGTAACGAAGTGGTGGAACGTATAAAAAACGAACTCCCGATCTGGGGCAGAGAAATTTTTGAGGATGAAACGCATCAATGGAAAACAAACCAATAAACCATGGTAGATATTACTTTTAAAACCTTTACGCTGCGAAAAGCAATTGCAGCGGCAACGATAAAAACTTCAGCAATTTCAACGGTAAAAGCCGTAAAAAACGGGACGGTTCCAAAAGGCAACGTTCTTGAATTTGCAAGAGCTTCGGCTTTACTGGCGATTAAAAAAACGAGCGATGTTATTCCGGACTGTCATCCTTTACCTGTGGAATTTGCCGCAATTAATTATGAAATGAGTGGTTTGGATATTAACATCACCGTTGAAGTTCATACCATTTATAAGACCGGCGTAGAAGTTGAAGCCATGCATGGAGCTTCTGTAGCAGCTTTGGTTATTTATGATATGCTGAAACCGATTGATAAAAATGTAGAGATTTCCAATATTCGGCTTTTGGAAAAGCAGGGCGGAAAAAGCAGTCAGAAAAATATTGAAACGGAAAACCTTACTGCCGCAGTAGTTGTCTGCAGTGACTCTGTTTCTCAGGAAATTAAAAATGATACTTCAGGAAAACTTTTGATAGAATCTCTTAACAATCACGGAATCAGTAATGTTGATTATTCAGTGGTTCCTGATGATGTTTCTGCCATTCAGGAAAAAATAGAATTCTTTAAAAATAGAGGCTGTCATCTTCTTGTTTTTACAGGCGGAACGGGTCTTTCGGATCGTGATGTAACGCCGGAAGCGGTTTTACCATTCATTACCAAAGAAATTCCGGGAATTATGGAAACCGCAAGAAACTACGGACAGGATCGTGTGAAAACATCCATGCTTTCTAGAGGAATCGCCGGATTTTCTGATGATATGCTGATTTTAACGTTTCCGGGATCTTCCGGTGCGGTAAAAGAATATGTTCAGGCACTGTTTCCGCAGGTTTTACATGTATTTTCCGTAAAAAAGGGAGATGGACATTCATGATGTTCAATCACTTCTATGTACAATTAACAATAAAAATTGGTTTTAGCCGAAATTGATAATAAGTTTTGGCTAAAGCCAATTTTCTTTCTTATTCATTAAAATGGGCTAAAGCCCATTTCTATTGATATTTGCGTTGTTCTTTAAACTCATGCTGATTATCTATTTCTCAGGAGAAGAACTGTTTTCTCTATTTTTTCCACAGCGGTTTCAATCTCCGAAAGAGTGGTATATTTTCCTATGCTGAATCGTATTGAAGCCAGTGCATCCCGATCACTCATTCCCATTGCCTGAAGCACGTGAGAAGGTTTTGTGGTAACGGCATTACAGGCAGAACCGCTTGAAACGCAGATATTTCCTAAGGAAAGAATAAGATCTTCAGAATAAATACCTTCAAAACAGATATTGGTGGTATTGAAAATCCTTGTGGAATGATCTCCATTGATGCTTGTCTGAGGAATTTTCAGCAGCTTATTTTCAAGATGATCTCTTAGCATTTTAATTTTTTGAGCATCCTGTTCCATCTCCATAAGTGCGATCTCGGCTGCTTTTCCCAATCCGATAATTCCCGGAACATTTAAAGTACCGCTTCTGAGGTTATTCTGTTGTACTCCCCCCTGAATTTGTGGCTGTATTTTATTTTTAATCGCGGAAGCAATATAAAGCGCGCCTATTCCTTTGGGTCCGTAAAATTTATGGGCTGAAAAAGCCATCAGATCAATATTCAATTCCTTTACGTTCACAGGTATTTTTCCAACAGCCTGTGTTGCATCACAGAAAACACAGCAGCCTTTTCGATGCGCCATTTCTGCGATTTCCTTTATGGGGTGAATGATGCCTGTTTCATTGTTAACCAACATGATACAGACCATCAACGTTTTTTCGGTAATTAATGATTCCAACTCAGCAAGATTGATTTTTCCCAAATGATCTACATTGAGATAATCGACCTGAAATCCATCTTTTTCGAGTTGCGCACAGGTATCTAAAACGGCTTTATGCTCTGTGACAACTGTTATGATGTGATTTTTACCATGATCTTTTTTAAATCCTTTTAAAGCAAGATTTACAGATTCCGTCGCTCCGGATGTGAAAATAATTTCCTTAGTATCTGCGCCAATGAGTTCCGCTACTTCTTCAGATGCATTTTCAACGGCTTCTTTTACAGTAAGTCCGAAAAGATGAGAACTTCCTGAATTGGCATATAACTGATTAAAGTAAGGCAGCATCGCATCCACTACCCTCTTATCAACCGGAGTTGTTGCGTTATAATCAAGGTAAATAAAATCATTATCCATCATAACATTCTAATTCATTTATAAAAATAGCGAACTTTTTCAGGTTAATTTTAAATTTAGTTCAGAAGTTTGTGTATCGCCGAATATTTGTAGGGTTTAAAGCAATCTTTTTGCCGAAAAACATTCATTATATTTGCAGTATGCTTTCCAAGAATGATTTTCCAAAATTAAACGGACTCGTCCTTGCCGGAGGAAAAAGTCTGCGGATGGGAAATCCTAAAGACAAAATCAACTGGCACGGCAAAGAACAGCGGTATCATGCGGCAGATCTTTTAGCTCCATTCTGTGATGAAGTATTTATTTCCTGCAGACAGGATCAGCTTGAAAATTTTAACATGGATTATAAAGCGCTTCCCGATACTTTTCAAAATATGGGACCTTTCGGCGGGCTGCTTTCGGCGTTTCATTTTCAGCAAGACAAAGCGTGGCTGGTTATTGCCTGTGATCTTCCTCTTTTAGACCAAAGTTCAATAGATTTTCTCATACAATCCAGAGATCCGGAAAAAATGGCAACAGCTTATGAAAGTCCTTCTGAAGGATTACCGGAGCCGTTAATTGCCATCTGGGAACCCAAAAGCTATCCTTTGCTTCTTCAGTTGATTTCAACAGGAAACTCTTCATTAAGAAAGGCTTTGATTAACAGTAATGTAAAAATACTGAAAGCTGAAAATCCGGATTTTTTAATGAATGTAAATACGCCCGAAGAACTGATCAATGCAAAGGAAATCTTACGAAAGCAGATTTAACAGAATTAGGAAATAAATTAAAAATTTTCCCTGAAGATAAGTTTTCAGAATTATACCTGTTTAAACAAACTTATTATAAACAACAGTGCTAATCAATAATATTCTGAGACGTTTTTTGAGGCACAGCAATAGATTTTCCAGTGATTTCGTGGATCGTTTCATCGATCATATGGCACATTGTATTTAAGGCTAAATCATTGGCATCCGTTCCAAACGGTTCTTCAATTTCATCGGCAATGGCTTCAAATGCAACAAATGTGTATGCTATAAAGACCACAATAAGCGGCATGAACCATCCGAGCGAATCTACAAGACCGAAAGGTAACAAAAAACAATAAATGTACACTGTACGATGCAGCAGAACTCTGTAGCTGTACGGAATAGGAGTTGAAATGATTCTTTCGCAACCGCCAAGAATATCGGAAAGTTTATCAAAATTTTCATCAAAACGTGCCTGCTGTACAGAATCAAGAACAGCTTCATTTTTCAATTTCTGAACCCATTCGGCAAGCAGCCGTATAATAACAGCGGGTTTATATTTTGATGCTACAACGATTTTCAAATGTTCATCATTAAGTCTGGATTTTAAATCTTCGTAGCCATCTGTTCCTCTCAGTTGATGCTTCAGTGCAAAAGCAAATGCACTAATAAGCTGAACGAAATTATGAAGAGAAACATCATCATTTTTATTGCCCAATGTCATTGCCTGTCGCGTAAGTGTCCGTGAAGTATTCAGCAGATTTCCCCACAGTTTTCTTCCTTCCCAGAATCTGTCGTAGCTTGCATTGTTCCTGAAACCAAGAAATAATGCCAGAACAAATCCGAACAGGGTAAGTGGTGCCGGATTCAGCGGAACTTTAAACGAAAAAATATTTCCGTGAAAATAGGTAACCAGTAAAGAAAAAGCCAACAGCAATCCCAGACGGGGAAGCAGAGCGGGCAAAACGGAGCCATGCCATACAAAAAGCATTCTGAACCAGTGTTCCTTTTTTCTTATAATCATTATTGAACTATAAAATATTTTAGATTTTTAACTTATCCGATGACTATTTCCGTAGCTGATATATATTTTAAGTTGTTTTTCAAGCTTAAAATGATTCATAACAGCGATTGCATTACTCCAAACTTGTTCCGGATGCGGCAATAATATGCTCGTCGATCTTTTTAAAAATATACGGATCGTGTTTTCGGATTTTGATTCGGACATATTTGGAAGCGGGCATATTGGCTCCATTCACTACATTATTGATGGATACCAACACATTGGTTTCCGGGAAATAAGTCATGGTGCTTTTCTGAGGAATAGGATATTTTACCACAATAAAAAGCGGTGCTATTCTCTCTTTGCCGTCATCATAATTGAAAAGATCTACATGATCTCCTTCTTTCAGACCAGCTTTTTCAATGTCTTTTTCGTTCATCACCACCACTCTCCTTTCATTGAAAATTCCACGGTAGCGGTCGTTTAAACCATAAACTACTGTATTGAACTGGTCGTGTGTTCTGGTGGTTCCCATCAGATATTCATCATCGGCAAGCGAATTATCGGGTACGGATGTTATATTGAAGGCTGCTTTTCCCGGATGGAATTCACTGTTGAAAACTCCGTCTCTCGCTGAATTCGGAAGATAAAAACCGGCTTTCTGCACTACTCTTTCGTTATAATTTTCAAATCCCGGAATGCATTGCTCCACATCATCACGAATGGCATCATAACTGTTGATGAATTTATCCCAATCCACTACAGAACGTTCTCCCAAAACCGCTTTTGCCATTCTGCAGGCAACGTGGGTTTCATTGATCAGATGTTCTGAAATCGGATCCAGAATTCCTTTGGAAGCCTGTATCACGCCCATTGAATTTTCGGTACTTATATGTTGAATTTCTCCGTTTACAATATCTTTTTCACTTCTGGAAATCACCGGTAAGATCAGGGCTTCTTTACCATGAATCAGGTGATTTCTGTTCAGTTTTACAGAAACCATCACCGACATTTCGAGATTACGCATTGCTTCTGCTGTAAAGCTGGTATCGGGAGCTGCGGAAAGGAAATTCCCTCCCATACAGAACATGAATTTTACTTTTTCTTCATGCATCGCCTTCAGCGATTTTACCACATCATAGCCTCCTTTTCGGGGTACTTTAAAACCATAATATTCCTCAAGTCTGTCCAGCTGTTCTTTGGTGGGATGATGGTTGATAAGCAATGTTCTGTTTCCCTGTACATTGCTGTGACCGCGTACAGGACAAGCTCCGCCGCCTTGAATTCCGATGCTTCCTTTCATTAGTAAAAGGTTCACGATATTGTAGATCATTTCCACGCCGTTGTGCTGCTGCGTAATTCCCATTCCCCAACAAATAATCATGCGTTTTTTTGAAGCGATCATTTGCGCTGCTTCTTTCAGACTTTCAACAGAAATTCCGCACTGTTCAGATAAAAAATTGAGGTCATATCGTTTTAATTCTTCAGCCAGTGCTTCAAAACCTGCTGTTTTTTTTGCTATAAAATCCTGATCCAATACTTTTCCGGGATTTTTTGCTTCTTCTTCCAGTACAAGGATCTGAAGGGCTTTTAAGAGCGCCATATCTCCATTGATTTTAACAGGAAGATATAGATCTGACAATTCAAATGGCTTATTGAGTAAGGCACGAACGTTCTGAGGATCTTTAAATCCTTTCAGACCTGCTTCCGGAAGTGGGTTGATGCCTATGATTTTTGCTCCGTTTTTCTTTCCTTTTGTAAGGGCAGAAAGCATTCTCGGTGAATTGGTTCCCGGATTCTGTCCGATAATTATGATGAGATCGGTATCATAAAAGTCTTCCAGTTTTACGGTTCCTTTTCCGATACCAATGCTTCTGGAAAGTGCATATCCTGAAGTTTCATGGCACATATTGGAACAATCGGGGAAGTTGTTGGTTCCGAATTCACGGGCAAACAACTGATATACCCAGGTTGCTTCATTGCTGGTTCTTCCGGAGGTGTAAAATATAGCTTCGTCGGGAGAATCCAGAGCATTTAATTTTTCGGAAATTTTTGTAAAAGCTTCATCCCAGCTTATCGGCTGATAATGTGTTGCTCCTTCCGGAAGATACATCGGTTCTGCAATTCTTCCCAACTGGCTGATTTCAAAATCCGTCATTTTGGCTAAATCGTATACCGAATTCTCTTTAAAAAATTCTGCTCCGATTTTTTTTGAAGTGGCTTCTTCAGCCAGAGCTTTTGCTCCGTTTTCGCAGTATTCCCCCAGTTTGGAACGTTCGTCATCCGGATCGGGCCATGCACAGCTTGGACAGTCGAATCCGTCAAACTGGTTCATGGTAAAAAGTGCTCTTCCGCCACGAAGGACTGAGGCATTGAGAACCAGCTGTTCCAGTGAATGAACGACTGCAGGAACTCCTGCTGCCCAATCTTTTGGCGGCTTAAGCTTAAGATTCATTAATTTATAAGGAGATTCCGCCGAAGGCTGTCCGCTGTTTTCTTCTTTTTTATTGAATATCTCTTTATTTCCCATGACTTCTACATTTTTAAAAAATGAAAAAAATTAGCATTTTATATTCGGATTAGGATAATTGTCGCTTTGATCTTCCAAGGTATTATCGATGCAGACAAAATCTTTTTCTACTAAAATTTTCACCGGACCGGATTGTCCGTCAAATCCTACCCTGTCGGTGGAAATCCATTCAGCGATCATGGTTTCAGGCATTTTTAAAACCATGGTGTTATCGATGAAAGCCGATGAGAGTTCTGCGTCTTCTGTTTTTTCAATAGAATAGATAAAAGGACGGTCTATAAATTGTGTGGTACTTGAAATTTTTCCGTTTTTTCCGAGTTCTGCTACTTCAGACTGAGTGAGGCGAAATCTTACGGAGTTGTCTTTTATTCTTATTTTCATAATAGATTTTCAATTTTAAAATGGCTTGCGGAATGGTAGATATTAAACCGGTTGTTCCGCAAAAAGCCTAATAAAGTAATATCAAATTCTTTGGCAAGGTCTATTGCCAGACTTGAAGGCGCTCCTATTGCGGCAACAGTTGCAATTCCTGCCATTGCAGCTTTCTGAATGAGTTCAAAGCTGGCTCTTCCGCTCAGAACCAAAATTTTATTGTCCAGTGGAAGAAGATTGGCAGACAGCGCATATCCTATAAGCTTATCTAAAGCGTTATGTCTTCCCACATCTTCACGTATGGCAAGAAGGTTTCCTTGTAAATCAAATAAACCTGAAGCGTGTATGCCTCCCGTTGCACTGAAATTATTCTGGAAAGACTGTAGTTTTTCGGATAATTGATAGATCGTATCCAGAGAGACTTCTGTGTTTTGTCTTTTTTGATCTTTAAAAATGCTAACTGTTTTTATAGATTCTATGGATCCTTTTCCACAAACTCCGCAACTGGAAGTTGTATAGAAGTTTCTGTCGGCTTTCATAAGTTCGGGAACAAAACCTTCATTTAATTCTACAATAATAATATTTCCGTTGTTTCTGGAACATTCTTCCTTTGGAGAATAAATGGCTTTAACCTGTTTATTACCGGTTATAATTCCTTCTGTAAATAAAAAACCAACCGCCAGTTCTTCATCGTTTCCGGGGGTTCTCATGGTAACAGATATATTTTTAGATTCTTTTTTATCTGCTGAATAATAGGAAACTCTTATTTCTAACGGTTCTTCTACAGAGACATCATCCGTATAATGAAAACTGATGTTGTCCTTAACTTTAACGATTTCTATCTGCTTTACCGATTTATCTGATAACAGATGGGCTTTCATAATATAATGATAATTGGTAAATAAAGGTACAAATTTTATTCCTGAAATAGAGGGGTAAGCGGAAATCTGTTCTTCTTTCTTATTAAAAATTTGTTTTTGGATATTTAATTAACATCAAAAAATACTCTTGAAAGAACAGTTTCATCATGGTATGAATTAATAAAAGTAAATTTTGATTTTATGGATTACATTCAATTTTCAATTCATCAGCAGATTTCTGAATTCCGTAGGTTTCATTCCTGTCAGTTTTTTTGAATAATCTTGTAAATATGATGAATTCTCAAAGCCCAGTTCATAGGCAATCTCGGAAACGGTTTTTTCTTTCAACCGCAAGTGATTTTTCGCTTCGGAAATCAGGAAAATATGAATAAGCTCCATCGTTGTTTTTCCGGCTTCATGCTTCAGTACATCACTTAAATAACGTGTGGATAATGAAAGATCATATGCCATTTACGTTATATTCGGAAGTCCGCTTTTTCGAGATTTCCGTTCTGAAGATATTGTATTAAAGCAACATTAAACTTTAAAGCGGGTTTTCCCGATAAGCTGAATGTGGTGTACAAACTATGATCTGAAATGATCTGAATTATTATGATGAATCATTATCTGATCTGATATTTTTTCTGTTTTCCCTATTTCTTTTTACAAAACAAAGACACTTACAAATATATAAGTGCCTGTTTAAAAAAATGGATTGTAACTGTTTAGATTAGGGCTTCCTGATCATTGGGGGGATTTCTGTTTTCTGATCTAATTTTTATTTCGTTTGGTTTCGATTAAAATAAACATTCTAAAAATCTAAACTCAGTATTATTTTCCTGTTACTAAAAACGTAAAGGATCGATTCGCTAAATTACCATCCTGATCGCCTGTTTTTATTCTGATGACTGTATTTGAGACAAATGAGACCTGAGTATTCTCTTTAGTATTCAGTCTGGATCCAGGCTCTCCGGGAAGAGGATTGGTTCCATTTGTGGTTCCCGCCTGTACACCGCCATTATAGCCGTAAGAATCTACAACATTACTTGAAACACCATATACTTCAGATAACGGAACATCAAATTTTATGTCAAAAATACCATTTGCGGGATTAGATATCGTATAACCGTTTCCTATAACTGTATTAATTCCGCCTTTGTTCGAAGAAAAATTATTCACTCCTACCGTGTAACTGCTTCCATTTATACCTCCTATGGTACGGCTGTCTGACAAAGTTCCACTCGCAGCAGAATTGAATTTTGCATATACCGTTCCTCCCAAAGATCTTGCAGCATCAGAAATCGCACTTTGCTCTGGCTTTATTCCGACCCAAACATTTCCGTCAAAGTAATAATATCCTGATTTAATGATATTAGCTGTTTTAATTGTAGTGGGATTAGCCGCTGACGTTACATAAAGTATAGCTCCGGTTTGTTCTATGGTATATAAATCATCTTTAGCCTTCAGCTGATTTCCAGTTAATTTCGGAGTTATAAAACCATCTATTCTGGTAAGATCGGCAGGTGTGGAAACCATTTCAAAAGTTGCTTTAGGGTCGTAGGTATTCAGCCCGAAATAACCTGTGTTTGGAGCAAATCTTGCCCATTCCGTATAAGCTGTTGCACTGGTATATTTGCCGAAAGAGATGTTTCCTTCCACTCCGCTTCTTCCTGATGTATAGATTCGTGTTCCTGCTGAGCTTCCGTTATTGCCTATAGCAGGAAAATATCCGGGCTGCGTTAATCCGTATTTCTCTCCTGCACCGTCGTTTACAACCCGTCCTACTCCATAATGAGAGTCTGTAGGACCAAACTGTATAAATCCGTTCACATTAAGCTTTGCAATTGTACTTACACCGCCGATTCCTACATTTCCTGTACCCGAAAAATTCAATGAGTTTCCATTCAGATTGGCAGTTCTGTTTCCGGTAAGTGTGCCATTGGTATTATATAAATTAACAGAGGAGGCACCTGTCTTCATCCATTTACTACCATCATAATAATAAAATCCTGCTGCATCGGCATTCACAACCTGCCCTGTTAAGACAGAAGCAGGAGAAGTGATGTAGAGTATGGCTCCAGTCTGGTCTATCGTATAGGTTTTAGCAGCCAACTGATCCCCTGAAATTTTAGGCACGATGACACCATCCAGTTTTGATGTATCTGCTGGATATCCCGTTACATCCAAAGTTGCTTTTGGCGAAGCGGTATTAATACCAACCTGAGAAAATAACAGTGTAGAAAACACTAAACTTTGTGCTAATAATAAACGTTTTTTCATTTTGAAAGATTTTAAATGTTTTATATAAGGAGGTTATAAAATAGAATGAGTAATTATATCTTATTTTATCTTGAATTAAAGGCAGACATATCCTGTAATAGTTTTTAAATAAACCATTACATTAATTCTCGTTAAAAATTATTGATTTTATCTTGCTAAAAATTCAAAGGAATCACTTTATACGTAAATGCACTAAAAAGCAAAAAGTGACATTTTTTATCTGAAATAAACTTGTTTTGGGGTATAAAATTTCGTGCGTTAAAAAATTAACACAAAAAATAATGAAAAAATAAAATTTATAATTTTAATAGAAATGAGTCACACCATTCTTTCGGCAAACAAAAACTAACATTAAATGGTTGATTCTCTGAATTGTTTTGGAGTGCACCCTACATTTTTCTTGAAAAAATTAACAAAATGGGCTGGTTCATTGAAGTCTAATCGGAACGAAATTTCTTTTACCGATAAGCCTGTTTGTTTCAGCAAAGATTTCGCATCATGAATCATAATATTATGGATATGCTCTTTAATTGTTTTTCCGGTTTCCATTTTCAGTTTTCTGCTGAGATAATTGGCATTTACATTCAGAGCATCTGCATAGTAACTTACCGATTTTGAATAGGCAAGATCATTTCTCTTTTTCTCTTTATTCAATAAATTCATGAAAGATAAAACAAGATTTTCTTCATGGTAAATTTTAGTATCGGAAAACTGTTCAAAATAATATTTATCATAAATACCCTTTACTTTCAGCAAGATAATATATAAACAGGCAGCCAAAACAGGTCTGTTCTTCAAGCTGTAATTTTTATAGTCTTTATTAAAAAACTCAAACAATGCAACCAGATCTTCTATTTCTTCGGGTAAAATCTTGATGGGGATCGATTTATCTGCCTGAAAATAAGGATAATCTGCAAGCAATTCTTTTAAAAATGAATATTCTTCCACAAAATTTTCGGAAAAAAATATTCCATACTTTACGAGTGTGGTTTCCGTTAATTCACAGGAAACCGTCTGTCTGGGAGGTACAAGGTAAACACTCGGAAACTCCATTTCTTTTTCCCAATGCGCTACTTTTATTGTTCCTCCACCATCTATAAAAAGATTCATCGCAAAAAGTTCAGACTTTATCGGAGCAACACTGAGATTAGGAGCTACCCAAACCTGCTCTACTTTATCCAGCCAAATATCCGGACATTGTGGCGGAGAAACATTCAGAAAACTACAAACTTCATAGATATTTCTGAAATAGATGACTTCTTGTTTTGCACCCATAGTATTTGATTTTCAGTGAGTAATGATTTACATTGCAAATTTAACTACAATTTATACAGATAAAATTGCAAAAAAAGAAACTATAATTGCGAAAAAATTCAAAAAAATAATGAAAGCCTATAAATGCAATACAATTAACTGCTGGCTGACTTCAGTATTGAAAACTAATTCTTTTCCCTGAAACTTTAAGGCATATTTATTGTAAAGTATGAAGGACACCAAATAAAAAATTTAAATATGAACAACGAAAAAAATGTAGCCGTACTAAACGATTTACTGAACATTACCAATGACAGGATTGAAGGATTTTCAAAAGTGGAAGACAAAGTATGGGACACTCATCCGGCGTTGAGAATTGATTATGACCATATGGTTTCGCAGTCTCAGACTATGAAAAATGATCTGATAACACACATTAACGAGCATGGCGGTGAGGCAGATAATACAACCAGTACCGCAGGAGCTTTTCACAGAGCATGGATTGATGTAAAAAATGCTTTTTCAGCAGATAAAGATGAATCTACGCTGGAAAATGTTGTTTTCGGAGAAAAAGCAGCGATTGATGCCTATCAGGATGCTTTAGACAGCGGAGATATCTCTCCAGAATGTTCAAGACTCGTTTCGGATCAGCTTCATCATCTGAAATCTTCTTATTCAAAATTTGAAAATCTTGAAGCAAGAAATTAACAAATAAATTTCATCACCCATAAAGAGAGTTTTTCAACTCTCTTTTTGCGATTATATAAACCAATTATCCATGAAGAATATCGACAGTATTGCCCTTATCGGAGGCGGACCGGCTGCTTTATTTGTTGTGAAACATCTTATTGCAGAAAAAGTTTACCCAAAAGAACTTTATATTTTCGAAAAAAGCGAAGCTTTAGGATCCGGAATGCCTTACAGCCATTTTGGAGCAAATTTTGAACACGTTGCCAATGTTTCCGCCAATGAACTTCCGGAATTACCACAGTCCTTCAATGATTTTGTGACAAAAAAAGATCTTAAAGATTATCCGGGCTTTGTGAGCCCAAACCACGGAAACATCAATGAATACAAAGTAATTCCCAGACTACTTTTAGGAAACTATCTGGAAGATCAGTTCAATATTTTACTGAAAACTGCCGGTCAGCATAATATTAAAGTCAAAGTTTTTAAAAACACAAAAGTTGTAGATATTGACAGGAAAAATGATGATTTTTTTACGGTAATTACAGAATCCGGTGATGCTCACAACGTGTCTAAAGTAATTATCTGCACCGGACATCAGTGGTCTTCTGAAAACGAAACCCGCAGCAAAGGATGGTACGATTCTCCTTATCCTCCTTCAAAGTTTGAACGTACTTCCGATCATCCGGTTGCGATCCGCGGAACCTCGCTCACCGCAGTAGATGCGGTAAAAACTCTGGCGAGATTAAACGGAACATACATCAAAGAGAATGACGATCTGAAATTTAAGATTAATGAAGAAAACAAAAATTTTTCCATTACCTTATTTTCGAAAAGGGGATTTCTTCCTGCTTTAAGGTTTCATTCCGAAGGAAGTCCCTATTCGGAAGGCTGGATCATGTCTCATGATGAAATCCAAAAATACAAACAGGAACATAACGGCTTTGTGGATCTGGATTATGTGTTCGACCTGAATTTTAAACAACCGCTGAGAAAGAAGAATGAAAAATTTTATCATGAAATAAAAGACCTCACGATTGAAGAATTTGTTGAAAAAATGCTTGAATTGAGAGAAAAACTGGATAGTTTCCAGCTTTTTAAAGCTGAATATGCTGAAGCTGAAAAATCAATAGAAAGACATCAGACCATTGCATGGAAAGAAACGCTGTCTGCTTTCAGCTATGCAATTAATTATCCTGCCAAACATTTTTCAGCAGAAGATATGATAAGACTCAGAAAAACCCTGCTTCCGCTTATTTCGGTGATCATTGCTTCTCTTCCACAATCTTCCTACAAAGAGCTTATTGCGCTTTATGATGCAGGAGTACTGAATTTAATAAGCGTGGATGATGAAAGCTATATTGAATCTCATGAGGAAGAAGGAATCATTTATCATTATACGGATGAAGAAGGAAATAAAAAATCCGATCATTACAGACTTTATATCGATGCCATTGGTCAGCAGCCGGTTCAATTTAACAGCATTCCTTTTGAAGGTCTGAAAAACGGAAGATTCATCAGTTCTGGCTACATCAAATTCAGAGATCCTGAAAAAGGTAAAAGTGAATTTGAAAAGGACAGCAGCCATATTATGAAAACGGAACCTGATCATTATTATCTTCGGGTAGACGGACTGAATATTAACGATCATTTTCAGGCTCTGGATTATTACGGAAAAGTTACAGAAGATCTTTACATTATGGCAGTTCCGTATATTGCAGGATTAAATCCGGACTATTCCGGACTTGATTTTTGTGATACCGCAGGAAAAAGAATTGTACAATCTCTATTATAAATGAGCTTCAAATTCCGCATTCGTCAGAATTTTATAAATTGGGCGAATGCAGTTTTTTGAATTCTCAAAGATGGATAAACAATTTAGAATTGTTTTTTGGTTCTGTTTATTATTAACTCACCTTTTTATCAGGAAGAGTAAACCAGAATGTACTTCCCTCTCCCAGCTTACTGTCAACTCCAATTTTTCCCGAATGCTTTTTAATAATTTCAGAACAGATATATAATCCAAGACCAAGCCCTGAATAAGATTTGCTCATATGCTCCACACGGTAATAACGGTCGAAAAGATGAGGAAGTAGAGATTCCGAAATGCCGTTTCCAAAATCGCGGACAGAAACTTTGATCTCATTTTCCAGTGACTCTATGGAAATATGAATTTCTTCGGAATCTTTGGCATATTTAACCGCGTTATTCACGAGATTTACCACAACCTGTTCTATCCTGTGTTCATCGGCATACACCATCAGATTTTCATCTCCTTTTAAAATAAGCTGATATTTATTTTCGAATCGTACATGGCTGCAGCTTTTACTCAGCATCTCGTGCAGATTAAAAACTCCGTATTCGAGCATTAACTGATCCTGCCCTAATCTGCTCATATTCAGTAAATCATCAATCAGCATATGCATTTTCTCGATCTCCTTATCCGACTGTTCTATAAGGCGGGTATGAATTTCAGAATAAGGACGGTCTTTTATCCTGTTCAGCAATTGTATGGAAGCCTTTACAGCGGTTAGCGGAGTTTTCAGTTCGTGACTGGCAACGCTTAAAAAGTCGTCTTTGCGCTGTTCCGCAAGCTTTTTTTCTGTGATGTCGGAAGTCATTCCCACCATTCTGTCTGCAACACCGTTTTTATTATATCTGGGTCTTCCGTGCGCCTGAATCCAGTGGATGGAGCCGTCCTTCCATTTTACAGGGTATTCTGCTTTATAGATGCCGTTGGTTTTAATGGCTTCCTTTACCAGACTTCTCACTTTTTCCCTGTATTCGGGAAGCATCGCTTCAAAGAGATCCGGATAATTGAATTCTTCTTCGGGCATATATCCGAAATTATATTTAAACTGATCGTTGCTCTGCATGATTCCGGTTTCAAGATCTACTTCCGTGGAGCCCAATTTGCTTGCATCCAGAGCAATTTCAAGCCTGTTTTTTATTTCAGTAAGCGAATGTCTGGATTGTACCAGCTCGGTAACATCATTTGCCACCACGAGAACAGATGTGCTTTTATTATTTTCATTAAATATCGGCTGATACGCAAAATTGAGGTAAAGCTCTTCAAGTTGTCCGTTTTTTTCTATCAGAACCCTGTTTTCTTTGCCAAAATAAGGTTCTCCCTTCTCATGCACTTCCGTGAGAATATCAATAAATGATTGTCCGATCAGTTCCGGAAGTGCTTCCTGCAAAGGCATCCCGACAATCGACCGGTCTTTGTTCCAGATATTCAGAACCATATCGTTCACAATATCTATTTCAAAATTTTCTCCTTTTAAAGAAGCCATCGCTACAGGAGCTTTTTCCACCAAAGTTTTGAATCTTTTTTCGTTTTCAGCTAAAGTATGATTGGCGGTTAACAGTTCTTTTCTGGTCTGTAAAAGCTTATTGTTAACACTAAAAAGCTCTTCATGCTTAGAACTAAGATCTTCGTTGGTAGCAAGATATTCTTCATTAAGTGCGGAAAGATCATTAATTAGTTTCTGCTCAGACTTAGATTTTTCATCCACCATTTTTAAAGCTTCCTGTCTTTCTGTAACTTCAGATGCGGTGTGAAGTATATATTCAGTTTTTCCTGAAGAATCGAGAATTGCCTTATATTCAAAATCGAAGTAAAATTTCTGGAGCACTCCGTCGATATTAAGTATAGCGGGATAATCTTTCGCTATAAAACTTTGTCCGGATCTCCAAACATTCTGCAGCATATCAAAAAAAGGCTGCCCTTTTAATTCGGGAACAGCATCCAGAATATTTTTTCCTACAACACTGCTGCCTTTTCCCCAAAAATTAATCATGGCTTCATTTGCGCTTATGATTTTGATATCATCACCCTGATAAACAGCCGTTGCGTTGGGAGAATAAAATAGGACAGACAATAATTTTTCAGGGGAAATATTCTGAGGAGAATTCATAATTCAATTTAAATAATCAAATATAATTATTAAAAACTACTAAAAAAACCGGAATATAAAGTTTTATGAATTTTAATAATTGTTTTTTGATACGATCTTCAAACGAAATGTAAGCCAAAACAAACAATTTTATGTTGATCCTGTTTTATTTTACAGTAAAGGGAATTACAGTTTGAAAACTGATATATACCGGGTTTGTCTACACTTTTTTAAAATAGAAATATTCTTGTCGGAAAACGCAAGGACGCAAGTTTTTTATTAATCCCAAATCTTTAAGACGCAGGAAAATCAAAGACTTTCAATAAAGGATTGATATTTAATTTTATCGCGATTAAGCTTAAACAGGTTTGCCATAAAAAAAAGCGGCTGCAAAAAAAAATTTGCAGCCTGCTTCCTAACCAAATAATATGAAGATCTCTTTACATTTATTCTACTTTTTTACCCCATCGGGTTTTATTAAAAAGACGCAGCTTCCAGCCACTACAAACAGAATTCCTGCTAAAATAATAGCCGAAGAAGGATTATTTCCCAGAAAATTATTAAAAATAAAACCGAAGGATAAGGTCTGAATGAGCATCGGAATAACAATCATCATATTGATCACTCCCATATAAATTCCTCTTTTGCTGTGAGGAATGGATGGAGAAACCATAGAATACGGCAATCCCATCATGGAAGCCCATCCGATTCCCAATGCAACCATCGGAAGCAGAATGAAGTATTCATTTTTAATAAAAGGTAAGGTCATAATACCTAAACCTGTAAGGAACAAACAAAATATATATGTGTTTTTAGAACCAAATTTTTTAGCGAAGGGAACCAAGAGCAAAGCGGAAAGCATCGTGACGATGTTATAGGAACCGTTCATTAATCCGGTCTGTCCTACCGCAACCTCAACCTGATGCAGTATTCCTTTTGCCCAGCTTAAGTCTTCTGCAACAATTGAAGCGCCGTTTTTTGCACTTTCCAGAAAATTATTTGCTTTAGATTCATCCGCTTCGGAAATTCCATACAGCGACGATTTCAGCATCGGCGTGATGAACTGCCAATAGACAAAAAGTGCGTACCACTGGAAAAGATAAACCAACGCGAGTTGCCAGAGAACTTTCGGCATTTCTTTTATTGCGACAATAATTTCTATAAAAGGTGTAAAAAATGTACTTTTTTCCTTTGCTATTCTTAATTCTTCAATTTCTTCTTCCGTTGGCGGGATTTCGGGTGTTTTATACACAGACCACGCCACAGATGCGATTGAACAGAACGAACCCAGAAAGAAGGAATAATAAACCCATACAGGAATTCCTCCGCTTGCAGAATTTCCGCCTAAATATTTCTGAAAAACAAATAACGATAGATTGGCAAGGGTAATCCCCGCTCCCACAAACAGACTCTGCATCTGAAAACCAAATGTCTGCTGATCTTCCGGAAGTTTGTCTCCAATGAAAGCGCGGTAAGGTTCCATTGCGGTATTGTTTGCGGCATCCAGAATCCATAAAAGTCCGGCTGCCATCCAGATGGTAGAACTAAAAGGAAATAAAAACAAGGCTATACTGCAGAATAATGCTCCTAACAAAAAGAACGGTTTTCTGCGCCCCCATTTTGGACTCCAGGTTTTGTCGCTGATGGCTCCGATTAACGGCTGGATCAGTAACCCGGTAATGGGACCCGCCAGATTGAGGATGGGAAGCTGTTCTGCATGCGCTCCCAAAAACGAATAGATGGGATTAACCGCAGTCTGCTGAAGTCCGAAACTGTACTGAATCCCGAAAAATCCGACATTCATATTCCAGATCTGCCAGAAACTCAGGCGCGGAATGATTCTTTTTGCGTTCATAAATCTGTGTTTACAAGTTCATAGTTTTTTCCGAGAATAAGATCTGCATTATTTTTGAAACTGCGGATAATATGATGTTCAATTTCCAAAACTTTTTCTACAAAGTCACTTTGCTCGTCACGATTGCGTTTCATACGATTTTCGTGAGTGTCTCTGTAATTGCGGTCTATGAAAATTTTAAAATCAAATTCTTCAATTTCGAGAATGTAGGTTCCTTCCACAATGATGACCTCGTACCCTGAAGTGCCGATTTTTTCACTGCTGATCAGATTCTCGCTGTAGTAAACCAAAGGCTTTTCAATCTCCGCAGATTCTGTTTTAAAATCTTTTATATTCTGAGATAATTTTTCAAGATCTACTTCCTGAATTCCTACATTATCCAGAGATTTTAACCGATTCTCGTGGTTGGTTTTCGGAGGAAGTTTAAAATAATCGTCCATCTGTAAAACCAGACTTTTCACATTCTCCTGCTCCAGAATTTTCTTTAGGGCAAAAGCAGTTACCGATTTTCCGCTTCCGCTTTCTCCTGCAATCCCGATCGCAATTTTCTGCTTTCCATTCAGGGGAAAGTTTTTTTTCAATAATGCTGTTATTTCTTTGGCTGTAGCCAGATGTTTTTCTTTTAATTCTATAACGTCGCCGACCATTTTTTACTTTTTTAAGATGAAAAATTTGAAAAACTGTACTTTAATAAGTCATTAAAAGATATCCCGATGCCGAAAAGCAAAGCTGATCTGTTCCCAATGGCAATAGTTGATCTGTGGAATAGTATTCTCTGAAATGCTCTCCTTTTTCATTCATCAGTTCTTCGTACTGCTTCAGGATTTTTTCAGGAATATCTGTTACGCCTTTCTGTTTAAGTCCGAGACAAAGCCAGCCTAAAAATATCGGCCATGAACCTCCGTTATGGAAATGATAGGGTTCATTTTTGAAGCTGTAGCTGTAGTTGTTTTCCAGCAGTCGCCAATCGTCATCTCCGGGAAAAATCACTGGATAAAAAGCAGGAAGCATCCAATGTCTGAATTCCTCTTTTACTCCATTTAAAAATTCTGAAAAAGCGTTTGTATTCAGATCAAAATCCAGTAAAAGAGCGAGTGCATTTCCTGCAAGATCAAAACGTCCGTCATATCCGTTTGCATTCAGCGAAGCGTAGAAATAGGGTTTTGCAGTAACTTTCGCATAAGCCGTTTCATGGTATTTAGCTGAATCTGAACCATTTTCATTTTTATAAAAATTTTCCTGAATCAGATTTTTTGTATTTTCCGCTACTGTTTTTAATGTTTCATCATCATAAACTTCAGCAGCATTTTTTAAAGCCCAATATCTCAGAACGTTATCGTACAAAGTATATCCGGAAGTTACATATTCATCTGCCCAGTTTCCGCCCAACGGACTGTACACCAAACCTCTCTGATTGTATTCCCAGCTTTTAAGACAGGAAAGAGCTTTGTAAATTTTTTCTTTCAGACTGTTTTTAAGCTCCTGATTTTGCGTTTTTGTAAAATATTCGCAGGTTGTAACGATCCACCAGGTTGTGGCGTCGGTTCTTCCTACGTGTGTTCCGTAGCTTGCTTTATCATTCACCACATTGGAAGGGATCTGTCCGTTTTCCGCCTGATGTTTAGCGAGTGTAAGAACAGATTTTTCCAGTCCGGCAAGAATTTCTTCGTCATTTATTAAAATTCCGGCATATCCCGTCATCATAGAATCTCTCGCCCATACTCTTGCGTAGTTGTCTCTTTGTTGTGCAGATGCCAGAATTCCTTCTTCTGTAATGGCTTTCCTTATAATTTCAATGGCTTCCTGTCTAAACATATTATATTTTTTTGAAAAAAATGCGGAATGAACTTTCATTCATTCCACATTTAGAGGTAAAAGTATTAAAAGTCAAATTTTACACTTGCGCTGTAGCTGCTTCCCGGAAGCGTTCTTGCTCTTACGATTCCGTTTCCTCCTGCGATAGATCCTTCTTCAGCTTCTGTAACTGCAATGGTGTTGAAGATGTTGTTTGCATTTACGCTAACCGAAAGATTTTTCATCAGTTGGTAAGAAATATAAGGGTTTACAATCGCATAACCAGGCATAATTAATTTGTTTGAATCCTGAGTGTAAGCTTTTGTTGCTCCGATTAAATAGAAACCAACATTCAGTTTATCTACGCTGAAGTTAGGGTTTACGGAGTACATGAATTTAGGTGTTCTTCTAGGCGTGTTTCCAACGATGGTAGGATCCAGTGCGTTTTTAATTTCCGCGTGAGTATAGGTAAGTCCTGCTTTTATGTCAAAACCTTTTGTAATTCTGTAATATCCGTCTAATTCTACCCCAAGAGACTCGTATTTGTTTTCTGTTTTTCTCTGTGTAGTCGCTTCGTAATTCGCTTCCTTAGTTCCTGCATAGAAAAGCGTTGTATTAAGGAAATATCCTGCTCCTCTCAATTTGTAACCGGCTTCCACCTGATTTACTTTGTTTACTTTTACAGCATCCAATGCAGGATCATCATTATTGGTATAGTTGTATCCGGAGAATAAAATTCTGTCCGCAGAAGCACTTCCACCCTGGCTCACTCTTGCAAATACGGCATTTTTACTGTTTAAAGCATAGTTAGCTCCCACTGAATATCCGAAAATTCCGTATCTGTAGTTTACAGGAACATTGATGTTGTCGTTAGAACCTACCAACTGTTCAGGAATATCGATTACTCCGTTTCCGTTCATATGGTAAGTTTGCATTAAACAAAACAGATTGATAACTTAGTTAAAAATATTAACCAGAAGAGCAAAAGCAGCAGGATAAAGACAGACGCTCGAAT
>NZ_FTOV01000038.1 GCF_900156825.1 Chryseobacterium gambrini | reverse complement strand
TAAATATTCAGGATGGATCCTTGTTAAAAATATTGATTAAGCAAACAAAAAAGCTGAATCCTAAAGCCACGATTTTTTATCGTGGCTTTTTTACGTATTTATAACCATTTTTTTGGAAATATTATTAAGAACATATTAAATATTCTGTTATTTTTGCAAGAATCCTAATTCTATAATTATGAATAAAATTCTACTGTCTTTTGTACTGATGCTTTTCGGCATAAGTACTCTTTTTGCACAGAGGGATACAGAGCACTGGATCGCACCTTATTATGCATCCGCAACAGGATATACCAATGCGTTATATCTTTCAACAGACTCTACCACTCCTTTTGATGTAAAAATTTATAACAATAATACTTTGCTAACAACCGTTACCATCAGCAAAGGAAATCCTCAATCGTATACCGTTCCTCTCGCTAATATAACAGCTACAGCTTCAGCCGATGCTTTTACGGTAGGTACAAAAGGTTTATATCTTAAAGGAGACAAACCGTTTTACTGTACATTGAGATCTGCACAAAGTGTTCATGGAGAAATTATCACATCAAAAGGTAAAGCAGGAATCGGGAAATTATTTTATGCAGCCAATCCGCCCAATACAACTGCCGGAACAGGATCGGGTAATAATTTCACAGCAGGGATTTTGGCTACGGAAGACAATACATCAGTTACCGTAACCTGGACAACATCAGGACTTCAGTTTATCGGTGCTCCCGCCACTTTTACAGGAAATACTCAAACCTTTACTTTAAATAAAGGACAGTCTTATATTTTAGCCGGGAACAATAGTACTCCGGCAAACCTTACAGGATTTATCGGAGCCAAAATAGTTTCCGATAAGCCCATCAGTTTAACCAATGGAAGCGCCAACGGAAACTTTGGAGCAGGAAGTTCGGGCGGTTCAGATTTAATTATGGACCAGTCGGTTCCGGTGGAAAGACTGGGGAACACTTTTGCCATGGTAAAAACAAGATCTACCGCTCCTGCCGAAAATATGGAGGGAGGAATTGTTATTGCCACAGAAGACAATACTCAGATATTTGTTAATGGCGGAACGACTCCATTAGCAACAATCAATGCCGGAGAATGGTACAGAATTAACGAAACCAATTATGTACAGCAAGGTACAAGCGGACATTTTAATATGTTGGTATCCACTTCTAAAAATGTATACCTTTATCAATTAGTGGGAGTAGGTACTTCAAACAATACAGGAGGCTACAATTATATTCCACCATTGAACTGCTTCCTTCCGAGAAAAATTGACGAGATCGGAAAGATCAACGAAATGCCGGGAATTTCCGGAATTACTTTAAAGTTAAATATCTTAACTGAAACAGGAGCTGCTGTTACGTACAGCATCGACGGCGGAGCGGCTACCACTCCAACCGCTGCTCAGGGACCTTATCCGTTAACCGGAAATACCAACTGGGTAACCTATGCCATTGATAACCCGACTGGAAACGTTACCGTAACCTCAACAAAAGCAGTAACTGCAGGAGTTAACGGTGGATACAGTTCAGCAGGGTACGGTGGGTATTTTGCAGGATTTTCTTCCATCCCGGTAATTGCAAAACAGACAGGAGACTGTATTCCGGGGATTATTCTTGAGGTTGACGACAGCTATGAAACGTATCAGTGGTATCTGAACGGAAACCCGATCACCGGAGCTACACAAAACGTTTATACGCCTACCGTAGCTGGAAATTATACCGTGAAAGTAACCATGGGAACCTGTCCACCCGTTACCACTCCCATCTATAAAGTTTTTTCATGTGTAAGAAATACAACAGCAGCTCTTAATGCCTGTGCAACGAAAGTCATTACTCCCGCTTTCTCGTTCACCACAACACAGACGCCTGTTGCAAGTACGGTAACCATTCTTACCTATCCGACAAACGGTACAGCAACGGTAAACGGCGCAGGACAGATTACCTATATTCCGAATCCGGGATATTTAGGTCCTGATACTATTGTTTACCAGTTCTGCGGAAATGCTCCCGAATTTATTGACTGTGAAAAGGTAACTTTAAATCTTACAGTGGTACCTTTTATTTTAACGGACACCACCATCAAAGCCTGTCAGTACAACGGAAAAGGTTTTTTTGATCTTACCGCAGCCAATGTAACGACGTACACTCCGGT
>NZ_FTOV01000045.1 GCF_900156825.1 Chryseobacterium gambrini | reverse complement strand
TCAGAACTTTGATCTGAATGAAAACGGAAATTCAGCCTTGACATGGAAAATAAAAGTGCCAAACAATGTTTCATCCATTATTTTAAAAGTGGTGGCAAAAGCAGGACAATATTCCGATGGAGAACAGAAAGCCATTGCAGTTTTACCCAACAGAATGCTCGTAACAGACGCGGTTCCTGTTTTTGTAAAAGAAGGCGAAACCAAAACATTTGAACTGGAAAACCTTAAAAATGCGACTTCAACCACGATTTCCAATGTCTCCAATACGCTGGAACTCACAACGAATCCAATCTGGGAAATCATGTTTGCGCTTCCGAGCCTGAAAAATGATCAGAATAATTCTGCGGATGTGATCTTTAACAAATGGTTTGCGGATGTTTTGGCATCTGAAATCTTTAAAGCCAATCCGAAGCTGAAAACCGTTTTCGAAGAATACCAGAATAAAGGATTATTGAATTCCAATCTTGAAAAAAATCAGGAACTGAAACAGTTGTTGCTTGAAGAAACACCGTGGGTTCTGGAAAGTAAAAATGAAGAAGAACAGATGTCGAAACTGGCTTTGCTGTTCGATGTCAATTCAATGAAAAATTCCATTCATCAGGATTGGGAAGATTTAGAGAAACTGCAGAATCCGGATGGAGGATTTTCGTGGTATAAAGGTTATCCGAGTTCATATTCCACATCATTGTACATTCTTAAAAATTTAGGAAAAATCAATGTCTGGCTGAAAGATAACGTAAAAGATTATCAAAATTCAGAACAGAATGAAATGGTTTCCAACCTGATCAAATATGTAGATAATGAAATTGAAAAATACACTTCGACTTCGCTCAGTGCGGGAAAAGAAAATGTAATCAATAACTGGACTTTAGACTATCTCGACACCCGAAATTACTGGGAAAAACAGTATCCGTTAAAAGGAAAAGGAGCCACTTTAAAATCCTTGGTAAAACAGAAAGTAAAAACGATGAAAATTACAGATTTTACCTTCTTCGGACTGCATCGTGCCGCTTTACTGATGAACGATTATGGATTAAAAGAAGTTTCAGATAAACTTTTAAATTACCTGAAAGAAACTTCCGTAGATTCAAAAACGCAGGGGGTTTACTGGAAACAGAATCTTGATGACTGGGGTTGGTTCAGCTCGAAAGTGGTGAATCATGCAGGAGCATTGGAAGCATTTAGCAAATTAAAACCCAACGATCAGAAATTCATTGAAGATTTGAAAATCTGGCTGATTACGCAGAAAGAAGTGAATTCATGGGGGAACTCAAGAGGAACTTCAGAAGTTATTTTTACGATTTTAAATTCAGGAAAATCCTGGACGAATGCGGAAAACGATAAAGCAACGATCGTTTGGGGCGGAAAAGAACTTCAGCCACAGACTCAGGCAACAGGTTATGTGAAATCTACCGTGAAATCGGATATTTTAGATAAGAATTTAGCCACCGTTACGGTAACAAAACCGGGAGCAGGAATTGTTCAGGGAGGTTTGTTCTGGCAGTATTACGAAGATCTGGATAAGATAAAATCTTCCGAGAATTATCTGTCC
>NZ_FTOV01000014.1 GCF_900156825.1 Chryseobacterium gambrini | reverse complement strand
AAATAAAGATGAAGTTCTGCATCATGAGTTTCTGCTTTGAGGATATCAAAGTGTTCAACTAAAAATTCAGGAAGTAACAATTTAAGAAGTTCTTGATCGCTTAGCATTAGGCAAAGATAAAACTACTTAACATTCCCCCCAACTTTTGAGCCTGAGCCAGTAAGAGTGGATAGCGGGATAAAGCTCCTGAAAACATGATCTGCGTTTGAGAAAACAAGTTGTTATAAAGCGTATATATTTTTATATGGTGTTACTTGTTGATTTGGCTAACTAGCAATATATTTGAATTAGAATTAAACCAGTGTATATGTGCAGATACGCAGGAAAAACATATAAATCTCATTTTGTATGTTTCAGATGTAGAAAATCTTTTAAGCAGACTCATTCTTCTGATATTTTAGAAAGGATCAGAAAAGATAAAAATTTTCATAAGATTAGCAGGGTCAATATTCGAAATGTCTCACCAATTTTTGTAAAAAAAGAGCAAGATCAGTTAGAAAAAGTAATTTCAGAAATAGAAAACCGTGAGATAAAATGTCCTGAATGTTCAAGTTTGATGGCAGATTTAGGACTGGATTTTAAAGCACCAAAGAAAAGCGCTGCTAAAGAATGGAAAATTGTTGAAAGTCTTTACAGGATCGGGAAAGTTTTCCATTCTTGTGGTTGTGAAGGGCCAGGTTATATTCCGCAAAATCTAAAAGATTATGAAGAATATTTAATCGATAGGTTGGAAATGTATAAGAATTATCAGAGTGTTTATCAAAATTCATTTGAAGAGGATTTTTCTGATAAGATGGAAAGAGTCATTTATTGGTCTCAAAAAATAATTCGATTACAAGATGAAATTCTTCGTTATGGATTTGACTTTCGTTGATTTCATTACAAATCCGTATGAATTTCTGAATGCCAAATAAGTCTCTTACAATTAATAATTCTTCTCAGATTTTTAAAATTTTTTTTAAAAATATTGTCAATGAAAATTATTTATCGTAATATTGCGATATAGTTTAAATATGGGAGCTACAAAAACAGATTTTTTTACAGATGAACAAAACAGAATTGCTACCATTGCAAAAGCTTTAGGGCATCCTGCGAGAATCGCTATCATTGAATATTTGCTGAAGGTAAATGAGTGCATCTGCGGAGATATTGTCAATGAGCTTCCTTTGGCACAGCCTACAGTTTCCCAACATCTGAAGGAATTAAAAAATGCCGGACTCATCAAAGGAAATATTGAAGGAAATTCTATCTGTTACTGTATTGATGAGAATGCATTTGAGGTACTGAATGTATTTTTTTCAAAAGTAATTTCTACTGTTAAAAAGCAAAAGTGCTGTTAAATTTTTTTGTCTTCAATTATCGTAATATTGCGATATTGTAATATATGATTAATTATAATTTTTTAAACAATTAAAAAGAAAAATATGACCCTTGAACAGATCAAAAATATCCTTCCAACGTTGGATAATGTTGAATTTCAGTTGGAAAACGGAACTTTTGTACCGGAACATTTTCATGTAACAGAAATAGGGATGGTAAGCAAAAATTTTATCGATTGTGGTGGAACCATCAGAAAAGAAGAAAAAGTTAATTTTCAGCTTTGGAATGCAGAAGATGATGAGCATCGTCTGAAGCCGGGGAAACTTCTTCATATTATTCAGCTTTCGGAAGAGAAACTGGGCATTAAAGATTTAGAGATTGAAGTGGAATATCAGGATACAACGATTGGTAAGTATGACCTTGAATTTAATGGAAAACATTTTATCCTTAAAAATAAAAAGACTGCCTGTCTTGCGCAGGATTCATGTGGAATTCCGCAGGAAAAGGAAAAATTAAGTCTGAAAGAGCTTGGCCATAAAACATCTCAATGCGCTCCGAACTCGGGATGCTGTTAATTTAAAGTAACTGTATGAATCCGAAATTATCTGTTTACCTAGAAAAAGTTCTTCAGCAAAAAATCAGCGAAGAGCGAAAGGTGGTTTTAAAAAGTCTCACGGACTATATTCAGCAAAAAACGGGAGAGAATAAAGAGGTGCGCCTCAATTTTATCTGTACACACAATTCGCGCAGAAGCCATTTGTCGCAGATTTGGGCACAGGTTGCAGCACATTATTATGAAATTCCGAATGTACAATGTTATTCGGGAGGAACGGAAGTTACCGAACTGTTTCCGAAAATTGCAGAAACTTTATCTGATGCAGGTTTTGAGGTCTGGAAATTAAGTGAAACTAAAAATCCTGTATATGCCATAAAATTTGATGAAAATACATTGCCTTTGATTGGTTTTTCCAAAAAATACGATGATCCGTTTAATCCTGAACGTAGTTTTGCCGCTGTAATGACCTGTTCTTCTGCCGATGAAGGCTGCCCGTTTATTCTCGGAGCCGAAAAAAGAGTTCCGCTTACTTTCGAAGATCCTAAAGTTTCGGATAACACTCCCCAACAAACTGAGGTTTATGAAAAAAGAAGTCTGGAGATTGCTTCAGAAATGTTTTATGTATTTTCTCAAATAGATTGTAGATGAATCCTAAATTAAAGTTTTTAGATAGATATTTAACGCTCTGGATCTTTCTGGCAATGATTGTCGGCGTTTCTTTGGGTTACTTTTTTCCTGAAATTTCCCGAGTTACGCAATCTGTTTCTTCGGGAACTACAAATATTCCTTTGGCTGTCGGATTAATTCTCATGATGTATCCTCCTTTGGCAAAAGTAGATTACAGTCTCCTTCCACAGGCTTTTAAAGATAAAAAAGTAATCTCAGTTTCTCTGTTTTTAAACTGGATTGTGGGACCTGTTTTAATGTTTGTTCTGGCAGTAATTTTTCTTAAAAACGAACCGGATTACATGATCGGTCTTATCCTGATTGGTTTGGCAAGATGTATTGCCATGGTAATTGTCTGGAACGATCTCGCAAGGGGAAATCGCGAATATGCTGCTCTTTTGGTGGCATTGAACAGTGTTTTTCAGATTTTTTCCTACAGTTTTTTTGCGTGGCTTTTCATTAATGTGCTTCCTGAGAAATTAGGTCTTGGAAATTTCAGTATTTCCGTGCCAATGCGTGAAGTCACGGAAAGTGTACTGATCTATCTTGGAATTCCGTTTCTGGCCGGATTTTTATCTCGCTATCTTCTTATAACATTTAAAGGAAAAGACTGGTACAACAGGAAATTTATTCCGACAATTTCTCCGATTACTTTGTATGCTTTATTATTTACGATTGTGCTGATGTTCAGTCTTAAAGGAGATCAGATTCTGGAACTTCCGATGGATGTGGTGAAAGTGGCAGTTCCGCTGATTTTTTACTTTATTATTATGTTTTTTATCAGTTTTTTGATGAATAAAATGATGAAAGTTCCTTATGATAAGAATGTTGCAATTGCTTTTACAGCTACCGGAAATAATTTCGAACTGGCTATCGCGGTCAGTATTGCTGTTTTCGGAATTCATTCTGCACAGGCTTTTGTAGGAGTTATCGGTCCTTTGGTAGAAGTTCCCGTTCTTATTCTTCTGGTGAAGGCAAGTTTATATTTAAAACAAAAATAGAGTAATCTGTAGTTAAAAATCAGTTTTAAAATCATTATTCCGGATGCTGAAATCTCGGTGAAAATTTCGTACTTTTGGCATGAAAAATTTCTAAAACTAAAAGTAAAATGGACATTATTTTCGACCTGATTGAAAAAGAAAGACAAAGACAAACTCATGGCATTGAGATGATTGCATCGGAAAACTTTGTTTCTGATAATGTAATGAAAGCTATGGGAAGCGTATTGACTAATAAATATGCTGAAGGATATCCCGGAAAAAGATATTACGGAGGTTGTGAAGTCGTAGACGAGGTTGAAACTCTTGCAATCAGCAGAGCTAAAGAGCTTTTCGGTGTAGAGTATGCAAATGTTCAGCCCCATTCCGGATCTCAGGCGAATGCGGCAGTTTACTTGGCAGTTTTAAAACCCGGAGATAAAATAATGGGGATGGATCTTTCCATGGGAGGTCACCTTACGCACGGTTCTTCGGTTAATTTCTCAGGAATTCAGTATGATGTGGTTTCTTACGGAGTTCAGAAAGAAACAGGTCTTATTGATTACGATCAGATGAGAGAAGTGGCTTTAAGAGAAAAACCTAAAATGCTTATTGCCGGTTTCTCTGCATATTCAAGAGATCTGGATTATGCAAAATTCAGAGAAGTTGCAGACGAAATCGGAGCTACACTTTGGGCAGATATTGCTCATCCTGCCGGTTTGGTGGCAAAAGGTCTTTTAAATAATCCTTTTGAACACTGTCATGTGGTAACCACAACCACTCATAAAACGTTGAGAGGACCAAGAGGAGGGATGATCATGATGGGGAAAGATTTTGAAAATACGTATGGTCATAAAACGCCAAAAGGAGAAACTAAGATGATGAGTCAGGTTCTGGACGGAGCTGTTTTCCCGGGAATTCAGGGAGGTCCGCTGGAACACGTTATTGCGGGTAAAGCAGTTGCTTTCGGAGAAGCTTTGGACGATCAGTTCTTAACATACGCAAAGCAAGTTCAGGCTAATGCACAGGCTTTGGCAAAAGCAATGATCGACAGAGGGTTTGATATTGTAAGCGGTGGAACAGACAACCACTTAATGTTGGTAGATCTTAGAAATAAAAATGTAAACGGTAAGGAAACAGAGAAAGCTTTGGTTCTTGCAGACATTACCTGTAACAAAAATATGGTTCCTTTTGATGATAAATCACCATTCACCACTTCAGGAATCAGATTGGGTACTGCAGCGATCACTACAAGAGGATTGAAAGAAAATGATATGGATACCATTGCGGGATTGATTTCGGATGTGGTAGACAATATCAAAAATGAAGAAGTAATTTCTTCGGTAAGAAAAAAAGTAAATGAATTAATGGAAGGTAAAGCTTTATTCAACTATTAATTTTCAAAGAAATAAATAATAAAGAATGGGCTTTTGCTCATTCTTTTTTGTGTAAAAAATATATGGAGAAGAAGTCTTTCACTTTTGATGAGATTAAACTGAAACTGGTAAACTATTGTGTGTATCAGGATCGCTGTCATGCAGAAGTTGAGCAGAAAATGAGAGAATTTCTTTTAATTGATGAAGCGAAGGAAGAAATTATGCTTTATCTGATGAAAGAAAACTATCTGAATGAAGAACGGTTTGCGCGAAGCTACATCAGGGGTAAGTTTTACATCAAACACTGGGGAAAGACGAAAATTAAAATTCATCTGAAACAAAAACAGATTTCCGATAAATTAATCAGTATATGTTTTGATGAAATTCATGAGGATGATTATGAAAAAACGATCCGTAAAATTTATCAGGATTACTATGATAAGCAGAGTGGATTGAAGGAATATCAAAGAAAAGCAAAAACAATCAAATATTTAATAAGCAGAGGCTTTGAATATGAGAAAATAATTGATAATTTTGGAAATGCATAAATGATAAAATTGTTTTATTTTGAAAGAAGAACGAATCTGGCTTTCACCGCCGCATATGGGAGGGACGGAGCTGAAGTATATACATGAAGCATTCGATACCAACTGGATTTCTCAGTTTGGAAATAATATCGATGTTTTTGAGAAGAATCTCGAAGAATATTTGGGTGAAAATTCTTTTGTAACCGCTCTTTCATCCGGAACTGCTGCCATTCATTTAGCTTTACGACTGTTAAATGTAGAGCAGGGAGATTTTGTAATCTGCCAGTCCTTTACTTTTGTGGCATCGGTAAATCCTGTTTTGTATTTAAAAGCGATCCCCGTTCTTGTAGATAGTGAACCTTCCACATTGAATATTTGCCCTAATGCATTGGAAGATGCTGTAAAATATTGTTTGCAGAAAGGAAAAAAGCCCAAGGCAATTGTTGCAGTAAGTCTTTATGGAATGCCCTTTATGGTGGATGAAGTTCTGGAAATTTCAAAAAAATACGATATTCCCCTCATCGAAGATAGTGCAGAAGCTTTAGGGAGTAAATATAACAATCAGGCATGTGGAACTTTTGGTGACCTATCTATTATAAGTTTCAATGGAAATAAAATTATTACGACTTCTGGAGGAGGCATTCTTATTTCAAAGAATAAATCGGCTAAAGACAGAGCTCTTTATCTTGCAACACAGGCAAAGGAAAATAAGGATTTTTACAGTCATTCTGAAGTAGGCTATAATTATCGGATCAGCAATATACATGCAGGAATAGGAAGGGGACAGATGGAGGTTCTTGAAGAGAGGATCCAGTCAAGAAGAAAAAATCATATTTTCTATCAAGAATTATTTAATCGTTTTGATGATCTGAATTTATTTTCTGAGCCTTCTGAAAAGTTTTATTCAAATTATTGGTTAAATGTGATTTTAATTGATGGTTTACACTGGAATAAAGAAAATTTACGGAATATATTTTCAGAGAATAACATAGAAACCAGATACTTGTGGAAGCCAATGCATTTACAGTCGTTATACAAAGATTATATTTTTTTTGGAAATAATATTTCTGGCGCTTTTTTTGATAGAGGTCTTTGCCTTCCTTCTGGAAGTAACATAACAGAAAAGTGTAAAGAAAGAATTACCAGAACATTATATAATTATAGAAATTAAATTTGTTATTAATTCAAAAATCGATGAAATTTTATTGTAATTTTACGCGAAGATAAATGGGGTTGCTTTTTTACCCAACTTTAATTTTAAATTATATGAACACAAGTATAGACAATGTACGATTCTCTTAGAAAGAAAATTTTTGGAGGAGATAATGTTGTCAGTCTCTCTGATGTAAGATATTTGCCCAGATGGATAATATTAATAATTGATATTATTATTCTGGTAGTATCGTTATTTTTATCTACCTATATTATAGAAAAAATTACCCAGCGTGAATTTATCTATGATGATAAAAGTCTTGTATTTTTATCGATCATTGTTATAAATGCTTTATTTATGTATGTTTTTAAAACATATGCAGGAATTATAAGGCATTCTACTTTCACGGATCTGTTTAAACTTTTGACTTCATGCTTCTGTACAATGGTTACGGTAGCTACAATCAATATCTTTTATTTTTGGTTCACCGGCGGAAAATTTATTTTAACACCCTATCTGATATTGTATTTCATCATCTCGTTTATGGGATTGTTTCTTTTCAGATTATATGTGAAAGAATTTTTTCATATCGTAAGAGAATATAGAAGAAGTACACTTAAGAAGAGAATTCTTGTTTTAGGAATCGATGAACAATCTATTGCCATCGCGAGAGCTATTCTGGATAATCCGAGTCTTCCTTATCATGTCGTGGGCTTTTTAACCCAGAGAACAGATTCTAAAAGAGCATCGTTATTAGGAAAACCAATTCTTTCAAAAGAAAAAATTGAAAAACATTCGAAAGAAGAGCTTTTAGTAGACGGAGTGATCATTATAAAAGAAATGATGTCTAAAGATGAAATGAATTCCTGGGTAAATTTATTTCTGGAAAAAGATTTTAACATCTTTAAAGCCCCTTCTGTTCAGAAACTTAGAGACAGTGATCTTGGCGGTTCTATCAGAAATCTTCAGATTGAAGATTTATTAAACAGAAAACCTATTAAAATTGAAAGTGAAGATGTAAGAAGCAGACATTTTAACAAGACAATTTTAGTAACCGGCGGTGCAGGTTCTATCGGTAGTGAAATTGTTAGACAGGTTGCACAATTTAATCCTTCTCTTATCGTTGTATTAGATCAGGCTGAAACACCTCTGTATGATATTGAGCTTGAAATGAGAGAGAAATTTCCTCATATCACTTTTAAATTTGTATTGGCTGATGTTTCCAATAAGCATAGAATAGAACCATTGTTTCAAACCTATAATTTTTCTATGGTTTATCATGCTGCGGCGTATAAACATGTGCCTTTGGTTGAGGAAAATCCACACGAAGGAATTATAGTGAATGTATTAGGTTCAAGGATCATTGCAACGCTTTCCAGTAAATATAACGTGAACAGGTTCGTAATGGTATCAACAGATAAAGCTGTAAATCCTACGAATGTGATGGGTGCTTCTAAAAGAGCTGCGGAATTATTTGTTCAGTCTTTGCAGAATGTGGAAGGAAACAAAACCAAATTTATTACAACAAGGTTCGGAAATGTTTTAGGATCTAACGGATCGGTAATCCCTTATTTTAAAAAGCAAATTGAAGCAGGTGGTCCTGTTACGATTACGCATCCTGACATTGTAAGGTATTTTATGACGATTCCTGAGGCTTGCGAGCTTGTTCTTCAAGCCGGAACAATGGGACATGGCGGTGAAATTTTCGTTTTTGACATGGGAGAGCCTGTGAAAATTTTGGATCTTGCAAGAAGAATGATAAAATTATCCGGATTTGAGCCTAATATAGATATTAAAATTATTTATACAGGTTTAAGACCCGGAGAAAAATTATATGAAGAACTTTTGAGTGATGATGCAAAAACCTTGCCTACACACAATGAAAAGATTATGATCTCAAAAGATCCGAGCATGGCATTTTCAGAAATTGAATCCATGATAAATCTCGTTACAAGAGCTGCTGTCAAAAGAGATAAAGTAGAGGTTGTAAGAATTTTGAAAACCATTGTTCCGGAATTTAGAAGTAACAATTCTATTTACGAAATACTGGATAAATAGAAAAATAATAAATGTATATTTGTACAATTTTAAAATATGATGAAAGGTAAAATACTGGCTGTATTACTGGCAGTTACATTAGTTTCGTGCAAAACCAATCCCAACGCACACAACGATCTGAATTATATGCAGAATATAGAAAATGTTGCAATAGAAGCTTCTGCTAAAAATTCTCAAAATACAATTCAACCGGGAGATCAGCTTGTTATTCTTATTACGGCTAAAGATTTAGATGTTGTTAAACCATTTAATCAAAATTTCTCATCCTCAGAATTTGTTCAGAATAATACATTTGCCGGTGGAAATACACCGGGACAAGGATCAGCAAATGTTACGGGCCCCACTTATATTGTTGATTCAAATGGAGAAATAGATTTTCCAATTTTAGGAAAGCTCAGTACTACGAATAAAACTTTAGTTCAGTTAAAGGATGAACTAAGAAACAGAATGAAAGAATTTGTTATTGATCCTACAATTTCTGTAAGACTTACTAACTTTAAAATTTCAATCTTAGGAGAAGTAAACAGACAGGGCGATTATATTGTGACTAACGGACAGGCAACTATTCTAAATGCCTTAGCAATGGCTGGAGATCTCACTACCTATGGAAGAAGAGATGACATTCTGATAATAAGAACAGAAAATGGACAAATTACTCATGGAAGAGTAAATGTGCAGGATGCTAATCTTATTAATTCTCCTTACTATAATCTCAAGCAAGGGGATGCTATCATTGTATCTGCTAACAACACAAAAGATGTAATCTCCAAACAAAATCCAAATACACCTCTCATTTTATCTGCAATTTCTATCGGTGTAACAGCTATCGCAGTTGTGGTAGGTCTATTTAAGAAATAAAAATGATGGAACAACAAAATATTCACTCAACAGAAATTGAAACTGAACTGAATGTAAGAGATATAATTCAGCCTTATTTGAAACGTTGGATGTGGCTTATTGGTAGTGTTATAGTATCGGTAACTCTTGCATATCTATATCTCAAAAGACAAGTTCCTATTTTTGAAGTTGCCTCTACAGTACTTATTAAAGATTCTAAATCAAATAATGTTGGAACACAGGATTTTGCTGCCTTAAGAGATATTTCTGGTATCGGTAAAATAGGGAGTAATGGAGTTGAAAATGAAATGGAAATTTTCAAGTCTAAAAAACTTGTACGTGAAGTGGTAAAGACTTTAGGTCTTGAAACAAATATTTATAATGGAGATTTAAAACATGAAATTTATGGAGAGACATCTCCTGTAAGAGTTAGAATTGTACAGGAAAAAGATGTAAAAAGTAAAATTTCAAGAGTAGTAAATTTAAAGATAAATGGAAATCAGTTAAAACTTTCTTCGGAAGGCATACCTGCAATTAATACCACCTTCAACAAAGTTATTAGTTTGCCTTATGCTAATATAATGATTTTAAAAAATGAGAATTATAAATCTGATAAAAAATTAAATGATGTTATATTAGATATTTCTACGATTGATGACAGAACTGATGCTTATCAGGCTGCTTTAAATGTGGCATTGGTAAATAAAGATGCAACAGTTATTAAACTTGCTATGAATTATGCAGAGGTGGATAAAGCCAAAACAATTATCAATAAATTGGTTCAGGTTTATAATCAGGATGCAATTGAAGATAAAAATACAGAGTTTAGAAATACCGCTAAATTTATTGCTGAAAGGATAGAGCAAATCGGGAAGGATCTAGGTGATGTAGAAAATCAGAAAGAAAGATTCAAGCAAAGTAATCAGATATCTGACTTAGAAACTGAAGTGAAATTAGGGCTGCAGACAAATGCGGAAGCTAAAAGTAAAGAGTTGGAAATTAATGCACAGCTTGAACTGACCGATGCTTTGTTGGGATACGTGGGTAACCAGAATTCTTATCAGACGTTACCAAGTAATTTAGGATTAAACAATCCTAGTGCAACGACAAATATTTCTTCGTATAATCAGTTAGTTTTAGAAAGAAACAAACTTCTCCAAAGTGCTACACCGGAAAACCCGCTTGTTGTTGATATTACAAAGCAGATCAATAATATCAGAACTTCTGTTATTCAGAGTTTACAGAAAAATAAGACAGGTCTTCAGTTAGCTAAAAATGGTTTGTCATCCGAACAAAATAGTATTTCTGGTAAAATTTCTAAAGTTCCGGTTCAGGAGAAACTTTTCAGAAGCATTGAAAGGCAACAGCAGATAAAAGAATCACTATATCTTCTTTTATTACAAAAAAGAGAAGAAACTGCTATATCCATGGCAGTTACTGCCCCTAAAGCAAGAGTTGTTGATAAAGCTTTTGTAGGAATGAAAGTTGCGCCTAGAGGAATGGTAATTTTACTTTCCGGATTTTTAATAGGCTTTTTGATTCCAATTGCTATTATTTATCTTCAACAGTTATTCAATGATAAGGTAAAAACGAAACATGATCTTGAAAAATTAACGAACAGAAAACCAATCATTGGAGAAATTCCTAGTATGGAAAGAGGTCAGGAAGAATTGGTTAAGATGAATGATCTGTCTCCTATGGCAGAGTCTTTCAGAATCTTAATTACCAACATGAACTTCATGTTTCCTAAAAATATCAAAAAAGGGAGAACTGTATTTGTAACTTCTACGGTAAAGGGAGAAGGAAAAACACACGTTTCTGTAAATCTTGCTTTAACGATGGCAACTCCTAAAAAGAAGATCATTATCATCGGTTCGGATATAAGAAATCCTCAGTTACAAAGATATAATACGGCAAGAAAAGGTTTAGCAGGACTTACCGAGTTTTTATATGATGATCAGGTTTCTGTAGAAGATATTGTACACCAGAGTGCTTTTAATCCTTATCTGGATGTAATCTTCTCAGGAAGTATTCCTCCAAACCCGACAGAATTATTGTCTAATGGCAGATATGAAGACCTTCTTGCAGACCTTCAGGGAACTTATGATTATATTATTATTGATACGGCTCCGTTAATGCTCGTTACAGATACATTGTTAATTGCAAATATGGCAGATGTAACACTATATGTAACAAGATCAAGACATACTGAAAAATCTCTAATCGATTTTGCCAACAAACAGATAGAAGGACACAAAATAAAAAATGTTGCTTTTATATTAAATGATGTAAACAAAGAGTACTTTGCTTATGGAAATAAATATGGATACGGATATACGGCAACAGATGACAGAAGCTTTTTTGATAAGGTAAAAAGTATTTTTACTAAAAATGATGAAAACAAATAAAAATTATAAAATTGCCGTAATCGGTCAGGGTTATGTCGGGCTTCCATTAGCTTTAGAATTTTCAAAACACTTACCTGTTTATGGATTTGATATTAATAAGCTTAGAATTGAAGAACTGAAAAATGGTGAAGACCATACGTTAGAAGCCGATTCTCAGGAAATTAAAGAACTTTTGCAAACAGCTTCTGAAACCAATTTTAAAAAAGGATATGTTCCATCATATTCTCTTGATGAAATCTCCGAGGCAAATGTGTATATCGTAACCGTTCCTACACCGATAGATCGATTTAATTCTCCCGACCTTACCTTGTTGATAAAAGCAAGTGAAATGTTAGGAAGAATCCTTAAGAAAGATGATATCGTGATTTATGAATCTACTGTATATCCCGGATGTACGGAAGAAGAATGCATTCCGGTATTAGAAAAAGAATCTGGATTAAAACTAAATGATGATTTTTATGTAGGTTACTCACCTGAAAGAATTGTTCCCGGCGATAAGATAAATACTTTAGTAACGATTAAAAAAGTTACCTCAGGTTCTACACCGGAAATTGCTGAAGATATAGATAATTTGTATCAACTAATAATTAAAGCAGGAACCCATAAAGCGCCAAGTATTAAGGTCGCTGAAGCTTCAAAAGCAATTGAAAATGCTCAGCGGGATGTAAATATTTCCTTTGTAAACGAGTTAGCATTAATATTCGACAGGATTGGTATAGATACTCATGATGTTTTAGAAGCTGCCGGTACAAAATTTAATTTTTTAAAATATCGTCCCGGTTTAGTAGGAGGACACTGTATTTCTGTAGATCCTTATTATTTAGCTCATAAAGCAGGACAGCTTGGCTATCATCCTCAGGTAATTTTAAGCGGCAGAAGAGTAAATGATATGATGCCTGAATTTATTGCCGGAAAAGTTGTAAAACTGATGATCCGGAAAGGTATTCAGATTAAAAATGCAAATGCATTAATTTTAGGAATTACCTTTAAAGAAAATTGTCCGGATATCAGAAATACGAAAGTTGTAAACATCTATTCCGAGCTTAAACAATATGGTCTTAATGTAGATATTTATGATCCTTGGGCGGATAAAGAGGAAGTGAAATCTGAATATAATATAGAAACTCTTGAAAATATTATTAAAGATAAGAAATATGAGGTTGTTGTTTTAGCAGTTTCACATAACGAATTTAAAATGCTCGATATCGCTACATTAAAAGCTGATAATTCTGTGTTATTTGATGTGAAAGCATTTTTAGATAGAAATTCTGTTGATGCAAGGTTATAGAAGACTTACCAATATCTTAATAGTTTTTTATACTTAAAATAATTTGTTGATACTTTAATCTTATACCACAATAATATTTCTAAAGATAATTAAACATGTTTTATCGAAAAAAAATAGTCAGAAATGTAGCATCTTTGGGAATCATACAGGCTGTCAATTATATATTTCCACTTATTACGGTACCTTATATTTCAAGGATAATTGGACCTGATGGTTATGGTATAATAAATTATATTACACTTTTTGTAGCGTATTTCAATATATTGATTGCTTATGGATTTGATATGACTGCTACGAGAAGAATCGTTGGTCATTTGCATGATAAAGAATTAGTATCTACAATTTTTTCACAAGTAATTATATCAAGATTTTTTTTATTTATAATTTCTTTTTTTATTTTATTAATTTCCTCTATATACCTTGAAAAAATTCATGAAAATTTTTATTTATCCTTAATTATTTTCGGAAGCTTAATTGGAAATGTATTAACTCCCCAATTTATATATCAAGGATTTCAAAATTTAAAAATAATTTCTGTAGTTAGTTTTATTAAAGGATTACTAAATACTATCCTAATTTTTATATTGATAAAAAAGGCTGAAGATTATATTTATGTTTCTGTTGTAAGCACAGTTTTATCAATTCTTTGTAGTATATTTTTATTTTGGTTTGTATTTAAAAATTTTAATATAAAGTTAAAATTACAACCTATAAAAGATATATTTCAGCTTATATGGAAAGAAAAAATGATTTTTTTGTCAAATTTTGTAATAACGTTATATTCAGGTACCAATGTTATTGTATTAGGCTTTTTTGCTTCTAAAACTGAAATTGGTTATATTACAATTGCACAAAATTTCATGAATTTAGTGCTAATGGTTTTAACTATACCTATTGTTACATCTATTTTTCCGCATATTAGTGATAAATTTTCTCAAAATAAAGAATCAGGTATCTTAGAAGTGAGAAAGTTTTTTCCATTAATAATCTATATTACATTATTTGCATCAATTTTACTTTTTTTAACGTCAAAGTATTTAATATTATTAATGTATGGATCCAAATTTATTCCATCGATTGAAGCTCTTAGAATAGTTTCATTTGTGCCATTTTTAATGACTTTAACTAATTTAATGGGGGTTCAGATCATGGTAAATATGAGATTAGACAATCTTTTTTTTAGAATTACAGCATTTGGAGCTGTCGTTGGCTTAACAATCAATTATATTTTAAGCAAAAAATACGGTTATATTGGTACAGCCTGGAGTTTTTTAATAATTGAATTAATTATTACCATCGTTATGTTTTTACTGTTACAGCTAAAAAATATTAAGATAATAGATTTGAAATATTTTTCACTTAAAGGTATTTTTTCTAATCTAAAGAAATAATATAATTAAATCAACAAATATGATAATATTGCTTAAGTTAATTAATAAGTTAAGAATTGATTTTTTTAATTGGATATCATTTCAAATCAAATCTGTCCAGTGGAGATTAAATAACAAAAATAATTATACCTCTTTGGGTAAAAATATATCAGATTTAAATAAAATAAAAGTTGGCAAATATTCTTATGGAAGTATAAATGCTCAGTCTTTTGAAAATCCAAATGAAAAATTATTAATTGGAAATTTTGTAAGTATTGCTTCCAATGTATGTTTCATTCTAGGAGGAAATCATCAGATAGACACATTTACTACCTTTCCGTTGAAAACTTTTTTTGAAAAATTAAGCCCTTTGCAGGATGCCACTACCAGAGGCGAAATAGTGGTAGAAGATGAAGTTTGGATCGGCACAAATGTAATTGTAATGTCTGGAGTTACAATCGGAAAAGGAGCAATAGTTGCTGCAGGAAGTGTTGTCACTAAAAATGTGTCACCTTTTTCAATTGTAGGTGGAAATCCTGCAAAATTTATTAAATGGAGAATTCCTGAAGAACTAATAGAGTCTAGAATGAATGTCAACTTAATAGACTTTAATATAGATTTTATTAAACAGAATATGGATACTTTTTATAAAAAGATAGACCAAGAAGTTTTAGAAAAAATAAAGAGTAAAAATTGATATGCAAGTCTCTATAATCATTGTAAATTATAATACGAAAGATATAACGGAGAATTGTATAGCATCCATTATATCTCAAGCAAAGGACGTAGAATATGAAATTATCTTAGTAGATAATGCATCTTCAGATGGCTCAAAAGAATATTTTGAAAAGAGGAATGGAATTCATTATATCTATTCTAATGAGAATTTGGGATTTGGCAGAGCCAATAATCTGGGAGCAGAAAAAGCTAAAGGAGAACTTCTTTTTTTATTAAATTCAGATACTATCTTAATTGAAAATTCCATTAAAAAAATGTGTGATTTCTTTTACGAAAATGAGAATAAATTAAACATCGGAGTCTTAGGCTGTAAATTGATTGATGCGAGACACGATGTAGCACATTCCGGTGGATATTTTCCGACACCGTTCAGCGAATATCTTTTAATGTTTTCTTCATATTTCAAATTTAAAAATGCTGAATTTATTATTGATGAGAGCAAAGAATACCAGATGATTGAAAAAGTTACAGGAGCCGATATGTTGCTAAGAAAGACTGTTTTTGACTCGGTTTCCGGCTTTAGTCCTCTCTTTTTTATGTATTTCGAAGAGACGGATATGCAAAAAAGAATTTCAAAACGTAAATATAAAAATTATATTTACAATAATACTTCGATTATACATTTAGAAGGTGCTAGTTTTAATAAGGTAATTGCCAATTCAAAAAGAGTTATAGTACAAAGAAGCAAAAATTTGTATTTTAGAAGAAATTTCAGCAGCTATATTCTGTATGTCTTTGTAGATATGTTTTTTAATTTGCTAAGATTATTTAATTCAAATTATACCACGCATGAAAATATGATCTTTATAAAAGAAAATATAAAATCTTATTTTTCCAATAAGCGTGCTGCCAATAGTAAATATTAATAAATTTTTACAAACCTAAAGTGATAAAATTCAAATTAAGTAAAACAAATTTTATACTGTTAAATATATTTATTTTTCTGATCATCATAATCAGATCTATATATCTATATGATGTAGTGAAAAATAGAGAGATTTTTTTTGAATTAATTATGGCTTTTTTAAGCAGCTTTTTTTCATTATTTCCTTTTACTTTATCATGGTATAAGTTTGGAAGACCGAGACTTACAGATTGGGTCAAATTTTCTACATTTTTATATCTGATCTTTAATTATTATCTCGTTTCGGATAAATTTCATTTAAAGGATGTGGGGATTTACGGGGAAGTCTACGTTAATATTTCGTACATATATGATACTTTGGTCGTCATATTTATCGGACTGCTCACAATAAATATCATTGATTTAGTATTTTTAATTATTAATTTTAAAAATATAAAAGAAACAGCAAGTTTAAATCTAAAAGGTAACTATGTATTAAGAAATGAAAAAGTATTCATCTATATTTCCATCATTTTTATGTTGTTATCTTACTTTCTGCTTTTAACGGGGGTCATAGGATATGGAGGTGATGAAGAGGTTATTACGGGTACTTATTCTTTTTTAATACAAATTATCAGTTATTTTTCCCCTCTTTTTTATTTTACATATGTGATTATAAAATTCCTATCTGGTAATAATTCAAAATTATTTTCGAACAGTTTCAAATTATACAATGTTCTCTATATAGTTTTTGGTTTAATTGCTGGGATGAAGGGGATATTAATTTTCGGAATAGTATTATTTTTAATACCATTCTTAGCATCAGGAAGAGGTATTCCGGTTAAAGTAATCATACCTTTGATTTTGTTTCTAATGATTTTATATCCATTCAATAATAACTATCGTGAATCTTTAACTAAAACAGATTCTAAAATAGTTGCGATGCAAATTGCTGCTGTAAAAACTGTAAATATTGATTTTTCAGGCAGCTTGAATGAAAATACAAACAGCTATTCAGATCGGATCTCCATGTTTTCTTATTTATTGTTTTCAATTGAAAAAGAAAATGATTGGAATTTTTATAAAAATATGGAAAGGTTTGTATATTTACCTGTGAGTATGATACCCCGGGTATTTATACCCTCAAAACCAATTGAGGAAAATGGAGTACAATTACAAAAAATGATAGTAAACGGCGTAAAAAATTCGCCTACACCAACCGTATATGGATGGGCCTATCTGGAAGGTGGGGTAATTTTTGTTTTTTTACATATTGCTATTCTTTCTATTGTATTAAACATCATACAGTTTCTTCCATTTAAGGGCAGTATGTTTTATTTCATATTTTACTCTCAGGTTTTGATAAAAAGTATTATTATAGAGCAGGATGTGTATTTCTTTATTGCCACTTTATTTCAAATGATTTTTGTATACTATTTCTTTTCAAAAATCTTTTTCAAAAAAGTTATCAGTAAATAATTATCTTAAAAACGATGATGATAATTATTTTATTTTTATTGATCTTATTATTTACAGTAATCGAGCACCAGAGAAAAAATAATTTTCATCAGGCATTATTCATATTATCGCTTTTTTTTATTGTCTTATTGGAATCTATCAAGTTCGATTCAGGAATGGACTTTTGGAATACCTATAATCATTACCAGTTTTTTAAGTTAAATGATACAAGATATCGTTATGAATTTTTGTACAAATATTTAGTGTATTTTTTCAGAAATATTCTGAATTTCAGCTATCCATTTTTTTTGTTTTTTTATTATTCTGTCATTTATAGCTTATATTATTTTTCTTTAAATAAAATTACTAAATACCCAATAACTGGATTATTACTTGTATTTGCCTGCACAGTTGGACTTTTTGGGAGTAACCGACAGCTTTTAGCAATTGCAATTGGCTTTTTTGCATATATCTATTTTTTAAAGGAAAAGAAAATATCATATCTGGGTTTTATTTTAATTGCTACTTTTTTTCACTATTCTGCATTTATCTATGTTTTTTTGCTTTTTTTAGATAGAAGGATAAATGATAAAATTTGGATTGTTACACTATTTGCTTTATTATTATTAAATATTACTGGTCTTAATTTTACAATTTTTAATTTTGTAATTAGTAATTTTGCTCCTGAAAAAATATCACATATTATTAAAGGATATAATATGGGCTTTGCAAAAATGCAATCAAATTATTATATGTTTGTACTTGGAATTATAAGAAGAGGTTTACCGATATTTCTTATGATTCGGTATAAAAATTTTTTACAACATAAATCTTATTATCAATTATTATTAAATACTTTATTTTTTTCATTAGCTACCTATGTATTCTTCTTTGGAAAGTTAGAATACATGAGTTCCAGAGTTTCGGTATATTTTATAATTTTAGAAGTTATTTTATATGTTTGGCTTATTCCGGTTATGAATAAAATGGGGAAGAAAAATCTTTATTTAATTTTTTTACTTTTGTTTGCAGGTTTAGAATTTATCAAATATGTTTTTTCTGATCCAACTCCTTTTATTCCGTTCAAAACTTTATTCTTTTCTTTTTAAAATCATATGAAAGTCACTTTTTTTCAAAGATTCCCCAACCCAAAATTCTTAAGTATAGAAAAACTATTTTCCATACTTAATATTGAGATGATAAAAAGAGGGATTGATACAAAAAATATTTATGAAGTAAATCCTAATTTTTCATTGTTGGGATTTATAAAAACCAATCTTTTTTTTAAAAAAAATCAAAGTGAAATAAATCATATTACGGGAGCTATACACTGGTCTGTTTTTTTACTGAAAAGAAAGAATACGGTTCTTACCATACACGATGCCGGAAATATTTCGGAACTGAGAGGAATAAAGAAATATTTTTTTAAGCTTCTATGGTTTTATTTACCATTGAAAAAATTAAAATATGTAACGGTAATTTCTGAAAAAACCAAAAAAGAATTAGTAGCATTGTTTCCCTGGGCAGAAAGTAAAATAACAGTAATACCCAATTGTCTTACCATACCCTATCAGGATTTCGAAAAACCGGTTAATTCCAAACCAGTAATTCTGGCAGTCGGATATTATCCTAAAAAAAATCTTGACAGAATTTTACAGGCTATTATCGGTATTGATGTTAAAATAATTATTATTGGTTTGCTATCTCCCGAAAGAATAAAATTTTTACATGATAATAAAATTGATTACATTAATTTTGAAAGAGCGAGTGAAGATGAATTAATTCAAGCTTATAAAGATTCAGATATCTTATGTTTCCCTTCATTGTATGAAGGTTTTGGATTGCCTATATTAGAAGCACAGGAGATGAAGTGCTGTGTAATTACATCCAATATTAGTCCGATGAAAGAAGTTGCCGGAGACGGTGCTATACTTGTAAATCCAAACTCAGTGGAAGAAATAAGAAAAGCCATTAACAATATAATTTCCGATTCGGAATTAAAAAATAAATTGTTAGAATTAGGACAACAAAATGTTGTTAAATACCATCCCGAAGTAATAGCAGAACAATACATCAATTACTATAAAATGATCCTAGATCAAAAATAGTCTTTCTCTTATCTATGCAAAGATCAACAAGCTTAAAAATAGAAAATGAACACTAAAATTTTATATATATATAATATATTAAGACTTTTTTTACCTGAAACAAGTTTGTTTAGTCTTAAAAATAAAATACTTAGATTAGCTGGTGCAAAAATTGGAAATAATGTCAGAATTTGCTCTTCGGTAAAAATTTTAGGAGATGGCGATCTTGAAATTGGAGATAATGTATGGATCGGGATTAGTACATTAATTGTCAGTTCAAAATCAAGGCAAAATCCAAACGCGAAAATTACAATTGGAAGTAATATAGATATTGCTCCAAGAGTATACATAGGAACCGGTACTCATATTATAGATATTAATTCTGAAAATATAGCTGGAGAAGGAATAAGTTATGATATTATTATAGAAAATGGATGTTGGATATGTGCAGATTCTACTATCTTACCCGGTGTTAAGGTAGGCTCTAAAACAATTGTTGCTGCTAAAGCATTGGTTAATAAAGATTTATTAGAGAATTCTGTTTATGCAGGAATACCTGCGAAATTTATCAAACACGTTAAGTAATTTTAAGTAATAAAAACCTTTAAACAAAATTGCAGTAAAATGAAAGCAGTTTTCTTAATTATTGACTATGTTCCTCATCAGGAAAATACAATAAAAAAATTAGTTGAAAAAACTGACGGTGAAGTTTTAGCATTTCACGTTGCTCTTTTTGATAAAACTATTCCTGAAATAAAAAATTTTGAAACACATCAATATAATCAGTTTACCAAAGAAGACATTTTAAAAAAAATAAAAGACTTTCAACCGGATTTTATTGTTACCGCCGGTTGGATGATTAAGGAATTTATTTGGATTTGTAAACAGATTACAAAAGAAGGAAAAATACCTGTAGTTGCACAATCAGATACACCATGGTATGGAAAAATTACTCAAAAGATTAATAGTGCGATCAGTCCGTTTCACCTTTCAAAAGCTTTCACTCATTTATGGGTTGCCGGTTATTATCAATACGAATATGCACGAAAGTTAGGCTTCGATAATAACAAAATACTTCTCAATTCATTAAGTGCCGATGTCGAACTTTTCAATAGAGTCAATATTGAAGAAAAAAAGAAGAGTTATCCTAAAAATTTACTGTTTATCGGTAGATTCTCAGAAGAAAAAGGAATAAAAGAATTGTTAAACGCCTGGAAAGATATTCAGGATAAAAAACAATGGAACTTAGTTCTTGTAGGCAGAGGAGATATGAAAGACGAAATTAGCAAGCATAATGATATCATAGTAAAAGATTATATGAGCCAGGAAAATTTATTGCTTGAAATGCAAAATTCCGGAGCTTTTATTTTACCATCTACTTTTGAACCGTGGGCATTAGTAATACACGAAGCAGCTTCAGCGGGTTTACCTATTATTTGTACGGATGTTTGCGGTGCATCTCCTCATTTCGTAATTAATAATTATAATGGGTATAAGGTAAAACCTGATACAGCTTTATTAAAAAATGCTATAGAAAAGCTCATCAGTAAAACAGATGAAGAACTTCTCAATTTTTCTTACAATAGCAGAACTTTGGGTAATTCTATAACGCACGACACATCAATCGCTAATTTATTACAGGTAATTTCATGATACTTATAGATGCATTATATATAAATAATGGCGGAGGAAAAGTGCTTTTGGATTACTTAATCCAAGAGTTAAATAAACTGGATATTGAAATCTTTTATCTGTTTGATAAAAGAATTGAGAATACATATTATCCTGTTAACCCCAAAAGCCAAAAGTGTTTTTTAGAATCAAGTTTTACCAAAAGAAAACAATTTTATTTAGAAAATAAAGATAAATTTTCAAAAATCCTTTGTTTTGGAAATCTACCTCCAAACATAAAAATAAAAAATGCTACCGTCTATACTTATTTTCATCAGCCTTTATTCTTAGAGCTCCCCAAGAATATGCCTCTGAAAGACCGTATAAAATTCTGGATTAAAACTAAAATTTTAAATTCAATTAAAAAGAATACAGATTTCTGGCTTGTTCAATCTGAACTGATTCAGTCTGGCTTTAAGAATAAGTATAAGATAGACGGTGAAAAAGTTCTTTTGATGCCCTTTTATCCACCATTTAAAAATAGTAATGAAACGGTTGAAAGAAAAGAAAATACATACATCTATGTAAGTAATGCATCCATTCATAAGAATCATGTAAAATTAATTGATGCTTTTTGTCTTTTTTACGATACTTATAAAAAGGGTAGTCTTACAGTTACGGTTTCTGAGGAATTTAACGAAGTACTTAATTATGTAAAAGACAAACAGAACTTAGGGTATCCAATTAAAAATTTAGGATTTATCAAACGTGATGATCTTAAAAAGATCTATGAGTCTCATGAGTACCTTATTTTTCCTTCATTTGCAGAAAGCTTTGGTTTAGGCTTAGTGGAAGCTATAGAAAACGGCTGTAAGATTATTGGTGCAGATTTACCTTATACCTATGCAGTCTGCAAACCAAGTCTGGTCTTTAATCCTTTGGAAGTAGATTCTATTACTGAAGCATTATCACTATCTTTGCAAAAAAATACAATAAACTCAGAGTCTAAAGTAAAGAATGAAATTAATACATTAATTTCTTTACTTCATTAAAAATATAAATTATGGAAATACAGAATAAAGTCCTTCTTATCACAGGTGGAACAGGTTCATTCGGAACCGCTGTTTTAAGAAAATTCATCAATACAGACCACTTCAGAGAAATCCGTATTTTTTCGCGTGACGAGAAAAAGCAGGATGATATGAGAAACCAGTTTAGAAGCGATAAACTGAAATTCTATATTGGGGATGTAAGAGATTACAGAAGTGTAGAACCTGCAATGAGAGGAGTAGACTATGTATTTCATGCCGCAGCTTTAAAGCAGGTACCTTCCTGCGAATTTTTTCCAATGCAGGCTGTAAAAACCAATGTGGAAGGAACCCAAAACGTAATCGATGCCGCTGCAAAAAACAATGTGAAAAAAGTAATCTGTCTAAGTACAGACAAAGCAGCATATCCTATCAATGCAATGGGAATTTCCAAAGCAATGATGGAAAAAGTAGCCGTTGCCGCATCACGTAATCTGGAAAATACAACGGTTTGCCTTACCAGATATGGAAACGTAATGGCTTCCAGAGGATCGGTAATTCCATTATTTGTAAAACAAATTAAAAATGGTGAATCCATTACCATTACAGATCCGAATATGACAAGATTCTTAATGTCATTGGAGGAAGCCGTAGATTTGGTTCTTTTTGCTTTTGAACATGGAAATTCCGGAGACCTTTTTGTTAACAAAGCTCCTGCAGGAACCATTGGAGACCTTGCTCAGGCTTTAAAAGAAATGTTTAAGGTTGATAATCCGGTAAAAGTAATCGGGACGAGACATGGTGAAAAACTATACGAAACTCTTTGTACGCGTGAGGAAATGCTCAAAGCAGAAGATATGGGCGATTTTTACAGAATTCCTGCCGATAACAGAGATCTTAATTACGCACAGTATTTTTCAGAAGGAGTGGAAGATATTTCCAAAATAGAAGATTATCACTCTCATAATACAAAACAGGAAGATGTTGAAGGAATGAAAAAACTTTTATTAAAACTTCCCTTAATCAGAAAAGAGGTTTTAGGAGAAGATATAATGCAATATCCTGATTAATTTTTTATTATGGTGATTCCTGCAATTATAAAAGGAGGAAAATATTCTGACGAAAGAGGCAATTTGTTTTTTAACAATACCTTTGATGTTTCGGCAATTAAAAGAATATACTGTATCGAAAATAAAGATACAGATTTTATAAGAGGCTGGACAGGTCACAAAACTGAACAGCGATGGTTCTCGGCATTACAGGGAATCTTTATCATACGATTAATAAAAATTGATCATTGGGAAGCGCCCTCAAAAGATTCAGAAATTTTAGAATTTGAACTTCATGCAGATCAGTTGGATATTCTTCATATTCCTGAAGGATATGCAAGTGCTATTCAATCTAAAGTAGAAGGATCAAAATTATTGGTAATGGCAGATTATGCTTTGGGAGAAATAGAAGATGATTATCGATTTTCTATTGATTACTTTAAAAATTTATAACAATGAAAAAAGTAGGAATTACCGGACAAAACGGCTTCGTTGGTTCGCATTTATATAACACTTTGGGCTTACAGCCAGAAAAATTTGAAAGAATTTCTTTCGAAAGAGATTTTTTCGACTCTCCTGAAAAACTGGACGACTTTGTGAAGCAATGTGATGTCATTGTACATCTTGCAGCCATGAATCGCCATCCCGATCCAGAAGTAATCTTCAATAATAATGTAGAGCTTGTTAAAAAACTGACAGACTCTTTACAGAGAACGGGATCAAAAGCACACGTTCTTTTCTCTTCATCTTCTCAGGAAGAAAAGGATAATCTGTACGGTAAATCTAAAAAAGAAGGCAGGGAATTATTTGCAGACTGGGCAAAAAATAACGGAGGCAAATTTACAGGGATGATTATTCCTAACGTTTTCGGACCTTTTGGAAAACCGAATTACAATTCTTTCATTGCAACATTCTGTCATAAACTTACCCACGGCGAAAATCCTGTGATTGATAATGATGGAGAAGTAAAACTGATCTACGTCGGAGAACTTGTGCAGGAAATTATCAATCAGATAGAGATTTCAGAAACCAATGAATTATATGAAGTTCCTCACACATCCGTAAATAAAGTTTCTGAAGTTTTAGCTAAACTTGAAAATTACAAAAAACTTTATTTTGATAGCGGAGAAATTCCGGTGTTGGAAACGAAATTCGATCTCAATCTTTTCAATACATTCCGCTGCTATTTTGATATTAAAGATCATTATCCCGTAAAATTTACACAGCACACCGATCCGAGAGGAGCTTTTGTGGAAGTAATTCGTTTGGGAATCGGTGGACAGTGTTCTTTTTCCACTACCGTTCCGGGAATTACGAGAGGAAACCATTTTCATACAAGAAAAATCGAAAGATTTGCGGTAATTAAAGGCAAAGCCCTTATTCAATTAAGAAAAATAGACAGCGATGAGGTTCTGGATTTTTATTTAGACGGAAACGAACCCGCTTATGTAGATATGCCGATTTGGTATACCCACAATATTAAAAACATCGGAGAAGAAGAACTGTACACCATTTTCTGGATCAATGAACCCTTTAATCCGGAAGATTCAGATACCTATTTTGTAGAAGTTTAATAATATTAATTATAAACTTCACTGGCTTCTCCAATAAACAAACATTAAAAATTTATCTTTGCAAAGGCAAAAAAAATACAATGAAAAAACTAAAAGTAATGACGGTTGTAGGAACACGACCGGAAATCATTAGACTATCAAGAGTATTATCAGCTTTGGATGCTTCTGAAGCCGTTGAACATATTATCGTCCATACAGGTCAAAACTACGATTACGAGCTGAACCAGATCTTTTTTGAAGATTTGGGACTTCGCAAACCGGATTATTTTCTGGAAGCAGCAGGTAAAACAGCAACAGAAACGGTTGGGAATATTTTAATTAAAATAGATCCTTTGCTGGAAGAATTGCAGCCTGAAGCATTTTTGGTTTTAGGAGATACCAATTCATGTCTTTGTGCCATTCCTGCCAAGAAAAGACAGATTCCGATTTTCCATATGGAAGCAGGAAACAGATGTTTCGATCAGCGAGTTCCGGAGGAAACCAACAGAAAAATTGTAGATCACACTGCAGATATTAATTTAACGTATTCAGATATCGCAAGAGAATATCTTTTAAGAGAAGGTCTTCCTGCAGACAGAATCATCAAAACGGGTTCTCCTATGTTTGAAGTGTTGAATCATTATCTTCCTCAGATCGAGAGTTCAGATGTTTTAAGCCGTCTGAATTTAGAAGAAGGAAAATATTTTGTGGTATCATCCCACAGAGAGGAAAATATTAATTCTGAGAAAAACTTCAACGGATTAATAGAAAGTTTAAATGCCATTGCAGAAAAATTTGGCTATCCGATCATTGTTTCTACACATCCGAGAACCAGAAATATGATCGATAAAAAGCAGGTTGAGGTAAGACCGGAAATTCAGTTCTTAAAACCGCTTGGATTCCACGATTATAATGCGTTACAGATGAGAAGTTATGCGGTTTTATCAGATTCAGGAACTATTTCAGAGGAGTCCTCCATCTTAAATTTCCGTGCTTTAAATATCAGAGATGCACATGAAAGACCGGAAGCAATGGAAGAAGCATCCGTAATGATGGTGGGTTTATCTCCGGAAAGAATCTTACAGGGATTAACGCAGCTTCAGCAGCAGAAAGTAGGAACAGAAAGAAATTACAGACCGGTTTCAGATTATTCAATGCCGAATGTTTCAGAGAAAATGGTAAGAATTATTCTGAGTTATACGGATTACGTTAACAGAGTTGTTTGGAGCAAAAAATAATGAAAAATCTCTGGATCGCAACCGAACTTTTTTATCCTGAAGAAACTTCAACTTCTTTTATTCTTACAAAAATAGCAAACAGACTTTCGGAAAAGTATCATGTAAAAGTTGTTTGCGGAGATCCCGTGTATGACAAGCAAAAGAAAAGCAGTCATTTTAGTCTGGATTCCCGCGTAAATGTTCACAGAATAAAAGGATGGGGCGGAAACAAAAATAGTCTGTTGAGCAGATCTCTAAGATTTATATTTCTGTCTCTTTCTATCTTTTTCTATCTTTGGAAAAACGTTAAAAAGGGAGAAAAGGTTTTTATGGTTACGAATCCGGCGCCTTTAATTCTGCTTGTTTTAATCCTTAAAAGATTAAAAAAAATTGAATTAATTATTCTGGTTCATGATGTTTTTCCCGAAAATACCATTCCTGCAGGAATCATTAAATCTGAAAAGTCAGTATTATACAGAGTTCTGAGAAATATTTTCGACAAAGCGTATTCAAAGGCTGATCTGCTGATTACATTAGGCAGAGATATGCAGAAAGTTATTGAAGCTAAAATCAGAAAATATAACCGCCGTTCGAAAATTGAGATCATTGAAAACTGGGGCGATACAGAAGGTATTTATCCGCTTTTGAAAGAAGATGTATTTAATGAGGATTCATCTTTAAAAGACAGGATCATTTTTCAGTATGCCGGAAATTTAGGAAGAGTTCAGGGATTAATTGAATTATTGCATATTATAAAAAAAGTGAAAAACGACCGATTGGCTTTTCATTTTGTAGGAGAAGGTGCTGTTAAAGACACCATGATAGAATATGTAAAAGAAAATCAACTGACCAATGTTTTCTTTGATGGGGCTTATTCAAGAGAAGAGCAGCTTCAGGTATTAAACAAGGCAGATGTGTCATTTGTAAGTTTAGCGCCTAAAATGTTCGGATTGGGAGTTCCTTCAAAAACGTACAATATTTTAGCTGCCGGAAAACCTGTTTTATATGTTGGCGAAAAAAACAGCGAAATAGATTTACTTTTAAGAGACGAGAATATTGGATATTCATTTCAGCATTTCGAAGAGGAGAAGATTCTGGAATTTTTTAATTCTTTCGATGAAACGTCTGTTAAAGAATTAGAATTGATGAAAGAAAACGCGAGAAAAGTAGCAGAGGAAAAATTTTCAGAAGAGATTATACTGAATAAATTTTATAATATTATTTAAATGAAAGTGCTATTTACAGGAGCCAACGGTTTTTTGGGAAAAAATGTAATTCCTTTGCTTCAGAAGAAAAATTTTGAAGTAAAGACCTTTGGAACTTCCAATGCAGATTATATATTTAATATTACAAATACCATCAATCCTTTTGAAGAAAAGTTTGATATTATTTTTCATGCCGCAGGTAAGGCTCATTCTGTTCCTAAAACTCAGGAAGAAGAAAGTGTATTTTACAAAGTAAATTTTGAAGGAACAAAAAACCTTTGTAACGCTTTGGAAGAAAATCTGCCGGAATATTTTGTTTTTATAAGCACAGTGGCAGTTTATGGTAAAGATTTCGGTGAAAATATAACTGAAGATACGCCATTGGAAGGATACACACCTTACGCTAAAAGCAAATTGATGGCAGAGGAATTTCTTACTAAATGGAGCAAAGAAAAGAATGTAAAATTATTTATTCTCAGACCTTCTTTAATTGCAGGACCCAATCCTCCGGGTAATCTGGGAGATATGATTAATGCAATTAAATCCGGGAAATATTTTAATATTGCAGGAGGAACGGCGAGAAAAAGTGTATTCTGGGTGGAAGATTTTCCTGAGATTACCGTTAATATGTTGGGAAAAGAGGGTGGAATTTATAATGTTTGTGATGATGTAAATCCTGCTTTTAAAGAAATTTCTGAAAAAATCTCAGCCAAATTAAACAAGAAATCTCCGAAAAGTATTCCTTATTTTCTGGCTAAATCAATGGCTTTAGTGGGTGACTTATTGGGAAATAAAGCTCCAATTAACTCTTTGAAATTAAGAAAAATAACAGATTCTCTTACGTTTTCTAATGATAAAATAAAAAGAGAATTAAATTTTAATCCTTCAAACGTAATAGAAAAATTTCAACTGTAAACTATGGAATTTTCAATCGTAACAATTCTGCTTTTCATATCTATGCTCATCTATTTTAGAATAGCAGATAAATACAATATTATAGATAAGCCCAATCACAGAAGCGCACATACACAGATCACATTGAGGGGAGGAGGAATTATTTTTCCTGTTGCTTTCATTATCTTTTCTGCGTTTAATTTTAATGAAGTCATAGAAAACTACTGGTCATTTGGTTTGGGGTTATTGGCAATATCTGCCATCAGCTTTATAGATGATATTGTTACGCTTTCAAATAAAATTAGGCTGTCCGTTCATTTTATTTCTGTGGTTTTACTACTGTATTTTACAGGAGCCTTTAATGTAATGCCAATCTGGGTTTGGCCCATATTGTTTATTCTGATTATAGGAACCTTGAATGCCTATAACTTTATGGACGGCATTAACGGCATGACTGGTCTGTACAGCTTAGTCGGTCTATTATCCTTATTTTATATTAATGAAAAAATAATTTCATTTACCGATGAAAATTTTATTCTTTATCCCGTTTTAGCCTGCATCGTTTTTCTTTTCTTTAATTTCAGGAAAAAAGCAAAATGTTTCGCGGGTGATGTAGGAAGTATGGCTATCGCTTTTTGGGTAATCGGTCTTATTACCTTATTAATTATGAAAACTCAGGACTATAAATACATATTTCTTCTCTCTGTATATGGGATGGAAGTCGTCCTAACGATAATAGAAAGACTGCTGCTTAAAGAAAATATATTTGAGGCGCACAGAAGACATTTGTATCAGCTTTTTGCCAATGAAAAAAAAGTTTCGCATCTGCTGATAAGTTTTGTTTATGCTATAGTACAGGTAATTATAAATTTATTTTTAATACATTCACACTGGGCAATCTGGATTATTATTCCTGTGATTTTCATTCCGATAGGCAGTATTTATCTCGCATTAAAATGGAGCCTTAAAAAACAATATAAATTATAATAATAACTGATTCAAGAAATATAAGTTATGAAAATAAAAGAAACCCCTTTAAAGGACTGTTACATTATAGAGCCTACAATTTTCGAAGACGACAGAGGCTATTTTTTCGAAAAATTCAATGAAAAGAAATTCGAGGAACTTACCGGAATGAATGGACATTTCGTGCAGGATAATATTTCAAAATCTTCTTATGGTGTTTTGAGAGGGCTTCATTTACAGAAAGGAGAACACGCACAGGCAAAACTGGTATCCTGTCTGGAAGGAAAAGTCTGGGATGTTGCTGTAGACCTGAGAGAAGATTCACCTACATTTGGAAAATGGTTTGGGATTGAGCTTACGGCGGAAAACAAAACACAGCTTTATATTCCAAGAGGTTTTGGACACGGATTTTCTGTTTTAAGTGAGACGGCAGTTTTTTCTTATAAATGCGACAACTTTTATAACAAAGAATCAGAAGGAAGTGTAAAATACAATGATCCGGATCTGAATATTGACTGGAAAATTTCCGACAGTGAAGCTGTTCTTTCAGAAAAAGATGAAAATGCAGCAAGTTTTAAAGAAAAGAATTTTTAAATATAATGAAAGCCACTTATTGAAGTGGCTTTTATTTTTTAATCCAGACTCTTCAATATTTTGTATCTTTGCAAACTCAAAATCAAAAAGATGCGTACAAAATCTGTAGGGAAGAAAAAAATAAATGTAGTAACGTTGGGTTGTTCCAAAAATGTATATGATTCCGAAGTTTTAATGAGTCAGCTTAAAGCCAATGGCAAAGAAGTGGTGCATGAAGACAAAGGAGACATTGTTGTAATTAATACCTGCGGATTTATAGACAATGCCAAAGAAGAATCCATCAATACCATTCTCGACTATGTGGAAGCAAAAAACAGAGGTGAAGTTGAAAAAGTTTTTGTGACGGGATGTCTTTCCGAAAGATACAAACCGGATCTGGTAAGAGAAATTCCGGATGTAGATCAGTATTTCGGGACGAGAGATCTTCCGGTTTTATTAAAGCATTTAGGAGCAGATTATAAGCACGAACTTGTGGGTGAGAGATTAACCACAACTCCGAAACATTATGCTTATTTAAAGATTTCTGAAGGATGCGACAGACCTTGTTCATTCTGTGCGATTCCTTTGATGAGAGGAGGACACGTTTCAACTCCGATTGAAAAGCTGGTTACAGAAGCCCAGAAATTAGCGAAAAAAGGAACAAAGGAACTGATTTTGATTGCTCAGGATCTTACCTATTATGGTCTGGATATTTATAAAAAACGTGCTCTTGGAGATCTTCTAAAAGAATTGGTAAAAGTGGAAGGAATTGAATGGATAAGACTTCACTATGCATTTCCGAGCGGATTTCCGGAAGATGTTCTGGATATAATCAGAGAAGAACCGAAAGTTTGCAACTATATAGATATTCCTCTTCAGCACATCAATTCAGATTTACTAAAATCAATGAAGAGAGGGACAACTCACGAAAAAACAGATGCCCTTCTTGGAAAATTCAGAGAAAAAGTTCCGGATATGGCAATCAGAACAACGCTTATCGTTGGTTATCCCGGAGAAACTCAGGAAATTTTCAATGAGCTGAAAGACTGGGTAAGAGAACAGAGATTTGACAGACTGGGTTGTTTTACGTACTCTCATGAGGAAAATACAGGAGCTTATGTATTGGAAGATGATGTTCCGCAGGAAGTGAAAGAAGCGAGAGTGGAAGAAATTATGGAAATCCAGTCTCAGATTTCATGGGAGAAAAATCAGGAGAAAATTGGCAATATATATAAATGTATTTTCGACAGAAAAGAGGGAAATTATTTCATCGGAAGAACCGAGTATGATTCTCCGGACGTTGACAATACTGTGTTGGTTTCTGCTGAAAATACATACATTTCCATCGGGGATTTCGCGGAGGTAAGGATTACTTCAGCTGAGGAGTTTGATCTTTACGGTGAATTAATTTAAAATTATTCCCAATTGTTTGATTTTTTAGTAAAAAAAATCGTATATTGTTTTCATTAATACAATGTTATCCAATGATTAATAAAAATTAACATTCACAAAGCAGTGATAACATAAAGTTTAATTTGTTGATTTTCAAGACTGTTTTATTTTTGGAAATTAAAATTTTAAAACTTTTTGATGTATTATTATGAAAATTATTTTAAAAATATTAACTTTGCAGAATAAAGAGATTTTACATAACTATTGAGCTAAAAATTAGACTCTTGTGAGATGTAAAAATAATTTTTGAAATTATATATAATTAAAAATATTTTATTTTTATTAGTGAATGCACAAATGGGGTATGGTACACTTTTATACATTCACTGGTTAAAATGTAATTTAAAATCTTTAAAAACTTATGAAAAAATTTTTATTAACAGCGACTATGTTAGTCGGATTTGTGGCGATCGCTCAGGCTCAGCAAGGAAGAGTGGGGATTAATACAACTACTCCCGCTGCTACTTTAGATGTTGTGGGTGCGCCAGCTGACCCAGCTAAAGCAGATGCTTTATTAGTTCCTCGTATGACAGCTGCGCAATTGGTAGCTAAAGACAACACTGTTAACAATTATGCAGCGCCTCAGGATGGTGCAATTGTGTATGTTACCTCTGGTACAGGTTCAACAACTAGAACAACCAAAGTTACCGGAGCAGGTTTCTATTATTTTGATAACAGTGTTCCTGAATGGAAACCGTTTGTAAGTGCTGCTTCTGCTGCAATGACTGTAAGAGCTCAAACAGGTTCTACAATTTCTGATGCAGACTTAGGTAATGCAATTCTAGTAACTTCTAATACTAATTTTAATTTAGCCACTTTAACTAAAACTAATGGTAAAATGATTACTTTTATCGATGCTACTAATGGTGCAGGTTTTGGTATAAGCGGTGCGCATTCCACTGCTACCGTATCTCCTATTCAGTCTGGAGGATCATTAGTGTATATTTGTGACGGTACTAACTGGTATAGCTATAGTGGATTCTAAAAATAGTATTTAAAAATAATTTAAAGACATATCATAATGAAACTAAAATTTACAACAATTATATTGGCATTCGCTGCTTTTACTAGTACTGCGTTTGCCCAAATTCGTTCCAATAACCCAATCAGTTCAACAATTGGTACGCAATCTGTTTTCTTAGATGCATCTGCTAACGGATTTACAACAACTACAAATATTGGAAAAGGTCTTACTTTTCCTAGAACTAATCTTACAACATTTACCTTTGTTACACAGACAACAGGAGCTTTAAACTTTCCTACTGCTTATGACGGTATGATTGTTTATAACTCCGCAACTGGTACCACTCCTGCAACTGGATCAGGGATAGGAAACCAGTCTGTAACACCTGGTTACTATTATTTTTCTAATCCCACAGGTGGATCAGGAAACGCTTACGCAACATCTACGGGGCAATGGTTGCCATTAGGACAAAATCCAAGAGTTAACTTTGCAACTACAGAGACTGTTACCAATACGCAGGTAGATGGAGCTCAGGTTTACGGTATTAAAGGTCAGTTTACTACTACAGGTACTTCTACTTCAGTTACAATTCCTGCTCCTGCTGGAATGACTTCTTTATATGGAATTACAATCTATAAGAAATCAGGAACTGGAAATAAAGTAGTTTATTCTAAAGAACTATATTCTTATGATGTTACTACAGGTGCTGCAATTACCGGTTCTCAAAGTATGTCTGTAGTATATCCGCAAGATACTTACGACTATGTATTAGAATATTTCAAATAATATTTGAATAACAAATAGACAATATTTAAAAACCAATGAGATTCCTCATTGGTTTTTTAGTTTATATAAAGTGCGTTTATAGGTTATTTAGGAGGATAATTTTATCTTATTTGATCTCCTTATGTATCCTTATTTTAATGATATAAATTTCCGTTTAGCTTTATACAGCAATTTTAATAAAATTGTTCGTAAACTAAAATCTGCAATAAATTTTTTCTTAAAAAATAAAATCTTAAAATTCATTAACTTATTGATTGGTAGAGGAATAATTGTGTTAAAAATATCTTAATCTCAATAATTTAGTTAAAATTGTTAACTTTTACTTTTGTTTTTTAACACTTTTTAACAATAGCCTTTAAATACCCTATCCATAGGAAGTTAAGAAAAATATTAACATAAAATTTTATTTTCATTAACACTTGTTAACAAATAAAATAGGTCTTTTAAAAGATTCCTTATAGATTTGCCCCTGTCAAAACCAATAAAATTTCAAAATGATGAAAAGATTCATTCTCGTAATCATAATGATGATTTCAACCTTTGGTATTTATTCTTTCAAAATGAATGCCATAGATGCGAAAAAAACAAGTTATGCATCGTACTACCACGATAAGTTTAACGGTAGAAAAACTGCAAGCGGAGAGATCTTTGATAATGCAAAGTTCACCGCAGCCAACAGAACGCTTCCATTTGGAACAAACATTAAGGTAACGAACCTTAACAATGGTAAAGAGGTAATAGTGAAAGTAAATGATAGAGGACCTTACCATTCATCAAGAGCTTTAGATATGTCTAAAGCAGCGTTCGATGAAATCGGAGATACCGACAGAGGTACAATTCCGGTGGAATATGAAATTGTCGACTAAAATTTATGATTTTAAATTTTAAAAAGCCAACTGATTCAGTTGGCTTTTTGCTTTCTTTTAAAGGCTTAATTCTACTAAGGCAGGGCAATGATCAGAATGCACGGCTTCTTTCAAAATAACAGCTCTTGTGAGTTTATCTTTCAAACTGTAGGAAGTGAAATTATAATCCAGTCTCCACCCTTTATTTCTTTCCCGTGAATTTTGTCTGTAACTCCACCATGTATAATGGTCGGGTTCATTATTAAAAAACCTGAAACTGTCGATCAGTTCGCATTCGTTGATAAAATTCGTCATCCATTCTCTTTCCATCGGTAAAAACCCGGAAACATTTTTCAAACCTGTCGGGTTATGAATGTCTATCGCTTCATGACAGATATTAAAATCGCCGGAAATGATCAGATTCGGAATTTCCTTCTTTAAATTTTTAATATACTCTAAAAAATCATGGCAAAACTGCATTTTGAATTCCAGGCGCTCAATATTCGAGGCAGAGGGAACATATACAGAAATAGCAGAGAATTCATCAAAATCTGCACGGATGATTCTTCCTTCGTTATCATAACTTTCAATACCGCAGCCATATTCTACATGATTGGGCTTTGTTTTAGACGCAATTCCGACGCCGCTGTAGCCTTTTCTTACTGCGGAATGCCAGTAACTGTGATATCCCAGTTTTTTGAGGCTTTCGATATCGATCTGGTCGTTTCCTGCCTTACTTTCCTGAATGCAGATGATGTCCGGATCCGCTGTTTTTAGCCAGCCTAAAAAATCTTTGGTAAATGCAGCACGGATTCCGTTGACGTTATAAGTGATTAATTTCATGATTCAAAAGTATTAATAAAAAAGAAGCGGAAAAAATCTTTGATTTTTTCCGCCCCTCTCGTCACCCGAAGTCAAACTATGAAAACTACTTGGGTTCTAAAATACTGAATGGAATGATACACTCTTCAAGAGAAATCCCTCCATGTTGATACGTTTCTTTATAGTAATTCACAAAGTGATTGTAATTCTTTGGATAAGCAAGGAAAATATTATTCTTCGCAAAAATATATTTAGAGCTTAAATTTCCTTTTGGTAAAAATAACTTTTCAGGATTCGTAATTGCCCAAACATCACTGTCATCATACGTTAAGCTTTTTCCGGTTTTATAACGGATATTCGTAGAAGTTTCTCTGTCTCCTACAACTTTGCTCGGCTTTTTCACGTAAACCGTTCCATGATCCGTGGTAATTACTAATTTGAAACCACTTTCAGCAGCTACTTTAATAATTTTCAGTAAAGAAGAATTCTCAAACCAGTTTAATGTTAAAGATCTGAACGTTTTATCATCACGAATCAGTTGGTCAACAATATGATTATCCGTTTTTGCGTGAGAAAGAATATCAATAAAATTATAAACAATTACCAACAGGTCATTGTTTTTATGCTGATTAAAATCGTCATAGATCTTTCTCTCAAAATCAGCATTCAGCACTTTCAGATACTTCATGGATTTGGAGCTTAAACCGATTCTTTTCATCTGATCTTCCAGAAAATCGCGCTCAAATTCGTTTTTATTACCTTCCTCATTGTCATTGAACCATTTATCTGGAAAACGTTTTTCAATCTCTGAAGGCATTAAACCCGCAAAAAAAGAATTTCGCGCATACTGAGTTGCAGTAGGAAGAATACTGTAGTAATAATCTTCAGAAACCTTATTATAGAATTTTGTGAACAAAGGTTCAATCATTTTCCATTGGTCATAACGGAGATTATCCACCATCAGCAATAAAACTTTATCCTTTTCTACCTCAGGTTTTATTTTATCTTTAAAAAGCGTGTGGCTCATAATAGGTTTGTCTGAACCATGAAGCCAGTCTTCATAATTATTTTCAATAAATTTTGCGAACTGGATATTGGCCTCCTCTTTTTGCGACTGAAGAAGATCTGCAAACTCGTTATCTGCTACTTTATCAAATTTAATTTCCCAGTTCAGGATTTTCTTATAATATTCAGCCCAATCCTGATACGTTCTCAGATAAGAAAGTTCCATAGAAAGATTTCTGAATTCCTGCTGATACTGCAAAATTGTTTTCTGCTCCACAAGATTATCCTGCTGAAGATTCTTCTTTAACGAAAGTAAAATCTGGTTCGGATTCACCGGTTTCAGGATATAATCCGCAATCTGAGATCCGATTGCTTCTTCCATGATGTGTTCCTCCTCACTTTTCGTCACCATTACTATTTTAAGAGAATTATCTTTATCCTTAATCATCGGAATGGCTTCCAGTCCCGAAATTCCGGGCATATTTTCATCAATCAGGGTCAGTGCAAACTTTTCCGAGTCCATGAGTTCAAGTGCCTCATTAACATTGTTTACGGGAGTTACCTGATATCCCTTTTTTTCAAGAAAAACGATGTGTGGTTTTAGTAAATCTATTTCATCATCTATCCATAATATCTTTTCCGACATAATTATTTTTTTACATGGTTATTGTATCAAATTGCTGACCAATTAATTCTAAAATCTGCCAAAATCCGCAGATGTAAAGTTAAATATAAGTTAAATGAAATAACGTAATAATTGTGTTTTTGTTTTGTCTATTGCCCACTTTTTAAATATTCCAGAGCCCTTTCCATAATTTCGTCTTTTCCCTGCTGTATTCCTTTCACCGTAGGACGTACGATAATATCCGGAATAATGCCGATTCTCTGCGTTTCTCTTCCGTCCGGATAATACGCTCCCAAACCCGTAAAACACGTTTTAAGACCGGCAATATTAAATGAAATGACATCACCGTTTGCTCCCGAAGTGTATCCTCCGATCACTTTTGCTTTCGGATGCTGCTTAAGCATCATTACGGTTGTTTCAGCCTGACTTTGCGTCACCTCATTCACCAGAATGACCACATTTCCTTTATAATGATCCGGATTATTTCTTCCGATGTTGTTTTTACGGCGGTAAAATTTGCTTAAATAATTGGTTTCAGGAAAAATAAATTCATAATAAATTTTATTTTCAGGAAGCAGCAACCTGCTCAACGGCAAAATCGTCATATTCGGATAATTTCGGGAATCGAAAATAATCGATTCTGTATTTTTCAGATTTTCGAACATATCATTCAGATCAGATCTTTTGATTAATCCCATGTTCACATAACCCATCTTTTTTTCATCATCGAGAAACTTCCATTTTTCAGGAACCGTAGGATTTTCGCGAATAATTTCTTTCTGCAAATACGTTTTTACTTTTATGGCTAAATTAATTCCGTCCCTTTCAATTTTAAGCCCAAGAGAATCTTTATTGGTGTACAGGAAAAGATATTTCGACTTGTTGATCTTTCCCCATGAATTCGAAGCCGGAAGATATTTCCCAAACGAATTAATTTTCTGCGGAATCGTTAATCCTTCAACATCGTAGATCACATCACCAATTTTGAGCGGATTTTCTTCATTAAAAATAGTCGGATATGTTTTCGTTACAACCAGCTTTCCTTCCGCATAAGAATACTGTACCGGAACATTTTTTCTTCCGTATTGGTTTAAACTAGTCAGCCTTGAAAATAAAAAAGCGTGCGAATCATCCGTTTTGGTCACAAGTTCCGCTAAAGTTAAATGATAGCTTTCATCATTATTAACAGCAAGAAATTTTGGAATCATTTCTCGTAAAACATCATTCCAGTTCTGATCGGTTTTGTATTTGTATGCAAAAAAATATTCTGCATAATTCCAGTATCTGAAGAATTCCAAAAGAGCAATTTGTTTTGAAGTAAATTTCGATCCGTAAGAATTTTCATTCCTGAAATAAACCTTTCTTCCGTTTAACCCGAAATAATAATTTTCACCGATATTCCTGTTGTTCTCAATAAATTTCAGCTTTTCACGTACATTTTCAGAAAAAATACGCTGATCATCCATCCATCCGAGATCAAAATTTTTTAAGAAATAAACTTTATCGTTATCATTTACACAATTTTTACAAACTTCAATTTTTCCGAGACTTTCAATCCAGTTAGAATACAATTCATTCAATTGATCTTTATTGTTAATATTTTTAAGTTCATCAATTTTCTGAAATAACTGCTGATCCCAGTTAAACTTACCTTTTGCTACATTCGGATGATAGTATTTCAAAAATCCCCATACTTTACATAACGATTCAAGCTTTTGGTTTTCCGATAAAGTCTGCGCCGAAAAATGTAAGTTTAAAAATAAGATAATGAAAAGGGAGAATTTTCTCATGAAAAGATTATTCAATCAAAGATAGCTTTTAAACACAAACAGCACAACTATTTATTCAAAGAAGATTTTATCCAGCTTTTGCTGAGTGAAACGCCTTTGCGAACGAAAATATGCAGCACAACTGTAAACAAAATTTTTGCGGACTTTGTTTTAAAAACAAATTTAACAAAGAAAGTTACTTTAAAACAACAAACAGGTTAATGAAAAATTAATTACCTCTAAAATATAAAATTCCTAAATTTGTTTGCAAATACAGACGTTTTCAATGCAGAACAAGCTAAAAATCATCAACGATCCCGTTCACGGATTCATCAAAATTCCCCATGAAATTTTATTCGACATCATAGAGCATCCTTACTTCCAGAGATTAAGAAGGATAGGACAGACGGGACTTTTGAACCTCATTTTTCCGGGCGCGACACATACAAGATTTCATCATGCATTGGGAGCCATGCATCTCATGTTTACCGCTTTGGAAACATTGAAGCAGAAAGGCGTTAAAATTTCGGAAGATGAAGAAAAAGGTGCGATGTTGGCGATTTTAATGCATGATATTGGTCATGGACCGTTTTCTCACGCCTTGGAAAGTATGCTGATGGACGATTGGCATCACGAAAAATTATCTTTATTACTCATGAATCGCCTGAATGATGAATTTAACGGAGAATTATCCTGCGCTATCGAAATGTTTCAGGGAAAATACCACCATAAGTTTTTCAACCAGCTTATTTCCTCACAACTGGATGTGGACAGACTCGATTATCTGAAGCGGGACAGCTTTTTTACGGGAGTTTCCGAAGGAAGCATCAATACCCAGAGAATCATCTCTATGATGAACGTCTGCGATGAAGGCGAATTGGTGATTGATGCAAAAGGAGTCTATTCTATTGAGAATTTCCTTACCGCAAGAATGTTTATGTATTGGCAGGTATACTACCATAAAACGTCTGCTCTGGCAGAATTTCTTCTCGTTAAAATTTTAGAAAGAGCCAAACTTTTGGTGTCGCAGGGAATCGATTTACCGGCAGCAGAAAATCTGAAATACTTTCTTCATCGCGGGAAAAGTACTGCTACAGATGAAGATATTGAAAGATTCACGCAGCTGGATGATAATGATATTATTCAGGCAATGAAAAACTGGCAGCACGCAGACGACATGATTTTGTCTTACTGGTGTAAATGTGTGATCCAGAGAAACCTTCCGAAAACCATAATTTCTTCACATCCTTTTGATGAAAGTTTTATTGAAGAAAAAGTAAAAAATGTGAATGAATTTTTCGGAATTCATAATGGTAAAGAACTCGTCCATGAGATCAAGAGAAAACTGCTTCCGTACGATACTGAAAAACAGCCGATTTATCTGTTGCAGAAAAACGGTAAAAAAATCCGTCTTGACGAATCGGAAGACCAGCTTTTATCGGGCTTGATGGTAAACAAAACAACAAGGTATATTCTTACTTTTCCAAGGAATATTTCACACATTATTTCTTAAAGAATATTAAAATTTACGTTCCGAAAACTAAAAAATGTTTGCGAATTACAGAATTTCTTATCTTTGCAGAATATGGAATTTACAGCTTCGCAAATTGCAAGTTTTATCGACGGAAAAATAATAGGTGACGAGAATGCACTTATTACTGGAGTTTCGCCCATAGAAAGTGGGGAAACAGGACATCTTTCTTTCATCGCGCAGGATAGATTTTCGCATTATTTAGAGACTTCAAAATGTTCCGTTATCATTGTTTCGGAAAAGCTTATCTCAAAAGATTCTTATAATCCTACCGTTATTACTGTAAAGGATGCTTATCTCTCATTCCAGATTCTCATGAATCTTTATCAGGAAATGCAGGGCAGAAGAACAGGAATCGAAAACGGTTCTTCCATCCATGAAACCGCTGTAATCGGCGAGAATGTGTATATCGGAGCTTTTACCTACGTTTCAGAAAAAGCAAAAGTAGGAGAAGGAAGCCAGATTTATCCGCAGGTTTACATCGGAAAAGGCGTGAAAATCGGGAAAAACTGCAAAATCGACAGTGGTGCGAGAATTTATGATTACTGCATCATCGGAGACAATTGTGTTATTCATTCCAACACAGTAATCGGAGGAGACGGTTTCGGATTTCAGCCGACTCCGGATGGATTCAAAAAAATTCCGCAGTTAGGAAATGTGATCATTGAAGATGATGTGGAAATTGGTTCCAACTGCAGTATAGACAGAGCAACCATCGGTTCTACCGTAATCGGAAAAGGAACAAAGATCGATAACCTGATCCAGATTGCACACAACGTAAAAATCGGAAAAAATAACGTAATTGCCGCGCAAGCCGGAATTGCAGGATCTACAACCATCGGAGACTGGAACCAGATCGGAGGTCAGGTGGGCGTTGTAGGACACATCAAAATAGGAAATCAGGTAAAAATACAGGCTCAGAGTGGTGTAAATTCCAGCGTAAACGACAGGGAAACCATTTACGGTTCTCCGGCGATCAGCTACAACGACTATCTTAGAAGTTATGTACATTTCAGAAACTTACCTGAAGTGGTTAAAAGAATAAATAATCTCGAGAATAACTCAAAAGATTAAACTAATGAGTGATATGCAAAAAACACTTCAGCAGGAAGTGACACTTTCCGGAATCGGACTTCATACTGGTAAAGAAGTAAAATTAACCATGAAACCTGCAAAAGAAAATACAGGTTTTGTATTCGTAAGAACAGATTTGGAAGGGCATCCTCAGGTCGAAGCAGACGTTAACTACGTTGTAGCTACAGAAAGAGGAACAACATTAGAAAAACTGGGCGTGAAAATCACAACCTGTGAGCATCTTCTGGCTGCTTTGGTAGGATGTGATATCGATAACGCTATTTTAGAAATGGATGCTTCTGAGCCGCCGATTTTAGACGGTTCTTCAAAATTCTTTGTAGAAGCAATCGAAAGCGTAGGTGTGGTAGACCAAAATATTGCAAGAGAATATCTTGTGGTAAAAGAAGTGCTTACTTACAGCGATCCGGCTACAGGATCTGAGATCACCATTATTCCTTCAGATACCTACGAAGTAACAACGATGGTAGACTTTGGAACCAAAGTTTTGGGAACTCAAAATGCTACGCTTAAAAATATTTCTGAGTTTAAAGAAGAAATTTCATCGGCAAGAACATTCAGTTTCTTACACGAGCTGGAAATGCTTTTGGATCATGGTTTGATCAAAGGGGGAGATATTTCCAATGCGATTGTTTATGTAGATAAAGATCTTACACCGGAAACCACAGAAAAATTAAAGAAAGCCTTTGGTAAAGATAATGTATCGATAAGACCAAACGGAATTCTTGATAACCTGAACTTAAACTATCCCAACGAAGCCGCAAGACACAAATTACTTGATGTGATCGGTGATCTGGCTTTGGCAGGAGTAAAAATAAAAGGTAAAGTAATTGCCAACAAACCGGGACATTACGTAAACACACAATTTGCAAAAAAACTGAACCGTCAGTGGAAATTGCAGAAGAAGAAAAATGTTCCTGACTTTGATTTAACAAAAGAACCGGTTTTCGATATCAACGGAATCATGAAACTGATGCCTCACAGACCGCCGTTCTTGTTGATTGATAAAATTCTTGAGCTTTCAGATTCTCATGTGGTAGGTCTTAAAAATGTTACAATGAACGAACCTTTCTTCGTTGGACATTTTCCAAAAGAACCCGTAATGCCGGGAGTTTTACAGGTAGAAGCTTTAGCTCAGACAGGGGGAATTCTTGTTTTGGCAAGTGTTCCGGATCCCGAAAATTACTCTACGTATTTTATTAAAATAGATAAAGTAAAATTCAAGAGAAAAGTAATTCCCGGAGATACGCTTATTTTCAAGATTGAATTAATAGAGCCTATCAGAAGAGGAATTGTTCATATGCAGGGTTATGGTTACGTAGGAGATACAGTAGCGGTAGAAGCAGAACTTATGGCCCAAGTTGCAAAAAATAAAGTTGATTAAATGATTCATCAATTAGCAGCCGTAGATAAACGTGCGAAAATCAGCAAAAATGTAATCGTAGAACCCTTTACTACTATTGCAGGGGACGTGGAAATTGGCGAAGGAACATGGATTGGTCCCAATGTTACCATCATGGATGGTGCAAGAATCGGTAAAAATTGCAGAATTTTTCCGGGAACGGTAATTTCTGCGATTCCTCAGGATTTGAAATTTGATGGTGAAGATACGCAGGTAATTATCGGCGATGAAACAACGATCAGAGAATGTGTAACGGTAAACAGAGGAACAAAAGCCCTCGGATTTACCAAAATAGGAAAAAACTGCCTTATTATGGCAACTTCCCACATTGCTCATGACTGTGTTATCGGAGATCATGTGATCATCGTAAACGGGTGCGGTATTGCAGGCCACGTAGAAATCGGAGATTATACCGTAATGGGTGGTTTATCTGCTGTTCATCAGTTCGGAAAAATCGGAAAACACGTAATGATTTCAGGTGGTACTCTGGTAAGAAAAGACATTCCGCCTTATGTAAAAGTAGCGAGAGAGCCGATGTCTTATGCAGGAATTAATTCCGTAGGTTTAAGAAGGAGAGGATTTACCAACGAAAAAATCTTTGAAATTCAGAAAATTTACAGAGCAATTTTCCAGATGAAAATGAATGTTTCCCAAGCGTTGCTTTACATCGAAAAAGAAATGCTTCCGACGGCTGAAAGAGATGAAATCCTTCAGTTTATCCAGAACTCTCCGAGAGGGATCGTAAAAGGATACGGAACGGGGAAGGAAAGAGAATAATAAAGATAAATTTAGCACTGTTATCAATGAAAAGTCTGATTTTTGTTTTAATGTTTTTTACCATATTTTTTTTGTCCGGACAACAGACAGAAGGATTAAAAACGGAAAAAACAGCCAAGACTTCCATTCTGGAAAGAAGACTGCCTTCAAAATCCAATGACAGCATTGCTAAACATAATCTGAATGATATTCTGAAACAGAATAATTCCGGCAGCAGTTCAATTTTTGGAACTGCAAATCCCTATCATTCCGAGATCCAGACCAATGTAAACAGACTGAATAATAATGTGAATTCATTCAACAATAATGTTTTCAACAGACTTCCAACTCAGGGAGAAGGAATACAATTTAACAAAAGAAAATAAAAAAATATATAATAATTAATGGCAACAAGTAACGATATCAGAAAAGGACTTTGCATCGAATACAGCAACGATATTTATAAAGTTATCGAATTCCTTCACGTAAAACCGGGAAAAGGTCCTGCTTTCGTTAGAACAAAATTAAAATCTGTAACCAACGGTAAAGTAATCGACAATACTTTCTCTGCAGGTCATAAAATTGATGAGGTAAAAGTAATCACAAGAAAATACCAGTATCTTTATGATGATGAAAATGGCTTCCACTTCATGAATAACGATGATTTCTCTCAGTTATACCTTAACAAAGAAATGATCGAAAACTCCAACCTGATGAAAGCGGGTGAAGAAGTAACAATCATTTTGAAAGAAGTGGACGAGACTCCGCTTTCTGCAGAATTACCGCAGTCCGTTTATCTGGAAGTTGTGGAAGCAGATCCGGGTGTAAAAGGAAACACTGCAACCAACGCTCTTAAAAATGCAATCGTAGAAACAGGAGCAAGAGTGATGGTTCCTCTGTTCATTGAACCGGGAGACAAAATCAAAGTAAGCACAGAAGACGGTTCTTACCTTGAAAGAGTAAAAGAATAATTATTCACAAATAATATGAGGCTGGAAGTATCACAACTTTCAGCTTTCATTTTTTATGGCAGCTTTGTAGTGTACCCTCCTGAGCTTGTCGAAGGGTATGGTCGGGCTGCGATTAAAGTTGGAAAAACAAATCCGTGTCAAGATTCCAAACTAAACACGGTTGAAAATTTAAAACATCATTTAAAAAAATATGACGTTTCATCAACCCCAAAAATTGAAAACCATTGCCGAACTTATCGGGGCAAAATTTGTAGGTTCAGAAGACTTCGAAGTATTGGGAACGAACGAAATTCACATGGTAAAAGCCGGTGAAATCGTTTTTGTTAACCATCCGAAATATTACGATAAAGCATTAAATTCCGCTGCGACGATTATTTTGATCGATAAAGAAGTGGAATGTCCAGAGGGAAAAGCACTGTTGGTTTCCGAAGACCCTTTCAGAGATTTCAATAAAATCAATACCCACTTTACAAGAATTTATAACTTCACCGAAGAACTTCATGATGTCGAAATAGGAGAGGGAACAAAAATTCATGCTTCTGCGGTTATCGGAAATAATGTGAAAATAGGAAAAAATACCCTGATTTTTCCTAATGTTGTCATTGGCGACAGAACCGTAATTGGCGACAATGTAGTGATACAGTCCAACACTGTTTTAGGCGGCGACGCTTTTTATTACAGAAAACTGAACGGCAATTTCGACCGCCTGATTTCGGTAGGAAACGTAGTGATCGAAAACAATGTAGAGATCGGAAACGGTTGTACAATCGACAGAGGAGTTACAGATTCTACCATTATCGGAGAAGGTTCCGTTCTGGATAATCAGATTCAGATCGGGCACGATACCGTTATCGGAAAAAAATGTCTTATCGCTTCTCAGGTCGGTATTGCTGGATGCTGCGTAATTGGTGATGAAGTTACTTTATGGGGACAGGTCGGCATTGCTTCAGGAAATAAAATCGAGAGCGGAGCTGTAATATTAGGGAAAACCGGAGTAAACAGAGACCTCGAAAAAGGTACCTATATCGGGATGTTTGCAGAAGATTTTAAAACCTATCTGAAAAAAGAAGTTAAACTGAGAAATCTCAAATAAACAAATTAGTTAGATTTATCTTTAATCAAAGAAATTTAATTAAATTTGTGTGCATTTAAAAAGTAATAAATAAATTAAATAAATAATAAAATGTCAATTTTAGTAAACAAAGATTCTAAAGTAATTGTACAAGGATTTACAGGGAACGAAGGTACTTTCCACGCAAGCCAGATGATCGAATACGGAACCAACGTAGTAGGTGGTGTTACTCCGGGAAAAGGAGGAAGCGAGCACTTAGGGAAGCCTGTATTCAATACGGTAGCAGATGCTGTAGAAAAAGCCGGAGCTAACGTAAGTATCATTTTCGTACCGCCTGCATTTGCTGCTGACGCTATTATGGAAGCTGCTGAAGCAGGAATCAAAGTAATTGTATGTATTACTGAAGGTATTCCTGTAGCAGATATGGTGAAAGTAAAATCTTACATTGCTGACAGAGACTGCAGATTAATCGGTCCGAACTGCCCGGGAATCATTACTTCTGAAGAAGCTAAAATTGGGATTATGCCAGGTTTCGTTTTCAAAAAAGGTAAAGTAGGTATCGTTTCTAAATCTGGTACTCTTACTTACGAAGCTGCAGATCAGGTAGTAAGAGCGGGTTACGGTATTTCTACAGCAATCGGTATCGGTGGAGACCCGATCATTGGAACAACTACAAGAGAAGCTTTGGAATTATTCATCAACGATCCTGAAACTGAAGCAGTGGTAATGATCGGAGAAATCGGTGGAGGTCTTGAAGCTGAAGCAGCAAGATGGTACAAAGCAAGTGGTTCTACAAAGCCGGTTGTAGGTTTCATCGCAGGACAGACTGCTCCAAAAGGTAGAACAATGGGACACGCAGGTGCAATCGTAGGCGGAGCAGAAGATACAGCTCAGGCTAAGATGGAAATCATGAGAGAAAACGGAATTAACGTGGTAGACTCTCCTGCAGACATCGGTGCTACTGTTGCAAAAATTCTAGGATAACATAAAACATAACGATATGAAAAAATTTTTATTAGCCTCTGCATTGGCACTTTCTACCATGTCTTTCGCACAGATCGATTTTGGCAGCACAAGATTCGGTGTTACTGTAGGAGGAAACTATTCCCGAGTGAAGAATGCTCATAACCCTTCCGGACCGAGATATACCGTTCAGGCAGGAGTATTGGCTTTAATACCGATAGGTTCAGCCAACCAGTTTTTCATACAGCCTGAAGTAGTTTACTTTGGAGCAGGAGAAACAGGAAAGGATAAAGATGCTAAAAACTATCCCGGTTATGACGCGGTATACGCAAATAACTATCTGAGTGTACCGATCTCGTTTAAAGGGTATTTTTCTGAATCTGAATCTGAATTTTTTGGGTTAATAGGTCCCAGATTTAATTTTTTATTAAGTCAGAACGTTAAAAACGCACCTAAGATCTACTACACAAAAGATCAGATTGATCCGAATTATCCTAATGTAAACGGTAAAGCGAGTTCATTTAACTTTGGAATAGGACTAGGAGTAGGATATAGTTATAAAAGACAGCTTGAACTTACGGCAAAATATGATTTCGGAGTTACGAATACATATCCCGGCCTTGATCAGGAGCCGAAAGGGACCAATAAAGGAAAGTCTGAGCAGGTTCTTAGTTTAAGCTTAAGCTACATCTTCAAATAAAAATTGATTCTAATCAAAACATAAAAACTCCCGAAACTTAATGTTTCGGGAGTTTTTTTATTTAAAAATTCTGTTTAAAACTTATCCTTTAATCCATTTCCAGATTTCCTTCAGAGTCGCTTTATTTCCGTACATTAAAATTCCTACACGGTAAATTTTACCTGCCAGAAATATCATAAAAAGAGTCGTTCCTAAAAGCAAGCCAATAGACAGCGCAATCTGCCACGCCGGAACTCCGTAAGGAATTCTCGCGATCATTGCCACAGGAGACGTAAACGGAATAATAGAAAGCCAGAATCCTAAAGGACCATCCGGATTATTCATTAGCGTAAAACTTCCGTACATTCCAAGCATTAAAGGCAGTACAGCAAACAAGGTGAACTGCTGTGTCTCTGTTTCGTTATCTACAGCAGAACCGATTGCGGCATAAATGGAACTGTAAAAGATATATCCCAAAAGGAAAAATGTTATAAAAACGAAAATAATTAATGGGAAATTCAGTTCCAGTAAACTGTGTGAAATCTGGGTTCCCATCTGTAAAATATCAAATTTTTCAGCAACACCTTCATTTCCGGGAATATTTTTAGGAATAGCAGAAAATCCGGTATTCAGCACCAAAGCTCCGATAACCGACATCGTGATCCAAACGATAAATTGAGTAAGTGCAACCATTGTTACCCCCAGAATTTTTCCCATCATCAGTTCAAAAGGTTTTACCGAAGAAATAATAATTTCCACAACACGGTTGTTTTTCTCTTCCAGTACGCTTCTCATTACCCTAACTCCGTAAATAATGATAAACATAAAAGTAACGTACATTAAAAGCATACTCAGAACACTTTTCACGCCGAAAGCAAGATCGGAATCTTCTTTATTGTTTTCTGAAACGTTGATGGTTTTTAAATTGAAACTTTTATCCAGATTATCAAGCTGTAGCTCAGCAATGCCCAGTTTCTTTATTTTTTCTTTTTTGATGACTTCGTTAATGTCCGAAACAATTTTCTGCTTCGTATCGAACCCGATTTTATTGTTGATAACAAGTCTTGTATTCTTTTCTAATTCGTCAAAATTCTGATCTTTCAGTTCAGGCAGAACCAAAATCCCGTCTAAAGATTCATTGTTCTTAAGATTATTGATTTTGGACTTTTCATCTGCCGCAGAAACAAAAACATAGTTCAGTTTATCATTCGATTTCAGTTGATTTTTAAACAGACCGTTTTTATCCACCACTTCAATAATGCTGTGAGATTCATTAGCCTTAAACATCAAACCGATGACAGCACCAAAACCCAGTAAAAGAATCGGAGCTAAAAGCGTTAATATGATGAAAGATTTTTTCTTAACCTGCGTAAGAAATTCTCTTTTTGTAATTAAAAAAATGTTATTCATAATTAAGAATTATTGCTTACCGCATTAATAAACACCTCTTTCATACTCGGAATTTTTTCGTCGAATGACCTTACTTTTCCTACATTTATTAGATCCAGAAGAATATGATTCTGGTCAGTCTCATTTTTCAGATCAAAGGAAACTAAGTTATTTTCATTATTGATATTGAAAATCTCATACTTATTTTGGAAACTTTCCAGTTGATCGTTTTTTACATCAGAAAGCGTGATCCCAAAAATATTTTTCTTGAATTTCTCGCGTACATCGAAAACCCTTCCGTCGATAATCTTTTTTGAGTTATTAATCAAAGCTACATAATCGCACATTTCCTCCACACTTTCCATTCGGTGAGTAGAAAGGATGATGGTAGTTCCGTTATTCTTAAGATCAATAATCTGGTCTTTAATTAAATTGGCATTCACAGGATCAAAACCCGAAAAAGGTTCATCAAGAATCAATAAATGCGGACGGTGAAGAACAGTAACCACAAACTGTATTTTCTGTGCCATTCCTTTTGACAGCTCAGACAGCTTTTTCTTCCACCATTGGTCGATGTGAAGTTTATCAAACCATTTTTTTGCCTCAGTTAAAGCATCATTCTTTTTCATGCCTTTCAACTCTCCGAAGTAGAGAAGCTGATCTCCAACCGTCATGTTTTTATACAGCCCGCGTTCTTCAGGCATATATCCGATATCTTTGATGTGATCCGGATTAAGCTTTTGTCCGTTGATCTGTATTTCTCCGGAATCCGCCTGTGTAATCTGATTGATGATCCGGATAAAAGAAGTTTTTCCGGCTCCGTTCGGACCTAAAAGCCCATAAACACTTCCTTTCGGAACATGGATGCTGAAATCATCCAAAGCTACCTTTTTACCTGCGTTATAGGTCTTTCTAATATGTTCAGCTTTTAGCATTAATTTGTTTTTATAATTAGGATAAAAATGTTCCGAAAGTTACGGAATAATTAAGCTAAAAGAAAAAATCCTGATGATTATCAGGATTTAAATTATTGTTTCATAATCTGCGTGACTTTCATTGTATTGTCACTCAGAATATATCGGATTAAATATTTACCCGGCTTTAATTTTTCAATATTAATCTCTCCGGAATTCATATTGACTGAATAACTTGCAACCTGCGTACCTAAAATCGAATAGAAAATCACACTTCGGATTTTCAGGTTAGGATCCTTAGCCTTTACGATAAGGAAATCCTTTGCCGGATTAGGATAAGCAACAAGCACTCCGTCATCAGACTTCTGAGAGAAGGAAGCCGGCTCTTTAATCTGCGCTTTCATATTGTTGGAAAATCCAACAAATGCGCCTAAAAAGATAAACAAAAGTAAAAGTTTTCTCATCAAATTATAATTTCTAAGGGATATTTTAACAAAAATAATTAATTCTGCAATTCTACGCAATAGTTTTTTATATAAGTTGTAGTAAATTTGCATTAAATTTCATTCAAAAAGTATTCCAAAATGATACATTCAAGAAATAGAAGGCTGAGAGTAAACGAATCTGTAAGAAGTCTGGTAAGAGAATGTTCTCTTACAACCAATGATTTTGTAATGCCGATCTTCGTAATGGAGGGCGAAAATAAAGAAGAACCGATCCCGTCGATGCCGGGAATTTTCAGAAGGAGTATTGATCTGACGGTGAAAGAATGTAAGGAATTATTTTCTTTAGGTGTAAAAGCGGTTAATCTTTATATGAAGGTTTCAGAAGACCTGAAAGACAATACCGGAAAAGAAGCATGGAATAAAAACGGACTGATGCAGAACACGATCAGGGCGATCAAAGATGCGCTTCCCGAAATGGTAGTAATGCCCGATGTTGCTTTAGATCCCTATTCTATTTACGGTCATGACGGAATTATCGAAAACGGAAAAATTGTAAATGATGCTACAAACGATGCTTTGGCAAGAATGTCGGTGTCACACGCAGAAGCCGGAGCAGACATTGTGGCACCAAGTGACATGATGGATGGCAGGGTTCAGGTCATTCGCGAAGCGTTGGAAGACAGCGGATTTACGGATGTGGGTATTTTAAGCTATGCCGCAAAATATGCAAGTTCGTTCTACGGACCTTTCAGAAGTGCATTGGACAGCGCGCCGAAAGATAATATGGAAATTCCGAAGGATAAAAAAACATATCAGATGGATTTTCATAATTCCAGAGAAGCGTTAAACGAAGTTTTTAAAGATATTGAAGAAGGAGCCGACATTATCATGATTAAACCGGGACTTCCGTATCTGGATATTGTTTCTAAAGTACGTGAAGCGATTGATCTTCCGATTGCGGTTTACAACGTGAGTGGAGAATATGCAATGGTAAAAGCGGCTGCACAAAACGGATGGCTGGATAATGACAAAACCATTATCGAAAGCTTAACCTGCTTCAAAAGAGCCGGTGCTGATATGATTTTCACGTATTTCGCGAAAGAAGCTGCAATGATTTTGAACAGATAATTTTTTCAAATTATACTTTAAATAAAAAACATTTCGGATCGAAATGTTTTTATCAATAGAAACGGGCTTTAGCCCGTTTTTTTTTGATGAACTCCAAATTAGGCTTTAGCCAAAACTTATTTTGAAACCAAAGAAAATGATTGATGATTGTAAGCTTTGGCTAAAACCCGATTATAAGAATATCAGGAAATATTAAAATCTTTTCCTTTTGTAAATTTTGCAGCAAAAGGAGCTTGGTTTCCCGTATATTTCAGAACGAAATTCTTTTTTGTATCTGTATCAATATTGGCTTTCACTTCAACATCCTGTGTCTGGAAACTCACATCAAGATTCACGCCTGCGTCTTTTTCAAGATTAATTTCCACACTTTCTGCATAAAATAAAGAAGTACTCAGATAATTAAATTTGATGTTCTTTCTGTATGATCTGGATTCGTTTTGCGTAAATTCAGAATATTTTCTAAGGATTTCTATTCCCGGAGAATCTATGTTGGTGATTCTGGATTTTGTAACGCCGTTTACTTTTACAGAAAAATCTTTGGCGCTTTTAATGTCGCCTTTAATTCCGATATTGAAAAGAGAGGGAAGAGCAAGTCCGAATTCAATCATGCTGTCTTTCGTAAATTCAAAATCAGGAATCAGAGCCGGAAATTTCTGAACATTCATCAGTTGATTTTTAACCGTACTTAACTGGTCGCTGCCAAATAAATAGCCTATGAGATTATTATTCGTGGTTCTCCAGTTTCTTCCGTTCCATTCGTAGATTTCACAAAGCAAAGTATCGGTGGAAGAATGCGGAAGCAGATCCATATCCTGCCATTTGAAAACTTCTTTCGCATAAGGTCTTCGGTTGATGATGTTTACACCAAGATCTAAAGCTAAAAGCTCGGTAAGCTGTTGATTATTTTCCATAGTAATAATAAGTGTTGATGAAAGTCTAAAATTATGGAAATAAAATAAAGTTTTTAAAAATTTTGAGTTAAATATTATTCGAAGAATCTTTAAACGATGTATTAAAATTTCACAAAACTTTCAAGTCCATTTTGTAATCTAAAATTTGAATTCAAAAAAACTTTATCTTTGCCCTTATGATTTTACGCGGAGAAAACTTAATCAAAGAATACGGTCCTAAAAAAGTAGTAAAAGGCGTTTCTGTACAGGTTCAGCAGGGAGAAATTGTGGGTTTGCTTGGTCCGAACGGAGCAGGAAAAACCACTTCGTTTTATATGATTGTCGGTTTGGTTAAGCCTACTTCCGGAAAAATTTTCCTCGATAAACAGGAAATTACAACCGATGCCATGTATCGCAGAGCTCAGAAAGGTATTGGTTATTTGGCTCAGGAAGCGTCTGTTTTCCGTAAACTTTCCGTGGAAGACAATATCATGGGCGTTTTACAGTTGACCAAGCTTTCAAAACGCGAACAGCAGATGAAATGTGATGAGCTGATTGAAGAATTTTCCTTACAGCACGTTCGTAAAAACCGTGGAGATCTTTTGTCCGGTGGGGAAAGACGTAGAACAGAGATCGCAAGATGTCTTGCCACCGATCCGAGTTTTATTCTTCTGGATGAACCTTTCGCCGGAGTAGACCCGATTGCGGTTGAAGATATCCAGAAAATCGTAAGAAGTTTGACCGATAAAAACATCGGAATCCTGATTACCGACCACAACGTACAGCAGACTTTGGCTATTACCAACAAAACATACATTATGTTTGAAGGAAGAATTCTGAAAGAAGGACTTCCTGAAGAACTGGCAAACGATCCGCAGGTAAGAGAAGCTTATTTAGGAGAAAACTTCGTTTACCAAAGCATTTTCGACAAACCGCAAAAGAAAAGTTACGGATATAATATCTGGGCTGGAAATTTCGATTCTAAAACCCAGTTTCAGAATTTTGTGGACGAAAATTTTGCTCAGTTTGATGATCTAAGATTAATGCATGGCTTTGAAGACATCAGTTTTGCCTCATTGGGAAATTCCGAAATTCAGCATATTTTTAATGAGGTGGTTGATAAAAATGCCAATAATTCTTTTGTGTTTCAGAAGAAAGAAATTAATTCAATGTATTCTTTAGAAAAGGCAGAATCAGACTCAAAAGCAGCGAGTAAACCTGAGCTACATTACCTTACAACTTACGTATTCGAAAATTAAATAAGGCAATTATTTGCTGAAAAATAGAATAAAACGTACCTTTTTCTCTGTAAAACGGTACGTTTTTTATTTAAAATCATCGTATGGCAAAACCATTCAACAGAACTGTCACCTTATTCGGAATTTATAAACAGCTTGTTCCTTTTATCAGACCGTATCGTTTGATGATCTACGGAACGCTTTTTCTTACTTTTTTAGGAGCTTTGGCGGCGCAGGTCAATCCTTTGGTTTTAAAATATACGGTGGATGAGGTAACCAAACTTACGCATCTTCCGCATCCGATGTCGGAAGGAATTCATATTCTCTTTATCATCTCCGTTATATTATTTGGAAAAGAACTGCTGAATATTTTCATCAATTTCGGACAGAAATTCTATGGCGAAAAGATCAGGATTAATGTAAGTTCTATTCTCGCACAATCTGCCATCGACAAAATTTTAACCTACAGAGTGGCTTATTTTAATGATGAAAACCACGAATCCGGAAAACTACAGATCAGAATAGACAGAGGAATTGAAAGCCTAACACGACTGGTGCAGAACTTTTTTATAGATATGCTTCCGCTGTTTTCAAATTCAATTATTGCATTGGTTATCATGTATCTGCAAAATGTATATGTGGGAATTGTTTCCACCATCATTGTTCCCATCTATTTTTATGTAAGCTCATTACAGGCGAAGAAATTAAGCGGAGTGAGAAGAACTCTGCGAAACCAGCGTGAACAGAAAACTTCAGGACTTTTAAATCTAATTAATTCCATCATGGTGATTAAAAGTTTTGTCCGTGAAAAATTCGAAGGAAAAAAACAGTACGACTTGCAGATGCAGTTGATGGAAAGTCAGATGTTTACAAGAAAGACGAACTTTATTTATGATGGTTTAAAAACGTTTATTGAACAGTTCGGAGTGGTTTTGATAATCCTTCTGACGGTTTACCTCGTTCTGGATCAGCAGATGACCATTGGCGCGATTATGCTTCACATCATGCTTTTCAATAATGTTTCGGCTCCCATTCGACAACTGCACAGAATTTATGATGACATGAATGACGCGATGATCTATGCAGAAGGTTATTTTGATATTTTAAATGCAGACGACGAGAAAGAACCGAACGGAAATTTTATAGAAAAGGATATTAAAGGAAATTTTGAATTAAAAAACATCAATTTCACGTATCCAAACGGGACACAGGCTTTACACGATGTTTCCATGAAATTTGAAAACGGAAAAACCACTGCTTTGGTCGGATTAAGCGGAGCCGGAAAATCAACAGTCATTAATCTTTTATGCAAATTTTACCTTCCCGATTCTGGAGAAATATTTTTGGATGGGATAGATCTCAATCATTTTGACAATACTTTTCTGAGAAACGATTTGGGATTGGTGCTCCAGAAAAATCACATTTTTCAGGGAAGTATCGAAGATAATATCCGCTATGGAAATATGAATGCTACTTTCGAAGAAATTGAGGAAGCGGCTAAAAAAGCCTATCTGCATGAACAGATTTTAGATTTACCCGAAAAATATAATCACGATGCCACGCAGCTTTCCGGAGGACAACAGCAGAGAATTGCCATCGCCAGATTATTCTTAAAAAATCCTCCGATTATTTTCCTTGATGAACCAACGGCGAGCCTCGATGCCATTGCCACAGAACAGATCAAAAATTCTCTGGATGCCATAAAAGAAGGCAGAACCGTGATTATCATTTCCCATTCTTTATCGCAGATTTTAGATTCTGATAAAATTTACGTCATGAAAAAAGGCAGGGTAGTAGAAAGAGGAACGCACGATGAACTGGTACAGATCAACGGAACCTACAGAGAAATTTTTGATGCCTCTGCGAGAAGTTTAAATCTGGATAAATTGGTTAATACTTATAATGATAAAAGATAAAAGATAAAAGATAAAAGATAAAAGATAAAAGATAAAAGATAAAAGATAACTTTGCTAAAACACTAAAACACTAAAACACTAAAGCACTAAAACACTAAAACACTAAAGCACTAAAACACTAAAACACTAAAACACTAAAACACTAAAGCACTAAAGCACTAAAAACACTAAAACACTCCGACCTTCATACCCAATGAACGACCATTACCTCAAAAAACTCGACCGTGTCACCGCAATTCTTACACTATTACAGTCGAAACCGCTTGTAAGAGCGCAGGATCTGGCTGCCAAATTTGATGTGAGTGTAAGAACCATTTACCGCGACGTAAAAACACTGGAAAATGCAGGAATTCCGATCATTGGTGAAGCAGGAAGTGGGTACTCTCTGATGGATGGCTACAAACTGCCACCTGTCATGTTCACCAAAGAAGAAGTTCTGAGTTTCATTACCGCCGAAAAACTGATGCAGAAATTTTCGCATCAGAGTTTGGGAAATCATTATCAGACCGCGATGGAAAAAGTGCGTTCCGTTTTAAAATTTTCCGACAGAAATCTAATCCAGAATATTGAAAATCAGATTGATATTTTTCAGTATCATGCCGAAACCGAAGATACCATTAAAGACGTTCTTCCCACGATTCTGGAAAGCATAGCCGAAAAACGGCAGTTAATCATGGAATATAAAACCGTTGATGAGGAAATTTCGACAAGAACCATTGAAGCAGTCGGCGTTTTCTTTGAATTCAATTATTGGTACATCATGGCTTACTGTACCTTGAGAAACGACTTCCGGCAATTTCGTATTGACCGGATTTTAAAGATTTCAAAAACCCAGAATCCGTTTTTAGGAGAGTATGGGCAGATTAATGATTACAGACAAAGCAGCAACGGCAATAAAACACACGTAAGACTTCTGGTAGAGAAAAAGATCATGACTTTTCTGGTCAATTCCAAAAAATATTACGGTCTAACCAAAGAAATTGAAGCCGAAAACGGAATGGTAGAACTCACCTTCGAAACAGAATCCATCAAAGACGGATTTCCGCGCTGGCTGATTACTTTTGCAGATTATGCAACAATTTTAGAACCCGAAACCCTCAAAGTACAACTCAATGATTTGTTGTCAAAGATTGCAGACAAGCATCAATAAAAACCCCAACAATTTCTGTTGAGGTTTCTGGCAATAATTTAAAATGATAAACTTATTTAAACTTTTATTTTTTACCGCAAAAGAAGCAAAAGATTAACACTTTAGTTATTTTAAGTTTAATGATTAATATAAAAAGAACACAGAAGTTAACAAAAATCAGAGGTTCCTTTTGCAAACCTTTTGAAATACCTTAATAAATTCTATAAAGTCTTTTGCGGTTAAATTTAAAATTAGCTTAAACAAACTTCATGTTTAAAGAAGAGCGGATCCGCAGATCATAAAAGTACGTTAAAATTTAATCTATGAGATGCATCTCCGCTCTTTTTCCTTACTGCGGTTTCGTGAGAGAATCAATGATTTCAGTTTGAACAAAGGCATTAACGAACCGAAAATCTCTCCCAAAAAAAAGGCGGTTCAATTCCCAAAGCTCTTAAATAAACATACCCTTGTCCACGGTGATGGATTTCATTATCAACGAAATACAGAATATTCTGATACACAGGAAATTCATACTGTCCGAATAAATTAAAAGTCTCCTGAAAACGCTCCTCCGAAATCTGCGCAAAATAATGATTGATCGTTTCCGTTTCTTCGTCCCACTTTTTCAGAAGTTCCTCCTTCGTTTTCGGCACAAAACCTTCCTCATTGTAAGCTTCCATATTCTTGTCGACAATTCCCTTCAAAGCAGGTCCGCCAATGCTGATTAACTCAACCGCTAACTTTGCGAACGGTCTCATTCCCGCAACAGAAAATTCGAATAAATCCTTTTCAGGAAACGCCTCGATCACTCTTCGCGTTAAATTTCTGTGACCTTGCCAATGTTCTAATAATTGTTCCGAAGTCATAAACTGTTTTGTACTGGTTGCTGTAGTTGTCATAGTTTTAATGTTGTTTGTTATTGTTGATACAAAGATAAACCGGGGTGATGACAACAGTTTGTCAGTAGGATTTTCAGGATAAAATTTTTTTTTCTTTTTAAAATAATTTTTAATATTTCTCCGTTAGATAATCATACTTAAAGCAATGTTAGGTAGATAAATAATTTGAGGGTGACCGGTTTTTAATCGGTCATTTTTTATTAAAAAACAAAAAATCCAAGTTATTAGAACAGTTAGTATTAGCGATGTCATCCTGAGCGCGAAGCAGTCGAAGGATCTAACTCAATCACATGTATATATTTGTTTATTTTTTTAGAAGCTGTTTCCAGCTTTCCGCACTCGCTATTTACTAAGTTTCGGCTGCGGCGGCAAAGCCGCCGCAGCCGAAACTTAGTAAATGAGCTCAGACAAATGCTGCAATCTGGGCTAGGTCGCAGCCGGAATCAGAAATGTAAAGTTCCATAAACTCAAAATTTGTAAACCTAATTTTAAAAAACTAATTTAGTCCTATGAAAATTTATACGAAAACAGGAGATAAAGGTCAGACCGCTTTGTACGGCGGAACAAGAGTTTCAAAAGCAAGCGCGAGAGTCGAGAGTTACGGAAATATAGACGAGCTGAATTCCTTCATCGGAATCGCCAAAAGCCATATTGAAGATGAAGAAGTGTTAAGACAACTTAAAAAAATCCAGTTCGATTTATTTACTGTAGGTTCCGAAGCGGCGACTCCGGTGGATAAACTCATGTTGGCAAACGGAAAATCGCGACTTCCTTTAATCATTTCAGATGCCGAAATCGAAGAACTCGAAAACTGGATGGATGCTTTTGACGAAAAATGCGAACCGCTTCAGTATTTTATCCTTCCCGGAGGCGGAAAAGCAGCAACATTTTTACATGCAGCACGTACAATCTGCAGAAGAGCAGAACGTTCTTTGGTTTTCTTAAACGAATCGGAAGAAGTACGTCCTGAACTCATTAAATATCTCAACAGACTTTCCGACTATCTTTTTGTTTTGGCAAGATATATTTCAAAAATCAACAACGAACCGGAAGAATACTGGAACCCGAATGAAAGATAAAGTACTGCTTTTCATCAACGGAGATCCTCCCAAATCTTTTCCCGACACTGAAGAATACAGCCTCATTGCCTGTACAGACGGTGCTTTTCATTATCTTAAAAATCTGAATTTCCCTTTAGATAAGCTGGATTTTATTTCCGGTGATTTCGACTCGCATTCCGGTTCGGATGAAAATATGTATGAAGACAAATTCATTTACACGCCCGATCAGGATAAAACGGATTTTCAGAAAGCTTTGGAAATTATTGCAGAAAAAGATTTTAAAAAAGTAGATGTTTTCGGAGGAAGTGGAGGAGAGCAGGATCATTTTCTGGGAAATCTTACCGTTGCTTTTGGTTTTAAAGATCAATTCGATATCAAATTCTATGATGAATTTTCAGAATATTATTTTATCCCGAAAGAATTTGTTGTAACAGGAGTGAAAGACAAAATGATTTCTTTGTATCCGTTTCCGTCAGTTGAAAATATTACGACCAAAGGATTAAACTGGGCTTTAACAAACGGAAATTTAGATATTACTTCCAGAATCGGAACGAGAAATTTTGCTGTGGAAGATGAAGTTTCCATTGAATACAAAAAAGGAGATTTGCTTTTGTTTGTTGGGAAAAACTATTTGTAGTTTAAACACTAATTGCACGAATCTTTTCACAAATTTCACAAATTTATTTTTGTAATTAAGAATAAATAATGAACTAATAGAATCAATAGGAAAGGACTTTGCTCAGTTTTCTAATTGCTAATGTTTTCACAAATTGCACAAGCTTGATTTTATAAAAAAAAATAATAAAGTTATCCGCATCAATAGGAACGGGCTTTAGCCCGTTTTCAAATTAAAAAACATCAACTGGCTTTAGCCAAAACATAAAAAATCAAACACGAACATCGGTGTAGATTCGTGAAATATGTGAGAAATAAAAATGAAAGACCTCATCAAAATATCATTCCTGGCCATCATATTACTTTGTGTTTTCTCCTGCAAAACACAACAATTTTCCGCACCCGAATTTGGAAAAAGAGAAGCTGGAAAAGATATTCAGATTAAAAAAGTCAACAATTTCAGAACGGTTGGAAGTATAAAAAATATCGATGGAAGAACCCTGAAAGAAGGAAAACTATACAGAAGCGGAAATTTATATAAACTGAAAAATACTTCTTTTAAACAACTTGAAAATTTAGGCATCAGAAAAATTATCGATCTTCGGAATTCAAAGGAAATTGCAAAGAAGCCCGATCATCTTCCGGAAGGAATTGTTTACAAAAATTATTCAGCGTTTGAAGACAAAGGCGATCAGTTGGATCAGGCAAAGAAATTGGTCTTAAAAGGAAAAGTCAACGGTGCAGATGCAGACAAAAGAATGCTTGACTTTTATAAAGACTACGTCACGGAAAACCCAGAAATCATAAGAAAAATTATCACAGAAATTTTAGAATCAGATCAGCCTGTTTTATATCACTGCACCGCAGGGAAAGACAGAACCGGAATCACAACCGCTCTCATTCTTACGATTTTAAAATTCGATAAAGAAGCCATTTACAACGATTATCTTTTATCCAATAATTACAGGAAAAAATTAATTGATAAAAGACTTTATCTCGCCGATAACCTGCATTTTCTCTACCCGAAAATGGACATTACAGTTCTCAAGAAATTAAGCTGGATAGAAACCGCTTATCTGGATGCCGCTTTTAATGAAATTAACAATAAATACGGTTCTACAGACCGATATATTCAAGAGGTTTTAAAAATTTCTGAAAATAAAAGGCAGGAATATATTCTTAAGTTTACATATTGATAATTTAGCTTTATTTTCTTCAATAAAATCCATTAAAATTTATAATAATTTTAACGCTAAAAAACCAAACTTTTTTAGCAATTTTGCATTCTTAATTCACTTGTTTAGAAATGAAAATAAAGTACTCGGAACTTATTGATCAGACGTTGTATTTCCCGACCGAGGAATTCAATGTTTCTGAGAACAATTTGTTGTTTCACGACATTCCTTTAATGGATGTTGTTGAAAAATTTGGCACTCCGCTAAAGATTAGCTACCTGCCGAGAATTTCTCAAAATATCCAGAAAGCCAAAAGCTGGTTCAGGGAAGCCTTTGAGAAAACCGATTATAAAAAGAATTATAGATATTGCTACTGTACAAAATCCAGTCATTTTAAATTCGTACTGGAAGAAGCTTTGAAGAACGACATTTCCATAGAAACTTCTTCAGCCTATGACATGGATATCGTAAAATCTCTTTACAAAGAAGGAAAAGTAACGAAAGATATAGAAGTAATCTGCAACGGCTTCAAAACAGACGATTATCTGGCGAAAATTTCGGAGATGATTAACAGTGGTTTTGAAAATATTACACCGATTCTGGATAATTACCGCGAGCTGGATAAACTTACAGAAAGCATTGATACCACTTTCGATATAGGGATCAGAATCGCTTCTGAGGAAGAACCGAAGTTCGAATTTTATACCTCAAGATTAGGAATCGGATACAAAGATATCATTCCTTATTACAGCCAGAAAATTGCAGAGCATCCGAATGCAAGACTGAAAATGCTTCATTTCTTCATCAATACCGGAATCAAAGACACAGCCTATTACTGGAACGAATTGTATAAATGTCTTCGTGTATACGCGCGTCTGAAAAAAATTGCTCCCGAAGTCAACTCTCTGAATATCGGAGGAGGTTTCCCGATCAAAACATCTTTGCAGTTCGATTACGATTATCAGTATATGGTGGAAGAAATCGTTTCTCAGATCAAAAAATTCTGTGAAGAGGAAGGAGTGGAAGAACCTAATATTTACACCGAGTTCGGAAGTTTTACCGTTGGTGAAAGCGGCGCCAATATTTATAAAATCATTTCCCAGAAACGCCAGAACGACAGAGAAAAGTGGAACATGATCGATTCTTCTTTCATGACGACGCTTCCCGATACATGGGCGATTTCCAGACACTTTATCATGCTTCCGCTGAACAGATGGGAAGATACGTATGAAAGAGTTTTCTTGGGTGGATTAACTTGTGATTCGGACGATTACTATAATTCTGAACAGCATACCAACGCGATTTACCTGCCTGTTTTCAGTGATACGAAACCTCTGTACATCGGATTTTTCCACACAGGAGCGTATCAGGAAACCATCGGAGGATATGGCGGAGTTCATCACTGCTTAATGCCACAGCCGAGACACGTTTTGATTCAGAAAGACGAAAACGGAGATTTGCAGTATGAAATTTTCCGTGAAAAACAGGAACCGGAAGATGTACTGAAACTTTTGGGTTACAAATAAATATTTAAACACAAACAACACAAATTTTTTGCACTAAAAACACAAGTAATAATTGTGAAGTTTGTGAAAACTATTCGTGCAATTAGTGTTTAATAAAAACAAAAGCTCTCAGATGTTGAGAGCTTTTTCTGTTTAAAAATATTTTGAAATCTTATCCAGTTCCAGTTCGGCATAATCCGAAACCACAATATTTGCCAAGGTATAATCCTGATTTTTAGAATGCGGACTTCTGTATGCGGCACAAAAAATATTTGCCCGATGTGAGGCTAAAATCCCGTTCGTGGAATCTTCAATCACCATACAGTTTTCTACAGGTTCATTGGCCATTTCTGCGGCAAGAAGAAAAACTTCAGGATGAGGTTTGGATTCCTTCAATTCGGCTCCGCTTATTTTTCCGCTAAAATAGGGTTCAAGTTCAAATTTTTCAAAAACCATGTTGATGGTTGCCATCGTTGCGGAAGAAGCGAGAATCAATTTGATCCCGTTGTCGTAATAATGCTGGATCAGTTCTCTTACGCCTGAAATCAGATCAAACTCTTCATCATTATAAAAGTATTCCTTAAAATAATCTCTCTTGGTTTTTGCAATGTCTTCGTACGTCTGTTTTAGATTAAATTCCTGAATTAAAGTATCACAGACTCTTTTGGTAGAAGCTCCGGTAAAGGAAGCGTATAACTCTTCCGAAACGTCGATTCCAAGATCGTTAAAAGTTTTAAAATAGGCTTTTCTGTGCAGAGGTTCCGTATCCACAATTACGCCATCCATATCGAACAGCACAGCTTTTAATGACATACAATTTTAATTTGTGCAAAAATAATGTTTTCAAATCAGGATTGGTGATTTGGGAAATGGAATTTTTATTTATGCTTATGAAGTTAAAATTTACGATTACAAGATGTTGGGATTTGCAATTCTTTAAATTCGGTTTTTTAACGATTGGTAGCTTGGCGAAGTGGCGGAAATCGAAGCACAATGTTCAGTTTTGCACAAAAGTTCAATCGAAGAACTACCGTTGAATTTAGCCCTAAACCCGCCATTTTGCCTATATGAAGGCCTTGTTCAAACCTTTCATTATTAAATATGTTATTTCATGAATATTCTTAGATATAAATAATCTACGGTTTTCATTTTCGGTAAGGAAGTTATTTATTGAAAGTATTTTCAAATTAAAGTCTGTAAAAAGATCATTTATCACTTCATAATCATGATAGTTATATTTGTCTTTCACAAAGTCTTTAAATTCTTCTAAAAACGAACTGTTATATTGAAATTCATTACTTAAAAAAGAAGAGTTTTCTCCTAAAATTAATTTAGATATTTCATTTGCAACCCCACCGAATCCACCAACTATGTATAAAGGTTTTTTTGATTTAATTTGGTAAATTGCTTCTTCTAAAACACCTGGGATATATCCGAGATAGTTACTTAACTTACCACCAACAATAATTTTTGCATTACAATCTTCCGTCATTTTTTCTCTTAAAACCCTAAAACATTCTGCAAATATATATCTGTCATTGACTTCATTAGTTGGCTGATAATTTTTATCAAAGTCGAAATTAATATGGTCTGGACAACTTATTTTTTTTAGTCCAATTCTTTTTGATTTAAAATCACGTTCAAATTTTTTATCTATTTTGTTTAGAAATGGATGAGCAAAATAATTAATGAATGCATGTCTATCATCATCATTTCTTGTGTATTGAGAGGCTAATTCTTCAAAATATTTTGTAAAACCATTTTCTCTTAAATCGCCACCATATAAAGCCGTTCCATCATTACAAATTATATAACGTGCTAATTCTATTGAAATGTCATTTAGATGTTGCTCATCAAGACCCAGTTCATTTAAATTTTCATTATTTGAAACAGAAATAGCAATTGATTTATCAAAAAGGAAAGATTTTTCATTTTGAGAAAGTTTAAATTCTGGCTTTAAATCTTCTGTGCTTATACCAGATATATTATTTTCATCTGTCATTTTAAATCTTGTTAATAGTTATAGGTGTAACAAATTTTAAATTCTTATTAAATGTATTTAGTATTGATGTCTCTTCAATTCCCAAAGGAGGGTCTGGATAAAGAACAATCGTTTCCTCCTCATTCATCTCCAGGTGAACTAAATTTATTAGTTCTGGCGGGGATGTAAGAGTATAAACTTGTTTCTTAGTAAATTCTTTATATTGGGAAAGGAGACGATGTTGGTACAAATTATTTAATACTTGGAGAAGAGTTAAGTAAACTATCTTATAAAAATTGTAATCGTTCTCCTCTGTTAAAACAGTTGTAGGCATATTCCCTAAATAGGGGAATGCTCTACTTTCTCCATTTTTAATACTATGAACAACAACAATTGGTGATTTATGTTTTTTGGCAAGTAAAACTTCTCTTCGACACCATTCTCTATTTGAGTATTCATCAGTATGAAATACTAATAGAGCAGATTCACTAATGTTTTGACTAAATTGTTCTGCAAAATCATAACCATTTGCAATGTCTACTGTATCAAAAAAAACATCAAATTTTAAATTATTTTCGATAAATTGTTTAAACTTGATTGCTAATATCTCACCATCTTTTTTTGCATGACTTAAGAATAATTTAACTGGTGAATTAATACGGTCAGTTTCTGTATCGTCTGCAATTTTTTGAAAGTCCATTATAAGTCTAGAACAATCATGTAATATTTCAGATTTTATTTTTTCAATAGCTTTTGTTAAGTCTTCTTCAAGTTCTAAATCTAATTTTTGGTTTAAAAATACTCTAGCATTTGTAAATTGTATTTTGCCTAACTCAGATGATATTGTATATGCTTTTTCATATAATGAAATCGGAAATATTCTGTTATTATTATCAACTTCTTTTAATAGCTCCTTTGTATATTCTACATAAACATCATCGTCAAAATATTCTTCATCAATTAATAAAATAATTGCATTTTTTTCTGAGTTAGTGAAATCAATTGGAAGTAGTGAGCCGTCAGTTAATTTTTTATATCTAAAATATACTGGAATTCCTAAACCTCTAGAAATCGGTTTCTTATAATCCCTGCTAAAAGTATTATATAGTTCTGTAGCTATTTTTTTTGATATTGAGGAATCTTCATGCCAAACTAAATGTATGTTTAAAGGATATTTCATTTTAATTAGTATTTTGTTGCATTTGGGGTCTAGAATTAACTCTTTCAGTTGCGTTACTCGTTCTTTGCTCAAACGCTAATTCAATATATTCTTGCATTTTTACTCTATCATCTGTCCAATCTCTAATTACTGCATATCCCGATTTGAAGTTGTCGGCTAGTCTAGCAGGCATTAAATTATATGTAGCTTTTTCAGTTCCAAAATCTGGGTGGTCAGGGAGAATAATTCCTAATAATCCCGAATATTTTTCTCCAACTTTTACATTTAATGCCCCCGAAATTTCCCAATCAATGTGCATCCTATGTTTGGTGTTTTTGCCGATAAGAACAACTAATAAAGTGGTGTCTGCTAGATATCCTTTTTGTATTAATTGTTTAATATAACCATCACTATTATCAGAATCTATATCATTATCCTCAACTGATTTGTTTACAATCAAGTCATCAAAAAGTGCTTTGAATTTTTCCTTGAAATATTGATCCTCTTTATGATAATAACTAATAAATGTTTTTCTTCTAGTAATATTTTTGGGAACAATAAACCAACTAAAAAGACCATTCTTATAGGTGAAATCCCCGATTTTATTCCATGAGCCATTATCATTTTTTTTAATTGAGCAGAATGAGTTACCATTTGAAACTTTTTGAACCATCCAATTTCGATTCTTCTCATAAAAAGTAGAACCTAATGTATCTCCCATATCTTCACAATAAAGAATGCTGTCAATCATTCCATGTTCATCTAAATTCAGTTTGCTCACGCAATAATCTGCCCATTTCATATATTAATAATTTTCATTAATTAAAGTGTCCATAATGTTTACTAACGGATTATAAAGAGAATTGTAATCTGATAATTTTGATTCTAATATTAAATTTTCTTTTTTGATTCCTGTAATATTCTCGCAAAAAATATTGAAATCATATATGTCACGAATAATTTTTGTAGCTTTTAAATATTCTGGTAGAGTACCTTTTGTAATTCCTTTAAGACAAAGAGTGAATACTTCTGTTTTGTCATATCCATATCCTATTTCAAAAGGTACCCATGTTGAGTATAAAGTATTAGGTGAAACCAAAACAATCATATGCGAACTGTTATTAATTCCCATTTTTATAGAATTAGTAACACCTACAGCGTTATTGGTTTGATGGTGAATTTTTAAATCTTTATCATATTCATCAAAATATACATCAATACCAGCCTTAATTAAGTAGTCGGTAATTTTTTTAGCTTCTTCTTTATCTTTTTTCTGATGTGAAAGGAATACACATTTTACTCCTTGTTTAAGAAAGTCTAAACGGCTAGTAAATTTGGTTGGCCAATAATATCGATTCAGTGCCATTTTTTCAATAATTATTTATAAGTATAGTAGGTAAGGCTTTCATATAACGGTTCTGGTATTGCCGAAGGCGGGGATTTTAGCACAAAAAGTTCAATCTAAGAACAAATGTTGAACCTTGCACAAATGTCCAATCGAAACCGTTCAGCCCCGCTTTTGGCAATACCTTGTTATGTGCAGCCCTCCTTATCATTCGTGTTTTGGCTCGTTTAAGTCAAAATAATTTCCTTTTGTTTTGTCAAGTGTTTCTGCAATAAGTTTAAAGTTTTGTTCTGTCGGTTTTAGATTTACATATTTGTCAACTATTGTTCTGTGTCTGTAAATAATAAAAGTGTTTTCAACACTCGCATTTATGTTGTTAAGGTTTGCTTCGCTTTCAGTGTCGCTAAATGATGGTACAAAAGTCAAAGCAATTTTTTGAAGCTTTAATTCTTTTCCGATTTTTTCTAATTCTGTTTGGCGTGTCTGCTTATTATAATTTTTTGAATTTCCATAAACAAAGTATGCTTTAAGGTATTTTTCTCTTATTACACTTTCGTTGTCTAATTTTCTAAGCCATTTTTTGATTTCGTCCCAATTTGGATTATCACCAACAAAATATACAATTCCGTGATAGCGTCCATATTTACAAACTGGGCAAGTCCTTGTTCCTTTGTCGGGTCCAAAGGCGTGAAATGGCATAAATGAAGGTTGGTCTTCACCAATTTTTAAACCCGATTGAATGTCTGCCTTGTTTTTAGTAGGGTAGTCGGGAATATTCAATCCTAATACAATATTGTGTTCTGCGATTTGAATATTACTGTCTAAAACAATTCTTAGTAGTTCTGTTCCTGCTCTGTCAAGTTTGCCATATTTTTTCTTATGGTTTAGATACAATGGATCATCATCAAAATAAAGGTCAGCATAATATTCGTTAGTGATGTCTGGTTCTTTTACGGATAGGTGAATGTGTTGCGGAATATTATCATTAGGATAAGCAGTAGGTCTACTTGTCTTTATTGTATAGTTTCCACTCTTGTCAGTCTTTACCCAACCTCGCAATTTACCGTGTTCCTTTGCTTGTTTGGGTGTTTCGTCATTTGATGAATACAAACCGTTATCGTCCGTATGCCAATAATAGATGATGACATCAGATGCAGGTGTTTTTCCGTCAAGTTGGAAAACTTTACCTGTCAAAATGAGTTTTTGTTTACCTTCTGTCCAACCTAAACTGATATGCTCGGATAGAATTTGTTTGGGCATTCCAACATACATCAATTCACAACCTTCACAACCACCACCGACACTTTTTTTGGTGTTGGTATTTTGTTGGGTTACTGCATTAGATTTTGTCTGCCCGTTACAACTTGTCAAAAATTGTAGCAGAAATATGAAAAGTAAAAAGTTTATTATTCTGTTCATAATTTATACGCTGTCTGTTTAGGGTTGCACATAACTTTTGGATTGACGCATTGCGCCAATCCCAATTTTATAATTTCAAATATAAAAAAACAAATCTAACAATAATTACGGTTTCCCATAATTGAGAAATTTAATTTTATAAGTCAAATTGTTATGCCTCAGTTACAACTTAAATTATTTTCTATAAACTTTTGTAAATATATACTGAATGATTCTATTGTTTTTAACTGTTTCTCCTGTCTTTCATCTTCCGCCAATCTCCAAACTTCTTTGTATCTTTGCCGAAATCATTTAATTTTTACATAAAACATGAAAACATACGCAGGAATTCCTGAGGAAAATGCATCGTTAGAAAACTCGAAAGTAATGTTGGTGACTGTTCCTTACGACGGAACGTCAACGTGGGGAAAAGGAGCCGATAAAGGTCCTGAATTATTCCTTGATGCTTCCGAAAATATGGAACTGTATGACATCGAAACGCAGACAGAACCATATTTAGAAGGAGTATATTTAGCAGGAGAAGTTTCTGAAAACTCTTCACCGGAAGCCATGACAGAAGCCGTTTACCAGAAAACAAAAGAGCTTTTGAATAATGACGGAAAATTATTCACCCTTTTCGGGGGAGAACACTCAGTTTCTATCGGTTCGATTCGTGCGGTAGGAGAGAAGTTTGAGAATTTAACCGTTCTTCAGCTAGACGCTCATACAGATCTTCGTCCGGAATTCCACGGTTCTACTTCCAACCACGCCTGTGCGGTTTTTGAAGCCAATCAGAAACATAATCTGGTACAGGTGGGAATCCGTTCTATGGATGTGGAAGAGGTTGAGTATTTACCGGAAGGAAGAGTATTTTTCGCTAACGAAATTGCCAACAACGAAAATTGGGTAAACGACGTTCTGGAAAAAGTTTCAGGAAATGTGTACATCACGATTGATCTTGATGCTTTCGATCCATCGCTTTGTCCATCAACAGGAACTCCGGAACCGGGAGGTTTACAGTGGTATCCGACTTTGGAATTATTAAGAAAAGTATTCGAAAAATGTAACGTTGTCGCTTTTGATATTGTAGAATTAATGGATTCTCCGATGGCAAAACCAAGCGCATTCTTGGCGGCGAAGTTATATTACAAAATGCTTGCTTACTATCATATCTATAACAACAACTAAATTCCGCAGGAAACGGATTTTTTCTGCCGTAGATTCTTTGGAAATTTGTGAGGTAAATTCAATGTTATGTCTACACAGAATCAGATAGATTACGAAAGAATTGCCAAAGCGATAGACTATATCAGGAGCAATTTTAAGCTTCAGCCAAGTCTGGAGGAAGTGGCGGAGAAAATTCATTTGAGCCCGGCTCATTTTCAGAAGATGTTTTCTGACTGGGCAGGAACAAGTCCGAAGAAATTTTTGCAGTTCATCAGTCTGGAACATGCCAAAAGTTTGCTGAAAGAAGAAAAAGCGAGTTTATTTGATACGGCTTACGAGACAGGATTATCGAGTACAAGCAGACTGCACGATCTGTTTGTGAAAATAGAAGGAATGTCTCCGGCAGAATATAAAAACGGAGGAAAAAGCCTCAACATCAATTACAGTTTTTCCGAAAGTCCTTTTGGAAAAGTAATTGCAGCTTCCACAGAGAAAGGAATCTGCTATATGGCTTTTGAAACCGATCAACATAAAGCATTGGGAAATTTACAGGCTAAATTTCCCAATGCTTCTTTTTTTGAAAGAAAAGATGATTTCCAGAACAATGCGTTATCTATTTTCAGTAAAGACTGGTCGGAACTTAACACCATAAAACTCCATCTGAAAGGAACAGATTTTCAGTTGAAGGTCTGGGAAAGTCTGCTCACCATTCCCATGGGGAAATTATCAACCTATGGAAATCTGGCGGATAAAATTGGAAATCCAAATGCTTCAAGAGCCGTCGGAACTGCGATTGGCAGCAATCCTGTTGCATTTTTGATTCCGTGTCACAGAGTAATTCAGTCAACCGGAAAAATCGGTGGTTATATGTGGGGAAGCGAAAGAAAACAACTGATTATCGGCTGGGAAAGTTCAAAAATGTACTCTTGATTTCAAACACAAATTGCACTAATTTTTTACGAATAGTTAATAATTCTGATTGAAATTTTAAAAAAAACTATTCCATCAATAGAAACGGGCTTTAGCCCGTTTAAAATAATCAATTGACCAAATTGGCTTTAGCCTAAAACTTATTTTAATAAAAAAATCAATAGGATCATTTATTAGAGGTTAAAATTTAAAAATACTTAGCTTAGATTTCTACGGAATGACAAAGAACTTGAAACATTAATCACAAAACATTAAACTTTATGATGAGTTTATTCGAAGACGTATCAGATTATCCTTTAAATATCCTTCCCAAAGACGGAACCGTTCATTATTACGGAAAAGTGTTCTCCAAAGAAAAGGCGGATTTTTATTTCGATTATCTGTTTAATGAAATTCCGTGGGAAAATGATGAAGCCGTTATTTTCGGAAAATTAATTTTAACCAAAAGAAAAGTAGCCTGGTTTGGTGAAAAACCATTTGAATACACCTATTCCAAACGGACAAAATATGCAAAATTCTGGACTCCTGAATTATTGGAATTAAAGAAAAAATGTGAAGAAATTACTGGCGAAACCTACAATTCCTGCCTTCTGAATTTATACCACGACGGAAGCGAAGGAATGGCGTATCACAGCGATGCCGAAAAAGATTTAAAAAAATACGGAGCCATTGCTTCCCTGACTTTAGGAGCGGAAAGAAAGTTCTTATTTAAACATAAAACAACAAAAGATAAAGCCGAAATATTTCTGGAAAGCGGAAGTTTATTGGTGATGAAAGGAACAACGCAGGACAATTGGCTGCACCGGCTTCCTCCAACGACAAAAGTAAAAACACCGAGAGTGAATCTTACGTTCCGTACCATTGCAGAATGATTTATTTACATTAATCTAAGGTATATTTGTCATGCTGAAATTAACTAAACAAAGTTTTCAATGTATCGTTGAGATTCTTTCAGGATGATAAGCTGTATGATTATCATCTCCCGGAATTTTAGCAGATGATTAAGGGGAAAAAATCTGCACAATCTGCTAAATCCGCGAGAAACAAAAAATAAAATAACTTTCAGAACGATTGAATGATGATTTATTTCCACTATGTTTGTCATGCTGAAAGCATCTAAACAAAGTTTTCAATGTATCGTTGAGATCCTTTCACGATGACAAGCTGCATGATTATCATCTCCCGCAGATTAAGCAAATTTAGCAGATGATTAAGAGGAAAAAACCCGCACAATCTGCTAAATCCGCGAGAGACCAAAAAATAAAAGCTATTCAAACTTAACTTTCAGAACAATTGAATGGTGATATACAGTACGTTTGTCATGCTGAAAGCATCTAAACAAAGTTTTCAATGTATCGTTGAGATCCTTTCACGATGATAAGCTGTATGATTATCATCCCCCGCAGATTAAGCAAATTTAACAGATGATTAAGTTAAAAAAAAATCTGCACAATCTGCGAGAAACCAAAAAATAAAATACCATTCAGAACAATTAAATGGTGACTTATTTACAGCATGTTTGTCATGCTGAAAGCATCTAAATAAAGTTTTCAGTGTATCGTTGAAATCCTTCAAAATGGCAAATTGGATGGTTAATTATCTCCCGCAGATTAAGCAAATTTAGCAGATGATTGAGTTAAAAAAAATCTGCACAATCTGCTAAATCCGCGAGAAACAAAAAATAAAATAACTTTCAGAACGATTGAATGATGATTTATTTCCACTATGTTTGTCATGCTGAAAGCATCTAAACAAAGTTTTCAATGTATCGTTGAGATCCTTTCAAAATGACAAATTGGATGGATAATTATCTCCCGCAGATTAAGCAAATTTAGCAGATGATTAAGTTAAAAAAAATCTGCACAATCTGCTAAATCCGCGAGAAACCAAAAAATAAAAGGTATTCAAACTTAACTTTCAGAACAATTGAATGTTGATTTACAGTACGTTTGTCATACTGAAAGCATCTAAACAAAGTTTTCAATGTATCGTTGAGATCCTTTCAGGATGACAAATTGGATGGTTAATTATCTCCCGCAGATTGAGCAGATAATTAAGCTGAAAAAAATTAACAATCTTTGAGAAACTAAAAACATAAAAAAAGCTGTTCAAACCGAACAGCTTTTAAATTTATTTCAAAACCTCAACTTCAATCGCACTGTCATCAAAAACTTTGATAAACGCTTTCGTGTAGTCTTCCTTCGTTGCAAAATTCGGATTTTCCATAAACTTCTGTGGGTTGATCGCAAAAAGCGGGAACCACGTCGAAGAAATCTGAATCTGGATTTTATGTCCCTTTTTAAAAGTATGCACCACATCCTGCAATCTGAAATTCACTGCTGTTTTCTGGTTCGGAACCAAGGCTTCCGCTTTTTCTCTAGAATTTCTGAATCTTGCCGGCATAATTTCACTTCTTACCATCTGATGATAATTTCCATAAATCACCCCGTCTTTTTTCTCAGCAGGTTTAAAATCTTCAGGATAAACATCAATTAATTTTACCGCAAAATCTGCATCCGTAGAAGTAGAAGCAATGTTTAATTTAGCCATAATTTCTCCCGCAAACGTAATATCATCCGTTAAAACATCCGTTGTAAACGTTAAAACATCAGGTCTTCCTTCTGCAAATCTTTGGTCTTCCGACATATAATTTTTCGGGGTGAAGCCGTTGAAATCTCTTAAATTATCAGAGCTTAAAACCGGATTATTAGGATCACTGTAATATTCTGAAGAACCTTGTCCTGCTGTGTTTTTCAAAGTTCCTTTCGATAAATAGAAATTCACTTTCTGTGCTTCTTTTGGCGGATAGTTTGCAAACTCTCTCCATTGTTTTGCACCGGTGTCGTACATTAATGCTTCCGGTAAACCTGCATCCTGTTTTGTATTTCCTTTCAGATAATGATTAAAGAATTTTGTTTCCACATTCTTCTGGTAATACGTTGCAATGCTGTCTCCGAAATAAATCTGGTTGTGGAAATGTTTTCCCTGTTCATACGCCCAGGCTCCGTGAGAGAAAGGTCCCATTACAATTGTGTTTTTCGCTTTCGGGCTTGTTTTTTCAATGGTTTTATAAATATTTAAAGGTCCTGAAAGATCTTCCGCATCAAACCATCCTCCAACAGTCATTACCGCATGATTTACATTTTTAAGATGAGGCAGAAGACTTCTTTTCTGCCAGAATTCATCGTAATTCGTATGATTCATTATTTCCGTCATGAAGAAATTATCTTTGTAGTACTTTTCATAACCGTCTTTTAAGGTTCCCATGTCTCTGTAAAATTTCAGACCGTCTTCAGAAGTCGCTTTAATCATAGAATCAGAATACCACGCTTTATTTTCCGGCTTTGTTTTCTGAACGCCGAAAACAGGGAAGGTTCTGAAATAGCCCATCATAAATCTTCCGTTGTGAAGAAAATCGTCATTCCAGAAATCTGAAATCGGCGCCTGTGGAGAAGAAGCTACCAAAGCAGGATGTTCAGCTAAAATTCCTACTGCAGTATAAAATCCGGGATAAGAAGTTCCGTATTGTCCTACTTTTCCGTTGTTGTCTTTGATGTTTTTCAATAACCACTCGATCGTATCGTAGGTATCGGTACTTTCATCAACGTCTTTTTTCGTTTTTCTTTCAACCTGCGGCGTCATATTGGTGAAAGTTCCTTCACTCATGTATCTTCCGCGAACGTCCTGAAACACAAAAATATATTTGTCTTTCATTAAATATTGGTTCGGTCCCAGTTTGGTTTTATATTCGTTTTCACCATAAGGAGCAACGCTGTAGCAGGTTCTCTGCATCAGAAACGGATATTTGTTTTTGTTGGAAATATCCTTTGGAATGTACACCGAGGTGAACAGTTTTACGCCATCACGCATCGGGATATACATTTCCTTTTTAATAAAATTGTCCTTTACAAAAGTATCGGGTTGCTGTTTAGTCTGAGAATTTCCAAAAACAAACAGAAAAACAAACAAAATCGAAAAGTGAATCTTCATTGTTTAAAATTTGCAGCTAATTTAATCATAAAATGGTTTTTAGCACAAAGTTTTAACAACAGGTTGTCATTCTGACGAAGGAAGAATCTAAATTAAATATTATTTTATAAATCTTTTATTTTAAACTTTTTACCACAAAAGATGCAGAAGATTTAAACACTTTAGTTTTTTAAGTTTAATACTTAAATGGAAAAAAGATCACATAAGTTAAAAAAAATCAAAGATTTTAACAAAAGAAATTCAAATAAAACTATTTCTTCTTCCCTCCAAATTTATTCAGTTTCATCACCAGAGAAAACATCACATATCTTTTCAATATCAAATCTTCTCTGTCTTCCACGCCGGAAGCGGAAATTGTTCTGGTAACACTTTGGTTTTGGTTGAGAACATCATACACTTTTATACGCGCAGTAAGCTGTTTTTTGAAAAAAGTATATCCCACACTTGAATTTAAAAAGTAAAAATCTCTCTTGAAACCCGGTGCGATATTCGAACTCGTATTATATTCAAAATCATTTTCGAAAACAAGATTAGTCTGAAAGAAATAATTGGTGAGTTCCAGCCTGAAATTCTGGGACGTATTTTTGATGCTTTCAATGCTGTAATTTTTATATTCAGAAAAATTATAATTGATGCTGTAAGATGGTTTAATGGTAATTTTGTCCTTCTTTTCGTACGTAACATTGATTCCCGGACTGAAATTGTAAGAATTACCGATGAATTGCTGTCCGTTGATAAAACCTCTGTTAAAACTGTAACTAAATCCTGATCTTGGTCTTACATTCAGTTTATGGTCTTCCCATTTATACGTTTTTCCTAAACCTGCGATGAAATTGGCGCTTTTATTTCCGCTGATATTGGCGTAAGTCACAAACTGCTTTCCTGAATCATCGTAATACGAATAATTGGTTGTGTTATTGTTATTGTAAACAAAACTGAAATTGAAATAATAGTTTAAATTTTTCTGAATATTATAACTGTTGAAATAAACATTCGTAGTGTTTGTCCATGAATTTTTAAGATCCGGATTTCCTTTGTACGTTACCAGAGGATTGGATTCATCCACATACGGAATCAGGTTGGCGGAAGAGGGAAGACTGAAATAGGATGAATTATTGATGCTTACATTAGAAGTCTGGCTGAAGTTGTAAATCAGTCCGAAATTGTATTTCGGAAGCGCAAAATTTCTCTGAAGCTCATAATTTTGTCCGTTGAAAGTGGAATGATAGTTCAGATCCGTAAGATTTAAACCTAAAGAAGTCCACATTTTCAGCATTTTTTTATCTAAATTAAAACTGATCTCCGCCGAAAGCTGATTGTTTTTTTCATCCGAACGGTTGGATAAAGCCAGATTGTACACCGTATATTTTCCTGTTGTGGCATCAAAATCATTTACGATTCTTTCATTCATGGCATTTCTCGAATTATAATCCAGACTCATCGTCACACTTGCAGAATCCGAAACAGGCTCCGTATATTTTGCATTAAATGAATAATTGTTATTCTGATTTTTACTCTGACTGAGCTGATTTCTTACATCTCTTTTGGCAACATTTTCCACTCCGTTTTCAAAAAATAAAGTACCGGAATTGATGAGGTTATTATTTCTATTCTGCTGAATCGAAGTAATTAAATCGGCATAAAAGCTTCGGTTTTTCTTTCTGAATTTTCTTGCGTAATGAAGATTAGGCGAGAAACTGTTGTTTTCAGAATCCGTTACGGTAGAAGACTGGCTTTTATTTAAAAGTTCATCATTCTTAAAAGTCGCTGAATTTCCCGTTCTGAAATTATTTGATTTTGTAAAAGAAAACGACGGCGAAAAAGAAATCGTACTGATTGTGTCAGGCTTTATTCGCAGCGTAGAATTCAGCGTGTATTGCTCTTTGTCATTTTCAGCTTGGTTTTCAGAGTCTGTTTTTAAGTTGGAATCGGGAAGAAAAGTGGTTTTAGAAACTTTTGATGCCGTTTCAAGATTGGTCGTATTGCGTTTGATTCCCAGTTCCTCAATTTCGACTTCCTTGCCCAGTTTATCACTGTAATTCACCCCGATCATCGAAGATTTCTGAATTCCCAGCTTTGAATTTTTACCATTGTCATCATCCATAGAAACACCCTGCGAATTGATATTATTGGTATAACCCAGCAAACTGATCTTGGTTTTATCCTTGAAATAATTAATCAGCCCTTTTTCGTCATACCGTTTATCCGAACCGTAACCTGCAGAAATTCTCGAAACCCAGCCTTTGTTTTTCTTCTCATCAATATTGAAATTAATGGTTTTGTTCTGTGATTTCGGCGTTTTTCCCGTAAGTTCCTCTTCTTTGGTTTTGGTGGTGGTAATCTGAATGTTTTTAATAATATCGGCGGGAAGATTTTTTAACGCAATTTTTCCGTCTTTATCGAAAAAAGGCTTTCCGTTCACCATGATCTGGTCAGCTTCTTTTCCGTTGACGGTAATTTTTCCATCGTTGTCGATCTCTACGCCATTAATATTTTTGAGTAGTTCTTCAATATTACTGTCGGGACGAACTTTGATAGCTTTCGCGTTGTATTCAACCGTATCTTTTTTAATTTTAATCGGCGAAACGGTAATTTTTACCTCTTCAATATCCGAAATCTGGTTTTTATCCAACTGGATGTCTCCCAGATCAATAGATTTGTCGATGGTATCGAATTTTGTGGAGTAAGAAATTAACTTTTCAGCATCAATCTGTAGAATTGTAGGTTCATTAAGTTCTTTGGTTTTTATTGCAAACAGACCTTCCCTGTTAGAAGCTGTATAATCGACTAATGAAGAGTCTTTCTGTTTTAAAAGATAAATGGTTGCATTCTCCACAGGTCTTTGCCCAAAATCTGTAATTTTTCCTTTAATGACGTACTTTTGTCCGTTCAGCATAAGAAAGCTCAACAAAAAGAACAGCAACCATAAGATTTTCTTCATTGAATGTTTTTAAACGCGCTAAAATAAAAAAAAACATCCCCGAAAAGGGATGTTCTTATTTTAAATAATGTTAAATCTTTAAAATTAAGCTCTCAAATATCTTGAGTACGCATAACCTTCCTGTCCGTCTTCAGTTTTTACTTTCCACCAGTCATCTGATGTCTGCTCAACCAAAGTCACAGAAGAACCTTTTGCTGCTTTACCTACAACTGCGGCATCCGTGGAAGGTTCCTGTCTGATGTTCAGATTAGATTCGTCCGTTGCAACTGTAAGAGCTGCACCTGCTGCCAAGCCTGAAACCTGTACATCAATATTGATGTCTGAAGCAGAATACGTAGAATCAATTGCTCCTAAAGCATTCCAGACCGCATCTTTCGCTGCTGTGTTGGAAGCACTTCCTGAAACGTAAAGAATTCCATCCTGTTCCTGAACCTGAAGGTTAGAAATTCCAGCAGACTGAGCAGCAGAAACCACACTTGAATATTTATCTTGTAATGTGCTCATCTTTAATTACTTTACTGTTAGTTTATTATTGTACTTACCAATTTTCAAAGCATCGATAGATTCTTTTACTTTTCTTGCATCAGCAGAAGATACGCTTCCTGTAAGAGTAAGTTCTCCGTTTACTACCTCAACTTTTACTCCCGGGATATCTTTTACGGCATCCTGTACTTTTTGCTGAACCATAGGATCTACTGCGCTTTTGGTTTCTACCGGAGCTACAGCAGTTACTGCAGGCTCTACTTTCGCCATATCCATTACTTCTTTAACACCGGTAATGGCTTTCAGTTGCTTAATCATTGCATCTTTTGCCTCCTGAGTTTCGAAAGTTCCGCTCAGGTGTGCAACGCCGTCCTTCACTTCTACAGAAGCACCAGGATTTGATGTTACTACCGTAGTAGCCTGCGTTTGAAGATCGGCATCAGAAACTTTCTTTTTACAAGAAACAGCTCCGAAAGATACAGCTATAGCTAATGCAGCCATTGCGATCGTTTTTTTCATAGTTGTATATTTTTTAATGTTGTTAATACAAGTAAATGTAATAATAAAATTTGTACCAAAAGGATAAAATTCAAATAAATTTTTGTAAATTTTTATACAATATTTTATTAATCAGATAATTAATTTTAAATCACGTTTAATTTAACATAATATTGTCTCTTGGGAAAATGAAATCTTTCCGCCAATTGTAAAAATATTATATTTGCGAATCTTGAAACATATATATGAAAGGACAGAATAAACTTTTTATAGCAATTATTATCGCACTGGTTATCGGTGTGGGAATCGGCGGAGTTGTGCATACACAGGCTCCGGAAAGTGCAGAATCTTTTTCTAAAAATATAAAACTGCTGGGAACAGTTTTCATCCGTCTTGTTCAGATGATCATTGCTCCGTTGGTTTTCACAACTCTGGTGGTGGGAATTGCCAAAATGAGCGATATTAAAATGATCGGAAGAGTAGGAACGAAAGCCATGTTATGGTTTATTTCTGCTTCATTAATTTCATTATTCATCGGGTTGATTCTGGTCAACTGGCTTGAACCGGGACACGTTACCAAGCTTCCGATTCAGGATGCAGCTTCCGCAGAAGAATTATTGAAAACAAGCAAAGGATTTTCCATGGAAGACTTTGTAAAACATATTATTCCTAAAAGTATTTTCGAAGCGTTTGCGACCAATGAAGTATTGCAGATCGTGGTATTTTCCATCATGTTCGGAATTGCTCTTGCGAATTTAGGCGAAGAATATTCTCAGCCGGTCATTAAATTATTCGACATTATAGCACACGGAATCCTGAAAATGGTAGGTTACATCATGTGGTTTGCGCCGCTTGGAGTTTTAGGTGCTATTGCTGCGGTAGTCGCGACCAATGGGTTTGAGATTTTTAAAGTCTACGCCATTTATTTAAGAGATTTTTTCTTTGCGTTAGGAATACTCTGGCTCGTACTTTTACTGGTTGGATATTTAATTTTAGGAAACCGTCTTTTCGAATTGTTAAGAAGAATAAAAGAGCCTTTGCTGATTGCTTTTTCCACGACAAGTTCAGAAGCTGTTTTCCCGAAACTGGTGGAAGAACTGGAAAGATTTGGCTGTAACAACAGAGTGGTATCATTTATTTTACCATTAGGATATTCTTTCAATCTGGACGGAAGCATGATGTACATGACGTTTGCATCAATTTTTATCGCTCAGATCTACGGAATTGAAATGACGGTAGGACAGCAGATTACGATGCTTCTGGTATTGATGTTAACTTCAAAAGGAATTGCGGGAGTTCCGAGAGCTTCTTTGGTAATTATTGTGGCAACCTGTTCCATGTTCGGCATTCCGCCGGAAGGAATTGCTTTAATTCTGCCAATCGACCATTTCTGCGATATGGGAAGAAGTATGACCAACGTTCTCGGAAATGCTTTGGCAACCTCAGCGGTTTCTAAGTGGGAAGGACAATTGGAAAATCATGGTGGGAATCTGTAATTAATAGGTGAAAAGTCAATTTCACTTCGTTTGTGAAATGTGAATTATTCATTATAGTGAATATTCATAACCAAAGCGAATTCACCATTGACGATTCATATCTTATAAAAAATCAAGCTTAGGCTGGTACATGGTCAATAGTGAATTTTTAATTTTCATTATTGACCATTTATTTTTGATTACGATTTCTAATCATGCATTGCTATCATTTGCTGAGTGAAACGCCTTAGCGAACGAAGAATATTTTCAATCCTATTAAATAAAATCTTTGCGATCTTTGTTTTAAGAAATAGATTCTTGACTCCGCTGCGCTTCGATCAGAATGACAATACGTATTTAATAAATTTAACTACAATGAATATACAGCATCATATAAATTTAATTAAAGAAGGAAATGAACCAATTATTTTGCTATCATTCGCTGAGTGAAATGCCTTAGCGAACGAAAAATATTTTCAATCCTATTAAATAAAATCTTTGCGATCTTTGTTTTAAGAAATAGATTCTTCACTCCGCTGCGCTTCGATCAGAATGACAATGCGTATTTAATAAATTTAACTAAAATGAATATACAGCATCATAGAAATTTAATTAAAGAAGGAAATGAACCAATTATTTTGCTATCATTCGCTGAGTGAAATGCCATGGCAAACGAAAAATATTTTCAATTAATTTAAATACAATCTTTGCGATCTTTGTTTTAAGAAATAGATTCTTCACTCCGCTGCGCTTCGATCAGAATGACAATACGTATTTAATAAATTTAACTAAAATGAATTTACAACGTCATAAAAACATAATTACAGAAAACGGTTTTACCGTTATCAACAATATTTTTTCCGATGAAGAAATTGAAAAGATCTGTAAGGTTATTCAAAATATAGATACTTCGAAAGAAACTTTCAGAAAATCAGAGGATCTTTTTGCCATCCAACAGTTTTTAAAGGAAATTCCGGAAGTAAAAGATTTGATTTTTAATGATAAGATTAAAACAATCATCAAAGAGATTTTCGGCGAAAAATATTTTGCAGTAAAAAGCATTTATTTCGATAAGCCTGAAAAATCGAACTGGTACGTTGCGTATCATCAGGATTTAACGATTTCTGTTGATAAAAAGCTGGAATTGGAACATTTCGGACCATGGACAACGAAACAAAATCAGTTTGCCGTTCAGCCTCCTTTAGATATTCTTGAAAATATTTTCACCATAAGAATTCATCTGGATGATACGGATGAAAACAATGGAGCACTGAAAGTGATTCCGAAATCCCACGCCAAAGGAATTTACAGACCGGAAACCATCGACTGGAACCTAGAAACTGAAACTATCTGCAATGTAGAAAAAGGCGGAGTTATGATCATGAAACCTTTAATTCTCCATGGCTCCAACCGAACAACGAACGGCAAAAAAAGAAGAGTGATCCACATTGAATTTTCTGATATGGAATTGCCAGAAGAACTGAACTGGTCGGAAAGAATGAATTAATTTTTAACTACAAAGTTTTTATTCAGAACGAAACGGAAAATCTTTTTTCTCCCGCAGATTATACAGATTTTGCAGATGTTTGTATTAAAAAGATCAGCAAGATTAAAAAAACAAAACCTCTTTCAAGCCGAAAGAGGTTTATTATTTAGAGTAAATTTTAAAAATTATTTCACAGAAATCTCATCAACAAAAATATAAGCATCGCCGCCGGCTCCCTGATGCCACTCCGGAAGTTTCCCGAAATGATAGGCTTTTACCTTTACATATCGTGCCTGTGTAGGAAGAACTTCTGTCGATAAATCCTTTACCTGAACCTTTTCATCTTTCGGATCCAGAGTATTTTCAACCGTTTTCAGTAAAATAAAATCTTTTCCGTTGTTGGAAACGTAATATTCTACTTTTTTAGGCATTAAAATCCATGCGCGGCTGTCCTGAAGATAGGTTGAAGATAACTGGGTGAACTGTTGAGGTGATTTCATGTCGATAATCGCTTCAAAAGTCTGTCCCTGATAACCCAGCCATTCTCCTTTTCTCCAGTTGGTATCACCGTTGATTCCGTCGATTAATGATAATTTTCCGCTTGCTGTGTATTGTGGAGTAGGACTGGTATTTACGGTAATATCCCAGTTATTCGGTCTTCTGTTGAAATTGGCTCTTACAATTGAGCTCTTTTCGCCGTTTCTTTCCGTATAAGCCGCAACCTGAGTGGTTTTAGTAATAGTAAAAGGACCTTTATAAGCGGTAAACATTTTTCTTACGTTTGCATCACCCTCATCCAGTGTCATATAATAAATTTTATCATCCGGATTTAGTGCTGTGATCTCAACCTTTGTATTCAGGTCGAAAATTCTTGATGCAGAAATAACCGGAGAAGCTGTTAATTCATCATGTTTAAAATCTTTGAATGATTTTGCGTTTTCAAAACCAAGTTTTTTAAGCTCTTCTCTATTTGTATTGGGAGTAATAATTCTCGTTGTTCCGTCTTCCAGATGAATTTTAACCTCATCAAAATAAGGCTTCGTCGTCTGCCATTCCGGTAATCCGGGAGTTACAGAGTAAATTCCCATCGCGCTCAGAATATACCAAGCGCTCATCTGTCCGCAGTCTTCATTTCCAATCAGTCCGTCCGGTGTGTTTTTGTAATAATTATCAAGGATGAATTTAATTTTTGCATCTGTTTTCTCAGGCTTTCCTACATAATTATAAAGATAAGCGATGTGGTGGCTTGGTTCATTTCCCTGTGCATATTGTCCGATTAATCCGGTAATATCCACCTGTTCTCTTCCTGTGGTTTTGTCCGGTGCAGAGAAAATACCATCAATAAACTGTTCAAATTTCTCTTTTCCGCCATGCGCCGCGATCAGTCCCGGAATATCCTGCTGAACAGAGTAGGAGTAATGCCATGAATTTCCTTCCGTGTAATTATTGTTAACCTCTCTTGGCTCAAAAGGTTCGTACCAGTTTCCGTTTTTTCTTGGCTGCATGAATCCGTTCTTTGGATTGTAAAGATTTTTCCAGTTCTGGGAACGTTTCATGAAATACTGATAGTCTTCTTTTTTGCCTAAAATTTTAGCCATTTGGGCAATACACCAGTCGTCGTAAGCATATTCTACGGTTTTGGAAACACTTTCGTGCTCATCATCAATACTGATGAAATTATTCTGTTTGTAGGCATTTAAACCAAAAATATCAAGCATAGCAGAGTTTTTAGATGCCTGAAATGCCTTTTCATAATCGAAACCTGTAATTCCTTTTGCCATCGCATCGGCAATGACGGAAACTGCGTGGTAACCGATCATGCATTCCGTTTCGTTAGACGCAAGTTCCCAAACCGGAAGTTTTCCGCCCTGTTCGTATTGTTTAATGAAAGTGTTGATGAAATCTGCCGTTCTTTTTCTGTCGATTAAAGTCATCAAAGGATGCGCTCCGCGAAAAGTATCCCAAAGCGAGAATACCGAATAATAATCGAATCCGTTTGCCGTGTAGAATTTGTTATCGCGCCCTCTGTATTTTCCGTCAACATCCATATTGATGTTCGGTTGCGTGAAAACGTGATACATTGCAGTGTAGAAAACTGCAAGTTTATTTTTGTCGGAAGATTTAACCTCGATTTTAGATAATTCTTTGTTCCAGTCTGCAACAGCCTGTTTCTCAATAGCTGTAAAGTCATTAGATTTTCCTTCAGCCAACATATTTTTTGCTGCTCCTTCGTATCCTGTAGGAGAAATTGAAACTTTTACAAGAATTTTTTCGCCTTTCTTAACTTGCGTTGAAAAAGCTAAAGCTAATTTATTTCCATTAAATGAAACCTTCTTTTTACCTTCACTAATCCCTTCGGTTTTTTCACCGGTTAAAAATTCTTTTGAAATTTTCATTGGCTTAGAAAATTCAATTCTTGCATAAATGTATTGGTTCGTTGCCCACGCTTCACTTCTACGGAAAACCTCAATTGTTTTATTATCAATGATTTTTACTTCGCCTTCCAGCAGTTTATCTCTGTGATTCAGATCTAAAATAATATTTGCATCTCCTGCATTGTTGAAGGTGTATTCGTGGTAGCCAACTCTTTTAGTCGTCGTTAAACGGACGTCAATATTGTGTTTGTCTAATTTAACAGAATAAAATCCTGCTGTGGCTTTTTCGTTCTTATGAGAAAATTTGGATGAATATTCTTTCGGCGTTAAACCCGGTTTTCCCATAGTAGGCATCAGCATAATATCACCATAATCCGAAACCCCGGTTCCGTTGAGGTGGGTGTGCGAAAATCCGTAGATCACAGAGTCGGAATAATGATAGCCGCTGCAGCCGTCCCAGCTTCCGTCGATTCTTGTATCGGGAGAAAGCTGAACCATCCCGAATGGAACAATAGCTCCCGGAAAAGTGTGGCCATGACCGCCGGTTCCTATAAACGGATTCACATACTGCGAATAATTCTGGGCTTTGATACAAAGGGAAGTAAGAAAAAAAAGGAAGATGAATTTTTTAGAGTTCATTAGTTTGGTGATGTAATTTTTACTTGATATAGATTTCAACAAATCTAACAAAATTTCATTAATAATGAGGATAAACGGATTTGAATGAAAAATCTGATAAAAATGACCCGAAAGTGTTATGAAAATCAATTAGGAAAATGACTAAATTTGATATAAACTAATACTTGAATTACCATGGAAGCGCTTTTCTATATTTTACTCTTAGCAGCATTAGTTTGTCTGATATTTTACTTCACAGATTTTAAATCTGCGAAAACGGTAAAGATTTTCAGGCAACAGAATACAGATAAATACATATATTATTTCAAGCCACAAAAACCTGTGAAATGGTTTAATTTTACGGGGCTTACCAATACTTTCAGGATGGTTTCTCTTTCTGCGGACATTCTTTCGGTTATTGATAAAAGAGAAGTTCAAAGCGGTATGGAAAAAGATGCAGGAGATGAACTGATTCGCAACAATATTCATGAAAATAAAGATGAATTCTGGTTTGATTTTATTGCAGATACAGGTGATGGCTTCGATTCTACCACTACTGTTCTTTATCATTTAACAAGAGACAGTTATACATATTCCTTTAAAAATGAAAAAGACAGAGAAAAATATGATGAGCACGAAATTACACTTAAAAAAGGTTCTGCACTGGTAATAGGAGGAGATTTAGTGTATCCCGTCGGTTCGGAAGGACATTACAGGGATCGTTTTAAAGGTCCTTTAAGATTTGTAGCTCCCGGAATAAGAACTCCAGAAAAGCCTTCTCCAATATTGGTAGCTACTCCGGGAAATCATGATTGGTATGATGGGTTAAGTGCTTTTTTCAGACTGATGTGCCAGAAAAGCTCAATAGGAAACTACCGAACAGTACAAAACAGAAGTTATTTTGCTTATGCATTGAGAAAGAATGTACATCTGTTCGGAATAGATAACCAACTTTTGGGAGATATTGATATTCCTCAAATGTCATTTTTCAAAAAATATGTAGAAAACATTTCAGGGGAAGGCGGAAAAAATCATATCATTCTTTTAATAGCAGAACCTTATTGGTATAGCTATGATATTGATGATCGTCATCAAAGAAAACAACGGATGGATAGTCTGGAGTATATCACACGTGCGTTGGTAGAAGAGGTGAAGAAGAATCAGAACAATAAAGAAGGCGAAACTGAAAATAAAAATAAGGCCGAACTTATTTTCGAGATTGTGATAACGGGAGATATTCACCATTACTCAAATTATAAGCTGGATTCGGATACTAAAGACTACTATTATCAGGTAAAACATTTTATAACTTCCGGTGGTGGTGGAGCATTTGGTCATGTTACAGATTTTTTAAAGGAAAAAATTGTTATTCCGCAACTGCAAAGTGCGAGAACCAATCCTTTGGAATATACATTGGGTGAAGTTTACCCATCAAAAGAAAAATCAGGAAAAAAAATATGGTGGAATTTTATTTTTTCTATTGTTAATTACGAATTTACAGCATTATTACTTATGCTTTCATTTGTATCAACATATGTTTTCTGTTGTACAGACTCTATTATGAAAGAGCTTATTTCTCTTCTTCTTCCTTTGGTTCTTGTTTTTATCATTAGTAAAGTAACTAATAATGAGTGTTCTGATAAAGAAAAATGGGTCAACAGAATTTTACGTTTCGGATTGTTTGTAGTTTCTTTTGCCATTCAGATTTTCATACTGTATCAGTTTCCGCATTATCAGGAAAATCAGATCCGTTTTCTGAGTGATGAGAATTTACACTTTTTAGGAATCGATTCAGTTAAAACGTTTCTTAAAATTCCTGTGAAGAATAACTATTTTCTTTTCCAATGGATTGTATCAGGAATTTTACAGTCTGTTCTTTTTGGTTGGTATATTTTATTTGGTTATAAGGTTTTCAAATTATATGTCACTGAAATATCATCCGGAAAAGTGGAAGAAGGCAAAAAGAATTTTCTGAAATTTAAAATTACAGATACCGAAATTGTAATTTATGTGGTTGCCATTAAAAAAGCATACAAATGGATGGACTTAATAAAGAAAAAAGAAGCATCTAAAGTTCAGAGAGAAATGGCATCCGCAAAAGATCCGAAAAGATTTCTGCGGGATAATTTCAAATCGGATCCCGACAATAACGTGAGAATCATCGATAAAATAACCATAAAACTATAAAGCCATGAGTACAAATTCAAACAACGGAAATAAAAATCATAAAGATGCTTTAATTTCTTATTATCAATTAAGAATGTTTATAGGAATATTAGGATTCTTTTTATCATTTATGCTTTTCCTCACTACATTTCTGTTAAACGACAAGTGTCCATTTAAAATCAGTATAAGTCATTATTATTACAGTTTTGGACATATTATATTTGTAGGAACGCTTTGCATCATGGGAGGCTTGTTCGGAACATATCGAGGTAAGGATCAGAAAGAAAACAGAGTTTCTAACGCTTGTGGAATCTTAGCGGTTTTGGTAGCAATTTTTCCTACACAATTTAAAGGATATGAGGGTGATGTCTATGTTAAAATTCTATATTATGAATGTTGGTTTACTGGTGTACATTATATAAGTGCATGTATACTTTTCTTACTTTTTTCTGTTTTTTGCTTAGATTTTTTTCAGAATAGCGATAAAGAGCAAGATGGAGAAGTGTTGTCGCCTGAAGAAAAAGAGAAAAAGAAACGTAGAAATATTTATTATAAGTTCTGTGGTTACGGAATAATAATAAGTGTCTTATTAATTGGAGGAATCGCAATTTTGGAATGTTATAATAAGCAGCTTGTAGAGGCTAATTTATTTCTGAAATATTCTACACTTATTTTTGAAACAACATCTTTATTTTTCTTCTCCACATCATGGCTTCTAAAATCAAGTGATTTCTGGAATGAGAAGATTCCTTTAATGAGTTTTTTTAGGTAAAATATAGTATGTATTAAAACCATTACTAAATCTTGCTTTTGCAAAAGAAAATATCTATCAGTCTCTTTACTTATTCTAAATAGCTTAATTTTTCGTAAATTTGTAAACAATTTATTTAGTTTATGTTGACGAAAGAAAAGGTTCAGGATTTCCTTAAAGAGATAGAAGTTGACGATTTGGTGAATAACCTACAAATCATGGGCAACGATGTATATATTGATATGACGGCACACTCACCTGCAATGCACGAAAAAAAGAAGCTTGAAGCAGCAATGAAGCAGGCTTTTGCAAGTGAATTTGGTGAAGAGATCAATTTGAAACTAAAAATCGTTTCTCCGGAGCCTAGCGAAATTCAGCAGAGCCAGATCAAAGGAAAACAAATTCTGGGAATTCAGAATATTATTGCCATTGCTTCCGGAAAAGGAGGGGTTGGTAAATCTACTGTTGCAGCGAATATGGCGGTAACTTTAGCAAAAATGGGCTTTAAAGTAGGATTGTTAGACGCAGATATTTATGGTCCTTCAGTTCCTACGATGTTCGATACAGAAGGAGAAAAACCAATTTCTGTAGAAATTGGCGGAAAGAATCTCATGAAGCCTATTGAAAATTATGGCGTTAAAATGCTTTCTATAGGATATTTTTCAGGAGCCAATCAGGCAGTTGTCTGGAGAGGTCCGATGGCTTCAAAGGCATTGAACCAAATGATCCGCGATGCAGCTTGGGGAGAACTGGATTTCTTACTTATTGATCTTCCTCCGGGAACAGGAGACATTCATTTATCTATCATTCAGGAAGTTCCTGTAACGGGAGCCGTAATCGTAAGTACCCCTCAACACGTTGCTTTGGCAGACGTAAGAAAAGGGATTGCGATGTTCCAGATGGAAAGCATCAATATTCCGGTTCTTGGATTAATCGAAAACATGGCGTATTTTACACCAGAAGAATTACCAGGCAATAAATATTATATCTTTGGACAGCAGGGTGCACAGTATTTGGCAGATGATCTTGGAATTCCCGTATTGGGAGAAATTCCTTTAATTCAAAGCATTAGAGAAGCTGGAGATGTAGGAAGACCGGCTGCTTTACAGGAAGGATCTAAAATTGCCGAAATCTACACAGCAACTGCCCGAAAAATGGTAGAAAGTCTTGTAGAAAGAAACAAAAACCTTCCGCCTACCGAAGCTGTTAAGATTACAACAATGGCAGGTTGCTCACCAAAAGCAAAATAATGATTTTTCAAATCTGAAAAACAGAACTGAACTGAAAAAAATATGGAAACAAATATAACACACGAAGATACCGTAACAAGAGTTTTGGAAGCTCTGGAAAGCATCCGTCCGTTCCTGAACAAAGATGGCGGTGATATTGAGCTTATCGATGTGAAGGACAATCTGGTTTATGTAAAGCTCTTAGGCAACTGCTCCGGATGTTCATTAAACTTTTCAACCTTAAAATTAGGCGTTGAAAACACGATTAAGCAGTACGCTCCGGAAATAGAGAAAGTACTGAATGTAGAATAGAAGAGCAGAATATATACTTCATAAGACAGATCTTTTTAAGGTCTGTCTTTTTATTTGGATAAAATTCATCATTATTTAACAATTATAAAAAAAAATTTCGTGAAGTTCGAATTGTTAGAAAAAACGTAAATCCTGACACGAAAATATCCCAAAAGAAGGAAATTGTAAAAAAAGTATGATAGTTTAAGGAAGTTAAATTATCTATATATTGCTTTAAGACAGGTTTTTAAATCTATACTTTCTGATTTTTAAGAAAAGTTTAAATAATATTATGAAATTTTTATAGTATTAATTCTACGTGTTCGTGAATATTATATGTCTTATTTTTGTACAAAATTGTTTACAATGCGATATGGGGATGTGTGCTTGTAATATACTTTTATTCTTACATTTTAAATGTTTCTTGTTTTTTTAACGGCTGTATAAAAAAATGAAAATTATACGTTTGGAAAATTTCAGAATTATATAGTATGTTGGTGTCTCTAAAACTCTCCGAATCAGAGAAAGAATATTGCAATAAAAAATAATATTGGTCTGTAAGTTGTATTGAAATTGTAAAATTGAACGAAAAAGTGATTTTCTGTAAAGAAAATTTATTTAAAACTAACACTATGAAAAATATACTCATTGCTGACGGTTATTATGTTGTAAGAATGGGAACCTCAATTATTTTAGAAACCAAACTTGGATATCCGTGTACCATAGATTTTGCCGAAACTTATCCTGAAGCCAAAGAAAAAGTTTGCCAGAAGGTATATGATCTTTTAATTATTGATATTGATATTCCGCAAAGTATTTTCAAAGCAATGGTGAAGGAACTAAAGAAGAAGCAGAAACATTTGAGAATTCTTATCTTTTCGGGGTATGACGAAAATGTGGGAATTCAGTATATAGAAGAAGGCGCTTCTGGATATCTTAATAAAGGAGCAACAGAAGAGGAGATTATTGCAAGTGTAAAATCAATATTGGAAGAAGGATATTATTATACGGTAGATATGATGAAAAAGCTCGTTACCCATTCTACCGATATTCACTCTGTAGAAAGACTCTCGAAACGGGAATTCCAGATCTTTAAACTTCTTGCGGAAGGAAACGGAAATATTGAAATTTCTAACAGTCTTAATCTTAAAATGTCGACGATCAGTACCTACAAGAAAAAGATTTTTGAAAAACTTAAGGTAAAAAATGTAGTGGATCTTGTACGGATCTATGACGATATGCACTAAAAAAATCAGTCGCGGTGAAAGAATTTCGCCGCGATTTTTTATTGATTTAAATTTTCAACAATCTCTTTAATCACCTTTAAAACCTCAGTAGACTTTTCCCGAATAATTAGTTTATTCTTTTTATTTTTAATCAGTTCCGTGAAATGATTGTCTTCCGTGTTGATGTCAACAATATAAGCTCCATATTTTAACGAAGTTTCAGCAATGGCAAGAGGAAGATTTGTCGCTCCTGAAGTTCCGATAATAAAGAGAACTCCGCTGTTTTTTGCTACTTTCAGCGAACTGAATTTCTTATTGGTTTTTTCATCATAATATTCATCAAACCATAAAATATTCGGGCGCATCCAGTGTCCGCAATGGGAGCAGGTAAGCAGTTCAATATCTTTTGCTGTAAGATCTTCATCAATGTTTTTGCCTTTAATTTCTTCCGGAAGATGTACAATTTCCTTACATCCGTTCGAACATTTAATTTCACGGTTATTTCCATGAATTTCATAAATTCGATGATTTCCGGCGCGTCGGTGAAGATTATCTATATTTTGAGTAATTAGATGAAACTTATCCTGCAGCATTTTTTCAATTTCTGCTAAATGAAAATGACTCTCATTGGGTGCTGCACTTTCAAACATTTTTTTCCTGAAAAGAGAATATTGCAAAACTTCTTCAGGATTTTGCTTAAAATATTTCAGTGTCCCGAATTCTTCAGGCTTATGAAACTGAGTTCCTTTTATCCAGATTCCGTCTGTTCCGCGATAGGTAGGAATTCCGCTGTCGGATGAAATTCCTGCTCCCGTTAAAAAAGTGAAAAGATTTCGTTTTTCTTTATGGTAAACCTCATGGATGATTTCTTCTAATTGCGTTTTCATGGTATTTCAAAGTTTAAAACTACTGAATTTCTTTAAAACAGAAAAGCCCCGAAAATTCGAGGCTCATTTTTAATCAACTAAATAATATATAATCTACTTTACAATAACTCTTTTCAGGTGTCCTTCGGAAGTTTTTACAAGATACAATCCTGTAGAAAGTTTCGAAGTGTCGATTGTTAAAGCATTTTTTTCTTTTCCAATCTGTTTTCCGGACATATCATACAATTCATAATCCTGCGCTCTGTTGAAATACAGAATATTTCCTTTTGTCACCGGATTCGGGAATATATTGAAGGTTGCTTTTTCCGGTTTTACCTCTCCGGTAGCCAGAGTCGGCGCATTGGCGATTTCATACATCGATAAAGTACCGCTGATTTCATTGGCAACAATTACATAGCCTTTTCCGGTAGTTGTATTTTCTGGGGCAATGTAGATAAGCCCTTCCGGTCCGTTATCGCCTCCGTATGCAGAAGTCATTCTCGAATGTTTGTAATCCGTAAAAGCAGGATTGTTAGGATCGGTAATATTATAAACCATCACGCCGCCGGTTCTTTCCAGTGTGATGAAAGCGTACGTTTGTCCGTTAATATTTCCTAACGCCACTCCTTCCGGTTCAGGACCTTTTGCACGGCTTCTGCTTTTAACAGTATTAGATTCATTATCTGCATTAAAGATCAACGGATGATTGGCTGCGATATATCTCTCAAAACGGTCCCCGCTGTCGTAGACGATCTGTTTGGTATCTGCATTGAAGATTGAGAATGAACGCGCTCCCAAAGCTGCAATTTCCTCAAAATCTGCATCTCCGTCTGTATTTCCGGTCGCATTGGAAACTCTGAATCTTCCTAAATTATAAGAAGCTTTTAAAACAGAAGACTGTGGGAAAATAGCGGGATCTAAAGCATAATCATTCGCACCTACTGTAGTTCTTTCACTGAATCCTGCAAGATCTTTTTCATCTCCTTCATTGGCAGTTATGATGTAATTGGTTCCTCCAACCTTATAATTCTGAATGCCATCCGGAGTAAAATAGGTTTTTACAGGCCAGTTTGCAATTAAGATCTCTCCGTTGTTATCAGAAGCATCAAAACCGTTTCCGGGAACACTCATGTCTTTTTTACCCAATCCCCAAATTCCAGTAATGGTTTTTGTGGCTAAATTAACTTCGGCAACCGCATTGTTTTCCTGAAGGGCAACCCATGCTTTCTGGCTGTCTGAACTGATGGTAATGTATTCCGGTTCTAAATCCTGAGAAAGCGTATTGTTTGTTCTTACTTTTCTCAAACCAGTTGCCGATAATGCAGAAACCTGAGCATCAAAAGCATTAAAATTAAGCGTCGTAACATTGCTTTGCGTAAGATTGGAAATTCCGCCTGAAATATCAATAATGCTGATTGTTCCTTCCGGATCTACGGTATAAGAATCGTTCGGTTCGCCTTCGTTGGCGGTCATTACTTTTGTTCCGTCCGGTGAAAAAGTAATCATATCCGGTAAAGCTCCTACAGTAACCTGCTTCAGGAAATTTCCGTTGATATCAAAGAAAACTACAGAACCGTTCTGTTGCGGATTTGTATTTGGAGAAGCCGCAGCAATAATTCCGTTTTTTACGGCGATGCTTGTAATTCCGCCATAAGGAGCCATGTTGATGGTATTAACAACTGTAGGTGAAGTCGGATTGCTGAAATTGATAATATCAAAAACATCGGTGATGGAACTGATGGTAAATAATCTTTGGGTCGCAGGATCATGAACCACAATTTCCGTGGAACTGGTGTTGGTTCCCGAAGGATCAAAACTTCCGATATAATTTAAAGAAATCTGATGGGACGGAACAGGAGCCGGTTTATCGTTATCTACAATATAAATCGTTGCATTGCTGTCTCCGGAAATGGTTGCTCCAACCGGATTTTCAAGGCTTACCACAAAATATTCAGCCTGTTGTTCTTCCAGAGTGTCATCAATAATCGGGATGTTTACCGTATAACTCGTCGTGGAAGGAGTAAGATTAATCGTCTGATTCGCTAATGTAAAGTCGCTGCTGTTTGCTGTACTGAAAGGAGCGGGTTTCACCACCAAATTCACTGTTGAATTTGACGGATTCGTAACATTTATTTTAAATGCTAAAGTTCCTGCATTTTCATTGACTTTAATAAAATTTTTATCCAGAGAAACGGATGTTCCGGCTGTGGTGAAAGTTGTGGAAGTAACTGCTGTAACCGCATTATCACTGGTGTCTTCTACCATATTGGGTTTTAAAGCCAGATAATACGTTTGGTTAGGGATTAAAGCTACAGCCGGGATTACTGTAATTTTATTATTGGAAAACGCAGTTGTAAAGGGAACCTGAGAACCTGAAGCATTTCCAAGACGGAAATCGACAAGCATTTGTGCATTAGAATCGTTGATCGCGGAATTGTCTGTTAATCTTACATTTTCATTAAAAGAAATCGTAGGATTTACAGTCGTTAAAGCATTATTTGTGTTGTTTGAGGGAAGGTAAGTTACGGTGGGAGGAGTAGTATCGGCTGCGTTAATTGGGGTTGCATCTACGGTAAAATTATCGAAACGGTTGTTGCCCACTGTTCCTCCGGAACCTTGCGAGAATTCAGCTTTAAGTTTAAAATTAGGATTGTTGGCGACTCCGGAAACGCCTGAAAAGTCTAACGTAATGAGCTGCGGATTGGCATCTAAAGGCGAAACCGTCTGAAAAGTAACGAAATTTGTTCCGTCCACAGAATATTTCCAGGTTTGTGTTCCCGCTCCGGAACCGGATCTTCTTGTCGTAAATTTCACCACAACATTATTGTACCCTGTTGTTGGTAAATTGAACTGAAGATTTCCGTTGATCGGGAAATTATAGCGTAAATGCGTTCCTGAAACATCTCCGTTTCTCGCATTGAAATTGTCGATATTGAAATTTTGTCCTGTTCCGTTGGCGAAATCTACATCAGTAGTTCCGTTGGTTGCAGCAGTCATCGAACCTCCCAACAAAGTGGAAGTCGGCGCAGTGATGGAAGCTGCCGAAGCATTGTTATTAAAATTCCAGTAATGGATAAGAGAGGTCTGCCCGAAAACCGCTCCCTGAAGAAAGAATGCGGCGACAACAGAACTTTTTAACAGGTAGTTGTTAATCATTTTTTACTTACTTTAAATTTATGCAAAAATGAAGGTTCTACTTTGCAAAGATTTTAAGCAAATTTTAAAAAATGATTAATAAATAAAAGATAAAAATAAATTTAAGTTAATAATGAGATGATAAGGCAAGGAAAAAATAAATCGATTTCAGTTGAAACGATTTTAGAACGTATGATTCCCAAAAATATTTTATTTTGAGACCTGACCGGAAAAACGCAGATTTTTACCCGTGAATTTATTTCCTTCCATGGGATGCTTCTGCATATAAAAAAATCCTGAAATTGCCGTCAGAACCAGTAAAATAAAAGCTACGAGAAAAATTCTTTTTAACATTTCCTTCATATCGCCAGATTTTTAATGTCCTTAATTTCTAATGTTGAAGTCGGATACCCTTTTAGTACTGCATTGATCATTGCGATACCCACTTCATGTAAAGTTAATGATTTTGATGGTAACAAAACAGGAAAAATCCAAATTAAAGGTTTAAAAAACCATTTTACATTTTCCTGACCTTCAACGGGTTTCATAAATCCCGGTCGAAAATTATATGCTGCCCTGAATCCTAATTTTCTAAGTGCATTTTCCGTTCTGCCTTTTACTCTTGCCCACATCATTTTTCCGCTTTCCGTTTTGTCGGTGTGCGCTCCTGAAACATAGTTGAAAACCATATCCGGATTCTGATTGAGAACGGCCTTTGCGAAATGAAGCGTTGTATCATAAGTAATCTTCGTATATTCCTCCTCGCTCATTCCTACACTGCTGATTCCCGCGCAGAAAAAGACAGCATCATATCCTTTGAAGTTTTCATCATTCAGATCTATCTTTAAAAAATCTGAAACTATATATTCTTTTAATTTGGCGTGTTTTTTACCCGACGGTTTTCGGCTTACACTGAGAATTTCAGAAATGTTCGGATTCTCTAGGCATTCCATTAAAACGCCTTCACCCACCATTCCTGTTGCTCCCGTAAGAATTATTTTTATTGAATTCATTTCTTTACTGTTATTACTGTTGTTGACGTTTTCAGTAATGCTTTTACTTTATGTGGTATCAAAAATTATACAATTTTTTTTCGTTTTTTGAAATTTGGGTATTATTTAACCTGATTGATAAGGATTTGATAGTTTCGGCGGCGGCGAAGCCGCCGCCGAAACTATCAAACAAACTCGTAAACCTTTGCCAAAATAAAAAACCGATCAGTAAATGACCGGTTCTGTAATTTATTAAAGAAAATCTTATTTTTTATCCTGTAATTTGGTGTAAATATTGTGAATTAAACCATCTGCAACAGATATTTTCGGAACAAAAATCCTGTTGATTTCCGACCATGTCATCACATTATTGAAGATCTGTAAAGCATGAACCAAAACATCGGCTCTGTCTTCGCGGAGATTATATTTTGTCATTCTTTCATCAACCGTAAGATCATCAAACTCCTTGTATACCTTTTTAAGATGAGAAAGAGACATCGGTTTGCCGTCTTTCGTTTTGCTCATGGAGAAAACTTTGTTGATGTTTCCTCCTGATCCGATGGCAACAATCGGCTTTTTGCTGTTGATATTTTTTCGGATCTCTTCCTTCATGTCTTTCCAGTTGTCGGGCGTCACCAGATTGTTCAGCAAACGGATGGTTCCGATGTTGAAAGATTTTTCGTACTTCATTTTTCCGTTTTCGTAAAAGGTAAGCTCTGTAGAACCTCCACCAACATCAATATACAAATAGGCAAATTCTTTATCCAGTCCTTCGGCAACATGATTTTCAAAAACCAGAGTTGCTTCCTCATCTCCGGAAATTATTTCAATATTAATTCCTGAAGTTCTTTTCACCTCTTCAATGATTTCCTGTCCGTTGGCTGCGTCGCGCATGGCACTCGTAGCACAGGCTCTGTAATGTTCCACCTTATAGATTTTCATCAGATCGCTGAAAATCTTCATCGAGTCGATCACCATTTTTTCCCTTTCCTCTCCAATCTTTCCTAAGGTAAAGACATCCATTCCCAGTCTCAGAGGAATTCTCAAAAGATTCAGTTTAATGAATTCGGGCTGTTTATTGTTTATTTTAACCTCATTAATTAAAAGTCGGGCTGCATTACTTCCTATATCTATGGCTGCGATTTTCATTTCTTATTCGTTTTGGCTTTTAAATATCGATAGGTTTCAATCTGAGAACGGCACTCTTCCTTATCGTTATCAATATATTCGTTGCTCAGTTTTTTGTCTAAAATACGGGCTTTTACATTATCTTTCAACTGTATGTCGAGAATATCCTTCAATTCTTTCTTTAAATTTTTATCCGTAATCTTCGCGGCAGCTTCAATTCTGTAATCTAAATTTCTCGTCATCCAGTCTGCGGAAGAAATATACATATCTTCGGCTCCTTTATTGTAAAAATACATCACTCTGGCATGTTCCAGATATTCATCTACAATGCTTATTGCCTTTATTTTTTCTTTAAAATCTTTCTGATTGACAGCGCAGTAAATTCCCCTTACAATCATTCTGATGACAACTCCGGCTTGTGCCGCTTCGTATAACTTTTCAATCAGGGAACGGTCGCTTACAGAATTGGCTTTAACGATCATTTCTGCTCGTCTTCCCGCTTTGGCTTCTTCAATTTCTTTATCAATGTGATGTACAATCTTTTCACGCATGAACTGCGGACATACGAGAAGATTTTTGCAGGTTTTTAAAATCGGAAGATAATCGTCTTTCGGTTTTTTCAGAACATTGAATACCTTATTAATATCTGCCATAATTCCGCGGTCTGCAGTCATTAACAGATGATCTCCATAAATTCTCGCAGTTTTCTCATTGAAATTTCCGGTACTTACAAAACCGTACTGAATTGTCTTATTATGAGACCTTTTCTTGATGACACATAATTTGGCATGAACTTTTTTGTTCGGAATACCTATCAATACGGTAATTCCTTCCGGTTCCAGCATTTCCTTCCACTCCAGATTAGATTCTTCATCAAATCTTGCCTGAAGCTCAAGCATTACCGTCACTTCTTTACCGTTTCTTGCCGCATAAATCAAGGCATTAATGATTTTCGAACTGCTCGCTAAACGATAGGCTGTGATCTGGATGGATTTTACATCAGGATCCATTGCCGCTTCACGAAGAAGATCAATTACAGGATTGTATTTGTGATAAGGGAAGGTAAGAAGAACATCATGTTTCAGAATAACATCCGTTACTCTTTCCGTGTTTTCAAAAGCGGGGTGGGTAAAAGAAGTTCTTTCAACAGGCTTTTCATACCTTTCAAAAACATCCGGGAAATCCATGAAATGTTTAAAATTATGAATTTTTCCTCCGGGAATAATGCTGTCTTTTTTCGTCAGGTTTAATTTTCGGATCAGCATCTCAAGAAGAGCCTTGTCCATATCTTTATCGAAAACAAAACGGGTGGGTTTTCCTTTTCTTCTGTTTTTTAAGCCTTTTTCTATTTTTTCGGCAAAATTGGTACGGATGTCATTATCAAGTTCCAGTTCTGCATCTTTGGTTACCTTAAAAGCATTGGCAGCAAATTCATCATATCCGAAATAAGAGAAAATATGGGGTAAATTGAAGGTGATGACATCTTCCAAAAGCATTACATTTTTCTCTTCCACATCTTCGGAAGGAAGCAAAACAAATCTTCCTACAAAACGTGACGGAATTTCAATAATGGCGTAATTGCTGGAATATTGCCAATCTTTTTTCCTCATCGCGACACCCAGATAAAGACTTTTGTCCCGCATGTAAGGCATCGGTGTATTTTCATGAAGCAGAATAGGAATGACGTTGGATTCTACCACTTCATCAAAATATTTTCTTACAAACTCTTTCTGATTGGCAGATAAATTTTTAGCTGTTTTAATGTAAACATGATGTTCCGCCATTTCAGCAAGAATTTTCTTCCACGTTTTATCGAAATTCTGCTGCTGTCGCATCACAATATCATTGATCTTCTGGAGAATTTTGGAAGGCGGCTGATAAAAAGATTCTGCAATTACTTTTTCTTTGAAATCCATGGCGCGCTTTAAACCTGCAACCCGCACACGGAAAAATTCGTCTAAATTGTTGGAGAAAATTCCTAAAAAACGGATTCTTAAATGTAAAGGGACTTTTTCGTCCATGGCTTCCTGTAAAACCCTCTCGTTGAAGGCAAGCCAGGTAATATCTCTCGGATTGAAATGTAATGACATTCTCTAGTGTATAATTTATCAAAAATAATAATTTGTGGTATCCTTTGAAACCTTTTTGCGTTAAGCTTTAATTAAATTTTAGAGCCAAAAAGATTCTGAAACCGGATGATTTTTGTAATCCATTAAAGTTATTAAAACTATCTGAAAAATTGCAGTTCCGTTCTGTATTTTTAATTTAAAATAAATGAATCATATAATAAATAGCCGTTAAGTGACAAAATTGATATGGTTTAACAAGTATTAAAAGGTTTTGTGACAAAAATTCAAATCATTTAAAAAGTAAAGTTTAGGTTTATTTTAAAACGTATTTCTAAAATTTTCAAGCTGAAAAATAAAATTATTTTTTCCTGTTTCAGATTGTTTCTGTCAATTTGTCACAAAATTTTGAATGGTATAAATATTGAGAAATACTGAGTGTAAATTAAAATTAAAAATTAGAAAAAATATAAAAATATTATGAGTAAAATAATTGGAATTGACTTAGGAACAACCAACTCTTGTGTTGCTGTAATGGAGGGTAAAGACCCTGTTGTTATTCCTAACGCAGAAGGTAAAAGAACAACGCCGTCTATCGTTGCGTTTACAGAAGATGGTGAAAGAAAAGTAGGAGATCCTGCAAAAAGACAGGCGGTAACGAATCCAAAGAAAACAGTATATTCAATTAAAAGATTTATCGGAACTCACTTTAAAGAGGATGCGAAAGAAATTTCAAGAGTACCTTATGAAGTAGTTTCAGGACCAAATGATACCGTAAAAGTAAAAATCGACGACAGAGAATATACTCCACAGGAAATTTCTGCAATGACGCTTCAGAAAATGAAGAAAACGGCTGAAGATTATCTTGGTCAGGAAGTAACAAGAGCGGTAATTACGGTTCCTGCATACTTCAACGACGCGCAGAGACAGGCTACGAAAGAAGCTGGTGAAATCGCAGGTCTTAAAGTAGAAAGAATCATCAATGAGCCTACTGCTGCAGCGTTAGCTTACGGTTTAGATAAAAACCACAAAGACCAGAAAATCGCGGTATACGATTTAGGAGGTGGTACTTTCGATATCTCTATCCTTGATTTAGGAGATGGTGTATTCGAAGTATTGTCTACAAACGGAGATACGCATTTAGGAGGTGATGATTTTGATGATGTAATCATCAACTGGATGGCAGATGAATTCAAAGCTGAAGAAGGAGTTGACTTAAAGTCTGATGCAATCGCATTACAGAGATTGAAAGAAGCTGCCGAAAAAGCAAAAATCGAGTTGTCTTCTTCTCCACAAACTGAAATTAACCTTCCATATATCACAGCTACTGCTACAGGTCCTAAACACTTAGTGAAGACTTTAACGAAAGCTAAATTCGAGCAGTTATCTGCAGATTTGGTAAGAAGATCTATGGAGCCGGTTGCTAAAGCATTGAAAGATGCAGGTTTATCTACTTCAGATATCGATGAAGTAATCTTGGTAGGAGGTTCTACAAGAATCCCGATCATCCAGGAAGAAGTGGAAAAATTCTTCGGTAAAAAACCGTCTAAAGGAGTTAACCCGGATGAGGTTGTAGCGATTGGTGCTGCGATTCAGGGAGGTGTATTGACAGGTGATGTAAAAGACGTTCTTTTATTAGACGTTACGCCACTTTCTTTAGGTATCGAAACTATGGGTTCTGTTTTCACTAAATTAATTGAAGCAAACACTACGATCCCAACTAAAAAATCTGAGGTATTCTCTACAGCTTCTGATAACCAGCCGGCTGTAAGCATCAGAGTAGGACAGGGAGAAAGACCAATGTTCAACGATAACAAAGAAATCGGTAGATTCGACCTTACAGATATTCCGCCAGCGCCAAGAGGAGTTCCTCAAATCGAAGTAACATTCGATATCGACGCAAACGGTATCTTAAGTGTTTCTGCTAAAGATAAAGGAACCGGTAAAGAACAGTCTATTAAAATTCAGGCTTCTTCAGGTCTTTCTGACGAAGAAATCGAAAGAATGAAGAAAGAAGCTCAGGAAAATGCTTCTGCCGATGCTAAGAAAAAAGAAGAAGTTGAAATTTTCAACAAAGCAGACGGATTGATCTTCCAGACTGAAAAGCAATTAAAAGAGTTTGGTGAGAAATTATCTGCTGATAAAAAAGCAGCTATTGAAACCGCTCACGGAGAATTGAAAACAGCTTTTGAAGCTAAAAATGCAGATGATGTAAAAGCTAAAACAGAAGCTTTAGATGCAGCTTGGATGGCAGCTTCAGAAGAATTGTACGCAGCAGGACAACAGCCGGGAGCTGATGCAGGAGCACAAAACGGAGGAAATGCAGGAGGTGCAGAAGATGTACAGGATGCAGACTTCGAAGAAGTAAAATAAGATATAATAAGTCATTATAGAAATCCCCGAGCGAAAGCTCGGGGATTTTATTTTTAATATAAACCGTACGTTATAATTTTAATATCCAGTGTTTAATATTTACTCTATTGTAGGTATAAGTAATGTGAACCAATCCCTTTGCATCTTTAAAAATAGTCGGATAGCTGAATTCTCCCTTTTTTTCGTCTTCCAGAGAAAGCAGATCCTTCCAGTCGATCCCATCGTAAGAATAAGCCAGACGCAACTTTGTACGCCCTTCCCACCAGTCTTTTCCGGGAAGTTCAGGGTTGTAAACAATCAGAAAAAAATCTTTAAAACCAATGGCATCCGTTCCGGAGTTAGGATTCTGAAGATTTGTTGCGGTTAAAAGACTCCAGTTCATCCCATTATTTTGTGACCATGAGGTTGCAATTACTCCTTCTTTACTTCTGCATAAAACCTGTAGTTTGCCGTTTTTATGAACAATAATACTTGGCTGGATCACATTAAATGCTGAAGCAGAATCTATGGAATACGATGTCCATGTTTTCTGGTGATCCCTGCTGATTTCCACATGAGCCTTCCATCTATTTTCATTGATTTCTCTGCTTGATGGGGAAATAATATCACCATTGGCAAGTTCAGTGGGTCTGTTTTTGATGGGACCGAGAATAGAATCAGGTAACCGTTCTGCTTTTTCCCATGTTTTTCCGTTATCTCGTGAGGTTTTAACCATTCCCCACCATTCCCGCGGATTGGGTCCCACTTTATAATAGAGATATATAATCTTTTCTTTTTTAGATCTGAATAAGACAGGATTCCAGCAGGGATAACGCAGAGAATCGTTAACCTTTCCATCTGCCCAGATTTCAGGAGAGCTCCATGTTTTTCCATCGGAACGGGCTCCCCAGATCACGATATCTTTACCACCTTCATGACTGCCTCCAAACCAACTTGCCAAAAGATGTCCGTCCAAAGACTGTTCCATTGTAGATGCATGACACTGTTTGAAATATGTCCCTTCTTCAAAAATAAATTCTTTTTTAATGACCTTTGGCGAAGGAATTTGTGCGGAAATATTCACAATTATCAAAAAATAGAGTAGACAAAGTAGTTTTTCTTTCATGCTTATTATTTCTTTTTTACCAAATGATCCAGAAAAAATTGTATTTCTTTCTTTTTCAGTTTTTTATACCCTTCATCCTCAATACTTTTCAGTTGAGCTTTAGTAAAATTATCTGTTTTTTCTTTTGAAATAGAATCTCGAATGGAAATAATTTCCTTTGCTGCATAGATTTCATCCATCAAATGCGTCGCAATATTATCTTTTTTTCCGACACAGCCGTTTACATATTTCATCAATACAGGATGATCGTTATAATATTGATAGATTTCAAGAAATCGTTTATCATTTCTTTTAAAAAGTTCTTTCCCTGAGTACAATTTAAAGAATTGCTTCCGTTCTTTGAAAGATAAAAAAGCTCATCATTGGTAGCAGTTTTCGCTAATTTTCTGAAATCATCATACAGTTTACTTCTTTCACCACCTATTTCGATATGTGAAGATTCTGCATACTGTATTGTATCTAAAAGACTGGCTAACATTTTTACTTTTTTAGAAATCTGCGCTTCACAAAAGGTAATTGTAAAAAGTAAAAGTGGCAATATTCTTAGCTTCATGGTAAAATAATAGAAATTTAAAAACTAAGTTATTTGTTAAAGAATATTTTTTGTTTTTAATAATTATTTGGAAATTGAAGTTTACCATCTTTCCAATTCTCATTAATGATTTTATAAATTTCCAATCTCTCCGGAATATAAGTTTCATCGATTATTTCGAACTCATCAATACAATCTTTAAAAAAATTAATATCTAATTTTTCATAATAATTAATTTCTTCTGTTGTGTAAAAATCTTTGGATTGATTACTTTTTTTCGATATTATTTTATACTCCTCGTGGTTTCTTAACTCAGCAAGGATATATCCTCTTATACTTAGTGCCATATCTTGTTGGGCAATGATGCAGCTCATTTTTATTTCATATTGCATAGGAAATTTAGAATAGTATTTGTACAAATCTATGATTCTTTTATCCTTTTTATAGAGCAAACTAAAAGCTGCATTATGACGAATAAATGTATTTCCATTTAGAGCAAGATAAAAAAGCTCATCATTTGTGGCTGTTTTAGATATTTCAGAATATAAAGTGTAAAGTTCTTCGTAACTTTTATTATCATAAGTTTGAAGTATTATATCAAAAAATTTTTTGTCAATAATTTCAACTTTATCTTTTAGTTTTCTGGAAATCTGAGCATTCGATATAAATGAAATAGTAAGAAATATGCAAATAAGTCTGAGTTTCATGAAATAGTTTTTAAAAAGTGTTAGTATAACAACAAAAAAATCTTTAGATTAGTATTTAAAATCAGATCCAAAATGAAAATTTCTAAAATCCTCTTATTTTTAGGCTTATTATTATTCCAGTTACATTTTGCTCAGGAAAAAGCGGATGTTGTTTTAAACAAAGCGCTTACCGAAGCTAAATCCAAAAATAAAAATGTATTGCTGATGTTTCACGCTTCATGGTGCAAATGGTGCCACGTTATGGAAAAGAATATGAATCTATCCGAAACAAAGCCGATTTTTGATAAAAAATTTGTCACCGCTTATGTAGATGTTCAGGAAATGGGCGAAAAGAAAAAACTTGAAAATCCGGGTGGGGAAGCATTGATGGAAAAATACAAAGGCAAAGACGCGGGACTTCCGTTCTGGCTGGTTCTGAATCCGAAAGGGGAGGTGCTTGCAGATTCTTTCAACGATAAAAACGAAAATCTGGGCTGTCCGTCAACCACTGAAGAAGTAGATGTTTTTGTTGCCAAACTGAAGAAATCTTCAAAGATGAACGACAAAGAACTTCAGATGGTAAAACAGACTTTTTTAAAGAAGAATTAAAAAGTTCCGGCGAAGCCAAAGGCTTCGCCGGAACTGCGTTTAAAAATTAATTTACTTCCCAAAAAAGATTTTGTCCTGCTTCCGCTGATCGTTGTAGATCACCTGAAAAGTCACAGGCATATATTGGTAAAGAAGTTTCCAGTGGGAGATTTTGGCGTGCTTTTTAAAGCTTTCAAAAGACCGCACAAAAAGATTTTCAATCATATCTTTTACATAAGAATCTCCACCTTTATAAATCATTTCCATCAGTTTGATGTGATGGGCAATAATATTCACTTTAGATTCGTGAAGAAGCTTTTTAAGATAATTAATGGTTGCCTGCATAATACCAGCAAAATTATCCTGTGAAGACAATTGGGTAATTTCTGTGCGAAGGGGTGGATAGAAAAATTTTAAATACTCACTAGCTATTTTTTGATTAATAGTTTGCATCCGTACATTCATCATAATTAATATTTTTCGTAACACTTTCTATTGCGGCGAAAACTGTACCAAAGTTTACAGAATTGCTGCAAAAACAAAAACTCCTACAATTACAGCGATGTGCGTTGCCAGAATTTCAATATTATGTCTGTTGGTGGTGGTTTGGAACGTTTTCCAGTCGGAAATTCTTCTTATTTTAGATTTCATAAACAGTTGATTTTTAATGAGGTTGTATGTTATGAATTTTCGTGCTTTTACTCCCCTTAAAACGAAAAAGCGAAACTGACTAGTAAGTGAAAAAAGCTGAAAAAGCCCATTAATAAAAGGATTTTGGGCATATTTAACCCTCGGATTGAGAAAAAACGAAACGCCGAAAAACTACTATTTGCTACCATTTTATTACTATTAAAAAAAGATTTCCGCCATCATACAGCCCCTTTTCGGGGCTTTTTATTTTCTCAAAGATACAAATTT
>NZ_FTOV01000022.1 GCF_900156825.1 Chryseobacterium gambrini | reverse complement strand
CGGTGTGGTAAAAAACAAAATGGCTTATCAACCAGATTATCAAAAAAACTTTAAAATTTTAACCTGATTAATTTGCGTATTAACATAGAACATCGCGGCTTGTATAGGTAACGGTTCCTCCTGAAAAAGTTCCTGTTACTTTTCCGATATCATATCTTGCACCTGCATCGATGGTTAATTTATCGGTTGCATTGATTTCGATCTGTGCGTGAGGCGCAGTAATGTCATATTTGGTATTATAATTTCTTTTTAAATTCCCCCAGTCTTTCATTCCATAGTTAAGTAAACCCTGATCTGTAATGAAAGTTCCTGAAAGGTTTTTAACATCTACCAATCTTGCATTGCTGTCGCTTACTTCTTGAATGTAATTATTCCAAATCCAGTCCATATTGATGTTTTGGGTAGCTTTGTACAATCCTGCATTGAATTTCACATTGCTCCATTTTTTGCTGATGTTAAAATCGTTCACAAAATTATTGAAGTTGTTAAGCTTTACATTGAAAAGTGCTATTTTCATGTAATAGGCATTCATATCCACCGGAGTATTGGTTCCTGAATACACTGCACTTCCGAAATTGGTAAAGTTAGCCGCCGTAAAGAAATCGCTTCCTTTGCTTACGCTTGCAGGGAACGGTGCGATAAACTGTCCGTTGTTTGCGGAATAACGGATTTTTTCTTCAAATTTCCATCCTTCTCCAAGATCATAATTGAATTCTGCACCAATGGTTTTTGAAATGGAATGCATTCCGTCTGAAACATCGCTGTTGAAAATATTACCGTCGTTTCCTAATGTTCTGTCGTGTTGTAGATTGATCGTCTGTAAAGCACCGTTCAGGATGTTATAATTGGATAAAGAAGACCATTTCGGATCTGCATCTGTTCCTGAAACCGCAACCGGCATCGGCATATACGCGGCAGTTCTGTCATCCAGAAGTTTAGCATAAATTCTGAAGCTTCCTTTCTCGAACTTTTTCAGTAAAGATACTCTGAACTGTCCTCCGTTATTGGAATTGAATCCTGTTTTTCTTGGTCCGTCCCCGATTCTGTAGAACCCTCCCAAAGCTAAAAACGTGTTATCTGCGATTTGCGTTCCGTAGTCGAAATCTGTTCTGTAGTTTTTATAGTTTAATCCTAACTGCTGTGTGATGCTTCCGCCTTCTTTTTCTCCGGTCTTCGTGATGAAGTTGATGATCCCCGCCGGAGAATTACTTGCAAAAACAGAGGCAGAACCTCCTCTTAATGCTTCCACTCTGGAAACAAAAGAATCGAATCTTGTAAACTGATCCTGTGTTCCGAATGCGATATCTCCGAACTGCATTACTGGTAAACCGTCTTCCTGAATCAATAGATATCTGGAACCTCCTGCTGAAACAGGAACCCCTCTTACCGTAATATTGGAGTTTCCTTCCCCACCCGAAGATTCTGAACGGATTCCCGGAATGGTACGGAAAATTTCGGCAGTTGTTCTTGGAGCAGCATTTTCTATATCTTTCATTTTTAAAGTAGAAATAGAAGTACTGGTTTTAATAGAAGCTTTAGGATTGGAGTTACCTGTGATAACTACCTCATCGATTGCTTTACCTCTTGTAATTGTATCATTTTCTGTACTCTGAGAAAACATAAAGGCTGCTGTATTCATCGCGCCGAAAATGAGCAATTTGGTAAAAATTTTTGATTCCATAATTTTTAAGAGTTTTTAATTATGGTCTAAAAGTATTTTTTTTAACATATTCAAAATGTAGTTTTTGGTTTGTGTTAAATTTATATTAATTTCAAACGTTTGCGCAAACGTTTGCGGTGGATAACTTCTTAAAATTTTAACTTTTTATTAACTTTTTAAAACAAAATATTAACATTTTTTAACTTAAATTTAACCTCGAAACATCACTAAATTAACCCAAAAATTGCCTCAATTAACTTAAAAATGAAAAGAGTCACTATAAAAGACCTCGCAGAAATGCTCAATATCAGTGTATCTACAGTATCCAGAGCGCTTAAAGATCACCCAGATATCAGCAATGCCGTAAAGCAAAGAGTAAAGGAGGCTGCAGAAACTTTTAATTATATTCCGAATGATTTTGCGATCAACTTCAGGAAAAAGTCTTCAAAAGTTATCGGGCTTATCATTCCGGAAATGTCGATGTTTTTTATTCCTTCTATTATAAGAGGAATTTCTTCGGTGCTGCATAAGGAAGGGTATCATTTTTTTGTATTGTCCTCTGAAGAATCTGTGGGAATGGAGGAAGAAAACATCATTACCTGCATCAACTCGCGTGTGGACGGAATTCTTATTTCTCTTACAAGACAAACGAAAGATCTTTCCCACTTAAACAGACTCAGGGAAATAGAAGTTCCGGTAGTAATGTTTGATAAAACGATTTCTCAGAGTTCTTTTGAACAGATTATTTTTGATAATAAACTGAATGTGGAAACTGCCGCTGAAAAGCTTGCCAATAATAAGTGCAAAAAAATTCTTGCCATTTTTGGGGATGAAAATCTGGACATCACCCAAACTAGAAGGGATTTTTTCCTGCAAAAGCTGAAAGAATATCCGCAAATGGAATGCAAGGTTATTTTTTGTGAGTCTGCAGAAAGCGTAAAGGAAAAGCTGAACATTATTCTGGACTATGAACAGTTTGACGGTTATTTCGCGATGAGTGACGAAACGCTTGCCGGACTTCACAGTTCTCTTATCAAAAAGAAGGTACAGACTTCTGATGTAAAAGTAATTGCGATAACCGAAGGCACACTTCCGAAATATCTTGATGAATCTTACGAATGCATCATCAACGATGGGTTCAGTATGGGAACGATGGCGGCTTCTAAGCTGTTGCAGCTTATTAAAAATAACAGGTAATCGCGGATAACAGGATTTTCATAGATTATTTTTGCTAAATTTGCCTTAAAATAAACGTACACGAAATGAAAAAAACAACTCTACTCCTTCCGGACTTTTCTCTTTTTAAGCCAATAATTTCAATCCCTAAATTTTAAAAAGTTTTCGCTAACAAATTATTTAAAGCATTGCTTTTATAATCGGGTAAAGTGATTGATTTTTAAAATATTATGAAATACAAACTTCTATTTTAAGAATTATCAATTAATTAACAAATTTAAAATTTACTTTTATAAACAATTAAATTTCAAATATTTAATATAATTCACGCTAAAAAGAATAAATTTTATCTATTGATTCCTTTTAACAGATATTAAAAAAAATTGTTACATTTGTTTTGAGGGAGTAAAAAATACTTTTTCGCGTTTTTATTTGTTAATTTAGAATACCAGATTATATAGCATTAAAAATCAACCCATGAGAAAAATAATTCTACTATTTGTATGTATGTTCGGTATTTCAGTTTCCTCACAGATCAAGGTGTTGAAAAACGAAACTCTGATAGAAATTGGTAAAGATAATGCCGTAGGTTTATATAAAAAAGATGATAAATTTACTTTCAATTATCAGGATCTGAACACCGCCAACCTTAATACTTTCAGATCATTTTCTTTTCAGAATCTTAATAAAGACGTTTCCGGACTTTATGAAATTATTGAAAACGGATTTATCGACATTCCTGTAGGAAATATCATTCTGGAACTTCCGAACGATATTATCGAACTGCATTTTGAGAAAAACTACGGTACTCCTACTGTTCAGTTTATCCAGTATATCAACAAAAACAGAAAATTCGTAGGAAAATCGCAGCTTCTTACAAAAAAACAGATTGATAAGATTTTCGGTAAAACCAACGGAAAATCTGCATTGTATGAGAAGCCGGGACAAAAGAATAATGTTCAGCCGATGAATGCTTCCAATCCGCAACCTGCTGCAGTTCAGCCTACCGCAGAAACTTCAGGCAAGAAGTCCAAAAAATAATCAAACTTTTTAAAATATTGCATCAACTCATTCATCCGGATGAGTTTTTTTATTTTATTTTTGCAAAAAGATCATTACGAAATTATGTCTCTTCAAATAAATAATTTAACCAAAAAATTTGGTGAGCAGACTGCTCTGAACAACATTAACGTTTCCATTGACAGAAATGAAATTATCGGTCTTTTGGGTCCGAACGGAGCCGGAAAATCGACTTTAATGAAATCTATTGTCGGCGCACTGAAAATTGATGAAGGAGAAATAATTTTTAACGGAAAAAACATCACGGAAAACGAAATCGAAAGCAAAAAGAAGATCGGTTTTCTTCCTGAAAACAATCCGCTGTATCTGGAAATGTATGTGAAAGAATATTTACAGTTTGTTGCCAATATTCATAAAATTCCGGCTTCAAGAGTAGATGAAGTGATTGAGCTCGTAGGAATTACGCCTGAAAAATCTAAAAAAATCGGTCAGCTTTCCAAAGGATACAAACAGAGAGTAGGTCTTGCACAGGCAATTATTCATCAGCCGGATCTTTTAATTCTGGATGAACCGACCAACGGACTGGATCCGAACCAAATTATCGAGATCCGAAATGTGGTGAAAGAAATCGGACAGCAAAAAACGGTTTTGCTTTCCACGCACATCATGCAGGAAGTGGAAGCGCTTTGCTCGCGCGTGATCCTTATTCATAAAGGAAATATTCTGCAGGATTGCCCGATTGATGAGTTCAAAGGCAAGTTCGAAAGTCTTGAAGAAGCATTTGCAAACTATACCGCATAAAAAGAAAAAGCTCCAAAATCTGGAGCTTTCCTCTTTTGCACCGAAGATTTTGGCAAAAGATATATAGAATGGTTAAAAGTTTTTAAAGTGGGCAGAAAAATTTTCTGTACTTTGAATATATATGATGTTGTGTTTTTTTTAATTCTGACATTCAGCCAAAATATTTAAGAATTGTTATCGCTTTTTTCTTCAATTACATTAGCCGTTTCTAGTTTTTCTTCTGAACCTGCTCCAAAAGCTGCAATCCCAAAAGTCCGCTGATTCCTCCGTTTGCTGAATCTCCGTTTCCGCCGATCAACACTTCAGGCATAATTCTTACGTTTTGGCTGGCAATATTTTCCATGATCTTTAACTGGGTGAAATTATTTCCGCCCATTGCTTCCACAGATAATTTGTAAGATTCTGCGTTGGATTTACCGATCGCTAAGATTTTTTCCGCTTCAGCATTACCCGTTAATGAAATCTGTTCTGCACTTGCTTTTGCCAATAATTCGATTTTTTCGGCTTCGGCTTTTGCGAGAAGTCTTGTTTTTTCGGCTTCACCGGTTGCCAGAAGTTTCAGTCTGTCTCCTTCCGCAGTTGCCTGTAATCTTACGGAATTGGCGTCTCCGGTTGCTTTTTTTACGGATGCGTCGGCAATTCTTTCTGCAATTAAAACGCCCTGATCTGCTTTTACAATTTCCTTCTGCATATCTGCAACGGCGGTTTCTTTTTCCAAAGCCTGTCTCGTTTCCTGAGCAAGCATTTCGGTTTCGTAAGTGATTTTCTGTTCTTCTGCCAACTTTCTGTCTGTTAAAGTTTTCATCAGACTTTCAGGAGGAACGATAGCTCCGATCAATGTATCGACAGCATTTACATTATATTGTTCCAAAACGCTGCTGATGTGGTCTTTTGCAGACTGCTGTCTTTCTTTTCTTGTTCCTAAAAAAGCAATTACATCGCTGTCCTGTGCTGAGTTTCTGAAGTAATTTCCGATCGTAGGTTCTAAAACCTGACTCACCAGATTGATCATATTTCCGAAACGGGCAATTACTTTTGGCGCTTCATACGTCGGAATATGAATAATTTGCGAAACATCCAAGTTGAAAGGGAAACCGTCTTTACTTCGAACGGTAATCGTAGAAAGATTTTTATCGAGTTGATGGGATTCGCTTCTTTCGTAAGCCCAGTTTAAAACTAAATTGGTAGTCGGAACAAGTTCCACTTTCATAATATAAGGGTTAATCGGATATTTTCCGGGACCGATAGGTTCTGCCCAAACTCCTTTATGTCCTTTTTCTACAATATTTCCGTGTTTAAAGTCTACGCCGCTTAAATCCTGTCCTTCCTCTCCTACATAACTGATAATGACTCCAACATGACCAATCGGAATTTCCGTCATTTTTACCATTTCAACTTTTGTAAACCAAGGGTTTAAGAAATATGAACCCGCCAAAATCACCTGTTCCTGAAGTCCTTTGTAACCACCGCTGTTTAAAAAGGTATCGACATCCTGAAATTTGTTATGGTTATTGATGATCTTTCCGGCAATCTGTCCTTCTTCCAACGGACTTCCTTCCATCGTTGTTATAATTCCCACTGCATTATCCGGAATCTGAGTCATGTCTGTGAGTTCAATTTCAAACAGTAAAGTATTGATTCTGTAAGATCCGGGAGCAATGATGGCGGTTTGACGACCTTTTCTGCCTCCGTTTTTTAAGAATGCCTCGGCATCCTGAAAAGAATCGCAATCTACTTTTCTTCCTAAAATTCTTCCGGTTTCCAGCTCCATCCCGTCTTTGGCAAGAAGTAAGCCTATTTTTCCTGTGGGAATTACGGTGAAGGGCTGAAAATCAATAGAATATTGCCAGATCCATTTTCCGAAATAAACTCCGGGAGCCAAAGTCTGTGCCTGAAAACCGGCTTCTCCATTGGTGGCGATAATTCTTCCTTCGGGAAGTTCCTGCTTACCGACAAGCACGAATTTTTTGGTAACCAAGCCTATTCTGTCCTGCGGAACAATGACTAATCCGAAGAAAATTCTTAAGATAAATTTGTAAAAAATAACGCACAATAGTGCAATAACGACCGGAATCATCCAGCCATGAAAACTTAATTCCATAGTTTGTTTGTTTTTTTGTGTAATTAAATTTGAAAACAGGAATTGCGCTCTATTTTTTCATAAAAAGAAAAACAGAGTACGAATTATATGATAATTCTTTCGAAAAATTTAAGAAAGTGCAGGAGGTGAAGTATTGAAAATCGTAAAGATGATTTCTGACACTTTTAAAAGGAAAAACTTAAAGTTAATTAGTTTCATTTTGATAAGAAAGGAACGAGATCCTTTTGATGATACAAATGTAAGAAAGAAAAATATTCAGTTGTTTCAAAAAATTTAAATATTTTTTTGAAAATTTATTAATTGACTGATTTTCAATTTAATTATTTTTTTTGATGCATTAATTTTTAATCCAGATCGGGTGATTTTTAACGACAAATCGGATCTAAAACTAATCAACCCTTTCTGAATTGGCTTCAAATTTGATTAAATTTTCATCTAATAATAGCTAAAAAATGATCAGAAAAATTTTATTAGGTGCATTTTGCATTGCTCAGTTTTCATTGGTTCAGGCTGGAACTTTTAATGAAAATCCTGTTTCAAAAATCCATTATCAGCAGGAAAAAGTTCCCAAGTCGTTTATTATTAAAACCAAAAAGTTTAAAATTAAAATTGATAAACAACCCAACGGAAATTATCTGTATCAATCCTGGGCAGCCAACGGAAAGGTGACTTCCAAACCGAGTATGATTATTTCGGACGGAGAATTAATTCCGGATGGAACAGGCGGAAATTATTACTACGAGTTTAATAATAACGGATATACTTACCAGATCTGGAGAAATTATTTAACGAGTTCGGCGAAAAAAGCTCCGTATACTTTAACGGTAACCGACAGAAACGGCAAAACAATTGTTAATCAGGATGGTTACGTGGTTAAAAATTAATTTCAATAATATATTTAGTTCCTGACTTCATCGTCAGGAATTTTTTTGTTTTTTTAAAACAATGGAAAATTGTTTAAATTTTTATGAACTATAAAGGGTTTTACTTTTCTGGTGAAAGATAAAAACCAATAGATAGATAGATAGATAGATAGATAAAGCTGTAGTTTTTATTTTGGGGGAGTTATCTATTGATGCTATTGTTGAAATAGTGAATGGATGACTGATTTCTAGCCCCAATTGAGCGGCATGTCTGAGCTCTTTTTAGAATTTCGGCGGCAGCTTCGCTGCCGCCGAAACTCTAAAAAAGCGAGTAGCGAAAGTGGGAAACAGCTTCAAAGAAAAAAGATATAGATTGGAAAGGCTAAGTTTGAGGTTAAGGATATCCTATCTGTTTTTCCCATTTCGTCATTAAAGTTACTCTAAAAAATTGAACTCCTTCGGAGTTCTGCTTCTGCATTTTATTTTTCTGCTGCACAGATATGATTTCTACAGAATATTTTATGTGTAGAAAAATGGTATTATTTCTAATATTTTGGTAAATTCACTTAAAATAATCAATATCCAATGGCTTTTACCATTAAATCGAATCTGATCGACATCGTTACAAGGGAAACCTACCCTGCTGAAATCATTATTAAAGACAACAGAATCAGTTCAATACAAAGAATTTCGGAAAAGCAGGATACGTATGTTCTGCCCGGATTTATTGATGCACACGTTCATATTGAAAGCAGTATGCTGGTTCCGTCTGAGTTTGCAAAGATTGCGGTAAAGCACGGAACGGTGGGAACGATTTCAGATCCTCACGAAATTGCCAATGTTTTGGGAGTTTCGGGGGTAGATTATATGATCGAAAATGCTCAGAAAGTACCTTTTCATTTTTATTTCGGGGCTCCATCGTGCGTTCCTGCGACCCATTTTGAGACAGCAGGTGCGGTGATTGATTCGGGTGACATTGATGGACTTTTAAGCAAGAAAGAAATTGTATATCTGGCTGAAATGATGAATTTTCCGGGGGTTATTTATAAAGATGAGGAGGTTCTGAAAAAGCTGGAATCTGCGAAAAAACATCACAAACCGATTGACGGTCATGCTCCGGGATTAATGGGGGAAGAAATGAGATCTTATTTTAGTGCGGGAATTTCTACAGATCATGAGTGTTTTGGGTATCAGGAAGCGCTGGAAAAGCTTGAATTCGGGGTAAAAGTGATGATCCGTGAAGGAAGTGCAGCGAAAAATTTTGATACTTTAATTCCTTTATTAAAAGATTTTCCGGATCAGATGATGTTTTGCTGTGACGATAAACATCCTGATAATTTGCTGGAATCTCATATCAACGATCATGTGAAACGCGCTCTGGATTTGGGTTATGATTTGTATGACGTGCTGTGTGCTTCTTCGTACAATGTAGTTAAACATTATAATTTACCGGTCGGATTATTGCAGATTGGCGACAATGCAGATTTTATAGAAATCGATAATCTCACGGATTTTACGATTTTAAAAACGTACATCAACGGAGCATTGGTTTCAGAAAACGGGGAATCGTTTATTGAATCTGTGGAAGCTGCGACAGTGAATAATTTTAGCTGCAGTTTAAAAAGTCCTTCAGATTTTAAGGTAAAAAGTGAAGGGGAAAAAATTCGTGTGATCGAAGCGCTGGACGGACAACTGATTACAAAAGAAATTCATGCAGAAGTTTTAAATATTGATGGTTTTGCAGAGTCTGATCCTGAACATGATATTCTGAAAATTGCCGTGGTGAACCGTTATCAGGATGCGCCGGTTGCAACAGCTTTTATCAAAAATATAGGCTTAAAACAAGGAGCCATTGCTTCTTGTGTTGCGCATGACTGTCATAATATTGTGGTGGTGGGAACCAATGACGATGATATATGTAAAGCTGTAAATCTGATCATTAAAGCGAAGGGTGGAATTTCTCTGGCAACCGAAACGGAAGAAATGGTTCTGGAACTCCCGATTGCCGGAATTATGACGAATCTTCCTGCAGAAAAGGTAGCAGAAGCTTATATTAGATTAGACCGTCGCGCAAAGGAATTAGGAAGCAGATTACGAGCGCCTTACATGAGTTTGTCTTTCATGGCTCTTCTGGTGATTCCCGAGCTGAAACTGAGCGACAAAGGGCTTTTCAACGGGAAAAGTTTTGAATTTACGGATGTTTTTATCAAGTCTGTTTAAACTTTTATTTAACCGCAAAAAATGAACTAAACTTTTATTGAAAGTTGAGAATTATATATGAAAAGTTAACAATAGCTTTTAAAAATCTTTGATTTTTATTCTTTTGAGCGGTTTGATGATTATAGAAATTCGCTTTAACATTGTCATTTGTTTCTTTTGTGGTTAAATTTAAAATTAGTTTATCAAATAAATTGTACTGCCATTTTGTTGGCTAACCGCAAAGATGCAGGACGTATCAACTTTCAGTAACTTTTTAAGGGAAAATGAAATTAAAGATTTCAGACTATTCTTTTTTCGTTTTCCAGATCAGCGTAAAAACGGCTTTCATTAAAGCTTTCTTTCGCAGCCTGATAACCAATGTTAAAGATCTGTTCCAGACGGTCTTTTCTTCTTTCGAATGTTCCGTAGATGGAAAGTTCCTGCGATGAGATAAACCAGTCGCAGTGATCGAATTTAATTCTTTCGATGCGGTAAGAAAGCAGATCGTACGAACGGGAAACAATGGCTTTAATTGATTTTAAATCATTGATTTTGACATCTTGTGGAGGAGAAACGAAAACTCCGATCAGCTTATCACAATCGTCTCTGATGATGTCGGCGGGAAAATTATTCAGCACGCCTCCGTCGCAGTACATTTCTTCATCGATGATGTACGGAGTCGTCACTCCGGGAATGGAGCACGAAGCAATAATGGCATCCACAATTTTAAAACTTTTTTCAAAGATTTTTTCGGTTCCTCCTACTAATTCTGTTGCCACAATTCTTACGTCTTTATCGAGATCGCCCAGTTTCATTTCGCCGAAAATAGGATTGAGATAATTTCTGAAAATCACCGAAGAAACCAAGCCGGGCTGGTTGAATGCAAAATGTTTCCAGTTGAAAAAGTAAACCGAATTGAAAAATTCTAAAATTTCCTCGGGCGTTTTACCCACTGCATGAAGGCAGCCTACAATGGAACCTGCGCTGCAGCACGAAAGAACATCAATATTAATATTTTTTTCCGCTAAAAATTTTAAAACTCCGGCATGCGCGATCCCTTTTGTTCCGCCACCCGATAAAACAAGCCCAACTTTCCCAAATTCCATAGATTAAAATTAAGAAAACAAGTCGATAAAAACAGATTAATTTTTCTAAATGTGGTGATTTTGCATTATTTTAACACAAATAAAATTATGCTTAAATAAATATTGATGATCTGGTCTTATTTAACCAGAAAATTATAATGATTTTTAGTATTAAGTATTTAATGTAAAACTTTTTTAAAAGAGGTTTTCTTCAATAAGAAATAGTTTAACCCACTTTTTTATCATACAACTGAAGAATTTTCAGAAGATCGTCATCTGTTTTCCAGGAATCTATCATAGCGAGAAGATCCGGATAAGCTGCAAATCTTACTTTCAGGCTGTTTTTAAGACTGGGATTGAAAAATCCGGATTCATTGATGATTTTTCGGTTTCTGCCGTCGATTAAGAAATCTGTTCCAACAAATTTTAAGCCGCCGTGAGGAAAAAATCTGTACCAGTTCATATTTTTGCCTTCATACAAAATTTCTACAAAACCATTGTCAAAAACCATTTTCCCGGCAGAAGCATAATATTCATGAGTGGTATTATTTTCATCGGTAATCTTAATGTATTCCACATCTTTTGGTTCCACCCACGTTTCAGCCCCGGAAGAATCCCTCATTTTCATCTTAAGTAACACAGTGGCTACATAATATTTTGTATTGGAAAATTTACCTACATTTCTGATCTTCGTTCTGATGGTATCACTGGATGTTTTCAGAATGTACTCCACAGGAAAATATCTTTTATCGTCTTTGTTCTGAGAAAATGAAAAGCTAAAGCATACAAAAAGCAGTAAAAAAAATGATTTTTTTCATGAATGGCGGTTTAAAAAAGCCCGGCAAATTTCCGGGCATATTATCTAAATTTATTTTTAATTATTAATATACTTTTCAAAAATCCTTGAGAAGTCTTTCTGATTATATTTATCAAAACTGTTGGTGTTCCATGCAAAAATATACTCGTTGATGGCTCTCAGTTCCTGACTCTTGGAAACGTTTTCCTGTTTTCCGGAAGCTACTGTGGTGATGGCTTTCTGGATGCTGTCGTTAGAGAAATTCAGCAAAGAATGATTGTGGTGAACTTCCTGCTGAATCGCCAAAAGTGCTTTATACAGATCTTTCAAATGATCGATCTGACCTTTTGCAACGCTGATCATCATTGGAACATTCCCGATATTAAATGAAATTTCAACATCTAAATCGATGGTTCCCGCCGTCTGTAAAGCAATATTCGAGAAAGGAAACTGATAATATTCGTATCTCTTTAAGACTCTTTTTTTATCCAAAGCACTGGCTCCGTCGATATGGATCAAAGCTCTGTTGGTAAAGCAGTATTCGTCTCTTTTAGATTTAATTAAAAAGAAAATTTTCTCGTTATCTTCGGAAAGGATATAATCGTCCGAATCTACTTTATCATAATCCTGAGAAGGAATAATTTTTCCGATATCACCCAATCCTAAAGCTTCTGCAGCTAATTTTTTAAACATAGTTTGTTGTATTTGTATTTTATTTCCGCAATAAAATTAAGAAAATAACTGAGATAAAATCAAAAAAAATCATCTTAAAGAATGTTTAAATTTGATTAAATATTCAAAAATTTCATTTATTTTTTAACGCAAAGTTTTTACTTAAAGATTTAATTATTGAAGTGAGCAAAGAAGAATCAACAAGCTGATTTGATGAAGCAATGTTTTCAGGCTTCGTGAAGCAGATTTTATTTGCCTTTGCTTTCTAAGAATAATGTGTAAAGTTGAATTAAAACTTTGCGTGGTAAAATAATCGAATCATAAAATTTTAAATATCAAATTTAAACAGATCCTTTTCAAAGAGAAAAACCACAGACTCCTGATCTGTGGTTTTGATATTGTTGAACTTTGTCAAAGATTTTCAACTTTGACAAAGTGAAAAATTAAATGTGGATTACTTCTCCATAAGCAGCCGCTGCAGCTTCCATAATGGCTTCAGAAACTGTCGGGTGCGGGTGAATAGATTTGATGATTTCGTGACCTGTAGTTTCCAGTTTTCTGGCAACCACTGCTTCCGCAACCATGTCTGTAACACCTTCACCGATCATGTGACATCCTAACCACTCTCCGTATTTAGCATCGAAAATAACTTTAACGAAACCATCCGTATTTCCGTTTGCCGTTGCTTTTCCACTTGCCGAAAGAGGGAATTTTCCTACTTTAATTTCGTATCCTTTTTCTTTAGCCTGTTTTTCTGTAAGACCAACAGAAGCTACTTCTGGGTGACAGTACGTACATCCCGGAATATTGCCATAGTCGATTTTTTCAACTTGCATTCCTTTGATTTTTTCAACGCAGGTAATTCCTTCTGCTGAAGCAACGTGTGCCAAAGCCTGAGTAGGAATGATGTCTCCGATTGCATAATAACCCGGAACTGAAGTTTCGTACCATTCGTTGACCAAAACTCTACCTTTATCTGTCTGGATTCCCACTTCTTCAAGACCGATGTTCTCGATGTTTGCAGCGATTCCTACAGCAGATAATAAAATATCAGCTTCAAGAACGATGTTTCCTTTTACTGTTTTTACGGTAGCTTTTACGCCCTCTCCGCTTGTATCAACGCTTTCTACTGAAGCATTGGTCATAATCTCGATTCCTGATTTTTTCAGAGATTTTTCTAAGTGTTTAGAGATTTCCTCATCTTCTACAGGTACGATGTTTGGCATAAATTCTACAACGGTTACTTTTGTCCCCATTGTATTATAGAAATCGGCAAATTCTACTCCGATAGCTCCGGAACCTACAACAATCATAGATTTTGGCTGCTCAGGAAGAGACAATGCCTGTCTGTATCCGATTACTTTTTTACCGTCCTGTGGCAAGTTCGGCAATTCTCTTGAACGCGCTCCTGTTGCGATGATGATATGCGTTCCTGTATATTCAGTTAATTTTCCTTCTTTATCGGTAACGGAAACTTTTTTACCTTTCTGTACTTTTGCAGTACCCAGAATAACATCGATTTTATTCTTTTTCATCAGGAATTCAATTCCTTTGCTCATTTTCGATGCAACGCCACGGCTTCTCTGAATTACGTTCGGAAACTCAAAGCTAGCTTCCACTTTGTTCAATCCATAATCTTCAGCATGATTAATATAATGAAAAACCTGAGCCGACTTCAATAAAGCTTTGGTAGGAATACATCCCCAGTTAAGGCAGATTCCTCCTAAATTTTCTTTTTCAATGATTGCTGTTTTGAAACCTAATTGTGCCGCTCTGATTGCTGTAACGTATCCACCAGGACCACTTCCGATGACAATAATATCGTAATTCATTAGTTTAAAATTTTTATGCGAATTTAAGGAAAAATATCGGATGTATGGCATTCTGACGAAATTGATCCCGGAAGCTTTTATTTCCGATTGTCTGGCTTATTTTACTTTATCTTAAGCTTTAAAAGTTGTATCATACTATAAAAGCATCGAAAATTAGAAATAGTTTTTAAATATTCACACAAAACACCATTCGATTAATATTATCAATACAATTTATTAAAACTATTAAAAATGATAGTTAAAAATTAAATTTCATATTAAAATTTTAATACTTTTGAAGCAATCAACTAAAATTAATATGTATGAAAAAGATTTTTTCGATTTTTGTGATGTGCGGAATTTTTGCAAACGCTCAAGTTGGAATCAGTAAAAACTTACCAACCAGCACATTAGACATTAATGGATCTGTAAGCGCTAATTACAGGCAGGTGACTGCAACTGCTTATTCTATCGTTGCCAACGATCATTACATCACTTATAATGGCACTGCCAATTCTACGTTTACGCTACCGGTAATCGGTTCCGGAGCCTCAAGTTTTACGGGAAGAATTTATAAGATAAAAAATATTTCTGCTTTCAATATTACTTTACAGGCTTCAGGGGGAAATACGCTAAGAATAGACAATACTCCGGTTTCTACATTTATCATTCCTACAGGAGCGTATGCAGAAGTGGTAAATAACAGCAACACTACCGGAGGAACATGGGATCTTTCTTTTATTACGCTTCCGAAGCCTAATAATGTGGAAATCTACGGAACACAGCTTTCGATACCGCCGCACGCTTCGGGAACTGCTCCGGTTGCCGACTGGACCGGACATTCTAATACAGCATATGATACGGGAACAGGAACCGATGCATGGTGGGTCATCAGCAAAGCATCTACATCGTTCTCGGTAGGAACAGGTTTTTCCAATGCGAGCAGAATGACTCTGGTTTACGAATATCAGGGAACTCCTTTTAATATTACCAATATGAATCCTTCGCTTACCGCAGGAAACAATTCTAGTTTTCCGGATGTTTTCATTGCTTCTTTTGTAAGCCTTGCCAATAACGGAACTTCTGGTAAAACGAGACTTACGGTTTCTGTTGCGCGCGTGGATTTTATAGGAAACAACGGCTCCAACAACAGTAACTGGACCGGAACATTCCTTTTAAATCTATTGCTTGCAAGAAAGGTTTATTAATAAGCCTGTTTATACCTTTTTTTAACCGCAAAAAGTCACCAAAGATGAACTAAAATTTTATTTAAAACTGATCATTATAAATGAAAAAGCTCACAATAGCTTTTAAAAATCTTTGATTTTTATTCCTTAGGTTAGAACATAAAAAACAGGCTATCTGCATTGGATAGCCTGTTTTTATTGTATTCGGAAATTACATTTTTCTTAGTAATCTCTTCTGACTCTGGTACTTTTCATTTAAAGCTCTTAACTGATCCTGCTTCATTTTTTTGGTTGCAAGCGGATGATTCATAATTGCTTTTTTCTCAGCTTTATATCTTCTGTCAAGTTCTCTCGATTTGCTGCTGATCAACTCACTTTTTGAAGGATGTGGAGGTGCAGGTGGACGTTTCTGTCCATAAGCATTCATTGATAATCCTACTAATAAAACGGTTGATATAAATAACTTTTTCATAATATTTACTTTTTTTGAATGAATTTATCATGAAATTCATTCCTGTTCGGTTTAAATATTACACATTTCATACCATAATTTTTTTACGCCGGACTACTCAACATCAATATTTTGTTTCAAAGGCAGATTTTTGGAAGAGTTTCCAACAAAGATTCTGTACGTTCCTTTTTCCACGATCCAGTTCATTTTTTCATCTAAAAACTGTAATTCTTTCACCGGAATTTTAATCGAAACCTGTTTGGATTCTCCCGGTTGTAAATAAATTTTCTGAAAGCCTTTTAACTCAATAACCGGTCTGGAAACCGAAGCCAACAGATCTTTTACATACAACTGAACGACTTCGCTTCCTGCTTTCGAACCTGTATTTTTCACAGTCACTTTTGCGACAATTGTATCATTTTCAGAATATTTTGTTTTATTTAACTGTAAATCTGAGATTTCAAAAGTTGTATAACTTAATCCAAAACCAAAAGGATACAACGGTTCGCCGCTCAGATCGTAATAATCATTTCCTCTTCCTGTCGGATGATGGTTGTACGTCAAAGGCAACTGACCTTCTTCAACCGGAAAGGTTATTGGCAGTTTTCCTGATGGATTTTCTGCTCCGAAAAGCACTTTCGCCACTGCATTTCCGCCTTCTTCTCCGGGATACCAAATATCCAGAATGGCTCCTACTTTATCTTTCCAATCTGTTGTTTTTATGGCAGAACCACCCACTAAAACAACTGTCGTGGGTTTATTTAATTTTGATATTTCATGGATGAATTTTTCCTGATTTCCGGGAAGACTTAACGAAGAGCGATCCTGAAATTCCCCTTCATGAATTCCGGCTGTAACAATGATGTAATCTGCGTTCTGAGCCTGCTTCAAAGCATCATTAAAATCTTTTCGGTAGTCTTGTAAGCCATAGTTCCAGATCAGTTCAATATTGGCTTCTCCCCTGTTTTCGTGAAATTCAACCACAATATCATATTTCTGCCCTTTATTAAAGTCTACCTCAACGGTTTTGGTGGAATAGCTGAGTTTTTCCCAATTGTCAATTAACAATGAACCGTTTAAAAACAATCGGAAACCGTCGTTTCCTCTTAAACCTAACTGATATTTTCCCGATTTTGGGGCTTCGAGTTTTCCTGTCCAACGAACGCTGTAGTTGTCGGGCTGCAGTTTTTCAGGATTGGGAGAATACAAAGTCCATTTGAAATTGAGCTGTTCGTCCTGTTTTTCAAATTCAGGTTTTCCTTTTAATTCTGAATCTGAAAAGTAACTTCCTTTTAAACCTTTTTTATTTTCAGAAGACAAAACTTCAGCAGGAACCGTCAGAAAATCTTTTACATTCCAGTCGATTCCCTTTGAATAAGTGATTTCGATATTTTTATTTTCAGCTAAATTTTTAATGCCATCCAAAATGCTGACTTTCTTATTTCCCGGCCCTGAATAACCGCCCAATCTTGCATCAACAGCATCTGTTCCGACAACTAAAATCTTTTTATATTTTTCCGAAATCGGAAGCGTCTGATGATTATTCTGAAGCAACACAAAAGATTCTGCCGCAGCTTTTTCCGCTAATGGTTTGTGATTGATTTTCTTTAATTCTTCTATATCTTTATTAGAGACGTAAGGATTTTCAAACAGACCGAGTTCAAATTTTGCCCTCAAAACTCTCACGACTGCATCATCAATTCTTTCCTGAGAAATTCTTCCATCCAAAAACGGAGGAATAAAAAGTTTATAATGTTGATATTCCGTCTGGAAAATCACGTCAAGTCCTTCATTGATCGCCTGTGCAGAAGCATCATCGTAATCTTTTGCCGTAAAATGTAATACATTTGCTCCTCCGACTGCACTTGCATCGCTGATAACAAATCCTTTAAAATTCCAGTCTTTTTTTAATTTTTCTGTTAACAGCCAATGATTTGCTGTTGAAGGTCTTCCGTCCAGTAAGTTATAGGAAGTCATCACCGATCGGCTTTTTCCCTGTTGAAAGGCTTTCTGAAAAGGAATTAAATGAGTTTCCTCCAGATACCTTTTACTCCAGTGAATAGGATATGAATCTCTTCCACCCTCTCCAACGTTGGCTAAAAAGTGTTTCGGAGTGGTAATAATTCCCTGATTTTCAAAGGAACTGACGAAATTCACGCCCATCACGGAAGTCAGAAACGGATCTTCACCGTATGTTTCTTCCGTTCTTCCCCATCGTACGTCGCTTGCCAAATTGACAACCGGCGTTAAAATCTGACGGATTCCTCTCAGTTTAGATTCTTTTGCAATGGCCGTTGAAACTTCTTTCATTAACTCAGGATTGAAAGTTGCGGATAAACCAATTGCTTGTGGAAAAGCAGTTGCTCCTTCACGCATTAATCCGTGTAAAGCCTCATCAAAAGGGATAATCGGGATTCCCAATCTCGATTCTTCCACAAAATATTTCTGAATGGCATTGATTTTTTTCGCAAGTCTTTCTGCATCTTCATTGGCGTTATATTTCAGCATTTGTCCTGCAACTCCACCTCCCTGATTTCCTGCGCTTACCTGTAAACCGAAGATTCCGTGGGAATACTGACCTTTCGGAACGTTATCCAAATCTCCGGGAATCATGAAGCACTGCCAGAATTTTTCTTCGGGCGTCATGCGTTTCAGTAAATCCTGAACTCTGGCTTCAACAGGCTGTTTGGGGTCTTTGTATAATGGTTTTTGAGCTGTAATAAATGTTGTGCTCAATAATGAGATTGCTATGATTTTAAAACGAAATTTAAAGAACATACATAATTTGATTTAATTATTGTTCTTTTGTCTTAAAACAAAAGAACCAAAAATTCAAGACTTGGAACTCTCCGCTAAAAATTAAAATTTAATCCTAAAATTCCCAAAACTTGCGCGAATTTGGTATTAGTTCTTCGGTTCAATATCTGTGTCGCGCTTTAAACAATGGGAATTTCTTAACGGATTAAGTTTTAATTTTCTTAACGCTTCGATTTCCTAGGTCGTTTTTGATATAAAAATAGTCACAATTTGAACTACTGCGTAATCTGGATTACGGTTGAATATTTTAACTGGTTTCTTTCTTTTGGTAAATTGATTTCAATTGAATTTCCGTTTTGTTTCCAGTCAATTTTGTGAGATAATCCTAAAATTTTCAATGATTTTGGTTTAAAATTTTCAGGAATTGTAAAATTTAACGTTTCCGGAGACTCATAATTTATTTTTTCATCCAGATGAAAAATATTCACTGTTTTTCCGTCTTTGCTTTTCGTGTAGTAAAAATTTCCGTCGTGATAAGGGGCAACACTTCTTGTTGCAAAAACAGCCGACTGGTTTTTATCCATCCAACTTGAAATTTCTTTCAGTCTTTCGTAAACAATGGGATCGTAGTCTCCATTCGGTCCGGGAGCAATATTCATGAGGTAATTTCCGCCTCTTGAGATGATTTTAATTAACGTTTCGATGATTTTCTGAGAGGATTTGTAATTGTCGTTGGGAACATAGGAAAACGAATCTCCCATCGTAATGCAGCTTTCCCAAGGAACGGAAAGTGGCTTTTCCGGAACCGCCTGTTCCGGCGTGACATAGTTTTCCCATTTTCCGGGAACGGTACGGTCTACGACAATGATTCCGGGTTGGTTTTTACGCGCCATGGTTCCGATCTTATCCATATCGATGTCCTGTTCAACTTTGATGGTTCTCTGCCATTCTACATTGGGATCGATGGTATTAAAGGGACGAACCCAACCTCCGTCTAACCAAAGAATGTCAATTTTGCCGTAATTGGAGGTGATTTCGTTGAGCTGATTAAACGTAAAATTTTTAAAACGGGTCCATTTTTCAGGATATTTTTTAGGATCATAATTTACATTTCGGTCTTTTGGCGGAAAATACGACCACCAGTAATCGTCGGAATGCCAATCGGGTTTTGAAAAGTAAGCTCCGATTTTAAACCCGCTATTTCGGAATGTATTGAAAATTTCTTTTGTGACGTCTGCTTTTGGATTTTTGGAAAAAGGCGTTTTGGAGGAGGTAATTTTATAATCAGACTGTTGGGTATCAAACATGGCAAAACCGTCGTGGTGTTTTGTGGTAAAAACTACATATTTCATTCCTGCTTTTTTCGCAGCTTCTGCCCATTTCTGTGGATTGAACTGAACCGGATTGAAAGTGGTCTGAAGATTTTCATAGTTTTTTACGTATTCGTAGTATGATTTTCCGTGTTCTGGTTTTCTTTGTGTCCATGATTCGTCTTCGGGACAGAGGCTCCAACTTTCGACAATTCCCCATTGGCTGTAGGTTCCCCAATGCATGAAGAGTCCGAATTTTAGATCCTGCCAGTTTTCCAGATTTTGCACAACAAGCGGATCTTTAGGTTTCTGATAGCCTTCAGAAACATTGTGAGCCTGAGAAAAAAAAGCAGATGACGTAAGAAGTGATGAAAGGATTATGGTTTTTGCTTTTTGTCTGATGAACATTGACGTTTAGTTTTTGCTAATTTAATATTTCACCGGAAATTTTTAACTACAAAAGGTACAAAAGTTTTTCTTGATTCATAAGTCACATAAGTTTAGTTTAATTATATATTTAGAAGATCACATAAGAAGAAAATCAAAGATTTTTATAGAGTAATGCAACTCATGTTGATGAAGTTTAAAATCTCAGGTGACTTATGCGGTTAAAAATACACTTACATTTCAGTCTGTAAAACTTTCATTTTGATAACAATAAATTTTTAAATGCAGATTCCACTGTTGAATAGGAAAATTTAAAGCCGCTTTTGATTAATTTTTCAGGGTAGACATTCCGGCTTTTTAATAGTAATTCGGTTTCGGTGTTTAAGAATATTGATGCGATTTCCAATTGCCAAACCTGTGCATTTATTCCAAACAGGATTTCCATTTGTTTTCTTAATTTTTTCATGAATTCTTTGTTGAATAAAGGATGGGGAGCTGTAATATTGATACTTCCTGAGATATTTTCATGTTCAATGATGAATTCTACAGCTCTGCAAAAGTCTTCAATATGAATCCAGCTTACGTTTTGGTTTCCTCTTCCCTGTTTCCCGCCCAATCCGAATTTGGTGAGCATTTTCAGTTTTGGAAAAGCGCCGCCGTTATTTCCTAAAACAATGGAAGTCCGTAACGCAACTTTTCGTAGATTTTCTGTTTCTGATTTAAAAAATTCGTTTTCCCAGCTTTTACAGATGTTCATGGAAAAATCGTCACCAATGATTCCATTTTCTTCTGTGTTTAATTGCTTTTCTGAATGAACGTAAATGGTTGCGGAACTGGCATTGAGCCAGATTTTGGGTTTATGGATACATTCATCAATTGCCTGCTGAAGAACTTTTGTGCTTTCAATTCTTGAATTGTAAATTTCTTTTTTGTTGTTTTCCGTATATCTGCAATCGACGGATTTGCCGGCAAGATTGATCAGAACATCAGAATTTTCGAGTAATCTTTTCCATTCGCCCAAAGTTTTGGCATTCCAATACAATTCATTTTTCTGTTTTGGGTTTCGGGTTAATATATATACTTCGTTTCCTTTTTCAGTAAAATATTTTTCAAGGTTTTTACCGAGAAAGCCTGTTCCGGCGGCGATGATTATTTTCATTTGGTTGTTCGGATTTAGTTGATTTTTGATAGTTTTAATGTTGAGATGCTTTCCTTCGTCAAGCTCAGGATAAACTTAAAGTTCAACATGACATCGCTAATATTAATTGTTTAGCAAACGCCCGATAAATACCCGCATGGACATTTTACTTTTTATTTGGTTGTTTTTACTTTTAGATCAAATACTTTTTTGTTTTTACTTCAATTTCAGAACCTTCTGCAAGCATTACAGATATTGGTTTCCTATGATTTAGGCATTCAAAATCGTTACCGTAAACTTTCTGAAAATCTATTTTTAACTGATAGTTTTTGATTAAATAATAATCCCATTTCGGATGGCAGACTTGATATTCTGATGTTTTATTTTCTTTTTTTGTGAAACCGTAATAATGCTCTGTGATGAATTCAAATTCAGAATTGTTTTCCATTTTTAATGGTTCACTTTCTGCACTGATCTCTATTGAATGCCATTCTTGATCTTTCCAAGAGTATTTTATCAGCAGTTCTTGATCTTTTTGATGAATGATATTTTTCATCGGCATTGTTTTATAATTTTCTTTGTAAACCGAATTTGCCACAAAACTCAAAGCCGGTTTAGGAACAATTTCTTTGATGAAAACCACTCCTCTTTTCCAATCATTACCTTCTTTTTTCTTTACATAAAATCTTAAATTTACTTCTTCGAAATTTCTGTGAAAAGGAATCGGAAGTCCCAATAATTTTGTATTTAAAAACATAAATCCGACTACACTTACATAGCATTTTCCCTTGTAAAAATCAAGTTCTGTACCTTTGGGAAGATATTTTTCTAAAACTTCGGGATTGATTTCGTAGTTGATAATGGCTAGTTTTCGCCATTCGGCTTTTAGGAAGTTCATTATTTTTGGTTTTTGGTTGATTTTTATTCGTTGATAGTTTTTAATGTTGAGATGCTTTCCTTCGTCAAGCTCAGGATAAACTTAAAGCTCAACATGACATCGCTCATACTAAACGTTTTGACGCTCGCTTCGCTCGCGCTTCTGCTTATTTTCTGCGGTGAATTTTATCAATTTGTTTCTCTCTAAAAGAAAGTTTTTCATGTAATTTTTAAGAAACAGAGCATCGAAAATTTTTCCTATGAATCCGAAAGGGGAATGAAATTCGAAGATGTCTGTCATGATTGTGTTTTTACCTTCCTGCCTGAAAATGTGCTGATGTTTCATGGATTTGAAAGCGCCTTTTTGCATGGTGTCTGTAAAATGATGGGGATTATTCATGGCGACGATTTTTGTGGTCAGGGTTTGATAGATTCCTAAATGTTTTGCTTTCCATGTGACCGTTTCGCCTTCTTCGATGAGTCCTGAAGTTCGTCCTGCAATTGCTTTTTCACCTGTTTTAAAAGTTGATTTCTGATGCAGATCGATGTCTCTCGCAAGATCAAAAACAGTTTGGATATCGGCTTTGATGATGGTATCTAAATAGATTGTTGACATTTTAAAAAGTTTGTTTTTTATTTAATTCAGGTAAAATTTCATCAATTCTCTTTGCCAATTCCGGCAATTTAATGGTGGGAACAGCGGGAAAAAGATGATGTTCCATGTGATAAAACATACTGAATGTTAATTTATTTTTCCAGAATCCTCGTTGTGTTCTTGCAATATCCGGATTTTCATGCGTATCGTGATGAACTGTCCAGACTGCGAAAAATGCCATTAAAAACTCTCCAAAAAACATGATTAGAATGTGATAGATCAGGAAGTTAATCTGAAAATAAAATGTAATACAAACAAATATTGAGATTGAAGTTAGCTCAAAGATCATTTTCTTTCTATAATTGTCATTGGCTTTTTTGAAGGTGATCCAATGTACAAGAAACAGATGTTTTGGTCCATATAAAATCGCTTCATACCATTTCATTGAGGCAGATTTCCCTTCGTAATCTTCTTCACCTAAGCAAAATTTATGATGTCTGATGTGATTGAATTTCACGGCATGAATTGATGTTATCATTGAAATACTATTCAAATACATTGACAGCCATGTAAGGAATTTCCCTGTTCCCAGTGCGTTGTGAAACCCGTTGTGAACCTGTCTTAAAGCGGTAAGGAAATAAAATCCGGAAAACGGAATCGCAACCCAATAATATCCTTTGTAAGCCAAAAATAAAGAAGTAAAAAGCCAGGGAAGACTGATATTATTTTCAATCAGCATTTCTTTTGTGGAAAGGGATTTGAGGTCTTTCCATTCTACTTTTTTTATTAATTCTCTAGAGTCCATTTTTTAGTTTTTAAAGATTTTGAGGGTTTTCATGGTTCTGTTTTTTCAGTATTTATAGAGTTTGTAACAGTCTATAATGTAAAGGATTGCCAGTATCGGACTGTAGAAAAGACCATAAAATGGAACGATCATCAATATATTATTAAGCTCATGAGAATATTCTCCAAAAAACATATTTAAAGTCAGACAAATCCAGATTGGTATGATAAAGAATCCGTAAATAAATGAAATTGAAGATCTTTCTACATCCAAGAAAAGTTTTATGATATAGCTGATTAATTGTGGAAATCCTACTATAAAATAAAATGGTATTCCCTGAAAATATGATTCACACGTAAAGGCTGAAACAATTCCCGCTATCAAAAATAAAATTTGAAGATAAAAATCACATATAATGAAAGTTTTCATGGTCCTGTTTTTTTAGTATTCATAAGTTTTATAACAATCTATAATATAAAGGATTGCAAGTACTGGACTGTAGAATACTGATGCGATTAAAATATATCCGAAAAAATTGGTGACATCATTATTGTTATTAAAAGCCAAAATAATCAGCCATGAAATCCATACAGGAACTATAAAAATTCCATAGACAATAAACAGCCATGATTTCTTTGTTTTCTGAAAGGCTCTGCTGATAAAACTAATCAATTGAGGTATTCCCACTATGAAATAAAAAAGAAAAACAGTAGCATTTTCAAAAACAACAATTCCTAAGAATACCAAAATAAGTCCGATTACAAGGAATGAAAGTTGAATATAAAAGTCGTTTTTAACAAAAGTTTTCATGATGATTAATTTTACAGGTTTAAAAAGTCTCCTCTTGTTCTCTTTTTCTGGATTTTGAAGGTGAAATACATCCAGATTTTAAATAGCAGTGTTTTCATTTTTGATGATTTTATCTTTGTTCATGGCGTGTTTACGACCTTTCAGGAAAAGAAGCAGGTTCAGTAGCATCATTACTCCGAGATAGATGGAGAATCCTCCGATTTTTTCGCTTAAAGCAACAACCAGTCTTTCAATGGTTTCAATTTGAAAAAATTCAATGATACAAAGTGCAAAACCGAGATTTAAAAGGTAAAAACCGATTTTAAATAAAGAGTTGGTTGCCATTGCAATATCTTCTTTCTGATGAAAAATATCGATCATAAACGCTTTGGAATTTTTAAAAAGAAACTGGGAAACCAGCACAGTAAGGAGGATTACAATTGGCAGATAGATCATGTATGCCTGAAAATTGTACGTTGTGGTAAGAGCTGTTGCATTCATAGTTTTATTATTTTATGGTTAAATTTTTTCTTAAAAAGTATAGTGCGAAAATGTTCATAAAGTGCAGCACACATAAAATCAAGGTGATATAACCGATTCTGACTGCCGTCACAGATAACATTTTTTCTATAGAATCTACTTTTTCCCAATGGGTAAGATTTAATGCGATGTACCCGAGATTGATGAGATAATAACATCCTAAAAGAATCCTGTTGATCGTTAAACACAGATCTGCATCGTGAATAAGATAGTTCAGGTAATGTTTTCCTGCGTTGTAGCATCTTCTTCCGACATCAATGGTTATGTAGGAACTGACGGAAAGAAAAAGCAGATATGAAACAATATTGAACATTTTATAAATATTATATTTTCAATAAATTTTGAAATTAAATTTCAAAAAAATTATTTTTCCGTTTTATTCTGTTGCATCGTTTTAACATTATAAAAGCCATAGATCAGATAATAAATATTAAAAAGTACGCCTCCGATGCCCATGAAATAAAGAACATACTCAATTTTAGAATCGTTGAATAATAAAACCGCAACAAATAATAACTGGAAAAATATCAAGACACCAAAAAAATAGTACCGGTGAAATTTGCTTTTGCTAAGTGAAACTCTCAATAAAAATCCTATCAGATTTGAAATACCAATATAGAAAAGTGCAATAAAAAATTCTGTTCCGGGTGTTTTTTCGAAATAATCAGCGATAGCATACGAAAAGAATACAAGGCTAATGACTGTCTGAACTATTGCTTCTCCTATTAATATTTTACGTTTCATGTTTTGAGTTTTTATTGTTATTATATTTTCAATAATTTTTGAAAGTTTACTTGAAATAAAAAAGGAAAATTTTCCTTTTTATATTCATCCTGTTCGTTTCGTTCAGAATAATAAATGATTACTTCAGTAAATTCGTAATCTTTCCAACCAACCAATGATCGTCACTTTTTATCGCGAGATCCATGATATTGTTTATTTTTCCCGTTACAGAGCTGAAATCGTCCATTAATTTAATGAACTCTTTTGCTCCTTCGGAATCTTTATCTTCAATATTTTTCAATTCTTCCAAAAAAGAAATAACGGGCTCAATTTCTCTTTTTCTACGTTCTTTTGTAATCTGCTTGAATAAAAACCAAACATCTCTTTCAGCAACAAAATATTCTTTACGGTCGCCTTTTACAAATTCTTTTCTTACAATTCCCCAATCCATCAACGCACGGAGATTCATATTGGCATTTCCTCTTGAAATTTCAAGCTGCTCCATTACCTCATCGGTAGAAAGTGCTTTACCACTTGCCAAAAGCAGCGCATGAACCTGCGCCATGGTACGGTTGATCCCCCAATTGGTCGCAAATGTACCCCAAGTCTGAATGTATTTTTCTTTAGCTTCTGAAAGTTGCATTTTGTTTTACTTTTAATTCCTGATACAAATGTAATAATAATTTTCGAACTTTCAATAATTTTTGAAAGTTTATTTAAAATAAAAACAGACATCCTTTGAGAATGCCTGTTAACACTAACTTTAATTTATTTACTCATCTTTTTATAATCCTGAATCATTTTTACAAATCCTTTTCTGTATCCTTCTTTATCCTCGCCTTTGCTGTCTTTTGCCATTTTTTCGATCTCGGATAAATTCTTTCTGGTAATTAAATCTGAATCTCTTAAAACCAATCCGAACCATGCAACCGATGAAGCGAATTTAAAGTCTTTACTTTCCGTCTGAGATGAGGCATTTTTTATGACATGAACAATTTCTGCACTTTTTGTTCCCTGAGGTTTTTTATATCTGAATTTAACAGTTCCCAGTTCATTTCCAGACTTTTGACTGGCAGAATTTGAAGTATATTTAAGTTTATTCTGTTTGGGCAAAAACTTAGAATTTACATTGGCAGGAATGATTTCGTATAAAGCAGTCACCGTATGTCCGCTTCCTAATTCTCCTGCATCAATTTTATCGTTTGTAAAATCCTCATTTCTCAGTTTTCTATTTTCATATCCAATCAATCGATAAGATTTTACGAATTTAGGATTAAACTCAATCTGAATTTTAACATCTTTAGCAATTGTATAGATATTTCCGGCGAATTCTCTTCCTAAAAACTTGTTGGCTTCCTGCAGATTATCGATATAGGCATAATTTCCGTTTCCTTTGTCGGCAAGCGTTTCCATTTTGCTGTCTTTATAATTTCCCATTCCGTACCCTAAACACGTAAGAAAAATACCTGATTTTCTTTTTTCCTCAATCAGACTTTCAAGATCACCTTTTGAAGAAACTCCTACATTGAAATCCCCGTCTGTTGCCAAAATCACCCGATTATTTCCGTTTTTGATGAAATTTTCCTGCGCCAACTTATAGGCAAGTTCAATTCCTGCTCCTCCCGCCGTACTTCCTCCTGCTTCCAATCTGTCCAAAGATTCAATAATTTTTCCTTTCTCAGAAACGGATGTCGGAGGCAATACAACACCCGCGCTCCCTGCATACACCACCATTGCCACTTTATCTACCGGTCTTAGCTGATCCAGTAATATTTTTAAAGAAGATTTTAGCAACGGTAATTTATTTTCCGCAGCCATAGAACCGGAAGTATCAATCAGGAAAACAATATTTGAAGGTGGAAGATTATTCATCTGAATATTTTTTCCTTTCAAGCCGATCTTCAGCAACTGATGATTAGGATTCCATGGATTTTTTCCCAATTCTGTACTGATAGAAAAAGGCTGATTATTTTTTGGCTGCGGATAATCATATTTAAAATAATTAATCATCTCCTCTACTCTTACCGCGTTTTTATACACATCGCCGTATTCTATCATTCTTCTTAGATTCGAGTAGGAAGCGTTGTCTGTATCAATAGAAAATGTGGAAAGTGGCTGATTCTTTGTCAATTCAAACGGATTTTCAACTAAAGCATCATATTCTTCATTTGTATAATCATCTTTCCGGGCAACTTTCTTCTTTCCTTTTTTAGTTCCTACATGATTAATGTATACTTTTCCTTGAAGCTGATACGATCTTCCAAGAGCATAGGAATTTCGCGGTGAAGATTCAATCTCCATAGCCACGACCGATTTCGGTTTCGGACAGCCGTTATATTCCGGTAATCCGGGAACGGTAGGACACGCATCGTCTTTATCCAGAATTCCGTCGCCATCTGTATCCGGCCACGGACAGCCGTTGTTTTCTGCGGGTCCGGCAACCGTCGGACAGGCATCATCTTTGTCTATTATTCCATCTCCGTCGGTATCCGGAAAAGGACAGCCGTTATTTTCAATTGGTCCGGCTGCATCTTTGCATTGGTCTTCTTTATCGGGAACGCCGTCTCCGTCTGTATCTGGGAACGGACAGCCTTTATTTTCTATCGGTCCTGCGATTTCAGGACATTTATCTTTTCGGTTTTTAACTCCGTCTTGATCTTTGTCTTTTTCAATGCTTAATTTCTCTTTTTCAGTTTGATGATCTGCTGCTGTTTTGGTTTTACAGCCCATTACCAACATCAAAGCCAATATGGTAGTTCCTAGTTTTTTCATATGTATTATTTTTCTGAAAATATAATCATTTTCCGTTTCTCTGTTTTAAGGATGCAGATTTTCGAAAAAGTTACAGTTGAATTAATATTTTATTGATTATCCTTTATTGATCATAATGCTTAATTTTCACGCAAAGGATCGCTAAGATTCTTTTATATACCAACTGTTTTTAAGTTCGCAAAGGTGCTTCGACAAGCTCAGCATAAACTATTCACTCAGCAAAGAACTCAAAGGTTTTTCAATTATCACGAATTACGGACAATCACAATATTCTTTATTAAAACTTTATCCTTTTCATTTTTACAATTTAATTAAATGCAAATCAAATAGTTAAAAACACCGCTCCTTTTTAAAACAAACTTTAAGGCTGAATTCTGACTTTTATCCCTTCATTCCAAAATTTTGCTTCCGGCATATAATAAAGATATGCGTTGCTTGCTTTTCCTGTATATTCTCCCGCAAATTCCACTTTAAGATCCAGATTAATGGTTTTTATTTCATTTGCATCAAAATGTTCCCAATACAGAACCAGATAATTATCAAAAATTTCGTAATAGGAAACCTGCTTTTTATCCAGAAGATCCTTCAGCAAAGCATTCTGTAAAGTTAATCCTGCCGGAATTCCTATTTTCGCCGTCACCATTGGAAGCTGGTTATTTATTTTATTCTGAATAGTAATTATCATTCTGTCTGTCTCTCCTGTTTTTGCTGTTTCAGATTTTAATTTTGTATTCAGGATTAAAGGAATTTCTGCACTTTTCGGAGCTTTTAACGTGTAATATTCATAATCCAGTTTGTAAGGAAGCCCTCTTTTTGTAGGATAATTGATGCTGATTGTATTTTCTCCGTTTTTAAAAGCAGAACTCACCGAATTATTCGTTCTGATCTCTGCTCCGTTTACTTTTATCAAAGGTTTTTCTGTGCCATATAATTTTTCATTTTTTGAAAAAAATACAGATAATGCTTCCAAAGCCAAAGTTGTTGCCTGAGTAGAACCGAAGCCATAATATCCGTTGAAATTGATCAGATGATCTGAAACTTCTGCAATTTTTAACTGGCTCAACTGCTCATCTTTCTGCAAAGCCATCAGATAAAGTGATAGTGTTTCCGCATTCGCAGAAAATCCTCCGGAACCTGTAAAAGTGGTTTTTGTTTTTAAACTTTTCCCTTCAAACTGACTGTTTAAAAGAGCAACCAACTCTTTATACTGCTGATTTTTGCCTAAATTATAAGAAATATTTGCCATTAAAGCCATCTGATAAGCATCTTTTGTCGCCAAAGCACGTTTCAGATTGATTTCGTAGGCATCGTCCAGATTTCTGATTCCCGTTTTAGACAAAGCATATAAAACATACATATTTCTCGACCATACAAATTCTGAATACGGAATGCTTTTTTCATAGTTTCTTCTTACTTCAAACATTCCGTTCTGATTTTTTTTGGATAAAATAAAAGAGGTAAGATCCTGAATGATTTTAGGTTCAATATTCACATATTTTTTCAGATCTTTAAATTCAAGCAATGCAAAAGCAGAAAGTGCAACATCCGATTCCGAAGATCCGAAGTAAGTGAATCCGCCGTCACGGTTTTTATAGCTCAGCATCTTCTGATAGCCTTTTTTCATATTTCTGATCACCAGACTTTCGGTTTCCGGCGTAATTTTTTTAATCTGTTTTAAATAATCCAGAATGAAAATATTTGGATAAACCGTTGAAGAAAGCTGTTCAAAACATCCGTAAGGTTCTCTTTTCAGGCGGTCCATATTTTCAAACATCTGCAGTGCATTGTTTTCATACACATAATAAGACGAAAAGAAACTGCCTTCAATATAATCCGGAATATCAATTTTGAGGTCTTCTGTTTTGTTATTGATAACTGAATAACGGTGCGGAAATCCTTTTTCCTCCACTTTAAAGGGAAGAATCATGGTTTCTCTGAAATCTTCCGATCTTACGGTAAACTGAATATTGGATTCCACCACTTCATTGGTCTGGATTTTCACAAATAATCTGCCTGATTCCAAAGGTTTCAAAGTGATCGCACTATCTGATTGTACCACGTTCACACGATTCGGAACAATAACGTCCATTGTTATCTTTCGGGTTTCCGGAGAATTATTTTTAACCACCACCGGAATCATCATCTGATCCGTTCTTGTAAGATATTGCGGAAGTTTCGCATCTATGGAAATCAGACTTTGAGACGCATAAGTTGTCTCATCACGCCCGATTAAACCTGAAGAGGAAATTCCTTCCGTCATGATTCTGAAAGTAGAATTAGCATCGGAATTATAAAATTCAACCTGCGCTTTTCCGTCTTTCCCTGTTTCCAATACAGGATTCCAATACAGAGCTTCGCGATAATCGTGTCTGTAAGAAGTATTTGTCGTTTTGTACACCGGATAAGAAAAATTTCTTGTGTATTCGTACGAAACCAGACTGTCATTGGGAATATTCACCAATGCATAATATGATTTCGGCGTTACATCAAATTTTATCTGAGAGCGGAAATTCTTCAAAGAATTAATGACGATCACACCATTTGCACCTCTGTTTCCGTAAATAGCAGTTGCAGCGGCATCTTTTAAAATTGTTACACTGTTGATATCACTCGGATTGATGACTGTTTTAAAATTTTCTACAGGAACTCCATCCACAACATACAGCGGATTTTTATTGGCAACAGAAGCATTTCCCCGGATCTGCACATTGAGATAACCTCCCGGCTGATTGGTGGGAGTAATAACAAGTCCCGAAACTTTTCCGGCTAAAGAAGAAATAATATTCGGATTCTGCAGTTCATCCTTTCGAACAGAAACAACTGCTGCAGTTGTTTTATCCTTTAAAGAACTTTGCGAGAAACCTACCACTACAACCTCTTCTATATTTTGAGATCTTATGGTATCACTTATCATGCTTCCTCTTGAAACCGATCGGGAACGTCTGTTTTCGGAGGAAGATTTTGTTCTTTCTGTGGAAGCCGTTTTCGGAATTTCCTTTTCAGCATCTTCACGCAGTTTTATTTTACCTTCTTCTTTTACGGTTTCTTTTACAATTTCTTCTACATTAATATTATTCAGAGATTTTGCAGCCAAAGGATTTATTGCCAGTCTGTAAGATAAAATCCGGATTTTCACCTCTTGTTTTGGCTGTACAGATTTCGCAATCAGCTTATTGGAATAATTTCTATTAAGATCATAGAAATAAAACAAGCCATTTTCTGAGGTCGTCTGTTTCAGGATTTTACCATCCTCAAGGAAATACACATCGGCTTTTACGGGATTTCCTTTTTCATCTTCTACAATTCCGTAGATGGGATTTTTCTTTTCGGGAAGATATTTGTATTTTCTGTTTTTGATAACTTCAGGAATCATTTCAAAATATTGGTAACCATTGGTAAGCATTACCAAATCGAGGCTTTTGGTTCTTTTTTCTTCTTTTTTATCGAAATAAAACTGTGGTCTTTCAATTTTTCCTTTCAGCTCAGAATCCATCAGCAGCCACGAAAGAATATGATTCTGCTTATCGTCTGCATACGTCCAGAGTTTATCATCCACAACACTCAGAGCGAGATTTGCAGGAATTGGTTTGTTATTTTCGTCTGTGGTTTCGATATTCACAATCACTTTTTCTCTCGGAAGATAATTTTGCTTTACCGGTTTTACTTTCACATTCATCTGTTTCTTCTCATTCGTAAAAACAATGCGTTCTGCCAAAGGAATATCACGTTCAAACACCGTAAATCGGCAAATACCGATCGGAAATTCATTTTCCAAAAGTTCTAATTCATTTAATCCTTTTTTTAATGAAATGGTTTTGCTGTACATTTCTTTATCACGGAAATTTCCTTTGAGAATAACATCTTTTTCATCTGTTGAACGGATTTTAAAAACAATCTTCAGATTTTCTTTATTGATATTGAAAACAATTCCTTCGTCTTTTGCCATAGGAAGCGGATAAACGGCTGAAATATTTTCAGGTTTCAATACTTTAGCATAATAATTTTCACCTCTTTTAGGTATCAGAAGAAAACTTCCCATCCCGAAATTATATGCTGTAGTTTCAGTAATTTTCTGATGATTTTGATTAAAAATTTCCAATGTGGCATCAACTGGCTTTTCAAATTCATCCAGAATTTTATAGGCAATATTCTGTTCAATTCCATTAATGAAAGTTCCGCCTTCCGGCATGAATTTCACGTCAAGCTTATTCAGTACAATCGGAATATTTCTTGAAATGGATTCTGTAAAACCGTCGAAATTGATTTTAATGGTTAACAGCGCATCGGAAGATTTTAAAACAGCAGGAAGTCTGAATTTCAGTTGATTTTTCCCTTCTTTGTCCGTTATCAGCTTACCCTCTGAAATCTTTTCACCGTTATGCATTACCGTGTAATCTCCTTCGTAAAAAGGAATCGGAAGATTGCTGAGACTTCTCATCGAAAAATCGGCAAGAACCTCATCTCCTGCTCCATATCCTTTTTTGGGAAACTCCAGTTTCATCAGAATTCTTGGCGAAACAATTTTCTGGAGGGTAATTTCTTTCTCGAAAGCATTTTTTCCGTCTTCATTCTGCATCCAGTTGGTGAAAGCGCGCAATTTGTATATTCCGCCCTTCATGTCGCTGTTAAAATAAAAATAGCCTTCCGAATAGCCGTTTGTAATTTCGTATTTTGCTTTTTTTACGACCGTTCCGCTTGGATCTGTCAATTCAAAATTGACGGCTTTGCTCTGATCGGCGGGAAGATTATTTTCTGCCTTTACCGTGTAAATTTTAAAATACATTTCCTCACCGGGTTTATAAAAAACATGGTTGGTCTGGATGTACGTTTTTTCTTTTTCGAAATTTTTAAACGGTTCCTGAGCTTTTGAAAGAGAAGCAAAAACCAGAAAAAATAATCTTAAAATAAATGTTGTAACCTTGAAATTCATACCTTAAAATTGAAATGAAACCATACAGCCAAAAGTTTTAAACGACGGAAGATTGAAAAAATCCAGTCCTCTTCCGTTATCCGAATCATAGAAATTCTGATTGGAATCTACGCCACGATTCGCCTGCCAAAGAAGAATATTATTCACATAGAACGTAATTCCCAAACCTTTTTTAAATTGCCCGACATCGAATTTTGCCGTTAGAGAAACCGCATTAATTCTCACATAATCCGCTTTCTGAACATAGTCTTCCGCAACGCCCAAATATCCGTATCTCGTCCATCGGTTTTTCGAAACATCCTGATTGGGATCGTAAAAATCAACAGGAATCTGATTGGGATTTCCACCGGAATTTACTCCCTGAAAAACATAATTTTTAATATTTCTGTCGTCTCCGGAAGTTTGGGAACGTCCGTAATAATCAAGAACAGCCTGAGTTCCATTCCAGACCTGTCCGCCTTTTTTCCATTCCCAGTTGATATCTAAAGTGAGCATTTTATACGTGAAATTATGATTGAATTTAACGACAAAATCCGGTGTAGGATCTGCAATTATTTTGGAACCATTCGCTTTTTTAGGATAACCCAATTCATCGATAATCAACTCTCCGTTGTTATTTCTTTCGAAATAACTTCCTACACCCGCTCCCAGAACTTCACCTTCCGACAATGTTTTATAAATGTCTTTAAAACCTGAAACCGCTGTATTATGATATCCCGGATTTACCCGATCCACCATATCTCTGTACTTAAAAAATGAAGCTTTCTGACTCATCCTGAAATCTGAACCCAGATAAACATTATCAAAAAAGAAATTCACTTCCAGTCCGCGGTACGTGTGATCTGCAAGGTTTTTCAGTTTTAAATTGCCATTTTCAAAAACCGGAAAAATATCATTGCTGATTTTCCGCTGAAAATATTCTGCTTCAATGCCTAAATTATATCTTGAAGTCAGCCTGAAACCCGTTTTCCATTCTTTAGAATCAATATTCGACAGATTTTTAAAGGTTTCAACTTCCTGAATCGGAAAATACTGATTTGAATTCTGCGCATTCAGCAAAATGGTTGCGTAAGAAGCATAGGATTTTGTGATTTCCGGCTCCGAGCTTAGCTGAGTGTAGGCTCCTAAAATTTTAAAATTGATGTTTCTCCAGTTGAATATTTCTTTAAAAGTAAAATATGCACCCACTTTAGGAAGAAAATAATTATTTTTAAGTGAAGTATTTGAAATGTAGAAAGAATTTCCTGCATTCAATCCCATTTCAAAATCTCCGTAGCCATCATAATTTAGCCTGTATTCGAAGATATAATCCTGCGAAGTTCTCTGGTAAATATAATTTTTACTGTTTAAAGTATTATCAATCTCCGATCTGTTATTATTGACAATAAAATTGAGATTAAAACGATGTTTCCAATAATATTCATTTACCGAATAATCTCCTGAAATACTGGAATTATACAATTTATTGTTTTGCGTTCTCCCATTTCGAAGACCTTCGGGAAAACCATACGTTGAAGGTTTATAGTGATCGAGATTCAGGAAGAAATCGTTTTCGTAAGATTGTGTGATATTCAGCTTAAAATGACTCCAGTCCCGCGAAATTCCGAAATTGAACTGTCTTCTTCTATCTCTGGAATTGTATTGATTATCCTCATAAAATAAAAATTCAGGATTGTCTGCAAACTTGCTGTAGTTTCTCTGGGAACCATCGGTAAGAAAAATCTTCTGAGCATTGGAAAAAGAAACCGGCGTCAGTAAAGAATTTTGATAAACCCTGTTGAACAACCCAATTCTGTTGGAGTTTGTTGCTTTGTTTTCGTCGTAAACAAAAGCTGCATCCACATTAAATTTTAAAATTTTCGAGCTTAGCTTTGTTTTAAAAGAATTAAGAATACTGTACTGATCCATGAAATACATCTGATCTTTCTGCTGTCCGAGATCCAGTGAAATCCGAAACTTTTCATCGTAATAGTATTCATTATTTTTGAAAAACAGATTCAGCCTCAATTGATTATTGTAACCAACTGTCGTTTTAAAAATGTTGTTATTATAAGTTTTCGCGGGAGAATTTCCGTTTATGAGAGGAATGAGCTTTCCGTTCAGATCATATTCATAAGGCTGATTATCAAACTGTAAAGTTGAAATATCCGGTCCGAAACTGAACATTTCATTGGTTTCGGGACCTTTCCAAACCAGTTCTCCGTTTTCAGATCTTCCCTGAACATATTGATTCTGGGTTTTCGGAACAGAATTTCTGCTTTTTACTTCCGCTGAAGTGGTAAAACTTCCGTTTAAAAACAAAAATTTCTGGGTTCGTCCTTTTAAACTGATGAGATTCTTATCAATTTCTTTTAGGTTTCTGATAGAATAATAATCAAACAAATTAACTTTCAGGTTTTGTCCTGAGTTTTCTATACTAAATTCATTTTTCCGTTCTTTTGAAACCAAACTGTCGTACGTATTATTTTGAATATTTTGAACACTTCTTTTCTCTATCTGGTTTTCCAAAATAGTTTTCAGCTCACGGGCTCCGTATACAACCGCTTTGTTTTTACCGTTGTTCCAAACCAAAGTATCGTAATCTTTTGCTGCGATGATGGCAAAACCTTTTTCATCGGTAAGTTCATAAACTCCGCTGTTTTTGTTCAGAACCTTTAAAAAATTCTGTGGCTTTTCTTTTTCGTTTAAAAATATTCCGGAATAATACTGTTGAGAATTCTGCGCAAACAGGCAGTTAACCGCAAACAGCGGAAGCAGACAATACAAGTTCTTCATGGTCTTTTCTTGATTAAAAGGCGAAAAAAGAAACCTCCGAAGAAATTTCTTTTTTCAGATTTATATTGAATGAATATTAGTTTTGGAGATTTAGAAAACTATTTTTTCAGCAGTTTTTCTTTTTTAAGAAGCTTTTTCAGCATTCTTTTTTCTTTTCTGGAAATGTCTTTAGTTTCCACCAGAACAGCTCCATTCGCGGCTTGGTTTCCGAAAAGTGCGGTTGCTGTATCTGCTTTAAAAACACGGATGGATTCTATTTTTTTAGGATCAATTCTCTTGAAAAGTTCTGAGTCTGTTGCCTTTCCGTTGATGACGAACAGCGGACTGTTATTTGCCTTGGATGAACCTTCACAACTGATCGAAATATCCACTTTTCCGGAACCCTGTCTTCCCGAAATTGAATTGATATTCACGCCTGAAGCTGCTCCGCGAATTGAATTTATGGCTTCTTTGTTCCCTATTCTGTTTGCCAAACCCTGATAATTTCCTGCAATTGGCTGTTTTGCTTTAAGATATCCTTTATTGTACGCCAGAATTTCGGGTTCCTGAGAAGATTCTTTAAGATCATACGGATTGGTAGAATAAACTGCTTCTGCGGTATCTGCAACTGCGTTAAGCTCCATAATTTTCTTTTTCTCTGATGAAGATGAATCCAGAGAATTTACCATCGAAACTTTTTCTTTCTTAATTCCCATCGCAATTACCACTTCAGTATTTTGATTTTTAGGAGCGTATTCAATTATTTTATTTTCTCTTTCAAGAACTACCGGTTCTTCAGAACGTGCAGGAGAAGCTAACGGAGTAGATGAAACAACAGGAAACGGAGCCTGGATTGCAACTGGCGGAGCTTCAGCAGCTATCGTTACAGGAGGTAAAGTTTCTTTTTGGATATTCACTTTTATAATACTGTCAGCTTTCTGAATGTGTTCCGAAATAGCAGCAGAAGGTTTATTTTCGGAAATTATATTTTTTGCAATAATTTGTTGGGTTACTTCCGCGTTTTCTTTTTTACCGGAAAAGTAAAAGATTCCGGAACCGATTAATAAACTTGCGGCAATTCCGTAAGGAAGCCAGATCGGAACTATTTTACTCTTTTTTTGTTCTTTTTTGTCTAATTTTTCTTCCACTTTTGCCCAAACTTTATCAAACCCAGGAAAAGTCGCAGGTTCTTCCAATGTTTTAGAAGCCTCGTTGAATGTTTTATCTATTGAATTGTTTTCCATTGTTGTAAAAGTTTAAATGTTTTGATTAACCAAAAGTTCCTGAAGTCTTTTTCTGGCAAAATTGAGCTGAGATTTTGAGGTTCCTTCACTAATGGAAAGCATGGTTGCAATTTCTTTGTGAGGATATCCTTCGATGGCAAAAAGGTTGAAAATGGCTCTGCAGCCTTCCGGAAGAAAGTTCAAAAGGCTTAAAATATCTTTTTCAAATGATATATTTTCCATCGCAGAATCTGTAGAAACGGCATGATTGTCTTCTAAAGAAATATGCAGTTCTTTAGTGGATCTTAATTTCTGCAGACATTCATTCACTGCAATTTTTTTTGCCCATGCTTCGAAAATATCGGGATTATGAAGCTGGCTCATTTTCGTGAAAATCTTATAGAAGCTGTCCGCCAGAACTTCTTCGATATCTTCATCGTTTTTCAGATACCGCTTGCAAACGGTGTACAGTTTTCCCGCCATCATTTCGTAGACTTTCCGCTGCGCGTTGCGGTCGTTCCGCTGACATTCTAATAGTAACTCTCGTTCCATAATCAGGCTTTATATCTACATAGATGCATAAAATTTCAAAAAGGTTGGAAACATCATCAACTTTTTTGAAAAAATAATGAATTTTAGTGAAGGCGGCAAATGAATTTAAGAACGAAAACATCTGTAAATGAATTCTATACTTCATATTTTTGAAATATTTTCTTTTTTATTTTTTTAAAAATTATTTTCACAAAGTTTATAATGCCGCAATTATCTGAATGTAGTGGAAAAACTGTTGTCAGATGTTTTCAGGATGACAAATTTTAATGGTGTTTACAATTGTTGAAATGAAGGACTTCTGCCTTAGCCGCGATGTTCTATGTTAATACGCAAATTAATCAGGTTAAAATTTTAAAGTTTTTTTGATAATCTGGTTGATAAGCCATTTTGTTTTTTACCACACCG
>NZ_FTOV01000017.1 GCF_900156825.1 Chryseobacterium gambrini | reverse complement strand
AATTCTGAACTGCAGTTTTTGCCGACTTCAGAAGGATTTTACGATTACATAAAAAATCAATATATTTACCAGTATAAAGATCACTTGGGAAATACAAGGGTAAGTTTTGGGAAAAACAGCGCAGGAGTTCTAGAAATTGTGGATGCTAATGATTATTATCCTTTCGGAATGAATCACTTGAAGAGTGGAAATTCTTTCTTCGGAGCGAGTTCGTATAAGAATTATAAGTACAATGGGAAGGAGCTTCAAGAAACGGGCATGTATGATTACGGTGCAAGGTTTTATATGGCTGATATTGGTAGATGGGGAGTTATAGATAATTATAGTGAGAATTATTTTCCTATTTCTCCTTATACTTATGTAGCAAATAATCCGACTAAATTTATTGATATAAACGGAGAATGGATATATATTAATGACCAAAATGGGACTCAGTATAGGTATCATAATGGTTCCACACAGCATCAGATAGATGGAAAATGGACAAATGTAGATGCAAATACTAAATTATCAAATTTTGTTGTTGATATTGTAGCAGGGTTAAGTCATCTAGATAAAAATACCTCTATAGGAAATGAGATGATTGAGTACTTTGATCAGGCGCAGGGTAAAGATGGAAAAGTAAGAGATCTTTATTTTAATTATACCAGCGGAGGTTCCCAAATAAAATATGGTATAAGTAATATAATTGAATTAAATACATCTTCAACCAAAGGAGTTTGGACTACTTCAGGTAATGCTTCGGCATATTCTCCTTTATATACAACAATAGCCCACGAAATGGGGCACATTTACGAAAATTATGCGTTAGGCGTAACTTCTCAAATTGATACAAGATTTGGACCTAACAGTACTACAGCAGAAATATATGGAACACATGTAGAAAACATTGTAAGAGCTGAATCAGGTCTACCATTGAGAACAAATTATGGGAGTGTTTGTTTAGGTTCTACATGTATTCCTAATAAAGACGGGAGGCTAATAGATAATGCTGGAAATAGTATTTATTATAATTCAAATGGAAGTCAAATATCTCCTATTCCTAGTGTGCAAAGCGTTCTTAATGTAAATAGTACAATATTGCAAAATAAATATAATTATAATGGAGCTGCTGCATATTATAACCTGCGAAAAATTAAAAATCGTACTAGATAATCTATAAACTTTTGAAAATGAAAAATATTATTTTAATATTTAGTATTATGTTATTCTCATCTTGTAATTCTCAAGGAAAGATTACTTTGAGACAGATGAATGAAAACTTATTAAGAGATAAAAATTCTTTTGCTTATCATGATTCAACTGCAATAAAAATACTTACAGAAGGATATAATATTTTTAGGCTATTAGGAGCGAAGACCAACGACATAAATCCAGATAAAAAATATTCTCATATTTATATAGAAGATGGTTTTCATGATGAAGAAGGTTTTTACAATGGAATTTTTATTGTAAATAATAAAAATATTTTCGAAGTTACTACGAGTCCTTATAAATTACAATATGACAGTCTTTCTTATACCAAAGTCAAAGAGAAAAATGAACTTGTTTTTTATACAAAAAAACTTTCTACAGAAGATTTTAGGAATAATTATGTTGATGAATACTTTAGATATGAATTGATTATTCAAGATAAAGTTCATGCTTTTGAAAAATGTTTGGCAATAGATCAATATACACCCAAATCAATTATTTATGCAAAAAACTATTACTTTGCAGGAAGAGGAATTAAAACTTACAATTTACCAATAAAGTATAGTGATATTAGAAATGGGATTAAAGAACTACCTTATTTTAATGATGATAAAAAGAAAGAATTTGTAAAATGTATAAATGAATTGGATATATTAAAAATACATAATTAATATACCCTACGACGCGGATTTGTAATCCGTGAGCAATAATAAATACCCCAGATGGCTATAGAACAGGAAGTGCTGGTATATTTAAAGGAACTGCAGGTCTTCCTTTTTCTTGGGCAAAAACGAAAACTTGGGTAAGTGGAAAATAAAATTATTAAGATGAATAATAGTACTAAAAATATTCTAATCCTTTTTGCTTTATTTATATCTGTAATTATTTTAATAATTTCCTTGACAAAAACGACAAAAGATAGTTTAACAGATTATCAGATGTTCGCGAAAGTTATTAATATTTATAGAGATAAAAATGAACATAATTTTTTATTTGTAAAATATTCAAATGGTGTAGTAGAATTGTTAGATTATCCCTATAAAGTAGGTGATTCTATATCTAAAAAAAAAGGCGATTCGATAGAATATATTTTTAGAGGAAATAGAATTATTCAAAATAATTTATTTGAGCAAGCTAGAAAGGAAAAGACACTTAGATAGATCTCACATGATCTCGCGGATTTTTAATCCGTGAGCAACAATAAATAACCCACCGCAAAGCGGTGGGTTTTATGTTTTATAGCGTAGCTGCGTTTTTGGCAAAAAAATCTTTAAACTTTTTATGGGTAAGCATTTTTTCCACGAGCCGGAAAATGGTTTGCTTGTCTTCCTCCTCGAGCTGCTGTATTAATCTGATCTGTTCGAGTTCCGTTTTATCTTCCAAAACTACTTCTTTAGGAATGGAACCGTCATAATCAATCGCTCATTAAAGCATCTTTTTAACCAGCTCACTCATCATTTAAAACTTGCTTGATAACTGGATTTTCGTGAAAACCTTCTTCGTGTACAATGGAAAATCAGCGTTCTGAAGCCATCCGTAATAGCCCAGATCTTTCTGGAAGACAGATTTTACTGTTTGTCCCTTATATTTTCCGAAAGCAAAAATTTCCTGTCCGTTTTCGTTGAAGTGAATCATTCCTGCAAGATCTGCGAATTTGTTCTGAGACGAAAAATTGCTTAATTCTGCGATTTCGTTCGGTACATCATCGTATTTTCCGACCTGCGCATCAAGCACTTCAAAAGTTGCCATAACATCAGCTTCCGCAGAATGGGCGTTTTCCAGTGTTTTTCCGCAATAAAACTGATAAGCAGCGCCTAAATTTCGGGGTTCTTTTTTAAAGAAAATGGTCTGCGCATCAACCAGTTTGAATTTATTCAAATCAAAATCAAACTCGGCACGAAGCAGTTCTTCCGCTAACAGTGGAACATCGAATCTGTTGGAATTGAAACCGCCCAAATCCGCACCCGTAATCATTTCCATCACTTTCGGAGCAATTTCTTTAAAGGTTGGCGCATCTTTTACGTCTTCATCATAAATACCGTGAATTTCGCTGCATTCTTTCGGGATCAGCATTTCAGGATTTACCCTCCATGTTTTGCTTTCTCTTGACGCATCAGGATTTACTTTTAAAATACAGATTTCAACAATACGGTCTTTCCCGATATTGGTTCCTGTAGTTTCCAGATCAAAAATGCAAAGCGGTTTATGTAGTTTTAAATTCATTTTTTATAATTTGAAAATTTGAGAATGTGGTAATTTGAAAATGGATTTAAACGTCCATTATTCAACACATAAATTTATTTTAGTTGTTTTTGAAATATAATTGAGATTAAAATATAATAAAGAATTACCATCGGAATTCCGACCGTTTTAAAGATAACTAAAATAATAACAGAACCGACAAGTAAAGCTATTTTCGGATAATTATCCTGTAGTTTCATCGATTTGAATTTCATCGCGATCATTTTTATCGGCGAGATCAAAAGCCAGGAAGAAATTACGGTTAAAATAATCAATGCAAATTCATTATTCAGGAGAAATTCAAAGCTCTGATTTTCTTTAAAAGCGTAAAATAATCCAAAAATCAGAATCGTATTACTCGGCGTATTCAATCCTTTAAAATAATATTTCTGATCTTCATCCAGATTAAAAATTGCCAGTCTTAAACAGGAAAATAATGTAATCAGCAATCCGAAATATTGAATCTCAAACGGTAAAGTAATCCCAAAAAGATCCGTTCCAAAGGGTTCAAGCATTTTAAACATCGTCAGTCCCGGAACCAGTCCGAAGCTCACCATATCTGCCAAAGAATCCAGTTGGGTTCCAAGATTGGAATTCGCCTTTAACGCTCTTGCTGTAAAACCATCAAAGAAATCCAGAACCAGAGAAACTACGATGCAAACTGCAGTCGTCTGATAATCTCCTGAAATAAGATGAATGGCGCCGATACATCCGGAAAGCAGATTTCCTAAGGTAATGGCATTGGCAAGATTATTTTTAATAAAATTCATAGGCACAAAATTAATAAATTAAAGTAACAAAGCGTTAATTAAACGGTGCATCAATTATTGTGGTTTGATAAGCTGTTGCAGGAAGATATTGTTAAATTAATTCGAATTTAATGTAAATTTGCAGCATGAAATTGTTTAAAGAATTTAGAAAACAGGAAGTTCTGGTACTTTTGTACAGAATTTTTTTAGCCTATTTTTTCTATCAGATCGCAAGATTTTTATTCTGGTACTTTAATAAAGACTTAATAAAGATCGATTCTGTTTCAGATTATTTCAGTTTGTCTTTTCATGGGATTGCGTTCGATACAACGGCGATTTTATATGTAAATGCCCTTTTTATTCTTCTGAGCATCATTCCTGTCATCATCAATACTAAAAAAAGTTACCAGAAATTTCTTTTCTGGCTGTATTTTATCACCAACGGAATTGCTTATGCAATGAATTTCGGAGATATGGTCTATTTCAGATTTTCGCAGATGAGGCTTACTTCTGCCGCGTTGCAGGTTGCGCAGCACGAAAGCAATATTTTTAAGGTTTTTACAACTTCTGTTGCTCAGAATCCTTTTGTTCTGATCGGATTTATAGGTTTGATGATCCTCTGGATTTTTCTTTATAAAAAAGTAACAATTCAGGAAAACAAGCCAGAAAAACTGGTTCCGTATTTTGTGTGGTCTGTGATAACGCTTTGTATAACGGCTGTTTTGGCTGTCGGTGGAATTCGCGGAGACTTTAAGCACAGCACAAGACCGATCAATCTGGTGGATGCCAATCGTTTCGTGAAAATTCCGGCACAGGGAAATGTCGTTTTGAACAGTACGTTTTCCTTTTTCCGAACTTTAAATACGAATAATTTTAAAGAAGTTCATTTTGTAGATGAAAAATTTATCGATCAGAATATCCATCCTTATAAAGAATATAACAGAGAAGTTGCAGAAAAACCAAATATCGTTATTTTTATTGTAGAATCTTTCGGGAGAGAATATTCAGGAGCATTCAATAAAGACAAAAATATCAAAGATTACGTTTCTTACACTCCGTTTATCGACAGTTTGGCGGGAGAGAGTCTTATTTTTCCGAATACTTTTGCCAACGGAAGACAGTCGATTCACGGGATGAGTTCCGTTCTTGCCGGAATTCCGAGTTTAACCGACGCTTTTACAAGTTCGCCCTATTCCAACCAGAAAATCCAGTCCATTGTTTCTGTCTGCAACGAAATGGGATACGATACTTCTTTCTATCACGGCGCTCCGAATGGTTCCATGGGATTTTTGGGCTTTGGAAACATCTTAGGCTTCAAACACTATTTTGGAAAGACGGAATATAATAACGATAACGATTTCGACGGAATCTGGGCAATTTGGGATGAACCTTTTTTACAGTATTTTGCGAAAAATGTAGGAAAAAAGCAGCCTTTCATGGCAACTGTATTCACGGCATCTTCACATCATCCGTTTAAAATTCCTGAAAAATACAACGGAAAGTTTAAAAAAGGAAAAATTCAGATGCATGAACCAATTCAATATACCGATTATGCCATCAAAAAGTATTTCGAAACGGCTAAAAGACAAGCGTGGTTCAATAATACCATCTTTGTTTTTACAGGAGATCATACCAACGAAATTTATTATCCTGAATACGATAAAACAATGAATCGTTTCGCAGTGCCCTTAATCTTTTATTCCCCAAATCCTGCTTACAATTTAAAAGGCGTAAATCCTGAACTGGCACAGCAGATTGATATTTATCCTACGCTTGCAGATTTAATCGGTTACCATAAAAAAATCAGAAGTTGGGGGAGAAGTCTTGTGAGCGACAGACAGTATTCGCCGATTATTGCCAATTCAGACGGAACAGTGGAGCAGTTTATCATCGGAAATTATATTTACCGTTTTGATGGAAAAGAAATTGTAGGAATTTTTAATCAGTCAGATCTAGGATTAGAAAAAAATATGATGGATCAGTTGAAATCCAATCCGGAAGTACAAAAAGGAAAACAGATCGCAAAAGCGTGGTATCAGGATTATATGGACAGGGTAATTAACAGAAAAATGCAGTAAAAAAGCAGTTGTAATTTTGAAATAGTAAAGCTTTCAGAATTAAATCATTAAGCTGATTTTTAATTTTATTTTTAATAATTTTTATTTCTGTTGTTTGGTATATCTATTGCAATCTATGTGTAGGATAATAAAATTTTTTGTTGTTTTAAAATAAATTTATACTTTTAACAATAGATAGACAACGAAATTATTTTATTGAAATTAAAACTATAAGAAATATGAGAAAATTATTATTAACCTTCGCGCTTTCATTGGTTGGAGTAATGTCTTTTGCACAGATTGAAGGGAAATGGAAAACCATAGATGATGAAACAAAACAGGCAAAATCTATTGTTGAGATCTATAAAAAAGGAGATCAGTACTTCGGGAAGATCACTCAGTTACTGATAAAACCGGCTAACCCGAACTGTACGGCATGTAAAGACGACAGAAAAAACAAGCCTATTCAGGGAATGGAAATTATCAGAGGTCTTAAAAAAGACGGTGATGAATTTACAGGAGGTACCATTACAGATCCTAAAACAGGAAAAACGTACAAGTGTACGATCACAAGAAGCGGCGATAACCTGAATGTGAGAGGATATATTGGTTTATCTTTCATCGGAAGATCACAGACTTGGCAGAAAGTTAATTAACCGGATTAAATAAAAATTAATAAGCGGCATTTCATTAAATGAAATGTCGTTTTTGTTATGTAAATAATAAAAAAACACTACTTTTGTACTCTAAATTTTTCAAATAAATATGGCAGAATATACTTTTCGTGAGGTAATTGCACAGGCAATGAGCGAGGAAATGCGTAAAGACGAATCCATCTATTTAATGGGGGAGGAAGTTGCAGAATATAACGGTGCATATAAGGCTTCAAAAGGAATGCTGGATGAATTTGGTGCTAAAAGAGTAATCGATACACCAATTGCTGAGCTTGGTTTCGCAGGGATTTCTGTGGGAGCTGCAATGAATGGTAACAGACCGATTGTAGAATTTATGACCTTCAATTTCTCTTTGGTGGGGATTGATCAGATTATCAATAATGCTGCAAAAATCCGTCAGATGAGTGGAGGACAGTGGAACTGCCCGATCGTTTTCCGTGGTCCTACAGCTTCTGCAGGTCAGTTGGGAGCAACACACTCTCAGGCTTTCGAAAGCTGGTATGCCAACTGTCCGGGATTAAAAGTGGTGGTTCCTTCAAACCCTTATGATGCGAAAGGATTGCTGAAAACTGCGATTCAGGATAATGATCCGGTAATTTTCATGGAATCTGAGCAGATGTATGGAGACAAAATGGAAATTCCTGAAGAAGAATACTATTTACCTATCGGGAAAGCAGATATCAAAAGAGAAGGTTCTGATGTAACGTTGGTTTCTTTCGGAAAAATCATGAAGCTGGCTATTCAGGCTGCTGAAGATTTGGCTAAAGAAGGTATTTCTGTAGAAGTTATCGATCTTAGAACCGTTCGTCCTTTGGATTATGATACTGTTTTGGCATCCGTTAAAAAGACAAACAGACTGGTTGTTTTGGAAGAAGCGTGGCCATTTGGTTCTGTAGCGTCTGAAATTACCTATATGGTTCAGCAGAAAGCATTCGATTATCTGGATGCTCCAATCAAGAGAATTACAACTCCTGATGCTCCTGCTCCTTACTCTGCGGCTTTATTTGCAGAGTGGTTCCCGAAACTTGAAAAAGTGAAAGAAGAGATCAAAAAAGCAATGTACGTTAAGTAATTACACGATTATAGAGAAAAACTTCCGAAAGGAAGTTTTTTCATTTATTATATTCATGAAGAAAAATTCATGGGGATGTAAATTTGGATTAAATTTGCGCGTTTAAAAATTAAATTAGCTGGTATGGCAGAAGTTACAGAAGGCGGTCATCATTTTGACATAAAAAAGCTTTCTTTCATTGGAATTTTAGTGTCTCTCGGAATTGTTTTCGGAGATATCGGTACTTCACCGCTTTATGTAATGAAAGCGATTGTTAACGCAAGAGGAAAAGGAAGTACGATGCCTTTCAATGAGTACATCGAAGGGGCGTTGTCCTGTATTATCTGGACGCTTACTCTTCAGACGACAATTAAATATGTAATCATTGCTCTTAGAGCAGACAACAAAGGAGAAGGGGGTATTTTAGCACTTTTTTCTCTGGTAAAAAATCTTAAAAAAGGCTGGCTGTATCTTATTGCTATTGTAGGAGCGGCTGCGCTTATTGCAGATGGGGTAATTACTCCTTCGCTTACGGTAATGTCTGCGATCGAAGGTCTTGAAATTTATAATCCGGATACTCCTGTTGTTCCTATCACGATCGCGATTCTGATTGTTATTTTCGTAGTTCAGCAGTTTGGGACAAGCTTTATCGGGAAGTTCTTCGGACCGGTAATGGTGATCTGGTTCCTGGTTTTGGGAGGTTTAGGATTGTCTCATTTAAGCGAAAATCTTGAAATTTTAAGATCTTTCAATCCTTACTATGCGTACAAGCTTATTGCCAACTCTCCGAGCGCGATTGTGATTTTGGGAGCTGTTTTCCTTTGTACAACCGGAGCGGAAGCGCTTTATTCCGACTTAGGACACTGCGGTGCCAAAAATATCCGTGTAAGCTGGGCATTTGTAAAAGTAATGCTGATCTTAAATTATTTGGGACAGGGAGCGTGGCTTTTAACCAATAACGGTAAACCCGGCTTTTCGGTAGTGAATCCTTTCTTCGGTATCATGGAAGAATGGATGGTGGTTCCGGGAGTTATTCTGGCTACAGCGGCTGCAATTATTGCCAGTCAGGCTTTGATAACAGGATCATTTACCATTTTCTCAGAGGCAATGTCCTTAAATTTATGGCCTAACCAGAAAATTGATTATCCTTCTGGGGTTAAAGGACAAATGTACATCCCAAGAATTAACTGGGGGCTTTTATTGTTCTGTATTGTGGTGGTTCTTCACTTCAGAGAATCAGGAAAAATGGAAGCGGCTTACGGTTTATCCATCACGGTAACCATGTTGATGACTACGATTCTTTTGGTATACTGGCTGTTGAAACACAGAGTAAACAAAGTTTTAATCCTTGTTTTTGCGTTTGTTTATATGGCAATCGAATTAGGTTTCTTTAGTGCAAACGTAATCAAATTCATGGAAGGAGGATGGATTACAGTCGTATTGGCTGGATCTATAGGAATCTGTATGTATGCATGGTACAACGGAAGATCTATTAAAACAAAATTCATCAAATTTATTAAGCTTGAGACCTATATTCCGATCATTAAAGACATGAAGCTTGATGAAACGATTCCTAAATATGCGACTAACTTGGCATACTTAAGCCGTGCGAAGAGAAATGATGAGATCGAATCGAAGATTATTTATTCAATCATCAAAAAACAGCCGAAAAGAGCCGATCATTATTTTATTCTAAGCATTACCAATCAGGAAGATCCATATACTTTTAAATATGCGGTAGATGAAGTTCTTCCGGGAACGATCTATAAAATTAACTTCATGTTAGGATTTAAGATAGACCGAAGAATTAACGATTATTTCGATATGGTTCTCAGAGATTTAATGGCAGACGGAACAATTCCTTCAAGAAGCAGCCATCCGTCATTAAGAGCGCATAATATTCCGCCGGATCTGAAATACGTGATTATAGACAATACCTATATTAATGATATTCTTCTTACGGTTAAAGAGAAAATCATCCTTAACATCTACAATTTCGTGAAATATATCGGAAGCGACGACTTTAAAGCATGGGGAATCACTTCCCACAACGTTGTGGTAGAATCTGCGCCTATGACTGAAGACTGCGTTGGAAAATCCAAAATCGAGCAGTGCGAATTTATCCGCCACAAAGGTTAAATTCTTTAACACAGTATGACAATATTTATTTAAATAAAAATCAATAAATTTGTAGATAAATTTTTTGATGGATACGATACAAAAAGAAAAAAATATTGCGCTGATAAAGGATGTTTTAAGAAACTATTTATTGGAAAAAGGTTTCCGAAACACGCCTGAACGATATACAATACTCGAAGAAATATATGGTATGGATCATCACTTCAATGTGGATGATCTGTACCTTTTAATGTTGCAGAAAAAATATCACGTTTCCAAAGCAACAATTTACAATACAATTGAAATTTTCCTTGATGCAGGACTCATCCGTAAGCATCAGTTCGGAGAAAAAACACTCACTTCTTCCTCTTACGAAAAATCTTATTTTGATAAACAGCACGATCATTTAGTCGTGTACAAAAAAGATTCAGATAAGGAAATTGAAGAGATCATCGAGTTTTGTGATCCGAGAATTCAAGGGATTAAAGAGGCAATTGAGCAGGCATTTGGCGTAAAAATTGATTCCCATTCGCTGTATTTTTATGGCACGAAGAATGATTAATCAATTCATGAGGCTATTTGTTTTACTTTTAGTTTCTGTTTCAACATTTCTATTTGCACAGGATCAGCCGAAACCTCTGCAAAAAGATCCTTATTTTACCAATAACACTCCCAAAAAGAATGCTCCGCCTGCTGAAAAAGTGAAGCACATCCATTCCGATGAATTAAGAAAGGATGATAAATACGACGGGAATAATTACTTCGTGGGAAATGTACAGTTTTCGCATCAGGGTTCTTTGCTGAATGCGGATCTTGTGATTGTGTATGAAGAGCAGAATTTCATTAAAGCAATCGGGAATGTAAAACTGCAGAACGCCGATGGTTCAGTAATTACAGCCGATGAAATGGAGTACGACGGAAATACACAAAAAGGAATTGCCCGAAAAAATGTAGTTCTTACCGATCCGAAAGGAACGGTGATAAAAACGGAAACCATGTATTACGACCGACTTTCCAATCAGGCGTATTACAACACCGGAGGAACAATTAACGACGGAAAAAGTACAACGTATTCCAAAACAGCAACCTATTTTCTGACAACCAGAACGATCGATCTTTCCGGAAGAGTGAAAATAGAAGATGCTCAGTATATTCTGGAAGGAGATAATGTGGTTCAGAATCAGAATACAAGCATCGTAAACATCAACGGACCGACAACGATCATCAACAAGAAAAATCCTAAAAACCGAATCGTTACCGATAAAGGAAATTACAATACAAATACGAAAGAAGCTTTTTTATACAAAAACTCCAGAGTGTATTACAATGATAAAATCCTTACCGGAGACGAAATGTATTACAACCAATTGTCCGGATTCGGAAAGGCGACAGGAAATGTAACACTGGATGATCCGAACGAAAGAAGATTTATAAAAGGAGGTTACGGAGAAATTTACGAAAAGAAAGATTCTGCCATGATGACCAAAAATCCGTATGCAGTAAAAGCTCTGGAAAAAGATTCGATGTATTTTGCGGCAGAAAAAATTATTTCTTTTCAAAAACCGGATCCTGAAGATATCAAGGTGAAGAAAAGTTTTCTGAGAGCATACAGAAAAGGACGTTTTTATAAATCCAATGCGCAGGGAAGAGCAGATTCCATCGCTTTCAATGAAACAGACGGAGTTCTTCACATGTACACTAATCCAATCCTTTGGAGCAACGGAAAACAGGTAACCGGAGATAAAGTTGAAGCCTATTTCAATACCCAAAAAGAAAACATAGATTCTCTGAAGGTTCTCGGAAATGCTTTTGCGATCAGCAAAGTAGATTCCCTGAATATAAAAGATGAATTCAATCAGGTGAAAGGTAAACTCATGACGGTTTATTACGGAGAAGATAACAATATCAAAGAAGCAAAAGTAATCGGAAATGCTCAGGCAATTACCTATTCCGATGATGAAAACGAGCAGACGAAGGAAAAGGAAAGAATCGGGATTTCTCTTACTTCCTGCGGTATTATTGATGCTGTTTTTGAGGAAAAAATGTTGTATGTTGTTGCCTGCAATATCGGAGCGGCATCAGATACCTATCCTATGAGTATGATAGAACCCGAAAGGCGGAAATTTCCGGATTTTAACTGGAATACAAAAGACAGGATTCTGAAATGGCAGGATATTCTCGTGGATACCCCTAATTATGAAGAAGTAAAATACGAAGCCGACAATACACTTTATAATAAAGCACAGGAAGCAGTAGAAAAAGAAAAAGCCAAAGAAGAAGCCAAAAAGCCAAAACGTGTAAGGCGATAAATTCGCATTTTTTTAACAGAATTTTTTTTAATTATAAAATATTCACCATTTTCTAAATAGGAAATGGTGATTTATTTTTACAAAATCGCCCTGAAAATAGTGGCTGCCTTATAATTTTTTAATTTTTTTTTGAATTTTTAGGTGTGTTTTATTCAAAAATCTGTGAAGCGGAAAACCTTACTGCTATTCAGTTTGTCAATTGTTGAATTGTCATTATATGTTGAATTGAGTTGTTATGTTGGTATTAAATGTAAATATTTTTTAAAGAATGTGTATTTCAATTCATTTTTTTCTATATATTTACCTAAGAATATATGAAACTATATTAATATTTTGTGATTTGGTGGTATTGCCCGCAGTTTTCTGGGGGCAATTTTTTTATTCTGTCCGTTTCATTTCGGAGTTTGCCGAATCTTTTATAGTTTTGCTAAAATTTCGGAAAATGGAAATGCAAAAGGATTTTTTTATATATCAGGCTCAGACGACAAAGTTTGCCGCAGGTTTTGAAGTAGAGAAGGCGGAAGGAAGTTATATTTATGGTAAAGACGGAAGAAAATATCTGGATTTTGTTGCAGGAGTTTCTGCCAATACTTTAGGACATTCTCATCCAAAAGTAGTTGATGCCATTAAGGAACAGGCTGAAAAATATCTTCACGTCATGGTTTACGGAGAATATGCCCAGGAAAAACCAGTCGCTTTATGTAAATTATTGGCGGAAGCTACTCCTGATCCGTTAGAAATTACTTATCTCGTAAACAGCGGCGCAGAAGCGATCGACGGAAGTCTGAAACTGGCAAAAAGATATACCGGAAGAGAAGAAATTGTCTCTTTTAAAAACTCTTACCACGGAAATACACACGGTGCGCTAAGTGTATCAGGAAACGAATTTCATAAGAGAGAATTTCGTCCGTTATTGCCAATGGTTTCCTTCATTGAATTTAACAATGAAAAAGATTTCGATAAAATTACCGAGAAAACAGCCTGTGTTATTTTAGAAACCATTCAGGGAGCGGCCGGATTTTTAGTTCCTAATGATGATTATTTAATTAAACTAAAAAAGAGATGTGAAGAAGTCGGCGCGTTATTAATTCTGGATGAAATTCAGCCGGGATTCGGAAGAACGGGAAAACTTTTTTCTTTTGAACATTTCGGCATTGTTCCGGATATTCTTGTGATGGGAAAAGGAATGGGAGGAGGAGTTCCTGTTGGTGCTTTTATGAGTTCGCGCGAAATTATGGAAACACTGTCTCATTCTCCGAAATTAGGTCATATTACGACCTTTGGAGGAAATCCGCTTATCGCAGCTTCCAGTTATGCAACTTTAAAAGAAGTTCTGGAAAGCGGTCTGATGAATGAAGTGGAAGAAAAAGAGAAATTATACAGAAGTCTTCTGGTTCATCCCAAAATAAAGAACATTAACGGAAAAGGTCTCATGTTGGCTGTAAATCTCGGATCTCCCGAATATACTTTAGACGTAGCCAAAAGATGTATGGAAAAAGGCCTCATTGTTTTCTGGCAGCTTTACAGAAATGAATATCTGAGAATCTCTCCGCCGCTTACCATTTCAAAGGAAGAAATAGAAGAAGGATGCAAAGTTATTCTTGACGTATTAAATGATTTGTAGGAAACAAAAATTATTTTTATTTTCGCACCGTTTTAAAAAAAATAATAACTAATGAAAAAAATTATTCTCGTTGCGGGATTAGGCTTTGCAACGATTTTGGGAACTCAGTCTTGCAGTTCTTCTACGGATGATTCTATCCACACAACTACCGTTACAGAAGATAAAGCTAACATTAAAAAAACAATCGACGGTTTTTACAGCAAACTGAATACAATGGATGATGGAGATCTTTCAAAATTCATTTTATATTCGATGTTTAACAATACGGCTCAGGAATTTGACGACAGTTATCTGAATAATGTGGTAGAAGGCTGGGAAAATCAGTTCGGAGAAGCCCTTATCAATAACAAGCTTCAGTTTGCCAACAGATTAGGAACTTATACTTACAACAATGCAAACGGGACCTGGACAAAAATTGCCAATTCTTCTAATGTTGTGTTGAAATTTCCGTCCGTAGCCAATTCTTCTGTAATCGACAGTGAATTAACTCTTTCATCGTACACAGATATTCAGACAAGTTACAATTCTGAGACAGTTTGGTTGCCTAAAACTTTTAATCTTGTATTGAAAAGAAGCGGAAATACGGTGTTTAGCATGGATTTATCCAATGTTACATTTGATAACAGTACGAATTTCAGTATGCCGATTAGTGCAAATATTCAGATTTTTGCTTCACCTATGACGCAGAATATTGTATGGACAAGAAACAGTGCTAAAGATTTCCAGTTTAAGTATAACAATACAATTCCTCAGGGATCTTCAAGTGAAGTAATTGCTAATGTAATCTTAAAACATTCTGATTACGCTAATATTTCTTCAAAAGACGACTTTAAAACCATTTCAGGTTCTATTAAAGAAGGAGATCTTAAGATTGTTGCAACCATGAATGTTGAAGCTCTTGCTCCGCTTGCAGATCCTACCGATGCGCAGATTAATAATAATACAAAAGGAGAAGTATTTTACTTAGGGCAAAAAATCGGAGATCTTGTTTACAAAACGGTAAATGGGGAAGGAGAGTTCTTTATCGTATATTTCGATGGATCAACGGAAAATGCAGATGTTTACATCGGTGATTTCGAGCAAAAAGTTAAAGCTATTTTTGCTAATTATCTTTAATATTTAATACAAAAAACATACATCTCAAAGGTTTCATCAGATCTTTGAGATGTTTTTTATTATGAAACGAATTATTTCAATTTTTTTGCTGGTGCTTTCTGCTTCAGTTTTCGCACAGGCTCAAAATGATAGTTTATTTGCTATTCCGAGAAATCAGGTCGGAATTAGTCTCAATAAGTTTATTAAATCTGTATTTGCATCCGATGATAACGCAATGATTATTAACTATCGGTATTCAGGGAAAAACAAATGGTCTTACAGAACAGGATTTGATTTTAAGAATGATGACAGTGAAGGCGGATATTCTCAATTCGCTTTTAAACTTGGGATCGACAGAAATCTGAAAAGATACAGAAGATGGAATTTTTATTACGGAGCAGATTATTTCTTCAGATACTCCAATTATAAAAATATCAATAAACCTCAGTATGATAATGGTTTAGGCGTGTTTTTAGGAGTTCAGTATTTTCTTTCCCCTCATTTCTCCATCTCTACAGAGCCCATGTTGTATTACAAATATATTTATGTAGTAGACCGTTCAAGTTTTCAGAAAGATAATAAAACATCATGGTCAGAAACAGGATTCGGAAGGATAGGTTTTGTAGAACTCAATTTTCATTTTTAAAATAATACAGCTCTTCATCCGAAGAGTTTTTTTGATACCACAAAACAGAAGTATTATGTTAAAAGAATAATTAAACACCTATTTAAAAATCTCTGACAAATATCATGAAGATTATGTAAAAAAATAAACACATTTTTGTGTAATAAAAAAATTAATTTATATATTGCGGGACGATTAAAACAAAGATTATATGGCTAAACATAAAGTCCATTACGAATTTCCAATGCATTGTTTATCAGAGATATTGTACGAATATCTGGCAACTGCAGAGGGGTTGTCTGAATGGTTTGCAGATGAGGTAACAGAGAAAGGTGATGATTTCTTTTTCAGTTGGGGTGGAGGTCCTTCTGAGAAGGCTACTTTAATCAGATATAAGCCTGAAGGTTTTGTGCGTTTCAGATGGGAGGAAGACGAAGGAACCAAAAATTTCTTTGAAATGACGATCACCATTGATGATATTACAGAAGACCTGTCTCTTAATATTACAGATTTCTGCGAAGAAGGCGATGAGGAAGAAAATGCAATGTATTGGGAAAATCTTATCGAAAATCTTAGAATTAAATTAGGAGCTGCCTAAATAAATGTAGGCAATGCCGAATAATAAAACTGATGAACGATTTATCGTTCATTATTTTTTTATAAACAAATCAGATTACATTGGAAAATCAATATTTTACATCAGACGAAATCAACGTGAAGAACAGAGCCTTTCTTTTGGGCGATGCAGTGAAGGTTTCTTTTTTTATAAGAAACGGAAAATTAATCATGGATGAAGAATGCTATTTCTTCCTGATGGCTTCCATGAGAAAAATGAGGCTGAATATTCCATTAACCTACACACTTGAATTTTTTCAGACATTATTTCAGAAAGAAGTTATTGAAGGGAAAAATATTCAGAATGCAATCATAAATTTTCAGGTTTTCAGAAATTCAGACGGAATTACTTTGTCTAAATCCTCAGTTTCCTATTTTTATGAGATTACCGAGACTGAAGATGTACTATCGTTGCACAAAAGAAATCTTGAACTGGATCTGATTAAGGAAATAAACGTTAATAACAACCTTTTAAGCAACATAAGGGTTCACAGCCCGGAAAATATTTACGGAGGGATTTACGCACAGGAAAATGACCTTGATGACGTTATCCTTTTAAACCCGAATAAAAGAATTGCGCGTACAACTTTCGGGAATCTTTTGTTTTTGGAAGGCGATGTGATCAAAATCCCGAAACAGACGGAAGGAGCTTACATTTCGCCGCTTATGGAAAATTTTGTAACGTTTTTGCATAAAAATAATCTTGCAGACATACAGGAACACGAGATCATCGCGTTTGAGTCTCAGAAAGCCGAAGAAATTTTACTGATTTCAGATGAAAAAGGGATATTTTCTGTGGGGAAAATAAGAAATAAAACTTTCGGAAATCACAAGTTTTCTGAACTGATTAAAAGCTGGAAAGAAAGTTTTTAATATGAAAATTGACAAACCCGGTAAACAACAAAGTTCCGAAAGTCCTTTACCGGGTTTTATTCTGAATGAATCAGAATTTGTATCTTTATTTAGTATTCTCTGAAAATTTCAGAAAATTTCTGAGCAATTTCTTTCTGACCTTTCTCGCTGGTCAGATATTCCCTGTCTTTTGTATTATTGATATATCCGAGTTCCATTAAAACGGTCGGAGCTTTAGATTCTCTTAAAATATGAAGATTTTTCTCTTCAATTTTTAACGTGTTGAATTTCTTTGAAATCCGGTCAGCAAGCTTTTTTGAACCCTCGGTATTCTGCGTGTAGAGTTCAGCTCCCTGTTCAGTAGATTGAGGCTTCGGACTGCTGTTTACGTGAAGTGAGATAACCATTTCAGGATTCAGCTTATTGATAAGAGTTGTTCTGTCTGATAACTGACTGTACGTATCGTTATCTCTCGTTAAAATTACCTCGTATTCATCCTGAGAATTATTGAATTTTTGAATCTCTTTTCCGATGTTCAGAACAATATCCTTTTCATAAATTCCGTATCTGTTGGCTCCCATATCATTTCCGCCGTGTCCTGCATCAACAATGATCAGTTTTTTATCAACGGGAGTGAAAGATAGAAATGCAGTGGAAAAAACGGATATTACAAGTAGTTTTGTTCCTTTCATATCACAGAGGTTTTTGGTTTAACAAATAACGGAATTTCTTTGCTTAAAATTGCTTAACGTTTTCTTAAAGTTTGTTAAATATTAACGCAATGTTAATAAATCCTTTTCCGTTAATTCAAAGAAATGTCTTCAGGGGAATTTGCCCATAAAAGATATTCTCCGCCCAGATTCTGCATGATCGATTTCCAAAGCGTCTGATCGTTGGGCAAAGTATAATCAAGGTTATAAACATCTACTACCGTCCAAAGTTTTCTCTGGATTTCGCCATCAAGCTGCAAAGCCGTCCATCCGGAATAGCCGGAAAATATTTTCACGTTATTGATGTCCAGCTCACCATTCAGAACAGAACTGATGATGTTTTCAATATCTTCGGTAAGATAAAATTCGGGGGTAATTTCGGAATAAATTTCGGTTACTTTTTTTCCTTTTACGATGAAGAAAACCTTGTCGTTTTCCACAGGACCACCATCATAAACTTCGATTTTAAAATCAAAAATATCTTTGAATTTACTACTCATCTGGCTGTTTTTTTTATTTAATATTAAACCAAATGCACCGTTCTCATTATGTTCAATAATCAAAACAACAGATCTGGAAAAAATATCGCCGGAAATGTCCGGTGTGGAAATTAATATTTTACCTTTGTAAGAGTAATTCATACTCAAATTTAATAAAAAATATTTATGGAAAACCTGCACGATAAAAGAAAAGTGTACGAGAAATCCCAACTTATTGAAAGTGAGATAAAACAAAATCCCATTGAGCAGTTTCGCGACTGGTTTCTGGAAGCCAGTGAAAATCCGAACATCTCTGAAGCCAATGCTATGGCGGTTTCTACTGTGGAAGAAGATGGTTGTCCGCGTACAAGAATGGTACTCTTAAAAGCATATACCTATGAAGGATTTATTTTTTATACCAATTACGACAGCAGAAAAGGAAAATCTATAGAAAGAACGCACAAAGCCTGTCTCCATTTTTTTTGGCCAAATCTGGAAAAGCAGATCATTATTAAAGCAGATCTGGAACGTATTGCAGAAAACCTGAGTGACGGATATTTTCATTCCAGACCGAAGGGAAGTCAGTTGGGAGCTGTGGTTTCTCCGCAAAGTCACGAAATTCCGAACCGTGAATTTTTGGAAAAGAAACTTAAAGAGCTGGAAGAAAAATACGAAAATACAGAAGTTCCAAGACCTGAAAACTGGGGTGGGTATATCGCCAAACCTTATGAGATAGAATTTTGGCAGGGAAGACCCAACCGGCTTCATGATAGAATTGTATATGAATTGGTTGATGGTCTCGATTGGAAAATTGCAAGATTGGCTCCTTAAATCTCAAAACAGATCAATAAAAAAACCTCATCAAACGATGAGGTCTTATTTTTTCTTTAATCTGAATGATTATTTTTTCTTTTTACTTGGAGCAGGAGCGTTAGCTGAAGCAACAGCAGCAGAAAGATCTGCACCAGCTTTGAATTTAGCAACAGTTTTAGCTTCGATGTTGATTGGCTTTTTAGTCGCAGGGTTGATACCTTGTCTTGCAGCTCTTTCAGCTACTGAAAATGTTCCAAACCCTACTAAAGAAACTTTCCCGTCTTTCTTCTTTAAAGTAGTAGTAACGTTAGAGATAAATGATTCTAAAGCAGCTTTAGCTGCAACTTTAGTGATGCCGGCATCTTTTGCGATTGCGTCGATTAATTCAGACTTGTTCATAATTTTTAATATTAAAGTTAGTTCGTAATAATAGCAAATATAATACTATTTTCTAAATGTGCAATTTTTTTGCAAAAAAATAATTAATATTTTTGATTTTAAGTGAAAATGGTTAAAATATCATAATTCAGCTTTTCACGAAAAATCTACGTTGTACGTTACTAAAATCATGCCAAATGCTTATGTGTATTGACTTTAGTGAAATTGTAATATTATTTTTTACATTTATTAAATCCTAAATTTTATAGTAACTATTGATAGTTTTCATGATATGTTTGTAGATTCTGTAAATAAAATCTTCAAAAATTATGTTTAATAAAATTAAAGCTCTGGGTTTCTGCGAGTTTTAAATTCATTTTAAAAGGCGGTTTTGTAAATTATTATTAATAAATTTGCACCATGTTAATAGAAGTTTTTAAGTCTAAGATTCACAGGGTGAGAGTTACGGCTTCTGACCTTAATTATATTGGAAGTATTACGATAGATGAAGACCTTATTGAAGCGGCTGGTTTGGTAGTGGGAGAAAGGGTTTATATCGTGAATGTGAATAACGGAGAGCGTTTCGACACTTACGTGATCAAAGGAAAAAGAAAATCAGGAGAGGTTTGCCTTAATGGTCCTGCTGCAAGAAAAGTACAGAGAGATGATATCATTATTATCATTGCTTATGCACAGATGACTCCGGAAGAAGCGCAGACTTTCCAGCCGAAAATTGTTTTCCCCGACGAAAAAACAAACCTTTTGACGTAACCGGATGGAGAAAAAATCAAAAAATCCTCTGAAATCCATTCTTACAATAGTGATCTCGCTTGCTTTTGCAGGCTTTTTTTTATGGTTTGCTTTAAAGGGACTAGATTTTAAAGTGATCCAGAAATCTTTAGCAAAAGCAAATTACTGGTGGGTTTTATTTGCTGCCTGTTTTGGGATTGCAGCATACTGGTTCAGAGCAATCCGCTGGAATCTGATGCTGGAACCGATGGGACACCATATTTCAAACTCCAATTCTCTCTGGTCGATTTCTTTTGGATATCTTATGAACCTAACAATTCCAAGAAGTGGAGAAGTAGCAAGAGCAACTGCTTTGTACGGAGTGGAAAGAATTCCGGTAGACCAGTCTTTCGGGACAATTATTCTGGAAAGAGTAGTAGACTTAGTCTGTATGCTTTGCTTTTTAGGATTGACTTTGATCTTTAAAGGAGATGTAGTCTCATCGGTTTATGAAAGTTCGGGAGCCGATTTCAATCCGAATAAAATCTTTTTCATCATAGGAATTTTATTGCTGGGTGCGGTTTTATTTTTTATGTTCAAAAAAAGACTCGCCAATGTTCCTGTTTTAGATAAGATTATCAAATTTATAGACGGAATACTCGACGGTTTAACATCTGTATTCAAATTAAAGCAAAAAGGAAAATTCATTCTTTATACTTTAGGAATCTGGGTTTCCTATTATTTTGCCGCCTATTTGGTCTGTTTTGCGTTGCCGGAAACTTCCGACTTCACTTTTGATGACGGATTTCTAATTCTTGTAGTGGGAACATTCGGAATGATTATCCCCGCAAGTGGAGGAATCGGAGCTTTTAATCTCGCAATGAAATATGGTTTTATGGCTTTATTTATATCCATGGGGAAAAGCGGTGAGCTTGGAGCAGAGGTTGGTTTAACGTATTCTTTCATTTCATTGCCTTTGCAGATCTGCATCATGTTGGTCATGGGATTAATCTCAATTCCGATGCTGGCAAAAGCAAGAAATAATATTGTTGCAGAAAAAGAATTTACAGAATAATTTATCTTTTAATTAAATCTTTTGAAAATATAAAATCCGGTCATAGCGATCGGATTTTTTCAGCTCTTAATTTTACTGAATTTCAAAATTTTATGTTTTGCAATTTACATAATTTTTTGTCACAAAATATTTTGGAAATTTCCTAAAACCGCCATAACTTCGATAAACAATACATAAAACACATAGCATTATTATGGCAATTAATTTACAGAAAGGGCAAAGAATTGATCTTGGATTTACAAAAATGACCATCGGTCTCGGATGGGATCCGAATGAAGGAATGGGATATGATTTTGACCTTGATGCCTCCGCAATTATGATCGATGCGGAACGAAAACTGGTGAGTGAAGAATATTTTGTTTTTTATAATAACCTGAGTTCGCCCGATGGCGCACTCACGCATACAGGTGATGATCCGAGCGGAAAAAACAGCGACGGAGATGATGATGAATCCATCATTATTGATCTTGAAAAAGTAGATGAAAGAGTGCAGGAAATTCTCTTTGTCGTTACCATCGAAGATTTTGAAAGGAGAAAGCAGAATTTCGGACAGGTGAGAAATTCGTACATCAGAATTGTAGACAATAACACGAATATGGAAATTGCCAAATATGAACTGGACGAAGACTTCTCCATCGAAACCGGAATAGAATTCGGGAGACTGTACAAACGTGGCGGAAGCTGGAAGTTTGAAGCTTCAGGAATCGGCTACAGAGCAGATCTGGGCTTTTTCCTTGAAAAATATTACAAAGGACAAATCATTAAATAGATATGGCAATCAACTTACAAAAAGGTCAGACGATTAACCTCCGCAAAAATGAACATGGAGAAGATGCGTATGATCTTTCCTCTGTAACCATAGGTCTGGGTTGGGATGTTCGAAGATCCGGAAATTTTTTCAACCGTCTGTTCGGGATCAGCGACGGTCCGGAATATGATCTTGATGCCATCGCTTTTCTTTTAGATAAAAACGGAAAAGTGGCGGATCTCGGAATGACGGTTCCCGGAAGAAACGGAAGAGAGATCGCTTTGTATAAAAGTGATGTTATCTACTTTAATGCGATGCGGCATCCGAGCGGAAAAATATGGCTCACCGGAGATAACAGAACCGGAGCCGGAGATGGCGACGACGAACAGATTATTGTGTTGCTGGATCAGTTGGATGAACGTTATCAGAAAATCGTTTTCGTGGTTTCAATTTATCAGGGATTGTTTAACAGGCAGCATTTCGGAATGATAGAAAATGCATTTATCCGCGCGGTAGATGCAAGAGGAAGAGAAATTACAAAATTCAGTCTTTCCGGCGATGCAGGTATGAACGGAATGTGTTCTATGGTTTTTGCAGAAGTTTACCGACACAACGGCGACTGGAAATTCCGCGCTATCGGAGAACCGCACCGGACGGATAATTTTATTGAGGTTCTTGTTCCTTACACCTATAAGTAAAAAAGTATGCTGAAAATGCATACTTTTTTCTTAAAGAATTTTATTTAAACTCTCATTTAATAAATTTCTTATTTTCTTGCCAATGTGAGATTCCTGATACTTAATTCCACTTTTTTCATACGGAATTAAACTATTTTTGTAAGCTCTTTCTAGAGCATCATAATATTTTTGAGTTATCAATCCTGTAAAAATATAATTTTCATAAAGATTTTCTAAAATATGTTTTAAGGATCTTTCATTAATAAAATGATTTAAATCTATAATGTTAGTTTTATTAATACAATTTACAGCTCTTATAAAATCATCATAATATAGATTCTTATTTATAAATTCTTTATACAATTTTCCAATATATTCTGCTTTTTCAGAATCATCAGCTTCATTAATTATAAACAGTAACTTCTCACCGACTTTTGTTCTGTAATTTGGATCGTTATCAATTTTCTCTGTTTCTCTTTTTCTGTCTTCAGCTGATGTTTGTTCTAACTGCTTTAGAAATGTAAAAAGTTTCTTTATGAAAAATTTGTCTTGAATAGTAGAGATTAAATTTTTACCCTTAAAAAGTAAACCGAAAATTGGAATATCTTTAAGTAGACTATCATCAAGAATTGAGTCTAAAATTGTTTCATTTACATCTGATATTAAATCGTTAAAGTCTTTACTTTTAATTATTTGTGTTAATTCCGATTTCATAAACTTTCTATTTCAATCCGATTTTCAGTCCCATTTCCTTTTTCATATACAGCAAAACTTCTGCATTTCCTCGTGCATCATCAACCGGATGATGGGTGTGTTCTGTTTTTCGTAAATGTTTCCACTGGGCAAAAGTGTCTTTTTCTAGTCCACAATACAGATCCGCAAGTCTTCTGGAGGAAAAACCGAATGGATTTCTCCCGATGAAATGATGAAAATACCAACAGATAAACATCCAGTCGAAGCCGTTGTTATCACTAATGAAAACAGGTCTTCCTTTAGAATTTTCTTTAATCCATTCTTCAAATTTCAGCATCACTTCTTCGGGATCATCAAAATTCGTTGTTTCTTCCCGCGTGAAACCGGAAACTGCCAATGCATCCGGATTGAATTTCTCTGAAACAGGTTTCAGTTTTCCGTAAAAGATGGTTTCCAGATTTTCATCCACTAAAACGGCTCCGAAACAGATCATTGAAAAATCTCCGGGAATCGGTCCGTCTGATTCTATATCGACCATAATATAACTCATGCAATTGTATTTTAAATTTTAAAGAAACGAATATATAGAAAATTGCCTTCGGAAATTAAATATTTACAAAAGTTCAAAAAAACTTCTTTTGCCGATCTTAATTTTTATTCCTTTCTCTAATTTAATTTCTGCATTCGGATCTGTTATTTTTATATTGTTGATCTGAATTCCGCCATTTTCAATCATTCTTCGGATGAAAGATTTACTTTCGTTACTTTTCAGTTGATGGCATAATTCTGTTAAAGTCATTTTATGCTGAACATGATGGAGCGAATCCATCAAAACCGGTTCAAAAACTTTTTCTTCAAAATTTTTACTCTGGAACTGATTCATAAAAAACAACTCTGCACTTTCAGCCGATTCTGCATCATGATATTGTGTGATGATATTTTTAGCGATCAGCTTTTTAATATTCATTGGATTTTCACCGTTTAAGATATTTTGCATTAAACTTTTCTTCTCTTCGGGAGAAAAATCAGTGGTAAGCTCAATAAATTCATCAATTAAAGAATCCGGAATCGACATCGTTTTCCCGAACATTTCATTCGGCTCGTCGGTTAATCCGATGATGTTATTCAGGGATTTGCTCATTTTTTCTTTTCCATCCAAACCTTTTAGCAAAGGCATACACATCACAATCTGCGGAGATTTTCCGTGACTTTCCTGTAATTGTCGTCCCATCGTACAGTTAAAAAGCTGGTCGGTTCCGCCCATTTCAATGTCACAATTAATCTGTACAGAATCAAATCCCTGCAAAACAGGATACATTAGTTCATGTATTGCAATCGGAGTATTTTCTGAAAATCTTTTACTGAAATCATTTCTGTGCATCAGTTGCGCAACCGTCACTTTCGACATCAGTTGGATCACTTTCGAAAAATTCAGCGCATCCAGCCATTCCGAATTAAAGACAATTTTTGTTTTTTCCACATCAATCACTTTGGAGAGCTGACTGATGTACGTTTCCGCATTATGATGAACTTCTTCAGCAGTTAAAGGTTTTCTCGCCTTGTTTTTTCCTGTAGGATCGCCAATTCTTGCGGTAAAACTTCCGACAATGATTACAATCTGGTGTCCCAGATCCTGAAACTGTCTCAGTTTTTTCAAAACAACTGCATGTCCCAGATGCAGATCCGGAGCAGTGGGATCAAACCCAAGTTTGATGATTAACTTTCTGTTTTCTTTTTCGGCTTGCTGAATTTTCTCTTCCAGTCCGTTTTCCGGCAGAATGATTTCTACATTTTCTTTTAATTTTCTGATCATATTTTTAATTTTTAAGCATGAAAAAACCCGAACAAAAACTGTCCGGGTTCTATGATATTTTTAGATTAAATTTCTACTGAATATGGTTATAGAAGTCTTCCCGAACGGTTATCCGGGTAATAATAATTACTGAAAAAAGGAAGACGCAATAGGTTATTTAAGTGCTTCATGAATGCAAATATAGAATTTTATTAAAAGATCATTTGTTTTTTCTTCAGAAAATCTTCAACTTTTCTTTCAAAGTCATGGAAATTCTGTACAAGAAAGGAACCGCTTCTTTTCTCTGAAAACTCTTTATCATTAAGCAGTAAATAAGTCTTTTTCAGTTGAAGGTAACAAAGCAAAACAAATTGTTTTATTTTAACTTCGAACTGAGTTTCCAGTTTAAAATTCAACTGTCCTCCGTAAGATTCTTCAAAATAATATATAGAAATAATGGCTTTATGCTGTTTATCCTTTATTCGTTTTATTTCAAATTTACATCCTCCCGGTTCGTTGTACCAGATAAATTCAGTTTCCTGTTTGTCTTGTATCAAATCCAGAACAGCATACATGATTTCAGAAAAGGGATTATTAAAAGCATGGGTGATTAAATAATTAAATTTTCTTCCATCAATATAAAGCAGAAATTCACTCCATCCGGCAGGAAGAAGGATTAAAAGCATATCCAATTCATCCGATTGGATTATTTTTTGGTTATTTCTCATGGTACTTTGCAATTTGTAAATTTAGAGAATAGTTTGAAACAAAATATCTTTTGATTTTCATTAAATTTGTGTTTCTCATTCATTTTTATCATGCACGGCAAACTTATACAGCATCTTCAGTCTTTTCATCATTTCAACACTGACGAAATCGCGCTGATTAAAGACTGTTTCGAGCCTGTAGAATATCCGAAAAATGCGATTATTGAAGAAAAGGGTAGTGTTCCGGAGCATCTGTATTATATTGTTTCCGGATATCTGAGATTGTTTCATACTGATGAAAAAGGAAACGAAATAACCACCCATATCAATTGTCCTCCCGGATTTTTTACCTCATACTTTCACTTTATCAATCAGACAAAATCGGATGAAAATGTAGAATGTATTACAGATTGTAAATTATTAAGAATTACAAAGGAAAATCTGGAAAGGCTTACGCTGAAAAGTTCTGCAATGAAAGATTTCAGTATTTCTGTTTTCCATCAGTCGATTACTTACAACGAAAACCGTTCAAAAGAACTTTCAACATTAAATGCAGAACAGCGGTATCTTCAATTGCTGAAAAATTATCCGGAAATAATTCAGTTTGTTCCTGTTCAGTATATTGCTTCTTTTCTCGGAATGAAGCCCGAAAGTCTCAGCAGAATCCGCAGAAAACTGATTAACTAACAAAAGTCAAGTGCTTTTGGAATCAGGACAGGGAACTTTGTATCATCAAAATATAATGAAAAATGATACAAGAAAAACGAAGTCTGGTTTCCGGAGCCAATGGACATTTGGGGAATAATCTGGTTAGATTGTTACTGCAAAAAGAAATTCCTGTACGGGCGACGGTAAGAAATACATCTCAAAAAAAGTGCTTTGAAGGATTAAACTGCGAAGTTGTTCAGGCAGATATTACAGATAAAGCATCTTTCGTAAAGGCTTTACAGGGAGTGGAAACTTTTTATGCCGTTGGAGCCGCATTTAAACTTTGGGCAAAAGATCCGAAAAAAGAAATTTATGACGTCAATCTGAAGGGTACAAGAAATACGATTGAAGCAGCGGCTGAAGCGGGAGTGAAAAAAATTGTCTACGTAAGTTCAATTGCTGCTCTGAATTATACCAGACTTCCGACAAAAGAAAGCTATGGTTATAATCCGGATCGTCGGGATATGTATTATAATTCTAAAAATGACGGTGAAAAGCTGGCTTTTGAACTGGCTGCAAAGTTTGGAATAGAACTGGTTTCCGTAATGCCTTCCGCGATGATCGGAGGGGAAGCTTTTCTCCCGCTGAATGTTTCTTACGGTATCTTAAAATTAATCCTGAATAAAGAAATTCCTGTTGATACAAAAATTACGCTTAATTGGATTGATGTGAAAGATGTGGCGGAAGGATGTTATCTTGCTGCACATAAAGGACGTTCAGGTGAAAGATATATTCTGGCAAATGAAGAATGTATGACGATCACAGATACAACAGCTCTGGCAAAAAGACTGTATCCGGAACTGAGCCTGAAAATTCCTCAGTCGGTCCCGAAATTTGTCCTTAAGCTGATTGCGGGAATCATGGAATTTTCGGCAATACTGAAAGGAAAAGCTCCGGTTCTGACGCGAAAGGATATTTCTATGTTTTCCGGATTACAGCAGAATTTTGATATTTCAAAGGCAAGAAATGAATTGGGCTTTGTACCGAAAAATCCTGAGACAGCAGTAAAAGAAGCACTGGATTATCTAATGAAAAACATGGAGTTCATAATAAGAGAGGCCTGAAAAAGCCTCTTTCTATTTTAAAGTCTGAAAATTAAACCTTTATAAAACTTGGTGCAGTCATATAGCTTTTCAAAGTCAGGAAAGCTGTTTTCGTGGGAAAAATCTTTATTTTTTATCTGAAATTTCTGTTCAGCAAAAGAATACAGATCTTTATGATTTAATTGTAAATAATCCGACAGGTAATTTTCATTTTTCTGATGTACTAATCCTGTAAAAAATATTCCATAGATCAGAAAACGGTTGAAATCTTCCGCTTTGCATTTATACCCTAAATGTTGCATTGAATATTTTTCATAATCTGAAAGAATTTGGTTAAACTTTTCAACATGTAAAGAATCTGTTATTTCATAAAAAATATCTAAGCCATGAACGAAAAGCTGAGTCTTCATCTCTTCCGGATCGGAGCTGTATTTTGATGCAAACCAATTGAAAATATCTTCCACTTCTTCTTTACCGAGACTTTCTGCATTCTCCTGAACTTTCTTTTTAATAAGCTCAAAACTTGTTTTCTGATCTTTTTTTAAAAACTGAAGCGCAGTTTCTTCTTCGCGGCAGAGTTTGTTGTACAGATTGATCTTTGCGGCAACAGGATTTGTTTTGATGAAATAAAGTTTTTCTGCCATAATCTGATGTATTGCTTTATTTTTCAGCAAATTTCATAACTAAGGTAGTGAAAAATTTTACATAAAAAAAGCAGAGTGGTATTATTTCATACACTCTGCCGATGATTTATTATTTACTGAAAGCAGTCAGCCGTTTTAGTTCATCCTTTAAAATCACTTCTTCGATGGCTTTTTTAATCATGCTGCGAACTATGGAAAGCGGATGATGGGGAAAATCATTGTCATACTCCTCTGTTTCGGATTTATTCATAAGAGCGCCCTCTTTAAAGAAAGGATCGTAGGGATCTTCAAACCAGTTTTTCAGTCCATTATCATCGAATGTAACTTCGCCGTTTTGGAGAAATCTATTTAGTACCAGATTATCTCTCATCCCTGTTGTTCCGACTTCAACAGCTTGGGTTTTAATTACAAAACTGCAGTTTTCAAAAGGAATAGTAACGGATGCAAGATAGCTCATCCCTTGTTCAGGTTGAGGGATTTTAAAAATAGTCTTTACACTCGGAATATTATGAAGGTTAAATGTTGATACCTCAACAATGCCTCCACCGGAAGCAGAAACTGAGTGCCTGTGAAAATTTCTTAATTCATCAATATTCTTAACAGTCGGTAAATCTGGCGGAATGTTGAAAAAGTACAGAGAAATCAAGGCGCTTTGTTCAGGATTTACCCAGACGATCTGAGCGTCATTTTGTTCAACGATTTCCCAGCCGAAAGTTGGGATAGAAATAGAATTGATGGTAACTTCAGGCTTTTTTCTTTTAAGGAAAGTAAACATAGTTATCTTGTTTTTGTTTTTAAAGTTTCTGATGTGCCGTTTTAAGGAATTTTATCAGTTCGGCAAGTCCGTTTTGGGAAAACTGTATTTCATTCTGGCTGTAGAATGTAGCAGGCAATTTCAGATAATATTCCCATGTTTTTACATCTGCATGGTAGTTGCTTCCTGTTTCGATATTGCTTTTGGTGGTGTATTTGTATTTGGTGTCGTTTTCAGGTTTGGAAGATGAGTTCTGCTGAATTTTTTCAAGCGCATTAATGAGTTTTTCGACTTCATCTTTTTCCAGAGTAATAGTCTTTCTGGAAATGTTGTCGAAAGTTTCGGAAAGTGTCATGATGCCCAAAACGCTCAGAGAAGAATCATCCGACAAATCTTTAAGAACAATTTTCTGAAAATGAAGGTCTTTAAAATCACCCAGCTTTATAATTTCTTTTTGAACAACCGTTTCTTTTTTTGAGCTGAAGTTTTGATAATTTTTCTCCAGACCTACAGTCGAAGGTTTTACAGTAGGAATCTGTGCTTTAAGGGCTGAAAAAATGATAATAAAGAATGCTGAAATAATTGTTTTCTTCATAGGAGATGGTTATTATTTATGTTTTTTAAAAATGCTGAAATTACAGAAAAATTGGGAATTGATTAGTAAACCGAATCATTATTTTAGATAAAATTATCAACGGGACTGAGGATCAAAATGAGCTTTAAAAGTAAGCGGATCTTCTGTTTTGTCTTCCGCAATTTCCAAAAATTCATGATATTCTTCAGGATGCTTTCCCATATAAGTCATCACAATTGCAAGATTGACGAACAGATTTTTATCCGCCGAACCCAAATTCAACGCTTTATGAAGATATTTTAAAGCCTGCTCGTCTTCTCCCATATCAGAATAGATCGCACCGGTATTAATTAAAGCGGAAGTATTTTCCGGTTCAAGTGCTAAAATTTCATCCAGCTCTTTGATTAAAAGATCGTTAATTGCATCCCAATGATCTTCATTTTCCCATCTTTTTGCCTGGAGTTTTTTTACGTTTTGGAGTCTGTGGGTTGTGTTATTCATGATTTTTATTTTTTTTCTAAAATTTCCGAACAAATGTTTTTGCCTTCATTGCACCGATAATCATAAATAATATAGTTTTTTCCTGTTTCTACCACTTCATATTCCGTTTTCTTACCAACATAAAATAAGCTGTCCGGCATTTTATATTTTGTTTTTATATTTTTTATTTCCGCTTGAAGTTTACATTTACTCAGCATTTTTATATTACTTTCTATCGTAACGGTATTTTTCCCATAGATTTCTGTCATTTTATTGTCAGAAAATTTCACTTTAAACCGATTATCTTGGCTATATCTGGAAAAAGTTCCATTTTTAATCATGTCACAATTCGGGATTTTATCAGAATACGGAAAATCATTTCTTCTTTGGGATTGTAAAGCGAAAGAAAATAACAGGGCGACGAAAAGTGTAAATTTTATTTTCATTAAGAATACACTAAGGCGATTAAAATGTGTTCTTTAAAAAAATAGACCCTTTAAACAAAGTAAAGGATTCATTGAATATAATTTTTGTTCTGATAACAGGGCTCGAACCTGTGTCCTCCCGGGTGAAGAGCCGGGTACTCTGCCGCTGAGCTATATCAGATACCAAGACAGATGTAGGGCTCGAACCTACGTCAATCCGGAAGAAGAGCCGGATATTCTACCACTGAATTAACCTGTCTTTATTTATTTTTTCCTGAGAAAAATTTGTTCTTTCTTAGAATCGTTGCCATAAATGGATTTGAAACCGTTACACCGTGTACAAGTTCGGGTGTCGGTTTAAATTTCGCAACAGAATGTTCTCTTGGTGCGATCCATCCTGATTTTTCCGGATCTATTCCTGCTTCTCTGCAAATATCTGTAATTAATTTTTTATTGCAAAATGCTTTTTCCTGAAAAACTTCCCAAGGTAGAGGGATCTTAATCCAAACCTCTGTATTAGGATCAATCTTACTGCCTGTTGCATAATGCCACGCAACAACATCTGCAGCCATTAATCTCATGACTTTTCCAAAGCAAATGTCTTCAAGGATAAAATCCATTCCCATTGCATAAATAATATTCATCCAATTGTCTCTCGCTTTATTCCATGCTCCGGCGGTATTGTTCCAGGTTGTAGAATCATTGCCGCATTTTACAGCCATTGTCTGGCGATTGATATCGTTATTATTCCATAGAACTTCTAAAAAACCGGAGATTTCCTGAATAATAGATGTCCATTTTCCAAAAAGTTTTCCCTTTTGTTCGTCATTTAAATAATTTAAAGTTATATCGCCTGTGTAAATATGAGAAATTGCCCACCAATTTGTATTTTCAGGATTTTCTTTACATCTCCCGAATAAAACTTCGCAAATTTCATCAAATGGTCTTTCCTGACTTTGATTGGTAAATACACTTCTCATATTGCAGCGTGCATTATAATAGGCGATAAAACAGGCAGTATTTAGATCAGATTGAAAATCCTCAAAATTTATCGTGTGACCTAGTCCGTGTTTTGAAATTTTTTGAAATTCAAGCTTTTTAGTTTCCTGAATTAATGTTTTTAATTTCTTTTCGATTCTTTTTAGGAGACGCCATTTTTTATTGTAATTTCGTTTAGAAATATCCAGACCTATTTCTTTTCTTTGAATCTTGTTCAGTCTGTCTGTCTTAAAATTATTCTGACCAACAGATTTAAAAATGAGCGGAGAAGTCTTATTTAAAAAATCTTCAATATCTTCTGTCTTACTACCAAATTTGTCAGTTTCTTGAGTTTCAATCTTAAAGACTTCTATGGCTTTATTAATTTGGACTTCTGCACCAACTGTAGTTCCAAAACTTTCCAACATTGAAGTATAGCCATACAGATTTCTATTCAGAGATCCTTTTGCTGCTTTTTCCAGAATTTGATTTTCATGAGTTGAAAGTTGATCTTTCATAAGTTCAACAATCATTTCCGCAACATCTTCCGGACGTCGTCGTTCTTCTAAGGTTTTGTAAAGATCTTTGATATTATACATTGTCACTTTTTATTTCAAATCTAATAATAAACTGTGAAAATTATTCATACTTCATTTTAAAATCAAGCCCATTCTCATACTCTGCAGGATTAAAAAAAGTAATAACTCCGATATCAGAATTCAGCCTTTGTTTTAAATCATTTAAATAAATTTCAGCTAATTTAATGGTTCCGTCAATAGTTAAACTGAAGACAGTTTTATTATCATCAGTTATATTAACGCCAAACAAAATTCTATCAGGATTGTCAATGTATTGATTCCAGTAAAATGTTTGGGCAACATGATCTGTATTTACAAAATAATCAATCATTTCTTTATTGCTGCTGAAGCCTTCTTCGCTATCCATTCTGGAAGTATAATCTAAATTCAACGGTTCGTATTTAGGTAGATAAAGATTTAACAGTTCAAAAATTTTTTCGGTTGATTTTCCGTCAAAATAAACCTGACAGACAATGTCTTTAATTAATTCCATGGTTTTAATTTCGAATTGGTTTAAAGCGGATTCTCAAATATAAATTTTAATTCTATGCAAAGTAAAAACAATTTTTAAGATGAAAGATAACAAGCATATTTTCGTTATGTGCAGATGATGAAACGTGTGCTTCATAGCAGATGAAATCTGCCTCACTTTGCTTTACTTAAATATTTAGCTCTGAATATAAAGCTTTGCGTTTCAGATTATAATTAAAGAATAGCTGAAAATTTCATCACGGATTTTTAAAATAAAACCATTAAGCTCAATAACTTAATGGTTTTATAAATGTTTTTATCCAAACGCCCTCTTCAGCAAACTTTCCACTTTCGGTTCGCTTCCTCTGAAATTCTTGTACAGTTCCATTGGATCTTTTGTACCGCCGGAAGAAAGAAGAACTTTATATTTTGCAGCAATTTCAGCATTGAAAATTTCGTTTTCCTTGAAATATTGAAACGCATCTGCATCCAGAACTTCCGCCCATTTATAAGAATAATATCCCGCAGAATATCCACCCTGAAAAATATGTGAAAAACTCGGACTCATCGCCGTTTCAGGATTCGCAGGATATAACTGTGTTGCTTTTGTATATTCATCCTCAAATTCCTTCACACTCTTATTCTCCAACTCTCCGACTTTAGTATGGTAATTCATATCCAATAATCCGAAACCAAGCTGTCTCAAAGTCTGGTAACCCTCCATAAAGTTTTTTGACTGTGCTATTTTCTCAATTTTTTCATCCGGCAAAACTTCTCCTGTTTTGTAATGTTTTGCGAACGTTTTTAAGAATTCCGGTTCGTAGCAGAAATTTTCAAGGAATTGAGAAGGCAGCTCCACGAAATCCCATTTTACGGAAGTTCCCGAAAGAGTAGGGTATTGCGTATCGGCAAGCATTCCGTGAAGGGCGTGACCAAATTCATGGAACAAAGTTGTTACTTCCTGAAACGTGAGTAAACTTGGAGTATCCTTCGTCGGTTTGCTGAAATTGCAAACGATAGAAATATGCGGACGGGAATTTTCGCCGTCTTTTTTGTATTGATTTTTATAGCTCGTCATCCAGGCTCCCGCTCTTTTGCCTTTTCGAGGGAAATAATCTACATAAAGCAGCGCTTTGAAAGTTTTTTCAGAATGGTTGCTTCCATCTTCCATCTTCCCGCTCCCTGTTTCAAATACCTCATAAACCTTTACCTCTTCATGATATTTCGGGATGTCGTTTCTTTCCTCAAAAGTTAATCCGAAAAGTTGTTCTGCCAATCCGAAAACCGCATCCTGAACCTGATTTAAAGGGAAATAAGGCTTTAATTCTTCATCATTAAGATCATATTTTGCTTTACGGAGTTTTTCAGCATAAAAAGCGTGGTCATAACCTTGCATTTCTTCAATTCCGTCTGCTTTTGCCAAAGATTTCAACTCTTCAATTTCTTTATCGGCATAAGGTTTTGCTTTGGTTAAAAGTTCGTTCAGAAAATCGATAACTTTTGTCGGAGATTTTGCCATTCTTTCCTCCAGAACATAATCTGCGTAGTTTTTATAGCCTAATAATTCAGCTTTTTGCTGTTTTAAAGAAAGGAGTTCTTTAATTAAATTCTGATTATCAAATTCTCCGCCGTCGAAAGACTTTTTACCATTTGCCAAAGCAATTTCCTTTCTCAATTCGCGGTTTTCAGCATATGTCATAAACGGAATATAACTTGGATGTTGCAGCGTAACCACCCATCCTTCCAGATTTCTTTCTTTGGCTTCTTCTGCATATTGCTCCAGAATAGCTTCCGGAATTCCCGCAAGATCTTCTTTATTGGTGATATGTTTAAAATAATTATTCGTCGAAGCCAACACATTCTGCCCGAACTGAAGTGATTTTAAAGACAAATCCATGCTGATTTTCTTTAATTTCTCTTTGTCTTCTTCATTTAATAAAGCACCGCTTCTCACAAAACCTTTGTACGTTTCATTCAGAAGCATTTCCTGCTCTTCGTTGAGGTTATATTTCTCTTTTTCATCGTACACTTTTTTAATTTTACTGAAAAGGGCTTCGTTTTGAGAAATTTTTGAAGAATATTCTGTTAAAATCGGAGAAACTTCCTGTGCGATCTTTTGGATTTCATCGCTGGTTTCTGCCGAATTTAAATTGAAAAATATATTGGAAACCACATCTAGCTGTTCGCCGGAATAAGCCAATGCTTCAATTACATTTTCGAAAGTCGGGGCATCCTGATTATCAACGATAGCGTTAATTTCTTCTTCAGATTTCTGAATTAAATCTTTAAAAGCTGGAAGGTAATCTTCGTTTCTGATCTTATTAAATGGAGCTGAATGATATGGTGTGGTAAATTTTTCTGTTAAAATATTCATATTCTGATTTTTAATTGTTGTAAATTTAATGATTCTCCGGAACCGACAGCGAAAAAGCTCAAAAATGATGCCTGAAAGGAAGTTGTGACAAAATTGATATTATTGTATAATCTTGTCATATGGAAAGTTAAGATGAAGCCGGATTGATTAATTTTGACAGCAAATTGAAGTGTCCTTATCATAAAAATTATAACCCTAAATTTTAATAACGATGAAAAAATTTTTAAAAATTCTTGGTATCATTTTACTATTAATTGTTGTTTATGCTTTAATCGCAATGGTGGCATTCGGCAAAAACTATCATTACGAAAAATCGATGGTGATGAATGCTCCGAAAGAGAAAGTCTGGAAACAGATCAGTTCCATGAAAGCCTTTAATCAGTGGAATCCGTGGATGAAGCTGGATCCGAATATGAAAATTGTGTATTCCGGAAACGAAGGTCAGGTTGGAGATAAGTATTGCTGGGACAGCAAAAATGATGATGCAGGAGCAGGATGTCAGGAAATAAAAGAGTTGGTTACAGACCAAAAGCAGAAAACAGAAATGATTTTTGAAAGACCGTTTGCAGGACAGGCAACCTCAGAAATCACGTTGTCTCCAGAAGGAAATGGAACAAAAGTAACCTGGACGATGGATACAGAGCAGGATCCGATGATGAAAATAATGCGGCCGATGATGGATTACCAAATGGGAAAATCCTACGAAGAAGGACTGAATAATCTGAAGAGATTAGTAGAAAAATAAAAAGAAAGCCTTGTGAAATTACTCGCAAGGCTTATTTATTTAATATTCTTTTTGACCTATTTCATTAATTGAATTGTAATTTCCTTCACCTTTCGGGTTGGGACCGTATTCATTCGGACCATGGTCGCTATCTGCAAATAACATCCAAAGGGAATAAAAGGGAATGATTTGGAACCATCCTGAATTTCCTCTGTCGTGACATCTTTTTGCTCCTTGTGCTAACATAAACCACACTAGAGGAATAAGCAATAGTAAAAAGATAATAAGAACAACTCCTGAAGGTTCTTCATTATTATTAATATTAAAATAAAGGTTGAAGGGAACAGAAAATACTAAATAGATAAGATAGGATAGTCCATACTCTGTTCTTCTGATTCTTCCCTCGAAAGAAAATGGTGCTTTAAACATGGTATTTTTAGTTTTTATTCGTTTAAAAGCAAATGTAGAAATTATTTTAAAATTTCAGCACCATATTTGGAATTGTTATTTTATGTTAAGCCGAATAAGAATTATTGAAAAAATATTATCTTTATATAAAGATTTGATGTATGGAGAAGACCGTATTTGAGAAAAACAACATAAGAAATTATGTAAAAAACGTGATTGCCGAAAAGATCGAAAAATTAAAAAACTTCATAGAATTTACATTAGAAGCAAGTCGCGACATCAAAAAGACTCCGAAATATGACAGCATGAGAGAAGAGATGCAGGAAGAAATCTACCAGATGCAGCGTCAGTTGGGAGCGTTAAACGATTTAAAAAGAAATATGGCTAAAGTCCTGAATAATTCCACCGAAAAAGTTCAGTTGGGATCTTTGGTCATTACGAATAAAGCAAGGTTTTATATTTCGGTTTCCTTGGGAGAATTCTTTTTTGAAGGCGACCGGTTCTATGCCATTTCTTCCGAAAGTCCGATGGCAAAGAAAATGATGGGCATGAAACCCGGCGATGAATTTACACTGAATAAAATTCATCAGAAAATTATTGAGGTCATTTAATAATTATGAATTATGAATGATGAATGATGAATGATGAATTATGAATGATGAATGATGAATGATGAATGATGAATGATGAATGATGAATGATGAATTTTTCAGTTAAACTACGTTTTCTTTCTTAATGGAGCCAAGTGTGAAGAATTTTAGCAAAATAGTAAAACTGAGTTCAGGAAATCTATTGATGTAAAGAGGGAAAAACTATCAGCCATCAATAATCAGCCATCAACTTTTTCGTAATTTTGCCCTCATGAATAAAGCAGAAGTTTTAAAAGAAATCATAGAGCAAAGAAGAAGTATATTTCCAAAAGATTATTCGGATACAGAAATTTCACAGGAAATTCTTGACGAAATTTTACATTCGGCAACTTTGGCTCCCAATCATAAACGTACAAAACCTTGGCGGTTCAAAATATTCAGAGGGGAAGAAAAAGCAAAACTGGCTTTAGAAATGCAGTCGATTTACAAATCTACCCAACCCGAAACACTTTTTTTAGAAAAAAAATACAACGATATCGGTTTTAAAATCAATAAAGCAGATACCGTAGTCTCCATTGTTGTCAATTTCAGCGGAATGGTTCCGGAATGGGAAGAAATCGCAGCGGTTTCCATGGCGGTTCAGAATATGTATCTTACCTGTACTGCAAATAATATCGGATGTTACTGGAGTTCTCCGAAAATTGTAGACCATCTGAAAGAATCTTTAACCATTGAAGAAAACCAGAAGTGTTTAGGGTTTCTGTATATGGGAGTGATCTAATTTTATTTGATAATGAAAATCTTATAATGAGATTTATGATAAGGATATGAGCGGTAATTTTCCCCGATATAACGGTCTATAATATTAAGTCCCATATCTTTACTGCTTTTGTTTGGCTCCGTAGATTTTTCGTCACTTGTAATGATGAACTTAGGTTTATTCTTAGTAAATTCGTCAACTATTGTCTGCTGCCCTGTTTTAGTATTGGCAATTCCGGGGTGCAGCTCACTGTATTTTGTTGCAATTTTTCCTGGAGAAAAATAGTATAAAATCAGTTGATTAATCAAAAACTGATCATGATTGTCAACACCAATATAAAGGTAATCTTGCTTTTTTACATTGTTCTGAATAAAAAAGATAGCATCCGTTAAATCTTTATCACTTTTTAAATAAGGCATTGTAAAAAGATTTACGGTATTATAATCCCTTGTATTATGCCGATATATTTTTTTAACAGAAACAAAAAGAAGGATTACAGCTGTTGTATATTTTATCCATTCTGGTAGAGTAAAACGTAAATTTTTAAAGAATGAACGGATATAGTAAATTCCTATGATGCATGCAAAAAATAATACAGGCAAAGAATGTATCGTATCGGCTCTGTTAAACAGCTGATTTAAAAATAAAAATCCACTAAAAATTACGACAAGCAGTTTGTAATTGGGCTTTTGCTTCTCGGATCCCGTTATCTTTCTATATTCAGTAAATAAAGCAAATACGAATAATAAAGGATATAAGTAATATGTTGATTTTATTGGGATTACCCTGTATTGTTTAATCAGAGAGCCGGGCTCAGCAATGAGAGTCTGAAAATATAAACTGATTTCCTGGGAAGTAAATATTGCATAATATGTACAAGCCGCTAATAATAAGCTAACTCCGGCGAATAATAAAATTTTCCGGAATAATTCTTTATCAAAAAATATGGATACAGCAAGAATTAGAATATAAGAAATAAAGGAATATACGAAAAAATCTATTCTGAATAGTGCCGTAACCTGAAGAGCTAAAAAAGACAAAAACAGGATGTACGATTTTCTTTTGTCTAAGTAGCTGAAAAATAGCAAGTATGATATACTGATACAGATTAATGCGGTATAAATAGGAGGGAAAAAAAGGAAATCAGATTTGGAATTAAGATAATAGCAAAATATCAGAGAAGAAAAAGCTGCTGTTTTCGAAGATTTAATAAGGTTTCTGACAATAAAATAGAAGAAACTTCCAAATGATATTCCGATTAAAAATTCCAGACACCTTACCGAAAGCAGATTTCCGCCAAAAATTTTCATCCAGGATTCGAAAATCCAGAATTGACCTTTCGGATAAATAGTCCAGAAATCTTTTAGATACGTTTCTCCCTGAAGTAATCTTTTGGCATTAACCAAAACAATTCCTTCATCATAAACGTTTAATGGGGAACAAAAAACCTGGAAAAAGAAAAGAAAGGCGATGAAAAAATAAATATAAATGTTTTTACAGACATTCATTTCGAAGACTTTAATCACAAATATATAAACAGTTTTAAGAATTGAAAATTATTAGGTGGAATATTTGAAAAAAAATATTATCTTTGCACTCTTAAATATTTAACTGGGACGAGTTCCCGTAAAATTCAAACATTATGTCAGTAAAAATCAGATTACAAAGACACGGATCTAAAGGAAGACCTTTTTTCCACATCGTGGTTGCAGATTCTAGAGCAAGAAGAGATGGTAAATTCATCGAAAAACTAGGAACATACAACCCAATTACAAACCCTGCAACTATCGATTTGAACGTTGATTCTGCTGTGAAGTGGTTAAACAACGGTGCTCAGCCAACTGATACTGCAAGAGCTATTCTTTCTTACAAAGGGGCACTTTACAAAAAACACTTACAAGGTGGTGTTGCTAAAGGAGCTTTTGATGAAGCTGAAGCTGAAAAAAGATTCAATGCTTGGGTAGATGCTAAAGAAGCAAAAGTACAAGGTAAAGTAGACGGTTTAACTCAATCTAAAGTGGATGCTAAAAAAGCTGCTTTAGAAGCTGAAGCTAAAGTAAACGAAGCTAGAATCGCTGCTGCTGCACAGGCTGAAGCGGATGCTAAAGCTGCTGAAGAAGCTGCAAACGCACCTGCTGAAGAAACTACAGAAGGAGAAGCTGCTGCTGAATCTACAGAAGAAAATACTGAAGCTTAAGAAAAATCCGGTATGCGTAAAGAAGATTGCTATTTACTAGGAAAAATCACACGCAGACACGGACTTGCGGGAAACGTTATCCTTAAACTGGATACCGATCAGCCCGAGCTTTACAATAAACTGGAATCAATATTCGTTGAAATCAACGGATTATTGGTTCCTTTTTTTATTGCAAAGTCAGCATGGAGCAAAAATGATGCTCTTAACATTGCTTTTAAAAACTCTTCGGAAGCCTTGGTAGACCAGTCTTTGGGAAAAGATGTGTATTTACCGTTGTCTACATTGCCGAAACTTACCGGAAAACAATTTTATTATCACGAAATCATCGGATACAATATCCATGATGAAAATGATAATGACTGTGGTGTGATCCGCTCTGTAAACGATCAGACAGCGCAGGTTTACTTTATTACCAATCTCGACGGAAAAGAAGTGGTAATCCCTATTATTAAAGACTGGATCATAGAAGTAAACAGAGATGAAAGATTCATCAAAATGCAGCTTCCCGAAGGTCTTATCGATGTTTTTCTGGTTCCTTCCAAGAAAGACGAATAACTGTTATTGCAAAAAGGCAAATAAGCTGATGAAGCAAATTCGCCTGTTATTTTCAAAATTTTCTCCAGATTTTTATTGCTCATTACTCACAAACTGCGGGTAATAAATATTCCTGTACCATTCTGTCAGCCTGTAAATGAGCATAAGGCTTATTGTAAGCTTTAGCCGTAATGACTATAACAACAGGAAGCGCTGTGAAAATGATAATTTTGTTTCCCCCATTTCCGTTGGACTGGTAGGTCTCAAAATTTTTACCTCCTACTTTATATACTTTTTTCCAGAACAGATATCCATATCCTTCAAAATCTTTATTATCAGTAAAGTAATTGGTAAAGGATTTTTTAATCCAGTTTTTATCTACAATCGATTTGCCATTCCAAATTCCGTTATTTTTGTAAAGCTGTCCGAATTTTGCAAAATCCAGCGCATTCATTTTCAGTCCGCCGGCTAAAGAAGGTTTTTGCTGCGGCGTAAATTGCCATTTGTATTTTGTAATTCCCAAAGGTTGAAAAAGCTTTTTCTGGGCATAATGTTCCAATCCTTTCGGAACAGATCTGTCTAAAATATCACCCGTAAGAACAACTCCGGCTGTAAAATAATTCCATGTTTTTCCGATTTCATTTTCACGCATAGGTAAATTGAGCACGAATTTCACCCAATTATCTGTCGGATACATATTTTCTTCATTTCCGGGAGATTCTTCATCCTGATCATTTCCGTCAAAACCCGAACTCATCGTCAGTAAGCTTTTAATCGTAATGCTGTCTTTCTTGGGAGAATAATTGTTGAATTCTTTCAAATCATAAAATTCTTTCAGACTCTGATTTTCATTTTTTATGTAGCCGTCTTTTATTGCAATTCCCATCAATGCAGATGAAAATGATTTTCCTACAGAACGCGTGTCATTCAGGCTGTCTCTTTTGTAGCCGTTAAAATATTCTTCCAACAACAGTTTCTCATTTTTAATCACAACAATTCCTGTAATATCTCGGAATCTGTTTTCTGCGATTTTTTGATTTAAAGCTCTTATTTTTTCATGATTAAATTTCTCCTCAGAAACTTTCCAGCCACTTTTCGGCATTATTTTTTGGATGGCAATCTGATCTTCAGAAACATTTTTTAGAGGAACAGTTAATTGAATTTCTCCTGCTGCAATCACATTTCCTACTTTGAGAGTTGAGGTTTTCAGATAAGTTTTAATTTCAATTTTCAATACATGATTTCCTTTCTCCAGTGCATCAATTCCGCCATTGGCAAGATAAAATCTCATCCACAAATACCTTCCCCACGAATCTTCATTTGTTGTACTGAAAAATGGAATTCTGAAACTTGTTTTTGTCTTTTTGCTTTCCGCAGTTCCGGCTCCGGTATTCAGATTTTCGGTATAGATTAATTTTCCGTCAACAGTGAAACTGAATTGATAATTTCCTTTTTTAAGCAATTCATCAACGGTTAAAGAAGAATCTAGCTGATGTAAATAATTAACCAAAGAATTATCTAAAAAAATCCTGATGTCGAAATTTTTGTCTTCCTGAAATATCATCGTTTTCAAGAAATCACTTTCCTTTATATTTTCCAGAGGAATGACTTTATCCAAAAAGACAATTTTATTTAAATGATTTTTCTGAACAGAATTTTCGATTTTTTCGGGTTCAACAATATTTTGGGCGAAGAAAAAGCTGTTAATTAATATAAGAACGAATAAAAGGCTTGTTTTCATTTTAAATTTTATCTACACAAAAGTAGACATCGTTTCTCTGAAAAAATAGAACGGAATTAACGTTTTCCCGCTTTCCTGAAGATTATATCATTATCCTTATCAAGTTTTTAAACCTTGACCAGGATAAACAGAAGAATTACACACAATCATCTGTGAGAATCCGTACGATCTGTGAGGAAATTTCATTTCAAAATCTTCCGGTATTTCAAAGGTGTAATGCCGATATTCTCTTTAAAACAGCGAATAAAATGACTCTGATCTGAAAATCCGCATTCCAGTGCAACTTCCGATAACGATTCAAAATCATTCAAAATTTTTAAGGATTTCTCAACCTTTAATTTTCTTACATATTCTCCCAAATTGCATTGAAAATATTTCTGAAAATCCCGGCTTAAATGCATCGGGTGAATATTTAAAACTTTTGAAAGCTCGGTTAAACTCAGTTTTTCGGTAAAACGTTCATGCAGAATTTCATCAATATGTTTTACCCAGATCGGCTTCTTCTGAGAATGATCTTTTTGATGAGACAACTGGCTGAAAATATTTAATAACAATTGGTTGATGGTGAGTTCCACAGAAATATCATTCAGTTTGGTTTCTTTGAAAATCTGGTAAGTCAGTAACTTCAAATCCGGAATTCTGATATTAAAACTTCCTTCAACATTATCCTTCGAAAGCTGAAATTTTTCAAACCACTTTTCTGTAATTTCTATATGAAATCCTCTGGTGAAAATATCCGGTTTTATGTTGTAATGCGCATCTTCCCAATGATGATACAGCAGTGTTCCGGCAGAACAATCGTAAATTTCTTTCTTATTTCCCTCCGTCATATTTCCCTGAAGCAGAAAGGTGAAATAGGGATTCTCATGATAATGCCAATCGACAAAAGGATGCGTATATTCCGTATCTGTAATCGTTAACCCATCAAAATGTAAGGTTTTATGGGTTTGTCCGAAAAATTCACCATGACGAAGGTTTTTCATATTATAGTTTTTGGGTTAAATTTTCAATCTGTTGATACATTTTATTGAAAAATATTTTTCTGTCACGGTTTCCCGAAGTGTTCAGCGATTTTGAATTTTTAATCTGATGGTCAAAATAATTCAGTGTTTCGTTACACGTTTTTTCATCATTAATCAGAATATAACCAAACATATTGGTAGGAATGGCAAAAAGTGACTGTTTCGGATGATGAAAAAAGATGTCATTGGAAAGATGCATCAGTTCATTTTCGTAAAGCTGGAATTTCGGATTGTTTTCTATTTTTTCTTCTATGTACCGGATAAGTTCCGTTAACTCCTGAAGAATGATCTGTGCTTCCTTCTGTTTCAGATGTCCCGTTTCAAAATAAAACAAAATTTGCTGTAAGATACTCGAAATGGTACTGTTATTCCATAATTCAATAACATTCTGTTCCTCATATTTCTTTCTGAGTTCTTTTGTGTCGAGCTTGAAATCAGGAGGAGAAAACTCCAGAAAAGGAATGAAAACCTGTTTGGAATTAAGCAGATTCATCCACACATATACTTTAAAACGGGAAAGCATCGAATCCGAAAGCGTATAGAAGAACGGAATATCTTTCGCCGAATAATAAATAGTCATTCCTTTTGAAAGCGGAAGACTTTCAAACACATTGAGGTTGTTCTGAAAAAATGATTTTAAATCTTCAGTTTCCGTAACGGCACTTGTTTTTCTTACTAAAATCTGGCGGTCAGAAGTCTGGAACTGATCCAGGGAAATCTGAAAATACTTTGCGAGTTCCAAAGCTTCCTCAAAACTGAATTTTGCTTTCAGGGAAGTTCTTCGGTGAGCCGCATCGTAGCTGATGTTAAGAATATTGGCAATTTCGTCATTTAACGATCTGTCACCAATTTTCTTTCGGATTTCTTTAAGCAAACGTTCCTGATACATTGTTTTGCGATTTTCACAAATTTAGATTTTTATTTTAATTTTTTTTCACATTCATGAAAATGAATTTCAAAATTAGCTTTGAGGTATAATTTTTAAAATAAAGAATAATGAAAAAAATAATCTCTTATTTATGCCTATTGCTTTTCACATTAAATTGTGAGGGTTTCAAAAACATAGAATTGCCGGAATCTGTTATCGAAAAGAATAATATTGAAAATATTAATGGCACCTACGAAAATTTTGCTTCTTCAGGGAATGGTTTTTATGTTAGAATGCTTACAGATGTTTTTGACCGGAATACGAATATGTTTAACTGGAAAGATAAATACGATCCAAAACACACAAAAGTTAAACTACAAATGATTGAAAAAAATAAGTTAAATGTTATTTTTTTAAAGAATGAAAAGATTGTTTTCAATAAAAATTTGCGTGTAGAATTGAAGGAAGACGGGTATTTATACTTAAAGAAAAAAAGATTTATGCTTGACGGAATTCCTTTGTTATTGGGAGGATGGAATATCCAAAAATCCAGACTGGGAGTTGATGAAAACAATAATTTGAGGATTCAAAGCAATTACTTTTATTGTAACGGGTTTGCCGTTTTGATGAGCGATTGGAAAACACTTCATTATAATTTAACATTTGAAAAACAATAAATCATGAAAAATATTACACTGTGTATAGTATTGTTCTTTTGTAGTTTTTGCAATGCACAAAAATGGCAGCCGATTTATTATATAGACTATTCTTATGCAGACAGGCATCTTTTGCGTGGAGGTTTTGAATTTATTGTGATGAATGACAACCATCAAAACAAACTTTTTTTAGGAACAGGTTATGGAATCGTGAATTATAATGGAAAGTTGCATGGAATTCCAGATCTGCATTTAAGTTATAATTTGGGAACGGTTTTGTTTATTAAAGCAGGATCTTCTCTTTATCATGCCTATTCTTTAGCAGGAATTTCAATGCTTAATACCTGCGATATCGGAATAGGATATTCTAAGTCTTTTAATAACAGCAATGTGCAAATACAAGGATTCACAGCGGGAATTACCTTTAGATTGACTAACAAAGAGAATGTCTACGGAAGGCTAAAAATAGGATTTTAAAAACAGTGCCGTCATGAAAACAATACCATATCTATTAATCGCCACAAGATTTTGTTTGGCTCCGATCATTCTTTTATCAGCTTATTTTAAAGGAGAAGAATCCCGGTTTTTAATTTTAAGCTTAATGTATTTCGGTTTATTAACCGATATTTTCGACGGAATTATTGCCCGGAAAGCAGGAGTTTCCTCAGAAAAACTGAGGAGATTAGACAGTCAGACCGATTTGATATTCTGGCTTTCCTTAGGATTTGCAGCTTATTTTCTGAATCCAGAATTAATAAAAAACGAATGGAAAGGAGTTGCTTTAATTTTCGTAATGGAAGCACTTTGCTATGTAATAAGCTGGCTAAAATTCGGGAAAGAAACCTGTACTCACGCTTTTTTATCAAAAATGTGGGGCTTAAGTCTGCTGATTGCTTTTACGTATCTTATTGGTTTTCAACAGGCAGGATGGACTTTTTATCTAACCGTTGTATTGGGATTTATTGCTCATATTGATGTTATTTTAATCATTTTAATTCTTCCGAAATGGCAGTATGATGTTCCGAGTTCTTATCATGCATGGAAAATAAGAAAAGGAAAGCAGAGGAAAAAAACGATATTTTTCAATTAATTATCTTAAAGTTTTCGTTATATAATTGATAAATGATTTTGTAAAAAGACAGCGGAATCACCAAGTTCCGCTGTCTTTTTAGTTTCTCGGAAATAAATTTTCACAAGATGTATTATCAGTAAATGAAGGGACAGTCGAGTAGAATTCTTCGTAAAAGAGACCTGAGATAGACTGCCAGATTTATAAAGTGGGATTTTACCTTTGCAGGAGCTTTGCCTTGTTCAGATAGAACCACTCAATAAAAACCAGATTTGGAACCCAGCAAAGAAAACCTAATGTCTGATATACTTCAGAAAAATGAGAAAGCTCAAAACCATATATGTTCCAGATAAATACAAGCCATAAACGCAACGTTACCGAAGCAAATGTCAACGCATAATTGCGGACTATCCATATCCTAAAGGCAGACATATCATCTTTCTTATCAGCAATAAACGACTGAATTATGGATAAAATCCAGATAACATCAAGGGTGAAAAAACCTATTTTATTTACCAAGCCACCTTGAGCATAAGTTGCTACATAGAGACCAGTTACGGCGCTCATTAATACTGAAAAATAATATACTTTTCGTAAAATGATATTTGAAGCCGGAAATTTCTCCCGAACCCTTTTCATTAGTTGGAACATACCTGCGAATAACGCTACAGCTCCAAATCCTGCATGAACAGCAATCGAAAAACTATGTTGGGCATACTCAATCTTTTGTTGCGGCGAAACAGTTGTACCGGGAGACAAATAAATATACGAGTAAAATGTATATAAAGTCATTGCAATAACTGTTATAATGATAAACAGGTTAACTATCTTTTTCATTTTTTTATAATTACAATATCAATCGTATAATTACTCCTCTTTTACAGATTCTTTTTTTCCTCCAAATGTATAGCCTACACTTACATTCATCAGAAATTGCGAACCTGCTATTCCAATATTTGAGGCTTTTAATGTTTCCTCTTTGTTTGTGAACTTATTGTAATAGGTGAATTTATTATCTGTAAGGCTACTCGCAATATTAGGCCACCAACGCAGACTGTAATGCCTTGCAGCCAGTTATCCTTTTTATGAAACGGCATATAGCGGTAATAGGCACCAAGCCCCAAAGAATACGTTTTATAGGCTTTTATCAAATTAGACTTGTTTTGGGTTTCTCCATCATAATATACTTCCCAGCTATGGATTTTTGATTCAATTCTTACATCGAAATATGAACTGAAACGATATCCGATTCCAAAACCTGTTGAATACGGCAAATGATAAGCTAAATGTTGAGTTTTAGCATCGCCTGTAATGGTTCCTCCCGACATATTTAATAAAAACCCGTGGGAATAATCAAAACTCATTCTTTTTGAAAAGTAGGTTATTTCAATATTGCCGCCTTTCAGCAAGATGGGCTGAATCAGACCTGCCAAAATACTAACCCGGTTTGAGTATAAAAGGTCTTTTTTTTATTGCGCAAAGGAAATCTGAGTGAGCAGGAAAATTGCTGCTCCTGCGAAAATTTTTTTTATTGAAATCTGCATTGTACTGTTGTTTAGGTTGTTAGACAGTACAAAGCTCGTTCATGCTATTTGTATTCTACTGAACATTTGCTAAGAAATGAGGTACATTAAACACCTCTTCGCAGTCTGCTCAAATGTTGTGGAGACATCCCGAGATAAGAAGCAAGGTATTGCAAAGGAACAGTCTGAATTAAAATAGAATTATTTTTCAGTAAAAACTGGTACCGTTCATCCGCAGAATTATTCAGGAAAAGAGAAATTCGCTTTTCCATAATTATAGCCAGATTTTCTGCAGCCAATCTTCCAAATTCCTGAGCAGCCGGAATTTTTTGATAGAGTGTTTCCAAGTCCTGCTTCCTGATCGTAAACAACTCAGTAGGCAGAATAGCCTGTATGTTTTCTGTAGACAAATTTTGTGTTGTAAAACTTGAAAAAGAGGTTACAAATTCATCAGGTAAAGAAAAATAGCAGGTTGTTTCTTCACCTTTGGCGTTAGGGTAAAATATTCGTAGCATTCCTGTTTTTATGAAAGCCACTTGGTCACAACGTTTACCAATTTCCAGAAAATAGTCGCCCTTTTTCAATGATAAAGGATTGAAAAGAGAAACCATAAAATCAAGATCACTGTCCGAAATTGAAATCGTTTTTTTTATTATTTGCCGAAGGGAAGTATCCATATTTATTTCAAATATAAATATTATTATCTTAAATATTGATGCGTTTGAATGAAGGGGGATCTTCAAAATGAAAAAATAGAATGTCAGCTCAAAAAAGCGCTCTGAAATAAGTTCATTTTTAAAAAAACAGCGTAATCTTCAAATTGTGCTGTTTTTTTGTAACTTTGCAGACATTAATTTTTACAGAAAAATTTTAATCAACAAATGAAAAAGCAGACAATTAAGGAAATCCTACAGGATTACAAGAAAGTATTACATCATGACATTACGGTTTACGGTTGGGTAAGAACGTTCCGTGCAAATCGCTTCATTGCGCTTAATGATGGTTCTACGATTAATAATTTGCAGATTGTTGTTGATTTTGAAAATTTCGACGAAGAGATTATCAGCAAGATCAGTACAGCTTCTTCCCTTAAGATTGTAGGAGAAGTAGTAGAAAGTCAGGGAGCAGGACAGGCTGTTGAGATTTTAGCGAAAAAAATTACTATTTTAGGAGACAATTTTACTGAAGAAAGAGACAAAACCATTCTTCAGCCTAAAAAACACTCATTGGAAACTTTGAGAGATCAGGCACATTTGAGATTCAGAACCAATTTATTCGGAGCCGTTTTCAGAGTGCGTCATGCGGTAAGTTTTGCGGTACATTCTTTCTTTAACCAAAACCAGTTTTTCTACATCAACACACCGGTTATTACAGGAGCTGATGCAGAAGGAGCCGGAGAAATGTTCGGAGTAACGAATTTTGATCTGAACAATATTCCGAGAGACGAGCAGGGAGACATCGATTTTGCTCAGGATTTCTTCGGAAGAAAAACGAATTTAACGGTTTCCGGACAGCTTGAAGGAGAAACTGCAGCAATGGGATTAGGAAGGATTTATACTTTCGGACCTACTTTCCGTGCAGAAAATTCTAACACAACCCGTCACTTGGCTGAGTTCTGGATGATTGAGCCGGAAGTAGCTTTCAATAATCTGGAAGACAACATTGATCTGGCGGAAGATTTCTTAAAATATGTAATTAAATATGTATTGGATCACTGCAAAGACGATCTGGAATTCTTAGATAAACGTTTTGAGGAAGAACAAAAATCGAAACCTGAAAAAGACAGAGCCAAAGAAGGTCTTATCGAAAAGCTTGAGAATGTGATTGCTAAACGTTTCAAGAGAGTTTCTTATACGGAAGCTATTGAGATCTTAATGAACTCAAAAGAAAATAAAAAAGGTAAATTCCAGTATCCTGTGGAAAACTGGGGAACCGATCTTCAGTCTGAACACGAGAGATATCTGGTAGAAAAACATTTCGAAAGTCCGGTAGTTCTGTTTGATTATCCAAAAGAGATCAAAGCGTTCTACATGAAACTGAATGAAGACGGTAAAACCGTTGCTGCAATGGATGTACTTTTCCCTGGAATCGGAGAAATTATCGGAGGTTCTGAAAGAGAAGCAAGATTGGATGTTTTAAAACAGAAAATGGCAGAAATGCATGTGGATGAGCACGAACTGTGGTGGTATTTAGATACCAGAAAATTCGGTTCTGTACCGCATGCAGGATTTGGTTTGGGATTGGAAAGATTAGTTCTTTTCGTTACAGGAATGACGAACATCAGAGATGTAATTCCTTTCCCGAGAACGCCGAAAAACGCTGAGTTTTAATTTTTAATAAAAACATATAGAAAAATCCTTCTGATCTTATCGGAAGGATTTTTTTATTAACTTTACCTAAAATAATGATGATGAGTACAATTACCATACATACAGAAAACGAAAATCAGATCAATCTTCTGAAAGCTCTTTTGAAAGAGCTGAAAATTAATTTTGAGATTAATAAAGAAGAAAATCTTACGGATTGGCAGAAAGAGAAAATTTTAAAAGGAATTTCAGATATTTCTGAAGGAAAATTCTCATCAAGCAAATCTGTAGCTGAAAAAGCAAGAAAATGTTTAGGGTAATCTGGTCTCATCAGGCAGAATCAGATTATCTGGATACGCTTCAATATTGGATCAGACATAATAAATCGATAAAATATTCTTCAAAATTAATGGCAGAAGTTGAAAAAAAGGAAAAACTTATTGCAGAAAATCCGAATATAGGTTCTCCTTCTGAAATTGATCGTGTGAAATATGTTTTAATTGATAAAAATTTTTCACTGTATTATAGAATCAATAAAGAGGTTATTGAAATTCTTGCGTTTTGGGATAACAGAAGAGATCCGGAAAATCTGGATATATAAAAATAAAAAAGCCCTGAAAATCATGCTTCAGGGCTTTTGTTGTTTATTTTAAATAGCTTATTATACACTGTTGAATACAAAAATCGTGCTAAAATTTAGTTTTGTCAAAAAAAAGTACTAAATTCGTAGAATATGTTATGTTAAAACACCAACTAGTAATATGCTAAAACAACACTTACAACTCAAATTAGGACAAAAGCTGGCTCCCCAGCAAATCCAATTGATGAAGTTGATCCAGCTTCACACATTGGAGTTTGAAGAGGAACTTGAGAGGGAGTTAGAAGAAAACCCGGCATTAGAGATCGCAAAAGAAGAATCTAAAGAGGACGATTATTCTTCTCTGGAAGATTCATATGAAACAGAAGGTACAGAAAGCATTGAAACAGATTTTGATGTAGACCAGTATCTTTACGATGATGAACCGAGCTATAAAACGTCTTCCAGTAACTATTCTTCCGATGATGAAGAATTTGATAATGAAAGTCTTTTAACGGAAGGACAGTCATTATACGATTATCTTTTGGAGCAGATTCATCTTGCCAACATCAATAAAGAAGATTTGAAGATTGCGGAATATCTTATCGGGAATCTCGATACAGACGGATATTTAAGAAGAGAGATCAAATCTATTGTGGATGATCTTGCCTTTTCTCAGGGAATTTATACCACCAAAGAAAATGTAGAAGATATCCTTGAAAATTATGTGCAGAAACTGGATCCTCCCGGAGTAGGAGCGAGAGGTCTTCAGGAATGCCTGTTGCTGCAGATTGAGAAAAAAGTAAGTTCAGATAAAGCCGTTTCTCTGGCTGCCAATATTCTGAGACATCAGTTTGATGCTTTAACGAACAAGCATTACAACAAAATCATTCAGAAATACGATATTGAAGAAGAAGATCTGAAGGATGCGTTGGACGAAATTTCAAAATTATCTCCAAAAGTTGGCGGAAATTTCGATACTCAGACGATTACAATCAATCAGGAAATTATTCCGGATTTTGTGATTCAGGTGAAAGACGGACAGGTTATCCCGATGCTGAACAGCAAAAATGCACCTACTTTAAGAGTTTCAGAAGAATACAAAGATATTTTATCCACTTATTCGCATGATAAGAATTCTGCAGAACACAAACAGGCTGCATTGTTCATCAAGCAGAAATTAGATGCTGCAAAATGGTATATTGATGCAATTAATCAGCGTCAGAATACATTATTGCAAACCATTACTGCGATTGTGAAATTTCAGAAAGACTATTTCCTTACCGGAGATGAAAAATCTTTGAGACCCATGATTCTTAAAGATATTGCCGATATTACAGGCTTCGATATTTCAACGATTTCAAGAGTGGTAAAAAGCAAATATGCCGATACTCCGAACGGAATTATTTATCTGAAGGATCTGTTCTCGGATAGCTTAACAAATGATGATGGGGAAGAGGTTTCTACAAAAGAGATCAAGATGCACCTTCAGGAAGTTATCAGCAAAGAAAATAAGAGAAAACCATTAACGGATGATGCTTTGGTGGTGATCTTAAAAGAACAGGGATACAATATTGCCAGAAGAACGATTGCAAAGTATCGTGAACAGCTTAATATTCCGGTAGCAAGATTAAGAAAAGAACTTTAAAAATAACAGAAAAGCATTTCAAACTGAAATGCTTTTCTTTTTATCTGATTAAAAAGGGGGCTGTTGTACACATGTTGAAGTGCAGCAGTTGAAAACATAAGGAACTCCCTGGTTATTCACATTTAAATCATAACAAGGATCCGGACTTACAAGACAAAAGCATCTTCCGCTGCCTTTCACACTTTTCAACTCTTTTCTGTTTAATTTTTTTAAATTTTTCATAGTAATTTAATTTATTTGATTTTCCTACTCTATAAGCTTTTCGGATTACGCTGTATTTAATTGTTTATTTTTTCCAGTCCCAATTCTTTTACAGAAACTTCACGCATTTCCACTTTTCGGATCTTTCCGGAAATCGTCATCGGGAATTCATCCACAAACTTCCAGTATTTCGGAACTTTATAATGGGCGATTCTGCCTTTACAATACTCTAAAAGTTCTTCTTCCGTTACCTGAAAACCTTTTCTTACTTTCACCCACGCCATCACTTCTTCGCCAAATTTTTCGCTTGGAACTCCGATAATCTGAACATCAAGAATGTTGGGATAAGTGTATAAAAAGTCTTCAATTTCTTTAGGCGAAATATTTTCACCGCCACGGATAATCAGGTCTTTAATCCTGCCCGAAATCGTAATGTAGCCTTCATCATCCATTACTGCCATATCTCCGGTATGCATCCATCTTCCTTCATCCAGAACTTTTCTGGTGTTTTCAGGATCGTTCCAGTATTTCAGCATTACGGAATAACCTCTTGTACACAGTTCCCCATGTTCGCCACGCGCGACAACTTTTCCGTTTTCGCCAATGATTTTTATTTCCAGATGATCCTGAACAGTTCCTACCGTATTCACCTGCTTTTCAAATGGAGTTCCGATTAAAGTCTGGGTAGAGACAGGAGAGGTTTCCGTCATTCCGTAGCAGATGCTCATTTCCTTGATATTCATGAGGCTTTCTACTTTTTTCATAATTTCTGGCGGACAAACGGAACCAGCCATGACCCCCGTTCTTAAACTTGAAAAATCAAAAGTTTCGAAATTTTTTACCGCTAATTCGGCAATAAACATGGTGGGAACTCCGTAAAGCGAAGTACATTTTTCATCGGAAACAACTTTTAAAGTAATTTCAGGATCAAAACTGTCATTCGGAATCACCATACAGGCTCCGTGAGCGGTACAGCAAATATTTCCGATCACCATTCCGAAACAGTGATAAAAGGGAACAGGAATACAGACTCTGTCTTTTTCGGTATACTTTAATCGAATTCCGATAAAATATCCGTTGTTTAAAATATTATGATGAGAAAGAGTAACGCCTTTAGGAAAACCGGTCGTTCCTGAAGTGTACTGAATGTTGACCGGATCGTCAAACTGTACATGTTCTTCAAAACTATGCAATGTATCATCCGAAATTTCCTGTCCGTTATTTAAAAACTCTTCCCAATTGTCATCAAAGAAAATTTCAGATTTTAAAGTCGAGCAGAACTCTCTTGCATCGGCAATCATCTGTTTATAATCACTGGATTTAAAAGCCAGAGACGAAAAAATGTGGGACATTTCAGACTGGTTAATCACAAAGATCAGCTCACTGGTTCTGTATGCGGGATTTATGTTCACCAAAATAACCCCGATTCTTGCGGTTGCATATTGTAAAAGAACCCATTCGTAACGGTTAGTAGACCATATTCCGATGCGGTCTCCGGATTTTGCTCCCAGAAAGATCAGTGCTTTTGCAACGGCTGTTGTCTGATTATAAAATTCCTGATAAGTGGCGCGGTAATTTTGATGTACGCAGATTAAAGCTTCCTGATTGGGAAATTTTTCAACGGTATGTTTAAGATTGCTTCCGATGGTTTCTCCTAATAATGGAATGTCGGAAGCACCGTGAATATAAGATATTGGCATAGAATGAAAGATTTGGTTAAATAAAATTAACAATAATATCTTAAATTCCTGCTTTTTTCAGTTTAAATTTCCTGTGAATCGATTTCTTTCAGCTGAGTTAAATTCTTATCAAGCTTTTTGATGATAATCCCATAAACAACTCTGTAATACAGCCATACCATTATTACTGTAAAAGCAGTGCTTATAATGATACCTGCTATAAATCCTATAAGCGTAGAATTGGTAATTTCTACGTTCTGAGTATTTAGGATATAAAAAACAAAGATTGTAAAAATAGATGTAAAAGTAATCAGTAACGCAATATTAATTAAAATAAAAGCATTCACTGTCTTCTTAAATTTAATGATCTTAAGGATAAATCTTTTAAGATCTTCCTCAATTTTTATAACCTTATAATTTTGATAAAATTTAAATACAAAATAAGCAGTAATGGCTAAACTTAGAACTTTTAAGACCAGATAAATATTGTCGAATGTATTTTCTAATTCCGAAGTTCTCTGTACACCGAGTTTTGTAAGAATGTTAATGAAAGAGTTGGATTCCTTTCCCTGAATGATGTAGAATAATCCTATTAATGTAAAGAATAAAAATTCGATAACACTGATCCAGAAAATATACTTTACGTAATTGCGCGATTTTTTGTTGAGCATCTGAAGGATCTCATTGTAATCATATTTTTCCTGAACAGGCTGTTCCTGCCATGTTTTCTTAAAACTGTCCAAATCAAATTCAGGCATATTTTTCCATCTGTTCTTTAAGGGTTTTCTTTAATCTGTTCATTTTCACACGCGCATTTACTTCGGTGATTCCTAGGTTTTCTGCAATATCCTTATAAGGCAAATCATCCAGATACATCATCACGATTGCTCTTTCCACATTGGGAAGCGTCTTGATTACTGTATACAAAAGTGATACCTGTTGCTGTTTTTCATCATCATCTTCCACAAAATCTGCATGATTGATGTCTAATTCATTCGTCTGCAGGCTTTTGCTTTTTTTTCTGAAAAGAGTAATGGCTGTATTTAAGGCAACACGGTACATCCACGTAGAAATCTTGGAATTTCCTTTAAATGAGTCATAACTTCTCCACAATTGTAACACAATTTCCTGAAAAAGATCTTCCTCATCCTCCAAAGAATTGGTATAAAGACGCGAAACCTTGATAATCAATCCCTGATTATCCTTAATAAGCTGCGCAAATTCCTTTTCCTTTGAAGCCAATTGGGATGTTTAATTTTGTAGCACGAAGATATGATATAATTTGAGAATTTGAAAATTAAGTAATTTGAAAATGAATGGATAGGGCAAACCCAATATAATAATTCTGCTTTTAAATTGAAAATTTTCAAATTATCACATTGTCAAATTTTCAAATTATCTATCTTTGCAGCCACGAGAAAATCGGCTTGTTGATTTCCCGTTTCACGGGAGGTAGGAAAGTCCGGACACCGTAGAGCAGCAAAGCGGATAACATCCGTCACCCGAGAGGGTAGGACAAGTGCAACAGAAAGGATGTACAGTTCGGCTGTAGTGAAACCAGGTAAACTCTTTGTGGTGCAATGATAAGTATATCGGTTCTTTTCAGCAGTGAAAATAGGAGTTGCTCGCTCTGAAAGCCGAGGGGTAATCAGCTAAAGTTTTGCAGCAATGTAAGACGCAGATAAATAACAGGCACTTCTTCGGAAGAACAAAATCCGGCTTATAGATTTTCTCGTGGTTTTTTTATGCTGGAAGTTAGAGGCTGAAAGAAGGAAGTCTTCAACGCAATCATTTAAACCTCCCTCTTCAAGCTTCCTTCCCCATTTCAAATTATTCGCTTTCCAGTTGTTTTTTTGCTTTCGCTAAATCTTCGCGATCCTCTTCCGATAATTTAGGGTACTGCAGATTCATTTTTTCTAAAGCATCAATAATAATCTGTATCGCGGCAACTCTTGCAAACCATTTGTTATCAGCCGGAAGAACATACCAAGGCGCGTAATCTTTTGAAGTCTCATTGATTGCCGTTTCGTAGCATTCCATATATTTTTCGAATAAAGCTCTCTCCGGAAGATCGGCGGCGGAAAATTTCCAGTTTTTCTCCTGTTCGTTAATTCTGTCGAGAAGTCTTTTCTTTTGTTCGTCTTTAGAAACATTCAGGAATATTTTTACAACGGTCGTTCCGTTTTGGGCAAGATGCTTTTCAAAATTTCTGATGCTTTCATAGCGGTTTTCCCAGAATTTATCGTCAAAATCTTTAACGGATTTCCATGTTTTTTCGCTTAAATTATATTCAGGATGAACTTTGCAGACCAGTACACTTTCGTAATGAGATCGGTTAAAAATTCCGATCATTCCTTTTTGGGGTAGTGCCAAATAATGTCTCCATAAAAAATCATGGGTGTATTCTTTCGAAGTGGGAGTTTTGAAGCTCGTTACATTACAGCCTTGCGGATTTACTCCCCCGAAAACGTGCTCGATCATGCTGTCTTTTCCCGCGGCATCCATCGCCTGAAGTACCACCAAGAGAGACTGGCTTCCATCCGAATACAATTTCTCCTGAAGCTCACGAAGCTTTTCTTTTTCGTTTAATAATAATTGTTCCCCTTCTTCTTTAGTAAGTTTTCCTTTGTATTCTGTTGAAGCTTTTTTAATGGAAAATTTACCTTTTACCAAAAAATCGTCTGAAAAGTTAGTGTCCATGTTTATTTTAAATTATTAAAAAGATTAAAGATTAATTTTGGTCACAATCTATCAGCTAAAAACCGTTAACCATCAACTAACCTAATATAAATGTAATAAAAAAACCGCCTCCATGAGACGGTTTCGTTTATTTTAGTAGAGATTTTACCATTATGCAGCAGTTTTAGCAGCCGCTTTAGCCGCTTTTTTTGCTTCCTTTTTCGCAGCTTTCGCAGCCGCTTTCTCTTCTTTAGCTTTAGCCTTCAATTCCTCTGGAGTCAATGGCTTTGGATCCGGAGCATTAGGATCTACGTTTCCTTTGATGTAGATTACGCTTCTGCTGTTTACAGGGTCGTTAGAAAATACTTCGATCATTTTGTTAAAACCACCGTTGATTGCAGTATTGTATCCTACCTTGATTTTAGCTGATTTTCCGGGTAGAATAGGATCCTGGCTGAATTCCGGAGTTGTACATCCGCAAGATGCTTTTACATTCGATAAAATAAGAGGCTTATCTCCTGTATTGGTTACCGTAAAGAATCTGATACCGTCTGAACTTGGCTTTACATTTCCGTAATCGAAAGTAGTTTTGTCAAACGTAATCGTTTGTGCAGATGCAAGAGCGAAGGTTCCGAATAATGCAATTCCTGCGATTAATTTTTTCATATTCTTGAATATTAAATATGTTGTTAGATAAATTTTGAAAAACAAAGTTAAAAATTATTTTAATTCATACTTAAAATATTTTTCTTTAGACTATTTTTGCAAATTGTAAATTAAAGTAAAAGAATTTATGCAGATTTCAGAAAAGTACAATCCACAGGAAACAGAACAAAAGTGGTACAATTACTGGTTGGAAAATAAATACTTCCATTCAGAACCCAATGACAAGCCGCCTTACACTGTTGTAATTCCTCCGCCAAACGTTACGGGGATTTTGCATATGGGGCATATGCTTAACAATACCATTCAGGATGTGCTGGTCCGTCGTGCAAGAATGCAGGGCTTTAATGCTTGCTGGGTTCCGGGAACAGATCACGCTTCCATTGCTACAGAAGCGAAAGTGGTTGCTAAACTGAAGTCTGAAGGAGTCAATAAATCTGATATTACAAGAGAAGAGTTTTTAAAGCACGCGTGGGAATGGACTGATAAATACGGAGGAACAATTCTTGAGCAGCTTAAAAAATTAGGATGTTCATGCGATTGGGACAGAACCCGTTTCACCATGGAGCCAAAACTTTCTCAGCAGGTGATTAAATCTTTTGTTGATCTTTACAACAAAGGACTCATTTACCGTGGGTACAGAATGGTAAACTGGGATCCCGAAGCAAAAACCAATATTTCCGATGAAGAAGTAATCTTTAAGGAACAGAATGGGAAATTATATTTCCTGAAATATGCTATTGAATCTTCGACAGGCTCAGATACCGATGAATATTTGTCAGTGGCGACAACGCGTCCGGAAACTATTTTCGGGGATACTGCAGTGTGTATCAATCCTAATGATGAGAGATACGCACATTTAAAAGGTAAAAAAGTAATCGTACCAATCGTTAATAGGGTAATTCCTATTATCGAGGACGAATATGTGGATATCGAATTCGGAACAGGGGCTTTGAAAATTACGCCTGCTCACGACATCAATGATTACGAAATCGGACAAAAACACAATCTTCAGATGATTGATGCTTTGGATGATGACGGAAATCTGAACGATCAAGGGTTGCATTACGCCGGAAAAAATAGATTCGAGGTAAGAAAGCAGATTGCGAAAGAACTGGAAGAAAAAGATCTTTTGCTGAAAGCAGAAGATTACGTAAATAAAGTAGGAACTTCAGAAAGAACAGGCGCAGTTATTGAACCTAAAGTTTCTGTACAGTGGTTCCTGAAAATGTCTGAAATTGCAAAACCAGCTTTGGATGTTGTAATGGATGATGAGGTTAAATTTTATCCTGAAAAGTTTAAAAATACCTACAAGCACTGGATGGAAAACATCCGCGACTGGAATATTTCCCGACAGCTTTGGTGGGGACAGCAAATTCCTGCCTTCTATTATGGTGACGGAGAAAATGATTTCGTTGTAGCCGAAAATATCGAAGAAGCATTAGAACTTGCAAAGCAAAAAACCAACAACGATCAACTGACAACTGACAACTTAAAACAGGACGAAGATGCTTTAGATACATGGTTCTCTTCATGGTTGTGGCCAATGTCGGTTTTCGATGGGTTGCTTGATCCTGAAAATAAAGACATCAATTATTATTACCCGACTTCAGATTTGGTTACAGGTCCGGATATTATTTTCTTCTGGGTAGCAAGAATGATTATGGCAGGACTGGAATACAGAAAAGAAGTTCCGTTTAAAAATGTTTATTTCACAGGAATTGTAAGAGATAAGCAGAGAAGAAAGATGTCAAAATCTTTAGGAAATTCACCGGATCCATTGGAATTAATGGATAAGTATGGAGCAGATGGAGTTCGTGTAGGAATTTTATTAAGTTCTGCAGCCGGAAACGATCTTCTTTTTGATGAAGATTTGATGCTTCAGGGAAGAAACTTCATGTCAAAGATCTGGAGTGCTTTCCGATTGATCAATTTGTGGAATCATGAAGATAAGCCTGCCAATTCAACAGAACTTCAGGCAATTGAATGGTTTGAAAATAAATTAAATAAAACAATTGCTGAGATCAACAATCAGTTTGAGAAATTCAGAATTTCTGATGCTTTGCATTTGATTTATAAATTGATTTGGGATGATTTCTGTGGTTATTATCTTGAATCAATCAAACCAAATTACGGTGAAGGTATTTCAAAAGAAGTTTATAACAAGACTGTTGAACTTTTTGAAGAACTAATGAAGCAGGTACATCCGTTTTTACCTTTCCAGTCAGAAGAAATCTGGCAATTAATTTCTGTAAGAACAGCAGAGGAAGCGTTGGTTATCGCGCAGCAGAAAAAAGCAGGTGAATTTGATGAAGAAATAATTCGAAATTTTGAATTTGCTGCAGAAATTATTTCCGGCGTTAGAAATTACCGTCAGACAAAAGGAATTTCTCCAAGAGAAGGTGCTGAAATTTATACCAATGCCTCAGAATTTCCTAACGAATCCGTGATTAAGAAATTAGGCAATGTTTCAGAAATTCATTTCGGAACAAAAACAGATAAGCCGAGCTTTACATTTTTGGTAGGCGCAACAGAAATTTCAATTCCTCTAAGTGAAAATTTGGATTTGGGAGAAGAGAAAACGAAAACAGAAGAAGAATTAAAATACCTGAAAGGATTTTTGATCTCTGTAGATAAAAAGCTTTCCAACGAAAAATTTGTTGCCAACGCAAAACCGGAAATTGTTGAGGTTGAAAGGAAAAAACAAAAAGATGCGCTAGATAAAATAGCCATTCTTGAAGAGAAATTAAAAAGTTTATAATAAAAGGTTTAGGTTAAGGTTGAGCCTGGAGCTTAGCCTGAACCTTCATCTTAGTCTAAATATAACATGACACACATAGAAAACATCAAAAAACTGTTCTCCAAAAACTTCGTAGAAAGTCCTTTACTGGAAAGCTTTGAAGTTGGGAAAATTTATCTTTCCAGCGGAAAACTTGTTGCCTGTGATCCTCTGATTACAAATGATATGAAGCCTTTCTCAATACCATTTCCGAAAGGAGATTTTGCAGTTCTTCTGCACAAGGAAAGAGAAAGCAATTGTGTGGCGTATGCTGAAATTATTTTCAGCCAGTCTGAAATTACAGACTGGAAACTGGCGACAACAGAAGGGCAGAACATAAAAGATCTTGCAGAAGGAGAAGTTTTCGGATATCCTGTGGAAAGCGGGATGGGCTGCTTTATGGATGTGGATACGCAGAATAGTCTTAACGATTTGGAACAGAGATTGTATCGTAATAAAGGTGTTGATTTTATGGGGATCTATGAAGAATTTTTTCATGAATATTTCTTTGATGAAAAAGGAGCAATCGATCAGTTTGCATTCCTAAAACCTTCAGAAAATCATCCGGGAACTATTTTTGCATTTGAAACAGGATATGGTGAAGGTTTTTATGCAAGCTATATTGGATTTGATAAAAATAATAATCCTGTAAAAATCGTAACAGAATTTATTGAAATTAGTTGATTTTTCGTTAATTATTTTTGAAATTCAAATTTCAAGTCATAAATTTGTTAGAATCACGAAATATTAATTCTATAAGAAACACTAATGAATTTTTCCTCAGAACAGCCAAGAATTATCGTTGTAGGAAGCTCTTCGATAGATCTTGTTTTAGAAACCGAAAAAGTTCCCTGTGAGAACGAGACGGTTATTGCCCGAAAATCCGAAAGTTACTTTGGTGGAAAAGGAGCCAATCAGGCAGTTGGTGCAGCACGTTTGGGAGCCAGTGTCTACTTTGTAGGCTGTGTTGGAATGGATCCGCTTGGTCAGCAGATTATGAGGAACATGGTGAATGAGAACGTGAACGTAGGCTTCGTTTTTGAGACGGATCGTGAAGCCACCGGAACAGCTTATGTAACCACTTCAGGCGGAAATACCGCAATTGTGGTAGTTCCTGCAGCCAATAATTATCTTAGGGTAGAACACGTTGAGGCGGCAGATAAATACTTTCATACAGCAGATCTCGTACTTCTTCAGCTTGAAGTCTCCATGAAGGTAATTGAGTATACCATAAAAAAAGCCAAGAAATATGGTAAAAAAGTAGGATTGTATGCTTCACCTGCACAGCGTCTGAGCGATGAAATTTTAAATCATGTAGATTTCATTGTGGTAAAAAGCAATGAACTTCATATTGTTTTCGGAGAAGATCAGAGAGAAGACATTCTTAAAAAATACTTTAACAAAGTTTTTGTAAGAGATGACATTAATTCTACCATCTATTTTGATGGTACAGAAATGAAATACTGCAGGAACGATAAGGATAAAACTGCGTATAAAATGGGAATGGGCGATGCTTTTACGGTAGGATTTTCTATTGCTCTTTGTCACAGAAATTCTATAGAAGAGTGTGTGAAATTCGGGAATGAAGTTTCGGCAAGAGTTTCTGAATCAAAAGGTTCCCAATGTTGCCTTCCCAGACTTTCAGATTTTATTTCATAAGCTATTTGTTACATATCGAAAGTTTTAAACTTAACATAAAATATAAAGTAAAATTTCCACTTTTATAGTGGATTTTTTCTTTTTTACCCATGAAAGAGCTAAAGCTTACAGCATCTGATGACGTTTCAATAGTTGCCCATTTATTTTCTCCTGAAAAAAGCAATCATAAACTATTGCTTATCAATTCTGCAACCGGAGTAAAACAGCAGATTTACTTTTCATTTGCAAAGTTTTTTTCCGAAAAAGGATTTACCGTCATTACCTACGATTATCGGGGAATCGGGCTTTCGAAACCTGAAAATATGAGAGGATTTTATGCTTCGATGAGAATCTGGGGTTCCGAAGATTTTAAAGCTGTTACAGATTACATTCAGAAAAATTTTACAGATTATCGAAAGTACTGTTTAGGACATTCCGTGGGAGCTTTAATTTTAGGAATGAATAAAGATGCTGAAATGTTTGAAGAATTTTTCTTTGTAGGAACGCAGAATGCTTTTGTAGGACATTTGAAATTCAAAACAAAAATAGAAGCGTATTTAGGTTTTGGAATTGCCCAGCCTTTAACCACCGCATTACTGGGCTATTTTCCGGGAAATTGGTTCGGACTCGGAGAAAGTCTTCCGAAAAATTGCGCATATGACTGGAGAACCTTAATTTTAAACAGAAAATCGACCAACAGATTGCTGGAGAAAATTGAGGATTATTCTAAAAATTTAGCACAGAAAGTATTTGTAATATATGCTGAAGATGATGCATGGCTCACTGAAAAAGGGGTAAAAAGTCTGATGAACGATACCTATCCGAATCTTAAGCCAACTTACAGAGTGGTGAAAATTTCAGAATCGGAAAAAGGAAAGATCGGACACATTAATTTTTTCAGAAGTTACAATAAGAAACTGTGGAATATTATTTTAAACGAAATTCCCTGATAAATCATTTTTTCTTTTTGACAAGTTGGTCGCCAAACATTTAAATGAATTGATAGTAATGAAGAATCTGATCCAAAACACGGTAGAATTTGTAAAAGAAAAACTGGAAGGTGCAGAAGCGGGACACGACTGGTTTCACATCGAAAGAGTATGGAAATTATCCAAAAAAATAGCAGAAACAGAAAATTGTAATCAGGAAGTTGTAGAACTGGCGGCTTTGCTTCACGATATTGCCGATCCCAAATTTCATAACGGAGATGAAACTCTTGCTTTGAAAGTTTCCCGTGAGTTTCTCGAAAGCCAGAATGCCGCGGAAGAATTAATTGAGCAGGTTTTGTTCATTATTAAAAATATTTCCTTTAAAAACAGGGGAGAAGTTCCTCAAAATCTTCCTGTTGAACTGAAAATTGTTCAGGATGCAGACCGGATTGATGCCATCGGAGCCATCGGAATCGGAAGAACGTTCAACTTCGGAGGCTTTAAAAATAATCCGATGTATGATCCCAATGTAGAGCCTAAACTCAATATGTCTAAGGAAGAATATAAAAAATCCAACGGAACCACCATCAACCATTTCTACGAAAAACTTTTGCTGCTGAAAGATCTGATGAATACGGAAAAAGGAAAGGAAATTGCTGGGGAAAGACACGATTTTATGCTGAAATTCCTCGATGAGTTCTACAAAGAATGGAATGTTGAATAGTACTCTTTTGAAACCCTTTAAATAAGTATCTTTGCAGTATGGTATTTATTGTTCTGGTCATCTTCTGGGCTTCTGTTTTTTCTCTCCTGCTTTCCAAGCTGAAGAAAGGAAAGGGCGCAGAATGGGCAAAATTATTCCGCATTGTTACGATTATTTTTTCATTTTCTATCTTCACGTATTGGTTTATCAAGAAAAGTACGATAGGCATTGTAGAAAATTCGGTTGCGCTTCAGGTTATCAATAAACTTCCGCAGCCTCTGGATTTTTATGTACTTACGCTGAATGATGCTGAAACTGGTAAAGTAGTGGATACGAAACATCTTGGAACCATCCGTCCGGAATATTACAGAATAGAATATCTGAAAATGGATAAGTCTGATGAATATTGGGTGGTAGGATATTTAGGCAAAAAAAATCTTGTATACTTCTCTCAGAATTCGGTCCCGAATAAAAATATAGATCAGATTATTGAAGTTCAGAATTATATTATTCAGAGTTCAAAACTCTCGGATCTGGCGAAAAAACAGATTGATGCTTATAATCATGAGAACGTAAAACTGGGAATCTGGATTACTTTAGATTTTCTGCTTCTGTTTCTCAACATTATGTTGCTTCTGAGAAAAAGAAAATAAAGAAATCCCAATCTTTGCTGAAGGTTGGGATTTTTTATTGGGGTAAAAGATTAAGGATAATCAAGAATAATCATGATTCGTTCTTTATGCTCTTCCGGACAGTTCTTAATCAGCTTATCTTTATTGTGTTTACTGATTTGTTTCGGTTCCAGCCATTCCGTAACATCAGAACTTAAGCTGTTGTTGTCGTATGTTCTTTTTATTTTTTCGTTCTCATAAAAAGTATACTCGTCACCGAGCCAGTTGCTGGTAATACTTATTGTACAAATTTCCTTTTCCATACTGTTATTGGTTTTTATTGTGCTTTGATTAATATAAAATCTCTTCTTTCTAATTTACTAATTATAACAATATGAATAAAGGTTTTACAGTAATTTTTTTTACAGACAAAAAAGTGAATTATTTATATTAAAAATGCACTTTTTGTTATTAATTATCCCACTTATTGGTGAATAAAATTAAAATCTGTTAAATCTTAAAATAAACTTCCTGTACTTTCTTTTGCCATTTCGGGGATGTGAATGTCTTTTTTCCACTCTTCATTCACTTTTTTGATGAAATAAGAGGAAAGCAGGGGAGAAGCCTTTTCAATATTCTGATGCACAAAAAAATACAGATTCTGCAATCCTTCGTTTTTCCATTGGGTAAGATGTTTCATCCAGTCATCCAGTCTGTCATAATCACTTTCTGCGTTGGCTCCAACATAGCGGATAAATGCATTCGGTGTGGTAAGACGCATATGAAGCATATCTCTTCTTCCTGCAGTATCTACAATAATGTTGGTGATGTTGTTTTCTTCAAACAGATCGCAGGTCTTATTAAGAATCTCTTCATCGGTAAACCAGTCTGTATTTCTCAGCTCTATCGCAAGAGGAACTTCTTTTGGCCAGTTTTTTACGAATTTTTCCAGTCTTTCATAATCTTTCGGCTTGAAATTATCATGAAGCTGAAGGAACACCATTCCCAGTTTTTCATCAAAATTTAAAACCGCAGTTGCGAACTGGGTTACCACATCGTCTATATTTAGCAGTCTTCTGAAATGGGAAACTGTATTTGTTATTTTTGGGAAAAATTTAAAATCAGCGGGAGTTTTTTCTTTCCACGTCTGTACCTGTTCCGGAGTCGGCATACCGTAAAAGGTTGCATTCAGCTCAATAGAATTAAACTGCGTTGCATAATACGTGAGCTCATCTTTTGTACCTTTTGGATAAAAGCCTTTCAGGTCTGTCTTGTTCCATTTTGCGCATCCGATGGAGATATTTTCCAGTCCTTTTTTATTCTGGTTTAATATTTCCTTGGTTCTGGGATGATCTTTGGGTAATGTAAAATCTATCTTTGAAGGATCTTCAACTTGTCCGAATTTCATATCTGAATATTTTTAGAATTAAAATGTATAACAAATATAAAACAAAACCACAGAAATTTTCTGTGGTTTGTCCGGTTATATAATTTAGTTAAGGTTTACTTTATGCCCTGTGTTACCATTTTATTAGAAACTACCGAATAAACACAGCCGGTTGACTTTAATGTAACCGTAATGGTTGCAGGAACCGATCTATATGCCGTGTCACCATACGGCTCAACAATATTACCGTTAGAATCTTTTAAAGTTCTGCCTTTTACGGTATACGTCATTGTTGCCGTTCCGGTAAATCCGCTTGAAGGATAGAATGTTACAATTCCTGTATTCTTATTATAGCTCCATGTTCCCTGTGGGGTTACTTTTCTGCGGTATAAAGTAAGATCGGTATCTCCCGTTTTCGTAAAACTGAATGTAGTTTTATCGATATTGTTTTTATTCCCTGTAGGCGGAGTTATAATACTGATGGGACCTTTGTAGGCAATATCGTTATCTAAAACCGGGATCGAAACCGGCTGAAGCTTACAGGTTGTTGCCACATCATCATTCGTAACAGCAGAATAAGGCAATGTTAACTTCACATTTCGGATAATATGCTGTTGATACGCTGCTCCGGTGGATGCCGCAAAGCCAAGTTTTAAAACCGCAGGTACTGCAGCATTTAAAGTCTGGTTTGTAGCCGCGCCTTCAGCATCCGAGCTGTTAAAATCTGTTACGGAAGGATTTGCATTTTCGCTGTACGGAACAGAGGTTTTGTAATGATAATAATCAATAATATTAATCGGGGTTCCGTTTTGTATGGTCTGAATATCCACTTTTATATCAAATCCGTCTGTGGTAGTTGCCGTTACAAAGTGAGGAATCAGATCCAGGTACACTTTTCTGAATTCTCCGCTTCCGTTTCTCAGATCAAAAGTAGAAGCCAATGTATTGGTAGTGGAAGCATACGATCTGTCCGCCTGTAATATTCTTCCTACGGTTCCTGTATTGCTTAATGTAGATCGGCTTACCAGAACCGGATATCCTGTGTAGCCATCTCCTAAGCCATTGGTATTGATGGCGGCTCCTTTGGCTCCTCTCAATGTTACGTGGCTTGATCCCTGGCTCCATGTTACTCCTGTAATACCGTTAACTCTGGATTCGCCCTGAAAACGTTTTGATTTAAAATTTCCGAACTCATCCAGCGCAATCCCAAGATACGCTCCTGATAAACCTGGTTTTCTGAATGATGCAAAATCATTTTTTGCTCTGTTATAAGCATATCCCAAACCTGCACCGGAAGATCCGATTGTAGGATTGGTTACAGAACCGTCGTACAGGAAAAAAGATAAACCGTCACCATACGAACCACTGAATGGGGCGCCGGATTTCATATCGTATTCAAATTCGACGTGTAAACCGTTTACCGAAGTAAAAGTTCTGCCGTTGATAAATAATCCTCCGAACTGACCTGAGCTTGCAGGGGTAAGCTGTACTCCTGTTGCAGTATGGGAAGCATTTCCCTGTATGGTAAGCTCGGATGCCGAAGAAGCATTCATTAAAGAGCTTGAATAGGAATAAAATCCGTAAATACTGGCAACTTCAGTACTGTCTGTCTGTGCGTACAGGAAAGTTGTAAGCAAAGTAAATATAAGGCTCATCACCGATAGCCCTCTGAAATTCTTTTTCATGATGTTTACTTATTTTACGACAAAAACAATGTTAATAAAAGAAGCAGGTGTGGCGTTTGCCAGTACATCATAGTTTAAAACCCCTGTATTGCTGATGCTGTTAATCCTGAACACAGTAGAATCGTATCCTGTTACATAATAGTGAAGATCTGTTGCGTTAGGAAAGAAAGGAATCGTTGCCGGAGCGGAAGCACTTCTCGCATTGGAAGGAATATTCGAAAACTGATTTTTATACAATGTGTATAAATCTTTCGTTTGTCCTGCTGCAATGGTAGTCGTATCAAAAACAACACTTGGCATGTAGAAAAATCTTGCCGAATACGGAGAAAGGCACACCCAGTCGGGAGCTGCCGGAGTTCCGACATTCTGGCTGATACATTTTTTATTGGTATCAAAAATAACCAATCCTGTTGCAGGATTAGTAACCAATGAAAGATTACTGATTCTCGGAAGTAAAAGTCCTTTTGAATTACTCGAAATGTCTAAAGAAGAACTTGGATCCGGTAAAGATGTATTGATGCCAACTTGTGCGGTAATACTGTAAGAAAGAATTACCAAAATTAGAGTGATAATTTTGTGCATTTTAGAAATAATTTTTTTGTGTTCATACCATTGATAAGCTTTTTACCAATAGCTATTATTTGATTAAGGTTTCTGTGTGTTTTTTTATTTTGTAAACAAATTCATTTGTACTTATTTACAGTTATAATTTTTCATTTTGGTGTTAAAATTATGAATAGAGTGTTGTGTTTTTTATTTATAAAATAATATTTATCTTATGATTTAAAATAGAAGTTTACTCTCCCATATTATATTTTTTAATGATAGAAACTTTATGACGGATCATTAAAAATATTCGCAAAGATACTAAAATTTTATTTTAAAAAATAATCAAAGTATAGAGATACAGTAATTTGATTCACTAATCGGGGATTGAAAGTGAATGATTTTCAATATTTACAGATGATTACGATGGGATACATATTTTTACACTCGAATGTTAAAATTATATTAAAATTTTTACAGGTTTAAAAAGTTCATTTTACAGCTTATGCAAAAATGGATTTATTTCTTCTTTAGCCTTATTATTTTCTAAGCTAAAATGTTGCGTAATCTACTGTCCTAAATAAACAAAAATATAGGCAGATAAATATTTTGGCTGAAGATTAAGCGGTGTGCCGGATCCTCCTGTAAAAACCGAGAATGTATGGGTATGTGCTCCTGCCGATGAGGTGGTAGAAGTAGTAGAATCATTATCCACAACCGTTTTGGTACTTCCTGCCTCAACACTGTTTACCGTTCCGCTGGCTCTGTCGTTATAAGTGTGGTTATGAGCTCCGGTGCTTGAAGTTGTTGCATTATAAGTAACATTCGGAAGGTTTGCCTGTGTAAGTACAACTGAAGTGTTTCCACCCGCGGCTCCTAAGGTCTCAGAAGCTGATTTTGCTTTCAGATATCTGTCTGCACTGTTGGGAAGTGATGATGAAAAACCTAATGAGGATGCAGCAGATTGCGCAGAAACAGATAAAGTAGAAATTGCTCTTCCGTCCAGAAGATACCATCCGTCATGATCGGTTGCCACACTGCTGTATTTTATATCTCCTACAGTAGGAGTCTGTACTTCCATTTTATTCCATGACGTTCCGTCATTGTAATAAATTCCCGGGGTTACACTTGTAAGAGTGGTTGCTGTGGAAGTATTGGTGTTATAAATAGTCATTCCTGCAATATGACCCGGTAACGGACTCGGATTGTCTGTTGTTACCAGTGAGACTTTCGGCATCAAAAGACCTTTATTGTTATTTTGAGAATAAAGTTCAAGCTGTGCATTGGGATTCGGGATTGGATTGCTGGAGGTTCCGTTGGTGATTAAAACCTGGGCATCAGAAGAAGAAGCGACAGAAGTCAGTATGACAGCGAAAATTAATTTTTTCATTATTTAAAATTATTTGTGTTATTTTCCGAGATAAATAAAATACTGTACAACCAAATGTTTTGGATATTGCGTGATCGCCGTATTCGTTCCACCACTCGCAACAGAAATAGTATGACTGTGATCTCCTGCGGCTGCGGTAGTCCTTGTTTCCGTATCAATTGTTCTTGTAGTATTGATGCTTCCCGCATTGTAATTCCAGTAGTTGACTCCTCGATTGGTATAGCTGTGAGTATGTGCTCCTGAAGATGCCGTAGTTCCTGTAATATTTACATTGGGAAGATTAGCCTGTGCAATGGAATAAGAATTGCTTCCTCCCGTTGCAGCGATGGCTTCGGATGCATTTTTGCCCTTTAAAATTCGGTCATTTGAACTCGGAAGGGTAGTGCTGAAGCCTAAAGCGACCGCATTGGTCTGGCTTACTGCCGGTAAAGTAGAAACAGTACGTCCGTTCAGCAGATACCATCCGTCATGATCTGCAGTTGCCATGCTGGATTTTATATCTCCTACTTTAGGAAGATCATTGTTGATAGACATCAGTACCCACTTTGTTCCGTCGTTGTAATATAATCCGGGAATTACATTATTGGGAGCTGTTCCGGCAGTTGCTGTATTGTAAACCCACATTCCTTCTACATTGCTTCCAAAAGGAGTAGCAGAGGTTGTTGATGTTAAGGCTACGCTATTCATAAGAAGACCTTTATTGGTACTGCTCAGCTCTAAAACAGCAGAGCTGGAAGGATTATTTATTCCTATTCCAACTTGTGCTTTATGAGCGGTGAAAAAAAATAATGCGATATAAGGGGATAAAAATTTAGCTTTCATATTAACTTCCTAGATAAATAAATACATTAGTAACGATGTTGTTTGGCTGTAAAGCTACAGGCTGGCTGCTTCCCAGTGTAAAACTTAATGTGTGGGTATGATTGCCATCTGTGGTCGTGGTATCATTTACACTGGAATTATCAGAAATCGGATTGTTGGTTCCTGATACGACACCGTTTGTTGTAGAATTTAAAGGATTGTCTGTATACGTATGCGTATGATTTCCTGTAGTATTGGTTACTCCTGTGAAATTCACATTGGGTAAATTAGCCTGCGTTAAAGTAAAAGTATCGCTTCCCGATGCCGCTGCAAGATTGTCTGTTCCGCTTGTGTTTTTAAGAAAACGGTCCGTAGCATCAGGCAGATTGACAGTAAAGCCTAAAGCAGTTGCTCTTGCTCTGGGATTGGCAGATAAAGTACTTATCGCTCTGCCGTTAAGAAGATACCATCCCTTATGATCAGCGGTTTGAAATCCGTTTTTAATGTCTCCTACTTTGGGTGTTTTTGTGGATAATTTTACCCAGCCTGTTCCTGTATTGTAATATAATCCGGGAGTAACGTTGTTAGGAGAAGTTCCTGCCGTCGCGGTGTTGTACACAATCATTCCCGAAACATGAGCACTCATCGGAGCCGCTAATGTGGTGGACTGAAGAGCAATTCTGGTAAGCAGGAAACCTTTGTTGTTGGATGAATTTTCAAGTTGTAAAATACTTTCAGAATTAACTGTTCCGGAGGAATTTGAAATTTTTACCTGAGCATTAGACTGAAAAGAAGTGAATAGAATTAATGCAATAATCCCATTCGCTTTAAAATATTTCCTCATAGCATTCGTTTGAAATAATTTTTGTGTTATTTTTTTGCAAATGTATGAAAAAAATATATTTTACTGTCAATTGAAAATCAACGCTGTAATCAGGAATATTTATCTAATAAAGAATAGTCTTTACATATTTCCTTTATTCATGGCAGATTATACAGCATATTTTATAACAGATTATGAAATTAATACAATATTAATTTTTTCTTAACATAAAAAAGCACGCTTAAAAAAGCGTGCGGGTGAATATGTAATGTTTATTATTTGAGAATCTTATGCTTCACAAGCCGTGCAGGTAACAAAGTTTACCATCATTTCTTTAGAAACAGAAGAACTTCTTTGATAATAAAGGGTTTTTACGCCTTTTTTCCATGCTTCGATATAAAGATAGTTCACATCTTTTACCGGCATTGTAGAAGGGATCTGCAGATTCAGAGACTGCGCCTGATCAATGTATTGTTGTCTTTGGGCTGCCTGAGAAATAATCTCCATCGGAGAGATTTCCTTGAATGTTTTAAACACTGCTTTCTCTTCATCCGTTAACTCCTTCAAATGTTGTACCGAACCGTGATTCAACATGATCGTTCTCCACGTTTCTTCGTTATCAAGCCCTTTTTCCTCCAGTAATTTTGCAAGATATTTATTCTTACGCATGAAGTTTCCTTTCGCAAGACCTGCTTTATAATAATTCGAAGCAAACGGTTCGATTCCCGGAGAAGTCTGTCCTAAAATCGCTGAACTTGACGTTGTAGGAGCAATAGCCATGGTTGTCGTATTTCTCAATCCGTAACCTTTCAGCAATTCCGGTTCTCCATAGATATTGGCAAGCTCTCTTGAAGCCTGTTCCGCCTGTTCTTTGATTCTTCTGAACGCTCTTGCATTGAATTGTGTAGCCTCAAAACTTTCAAAAGGAATCATGTTTTTCTGAAGGTAAGAATGATATCCTAAAACTCCTAAACCAAGCGCTCTGTGACGCATTGCGAAGTTTCTTGCTCCCTGAAGATAATAGTTTCCTTCCGTTTTGTCGATAAATTCAGATAAAACAGCATCCAGGAAGTAGATTGCTAATTTCACAGCATCTGTATCTTTCCATTCATCATACAATTCTAAGTTCATGGAAGATAAACAGCAGATGAAAGACTCTTCTCTTGTTGAAGGAAGCATGATTTCAGAACAAAGGTTACTTGCATTTACAGTAAGTCCTAAGTCTTTGTAAACCTGTGGTTTATTTCTGTTAACGTTATCCGTAAAGAAAATGTAAGGAAGCCCTTTTTGTTGGCGGCTTTCCAATACTCTTGCCCAGACTTTACGCTTTTCCATATCGCCATCGATCATATCCTGCATCCAGTAATCCGGAACACAAACTCCCGTGAATAAATTCTGGATCGGACTTCCGATGTCTTTGATGGATAAAAATTCTTCAATATCTCCGTGGTCGATGTCTAAGTAAGCTGCAAAAGCCCCTCTTCTTACGCCACCCTGAGAAACAACGTCCATTGCCGTATCAAACAGTTTCATGAAAGAAACCGCTCCCGAAGATTTTCCGTTGTCGGTAACCGCAGTTCCTCTGTTACGAAGTTCACCAAAGTATCCCGAAGTTCCGCCTCCGATTTTGGTCTGCATGATGACTTCGCCCATTTTATGGGTAATTCCTTCAATGCTGTCCGGAATGTGAACATTGAAACACGAAATAGGAAGACCTCTCTGTGTTCCCATGTTTGCCCAAACCGGCGATGAGAAACTGATCCATCCTTTCGTGATCATTTCCTTGAAAGCAGGCTGAAGTTCCGGCTTATATAATCTTTTGGCAGCAGCAGTGGTGATCCTGTCGATGGCTCCGTCTACAGTTTCACCCTTCAGCAAATAGCCTCTGTTCAGCATTTGCTCAGACTCTTCATTGAGCCACCATATGTTGTTGTTTTGTTCTTCCATTGTTGTTGTATATTTTCGAATTCCCGAGCGGTTTGAAGGCTCAGGAATTTTGTTTTATTTAATTATTTGTCATTGCGAGGAACGAAGCAATCTCTTCATGAATTTTCGTCTTCTATTCTTAATTATTTTAAATTTTAACCATTAAGATTTTGGTTTAGAATTTAAGACTATTAAGTGAATCATTATTTTTAGATGCTTCGACAGGCTCAGCATGACACCGCTAATACTATCTGTTTCGACGCTCGCTTCGCTCGCGCTTTTAATCAACTTAAAATTTAAAACAAATCGTTCGCAGTAATACTCTTATCATGCTTTGTATAATCTACCGGTCTTTTCGCAAAGAAATCATCCATAGAATTGGCGAAAACTTCCTCTTCGAACCAAACCATCGGTCTGTACTGTTCCGGAGTTACGTTGTATCTTGTTTTCATGTTGATCTTCTTTAAACTGTCGTCTACGCGGTATTTCATGAAGTTTAAAAGATCTTCTTTAGAAACGTTGTCGATTTCACCCAGTTCAAAGATCCAGCTTAAAATATCTCCTTCTCTTTCGATAGATTCATCAACCAAAGTATAAATATCTTCGATATCGCTGTCTGTTAAAAGATCTGGCTGTTCTTCTCTGATTTTGTTGATTAGGAAAATTCCTGCGTTGGCGTGAATCTGCTCATCTACGGAAGTCCATGCGATGATGTTGGAAACATTTTTCATAAACCCTTTAAATCTTGTGAAAGAAAGAATAATGGCAAATTGTGAGAAAAGAGAAACGTTTTCTACCAGAATACTGAAAAGTAATAATGCAGAAACATATTCTTTCGGTGTTGCAGAATTCGCGTGTCTTAAGGCATTTCCTAAAAATTCAATTCTGCTCTTTACGGCAGGAATTTCAACTACGTTAAGGAACTCATCGTTATATCCCAAAACTTCCAATAATCGGGAATATGCTTCCGAGTGACGGAATTCGCATTCTGCAAAAGTCGCTCCCAAACCATTCAGCTCAGGCTTTGGAAGATGAGTGTACAGATTTCCCCAGAATGTCTTTACAGACACCTCAATCTGTGCAATGGCTAAAAGTGCATTTTTTACAGCGTGTTTTTCGTGCGGCTCCAACTGCGAATGAAAATCCTGAACATCTGCAGTAAAGTCCACTTCGGAATGTACCCAGAACGATTTGTTGATTGCCTCTACAAATTGAAGAACCTCAGGGTATTCAAATGGCTTGTAACTTACTCTTTTATCAAAAATTCCCATATTAAAAATGTCTTAAAAAATTAAAATAAATAGATCAATGTGGATAACGTTCAAAAAATAATCAATATTCTGATTTGGTGTAACTTATGTGTGAAAGTTATTAACCATGGAAGCGATTTATTTTTTGATCTGTGCAAGTACAAAGTTCGAAAAAAAGAACTGTAATAAAAAGGGCGAAACACTAATTCGTTGAGTTTTAGCCTTAAAAGTTTTCCACATTTACATGAAAGCCCCTTAAATATTGACTTACAAAGTATTATGTTAACAAAAACGTGATTATAGGCAGAATTTAATTAAACAAAAAAATAAAAAGTGCTTTGAATAAAGAGTTTATCTGTTAAACAATTAATTAAATAAAGATTTTTTCAATATTCGTAACAAATTAAAAATTCTGTCTACTTATTGGGTATAAAAAACATACACCGCTTAATGTTAGTAATTCAGGATTTACATAAATCATACGATACCGGAAAAAGTAAGCTGCACGTTCTCAAGGGAATTAATCTTACGATTTCCGAAGGCGAATTTGTATCCATCATGGGAAGTTCGGGTTCAGGGAAATCCACACTTCTTAATATTATTGGTATTCTCGATGAAAAAGATTCCGGAACGTATGAGCTGGACGGAGTTCCTATTGAACATCTGTCTGAAGTAAAAGCTGCCGAGTACAGAAGTAAGTTTCTGGGATTTATTTTTCAGTCTTTCAATCTTATCGGCTACAAAACCGCTTTGGATAATGTCGCGCTTCCGTTGTATTATCAGAATGTTCCGCGAAAAGAGCGAAATCAGAAAGCCATGGAATATCTGGAAAAAGTAGGACTTGCTCAGTGGGCAAATCATTTACCGAACGAGCTTTCCGGAGGACAGAAACAGAGAGTTGCCATCGCAAGAGCTTTAATTACCGATCCGAAAGTGGTTCTTGCCGATGAACCGACCGGAGCACTGGATTCCAAAACTACGCATGACATCATGAAGCTGCTTCAGGATATCAACAGCGAAGGAAAAACCATCATTGTTGTTACCCACGAACCCGATGTAGCGGCACAGACAAAAAGAAATGTTGTTCTCCGGGACGGAATTATTGAAAGTGATGAGTTTATTAAACAGTTGGTGCTGTGAGGCAGGAGGCTGGAAGAAAGAAGTTTAATTAATAGAATAAATCAGCGGAAAAGCAGGAGAATCTCAATCATCCCGCTTCCCGCTTCAAACCTAAGAATATGTTCGATCTAGATCGTTGGCAGGAAATATTCAGTTCTATTCGCAGTAATGTATTGCGAACGGTACTTTCCGGTTTTACTGTGGCTTTGGGATTATTTATTTTCATTGTCCTTTTCGGAATCGGAACAGGGCTTCAAAATGCTTTTACGCAGGGTTTTGCAAGAGACGCCCAAAACCTTATTTCTATTGTAACAGGAAAAACGACGATTGCTTACAACGGTCTGCAATCCGACCGTACCGTTACGATGAATAATGATGATTATGATTTTCTGGTGAATATTGATAAAGAAAAGGTAGGAAGCTCTACGCCGAGATACACCTCAAATTTACTGGTGAAATATGGCAAGGAAAGCGGAAATTATCAGATTAACGGGGCAAAACCCGAAGAGCAGATCATCGAGAACAGAAAAATGCTGGAAGGTCGCTATCTCACTCCGACAGATCTCGAAAGAAAACAGAATGTTGCCGTAATCGGAAGAATGGTTCAGCGCGACCTTATAAAAAACGGAAATCCGGTAGGAAAAGAATTGGACATCAACGGAACCATATTTAAAGTAGTCGGAGTATTCTCGGACGACGGCGGAGACTGGGACGAAAGACATATTACCGTACCGATCACCACTTTGCAGCAAATGAAGAAAGGTTCGGATACTGTAAGCATCAATTATATTGCATATAACGACAAATTAACACCGGAACAGGCAATTAAATATGGTGATGAATTAAAATCACGATTAAAAGCTCGAAAAAATGTAGCTCCCGATGACGAAAACGGAATCAGAGTCTGGAACAACGCTCAGAATATGAACGACACTTTCGCTTTCATGGCTGTACTTACAGGAATTGTCGGTTTCATCGGATTGGGAACTTTGGCGGCAGGAATTATCGGGATTAGTAACATCATGGTGTACATCGTAAAAGAAAGAACCAAAGAGATCGGAGTCCGTAAAGCAATTGGTGCGAAACCAAAAAGTATTGTTGCGCTTATCGTTCAGGAAAGTGTGGTGATTACCGTAATTTCAGGATTGATAGGAGTGGGACTCGGCGTTCTGGCTTTATATTTAATAGGAGATAATCTGGAAGCGTACTTCATCAAAAATCCAAGTGTAGGGTGGGGACACATCATAGCCGCATTCATTGCACTGGTGTTTTCAGGACTGATTGCAGGATTTGTTCCCGCGTACAGAGCCTCAAAAATTAAGCCTATTGAAGCATTGAGAACGGAATGATGAAAAAAAGTGAATGGTGAATGGTGAATTTTGTTTAGCAAGTGAATTTAGCTATTGACATTATTAAAAGAAATTGACATTAAGAAATGAACATTATATTTAAAAAAGATACTTGGCAGGAAATTTATTATTCCTTGAGAAATAATAAGCTTCGTACCTTCCTTACCATGATTGGAGTAGGTTGGGGTATGTTTTTGTATGTAAGTTTGCTGGGTGCTGCAAAAGGGATGGAAAATGGTTTCGATAAGCTGTTTTCAGGTTTTGCCACCAATTCTATTTTCCTTTGGGCGCAGAATACCTCCATTCCTTATGACGGTTTCCCGAAAGGAAGACAGATGCATCTTAAACTTTCGGATATCGATATTTTAAAAAGAAAAATCACTGATATTGATTATATATCGCCCCAGAACTCAAGAGGAAGCTTTACCGGAACACCCGGAGAATTAATGTCCAGAAACGGAAAAAGCGGAACCTATTCTTTAACGGGAGATTATCCGGTAGGAAATAAAATTTCAGAAAAGAAACTGATTTTCGGAAGGTATCTCAACGACGCCGATGTTTCCGGAAATAAAAATGTGGCCGTTATCGGAGAAGAAATTTACAAGAACTTTTTCGATTCCAAAAAGAACGAAAATCCTTTAGGAAAATCCATTAATATAAAAGGTATTTTCTTCAATGTGATCGGAGTATTCAGAATCAAGAAAAACGGAGGTTTTGAAAATGACCGTTCGGTTTTCATACCGTTATCCACCTACACAAAAATGTACAATGCAGCAGATAACATCGATATGTTCGCGATTGTAAGCAAACCGAATGTAGATGTAAACTCTGTAGAAGAAAAAGTAAAATTAGAGCTGAAAGCCAAAAATAAAGTTTCGCCGGACGACACCAATGCCTTCGGAAGTTTTAATTTAGGCAAAGAATTTAAAAAACTGACAGGTTTCTTATCCGGAATGCAGTTGTTAACCATTATTGTGGGAACTTTAACCATTCTTGCCGGAGTTATTGCAATTTCCAACATTCTTTTAATTACGGTAAAAGAAAGAACCAAAGAAATCGGGATCCGAAGAGCTTTAGGAGCAAAACCTTCAGAAGTAAGAAACCAGATTCTTCTGGAAAGCGTGGTCATTACACTCTCTTCCGGATTGCTCGGCTTTATTTTCGGGATTTTTGTTCTGATGATTCTCGATATTGCCACAAAAGGACAGGATTCCTTCCCGTTCTACAATCCTACAGTTAACTACGGAAACGTATTTGCTGCGATGGCAGTGATGGTGGTTTTAGGATTAATTATCGGAATGATTCCCGCGCAGAGAGCCGTTAAAATCAGACCAATTGAAGCTTTAAGAACTGAATAAAATAATTTAAATAAAAAATAAACTATATATGAAAAAGAAATTCACTTGGAAAAAAGCCATTTATATCATTTTGGGGCTTTTGTTTGCAGTGGCGCTGTTCTCGGGGATCGGGTATCTTGTAAAGTCCAATTCTAAAGAGAGTGAGGCTTTCCTTACCAGAAAACCGTCTGTTCAGAATATGGAGGATAAAGTGATGGCAACAGGAAAAATCGTTCCCAAAGAAGAAATCGAAATCAAGCCGAATATTGCCGGAATTATAGATAAAATTTTGGTAGACGAAGGAGATAAAGTGGAAGTGGGGCAGTTAATTGCAACCGTAAGAATCGTTCCGAATCTTTCTGAGGTAAATAATGCGCAGCAAAATGTTAATAATCAGCAGCTTCAGATCAGCAATGCAAAACTGAATGTAGATAATATGCGCAAACAGTTCGAAATGCAGGAAAGACTTTACAAGCAGGGAGTTGCTTCCAAACAGGAATTTCTGAATGCACAGCAGCAGTTGTATTCTACACAACAGGCTTTGAGAAACGCACAACAGCAATTAGTGACCGCTCAGAAAGCTTTGCAGATCGCAAAAACAGGATCTACCCCAGAATTACAAGGTTTGGCAACAACCCAGATCCGTTCAAAAGCTTCAGGAACCGTTCTTGAAGTACCCGTGAAAATGGGAAGCCAGGTTATCGAAGCCAACTCATTCAACGCCGGAACAACCATCTGTTCCATTGCAGATCTGAACTCTTTGATCTTTCAGGGAGAAATCGATGAAGCTCAGGCTGGAAAATTAAAGCAGGGGATGGATATGAATATCGTGATCGGTGCACTTCAGAACAAAACATTTCCGGGAAGATTAACCATGATTGCACCTAAAGGAAAAGATAACAGTGGTACAATTAAATTTCCTGTTGAAGGAGATGTTTTTAATCCCAATAACGAATACATCCGAGCTGGGTTTTCTGCCAACGGAGAAATTGTTCTGAACTCTCAGAAAAACGCTTTGCTTTTGGATGAATCTTTAGTACAGTACGAAAAGAAAAATGGAAAAGATCTTCCTTTCGTGGAAGTGAAGCAGAAAGACGGTAAATTCAAGAAAGCGTATGTGAAGTTGGGAGCAAGTGATGGAATCAATGTTCAGATATTATCCGGAATTGATAAAAATGCAGACGTAAAAGTTTGGAATCCTTCCGATAAAGACAAAGAAGAACTAAAAGAAAAAGCAAAAAAATAGTAAACTGACACTATAAATTTTTTAAACTGTACATCCCGGGAAACTTTCTCGGGATTTTTTATTATTACTATTATATATAAAAGGATCGAGTCACTATCATCTATAAATTTTAAGCATAGCTAAACGCAGTCTGATGTAAGATGTATCTATATAATACGTATTTTTCTCTATTTTACACTTTATGAGAATGCCTTAGGTTAAAATTTTAAACATTAGTTTAAAAAGTATAAAATTATTCTCTCATCAGCTCAGCGTTTTATGTCCAAATATGAATGCAAGATGAAATTAAAGTTAACAAAACTTGTTTTGTAATGTTTAAAGTTTCTATCTTTGCGGCACTGAAAAACGAAAGAGACTCAGTAAGCGGAGACGAGCTTTTAGATAAGCGATATACTTTAATAAAACGCCTGGATAATACTTTTTAGGAGGTATTAAAAGGATACGGATCGGGGATATTTTATTTTAAATTAATTTAGAAAAAACTTAAAATAAAACTTGCTCAGAATAAAAAGATTTGTATCTTTGCAGTCCCTAAACGGGGAAGCG
>NZ_FTOV01000027.1 GCF_900156825.1 Chryseobacterium gambrini | reverse complement strand
ATTATTTGCAGTTGAAATGTATTTCAATAAAATACGACATGTTCTGCCGTTCTGCGAATATATCTTTGCTGCATGAAAAAGAATAACATTTAAAATAAGCAAAATGAAAATAAACAACCGGTCAGGCTAAAAGCATTCGGCTAAATCCAAACCCAAAATATGGGGTTTTTACGGATTGCAAATAACACACAATTAAAAATATATTAGCAACTTAAATTTGATATTCACAATGAAAAAAGATTATGCAGGCGCACTTCTTTTGTGCGCACTCCTGGGAGGTTTTTCGTCTGCCCAGGAAGTGGTCTGGCAGAAAGACATCCGGTCTTCTACGCAGGACTTTCTCTCACAGGTCGTCACTACAATTGATCAACAGTATTTAATTACCGGAAGCAGCATTCGGGGTAACAGCCAAAAGATCACAGGCAGCAGCTCTCCTGCCACCTCGCAGCAGAACAACGGTTACGATTTCCATCTGGTAAAACTCAACCAGCAGGGCGAAGAGGTTTGGGAAAAATATTTCTCAGGGAAAAACCATGATTTTTTGTCGGCAACGGTCAACACGCAGGAAGGAGGGTTTCTTCTGGCGGGTTCCAGCTATTCAGGGAAAGGGCTGGATAAAAAAGACGATTCCAAAGGCGGATCGGATTTCTGGCTGATCAGAATCAATGAATTTGGCGATGAATTATGGCAGAAAACCATAGGCAGTACTGCGGATGAAGAAGCTAAGGCAGTAATTCAGACCACGGATATGGGATTCTTTGTCGCCGGAAATACAACCCTTCCCTTCGGCTCCGCTCAGGGTAAACAAGCTCAGGATCCGAAAATTAAAGGCTACGGCTCCAAAGATGTTCTGGTGGTAAGGCTGGATAAAAACGGGAAGGAACTATCCCAATTAATTTTAGGCGGAAAAGGTCTGGATGAAGTGGAAAAAATGATTCCCACCAAAGATGGAGGAGTTTTGTTAGGGATCTATTCCAGAAGCAATCTGGGTGGTTCAAAAGACACAGAAAACTATGGCGAAGGGGACTATTATATTGTAAAACTCAGTAATACAGGACAGATCCAGTGGGAAAAGAACTTCGGGGGAAAAGGCGACGATCATGTAAGAACACTGGCACTGACTTCAACAGGCTACCTGATCGGTGGAGAATCCAGATCGGAAAGATCGGGAAATAAATCCGTAGGTATTGAAGAGGGAACCGATGTATGGTTGGTTGCTATTGATTTAAATGGAAATGAGCAGTGGCAGAAATCCTACAATTTCAAGAACCGGGATGTTCTGATGGGAATGAGTGTGTTGCATGGTTCGGATGACAAAACTTCCAAAGGAATTCTCTTGGGCGGTTACACACAGGCGGAAGGCAGGATTGAAAATGATGATGAGACTTTCTGGATGCTGTATCTCGACCAGAACGGAAACGAGCAGTGGAGAAAGCACGTGAAAGGAGAATCGCGAAAAAGAGAAGAACGGTTATCTGATATAAAACTGAACCGTGACGGATCAATCATACTCGCAGGAACCAGCGCAGAGGAACTTGGAAAAGAAAACTGGAAGATCGTGAAGCTGGGTGACAGACAGGTTGACCAGCTGATCGAAAAGCAGGACATCAGGATCTACCCGAACCCGGTAACGGATTATGTGTATGTGGAGCTTGGATTTGAGGGCTTGAGAGAAGGAGCTTTTGAAGCTGAAATTGCAGTGTACGATATGGGCGGAAGAAAGCTAGAAACGGTAAAGACAAAAAATAAGATTACTAAGATCAATACCCAGCCGCTGATTCAGGGGGCATATCTGGTGGTGGTGAAAACCAATGACAAAACGGCGAATGCCAAATTGATTAAAAAATAAGACAAATGAAGAAAATAAAACTGACTGTTTTTTCCCTGTCTCTGCTTTATGGAGTGGCAGCGGCACAAAATACTGCGGTGGCAGAACCTACCACCGGATCATTATCCAATTACATCAATACGGCAGTATCTCCTGCAACGGGGGTTCCCAATATCGGTTTTCCTATTTATCAGCTGGAAAGCATTCATAAAGATCTTCCGGTAAATATTGCTTTATCCTATCACGTTTATAATGCCAAAGCCCACATCCCTGCCAGTGAGGTAGGACAAGGCTGGTCGATGTTCTCCTCAGGGATGATAACGCGGCAGATTGTCTCCGAGCTGGACGAAATTACCGACGCTTCTTCCATAAATGAAGAACAGGCAGATATCTTCTTTTACAATATCCCGGGGCATTCCGGCAAATTTAAGATACTGAAAGATGCGGCTACCGGAAATTTTATGGTCAGTAATCTTACAGGTGAAAAAATCAGGATAGATTATGAAAGAAATACCTCAAGCAGCAAATTCATCATCAATAATTTTACCATTACCGATGATCTGGGATATCAGTACCTATTTCAGGATTATAATGTAGGGGTTATTAAAGATATCAGCTATAAGAATTACAAAACCTCATTCTTTCTTACAAAAGTAAAAGATCCTAACGGCACAGAGTTCATTAATTACAGCTACGATAAGAAGATCAAATACATGGGTACGTCTTCCATCATGAAGTACCAGTACTGTAAGATCAATACCATTTCTACGGCAAAAGGCAAGCTGAAGTTCAGTTATCTTTATGACCAGATGAATGACGGAGAGATCGTGACTACCGATCCCTATACCCTTACTGCAGTAAGCCTCACCGATCCTGCAGACAGGCTGATCTCCAAATACCAGTTTACCTACGGAGCCTCGTATGTTCTGGAAGATAACCTGCAGGGTTCCCCTTCGTGGAAAATCAGCGGAAGAAAGGCGCTGACCGGAATACAGAAGCTGGATAAAAACCTCGCACCAACGGAAGAAACACTTTTTGAATATGATGCAGATGGCTCTGACAGACAATACGGATACTACAGCGATACACGCTACGGGAACTTTCTGTGCGAAGGAACGCAGCCTGTAAATCCTAAGAAATACACTGTAGGACTCCTGAAAAAGATCACCTTTCCTACGAAAGGATCTGTCGTGTATAATTTTGAGGCAAACATGATCTATACAGATAAAACAGCTCCGGATTATGCTGTACAGCATCCGAATGACCTGGAAATCAATTATTACGATACCACGAACGTCATTCCTTTTGATACCAATACCTCAAGCCATTATTCCTTTACGGTAGCCGGAGACACCCAGTACCTGATCCCGGGAGTGATGGAGGTGTACAACCTTACCAATCCCCATGGAGATATCATCCCTTTCACTTATACGGTGAGAAATGCCGCAAACCAGACCTTAATAAAAGACAGTTCCTGCAGTACCGTTCCGATCTTTACCCTGTTCCCCGGAACCTATACGGTAAGCATGACCGGAGGAGGCAATGGTTTTCTCAGCCTCTACAAAAAGAAAACAATTCCCGCACCCTACAGGAACGAAGATCCTGTAAATGCAGGGGCAAGGGTAAAAAAGATCCAGTCTTTTGATGAAAACGGGGTGCTGGTGAAAACAAAGACATTTGATTACCAGTTGTTTTCAGATGCTTCGAGTTCTAGCGGAACTTTATTCTTTAATGAACTGGATGATTTAAACGGTTTTCTACTGTATAAAAACGTAAAGGAAACAGAAATAGCGGGAACCGAAAACAACGGCTACATTAAACATTACTTCAAAACACCCAATGATTATATATTGCCTGTCAATACAGCTTATATTCCTTATTATAATTTCACATCAGAAGGTATTCTTGAGAAAAAGGAAGTCTATAATAAACTGAATCAGAAAACCGAATCTTCACTGTACGAATATACATTTCAGGAGATTCCGGGAGCGCCTGAGAGATCTATCCAGATGGGAGCTACAAAACCGGCATGGCTGCAGTACAGCAAACAGACAGACATTGTCTATCCGGATAATAACTCCTCTTACGCTACCATTAAAGAAAGTACCTTCCATCCGGGCAATTTTCAGGAAATGCTTGTTAAAACAACGGCTCAGGACGGCACCGTGAGTGAAGCTTCTACAAAATATGCCGCAGATCTGGGGAATACCCGTCTGGTAAATAAAAATATGCTTTCCGTCCCTTTGCAGACCGAAGTGAAAGCAGACGGCACCGTGATGACCAGGATTACCACGAAGTATGACAGCAGCAGCCACTTTTATCCTACCTCTATTGAAACAACAGACCTGAATCAGACGGCGGAAACTTCCGTGACCTTCGATCTTTACGACAGCAACGGAAACCTTGTGCAGACCACCGACAAAGCAGGAAATTCCGTAACCACAATATGGGGATACCAGAACAGTCTTCCCATTGCACAGATTGCCGGAGCGAAATACAGTGATATTTCTTCCCTTTCTGTGATCTCTGCCGCCATATCGGCATCCAATGCCGATGCGGCAGACCCTGCCAATGAAGGAGCTTTGCTTACTGCGCTCAATGCCCTGCGCACAGATTCCCAGCTTCAGCAGTATTCCATCACGGTGTACACCTATGATCCGCTGGTTGGGGTTACCAACTCTGTATCGCCTAACGGCATCAGAAACACCTTCCAGTATGATGATTCCGGAAGATTGCTGCGGGTGAAAAACAGCGAAGGACAGGTGATTAAAGAAAATCAGTACAACTATAAACATTAATGAGCATGAAAAAAAGTTTTAATATATTCAGCCTTTTGTTTGTTGCAGGGTTATCCTATGCACAAACCACGGGGCTTTCCACAGACCAGAACTTCATCTATACCAAAAACTGTCTGAATGAAGACTGCAGCCGGAAAACCGAAGCTGTACAGTATTCCGACGGGCTGGGAAGGGCGAAGCAGGTCATCAGCATCAAGGCATCTCCTAACGGTAAAGACATCGTGATTCCTTCGGAATACGACAGCTTTGGAAGACAGCTAAGATCTTACCTTCCTGTTCCGCAGACGGGAACCCAGAACGGGGCAATCTATACAGATCCGAAAGCAAATGCTGCTCAGGCTTATGGCTCAGATCCGTATTTCTACAGCGAGTCGGTACAGGAGAACGCTCCCGGCGGTAAGCTCCTTTCCCAGAGAAAACCGGGATCGGATTATCTGGGGCATTCCGTACAGTATGGCTATGGGGTAAATGCCGCAGACGAAGTAAAAAAATATACCGTAACGACCTCATGGCTGAACGGAGCAACCAGCAATGCGGTTTCTCCTGCCGGAAACTATGGCGCAGGAGAGCTGATGAAAACTTCCGTTACGGATGAAGACGGACACCAGACCACCGAATATAAGAACGGAAAAGGACAGACCGTACTGGTAAAAAAACAGAATACGGAAACCTACTACCTCTACAACAAATACGGGCAGCTGGCTTATGTAATTCCTCCGCTGGCTGTCTCTCAGCCGTTAACGGGAACAGTGCTGGATGAGCTTTGCTACCAGTACCGCTACGACAGCAGAAGCAGGCAGGTAGAAAAGAAACTCCCGGGAAAAGGATGGGAATACATCGTGTATGATACGCAGGATCGTGTGCTCATGACCCAGGATGCCAATATGGGAGCTTCCCGACAGTGGCTTTTTACCAAGTACGACAAATTCGGAAGAACCGTATACACAGGAATATTCACCAGTGCACAGAACTATGGCAGCGAAGGAAGACAGGCAGAGCAGAATACTGCCAATGCTGCCGCCGTCTCTCAAAACGAGAGCAGAAACCCGGGAGGATTCAGCGCCAACGGCGTAACAGCCTATTACACCAACAGCGCATACCCCACCGCCTTTACCAAGATCTTGAGTATTAACTATTTTGATACCTATCCTGCGGAAACCCCTGCAAGACCTTCCCAGGTATTTGGCAAAAATACCATTGGCGATAACCTTGCCATGGCGGTGAATACCAAAAACCTTCCTACGGCTTCTTATGTGAAGAATATAGAAGACGATAACTGGACGAAAAGCTACATCTGGTACGATGAAAAAGCAAGAGCGGTAGGAACCTATGCCGTTAACCATCTCGGGGGATATACCAAAACAGAATCTCTTCCGGATTTTGCAGGAGTGGTACAGCAGACCAGGCTTACCCATGCGAGACTGGCTTCGGATCCCCCGAAAGTGATTACCCAGACCTTTGAATACGACAGCCAGAACAGGCTGAAAAAACAGTGGCATCAGGTAGACGGCAACCCTCAGGAGCTTTTGTCTGAAAATATATACAATGATCTCTCGAGGCTGATCCAGAAAAAGGTTGGCAATAATCTGCAGAGCATAGACTACACCTACAATATGAGAGGAGCCACCACCAGGGTAAACGATCCTGCCAACCCGGGAAACGACCTTTTTGCCTATGCCCTGTCTTTTTTTGATCCCTCAGACAATACCACAGGGAAATACAGCGGCAACATAAAGGAAATAAGCTGGAAATCTGCGCAGGACAACATCCTGAGAAAATACGCATACCGCTATGACGATCTCAACAGGATGACACAGGGGATTTACTCTGAGCCCGATGCTTCTGTTCCGCAGAATAATTTCTTTAATGAAACCGCAGCGTATGATCTTGGCGGGAACATTACTTCCCTGCAGAGAAATGCTAAAGGACAGTTTTCTGCTACTGCGGAACTTATTGATAACCTTACCTATACCTATACAGGAAACAGACTTAGTACCGTTACCGATAACTCCACCAATTACAGAGGGTATCCTGATACTTCCGGAAATAGAATCTCTTATGATGTCAACGGAAATATGATCTCCCACAGAGACAAAGGAATTCTGCAGATTGATTATAACATCCTGGATCTTCCGAAGTATATTAAATTTAACGAGGCTGTGCCAAGCAGAGGCGGAGCAAGATATGTAAATACAACCTATCTATACAGTGCTTCAGGCAGTAAAGTAAGAAAGATATACCAGTATAAAGACGGTACCAATGCTTATCTTGCTTCTAAAACTACAGATTATCTGGATGGTTTCCAATATGAATCTGATGCTACTCTGGCAAATCCTGCCGCTCCTTTTATTTTGAAATTTGTACCTACTTCGGAAGGATATTATAATTTTGAAAATAATAAGTATATTTACAGCTATACAGACCATTTGGGAAACATTAGAGTAAGCTACTTTAAAAACACCAATGGTAGCGCAGAAGTTCTTGAAGAAAACAATTTCTATCCTTTTGGATTGAAGCATGAAGGGTATAACCAGACGACAGGAAATCCTTCCTACAACTACCAATACAGCGGAAAAGAGCTGCAGAAGGAAACAGGATGGAGCGACTTTGGAGCAAGGATGTACATGAGTGACATCGCAAGATGGAGCGTTATTGATCCTTTAGCTGAAACAACAACAAGGGTAAATCCTTACAATTATGCACTGAATAATCCTGTGATGTTTATTGATCCGGATGGTAGAAAAGCTTTTGCTCCCGAACCGGTTGAAGATAATGTACCACGAGGAGGACTTGCAGACTATTATTTGAGAGGAGGATATGAATCTTATGCATCATACAACCAGTTCTTAGGAAATGATATGCTTCTTTTCTACAAAGGAGCAGGAGGCTCTGGTGGCGGTGGCAGCAAAAGTCCCAAAACATTTGGCGAAACTGAGTGGTTTAAGAGTATTATGGCTCAGTTATATGATAAAGTGAATGTAGATCTTCCAGAACTTGTTTTAAAAGGATATGGCAGGAAAAAAAACTGGGGTGGAGCAATAAGTACTTATAATATTAACCATAGTATTCTTTACAATGGCATCTCTGGAATGCAGACAGCTTGGAATAGAATAATGTTTGATTCTGGTAGGCAGCTTGGAATAGCTGAAATTGACAGAGGAGGTGTACGAATGATGGGTGGTGATATGTTTGGTTTTTCGGATCTTGCAGGTATTGGTATTGAAAGAATTTCTGAGGATCACCCATATGTTGGAATGGCTTTGGGGGTGATTGGACTTGTGACTTTGAAAAAACCTCAATTAGCATTAGCCGAAGAAAAAGCTGCTTTTTACTCTGTTGCTTATGAAATGAAATTAGCGAATAATCTATATCCTGGAAAAAGTTCATATATACATTTTAAAGCAGCTAATACCTCTTTAGCAAATGCAATGATTTCGGATGCAAAATTTGCTGCCGGAATGTCAGAATTAGGAATCACAATTCCCAGATCTGCAACAGGAAATATTTTAGGAAAATCTCCCACTAACTGGGTTTGGCATCATGATATTGGCGAGGGAATTATGCAATTAGTTCCTAAAAGCCAACACCCCAGTATACCAGGAGGTCCTTTTTGGAGAATAATGCACCCAGAACTTAAAGGAGGAATGTCTATTTGGGGAGGTGGATATAATAAATAATAACAAAAAAATTATAAATAAATGAATCTAATAAATTTTATTGATTATTTAAATAATCCTGAAAATCTTAGTGATTTAGTAAGCGATTTTAACGTAAATAATGAATCTGAGGCTCTTATTACTTGTTTAAAAGACTCATTAGACGTACATTCAGAAGTATCGATTTTTGGAATTGAAGATACGGATGGTGATCTTGAATTTGAAAAAAATGGAAGCAGGTTCATTGAGTTATTTCCTTTAGAAATGCTTCAAGAGATGGTAGAAGAGTATATTAATACATATAGGAACATTACAAGTTCTGAAATAGCCCAACGACTTATAGATTATAGGATAAATGATGCATAAGATGAATTTAATAGATTTAGTTAGTAAAATTAATGATGTTGATGAGGATTTAATTATCTTTTTAGAGAATATGGATGATTACAAATCAGAAGTAATTTTATCTTATCCAGAAGATGATGATAATGGAATCAAGGAAGAAAATGGAAATAAATATCATTATCTTTTAGAAGTTTTTTTAGCAAAAGAGTTTATTGAAGATTGGGTTGCTAGTTTAGAGAGTGCACCATCATATGAAGATATTGCTAAAAGGCTTTACGAATATGGTATAAATGACGCATAATGAATCTCAAAGCCACCTATTTGGTGGCTTTGTTATTTTGCAGCTCAATTCTTTCTTTTTCCAGAACTTCCGCCATTATTTTGGCTTGGGCGGTACAGTCTTTTAATTCGGCTTTTAAGCTGTCAATTGTTTTGTTTTTAGCTTGCAGGATTTCCTCTGTTTTGTTTCGCTCCATACAGGAAAAAGAAACTACAGGAAGAAGCAGTAAAAGATATAATTTCATCATGGTAATTTTAAGATACGGCTAAGATAGATAAAAAGATTACTTCCTTATTATGCAGTAAGGAGCAATTTATAGCAGAATCTACTTGCTTTATATAAAAGTGATAAGTTATATTTGCTCCAATAAGTTACAATTGCTTCAATATGAGTGTTTTAAATTTAAAAAACACCGAAGGTAAGCTAAAAACTAAAGACGGCGAAATTTTGAATTATAGAATTTATTCAGATGGTGGGGCTAAAATTGAAAGGCTTAATATGAAAGAAGATTTCATTAGTTTATTTGGCGCAAATGACTATAATAAGAGTAAACAATATCAAAATTATAAATTAGAAATGAGAACAGCGGTTTATTTCAATCAGGCTAAAAATGAAACCTATGAATTGGGTGGAATTGCAAATATGCAACAAGCGTACGACCTATATAAATTTGTTTGCAGTAGAAATAACTGGAACCCGACAATGTTTACCAATGATGTTATAGTAAAATTGAAGTAGGAATATTCAACATAAATAAAATACTCCCTTATTAGCTTTGCCAATAAGGGAGTTTATTTTAAATCAACCATTATTATTGTATTTATGGTATTCTAATTTTGATAAATTCGGGATTTTCCCGATAATTTTAAACGTTGAAATTGTAAGTATTACAGAGCCGAGAAGTTGAGTTCTATCCTTTCAAATTTACCCTCTTCATTCTGTTTCTCGAAATCATATTGGTAACCTTTCAGAAAATTGCTGTAACTCTGTTTTAAAAGCCTTAACCCTTCTTTCCACCTTGGATCATCAAAACGCGTTTCATGGCTTAGTAAATTCATTACACTTGCATAGTCGAGATCACCTTTTTTGTTTTTTACTAAAAATCCGATCAGCATTTCAAATAAATCCTTGTCCCTCTTTTTAACGGTATCATAGAGGAAAGCGTGGATCAGTTCCAGAGCCTTGGTGCTTCTTTCATCCCAAGTGGGTTGTGTATCGCGGCGGCGTTTAATTCTTATGGTTTTGTCGCTGTGCATTAAGGTAAAGCCGCCTTTAGAATTGCTACGGATTTTTCCGTATTCATTTAATTTCTCCTGGTGTTTTTCCATCTTGGCATGAGTAAGCTTTTTCAATAAACACGATTTGCTTTCAACTTCAAGGGCTAAGGCAATCAATTCTCCCATATCACTGTCTCTTTCGGCTTCATAGGCGCGTTTTTCGTTTTCCTGTTGTTCCGTCTCCATTTTTCTTTTATGGTTCAGCACCGCTTCCATTTCTTCTGCAGACAATTCGTTAATTGGTCTTTCTAAAAGTTCATTAATATTCATAATTTGTTATTTTTGATAGTTAGTTCTTTTGTATTAAGTTGTCGATTTTCTCCTTTTTTCCGTCGCGTTTTCCATCTTTATACCCCTTATCGTAGGCTTTCTTTGATTCGCCGTTTAAAAGGGCTATATTCTTTTGATGAGCCTGTATTTGCCGCGAGACGGTTGTTGCCAAAGTGTAATTTTTCAAAATCTCGTCCAATAATTCTGTGGCTTCCATGTCCTAAAATATAAGTTTGATTAAATCCGGC
>NZ_FTOV01000019.1 GCF_900156825.1 Chryseobacterium gambrini | reverse complement strand
CACAGGCTAAAAGTATGAGAAGAAAGGTAAGGTGTGATCCGTATGAACTTTTTCAAAAATTGATCACTTGACGAAATATATTGAGTTAGCTATAATTGAAATAACAAAGACAACGCTTTTCAGCATTGTCCCAGTATATTGATAGCATTTTTAAGCTTTTCTACGGTAAAATATGATTCTTATACAAATCCCATGTAAATCTTCCGTTTACGATATTTTTAAAGCTAGAGAATACAACAAAGTTGAAAACAGTAAGGGCGATGATAAAAGAATAGATCATCTTTTTTGTACCTCCCGAAACCACATACATTGCATTAGGAATAATGATGTAGGCAAACCCAATGAATACACCTGCAAGACGCGAAGAGAAGATAGGATTATCCCTGAAAATGAAATAAAAACAAACCCCGATTACAACGTAAGCACGATGGTATTCGTAATAAGGAAATTTTTCTTTCATCTTTTCATCAAAAACAAAAAGGAAAAAGGTAAGAATCGCCATCATCACTTCAGGAATACCGATCGCTCCGTTAAGCCTTTCCACCGTTTCATCTACATAACCGTTAAAACCTATGGAAACGGTACTGTCTGAAGCAATACTCGTCATAAAATCCCCAAAGACACGATACACTTCAAACGGAGACAGGAAAACAGAGGTAATAATCATAAACAGCATTACAAATCTGTTCAGCGGTATTCTTACCAACCAGTACATCGGTATTAGAATATAACAAACCGTGTGTACTCCCGCTGCAAGATAAATACAGAGAAGATAAGCAATCAGCTTCCTCTCTTTAATATATCTCATTCCGAAATAAGCGATAAACGAAGCCAGATTCTGCCTGATCTGTCCGCTTTCCCCGATAAAAAACCCGGGAATGAACATAAAAAGCATAAAAGTAAAAGGATAAAATGTATTATCCTCTGTATATTCTACTTTGAAATAAATTGCGAGAATAGCTATAACCAAGGTGAGAATATAAAAAGGCGCGTTAAAAATATTCAGTAAAATTTTATTGATGAGTACATACAGCCACTCTACTTCGATCGGTTGAGGCCCCTTCATCCCCAAACCTTTCATAATGAGTGAAATGTAATCTTTGGTATCGGAATACACGTAAATCCCACGGTAACTTCCGTAATCCGGACCGACCTGATCGCGAAGTCCTGCAATAATCATGAGATAGATCCCCAAGAACCAAAGCCATTTTTTTTCAACTTTACCATGAAAAACTTCCTGATAACTGAAAATCAGCATATAGACAATTGCAATGATGTAATATGGATGCAGTAAACTCATCTTTCCGGTAAACTATTTTTAAACTGATAAGAAGCCGTCACGATTCCCGTAATCAGCAAAGGCATAAACAATCTGGCTTCCCAGAAAAGCCCCACTAAAGTAATCATTAAAAGATACGGCAGCGCAAAAAACAAATATTTTTTCATCATCATCTTTCCGGTCTCATCAGAAAAACCATAACTGAAATAAACGCCTAAAATTCCGAACAAAAGTCCTGCAAGATTATAAGGACTTGTAAAATTCTTAATTAAATAAATTCCCTCCACAAAAGAAGCTTTCTGCGGAATTACCAGTCTCAAAGCAATATAAGGAAGAATAAACGCAATCACCAGCAAAGAAGTTTCTTTTACGAAAGCGAACTTTCTGTTCTTCAGATTTTCCGGATCAATAAAAACCGCTGCAAAGAAAGCGATATTAAGACAGGCGGTTTCCCGCACAAAAGTCGAAATAAATATAACGATGCTTAATCCCAATAAATCCGTAGGTTTTTTATGCTGTAAATATTTTAGTGTTAAAAACATCCCTAAAACATAGAAAAACAAAGCAATACAATCGCAATTGGTTGGAACATACTGAAGAATAACGATAAAAAACACCGCAATAAGATGAACCATTCTCCTTACTTTTTCGCTGGAAAGAATTTCCACCGGTTTCAGTTCTAAAATTTTATGCAGAACAAGCGAAGTCAGAAGAAAGAAGAAAGCATTGATTAAAAAAGTACTGTGGTAAAACAATGAACCCTGCTTCAAAAGAAAACTTTTTGCAAAAGGAATATAGTTATTCACCACAAAAGTCATTATCTCCGTTACATGAACACTCAGGTAATTCGGGATTACACGATATGCATAGACCGACGAGAACATAAAATCCGGCGCTTTTTCCCAGGATTTAATCCCTATAACGTAAGAAGTCTCAAATCCATAATAGGACATGAAGAAGAGGAGGAAAGGAAAGATTATAATAAATAAAAATCCGTTTATTTTTTCATCAAATAGTTTAAACATATCAAAACCTAAGTTTTAGACTTAGTCAATTTTTGTTTTAAAACAGGCTTCATCAATTGGGAACTTTTGCAAAAGTATATTTTTTTTTCATTTTGTGTAAATATTTTATTGATTTTCAGATAAAACTTATTGATAAAACATTTTGAACTCCCTCTGAAAAATTTAAATTTGCAAACCCGATTTTTATAATGTAATGCATCGTTTTTTCATATTTTTATACTATCTGATCTCTAAAAACAAACTTTTGTCCGTATTTTTTGCGGTCGGAATCGCCGTTTTATGTCTGTTTTTCGCTTCAAGAATCAATTTTGAGGAAGACATTAATCAGATCATTCCAAAAAACGAAAAATCCGATCTTACCGCAAAAGTTCTGAAGCAGCTTAATTTTTCAGACAAGATCATCGTGATTATCGAAAACAGATCCAAGGAAGAAAATTTTCAGCTTTCGGAGACTGCGGATTCTTTTTTACATGAAATTGAGCCTCTGCAAAAATACATCGGTTCGGTTCAGGGGAAAGTAAACGATAATGAAATTTCGGAAACCTTTGATTTCGTCAATCAGAATCTCCCTTTATTCCTCAATGAAAACGATTACAAAGAAATTGAAAGAAAACTCCAGAAAGACAGCATTGCCAAACAGGTTGAAAACAACTACGTTTCTCTGGTTTCGCCCACAAGTCTTGTTACCAAAGAATTCATTAAAAAAGATCCGCTCGGAATTACTTTTCTGGGAATTAAAAAACTCAACGCTTTAAACATCAGCAAAGATTTTAAGCTGGAAGACAACTACATCGTAACCAAAGACGGGAAAAACCTGCTGCTCTTCATCGATCCCAAAAACAAAAGCAACGACACCAAAAACAACTAAGCATTTGTTAATCAGTTAAATACCATCAAAGAAAACCTCAACGCAAAATTCAAAGGAAAAACAGAAATCAGCTATTTTGGTTCGCCTGTCATTGCGGTTGCGAATGCACAACAGATCAAAAAAGACATTCAGAATACGGTTATCATTTCCATGACAGTTCTTCTTTTGATTCTTATCTATTATTTCAGGAATGTTTTTACGCCGATTATTGTATTTCTTCCCACGGTTTTCTCGGTTTTACTCGCTCTTTTGATTTTATACTTCGTTAAAGATAAAATTTCAGCAATTTCTCTGAGCGTTGGAGCCATTTTGATAGGAATCACCATTGATTACGCCCTTCACATTCTGACGCATTACAAACACAACAACAATATTGAAGAACTTTACAAAGAAATTACGCAGCCTATTATTTTAAGCAGCGCAACAACGGCGGTTTCTTTTTTATGCCTTGTTTTTGTACGTTCGGAAGCGTTGAAAGATCTGGGACTTTTCGCTGCCATAACGGTTATTTTGTCTTCCGTTACGGCTTTAATTATCATTCCGCAGCTTTATCATCCGAAGAAAAAAGAAAAAGCAGTCAATGCAAATTTCATCGATAAAATCGGCTCGTATCCGTATGAGAAAAACAAACCTTTAATTATTATCTGTTCGGTTATTATTATTGCGTGTCTTTTCGGTTTCAGGAAAGTAGGTTTTAACGAAGACATCGGCGATCTGAATTATATTCCGAAAGATTTAAAAATAAGCGAAGCAAAACTTCAGAAGTTATCCGACATTACGTCAAAATCCATCTACACGATTTCTTACGGCGATTCCGAAGAACAGGCTTTATCGAGAAATTCTGAACTGAGCCGTTTTTTAGAAAAAGAAAAAAAAGAAGGAAAAATTTTAAGCTACAATTCTCTCGGGAATGTGGTTCTTTCTGAAAAAGATCAGCAGCAAAGAATTGAAAACTGGAAAAAATTCTGGGACGAAAATAAAAAGTATGAGACGGTTTCTGAATTAATTAAAAACGGAAATCAATTCGGATTTAACAGTTCTGCTTTCGATCAGTTCAATGAAAATTTAAATAAAAGCTACTCTACGTTAACTTTAAAAGATTACGAAAAAGTAAAAGCACTCCAGATTTCTGAATTTCTGAGTCAGGAAAACGGATTTTACACAGTTTCCAATGTTGTAAAAGTAGATGAAAAGAAAAGAGATGCATTCATTAAAGACGTTGAAAAAAAGCATGATGCTTTGGCAATCGACCGTCAACAGATGAACGAAAACTTTTTGGGCTTGCTGAAAAATGATTTTAACACGTTAATCAATTATTCCCTTTTAGCCATTATTTTAACCATCATTGTGTTCTTCCGTAATTTTGAATTAACGGTTCTCACGATGTTCCCGATTGTTTTAACGGGAGTGGTTACAGCGGGAATTCTTTACTTTTTAGGTCTGGAACTGAATATTTTCAGCACCGTTGTCTGTACTTTGGTTTTCGGAGTCGGCGACGATTTCAGTATTTTCCTTACACAGGCAATGCAGAAAGAGCACACCACCGGAAAAAACGAGCTTCCTACCTACAGAACATCCATTATTCTGGCGGTTTTCACGACCATTTTATCCATCGGTTCATTAATTTTCGCCAAACATCCTGCTTTACATTCATTAGCTTTGGTTGCTTTAATTGGGATGTTCTCCGTAATCATCATCACCTCAACCTTATATCCGTTCTGGTTCCGTTTGCTGATTACGAACAGGGCTAAAAAAGGACTTTCTCCGGTTACCTTCAGGTTATTTTTCAATGCAGTATTGTCTTTTCTGTATTACGGATTAGGCGGATTGCTTTTTTCTGCCATCGGAAGCATCTTTGTAAAGCGATCAAAAGGCAAAACATTAAACTTTATTAAATTAATTTTAGCGAAGTTTTTAACTTCTGTCCTTTATACGAATCCATTTGTAAAGAAAAAGCTCATTAAAAACCCGAATGAAGATTTCAGCAGACCCGCAGTAATTATTGCCAATCATACTTCGTTTCTGGATACTCTGGCTTTGGCAATGACGACGCATAAGATTATTTATCTGGTAAACGACTGGGTGTACAATTCTCCTGTTTTCGGAAAGATTGTGAGAGCATTAGGATTTTATCCCGTTTCTCAGGGTATTGAAAACGGAATGGAAAAGCTGAGAGAAAAAGTAGATCAGGGTTATTCTCTGGTTGTTTTTCCTGAAGCAGAAAGGTCTTATACCAACGATATCAAAAGATTTCACAAAGGAGCTTTTTATATCGCAGAAGAATTCGGACTGGATGTGGTTCCGGTTTACATTCATGGAAATTCTGAAGTACAGCCGAAAGGAGACTTTATTATCTATGACGGTTCAATTACTGTAAAAGTGGGCGACAGAATTGATAAAAATGATGAACGCTTCGGGAAAAATTATTCCGAAAGAACAAAAAAGATCAATGCTTTTTTCAGGGAACAGTTTGCGAAGTTCCGAAGTGAGCTGGAAGATGAAAATTACTTTAAGAAAAAACTATTCCTGAGTTATTTATATAAAGATAATGAAGTAGTAAAGGAAGTAAAAGAAGATTTTAACAAAAACAAATCGGTTTATTTTGAGCTGAATAAACACCTTCCGAAAGATGCAAACATCCTGCATATTGCAGATGATTTCGGACAGAAAGACGTTTTACTTACACTTCAGCAGGCGAGTCGAAAAATCTTCAGCTTAATGAAAGATGAAGAAAAAAGACAAATCGCCGAACAGATTTATTTGGTAAAAAGAAGGAAAATTAAATACATAAAAAACAGTACGGAAATTGATAAAAAGATAGATATTCTTCTGGTTTCGGATAAAAACTTCAAAGCAGACCGAATGGAAAATCTTCCTGAAACCATCATTTTTATGAATGTGGAAAATACGTTACCGGAAAATAATAATTATACACTGAAATTCAGCTCAGAAGCTTTAAAAGTATTTCGTTCTGAAAAATAAATATGAAAAGCATATTTTTGTAAACGATTAAGGAGAACCCATGCAAAAAGATATACTCGTTATATATTATTCACAAACCGGACAGCTTACCGATATTGTAAAAAATATTGCCCATCCTTTTGAAGCCAAAAAGGAAGAGTACCGTGTAACGTATTACAACATTACGCTGAAAAAAGACTTCCCTTTTCCGTGGCCGAATGATGTATTCTTCAACACCTTTCCGGAATCTTATCTTCAGATCCCGAGTGAAATTCTGCCGCCGCCGGAAGAAGTGGTTAACAAAAAGTTTGATTTGATTATCTTTGGTTATCAGGTTTGGTATTTAACACCCTCCATCCCGATCATTTCTTTCCTGAAAAGTGGTTTTGCAGAAAATATCTTAAAAGGCACTCCGGTTGTTACCGTTTCGGCGACAAGAAATATGTGGATGCTTTCTCAGGAAAAACTGAAAGTATATTTAAAGAATTTAAACGCCAAATTGGTAGGAAATATCGCTTTGGTAGACCGACACGACAATTACACCAGTGTTCTTACGATTCTTCGCTGGCTGACTACCGGAAAAAAAGAAAAATCGGGAATTCTTCCTGCCGCCGGAGTTTCGGAGGAAGAAATAAAAGGCTCTGTAAAATACGGGGAAATTATTGAAAAACATTTCAGCAATAATGATCTTGATACTTTACAGCCTGATCTGGTGAGAAACGGAGCGGTGGAAATCCGCGCTTTTCTGGTAAGGGTAGAGAAAGTGGGAAACAAAATTTTCACCATCTGGTCAAACCTCATCATGAAGAAAAAAGAAAAACGACCATTGCTTATTAAATTCTTTAAGGTATATTTGATGGCTGCGATATGGATCATTTCACCTATCGTATTGGTTTTACACTTATTAACAACACCTGTTTTCTGGTTTAAAAGAAAGAAACAAAGAGAATATTTACAAGGAATTAATTTAAAATAGAATGTACGACGTATTTATAACAAAAGCATCAAAATACCTACCCAATGAGCCGGTTTCTAATGATGAAATGGAAACGTATCTTGGTTATATAAACGGTGCAAAATCTAAAGCGAAAGCTCTTATTTTAAGAAATAACAAAATTACGACAAGATACTACGCGTTAGATAAAGAAGGAAATCCTACACATACCAATGCCCAGATTACGGCAAAAGCCATTGAAGGACTTTTTGATGAAAACTTCAAAAAGGAAGACATGAAACTATTGTCTGTGGGAACTACTTCTCCGGATCAGATCCAGCCTTCTCACGCATCCATGGTGCACGGTGAACTGAACATTGGGAAATCTATTGAAATAAATACCGCAACAGGACTTTGTAACTCGGGAATGAATGCCCTGAATTACGGATTTCTTTCTGTAAAAGCAGGAGTTCAGGATCAGGCAGTCTGCGCCGGTTCCGAGAGAATGTCTGCATGGATGACGGCGGATAAATTCAACCACGAAGCAGAAAATCTGGTTTTGCTGGAAGAAAGACCCATCATTGCTTTCAAAAGAGAATTTTTAAGATGGATGCTTTCCGACGGAGCAGGCGCTTTTTTACTTGAAAACAAACCAAGAGAAAACGCTACGAATCTTAAAGTAGAATGGATTGATTTCTATTCTTACGCACACGAGATCGAAGCCTGTATGTACGCAGGATGCGAAAAGCAGGAAGACGGAAGCCTGAAATCATGGGCAGATTATCCGTCCGACGAATGGCTGAAACAGTCTATTTTTGCATTAAAACAGGACACAAAAATTTTAGATAAATATATTCTGGTAAAAGGTGCCGAAAGTTTAAGATCATCCTTCGACAAACATCAGCTTGATCCGGAAACCGTTGATCATGTTTTGGCACATATTTCTTCAGGATACTTCAAAGAAGGTCTTAAAGAAGAATTTGCCAACGTAGGTTTGGATTTCCCTTGGGAAAAATGGTTCTACAACCTTTCAGATATCGGAAACATCGGTGCAGGTTCTATTTTTGTAGCTTTGGAAGAAATAATGAATTCCGGAAAGCTGAAAAAAGGAGAAAAAGTACTTCTTTGTGTTCCTGAAAGCGGAAGATTTGCTTATTCCTGTGCTTTGTTAACGGTTTGCTAATGGAAAACAGACTACCGACATCCGATCAGAACTTTGTGGAAAGCTTAATTCCGCAGCGATTTCCTTTCGTCATGGTGAACAGCATTTCAGAATATTCCGAAAGTCACCTGATTTCAGGTTTTGAAATTAAAGAAGACAATATTTTTGTTCAGAACGGCATTTTTCAGGCCTCGGGAATGATCGAGCATCAGGCGCAAAGTGTTGCTTTGCACACAGGCTATCAATTTTATCTGCTGGGAAAAGAAGCTCCGACAGGTTATATTGGTGCCATTAAAACCTTTGAAGCTACAACATTACCAAAATTGGGAGATACATTAACTTCAAAAGTTTCTATCATCAATGAAATGATGGGCGTAACTTTAGTAGATATCGTAACAAAACTGAACGGTGAGGTTATTGCAAAATCTCAGATGAAAACTGTTGTCATGTAAATTATTAAATATTTGAATTAAAATTTGCGCTTTTTGCGATAAAAAATAATTCAGAAACAATAGAAAATGTAATGGAAATCAAGGAAGAAAACATCATCAATATCCACAACTTTCTCCCGCATCGCGAACCGATGTTAATGACGGACTATATTTTGGAATTGACTAAAGAAAAAGTAATTACTTCCTTCGAAATAAAAGAAGACAACATTTTTGTTCACAATAATGAATTCGTTGAAGCAGGACTAATTGAAAATGCAGCACAAACCTGCTCGTCAATTTTAGGACAGAGCTTTTTTGAAAATCCGGAAGCAGAAACAAAAGTTATAGGCTTCATTACCAACATCAAGAAAATTGAGATATTTACCTTGCCCAAAGTCGGCGACAAAATTATCTCAAAAGCCTCATTGATTTCGCAGTTTGAAAACATCTGTCATATTTTTTGTGAGACTTTTCATAACGAAGAACTGCTCATAAGAAGTGAAATTAATTTATTCATTCAGGAAGTGAAATCATAAATAAACAAAGAAGCTGCTCCAAAAGATCAGCTTCTTTGTTTTAATCCCTCTTTTGATTAATCAATTCTAATGATATCCAGTTTAGATTTCATAAAATTTCTGGTTCTCCGCAATACGCCATAGCCGTTTTCGCTTCCGTCTGCATTGGTATTTCCTTCAATGGTTTCAAAAACATCTCCGCTGCTTTCAATAACAATCCCTGTATGAGTCCAGTCTCGGCTGTTTGCACTGCTCTGCAAAAGAAAAATATCGCCCGGCTGAACATGGTATTCATGACTCCTCACCAAAGTATAGCCAATAAAATTGCCTCTGCGCTGTGCTTCTCCAGCCACCGTATCGCAACTGAAGCTTCTTTTTACAATATTGGTAAAATTACCTCCTATCTGACTTATTGCCTGATCTAGAACGGTCTGCACAAATCCCATACACCAAAGCTGATCCCTTCCTTCACTACCATCCATATAAGCTCTCACCCATGGACCTCTGTTTCCTTCCCCTTTTATGGTAAGTTCTCTTGCTCCGGCAATCAGGTGCTGTTTTGCGGCATTCACCATCAATTCCCTTAATCCTGTTCCCGCAACACGCTGGGTAAAAGCTTTAATCATAGGATCTGCCATTCTCCGGAAAAGCTCTTGGGTTACAATACCATCTTCAGGAAGCCCGTTTGCTTTTTGGTAATTCTTCACCGCTTTTTCTGTAGCCGGTCCGAAGTCACCATCAATCCCTGTTGAAGTTCCCTTTGAAGAATTTAAAAAAGCATAAAGGTTAAGCCAGCTTTGTATTTTCGATACTTCTTTGGAGGAATTCGCAGCTCCTCTTGACTGTACTCCTGAAATCTCGATTTCTCTTTGGAAATAATTTTTAATCATGATAAAAAGAATTTATGGTTATTAATTTTATTTAAAGATCATAACAAATGTAAATTCAAAAACAACACTCGGAAATAACCATTTTGGGTACTATTTTTCAAAAGAAAAAACCAGACATCCTTCTTAAAAACATCCGAAAACACAATAATACGATGTTGCACATTTTTATTATCTTAGCGAACTCATTCAAACCATCTTTCAATATTAATTTCAGATGAAAAAACAAGACCTTCCACAAGACGAAAGCAACTTAAAGTCAGCCAATATGACTGAGGTTTTGTATGTTACAGATGAAAACAACAACTACACGACCGCAAACAGCACTGGCTGGGAAGCAAAAAAAGCAGCTTTGGACGAATCTTTGGCATTAATTAATGAAAGAATTGAAGAAGCAAGACAAAATGTTGCCAACAATACAGCAAGCCCGATTGTCTATTTCATGGAGCTGAATAAAATGGATCTGCAGGTTCTCGCAGCGTATGTAGGAATGTGGCAGTGGCGCGTGAAAAGACACGGCAAACCAAAAATATTTAAAACACTAAGCGATTCTGTACTGAAAAAATATGCCGATGCTTTCGGTATTTCGGTGGATGAACTAAAAAACTTCAAGGGTTAAATAATTCGTTTAAAGTAGAGAGCTACTCAGCTTGTCATTCTGATAAAGGAAGAATCTCTACAGTATAAAACATACATTATTTCCCGCGATAAAAAGAGAAGAGACGAATGGAACTTAATTTTGAACATCACCAGACTGCACATTGCGAAAACGGTGTTGCCTCCAATTTATTATTGAATAAAGGACTGAAGCTCAGCGAGCCTATGATCTTCGGAATCGGTTCCGGATTATTCTTTGTGTATTTACCTTTCCTGAAAGTTAATTTTGCACCGGGTTTCAGCTATCGTCCGATGCCGGGAGCCATTTTCAGCAAAGCCGCAAAAAGACTGGGAATTAAAATCAAAAGAGAAAAATTTTCCAATCCTGCCGAAGCACAAAAAGCATTAGAAAGAAACCTCAACAATAATATTCCGACAGGTTTGCAGGTCGGCGTTTTTAACCTTACTTATTTTCCCGAAGAATATAAATTCCATTTTAACGCTCACAATCTCGTGGTTTACGGAAAAGAAGACGGAAAATTCCTAATCAGCGATCCGGTGATGGATTACACCACAACCCTTACTGAAGCCGAGCTGGAAAAAGTGAGATATGCCAAAGGAGCACTTCCGCCGAAAGGTCATATGTACTACCCTACCCACATTCCGGATCATGTAAATCTGGAAGAGGCGATCAAAAAAGGAATAAAAGATACCTGTAAAAATATGCTGGCTCCCGTTCCAATCATTGGTGTAAAAGCTATGAGATGGGTAGCAAAAAGCATCCCGAAATGGGCTGCCAAAAAAGGTACAAAAACCACCAATCATTATCTGGGACAACTGATCAGAATGCAGGAAGAAATCGGAACCGGCGGTGGCGGATTCAGATTTATTTATGGTGCATTTTTGCAGGAAGCCTCTGTTATTCTTAAAAATGACGAATTACGGGAACTTTCCAAAGAAATCACAGCGATCGGTGATCTTTGGAGAGATTTTGCGGTGGATATTGCAAGAGTGTACAAAAACAGGAACTCCAAAAGCGATATTTATAACCAATTATCAAAATCAATGCTTCACATTGCCGATCTGGAAGAAGCTTTTTATAAAAAACTGAGAAAAGCAATATAACGTGGAACATTTCATAGAAATAAAAAATCTCTACAAAAAATATAAAAATGCAGAAGACTTTTCTGTAAACGATATTTCGCTGAGTATTGCCAAAAACGAAATCTACGGAATTCTCGGACCTAACGGAGCCGGAAAGACAACTTTGATTTCCATGCTTTCCGGATTGATAAAACCGACTTCCGGACATTTTACAATTGACGGACTTTCGCCCCAGAAAAACGGTTTCAGACTGAGACAAATCATCGGGATTGTTCCGCAGGAATATGCTTTGTACCCTACTTTAACGGCAAGAGAAAATTTAATGTTTTTCGGAAGCCTTTACGGGTTGAGTCACAAAAATTTAAAGAATTCGATCACTGAATCTCTGGAAATCATGGGTTTGTCGAAATTTGCAGACAAAAAAGTTGAACAGTTTTCCGGAGGAATGAAGCGCCGCTGTAATCTGATTGCAGGAACCCTTCACAACCCGAAAGTTTTATTTCTGGATGAACCTACTGTTGGTGTGGATGTTCAGTCTAAAAAAGCGATTATCGATTATCTTTTGGATTTAAATAAAAAAGGAACGTGCATCATCTACACTTCCCATCACCTTTCGGAAGCGGAAGAATTCTGTACCAAAATTGCCATCATCGATCATGGGAAAATCCATGCTGTCGGAACACCTGAAGAATTAATCAGTAAGGTTTCCAATGCAGAAAATTTAGAAGACGTTTTTATATCATTAACCGGAAAAGAATTACGAGATGTTGTTGTATAAATTGTGGCGGAGTTTCATCAAGGAGATTCTTTTGCTGAAAAGAGATATCGGAGGAATTGTCATCATTTTTGTGATGCCTTTGCTGTTGATTATCACCATTACTTTAATTCAGGATTCTACCTTTAAAAATCTGGAAGGCACAAAAATTCCGATTATTTTTATTGATAACGACAAATCTGAGATTTCACAAAACATCAAAAAAGAGTTCGAAAATGGTAAAACCTTCGAGCTTCTTACCAATTTCACCGAAGAATCTGCCGAAAAAGCAGTTTTCGGAGGAGATTATCAGATGGCGATTGTTATTCCGAAAAATTTAACGAAGAACATCAATTCCAATGTAGAATCTAAAGTTCAGGCAATCGTCAGTTCATTTGGACTTGAAAATGACTCGACATCTGTGAAGGAAAGTCCCGTTAAATCTGATGATATTCATCTGTATTTTGATCCGGCAACCAATATCGGGTTCAAAAACAATGTGATGACCGCTGTGAACAAAATGGTTTTTGAAATTGAGAACAAAAAGATCTACAAAGCCTTTCAGGATCAGTTGGGAACTACGGAAGATCTCGGAAAAACTAAAAATTTAATCAGCTTTAAAGAAATCACTCCGAAAAAAGGCAAAACAGACATCATGCCGAATTCCGTTCAGCATAATGTTCCGGCTTGGGCGCTGTTTGCGATATTTTTCATTGTCGTTCCTTTGTCTATTAACCTTGTGAAAGAAAAAAGCCAGGGAACAAGCGTAAGAGCAAGAATCAGCCCGACTCCCTATTTCGTTCATATTTTAGGAAAAACATTTACGTATCTCATCATCTGTGTCATCCAGTTTTTACTGATGGTTGCGGTGGGAATTTATCTTTTCCCTTATATGGATCTTCCGCAATTTGACGTTACCGGAAAAATGTTTCCGCTTATTGTCGTGACCATTTTTGCAGGTTTGGCAGCCATCGGATTTGGCGTACTTTTAGGAACGGTTGCCAATACGCAGGAACAGTCGGCTCCGTTTGGTGCGACTTCTGTGGTGGTTTTGGCTGCAATCGGAGGAATCTGGGTTCCCGTATTTTTAATGCCTGAATTTATGCAGACCATCGCCAAATTTTCTCCTATGAATTGGGGATTGAATGCTTATTATGATATTATTTTGAGAAACAGCGGAATCGGAGGAATTGCGAGAGAAATCATTTTCCTGTTTTTATTTTATATAGCAATGGTCGCTATTTCATTATTTTATGAAAGAAAACAAAATGCTGTTTAGGATTAACCACTAAGAGCACAAAGTTTTTCACAAAGGGCTCAAGCATTTATTTTGTGTCCCTTGTGGAACATATTGTGACCTTTGTGGTAAAAATAATTATAAAACACAAATGATATGAATGAAAATGAGATTTTTTTTATTTTATGTAGCCATGGTCGCTATTTCATTATTTTATGAAAGAAAACAAAATGCTGTTTAGGATTAACCACTAAGAGCTCAAAGTTTTTCACAAAGAGCTCAAGCATTTATTTTGTGTCCCTTGTGGAAACTATTGTGACCTTTGTGGTAAAATAATTATAAAACACAAAATGATATGAATGAAAACAACATGCTGTTTGAGGTTTACCAATAATAGCTCAAAGTTTTTCACAAAGAGCTCAAGCATTTATTTTATGTCCCTTGTGGAACCTATTGTGACCTTTGTGGTAAAAATAATTATAAAACACAAAATGATATGAATGAAAATGAAGTTTCAAAAGTTATCTTTGATGCAGGATTAAAAGTTCATCGCCAACTTGGAGCCGGACTTTTAGAAAGCGCATACGAAGAATGTCTGTACTATGAGTTACAGAAATCTGGATTACTGATAGAAAAACAGAAACCAATGCCATTAATTTATGATGACATAAAACTTGACATTGGCTATAGGATTGATTTATTGGTTGAGAGAAAAGTTGTTGTTGAAATAAAATCCGTAGAATCATTAAATGAAATTCATATTGCTCAAGTTTGAACGTATTTAAAATTAAGCAATTGTAAATTGGGTTTATTGATTAATTTTAACTCAGTTTTATTTAAAAATGGGGTTAAAAGATTAATCAACGGAACGATATAAAATTTAGAATATTCATTGTGAACATTGTGTATAACTTTGTGAACTTAGGGGTTTATTCACCACGAAAAACACAAGTTTTTTAACACAGAAAAAGAAAATGTGAAAAATTTATTTTGTGAACCTTGTGAAAACCTTTGTGCCCTTTGTGGTAAAAAAAGAAAACAAAATGCAGTCTAAAGAAAATTTAACTTGTACGGAACAAGTCCGCGTAAGATTCAACGAAACAGATCCGTTGGGAATTGTGTGGCACGGACATTATATCGTTTATTTTGAAGACGGAAGAGAAGCTTTTGGAAGACAGCATGGTTTAACGTATCTTGATATTCAGAAAGCGGGATTTGTAACGCCGATTGTAAAAAGCACCTGCGAACATTTTCTTCCTTTGAAATATGGTGAAACCTTCAGAATTGTAACGACTTTCGTCAATTCAAATTCTGCGAAATTGATCTATAAATACGAGCTTTTTAACGAAGAAGATAAATTGGTCTGTTCAGGTGAAACCATTCAGGTTTTTCTGGATTCTGATAACAATTTATGCTTGTATAATCCTGAGTTTTTTCAGGCATGGAAAGATAAAATGGGACTCTGATGAAGAAAGAAGTTTATATTACAGATTATAACTGCGTCACACCTTTGGGGTTTGATGTTTCTTCAAACTGGAATGCTCTTGTTGAAGGAAAATCCGGCGTAGGTTTACATAAAATCATTGAAAATCAGGAGCCTTTTTATGCTTCGATGATTGATTCTGAAAAACTGGACGAAGAATTCAATAGATTCTTCGACTCCCCTCAGAAATCGGAGATTCGGCGTTTAGCCAATGACAACGTGAGCTTCACAAGACTTGAAAAGATGTTTTTGCTGAGTTTAAAACCATTGGTTGAAAGACATAATATTACAGAAGAAACTGCTTTTATCTTATCAACAACCAAAGGAAATATCAGTTTACTTAAAAATAAAAAGACTTTGCCTGAAGAGGTTTTTCTATCAAATTTAGCTCAGAAAATCGCTGATTTTTTCGGATTTCAAACAAAACCGATTGTGGTTTCTAACGCCTGTGTTTCGGGAGTAATGGCAATTGGTGTCGCTAAGAATATGATTCTGGCAGGAAAATATAAAGATGCTTTTGTTGTTGCCGGAGACGAAATTTCAGAATTTGTGATTTCAGGTTTCAATTCTTTTCAGGCAATCGGAACCGAGATTTGTAAGCCTTACGATAAAAACCGTGACGGAATCAATATCGGCGAAGCGGCAGCAGCGGTTTACATCACTTCAATACGAGATAAAAACGAAAAATTTAGTTTTAAAATTTTAGGAGACTCCGCTATTAACGATGCGAACCATATTTCCGGACCTTCGAGAACGGGAGACGGATTATTTGCAAGCATCAACAACGCAATGACAGAAGCTCAGGTTTCAGCAGAAAAAATAGACTTTATCTCCGCACACGGAACGGCAACCATTTATAATGACGAAATGGAAGCGATCGCTTTTAACAGAATGAATTTACAAAACATTCCTTTACATAGTTTAAAAGCGTATTATGGACACTGTTTGGGCGCATCGGGATTGCTGGAAAGTATCATTTCCATGGAAAGTGCCTTGAATAAAACATTAATTCCATCTAAAAACTTTAAAGAAACAGGAACCTCCCAATCTTTGAATATTATCAAAGAAAACCAATCCGCAGAAATTAAATATATTCTGAAAACAGCTTCCGGTTTTGGCGGATGTAATGCCGCGATTGTTTTGGAAAAATGCTGAAAATAATTTTGTAATTTTATAAAATTAAAGTTTTAAAAATGGACTCCACCGTAGACATCAGAAAACGAATTCACGATTTCATCGATATTGCCGATGAAAGAATTTTACGCATTTTCAAAGGAATTATTGATGCTGAAGAAGAGGAAAATAATTATTCTGTTCCAGACTCACACTACGATGTAATAAATGAAAGAAGAGAAAAATATATAAAAGGGGAAAGCAAATCTTACACTTGGGAGGAAGTTCAGGAAAAAGCTAAATCTGCTTTAAAATGATTTATGAATTAATTATACAGGAAGAAGCAAGTTTAGAAATTCTTGAAGCCTATATTTATTATGAAAATGCACAAAAAGGCTTAGGCGAAAAATTCATGAAGCAACTAAACAAATACTTTGTTAGAATTCAAGACCACCCAAAACATTTCGAGATAAAAAAAAATTACAGAGAAGCATTTGTACAGAAATTTCCTTACCTCATAATTTTTGATATTATTGATAACAAAATCATTATACTATCTGTTTTCAACACCCATCAAAATCCAACAAAAAAGCCCTAATCTTTTTGAAACTTACTCATGAAGAAAACAGACATCTGCACCATAGAAAATTCAAAAATAGTTCTCAACAACGAGGTTATTTTTGAAACCCCCACTGAAAACTTCTCAGACTTTGCGAAAGAAGCTTATAAAAGTTTAGCGCTGAATTATCCGAAATTTCATAAAATGGATCATTTAAGCAAACTCGCTTTTCTTGCCTCTGAAATTATTCTCAAGGATGAAGACCAAAGCAGAACTGCATTGGTTTTTGCAAACAGATCATCAAGCTTAGATACCGATTTTAAATATCAGGAAAGCATCAATTCTCAGGAAAATTACTTTCCGAGTCCCGCGGTTTTTGTGTATACTTTACCGAATATCTGCGTAGGTGAAATCAGCATCAGACACAAAATGCAGACCGAAAATGCGTTTTTTGTTTTGGATGAATTGGATGAAGAATTTTTAAACAATTATTCAGCACAGCTTTTACAGTCCGGAAAGGCAGATAAAGTATTGTGTGGCTGGGTAGAACTATATCAGGAAAGTTACAAAGCTTTTGTATATTTGCTGACATTATAAATTTGATAATTTGAAAATGTGCTGATTTGAAAATGTAAAATCATGTCAATAAAGCATAACAATTAGTTAATACATTTTCAAATTGTCTCATTAACATATTTTCAAATTAATTTTATGGAAAACTTAAGAGAAGAATTAAAACACAAAATCATCGAAGTTCTTAATTTAGAAGACGTTGCAGTAGAAGAAATCAAAGATACAGATCCTTTATTTGGAGGAGGTCTTGGTTTGGATTCTATTGATGCTCTGGAGCTGATCGTTCTTTTGGATAAAGAATACGGAATAAAATTAGCCGATCCGAAAAAAGGAAAGGAGATTTTTACGTCCATCGAAACCATGGCAAAATTCATCGAAGAAAACAGAACAAAATAATTCAATCTAACAATGTATCAATTTAGCAATGTACCAATATTGTTAGGCTGTTAAACTGATACATTGGTACATTATTAAAAGATGGGTCAAAAAATTGCCATAACAGGAATGGGCATCATTTCCGCCATTGGAAACAATGTGGAGGAAAATCTGAGTTCGCTGACTTCCGGAAAGCACGGGATTTCGGACATTACTTTGTTTGAAACACGTCATAAAGGAAACATCAAAACAGGCGAAATCAAATTGTCTAATGAAGAACTTGCCGCAAAACTTCAGCTTAAAGAAGATCATCATGCAACAAGAACCGCTCTGTTAGGAATGATGGCGGCAAAAGAAGCTTTGGAAAGTGCCGGAATTTCGGATATCAATGAATATAAAATGGGACTGATTTCTTCAACCAGTGTTGGCGGAATGGATGTTACCGAAAAATATTTCTACTCCTATGAAGACTTTCCTGAAAAGCAAAAATACATTGACTCACACGACGCGGGAAATTCGTCTTTGTTAATCGCTGATTATCTCGGATTAAAAGGTATGGTTTCCACCATCAGTACAGCTTGCTCATCGGCGGCAAACGCGATTATGATGGGCGCAAAACTGATTAAAAACGGCGTTTTAGACCGTGTAATTGTCGGCGGAACAGATTCTCTTTCAAAATTTACTTTGAACGGTTTCAATACGTTGATGATTTTAACGGATTCTTACAATACGCCTTTCGACAACGACAGAAAAGGTCTGAATCTGGGTGAAGCTGCCGCTTTCATCGTTTTAGAATCTGATGAAGTCGTAAAAAAAGAAAATAAAAAAGTTTTGGGTTATCTCTCCGGTTACGGAAATGCCAATGATGCGCATCACCAAACCGCTTCTTCGGAAAACGGACAGGGAGCTTATTTAGCGATGGAAAAAGCATTAAAAGTTTCGGGCTTAGATAAAGAAAATATCGATTACATCAACGTTCACGGAACAGCAACGCCAAATAACGATTTATCGGAAGGAATTGCAATGATCCGGATTTTTGGGGAAAACAATGTTCCGGAATTCAGTTCTACAAAAGCGTTTACCGGTCATACGCTTGCTGCGGCGGCGGGAATTGAAGCCGTGTATTCTCTTTTGGCGATTCAAAATAATATCATTTTCCCGAATCTGAACTTTAAAACAAAAATGGCAGAGTTTGATTTAACGCCGGTAACGGAGCTTAAAGAGAAAAACATCAACCACGTTCTTTCCAATTCATTTGGTTTTGGAGGAAATTGTTCAACTTTAATTTTCTCAAAATCATGAGTGCCGTTTACATCAACAGTGCAGCCTGTATTTCAGCTCAGGACACTTTAAATGAAGATTTTTTCCGTAATCTCAAACCTGAAAATTCAGTTCAGGTTTTAAAAGCTATTGAACCTGTTTACAAAGAATTCATTCCTCCTGCAATGATCCGAAGAATGTCTAAAACGGTAAAAATGAGTTCCGTAGCTTCTCAATACGCTTTAAAAGAAGCAGGAATTGAAAATCCAGATGCGATTATCACAGGAACCGGAATGGGCTGTTCTCAGGATTCGGAAAAGTTTCTGAAAAATGTGCTGGATAATCATGAAGAGTTTCTGACTCCGACCTATTTTATTCAGTCTACTCACAATACGGTTGCAGGACAAATCGCTTTAGGTTTGCAATGTCACGCGTACAATTTCACGTATGTAAACACTTCGTCGTCTCTGGAATTTTCGTTTTTAGATGGAAAATTACAGATTAATGACGGTGAAGCTGAAAACGTTCTGGTCGGTTCAACAGACGAACAGACGGAAAGAGTGATGGAACTGTACAAATTAAACAAAACCATTAAAAAAGAAGAAAATCTTCCTGTTGATTTTCTGAATTCTGAAATAGAAGGTGTCATTTGGGGAGAAGGTGCTAGTTTTTTTGTCTTAGGAAAGGAAAAAACAGAAAGCTCTTATGCTCAATTATTGGATATTCAGATCACTAACAAATTAGATTTGGAAGAAACTCAGCAGTTTATTGAAGATTTTCTGGCTAAAAATAATTTAACGAATAAAGATATCGATGCGGTTATTTTAGGTTTCAGCGGAGATTTAAAATCGGATGTTTATTACAAAAATGCAATGGGTTCGTTTGACAACTCGACTTTGCTGTATTACAAACATTTGAGTGGTGAATTTAATACGGCAAGTGGTTTTTCTACCTTTATGGCTTGTCATATTCTTAAAAATCAGGAGATTCCGGAAGTGATGATGATTAACGATCTTAAAAAAGAAGAAATTAAAAATGTTCTGCTTTACAATCATTTAGGAGGAAATGATCACAGTCTGGTTTTGTTGGAGAAAGCTTAAAAGTAAAACCTAACAGGTTTTTGAAACCTGTTAGGTTTAATTGAAAATAGGTTCCGTTTGCAGGAGTATTCTATTTAGCAAAGAAAAACAGCATAATTACCATTTCGACGAAGGAGAAATCTCTTAATAATCTTAACTTCTAAACTAAAACTTAATGGTTTATTTTAGCGTAAACATTAAGAATATTAATTTGAGATTCTTCCTTCCGCTTAGCTTCATTCAGAATGACAGCATGGATACAGATTGTGAATATTTTAAACCCAAAATTTAAAGACAATAAAGATGAAACACTATCTATTTATCTTATTTTATCTTTTCTGCAACGTTATTATTTTCGCGTTTCACGGAAGTTTTTGGGTGTATCTGTTCTGTTTTTTGCTGTTTTCTGCGCTTGTAATCTGGGGTTCTTTCGATATTGAACTGGGATATTTTGTCAACAGCATTACGCATAAAAGAACGAAAATCAGAGAAGTGGCACTGACTTTTGATGATGGCCCGACTGAATTCACCCCAAAATTTTTAGATCTTTTAAAAGAAAACGAGGTAAAAGCAACCTTTTTCTGCATCGGAAAACAGATTGAAAAATATCCTGAAACTTTTCAACGAATCATTGCGGAAGGTCATACCGTTGGAAATCATACTTTATCGCACTCCAACAACACCGGTTTTTTATCGACATCAAAAATGACGGAAGAAATTGAGAAATGTGATGAAATCATGCTGAAAACCGGAAATATAAAGACGAATTTATACCGTCCTCCTTTCGGAGTGACCAATCCGAATATTGCCAAAGCGATCAAAAAAACTGGCAAAAAAAGCATTGGATGGAACGTCCGTTCTCTTGATACGATGACAGAAGATGAGAAAAAAATCTACCAGAAAGTAACGAAAAATTTAAAAAAAGGAAGCATTGTCCTTCTTCATGATACTTCACAAAAAACGTACAATGTTTTGGAGGATTTATTAGTATTTTTGAAGCAGAAAAATTATTCAACTTTTACAATTGATAAATTTGAAAGCCATTAAGTCCACAGGGATTTCACCAGGAAGACAAGAATTATTAATAAATATTCTTTAATAGTGTCCTTTGTGAAAACCTTGTCATCCTTGTGGTTAAATTTAAAGACGTTAAACAATGATTAAAAATATAGCTTTAAGCACTCTTTTATTAATTTCGACTTTTGTTTTTGCTCAAAACACGGCAATGTCGGGAGCGGAAGCGAAAGCATTTGTAACCAAAGTTTCTTCGGAAACCAAAGAAATAAAAACGTTACAGGCAGATTTTACTCAGACCAAAAAGATGGATTTTTTGGATAAAAACATTGTCACCTACGGAAAAATGTCTTTGAAAACACCGAATATGCTGAGTTGGAAGTACACAAAACCCTATCAATACAGCATTGTTTTTAAAGACAACAAAATATTGATTAATGATCAGGGTAAAAAATCTTCGGTGGATGCAAAAAGCAAAACATTTGAAAAAATCAACAAATTAATTGTAGGAAGCTCAAACGGACAAATGTTCAACGATCCGGAATTCTCTGTTTCTTACCTGAAGAATGCGACTTCAAACATTGCTAAATTCACTCCGAAATCGGCTCAGCTTTTAAAATACATCAAGCAGATCGAGCTGCATTTTCCTAAAAATCAATCTACGGTTTCTCAGGTTAATATGACGGAATCTTCGGGAGACACCACGAATATTGTTTTCAAAAACACCAAGATCAATGCGCCTGTTGCAGCTTCGGAATTTAGCTTATAGTCTGATTTTCATTCTGTTTGCTTCATGCAAAACGTATAAGCTTACTGATGTAAAACAGATTCCGTCTTCTGAAAAAACGGTGGAAAATTTATATTTTTCATCCAAAGAAGATTATGTGTATAAATGTCAAATGGATATTTATAAAAATCATGTGAGCGGAATTTTAATTATCAAAAAAATCAGCGAAACGACCCATCGTGTGGTTCTGACTTCTGATTTTGGGAATAAACTGATTGATTTTGAGATTTCTGAAGATGATTTCAAGCTGAATTATGTTCTTCCTGATCTGGATAAGAAAATCGTAATTAATTTTTTGAGGAATGATTTTCAGCAGCTTCTGAAGCAGAAATATCCGGTAACAGAAAGTTTTGAAAACGAAAATTCTAAGATTTATCTTTCTAAAATCGATAAGAAAGGGTATTATTTGTTCTTCAACAAAGAAAATAATCTGTTAAAACAAATCGTTTACACGAAAAACAAAAAGGAAAAGATCGATTTTACATTTGATGCAAAGAAAAATATGTTTGCAGACAGTCTTAATTTACAACATAAAGATTTTAAAATCAATATAAAACTATTCCAGATCACCGAAAACCAATAACCTTACATGAAAACAAAGATTTTTGCCTTGCTGATTCTGATCTCCGGATTTTTATCAGCTCAGGTTACTTTCAATCCCGGAATAAGAGCGGGAGTAAATTTTGCCAATCTTACGAACCGAAGCAATGAAACCTTTTATCTCCATGAAGATGAAAACCCGGAAAAAGTAACTCATACAAGTCTGAAAACGGTAACCGATTTTTATATTGGATTACAGGGGAACATTAGATTTACAGAACGTTATGCTTTGCAACCGGAAGTTAACTATTCCAGACAGGGAACCAATTTACAGTACACTACAGAAAACGGAGTTCTTCCGGAAAAAAGACTGCATTATAATTTTATCGGGGTACAGCTTACAAACAAAATTTATATCAAAAATTTCAGTGTTTTTGCCGGTCCGTTTCTGGATTTGGCTGTCGGCGAAAACAATTCCGGACTTGATCTTGGTTTTTCGGGAGGTCTTGGTTATGATATTTTTAAAAATCTGGGGATTGAAGTAAGAGTTAAAAAAGGTTTTGCATCAATGCTGGATCACGAAAATTCCTCCTTCCTATTTTCCAATTCAAATATGGTTTTTCAGATTGGTGGTTATTACACGTTCCATTTTAAGAAATAGAATTGATGTTGATGACCAAAACCATTTTCTTTTCCTTTCAAAAAAACATATCTTCGCAAAGGTTTAAATATTAAATTTTTTGAAATTTTAAAATTCAGAAAAAGATTTCAAACAACTGAAACAGAATACATCATGCAGACAATACTTACAGACTTTTATACGTTACAATCCTACGAAAAAACGGAAAGCGGAAGTTTCACCGCGCAGATTTCCCTGAATAAAGATCACGATATTTTTAAGGGACATTTTCCGGGAAATCCTGTAACACCGGGAGTTTGTATGATGCAGATCGTGAAGGAACTTACGGAAGAATTTACCGGCTCTTCATTATTTTTAAAAACGGCATCGAATGTAAAGTTTATGGCAATCATCAATCCTTTTGAAACTCCGGATCTGAAAATTCAGCTTGATATTACTGAGAATGAAGGAGATGTAAAGGTAAAGAACACGACTTCTTTTGGCGAGACTATTGCATTAAAAATGTCGGTAAATTATCAAAAATTGACAAAATGAAATTAATTTTTTCGTTCATCACGGCTTTTATGCTTTTTTTTCAGTCGGGGCTTGAATCTCTGAGAGAAAGTTATGCCAAAGCAAGCAGCTCTAATGCCAATACAGAAGCGTTCATCAGTTTAGCCGAAAAAACTTCGGGATCGGATGCGGCAATTCAGGGATATAAAGCAGCGGCGCAGATTATGGAGGCAAAAATTTCCAAAAACAACAGAAAAGCTTTGGTAAAATCAGGAGCAACCAATCTTGAAGCGGTTATTAAAAGCAATCCGAATAATGCTGAACTAAGACTGATCCGCATGAGCGTTCAGGAAAACATTCCGAAAATTGTAGGTTACAGAGGAAGCCTTAAAGATGATAAGGTATTTCTCATCAATAATTACAGCAAACAAAATTCAGCTTTAAAAAGTTATATTAAAAAATTTGCAGCACAGTCTAAAACCATGACGGAGACTGAAAAGGCAAATTTTAAATAAAAAACGATTAATCAGCCATTTACATGAATCTTTCTGAAGTACGAAATGCAATCTCTGAAAAGAAAATTTGTGTTTTAATTCCTACTTATAACAATGAAAAAACTCTGAAAAGAGTAATCGACGGTGTTCTGGATTATACGGAAGACATTATTGTTGTAAATGACGGCTCTACAGATTCTACGAAAGAGATTTTAGGAAGTTATTCGCAGATCAAAGTCATTGATTTACCGGAGAATAAAGGAAAAGGAAATGGTTTAAAAATCGGCTTTAGAAAGGCTAAAGAACAGGGCTACGATTATGCGATCACGATTGATTCCGACGGACAGCATTATCCGGATGACATTCCTGTTTTTGTGGAGGCTTTGCTGAATGAAAAGGAAGATGTTTTATTGATTGGGAATCGAAATATGTCGCAGGACGGAATTCCAAAGAAAAGCAGTTTCGGAAACCGTTTCTCTAATTTCTGGTTCTGGTTTGAAACGGGAATCAAACTTGAAGACACCCAATCCGGCTATCGATTATATCCTTTACACAAAATTCCCAAGAAATATTTTACGCCAAAGTTTGAATTTGAAATTGAAATCATTGTGAGAACAGCGTGGAGACACGTTCCGGTTAAAAATGTTCCGGTGAAGGTGCTTTACGATCCTGCGGAAAGAGTTTCTCACTTCAGACCTTTTAAAGATTTTACGAGGATTAGTATTCTGAATACTATTCTGGTTACCATCACTTTACTTTATATTATTCCGCGAAACTTCGTGAATAATTTCAAAAAAAAAAGCATTAAAAGATTCATAAAAGAAGATGTTCTGGAAAGTGACGGAAGCAACAGAATTAAAGCTTTTTCGATTGCTTTGGGCGTTTTTGTAGGCTTTTCTCCATTTTGGGGATTTCATACGCTGATTGTTATTTCTCTTTCTGTACTATTCAAGCTGAATAAAGTACTTGCTTTTTTTGCATCCAATGTAAGTTTACCGCCTTTTATTCCCTTCATTATTGCCGCTTCGCTGTTTCTGGGTTCTCCTTTTGTGCATGGAGACAGCAATATTTTCAGTCAGGAACTGAACTTCGATCTGGTAAAAAATAATCTGTTGCAGTATGTTATCGGAAGCTTTATTCTGGCGACTTCTGCCTCTGCGATTTTAGGTGTTGCGACTTTTCTTTTTCTGAATAAAGTAAGTCCTGATACAGATTAAACTCTCTATTTCAGTTTTTTCACTGTTTTTATCAGATATTTTTCCACATTTTTTCTATCCGGAACGGTTGTAATTTCTTTGGTTAAAGCCTTTTCGAATTCTGTTTTTGCTTTTGCATATTCTTTCTGACTATAATAATATTTTCCTGCATGATAATAAACAAGCCAGAAATCAGGATTTAAAGACTGATAACGGGACAGAAAATCGTCAGTGAGCAAAACATCTCCTTCAATTCCTTTTTCTACCTCTTCACTCATCATTTTGTACCGTTCGTAATTTTTAAATTCCGGAGAGTCTAAGAAAGTATCTTTTGCAATATTCAGTTCAGATTTTGCAAACGCACCGCTTTTTAATCTTTTATCCGAAAAAATTTCATTTAGATCATAACAAACAAATTCTCCCAACTGATAAGGATTTGCAGAAACCCACACTAGTTTTTTCTGAGGTGAAAAGATCACGGCGTGATGCGCCAAAAGCTGATTGATTGCTTTTTCGTTTCCAAATCCTATCTTCTCTCCTTTCAAGCCGGATTTGTCTCTTAAAATCGCAGCCATTTTTTCGGGATTGAGCTTTTTATTTTCTTCTAAAAGTTCCTTCAGTTTTTCATAACGGTATTCTGAATGGCTTTCCGCAATATGTTTCTGATTCCTTTTATCATTTTTATAAGCCTCCGACTGGAAATGATTGGTGCAAAAAACACGGCTTGTGTTTTCCACTTTATACACCCCTAAATTATTGGGAGAAACTTCAATAATCACCGCATTTTTATCATTCGCACTTCCGACCAGAATAGATTCCGAAACGAAGACTTTTCTCTTTTTGGCAATGGCAATTGCTTCATCAATGGTTCTGGCATATTGTAAAATTTCCCTTGTCACCAGAGAAATCGGTGTTTTTGCAGTCAGTGGAATTTTAGATTTTCCAGCGTTAATGGTAACCGTAATTCCTTCTTTGTTCATCCCTGAAACTACGCCGATCATTCCTGCCCATGTCACAGAAAGATAAGGAATTCCTTCTTCCGGCTGAACGAACTCTATGACCTTATTTTTAGCAAAATCATCTCCCACGTAAAAGTCGAAATTTCTTCCGATGAGCAGATCTCCGTCTTCTGTATTTTCATTCCAGACCGCAAGAGAAGTACATCCCACCATCATTAAATCCTGCATGGCATGACCAATGTCGTGCGCTCCGTGCAAATACATACTTCGCAGAAACTTTGGCGCGATGAAATTATATTTGTCCGAAGAATATTGAGACATTCCGTAGATTTCTGCCTGAAAATCTTCCCTTACATTAAGATACATTTTCCGGTTATACCATTTCAGGAAACCTCGCAGTAAATTTTGTTTAAACTTAGACGGAACAAATCCTTCAATTTTGGAAAAGAAAATTTCTTCCTGTTTCTGCATCAGATTTTGGGTTAAAGCGCCATTGTTATAACCTAATTGCAGAGGATTTCCCTGAATATACAATTCCCAGATCTGCTGCTTATTTTTTGTTAAATAATTCTGATTGAAACTGAAGGTAGAATCGTTGATTTTGTTAACCTTCGGAATATCAAGCGAATATTGTTTTACATCGGGAATATGTTTGATGGATTTTCTTATTCCGCAAGAGTTGAGGAAAAGGATAAGGTTTAGACTGAGAAAAATTAAGATTAGAGCTTTGTCATTTCGACAAAAGGAGAAATCTATTTTTTTACGTTTAGATTCTTCATTCCACTTCGTTTCGTTCAGAATGACAGACTGCACATTAGTCTTACCTTTATTTTTCACCTTTATTTTTATTAATCAATTGTGTTAATCTTTCATCAATCAACTCTTTTCCGAGAATTTCTGCACAAGTGTTGAATGCGCCGATCGTACAGCCCAAAATTCCGTGCATATTGACGGACTGCCCCGTAAGAAAAAGATTGTCGATTTTCGTGCGTGGAGAAACCATCGTTTTCAATGGATTTTCTGAGCTTTTCCTATAGCCGTACATATTTCCGTTAAAACTTCCTATATAATCGCGATAAGACAACGGTGAAGAAGTGTAAAAATACTTAATCGATTTTCTTAAATCAGGAAACTTCTTTTCTAAAGCATCGATCATTTTTTCAGCTTTTTCCAGCTTGAATTTTTCATACAATGCTCCTCTTTCATGTTTGTCTGCAACGGTATTGACGGTTTCCTTCCACTCCTCCACTTCCTGAAAATCCATGTAGGAAATGGCAGTAAGACTTTCTGCAAAACCAGGATTGTGTTTGGATTCTGTGGAAGAAAGCATATACGTTTCAGGCCATTTTTCTTTTTGATAACGGTGGGCATTCCAGACCATTTCCTCATTGGCAAAATGGTAAATATTATAATTAAAATTCTGAAAAGATTGCGGTTTCATTACCAGATAAACGCTGAAACATGATGGAACTGGTTCCCAACTTATAATTCTGTTGACAAATGATTTTTTAAGCCTTTCTTCGCCAAGAAGTTTCAGGGTTGTGCGAATTTCGATATTTGAGATGAATTTTTTTGCAAAATATTCTTTTCCTTCTGAGGTTTTTACTCCGGATAACATATTGTTTTCATCAAAAATAAATTCGGAAACTTCAGCATGTTTGTGTACTTCTGCTCCATATTCACGAAGTCTGCGAATCAGCAGTTTGGAAATCTGGCTTCCTCCTTTGATACATTTGTAAGCACTTTGAATATAAGAATTTACGGTAAGTGCATGGACATAAAACGGAACGTTTTCAGAATCTCCTGCATATAAAAAATTAGAACCCAATAAAACGGACTGGAGCTTTTTATTTGAGGTTAAAGATTCAATAAATCTTTTGGTATTTAAATGAAGGATTTCCTCGTTATAATTGTCTTTTCCCACAAGATTGTATCTGGGAAACTGACTGCAAACTCTCTGAATTTCTTCACAATAGTCTTCTAAATTGTCTTTTTCTTCGGGAAAGTATTTTGATAGCTGTTCAACAAAATTTCTGTAGCCTTGTGCGTGAGGATATTCGGTTTCATCGTCTCCAAAAGTGATTTTGTCGTAGCCGTTCTCGTCCATCTTATGAAGCTGAAGTTCATCCATAATTCCCAGATAGGAAAAATACTGATGAAGATTCTGCCCTTTGGAAAGTCCTCCTAAATAGTGAACTCCGGTATCGAAGATGAGCTTGTCGCGGGAAAAGGTCTGTAAATTTCCGCCGTACTGATTGTTTTTCTCGAGAACGCACACCTTCAAACCTTCCTTCGCCAGAACAAGCGCCGAAACAAGACCGCCCAATCCGCTGCCGATGATGAGTATGTCGTGTGTTTTTTTCAAGGAAGAAAGTGTCTTTAATGATTTTGAATTTTAAAACGCAACGTCCACAAAGATTTTTCTTAATCACTTTCTGTTTTTAAGTTCGCAAAGGCGTTAACACTCAGCGAAGATAAAAGGAAACTTAGGACTTTATTTTAAATCTCTAAATCATTTAATGTTTGAGTTAAATATTAGTTTTCTGAAGGTAAAAGTAGGAAATTTAATTAATATCGTCCCAAAAATCAAAATAATTGAACCATTGGAGCGGATATTTTTTGATCATGGATTCGAGATTTCGGGTGTAAGAGTTCAAAAGTCCCTGTGCATCTCGTTTTTTGACGTTTTCGGCAACTCTTGCGTACAAATGATAATGCAGATTTTTTTCTTTCATCACATACACATACACGACCGGAACGCCTAATCTGGAAGCAATGAGAAAAGGTCCTGCAGGAAATTTCGCTGTTTTACCCAGCAATTCACCTTCTAAAAACTTAGATCCTTCAAAATAACGGTCTCCGGTAAAGCAAATGAGCTCGTTTTTAGACAAGGCTTCATTGATGTCGAAAATATGGGACATATCGTCTTTCACGTAGATAAATTTGATGTTGCTTTTCTTAACGGAAACACTTTCAAGGTATTCTTTAATGACTGTAACTTCCTGATCTGTTGTTACTAAGTTGATCTGACAGTCGAAATCAATATCGGCAAAGAAATGTTCGGCAATTTCAAAATTTCCGATGTGCGCACTGATGAGAACGCCGCCTTTTTTTTCGGCTAAAAGGTTCCTGAGGTTTTGAATTCCATCGAATTCGTAGGTATATTTGTTGCGCAATCCTGCTGAAATGGCAGTTTTATCAATAAGAACGGTTCCGAAAGTGAAATAGCTTTTAAACAGAGAAAGTTTTGTTTTCCAGAAGCCATACTTCAGTCTTTCTGAAAAATAATAACGGTAGTATCTGTTGCTGTTTTTTTCGAATAAAAAGTAATAGAACGCAACAAAGTAAAGCACTACATATGAACTTCTGATCCCGATATTTCTAATGCACCAGACGAAAATTTTGTAGCCCAGAATCGTCCCTTTAGATTTACCTTTCCACTTGTTCATATTTTTTGTTCTTAACGCAAAGTTCGCAAGAAATTTTTAACTACTACCTGTTTTTTAAGTTCGCAAGGGCGTTTTACTCAGCAAAGAAGCTAAATCAGTTATACGCTTTTTTCAGTAATCTTGTTTTCGATCACGGTATAAAAATCTTCAAAAGTCACGATGTTTTTGAAGTCTGCTTCTCCTAATTTCACTCCGAAATTAGATTCGATAACCACTACAAGATCAATATAATCTAAGCTGTCTAAACCCAGCGTTTTTTTAAAGTTTGCATCATTGCTGATTTCATCGCCGTCTACTTCAAATTCGTTGACTAAAAAGTCATTGGCAATCGCAATAATCTTTTCCCTTTCCATGTTTTTAATTAAATTTTTTAACAATTAATGCAGAGTTGGTTCCCCCAAATCCGAAAGAATTCGACAAAAATACATCAATTTTTTGACTTTTAGTTTCGGCGATCAAATTTATCTTTTTCGCCTCATCATCAGGATTTTCCAGATTGATATTCGGGGCTACAAAATCGTTCTGCATCATAAGGATCGAGTAAATAACTTCACTCGCACCTGCCATCCAGCATTCATGACCGGTCATTGATTTCGTGGAACTTACCGGAACTTCGCTTCCGAAAATTTCGAAAATGGCTTTTGCTTCATTGGCGTCACCAATTGGCGTTGACGTCGCATGAGCATTAATGTAATCGATATCTTTTGCCGATAATCCGGATTGTTTCAAAGCGCGATCCATTGCTAAAGCCGGTCCGTCTACATTGGGTGTGGAAATATGTCCTCCGTTGGAAGAAAAACCATACCCTACAATTTCTGCAATGATATTCGCGCCTCTTTTCTGAGCAGATTCTAAGCTTTCAACAATTAAAGTTGCTGCTCCTCCACTCGGAATTAATCCGTCTCTGTCTTTATCAAAAGGTCTCGATGCTTTTGTCGGTTCATTTTCCCGTACTGAGAAAACGCCCAAACCGTCAAAGCTCGCCATCGAATATTTATTGGTTTCCTGTGCTCCTCCGCAAATAATCATCTCCTGAAAACCATTTTTAATCATCATATAAGCCAGTCCCAAAGAATGAGATCCGCTTGCACAGGCTGCACTGATGGTTAAATTGATCCCTCTCAGTTTAAAAATAGTCGAAAGGTTCATGGTAACGGTAGAGTTCATGGATTTAAAGATGGCTCCCGAACCCATTAACGTTGTATCTTTTTTCTCTCTCGCAATATCGATCGATTCTACCACCGCCTTGGAAACACTGTCGTTTCCGTATAAAATTCCGACTTCGTTGTGGTCTAAAAAATCCTGCTCTATATTTGCCTGTTGTAAAGCATCAAGCGTTGCGATGTAGGCATATTCGCTTTCTTCACCCATGCTTACGCGCTGTCTGCGACTGAGAAGATTTTTGAGATCCGGCTTCGGAACCACGCCTGTTAATCCCGATCTGAAACCAAATTCTTTTCTTTCGTCTACTAAATGAATTCCGGATTTTCCCTGAAATAAAGATTCTTTCACCTCTTCCAAAGAAGTTCCGATGCAGGAATAAATTCCCATTCCGGTAATGACAACCCTATTTTCCATGTAATGTTCAAGGTTTTAGGTTTTAGGTTTTAGGTTGCAGCTCACAACTGCTTCCTTTTATCTGCCACCTGATTTTATGAGTAGATTCCTCCGTTAATATTGATGACTTCGCCTGTAATGTACGATGACTTTTTAGACGCTAAAAATGCGACTAAATCTGCCACTTCTTCTGCTTCCCCGAATCGGTTTGCAGGAATCATTGCTTTTAATTCGTCTTCATTGAATTCCTGCGTCATGTCCGTTTTTATGAATCCCGGTGCAACAGCGTTTACGGTGATGTTTCTTTTCGCCACTTCCTGAGCCAGCGCTTTTGTAGCTCCTACCAAAGCTCCTTTCGCCGCCGAATAATTGGTCTGTCCTGCCGTTCCCTTTACTCCGGAAACAGAAACCATATTGATGATTCTGCCGTATTTATTGCGCAGCAGTTTCTGGATAAAGAAATTCGTCACGTTGAAAAAGCCATTTAAACTGGTGTTAATCACTGCGTTCCAGTCTTCACTCGGCATCCACATGAACAATCCGTCTCTTGTAATTCCGGCATTATTTACGATCACCTCAACAACGGATTTAGGATTATTTTCCTGCCATTCTGTTAAAACTTTTTGAGTTTCTTCGGCATTTCCTACATCAAATTTCAAAATTTCTCCGGTAGATCCCAATTCTTCAACTTTAGCCAGCGTTTCTTTAGCTGCCGCTTCGTTTGAAGTGTAGTTGATTAAGATATGATAGTTTTTTTCTTCAGCCAGTTTTATACAGATTGCTCTTCCGATTCCTCTTGAGCCTCCTGTGACGATTGCACATTTCATGTGTTGCTTATGTAGTTTTAGTTTTTTGTATATATTTTCCTTTCCTTAAGTATGACAATTAATTTCCTTAAAAAATTACATTGTCTTTAAATATTTCTTCACTTCTTCCAGATAAGGATACATTATCATATCATCTGAAAATGCAGGAATTATTTTTCTTATTTCATCGTACAATTCTTTGGTTGCCGATGAAATTTTATCCTGAAAACCAAGATATTCTATTGCCTGAACAATAGTAATGGCTTCAATCGTCAATACCTCGAATGCATTTTCGATTACTTTTCTGCAAATAACTGCTGCATTGGTTCCCATACTTACAATATCCTGATTATCATTATTATTAGGTATACTGTGAACATACATCGGATTGGATAACATCTGGCTTTCTGCCGTAGTGGAAGTTGCCGTAAACTGAACACCCTGCATCCCGAAATTGAATCCTAATTTACCTAAATTAACAAACGGAGGCAAAATTTCGTTGATTTTAGAATTCAGTAAATAATTAAGCTGTCTTTCTGCCAACATTGTTAATTTGGTGACCACAATTTTCAGCTTGTCCATTTCAAGGGAAATGTAATCGCCGTGGAAATTTCCGCCGTGGTAAACATGCTGATCTTCCACATTGATGATCGGATTATCATTTGCTGAATTGATCTCGTTTTCCAATACTTTCTCAGTATATTCCAACGTATCCAGAACAGGTCCCAAAATCTGAGGAACACATCGTAAAGAGTAGTATTCCTGAACTTTTTCCTTGAAAACTTTTTCCTGCTCTTCAAAGTGAGTATATAAATGATCGGCTCTTTTTCTGATCAATTGACTGTCAGACAAATGAGCACGCATTTTTTCTGCAATTTTCTGCTGTCCTTCGTGAAGTTTGGTTCCGTTCAGCACTTCAGATAAATGATCGTCATACGCCTGAACAATTTCGTTGATCGCACAAGATAATTTGATTGAAATATCAGTTAACTGATTCGCTTTATGCGCATTAACGACTCCAATTCCGGACATCACGGATGTTCCGTTCATCAAAGCCAGTCCTTCACGGATTTCTACCTGAATCGGCTGTAAATTTTCAATTTCAAAAACGTTCTTTGTTGATTGTCTTTCTCCTTTATAGAAAACTTCTCCTTCCCCGATCAATACCAACGCAAGATGTGCCAACTGAACCAGATCTCCACTTGCCCCAACACCTCCGTGTTCAAAAATAAGCGGCGTAATACCTCTGTTTATCAATTCTTTAAGTAAATTTACTACAGAATGATGAACGCCCGATTTTCCTAATGATAAGGTATTCAGTCTTGCCAACATACAGGCTTTTGCTTCGTCTGCCGGAAGCGGATTCCCGATCCCCGAAGAATGGCTTCTGATTAAGTTATACTGAAGCTGATGGGTATCTTCATCGCTGATTTTGAACTGCGCCATGGGTCCGAAACCTGTGTTCACCCCATAAATTACTTTATTTTTTGAAAATTCTTTTAAAAACTGAAAACTTTCATCCACTCTGGCAAGAAGTGTTTCATCCAGTTCTATTTTCTCATTGTTGATGATGACTTTCTTAAAGTCGCTCAGTTCTAAAAAGTTATTTATTTTCATCAATTAAAAAGTAATAAGATAATTTTGTAATTATTAATTAATTGTCATTAATTTTGCGGCAAAGATAGAAGTTATTATTAAAATAAAAAATCAAAGATGAGTAAAGAATTTGTTGACGTTCTTGTAATCGGCGCCGGACCGTCCGGTTGCGTATCTTCTTCATATTTAAAGAAGAACAGCGTCAACGTGAAAGTTGTTGAAAAAACAAAATTTCCAAGACTGGTGGTCGGCGAAAGCCTGATTCCGCGTGTGATGGATCATTTTGATGAAGCCGGACTGTTTCCTGCTCTGGATAAAATGGGCTTTGAGAAGAAACTGGGAGCACGTTTTTTAAGAGGCAACGAGGTCTGCATTTTTGATTTCAGCAATAAATTCGGGGAAGGATGGGACTGGACATGGCAGGTTCCGAGAGCGGATTTTGATAATGTTTTAGCTCAGGAAGTGATTAATAAAGGAATTGATCTTGAATTCGAAACGGAAGTGATCGGCATTGAATTCAACGGAACAGATTCTGTAACGACTGTAAAAAATAAGAACGGCGAAATAAAAGAAATTCATGCCAAATTTGTGATCGATTCCAGCGGTTACGGTAGGGTTTTACCGAGACTTTTAGATTTGGAAAAACCTTCAAAGCTTTCTCCTCATTCTGCGATTTTCTCTCACGTAAAAGACATTAACCGGGAAGAAGGAACGGAAGGAACTCTGATTTCTTTTGATATTATCGAAACGGAAGTCTGGCTTTGGGTAATTCCTTTCTCCAACGGAAACACGAGCGTAGGAATTGTAGGACCAACTGATTTTATTGATAAACTCTCTGAAAACGGCGATACAACTGAAGCCTTGAGAAAAGCAATTTCCCTTTCGGATTATTATGTAAAACGTTTCGGGGATGTAGATTTTCTTTTTGAACCTCAACATCTGAAAGATTATTCGTGCTCGGTAAAAAAATTATTCGGAGACGGATTTGCCTTAACAGGAAATGCTTCGGAATTCTTAGATCCTGTTTTCTCTTCAGGAATGGCTTTTGCCACGGAAGGCGGAATGACCGCAGCAAAATTAGCCTTAAGACAACTGAACGGCGAACAAGTAGACTGGCAAAAAGAATTTGCAGACTATATTTTATACGGCGTTGATGTTTTCACCACCTACGTAAAAGAATGGTACACCGGAAATCTTCAGGAATTATTTTTTCACCAGCCGGAAAATCCTGATGTGAAGAGAAAAATCTGTGCAGTTTTGGCGGGTTATGTCTGGAATAAAAAGAATACTTTTGTGAGAATTCATGATACGGCGATTAAAAATCTGGCGGAATTTATTAAGACAGAAAAACAACAAGCATAAAAAAACCGCTTCTGAAATATGAAGTGGTTTTGTATTATTTTTATTTTACCTGAGTTCGGGATAAGAAATAAATTTAAATAATTGATTTATAGCATTATATTAATTTATCGCAAAGAAAAACAAAAGATTTTTTTACTTATTTAAAGTTTGCAAGTTAAACAAAGGCACTTCGTTTATTTAAAAAAGACAAAAATGGTATTACTTTGATCAGTTTTACGCCTTTGTATATCTTAAAAGCTGAATTCTTGATAATTGAATCTCTTTGTTTATCATTGCGGTTAAGAAGACTTATCCCGAACTCAGATTATTTAATCTTTTTTTCAATCATATGAGCCAAAGTCTTTGCTGTTTTGGCATATCCTTCCGAAATTCTGTCATTATTATTTGGAAGTCCCACAAAATTATCGCCGGGAGCATTCTTACCTTCGATTTCCAGTAAAACATGAGAAGGATTTTCTGTTTCTACAAACTTTAAAAGGGTACTCAGTTTTGAAGGCTGATTCATAATTCCTCCGAACCATCCCGGATAAATCCAGATAGTTTCCACTATAAGAGTATATTTTGCAGATGAATTGTTCACAGAAGTTTTGATATCCGTATTTTTATTCATAGAAGCTAAAAATTTGTCTACAAACTGAGTATTTTTAGAATATTCCCAGTCTTTCTTCCACTTTTCAAATTCCTCAGGACTTTTACCTGCTTTTTGGATCGCTATTTCCTGTTTAGCAATGTAGCCAGCCTCATCTACATTTTCTTTATAGAATGCAACATGGCTGTAATCCATCTTAATGTTCAGTTCAGTCTGACCTTTTAAGAAATCGAAATCTCCGTAAATCACTTTCATCTTTTGTGCATGCAGAACGCAGGCTAAAAAAACCAGAAAGGATAGGAATGTTTTTTTCATGAGTTATTAATTTATTTATATTAGTTACGTAAATCCAAGAAGACAATAGGCTTTCTGCTGTTCGGGTTAAATACCGTTTTAGATAAAACATCAAAATCTACCAGTTCAATTTTCGGGCTCACTCTTAATTTTGCCCTGAAATGATCTCTTACTTCATTTACAAAACCCTCGGAATCGCTGTCTGTGCTTATTTTAATGATGATTTCATCCAACCCGATTTCGTTTGACTGAATAACAATCTGATAACAGAGAATATTATTGAAATCGTTCAGGATGTCATTCATTGCAGGCGGATACAATGTGGTGCCTTTGTATTTGATCATCTGCTGTTTTCTTCCGATGACAGGTCCGAGTCTCATCGTATTTCTTCCGCATTTACACGGCTCATAGTGTGCCTTTACAATATCTCCTGTTCTGAATCTCAGCAACGGAATTGCTTCAACACCCAAAGTGGTGATCGTTAATTCTCCGCTTTCGCCTTCTCTCGCGGGATTTCCTTCATCATCAAGAATTTCCGTGATAATCAATTCCGGATGGTGATGTCCGCCAATTTGTTCTTCACACTCTGTAAAAGCGGTGCTCATTTCTGTTGAAGCGTAGGTTGAAAAAAGTTTAATATCCCACTTTTCTTTAATTTTCTGTGAAAGAATATTATCCGTAAAATCCTGATTTTTGATGCTTTCTCCGATACACACAGCTCCGTAAACACTGGAATTTTTATAATCTATCCCATGTTTTTCGGCATAATCGATCATTTTTAGCAAAAAAGACGGAACGGTAATTAAATATTTCGGCTTGTATCTGAAAATGGAATCCCATTGAAGTTCGGGAATTCCCGGTCCCATTCTTACCACACTCGCTCCCATTTTTCTGAGTCCTAAAAAGTAAGCAAGTCCCGCCATAAATCTTTTATCGATCGTGGTAATCATCTGTACCACATCTCCTTTTTTAATTCCGGCACACGCAAAGGAAATAGCTTCGTTGTACGCTAATCTTTCAAGATCGTTATCTGATAATCCGAACGTTACAGGATCTCCCAGTGTTCCGGATGTCGTGCTGTAATCCACAATTTTATCGGGTGTCACACAGAAAAAATCATCGTTATGCTGCTGAATATCGTTCTTCGTTGTGGTCGGAATTTTCTGCAGGTCTTCCAAAGTCTGAATATCAGCAATATGGATATGGTTTTCTTTGAATAATCTTTGATAAAATGGTGAATGAGTTTCAAGATACGTTAAAAGTTCCTGAAGTTTTCGCTCCTGAAACTTTTTTATTTCCTGAATGTCTGATCTTTCGATGGATGGATAAAAGTCCAATGGTTTTATTTTTAAAGGACAAATTTATTAGTTTATTTTAATTTGTAGCAGGTTTTGCTGATTATGCAGATTTATTTTCCTGCGGATTTCGATGATGACTTGTTTTTGTTATTATTCGTTAAAAGCATTTTGCTGTAAGTATTAACGCAAAGTTCCTGTTCTGCATTCTTTTTATTTTAGAAGGCAAAGGCAAATAATTTGCTTCGCGAAACTTAGAAATATCGCTTTATCAGATCAATATTCGGATTAACTCTTTGCTCATCAGAAAAAATAGTATCACTATAAATAAATTTGCGTTTAAATTTATAAACGAAAATGTAAGTTTCGGTTAAAACCAATTTAAAATATTACTATTGAAGCTGGCTAAAGCCCACCCCTCTGATAAACATCCATAAGAAATCCGCGGTATTTGTGAAAACATTCGTGCTATTTGGGTTTAAAAACATGTTCAAAACTTTACAATTAACACCAGATTGTTCACAAAAAATTAATCTTTTCATTTATTTTTCTGAAACAGAACTTTTTAATAGGAAATATCAAAATAAAACATATATTATAAACCGACAAATTTTAGTAAATTTGCCAACTTAATTAATCAACGATATTGATATATTACAATGAGCCAATTTAAAGAGTACAAAAACCTCAACCTTATTGACGTAGCCGAGAACATCGCAGAATTCTGGAAGCAGAATAAAACTTTCAATAAGAGTGTTGAGATTCGTGAGGGGCAACCTGAGTTTGTGTTTTATGAAGGTCCGCCTTCAGCAAACGGTATGCCCGGAATTCACCACGTAATGGCCAGAGCGTTGAAGGATATTTTCTGTCGTTATCAGACCCAAAACGGAAAGCAGGTTTTCCGTAAAGCGGGTTGGGATACGCACGGACTTCCGGTAGAGCTTGGTGTGGAAAAAGAATTAGGAATCACTAAAGAAGATATTGGCAGAAAAATTTCTATTGAAGATTACAACAAAGCATGTCGTGAAGCGGTAATGCGTTATACAGATGTATGGAATAACCTTACCGAGAAAATCGGATATTGGGTAGATCTTGATGATCCGTACATCACGTACAAATCAAAATACATGGAAACGGTTTGGTGGCTTCTGAAACAATTGTACAACAAAGATCTGCTGTATAAAGGTTACACGATTCAGCCGTATTCGCCAAAAGCAGGAACCGGACTTTCTTCTGCGGAGTTAAATATGCCGGGGACGTATCATGATGTTTCGGATACTACGATTGTGGCGCAGTTTAAAGCAAATAAAGATCAAATTGAAGAAAGATTTGGAATAAGAGAAGTTGTATATTTGTTAGCCTGGACAACTACTCCATGGACTTTACCATCAAATACAGCTTTAGCAATTGGAAATAACATATATTACCAATTAATTAAAACATTTAATCAATATACGGGAGAGCCTATTAATATTATTCTTGCAAAAAGTTTAGTTAGTAAACAATTTGGAAACAAATATAAACTTAGTAATGATGAAGAATTTGGTTCATATAAATTTGGTGATAAATTAATTCCTTATAAGATTCTCAAAGAAATTGAAAGTTTTGAACTAGAAGGCTTGCAATATGAACAACTGATACCTTGGTTTTTACCTGTTGAAAATCCTCAAGAGGCATTTAAAGTAATATTAGGAGATTTTGTATCAGAAGAAGACGGAACAGGTATTGTTCACATCGCGCCTACTTTTGGTGCGGATGATGCGAAAGCGGCAAAAGAAGCCGGAGTTCCGCCCATGTTGGTAAAAGATGAAAATGATAATCTTGTTCCGCTAGTAGATTTACAGGGAAGATTTATCAAGGGAGAAAATGTTCCTGAATTATTCTCAGGAAAATACATCAAGAACGAATATTACGATGAAGGAACTGCACCCGAAAAATCATGGGATGTAGAACTGGCAATTTTACTGAAAACAGAAAATAAAGCCTTCAAAGTAGAAAAATATGTTCACAGCTACCCTCATTGCTGGAGAACAGATAAGCCTGTATTGTATTATCCGCTGGATTCATGGTTTGTGAAAATGACGGCTGTAAAAGACCGTTTGGTAGATTTAAACAAAGAAATCAACTGGAAGCCGAAATCTACAGGAGAAGGACGTTTTGCGAACTGGATTGAAAATGTAAACGACTGGAATCTTTCCCGTTCAAGATATTGGGGAATTCCTTTGCCAATCTGGAGAACAGAAGATCTGAAGGAGGAAAAGATCATCGGATCTGTAGAAGAATTATACAACGAGATTGAAAAATCTGTAGAAGCAGGATTGATGACTGAAAATCCGTTTAAGGATTTCATCATCGGAGATATGTCTGAGAATAATTATGCGTCTGTGGATCTGCATAAAAATATTGTAGACAAAATCGTTTTGGTTTCAGATTCAGGAAAAGCGATGAAGCGTGAGAGCGACCTGATCGACGTTTGGTTCGATTCCGGTTCAATGCCTTATGCGCAATTGCATTATCCTTTTGAAAATAAAGAATTAATTGATAATAATAAAGCGTTCCCTGCAGATTTCATTGCGGAAGGTGTTGACCAGACTCGTGGTTGGTTCTATACGCTTCATGCGATCGGAACAGCGGTTTTTGATTCTGTTGCTTATAAAAATGTAATGAGTAACGGGCTTGTTTTGGACAAAAACGGGCTGAAAATGTCAAAATCCAAAGGTAATGCAGTAGATCCGTTTGAAACTTTAGCGGTTTACGGTCCGGATGCAACACGTTGGTATATGATTTCCAATGCGAATCCTTGGGAAAACCTGAAATTCGACATCGAAGGAATTGATGAAGTGAGAAGAAAATTCTTCGGAACACTGTACAATACGTATTCATTCTTTGCGTTGTATGCGAATGTGGACGGATTTAATTATTCTGAAAAAGAAGTTGAGAACAGACCGGAAATCGACCGATGGATTCTTTCTGAGCTGAATTTGTTAATTAAGGAAGTTAAAGCGTTCTACGAAGATTACGAACCGACAAGAGTAGCGAGAGCGATCAATACTTTTGTGAATGACAATTTATCCAACTGGTACGTAAGACTTTGCAGAAGACGTTTCTGGAAAGGAGATTATTCTGAAGATAAAATCTCAGCTTACCAGACTTTATATACTTGTCTTGAAACGGTTGCTAAATTATCTGCGCCAATCGCTCCGTTCTTTATGGATCAGTTGTATCAGGATTTAAATAAAGTAACCGGAAAAGAAACTGCGGAATCGATCCACTTAACGGATTTCCCTGTTGCTGATGAAAGTTTAATTGATGCAGATTTGGTTGAAAAAACACATTTAGCACAGACGATAACAAGTTTAGTTCTTTCCATCAGACGTGCAGAAAGTTTGAAAGTAAGACAACCTCTTCAAAGAGTGTTGATTCCTGTTTTGGATAAGAAAACGGAAGAACAGATTTCCGCGGTTGCAGATTTAATTAAGCAGGAAGTAAACGTTAAAGAATTACAGTTAATTAATGCTGAAGAAGCGTCTCACCTAATTGTAAAACAGATCAAACCGAACTTCAAAGCTTTAGGTCCAAAATTAGGAAAAGACATGAAAACGGTGGGTGGAGAAATTACCAATTTCACCGCAGAACAGATCTCCACTTTGGAAAAAGAAGGAAAAATTGATGTGCAGGGTTACGAAATCACACCGGAAGATGTGGAAATTTCCACAAAAGACATTCCGGGATGGACGGTAACTTCCGACGGAAAAACCACTGTGGCATTAGATTTGACGCTAACAGATGAATTAAAATCTGAAGGTATCGCAAGAGAATTCATCAACAGAGTTCAGAACCTGCGAAAAGAGAAGGATTTCGATTTGACGGACAGAATTACGATCTCTTTGGAAGAAAACGCTCCTTTCATTGATGACATCAAGAAAAATGAAGAATATATTTCATCCGAAGTCTTGTCAAATAAAATAGAAATTGTATCTTCACTTTCAAATTTTAACGAAATCGAAATAGATGAGGTTAATTTTAAGATAAATGTTGAAAAAAATTAACTTATAGTTATTGTTTTTCAAATTCCATTTCATAATTTTATTAAAAAAGAGAAACGAACATGTCAGACGAAAGAGTAAGATACAGTGATGCTGATTTACAAGAGTTTAAAGCAATCATTAAGGAAAAAATAGAAAAGGCTGAAAAGGATTTACAACTGATCAGAGAAAGTTTTATCAACGACCAAAATAACGGTACGGATGACACTTCCCCTACTTTCAAAGCATTTGAGGAAGGCGCTGAAACGTTGAGCAAAGAACAGAATTCTATTTTGGCCGGAAGACAGGAGAAATTCGTACGTGACCTGAAGAACGCTTTGATAAGAATTGAAAACAAAACTTACGGTGTATGCAGAGTAACGGGTAAACTTATTCCGAAGGAAAGACTGTTGGCGGTTCCTCATGCTACGCTGAGCATCGAAGCGAAAAATATGCAGAAATAACCACAAGGTTAGCTACAATAAATTTGGGTTTATATCGTATTTCGAGGAATACTTTATAAACCTAATTTTTAATATCTACCCATGAGCGAATTATTAATTTTAGGAATTATCGTTGCCATCGTATTGGCATTTTTCAACAGAGACCGGATTAAAAACAGGTTCTTTCCGGATGAAAAGCGCAATTATACGATTGACGATCAGTTTAATTCTGATAAACGGGAAAGGGAAAAAGAGATCGACCGTCTTCTGAGCAAGATGGGAAAAAACGGAGTGAATGATCTGTCGGCAAAAGACAGAAAAAGACTTGACGAATTGTCTAAAAAGTAAAATTTAAATTAAAAAAAATGGAATCCATAATAGTCCACACCAAAAACGCAATGGAGCTTACTGCCCTGAAAAGTGTTTTGAAAGAAATGAACATTAAGTTCGAGAAATTCCATACCAAGAATACCCATCACAACGAAAAAACGGTAAAGAAGATCGTTGACAAAAGAAACGAAAAGATAGGAAAACCTTACAAACCAAAAGGATTATAATGAAGAAGATAGCATTTGTAACCTTGCTTATTTTATTAATAGATCAGGCTTCAAAAATTTATGTAAAAACGCATTTTAATCTTGATGACAGTATTTCTGTACTTCCGGGATTTAAATTAACGTTTGTTGAAAATCCGGGAATGGCTTACGGACTTCATTTCGGAGGTATCATCGGGAAATATTTTCTGGTTTTGGTAAGAATTATCCTGATCGGCGGAATGATCTATTTGTTTAAAAAATGGTTACAGAAAGGAGAATCCAATTATCTTCTGATTCCGATGGCAATGATTTTTGCCGGAGCAATAGGAAATCTTATCGACGGAATGTTTTATGGACTTATTTTCGACAGCGGAACGGTTTACGATGAGAGCATCAACAGATGGATCGGGTATGGAGGAATTTCGAAATTCACCAGTTTCGGAGAAGGATATTCTACTTTCATGAAAGGCTGTGTAGTTGATATGCTGCATTTTCCGCTGGTAGACTGGAACGTTCCTGAAAGCTGGCCTTTAATCGGAGGAAAACATCTGGAATTTTTTAAATATATTTTCAACGTAGCCGATTCGGCAATTACAGTGGGAGCTGCTTTATTATTGATTTTCAGAAAAAAAGCATTTCCGAACGGTCTGGAATTTTAAAAGAAGATACTGTTGATGAAAAAATTAATTAAAAACATTTTTAAAATTTTCCTGCTTCTTTTTGTGGCAGGAATTATTTTTATTGCCTGGGCGAATTACAGCATTAAAAAAGACAGCGAAGCCCATATATCATACAATATCTCAGAGGTTCCGAATATGAAAACGGCATTGCTTCTGGGAACAGGAAAAACACTGAGCAACGGAAAACCGAATGCCTATTTTTATAACCGAATTCAGGCTGCAGCCGATTTATATAAAAGCGGAAAGGCGAAATACATTATTGTAAGCGGTGATAACAGTCAGAAAAACTATAATGAACCTGAAGATATGCAAATGGCTTTGATGGAATACGGAGTTCCAAAGGATAATATTTTTCTGGATTTTGCCGGTTTCAGAACACTGGATTCTGTTGTACGCGCGAAGGAAATCTTCGGACAAAATCAATTAATTATTGTTTCACAGAAATTCCATAATGAAAGGGCGGTATTTTTAGCCCAACAAAACGGCATGGAAGCTTTCGGATACAATGCTCCGGATGTTAATAAATATGCCGGTCTGAAGACGAATCTGAGAGAATATCTGGCGAAAGCAAAAGCGTATCTGGATCTTCTTTTAGAAGTTGAACCGAAGTTTGGAGGAGATAAGATTTTAATTCCTTAATATTTTTTTCTTGCAGATTTTTAACGCAAAGTTTTTAATTTGATAATAATTACTTTTCTAAGTGTGCAAAGAAGCATCAACAAGTTGATTTGATGAAGCTCCGTTTTCAAGCTTCGTGCAGCAAATTTATTTGCTTTGCCTTCTAAAAATAATAGCTTTTGAATAAAATCTTTGCGTTTAAATTCTCCAAACACAAATAACGCTAATGTTTTCACGAATACCACAAACAATAAAACATAAACATCTCTGTAAATTCATGGAATCTGAGGGAGAATTAATTAAATTTGCAGTTCATTAATTTTTAAATATAAATTTTAAACAATGTCAAGAATTCTTACCGGCATTCAAGCCACCGGAACACCTCATTTGGGAAACTTGTTGGGTGCAATTATTCCTGCGATAGAATTATCGAAACAGGAAGGAAACGAATCATTTTTATTCATCGCAAATCTGCATTCTTTAACGCAGATTAAAGACGCGAAAGAACTGAAACAGAATACCTACGAGATTGCTGCGGCTTGGCTTGCTTGTGGATTAGATACCGAAAAAACATTTTTTTACAGACAGAGCGACATCCCTGAAACCTGTGAACTTTCTTGGCATTTATCATGTTTTTTTCCTTATCAGAGATTAACTTTGGCGCATTCATTCAAGGATAAAGCAGACCGTTTGCAGGATGTGAATGCAGGTTTGTTTACGTACCCTATTTTAATGGCTGCAGATATTTTATTATACGATGCGGAGATTGTTCCGGTAGGAAAAGACCAGCTTCAGCATTTGGAAATTGCGCGTGATGTAGCTTCCAGATTTAATAATCAGATGGGAGAAGTTTTTGTTTTACCTCAATCTGAACTTCAGGAAAACACAAAGTACGTTCCCGGAGTTGACGGACACAAGATGTCTAAATCGCGAGGAAACATCATCAATATTTTCCTGCCTGAAAAGGAATTGAAAAAGCAGGTGATGAGCATTGAATCGGATTCTAAAACTTTAGAAGAGCCTAAAGATCCGGAAAACGATAAAACATTTGCCATCTATCAACTAATTGCTACTCCGGAACAAACTGAAGAATTAAGAGCGAAATATTTAGCCGGAAACTTTGGTTACGGTCATGCGAAAAAAGAACTTCTGGATCTTATTTTAACAAGATTTGAAAAAGAAAGAGAACTTTTCTCTTATTATATGAACAATCTTGAGGAACTGGAAGCAAAACTTCAGGAAGGTGCAGCAAAAACGAGAGTGATTGCTACGGAAACGATGAAAAGAGTGAGAGAAAGTCTGGGAATTTAATAACTTATCATTCAAATAAAATCGGCATTCATTAAAATGAGTGCCGATTTATTTTTTGTGACTTCGAATTTGATTACTATGAATTAATTTTTCTTTTTTAGCAAGATATAATTCGCTGCATCGGCTTCCAAAATCATAGAGAACGGATTCATCAAAATCTATCAGAAAAGTTTTTTTGAATGTCAATTTTGTTATAATCGTGGGCATTTTAATAAGTCTGGACTTATCTAAATCATAATAATTCCATTCCCCTATATAATCATCTGTAAGAAGATTTACACTTGATTCTCCACTTCCGTCGTTATTTGCAGGACCAAACTCGTATCTACTCATTCCAATCAGCCTTATTGTTTTATCTTTTGGTTCGTATCTGAACTGCGCCGAATAACCTGCTCTCATGAAATCAATATAAAATTCAAAACCATTTTTTGTATAACTTACCCCAGTAAAATCACCCGACGTTTCAATTTCTTTACTGTAAATCGGCTTAAAATCTAAAGATGATAATTTACATATAATTTTCAATTTCTGAGTATCAAAATAGACAGAATCCGGGACTCCGTCATGATCAAGATCTTTTTCCTGAGCAGATATAATATTTGTAATGCTAAAAAACAGCAAAAAAACCAGTCTTTTCATTTATTGTTATTGAATTAATTTTCGGCGGCACCTTCGGTGCCGCCGAAACTCTTATAAATACTCTTTAATCTGCAAAAGATGCGTAATCACTTTCAAGCCTTCTTCAGATTTGTTTTCCTTTAAAACATCAAAGAAAATCACATCCATACCAAAATTCTGCGCACCGACAACATCTGCAACCCAGTCATCGCCAATTAAAATACTGTTTTCTTTTGTGGCTTCTGAAAGGTTCAGAGAGTATTCAAAAATTTCGGGACGTGGCTTTCTTACACCAACTAAATCTGCGCTTGTGATGGTCTGAAAATATTTATCAATGCCGGATAAAATACATTTTCTCTCCGTCACTTCTTTGAAGCCGTTTGAAATAATATGCAGGGTATAATTTTTTGCTTTAAGATATTCCAGAATATATTCTGCACCTTCTACCAGTTCATTATAATTAAGAATTTTATCTAAGAAATGTTCCTCGAAATACATCGATAATTCCGGATCATCAACCTCAAAATTTTTAAAAGTATCATAAAAACGGTGTTTTCTGAGATATTCTTTATCAATAATTCCATCGCGGATATCTTCCCAGAGTTTTTCATTGATTTCATGATAAACAGAATGGAATTCTTCAAAATTGATATTATATTTCAAGCCGATTTCTTCCTTCTCAAAAAGATCTTTTATCGTTAAATATGCATTGCGGCGGTGATCCCAAAGTGTATTATCGAGATCAAAAAAAATGTGCTGAATTTTCATACAGCACAAAATTAATAATTTTAATTCTTGGATACAGGATAATTCTTGCCTTTGGCTTTCACTACCTCGACGCTCTTTGAAAAGTTGAGTAAAAACTCAATAGTTTGTTTCTTAGGTTTCAAAGCTTTCACTTTTAAGGGATCATTTTTTTTCATAGGCGAAAATGTTTTCCTTAAAAACGAGAATTTTCCGAAATTATTATCTAGCGTGTTAAGATAATATTATTTTCTTCCATGATTTTTCTCAGGTTGATTAAAGCGTACCGTACTCTTCCCAGTGTGGTATTGATGCTCATGTCGGTATGATCTGCAATTTCTTTGAAACTTAACCCGTCAAAAAATCTTAATTTAATGACTTCCTGCTGATTTTCAGGCAGAAACTGAAGCATTCTTAGAAGATCTTCCTGAATCTGGCTGGTAACAAGCTGATCTTCGATATTTTCGGAAGGCTCTCTCAAAAGATCAAAAACAGAATATTCGTCCGTTTCAAAAGTAGTTTCTGAAACCTTCATATTTTTAGATTTCAATCTGAAATGATCGATAATAAGATTGTGAGCAATTCTTTTTGCCCAAAGAATGAATTTTCCTTCCTCGTTATAGCGTCCTTCCTTCAGCATAATGATAATTTTCATGAAGGTATCCTGAAACACGTCATTTGCTAAATCTTCATCATTAATTTTGTAAAAAATGAATGTAAACAATTCTCTTTGATGGCGGTGTATAAGTGTAGACAACGCCTCTTCGTCTCCTTTTTGGTAAAGGGAAATTAGTAAACTATCCGATTTTGATTTCATAACTTCTTCTCAATAAATAATGCTGACCATAATTTTTCCAGATATTTTATCTGGCTTCAGCTGTAAATACAAAACAATTCTTCAGAGTAAAGTCGAATCAATAGGCGGATACAATTTTTCTATGGTGTAAATATAATAAATTTTTAATAACTGTTAACCATTTATTAATTTTTTACGAGAAAATTTAAAAAAACCTATTTAAACATGTCATGAATGAATACAGTAGGGATATTTAGTGTAAAATTAACATTCACCCCTTTCAGTTCTTTACCATTTATTCCACTGTTTCCGATCGGAAAAGCATAACCTCCGGTAAGATCCAGAATCCCGAAAAGTGTAACGCCTACTTTTGGAGCAAAATATTTATTGGTTCCTTCTGCTCCCATCAGAAAATAATAGGAATGGTTGAAGTCTACATTTTTTTCAAAATTCAGCAAAACATCCGCAGAAATTTTGGGCATAATTGCAAATTGGGAATGCGCAGAACCCATCAAAGCAGAACCTCCCAAACGGTAAATAACATCATCATTTTTTAAGAAAAGCAGCTTCCCTCCTACTTCCCCGAAACTTTGGTTTTGGTAAGTATATCCCACACTTATCATTTTATGTACCGTTAACTGTGCTTTAGCAAATGTACTCAGGAAAAATACGGAAAGGATTGCGATTGCAGATCTGGCGTTTATCATTCTTCAAATTTTATTTAATGTAAAAATAAAAAAAACTGCCTTATCAAAAAGATAAAGCAGCCATTTATATTGTATCTGTTTAAAATTAAATTCCGAAAGAAGCTTTAATCTCTTCTACTTTGTCTAATTTTTCCCATGTAAAGAACTCAAGATTTTCCAGAGTAAGCTCATTTTTATGACCTTTATTGAAAGTTTTGCTAGCAATATAATGTTCTTTTCCCATGTGTCCGTAAGAAGCCGTTTCCTGATAGATCGGATTTCTTAGCTTTAAATTCTGCTCAATGGCGTAAGGTCTCAAATCGAAGATGGTAGACACTTTTTTAGCAATTTCTCCATCGTTAAGATCTACTTTTGCCGTTCCGTACGTGTTAATGTACAATCCGCAAGGCTCTGCAACCCCGATTGCGTAAGAAACCTGTACCAAAACTTCATCCGCAACTCCTGCAGCTACCAAATTTTTAGCAATGTGTCTTGTTGCATAAGCAGCACTTCTGTCTACTTTTGAAGGATCTTTTCCTGAGAATGCACCACCACCGTGAGCTCCTTTTCCTCCGTACGTATCTACGATAATCTTTCTTCCTGTAAGACCTGTATCTCCGTGAGGACCACCGATTACGAATTTACCGGTCGGGTTGATATGATATTTGATCTGATCGTTGAATAACGCTTTAATCTCTTCTGTCTGTAAAGCAACGACTCTTGGAATCAGAATATTTTTGATGTCTTCTCTGATTTTGTTTAGCATTTCTTCTTCAGATCCGAAATCGTCGTGCTGTGTAGAAACTACGATAGAATCTATTCTGATTGGTTTGTGATCGTCAGAATACTCAATCGTAACCTGAGATTTTGCATCAGGACGAAGATATTTGATCTCTGAATCTTCTCTTCTGATCGCAGAAAGTTCCTTAAGAATAGTATGTGCAAGATCCAGAGCCAAAGGCATATAATTTGCCGTTTCGTTGGTTGCATATCCGAACATCATTCCCTGATCTCCCGCTCCCTGTGCGTTTGCTTTAGCTTCGAAAGACTCATCATTTACCGCTCTGTCTACCCCCTGATTGATATCCGGAGACTGCTCATGGATTGCAGAAATAACCCCGCAAGAATCTCCGTTGAACATATATTCTCCTTTTGTATATCCGATTCCGTTGATAACTTCTCTGGCAATCGTCTGTACATCAAGATAAGCATCCGATTTTACTTCACCAGCCAAAACCACCTGTCCTGTTGTTACAAGAGTTTCGCAAGCTACCTTTGAATTTTTATCGTATGCTAAAAAGTGATCGATTAATGCGTCGGAAATCTGATCGGCAATTTTGTCCGGATGTCCTTCTGAAACGGATTCAGATGTAAATAAATAAGACATATTATTCTGTTTGTTTTTTAGATTAAAAAATATACGAAGAAAAATAAGAATAAATTGTCTAATGAAGGTCTAAAAAAGAATACTGTTTTAGCATATTTTTATAGAGGTTGCAATCAGGTCAAATTTTTCCTCGTTCGTAAACGTTGGCAAATTTAAGTACTATTTTTTAATACTCAAAATTTTTGTCTACTTATTATCTCTTCTTTAAATTAATGATTTGATGATATTTAACATAAAACACTATTGCGGTTTTATGCTTACAAATTCTTTCGGATTTTCGTGATAATTCAGTTTTTTCTCTAAAGAATTTCTGATAGAATGCGATAATTCATCAATAATTTTCTGCTTAAAGGTCGGTTTGTAGTAAATAATGCTGATTTCTCTGTACGGGAAAGGCTTCTTAAATCTGAAAACATTCTCCTTCTGTACATCAGAAAGCTGATTAAGAGCCAACTCCGGCAAAATACTGATTCCTCCTACTTTATCCACCATGTGAACCAATGTCTGGATATTAGAAGCGAGAAAATCCAAGTTTTTAGGCTTTAATGTATTTTCTTTTAAATGACAGATATTTTCGAACTGGTTTCTCAGACAGTTTCCTTCTTCAAGCAGCCATACTTTTTCTACATTCAGTTCTTCCGGAACCACATAAGAGTTTTTCTTGTTGGCTTCTTTTTCAGAACTGTAGATCATCAATTCTTCATTGAATAAGAAATCCTGATAAAATTCATCTGCCGCATCATAAGGTGTGGAAATAATTCCGGCATCCAACTCTCCTGCTTTCAAAGCTTTGATGATGTTGTCTGTCGTCATTTCCTTTACATTCATCTGAATTTTCGGGTTTTCTTCCAAAAATTTGAAGATTTCCGTAGGCAGGATGAAAGAAGAAACGGTAGGAATAATTCCGATGTTGATGGTTCCTCCTAAAATATTGTTTAAAAGATTGGCTTTATTTTTAAGTTCATTGACAGATTCTATAATCACCTTCGCCTGATCGATGATCTGAAGCCCAACATCTGTGGTACGGATCGGGTGCGTTGTCCTGTCGAAAACCTTCACATCCAGTTCATCCTCAAATTTCTGTATCATTGCACTTAGTGTAGGCTGCGTAATGAAGCATGCTTGAGCCGCTTTCCCAAAATGTTTGTACTTATCAACCGCGATAAGATACTCGAGTTGCTGAATGTTCATCTGATTAATATTATCTATTACAAAGATAAAATGTTTTTGCCATTTGCAATTAAAAATTCAAGTAAATTTGATATTTAGTACCTTTACATAAACAAATACAGTTAAAAAATCATTCACAAAAATCATAAATCTATGGATTCTAAAAAATTAACCTTAAGTAACGGCGCTCCCTATTACGAACATCAGGATTCACAAACAGTCGGTCCGAGAGGTCCGGTATTGCTGCAGGATTTTATTTTACAGGAAAATCTTGCTCATTTTGTAAGAGAAAGAATCCCGGAAAGAATTGTTCATGCAAAAGGAACGGGAGCTTACGGAACCTTTACGGTTACCCACGATATTACCCAATATACAAAGGCAAAATTATTTTCTAAAGTTGGCAATTCATGCAGAATGTTTGCCCGTTTTTCCACGGTAGGCGGAGAAAAAGGAAGCGCAGATACGGCAAGAGATCCAAGAGGTTTTGCCCTGAAATTTTATACAGAAGACGGAAACTGGGATCTGGTTGGAAACAACACGCCGGTATTTTTCATCAAGGATGCGAAAAAATTCCCGGATTTCATCCATACCCAAAAAAGAGTTCCGAAAACGAATCTGAAAAGTGCAACCATGATGTGGGATTTCTGGAGTCTGAATCCTGAATCTCTTCATCAGGTTCTTATCTTAATGTCGGACAGAGGTACACCTTACGGACACAGACACATGCACGGTTTCGGTTCTCACACGTTCTCTATGATCAATGCTCAGAATGAAAGAGTCTGGGTGAAGTTTCACCTGAAATCCAAACAGGGAATTAAAAATTTCACCAATGATGAAGCGGTAAAAATGGCAGGAGAAAATCCAGATTTTGCGCAGGAAGATCTTTGCAACGCGATTGAGGAAGGAGATTTCCCGAAATGGACAATGTATATTCAGGTAATGACGGAAGATCAGGCAAGAGATTTCAGATGGAATCCTTTTGATATTACCAAAGTATGGTTCCAGAGCGATTTTCCGTTAATTGAAGTCGGAGAAATGGAACTGAACGAAGTTCCGGTTAATTATTTTGCGCACGTAGAACAATCTGTTTTCTCGCCGAGTAATTTAATCGACGGAATTAGCTTTTCACCCGATAAAATGCTTCAGGGAAGACTATTCTCTTATCCGGATGCGCACCGATACAGAGTAGGCGTAAATGCTCATCTGCTGGAAGTTAACAGATGTCCTTTTGCGGTTAACAATTATCAGAGAGACGGATTTATGGCAGATTCAAGCCATTATCAGGATAAGCCGAATTATCATCCGAACAGCTTTGATGATATTAAGCCGGATCCTGCCTACAAAAGTTTCGAATATGAACTGGACAGCGCGCACGTAGCGAGCTACAACAGAAATGAAAATGATGACGATCATTACACCCAACCCGGATTATTGTATACAAAGGCAATGAATACGGAAGACAGACAAAACCTTGTAAATAACATCGTTGGAAGCATGAAAGGAATCACGGGACCGAAAAAAGATGAGATCATTAACAGACAGTTATGTCATTTTTTCAGAGCTAATATTGAGCTTGGAATGAAAGTGGCATCTCAACTGAATGTGGTTATTGATGCAAATATGATGAACCACACGAAATAAGTATCTTAAACAATAATTTCAATCAGAAGGAAAAAAAATCAATATTTCTTGCTTTTTTTTATAAAAAATTCATAATTTGCACAGAATAATATTTTAAAGTGGAAAATGGGTTACGAAAATATATTATTAAATAAGGAAGATAAAATATCTATTATTACAATAAACAGACCTGAGAGTTTAAATGCACTTAATGCTAAAACAATCAGCGAATTAAGTTCAGCTTTGGACGAATTAGATTCAGACCAATCCTGCAGAGTAGTTGTTCTTACAGGTAGTGGTGAAAAATCTTTCGTTGCCGGAGCAGATATTAAAGAATTTAGTGATTTTGGACAGGAAAAGGCAGAAGAACTTGCCAAAAACGGACACAATACTTTATTCAACAAAATTGAAAATATGACCAAGCCAGTAATTGCAGCCGTAAACGGTTTTGCATTAGGCGGAGGTCTTGAGCTTGCCATGGCTTGCCACATCAGATACGCATCGGAAAATGCAAAACTGGGGCTTCCGGAAGTAACTTTAGGATTAATTCCCGGTTACGGAGGAACCCAGAGATTACCGAAGCTTGTAGGAAAAGGCATTGCCAATGAAATGATCTTCTCTGCCAAGATGATTCCTGCTGCAAAAGCAAAAGAAATCGGACTGGTAAATGAAGTATATCCAATAGAAGAATTATTAAACAAAACAAAAGAATTAGCCAACGTTATTGCCCACAATTCACCAATGGCAATTTCCAAAGCAATTCAAGCTGTAAACTTATCGGACACGGATAAAGGTTTTGAAACTGAGATTAAATATTTCGGAGAGCTTTTTGAAATGGACGACAAAAAAGAAGGAGTTTCTGCTTTTCTTGAAAAAAGAAAGCCGGGCTTCTAGCCTTTTTTACCCTTAATACAAATTATTTCGAAACAAACAAATGCGGCGGTATGAATAAGTTTGACAAAGCTTATCTAAAAATGGCTCAGGAATGGGCAAAACTTTCCTACTGTAAACGAAAACAAGTAGGAGCTCTTATCGTAAAAGATAGGATGATTATTTCAGATGGTTATAATGGTACTCCTTCAGGATTTGAAAACTGCTGTGAGGACAATGACGGCAAAACACACTGGTACGTACTTCATGCAGAAGCCAATGCTATTTTAAAACTGGCAGCTTCTACGCAGTCTGCAAAAGGCGCAACACTGTATTTAACGCTCTCACCCTGTAAAGAATGCAGTAAGCTCATTCTTCAGGCGGGAATCACCAGACTTGTCTACATCAATGAATATTCGGACGACGACGGGATATCATTTTTAAGAAACCACAATATTGAAATAGAACAAATTTCGGAAAGTGAACTAAAAAAATAACACAACATGACTTGGGATGAAAAAATTAAGGATTTTGAGATCTTTCTTCGATTCGAGAGAAACTTTTCAGAAAACACTCTCGACGCCTATATTCGAGACATCAAAAAACTAAAAGAATACGCAGAAGAAGATCTGGACAACGTCGGACCGGATACTATAGGCTACGAAAATCTGCAGGAATACATCTTCAATCTTTCCAAACAAAAATTCAGCGAAAGATCTCAGGCAAGATGGATCTCTTCCATTAAAGCATTCTTCAAATTTTTACTGGAGGATGAATACCGTGAAGACAATCCGGCTTCTTTGCTTGAAGGTCCTAAATTGGGTCTTTACTTACCGGATACCTTAAGTCTGCCCGATATCAATAAGATTATCAGCGCGATTGAGGTAAATTCCGACCTTGGAAAGAGAAACCAATGTATTATCGAAGTTCTGTACGGATGCGGACTCCGTGTTTCGGAACTTATTGATCTGAAAATTTCCAATATCAATTTTAAAGAGCAGTATATTAAGGTAAACGGAAAGGGAAACAAAACACGTTTCGTTCCTTTAGCGGATTATACGGCAGATCTTTTGGAAAATTACATTCAGGAAGTACGTTCTAAAAGTAAAATTAATAAGAAATACGAAGACACTTTATTCCTGAACAGTCGCGGAACGTCGATGTCCAGAGTAATCGTATTTTTAATTATAAAAGAATTAACAGACAAAGCGGGCGTAAGCAAAAAGATATCACCGCATACATTCAGACATTCTTTTGCAACCCATTTGCTTCAGAATGGTGCAGATCTTCGTTATATTCAGGAAATGCTCGGTCATTCCAGTATTACGACGACAGAGATCTACACCCACCTGAAAACAGAAGAGCTGCGTGATGTGATCTTGTCTTATCACCCGAGAAATATTAATGTAACTCAATGAAAATATTGAAATATTGCCCCAACTGCGGCAAAGAATCTTTACAGTGGGATGGAGAAAGAAAATGGAGCTGCCAAAACTGTGGTTTCACATTATACAACAACGTTGCCGGAGCGGTAGCTGTGGTAATAAGATATAATGATGAAATTTATCTTACAAGAAGAAACAGAGATCCTAAAAAGGGAAAACTTGATCTTGCAGGAGGTTTTGTAGATCCGAAGGAAAGTGCAGAAGAAACCTGTAAAAGAGAACTTTTTGAAGAGCTGCAGCTGGATGTTGATATTTCAAATTTAAAGTACTTAACGAGCCTTCCAAACGTCTATCAGTACAAAGAGATTGATTATAATACCATTGATCTTTTTTATGAATACCGCGTTCCGGAAAAATTTGAAGTGAATCTTGAACTGTCTGAAATTTCAGAAGCAGTCTGGATTCCTTTAAAAGAACTGAATCTCGAGGATATTGCTTTCGATTCTCAGAAAAAGTTTTTTGAAGAGTATCTGAAGAATATTTAATATTCCTAAAATATATTTCTCCCGCAGATTTTACAGACATCTACTGAATATGTGAAATTTGCGGGAGATTTTTTATGCTCTTGTATTGCATGATCGACCTAAACCAACTACTCTTATAGTTGACTTTCAAAATCTGATTATTTTATCGCAGAGGAAAACGAAGAAGTATTGTATTCTCTGAAATGCTTTTAAGAAATGATTGACTGCCTGAATAGAATAAGCAGAATGAAAATCAAACAGTTAAACCATTCATCTTTTTAAATTCTTATATCGATTAAGTATGATTAATAGGTTTTGGATTTCAGCATCTGATCAAAATACTGAATCAGTAAAGCTCTTTCTGCATCGGACAGATTGGCTTCCTTATGATAAACAATATAACCCGGCATCGGCATCGTTTTATTCTGAATAGTCTGGATCGATTTACTCAGCATACTCTGCTTTAAATCTTTATTGTACGTATCCCAAATCGAAAAATTAAGATGTTCCCGCCCTTCATTGATATGACTTTTCACAGACCATGAAATCGGCGCAATGTAGGCATATTTAGGATAGACGGTTTCGTTGGAATGGCAATCGTAGCACGCTCCTTTCAATAATTCCTGAATTTTTGCAGGTGTTTTTTTAGCATCCACAAAATTCACTTTGTGATCAACCGGAGGATTTACTTTATCTGTTGAAATAAACTGAATTAAAGCAAATCCCAGCAAAGTCCAGAAAAATATTTTCTTAAATGTTTTCATATTTATCTTGAAGGCGTTACCAAAGCATCATTTCCTTTCAGATCAAGCTTATTACCATCTTTCGGCTGAGATTTCGGCTCTGCTTTCGGTGTGCTGATTTTTGAAGGATCCAGAACTCTTGTATCTTTCAGATCCCAGTTTTCGTTGCTGTCCCAAAGCGGTCTTACGATGGCTGTTTTGTAGTAAATGTAGGAATCTTCCGCGAAAGTTTCGTTCTGGAAATCTGCTTCATCCCAGAAGCCGTTTTCGTTATTATCTGCCAAAATCCTTACGATGTATTCTCCGGGTTTAAGAATATCAAATTTCACCTCGCTTCCTTTGGTATATTTCTGGAACAATACTTTATCTGAATTATCCAATAACTGAAGCCAGTAGCTTGATTTCGGAGCATTCTGAAGGATGAATTTTAAACTTCCGAAATTCTCAACTTTATCCACTTCAAAATCGAAACGTTTCGACTGATAATTTTTTGCAAAGAATGATGAAACGGTTTCTTTCGGAATGGTAAGCTGATATTTTTTACCTGAAATAAAATCCGCTTTCACCAAAATCTGATACGGATTTTTCTCTGAGATTTTTGCGGTAAAAGGAACAGTGTTCAATGAGTCTCCTGCAACTCTGAAAATCCATTTATCGGTATTTATTTTATCCACATAATAATTGGAAAGGATTTTAAATTCTTCTTTCGGAGGAAGCATGGCACCGCCGTTATCGCTGTTGATATCCATTGCGTTTTTCGCATTGTATCTGTAAAACAACGAGGCGTTATAAAGGCTGTCTTTTTTTCCGACACCTGCATTGTACCCGAATTTTAAATTCTCGTTTGTAGTCTGTCCTACATCACTTTTCACAGCATCAAACCAGATTCTTACGGAATCAGACTTCGGAGCGTGGGTTACCTTGTAATCCTTTATTTTCTCGTTTAAAGGTTTTACGGTTACTTCATTAGGTTTTCCTTCGAAAGTCATGAGAACTCCTCCCGGAGCTTCTTTCATTTCAAGATATTTCACCGGTTTTTTAGAAGGATATAATTTCAGATTTAATCCTGAAACCGATTTTTCTACGACAACAGGATCTTTCTGGAAACCTACTTTTTCTTTTCCCGGATCGTAGATGGAATTTCCGTTTTCATCTTCAAAAGCAATGATTTTATATTTTCCGGCAGCAAGATAATTCAGTTCAAAATAGCCATCATCATCAACTTTTGTTATATAATACGGCTTTTGCTTGTAATTGATGGTGTCTTTTACCTGATATAATCCTACCACAAATTTATTTTCACTGGCTTTTTTAATGGATAAAGCATCTCTTACATCCCCGCTTACATAAAGATCATCAAGCTTGTCTCCGGTAGAAAACGCGAAATTGTAATATCTCAGAATATTGGCTTCATTATTATCTGCAATAGAATTTCCGAAATTAAAATTATACGTTGTATTTGCCTGTAAAGTATCTTTCCACTGGATCAGGATAAATTTATTGGCAATATTGGAAGGAACAATTCTGGTGATATTTTTAATCGGCGGAGAAATGTTCAGGTTTTTGTTGATGTCTTTTAACGTAATGTATTCGTCAAAATCTATTCGCAACTGCTTTATATCTCTCGGAACATTTACTCTTGAAGAATCTATATTTGAGCTTAAAAATTTCGGAGCTAAGGAATCTTTTGCGCCCCCGATAGGCGAACCTACTCTTGCACAAGACTGCAAAAGAAAAGCGAAAACCAATAAAAAAAGAATTCTTTTCATGAAGATGTTTACGCAAAAATAAACATTATTCTCCATAAACTTCACCATGACCTTTCAATGTATCGCGATCATCGCTCATTACGCTGTGAAGTTTATCTTTCTGAGGCGGAAAATCTTCGAATAATCCAGACAAAGCCAAAGCTGTATATACTCTGTTGGAATATTTATTTCCGATGGCGATAATGGTGACTTTAGATTTCAGAAGATGGGCAAAAACGGAATTGGTTCCGTGCCACCAACCGTTGTGATACGTAAGTTTTTCCCCGTTATCAAAAATTTTCATCCTGAAGCCGAAACCGTAATTGTTCATGCCGAATTTTTCATTGCTGTAAGGCGTGAAAACCTGCTCCATCAATTCTGGCTTTAAAAAATCCTTCGAAAACATTGCTTTTGAAAAACTGTATAAATCTCTCGGTGTGGTATATACATTTTTGTCTCCGTAAATTAAATCCAGCCTGTCTAAAGGATACAGTTTATTTCCTCCGTAATAAAAAGACTGTGACGCTGTAGGAATATCTTTTTCCTGAAAAATATAGGAGTTTTTCATTTTCAGAGGATCAAAAACCATTTCTTTCATCGCCTGAGGAAAAGGAACTTTCGTTACTTTTTCAATAATTAAAGCCAACATGGCAAAATTGGTATTGCAGTACATAAATCCGGTGTCTGTTTCTCTCGCCAGATCCGGTTTATATTTAATGATCATATTCAAAATATCCTCATTGGTAAGGAACGTTTTTGAAAGTTCTGCGGGAGCCGGCTGAATTTTCGTAATGAAGTATTCGTATTTCGGAAGACCGCTTCTTTGGTCGAGTAACGTTTTAACGGTAACATTCGGATAAGGAAAACCCGGAAAATACTGGGTAAGATGATCGGATAAATTCACTTTTCCTGCTTCCACCAACTTCAGCATTGCCATTGCGGTTAATGTTTTTGAAACGGAAGCGACATGAAGCGGCGTATTTTTATCAATCGGGTTCTGATTTCCTTCTCTGGCAAAGCCTCTGTAATTTTCGTAAATAATATTATCTCCTTTCGCGACTAAAATTCCCCCACTCAGATCGCCGTTTTCCCAAACTTTCTGATAATAGCTGTTGATATAATTTGCCAGTGAAGCCTTATTGGCAACCTGATTTTCCGCGGGCGTAAAAACTTTGTTTACATCTACATTTCCGTAATTGGGAAGATTGGTCGTGCTTTCAGCAACACTGTCCTGATTTTCAGATTTTTTTTTGCAGGAAAAAAGAAATAAAAAAGCAGATAATACAAGGATAAAATTACGCTTCGTCATGAGTTTCGAAAATGAGCGGCAATTTAATAAAACTCGAAATAATTCGTATCTCCTGAATAGAAATTATGAATTATTTAACATAAATAAAAATGAAAAATAATTCATAAAGTAGTATCGTAAAAATTTGTTTCTAACCTTACTGAATTTCAAGGCTAAGCAAACTGTGCCACAATTTTATCTACAATCACCTGCGCCAGTTTTTCCTTGCTCTGTACCGTCCATCCTGCAATATGCGGAGTAACAATTACTTTCTCGGACTCCAGAAGGTATTGAAGGTCTTCATTTTCTGTTTCCAGATTTTCGAAAGAAGATTTTTCGTATTCCAAAACGTCAAGACAGGCACCTTTTATTTTTCCGGCTTTTAACGCCTCAACTAAACTTTTCGTTTCAACATTCTTTCCTCTTGCTGTGTTTACAAAATAGAAATTGTTTTTCATCTCAGAGATAAACGAACCGTCCACCAGATAATACGTCTGTTCTGTTAATGGAATGTGTAAGCTTACAACTTCGGCTCTTTCCTTTAATTCTTCCAAAGAAACCTGTGTTGCAAATTCATCCGATAGATCCGGCAGAATATCATGAAAAATCACGGTACAGCCAAAACCTGAAAGTCTTTTTGCTGTGGCTTTTCCCATGTTTCCGTAACCGATAAGTCCCACTGTTTTTCCCAACAGTTCGTCGCCTCTGTTTTCTTCCCGAAGCCAAATCCCGTTTTTCACTTCCTGCGATGCGATAAAAAGCCGGTTCATTAAAATCAGCAACATTCCGACAACGTGTTCTGCCACAGAATCCCTGTTTCCTTCCGGAGAATTGATCAGTTGAATTCCCAGTTTCTCAGCAACCGGAATGTTTATATTTTCCATTCCTGCTCCTACTCTTGCAATGAATTTCAGATTTTTAGCTTTTTCTAAAAAATTCTTATCCAAAGGAATTCTGCTTCGGATGATAATTCCGTCATATTGTTCAATTTTAGCACAAACCTCATCATAAGAAGAGCTGAAATCTTCTTCCAGAATAAAGTTTTTAGCTAAAAGCTGTTCGGTAATTAAGGGATGGTTTTTATCGAGGAGTAAAATTCTCATTTTTTTTAACACTAATGACACTAATATTGTTTCACAAATGGCTCTAAACTATAATTTGCCGTTGATTACTCTTTTTACTCCATCTTTAAACTGATGAGTATTAAAATTAATCAACATTCCAAGTTTGGAATTGCTCAATCGAAGATAGGTAAGAATCTGAGCTAAATGCACATCATTCAGTAACTCAACGGATTTTATTTCTAATATAAATTTATTTTCAATAAATAAATCGAGCCTGTAACCTACATCTAATTTCACATCTTCATAAATCAAAGGCATGGGTTTTTGTTTTTCTACAAAAAGTCCCTGCTTTTGAAGTTCATACAGCATACATTCTTCGTAAGCACTCTCCAACAATCCGGGTCCTAAAACTTTATGAACTAAATAACCGGACTCATAAACTATTTTCGAGATTTCATTTTCAGAAATATCATTTTTCATCTTGTGTTATAATAATTTAAAACACAAATTTCTTTTTAAATGTAGTAACGAAATAAAATTACTTGCGGAAATTTATGTAATCATTTGTGTTATTTGTGTTTAATCAGGATTCCTGGAAAAGCTTTTTAAGCTCAATAGATTCAGAGGGTTTCATTCTTCCAGAAAGAATCAGGGAAAGTTCTTTTCTTCTCAGTGCCGCTGCATATCGTTCTTTTTCAAGATCTGTTTCAGGTTCCATATCTGGAATCGGGATCGGTCTGTTGAACTCATCTACCGCAACGAAGGTATAAATTCCTTTGTTGGTCTGAATTTTTTTATGATTGATCGGATCATCCAGCCAAACATCTACATAGATTTCCATTGAGGTGGAAAAAGCTCTGGAAACTTTGGATTCCATTACAACAATTCCTCCTTCCGGAATCGGATGATCGAATGAAACGTGATTTACGGATGCCGTTACGACTCTTCTTTCGCAATGTCTTGTTGCGGAAATCGAAGCACATCGGTCCATTCTTGCCAATAATTCTCCTCCGAAAAGGTTTCTCAATTGGTTGGTATCATTCGGAAGTACAATATTCGTCATCACCGTCAGAGATTCTGACGCCTTTTTTATTTTTGCCATTTCGTTGTCTTAGTGTTGTTTTGAGTTGCCGGAACTTTTGCCGCGTTCTGCACGGCGGGCTGAACCGCTTTTGGAACCACAGAATCTTTCTTTAAAGAATCCGCAACCGGAGCAGGATTCATTATTTTTGGCTGAGCTTTTACAGTATCCTGAATTCTGTGTGTTTTTGTCTGTACAGAGATATTGGCTTTGTCAAAAGATTTCTCTCCGAAAAGAAGTTCCTGCTGCGTGTATGCTACGTATACGATTCCTAAAATCGGGATGATAACCAGAAAAGCCCAAAGAATAGATTTATTAAACTGATAATCTTTTTCGGTATTCAAAGAAATTTCTGACTGAGTGTTTTTATTGCTGATATCGGAAATCTTAATTTCTTCAAGACCATAAAAATCCGGATGATCCGACTGCAGTCTGTTTCCTTTGAAGTGCGTTTTGCCGTCTTCTACAAAAAGGACTCCTAAACCCTGAATTTCAAGCGTCTGATCTGCCTGTAATTTTTTCTTCCAAAAATCCGTCTGAATCTGAAGATCTGTTTTTGAAGCTTCCAAAGTCATCTGTTTCTGCCCCGCAATAAAAGATGCCAAATCATCAGATTTTGCCTCATAATCGGAACTGTAAACGATTTTGCTTGCAGGAGGAAGAATGCTCCCATTTTCGGAATTGATAATGGCTTTGGAATTTTCCAAAGAAAAAACGCCAAAATCCGGAACAATAACGGTTCCGAATTGTTTCAAATATTCTAAAATGTAAGCTGAAATATTCATTTGGCAGCAAATTTATGACTTTTTGAGTAAAAAATAGATTAAAATATTTCATGCTTAACTGTAACCAAATTTATTTTTAACCAATCATATAATTCATCTAATGAATAAGGATTAGATTTTCATGTGTATGACTTATTCTTCTGACAATAATTTGTTGTAGACTGTAGATATTTCTATTTTAATTTCTTAGATATGCCCCATTGAATTTTCTACATACTTTGCCACATAATTTAGTATTAATGTTCTCTTTTTTGTTTTTCTGTTGTAAACTATATTAACTAAAAAATCATCAGGATACCATGCAACAAAAAGAATATCATAATCTTTCGGATTTTTTCTCCAAACATTTCTTATATAGCTAACTCAATATATTTCGTCAAGTGATCAATTTTTGAAAAAGTTCATACGGATCACACCTTACCTTTCTTCTCATACTTTTAGCCTGTGC
>NZ_FTOV01000047.1 GCF_900156825.1 Chryseobacterium gambrini | reverse complement strand
AAAGATAAAGACGGAAATCCTATTGTCGGCTATCTGAAACCACCCGGAAGGGAAATCAAAGCCACCGCGCTTTCCATGTATTCGCAGAATAAAATTTTAGAATGCGGGGAATTTATCCGGGATAACTGCTGGCTTGGCGGCGATGAAAGGCTGAAAATGAGCGGTGACATTGCCGATACGGCAGCAATACAGGCTTCGGGAATCATTAAGTTTTTAGAAGCAGAACTGGGGGAAGTTTAGGGCTTCCGATCAATAAGGAAGCCGGATTTGATTTCATCCGAAAAGTAAGTGCCCTTATAAGCTATCATTTTAAAATTCCTTTCCCGGAGGAACTGGATGACCAGACCTTCTGGAATAAATGGGAACAGCTGAAATGGGTACTGTTTTTTGAGAACAAAAGAGCTAATGCAAAAGAAGGAGAAAATGTCGAGTTATAATATTAATGTTAAAGAACTGATCAAACAGCACTTTCCATTTAAACTTGGGTTTGCCACTCAGACCGTCGCAGATGCACTTTTTAACGGTTTTGATGATATACAGGTACTGCCAACTAATAATGAACCTGCCAAAGTTTCCGTCATGGGAACACCGGTCTGGGATTTTATAGACCTGAAGCCTTCTTATATTGAAGGAACCGGTGAACGCTTCGGCGGGTATTCTTTTCCACTGGAAACGACCATTGAACCCATAAGACCTAAAAAGATTGTCGAAACCGATATTTTCGGGCGTGACGGAAATGTAGAGGAACTCATCGCACTGGATGACTGGCAATTGACCATTAGAGGGCTTTTGATCAATTATGAAAGCACCGATTACCCGGAACAGCAGGTCAAGGAATTACAACGGGTTTGTGAGCTTAAAACGTCATTACTTGAATGCGAAGGAACTTTGTTAACCATGCTCGGTATACATTATATGAGCATTCACAGGCTGACCTTAACGCCGTCGATCGGCTACTCGCATATTCAGGCTTTTGAATTGGAGGCAAAAAGTAAAACCCCTTTTATCATCTCCCCGTAATGGTACCCTGTATTGAAATACTAATCGGAACATTAAAGTTCACGGCAGCCACGGAAGTTACTATTAAAAAAAGCTGGCGAACCTTTACCGATACGGCAACCATTAAACTTCCGAAAGCCATCTATTATTATGACGGTAACGGCATTTTAAAACCGGTGGAACACCTCGGCAATTTCATAAAAGTCGGTGATAAGGTAGAAATCAGACTGGGGTACAACCGGCAGCTGTTTACAGAGTTTACCGGCTATGTGGCA
>NZ_FTOV01000048.1 GCF_900156825.1 Chryseobacterium gambrini | reverse complement strand
CGTAAAAAAGCCACGATAAAAAATCGTGGCTTTAGGATTCAGCTTTTTTGTTTGCTTAATCAATATTTTTAACAAGGATCCATCCTGAATATTTAATCGGTGTTTTTTCCTTGTTGGGTTCATTCCAGTTGATGTGGTACCAATAGGTTCCGGTAAGTATTTTCTTGTCGAAATGTTTACCGTCCCATTTGTAGTTGTTGAATTTACTCCCTGTGAAAATTTTATTTCCGTATCGGTCGTAGATCACGAAGCTTAAATTTTCCTTGTACGCCAGTTCGCTGTAATCGATGAAGTCATTTTTATTATCCCCATTCGGCGTGATGGCGTTTAACAAATTCGGAACCGTTACCTCTACAAAGATCGGGGTACAGTTGTAGGCGTCTTTCACATAGAAAATATGCTGTCCTCTTGAAAGTCCTGTAAATACATTGGAATCCTGCCAGTTGGTAGGCGAATCCACGGCGTATTTATAAGGTGCTTTTCCTCCGGTTACTTTTACCGTTGCTGTATTGTTTGAAATTTCAATTTCCGAAATCACAGGATCCACTGCTTTTTTCACGCTTACAAACTGTTTTACCGAACATCCGTTGTCTTTAAGGATGACCCAGTAATCTCCTACCGGAACTCCTGATAATACCTGAGTGGTTGCTCCTGTATTCCATAAATAAGACTGATATCCCGGTCCTGCATCAAGATTCGTTCTTGCGTCGATACAGATAATCTTATCCACAAGGATCGGAGATCTTTTCGGAGGAATTACCACTAAGTTGGCTTTGGCAATTGCATAACATCCGTTTGAGTTGTATACTCGGATGTAAACCGCTGCGTTCGCTGAAACGTATGCTAAAGGATTTAAAATTTCATTTGTTCCGTTGCTTGCATCGACAAAAGTAGGGTAGTATTTTTTTGTAATCGGCGATTCTGTGGAAACATTGGCAAGCGAAAGATTGAATGCCGCTTTTGTTTCATTATTTTCAAGATAACATTCGCTGATGGTAGCTTCTGTTACCACCGGAGTCGGAAGATAAGCCAGAGTTATTTTGGCATTTCCTGTACATCCTTCGTTGGTCGTCACTTTTACATAGACAATTCCTGCTGCAGAAAGATAATTCGCAGGAGTTGTAATTTCGTTGGTTGCTGCATTCAGGTCAGCCAAGGTAGGATAGAATTTCTTGACCACCGGAGTGTACGTCGTTACATTGGCAGCAGTAAGATCAAAAAAACCTTTTCCGTTGTACTGACAGGCTTTGATGGTGGTGTCCGTTAAAATAAA
>NZ_FTOV01000051.1 GCF_900156825.1 Chryseobacterium gambrini | reverse complement strand
CAAGAACTTCTTAAATTGTTACTTCCTGAATTTTTAGTTGAACACTTTGATATCCTCAAAGCAGAAACTCATGATGCAGAACTTCATCTTTATTTTGAAGAAAAAAGCAGTATTCCTCATGAATTTAAAGAAAGACAGCTGGAATCGAAGGGCTTTTTACCTGAAATCATTATAGATGATTATCCATTACGGGGTAAAATCGTAAAACTTCATGTGAAAAGAAGAAGATGGACTGATAAATCCTCTGGTGAAATCCTTCAAAGAGACTGGCAGCTGGTAGCGAAAGGAACACGCATAACAAAGGATTTAGCAGGCTTCTTAAAAAAAATTAGCCGACACTAAAGCTCTTCCCCTAAAAGTCATAGCAGAATTTTTCGGGATCAAAGGCAAGACCTTTCAGAGACAATACAAGAATAAACTCAGCGAGTATCATAGCTGGGAACAGAAACGACACGCAGAAAACTGGATCATTTACCCTGAAAATCTCTCATCATCTTTATCCTTAGATGAAGTGGCACTCTCTGACGGAGAACTCTACACGGTGCTTACCTCCAAGACTGCACGAGGCAGGAAAGGAAGCATTGTTGCCATCATAAAAGGTACCCAGAGTGATTTTGTCATCACACATCTTTTAAAGATCAGCAGAAAACTTCGGATGAAGGTAAATGAAATTACTTTGGATATGGCGAGTTCCATGAAGCGTATTGCCCAACGCTGCTTCCCTGGTGCAACACAGGTAATTGACCGCTTCCATGTTCAGAAGCTGGCTACAGAAGCCCTTCAGGAAATCAGGATCAGACAATCGTTGGGATGCTATTGAAATGGAAAATACGGTAACGCAAGGACTGGGGGAAGAAAAAAACTCAGGCACAGAAATATTTGAAAACGGTGATTCACGCAAACAGCTTTTAGCAAGAAGCCGGTATTTGCTTTATAAAAGCCGTGAAAAATGAACACTTTCCCAAAAACAAAGAGCTGCTATTCTTTTTGCTCAGTATCCCGATCTGGAGAAAACATATCAATTGACCGATGGACTGCGAAAGATTTATAATCAGAATATTCCAAAATCATTGGCGATGACTAAACTGGCGCATTGGTTCAAAGAGGTGGAAGAAGCAGATTTTAAATCTTTTTCTACCTTAAGAAAAACAATAATGAATCATTATAGGGATATTTTAAACTATTTTCATCAAAGAAGCACCAATGCCGCTGCGGAATCCTTCAATGCCAAAAT